>NZ_CM132115.1:0-4800000 GCF_053592855.1 Bradyrhizobium sp. T-1 | reverse complement strand
ATAATGTCGCGACCTATCTCTGGGGCAGCCGCACCGTCAAGCATCATTTCTGCGCGAGCTGCGGCTGCGGGACGTTCTCGGAATCGCCGGACTGGTCGACCGGAAAACCCGATTTCGAGAAGCCCAAGGTCGGTGTCAATGCACGCCTGTTCGACGATTTCGATCTCGACGCGGTGCCGGTGAACGTGATCGACGGCAAGAACTTGTGGTGAGCACGATCGGCTCTGCTGCATTTCGGACATCACGGCACCCGGCTTATCTCAACACCACCCAGGCCGGCGCATGATCGCTCGCGCCGTCCTCGCCGCGAATCCTCTTGTCGACATCGGCCTTCGCCAGGCGTGAGACGAGGGCAGGGCTCAGCAGCAGATGATCGAGCCGCAGCCCCGCATCGCGCGGCCAGCGGTTCCGCTTGTAATCCCAGAACGTGTAGATGCGCTTGTCTCCGTGCGTCTCGCGGATCGCGTCGCACCAGCCTTGTTCGATGAGTGACGCAAACGCCGCGCGGCTCTTCGGCTGGATCAAGGCATCCTTGTCCCACGAGCGCGTCGGATAGATGTCGATCTCCGTTGGTGCGACGTTGTAGTCGCCGGCGAGCACCACGGGCAGATCCTGCTTGATGAAGGTTTTGGCGTGGCGCTTCAGTCGCGCAAACCAGTCGAGCTTGTAGTCAAATTTCGGCCCGGGCTGCGGATTGCCGTTCGGCAGGTAAATGCTCGTGACGATGACGCCGCGCACGGCGGCCTCGATGTAGCGCGCCTCGTGGTCATCGGGGCGTCCCGGCAGGCGGTCGCGCGTCAGCACGGGCTCGGCGTCGCGGGCGAGGATAGCGACGCCGTTCCAGGTCTTCTGTCCGCGCCACACTGCGCCGTAGCCGGCCTTTTCGATCGCGGCTGCCGGAAATTCGCCATCACTTGCCTTCAATTCCTGAAGCGCGACAACATCGGGCTTCGCCGCGCGCATCCATGCGAGCAGATTGGGCAGACGGCGGTTGATGTTGTTGATGTTGAATGTCGCAATCTTCATGTAGAGCTACCGGCTCCTGCCTCGTACCCGGAGATACAATGTCCAAACTGAGCTTTGCCGCTATTGCGTTCGCCGTCGCGTTCTCCGGGGCCGCTTCCGCACAATCGGCCGATCCGCGCGGTGCGTGCAAGGCGGACTATGACAAATTCTGCGCCGGCATCGCGCCGGGCGGCGGCCGTATCGTCGCCTGTCTTAACGGCAAGCGCGACCAGCTCAGCGCGACCTGCAAGGCGGCGCTGGATAGCAGGCAGAAGAAATAAGCGGTGCGTCTGTCAGCTCGGCAGCGGCGGCGGGGCCGACGGCTGCTCGATCGTTGGCGGTGAGAGCGGCTGCTCGGCCGCTTGTGCGGGCTCGGGCTTCGCCAGCGGCTCGACCACGTTGCCGCCCTTGTAGACGCGGGCGTAGCGGTGACCGAGGCTGGTGAGCACCTCGTAACCGATCGTGCCGAAATGATGCGCGAGTTCGTCGACGGTGATGCCCTCGCCGAGCAGCGTCACCATGTGGCCGCGCCGCGCCGCGTTCGGTGGCAGATCGGTGATGTCGATCGCGATCAAATCCATCGAGACGCGGCCCGCGACCGGGCAGCGCTTGCCGGCAACGATCACCTCGGCACCACGGGTGCCGTCGTTGGAGCTGGCGGCGCGGAAATAGCCATCGGCATAGCCAACCGCAATGATCGCGAGCTTCGTTGGCCGCCGCGCCGTCCAGGTGCCGCCGTAGCCGACGGTTTCGCCGCGCTCGATGCTGCGGATCTGCACGATGCGCGCCTTCAGGTCGACGACCTGTTGCATCGGGTTGTCAGCCTCCGGCGTCGGATTGACGCCATAGAGCGCGGCACCCGGCCGTACCAGATCGAACTGGAAGGGCGCACCGAGGAAGATGCCTGACGAATTGGCCAGCGCTGCCGGCACGCCGGAGAATTCGCTGGCGATGCCGCGGAAGGCTGCAAGCTGCTTGGCGTTGACGGGGCTGTTGAGCTGCTCGGCCGAGACCAGATGGCTCATCACCAGCGTGATGCCGTGATCGCCGGCATTGATGCGGGGGATGATCGCCTGCGCCTCCGCAAGTGTGAGCCCGAGCCGGTTCATGCCGGTGTCGATGTGGATCGCGGCGCCGCCGGACCAGCCGGTGCGGCGGCAGAACACGTCCCATTCGGCGAGTTCATTGAGGTCGCCGATCACGGGACGGCAGTTGATCTTGGCGTAGTGCTCGCCGGTGTTCTGGAAATAGCCGCCGAGAACGTAGATCGTGGCATCCGGCACCGCCCCGCGGGCGGTGCGCGCCTCCTCGATGGTGGCGACGAAGAAGGTCTTGCAGCCGGCCTTGTTCAGCGCGTGCGCGACCTCGGCAGTGCCGCAGCCATAGGCGTCGGCCTTGATCACCGCCGAGCACTCAGCCGGCACCGCCGTTTTCTCGAGCCTGCGCCAGTTGGCGATGATGGCGTCGAGATCGACGGTGAGCACGCCGCCGTAGGCTGCGAGCGCGGCAGCCTGATTGGCCTCCGCGGAGAGGAGGCCGGATTGCGGGGGCATGTTTGGGTCGGACGCCATTGTCATGGCGCCGTTTTACGCAAGAGGCAGGCCGGGTTCAAGAAACTCAGTAGTCGTTGCCGCTGCGTGCCGGCAGCTGACTGTCCGGCGCGAGGTCGCCGAACCGCGTGACCGAGGCTTCGAACGCCAGATCGACGGTGCCGGTCGGGCCGTGGCGCTGCTTGCCGATGATGACCTCGGCCTTTCCGTGCGCAAGACTCATGTCAAGCTGCCACTTCTCGTGCTCGGGCGTGCCTGGACGGGGCTCCTTCATCGCGAGGTAGTATTCCTCGCGATACACGAACAGCACGACGTCGGCGTCCTGCTCGATAGAGCCGGATTCACGCAAGTCTGAAAGCTGCGGCCGTTTGTCGTCGCGGGATTCGACCTGACGCGAGAGCTGAGACAGCGCGATCACGGGAACGTTGAGTTCCTTGGCAAGCGCCTTCAGGCTGGTCGTGATCTCCGTGATTTCCTGCACGCGGCTGTCGCTGGAGCGCTTACCCGAGCCCGAGAGCAGCTGGATGTAGTCGATCACGAGCAGATCGAGGCCCTTCTGACGCTTGAGCCGGCGCGCGCGCGCCATCAATTGCGCGATCGACAGGCCGCCGGTCGCGTCGACATAGAAGGGCAGCGACTGCAGCTCGATCGAGACCTCCCGGATCTTGTCGAAATCGGCTTCCGAGATACCGCCGCGGCGGATGTGGGAGGAGGGAACGCCGGTGCGCTCGGCCACGATACGCGTGGCGAGCTGGTCGGCCGACATTTCGCAGGAGAAGAAGCCGATGACGCCGCCATTGGCGGCCTTGGTGGTGCCGTCGGCCTGGAGTTCCGGAACGTAGGCTCGTGCGACGTTGTAGGCGATGTTGGTCGCAAGCGAGGTCTTGCCCATGCCGGGACGGCCCGCGACGATGATGAGATCGGAGTGCTGCAGGCCACCCATCTTGGTGTCGAGGTCGCGCATGCCCGTCGAGATGCCGGACAGCTTGCCGTCGCGCTGGAACGCCTTTGCCGCGAGATCGACCGCGACCGCCAGTGCCTGCGAGAACTTCTGGAAGCCGCCGTCATAGCGACCGGATTCGGCAAGCTCGTAGAGCCGGCGCTCGGCGTCCTCGATCTGCGCCCGCGGTGCGAAGTCGACAGGGGCGTCATAGGCGACGTTGACCATGTCCTCGCCGATGCCGATGAGGTCCCGCCGCAGCGCAAGATCGTAGATGGTACGCCCATAATCCTGCGCGTTGATAATGGTGGTGGCTTCGGCTGCGAGCCGCGCAAGATACTGGCCGATGGTCATGCCGCCGACGTCGGTATCCGCAGGCAGGAACGTCTTCAGCGTCACGGGCGTGGCGATCTTGCCCATCCGGATCAGGCTGCCGGCGGTCTCGTAGATCGTCTGGTGCAGCGGCTCGAAATAGTGCTTCGGCTCCAGGAAGTCGGAGACCCGGTAGAAGGCATCATTGTTGACTAGGATCGCGCCCAGAAGGCTCTGTTCCGCCTCGATGTTGTGCGGCGCGCTCCGATAGGCGGGGGTTCCCGGTTCGGGAGCAAGTTTGAGGACGTTCGAATCAGTCAGGGCCATGGTCGAGCGATAGCAATTTTCTGGGGCGGATGCGGGGCCGGGATAAAGCGCCGCCTCAGTCCAAAGCGGAAGCAAAAGCTCGTCGCTATCAACCGATCTTAAAAGCGGTGGATGATTAGCAGCCGCAGCATGCGCCGCGCTTGACGGATTTTTGCGGAACTCGAGCCAAAGTGGCCGCGATCGCGCCACGGAAAAATCCGGATGCGGTGAACCTAATGAATTGCCGTGCAGACCTATTTAAGAGCGTGCGACAGGACGCACTGGCGCACCAAGTGCGGGTTCAGACCAGCAGGAGGTAGACCAGCGCCACCAGGGCCGCGCCGACGCCGGTGGCGATCAGCGCGTAATCGGTGCGGAGGTCGTCCTGCACGTCGAATGAGGTTTGGGTCTCTTTGCTCATGGCGACGGTCTAAGGCAGGCCCGTCGAGAGGAATGTGAACCAGATCACATCTCCCCGGATTCTTTCGGGAGTAGGACAGGGAACAGGCGGTGGAGCCGGGGATTGTCTCCAGCGACCCGCCAACAGGGAACGAGGCAAGCGATGCGGCCAGAACGGCAGCGCCAGATTTGGCGAAGCGAGGCAGGCAGGCGGCTTTGGTTGTCCGGGCTGATCGCGGCCATGGAGCACGCCGAACAGCCTGAAATCCGGCGTCAGCCGGTCGCACCCGAAACCCTCGCGGGATTGCGCGCCCAGCTAGCGTTACCGGCGTCTTTCCGGGTATCGCCGATTTCGACCCTGCGTCATTAGGATTCATTCACCAGCGAGTTTCAGCTTCGGCTTGGCACCGCTCTCGAGGGCGCGCAGCCGGGCTTCTTCACCTGCAATATAATCGCGGGTCATGGGGACCACACCCTGGCGGCGCGCGAGCTGAACCTGGAAGTTCATCATGTCCTGCTTGCGGAACGTCATCTCGCAGGCGGCGAGATAAAATTCCCACATCAGCGCGAAGCGCTCGTCGTACAGCTGCACGGCTTCCTCCCGGCGCGCCATGAAGCGTTCCCGCCAGGCCTTGAGCGTCTCTGCATAATGCAGGCGCAGAATCTCGATGTCGCAGACCAACAGCCCGGCGCGCTCGATCGCGGGCAGCACCTCCGACAGCGACGGGATGTAGCCGCCGGGGAAGATGTACTTGGCGATCCATGGATTGGTCGAATCCGGGCCCTGCGAACGGCCAATCGAGTGCAGCAGCATAACGCCGTCCTTGCTGAGCAGTTCGGCGCAGCGCTGGAAATACGTGTCGTAGAACCTGGCTCCGACATGCTCGAACATGCCGACCGAGACGATGCGGTCGAAGGGGCCGTCGATGTCGCGATAGTCCTGCAGCAGGAAACGTGCCTGTCGCGCCAGACCCTTTTCGGCGGCGCGCGCGTTCGCAACCTGCAACTGCTCCGTCGACAACGTCACGCCGGTGACGTCGGCGCCGGCGATCTCGGCGAGATAGAGGCCGAGCCCGCCCCAACCCGAGCCGATGTCGAGCAGGCGCTGGCCGCTTCTGACCAGCAGCTTTGCAGCGACGTGCCGCTTCTTGGCGAGTTGCGCGTCGTCGAGCGTGGCGTCCTGCGTCTCGAAATAGGCGCAGCTATATTGCTTGTCGGCGTCGAGAAAGAGCGAATAGAGCCTCGCATCGAGGTCGTAATGATGCGCGACATTGTTGCGTGAGCGTATTCGCGGATTGAACTGCTTCAGGTGGCGGGTGAGATAGCGCAGGTGCCACCACGGCCTTGCCCAATGCGGCAACAGGTCGGCTTGATCGAGCAGGATCGCGAGGGCATCAGCTACGCTGCCGCGCTGGACGACGAACTCGCCATTCATATAGGCCTCGCCAAGCCCAAGCTCGGGATTGATGAGGACTCTCCTTTGTGCGTCGGCCGTGACGAAGCGGACTTCCACCGGCTCACCCGAGCCGTCGCCGACGCTGAATTTCAATCCTCCCGCCGTGGTGACCGTCATCGACCCGCGGCGGATGAATTGAGACAAGAACCTACGCAACAAGCGGTCCATAGACACCAACCTCTCGAGCGAACCCGAAAAGATGCGACTACCCGGCCGTCACACCGACGCATGGAGTGTACAATGGTTCCCATGCGTTCGCATGTAAATCTAGGCAGCCTATTCCCGTCCGGCTATTGCATTGTGTTCAAAGCCGATATTCGAAAATCGCGTGTTCACATGCTTGATGAGTGCGCTTCCATTCGCAGCGCAATCGGCTAAAAGGTGACCGCCGCCGCGCCGGGTGCCGGCCGTATCTGTCGGAATTCAATGGAGATGATGGGAATGTCGAGCCGAGCGCTCAGTCTCGCCACGGTGCTGTTTCTGATTGGCTTCGGCGCCTCCGATGCCGTCCTGGCGCAGGCGACGAACCTCGAGGCCGGCAAGGCCCCATCCCAGATCTTCGCGCAGACCTGCAACGCCTGCCACAAGAGCCCGCGGGGGCTCTTGAAAACGGTCGCGCCGGGCTCGCTGCCCGGCTTCCTGCGTCAGCATTACACCACCAGCTCCGACATGGCCGGCGTGCTGGCCTCCTACCTCATTTCCAACGGTGCTACCGACGCCCGCTACCAGTCCAAGGATGGCGGCAAGGACAAGAAGGACGGCGCCAGGGAGAAGGACGCCAACACGAATCCTGGGCAGCCGCCTGAGCACCAGGGGCGCCGCCAGCGCTCGCAGGAGGCTGCCAAGCCGGAGGGCGAGGGCGCTGCGAATCCGGCGGCTGAGGGTCGTCAGAAGCGCGCCGCGCGGCCGAGCGAGGAGGGCAAGGAAGGCGCGAAGCCTGAGGCCACCACCGAGCAGCCGTCTGCGGGCCGCAAGGGTAAGCGGCTGAGCAAGCGCGGCAAGCCGGAGACCGAAGACGCAGCCCCGCCGAAGGTTGAGCCCAAGGTCGATTCCAAGGTCGAGCCCAAGACTGAGCCCAAGACTGAACCGAAGACCGATACCAAGGCAGAACCGAAGAACGAGAGTGCCAAGGTCGATGCCGGTCGTGACGAGTCCAAGCCCGCCGAGAGGCCGGCGGAAGCCAGGCCTGAGAGCGCCAAGGTCGAGCCGGGGAGCAGCGACACGCCGGCTTTGCGCCCGGATCCGGTGCCGCAGGTAACGCCGGCCCCGGCGGCCTCCGCCAAGCCGGTCGAGAAGCCGGCTGAACCGGCTGCGCCGAAGCCGACGGAAGCGGCCGTTGCCAAACCGGCCGAGCCGGCTGCCAAGCCGGCTGAGCCCGCACCCGCCGCGGCGCCGTCGCCAGCACCCGCCGAGTCCTCCGGTCCGCCGGCTCCTCCGATCTCGCGATAAGCAGAAATACAAGCTCAATCTGCTGTCGCTGGCGGTTGGCGACAAGCTGATCTGTCGTGCCAGGGTGATCAAGCCGGGCCGTCAGGTCTCCGTGGTCGCGGCCGACATGTTCTGCGTCAGCAACGGTGTCGAGAAGCACACGGCAACGGCGCTCGCCTCGATTGCGATGCTGAGCGAGGATGTCGGCGCAAAAACGAAAAGCCCGGCTGCCTGAGGCAGCCGGGCTTCGCAGCCTTGCATGAATGCGAGGCTTACTTCTCGGTCTCGTCCGAAGCCGGAGCAACGTCGTCGTGCTGGGCTTCCGGATCGAAGAATTCGCCGGCGGCGGCGATCGCCTCGGCGGCCGCGTCGCGGTCCTCGTTGCGGGTGGAGATGTCCTCGCCGCGGTTGATGCGCTCGGCCTCGTCCTGGCTGCGCGCAACCGTCACGGTGACCTCGACCTCGACCTCGGGATGAACCGCGACGGTGATCGAGTGCTTGCCGATGGTCTTGATCGGCGCATCGAGCTGCACCTGCGGACGGGCGAGCGACACGCCGTCGGCCTCGAAAGCAGCAACCACGTCACGCACCGTGACCGAGCCGAACAGCTGGCCGGCTTCAGACGCCTGACGGATCACGATGATGTTCTTGCCCTCGATCTTCTCGGCGACCTTGGACGCCTCGCCCTTCGAGGCAAGATTGCGAGCTTCGAGATCGGCCTTCATGCCGTCGTACTTGGCGCGGTTGTCGGCGGTGGCGCGCAGCGCCTTGCCGCGCTTGAGCAGGAAATTGCGGGCATAGCCGTCGCGAACCTTCACGACTTCGCCCATCTGGCCGAGCTTGCTCACGCGTTCCAGCAAAATGACTTCCATATTCGTTCTCCTTTGAGATGCTCTGGGTTTTCAGTTTTCGGGTTGGACTTAAGATATCGGCAATGGCGGCGGTTGCCGGTTGCGCAGGAAGCGCTCGCGGAAGCCGAACACGGCGTCCGCGAGCCCAAGGCCGGTCAGCAGGACAAGGCTCACGCTGAACATGAGGATGATGACGTAGGTGGCAGCGAGCCAGAACGCGCGATTGGCGAGGTCGCGCGTGATGGTGTGCAGAACGGCAAGGCCGATCAGCGCATAGGCCATCATCAAGACGGTCGTGACGACGACCGCGAGCAGGCCGGTCATTCCGCCGAAGAAGCTGAAGGCAAGCGCGACGCAGAGTGCCACGAGGGTCATTGGCGGCAAGCTGGTGCCGCTGAGGTCCGGCCAGGGCCGATGCAGCCGCCCTGAGACAGCCGCGACCTTGGCAGCAAGCCAGAGATTCAAGGTCAGGGTCGCCATCTGCGATGCGGCTACCAGAACCGGAATGACTGCCACCATCAAGCCGACAACGGGATCACTCTCGGTAACGGTCGTCTCACTCACCAGTGAAAGAACCTTGGCGAAGCCGCGGCGCATCGCCTCGCTAATGGCCGGCGCATCGCTTCCTAGCGAAAACAGAGATCCAGCGGTCAGCAGCGTGGCCAGCGCTGCAATCCAGAGCAGGATGCGTCCAAGCGGATACCATTCGACCTGCAGCGGCGCCGCATCGCTGCCTGCGACGCCGTCAGCCGCTGGCCTTCCCAGCATGGCGAGATGGCCAAGCCACCAGGCCGGCAGCGCGAACGCAAGACCGTAACCGAGGGCGAGGGGCGGGCTGAGCGCCGTGGCGATAAGGAGCGTTGCGACAAGGCCGGCAATCGCGCCGCAGAGCGGTCCCCAGGCGATCGCGGCAAGCATCAGGGGCAGAGGAGCGAGGTAAACCAGGACGAGCGAGATCGGCGCCCCTGACGCCATCGAGGCGAACATCAGGGCCGACGCGGCGCCGGCGATCAGGGCTATCAGTCCAAATACCATCATCAGCTGTCCCGCTCCCTTCGAGCGGTTAGAGCGAGACCAGCGGAAACGCTAGTATTATCAGAAGTTTATGCAGGTCGATCAATGCTATGTAGCAGAGACCGCAGCAGAAACCTCAGCTCGCTCAGCCCTGCGAACTACCTCTCGGCAGTCGCAAACGATTGAGGCTCCCAACGGGAGCCCCAAACCAATGCCGGCCTTCTATCCATTTTCGGCCGGATATTCAACGCCCCAATTTGATGGGCGGCGTCGTGCGGGTCGTCGAAGGTTCCCGGCTTGACGTGATCAGGCTGCGCCCAACGCTGAGCTCCTGCGGCGATGGAGGAGAAAACCGAAACCACAAAACCCGAGCATCATCATGGCCCAGGTCGACGGCTCCGGCACCGCGCTTGCGAACTGGATGTCGATCAGACCGGCCGAGCCGGCCGGAAATCCGACCCCTGCCAGGTTGACCGAGACCGAGTTGGCCGTGAAGGCGATATCGGAATCGGTCAAACCGGTTACGTTGCTGTTTGAATCCACGAACGCTGAGATGATCGGCGACAGTCCATTGGGACCCGAAATGTTGAATCCGTTGAACGGATAGACGCTCAGCCCCACGCCTTTCGGATAGTCGGCTATCGGGTAGTAGTAGCTGATCTGCACCTCATCGGGTCCAATCCCGACGACCGAGAACGTCGCCGGAAATTTGTTGGCGAACGTGCTGAGGTGCTGTGACCCGTCGGCAACAAAGGTGATTGGGCTGCCCGGGAATACATCTCCGTAATTCGGAAAGTAATAATTGAAGGTCAGGGTTTGGTTGTTCCAGGTCGAGGCCGTGGACGGTGACGCAGAGACGTTCACCAGCATAGCCGACATGAACAACGCCGTTGCCGCGTGCTTCAACGAGGCAAGCGTGAGAATCCTGGTCGCGAAAATCCTCACGTCATCTAAAAATACGGTGCGCATTCTGCCTCCATTCAATTTGGTCGGATCAGCAAGATGCGCAGTATTTTATCGTTGCAATTCCTGTCAATTGCGCGGCGCGCCAGAAGTATTGCTTTCCGCGCCGCAAGTCGCGAGGCGCATGCGAAGCGACGCGGGCCTCGGATGCGGGATCCGAGATCCCGACAAAATTCTGTTCGGGCAAACCTCCAAAAGAAAAGCCGCCCCGAGGGCGGCTCTCCAATTCAAATCTCGCCAATGCAGAGCAGGCAACCGGCGGCTCGACAGCCGCCGGTCGAATTGGTCCTGTCAGCGAATGACGTAGGGCAGCAGGCCCAGGAAGCGCGCGCGCTTGATGGCGCGGGCGAGCTCACGCTGCTTCTTCGCGGACACCGCGGTGATGCGGCTCGGCACGATCTTGCCGCGCTCGGAGACGTAACGCATCAGGAGCTTGGAGTCCTTGTAGTCGATCTTCGGCGCATTGGCTCCCGTGAACGGGCAGCTCTTGCGGCGACGGAAAAACGGGCGGCGTGCACCAGCTTCAGCCATTGTTCTTACTCCCCATCCGTCGTTTCAGCTTCGTCGCGCGGGCGGCGCGGGCCGCGATCGCCGCGGAAGCCGCCGTCACGATCACCGCCGCGGAAACCGCCTTCGCGGTCACCACGGAAACCACCTTCGCGCTCACCGCGGAAGCCGCCGCCACGGTCGTCACGCTCGCGATCGCGGTCGGCCTTGCGCATCATCGCGGACGGGCCTTCCTCGAGCTCTTCGACGCGAACGCTGAGATAGCGGATCACGTCCTCGCTGATGCGCTCCTGGCGCTCGATCTCGGCGATCGCCGCGGACGGCGCGTCGATGTTGAGCAGCACGAAGTGCGCCTTGCGATTCTTGTTCATGCGGTAGGTGAGGGAGCGAACGCCCCAATTCTCGGTCTTGGTGACCTTGCCGCCGAGACCCTCGACGATGCCGGTCATCTGCGCAGTCAGTTCTTCGACCTGCTGCGTGCTCGCGTCTTGGCGCGCGAGAAAAACATGCTCATAGAGAGCCATTGTCGTCCTTTCCTCGTGTTAGCGCATCGCCCGGCGTCAAGCCCTTAAGAGACCTTCGGAAAGGACTCTGGGATTAAGCTCAGAAGGCGGAAACACGGGACGACGGGCCGACTGGCCCTGCCACACCAAAATCACGAATGACTTGCTGAGACCGTCCGTTCAGCTCCCGGCCGGGGTCTGCGGATGCGCGCGTTATACGGATTTTGGCCGGCTTGGCAAGGTTTGCCGCCGCGCTTTCGTCCCGGTGCGGGCTGGCGACCGGTCCTCCCTTACCATATTCGGCTTGATCCATTTGTTTGTATATCATACAAATAAGTCAGGGAGAGAGGATCCGATGGTGGAAAAGTCGGCTCAGGAACCGCTTGAGGCGGCGGGTGACCCCAAGCATGCGGCGCGGGCGACTCGCTCGGCCGGCCGCAAGATGCGTTCCCTGCTGCTGGATGCCGCGAGCCCGTTATTTCGGGAGCGGGGGCTGTCGGGCACCGCGATCACGGACATCGCAGCCGCCGCCGACGCATTCCCGAGCCAGATCACCTATTACTTCCGCACCAAGGAAGCCCTGTTCGTCGAATGCGCCTGCCGCGATCTCCTGTATCTGGCGCGCGCGACCGAGCAGGCGGCGCTGAAGGCGCGCACGCCGCGCGAGTACACCCACGCTTTGGCCGAGACCGTGACCGCGAGCGATTCGATCGCTTTCTTCGCCGAGGCATTGACGCTGACGCGGCGGCGCCAGGATCTCGCGCCGCTGGTCGAGCGCACCATCGAACGCCTGCACGGTGAAGGCGCGCGCGCCTATGCGGGCCAAGTGGCGCGCCATGGCTGGCGCTCGCTGCGCGCGCCCGACGAAAGCTCGCGGCGGTTCTGGGCCGTCGCCATCGGCGTCATGCTCGAAGGCTACGCCATGGGGCGTTCGCCCGAGGCGTTGTGTGCCGAGATGCTGCGTGTGCTCGGCGAGCAGGCGAAATCCGCCGGCGACACCGCGCGCCTCCGTCTCGTCGATGAACGCGATGCATCAAGCCATTCGAACGAGGAGGGGTAGGTCATGACGGCGCTTCGCATGCGTGCTCGCGATTTCCTCACCGACGATCAACTCGCTGACGTGCGCCAGCGCGTGACCTGGAAGGGTGTCGCGATGATCGCGCACGCCTGGGCACTGATCATTGGCGCGATCGCGCTCGTCGCGTGGTGGCCCAATCCGATCACGTATATTTTTGCCGTCGCTGTCATCGGCTCGCGCCAGCTTGGACTTGCGATCCTCATGCATGACGGCGCCCATGGCTGTCTGTCCGCTGACGAGAAGACCAATCTGGCCCTCAGCCAATGGCTCTGTGCCTATCCGCTCTTTGCCGAGACGCGCAGCTATCGGCGCTACCACCTGCAGCACCATGCGCGCACCCAGCAGGAGGACGACCCTGACCTGGTGCTGTCGGCGCCGTTTCCGATCACGAGGCTCAGCTATCGCCGCAAGTTCATTCGCGACATCACCGGGCAGACCGGCTACCAGCAGCGCAAGGCGCAATTGCTCAACGCGCTTGGACCGAAGGACTGGTCGTGGCGGCAGCGCGCCGCGCATTTCTGGGACAAGCTCGGCCCGCAATGCCTCGTCAACGCCGCGATGTTTGCCGCGTGCGCGGCGGCCGGCGCGTGGTGGGCTTATCCGTTGCTATGGCTGGTGCCGCTGCTCACCTGGATGATGGTCATCACCCGCATCCGCAACATCGCCGAGCACGCCGTCGTCCCTGACAGCAGCGATCCCTTGCGCAACACGCGCACCACGCACGCCAACTTTCTCGAGCGTCTCTTCATCGCGCCGTATTACGTGAACTACCACCTCGAACATCATCTGCTGTTCTACGTGCCCTGCTACAATCTGCCGAAGGTGCATCGCCTGCTGAGCGAGAGCCGCCATGCCGGCCGGATGGAGGTCCAGACGAGCTACGCTGCGGTGCTGCGGCTCGCGACCGCAAAACCCGATCGGGATGACCGTCCGGGCCAGCTCGTGAACAGCGCGCGTCGCGCGCAGGCCGGGGCCGAGGTCGGTGCGGATCAGAAGGCCGGCGGGTTTTGAGGCGGACAGGCGCTCGCGCCTCGTTTTCCGCTCGTCGTCCCCGGGGCGCGCGAAGCGCGAGCCCGGGCCCCATAACCACAGGCAGTCGTGGCTCCGGGGATTCGTAGTTGCAGCGTCGCGCCACAACTGCATCCTGGGGATATGGATCCCCGCCTTCGCGGGATGACACCAGGTACCGGGCGGGTGTTACCCCATCTCGGCTTGACATTTTTGGCCTAGACGGGTCTACGGCCCCTTTCGGAGCATGGTCGGGAACCAAGGCGCGGGCCGGAACGTAATCGGCTGCCGGGTTCTCGAAGCACACGGCTCGAGCGATCCAGGGAGCGCCGATGACGGCAGCATTCACATTTCCGGGGCAGGGTTCCCAGGCGGTTGGCATGGGCAAGGCCCTGGCGGACGCCTTTCCGGTGGCACGCGCCGTGTTCGACGAGGTCGATGCCGCGCTTGGGGAGAAGCTGACGGCCACGATCTGGGATGGCCCGGCCGAAACCCTTCAGCTCACCGAAAACGCCCAGCCGGCCTTGATGGCGGTGTCTGTGGCCACCCTGCGCGTGCTGGAAGCTGAAGCCGGATTTTCCGTGGAGCGGGATGCGGCTTTCGTGGCGGGCCACTCGCTCGGCGAATATTCGGCGCTGGCCGCGGCCGGTAGCCTGACGATCTCCGACACCGCGCGCCTGCTTCGCACCCGCGGTCTCGCAATGCAGAAAGCCGTGCCCGTCGGCGCCGGCGCCATGGCCGCGCTGCTTGGCCTCGATTACGACGCGGCCATGGAGGTCGCCAAGGAGGCGGCGCAGGGTCAAGTCTGCCAGGCTGCCAACGACAATGGTGGCGGACAAGTGGTCGTCTCCGGCGACAAGGCCGCGGTCGACCGCGCCGTCGAGATCGCCAAGACCAAGGGCGCCAAGCGCGCGATGCTGCTGCCGGTGTCCGCACCGTTCCATTGCCAGCTGATGCAGCCCGCGGCGGATGCAATGGCCGAAGCGCTATCCAAGGTCACGATCAAGGCGCCGGCCGCGCCTTTGGTGTCGAACGTGCTGGCAAGCGCCATCACCGATCCCGACGAAATCCGCCGCCGCCTGGTCGAGCAGGTTACGGGGACGGTGCGCTGGCGCGAGTCGGTTGCCTATATGGCGGGGCAGGGCGTCACCCGTTTCTTCGAGATCGGCGCGGGCAAGGTGCTGACGGGTTTAGTCAAGCGCATTGCCGACGGCGCCGTCGGCGTGTCAGTCGGCGGTCCGAACGATATTGCCGCCGCGAAGGATGCGTTGGCCGCTGCGAAGCAGGGCTAGAGGAGTTTTTCAATGTTCGATCTGACTGGCAAAAAGGCGCTCGTCACCGGCGCGACCGGCGGCATCGGCGGTGCCATTGCGCAGGCGCTGCATGCGCAGGGCGCGACCGTTTCGATCTCGGGAACGCGCAAGGAAGTGCTGGACGAGCTTGCCGGCAAGCTCGGCGAGCGCACCCATGTGCTGCCCTGCAATCTCTCCAAGGCTGATGAGGTCGAGGCGCTGGTGCCGGCTGCGGAAGCGGCAATGGGCCAGGTCGACATTCTCATCGCCAACGCCGGCATCACGCGTGACAATCTGTTCGTTCAGCTGCGTGACGAGGACTGGGACGAGGTCATCAACGTCAATCTGACCGCGACATTCCGCCTGGCGCGAGCCGCCACCAAATTGATGATGCGCAAGCGCTTCGGCCGTATCATCGCCATTACCTCGGTGGTCGGCGTTACCGGCAATCCCGGGCAGGGCAATTACACCGCGTCGAAGGCCGGCCTGATCGGCATGATCAAGACGCTCGGCGCCGAGTATGCCAAGCGCGGCGTCACGGCCAATTGCATCGCACCCGGCTTCATCAAGACGCCGATGACGGATGCGCTCAACGACAAGCAGCGCGAGACGATTCTGACCAAGGTTCCGGCCAACCGCCTGGGGACGCCCGAGGACATTGCGGCAGCTGCCGTCTACCTGAGTTCGAACGAAGCAGCCTATGTCACTGGCCAGACCATCCACGTCAACGGTGGCATGGCCATGATCTGATACCTCGTTCCGCACTGCCCACATGGGCGGGGCCAGATGCGGCAAACGGCCGTTTCCGGAGCGAATTGAGGCGTGTAGTCAAGGCAATTGAAGTATGATAACCGGGCGCTCAACGGATGGGCAAAGAACGCCATTGCAGGTTTTTGAAACCCTGTATATTGGCGATGCGGAGCCTTGGCCGTCGTTCGCCGGGCCTCCATCGATTAAGGTGGGGCCAAATCAAAGTTCGTAAGCGAAGGCAGTCAACGACCACGACGGCTCGTATCGTCCCGGGGGGTCGGGTCTACAGGGAACAACACGAGGTTATGCAATGAGTGACATTGGCGAACGGGTTAAGAAGATCGTGGTCGAACACCTTGGTGTTGAACCCGAGAAGGTTGTCGACGCAGCGAGCTTCATCGACGACCTCGGCGCCGACAGTCTGGACACCGTCGAGCTGGTGATGGCGTTCGAAGAAGAATTCGGGTGCGAGATTCCGGACGACGCCGCTGAGACGATTCTCACCGTCGGCGACGCCACGAAGTTTCTCGAGAAGAACGCGAAGAGCTAAGGCTCTTCATTTTCGCGGGGACAACATTGAAACCGGACGGGCCGCTTCCCAGCGGTCAGCCGGTTTCTTGTTATTGGCCGTGAATCTTTCGATGCGGAGTTTTCGGATATGAGGCGGGTTGTCGTCACTGGTCTCGGTATGGTGTCGCCACTCGGCTGCGGCGTCGAGCCGACCTGGAAACGCATCCTCAACGGCGAAAGCGGTGCGCGCAGGATCGAGAGCTTCGATGTCTCCGATCTGCAGACCAAATACGCCTGCACCGTCGTGCGTGGCGACGGCAGCAACGACACCTTCAATCCCGACAAGTGGATGGAGCCGAAGGACCAGCGCAAGGTCGACGACTTCATCATCTTCGGCATGGCCGCGGCCGGCCAGGCGCTCGACGATGCCAACTGGCATCCCGAGACCGAAGAGGACAAATGCGCGACCGGCACCATGATCGGGTCCGGCATCGGCGGCCTCAACGGCATTGCCGACACCGCCATTCTCCTGAAGGAGCGCGGCCCGCGCCGGGTGTCGCCGTTCTTCATTCCCGGCCGCCTGATCAATCTTGCCTCCGGCTACGTCTCGATCGCGCACGGCCTCAAGGGGCCGAACCATTCGGTGGTGACGGCTTGCTCGACCGGCGCTCACGCGGTCGGTGATGCCGCCCGCCTGATCGCGCTCGGCGATGCCGACGTGATGGTCGCCGGCGGCGCCGAGTCGCCGATCAGCCGCATCGGCATTGCCGGCTTCAACGCCGCGCGCGCGCTGTCGACCGGCTTCAACGACACGCCCGAGAAGGCCTCGCGCCCCTATGACAAGGATCGCGACGGTTTCGTGATGGGCGAGGGCGCCGGCGTCCTCGTGCTCGAAGAGCTCGAGCATGCGCAGCGCCGCGGGGCCAGGATTTACGCCGAGGTGATCGGCTATGGCCTGTCGGGTGACGCCTATCACATTACATCGCCGTCGCCCGACGGCGATGGCGGCTTCCGCAGCATGTCGGCCGCGCTCAAGCGCGCCGGCCTGGCGGCATCCGACCTCGACTACATCAACGCGCACGGCACCTCGACGCCGCTCGGCGACGAGATCGAGCTCGGTGCGGTGGAGCGCCTGCTCGGCAATGCCGCCTCCAAGGTCGCGATGTCCTCGACCAAATCGTCGACCGGCCACCTGCTCGGTGCGGCCGGCGCGATCGAGGCGATCTTCGCCATCCTCGCGATTCGCGATAATGTCGTTCCGCCAACCATCAATTTGGATACACCGTCGGTGGAGACCGCGATCGATCTCGTGCCGCATAAGGCGAAGAAGCGTGACGTGAACGTCGCGTTGTCGAATTCTTTTGGTTTCGGCGGTACCAATGCGTCGGTGATCGTCCGGCGTCTGGCCCAATAGTTTGTATTTGCGACGAATCCACCGTTTTGCCGTATTCGGCGATAGTCATGTCTGTGGGCGCGTGCATTGGCTCGGCAAGCGATTGTCAGGCTGCGATTGAACCGGCAGGATTCAGGTTGCTTCGATGAGTGAAAGGCCGCCCATTTCGCCCCGGAGTCCGCGGGCAGCGCTCGAGCCCGAGCAGGTCCCGCCGCCGCCGAAGCGTTCGGAGCGGGCGCGCAACCCCTTCGTCGTGGTCGGCAACGCCATCATCACCCTGCTGTTGATCGCCATGCTCGGTGCCGGTGGCGCCTATTATTACGGCCGGCAGGTGCTCGAGGCACCGGGACCGTTGAAGGAAGACAAGATCGTCAACATCCCGCAGCGCGCCGGCAAGCGTGACATCGCCGAGACCCTGAACAAGGAAAGCGTGACCGATGTCAATCCGTGGGTGTTCATCGCCGCGGTGGCCGCGCTGAAGGCGAGCTCGGACCTGAAGCCGGGTGAATATTCGTTCCAGAAGAACGCCTCCTTGCGCGACGTCATCGCCACCATCGTCGAGGGCAAGGTGGTGCAGCACGCCGTCACGATTCCGGAAGGGCTGACCTCCGAGCAGATCGTGGCGCGGTTGTCCGACAACGACATCTTCACCGGCAGCGTGCGCGAGCTGCCGCGCGAGGGCACGCTGCTGCCCGAGACCTACAAGTTCCCGCGCGGGACCCCGCGCGACCAGGTGATCCAGCGCATGCAGCAGGCACACAAGCGCGTGCTCGCGGAGATCTGGGAGCGCCGCAGCCAGGACCTGCCGGTCAAGACGCCGGAGCAGCTGGAGACGCTCGCCTCGATCGTCGAGAAGGAGACCGGCAAGCCGGACGAGCGCAGCCGGGTCGCTGCCGTGTTCGTCAATCGTCTCAAGCAGAAGATCAAGCTGCAGTCCGATCCGACCATCATCTACGGCCTCGTCGGCGGCAAGGGCACACTGGGGCGCCCGATCAAGCGCAGCGAGATCACGCAGCCGTCGCCCTACAACACCTATGTGATCGAGGGCCTGCCGCCGGGCCCGATCTCCAATCCTGGCCGCGCCTCGCTGGAGGCCGCCGCCAATCCGGCCCGCACCCGCGACCTCTATTTCGTCGCCGACGGCTCCGGCGGGCATGCCTTCACCGAGACCTACGACGCGCACCAGAAGAACGTCGCCAAGCTGCGCGCGATGGAGAAGCAGATCCAGAACGATACGGTCGAGCCGGCCGACGACGCGCAGGCGCCGGCCGCCGCAGCGCCCGCGGCCGCAGACACGGCGCCGACCGCAACCACGCCAGCCCGGCCGACCCAGCAGAAGAAGCCGCCGGCGCGGCCCGGCAATCCCGCCCCCGCCCGGCAGGGCGCGGTGCAGCCGTCGCCGCCGGTGATCCAGCGCTAGGCGTGGTCCGGCCTCAGGCCCGGTGCAGAGCAGACCTGCCTGCGGACTTTGCGGATTCCACTTTCCTGCAAAATAGTCTTAAGATTCGCGTGGCCTGATGGCCTCGCGAATCCCATGTTTGTCGGAGAATTTGACCTGATGGCGCTGTCGTCCATGACCGGCTTTGCCCGAAGCCACGGCGCAAGCGGGCCGTATACGTTCGAATGGGAATTGAAGTCGGTCAACGCCAAGGGCTTTGACTTGCGGGTGCGGCTGCCGCAGGGGTTCGACGAGCTCGAGGCCCACGCCAAGAAGCGCGCCGGCGAGCTTTTGTCGCGCGGCACCGTCTACGCCAATCTCAACGTCAAGCGCGCCAATGCCGCCGCCTCTGTCCGCGTCAATGAGGACGTGCTCAACGCCGTGCTCAAGGCCGCCGCGGTGATCGCGGGTAAGGTCGACGCGGTCGCGCCGAGCATCGACGGCCTACTCGCCATCAAGGGCGTCGTCGAGGTCGCCGAGCCCGAGGGCGACGAGGAAGAGGACAAGGCCGCGCGTGCCGCGGCTGCTGACGCGTTCGACAAGGCGCTCGATGAACTTGTGGCAATGCGCAAGCGCGAGGGCACCTCGCTCGGGCAGATCCTGACCCAGCGGGTCGACGAGGTCGAGCAGCTCGCGAAGAAGGCGGAAGGCTCGCCGGGGCGCAAGCCGGAGGCGATCAAGGCGAGGCTCGCCGAGCAGATCGCCGCGCTGCTGGATACGTCCGACCGGTTCGATTCCGGCCGCCTGATGCAGGAGGCGATCCTGATCGCGACCAAGGCCGACATCCGCGAGGAGCTCGACCGTATCGCGTCGCACATCGCGCAGGCGCGCGAGCTGATCGGCAAGGGCGGCCCGATCGGCCGCAAGCTCGACTTCCTGGCGCAGGAGTTTCACCGCGAGGTCAACACCTGCTGCTCGAAGTCGAACGACATCGAGCTGACCAACACGGGGCTCGCCATGAAGAACGTGGTCGAGCAATTCCGCGAACAGGTCCAGAATCTGGAGTGATCGATGACGACGAGCGGTCACGGAACTGACGGTGTCGAGCGGCGCGGATTGATGTTCGTGCTGTCCTCGCCATCGGGCGCAGGCAAGACCACGCTGTCACGCTTGTTGATCGATCGCATGCCGGGCCTGCGCATGTCGGTGTCGGCGACCACGCGGGCGATGCGGCCCGGCGAGGTCGACGGCCGCGACTATCTGTTCGTCGACAAGCCAAAGTTCGACGCCATGGTCAAGGGCGATGAGCTCCTGGAATGGGCGACCGTGTTCGACAACAGCTACGGCACGCCGCGCAGCCCCGTCGAGGCCGCGCTATCGGCCGGTCAGGATGTGCTGTTCGATATCGACTGGCAGGGCACGCAGCAACTGCGCGAGAAGGCGCGCGCGGATGTCGTCAGCGTCTTCATCCTGCCCCCCTCAGCTGCCGATCTCGAGAAGCGCCTGCATTCGCGCGCGCAGGATTCCGACGAGGTGATCCGCAAGCGGATGAGCCGCGCCAGTCACGAGATGAGCCACTGGGCCGAGTACGACTACATCGTCATCAACCACAATGTTGACGATGCCTTCGCCGAGGTGCAGTCGATCCTGAAGGCCGAGCGCCTCAAGCGCGAGCGGCGGACCGGCCTCGTGAGCTTCGTGCGAGGGCTGCAAGGTCAGCTTCAAGGCTAAGCTCAAGGCTTGGCTGCGCCAGCCGCGGCCCTTCGACCGCCAGCCGTTCCAGCATCGCCGTGATGATGTCGATGTCCACGGCGTTTTCGTCGCGTGCATCGTCTTCATGCGCGTCCGCGTTGCGGACGGGCTCTTGATGCGCATCCACGTGACCGAAGGTATCTTCGTCGTCATGGCTCTCGGCCGCGAGCTGCGGTGCCGTCGCCTCGATTTCCAGTTCGCGGTCGAAATAGTCGATCTCGGTCTCGTCGGGCTCTACGGCCGCAACCTCGGCGGGACGACCTTGCGCAGCGATCCTTCCGATGGCGTCGCCGAATGCGGCGATCGGTCGGGCTTGCGGACGCACGGCGTCGAAGTCTACCGGACGCGGGCGTTCCACGCGTGGCGGTACTGCATTGAGCCACGGCGCGCGGCTGTCGTCGTGATCCTGCTGATGGTCCCAGTTCACGCGGCGATCGGCGGCCTGCACACGCCCACGCCCACCCGCGAAGCGATAGATCACGCTGGCGAGCAGGCCGGCGAGCGTCAGTGCGCCGCCGATGACGAGCAGCAGCATCTGCACCGACCCGGTCGGCTTGTCGGCCGCACTATCCGCCGCGGCGAGTGCCACCGGGGCAGGGGATGCGGACGGCTGTGCGCTTGGCTGCGCGTCGGCCGGTGCTGCAGCTGCAGAGACGGGCGCAGATTGCGGCGCGGGCGAAACGGCTGCCGGGGCGGCATCGGGCCAGCGCGTGGCGACAGCGGGCTGCGGCGCATTGCCATCCGTGGTGGCGCCCGGAGCTTGCGCAGTTGCGGCCGGTGCCGGCGGCGGTGCATTCGCTGCGGGGCTGGTTTGCGGTCCGACATATTCAGCACGCGCATCCTGTACCGATGGCGGTGCAGTCGGAGCCGCGTTCGTTGCGTCGGTCGCCTGCGCGCTCGGTGTGGCCTTGCCGCCTTCGGCACGCAGATACCAGCATTGCCGTTTGGTTCCGCGCTCGACGCGATAATGCCAATGCTGCCCCTGCGGCGTGGCATCCTTCGGCGAGGTCAGGCAGTCGCTCGCGGCATTCGCCGTGCTCGCGGCGCTGGGTGCGCTTGGGGCGTTCTGCGAAACAGCGGCCAGCGGTGCGCCGGCAATGACGCTGCCGACTAGCGCGGATATGAACTTTGCGGTGCGGTTGCCCATCCTGGTCTCCCGGTTACGCATGACGCAACTTGTTACCTTCCCTTTCTCGACAAAGAGTTAGGTGGCAATGAGCCGCAAATCCGGAGAGGATGTGGCCTGAATCGGGCCTGCGCGGCGTTCGTTCCGTCGCGATTTCAGGCTTTTTGCCGGCGCTATTGCTTGCTCGCGGTCCAGGTTCCCGAGCAGCCGTCGGAGCGGTGGAAGGTGCCGGAACCGCCGCGCCCGGACAGGCGGCCGGCACCGGTATAGGTGATGCCGCCTTCACCCTGTCCAAACGTGCGCACCGAGCCATTCGCGCTGACGGTTCCGCTGACGCCTTGGCCGATCACGCGGCCCGAGGTCACGACGGTCGCGCCGCTGGACGTGCCGCCACAGCCGACACTGGTGACGGCCCAGGCGCCGTCGAAGCTGCCGCCGCCACCAACACCACCGCCACGTCGCGACGACGAGCGTTGTTCGTCGGCGGCTGGCTTGCTCCGGCGCGCCGATGGCGCGGGTTCTGCGGAGCGGCCTGAAGAACTATCCTGGCGCGAGCCGGACAGCGATTTTTCGTCATTGCCGATCGAGCCGCCGGCGCTGCCGGATTGCGCGAAGGCCGATGGGGAGGCGAGAGCGAGCAGAAGCGCGGCGAGGGCAAAACGGCTTGCATTGTTCGACATGAGCCAGAAATCCATCATCATGAAAAAGACAGCGGCGAAATCAGCGGCCGGAGCCGTCGGCACAAACGCTTCCAACAATGCGGCAAGCTTTGCCAGCCTTGCCGCACTCGTCAAGCGCGGCGTCCTTCGCGCGCTGTACGCTGTCGCGCTGGACCAGCGACCAGGACTTGTCGGAGATCGCGAACGCGCCGCAGCTCTTGCCATAGAAGGAGAGTTCGATTGGACATTTGGCGCCTCCGCAATTGCCGCGCGCATCCGCCACCGCCGCGCGCCGCGAGGCATGATTCCACGAGATGCCCCATTTGCTGCTGTCGGGACCGTAGACGATTGAGCCCCACGGCTTGAGGTCCTCCATCTTGCGCATCCGCAGCAGCAGACCTTCGGTTGGCTCGCCCGTCGGCGCCATGGAAATCCGCTGTTGCAGCTTCGTGATCGCACGGGTCAGCCCGTCCGGCGTATCCGGATCGAAATTGAGTTCATAGAGCCGCTCGCTCAATTCGCTGAGCAGCGCGGCGTCGCGCAGCGGAACGCGGTCGGGATCGGCGCGCAGCCGGTCCGCCGGCAATGGATCGGGCTGCATCGCCGCGACCTGCGGCGGCGCTGTTTGGGTCGGCGGCACGAAGTAGAAGGTGCCGTCGATCGGCGAGGACGACACCCAGGGCTGCTGCGCACCTGACGTGGCGCGCTTCACCGCGAGGCCGACCTGGTTGAAGGTCTGGAACACGTCGAGGCCCGCGGTGCGGATCGTCGCGGCAAGCGCCTTGGTGTAGGGGCTGTGGCCGTCGCTGCCGTCCTGCGCGACGTTGCCGGGCTGCGTCGCGTAGGAGATCAGCGTGCCCTCGGGCGCGCGCATCTGCGCAAGGCCGCCCTCGGAGGAACGAAGGCCGCGTGAGCCAAAGGGGTTGTTGCGACAGGCATCGAGGATGACGAGGTTGAGCCGCGTGCCGGAGCCCTGCATCTGCCGCAGCACCAGGTTGACGTCGGTCATCTGGAAATCGACGTCGGCCTCGCGCGTCGGATTGGCACCGACCGGCACCAGGTAATTCGAGCCGGCGACCTGGACGCCGTGACCGGCATAATAGAACAGCGCGACGTCGGCGCCCTGCACCTGCCGGCCGAAGCTCTGTACCACGAGGTCCATCGCGCCCTTGTCGAGATCGAGCTGGGCGCGCCCGCCGACCAGCGTGAAGCCGAGCGAGCCAAGCGTCTCCGCCATCAGGCTCGCATCCTTGGAGGGATTGTCGAGCGGCGTGACGTTCTTGTAGGCGGAGTTGCCGACCACCAGGGCGATGCGCTTCTCGGCCGCTGCTGGTTGCGCGACGGTGAGCGTGGCCGCAACCAGTGCTGCCAGCATCAGGACGCGATTGAAAATCCTCGCGTGCATCAAAATTCCCCAAGACAACAATGCCAATCTACCAGCTGGCTGCGTGGGCGAAAAGCGGTGCGACGTTCTTGCCGGTGACATCAGAGGCGCATCGGGCCGGGAAGGGCGCATGGTTCACATTCCCGCGGCCGCTTTGCGAAGCGCCCTTTTTGGCAGGGTCGGGATGCCGCGATTGTGGGATAAATCCGAAATTCGATAAATTGGAATATTCTAATTGAGAGGTGACGAGGTGTTTTGCTGGCCCGACGGACCAAAGGTAATTCAATGCCTAGCCGTCATCCGCATCGCGCGAGCGCAGCCGATCGCGCCGGCGCCGGTAGTCTCGTCTGGACGGTGGCGCAATTGCTGGAACCTTACACCAACATGACATCGAGACATCTAAGTCGATAGAGATTAACTAGGGTTGTGGTTGGTCGCGCCGCCTATCTTGCCGCGATCGATCATCTGGGTCACTGTTCAGCATTCATGCCGACCCGAGATAATTGATGAATAAGCAAAGCCTCGTCGGTTCTTTGTCATTCCACCTACAGCGCGCGCTGGTGATCCGCTCGGAATTCGGACTGCGCGAGCTGATTGTGCGGCTGCTCAGGCGTCTTGGTCTTGGTGGACGCGAACTGGCGGCGTGGCGAAAGCAGAAGTTGGAAGCGGACGCCGAATTTGATCGGAAGTTCGGTACTGATACGGCAGGTGTGCAGAATCTCGCTGGTGAGCACGGCATTGTCGGCGAGAACGCAAAGCACGGTCTTGCGCACATCGCGTCCGATCCGCTCCAATTCAGGCAGATCATGGATGCTCTGAATTTGCCGATTTCCGACTATACCTTCGTCGACCTCGGATGCGGCAAAGGAAGAGCACTGCTGCTTGCCGCTCAATTCCCATTCAAGACGATCATCGGAGTCGATTTCGTGCCGTCGTTCGTCGCGGCCGCACGCAACAACGTTAACGCTGCTGCGTTACGCGGTCTGCGTGGTGACATCGAGGTCGTGGTGGGCGATGCCACGCAGTTTGTCCTCCCGTCCGGCGCGTTACTCATTTACCTCTACAACCCGTTCGGCTCACACGTGGTCGGGAAGGTCGCCCTTCACTTGCGGGAGTCGTACCGGGAGAATCGCCGCCCGCTTGTCGTGGTCTATGCGAACCCTGTGCACCTGATCGAATTTACGAGTTGCGGTTGGCAATTCATGACCGAGGGGAGCGGTTGGGTCGCGTTGACCTGTCAGTCCTGACACCAATTACCTCGTGCCTTTTGTGACGTTTGAAGCGTTGGCCATTTGAAGTTCTGCGTGCGGATTACGCGGTGCGGCTTTTTTCTCTCTTCTGGTTTTGTAAGGTTATGCTTTCTCACTATTTGTCGCGATTGGCCCGTGCAAGATTCGCAACGAGCTTGGCGCTCGCGTTTGCCTTGCTGAGGCACGCAAATCTCCTGTTGCCATGGATCTTTGCATCGCGAGCCAGTGGTTTCGGCCGCTATCTTCGCGCTCGCCCGGAGATCATCGAGATCGTCTATGGTCGTTTCATTGCGGCCAATTGGGATGCCGCGACGAAGACGCGTACTGCTCAAAGCCATGTCGAGACGGTCGCCGCGATCGGCGGGATCGCCGACGTTGAGCCTGAAGCGGTTGCCGATCTTATCGAGCTGCCATTTTCACCTGAATATCGGATCAGTCTCGATCAGCCACGGTGGCTTCTGCGGGACGGCCAACTTGCGCTCAGCATCTGGGAGCGAGATGACCGAATCTTCAGCGTAAGTTTCTCGTTGCGGACCGATGACGGAATACGGACGGCGTTTATCGGCGGCATCCAGGGGCGGCGCCAGGTCGAAGGTGAGGAGGACGTCCTCGAGCGTTACAGGCGCTTCACGAAGAACGCGCATGGCGCGCGCCCGCGCGACTTCACGCTGGAAGTCTTCAAGGTCTTTTGCAAGGTCGTCGGGGTCCATCGGATCCTTGCCGTTTCGCAGGACAATCATCCTCTTACGGGAGTGAGCGGAGGGTTTTCTCTCGCCTATGATGAAGTCTGGCAGGAGCGCGGTGGCACATATGATGGCGATGGCTTTTACGCGTTGCCAGTCGGCGTTTCGATGAAGTCCGAAGACGAGATTCCGGCGAAGAAAAGAAGCTTGTACAAGAAACGAGGCGCGATGTTCGCGGACATCGAGCAGCGGCTGTTCGAATGTCTTGCGACACGCCAGCCGGAGAAGCTGCGTCCGGCGGTCGGCGAGAGTCACGCCCAGGCCGAAACGGGTGGTCTGGATATGCTGTTGCGGATGCTTGCCTATGCAAGCGCCATCTTTGTCTTGGCTGCGACCAATCTCTTTGGAGGAACCTGGATCGGGTTCGCTGTGGGTCTAGCCTTCGTTCATGCCACTTACTGGATACTGAAGGGAAATATCCCCGAGTCGACCGCAAGGCGCATTCGGGCATTGGCCGCGTTGAGGCAGAGTCCCCTGGCTGTACGCATATTGGTGGCGATGGTTATCCTCTCCGTTGGATTCGCGTTGGATCTCGAGCTGGATTCAGGTCGCGCGCTCGGTAGAATATTCAAGCTCTACTTTATCCTGGTGTTCCTGAGTTCGCTTTGCCTTGGGACTCGTGTCACGCTGGTCGTATGCGCGGCATGTGTCGTTGGGCTCAATTATCTGCACCTGCCCCCGAGATTCAGTCTTGCGGTCGACGACTGGGACGATGCGCTGGACATGCTTGTGTTCAGTGCCATGGCCGCGATCGTCATCATCATTCCGCGACTCCTCTTGGTCTCGGTCGAATTGTCCGCAGTTCGGAGGAGGGGGGAATCGCCGCGCAACGCACCACAGCCGCAAGGCTCAAGATGATCGCGGCGGGGACCGAGAAGGCGCTGCGAGGGTCGATTTCCATACGCTCGCCAGCTTCAGCGTCAACAGTCCCAGCACGCCGCTGATCAATCCCACGATTGCGTAGGACTGCGCAAACACGCCGGTCTGGATGAAGACCTGGCACGCGATGGCGAAGCAGATGGCGGTGAGCAGCAGGCAGGCGCAGCCGGCAAGGGCCGCGAGATAGCGGATTGCGATTGCGACGGGTCTGGCGGGTGATGCGGGATCAGTCATGCGGGGAGACAATCATGCGGCGGACGGCGCGCTTCTCCGCCGTCACGCACGCGCAAGAGCGTCACTTGCTTGCGCAGCAATCGACCAGCAAGCGCCAGATGCGCTGGATCTCGACCGTCCTCTGAAGCTCGAGGACGTGGTTTTCGGTCGCGTGGGGGGATGTTGCTTCGGAGTGGAGTTCGCGCGGCGGGATCCAACGCTCGGAGATCGGATCGTACCATTTTCCCGGATTGACCAAGGTCGTGTCTCCTGTGTTCGATCCCCCTGGTATCTGGCTATCCCATGCGCCTGTTGCTGGTGTTTTGGGTGAGGTTGCCGTGCGCGGCCTGCTCACGGATGTTTTGTTTCTCGTCGTCGCGATGACCCTTTGTGGTGTCGACGGGAACTGTCGGCGCACTGCCGGCGCCCTTGTGGCTCTGGTTCTCGTCGGGAACTGGCTGAACCGTTTTTGTCAGCGGCTTCGTCATGCAATTCAGACTCCGTCGTTGCCTTGACGGGAGGCCAACGCACGGGACGCGCAGGGTGTTCCAAGCCGAAGTCTGATATGATCAGGCGCTCGTGCCTGGAGGCTTCCTGCTTGCGGGACGAGGATCCGTCAGCTGGCGTCACGCTGTCCCGGCACGGGGCTCTCTGCGAACCGTCTCGGGGGATCGTTCGTTACCCTCGCGCGCCGCTAGCCGCGCTTGCGGTACTTTCCGATCGTCTGCTTGATGCCGTCGATGGCTTCCAGCAGAAGCGGCGTCAGGGAGAACAGCGTCCCCATCGCAATGGCAATGATGGTGTGGCGCAGCGAGATCTTCTCATCCTCATCGAAGGCATAGGCACTCCGGTCGATCGGAACAGACGCGAGTCCGCTTGAAGCGCGCGCCTGATCCAGCTTCCGCGGCTTGCGTGGTGGAATCAAGATCACGACGAAGAGCACGTTGATCAGGAGCCAGATGCCGAGGATGGTGAGCACGGTCTGCATTGAAAAACCAAAGGCAAAGAAAAGAAATGTGCTGGCGATTTGCAGGACCATTGAACGGCGGTTCGCGCGCCAATGCAAGTTGTGCTTTCGATTAACGTAAGTTTCGGGGAAAGGACGACTATCGGTGTTCGGCACGGCTGGACGCGAAAAGTCGGGCGCATGCGGGTCCACCCTCGGAACTCAAACGATCGATGTCGGCCACCAATCCGACTGCTGATTCGCGGTCAACGCGTTAACGAGACGGCCGCGTCGCCATCGCCAGTATGAACCCATCGGCTCGATGCCATCGAGGCGTGCCCGGTAATTCGCATTAACGATTCCTTACGCGGGCGGCAGCCGCCGGCCTGGCACAGGCAGGTCAAGGGTCAAGATGACGCCGCGGTGGCTTGCGACGATGCGTCTTGAGGGTTTTAAGGCGCTGGGGCGCAGTCCGCGTTGCATGCTTGCCACGCCTCGAACTCTGTTCACGGCCGGAGAACTACGGAATTCTATACCGGAGCACGCGCTCAGGAGTGAACATAGGGCATGCGCGAGTCGCACCCGCTCTGCCCGACGGATCGCTGGCCTCCCACGTCACGCCGCCAGGCCGGCAGGTCCGAAGGCGTTGCCTGACGCCGCTAGCCGAGGCGGGCTTCGCGCGCGGCCGGCGGGCGGTTCGAGTTCCGGTATGCGTCGATCGCTTTGTTGGCGAGCATCAGCGGCCGGCGCTCGCCGGTCTTGAGCTGCGCCTCGATCGCATCGAGAAGAATGTTGGCGGACGCGTCAGGCGGGCCGAGCTCGCCGGTCTTCTCGAGGAAGCTCCAGGCGATGAAGAATGCGCTCTCGACGGTGCAGCGAATGGACATGCGCTGCCAACGCGATGCGGGCGCAGCCGTTCCGTGCGCGGCCGCGAGATGAGCCTCTCGCGGCCGGCTGAAACTCAGTTCTTCAGCACGATGCGGCCGACGACCTTGCCGGCGCGGAGCTCGTCGATCCACTTCTGGACATCGCCCATCGGCTCTTCACGCATCGGCGTCGGCTTGATCTTGCCGGCGCGGGCGAGCGCCATCAGCTCGTGGGCTTCCGCGAGCGTGCCGACCATGAAGCCTTCGACGGTGAGGCGCTTGTAGACCCATTGCACCATCGGCAGCGTGAACTGGCCGCCCATCAGGCCGGAGACCACGACCTTGCCGCCGCGCGCGGCGACCGCGACCGCAAAAGCCATCGACTTCTCGTTGCCGGCGAAATCGACGACCTCGTCGAAACCGCCGTCGGTCTCCTTCAGGATACGCTTGATCACGTCGGGCTCGGACGGATCGTAGGCGTTGGCCGCGCCGTTCTTCAGCGCGGTGTCGCGCGCGGCCGGCGACAGATCGGCAACCGTGATCGGCTGCTTGAACATCGCCTGCGCGAACGACAGGCCCATCATGCCGACGCCGCCGAGACCGACCAGCAGCAAGTTGCGCTGACGCGGACGGTCGATCAGGCGCTTGAGCGCACCGTAGGCGGTAACGCCGGAGCACATCAGGGTTGCGGCCTGGTTGACGGGCAGGGGATCGTAATCGAGCAGATATTTCGCGTCGGGCACCAGCACGTGGGTGGCGAAGCCGCCGTCGATGGAGACGCCGAGGAAACGCTGCTTGGCGCAAAGATTTTCGTCGCCGTTCTTGCAGTCGCGGCACTGGCCGCAGCCGATCCAGGGAAACACCGCCTTCTTGGTTCCGACGAGGCTCGCCGGCACGTCGGGCCCGACTTCGTCGACGACGCCGGCGATCTCGTGGCCGAGCGTGAACGGCAGCGACATGCCCCGCGTGGTGTCGAGCTTCTTGCCGCCGCCGAGATCGGCGTAGCCGTCCTGGATGTGCAGGTCGGAATGGCAGAGGCCGCAGCGCTCGATGCGCACCAGCACCTCACGTCCCTGCGGCTTCGGCGTATCGACGATGGTCTCGCACAAGGGCGCATCGAACTTGACCAGCGACTGCCGACGCATCAACGCCATTTTCTTTCCTCCGGAATATGAATTGTCAGGTTTCGCTGCGTATATCCGCCAATTCACGCGCCATGGCAACAAAGCCGGAGATCGGAATGGTCTCGGCGCGCCGCGTCGCATCGACGCCGGCCGCTTGCGCAAGCCGTGTGGGATCGACACCGAGCGATTTCAGGCTCTGCCGCAGCATTTTCCGGCGCTGGCCGAACGCGGCGGCTGCGACCTGTTCGAGCATCTTGCGATCGCAGGGCAGAGGCTCCGCGCGCGGCTTGAGGCGCACGACGGAGGAGGTGACTTTCGGCGGTGGCACGAAGGCGGATGGAGAAATGTCGAACAGGATCTTTGTCTCGCAGCGCCAGTTGGCGAGCACACCGAGCCGGCCATAAGCCTCCTCGTCCTCGCGCGCGACGATGCGCTCGCCGACCTCGCGCTGAAACATCAGCACCATCATGTCGTACCAGGGCGGCCAAGGCTCGGTGGTGAGCCAGTTGATCAGAAGCTGGGTCGCGATGTTGTAGGGCAGGTTCGCGACAATCTTGGCACGCTCGCCCGCGAGCAGCGGGCGCGGATCGAAGCTCATGGCATCGCCATGCACGATCTCGAGCCGGCCGGGATAGCGCGCGGAAATATCCTGCAGGGCGGGAATCGCGCGCTCGTCATGCTCGATCGCGATGACGCGTCTGGCGCCGAGCGCGAGCAGCGCGCGTGTCAACCCGCCCGGGCCCGGACCGATCTCGACGATGGTGCTCTCTTCGAGCGGCGCCGCCGCGCGCGCGATGCGTGCCGTGAGATTGAGATCGAGCAGAAAGTTCTGGCCCAGCGATTTGCGCGCCGACAGCGCGTGCTGGCGAATGACCTCGCGAAGCGGCGGGAGGTCGTCGATCGCGCTCATCAGGGCGTCGCAGCCGCCATGCGGCTCGCCAGCTTCAGCGCGGCAATCAGGCTCGCGGGGTTCGCTTTGCCGGTGCCGGCAATGTCGAAGGCGGTGCCGTGATCGGGCGAGGTGCGGATGAAGGGCAGGCCGAGCGTGACGTTGACGGCATCATCGAACGCCACGGTCTTGATCGGGATCAGCGCCTGATCGTGATACATGCAGACCGCGCAATCATAGGTGTCGCGCGCGGCCTCGTGGAACATGGTGTCGGCGGGCAGCGGGCCCCTGGCGTCGATGCCGTCGTTGCGCAACGCCTTGAGCGCCGGTGCGATCACGGTTTGCTCCTCATGGCCGAGCGAGCCGTCCTCGCCGGCATGGGGATTGAGCCCGGAGATCGCAATGCGGGGACGGGCAATGCCGAAGTGAGATCTGAGCTCGGTCGCGACGATGCGCACGGTTGAGACGATGAGGTCGCTGGTGAGCTGGGCGAGAGCATCCCGCAAGGATACGTGGATCGTCACAGGCACGACCGCGAGCCGTGGCGACCACAGCATCATCACAGGCTGCGGTACGTGGCCGTCCGTGCTTGCGAGCTCGGCCAGGAATTCGGTGTGACCGGGATGGCGGAAGCCGGCGCGATAGAGCACGCTCTTGGCGATCGGGTTGGTGACGACGGCGCTGGCACGGCCGGCGCGCACGTCGCTGACAGCCTGACGGATCGAGGCGAGTGCAGCCGGCGCGCTCGAAGCATCGGGCTTGCCCGGGGCGGCGGTGGCATGCTCGCCGGTCGCAACCACGGGCAGGGCGTCAGTGAAGGCGGCTGCGGCTTCGGCCGGGCTCACGGCCGCGATGCGGATATCAACGCCGAGGGCGCTGGCGCGCTGCGCGATCAATGCGTCGTCGCCGAGCAGGTAGAATGCGGGCAACCCGAGCTCGCGGCGCCTGAGCCACGCCGCGATGGTGATGTCGGGGCCGATGCCGGCCGGCTCTCCGAGCGTCAGTGCGAGGGGCTTTGCGGGAGCGGCCATCAGCGGTTGCGATATTCGATCATCGCCGCCTTGCGGAGCTCGTCGAGATAGGCCCTCTGGGTCTTCTCGTACTTCTCCGTATACATCTTCTCGCGGATCTCGCGCTTCTTCGGCGTATCGATCGTGGTCGGCTTGCGCGAGCACAGCACGACCATCTCGATGCCCGCCTTGGTCACCTCGGGGGCGGTGAGGTGGCCGATCGGCGTGTCGTCGAGCACCTTGCGGAGCGGTTCGGGCAGGTCGGTGGTGGTTTTGGTGACGCTCTCGCGGATGGTGGCGTTCGGCGTCGAGCGGAACAGCGAATTGGCTTCCTCGCAGCTTCCGATACGCGCGCGATATTGCTCGGCTTCCTTCATCCGCGTCTCCTGGAAGGCGGAGGACGAGCCACGCGGCACGATCAGCACGATCGGCTGCATCTTGTATTCGGTGCCCTCGATCTGGAGCTTCTCGTCCCCGCTTTCCCGCACCTTGTCGGCGACGTCCTTCTCGCCGATCAACAGCTTCTCCTTGAAGCGGCCGCGCACGAGGCTGGTCCAGACCATTTCGGACTTCATGCGGCTCTTGATGGTGTCGGGGCGCACGCCTTTGCTCTCGAGCGACTTGGTGAGCTGATCGGGCGAGATGCGCATGCGCTGCGCCATGCCTTCGTAGGACTGGTTGACATCGGAAGCAGTGGGGTCGACGCCGTATTTCTTGCCTTCCTTCAACTTGATCTTGTCGTCGATCAGCATGTTGATGACGTCCTGCCGGCTCGGGGTCTTCTGCGTCGTCAACTGTTCGAGCTTGGAGCGCTGCTCGACGTCGAAATCGGTGATGGGATCGCCGTTGACCATGACGACGATGTTCTGCGCCCGCGCTGGCGCGCCGGCGAGAGCCAGGACGGTACCGAGAACGAGAAGGAGGAGACGGAAAACAGGCAATGGGGTCGTCATGGTTGTCGCTCGCATGTCAGCCGAGCAGGGCACGCGATCGGGTCACGGCGTGTAGCTCGAACCGCTTGTCCCCGAGGAGTTTGCCAGCGTTCGCAGGCCGATCTGGAACATGAACGCGTGGCTCAGCACGGGCGGCGTGGTGCCCGCGGAATAGCTATACGAAGTTACATAGTTCGCCGCCAGCACGAAGCAATCGTCGACATAGCCGGCGCCGAGCACATACTGATTGATCTTGTTGGCCTCGAGGTCCCAGCGGGCCGAGCCCGTCACCACCCAATTGGTCGCAACCTTGATCGAGCCCGACGTCAGGATGCCCTCGCGGCGGGTCAGGTAGCCGAGTTCCGGCTGCGGCGCGTAATTGCCGTACATCACGGCGACCGACCAGCGATTGAAGTTGGCGCGGCCTTCGGCTTCGAAGCGCTGGACGTTCCAGGTCTGCTCATCCATGCGGGAGCGGACGCTGAACGTATAGGTGCTGTTCGGCGAGTAGGCGGCGCTCGCCACGTAATCCGAGCGCGGCTTGTCGAGGCCGGAATTGATGCCCGTATTGATGGAGTCCTGCACCGCGTAGGAGTTCATGCCGAACAGCTGGTAGGACTGGCCGAACAGCACCTTGACGGCGCCGCCCCTGTCGAACTGCGTGGTCGCCTGCACGCCGACATTGGCGCGGCCGCCGCCCTCGACGCGATCGTAGCCGGAGAACTTGTCGACGCTGAACAGGTTCGAGGCGTCGAACACCATGCTCTGCGCATCCTCATTCGGAAGCTTGCCGGCATAGGTTTCGTTCGGGCGGATGATGATCTGCGCGATCGGCTCGATGGTCGTCGAGCCCCAGGGCTGAACGTTGATGAAGGGATAGCGGTATTCGAGGCCCACGGTCGGCATCAGGCGGAACGCCTGAGTGTCGCCGACGGGCAGGTAGTTCGACACGCCCGGCTGGTTGGAGACGTCGGCGTTGATCGCGTCGGCGCGCAGGATCGCGAACGGCGTCCAGATCTCGCCGAACGGATCGGTGAAGGACTTGCGCCACTGCGCCTCCGCCGTCAGGCGGGTGTAGGTGCCGGGGAAGCCGCGCAGCAGGCACTGCGACGGCGTGCGCGCGAGCGGATCGGCCGAGGTCGTCGTGCACAGGCCGCTGGTGTTGGCCGTCGTCGTGATCGGATCGAATGCCGCATCGTTACGCGTCAAATTGACGAAGTTGGTCTTGTAGGAGACCTCGCCGCCGAAGACCGGATAGTTGAGCACGTTCGAGTAGTCGATCACGGGATAGACGACCGGAACCTGCTGCTGCTTGCCCGAGAAGCTCGTCCAGTACATCGTGCGCGCGTCGAAGAAGCTGCGATTGCCGACGCCGGTCAGATAGAGCTGCGACAGCGCATCCGTCGGCAGGTTCAGGAACGAGCCGAGCGGATCACGATAGGCCGACAGCCGGTAGTCCGACATGAAATAGTAGTCGGAGAGCAGAACGCCGTCCCAGCCCCAGACCCATTTGTCGTTCAGCGCGAACTGGCCCTTGGTCTCGACGCCGCCGCGGAACTGGCGGTCGCCCGGCTGGCCGGCGAAATTGCCGGGGTTGAGCTGGTCGATGCCGTAGACGCGAACCTGGTAGGCGCCGTCCATCAGGCGCTGGCGGAATTCGGCCTGGAACAGCACGCCCTGCTTGGAGGTGATGCGCGGGCTGAAGGTCGCGTCCATGTCGGGCGCGATCGCCCAGTAAAACGGGACTTCGACGCCGTAGCCGAACGCCGTGTAGGAGGTGAAGCCCGGCATCAGGAAGCCGGTCTTGCGCTTCACGGTCGGGTCGGGCGTCGAGAAGTAGGGCATGTAGGCGATCGGCACACCGAAGAACTCGAGCTGTGCCGTCTCGAAATACAGCATCTTCTCCTGCTGGTCGTGGATGATGCGAGCACCCTTGACCTGCCAGAGCGGGGGCTTCTTCGGGTCGTCCTTACACGGCGCGCAGGCCGTGTAGACGCCGTTCTCGAACACCGTGTAGTTGCCGCTTGAGCGGTCGGCGCGGGTCGCGGCCATGCGGGTCTGGTCGGCGGTGTCCACGCGCAGCGAATCGACGAAACCGTCGCGGTAGTCGTCGGAGAGATCCAGGATCTCGGCATAGGTGATCTTGCCGTCGGCATCCGTCATGCGGATGTTGCCTTCGGCATGCAGCCGCTTGGTCTTCTGATCGTAGATGACCCGGTCGGCCTCGACGCTGGTGCCGTTGTAGAACAGCTGGACGTTGCCGACCGCCGAGACGCGCGAATTGTTGTAGTCGTAATCGACCTCGGTCGCCTGCACGAGCATCTGCCCGTCATTGGCGGCCTTGGGCGGCGTCGGACGGGGCGGCCGCGGATTGTAGGTGAAGCTCTGGGCGGCGGCCGGCGCCACCGCGGCAAGATCCATCATGCCGGCGAGCGAGGTGACGGCGACGACGGCCAGCAGGAGCTTGCGGATGGACAAGCCGCCCCCGTTCGCGCGCACCAAGGTGCGCGGCGCCCAGCCAGGCATCTGTCCTCGGCGGACGGCCGTCACTATCCGTCCTCCAGATATAGCAAGGCCAAAAAGCCGGTGAGGCCGCCCACCACTACGGGCAACCACGCCGCAGCGATCGGATGCATCAACTCAGCCTTGCTCAAGTCTTCAGTCACTTTCGACAGAACGTAGAGCAGAAAGCCTGCGCCCACGCCACTCAAAACCATCTTCTGTACGCCGCCCATCCGGAAGAAGCGCAGCGACACGGAAGCCGCGAGCATCACCATGGCGGCGAGCAAAAACGGCTGTGCCAGCAGCTTGTAATACTGGAGTCGATATCCCGCTGTCGCGAACCCCGAGCTCTCTGACGAGCGGATGTAGCTCGGCAGTTGCCAAAAGGACACAGTCTCGGGTGTGGAAAAGCTGTTGCGAACCTGCGCTTCGGTCAGCGTCGTCGGAATCTCCAGGCTGGCCTGGTCGACCGGCGGGGAATCGAGCGAGAAGCGGCGCACGCCCTTGAACAGCCAATGGCCGGCCTCGAGTGTCGCCTCGCGCGCCTCGATCCGCTCCTTGAAGTGCTGCTCTGTGTCAAACCGGAACAGGGTGAGCCCCGTCAGCCGGACGCCCTGCTGCTCGCTGCGCGCCGCGTTGATGATGGTCTGGCCGTCGCTGGTGACCTGGTTGAGCCAGAAGCCCGAAGCGTCCTGAATGCCGCCGCCGGGCGCCGAGCCGAACAGCTCGGCTTCCATGCGCTTGGAGAGTTCGCGCAAGTTCGCCGACGTCGGATTGTAGGCGACGGTGGCGATCACCCCGATCAGCAGCGCGCTGCCGAGCGCCGGCGCGACGATCTGCCAGGCCGAGATGCCGGCGGCGCGCGCGACCACGAGCTCGAGCCGGCGGGAAAGGTCGAGATAGCAGACCATGGCGCCGATCAGCATGCAGAACGGCGTCAGCTTCTCCAGCAATTGCGGCACCCGGAACAGTGAGGTCTCGGCCACCATGATCGCGGAGGCGGACGCAAGCCCTGAAGTCTTGCGCACCATCTCGATGTAGTCGACCAGCACCAGCAGCAGGAAAATGCTCGCGAACACGCCGAGTGCGGCGACCACGAAGCGGCCGGCGAAATAGCGCCCGAGCGTGTTGGTCAGCATGCTCATGCGGCGGCCGGCCGTCCGAACAGCCGCGCGATGCGCGCGTTCGACCTGTTGATGGCTTCCATCAGGCCGGGCGGCGGCTCGACCACGATGCCGCCGATGATCATCCACAGCCCGGCGCCGATGGCCCCGAGAACCATCGCGTATTGCACCAGCACCGGGCCGGTCGATTTCACCGCCATCACCGAGCAGGCAAAGCCCGCCATGCGCAGGCCGAACACCGCGAGGATCGAGGAGCCGATCGAGAAATTGCGGCTCTGGCGGGTGGTGCGCGGCGCGCCGAGGAAGGCGAAGGTCAGCACGGCAAAGGCAAACGGATAGATCGGCGCCAGCAGGCTGTCATGCAGCGCCGAACGGAACTGCCCGGGAATCTGCTTGTAGACCGGATCGTCCTCGGACGGCGAGAACAGCTCCCACAGATAGCGCTCGCGGATGCCGAGGGTGACGTCGTGGCCTTGGTTGCCGAACTTCGACATGTCGAAACCGTAGCGGCCGAACGCCACCAGCGCAGGATCGCGCTTGCCGGCCTCGAAGCGCTGCAGATTGCCGTCCTTGAGCACCAGGAACGAGCCGTTCTCGTTCTTCACGACCTCGCCATGCTCGGCGACGATCGAGACGCGCTCGTTGGGATCGCGACGGTCGTCGATGAAGATGCCGTCGAGAATGCCGCCGGGCTTGCGCTCGCGAATGCGGATCGTGAGGTTCTTGTCGAGCTGGGCGAAGCGGCCGGGCTGCAGGATGTTGGTGAGCACGTCGGCGGTGATCTCTGCGTCCCATTGCTTGATCCGCCGCATGCCGTCGGGGGCGAGGTAGGCCGCGATGAAGGCGACCAGCAGCGCCACCACGCAGGTGGCGTAGAAGAACGGATAGAACAGCCGGAACGGCGAGAAGCCGGCGGCATTCATCACGATGATCTCGGAATCGGTCGCGAGCTTGTTCAGCGTGTGCGAGATCGCGATCATCAGCGCGATCGGCGAGATGATCAGCACCAGCGCCGGGATCACGAGGCTGGTGATGCCGAGGAAGGTCATGATGGTCTGACCCTGGCTCGTCATCAGGTCGATGCCGCGCAACGCCTGCGTAATCCAGATCACGCCGGTGAGGCTGACCAGGACGAGCGCAAACGACGCCAGCGTCGTGCGGAAAATATACCTGTCGATCGACCCCATGCGCTACCGCACGAATCCCACCAAAGCCCCAACGCGCGCACCGGAAGTTCTTCTGGCCAACCAATCCCCTGACGGGGATCCCCAAGGCCGGCCAATCACCTCTTCCGGAGGCTCACCTTCTCACTACCATCCCTTTGATCCGTCAACAAAATGGCTGACCCATGGCACCCTCAATATATGGTTAATATTTCCCTGGTTGTGACCTGTCGGCCACGGGCGGTGCTTGGCAGCGACCGCGCCTCTGGCCCATAGTGGGGGCAGACGAGTGAATCGCCGTTCAGCTCCGGCTTTCGGCCGGTTCCCCCATTTGGCAAAAAGCCCCACGTTTTCGAGGAGTTACCCATGTCCGATGCCATCAAGGTCGGCTTCGTCCCGTTGGCAAGTGCCGCCCGTGGCATCCTGGTCGTGTTTTGTGACGACGCTCTGAAGCTCGGTCCGGCGACGGCCAAGGCGCTCGGGGGAGCTGGCGAGATCGTGAAGCGGGCGGCGGCCGCCGCCTCATTCAAGGGCAAGAGCGGCGCCGCCCTGGACATCCTGGCCCCCGAGGGCCTGAAGGCCGAGCGCCTGATCGTGATCGGGACCGGCAAGGCATCCGGCCTGAAGGGCAACGATTTCCTCAAATTCGGCGGCCTGGCGGCCAGCAAGCTCAAGACGGGCACGGCCGCCATGACCATCCTGGCGGAACTGGCCACCGGCGCCATGACCAGCGAGCAGGCGGTTGCGATCGCCTCGGGCCTGCGCTTACGCGCCTACAAGTTCGACCGCTACAAGACCAAGAAGAAGGATGGCGAGGAGGGCGCCCTGCGCGCTGATGTTTCGCTCGCGGTCGGCGATGCGGCCGCTGCGAAAAAAGCCTTCGCTGCAGCCGCTGCGGTGGTCGACGGCGTCATCATCGCGCGCGATCTCGTCAACGAGCCGCCGAACGTGCTGTACCCCGAGGAGTTCGCGCGCCGCGCCGGCCAGCTCAGGAAACTCGGCGTCAAGATCGAGGTGCTCGACGTCAAGGCGATGCAGAAGCTCGGCATGGGCGCGCTGCTCGGCGTCGGCCAGGGCTCGGCGCGGCCGAGCCGCACCGTGATCATGCGCTGGAACGGCGGCAAGGCGGGCGAGGCGCCGGTGGCCTTTGTCGGTAAGGGCGTCTGCTTCGACACCGGCGGCATCTCGATCAAGCCGGCCGGCAGCATGGAGGACATGAAGGGCGACATGGGCGGAGCGGCCTGTGTCGTCGGCCTGATGCACGCGCTCGCAGCGCGCAAGGCCAAGGTGAATGTGGTCGGCGCCATCGGCCTCGTCGAGAACATGCCCGACGGCAATGCGCAGCGGCCGGGCGACATCGTTACCTCGATGTCGGGACAGACCATCGAGATCATCAACACCGATGCGGAAGGCCGCCTCGTGCTGGCCGACGTGCTCTGGTACGTGGCCAAGAAGACCAAGCCGAAATTCATGGTGGACCTGGCGACGCTGACGGGCGCGATCGTGGTCGCGCTCGGCACCGATCATGCCGGCATGTTCTCCAACAATGACGAGCTCGCCGAGCGCCTGCTCGCGGCCGGCATCGAGAGCGGTGAGAAGGTCTGGCGCCTGCCGCTCGGCCCCGAATACGACAAGCTGATCGATTCCCAGTTCGCCGACATGAAGAACACCGGCGGCCGTCACGGCGGCTCGATCACGGCGGCGCAGTTCCTGCAGCGCTTCGTCGACGGCACCCCCTGGGCCCATCTCGACATCGCCGGCACCGCGATGGGCGCGCCCAAGACCGACATCAACCAGAGCTGGGGATCGGGCTACGGCGTCCGCCTGCTGGATCGTCTGGTGGCCGATCATTACGAGCGCAAATGACGGAAGTGCTGTTTTACCATCTGCAAAACATGACGGTTGAGAACGTCTTGCCGCCGCTTCTCGAAAAATCGCTCGATCGCGGCTGGCGCGTCGTGGTGCAGTCGACCTCGCCGGAGCGCGCCGATGCACTCGATGCGCACCTATGGACCTATCGCGACGATTCCTTCCTGCCGCATGCGACATGGCGCGTGAACGATGTGGCCGACCAGCCGATCGTGCTGGCGATCGAGGCCGACAATCCGAACGGCGCCAATGTCCGTTTCCTTGTCGACAACGCCGCCTTGCCGCAGGATGCGGAGGGCTATGAGCGGATGGTGCTGCTGTTCAATGGCGATGACCCGGATGCGCTTGCTGCTGCCCGCAGCACCTGGACAGATTGCAAGACGCGCGGATTTGAGGTCACTTATTGGCAGGCCGACGAACGGGGTCGTTGGCAGCGGCGGAATTAGCGGCCGTTCCCAATTAATGATAATTTGGTCTTTCCCGGCCAAACTGGTTTCGGTCACCTTCGTGCCGCAAAGTGATGTTGGGACAATCGCTTAGGGCCTCTCCTTCATGCGGGGAATTTAGTTCATCGTGCGGCATCAAAAGCTTCCAAAGTCGCTCATAGTTGCGCTGGCCACTGTCGCGCCGCTGCTCGCGGGCTGCGCGGGCGGAACCGATCTGCTGGCGTCCGCCAAGGACGCCGAATGGTTCAACAAGCCGAGCCGCCTGTTCATCAAGAACATCTCGATCGAGTCGCCGCCGCTGACCCCCGACAAGCCGGTTGGCGCTGAAGATCTCGTCAGCGCCGACGGCGCATGCCCTGGCATGACGCCGCCGCCTGGACCTGCCGACGCCAATGCTTCGACGACGGCGCCTGCGCCCATGGGCGGCACGGTCGCGCTTGGCCACACCGAATGCGATGTGGTGCGCGGCATCGGCGCGCCCGCGAACGTCAATCTCTCCAGCGATGCGGCAGGACGGCGCGTTGCGGTGGTCACCTGGACCACGGGCCCGCGCGCGGGCATCTACACCTTCACCTCCGGACGCCTGTCCGCGATCGAGGGCTCGCCGGAGCCGCAACCGACGCCGAGAGCGGTGAAGCCGAAGGCGAAGAAGAAGGCGGCGACGTAACGCGTCGGCCGCCGTCCGCCCATCGAGATCATGGCGCGGCCTTGCGACCTTTGATCGCCGTGGCCAAGGCGTGAACCGTGATCGCTCCAGAGGTGCTTGCCGGCAGCGGCGCCTGCAGTCGGCGTTTGAGCTCCTTGCTCTGCGCTTCCGGCAGCTTTCCGACCACACCGGTTGGGCTGCTCACCGCCATCGACAGCCAGCAATCGTCGACGTCGGCGAATATCCGCTCGACCACCAACTCGCGGGTTTCGACATCGCTCAGACCGAGATCCGCCCGGAGCGCCTTGGGCTATCCCTTCATCATTCCCTTGTTTGCCTATCGCCTGGGTTGGAAATCGCTTGGGCTGAAAATGCCGATCGTTCTTGACCGTAGCGCCCGATCATCCGCAATGCGCTGACGCAAATTGCGTCCAACCAGACCCCAAATGCGCGCAAGCGACGCGGGCCATTTCGTCGACAGACGCGGATATTTCCAATTGACGCGCCGCCTGCAGACACATTCGCACGGGATCGACCGCGCTTGATCTGGATCATGTCGCTCGTGCGGCCGCCGGTGCAGGGTCGGACGGCTCCCCCGAGAGAAGGGGCTGCCGTCATGGCAAGAAATTTCAGAGGATCATCCAGGGGATCATTGACGTGAGCAACCTCGCAAAGATTGAACGCGATCCGAATTACCAGGAGCTGGTGCGCCGACGTTCGTCGCTGGGCTGGCTGCTGTCGGCGATCATGCTTTTCATCTATTTCGGCTTCATCCTGCTGGTGGCCTACGCTCCCAAGTTTCTGGGAATACCGCTGGGTGGCGGCGTGACGACGATCGGTATTCCGATCGGACTGTCCGTCATCGTGCTCGCCTTCGTGCTGACGGGCATCTACGTCCGTCAGGCCAATTCCAGCTACGACCTACTCATCCGCAAAATTGTCGAGGAGAACCGCTCGTGAAGAGATTCGCCTGGCTATCGGTAATTCTGCTCGCAAGCGTGCCCACCATCGCGCTCGCGGCCGGCGCCGTCGAGGGCGGCTCGAAGCAGGCGATCAACTGGTCGGCGATCGGCATGTTCGTCGGGTTTGTCGGCCTCACGCTCGCCATCACCTATTGGGCCGCCAAGCGGACCGCGTCGGCTGCAGATTTTTACTCGGCCGGCGGCGGCATCACGGGATTCCAGAACGGACTTGCGATCGCGGGCGACTACATGTCGGCGGCGTCGTTCCTCGGCATATCGGGTCTCGTCTACACCTCGGGCTACGACGGCCTGATCTACTCGGTCGGCTGGCTCGTGGGATGGCCGATCGTCACTTTTCTGATCGCCGAGCAGTTGCGCAATCTCGGAAAGTTCACCTTTGCCGACGTTACGTCGTTTCGGCTCGGGCAGACCGAGATCCGGATCCTGGCGGCATGCGGCTCGCTGGTGACTGTTGCATTCTACCTGATCGCGCAGATGGTCGGGGCCGGCAAGCTGATCCAGCTATTGTTCGGTCTCGATTACTGGATCGCAGTCGTCCTGGTCGGCGGCCTGATGATGATCTACGTGACGTTCGGTGGAATGAAAGCGACGACGTGGGTGCAGATCATCAAGGCGGTGCTGTTGCTCGCGGGTGCGACGTTCATGGCCGGAGCCGTCCTCTACAAGTTCGGGTTCAGCCCGGAAGCCCTGTTCACCAAGGCAACCGAAGTGCATCCCAAGAAGCTCGCGATCATGGAGCCCGGCTCTCTGATCTCCAACCCGCTCTCGGCTATCTCGCTCGGACTGGCGCTGATGTTCGGAACGGCGGGCCTGCCGCACATCCTGATGCGCTTCTTCACCGTGAAGGACGCCCAGGCTGCCCGCAAGTCGGTGTTCTACGCCACCGGTTTCATCGGCTACTTCTATATCCTGACCTTCATCATCGGCTTTGGCGCGATCACGCTGGTCTCGACCGACGCGATGTTCCTGGACGGCAGCATCCTCGAGAAGACCAAGAGCGGAATCGCGGCGATCAAGGGCGGCTCCAACATGGCGGCGATTCACCTCGCGAATGCGGTGGGCGGCAATCTGTTCCTTGGCTTCATTTCGGCTGTCGCCTTCGCCACGATCTTGGCCGTCGTCTCGGGGCTGGCTCTGGCGGGCGCATCATCCATCAGCCACGATCTCTATGGCATGGTGATCAAGGGCGGGAACGCCAATGAACAGGACGAGATCCGCGTGTCGAAGATTGCGACACTGGTGCTCGGCGTGCTCGCGATCTTCCTCGGCATCGTGTTCGAGAACCAGAACGTCGCCTTCATGGTCGGCCTTGCCTTCGCGATCGCGGCCTCCTGCAATTTCCCGGTGCTGGTGATGTCGATCTTCTGGAAGGGCCTGACGACGCGGGGAGCAGTGGTCGGCGGCTTCCTGGGTCTGGTCAGCGCGGTCGTCGGTGTGGTGCTCTCGCCGGCCGTCTGGGAGGTGACGCTTGGCTTCGCCAAGGGCTCGGCTCCGATCAAGCTGGACAATCCGGCGCTGTTCTCGATGGCCATTGCCTTTGCGGGGATCTGGCTGGTCTCGATCCTGGATCGCAGCAAGCGTGCCGCGGTCGATCGCGATGGCTTCGATGCGCAATATGTCCGCTCCCAGACTGGTATCGGAGCTGCTTCGGCGACGGCTCACTGAACGAGGGGCCGGGGATGTCGCTTCGGCACCGGCCGGGTCAGTTGGCCTCGCCGGTGCGACCCGTTTGATGGTCAATCGCCGGGTCCTCAGGTCGTCCGCGTCCTCGAAAGGCCGAAATGCCCAAGGCGTTCGATATCAGCAACCCGCCGTTCGATCGTCTGACGCCGAACGAGGCCGAGACGCTGCGGGCGGCGCTCGACATCGCCTACTTCAGCCCGGGAGAAGCGATCATCAGGCGGGACGCTGCGGCGGAGGCACTCTATGTCGTGATCAAGGGCATCGTCGAGGAGCGGAGCGAGGTCGACCTGCTCGCATTGCTCGGCCCCAAGGACACGTTCGACAGTCGCACGCTCGTTCACGATCATAACGGCCACCAGTTTTTCGCCCGCGACGAGACGCTCTGCTATGTCATACCCAGGAAGGTCGCCCTCGATCTGATCAAGGCCAATCCGCGCTTTGCCGCCTTCTTCTACCGCGAGATCTCCCAGAAGCTGGACGAGCTCGCCAACGACGAGGAGGCGCGGCGCTACGGCTCGTTGATGCACGCCAAGGTCGGCGAATTGTTCCTGCATCCGCCGGTATTTCTGGCGGCCAGCGACACGATCGAGACCGCTGGACACTTGATGCGCGACATCAATAGCAATGCGCTCTTTGTGCGGGACGGCGAGCGGGTCGGCATCGTCACCGGCATGAATCTGTCCAAGGCGGTGGTGCTAGGGCGCCAGTCCATCCAGACGGCGGTAGGCACGCTCGCGAATTACGACGTCGTTTCCCTGCGACGCGACGATTTCGTATCCTCGGCTCTCTTGCTGATGACCAAGCACAACAAGCGGCGGCTTGCCGTACGCGAGGATGAGGAATTCGTCGGGATTCTGGAGGAGATCGACCTGCTGGGATTTCTGGCAGGAAGCGCCCAGGTCACGGCCGGCCGCATCGATCGTGCCTCGAGCCGGCAGGACCTTGCCACCGCAGCGCGCGAGATCGAGACGCAAACGCGCGTGCTGCGGCGGCAAGGGGTCAAGGTGGAGGTCATTGCGGAGATCGTCTCCGATCTCAACCGCCGCCTGCTGTCGCGGTTGTTTGACATGGTCGCGCCGGCGAAGCTGCGCACCGGCAGCTGTCTGATCGTGATGGGAAGCGAGGGACGGGGGGAGCAGACCGTACGGACCGATCAGGACAACGGCCTCATCCTGGCCGGCCCGGTGCAGGGTGAGATCCTGGACGCGTTCCGTCACGACTTCTTCGACTCGCTTCAGAGCTTCGGCTTTCCACCGTGTCCTGGCGACATCATGGTGCGCAATCCGGCCTGGTCCAGGCCGCTCTCCGACTATCTCGCAGATCTGCGCCGCTGGATCGTGCTTCCCGACCAGGCCGGGCACATGAATGTGGCCATCATCTACGATGCGCAGGCGATCGCGGGCGATGAGCAACTCCTAGACGACGCCAAGACGGCGCTGATCGATATGACCCGGGGTGAGCAGGCGTTCATGGCCCACTTTGCGCGCGCGGTCGATGCGTTCGAAACGCCGATCGGCCTCTTCAACAATTTGATCACGTCCGAGGGCACGGGAGACGCGCTCGACCTCAAGAAAGGTGGCATCTTTCCGATCGTGCACGGCATTCGCAGCCTGGCGCTCGGACAGGGGCTGCGCGAGACCTCCACCGACAAGCGCATCTCCCGGCTCTGTGACCTCGGCGTGCTGCAAGCAGACTTTGGACGCGATCTGAAACAGGCCTTCCGGTTCCTGTTGATGCTTCGGCTCGACGGGCAACTGGCCGCCTCCGCCGGCGCATCGGGGACACTGGTGCGACCGGCGCACCTGTCCAGCATGGAACGCCACCTCCTGCGTGACGCACTCCAGGTGGTGAAGAAGTTTCGCGAGATCGTCGGTCATCACTTCAAGCTCGGCATGTTCTAGAATGCTGCCTCGCGCGATCAAGCGACTGTTGCACCAGGCCACCCTGAGTGACCAATCCTACCGTTTCATGTTCGGCCGCGCGCCTGACGACGAGTTCGTCGTCATCGATTGCGAGACTACGGGTCTCAACGTACGAACGGACGACGTCGTCGCGATTGCCGCGATCAAGATCCGCGGCAATCGAATTTTGACCAGCGCGCGTTTCGAAGCCATCGTCCATCCTGACAGAGAGCTCGGGGCGGAGGCGATCAGAGTTCACCACTTGCGCCGGTCCGATGTCGAAGCTGCGCCGATCGTCTGGAAGGTGTTGCCGGGCCTTCTGCACTTCATCGGGCCGCGCCCGTTGATCGGCTACTATGTCGACTTCGATGTCGCCATGCTGGACAAGTACATTCTGCCGCTGGTTGGAATTGAGCTGCCCAACGAACGCATCGAAGTGTCGCGGCTTTACTACGACCGCAAATACGGTGACGCGCCGCCAAATACCTCGGTCGATCTGTCATTCGCCGCGATTCTCCACGATCTCAGCATTCCGCCGCTAGGACAGCATGATGCCTTCAACGACGCATTGATGACGGCGATGATGTTCGTGCAGTTACGTGACCTGACCCGGCGCGGCGTGCGCATCCCGCGCCAACGTACCAGCCCGGTTTTCAATCCGACCGGGGCATGATCGAGGCCCGGTGCGGAGGAGCAGATTGCCCAACAATTGCAGATGGGAATGCACGCGAGCGAGCAATGGCACGACGTAAACGTTGATGTTAACTCCGGCATCGTTGCACCCGTCCAAGCTGCGCCACATAGCGCGTCCATCCCGAGTGTGTTCATCCCGCCGAAACGACAGCTCATGCGCTCGGAAGACCGGCCCGCAGGAAATCTGGAGGAAATCTCCAGAAAAATCACGCGCGTCTCAAGCTCCGCTTCAAGAATGTCTTGCCGGCGGCTGCTACGCATCGAGAGGAGGGGCTAGATCGATCGAAGGATTGTTTGGATGTCTATTACCTCGGTTTTTTCCCCGGTTACGGGGCAGCTCACGATTTTCGGCGACAGTGCCAATAACGGCCTCGTGATCGGACGCGACAGGTCCGGGCGCATCCTGATCAATAACGGGCACGTGAAGACGGCCGGCGGCACGCCCACCATCGCCAACACCAACGAGATCGACATCTTCGGTCAAAGCGGCGACGACACGATCACTGTCAATGAATGCCGCGGTGCGATGCCCGCGGTGCACATTTTCGGTGGTGACGGCAATGACAGGATCACGGGCGGCTCGGGTAACGACCTGCTGCTCGGGCAGGCCGGCGACGATGTGATCAAGGGAGGCGGCGGCAACGATCTGTTGTTCGGTGGCGCGGGCAACGACATCCTGGACGGTGGCAGCGGCAACAACCAATTGTTTGGCGAGGCCGGTAACGACCTCATGATCTGGAATCCCGGCGGCGGCAGCAACGTTGTCGAGGGCGGTGACGGCAACGATACGGCGCAGATCAACGGCAGCAACGCCTCGGAGATGTTCACGATCACCGCGAACGGCACGCGCGTGCGGTTCGACGAGACGGGTCCGGCACCATTTTCGCTCGACATCGGTACGACGGAGAACCTCGTGCTGCACGCCGGTGGTGGTGACGACGTCATTACGGCCGGAAACGGACTCGGCAGCCTGATCTCGCTGACGCTCGATGGCGGCGCCGGCAATGACCGGATCACCGGCGGTGACGGCAACGATCTTCTGATTGGCGGTGCCGGCGACGACGTCGTCAGTGGTGGACGTGGCAACGACGTCGCCCGGCTCGGCAGCGGCGATGACACCTTCATCTGGAATCCCGGCGACGGCAGCGACACGGTCGAAGGCGGATCGGGCAACGACAAGCTGCTGTTCAACGGTGACAACATCAACGAGACCATCGACATCTCGGCCAATGGCGGGAGAGTGCGCTTCACCCGCGACGTCGCTGACATCACGATGGACCTCAACAGCATTGAGCAGATCGAGTTCGATGCGCGCGGTGGCGCCGACAACATCACCGTCGGCGATCTCAGCGGCACCGGCGTCAAGGAGGTCCTCGTCGATCTCGGAGCCGTGCCCGGCGGGACGCAAGGCGATGGCGCGGCTGATACCGTGACCGTCAATGGAGCCAACGGCGATCAGCACATCCAGGTCACGTCCGCCGGCACCACCGTGACGGTGACGGGCCTGGCTGAGGTCGTGACGATCGCGAATGCAGAGACTGCCAATGACCACCTGGTGATCCAGGCGCTCGGCGGCAATGACGTCATCGACGCATCGCTGCTTGCCGCGGCGATCGGGCTGACCATCGACGGCGGCGCGGGAAACGACACCATCACCGGCAGCCAGGGCGCCGACACCCTGATCGGCGGTGACGGCAATGACAAGGTCACCGGCGGCCGCGGCAATGACGTCGCGCTCCTCGGTGCGGGGGACGATCTCTTCACCTGGAATCCCGGCGACGGCAGCGACACCGTCGAAGGCGGCACGGGAACGGATACGCTGGTGTTCAACGGCTCCAACGTGGCCGAGACCATGGCCATCTCCGCGAATGGAAGCCGTGCGCTTCTCACCCGCGACGTCGGCGCCATCACCATGGATCTCAACGGCGTCGAGCACGTGCAGATCGCCGCTGCCGGCGGCGCCGACAATATCACCGTCAACGATCTCACCGGCACCGGTGTCACGCAGGTCGCCGTCGACCTCAGTGCCGGCCCCGGCAGCACGAGCGGAGACGGTGCGGCGGATCGCGTGACGGTGAACGGCAGCGCCGGCGACGACAATATCAAGGTCGTGACCTCAGGCGGATCGATCGTGGTCGACGGCCTTGCCGCGCAGGTCACGATCGCGCATGCTGACGCCGGTGACGTGCTCGCCGTCAACGGCGGGCCCGGCAACGATGTCATCGATGCCTCCGCGATCAAGGCCGGACAATTGTTCAGCCTCAACATCAACGGCGGCGACGGCACCGATACCATCACCGGCAGCGCCGGAAATGACATCGTGGCCGGCGGACGCGGCAATGATTTCGCCAATCTCGGTGCGGGTGACGACACCTTCGTCTGGAATCCCGGCGACGGGAGCGACACCGTCGAGGGCGGCAAGGGCACCGACACGCTGGCGTTCAACGGCGCCAACATCAACGAGAACATCGGCATCTCGGCCAATGGCGGACGGGTGCTGTTCACCCGCGATGTTGCCAACATCGCGATGGACCTGAATGGGGTCGAGCATATCGACTTCAACGCCCTTGGTGGTGCCGACAATATCACGGTCAATGACCTCTCCGGTACCGGCGTGAACCAGGTCAATCTCGACCTCGGCGCCAATGACGGTGCTGCTGACACCGTGACCATCAACGGAACCGCCGGCAGCGACGTCATCACGGTGACGGAGCACGATGGCATCGTCACGGTGTCCGGCCTCGGCCAGGACATCAACATCACCGATGCGGGCGCGGGCGACAGGATCGTGATCAACGGCCTCGATGGCGACGATGTCATCACGGCTTCCGGCCTGCACGGCGGCATCCAGCTCGTCGCCAATGGCGGTAACGGCGACGACGTCCTGATCGGCAGTCCCGGCAACGATACGCTGACGGGCGGTACGGGTGATGACGTGTTGATCGGTGGCGGCGGCCTTGATGTCCTCGACGGCGGCAGCGGCAATAACGTCATCATCCAGGCCGGGGCGGCCGTGGCGGCTGCCATGCTGCTCAACCAGGCCATGGCAGCGAGCTTCGTTCCCGCAGGCGATGATCATGGCGCGATGCCGCTGGCCGATCCGCACGCGGCGCAGACCCAGACGCTCGCTCCGCCGCAGCACGCCTGACAGTAAGGCCTGACGGGATGAGCCTCGACTAGTGCGCCGACAAAGGTGCGTTCCCTCCCCCCCCTGTGGGGTAGGGCTAGGGAGAGGGGTAGCCCAGCACAAGGTGCCGATTGCTGATGATGCCGCAAGCAGACGTGCGACGGAAAGAATTCCCGTGTGGCACCCCCCTCCCTAACCCTCCCCCACAAGGGGGGAGGGAACGGAGAGAGCACTGGTGTGGAGGAAAACCCCCATGACAACGCAAACGGTCTCGACTGATACCGGGCTCGACGCGCTCTTGACCTTGCTTCACCTGCAAGGCGTGGCGGCCGACCGCGATCAGCTCAAACACCGGCTCGGTGCCGCAAGCTTTGGCGCAGCGGACATTGTCCGTTGCACCAGATCTCTCGGAATGAAGGCACGAACCTATCGCACGCAGTGGCGCCGTCTGCCGGAGTGCCCGTTGCCGGCGATCGCGATGCTGCGTGACGGCAGCTTCATGGTCATTGCCAAAGCCTCCGCCGACAAGGTGCTGGTGCAGTCGCCGGTGGCGCAGCGGCCGGTGTTCATGGCGCGCGACGAGCTCAGTGCGATCTGGGACGGCGGATTGATCCTGATGACCCGGCGCGCCGGACTGTCCGATCTCGGGCGCCGGTTCGACATCACCTGGTTCATCGGCGCGATCGCCAAATACCGTCGCCTGTTCGGCGAAGTGCTGGCCGCCTCGTTCTTCCTCCAGCTCTTTGCGCTGGTGTCGCCGCTGTTCTTCCAGGTCGTGATCGACAAGGTGCTGGTGCACCGCTCGCTGTCGACGCTCGACATTCTCGTCATCGGCCTCGTCGTGGTCTCGCTGTTCGACACCGTGCTCGGGATCCTGCGCAACTATCTGTTCGCGCATACGACCAACCGGATCGATGTCGAGCTGGGGGCGCGCCTGTTCAACCATTTGCTGGCGCTGCCGATGGCCTGGTTTCAGGCGAGGAGAGTCGGCGATTCCGTGGCGCGGGTTCGCGAGCTCGAGAACATTCGCAATTTCATCACCAGCTCGTCGCTGACGCTGGTCGTCGACCTTGTCTTCACCTCGGTCTTCCTGGCGGTGATGTTTGCCTATTCGCCGCTGATGACCTGCATCGTGCTCGGATCGTTCCCGTTCTACATCGCGATTTCGGCGGTGGCGACGCCGCTGTTCCGGCGCAGGCTGGAGGAGAAATTCCGCCGCGGCGCCGAGAACCAGGCTTTTCTGGTCGAAAGTGTCAGCGGCATCGAGACGCTGAAGGCGATGGCGGTCGAGCCGCAGATGCAGCGCCGCTGGGAAGAGCAGCTTGCCGGCTACGTTTCCGCGAGCTTTGGCGTCACCAGCCTCGGCAACACCGCAAGCCAGCTCGTGCAGTTCGTCAGCAAGGTCGTTACTGCCGCGGTCCTTTATGTCGGTGCGAGGCTCGTGATTGGCGAGGCCTTGACGGTCGGCGAACTCGTTGCTTTCAACATCTTTGCAGGACGCGTCTCTGCGCCGGTGCTGCGGCTGGCGCAGGTCTGGCAGGATTTTCACCAGGCACGGCTCTCGATCGCGCGGCTCGGCGATATCCTCAACAGCACCGCGGAGCCAGCTTACGCGGCGGGCCGCGCCGGGTTGCCCGCACTGCGGGGCAATATCCGCTTCGAGCATGTCGCGTTTCGCTACCGGCTCGACGGACCGGAAATCCTGCACGACGTTTCGTTCGATATTCCGGCCGGGCAGACCGTCGGCATCGTCGGCTCGTCGGGGTCGGGCAAGAGCACCTTCGCAAAACTGGTGCAGCGGCTCTACGTGCCGCAGGGCGGACGCGTGCTGATCGACGGCATGGATCTGGTGATGACCGATCCGGCCTGGCTGCGGCGGCAGATCGGCGTCGTGCTGCAGGAGAACATGCTGTTCAACCGTTCGGTGCGCGACAACATCGCATTGGCCGATCCGACCCTGCCGATGGACCGGATCATGGAGGCGGCAAAGCTTGCGGGCGCGCATGATTTCATTATCGAGCTGCCTGAGGGCTACGACACCGTCGTCGGCGAGCGCGGCTCGACGCTCTCGGGCGGGCAGCGCCAACGCATCGCCATCGCCCGCGCGCTGGTGACCAATCCCCGCATCCTGATCTTCGACGAGGCGACCAGCGCGCTTGATTATGAGAGCGAGCGGATCATCCACGACAACATGAAGGACATCGCGAAGGGCCGCACGGTCCTGATCATCGCGCATCGTCTGTCCACCGTCCGCGGCGCCGACCGCATCTTCACGCTGGAGCGCGGCCGTCTGGTCGAGGACGGCACGCATGAGGCGTTGATCAGGAACGGTGGCCGCTACGCCGTGCTGCATCGTCTCCAGGGAGGGATCTATGAGGTCGGCTAGCGCTGCGCAGGCTGCTCGTCCGGAGCAGACCATCGTTCCCTTCCGGAATGCCAAGGGCCGGCGCCCTGAGGAAATCGCTTTCCTGCCGGCGGCGCTGGAGATCACGGAAAGCCCGCCATCGCCGATCGGTCGCGCCATCGCGTTTGCGCTGATGGCGCTTGTCTGCGCGGCGCTCGCGTGGTCGGCCTTGGGCACGATCGACATTGTGGCGTCAGCGACCGGCAAGGTCGTGTCGAGCGGGCGCAGCAAGGTGGTGCAGCCGTTCGAGACCGGCGTGGTGCGCGCCATCCATGTACAGGATGGGCAGGCGGTCAAATCGGGCGATGTACTGATCGAGCTCGATCCGACCGTGAATGCCGCGGAGCGCGATCGCCTGCATGATGATCTCGTGGCCGAACGGCTCAACAGCGCGCGCCTCCGCGCGGCATTGAGTGCCGGCGACGATGGCTCTGTCGATCTTGTTCCGCCAGGGGAGGCCGATCCCTTGCTGGTCGCGACGCAGCGGCAGCTCCTGACCAACCAAGTCGGCGAGCACCGTGCCAAGCTCGCGGGCCTCGAGCGCCAGGAGGCGCAGAAGGACGCCGAGCATCAGACCATCGCGGCGACGATTCACAAGCTGGATGCATTGCTCCCGGTGACCCAGCAGCGCGTCGATATCCGCAAGACGCTGATGGAGAAGGAGATCGGCTCCAAGCTGACCTATTACGAGACCCTTCAGCTCCAGATCGAGCAGCAGGAGGAGCTCGGTGTCCAGCGCAGCCGCCTGAAAGAGGCCGAGTCCGCGGTCGCCGCGATCCGCGAGACCCGCATCCAGGCGGAGGCCGAATATCGCAAGAGCCTGTCCGATGAGCTCGCCAAGAGCGAGCAGAAGGCCAATGGCCTCGCGCGCGATCTGATCAAGGCGCAGCAGCGGACGAAGCTGCAGCAGCTGACGTCGCCTGTCGACGGCGTCGTGCAGCAGCTTGCGGTCCATACCGTCGGCGGCGTGGTCACCCCGGCGCAGTCGCTGCTCGTGATCGTGCCGACGGACACGCGGCTCGAGATCGAGGCGATGATCTCCAACCGCGACATCGGCTTCGTCGAGGCCGGGCAGGGCGCCGCCATCAAGATCGACACCTTCAACTTTACTCGCTACGGCCTCTTGGAAGGTCGGGTCGCGAGCGTTTCGCAGGATGCCATCATTCGCGACCGTCCGCCGGAGCGCGGAAGCGATCGCGCGCTGGGCACGCAGCACGACAGCAGCGAGCCCAACGGGCAGGAACTCGGCTACAGCGCCCGCATCTCGCTCGATCGCACCCAGATGCAGGTGGACGATCGTCTCGTCAGCCTGTCCCCGGGAATGGCGGTGACGGTGGAAATCCGGACCGGATCGCGCACCATCCTGAGCTATCTTTTGTCGCCGCTGCAGCGTTACCGGCACGAGATCATGCGGGAACGCTAGGGTGCGCCAATTAGTAAAATGTTTTCAATGACTTGATACAGGTCGATGAAGCTGCCCCGGCAACCACCCCGCTACTGTGCATGGGGTTGTTTTGCAGTTTTTGATCTAGCCCGCCGCCTCGTCGAACTGCGCGCTCGCCTCCAGCCATTGTTCTTCGGCGCGCGCCAGCGCATCGGCCGCATTGGCGCGCGCCTTCGACAGCTGCGCGGCCTGCTTGGGATCGCGGGTGAAGATGTCGGGCAGCGCCAGCGCCGTGTCGATCTTGGCGATGATGTCGGTGACGCGTGCGATCTCGCTCTCGGCTTCCGCGATCCGCTTCTTCAGCGAGCCGCGATTGTCCGACTTCGGGCGCGGCGGCTTCTCGCTTGCCGCGTTGCGCTCGCGCGGGGCGGGTTCGGCGTTGCGCGCGGACAGCACCATGCGGCGGTACTCGTCGAGGTCGCCGTCGTAGTTGGTCACGGTGCGGTCGGCGACGATCCAGAGCTGGTCGGCGCAGGCCTCGATCAGATAGCGGTCGTGCGAGACCATGATGATCGCGCCGGGGAATTCGTTGATGGCCTCGGCCAGCGCGGCGCGGCTGTCGATGTCGAGATGGTTGGTCGGCTCGTCCAGGATGATCATGTTGGGGCCGTAGAACGTCGCAAGCCCCAGCAGCAGCCGGGCCTTCTCGCCGCCCGAGAGTTTTCCGGCCTTGGTGTCGGCCGCCTTGCCGGAGAAGCCGATCGCGCCGGCGCGGGCCCGTACCTTGGCCTCGGGCGCGTCGCCCATCAGCTTGCGGACGTGGTCGTAGGCGGAGGCGTCCTCGTTCAGCTCGTCGAGCTGATGCTGCGCGAAATAGGCGATCGACAGCTTGTCGGCGCGCGTCACCTTGCCGGAGAAGGGGGCGAGACGCGCGGCGAGCAGTTTGACCAGCGTCGACTTGCCGTTGCCGTTGGCGCCGAGCAGCGCAATGCGGTCGTCATTGTCGATGCGCAGCGTCACGCGGCTCAGCACCGGGGTGGCGGGATCGTAGCCGACCGAAACATTGTCGACGGCGATGATCGGCGGCGACAGCAGCTTCTCCGGCGCCGGAAAGGTGATCTCGCGCACGTCCTCCGTCACCAGCGCCGTGATCGGCTTCAGCCGCTCCAGCATCTTGACGCGAGACTGCGCCTGGCGCGCTTTGGAGGCCTTGGCCTTGAAGCGGTCGACGAAGGATTGCAGGCGGGCGCGCTCGGCTTCCTGGCGCTTGACCGCCTTGGCGTCGAGCAGCTCGCGCGCGGCGCGCTGTTCCTCGAACGAGGAATAGGTGCCCTTGTAGAGCGTGAGCTTGCCGCGCTCCAGATGCAGGATCTGGTCGACCGAGCTTTCGAGCAGGTCGCGGTCGTGGCTGATCACGATCACCGTGCGCGGGTAATGCGCGAGGTGATCCTCGAGCCACAGCGTGCCTTCGAGGTCGAGATAGTTGGTGGGCTCGTCGAGCAGCAGGAGGTCGGGAGCTGCGAACAGGGTTGCAGCCAGTGCGACGCGCATGCGCCAGCCGCCGGAGAATTCGGCGCAGGGCCGCAGCTGATCCGTGGCGGAGAAGCCGAGGCCGGACAGGATTGCGGCGGCGCGGCTCGGGGCCGAATGCGCGTCGATGTCGACGAGCCGGGTCTGGATCTCGGCGATCCGGTGCGGATCGGTCGCGGTCTCTGCTTCAGTGAGCAGCGCGTCGCGCTCGAGGTCCGCCTTGAGCACGACCGAGATCAGGCTTTCCGGGCCGTTCGGCGCCTCCTGCGCCAGGCTGCCCACGCGCCAGCGCGGCGGCAGCGTCACCGAGCCGTGCTCGGCCGTAAGCTCACCGCGGATCACCTTGAACAGCGTCGATTTACCGGTGCCGTTGCGGCCGACCATGCCGACTCGCGAGCCGGGCGCGATCTGCACGGAGCTACTATCGATCAGAAGGCGCCCCGCAAGGCGGATGGAGAGGTCGGTGATGGAGAGCATGCGGCCTTGTCACCGCAAGGCGCGTCGAACGCAACCCCGTTTTTGTCAGTGCGAGTCGCGGTCGCGCCGCTTCAGCTCGTCGAGAAGCTGCTCGAGATGCGTCGGGAGCCGGGGTTCGGGGCGAAGGCTCTGCTGCAGCCGCTCGCCTACGGCATCACAGATCGAGCGGCTGGTGCGCCCGTCGATCTGTTCGCTGTCATTGGCAGAAAGGCCGGGCATCGCAGGGTTCCGTGTTTGCAAAGTAACGACACGGTACCAAGTCACAGGCCCCCAAAATGGTTTCGCGGGCCGTGGGCAATGCCCGGCATTCTAGTAAAAATTGTATGAATCCGTCGTGCCTGCCCAAAAGCAAGGCCCCGGCGGGGGGAACGCCGGGGCCTCTCTTGGAAGGTACCGCAGGGGGGAACGGCACCTCGGGAATTCATCTGGGCTTAGTAGCAGCGGTTGATCAGTCGCCAGCGGGGGCCCCAAGGGGTCGGAACCAGCCGGCGCACATAGCAGCCGCCATAGCCGTAAGCGACGGGAGCGGCATAGACGCGCGGTCCGCCCCAACCCCAGCCGCCGTGATGCCAACCGCCACCGCCGTGCCAGCCCCAGCCGCCGCCATGCCAGTGAGCGGAGGCGGAGGTGGGAGCCAGCGCGGCACCCAGCGCGACCGCGGCGACTGCAGCGAGCGAAAGTTTCCTCAACATGGTGATCTCCTCAAAACTGCCGGCGCGGGGCTATCGCGTCGATGGAAAGGCCGCCGAAACGGTCCGCCTCAGGGGGAAGGCTTCGGTTTCGATAGACCTGACGTTACGCCAGCGAGGCTGAACCAAACCCTGACGGAGCCTTCAGATTGGGTTCATCTGGGTGAAATCGTTGTAATCCATGTTGGAATTCCCGCCCTTAACCTGCGGCGAAGCGCCCTGTGAGGCCGTTCCGGCGGTCGCTTGCCGGATCGCAAAGGCGCCGATATAAGCCCCGCAACTCCGAACCACCCTTTTTCTCTTCAAGGACAAGATCATGGCCATCGAACGCACTTTCTCGATCATCAAGCCCGACGCGACCGCGCGTAACCTCACCGGCGCCGTGAACGCCGTGATCGAGAAGGCGGGCCTGCGCATCGTCGCGCAGAAGCGCATCCGCATGACCAAGGAACAGGCCGAGACGTTCTACGCCGTCCACAAGGCCCGCCCGTTCTTCGGCGAGCTCGTCGAGTTCATGACCTCGGGTCCGGTCGTGGTCCAGGTGCTGGAAGCCGAGGGCGCGATCGCCAAGTATCGCGACGCCATGGGCGCGACCGATCCGTCGAAGGCTGCCGAGGGCACTATCCGCAAGCTCTACGCCAAGTCGATCGGCGAGAACTCTGCCCACGGTTCGGACGCTCCGGAAACCGCCGCGATCGAGATCGCGCAGTTCTTCTCGGGCAACGAGATCGTCGGCTAAAGCCAATACGTTAAGTCGACGGGACGAAAGGATTCATTGTGAACTGGCTCTGGCAGATCTTCGATCCAGCAACGATCGGGGCATTCTTCACCCAGTTCCGCAATGAAATGGCCGAACCGACCTTCTGGATCGCGGTCGGCAAGATCATCTGGATCAACATCCTTTTGTCCGGTGACAACGCGCTGGTCATTGCGCTCGCCTGCCGCGGACTGAAGCCGCGGCACCGGCTGTGGGGCATGGTGCTCGGCGCTGGCGCTGCGGTGCTGCTGCGGATCATCTTCACCGGCATCGTCGCGAGCCTGATGGAGCTGCCGTACCTGAAGCTGGTCGGCGGCCTCGCGCTGATCGTGATTGCGGCAAAGCTGCTGGTGCCGGAAAACGAGGACGAGGACGACGTCGAGTCGGCCTCGTATCTGTGGCAGGCGGTGCAGATCGTCGTCGTTGCCGACATCATCATGAGCCTCGACAACGTCATTGCGGTCGCCGCGGCCGCCAATGGCAGCGCACCGCTTTTGGTCCTCGGCCTTGCCATCAGCGTGCCGCTGATCGTCGCCGGTGCGGCGCTCATCATGGCTTTGCTGTCGAAACTGCCGATCCTGGTTTGGGCCGGTGCGGCACTGCTCGGCTGGATCGCCGGCGAGGTGGTCGCGACCGATCCCGGCATCGCGCCGAAGCTGCACTCGCTATCCGAGGGACCGCTCGGCGTCTCGCTGGACAAAATACTCGGCGGCCTGCACATCCCGCCACAATTCGCCCATGGCGGGTCAGGTGGCGAGTATCTCTGCGCCGCGCTCGGTGTCGTGGTCGTGCTGCTGGTCGGCTGGATCTGGCGCCGGCGCAGCCTGCATGCGGCTGCGCTTGAGGCCTCCGAGCAGCACGCCAAGGCATCGGCTGAAGGCTAGCTCGTTGTTCAGTCGATGACGCCGAATTCCGTCACGGGCGTCGCCCAAAAGACGAGCTTGGTTCCGGCAAACGAAACCCGAAGACGGTCGAGCAGGCGGGTGGCATCATCCCGCACCAATATCACCTGCACCATGGCTTGATCGGCGTGGCCCTGGACGCGTTCGGCGGCCGTGCGCAGCCGGACTTCGCCGCCGTGGCCGGCCGCGTGCGAGGCCGTAAAGCCCGAGACAAGGTCGCTCTGTTCGGCGAGATAGTCGAACACCTCTTCACGGAGCTGACGCGGCACAATCAGGGTGAGGCAGACCTGCTGGTCGGTCATTTGGCCACCTTCGACGTGCCGCCGTAGCGGCGATACAGGATCGGCAGGAGGATCAGGGTCAGCACCGTGGAGGACAGCAGCCCTCCGATCACGACGACGGCAAGCGGTCGCTGGACTTCGGATCCCGGACCTGAGGCAAACAGCAGCGGGATCAAGCCAAGCGCCGTGATGCTTGCGGTCATCAGCACCGGCCGAAGCCTGCGCATTGCGCCTTCGACGACGATACGATGTTCGCTCAGGCCGTGGGCTCGCAGTTGGTTGAAGTAGGAGACCAGGACGACACCGTTGAGAACGGCAATCCCGAGCAGCGCGATGAATCCGACCGACGCCGGTACCGACAGGTACTCACCCGTGAAGACCAGCGCGAAGACGCCGCCGATCAGGGCGAAGGGAATGTTCACCAGCACGAGCAAGGCCTGCCGGATCGCTCCGAACGTCGTGAACAGCAGCACAAAAATCAGACCGATCGCCACGGGGACGACGACGGACAGGCGTGCGGAGGCACGTTGCTGGTTCTCGAACTGGCCGCCCCACGTCAGCCGATAGCCGTCCGGGAGCTGGAGTTCTGCCGTGACCTTCTGGCGGGCCGCTTCGACGAAGCCGACCATGTCACGGCCCCGGACGTTGGCTCGAACCACGCTCATGCGAGTGCCATCTTCGCGATCGATCTTGACCGGGCCGTCCACGCGTTGAATTCGGGCGACCTGCGACAGCGCAACGTGCTGCCCCGACGCGAGCGTCAGCGGAAGGCTCGAGAGCAGCGACGGCGCCTCCCTCGTCGCGTTGCTACCTCGGACGAGAATCGGTGTGCGGCGTCCCTCCTCGAGCGCGGTTCCGATCGTTCGCCCCTCGATTTGCGTGCGGAGCGAATTGGCAATGGCGTCGACCGTCAGGCCGAGACGTCCGGCCTCCATTCGATTGACGGAAACCGTATAATATTGAGCGCCTTCGTTGAGCGTGGTGTAGACGTCTTCGGCACCGTCGATGCCGGACAGGATGGCCGACAGCTTTGCCGCGATTTCGTTCAGCCTGGCGATCTCCGGGCCGAAGATCTTGACCGCGACGTCGCCACGTACGCCGCTGATCATCTCCTGCACACGCATGTCGATCGGCTGAGTAAAGCTAAGCGAGATGCCGGGAAAGCCGGAGAGAACCTCACGCAATTTCTGCAGCAGGGCCTCTCGATTGTCGGTCTGCCTCTCGGCGGCTGGCTTCAGCACGAGGAATGTGTCGGTCTGGTTCGGCCCCATGGGGTCCAGGCCGAGCTCGTCGGATCCGGTCCGTGCGACGATGCCGGCAATGTCAGGCACAGCCAGCAGCGCGGCCTGCAGCCTCCCGTTGATGGCAAGCGATTCGTCGAGATTGACGGAAGGAAGCGTTTCCACGCTGACGATGACGTCGCCTTCGTCCATGGTCGGCATGAAAGTCTTGCCGAGCTTCGCATAGGCCAAGCCCGCAGCGAGCAGGCCGATCAGGGCCGCAGCCATGACCTTGCGCTCGTTGCTCAAGGCCCAGTCCAGTGCCGGCGCGTAGACGCGCTGGGCCGCACGAACGATCAGAGGATCGCGATGTGACGCAGATTTGAGCAGGAAGGACGTCGCGACCGGAATCACGGTCAGCGCGAGCAACAGTGAGCCGGCGAGCGCGAAAATGATCGCCAGTGCGACGGGGATGAAGAGCTTCCCCTCCAGTCCCTGGAGCGTCAGCAGGGGGACGAACACGATGATGATGATCAGGACGCCCGAGGCCACCGGCTCAAGGACTTCGCAAACCGACCGGTAGACCAAATGGATCAGCGGAGCCCCCTTGCCTGGCTCGTGCTTGCCGAGGTTGCCGACGATGTTCTCGACCACAACGACCAGCGCGTCGATCAACATGCCGATCGCGATCGCAAGTCCGCCGAGGCTCATCAGGTTGGCCGACATTCCCGCCGCACGCATGACGATCAGCGCAATGACGATGGCGAGAGGCAGGCTGAGGGCGATCACCAGCGAGGCCCGCCAGTTGCCGAGGAAAAGCAGCAGAAGCACGATGACGAGGGCGGTGGCCTCGCCAAGAGCGCGCACAACGGTCCCGACGGCGCGGTCGACCAGGCGGCTGCGATCATAGAACACGTTGATTGAAACGCTCTTCGGCAGCGAGGGTTGCAGCTCCGCAAGGCGAGCCCGCACGTCGCGGACGAGCTGTCCCGCGTTGGCGCCGCGCAAACCGAGCACGAGCCCCTCGACCGTTTCGCCGCGGCCGTTCGACGTGACGGCACCATAGCGTGTCAGCGTTCCGACTTTGACGCTCGCGACGTCATTGACGAGGATCGGGACCCCCTCGCGCGTGTCCACGACGATGGCCTTGATGTCCTCGATCGAACGGATGCTGCCTTCGATCCGCACCAGGGCGCTGTCCTCGCCCTGGTTCACCCGACCGGCGCCGTCGTTGCGGCTGTTGGCCTCGATGGCCCGGCGAAACAGGTCGTAGGAAATGCCGCGGGCGGCAAGCGCGTCATTTCGCGGAACGATCTCGAAGGCTCGCACGTAGCCGCCCAGCGCGTTGACGTCCGCAACGCCGGAGACCGTGCGCAGGGCCGGTCGGATCACCCAGTCGAGCAGGGTTCGACGCTCGGCGAGTGAAAGCTCGGCGCTGTCGATCGTGAACATGAACATTTCGCCCAAAGGGCTCGTGATCGGGGCAAGACCGCCGCTGACTCCGTCAGGGAAATCGCGCGAGATATTGGACAGTCGTTCCGAAACCTGGTTGCGTGCCCAGTAGATGTCGGTCCCGTCCTCGAAATCGACGGTGATATCGGCCAGCGCATATTTCGTGGTTGAACGCAGGATCTTCTTGTTCGGCAATCCGAGCAGCTCGAGCTCGACGGGCACTGTGATGCGCTGCTCGACCTCTTCGGGGGTGAGGCCTGGCGCCTTCATGATGATCTTCACCTGAACCGGCGAGACGTCGGGAAACGCATCGATCGGCAGGCTGGGCAACAGGACAGCACCGGCGCCGATCAACAGCAGCACGCTCAGGACGACGAACAGCCGCTGCGAAAGCGCGAATGCGACCAGACGCCGGAGCATCTATTGCCCCAATCCCGAGAGAATGCCGCGGAGCGCCGAGATGCCGCCGATCGCGATCTCGTCGCGATCGGTGATCGGGCCGGATACCACGACATGGTCCTGGTCTTCGGCAAGAAGCGTGACCGGAACGAGCCGGAAACCGCCATCGAAGGCGACGAACACGGAGGTCTGCTCACCGCGCCGGACCAGCCCGGCATAGGGGATCTCCCAGGCGCTGTCGCCGGCGGAGAGAAAGCCGATGCGAGCTGCGGCGGTCTGGCCGGGATGCAGTTCGCCGTCGTTGGGGATCTCCGCACGGACCAGGATGGTCTGGGTGGCGGGATCTGTCGTCTCGGAGACCAGCACGACCTTGCCGGGCGTGGCATAACCCTCGATCTCGACTTTCGCCCCGGTGCGGATCGCTCGAATGCTGGCAGCGGGAACCGCAATTTCGGCCCATAACGGCGAGAGCCGCGCCAGCTTGACCAGCGGCGCGGATTGTTCGAGCCGCTGCCCCGGCGATACCGCGACGTCGACCACGGATGCGGTCTGCGGTGCGTTGACCGTGAGCGTGGCGCTGATCGCAGCTTCCTGGACTAGCCGCGAAATTGCCTCGTCGGACATTCCGCTCAGACGCAGCATCTGCCGACGTTCGGCGACCACGAGAGTGGCCTGGCGCGCCTCGGCCTGGCTCGCCTCGAGCACGCGTTGCGGGATCGCCTTGCCCTCGAACAGATCGATGTTGCGTTTGAGCTGTTGGCTTGCGAGCAGCTCCTGCGCGATCGCGTGCAGATAGTCGCGCTGCTGGGAGACGAAGTTTGGACTTTCCAGGACAACCAGCGGCTGGCCGGCCGAGATGCGGTCGCCGCGACCGACCGGGAGGCCGGCCACCATGCCGGCCACGGGCGCGCTGACCACCCACAATTGCAGCGTGGGGATCACGATCTGGACGGGGTAGGGCAGCGTCAGGTCGGTCCTGCTTGCGACCGGATGGGCGACGCGCACGCCAAGATTTCGCGCCTGCGGCTCGCTCAGCTTGAGCTCGTCCTGCGCTCCGAGCACCGGGGACGAAAAGCCGAGAGCGAGCGCGGACAGGATAAGCGCAGCCAATTTCCGACCGCGAATCGGGAGGCGAAGCCCATGTTGGAGTTGCATGGCAGAAGTGGTCCGAAACAACGTGAGGACACGTTAATCCGGCGGGACGCGGCCTCGTTGATTTGCATCAACCGACGTCAGCCTGCGACACAAGGCAGCGCTGTTCAGCGTCTGACGATCGAGCCGGACCGCCCGATCAGGCGGGCGAGCTGCTTGAAGCGGCTGCCGACGCGGTCGGCGACGAGGTCGCCGAGCCTGTGCTCGAACACCAGCATCAGGTTGCGCCCCTGGCTGCGGAAATGCGTTGCCGGCAACACGCCAGGGCGCGCAGCGGAGATCAGATGCGCGACGCGGAACGCCGCGCCGAGTAGGCGGGCGCGTTCGAGCTGCGCCGGCGTCAGCAGTTCCTGCATGGTCAGCGGCGGCTGGTTCTCTTCGCTCAAGCCCGCATAGCGATAGAACACCGACAGTCCGACGAAGGCGCGCTCGCGGTGATCGATCGCGCCGAAATTGGCGTTGACCACGAGGCTCAGCGTCTGCTCGCCGCGATGGTCGGGATGAACACGCCAACCGATGTCAGACAGCAGACAGGCGGTGTGGCGCAGGCGGCGGTCTTCCTCAGTCTCGCGCAGCTTCACGACGCGCGCCAGCCGATCGGTCCAGGCCATCAGCTCTCGCGCATGCTTCGCCGAGCGTGATAAGAGCTGGTTGAGCTCTTCGGCGGCGCAGATCAGGCCGTCCTTGTTGCGCTCGGACTCCGGCAGCTTCTCGTGCAACAGGCCCTCGCGCACGCCGAAGGTCGAGAACACGATGGTCTTCGGCTTTGCGACCCGGATGATGTGCTCGAGCACGAGCGCAGCATAGGTGAGGAGAGGGCGCCGGGCGTCGGCGACGACCTCGATGTCGGCGAGCATGTCGGCGGCGGCGAGGCGCCGCAGGCGGCGGGCAAAATCGAGCGCCTCGGTCGCTGGAATCGAATAGCCGTGCATCACCTGGAGCGGATAGCCGCTCTGGATAATGTGGATGCGCGCGAGCGCGCGCCACGTTCCTCCGACGGCATAGAAGGTGCGGCCGCGGCCGGCGGTGAGTTGTGGGACCTCGTCGATCGCCTCGCGCACGATGCGGTCGGCGCGCTTGAGGGATTTGTGGGCGAGGTCCTGCAGTGCGAGGCCGCCGAGCGGCAACGTTACGCCGCTGCGCACGCTGTTCCCGCGCACGTCGATCAGTTCCAGCGAGCCGCCGCCAAGATCGCCGACAATGCCGTCGGGCCGATGGATTCCCGAGATTACACCGAGAGCCGACAGTTTGGCTTCGCGCGGTCCAGACAGGATCTCGATCTTCACGGCGCAGATGCGCTCGGCCTTCGCAATGAAGTCGGGACCGTTGGAGGCGTCGCGGCAGGCGGCGGTCGCGATCGCGAACACGCGGCCGACCTGCATCACGCGGCACAGCGCGCGAAAACGCCTCAGCGACGTCAGCGCCTTGTCGACGGCGTCGGGCGCGAGCAGGCCCGTGCTCTGCACCTCGCGCCCGAGGCCGCAAAGCGTCTTCTCGTTGAAGATTGGAATCAGGCTCCGTGCCAGCGCCTCGTAGACGACGAGACGAACCGAATTGGAGCCGATGTCGATGACCGCGACGCTAGCGCCACGCTTGCGCGGCCGTTTCACGGCAAAGATCTCCGGTCAGGACTGATGGCGTTCGTTTCGGCGCGTGAGACGCCGCGGCGAAGATTCCTTGAGCGACTTTCCACGGCCAGACAGACTCGGATTTGTCATGAAGTAGTTGTGCACGTTGAAAGGCTCCTCGCCCTTCGCGGCCTTCATACGCGTTGAGGACCCGTCCGGCAACAATTGCCAGCTCTGCTCATTGTCCTTCAGGTTTGCGACCATGATCTGTTCGAGAACCTGCTGATGCACCGTAGGATTTTGCAGCGGACACAGCACCTCGACGCGGCGATCGAGGTTGCGCGGCATCATATCGGCCGACGAGATATACACAGCCGCTTTGGCGCTCGGCAGGCCCTGGCCCATGCCGAAGCAGTAGATTCGGCCGTGTTCCAGGAACCGACCGATGATCGACTTGACGCGGATGTTCTCCGACAGGCCGGGAATGCCGGGGCGGAGGCAGCAGATACCGCGCACCACGAGCTCGACCTGGACGCCGGCCTGTGACGCCTCGTAAAGCGCGTCAATGATATCGGGGTCGACAAGCGCATTCATCTTCATCCAGACCGCACCGGGCTTGCCGTGACGCGCGTGCTCGGTCTCACCCTGGATGTGCTCGATGATGCGCTTGCGCAGGGTCAGTGGCGACACCGCCATCTTTTCCAGATCGCTCGGTGCCGCGTAGCCCGTGATGAAGTTGAACACGCGCGCGGCGTCGCGGCCGATGGTCGGTTCCGAGGTGAAGTAGGAGAGGTCAGTATAGATGCGCGCGGTCACCGGGTGATAGTTGCCGGTGCCGGTATGGACGTAAGTGGTGAGGCTGCCGCCTTCGCGGCGTACCACCATTGACAGCTTCGCATGGGTCTTCAGTTCGAGGAAGCCATAGACGACCTGCACGCCGGCGCGTTCGAGATCGCGCGCCCAGCGGATGTTGGCCTCTTCGTCGAAGCGCGCCTTCAATTCAATCAGCGCGGTGACGGACTTGCCGGCTTCGGCGGCTTCGGCCAGCGTGCGCACGATCGGCGAGTTGTTGGAGGTGCGATAGAGCGTCTGCTTGATCGCGACGACATCAGGATCGCGCGCCGCCTGCTGCAGGAACTGCACCACCACGTCGAAGGATTCGTAGGGGTGATGGACGATCAGGTCCTTCTGGCGAATGGCGGCAAAGATGTCGCCGCCATGCTCGCGCACGCGCTCGGGATGGCGCGGCACGTAAGGGGTGAACTCGAGGTCGGGCCGGTCGAGCCGGGTGAGCTGCGAGAGCTCGTTCATGGCGAGCACGCCGTCGACCAGGAACACCTCGTCGTCGGCTGCCGACAGCGCGTGCTGCACGAAGCTGCGCAGCTCCTCGGGCATCTTGGCGTCGATCTCGAGCCGGATCACCGATCCGCGGCGACGGCGCTTCAGCGCGGTCTCGAACAGGCGGACGAGGTCTTCGGCCTCTTCCTCGATTTCGAGCTCGGAGTCGCGGATGATGCGGAAGGCGCCTTGGCCGTGGAGGCTGTAGCCGGGGAACAGGCGGTTGATGAAAAGGCCGGTGACCTGCTCCAGTGAGATCAGGCGCACTGCTTTGCCCTCCGTGGGCAGACGGATGAAGCGGTCGATCTTGCCGGGCATGCGGATCAGCGCGTTCATCGGCTTGCCGTCGGCCTCGCGCGTGAGCTGGAGCGCGATGGTAAAGCCGAGGCTCGGAATGAACGGGAATGGGTGGGCCGGATCGATCGCCAGTGGTGTCAGCAGCGGGAACACGTTGTTGAGGAAATAGTCCTCGAGCCAGGTCCGCTCCGCCTTCGTGACCTCCTTGCCGTCGACCAGCACAATGCCGACATCGGCCAGCGTGCCGCGCAGGTCGCGCCAGATTGCCTGCTGGTCACTGGCGAGCTGGGAGACGGTGCGATTGATCAGCGCGAGCTGCTCGGATGGGGTCAGGCCATCGGGGGCACGTTCGGCAATGCCCTCGCGCACCTGGGCCTTGATGCCGGCGACGCGGACCATGAAGAACTCGTCCAGGTTATTTGCCGAAATCGACAGGAATCGCACCCGCTCCAGCACCGGATGACTGGCGTTGACCGATTCCTCCAGGACGCGGCGGTTGAAATGCAGCCAGGACAGCTCGCGATTGATGAATCGCTCGGGGCTCGAGGCGATCGCCGGCAGACGCTCGGCCTCCGTGGCTTTCTCTTTCGTTTCAATAGCTTGCGCGGAGTCCATGAGAAGTCGGTCCATCAAAATTGCCCCAATTTGCGACTTATGCGCAAAAACCGGCCGGAGCATGTGTTAATGCGATGACGTTTCGATGACATTGACGTTCCGCCTTGGCACCGCGTCAAGCCGGTGCGCGGCGCGGCGGTCAGGCGTCCCGAAGCAGCTCGGCGGCAAGGGCCCGGGTGACGGGGCGGCCGAGCCGCAGGGCCTCGCCGTCGAGCAGCTCGACGGCCCGCCGGGCGGCGGCCGAGGATCGCTCGAGCCGGGTCGCAAGATAGCTCACCACGCTTTCGTCCACCGAGAGCTGGCGGTCGGCGCAGAATTTGACGATCAGGCCGCGGAAAAGCTGGTCATCCGGGGGCGCCAGCGAAATCACTGGAATCGTCCGAAGCCGGGACCGGAGGTCGCGGAGCTCGACCTCGACCGCCGCAGGTGCCTCACGTCCGGTGAAAAGCACATAGGCACCGTCCTCGCGGGCGAGGTTCATCAGATGGAAGAGGGCGCGCTCGTCAAAATTCCTGGCCTTGAGATCCTCGACCACCAGCGCGCCGGTGGCGAGGGCCCCCGGAACGCCGGCGGCGGTCAGCGCATTGGCCGTTGTCGAGCGGGCGCCGGCCTCCTCGGCCCAGATCGCGGCCAGATGGCTCTTGCCGGAGTCTTCGGGGCCGGCGAGCCACATGATCCGGTTCGGCCATTCCGGCCAGCCATCGATCAGAGCGAGAGCGGCGGCGTTGGCGGGGCCCTCGAGGAAATTGTCGCGGCTGAGGCTCTCCGCATGCGGAAGCGAAAACGCCAATTGTCGGGGATGAACGCGGCCTGCCACGCTTGCTTTGCTCCGTGCCGGCGTGCCGGCTTCGTCTGAAAAAGATGCGGGTTATTCGATCGGGAGTTGGCCTTTTGCGGGGCCGTGTCCCGGCTCTTGGCCTCGATCGTGCTACTTGGCCTCAATAGTACTCATGTGCCGCAGCCACTCGACGAGATAGAGCGACACGGAGGACAGCGTGAACACCGTGACGAGACCCATCAGCACTATATCATAAGGCGCAGGCCTGAAGCCGAAGGCGAGGGCGGCCAGCACCAGCGCCGCGTAGGCCACCTGCGCGGCGGTGTTGAGTTTCGATACCTTTGAGGGCCTCATCTCGACCGGCTTGTCGAACAGCCAGGATACGATCACGGCGGTGACGATCATGATGTCGCGCGATACCACCAGGATCACGATCCAACGCGGGATGTCGCCCCAGATGCCGAGCGACAGGTAAATGGAAACCAGGAGGGCTTTGTCGGCCAGCGGATCGAGCAGGGCGCCGAGCTCGCTCGTCATGTTGAAGCGCTTGGCCAGGAAGCCATCGACCGCGTCGCTGATGCCGGCGATCAGGAAGACGGCGAATGCCACCTCCATTTGGCTCGACACGATGGCCCAGACGATGATCGGGACCAGCATGATGCGGCCCAGGGTAATGATGTTCGGAATACTCACGCGGCGCTTCCCGGCACCCGACCTGTCCTCGAAATCCGGCCCCTTGGAGGCTGAACCCGTTGATATCTACATAGTATAGGGCAGCGCGCCATACGAGCCATTGCGTGTCCCCGGAATTCGACGTAACCAGCCGCAAACCCACTGGAAATCGGGCATGACCGACCGCAAAAACGGCCTTACCTACGCCGATTCAGGCGTCGATATCGACGCGGGCAACCGCCTGGTCGACCTGATCAAGCCGATGGTGCGCGCCACCGCACGGCCGGGCGCTGACGCCGAGATCGGCGGATTCGGCGGCCTGTTCGATCTCAAGGCGGCCGGCTTCAAGGATCCGGTCCTGGTCGCCGCCACCGATGGCGTTGGAACCAAGGTCAAGATCGCGATCGAGACCGGCCTGCATGGCGGGATCGGCATCGATCTCGTCGCCATGAGCGTCAACGATCTCGTGGTGCAGGGCGCCGAGCCGCTGTTTTTTCTCGACTATTTCGCCTGCGGCAAGCTGGACCCGGAGGCCACCGCAGCAATCGTTGCCGGTGTCGCCGAAGGCTGCCGCGAATCCGGTTGCGCCCTGATCGGCGGCGAGACTGCCGAGATGCCCGGCCTTTACAAGGATGGCGACTATGATCTCGGCGGCTTTGCCGTCGGCGCCGCCGAGCGTGGTACGCTGTTGCCGCGCAAGGACATTGCCGCCGGCGACGCCGTGATCGGTCTCGCCTCATCGGGCGTGCACTCCAACGGTTTCTCGCTGGTCCGCAAGATCGTGGAACAGTCCGGCCTCGGCTTCGAGGCACAGGCGCCGTTCGCGCCGGTCATGACGCTCGGCGGCGCGCTGCTGACGCCGACGCGGCTCTACGTCAAATCCTGTCTGCGCGCGATCCGTGAAACGGCTGCAGTGAAGGGTCTCGCCCACATCACCGGCGGCGGTTTTACCGACAACATCCCGCGCGTGCTGCCGAGCCATCTCGGTGTGGGCATCGACCTCGCGCGCCTGCCGGTGTTGCCGGTGTTCAAATGGCTGGCCGCGCAGGCCGGCATCGCCGAGCTGGAAATGCTGCGCACCTTCAACTGCGGTATCGGCATGATCGCGATCGTCGAGCCGGACAAGGTCGATGAAGTCATGCGGGTGCTCACCGACGCCGGTGAGACCGTGGCCCAACTCGGCACCGTGATCCCTGCCGAGGGCGAGCACCGCGTCGCCTACAACGGCCATCTCGACCTGGCATTGTGATGAAGCGCCGCGTCGCCATTCTGATCTCCGGTCGCGGCTCCAACATGTCCGCGCTGATCAAGGCAGCAAGCTCTGCGGATTTTCCGGCGGAGATTTCGCTCGTTGTCTCGAACAAGGCCGACGCGCTTGGCCTCGAACGGGCCAAGGCCGCTGGCGTGACGACGCAGGTGATCGAGAGCAAGCCGTTCGGAAAGGACCGGGCCGGTTTTGAGGCGGTGCTTCAGGCCGCCCTCGACCAGCACGGCATCGAGCTGATCTGTCTGGGCGGTTTCATGCGCCTGTTTACTGCCGAATTCACCAAGGCGTGGTACGGGCGGATGCTCAACATCCATCCGTCGCTGCTGCCGTCATTTCCAGGCCTCGACCCGCATGGCCAGGCCTTGCGCGCCGGGGTCAAACTGTCTGGTGCGACAGTGCATTTCGTGATCCCCGAGACTGATGCCGGCCCGATCGTGATGCAGGGCGCCGTGCCCGTCGGCGACCACGACACGGCGGAGACGCTGTCGGAGCGCATCCTCGAAGTCGAGCATCGCATCTATCCTGCGGCACTGAGCCTGCTGGCGACCGGCAAGGTCAAGATCGAGGGCGACGTCTGCAAGACCGCGGGCAGTGCGGCGTCGGAGAATTTCCTGATTGCGCCGGTGGTGCGCTGAAACGCGGCCTCCGTTTCGTCCCCTTAAGCAAAATCCCCCGGCAGAGCCGGGGGCAACGTCATGATCTCTCGTGTCGAGCTTCGAGAGAAATCAGGAGACCTTGAGGTTCTCCGCGGACGATTTGCCGCGGTTCTCCACGAGGTCGTATTCAACCACCTGGTTCTCGTTCAGGGTCGAGAGGCCAGCGCGCTCGACCGCGGAGATGTGGACGAACACGTCCTTGTCGCCGCCGTTCGGCTTGATGAACCCGTAGCCCTTGGTGGGGTTGAACCATTTGACGGTGCCCTTTTGTGGCATCGTTAGTCTCCTCCGCTAGATACTAAAAAGACGCGGCCGCTTTTCGCGTGCCACGTCACAAACGGGCTTCCGGAAGTCTGTTCGAGTCTTGAGTCTGTCGCGAAACGCACAGCCGAGCGGCCAATTCCGATTGTGTCCGATATTCCAACACGAAAACCGTGCGCTAGCAAGCCGCGCGCGAATTTCAAGACCGCACTGGAGATGTCCCGCGGCAATTTGCGACCTGTGGCCGCGGAACCACAATCAGGCGCAATCACCCCGACGATACCATGCCACCCGGTTGACCCCCCGTGGCAGTTCAGCACAAATCGCCGCACCTGCTCGCCGTTCGTGTTGTATTTTTGCGGGCCGCCATTTTTGCTTCGGGATGTTTCGTCATGTGCTGCACGCAGCAGCCTATTCGGATACGGCAGACGATCGGGTTGGACCGTGTCCGCCGGATCGTGACGGCGATTGCCATGGCTCTTGTCGTCGTCGCGATGATGTCGGCGACATCAGGCTTTGCGCAAACCCCGACGCCGGCCGCGTCTCCGACGCCCACGCCGACACCCACCCCCACGCCCACCCCCGCTCCGACACCCACGCCGTCGCCGACCCCGAGCGCGACCTCGACCAATTTCAACCAGTCGGCCGGCAACAGCGCGCTCAATCTCGGTTCTAACTTCCTGGAGCGGCTCGGCAACCAGGCCTCCGGCGGCATCAACCGCGGGGCGCGCACCAATCCCGGCGGCGGCGGCGCGTCGGAGGGCACGGAGGATCCGCGCTACCGCACTTGGTATGAGGGCTACGGCATTGCAGTCCGGACCGATGCGCAGGGCGATTTCGTTGGCGACAAGCGCAAGACGTTTGGCGGCGTTGCCGGATTCGGTGCGCGGATCGCCCCGGGCGTCAATCTCGGCTTCTCCGTCGACCAGAGCCATACCGACATCGACGTGCCGCTCGCGCTCCAGTCGGCGACGCTCGACCTCACCCAGATCGGCTTCAACGGCTCTCTCGACAAGGGACCGTGGACCTGGGCCTTTGCGCTGGTGCACGGTTTGGGCAAGGTCCGTTCCAGCCGAGACACCGGCTTGGGCCTCGCGATGGCGGGCTATCGCGCGACCGTCGATGGCGCGCTGACCGAGATCAGCTACTACTGGACCAAGGACCAGATGCGCATCGTGCCCAAGGGCGCGCTCGAATATGTGCGAGCCACCAGTGCGGCGTTCCAGGAGGCCGGTGGACTGGATCCACTCAACGTCGGCTCAAGCGCGCTTTCTCGCGCGCGCGTCATGATCGGCGCAGAGATCGGGCGCTACTTCATCTTCGACCGCAAGATCCTGGACCTCTCGGCCTACGGCAAGTTCGTCGACAATTTTCATCAGGATCTGGGATCGGTCCAGGTCAGCCTCGGCAGCCAGAGCATTATTGTCCCTGGCATCGGCGAGAGCCGTTACGGCATGGATGCCGGCGCCTCGGCGTCGCTCAGCCTGACCAACACGGCACGGCTCTATGTCAATTACGATGGCAAGTTCCGCAATGAACTGACGTCGTACCAGGGCACGGTCGGCTTCGAATATCGGTGGTGAAGGGCTGCTCCTTCCCACTCAAATCGGCGTTGCTGCAATGTATCCAGACAATCCGAAGCCTTCGCGCGCATCCGTCATCATCGGCACCAGCGTGTTGGGATGGATGAACTCGTCACGGAAGCAAGGATAGGTTTTTGGGTCGAAGATCTTCTTCAGCCAGTCGACCACGATCTTGTGGCGCTCGGAGGCGCGGAATTCCTTGTGATAGGTCAGCCAGAGGTCGGCGTGGTGGCTGACGCCGAGATCGACGGCGACGAGCGGCGCGCCGAGCGCAATCGACACTGACGGCAGGAAACCGATGCCCGCGCCACGCTCCACCGCATAGAGTGCGCCGACTGAGGAGTTGGTCTTGATCCCGACGATGCCCTCCAGCGATTTCAGCCCGAGCACGCGGGCATAGGCGCCGTCGTCGACCTGCGGCGCGCTCTGCTTGATGATGCGGTGGCTCGACAATTGGGCGAGCGTCGTCGGCACGCCGTAGAGGTCAGCATAGCCTTTGGAGACGAAGGGATAGATGTGCAGCCGGCCGAGCTTGGCGACGATGAGATCGGGATTGGTCGGCGGTTCGAGCTGGATTGCGATGTCCGACTCCAGTCGCGCGACGTCGGCCTGCTCCATCGCGCAACGCAGATCGACGGTGATCTTGCGATAGGTCTTCTGGAAATCGATCAGCCGCGGCAGGATCCAGAAATTGCCGGGGCCTTCTGTCACGGCGACGCGCACCGTACCCGACGTATCGTTCGATGAACGTGAGGCTCGGCGGAAGACATTGAAGGCGTGACGCTCCATATGCGCGACGTCGGCAATCATCGCGGTGCCTTCGTCGCTGAGCGTGAGCCCGCTCTGGTCGCGCAGGAAAAGCTTGCAGCCGATGCTCTCTTCGAGCCGGTCGATCCGGCGCATCAACGTGGTGGAGGTGAGCCCAAGCTCTTCTGAAGCATTTCGGAAACTTTTAAACTTTGCGCAGGCTAAAAACAGTTTCAAATCGTCCCAGGACGCATTTAGCGCTTCTTCATGGTGCTGCATTATTGCAGCACCCCGGTGCAATACTTGCTGCATACTCCTGATCTCCAGCCGCTAAGCTTTTCTTCATAGCGGCGTACAAAACCCCTGAACGATAGAGGGACGACATGAGTATGGAAAGGGGCTCGTTTGCCGCAAGGCATGATTTCGACGCCTTGCCGCTGAGTCCCGAGGTGGACGTCCGTCGCGCGCAATTTTCCGAAATAGCAGCGCTCTCGGAGATGGCGCGCCGGCTGGTTCCCGGTGTGCAGATCGGGGCGACAGAGCTCGCGACATATTTCGCTTTCGATCCCCAGAGCATCCTGACTTTCACCCGGAAAGGCAATCTTCTGGGCGGCATGGCCTTCCTGTTTCTCAACGATCACGGGCATGATGCACTGTTGCTCGACGATATCTGTCTGACTGCGCCCGAGACGCGTTATCTCGCTTCCGCGAATGATGACGTCGCAGCCATCTATATCTGGGCGATCGCGGCTACCGGCCGCGGCATCGCCGGTCTTGGCAAGGCGGCTGCTCATCTTCGGCAGGTAAGATTTCGTGGTGCCGATTGCTATGCGCAGCCGTCAACCGTGGCCGGACGCGAGATCATGAGGGCGACCGGCTTCGAGCCTATTTCGAGCTTCCAGCCCGACCTCTGGTGTTACGAGCGTCCCTGGCATCGACAGCCGACGCCCATGCCGGGTGCGTTCATCCAAGCAAGGAGTTTTGCAGATGCACGGCACTAGAATTCCTCTCGCCAAGCCTGACTCCCGCGCCATCACCATCCGTCTTGCGCGCACTCCGAGCGACCTCATGCTGATCACGGCCATTCGCTCTGCGGTCTATCTCGCCGAGCAGGATTGTCCGTTTGACGAGGAGTTCGACGGCAACGACATGGTTGCCGCGCACTTCATCGGCTATATCGGCAACGAGCCAGCGGGCTGCCTGCGGGTGCGCTTCTTCGGCGATTTCGCCAAGGTCGAGCGGCTTGCGGTGCGTCACCAATATCGGCGCTCGCGTCTCTCGTTCAAGCTGGTGCAGGCGAGCATCGACTTCGTGAAGCGCAAGGGGTTCCGCAAGATCTACGGTCAGGCTCAGGACCGGTTGGTGGATTTCTGGGCTCATTTCGGCGCCAAGCCACTTGGCCACAATCGCAAGATTACCTTCTCGGATTTCGCCTATACGGAGATGCTGCTGGAGATCGAGCCAGGACCGGACGCCATCACGCTGGACAGCGATCCCTATGTGATCATCCGCCCTGAGGGGGACTGGGACCGGCCGGGCGTGCTCGATGCCTCGGCGGGGCGGGCGGTGACTTCGCCGCTACGGGACCTCGCGCTCGCCGACCGCTGAAACTGGTGCAGGTCTGCGCAACACGATGCCGATCTCCCACGAGGATCCGCTGGTTCTGGTCTGTGCGGATCTCCAGGTCGAATACCTGACCCAGGGGGACCGCCACGTCATTCTCGATGCCGACGCTTCGATCGTCCGCTGCCTGGAGCTGCTGACGCTGTGGCGCAGCAAGCTCCTGCCGGTGATGCATTTGAAGCGCATTGCGCAACCGGCGTGGTTCAATCCGTCATCCAGGCTGACCGATTGGATCGCGCAGGCGCGTCCCTGGCCGGGTGAGATGACGTTCGAGCATCCGCTGCCCTCGGCGTACAGCTCGTCGCGTTTCGTGGAACACATGTCCAGCATTCGCAATGTGCGCTGCGTGGTAGCAGGTGTTTCCCTCGACGAGACCATCCTGGCCACTGTCGTGGAGGGATTTCACCGCAGCCATCGCTACCAGGTGGTCGCCGATGCCGTGGCCTGCGGGCAGACGGGAACGAGCGAGGCGGCTGTCTACAAACAGTCGGTAGTGAATGTGATCGGCAACTTTGCTACATTCCAGTCCAGCGCCGAACTGATTAGAACCAGTGGCGCCATCGCGATCTGAGAGAGACGCGATCGGCGGATGGATGGGGTGGGACATTGTCTCGGGAGGACGAGCTGAGGGAGCTGGCGAGCGATCTGTCGCGTGCCGTCGAGGCGGCGCGCCGGGTCGGTCTGCCCACGACCGTCTATCTGCTGTCGATGGCGCTGGTCGAGGTGAGGGAAGCCGCGGCCGACAATGATGGGAACGACGACAGCGCTGCTTGAGCACCGACTTGTGTGCGGCTTTGTGCATCGCTGCTGAGCGCTTGCTGCTGACGAATTGGCGTTGCAAGTTCCGTCCCGCCGCAATAGCCAAGTAACTGATGGTCGAGCGATGGCGTTGGCCGTGCCGACGACGTGATGACTTAAGGGATCCCTGCAAATGTCCATGCTGCCCAATTCGCAAGAAGCCCGGGATGTGGCCTATCAGCTCCACGCCTACACCAATGCGCGCGCCCATCAGCAGGCAGGTCCCCTGGTGATCGAGCGCGGCGAGGGGCCCTACGTGTTCGATGCGTCGGGCAAGCGCTATTTCGAGGCGATGGCTGGCTTGTGGAGCGTCGGGCTCGGTTTCAACGAGAAGCGGCTGGTCGAAGCGGCGTACAAGCAGATGCAGGCGCTGCCGTTCTATCACACGTTCTCGGCCAAATCGCACGGGCCTTCGATCGATCTCGCCGAGAAGCTGGTGGCGCTTGCGCCGGTGCCGATGAGCAAGGTGTTCTTCACCAACTCGGGTTCGGAAGCGAACGATACGGTCCTGAAACTGATCGCCTATCGATCGAATTCGCTCGGCCAGCCGCAGCGCAAGAAGATCATCAGCCGCATGCGCGCTTATCACGGCGTCACCATCGCCTCGGCGAGTCTCACGGGCCTGCCGAACAATCACCGCTCGTTCGACCTGCCGCTGCCGAACATCCTGCACACGGGCTCGCCGCATTTCTACAAGGACGGCGCCCCCGGCGAGAGCGAGGAAGCCTTTGCGACGCGCCGGGCCGAGGAGCTCGATGCGCTGATCCAGAAGGAGGGACCGGACACCATCGCGGCCTTTTTCGGCGAGCCGGTGATGGGGGCGGGCGGCGTCGTCGTGCCGCCGGCGACCTATTGGGACAAGATCCAGGCGGTGTTGAAGAAGTACGACATCCTGCTGGTCGCCGACGAAGTGATCTGCGGTTTCGGCCGCACCGGCAAGATGTTCGGCTGTGAGACCTACGGCATCAAACCCGATGCGATCGTGGTCTCCAAGCAGATCACCTCGAGCTATTTCCCGCTGTCAGCCATCATCATGAACGATCGCATGTTCGAGCCAATCGCGGATGAGAGCAACAAGATCGGCGTGCTTGGCCACGGCTTCACCGCCGGCGGTCATCCGGTCGGCTCGGCGATTGCACTGGAAAACCTCAAGATCATCGAGGAGCGCGGCCTGGTCGCGCATGCCGCCGAGCTCGGCGGCTACATGCAGGGCAAGCTGCGCGAGCTTACCAGCCACCCGTTGGTCGGCGAAGTCCGCGGCGTCGGCATGATCGCAGCGATCGAGCTCGTGCTCGACAAGGGCCGCAAGACGGCAGCCGCGACGCCCGGAGCCGTCGGCGGCATGGCGAGCCGCATGCTGCAGGAGCGCGGCGTGATCTCGCGCAACATGCTCGACGCCATCGCCATCTGTCCGCCATTGATTACCACCAAGGCCCAGATCGATGAGCTGGTGGCGGCGATCACCGGCGTGCTGAATGACATGAAGCCGGAAGTCGCGAAGCTACCGCAGGCGTAGAGTCTCTTCCGTCCGGGCGTTCGATCTTTCACCGTCACACTGAGGTGCTCGCCTCTTCGGCGAGCCTCGAAGGGCGACGGCCCGACTGGCCGTAGCGGACGGCGCTCATCCTTCGAGGCTCCGCGCGCGGTGCTTCGCACCGCACGCCTCGCACCTCAGGATGAAGGTTTAACCGCCTCTACTCGCTGAACCCCGATCACGCGGCCCTTCTCGATCGCCAGCGCGAGCTCGCCGCGCTTCAGCTTCAGCGCGTTGTCGCCGAACAGCTCGCGGCGCCAGCCGCGCAGCGCCGGCACGTCGGCCTCGTCGTCAGCTGCGATCTCCTCGAGGTCATCGACGGTCGCGATCACCTTGCTCGCGACCGCATGGCGTTCGGCCGTCATGCGCAACAGCACCTTCAACAGCTCGACGGTCGCGGCGCCATTGGAATTGTTGCGCGGCTTTTCCAGCTTCGGCAGGGTGGAGAAATCCCGCGCCAGCCCGCGCTCGACCGCTGCGACGATGTCCGCGCCCCATTTGGACTTCTCAAAACCCTTTGGTACCGAGCGCAGATGGGCGAGCTTTTCCAGCGTGTTCGGCGCGTGGGTGGCGATGTCGCTGATGGCCTCGTCGCGCAGCACACGGCCGCGAGGCACGTCGCGGCTCTGCGCTTCCTGCTCGCGCCAGGCAGCGACCTCCATTAACACGGCAAGGTCCTTCGGCTTGCGCACGCGCGTCTTCAACCGCTCCCAGGCACGCTCGGGGTGGAAGTCGTAGGTCTTGGGCGAGGTCAGGACCTCCATCTCGATGGAGACCCATTCGCTGCGCCGGCGCTTCTTGAGGTCGGCGTCGAGCGTGGCGAAGACGTCGCGCAAGTGCGTGACGTCGGACACCGCGTAGTGCATCTGCTCCTTGGTCAGCGGCCGGCGCGACCAGTCGGTAAAGCGGTGGGTCTTGTCCGGGCGATGGCCGGCGACCTTCTCGACCAGCGCATCGTATGCGATACTGTCGCCATAGCCGAGCACCATGGCCGCGACCTGGGTGTCGAACACGGGATGCGGGATGATGTTGGCCTGGTGCCAGATGATTTCGATGTCCTGGCGGGCGGCGTGAAACACCTTCAGCACGCCCTCGTTGGCCATCAGTTCGAAGAACGGCTTGAGGTCGATGCCCTCGGCCAGGGTGTCGATGACGATCGCTTCCTCGGCGCTGGCCATCTGCACCACGCACAACAGCGGGTAATAGGTGGTCTCGCGCAGGAACTCGGTATCGACGGTAATGACGGGGTGCTTGGCCAGCCGGCTGCAGGCAGCCGCGAGGTCAGCGGTGGTGGTAATCAAATCCATGAACGGCCCATGACACTTGGTATCAGCCGTTCTGCCGAAAGCGCTGTGATGTCAAGGGGCTCTAAGCGAATTCGAGCCTTGCATTGGGGCCGGAATCGATTTTTCCGACGAAATTCCTACTCGTAGCGGACCCGGTGCGAGGATTTGCGGGCGCAAGGCAGCGCCACAACGACCAGGCACATGCCAACCAGCGCCAACCCCAGGAACTCGAAAACCAGCAAATCCACGGCGGAAATCTCCAGAAACACCGTTAGATTTGTCGGCTGTGCGTTGAGGGTCTGTTAATTCAAATGGTTACCGGCGGCGCCGGCAGCCGGATGGTGGACGGGGGGTTAATGGCGGTAACCGTCCAAAACGAATTCGGCGCCCCGCATGGCGGAGCGCCGTGTTCGTCTGCCGTTGCTCTTGCCTCTACGGCAGCTTCAGGGAGGTCTCGGCGTTGAACGGCTTGAGCGTCTCGTCGGCGGCCTTCTGGGCGGCGACGAGGGCTTCCTTCGGCTGCTTCTTGCCGTTGAGGACCAGCATCACCTCGTCCTCGAGGTTCTTGCGCACTGGCACGGTCTTGTAGGTCGCGAACCACGGCTTTGCGACGTCGAGCTGCTCGACGGCGGTCTTGGCGTCCGGGTTCTTGTTGAGGAAGTCGACCATGTCGGGCGTCTTGTAGGCGGCCATGTTGGGCGCGAAGTAACCCGTAGCGCGGCTCCACCAGGCGCTCTTCTCGGGCGAGGTCATCCACTTGATCAGTGTCCAGGCGGCCTTCTGCTTGTCGGCCTCCACGCCCGCCGGAATGATCAGCGAGGCGCCGCCGATCGGCACGGCGTTGCGGACGTTGCGCGGGATGAAGGCGACCTTGTAGTTGAACTTGGCGTTCTCGCGCACATAGGTCAGCGAGCCCGTCGACAGCATCATCATCGCGGCATTGCCGGAGATGAAGGAGGTGCTGACGGCAGGACCGGGCGTGGCGCCGGGCGGGTGGACCTTGTGCTTGCTCACGAGGTCGCTCCACCAGGTCAGCGCGCCGAGCATCGAGGGCGTGTCGTAATAGACCTCGCCGCCGAACTCCTCATTATAATAGCGCCCGCCGTTGCTCATGGTGAGCGTTTCCATCATCCAGCCGCAATAGTCATAGGCGCAGGGGATCGCGATGCCCCATTGGGTGACCTTGTCGCCCTCGCGCTTGGTCAGCTTCTTGGCCCAGTCGGTGAGCTCGGCCCAGGTCTGCGGCGGCTTGCTCGGATCGAGGCCGGCTTCCTTGGCCTTGTCGGCGTTGATGTAGAGCAGCGGCGTCGAATTGTGGAAGGGCACGCCGTAGATCGAGCGGTTGATCACCGCGTTGCCCTGCAGCGCCGGGAAGAACTGGCCGAGGAACTGGTCCTTGGTGCTGCCGTCGGCGGCGATGAGGCTGTCGAGATTGGTGAGCTCGTTCTCGATCTGCATGTCGAGCAGGAAGTTGGCCGACATGATCACGGCCGCTGGCGGCTTGCCGGCCTTGATCGAGGCGCGCGTCTTGATCAGCGTGTCATCATAGGAGCCGGTGTAGACCGCGGTCGCCTTGATACCGGGATGACCGTCATTGAACTCCTTGATCAGCGTGCCCATGTCGCGGGCGAGCTTGCCGTCGACAGGGACAGGAAAGAATAGGTCGATCTCGGTCGGACCCTCGGCCATTGCCGGGACGGTGAGGGCGGCTGCCATAGAGCCTGCCATGGCGAGGCCAAGCATGAGCCTGCGGGAGAACAGCATCGAAAAATCTCCTATTTGATGCCTGAGGTGACGAAAGAGCTGATGAAACGCTTCTGGAAGATCAGGAAGGTGATGAGCAGCGGTGCGATCACCATCAGCGTGCCGGCGGCGATGGTGCCCCAGGCCTGCGTGCCCTCGGCGGTCTTGGTGAAGACGGAGAGCCCGACCGTGAGCGGCCGCTTGTCCGGCGAATTGATCACCATCAGCGGCCACAGGAAGTCGTTCCAGTGGCTGGTGACCGAGATGATCGCAAACGCCGAGAAGCTCGGCAGCGACAGCGGCACGTAGATGTGGCGAATACGCTGGATCAGGCTGGCGCCGTCGATCAGCGCCGCGTCCTCCAGCTCGGTCGGAATCGCCTCGAAGGCCTGGCGCATCAGGAAGGTGCCGAAGGCCGACGCGAAGAACGGCATCATCACGCCGGCGAGCGTGTCATAGAGGCCGAGTTGTGCCACCAGACTCAAGTTCGGCACGATCAGCAGCACCGGCACCAGCATCAGCTGCATCAGGAACAGGTAGAAGATCAGCGTCTTGCCGGCGAAGTCGAGCCGCGCAAAGGCGAAGCCCGCCAGCGTGATCGTGACGAACTGCACCAGAAGGATGCCGGTGCAGATGATGGTGGTGTTGAGCAGGTAGCGCGGGAAATCGCCGATCTCCCAGGCGTCCCTGATATTGTCGAGCGTCGGCTTCAGGCTCGGCATCAGCTCGGCCATCAGGTTGATGCCGTCGGAGGCCGGGCGCAGGGTCGCCACGCCCATCCACAGGAACGGTATGAGCCAGGCGAGCGCGAGCAGCACGGTCAGCGCGAAGCCGAGCTTCGGGGTGATCTCGTTGCGAGTGGCGAGCGGGGCGTCCCCGCAGATCCGGTCGATCAGCTTCATGGCCCGCCCTCGCGGTTCGCCATCGTGCGGAACGAGAGCGCGGTGAGGCCCATCAGGGCGGCGAGGGTCAGAAGCGTTGCGGCCGAGGCCTTGCCGACATCAAAATGCTCGACGGCCTGCTGATAGATGTAGAACAGCACGAGATTGGTCGCGTTGGACGGGCCACCCTGGGTCAGGACGAAGACGTGATCGACCTGCGTCACCGCGTTCAGCGTGGCGATCACGATGACGAACAGGAAGGTTGGCTTGAGCTCCGGCAGGATGATGTAGCGCAGCCGCATGAAGGGACCGGCGCCGTCGAGGTGCGCCGCTTCCATCACGTCCTCGGGCACGGCCTGGAGGCCGGCGAGGAAGAACAGCATGTAGTAGCCGGCGTTCTTCCAGATCGTGATGATCATGATGGCATAGAGCGCGATGTCGGGGTCGCCGAGCCAGTTCGGCAGCACCGGCAAGAGCCGGCCGATGTAGTAATCGAGCAGGCCGACATTGGGCAGGAAGATGAACAGGAATAGCGCGGAGGCCGCGACCATCGGGATCAGCACCGGCAGGAATAGCGCAGCCCGCAGCGCGCTGGTCACCGCATTGGTGCGCGCCAGCGCCAGCGCGAACAGCAGCGCGAGGCCGATGCTCGGGATCGCCGTGCCGACGGCGTAGACGAGGTTGTTGACGACGGCGCCGGTGAAGGCCGAATCCGCCAGCACGGCGCTGATATTGTCGAGGCCGACGAAGCGCAGCGGCGCCTTCGGCGTGGCGCGCTGATAGAGCGCGTCGATGAGCACGCGTCCCATCGCACCATAGGTGAACAGCGCGAGGAAGATCAGCGAGGGCAGCAGCAGCAGATAGGCCGGCAACGAAGCTTTGAAGCGCGTGGTGAACCGCCTCGCGATGTGCAGGCGCGGCGGCGCCGGCGCCGCGACCGGGAGAGCCGCGGGTTCAGCGAGGCTCATGTCACCGCGCCGGGAAATTGAGCGCATAGTCGCGGCCGTCCACTGCTGCAGGTGGATCGAACGGGAAGCGCAGGCTGGTGTCGAGGAAGTCGTGGCTGTGCACGACGAGGTTCTCGTCGTCGATCAGCACCACGCCATAGGCCGGCGGCTCGTGGCTCGCCAGATGATCGGTGGCGGCGGGGTTGAGCTCGAACCAGACCTGGTGATTGGTGCCGCGCAGCGTCGAGAACGGGATCTTGCCGAAGCTGCCGAAGATCGGCCGGTGCACATGTCCGAAGAACAGGTGACGGATGCGCGCGCGATAGGGTGCGATGACCTCGGCAAACTCTGCGCTCTGCTTCAACGCAATCTCGTCCATCGCGTGGACGCCGACCGGGAAGGGCGGATGATGCATGAACACGACGAACGGCTGGTCTGCGGGCGCGGCCGCGAGCGTCTTCGCCAGCCAGTCGAAGCGCCTGGCGCACATCTCGCCGGCGTGGCTGGTCTCGTCCAGCGTGTCGAGGAAAACGAACAGGCCGTGTTCGGTGGTGCGCGTGCCCTGCACGAAGCCATTGGGATCGCGCGGCGCAGCCTTCAGGCCGTCGAGGCAGGCCACGCGCTTGTCGTGATTGCCGACCATGGCAATGTAGGGGATCTTCAGCGCAGCCATCGCTTCAGCGAAATTGGCGTAGGAGTCGGGCTCACCCCAGTGAGTGAGATCGCCGGTCACGACCGCGAACGCCGCGTCGGACTGATGCTGGTTGATGTCGGCGATGGCCGCGTCGAGGCGGGCGCGCGGGTCGAGGCCATAGAGCTGCTGGCCCGGGTCCGCAAGATGCGTGTCGGTGAGGTGGATGAATTTGAAGGGCATAGCGTGTGTCGGTCTTCCAGGGAGGACGGTCGCCTCCGGCAAGACGGCCCGCCAGCCGGTTAGAGTGACAGTGTTTCAGTTTGATGACAGTGGTCGCCGATCCGGCAAATTGTCGGGCGGAAGAGCAGACGGGGTCAACGGGGTCATCTCGCGGTGCGGTAGTCGCCCGATGGCACAAAAAACATCGAAAACAACCCCATGCACAGTAGCCTGTGGTTGCCGGACAACAGGCGCCGTTCGACGTCCGTTGACACGTCGGGCAAAACAGCGGCATGATGGCAAAATCGGAAAATCCGCAGATCGGCGAGCTCCATGAACGGCGCGCGTTCGTCGCGTAGCGCGACGTCTGTTCTGCCGTTTACACCCGGGCGCCCAAACGGTGCTGGCCGGCTCGGGCCGCAGGCTTCGTCGGCTCGCGGCCAACGCTGGTTTGACCGCGACGCTGCAACCTCATGTTGCGGTTGAGACACAGTTGGACACGATTCGATCATCCGTTGAACCGGGCGGAACCCACACCCATGGCTCGCCCGCCAGGAACCGGCTACGCAGTGACCGTTTGAAATAACTGACAATAAAGCGCGTCGGGCGGCGCTGTGGAATTTGGAATGATCGGGGCAGGTTTTGCGAGGCCCGCACGTCGGGCCGTTGCGTTCATTGAGTCGTTTCAGCCGGCGCGTGCAGGTGCAGTCGAAAGCGTCCGGGCGGTGCGAACAGGGAGCCGGAGCGCCGGTCGAGCAACCAGGATAGGCCTGCTCGCTCTCGCGTTGGCGAGCACGAGCCTGTCGAGTGTCAGGGCGCAAATTTGGGGTAACGTCGGCTCGACCACGGCGACGAGCGACTACAATCTCGACACCAACTGGAGCAATCCGCCGGCCGGCGCACCGCCGGTCAACGCGGGTCAGACCGCGATTTTTACTTTGACAGGCAGCGCGACCGTGTCTGTCACGGCCGGTCCGATCACGCCGGACTCCTGGACCTTCACCACCAGCTCGCAGAACTACACGATCAGCGGCCAGGCCGTGAACTTCAACGGCGCCGGGCCGAACCTCGTCAACAACGCGTTTTTCGGCCAGACGATCTCCATCTCAAACAACATGACTGGTACCTCGATCTCGCAAACGGGGTTCAGCACGCTGACATTGTCAGGGACCAACACGTTTACCAGCACCAGTGTCACCGACGGCACGCTGGTCAATGGCGGCAGCTTGACCACTGCTGTCGCCAACAGCGCTGTTTTTCGCAACAACGGGACTTTGACCGGCGCCGTCAGCAACACAGGGACCCTCAACAACAATGGGGGCACGATTTCTGGAGCCGTCACGCAGAGCGCAGGAACGACCACCAACAGCGGCTCTATTAATGGTGGAGCCATTCTGATCGGCGGTACGCTCACAACCACCGGCACGATCCAGACCCAACTGAACAGCACAGATTCCATCGTGAATGTGCAGGGCACGGTTGGCGCCGTTTTCAACTTGGGTACCAGTGTGCTCAATGTGACGGGCGCGCTAACGACAAACAACACTTGGCTCAACTCCGGTACCGCGCAGCTAATGGTGTCAGGCGGCGATTTGACCGGTCTGCACTCGGACCTCAACAACTACTCGACTTCGGCGAACGCCGTGGTGGTATCGGCGACACGGACATTGAGCCTAGCGTCCATCGCTAACAACGCCGGGACCTTCACCAACAACGGCACGGTCACGACTACACCCAGCGGGACGTTCAACGACGCTCTATTTATCAACTCCGGAACGATGAACTCCGCGGTGGGAAACTCCGGCACCTATATGCAGAGAGCGGGTTCAACCAATGGAGGCATTTCTAACACCGGTACGGTAAATGCCAGCGGTGGGGCTCTGAACGGTGCGAACAGCAACTACGCAGCCGGAACGTTCTCCATCACTGGCAACGTGACGGCCAACAGCACATTCGCAAACAATGGCACGGGACATCTTCTCGTTTCCGGCGGCGATTTCACGGGCCTGACTGCGCTCACGAACAATTCGACCTCAGCCAGTGCCATCCAGATATCAGTGAACCGTACACTTGGTGCGACCAGCATCGCCAATTATGTGGGTACGTTCACAAACAACGGAACGGTCACGACGACCGCCGGGATCATGAATGCCGCTGGCGCGACGTTCAACAGCACGGGCACGGTCAACGGTGGGCTCACGAATTACGGTACGGTGAATGCCGGCGGCACCATCAATGGTGGTATCGCCAATCAGACCGGCGGCAATTTTACGGTCACGGGCAACTTGCTTTCCAACGGCGCGGTAACGGCCGGCGACCTTGCGTATTTTATCGTATCTGGTGGCGACATCACGGGCATCAGCACGTTCACCAACAACGCAGGCAGCATGATCTACAGTACGCAGATCGGTGCCGGGCGGACGCTGACTGCTGCCAACGTCGTGAATAACGGCATTATGATCGTTTATGGAACCGTGAACGCGACGAATAGCTTCGCCAATGCGGTCGGTGCCAACATCGTGGTCGATACCACAGGCAGGATCAACGGATCGATTGATGCCGCCGGCGGATACATCCAGCTCTACGGCGCGATCAACGGAAACGTCACGCTCTTGAGCAATCTCGCCACTATGAACAGCTATGGGGGCAGTGTCTCGGGGCGCGTAGACCTTGCATCCATCGGAGCGCGAGTCTATTCGACGTCGGGTGGCGCGACCTACGGATCGCTAGCTGGAGTGGCGTTCACCCAGGTCGATGTCGGCGGTTTCACGCTGATGGTCGGCAGCGACAACTCAGATTCGACTTTCGCCGGCTCAATTACCGGAACCGGCAACTTCGTGAAGACCGGCTCCGGAACGATGTCATTGTCGGGCGACAGCGGCACATACGCCGGCACCACGACCGTCAACGACGGTACCCTCATGGTGAGCGGCTCGCTCGCCGCGTCAGCCATGACGGTCAACAACGGCGGGGCGCTCTGGGGTTCCGGCACCGTCGGCGCAACCCAGGTCAACGCCGGGGGCTTGCTCGCGCCCGGCAGCCTCACGCCGGGCACGTCGATGACGCTGACAAGTCTCGCGATGCAGTCCGGCGCGGCCTATCTCGTCTTGGTCGATCCAACGACCTCGACCTTTGCGAATGTGACCGGCAACGCATCGCTCGGCGGCGCCACGGTGGGGGCGAGTTTTGCTCCCGGCAGCTATATCGCGAAGCAATACACAATCCTCAAGGCAGGCAGCATCACGGGCGCGTTCGACCCCACTGTGCTCTCATTCGGCCTGCCGACAGGCTTTCATGTCAGCCTGAGTCAGGACACGCACAACGCCTATCTGAATCTCGCGCTGAACTTCGCACCGCCCTCGGGCAGTCTGAACGGCAATCAGCAGAGCGTCGGCAACGCGATCATCAACTTCTTCAACACGAACGGCACCATTCCGATTGCGTTCGGCGGCCTCGGGCCGGCCGGACTGGCGCAACTCTCCGGCGAGGTCGGCAGCGCGCCACAGCAGGCGACGTTCGGCGCGATGACCCAGTTCATGGGGGTGATGACGGATCCCTTCGTCGCCGGGCGTGACGATGCCGCAGGTCCGGGCGGCGCCTCCAACGCTTACGCCGAGGAGAGCATGGCTTATGCGGCGAGCGGCAAGGCCGGCGCGAGGAGCGAGCGCGACGCTTACGCGGCCGTCTACACCAAGGCGCCGGCTGCACCGTCGTTCGCGCAACGCTGGAGCGTATGGGCGGCGGGTTTTGGAGGTTCGCAGACGACTGACGGCAGCACCGCAGCCGGTTCGAACAACAGCACCAGCAGCCTCTACGGCACTGCCGTTGGCGCTGATTATCGCATCTCGCGCGACACGCTGGTCGGCTTCGCAGTCGCTGGCGGCGGCACCAACTTCACGGCCGCGAACAATCTGGGTGGCGGACGCTCCGACCTGTTCCAGGCCGGGGTGTATGTCCGACACATCGTCGGTCCCGCCTATATCTCCGGCGCGCTCGCTTATAGCTGGCAGGACGTCGTCACCGACCGCACCTTGACGGTGGCCGGGATCGATCGGCTGCGCGCCGAGTTCAATGCCAATGCTTATTCCGGCCGGCTCGAAGGCGGCTATCGTTTCGTGAGGCAGGGCGTCGGTCTCACGCCCTATGCCGCGGCGCAGTTCACCACGTTCGATCTGCCGGCCTATGCCGAGCACGTGATTGTCGGCAGTAACCAGTTCGCGCTGACCTACAATGCCAAGAGCGTCACGGATACGCGCAGCGAACTTGGCCTTCGCACCGACAAATCCTTTGCGGCGCCGGACGGCATCGTCACGCTGCGCGGGCGCGTCGCCTGGGCGCACGATTTCAATCCGGACCGTGGCATCGGGGCGACCTTCCAGACATTGCCCGGCGCGAGTTTCGTCGTGAACGGCGCGACCATGGCCGCCGACGCCGCGCTCGTGACCGGGGCGGTCGAGAAGAAATGGCTGAACGGCTGGTCGGCCGCGGGGACCCTGGAGGGCGAATTCTCCAACGTCACACGCTCCTACGCCGCCAAAGGCCTCGTGCGCTATGCGTGGTAGGTGTGCGCCGGCTCGCGCTTTACGTCCCGCAGAACGTCTGCAGCACCCGCTGGTCCGGCAGCGGTGGATCGGCATAGGCGGCATACGCCGGCTGGTCCTCGAACGGCTTCGCCAGCACCTTTACCAATTCCTCGAATGGCGCGTAGTCGTCGTCATTCACCGCGGCCTGGATCAAGGCCTCGACGCGGTGGTTGCGCGGGATGAAGGCCGGATTGACGGCATGCATCGCGGCTTGCCGTTCGGCTGCGGTTTGCGGCTCCATCGCGGTGCGCGCGCGCCAGCGTCCGGCCCATTCGTCGAAGGCTGCCGGCTCCATGAACTGCGCGCGCACGTCGGCGCCGTCATCGCCCGTGGCATCGCCGAGCTTGCGGAAGGTCAGGGTGAAGTCGGCCTGGTTTCTGGCCATGGCATCGAGCAGGTCCTGGATCAGGGCCTCGTCGCCGTCGCGCTCCGTGAACAGGCCGATCTTCTTGCGCAGGCCGGCCTGATAGGCCGCGCTGAACGTCTCGCTGAAGGCACCGAGAATGTCCTGCGCTTCGGCGACGGCCTTCTCCTGATCGTCGGAGAACAGCGGCAGCAGGCATTCGGCCAGCCGCGTCAGATTCCACAACGCAATGCGCGGCTGGTTGGCATAGGCGTACCGGCCCATCTCGTCGATCGACGAGAACACCTGCGAAGGGTTGTAGGCATCCATGAAGGCGCAGGGGCCGTAATCGATGGTCTCGCCGGAGATGGACGAGTTGTCGGTGTTCATCACGCCGTGGATGAAGCCGACCAGGAGCCAGCGCGCGATGAGCTCGGCCTGGCGCGCGACGACGGCAGCGAGCAGCGCGTGATAGGGGCGCTCGGCATGAAGCAGATCGGGATAGTGCCTGACGATGACGTGGTCGGCGAGCCTGCGGATCGCGTCGGTGTCGCGGCGCACGGCGAAGAATTGGAAGGTGCCGACCCGGATATGGCTCGAGGCGACGCGCGTCAGCACGGCACCGGGGAGTGCGGTCTCACGGATGACGTGCTCGCCGGTGACCACGGCCGCAAGCGAACGCGTGGTCGGAATGCCGAGCGCATACATGGCTTCGCTGACGATGTATTCGCGCAAAACGGGCCCGAGCGCAGCGCGGCCGTCGCCGCGGCGGGAGAACGGGGTGGGGCCACTTCCCTTGAGCTGGATGTCGCGGCGGACGCCGTCCCTGTCGATGACTTCACCGAGCAGGATGGCCCGTCCGTCGCCGAGCTGGGGCACGAAATGCCCGAACTGGTGGCCGGCATAGGCCATGGCGATCGGATCGGCGCCGGCGGGAACCGTCTTGCCGGCCAGGATCTCGGCACCTTCAGGGGCCTCCAGCAGGTCTGGATCGAGTCCGAGCTGGATCGCCAGCGGCCGGTTCAGCTTGATCAGCCGGGGGGCGGCGACAGGGGTCGGCGCGACGCGGGCAAAGAAGCTGTCCGGCAGCGCCGAATACGAGTTCTGGAAGGGGAAATGGACCGTCATGGCCTCAAGATAGGGCTGGAACGCCCGATGGCAAAGGCTAGGGGCCGGATCGGGCAAAAATGGGCACTTCCAGCCCAAATCAGGCCGTTCCATTGGTTGCCGCATCGGGTTGCTGCTTTGGGCCTCGTCGGGTAAACCCTGCCGCAACTTCGGACCGGCCGTGACAGGCCGTTCGATTCGATCCTCAGACATCATTTTTGGGACGACCATGCATCGCTACCGGTCACATACATGCGGCGCGCTCCGCGAGAGCAACATCGGCGAGACGGTCCGCCTGTCAGGCTGGGTCCATCGCGTCCGCGACCATGGCGGCGTGCTGTTCATCGACCTGCGCGACCATTACGGCCTGACCCAGTGCGTGGTCGACCCGGACTCACCGGCGTTCGCACTCGCCGAAAAGCTGCGTTCGGAATTCGTGGTGCGGATGGACGGCAAGGCTCGCCGCCGCCCCGAAGGCACCGACAATGACGACCTGCCGACCGGCAAGATCGAGATCTATGTCACCGAGATCGAGGTGCTGGGCCCGGCCGGCGACCTGCCGCTGCCCGTCTTCGGCGACCAGGAATATCCCGAAGACATTCGCCTGAAGTACCGCTTCCTCGATTTGCGTCGTGAGAAGCTGCACCAGAACATCATGACCCGCGTCGAGATCATCAAGTCGATGCGCCGGCGCATGGAGGGGCAGGGCTTCTTCGAGTTCAACACGCCGATCCTGACCGCGTCCTCGCCGGAAGGCGCGCGCGACTTCCTGGTGCCGTCACGCATCCATCCAGGCAAGTTCTACGCGCTGCCGCAGGCGCCGCAGCAGTACAAGCAGCTGCTGATGATGTCGGGCTTCGACCGCTACTTCCAGATCGCGCCCTGCTTCCGCGACGAGGACCCGCGGGCCGACCGTCTGCCGGGCGAGTTCTACCAGCTCGACGTCGAGATGAGCTTCGTCACGCAGGAAGACGTGTTCGCGGCGATGGAGCCCGTGATCACCGGCGTGTTCGAGGAGTTCGCCAAGGGCAAGCCGGTGAGCAAGAACTGGCGCCGGATTCCGTTCGCCGAAGCACTGCGCAAATACGGCAGCGACAAGCCGGACCTGCGCAACCCCATCGAGATGCAGGACGTCTCCGAGCACTTCCGCGGCTCCGGCTTCAAGGTGTTCGCGCGCATGCTTGAAGATCCCAAGAACCAGGTCTGGGCGATCCCCGCGACCGGCGGCGGCAGCCGTGCGTTCTGCGACCGCATGAATTCGTGGGCGCAGGGTGAGGGCCAGCCGGGCCTCGGCTACATCATGTGGCGCGAGGGCGGCGAGGGCGCAGGTCCGCTTGCAAACAACATCGGGCCTGAGCGCACCGCTGCGATCCGCGCGCAGATCGGCACCAAGGAAGGCGATGCCGCCTTCTTCGTCGCCGGCGATCCCGACAAGTTCTGGAAGTTTTCGGGGCTCGCCCGCAACAAGGTCGGCGAGGAATTGAACCTCACCGACAAGGAGCGGTTCGAGCTCGCCTGGATCGTCGACTTCCCGATGTACGAGTACAACGAGGACGACAAGAAGGTCGACTTCTCGCACAACCCGTTCTCGATGCCGCAGGGTGGTCTCGAGGCGCTCAGGGGCCAGGATCCGCTGACCATCAAGGCGTTCCAGTACGACATCACCTGCAACGGCTACGAGATCGCCTCGGGCGGCATCCGCAACCACGTGCCGGAAGCGATGGTGAAGGCGTTCGAGATCGCAGGCTACGGCGAGCAGGAAGTGGTCGACCGCTTCGGCGGCATGTACCGCGCCTTCCAGTACGGCGCCCCGCCGCATGGCGGCATGGCCGCTGGTGTCGACCGCATCGTGATGCTGCTGTGCGGCACCACGAATTTGCGCGAGATCTCGCTGTTCCCGATGAACCAGCAGGCCATGGACCTGCTGATGGGCGCACCCTCGGAAGCCACGACCAAGCAGCTCCGGGAGCTGCATGTGCGGGTGAACCTGCCGCAGAAGTGAGAGTCTTCTGCGCTGGGAACACGCCACGAATACGTCATGCCCGGGCTTGTCCCGGGCATCCACGTTTTTGGGGTGTTGCGGGAACGTGGATGGCCGGGACGAGCCCGGCCATGACGGCAGGTGAGGGCCTGCGGTCCCAACTCCGGCCCCTACAACCCCGTCGAGGCCTCGATCCTGAACTGGGCCAGCGCGCTCTGCGGGTCGGTCTGCAAGAGCTGCATCAATTGCATCAGCGGCGCCTTGGCGCGCGGCGAGAGCTTGATGGACAGCGTCTGGCCCGGCGTCTCGACAAAGCTTGCGATGGCGTCCACTGCTGCGCCCGCATCCGGATTGGCGGCCGCGATCTCCTCCCGGTGCACTCTGACGCTGTCCGCGAGTGCCTGACGCGCCGCGTCACGGCTCACATTCTTGCCGCGTGCGTACTGCGTCGCTGCGGCCTCGACGCCGCCATTGTCGCGCAGTGAAAACTCGAGCGCGCCGGCCTCAATCCGAGCCGCCTGGCCCATCAACTGGGCGGGATCGGACGAAAACACCTCGCGCGGCACATTCTCGAGCGTGACACGCAATTGCGCTTTTCCAATTCCTCCGATGTCGAGGGTTGCCGGCGTCAGAGCGAAGCCGTTGGAAGACTCAGTCCACGCCGCGCCGAGGTCGAGATCGATCGCGAGCTTGTCGATCCCGACCGCAAGTAACGGGAGTTGCTTCGGATCGGATGGATCGGTGGGCGTGACAAATTTGGCCACCACGTGCGCCTGGCTCGGGATCGAGCCGATCAACTGCCCCCAGTCCAGGCTCAGCGTGTCGATCGTGACGAGCTTCTTGGTGGTCTTGTAGGGTGCCGTCACGCCCTTGATTTCGGCGCCTGCGAGCACGCCGAACAGCCCGAGCATCTGATCGGGCGAGGGCGCCCGCCCCGGCGTGGCAAGGCCCGCCGTCCAGCGCATCAGGTTTGCCGCGCTGAACGACTTCAGCGCGAAGCGCTCCATCTTGAACTGCCCCTGCGGGGCCGGCGTATCGACGCCCTCGATTGCGAATTCACCCTCGCGGTATCTGATCGCATTGACCTTGCCGGTCCCTTGGGGCGTGCCGACCGAGATCTTGCTGACCTCGGCCTTGCCGATGCGGAGGCCTTCATAGAAGCCGGCAAGCTTCTCCATGATCTCGCGCGCCTGCGCCGGCGTCGGTGGGGCCGATTGATCCTGCGGCAGCGCGGCAAACAGCTCGGCCAGCCGGAATTTCGACGGCTGCACGTCAATGTCCTCCATCGCGAAGCCGTCGAAATCGACACGCATCCCCTGAGCTGATCTGAGCGCGTAGGGGCCCGCCGAGACCTGCCGGTAGACGCGATGATAGGTCTCGTCACTGCTGGTCTTTGGATCGAGCGCGTCGATGATCGCGGTCGCATCGAAATCATTGACGATGATGTTCGACAGTTCGCCGGTCAGCTTGTCCTGCTTGCCCTTCTGCTTCACGTCGATCGAGATGACGGCGCGGTCCGCCTTCATCGCATCGATCTTGCCGTGCTTCAGATTCTGAATCGCCAGCCCGGAATAGGTGACGTCGCCGCTACCGCCGGGACCGCTGCCCGAATCGAAGCTCAACGTCAGCGTCGGTGCCGCGAGCGAAGACGCCTTGACGCTCGCGTATTGACCGAGCACGTAGCGGTACAGTTCGATCAGGGAGCCGTCCGCCGGCGCCGCCCCGGTGTGCAGGGGGCCGGCATAGTCGCGCAGCGTAAGTTGCGGGACCTTGTAGGACGCCTTCACCCTGGCCGGACCGACCTGATCCAGCGCGATGTCGAGGCCGGTGATGTCGATGCTGTCGGCCGAAAACCTGGTGTCGTCGATCTGGCGAACGCCGGTGCCTTTGATGCCGGCGATCTTGACCTGCGCCTGCGGCTGGCTGCCAGGCGTGACCGCGATGTCGTCGATGGTCAGCGTCCGGCTCATCAGGTCGAACTTGACCTTGCCGTGGCTCGCCTTGCCGCTGCTGGCGCGGATCTGCTCGAAGGCTGCCTCGATCTCGGCGGTGGCACGATGTTTTGCGTAGAGGCTGAAGCCGAACCATCCGGCCGCGGCCAGCACCACGACTGCGATCAGGCCGATCAGGATCCGCTTCATTCCCAGCTCCAGTTGTTCGTTGCGCGCTGCGCAACCTGCCATATTCGGGAAAGCTGACAAGGTCCAGGGAAAGCTAGCGCTTTCAAATATTTGAGCATGCGTCCTGTTGATGGGAACGCAATCGGATGTTGCCACCGGGCCTTCGGCCGTGCTTCATCCCGTTTCCACGGCCCGGAAATACCATCCGCTTGGATGGCCGCTCCGGATGATGCATTTTGAGCCGGTAACGCGAGGCAAGAGACCGCATGTCGTCCTATTCTGATGATCTCCACCAGGCGGCGCTGGCCTATCACCGTCTGCCGCGCCCCGGAAAGCTCGAGATCCAGGCGAGCAAGCCGCTCGCCAACCAGCGCGACCTCGCGCTGGCCTATTCCCCGGGCGTTGCGGCCGCCTGCACCGAGATCGCCAAGAACCCGGCGGAAGCCGCGACCCTGACCACGCGCGCCAATCTGGTCGCCGTGGTCTCCAATGGCACCGCGGTGCTCGGCCTCGGCAATATCGGCCCGCTGGCCTCCAAGCCGGTGATGGAGGGCAAGGCCGTCCTGTTCAAGAAGTTCGCCGGCATCGACGTGTTCGACATCGAGATCGCCGCCGACACTATCGACCGCGTGGTCGAGACCGTGGCGGCGCTCGAGCCGACCTTCGGCGGCATCAACCTGGAAGACATCCGCGGACCGGAGTGCTTCGAGATCGAGGCGCGGCTGAAGGAGCGCATGAAGATCCCGGTCTTCCATGACGACCAGCACGGCACCGCCATCATCGTCGCCGCCGCCATCACCAATGGCCTCCGCCTGAACGGCAAGAAACTGTCGGACGTGAAGATCGTGGCATCGGGGGCAGGGGCCGCGGCGATCGCCACGCTCAATCTGCTGGTGTCGATGGGTGCGCAGCGCAAGAACATCTGGGTGTGCGACATCGACGGCCTCGTGCATGAGGGCCGCAACACCTCGATGGATCGCTGGAAGGCGGTCTATGCGCAGAAGACCGACAAGCGCACGCTCGGCGACGTCATCGGCGGCGCCGATATCTTCATCGGTCTGTCGGCCCCGGGCGTGCTCAAGCCCGAGATGGCCAAGGCGATGGGCGAGAAGCCTCTCATCATGGCGCTCGCCAATCCGACGCCGGAGATCATGCCGGAGGAGGCGCGCAAGGTGCGGCCCGACGCGATGATCTGCACCGGCCGGTCCGACTATCCGAACCAAGTCAACAACGTCCTCTGCTTCCCCTTCATCTTCCGCGGCGCGCTCGATGTCGGCGCCAGCGCCATCAACGAGGAGATGAAGCACGCCGCCGTCGAGGCCATCGCGCAGCTCGCGCGCGAGGCGCCGTCGGATGCCGTGGCGCAGGGTTTTGACACCGGCGAGGCGGGTGGCTTTGGTCCGGGCTCGCTCATTCCGAGCCCGTTCGATCCAAGGCTCATCCTGCGCGTGGCGCCTGCTGTTGCGAAGGCCGCGATGGAGTCGGGCGTCGCGACGCGTCCCATCACCAATTTCGACGAATATGCTGCGCTGCTCGAGCGCTTCGCCTTCCGCTCCGGCCTCGTCATGAAGCCGATGTTCGCCAAGGCCAAGACCCAGCCGGTGCGCGTGATCTACGCCGAAGGCGAGGACGAGCGCGTGTTGCGCGCCACGCAGGTGGTGCTGGAGGAAAAGCTGGCGACGCCGATCCTGGTCGGCCGTCCCTCGGTGGTCGAGGCGCGCATCAAGCGCTTCGGCCTGTCGATCAAGGCGGGCAAGGATTTCGATCTCGTCAATCCCGAGGACGATCCGCGTTACCGTTCCTACGTGCAATCCTATGTCGAGGTCGCCGGCCGCCGCGGCGTGACGCCGGATGCCGCCCGCACCGTGGTGCGCACCAACAACACGGTGATCGCGGCGCTCGCAGTGACGCGCGGGGAGGCGGACGCGATGCTCTGCGGCGTCGAGGGCCGCTACATGAGCCATCTGCGTCATGTCCGGGAGATCGTCGGCTTTTCGCCGGGGATCAGCGACTACGCTGCACTGGCTCTGCTGATCACCAGCAAGGGCGCGTTCTTCATCGCGGATACGCAGGTGCGCCCCAATCCGAGCGCGGAAGAGCTGGCCGAGATTGCCTCGCTCGCAGCGGTCCATGTCCAGCGCTTCAACATCAAGCCGAAGATCGCCTTCGTCTCGCATTCCGATTTCGGCAGTTACGACACCGACTCGTCGCGCAAGATGCGCCAGGCGACCCAGCTGCTGAGGGAGAAGCATCCGGAGATCGAGGCCGACGGCGAGATGCAGGGCGACACCGCGCTCTCCGCCGCTGCCCGAAAGATGGTGCTGCCGCACTCCAAGCTCGAGGGCGAGGCCAACATCATGATCATGCCGACGCTGGACACTGCCAATGTCGCCTATCAGATGATCAAGTCGCTGGCGGACGCGCTGCCCGTCGGTCCGATCCTGATCGGCCCGGCCCGGCCCGCCCACATCCTCACCCCCTCGGTGACCGCGCGCGGCATCCTCAACATGACGGCGGTCGCCGTGGTCGAGGCGCAGGAGCGTGCGGCGCGACAACAGCCGACGTTGTTCACGTAGCGGCGCCGTTCCGCGGATTCGTCATGGCCGGGCTTGAGACCCGGCCATCTACGACTTGCCTCGCGGCACAATGACCGTGGATGCCCAGGACAAGCCCCGGGCATGACACTGAGAGCGTAGCGGTCAAGTCTGTTCCGGACGGTTCGAGTCTGCGAGGAAGCGCCAAAGCGCATCGTCAATTTTGAATAACTCGCAGTTTTCCATTTCCCCGTTTGAAAAGCGCAAACGGACTCTCCATAATCCGCATGCGTCCCGTGCTTAGCGTTTTGCAAGAGGCCGACCATGCCAGCGTTCGTGACTTTCGGGCGAATCCTGTTCGCCGTGCTGTTCATCTACACGGGCGCAACCAAGCTCTTTGCCATCCAGGAGACCGCCGATTTCATCGCCGGCAAGCTCGTGGTGCCCGATGTGGTGGCGCCTTATGCCAAGCAGGTCGAGGCCGCGACCGCGATGACGACGCCGCAGCTTCTGGCGATCGCGGTCGGTGGGCTCGAGGTCGTTGCGGGTCTGATGATCGCGCTGAACTTCGGCGCGCGCTTCTTTGCGATGCTGATGGTCATTTACATCGCGGTCTCGACGGTCCTGTTCAACGATTTCTGGAATCAGACGGCGCCCGAGAATGCCAAGGTGGTGGTCGACGCGCTGAAGAACCTCGCGATCATCGGTGCGCTGTTTATGATCATGGGTTATGGCCGCGCCACGCGCTCGGCCGAGACGGCCTACGGCGACGTGTGAACGCTAGGCTCGCCGCCACGGCGTAACCGTCACATCGTGCGCGGCGTCGAGCATGTAAGGCGTGCCTGGCCTCATGCCGTGGGACGTCAGCACCTCGTGCGGCGTCTGCTTGGGCACTTCGACAAAACAGCCTTCGCCGCCGGGCAGCCGCACATGCGGGGCTTCCGACAGCCAGAACGTGTCGTAGCGGTCCATGAACATGTCGAAGACGATAGGGCCGCCGATCACGGCGACTCGTCCCGAGGCGACATCGGCAAAGGCACAGGCTTCCTCGAAGCTCGCATGTTCCGGATTCCACAGCGTCGCGTTCGGCATCTCCGGATCGACGGTGAGGGCCTTGATCTTGCGGGTCAGGATCAGCCGCTTGCGCTTGGGCGAGTTCGCCTGCTGCTCATATGAATTGCGGCCGTGCACGATCAGGGCAGCACGATCGAGCGCCTGCTCGAAGAACAGCTTGTCGCCTTCGAACTTCAGACTGTCGGGCATGACATGGCTGGCGTCGGCAAGCATGCCGTCCGCCGAGACGATGACGTAACCTTCGAAATGGAAAGACAAGCGACGGCTATTCGGAGACGGTCGTCACCACGGAATTGACCGGACGCGTGCTCACCGTCGGCAGCTTGACGTCCTTCATCAGCTCCTGGTCGTATTCTGGGAGCGAGGCCACTGGTGCCTTGGCGCGCATCGCCACCACCTTGTAGCCGCCGGCCTTGAGACGGTTCAGAAGCTCGGGCAGGGCTTCGGCCGTGTGCTTCTGGAAGTCGTGCATCAGGATGATGCCTTTGCCCTTCTTGTCGAGCCCCTTCATCACGGTCTCGATCACCTTCTCGGGCTTCGAGGCCTTGAAGTCGAAGGAGTCGATGTCGCAGGAGAAGATCGCGACGTTACGGTTGCCGAGATAGGTGACCATCTCCGGCGGATGCTGCAGCGCCGGGAAGCGGAAGAACGCCGCGGGCGAGATGCCGCCGAGCGCCCATTTCACGGCGCTGATGCCCTTCTCGATCTCTTCCTTGCGCTGCGCTTCGGTCAGCTTCTTGTTGTTGAGGTTGGCGTGCGACCAGGTGTGGGTACCGACGGTGTGACCAGCCGCGTAGACCTGCTTCAGGATCTCCGGCTCATAAGTGGCGTGCTTGCCGATCGAGAAGAAGATGCCGGTGGTGCACTGGTCGGCGAGCGCCTTCAGCACGGCAGGCGTGTTGTGCGGCCAGGGGCCGTCGTCGAAGGTCAGGACGACCTCCTTGTCGCGCAGGAAGTCGAGCTCCTTGAAGTGCTCGAAGCCGAAGCCGGGGCCGCCGGTGGTGTCGATCTCCACGGTGCGGGCAACGCCCAGCGCGTTCGGATTGTTGCAGGCGGCGCGCGCCGGCTGCGGGGCCTGTTGCGGCGGCGGCGGGAAGGCGGCGGCCTGCGACGCCGGCGCTGCGGCAGGAGCCGCTGCCGGTGCCGGAGCTGCGGCCGGGGCCGCCGTGGGGGCGGCCTGCGTGGCGGCTGCGGGTTTTGCAGCCGGGGTCTGCGACCATGCCGCGCCTGTCAGCGCAACAGACATCGCGCTTGCCAAAATCAGTCCTGCCGCCACACGCATGGTGTTGTCCTCGAGATTGATCCCGTTGTTCCGCCGTAGCTTTTCGCCTCCGGCAAAACCCATCCTGCCCCTGATCATCCTAGCCTAGATGGTGGCCCATCGCCATTGCAACGGCTGTTTGGCGCTTCGCCACAATTGTGCCCAAGCCTGTTCAAGTCGGGAGCCTGTTCAAGTCAGGAGCCTGTTCAGGTCAGGAGCCTGTTCAGGTCAGGAGCCTGTTCAAGTCAGGCGCGTGTTCAAGTCAGGCGTGTCAGCTATCAGCCAAGGCCCTGGCAATCGCAGTCTTGATGCGCGTGTCGGCGGGCTCCACAGCGGACGGAAACACCTCAATGATATAGCCATCACGGCCGATCAGGTATTTGTGGAAGTTCCACTTCGGAACCTCCTTCGGTCGCGCCTCCGCGGCCCATTTGTAGAAGGGATGCGCCTTAGCTCCGACCACGACGGCCTTGGCGGTCATCGGGAAGGTAACGCCGTATTGGTGGTGCGCGGTCTCCGAGATCTCGCTGGTGCCTCCGGGCTCCTGACCGCCGAAATCGTTGGAGGGTACGCCGATCACGGTGAGGCCGCGCTCCCGAAACTCGTTCCAGAGCTCCTGCAGGCCCGCATATTGCGGGGTGTAGCCGCATAGCGAGGCGGTGTTCACGACCAACACCGGTTTGCCGGTGAAGGCGGCGAGGCGGATGTCCTCGCCGGACAGTGCGGGGAACGAGAAGGCGTAAGCCGAGATCCGGCTCATGCCGACATCGGCCCGCGCGTGCGTTGCCGAGGTGGCTGCTCCGAGCAGCGCGGCGGTGAGCACGGTTCTGCGGTTCAGCATGGCAGTGTCCCCCGGATGTGATCCGGGGCGGAGCTTACTCCGGTGATGCGACAGGCCCGCTCAACACCGCGTTATCGCCGTTCGAGGCTCAATAAAGGCGGACGATGAAGTCGGTGCCTTCGCCGGTCTCGCCCTGGTTGATGCCCTGGTCGGAGACGATGACCGAGCCGCCGGTGGTGAGCATCTCGTTGATCTTCGCCATGGCATCGGCCGGGATCGTGATGCGATCCAGTGCTTCGGCGGGGCTGTCCGGCGTGATCACCGGCTTTGCCGCGACGGGAATCACGGCAGCGCCACGCTGGCGGCGTATGTGGCCGTCATCGTCGCGCGCGGCGGCGCGAACAGCGACGGGCAGGGACACCACCGACCAATGCAGCGCATTGGAATCGGTCTTGTCGACCTCGGCGGTGAAAACGTGAGTGCCGAGCGGCCGGTCGCTTGCCGCGATCGTCACGGGCACGTCGAACAGCGGCGCAAAGTTCTGCCGGACGTAGAGCTTGGAATCCTTGCGGCTGATGAACACTGCAATCTGGCCGGTCCGCTTCGGCAGATCCGGCTTCACGGACGGCGCGGGATCGGCGAGGCGGGTTTGGTCTTTCTTCGCGTCGGGCGAAGCGGCTTGTGCCGGCGCCGTTGCCGTCACGGCCGCGTCGGGTTTCTTCTCGGCGGCGGCCGCATCGGATTTGGCCGGCTCGGCAGCGGCTTCCGGCTTCGGAGTATCGGTGGCCTCAGACTTCGCGGTCTCGACCTTGTCGTCCGAGGTCGCTTTGGGCGCCTCTGCAGTGTCAGTGGGCTTGGCAACCTCGTCCCTCTTCGCTGCCGCCTCCGGCTGCGTGGCCGGCTCGGAGGCCTCGGCGGACTTGGTGTCGGTCTTGGTTTCGATTTTGGCGTCAGTCTTGGCGGCTTCCTCGCGGACCGGCGCGTTGCCCGTGGTCACATCCGACATCACGGTGTGGCCGACCGTGGAGCGCAGTTCGAGCACGCCGTCCGCGCTGGCGGTCTTCGTCTCAAGAGACTTGGTCTCGACGGGCTTGGCATCCGTGACCTTGGTCTCGGGCGCACCCTTGTCCGCCTTGTCGCCAACGCTCGTCGTCGGCTCGAGGCTCGCTGCAGGCTGCGGCGGCACGCGCAGCGATGCGAGCATCGGATGCGAGAAGCTTTGCGGCGTCATCTGGCCGGGCGAGACGATCACGCGCGCGCCCATCTTGGTCCAGTTCCACATCTTCACCGCGAACGCCATCGGCATGCGGATGCAGCCGTGCGAGGCCGGATAGCCCGGTAGCACGCCGGCATGCATGGCAACACCGGACCAGGTGATCCGCTGCATGTACGGCATCGGCGCGCCGCTATAGATGTTGGAATGGTGGAATTTGTGCTTCTGGATGACGCTGAACACGCCCATCGGCGTCGAGTGGCCCTTCATCCCGGTCGACACCGGCGATTCCGCGAACACGCCGTTGGAGTCGTAGATCGTGACCTTCTGGCGGTCGATCGAGACGACGATGACGAGCGGACCTTGCGGCTTCGCGCCGGTCTCCTTCTCGACAAGCGCCTCCTTCTTGTTCTTAGAGGCTGCCGAGCCGCGCTTCTGCGGCTTCACGCGCGGCGGCTCGGGATACCGCTCCTGCCGTCCATAGGATCCGTCGGAATAATCCGAATAGTAATAGAACGCTGCTTCCGCCTGGCTCGCCGTGCCGATCGCACCCGCCGCCGTCACAATGGCGACCTGCCACAGCCGCCTCGGCGCGGCGGCAAAACGGGACCCATTCACGCTATTCATTCCTCGAATCCACAATCCAAATCAGACGTTAGTCTCGCAGAGGGGATACGCGTTCACCAGCATGGCGGTTCTGCCATCATCGACTTTTGTCCAAGACGTAGCAAAAAAGCCTCACGGAGCGGTAAACGGCGGCGGCAGCCGGCTTGCATCATCTTCCTGATCGGCCACCCCATGCCTACATTGCCAGGACTTGTTACCGGAGAACTTCATGTCATCTCGTTTCCCCGGTCTTTCCCGCATCCGCTTGAAAGACTTCGCTTTATTCCTGTTGCTGTTGGTTGTGCCGGCAGCATCCGCTTCCGCGGCCGATGAGCCGGATCTGATCTTCCGTCGCTCCACTGTCTTCAAGTGGATGAGCCCGAATGACAAGCTCGCGACCTACGGTCTCGACGACCCCGAAGTCGAGGGCGTGGCCTGCCATTTCACGGTGCCGGAGAAGGGCGGCTTCAAGGGCTGGCTCGGTCTTGCCGAGGAGGTCTCGGACATCTCGCTTGCCTGCCGCCAGGTCGGCCCGATCAAGTTCAAGGCCAGCAAGATGGAGCAGGGCGACGACATGTTCCGCCAGCGTCGCTCGCTCTTCTTCAAGAAGATGCAGATCGTGCGTGGCTGCGACGCCAAACGCAACGTGCTGGTCTACATGGTCTATTCGGACAAGCTGATCGAGGGGTCGCCGAAGAACTCGACCTCGACCGTGCCGATCATGCCGTGGGGACCGGCTGACGCCAACGTCCAGAAGTGCGGCGACTTCTTCACTCAGTGATGTGATCGCGGCTGCCGCGCGGTCTCGCAAGATGCGAGCCGCTCAGCCGCACGAACGCCTGGGGCGCGGCCTCGTAGCCGCGGCCTGATTGCTGCGCCATCGCGCCGGGCGAGCCGGTGCGGCGGCTCAACTCTCGATCGGCGCGGTCCGTGCGCTCTGCCGCGTCGCGCGTCGTTGCGCGATCTCGCGCCATCATGATGGCCATCCTTCACAGGTGTGCCCGTCGATGACGGGCCTTTCGGTTTCGAAGCTTCGGTCGCGCCCGATGGATGCTGGGTTCATCGGCGGGACCGGCCGTCGTTTGCAGCTCTCTTCAGCAGAGAACCGTAAAATGCATGTGAAGCGCTGACGTCGCGGATGTGACCGCCTCACCTCAACCTGTGTGGATGGTCGTTCCCAAACGCGTTCAAGCTGTCATGCATCCCGTCTGAAATCATTGATGTTTTCCGAGAATTGTGTCGTCGCGCCGCGGGCGACGAAACAATTCTCACCGGCAATGAAACCATTTTCGGCTTTGAGCGCATCACGGGAGAAACCGCGGATGGTTATCAGCATCACAACGACGACGGCGCACCGCCGGCCACGCAATTCGGAGAGAGATCCATGCGCGCGCTCAGCTTCATCCTTGCTTTCGGCTTCGTGCTCGCCGGTTCCTCGTTCGCAGGCGCGCCGGACGGCAATTTGCCGGGTATCGGCACCTTCCAGTACAGCGGCTCGCCGGTCACGACCACATCGCCGCAGCCTCTGGTCCTCGCGGCGCGCTTCTGATCACCAACAAGAAAATCAGCCGGCAAAGGCCATCATGTACCTTCGTCTCTGCGCCGCAGCGTTCCTCTCCGTTCTGACGATCAGTTCCGTTCAAGCGCAGGTGCGCGCTCCGAGCCGGTTGCCGGATCCGCGCACTGAGTTCGTGCGGCAGTGCGCTCCCCGCATGCTTGGGCGCTGGGAGCATCCGGAAGAGGTCTGCGGCTGCCTGCATGACCATGCCGCGGCCGTGGTCGAGGATCGCGACCTGCGCGAGGCGCTGCTGCGCGGCATCAGCGAGACCGGTGTGCCCACGATTGAAACCGATTGGGTGCCGGCAGCGAAGCAAGCCGAGATCGGCGCGACCTTCACCAAGATCGCCAAGCCGACCTTGCAGTGCATGTTCGACCCGGCGAAGTCTTAGGCCGTCATCTCGATTTCGGACCGAAGCGTGCCACGCAGGTTGCTGTTCGCACCACGCCCTTGTCGGTCATCTTCGAGCCCCGCACTTCCTTGATTTGTCCGGCGGGACAAGTTCCGTCGTCCACCTGCACGCGCTGGCCGAGCTTGAGATCGACGATATCCTGCTCACGCCCCACGGAAGCGGCGCTCGCCGTTGAGGCAAGGGCGATGGCGATCAGGAGGGCGAGGCCGGCTGCGCGGCCGAGTGACGTGACAATTGACATGATGAGAGATCCCGGAATCGATTGCCGCGATGTTAAGGAGCGGTCGGCGATTCTGATAGCCAACCTTCGTCACGCCCGCCGGGCCGATTTGCCCTTGCTGCGCAAGGCAGCGCGCGCCTCCCGCGCCAGCCCTTCTGCGGCGGCGACGAGGCGTGGAACCGCGTGCCCCGAAAATCCCAGCACGAAACCGGGAAGCGGGCGCGCCCGCGCATAGGTGTCGGCGAGCAGCCAGCCTTCCGCGCCCGCGGCCTGTTTCGCTTCGGCCGCAATCGCTGGCGCGACCGACGGATCGAACCGTGCCACCAGGTGCAGGCCCTGCGACGGCACCGGGACCGACAGCGCGCCCTCCGATGCCGCTTCGAGCGTTTCGGCCAGCGTGTCGCGCGCCTCGCGATAGAGTTTTCGCACGCGCTTCAGATTCGCCGCGAACGCGCCGGAATTGAGCATGTCGGCGACCGCGCCTTCCATCAGCGTTCCGGGAAAGCGGTCGAGCGCGGCGCGCGCGGCCGTGACGTCGCCGATCAGGCGCTCGGGCAGGGCGCAATAGCCGATGCGCAGACCCGGAAACAGTGTCTTGGCAAACGTGCCCATGTAGATCACGCGCTGGAGGTGATCGATGCCGGCGAGCGACATCAGGGGCGCGCCGTCATAGCGAAACTCGCTGTCGTAATCGTCCTCGAGCACGAAGGCGCCCGCCTGCTTTGCCCAGTCGAGCAGCTCGAGCCGCCGTGGCATCGACATCTGCACGCCCAGCGGAAACTGATGCGACGGCGTGACATAGGCCGCGCGTGCGGACGGCGCGGCGGTGCGGCCCCTCGCGATTTGCAGGCCATGGGCGTCGACTGGAATGGGCACGGTGCGATAGCCGCATTGCGCGATGGTTCTACGCGCGATGGGATAGCCCGGATCTTCGCACCAGACCTGATCGTCGGCCTTCAGGATCGCACCGAGAATGATGCGCAGCGTGTGCAGCGTGCCTGATGTGAGCATGATCTGGTCGGGGTCGCAGCGCAGCCCCCGCGCCGAGAGCAGATGATCGGCGATCGCGACGCGCAGCTCGCGGCTGCCGCGCGGGTCGCCGTAATGCAAATGCTCGCTGCCGAAGGCGCGCATGCGCCGGCCGACGAACGCGCGAAATCGCTGCAGCGCGCGCTCGTCGATATGGGTGCAGCCGAGCGCGAGTGCGGCCTGGCCGGGCGTTTCGACGATCGCCTTCTTTTTCGGTGCGGCGGCGGGCGCCGGAATGCGCGCAGCGACGAAGGTGCCGGAGCCGACGGTGGCCTGCGCAAATCCGTCGGCAATCAGGCGCTCATAGGCGGTGACGACGGCGTTGCGCCGAAAACCGGTCTGCTTCGCCAGCATGCGCGATGGCGGCAGCGGCTCGCCCGGTTTGACGAGGCCTGAGACGATCGTCTCGCACAGCGCCTGGTACAGCCGGTGCGCCGAGGAAGCGCCGATAGTGATGTGCGGGCCGGTGAGATCCAGCGGCAGCTCGGGCTTGGTTGGGGAATTGGTCGGAATTTTTCGCATGGAATTGGTACTATCGCAGACCAAATGCGCCGCTACAACTCTCCTGGAATTGTTCGAATCCCGACAGGAGCGGCCGTGAGCCAGACCGAGAGCCAAGAGTCCTATCCGACGTCAGCGCGCAACCAGGTGAAGCGCCGGCATGACCGTGGCTTCTACGATCACGCCACCGTTCATCGTATTCTGGATTCCTCGATGCTCTGCCACGTCTCCTATGTCATCGACGGCCAGCCCTATTGCACACCGACCTTCTTCTGGCGCGAGGGCACAAAACTCTATTGGCACGGCTCGAGCGCCAGCCGCATGCTGCGCAATCAGACCAGAGGCGAGCGTGTCTGCCTGACGGTCGCCCATCTCGACAGCCTCGTGCTGGCGCGCTGCGGCTTCAACCACTCCGCCGACTATCGCGCCGTGATGGCGTTCGGCACCGCCTATCTCGTCACCGACCCCGAGGAGAAGGAGCGGGCGGTGATCGCCATGGTCGACCGCTTCTTCCCGGATCGCACCGCGAGCCTGCGGGCGAGCAATACCCAGGAGATCAAGGCGACCTCCTTCATCGCGATGGAGATCGAGGAGGCTTCCGCCAAGGTCCGCGCCAAGGGCGTTGCGGATGACGATGAGGACTACGAATTGCCGATCTATGCCGAGCGCATTCCGGTGCGCACGGTGCTGGGCGCGCCCGAGCCGTGTTCGCGCTTGCTCGACGGCGTCACGCGTCCTGCGACGTTGAATGGCTATTTCGAAGGCCGACTGCTCGAAGATGCATTGCGGGATGCTTATTTTGAGGAGTACCCGAACGGCTGAAATCGGCTAGCTTGCGCGCACCCTCGACCAGTGGATGCCCGGAGTTGCCTGATGAATGCCGAAACGCAGCAGAGGATTGTTGACGCCGTCGACGCCGGCTTCGAAGCCCAGCTTGCGACCACAAGCGATTTCGTCGCGATCCCTTCGACCCGTGAGGCCGAGGGACCGTGCCAGGACATGATGGGCGACCTCCTGCGCGCGCGCGGCTACGAGGTCGACGATTGGCACATCAATGTCGACGACCTCAAGGATTTGCGGGGCTTCGGGCCGATCGAGCATGATTTCTCGAAGGCGCGCACGGTGGTCGGGACCTATCGTCCCAGGACCGAGGCCGGCAAATCGCTGATCCTCCAGGGGCACTGCGACGTGGTGCCGGCGGGGCCTCTGGAATTGTGGGACACGCCGCCGTTCTCGCCCGTCATCAAGGACGGCAAGATGTTCGGCCGCGGCGCCTGCGACATGAAATCCGGGACCATCGGCGCGCTCTATGCGCTGGATGCGATCAAGGCCGCGGGCTTCAAGCCGACGGCGCGGATCCACTTCCAGTCCGTGATCGAGGAAGAGAGCACCGGCGTCGGTGCGCTCTCGACGCTGCAGCGCGGCTATCGTGCCGACGCCTGCTTCATCCCAGAGCCCACCGCCGGCAAGATGGTGCGGTCGCAGGTTGGTGTGATCTGGTTTCGCCTGCGCGTGAAGGGCCATCCGACCCACGTCGCCTTTGCGGGCTCCGGATCGAATGCGATCATGGCGGCCTATCACCTCGTCCACGCGCTGCAGAAGCTCGAGATTGAGTGGAACGAGCGTGCCAAGGCGGATCGTCATTTCAAGACCCTGAACCATCCCATCAATTTCAACCCCGGCATCATCAAGGGTGGCGATTGGGCCTCGAGCGTGCCGGCCTGGTGCGACGTTGATTGCCGTATCGCGATCCTGCCGGGTTGGTCGGTGGCCGATCACCAAAAGGAGATCCTGGCTTGCGTCGCCGCCGCCTCGCGCAATCACCGCTTCCTCGCCAACAATCCGCCGGAGGTCGAATGGTCGGGCTTCCTGTCAGAGGGCTATGAGCTGACCGACGCCGCCGCGCCGGAAGCCGCCTTTGGCAAGGCGTTCAGCAAGGTCTATGGCGGCGCGGTCGAGGACCTCGTCTTCACCGCGCTGACTGACACCCGCTTCTACGGCCTCAATTACGGCATCCCGAGCCTCTGCTTCGGCGCCAGCGGCGGCGAGATGCACGGCTTCAACGAATTCGTCGATCTGGAGTCATTGAAGAAGACCACCAAGGCGATGGCGCTGTTCGTCGCGGAGTGGTGCGGGGTGGAGAAGGCGTAAGGGTCGCGTCAGCCGCAGCTCTCGTCGGGTGGGAAAAGGCGCACGTGCGCCGTACCCACGTCTTGGTTGCGGCGCGCGCTGAACGAAACAATGGCTCTCTAGATCCTTTAAGCTTAAAATAAAGACTAGGATGCCGTCCTCAGCGGTGGCAGACTGGCGCCTGGTTCGCTGGACGAGTCCCTGGGAGTGACGATGCGCGATTGGGATGATGCTTACGCCAATTCGGCCCATATCCCGGGCTCGGACAAGATGCCGGCGCAATGGGCGGAGCGGGCGGCGGCTTACCGCGCCGCCCTGAAGGGATTTCGCCCTGATATCGCCTACGGCTCCGATGAACGCCAGCGGTTCGACCTGATCCTGCCCGATGGCGACAGCCAGGGCCTCGTCGTGTTCGTTCATGGCGGCTATTGGATGCGCTTCGACAAATCGACTTGGACGGATCTGGCCGAAGGCGCGCGGCATCACGGCTGGACTGTTGCGCTGCCAAGCTACACGCTCACACCGGCCGCGCGCATCTCCGATATCACTGCCGAGATCACCGCCGCGATTGCCAAGGCCGCTTCGCTTGTCGCGGGGCCGATCCGGCTCGCGGGCCACTCCGCCGGCGGTCATCTCGTCACGCGCATGCTTTGCGACGACAGCCGGCTCGAGCCCGCGGTCTTCAACCGCATCGCCGGCACGCTTTCGATCAGCGGCCTGCACGATCTGCGCCCGCTGCTCAAGACGAAGATGAATGAGACGCTGCGCATGAGCATGGAGGAGGCGGCACTCGAAAGCGCGGCGCTGCATCTGCCGCGCGGGCATTCGCCTGTGACCGCCTGGGTCGGCGGCGGTGAACGACCCGAATTCATCCGTCAATCCGACCTGCTGGCGAATGTCTGGACCGGCTTTGACGTGCCGACGCGTCTCGTCGTCGATCCCGGTCTGAACCATTTCACCGTGATCGATGGTCTGAAAGATCCGTCGTCGCCGATCACTGCGCGCCTGATCGGCCTGGACTGACGAGGGCAGGGATGGTCGATCGAAAGGGTCTGTCATGACGTCCAGCGATTACGATCCCACACGCGAAGGCGCCGAGACCGATTTTGCCCGGCGCATGTCCTACGGCGATTATCTGGCGCTGGATGCGATCCTCGGCGCGCAGCATCCGTTGTCGGAAGCTCATGACGAGATGCTGTTCATCATCCAGCATCAGACCACCGAGCTCTGGATGCGGCTTGCCATCCACGAGCTCAGCGCCGCGCGGCGTGCCATCGCCAAGGACGAGGTGGCTCCGGCCATGAAAATGCTGGCGCGAATGTCGCGCATCTTCGAGCAGCTCAACAATGCCTGGGATGTGCTGCGCACGATGACGCCGAGCGAATATACGCGCTTTCGCTCCCAGCTCGGCCAATCCTCGGGCTTCCAGTCGCGCCAGTACCGGCTGATCGAATATCTGCTCGGCAACCGCAATCATGCCATGCTGAAGCCGCACGCGCACGATGTAGAGACCACGAAGCTGCTCGAAGCGGAGCTCGCAACACCCAGTCTCTATGACGAGGTGCTGCGGCTGGCCGATCGCCATGGGCTGACGATGCCGGCCGCAGTGCTCGCGCGCGACGTCCGCGAAACCCACAGTTTTAGTGAGGGCGTGCTGCAGGCCTGGCGTATTGTCTACGAGGCGCCGGAAACACACTGGATGCTGTATGAGCTCGCCGAAAAGCTGGTCGATTTCGAGGATTATTTCCGGCGCTGGCGCTTCAACCACGTGACGACGGTCGAGCGCGTCATCGGCTTCAAGCGCGGCACGGGTGGCACCGGCGGCGTCAGCTATCTCAAGCGCATGCTGGAGGTGGAGCTGTTCCCTGAACTCTGGCGCGTGCGGACCATTCTGTAGAAGAGCTCATGACCAGATATCGCGTTTACGACGACACCAAAGCGCTATTCCATCTTCCGAACGATGTGATCTATCTCGACGGCAATTCGCTCGGTGCATTGCCGCTGGGTGTTGCCGAGCGCGTCAGCCGCGTCATCACCGACGAGTGGGGCAATGAGCTGATCCGCGCCTGGAACACGGCCGGCTGGTATGCCCAACCGCGCCATGTCGGCGATCGCATCGCGCGACTGATCGGGGCGGAAGCGGGCTCGGTGATGGTCGGGGACACGCTGTCGCTCAAGGTCTATCAGGCGCTCGCGGCGGCGCTCGACATGAACGCATCGCGCAAGGTCGTCCTCTCGGACACCGGCAATTTTCCGACCGACCTCTACATGGCCGAAGGCCTGATCGCGACGCTTGGGCGTGGCCATCAATTGCGTCTGGTCGCACCGGAGGAGATCGAGGCTGCGCTGTCGGACGAGATCGCGGTGTTGTACATCACCGAGGTCGACTACCGCACCGGCCGCCGCCACGACATGGCGAAGCTGACGGCAAAGGCGCATGCACTCGGCATCGTCACGGTCTGGGATCTCGCGCATTCGGCCGGCGCGCTGCCGGTCGATCTCGCCGGCTGCGGCGCCGATTTCGCCGCCGGCTGCACCTACAAATACATCAACGCCGGCCCCGGCGCGCCAGCCTTTCTCTATGTCGCGCCGCGACACGCCGATACGGCGCGTGCTGCGCTGTCCGGATGGATGGGCCACGCAAGACCCTTTGCCTTCGAGCTTGCCTATGCGGCTGCCGGCGGCGTCGAGCGCATGCGCGTCGGGACGCCACCAGTCCTGGCGATGGCGGCGCTGGAGGCGTCGCTCGATATCTGGGACCGTGTCGACATCGAGGAGGTCCGCGCCCGCTCGCTGGCGCTCGGCGATCTCTTGATTGCGGAGGTCGAACGCCGCTGCCCGTCTCTGCGGCTGGTCACTCCGCGTGCGCACGAGCGCCGCGGCTCTCAAGTCTCCTTCGCCTTCGAGGGCGGCTATGCTGCCATGCAAGCCCTGATCGCCCGCAATGTGATCGGCGATTTCCGCGCGCCTGACATCATGCGGTTCGGAATCACGCCGCTGTATATCGGCGAGAGCGAGATCATCCGTGCGGCCGAGATCATCGAGGAGGTGATTGCGGGCGAGGTGTGGTGTCGGCCGGAATACCAGGTCGTGAATGCGGTGACGTGAATGTCGCGGCCGATGTCACGACGGACACTACCTTGGACGTCATTGCTTTGCCGCGCGAAGCCATTCACTCTGAGAGAGCAAGGAATTGGGAGGAGATGTGATGACGCCGCTCGAAAAGCTTAAAGCGATGAAGATGCCGTTCGCCGAGCTCAAGGGCGTCGAGTTCGTCGAAGCCGGGAAGGACCGCGTGGTGGCGCGGATGATGGTCAGGCCCGATCTCTGCACCCTGCATCACACCATCCATGGCGGTGCGGTGATGGCGCTCGCGGATTCTGTTGGAGCTGCTGCGACCGTGATCAACCTGCCGGAGGACGCCAAGGGCACGACCACCCTGGAGAGCAAGACCAATTTCATCGGCGGGGCGAAGGAGGGAACCACTGTCATCGCCACCACCACCCCGGTCCACCGAGGCCGCCGAACCCAGGTCTGGACCACCCGGCTTGAGACCGAGGACGGTAAGCTGGTCGCTGTGGTGACCCAGACGCAGCTGGTCCTGTAAGACTACGGAGGGTTGATTTTGTTAACGAATTAGTCGTTTGCGCTGCCTCAAACTTGAGCGGGTTCCCATCTTGAAAAACTTGCTGCGGCGCACAATATTGGAGGCCTAGGGATTCGAACGCCTCCTCGAGGGACACCAAGAGGAGTTTTGACGTGGTACTTGAAGATACCGTCCGCACCGCCCCCGGCTATGTGCGGACCCTGATCCAGCAGGAAGAATTGCCGCTGTTGCGCGATCACCTGCTGCGGCTCGATGCCCAAAGCCGGCACGACCGCTTTAACGGTTTCCTCGACGATAGTTTCATCGAGCGTTACGCAGCTCGCTGCGCCGAGGACGGCACCGTGATCGTTGCCTACATCGTCGATGGCGTCGTCCGAGGTGCGGCCGAGCTGCATCCGCCCGAGGGCGATTCGCTGCCCGAGGTCGCCTTCAGCGTAGAGACCCCCGCGCGCCGGCAGAATGTCGGCACCGTGCTGTTCAGCCGCCTGATCGCCGAAGCGCGCTGGAAGGGCTACAAAAGCCTGCGCATCACCACCGGTGCGGAGAACCATGCCATGCGCGCGCTCGCAAGGAAGTTTGGCGCTCACCTCGCTTTCCGCCATGGAGAATCCACCGGCACGATCGATCTCGCCAAGCCGCCCGAGGCTGAGCTTGCTGATCTTGCAGCCGCCCCGTTCAAGGCCGGCCGCGCGCTTCTCAGCTTCAACTCGACCTGCTGGAAGCTGATCTCCAGCATGTACGGCAATCGCGCGGCGTGAAATCCAAGGGCCTGAAATTCAAAGGCCCGAATCAACAAAAAAGCGGACCGGCTAGGCCGGTCCGCTTTTTTATTGAAGCTGCGAAGATTTAAAGGCTCAGGTGCCGGTGCGCTTGTCGTTGCCGAAGCGGCGGACGACACGGCGTTCGACCACGACCGAGCGCTGCGCCCCCTGTTCGCCGGCGATCACGCGCGTGGCGGTGATGCGGCTGTTGGTGCGAGCCTGCTTCTTGACCTCGGCGTGAACGACGTCGAGCGGCATCCCCATCAGCGCGGCTGCGATCTCGGCCTGCTGCTCCTGGTCGTCGGTGATGCCGACGGCGGCGAAGATCGCCTCGTCCAGGGTGGGCGGATCGTGGCGGACGCGCCGCGTGCCATATTTGGTATTCCAGTCTGCGCTCATAACGGCCTCATTTCGATGCCGGGATACCTAGTGCCCCAGATGTTGCATTGCAATATGAATTTGGTGTGGCATCTCAGCTATGCACTCACAACTTCTCAAGCCTGGTGGCATCGTAAAGTTCGAGCGTGGTCGGACCCGTGGCGAGCGAGCGCAGGATCCGGACGAATTCGCCGGACGCGGGTACCGCAAAATGGGCCAGGAGCGCGGCGCGGTCGGCCCATTGCTCGAAGAACACCAGCTTCAAGGGGTTCTCACAGTCGACATGGACCGCATGCGAGATGCAGCCGGGCTCCTGGCGCGAACGGTGGACGTGTTCGAGGCTGAGCCGGCGGGCCTCCTCGAATGTCTCGGGCCGAAGAGTTGCGCTGCCAGTCACCACGATCATGTCGTTCCCCAAAATGACGGCTGCTAGGGCAGGGATGCCTCGCGCGCGATGGTCTTGGCCGGCGCCTGGGGCCAGCGCTTCAGCGCCGCGTGGCCGGCCTCGGTCAGCCGATAGATGCCGCGCTCGGCGCGTTCAAACCAGCCGTAGACATTGTGCAGAAGAATCTTGCCTGCATCGGGACAACGTTCGCGCAATTCGCGCACGGGCCGCGGACCGCCTGCGAGCTCTGATGCGCAGGCCAGCGCCTGCTGCCGGTAGGCCGTCATGATCGGCGCGCGCGTGCTGCCGCCGAGCACGGGGTCCCCCTGGCGGCGCTGATGCTCGGCCACCAGCCGCGAGCGCGTTTTCGGCTCGCGGCGAGGGGCTGCCGTCGGCGGCTTCACCAGCACCTCGACCTGGCCATTGTCGGTCACGCCCAACATGCCGAAGCCGAGGCGACGGCAGAGGTTGCGGTAGCGCGTATCGCTCTCGCGGCCCTTGCCGCGGATCGACATCTTTGCGGCGATCCAGACCTCGTCGCCCGCCGGGGCGCGATCGACTGCCTGCAAGATCAGTTCGAGATTGAAGGCAAGCTTGAGCTCGCCGATCACCACCACCGGCGGATCGCCGGCGCTGAGGCCCACGAGATCGCAGCCGCCGATCTCGCCCTTCACGGAGAAGCCGAGCTCTTCGAGGAATCGTTTGACGGGGAGATAGAGCGCGGTTTCCAAGGCGAGTTTCCGATCGAAGAATCAGTTCGGCAGTCTAGCCCGGATCGGACTCGGACTGACGGGCATTTGCCCGGACGCGGTCAAGCCAGCTATATCCCCGCCCGGGGAACAAGCGGGCGCTGGCGAATATGACGATCAGGAACGGGCTTTATCACATCCGGATCGAGATGCTGGATGGCGTGCAGGGCGGCAATCAGGGCGTCATGGTGCTGCGTGACGGCACCATGCGCGGCGGCGATTCTTTTTTCTTTGCCTATGGCAGCTACACGTCCGCCGACGGCAAATGGAAGGGCGAGCTGACCAACGAGGAGCATTCGCCCTCGTTCGATGAGCGTCCGGTGTGGGGTCGCAAGGTCGTGACCATCGGCTTCAGTGGCACCTACACCGACGAGACTGCCTATGGCGAGGGCATTGCGCTCGCCGGGAAGCAGAGCATCCGTTTCAAGGGCAATCTACGGCTGCTGGTGCCGGATTGATTACACGCGTCCGCTCACCGGAATCAATGCACCCGTGACGCCGCTGGCGGCGTCGCTGACGAGGAACAGGATCACCTCGGCAAGCTCCTGCGGCGTTACCCATTTGGAGAAATCCGCATTCGGCATGTCGGCGCGGTTGGCCTTGGTGTCGATGATTGACGGCAGCACAGCGTTCACGGTGACCTTGCCCTTCCATTCATTGGCCAGAGCCTCGGTGAGGCGGTGCACGCCCGCTTTCGAGGCAGCGTAGGGACCCATGCCGGAGCCGGCCTGCAGTGCGCCCATCGCGCCGATATTGACGATGCGGCCTGCTTTTGAGGCGGCAAGATGCGGTAATGCCGCGTGCGAGGTGTTGAGGGCCGTCAGGACGTTCAGCGCATGCATGCGCTGCCACGTCTTGATGTCGCCGTCGCCGACGGTTTCGAAGGCAAAGCCGCCGGCGATGTTGATCAAGGCATCCAGCCCGCCGAAATGTTTCGCGGCAGCCTCGATCGCCGTCTTCGCTTGCGCCGCGTCGGACAGATCGACGCCACCGATCTCGATGCGCTCGGCCGTCGCGGGCATTTGAGGGGGCGCATGATCAATGCCGGCGATCCGCGCGCCGCGCGCCAGCGCGACGGCTGTGACCACCTTGCCAAGCGCACCGAGCGCGCCGGTCACGACGATGACTTTTCCCTGCACGACAACTCTCTCCGTCGTCTCACTTCCCGCCGACTTTTGCGCGAGGCGAATTGGACTTGCAATGGCGGCGGCATCAAGGCTGAGACATAGATGCAACTTTAGGGCGTAGGCTACCGCAAACTCCGACGGCGTGAGGCGTTCGGCGTCGCTTACGCCTGAAGATAGCGTTCCTTCAGCGCCGTCCGCTCGGATGCGCCTAGCTTGAGGCCGTCGCGCAAATAGGTTTCGACGTCGCCATAGTCGCGGCCGATGGCATCGAAAGCAGCATCGAGATAGGAGGCCTCGACCGAGCCGATCGCATCGAGGGCGTCGGCGGGCAGATCGGAGACGCTCGAAACGTCGCGTCTGTAGTGGCGGTTGGTCAGCAGATAGTCCTCCGCAATGACGTCCTCGGGTACGCCGAGCGCATGAAGGATCAGGGCGCTGGCAAAACCGGTGCGGTCCTTCCCTGCGGTGCAATGGATCACGAGCGGCGCGCGGTCTTCCAGGAGATGGCCGAACAGTGCGCGAAAACTGTGCGTGTTGTGGCGGACATAATTGCGATAGGACTCGCGCATGAGCTCGAGCGCGACCGCTCCAGTGAGCGCGCCCCTGGCGAGCTCGGTGCGCAGTGAGGCCACCACCGTCGGCTCGATCGGCAGCGAATGCACGGTGATTTCGTTCACCACGCAGATGCCGGTCGCACGCTCCTCGACGCCGCGGAAGTCGAACGCGCTTCTGACGCCGAGTTCGCGGACGACCTCGACGTCGGCAGCGGTGAGCTGGCCGAGATGGTTGGAGCGGAAGATGTGGCGCCAACGCGTGGTGCGGCCGTCCGTCGTGACGTAGCCGCCGAGGTCGCGAAAATTGCTGGCGCCTTGCAGGGCGAGGTGACGGGCAGGGGAATCTGTCATGGGCTCAGTTTGAGTTGTTGGGCTCAGTTTGAGTTATGGTTCCATTGGACGCACTCGGGGCGTCCTTGAAGTCTATTACGGGGGCGATCATGGGCCGGTACAAGGCCATTCTTTGGGGGATCACAATCCTGGCTGGAATGACCGGTGCGCGCCAGGCCGATGCGCAGACGTTCCGGACCTACCATTGCGCCGATGGTACCCAGTTCATCGTCGGGTTTTATGACTACGACAAGCGCGCCTTCCTCCAGATCGACGGCGAGCCGGTGACGCTTGCCAAGCAGCTGACGGTCTCGGGTGCGCGCTATTCGGGGGCGGGGATCACACTCACGATCGGCCGGAGCGGGGCCACCACGGTCAAGCACATGAAGCGGCCGGTCACGGCCTGCGCGGTGATCTGATCGCGCATCAGGTCCGGAATCAAAAAGGGCCGAAACGTCGTTGTTTCGACCCTTTTTCAAACTTCCGCCGGTGCTTCAAAGAGCGCGGCGGTCGCAAACCTGACGCAGACATCAGCGGTCCCATTTGGGCTTTGCTTCCTCGACCGCATCCTGGTGGTACCAGCTGTCGCTGCAGATCGAGACGTTCGCGGGGAGCGAAGCGTGATCGGCGGGAGGGCGGGTCTCGCCATAGCGGCGTCCGGCGAGAGCCGCGCGGCCCCCGACAGGGAATTGGTAGATCGTCGCAGATCCGTGACTCAGACCATTGTTCATCATTGCGATTGCTCCTTGGTCGAAGCGCCTTGGCCTCCATGGTGCGCCCGACTCGTTCGATTGTGGTTACTGGAATCCCCATATCGGCCGCGCATGGCGAATTGGAAAGTGCTGAAAAGGAGATCAGTTGCCGCACAATTTCTAGGCAGTCGTCTGCCTGCACCCCCTAAGGCACCGTGTTGGTGACTAACGCCTGGGCCATTCCAAAGGTTGCTGAGCAGGGGCCGGGCGCTTTGCGAAAGTTGCCGGACGTTGATGCGTGTTTCATCGGCAACCTGCGGCGGGGGATCGCCTGCCCCGGAATCAGGCGTTTTCCGCGGAAATTTTGCAGTGCAGCTTCACGCGAAGGTGCGCGGCTATGACGCATGTCGCCGTGGAGATGTTTCGGCCGGCGGGCCGGTTCCGTCCTCGGTGGAAAACCTCCCGTGCTGCGGCCTTTTGGCACGTAAAATGCTTATAAGGCGCTGGCCGATGATGGCCGGGTACAAACGTGCGGGGCTCTCAACCCCACCTTTCGCATCATCTACAGAGAGGCTCAATGACCAAGTATAAGCTCGAGTACATCTGGCTCGACGGATATACGCCGACTCCGAACTTGCGCGGCAAAACTCAGATCAAGGAATTCGCGTCGTTCCCGACGCTCGAGCAGCTTCCGCTTTGGGGCTTCGATGGCTCCTCCACCCAGCAGGCCGAAGGCCACAGCTCGGATTGCGTGCTGAAGCCGGTCGCGGTGTTCCCGGACGGTGCCCGCACCAATGGCGTGCTGGTGATGTGCGAAGTCATGATGCCCGATGGCAAGACCCCGCACGCCTCCAACAAGCGCGCCACCATCCTCGATGACGCCGGCGCGTGGTTCGGCTTCGAGCAGGAATACTTCTTCTACAAAGACGGCCGTCCGCTCGGCTTCCCGGCCTCCGGTTACCCGGCGCCGCAGGGTCCGTACTACACCGGCGTCGGCTACTCGAACGTCGGCGACGTCGCCCGCAAGATCGTCGAAGAGCATCTCGACCTCTGCCTCGCGGCCGGCATCAACCACGAAGGCATCAACGCGGAAGTCGCGAAGGGCCAGTGGGAATTCCAGATCTTCGGCAAGGGCTCCAAGAAGGCCGCCGACGAAATGTGGATGGCCCGCTACCTGATGCTGCGCCTGACCGAAAAGTACGGCATCGACATCGAGTTCCACTGCAAGCCGCTCGGCGACACCGACTGGAACGGCTCGGGCATGCACGCCAACTTCTCCACCGAGTACATGCGTACGGTCGGCGGCAAGGAGTACTTCGAGGCGCTGATGGCCGCCTTCGACAAGAACCTGATGGACCACATCGCCGTCTACGGCCCGGACAACGACAAGCGTCTGACCGGCAAGCACGAGACCGCGCCGTGGAACAAGTTCAGCTACGGCGTGGCTGATCGTGGTGCGTCGATCCGCGTTCCGCATTCCTTCGTCAACAACGGCTACAAGGGCTATCTGGAAGACCGCCGTCCGAACTCGCAGGGCGACCCATACCAGATCGCTTCGCAGATCCTGAAGACGATCTCGTCCGTGCCGACCGACAAGAAGGCTGCGGCCTAAAACCCTCCCGGCCCGGGCTGGGGGGCTGGCCCGGGTTGGTTTTCAATCCGCCGGAGCAGAACTGCTCCGGCGGATTTTTGCATTCGGATGACAACGGCTGTTGTGGGCTGGCGGCCATGCCGGTGTGACGCCTGTCCAACTCCGTCGAAACCGGGATAGAGTGTCCGCAGGATGCGCGGGCCGGGGACACGGCTGGTGTTTGAAGGCTTCTACAAGGTACGATTTCAGCTCGGCGACAGCATCGGCCGGAGCGTGATGCATGCCGGCAATGGCAAGATGCTCGGCGGCAATTCGGCGTTCGCCCATATCGGCACCTACGCCAAGACCGCGGATGGCATCGACATCGTCATCAAGACCGTCCGTCACAACCCTGATCCGAACTACCGCGCCATGGCCGGCACCGATGATGCGACCTTGATCGCGAAGGGTGTTGCCGACGGCGATCTCTATCGTTTCAAGGGTGAGCTGAAAGAGCTGCCCGGCGTTCCCTTTCAGTCGCTGATGACGCCGATCACGGAAGACGAGGTGCCGATCGCCGGTGGCGTCGGCGAGGGCGGCATCACCGACGGCCTCTACTCGATTCACCTGCGCATGCTCGACGGCGTCGATGGCGGGCTCACCGGCGTGATGCTGCTCAACCGGGGCCGCATCCTCGGCGGCGATGCTTCGTTCTACTATCTCGGCAGCTATACCGCCGCGAACGGCCGCTGGAAGGGGCAGATCCTCAACCAGGAGCATACGCCCGCCAAGGACGATCCGATCTTCGGCGGACACGAGGTCGGCATTGGCTTCTCCGGGAGCTATGACGGCGAAGGCGCGGTGCTGGAAGCAACCGCGCTCGCCGGCAAGCGCAGCCTGCGCCTGACGGCTGTGCTCAAGCTGATGCATCGCGCCTGATCTTACGGAAATCGCCGATGGAAAAAGTTCGTATGCTCTCCACGCTCGGCCTGATGGGGGCGATGCGAAGCCTGTCCGCCGCGTTCGAGGCCGCAACAGGCATTCACGTCGACGCCGACTTCGCGCCGACCCTGGCACTTCTGAAGCGCCTGCGCGCCGGCGAGGCCGCCGATCTCGTGATCCTCACGCGCGAGGGGCTTGACGAGGTGATCGGGGAGGGCCGGGTGATCGCAGATTCCGCAGCCGACCTCGCGCGCTCCTATGTCGGCCTTGCCGTGCGGACAGGTGCGCCGCATCCCGACATCGGCAATGAAGCTGCGCTGCGCGAAGCGCTGCTCGCGGCGCGGTCCGTTGCCTATTCGCGGCTGGGCGCGAGCGGCGTGTACTTCGCCCAGCTGATCGTGCGCATGGGTGTTGCGGCCGAGATCAACGCCAAGGCGACCATTGTCGAGCAGGGGTTTACGGCGGAGCGGCTCGTCAGCGGTGAGGCGGATCTCGCCGTGCAGCAGATCAGCGAGCTGAAGCAGGTCGAGGGCATCGAGGTGATCGGCCCGGTCCCGTACGAATTGCAGACGCCGGCCGTGTTCTCTGCCGGCCGCATGGCGAACGCGAAGCAGGCCGAAGCCGCCGACCGGCTGTTGCGCTATCTGGCATCGCCGGAGGTCGTGCCCGTGCTGCGACAGTCGGGACTCGAGCCTTGAAATGCCGGTGAGGTGAGGGCCTCGCTACGGGCGCTCGCGGTGGAGGGGTCGAGGCCGGCCTTGATCGAGCGCAAGGCTGCCGGCCGCCGTGCCGGCCTACATTGCGTCTTCATGGGAATGGAGACTTGCGATGAAGCTTCGGGCATGGATGCTGGCGCTGGCCGGCTTGGGAGCGGCGACGGCGGTGGCGGCGCAGGATCTGAAATCGCCGTCGGCGGACCAGTATGTGCCGCGGCTCGGCGACATCATGAGCGCCGCGCAAACGCGCCATCAGAAGCTCTGGCTGGCTGGCAAGGCGCAGAACTGGGAGCTTGCCGCCTATGAACTGCGCCAGCTCAAGGCGAGCCTGATCGAGGCCGCCGTGCTTTATTCCGGCATCCCCGTCAGCAACGTCACGACGCTGGAGCCGTCGCTGCAATCGACGTCCGACGCGATCGATGCGAAGGAGGGCCGCAAATTCGCTAAAGCGCTGGGCGATCTGACCGAGGGCTGCAATGGCTGCCATCGGTCGATGAAGCGCAGCTTCGTCGTGATGAAGGTCCCCTCCGACCCGCAGCCCTTCGCCAACCAGCAGTTCGCGCCGCAGGCGAGGCCGTGACGGAACGGACCAGGTGCGAAGCGGGTTGAATCGAGGCCACGACAGGAGGCGCAACCATGATCCGCAAGCTCGCATCCGGCGAATACCGGCTCTATTCCCGCAAGGTGAATCCCAAAACCGGCAAGCGCCGCAACCTCGGCACTTTCAGGAGCCGCGCCGCGGCCGAGAAGCACGAGCGCGACGTGCAATATTTCAAACGGCACTGATCCGCCTGAGGATCATGGCACGATCAGCTCCGCGAGCGGTCCCTGTGCGCTTAGGCCGGATGGCCTTGCTGCGCCGACAGTGCTAGGTAGCCCGCGATTCCTTTTGCTTTTTGCGGGTTCATGACTTTGCTGGACGGGCTCTACAAGGTTGAATACGGCATCCACGATGCGTTCGGGCGCAGCATCATGTGCCTGCACGACGGCAAGATGCTCGGCGGCAATTCGGCCTTTGCGCATCTCGGCACCTATTTCGAGCGGGACGGCGAGATCATCGCCGAGGTGATCACCGAGCGGCACAACGAGGATCCCCATTACAAGCCGCTGATGGGCGCCGATGTCGCCAGGATCGGCGCGCGCGGCCGGCTGAACGGCAACGAGATCCGTCTGAACGGCAGCGCGGACACCATGCCGGGCGGCAACTTCTGGGCCAATCTCACCCGGCTCGACGACGGCGCGTTGCCGCCCCGCGGCACGATCGGGGAAGGCAGCATCTCCAACGGGCTCTACGGGATGAGCCTGCGCGCGCTCGACGGCGTCGATGCCGGGCTCTCCGGCGTGATGCTGCTGATCGACGGCCGCATCCTCGGCGGCGATGCGTTCTTCTATTACCTCGGCTCCTACTCGTCGGCCGACGGCCGCTGGAAGGGCGAGATGCTCAACCAGGAGCACACGCCGGCGAAAGGCGAGAATCCGGTGTTCGGTGGCTACGAGGTCGGGATCGGTTTTTCGGGGACTTGCACGGACGACAGCGGCGAGCTCGAAGGCATCGCGCTCGCTGGCAAGCGCAGCCTGCGGCTGGCGGCCTCGCTCAGGCTGATGCGGCGGGCGTAGGGTGCTTGCTGACTAATGCGTGGTGTCTGCTTGGTTGTCAGAAGGTGGCGTTGGAGTCGATACTTCTGGACGTCGGCCTTGGGCCCAAAGGGAAGCAGACATCCCCGCGCTCAGGCACGGGCCACAAGCCGTCATCCGACGCTAACGCGCCAGTCCGTTCACGGCGGCAAGAATGCTGCTACTGATCCGACGACGTCGGTGCTGGCCGCCGGTTGATGGGATCGGGCGAAAATGAAACGAGATGTCACGGGAATATCCGCTTCGGATCGACCATCCTGGCCGATTAGGATCAATCCTGCACCGCCATTTGCCACATTGAGAATAATCGGCTCGCCGCTCCATGTCTTGATCGGCTCCATTCCGATGATGAGAAATTCCCCGATTGGCTGGTCGAAGTATTGGATGCGCAATTGCGGGCCAACTTCGGCCTCGGCAAGTTCAAGGCCGAGTTGCTGGGCGCGTGCGTAAACGCTGGCCAAGGTCACGGTATGGGACGTGAACCCAAGCTGCGCTGGCGATAGATCGACGAGCTCCACATTCGTCTTGCGAGAGCTAATGGTGAACGTCGGCCGAGCAAGGATTTCAGCAGCCTGACCACCGACATTGCAGCCCTTACTATCGAGCGCGTTGCGTAGCGTAAGAGAGTCGGGAAAGGTACCTATTGTAATCGTCTTCCATGTCGCAACGTCGCGAGCGGACTTGATAGGCTGTTGGGATGCGGGCGGTGAGCGCGCCTTGAACTTCAGCTGGTTCTGCAAGACGTCGCGGGCCGCGCATTGAGCGGACGCGGTGCTGGCGAAGGGAATGACGCAGGCGGCTCCGAGCGTGGAGGCCAAAACGTAGCGGCAAACTCGCCTTGCGCTTGATTGGTCATTACCTTGCGCGCACCGGGCGCGGCTTCTGAAAGGAGACATGGCGAATGGCTTTTTCTAAAGCGTTGGACGAAAAAGCCCGCCTCCGAGTCAATGGGAAGAACGGAGGGAAAATGGTGTCCAATGAGCATTCCCCCGGCCGACTTTGAAATGCGTCCGGAGGCGGGGCCTAAGGCTAAAGTCTTCCAATTTCCAAATGGCAGGCGGCAGTCCGTAAGCCTGATAACCCGCCCGCCTCATCAGCCCTAAGGGGAATGATGCCGTTGAAAGATAGCACCCGGAGCAGATCGGCTCAACATTGAAGTCGGCTGTGGGTCAAAGACCAACCAGTATGACCTTGATCGGGTTACCGTTCGGAAGCTACATCGCCGCGCTTTGGGCTGAGGTCAGCACGGGCCATCGGCGAACGCAGCATAATGGTGACAATGCTGCACTATTAGCGCGCTGAAGCGAACCCCATCAAACTTCTTCCTCACAATCAGATCGAACTAACGATTGCTCAATACTGCTTTCACCCGCTATTCAATCACCTCGTCGGTGCGAGCGAGCAGGGCGGGCGGCACGTTCAGGCCTAGTGCCTTCGCTGTCTTCAAGTTGATAACAAGCTCGAATTTGGTCGGCTGTTCGACCGGTAGATCGGCCGGCTTAGCCCCGTGTAGGATCTGGTCGACGTAATCGGCGGCGCGGCGGAAGAGAGCCGGAAGGCTCGCTCCGTAAGACATGAGCCCGCCGGATTGAACACCACCACTGACGCCCCAGATTGTCGGCAGCTGCGCGCCTAAGGCCAGCGCGTTGATCACAACTTGTCTGGCGTCGACCAATGCTTCGCTCGCGATGTAGAGCGCCTCGGCCCGTGCCTTCAGCCCTTCGAACGCAGGCGCGATATCCTGTTCGCCACGGATTTCCAGTGGAACATCCTTGACGCCAAGCGCGCGCGCCGCGACCTGGACCTCGGCCAGCTCCTGCCTAGCGGCCGGATAGGCAACATTGGCCAACACTGCCAATCGTTGGAGACCGGGAAGTAATTCTCGCAAAAGCTCGGTCCGTTTGCCCGCCAGATCGGGGCCTTGGATCGACAGGCCGGTCACATTGCCTCCCGGTCGCGACAACGTATCGACAAAACCACTGCCAACCGGGTCCACAGCCACGGCGAACACGACTGGAATTGTCGATGTCAACTTCCTGATCGCGAGGACCGCATTTCCTCCGGTCACAATGATATCGACCTTGAGACGGACAAACTCCGCGGCAATCTCGGCAATCCGGTCAGCGCGTCCATCGGCCCAGCGATAATCGATGGCAGCAACATTGCGGCCTTCGATCCAACCGAGTTCGCGCAACCTTCCTTCGAAAGCGGCGATGGATCTTGTCCAAGATGATTGTGCAACCGTCCCCAGGAAGCCAATGGTCGGCCGCTTTGGCGATTGCCCGCGCGCGCCGACTGTGCAGGCAACAGTCGCGCCCCCAAGCAGCGTGATGAACCCTCGTCGCCTCATGTCGCGTCCAAGATATAGCCGGGTATCTCAGGCCGCGAAACTAGCACATCAAAACACGCGGGATAGCTCTGTGGGATGGGAGCGAATCCATCAAACTTCGTTCTCACAATGAGATCGAACGAGCGATTGCTTGATACCGATTGCGCCCGTCAGGACGATGGGTTTCGCAAGAGTTCCTGTTGCGCGGTCGAAAGCTGGACCGGCTACACAGAACGAGCGATGCAAAACCCAAAGTATCAAGTTCGCGAAGCTCTCGGATTGTTGCCATCGATAATGCCCGCAATCGAACCGGCCAACCAGGAGGTCTTCACTATGACTCAGTTTGGCATTTTGGGACGAAAAGGACAGAAGCGCTGACAAGTACCGCTTGCAAGAGTTCTGCGGGAACCCTAGTCTCCCGGCGATTTAATAAGTTTAATTTGGCATGAAATGCCACTTAAGGACTGGGGATGCGACTTAAATTTTTGCTCGCCGCTGTCGTTGCTTTCTGGTCCACGTCCGCCTTGGCCAATACGGTTTTGCCGGATGGGATTGTAACTTCTGGCGCAGGATTCAACGGCATCACCGGCTGTTGCATCGGCGAAACCTGGAGTGCGATCTCAAGCCAATTCGGAACGACGTCCGTATCCGGGACGTCAGCGAACGGAGGATCCGGGCAAGCTGCTTTTACCGCGAGCACCTCTCCCTCAGCCCTGGCCACTCTCAGTTTGCAGGCCGGACCCACGAACGCTCCCTCCAGTGGCTACATGGGAGGAGCTGCGAGCGGGGCCGTCACTTACTACTTCGAAGTTCTGAGCTCTCAAAACCGAAACGTCACCCTGGATGTCAGCGCGGCGGGCCGGATCTCGGCCTCAGGCACTCTGCTGAACATCAGAGACGACTCCGCAATTTCCATGCTGCTCATCGACCGCGGATACGCGACGCAGGCTGTCGGCTCCGGTCTTCGACTCGGGCTCAATCAAACAGTGGATTGTTGCGGGGCGCCGCTTCACTCGGCAACCTGGTCCGAAACCGACAAACTTTTTACGGTCTCAACCAACGAGATCTATACGGTGACCTTGTACACCTATCTGTTTGCGAATGTTTACTTTGGCAAAAGCGCCTCGATATCGTCGTTCGTTGATCCGACATTCGCGATCAATCCTGCGACGTTCGACCCCGGTGAGCTGAACCTGATTTTCAGCCCCAATATCGGAGCCGTTCCTGAAACGGCGACATGGGCCATGATGATCCTCGGCTTCGCGGGTGTTGGCTTCATGGCATCTCGACGTCCCAAGAGGGCGATGCTCGCAGCCTGACGGTTTGCAGGTCTCGATATCGAACGATCCCTCGAACGAAGGACGCGCGCTTTCACCGCATCGGTTATGGAATCATCGGGCAGGCCCGTTCCGGCGTTGCACGAATTGATTCCCCGACCGGCGCAGGCATCGGGCCGACCCAATCGAAAATTCAGCCATAGCGCTCGTTCGGGCGCGGCGCATCTTTTGGGGTACAGGAATGGCGAGCTTGAGAACGGCTGCTGCTACGGCTCTTGCTGTGGCGATCTCGGTCAATACCGCGTCTGCGATCACGGTTTCGGAAAACTTCGACAACACGGCCAACGGTGTCAACGGCTGGATCGCGGCGGACGCGAATTCCTCGTTGGGTCTCTCTCCGTTCAATTCGCTGGTGTACAACGCGACAGGCGGCATTGGAAACAGCGGGTACATCTCCACCATCGATCCGAGTGCCGGAACGACAGTCTTCGTGGCTCCCAAATCCTTTGCCTCGAACATGACCTCCTATTTGGGCGGCACGCTCAGCTTTTCGCTGTTCGACGCCCAGCGAGCGGATATCAACTCGCCTGTCGTCATCGTCTATGGCGCCAATGGCAAGACGATCAGCTTCGCGCTTGGAGACCTGCCGAAGCCCGGAACGACTTTCACGCCCTACAGCATTGCGTTGAATGCGCGCGGATGGACGTTCTACAACGGCACTGATGTTAACGGAACGGTGCCGGTCAGCGCTGCCGATTTCGCTGGTATCCTTGCCGACGCGACCTTGACCATCCAGGCCGATTGGCACACCGGCGATGACAACACCGGATTGGACAGGGTCTCGCTCACATCGGCGGTTTCGGCCGTGCCTGAGGCCTCGACGTGGACGATGATGATCCTCGGCTTTTTCGGCACGGGGTTCATGGCCTACCGCAGGAAGAGTGCGCTGCGCTGGCTTTGACGGCACGACGGGGAAAGTTCGGCGAGGCCGCCCCTGAGCGGCCTTTTGCTTGGTGGGGCTCGCGCTTAACCGTGGCCACCATTCGCCGCTGCAGATCACTACCGCGACTAGCCTCCCTGACGCAGAGCCTCGACAGGATCGAGCCGCGCGGCGCGCCATGATGGGTAGAGCGTCGCGATGAACGACAGCGTCAGTGCCATGGTGACGACCGCCGCGGTTTCCAAGTAGTCGACGTCCGCCGGCAGCTTGGACAGAAAATAGAGTTTTGGCGGGAACAGGTCGGTGCGCGTCAACCAGGACATGAATTGTCGGATCTGTTCGATATTGACGCAGACGAGGAGCCCGACGACGAAGCCGACAAGCGTTCCCGCCACGCCGATTGCAGCGCCGGTGATCATGAACGTTCGCATGATCGCCCCCCGCGAGGCGCCCATGGTCCTGAGGATCGCGATGTCGCTGCCCTTGTCCTTCACCAGCATGATCAGGCCGGACACGATGTTCAGCGCGGCCACCAGCACGATCAGGCTCAGGATGAGAAACATCACATTGCGTCGACCTCGAGCGCGCCAAAGAAGGTCGCATTGCGCTGCCGCCAGTCGACCAGGAAGATCGGCCGGCCAGCGGCTTCCGCGACCGTCTTGCGAAACAGGTCGATGCGATCGGGATTGGCCGTGAACACCTCGATTGCCGTGACGTCCTGATTGCGGTTGAAGAACGCCTGCGCCTCCGTGATCGGCATGAAGATGACGCCCGCGTCATATTCGGACATCCCGATCTCGAACACGGCTGCGACCTGATATTTCTTGACGCGCGGCATCATGCCCATGGGCGTCACTGCGCCGCGCTGCGCAACGAGCGTGAGACTGTCACCGGCGTGGACCGAGAGTTGATCGGCGAGGACCTGGCCGATGGCGACGCCCTGGCCGTCGTCAAAATGTTCGAGTGATCCCTGCTTGATGCTGCCGGCGATCGAGGGAAGCGCATCGAGATCGGCAGCCCGAATGCCGCGCACCAGGACGCCGAAGGCGTTTGACGACGAGGCAAGGGCCGGACCGTCAACGACCGGTACCGCCAGACGAACGCCCTCTACCTGGCTGATGCGCTCAGTGACATCCTTCCAGTCCGTCAACGGCGTTTCCAGCGGCTGCGCCACGATATGCCCGTTGAACCCGAGAATCTTGCCGAGCAGTTCTGTGCGAAAGCCGTTCATCACCGCCATGACGATGATCAGCGTTGCGACCCCGAGCATGATGCCCAGAAACGAAAACCCGGCGATGACCGAGACAAACCCTTCCTTACGGCGGGCCCGCAGATAGCGTGCAGAGAGCATCCACTCGAAGGGGGCAAAGGGGCCGGCTTTTGCGGAATCCATCGCTATCTCGTCCGTCATCCGATCAGATCGTCATTCTCCCCTGATGTGGCCGGATTGGCTACGGTGGCATGCCGGGGGCGAAATCCGTACCCCGCCGGGCTTTCCCTTGGGGCCGGTATGGCCTATTACGCTGCAACGCAAAATTCCCCAAAAAGACCCCATGATCCGCCTCGACAACGTCAGCAAGCAAGCCGGCCACCAGATCCTGTTCATCGAAGCCTCCGCCGCCCTCAACAAGGGCGAGAAGATCGGCCTCGTCGGTCCGAACGGCGCCGGAAAGACCACCCTGTTCCGGATGATCGCCGGCGAGGAAATGCCCGACGAAGGGCAGGTCTCGACCGATCGCGGCATCACCATCGGCTATTTCAACCAGGACGTCGGCGAGATGTCCGGCCGCAGTGCCGTGGCCGAGGTGATGAATGGCGCGGGTCCCGTCAGCGAGGTCGCGGCCGAGCTGCGCCAGCTCGAGGCTGACATGGCCGACCCCGACAAGGCCGGCCAGATGGACGAGATCATCGCCCGCTATGGCGAGGTGCAGCACGCCTTCGAGGAGCTCGACGGCTACGCGCTCGACGGCCGTGCGCGCGAAGCTCTCTCCGGCCTCGGTTTCAGCCAGGAGATGATGGACGGCGACGTCGGCAAGCTCTCGGGCGGCTGGAAGATGCGCGTGGCGCTGGCGCGCATTCTGCTGATGCGCCCCGACGTCATGCTGCTCGACGAGCCGAGCAACCATCTCGATCTCGAGAGCCTGATCTGGCTGGAGAAGTTCCTGCACGATTACGAAGGCACGCTCTTGATGACCTCGCATGACCGCGAGTTCATCAACCGCGTGATCTCGAAAGTGGTCGAGATCGATTCAGGCTCGCTCACCACCTATACCGGCGATTACGAGTTCTACGAGCAGCAGCGTGCGCTGAACGAGAAGCAGCAACAGGCGCAGTTCGAACGCCAGCAGGCGATGCTCGCCAAGGAGATCAAGTTCATCGAGCGCTTCAAGGCGCGGGCCTCGCATGCGGCCCAGGTGCAGAGCCGGGTGAAGAAGCTCGACAAGATCGAGCGCGTCGAGCCGCCGCGCCGCCGCCAGAGCATTGCGTTCGACTTCCCGCCGGCACCGCGCTCGGGCGAGGACGTTGTGGCGCTGAAGAACGTTTACAAGGGCTATGGCGCCAAGCGGATCTATGACGGGCTGGATTTCATGATCCGCCGCAGGGAACGCTGGTGCGTGATGGGCGTCAACGGCGCCGGCAAGTCGACGCTGCTCAAGCTCGTCGCGGGTGCGAGCGAGCCGGACGAGGGGACTGTCGCGCTCGGCGGCAGCGTCAAGATGGGCTATTTCGCCCAGCACGCGATGGACCTGCTCGACGGCGAGCGCACCGTGTTCCAGTCGCTGGAAGATCAGTTTCCGACCGCGGGGCAGGGTAGCTTGCGCGCGCTCGCCGGCTGCTTCGGCTTCTCCGGCGACGATGTCGAGAAGCGCTGCCGCGTGCTCTCAGGCGGCGAGAAGGCGCGCCTCGTGATGGCAAAAATGCTGTTCGATCCGCCGAATTTCCTGGTGCTGGACGAACCGACCAACCATCTCGATCTCGCCACCAAGGAAATGCTGATCACGGCGCTGGCGGATTTCGAGGGCACCATGCTGTTCGTCTCGCATGACCGCCACTTCCTCAGCGTCCTGTCGAATCGCGTGCTCGAGCTGACGCCGGATGGCATCCACCAATATGGCGGCGGCTACACGGAGTACGTCGAGCGGACCGGGCAGGAAGCGCCGGGGTTGCGGAGCTAGCCGGGACGGGCGCCGATCGGCGCCCATCCGTTGTCGTCGTCAATCCCTACCGCAAAATCTCGTTCAGCACTTCACCATCGACCCCGTGCGGCCTGACGCCCAGGATCTGCATGATGGTTGGAGCGACGTCGAAATTGTGCATGCTGCGGATGGTCGTGTTGTCGCGGATCTGCGGACCGGAGGCGATGAAGGTCGCGCTCATCACCGGCAGCTTGGGATCGTGGCCGTGGGCCCCATAGAAGTTGGGCATCGACAGTATGGTCGTGGCTGCGCTGAACGGCGCATCGCCAAGGCGGGCGACGCCGGGGTTTTGGATGCCGTCGAAATTGTAGCCCGGCGCCATCAGCGCGAACACATCGCCAAAGTCCTGGCCGATGGTCTTGCTGGTGCACTGCCCGAGGCCGGCCTCGCATTGCGCCGGACGGGTCTCGACCACAGTGAAAATCTTGCCGTTGTCGAGCGAACCATTGAACTTCGGGTTCGGGTCGACAGCGTTCTGTACGGCGGCGGTGATCTGCGCCAGCAGCGCCTGATAGGTCGCGGGATCTACGGTGCCGCCTTGTTCGCGCTGCTGCAAGTTGATGTAGATGTTGGCCGCGGGACCTGAGGTGCGGATCGCGATCTTGGTGGTGTCGATGCCGGCATTCTTCAGGATGTTGGTCATGCTGACCGAGGTGTGAAACGGCGCAAAGCCGTGGTCGGAGACGACGATGACGTTGCTGTCCGGGCCGGCCGCGTCCATGATCCGCTTCACCGCCTTGTCCGCGGTCTGATAGGCGAAGCGGATATAGGAGGCGTAGCGCGCGACCTTGACGGGATCCTGGTTGGCGCCGATTGAGTTCGGGTCCTTCGGGTTGGTGCCCTGGCGGGGATCGGTCAGCAGGAACTGGTGCTCGGAGCCGTCGGGCTGCTCGATATAGACCATCACGAGATCGGCATCGGGATGGTTCTTGATCGCGCGCTCGCCGATCTCGGCCTGATAACGCACGAAGGTCTTCACCATGTCCTCGAACATCGCCTCGATCTCGACGTCGGGAAAGTTGGTGAAGCCCGGGCTCAGGCGCTCCGGAATACGAAAATCAGCCTGCGGACGCCAGAAGCCGATGCTGGTGTTGATGTCGTCGACATCGGCCAGCACCGGCGCATTGCGCGGAATGAAGTTGGCGCCGTAGCGGGCGAAGCGCACCACCGAGAGATCGGACGCGAGCTGCGAGACGAAATAGGCCGCGCCGACCTTGGCGCCGCTCCCGTCGAAGAAGAACGGCGAATTCTCGCCGCCGAACTCGACGTAGGCCGGACCAGTCGCCGGCGGGGCGAATGGTCCCGTCGTGATGCCGCGCGTAGCGTCGAAGAACACCAGCGTGTCGTAATTCACGACGTTGTCATTCGTGGTGTCGAGCGCTGCAACGCGGATGGCGTATTTGAGGTCGAGCGTTGCCGCGCTGGTGCAGGTTGCGGTCGAGGCCGACGCGCAGGAGAACGTCTCGATCGGATTTGCGGTCGTCAGCACCGGGCTGAACGAGAAACGGCCGGCTGCCTGCAGCGCCGCGGCCACCGCCGCATCTGGGGCGAAGTCGGTCCGGGTGAGCGAGAAGCCCTGGGCGCCGAGGCCGCCGAAGGCGCCGAACGGCACGGTATAGTCCGTGACGCGGGTCGGCTGGGCCGGCTGCACGACGGTGCCGTTGATGGAGATGTCGGCGCCGTCGCCGCCCGGCCAGGTCGCGGTGACGACCTTCTTGCCCTGCTGGCGCAGTTGCACCCAAAGCGGCGAGGCCGTCGGTCGCGGCGAGGGCCCGAGCGGGCTCTCGCGATAGCCGCCGATCGGCGCTGCGAAGCCACTCAGGCTCGAAGTGCTCGGCCCGACGATGGCCTGGAAAGTGTTCGAGGGGATGTCGTTGTGGACGGCGGTCGATCCGGTTGCGATCTCGATATGCGAGACAGCGGTGAGCGACGGCGAGGCCGTGATGTTCTGTATCGCAATCGCGCCATGGCGGCTCAGACGCGCCAACCCGCCATCGCGCGGCAACACGCCTTCCGCGATGAACTGCTGGATGAAATCGGGCTTTGCCCCGTCGAGCGAAATGAGGACCACGGGCGGCGAACGATGTCCGTGATGTCCGCCGCGATCGTGGTCACGAAAATTGTCCGATCCGCGATCGCGGCCGTTGCCGTCCTCATCGGCGTAGACGGGCATGGCCGTGCCGGTCAGCGATGCTGCGAGCGAGAGCGACGATATCAGGGTGAAAAGCCTTTTCTTGTCCACGTGCTGCCCCGTGATTTTTGCTGCGCAATCTGCGCGCGCTTCATCTGGAATGACACGTGGAGTATCGAGTGCGGCTGACGACGCGCGTGTGACGCTTGAGCGACGCGTCCGCGTCGCCGGGTGATCGTTGTCGCGGGAGTCCAACTCAATCTCTGTCGTATGAGTAACGGGAACTCAGCAATGCAGTCCTGCGCTCACGCGCCTTGAACGCCGCGAAGGCGTTCGTTACGCTTGAGAAAAATCGGGAGGGGCGCATGAAGCAGCTTCGGATCGGCGACATCACCATCGACGCGGTGATCGAGCGGGAAGGGCCTTGGCGGCGGCCGCAAGATTTTTTCCCGACTTATGACGACGGCGTGTTCAAGCGCCATCTCCCCACGATGGAGCCGGAGACATTCGATGTCGCGCGCGGCATGATGGTCATCACCTATCAGACGTTTGTCGTGCGCACGCCGCGCTACACCATTCTGGTCGACACCTGCACCGGCGAGGACAAGGGCCATCCGCCGCCGTTCGATTTCCCCGGCAAGGAGCGCTGGCGCAACGAATTGTTCGCGCTCGGAATCGGCTTCGAGCAGATCGACTATGTCTTCTGCACGCATTTGCACATCGACCACACCGGCTGGAACACCACCCTGCGCGATGGCCGCTGGGTGCCGACCTTCCCGAATGCGAAATATGTCTTTCACAAAGGCGAGTACGCGGCCTGGGAAGCCGAGCATGCCAAGGGCCACAATCCGCCTGGTACGGTCTTTCGTGACAATTGCCTGCCGATCGTCGAGGCGGGGCAGGCGCTGCTGGTCGACGACGACTATGCGCTGGACAACACCGTGACGCTGACGCCGACGCCGGGGCATTCGCCGTGTCATTGTTGCGTGAACATTCTCTCGAAGGGCCAGCGTGCTGTGGTCGCGGGCGACCTCATGCATCACCAGATCCAGTGCCGCGAGCCGGACTGGTCGGCCAGGCCCGATTGGGATGCGAAACAGTCGGCGGTGTCGCGGCGGAAGTTCTTCGCTTCCGTCGCCGACACCGACACGCTGATCCTGCCGATCCATTTTCCGGCGCCGACGGTCGGCCTGATCAAGCCGCTCGGCGCCGCCTTTGATTACCGCTTCAAGCGGGAATAGAGCCCCGCACGTCGGATGCTCTAATAGGTATAGAACATCCGCTGGATCTCCTTGCTGTCGGTCGTCTTGGTCAGCGCTAGCATCAGCAAGATGCGCGCCTTCTGCGGATTGAGCGTATCCGAGACGATGAAATCGTGTTCGTCGTCCTTGGCTTCGCCATTGCGAGCGACGATGCCATTGCCGACCCGGCTGCTGCGAACGATCGCGACACCTTTCTTGTGGGCCTCGTCGAGAGCCGGCTCAACCGCGGGCCGGGCCAGGCTGCCGTCACCCACGCCAGCATGCACGATCCCCTTGGCGCCGGCGGCGACAAAAGCGTCGATCGCGACCCGGTTCATGTTGGCGTAGCCGTAGACGATATCGACTTGTGGCAGGGTATCGAGATTGGAAACGTCAAACTCGGAATCCACCGTGTGCCGGCGCGTCGATTGGCGATAGAAGTACGGCTTGTTGCCCTGCATGTAGCCGAGAAAGCCAAGCTCAGGCGTGCGGAAGGTGTCGGCCGTCGAGGTATTGTTCTTGGTGACGTCGCGCGCCGCGTTGATCTGATCGTTGAGAGCAACGAGCACGCCCTTGCCGACGGCTTCTTCACTGCCGGCGAGGATCACGGCATTGAAGAGGTTGATCGGCCCATCCGCGCTGATCGCCGTCGACGGCCGCATTGCGCCGACGATGACGACAGGCTTCTTGCTCTTGACGACCAGGTTCAGGAAATAGCTGGTTTCCTCGATCGTGTCGGTCCCGTGCGTGATCACGATCCCGTCCACGTCGTCCTGCGCGAGGAGCGTGTTGACGCGCTTTGCGAGCTTCAGCCAGTAGTCATTGTTCATGTTCTCGCTGGCGATCTGGAAAACCTGCTCGCCCTTGACGTTGGCGACCGTTTTCAGCTCGGGGACGGCGTTCAGGAGGGTCTCGATGCCCACCGTGGCTGCAGTGTAGCCGACCACGGTGGTGCTGCTCGCCCCGCTGCCGGCGATCGTTCCGCCGGTTGCGAGAACCATGACGTTGGGCAGGCCGACGCCCCTCGCGTTTGCGACGTCAAGACTGATGAGCAGTGCAAAAAGCAAGCTCATTGTCGCCAATATCTGATTACGCACTCGAAGTTGCCACATCTTGACGTTCCCTTTCCTGGAAAGCCCTGTCGATGCGCCCCGTTTCGCTCAGCACTCCATGATCCGTCAGCCGACGGTTTCTGTCTAGGGTTGTGATGTTCAGGGATGATTTCGTTTGGGCGCGTGGCGCGCGCGGGGAGGCGGCGAAAGGTCTGCCTTCACCTCGCCCCGCTTGCGGGGAGAGATCGAATTTGCGCGTCGCGCAAATTCGGGTGAGGGAGACTCTCCTCGAAGTCCAGCTTGCACCGTGATCGCGGAAGCGGCCCCTCACCCCGACCCTCTCCCCGCACGCGGGGCGAGGGAGTAGATCGCGTAGCGCCTTACGCGCCCATCTCGCATTTCTTCATGAAGCTGTTCTTGGCGGCGCCGGCGAGCGGCTTGCCGTCGGAGCCGACGGCCTTGGGTGCGCAGGCGTCTTCCTTGCACTTCTTCATGAACGAGGTCTTGGCCGCTCCGGCGAGCGCCTTGCCGTCCTTGCCGACCGCCTTGCTCTCGCAGGTGTCGTCGGCAAGCGCCGAGCCCGCCGCAAAGGTGGCAACGATCGCAGCCAGGAATATTCGCTTCATCATGGGTGTCTCCCTAAACCAAAAGATGGCGCTGCGAATTGGAGCCCGGAATCGTGGCGCAATCAAGCAGCGGCGTCCGCGTGCGGCTCATTTTTTCCAGCGGGCGACGATGGCGATGGCCTTGACGAGGGCGTCGTCCAAGGCCGCCTGATTCCCGGGCGCGGATTGGCGGCGGGATGAGGGCTCGTCGAAATCATGGGTGGCGCCGGGATAGACGATGACGTCGATCGGGCTGCCCGCCTGGCGCGAGCGGTCGGCGACGTGCTGGCAGATCGCCGGCGAGACCTCCTCGTCGTCGGCGCCGAGGAACACCGCGATCGGCGCCCTGGTCGAAATGGTCGAGGTGAGCAGTGCGGTCTGTCCGCAGCCGGGATAGAACACGAGGGCGCCGCGATAGCCCGCTTGGTTGCCTTGCTGGTTGGCTTGCCGGATCATCACGTTCAGCGCGGTGCTTCCGCCGTTGGACCAGCCCTGGAGATAGATCTGATCGGCAACGACGTCGCCGCGGCCGCGCAGGTAAGCGAGCGCACCTTCGGCGTCGAGCGGCCGCACATTGGTCTCGTTGACGTCCGCGCGGTCGGGATCGCCATGGGTGAAGCGGCCAAAGCCATAGGCCTTTCCACGCGGACCAAAACTGTCCGGCAGCAGCGCGAGGTAGCCGTGCGCCGACCAATATTCGCCCCACATCGTATGGCGCTTCGACAAGGTGCTCGCATTGCAGGGTGAGGCGGTGCCGGCGCCGACGAAGCTGCAATCTTCGTTGTCATTGCTGGAATAGGGTCCGCCGCGCCCGTGCAGCATGACGATGGCGGGCCAGGGGCCGGGCGTGGTCGGCTGGAACACATAGCCCGTGAGTGCCGTAAGGCCATCGGCGCTGTGGAAATAGACGGTCTGTGGCGCGGCCGAGACGGCCGTGACCGAGAGCAGCGCGGCGACAAGGCTGATAAGAACGCCGACGAGGGGATGCGATAATTCAGTTCGGCCCAACGTGATCAGATCCCGCGCGCCAGCAACGCCCTGAAATCGGCGCGTGCACGCTGTGCCTCGGTGCGGGCTACCTCGGAGGCGTCGCCGAGGCCGAAATAGCCATGGATCAGCCCGGCGCCCTCGTGACGCTTCACCCGCACGCCTGCCATCTCCAGCGCTTTCGCGTAGGCTGCGCCCTCATCGCGCAGCGGATCGAACCACGCGGTGGTCACGACCGCAGGCGCGAGGCCTGCGAGCGAGGTGGCGCGCAGAGGCGAGACCCGCCAGTCGTTGGCGTGATTGACGTCGGCGAGATAATGACCGGCGAACCATTCCATGACGGCACGCGACAGGAAGTAGCCTTCGGCGTTCTCGGCGCGTGACGGAAACCGCGCGTTCTCGCGCGCGTCGGCATAGAAACCCACTGCGTCGGTCACGGGATAGACCAGCAGCTGCGCCGCGAGCTTGATGCCGGCATCGCGGCAGGCGATTGCGGTTGTGGCCGCGAGATTGCCGCCGGCGCTGTCGCCGGCAACGCCGAGACGCCTGGCATCACCGCCAAATTCCGCGACACGGTTGAACACGTCGCTGGCCGCGACGAGGGCGTCCTCGAACGCGCCGGGAAAGCGCACCTCCGGCGGACGCCGGTAGTCGACGGATACGACGACCGCGCCGGTCTCGATGGCGAGATTGCGCGCCTGCCGGTCGTGGGTCTCGAGGTCGCCCGCGACCCAGCCGCCACCGTGGAAGAACACGACGGTGGGCGCCGGCCCGCTGCCAGCCCGATAGACCCGCGCATCAAGCGGACCGGCGCCGCCTTTCACCTTGATATCGTGCACGGCATCGACGGGCGGCGGCGGCACCGCCGCGCGCGCGGCAGCGAGTGCGCGCAAGGAATCGCGGGCGCTCTGTGGCGTCATTGTCGCGGGATCGCGCAGCGGCAGCAGCGGAATGATCTGGGCGATGACGGGATCGAGCGGCGCGGGCATTTGCAGGTCCTCACGGGGTTCTTGGTCTTGCTTGGCCGTTAGCATAGATTTGGCGCACCGCATCGGCAACCGCCGCACGGCTGCAATTGCGCGGCCGGCTGAAGAACGGGCAGGGAGGTCCTTGAGGTGGAATTCGAAACGCTGGTCCAGTCGCGCCGCAGCGCGCGCGGTTTCAGGAACGAGCGGTGCCGCGCGCGGTGATCGAAGCGTTCATCGAGAGCGCCAAACGTGCGCCCTCGTCGATGAACACCCAGCCTTGGTATGTCCACGTGCTCACCGGGAGTCCGCTGGAAGAGGTGCGCCGCCGTAACATGGAAGGAGATGGTGGGCGGCGGTCGTCGTTTCGATCTCGGCGCGCTCTGCCACGGCATCGTGCTCGCGGCCTGGGACCGCGGTCTCGGCTCTGTCGTCAACGGGCAGGGGATCATGCGCTCCGACATCGTGCGCGAGGTCGCACGGATTCCGGAAGGCGAAGTCATCATGACCTGCGTTGCGATGGGTTATCCCGACGACGGCTTCGCCGCGAACGCCGTGCGTTCCGACCGCGAGGAAAATGGCGATTTCGTGCGCTTCGTCGGCTTCGCCGAATAGGGCGTGCGGGCGCGCGAATATCGGAGGGGCGGGATGCCGCTGCTTGTTTCAGCGGCGCCCCGTATCGCTGCCGAGAATATTTGATCTAGATCAAATGCGCCGACACGATTGGTATCATGAGCCCGCGATGCGATGCGGTGCCGTAGTCATACGGTGTCAATCAGCTGCATGAGCGCCGCTGCGTCGCGTGGTTCCTAACCGGATGGCAATTTCGAATCCGTAGTTCATTGCGTTGAGACGTTTCACGCGCCGAACAAGGATATTGCCATGCTCTCGTTGTTTTCCCAGGCTCGTCATAAGCAGCCCGCCCCATCGATCGTTCCGGAAGCTCATGATGACGCGCCGGCTTTCCGTGAAGCCTGTGCGGTCAGGGTGTTGGAAAGCGACGATAGGCTGCAAAATATTTCCGAGGGTGACTTCGTCGTAGAGGGCGCGCGCGCGCCGCTCGCCATCGCGTTCATCTCCCCGCACTGCGATTTTGCGCGTGTGGTGTCGTCATTACAGCGGCTGGCGGGTGCGACGCCGGTGATCGCGATGTCGAGCGCCGGCGAGCTTTGCTCGGCGGGCCCGTCGCTCTACAAGCCGACGGGGGTGAGCTGGTCGTCCGTCGTCGTGCAGGTCTTCCCGGCGGATCTGATTCAGTCCGTCAGCATCCACAGTGTGGGTCTGCACAATGATGACATCCGCAAGGGAGAGCCTTCCAAGGCACACGATGCGCGCATCGAGGCGATCGCGCGCGAGGTCGCGGCGATCAGGACGCCGTTCGCGGTCAACGTGCGCGATACGATCGCCTTCACGCTCGTGGACGGCGTGTCGGCGTCGGAGAACTACTTCATGGAGGCCGTTTACAGGAGCGGCAAGTTTCCATGCGCTTTCGTCGGCGGCTCCGCCGGCGGCAAGCTCGATTTCAAGAACACCTATCTCTATGACGGCAGACGGATTCTGGAAAATCATGCCCTCATCGCTTTCCTGAAGCTCGCGCCCGGGCGGGCCTACAGCATCTTCAAGACGCAGAACTTCAAGAAGACCGGAAAATCCTTCGTCGTGATGGGCGCCGATCCCGATCGGCGTACGGCCTCGGGCGTCATGGAGGCCAATGAGATCAAGCCGTTCGCGTCCACGGTTGCGAAAGCGCTGAACACCACGCCGGCGAACCTGATGTCGATGATGACGAAGCATTCCTTCGGCATCGAGGTCGGCGGAGATCTGTTCGTCAGCTCGGTCGCAGGCATCGATCCGGCCAGCGGTGTCGTCTCCTTTTTCTGCGACGTCAATTCAGGCGACAGGCTGGAGCTGCTTGAGGCTACCGACTTCGTGGATCAGACGCGGCGCGATCTCGAATCCTTCCTGCGCGGCAAGCCCCCGGCGATCGGCGCGATTCTCAACGACTGCATCCTGCGCCGGCTGAACAACGAGACCCAGCTCCGTAACATGAGCAACATGTGGCCGATGCCGGTCGCAGGCTTTTCCACCTTCGGCGAACTATTCGGGATCAACATCAACCAGACCCTGACCGCGATCGTGTTCTTCGACGTCAGCGAAAAGCCGCTGGACGATCCGTTCATCGAGATGTTTCCGATCCACTACGCGCATTTCGTCGAATATTTCACGCGTACCCATCTCAATCGCATGGTGCTGCTGAACCGGATCAAGGACGGCATCGTCCAACGTCTGACGGAATATCTGAGCGCCAGCGCCACGTTGAGCGGAAAGGTCGAGGGCGCCCTGCAACAGACGGCTTCGATCAACACGATCGTGAAGGAGATTCGCTCGGTCATCCTGACCAGTGCGCAGTCGGCGGCGAAGGCGACCGACACCACGGCGCTGTCGCAGGAGTTCGCCGGCCTCAGTCAGGCGATGAACGGGCTACGGGATATCCTGAAGATCATCGATACGATCGCAGGCCAGACCAACCTGCTCGCGCTCAACGCGACCATCGAATCGGCGCGCGCCGGCGAGGCGGGACGGGGCTTCTCGGTGGTGGCAACTGAGGTGAAGAAGCTCGCGCAGGATACCAGAAGTAGTCTCACGCGGACCCACGCCTCGATCGGAGGCATGGAAACCTCCATCGAGTCGCTCGGAGCCAACATCAACGAGACCCGGGGCCAGTTGATCCAGACCCAGGACGGCTACAACAGCATCGTGACGCAGATCGAGGAGATGTTCAAGAATCTTCAGATGATCAACACCGTGTTGGCGGACCTCGAAGCCTTCGTCCGCGACCGCAATGGCGCATTGACCAGCGCCATGAACGACATCGAGACGCTCAAGCGGATCGGCTAGAGGGTAATACCGGACCGTTTTGCAAAATTCGGTGACGACGCTGCAGTTGGGTCTTGCAATCCTGTCGCGCTAGCAGGAACAATATGCCTCGCAAGAGGTTTGTTGCTGGCGCGAGGGAATTGACATGCGGCGGCTGGCTAGCCTGGTTCGATGGTTCTTCGGCCCGCGGATGCGGCGTCCGATCGATGATGATCCCAGCCTTCCGTTTACACCCGAAGAGTTCAGCAGGCTGATCCGCAGCGGTCGTCGCGAGGACATGAAGCTGCTCGCCGAAGGGCTGGCCTGTCGCTCGATACCGCGCCGCATCAAATACCGGGCCACGCACTAGGCTGGCTCGTGGCGTGAGTCCTGCCGCGTGCTCAGCGCGAGAGCGCGACCTCCTTAAAGGACGTGACGAGCGCCTTCTCCAGCTTTCCGGTCATCCCGCAGAGAATGTCATAGGCCTTGGCGCGCGGCATCGTCGGCTTGTAGTGCCGGTGCTCGATCAGCGCGGCGAATATGTCTGCGATCGTAAGAATGCGCACGATGTCGTTGATGCTCTCGCCAGCCAATGCATCGGGATACCCGCTGCCGTCGAGATATTCGTGGTGATGTCGGACGGCATCGAGGATCTCCGGTGAAATCCGGTCGTGGCCCTTCAGAAAGTCGTAGCCGGCGACGGGATGCGTCTCGACCAATGCGCGTTCCTCGGGATCGAGTCGGCCGGGCTTGTCGAGGATGGCGAGCGGGATCTGGGCCTTGCCGATGTCGTGGAACATGGCCGCCGTATAGAGGCGCTCCAGATCGGCTCGCCCGACGCCGAGGCTTAGGCCGAAGTCGATGGCGACGCCGGTCACCAGCAGGCAATGCTGATAGGTTCCCTCGTGATGGCGCCGCACCGTTGTGAGCCATTCCGACAGGCCATGCTGGGTGATGCGATCAGCGATCTGGCGGCCGGCTTCCCTGGTGCCATCGACATCGAGCGGCTGGCCGAGGGTGACGGATGTGAACATCGATGCAATCGCCGTTGCGGCGGTCTCGACGGCGTTGTCCGGCTGCGCCGGGCCGACCGACGCCGGCTCGGCTGGATCAGCCAGCGCCGCCAGCAGCCTGGTCTTGTTGATGGGGCCGGGGAGGACGAGCGTTGCGCCGAGCGCATAAGCTTGCGAGATGCTGACGTGGGTGGACTGCTCGACGAGAAAGATGCGCTTGGTGGCCTTTGCCAACCCGGCGGACCGCCTCTTGATGGCGGTGATGTTGTCGACGTCACGCAGCTCCGCGCGGATGACGATCGCGAAAGGCACTTGCGACAGCTTGGATGCCGCGTCGAGCCGTTCGCCCGCGACGGTGAAGCGCGGTTCAAGCAACGCGCAGATGCCCGACAGTTTAGCGGAGGAATCGGCCAGCACGTGCACGAAGCGGCGTTCCGATCGCGCGGATCGGATGCCGTCGTCACGTTTGACGGGGCCGCTGATGGATCTCGCGTTCCGCACGGCAGACCTGGGCTAATTGGAGTTGAGCAAGCTCGCTGATGCCTTGAGCCGAATGGCCTACTTGCTCTGCGCGGCGGCGTTCGCGGATTTCCTTTTGCCGTCCGCACTGATGAAGTGCACGCCGGCCGTGGTGCCGTCAATCCAGACCAGCTCGCAGCGCCGGTAGGCAAGACCCGTCGACGACAGCAACATGAAGAATTCCTTGGCCTGCAGAACGTCGAGAGTGCCTTCGACCTCGATCTTGGCGCCCGACTGCGAGACGTCGAGCAGGACGCAGCTGCGTCGCCAGGTACCGTCCGCGCCCATCAGGTTCACGGCCTGCTTGTGGTCCATCCGGACACGAAGCGCCTTCCGACCGTCCAACTTCATCGGCTCCCCCCCATTCTTGCGCCGCGATGCCCTGGATCGCTCTTGCCGGCGTTGGTTGCGATTTCTCCCCAGCGCACCGTCCACTGGCTGGTCGACAAGAGCAGCGTTTCGAAAATCAGCTGTGCGCGCTCGCGCTCGGCGAAGGAGAGCCGCGTGCCGCTGCGGTTGCTCAGGATCGCAAGCGTGGTCGTCCAGTTCAGGCGCGATGCCCGGCAGGCCATCACCAGGCCCTCGCAATCCTCGTCGATCATGACGTGCTCGACGATCTCGATCGGCGCCCCCGAGAGCACCGACAAGGCGGTGAACAGATTGGCGGTCTCGCCGCGGATGGCGAAGCGGTTCACCGTGGAATCGTTCAGCTTGCCAACGCGGTTGAGCGCCACGATCTCGGGTCTCGCATTCGCATAATCGGTCGAGGAGGGAAGCTTCTGCAGAGCCGGCGTCGCGTCCTGTGCGGGCGGAACGGAGGATGCGCTGGGCTTGGCCGGCACTGTCTTGCCTGACGGGGCAGAGAGCAACTTCCGCACGACCAGGTCGGGTATGCCGGGCCGGAGCACCAACGCCTTCGCAATCTCGCCGTCCTGGTCGGCCCCGGCGATCAGGGTGGCATACGCTGCCTCGGAGAACTTTGTCCCCGGGTTCTTGATCAGCGCAAGACAGATCTGGTCGCCGCGCTTGATCAGCGCCTCGGTCACATCAGGCTCGACGCAGTTGCGCGCCGCGATTGCGCGCTGATGCCGCTCGCTGCACGTGGTCGCGACCGTCACGAGATCGGTCGTGGAGAGTGCCTGCGATTTGAGCAGGACGGGACACGCCACGTCCGGGTCGTCGTGCATGGCAAGACGGCGCAATGTCTCGGGCGGGGCGACGGCAAGCGCGGCGAGCGCCGCGCCGAGCTGGACCAGGGCGCTGGCTGCCACCCGTTCCGTCAGGCGCAGCAAGACGCCGTCGACCGCGGCGGCAAGCAGTTCCTGGGGCCGGTCGCGGCTCGCCGTCAGCAGATTGACGATGCCGGAGAGAATGTGCGCGCAACGCTCCGGCGGGCACGCTGCGACCGCGTCTTCCAACTCGACGAGACTATCGGCAGGCGAATTTGCCATCATGGCAGGGGCCTGAACTGAAATAAATTTCGACTATCCAACGCTCCGCATTGCACCTCACAGTTGTTAATTTGGATTTTAAACCTTACAGATCTAGGTATTGGGGCACCATCCGCGCGACTGGAAACGATATCGAAATTTGGCAGGACACGATCCGTTTGCTTGTCCTTTGGATTGAACCTTCGCTCAACTGGTTGAGCGGGCGAGGACGATTCTTTCGGACTCACGGGGCATTCGAAAGGGGAAAATCGGACCGGTGTCGTGCCGGATGCGCGTCGCTTGGCGACGCCTTTTCATTTTGTCATGACCAACATTGATGATGCGCCGGCGTTGGCGCCAAAGATATTTCGTTTTGCAGACGTCGACGAGTTTCGGAACGCGATCCGCGGCCTCAATTTCGATTTCACGCCGCTAGTACGAACGATTGCGACCGAGCAGATCATTCTGCAATTGCCTGGCGGCGACGTGAACATGACGCGGACGTTTCCGCGCGTGGTGGATGCGCAGCTGGTCGCGGATTGCACGGCCATCGGCTTTGCGATGGACGACCTCGACGTGCCCATCCGCTTCAACGGCGCGCAGCGGGATCGCGCGGTCATCGTCATCGGCTCCAGCGGGGCGGCCTACAACACCATCGAGGAGGTACAGCGGCAGATCGCATCGGTCATGTTCCGGCCGGAGGTGAAGGATCGTGGCTGGCCCGAGACGAGCGCCAGCTTCAAGATATTCGAGACCAGTCCGTTGGCGCTGCACAGCCTGCGGAACGTGGTCAGTGAAGTGCTGGCGGCGGCGTCTGAGCCGATCGATCCCGCCGAGGTGCCGCTGAAGGCGGCGGCGATGAAGGAGTCCTTGCTCGGTGCGGTCGATGCCGCGTTCGCCAATGTCGTGCCCGCGCGCTGGACGCTGCGGCCGAACGATGAACGCCAGTTCAAGCTGTTCCGGGACATCCGCGCGCTTCTGGCCGACGATCTCGCCCAGCCGATCTACAGCGAGGAGATTGCGCGTAAGCTGGGGCTGTCCGTCCGCACCCTGCACGATGTCGTGCGCCGCTACCGCGGCATGAGCCTGCACCGCTATTTGCGGCTGCGCCGGCTCTGGCTGGTGCGCCGGCGGCTGCTCGCCGGCGCCGACAGCGTGAAGGCCGTCGCGCTGGCCTTCGGCTTCTGGCATCTCAGCGATTTCTCCCGAAGCTATCGCGACCAGTTCGGCGAGACGCCGTCGGAAACCCTGGAGCGCGGACGCAGGCGATAGCACGGCAAAGCGATTGGGGTCGACCTCCGGTTTCGTGCTAGTCTGCGGTCCATGAGCAACCGCATCCTCGTCCTCTACGGTTCCTACCGTTCCGACCGCATGGGCATCCGCCTTGCAAATTTCGTCATCGATCGTCTGCGCAGTCGCGGCGAGGACGTCGAGTTCATCGACGCCAAGGCGATCGGCCTGCCGATGCTCGACCGCATGTACAAGGAATATCCCGGCGGGACCGCGCCGGCGGCGCTGGAGAATCTGGCAGGTCAGATCCGCGGCGCCGACGGCTTTGTCTTCGTCACTGGCGAGTATAATTGGGGCATCCAGCCCGGCCTGAAGAACCTCACCGACCACTTCCTGGAGGAATGGTTCTGGCGGCCGGCCGCGATCGTGAGCTATTCGGCCGGCCGTCTGTCCGGCGCGCGCGCCTCGACCGCCTGGCATGGCACGCTGTCGGAAATGGGCATGGTGGTGATCTCGAGCACCATCGGCGTCGGTCCGATTGCGCAGACGCTATCGGCCGAAAGCGAGCCGGTCGGCGAGGGCGGCAAGGCCCTGGAACGCGCGTTCCCGCGCTTCGCCGATGATCTCAGCTGGTGGATCGAGGCGGCCAAGGCGCAGCGTGCGCGCAAGGCGCCGCCTTATTGAGATAATCGGGTCACGCCGGCTTAACGCCCGGCGGTCGCACGCGAGCGTGTTCGTCAAAGCACAGCCGCGGCATGGAAGTGACGGTTCAACCGAACGGTTGATGTGCAAGCGAATGCCGCTCGCTACGTATTCCAATGCGGATTTTGGTCCGCCAGCGCAGGCTCGGCTGGCGATTTTGGCGCGATGCGGGTCCACATGACATGCGGGACCCGACATGGCCGGCTCAAAGGTTGTCAACGACAGATCAAGCAAGCGCCGCATTGCCCTTCTGCTTGGGGGCACCGCGCTGGTCGCTGTCGCGACGTTCGGGCCGGCCGTTGCCGCCGACTCCACGTGGACAGGCACCGGCGGAGCGTCCTGGGGCGCGGGAGCAAACTGGGATACGAACCCAGCGGCGCCGACCACGGCTGACCGCGCGCTCTTGACCGGTGCGGGCGGTGGCAACCAGCCCACCGTGTTCGGCGGCAACAATTTCAGCGTTGGCGCCGGCGGCATGACAGGCGCAAACACCCTGACCATTCAGGCCGGCGGCACGCTCAACGTCGTGACGAGCGGCGGCCAGAGCGGGCTCTTCACCATGTCGGCCGGCACGTTGGCCGGCGGCGGCAATCTCAACGTCGATACGTTCACGATTGCGGGCGGCACGGCGACCGGGGTCACCATCACGGCGGGGACTGCGTTCAATCTGACAGGCGGTTCCGTCAGCGCCATACTTGCGGGAGCCGGCGCGCTCAATGCAAGCGGCGCGGTCACGCTCAGCGGGGTGAATAGCTATACCGGCGGGACGACGATTTCCGGCGGCCAGCTCACGCTTGGGAATGCTGGTGCGCTTGGCAACAGCTCGAATTCGCTCACCATGACTGGCGGCGTGCTCGATCTCGGCGGTTTCGTGGTGACGCAGAATGGCGGCCTGCTGCTCCAGGGCGGCACGGTTCAGGACGGTTCGCTCAATTCGTCGGCAAACTTTGCGCTCCAGAGCGGGACGGTGGACGCCTCACTCGCCGGCGCCAGCGCCGTCAGCAAGACGACGAGCGGTACGGTCATGCTCAACGCTGCGAACGGCTACACTGGCGGCACGACGATTTCCGGTGGCCAGCTCACGCTTGGGAATGCCGGCGCGCTTGGCAACAGCTCGAATTCGCTCACCATGACCGGCGGCGTGCTCGACCTCGGCGGTTTCGTGGTGACGCAGAATGGCGGCCTCCTGCTCCAGGGCGGCACGGTTCAGAACGGCACGCTCAGTTCGTCGGCAAGCTTTGCGCTCCAGAGCGGGACGGTGAACGCCTCGCTCTCCGGCGCCGGCGCGGTCAGCAAGACGACGAGCGGCACGGTCACGCTCACCGCCGCGAACGGCTACACCGGCGGCACGATGATCAGCGCTGGAGCAGTCAATGTACAGAACGGCGCGGCGCTCGGCAGTGGCGCAGTCGCGGTCGCCAGCGGCGCTGCGCTCGAGGTCCAGGGCGGCATCACGATCACCAACGCGCTGACGCTGAACGGAACGGGTGTGTCCGGCGGCGGTGCGCTACGCAACGTGTCCGGCGCGAACGCCTATGCGGGCGCAATCACGCTGGCGGCGAATACGCGCATGAATTCGGATGCCGGCACGCTCACCCTGAGCGGTGGCATCACCGGCGCCTTCGACCTGACGATTGGCGGGGCCGGCAATGGCGCCATCACGGGCACCATCGACGGCACCGTGACGTCGCTGACCAAGGACGGGACAGGGACCTTCACGCTCGCCGGCAACAATACCTATAGCGGTGCAACGGCCGTAAATGGCGGCACCCTCGCGGTGCAGGGTTCGCTCGCCTCGTCGGCGGTCGTGGTGAATGGCGGTGGGGTCCTGACGGGGACCGGCGTCGTCGGCGCCACGCAGATCAACGCAGGCGGTGCGCTTGCGGCGGGTGATGGCACGCCGGGCGCGTCGATGACGCTGTCGAGCCTCGCATTGCAAGCGGGCGCGCAGTATCTCGTATCGATCAATCCGACGACGTCGAGCTTTGCCAACGTGACAGGCAACGCGACGCTTGGCGGTGCAACTGTCGGCGCGACATTCGCGAGCGGCAGCTATGTCGAGAAGAGGTACACCATTCTCACTGCCGGCAGCATCACCGGCAGCTTCGATCCCACGACGGTGAGCACCAACCTGCCTTCGAACTTCAAGACGGTGCTGAGCTATGATGCGACCCACGCCTATCTCGATCTGTCGCTGGCTTTCGTCGCGCCTTCCGGCACTGGACTGTCCGTCAACCAGCAGAACGTCGCCAACGCAATCACCAACTATTTCGACACTAATGCAGCGATTCCGCTGGTGTTCGGCGGGCTGACCCCGGCCGGGCTGACGCAGCTCTCCGGCGAGATCGGCAGCGCGCCCCAGCAAGCGACATTCGACGCGATGGGGCAGTTCCTGGGCGTAATGACCGATCCGTTTATCGTTGGTCGAGGCGGTTTCGACGGCGGACCGAGTGCCTACGCCGGGGAGAACCTTGCCTTTGCCGCCACAGGGGCGGATCGCAGCAAGCGCGAACGCGATGCTTACGCCACAATGTACGCCAAGGCGCCGGTCGCGCCGTCCTTCGAGCAGCGCTGGAGTGTCTGGACGGCAGGTTTCGGCGGCTCGCAGAAGACCGATGGCAACACCATCATCGGCTCGAACAACACGACCAGCAATCTGTACGCCACCGCGGTCGGCGCGGACTACCGCATGTCGCGCGACACAATGGTCGGCTTCGCGCTTGCCGGCGGCGGCACCAGCTTCACGATCGCCGGCAATCTCGGCGGCGGCCGTTCTGACCTGTTTCAGGCCGGTGCTTACTTCCGGCACGCCATCGGACCAGCCTACGTCACCGGCGCACTCGCCTATGGCTGGCAGGACATCGTCACCGATCGCACCGTGACGGTCGCCGGCGCGGACCGCCTGCGCGCCGAGTTCAATGCCAACGTCTATTCCGGCCGCCTCGAAGGCGGCTACCGTGTCGTCGCGCAGGGCTTTGGTTGGACGCCTTACGCTGCCACGCAGTTCACCACCTTCGATCTGCCGGCTTATGCCGAGCAGGCGGTCGCTGGCAGCAACCAGTTCGCTCTGGCCTACAATTCGAAGAGTGTCACAGACACCCGCACCGAGCTGGGCTTGCTCGCCGACAAGGCGTTCGTCCAGACCGACGGCATCGTGAAGCTACGCAGTCGCGTGGCATGGGCGCACGACTTCAATCCCGACCGTGCTGCCGGCGCGACCTTCCAGACGTTGCCCGGCGCGAGCTTCGTGGTGAACGGCGCGTCCGTGGCGTCCGACTCCGCGCTTTTGACCGGCGCCATCGAAAAGGTCTGGCGGAGCGGCTGGTCGGCAGCAGGGACATTCGAGGGGGAATTCTCCAACGTCACGCGTTCCTACGCCGGCAAGGGCGTCGTGCGTTACGCGTGGTGAATCCCCATCTTCCGTCTACGCCGCCCTGACTTCACCAAGGAAGCGGTCGAACTGACCGGCGATGTCGCGCGACTGCGTCGAGAGCTGCTCGGCGGCGCCGAGCACCTCCTGGGCAGCCGCACCGGTATCGTCGGCAGCGCGCTGCACACCTGAGATGTTGGTGTTGACCTCCTGGGTGCCGCGGGCGGCCTCCTGGACGCTGCGGGCGATCTCCTTGGTCGCCGAGCCCTGTTGCTCGATGGCGGCCGCAATCGCGGTGCCGATCTGGTCGATCTCGGCGATCACGTCGGCGACGTTGCGGATCGCCGTCACGGTCTCGTCGCTCGCGGTCTGGATCGCCGTGATCTGCTCGGAGATCTCGGTGGTGGCCTTGGCGGTTTGGCCGGCCAGCGATTTCACCTCGGACGCAACCACGGCAAAGCCGCGGCCGGCGTCGCCGGCGCGGGCGGCTTCGATGGTCGCGTTCAGCGCGAGGAGGTTGGTCTGCTCGGCGATGCTCTGGATCAGGGTGACGACATCGCCGATCTTCTGGGCGCCCTCGGCGAGCGCGCGCGCGGTATCGCCGGTGCGGCGGGCGTTGTCGACGGCACGGGCCGCGATCTCGGTGCTCTGCGCGACCTGGCGGCCGATCTCGGCGATCGAAGAGGTCAGCTCTTCCGTGGCGCTGGCGACCGTCTGAACGTTGGTCGAGGTTTGCTCGGAGGCGGCGGCCACGACCGCGGCCTGGCTGTTGGTCTGCGCCGCCGTCGAGGTCATCGACTGCGCAGTGCTCTCCATGGTGGAGGACGCCTGCGACAGTCCGCCGACAAGCTGGCTGATCTTGGCTTCAAAGGCGCGGGTCAGCTCGTCGAGCGCCTGGGCGCGCCGCATCTTGCCGTCGTTCTCGACCTGCTTCTCGGCCGCGAGCCGGTCGGCCCGGATCATGTTGTCCTTGAAGACCTGGACGGCTGCGGCCATCGCCCCGATCTCGTCGGAGCGTTCGGCGCCGGGGATGTCCTCGGCAACGTTGCCGTCGGCGAGCCGCGACATCCGGGTCGTCAGGCCGACGATCGGGGCGCAGACGCGGCGGCGGACCATCACGATGAGGCCGACGCTGGCGATCAGGACGGCGAGGAGGCCGGCGAGTGCGATCGTGAAGCTGGTCCGCGCGGCGGTGGAAGCACCGGCGAGGATCTGCTCCGCATTGTCGTAGAAGGCGTCGCGGACACCGATGATCGCGCCGAGACCGACTTGCGATGCGGCGTAATAAGTATCGACGTCGTGCTCGTACTTGCCGGTGACCGCGCCGTCCTTGACGAGCTTCTGCTCGCGGCCGAAGCCTTCGACATAGACGGTGTTCATCGTCTCCAGAGCGGATGCGACGTTGGCGGGCGTGGTCGGGTTGCCGCGCAGCTCCTGGAGCGACATCACGATCTGGTCGTTACGGCCCTGGGTGCGGGCGATGTCGGCCTTCTCGGCGTCGTTCGCCACCTTCTTCGAACCGAGCAGATTCTTGTGCAGGCTGGCATTGAGGCCGCCGATGTCACGCAATGTCATCGCGATATTGGCATAGCTCGCCTGGCGATAGGCGTCGCCGTTGAGGATCGCCATGCGGCGGACCTGCTCGTTGAGCAGCGCGGTGACGGCGGCGTTGAGCACGGCATTGTCGGCGACGATCTTCCTCGCCGCGTCCTTGCGCGCCTCCGCAGGTCCCGCGATCGCCTTGTCCACGGCTTCGCGCAGCGCGGTGAATTTCGAATTGAGGCCGTCGATGTTGCTGCCGATGGTGGTGCCGTCGTCGAACGGGCCGGGCAAGTCCTTGCGTAGCGCGTTCATCCTGTCGCGGGCGCCGTCGGTCTGCTTGCGCAGCTTGTCGTGCTCGGAAAGCTGGGCCGGGTCGACGGTCGCAGGGCCATAGAGGATGTTGGTGGCAAAGCCTCGCTCAGGGTTGAGATAACGTGGGATGTCGCTGACGGCGCGGACGATCGCGAGCCGGCCCTGCGCCTCGGTGACGCGCTCGATCGTCTGGTACTTCGTCACGGCGACGTAGACGGCGAGACCGCCGCCGACGGTCGAGAGCGAGACGATGGCGGTGGTCAGCAGCGTACCGATTTTCATGGTCTGTCCGGCAATCGACGCAGGGAGAAAGATATTCTCCAAAAATAGGCGGCGCGTATTAATCGCCGGTTTACGCTGGTAGCGATGGTTGTCGCAGGCGCCTTTCGTTCACTCGGTCTTCCGGTCGAGAGCAGCCAGGATCTGCAGCGTTGCAGCATCGCGTTTGCCGGCGAAATACTTGGCCAGCGCCTCGTTGAAAACAGGCTCGTCGGAGACCGCGCCGAACAGCGTCATCGACGAGCGGAACTTGGAATCGTCAGGTGCGCCGAGGATCGCGTTGATGGTCCGGCCCTCGACGGCAAGCACGAGGCGGGTGCATTCGATCAGGCGCGGGCCGAGGACGGGGTGGGCAAGATAGGACTTGGCCTCCGCGTGCGAGCCGATCGCGTAACGCTGGGACATCGCGCTGAAGCCGAGGCCAGTGACCTGTGGGAAGACGAACCACATCCAGTGAGTCTGCTTCCGGCCCTTGGCCAGCTCCCCCAGGACGGCGTCAAAAACCGGGTCCTGGGCCCTGAGGAAGCGCTTTAGATAGAAAGGATCGGTCATTGGATACCTCCGGCGGACTTGCCGGCCGCGATTATGCCTAACTTTTGGCTCCCAATGTGCTAGCTGGTATAGAGTCTCCGGGTGGGGGTTGGGTCCCCCGGGGGTCGATTTGGGGATCTGATGGTTTCCGACCGCGCAAGCGCCGAGAGGCTGTTGTCGCGCCGCCGTGTTGGGCGAGCCGAGACAATACTGCTGTCTATGGCAGCCGTCGCGCTGGCGCTGGGCGCCGCCGCGTGGGTCGCGGATATCGGCAACTCGACCCCGCTGGTCACCGCCGCACTGCCACCGGCCAATTCCCCGTCGTTCGAAGACCGTTTCGCATCGCTGTCCGGTAACCCGCCGGCGCGCGATCTCGGCTTGCGGACGCTGGAGCGTTCTGCCCTGAATGCGGTCCAGCTCAAGCTTCGCGATGCCAAGGCGATGCTCGCCCAAAAGCTCCAGGGCGACGACTGGCGTTCGACCCTGACCGACAACGACCAGCCGGCGGCCGAAGAGCCCGCGAAGCCCTCGCAGCACGCCGACGCTGTTCCGATGCCGCGCTCGCGGCCGGTGCAGGCGTACTTCTCGGCGCAGATCGCCTCGAGCCAGGCCTTTGCCGACACCAATCCCAGGGTCGACAACCGCAACTTCTTCGAAAAGTTCACCGACAAGATCAAGCTCGCCTCGCTGACGCCCGACAGTGGCCTGTTCGGCAAGGCACCGGATCTGGCCGCGCTCGGCTACGATTCGCGGACGGCGGTCTATGACATCAAGGCCAAGGCGCTCTATCTGCCGAGCGGCGTCACCATCGAGGCTCATTCGGGCATGGGCGCGCTGATGGATGACCCCGACCATGTCGACCAGCGCATGGTCGGTGCGACACCGCCCGCAACCTACGACCTCAAGCCGCGCGAAAAGCTGTTCCACGGCGTGCGGGCGCTGCGCATGACGCCGACGGACGGCACCAGCGCGCTTGGACGTGTCGGCCTGCTCACCCACACCTACATGCTCGGGCCGCGCGGCGATTCCAACGGCTGCGTGTCGATCAAGGACTATGATCGCTTCCTCAAAGCCTACGACAATGGCGAGTTCAATCGCCTCGTTGTCGTGCCGAGCCTGAGCGGGGCGGCAACCGCCTCGCAGCGCGCCAGCACCGACTCTTGATAGTTGCTAGGTGCGGCTGGGTTGCCGTTTTCCCTTCGTTAAGCCGTTGTCGTCCAGAAGCAGCCCATGAGTGATCCAGCAAACTCCGAGACCCCGCTGCGTACGACGTTCAAGATCAAGCTGAACGGTGACACGCTGGCGATCGCGACCGTCGGCCAGGCCTATCAATTCCTCACCAACTTCAAATCGGTCGAGTGGATGGAATTCCGCTCGCTGCATGACGACGCCGTCCACGCGCTGGAAGGCGCCGCCGACAATGCCATGCTCGCGGTCCAGGCGACCAACGCGGTGCGCGCGTTGTTCGTGAGCGCGAAGCTGCTCTAAGCAAAGCAAACGTTCTTCTCCCGCCTCGAACCGGCTCCCACCTCGCCGCGACGAAGCCATGGCGCGGCGCACGCGCCGAGGAGAGGAATGCATGGACATCGCCAATTTCATCGCGGGCATCGACAGCACGAGCGCAGAACCGCCGAGCGAAGCCGCGTTGGCTTCGTTCGAAGGATCCATCGGCTGTCGCCTACCGGACGACTATCGCCGGTTCCTGCTGGGCTGCGCCGGCGGCTATTTCCAGGGCTCGGCCGAGTTCAACTGGCCGCAAGGTCATTGGGCCGGTGCGATCCAGGAGGTGCTGGGATTGCGGGGCGACGAATGCTCACTGGCACGGACACGAGCGACGCCGCAATGGCCGACCGTTGATGAGCTCCTGTGGATCATGAGCGATCACGGCGGCAATCCGATCTGCATGACGATCGACAAGGCGCATTTCGGCCGGATCTGGTTCATCGATCACGAGATCGCCGAATACGACAGGCAGTGGACGCTTGTAGAGGCGATGTCCGACAATTGGGGCTACGTCCTGCCGCTTACGCCGACATTCAGCGACTTTATCGCGGGCCTGTACGAGGAGGCCGCGTAAGCTCGCGCGGAGCGAGGCGTCCGCGTACGAGGTGTATTGAAGTATCGCGCTGTTGCCCACGAGGATAGAGCGTTTGTCTGGTCAAATCCGTGCCCCGGATGCGCTGCGTCCGGGGCACGGGAGCAATGAGCGGGCTTAGTGTCCGCCGCGTCCATCGTCATCGTCGTGGAAGTCGTGATCGCCGCCGTGGCCGAACCCGGGATCAACGCACGCAAAGTTTGCGGCGTCGCTGGTCAGGCCGCTGCCCTTGTATGTCGCGATCTGGGGATAGACGCAGAGCGGCCGCGTGCCTCCCGTCGGGAAGTTCTGGGCGATGCGCGGATCGAACAAGCCGCCGGTCGGGTAGGGCGAGGCGGTGTTGGTATTGGCCGCGACGATGCGTTCCGGTGCGATACCGTTTTCGACCCAGTCGGTGATCGCCTTGAGCTGGTTCGTCGCAAAGCTGGCGGTGGCTGCGCCGCCGCCGCAATGCGCCATGTTGGGCACCATGAACAGCCGCGCGAAATCGGTTGCATGATTGCCCATGCGCTGGTTCATCTTGCGATACCAGCGCGCGATCGCGGCGCCCGAAAAGATGCCGTCGTTGACCGAGGACGAGATGATCAGCTTGCCGCCGCGCGACCTGAACGGACGCAGATCGGTTGCGACCGCTGCCATGAAGTCCATCGAGCTTTCCGGATAGGCCGCCGTCTTCGTGAAGATCTTCGGCGCATCGGTGTCGAAGTTGAACTTGAACACGAAGGCTTCCTGGCCGTTCGGTCCGTTGACGGGAGTGACGACGGGCGGCGTCTGGAAGATCATCGGGATCGCGCCGGCGCCGAGCGTCAGATTGATCGCGGTGTTGACGCCAGGCACGGGGGCGGTGACGACGTTCCACAACTGCCAGCCCGCGCCGGGCGCAGTGGGTGGCGTCCAGATGCCGGCATCCCAGAACCAGTTCGAATAGAGCCGCTCGCCGTTTGAATTCACCGGCCCCGTATAGATCTTCTTGAGCGCATCCACTTGGCCGCTGGTGAGGCAAGTGCCACCGTGCGGCGTGCTGCCATGCGAGCCGGTGCCGCAGGTGTAGCTCGCGAGTGCCGGGTACACTTTCTTCGCCGTGCAGGCATGATAATTGTCGATGATGCCGTCGACGAGGCCATCCAGTGCATCGCAGGCGCTCAGGATCGCAGCCGATGCCACCTGAAGATCCTGCTGCGGGAACGTGTCGGGAATGAAAGGCTGCCCGTTGATGTCCTTGCTGGTTGAAAGCGTACCGAGCACCTGCTCGTTCCAGGCTTCCGCCAGGCCCGCCTGCGGCAGGTTGAAGCCGGGATTTTGCGAGATCACGCCGTCGAACAGCCAGGGCGATCGCTGTGACGCGACCATCGCGTCACGGCCGCCGTTCGAACAGCCCATGATGTAGGAATAGACGGTGTCGAGGCCGTAGAAATAGGAGATGATCTGCTTGGCGGTCGTCGCAGTCTTCTCGATGCCATTGTAGCCGTAATCCCGGCGTGCCTGGGCATCGATCGCGAAATGCGCGGAGCCGCCGGCATTGACGTCGTCGTCCTGATAGCCGCCGACCACATTGGCCGCGTTATCCTCGTGGCCGCCGTCATCGGCTGCGACCACCCAGCCTTGGCCGAGCTCGACGCCGGCCGCGCCTTGCGGGTCGGCATTGAGGCTGCCGTCGGTGCCGCCACCGCCCATCATCTCGAAGCGGCCATGCCAGGTGTTGGGCAGGTTGAGCGCAAAGCCGATGCCGTAGGTGAAGTGATCGGGATCCTGCGTGGAGACGCGCTTGTTGATGATGCCGATCACGTTGCAGTAGCCCGACTTCTGCGTCGCGCTCAGGATCTGCGTGTTCGGCAGCGTGAGGCCGGTGAGGGCAGTGCAGGACGAGCGCGGGGCCACCCCGCTCGGCGGCAGCCCGTGCGCGGTGGCCTGCGGGCCGAGCGACGCCCATGTGGCGATGATCGTCGAGGCGAGGAAAAGTCGTTTCATGTCATGCCCTCCCAGTTTCATCTTGGATGATTGAACGAAAGCGCCCGACGCGCCGCCGGTTGGCGTGACGTCGAGTGGTCAGAAAACTTTTCGAAAACGCTGCTGGGAGACACGCGCACGTGGGCGATGAGCCACGACGCAATTGCGGTTGCGCGCAAAACCATTCCGCCGCGATGCGCCGTGGCATGCGGATCGGCGCCCACCCCTGATGACGGCACGAACGTTCGCTCCCCTTGAACCCGCTCATGATACGGCAGGCCTTCACGATCCTTAGGCGAGCGATGTTGCCGTGTCAACATGACGCATCGCGCGATATTGCCGTGCAACCTGTCGTGGAAGCTGTAGGCGGCAAGGCCGCGTATGCGCCCGGCTTCTCGATCCGGCCTCGCTGCGTTAGACTCGCTGTCCGAATCCTCGAGCCCCAGCCGGATGCACCTCTGCCGGCTTTGCGAAAGATGCGCGTCGATGCAGTCAGGCAAGGCACGGGCGGGAAAACGGATCGCCGCCAAACAACCGCGGCGAGCGGCCGGCGTGCCAAAGCTGTCGCGACCGGCGCCGCATGCCGTGTCCGGCACGAAGCCGAGCCGGGCAAAGCCGCTTGCCCTTGGCGATCTCTCGCAGCTGTTGGGCTACTCCCTCCGCCGGGCGCAGCTCTGGATCTTCAGGGAGTTCAGCCGGCAACTGGCGGCCTTCGAGATCAGTCCGGCGCAATTTTCCGTGCTCTGCGTCATCGATGCCAATCCTGGCGTCAATCAGCTCGCCGTCGCACAACTTCTGTCGATCGAACGGGCCGGGCTTGGCAGGCTGGTGGATCATCTGGAAGGTCGCGGCCTAGTGCGGCGCACGGCGTCAGCGATCAATCGCCGCTATTACGTGCTCTATCTGACCGAGACCGGTACGGCGCTCCTGGATCGGCTAAAGCCGGCGGCCGCCGCAAGCGACGAGGCACTTGCGGCCAAGATCGGGTCGCGCGCGTACAAGGAATTGCAGCGGGCGCTCTCGATCTTTGTCGGAGACGCCTGAGCGATCCGGAGGCCATGCCGCTACGACTTGGTTTGGCCAGCCGCCCCTCCTTTATCATGGCTTGAACTGCGTGGCCGGAACAGGCAAACGGTCCGCGAAGATCGTGGCTTGGATCAGTTGATCTGGCCGCTCGTTTCAAGCTGACCTCAAGGGAGAGACCCCATCATGAAACGCCGTACATTCCTCAAGGGCGGCGCGGTCGCCGGCGCGACGACGCTGGTTGCGGCCCCTGCGATCGCGCAGAGCGCGCCCGAGATCAAATGGCGCCTGACCTCGAGCTTCCCGAAGTCGCTCGACACCATTTACGGCACGGCGCAGACCTTTGCGAAATATGTTGCAGAGGCCACCGACAACAAATTCCAGATCCAGACCTTTGCCGCCGGCGAGCTGGTCCCGGGCCTGCAGGCGCTCGATGCCGTCAGCGTCGCCTCGGTCGAGATGGCGCAGACGCCGCTCTATTTCTACATCGGCAAGGAGCCGGCGCTCGCCTATGCCACCGGCGCGCCGTTCGGCATGAACCATCGTCATCAGGAATCCTGGTGGTACTTTGGTGGTGGTGCCGACCTCGCTAACGAGGCGCTCAAGCCGTTCAAGGCGCACGCGATCCTCTGCGGCAATTCCGGTACCCAGATGGGCGGTTGGTTTCGCAAGGAGATCAAGACCGTCGACGATCTCAAGGGCCTCAAATTCCGCATCGCCGGCATGGGCGGCCATGTGCTGGCGCGGCTCGGCATCGTGCCGCAGCAGCTTGCCGGCGGTGACGTCTATGCGGCGCTGGAGAAGGGCTCGATCGATGCCGCCGAATTCGTCGGTCCCTACGACGACGAGAAGCTCGGCTTCCAGAAGGTCGCAAAATACTACTACTTCCCCGGCTGGTGGGAGGGCGGCGCCATGCTGCACATGATCGTCAATGACGAGAAGTGGGCGAGCCTGCCGAAGCAGTATCAGGCGATCGTCAACCAGGCGGCCTCTGCAGCCGGCGCCTGGATGCTCGAGAAGTACGACAGCGTGAATCCGGCGGCGCTGAAGCGGTTGATCGCCAACGGCGCCGAGCTGAAGGCATTCCCGCAGCCAGTGATGGAAGCCTGCTACAACGCGACCCAGGAGCATCTGAGCGAGCTCGCGGCCAAGAGCGAGCTGTTCAAGCGAACCAAGGAAAGCCACGACGCGTATATGAAGGAGCTGCTGTTCTACACGCAGATCGCGGAGAATTTTTACGACAGCTATCTGCTGAGCAAGATGCGCAACAGGACATGATGATGAGGAGGGCGCGACACTGCGATCGCGCCGCGCTATCGTAGGGCGCGCAACGGCGCATAGCGCCGTGCCCACCACTTCTTGATGGTGGGCACGCTAGCGCTTTGCCCACGGGTTCGGAGCATATAGCCCGAGCGTCCGCCCCCACCGCGATCCACGTAACCCCACGGAGAAATTAACCGGCCATTAACCATATCGGCGGCATCGTTAACCATTCAATAACAGGGAACGAGTCGGCCGCCATGGAGGCCCTAGCAAAACCTCAACGCCAAATGGTGCGCCTGCGCGGGCGCTCCTATGTGGCCTTCGTCTTCGTGCCCACGGTTCCGATCCAGGACTGGCTCGCCGAAATCGACGCCACCATCGCCCGCTCGCCGGGCTTCTTTGCCGGCCGGCCCGTGGTGATCGACCTGTCCTCGGTCGATCTCAGCCAGGCAGGAATCGGCCACCTGCTCACCAGCCTGCAGGACCGCAACATCCGCGTGCTCGGCATCGAGGGCGTAGAGGAGGCGCGGCTGACGCCCTCAATGCCGCCGCTGCTCTCGGGCGGGCGCAGCTGCGTGATCGAGCCGACTGCGCCCAGGAAACCCGAGGCCAAGGTCGAGACCAAGCCGACCTCGCTGCTGCTCGAGAGCCCGGTGCGCTCGGGCCAGACCGTGATCTTTCCTGAAGGCGACGTCACCATTCTGGGCTCGGTCGGCTCCGGCGCCGAGGTCGTGGCCGGCGGGTCCATCCACATCTACGGCGCGCTCCGCGGCCGCGCCATGGCGGGCGTGAACGGTCACACGAGCGCGCGCATCTATTGCCAGAAGATCGAGGCCGAACTGCTTGCAATCGATGGATTTTATCAGACCGCCGACGACATCGACAGCGCCTTGCGCGGCCGGCCCGCTCAGGCCTGGCTGCAGGGCAACACCATGCGAATTACCGCGCTGAACTGACCAGAAGGAGATATTTGAGATGGCCAAGGTACTGGTCGTAACGTCAGGCAAGGGCGGCGTCGGCAAGACGACGACGACCGCCGCATTGGGGGCTGCGCTTGCACAACGCGGCGACAAGGTCGTCGTCGTCGATTTCGACGTTGGCTTGCGCAACCTCGACCTCGTGATGGGCGCCGAACGCCGCGTCGTGTTCGACCTCATCAACGTGGTGCAGGGCGTGGCCAAGCTGCCGCAGGCCCTGATCAAGGACAAGCGGCTGGAGAACCTCTGGCTGCTGCCAGCCTCCCAGACCCGCGACAAGGACGCGCTGACCGAAGAGGGCGTCGGCAAGGTGATCGCCGACCTGCGCAGCCGGTTCGACTGGGTGATCTGCGACAGCCCAGCGGGCATCGAGCGCGGCGCTTCCATGGCGATGCGCTTTGCGGATGAAGCGGTGATCGTCACCAACCCCGAAGTCTCCTCGGTGCGCGATTCCGACCGCATCATCGGCATGCTCGATTCCAAGACCGTGCGGGCCGAGAAGGGCGAGCGGGTCGAGAAGCACATTCTCATCACCCGCTACGATCCCTCACGCGCCGCGCGCGGCGAGATGCTGACCATCGACGACATCCTCGAAATTCTCGCAACGCCGCTGCTCGGCATCATCCCGGAGAGCCAGGACGTGCTCCGCGCCTCCAACGTCGGCACGCCCGTGACGCTGTCGAACGCCGAAGGCGCACCCGCGCGGGCCTATATCGACGCGGCGCGACGGCTGTGCGGCGACACCGTGCCGATGCAGGTGCCGACCGAGCGCAAGGGCTTCATGGATCGTTTGCTGCGACGGAGGGCTGCATGAGCATGGGTCTGCTCCGGCTTCTCCGCGGCAACAAGGCGTCCGCACCCGTCGCTCGCGAACGGCTGCAGATCCTGCTGGCCCATGAACGCGGAATGCGCGGCCAGCCCGATCTGCTCGGTGTGCTGCGTGAGGAAATTCTCGCGGTCGTCTCCAAGCACGTCATGCTGGATCCGACCAAGGTGATCGTCCGGCTCGAGCGCGGCGACGAGGTCTCGACCCTGGAGGTCGATATCGAGGTGCCCAACGATTTCGAGCGCAAGAAGGTGGCGGTCGCGTAGGGGACGCGGCCGACGAGGTCCCGTTTGGGGTGGGTGAGAAGGCGGTTCGCTGGGCACAGCGGGCCGCCTTTTGCGTGTTGAGATAAGTGCCACGGAACGAGGCGAGGGGCTCAATCGTTGTGAGACACCTGCGGGAGCGATGCGCCGTGGGTCATCAAACCGGAGAGCGCCCATGATGTCCGAGGTCCAGGTTCATACTGTCGCCCGGCAGATGCTGGAAAAGCATGGTTTCGCTGCAATTGCGAAGGCGGCCGAGCAGGCCCAGGCCTGCGAGGGCCGCGGCGAGGCGGATGAGGCGAAGGAATGGCGCCACATCGAGGATGCCATGAAGATCATCCGCGGCCCGCATCAGAGCTGATGGGCCAGCCTGCCAGCGCTTCGACGCCTTGGTGAGGATCTGAATGCTGCCGCGAGCCGGCCGGGTTCCGCCCAGTTGGGCCTAATGCTCGCCCTGTTCGCCGCCCTGGGTCATCGGCCTATGCTGGGTCTGCGGCTGAGCGCGCTCGCCGGTCTCCTTGCAGGGGAGCTGCTCCCACGATCCGTCCGCCGCCTGTTGATAGGCGCTGCAAGATGATGAGATCGCCTTGTCCTCGCCCTTCTGGGCATCGGAATTTTTCGCCAGCGCTGGCGCTACCAGCACGGCGCTCGCTGCCAGCAAGCCGGCGAGGACGAGATGGGTGATCCGCATGGGGGTCTCCAGATTGAAAACGCCTGCATGCTCGCCACGAATGTGACGATTATGGGCCGGGACGGCAGTTCCGTCCCGGCATTCTTAACGGCTCGGAAGGTCCTAGCCGCCCTTGCTGCGGATCAGGCCAGCGAGGCTGGTCTTCTGCTTTTCGCACCAATTGCTCATGCCGAGCCGACGCTGGTCGAGATCGGTCGTCTGGGTCGCGACCGCGACCTCCGCCATGATGTCGTCGGCCTGCTTCTCGCCCATCTTGCCGCCGGTGTGCATCCAGGCAATGGCCTTACGCACCTGCTCGGTGGTGCCGTCGGGAAGCTGCATCTGCTGCGCCTTCTGCACCAGATCCTGGTAGGCGACGTCCGTGTTCGGGCATTCGACCTTGGCGGCAAAGGCCTGCAAGACCATCGTCACATAGGTCGAGCGCGTATGGTCGTCGGCCGCTTGGGCGGGAGCGGCGATCAGCAACAGGCCTGCCATCAGCAAGGGGTAGCGCATCCTTAAGGTCCTCCTCGTTTTTGGGAGGCTAGCGTCCTGCGAGCGGCTCTGCAATGGCTGCAGGGGTCGATTGTCGCTCATTCGCGGGGTGCGTTAGATTGAGCCGTCCCTGGTCCCGGAGAGCGACATGAGCCTGTTCAGCACGCCGTTCGATCGCGAACGTGACAGAGCGCTCGTCACCGGTGCGGGCAATGGGATCGGCCGCGCCATCGCGCTGGGCCTGGTCGGCGAGGGCGTGCGGACGCTGTTTGCCGATGTGAGTGCCGAGAGGGTGAAGGCCGCCGTCGGTGCGAGTGAGAGGCCTGATCTGGCGCTGCCCTGGGTCGGCGATCTCGCGAGACCGGACGCGTGTGACGAGTTGCTTGCAACTGCCGACGCCGCGCTGGGCCAAGTGTCGCATTTCGTGCACAGCGCCTCGCCGCCTCGACGCGAGGCCGATCACGCGCTCGCCGTCGATCGCGGGACCTGGCAACAGATGCACGCGGTCAATCTCGATGCTGGCTTTCATCTGGCGCGCGAGCTCGCAAAGCGCCTGATCGCAGCGAAGCGGCCCGGCTCGTTCCTGTTTCTCACCTCGCTACATGCGGGCACGCCGCGCAACCTGCCGCATTATTCGACGGCGAAGGCGGGGATGGCGATGCTGGTGAAGGGCTCGCGAAGAGCTTTGGTCGTCACGACATCCGCGTCAATGCGCTGGTGCCGGGCGCTATCGCGGCGGGCGGATTTGTCGCGGATGCTTCTCTGGCGAAACACATTCCGCTCGGGCGTCTCGGCGAGGCCAACGACCTCGTGCCTGTCGCGCTCACCGTGCTGTCGAACAAGCTTTCGGGTTACGTCACCGGAGCAGCCTTCGTCGTCGACGGCGGATTGTCGCTGACGAACTGGTTCGACGCGCCTGAGCTCGAAGTGTAACTAGCGCCGCCAGGCCGGTACGGGATCGAGCGGCGTGCGATAGACCTCGTTGTGATCGCGATCGGTCACGCGCACGGCGCAACCCTTGCGCTGCAGCTCCGGCTTCACCTGCGACAGTTCGGTCGCCAGCTGAACGGCGCGATCGGAAGCGACCTCGATATCCTCGAGGATGATTCCGCCCTGGTTCTTGAACTCTTCACCAACCACGAGATCGAAGGAATAATAAGGCATCCGAATTCCCCGGTGTGACGACCCAAATTCTCAAAGCGAAGACTTCAACGTAAGTCTTCAAAACATGCTGGATCGTACCACTGAGTCGACATCTATCCGATGAACGAACCGCGCAATCTCTGTGCTTATGGCGCAGAAATGATGTGCAACGTTCGAGGGCCTTAAGATTTTATTAAATATGTTGGCGTGATCATGAGGCATGGAATTGCAGTAGAACCGGGCTCCGGGAACCGGCAGCTGCAAGAGAAGGCCGGCGGCATAGATCCCGACGGCCTTTTCTCTTTGCACTCAGCTCTTCATCACCGTAGTTGCACGGACTCAACGCATCGCAGCGAGTCGGACAGCTTGCATTGACGTTTGATGCTGGTCTCTCGACGCAGCTCTAATGGACCGGCATTGGCGGACGCACGACGGGGCCGTCATCATCGGCAACGGCTTGCGTCGTCACGACAGGCGGTGCCGCCGGCGACGGGACCGCGGCAGCCTGTGAAGGCGGCGGTGGAGGCGCGAGCGGCGGCGAATAAGCCGGCATGTAAGTGTGCGACACGACCGGCTTCGGTTTGCGAGCCGGTGGCGGCATCGGAGCCGGCGCTCGCGGCGGCAGCGCCGACAAACGTGCGCGCGGATCGACCGGCTTGATCTCGGCCACTGGCTTTGGTGCCGGCGGCTTCGCCATCTCACGGACCATCTGCTCCTGACCAGCCTTCAACTCGGCGATGTTTGCCTTGAGCTGCTCGATCTGCTGCGACATCGCGGCGATGTCGCGTGTCATTGCTTCCACCGATGGTGTGGCATCGGCGGCTTGCGCGGCGGCAGGCGCAGGTGCGGCTGCGGCCGCGACAACCGGTGCTGCGGGCGGCGCCGCAGTTTGGTCAGCGGTCTGATCTTGTTCGACGGGCGGCGCGGCTTGCGCGGCTGCGACCGGCGCGGTCTGCGACGTCGAGGGCAGCAGCGATGCCAGGGCCGGTGTCCACTCGGCGAGCATCTGCGTCGCCGTGTCACCGTGCTTCTCCCAGGCGATGGTGGCAGCGGCGCTGCCACCCGCAAACAAGAACGTCACGAACGCACCGCGCAGCCATCTTCTGGCAGCCGATCGCTTCGGTCGGCTGTGACCATCATTCGTCGTCACGCGCACGGCGGTGTCGACCGAGGGCGTTGCCGCTTGCGGCGCCGCGACCGCCACGGCGGGAGGCTCCGAGACCGGAATGAATTTCGGCTCCACACCATGCCGGGTCTCCGGCAAAAACTTCGGCTCCGGGCGGGCCGTGAACTCTGGTGCAAGCGTTGGCGCATCGCTGCTCGCGCGCGAAGCCCGCACCACGTCGGGCGAAATCTGGATCGCGTCGTGCGGATCGTTGTCCTTGACCGTGTCCTTCACGATCTCATCGACGATTTGCCGACTGTTCAGCGTCGCGAGCATCGCAGCTCCTCTGAAGCGTTGGTCGTCCGCATTAGCGCGAGCCGATCGGTTGAATGGCCCATCCCAGTCTGATGCGGTTGGCCCGATGGCGCACGAGTCCAGCCGGGTTTGACCAAAGCAAGGCGAGGCGATGGAGAGACTGCGACGGTCTTCCGCCGTTTGTGGTGTTGGAACCGGATCTTCCGAACACGGGCACGTGTTCCGCGCTGCCTTGTTTTCAGCACGATTTGGGCAGCATCTCGCTGTGCTGGGGGCGCTGCTATCCGCTATTGGGGGGCCGGCGGTGCCAAGATCTCTACTCGTTTTGTTCGTCCTTGCTTCGCTGCCGCTCGGCGGCTGCATGCAGACGACGCTTTCGCCATCGACGGATGCGAGCATGACGGCGCGCGACCGCCAGTTGCTTGCGCACACGCCTTACGCCCAGGCGAATGTGCCTGAGCAATATCTCCGCCACATCGTCGATTATCCGCGTAAGGAGCAGCCGGGTACCATCCTGGTCGATACCGATGCGCGCTACCTCTACTATGTGCTGCCCGACGGTAAGGCGATCCGCTATGGCGTCGCCGTCGGCGAGGAGGCGATGGCCTTCTCGGGCGTTGCGCGCGTCGGCCGTCTGGCGGAATGGCCGGACTGGGTGCCGACGGCAGACATCCAGGCGCGGCTCGGGCCCTATCCGGCGCGCGTGCCGGGTGGGCCCGCTAATCCGTTGGGCGCCCGCGGCATCTATCTCTTTGTCGGCAACAAGGACACGCTCTACCGCATCCATGGCACCAACCAGCCGGAATATATCGGGCAGGCAATCTCCTCGGGCTGCATCCGGATGCGCAATGAGGACGTGATCGATCTGTTCGACCGGGTGAAGCTCAATGCGACCGTCGTGGTGCTGCCGCCCGGACAGAGCGCTCAGATCGATACCGGGCCCAGCTGGCGCGGGTGAGACAACTGATCTGACCCGTCACGTCAGTCGCATCACTGAACCTTGAATGGCAGGCCGTGTCGATCGATGCCAAGCGGCCGCCAAAGGTGAATTGCTTCACAGGCGCCTCGCGTCGTTTGGGCTATGTCTCAGTGGCTCGTTGCCATTGGAGGCATCATGCAAAATTTCATTGATCAATTGAACGAGGACGACCGTCGCGTCGTGCGCAAGTGGCGTTTGGCCACGCTCGGTCTGTACGGATCGATTTTGGCCGGTGTGGTGCTGTACGCAGCGCTGCACTGGACGCCCGAGGTGAATTACGCCTCGGTCGATTCCGCAGCTCATGCCAAGCTCGCGGGTACGTCGAGTGGCGGCCGCGCGCCGTTTGCGCCTTAATTGTCAGGCCGGGCGATGCGCCATTGCAGCGTCGTGGCGTTGCCATTGGCATCGCCCGGCGCCTTGTCGGCCGGTGACGTGTAGAGCGGACGATAACGGTACGCCCACATCTTGCTGCCGTCTTCACGGTTGATCACGGTGAAGTCGCCGATGGCCTTGGCCTCGGCTGTTGCGGCGAGCGGCACCCAGCTTTCGGCACACTTGCCGTTGCAGTTCGACGTCTTGCCGGTGGTGTCGCGCTCGTAAGTGTAGAGCGTCATCCCCTTGAGGTCGACGAGCTTGGGACCTTGCTTGGTCAGGACCACCTTCGCAGGCGCGGCGGTCGCCTCGGGCTTCGGCGGAGGAGGGGCATCGCCGCCGCCATGGCCGTTTGCGAGCGCATGGCCGGCGGACAGGGCGATGACTGCGGTCGCAATGACGAACCTGAACATCCGAAACTCCAAGCCGGCAAAGTTAATCGCGCGTTAAGCGCAGAATTGGGGCCACGATAGCAGCCGAAGGTTAGCTCCTGGTTTCGCGGCACTGCGACAAATACGGACACCTGGAACTGCTACGTCTGCGCATTGCGCAACGGCGCGCGACTGAGCTCGTTGCCGGCCGCAATGGCCTTGCGCAGAAGGCGCATCAGCTCCTCGCCTTCCTTTGGACTGAGACCGCGCAGCATGAGGCGCTGGGCGGCTTCGACGGCCGGTGTGATCTTGCGCAGCGTTCGGCGACCCTCGTCGGTGATCTCGAGTTCGCGCGCACGTCGGTCGCGGGGACTGGCACGTCGCTCGGCGAGGCCCTTCTGCACGAGGCGATCGACAACGCCGGTGATGGTGGTGCGGTCATAGGCGATCAATCCTGCGAGCGTCACCTGGTCGAGGCCCGGATTGACCTTGATGGTCGCGAGCGCGGCGTATTGCACCGGCGTGAGATCAAATCCGGCTTCGCCGACCTCGGCGAGGAAGACAGCGACCGCGATCTGCTGGAACCGGCGCGCCAGATGGCCGGGCATGTCGTTGTTGTCTTTCACCGAAGTCTCCTCGAGGGCAGGGACGGCGCGGATGATTGACAAGTATACTGATAGTCAGCATACTGAGCAATATCCAAACAGAACGTTTCCCGGGAGAGGTGCTCATGCAATTCCATCTCAACGGATTTCAGCCGGGCGATCCTGAGATCGCTGATCCCGCCGAGCGCGTTCAGCCCCCGGGCGCAGCGGGCGCCGTGCCTGCGGAGGTCGATGTTCTCATCGTCGGCTGCGGCCCGGCGGGCCTGACGCTCGCTGCTCAGCTGGCACAATTTCCTGATATCAAGACCTGCATCGTCGAGCAGAAGCCGGGCCGTCTGCTGGTCGGGCAGGCCGACGGTATCGCCTGCCGCACCATGGAGATGTTCCATGCCTGCGGCTTCAGCGAGCGCGTGCTGAAAGAAGCCTATTGGGTCAACGAGACGATGTTCTGGAAGCCGGACGAGCGGGCACCGGAGAAGATCGTTCGGAGCGGCCGGGTGCAGGACGTCGAGGACGGGCTGTCGGAATTCCCGCATGTCATTCTCAACCAGGCGCGCATCCATGACGGATTTCTCGACGTCATGCGCAAATCACCGGCCAAGCTTGAGCCCCATTACGGAAGGCGCCTGCTCGACCTCCAGGTCGATCCGGCCGCAGGGCCCACCGATCATGTCGTGACCGTGCGCCTCGAACGTGTCGATGCCGCCGATGAGGGTAAGGTCGAGACCGTCAAGGCGCGTTACGTCGTCGGTTGCGACGGCGCGCGCAGCACGGTGCGCAAGTCGATCGGCCGTGAGCTGCATGGCGATTCCGCCAATCACGCCTGGGGCGTGATGGATGTGCTGGCGATCACCGATTTTCCTGATATCCGCTTCAAGGCCCTGATCCAGTCGGCGAAGGACGGCAGCCTTCTCATCATTCCGCGCGAAGGCGGCTATATGGTCCGCCTTTACGTCGAACTGGCAAAGCTCGAAATCGGCGAGCGGGTTGCCAATCGTAATATCACCGCCGAAGACGTGATCGCGAAAGCGCAGCGGATTCTGAAGCCGCATACGCTGGAAGTGAAGGAGATCGCGTGGTGGTCGGTCTACGAGATCGGCCAGCGCCTGACCGACAAGTTCGACGATGTGCCGGAAGTCGAGATCGACACGCGCCTGCCGCGCATCTTCATCGCCGGCGATGCCTGCCACACCCACAGCCCGAAGGCGGGGCAGGGCATGAACGTCTCGATGCAGGATGCCTTCAATCTCGGCTGGAAGCTTGCTGCCGTGCTGCGCAAGCAGTCCGCGCCGAGCCTGCTGCATTCCTATTCGGCCGAGCGACAGGCGGTGGCGAAAGAGCTGATCGATTTTGATCGCGAATGGGCCGGCATTCTCGCTTCCGCAGCCAAGGTCGGCGGCGCCGATGCGGCGAAGACACAGGACTATTTTGTCCGGCACGGACGCTACACGGCGGGTACGGCGACGCACTACACGCCGTCGATCCTCACTGGCGCCGCTTCGCATCAGCATCTCGCGCAAGGCCTCGTTATCGGCAAGCGCTTCCACTCGGCGCCCGTGATCCGGCTCGGCGACGCAAAGCCGGTGCATCTTGGCCACGCGGCGCAAGCGGACGGCCGCTTCCGCGTCTATGCATTCTCCGGCGCGGAAAATCCGACCGCGGCTGGCTCCGCCATTCGCGCATTGTGTCATTTCCTCACCGAGGCCGAGGAATCGCCGGTGAAACGATACACGCCCGAACATGCCGACATCGATGCCGTGATCGATCTGCGCGCAGTGTTTCAGCAGGACCATCGCGAACTCGCCATCGAGGCGATGCCCAAGCTGCTGCTGCCGCGCAAAGGCCGCTACGGACTGGTGGACTACGAAAAGATGTTCTGTCCGGACCTCAAGAGCGGACACGACGTTTTCACGATGCGCGGTATCGATCGGCGGGTTGGCTGCATCGTCGTGGTGCGGCCGGACCAATACGTTGCGCAGGTGCTGCCGCTCAATGACTTCGCTGGGCTTGCCGCCTATTTCGACGGCTTCATGTTGCAGGTGAACCGAAGCGCGCCGCGCCGATGAATGGCGGATGAATATTGAACTGCGCACACGGCGTGCGTCTCAATCTTTTGGCTGATGCGACCTTTGCGAGCGGAACGCTTCATTCCTCTCGCGCGTTCCGCCTCTCAGAGGAGGACTTCGCCATGAGGCTCAGAACCGCTTTAATTGCAGCACTGTTGCTCGCCCCGACGGCCGCGTTGGCTGCGCCGGGTATCGTCACCGTCTCGACCGGTCTGCGCGCCGGCCCCGGTGCGGGCTTTCCCCTGGTCGATCGCATTCCCGAGGGCGCCCGCGTCAACATCCACGGTTGCCTGCGCGGCAATGTCTGGTGTGACGTGAGCTTCTCCGACGACCGCGGCTGGGTGTCGTCGCAGTATCTCGAATATCTCTACCGCAATCACTACGTCTATCTGCCCGATTATGCCGACGAGGTCGACTTGCCCGTCGTTCCCTTCGTGCTGAGCTCGTACTGGTCGAGCTACTATGCGGGACGCCCCTGGTATCAGCGCCATGCCTATTGGAATAACTACTGGACCTCGCATGAACGTTTCGCGACGCGGATGACGATCGATCCGTACGCCGCTCGGATCGGCCGCGCGGCGACACATGATGCCGCGGTCGCTCTGGGACGCGAAGGCATGCGCGGAAAGGGTAATGTCAACGGCGCCGCTGCGATCTCCGGGCGTGATGCTGCGACGGCACGGCGTGACGCTGCCATCACGAAGCGCGACGTTGCCGTGACGGCCGATCGGGCCGGCGCCGGGCGAAGCGAGCGCATCTCGCATGAGCGGGCCGCTATTCAGGCGCGCAATCCCCGTGACGCCCAGGCACGGATGATGCACGAACCAGCCGCCGCTCGGGCCGCGGCGCGTCCGCAGCCGATGGCGCGTGCACATGAAGCGCCACGTGTGTCCGCTGGGCCCGCTGCTCGACCTGCCATGCCGCACATGGCTCAGCCGAACATCAGCCATGGTGCGCCGATGAATGCGCACGCGCAGATGCCGGCGCCGCGCGCGGCTGCGCCAGCGATGCCGCATCCGGGTGGTGGCGGTGGTGCTCCGCACATCAATGCCGCTCCGCACGGCGGTGGCCCCGGCGGCGGTCACGAGAAACACTAGCATTTGCCAACGAAAGCCCGGCCGCCGCGCCGGGCTTTTTGTTGGGCTGGCGCGGGTTCCGTGCGCATACAATTTAAGAAAGTTCTTCGCGGGCAGATTTCATCGATCGTAACATGTGTACTCAAAGCTGTAAGCATCCACTCGGGGCAGCGGGGCTACGGGAGGATGAAGATGAGACAGAACCAAGCGGAGACGCGTCGCCAAAATGTCGCGAAGCGGTCGATGACCAAAGAGGCCAAGCAGCTGGCCGGCCTGATTGCCGGCCTGCGCAAATCCCTTGACGGCATCCACAAGGAGCGGGCGAGCACAAAGCTCACCGGCGCCGAGATGGGTATGCTCGACGAGCGTCGCAATAATTTGTTGCTTACCATTGCTGCACTGGACGACCGTCTATCGGCCGTGCAGGGCCTGATTGATCTCGGCCGGCCACATGTGATCCGCGTCCACTGAGCGGATGCCGGACGCTATCGGTTCTATCGCGGCGGCGATAGGCCGGAGCCCGGCTGACGGCTCTGCACCTCCGCGTCCGCGGGCGGGGCGGCGACCCAGCTCCCGACAAGCAGAATCGCATTCAAGATGCGGCACGGCGCGCAATGCACCGTGAAGGGCACCAAATTGCCATGCTCCCGGCGAATTGCCGCCAAAGCCCGCTGCCACGACGAGGACGGGTGCGGGGCAACGCAAGGGGATGGGCATTGGCCTATAAAATGGTCGCAGAACGCGACAATGAGAAGTACAGTTTTGCCCGCGAGAGCCGCTTGCTCATCGTGGCGAAGGCAAAAGTTTGGGCGAGCGAAGGATGGCAGGTCGTCATCACTGATCAGGATGGCAAGGCCTACGCGCCGCCGGAGTTCGATCAGTTGCTGGCGGCGTGATCGCAGGACGGGCTAGGGGACGACAGTGAGATCGCTATTTCGACCGGGGCGCGGGGTCATCGCGCCTCTGGTGATTCTTGGGACCATTGCTGCGGCAGGCGTTGTGCTGACGGCGCCGCTTGCGTCCGCGCAAAATCTCGACGCTGGCAAATCGCCCGAAAAACTCTTCGCGGATGGCTGCGCGGCCTGCCATCGCAGCCCGCGGGGGCTCGCGAAGGGGCGCTATAGCCTGACGCTGTCCTGGTTCCTTCAGGACCATTATTCGGCCGGCCCCGACACCGCCAAGGCGCTCGCTGCCTATCTGGTGTCGGTCGATACGCCGCCTCCCGGTGCCCCGGCAAAATCTGGCGCTAAATCATCCAGAGCCAGGCCGAGGCCGCCCAAGCCGGCGCAAGGCCAGTAGTCCGGATCTCGGCTACCCGCGCCGATAGGTCTGCGCGATCAGCCGGTCATGCATGGCGCGCAGATCGGCATTCATGCGGGTTTGTCCTGTCGTGACGAAGGACAGCCAGGCGCCGTCGGCGGCGAGACGCACGATCTGGAGTTCCGGCGTCGCATCGGTGGCGCGGTGGCGTTTCAGTCGCGTCTTCATCCAGTCGTTCCAGAGCTTGCGCAGCGAGGGATCGGTGACGACCACCATGCTCAGTGCCGCCCAGGGGGTGGCGAAGCCGAAGGCTTTGCCGGTGAACACCGCATTCACATAAGCGCGCGTAAAACTGCCGCGCGGCTTCGGATCCGCTTCGATGGCCGCGTCGATCTCGGCGTCGACGCGGGCGAGCAGATCCGCGAACAGGCCTTCGATCAGTGCCTGCTTGCTCCCGAAATGATGAAACAGCCCGCCCTTGGTGACGCCGGCCGCCGCGGCGACGGCTTGAACCGTAACGCCGGAGACGCCGTGGTCCATGGCGATCGCAGCCGCGCGATCGAGCAGGGCGCGCCGCACCTGCTCGGGCTGCTTGGAGCGGGTGTAAGCGCTCACGGGCATCAATGCGCCGTCGTCTGCGAGAACAGGTTGATGACCACGACCCCTGAGACGATCAGTCCGATTCCGACGAAGGCTGCGGCGTCCAGCATCTGGCGGAACAGCACGAAGGAAACGGTGGCGGTCAGGATGATGCCGACGCCGCCCCAGATCGCATAGGCGACGCTCAAGAGAATGACCCGGATTGCGACCGACAGCGCGTAGAACGAGGCAACATAGAACAGCACCATCGCCAGCGTCGACCAGGGCCGGGTGAATTGCGCAGACTGCTGCAGGAAAGCGGACGCCGTCACCTCGAAAACGATGGCGAGGGCTAGCGCGGCGTAGGAGGTAAAAGCGGACGTCATGGCGATCCCGAGCATGGCGCGCGCGAAAGATACCGCACGGTAGGTATGTTTAGCACGCGCAAGTGCTTTTTGCCGGGAACGGGTATCACGTCTGAGTGACGAGCCTGCGACACAGAGCCGCCGCGCGAGGAAGTGCGCGGCGGCTCTAGGATTGTCGCGGGCTGCTCGATGCTGCTTTAATTGATCCGCACGGAGAGTTCGACGTCGTCGGCGAAGGGCGTTGACATGTAGCCGCTGCCGGGCCTGCGGACCCGGGCCAGATAGTCGGGGCTGTCGTCGGCGTTGTCGGCAACGATGATTGCACCTGGCCTCAAACCGTTTTCGACCAGATCGAGGATCTCCGGGTAGAGCGCCTTGGCTCCGTCCAGCAACACGAGATCGATCTGATCGGGCAGGTCGACGCTCAGCGTCTTCAACGCATCGCCTTCGCGGATGTCGACCAGATCAATCAGCCCGCCGTCCCTGAGGTTCTCTCGCGCGCGTGCCGCCTTGGAGGGCTCGAACTCGCTGGTGATGAGGCGGCCGCCGCCATTGTCTCGTAAGCCTGCGGCCAGGTGCAGCGTCGAAATGCCGAACGATGTGCCGAACTCGATGATCGCCTTCGCGCGCGAGCAGCGCGCCAGCATGTAGAGTAGACTGCCCGTCTCGCGCGAGACAGCGAGCGGTGCGTCCTTCAGGCGTGCATAGAGATCGCGGTAATCGGTCTTGCTCTGCATCATCCGGGCTCGGTCGGCGTCGGTCACATCGGCGAGGGCGGCTCGCGTCGCGCCGCGTGCTGCTTCGTCCTCGTCGAACAGGCGATCCAGCAGCGGCGCAAGCGAGGTGATGGTTGGGTTGGTCATTCGATGTCTCCAGTGTTCGCGGCAAAGCGCGTGCTTGCGTACGGATTGAAATACGACTAATTCGTCGCGTTTCCTATTCGCATTCCCCTGGGCGCACCATGGCCGATCGTCGAAGTCATTCAGTTTCCTCACGAAAACAGCCGCAACAGGCCCGCTCCAACGAGCTGGTGGCTGCCATTCTGGACGCTGCTGTTCAGGTCCTGGCGAAGGAAGGAGCACAGCGTTTCACCACCGCGCGCGTGGCGGAGCGGGCTGGAGTGAGCGTCGGGTCGCTCTATCAATATTTTCCGAACAAGGCGGCGATCCTGTTCCGCCTGCAGAGCGACGAGTGGCGGAGCACAAGCGAGCTCTTGCGCGAAATTCTCGCGGACCGGATGAAGCCGCCACCGGCGCGGCTGCGCGCGCTCGTCCACGCCTTCATCCGCTCCGAATGCGAGGAGGCCGCGATCCGCGGCGCGCTCAGCGATGCCGCACCGCTCTATCGTGATGCGCCCGAGGCGCAGGAGGCGCGGGCGGCCGGCGAGGGCATCGTCGCAGCCTTCATGCGCGAGGCGCTGCCGAAAGCCTCTGACACGACGCGCGAGCTCGCCGGGGAGCTGATCAAGACGACGTTGGCCGAGGTGGGAAAACGCTTCTCGGAGACGCCCCACAGCGATGCGGAGATCATCCGTCACGCCGATGGGCTCGCCGACATGTTCTGTGCCTATCTCGAGGAGCTTGCACGACGCGGGCGTCATTCCTGACATCTGGATTTGCGGCCCAATATCGTTTCGGAATCGTGGAACGATGGGATAGCCTTGCACCGCCCACCGCCCACCGCCCACCGCCCACCGCCCAGCTCAAGCGTCGCGCCATGCATGTCCTTCGCCCCCAATTCCGCATCGAGGAGCAGCGCGCACTGGAATTTGCGGGCCGACGTGGCTTCGGTGTGATCGTGGCGACGGATGCGAACGGCCCGTGCGCCTCGCACGTGCCGTTCGTGCTCGATCGGCGCGATGGGCGTACCATCGTGCAGATCCATCTCACGGCAAATAATCCGCTGGTCGAGCTTGCCGACGGCGTCAGGCGCTTTCTGCTGATCGTCGCCGGCGACGATGCCTACATCTCCAACGATTGGTATTCGTCGTCCGACAACGTCTCGACCTGGCTGTACGAGGCCGTGCATCTGTCGGGTGTGGCGCATCTGCGCGCGCAAGACGACAACCGCGGCCATGGCGACGCGCTGCTGGCGGTCGCCGAGGCGCGGCTGCCGAAGCAGCCGTGGGCTCTCGCGCAGATGGAGCCGGGCAAGCGCGAGAGCATGCTGGCCGCGATCCGCGTCGTCGATCTCGTGGTCGATCAGGTCGAGGGGCAGGCCAAGCTCAATCAGCACAAGAGCGACGCCGACCATGTCGCGATCGCCGGTCGATTGGCGCGGTCGGAGGAGAGCGGGCACCGGCGGCTGGCGCGGACGATGCGGGCGCTGCGGCCGGGGCTTGACTACGACATTTCGTGATCAGGACGGCGCTTGCACCGCGGCGCGATTGCTTTTACGGACCTCTGCATGCTCGTCATCTCCATTCAAAGCCAGGTGGTCCACGGCCATGTCGGCAACAGCGCGGCCGCCTACGCCATGCAGGCGGAGGGCGTCAACGTCGCCGCCGTGCCCACGACGCTGCTGTCGAACCATCCGCGCTACCCGACCTTGCGCGGGCGAGTGCTCGACGCTGAGCTTGTCGCCGATCTGCTGCGGGGTGTCGAGGAGCGGGACCTCGTCGATGAAGCGGCCGTGCTCGTTACCGGCTATCTCGGTTCGCCCGGAAATGCGGGCGTCATCGCCGATTTCGTCGAGCGCGCGCTGTCGCGCAATTCGAAGCTCGTCTATCTCTGCGATCCCGTGATCGGCGACGACGGCCGCGTCTATGTCGCCGACGGTATTCTGGATGTGGTGCGGCACCGGCTGTTGCCGGCCGCTCGTCTGATCACGCCGAACCAGTTCGAGCTCGAGCTGCTCTCCGGCGTCAAGATCACGGACGCGGACGGCCTGCGCGCCGCGACGGATGCGATGGCGGCGCAACACCGGATCGACGTCGTCGCCACTGGCTGCACGCTCGTCGACACGCCAGCGGGGCAGGTGGAGACGATCCTGTGTGCTCACGGGCAATTGTCGCGCTTTGCAACGCCGCGGCTGCCGATCCGCCCCTATGGCACCGGCGATCTTCTCACTGCTCTAATCGCGGCGCACCTCGCCAAGGGCAGCGAGATCGAGGCGGCGGTGCGGCTTGCGGTCGAGACCATTTTTGCCGTGCTCGTTCGCACCGAGCAGGCAGGATCGGCCGAGATGCGTCTCGTGCCGTTGCCGGTGTCAGGCACCTAAGATCAAGGTTAGGTCGTCCGCTTTCCGGCGGATTGCGCCGACTTCTGCGGTTTTGCCGAGCTCTTTTGCTCGCGTGCGGCTTGCGTCTTTGATGACTTGGATGACTTGGCGCTGGCCACAATGCGCGCCTTCTTTGGTTTGGCGTTGGCGGCCTCCTTGCGGTCGGTCGCGCCGCTACGCTTCGAGATATATTCCTGGCCGTCGATCGGACCGACATGCGGTGGATCGCGGTCGAGATAGGGCCGACCGATGCCGAGGGCCTTGCCGTTGGCATCGACCCATTTCCACAGCACTTCGGTCGAGGCCCAGCGCTGCGCGCGGTTGTTGCCCTGAGTGCTGACGATATCGGCGGCCATGCCGTGACCGTAGCCGCCGCGAAGACTGCCGCCGTGATAGGAGCGGTTGGAGGCTGCCTTCAGGCCGCTCGCGATCTCCTGGCGATAATCGTCACGGAATGCGCTGGTGATTCCGGGCGAGAGACCAGCGGCTTCCGCCGCGAGCAGCATGCGAAACAACTTCTGCTTGAAGCTCTTGTCCATGCCGCCAATGACATAATCCATCAACGCCATGTTGGCGTGCGCAGCTGCTTTCGGATCTTTCCAGGCAAAATCTTCGTCGACGAGCTTCGTGAAGCTGCGCATCACCGTGACAGTTTTGCCTCTACGCTTGACGGCGACGGCGCGGCGGTCCTCAACCTTGATCGAGTCTTCCTTCGGTGTGCGCTGATAGAGCGTCCAGAGATAACGGTCGATGCAGGCATCCATGACGAAGCATTCGTCGAGCACGGCTACGGTGTCGGCGGGCGGCGATGCCTTGCTTTCGGCGACGGGCCAGCGGGCTATCGCGGCGGGTGACAACGCCTCCGAAGGCATGACGTCGCCGGGATCGGCGGACGCGAGCTTGACGGTGGGCTCCGGCGCGGACTCGGCCTCGGTTGGAGCCTCAGCTCTAGTCTCAGCCTTGGCCTCGCTAGCGACAGGCTCGGGCTCAGGCGCGACCTGAGGTGCCGGCGACGCCGCCGGCACGATTTCGGTCGGATCGGCCGAGGCGAGTTGAACGGCGGGGACGGGCGTCTCGGCCGCTGGCGCTTCGACCAGCACGACGCTCGGAGTCACAGCCGCGGCGGCGGCGATGTCGGCAGTCAGTGCGATGCCATCGTCAATTGTCGCTGCACGCGGGATGTCGGCAAGCTCGAGGCGGGTGAGATCTTTCGCGCGGGAGACGGTGGCTGCATTGGCGCCGCTGTTCTCGATCAAGGCCGGGGCATAAGCAGAGAGGGAGAGCGCCAACCAACCGGCCATCACGGCCGAGGGGCACGAGACCGCCACCAGAAGAGACCGCCGATCATTCATGATCCCTGCCTCCAAGGTTCGTGAGCGAACCAGATTGCACAGCCAAGCACGCGGCGCGTCAATTGTTCGGAGGACGGTGTGGCGGTGCAATGGCGCAAATCCCCCCGAACGGGCTTTTCAAGCCAGTGTTGCCCAAATGCAACTTTGGTTCCCTCCGCTTCCAGTAGCGGGATAAACATGATGACTGGCTGAACAAGCTATGGGGCGAACGATTCGTCCAAGGCCTTGGGCGCATTAAACATATTGCCATGCATGGGGCGCGATATTGCGTTGCAGCGATGCATGTCGCGATGCAGCAAATCAGGCTTACATAGGCTCCGAACTTCTCTTTGGAGCATCACCATGAACAAGAAGACTCTGTCGATCGCAGCCGCTGTCCTCGCTATTGCGGGCACGACTGCCACCTTCGCCGCCGAGCTGCCGGCCTATGAGGCCAACGGCATTCCGGCCTCGCCGATGCAGGTCCGCGTGCTCGGCGCCGCCCATGTCGAGCAGCAGGTGACGGCCCCCGCCACCAGCGTGACGGCGCTCCAGGCCAGCGTCCTGGCGCCGCGCAAGGTGAAGACTGCGACCGTGGGCTCTGCCCGCTAAGCCGCTGTCGCGCCGAGCCGATGGCTCGGTGCCGGGGCTTTTCACGACGTCATGGCCGGGCTTCGTCCCGGCCATTTTTTTTGGCGCAGTCCCCCGTGTCGCGGGCGTTGATGCGCGGGCTGAGAATCTTCTCGCAGAAAAAGTTCTCGTAACGCGCGACTTGTGTACCGCGGTTCAAGACGAGTGTGATCTCCTTAATAGTTGTTTCGCAGATCGCGGCGCTTGATGCGGGCGCCGCATATTGGCGGCCAAGAATCGTTTTCATAATGGAGACCGTCATGCCCGTTGCGCAAAAAGCCGTTGTTGTCACCACTTCGCCGCGTGAATTCATCGTGCGGCATCTCGCATCGTTCGCAGCCGCCGCGCTGTTCGTGTTCGTGCTGAGCCTGACCTATGGGCTCGATCTCAGCCCCGGCTTCTTCTGAGCGATCACGTTCTGCGCACCGCGCGCAGGCTCGATGGCGAACGGCCATAGAGCTCGGCGAAGGCGGCGTTGAAGCGGCGCAGGCTGCCGAAGCCGGACTGGAATGCAATGTCCGTCATGCTGTGATCGCCGGCATCGAGCAGGCGCTTGGCGCGCTGGACGCGAAGCGTTCTGGCAAGCTGCTGTGGTGTTGCGCCGACATGGCGCTCGAACAGCCGTGCGAGATGACGTGATGAGATGCCGAGCCGCGCTGCGAGCGTCACCACGCTATCCTCGTCGAGCGCACCCGCATTGATGAGCTTCACCGCGCGCGCGACCGTCGAGCGCGTCCCGTTCCAGGCCGGGCAGAACGGCGCGGTCTCGGGCCGGCAACGCAAGCAAGGCCGGAACCCGGCAGCCTCGGCTGCGGCCGCCGTCGGATAATAGGCGACGTTGCGCGTCAGCGGATGCTTGGCCGGGCAGACCGGACGGCAATAGATCCCCGTCGTCTTCACCGCGGTGAAGAAGCGGCCGTCATAGCGGGGATCGCGGCGCAGCCGCGCGGCGTTGCAGGTCTCGAAGCTCAGCATCGGCGGATGATAGCGCATGCCGGTGCGGGTGGAAGAGCCGCGGGATGACCGAGTCCGATTGTGGCGAGCCGCAACACACGTCCCGGCCTAGAACGCCACCCTCACGCCGACACAAACGAGGGAGCGCATCGTGACCAGCCCGAAGGACGTCGTACTCAACGCCTGGAAAACCTTTTCGTCACGCGATGCTGATCGCATTGCGGCGCTGTTCACGGAGGACGCCGAGTGGATCGCGCCGAAAGGCAACGCCACGGCGGTCGCGCTCGACCACACCGACCACATGGTCGGCGCCAAGCAGATCGCGCGCTTCATCGCGCAGGAGATGCACCGGATGTTCTCCGGAATCGATGTCGCCTTTCGCGGCGTCTACGCCGACGGCGATGTCGTGATCGTGGAAGAGCGGATGCGCGCGACGCTCGCCGGCGGCAAGGCTTACGAGAACGACTATTGCTTCGTGTTCACGCTGGCCGGCGACCGCATCCGCGAGGTGAGGGAATACATGGACACGCGCAAGGGATGGCGCTTGGTGTTCGGCGAGGAGGCACCTCGCGCAGCGGCAGAGCTCGAGCGTGCCGAGGTCCGGCGCTCGTGAAGGCCTCACAGCAGAGGCCTGCGCCCGGCAGATCAACGAAATCGCGAAAACAACCCCATGCACAGTAGAAGCGCCGACGTCTGGATTTCGGCGATACCGAATATGGGTTGACCCGTCGGGCAAAACAGGCGCATGATGCCATGATGGACGGTTGCGCGGGGAATCGGCGCGCACCTCGTCCGGCGATCCGCGTCCGCGCAGGCTCACGCCTTCTTCACGAACTCCGACTTCAGGTTCATGGCGCCGATGCCGTCGATCTTGCAGGCGATGTTGTGGCCGTCGGTTGCGTCCTGGAGACGGATGTTGCGGACCTTGGTGCCGCCTTTGACGACCGAGGACGAGCCCTTGACCCTGAGGTCCTTCATCACGATGACGCTGTCGCCGTCAGCGAGCGGATTGCCATGGGCATCGCGCACGCCGGCCTCCTGCGGAGCTGGCGCGGCCGCATCACCCGCAGCGCTCCATTCATGGGCGCATTCCGGGCAGACCCAGAGGTCGCGATCCTGATAGGCGTGCTCCGATTGGCAGTTCGGGCATTTGGTGGCGTCGGTCATGATGGGTCTCGAAGCTGGAGAGTGGACATTGGCGGGCCGTCAGCGAAACAACGCGACGAAGATCACGTAGAGCCAGCCCAGGATCCCGTGGATGATCGCCCACAGGATCGAGTGGTTGTTGGTATAGGAGATCGCGATGGCGAGCGCCGAGCCGAAGCCGACGCCGTATTTCGCGCCCTCGACGCGGACGCCGTAATAGCGATTGCCGTTCATGGTCATCCTTCCCGGAAGATAGCGCTGCACCTCTTCCTATGCGCATCGCGCCGGCCACTTGACGCAGATCAATTGTCCGCCGCGCGCGCGGACCTACGCTTATCAAGTCACCGCAGCAAAGGCGAGGTCAGAGCGATGTCGCGCAGCGTTCGAGTTTACATCGGGCTCGCCGTCCTGATCGCGTTGTCGGTGCTGTTTCTCTTCAGCGTGGTCCATACCGCTGCCGGTGCATCCGGGCTGTCGCCACGCAAGGTCTCGGAAGGACATCGCCTCGCGCAGGCCTGGTGTCAACAGTGCCACGCCATCGAGCCGCACATGGCCGGGTTCTTCGACCTGGCCCCGAGCTTCCAGGCCGTCGCCGACCGCAACGGCACCACCGCGCTCTCTCTCAAGGTATTCTGGAGAACCAGCCACCAGAACATGCCGAACCTCGTGATCGCGCCCGATCAGGCCGATGCGCTCTCGGACTATATCCTGAGCCTGAGAGGCAATTGACGGCGCCCCAGTCGGCCCCAGTCGTCAGGGGTTTTCGCATCAACTTTCCATGAAGCGCGCCGTGCCCGAGACCCGGATCGAGCTGCCTTTGGCCGCGCCGATCTCGGCGCGGATCAGCGAGCGCGCGCCCATGTCTTCGCCCTGGACGATGTCGACGGCGCCGCCATGCGGCCAGCCGATGTCGCGCAAGTAGCCGGCGAATGCGGCGGCGGCCGCGCCCGTGGCGGGGTCCTCGACCACGCCGCCGGCGGCAAAGGCATTACGCACATGGAACAGGCGCGGCGTCTGTGCCGTCACCAGCGCGATCGTGACCAGACCTGCTTGCTCCATCAGGGCGCGTCCGCGGTCGAAATCATAGGCCATGCGCGCGAGCGCATCGCGCGATTGCAGGGCGAGGAGAACGTGGTCGGCCCCGCCGTGAATGCTGGCCGGCGGCAGCTTTGGGTCGAGATCGGAGCCTGCATAGCCGAACAGATCCAGCAACGCTTCCCGCAGCGACGCATCGAGCGGCGCGCTGCGCGTCGGCGGCGACTGCAGCGCGGCTGCGATGGTGCTGCCGTTACGCTGTCCCGACACGGAAATGGCTGAAGCGTTCAGGTGCAGCTCAAAACTCCGATCGCCGAAGCGGTGCGCGAGCGCGGCGCCGAGCGCAATGGTGGCGTGGCCGCAGAACGGCACCTCCATCGCAGGCGAGAAATAGCGGACGCGCCAGGCCTCGCCCTCGGGCGCGGCAAAGGCGGTCTCGGAAAAGCCGACCTCGGCCGCGATCGCCCGCATCGCCGCGGCCCCGGGCAGGGCCTCGCCGATCCAGACGCCGGCGGGATTGCCGCCGCTGTTGCCGTCGGAGAAGGCCGCGATACGGAGGAGGGTGGTCATGGGATGATCCTTGGTGGCGGCCGGCGTTACGACGGCTGCGCAGGATGGGTAGAGCGACAGCGAAACCCACCAAGAGGTCGTCGTGGGATGATGGGTTTCGCTGTCGCTCTACCCATCCTGCAGGGCGGGGGCAAGCCTCGCATAAGCGCCCACTGCGATAACGGCATCCACTCAAGGTGCGAGGAGATTCTGCAATGCCGATCGCGGGGCAAAAGCTGGCCTTTGTCATGACGTCGTCCAGCCATGGCACGATGATCGTCAACCGGTTCGACTATCGCATGGTCAGCCCCGACCGCGGCTATGGCGTCGGCTATCAGATCCTGGAGGCCGCCGCGTTCGATCCCGGCGAGGTCAAGATCGCGCTCGAATTGCTGGCCTTGCGCCGCAAGCACCACGGCGATGGTGTCATCGCCCTCGATTGCGGCGCCAATATCGGCGTGCACACGATCGAATGGGCCTCCGCGATGACGGGCTGGGGCTCGGTGATCGCGATCGAGGCGCAGGAGCGGATCTATTATGCGCTGGCCGGCAACATCGCCATCAACAACTGCTTCAATGCGCTCGCGGTGCATGCGGCTGTGTCCTCGGAGTCCGGCACGATGGCGGTGCCCAATCCGAATTACTTCACGCCGTCGAGCTTCGGCAGCCTTGAGCTGCGCCCGCGCCCGAGCAACGAATTCATCGGCCAGCCGATCGACTACACCGAGAACACCGTCATCGTGCGCAAGATGACGCTGGATGAGCTCAATCTGCCGCGGGTCGATTTCATCAAGATCGACATCGAGGGCATGGAGATGGAGGCCCTGGCCGGTGCGCAGGCGACGATCAAGGCGTATCGCCCGATCCTGCTGATCGAGAAGATCAAGACGGATCTCCGGCAGCTCGAGCAATGGCTGGTGGACAACGGCTACCAGCTGATGGCGCTCGGCATCAACATCCTCGCCATCCATCAGAGCGATGTGTGCCTGAAGGAGATCAACCCGCCGCAAGGCGCCGGCCGGCAGCCGCACGCGGCTTAAGGCGAAGGTCTCGTAAGGTGGGCGAAGCGACTTGTCCGCCGTAGCTCGAAGAGCGAAGGCGGAAAGCGTGCCCACGCATTTGTTGCGATCGAGAGAGATCGTGGAATGGCGCGATCGCCCTTGCCGACGCTACGGCGTGGGGATCGATACAGCGTACACACACGTCGAAGCGCGTCGGCGAAACCTGCCGTCGCGAAATGATGGGTTTCGCGAGGGCTCAACAGGACCCCTCGCTATAACCAGCAAAATGCGGCTCAATATTTTGCGACGAGCGGCGCGCCGCCGAACTTGTAGTTGACGGTCAGGCGGGCCGTATCGACGACGAAACGCTGGCCCTGCGTGATCGTCGTGGTGGGAAAGGTCCCGAGCTGATCGACGGCTGTGACCGATGAGCGCCCAAGGTCGACGTGGAGATATTCGAGGCCAACGTTCCAGTTCCCGAAGGCCTTCGACAAGCCGGCGCCCGCGCTCCAGCCAACCCGCGTTTCGGCCGCGGTCCCCGCGAAGCTCACGCCGCCGCAACCGGCACCTCCCGGCGTACACGCAAAGCCGATGCTGCTCTCGGTGCGGCCATAGGCAAGGCCGCCGGTGCCGTAGAACAGCCAGTCGTTCACTGCGTAGCCGAGTTTGCCGCGCAGCGTACCGAACCAGTTGATCTTTGCGGAGAGGCTTTCATCGACATTGGCGCCGGTGGTCGCAAACGGTGTCGTCACCAGTCGGCTCGCGTGAAAATCCGCGGCTTGAATATCTGCAACGCCGCCGAGCACCCAGGTACCAAACTGCTTGTCGTAGCCGAGCTGAAGTCCGCCGAAAACGCCGTTCGGATTAAGGTTGGGGAACAGATTACCGCTGGCCAAGCCGGGAAGGCCGGTCGACAAAAACGACCCGATGTTTCCAGCATTGCCGGGATTGACGAAACTGAGGCGGGGATCGGTGTTCTCGCCCCAGCCATAGCCGACATTGCCGCCGACATAGAACCCGGTCCAATCGTACACGGCTGCCACCATGGGAGGCGCCTTGACATAGGGGCGGGCCGCAAGATCTGCCGCCTGGGCGCTGGAGAGGCCGAGAACTGCAATCGCTGTAGCGAGGCACAGGGTGTTCTTCATGATATTCCTCAATCAAATCGACGAACCATCGTTCAAATGTACTACAGGTTGTTGCCGGAGTATGTTGCGTGAAGAGCACACCCTCACTGGAATTGGGCTCCGAGCGACGACGTGTCGTGTGGGGACTAGTCTGGATGCAGCGCTAGCGTCATCCGCGCTCGAACCTGCGGCGCTAATGCCGGAGCGAGCTTCGCTCTCCGAAGCTGGTGGGATCGTCCCGCTGCATAGCCGGCCGCTTCATTCGCAGATGATGCGCTGATGCTTTCGCTTGGGCGATTTCAGTGCGATCGATCGCTGCGCGATGTGGGCGGACCAAGTGTTCGTCTTCACACGCCGCCAAACCTTACTTCTGCACCACTGTCCGGGTGCCGGATGGCGCCGGGGCGGGCTCCCAGGGAGCGGGGAGAATGACGCGGACCGGGCGGGCCTCGTCTGTCGCATCGGTCGTGCCCGCGGCAATCCTCGCGGGCTGGTCCTGTGCGCTCTCGGCGGCTGCCGCACTGCCCGCAGGTCAAATCAGATTGTCGCCATCCTCCGTTGGCAAAGAGAACGGCCGACCGCCAAAAAGTTCAGAAGGTGAATTGGCTTGCGTTGCCGTGCATCCTTGAGCACTCTTCGAGAAAAGGAGACCCAACGCATGAAAATCAAGACTGTCGCCTGTGCGCTCGGAACGGCTCTTATGTTGTGTAGCCTTGGAACATCAGGTGCCGAAGCCCGGACGCGAAAGGCTGTCGTCGTTCGTGCGCCACAAGAGAGGCTCATCGTCACGGCGCCCGTGCTCAGGCCGACGCCGTGGGATTACAATGTCGTGCCCCGTTACCGTTATCGCCCTGAAGACGACCGCGTCGACGCTTACGGCCCGCCGCTGGTGCCGTCCTATGTTCGTTATGAAGGGTGGCGCTGGCCGTATTGGTGGTGAAGGCCGCCCAGCCTGTAGCCGGGATCGAGCCAACGGGTCGGCGCTTGACGCCACCCGATGACAGGCATGGACACACCGCGCTTCCACGGGTTGCTCAAGATGACCGGCCTCTGTACCCTCTACGTTGCAGAAGCGCTGGTTTTCCATCCATGGATTGGCCGACATGACCGTAGTTGAGGGCGTGGTTCCGGAGCAGGGTGCCGACCGGAAAATGCCGCCAAAGATGCCGCCCGGCGTGCTGGTCGACGGCCCCGTGGTCGATGCAAAATTTCGCGATTCCTACATCTCGTTCGCCCTGATGATCGGCGGCTCGATCGGCGCGCTGATCTGGGTCTTCACGTATGGCATCGGCCGGGTGGAGATTTCCGTGTTCGCCGGCATGTTCATGCTGACCACGATGGGCATCGGCTTCATGCATCGCTACTTCGTGCACCGCAGCTACCGCTGCGGCCCGGTGATGCGGACGATCCTCGCTGCGATCGCGACGATGGCGGTGCAGGGCTCGATCCTAAAATGGGTGAGCAACCATCGTCGGCACCATCTTCATTCCGACAAGCCCGGCGACGTTCACAGCCCTTATTATGACGGCTTCGGCAACAGCATTGAAAGCTTCGCCAAGGGGATGGGGCATGCGCAAGGCGGCTGGGTGTGGGACCTCGCCACCACCGATGCCGAATACTACGCCAGGGATATCCTGGCCGACCCGATCGCGATGTTCTTCACGCGGACGCGCTGGTACTGGTACGCGCTGTCGGCGCTGATCATTCCCGCCGCCATCGGTTACGCCTTCGGCGGTATGCGGACCATGATCGGCTGCGTGCTGTTCTCCGGCCTGTTCCGTAGCTACCTCATGACCATGGCGACCTCGCTGGTCAACTCGGTCTGCCACAGCGACGGCCGCTGGGGCTACCGCCGCTTCGATCTCGATGACGGCACCACCAACGAGCTGGTCACCACCATCCTCACCTTCGGCGAAGGCCTGCACAACAACCACCACCGCTTTCCGCGCGACGCCTATCTCTCGCATGCCTGGTACGAGATCGACATCAACGGGCTGATCATTCTGGGCCTCGGGAAGCTCGGGCTGGTGACCGACATCTTCATGGCCGGAAGCCAGACCGCTCGCGCGCGGGGGACGGACGGCGGAAAACGTCCAGTGCCGGATCCGGAAGCGACGGTCTGACGGGGGCCCTTAGCCCTGATGGAGCCACCGGGTCGGCGCCTGGCGCCGTCCGATGACAGGCTCAGCGCGATCCGGGCGACGCGCTAACCTTTGTCGTCCGCCGCAAGCCGCAAAAACTGCCGCTTCATCGCGTTGACCCTGGCGACATAGCTTGCGACGAGATGATCGCCGCAGCGTTCGGCGGCGACCATCTGAAACTTGCGGCGCGCATAGGCCGTTGCGGGACCTGCGCCGCAGAGATGGATGAAGGCAGCCAGATCCTGCTTCTGCTGCGCGGTGGCCTTCACATCGCCGGCGAGGTTGAGAACCAGCGCCACGTTGCGGTCCAGATACACCGATGCCAGCTCGATGGCGTGGCTCGGGATCGCGCGGCTGTAGAGACCCGTGAAGCCGCAGCCGGTCTCCGTCACCGCGTTGCCGCGGATACAGAACCGCGTGGCCTCGCTGAGGGCCGGATCGGTCATCTGGAAAAGCCCGACGGCGCTGGAGGCGGGACGGTAGATCGCGAAGGGATTGAAACTCCACCGCCAGCGCCAATAGGTGCGCGCCACCGGATTGCCGGAACTCTCGACCTGCGCAAGCGCTGCCAGCAATTCGGGCGTGATCGTTCCGGTGGAATAGGCGCGGAAGAGAGCGCCGTATTGGCGCCAGTTCTCGGCCGGCTCCTTGTCGAGGCTGTTGCCGACGAAGACGAACAGCTCGGTCGGCTTGCGGATGACGTGATAGGCGATGTTCAGAAGCGCGACGGCTGCAAGCAGGATCGTCGCGAGGCTCGCGATCCGTACCAGGCGCGGTGTGCGCGCGAATGTCTTTCGCGTCCACCGCGCGGCACGCCGGAGGCTGCGAAGGCGAGGGAGGCGGCTGCGTCGTCCTGGCATTGCGCTTGCGCTGTCACCGTCATTCAAGTCCGTTCGAGATCCTCTGCGCCGGTGATTCAAATCACGGACGCTGAATCGCCGTGGCTGCACGCTGAACGGAGGGATCGAACATCGATCCCGTTTCTAGCCAATGGAGCACGAGATGAATATGCGGAAAGACGACATCAGCAACGCGCAGACGACGGTTGAACTGACACCTGTCGAACTGGATGAGGTCAGCGGCGGGGAGAAGGGGAGCGATGTTCAGATCAACTACCTCAATTGGGTCAAACAGATCTATTCACCATGGGCGGGTTTGCGCTTTGGTGAGGGCCGGATTCTCATCTGCTAGACCGGAAATCTTGTCAGCGCTGAAGCGATCTCGCCGACAACAGGAGTGAGCGCGAGCAGGATGGGTTAGAGCGACTTGTCCGCCCTGGCTCGAAGAGCGAAAGCGGAAGCGAGGCCCATCAGCGATCGTCATGGAAGGATGGGTTTCGCATTGGCCTAACCCATCCTGGCAGCCTCCGGCGGGCAGGGTAGTGAATTTCGCGCGCGATCTCCGCGATGGAGATTGCCAAACGCCGGGGGATCGCGAACATTGGCGGATCTCGGCGGGGTATTCATTCGGCCCCGAACGAAGCGATTTGAGCAATGATTGGAGCCGGTCATGACACGTTCGAGCTTTCGAATTTTCGCCCTTGCCGTTGCCGCCATCGTCATTGCCGCGGTCAATCCTGCGTCCGCGCAGATCGTGGCGCTCGGCCATAGCGCGGTCCACGGCAACGTCGCCGAATCCGAGATGTGGCCGGCCGTGCTGGAGGGATTGCTGCGCGCCAGGGGGACTCAGGTTCATATCGCCAATGCCGGCGTGTGGGGTGAGACCACCGAGGCGACACTTGCGCGTACGCCGAGCGCCGTTCCGGCCGGGACGAGGCTCGTCATCCTCTGCGACAACCCGGCCAATGACGTCAGGCACAACATGTCGCCGATCAAGGCGATGGAGAACATCGCGGCCATCAAGAGCCAGTTGAAGGCACGTGGCATCCGGGTGGTCGACGTCTGGGGGACCTACATGTCGGTTTGGCGGCAACCGGGCAGCGTTGGTCCCGACGGGCGTCATCTGAGCGTCGAGGGCAACAAGAAGATGGCGGCGGCGGTGGTCGGCATGGTGAGGTAGGCGGGCTTTTCGGATGCGGCCGATCAGGCAGCAGCGAGCAGGATGGGTTGAGCGACGCGAAACCCATCAATAGTCGTCGCGACATGATGGGTTTCGCAAGGGCTCAACCCATCCTACAGGCTGTCACCGTCGTTTGGTGGCCTGGGGCCAGGGCGCCGGGAGATGGCTTTGCGCGATCATCATCGATCGCAGGGATGAATGTCCCGGATTGAACCGAATTGGAACCGCAACAGACAAAGGGAGGTTTGAGGCTCAGGGAGGTCTGAATGTTTGCCCGCTTGGTTCTTTTTGCCGCCGCCGTCGTTTTGATGATGTCCAACCCGGCCCATGCGCAGTCGACGAGATATGGGACCTACTATGACGAGACCATCGTCATCGACTGCCCCTCCGGGCCCGGCTGCGCCGCCGTGTTCTCGCAATTGCCTTCGGACAAGCTCACACTGGTCCACCACGTCTCCTGCAACATCATCTCCTATGCGCCGACCCGCATGGCGACCTTGCGGATTTCCACCACCGCCAGCGCCGCCAACGCGATGACGCGGGTGATGCCCATGCAGCTCGGCCCCACCGTGGCTTCGAATGGCACCTATACGACGAACATCAATTTGAACACGGATTACCTGGTCGGCCCATCGCGCTTCCCGTTCGTGGACGTCACCGACACCCAGGCCGGCGACATTCTCATGCAATGCACGCTGGAGGGGCAGCTGATCGATCCGATCCAGTGAGCGGAAGGGTCAGCGAGTAGGAAGGGTTGAGCGAAAGCGAAACCCATCAATAGCCGTCACGACACGATGGGTTCCGCAAGGGCTCAACCCTACGGGCTGTCACCGCCATCTGGAGCCGGCAATCAATAGCGGCCGCCGCTGCCCTTCTGCTGCGTGATCCAGTCCGACAATGTTTTCGGTGCCGGTTTCGCAGTCCGGCCCATTGATGCCTTCGAATGGTCGCGCACGCCTTTCGTCGGACGGATGCGCGGCGCTTCCGTTGCGCTGACGCCCTTCAAAGCAGAAGTCGCTGCCTCTGCGGCTTCCTTCTCCAGACGCAACTGCTTCAATCGCGCCATCTTGATGCGCTCTGCCTCGACTTCGGGCCGTTCGGCGAGCTGCGGCTTGTGCTGAGCAAGCTCGGCCGGGACCAGGACGCCGAGGATGGTTGTCTCGCCGAGCGCCTTGCAGGCCTCTAGCCGATGCAATCCCTCGACCAGAACGAGGCGGTCTCCGTCGAGCCGAACGGAAATGGGCGCCTGCTGTCCGATCTCCATAATACTTTCCGCGACCTCTGCGACGGTCTCGGGCTTGATGGCCTTCTTCTGCTTCGTTGGAACGAAGATCTTCTCGATCGGGAAGCTTTCCGGTTTGGGCATAACTCTAACTCCGCTTCTACCGGGCCCGCCGGAACCCATGCCGGGGAGGTGGGAGTTTAGGAGGGAAGGGCGCAGCCGCAAAGGCAATTTCGACGGCGGGGTGTTGATGAGCATTGAAGCCGGAACCGATCTGCGATTGCGGCGACTGCGCGTAGTGCGTAGTGCGTAGCGTAGCGAAACCCATCAAGTCGTGGTGGCATGATGGGTTTCGCAAGGGCTCAACCCATCCTTGTATTAGCCCGATCGCTTATATTGAGGGCCGTTCCGTGAGGAATGGCCCAGCCCGGGAGGCCGCCCGAACTGGGCCGCCGTTCGATCGGATCGGTACCCACCGAAGCCTTGAGGGCTGTCTGACGTAGCGAGATCGCGATCGGCACTTCATCGGGACCCGAATGGTTGAACGAACTTAAGGTTCGCATCACAAGGGAGGGATCGACGAAGATGGCCAAGTCTACCACGATCTGTGCCGGGATCGATACCGGCAAACGGAAGCTTGATGTGGCGATCGAGGGTTGCCGCGAGCCGTTGCAAGTGAAGAACACGTCGGAAGGTCACGCGGCTTTGTTGGCGTGGCTGCGACAGCATCGCGTCAAACGCATCGGCATCGAGGCGAGTGGCGGTTACGAACAGCCTGTCGTCGCCGAACTGCGGCGCAAGCGGTTTGTGGTTGTGGTGTTTCAGCCGGCTCAGGTCCGGGCCTATGGCAAATTCCACTTGCAGCGTGCCAAGAACGATAGGATCGATGCCGCTCTTATTGCCGCCTGCACCGCAGCGGTGCGCAAGATCCATGCTGCGCCCGATCCGCGGTTACTGCGGTTCGCCGAGCAGCTGACCATGATCGATCAGATCGGCGAGGATATCGCGCGCCTCAAGAACAGGATCGAAAGCTGCCGCAATGTGACGATTAACAAGATCTGGCACGAGGATATCGCTCGCCTGGAGCAACGCGAGAAGGCCGCACTCAAGGCCCTGGTCACCTCGATCCGCAAGCACCCTGATCTTGCCAAGCGGCTCGCGCTGATCAACAGCGTCGACGGCATCGGGCTGCCGACTGCCGTTGCCATCCTGGTGCGTCTGCCTGAGATCGGCCGGATCACGCGGGAGCAAGCCGTCGCTCTCGCCGGCCTTGCGCCCTATGACGACGACAGCGGCGACCAGGTCGGAGTGCGGCATATCGAGGGCGGACGAAAGCGGCTGCGTCGCGCCCTTTATACCGCCTCACTGGCTGCATCGTTTCGATGGAACCCGCAGCTCATCCAGCTCTACCAACGCCTGACCGCAGCCGGAAAGGAGCACAAGCGCGCGCTCGTTGCCTGCGCCAGGAAGATGCTCATCTTCGCCAACACAGTGGTGGCTCGCGGCACGCCATGGTGCGGCGAACCGCCGGTGAGATCATTCCCTGTTTCTTAGTTCGACCGGGACGTGTTTCTTCGTCCCGACCTACGGTCCCTCACGACGCCGCGCGCAGCGTCCGTCAAGGATGGCCGTCGCTCGCCCGCACCTCACCTGATCTGCCGCCAGGCCACGCCTTGACGGATGCGAGCACGGCGTCATCATGGCAGGCGCCGACGATCCGAAAGGCAAAACACAGCCGCCAGTTAATGGTTGCTACGGGCTAGATACGTAAATGTATCCTACAAGAGCAGTTTAAAGTTGTCCGCTTCTGGCCCTTCGCTTCCGTTAGGGCGTTGCGGCGAGATGTCGGGGGTCGGCCGTAAAGGCGAAGCTCCCCACCTCTGGTCAAAACGGCGCTGATGACCCAAAGCGGACTCGCCGGGATTAATGTGGTAGAAGGCTTCCTCAGTCCAATTTGGTCCGGCGGATTAGCGCTAACTTTTGAAATGCATAAACTCCGCAACATTTTCATCTGTCTCGCAGCATTGGCAATCGTTACTCCAGTCCCGCTCGCAAGAGCAGCCGATACGCCGCTTGCGTACTTCGTGGACCGCCCACCGCATGATTTTTCAAAATCTGCGCGGCACGTGCCGACCGAGCGTATTACGGTAGCCAAGGTGCGCGCCATGTCGTCACCAGCGTATCTTTTGCTCCCTGATCAGGGTGGGCGGCCGCCCAAGGAAAAGCCGCGAGATCCTTGGGGCGTCACGCTGCAAGTGCTCGATGTCGTTCTTGGCAAGCGGCCAAACGAGGAACGTGTAAGCGTGTCGTATGGTGGAGGCGACTTCATTCACACTTACATTGTTGGTCCCGGGACACCTCGACAGCTAGCGCAGGAATATTATGTCGCAATGTACGAAGACGCCTTCGGCTTTCATCTTATCGAGCTTCCAATAAGCTTAAATGTATATGTTGAGTGGAAGCGGGAAATCGCTGAGTACCAACACAATCGGCTTAAGTCGCCGCCCAAGTAGAACCAGACTCCAAAACTCTATGTGAACGTTCCACTTGCTTCGTGGAAGTCGCATGAACCGCAAAGTCGCCTAAGCGTCGGCCACCGCAACTGACTCAAAGTCCGCTTCTGGCCCGTGGCTGACCTCAGTCCAGAGCGCGGCGATGTCCGCTCTCCGAGAGATGATCCGACTAAGGGCATGCTGTCTTCGGAGGCCAGCCTTTGACCTAGTGGAGATCCTATCGCGATCCTTGGATGACGGATCATTGAGTTAAAGCGGATAAAGGTCCGGTAGAAACGAAAACCCCGCCGTCGCCGGCGGGGTTTTGTTTGTCTCGGACTAGGGGACCTACTTTGCCCGGATTAGGGACCAACTTATAGGGGACCAACTATGCCCGTCGCTGCAGTCTACTAACAACACAACACGCGCGGCGATCTACCGCCTTACGAACACCCCGTCGTGCTGCCGCAAGTATCGCACTTCATGCAGGTGCCGTTCCGCACCAGCGTGAAGTTGCCGCACTCGCTGCACATCTCGCCCTCGTAGCCCTTGGCTTTGGCTTCCGCGCGGCGCTCGGCCTTGCTGGGGGCGGCGACGGTGGCGGCGCTGCCGGCTTTGCTCCATTGGAGGGCCTCGAGCTTCTCCGTGGGGGAGAGGTCGTGGCTGGCTTCCTGCTTCAGGGCGACGGCGCCTTCGATGGCATCGCCGGCGCGGGCCGAGGTGCCGTGGGCGGCGAGGGCGGTGACCTTGCTGCCGCCAGACGGCGCGCTGTCGTTGCCTTGGGCGACCGCGGCGCTGCCGCCGCGCATCACGACGAGATTGTCGGTGCGGGAGCGAGTGAGGCCGCGCGACACCAGCTTGGTCGCGTGGTTGGGCTCGTCCGGCTCCTTGCCTTCTTCCACGCCCTTGCCGAGCGCGTCGAAATTCGACTCGGTCGGATCGACGTGGGCGAGATCGAAGCGCGACATGTAGCTCACCGCGAGCTCGCGGAAGACGTAGTCGAGGATCGAGGTCGCGTACTTGATGCTGTCGTTGCCCTGCACGGGGCCCGCCGGCTCGAAGCGGGTGAAGGTGAAGGCGTCGACATATTCGTCGAGCGGCACGCCGTACTGGAGGCCCAGCGACACGGCGATGGCGAAGTTGTTGATGAAGGAGCGGAGTGCGGCGCCTTCCTTGTGCATGTCGATGAAGATCTCGCCGAGACGGCCGTCGTCATATTCGCCGGTACGGAGATAGACCTTGTGGCCGCCGACGACCGCCTTCTGGGTGTAGCCCTTGCGGCGATCCGGCATCTTCTCGCGCTCGCGCATCACGATGATGCGCTCGACCAGCTTCTCGACGATCTTCTCCGAGACCTGGGTCGCACGTGCGGCCATCGGCTTCTCGTAGAGCGTCTCGACCGCATCGTCCTCGTCCTCGTCATCGCTGATGAGCTGCGAGTTGAGCGGCTGGCTGAGCTTGGAGCCGTCGCGATAGAGCGCGTTGGCCTTGAGCGCCAATTTCCACGACAGCATGTAGGCGGACTTGCAGTCCTCCACCGTGGCGTCGTTCGGCATGTTGATGGTCTTGGAGATCGCACCCGAGATGAAGGGCTGGGCCGCTGCCATCATGCGGATGTGGCTCTCGACCGACAGATAACGCTTGCCGATCTTGCCGCAGGGATTGGCGCAGTCGAACACCGAATAGTGTTCCGCCTTCAGATGCGGGGCACCTTCCACCGTCATCGCGCCGCAGATGTGGACGTTGGCCGCCTCGATCTCGCGCTTGGTGAAGCCGACGGCCTGGAGCAGGTCGAAGCCGGGGGCGGCGATCGCTTCGGCGCCGATGCCGAGCTGGTCGCGGATGAAATCCTCGCCGAAGGTCCACTTGTTGAAGGCGAACTTGATGTCGAAGGCGGTCGGCAGCGCCTTTTCGACCTTGGCGATGGCTTCGTCGGTGAAGCCTTTGGCCTTCAGCGTCGAGGCGTTGATGCCGGGCGCGTTGGAGAGCGAACCGTGGCCGACGGCATAGGCCTCGATCTCCGCGATCTCGCTCTCGCGATAGCCGAGCGCGCGGAGCGCTGCGGGCACCGCACGGTTGATGATCTTGAAGTAGCCGCCGCCGGCCAGCTTCTTGAACTTCACCAGCGCGAAGTCCGGCTCGATGCCGGTGGTGTCGCAATCCATCACGAGGCCGATCGTGCCCGTGGGCGCGATGACCGTGGTCTGGGCGTTGCGATAGCCGTGCTTCTCGCCGAGCTCGAGCGCCGCATCCCAGGCCGCCTGCGCACGCGTGACGATGTCGGCTTGCGGGCAGGACACGAGATCGAGCGGCACCGGGTTGACGCTGAGCGCCTCGTAGCCGCTGGCCTCGCCATGCGCGGCGCGGCGGTGGTTGCGGATGACGCGCAGCATGTGCGCGGCGTTCTTCTTGTAGCCGGGGAAGGTGCCCAGTTCGGCCGCCATCTCCGCCGAGGTCTTGTAGGTGATGCCGGTCATGACCGCGGTCAGCGCGCCGCAGAGCGCACGGCCTTCCTTCGAGTCATAAGAGAGACCCATGGTCATCAGGAGGCCGCCGATATTGGCGTAGCCGAGGCCGAGCGTGCGGAACTCGTAGGAGAGCTCGGCGATCGCGCGCGACGGGAACTGCGCCATCATCACGGAGATTTCGAGCACGATGGTCCAGAGCTGGCAGAGGTGCTCATAGCCGGCGACGTCGAACTGCTTCGTGGTCGTGTTGTAGAAGGTCAGCAGGTTCGCGGAGGCGAGGTTGCACGCCGTGTCGTCCAGGAACATGTATTCCGAGCACGGATTGGACGCGCGGATGTCGCCGGACGCCTTGCAGGTGTGCCAGTCGTTCATGGTGGTGTTGAAGTGCAGGCCCGGGTCGGCCGACGCCCAGGCGGCGTAGCCGATCTTCTCCCAGAGGTCGCGCGCCTTCAGCGTCTTCGTCACCTTCTTGGAGGTGCGGGCGTTCAGGTTCCAGTCGCCATCGGTCTCGACGGCGCGGAGGAAATCGTCCTTCAGCGAGACCGAGTTGTTGGAGTTCTGGCCTGATACCGTGAGGTAGGCTTCGCTGTCCCAGTCGGTGTCGTAGGTGTCGAACTGGATGTCCTTGTAGCCTTGCTTGGCGAACTGGATGACGCGCTTGATGTAATTGTCCGGCACGAGGCTGCGGCGCGCGAGCTTGATCTCGCGGCGGAGCGCCGGGTTCTTCTCGGGGTCGAAGCAATCGTCGCCCGAGCCTTCGCAGTTCACGCAGGCCTTCAGCACCAGCTTGAGGTGCTTCTGGTTGATCTTCGATCCGGTGACGAGGGCGGCGACCTTCTGCTCCTCCTTCACCTTCCAGTCGATATAGGTCTCGATATCGGGGTGATCGACGTCGACGACGACCATCTTGGCGGCGCGGCGCGTGGTGCCGCCCGACTTGATCGCGCCGGCGGCGCGGTCGCCGATCTTGAGGAAGCTCATCAGGCCGGACGAGCGGCCGCCGCCGGAGAGCTTCTCGCCTTCGCCGCGCAGGCGCGAGAAGTTGGAGCCGGTGCCGGAGCCGTATTTGAACAAGCGGGCTTCGCGGACCCAGAGGTCCATGATGCCGCCCTCGTTGACGAGGTCGTCACCGACGCCCTGGATGAAGCAGGCGTGCGGCTGCGGATGCTCGTAGGCCGATTTGGACTTGGTCAGCTTGCCGGTGAAGGGGTCGACGTAATAATGGCCCTGGCCGGGGCCGTCGATGCCATAGGCCCAGTGCAGGCCGGTGTTGAACCATTGCGGCGAGTTCGGCGCAACCATCTGCATGGCGAGCATGTAGCGGAGCTCGTCGTAGAACGCCTGGGCGTCCTCGTCCGAGGTGAAGTAGCCGCCCTTCCAGCCCCAATAGGTCCAGCAGCCGGCGAGGCGATCGAATACCTGCTTCGATGAGAGCTCGCTGACATAGCGCTCCTTCTCAGGCAGCGCGGCAAGGGCTTCAGTGTCGGGCACGGAGCGCCACAGGAAGGAGGGGACGGATTCTTCCTCGACCTTCTTCAGGCGCGCGGCCACGCCGGCCTTGCGGAAATACTTCTGGGCGAGCACGTCGGAGGCGACCTGCGACCATTCGGTCGGGACCTCGACGCCGTCCATTTTGAACACGACCGAGCCGTCGGGATTTCTGATCTCCGACGTGGTGAGGCGGAATTCGATTCCCGCGTAAGGTGACTGTCCCGAAGTGGTATGGCGCCGCTCAATCCGCATGGTCTTGCCCCGTCCTATTCTTTGACCGGACCACCTCGGTTCAGGCGTGCCGGTCGACATTTCGTTTCGCGTTGCCACCCAGGCCTATCGGCCCTTGGGCAACGCAGTTCAGCCGGTGGACCCGGCCCTGTTTCTTCCCGACGTGAGTGGTCGATGCGCGCACCGATCATCCGCCGGCACGTCCAGACCCATCCGCCCCAAGGGATGAGCCCGACATGCGTTCAAACGCCCCACCGTCACAACGTCTACCGATGCCATCCGAGCCTGTTGCCGGCCCGTTCTGGCGCCCGAAAAATCCGCTTCTCGCGGGCAGACAAGCCCTCCTCCCGCGGCCTTTGGCTGGCTTGGCGGAGTGGAGATTTGCGAGACCCTTTGGGGGAGTGTCGGCGGGACGCAAACTCACTCGCGCCGAACGGACCGAAAGCTAGGACTCTCCGTTGCGCCCGTCAAGAACTAGTGCGGGTTCCTGAATCAAATACTAAATATGGTGGATTGCGGGGGATAACAGGGGGCAAGCCCGCGCCTGTTGTTGAGCCAAGTATCAGTGAGTCCTCAGGGATTCCCAACCGAAAAAATTTGCATCCCGTGATGATCCGGACCCTTCATCCCGCTGTTCACAGGGCAGGTATATTTTTGGGCAATGGGATTGCGTCAGCCAGACTCACGTAATGGTACGGAAGGTGAGGGCAGGCATGCCCGCCGAGGTGGTGGTGGAGTACGCGAATCCGCGCCAAGCTGAGCGCGATTTTGCCGGATACCCCACATGCTTGATTCGACCAGGCCGGTGCAGCGACCGCGCATCGCCCCGGCCGGCCTGATGTTCCTCGCCATCACCTCGATCGGCTGGGGCTTCAATTGGCCGGTCACGAAATTCCTGCTCGGCGAGCTGCCGCCGCTCACCTTGCGCGGCGTGACCGGCGTGCTCGGCGCCGTGCTGCTGGCGGCGCTCGCGCTGGTCCGCGGCGACAGCCTGAGGGTCGACCCGGCGATCTGGCCGCGGCTGATGACGGCCGCCATGCTCAACGTCACCGGTTGGATGGTGCTGATGGGGCTGGCGCTGCTCTGGCTGCCGGCCAGCGAGGCGGCGCTGATCGCCTACACCATGCCGGTCTGGGCCTCGCTGATCGCCTGGCCCGTGCTCGGCGAGCGGCCGACGCTCCTGCGTACCATCGCGCTGCTGATGGCCTTTGCGGGCCTCGCCTCGATCATGGGCGGCAACGGCATTGCCGCGAGCGCGGAGAAGCTGCCCGGCATCATCATGGCGCTGTGCGGCGCGATCGGCTTTGCCGTCGGCACCGTGTTCTCCAAGAAGTACCCGATCCACCTGCCGCCGGTCGCCGCCGCGGCGTGGCAGATCGGGATCGGCTGCCTGCCGATCTCGGTCGTCGGCCTGCTGATCGAGACCTCGCATCTGGACAAGGTGACGCCGGTCGGCTGGTGGCTGCTGATCTATTCGACCGTGGTGCAGTTCTGCATCGCCTATGTCAGCTGGTTTGCGGCGCTTGCCCGCTTACCAGCCTCGGTCGCCGCGATCGGCACCATGGCCGTGCCCGTGATCGGCGTTGTGGCCTCCGCGGTCGCCCTGCACGAGCCGCTGGGGCCGGGCCAGATCGCGTCGCTGATCTTCACGCTTGCGGCGGTGGTGCTGGCGACGCGCTAACCTGCCGCCGTCCCACCGCCGTTCAGCGCCTTGCGGATCATCTCCGCGAGCTGGTTGCGGCGGTACGGCTTGGTCAGCAGCAGGACGCCGTCGTCGAGCTTGCCGTGGTGGACGATGGCGTTGTCGGTGTAGCCGGAGGTGTAGAGCACCTTGAGGCCGGGCCGGCGCTTGGCGATCTCTTCGGCGAGCTCGCGGCCGCTCATGCCGCCGGGGATGACGATATCGGTGAACAGCAGGTCGAAGGCCTGGCCGGCCTCGATCAATTGCAGCGCGGCCTTGCTGTCGCCGGCCGCGACCGTCTTGTAGCCGAGGCTCTGCAGCTGCGCCGTGACGAAGTTGCGTACCAGATTGTCGTCCTCGACGACAAAGATGGTTTCGGCGCCGCCTTCGGCCTGCGGTGCGATCGCGGCGGCCGCTTCCGCCGCGCCCTGACCCGGCGGCAAATAGAGCTTGATCGTGGTGCCGTGGCCTTCCTCGCTGTAGATCTTGATGTGGCCGCCGGACTGCTTGACGAAGCCGTAGACCATGGAGAGGCCGAGACCTGAGCCTTTACCGACCTCCTTGGTGGTGAAGAACGGCTCGAACGCCTTTTCCTGGACGCTCTGTGCCATGCCGGCACCGGTGTCGCTGACAGCGAGCATCACGTAAGGGCCGGGCCGTACTTCGGCGTTGGCTTGTGCATAGGCTTCGTCGAGCACGACCCGGTGGGTCTCGAGCAGGAGCTTGCCGCCGTTCGGCATGGCGTCGCGGGCGTTGATCGCCATGTTGAGGACGGCATTGGTCAGTCGGGACGGATCGATATGCGAGGTCATCGGTCCCTGTTCCAGAACCGTCTCGATCTGGATCTGCTCGCCGAGGGTGGGGCGCAGCAGCTTTGCGATGTCGGTGATGGCGGCGTTGATCTCGACGTCGTGCGGCTGCAGCGGCTGCTTGCGCGCGAATGCCAGCAGATGCTGGATCAGCTCGGCGCAGCGCTCGGCGGCATCGTCGATCAGGCGCGCCGTGCGCTGCAGTTCGGGCTGCTCCTTCAGGCTCGCCACCAACGTCTCGGTATTGCCCGATATCACGGTCAGCATGTTGTTGAAGTCGTGGGCGACGCCGCCGGTCAGCTTGCCGATGGCGTCGAGCTTCTGCGACTGCTGCAACTGCCGCTCGGTTTCGCGCGACGAGGTCGCGTCGTGATACACCAGCACGGCGCCGGAGATATTGCCTTGCCCGTCGCGCATTGGCCGGCCGCTGACCATCAGATGGCGCACGTTGTTGCCGCTGTGCGGGCGGACGATCATCTCCAGTTCTTCGAACTCGTCGCCGCCCAGCACGCGCACGGACGGCAGCTCGTCGGATTTGAGCGGCGTAACGCCGTCGCCGTGGAAGACGTCGGACAGTGCCCGCAGATTGCGCAGGTTCATGCCGGCGCGGTGCAACAGCACGCGCTCGGCGGCCGGGTTGGACAGCAGGACATTGCCCTCGCTGTCGATCACCAGCACCGCTTCCGCCATGCTGCGGAACGTGCTCTGGAGCACGTTGACCGACAGGCGCAGCTCGTCATGGGCGGCGACGAGATGTTCGGTGCGGTCGGCAACGGCGGCTTCGAGGGCTTCGTTGGCGGCCTGGGTCTCGTGCAGCGAACTCTTGAGCGCGACCTGGGCGCGCTGGCTTTCGCGCATCAACATCAGGACGAGCAGCAGGATCACCAGGGCGCCGATCACGTCGATCCCGAGCAGCACGATGCCGGTCCGGCGGGAGTCCGACGTGCGCGCGGTCAGCAGCCGCTGCTCCTCCGCGGCCAGGCGGTCGAGATTGACCATCACCGTATCCATGAGGCCGCGCCCTTCGGCCTTGCCCTGGAGCGCGGTGATGCCGGCCGGATCGTTGTCGGTGCGCAGCCGCATCGCCTCGGCGGCGATCTCGATCCGGCGCAGCGCCAGCGGTTCGGTGCCCTCCAGAAGCGCGACCTGGTCGGGATTGTCGCGGACGGCCCGTTTGAGGTCTGCCAGCGCGGGCGCAAGCTCGCCGCGCGCCGCCCGGAAGTCGTCGCCGAAGGTCGGGCTCCGATAGAGTTCGAAGCCGCGTGCCGCGCTCTCGGCCCGGCGCATCAGAACGCGCAGATCCGAGATCTTCCTCAGCACCTCGACCGTATGATTGACCCACGTCGTATCCGACCGCGACTTGACGTCGAGGCCGATCGAGGCGGCGGTGATGATCAGGAGGATTGCAAGTCCAGCACCGAGAATGACGCGCTGCGTTGGAATCAAGGTGCCTCTTTCTGGTCCTTCGGCGTCGCGCTCCCGCCGAGGCATTCCCGGATCGTCGCCAGCAGCGTCTCGGGCGTGAACGGCTTGCGCAGGCAGCGCGTCGCACCGAGTTCCAGCGCCATGCGGAGGAAGTCCGGAGAGGGCGAGGCGGACGAGGCGAAGGCGTAGCCCGACATGGCGATCAGTGGAATCGCCGGTGCACGCTCGTGAAAGATGCGGATGGATTCGAAACCGCGCATGTGCGGCATGAAGATATCGACCAGCATCACATCAAACGTCTGCGCTTCCAGCGCAGCAAGCCCCGTTTCGCCGCCATCAGTCAACGTGACGTCGAAGCCCTGACGCAGAAGGAGGACTTCGATGGTCGCGCCGACCATCGGATCGTCGTCTACCACGAGAATACGCGGCATGACCTTTCCCAGTAGATCGAAGTCCCCACGATACCTGCTGATATAGGCGAATCGTGCGCCGGGTCAATTTTGGATTGGGGCACGACGGATATGCACGGCGCGATGCATAGCGGCCCTGCGACTTCTGAGCATCGGTTGTCGCTGCGGGACGCGGGCAAGAGAATTTCCCCCGGTTTTCAATTACAGGTTGAGGTAAATCCGCGCGACCTGCGAAAGCTGTTCGCGGAAAGATACGCAAGACCTGAAAGACAACACTTGCAAGACACGAGCGAAGGCGATCGCAGGGTCCGTGCGTTCGTTCGCGCAGTTTGCTCATCGGCACCTGCAACACCGACAACACAAGGCGGCCAAACGAAAAGGGCGGTGCCGAAGCCGGCGCCGCCCTCGTCTGATGGACCTCAGGCCGCGTTACGGGCAGGGATGGCGCAGCCCGTCATAGCCGAGATACGTGCCGGACGCCGGGTCGTAGGACCGGTAGCGCTGAGCGCAATAGGCCGACGAATCGCCGCCAATGTCGGGCACCGCGGCGACGGTCGCACCGTCGTCATAATAGCCATCGTCGTAGTAGGAATCGCCGTAATACGGGCCGCCGTAATAGGCATAAGAGCCGAGGCCGCCGATCGCCGCGCCCGCCGCGAAGCCGGGCCAGAAGCCGCCGTGACGGTGGTGCCAGCCACCGTGCCAGTTGCCGCCGCCGCCATTCCAGGTGCCGCCGGTTGCGGCGAAGGTGCGGGTGCCGCCGCTGAATGTCGCACCGCTGCCCGGGCGCACGGCCGGGCCGGCCGCGAAATTGCCACCGCCGCCGCTAAAGGCCGGTCCAGCGCTCGGGCGCGCCATCGCGCCGGCAGCAAAACCGCCGCCGCCCACGTGGCCGCCACCGCCACCACCGATGTGAGCGCCGCCACCGCCGCCTGCGAAGTGGGCTCCACCGCCACCGCCGCCGTGCCCGCCAGGGCCTTGGGCAAAGCTCGGGGTCGCCATCGGAAGAACCAGTGCCAGCGCTGCGGCCGCACTCAAAACTCTGAGGTTGTTCATGTTCAAACTCCTTTCCCGGAAGCAAATCCCTCGAAAGGGCTGCAGTTCCCGGGATCACGCCGGTTTGCGCATGAGGGACAGCTTTCCTCAGCCACGCTGTACCGGGCATGAATGGATCGCGTCCGATTTGCGGCGGCCTGAGCTCATTCTGTCTCCGCGTCTGGGCTGGGCATGGCCGCGCTGGCCGAACTGGACATTTGGCCGTCCGGATGGCATCAGGACCGCACGAAGCAGGGCCCTTGCCGCATGAAACAATTCTTCCTGAAGCTCTTCACCTGGTGGAATGGCCAGACCTTTGGCACCCAACTCTGGACCTCCAGGTACGGGGAACTGGTCGGACAGGACGGGCAGGGCAACAGCTATTACCGCACGGCCGGCGGCAAGATCGACCCGACGCTCGGCTTCGAGCGGCGCTGGGTGATCTACAACGGCTATGCGGAAGCCAGCCGCATCCCGCCGGAGTGGCATGGCTGGATCCATCACGTCGTCGACACGCCGCCGACCGAACTCAACTACCAGCCGCGCGAGTGGGAAAAGCCGCACCAGCCGAATCTCACCGGCACGGCGAAGGCCTACCGTCCGTCCGGCTCGACGCTCGCCAGCGGCAAGCGGCCGAAGGCGACCGGCGACTACCAGCCCTGGACGCCTGGCTAGGCCCAAAATCGAGCCCAAGGGCAGGCCTAAGAGTCCTTTCCCTCTCTGGATTGGATGCACGCGCATCCGCATGACGTCGCTGTGGACAACGGGAACAGCGGGGACGCTTTCAGCGCGCCTGTTGCGCCTGCACGGGCGATGCGGCTCAATGAACCCATCTTACGGAGATGGGAAACCATCGCGTTCGGTTCGGGCAACAGTTCGCGACTGTCCCGAGATGCAGCGGCCGCCGAGGAAGGACTCGATCGGGAGATAGGCCCCCGGTCTGGAAGCTCCGACATCGCCCGATGAGAATGTGCGCCGCCGTGAGACAGGAAAGGCCGCTTGGGAAACCGAGCGGCCTTTTTCTGTTGGGGCGGGTCACATCAGCCGCGCCGACGCACGCGCCACCGCTTCGAGGCGACGGGCCTGTCTCGGCGCGCCACGCTCCCTGAGCAAGGCGAGCACGTCCGCGGACGCTGTGTCGGGCGAGCCCGAATTGAACGGCGGCGCCGGATTGTATTCGAGCTGCAGCTGGATCGCTTCCGCCGTCGTGCGGTCGCGCAGGATCGAAACCAGCGTCAGCGCGAAATCGATCCCTGCGGTGACGCCGCCGCCGGTGACGCGGTTGCGGTCGATGCAGACGCGCGTCTTCGTTGGCGTTGCCCCGAACTGACTGAGCATCTCCATCGCACTCCAATGGGTCGCAGCGCGATAGCCCTTCAGCAGGCCCGCGGCGCCCAGCGCCAGCGATCCCGTGCAAACCGATGTCACGTATTTGGCGCCCTCGGCCTGCCGGCGCAGGAAATCGAGCACCTCCTCGTCGTTGAGCAGGTCGTCGGTGCCGCCGCCCCCGGGCACGCAGATCACGTCGAGCTGCGGGCAGTCGGCAAACGTCGTGGTCGGCGTCAGCGTGAGAACGGAATCGCTCGGCACCGGCTCGATGCGCTTCCAGATCAGATGCAGTTTCGCGCCGGGGACGTTGGCAAACACCTGCAACGGACCGGTGAAGTCGAGCTGGGTGACGCGCGGAAACACCAGAAGTCCGATCTGGAGCGGTGCCGACATGAGAACCTCCGATGAAAAGCTTGACGGGCGCAAATTGGCATGATGCCCTCCTGTCCAAAATGGCGTATTTCCCTCACTTTCGGACATAGGCATGATCGGCATCCTGATCTTCCCGGATTTCCAACTGCTCGATGCGGCGGGCCCGATCTCGGTGTTCGAGATCGCGGCACGCGCCGGCGGCAAGCCGCTGGCGCTGCGGGTGCTGGCGGCGCAGGCCGGGCTCGTGCGCAGCTCGTCGGGCGTCGAGATGATGGCGCGTGATTTCAAGGCGACGAATGCGATCACGACGTTGGTCGTGGCAGGCGGCTCTGGCGTGGCCGAGGCGTCGCGCTGTCCAACGACGCTCGCCTTCGTGCAGCGGCTGGCGAAGCGCGGCGTGCGGATCGCCAGCGTCTGCTCGGGCGCCTATGTGCTTGCGGAGGCCGGCCTGCTCGACGGCCGCCGCGCCACCACGCATTGGGGCCGGACGCGGGAATTCGTCGCGCGCTTTCCGAAGGTGAAGTTCGAGCCCGACCAGATCTTCACCCGTGACGGCAATGTCTGGACGTCGGCGGGCATCAGCGCCGGCATCGACCTCGCGCTCGCGATGGTCACGGAAGATCATGGCGAGGACATCGCGCAGCAGACGGCGCGCCAGCTCGTGCTCTATCATCGCCGCAGCGGCGGCCAGTCGCAGTTCTCATCGCTGCTGGAGTTGAAGACGCCGAACGGCCGTTTCGGTGCGCTGTTGTCATGGGCGCGCGAAAATCTCGACGCGCCGCTGACGGTAGAAAATCTCGCCGATCGCGCCGGCATGAGCGCGCGGCACTTTGCGCGCGCCTTTGCCGCGGAGACCGGCACGACGCCATCGAAGGCGATCGAGCGGTTGCGGATCGAGGTCGCCCGCGAGCGCGTGCAGTCCTCGCGCGAGGCCATCGAGCGCGTTGCGGAGACGACCGGATTCGGTGATCCCGAACGCATGCGCCGCGCCTTCATCCGCGCCTTCGGCCAGCCCCCGCAGGCCCTGCGGCGCGCGGCGCGGGCGGGGTAGGGGACTCATCGCCATGGATGAGAGTGATCCCGAATATTGGCCTACCAGTTGCGGGACATTTTTGCCGCGGTCGGCGAGGCCATGGGTGATAGGCGATTAACGCCGGAGACACTCAAATCGGTTCGACTTCCGAATGACGAATTTGCGATCTGCTATGTCTCCGCTCAGGAGGCTGGATGGAAGCGTGGCCACTATCGAATATCGATGGCCGGGGGACAGTGGACTTTCAAGTCAACTGTCGCGCAGGGCTGCTAGACTAAAAAGCAATCTCCACTTTAGCATTCGGTTCCACCTTCGAAATCAGACATTCCATTCATGCGGGCTCGCCCTAGCTACTGCTGTTCGCGGCTGCCGCTGATGTCTCCGCCTGCGCCGTCAGCCGCCGCGCGATCGGCGTCAACAGGTACGGCGACAGGTGGATCGGAAACTGCGTCATCGCGAAATAGAGCCAGGTCGTGGCCGGCAGGGCGCCTGCGGTCGCAGCCAGCATCAGGCCGAGATTGCGCTGTGACACCATCAGCCCGAGCGCCAATGCGCGCTCATAGCCGATGCGGCGGAACAGCAAGGTTGTGACGCCGAGCAGCGTGAAATAGATCGCGAAGGACAGGGCTGCGAGGCTGATGGTGAAGATCGGCCGCGCCACCAGATCGCTGACGACATCGCCCATGATCGCGGACGCGAAGACCAAGAGGATGATGATGTTGAAGCCGTCGATCGGCTGCTTGTGGCGCTGGATCGCGTCAGCGCCGAAAACCCGGCGGATGATGGTGGCGGCCAGCAGCGATGCCGCGAGGATGCCGAGCAGCTTCAGGCCGAGCGTGAGCGGTGAGATGCTGAGCATGCCGCCGAGAAACAGGCTCGCGAACAGCGATGCGGTGAAGGGCACGATCGCGGTTGCGGTCACGAGCGTGACCAGCACCAGCGTGGCGTCGAGGCCCATCAAGGCTGCGAGGGCCGGAGAGGCCATCATCGGCGAGGCCATGCTCTGGAGCATCAGCGCGAGCGTCAGGCCGGGGGCGCGATCGCTGAGCCCGGTCGCGTGTGCGATCAGCCCGACGATCAGCGGCACGCCGATCGTGGTCCAGGCCGTGGCCGCCGCCACCAGCGCCGGCCGGCGCAGATGGCCGTACAGCGCCGCGAGATCCACCCGCATGAACGAGATGCAAAGCAGGACGAGGATCGCCTCGGTGACGTAGGGGCGCAGCAGCGCGCCGAGCGGCGGCACGGCAGCAGCAATGAACACGACGGATGCCACCGCGCGCGTCCCCTGGCCGCCGAGCCAGGTCAGGCCGCGGAGGGGAAGGGCGAAGATGGTTTGGAGAACGGAGGACATGCGTATGAGGGCGTTGTTCAGCCCGGTCCTGGGCGGGGCGGCCAGTGTCCTGAAACGCCTTTGGGGAGGAACATTCGCACTGAAGACCCCCCGGACTATCCCACCCGTGGCCCTGTCTGGCCAGCGGGCGGCGGGCAGGGCGGGAATGCCGCCCTTTCCCCGCCGTATTCGCCGTGTTAACCGGAGGGCCTGCGAGCGGCGGTATCCCCTGTAGAATGTCCAACAAGCCCGATTCGCTGTTGAAGCCGCGCGAGATATGTTTCGAACCATTACCCTGACAGGTCTTGCGGCGCTTTTGGCCGCCACCGCTTTGACGGTGGCGACGCCAGCGCAGGCGCAGATCGGCACGATTTTCTCCGATCCGCCGCCGCTGCGGCCGCCGGGGACCATTCCCCGTGGCGGGCAGCCGCAACCGGCGCCGACGCCCGACGACGACGAAGAGGTGCCGGAGCTGCCGCCGCAGGGTCGCGTGCTGCCATCGCGCCCGATGCCGCCGCCGGGCCGTCAGGGCAATGTGATGCCCGGGCCGGTCGAGAGTCAGCCGCTGGCGCCGCCGCCGGGCAGCCCCGTCGCGCCGCCGAACCAGCCGCCCGCCGTCGCGGTTGCGCCGCCAGGCGCGCCGGCTCAGCCAGGCGCCGCTCCTGGCCGCCAGCCGCAGCAGAAAGGCGCCCCGCAGCAGGGCGCCGTGCCGCAGGCCCCGGCGAGCCTTCAGCCGGGCGACGAGGTCGTGACCGAGCCGCCGGCGCAGAAGATCGTGAACAAGAAGGCGACGTTCTCCGGCCTCGACAAGATCACCGGGCGCATCATCAATTTCGACGAGGATATCGGCGAGACCGTGCAGTTCGGCGCGCTGCGCGTGAAGACCGATGCCTGCTACACGCGGCCCGCGACCGAAGCGGCCAATACCGACGCTTTCGTCGAGGTCGACGAGATCACCTTGCAAGGCGAGGTGAAGCGGATCTTCTCCGGCTGGATGTACGCCGCGAGTCCCGGCCTGCACGGCGTCGAGCACCCGATCTACGACATCTGGCTCACCGACTGCAAAGAGCCGCAGCAGACCATTGCAACGGCGGCACCGGATCCCGCGACGAAGCCCGCGCCACCACCGCCGCCTGCCGCACAGAAGAAGGCCGCGCCCAAGCAGGCCGTGCAGCAGCGTCCGCCGCAGCCCTTGCCGCCACCGCAGCAGCCGCAGGCGGCTCCGCCACCACCTCCGCCGCCGGAGCAGCGGCCGGGTCTGTTCGGTATCCCGGGGTTTGGCCGCTAAAGCGGAATGTGTTTTGGTTGAATCGGTGCAATCCGCGAACTCCGAACACCTCTCCCTTAGGGAGAGGTCGGAGCGCATCGGAGATGCGGTCCGGGTGAGGGGTTCTGGTCTCACTGGGGGGGCGCGGCTCTTGGCAGCCGGTAAGCCTGATCTATTGCCGTGAGGCGATGATCTCGAGCGCGCGCGCGCCGGGGATCGCCTCACCATTTGACATCCGCAGGAAATCGCCGGGCTCGCCGGCGAGTGCCTTGTCGAGCAGCGCGGTGTAGCGCCGCCGCGAGATCTCGGCCGCACCGAAGCTCTTGAGATGTTCGGTGACGTATTGCGTGTCGAGCAGCTCGAAGCCGCCATGGATCAGACGCGCGACCAGATGCACCAGCGCCACCTTGGAGGCGTCGCGCGCGGTGTGGAACATGCTCTCACCGAAGAAGGCGCGGCCAAGGCTCACGCCATAGAGGCCGCCGACGAGCTCGTCGTCCTGCCAGGCCTCGACGCTGTGGCAATGGCCGAGCTCGTGGAGCCCGCCATAGAGGTCGCGAATGCGCTTGTTGATCCAGGTGTCCTCGCGCCCCAGCTGCGGCGCGGCGCAGCCGGCGATGGTCGCCTTGAACGCGGTGTTGACGGTGACGCGAAACGCATCCGAACGCACCGTGCGTGCGAGGCGCGAGGCGACGCGAAAGCCATCGAGCGGGATCACGCCGCGCATTTCCGGCTCGACCCAGAACAGGGTCGGGTCGTCGGCGCTCTCGGCCATTGGAAAGATGCCGCAGGCATAGGCGCGCAGCAGCACGGCCGGGGTAATTTCAGACGAAGCGGAGTCGCGCGAAGTCATGGCATCCGATCATAGCAGGATCGCGCTGCGCGTGCGATGGGGGCGAATTCCGGTTGCGGAGATCAACCCGCTGCAGCGCTGCTCGCCTTGCCGGGAACGGCGGGGGTTCGGGGGAACTGCAGGATGATGCGGGTTCCGGAATGCGTGGGATCGCGCTCGACGGTGGCTTCGAGCTTGGAGGCCATGGCCGCGACGATGCGCTGACCCATGCCGGTGGAGCGCGGATCGGCCTTGACGTTGTCGCCGACGCCGTTGTCGGTGATCGACAGCAGCAGATCGTCTCCTTTCGAGATCAGCTCGACATGAATGGGGCCGGCTCCGTCCGGATAGGCGTATTTCACCGCGTTCATCACCAGCTCGTTGACGATGATGCCGACGGCGACGGCACGGTCCGGGTCGATCTCGATCGGCTCGGCCTTCACCGTCAGGCGCGACATCCGGTTGCCTTCGGCGGAGCGGCGGAGATCCTCGAGCAGGGAGTCCAGATACTGGTTGAGCACCACGCTCTTCAGGTCCTGCGAGGTGTAGAGACGGCGGTGCACCTGGGCGACGGCTGCGACGCGGCCCATCGCGTTGGTCAACGCGGCCTTGACCTCGTCTTGAGCTGCAGAGTTCGCCTGCAGATGCAGGAGCGACGCGATGATCTGGAGCGAATTGCCGACGCGGTGATTGACCTCGCGCAGCAGCATCTCGCGCTCGGCGGCGAGCGCCGCGTAGCGGTCGCGCGAGGCATGGATCTCGGCCTCGGCTTCCTCGCGCGCCCGCTGCAATTCGGCCTGGCGCAGCGCGCCTTCGGCCGCGACGTGCAGCAGCGGGATGAAGTCGCCCTTGACGTCCTTGACCAGATAGTCGGCCGCGCCGGCCTTCAGCGCGGTGACGGCGATGCTGGAATCCTGCGAGGCCGTGACGAAGACCACCGGCGGGGCGTCCGGGATCGCCATGATCTGCTCGAGGGTCTCGAGCCCGTCGAGGCCCGGCATGTACTGGTCGAGCGCCACGACATCGATGCCGCCATCGCTGCCACCCTGGCCGATTGCACTACGGATGCGCTCGAGGCCTTCCTCGCCGCTTGCGGCATGGACGACCTTGTAGCCGCGCCGCGTCAGGCCGCGATCGACCAGGCGCGCCAGCGCATCGTCATCGTCGATATACAGCAGTGTTGGCGTGCGCTGGTTCATGGTGCGGCGGGGGGGACCTGGATGACCGAGAAGAACAGGCCGAGCTGCCGGATGGCATTGGCGAAATTCTCGTAGTTGACGGGCTTGGTGATGTAGACGTTGCAGCCGAGCTCGTAGCAGCGCTTGATCTCCTGGCTGTCGTCGGTCGTGGTCAGCACCACCACCGGCGAGGCCTTGAGATATTTGTTCTCCTTGATCTGCTTCAGGATATCGATCCCGCTCATGTCGGGCAAGTTGAGGTCGAGCAGGATCAGGAGCGCGTTGCCCTTCTGGGCGATCCCGCTGCCGTCGGCGCCAAACAGATGCTTCATCGCCTCGGTGCCGTTGGCGAAGGAGATGATTTCGTTGTTCACGCCGGATCGGCGGATATTGCGCTCGATCAGCCGGGCGTGCCCTTCGTCGTCCTCGATCATGATGATGTTGACAGGCTGGGTCATTTATCGGCGTTCCGTTTGGTGGCGTTCCAGGCGATGGGCAGCGTGATCGTGAAGGTGCTGCCCGCGTTCAGTTCCGACGATACCGACATTGTGCCGCCGAGGCGGCGCACAAGTGCACGCACGTGGGCAAGACCGATGCCCTGACCGGGCTTGTCCTGGGTTCCCGCGCGGCGGAACAGGTCGAAAATCCGCTGATGATCCTTCGCGTCGATGCCGCGGCCGTTGTCGCTGATTTCGAAGATAGCGTAGCCGAGCTTGGTGCGCCCGCGAATTCTGATTTCGCCGGGTATCCCGCTCTTGAGATATTTGATCGCGTTATCGATCAGATTGGAGAAGATCTGCTCCAGCGCAAGGCGGTCGCTGACGATATTCGGCAGCGCCTCGATATGGATTTCGGCCTGGGCCTCGACGGCCTGATGCGCCAGCGTCGACACGATGGTCTCGACGAAATCACGGGTGTTGATCTTCTCCGGCTGGAACTCGCGTCGACCCTCGCGGGTGAGGTTGAGGATCGCCGAGATCAGACGGTCCATCTTGGCGATCGACGACTTGATGAAGCCGAGCGCCTCGGAAAAATCCGCCGAGAGCTGCTGGTCGGGGCCGTCGAGCGCGAATTCGCCGGTGCTGCCGGGGACCAGAGGCGGCCCGTCGGCCGGGATATGGGTGAGACTACTGACGCGGCGGAAGATGTCGCCGCCGAGCTCCTCGAGTTCGCTGGTGAAGCCCATGATGTTGACGAGTGGCGAGCGCAAATCGTGGCTCACAATGTAAGCAAAGCGCTGGATCTCGTCGTTGGCCTCGCGCAGATCGGCGGTGCGCTCATCGACGATGGTCTCGAGGTTGACGTTGGCGTCGCGCAGCCGCGCCTCGGCCTCGTCACGAAGGCGTGCCGAGCGCTGCATGAGCCAGATCGAGATCAGGGCCAGCACCACCACGAGGCCCGAGCCGATGCCGGTGAGGGAGGCGGCCAGCGTCTGGCTCTGGTCGGAATTGGCGCTGCGAACCCGGAACAGTCGTTCCTCCTCCCGGATCATCGCGTTGGCCAGATTGCCGATCGTCGTCGTGATGTCGCCGCCGGAGGCCTCGCGGACGAGCGCGGTGGCCATGTCCGGTTGCCCCTGCTTGACGAAGTTCATCTCGCGCGAGAACTGGTCGAGCCGAGTCTCGATCGCCGCGCTGAGCTTCTCGATGCTGTCGCGTTGCGCCGGGTTGTCGCCGATCTGGCGCGTGAGCTTGTCGAGCGCCGGAACGATTGCCGCGACGGCCTTCTCGTGATCCGACTGAAAATCCGGTTTCTGCGTCAGGAGAAAGCCGCGGGCGCTGCTCTCAGCGCGCCGGACTTCGAGCAGCAAGGCGTTGATCTGGTTTTCCGCCTCGATGGTGTGGACGACCCATTTGCTGTCGTCCCGCGCCTTGTTGACGAGGTAGACGGAGCCGGCGCTGATCGCGGTCAGCACGACCAAACCCGCTGCAAACAGCAGGATCTGCCAAAATAGGCGCCGTCGCTGCGACTCGCTCGTCACGACGGTCTCGCGTTGTCAGGCTGAGTGGAATTCAAAACGCCCCCTTGGAACTGGCCCCAACGTCCAGAACGTGATTGGGGCCAAAGGGTTCCATGAGGCGAGCCGATTATTTCGCGGCGGGTTCCGCCTTGCCGGCCAGATATTGTTCCAGCCAGTGGATGTGGTAGTCGCCGTTGATGATGTCGTCCTGACGCACCAGGTCGCGGAACAGCGGCAGGGTGGTTTCGATGCCTTCGACCACCATCTCGTCCAGCGCCCGGCGCAGCCGCATCAGGCATTCGGCACGGGTCTTGCCGTGGACGATCAGCTTGCCAACCAGGGAATCGTAATAGGGCGGGATCTGGTAGCCCTGGTAGACCGCCGAATCGATGCGCACGCCAAGCCCGCCCGGCGGGTGGTATTGCGAGATCCGGCCGGGTGAGGGGCGGAAGGTCTGCGGGTTCTCCGCATTGATGCGGCACTCGATGGCGTGGCCGATGATCTGGATCTCGCTCTGCTTGGCCGGCAATTCGCCGCCGGCGGCGATGCGGATCTGCTCCAGCACCAGATCGATGTCGGTGATGCTCTCGGTGACGGGATGCTCCACCTGGATGCGCGTGTTCATCTCGATGAAGTAGAACTCGCCGTCCTCAAAGAGGAATTCGATGGTGCCGACGCCGAGATATTTCATCTCGCGCATCGCCTTCGCACAGGTCTCGCCGATCTTGGCGCGCGCAGCGGCGGCCAGCACGGGCGAGGGGCCTTCTTCCCAGACCTTCTGGTGGCGGCGCTGCAGCGAGCAGTCGCGCTCGCCGAGATGGATCGCGCCGCCGCGGCCGTCGCCAAGGATCTGGATTTCGATGTGGCGCGGTTTCTGGAGGTATTTTTCCAGGTAGACGGAGGCGTCGCCGAAGGCGGATTTCGCCTCATTGGCCGCCGTCGACAGCGCCAGTTGGAGATCCGCCTCGCTCTGCGCGACCTTCATGCCGCGGCCACCGCCGCCGGCAGCCGCCTTCACCAGCACGGGAAAGCCGATCTTCTTCGCGATCGCCAGCGCGTCGTCGTTGGGCCCGACCGCGCCATCGGAGCCGGGCACCACGGGGATACCGAGCCGCTTGGCGGTCTTCTTGGCCTCGATCTTGTCGCCCATCAGGCGGATGTGCTCGGCCTTGGGGCCGATGAACTGCAGATTGTGCTCGCCGAGGATCTCGGCGAAGCGCGCGTTCTCCGACAGGAAGCCGTAGCCGGGATGAACGGCGTCCGCGCCGGTGATCTCGCAGGCCGCGAGCAGCGCGGGGATGTTGAGGTAGCTGTCCTTCGACGGCGGCGGCCCGATGCAGACGCTCTCGTCCGACAGGCGCACATGCATGGCGTCGGCGTCGGCGGTGGAGTGCACGGCGACGGTCGCGATGCCGAGCTCCTTGCAGGCCCGCAGGATGCGAAGGGCGATCTCGCCGCGATTGGCTATGAGGATCTTGTCGAACATGTTGTCCTAGCGAATGGCGAGTGGCGAATGGCGAATAGGGAACGGCGACTCCATTCGCTACTCGCTATTCCCCATTCGCGTTACTCGATAATCACCAGCGGCTCGCCGAACTCGACCGGCTGGCCGTCTTCGACCAGGATCTGCGTCACCGTGCCGGCGCGCGGCGAGGGGATCTGGTTCATGGTCTTCATCGCTTCGATGATCAGCAGGGTCTGCCCGACCGAGACCTTCGAGCCGACCTCGACGAACGGCTTGGCGCCGGGCTCCGGCGCCCAATAGGCGGTGCCGACCATCGGCGAGGTCACCGCGCCCGGGTGCTTGGAGACGTCCGCGGCGGCCGCGGGGGCGGCCGGCGCCGCGACGAGCGCGGGCGCAGCGGCTGCGACCGGCATCGGCATGGTCGCGGCGACGCTGATATTGCGGGCGACGCGCAGGCGCAGACCGGCGCGCTCGATCTCGATCTCGGTGAGGCTGGTCTCATCGAGCAGCAAAGCGAGTTCGCGGACGAGCGCGGAATCGTCGCTGGAAAACTTTGCGGCTGCTTTGTCGTCTGGCTGGCGCGCCATGTTCTTTGATCCGAATGTTCTGTGTGAGAGGGAGCGTCAGGCTTTGGGCTTGATGCCGACCTTGGCGGCAAGGCCCTGGATGGCGAGGCGGTAACCCTCGATGCCGAAACCGCAGAGCGAGGCGAAGGCCGCGCGCGCGGTGTAGGAGTGGTGACGGAAGCTCTCGCGGGCGTGAATATTGGTCACGTGCACTTCGACCGTCGGGATCTGCACCGCGAGCAACGCGTCGTGCAGCGCGATCGAAGTATGCGAATAGCCGCCGGCGTTGATGACGATGCCCTTCATCTTGCGGGCATGAGCCTCGTGGATGAAGTCGATCAGCTCGCCTTCGCGGTTGGACTGCCGGCAGTCGGCCTTGAGGCCGAAGGTCGCCGCCGTCTCCCGGCACAGCGCCTCGACGTCGGCCAGCGTCGCATGGCCATACTTCTCGGGCTCGCGCGTCCCCAACATGTTGAGGTTCGGCCCGTTGAGAACGAGGATCGTGTCGGTTGCTGGTTCGGCCATTCCTGTCCCGGAAAGGTGTTTCGGCGTGGCGGGGGTTATAGGTAACAAAGCGCGTGAGGGGAAGCCTTGAAGGGCCTCCCGGACCGGTTAAGGCACCTCATCCGGTGTGCAAAAACCTGTGCGGAAGCTACGGAAATTGCTTGTTAACCAGTCAAAAGCATGGCTGCCGGCCGAACGCAAAGGGGCGGGCATCGCTGCCCGCCCCTGAGGTTGCCGTCATCCGGCCTTAGACGTTCAGGACCGCCACGATCTCGTAGGTGTCCGGATTGATGATCACGATCTCTTCCTTGACCAGGACGTACTTGTAGGTCCGCCACTCCGGATAGATCGTCACGACCCGCGACGGCAGGGCGTGCAGCTCGATACCCTCACGCGGAATACGGGTACCAACCGAGATCGAGAAGTTCACGTTGGTCACCGGACGCACGCGCTCCTCGCGGATCACCGAGGTGATCTGCGTGCGCTGCTCGGTCGAGAGCTTGGCGCCGGCGCCGGCCTGGCCGACCGTCGTGTTGGTGCTGCTCTGACCCTGCGCATTCTGGTTGGTGCTGGTGCCGGTCTGGCCCTGTGCGTTCTGGTTGGTGCGCGTCTCGGTGCCCTTCTGGTTCTCGGCATTGTTGGTCGAGGTGCCGCTCTTGCTGCCCTCAGCCTTCATGTCCTTTTGCTCCTTGGCGCCGGACTTGCTGGTGTCCTGGCTCATGCTCTTGGACTTGTCCTGCTGGCCCTGCGCATGTTCGTCAGTGCGCTGGCTCTTGGTGGCGCCGGATTTCTCCTCGGCCGCGTTCTTGTTCATCTCGCGGCCGGAGTGCTCGTCCTTGGCCGCGCCTGAGGACTTCTCCTCGGCCGATGTGCCGGACTTCATGGTGCTGGAGCCGCCAGCCTGGCCGACGGTGCCCTTCTCGTGGGTGGATTCCTTGCCCATCGAGTTGCCGCGCTCGGCGGCGCCGCCCGAAGACTGCGAGTGCTGCATCGGCTGCGCGCCGGCGCCGCCACTCTCGTTCTTCGTCGTGCCTTGTGCGTTCGCCAGACCGGTGCCTGCGATGAGTGCGAGTGCGGCAACCGAAATCATAAAGCGGTTCGACATCGTATTCTCCTCACGTGTTTCTTTGCGTCATTGCCCGCGCCACCAACGAAAGGAGATTTGAGTTGTTCCGGAACATCTGATGTTCCGCGGTATTTGTTTCCTAAACGCGCGATGAACGCGCGCGCCGGATTTGCGCCAGGATTTGTGCAGAGCTTCGGCCAACGAAAAAGGCCGGCTTTTCAGCCGGCCTCGTTGCGAGCGTGAGTTGTAGGATGCGCGATCAGCAGGTCGCTTTGCCGCAGCGGGCAACGCCGATCTTTTCCTTGAGGCCGTCGAGGCCGACGGCGCCGACCACGATCTGCTTGCCGATCACGTAGCTCGGCGTGCCGTTCATGCCCATCGCTTCGGCGAGCTTGAAGTTCTCCTCGATGGTGGCGCGCACTTCGGGGCTGGCGATGTCCTTCTCGATCTTGGCGACGTCGAGGCCGGCTTCCTTGGCCGCCTGGAGCGCGCGCGCCTTGTCGGCGGCGCCACGACCGCCGAGCAGCTTCTGGTGGAAGTCGAGATATTTCTTGCCGGAGGGATCCTGCATGCGCACCGCGACCGCAACCTGGGCTGCCTCGACCGAGCCCTGGCTCAGCACCGGAAACTCCTTCAGCACGACCTTCAGCTTCGAATCGGACTTCATCAGGTCGAGCATGTCGCTCATCGCGCGCTTGCAGTAGCCGCAATTGTAGTCGAAGAACTCGACGAAGGTGACGTCGCCGTCCTTGTTGCCGAGCACGACCTGGCGCGGCGAATTGAAGATCGCATCCGAGTTCTGCGCAATGCTGGCCTCGTGCTTCTTCGCTTCCGCGTCAGCCTGGCGCTTGCTGAGCTCGGTCATGGCCTCCTCGAGCACCTCGGGATGGCTGACGAGGTAGTTCTTGATGATCGCCTCGATGTCGGTGCGCTGGGCATCGGAGAAGCTCTCGGCCGAAGCCGGTCCCGTCGCGCCGAAGATGGCGAGCGCAAACAGCGCGGGAGCAAGCAGGCGCAGCGAAGGCATTGGCAAATCCTCTTATCCAGAGCAGGTTTCAAAAAACGTCCCGGCGGACTTAAGCTGGTGTCGTGACGTCAAAGTGGCGGACAGGTCTAGTTGCGCGGCGGTTTCGACGCCACGATGTCGTCGGCCTTGACCCATCCGGGCGTGCCGACGGCGAAACGGGTTTTCGCGCGCGTGGCGAGCTCGCGAGCGGTCTTGTTGTCGCCGCGCAAATATGCGGCCTGGGCGGAGGCGAGATCCGCCTCGGCATAGTCTCCCTTCCGGCCATAGGCCATCGCGAGCTGGGTGTAGCCGATCGGCGCCTCGGGCTCGCGTGCCACCGCGGCACGGAGAATCCGAATGGCGTCGTCCGTGTAGGCCTTATTATCGGTTCCAACCAGGGCCTGCCCAAGTAACATCTCGATGAGGGCCGCATTGTTTGAGAGTGCGACAGCCTTACGCAGGGGAGCGATCGCCTCGGCCGGCTTGCCGCTCTCCAGCAGGGCCTGGCCACGGACCTCGTAAAAATACGGGTTGTTCGGCTGTGCCGCGATCAACGCGTCGATCTGGGTCAGCGCGCTGCGCAAATCGCCGTGCAGATAGGTGCTGATGGCGCGGGCATAGCGCGCCGGCATGCTGTCATTGGTCAGGGGATAGCGGCGATACACCAGCTCCGGCCGCTCCAGGAAGGCGGAGATCTTGGCGCGCACCATGTCGTGGCGGAGCTGCAGCGCGGGATCGTCCTTCTTGTCCCAATACGGGCTGCTGCTGGCGAATTCCTGGAGCGCTGCGACGCGCTCGGCGGGCATCGGGTGCGACTGCAGATAGGGATCGGCGCCGCGCGCTGCGAACAGGCTCTCGCTGGTGAAGCGCTTGAAGGTCTCGTACATGCCCTTCGGGGACTGTTGGGTCGCGGTCAGGAATTTCACGCCGGCGCGGTCGGCGTTTTCTTCCTGCTGGCGCTGGTAGGACAATAGCGAGCGGCGGATCATCTCCTGCGGTCCGGCGATTGCGGCCGCGCCGGCATTGGCGAGCCCGTTATTGCCGCTGCCGCCGCGGCTGGCACCCGCCGCGAGCGCGCCGGCGCCGAGCAGCATGGCGATGATCATCTGGGTCTGGGCACTGGCGAGCTGCTCGCGCAGCTTGGACAGATGGCCGCCGGCCAGATGCCCGGTTTCGTGCGCGAGCACGCCGATCAGCTGGTTCGGCGTCTCCGACTGCAGGATCGCGCCGAAATTGACGAAGATGCGGCGGCCATCGGCGACGAACGCGTTGAACGAGCCGTCGTTGATGATCACCATCTGGATGTTCTGCTTCTCCAGACCGGCAACCCTCAGGATCGGGCGCGTATATTCGCGCAACAGCTGCTCGGTTTCGGTATCGCGCAGCACCGGCGGCCCGCGGCCCTCCTGGGCCTGCGTTGCCGGGACCGGCAGCAGCGCGATCGCAGCCGCCGTGACGAGGGCGGTCAGCGCCGAGGCCTTCTTGCGCAATGCGATCTGGAGCAACATCAAACGGTCTGGATCAAACGGACATGCAAAGCGGAGTTGGAAGCAGTTTCGTGCTTGGTTTTGGCGATTGGCGGCCGACCGGATACGCGATATGCCCTTATGAGCCGTATAATGCGGCTAGTCTGGGGCGCAAGCGCCCTGTTTTCCGGACCGAACGGACCGGTCCGCCAGCGAAATAGCAGAAATCGATGCACGATGCGACATTGAGGAACCGGGTGGGGCAGTGGCTCGAGCCGTCCCGCCGCAGTGATGTTCCCCCGTTCATGGTGATGGACGTGATGGCGGCTGCGGCCCGAATCGAGGCGGCTGGCGGTCATGTCATCCATATGGAGGTCGGTCAGCCGGCGGCCGGCGCGCCGAAGACCGCAATTGCGGCGGCGCAGGCCGCGCTTTCTGCGGGGCGGATCGACTACACCTCGGCGCTCGGCATCCCCAGTCTACGCGAGCGCATCGCGCGGCATTATCGCGATGCCTATGGCTGCACCGTCAGCCCCGACAGGATCGTGGTGACCACCGGCTCCTCGGGCGGGTTCATCCTGGCGTTCCTGTCGATGTTCGAGCCCGGCGATCGCGTCGCCGTCACGGTGCCGGGCTATCCGCCATACCGTCACATCCTCACAGCGCTCGGCTGCGAGCCGGTGCTGATCGAGACCACCAACGAGACGCGCCACGCGCTGACGGGCGAGGCGCTGCTCGCTGCCCATCGCAAGGCGCCGCTGAAAGGCGTGCTGGTGGGAAGCCCCGCCAATCCGACGGGAACGATGATGTCCCGTGAGGCGCTCGCCGGCCTCATTGCGGCTTCCGAGGATGCCGGCATCCGCTTCATCTCCGACGAAATCTATCACGGGCTCGATTATGCCTTTCCGGCAGTTACGGCGGCAGAGCTGTCTCCGCACGCCCTCGTGATCAACTCCTTCTCGAAGTATTTTTGCATGACGGGCTGGCGCGTCGGCTGGATGGTCGTGCCCGAGATCCTGGTGCGGCCGATCGAGCGGCTGCAGCAGAACCTCTCGATCTCGGTGCCGTCGCTGTCGCAGATCGCGGCGGAGGCTGCCTTCGACGGTGCGGCCGAGATGGAGGAGATCAAGCACGGTTATCAGGAGAACCGGCGCATCTTGATCGAGGGACTGCCGAAGGCGGGCCTCAGCAAGTTCCTGCCGGCGGACGGCGCGTTCTATCTCTATGCCGACGTCTCGGACTTCACCTCCGACAGCTTCGACTTCGCCAAGGAGATGCTGGAGCAGGCCCAGGTTGCGGCGACACCGGGCGTCGATTTCGATCCGATCCATGGCCGCTCGTTCATCCGATTCTCTTATGCGCGCTCGGCCACGGAGATGCAGGAGGCAGTTGACCGGATCGCCCACTGGCTTAAATAGCCGCCAGTTTTCGCGACATCTCCGGAGTGCATCTTGTCTGACCGAACCGTCCAGTCCACCGCCACGTCACGTTCTCCTCTTGCCGCAGTGATGTGGCCAACCCGGCCGGGCGAAGCCGTCGGGCACTTGCGTGCCGTCGTGCTGATCGCGCTCGGTTCCGCACTGATGGCGCTATCAGCCAAGGTGAACCTGCCGCTGCCTTATGTGCCCATGACGTTGCAGACGCTGGTCGTGCTGGTGATCGGTGCGGCCTATGGCTGGCGCCTTGGCAGCGCAACCATGATTGCCTACCTCGCCGAGGGTGCGATGGGACTGCCGGTGTTCGCCGGACCGGTTGGTGGAATTGCGCCGCTGGTCGGCCCGACCGCGGGCTATCTCTATGGCTTCGTGGCTGCTGCCTTCATCACCGGCTGGCTGGCCGAGCGCGGCTGGGATCGCAACGTGGTGGTGCTGTTTGCGGCTATGGCGGTCGGCCATGTCGTCATTTTCATCGCCGGCTTCGGCTGGCTCGCCTATGGCATCGGCCTTGGCGCAACCAAGGCCTGGATGGTCGGCGTCGCGCCGTTCCTCGCGGCCTCCGTCATCAAGAACGCCCTCGGCGCCGCGCTGATGCCGGCGGCGCGCCGGATCGTCGACCGCCGCGGCTAGATTTCGTCGTACGGAATGTTCCAATTGACAGGGCCGGCCAAGTTGATCTTGGCTGGCTCTGAGTTTTTGAGGGGGAGTGAAACAATGACAACGACAACGATGGCTGGTGCGCCGGCCGCACCGAGCGCGGCCAAGCCGTGGTATAAAATTCTCTACGTCCAGGTGCTCATCGCCATCGTGCTTGGCGCGATCGTCGGCTGGTTGTGGCCGTCCGTCGCCACCAACGACTGGATCAAGGCGATGGGCGACGGCTTCATCAAGCTGATCAAGATGGTGATCGCGCCGATCATCTTCTGCACCGTCGTCTCCGGTATCGCCCACATCCAGGACGCCAAGAAGGTCGGACGCATCGGCGTCAAGGCGCTGGTCTATTTCGAAGTGGTCTCCACCTTCGCGCTCGTCATCGGCCTCATCATCGGCAACCTCGTGAAGCCGGGCACCGGCTTCGGCAATGCAGCGGCAAACGAGGCAGCCGTCGCCAATTACGCCAAGCAGGCCGCGGGCCAGAAGTCGGTCGACTTCATCCTGCACATCATTCCCGACACCGTGGTTGGCGCCTTTGCGCAGGGCGAGATCCTGCAAGTGCTGCTGTTCTCGGTGCTGTTCGGCTTCGCCATCATGGGGCTCGGCGAGCGCGGCCATACCATCCGCAGCTTCATCGACGATGCCGCGCATGCGGTGTTCGGCGTGATCTCGATCGTGATGCGCGCGGCGCCGATCGGTGCGTTCGGCGCGATGGCCTACACCATCGGCAAGTTCGGCACCGGCGCGATCCTCAATCTGATGGGCCTGATTGCCACGTTCTATCTCACCGCGGCGCTGTTCGTGTTCGTCGTGCTCGGCATCATCGCGCGGCTGGCCGGCTTCTCGATCTTCAAGTTCCTGGCTTACATCAAGGACGAGCTGCTGATCGTGCTCGGCACCTCCTCGTCGGAAAGTGCACTGCCGTCCTTGATGGAGAAGCTGGAACGGCTCGGCTGCTCGAAGTCGGTGGTCGGCCTCGTGGTGCCCACGGGCTATTCGTTCAACCTCGACGGCACCAACATCTACATGACGCTGGCGACGCTCTTCATCGCCCAGGCGCTGGGCTTCGATCTCACCTTCGGCCAGCAGCTCACGATCCTGGTCGTGGCGATGCTGACCTCGAAGGGCGCCTCCGGCATCACCGGTGCGGGCTTCATCACGCTGGCGGCAACGCTCGCGGTGGTCGATCCGCGCCTCGTGCCGGGCATGGCGATCGTGCTCGGCATCGACAAGTTCATGAGCGAGTGCCGCGCGCTGACCAATCTCTGCGGCAACGGCGTGGCCTGCGTGATCGTCGCCTGGTGGGAGGGCGAGCTCGATCGCGACAAGCTCACCGCGCGGCTGAGCCAGCAGATCGATCCGACCGACATGGAAACCGCTGTCACGACGGACTGACCCGACCGAACGGCGCGGTGCGCCGTCAGGTCTCGAAGTAAGAGGGCTGATCGGGATCCTCGATCAGCCCTTTCTCCTTTGGCGAAACCGTGGTCGCCACCCCGTGCTCGGCCCGATCTCGTTCGAATATTCGGCCTTCGCAGTCGACGGCCGGCCCGATCTCGGCATGGTCGTCTACAATCCGGCGACGCCGGAGGATGCCCAGCGCATCAAAGCCATCCTCGACGCGCATATCGACTGACGGAATTGGCCGCCTCGCGCGTTTAACCGGCATCTCTAATGTCGGGGGCGGTGGTATCGTGGGCGAGGCGGCTGTTCATCGGATTGTGCTGGAGGCGGCGGAGCATTTTGCGGCGGGCCGGCCGGATCGGGCAGGGCACCTCTGCACGGAGGTTCTGAAGGCGGCGCCAGATCATGTGTCGGCGCTGCATCTGGCCGCGGTCGCCGCCTTCGTCACCGACCGCGCCACCGAAGGGGCTGCGCTGCTGAGCCGCGTCTTCACGATCGATTCCGATCATGCGCCGGCGCTGATCACGCTGGGCGATGCGCTCGCTGTGAAAGGCGAGCACGAAGGTGCCGTGGCCGCGTTCCAGCGCGCGCTACGCGGGCGGCCTGATGATGCCGGCCTGCACAACAAGCTCGGCGTGGCTTTGGGCGAGCTTGCGCGCTTCGGCGAGGCGGAGACGGCCTATCGCCGTGCGATCGCGCTCGATACGCATCTGACGCGCGCGTGCTTCAACCTTGCCGTCGCGCTCGCCGAGCAGGGACGGCTGATCGAGGCGGAGGACGCCTATCGCGCCGTGATCGCGCGCGAGCCTGCTTACCGTGGCGCTTGGCTCAATCTCGGCAACGTCCTTGCGGACCAGAACCGGCTCGCTGACGCTGTGGCTGCGTATCGTCGCGCACTCCAGGCCGATCCCGATGATATCGGGTTGCTGTGCAATCTCGGCGCGGCGCTCTATCGGCAGGAATTGCTCGATGACGCCATCGTCCAGTACCGCCGCGCCGTCGCGCTCGCGCCCGACAATGTCGCGGCGTTGCGCCTGCTTGGCCTTGTCCTGCATGAAGCCCGTCATTTGCAGGAAGCCGCCGGGATCTATCGGCAGACATTCGCGCTTGATCCCAATGATCACATGATCGCCACCAATCTGGGCGCCTGCCTCTCCGATCTCGGCGACCTCGACGACGCGGTTGCGGCCTGCGAGCACGCGCTGCGGCTGAAGCCCGATCACGCGCCGGCCTATACCAATCTCGGTATCATTTTCGAGAAGCAGCAGCGCGTCGCCGATGCGGTCGCCGCGCACCGCTGCGCGGTGGCGTCCGATCCATCCTATGCCAAGGGCCACGCCAATCTCGCAGTCGCGCTGCGTAATGCGGGCGAGCTCGACGAGGCGCTCGCGGTCTCCGCCCGCGCCGTCGCGCTCGATCCGGAGCAGCCGCTTGCGCAATACAACCACGCGCATTTCCTGCTGATGAACGGTCATTTCGCCGAGGGCTTCGAGGCTTATCGCTGGCGCCGCAGGTGCAAGACGCTGTCGGACGGCGATCCCCATTTCAGCGAGCCGGAATGGCAGGGCGAGCCGCTCAAGGGGCGCACCTTGCTGGTATTCGCTGAATATGGCCTGGGCGATGCCCTGCATTTCGTGCGCTATCTGCCGCTGGTGACCGCAAGCGGCGGCAAGATCATCCTGCAGGTGCAGCCGGCGCTGGCCTCGCTGCTGCGGCAGCTGCCCGACGTCACGGTGATCCCGCGCGGTGAAGCGCTGCCGCCATTCGATCTGCAGGTGCCGCTGATGAGCCTGCCGCGCCTGTTCGGCACGACGCTGGATAATGTGCCTGCCGATGGTCCGTATCTGCACGCCGATCCCGGGAAGCTGTCGCGCTGGCGGACTGTGCTTGGTTGCGAGGCGAGGCTGAAGGTCGGCGTGGTCTGGGCCGGCAATCCCAGGCACAAGGGCGACCGGCAGCGTTCGCTGCCGGCCGCGGCCGTCTTGCCGCGGCTCGTGATGCCGGGCGTGCAGCTCTATAGCTTGCAAAAGGAGCCGCGCGCCGAAGACGTCCCGGTGCTGGCCGCGCTCGGTGGCGACATCATCGATCTCGCGCCTGCGCTCGGCGATTTCGCCGATACAGCGGCGGCCGTGGCGGCGCTCGATCTCGTCATCGCCGTCGACACGTCGGTGGCGCATCTGGCGGGCGCACTCGGCCGTCCGGTGTGGATGCTGACGCCTTACGCGCTCGACTGGCGCTGGCTGCGCGATCGCGAGGACAGCCCGTGGTATACGACCATGCGGCTGTTCCGCCAGCGTCGCCCGCGCGAATGGGATGATCCGTTGATGCGCTTGGCGGCGGCGCTTGCGGTGCTCGCCGCGAAGGCTGAGTGCTAGAACCGCTCCGGCCGGTACGGTGTCGGATCGATTGATGGCGTCTCGCCGTTCATCATCTCGGCGAGCAATCGTCCGGTCGCGGGTCCCAGCGTAAAGCCTTGGTGGCCGTGGCCGAAGTTCATCCAGAGTCCAGGGTGGCGCGGGGCGCGACCGAGCACCGGCACCATGTCGGGCGTGCAGGGACGGGTGCCGAACCACGGCTCCGGTTCGGCACGCTTGCCGAGATCGATCAACTCGCGTGCCGATGCTTCGGCACTGGCGAGTTGCACCGGCGTCGCCAGCGCATCCGGCCCGGTCAGCTCCGCGCCCGTGGTGATGCGGATGCCCTTGGCCATCGGGCCCATGGCATAACCGCCCCCCTTGTCGACCAGCGGCAGGTCGAGCGAGGCGCCGCCGCTGTAATGCATGTGGTAACCGCGCTTGCGCACCAGCGGAATCCGGTAACCGAACTTGTGCAGGAGATCCGGCGACCACGGGCCCAGCGTCACGACGGCGTTGGCGGCATCGACGCGGCCATTGTCAGTCTCGACCGACCATCCGGTCCCTGTCTGCTGCAGCGACTGCGCATTGCCGAGCACGATGGCGCCACCGAGACGCTCGAACAGATCGGCGTAGGCCGTGACCAGGGCGCCGGGATCGGATGCGGTCCAGGTGTCGAGCCAATGGATCGCGCCGGGGAGGTCGTCGCGCAGGATCGGCTCGGCCCTGGTCAACTCGCTGCCCGAGAGCACGCGAAAATTCACGCCGAACTCGCGGCGATCTTCCTCCGCCGACTTGATCGCCTGGTCGAATGATGCGGCGTCACGATGCAGCACACGGTAGCCGGCGCGGCGGATCAGATTGTCGGCATGGGCCTCGCGGATGAGGATGTCGTGCTCGGGCGTCGCATAGGCGATCAGGCGAGCCCAGGCCTCGATCGCTTCGCGGTGTCGCTTCGGCGCGGAGTGCCACCAGTAGCGAAGCAGCGGCTCGACGTGGCGATGCAGCGACGAAAAGCTGTAGCGCACGTCGTTGGTGCGCCCGGTTGCGATATTCAGGAGTGAAGTGAGGTCGCGCGGCATCGGATAGGGCCGCACCGCCTCCGCCTGGATCATCCCGGCATTGCCGTAACTGGTCTCGCGGCCCGGCTCACGGCGGTCGACGAGCGTGACGGTCCAGCCGCGTTGCTTCAGATGCAAGGCGGCACTCACGCCTACCATGCCGCCGCCAAGAACGATTGCGCTTTGCATCGGCAGACCTCTCTCGTCAGGCCGGCTCTGGCGCGAGCCTGGGCTGCGCCGTGTTGATGGTCGTAGCGACGACGACGGACAGCGCCGTCATCGCGACCAGGAAGCCGAAGGCCGCGTCGAATGATCCGGTTCCGGTCACGATGAAACCCATGATGGCCGGCGCAACGAAGCCCGCGCTCTGGCCGCCAAGGTTGACCATGCCGACGCCCGATCCGATCTGATCGTCCCGGAGCAGCTTGGTCGGGAGCGCAACCACCGCCGCCAGCACGAAGGACTTGAAGAAGTAGACCAGCGACTGAAACACGATCAGCACCGTGATCGTCTCCGACTTGTACATGGCGTAGAGGAAGATGCCGGTCAACGTGGAGCTGCCGATCAGGAGATATTTTTCGCGCTCGGCAAAGAACGTGGTCATGACCCAGCCACCGATCGCGGTCGCGATCGTCGCCATCACGAACGGGATCGGTGCCACGATGCCGACCGTCTTGAGATCCAGCCCGCGGTGCTGAAGCAGATAGAGCGGCATCCAGGAATCCAGGCCCTTGTTGACGCAGCTGAGGCCGAACCACACCACCATCAACTGCCAGAGCAGCGGATTCTTCATCAGCTCGCGCATCGGAGCCCGGGGCTTCGCCGTCACGGGCCCCACGCCGATACGCGCAAGATGTGGAACGAAGACGAAATAAATCAGCGCGAACAGGACGCCGGCGAAGCCGATGGCATTGAAGGCATGACGCCAGCCCAGCCAGAGGATCAGCGGCGCCATGATGAGCGGCGCGATCATGCTGCCGGCATAGTTCGACGACAGCAGCAGCGCCGACATTTTTGGCCGGCTGTCCTTCTTGAACAACTCCGCTATGGCGCGGATGCTCGCCGGCGGAAATCCGCCCTCGGCGATGCCGAAGATGAAGCGGATCGCGATCAGCGAGGTCAGCGACCAGGCCAGGCTCGTGAAGGCCGTGAAGATCGACCACATCACGATCGTGACGATCACCACATATTTGGAGCCGAAGCGATCGGAGAGCCATCCGCCCGGCACTTGCATCGCGGCATAGCCGAGAAAGAACGCGCTGATGACGATGCCGAGGTCGGCGGCCTGGAGATTGAAGTCCTTACCGATCTGCGCCAGCGCCAGCGAGATCGCCGCACGGTCGATATAGGAGATGCAATAGGCAATGTAGAGCAGGACGAACGCGACGATTCCGGTTTTCCGCTGCGACAGTTCGGTCATGCTGATCTCCGTTTCGCCGGCGACCCGGCGGCCATGCCTGCTTGGTCGATTGCCAGGTTCTATTCCCAGGTGAGGAAGCCGGGTGCCGACGAGAGCGGCGGTGCCGTTGCAAGCCGCGCCAGGTCGGGCACCGGCCGGCACAGTTGCGGGTCGCCCGCGAGTGCAGCCTCGAGGCTCGCTGCGACGGAGAGCACGATCGCGTCGCCGCCGCGCGGGCCGACGATCTGCAGGCCGAAGGGCAGGCCGGCTTCGTCGCGGCCGAGTGGAATGCTGATCGCGGGATGGCCGGGGAGCGTCACCGCGTAGGCAAGCGCGAGCCAGTGGAAGTAGGACTTTGTCGGCGCGCCGTCGATCTCGGCGGGATAGAGCTCGGACCACGGCCGGGGACTGAGCGTGATGGTCGGGCTGACCAGGACGTCGCAGGTTTCGAAGAAGCTTTGATAGGCACGGTAGATCCGCGTCTGCGTCGTCGCGGCGCGTCCGTGATCTTCGAGCGTATAGCTCAGGCCTTCCTCGACATTGGCGCGAACATTGGGGCCGAGCATCTCCGGCCGCTCTTTGTAATTCTTGCCGTGCATCGCCAGGAACAGCCCGGCGCGCAGCACGGCGAAGGCATCGTCCGCGCCGGTGCAGTCCGGCGTCGCCTCGCGGCATTCGGCGAACAGCGGCGCAAGCGTCTTGACGCGATTGCGGAAGACGCGGCGGATGGCCTGCTCGGTCGGCGCAAAGCCGAAGTCTTCGGTGAAGGCGAGGCGCAGCTTGCCAAGGTCAGCGGGGCGCGGCGCGGCCCAGCGCTCGGCGCGTCCGCGCAGGGGCTCGCCGGGCAGCGTGTAGGCGAGCGGATCGCGGGCATCGTCGCTCGCCATCACTGACAGCATCAGCGCGGTATCGGCGACATTGCGCGCCATCGGTCCGTCGGTCGACAGGTTGGACCAGCCGAAGGCGCGCTTCTCGCTGGCCACGAGACCGTAGGAGGGACGCATGCCGACGATGCCGGCGTAGCCCGCGGGATTGCGCAAGGATCCGCCGGTGTCGGAGCCCGAGGCAAGCGGCGCCATGCTGCAAGCAAGCGCGACCGCGGAGCCGCCGGAGGAGCCGGCTGCCGAACGCATGGGATCGAAGGGATTGCCGGTCGCGCCGAACACGGGATTGCGGGTGTTGCCGCCGGCCGCCCATTCCGGCGTGTTGGTCTTGCCGAAGATGATGGCGCCGGCCGCGCGCAATCGTGCGACCGAGCCCTGGTCGGCGGCTGGCACATTCTCGCTCAGCAGCGGGCTGCCATAGGTGGAGCGCATCCCGGCGGTGTCTTGCGTATCCTTGATCAGAACCGGGAGGCCGTGCAGCGCGCCATGATCCTCACCGCGCAGGAGCGCGGCCTCGGCCTGCTTCGCGGCAGCCCGTGCACCCGGCTCGTCGAGCGTCACGACCGCGTTGACGGCGGCATTCGTCGTGGCGATGCGGGACAGGCAGGCGTCAAGCAGCTCGACTGGCGAGATCGCCCGCGCGGCCAGCAGGCGGCGCAACTCAACGGCACTCGTGTCGCAAAGTTCGGGCAACGCCAGCTCCCTTTCAGAATATGAAAACAATTTAGCATATCGGAAAGTAGGTTCGACGCATCAATATTCGTCAAATCCGGCGAGTTCGTGCACAAATCCTGGTTGGTTTGCCCAGGAAGCTACCAAAAGAGGTAATTAGGTATTCGATCCGTTGAAGAGATTAGGTCGATCGGCCAATATTTTTTCTCGTGGCCGTGTTAGAGATGCTGCATGAGCGAGATTACGACGCCCGAAGGTGCCAATTCCCAGCTCGGCCAGTGTCTCAAGGCTGCGCGCCAGGCGCGTGGGCTGACGCTCAAGCAGGTCGCGGAGCGGACCGGCATGGCGCTGTCGACGCTGTCGAAGGTCGAGAACGGGTTGATGTCGCTGACCTACGACAAGCTGCTCCAGCTCACCTCAGGCCTGAAGATGGAGATCGCCGAGCTGTTCAATCCGGCGGTGGCGGCGCCTGCACAAGGCAGGCCGGTCACGGCGCGGCGGAGCATCAGCCGGGCCGGGCAGGGCCAACTGATCAACACGAAATTCTACACCTACACCTATCAATGCACGGATCTGATCGGCAAGCGCATGGTGCCGATCGTGGCTGAGGTCCGCGCGCGCTCGCTGGACGAGTTCGGCCCGCTGCTGCGCCATGCCGGCGAAGAGTATTTTCTGGTGACGAGCGGACGCGTCGCGGTTCACACCGAGTTCTACGCGCCGGAGATCCTCGGCGAAGGCGACGGCATCTATCTCGACAGCACCATGGGCCACGCCTACCTCAATGCCGGCGAGGCGTCGTCCGCCAAGGGAGTCTGTCTCTGCACCAGCGAGGCGCCAGATCTCTACGATCAGCTCCGCCAGATCGCATCGCGCGACGTGGCGCCGCTCGCCGATGACGAGTTGCCGTCCTAGCACTTCGGCGAGGCATGAAACGAAAAACGCCCGGCCAGGCCGGGCGTTTTTTTACTTTGGATATTTCCTTCTATTCGCCGCCGCCGAAGCGGCGCGACCACCAGCCGGCGCGGCGCGGGGCGGCCGGCGTCTCGGTGGCCACTTCCGGCGCGGGCTCAGGCGCAGGTGCTGGTGGAGCAACCGGTTCGGGCGCTGCCGCAACCGGGGCTACCGGCTCGCTCGGGCTGCTCGACAGGAAGCTCACCTTCTCGCGAACCGTGGAGCGGCGTCGGGCGGCCTTGTCGTCGGCTGAGGGTTCTTCCTCAGCAACGACGGCAGAAGGCGCGGGCTGCACCGGCGTTTCAACAGGTGCCTGCAGCTGAAACTCGGGCTGAGACGCCTCAACCGGGGCGATATGCTCCGAATGCGCAATCGACGGTGCCGACTCGCTGCCGGAGCTGTCGAAATCAGCGACCGCTTCGGTTGCTTCCGACGGCGGATTGCCGCCGAGCTCGTCGCCGATGGAGCCGGCGAGACCTTCCTCGCCGTTACCGCGCCGACGACGTCCACCCCTGCGACCACGCCGGCGACGGCGCTCGCCGCTGCCCTGCTGCTCGCCGCGGGCGGCCTGCTCCTCGCCTTCCTCGCCGTCCTGTTCGGCCTCGGCGTCCTCTTCGCCTTCGACTGCGACCGCTGCGGCCCCTTCAGCAGAAGCGGGAGCGCCATCCTCGCGCGCCTCGCCGTCGCGCTGACCACCGCGGCCACGCCGGCGGCGGCGGCGCTTGCGGCGCTGGCCGTCCTGCTCGGGCGAAGCGTCGCCTGCAGCTTGTTCTTCCGCGAGACCCTCGGTCTCCTCGGTCTCGACTTCGGATTCCAGCTCCGGATCGAACTCCTCGTCGTCATAGGCTTCTTCGGCCAGCGGCGGCGGGCTTGCGGCGGCCTGAGCTGCAAGCAGCGCCTTGGCGGCTTCCAGCGTATGCACCTGCTCGCCACGGTCGATGAGATAGGCCTGCGGTCCGCTGACGCTTGCATCGGCGATGACCGACAGCGTGACCTTGAAGCCGTTCTCGAGGTCGCGCAGATGACCGCGCTTGTGATTCAGCACATAGAGCGCGACGTCGGTGCGGGTGCGGACCACCAGGTTGTGGGTCGCGCCCTTCATCAGGATTTCTTCGAGGCCGCGCAGCAGTTGCAGCGCCACCGAGGACACCGACCGGACATGGCCGGTGCCGCCGCAATGCGGGCAGGGATCGGTCGAGCTCTCCAGCACGCTGGCGCGGATGCGCTGGCGCGACATTTCAAGCAGGCCGAAATGCGAGATACGCCCGACCTGGATGCGCGCGCGATCCTGCCGCAGGCAATCGGACAGCTTGCGCTCGACCGCACGGTTGTTGCGCTTCTCGTCCATATCGATGAAGTCGATGACGATCAGGCCGGCGAGGTCGCGCAGGCGGAGCTGGCGGGCGACCTCTTCGGCCGCCTCCAGATTGGTCTTGAGCGCGGTGTCCTCGATATGATGCTCGCGGGTCGATCGCCCGGAGTTGACGTCGATCGAGACCAGCGCCTCGGTCTGGTTGATCACGATGTAGCCGCCGGAGCGTAGCTGCACGGTCGGCGAGAACATCGCATCGAGCTGGCTCTCGACGCCCATGCGCGAGAACAGCGGCTGGCCGTCGCGATACTGCCGCACCGCGCTGACATTGGCGGGCATGAGCATCTTCATGAAATCGCGCGCTTCGCGGTAGCCGGCCTCGCCGGCGACCTGAATCTCGTCGATCTCCTTGTTGTAGAGGTCGCGCAGCGAGCGCTTGATCAGCGAGCCTTCCTCGTAGACCAGCGTCGGGGCCTGCGACTTCAGCGTCAGGTCGCGCACCGTCTCCCACATCCGGATCAGGTATTCGAAATCGCGCTTGATCTCGGGCTTGGTGCGGGCGGCACCCGCGGTGCGCAGGATGATTCCCATGCCCTCGGGCACGTCGAGATCCTGCACCACTTCCTTCAGGCGCGAACGGTCCTGGGCCGAGGTGATCTTGCGGCTGATGCCGCCGCCACGCGCGGTGTTCGGCATCAACACGGCATAGCGGCCGGCGAGCGACAGATAGGTCGTCAGCGCCGCGCCCTTGTTGCCGCGCTCTTCCTTGACCACCTGCACCAGCATCACCTGGCGGCGCTTGATGACTTCCTGGATCTTGTACTGGCGGCGGGGGCGGAAGGTGCGCTCCGGCACTTCTTCTAGCACGTCGTCACCGCCGACGGATTCGACGACTTCCTCTTCGGCTTCCTCGCCGTCGTCCTCGTCCTCGTCGTCGTCACCGGCGGCGTCCGCAGCCTCGCCATGCGGCGCTTCGCTGATCTCGCCGGCAGCGTAAACGGCATCGGCCGGCTCGGTGACTGATGTCACGGCTTCGGCAAGGGCCTCGCTGTGCGTTTCGAAGGCGGGAGCTTCCTGCGGCTCGGCCACGGTCTCGGCGGCAACGACCGGCTCGGCGCCGATGGCTGCGACAGGCGCGGGCGTCTCGTCGGCATGATGATCATGGTCGTGATGATCGTGCTCACCATCGTGACCGTGGTCGTCATTGTCGTGGTGGTGATCGTCATCATGGGCATGATGATGGTCGTCATGGCCATGATCGTCGTGATCATGCTCGTGATGATCATGACCTTCGTGCTCGCCGTGATGCTCTGCGTCGGCGTGCAGGTGCTCGCCCTCATGCGAAGCGCCCTCGGCGTGCTCAGGCAGCGGCTGGCCCTCGACCGGCTGCGCCGCCGGATCGGCGCCGGCGTCCAGACCCTCGACGATGTCGCTGCGGACGCGCTCGCCGTGACCGCGACGGCGGGCGTTGCGGTGGCGCGAGCGGCGGCGGCCGTGGGAGCGATTCTCGCTCTCTTCCTCGGCTTCACGATGGGCCTGCTCCTCGGCCTCGATCAGCGCCTGCCGGTCGGCGACCGGGATCTGATAATAGTCGGGATGGATTTCGCTGAAGGCGAGGAAGCCGTGGCGGTTGCCGCCGTATTCAACGAAGGCGGCCTGGAGCGAGGGTTCGACCCTGGTGACCTTGGCGAGATAGATGTTCCCGCGCAGTTGCTTGCGTTGCGCGGTCTCGAAGTCAAACTCTTCGACGCGATTGCCGCGGACCACGACGACCCGGGTCTCTTCCGGGTGGGTGGCATCGATCAACATCTTGTTGGGCATGTCTTAACTCTTGGCGGCGGCGGGCGCGATCGACCGTGGGCGCGAAGAGCGCTGCCGGGTGACGCGACGGTCCACCTGATTCGGGGGTGAGGGGAAGGCCGAAACGCCGTCTCTCGCGCCTTGCCGAACCGAAAGCTTCAGGACCCAAGCGGCGCGCGGGAGTGTCACTCCGCAGCGTCGCGAAAGGTCCTTCAGAATTCGTCGGCACAGTCTGGCGCATCAAGCGTCGGCCCGTATGAAACATTGGGCGGCGGGGCCGCCCCTCAATCAGTTGCTGCTGGCCAGGCATGGCGCGAGCGCGCTCGCCTTGGTGATTGCGAACCGCTCCCTTGGGATCAAGGGACCGGGTAACGGGTTAAGTCGCTGTCAGAACCGCCCCGGAAACGCAGTGGTAACCGGAAACCGTCCGCCGCCGGGGCTTGCCCCGTTCCGCCTCGCTGCCGCGCACCGCGCTGGTCTTAGAGGGGAACGAAAAACGCTGGAATTCCCAAACCTTGGGCGTTCCGGCGCTGCACCGGGAGGCTGAACGCGACACAACCGGAAATATCGGCCGTCAGCATTCCGTACATACGAGGAATGGGGCATCCGTGCAAGGGAGCGTCGCACGCCGGTCACAGTCGAAGAGTTTCGCGCTTCCGTCATTAAGGATCGATTAACCCTGTGGTTCTATTGCGTTAAAGAGGGCTGCTCGGAGGCACGGAGTCGGTGGCGAGCCGCACAAATCAACGGGTTTTGCTGGGGGTTGCGCTGCTATGCGCCGCAGCACTGCCGTGCGCCGATTCCTCGCGTCTGAATGCGGCTGAGAGCCCATCGCAACCCTCTGTTGCAACAGCGAATTTTCCCGTTGCCACGGCCGCGCGCCTGGCCGGTGACGGCAAGCAGACCCGCTTCATTCTCGACCTCGACCAGACCGTCAGCTTCCGCACCGCAACGCTCGCCGATCCCTATCGGGTCGTGATCGATGTTCCCCAGGTCAATTTTCAGCTGGCGCCGGGCACGGGGGCCGGGCGGGGGCTGGTCAAGGCCTTCCGCTATGGGCTCGTGATGCCGGGCGGCTCTCGAATCGTGTTCGACCTGACCGGGCCCGCCAAGATCACCAATTCCTACGTTCTCGATGCGGCCAACGGCCAGCCGGCCCGGCTGGTGCTCGAGTTGGAGGAGGTCGATCGCGCAGCCTTCGTGCAAACGCCGGCTCCGGAGAATCGCCCTGAGTTGCGCCCGACGGTTGCTGCCGCGCCGCCGGTAACTATTCCTGCCGGGCCCGAAGCGGCCCCGCAGAAGCCGGGGACGCCGTCCGACGGGCGGCCGGTCGTCGTGATCGATCCTGGCCATGGCGGCATCGATAACGGCACCCAGTCGAGCGGCGAGAGCGAGAAGAACCTGGTGCTGGCGTTTGGCCTCGCGTTGCGCGACCGGCTCGAAAAGGCCGGCAAATATCGCGTGGTGATGACGCGGGACGACGACACTTTCATTCCGCTCAATGACCGTCCCAAGGTCGCCCGCAATCTGAACGCCGCGCTGTTCGTCTCGATCCACGCCGATGCGCTGCCGAAGGCCGAGGGCGATGCGCAGGGGGCCACGATCTACACGCTCTCGGACAAGGCGTCCGACGCTGAGGCCCAGCGCCTGGCCGACGCCGAAAACCGGGCGGACGCGATTGCCGGCTTCAATCTCGCGGAAGAGCCGACCGACGTCGCCGACATTCTGATCGACCTCACACAGCGGGAAACCCGCACCTTTTCAAACCGTTTCGCCCATTTGCTGATGGGCGAAATGAAGTCGACGGTGCGGATGCACAAGCACCCCCTTAAATCGGCCGGGTTCCGGGTGCTGAAGGCTCCCGACGTGCCTTCGGTGCTGGTCGAGATCGGCTATGTCTCCAACAAGGGCGACCTCGAGCACCTCGTATCGGAGGGCTGGCGCTCCAAGGCTGTCGGCTCGATGGCCCAGGCGATCGACACATTCCTGGCCAAGCGGATGGCGACGGCGGGGGCTGGCAATTGAGAAGGGAATGCCGGGTCAGCTGTTAAGCCCTAGTTTGGCCACAGCGGGCGCCTTATAAAAACGACGCAGGGGGTTCCGGAATCGACGAGAATCCCGTTCGGCAAGCGTCTTTCGGTCCGGCATTGATGGTATTGAGTAGGCCGGCGAATTCGCGACGTGAGGACGGCGCCTCTTTTGTGGTTTGGGCGCCTTGAGGCTGATCTTGGGCTGATCCAGGGATTGAACGGATAAATATATAATGCGCTTGCTTGTGCGGTTCATGGGCTTCCTGTTCGCCGCGGGAACGGTGGTGTTCCTTGTCGGTGTCGGTGCCGTGGCAGGCCTGATCTGGCATTTCTCCAAGGACTTGCCCGATTACTCTCAGCTTCAGGATTACGAGCCGCCGGTGATGACCCGCGTGCACGCGGTCGACGGCTCGCTGCTCGGCGAATACGCCAAGGAGCGCCGGCTTTACTTGCCGATCCAGGCCGTGCCGAAGCTCGTGATCAACGCCTTCCTCGCCGCCGAAGACAAGAATTTCTATGAGCACGGCGGCATCGACTACACCGGCATGGCCCGTGCGGGTCTGCTGTACTTGCAGAACTACGGCTCCAACCGCCGTCCGCAGGGTGCGTCGACGATCACCCAGCAGGTCGCCAAAAACTTCCTTCTGACCAACGAAGTTTCGTTCGCGCGCAAGATCAAGGAAGCCTTGCTCGCGATGCGGATCGAGAAGACCTATTCGAAGGACAAGATCCTCGAGCTGTATCTGAACGAGATCTATCTCGGCCTCGGCGCCTACGGCATCGCTGCCGCCTCGCTGGTCTATTTCGACAAGTCGGTGAACGAGCTCACCGTGGCGGAAGCCGCCTACCTCGCGGCGCTGCCGAAAATGCCGGCGACGCTGCACCCGGTTCGCAACCGGGACCGCGCCATCGAGCGCCGCAACTACGTGATCGACCGTCTCCAGGAGAACGGCTGGATCAAGCAGGCCGACGCCGACAAGGCGCGCAAGGAGCCGCTGGCCGTCACCAACCGTTCCAACGGCGCCCACACCTTCGCCGGCGAATATTTCGCCGAGGAGGTCCGCCGCGACATCTTCGAGCGCTATGGCGAGAAGAAGCTGTACGAGGGCGGTCTGTCGGTCCGCACCACGCTCGATCCGAAGATCCAGGTCATGGCGCGCAAGACCATGGTGTCCGGTCTCGTCAATTATGACGAGCAGCAGGGCTACCGCGGCGCCATTAGCAAGCTCGATATTTCTGGCGACTGGGGCGTGAAGCTCGCCGAGATCAAGTCGCTGTCCGACATTTCGCCGTGGCGCATGGCCGTGGTGCTGGAGACCAGCGACCAGTCGGCCCGCATCGGCTTCCAACCGAACCGCGAGCTCGGCGGGGCCGTCAGCAAGCAGCGCGAGACCGGCCTCATCACGGTCGACGGCGTGCGCTGGGCGAGGGCGGCGCAGGGGAACGCCAAAGGCAAGACGCCGAATTCGGTGGCGCAGGTGCTGCAGCCCGGTGACGTGATCTATGCCGATCCGCTCTACAGCAAGGAAGGACAACCGGTCGAAGGTCAGTACCGTCTGCGCCAGATCCCCGAAGTGTCGGGTGCGATGGTGGTGATGGACCCCTGGACCGGCCGCGTGCTCGCGATGGTCGGCGGCTTCTCGTTCGACCAGAGCCAGTTCAACCGCGCCACGCAGGCCTACCGGCAGCCGGGTTCGTCGTTCAAGCCGATCGTCTATTCGGCCGCGCTCGACAACGGTTATACGCCATCGACCGTCGTGCTCGACGCCCCGATCGAAATCGACCAGGGGCAGGGCGCCGGTGTCTGGCGGCCTGAAAACTTTTCGGCGAACAAATATCAGGGACCGGTGACGCTGCGGAACGCGCTGCGGCAGTCGCTGAACACCGTGACGGTGCGCCTTGCGCAGGACATCGGCATGCCCCTGATCGGCGAATATGCACGCCGCTTCGGCGTCTATGACGAACTGCCGAATTTTCTCTCCTACGCGCTCGGCGCCGGCGAGACCACGGCGATGCGCATGGTCACGGCCTATTCGATGCTCGCCAATGGCGGCCGCCGCGTGAAGCCGACCTTGATCGACCGAATCCAGGACCGCTACGGACACACCATCTTCAAGCACGACCAGCGCGAATGCCGCGGCTGCGACGCACCCGGCGGCTGGAAGAACCAGGCCGAGCCGCAACTGATCGACCGCCGCGAGCAGGTGCTGGATTCCATGACCGCCTATCAGATCACCGAGCTGATGGAAGGCGTGGTCCAGGCCGGTACCGCGACCGTGGTGAGGGAAGTCGGCAAGCCGATCGCCGGCAAGACCGGCACGACCAACGAGGCCAAGGACGCCTGGTTCGTCGGCTTCTCGCCCGACGTCGCGGTCGCCATCTACATGGGCTACGACAAGCCGCGTCCGCTCGGCAAAGGCAACGCGGCGACCGGCGGCCATCTGGCCGCGCCGATCGCGCGCGATTTCCTGAAGCTCGCGCTCGCCGACAAGCCCGCCGTTCCCTTCAAGGTGCCCGCCGGCATCAAGCTGATCCGCGTCGTTGCAAAGACCGGCATGCGCGCCGGTCCGGGCGAGACCGGTGGAACCATCCTCGAAGCCTTCAAGCCGGGTACGGCTCCGCCGGACAATTACTCGGTCATCGGCGTCGCCGACGCCGACGGACGCGGCGGGCCGGGAGCGCCGCAACAGCAGCCGGATTCCGGCTTCTTCATGCGGCCGGGCACCGGCGGACTGTACTAAGGCCTAGGACAAGACAGACGTACTTTGCGGTGGCGGTTGCGCTTTGCAGCCGCCGCCGCTACATCCCGGTCTCACTTGTACGCGGAACGAATTCCGCGAGATCAGAGAACGACATGCGCGCCGAAATCGAACGGTTGGTAGAAGAGATCAAGCAGTCAGTCGGGCTGCTGAGGAGGCATCTTTGACGTCGAGAAATCGACGGCGCGCCTCGCTGAGCTGAACAAGCTCGCAGAAGATCCCAACCTCTGGAACGATCCCCAGAAAGCCCAGAAGCTGATGCAGGAGCGCACCTCGCTTGAGGACTCGCTCTCGGGCATCGGCAAGGTCGAGCAGGAGCTCGAAGACGATATCGGCATGATCGAGCTCGGCGAAGCCGAGGGCGACACCGGTGTCGTGGCCGAAGCTGAAGCTGCGCTCAAGAACCTCAAGAAGGAAGTGGCTCGGCGCGAGCTCGAGGCGCTGTTGTCGGGCGAGGCCGACCGCTTCGACTCCTATCTCGAGGTCCATGCCGGCGCCGGCGGCACCGAGAGCCAGGACTGGGCGCAGATGCTCCTGCGCATGTACACACGCTGGGCCGAGACGCACGGCTTCAAGGTCGAGTTCCTCGAAGAGTCCGAGGGCGAAGAGGCCGGCATCAAGTCCGCAACCATCCAGGTTTCCGGCCACAACGCCTATGGCTGGCTCAAGACCGAAGCGGGCGTGCATCGCCTCGTGCGCATCTCGCCATTCGATTCCAACGCGCGGCGGCACACCTCGTTTTCGAGCGTGCAGGTGTTCCCGGTCATCGACGACAGCATCAAGATCGACATCAAGGAATCCGACGTCCGCACCGACACCATGCGTTCGGGCGGCGCCGGCGGCCAGCACGTCAACAAGACCGAATCCGCGGTGCGCCTGACGCATATCCCGACCGGCGTCGCGGTGGTCTGTCAGGCCGGCCGTTCCCAGCACAAGAACCGGGCGCAGGCCTGGGACATGCTGCGCGCGCGCCTGTACGAGATCGAGCTGAAGAAGCGCGAGGAGAAGGCCGCCGCCGACCAGGCCGCCAAGACCGATATCGGCTGGGGCCACCAGATCCGCTCCTACGTGCTGCAGCCCTATCAGATGGTGAAAGACCTGCGCACGGGCGTGCAGACCTCCGATACCTCGGGCGTGCTCAACGGCGAGCTTGATGACTTCATGGCCGCGACGCTGGCGCAGCGCGCCTTCGGCACCACTGGTGCCGACATCGAGGACGTAGACTAGCCATGACCCGCGTTGCCTTCATCGGGTTGGGACGGATGGGCCATGGCATGGCCGGCCGTTATCTCGATGCCGGTTTTACTGTGGCGCTGTGGAATCGCAGCAAGGCGAAAGCTGAAGACCTGATTGCGCGCGGCGCGAAATGGGCGACCTCGCCCGAGGACGCCGCGATCGATGCCGATGCGGTCGTGACCATGGTCGCCGACGACGAAGCTTCGCGCGCTGTCTGGCTCGGACCGAACGGCGCGGCCAAGACGATGAAGGCCGGCACCATCGCCATCGAGTGCTCCACCGTTTCCTACGACCATGCGCGCGAGATGGGCCGCGAGCTCAATGCGCGTGGCCTGATCTATATCGATTGCCCCGTGACGGGATTGCCGGATGCGGCTGCGGCGGGAAAGCTGACGCTGCTCGCCGGCGCCGACCCGGCCGATCTCGAACGCGCGCGCCCGTTCCTCGAGCCGATCGGCTCGACCATCCGCCATTTCGGCGCGGTTGGCTCCGGTACGGTCTACAAGCTCATCAACAACCTCCTGGGGGCGATCCAGATCGCGGGCCTCGCCGAGGGCCTTGCCATCGCCGAGCAGGCCGGGCTCGACATGAAGCTCGTGCTGGAGTCGATCCAGGCCGGTGTTGCCGCGAGCCCGCAGGTCACGCGCCACTCCAAGCGCATGGTCGCCCGCGATTTCAGCGGCGCGACCTTTACGGCCGCACTCCGGCACAAGGATGCCGCCTACGCCGTGAGGCTTGCGGAGAGCCTGCTCGCCGACAAGCCGCTGGTTGCGCGCGCCGCCGTCGAGTCCTATGCGCAGGCGAAGGCCGCGATGCCCGACGACGACGAAGGCAAGATGATCGAGCTGGTGTCGCGGCCGAAGAAGCCTTCGTAACTGGAATTCGACTTAACTGGAATTCAACATGGGGCAGCCTCGATCGGACCGCGGTCTCGGCATTGCCCTCGTCACCGCTGCGGCGATTGCCTGGAGCACGGCGCCGTTCTTCACGCGGCTCCTGCCGTTTGATCCCTGGACCATTCTGTTCTGGCGCGGCCTGTTCGGCGGCAGCCTGATCTCAGGCCTTCTCGTCCTGATGCAGGGGCCGGGCGCGCTCAGGCAATTGGTGGTGCCGGGACGTGGCGGCTTACTGGTCGCGTCATTGTCCGCCATCGGCATGATCTCGTTCATTCCCGCGCTTCAGATGACTGATGTCATGAACGTCGCGGTGTTGATCGCGACCCAGCCGTTTGTCGCGGCGGTGCTGGCATGGCTGTGGCTCGGCGAAGCCGCGACATGGCGCACTCTGATCGCGAGCCTCGTCGCGCTTGCCGGCGTGGTCATCACCGTCGGCGGGATTAGAGCGGGCGCCGATATCGGCGGCGTGGCGCTGAGCTGCCTGATGGTGCTTGCCATCTCGGCGATGACGGTCGTCGTTCGACGCCATCGCGAGACGTCGATGGTGGCGGCAGCCGCACTGTCGAATTTCATCGGCAGCCTGGTCAGCCTGCCGCTCGCCCACGACATCACCCATGTCGGCGGCTACAATCTGGCAATCCTTGCGATGTTCGGCTGCCTCCAGGTCGCGCTCGGCCTGACCTTCTACATGCTCGGTTCGCGGCTGCTGCCGTCAGGGCAGGCGTCGCTCATCGCCACGCTGGAGACGCCGCTGATGGCGTTCTGGATCTGGGTCGGCTTTGGTGAGGTGCCGGCCGTGCATGCGCTGATTGGCGGGACGCTGGTGATCGGGGCGGTGATCGCGGATATCGCGGGGGATGCGCATTCGCGCCGATCGCCTGAGTGACTTTATCGGAAACCGGGTGGCAAGATCAGCCGCGCCGTCCTAGGCGACAGGCTAGGCCGCAGAGGCGAGACGCATGCCCCCGAACGACAACCGGATCGACGCGCGAGATTGGTCGCTGCTCGCATTGCTCTCGATGCTCTGGGGCGGCTCGTTCTTCTTCAACGGCGCCGCGCTGCGCGAGTTGCCGCCGCTGACGCTGGTGTTCCTGCGCGTTGTCCTTGGCGCGGCCATGCTGCTGCCGCTTCTGCGCATGCAGGGGATCAGCTTTCCCAGGGGTATGAGCGGCTGGAAGCCGTTCCTCGTGATCGGACTCCTCAACAACGTCATCCCGTTCTCGCTGATCGTAATCGGCCAGATTTTTATCCCGAGCGGCCTGGCGTCGGTCCTCAACGCGACCACGCCGCTGTTCACCGTGCTGGTGATGGCAGCGGCACGTGAAGAGGCGTTGCAGGCGCGGCGGGTGGCTGGCGTCGCGCTTGGCCTTGCCGGCGTGATCATCCTGCGCGGATGGGGCATCGAGACGCGGACCGGGCAGGGGCTCGGCATCCTGCTCTGTCTTGGCGGCGCGCTCAGCTATGGCTTTGCGGCGCTCGCCGCGCGGCGGCTGTTGAAAGACTCGCCGCCGCTTGGCACGGCGACATTTCAACTGATGGCCTCCACGTTGATGATGGCTCTCGTCGCCGGCGTGGTGGAGCAGCCGTGGCGGCTACCGATGCCGGGCCTGGCGACCTGGCTTGCGGTGCTCGGCCTCGCCGCGCTCTCGACGGCGCTCGCCTATTTCGTCTTCTTTCAGATTCTGCAGCGCTCGGGTGCGACCAACGTCATGCTGGTGACGCTGCTCATTCCCGTCACCGCTATCCTGCTCGGATGGCTGGTGCTGGGCGAGCCGATCTCCATGCGCGAGATCGCCGGCGCGATCGTCATCGGTAGCGCTTTGATTGTGATCGACGGACGTGCCCTGAGAATATTGCAGCGCGTCGGTAAAGTTCCGGCTCTCGCCCGACGATGTCACGAGGCAGGCGGCAAGCCTGAAGAATTTCCACACCACGAGCGCAGCCAGTAGTCGGGAGCGGCTTGCCCTTTCAGGACCATGCCGCCGGCCACGCCGACGCCGAGCACATAGATCCAGCCCTCGTGGAAATCGACAAGGTGCGAGTTCAGGAGTGAGCTCACGATGTTCTGCACGACCACGACGAGGCCGATCCAGGCGGCAAGACCATCCCCCGTGAACAGGCGAAGATGCGCGATCCATAGGGCGTAAAGCAGGACGACGCCCAGCAGTCCCCATTGCACGGCGACGTGCAGGGTCTGGTTGTGCGGATTGCTGACGATCTCGGCATCGAGGTCGCTCTCGGTCGAGGCGGCGCGCTCGAACTGCCGCTTGATCGAGCCCGTGCCGTGGCCGAACAGCGGGGCCTCGGCAAAGGCGGCTGCAGCCTTGCGCCAATAGGTCAGGCGCTGTGCGGTCGAGGCGTGGCTGATGTCCTCGCGTCCGTGCCGATATTCCACGGCGACGTCGGCAATGCGCTGGCGCAGATAGGGCGATGCGGTCCAGGCCAGTGCGCTTGCCGCGACAGCACTTGCGAACAACAGCGGCGCCGCGCGCCGACTGAGGTGCCGCCAGGCAAACAGCATCAGCAGAACGCCGATGCAGAGCAGCGCCGTCCTGGCCGAGGCGACGAACACCATGTTGGTCACGAACAGCAGGATCAGCGCGAGGCAGGCCGCCGTCGCGATCATGCTACCGCCGCGCAAGAAGTTCAGCACCGGTAGCGCGAGCGCGATGGCGCACAGCGTGAACTCCTGGCTCTGGTCGATGTAGTTCTTGACGGGAACGCCGGCAGACGCCGTTGCGGTCAGCTTCAGGGCGGGATTGAGCAGCACGATCCAGGAGTACACCGCAAGCAGCGCACAGGAGACCAGAAAGGCTGCGCAAACCGTGAAGCCGCGCTCGGACCGGCTGAAGTGATAGAGTAGCGGCGGGATCAGCACGAGCTTTGCGACCGGCTTGATCGCATGCAGCCGGTCGGTCCAATCGCCGTCCGACCACAGCGTGCCCAGAAGCGCGAGCAGCAGGACGACGAAGGGCAGGGCGTAAGCGGGCTGTGCGAGGCGGCGTGCATAGTCTCGCCAGTCGATGATCGGCGTCACCACGAGCAGCCAGAGCCCGACGAAGATCGACGGGACCGTGGTCGACCACGGCAGCGACGCCGCGATCAGTGCGGCGAGCACATCAGCGGCGCGCATCAGCGTGGCCGAGCCCTGCCGGGCCGGCGCCGCGGCGAGGCTCGCGCACGGAGCGGATTCGGCGATCATGCTCACTATTGCGCCGCGACCAGGCGCTCCGGCGGCAGATACTGCCCGAGGAAATCGCGGGCCTGGGTCTGGTAGCCGAAGCGCTCGGCAAGCTCGGGGCGCCGGGCCCGGATCTTGCCGCGGGACTCCTCTTGCCGCGCCAGCACGCGGGTGACTGAGGCGACGATCGACTCTGGCGCGAACGGATCGAAATAGTCTGCAAGCTCGCCCGCGACCTCACGGAACACGGCGATGTCCGAGCACAGCACCGGCGTATTGGCGGCGAGCGCTTCGATGATCGGGATGCCAAAGCCCTCGGCGAGGCTCGGCATGATCAGGCCGTGTGCCTCCGCGATCAGCGCGGCCTTCTCCTGCTCGTCGACATAGCCGGCGAAACGGACGTTCTTCGGAAGATTGCGCATCTGGCTGATCTGGCCAGCATATCCGATCACGACGAGATCGGCCTGAGGGATGTTGCGGAAGGCGCGGATGACGGTGGCGACGTTCTTGCGCGGCTCGTTCGACACGATGATGACGAAGTTCGGCCGCCCCGGACGCCCCGACGGGGCTGGGAGGTGCAGGACATCCGGGGCGTCGAACCGGGTGCGGGGATACACGACCCGCGCCGGTACGTGAGCAAATTGCGGCAACAGGTCCCTGAACCGCATCATGCTATAGTGTGAAACAAAGGCGAGCTCGTCAGCCTGGCGCAGACTGGTGCGGATTCGCGCCAGGAACTGCCGCGTGGCAATGTCGCTGAGCTTGAGGTCGGTGAGCGGCAGCAAATCGTGCACCACGCAGATCACCTTGGCGTCCGGCCTGCGCTTGATCGCAACCCGTGTCGGGGTATCCACCACGATGACGTCGTAGTCGCGTGCGTCGATCCGCGGCGGCGGCAGTAGGAAGAAGGCCGAGGAGTCCTGATAGTTGAAGAATCCAGGCTCGAGCTGAAAGGCGCGGAACAGTTCGAGATGGCTCAGGTCCGGCGGAATGTATTCGAGGGCGGCGGTCCGGTTCTCGATCAGCCGTGCGCCTGGGCTACGCAGGCCGATCGCGCCCAGGAGGCAGAGGAGGTTGTCCCGCGACAGCAACATGCCGCCCCTGTGACGGAGCCAATCGAACTTGCGGCTTGTGCCGCTGAGCGTCATCGGTCCACTCATATTGACTTCGTCCAGGAAGCGATAAAGCGCGAGCAACTCGATGTTGCGCGCCTGCGCCGGAAACAACCTCGTGCGCCGCTCGCGCCGGCACAGCTTGCGGTAACGCTTCGAGGTCTCCACGAGCAACGTGAGGTCGTGGCCTTCCGAGGCGAGCGAGCGCGTCAATTCCCGGGTGAAGTGGAAGATGCCGCGCTTGTGGTTGGGTTGTCCGAGTGACTCGGACACGACGAGGATGTTCTGCTTCATGCGCGTTTCTCGCGGAGCTCGAAGGAAAGAGCCGACGGTTGCTCGACGGTGACGGTCGAGGCGATGCGGCCGTGATCCAGATTGATGATGCTGGTGCAGGTGCGGCGCAGCAGTGGCTGGTCGTGCGAGGCGATGATCACGATCGCGGCCTGCGAGACCAGGTTCTGCAGCCGCTGCTCGGCCTTCGCGGCAAAGCGCTCGTCGACCACGCTCAGCCATTCGTCGAGCAGCAGGATGTCGGCGGGAAAGGCAGTTGCGGTGGCAAACAGCACGCGCATCAGCATACCCGAGGAGAACATCCGCAACGGCAGTCGCTGCATGCGCTCTTCGAGCTCGGTGAAGGCCCAGATCTCGTCGATCGCGGCGCGCGTCGGCTTGCGGCCGCTGATCCGCAGCAGCAGGGCGATATTGTCGTCAGCGACGAAATCGAGGTTCACGCCGGCGTTGAGGCCGAGCAGGGGCACGACATTGCCCTTGATCGCGACGCGGCCGCTGCTCGGCGGATAGACGCCGGCGATCAGCCGCAGCAGCGTCGACTTGCCGGAGCCGTTGGGGCCGGCAAGCCCGATGCGCGCACCGGCCTCGGCTTCGATCGTGACATGATCGACAGCGCGGACGATCCGCATCTCGCCCTTCTCGCGGATGAGGTGGCCGATCAGGCGCCGCTTCAGCGAGAAGTCGTAGGCTCCGTAGAGCGGATAGTCGAGACAGACATTGCGCAGGCTGATCGAGGCCATCGGTCAGATCCAGAAGGCGGCTTTACGCAAGTGGACCAGGGTCAGCACGCTCGCACAGAGCAACAGCGCCAGCGCGACCAGGACATAGATGATGCTGGTCGCATCGACATGGCCGCCGGCCAGCGGCTCGCGCCACACCGCGAACAGATGCGTCAGCGGATTGAGCCGCATCACGGTCGAGCGATGATTGACCATGTCGGCGGACCAGATCACGGGCGAGGCGAGGAAGGCGAGCATCAAGGTGGACTCGATGATCGGCTTGAGGTCGCGATACCGGGTTGCCAGCGCGCCGAGCACGAGGCTCAGTGCGAAGGTGCAGATGACGAAAAGCGACAGGCCGGGCAGCGCTGTGAGCGCGCCGGAGAGATCGTGCGGCGTGAGCAGCAGCCAGAGCGCGAGCGGGACGCAGGCGTTATGCAGCGCGAACAACCCCTGGCGGAACGTGCATTGCAGCAGGAAGATCACCGGCGGCAGCGCCCGGTCGCGGATCAGGCTTGCGGAGTTCTGGAGCGCGGTGGTTGCGTCGAGCACGACGCTGTTGAGGAAGGTCCATGCCGTCATCGAGAGCGCCAGCATCGGCAGCCGCGCCAGCATGTCGGCATTCGACATTTGCCCGATCACCGAGCCGAGCACCGCGACCACGATCGCCATCTGCAGCGACATCCAGAAGGGGCCCAAGAGCGAGCGCACATAGCGGTGGCGCATATCGGACCAGGCGAGCGCGGCGGCGATCCGGATGCTGTCGAACCAGCTGGTCTCCTCCGGTTGATCATCCGCGGGCGCCGGCTTGTCGCAAGGCGCCGCGACCGCCGAGCGATAGACCGATTCCATGCCTTCCCTGAAAGCCGTGGCGGAGTAACGGCTCACAGCGCGGGTCCGGGCGGATAGCCCCATGCGGCGGCGGCGCTCGGGATCGCTGATCAGAGCGTCGATGGCCGCGCCAAGCGCTTCAGCTTCGCCCGGCGGCACGGTGATCGCCTCCATGCCATGTCGGGCGACACGGGGCACCGCCGTGTCGAGGGCGGTGTTCACCACGGGCCGGCCGGCGGCCATGGCCTCGAGCTGGGAGAGGCCGAAGGTCTCGGCATTGGTGACGGATGGCATCACGAAGACGTCGGCAAGGCACATCAGCTTGATGCGCTCGCAGTCATTGACGGAGCCGAGCAGGCGGACGCGCTCACCGAGGCCAAGCTCGGCGATCAGCTGCTCGAGCCGGGCCCGCTCGGCGCCCTCGCCGATGATCCAGACCTCGAACTTGCGATTGACCGCCGCGCGGATCAGCACGTCATACCCCTTGTAGGGTACCAGCCGGCCGCAGGCGAGCACGAGGCGACCGCGATCGTTGACGTGGTGGGGTTCGATCTTCGGCCAGTCATAGACACTGGTGTCGATGCCGAACGGAACGACATGGCATTTGTCTTCGAATTCGCGCAGCAACGGCGTCGCCTCGATCAGCACGCGGTCGGAGACGATGATCGCCTTGGCCCGACACAGCGTCTGGCGCATCAGCGGCTCGACGAACCAGCGCAGGCCCGCATGGGTGACGATGTCGGCATGCCAGTGCACCACCAGCGGCCGGTTGCGGCCGAAGCCGAGGGCGAAAACGAGGTCGGCGAGCGGGAAGGGCGCATGCAGCGCCAGCAGATCGTGCTCGGCGATCTTCTGCCATAGCCGCCAAGGGTAGGCGGGCGCCGCCGGCAGCGACAGCACATTGCCGAACGAGCGGACGCGCTCGACCGGCACGTCGTTGACGATGATCTCGCCTTTCTCGGCCGATTGCGAGCAGGTCAGCACGGCCGAGGCGAAGGCGTCCTTCAGGCTGGCGCAGATGTCACGGATCACCGTCAGCGTCCCGCCGAACAGGTCGGGATAGTAGATCTTGAAGATGTGCAGCACCGACGGGCGGCGCGGGGGAGAACTGGTGTGATGCATGGTGGCGTCAGCCCGCGAGCAGCGCTGCAACGAACGGTGCTGATAGCACCGAGATGAAGATCACGCCGCGCAGCAGCGCCGGCAGCATCGGCTCGATCGTGGTGGCCCGGCTCCGATCGGGAAACGGCACAGCACGCGGTGAACTGGAAATGCGGACCAGGCGGTCGGCCATGGGTGTCGTGTCCCTCTACGTCGTGCCCTCAGTGGCGTCTCGTGTACGTGGGAAAATTTACCACGTCAATCTCAAAATGGAAAAATGTGGGATTGTGTCCCACGTATGGCGCGGGTACAATTCAGACATGAATGCCAAGTCCGGGCCCAAAGCGGCGGCGCCAGAGCCGAATGCCGCAGCAAAGCTGCACGCGCCGCTGGCGCGGCTGCTGCGCCCGCTCGTGCGGCTCTGTATCCGCAGCGGCATGACGTTTCCGGCGCTGGCGCAATTGCTCCGCGAGCTTTTCGTCAACGTCGCCGAGCATGATTTCGCGCTGGAGGGCAAAGAGCAGACCGACAGCCGCGTCAGCCTGCTCACCGGCATCCACCGCAAGGAGGTGGCGCGGTTGCGCGGCGCCGGCGCGCCGGTCCACGAAACGCCGGCGGCGCTGTCGCTGACGAGCGCGGTGATCGCGCGCTGGCTCGCCGCGCCTGAATTCACCGATGCGAGGGGCGAGCCGCTGGCATTGCCGCGCACCGCCGAGGGCGATGCGCCGTCATTCGAGCAACTCGTTGCCTCCGTCACCAAGGATGTGCGCCCGCGTGCGGTGCTCGACGAATGGATCGACCGCAAGCTCGTCACCATCAACGCGGCCGACGAGATCGAATTGGTCGAGGCGGCCTTCGTTCCGAGCGGCGCGGACGACAGCAAATGGCACTATCTCGGCCGCAATCTGCACGACCACATCGCGGCTGCCGCCGAGAACGTGTCGGGGCTGGCACCGCGCTTCCTCGAACGCGCGGTCCATTACAACAACATCTCGCCGAAGCTGGCCAAACGCCTCGAGGCGCGTTCGCGCGAGCTCGCGATGGACGCGCTGAAGACCGCCAATCGCGAGGCCAATCGCGCGCTCGCCAAGGACAAAGGCGGCGACGCCCGCTGGAATTTCGGCATCTACATCTACAGCGAAGACGCCGATGAGCAGAGCGAGAAGGATGCGAGTAAGGACGGCGGCAAGGAGGGCAGCTCCTCATGAGCCGGCCGCCGCTGATCTCACGCCGTTTGCTGCTGACCGGGTTCTGGCTCGCCGGAACCGAGATCGCGCGTGCGCAGGTCAAGCGCGGCACGGATCAGGGCATTGGCGGCACCGGAATCACCCGCGGTGACGATCACGGCATCGGCGGCACCGGCATCGTCGGCGTAATCCAGCGTTTCGGCAGCATCTACGTCAACGGCGAGCGCGTCACCTATGCGAGCGATGTGCCGGTGCGTATCGACGGCGAGGCGGCGAGCCCGAAGGCGCTGCGCATCGGCCAGCTCGCGCGCGTGGTCGCGACGCGGCAGGCCGACGGCACGCTCGTGACCCGCAACATCGCGATTGCGAGCGAGGTCTCCGGCCCGATCGAGCAGGTGAAGGGCAACGAGCTGACGGTACTCGGCCAGAAGATCGTGGCCGGCAGCAAGGACAGCAAGCTTCGCGCGGGCGCGCAGGTGGCCGTCTATGGATTGCGCCGGACCGACGGTGTGATCGTCGCGAGCCTGGTCGAGCCGCGCAAGGACACCGCTGAGCGCGTCACGGGTCTGGTCGAGCGCGGGCCTGACGGCCTGCATATCGGCGGACTGAAGCTGAACGGCGTCGATCCCTTGCTGGTCGGCCAGCGCGTCCAGATCGAGGGCAGCACGAGCCAGGGCAGGATGCAGGCTGCACACACGCGCATCGACGATTTCTCGGATCTCGTTGGCGCGAGCCGCCTCTCGATCGAGGCCTATGTGCAGCGTGCGGGCTCCAGCCTGCAGCTGGGCTCGGGGCTTGTCGCGCGCGACAGTTCGCGCTTTGGGCCGGCGGCGGGCGAAGCGCGCATGGTCGTCAACGGTGTGTTCGATCGCTCGCGTGGCTTGCAAGTCGAGTCGACGCAGGCGATCAGCCCAGCGCCGGGCGCTCCGCAGCCCGGCGGCGGCAATCCCGGCCGGTCGCCCGGTGGTTCGATCATGCATCCGGATCGCGGCACGCCAAGCCCGGGCAACAGTCAGCCCGGCGCGCCGGGAGCGCCCGGATCCGGTCCCGCTGGCAGTCCCGGTCCCGCGCCGTCGGGGCCAAGCGGCCCGTCAGGTCCGGGCGGTTTTGGCGCGCCCGGTGGAGGTCCGATGGGGCCGGGTGGCGGAATGGGTGGTGGCGGTTTCGGCGGTCCTGGAGGCGGGATGGGCGGCGGCCGGCGCTAAATGACGCCTTAGTGCACTTTCGCGAGAAAGGAGCGCAACCGCTCGTGACCGGGACGATCAAGGACCTCGGCCGGCGGACCGCTCTCGACGATTTGACCCTTGTCCAGAAACCAGACGGTGTCTGCGACCTCACGGGCGAATCCGACCTCGTGCGTGACGACAACCATCGTCATGCCGTTCTGCGCAAGCGTCCTCATCACCCGCAGCACCTCGCCCACCATCTCCGGATCGAGCGCGCTGGTCGGCTCGTCGAACAGCATGACGTCCGGATCCATCGCCAGCGCGCGTGCAATCGCAACGCGTTGCCGCTGGCCGCCGGACAGGCGCGACGGCAGGGCGTCGGCCTTGTCTGCCAGCCCGACGCGGTCGAGCTCGGTCATCGCGCGCTCTCTAGCCAAAGGCTTGGACATTTTCCGCAGGCGCTCCAGCCCCAGCGTAATGTTGCCGAGCGCGGTGAGATGCGGAAACAGGTTGAACGCCTGGAACACGAATCCGACGCGCTGGCGCAAACGGTTGATATCGACGCCACGCCCGGCGAGATCGACACCCTCGAATAGCACTTTCCCGCCTTGAATCGCTTCGAGGCGCGTCACCGTGCGGATGAGCGTGGATTTGCCGGAGCCGGATGAACCCAGCAGCGTGACGACCTCGCCGCGCTTCACGTCGCCGGTCACGCCAGCCAGCACCTGCTGCTGACCAAACCATTTCTCCACGGCCTCGAAGCGGATCATTTCTGCCCTCACGCCGTCTGGACGCCGAGCCCACCACGCTCAGCTGCCAGCCGTCGCTCCAGCCAGCGCGCCGCCGATGTCAGGGTGAAGCAAAGCGTGAAATAGGTCAGCGCCAGCAGGCCGTAGACCTCGAACGGTTGCGTCATGAGCTGGTTGTTGACCTGGCTCGCCGCAAAGGTCACCTCGTTGGCGCTGATGACATAGCCGAGCGAGGTCTCCTTGATGGTGGAGACGAACTGGCTGACCAGGCTCGGCATCATGTTGTGCAGGACTTGCGGCAGGATGACCTTGAAGGTGGTCGGAAAATAGCCGAGGCCAAGGGCCTTTGCCGCCTCAGTCTGGCCTTTTGGCAGGCCTTCGATTCCGGCACGGATGATCTCCGACAGATAGCTCGCTTCGTAGACGACAAGCGCGAAGAGCAGCGTTTCGACGCCTCCGACCGTACGTCCGGTCAACAGCGGCAGCGCGAAATAGGTCCAGAAGATGAACATGATCAGCGGCAAGCCGCGCACAATGTAGACCACGGCGGTTGCCGGTCCGCGGAGCCAGCCATGCGAGCTGAGACGCGCCAGCGCGAGCGCGACTGCGACCGGAAAGCTGAGAGATAGTCCGACAACCGCGAGGAACAGCGTCATGGCGAGGCCGCCAACGGGGCCATGCGGGTATTGCCCGATCAGGAACAGAAGCCAGTTGTTCTCGAGGATCTCCAGCATCAGCGCAACTCGAGCTTCAGCCGCCGGTTGGCGAAGGCGCCGAGCGCCATGATCCCAAAGGAGATCGCAAGATAAATGATGGTCGCGACCGCAAACGCTTCGAACGTCTTGAACGTGTAGCTGTCGACCTCGCGCGTGCGATAGGTAAGCTCACCGACGCCGATCGCCATGGCGAGGCTGGTGTTCTTGAACAGGAGCAGGGTCTGGTTGATCAGCGGCGGAATCACGATGCGCAGCGCCTGCGGCAGGATCACGTAGCTCATCGCTTGGAGATAGTTGAACCCGATCGAGCGCGCCGCCTCATATTGCGTCTTCGGGATCGAACGAATTCCGCTGCGCAGATCCTCGGTGATATAGGCCGCGCTGGCGAGGCCGAGCGCCACCATGGCGAGCAGAAACTCGCTGTGGTGGCTGTTGACCCACATGCGGATGGCGCGCGGCAGAAGTTGCGGGACGCCGAAATACCAGACCAGGATCTGGACCAGCAGCGGAACGTTGCGATGATATTCGACGTAAGCCGCGACCAGCCATTCGAGCGGCCTGAACGGAAGCATACGGACCAGCGTCAGGATGATCCCGATCGTCATCCCGAGCAGCCAGGCCGCGACCGTCAGCGCGATCGTCGTCGCCAGTCCCCAGATGAACCAGTCCAGATATTGGCCGGTCAGGACTGCGGCCGGGTCGAAGACATAGCCCATCGTTAAGTCATGCTCTCCCGATGCTCGGTTTCGCGCGGCGGCGAGGGATCAGCCCTTGATCTCCTCGATCTTGAAATCGAGCTTCATGCCATAGACGGTATCGGGGCCAAACCATTTGGCAAAAATCTTGCCGGCCTCTCCGGACGCATCCAGCCCGGTCAGCACCTTGTTGACGTGGTCCTTGAAGGCGGCCTCACCCTTGCGGACGCCGAGTCCCCACGGCTCGACAAAGACCGACTTTTCGACGATCGACATCGGCGCGGAGGCCTGGGCCTGCTTGCGCAGCTTCACCAGGATCAGCTCCGAAGCACAGAAGCCGTCGACCTTTCCCTGAACGACCGCAAGGAAGGCCGAGGACGAATCCTGAAACGTCACGGTTTCTGCCGTTGGTATGACGCGCCTGACGCCCTGTTCCGAAGACGATCCCTTGAGCGCGCTGACCCGCTTGCCCGATAGCTGCTCCAAGGTGGCGATACCGGAATCGGCGGATACAAGCACCTTCTGCTCGCTGACGAAGTACGAGTAGCTGTAGTCGATCTGCTGCGCGCGCTCCTTGGTCCAGCCGAGATTGGCGGCGAGGATGTCGACCCGACCCTGCAACAGCTCGGGGATGCGGGCCTCGACCGCCATCGGCTTGAGCTCGAGCGCGACGCCGAGGGACTCTGCGACCTTGCGGCACATGTCGACGTCGTATCCGACGATCTCCCGCGTCTTCGGGTCCTGGAAGCTGAACGGCTCGGCCGTGCCGAGCGTCCCGCAGACCAGCTTGCCGCGGGCCTTCACGTCAGCGAGCTCGTCGGCCTTGGCCACGTTGACAACGCCGGCAAGGATCAGGAGTCCGGCGGCGACCTCTAGTAATCTCATGGCTCTTCTCCTTTGTCCTTCAGCGGTTAGCGCAACGCCGCACAGCATCGCGCGAGCCGAGTGCAGGCTTCCTCGATCTTGGGCAACGAAGTTGCGATCGACATGCGCAGATAGGATGGCATGCCGTAGGCCGTTCCATCGATCACTGCAACGCCGGCGGCATCGAGAAAGTGCATCACGACATCCAGATCCGACTTCAGGACCTTGCCCTCGGGCGTGGTCTTCCCGATCAGGCCGGCGCAAGACGGAAACACGTAGAAGGCACCATCGGGCGCAAGGCAAGACAGGCCGGGAATGTCGTTGAGCATGGCGACGGCACGATCGCGGCGACGGCGATACATCTCGCGGGCCTCCGCGACGAAGCCCTGATCGCCTTCGAGCGCGGCGGTCGCTGCGGCCTGGCTGATGGCCGACGTGCAGGACGTCGACTGCGACTGGATCGTGTTCATGGCTGCGATGAGTTGCGCGGGCCCGGCGCCATAGCCGAGGCGGAAGCCGGTCATGGCGTAGGTCTTGGAGACGCCGTTGACCAGCAAGGTCCGCTCCGTCAAGCGCGGCTCGATGGCGACGATGCACGGCGTTGCGCCACCGTCGAAACGGATGTGCTCGTAGATGTCATCGGTCATGACAGCGACATGGGGGTGGCGCAGCAGCACTTCGCTCAGCGCAGCCAACTCGGCGGCGGAATAGAACGCACCGGTGGGATTGCACGGGGAGTTCAGGATGAGCCAGCGCGTCTTGGCGGTGATCGCTTGGGCGAGGGCCTCGGCTGACAGCTTGAATCCGGAGTTCTCGCCGCAGCTCACGATCACAGGCGTCCCGTCACAGGCTTCGACCATGTCGGGATAGGAGACCCAATAGGGCGCGGGGATGATCACCTCATCGCCGGCGCCGAGGGTGGCGGCGAGCGCGTTGTAGATGACCTGCTTGGCGCCGCCGCCGACGGAGATCTCGTTCATGGCGTAGCGAGCGCCGTTCTCGCGCGAGAGCTTTGCGATGATCGCCTTGCGCAGCGCTGGCGTTCCATTGACCGGCGTGTAGCGCGTCTCTCCCGCTTCGAGCGCGGCAGCGGCCGCTGCGCGGATGTGCTTCGGGGTGTCCAGATCCGGCTCGCCGGCGGTGAGATCGATGACGTCACGTCCCTCGGCCTGGAGCTGGCGGACCAGGTCCCGTGCGACCATGCTCGGCGACGGCTTGATCCGTTGAACCCTCGGGGCGAGGGCGATGGCAGCCGTGCGGCTCATGAGGCGGCTCCCTGGGCGGGCGCGGGTCCGGTGCCGATGTAGGAATTGTCGAGACGGCCCTCGCGGATGGCGGCCAGCGCGCCGGCTTCGCGCGCCTCCTGCTGTTTGACCCGCGCGAGCAGCTCTGCTGCAACCGATCGGTCGAAGGCGACAACGCCGTCTTCGTCGCCGAGGATGACGTCGCCCGGCATCACCACCATGCCATCGATCGAAACGGGCACGTTGATCTCGCCGGGACCTGATTTGTAGGGACCGCGATGCGTGACACCGCGTGCGAAGCAGGGAAAGCCGGCTTCCGCGAACGCGCCGACGTCGCGGACGGCGCCGTCGATGACGAAGCCGGCAACCCCCATCGCCTTGGCGCGCGTCATCATGATCTCGCCGACCAGTGCCTGGTTGAGATCACCGCCGCCATCGACCACGAGCACGTCGCCCGGTCGCAGCAGCTCATAGGCCTTGTGCAGCATGAAATTGTCGCCGGCGCGCGTCTTGACGGTGATCGCGGTGCCGATCAGGCGGGCGCTGCCATGGAGCGGCCGAAGCGCGCGCGTGCCGTGCAGCCGATTCATGTTGTCAGAGACAATCGCGACTTGCGCGGCGGCAAAGTCGGCGATGGTCGCGGGCGGGACGGAGGGCGGCGAGGGAAGCAGTCGATGGCCGGGCAGGAGCATGAGCAAAACCGAAGGGCTGTGCGCGGGAGCGCAGATGTTCCGCGAAGCCTGCCCCGCGGTAGACTTGAAGAAAAGTGAATATTTTTCTAGGTATATGATCGCTTTTTTCGATTTATGGGTGTCGCGACCATGGTGAGCCTGACGTTGAAGCAGGTCGAAGCCTTCTACTGGATTGCCGAATTGGGCGGCGTGGTTGACGCCGCGGAGCGGCTGAACCTGGCGCAATCGACCATCTCCAAGCGCATCGCCGAGTTGGAAGCCGCGGTCGGGAGCGCGCTGTTCGATCGCAACGGTCGAACGATCAGCCTGACGCGCAGCGGTGAAAACCTGATCGAACTCGCAGCAGAGCTGTTGGAGCTCGAGGCGCGCATGCGTCAGGTCGCAGCGGGACCATTGGCGTTCAGTGGCGCGTTCCGGTTCGGCGTCACCGAGCTGGTAGCGCTGACCTGGCTGCCGAAGCTAATCGTGGCCATGAAGGAGGCCTATCCGGCGGTCATTCCGGAGCCCGAAGTCGAATCCAGCGTCGTGCTGCTCGATAAGCTCGCCGATCGTCGGCTGGATCTCGTCATTGGTCTTGATCCGCCGGCCAGTGCCGATTTCAACGCGCTGCCGCTCGACAGCGTCACGCTGCAATGGATGTCGGCGCCCGGCGTCGGCCCCAAGGCTGACGCGGCCGCGCTCGACGAGATCGCGCGATACCCGATCCTCACTCAGGGCGAAGGATCGGGCTTACAGAAGCTTGTTCTGGATTGGCTGGGCGCGAGCGGTATCAAGCTCAACCGCGTCGTCAAGTGCAACAGTCTCAGCGTGCTCTCGGCGCTGGCCGTGGCCGGGCTCGGCATCACCTTCCTGACCGAGCAGTATTTCCGGCATGAGATCGAGATCGGTCTCTTGCGCACGATTAGGACTTCGCCACCCATCCCGCAGATCAGGTACTTTGCCGTGACGCGGACCGACTTCGTCGATCCGCTGGCCGGGCAGATCGCGCGGATTGCGCGTGAATGCTGCGATTTCTCGCTTCGAGGCCTGTCGGCGCGTCGCGTCCGACAGCGCTAGCTAACCCGCGCTGAGGCGTACGCCGGCGCGCAAGAACTTCTGCGGGTCGACGGCTTCGCCATCGATGCGGGTCTCATAGTGCAGATGCGGGCCGGTCGAACGTCCCGTCGATCCGACGAGGCCGATGACCTGGCCGATCTTCACGATTTCTCCGACCTTGACGTTGATCTCGGAGAGATGGCCGTAGCGGGTCGACAGCCCATTGCCGTGATCGACCTCGACCATGCGGCCGTAACCACCGGACCAGCCGGCCGAGATCACTTTGCCGTTGGCCGTGACGCGCGCGGGATCGCCGGTCGCGGCACGGAAGTCGAGACCGGTATGCATCGCCGGCCGGCCGAGGAAGGGATCGCTGCGCACGCCGAAGCCCGAGGTGAATTCGACCTCGCCGATGACGGGCTTGCGATAGGGCACCTGCGCCAGGGTGCGGTTGAGCCGGTCCATCTCGGCGCGGGTGATATTGATACGATAGAGCTGCTTCTCGAACGAGCCTGCATTGGCGGTGAGCTTCACCGGCACGAACGGGCCGCCCATCGCGGCACGCGGCACGGCGGCTTCGAGACTGGCGATGTTCAGGCCGAGGTCGCTGACCACGCCGCGCATCCGCCGCATCCGCGAATCCATGCCCTCCTCGACGGCGTTGAGCGCCGCTACCTGGCGGCGCTCGACCTGGTCGAGCGAGGTCGTGAGCCGAACCAGGACATTGTCAAACCCCTGGTTCTTGGCAAATTGGTTGGCTGGCGGCGCCATCACCGCCGGCGCGCGTGATTCGAGCCGCGCTTCGCGATCGGGCGGCGCCACGAAAATCACGGTGTCGCTGATCGGCGACGGTTTGGGCGTACCTTGCGTCGTCGTCTGGCTGGCGTCGCCGCGCTGCGGCGTCGCGCGTGGAATCGATCCGGTGACATCAGGCATGGCGCCGAGCGCCGTGGCCCGGGACTCCAGCGCCGTCTGGCGCTTCATGATCTGATCGAGCTTCTGGTCGAACTGCTCCTGGTCGAGCAGTTGGCGGCTGGTGGTGCGGTCGACCTTGGCGCGCAGTTCGGCGATGCGGTCTTCATAGGCGTATTGCATCTCGGCCTGGCGAGCGATCAGCCGGGTCAGGACGTCGTCGCGGAAGGCGAAATAGGTGGCGGTCGCCGCCGACCACAGCCCGAGCAAGACGACGGTGCCGACGACGATCCAGAACACCACCGGTCCCAAGCGAACCTGCTTGCCGTGATGCAGGATGGTGTAGGCGTCATCGGTGTCGGCGAGGGGGATGGCGACTGCCGCCGCAGCTGTGGCCGGACGGCGATGAAAGGCACGCCCGTGGTCGTGGGGATGATGTTGGGGGGACTGCGAATATTGGGCAGAACTTTTCGACATCGGCACTCCCGCGCCGGTCGGAACGGTTCCTTGCGGCCTAATTGCCGCGGCAATCTGGGCTGGTCATGGTTAATTTTCCGGAAACGGGAACGCTCGATTTTAACGCGCTGGTTAAAGACCTCTTGCCGCTGTCAGCACCTCATCGGCATGTCCGTCGACCCGGACATTGCGCCAGACCTTGGCCACTTTGCCGTCGGCGCCGATTAATACGGTGGTGCGAAGAACCCCGAGGAAGCTCTTGCCATACATGGACTTTTCGCCCCAGGCCCCATAGGCCTCCAGCATCTCGTGCTGCTCATCCGAGATCAGGGGGATACCGAGGCTGTGCTTGTCACGAAACTTCTCCTGGGCCTTTAACGGATCGGCCGAGATGCCCAGCACGGCGGTGCCGGCAGAGGCGAAAGCGTCGTTGAGCCGGGTGAAGTCGATCGCCTCGCGGGTGCAGCCCGGCGTGTCGGCGCGGGGATAGAAGAACAGCACCAGCTTCCGGCCGGCGTAATCCGCGGAGGCGGCGACATTGCCGCCGTCGCGGGGCAGGCGGAACGCCGGGGCCTTCTGGCCCTCGACCAGAGCGGATTTGGCGCCGGAGGCCGCAGCGGCGGGCTCAGATGCCTTTTCAGAAGATTTTAACCGTTTCGATGCGGCCTTATGCGATGCTGCCTTTGGGCCCGCTTTGCCTGATTTGCTTGCCGACGCCGGCTGTGTTTTGGCGCCACGTGTTTGAGTCGCGGCCCGTGTTTTGAGGGGCTTGCTTTTTGCTGTTGAACTGCCGGAGGGCGTTTTGGACGATTTCTTTCGGGATTTCTTGGACATACGCCTTCCTTTCGTCGCTTTCGGCGGGTCAACCGAAGCGGTATTGCAGCTCTCGTCCGGCAAGCCGGATTCGCGCCCTCGGCTGGGCAAGTTTGGCGGCGCCGGAGTATGGTTACAAGGAATTCCACGCACCACCCCACTGCTCGTTGAACGCGCTCCCGGGGCGAAATGACGAACAGCAGGAACATTCGAGGCATGGCGGCAATGCCGGCGCGGGGAGCATCGATTCCCGCCGACGGCTGCAGTCCCGGCGGCGCTTCATCCTACGATGGGCGCCTGTATCGAGAGGCAATGGCTAGGAATACGTCGCCCCAGGATCACAATCGGGACTTCGATCGGCACGGCGGTCATGACGCGCAGCCGGAATGGGACGAGGCCGACTGGGATCAAGACCAGGAAGAGGAGGCGGGGCATCGCGCACGCCGCCTGTTGTCGCGTTCCAACTCGCGCTTCCGTGTCGGTGACGGCATCTCGGCCTTTCGGCGGGTGCTTCCGAGCGGTCGCTGGCTTCGCCGGATGTCCGTCGTCATCGGTGCCCTGATCGTCATCTTCGTCGGCTGCTTTGGCGCGCTGTGGTGGCGGCTGGGCGCCGGCCCCATCAATCTCGACATGGCAACACCCTGGCTCGCCGCCGCGATCGAGGACAATATCGGCCACGGCAACACCGTAGAGGTCGGCGGCACACAAATCGAGCGCGCCGGGCGTATCAGGATTGCTGTGCGCATCCGCGACATCATCGTTCGCGACCATGACCATGCCATTGTTGCCAGCGCACCGAAGGCTGAGGTGCGGCTGTCGGGGGTCGCACTTCTCACCGGGCATCTGCGTGCCGAAAGCCTCAACCTCGTCGATGCCGAGCTTGCCATCCGGATTGCACCTGACGGGACTGTCACGGTGTCCGCCGGCGATACGGCGAAACCGCTGGCAACCGGCGTCGCATCCAAGAAGGAAGCAGGCCTGCCGCCGACATTCCCGCGGAACGGCGTGCCGCCGCCGCCTTTCGGGATGGCGCCTGCGACCCCGGACGCGTCTCAGGCAGCACCCCAAGCCGTCGCGCAGAGTGGAATCCTTCAGGGCCTCGACTGGCTCGATAGCCTGAGCATGACCGGCCTCGACGGCCAGAACCTCAACGAGATCGGTCTCAAGAACGGCAATCTGATCGTTGACGACCAGCAGCGCGGCAGCAAATGGGCGTTTGAGAACATCACGCTCAGCCTGCGCCGGCCGAGCCAGGGTGGCGTCACGCTCAGCCTCGGCGAGGAGGGAGCGCATCCGTGGTCGTTGCGCGCCACGATCGGGCCAGCCGAGAATGGCGTGCGTTCGGTCGATATCCGTGCCGACAAGGTCTCCACTTCCAACATCCTGCTCGCACTGCGCGTGAAGGATCTCACCTATACGGCCGATCTGCCTCTGACCGGCGAGCTCAAGGGCGAGCTTGGCCGCGACGGTGTTCCGACGTTCTTCCGGGGCAAGATCGCGGTCGGCGCGGGCAACATCATCGACACCGACACGCCTGATTATCCAATGGCGATCGACCAGGCCGAGATCAATGTCGAGTGGGATGCGGGACGGCGGGTGCTGGTCGCGCCTTTCAAGATCCTCTCGGGCGCGAACCGTCTGACGCTGCTGGCGCATCTCGAGCCTCCCAACGGCACCGTCAACGACTGGCAACTCGGCTTCAGCGGCGGCTCGATCCTGCTGGGCGGCATCGACAACGAGCCGCCGCTCGTCTTCAACCGCATTGCGATCGGCTTCCGCTTCGACACCGACCACAAGCGCATGCTGCTGACGCAGGCCGATATCAGCAATGGCGAGATCGGCGTCGCCGGCACCGGCGCGATCGACTATTCCGGCGAGCCGCGCCTGACGCTCGGCTTTGCGGGAACGCCGATGTCGGCCTCCGCGCTGAAGCGGATGTGGCCGACACTGGTGGTGCCGGAGTTGCGCCAATGGGTGATCGAGCGGATCGAGCGCGGCACGCTCCAGCGCATCGAGGTCGGGATCAATTCGCCGACCAGGAACCTTCCGCGCAAGGGGCCGCCGATCCCCGATGACGGCCTGTCGGTCAACATCGTCGCGAGCGGCGTCGCGGTTCGCCCCGTGGACGGCATGCCGGTGGTGCACGACGCCGACCTCAAGGCGCACGTGACCGGACGCACCGCCACCGTGACTATCGGGCAGGGCATTGCCGACACGCCCGCGGGCCGCAAGATCACGATCTCCGACTTCACCTTCGAGGTGCCGGACATGGCGCCGAAGCCGTCACCGTCGCGGACCCGCTTCCGCGTCGAGGGCCCGGTGCCGGCGGCGGCCGAGATGCTCTCCAATGATCGGCTCAGCGATCTGTCGTCGACCGTCGTCGATCCCAACACCAGCAAGGGCACGTTCACGGCCAACATCCAGCTCGGCCTGCCGGTCAAAGGCGAACTGACCAAGTCGGATACGGTCTACGCCGTCACCGCCGATCTCAACGGCTTTGCCGCCGACAAGCTGGTGATGAACCAGAAGCTCGAGGCCAACAATCTCAAGATCGTCGCCAACAACCAGGGCTATCAGGTCAAGGGCGACGTCAAGATCAACGGGCAGGCGGCCTCGCTCGACTATCGCAAGGCGACCGATGGCGACGCGGACGTCAAGCTGCAGACGACGCTGGATGATGCCGGCCGTGCACGACTGGGCTTCGATCTCAGTCCGGCCGTGAGCGGGTCGGTGCCGGTCAAGGTGTCCGGCAAGATTGCCGGCGGCCCCGAGCAGACGACGAAGCTCGGCATCGAGGCCGACCTGACCTCGGTCAAGCTCGACAACATCCTTCCCGGCTGGGTCAAGCTGCCGGGGAAGTCGAGCAAAGCGACGTTCAAGGTGGTGCCGACGGCGCAATCGACGCGGCTCGAGGACATCGTCATCGAAGGCGGCGGTGCCTCGATCAAAGGCTCGCTGGAAGTCGATCCGAACGGCGACCTCATGAATGCGAACTTCCCGACCTATTCGCCGTCCGACGGTGACAAGACGTCGTTGAAGGTGGAGCGCGGCCAGGACGGCGTGGTCCGCGGCACGATGCGCGGCGACGTGTTCGACGGCCGCGGTTTCCTGAAGTCGGCGATCTCAGGGAATTCCAAGGACGACAGCAAGAGCAAGCTCAAGAACGTCGATTTCGACATCGACGTGAAGCTCGGCACGGTCGCCGGATTCAATGGCGAGACGATGCGCAGCGTCGACGCCAAGATGTCGAAGCGCAGCGGGGCCATCAAGGCGTTCTCGCTCAGCGGCAGGATCGGCCAGAACACCCCGGTGGCGGCCGATCTGCGCGGCGGACGGGCGCAGGGCAGCCGCGAGGTGATCTACCTCCAGACCAACGATGCTGGATCGCTGCTGAAGTTCACCGACACCTATACCAAGGCGGTCGGCGGCCAGATGGTGGTGGCGATGGAGCCGCCAACGTCGGAGCCGAACACGGCGCGCGAAGGTCTCATCAACGTGCGCGACTTCACGGTGAAGGGCGAAGCGCAACTCGAGCGCGTTGCGGCCGGCGCGCCGAACGGCACGCCAGGCGGAACCGGTGTCTCCTTCAGCGCGTTGCGCGCGGAGTTCACCCGGCAGAATGGCGCGCTGACGATCCGCGACGGCGTGGTCAAGGGACCGATGATCGGCGCCACCATCGAGGGCTCGATCGACTATCCCGGCAATCAGGTGTGCATGAGCGGCACCTTCGTGCCGATGTACGGCGTCAACAACATCTTTGGCCAGATTCCGTTGTTCGGCATCTTTCTCGGCGGTGGCGACAAGGAAGGATTGATCGGCGTCACCTACGAGGTCGTCGGCACGCCGGCGGCGCCGGTGATGCGCGTCAATCCGATCTCGGCGATGGCGCCGGGCCTGTTCCGCAAGATCTTCGAGTTCAATACCGGCAAGCAGAACACGCCGATCGACGAGCTGCCGTCGTCGCAGTCCAGCGACAGCTCGACGGGATCGGCAAGGCCGCTTTCGAGCGGCTGCGGCCTCGCACGGCGTTAGCCGCGAAGCTACGATTGCACCGTGTTGGCGTGCGCTGAAAAATCGATCTTGGAATTTGTTGGGTGAGGGAGGCTGACGGGACCCGCAATGAACCGATTCGTTCACCGTCTCGTCATGTCCTTACTGCTCGTAGCGGCCCTCGTCCTGATCTGGAACGTGCTGGGGTCGCGCTAAATCGGCGCCGGCAAATCGCCGGCGCCGTCTCACGAAGTGTTGGTCCGTTGAGCGCGTCAGCGCCGTGCGAAGGCGCCGCCCGACGCCTCGCTTTCCTTGCCCAGCAGGGCGTCGACGCTGACCGAGCCGCCGCCTGCTGCCGAGATGTAGAGGCAGGCGAAGCAGAACAGGATCGCGGCGGTGCCGCCATTGAGCAGCGGCAGGAACACCGGCGTGCCGGTCTTGAGCATGTGGCCCATGAAGTAGGCGAAGGCCATTTCACCCGACAGGATGAAGGCCGTGAGGCGGGTGAACAGGCCGAGCATCAGCGCCGCACCGAGCACCAGCTCGAGCGTGCCGGCCGCATAGATCAGCGGCGGGATGTCCGCGAAGTAGGGGAGCACCGGGAACTTGAACAGCTTGGCTACGCCATACTGGAACAGCAGCAGGCCGGTGATGAAGCGAAACAGGCTCAAGAGAACCGGCTGAAAGCGAGTGAGATAAGGAAAGTTCATTGGTTTGTGCCCTCCATCCAATGCTGCGACTAGGACCGCATTCGGTTCCGCCCTGCAAGCTGCGCCAGGTCAATTTGCGCTGACATTTTTGTCATGTCGGACAAAACACCGCAGGCTGTGATTTCAGCCGCGTACCATTCGCATTTTCTGAGCGTATACGCGTCACGGCCGCCCGTAGTTCCCCGGTGACACGAATGAGATCAGGTTACCCCTGGGATACCTAGCGCCGTAAGGCGGGCACGATCAGGAACGGAATCATCCCGAGCACCACGCTCGCAAGCGCGAAAACGAGCAGTGCGTTGTAGCCGTGGGTCGCGTCATGGATCAGGCCGCCGCTCCAGGACCCGAACGCAGAGCCGAGGCCACTGCCGATCGAGATGGTGCCGTAGATGGTGCCGACCCGCTTGCCCCGAAAGATCTTCATGGCGGTTGCCGTGATCAGCGGCCCGCGCGAGCCCATCATGCTGCCGAAGCAGACGACGAAGCCGGTGAGCAGGATGAGGTTCGGGGAGTACTGCAACAGCCAGAGCAGGGCGATGCCGAGGATCGAGATCGCGTAGCTCAGCAGCACCGATGGCCTGCGTCCGATCAGCCCGTCGAGCGCCGAGACCCCTAACATGCCGAACACCAGAACCACGCCGGAAAAGCCCCAGGCGGTTGCGGCCTGGAGAGGCGGAAAGCCTGCATCGATCAGATAGGCGACGATCTGGGCCGCGATCGCATACATGCCGACGGCGGTGAAGAAGAAGGTCGAGAACAGCGCCCAGAAGGCGTGGTGGCGCATTGCGCTGAGAAGTGTCCAGCCGTCATCGATGAAATCCGGATCGGTCTTCTTCACCACGTGTGGCGAGCCTGCTGCAAAGAGCCGCCACGGCAGCAGCATGAGCGGCACCAGCAGGCCCAAAGCGGCGAAGCCGAACATCTGATAGGTCTGGCGCCAGCCGAGATGATCGATCAGAAGCTGCGAAGCCGGCAGCAGCGCCAGCACGCCGCCGCCCATCGCCGAGTAAACCACCGCCATTGCGGTCGGCAGCTTTGGGCCGAACCAGCGGCCGAGCAGGATCGAGTTCGGCACGTTGCCGATGAAGGCCACGCCGATGCCGACGCACAGCCCGATCGAAAGTTGAAATTGCCAGAGTGCTTTCGCATGGCCTGCGATCAGAAACGCCGAGCCGAGCAGCAACAGGCCGAGCGCATAGACGATGCGCGGTCCGGAATGATCGAACAGCCGTCCGACCAGCGGTGCGGTCAGCCCGCTGATCAACCACGTCAGCGAATAGATCGAGACGACTTGCGCGCGGTCCCAACCGAAGGTCTCAGCGATGGGCTTGAGGAAAACGGTGAAGCTTTCACTCAGGCCGCGGCCGAGCACTGCCAGCGTGAAGCACAGCGCGAGCACGACGAGCGCGGTGCGCACCGCGCCTTGCTGCGGGCTTTCGCGTTCCGTAGCCGTTTCCTTGGGCGTCTTCTGATCCATTGCCTGTCAGGGAGCGCGCTTCGGCACGCCCTGACAAGCATCAAAAGCTCATACGCCTATGCAGGTCGGATGAGGACGTGCTTCTTCTTGCCGAAGGACAGCTTGATCACACCTTCCGGCGTCAGATTGGCCGCCGACAGTGCCATCTTCTCGTCGGCGACCGGCTCGTCGTTGATGCGCAGGCCGCCGCCCTTGATCTGGCGGCGCGCCTCGCCATTGGAGGCGACGAGGCCCGCCTTGACGAAGGCGTTGAGCACGCCGAGCCCGGCCTCCAGCTCGCCGCGCGGAATTTCCACCGTCGGCAGGCTTTCGGCGAGCGCGCCTTCCTCGAAGGTGCGGCGCGCGGTTTCGGCCGCTTCGTTGGCTGCGTCGCGGCCATGCAGCAGCGCGGTCGCTTCCGTTGCGAGCACCTTCTTGGCCTCGTTGATCTCCGAGCCGCCGAGCGTTTCGAGCTTCTTGATCTCGTTCAGCGGCAGGGTCGTGAACAGCTTCAGGAATTTGCCGACGTCGGCGTCCTCGGTGTTGCGCCAGTACTGCCAGAAATCATAGGGCGAGAACTGGTCGGCATTGAGCCACACCGCGCCTTGCGCCGTCTTGCCCATCTTGGCGCCCGAGGCGGTCGTCAGCAGCGGCGTCGTCAGCGCGAACAGCTGATGCGTGCCCATGCGGCGGCCGAGATCGACACCCATGATGATGTTGCCCCACTGGTCCGAGCCGCCCATCTGCAAATGGCAGCCGGTCCGCTTGGCCAGTTCGACGAAGTCGTAGGCCTGGCAGATCATGTAGTTGAACTCGATGAAGCTCATCTCCTGCTCGCGCTCGAGGCGCAGGCGCACGGAGTCCATGGTCAGCATGCGGTTGACCGAGAAATGCCGGCCGACGTCGCGCAGCATCTCGATCCAGTTGAGCTTGGTCAGCCACTCCGCATTGTCCAGCATGACAGCGTCGCTCTTGCCGTCGCCATAGCGCAGCACTTTTGCGAACACGCCACGGATCGAGGCCTTGTTTGCCTCGATCTCGGCGACGGTGCGGATCGCGCGCGTCTCGTCCTTGCCGGAGGGATCGCCGACCATGGTGGTGCCGCCGCCCATCAGCGTGATCGGCTTGTTGCCGGACTGCTGAAACCAGTGCAGCAGCATCATGGTCAGGTAGTTGCCGATGTGCAGCGAGGGAGCGGTACAGTCGTAGCCGACATAGGCGATCGCCTCGCCCTTGGCGGCGAGGGCGTCCAGCCCCTCGAAATCGGAGCATTGGTGGATGAATCCACGTTCCTGCAGGGTGTTGAGGAAATCCGATTTAAATGCAGTCATCTGTCGGCGTGCCTGACAATTCTTGGTTTACTGTTTTGGGAGCAATTTAAGGGTCTTTCGTGGGAACTCGATTGCTGCCCGCCACTTGGCGCTGTGGCATTATAAGATGTACCCCTCTGGCACAAGATCGGCATGCCGGAGGTAGGGTTTTGAGGACGCTGATCCATGATGTTGACGGCACTCGGTTTGATGAGCGGCACCTCGCTGGACGGGGTGGACGTCGCGCTCATCGAAACCGACGGAAAGCAGGTGAAAGCATTCGGACCGTCCGGTTACCGGCCCTATAGCCCGGCGGAGCGCAGTCTGCTGCGCCAGGCGTTGTCCGAGGCTGTGCATCTGTCGCAACGCGACGCCCGGCCGGGGATTTTGGCCGCGGCCGAGCGCGCGGTGACACTGGCGCATGCCGAGGCGGTCGCCGCTTTCGTCGCCCAGAACCGGATGAAGCCTGAGGAGATCGACATCGTCGGCTTTCACGGCCAGACCGTGCTGCACCGGCCTGAGCGGCGGCTGACGGTGCAGATCGGCGATGCGCCGGCGCTGGCCCGGGCCATCCATATCCCTGTCATGCACGATTTCCGCGCCGCCGACGTCGAGGCCGGCGGGCAGGGCGCGCCCCTCGTGCCGGTCTACCACCGCGCGCTCGCCAATTCGCTGGCGCGCGAAGGACCGATCGTCGTGGTCAACATCGGCGGCGTCTCCAACATCACCTATATCGACGAAAACGATACGCTGATCGCCTGCGATACCGGTCCGGGCAACGCGCTGCTCGACGATTTCATGTACCGCACCATGAACCAGGCGTTCGATACCGAAGGGAAATTCGCAGCCCTCGGCAAGGCCGACGAGGCCTGGATCGCAAAGGCGCTGGAGCTGCCGTTCTTCGCTCTTCCGCCGCCGAAATCGCTCGACCGCAACGACTTTGCGGCCTTGAGGCTTGGCGACGTCGCGCCGGCCGATGGCGCTGCGACGCTCACCGCCTTCACTGCGGCTGCGATCGCGCGCATCGTCCCCTTGCTGCCGCGACGGCCGCGAAGCTGGATCGTCTGCGGCGGCGGCGCGCGCAACCTTACCATGATGCGGATGCTGCGGGAGCGCGTCGGCTCGGCCACGGTCGAGGCCGCGGAAACGCTGGGTTGGGCCTCCGATGCGATCGAGGCGCAGGCCTTCGGCTTCCTTGCCGCCCGCGGCCTGAAGGGCCTGCCGCTGTCCTATCCGGCCACCACAGGCGTGCCGATGCCGATGACGGGCGGGGTGATCGCGAGGCCCTAAGAAGGACTGCCCAAAGGTCACGGTCGATTAATGCAAACGCATTGATCTTGACAGATAAATGCAAATGCATCTATCTTAGATGCGACTGCATCTAACCGCCGGGATCATGGCCATGACTGCTTCACGCGGAACGCCCGCTTCATTGAAACTGATCAGCCACAAGCTTTGCCCCTACGTGCAGCGCGCGGTGATCGCGCTGAAGGAGAAGGGCGTTCCGTTCGAGCGGATCGATATCGATCTCGCGAGCAAGCCCGACTGGTTCTTAAAGCTTTCGCCGCTCGGCAAGGTGCCGGTGCTGGTGGTGACGACGGAGCAGGGCGAGGTCGCGCTGTTCGAGAGCAATGTGATCTGCGAATACATCGAGGAGACGCAAGGCGGCGCGAAGCTGCATCCGGCGGATGCGTTGAAGCGCGCCGAGCACCGTGCCTGGATGGAGTTCGGCTCGGCGATCCTTGGCGATCTCTGGGGCTTGGAGACCACGACGGATCCGGGGACGTTCGAGAGCAAGCGCCAGGCACTTGCGGCAAAATTCGCGCGCGTGGAAGCGGCGCTCGGCGCCGGACCTTATTTCGCAGGCGAGGCGTTCAGCCTGGTCGATGCGGTGTTTGCACCGGTCTTCCGCTATTTCGATCTGTTCGACGAGCTGACCGATCACGGCATTTTCCGCGATCTGCCGAAGGTCCGTGCCTGGCGCGCGGAGCTCACGAAACGTCCGAGCGTCCGCACCGCAGTCGGCGCAGACTATGTGCAATTGCTGCGCGCCTTCCTCGTGCGGCACGACGCGCATTTGCTCAAGCTCGCGGCCTGACGGAATTCTTTTAGGGGGAAAGCTTCCGGCGTCGCTCGAAGAGCGATGCGGAAGCGTGCCCACCGCGCCTGCTGCAATGGTGGAGAGATGGTGGGCACGCTGCGCTTTGCCCATCCTGCCAGCCACTAGAGTTCCGCGGCCATTTTCGCCAGCGTCGCGATCGTGTTCATGTTGCGCGCCGTGCCAAGCTTGGCAGCGGGAATCGCGAGTTTTGACGTTCCCATACCGTCGCCGTAATGCACGTAGATCTCGCGGCGGCCGAGCTTGACCTCTTCGTTCTTCTGACCGCGAATTCCGGCGAGCGTATCCGCAGGCGGCGCCTTGTCGAGGAAGATCGCGACCGTGCGGTTGGGCGCCATCTTGGGAAATGGATTGTCGGCGAAAACCCGCGCCATCTCCGCAGCGCTGCGCACGAGCACACCGACCGGCGCGCCGGCGTAGGTGTGCAAACGCTTTTCCAGCGCGGCCTTGACTGCGGATTCCGATTTGCGGCTGGTGAAGACCACATTGCCGCTGGCGATGTAGGTGCGCACGGCGCCAAAGCCGAGCTCTTCGCACATCGCCTTGAGCTCGGTCATCGGCAGCTTGCCGGTGCCTCCGACATTGACCGCGCGCAGCAGAGCTACAAACGCGGCCATGTCATTCTTACCGCACGTTGGCGAGACGCATGTCCAGATACGCCGTGATGGTTTCCATCAGCGGCTCGAGCTTGGCGTCGAAGAAGTGGTTGGCGCCTGGAATGACCTGCTGGTCGATCACGATGCCCTTCTGCGTCTTCAGCTTCTCGACAAGCGTGTTGACGTCCTTCGGCGGCACCACCGCGTCCTTCTCGCCATGCACGATCAGGCCCGACGACGGGCAGGGCGCAAGGAACGAGAAGTCGTAGAGATTGGCCGGCGGCGCAATCGAGATGAAGCCTTCGACCTCGGGACGGCGCATCAAGAGCTGCATGCCGATCCAGGCACCGAAGGAGAAGCCGGCGACCCAGCAGGCGCGCGCTTCGGGATTGATGGTCTGTGCCCAGTCGAGGGCTGCCGCCGCGTCCGACAGTTCGCCGGTGCCGTGGTCGAATGAGCCCTGGCTGCGGCCGACGCCGCGGAAGTTGAAGCGCAGCACCGAGAAGCCGCGATGCGCAAAGGCGTAGTAGCACTGGTACACGATCTGATGGTTCATCGTGCCGTGAAACTGCGGATGCGGATGCAGGATCATCGCGATCGGCGCGTTCTTCTGCTTGGCCGGGTGATAGCGGCCTTCGAGACGGCCGGCGGGGCCGGTGAAAATAACTTCAGGCATCGATGATCTCTTGATTGATGTGCTGGAGAGCTGGTCCTTGGCAATCAATCGATTGTGGCCTCATCGGCAGGTGCCGACGAAAGCGCGAATGGAAGGATGAGAAGGCGTGCGCCTCGCGGTGATGCGCGATCGGCGCGCGGTGACTTGACGGCCGCGTTCTAACATAGGCTGCGGGGCAAAAAGCAAGCATCTTCGGCATCTATCAATGAGCTCAAGTGCTTAGCCGGCCATCCCGGTGTCACGCCAAGTGCGGCTGGAATTGAACGAGGTGTTGGCCAGCCTCGCATTTGAGGCGGCAACTGATTGGAATCACGGTCGTTTATCGACCGTCGGGCACTCCCGCGAGCGATTCACGCCGGTGCTGTGCGGCCTCCGAGCGCGGCGACAGCGGGCCGATAGCGGCGGCTGCCGCCCAGCGTCTTGCCATTGTCGAATGTGAGCTCGAAATCCCCCGACGGCTTGAAGTCCACGCCGCTGACCCGGTCGAGATTGGCAAGTCTCGTCCGGTGAACGCGCACGATGGCAAAGCGGGCGAGCTCGCTTTCAGTCGCAGCGAGCGTCCCGCGGATCAGGTGCTGGGTGCCGTTTGCAAGGCTGTATTCGATGTAGTTGCCGGCAGAGGCGACCCACAGGATGTCGCGCGGCGCGACGCGAATGCGGCTGGTGCCATCCCGGAGCCAGACCAAATCGGGAGACGGTTGCTCCTGCAGGGCGGCTGGCATGGACAGGGCTTGTTGTGCGGCCCTGCGCAGCTCGCGACGGCTTTCGAGCAGCCAGAGCGTGGCCCCGATCAGCAATGCGGTCACCGCATCCTTGCGGAACTCATAAAGGACTGACGCCAGCGAGAAATGGAAGTCGTAGGCACTGCCCGCGAGCCAGAGCGTGAGTTTCCGCAAGGCCACCATGCCGGCGATGTGAAGGGCCGAGAAGCCGAGCAGGGCGGCCACACCCATCCCGGTCCGCGCCGCCAGGCCCGGCGTCTGGCGCATGTGCCGGACCGCCAGCATCAGGATCGGCACCAACGCCAGGATAACGATGATGCTCGTCATCTCCCAGAAGAGGCGCCGGCCGATATCGGCGCTGTCGCCGCGCCAGGCAGCGTCCTGCGCGCCGGAGAGCGCGTTGACGATGCCGATGGCGAGCGCAATGGCGGCCATCGCCGCGAACATCATCCAATCGCCACTGATCCCGCGGGACCAACCGCTCGTCCCTGATGGCGACACCTCATCCCCTGGCGCTCGGTTCTGATCCCAAACCGTCTCGACGGGCTCCGTTTCGGGGGCATTTTGGCCGTCAGCCATGGCTCGAAAACCGCATTTGCCGAGCCGTCAAGGAGCAGAGAACCATGTCAACACCGCAGCAAGCATCAAACCCGGAACGACGCGTCGATCTGGACTGGGTGCGGATTTTAGCCTTTGGGCTCCTGATCTTCTACCACGTCGGCATGCTCTACGTGTCCTGGGGATTTCACATCAAGAGCGAGCACCGGCTCACCTGGCTCGAGCCCGTGATGCTGGTGCTCAATCCCTGGCGGCTGTCGCTGCTGTTCCTGGTCTCCGGGGTTGCCAGCCGTTTCATGCTGAGGAAGGTCCGCCTCGCCGCGTTCGTCCGCGCGCGGTCGATGCGGCTGCTGATACCGCTGATCTTCGGCATGCTCGTGATCGTGCCGCCGCAATCCTATCTCCAGATCGTCGAGAGCCTCGGCTATCCGGCAGGTTTCGCCGACTACTATCTCCACCATTATCTGGCGTTCAGCGCGCAGTTTTGTCCGAACCCCTGCATCGTGCAGCCGACCTGGAACCATCTCTGGTTCGTGGTCTATCTCTGGGTCTATACGATGGCCCTGGCTGGCGTGCTGTCCCTGTGGCCGACGGCCGCAGATCGGATTGGTGACAAGTTGGCGGCCGCGCTTACAGGCCCGTGGCTGCTGCTTCCGTGCCTGCTGTTTGCCGCCTGGCGGCTGTTTCTGTCACCGATCTTTCCATCGACGCATGCGCTGTTCGGCGACTGGTACAACCACGCGGACTACGCGACCGCATTCCTGATCGGTTTCCTGCTCGCGCGCCAAGATCGTGTCTGGCATGACATCGAGCGGCAACGGTGGGTGGCGCTGGCGCTTGGTGCCGCTTGCTTCACCGCCTTCATCCTCATTTATGCCGGCTGGTTCCCGCGGTCGCTGATGCTGCGATGGTTCGCCGGCTCGGTCTATGGCTGCTATCAGTGGATCGCGATGGTGGCCGTTCTCGGCTTTGCACGACGCCATTTGACGGCCGATGGTCCGGTGCGCCGCTATCTGACCGATGCGATCTTCCCCTATTACATCGTGCATCAGACCGCGATCATCGTGATCGCGCACGCGCTGCGGGACAGCGGACTGTCTGCTGGAAGCGAGGCCGCCATCGTGATCGCGGGCACCGCGCTCACCTGTCTGGTCAGTTACGAAGTCGCGCGGCGCATTGGCTGGCTGCGTCCGCTGTTCGGGCTGCGGATGGAACCCCGTTCAACCGCCGGAATCGCGCGGCAACAGCCAGCCTGATGCGCTTCCAATTGGCGTGATGGCAAAAGGTGCTAAGAGGGCGCCATGCCAAACCGCGTCTATCTCGACTGGAATGCGACCACGCCGCTGCGCCCCGAGGCGCGGGCGGCGATGGTCGCCGCCTATGAGCGGATTGGCAATCCGTCCTCGGTCCATGCCGAGGGGCGGGAAGCACGGCGGCTGGTCGAGGAGGCCCGTGCCACGCTGGCGGCCGCGGTGGGCGCGCTGCCCCGGAACGTCGTGTTCACGTCCGCCGGAACCGAAGCCAATGCGCTGGCGCTGTCACCCGGCCTGCGCGGGGGGGCGGGCGAGCCGGTGCAGCGGCTTCTGGTCTCCGCGATCGAACATGCCTCGGTGCTGGCGGGGGGCCGGTTCCCGGCAGAGCGCATCAGCCAGATCCGGGTCACGCGCTCCGGGATCGTCGATCTCGATCATCTCCGCGCTCTGCTCGCCGACGGCCCGCCGGCGCTGGTCTCGGTCATGGCGGCCAATAACGAGACCGGCACGCTCCAGCCGGTCGCGGAGGCGGCGCGGATCGTCCGCGAGGCCGGCGGCCTTCTGCACGTCGATGCGATTCAGGCGCTCGGCAAAATTGCGTTCAATATTAATGCGATAGGCGCGGACCTTGCGACCTTTTCTGCGCACAAGATCGGTGGTCCGAAGGGCGTCGGTGCGCTGATCGTGGCGGAGGGGCTTGCTGGGTTGGAACCGGTCCTGCGCGGTGGCGGGCAGGAGCTCGGCCGGCGGGCGGGAACCGAGAATGTCGCCGGTATCGCGGCCTTCGGCGCGGCGGTGAAAGCTGCGCTTCAGGCTCTGCCGGAGGATGCGGAGCGCATGACAACCCTTAGAGATTGCTTGGAAAACGGCCTTCGGGCGATCGCCGGCGCGACGATCTTCGCGGATCAGGTTGCGCGGTTGCCAAATACCGTTCTCTTCACTGCGCCGGGTCTGAAGGCCGAGACCGCCGTGATCGGCTTCGACCTCGAAGGCATCGCGGTCTCCTCCGGTTCCGCCTGCTCCTCCGGGAAGGTTCAGCCCTCCCACGTGCTCTCGGCCATGGGATTCGATGCCACCGTTGCCCAGGGAGCGGTGCGTCTCAGTCTGGGCTGGTCCACGGAACCGGCGGACATCAATAGGACGTTAGAGGCTTGGCGAAAGCTCGGTAATACCCTACTTAGAGCCTAAGCGACGAAACACGGCTTGAACTGTTCTAAGCCCGTGCTTTCCGCACAGAAACATCGTAATAGTCGTTCGAGTTTGATCCACCGCGGTCCTTGAAACCGCGAGCGGAGGATGGAATGCCAGCCGTACAAGAGACGGTCGAGCGCGTGAAGCGCATCGACGTCGACCAGTATCGTTATGGGTTTGAGACCCTGATCGACTCCGAGAAGGCTCCCAAGGGGCTGTCGGAAGAGATCGTAAAGTTCATCTCGCAGAAAAAGAACGAACCCGACTGGATGCTCCAGTGGCGGCTCGATGCCTATCGGCGCTGGCTGACCATGACCGAGCCGACCTGGGCGCGTGTCGACTATCCCAAGATCGACTTCCAGGATCTCTATTACTACGCCGCGCCGAAGCCGAAGAAGACGGTCACCTCGCTCGACGAGATCGATCCGGAGATCCTGAAGACCTACGAGAAGCTCGGCATTCCCTTGCGGGAAGTCGCCATGCTCGAAGGCGTCGAGCCCAAGCCCGGCGAGCAAGATCCCGCGCGTCGCAAGATCGCGGTCGATGCCGTCTTCGATTCGGTCTCCGTTGCGACCACCTTCAAGGCGGAGCTGAAGAAGGCCGGCGTGATCTTCATGCCGATCTCGGAAGCGATCCGCGAGCACCCTGAACTGGTGCAGAAATATCTCGGCTCGGTGGTTCCGACCTCGGACAATTTCTACGCCACGCTGAACTCGGCGGTGTTCTCCGACGGCTCGTTCGTCTACGTGCCGCCGGGCGTGCGCTGCCCGATGGAGCTGTCGACCTATTTCCGCATCAACGAGCGCAACACCGGCCAGTTCGAGCGCACGCTGATCATCGCGGACAAGGGTTCCTATGTCTCCTATCTCGAAGGCTGCACCGCTCCGCAGCGCGACGAGAACCAGCTGCATGCCGCCGTGGTCGAGCTCGTCGCGCATGACGACGCCGAGATCAAATATTCGACTGTGCAGAACTGGTACCCCGGCAATTCGGAAGGCAAGGGCGGCATCTACAATTTCGTCACCAAGCGTGGCGACTGCCGCGGCAACCATTCCAAGATCTCCTGGACCCAGGTCGAAACGGGTTCAGCGATCACCTGGAAGTATCCGAGCTGCATTCTCCGCGGCGACAATTCGCGCGGCGAGTTCTACTCGATCGCGATCTCGAACGGCTTCCAGCAGGTCGATTCCGGCACCAAGATGATCCATCTCGGCAAGAACACGTCGAGCCGCATCATCTCGAAGGGTATCGCCGCCGGCAAATCGCAGAACACCTATCGCGGTCTCGTCACCGCGCACCGGAAAGCGACCGGCGCGCGCAATTTCACCGCATGTGACTCGCTGTTGATCGGCGACAAATGCGGCGCGCACACCGTGCCGTACATCGAGGCCAAGAACTCGTCGGCGACGTTCGAGCACGAGGCGACGACGTCGAAGATCTCCGAGGACGTGCTGTTCTACTGCATCCAGCGCGGCCTCAGCCAGGAAGAGGCTGTCGGCCTCGTCGTCAACGGCTTCGTCAAGGATGTGCTGCAGCAACTGCCGATGGAATTCGCGGTGGAAGCGCAGAAGCTGATCTCGATCTCGCTTGAAGGGTCGGTTGGCTGATCGCCGACCCCAGCGGTGCGCCACGGCGCTCAAACATCAATTGAATAAACTGGATACCAAGATGGCTTTGCTTGAAGTGAAAGACCTCAAGGTTCGTGTCGAGGAGCGTGAGATCCTCCACGGGCTGACGCTGACCGTGAACGAGGGCGAGGTGCACGCGATCATGGGGCCGAACGGCTCCGGCAAATCGACGCTCTCCCACGTCATCGCCGGCAAGCCCGGTTATGAGGTCACCGACGGCCAGATCCTGTTCAAGGGCGAGGACCTTCTGGAAATGGATCCCAACGAGCGCGCCGCGAAGGGCGTGTTCCTGGCGTTCCAGTACCCGGTCGAGATTCCCGGCGTCGCCACCATGACCTTCCTGCGCACGGCGCTGAACGCACAGCGCAAGGCGCGCGGCGAGAGCGAATATTCGACGCCGGACTTTCTGAAGAAGGTCCGCGAGGTCTCGAAGTCGCTGAACATTCCGCAGGACATGCTCAAGCGCGGCGTCAATGTCGGCTTCTCCGGCGGCGAGAAGAAGCGCAACGAGGTGCTGCAGATGGCTCTGTTCGAGCCGAGCCTGTGCATCCTCGACGAGATGGATTCGGGCCTCGACATCGACGCGCTGCGCATCGCGGCCGACGGTGTCAACGCGCTCCGCTCGCCGGGCCGTGCGATGGTCGTGATCACCCATTATCAGCGGCTGCTGAACTACATCGTGCCCGACGTCGTGCACGTGATGTCGAAGGGCCGTGTGGTGAAGAGCGGCGGCAAGGAATTGGCGCTGGAGCTGGAAGCGTCCGGCTACGCCCAGTTCGAGGATGCCGCGTAAGGAATTTTGCGATGAACGTTGCTGTGGCTAAGACCGGAGGTGGCCGCGCGGTGAGCGATCTGTTCGCCAGCGCCGAAGGCCGCCTGGCGGGTTCGCCTTCCGTAATCGCGGTCCGCCGCGAGGCGTTCGAGACCTATGAGCGTCTCGGCCTGCCGCACCGCCGGATCGAGGAATGGAAATACACCGACCTGCGCGCGCTGGTCGGCGAGGTGCCGCCGCTGGCAGCCGCGCCCGATGCGGCCGCGCTGAAGCGCGCTGCGGACGCCGTGAAGACACACGCGATCGTGGGCGCCCGCAAGCTGGTGCTGGTTGACGGTGTGTTCGCGGCTGATCTGTCCGATGTCAAGGCGCTTGCCTCCGAGGTGAGCTTCAAGACGTTGCGGGAAGCGCTGGAGAAAGACTCGGGTCTGCTGACGACCGCCGCCACCGACGCCGTGATCGCGCTGAACGCTGCCATGGCGACCGACGGTGTGGTGCTGTCGATTGCCGACGGCACGCAGCTGTCCGCGCCGATCCAGATCATCCACATTGCGACGGCAGCTTCCGCATCTGGCTTCACCCGCTCGCAAGTCGCGATCGGGAAGGGCGCGCGTGCCACCATCGTCGAGAGCTTCGTTGCGGCTGGCGCCAAGGCCTACCAGGTCAACGACGCCTTGATCGTCACGGTCGGCGACGATGCCGATGTCGCACATATCCGCCTGATGGACGATGCGCCTGACGCCGTGAACGTCTCGTCGCATTTCGTCACCATCGGCGCCAATGTGAAGTTCAACTTTTTCAACATGACCACGGGGGCCGCGGTCAGCCGCCTGCAGGGTTTCATCACGCTGGCAGGCGAGGGCAGCGAGCTCTCGGCCAATGGCGTCAACCTGCTGCAGAAGACCGAGCATGGCGACACCACGCTGGTGGTCGACCATGCCGTGCCGAACTGCGTCAGCCGCGAAGTCTTCCGTGCCGTGATCGACGATCGCGCCCACTCGGTGTTTCAGGGCCGCATCATCGTTCGTCCCGACGCGCAGAAAACCGACGGCAAGATGATGACCCGTGCGTTGCTGCTCTCGGACGAAGCCGAGGCCGACAACAAGCCGGAGCTCGAGATCTTCGCCGATGACGTCTCCTGCGGCCACGGTGCCACCGCCGGCGCGTTGGACGACAGCCTCTTGTTCTACCTGAAGGCCCGTGGCCTGCCGGAGAAGCAGGCCCAGGCGCTGCTAATCCAGGCGTTCGTTGGCGAGGCGATCGAGCAGATCGCCGATGATGGCCTTCGCGAGCACGTGATCGGCATTGCCGAGCGCTGGCTGGAGCGGCGGTCATGAGCACGCATCCCGCAGTCAAGAACGGCGTCTATGACGTCGCGCGCGTGCGCCAGGACTTTCCGGCGCTCGCCATGCAGGTCTATGGCAAGCCGCTGGTCTATCTCGACAACGCCGCCTCGGCGCAGAAGCCGAGCGCCGTGCTCGACCGCATGACGCAGGCCTATACGAGCGAATACGCCAACGTGCATCGCGGGCTGCACTACCTCGCCAATGCGGCGACGGAGGCTTACGAGGGCGGCCGCACCAAGGTGGCGCAGTTCATCAATGCTGCTCGAACCGAGGAAGTGATCTTCACCCGCAACGCCACGGAGGCGATCAACCTCGTCGCGTCGTCCTGGGGCGGGCCGAACATCAAAGAGGGCGACGAGATCGTCATCTCGATCATGGAGCACCACTCCAACATCGTGCCGTGGCATTTCCTCAGGGAACGCCAGGGTGCCGTGATCAAGTGGGCGCCGGTCGACGATGAGGGTAACTTCCTCATCGACGAGTTCGAGAAGCTGCTGACGCCGAAGACCAAGCTGGTCGCGATCACGCAGATGTCGAACGCGCTCGGCACCATCGTCCCAGTCAAGGACGTCGTGAAGATCGCCCGCGCCCGCGGCATTCCCGTGCTGGTCGACGGCAGCCAGGGCGCGGTGCATCTGCCGGTCGACGTCCAGGACATCGGCTGCGACTTTTACGTCTTCACCGGCCACAAGGTATACGGTCCGACCGGCATCGGCGTGCTTTGGGCCAAGTACGACCACCTCGTCGCGATGCGCCCCTTTAACGGCGGCGGCGAGATGATCCGCGAGGTCTCGCGTGATGTCGTCACCTATGGCGATCCGCCGCACAAGTTCGAAGCGGGCACGCCCGCGATCGTCGAGGCCGTCGGTCTTGGCGCCGCCATCGATTACGTCAATTCGATCGGCAAGGAGCGCATCGCCGCGCACGAGAACGACCTCACCACCTATGCCCAGGAGAAGCTGCGCGAGATCAACTCGGTCAGGCTGATCGGCACCGCCCGCGGCAAGGGACCGGTGATCTCCTTCGAGCTCAAGGGCGCACACGCTCATGACGTCGCCACCGTGATCGACCGCCAGGGCATCGCAGTGCGCGCCGGCACCCATTGCGTGATGCCGCTTTTAGAGCGGTTCAACGTGACCGCCACCTGCCGCGCCTCGTTCGGCATGTATAATACGCGGGAAGAAGTCGATCATCTGGCACAGGCGCTGCTCAAGGCGCGGGATTTGTTCGCATGAGTGACACGGCCGAAATCAAAGCCAATCCGATGGAGACTCATTCGGCGCTGCCGCCGGAGGAGACCGAGCGTCTCACCGCCGAGATCATCGCCGGCCTCAAGACCGTTTTCGACCCGGAAATCCCCGCCGACATTTACGAGCTCGGCCTGATCTACAAGGTCGAGATCAAGGACGATCGTTCCGTCGACGTTCAGATGACGCTGACGACGCCGAACTGCCCGGCCGCCGGCGAGCTGCCGACCATGGTCGAGAACGCGGTCGCAAGCGTTCCCGGCGTCGGCGTGGTCGACGTCAAGGTCGTCTGGGAGCCGGCCTGGACGCCGGAGCGCATGAGCGACGAGGCTCGCCTCGTGCTCAACATGTGGTGACGCGTACCCCCGATATTGAATTCGCTTCGCAACGGACCACATCACTGACATGACACAGGCAACACCAGCATCCACTCCGAAGCCCCGGCGGCCCCGCCCGCAGGTGATGCGGCTGACGGATGCAGCGGCCCAGCGCATCAGCGAACTGACGAGCCGCGCCGATTCCGAGATCGTCGGCCTGCGCGTCGGCGTCAAGAACGGTGGCTGCGCCGGCCAGTCCTACACGGTCGAATACGCTCACGAGATCCGCCCGACCGACGAGGTCGTCGAGGACAAGGGCGTCAAGATCCTGGTTGATCCCAAGGCCGTCCTGTTCCTGCTCGGCACCGAGATGGACTACAAGACCGACAAGATGCAGGCCCAGTTCGTCTTCAACAATCCCAACCAGATCTCGGCTTGCGGCTGCGGCGAGTCGGTCGAGCTGCGTCCGGCCAAGATCGACGGGTAAGCCCGGCTCCGTCGTTTCACTCCGCTGTCGTCCTGGAGAATGCCAGGACCCATACCGCGTGATCTCTCGGCGATCCGAGATGTCAGTACCGACAGTCTTCGCTAAACTTCTCCCTGTGGTAATGGGTCCTGGCATTCGCCAGGACGACGTTGCGGAGAAAGTTGGCCATGGACCGCGAATTCCTGATCGACCTGTTCGCCGATTTCGGCCCCGTCGCCATTCGCAAGATGTTTTCCGGCTATGGCGTCTCCGCCGACGGCATCAACTTCGCGCTCGCCTTGCGCGCCGGCCTGTTCTTTCGCGCCGACGAGGTGACCATCCCGGACTTTGAAGCGGAAGGCTCAAAACCGTTCCAGTATTCGACCCGCGCCAAGACCGTGCTGGTGAACTCGTACTGGGAGCTGCCCGCACGCCTGTTCGACGATTCCGAGGAGCTGGCGCAATGGGCGAGGGCGGCACTCGCCGCTGCCCAGCGCGCCAAGGTGAAGAAGCGGCCGAAGGGGAAGAAGGCGAGCAAGCCTACGAAAAAGGCCGTACCGAAGAAGCGGTCGGCCAAGAAGGCAGCCAAGAAGATGGTGCTGTAGGGTGGGCAAAGCGGAGCGTGCCCACGATTAGGATTGTCATCGCGAGAGCGCGTGGGCACGGCGCGATGCGCCCACCCTACGAGTCCTTAATCTGCGGCCTTGGTCAGGCCAACGCGCATATCCTTCGCCACAAAGACAGACACGCCGTCGGCAACCACGCGCCCATCCGCGATCCCGAGCACGAGCTTGCCGCGGCGGACCATCCGCATCGCAACCTCGTAGCGCACGGATCGCGTCTCGGGCGTGATCGTCCCCGTGACCTCGACCTCGCCGACGCCGATGGCGCGGCCCTTGCCGGGCGAGCCTGACCAGCCGAGCCAGTAGCCGACCATCTGCCACATCGCATCCAGGCCGAGGCTTCCCGGCATCATCGCATCGCCGCGATAGTGGCAGTCGAAGAACCAGTGATCCGGCACAATGTCGAGCTCGCCGACGATATGGCCCTTGCCGAACTCGCCGCCGTCCAGGCTGATCTCGGTGATGCGGTCCATCATCAGCATCGGCGGCGCCGGCAATTGCGCGTTGCCCGGACCGAAATAGCCACCTTCGCTCGATCTCAGCAGCTCGTCCTTGGTGTAGGACGGTTGCGGCGTGTGAAAATCATGAGGATTGGGCACGATGACGAGTCCTCGCTGCGAATTGGCGAGGAAGATGTCGTTCGTCAGCTTGGAATGTCAAGCAGGGTCGGATCCCGCAGGCCCCTTACTCGCCTCAAGCCACCCGATTGTGTGTCTCGACCGCGTATTCCGGGTCGACTTCGCAGATCACGCGGTTGCGGCCGTTGCGCTTGGCGGCGTAGAGGCAGGCATCCGCGCGCTCGATCAGTGCGTCGGTGTCGTCGCCTTGTTTCAGCAAGGAGACGCCAACGGAGATGGTGACGCGACCGAGGATCTCGCCGGTGGACTTCTTCTTCAATTCCTTCGCCATCACGGCGCGGCGGATATGGTCGGCGACGGTGAGGGCCTGGCGCAGCGCGGTGTTGGGCAGCACCACCGCGAATTCCTCGCCGCCATAGCGTGCCGTGATGTCCTGGCCCTTGATGGTCTGCTTCAGCGACAGGCCAACGAGCCGGAGCACCTGGTCGCCGGTGAGATGGCCGTAGGAATCGTTGAACGACTTGAAGTGGTCGATGTCGAGCAGCAACAGCGACAGCGGCTCACCACCGGCAAGTGCGCTCTGTACGGCCATGCCGATCATGCGGTCGAAATATTTGCGGTTGCCGAGACCAGTCAAAGGATCTGTCAGGCTCTCGGCACGGATTGCCTCGAGGCTCTGCTGGAGATTGCTGATCTCGTTCTTCGACAGTGTCAGCCGGTCTTCCAGCGTCTTGTTGATCTCGCGCATCTCACTGGTCGAGCGCAGCAGGGCTTCGACGATCGTCCTGACCTGCTCGGGGCTCTTGGCCGAGGTCAATTGCTCGCTCGCACCCGACAGACTGGCATCGTAGGCGCCGGTCATGCCGAGCGCATCGCTCAGCACAGTCATCACGTCGTCGATCTCGCCGATGACGCGTGCGCCGACCTTGTCGATGCGGTCGGTGGTTTTGATGTGAGACAGATAGGTATCGTAGATCTGTTCGAGATCGGCTTCGGTCAGCTTGCCGTTGCGCGCGAGCGTCTCGTTGATGATCTTGTTGAGCGGGGCGTTGTAGCCGGTCGCGTAGACGTACCAGATCTCGTAATTGCGGGGAATTGCGGTTTGCTTCAACGACCGGATCTGACCGAGCGCCACCTCGGCGAACGCCATCGTGCGTTCGTGTTCGTCGAGAACCTTGACCACAGAACATACCCCACAGCGGTCGGTGCGCGCGCGACCGCAGCAATGCTTAAATTATGTTCGTAGGCTAACGGACGATCATGAACGGTCGGTAAACGGCCGGCAGCTCAACTCAGGCGTGTATCGTGATGTCAGGCCCCGGCGGGGGAGCGGACCGGCCGCAACAAGAAGGCGGGGAGATGCGAGTGATCGCCGGGCTCGGTGTCGACCTCGCGCTGGCGGCGCGGTTCGGGGCGGCCAATCGACGGCACGTGCGAATTGTTGGCCTGCTGGCGCGCACCATGACGCGCCTCGGATTGCCTGGCTTCGCGCGGCGGCCTCGCCTCGCGCGCCGGCCGAGCTTCGCCGGTGGGCCGTGCCTCGGCTGCAGGCCTTGCGTCGGCCGAGAGGCTCGCTTCGGCGCGCGGCTCGTGGCTGCGCTCACGATCACGACCGCGCGGGCCGCGCTCGCGCTGTGGCTTGCCGCGTCCGCCGCGAGAACGCTCACGGCCGCGCGATTCGCGCGAACGGTCGCTCTGCTCACCCGAATCCGCATGCACTTCGTAGTCGCCTTCGGCGCGGGGGATGCTCTGGCCGATCAGCTTCTCGATCGCCACCATCGACTTCTGGTCGAGCGGCGTCACGATCGAGATCGCGGTGCCGGTGCGGCCGGCACGGCCGGTGCGGCCGACGCGATGGACGTAATCGTCGGGATGATGGGGGACGTCGAAATTGAAGACGTGGCTGACCTCGGGAATGTCGAGGCCGCGGGCGGCGACGTCGGAGGCGACGAGGAGGGGAAGCTCGCCCTTGCGGAATTGCTCGAGTGCGGCCATGCGGGCCGGCTGGTCCATGTCGCCATGCAGCGCGCCGACGCTGAAGCCGTGCTTCTGAAGCGATTTGTGAACGATCGCCACCTCGCGCTTGCGATTGCAGAAGATGATCGCGTTCTTGAGATCCTTGGCCTCGCGCAGCAGGCGGCGAAGCAGCTCGCGCTTTTCATGCGCCTCGCGTCCGGCGGGGACCTGCGACTGCGTGACGGTGACGGCGGTGGTGGCGGGCTTGGAGACTTCGACCTTCTGCGGATTGTGCAGGAAAGCTTCGGTGATGCGCCGGATTTCCGGCGGCATGGTCGCGGTGAAGAACAGGGTCTGCCGCGTGAAAGGAACGAGCTTGCAGATGCGCTCGATGTCGGGAATGAAGCCCATGTCCAGCATGCGGTCGGCTTCGTCGATGACGAGCAGTTCGACGCCGGTGAGCAGCAGGCCGCCGCGCTCGGTATGGTCGAGCAGACGGCCCGGGGTGGCGATCAGCACGTCGACGCCGCGCGTCAGCTTGGCATCCTGGTCGCCGAAGGAGACGCCGCCGATCAGGAGGGCGACGTTGAGCTTCTGGCCGGCGCCGTAGCGGTCGAAGTTTTCTTTCACCTGGGCTGCGAGCTCGCGGGTCGGCTCCAGGATCAGCGTGCGCGGCATTCGCGCGCGCGCTCTGCCCTTTTCGAGAATGGTGAGCATCGGCAGCACGAAAGCCGCGGTCTTGCCGGTGCCGGTCTGGGCGATGCCGAGCACGTCCTTGCGTGCGAGGACGTGGGGGATCGCCTGTTCCTGAATGGGGGTGGGATTGGTGTAACCGGTGGCCGCCACTGCGGCGAGGACTTTTTCGGACAGTCCGAGATTGGAAAAGGACATTGAGCCTCTGGTCGAAACCGCCGTTCGGAATCGAGAGTAAAAAGGCTGTCGCGTTCCACCCCGAAACGGCGCGCTCTCAAAGAAGCTGGGGGTGCTGACTCACGCGAACAAAGCGCCAAGCTCAGGAATCGCTCTTCGATACCGAGCCGCGTCGACCCGGAACATAGGGCGGAATCGGCCAAAGTCAATGCAGCAGGCACGGGAAGGTCCTTAAAACCCTAAGGTTTTTGCCCAAATAGCGGGCGTAGCTCGGCTTTTTGCCGCGGCAGCCGGCCCGAGGGTTAACGCCTCCCTGCTGCCTGGGCGCGGAAATCGCCGGGCGCCATGCCGTAGGCGGCGTTGAAGACCCGGTAGTAGGTCGCCAGGCTCTCGAAACCGCAGGCGGCGGCGATATCTGCGATCAGCCGCTCCGGCGCTTCACGCATCAAGCGGCGGCTTCTCTTCAACCGCTCTTCGGTCACGGTCTGGGAGAAGCTGCGGTCGGCGACCTCAAACAGCATGTGCAGGTGCCGCACGGAGACGCCGAGCAGGTCGGCCACCCGTGTCGGCGCCAGATCCGGATCCTCGAGATGTCGTGCGATCAGGCGCCGCGCCAGCGACAGGCGGGCGGTTCGCAGCGCGGCCTGTCCGCGCCGGCTGCCCGGCCTGACGATGCCACGTTCGATCAGCGCCAGATGTCCCAGCGCCTGCACCAGCGGCAGGGCGCCAGGCGACCCATCATTCGCGGCCGTCTCGCCGAGATCGGTAAAGCAAGCGTCGAGCAGCGGCGCCAGAGCAGGATCGATGAAGGGTTTGGGCGCCAGCTCGCGCATGCGCTTGTCCTGTGTCGCGAGGCCGCTGACGGGGATCTTCAGAATACGCAGGTGGAAGCCGGAGGCGCCCAGCGGCTTGGTGCGGTAGGGCAGGTCGGTGTGGCTGGTGGCGAAGCTGCCATTGGCAATCGCAAAATCGCTGGAGCGCATGCCGCCGAACCAGCCGCCGCCACCGAGTTGCTGGTAGACGCAGATGCTGTCACCGGGGGCGTCGCTGATGTCGGCCTGGCTGCGTTCGACGGCATAGGGCGAAGCCTTCAGCTCGACCAGGGCGCCATTGCCGACCTGGCTCAGCGAGAATTCACCGTGGAAGTCGCCGCGCCGTTCGCGCTCCAGTTCTGCGGTGACCCCGAACAGCCCCTTGGCGCGCACCTCGCGCCAAAAGTCGAAGCGGTCGTGCGGCTCGACCTCGTCGGTGCACCAGCGAACCACGGCAGCCCCTCGTCTCGAACGGAATTCCGCCAAAGAAAAAGCAGATTCCGGCGGAATCTGCCATAGGTCAGGTGATGGAACTGCTCGGGCGCGCCGGTTGAACCGCCGTTACGGCTGGACCGACTATCACATCAACGGCGTAAGGTCCCGCATGGAGCCTGCGGGGAGCCGTTCAGAAGCGGGAACACTGAGATGACGCGTCGGGTTTTCAGAATTTTGGCGGCGCTTGGCCTGGCGGCGAGCCTCAGCGGTTTCGCAGGCCCTGCACACGCCGAAAAGCGCGTCGCGCTCGTCGTCGGCAACAACGACTACAAGAACGTTCCAAAACTCCTCAAGGCCGTCAACGACGCCCGCACCATGGGAGACACGCTGAAGCAGCTCGGCTTCCAGGTGATGGTCGCCGAAAACCAGAACCGTCAGCAATTCGCCGAAACGCTGCTCGCCTTCGACCGGGCGATCGAGCCCGGCGATACCGCGTTCTTCTTCTACGCCGGCCACGGTTTTGAGATCGCGGGCCAGAACTATCTGCTGCCGACCGACGTGCCGGCCGCGACCGAAGGCCAGGAAGAGCTGGTGCGCGACGCCTCCATTCTCGCCGATCGCGTCGTCGAGCGTCTGCAGAACAAGAAGGCGCGCACCTCGATCCTGGTGTTCGACGCCTGCCGCAACAATCCGTTCGAACGATCAGGCACGCGCGCAGTCGCCGGTGGCGGCGGCCTTGCGCCGATGACGCAATTGCCCGAGGGCGTGTTCTCGGTGTTCTCGGCGGGGCCGCGCCAGACCGCGCTCGATCGCCTCTCCAATGACGATGCCAACCCGAACTCGGTGTTCACGCGCACCTTCGCCAGGGAGCTGCTCCAGCCCGGCGAGAACCTGGTTCAGGTCGCGCAGCACACGCGCCGTCTCGTCAGCGAGATGGCCGACACCGTCAGGCACAAGCAGGTGCCGGTATATTTCGACCAGATGGTCGACGACGTCTTCCTCAGTGGCGCTGCGAAGGACGCGGCAGCCGCCGCCGCGCGTCCGGCCGATCCGCCGCCGCAAAAGGTTGCGGCTTTGCCGCCGGTGTCGGTGCCGCGCGTACCGAAGGAGGAGACCACCAACGCGCCGATCGCGAGTTTCTCGCGCCACAATGGCGGCTGGAGCGTGACGTTCTCCTTCGCCGATCCCACGCTCGGCGTGTCCTGGCGCATGGCCGGCAGCGGCGATTTCCGCGAGACCGGCTTCATCGACACGCTCGACCCGCGCACGCGCAAGCGGATGCCGAACCCGTCGATCGAGCTGCCTCCGGATGCGCAGGCCGGCACCATCGAGGTGCGTTACGTCGATGCGTCCGGCGACATGCAGGGCCCGTTCCCGATCAAGTTCGATCCCGAAGCGGCGCTGATCCGCGATCAGCGCAAGATCCTTGATATGACCGCCACGAGCTGGCTGTCGTTCCGCCAGTTCAACGGGCTGCTGGTCTACTACTCGCATCTGGTGTCGTATCGTTGCGCGATCCGCGAGGTCAGGATCGGCATCGACACGGCGGTGCCGGACAAGGTGCTGAAGCTGCCGCCCTGCGATCTCCGCGATCCCTCTGCCATCACGGCCGGCATGCTGCTCTATGAGAAGCTGCCGCCGGCGACCCAGTTCATGTCCGTCGAATTGACCTATCGCGACGGCAGTGTGTCCGAGGTCAAGAGCTTCCGGACGGCCAACCGCAGCAACAATTGAACATGGTCCCGGCGCCCGCCGGCGCTACAATCGCCTGAGCGATGGCAGCGAAAGTCGGGTCATGGACACAGTCACCTCGGAACAGCCCGCATCGCGCGGCCGAAGAGTCCGCTGCTGTATCGTCGGCGGCGGGCCTGCGGGCATGATGCTCGGCTATCTCCTGGGACGCGCCGGCATCGATGTCGTGGTGCTGGAGAAGCACGCCGATTTCTTCCGCGATTTTCGCGGCGATACCGTGCATCCCTCGACGCTTCAGGTGATGGACGAGCTCGGCCTGATCGATGGTTTCCTCAAGCTCCCGCATCAGCGGCTGCAGACGATGGACGGCCTGATCGGTGGCTCCAAGGTGCGGATCGCCGATCTGCGCCGGTTGAACACGAAGTACCCGTTCATCGCCTTCATGCCGCAATGGGATTTTCTCAATTTCCTGCGCGAGTCCGGCAAGCGCTTCGCCTCGCTCGGGGTGCTGATGAATACGGAGGCGGTCGACCTGATCCGCCACGGCGAAATCGTTGCCGGCGTGCGTGCGAGGACGCCAGACGGCATCGTCGACATCGAGGCCGATCTCACCATCGCCTGCGATGGCCGGCATTCGACCGTGCGCGAGCGCGCAGGCCTCAGCGTGGAGGAAATCGGCGCGCCGATGGACGTCCTGTGGTTCCGCGCCGGGCGAACTCCCGACGAGACCGAAAATTTGTTCGCCCGTGTCGAGTCCGGCAAGATGATGGTTACCTTCGATCGCGGCGACTACTGGCAATGCGCCTATGTCATCGCCAAGGGACAATACGAAGCGGTGAAGGCGAGGGGATTGCCGGCGCTGCTCGAGGATGTCGTGCGCATGGCGCCGGTGCTCAAGCGTGGCGTTGCCGATGTGAAGAGCTTCGACGACGTCAAATTGCTGACCGTCGCGATCAACCGTCTGGGCCGCTGGACGCGGCCCGGGCTGCTGTGCATTGGCGATGCCGCGCATGCGATGTCGCCGGTCGGTGGCGTCGGCGTCAATCTGGCCGTTCAGGATGCGGTCGCCGCAGCCAATCTGCTTGCGGACGCGCTGACGCGCGGCTGTCCGTCCGAGCATGAGCTCGATGCCGTACGCCGCCGCCGCGAGTTTCCGGTGAAGATGACGCAGGCGATGCAGGTGATCGTCCAGAACAACATCATCAGCGGCGCGCTGAAGGGCGGCGACCGGCCGCTCAAGGTGCCGCTGATCGTGCGTCTGATCACCGCACTGCCGTGGCTTCAGGGCATCCCGGCGCGCTTCATTGCGTTCGGCGTGCGACCCGAGCACGTGCATTCGAGAGCTGCGGCGGTCTCCTGATGCAGGGATTTGGTAGGGATAATGTCGCGTTAAATTGCAGCTTTCGCGTTGCGCGCGTGCAACAGCGCCGAGGGATTCAAAGCCGGCCAGACGGCAATCCGGCGCCTTAACTTTCTTGATTCAAATTTGAGTAAGAACTGCGTGTGAGCGTGCGCCCATCAAAGGACACGGGGTGTACCATGCGTAACAAATTGATTGCTGCCTTCGCCTGCACGACTGCTCTGGTTTCGACCGGCGCTGCTTCCGCCGCCGATCTCGCCGCGCGTCCGTACACCAAGGCGCCTGCTTATATCGAGCCGCTATTCAACTGGACCGGTTTCTATGTCGGTGGCCACATCGGTGGCGCCTGGACCAACGAGCAGTTCATCAACAATGGCGTCGGCGCGCCGTTCGGCGATCTGACGCCGGGCCAGGGCTATCGTCAGCGCGGTGCCGGCATCATGGGCGGCGCCCAGATCGGCTACAACTGGCAGGCCAACAACTACGTGTTCGGCATGGAAGGCACGATCTCGGGCCTCGACAACAAGGGCTCGTTCACCAATACCGCCTTCGGTGCCGGTGACGACGTGTTCTCCTGGCGCGCCAACGTTCTGGCGACTGTCGTCGGTCGCGCTGGCTTCGCGGTTCAGAACAACCTGTTCTACGTCAAGGGAGGCTACGCCGGCGTCAACAACCGTCTCAGCGTCAGTGACACGGTCGCTCCGGCGACGGGGTCGGGCGGTCAGACCCACTGGGCCAACGGCTGGACCGTCGGCGCCGGCTGGGAATACGGCGTCACCCGCAACTGGATCGTCGGCCTCGAATACAATTACGCCGCCTTCGGCAGCCAGACCTACCAGCTCGGCGGCACCTCGGGCAATTACACGTTCGATGCCAAGCCGCGTGACATCCAGTGGGCTGTCGTCCGCGCCAGCTACAAGTTCGACGCGCCTGTGATCGCGCGCTACTGAGCAACAAACGACCAATCAAAGAAAAGATCACGATCAAATTAAAAGCCCCGGCTTCCACCGGGGCTTCTTTTTTGCGTGCAGCCGCGGCGACGGCCTACGCCATCACCGAGAACCCGCCGTCGACGGGGATCGCGGTGCCCGTGACGAAGTTCGAAGCGGGCGAGGCGAGGAATACGGCGATGCCGGCGAAGTCGTCGATGTCGCCCCAGCGCCCCGCAGGCGTACGCGCCAGCACGCGCTCGTGCAGGCCCGACACCTGCTTCCGCGCGCCGCGGGTGAGATCGGTGTCGATCCAGCCCGGCAGGATCGCATTGACCTGGATGTTGTCGGGCGCCCAGGCATTGGCGCATGCGCGCGTGTACTGCACGATGCCGCCCTTGCTCGCCGCATAGGCGGTCGCGAAGCTCGCGCCGAAGATCGACATCATCGAGCCGATATTGATCACCTTGCCGTTGCCTGACGCCTTCAGTGCCGGATAGGCGAGCTTCGAGCAGACAAAGGCGCTGGTCAGGTTGGTGTCGATGACCTTGTTCCACTCGTCGAGCTCGAGCTCGTGCGGCGGCTTGCGGATGCTCATGCCGGCATTGTTGATCAGGATGTCGATGCGGCCGAGCTCCTTCACCACGCGGTCGATCATGGCCCCGACCGCCGCCTTGTCGGTGACGTCGGTGGTGACGGCGATCGCCTTCACGCCGCGTGCTCTGAGATCGGCGACGGCTGCGGCCGACTTGGTTTCGTTGCGTCCGATCACGGCGATATCGGCGCCGGCGTCGGCAAGACCGTGCGCCAGCCCGAGGCCAATGCCGCCATTGCCTCCCGTGACGATCGCGACCTTGCCGCGGAGATCGAACCGGTTGGATGTCATGCTCTTACTTTCTGGTTTCTTCTATTGGTTGCTTTGCCAGATCAGCACCAGCCCGAAGCCTGCCATGGCGGCACCATAGCCGGCCCATTGCAACTGGTTGACCATGAAGCTCGATCGCGGCCAGGCGACGGTACCGGTGCCTTGTCCGATCCAGAGCAGCCCGACGGCGAGGGCAAACAGGCCTGCTACAAGCAGAAATCTGCGCATCCATTCCTCCCCATCGGTCTGATTCTGTCGCGACCCACGGCAGAACGATCGCCGCGGATCACGAAAACTTCCCGCCAGACTAGCCGTAGCTTCGGTTCAGATACAATGGCTGCGGATGCAGGGCGGTGGGGGGAGCCAACAACAGAGAGCTGAACAGATCTCGCCCGCTCGCCGCTGGATGCTAAGGCAAGCGTCAAGCTCACCCACGCAACAAAAAAAGCCCCGGCGAGGCCGGGGCTTTGATGTCTCAGATCGAGATCAGCTCAGTACTTGGCGACGACCGGGCCGGTCCAGTTGAAGCGGTAGACCAGCGAGGTGCTGATGGTCTGGACGAACGGCTTGAAGGTGATGTCGCGGCCGTTCGAAACATTCGTGCCGTCGACCAGCTCCGAGATGTTCTTGTTGTTGTAGTAGGCTGCCCGATACTCGGTCTTCATGAACCAGCCGGGAGCGCTGATCCCGAAGATGTTCAGGTTGTTCTCGACGCCGCCACCGACGAACCAGCCACCACGATTAAAGGCGTCGGTATGCGCTCCGCCCGGCAGGGTCGTGATCGTGTTGAAGAGGGTGGTGCCCTTCCAATGAGAGTCGGAGTAGCCGGCGTTCACGTAGGAGAGGACGTTGGGGGCAACCAGATAACCCAAGCGCGCACCCGCGGCCCAGGAGTAGTCATTCTTGATGTTGCCCGCGAAGAACGGACCCTGATCCTGGATGGTGCCCTTCAGGCTGCCGAACTGGCCGTCGGCGAACACGCCAGCCACCCAAGTACCAGCGAACTGCCAGTCGTAGCCGGCACCGACGGTGCCGAACCAACCATCACCGCCCTGCTTCTGATTGAACGGGAGGAGGGGAGCACCGGTACCCGTCACCTGCACGCCGGTATTCGCGTCCCAGACACCACCGCCGCCGCCGCCGAAGATGTAGAAGCCGGTCCAGTTGGCAACCGGAGCAGCCATCGGGGCCTTGACGTAGGGACGGGCCGCAAGATCAGCGGCCGAAGCCGAGCCGGTCATCGCCGCAATCGCGGTCAGTGCGAGTGCAATCTTCTTCATAATAAAATCCCCAACCTTGGTCCGCGCGAGCGTACTGAAGTCCGTGTGATCTGATGTCCCGACTATAGACGGTTCTCGCCGAAATGCTGTTGCAGGGCAGGCACAGTCGCCGGAAAACGCCCGTCAGTCGGGTTTTGAGGGAGCGTCACCGAGATTCCCAAAAACTCCGTGATTTCAATGCACTATGCCGGCTTGAGCGTGACCCGTCCGGGTTGGATTTCGTCAGTAAGTCGCCTGTGTCCGAAACGGAGGCAATCCTGCCTCAGCCCCTCGCTTGCCGCTCGGCCGCTCTGAGTCGTTGGCCGAGTCGCATGTTCGAGAGGTAAAATGATGGGATGAAGTGTCCGTAAGACGCTCAATCGTCCGTTTCAAACGAAAAAGCCCCGGCCTCGGCCGGGGCTCGTCGCCGGGAATCGCGAAGTTTAGACGTCGAGCAGCTCGTCGCTGGCAAATTCCGCCTTGTCCGAGATGAAAGCAAAGCGCGCCTCGGCCTTGGTGCCCATCAGGCGCTCCACCGAATCCGCGGTGGTGTCGCGATCGTCGGCGAGCAGCACCACCTTGAGCAGCGTCCGCTTGCTCGGATCCATGGTGGTTTCCTTGAGCTGCGCCGGCATCATCTCGCCGAGGCCTTTGAAGCGGTTCACCTCGACCTTGGCGTTGGCGTTGAACGCGCTCTTGATCAACTCTTCCTTGTGCTTGTCGTCGCGGGCGTAGACCGACTTTTGCCCGTGGGTCAGCTTGTAGAGCGGAGGCACCGCCAGGAAGAGATGCCCTTCGTCGATCAGCTTCGGCATCTGCCGGTAGAAGAAGGTGATCAGAAGCGAAGCGATGTGGGCGCCGTCGACGTCGGCGTCGGTCATGATGATGATGCGCTGATAGCGCAGGTCCTCTTCGCGATATTGCAGCAGCTGGCCACAGCCGATCGCCTGCACGAGGTCGGAGAGCTGGGCGTTCGCCGTCAGCTTGTCCTTGCCGGCGGAGGCGACGTTGAGGATTTTTCCGCGCAGCGGCAGCACGGCCTGGGTCTTGCGGTCGCGCGCCTGCTTGGCGCTGCCGCCGGCCGAGTCACCCTCGACGATGAAGAGCTCGGAGCCTTCGGTGCCGGCGTCGGTGCAATCGGCGAGCTTGCCGGGCAGGCGGAGCTTCTTGCCGGCCGTCTTGCGGGCCGTCTCCTTTTCCTGGCGGCGGCGCAGCCGTTCCTCGGCGCGGTCGATCACGAAATCGAGCAGCCGGTTGGCCATGTTCGGATTACCCGACAGCCAATGGTCGAACGGATCCTTCATCGCCTGCTCGACGATGCGCTGCGCCTCTGCGGTGGCGAGACGATCCTTGGTCTGGCCCTGGAATTCAGGCTCGCGCACGAACACCGAGAGCATCACCGCTGCGCCCACCATGACGTCTTCCGAGGTGATGGACGCGGCGCGCTTGCCCTGGCCGACGCGCTCGGCGTGATCCTTCAGGCCGCGCAACAGCGCGCTGCGCAGGCCGGATTCGTGCGTGCCGCCGTCGGGCGTCGGCACCGTGTTGGTGTAGGAGGAGAGGAACCCGTCGGCATCCGCGGTCCAGGCCACCGCCCATTCGCAGGCGCCGTGAGCGCCGTTGCGGCCCGATTTGCCGGAGAAGATGTCGGGATGCACCAGCGTGTCGGCGTGGATCGCCGCCGCCAAATAATCCTTGAGGCCGCCCGGGAAGTGGAACGTCGCTTCCGCCGGCACGTCCTCGACGCCCTTGAGCAATTCGGGCGCGCAGTTCCAGCGGATCTCGACGCCGCCGAACAGATAGGCTTTCGAGCGCGTCATCTTGAACAGGCGCTGGGGCTTGAACGCGGCCTTGGCGCCGAAGATGTCGGTGTCGGGCTTGAAGCGCACGCGCGTGCCGCGGCGGTTGTTGACCTTGCCAAGGTCCTCGAGCTTGCCCTTGGGATGGCCGCGCTCGAACGTCATGCGATGCAGCTTCTGGCCGCGCGCGACCTCGACCTCGAGGCACGAGGAGAGGGCGTTCACCACGGAGATGCCGACGCCGTGCAGACCGCCCGAAGTCTCGTAGACTTTGCTGTCGAACTTGCCGCCCGAATGCAGCGTGCACATGATGACTTCGAGCGCCGACTTCTTCGGGAACTTCGGATGTGGATCGATGGGGATGCCGCGGCCGTTGTCGGTGACGGTGAGGAAGCCGTCGGCGGAGAGCTCGACGCCGATGAAAGTCGCATGCCCGGCCAGCGCTTCGTCCATCGAGTTGTCGATGACTTCGGCGAACAGGTGATGCAGCGCCTTCTCGTCGGTGCCGCCGATATACATGCCGGGCCGGCGCCGCACCGGTTCCAGACCTTCGAGCACCTCGATGTCAGCCGCGGTGTAATCGGCTTCGCCTCCGCTTGCGCGCGGCGCAGCCTTCGCGGCACTGGCCCGCCCCTTCGGCTCGTTGCCGTCGAACAAGTCGTCTTTGGCTTTAGTTTTCAACTGCTTGGACATATATCTTGATGCGTTTTGAGGGCCGCGCAAGCGGCGAATCGGTTGAGGTGACTATGCCACGGCCGGCCTGGAAAGGTCACCGCCGGGCCGAACCTGGGGCGTCGTTGTGGGCCAATCCCGGCGAATTTACGCCGCAGGCCCATCCATTCCCGGCAATTTGACGTCGCGGTCCGGTCTGGGCCGGATTTTGTGACTTGATGTCACACAAGTGCTTGGCTTACCAGTCCTTTTCATCGAGCAGCACCTTGAGGCAGGGCGGGAAGGCTAATCTGGAATGGAGCAGTTTGCGCACGCCCTGGCCGACTTCGTGCGGGCTCATCAGGCATGGGCGGCTCCGATCGTATTCCTGCTCGCCTTCGGCGAGTCGCTCGCTTTCATCTCGCTGCTGATCCCGGCCTGGGGCGCGCTGGTGGCGATCGGTGCGCTGATCGGGGCAAGCGGCATCAGCTTCTACCCGGTCTGGATTGCCGGCGGGCTCGGAGCTGCGCTCGGCGACTGGGTCTCGTACTGGTTCGGCTATCGCTACAAGGAGCGGGTCGCCCAGATGTGGCCGCTCTCGCGCTACCCGGAACTGTTGCCCAAGGGCGAGGCCTTCGTGCGGAGCTGGGGCGTGCCCAGCATCTTCATCGGCCGCTTCTTCGGCCCCTTGCGCGCCTCGGTGCCGCTGGCGGCCGGCATCTTCGAGATGCCTTACTGGAGTTTCCAGGCAGCCAATTTCGTCTCGGCCCTGATCTGGTCGGCAGCGCTGCTGCTGTTCGGCGACGTGATCGCGAAGGTCACGGAATGGATTTGGCGGGTGATTTAATTTCCGTCATTCCGGGTTCGCTCGCAAAGCGAGCGAACCCGGAATCTCGAAATTGTGGCGCGAGATTCCGGGTTCGATGCTCGGCATCGCCCCGGAATGACGTGGTCACCTTGACGGGAACTGCAGTTGGCCTTATAGCCGCGCGCCATGATCAACGCTGCGACCATCCTGTTCGCCCGTCGCCGCCGCCGCTCTTTAGCGGTTTGGGCGGTCGATCGCGTTTGAGATCATCGTCTTTGCCGCTGGATCCGATCCGCGGCATTCTCTCTCCTGTCAGCGCGATCTGATCCGGCGGCCCCCTTAGGAGGCCCAGCAGGAGACCACGATGTACACGCCACCCTTTTTCAAGCCGGACCGCACCGCGTGCCTGAAATTCGCCGAGGAGCGCGGCTTCGGCACGATGTGCGCCTTCGACGGCCACAAGCCGATCGCCTCGCCGTTGCCGTTCTACCTGACCTATGCCGATGACGGCACGCCGCAGGCCGCCTTTCATGTCGCCCGTCACAATCCGCTGGTAAAGCTTGCGGGCGGGACGACGTCCTGGCTGCTCGCGGTCAACGGACCCGATGCCTATGTATCGCCCGACTGGTACGTCTCGCCGGATCAGGTGCCGACCTGGCTCTACCAGTCGGTCCATCTGACCGGACCGGTGAAGTTGTTGTCGGACGACGAGCTTGCGGTGCAGATCGAGACGCTCAGCGACAAGTTCGAGAGCTGGCTGCTGCCGAAGAAGCCGTGGACGTCGGCGAAGATGACCGCGGGCCGGCTCGAGGCGCTCAAGAAGGGGATCGTGGGTCTGGTCATGACGGTTGAAGAGGTCGAAGGCAGCTTCAAGCTCAACCAGCACAAGTCCGACGCCGACTATACGGCGATTGCCAATGCGCTCGGCGCGCAAGCAGACGCCGACGCCAGACAGATCGCACAACTGATGCAGGACGTGAGGCCCGACGCCTTCGCGGCCGAAACCAACAAGCTCGAAGGGAGCGTATCATGAGCCTCACGGAAACCACGAAAGCCCCGACCTCCGGCGCGCCGAAGAAGCCCGCCACCGTCTTCGTCGACGGCGGCTCCGGGACCACCGGGCTCGGCATCAACGAGCGGCTGAAGCTCCAGAGCGACGTCGTGGTGAAAACCATCGCCGACGACAAGCGCAAGGATCCCGCGGCCAAGAAGGCGTTGATGGAGGAGGTGGATCTCGTCATCCTCTGCCTGCCCGACGAGGCCGCGAAGGAAACCGTCGCGCTGATCGACAGCATGGGCGCTTCAGGGCCGAAGGTGCTGGACGCCTCGACCGCCTACCGGGTTGCACCGGACTGGGCCTACGGCTTTCCGGAACTGGCGCCTGACCAGGCCGCCAAAATCAAGGCCGCGAAAAAGGTCTCCAATCCCGGCTGCTATCCGACCGGCGGCATCGCGTTGCTGCGGCCGATCGTCGACGCCGGCCTGCTGCCGCCCGACTATCCCATCAGCGTCAATGCGGTGAGCGGCTATTCCGGCGGCGGCAAGTCGATGATCGCGAGCTTTGAAGACGGCAGCGCGCCGTCCTTCGAGCTCTATGGCCTCGGCTTCGAGCACAAGCATCTGCCGGAGCTGCAGCTCTATTCGAACCTGACGCGGCGGCCGATCTTCATTCCCTCGGTCGGCAATTACCGGCAGGGCATGCTGGTCTCGGTGCCGCTCCAGCTCGACACGCTGCCGGGCAAGCCAAGCGGTGCGGATCTGCAGGCTGCAATGGCCAAGCGCTACGCCGGCTCGAAATATGTCTCGGTCATGCCGCTTCAGAACGAGGCGACCAAGGGCGGCCGGCTGGAGCCGGAAGCGCTCAACGAGACCAACATGCTCGAGCTCTATGTCTTCGCCAGCGACAAATATCACCAGGCCGTCCTGGTCGCCCGGCTCGACAACCTCGGCAAGGGGGCCTCAGGTGCCGCCGTGCAGAACATGCGGCTGATGCTGGGCCTGCCGGAACAGTAGAGCGCGTTGACGTTCTGGATGCTGCGCATCGCTAGCGCTGGCGATGCGAAGCATCGCCCATGGCTGTGCGCTGCAAAGTCGGAGTCTTGACGCCTATTGCAAGACGATGTCGGCCGGAAACGGCCGAGCGGGGCGACCCGAGCAGACGTTGTTGCGGGCCGTCACCGCTTCTCGGCGATATGTCGCGAAATCGCCGAGCAAGCGGTCGGAAATGCCGCAGACGTCCTGATGCTCGCTGGCGTAGTCGACCACCGCGCTCCATGCCCGCGAAGCCCGGATATAGCCGTCGCAGCCAGGCATCAATGAGCGTGCGCGAGGCTTTGCAGCTTCCACAGCCTCGTTGCGTAGCCGCGTCAGTTCAGGGCATTGCGCCTGGGCGACGGCACCGTGGCATAATCCGGCGAACGAAATCATTGCGACGACTGGCAAAAGCATCCGCATCGGGATTTCCTCGCTTCGGTTGCTAGCCGTGCGAGATTATCTTTGCCCTGCAGCAGCGTCCAGCGAACCCCGGCGCTGCGCGCTCAAAACACCTTGAAGATCGCCAGTGCCAGCACGGCCTGCGCGAGGAAACCGACACTGAAGGCGAGGGTGCGGAATACGGGGATGCCGAGCGCATAGACGATCAGATGCGCGACGCGCGACCAGAAATAGACCACGCAGGCGAGCACCGTCCATTTCGAGGAATAGTCGATCGCGTTCAGGATCAGCACCAGCGGCGCGAACAGCACGAGGTTCTCGACCGCGTTGTCATGCGCGAACATCAGGCGGTTCGCCCATTCGGCTTGCGGCTTGTCGCCGCGCGAGGGGTTAGCCATGGCGCCGCTGAGCCCGCGAACCTGGCAGCGGTTGATGGTGTAGGGAATCCAGAGGATCCCGGTCAGGATCACCGTGCAGGTCAGCCAGAACAATTCACGCGTCATAACCCGGTCCCCTCTGTCGTCGCTGTCTTGGGAGTTAGCTTATACAAGCGCCCACGATTGCACCATGCGCACGGAAGCTTTGGTTTGCGCATGATCGTTTCGGAAAACCGCTTCGCACTTTTCCGGATCATGCGCTACGCGCGAACCCTGACATAGCTGCCGGGTGCGTCCTCGATCGGGGGCAGCGCCTCGGTGCCGACGCTGCGCGCCGGCACTTCTTCCGGATCGAGGCTGCCCAGCCATTCGCGCCAGTCCGGCCACCACGAGCCCTTGTGCTCCACTGCGCCCTTCATCCACTGGGCGACGTTGACGTCCTTGATATTGTCGTTGGTCCAGTACTGGTACTTGTTCGAGGCAGGCGGATTGACGACGCCGGCGATATGGCCGGAGCCGGACAGCACGTATTTCACGGGGCCGCCGAAGAATTGCGAGCCGTACAGCACCGATTCCGCCGGCGCGATGTGGTCCTCGCGGGTCGCGAGGTTGTAGACGGGCACCTTGACCTTGGAGAGATCGAGCAGGGTGTTGTCGAGCACCATGGTGCCCGTCGACAGCCGGTTCTCCAGGTAGCAGTTGCGCAAATAGTAGGAATGGTTCGCCTGCGTCATCCGCGTCGCGTCGGAATTCCAGTGCAGCAGGTCGAACGCGCTCGGCTGCTGCCCCTTGAGATAATTGCTGACCACGTAGGACCAGATCAGATCGTTGGAGCGCAGCATGTTGAAGGCCATCGCCATCTTGGAGCCTTCGAGCACGCCGGACGCCTTCATGTCCTGCTCGAGCGCCGCGATCTGGTCTTCGTCGACGAACACGAGCAGATCGCCGGCATGGGTGAAGTCGACCTGGGCGGCAAAGAACGTCGCCGAGCTCACCCGCTGGCGCCGCTTCTCGGCGAGCCAGGCCAGCGTGGTCGCGAGCATGGTGCCGCCGACGCAATAGCCTGCGGTGTGCACCTTCATCTCGCCGGTGACCTTTTCGATCACGTCCATCGCCGTGAGCGGGCCCTCCTTCATGTAGTCTTCCCAGCTCTTGGCGCCCAACCGCCTGTCGGGATTGACCCATGAGATCACGAACACCGTGATGCCCTGGTCGACGCACCACTTGATGTAGGATTTCTCCGGCTTGAGATCGAGAATGTAGAACTTGTTGATCCAGGGCGGCACGATCAGCAACGGCGTGCGCAGTACCTTCTCCGTGGTCGGAGAATACTGGATCAGCTGCATCATCTCGTTCTGGTAGATCACCTTGCCCGGCGTCGTCGCCATGTTGACGCCGACGACGAGGTTGTCCGGATTGGACTGGCGGATCTTCAGCATGCCCTTGCCGGCGGCGATGTCCTCGGCCAGCATCGTCAGGCCGCGCGCGAGGTTCTCGCCGCTGCTTGCAACCGTCTCGCGCAGCACCTCCGGATTGGTCAGCACGAAGTTCGATGGCGAGATCGCGTTGGTGATCTGCTGGACGTAGAACTCGGCCTTGCGGCGGGTCTGCGGATCAAGCTCGGCGTCGTGCACCAGCTCCTGCGCCCATTTGGTCGTGAGCAAATAGAGCTGCATCATGAAGTCGAAGAACTGGTTCGACTTCCATTCCGGATCGGCAAAGCGCTTGTCGCGCGGCGAGGGCGCGATTGCGGGCTGGGCGTCCTGCCCGGCCATGCGCCGCGCCGCCGAGCCCCAGAGGTCGAGATAGTCCTTGGCGAGCTTGGTCTGGAGGTCTGACGACCGCGACTGGTCGGACAGCCAGTATTCGGCGACCGAGGTGAAGGTCTTGACGACCTCGGCCAGCTCGGCCGGCGGGCGGTCCTGCACCTCGCCGGTCTCGCGCGGCTTCAGATACGCGGCGAGCGCCTTGCCGCCGCTCTCCATCGCCCGCGCGACATTCATCGCGAAGGCCTCCGCATCGAATTTCGTTTCAGACTTTGTCTCGGGCTTGGTCCCGGACTTGATCTCGGATTTGGGCGTGTCGGTCGTGGCGATGCTCATGGGGCCGACAGTAACGATTCAATCCGTATTCGTCACCGCGAAGCTCGCTGGTTTCGCATTAAACACGCGCGAAGATGTGCTGCACTGCGACAAGGCTTCTTGCTTTTGTCACAATCAAAGTGCACTTCTCCGGACGTGGGCCTTGGATGATTTCTCGCTCGTACCATTTGTGGGCAGCAATGGTTTGAGCTTGGGCAGGTTGTCGGGTTAAGCTCCGGCGGCCTCGCATGGGACGAGTAGGGGAATTCCCAGGTGTTTGCGTTGTGGGACCTGCAAAAGTCGCGGCTTGCATGCTGCGCGCTGCTGACGGCGGCGTTCGCGCTTGGCGGCTGTTCGAGCCAGATCGCGGATATGTCGGCTGCCGATACGCCGGCTCATCCCAGGGAGCCCGGTGCTTATCTGCCGGTGCACGACCTGCCGCCGGATCGTGATCAGGCGATCATCCCACCCGACCAGCGCGCCAAGATCGAGGCCGAGCTTGCCGCCGCTCGCGACCGCCAGGCCGTCGCCGCCAAGGACGCCAAGTAAGAACGCGGAGTAGGACCACCCAGTCGGGCTGCCGATGCAAGGATGGGGCGCTCAGCGGGCGATGCAAGGTAATCGCTGGCGCCCCCGTCACTCCGTGCTAAAAGACGTTCATTCAGCCGAGAGTCAGGGCGAGGAACTTCAGCTCCTCTCGCCGAAAATTGCTCCAAGTATTTGTTTTTGAGCGATTTTCGCGAAAGAGTTGATGCCCTTCGGAGAGGCGGCATGGCCTCTTGATTCTTCCCTGACCGGTTGCCCGGAGCCCAGAGAGCCATGGACGATTTTTACCGCATCCGCCGCCTTCCGCCTTACGTGTTCGAGCAGGTCAACCGGGCCAAGGCGGCCGCGCGGAATGCCGGCGCCGACATCATCGATCTCGGCATGGGCAATCCGGATCTGCCGGCCCCGCCGCATGTGCTGGAGAAGCTGAAGGAGACGCTGGGCAAGCCGCGCACCGACCGCTACTCGGCATCGCGCGGCATCCCCGGCCTGCGCCGGGCCCAGGCTGCCTATTACGCCCGCCGCTTCGGCGTGAAGCTCAATCCCGACACCCAGGTGGTGGCGACGCTCGGCTCGAAGGAGGGTTTTGCCAACGTGGCCCAGGCGATCACCGCGCCGGGCGACGTCATCCTCTGCCCGAACCCGAGTTACCCGATTCACGCCTTCGGCTTTTTGATGGCGGGCGGCGTGATCCGTTCGGTGCCCTCGGAGCCGACGCCGCAATTCTTCGAGGCGGTGGAGCGGGCGATCGTGCATTCGATCCCGAAGCCGCTCGCGCTTGTGGTCTGCTATCCCTCGAACCCGACCGCCTATGTCGCGAGTCTCGATTTCTACAAGGATCTCGTCGCGTTCGCGAAGAAGCACGAGATTCTGATTCTGTCCGACCTGGCTTATGCCGAGGTCTATTTCGACGAGAACAACCCGCCGCCCTCGGTGCTCCAGGTGCCCGGCGCGATGGACGTCACCGTCGAGTTCACCTCGATGTCGAAGACCTATTCGATGGCCGGCTGGCGCATGGGCTTTGCGGTCGGCAATGAGCGCGTGATCGCAGCGCTCGCCCGCGTCAAATCCTATCTCGACTACGGTGCCTTCACGCCGGTGCAGGTCGCTGCGACCGCGGCGCTGAACGGTCCCGACGACTGCATCAAGGAGATGCGCGACACTTATCGCAAGCGCCGCGACGCGCTGGTGGAATCGTTCGGCCGGGCGGGGTGGGAGATTCCGCCGCCGGAAGCCTCGATGTTCGCCTGGGTGCCGCTGCCGGAAGCCTTCCGCAGCGTCGGCAGCATGCAGTTTGCGACCCTGATGGTGGAGAAGTCCGGTGTCGCGGTCTCGCCCGGCGTCGGCTTCGGCGAGCATGGTGAAGGATATGTCCGCATCGCCATGGTGGAAAACGAGCAACGGATCAGGCAAGCCGCGCGCGGCGTGCGCCGCTTCCTTGAAAGCGGCATCGAAACGTTGCACAACGTCGTTCCACTCGCCAACCGGCGTTAAGTTCTCTTCTGCAGGTTTTCTAAAGCATCATGGTTGCACCCCTGAAAGTGGGCATAGCGGGGCTCGGCACCGTGGGCGCCGAAGTTGTCCGTTTGATTGAAACGCAGGCCCGCGTGCTCGCGGGCCGCAGCGGCCGCGGCATCCGCGTCGTCGCTGTCACCGCACGCTCCAAGGCCAAGAAGCGCAGCATCGACCTGCGCGGCGTCGAATGGGCGAAGGATCCGATGGCGCTTGCCACGCATCCCGGCATCGATTGCTTCGTCGAACTGATGGGCGGCGCCGGCGATCCTGCGCTCTCCGCGGTCGAAGCGGCGCTCAACGCCGGCAAGTCGGTTGTCACCGCCAACAAGGCGTTGCTCGCCAAGCACGGCATCAAGCTCGCCAAGGCCGCCGAAAATCATGGCGGTGCGCTGAATTTCGAGGCAGCCGTTGGCGCCGCGATCCCCGTCATCAAAACGCTACGCGAAGGTCTTGCGGGAACCGGCATCAATCGCGTCTACGGCATTCTCAACGGCACCTGCAATTACATCCTGACGCGGATGGAGCAGGAGGGGCTGTCGTTTGCCGAGTGTCTCAAGGATGCGCAGCGGCTCGGCTATGCCGAGGCCAATCCGTCCTTCGACGTCGATGGTCACGACACCGCACAAAAGCTCGCCATTCTCGCCAGCCTCGCTTTCGGCACGAAAGTTGCTCAAAGCGCGGTGTATGTCGAAGGTATCTCCTCCATCGCGCCGGAAGACTTACGCGCCGCCGCTGATCTCGGCTATCGCGTCAAGCTGCTCGGCGTTGCCGTTCGCACCGCCAAGGGCATCGAGCAGCGCGTGCATCCGACCATGGTTCCCAAATCCTCCTCGATCGCGCAGGTGATGGGTGTCACCAATGCGGTCACGGTCGATGGCGAGGGCATTCCGCCGATCACGCTGGTCGGCCCCGGCGCTGGCGGCGCCGCAACCGCGTCCGCCGTCGTTGCCGATATCGCCGACGTCGCGCGCGGCATCCGCGCCAATCCATTCGGCCGGCCGATCGCGCAGCTGCGCGACACCAAGAAGGCGCCGATGGAGCGGCACGAGGGCGGCTACTACATCCGCCTGCTGGCGCGTGATTTCCCGGGCACCGCGGCTGCAATCGCGACCCGGCTCGCAGAGCAGAAGATTTCGATCGAGTCCATCGTGCAGCGCCATCCCAATGGCGGCGTCGCACCGGCAAATGGCAAGGCCGTGCCCGTGCCCGTCATCCTGATCACCTATGCCACGCATGAGGACGCCGTGCGCCGCGCGCTCGCGGCCGTGCAGAAGGACAAGGTCATCAGCGGACGGCCGCAGGTCATACGGATTGAGAAGAACTAGAGCATGATCCGGAAAAGTGTGACGCGGTTTTCCGGACAGGTCATGCTCAAACCATAAAACGGTTCGAACGAACTGTGGGTGTTACGAGTTGATGCGGACGGAGATGTCCGTCCCAAACGTTTCGAAGGAGTTAGCCGATGTCGACCCATATTTCAGTGCCGCCGCAGGCGTTGCTCGAGCGCATTCTCACGTTGGAGATCGTGCGCGTGACGGAGCGGGCGGCAGTGTCGTCGGCGCGGCTGCGCGGGCACGGGCAGGAAAAGGCGGCTGACCAGGCCGCCGTCGACGCCATGCGCCGAGAGCTCAACAAGCTGCCGATCCAGGGCACCATCGTGATCGGCGAGGGTGAGCGCGACGAAGCGCCGATGCTCTACATCGGCGAGAAGGTCGGCGTGAATGCCGGTCCGGAAGTCGATATCGCGGTCGATCCGCTCGAGGGCACCACACTGTGCGCCAAGAACATGCCGGGCTCGATCGCCACGATGGCGATGGCCGACGGCGGCACGCTGCTGCACGCGCCCGACGTCTACATGCAGAAGCTCGCGATCGGCCCCGGCTACGACAAGGGCGTCGTCGAGCTCGACGCTTCGCCCGCTGACAACGTTCGCCGTCTCGCCAAGGCCAAGGGCGTCAAGCCCGAGGGCATCACCGTTCTCGTGCTTGACCGTCCGCGTCATGCCAGCATCATCGAGAGCGTGCGTTCGACGGGTGCGGCGGTGCGCCTCATCACCGACGGCGACGTCGCCGGCGTGATCCACTGCGCCGACCCCGACAACACCGGCGTCGACATGTATCTCGGCACCGGCGGCGCGCCGGAAGGCGTGCTCGCGGCGGTGGCGCTGCGCTGCATCGGCGGTCAGATGCAGTGCCGCCTGATCCTCGATTCCGACGAGAAGCGCGAGCGCGCGGCCAAGATGGGCGTCAACGATCCCAAGATGATCTACGGCATCGAGGACATGGCGCGCGGCGACTGCCTGTTCGCGGCCACCGGCGTCACCACGGGCTCGCTGCTCTCGGGCGTCAAATTCCGCAAGGACGGCGTGATCGAGACCGAGACGGTGGTGATGCGCTCCGTCACCGGCACCGTGCGCTACATCAAGGCCGAGCACCGCGAGCTCGCGAAGTTCCACCTGGACTGATGGTCTCCGTCATTCCGGGGCGATGGGACCGCGCAAAGCGCGGCCCGGAGAACCCGGAATCTCGCGCCGACAACCTCTGGATTCCGGGTTCGCGCTGATGCGCGCCCCGGAATGACCAACAACACCAAAGAGGAAGCGCCCAATGTCCGATCTCTCCGCGGTCAAAGCCCTCGTCTTCGACGTGTTCGGCACCGTCGTCGACTGGCGCACCAGCCTGATCACCGACTTCATGTGGTGGAGCAAGCAGCGCGGCATCAGCGCCGACTGGGCGGCTCTGGTCGACGGTTGGCGCGGCATGTATGTCGCGTCCATGGACGACGTGCGCAAGCATCCCGAGCGCGGCTACGTCATGCTCGATGATCTGCATCGCCGCTCGCTGGAGAAGCTCGTCGAGAAGTTCGAGATCAAGGGGCTCACGGACGCCGATCTCGATCACCTCACCAAGGGCTGGCATCGTCTCAATCCCTGGCCCGACAGTGTCGCCGGCCTGACGCGGCTGAAGACGAAGTTCGTGATCTCGCCGCTGTCAAACGGCAACGTCGCGCTGCTCACCAACATGGCGAAGCACGCGGGGCTCCCGTGGGACCTCGTGATGTCGGCCGAACTTTTCGCGCACTACAAGCCGGATCCCGAAACCTATCTCGGCGCAGCTAAGCTGCTTGGCCTCAAGCCCGAGCAGGTAATGATGGTCGCCGCCCACAATGGCGATCTCGCCGCCGCGCAGAAGTACGGCCTGAAGACCGCGTTCGTGGCGCGGCCGACCGAGTATGGTCCGTTGCAGAAGGTCGACTTCGAGGCCACCGGCACTTGGGACATCGTCGCCAAGGATTTTGGCGGGATCGCCGACCGGCTGGGCTGCTAGCAGGGGCTTATCACGCGATCTTCAGCGTGAGCTCGCTTGCTTCCGTTTCGGCAAAACCCGCCTGCAAAACCTCTTCGCGCTTGTGGCGCAGATGCGCGCGCAAGATGTGGGAGAGGCCGGCGCCGTCGCGGCGCTGGAGTGCGTTCAGGATGGCCTCGTGCTCGCTGACGGCGAATGCCCAGCGCTGCGGCGTCATCGGCGTGACGTAGCGCGCTCGGCGGATGCGTGCGGTCACCGATGCATAGAGCCCTGAGAGCACGGGATTGCCGGCCGCGTTGACGATCCCCTCGTGAATGGCGCGGTTGCCGCGATAATATTGCAGCAGGTCGCCTTCGCGATAATGCTGCACCATCGCCGCGTGGGCCGCGGCAATCTCCGCGATCTCGTGATCGGTGATGCGTTCGCAGGCGAGCTCGCCCGCCAGCGCTTCGAGACCCTGGCACACTTCGAAGAGGTCGCGCATGTCCTTGTCGGTCAGTTTGGCCGCGCGCGAGCCGCGATGGGGCAGGAGCTGCACGAGACCCTCGGCCGCGAGCACCTTGAGCGCTTCACGCAGCGGCGTGCGCGAGATGTCGAGCCGCTCGCACAGCTCGCGCTCGGGAATCCGTGCGCCCGGCGGGATCTCGCCGTCGAGCAGAATGTCGCGGATGCGGCCGACGACTTCCTCATGCAGCATGGGCTATCTCAGGTTTTGAATGCAAAAATGATCCAATAGACGAGAGTTAGGTAATTATATCTTGAAATTCCAGAATTTTGCATTCAAAAATGCAAAAAACAGCAGGGATCGAGGAAATGGACCAGGCCGTAAAGGCGGACGACCTCGTTTTTGAATGCAAGGACGGGATCGGGCGGATCACCTTCAACCGCCCGCAGGCGCGCAACGCCTTCACTTTCGCGATGTACGAGCGGCTCGCCGCCATTTGCGACCAGGCCAACGACGACCGCGCCATCAAGGTGCTGGTGCTGCGCGGGGCCGGCGACAAGGCCTTTGCCTCCGGCACCGACATCAACCAGTTCCGCGAATTCAAAACGCCGCAGGACTCCATCGACTACGAGAACCGGATCGACCGGGTGCTGACCACGCTCGAGCAGTGCCGTGTGCCGACGATCGCCGCCATCAACGGCTTCTGCACCGGCGGCGGGGCGGGCATCGCTGCGGCCTGCGACCTGCGGATCGGCACCCGGAGCGCGAAGATCGGCTTTCCCATCGCCCGCACGCTCGGCAATTGCCTGTCGATGTCCAATGTCAGTCGCCTGACGGCATTGATCGGAGCTGCGCGCGTCAAGGATCTGATCTTCACCGCGCGGCTCGTCGATGCCGCGGAGGCCGCCAGCGTGGGGCTACTCGGCGAGGTCGTCGACGATCTCACAGCGCTCGACAAACGCACTGATGAGGTTGCACGCCTCGTGGCCAGCCACGCGCCACTGACGCTGAATGCGACCAAGCAGGCGGTGGCCCGGCTGCAGCGGCGGCTGACGCGGGACGAGGGCGAAGACCTCATCCTGATGTGCTACACGAGCCAGGATTTTCGCGAAGGGCTCGATGCTTTCCTCAACAAGCGCGCCCCGCAGTGGCGCGGTCAATAGGACGCTCCGATGCAAAGCGATCGATCGCAATCCACTTCACGCCGCTCGGGGCCGCTCGCGGGTCTCAGGGTCATCGATCTTACCCATGTCATGGCGGGGCCGACCTGCACCTTGATGCTCGCCGACATGGGCGCGGACGTCATCAAGATCGAGAAATGGCCGAACGGCGACGACACCCGTCATTCGGTGCCGCCCAAGATCGGCGACGAGGCGGCCTCATTCCTGATGATGAACCGCAACAAGCGCGGCATCGTGCTGGATCTCAAGACCAACGGCGGCAAGGAGGTCTTGCGGCGGCTGATCGCCGACGCCGACGTGCTGGTCGAGAATTTCGCACCGGGCGCGATGGAGCGCCTCGGTTTTGGCTATGACGAGCTGCACGAAAAATTCCCGGCGCTGATCTATTGCTCGCTGTCGGGCTTCGGCCGCACCGGTCCGTACAAGCACCGCAGGGGTTTTGACCTCGTCGCGCAGGCCATGAGCGGCATCATGAGCTTTACCGGCGAGCGGCCCGATGGCCCGCCGGTGAAATGCGGACCCCCGCTGTCCGACATCACCGCGGGCCTGCTCGCGAGCATGGGTATCCTTGCGGCCTATGCGCACCGTCTCAAGACCGGTGAGGGGCAATGGGTCGAGACCTCGCTTTACGAGGCAGCGCTGGTGCAGACCTATTGGCAGTCGACCATTGCGCTCGCCGCCGGCACCGCACCGCGCGCGATGGGCTCGGCGCATCCGCTCAACGCGCCGTATCAGGCCTTCGAAGCTTCGGACGGCTGGCTCGTGGTCGGCGGCGCCAACAAGAAGCACTGGCTGCTGATGCTGGAGGCGCTCGGCGCGAGCGAGCTCGCGGCCGATCCGCGCTTCGTCAGCGGTGCCGACCGCATGGCGAATTTGAAGGAGCTCGAAGCGGTCCTGAGCGAACACTTCCGCACCCAGACGCGCGCGCACTGGCTCGCCGCATTGGATGAGAAGGGCGTGCCCTGCGGTCCCGTGCACGACATGCTGGAGGCGCTCGGCGATCCACAGACGCTGGCGCGCGAAATGGTCGTCGAGGTCGAGCATTCCACGCTGGGCCCCGTCAAGACGATCGGGCTGCCGGTCAAATTCTCGGAGACGCCGGGCAAGGTCGTCTCGGGTGCACCCGTCTATGGTGAGCATACGCGCGAGGTGCTGGCCGAGCACGGCTTCGACCAGAAGCAAATCGAAGCGCTCGAGCAAGAAGGCGCGATCGTTTCGGCATCGAGGGAGCGCGAAGAACGCGTCGCCTGAGCCGAAACGACTGATCAAGCAAAACAGAAAAAGTCAGTTGGAGGAAATCATGCGTGGGACGTCTCTCTTCCTGTTGTCGGTCAGTGCGGCCGTGCTCGCAAGCAGTGCGCCGGCGTTTGCGGCCTGGCAGCCGCAAAAGCCGATCGAGTTCGTCGCGACCGCGGGGCCCGGTGGCGGCACCGACAATCTCGCCCGCGCGGTTCAGAACATCATCACCAAGTACAAGCTGACGGAGCAGCCGATCGTCGTCGTCAACAAGGGTGGCGGCAGCGGCGCCGAGGGCTATGTCTACGGCAAGGCCTCCGCCGGCGATCCCTACAAGGTTATCTTCGGCACCTCGAACGCCTGGCAGCAGCCGCTCGTCTCAAAGGTTGCCTTCAACTACACCGATCTCACTCCGATTGCGGCAATGGCGCAGGACGAGTTCCTGCTCTGGGTCAAGCAGGACGCGCCCTACAAGACCGCAAGCGACTATCTGAAGGCGGCCGCATCGGGCGAGTTCAAGATGGGCGGCGCGCAGTCCAAGGACACCGACGAGGTCTTGACGCGCATGATCGAGAAGGTCGGTCACATCAAGCTGACCTACATCCCGTTCAAGAGCGGCGCCGAGACTGCCGTGCAGCTCGCTGGCGGGCACCTCGACTCCCACGTCAACAATCCCAGCGAAAGCATCGGGCAATGGCGCGGCGGCACGCAGCGTCCGCTCTGCGTCTTCAGCCCGAAGCACCTGCCGCAGGGTCCCAAGGTCACCGCGACCGAGGGGTGGAGCGACGTGCCGACCTGCGCCGAGCAGGGGCTCGACATCAAGCAATATGAGCAGCCGCGCACGGTGTGGCTGCCCGGCAAGATCACGCCGGAGCAGGCCGCGTACTACGTCGACCTCATGAAGAAGGTGCAGGCGACGCCGGAATGGAAGGACTACATCGAGAAGACCTCCCAGGTCGACACGTTCCTGACCGGCGCCGAGTTTGACAAGTTCATCAAGGAGGACCTCGAGCACGTCAAGCAGGTTGCGGGCGAGCAGGGCTGGCTGATCAAGTGAGACGGGGCTCGCCTCAAATGCTGCCGTCGTCCCGGCGAACGCCGGGACCCATACCGCGTGAACTCTCGATGAGCGGCAGTCGTCGTACCGGAGCGCGTTGCACGCCGAGTCATCGTCAAACTTCTCCCTGGGGTTATGGGGCCCGGCCTTCGCCGGGACGACACCGAATGCTGGGAAACGCCAACGCTATAATCAGTCACAGCACGTGGTTTGCGCGGAGCTCCCGATGATCTCGCGCCGCGCGCTTGAACTTGCGACCGCTGTCCTTACGGGAAGCTTTGGTGTCTCCGTGGTGGTCCAGAGCCTGGACAACGGCATCGGCTGGTCGAGTGCGGGCGTGGATGCCGGCACCTTTCCGTTCCTGACCGGCATCATCATCGTCGCTGGAAGTCTCTACAATCTGGCGCGCGGCGTGATGCCGGCCGCGTCGCTGGCGAGCGTTCCCATCGCGATCACGCCGATCGAGCTGCGACGGCTGGCAGGGCTGTTCGTGCCGGCCGCGATCTTCGTCGCAGCAATTCCGCTGCTCGGGATGTATCTGGCGTCGGCGGGTTACGTGTTTGCGGTGCTGGCGATCCCCCGGCATCAATCCGTGCCTCGGGCGCTGGCGATGGCCGCGGCAACAGCGCTCGCGCTCTATGTCGTGTTCGAGCGCATGTTCCAGGTGTCCTTGCCGCACGGCGCGCTCGCCGCGGCCCTCGGGTTCTGAGGGAGAGGGCGATGGATAATCTCTCAGAGCTTCTTCACGGCTTCACCATCGCGGTCACCATCCCGCATCTGGCCTTGATGGCCGTCGGCGTGCTGCTCGGTATTCTCGTCGGCGTGCTGCCGGGGCTGGGCGCGCCGAATGGGGTGTCCCTGCTGCTGCCGCTGACTTTCGGCATGCAGCCGGTCTCGGCGATCATCCTGCTCTCCAGCATGTATTGGGGCGCGCTGTTCGGCGGCTCGGTCACGTCGATCCTGTTCAACATTCCGGGCGAACCGTCCTCGGTCGCGACCACCTTCGACGGCTATCCGATGGCCCGCGATGGCCGGCCGACCACCGCGCTCGCCACGGCGTTCGGGGCGGCGGCGTTCGGCGCACTGATTGGCGTGATCCTGATCACCTTTCTCGCGTCCTGGGTGGCGCAGGTGGCGCTCGCCTTCGGCCCACCGGAATATTTTGCGGTCTATTTCCTCGCCTTTGCGAGCTTCGTCGGCATGGGCGGTGCGGCGCCGATCAAGACAGTGGTGGCGCTCGCAATCGGCTTTGCCATCGCCGCGATCGGCATCGACACCGTGTCCGGCAGCGTGCGCCTCACCATGGGCGTGGACGAGCTGGTCAAGGGCGTGAACTTCGTCGTCGCGGTGATGGGGCTGTTCGGCATCGGCGAGCTGCTGGTCGCGGTCGAAGAAGAATTTCATGCCCGCGCCGTCTCTTCCAGGATCGACTGGCGCGAGGTGCTTCGCGCGGTCGGCCGCCTGCCGCGGCACAGTGTTGCGCTGCTGCGGAGCGCCGCGATCGGCTGCTGGATGGGGATCACGCCGGGCGGCCCGACTGCAGCGTCCTTCATGAGCTACGGCATCGCCCGTCGCTTCTCGCGCCGCGGCCGCTATTTCGGCACCGGCGAGGTCGAAGGCATCATCTCGCCGGAGACCGCCGACCATGCCGCCGGCACCAGCGCGCTGCTGCCGATGCTCTCGCTCGGCATTCCCGGCTCCGCGACGGCCGCCGTCATGATGGGCGGGCTGATGATCTGGGGCCTCAATCCCGGGCCGATGCTGTTCGTGGACCAGAAGGACTTCGTCTGGGGCCTGATCGCTTCGATGTATGTCGGCAACATCGTCGCGGTCGCGCTGGTGCTGCTGACCGTGCCGGTCTTCGCTGCCCTGATGCGGATTCCCTTCGTCGTCATCGCACCGCTGATCGTGATCATCTGCGTCGTCGGCGCCTATTCGGTGTCGAACTCCTATCTCGACGTGGTGATGATGCTCGGCTTCGGCATCGTCGGTTATCTCTTCAAGAAGCTGTTCTATCCCCTGGCGCCGCTGGTGCTCGCGATCGTCATCGGCGACAAGGCCGAGGATGCGTTCCGTCAATCGATGCTGATGTCGAAGGGATCGCTGGGCATCTTCTTTGCAAACAAGCTGGTGACGTGCCTGGTGGTAGGTGGAATTGCGCTGCTGCTGCTTCCGTTGGTGTTGCAGCTTGCGCGCCTGTTTCGCAAGCCGGCGTCTTCCGGCACCGAGACGACAAGTCAGGAGAAGGTGATCATATGACCGCAAAGCCGTTCATTGCGCTCGCAATGGGAGACCCCGCCGGCATCAGCCCGGAGTTGACCGCGAAGCTTGTGGCGCTGGACGAGATCCGCGCTCGTGGCCGCCTCGTCGTGATCGGCGACCGCCGCATCTTCGACGAGGGTGCGCGCGTCGCCGGCGTCGTGCCGGAGCTGAGCATGGTGGAGCAGGGCGCGGACTTTCGCACAGCCAAGGGCGATGCGCTGTTCGTCGATCTCGGCCATCTCGATCCCCGCGAGGTCGAGCCGAAGACTGCGACCCTTGCCGGCGGCAAATTCGCGCTGGCGAATTACCGCAACGCACTCGAGCTGGCCCGTGACGGCCGCGTCGATGCCGTCTGCTTCACCCCCTTCAACAAGCAGGCGATGCGGTATGCCCGCGCCGACTACGACGACGAGATCGCATTCTCCGCAGAAGTTGCCGGCCTGAAGACGCCGGCGAGCGAATTCAACGTGCTGGGCGAGCTCTGGAATGCGCGGGTCACCTCGCACATCCCGCTGAAGGACGTCGCGGCCAAATTGTCCAGCGAGCGCATCCGGCGCGCGCTCACGCTGACCGATGCCTGCATGCGAAAGGCCGGCTTTGCGCGGCCTCGCATTGCAGTGGCGGGTCTCAACCCCCATGCCGGCGACGGCGGCAATTTTGGCCGCGAGGAGATCGATGTCATCGCGCCCGTGGTTGAAGGCGGCAAGCGCGACGGCATCGCCGTGGACGGCCCGTTTCCAGCCGACACCGTGTTCCTGCGCGCCAAGGCCGGCGCGTTCGACGCGGTGCTGACGATGTATCATGACCAGGGCCAGATCGCGATGAAGCTGATGGGGTTCGATCGGGGCGTGACCCTGCTCGGCGGCTTCCCGTTCCCGATCTGCACGCCCGCGCACGGCACAGCCTACGACATTGCCGGCCAGGGGGTCGCGTCGATCGGTGCCAGTCGCGCGGCGGTGCTCCTCGCGGCCGAGATGGCAGCGCGTCGCGCCGTCTGGTAGGTCGCCCGGATTCCGCCGTTCGGAAAAACTGGAAACTTCCGTCGCCGAGCCGAGTTGCCAACCCGATGAACGTCTCCACGTCGGAGTTGGAACATGGCTGAGGACGTCGTGCGGCGCGCGGCGGTGAAAGTTGCGTTTGCTGTCACGCTGATCGCCTTGACGGGCGTCCCGGCGCTCGGCGCCGGGATAGACGCGGCCGCCATCGCGTCCGCCGAGCCATCGAAGAAGACGCTCTCGCGCGAGAAGCCAACCCCGGCGGGCGTCCGCTTGCAGGTCCTGCTGGACCGGGCGCACTTCTCGCCCGGCGAGATCGACGGCAAATTCGGAGAGAATGCCAGGAAGGCGCTTCGCGCCTTTGCGGAAGCACGGCAATTGCCGAACTCGGACGAGGTGACCGATGACGCCTGGAAGGCGCTGCAGGCGGAGGGCCGGCCGCCGACGATGACCTACACCATCACCGACAAGGACGTCGCAGGCCCGTTCCTGCGCAAGCTCCCATCGAAGATGGAGGACATGAAGGACATTCCGAAGCTCGGCTACACCAGTCCGCGCGAGGGGCTGGCTGAGAGGTTTCACATGAGCGAGCAACTGCTGGCGTCGCTCAACCCCGGCCGTCACTTCGACCGCGCCGGCGAGACCATCGCCGTCGTCGACGCCAGCGGCGGTGGCAGTGCGGCGCCGGCCAAGGCCGACAGGGTCGAGATCGACAAAAAGCGGCAAACGGTCAAACTGTTCGACAAGTCGAATGCGTTGATCGGCTTCTATCCGGCCAGCGTCGGCAGCGAGGAGAAACCATCACCATCAGGCACGCTGAAGGTCACCGAGATCGATCCAAATCCGACCTACCGCTATAATCCCGCCTATCATTTCAAGGGCGTTCATTCGCGGAAACCGTTCAAGATCATGCCCGGCCCGAACAATCCGGTCGGCACGGTGTGGGTCAACCTCTCCGCCGACGGCTACGGCATCCATGGCACGCCGGCCCCGCAAAACATCTCCAAGGGACAATCGCATGGCTGCGTGCGTCTCACCAATTGGGACGCCGAACGGGTCGCGGCGAGCGTCGCGAAGGGGACGCCGGTCGCGTTTGTGGAAGGCGGCGGATGATGCGGGATCCGGAGCCCTGATGGCACAAGCGTCGAATGTGCAACCCAGCCGATGCGGCTATGCTGCACGCGCCACGCAGCGGAAGCCGATATGGCTGGTCGACGTGTCGATCGGCTCGGCATGGCGCGCGGCCGGGCGGTAGCGGCGGCAGTAATTGGGCGCGCAGAGATGCGAGCCACCCTTCAGGACTTTGCGGGGAATCCTGAGATCGGGGAGGCGAGGGTCGTGGCTTGCGTCTTCACGGCCGCCGTGCGGATTGTGCGGAATGCAGCCGGGCTTCGCAGTGTCGGCCTCATGCTTGGCCGACCACCAATCGGAGGTCCACTCCCAGACATTGCCGATCATGTCGTGGAGGCCGTAGCCGTTCGGCGGGAAGGCCATGACCGGCGAGGTACGCTCGAACCCATCCTCGCCGAGATTCTGGACCGGGAAGTTGCCCTGCCAGAGGTTGGCCATGTGCTTGCCTTCAGGCATCAACGCATCGCCCCAGGCGAACTCCTCGCCGTCGAGGCCGCCGCGCGCGGCGAATTCCCATTCCGCTTCAGTCGGCAACTCCTTGCCGGCCCAGCGCGCATAGGCCGCCGCATCGCTGTAGGAGACGTGCACGACCGGATGGTCGTCGAGCCCCCTGATGTTGCTGCCGGGGCCATAAGGATGGCGCCAATCGGCGCCGCGCGCGAACGACCACCATTGGCTCCAGTCGGAAAGATCGGTGATGTGCGGCAGCGGAGAGAACACCAGTGATCCCGCGTAGAGCATCTCCCGCATCGTGCCGGGATAATCTTCGGGCTCTGGAACGATCTGTGCTTCCGTGAGATGGCCGGTCGCGTTGACGAATTGCGCGAACTGCCGGTTGGTGATCGGCGTCCGATCGATCCAGAAGCCGTCGACCGAGACGCGATGGCTCGGCGCTTCCTCGGGATAATGACGGTCGGATCCCATGCGAAAGGTTCCACCGGGAATGAAGACCATCTCGCCGGTCTTCACATCATCCGGCAACCACTCACAGTGATCCAGATCTGCCCGCAACATTGTGGCAATCCCGATACGCGTAACCCGATCTGATGATGCTACAGCGTGGACTCTGGCAGATGTCGATGACGACACATTGCCGGGCCTATCGGACGCATTGTCTGGTCCTCTCCTTTTTGGCGCTCAGAGACCAGGACGCGGCATTGCGTCAACATCTCTTTCCTTTGGGCGCGCGCAGTTGGGCACACGACACATGCCTTGCCGCGTGCGCCCTGCCGTCCGCAGAGCGCTTCCGATCGATATTGCAGAGATCGCAAAACGTATCCGAAGATTGGCTGACTGTGATGTGCAGTTTGTGCCAATACGCGCGGGTCTGGTGAGGCCTAACGACCCATGTCGCAAATTCCTGACTCAGAACGCGACGTCGACTTGTCGCGCCCACCATCGCGTAATGGTAGTATTGTGCTGCCATATGCCCCAGAATTGTCGCCCTTCAGTAACAGGATAGGGCCATGGGGCAATTCCTTCTGGTTGATTCGAAAAAGCTGGATGGTTTTGAAGGCCTCCGCCAGGCCGTTCACGGGTCGCATGTCGACGTGATGCAGCTCGGCCGCGGAAGGTTGCGCGGAACGTTGTCCCATGTCGGCATCGGCGAATTCTCGCTCAGTATTGGCGCCTTCAACGTCGGCATGCGCACGCAGCGCGTCTCCAGCGACGACAAGCTGATCATCGGAATGTTGCTCACGGCCCAGGAGCGCGTCGCCCATTGGGCGTTCGACATGCAGCTCAACGACGTGCTCGTCATTCCGCCGCGGCTCGAGCATGACGGCGTCTTTCACGGCGCGTCCGCTTACGCCGCGATGCGCTTCGACCTCAGCGAGGTCGCATCGCTATTTGGTGGTGAAGCGCGGCTGAGCGATCCCGACACCTGGCGCAGCCGCGGTCATTTCCGCGCGGACCTCGAGACAGGCGGGATCGCCAGCCGCCGCCTGGTCCGGATCATGTCACATCTGCGCAGCCGTACCGGCAGCCTGACGCCCTCGACCGCCGATTTCTGGAAGCGATCGATCGTCGAATGCATGGCGGCCAACGTCATGTCGTCGCTGCCGCCGGACGACAGCGGCTGGCTGCCTTCGGCGCGTCGGCTGATCCGCAGGGTCGAGGACCATCTCGACGAGGCCGGCACGCGCCCGGTGCATGTGTCGGAGATCTGCGCCGCACTGAGCGTATCCCGGCGCACCCTGCACCGTGCCTTTCAGGAGGTATTCGGTCTCGGTCCGGTCAGCTTCCTCAGGCACAAGCGGCTCTGCGCTGTTTATTCGATCCTGCGCCGGAGCGCGCCCGGCTCGACCACCGTGGCAGCCGTCGCGATGCAACAGGGCTTTTACGAGCTCGGCCGGTTCGCGCAATACTACCTCGCCATGTTCGGGGAGCATCCGTCGCAGACCCTCGGAATTACACCATTGCCGACCGACGGGGACAGCATCGCCAGAGCCTAGCGGTCAGGCGATGGCGATGGTGCGCGCATTCCCAGGCGTTCGACGAGGCGGATCAAATAGCCGTCGGGATCCTGGACCAGGAATTCACGCTGTCCGTCCTCCTGGTCGCCAACCCGATACCAGGCTTCGTTCGGCGGCTCGTAGAGCGGCCATTTCGCGTCGTCGAGCGCCCTCAGCACCGGATCGATACGATCGACGACCATCTGGAAATTGACGCCGCGCCCGAACGGCCGGTGCATCTCCGCCGTCTCCCAGCGCCCGTTCAATTCGCAAAGCATCACCTGCAAGCGTCCCCGCACGAGATAGGCAAATCGGGCGGCAGGACGATCATAAGCGATCTCGAAACCCAGCAGGTCCCGCCAGAACGACAGGCTGGCCTGAATGTCCGAAACGCTGAGCTCAGGCACCAGATCGGCAAAGCCACCCTGCGGCGCGCCTCCCGTGCTGTCGGAGGCGGCGCGGGCGACAGGGTCTGTCAGCTTCGGTTTGTCCATTGCGGTCTAGCCTTGAGCGCCTACCGCTTGGCGATCAGCTTCGCGGTCAACTGGTCGAATTCAATTAGTGCTTCGTCGCTGATCGGGCGCCGCATGACCTTGCGTCGCTCCTCGCGCAGCGATTGAGCGGAGGACGGGCTGGGAGAGCCGAGACGCGTGGTCCTGTCCAGCAGCGATTTTGCGTAGGCCGTGGCTTCCGCAGGCTTGCCCTGATTGTCTGCAAAGGCTTTCACTGCGGAGTTCGCAGCAGGCGTCACCGCGTACCAGAGCGCCAGCAGGAGACTCTTCTGCGTTCGGACCTCGGGTTCTGTTGCAAGCCTAGTGGCGAGGTCAGCAACGAACAGCGTCTCGTCCATTGGAAACAGCATGCAGATGAGGGAGTAGTCTTGGCCAAGCGTGAGTGAATGCTGAGGGATGAATGCTTTGAAATCGGGGAATGTCAAAATGCGGAAGGCGGCTTCGCGCGTGTCTAGTCCCTTGCTGCCGAGCGCCTGGACGGTCCGGACGTAATCGGCGGATTGAATCCCGTGCAGGTCTGCTTTTGCGATCGCGTGGAGTGCCAGGGTCTGGTCGGACCGGTCCGTCGAAAGGGCGAGAAGGAGCTTGCTCCCGTCATAGAAGAAGAACGCCGAATTCGCAGGATTTTCCAGCTCTTTTCGGAGCAAAGGCAAATTGCGCGAAGGATCGGCTTTGACCGCAGTCCAGAACTGATCCAGCTGGCTCGACTTCGCCTGCATCTCGGCGCGCGGCAGCTTGTGCGGCTCGAAGCTGTATAGCGCGGCGACTTTTGCGTGGAAGTCGGCCGCCGCAGTCGATTGCGCGTGAGCGAGACTGGATCCTGTCAGGAGAACAACGAGCGAGGCGAGGACGCGGACCGCGAGCATGGGTATCAGATGCCGGATGAAGCTGAAACGATCAGGCGCATGCGATCGTCCCGTCTACCGGGAGGCACGCACCTTGCGATCATCACAGGTTGCCAGTGTTTTGCCCGACGTGTCAAACGGGACGACCGGCTGAGACATCCGGCGTCGTCGCCCCGCGCTACTGTGCATGGGGTTGTTTTGCAGATTTCGTTTGATGGGCGGCGACGTCGACGCGGCCTTACGCCGCGCAGACGATCACGCCGTACCAGCCGAGCCCGCGATAGGTCTCGTAGCCCGGTGTCGCATGGAAGGCGATCATCGCACCGGAGCGGTCCTGGTAGACGCCGGAGCGCTGGCCGCCCAGCGACAGTGAGATGCGCTCGCTCAAGATGCCCTGTCCGTCGGAGGCGGCGATCACGCGAAAATGCGAGTCGACCAGCAGCACGCGCGCCTTGTCGTTGTCGCCGACACGTACGCCCTGCACGATCGCACGCGCCTGCGGCTCCCAGTCGAAATGGATCGCGAGGACGCCGATCGGCGCGCCGTTGGCCTGGCCGCCGGCGCGGACGCTGGCGCAGTAGGTCGCGACCTGGGCGTTGCCGAGCAGGGGCTGGTTCTCGACGTCGCCGGCGACATAGTCGTCACCGGAGCGCAGGGTCTTTGCCTCGCGAAACCATTTGGTGTGGGCGACGTTCTGGCCGACCACACGAAAGCGGTCGGCGCGGCCGTTGGCGATGACGTTGCCGTCGAGGTCGCAGAGCCAGAGATCGAGATAGACCGTGTAGGCGCCGAGGATGACGCCGAGCCGCTGCGAGGCATAGGAGACCGCCGCCGGAGCAGGCGAGGCCGCGCAATCGACCACGGCGGAATCGGTCGCCCACCAGCGCACATCGCAGGTGCGCTCATAGAGATTGCGGTCGATCAGCTCGACCGCGTTGAGCGACAGATCCATCATGCGCTCTCCGCGCGAACGCTGGCTCATGCGCTCGATCGAGGCGACCAGATCGCCGGTGCGTTTCGTCAGCTGCGTCTCGAGCTCGCGCGCGATGGTCTCGACCTGCTGGCCGACGCCGCGCACCTCCTGCGCCACCACCGCAAAGCCCGCGCCTTGCGCGCCGGCGCGGGAGCTTTCGATCAGCGCGTTCAACGCCAGCATCTTCATTTGGTTGGTGATCTGCTGGATCGACTTGGTCTTGTCGACCGCGATCTGGTTGACCTCCGCGGTCAGGCGGTTGATCAGCGCGGAGATGTCCGAATCGTCGTCAGCGGGCTCGGTGGTGGTCGGCTTGGTTTTCAGACCCAGCGCAGCAGACATCGGGAGCTTCCCTTGGCAATGAGGTCTGATCTGCAATGAACTGGGAACAACGGCTTACAGATCGAATAAGAATCGTTTTCGAAGATTCTGGCTAACGCCCACTTAATTTGCTGTCCGCCCGGCTGCTCAAATGGTAGTCAGCTCGCTCAGCATTTCAGCAATCCACCGCTTTGTGGGCCGCTGACATTGCAAATGGCCGCGGATTCCCGACGAATCCTGCGATCGGACTCGGCCATCGCGCCGCTGCTTATGCCCAGACCATTTGAACCCCGCGAATCATGACGCCGCCCGCCACCGCCTTACCCGTCGAAATGCCTCAGGCCTTCCTGGGCGTGGCGCGCTCGCTTACCGACAAGCTCTGGCGCACCCGGCTCGATGCGCGCGGGGCCGCCACGGCCCTCGCCATCGTGCAACGCCACCAGCTGCCCGAATTGCTGGCGCGAGTGCTGGCCGGCCGTGGCGTCGATATCGACGCCGTGCCTGATTTCCTCGATCCGACCATCCGCAAGCTGATGCCCGATCCCTTCACGGTCACGGAGATGGAGGCCGCGGCGAAACGGATCGCGGATGCGGCCGCGAAGGGCGAGACCGTCGCAATCTTCGGCGACTACGACGTCGACGGCGCGACCTCGGCGGCGCTGCTCGCCTGGCATCTGCGCCATTGCGGGCTCGATCCGCTGATCCACATTCCCGACCGCATCTTTGAGGGCTACGGCCCGAACGTCGAAGCCGTGCGCGGGCTGGCGGCCAAGGGCGCCACGCTGCTCGTCACCGTCGATTGCGGCACCACCAGCATCGAGCCGCTCGCCGAAGCGAAGCGCCTCGGCATGTCCGTCGTCGTGATCGATCACCATCAGGCCGGCACCGAGCTGCCGGAGGTCGACGCACTGGTCAATCCGAACCGGCTCGACGATCTCTCCGGCCTCGGCCATCTTGCGGCCGTTGGCCTCGTGCTGGTGACGCTGGTCGCCGTCAATCGCGAGCTGCGCCAGCGCGGGTTCTGGAATGCGGAGATGCCGGAGCCTGATCTGTTGGGCATGCTGCATCACGTCGCGCTCGGCACCGTCGCGGACGTCGCGCCGTTGATCGGCCTCAACCGCGCCTTCGTCGCCAAAGGGCTGATCGCGATGCGGCGGCGCGACCATGTCGGCCACACCGCGCTGATGGATGTGGCGCGGCTCAATGGCCCCCCCGAAGCCTGGCATCTCGGCTTCATGCTCGGTCCGCGCGTCAATGCGGGCGGCCGGATCGGCCGCGCCGATCTCGGCGTGCGGTTGCTGCTGGAAGGTGACAGCGTCGAGGCCGCGCGGATCGCGGCCGAGCTCGACCGCCTCAACAGCGAGCGCCGCGTGATCGAGCAGGCTGCCGAAGCGCAGGCCGAAGCCGAGGCGCTGGCCTCGATCGGTCTGGAAGACAAGCTCGGCGTGATCGTCACCGCGTCCGAAGGCTGGCATCCCGGCGTGGTCGGCCTCGTCGCCTCGCGCCTGAAGGAGAAGTTCTCGCGACCGGCCTTTGCGATTGCACTCGAGCCCGGCGGCATCGGCACTGGATCGGGCCGCTCGATCGCCGGCGTCGATCTCGGCAAGGCGGTGCGGCAGGCTGTGACTGACGGCATTTTGCTTAAGGGCGGTGGCCACGCCATGGCCGCGGGCGTCACGCTGCGGAAGGAAAAGCTCGCCGAATTCCGCGCCTATCTGGAGCACGCCCTGGCGCAGGACGTCGCCGAGGCACGCCACGTCAACGAGCTCTACATCGACGGCGCGATCTCGGCGCGCGCGGTGACGACGGAGCTTGCGACCACGCTCAATCGCGCGGGTCCCTTCGGCAGCGGCAATCCGGAGCCGGTGCTGGCGCTGCCGGGGCATCAACTCGTTTTTGCTGACGAAGTCGGGCAGGCGCACTTGAGGCTGCGCTTCAAATCGGGGGACGGCGCCATCGTCAATGGCATCGCATTTCGTTCGGTCGGGCAAAAGCTCGGCAATGCGCTTCTCGCCAATCGCGGCCAGCAACTGCATGTCGCCGGCTCCTTGTCTGTCGATCGCTATCAGGGCGCCGAGCGCGTGCAGTTTCGCGTCATCGACGTCGCACTACCGGACCAGGGGCCATCCGTCATTAGGTAGCGGCCTCAAACAACAAAAAAGAAAAGGAGAGAAACATGGCAGGGCAGGTTGAGGGCAAGGTCGCGCTGGTCACGGGGGGCGCGTCCGGCATTGGCGAAGCCATCGTCGAGCTGTTCGCGCGCGAGGGCGCGACCGTTGTCGCAACTGACATCGACGAGCTGCGTGGCTCCGAGCTTGCCAAGCGAGTGACGACAGCCGGCGGCAACGCGATCTTCCTGGAGCAGGACGTCACCAGCGAGGAGCGCTGGGTTGAGATCGTCGCCGAGATCGCGAAGCGCTATGGCCGGCTCGACGTCATGGTCTCCAATGCCGGCATCGGCATTGCCGTGCCCTCGATCACCGACATGACACTGTCTGACTGGCGCAAGCAGAACGCGATCAATCTCGACGGTGTGTTCCTCTCCGTGAAGCATTGCCTGCCCTTGATGCGCAAGACCGGCGGCGGCTCGATCGTCATGATGTCCTCGCTCGCGGGCCTGCGCGGCGCGCCCGGCCTGTCAGCTTATTCGCTGACCAAGGGCGGCGTGCGGCTGTTCGCCAAATCGATCGCAATGGAGTGCGCGGCCGCCGGTGACGGTATCCGCGTCAACTCCGTGCATCCCGGCATTATCGATACCCCGATCTGGGGCAAGATCCCGACGGGGGCGGCGGGCGCAGGCCAGAACGCACCGATCGATCCCGAGGAGCGGGCCAAGGTCGCGACGCCGCTTGGCCGCGCAGGTCAGGCTGCAGAGATTGCTTCCGGCGTGTTGTATCTGGCGTCGGATGCCTCGCGCTACGTCACCGGCAGCGAGCTCGTCATCGATGGCGGAATGAATGCCGGCGGCGTACCGCGGCGGGCGTGAGACGCGCAGGGCAGGGTGGCGGCCGGAGGGGCTGACGCGCAGGCGTAGCCCCTGTAAAACGCTGGCATCTCCTGCCCGAAAGAGGTTTCAGTCGCCATGGCGCACAGTCTTCACGCCTCCACACCCGCGCCCGTCCGTTCGAACCGGCCGGACCTTGCGACCGATGCGATCCGCACCGCGCGCGAGGATCTCGCCGCCTGTTTCCGAATGGCTGCGCGCAACGGTTTCGAGGAGGGCATCTGCAACCACTTCTCGGCCGTGGTGCCAGGCCATGACGATCTCTTCCTGGTCAACCCTTATGGTTACGCCTTCCGCGAGCTGACGGCGTCAAAGCTGCTGATCTGTGATTTCCACGGCCACGTCCTCGACGGCGAAGGTGAGCCCGAGGCGACCGCGTTCTACATCCATGCCGAAATGCACAAGCGCCTGCCGCGCGCCAAGGTCGCTTTTCACACCCACATGCCCTACGCGACGGCGCTGTCGATGACCGAGGGTGATCCCCTGATCTGGGCCGGCCAGACCGCGCTGAAATTCTATGGCCGTACCGCGGTCGATCGCGATTACAACGGTCTCGCGCTCGACAATCGCGAAGGCGCGCGCATCGCCTCGGCCGTGGGCGATGCCGACATCGTCTTCATGAAGCATCACGGCGTGATGGTGCTGGCGCCGACCATCGCGGAAGCCTGGGACGATCTCTACTACCTCGAACGCGCCGCCGAGGTGCAAGTGCTGGCGATGTCGACGGGTCGAAAGGTTCTGCCGGTCGATCCGTCGGTTGCGGCAGAGACCTACAGGCAGATGCGCGAAGGCGATTCCGAATCCGCGCGATTGCATCTAGCCGCGATCCGCCGTCAGCTCGATGCGGAAGAGCCGCAATACCGGCATTGAGGCTGCCGGCTACGATCCCTGCCGCAGCTTTGCCAAAACCTTCAGCCCGCCATAGCCATCCGCGGGCGCGATCCCGGCACGCTGCTGAAAATCCTTGATCGCCTTCATGGTGTCGTTGCCGACGCGGCCGTCGGTGCCGCCGGTATCGAAGCCGGCTTTGGTCAGCCGCGTCTGCATCTCCTGCACCTCGGCAAGCGTAAGCACGCGCTCGGAGCCGGGGAACGGTTGAATGAAGGGCGGCGCGCCCAGGCAGCGGTCGCCGAGATGGCAGATCGCGAGCGCATAGTTCATCGAGGGATTGTAGCTCTTCACCGAATAGAAGTTCGGTCCGAGCAGGAAGGTCGGCCCGCCCGCGACCGGCGTCCACATTTGCGCCGATCCGTTCGGCTGTGGAAACGCCTGGCCGTCGGCGCGTGTGACGCCGGCTGCCTGCCACGCCGCATAGGTGCGGCTGCCGCTCATTTCACTGGGCGCGCGCACCTCGTAGCCCCAATGCTCGCCGCGATGCCATTTGCCGCGATTGACCAGATATTTTGCGGTGGAGCCCAGCGCGTCGTCGGGCTTGCCAAACGGCGAGACCTTGCCGTCGCCGTCATAGTCGATGCCGACATTGAGCCAGACTTCCGGCATCCATTGCGAATGCCCCATCGCGCCGGCCCATGATCCCTGCATTTCCTCGGGCGTGCTCCAGCCCTTGTCGACGATGCGCAGCGCGTTGATCAGCTCGGTCTCCCAATAGGCTTTACGGCGCGGCTCGTTCCAGGCGAGCGCGGCGAGGGAGGGAAACACCGGCGTCATGTGATTTTGCTGCACCAGCGGATCGCCATAGGCCGACTCCACGCCCCACAGCGCCAGCAGTGTGCCGCGCTCGACGCCGAAATCCCGCTCGATGCGCGCCAGCAGCGCCTCGTTGTTCTTCAGCGCGATCTTGCCGTTGATGATGCGCCAGTCAGAGACACGTCGATTGATGTACTGCCAGACCTGCTCATGGAATTCGGGTTGGTTGCGCATCTGCTTGAACACGCTCATGTCTGGCTCGACCCGCGCCATCGCGCGCTGCCACGTCGCGGCCGAAATGCCCTTCGCCATGGCGCGTGCGCGAAAGCTTTCGCGCCATTCGTCGAACCCGGGCGGCGATGCAAGAACATGCGTTGGGGATGCCAGCAGCGCGGCTGAGCCGAGCGTGGATTGCAGCAGGGCGCGGCGGGTGATGCGACTAGTCGAGGAATCAGCGTGTTTCATACGGTCATTCTAGCGGGAAAAAAGGCCCCTGTGAGCCGGTTCCTGGAACGCGAGGAACAGGCAGTTCCCCGGAACAAAGCGTCGCACTGCTGCATTCCCTCAGCACGACATTTGAGGAGGACAAAATGAGGAAATATCTGTTTGCCGCTGCCATGATCACAGCCATCGCAGCCCCTGCGTTCGCGGATGAGGTCGGCGTTCACGTCGGTCCGGTCGGCGCCGGCGTGACGGTCGGCGAGTCTCACGAATATCGTGACCGCGATCGCGACCGCACTACTGTTATCAAGGAGCGCGCGCCCGCTGAGCGCAAAACCGTGATCAAGAAGGAAGATGAATTCGGCAACCGCAGCAAGACTGTGATCCATCACGACAACGATTGACGGAGCAAGGCCCCGGCCGATCGCCGGGGCCCGTCTTCCTCAACGCGACTTTGGGGTGGAATGAAGATACGCACGCATGCAGAAAGCCATGTCGTCGAGCTCGACGACGGATCGTGTTGGCAGATTTTTCCCGGCGATCTTGCGGCGACGCTGAGCTGGAAGCCTGAAACGGATCTGCATCTGGAGCCGAGCGCCGACCGAATGGGTTCGCACGTGCTGGTGAACACCACGGACCGAAGTCGCGTCCGGGTCATCGCGGCGGGCGAAGTGTGGCCGGATGGCGAGGTTAAGAAAGTGTTGAAGGGCGGATAGGGCGCCCTTGGTCAAGACCCGAATCTCCCGAGTTTAGGCCTGTTCCTTTACGGTCGGTTCGTTTCCGTCTGCGCATCATGCGCACATGCGAGAGCTGTTCGACATCATCCGTGCCAATCCCTGGCCCTTCGGTGCGGGACTCTTGGTCGTGGTCATGATGATCCTTGCAGAGAATTTCGGCCGCGGCATCCAGGGTGATGGTGGCGCGGGCGGCGATTTCGCTGATTTCGGCGGGTGCGATGGTGGCGGGGATGCAGGAGGCGGCGACTAGGTTCGCCTAATCCTCCTGCAGCTCCGTCGCGACGTTGGCGAGCCAGCGGCGAATGCTTGCCTCCGCCTTGGCATCGAGGTTGCTGGCGAGACGCTTTTCCAGTTCAATCACGCGATCCCTGCAAACCTTCAGCAAGGTCGTTCCGCGCGATGTCGGTGTCCATTGCTGGATGCGGCCGTGGACAGGATGCGGCGTCATCACAATCGCGCCGTCGCGTTCGAGGTTACGGATGATCACTCCGACCGTTTGCGGCGTCAGGAAGGTGAGGCGGGCGACGTCGGCCCCCGATAACCCCGGATAGGCGTTCAGCATGGTTAGGACGGCGAATTGCGGCGAGGTCACGCCGAGATCGGCCAGCGTACGTTCCATTTTCAGCCTCACCGCGGCGTGGGCCTGACGCAGGAGATAGCCGAGATAGCCTTGCTCGCCGCGCTTGCCTTCGCCGGGGGCGGGCACATGCACCGCTGCCGGCTCGCTGGATGCCCGCTGCTTCGGTTTCGATTTCGTGATGCTGGCTGGCTTGCGCATAATATAAGAGCCCTGATAATATATAAGTGGTCTTATATTATCACGAGGTGAACGGCAATGTCACACGCCCGCAGCGAATACGAGGATTTCAAGAGGATTGCGCCGGACGCGTATGATCTGGTGCTTGCGCTGGGCCAGGTTGCGGCCAAGGCCGGCCTCGACAAGCAGCTCCTTGAGCTCGTCAAGTTGCGCGCCTCGCAGATCAATGGCTGCGCCTTCTGTGTTCAGCATCATGTTCTTCTCTCGGAGCGGCTCGGGGTGTCCGCTGACAAGCTTCATCTCGTCGCGGTCTGGCGCGAGGCACCGATCTACTCGGCGCGCGAGCGTGCAGCGCTAGCCTGGGCCGAGGCTCTGACCCTGTTGCCCGAGGGCTTCGGCGACGAGATCTATGCCGAGGCGCAGCGCGAATTTTCTGCGGCCGAGCTGATGTACCTGACCTCGGCAATTGCCTCGATCAACGTCTGGAACCGCTTTGGCGCGGCCTTCCGCTGGACGCCGCCAAAGCGGCACATGGCGGCGAATGCCGCGGCGTCCTGATTGAAACGAGGGGGAGATGACAATGACCGCCATGGGTTTAGCAGCCGTTCCGCGTCAATCGCGGTCGATGGCCTGGGCCGTCGTAGCCGGCCTTGCGTGCGCATTTGCGATCGGCAAGGCGCTGCCGGTGACGATGGATACCGTCTCAGGGGCGCTTTCGCCACTCTGCGCTACCGCCGCCGAAAGTTCGCCACTCGACAAGGTCGAACCGGTCGGCTCCTACGCACTGCCCAACGTGCCGGGCAAGCGCGTCACCATCGTGCGGGTGTTCTACGGTCCAGGCGGGTTTTCGCGTCCGCACCGCCATGCGGGCTCGGTGACAGCTTACATTACCAAGGGCGAGATCCGCTCCCAGCTCGGCGGCGGCCCGGTCGAGACGTTTGGCGTCGGCCAGTCCTTCTTCGAGCCGCCCGGCGCGACGCACCTGGTCTCGGCCAATGCCAGCACCACGGAACCGGCCGAATTGATCGCCGTGTTCGTGGCCGATGAAGGCGCGCAGCTCACGACGTTTTTGGAGTGATCCGGAGCCTGCTCAGTTCTCTTCGCTGCTCGATCCCTCGCGCAGATCAGGCTTGACCACGTCCTCGGGCAGCGCATGCGCGACCGGCTGCGGGGTGCCTGCGATCTCCGGACCGATCTCGCGGCCGCGGGCGCGGATCAGGCGCTCATAGGCCGAGAGTGATTTCTAATGGAAACGTCAACAAATTCAACGGTCGTTAGTCAAAACTTAGTCACTCAGTTTTTGGTTCGTTCCGTCTCTTTGCTCGCAGTCTCATGACCTCGGCGGTAGCCTCAGCCTGGATGCGGGCATAGTCCGCCGTCTGTGAGATATCGCTGTGAGTGGCCGCCATCTGGACAAACTCGCCGCGCGCGCCGGCCAAGAACCCCTCAGAGATCGCTCCACTGCGGGAATCCATGTTCCAGACGTTCTTGGGCACCTCGGCCTTGGTAGCCACCAGCCGCCACTTCCGGCGATATTCGTTCGGGCTCCAGGGCAGGCCGGTGACGTCGTTGATGATGATCGGGCCATTCGAGGGCAGCAGGCTACGGTTTACTGTTACTTTCTTGGTAGTCTCGTCCACATGGATGAGGGGCTGCTCGCCGATCAGGATCTGCAATTCCTCGAGCACCATGGGCGCCAGCTTTAAGTCGATCTCGACCAGCTTTTGCTTCTTGCTGGTGATGTGTTTCAGGATCAGATTCTCATCGATCTCCTGCCAGACGATGCCGCGAAGCCACTTCCGATCGCCGACGATGACGGCCGAAACGCCGGGCTCCGATAGGGGCACAGTCTCGCCGATCACGTCCTTCTGACGGAAGGTGCAATCGAACTGGAAGGCCTGAGCGAGGGCCATTGAATACCAGCCGAAATGCTCGCGCGCCTTGATCCGTATGGCATTGGCGTAGTCCGCCGTCACGCTCACGGTGCGGGGCTTAGCCCCCTGGAAGCGCATTTTGCTCATCACCCCGCACAGCCGTTCGCACTCCGGGTCTTCCAGCAAGGTTGCGCCGAAGCTGAAGAGTGACCTGAGCTGCCCGATGAAGGCTGATCCTGTTGCGATCTTGCCATCTGCCGCCCAGTCCTTATGCCATGCCAGAAGAATGCGAGCCTTGATCTCGGACAGTTTCACGTCGCCGTGCTGATCGACGAGCCGGCGCATAAGGCTGTTGCGGTTTTGCTTGACGTGGAAACGGTTCTTCTGGAACGGCGAATCCGCATCCGTCTTGTAGCAGTGGATGAGAGATCGCAGGCTGCCGGTGAAATGGTCTGGCTCCGGCGGCTGAGGCTTCGGTAACTCTCGGCCGAACGTCAGCATGTCATATTGCTGGTGTTGGCAGCGCGTAGAGATCATCACAGCCTCGTCCTCGGTTGGCGTTTCGCCAACCCAGAGCTGCACATATCGCGGTGAGTAGCCGTCTTTGACGCGGTCGGTACGGGCTTGCCATGAGGCCAGCCAGCCGTCGCTGCGTAGCCTCCAGACAAGACCAGGCGCAGGTAGGCCCAGCACTGGAGGCTGTGGTTTATCGGTCATCGTAGGACCCCTTTTGATTTGGAAGTTAGCGACCCCACTGTAAGCCCGTTGTGCTTATCGAGCCAGCTTTTCACAGCAGGCCAGTAGCGTCGTTCACCAAATAATGGGGACTTCTTCGGGAATCCGTAGTCACGCTCAAGGCCCGGCAACATCGGCCGCATCACCTTTTCAGGCACGCCAAGGCGCCGGATCAGTTCTGCATCTGTCAGATACAGCTTGTCCTTTTCGCGTTCGAGCGTGTGCGCGGCAGGCATGGTCATTTGTCTGTTCCCAAGTTGTTCGACGTCAGCGGTGAACTGATCATAGGTAGCCCTTGATGATCCAGCCGATCAGCAATGCAACAAACGGCGTGAGCAGCCCTGTCATCAATGGCTTCCATGGCTCGTCCTTGGATTGCGGGATGTGCTGATGCGTCATCATACTGACCAGCAAAGAAACCGCGATGGCCTGCGGTATCGAAAGCGAAGGTAGACCGAAGATCGGAACCGCAAACCATCCCCAGATGATGCTGAGCGCCCAGCCGCGCAAAATTGCGGTGATGAGGATAAGGCCAACGACGCCGACAAAAGCGATGGAAAAGGCGAAGACATTAAGCATTTTCAGTGCCACGCTTGTTTGAGGTCATTGGCGAGGTGACGTGGCGCTAGGCCACGTTCCTCCCCTCGACGCCGCGCGCCATGCGAGCCTTAGTCCGCGACTGGAGGGCTTCCATCGCCTCCTGGACCTTCTCCAGTGCGATCTCGTTCTCGCGACAGGCGAAGGGGCCGAGCTGGAACGAGTTGAGGCGATCGGCGACGATGGCAAGCAGAACTTCCTGCGTCAGACCGTTAACGCCGTGATCGTTGATCGGGCCGTTCTGGAACAGGATCGTTGTCTTGCTCTTGGGCTCGATGCCTTGGCCGACCAATGAAGGATTGCTGGACGTATCGAATCCGGTGATCTCGTAGCGGTGGTTTGCGCCGCCGGCACCGGGCGCGTCGGTGACTTCGATCTTGAGCTTGTCGTTCACGGGATTGACGATGTGGCTTGTGATCTCACGCATAGTCGTCTCCTTGGTTGAGGTTGGTACGCACTTTCACTGATCTGAAGGGAGCCGCGACGAGGCCACGCGCTTCGCCTCGGCTTCCAGGAAGTGCAGCTCCTTGAGGAAGCCATCATCGACCTTCTCGGTCCAATAGCTGTCATACTTCGCGGCGCCGGCAATTGCCTTCAGACGTCCTGCGGCGATCATTGCCTCTTTGTACGATCCGCTATTGGCAACGAGATCGACCATGATGGCGGCGGCACGTTTCGACAGCCCGTCGCGACCGAGGACGGCGCCGGCATCCTTCAGTTGCTTGGCCCATTTGAGACGGATGCTCACTTCCCAGATCCTCCCACATCATCGGGGATGGGCTGCCACTCTTCCTTGCTATTATTCTGCCCGTAGACGCCGCCGTAGTGATAATCGCCGGGCCAGCTAAGATTGCCGCCATAATATCCGTTCGACTCGTTGCGGTAGTCGAGAACGAGATCGCCCTTGTCCGTGGTCAGCTTCAATCCATAGAGCGCGAGCTCGTCGCTTGCCGATGGCAGACTGAGTTCTTCGGCCCCCAGGATCTTCGCGGGGATGCCACCAGCGGGCATTTCGATGGATTCGATCCAGGTATCAGAGCAACAATCGCCATCGCACTTGGCGATGATCTCTTCGCCGTCTACTGTGAAGCGGATGGCCTTTTTGTCTGCCGCCAATTCGACCTTAGAAAGCGTTTTTCCGACGAGGGCTAATGCGCCTTTGTCCATCTTTATTCTCCTGAATGGTGTTGCGAAGAGACCGGGGAACAGGCGTTTTCGATCTGTGCCCCTTCCGTTGTCGGTTTTGGAAACTCTTTTCCGCCATCGAAAAAGTCTTTCCGGTCCTGAGACGTTTCAAGAACGGCCGCCTGATGAACAAGCTCTGACAGCAAATCGTCAAGCGTATCGCCATGTCCCGTCGCATAGCCGCGCTGCATCATCCACCACGCAACGTGGATGCTCGGGTTTGAAGTCCACTCAGTTAGTCCAGTTGGACTTGACCTTTCCTCGTTATCGATAAACGAGTTCAGTATCCGAGATACAGACTGATTTAGCTTCCAATCAACATCATCACCCCCGCCGCCGTTGCGGCGGATGTCCAACGCAGCCTGCTTAAGCCGCTCAAGGATTCTGAACTCAAGTTTGGGGTCGCTCATGTCATCGCTCGCTGACTTTTTGCGATGTTATCGGTCGCTGACATTTCGTCGCCACGAGGCATGATCGAAAGATCGATAAAGCGCGGGTCGCCAAAGGTCTTGAAAGTCAGTGTCCAGACCTTCCGGCCCCAGTGCTTCGTATCGTCGTTCTCAACCACGATCTTGAGATCAGCAGCGGCAATGATACGCCTCAGCAAGTGCTCGGGCTCGCATGCCCCTCCGGTCCAGGGGACGGCAACAAGGTCAAGATCACGGGTGAATGAGCCGTGGAACAGAAGCGCGTACCCCTCTGCCCATGCCAGCACTCTGGCCATGGTGAACACGCGAGCGTAATCGGGATCAATAATGCCATACAGACGGGCCGCAGTTTTCTCGCTCAACTGCTCAGCCTGTTGTTCACATTGGCTTCTCCACATATCCCGGTTGCGGCAAATGCGCGCGTGGTCATCGCGAACTGCCCTCAGTTCTGCTGCCAATCGCTGAATATCTTGAAGCGCCATCTTCATGACGTTCTCGGACTGAGCTTGGCTGCCGTTCGTGGCTGCGCAGGCGTCAACTTTGGCCCAGCTTTCAGGGTCTTTGTTGAGGTTCACTTGTCGCCTCCACCGTGTGGGCGCGTCATCGCCAGTGCGGCCTTGACGTCATCAGAAATGTCTCTGAATTCGTGCTGGCAGAGCTTGTACATGCAGGCCATGTGGTTGGCGCAGGAGTTCGCGTCTTGGCATCCGTTCGGCCAAGAGTTCTCATCTCGCTCTGGCACTGGCGTTGGCTGCGGTTGAGTGTCAGTGAGGGATGCTAGTTCATGGGCGCACCTGCGGAGCGTTTCCGCCTCGACATGGTTCATGTCGCCCTCGTCATCGTCCCCGCGCTCATAGCAATCCTCGGCAGACTTTTCGAATTGCTTAGCCTCGGTGAGCCACTTATGTGCGATCTGCTCGTATTTGCTGCTCATGCTGCCACCAGCGCGTTGAATAGGGAATCGGTGAGGGGCTTCCAGCCGCCCCAGACGAATACCTTGACCGTGGTCTTGCCGAACGTGCTGACCGGGGTGAAGCAGCCGATCTTTTTGGCATGGAACAGCGGTGAGACCAGAGCGATGGCTTCGGCTTGGTTCTTGAAGGTCTTGGCGGTCATGTCGATCTCCCGTGTTGACGGAAATACCGATATCGCATATTCTGAGTCCCGTCAATAAGCGATATCGCTTTTTCTGGGGTGAATATGAAAAAAGTTGCGAAGAAGGGTCGTGGCAGGCCGGGAATGGATGTGAAGCCAACGGTGGTTCGGCTAGATGATGGACAGCCCGAGCGCATCGATGCTCTTGAGGGACCCGGAAAGCGTGCGGAATTCATCCGGGGGGCGGTAGAAAAGGAGCTGATCAGGCGGGAGAAGAAGGGCTGAGCCATCAGTCCAGCCCATCCATGTACATTTCTTCCTCGTGTCGAGTCTTCTCCTCGAACGAGTCGATGATCGCGGCGGCCTTGTCGAACAATTCGGCGAAGTCGCGCGCGTCCTGTTCGCCGATATGGACAAAGTTGGTTGCTCGAATGCAGTCGGCGCGGGCGCGCAGCATGGCTGTGAAGTCTTGCGGCACTTCCCCATTGCCGGCAGAACATCTCTGGACAGGCGGACCGAGAATGCCACGCACGTCTTGAGCGGTCGGAAGATCAGCATCCGCCTCGACCGGAGCGGCCGGCGGCTGGGCGACGCGAACCATCGACACGTAGACGTCGTTCGCTACGTCGATCGCGAACCCTGGATCCGTCCCGTCTGTCCATTGCGTGGGGTTGTTGTCTGTCCCCGCTTCAAGCATCGCCGTGGTTGGGATCAGGGGGACAAGCTTCCACCCTTCCGGCACTTGCGAGGATTGGGCAGCATTGGGGATGTGATCGGTCATGCGACCACCTCGCCACGACGAATGCGATCCAGCAGGTTTTCCTTCTCGCGGATGGCCTTATTGACCTGCTCGACCAGTGACTTGACTTGATCCTCCAAGTCCTTGATCCGTTCATCACGGATCAGGGTCTCGTTGGCTTGAGCGACCTTCTTGCGAAGCTCAATGGCGCCCGTCTCGAATAGGCGCCCGTGGATCACGGGGTACTGATCGAGGGCCGACCGACTGTTATAGGAGCCATCGCTGCGGCCGGTGTAGCAGATGTACTGGCCATCATCGCCGCGCTTGTCACATGACAGATAGCGCCGCATCTGGTCCTCGTTGCCGAGAAGCATCTGCTCCAATGCCCGCTCTGCCATATCGACAACCCAAGCGGAAAGGTTATAGGCGAGGTTATCCTTGAGGCTCCACATCAGGGATTCCTCGAACTCGCAGGACAGATCCTTAACCTTCTTGTTGAACTGCTCCATCGTCTCGTCCGAGAGACCGGCCTGGATCGATTGTGCCAAGGCGTCGCGCAGTTTTTCGTCAATCTTGTCCATTTCACTGCTCCTCTACGACCACGGTGAGCCACGGCTCATCTTCGTATTGGTCCCTGATTTCATCGACTTCGTCGGGCGTGAGGTCGCGGAAGTGCTTCACGACATCGCCTTCGGTGTTCCAGATATCGACGCGATAAAGCGGCTCATCACAGCTCTCAGCGGAACAGCCCTGGACAGAATCCTTCACCATGACGGCACTCCAAGCGGGTGGAAGTAGAACTCGGCAATGCCCCAGGCTAGAAGGGCGGCGAGGAGGGCGAGCTTCATTGCTTTTGCTCGAAGTATTTGCAGGCGCCGAACTGCTTCGTGATGCAGTTTCCGATCTTGCCGGTCAGGCGCTTGAAGGTTGCGCATCGATAGAGCTCTCGCCGGCCCGACTGGAGGTGACAGGCTCGACAATCTCCACACGTTTTACCCGCCGGTCCCGTGTAGGCGAAATGCGCCATTCCAGGCTTGACTTCAGCTTTGGTCGGGACGCCTTCAATCCGTGTCAAAGTCATTGTTCAATACCCCGATGTTGGAGAACCACCTCTGTGGCGGTTTGGAATGTGTTGCGACGCAATCCGGATTGGATGCGAAGGCGGTAGGCTCTCGCCTGAACGGCTGCGATAGGCTTGCCCATCTCGGCTGCGACCTCGGGAAACGTGCGTCCTTCCGAGGTCAAACGCCGCAGGACGTCATCCTCTTCCTGGGTCCATACTCCGCGACGATTGCGCGCCTGCTCGAACTTGTCGGCCCATTTGCAGTTCGACGGCTCGTAATTGCCGTTGTTGTCCTTCCGCTCGATGCTGAAGCCCTTTCCAGGCCTCACACCCATGTCGGCATAGAAATCCTGGAAGCTGTTACGCCAGCGATCGCAAACCGTGATGCCGCGCCCGCCATATCGCGGGTAATCCTTGTGCGTTGTCCGGTAGCAGCGCGCTTTCATGTCGCGCCAGGCCGAGTACTCGCTGGTATAGATGAGCCGATGCGTGCTCTCGCGCGTACCTGCCGCGCAACGGAAGCTGCATGAGCGCTTCTTGTCGCTCGGGAAGCACTCGAAGGGAGCGCCGCAGTTCCTGCAATTTCTCGTCTCTTTAGGCATCACGTACCCGTTGGTTGGAAATCACTGCCGATGTGACAACCGCTCAACCGGCGGCGTCGTGATCTCGTACCAGCACACGAGACTGGCGAGACCGATGCCAAGCACGATCAGGATCACCTTGAACGTCGGAGCGTAGGCTTTGCCAACGAGTGCCATCTCAGTGCTCCGTCAATCGCATCGCCAGCATGAACGGGTCGATTTGGTATTTCTTCCAGAAAGCCATTTCGTTCATGGTGTGTTGCTCTCGATGGTGCATTCCGCAAAGTGGAACAGTCCATTTGTCCGAAGGCTTCTCCTGCATCCCGGTCGAGTTCTTGCCGTGCGCAATTGAACCAGTCCGGATGTGCGCCGCCTCAGTTGCCGTGTCGTCCTTGCAGATACAGCAGGGAAGCGAGCGGATGAAATCCAGGCGCTTGCTGTCGTGCTGGCGCGGTTGTCTCTGCCTAAGCATGTTCTACGGCTCTCCAGGCTTGGTATTGGCTTTCAAGGCGGCTCCACGCGATGCCAGCATTAGGATTGATCCCAAGCTCGACACGCGACTCCACGCCACAGATCAAACGAACGCACTCGGCCGCATTTTGAGCCTCGTGCCAGTCATCGGGGCGCTCTTCCTTCAGGAAGGCGATGAAGGTTGGCTCATTGCATCGGATGCCAGCCTGTTGCTGCGGCTGCAAATCACTCCAGTCCCGCTTGTCGCGCTTCGCTCCAGCCGAACGCTTGTCCTCGCTCGGCTGGAGCTTCGCGGGTTCGGAATCCTTAAGAGCGGCAATTCCGAACCAACGCTCAGTGGCAGGGGCTGGCATGCCTCCGAGCACTTCGTAAGCTGCATCCGCGTCCTGCAACGGGATTTCCATGACCACTTGGATCACTCCTCGGGTCTTCACGAGCTTCCAATCCGAATAGCAGGCGCGGAATGCAGAGTTCATCGTTCAATCCTCAGAACGGAATGTCGTCGTTCGGCGGCGCGTCATGAGCCGGATGACCAGGAGGAGGTCCGCTGCTGATGACTTCCATATTGTCCGAGATGCCGCCTGTGACGCGGCGCGGAGCGGCTTCGCGATTGTCCTTGGGAGTCGGGACGCGACAGCGGAGGCCATCGACGGGCTTGCCCTGGTATTCGGTCCGGATCGCGAACAGGATAACGGGCTGGTCATACCAGTCGTCGGTGTCGTCGCCGTAAGCATCGCCGATCGCATTGGCGTTGGTCTTGTTGAGGACGAGGCCCTTTTCCTTACCCTTGAAGTAGAGCACGAGCTTCTTGTCCTGCCCGATTTCTTCGCGCTCAACGCGGCCCATGGTGAGACGAACTTCGCGGCCTTGAAGGTCGGGAGCCTTGAGGTACTGGGAGGGAAACTCTTCGGAGATTTTCATTTCATTTGATCCTGATTGAGAGAGATTTGCTTCCGTTGGTCATTGTGGCGCCAGCTACCCAGCCGCTGGCCAGCAGCTCCTTGATCTTCGCCTTGTCGGGTTTCCGCTCGAACTTGCAGGCGATATCAGGGAGTTTTTCTTCGTCCGTAACCATCACTGATGGCGGGACGGATCGGATGGAAAGGGTTGCTTCCGGCAACTCAAGCTTTGGAAGCTCTGCTGCCTCCATCAGCTTGAATGCGAGTGAACGAAGCGCCTCGACGCGGTTTTCAAACCGCTCCTTACGCGCCTTCAGCTCCTCGAAACGATCCTTGGTGCCGACAACTAACCCCTTGGTGTCTTCGATCTGACGAATGACTTGGGTCAGCAGATCTTCGATCCTGGTCTCGCTCTCCAGCGACATCAGCCAAGCTTCATCGTCCTCCAGAAGCTCTGGGTGGGAGAGCTTCAAGTTTTCGATTTGCTGCCGAACAATGAGAGGATTAAGCTGCATGGGAAGGCTCAATGGGCGTTTCGCGGTAGGCTGCTTGGGCGACGATGACTTGGGTGAGCGCCGATTGCAGGACTTCGCGAACTTTGCGAAGCTCATCCTCAGCGAGGCTTTCGAAGCCAGGACGAAGCGGCAGCGCGCGGGCGTGACGGGCAGCCATGGAGGCGCCGGCTTCGATGAATTGAAGGTGAGGGGAGACCTTTTGCTCCCATTCTGCGAGCGTCATCACGCAAACTCCGGTTCGGCCATCGCCTCAGCGACGCCTTGCTGAATGGTCTCGTAGTCAAAGATCAGATCGATTAGCCGGCGCTTCTCCTGCGGATCAGCGTCCATGATCTGGTGAAAATTCTCTTGGATTGCTCGGACGATTTCGTGGGTGCAGCGGGTCATTGGAGCGCCCACGCGAAAGCCACGAACATGCACAAGCCAAATCCGATGCAGGCGAGGCTGTTCTCTATGATCTCTTGGTTGCTCACGGCAGATACTCCGGAAGGTCTTTGATTTTCTCGTAGTGCTCTTTCGCGTCAGCCCGCGTTTTGAAGCTGTCGAGCTTCACCCACACGCCGAAGATGCCCGGCCTGCGCCAGAACAGTCCGAAAGGCTCGTAGCTGCCGTGCATGAAATCGATCTTGAAACGAGCGGTGTTCATCACAGCCCCATCCGATATTCGCGGCGCATCTCGGCGCGATATTCAGCGGCAGCCTCACGCTCGGCCTCGATGCGCTCGCGGACGGCGTCATCAACCCGGTCTTTCCAGTCGATCTCGAGCCGCTCTGAGATGAGGCACACCAGCTCGAACGGCGCCTTGACGTAAATCCACGGACGCTTGCCGGCCGCGCGCTCTTCGGAGGTCAGATTCTGGTATCCCTCGACGCAGAGACCATCGATCTCCCACGCGCCGTCATGATTGAACTTGATCTCGGCGCAGCCGTTGATCTGGCCAGCCGGAATGCCGTTGGCGATCACCAGCGGGAGCTCTTCGAATTCATAGGTGAAGGTGGCCATGGCTCAAGCCTCCACCGAGACTGCGCGGGAGCCGGCCTTGCGAACCATTTCCTCGCGCTTGCCGATGACGGTATAGCCGTCGATGGTCTTGGAGCGCTTGACGCGCAGGCCGCGCCAAACATGAGAGAGGTTCGGGTCCTCGTAGTCGGCGACGAAGTAGAGTTGGTTGGCGCTGGTCTCGATGATCATGGTGTCGTCTCCCCGTCTGATGGAAACGACCATAACTCAGGTTATTATAACCGTCAATAAGAAAAGTTATCGAATACGACAAAAAATATTGTGCGGCGCACCAATGGCCGGCTTATCCCATCTTTCGAAGAATCAGCAGCAGCAGAATTGGGGTTGCGACCTGGGCAATCCACTGGATCGTTTTGAAGACCATTTCTAACATGATTTGTCGACGAGCGAGGTCATCCTGTTCCCACTCCGGATTGTTCATCGTCCGGATTCCTTGCCGACAGCTACGTGCACCTTTTGCCAATCCGACTTCTTAATAGTGAAGTGCTTTTCAGGGTTGGTCTGGCTGACATAATAAACGGCTTCGCTAGCGTCGGGCGATCGATCCAAGTATTTTATGATCGCTTCAACAGTGCCGTCATCGCGGGTTCCCTGGAAGACACAGGGATCGCCTTTTTTGGGGTGCAGGCGAGGGTCCACATACGCGATGTCATTCTCGTTGTACTCGCGGGCCATAGAATCCCCAATGACGAGAACTCCGTAGCTATCTTTCTTTCCCGCCAGCCTTTTCGGCCTGGTCGTATATGTAAATGGCTCGTTTTCCAATACCAAGGCTCCCCGGCCGCCTCGAACAATGGAGTAGACAGGCAAATCAACGTCACCCATTAGTTGCTCGCCGGGTATAACTTGCAATGCCTGCTTTGGTCGCAATAGTTCTGCGCCGTCGCCTTGGTTAACGGGAGCTTGCGAGAGAGACGGGTCCAGCTTAGACAAAGGGATACCCAACTCTTGGGCGATCTTGGGCATATGCTTTGACCGCAAAGTCTCTCCAGCCTCGATTTTTTTGATGGCTACCTGAGAAATCCTTACGCGCTTGCCCAGCTCGGCCTGCGACCAGCCGCGCCTAACTCGTTCAGTTTTAATTAGAATACCGGGTTCCATGACTCGGCATTCTATAACATCGGTTATTGATAGTCCCGATAACTTTGGTTCTTGCGTCATCCCATAACCTGTGTTATTTCAAGGTTATGGATGGCAAGAAACCAAACATCATCGAACGAGCAATCACGCTGGCGGGCGGCTCTGAAGCGGCGCTGGCGCGTGCAACTGGCCTCAGCCAGCCTTTGATCCACAAAGCCAAGAACAGCGGGCGTGCAGGCCCTCGTCTGGCTTTAGCGATCCATCATTTCAGCAAGGGAATGCTCCCGGCTTCCGATCTGCGGCCTGATCTATGGCGCCGTCCCGAGGATGTACCTCCCGCAAAAGAGCCGGAGTGCGCCGCATGAGCAGCCGGACCGCGACGACGGGGAATCCTTCGCGGCCCGGCTCTCGCAACGCGGGAACGCAATACAATCCGCGCGCCGCTAACTTAGTCCGTCTTCCTTCTGGCTCGCTCGTCCAGCTTAGCAAGCCGGTCGTTGACCCGCGCGAGGTCGGCGCGGGCTTTCTCTTCCTCTTCCTTTTGCTTCTGGAGGCGCTGATCGTTCTCGGCGCCTACTTCGGATATCAGGCGTTCGTTCCTTAGCCTGTTAACGATCAGCGCGGCATGAAAGCCGATGTTCTGAAACACTGTGTGTCCTACAAATAAAGGGTGTTGCGTCATGGGTAAGAAGATGAACCCGAAACGTTGGGAGGCCAACGGGAACACTCCCAATTGGCTTGGGAGGGCGGCATGAGTGATGCTGCTGTGATGCTCAGGGAACTTTCGTATCCCTGGGAGCCTGGTGAGAAGATCAAGGTTGTGATCGACAGAACGTCGAAGCTGTGCCGGCTCACTTACTGGCGGACTTTCGACATCTGGTATCGCAAGGCCCGGAAGGTCGAGGATTACGAGATTGCTCAGATCGCAGAGGCTCTGCGGATCAAAAACGAAAGAGCGGCCAAGAATGAACTTCACGACCTCAAGCTCAGGCTCGCCCGACTCGAAGCATCCCTTTCTGCGGGAGACGCGGACTTTCATAGCCCGACAATTGATTTCGCTCGGGAGATGGTGCGCCCAGTTGGCGGAAAAAATCGCTCCTTGGCTGGGCGATAACTAGGGGAGGGGGAGAATGACGTCTTTCGAGATGCGCCTACATGCCGAGCACAAGGCTAGGCTAGCTAGATTTGCTGAGGCGGCCACAAAGCACAACATGGCGGCGTTCGATGTCACCGTTCCGCGGAGGCCACCGGATCCAATACTTCCTCCGATCGCTGATGAGCAGATCAAGGAAGCCCATTCCTTCTTCGAGAAAAACGGGCTCGTCAGCAAGGTTGAGATCATTCAACGCGCGGTGCTCGCGAAGTTTCCGGGCATTACGATGGCGGATATCAAGTCCAGCCGTCGCACGGCCAAGACCGTCGCCCCTAGGCAGCTCGCAATGTATCTCTGCAAGGAACTGACTAACAGGACACTGCCAGACATTGGCCGGCGCTTTGGTGGCCGCGACCATACCACGGTGATCCATGCGGTGAACAAGATCACGTGCCGCATCCGCGACGACGAGAATTTTGCGCGCTTTGTCGATGAAATCCGGGAGACGCTATGATGACTGCCATCCACGTCATTGCGCGCCGTATGCAGCGGCTTCCGCTTCACCACCAGATCGCCCACCTCCGAGCGCTCGTCGATCTGGAGAAGCCCCGCAGCGTGCGTAGGATTGAGCTGGAAGCGCTCCTCAAAGAGCGGCTGACGAAGCAGCTCCGGAAAGAAAACCGGAGTGCGGCATGACGCGCATCCGCAAGTCAATTCCGACCGAAGGCGCATCGATCTGGTGGGCGTCAGGATGGGCTTATGTGATGCCAGATTTCGATAAGCCCAACCATTCGATCATCGAGTGGCTGAGCGACAATCCACCTGTGTATCCCCACCGCGTTCAACCAACAACCAGCGATGATGAGAGCACAGATGGCGACGGTCGGCGACAACAGCCAGCTTAAATCCTACGTGGATCGGATCAATCGCCTCGAGGATGAGAAAAAAACGATCTCGGGCGATATCCGGGATTTATACACCGAGGCTGGCAGCAATGGATTGAACCCGAAGGCCCTGCGCGTAGTGGTGCGCAATCAGCGCGCCGACAAGAAGAAGCGCGAGCAGCTCGAGGCCGACGTTGACGCGTACATGGTGGCGCTGGGGCTTGCATGATCCTAACACCTAAGAACTGGAAATCGTTCCAGCACTACAAGGATCGTGCGCCGGCTTGGATCAAGCTCCACAAAGGCTTGCTGGACGACTTCACGTTTGCGCGCTTGCCGCTTGCTAGCAGGGCGCTAGCACCAATGCTTTGGCTGCTAGCAAGCGAGTACGAAGACGGTGGAATTACCGCCTCGCTAGAGGAGATCGCTTTCCGTTTGCATATTAGCGAAGCGGAACTGTCTGCGGCGATAACCCCTTTAATCGATGCCGGTTTCTTCGTCTCTAGCGATGCGCTAGCAGAACCGGAGCGGATTGCTAGCCTAGAGAGAGAGGATATAGGTAAGAGAAGAGAAGAGACAGATTCCGACGCTAACGCGCCGGAGGAAAAATCTTCGCGGAAGAAAATCTCAAAACCTCTCCCCGATGGATATGGGCTATCCGAACAGGTTCGGTCCTATGCGGCTGGCCTTGGGCTCTCGAGCAGCGAGATAGCTCGAGAGCATACGAAGTTCTGCAACCACGCCAAGCAGACAGACCGCCGATGTGCCGACTGGGGTCCGGCCGAAGAGACCTGGATGATAGGAGCGGCTGAGAGGTTGGGTAAAAGCCCTCCCTCAAGCGGAAACGCGCCGCCGGACTGGAATGTCGTGCTCGAGCTATACAAGCGAACGGGGCACTGGTCGCGATGGGCTGGACCCGATCCGGAGTCACCTGCCTGCACGGCACCTCGAGACCTGCTCGAGCGTTACGGCATCCCGCCCCCGCCACCTCCTGAGCCGCAACTGAGGACCATGCAATGATTCGCGACCCCTCAGACGGCAGCGTGCGAGAGGAAATCACCCCTCAGGCTAATCAGATCAACGCGGTAGCGCCGAAAACGCCTCCAGAGGGAATCAGCGGTCTCCGCGCCGCTTCGCCGAAAGACAAATACCAAGCGCGGCTCGAATGGTCCCGCGGCTGGATGAAGGCTTATCACGCAAGCAAGGACGTAGCAGATGCAGGCGGGGAACATGACGACAGTGCAGCGACGTCGGAAGGGTAAACCGTATCTCTCTCACGGGTCTGAGGGCCGCGTTGAGATCGGTACGCGCGTCATTCCGGACCCGCTTGAGCCGGGACAGCGGTATGAGGCCGTGGTGAACGTGCGAGAGTCGTCCATCGATCACATGTACAGCAGAGGGCGAATTGATGCCTCGCAGAACGAGGCCGGGCAACGCTTCAGAAAGCTATGGGAGCGCGCCGCTGTTGGGCGCAATCAGGCAATGGACACCACCAAGGAGAATGTTGACGGGGGCGGCTTCGTCGATCCGATATCGGATGATTTGGTTAAAGCATCGATTGAGCTGAATCGCGTCCTGATGGAGCTTGGCCCTGTCGGATCAAAGCTGTTGATTTCAGTCGTAGGAGAGGGGCAGCTTATTCAGGATGCAGCCAAAGATTGGAGCCGATCTGGTGGCATCGTTCGCGGCGACCGCGCTGAGGGTTACATCGCCGGCCGCATGGTGGAGGCGTTGGATCAGCTTGTCTCGCTCTGGAAACTTGAATCTGACCCGATAGTTAGGCGCGAAGAGAAGCGCTCATATTTCAGGAACGGGAAAGAGGTGAAAGTGCATGACGCTATTCGCGTCAGTGGAGATGGCCATATCGGTCCAGCAACAGAGTTGAGCGTTGGTCGCTTTGGAGACATTGTTGAAGATCAGAAGCGCGGCGTTGACAGGGACGTCCTGATGCCGCACATTGCGGGTAATGGGAAGTGATTTGCCCATGGGCCCGCCAAGCTTATGCTTCGGCGGGTTTTCGTTTTTCTGACTTCGTGTCCTCCCTTAACTGCCCGCGTCCCCTTCGCGGGCTTTTTCATTCCGTTCGAAGCGGGCCCTGTTGCAAACCCCCGCGACTGGTGCCTGAGCAGCCCAAGGGCTCCGCTTCGTTCAATTCGCAAGGACAGATCATGACCGCAAAACAGATCAAGCTGCTCTTTCGTATGATCGTCAACGGTGATGCCGGCCTCGTCGAGCGCAACGGCAAGATCGTCCCGGTTAGCAAGACCTGATGTTCTTCCCGATCTCCCCCGCCTTCGAATACGTCGAGATCGCCATCCAATGGTTCTGGCCATTTGTGATGGCTGTCGTTGCGTTCGGGCTGGGGAGGATTTCGAAGGCCTGACACATGGCCGGCGGCCGTCCAAGCAAGTTCAAGGCTGAGTTCGTTGGCCAAGCTCAGAAGCTCTGTGAACTGGGTGCGACTGACGAGGATTTGGCGGATTTCTTCAAGGTAGCCATTCGGACTATCGCCAACTGGAAGGCCGAGCAGCCCGAGTTTCTGCAGGCCTTAAAAGCGGGGAAGGACCAGGCAGACGACCGGGTCGAGCGCAGCTTGTATCAGCGCGCAGTTGGTTACACGCATGATGCGACGCACTTCAGCAGTTTCCAGGGCAAGGTTACGGCGACGCCTTATCGGAACCATTGTCCGCCTGACGTCGTGGCGCAGATCTTTTGGCTGAAGAACCGCCGTCCGGATCAGTGGCGCGACAAGACGGATCATGAGCACACAGGCAAGGACGGCGCGCCTCTCGTCCCAATCATCAACCTCACCGGCCGCCCTGAACCTTCATCTTCATCCTAGGCAATGGGATGCGTTCGAGACACTAGCGACTGAGGTTCTTTACGGAGGGGCTGCGGGCGGCGGCAAATCGCATCTGATGCGGATTGCCGCCATTGTGTGGTGTTCGGCGATACCTGGGCTTCAGGTCTACCTGTTTCGCCGGATTCGTGACGACCTGATCAAAAACCACATGGAGGGTCCGAAAGGCTTCCGGGCCATGTTGGCGGCGTGGGAAAACGCCGGGTTCTGCAAAATCGTAGACGACGAGATCAGGTTTTGGAACGGGTCCAAGATCTATCTTTGCCACTGCAAAGACGAAAAGGATATCTACAAATATCAGGGCGCTGAAATCCACGTCCTGATCATCGACGAGCTGACGCACTTCACGGAGACCATGTATCGGTTCCTCCGTAATCGCGTTCGCATGGTCGGCGTGGTTCTGCCGAAGGATTACGTTGGCCGCTTCCCGCGCATCCTGTGCGGCGCGAACCCCGGCAACGTCGGTCATCTCTGGGTCAAGAGCACGTTCGTCACCGCAGCGCAGCCCATGGAAATGCGGCTGATGCCGGCGAATGATGGCGGGATGCTGAGGCAGTACATCCCGGCGCGGCTCGAAGATAACCCTAGCATGGGCCAGGATGACCCGGGCTACGAGATGCGCCTTGAGGGCCTTGGCTCCGCTGCGCTCGTCAGGGCGATGCGCTGGGGCGACTGGGACGTCATTGAGGGTGCGTTCTTCGATTGCTGGGATGCGCGCCGCCATGTGGTTAAGCCGTTTGAGATTCCGGCTCAGTGGACGCGCAACCGGTCGGGAGACTGGGGGTCGGCCAAGCCATTCTCGATCGGCTGGTGGGCGATCGTGCAGGACAAGTTCAAGACGCCTGACGGGCTTTGGCTGCCTCGGGGCTGCTTGGTCAGATACCGCGAATGGTATGGGATGCAGCCTGGTAAGCCGAACGTTGGGCTGAAGCTCCATGCTGATCAGGTTGGCAAGGGGATCGCGGAGAGGGAAGCGAAAGACCCTCGATTGGTTGGTGGGGTTCTCGATCCTGCTGCTTTTGCTGAGGACGGCGGCCCACCGATCTCGGAGAGACTGAACAGCGAGTTGATCAAGGCCAGGCTAGTTCCGTTCAGGGCTGCCGATAACAAGCGCGTTGCGGCTCGCGGTGCAATGGGTGGCTGGGACCAGATGCGGGCCAGGTTCGTCGGGGATGACGACGGCCTGCCGATGATTGTGTGTTTTTCGACGTGCGTTGACAGCATCCGGACAATCCCGGCTCTGCAGCACGATCCGGACAAGCCGGAAGACCTCGACAGCAACATGGAAGATCACGCTGGAGATGAGTGGCGCTACGAATGCATGTCGCGGCCTTGGATCAGGCGCGCTGCGAACGACGACGAGCCGAAGGTTGCTGCCGGATACAAGGCAGCGGCCAATTCTTCATCGAGTGACTGGAAGGCAACCCTCTAATGGCTGTCCCGACCAACTCTAACTCTTGCCCGACCGACTACGGTTGGCGCAACGGAAAGCCGATCCGGTCGCGTTGATGCAGACCATTCCCGCAGTCCAGCCACAGCGCCAAGTCGCTCGGCAGCAGCCAGACGATGACGACTACTACGACGTCGTTCGCCTGCGCCGGCAATGGAACGACTGGGCCGCTGCCAAGGACGCGGAAGGCCGCGAGATGGTCGAGTCTCGCCATTACTACCATGCCGACCAATGGACCAAGGACGATATCCGGAAGCTCCGTGATCGCGGGCAGCCTATCGTTACGTCCAACCGTATCGTCCGCAAGATCGACGCCATTGTGGGCCTTGTGGAGCGCCTGCGGCAGGACGTGAAGGCCTATCCGCGGACGCCGCACCAGGACGAAGGCGCCGAGCTTGCAACGGCCACGCTGCGCTACCAGCTCGATTCCAGTGACTGGAAATCGAAGTCCACCCGCATTGCGCGGCTGTGCGCGATCGATGGCATTGCCGGGCTGGAATACGACCTCGTTCCGGGCGATGAGGGCGATCCAACGCTTGAGATGCATATCGTCTACGCGGACGGGTTCTTCTATGACCCGCGGTCGTGGGACGAGGGTTTCACCGATGCCCGCTATATGGGCGTCGCGAAGTGGATCGATGTAGACCAGGCGAAGGAGCTGTTCCCGGACAAGGCTGCCGAGATCGATAGCCTCGTGATGTCTGGCACGGACCTGACCTCGATCAACGATTCCGACCGAGAGAAGAACTGGGTCAATAGCAACGAACGCAAGGTCAGGCTGGCCGATCACTGGTACATCAAGGGCGGCAAGTGGCGCTGGTGTATGCACATCGGCAACGCCGAGATGATGAAAGGCGTTTCGCCTTTTGTTGACGAGCGCGGCAAGACGTTCCCGCGATATCGGATGTTCTCGGCGAGCGTGGATCATGATGGCGATCGGTATGGCTTCATCCGGAACCTGAAATCGCCTCAGGACGAGATCAACCATCGCCGCTCCAAGGCTCTGCACCTGCTTAATACCCGGCGCGTCGTCTCCGAAAAGGGCGCTGTTGACGATATCGAGGTGGCCCGTCGTGAATGGGCGAAGCCTGATGGCTGGGTTGAGACCAATCCTGGCCTCAAGATGGAGCCGGATCAGTCTGCCGTCTCGGACTTCAAGGGGCAGCTCGAGATGCTGCAGGAGTCCAAGAACGAAATCGAGAACTTTGGGCCAAACCCCGCGCTGATCGGGCAGGGGCTTGAGGATAGCTCGGGCCGCGCGATCTCTCTGTTGCAGCAGGCCGGTGTTGCCGAACTCGGCCCGTACCTGAGCGCATACAAGAACTGGAAGATCCGCGTCTATCGGGACATCTGGAACATCATCCAGCGGCATTGGAAAGAACCGCGGTGGATTCGTGTGACGGACGACCAGAACGTGCCGCAGCTTTTCCAGGTCAACCAGATGTTCGACCCGCGCACGGGCCAAGTTCATCTGGACGAATATGGCCGGCCGGCGATCGTGAATGCTCTCGGCGCGCTCGACGTGGATATCATCCTCGACGAAGGTCCGGATGCGGTCAACCTGCAGGCCGACAACATGATGGTGCTGCAGTCTCTTGGGCCGCAGTTCGCTCAAGAGTTCCCGGAAATCGCGATCGAACTGGCGCCGCTCTCCAACTCGGTCAAAAAGCCGATGCTGGACAAGATCAGGGCGAAACAGAACCAGCCGCCGCCGCCCGATCCGAAGGTGATGGCGCTGCAGGCCAAGGCGCAGTTGGATGCACAGACAGCGCAGCGCGAGGATGCCCGCGAGACGGCGCGCACACAGCAGGATTTGGCCCTTCAGGCTCGCCAACAGCAGATGGATGAGCAGAAAGCCGCCATGGACGCTCAGCTTGAGCGCATGAAGGCGGCCAACGATATCGAAATCAAACGGATGGAGGCTGCGGCCGACATCCAGATAGAGCGCATCAAGGCCGCCAATGCCGCCCGCATGGAGCAGGAGCGCCACGAACAGAGCATGGACCTTGCGCGCGAGAAAGCCGCGCAGCAGGCCAAGCAGGCCGCGCGCCAACCGGCCGCATAGAGATCGTACAAGCCGACGACACAGGCTTACCCGCCCGCTGGCAGCGACATGCCGGCATACGTGATCGCACGAGACGCGAAAGGAAGAGACACCATGAGTGCTGAGAACCAGGGGCCGACCGACGACGAACTGCTCAACGAGGTGCTGACGGACGAAACGGCTGATAGTCAGACCGTAACCGAGCATCAAGAGCAGAACGACGCCACTTCCGAGGCCCAGACGACCACGCAGGAAGCGACGACGGAGACCGCGACTGAGCGGTCGCAGGTCGACGACAACGCCCCTCAGGTGCCGTCTTGGCGCGTTCGGGAGATCAACGAGGAGAAGCGGCGCGTTGCCGAAGAGAACGAGCGCCTGAAGGCCGAAATGGCCGAATTGCGCCGGGCCCAGCAGCAACCGCGACAGCAGGAACAGCCGAAGGCCGAAAAGCCCTCTAGGCCGGACCCGCTGCTTGATCCTGACGGCTACGCCGCAGCAATCCGCGAGGAGCTTCGCCAAGAGGCATTGGCAGAGCGCCGCGAGGAAAGCCTACAGCGAGCCGCTGAAGCTCATCCTGACGAGTTTCAGGCTGCCTATACCGCCGCTCAGAAGGCCGTCGACCCGGCGCTGAGGGCCCGCATGCAGGCGTCTCGAGATCCCGGCAAAACTCTCCTCGAATGGCATCGTGAGCAGAAGGTCCGCGCCGAAGTTGGCACTGACCCGAACGCTTGGCTCGAGAAGAAGCTCGAGGAACGCCTCAACGATCCCACCTTCCTTGCGAAGGCGGTCGAGCGGGCGCGCGGCTCGGCCCAGCAGAATACTCAGACGAATGGTCGCCCTCGCACTGATCTCCCGCCGTCCCTGAACGGGGCGAGCCGGGCGAACACCACGCTGAAATCGAGCGTCGAGGATGACGTCTCGGACAGCGACTTGTTTCAGCAGATAGCTGGCTAAGACTGCCCGATCAGATCGACGAAAACACCCGCCCTTGAGGCGGGTTTTTCTTTGCCTGTTCGCCAGTGGAGGCCATCAACAGAAAGGTAGCGGCCGATGGCCCTCACTACGAACCACCCGAACAATGAACTGATCAAATTCCGCAAGAATGTCGCCTTCGACTTCCTGCGGGCCTCGCGTCTCGATCCCTTCATGGGTCCGGACTCCACCAGCCCGATCGTGCGTATGTCGGACTTGGCCGGCGACGGCAAGGAAATCCGCATCCCGCTCGTCACGCAGCTCACCGGCAACGGTGTCGGTGTCGGTACGCTGGTCGGCAACGAAGAGACGCTGGACAGCTACGGCATGCCGATGTGGGCCGACTGGGCCCGCAACGCGGTCGCCAACAACCGCGCAGCCAACAAGGAAAGCTCTTTCTCGGTCCAATCGACCGCGCAGAGCCTTCTCCGCGGCTGGTCGCGCCGCATCGTCCGCGATGACCTCGTGGATACGCTGCTCTCGATCCCGACCTCGCAGATCCAGGCTGGCCGGTTCACTTCTCCCGGCAACCGCGTGAACGGCATCAAGTGGTCGGCGGCCACCGCCGGCAACAAGAACTCGTGGGTGACCGCGAACGTGGACCGCGTGGTGTTCGGATCGCAGATTTCGAACTACTCGACCACCTTCGCAACTGCGGTCGCGAACGTGGACAGCACGAACGACAAGATGACGGCTGCGGTCGGTTCGCTCATGAAGAACGTGGCGCAGCAGACCGGCGTCTCGTCCTCCAACCCCGGCGTCTACAACGGCAAGCCCAAGATCAACCCGTTCCAGATCAAGGGATCGAACAACGATCAGGAATGGTACCTGTGTCTGCTTGGCTCGCGTGCGATGCGCGATCTCAAGGCCGATCCGACCATGTACCAGGCCAATCGCGATGCCCGCGAGCGCGAGTCCAGCCCCACCACGAAGAACCCGATCTTCACTGGCGGCGGCCTGGTCTATGACGGCGTCTACTATCTGGAAATCCCGGAGATCACCCAGCGCCTGCTCCTGACCGGTGTCGGTGCCGCTTCGATCGACGTTGAACCGGTGTTCCTGCTCGGTCAGGGCGCTCTCGGCTACGTCATGGGCCAGATGCCCCGTCCGACCCGCCGCGATGAAACCGACTACGACTTCATCAAGGGCATCGGCATCGAGGCTCAGTACGGCGTTGGCAAGATCGCCAAGGCTCCGCTCTCCGTCGGTTCGGCTGCCACGGTCGGCGATCTCGTCGATTGGGGCATGGTGACCGGCTTCGTCTCCGGCGTCGCGAACGCCTAACCCCAAATCTGAAAGGAAAAGACAATGGCTTATCGTAAGGATTGGGGCCAGCCTCAGGTTGGCGCTCAGGGCGATGCCCGCATGGTCAAGACCATCGGTCGCACTGTCGCAATCTCGGTCGCTGACAACGTCACCGGCAATACTGTCGGTGCGTTCATGATCCCGGCTGGCTTTGTCGTGACTGGCATCATCGCAGTCGGTACCGATATGGACAGCGGCACGGCAATGCTCCTGAACATCGGCGACGCCGGCAATGCGTCTCGTTACTTCTCAGGCCTGAATACGCAGGCTGCGGTGACGACCCAGACGCTGGCTGCGGCTGGTCTTCTGTTCAAGAACACGGTCGATACCGAGTGCTTGATCACGATCGGAACGCAGGCCGGCACCCCTGTGGCCGGTACCGTCGATCTGCGCCTCACTGGATACATGGACCTGTAACGAACGATTGCCTGCCGGTCGCGTTGATCGGCAGGCAACCAACTGGAGACTTGCAATGCGCAAAGCAACTGCAACCTACAACGCGCCCGAAGGCGACAGCGATGTGGTCGAGATGGGCGGCGTCGAGTTCAAGAGCGGCGAGGCCGTCGATCTGAATTCGGATGACCATAGCCATCTGATCAACAAGCTTCCTGGCAACAAGCACTTTGACATCGAAATCGGCGACGAAGTCGAGCGTCCGAAGCGCGGTCGGCCGTCCAACGCCGAAAAAGCGGCCAAGGACGCGGAAAGCGCCGAAGCCTGATGTCCAAAACTCGCGCCGAGATCCAAAAGAAAGCCCTTGATATCCTCGTGGGCGGCGATGTCGGCGCGAGCATGTCCGCGGAAGATGCGACGACGCTGGATGGGTACATTGATAGCGTCGTCTCGGAAATCAATGCGGACGGAACGACATACATAGGCGATCCAAACGACTTGGACGATGAGCTGTTTCTGAGCTTCAGCAAGCTCGTGGCAAATGCCGCCGCGGAGGAGTTCGGCGGCAAGTCGGACGAGAGTATGGCCCAGCAGATGCGCAACCGGATTCGCGTGATCAAGCGTCAAACGCCGGGCTATGGCCCGCAGCAGGTCGAGTTTTTCTGATGAAGCCGACTGCCGAACTGGTGAGAAGCTTGCTGGATTATGACCCCTTAACTGGGGTCTTTCTTTGGCGCATTTCGCCATCAAGAAATACCCCGGAAGGCTCAATTGCTGGTGCTGACAGCGAAGGCTATCGCCTTATCAGGATCGATGGTGGCCGGTACAAAGCGCATCAGCTTGCGTGGTTGTACATGACTGGTGAATGGCCGTCGCGTCAGGTTGACCACAGGGACACCGACCGCTCGAACAATCGCTGGTCAAATCTTAGGCTGGCCACTACCAGCCAGAACAAAGCCAACATGGGAAGGCGAGCCGACAACAAGAGCGGCTTCAAAGGCGTGCGTTGGTATTCGCCAACTAAAAAATGGAACGCACAAATTCGTTGCCAAGGGAAAAATACGAACCTTGGCTATTTCCCTACACCGGAAGAAGCGCACGCTGCCTATTGTAGGGCGGCAGAGCGCTTGTTCGGCGAGTTTGCGAGATTCGCGTAAATGCCTGCGGTCTCGATCCCGTTCCCGCTTTCAAGTTCGCCCGGCGCAAGCTCTCAAGAGAGTGCTGGTAGATTGATAAATGCGTATGCGGAGCCGTTGGGTAAGGACATCAAGACGCAGAAGGGCTTTGCCCCTCCTTCCGTGGTCTGGCGCAAGTCGCCGGGGCTACCGCAGTTCTGTGCTTCGACGCAGACCGGTTTCCGCGGCGGTCTTTTGGTCGGAAGCGCGCTCTATACGGCATGGAGCGGGAAGGCGGCCACCTATACGTCAGGCGGCGTTGAAACGGTCCTGACCGGTGCGCTGAACGGCACAGAAAAGGTGTTCTGGGCCCGCAACAACAAGAACCCGACGCCTGACGTTGTTTGTGTCGATCCTGGGACTGGAGCCTTCTCTGTCACCTCGGCCGCTGTTTCGTCGTTCGCTGATCCTGACATCGGCACTCCGAACAGTGTCGGCTTCATGGACGGCTATTTCATCTTCACCTATGGCGATGGCACGATCCAGGCGTCAGGGCTGAACGATGTCACGATCGCGACGACCGATAAGACGAAAGAGCAAGCAAAATCTGGCGGCCTGACGCGCGGGCTTCCGTTCAACGGCCAATACTATGTTTGGGGACCGAATTTTGGGGCCGTCTATGCGGACACAGCGCAGCCGACAGGCTTCCCGTTCACCCGCTCTTATGTGATCCAGCGCGGCTTGCTGAGCCCGTATGCGGTCGCGGGCCATGAAGATGGGTTCGGATCGGCTCTGATCTGGGTTGCAGACGATAATTCGGTTGTGCAGCACAACGGTACGCCGAACCCGTTGAAGATTTCGCCGCCGGATTTGGATCGGTTGATCGCCGCGGTGAATGACAAGACGACGTTGGAGGCCTCGGTCTACATCTCGCAAGGCCATCCGAAATGGGTGCTTTCGTGCTCATCGTTCACTTGGGAATTCGACCTCGGAAGCCAGAAATGGAATGAACGTTCAAGCTACCAGCAAAACCGCTGGCGCGCGGTGAGCGGAATTTCTGCCTTTGGGAAGTGGATCACGGGTGACACGCAAGGCGGTCGGTTGCTCTATCTGAGCGAGACGTCGTATGACGAGAACGGCAACCCGCTTCAGTTCCAGATCGAAAGCGGACCTGTCTTGAACTTCCCGAACCGGACGAAGGTAGCTCGAGCTGACTTCAATTTCGTGGTCGGGGTGGGGCAGGCGACGGGGCAAGATCCGATCGCGACTGATCCTAGCGTCGGCATTTCGTGGTCCGACGATGGCGGCATTTCCTGGAGCCAAGAGTTTATCCGCAAGCTCGGCCGGCAAGCAACGCCGCAGCGGATCACGATGCTGCGCACGGGCATGACGGGCGTGCAAGGGCGCCGCTGGCGGCTGAAGGTCTCTGATCCCGTCTATGTGGCGTTCATGGGCGCCACACAAGACACGCAGCTGAGGAACCACTGATGGCGCGTCCGTTTCCAGGCAAAGACGTTCCTGTGATTGATCAAGCGACCGGGACGATGAGCCAGACTTGGTACGACTACTTTCAAAGTATCAGGAAGCTAAGCACGCTGCCTGATGTCTCCACGACGGCGCCAACCAACGGCCAGGTGCTGATCTGGGATGACACGACGAAACTCTGGGTACCAGGGGCGAACTGATGGGTCTCTTCTCGATCTTCTCGAACGATGATGCCGAGCAAGCGGCGCGCGATCGCAATGCCGGGCTCCAGCAGGGCTACAACGCGCTGTCAGATCTCTACGGGCAGGGGCGCACTGCTCTCACTCAGGGCTATAATCAGGCGTCCAACTACTATGCTCCGTTGGTCGCCTCGACGACTGCCGGCGCGAATGCATATGGCGACGCGAGCGGTGCCAATGGGACTGAAGGCCTCACGCGGGCCATGGACACGTTCAAGAACTCCGGCCAGTACGGCGCCTATGGGTTCTCGCTAGATCAGGGTTTGCAGGCGCTGAACCGGACGCATGCCGCCGCCGGCAGTCTCGCCAGCGGTAATGCTGATGCGGACTCTCTGAAGTACGCGACTGGCCTCGCCGGCCAGACCTATTCGAACTATCTGTCGGGCCTTTCGCCGTATCTTAGCGCGAACAACAGCGCGGTGGCGGGCGCATCGAACGCTGCAACCGGTCTCGGAACTGCGCTCAATCAGAGTTATCAAGGCCAAGGTGCCGCGGCGAACGCCAACTATACGGGGCAGGGTGCGTCTAACGCCGCCGCCGACATGAACAACTACAACATCAGTCAGAACATGTGGAACGGCCTCGGTAAGGCCGTGAACCTCGGCGCAAGCCTGTTTGGAGGCTTTGGTGGCTGATATCGACGAGATCATTTCCGGCGCGCGCGGGAATACGCGTTACAGCTTCGATGCGATCGGAGACCCCGTCAAGACTTTCCGCGATGCACAGAAGCAGGCTGATGAAACCAACCTCCGGCGCGCTTTCAGGGATGGCGTTCCGACCGATGCGAGCGGCCAGCCTGATTTCGCGGCGATGTCGAAAGTGCTCTTTCAGAAGGGCGGCCTGAACGAAGGCGTTGCGGCTTCAAACCTCGATATCCAGCGTCAGCAACTGAAAAACGGACAGGCTATCGCTGAGCGGATGGGCCAGCTTGAGAGCGGCGGCGGTCAGCCATTGCCGCCTTCGGCGAACCGGACGGCGTCTACTCCCGTTGCCCAGCCAATCGCACAGGGGGCCCAGCCTGCTCCTCAGCCGGGGCCACAGCAACAGGGTGGCAGCACGATTATGGGCGTTCTCTCCGCTCAGGGAATTCCCAACGATCAACTTGGAGCGGCCAGCGCGTCTATTGCTCGACAGCTTGGCGTTGATGACCCGAACGCCCCAATCGACATCAACGATCCCCGCGTGCGCAATGTTCTTGTGCCAGCCGTTCAGCAGTTGAAGAGGATGGGCATCGGCCAGGTGGCGCAAGCAGGGCAGCCGCGGCAGCAGGACATACCGCCGGTCAACCCGCGGCAGAACCAAGGCACATTTGGGGCTCCTCCCGCGACGCCGACCCGTGGGGCCGTTCCAACCGGACCCGACCCCGAAATTCAGCGGCAGATCGCGACCTATACGGCGATTGCTGCCAACCCTGCCTTGGGTAAGGCAGCGCAGGAAGCGGCGTTGTCGCGCCTTAAGGCGCTTCAAGAGCAGGGCCAGCCGACTCCGGACATCAAGAACTACGACCTCTACCGCCGGCAGGGCGGCAACCTTCCGTTCAATGAGTGGATGGCCGACACCGAGCAACGTAAGACCGCGGCGACGGAAGAGGCGAAATCCAGCGTCAAGAAGTACGAGGGATTGGTCGAGGCTGGCACCAAGGCTCAGATGGAGATCCCGCAGCTCGATCTCCTCAAAGAGCAGATGAACGATCCGAACTTCTTTTCGGGCGCGGGCGAGAAGTATAACCTCCTCTACAAGCGCCTCAAGAGCGCGGTTGGCATCGATCCGGAAGCAGCCGTTCCGCAGGAATATCTTCGCAAGGCGACGGCCGCCAACGTGCTTTCGTCTCTCGGCGCTCTCAAGGGGCTCGGACAAATCCGAGTTGCCGAGATCAACATGGCGCGCGAGGCCGCGGCGTCTCCTGACAACTCGATCCCCGCCAACAAGCTCTTGGTGGAAATCTCCAAACGAACCCACGAGCGCAATGCTCAGATCGCCGAGATGGCGCAGGACTACAAGGACAAGAACGGCGTTCTCGATCCGGGCTTCGACAAGCAAGTGACGGCTTTCTACAAGAAAAACCCGCTGTTCACTGACGCCGAAATCAAGGACTGGCACAAGGTCATCGGCGAGCAGAAGCAGGCAAAGCAGGCCTCCTCGTCGGTCCAGCAATTCAACTCACCGTCCGATGTCCGCGCCGCTGTAGCCGCTGGAAAGCTCAAGTCTGGCGATAGCTTCACCGATGCCAACGGCAAAACTCGGTACGTGCCCTGATGCCATATGTAGCCATCAGAGAAGCGCCGGCCGCTGACAGTTGGGACGCCTTCCCTGAGGCGCCGGCAGGAGGCACTCCCAAGTCGGATGGCTGGGACGCTTACCCGACCGAGAAGCCGACCGACTACGGCGGCGTCGCCAAGCAGGCCGGAGTTGGCGTCGCCAAGGGAACGATAGGTCTTGCCGGCATCGTTGGCGACATCCAGCAGATCGCCAAGAAGGTCGGATCGTATCTGCCCGATATCGCATCTGACCCGGAGTCCGAGAGGTACGCCCGCAAATACGGCCGCACGGGCGATGTTATGTCGGTCGGACAGCCGCCGGAATTCCCGACCTCGCACGATATCCAAGGCCAAGTCGAGAAGGTCACTGGCGAGTTTCGCAAGCCTCAGAACCAGGCGGAGGCGGATGCGGAAACGGTCGGTGAATTTCTGCCGGCGGCGTTGATGGGCCCCGGTGGACTCGCGCGCAAGGTCGTCACGCAGGATGCCATCCCGGCCGCCGCGTCGATCATAGCTGGCCGCTATAGCGATCAGAACCCCTATGTGAAGGCCTTGGCTGGCTTTGTGGCGGGCGGTGCGGGAGCCTTGGCCTCAGGCCCGAACACGGCCGAAAAGCTCCTGAGGGACAAAATCCCGGCCTCTGTGACCGAGCAGGACATTACCCGGGCTGGTCAGTTAATCGACCATGCACAGACCCGTGGTGTCGCCCTGACATGGCCGGAAGCCTTGTCTCGTGTCACCGGCCAGCCAGTCTTGACCGACACGCAGAGGATCCTTGAAAGCCACGGTCAGACCAGGCCGCAGATGCAGGAGTTTTTCGCCGATCGGCCGGCTCAGATCGAGCAGGCGGCGCGCGGCGAATTCGATCGCCTGGCGCAGATGCCTGCCTATCCGTCGACCATCGGGCCAGCGGCCGGAGAGGCGGCGCAGGACACGCTCAGCAATGTTCGGCAGACGATCAATGCAGCGGCTGAGCCCTATTACCAGCGCTCAGCAAACGTGCTGCTGACGCCCGCCGAAATGACCCATGTGAGGGCTATTCCTGGATGGACAGAGGCGCGCGACGCTGTTCGAAACGGCCCGAACGCATGGCGTGTCGAAAATCTGCCAGACAATTCGGTCGGCTTCCTGAATGCAGTCAAGAAGCACTTCGATGAGCTCGCCGAGAACGCTGGATCACGGTTCAACCCGCAGCGAAGCCACGAGACGCAGGCCACACGCGAAATGCAGGCGTCGGCCGTTCGCCAGATTGGCGAGGTCAAGTCAACCGACTATCAGATCGCCCTTGAAATCGGCCGCCGCGGCCGGCAAGAGTTCCTTGAGCCTTTGCTTCAGGGGCCGCTCGGCAAGCTCGCCGAGAAGGATGTGACGACGCAAAAGGCCATTGCGGCGCTGTTCCCGGAAAACCCGGTCCCAGGAACCCACAACGAGGTCCACGACGCAGTTTCGGCGCTCGTGCAGCGCCGGCCGGCGGCAGCCGAGCAGTTGGTGCGGGCTCATGTGGAAATGGTGTTCAACCAGGCCGCTCGCGATCTTCAAGGCGGCGCCAATCAATTCGCAGGCGCTAAGTTCGCCGCCAAGCTGGTTGGCGGGGCTCAGCAGCGCGACAATTTGCAGGCGGCCATCATGGCACTTCCGAACGGTGACGCGCGCTGGCGGGGCTTTGAACAGCTTCTGGACATCATGGCGGCGACGGGTAGCAGGCAGCCCAAGGGCTCATTGACAGCCTTCAACCAGCTCGAGGTTCAGTCAATGTCGACGGGCGGACTTCAGGAGTTGGCGTCTAAGGGTCTCAGTCCCGGAAAGTTGATGACCTTCGCCAACGACACCTTCAAGTCGTGGTCTCTTGGGCGAAACCTCGATCAGATCGCGCGCATCATCACGGACCCGCGTTCGGGCGAGGCCTTGCGCCAGATTGTCAGGATCCCACCTGGCTCCGACCGTGCTCTTGTGATGGCTGGGCGCCTGATCGCGCTGGGTGGCGCTGCGACGACCGAACAGAGAACCAAGACCGCCAATAAGTAGGGTGGCGAAGAACGCTGCGCCGACACCAAGGACGCCAGTCGCGTAGGGGTTGGGCGTCCATTCGTACCGAATATTGCCGCACATCACAGCGGCCATGATCGACAACTGGAAGAGTTTCCACATGCTCAAACGTCTCTGCCTCGCGCTCGCGGGGCTTTTTGCGTTGGCTACCGTAGCACAGGGGGCCGGGACTGTCCCCGGCTTTTCCCTGACGCCTCAGTTCGATCTGACGGGCGCCGTGGCTCCTGGCTGCAAACTTTACGTCTATCAGGCCGGAACCGTCGCGACGCCCCAAAATGCCTATTCGGATTCAGGACTTACACCCTCTCTGGTCCTGCCAAACCCGCTGACTTGTGACGCCGCAGGGCGTCTTCCGCAATTCTTCGTCGCGGATGGTCTGATCAAGTTGCGCCTGACAAAGTCGAATGGCACACAGATTTTCAGCGGTGACAATCTGCTTGTTGTAGGACCCAGTTCCGGAGGCGGCGGGGGCGGTGGCACGGTCGATCCGACGACCGTCCTGACGACTGGTGACATCAAGGATGTGTATGGGACTGGCGTCCTTGCCGGATTTGTTCGAACCAATGGACGAACCATCGGGTCTGCAACGTCTGGCGCTACCGAACGCGCGAATGCTGATACTTCCGCTCTCTTCGCCTTCCTATGGAATCAAGATCCGAACTTAGCCGTAAGTGGCGGTCGCGGCGCGAGTGCAGCCGCTGATTTCGCGGCCAACAAGACAATCGCATTGCCGGATTTCCGGGACAAGGTTCGCGTGGCGCTCGGTGACATGGGCAACTCGAATGCAGGTTTGTTCGGCCCAGACTATTGCATCAGTCATACGACACTCGGCTTTTCATGCGGTGGTCAAACGACCACGCTCGTTACGGCGAATCTTCCGCCATACACGCCGGCCGGAACGATCACTAACGGTGCAATCACAATCAATAATCAGGGCGCGCTTCGCAACACTGCTGGTGACTTCAACAATAACGGCGGCGGCGGCGGCGCGTTTGGTGCTCTCAGCGCTGTGCTGCCCAATCTGACTGCCACTCAGGCGGCATCGAGCTTCACCGGCTCTGCGCAGGGTGGCACTAGCACGCCGTTGCGGACTATCCAGCCGTCCATCTTCATCACTACCTATATCAAGCTCTGATCATGTTCACCGGGCAAGTCGACACCATCTCGAATAAAGCGACGTGGATCAGCGACACGATCGAGCTTTATGATGACGCTGACAACACGACGACCGATCTCTCTGCAATCTCGCCCCTTGAGATCGAGGTCACGATCAAGGATATCGAGGGATGCTGGCCGAGAGCAATAGCTACGATTGACAATGGCAAGGTCTTCGTCCCTGGCCCAGGCTTCTACTGGCGTTTTGAAAATACGGACCTGAGTTCTCTGTCCGCCGGAACGTACATGCTGGGCGTGAAGATCACCTACAACAGCACAATCATTGACGAGATTATCGGCACAATCGCTGTGCTTGAGGGCAATTAGATGACGCTTAAACTTCGCAAGAAGTCTCTCTTCCCGGCTGTTGTGACGGCACAAAGCCCGATCCTTCTGACGAAGAACGGAGCCGCCTATGACTTCAGCTTTGATTCCGACGCATACACGGCCGGTGCCCTTCCTGAATTTGTTGCTGCTGTTCTTGGATCACTCCCGGTTGACGTTACGACTATCGCAGCCCTGAAGCTGCTGCCGTCAGGCACATTCTTCGCCGCAGAAGTTCGCGGATATTACGGAGCCAACGACGGCGGCGGCGGCTTGTTCTATTGGGACGGTGCTTCAACTGCTACTGACAACGGGGGAACGATCATCCAGCCGACGGCTGGGGGGACGGGCCGTTGGATCAGGCTTGTCACCGATAAAGTCTATACTCCGAAGATGTTTGGCGCTAAGGCGGATGGCACCAACGATAAGACGTATGTCCAGAACGCCATTGATGCCATCAATCTGGCAGGCGGCGGAACGCTGTTTTTTGACAGCACCTATACGGTTGGCGGCACCAAGCACGCCAATACCTTCTCAATTATCGACCTGAAGTCAGGGGTAAATTTCGATGGGCCTGGTGGCCTGAAGCTGGCGGATAATACGAACGTCGCGGATAGCGTGTTTACCGCGACATTCGCCGGAACGACTATGACGGTCACTGGCGTTACGTCGGGCACGATTGCCCTGAACCAGTTTCTCAGCCTGTCAGGCAATGTCGCTCTCGTGAAAGTCCAGAGCTTTGGCAGCGGAACTGGTGGAACAGGTACGTATATAGTAACAGTAGCCCCGGCGAACAGCGCTGGAACTCCGATTGCCGGTCCCATTACGGTTAAGGGCATCAACCGCATGGTTGAGTTGGCCGGTGCTTATAACTCAACGTCCAACTCAATCACGGACACGACCTATAAAAACGTTCTGTTCGACTACAACGGCGCCAATAACTGCGCCTCAGGAACTATCTGGTCATTCAACTCCGTTGTGTCGATCCAGACTTGTGATGGTGTTGTTTTCCAGAACGCAAGATTCCGCAACAATTGCGGATCAAACTCGATTGTCCTCGGCACTTACCAGACGACGATCACCGCATTCCGCTCCCGCATCGAGAATTGCTCATTCCAGAACGATGGCGATCGTATCAATGCAGTGTGTGTCGATTATTCGACCTTGTTTGTCGTTGGCTCTCACATTGACATCGTGGGTAACACCTTCGGTCTTGGCCCCACGAACAATGGCGTAGCTTGGGAAGTCTACGGCCAAGACATCAACATCACGGGGAATACTGTATCGGGATACTATGGTGCGTCGAATGTGGTTGCCATCGCTAATCAGACCACTAAGACTGTCAGCATCGCGTCCAATACGGTGCAGGACTGCTCTATCGGAATCACCCTCTGGACGCTGGCGGCCACGTCAAAGCTTCAGGCTATCAGCATCGTAGGCAATACATTCGAGGCGAACGTCTCGGCGCCTGGCGGGCCATATCTGGTTGATGGTATCAATCAGGTCACTAATGCTTCTGAATTGCGGGACATCCTCATTTCTGGCAATGTCTGGCAGAACGTAAATCTTTCTGACACCACGCGCTTGACGCCGGGCGTTTCTCTGAAGTCGGCACTAACTGCCAAGATTTCAGGAAACCTTATCTACGGCATTCCGGGTCCTGGCATTTACATCACTGGAAGCCTTGAACCGGCCTCAATCGATATCACCAACAACTCTCTGATCAATACGGGCTATGGCGGCCTGGCTGGCGCTGCGACAAGGACCGGCATTACGGTGGATGCTTCCGGAACTAGCGGCTCTCTTCTTATCAATGGGAACTTGATCAATCCGATCAGCGGATACACCCTGACTACCGGCATCAAGAACGCGCTGGCGGTTACGGCGGGCTATATCCAGAATAACCTTATCATCTCGGCGACCACCCCAATTAACAATACTGGCACGAACGTCACGAGCGAGACGGGCAGCGGTGCGCTTGTGCGCGCGGCCTCGCCAACGTTCTCGGGTACGCCGCTCACCACAACGGCCGCTGTTGATACCAACACGACGCAGATTGCTTCAACGGCATTTGTTTTGGGGCAGGCGGGCGCCGCGACGCCGCTTGTATCGAATGCCGCAGTAGTTGGCACGTCAACGCGGTACGCTCGAGCAGACCATGTCCACCCATCCAGCCAAATTGCAATCCTTTGGTCCGCTGGAAACCTCGTCACCCTCTCTCCCGGCACGTTCTATATGGGGACGGGATTTGCAGCGGGAACGGAAAATGTTGTTGCGATACCGGCCCCTTGTGCAGGCACGGTTAAGAGCCTCTATGCCTCGACCAACACGGGGCCTGGAGGCGCTACGACCTATACGGTGACAATGCGTAAGAACGCAGCGGATCAGGCGCTTACCTGCCAAATGACGGGCGCCGCGACGACCGCAAACGACACAAACGGCGCACATGCCTTTACGGTTGCGGCCGGCGATCTCATCTGTGCCAAACTGGTCGTGGGGGGCGGCGCCGCAACGGCAACAGGCTTCAACGTCGGCTTTACCTTCGTGCCGTCCACCTAGTCGAGCGGTGAAGTGCTACACCACACCCGGACTGCGGCTGCACGATATGCCTCGGTCCCACGACCTTCAATGACAGCTCTGAAATCATCGTCAGAAGGCCGCTTGACATTCGAACACTGTCTCGGCGGTGCCAGCGCGGCCGCCGATGCCTGACTTGTTGGAATGAACCTTATCTCGGCATCGTCTTGCTGAATGAGAATGCTGCCGAAGTGCAGAATGCATGCAGAGCTGAACAGCAGTCCAATGACTGCGAGCACCAATTGCGGTCGCGTCATGGTCAGTGACAGCCAGCGAATTCGCGCATGGTGTTAGCTGAGACTTCTTTAAACAAATTCGCAAAAAGCGAACATAGGAACTTCATTCCAGTTCTCCCAGCCAGAGTGAAGAATCTCTTACCGCAACCCTAGGGATAGTCAACCCATGGTAGACCTAAACGCGCTAACTCGCGCGAATGCCATTCGCTGGTCGAATGCCAGGCTGACGCGAGGCTCCGAGTTCACGCAGCCGGCCAAGATCGCCGTCGCGAATAAGGGGCGGTATCTCGCTATTGCGAGACAGGCGGGAATGCCGGACATCGCGTGGGTCTTCATCGCGGTCAGCCATTATCGTGAGTCCTCACAAGACTTTAGCAAGAGCTTGGCGCAGGGCGATCCGTGGAATCGTGTCTCGACCCATGTTCCGGCTGGCCGTGGGCCATTCAAGTCCTTCGAAGATGCCGCCGTAGACGCGCTGGTGAAGTGCTCTCCCTACGCGGCTCGGCTGAAGGATTGGAGCATCGGCGGCACGCTCACGAACCTGGAGCGGTTCAACGGTACCGGCTACGCCAACCGCGGACTCCCTTCGGCCTACGTCTGGGCCGGGACCGACCAGTACGAGGCAGGTAAATTCGTCGCAGATGGCGTCTACGACCCGAACAAAGTGGACAAGCAACTCGGCGTCGCCGGCCTCATCATGACCATGATGCAGCTCGACCCGTCGATTAAGTTCGATGGTCCGGCGCCTCAGGTCCAGCCAAAGCCGACCTCTGCAACGCCTGTAGGCGCAGAGCCCGTCCGGGACGGCATCTGGCTCCAGAACAGCCTTAACCGGCTGGGTGCTAACCCGAAGCTCGAGCTGGATGGCATTGTTGGCCCCGCCACCAGGAACGCGGTCAGGGCCTTCCAGCTTGCCGCCGGCATCGGCGTGGACGGGCTGGTGGGCCCTGAGACCTTCGCGGCGATCGACAAGGCGCTGGCAGACGGGAAGCCAGTTCCAACGCTTCCTGTGCCGCCTGACATCGTCCTGCCGCCTCCGGGGACGCAGGCGCACGCCGACCTTGCGCCGACCTTCTGGGGGCGTGTTCTTGACCTCTTCAGACCGAAAGCAAAATCATGATCTTGAACGATTGGGGGAGGGTGGTCGTTTCGGCCGTCGTCGTCATCGGCTTTATCGGCGTCACCGTGATCTACATGACGAGGAAACTCGACGGGGGAGCCGTTCCTGAAATCCTTTCCATCCTGCTCGGCGCACTCGCCACGAACTTTACCGCGGTCGTCGGCTACTGGATTGGGTCTTCGTCTGGATCGGCCTCGAAGGATCAGGCCATCCAGAACCTGGCGAGCAAGCCATGATCGCAGTCCTTGCGGCGCTTCCGGCCATCCTCGGTGCTCTCGCCGGCATGGTCCCGGCCATCGTGCAGTTGTTCACATTGAAAGCCAACAATGCCCAGCAACTCGCAATGGCTCAGCTCCAGCTCCAAGCTCAAAAGGAGGGCGTGGCTCTACAGGTCGATCTCGCGAACGCTCAGGCTGATATTCGACAGGCAGACGCTATTTACAGTTTTGGTAATAGCGCTAGCGGCATCAAGTGGGTGGACGCGATTGCCATACTTGTGCGGCCATACGTTACCATCGTCTTTTTTCATATGTGGTTGGCGCTAGAGATCTGCCTGTTCATCTACGGGGTGAACAGCGGCTATGACCTCGGCCAGCTCGTTAAGCTGCTTTGGCCGGCGGAAACTCAGGCAATGTTTGGAGCCATCATCGGCTTCTGGTTCGGCGATCGCATGCTGCTCCGCGGCCAACAGCGCATGGCCGCAACTCTGGCAGTTACTCAGCCAACTGTAACCGTGAAAACATAGAAAAGCGGGCCGCCGCGGCGTCGGCAAACGTCGCGACGACCCTAACCCATGCCTCAGGGGTATTTGAGGCGCAGGCTGGGGGTACCCTAGCGGACGGCGGTCTCTAGGAGATTAACGAGGAATGGGACTTTCATTCGAATGGACTGTGAAATTGGGCGATATCCTGACAATGGGCGGCGCGCTAATGGTGGCAGCCGCGTTCCTATACAATAGGGGCGGCAAAGAAGCCGGTGACCAAATGTCGCTTCGAGCGCTCTCCAAAGAGTTCAAAGAAATCAAGACAGAGTTCAAAACGTTCAGCGACACGCTCCAGAAGATCGCGGTCCAAGAGACCAAGATCGAACTTCTGATGAAGTGGTACGACGAGCTGCGGCACGGCACGGGGTTCATCCAGGAACGCCGCGCAAACATCGACGGCGAATACAAGCGTTGATGCCCCAGCGCCGCGCGACTGCATTTCTATTCGTAATGATCTCAGCCATTTTCCTTCTCGTTGCGGCTCTGATCCTGCTGATGACCCGACCGGCATGGCCGGCCGATCAAATCCCATGCTGGAAGGCTCGGGCCATCCTCGAATACGCCGGCAGCATCGCTGAGGCTGAAAAGATAGCTCAGCAGCACGGCTACACCAAAGCCCAGATCGCCGAAGTCCGGCGCCGCTGCGGCCTCTAATCGTTCATCAACTGGAGACTACCTATGCTTCGCAAGCTTCTGCTCGCGGCGGCGCTCTTCGCGCTGCCTGCAACTGCCAACGCCGCGTCCCGTGTCTGGATCTCTGAATTCGGTGTCTTGGCCGCGACGGCAAGCGGCGGCTCGCCGGGGCAAATGGCGGCGCTTCCAAGCCTGGTGGATCAGTCAACGCTCGATATCAGCGGCGGTGTTCAATCGTCGGCTGCCTTCGGATCTCAGACCAAGTACATCCGCATCACCTGCGAGGTGCAGTGTGCCGTGAAGGTCGGAGGCACCGCTTCGACCTCGAGCCTGCCTCTTGGGGCCATGTCGCCAGAGTATTTTGGCGTTCAGGCTGGCGCGACGATCTCTGTCATTGCGAACCCGTAAGGCCGCAACATGGCAATGGGAAAATTGGGGGCACGAGGCGGCTTTGGCTCCCTCGGTGGCCTTGGGGGAGTGGGGAACAGCCCTGTCGGGCCTGCGCCCACCCTGACGCTAACCAGCCCCACGACAAACAATCGCCCAACGTTCAATTTTACGTCGACGGATATCATTGTCGTTGGGGACGTAATCTCCATCCAGTACGCGACAAATTCAGCATTTTCGAGCGCGTCTCAGCAAGATCACACCGTAACATCGACAGAGGCGATTGCGCAGAGCATCTCGCTGTCTTTGCCGAGCTTAGCGGATGGGTCTTACTGGTTCCGCGCAAAGATCAATTCTGGCCTGTGGTCGAATACCCAGAGCGAAACGATCGACGCCGCGCCAACACTCACCAATCCAACGGGCATTCAGACCGGCAACACGACCGCGACGGTTGGAGCTACTACTGATCAGGGCAACGGCACGCTGTACTATGTTGTTACGACGGCCTCGAACACCCCCAGCGCAGCGCAGGTTAAGGCTGGGCAGACGCACACAGGATCGGCCGCGCCTGCCAGCGGCTCGCAGGCGGTCTCATCTTCCGGCGTGAAAACAGCGAACGTCACGGGCCTTACGGCGGCGACCCTCTATTATTGCCATTTGATGCACGAGGACGCGGGAGGAAATCAGTCTGCTGTCGTTGATAGCTCATCGTTCCTGACGACGGGATCGTCTTATGTAGGCCCTGGGGATGTCGTCAGCGGAGCTTATGTTTGGGCGAGCCCGGCGCGTGCCTATAGCGCAGCGTTCGCAGCGTCAGCCGCGCCGATCATGGATTTGGTCGATCAGGCAGGCAACAACCCGATCACGATCAACATACTTACGACAGGGTTCGTTGATAAAGCAGCGATCTCCGCTTGGGTCGCCGCAAACAGCGTCACGACGATCAAAATTGCGAAGCTCTACGATCAAACAGGCAACAATCGCCACTTTACCCAAGCGACTCTGGCGAATATGCCAACGCTGGCATTGAATTCGCTTAATGGTCTCCCCTCAATCGCCAGTACCAGCGCGTCACGAATGGACACGCCGACCCTAATCTTGAACCAACCATACACTGCATCAACCGTGCTGACGCGAACGAGCAATACTGGGGCGGCAGCAGCGATGGGCGCAGCCTCCGGAGGCGGTCTATTCTTGGGGTTTAGCCCAACCGCCAATAATGGACGATTTGGAGCGGGAGGAACCATCAATTTTGTCATGAGTGACGCTTGGCATTCTTTCCAGGGTGTCGGCAACGGTGTCTCGGGAGCGTACAACATCGACGGCGTAGACACTCCGTCTCAAAATGCCGGCTCATTCAACTTCGCGTCGAACGCGCTGCGAGTGTGCACTGACGGCGCTAGCCCGCTGACGGGGAGTCTAATGGAAGCAGGCTTATGGCCTATAGCGCAAACCGCAACTCAACGAGCCAACATCAGCAACAACCAGCATGGTTCTAACGGGTATAACTTCTGATGAAGAGGATTCTGCTCGGGCTTGCGGGTGCTACCAACGGCAACGGTTTCTGTCCGTTCTTGAATTGGTGGAAGACCGCCGCCTCGCCAACGATCACTCGCACGGCTGGCGGAGACCTCAACGGCAAGGCGATCTGGGACGCTGGCGTCTATCTAGACACGATGACTGGGGAAATAGTCAGCCCAGCGCCCGCTGATCTGCTGACTTTGAAGCGGATATTTTTTACTGCTCCCGATCCATCGCAAATCGCTCTTGGCTGCAAGTTCGATGGCGAGCAGTGGGTAGCGAAGTGGGATGGCAGCGCGACTGGGAATATTGACTTTCTAACGCCGGGCAACACTCAAGACAAAAGCGTTCCGGGGCAAATTTCGTTCACGATGGGGTCAGCGCCCGGCAACACCCAGTTGACGCTTACGTTGACAAACCTCAACGACCCGCCGCGCAATGTCCGCGTCTATCAGAAGCGTTATGAGCCCAACCTTAACGCTGGGGAGAAGTTCAATCCCGACTGGCTCTCTGAGATCGGAAAGTTCGGCATCCTTCGGTTCATGGATCTGCAAGCCACCAACGGAATAGAGATCGCTGATTTTTCGCAAATAGCTGACGAAAGCTATACGACATGGGCTAGAGTTCTCACCTCCACCTCTAATTCGGGCCCAAAAGGCGGAATGCCTCTATCTCTGATATGCGAGATCGCAAATCGCACAGGCTGCGCAATTCACGTTTGCATACCGCATATGGCAACGGATTCTTTCGTCACGTCCTTTGCAACGTACTTCAAGAACAACACCTCAGTCGAGGTTTCTTACGAATACACCAACGAACATTGGAATTCATCTCTAGTTGGTGGGGCTGCTTACAACTATTGCGTAGCGCAGGCGAATGCGATGCCAGGAAATCCGTTTTCCGGCGACGGAAGCAAGTGGTATGGGTACCGCGCATCGCAGATCATGAAGATAATTCGCGATGTCTACAACGACGCGACGCGCTGGCGTGGAGTTCTGGCCTCTCAAACTGCCAACATCTCAATAACAACCAGTGCAATCGCAGGCGTCAACTACTGGCGGGTAAATGTTCTGAGCCCAGCCAACTCGCTGCCCGTGAACGCTCTCTTCAAGAACTTGAATATCACCGGGTATTTCGGCCAAGTTATCAGCTGTCGTCAGATTACCGGAGTAACGAAGGCGAACCCCGCTGTCGTCACGTGTAATGGGCACGGATTTACCAATGGCCAGCGCCTGAAGCTGTTCATGGACACCGGTATGCCGGAATTGAATGGTGTCTTTGTGACGGTTGCCAACGCGACGACGAACACGTTTGAACTATCGGGGGTCAACTCAACCGCCTACACCACGTTCACCACCGGCAACGGGAACAGTTACGCGGTCGATGCCGGATTGTTCGACTTGATGGACACCAGCAACAGTAACTTCATATCGAATCCCGGCACGTATCCGACGAAATACAGCTACTTCAACACAGTGATGAAGCAGCTATTCCTAACCGGATCCGCCGCAGGGCTGACATTGAGTGGAAGCCTTGCGCTAAATCGAGACACGTGGTGGCCCCAGCATCTCGCGGTAGCGCAAGCGAATGGTTTGGAGCTTCGACAATACGAAGGCGGCTGTCACTACACGACGGATATTTTTCTGAGCGGTTTTGGCGGGAATGCGCAGTTTGTTGAGTACATGGTCCAGAACGGATACTGCCAAGAAACTGCCGATGTTTATCGTGCAATGTTCATCGCCTTCATTCGTCTTGGGGGCAAAATGCCCGCCAAATTTGTAGAGGGCGGCTTGAGCAGTCGCTTTGGGACTTGGGCGGGTATCCGGTACTGGAAGACAGCAGGCAACGGGAATACCGACGACCGAGACAATCCAGTTTGGGCCGCTACGATTGATGTGTGCCAGAACGCGCAACCGGAGACTTATTCGATTAGCTGGTAGTGGTGACGCCGAGCACGGGCGGTACCTTCGCTTCTTCGCCCAGTGCCTATTTGACTGAAGAATTCCATAACGTCCAAGACGACGGCTAACACCAAAAACGATGTACAGAAAAACACGATAAGCGGGATACGCCATAGCCAAGATAGAGATGTCGGCTCTCGGGGCGCGACAGCGTTGCTTTTTGTAATCATCTAATTCACCTTGTTGAAAAAATGGTCAACGCGCTGTTGTACCAGCGTATCCTCAATGGTTGGGTCAAACTCGGCGTTGCGTTGTTCAATGAGGTGACGCCAAGGATAACGATCGTTCCTGGATTTCAGCTTTTCAATGTATGCCGCAATAGTGGACACCTGCTTCGCGGGTGAGCCCGCGACCACTGAGCCCTCAGGAACGTCACGAGTGACCACTGATCCTGCGGCAACAATAGCGTGCGGGCCGATCGTTACGCCCGGGAGTACGATGCAGCGATAGCCGAGGTAGACGTTGTCTCGGATATCGATCTTTCCAACGCTGTCTAGCTGAAGACCAAAAGCCTTGTTGACCATGTTAACGGCCCCGTCGTGGCCAAAAATCGCACAGTCATTGATGCGGACATTATTTCCGATCTTCACATAGGCAGGGTCTGGGATATTGGCACTCGGGTCGATGTAGCAATGGTCTCCGATCGCAAAAAAGCGACCGTGACGACGCAGGTACTCAGCGTATTCTCCGCCAGAAGGTTTGCAAAATCTGCGGTATAAAGAATGGCCGCGCCCCGTCTTCATTGCGAGCATGCGGATTAGGCCGAACAGCATATCTAAATCCAATATCGGGAAAAGCTCACGCTACCCCACGTTGCCCCTCCCGCCTAGCCCCTAAAGAGGGTTAATGGCGCTCTCTCAGGGAGAGCGTGGATGAGACCCTAGCGCATCTTCGGCTTCTTGCGCCATTTCGTGCGCTAGGGTCATCTCGCAGGTAGCTGGGCATTTGTTGGAGATCGAAGTCAGCACGTCACGGAGGGCCGCAATCTGTTCACTTAAGGACTGGATTTCGAGCGCGGCCTCCCTGCAAATGGGAGGTGGCTCATAGTGTTGCTGTTTCACGTTCCAGACGCGGAAGTCATGAAGGCGCTGAATTAGATTTGGCATGGTGCTTTCCGTCAGGTGCGGCATGGTGGCCGTGGGTGCGTGGCGCGACATTCAGTCCGCGGTCGTATAGTGTCTGCTCGAATTTCTTGAGATCGGCTTCCGAGATATCGATTCCGATCGCCTTGAAGGCTTCGCAGATTCCCACTGTGATCTCGATCATTTTGCCCTCAATTCTTCTAGTTCCGTCATCACGTCGGCATATTTATTGGCCCATTCGTCGCGCTCCTTTATGAGCGTCTTCACGACTTCCGGGACGAGGTGGGTAGCGCAGCAGGGATCGCAATCGCCACATGCATGGGGATCTCCAGCAATTCGGCCAGTTACGCAACAAATCGGTAATGCGGTCACGGGGTGTCCCTCACTGATTGCCCAAGAGCCTTCAGGCAAAACTGCCTAGTGCCTTCAGGGTCCATGAAAGGATCGTCGATCAGTTCTTGCATGGCGGCGCGCAACCGATCGATCTCCGCAGCGGCTTCCTTCGGATTCTCATAGACCCACATCCAATCGGTTTTCTCGGTCACACTTGCACCTTTCGGCTAGGTATTTTGCCCAGCATCACTGCGGCGTCTTTCGCGATCAGCACGAACCCACACCAAGGCCCGGTAGAGCGCGCCGGCCGGGATGCCCCGATTAGGATCTCCGTAAACAAGCATCTCCTGAACGTCAGGCGGAATGCCTGATTTGGCTAGTGAGACAAGGGCGGCTGCAACGTCATCCATCGCACTCTCCATGTTCGCTTAACGTCGCCAGTGCGTCGGCATGTAATAGACGTACATGCCGTCCTTGGGATCGGTGAACCACAGATTGCCCTTGCGGGTCAGCTTAGCGACGTTTCGCTCTCCGTGCTCGTCATCGATCTTAGTGGTCACCTCGACGTTTTCCGGAACGTCCCAGCGCTCATCGACTACGGTCGGGTACCAAGTATCCATTGCATCCTCCGTGACTGTTTATCACAAAAAGTCCGACCGACCGCCGCTCGCAGCATAGCGCTTGATGGGCGCCTTATCTGCGGCGGCGGGTGGGGAAAGGTCGTCTCTCATCTTCTTCCCACGTTGCTCGCGGCCTCTCGGGGTTATCAATCCCTACCCACCGCGCATTCTGCTCAACTGCGCGGATGATAGCGATAGGTTGTCGTGTCGTCTCCGTAGCTGACTGACTCGCTCTCGATCTCTCGCGTTCGGTCGCCGTTCTTGATCGTCAGCGTCCCACCAGAGGCCAGAACCATGGCCTTCATAGTCTTGTAGGATTCTCCGGCCCAGGCTCGAAGTTCTGCCGTCTGCTTGTCCACTAATTCGGCAAGCTTGGCGCGCTCTACGGCGTCGTTCAAGCCTGCTGAGATTCGCTGCATCCGCTCGACGTTGTGATCGAAGCACCAATGTGGGCTCCACCATGTGCCGGCCGGCTTCTTACAGCCCTTCTCAATGCACTGCTTGCCGGTGTGCCACTTCGCGGAATTGCCGTCGTGCTCGGGGTTTTCGTAGTTCATCATGGTTTGCATCCTCGATGTTCGGTCAGGATCGGCGGCCAGAGCCGCCGCAAGTCTCGCAGGGTCCGCTCAGAATGCTATCGGAGGTTCGGCGGAAGCCGTCGCCCCAGCACTCTGTGCAAAGGCCATTAGTCTGCTCTTGCATGAGGCGGGTGGCTTCCTCGGTCAGCACCTTTCTCGCCTGATAGCAGACCTGCGCAGCCGCTTTGTTTTTGTAGGGCATGTCCTTGTACTCACGAAGGACGATCAGTGCCTCTAGTGGCGTCATGAACGCTCCCCATTCGTCACTTTGGACGCCATGGCCGCGAACAGAGCGCCCTCCAGGAAAGCGTAGCGGAGCGATCCGCGGTCCACCACGATCTTGCCGGCGGGATGATAATCGACGGGCTCGACATCATCCGGGAAGCGCCTGTAGCCCTCTTCGATAAATCGCTTGATCTCTGGGTCCATGCTCATTTGCCTTGCCACACGGTGGAAGTGTCGTCGGCCGCCATGGCCTCGTCAGCCATCTGGCGAAGGCGCTGAGCGCCCGGACTGGCGATCTGCCCCTTGTCGATCCGGCCGCACATGAAGCCATGCCGGTAGCTCCTGGAGCGGTTCGCGGACGGCTCCGGCGCCGTGAGGTCGTAGCCGTCGTTGAAGCCTTCAATCATATCAGCGTTGGCCGGTATCTCTCTCGTCATCACATGCCCCTGCTCAGTGAAAGTGTGAGAAGAGGATCAGCGAGAAGTCGTCCGGCGTAATGTCGTCTCGCCCGAAGGCCTCGGCGACTGTTGCGGCCAAGGCTGCGCGATCGACATGCAGCCTGAGGGGATCGACCTTCGCTAGTTCGAAGCCCTCATAGGGGTCGCTTCGCGCGATGATCTTGCCGGCGATGCAGTATTTTCCGCACATGCCGTCGTACACGAGATCAAATCTGGCATCAGGCGCCCCCTCGATCTCGGCCTGATGCTTGTCCCAGTCGAATGCCTTGCCGCCCATATCGGCGCCGAGCATCAGGTAGTCGGTACGATCTACACCCATCGTCATCCTCCATGTGCCGCCCTAGGCGGCTATTAAGGTTGAGATGACTAACGACCGCCTCATTCGTGTGCTAGATAAGCCTTTGTTCCCTCTGGCAAATCTTCCGTTCCCACAGCACCTATCAACCTCTCATAGGCCGAGACCAGCGTGACGTAAGGGCTGACCCAGATCCAGCCATCGCGGGTGAACACCTGGACGTCGAAGTGCAAGTGCATCGACGTCCCCGCGGGATGATCGAGATAGTTCGAGATCACGCCGATCTTCTCACTTTCGGTGACGATACGGCCATTGAGCACCCCGTCGGCGTTCAACGCCTGCGGATTCATGTGCATGTAGCGGAAGCGGATGTGCTCGGTGCGGCTGTTGACCTCGAGTGTCGCGGCCTGGTCCTTGGAGGCGCGGATCACCACGGCGTCGCGCACGGCAACGACGCCGCGTTGCTTGGGATCGCAGGCGTCGCGGCCGTCACCGGGCGAGGGGCAGTCGGCGGCGCGGATGTCCTCGCCCTGGTGGCCGTAGCCGCCGCCGCACTGCCAGACCTCGAAGCTGCGTGACTCGCAGAAATTATCGCGCCAGGGATAGGCTGTCGGGCCATCGTCCTTGTCGCGCTTGGCGTAGGATTGCGAATGCACGAAGGCCGGCGCTTTCTCGAGCGGAAAGCGGATCTGCGCATAGGCCATCGCATCGGGACGGCCGCCCTGCTTGCGATAACCGGTGTTCGGAATGATGTCGCCGCTCGGCCGGTAGCTGAAATCCGCCGGTCGTCCCGCGGGACGATCGATCACGACGGAGGCAACGTCCATCAGCGGCCGCATGCGCTGGCCGCCGGCGACGTGCAGCGCCTTGAGAAAGCGTTCGGCGACGGGGTAGGCCTCCTTGCAGGCAAGTCGCCGCGGTTTCGCGACGCTGTCGAGGCACTGGACTGACACCACATAAGCGGCGCCGAAGCGCGTGAAGGCGTAGCGCACATAGCCTTCACGGATGAACCTGCGCAGATCCGGATAGATGGTCGCAAGTGGTTTGACCGGCTCGCCCTTACCGCCGGCGGGATCGGCGATGTCGTAGACGAGCGCCGATCCCGTGATCTGTACCTCGACCGGCCTTGCGAAGGTGCGCGACGGCATGCCGTCGCCGGCGCCGGGCTCGAGCGAGAACGTCGCGCTGTAGCCGGCGGGGCCCGCGTCGAACATGTCAACGGGATTGAAATCGGCCTGGTAACGCGATAGCGCGAGCGCCGCGCCCGGTGCGCCGTTGTGTTGTGCCTCGATATAGGCGGCAGCATCGAACGGCAGCAGCACTGGAACCGAACTGCGCGCAATGCCGGTGAAGAATTGCGAGGAAAGCGCGTTGAGCTGCATCAGCGCCGGCATTGCGCGCGGATCGACGCGCGGTACCGAACGGCGCGGCACGAAGACGAAATCGCCGGCGATCTGCGGGCGACTATTGATCTCGGTGCGGAGCTGGTCGAGCGCTGCGCGCCAATCGACGCGCAGGGCCGTGAGGGATGGGCTGCGGATCTCGTCCGCAGCGACCGGCGTGGCGGTGAGGAGCGAGAGCGACGCCAGAAAAAGCGAGACGAAGCGGAAACTCTTCCCAACCACTGTCTCGCCCCCCGGCGGCACCTGTCCTGAACCCTCGTTTAGTCCTTGGCGCGCTCGGAGTAGGAGCCGTCTTCGGTCATCACCACGATGCGGGTGCCGACCGAGATGTGCGGCGGCACGGTGGTGCGGATGCCGTTAGACAGCACCGCGGGCTTGTAGGACGACGAAGCGGTCTGGCCCTTGGTCACCGGCTCGGTCTCGACCACTTCCAGCGTGACGCGCTGCGGCAGCGCGAGCGAGACCACGTTGACGTCGTGGGTCGACAGCTTGACCATCATCTCCGGTTGAAGATACGCGGCTGCGTCGCCGACGACGTCCTTGGGCACCTGGACCTGATCGTAGGTCTCGGGGTTCATGAAGTGGAAGCCGTCGCCATCTTCATACAGGAAGGTGTAGTTGCGCTCTTCGATCGTGGCCTTTTCGACCTGGTCGGTGGTCTTGTAGCGCTCGGAGATCTTTACCCCGTCCGAGATTCGGCGCATTTCGATCTGGCTGACCGGCGTGCCCTTGCCGGGATGGATGTTCTCGGCACTAACGACAACATAGAGCTTGCCGTCTTGCTCGATCACGTTGCCCTTGCGAATAGAACTGGCGATGACTCTCAAAGCTATATTTCCTGCTTGCTTGGCCCGGCTCAGGCCAGGACGTGGTCAAATCGATGGGGGACTTGGGGCCTCAAATCAGACCTCGGCGCCCGTTTCGGGCCGCAACATACTGATTTTGCCGTTGAATGCCAGCGTTTTGCTGGCCCAAGGGGTGGTCGGTTAATGGCTGGGGACAAGCCGATTTCGCCGTTCTGGATGCCCAACCGGCACCTCGACCGGCGGCCGTTCCTCCAGGCCAGGGGAGCCGTTACCGGGGCTCTGCGGGGCTTTTTTGCCGAGCAGGGCTTTGTCGAGGTCGAAACCTCCGTTCTCCAGGTCTCGCCGGGTAACGAGACCCATTTGCACGCCCCGCGGACCGAAATCATGCGGCCGGATGGCAGTCGAGCCAGCCGATACCTGCGGACTTCGCCCGAATTCGCCTGCAAGAAGCTGCTGGCGGCCGGCGAAGAGCGGATTTTCGAGTTCGCGCGGGTGTTCCGCGACCGCGAGCGCGGCGACCTGCATCTGCCCGAATTCACCATGCTGGAATGGTACCGGGCGGGCGCCCCCTACGACGCCATCATGGCCGATACCGTGGTGGTCATCGCCATGGCTGCGCAGGCAACCGGGATCGGGACTTTCTCGTTCCGGGGCCGGGCCGCTGACCCCTTCGCCGAACCGGAGCTTTTGACGGTCGCGGGCGCCTTCGAGCGCTTCGCGGGCATTGATCTGCTGTCGACAATCTTGGGCGCCGAGGGTAACCGTGCTGCGCTTGCCGAGGCGGCCGGCGGCAAGGTCCGCGTGGCCGACGACGACAATTGGTCGGACATCTTCAGCAAGGTCCTGGTCGAGCATGTCGAGCCGCATCTGGGGCAGGGGCGTTTGACCATCCTGTTCGAATACCCATCTCCGGAGGCGGCGCTGGCACGGGTGAAGGCTGGCGACAAGCGGGTCGCGGAGCGGTTCGAGGTCTATGCCTGTGGCGTCGAACTCGCCAACGGCTTTGGCGAGCTCACCGACGCCGAGGAGCAGCGCAAGCGCTTCACGGAGTCCATGGCGGAGAAGCAGCGCCGCTACGGCGAGGCCTATCCGCTGGATGAGGACTTTCTGGCCGCGGTGGCCGTCATGCCGGAGGCGAGCGGTGTCGCGCTCGGGTTCGACCGGCTGGTGATGCTGGCAAGCGGCGCGACACGGATTGATCAGGTGGTGTGGACGCCGCCTGCGGATGAGAGATGACGAAGACCAATCTTGCGAGAACATTGCGCGAGCCGGCCGAGCTCGTAGCCGCGGACCTGGCGCCGGCCACGGCGCTCCCCGCGCTCGAGCGTGTCGCCGCGCGATATGCCGTTGCGATCACGCCGCCGCTGGTCGAGCTGATCGATAGCTCCGATCCCGACGATCCCATCGCGCGCCAGTTCGTTCCGTCCGCCGCAGAGCTGGAGATGCACCCCGGCGAAAATGCCGATCCGATCGGCGATCACCCGCATTCGCCGGTCCCGGGAATCGTGCATCGCTATCCCGATCGCGTGCTGTTCAAGCTCGTTCACGTCTGCGCGGTCTATTGCCGTTTCTGCTTCCGCCGCGAGATGGTCGGTCCCGGCAAGGAGAACGCACTGTCGGACGGCGCCTATCGTGCCGCGATCGACTACATCCGCTCGCATCGCGAGATTTGGGAGGTGATCCTGACCGGCGGCGATCCGCTGATGCTGTCGCCGCGCCGGATGAGCGAGATCATGGCCGATCTCGCTGCGATCGATCACGTCAAGATCATCCGCCTTCATACGCGCGTGCCCGTGGCCGATCCTGCGCGTATCAGTGACGAGATGGTCGCGGCGCTTAAAGTTGATGGTGCGACCACTTGGGTCGCAGTGCACGCCAACCATGCGCGCGAGCTCACGGACACGGCCCGCGCCGCCTGCGCACGGCTGGTCGACGCCGGCATCCCCATGGTGAGCCAGTCCGTGCTTTTGCGCGGCGTCAATGACAATGTCGCTGCTTTGTCGGATCTGATGCGGGCTTTCGTCGAGTGCCGGATCAAGCCGTACTACCTGCATCATGGCGATCTCGCGCCCGGCACTGCGCATCTGAGAACGACGCTGGCGCATGGGCAGGAATTGATGCGGGAGCTGCGCGGACGGGTGTCAGGGCTGTGTCAGCCTGATTATGTCATCGACATTCCCGGCGGCGCCGGCAAATCCCCGGTCGGGCCGAATTATGTGTTGGCGGAGCAAAATACCGCAGGCATTGCACGTGATGCAGCCACGGAAACGCGCTATCGTATCATCGACTATTGCGGCGACGTTCATCTCTATCCGCCCGAGGCGTGAGTGGTCAGAGAACGCCGGTTTGAGGAATGGGAGAATCGGACATGAAGAAGATCATGGTGGCAGCATCGCTCGTGGTCTTGCTCGGCGGCGCGGCGATTGCGCAAACCGGCACCAAGGGATCGACGTCCGGCGGTGCCGCGTCGGGATCGGTGCCGCAGGCGCCCGTCGGTCACCGCCAGCCGCGCGCCGGCGACGTGCCGAGCGAGAAGAATCTGAACGATCCGAATAATCCCGTGAACAAGGAAGACGCTCTGCTCGACAAGAAGATCAAGAGCATCTGCCGCGGCTGCTAAGCCTTAATCGCGGCGGGCAGGGCGCGAACAGCGTCGCCCCGCCCGCCCGTTGCTCTGCTTAAGCGGAGCGCTCATGCAAGCCGGCGCGCGCGGTGTTGCGCCGGATTTCGACCGCATCGGCGAGCTGCTCGAGCACATTTGCCGTCGTGGCCCAGTCGATGCATCCGTCGGTGATGCTCTGGCCGTAGGTCAGCGGCTTGCCCGGCACCACGTCCTGGCGGCCGGCGACGAGGTTGCTCTCGATCATCACGCCCATGATGCGGTTCTCGCCGCCCGAGATCTGGCCGGCGATATCAGCCATGACCAGCGGCTGGTTCTCCGGCTTCTTGCTCGAATTGGCGTGGCTCGCATCCACCATCACCAGCGGGGCGACGCCAGATTTCGCCAGATCGTTGCAGGCTGCCGTGATGCTTGCCGCATCGTAGTTCGGCTTGCTGCCGCCGCGCAGGATGATGTGGCAATCCTCGTTGCCCGAGGTCGAGGCGATTGCGGAACGGCCGAGTTTCGTCACCGCCATGAAGTGATGCGGATGCGAAGCCGATTTAACCGCGTCGGCTGCGATGCGCACATTGCCGTCGGTGCCGTTCTTGAACCCGACCGGGCAGGACAGTCCCGAGGCCAGCTCGCGATGGATCTGGCTCTCAGTGGTGCGCGCGCCGATCGCGGCCCAGGAGACGAGATCCGCAATGTATTGCGGCGTCGTCATGTCGAGGAATTCGGTGCCGGCGGGCAGGCCCAGATTGTTGATGGCCGAGAGCACGTTGCGGGCGAGCCGCAGGCCCTTGTTGATGTCGAAGCTGCCGTCGAGATCGGGATCGTTGATCAGGCCCTTCCAGCCGACGGTGGTGCGCGGCTTCTCGAAATAGACCCGCATCACGATCTCGAGCTGATCTGCGAGGTCTTCACGCAGCTTGGCGAGACGCTCGGCGTAGTCCAGAGCGGCCTTGGGATCATGCACGGAGCAGGGGCCGACGACGACCAGAAGCCGGTCGTCCTGGCCGTTGAGGATGGCGTGGACGGCGTTACGGGCCGCCATCACCACGCGGGTGGCCGTGAGGGTGCGCGGGACCTCCCGCATCACGTCCTCAGGCGTGCTCAGCTCTTTCAGTTCGCGGATACGAAGATCGTCGGTCGTGCTCAGCACGGCGGGCTCCTGTCTGTTTCTCGAACCTGCCGGCAATAAAAAAAGCCGCCAGGTCTGGCGGCTGTTCGGACGTTTGCATCAATATTTTAGATTGAGCGCGATCCTCCTGCCGCCAGCGAGCTGTCGTAGCTAAAGTACCAAAAATAGCTGGTGGCGACGGTGATCATGGCCGGTCATATAGCGCGCCATTGGCGGGTTGTCACCCCCCAATCGGCGCCCGAGGCTTCGAGCCCCCTCAACTGTTGCTTTTGCGTGCCGCCAGGGCCATGCCGATCAAGGTGGCGCCGCCGAACAAAAGGTTGATGCCGACGAGCACGCCGAGCGCCCATTCCGCCGAGCTCGGCAATCCCGTGATCACCATGAACGCGATCGCGATGTCGACGAGGCCCGAGATCAGGAGCCACGACCAGCGGCCGCTCAGCTCGCGGCGGTGCTCCAGCGCATACATGATGGTGGTGACGCCCTCGGCGAGGAAGTAGGCGCCAAGCACGATTGTCAGAGTCAGCACGGCTTGCATCGGGCGGGCCAGCAACAGCATGCCGGCGAGCACGGCCAGGGCAGCCGAGACCAGCGACCACCAGAACCCCGGCGTAGCACGTGCCCAATAGGTCGCGATCAATCCGCCGATGCCGCTGATCAGGAACATCCAGCCCAGGAAGATCGTGATGGCGAGGCTTGCGAGCGGCGGCAGGATCAGCGCGGCCACGCCGAGGACGGCGAGCAAAATACCTTCGAACAGAAAGGCCTTCCAATGCGCCTTCACCGCCTGGCTCATTGCTGATTGCAGCCGTGAAAAATCCTCAGGCGATGTCATCGGCAGGCTCCCGATCGAAATGCGTGCGCTCAGTCTAGCGTGCGCGCGCCGCGCTTGCCATCCCGAGGCTCAACCGCCGCCGTGCGCAGACGAAAAGCCCTCGCCGGTGGTGCGGATGCGGTTACGGCCAAGAATGTAGATCGCGGTCGTGACGATCAGAAGCGCAAGACCGAGCAGGATCGAGACGAATCCGATCGGGATCAGCGCTAGCGTCAGATTGCGCTCGGGGTTGATAAGCCAGTGGTGGATCGAGGTCAGCACGAAGGCGAGACCAAGGAAGCCGACGCCGCCGCCGGCGAGCAGCAGCGCCCACATCCGCCGCAACTGACTGAGCCTTTCCCGCGCGATATCGGTCCGGGGCGCATGGTGACGCGCGACGCGTCGAACCAGTCGGATGGCGAAGGCGATCGAGCTGAAGCCAATCAGCAGGCTCGCACCGCCCAGCCACATCCGCAGGGTCGGGTCGAGATCCGGCATGCGCTGGAGCGTGAGCAGCGGGAAGTCGAAGGCCGAATGCAGCGCCAGTGGGCCCGCGAAGATCAGCAGCCGGCTGGAGAGGCGGGCCCAGTCGCGGTGATGGCGGTTCGCACCCAGCGCCGTGCCGGCTCGGGCGATCGTCAAATAGGCTCCGGCGATGATGCCGAGCGCGCCGTGGAACGGGACGGTGAGCACGCTGCGCAACGCTGCCAGCGACCGCCACATCTCGGCATGCTGCACCAGATAAGCGAGGTTCTCGTAAGCCGCAAAGCCGAGGCCGACGGCGGCGCCATAGACCACGGTGTCCATGGGATTGGCGAAGGTCCGACGCTTGGTCGAGGAGACCAGCACGATCGCGATCACTTTCACCGCCTCCTCGGGCAGCGCGACGCCGAAGACAGAATGCATGGCGAGCGCAGCCCAAGGATCGTCAGGCGCTGCAACCATCTTGGCGAAGGGGGCGCGGGCGAGACCCAGCAGCGAGATGCTGGCCGCGCCGAGCAGGAAGGCGGTCCAGACCTGGGCGGGTGGTCCGGGGCGTTCTTCGGCGGCAATGACGAGCCAGAGCATCAGCAGCGCCGGGGCGATGGCGGCCGTTCCGATGACGGTGGGTAACGCTTCAATCAGGTACATCGGCGCCGAAAATAGGTTCCCCTGGTCCGCTTATCTACGTTTCCCGATGCGACCATCTGTCATGCAATCGCTGTCCCGTTGCTTAACACGCGCGACAGCCGGCGTTCATCAGGGTCGCAAAGTGTAGAATGCCGAGCGCAATCAATTGCATGACAGCATCACTGCGTTATCGGCAGTAATGGCCGTGCGCTATCGCCGGATCGCGATTGATAAGTTAGATCAAGGTAATGTGCAGGTTTCTTCGATTCACGATGCACGTGTGCCAGCGGGGAGTCCAGAGGCGGAATTGCCTCCGACCGGACAACAGGCCGGCGGGCGGAGCGACCTAGTCACGTTTCGGCGTGCGGCCGCGCGGAGGTGTCTCGATTCGGCGCGCTCGCATCTGCTCCAGCTCCCAAAGGGCACGCACGAGGCATGTGCCAAGGCAGAAAACGATGAGCAGCAGCAGGAAGGCCTGGTCGGCGGGAGGGATGTGCATCATGGCATTGGTTAAGCAACGTGCATGCCATGTGTTCCCGAACTGGCCCGCGCATGTTGCGTCGGCCTCCAATTTCGGCGACTGCTTCCCCAGCTCAATCGTGGGCTCCGGCGATGCAGCGCGTATCCGTGCCCGCCGTCAGTGGGTCATGAACGGCGCAGGGGCGTCGGGCGCGATGTCGAAGGCCCCAAGGTGGAATTCCTCGCCGACGGCCTCGTCCCGTTCGGCATGGTGCGCGAGCAGCGTGAACGCGGCTTGCGGATATTGCTTCCAGATATCGAGATCGCCGGCCGTAATGGTGAGCCAGCCGAAAGTGTACATGTAGCGCCCGGGCTCGGTGACCCGGCCGACTCTGTCCCAAGTGATTTTATCAACGGTGATCTTGTCGACTGCCATTCGGTCCCCCGATCGCAAGTCTGCAAACGACGTCCGGCCCCGAGGCGCAGACCGTCAGAAGCTGATCCCGCATTGGGGCCGCGATAGGGCAGCGATACGGATTGGTTTGGTTTGGTCGAGTCAGGCCGGCAGCGGCACGGCCTGGCGCACGACCAGGCGCACGAGGTCGTCCCGCTGCTGCTTTTCGGCGAACTTGATCGCAAAGCCATTGTCGAATTTGCGGATGACTCGCCCGACGCAGGCACCGACGGCAAGCGCTGTTCCGACCGGCGGATCGCATTCGCAGGAGATCGCGACGCCGGCCGTGGAGACGTCGATGATGAAGCAGGGATAGGTGCTGCCGTCTGCGAGCGTGAGGACGGTGTGCGAGGCCTGCGGCACGAAGCGCGCGTCGCGCCGCAGCTCCTGAATGCTGTCGTCCTTCTGCTTCTTTTCGAGCCAGGTCAGCTTTTCCGACATCCAGGCGCGGCGCGCCCGTGTCATGTCGAGCTCCATCAGGAAGCCCGACTTCAGCGTTGCGCTGATGGTGCACTGGAATTCGCCGAAGTCTTCGAAATAGGAGGTCACACGTTCGCCGATCTTGCCGACGACCGGCACGTCCACAATCATGCGAAACGGCGAAACGCGCTTGGTGCGGCAGGCGAAGTTTCGCAGCTTGCCCTCACAATCGTACCAGCGATGCAGCGAATAGCTGCCGCTCACGCTCACTTCCACTGCTCGCTGCCTGAGAAACTCCGCGACGGACATGGGCGCCAAATCGTGCTTTTGATTGTTTCCGTAATTCCACGGTAGCGATCAAAATCTAAGCAAATGATACCGGCACTCAGGAGCAGGGGTAAATTTCCGGTAAATGAACTGGACGGTAGAGTGCCGGGGCCGGCGGCAAATCGTCCCTGTTATCGGGCGCCGACGGTCACAACCGCGTCATTGTGACCGCTTCGAGGGACGGCGCCGTGAGGCCAGCCGGGGCCGTCTTCAAACGCTGCCGAGCAGCACCAGCGCCAGCGCGGCGATCGCAATCACGAATTTGATCGTTGTAAGGGGCAGGCTGTCGGGCTTGATCGCCCACCCGAACCTCGCCCTTGCGTGCCGCATCGCGAGTGATCCGATCGCTTCGATGATGGCGAACGCGAGGGCGACGCCGGCGATGAAAGCCCACGACTGCGACGGAGGCAGAACTGGCGCGAGCCAGACGGGCGCGGAGGCGCGCAGCGACGCGAGCAGGGCAATCCATCCGAACCATGATGCGAAGCCTTTGATGATGTCGGGTCCGACCGTATCCGGCTCGAACCGGACGCCGAGTATCGCGAAGGCGGTTTCGACACGCTCATGGTCGGCCAGGAACAGGTACGCGCCGAGATAGAGTGGAATTGGCGACATGCAGAGTATGGCGATCGCGCCAAACAGGACGGTGTGGCCGACGAGGTCAGCGAGGATGTCCGTGCCGCTCTTGCGCAATGGCGCGGCTGCGACTTGGCGCTGCGGCGTCGATCTCGCGCGCGCCATGTGCTCCAGCATCTTGGCGCGACGATCCGGCGGATACGGCACCGCGCGGCGCATCCAGGCCGGAGGCGTGGTCATCACCGAGGAGGTGCCGGATTGGCCTTCCGAGGTCGACTTGCGCTGCTCCATGGGGCTGTCCTTCAATCCGTGACGCCCTAGCCGGGGGCTGGGCGGTTTGCTTCGGACATTGGTCGAGGGTAAGGGCCAGGGAGGTTCATGCGGGAGGCAAGGTCGATCGTCGACGTCGTGGGGCCGGCCTCTTGGGGATTGCGACTGCTGGCGCTCCCTAGCGGCGCGCGTCGGGCGAGCACAAAACCCCGGATAACTCGGCGAATCCTGCTATTTCCTTGGCCGTGCGCGGTCCGCCGTGGCAATCTCTGTGCAACAAACTGTGCAACAGGGGGCGCGGTTGCCGGAGCGGTTGGGGCGCAGGAGCGGGGTCTGGTACTACGTGCGGCGCGTGCCGGAGGAGTTCGCTGCCGCGGACCCGCGGGGCATCGTCCGGCTGTCGACCGGCATCAAGATCCGTGACGATCGGACCGGGGTGAAGGCCGCCCGTATTGCCGCCCGGCTCGAAATAGATCTGGAGGCCTCATGGAAGGCCAGCGCGGGCCACACAGCGCGCGCCGGCGTCCTGGCGCTGGAAGATGCCCGCGCGCGGGCACAGGCGCTGGAGCTGTCCTATCGTCCTGCCGACGATGTCGCCAAGGAAGCGCTGTCCGAGATCCTGCGGCGCCTCGACGCGCTCGCGATCGGCGATCGGCGCGACGACCCGGCAACCGCGGCGGCCGCGCTCGGCGGCGTGCCGCTGCCGGAGATCCTGCTCTCTGGCCTGGTCGCGGAATTCGAGATCGCCAAGAAAACCGCGCTCGCCCGCAAATCGCCCGGCCAGGTCAAAAAGTGGCGGTCCGGCAAGATCCACGCGATCGCCATTCTGACCGACGTCATCGGCGACAAGGCGATCGACCGGCTCTCGCGCGACGACGCGCTGCGCTATATCGAGCACTGGACCGACCGGGTTGTCGACGGCGAGGTGCTGGCGGAAACCGCCAACCGCAACCTGACCCACATCACCGGCATGCTCTCGGCCGTCGCGCGCCGGCACCGCCTGCCGCTCGATCCAGTCTTTGCCGGACTGCGCCTCGAGGGCGAGGGCTCGCGGCCGCGGCCGCCGTTCTCGGCCTGGTGGATCGTCAACCGGCTGCTGGCGCCTGGCGCGCTCGATGCCATGAACGCCGAGGAGCGCGCGGCGCTGCTGGTGATGATCAACACCGGCGCCAGGCCGAGCGAGATCATCAATCTGCGCCGGCCGCACATCGTCCTCGAGTCCAACATTCCGCACATCCAGGTGCGGCCCGACGATCGCGTGCTCAAGACCGAGTTCTCCTGGCGCGACATTCCGCTGGTCGGCGTCTCGCTCGAGGCGATGCGGCAGTTTCCGGACGGCTTTCCGCGCTACCGCGACAACGGCGATGCGTTCTCGGCGGCCGTCAATAAATTCCTCGAGGAGCACGGCTTGCGCGAGACCGAGCGGCACACGCTCTACTCGCTACGTCACGGCTTCAAGGACCGGCTGCGCGAGACCGAGGCGACCGACGAGCTGAAAGACGAGCTGATGGGCCACGACACAAGAAAGCCGAAATACGGCGACGGCCACGGCCTGCATTTGAAACTGAAAATTATCGAGCGGATTGCGCTGGCGCCGGGGATGCAGATTGCGCCGCCCTTGCAGCTTGTGCCCGCGCGAGATGCATCCGCGCGCGGCTGACGGGATCGCTGCCGCGCTTCAACGCCTCAAGTTCCTGCTCGAGCCGGTCGAGGATCGGCGCATATTGCGGCCCGTGCTTGACGATCACCTCCGCGACCAGGGCGATGGCGTCCGTCAGCCTCTCCTCGGTCGGGATTGATGTCATCGGTTCGCCAGCTCTAGCAGCACGTCTGCGTGGCAGGGCGCGCCGGGCTTGCACCAGCACGCGAGGTTCTTTCCGCGCAGTTCGGCGAGCGCCTCGCGCGTCGAGGCGTGGTCTGCCAGCGATCGCTCGAGGTAAGTCCGATATAGCGCGGCGGCATCGGCCTGAGTCACTTCCGGGATCTTGACCATGTCGCTTTCGAAGGCGGGGCCGCATACGAACGGATTGCCCCACTTGCCCGGCCGCGTGACGCTGACCGTGTTGGGCGGCATGCGCGAGCCCTTGGTGCGGAGGCGCTGGATACGTCGCGGGCTCACTGCCGGCCCTCCGGCCGCCGGCAGCATTCGCCCTGGATTGCGCCGCAGACCATGCAGCTGCCGTCGAGGTCGCATTCATTGGTCTCGCATCCCTACGCCAACCTGTTCCCGCTGATCGAGGGGCAGGAATTTTACGATCTCGCCGAGGACATCCGCCTTAACGGGCTGCTCGACCGCATCGGGCTGATCCCTGTCGATGGCGGCGAGCAGATTCTTGATGGTCGCAACCGCTATCGCGCGCTGGTCTGGCTGGTCTCGACCGGCGAGGTTCTCGGCGATGCCTGGGGCAAATGGTCGGGCGAGCCTCTCACGGTCGATCGTCTCTCGAATCTCGACGATTACGGCCTGTATTGCGATGCCCCGGTCGAAAACGACGCCGAGGCTCTGGCCTTTGTGCTGTCGAAAAACCTCAACCGCCGGCATCTGACCGACGACCAGCGCCGCATGCTCGGCGCCCGGCTGGTCAACATGCGGCCCGGCCGACAGGTCCAAACTTCGCAATCTGCGAACATTAGCCGCGAGCAGGCTGCCGGGCTGGTGGCGGCAGACGTTGCCGGCATCGACCGGGCGCGGGCCGTCGTCGCGCGGGCCGTTCCGGAAGTGGTTGCGGCGGTCGACGATGGTGCTCTGTCCGTCGCTGCTGCCGCCGAGATCGCCGCGCAGCCGGTCGAGCGCCAGGCCGAGATCGCCAGGGCGCTGACACGCGATGCCTCCGGCAAGCTGACCGACGAGGCCCGTAAGGCCTTGGCACCCCTGATCCGGGAGATCCGCGGCGACAAGATAGCGGCCAAGAAAGAGCGCCGGGCCGAGCGCGAGGCCGAGACCGGCCGGCGCATCCAGCAATTGCCCGGAAATCTCTACGGCGTCGCGATCGAGGATTTCGAGTGGCATCACGCGGCCTGGTCGGAAGAGACCGGGAGCGAGAAAAGCCCGTCGATGCATTACGAGACCGCGATCGACGCGCAGACGCCGGAGGCGATCGTCGCGCGCTGCGCCGAGCGGTTCGCCTGCCTCGCCGAGGACTGCATTCTCTTCAAGTGGGTGACGGCGCCGCATCTGTCGATCGGCATCAAGGTGCTCGAGCTGCAGGGCTTCCGCTACGTCACCATGCTGGTCTGGAACAAGGAACGCTCCGGCGACCGGCCTCGACCTCTCGCGCGACTGCGAGCGCCTGGCCGCGAACGTCACTGATCCGCTCGAGGACGGCCGCATCAACGCGGGCGGCAATCCCAAACGCGCTGTCGGCGAATACCGCGTCGCGCTTCGCGGCGCCAATCGCAATATCACGGCGACGCGCGAGTGCCAGGCGGCGCAGCGCGAGCGGCTATCCGAGGGGAAACAGTGAGCATCACCGAGCTTGAAATTCGCCAAGTTGTCGCGGCTGTTCTCGATGCCGAGAACGTGCGCCATGCCGCCAATCTCGACGACGTTGTGCTCAAGGCGGTGGCGACCATCCTGACCTCGTTCGGCATCGAAGAAGAAGACCGCATCGAGCTGCGCGCCGATTTCCAGCATCTACGCAAGTGGCGCAAGAGCGTCGAACAGGCGCAGTCGATCACCATGCGCGTGGCCGTCACGGTGATCGTTACCGGGACGCTTGGTGCGATCTGGCTCGGCGTCAAAACCCTCCTTTCGGTGAAGTCATGAAGCTTGAACCGCAGATCCTGCGCCATCCGCTCGATGAGGCCTTGTTCGGCGTCGCCGCCATCAAGATCCTCGTCGCGCTCGCGATCGTCATCGCGCTGCTGTCGATCGTCGCTGCCATCCGCGCTGCGGCCGAGCGGCCCTCGTCGGCCGCCGGCTGGCTCGCCGGCGCCGCGCTCGTGGCCGCGGTCATTGCGGCGGTGCTGGTCGGGACGGTGACGGCGACCTATGGCTGCGAGCGGCGCTTTTCCGGCCTCGCGTCCTATTACTCCAACGGCGAAAGCGGCAGCCACGCGGCCTCCGGCGCGCGCTTCAACGATGCATTGCCGACTGCGGCGCATCGCTGCTTGCCATTCGGCACGCGGCTGCGCGTGACCAGAGGCGGCCGCAGTGTCGTCGTCACCGTCAACGATCGCGGCCCGGCGATCCCTGGTCGCGTGCTCGACTTGGCGCGCGCGCCGGCCGCGCAGCTCGGCATGCTCGGCGCCGGCGTCGCGCGCGTCGAGGCCGAGGTGGTCGACTAGAGATCCGCGCCGGGCGGTTTCCCGGCATTCAAAGGAGAAGACGAAAATGTCCGCATTCATGAGGGCAAAGATGCAGGTCAACAAGGTCGAGCGCTTCACGGGCTCGGATCGAATTACCTGCAATGCTGTCGCGGCGAAGAGTTATCCGGCGGATGGCTCCGACGAGGACAATACCTATGCGAACTTCAGTCCTTCGGGCGAGCTGTCGCTTACCATCGCCAACCCGTCGCTGCTCGGCATGATCGAGCCGGGCCAGAAGTTCTATCTCGACTTCACGCTGGCGGCGGAGCCGGAGAAGCCCTCGACCTGAATTCGTCCGCGTTCGCCTCCCGGACGGATGCCGGGCCCCTGTGGCTCGGCCGAGCCCGGCGCGCAATGACCCTGCGCGCCGGGCTTTTTTGTACAGGTGCGGCGATGACGCGACTTGCGCGTGCGGTCCACTTCTCAATCCCGCGTCGTCTCTGCGGATCGCGGGACGCAAAGCGAGGTCCAAATGGGTATTGAGCCCGGCGCGCGCCCGTCCTCTCATTTTTTTTGTGTGCTCAAGTTCCACCTGCGAGGGTAACTAGAAACCTCTTCGTGGGTTGATACGCGCACGCATGCCGTGTATATGAGGCGGTCGGGGTGTGGGTTGGAATATTTTGACCTATAGCAACAATGATTTACGCGTCTTCGACGCTCGTCTGCTGCGTGCGTTCGTGCGCTGGTGGTGGCTGATCCTCGGCGGTGCTCTACTGGCCGCGCTCGCGTTTTTTGCCGTCAACCCGTCCTTGCCGGGGGCGTATCGCAGTTCGGCCGTCGTGCGGCTCACCCCGGCCCAGGAGGCAAACTTTCGGGCCTGGCAGAAACCCGGCCCAGAGGTGCTTCCGGTCCGCGTCCAGCAGAAGCGGATGAAGATTACCTTTAGGGAAGCCATAGGACCGAGTTCCGACACGTCGCGCGTCCTCTACGTTGAGGCATACGGTGACACCCCGGAGCAGGCGCATGCGCTGGTGGCCGACAACTTGGATGAATGGCTGCGCAGCACGCCTTTCGACCGGCTCAGCGTGATCGTTGTGGCGGCAGATCTTCCGCAGGAGACGGTCCATGCCGAACGTGGCACGGCGAGCCTCATCGCGGGTTTCGCCGCGCTGCCCGTGATGGCAATCATTAGTCTCGCGCTGTCCTACCCTTCTGCGCGCGCCGGGCTTGCTGTCCTCGCGAATCCGACCATCGGCACGGTGTTGCTGATCTTTGTCGTGACTGATTTGGCGCTGGGCGGAAACGGTTATCTTGCGCAAGTCGGCAGCGTCAGACTGAGGGACCTGCTGTTCATACTGTGCATGATTTGGGCCGTCGCTAGCGTTGTGGCGCGGCCAGAATGTCGGCCGCCGCGCGCAATCTGGTGGCTGCTGGCGATATTTTGCGGTGTGACGAGCTTCGGGTTCCTGTACGGCTATCTCGCCGGTAACTTTGATACAGGGTACGTCTTGAGCGCCGGGCGGCCGGCTATGGAGGTCAATACAAGCTCGGTCGCGGCTATCATGCTTGAATTGAAGCCGTTGCTGTATTTCCCGATGCTGCTGTTTTTCGTTGTTGCCATACGGTCGCGGCATGAGGTGACGACAGTAGTCTCGATCGTCGTAGCGTCGGGAGTTCTGCTGGCATCGTCCTATCTGCTGTTGCTCCTCAGCGCCAAACTTGGTCTCGTGAGCTATGGCGCGATCTACGACACCTTGGGCGCGAGCGACGAGTTTATCTTCCGACACACCGTTGACAAACATGCGCCTTTCGTAGGTTTTTTCTACAAGGGGATGTTTTACGTTTGCATTGCGGCCATTCTGCTGTCGCTCGATCCTTTCAAGCTAACCAAGATTGCGGGCACGGTCGCTGTCGCTGCGGTGGCTTTCACGCTGACGCGGAGCCTCACGTTCGCGCTGGCGCTATGCCTGGTCGTCAGCGTCATCATGACGCACGATCGCCGGGCGTTCCGGCTGATCGGCCAGTTGGTGGTCCTCGTTGCGTTCACGCTCTTCGCGCATAATGCCGACAAGAGTCTGCCTCCCGAAGTCGCACAGGGGGCAGCCGCGGCCGCGGCGCCTAGCGCTGGCAACACTGAGGGCACTTCCATTGTGGAGAGCTTGGGGCGGCGGACAGATTCTTATCGTTCTGGCGACATCCGCTTCGTTGCCGATCATCTTGACCTGCGTACGCTGCTCATTGGCCGCGGCTTCGGTGCAAAGATCGATCAGCGCAGTCGGATCGAGCTGAACTATCTGGAAATTCTCTACAAGCAAGGCCTGCTGGGGTTGGCCACCTGGTTTCTTCTGTTCGGCCTCACTTGCTGGCTCTATGCTCGAACTCCGTCCTGCAACAGGGCCCTGGCTCTGGCCCTGGCGCTTTCGAGCCTGTTCGTATTTGTCTCGACAGCGGCGACGACATTTCTCACCGGCTCGATCGGCATGGGGATGGTCTTCATTACGATCGCGGCGCTGATCGTGCTGTCGCGCGAAGGCAAGCCTGTGGCATGGTATTCGGGCTGGCCGAACCGTGTGCCGACCTAAGTGTCCGCGATGACCATCTCGCCGCGGAACAATCTCGATTTCATCCGGACGCTGCTCGCGCTTGGCGTATTTTCCTTCCACGCCGGGCAGTTCATCGGCGTCGAGTATCCCCAATTGCCGTGGGTCCCGGCCTTCATTGCCATTTCCGGCTATCTGATCACGGACAGCATGTTTCGGTCGGACGGCTATTTGCACTTCGCCTGGAAGCGGGCGTTGCGGATCGGTCCGGCTTTTCTGCTCTCCCTTCTGCTGGTCTCGATGACCGGAGGAAGTATCCTCCGCGCGCTGACCGATTGGGTCTGTATGAGTCTCTGCAGCCGCTTCGCCAATCCTCCGTTGTGGAGCCTCAGCCTGGAGGAAATCACTTACGCTCTGCTCGCTTGCTGCTTCGCTCTCGGCATGTATCGGTCGGCGCGTCGCGCAATTCTGTGGCTGTTCGGCCTCTATGCCGCGATATCTGTCGCCAGCACCTATTTGCCGTTCGCAACAGCGCCAATCATAAGCGTGTTGCTGTCATTCATCGCAGGCTCGACCCTTTACCTCGTCAGAGATCGCGTGCCATGGTCCCCGCTTGCAGCCGTAGCATGTCTAGCCTCGGTTCTGTGGATGAGAAACACTCCGTTCGCAGGAAGCGCGCTATATGCGCTCTGCATCGGGCCGCCGATGGCCTACGCGCTTTTGACGCTGGGCCTTTATGCAAGGCCAGTGTTCGCTGGCTATAAGCAACGGATCGGAGATCTGAGCCTCGGCATCTACGTTTACCACTTCCCGATACTGATCTGGCTGTATGAGCAGCAGGGGTTGAAGGGGTGGTGGCTTTGCGCCGCCGCCCTTGGGCTCACGCTGAGTGTCTCCCTGTTATCGTGGCACTTGATTGAGAAGCGCGCGCTAAGTTGGCGCAACTCGCTGCCAGTGGCTGGTGGTCTACTCAAGGTCGATCGTGACACTGGCAACCATGCCGTCGGCGACGACCGCGGGGTAAGCGCCGCGCTGACGCCGCCGGCTGATGCCTAGATCGCGCTGGCTCTGCCGGCGTTTTTGTTTCAACTGATCAGCCGGTAGGTTTTGACGCGCTTGCCCCGCTCGACCTCCGGCGGCGGCTTGCCGGCGTTGAGCGCGCGCATCATGCCGATGCGGGCGAGCATGGTCGGGCCGCCGCGCTCGGCGACCAGCAGCAGCGCCTCGGCCGCGGCCTGCCATTCCGGGCGCGTCTGCGTCGCGGCGGGCAGGGCGGTGATATAGGCGCCGGCGTCGCGCAGCGTCACCAGGCTGCGGCCGCCCGGCAGCGCGATCGGCTCGTCGAACGCGCGCGACCAGCTCATCCGCGGCGATGCCAGGGCCGGCTGCGATCGGCATCGAGCGCGCGCGCCTGGCGGATCTGGTCGTAGCTGATCTGGCCTTGCAGGTCCGTCCATGCGATCCGGAATTGCGCCTTGGCCTGGTCGAGGCTTGTGGCGCGGCCGCGGTGCGCGCTTGGCTGCGGCACGTTCGGCAGCGCGACCGACCAGGACCATGCATCCGCGCCGCCGACGCTCGCCGATCGGAAGATGCGGCCGATCGGCAAGCCGTCCCAGATCACGGCATAGTCGTCGGGCGCGGTTTCGCCGCCGATGACGGTTTTGCGCATGGTGAGATCGTCGGGCATCGCGGGACTATCTGGCGCGGGAACGAACGTCGAACAAGTGCGGCCTGGAAGTGTGCAACAAACTGTGTAACAGCGATTTTCGCTGTCTCGTAATACGTTGAAATTGCTTTGATATTTTTCGGCAATTTGCCCGGTGGCGCTCCCTAGCGGAATCGAACCGCTCTCTCCACCGTGAAAGGGTGGCGTCCTAACCGATAGACGAAGGGAGCAAACGCAAGGCCTGATCGCATCTGGCGACAGGCCCGCTGGCCGGCCGAGTCGTGCCCGGCGGCTTGCAGCGGGCGAACGTATAGTGGCCTTTGGGCCCGTGGGCAAGCCGTTCCGGAACGCTGTTTTGGCGGCGGTGGATAGCCTGCCCCGGGACCGTTCGGACGGTCATTTCAACCGTTTCTTAGGGTTCCCGGGCTAGCGCTGGAGCGGGAGAGATCTTTAGCCGATGCCACCGCCCAAGAAGCGCGCAGCCCGCAAATTGCTGTCGCAGCATGCCTGGATCACGCTCGACGGCGGATTCGCGGCGCGGCATTGCCTCGTCCAGGACATCTCGGCCTCGGGCGCCAGGATCACCATGGACGAGGACGCAAGCCAGCTCCCGGGCGTGATCCGGATGGCCTTTGCACGGGATGCGCGGACCGGGCGGAGCTGCCAGGTGGTCTGGCGCCGCGGCAAGTCGGCCGGCATCAAGTTCCTCTGACGGCCGCCGGATGGCGCCGGGCCCGGGTCCCGGGTACAAGGCGGGATGCGCCCCACAGTCCTCGTCCTGATCTCCTTTGCACTGACCTCCACGGCCACCGCCGAGCCCTTGCGCCTGCCGCCGGCCGGAGGGCCGCAGTCCGGCAAGACCCTGCCGCTGAAGGGCACCGCGGGGGCGGCGAAGGCCAATGGCTGCGCCGCCTTCGGCCGCGGCTTCACCATGGTCGAGGAGACCTGCGTCAAGATCGGCGGCTCCGTCAGGGTCGACGCCGTGACCGGGCGCTGAGGGCGGACGTCGCCACAACAAAAACCGCGAAAACAACCCCATGCACAGTAGCCGTCAAGTGCGGGCTGTTTGCGCGGCCGGCGCGATTCACCGCGCTCTCGCCAGAGCTTAAACTCGGTCAGCGGTTCACGACATCGGCGGCGCCACGTGCTCTGCAAATCCGGGCCGCTTGCCGAGCTCGGCGAGCCACCGCGTCAGGTTCGGCTGCGCCGGCCGGCTGATCCCCTCGACGCCGAGCCAGCGCCGCGCATAGGCACCCACGGCGATGTCGGCGAGCGTGAACGCATCGCCTTCCATGAAAGGCCGCGTCGCGAGCAGGCGGTCGGCGATCGTCCAGACCTCGGAGGCGGCATCTGCATCCTGCTGAACCTTGATCATGTCGCGCTCGGCGGGCGCGGTGCGCACGATGCCCCAGAACACCGGGCGGTCGACCGGCTGCACCGTCGACAGCGTCCAGTCGAGCCAGCGGTCGATGCCGGCGCGCAGCTTCGGCGTCTCCGGATAGATCGGCGTGCCGCGCCCGTGCGCGAGGCAGAGATAACGCATGATCGAATTGGATTCCCACAGCACGAAATCGCCCTCGACCAGCGTCGGGATCCGCGCATTCGGGTTCATCGCGAGATAGTCGGCCTCGCGGGTCTTGCCATATTGCATGCCGGCGTCGATGCGCTGACAGGGCAGGTTGAGCTCGGCCAGGCACCACAGCACCTTCTGCACGTTGACCGAATTGGCGCGTCCCCAGATCGTCAGCTGCGTGTCAGGCATCAAGCGTCTCCCGCGGCGTTTTGACTTGATCGTTTTGACTTGGCCGTTTTGACTTGCCGCGGTTGATAGCGGAATTCACGGCATGGAGCGACGCGCAATGCCGTGAGCCCCTCATGCAAAAAGCTCCGCCCGGGGCGAAGCTTTCATTGCACGTGTCAGCTCGGTGTAAGCCGTTGCACTGGTCGTTGAATCAGGATCAGTGGCCGAAGAACAGCCACAGCAGAATGATCACCGGGATCGGCACGCCCAGCAGCCACAACAAAATTCCGCGTCCCATCGCGTTCTCCTCCAATTTGCATTTGTTGGAGGGACAACACCGGCGGATGGGGCTGGTTCCTGTGGTGCGGACTTTACCAGTGGCCGGTGTTGGGCATCGACGTCCACGGTTCCTGCGGCGCCTTCGGCTCGCCCTTCTGCAACAGCTCGATCGAGTGCAGATCCGGCGAGCGCACGAAGGCCATGTTGCCGTCGCGCGGCGGCCGGTTGATGGTGACGCCGGCCTTCATCAGCTTCTCGCAGGTGGCGTAGATGTCGTCGACCTCATAGGCGAGATGGCCGAAGAAGCGGTCCTCGCCATATTTCTCCTCGTCCCAATTGTAGGTGAGCTCGACCAGCGGCGCGCCGCGCGATTGCGGCTGCTTCTTCAGCGCCTCGAGATCATCCGCCGAGCACAGGAACACGAGCGTGAAGCGCCCCTTGTCGTTCTCGATCCGCCGCACCTCCTTCAGCCCCAGCGCATCCTGGTAAAACTTCAGCGCGACATCGAGATTGCGCACGCGCAGCATGGTGTGGAGATAACGCATGTTTCTTGCTCCCTTGGATGATCAGAGGGTTTTTGGTTTCGGGCCGGAACGGCGGGAGAGAGATAGCAGGAAAGTGGGAGGAGGGGCAGGGGGCGGGGAGAAAGAGTGCGGGAGGGGAGCGTGCGTCTCATTTGCAGTCCATCGAACCGGCAGCAGCTCAACTTGGCCTTCTCAGAGCGAACGAGCTTGAAAAACTTCGCAATTCAAGGTTGACTAGATCCCATTATTTTGAGGTCTTTTTGGCATGGACGATGGTGGAAAGAAGATTGCCCTTGCGTTGTCTGGCGGTGGATTTCGCGCGACGTTATTTCATCTTGGTGTGCTTGTGCTCTTGCACGAGCGGAAGAAGCTGGATCAGGTTGGCTACATTGGATCCGTTTCAGGCGGTAGCATTCTGGCGGCCCACGTCGTTCTAAACTGGGACCAATATCAAACTAACTTCGATGGGGCCGCCGACAAACTCATCAAGTTTACCCAGGCGGACATACGCGGGAAAATCATTCGACGCACAATCTTCGCGTGGCTCACAGTGATCCCGCGCTTTCTTCTACCAAAGAAATATCGCTGGACGGTCGGCAACCTTTTGCAGAGGCTCTTTAGAACCCACCTGTTTCAAACTGCCGAGTTACAAGACCTCCGCGCGAGCGGACGAGAAATCTTTATCAATTGCACTAGCCTGACGACCGGCTCAGCCTGCTTTTTCAGCAATGACTCGTTCAATTGGTACGAAAGAGAAGAAAGTGAAACGAAGCCTGGCGAAATTGTTTATGTTCCTAAGCGTGTTCCCTTGGATCAAACGCCTGTTTGGTACGCTGTCGCCGCTTCTTCGGCATTTCCGCCTCTCTTTCCTCCGATCGAGATATCGAGCGAAACGCTTGTCTGCAGTAAGGACGCATTCAAGGGTGTGTTTCGTCTAACTGACGGTGGCGTCTACGACAATCTTGGTATCAACCGTCTGTTCGAGCTTAGCAAGGATGCTGAATACGTTTTGATCAGCGACGCTGAGGGTGATTTCGATTCGGAGTTCGATAAGGACTACGCTTGGCCAGTGAGCCGCAACGTACGCGCAAGCGACCTCTTGATGACGCGCGTAAGCTCGCTCCAGCTCGACGCGCTAGAGAATGACCCCATCAAGAGATCCAAATTTGTGAAAGTGGGTATCAAGGACACTCTCCCAAAGGCAAACAAGAATGAAAAGCGATTGACGGTCGAGCAACAGCGCGCAATTGCAAAAGTGCGCACTGATCTTGATGCGTTCTCGGCCGAAGAAGTGGCAGCTCTGATCCTCCACGGTTTTAATACAGCCCAGGCCGCGTTGATTAAGAACGGGAGACTGGACGGGCCTTTCCGAGAAATGGCGTGGCCGAGATTTAATGGTTTTCCCCAAAGCCAAGCCGGCCTGTTGGAAGAACTGGTGATCTCTGCGCGGCGTCGGTTGCGGCTCGTCGCTTGGGATTGGAGTTCGATCGCAACTGTTCTCCTACTGTTTCTCTTTAGCTGGGGTGTGTTTTTGGCGGGGCAGTGGGCCTACAACGTGGCGGAACAAAATTTCCGAGCCGCAGGAGCCGTGAAGGTCGCCGACGAATTGGTTGAAAAGATTGCGGCGCTGCAAGGACAGCTGAACGCTTCTAAAGGTCCGACGACCACGACTAAAGGTCCGATGACCACTACGGCGCTTCAGGTGTGCCAAGGCGAGTATTCGGATCAGTGCCCTGTAGGTGCCGTCTGGCTCGATTGCGGCAAGTCCATTCAGGCCCTTATGGCGCCAATGTGCGATAGCTTTACACCAACGAGAATCTCATCGCGCAGTGGCAACAGGTGCGGCTACTCTGTTGATCAGATCGTCTGCTCATTCGAAGTGCCCAACTTAAGTGGTCTCTATACCTGCGAAGGAAAATGTACCGGTCAGGAGCACATCTCGCAATCTGACCGCGTTCTCAGGTGCACTAACGAGAGAAATGAATCGTCCGTCGGCACGATTTCTGGGCGGAGAACGTTTGTTGGGTGTTGGAATCTACAAGCAAGCGTTTCGGAGGATCTAAGGAGAATAGATTGGCACAACGGCACGGTTTGGAACAGGGTGCCCTAAGGATCATTCCCGGCGTGGTTTTTTTGGAATTACAGGTGACGTGCACTCAATTTCGCTATCGGCGAACCGCAGACTGAAGTCGCAGGACTGGCGGGCTGGTGATAGCGAACGAGTTTTATGGGCCGGCTCGTCAGATATCAAGCACTGGTGGGATGAGTGATTTCCTTAATAAGCCTCACTCGATCGATGGTATTAGGGAGGAATAGCGTTCCTGATCGACGGAGCTAGTTTGTGAGCGACTACAAAGCGCCGGACTGGGCAGAAGCCTACGCAACAGCCCGTGACGAGATTTGGGAGAAGGACCCGCATTACAGAGGGTTTCTTGCCGCGCTCGAAGAGTTAAACAATGAAACGGATAGAGGCATGGCGCTCGTCATCACCTCATTCATCGATAGAATGCTTGGCGATATCATCGCTGCATTTTTGATCGATAATCCGAGCACCAAGGTTTGAACCTCCTCCGAATGAGTGGACACCTGTAGTAGGCTCATTGAGCCCGGAGGTGTCGAATGGAACGTCAACGTCGGTCGTTTACCGAGGAGTACAAGCGCCAGGCGGTCGAGCTGGTGATCTCGAGCGGTCGCTCGGTCACGTCGGTGGCCAAGGAGCTCGGTCTGCGCGACTCGGTGCTGCGGCGCTGGGTCGACCAGTTCCGGCAGCAGCCGGCATCGGCGGCGTGGCGCCCCACCACGCAGGCGACGCCGATGTCGGCGGACCAGGCTTCGGAGATCGCCCGTCTGCGCCAGGAGAACGAACGGCTGCGCATGGAGCGCGACATTTTAAAAAAGTCGATCGCGATCTTCGCCGGAACCCGAACATGAGCTTCCGTTTCATCGAAGACCACCGCGACAGCTATCCGGTACGGCTGATGTGTGCCGTGCTCGAGGTCTCGCCGGCCGGCTATTATGCCTGGCGCGATCGCCCGGTGGGCGAACGGACAAAATCCAATGCCGCGCTCCTGGCCGAGATCCAGCAGGTCCATCGCGACAGCAGCGGACGCTACGGCAGTCCTCGCGTTCATGCCGCTCTGCGGACACAGGGACGCGGTGCCAGCCGCGGCCGGATCGAACGGCTAATGCGTCGATATGGCATTCGAGCGATCATGGCGCGACCCCGTCGGGTTCGCACCACTGACAGCCGTCACGACCTGCCGATCGCGCCGAACCTGATCGCGCGCGACTTCACGGCGGATGCCCCGAACCGGGTCTGGCTCGCTGATATCACCTACATCCCGACCGCGGAGGGCTGGCTGTATCTGGCGGCCGTTATGGATCTGTTCAGCCGAAAGATCGTCGGCTGGGCCATGCGGGATCATATGCAAATCGAACTCGGAATTACGGTGACAGTGCACTAAATTCCGACCGACCCGGCGGTTGGTGCGGTCGACGATGATGGTCGGCAACAATGATGATGGTCGGCAACAATTAAGTGAACCCGTCACCGTGATGGAAGGCGCTGCAACTCACTTGAGCGCAAGAGCCAACCCCGCAATAGGCGGGGCTTCGCAATCGGTATGTCCTTAGTCTATTTCCTCGCCGCCTTAGACATGCACGCAGTCAGGCCGGCCATCCGTTGATCTGGCGGCAGCGTTCCTCTGGCATTTCTTGCAAAAGATGCGTTGCAGCACTTCTTGCCTTGGGCGCCGGGGAAGGTGGCGTAGCACTCTGGTGTCCCTTGAGCGTTAACGAAGTTCAGGGAGAAGATGGTTTTGCTGAGGTCTGGTGTCCAGAGGCAGCGCGCCACGGTGACAGGGCACCCAATCATAGCGAACGACCACCGCACACCGAACCGAAGGATTATCAGGCGGATGATCGCGAACGCGCTTGGTGCATTGTCGCCGCAATTTCGCAAACAAATTGGAACAGAATTCTCCGAGCTGCCCTATCGGTACGAACAACCTCCGGGAGGTTCGAGATGCGCTGCTTCACACTTTGCTTGATTGGCCTTTTGGCAGGGGCTGCTCCTGCGCTGGCGCAAGTCGATACGCGTCAGCCGAACGGACCCGTGGACCTGCGTGTCGACGGGCGCCCCAACAAACGTGTCGGTTTGCCACCCAGCGCCGCAGATAGGGGCAATGGCACTCGCGAGAATCCGATCTACGAGAGCGATTGCGCGGAAGTGGAGCAACTGAATCCGAACGCGCGACAACGTTATCAGGCTCGCGTGCGCAGGGCCTGCGGCTATTAAAGGCGCAGGACGCGGAAGCCGCACGACTAACGAGGTGCTGATGATGAGCTTCACCCCAACTCGCATTGGCGGTGACAAGGCGGGGCGTTGCTTTCGGACAACGGTGATGCCGGTCACAGCACGGGCGCGCCGATATCGACACTCTCCGATGAACGGAGTTTGTCATGCGATATGTCGCAATCATCTTGCTTGTTCTCGCCGGCCTTCAGGCGGTGCGGGGCGGGTATCTCAGCGCCCCTCTCTTCGTCGTCATGGCGGCGGGCGGCGGGGTTGGCGCGATCCTGCTGAGGAAGTTGTGAAGGCACAATGTGAGGTTTGTCACGGTCCAACGCGCGGCTCTCTTGCACAGACACATCACGAAGCGATGATCCGTACAGAAAACAGCGGGAGAATTCAAATGACCCACACGATTCCGAATGACACGCGTGAGCTGAAGATTGGCGAACTCGACCGCGTGAGCGGCGGCCTCAAGGGGGCGCTTGAGGGCGTGTGCCGCAGAGACGCACCGTCCGGTCAGAGCGACCCGGCCCAGATGTTTCAGCAGATTTTGCAGTCACTGGTCCAATAAGGGCAGAAAACGCACCGCGCGCGGGCCCAGGGCTATCGCATATGGCGCTCGCACTGTCAGGCAGCGTTCTTCCCAATACCGGCTTGCGCCCACCGATTCCCGTCATTCCGGGGCGATGCAAAGCATCGAACTATGGTGCGCAATTGCGCACCTGAAAATCTCGAGATTCCTGGTTCGCCCTTCGGGCGCCCCGGAATGACGGGTCTGACCAAACGCGATAGCCCTGCGTGCAGGCCGACGCGGCCGAGGCGAAACTCGCGCGTCCGCGATGCGTACGCCCTTCCGGTGCTGTGTAGGCTAGCTCGTGCGGAGTGCCGCGTTCCGCCGATAGGCCGCAAAGCCGAGACTGAAAAAGCCAAGTATCATCATGGCCCAGGTTTGCGGCTCCGGCACCGCAGAGGCGGGCGTCGGAGCGTCGATGCTTTCGAACGTGAAGACTTCCGCGGACGAGTTCGTTCTGCTGAAACCGATATTGTCGAAGTTCGGATCAGCGGCCGTCACACATCCGGAGGCTAGCTTTTGGCAGATGGGATCATCACTGACCACGCGTGGCGCGCCCGGGGGATCCGACGTCAAACGAATGGCAGAGACCGACCTGTTGGTCCCAAAATCGACGGGATGGAGGAACAGCAATAAGTTCAAGAACTGCTGCAAGGACTCGGAGGGATCTCTCCGCGGCTCGTCCACTGGCCATCCACGCGCAGATCCATCTCGAAGGAGGTGGTGCCGCTGGAGCAGCAGGGGTCAAAAGTGCCAGGTCCTGAAACCCCGACGAGCTTGCTGACCTGGATTGGACCGAGGAGGAATTCATATTCGGCGCTGTTGAAGTCGCTCGCGCCGAGCCAGGTCTCCGATATCGTGGCAGCGCCGGCGCTGGTGGCAGCAACGCAACCCAAGGCGATTGCCGCGACGGTACGAAAAGCTTTCATTCGAAATGTCATGATCAATGGACTTTGAAACTATGAAAAGATTCCTATTAACTATATTCCATAGGGGAGTCAACTTGAAATTGTTGCGACGACCTACGACGTCGCGCACGGATCGTCCTCGTGAAGCCGGAGTTTCCGGGGCGGCGCGGGTCGAGCCAAATTGCGGGGATTGCGAGATTGCAGTCACAGTCCGCTCAACCTGATGCTGCGGAGGACGAGTGGCAACAAGTGGGTGCACTGGACTGCAACAAGGTGATCGCGCTGGACCGCAATTCCGGGCCTGGACCAGTCCTGCTCAATCACCCCTGGCTCATATTGTGCGCGACCTCGCCAACGGCGCTGCCCACGATGACGGCGGTGACGATCGGCCAGGCGCTCGCTACGATGACGATGGCCCCCCAACGCATGTCCTGGCCGGGCCGCCGATAGCCATCGTTGATGCCACCTAAAACCAGCCAAATCAGGCAGCCAATTGCGTATCGTTTGAACCATTTCACGGCGAAATACCTTCCAGCTATGCCCTTTAGTGGCCGGGGCAGTCAGCTTGGTTCACCATCTCCCGATCTTGGCCCCCGACTGGCCGGGATGTCGCTTGATGTACTTCATGAAGGCGGGATCGAGCCGCCGCCCGCATGGGAGATCCCGAGATCATGAGGAAAGAAACCATAAACCGGTGAGCGATAGGGTCTTGAGACGCAACCGCGTGGAGAGATGGCATGGACCTCTTTCAGTCTGTTCTGGCCTTCGTGCTCCTGGTGATCTGGTACGCAGGAGCCGTCTTACTCAGCGTCATCGGCTTTATCCTGCAGAACTGGATTCTCTCGATCGTGGTTGCCGGGTTCATCGCCATCATCGTGATCATCAGAATGCGCGATGCCGGCGGTGAGCGCACTTAGCGTCGCCGAAAGCGATGTTTTCTCAGTCTGACTTGTCCGGATGGTAGTTTTCCCGGAAATGCTTCACGGCACCCTCGATTTTGACCCAGTCGTGTTTCGATTGCTCGAAAATCGATATGATCGGGGCAGGGTATTTGGGATTTGCCATCGCGCCGACTGCAACGCCGATCATCGCAGGCAGGCCAGTCACTCTCCAACAGACTGTCGATCCGCACTGCGGACAAAAATAGTTATGCATGTCCCCGCCGCTTGCGGCGGCATGCGTGAACTCCTTTGTAATTCCTGACACGGTGACGGCTTCTTCGGGGTAGTAGGCGCCGACACCGAACGGCGCGCCGGTTCGGCGCTGACAGTCGATGCAGTGACAAGCAACGACGATCCTGGACGGCTCGTCCGGAAGCGAGAGCGTGACTGCACCGCAGTTGCACCTTGCGTGGCCCATCGCGGGAGCTCCTCATCGTCGTCCGAGTCTCACCCCAAAGCACGAGACTAGCAGAGGTACAGGGAATTGCGGTGACCGTGATGCTCAATTGATGGGGAATGAAATCTGCTGCACTGGATGCACTCCCACCGTATTCGCAGCTTTGTTCTCGGTGTTCACACTGACCAGTCTTGTCGAACTTCATCAAAACGGTAGTGTATCCCATTGCAACCAGGGGGAGAGTTATGAAGTCCACGTTCTATGCTGTCATCGCCATTTGTGTTTTTGCATCTGAAGCCATGGCCGCAGGCTGTGGTGGCATGGTCTGCAACAACAATCCGACGTGCCAGAGCTTGCGCAATGCGGGCAATTGCGAAGCAGCCCGTGCGGCTGGCGGCATGAAGCCCAACGGCACCAGCGGCAAGACCGCAGGCGAGTGCCGGCAGCAAGTCGGGTTCACGCAGGCGCAGTGGGAAGCCGGACAAACCACCAAGGCTCAGCGCAGGGCTTGGGACAGGTGCATGGGGCGGTAAGGAAAGACCGGACGCGGGAAGGGCGTCGGCGAAAGCCGGGGCCTTTTCTTTTCACCATCGAGGAGAAGGTTGAGCGAACGAGCGTTCAAAGAAGTCTCTTTGGCAAAGGCACGGCCGAGGATGCGCGATCTCTGTGCGCGCGATCAGACGGAAACCACGATTGCGGATCAGACATCAAAGAGGCCGCCGGTGAGGCGGCCTCCAGGTTTCGCGGTGACGTCCGGACGGACGATATCAGAAGGGCGGCTGCCCCGGTCCCGAACCCGGACCGAACGGGCCGCGCAAATTGCCCGGCCCCTGCAGGCCGCCGGCGATGATGCCGCCGACCCATTCCACCGCATGCACGATGGCGCTGCCGATGGCGCGGAAGGCGTCGCCCAGCCAGTTGCCGCCGACGATCGAATCGAGCTCGGCATCGGTCAGCTCGATCATTCCAGAGGTCGCATGATCACTGTTCTGCATGGTCTGCTCCTGTTGAGATCGGGCGGCGGACCATTCCGCCGTCGACGGGGAGCGTGCTCCCCTTGCACCTGTGATCTCAGGAGTACCCCGCACCATTTCTGGCCGCTGTGACGGTCGTCACAGATGGCCCGGCGGTGTGAACCGGCGCGGAACTCGCCGCGACGAATGCCTGGAAACGAGGGCGCTTCGCCCTGAACTGGTTGCAAGGCAGGATGCGATGCTTGACGCTTTGCTCGGCTTCATCTTCGACCTCGTCCTCAGCGCGGTCGGGACGGTGATCGTCAAAATGTTCGGCGTGGACAACGCCGCCGAGGTCGCGACGGCCATCATCGGTCTCGGCTTCATCGCCATCGGCCTCGCGGTCACGGTGTGGGGACATTGAGGCAGGACGATCGCGAGGGGGATCGATGGTCGCTGTTCGCCGTCCCTGCGGGATCAAGCGGCAGAACGGGCGGCGGGCGAGGGAGAGCTTCCGCCCCCTCTTAACCTTGATGAGTCAGGTTAATCCGAACCTCTGCTTGAGGCGGCCGGCCGTCTCGATCAGAGTTCCCCCGTCGGACAGGGCTGGTCTTCCATTTTCGCAAAAAGCCGAGACCACGATTTCAATTGTTCGGCACGGGCCGCCAGCGATATCCGCCAAAGTCTGGCGGCCCACTCCAACCCGAATGCGAGTGGTGCGCCGATGCCGTTTGATAATCTGTCAGATTACTTCGTCATGCGGATGTATGAGAGCCTCCGCGATGAAGTGCTGGCAGACGCAACCTCCGGCGTCCGCATCGTCGGTGAGCCGGCAAAGGCCCGCGCGGAAGAGCTTCAGCGCGAGATCGAACGCCGCGGCCTGTTCTGCACGCCCATCGCGTGGCCCGGCGAGGCGGCGTCCGCACAGCCGGGCACATCGTTCTGATCAGACGGGCTTTGCGAGGGCGGCAAGAACACTCTCGGCAGTTACGCCGCGATCCGTTGCTCGACGGGGGCCGTCAGATGCTTGAGCACTTCGGCATGCTCGAGGTCCGGAACCGCGATCGCCGTGTGGCTGTAGATCGCATGCGAGCGTGATTTTGCGATTCCATCCAAAATCTCTTTGCCCTTGATGACGTGAAGACCCATGCCGTCTCCGGACGGGAAGATCGCCAGCACCACGTCATAGGCGCCGATCACGGCCCTGAGCGCTTCGGCCTTGTCTTCGGCGACATCGACAAACACACGAACATCGGCTGCGAGTTCACGCAGCTCGTCAAAATCCAGCACTTTTTGGGTACTCCAACGCAACGAGACTGATTGGAGAGTGGCGGCGTTGGGTTACCAGAGTCTGAACAACGTCCATCAAGTTGCAAGTTTCACGATGAGGTGACGCATCATGTGGAAAACCCGTCGTGGGAACCACGCGGGGCGTGCTCTCGCGTTGCTACCGCTACGTCGCCTCGCGCCCGCGTCTCGGAAGCACACCGTGCTCTCTGAAGCTGCCGAGGAAGCCGAAGCGATCGGCGTGCGGATTTGGGCGGGCTTGGATGGTGTTGCCGAGGATCTGCACGACGTCGCTCTCGTCATGGGATGGCCAGGGCGGCAGGCCGGGTCCGTTGGGATCGCCGCGCGTCGCAAAGTTCACCCAATAGGCCATCATGGTCCGGGACAAAGCGCGGTCTGCTTCCGCCGGCGGCGTTGCGCAGCCGACGATCCGCTGCGGCGTCAGCGTGCCGAAGACGAAGGGGATCTCGGTGACGTGCGAGGCGATCGGCGTGTAGGGCGAGGTGTAGTTGAAATGGTAGCCGTAGACGGGCGCGAGCGTGCTGCTGCGATGCAGCCGCAGCACCTGCCAGCATTGCTCGCCAACCACCATGTCGCCGGTCAGCGCAGCGGCGGACGCCCGGGCCTGTTCGTCGGTGTCGGCGGGATAGTTCTTCAGGAAATCCGCCAGCCGGTCCGTGCCGAACATCCGTTCGGCCGCAGCGCGGAACGCTTGCGCCGTGTGATGAGGAAGCGATTGCGACATGAAGGGGAATTGCTCCGCACTGTTCCAGCCGGCGAGGAGGGGGATGCGCATCTGCTCGCCGCGCAGGAAGCGGCGCGCGGGCACGTCAGGCACGACGTGGCGATCGATGGTCGGGGAGAACGCCTGGGTGACATGGTCGCGCTCGAAACGCCATGGCGCGGCGGCATTCAATTGCTCGGCCGGAATCGCGCGCAACGTTGCGATCGATGCGCCTTGCCGGCGCGCGAAGGCGAGGCCGCGCGCGCGGGCTTCGTCATGACTTTGCAGCGGCCCGTGCCGGCCGTCCCAGAACGCGCCACTCTCGCAGATGGCCTTGTGGAATAGCCCGCGCGCGAGCGGCGAGGCCATGAGAATGCCGACGGCCATGGCGCCGGCGGATTCACCGAACAGGGTGACGTTGTCGGCGTCGCCGCCGAACGCGGTGATATTGGCCTGGACCCAGCGCAGCGCCGCGAGCTGATCCTGCAGGCCGTAATTGCCCGACGGCGCTTCCGCGTCGAGCTCGGGATGGGCGAGGAAGCCGAAGATGCCGAGGCGATAATTGAAGCTGACCACGACGACACCTTTCGCCGCGAGCAGGCGGCCGTCGGTGGCGGGATTGGCCGAGGAGCCGAACTGAAAGCCGCCGCCGTGAATCCACACCATCACGGGCCGCTTCTCGTCCGCATCGTTCGCCGCGGTCCACACATTGAGCGTGAGGCAATCCTCATCGCGCGGTCCCGGGCGCGGATCATCTGCGAGCGACGAGAGAGAGCTGGCGCCAAAGCCAAGCGCATCGCGCACGCCAATCCACGGCATCGATGGCTGCGGTGCACGCCAGCGCAAGGGCCCGACCGGGGGCGCAGCGTAGGGGATGCCCTTGAATGCGAGCACACCGCTCGCGTCGCTTGGCGCGCCGCGCACCTGGCCCGCCTGTGTGCGAATGGTTTGGCCTGGCCGGGCTGCTTGAGGAATGATCGAGCCATGCATGGTCGCACCTCCTGAGTTGAGCGAGGCGAGATCTAGCGGCTTTCCCGGTGGATGAATTCATGCATAATTCCAAGCGATCGCTAAAAACCGTCAATGATCTCGCAGAAACGCCGTTACCCCCTTCGTTATCCCTGGCTCGACCTGGACGTGGACGACCGCTCCGCGCCGGTCATTGCCGTGCGCGTCGATGCCGACGGGACCAAGGGCGAGGTACCCAAGCACAGCCATCGCAAGGGCCAGCTCGTGGTGTCGCTCGGAGGCGGCGTCACCACCAGCGTTCCCAATGGTCTGTGGATGGTGCCGCCGCATTGTGCGGTCTGGATTCCCTCCGGCATGCCGCACAGCAATCGCGCGACCGCGAATGCGCGGCTGTTCTTCGTTTACATCGAGGCGGAGCTGGTCGACTTGCCGGATCGCTGCTGCACCATGTCGATCTCGCCATTGCTGCGCGAGTTGATCGTCGAGCTGTCCGACGGCGCCCAGCATGACGAGGCGAGGCGGGAGCGCCTGATCGGCGTGCTGCTCGGCGAGCTGCCGCGCATGCCGATGCAGCAATTGCATCTGCCGCTGTCGGGCGAGCCGCGGTTGAAGCGCATTGCGGCGGCGCTGGCGGACAATCCGGCGGACCGCCGCACGCTGGCGGAATGGGCGGCACACGTCGCGCTCAGCGAGAGCAGTCTTGCGCGTCTCGTGGCGAAACAGACGGGGCTGACCTTCGGACGCTGGCGCCAGCAACTGCATCTGATCGTCGCGATCCGCGAGCTCGCTGCGGGCGCGAGCGTGCAGCAGGTCTCCGCCGATCTCGGCTATGAATCGGTCACGGCCTTCATCACCATGTTCAAGAAGGCGCTGGGAAAGCCGCCGGCGAAATATCTGAGCAGTGTGGCTCAGGAGACGTAGTCGCATGCAAATGTGGATGAGTCCGCAAGTCGGCCGAACTCTCTAGGGACATTGTGGAATTCGATTTGTCGCCGCCGCAGACGACGTTATCCGGGCGGGTTACATGGCGGAACTTCCGCCGAACTGCTGCTTGCGTTTTCAGCCTCAATGGGTTCTAAGCCCGGCTGCTTCGTGGCCGAAAGGCCTGAACAGACGCGGGCCCCGCGCAGTTTTACCGCTTCCCGGACAAAGCACCGTCGCGGCTCGCGCGCATCCAATTCAGAGGAAATCCAGACATGGCGAAGATGACCAAGACCCAATTGATCGATGCAATTGCGGAAGGCACGCAGCTTGCGAAGAACGACGTGAAGTCGGTCATCGAGTACATGGCGACGGTCGGTTACAAGGAGCTCAACGAGTCCGGTGAATTCGTTATTCCCGGTTTCGTGAAGATGTCGGTCGTCAACAAGCCGGCGACCGAGGCCCGCATGGGCGTCAATCCCTTCACTAAGGAGCCGATGCAGTTTGCCGCGAAGCCGGCGAGCAAGTCGGTCAAGGCCTCGCCGCTGAAGGTGGCCAAGGACGCCGTCTGATCCAGCCGTCGCGCGGTCCTGAGGCCGCGCAGGCCAGCGACACGGTCGGCAAAAAAGGGGAAAACCCCGCCTGGGGGAAGCGGGGTTTTCTGATGGGGGTGAAGCCTGGGGGAAGCTTCATCTATTAAGACAAGCCAGCGCTGAAAAAGTTCACGCGCAGAGCGCAAATCATCGTCCGTTTCTCAAAAGAAAAACCCCGCGCTTGCGCACGGGGTTCTCTTGCTGGCGGCGATGGGATTTCAGCGCCTGGCCGCCAGCGGTGCGTCTAACTTAAGGTTGAAAATCCAAAAAGCAACAGCGCCGCGGTGACGGAGTATGTTCGTCCATCGCGGCGCTGGCATATGACTGGGCGCTGAAATCCCCCAGCCTCCATAGGTCTGCGGCGCGCCGAAAAGGTTCAACGCGACATGAACAGGAAAATCCGGGTGCGTGGGCTGGACTTTTTGTTCTCATTTTGTTCTAGTGAGTCATCCGCTTGGGAGGTGACTCATGACTGTCGAGAAACAGCGCGAAGTGATCAGGCTCTGGAACCAGCTCAGGAAGGTGGAGGGCCCGGCCGCAGAAGAACTCCGCATCCAGATACTGGAATGCTTCTCGGAGAAGGGCAGCGCCAAGCGTGCGGCGGCTTGAGCGTTCTCGGCGTGAGGCGGCGAACGCATGACGGCGCGCCGCGTCATCGATCGTTTGGAAACGCGTCGCGCTGATCGGCCGCGCAAGGGCAAGATTGTCCGTGCCGCAAGTGCCGCCGCGAGCGCGATCGACAGCCGCATGAGAGGACACGTCCATGCGCGCGCTGCAAACCAATTGTTAGGAGTTGCTCCGCGCCGATTTCGTCGATTCCGATTCGTTCCTTGAGAACGAAACGGCGGCGAAGCCTGAACAAATATGGTCGCGGGGCGGCGATAGGCCCGCGCGTCATCGGCTCGACGCTTCCAGCGCCGCGCGCTATCGTCGTGCGTGACGGCGGGCGCATCCATGAAGAACGGCCTCTACTCGATCCACATCCACATGCTCGACGGCGTGAAGGGCCGCGACAGCGGCGTGTTGATCCTGCGCGATGGCGTGCTGCTCGGCGGCGGACCATACTTCTGGTCACGCGGGTCCTACACGGTCGGCGATGGCACCTGGAAGGGCGAGCTTGCCACCAACCAGCATTCGCCGTTCGCCGATCCACTTGTGAGGCCGCTGTTCGCCGGCACCGAAGCGACCAGCGGCTTCTCCGGCACGTTCAGCGGGGAGGGGGCCGAGGTGTACGGCACCGTGCTGGTCGCGGGCCATCGCAGCCTCGGCTTTCGCGCTTCGTTGAAGTGGCTGGCTGAAGCCTGAGGCAACCGGCGCAACTCTCGTTTGAGCATGATCGTTTCGGAAAGCCGCGGCCCGCTTTTTTCGGATCATGCTCCCTAACGAAAGCTTGCGGGGATCGCGATAACCCTATTCGGTTAGGTTAAAAGCCCAATCGCGTTGCGCTTGCGGCGCGTTGGGATAGGTGTCTGGCAACGACAACAAGAAAACCGTTTTTTGCCAAGCACCATTATGACCCCGTTTTTAGCACCGTCATTTTATCAGGGCGACCGCCAGACCTATCGCCGCGTCGCTCTCGTCGGGACGCTGTTCTGTCTCGCCTTCGTGGTGATCAGCTTTTCGCTGCGGCCGCAGCTCGAGGACACCCGGGTCGCGGTCAAGGCGGACCGGCTGGTCCGCACCGCAGGCCAGCCGCCGCACGCGAACTAGACTAGCGTTTGCCGCCATAGACCTCGTCGTCGGTGGAATCCCGAGGGCATGCGACACCGCTTGTCGCAAGCGCCACGAAGCCGGCATAGCCGGACAAATTGAGCAAAACTTCGAGCCAGGCGGGCATGGCAGGCCTCCTCGTGCGGAAGACCACCTCAACGTGTGTGCGCAATCCTTGTTCCGCGCTCGCTGAAGAAACGCTGCTCAGAGCGGCGAGGTGGGATCGAGCCGCCGGCCCAGCGTTGCAACCGATTCCGCCGAGGGCGAGTCCTTGAGGAACTCGGCTATGGCGCGGGCGAGCTCGCCATCACTCATCGGCGTTGACGGCGGGCGGAGCGCGCCGACGCCGAAATTGCGGACGATCTCGTCGTAATGCTGTGCGTTGTTTTTGGGAACAAGCTTGCGGATGCGCGCCAGCAAAGCGGATATCGGCATTGTTCCTCCTCGACCTCCGCCCCATTGGCAGCGATCCATGTCTGCTGCCATTTTTGTCGTTGAAACTGAAAACCCCGCCAGCACCGCGGAGATGCTGACGGGGTCTTCGTGCTGTTGCCTCGACCCGGATGGCGGAGGCTCCCGCACTTGCAGGGCCAATTCCCCGGCCTGGATATTGTTCCCTTCGGCGCGATATTTTTTTGGCGCAGTTCGGTTCCATGAGGCGCGAACCATCACGTGCGGTCCGCGTTGTCTCCGCGAGATGCGAAGGAGGAGATCATGAGGAAGACACTCGCAGTTCTGGCCACCGTCGCCGCCGTCGGCGTGACCGCTGTTGCGGCGCCGGCACCTGCTCAGGCGCGCGGCATCGGTCCGGGTCTGGCATTCGGGCTCGCCGCCGGTGCAATCACCGCGGGCGCAGTCGCCGCATCCCATCCGTATGGCTACGGCTATTATGGTCCGGGCTACGGCTATTACGACGGCCCGGCCTATTATGGCCCTGGCCCGTATGCCTATTATGGTGGACCGTACTATCGGCACCACCGCTACTATCGTCACTGGTAGCAGCTGATGAATCGAAAAGCCCGGAGCAGTGCTCCGGGCTTTTTTCGTGCGCATAAACGCCTGCGCGATGTCTTACGGCCAGAGCGAGGGCCGCTCCGCCTTGCGCGCGTTCTCGAGCGTCGACACAAAATATTCCTCGCGCTCGCGCTTGAACTTTTCCTGGGTGGCACGGAAGGCGGCGACACGGGCGGCAATCTCTTCGCGTTCGCGAATCTTGCGTTGTTCGTCTTCGGTCATGTCAAAATCCCCACTACACCTGAGTATGTGTGCACTTGTGAACTCAAGCGCTGCCGCCGCAATCACGTTGAGTCGCGTCAACACATGCATTGGCGCTTCTGATTGGGGCGTCAATGGGGAAGAGGCATTGCAGGATTGTGATAAGCGATGATCGGAAAAAATTGCCGCCCCATGACAGCGCACGACTTGCGCAGCGGTGGATAAGAACGTCAACAATCTTGTCGTTTGCACATCTTGCAGCTAGCGCGGCAGCAAATCAGGAGGCGGCGAGTGATTGCATCGGACCTTCAGAGCGGTGTCGAACGGCTCGGCGATATGATCGCGCGCGCCAAGATCATCGTGCCGTTCACCGGCGCCGGCATCTCGACCGAGTGCGGCATCCCGGACTTCCGCTCGCCGGGTGGAATTTGGACTCGCAACCGTCCGATCCAGTTCGAGGAGTTCGTCGCAAGCCAGTCAGCGCGCGATGAATCCTGGCGACGGCGTTTTGCGATGGAAGAGGTCTTCGCCGCAGCGAAGCCTGGCCGCGGTCATCGCGCACTCGCCGCACTCCATCGCGCCGGCAAGATTCCCGCGGTCATCACCCAGAACATCGACAATCTGCACCAGGCCTCCGGCTTCGCCCCCGATCGCGTGATTGAACTTCACGGCAACACCACTTACGCGCGCTGCATCGGATGCGGGCAGGCTTATCCACTCGACTGGGTGAAGCGCCGGTTCGAGCAGGACGGCGCCGCGCCCGACTGCACCGCATGCGACGAGCCGGTAAAAACCGCAACGATCTCATTCGGTCAGGCGATGCCCGAGGATGAAATGCAACGGGCGACCGAGCTGTCGCAGGCCTGCGATCTCTTCATCGCGATCGGTTCCTCGCTCGTGGTGTGGCCGGCGGCAGGCTTTCCGATGATGGCGAAGAACGCCGGTGCACGTTTGGTGATCATCAATCGCGAGCCGACCGAGCAGGACGATATTGCCGATCTCGTCATCCGCCATGACATCGGCGAAACGCTCGGACCCTTTGTCGGCAATTAAGGCGTTAGTTTGATTCGCGGCTGTGCAAGCTGTTCATAGGTTCCGGCGAATCTCTTTTTTATCTATGCGTCGCAACCGGGAGTGTTATCTTTTGAGTCGAAAGATTCGCGTCGCGTCGAAGTGAGAAGATTCTCTTAAGACGCGTGATTCGAGCACCGCCAATGTGGCGGGTTGCATGAAAGTTGTGGGGTCCGGGGTTATGGGGTCGTCGGACGGATTTGAGTCCAAGAAGCTGGGAGTTCCCGCGTCGGGCGAGCACAGCGCCGGTCGCGACAATACGCTCAGTCCCTTCACCGGGTTAGGTGAGGGGAGTGCCAACCTCGTCGAGGTCCACGGCGTCATCAAATGGTTCGACGCTTCAAAGGGCTACGGCTTCATCGTACCTGACAATGGCTGGCCCGACGTGCTCCTGCACGTTACCGTGCTTAGGCGCGACGGCTTCCAGACCGCCTACGAGGGCGCCCGCATCGTCGTGGAGTGCATCCAGCGCGCCAAGGGATACCAAGCCTTCCGCGTGGTCTCGATGGACGAGTCGACCGCGATCCATCCCGCGCAGATGCTGCCGCCGCGCACCCACGTCACGGTGACCGCGACCAGCGGGCTCGAGCGGGCGCAGGTCAAATGGTTCAACCGGCTGCGCGGCTTCGGCTTCCTGACTTGCGGGGAAGGTACTCCCGACATCTTCGTGCACATGGAGACGCTGCGTCGCTTCGGCATGACCGAGCTGCGGCCAGGCCAATATGTGCTGGTCCGCTTCGGGCCGGGCTCCAAGGGCATGATGGCGGCCGAGATCCATCCGGAGACCGGTTCACCGGGCCTGCAGTCGCACTAGCGGCTTCAAATTTCCGTATTCCTGAGCAGAAGCGCGCGGCCAGGGTCGCGCGCTTCTGGCTTTTGCGGTGGTGGCCGCGTAAGGATGTCGCGATCCGCAGCCGTTGGCCCGGTCCCTGCCGTTCCGAGTTTTCCATTCCGCGAGTCCTGCCGAGTTTCCTGCCCATGAACTTTGATCGAAAGGCCGCCTGGTCCCGTGCCCAGGGCTGGCTTGCCGCAATTCTCGTCGTTGTCGGCTTTGCCGTTGCGGGCGCGCCTGTTCGCGCCGCAAGCTTCCAGCCGCTTGAGATCGTCACCAAGAACGGCGTGCAGGTGTTCTCGGTGGAGATGGCGACCACGGAGGAGGAGAAGCAGACCGGGCTGATGTACCGCAAGGAGTTGGCGGACGGCAAAGGCATGCTGTTCGACTTCAATCCCGAGCAGGAAGTGTCGATGTGGATGAAGAATACCTATGTCTCGCTCGACATGATCTTCATTCGTGCTGATGGCCGCATCCTGCGCATCGCCGAAAATACCGAGCCGCTCTCGACCAAGATCATCTCGTCCAAGGGACCTGCCCGGGCCGTCCTGGAGGTGGTGGCGGGAACAGCGCAGAAATACGGCATCCGTCCCGGCGACCGCGTCGGTCACCCCCTGTTCGGCAGCAAGTAGGTCCTGACGGGCGCGGCCAAGGCCGCCGTCGTTGGCCGCCGGGAGAGCTTGCTGGCCCTTACTAAGCTTGCTGGCGCTTACTAAACTTGCTGGCGCTTGGGGAAGCGTGTATCGACGGGGCCGGTTGGATATCGGGGTATAGCGCAGCCTGGTAGCGCGGCAGTTTTGGGTACTGCAGGTCGTTGGTTCGAATCCAGCTGCCCCGACCAATATCTTCAAAGGCTTACAAGCCAGGCCTCAAAGTCGACTCTTCCCGGATTTTCGGATTGGGACGGTCAGGTGAGCGGGCGCCCCCTGTCCGGCCCCTTACGTATTAGCTGACGGCGACACGCCGCGGATGCCTGAGGGGTTTGCGTCGAAGCCGACAAGGACGGCTGGCGGTATTACGGGCCAAGAATTTCAACTGTTTGTGGCCTATGTTACAGACGGCGTCGCTGAAACCGCGCACTCTCCCAGGTGGAGGGCATGGGGATGCGGAAGTCAGTCGCGTTATCGCTCGGCGAGCAACGCCTTAAATCGATTGATCAGATCAAGCGACGCCTCGCGGCCATCGAGGACATGCAGAAACGACTTGCTGCTTATCTGCCAGTTCCGGAAAACAGCGTCTCGGCACCGCGCACGTTGCAACGGCCTCGCGATGGAAGCCGCCATGGCTTGAACGGTCGCTCGCCGGCTCCATAAAAGCGGTTGAGATTCTCGGCCGCCGCCGCCCGCCGATTCAACGCAATATGCCCGCGGGCGGGAGCGGCGCTGCGAAGCATCGATCTTCGGCTCACGTGCCTTGCCGGACAGGCTCTGCCGGGACTGGCGGCCGGGCCGTCGCGCATGCTTTTTTGGAGCGGCTGCAATCGCCGCGACGAAGCCGCAACGAAACAATCCACGACATCCGCCGGCGACATGCGCGCGTTAGTTTGACCCCTGTTTGGGGGCACTTTCGATGATCATACCTTTAGAACCGGCCAACGGCATCACCACATCAACTCGCGTTTTCAGCCTTGCGATCGTGACGCTCTTCAACCCTACCGGCCTCGTGTTGCCCTCGGTACCGGCGCACCGTGGCCTGAACGTCGCGATTTAGGCGGCGCCTACCCGAGCCTCGCTCGGTCGCGTCACAGGCGCGGTCCGCCTGCACCCATACCGTCTGCATTGCTCATTCAACATTAGGAGGCCAACATGCATCTTGCTCGCTTTTCCAAGTTCGCAATTGTCGCCGTGGCACTTGTTGCAGGAAATCAAGCCAAGTCAGCATCAACGAACTACGGCACCTACTATGACGAGTACACGTATACTAGCTGTGGAGCGAGTGGCTATTGCCGGCTCAATTTCTCGCAATTGTCGTCGACCAATCTGACGAGGATCAAGAAGATACATTGCACGGTGATCACACAGACCGCGCCGATCGTAGCGCGCTTGCAGGTCGCGGCAACAAACGGCGGAGGCCAGCTCGGGCGGGCTTTGCCATTACAACTTCCTCCGCCAAGCGCTCCGGTTTCTAATGGCGACATTTATACGTCCATACTGGTTGAGACCGATTGGCTGATCGGTCAATCAAGATTCCCCTACATTGAGGTTTTTCCGGTCAGCGCGACCCCTTTCTCCATTGAGTGCACGCTGATTGGGGAAACCGTTGCCCCAATTTCGTAGACCGAGGCCGAGCCCGCACGACCATGGGGAGCCTCGCCACTTCACCAACTGCGTCGTCTTGTCGTGTGACCGAAGCTGGCGGCCTGCCGAATGCAGCCGCCAGACCGACGCTCTCGTCTGCGGAAAGCCAGACCAATGCAGGTCCGCTCTTACATCAAGACCACAGCCAATCGACCAGACGCCAGGCCAGCCAACCGAGTGCGTAGATCCAGCCCACCATCGAGATCGCCGCGATCGCGAGCCAGCCCACTGCAAACAGCGATGTCCGGGGCTCTTCCAGCTCGGACAGTTTGTCGGTCGCATCAACTTGGCTCACAGCATCTCCTTGCCTTACGGGCCGCTGCTCATTGGTCTCCGCTCGCTCGCGAAAATTCACCGGCCGCGCTCCAACTCACATGGACGTGAGACGGGATGACTGTCCGTTCGTTGCCGGCGGGAACTGACACAGCGCCGCTCGCATGCTCAAACGGACAGGGTGGGAAAAACCTGCAACGCGTGGCGGGGGGATTGGTTGCTAGCCCGGAAGCGAAGATGCGGCGGGCGTCGCAGCTTTTTTTCGCGCTCGCAGCGCCTGCTTCGCGCATAGCCGGCGTTGAAGGGACGAGCAGGGCGCGCCAACGACGCCTTGCCCGCAACCTTCAGGCGAGGTCTTCATGTCGATCAGTGCGATTGCATCTTCCGCCGCCGCGGTAACCGCCACCCCGTCGGGCGCTGCGACATCGTCCTCGGCCTCATCCTCAGCAACCTCGTCGACCTCAGCGACATCGTCGTTGCAATCGGCGAGCGGCAACTCGGCATCGGGCGGTGGCGGCAGCGCATCCAAGACCATCGTCAGCGAGGTCTCCACCACCATCAACGGGATCACGACAACGACGATCACCTACTCCGACGGGACGACCGAGGTGGAGACCTCCGCCGCCAGCTCCCAGGCCAGTCAGGGCAGCCAGGCGGGACAGACCTATAATGCGCAAGGCGCGCTCAGCACCAGCGGTGCCTCGACGGCTGCGAGCGGAGTTTGAACGGGCGACGATCGGGCGCCTGGCAACGGCAAGGTATGGTCCGGAGGCGCGGTCACAAGCGGCGTCGCCACCTCAGCGTTTGTTTCTCCACTCGTGCGATTTCCGCAAGAAATCGAGCGGGTTAACGGGCGCAAAATGACCAAAGCTTTATCGAACCTTTGGCCGTCGTCATCGACATACGGATGTTGGGGATTTCAGCGCCCAATGCCTAACGGACGCCGCCAAGCGAAGATACTCCGCTTGCGCGGCGTTGCGCTTTTGGTGGCTCAATTCGAGGCGTGCCAGCCCGCCGGAAACGGGATCAACGGCCACACCGGATCATTGTCGTTGTCGGCCTTCGTCGACTTGTCGTGAGTTGGCTTGGCGGCCGGTGTCGGGGGTGGCGAGAACGTCGCCAGACGCAAATGCGCACATTGCAAATTCATGATCATCCACCTGCGCAATCAGCTTCTCAAAATTCAGTCTGAGTTCAAAATCACGGGGGCACGCACAAACGGCATGCTCATTCTCAAATTGCGCAAATATCTTAGGAAAGATGGCCAGGCGATTCAACCGGCAAGGCGGTTGCCTGCCGGCGGGTAAGGTTGATCGGTTAGGTTAAGCACGAGCTGTCGTTGCGGCCGTTTTGACGACTGGTATCAAAGCGGTCCCGGCACGCGACGACGCCCCTATCAGCGGCTCACACAAGATCACATTCGTCGCGGCGTTTCGTTTCGCGCGAGTTGTTCGTCATGGCTTTCGATCCCACCTCGAAAACTCTCCGCCAACCGTCGAACTGGGCTGAGATCTGGCACCTCTGGACCGTCATCGTGCCGCGCCGCTCGATCAACGGGCAGCTCGTCTACGGCAAGGTCTGGCGCCGTCACGACGGCCGTGACTGGATCTACAAGAAGTTCACCGAATATGACGGCGAGGCGGCGGCCTGAGGCGGAGGCGCGCCCTCAGCCCGCTTGCCGCTCGCCCGGGGCCGCTCCCGGTGCCTGAATGCGCGGCAGCGGCAATTTGAAATGACGCTTTGCGTAAGCGACGATCTCGTTGTCCGAGGGATGATCGGCTGCTTCCACCGCGGCAATCCGCTTGGCGACATCGGGCGCATGGGCACGAATGTGGCTGGCGAGCTCTGTCTTCGCGCCCGCCGGACCGATGATGAGGATTTCGCCCGCATCGGCGAGGGCCGCGGTGACCTCGGCATAGAACGTCTTGTCGGGGGCGGCATGGCCGCTGCCGATCTCGTTAGCCTTGTGATGAAGATGCCGCGTCGCCAAGTGCGGGTGCAACGTGACTTCGTCCGAGCCGCTCAGACCGAGATGGAAGATCCGAGCCTGCGAATGGTCGATCCAGACCACGGCGTGAAAATGAGAGGGCATGTGCTGGGCCTTGTCCGGGGGAGGCCGCCGGCATTCGGCGGCGCGTATCCAACCAACATTAGGCCTGCCGGTGCAGTCGCCGGTTGACGCAGGTCAATCCGGTCCCCGACAAGGCGGACATGGCAACGGAAAGCTGAACGCGCGCTTGAAAAAGCGCGCGTCTCAAGCGGCCTTCGCAGCCGGATTAGCCGCAGGCTTCGCCGGCGGCGGCTTCAGCGGCTTGTCCTGCCGCTTTGACCAGGAGATGTAATAGGCGACCGTCGTCATGATCGCGATGCCCGCGATAGAGACGAAGAGCTGCGCGAACAGCGAGCCCGAGCTCATCGACAGCTCGAAATGGCCGACGAACGACAGGAACACGCCGACGCAGAACACGGCGAGCGATTGCTGGCCGCAGACGATCACGGGATCGAAGATCTTCCACTCCAGTCCCGGCCAGTCCTTCGGCACAAAACGTATCACCATGATCACGATCACGACGAAATGGATGAAGCGGTAGGGTGCAAGGTTGGTCTTGTCGTTCGGGTTGAAGGCCGAGAACAGCCATTCCGGGAACATGCCGCCGAGGGCGGGGAAGCGGCCGGCCATGGTCATGACCAGCGCGAACAGCAGATAGCCGAGGCAGAGCCACAGCGTGATCGGCGAGTTGATCAGCGTCATCGAGCGGCGCGCACCGCCCATCGCGCACCAGGCGCCGAACACGAACAGCACCTGCCAGCAATAAGGATTGAAGTACCACTGACCGGCGGGATAGGCGTTCAGGTTCAGGCCCAAGTGACGCGCGGTCAGCCACAGGATGATGGAGAGTACCATCGTCAAATCGGGTTTGCGCAGCATGAACCACAGCACCGGCGGAAACAGGCCCATCAGCACGATGTAGAGCGGCAGCACGTCGAGATTGAGCGGCTTGAAGCGCAGGAACAGCCCCTGGCGCAGCGTCTCGGTGGCGTTGTCGACGAGGCCGGCGACATTGAACTCGTTGATCATCTCGGAATCGCCGAAACGCAGCGCGAGATAGCTGATCGAGGCGATGTAGATCACGAACAGGATGATGTGGGCGACGTAGAGCTGCCAGACCCGCTTGGTCAGGCGCGTGGCGCCGACGATGAAGCCGCGCTCCAGCATCATCCGCGCATAGACGAAGGAGGCGGTGTAGCCGGAGATGAAGACGAACAGGTCGGCGGCGTCGGAAAACCCGTAGTTGCGGGTCGTGATCCAGTTCACGACGTTGTCCGGGATGTGGTCGAGGAAGATCGCCCAGTTGGCGACGCCGCGAAACAGGTCGAGCCTGAGGTCACGGCCTTTTTCGGGCAGCGTGGCGTTGATGTTCAGGAAAGCCATGCGACGGAAGCTCTCGAAGGGGACAGATGCGCTGGAATGGGCGAGGCTGGGCCGCCGGGCGGGATTCCCGGGCGGAAGGCGGGTACGCAATTGTCACAGTGCAGCATAATGACTATACCCGTCGGTGACGACCCTGGGGCCCGGAATCACCGACCGGTTCCCGTAAGGTGTCTCTATACTATGTCCGCGGTTTCCACCAATCGCTACCGTGACGCATTAAAATCGAACGAAAGACGAAGAGGCCGGACCGCCAATGACCGCACGCATTTTCAAGCCCGCCAAGAACGCGATGCAATCCGGCCGGTCCAAGACCAAGGAATGGCAGCTCGATTACGAGCCGGAGCAGCCGCGTGCGGTCGAACCGCTGATGGGCTGGACCTCGTCGGGCGACATGAAGCAGCAGATCACGCTGCGCTTCCACACCAAGGACGAGGCGGTCGCCTATTGCGAGCGCAAGGGCATCGCCTACCAGGTGATCGAGCCGAAGGAATCGCTGCACCGCCAGGTCGCGTATGCGGACAATTTCTCGTTCCGGCGCGGCGAACCCTGGACGCATTGACGGGCTGCGCTTCGAGCATCCTTCCGGAGAGCCCTTGGCACCCCTTCCGCCGCGTGCTTCGCTGGTCCGCGTGACGGGAGACCATGACGAGGGTAGGGGATGGCCGGGCGTGACCAGCTCGACGGCGTCGATCTGAGGATACTTTCGGAGCTGCAGCAGGACGGGCGGGTTCGCAACAACGAGCTGGCGCTGCGGGTTGGCGTGTCCGCCCCGAACTGCCTGCGGCGGCTCAAATCGCTGTTCAGCCGCGGCGTGATCCGCGCGGTGCGCGCCGTCATCGACGAGCGTCTGCTCGGCTACGAGGTGGTGTCGTTCGTCTCGATCCAGCTTGGCAGCCAGGCCCAGCCGGTGCTGGAGGCCTTCGAGGGCTCGATCGCTGTCATCCCGCGCATCCAGCAGTGCTGGCGGATTTCAGGCGACACCGACTATCTGCTCCGATGCGTCGCGCCGAGCGTCGAGAGCATGCGCCAGCAGCTTCTGCATTTCGCAGCCATGCCCAATGTGAAGAACGTGCGCAGCTTTCCGGTGCTGGGAGTTGCGAAGGACGTGCCGCTGCCAGTGCAGGAGATCGCGGCAGTGGCGCCGGCTGGATAGGAGCCGCGCGCGGCAGGTAGTCCGTCGTTGGCCGCAAATCCATGACGACAGCGACGACAGTCCTTCAGCGGTACCGGCCGCGAAACTCGCGAGGGCTGGCGCCGGTCCAGATGCGGAAGGCACGGGAAAAACTCTTCTCGTTGCGGAAGCCCGCGATCTCCGCGATTCGCTTGATCGGGGTCCGGCCGCGCATCAGCTCCTGCTTGGCGAGCTCGAGCTTTGCTTCCTCCTTGAGGTCGCGCAGCGAGGTTGCCTCCTCGCGCAGGCGGCGGTGCATCGTGCGGGTGGAAAGCGCAAGCTCGCTTGCGACATCATCGGCGCCCGGAATACGCCCGCGTGCCGCGCGCAGCACGCGCCGGACACGCTCGACCAGGAGCCGGTCGCGGCGATAGGGCCGATAGGGCAGCACGGTCAGGCGCAGGGCGCCCTTGAGCATGCTGTCGAGATCGGCCGCACTGCGGGTCAGCGGCAGCGAGAGATAATGCCTGTCAAAGACGATGCTGGCGCGGCCTGCGCCGAAGCGAACGGTCTTGCAGAAGATGGTCGGATAGACCGAGACGTGCCCGGGCTCGGCGTAGGGAAATTCCGCCGCGCGCAGGGCGATGGTGGAATCGATCGCCCAGCAGGAGAAGCCGAGCACGTAGCGGAGCAGGGTGACGAGGCAGAACTCCCGCAATGCGCCAAGCTCGTGCTGCTCGCGGATCGAGATGGTCGCGGTTTCCTCAGTGACCGAGAGCTCGAACAGCACGTCCTCGGTCAGCAGGCGATGATGCCGGCACCAGCGTTTCAGCGCGACCTCGAGCGTGGGCGCGGTGATCGAGGCACGGCACAACATGCCGTAGGTGCCGAAAGGAAGCCGGCGCGAGAACCAGCCGAGCGCCTCGTCGTCGAGCTCGCGCATGGCATGGCCAGCCAGCGCCTCGAACTGGGCGGCCGTCACGCGCCCATCCCTGGATTCGACGAGGTCCAGGAGAACCTGCCCCTTGCTCAGCGCCTCGGCCGGATCCCGTCCATAGCGGGCGTAGGCCGCGACCACGCCGCGCACAAAGGCGGCGGGCGTCATGGCGCGGCGAGGCGGGGCGGTCGCGGCTTGAGGGGGCATCGAAAAGTCCTTTGGAAAATCCTCGCCAAACTTGGCGGAAAATGCAACCTTTTCGACCGCCGCGGCGCCCGGCCGGGGGTAGGTTCGGGCAGACAAAGAGCTTTGCAAGAAATTGGAAGGAATCGCCGTGAACATCCCGAGCATCGACTTCGATCTGGGCGAAGACATCGGCATGCTGCGCGACACCGTGCGCGCCTTTGTGGAAGCAGAGGTGGCCCCGCGTGCAGCTGAGGTCGAGAAGGCCAATCTGTTCCCGGCCGACTTATGGAAGCGCTTTGGCGACCTCGGCCTGCTCGGCATGACCGCGCCGGAGCAATATGGCGGCTCCAACATGGGCTATCTGGCCCATGTCGTCGCCATGGAGGAGATCTCGCGCGGCTCGGCTGCGATCGGGCTGTCCTACGGCGCCCATTCCAACCTCTGCGTCAACCAGATCCGACGCAACGGCAATGACGCGCAGCGCCAGCGCTATCTGCCCAAGCTGATCTCCGGCGAGTATGTCGGTGCGCTCGCAATGTCGGAGCCCGGCGCCGGCTCCGACGTCGTCTCGATGAAGCTGCGCGCCGACAAGCGCGGCGACCGCTACGTGCTGAACGGCTCCAAGATGTGGATCACCAATGGCGGCGACGCCGACGTGCTGGTGGTCTACGCCAAGACCGATCCCGAAGCCGGCCCACGCGGCATGACCGCGTTCCTGGTCGAAAAAGGTTTCAAGGGTTTCACCCACGGCCAGCATCTCGACAAGCTCGGCATGCGCGGCTCCAATACCTATCCGCTGTTCTTCGACGACTGCGAGGTGCCGGAGGAGAACGTGATGGGCAAGGTGGGCGAGGGCGTCAAGGTGCTGATGTCCGGCCTCGACTATGAGCGCGCGGTGCTGTCGGGCGGCCCGCTCGGCATCATGGCGGCCTGCATGGACGCCGTGGTGCCCTACATGCACGAGCGCAAGCAGTTCGGCCAGCCGATCGGCGACTTCCAGCTGATGCAGGGCAAGCTCGCCGACATGTATGCGACCTGGCAGGCCACGCGCGCCTATGTCTATGCCGTGGGCCGCGCCTGCGACCACGCCGATCACGCCCGCAGCTTACGCAAGGATGCGGCGGCCGCGATTCTCTATTCCGCGGAGAAGGCGACATGGATGGCCGGCGAGGCGATCCAGGCGCTGGGCGGCGTCGGCTATACATCCGAGTTTCCGGTCGGCCGGCTCTGGCGCGACGCCAAGCTCTACGAGATCGGCGCGGGGACGTCCGAGGTCCGCCGCATGCTGATCGGTCGCGAGCTGATGGCGGAAACGGCCTAAACCTTCCACGCAACCACCTCACAAGGCAACGCGGGACCTCAATGCCGCTCCATTCCAGCATCGATCCATCGTCATCAGATTTTGCGCGCAATTCCGATTCCATGCGTGCGCTCGTCGCCGATTTGCGCGAGAAGCTCGCCCAAGTCGCCGGCGGCGGCGGCGAGGCCTCGCGCAACCGCCATACATCGCGCGGCAAGATGCTGGCGCGCGAACGCGTCGACCTCCTGGTCGATCCCGGGACGTCGTTCCTGGAGCTGTCGCCGCTCGCGGCCCACGGGCTCTATGGCGGCGACGTGCATTCGGCGAGCATCGTCACGGGCGTCGGGCGGATCTCGGGCCGCGAATGTGTGATCGTCGCCAACGACGCCACCATCAAGGGCGGCACCTATTATCCGATGACCGTGAAGAAGCATCTACGTGCGCAGGACATTGCGCGGCAGAACAATCTGCCTTGCGTCTACATGGTCGATTCCGGCGGCGCCTTCCTGCCGCTGCAGGACGAGATCTTTCCGGACGAGCGGCATTTCGGCCGCATCTTCTACAACCAGGCGCAGATGTCCTCCCAAGGCATTCCGCAGATCGCGATCGTGATGGGCTCCTGCACCGCCGGCGGCGCCTATGTGCCGGCCATGTCGGACGAGAGCATCATCGTGCGCAATCAGGGCACCATCTTTCTCGGCGGCCCGCCGCTGGTGAAGGCCGCGACCGGCGAGGTCGTGAGCGCCGAGGAGCTCGGCGGCGCCGACGTGCACTCGCGGCAATCGGGTGTGACCGATCACTACGCCCAGAATGATGCGCATGCGATCGGGATTGCGCGGCGCATCGTCGGCACGCTGAAGCCTTCCGCGCGGCCGAACCTCAACATGCATCCGCCACGCGATCCGCTGTTCGCGGCAGAGGAAATTTACGGCGTTGTGCCGGTTGACGGCCGCAAGCCCTTCGATGTGCGCGACATCATCGCGCGCGTCGTCGATGGCTCCGAATTCGACGAGTTCAAGAAGCTCTATGGCACGACGCTCGTGTGCGGCTTCGCCCATATCTGGGGCTATCCGGTCGGCATCATCGCCAACAACGGCATTCTATTCAGTGAGAGCTCGCTGAAGGGCGCGCATTTCATCGAGCTGTGCTGCCAGCGTGGCATTCCCCTGGTGTTCTTGCAGAACATCACCGGCTTCATGGTCGGCAAGAAATACGAGGCCGGCGGTATCGCGCGCGACGGCGCCAAGCTGGTGACCGCGGTCGCAACCGCCTCGGTGCCGAAATTCACAGTCGTGATCGGCGGTTCTTACGGCGCCGGCAATTACGGCATGTGCGGGCGCGCCTATTCACCGCGCTTCCTCTGGATGTGGCCGAACGCGCGCATCTCGGTGATGGGCGGCGAGCAGGCCTCGATGGTGCTGAGCCAGGTCCGACGCGACAATATCGAGGCCAAGGGCGATAGTTGGTCGAAGGAGGCCGAAGATAAATTCCGCGAGCCCATCCGCGCGCAATATGAGAGCCAGGGGCATCCCTATTACGCGACCGCACGCCTCTGGGACGACGGCGTGATCGACCCGGCCGACACGCGGCTCGTGCTCGGCCTCGGCCTCTCGGCGGCGTCGAATGCGCCGATCGAACCGACGAAATTCGGCCTGTTCAGGATGTGATGCGATGGACCGTTCAAAGCTCTACCGTCGTTTTCGCACGCTCCTGATCGCCAACCGGGGCGAGATTGCCTGCCGCGTCATCCGCACCGCGCGCGCAATGGGCCTGCGCACGGTCGCCGTCTATTCCGAGGCAGATCGCGACGCGATGCATGTCGCACTTGCGGATGAGGCCGTGCTGCTCGGGCCGTCGCGGGCCCGCGACAGCTATCTCAATGTCGAGCGGCTGATCGAGGCCGCCCGCAAGACCGGCGCCGAGGCCGTGCATCCCGGCTACGGCTTCCTGTCGGAAAATGCCGAGTTCGCGCAAGCCTGTCTCGACGCGGGCCTCGTCTTCGTCGGCCCGACCGCCGAGATGATGACGGCTATGGGCTCGAAGTCCGGCTCGAAAGCGCTGATGGAGAAGGCCGGCGTGCCGCTGGTGCCCGGCTATCATGGCGAGGCCCAGGACGATGCGACGCTGGCGAAAGCCGCCGACAAAATCGGCTTTCCGATCCTGGTGAAGGCGTCCGCCGGCGGTGGTGGCCGCGGCATGCGCATCGTGCGCTCGGCGGCTGAGCTCGCGCCCGCGATCGTCAGCGCCAAGCGCGAGGCCAAGGCTGCGTTCGGCGACGACCGCATGCTGATCGAAAAATATGTCGACAATCCCCGCCACATCGAAGTGCAGATCATCGGCGACAGCCATGGCAATCTGCTGTCGCTGTTCGAGCGCGAATGCACGTTGCAGCGCCGCCACCAGAAGGTGATCGAGGAGGCGCCGTCACCGTCGCTCAATGCCGCCCAGCGCGAGACGGTCTGCGCCGCGGCGCGAAAGGCGGCAGGCGCGGTGAACTATGTCGGCGCAGGCACGATCGAGTTCGTCTCCGACGGCAAGGACGTATTCTTCATCGAGATGAACACGCGTCTCCAGGTCGAGCACCCCGTGACCGAGCTGATCACCGGGGTCGACCTCGTCGAATGGCAGCTGCGCGTCGCGTTCGGCGAAGCGCTGCCGCTGAAGCAGGACGAGATCAAGCTCCACGGCCATGCGGTGGAGGCGCGTGTGTACGCCGAAAACCCGACCAAGAACTTCATGCCGTCGGTCGGCAGGATCTCGACCTGGCGGTTGCCGGCGGAGGAGACCGGGGGCTTGCGCATCGATGCCGGCTACAGCGAGGGGGATACCGTCTCGCCGTACTACGACGCCATGCTGGCCAAGATGATCGCGTGGGCGCCGACGCGGGAAGTCGCGATCGACCGGCTCAACCGCGGGCTGGAGGACTCCGACGTCCGCGGGATCGTCACCAATATCCCGTTCCTGTCGGCGCTGATCACGCATCCCAAGGTGCGGGCGAATGCGATCGACACCGGCTTCATCGAGCGTGAGTTGGCGGCGTTGACCTCGACGGCGGCGGCCCCCGGCGAGCTGGAGTTCTCCGCTGCAGTGGCCGCGATCGTCAACGACGAACGGCGAGCCGCGCAAGGCGACACGAATTCGCCGTTGAATTCGCCGTGGCACACCTTTGGCTGGCAGCCGGTCGGCCGCCGCCAGCGCAGCTTTGCCTTCCGCGTCGGCCATGGTGTTGGTCATGGTGCTGGTCATGGGCCGGAGCAGAAGATCACGCTCAACTACGGCAGCGGGCCGTCGACGCTCGTGATCGGCGAGCGCGAGCTGGCGTTCACGATTGCGCCGAAGGAGGGCGGCTTCGATCTGACTCTGGATGGCGTCAAGTCATTCGTCGCCGCCGTGATCGATGGCCACGAACTATATCTGCGCACGCGCAATGGCCGCTTCGACCTGCACTGGGTCGATCCATTTGGCGGTGAGACCGAGGAGCAGACGGGCGCCGACAAGATCGCGGCCCCCTTGCCGGGCACAGTCGTCGCTGTGCTGGCCGAGGAGGGCGCCAAGCTCGACAAGGGCGCGCCGATCCTCACGCTGGAAGTGATGAAGATGGAGCAGACGCTGCGGGCGCCCTATGCCGGCGTGCTGAAGTCGATCAAGTGCAAGGTCGGCGACATCGTGCAGGAAGGCATCGAGCTCGCCGTGGTCGAGCCGTCGGGAGAGTGACATGAGCGATCCCGTCCGCATCGTTGAAATGGGGCCGCGCGACGGTCTGCAGAACGAGAAGATGCCTGTCAGTGTGGAGGCCCGCATCGCCTTCATCGAGGCACTGGTCGCCGCCGGCCTCGATACCGTCGAGGTCGGTGCGTTCGTCTCGCCCAAGGCGATCCCGCAAATGGCGAGCTCCGATGCCGTGCTGCGCGGCGTCAGTCACGTCAAGGGCGCCGAGTTCCACGTGCTGGTGCCGAACGAGAAGGGCTATGACGCGGCCCGAGCCGCCGGCGCCAAGGTGGTCTCCGTGTTCGCGGCGGCCTCGGAAGGCTTTTCGCGCGCCAACATCAATTGTACGGTCGCGGAGTCCATCGAGCGGTTCAAGCCGGTGCTGGCGCGCGCCAAGGCCGACGGCGTGAAGGTGCGCGGCTATATTTCCTGCGTGCTCGGCTGTCCGTTCGACGGCGAGATCAAGCCGAAGGCGGTCGCCGATCTGGCCGATACGCTGTGGGAGCTCGGCTGCTACGAAATCTCGCTCGGTGACACCATCGGCGTCGGCACGCCGGCCAAGGCGAAGGGCATGTTGCGCGCGGTAGCTGGCAACATCTCGCCTGCAAAGCTCGCGATGCATTTCCACGACACCTATGGGCAGGCGCTGGCCAATCTGTATGCCGGCCTAGAGGAGGGCGTCCGCGTGATCGACGCGGCCGCTGGAGGGCTCGGCGGTTGTCCCTATGCGCCGGGCGCCACGGGCAATGTGGCGACCGAGGATGTCGTCTACATGCTCGAAGGCATGGGCATCAGGACCGGTGTCGATATGGAGAAGCTGCTGGCGGCGACAAATGAAATGAGTTGCGTACTGGGCAAGCCGCCCGTGAGCCGTGTGGCCTCTGCGTTGAACGCGAAGAAGCGCCGCGCGACTTAGGAGTAAGCAGGTAGGCTTCGCTACCTTAACCACCTAATGGGCTGGATTGCTCAGGATGAAGAGCAACAAGCAGAAGCGATCCGAGATCGCCGCGCGCAAGGCCGCAAAGCGGGAAAAAGAAACGATCCTGGCTGCGCAGGCCGCGAGAAAAGCGCGGTTAGAATTCTTGCGAAGCGTCGGTTCGCGCGGCGAAGTGCCCGTGGATACGACCAAGCTCGGCTCGGCGGGCAACAGCTATAGCGTTCCTGCATTTGTCGAGCGCGGCTGGTATGTACCGGTCGATTTCACTTGCAAGGCGTGCCGAAAAGCCGAGACGTGGACGGCCGAGCAGCAGAAATGGTGGTACGAGACCGCCAAAGGCAGCCTGTTCACGACGGCGACGATGTGCCATTCCTGCCGGCGTAAGGAGCGGGCACGCCGGGACGAGGTGCGCCGCGTTCACCTCGAAGGCGTGGCGCGGAAGAAGAAGCAGTCGGATTCCCAGGGGCCGAGTTCGTGAGTTCGATCAGGTACGTTTCGCTTCGATGGCAAGCGCTTTTGCGCGCTCAGCAGATGATACGATGCGTCAGTTGCGGACATGCCCAGGTGATTTTGGCTTCGCCATCGGTTTTGCAAGCCCACGAGCACTGTCGATGGTCAGTTGGGCAACAGGGCTGAGGGCGCGATCCTTGAGCGTGACGATCCCGTTTGGCCGGCGGGCTTTGGGTAGATCGACGGGCAGGACCCTGAGGGCGGACTTCCTGGCAAGAAATCTCAGCGCCGAGGCGGGGAAGATCGTGATGAAGCGGCCTGTCGTCAACAGGCTGACTCGCATGTGCGGGGAATCGGTCACGACTGTCGCGTGGGGGTAATCAAGCCCGGCGGCTCGAAACGCTTCCCATACGATTGATCCAATGACGCTCTCGCGCGGTGGCAGCACCCAGGATTCGTCGGCCAACTCGGGAATTTGGATCTTGCGGCGCCGGACCCATCGATTCTTCGCACCTGCGACCACGACGTAGCGGTCTTCGAAAAGAAATTCGAAACGCAGCCGATCGTCGGCAAGCTCGCCGGTGCTGCGCACGATCAGCAGATCGACCTTGCGCTCGCTCAGGTCGCGGTGCAGGGCCTCTATATAGCCGGTCACGAGCTGGAATTTGATCCGCGGATGACGCCGGGAGAGCCGATCTATGAGAGCGCAAACGAAGCTCGCCGCCAGAAAGGCCGTGCTTCCAATCCGTACTTCTCCAGCCGTGGGGTCGGCCAGAAATTCGATGCTCTTCACGCCCTGGCGGAGCTCGTCGAAGACGGCGGCTCCGCAATCGAGCAGGGCCCGCCCGCACTCGGTCGGTTCGATTCCCCGTTGGTGGCGATCGAGCAAGCGGACGCCAAACGCACGCTCGAGCTCCCCGATCGATCTCGAAATATTGGGCTGGGTGGTATTGAGCATGAGCGCCGCCTTGCCCATGCTACCGGCCTGCACCACTGCCATGAGCACATGCAGGTCCTGCAGCTTCATTCGTTTCCCGATGCGATCGCTCATCTGCATGAGGGCACCCATTTCCGTTCTGATATGATCCCATCAGATAATAGCCTTATGTGCTTATGACGGCATCAACTATCCTCCGCCGCTGAGGAGAGCCGGCGCGAGTGCGGGTTCGACGGAGCAAAGCTTATGCCTCCCTCCCGACGTCGATTTCTGCGTCTTGCGGCGGCCGTGGCTGCGCCCCCTCTGCTTTCCCGCTTGGCTTGGGCGGAGACTTTCCCGTCGCGGCCGGTCCGCATCATGGTTGGTTTTGCCGCGGGCGGGCCAAATGACATCCTCGCGCGCCTGATCGGGCAATGGTGTTCGGAGCGGCTCGGCCAGCCGTTTGTTATCGAGAACCGCCCCGGCGCCGGGAGCAATATCGCCACCGATGCAGTCGTGCGCGCGCCTCCGGACGGTTACGCTCTCCTGTTGGTCGGTTCGCCGAATGCGATCAATGCCACGCTCTATCGAAAGCTCGATTTCAATTTCCTGCGGGATATTGCGCCGGTTGGAGGTCTGTCGCGCGGCGCCCTGGTGATGGTGATCCACCCATCGGTTCCCGCCAACACCATTGCGGAGTTCATCGCCTACGCCAAGGCGAACCCGGGAAAACTCTCCTATGGTTCGGGCGGAGTAGGTGGGATCACCCACATCGCCGCCGAACTGTTCAAGCTGGAGGCCGGCGGGCTGGATATTCAGCATGTGCCTTATCGGGGCGTGGCGCCCGCGATCACCGATCTGCTCGGCGGGCAGGTACAGGTGGTGTTCGTGAACCTGGCGCCGTCGATCGGCTATATCAACAGCGGCAAGCTGCGCGCGCTCGGGATAACGACAGCGGCACGGTCCGAAGCATTGCCGGATCTGCCGGCCATCGGCGAGTTCGTGCCCGGCTATGAGGCGAGCTCGGTGTTCGGCATCGGCGCGCCGAAGGGCACGCCGGTCGAAATTATCGACAGGCTCAATATGGAGATCAACGCTGCGCTGGCCGATTCCGGGTTCAAAGCGCACCTCGCTAGTCTCGATGCCGCGGGACTTGGTGGTTCGCCGGCCGACTTCGGCAAGCTCATGGCCAGTGAAACCGAGAAGTGGGCCAAAGTGATAAGCCTCGCGAAAATCAAGCAGGAGTAGCGCGGCGAAGTCCGAGATGGTCACAGCTTCGTCTCGAAACGAAGGGACGGCTCCGTCATGCCTGGAAGGACAAGAAGGATTCGCGCGAAAGGCGGCGGTGAGTTCGATTGCTATCTCGTCACGCCCGAGGCTGAAAAGCCGGTTGCCGCGGTCGTGCTTGCTTCCGCCATTCATGGTGTGGATGCCGACATGCGCGCGATCGCAGAGGAGCTTGCGACATATGGAGTTATAGTCGCAGTACCCGATCTGTTTTGGCGTTCGATTGCCGGCCCGCTTTCACGGGACGACCAGCGTGCCGCCCAGCGTTCGCAGCCGCGTCTCGAGCAAATCAGGGTCGGCGAGGCCGACATGGCCGACACGCTGAGACATCTCGGCACACTCCCGCAGTTCAATGGACAGGCAGCGGTCATGGGGTTTTGCTACGGCGGTCCGTACGCGATCCTCGGACCGAAGCGACTTGGCTACGCCGCCGGCATCTGCTGCCACGGATCCCAGATGCTGGATTATCTTCACGAGCTCGTCGGCGTTCGCGAGCAAGTCTGTCTCATCTGGGGCGACCAGGACAATCGCGCGCCGGTCGAGGTGCTGGAGGCATATCGTGACGTGGCGGCGCGCATGGCGAACGTCGAAGTGCACATCTTCCCCGGGGTGCGTCACGGTTACATGATGCGGGGAAACCCGGCCGCCTTCGATCGGGCGGCACGTGATTTCTCAATCAAGCGCGCCCGGGAGGTTCTTGCAGGTCTGGACGGCGCACTGTGCTGAGCGCGAGGACGAAGCGGGCCAGGCATGGCGCTACGCGCCTTTGCCCACCCTTGCAGCGTCATCTGCTCCCATCCGGCCCCATCACCAGGTCGGGCAGCCAGGTCGAGATCTCCGGCACGAAGCAGAGCAGCAGCACCGCGCCCATCATCAAGAGCACGAAGGGCAGCGTGCCCCAGATCACTTCGCTGAGCGAAATGTCGGGCGCGACGTTGCGGATGACGAAGATGTTGAGGCCGACGGGTGGATGGATCAGCCCCATCTCCATCACGATGGTCATCACCACGCCGAACCAGATGATGTCGAAATTGGCGGCGCGGAGCGGCGGCAGGATGATCGGCGCAGTCATGAGAATGATCGAGACCGGCGGCAGGAAGAAGCCGAGCACGACGACCATGACGAGGATCGCAAACAGTAGCCCCCAGCGCGGCAGATGCATCGCGACGACGGATTCGGCCGCCGATTGGGAGATGTGCAGATAGCTCATCACGTAGGAATACAGCAGCGACATGCCGATGATCATCATCAGCATGGTCGATTCCCGGATCGTCGATTTCATGATGGGCGCGAGGTCGCCCGGCCGCCACACGCCGTAGATCGCCGCGATCAGCCCCAGCGCCAGCAATCCGCCGAGGCCGGCGGTCTCCGAGGGCGTGGCATAGCCGCCATAGAGCGCCGCCATCACGCCGGTGAGCAGCAGCACGAAGGGGATCACGCGCGGCAGCACGCTGAAGCGTTCGGCAAGCGTATATTCGTCGCGGGCCAGGATCGCCGATTCAGGGCTACCTTTCTTGTAGGCCGCTTCGGCCGCCGCATATTCCTGGCGAAAGCGGATCACGGCATAGCCGCCGAACAGCGAGACCAGCAGCAGGCCCGGGCCGATGCCGGCGAGGAACAAGCGTCCCAGCGATTTCTCGGCGGCGACCGCAAACAGGATCATGGTGATCGAGGGCGGCAGCAGAATGCCGAGCGTGCCGCCGGCGGCGATGATGCCTGCGGCGAAGCCGCCGGAATAGCCGCGCTTGCGCATCTCGGGGATGCCGGCCGAGCCGATCGCCGAGCAAGTCGCTGGGCTCGAGCCCGCCATCGCCGCGAACAGTGCGCAGGCAAAGACGTTGGCGACGCCAAGCCCGCCGGGCACGCGGTGCAGCCAGGCATGCAGCGCCGAATAGAGATCCTGACCGGCGCGCGATTTGCCGATCGCGGCACCCTTCAGGATGAATAGCGGGATCGACAGCAGCGTGATGGACGCCATCTCCTCATAGACGTTCTGCGTCACCGTATCGAGCGACGCTGAGGGCATGTAGATGCCCATGAACACGACCGCGACCGCACCGAGCGCGAATGCGATCGGCATGCCCGAAAACATCACGAGCAGCGTCGCGACCCCATAAGCGATACCGATACCGAAGACGCTCATGGACGCCTGGTTCCCGCGAAAGGCAGCGCCAGCTGCACGAGGATCTGGACGCAGAGCAGGCTCATGCCGAGCGCCATCAGGGAATAGGGAATGGCGAGCGGCGGCGACCACATCGAGTTCGAGACCTGGCCGTCGACATAGGCTTCATGCGCCAGCGTCCACGACTTCCAGGTGAAGAACGCGCAGAACAGGAACGTCACGGCGTCGACGAACCAGAGCCGGATCCTGTTCGCCAGCGGCGACAAGAGGCCAACGAAGGCCTCGATGCCGATATGGCCGCGGTTCTGCTGCACGTAGCCCGCCGTCATGAAGGTGGCGCCAACCAGCAGGAACACGGCGGCCTCGTCCTGCCAGTAATTGGCGGCCTTGAACAAGGCGCGGCTGAGCACGCTGTAGCTCAGGATGGCGCAGGCGGCGACCAGAGCCAGCGCGGCGAACACGACGATGATGCGGTTGAGGATGGCGAGGCCGCGATCAGCCGCCGCCGCAAGGCCGGTCCTTGCGGTCGCGCTCGCCATGTCCTCACGATCCCCGAGCGGACCGTGGCTCATGCAGCGACGTCGGAGGCGAGCTTGAGCAGATTCGCGGCGGTCGCGGTCTTGGCGCCGTAATCCTTCCACGCGGTGTCGCGGGCGATGTCGCGCCACTTGCCGACGGTGGCGGCATCGAGCGCCGAGACTTTCGCGCCGGCCTTCTCGTAGACCTTGGCGACCTCGACATCGTCATCCTGCGCGCCCTTGCGGCCGAAGGCTTCGAGCTCTGCGCCGACAGCGACCAGGATGTCCTGCTGGTTCTTCGGCAGCTTGTCGAAGATTGCCTTCGACATCATCAGCGGCTCGAGCATGAACCAGTAGGAGGCGCCGGCGCCCGAGGTGAGCGACTTCGCGACCTCTTCGAGGCGGAACGAGATCAGGCTGGTGGAGGAGGTGATGCCGGCGTCGCAGGCGCCGGTCTGCATCGCCGCGTAGATTTCGTTCGAGGGCACCGACAGCACCGAGGCGCCGGCAGTCTGCAGCACCATGTCCATCTCGCGCGAGCCGCCGCGCACCTTCAGGCCTTTGGCGTCTTCAGGGGCGACGATGGCCTTGGAGCGGCTGGCGACGCCGCCGGCCTGCCACACCCAGCTTAAGAGGATGATGCCCTTGTCGGCCAGGAAGTCGGTCAGCGCCTTGCCGACCGGCTCCTTCTTCCAGCGCATGCCCTGGTCGTAGGTGGTGACGAGGCCGGGCATCAGTCCGATATTGGTCTCGGGCAATTCGCCGCCGGCATAGGGCATCGGATACAGCGAGATGTCGAGCGCGCCCTTGCGCATTGCGGAGAACTGCGCGTTGGTCTTGATCAGCGAGGAGTTCGGATAGATTTCGGCGGCGATGTCGCCATTGCTGCGCTTAGCGACTTCGGCGGCGAACATGCGGCAGAGCCGGTCGCGAAAATCGCCCTTGTCGATGGTGCCGCCGGGGAATTGGTGCGAGATCTTGAGCGTGGTTGCGGCATGCGCGGTGCCAATGCCGAAGCGGAGAATGGCGGGTGCGGCGACGGCGGTCGCGAGCAGATGGCGGCGCGTGAACATGGTGGATCCCCTTGGACGGTTCTTAGGACGGTTCTTGCTTGGCGTGGTCTGGGTGGGTCATGAGACCGGCGCGATGGCCCATCCTAGCCGGTCTTCGACCCCGAGTTCTCTAGTCTGATAGTTCGAGACGGAACGCCGCGGCAAGTGTTGGCCTTGCTGCGCTGCACACAGCGCGCCTCACATGCCCCATCTCCAACGCCGTGCGTCAGGCGACGATCGCGCAGGCAGCCCGATGCCTTGCGAAAAAATCTGCAACCTCGCGTAACAAGCACGCGCATTGATCCGTCGAGAATGTGTAGCGGCACAAGTCGCTGACAAACACCATCTCGAAGGGAATATTTCTCATGACCATTCGCACCCGCATCGTGCTCGGCGTCTCGGCTGCCGCTCTCTCGCTTGGCCTGGCGCTGTCGCCGGCCGCCTTCGCCCAGGACAAGATGGGCAAGGATGACGGCATGATGAAGAAGGACACGATGTCCAAGGACGGCATGAAGAAGGACACCATGTCCAAGGACGACGGCATGAAAAAGGACACGATGTCGAAGGATGGCATGAAGAAAGACGACGGGATGATGAAGAAGAACTGATCTTCTGCGTCGTCGCAGCGTTTGCGAAAGGCAGACGCGCGTTCTCAAATGCATTCGGACGTCAAAATTCCGGGGCGGTCAGATCGGCCGCCCCGGAATTGATGCTTCAATTCAAATTCAATTGAACGTGACTGGCGGACGCTACTTGCGCTTGGCCTTGCGGGCGGCGTAGCGGGCGTCGCGCTTGGCCTTCTGCTCGGCTTCCAACTCAGCCTGCTTGGCAATCGCTTCTTCTGCTTCGCGCGCGATCCGCACGGCTTCGGCCGCTGCAGCTTCTTCCGCGAGACGCTTCTGCTCGGCCTTTTCCGCCTCGCGCATGGCCTTTGCTTCGGCGCGCTTGGCCGCGAGTGCTTCGCGCTCGGCGCGTCGCGCCGCAACGGCGGGATCGTCATGTCCCGGCTGCGACTTGAACTTGTTCAAAAGATTTTTGCGTGCTTCCTGCGCGGCTTTTTGCCGGTCGGAGAATCCTGGTTCCCTGAATCCACTCATCGACGAGCCTTGTCTTCCTCGCTTTCGATCCTACATCAGCGTCTGTTGGTACGTCGGCTGGGCACAAGCAGGCGCCACGCGACGCAGAAGCGTGTACATCGCCGCGCGCCGTGAAGCCACCCATAATCGCAGCCGATCAGGTCAACGAAAATCGCTTACCCAGCCGATCCTTCGTAGCCCGGAAAAACTGCCGAATTGTGATGCCTCTCATAAGGGCACCCAGCGGCGGCGCCTAGCGTCCGCCCGATACGAGACGGAGCACGGGCATGATCTATTTCCGGCTGAGCCTGAAAGCCCTTGCAATCACCATCGCAGCAGCGGCGGTAGCGGGTGCGGTGCTGTTGGCCGCCCGTCCGCAACCCATGGAAAGCACCGTTCTGGGGGCTGCCTGGGAGTGCACCCAGACCGCGTTCATTCTAACCAGCTGCGCGCCGCGCGTGCAGGAGGCAATCCCTGCGGTCGAGACGTCGCGCAAGGAGGCGCTGAGGCGGACCAAGGGCTGAGCGGCGAGGCGCCGAGCAGGATGTGACGCGCCGTCGCAGAGGTGATAAAGGGCCTCACCGAGCGACAAGGTTCTCATGTCCAAGCCCGACCCCACCGAGAAGCCCAACGCTTCGAAGCCGAACACTTCGCCAAGGGCCCAATCCGGCGACAGTCGCCGCGGCGCTATCGCGGGGTTGATCATCGCCGCCGTCATCCTCGGCGTCGGCTTGTGGCTCGCCCGTGACCTCACGGCTGCCAGCAAGATGCAGGACTGCCTGATGTCGGGGCGGAGCAATTGCAATGTGATCGAGCCGGCCCGCTAGACGGTCTGGCGGGTGGCCTCCGGACGAAAAAATGCCGTGATCTTAATCATTTGTAACGGGACAGAGCCGGGTTGGCGGGTCAATTTCGATAAGCCGCCTTGGCAGGTCAGTCATAGTCCGCCGGCATCAGCCATGAGCGATCCGAATCATCTATCGCGCGTGGACCACGGCAATTTCTGAAAGTAGGGGGTAGGCACGAATGAGTGCGTCCAGCCGCATCAAGATCATCATTCCCATGGTTTCGGCCATGTCGTTGCTGGCGTTGTCAGCGCACGCGCAGGATGCCGGGCAGCCGAAGGGTTTTGGCCAGCCACCCGCGCAGGGCGCAGGCGCGCCGCCCCCGGCCAATCAGAACATGCGTAAGGCTGCTCCGCCACAGCAGGCCGTGCGCCCTGGACCTCAGCCCGGCGGGCAAGCCCACGTGGTTCCGGGCGCAAACCCCGGCCCGCACGGTCCAGGACCGCGTAATGCGGGCGGCCCACCGCCCGGATCCGGCCGCTACATGGCACGCGGCCCTGCGCCGGCGCGCGACTGGGGTGGACACGCCTATCGCGGCAATCTTGCCTGGGACGGCGGACGTTGGCGCCACGAGGTCCACAACGGCCGCTCCGGCTGGTGGTGGGATGTCGGCGGCGTCTGGTACTACTATCCGCAGCGGATGGACGGACCGCCTGCCTATATTTCGGAAGACTATATCGACGACGTGCCGGTGGCCTATGCGCCGCCGGGTCCGCCGGTCGCCTATGAACCGCCGCAGCCTCCACCGCCGCCCGCGGATCCCGGCGCGAGCGCGCTCGGCGGGGCCATCGTCGGCGGTGTGCTCGGCGGCTTGCTTTCCGGCAACGCCACGGGCGCGGCGGCAGGCGCCGTGATCGGCGGGGCGACCGGCGCGATCGCAGGCGCCACAGCTGCGTCGCGCCCCGGTTATTATCTCGCCCAGGGCAATTGCTATTACCGCTATCCGAGCGGCCAATATGTGCAGGCCGATCCGCGCGCCTGCTACTGAGCTCCTCGCGCGCAGTCCAACATGAATGAGGCGGGCCCGATGCCCGCCTCATTTGCGTTGAAGGCGCTGCAACCGGGGTCGCATACGCCGACGGTCCGGCAAGCGCCGTTACCTCACGCAATGAGGAAAATACGAAAACTGACAAGGGCAGGTCATCGCGTCAGTCCCGGACAAAATTCATCGCGGTAACATCGTGCGGAATGCGCTCGATGGTGCGACTTTTGTCCACCGCAATCATACGGACGAAATTGCCACGCACTTGTCCATATCGGCCGGCTAAACTTGGCCTCATGTGTACGAAGTACGATCCACAGCATGAAGCCGAGGCGGCGATGAAGCGCGCCGCGGCGTCAGAAGGCCCCGACCGGCAACGACTCATCGAGCTGGCTCTGGCCTGGCATCAGCTCGCCCGCGATCGTCGCGAAGACGAGCGCAGGGACTAATCTTCGTTCAACAAAAATTCACCCAGTTCGGCCTCGTCACAGGCCATGAGAAAGCCCCGCGCTCGGGGGGACGAGCACGGGGCCCTTCAAAGCCGACCGGGGCTGGCCGGTCGGCACCACCAGATTTCATCGTCGACAACATGCGGGTCGCGTCTGCGTTCCACGCGAGCTTCGCACTTTGTCGATCGCCGCTCGCCACAGCGGGCTTGTAACTTCGCTTCATTGAATCTCGGAATAGGAACACCTGGTCCCGGCCGACGTTGGTCGGCCATGACAGACCTTGAATTGCGCGCACAGTCTTTCGAGATCGCCTGGAAATATCTCGATCAATCCGGTCTGCTCACGGGCGAGCATGAGGATTCCGCCCGCTTCATCCTGAACAGGATCGACCGCATGATGATCCGCGGAGAGCGGCGCAGATTGTTGCTGTCGAACGCGGCGATCGATGCGTATCGGTTGCGGCCTGTGATCGTGCCGCTCGACGCCTGCTCAATTCAAGCTGCGGAAACGCGGCGTTAAGAATCGTTGGCGTGCCGATTTCGCTGTCTCGATTCGTGCTGGAGGAACGAAGCGGAGTCGGATCGTGAACAAACAAAAGGCCCCCGAAGGGGCTTCTGCATCAGGCGGCTTCCGTCTTCGGGACGACGTCGGCATTCACCGAAAGCTTGACGACATCGCCCTCGACTGCGCCAACATATGTCGTGTCGATATAGTGATGATGATCCTTGTGACCTTCCGGGCTGTCGTTGCGGGTCAGCTTGATGCGATGTCCCTCGACGCGATCGACCGTGCCGACATGCGCGCCGTCCTTGCCGATGATCTTCATGTGTGCCCTGATTTCCGACATGCAGTCCTCCTTGTGGTCGATCAACGGCGCAGATGCAGCTTCGTTGCAACGCGCGCGCAATCCGATGTTTGGACCTCCGGCACGCGGCAGGCGTTGAAGGACGATGGAAGCTTTCCGGTCGTTGCAGCAAGACGCGCATGGTGACCATTGAGGCCTATCTGGAGCGGAAGCACAGGGAGATCGGGCTGCTCAACGATTGCCTGATGAGCCCACGGCGCCTGCCTCGTCCGCGATCGGTGGATGAGGTGATCCGGACCAAATTCCAGCTCACCGCCATGTTGCGGGCGGAGCATGCGGTGCATGACTGGAAGGCAACGGAGACGGCGTGGTCGGCGTCAGCCAGCCCTGCGAGCGGGCCGTTCGTATTCAGCTACGATTATCAGCGCGCGGATCTTCGTGTCAGCGGCCCTTCGTTCTACGAACTCGAGCCCGGCTGTGCCAGCGAGACGATCTATGCCGCCTCCGGCATGGCCGCGATCTCAACGCTGCTGGTGGCTTTCGCGCCGAAGGTCGCCAAGGCCGATATTCTGGTGCTGCCTGGCTCTTACGGCGAGACGTTGGAGCTGATCGAGCGCTTTGTCCCAAACCTGCGACTCGTTCAGCTGACGCTGCCGTTGCCTGAGGCGCCCGCACGGGCCGGAGTGCCCCGGATTTTGCTGCTGGATTCATGTGTCTCTGCCAGAGTGTTCGAGGAAGCCCTGCACTGTGACGGTTCTGCGCTCGATCTGCTGGTGTTCGACACGACCTGCTTTGCCGGCCGGTCGGGTCGCATCCGGCGCGTGCTGCGCTGGGCCCGGCGATGCAAGATTCCGGTCGTGATGGTGCGAAGCCATAACAAGCTGGATTCTCTCGGTGCGGAATATGGAAGGCTCGGTTCTACGGTCTTCGTCGGCTGGTGCGAGCAGGGCGCCGAGGCAGGCCGCGCGATCCTCGAACGGCTTGCCGCGGAAACCCGCAATGCGGTCCGGCTCCTGGGTAGCGCGGCGTTGCCGGCGCACTTTCCGCCCTATGTGGGAAGCGAAGCCTACTGGGCATTAACGAAGGCGCGGGTCTCAGCCATCCTGCGCAACGGCCGCGATGCGGCCTCGATTTTCGCGCGTGAGCTTGCCTCGCTCGCGGCCGAGCTCCACTTCACCCACGGCCTCTACGTCACGCTCCGCACCCGCCGTTCCCGTGATGAGGCCAGCGCGCGGCAAGCCGCGGAGGCCATGAGCCGCGATCTGAGCCGGAAGGGATATCCCATCCGTCACGCCGGCAGCTTTGGTTTCGACTTCGCCGCCACCGAATGGTCCCACGATGCGACCACGGATCAGTACAACGTCCGGGTCACGGTCCCGGATTTGCCGACGAAATTGTGGAACGATCTTGCAGCGGCGATTGCCGAGTGGTGGACGTCGAATCAATGCCGGCTCTGATCGTCACGCGACCAGAATCATTCGATTGCCGAAGGCTCTTTCTGATGGCCTCGATGCGTCCAGGCTTGAACGGCCCAGGCGAGCTGATGATGGCTCTTGGCGACATCAACAATCGAGGCCTGCGCCGTCTCGATGCGCTTTGCGATCACACTGGAGTTGACGTCCACGATTGCATCGAGCGCCAGGAACGACATTGCGGCGATCGCCACCGCAAAGGCGATTCCCATTCTGGTTAATTCGGCTCGTGGCATCGACAGTCCTTAATCGCGAGCAATTTGCCCGCCGCGCATAGATAGGGCGGGTCCGCTCGGTTCAAAGGCCGGAGTAGGCCAACCCACGCGTTCGTGAAAGACCACAGGTTGGCAATGAACGGCGCGTGGCGCGTTAATGATGAACGCCGGCACACGTCCGCAAGAATCAGGCTTGGCGATCCCGGCAGGAATCGAACCTGCAACCCTCAGAGTAGAAATCTGATGCTCTATCCAGTTGAGCTACGGGACCGTCCTGAACCGCCCCGGTTTGGGAGCCGGCTGTTCATATCACATGCCAATATGAAAAATCTGGTCTTTCGCCAAGCCTGAACCGAACCGTTTTCGCCCCCGGAGCGACAAAGCGGAACGGTGGAGTGTCAGGGTGCCGGGTTGAGCGGCAGCGAACTGGACGACGGATCACGTCGCCGGCAGCGCTGGCTAGCTTCCGGGACACGGCCGCCGGCCGACCGGTCCGGTATTGCTGCGCCTCAGGACGGCGTGCGCGGCGATAGCGCGATCGGTCTCCTCTGGGCCTGCCTCGCCATGGCGAATGCGACGTTTTGCACCTCTGGTTCCATCGCCTTGAGTCTGTCACCTTTCCGCGCACTTTATCGCCGCCGCGGCGATCGTCCGCGTTTTCCGGGAGTCCATTCATGATCGGTCTGGTTCGCGCCGTCACCTTCTGCGCCACGTTGGCGCTTGGCCTGAGCGCTGCACACGCCGCTGACAAGGCGTTCAAGCGCGACGATCTCGCTGATTCCGCCATCAAGCTGGAAGCCCAGATCAAGAGCGAGGCGGGGCCGGTCGCCAAGACCAACGCGACGCTGAAGACGGACGCCGACGCCGCCTTCCGGCGGAACGATTACCGCACCGGGCTCTCGGTGCTCGGCCAGATCGCCGCCACCACGCCCGAGGACGCCGGTAACTGGCTGCGGCTCGCAAAAGTCATCTTCCAGATCACCCCGAAGAGCTCGAGCGAGCAGACCTTCCTGCTGGAGCGCGCCTCGACCGCCGCCTATATCGCCTACCAGCGCGCTGGCAACGCGGGCGAGGAGGCGGATGCGCTCGCCGTGCTCGGCAAGTCGCTCGCCGAACGCAAGCTGTGGCGGCCGGCGCTGGATTCGCTGAGGCTGTCGCTCGACATGCGCGAGGTCGCCGACGTCCGCGGCAATTACGAGAAGCTGCGCGACGAGCACGGTTTCCGGCTGCTCGACTATACCGTGGACTCGGATTCGGCGAGTCCGCGCGCCTGCTTCCAGTTCTCGGAGGAGCTCGCCAAGCGCACCGACTTCGCATCGTTCCTGGCGCTTGCCGGCCAGGACAAGCCGGCGCTGTCGGCCGAGGGCAAGCAGCTCTGCGTCGATGGGCTGAAGCACGGCGAGCGCTACAACGTCAATCTGCGCGCCGGCCTGCCGTCGACCGTGAAGGAAGGTCTGCCGAAATCGGCCGAGTTCAACATCTATGTGCGCGACCGCAAGCCGTTCGTGCGCTTCACCAGCCGCGCCTACGTGCTGCCACGGACCGGCCAGCGCGGCATTCCCGTGGTCAGCGTCAATACCCCCGCGGTGAACATCAATGTCTTCCGCATCGGCGACCGCAACCTGATCAACACGGTGGTCGACAGCGACTTCCAGAAGACGCTGTCCAAGTACCAGCTCAGCGATCTCGGCAACGAGCGTGGCGTAAAAGTCTGGTCCGGCGAGCTCGCGACCGCGATGAGCCTGAACCAGGATGTCATCACCGCGTTTCCGGTCGACCAGGCGCTGGGTGAACTCCAGCCCGGCGTCTATGTGATGACGGCTGCGGCCAAGGGCCCGGGCAGCGACGATGATTACCAGCTCGCCACCCAATGGTTCATCGTTTCCGATCTCGGCGTCACCGCCTATTCCGGCAATGACGGCATCCATGTCTTCGTCAACTCGCTGGCCTCGACCGATCCGGTCGGTAAGGCCGAAGTGCGGCTGGTCGCCCGCAACAACGAGATTTTGGCGACGCGCAAGACCGATGATGCCGGCCACGTGCTGTTCGAAGCGGGGCTGGCGCGCGGCGAGGGGGGCCTGTCGCCGGCGATGCTGACGGTCACCGGCGAGAAGGCGGACTACGCCTTCCTCAGCCTCAAGACCTCGGCCTTTGACCTCAGCGACCGCGGCGTCGCGGGCCGTACGGTGCCGCCGGGCGCGGACGCCTTCGTCTATGCCGAGCGCGGCGTCTATCGCTCCAGCGAGACCGTCTACCTGACCGCGCTGCTGCGCGACGGGCAGGGCAATGCCGTCACCGGCGGTCCGCTGACGATGGTGATCGAACGTCCCGACGGCGTCGAATTCCGCCGCGCTGTGCTCGCCGATCAGGGCGCCGGCGGCCGCACGCTCGCCGTGCCGCTCAACTCGGCCGTTCCGACCGGCACGTGGCGGGTGCGTGCCTTCACCGATCCGAAGGGGTCTTCGATCGGTGAGACCACGTTCATGGTCGAGGATTACGTTCCAGACCGGATCGAATTCGACTTGTCCGCCAAGGACAAGCTGATCAAAGCTAACGCTCCTGTGGAACTTAAGGCGGACGGCCATTTCCTCTATGGCGCGCCAGCCTCCGGCCTCCAGCTCGAGGGCGACATTCTGATCGCGCCGGCTGCCGAGCGTCCGGGCTTTGCCGGCTACCAGTTCGGCGTTGCCGACGAGGAAACCACCTCGAACGAGCGCACGCCACTTGAGAACCTGCCCGAGGCCGACGCCAATGGCGTTGCGACTTTCCCGGTGACGCTGGAGAAGCAACCGGCCTCGACCCGTCCGCAGGAAGCGCAGATCTTCGTCCGCATGGTCGAGACCGGCGGCCGCGCCGTCGAGCGCAAGCTGGTGCTGCCGGTCGCGCCTGCGACGGCCCTGATCGGGATCAAACCGCTCTTCGGCGACAAGAACGTCGCGGAAGGCGACAAGGCCGAGTTCGACGTCGTGTTCGTCTCGCCCGAGGGCAAGACGCTTCCCCGCGACGGCCTCCGCTACGAGCTCCTGAAGATGGAGTCGCGCTACCAATGGTATCGCCAGAATAATTACTGGGAGTACGAGCCGGTCAAATCGACCTCGCGCGTCGCCGACGGTGACGTCACCATCGCGGCCGACAAGCCGTCCCGCATCTCGTTGGCACCGCGCCCCGGCCGCTACCGGCTCGACGTGAAGTCGAACGACGCCGACGGCCCGGTGACCTCGGTGCAGTTCGACGTCGGCTGGTATTCCGACGGCAGCGCCGACACGCCGGACCTGCTGGAGACCTCGATCGACAAGCCGCAATACGCTTCCGGCGACACCATGACCGTGTCGGTCAACGTCCGCTCCGCCGGCAAGCTCACCGTCAACGTGGTCGGCGACCGCCTGCTGACGACGCAGACCATCGACGTCAAGGAAGGCACCGCGCAGGTGAAGCTCCCGGTCGGCAAGGACTGGGGCACCGGCGCCTATGTGGTAGCGACGCTGCGCCGTCCGCTCGACGCGGCGGCCCAGCGCATGCCGGGTCGTGCCATCGGCCTGAAATGGTTCGGTATCGACAAGCAGGTCCGCACGCTCCAGGTCGAACTATCGCCGCCGGCGCTGATCCGACCGAATGCGACGCTGAAGATCCCGGTCAAGCTCGACGGGCTCAATCCGGGCGAGGACGCCAAGGTGGTCATCGCTGCGGTCGATGTCGGCATCCTCAACCTCACAAATTACAAGCCGCCGGCACCGGATGATTACTATCTCGGCCAGCGCCAATTGAGCGCGGAGATCCGCGATCTCTATGGGCAGTTGATCGACGGCATGTCGGGTACGCGCGGCCAGATCAAGTCAGGCGGTGACGCCGGTGCGGCCGAGCTGCAGGGCTCGCCGCCCGCACAGAAGCCGCTCGCGCTGTATTCGGGCATCGTCACGGTCGGCGCCGACGGCAGCGCCGAGGTCAGCTTCGACATTCCGGAGTTCGCCGGCACCGCGCGCGTGATGGCGGTGGCGTGGACCGCGACCAAGCTTGGCCGCGCCAACACCGATGTCGTGATCCGCGACCCCGTGGTGCTGACCACGACCCTGCCGCGCTTTCTGCTCAATGGCGACCACGGCACGGTCAATCTCGAGATCGACAATGTCGAGGGGCAGGCCGGCGACTACGTCATCAATGCGAAGACGGGCGGGCCGGTGAAGATGACCGGCAATCCCGCCACCACGGTCAAGCTCGCCGCCAAGCAGCGCAACTCGTTCTCGCTCGCGCTCGACGCAACCGCGGCGGGACAGGCGACCCTCGACGTCGACATCAAGGGACCGAACGGTTTGGCGCTCGCGCGTCACTATGCCTTCGACGTCAAGGCGGCGACGCAGGTGCTGGCGCGGCGCTCGATCCGCACCCTGGCGAAAGGCGAGAGCCTGACGCTGACCTCGGACATGTTCTCCGACCTCGTGCCGGGTACCGGCAGCGTCTCGGTGTCGGCGAGCTTGTCGACCGCGCTTGATGCCGCGACGATCCTCAAGGCGCTCGATCGCTATCCTTATGGCTGCTCGGAGCAGATCACGAGCCGCGCCATGCCGCTGCTCTACGTCAACGACCTCGCGGCCGGAGCGCACCTCGCCATGGACACCGAGGTCGACCAGCGCATACGCGACGCCATCGAGCGGCTCTTGGCCCGTCAGGGCTCGAACGGCTCGTTCGGCCTGTGGTCGGCGGGTGGGGACGATGCTTGGCTCGATGCCTATGTGACGGATTTCCTCACCCGCGCCCGCGAAAAGGGTTTTGTGGTGCCGGACATCCTGTTCAAGAACGCGCTCGACCGTATCCGAAACTCCGTCGTCAACGGCAATGAGCCGGAAAAGGACGGCGGCCGCGATCTCGCTTACGGCCTCTACGTGCTCGCCCGCAACGGCGCCGCGCCGATCGGCGACCTCCGTTATCTCGCCGATACCAAGCTGAACAACCTCGCGACCCCAATCGCGAAGTCGCAGCTCGCGGCGGCGCTGGCGCTGGTCGGTGACCGCAATCGCGCCGAGCGGGTCTATGGCGCCGCGCTCGACAGCCTCGCGCCTAAGCCGGTGCTGGAGTTCGGCCGCGCCGACTACGGCTCGCAGCTGCGCGATGCCGCAGCTCTCGTCTCGCTTGCCAGCGAGGGCAATGCGCCGAAGGCGACGCTGACGCAGGCCGTCGCACGGGTCGAGACCGCGCGCGGCCTCACGCCCTACACCTCCACGCAGGAGAATGCATGGTTGGTGCTGGCCGCGCGGGCGCTCGCCAAGGAGAACCTCTCGATAGAGGTCGACGGCCAGCCGATCAAGACCGCGCTCTACCGCAGCTACAAGGCGGACACGCTGAGCGGCAAGCCACTGAAGATCACCAACACCGGCGATGCGCCGATCCAGGCGGTGGTCTCGGTCTCCGGCTCGCCGGTCACGCCGGAGCCGGCCGCGTCGAACGGCTTCAAGATCGAGCGGAACTATTTCACGCTCGACGGCAAGGCCGCCGATATCAGCAAGGTCAAGCAGAACGATCGCTTCGCTGTGGTGTTGAAGGTCACGGAAGCGAAGCCCGAGTACGCGCACATCATGGTGTCCGACCATCTGCCGGCAGGTCTGGAGATCGACAACCCGAAGCTGGTCTCGTCGGGCGATAGCGGCACGCTGGACTGGATCGAGGACGGTGCGGAGCCGGAGAATACCGAGTTCCGCGATGACCGCTTCACGGCGGCCGTGGATCGCGCCTCGGATTCCAAGGCGGTGTTCACTGTCGCCTATGTCGTGCGCGTGGTCTCGCCCGGCAAATATGTGCTGCCGCAGGCCTATGTCGAGGACATGTACAATCCCTCGCGTTACGGCCGCACCGGCACCGGATCCGTCGAGGTGCGGGCGGCGAAGTGAGTGGCGAGATGAACGAAGCCGCGCCTCATATTCCGCCGTCATGCCCGGGCTTGTCCTGGGCATCCACGGACTGTGGCGCCATGGGCAAGGACGTGGATGGCCAGGACAAGCCCGGCCATGACGGAGCAAGGGGCTTGGGGCTTCGTATCCTCTCCGCTCTCGCGCTCTCGTTCATCCTCGTCATCATCGGCTTCGTCGGTTGGGTCTATTCCCTCGGCCCGCTGCCGCTCGATGAAGCGCGCCGCGTCTCGACCACCATTGTCGATCGCAACGGAAAACTGCTGCGCGCCTATGCCATGGCGGACGGGCGCTGGCGGCTGCCGGTCGAGGCCACTGCCAATGTCGATCCGACCTACCTGAAGCTGCTGTTCGCCTACGAGGATCAGCGCTTCCAAGCCCATGACGGCATCGATCCGCTGGCGCTGGGCCGCGCGGCATTGCAGCTCTCGACGCGCGGGCACATCGTGTCGGGTGGCTCGACCATCTCGATGCAGCTCGCCCGCCTGATGGAGCCGCGGCGGCAGCGCTCTCTCTATGCAAAACTGCACCAGATCGTGCGCGCGATCGAGCTGGAGCGGGCGCTGAGCAAGGACGAGATCCTCAACCTCTACCTTGCGCTGGCGCCCTATGGCGGCAATCTCGAAGGCATCCGCGCCGCATCGATCGCCTATCTCGGCAAGGAGCCGAAGCGGCTGTCGCTGGCGGAAGCGGCGCTGCTGGTCGCGCTGCCGCAATCGCCGGAGACGCGCCGGCTCGACCGCTATCCGGAAGCTGCGCGCATCGCCCGCGATCGCGTGCTCGACCGCATGGTCGAGGAGCATGTGGTCAGCGCGGACGACGCCAGACAAGCGAAGGCCACGCCCGTGCCGAAGCTGCGCAAGCCGATGCCGATCCTGGCTCCGCATGCGTCCGACAGCGCGCTGGCGACGGTCAAGGACGCCCCGGTCATCAAGCTGACGCTGGATTCGGGTCTTCAGAAGGTGCTGGAGCCCTTGGCGCGTGACCGCGCCATTGCGCTGGGGCTGAACGTCTCGGTCGGCATCATCGTGGTCGACAATGAGAGCGGCGACGTGCTCGCCCGCGTCGGCTCGGCGGATTATTTCGACGAGAGCCGGGCAGGGCAGGTCGACATGACCCGCGCCATCCGCTCGCCGGGCTCGACGCTGAAACCGTTCATCTATGGCCTTGCCTTCGAGGATGGCTTTGTTCACCCCGACAGCCTGATCGACGATCGCCCGGTGCGCTTCGGCTCCTACGCGCCGGAAAATTTCGACATGACGTTCCAGGGCACGGTGCCGGTGAAGAAGGCGCTGCAATTGTCGCTGAACGTGCCGGCGATCGTGCTGCTCGACCGCGTCGGCTCCAGCCGGCTGGCCTCGCGGCTGCGGCAAGCCGGCGGCAATCTCATTCTGCCCAAGGACGAGGCACCGGGCCTTGCCATGGGCCTCGGCGGCGTCGGCGTGACGCTCCAGGACCTCGCGCAGCTCTATGCGGGCTTTGCCCGACTCGGCAGCACCAAGCCGCTGCGCGAGATCATGACGGCCGAGGATGATCGTGAGCCGCTGCGGCTGCTGGACCCGGTCGCCGCCTGGCAGGTCGGCAACGTGCTGTTGGGAACCCCGCCGCCGGAGAACGCCGCCCATAACCGCATCGCCTTCAAGACCGGCACCTCCTACGGCGATCGCGACGCCTGGTCGGTCGGGTTCGACGGCCGCATGACCATCGGCGTCTGGGTCGGCCGGCCCGATGGCGCGCCAGTTCCCGGCCTGATCGGCCGCGTCGCCGCGGCGCCCATCCTGTTCGATGCTTTTGCACGCACCGGCAAGACGCTGGTTCCGCTGCCCAAGCCGCCGAAGGGAACCCTGGTCGCCGGCAACGCGAAGTTGCCGTTGCCTTTGAGGCGGTTCCGCCCCGTCGGGGACCTCGTCCGGACCGGTGGCGAGCAGGCGCTCCACATCCAGTTCCCGCTCAACGGCTCCCGGATCGACGTGGATCGTTCGGGCGGCGCAGAGGCGGCGGCTATGCCAATCAAGGTCGCCGGCGGGGTGTTGCCGATGACCGTCATGGTCAACGGAACCGCGCTGGGCGAAATCGACGGACGGCGCCAGCGCCTGATCGATCCACCCGGCCCGGGCTTTGCACGGCTGACGGTGATCGACGCCACTGGCGCCGCGGACACAGTTGTCATTCGAATTCAATGACGCTGGCTTAAGCGGTTGTAGCGATGGCGGTTTCAGCGTAAGCGGAACCAATGGCCGAGACCTTCCCAACTCCCCGTTTTGGAGCGCCCCGAGAGCCGAAAACGCCCGTGAATCCGGGCAGCCGGCTCGTGCTGATGCTCGACTTTGTCACCGCCAGCCACGCCCGTGCCGTGGGTTTCCTGGTGTTGTGCGCGCTTCTGCTGTTCCTGCCCGGCTTCTTCACCATTCCGCCGGTCGACCGCGACGAGGCGCGCTTCGCGCAGGCCACCAAGCAGATGGTCGAGAGCGGCGACTATGTCGACATCCGTTTCCAGGAGGACGTGCGCTACAAGAAGCCGGTCGGCATCTACTGGTTGCAATCCGCGGCCGTCGAGGTCGCCACAGCGCTGAAGCTGCCGAAGGCCGAATTGCGCATCTGGGTCTATCGGCTGCCGTCGCTCATCGGGGCGATCGGCGCGGTATTGATGACCTATTGGACGGCGCTCGGCTTCGTGACGCGGCGGGCTGCGGTTCTAGCCGCGCTGCTGATGTCCGCCTCCGTGCTGCTCGGCGTTGAAGCGCGTCTCGCCAAGACCGACGCCGTGCTGCTGCTCTGCGTGGTCGCCGCCATGGGCGCGATGGCGCGTGCCTACCTGTCCTGGCAGCGCGCCGAGGACGAGACTCATCCGCCGTGGAGCTGGCCCGCGATCTTCTGGACCGCGCTCGCTGTCGGCATCCTGATCAAGGGTCCGCTGATCCTGATGTTCGCAGGCCTGACCATCGTCGCGCTCGCGATCCAGGATCGCGATTCCTCGTGGCTGTGGAAGCTGCGCCCGGTCTGGGGCCTGATGTGGATGCTGGTGCTGGTGCTGCCCTGGTTCGTCGCCATCTTCTGGCGCGCGGGGGACGCCTTCTTCGCCGACTCCGTCGGCGGTGACATGCTGAGCAAGATCGGCGCGCAGGAATCCCATGGCGCGCCGCCCGGAATTTACCTGGCACTGTTCTGGATCACGTTCTGGCCCGGTGCGCCGCTCGCGGCGATGGCGGCGCCTGCGGTGTGGCGGGCGCGGCGCGAACCCGGCGCGCAATTCCTGCTGGCCTGGCTGATCCCGTCCTGGATCGTGTTCGAGGCGGTGCTGACCAAGTTGCCGCATTACGTGCTGCCGCTCTATCCGGCGATTGCGATCCTCACCGTCGGCGCGCTGGAGCGCAACGTGCTGTCGCGCTCCTGGCTGGCGCGCGGCTCGGCCTGGTGGTTCGCGATTCCCGTGGGCGGCTCGATCATCGCTGTGGTCGGCGCCGTGATGCTGACGCGGCAGCCGGCCTTCGTGGCCTGGCCGTTCATCGCGGCATCGCTGATCTTCGGCCTGTTCGCCTGGTGGCTCTACGACAACAATCGCGCTGAGCGCTCGGTGCTCAACGCGCTGGTCGCGGCGCTGATGCTGGCGGTCGTGGTCTATGGCATCGTGCTGCCGTCGCTGACGCCGCTGTTTCCGAGCATCGAGGTCGCGCGCGCCTTGCGCAACGTGACCTGCGTCGGGCCGAAGGCGGCGTCCGCCGGCTATCACGAGCCGAGCCTGGTCTTCCTGACGGGCAGCCAGACGCTGCTGACCGACGGGTCTGGCGCGGCCGATTTCCTCAGGCAGGGAAGTTGCCGGTTTGCGCTGATCGAGCAGCGCTCGGAGCGCAGCTTCGTGCAGCGCGCCGAGGCGATAGGGCTGCGTTACAAGGTCGGCGCGCGTATCGACGGCTATAATTTCTCGCAAGGACGCGCGATCTCGATCTCGATCTTCCGCTCCGAGGGCACCGAATAGGATGCCGGCTACCACCACCATCGCGCCGCGTGCGAGCTATCCCGTGCAGCTGGTCGCGGTCGCGCGGCACGCACTGGCGCAATTGGTGCGTACCCCCTCGCATTCGCGCCGCGCCGCGGCTGCGCGAAAGCTGGCGCGGCATTCGCTGTGGCTCAGCGCAGCGGGCGCAGCCCTGGTCATCGTGCTGATGCTCGCGTTCGATCGAACCGAGATCCAGTTGATGCCAGCGCGCGGCACCCCTGCGCTCTGGCCGATCCGCATCCTCACCGATTTCGGCCAGGACGAGTATGTGCTCTCGGTGCTGAGCGTTGCGCTGCTGATCGCGGCGCTCGTTGCTGCCGGAATGCACGGGACGCGGCGCGCGCTGCTGCTCGGCTTCGGTACCTGCCTGCAATATCTGTTTCTGTCCGTTGCCGTGTCGGTGTTCGTCGGCGAGATCCTGAAATATCTCATCGGCCGCGGGCGGCCGTTCGTCGGCGGCAAGGCCGATCCGTTCAACTTCATCCCCTTCGAGGGCACGGGGGCTTATGCCAGCCTGCCGTCGGGGCATGCGGTGACGGCGTTCGCTCTGGCCTTTGCAGTCTCGGCGCTTTGGCCACGCCTGCGCATGTTCATGTACACTTACGCAATCGTGATCCTGCTGACGCGCCTCGTGCTGCTTGCGCATCACCCGAGCGACGTCACGGCCGGCGCCCTGGTCGGCGTGGTCGGGGCGATGGCGGTCCGCTACTGGTTTGCGGCGCGGCGCCTCGCATTTGCCATCCAGGCCGACGGCACCATCGTGCCGCTTCCGGGCCCGCTTCCCGGGCGCCTCAAAAGGGTTGCCCGCGGCCCCTCCGCCCCATAAAAGCGGCTGCCTGCCGGGGCCGCCGGTTCCTCAGGTCGCAGGCCAATCCAACCACGAGCGCCCGATTTGTCGTCGTCCCAGCCTTCGGTTTCCATCGTTGTCCCCGTGCGCAACGAAGCCGGCAACATTGCGCCCCTGATCGAGGAGATCACGGCCGCGCTCGATGACCGCTGGGCCTATGAGATCATCTATGTCAACGACGGCTCGACCGATGCGACCGGCGAGCGGCTCGCAGGCATCATGGCGCAGCGGGACAATCTGCGGCAGTTGCGTCATACGAAATCGGCCGGCCAGTCGGCGGCGGTGCGCAGCGGCGTTCGCGCGGCGCGCGGCACGATCGTGGCGACGCTCGATGGTGACGGCCAGAACAATCCGGCCTTCCTGCCGGACCTGATCGCGGCGGTCGAGAAGGGGGCCAATGTCGGGCTTGCCGCGGGACAACGCGTCGGGCGCAAGGATACCGGCTTCAAGAAATTCCAGTCGCGGGTCGCCAACAAGGTCCGCAACGCCATCCTGAAAGACGGCACGCGAGACACCGGCTGCGGGCTGAAGGCGTTCCGGCGCGAGGTCTTCCTGATGATGCCCTATTTCGACGGGCTGCATCGGTTTCTGCCGGCGCTGATCCGCCGCGAAGGTTATGACATCGCCTATGTCGACGTGATCGACCGACCGCGCCATTCTGGCGTATCCAATTACGGGTTCTTCGACCGGCTGTGGATCGGGATCATGGATCTCGCCGGCGTGTGGTGGCTGATCCGCCGCAAAAAGCCGACGCCGGAAGTGACTGAGGTGAAGCCATGATCATCCAATACGGCCAGGCGCTGAGCAACTATCTCTACGATGTTTTCGTCGCCAAGTTCGATTTCTGGCTCGCCTTCGGCCTGGTCGCGCAACTGTTCTTCACGGCGCGCTTCCTGGTGCAATGGATCGCGAGCGAGCGCGCCGGCAATAGCGTGGTGCCGATGGCGTTCTGGTTCTGCTCGATGGGCGGTGGCCTCATGACGCTGGTCTACGGCGTCGTGAAGCGAGAGCCCGTCATCATCCTCGGGCAGGCACTGGCGACGATCATCTATGTCCGCAACATCATGCTGATCATCAAGAACCGCGGCCGCACGTCGAAGACGCTGGAGCGTTGATCGCGGTCGCGTGAACATGCAAATCTCCGGATAAGCATGGGCAAATTTGCGATAGTCCTCTATCTCTCGGTACTTTTGGTCGGCCTGGTCCTGCTCGGTCTCGGCCTTTTCGATCTGGGTCGCACGATCGCATTTCTCGCCAGAGCCGAGCAGACAGAGGCGCGCTTCGCCGGCGCCATCGCACGAAGCGGCGGAAATCATGGCGGGACGTTTCTCTATCCGACGTTCCAGTTCGTAACGCGCGATGGCCGCGCCATGACCGTCACATCCCCGTCGGGTTCGACCGCACAGCCCTATGCCGATGGCGAACGGGTCGGGATCGCCTACGATCCGCAGCGGCCCGAGGATGCGCGCCTGCTATCGTTCCTGACCCTGTGGATCGCCCCGACGCTGCTGTGCGCGGCGGGACTGCTGCTTCTCGCGGGTGCGGTGCTGGTTCGCTTGGCCCTAGCGCGGCAGCGCCGTCGCGCCTGACGCGGGCAGGGCGGCGGCCTCCGCCTCGGTCCGGCGATAGGGCTCGCCGGCCGCATCCAGCACGGGATAGGCGACCGAACAGATATGCGAGTGGATGCGGCGCAGGTCGCGCAGCACGTCCAGATGCAGCGACGTGGTCTCGATGGTCTCGGGGCGGCCCTCGCGCAGGCGGTCGAGATGGCGTTCGACCGCCGCGAGCTCGGTGTTCTTCAGCGCCGTCTTTTCCACCAGCAGCTTGCGGGCCTCGTTGGCATCGCCCGACATGAACACGCCGAAGGCGATCCGCAGCGAGTCCATCGTGCGCTTGTGGAAGGCGGCGAGCTCGTCGGCACCCTCGGGCGAGAACTGGAAGCGCCGCTTGATCTTCTTGGTGGCGAGCTCGCTTAAATTCTTGTCGATGATGTCGCCGATATGTTCGAGGTTGATGGCGAAGGAGATGATCTCCATCGCGCGCCGGCCCTCGCTCTCGTCGAGGCTGCCGCGGGTCAGCTTCGTGACATAGAGCTTGATGGCCTCGTCGAGGCTGTCGACGACATTGTCCGTCTTCGAGACCTGGTCGACCAGCGAGCGATCGCCCGTCATCATCGCGGCCATCACCTTGCGCAGCATGGTTTCGACGAGATCACCCATGCGCAGGGTCTCGCGGGCGGCATCGGCGAGTGCGAGCGAGGGCGTCTCCAGCGCGGTCTCGTCGAGATAGCGCGGCCGGGCCGGATCGGTTTCCTGCACGCGATCGGGCAGCAGGCGGGTCAGCAGGCGCGACACGGCGTCGAGCAAGCCGATGAAGATGACGGCCGTGCCGACGTTGAAGGCGATGTGGAAGGCCGCAATCATCTTGGCAGGGTCGGGCTGCCACGCATGCATGTGGCCCGCGATCGTGCCCAGGAACGGCAGTACGAGCGCCATGCCGACGACACGATTGATGAGATTGCCGACCGGGAGACGATAGCTCGCGGGATCGTCGCGCCTTGCGCCTTCGAACACGGGGTTGACGGCGCTGCCGAGATTGGCCCCGAGCACCAGCGCCAGCGCCGCATCGGGTGTGATGAACTGCGAATAGGCCAGCGACATGATCAGCAGCACGCTGGCGACGCTCGAATGCACGGCCCATGTGAGCACCGCGGCGACAATGATGCAAAGAATGGGGTCGCCGGTGATGGCCGACATCACGACGCGCACACCGGGGGCGTTCTCCGCCGGCGCCAGCGTGTCGAGCAGGATATGCAGCGACAGCAGCATCAATCCGAGGCCGATGAAAAGCCGACCAATATCCTTGATCCGCGAGCGCGGGCCGGAGCGGAAGGCGACGAGGCCGAGCACGAACAGCACGGGGGCAATGGCTGCGATATTGAACGACAGCGCCTGCACGATCAGCGTCGTGCCGACATTGGCTCCCAGCATGATGGCGAGCGCGGCGACGAGGCTGAGGAGGCCCTCGGCGGCAAAGGAGCTGGTGAGGAGCGCGGTCGCCGTGCTGCTCTGAAGCAGCGCGGTCAGGCCCAGGCCCGCGCCAAATGCGCTGAAGCGGTTGCCGAGCGCCTTGCCGAGCAGGCGTCGCAGATCGGGGCCAAAGGCACGCAGGATGCCGCTCTGGACCATGTGCAGGCCCCACAGCAGCAACGCTACGCCGCCCATTAGATCGAGCAGAACCAACGTTCCCATGCTCCGTGTCCGGATGAGAGTCGACTGGTGAGGCTAGCGCCAATTGCTTGAGGTTCAAACCATTTGTTGGCGCATCTGCGTTAACGTTTGCGTCGATTGCTCGTTCCCGCGGCGCTTTGCCCTGTGAGCAGGCTCACATTGCCGCTTTGAGGGCAGCAAAGCCGCGATCGAGATCGACCTTGAGATCGTCGACGCTCTCAAGCCCGATGTGGAGTCGCAGCGTCGGGCCGCCTGGCGCCCACTTGGTGGCGGTGCGATAGGCATCGCAATCGAAGGGAATCGCAAGGCTCTCGAAGCCGCCCCAGGAAAAGCCCATGCCGAACAGCTTCAGCGTGTTGAGCATGGTGTCGACGGCCTTTTGCGGGGCCGGCTTCAGCACGATGCTGAACAAGCCCGAGGCGCCGGTGAAGTCCCGTTTCCAGATCGCATGGCCCGGATCGGTCTCGAGCCCCGGATGCAGGACGCGCGCGACTTCGGGGCGGCCAGCCAGCCAGCGCGCCATGTCGAGGCCGGAGCGATGATGCTGCGCGAGGCGCACCGACAGCGTGCGCAGGCCGCGCAGCGCGAGGAAGACGTCATCAGGGCCGGCGCAGACGCCGAGCAGGCGGATGCCTTCCGTGATCTGCGGCCAGGCCTTGGCGTTGGCCGAGATGGTGCCGAACATGATGTCGGAATGGCCGCCGATATATTTGGTGGCGGCCTGCATGCTGATGTCGACGCCTTGCTCGAGCGATCGATGAAAGAGCGGCGTTGCCCAGGTGTTGTCGTCGATGACGAGCGCATCGCGCGCATGGGCGACCTCGGCAATGGCACGAATGTCCGGCATCTCGAACGATTGCGAGCCGGGCGCCTCGACCAGCACGGCGCGGGTGTTGGGCTTGAACAGCTTTTCGATGCCGGCGCCGATCAGCGGATCGAAATAGGTGGTCTCGACGCCGTAGCGGGCGAGCATGCCGTTGCAGAAATTGCGCGAAGGCCGGTAGACATTGTCGCAGACCAGCAGATGGTCGCCGGTCTTCAGCACCGAGAGCAGGGTGGTGGAGATCGCCGACAGGCCCGACGGCACGATGCCGACGCCGGCGCATTGCGGCCCCTCCAGCGCCATCAGCGTGTCCTGGAATGCCCGCGTCGTCGGGGTGCCGTGGCGGCCATAGGTGAACTCGCCGCGATGGGCATGGAGGTCCTCGGCGGTCGGATAGAGCACGGTCGAGCCGTGGAACACCGGCGGATTGACGAACCCCTTCTGGGCCTTGGTGTCGCGGCCGGAGGTGACCAGCCGGGTTTCGGCATGTTGCTGTGCGGGGTGCGAGGAATCCATGCGTCTGCTTTCAAAAAGCGCGTTGCCGCCGGGCGCGGATCGCCGGTCGGGACGGCCTGGAGGGCCGCCGACGTTAATAACAGAGCACAGAAGAGTCCCGTCAACCCCTTGACCCGGCTCGTCAGTCGTTCTGTGATGCGCGGGTGCTATTCAGTCGCCGCATGTTGAGGGGCAGCCGCGACCTTCGATCCATCGTCTGACCGGACCTTGCGTCACAGCCGTCATGGCGGGCGCCTGCGGCGGGGATTAGGGTATGGCCTCTCGGGATGGGCGAGTGTTCGGCAAGGTTTCCAGCATGACTCTTGCAAGGCAGGTCCCAATAGAATTTGCCCTGGCAGAGACGATCCTGAGACAACATTCCTGACCTTGAGACGACCTTGAAAGGCCTTCAGCCCATGAAACGCGTAACCCTGGCTCTCTCCCTTGCTCTCGCCGCCGGCCTCTCTGCCCAAGCCGCCGACGCGCAAACGCTCAAGACCATCAAGGACCGGGGCATGCTGTCCTGCGGCGTCAGCCAGGGCCTGCCCGGCTTCTCCTCGCCCGACGACAAGGGCAACTGGACCGGCCTTGACGTCGACGTCTGCCGTGCGATCGCGGCGGTGGTCTTGAACGATCCGACCAAGATCAAGTTCGTGCCCCTGTCGGCCAAGGACCGCTTCACGGCGCTCCAATCCGGCGAGATCGACGTGCTGTCGCGCAACACCACCTGGACGGTTTCGCGCGACACCTCGCTTGGCGCCAACTTCACCGGCGTCACCTATTATGACGGGCAGGGCTTCATGGTGAAGAAGTCGCTCAAGGTCAATTCCGCGCTGGAGCTCAACAGCGCCTCCGTTTGCGTCCAGACCGGCACCACCACCGAGCTGAACCTTGCCGACTACTTCAAGGCCAACAACATGAAGTATGAGGTGATCGCGTTCGGCACGATCGACGAAGCGGTCAAGGCCTACGAGTCCGGGCGCTGCGACGTCTTCACCGACGATTCATCCGGACTCTATGCCAGCCGCCTGAAGCTGACGAATCCCGCCGATCACATCGTGCTGCCCGAGATCATTTCGAAGGAGCCGCTGGGTCCGATGGTGCGCCACGGCGACGATCAGTGGTTCGACGTGGTGAAATGGACGCTGTTTGCGATGGTCACGGCCGAGGAGCTCGGCATCACCCAGAAGAATGTCGACGAAATGGCGAAATCCGACAAGCCGGAGCTGAAGCGGGTGCTCGGCACCGACGGCAATCTCGGCGAACAGCTTGGCCTCACCAAGGACTGGGTGATCCGGATAGTGAAGGCGGTCGGCAATTACGGAGAGTCGTTCGATCGTAATGTCGGCGCCGGCTCCCCGCTCAAGATCAGCCGCGGCATCAACAGCCTCTGGACCAAGGGCGGCCTGCAATACGCGCCGCCGATCCGCTGATCGGCAAGCTGTAGGCTGTGCCGATGGGCGTCGAGGCCCGGAAACCACCACCGCAGCTCGCGCTGAAGCTGAGGCGCGCGCTCGGCGGCAAGGCAGGCTGGAACGGCGTCGCCGTTCAGCTTGTCTTTGGCGCGATCCTGGCCTGGATTGCCTATGAGATCATCTCGAATGCCCGAACCAACCTGGAAACCCAGCACATCGCCGCGGGCTTCGGGTTCCTGAAAAACAGCGCCAGCTTCGACGTCAATCAGACCCTGATCTCCTATTCGGGGTCTGATACCTATTTCCGCGTCTTCGTGGTGGGCATCCTGAACACGCTGCTGGTTTCGGTGGTCGGCATCTTCTTTGCCACCGTGATCGGTTTCGTCGTCGCACTCTGCCGATTGTCGCCCAATTGGCTGGTGTCGCGCGTCGGCGGGCTCTATGTCGAGGCCATCCGCAACCTGCCGCTGCTGTTCCAGATCCTGTTCTGGTATCTCGCGGTGCTCGCGGCACTGCCGGCGCCCCGGCAAAGCGTTTCGATCTTCAGTGCCTTCTTCCTCAACAATCGCGGCGTGATCGTGCCGTCGCCGCTGGCTCAGCCCGGGCTTGTTCCATTCCTTGCCATGCTGGCGCTCGGCCTCGTGGCGTCGCTGGCGTTGCGGAGCTACGCGCGGCGGGCGCTGTTTGCTCAGGGCCGCGCGATCCGGATCTGGCCGTACGTGCTGACATTGCTGGTCGGATTGCCGCTCGTCACGATGCTGGTGTTCGGTCTGCCAATCACGTTTGAATTTCCGCAGCTGAAGGGATTCAACTTCGCCGGCGGCGCGCGGATCATTCCGGAGCTCGTCGCATTGACGGTGGGACTGTCGACCTATACGGCAGCCTTTATCGCCGAGATCGTCCGCGCCGGCATCCTGTCGGTCCATAAGGGCCAGATGGAGGCGGGCTCCTCGCTGGGCCTCAGCCGAGGCGCGACGTTGCGGCTGATCGTGGTGCCACAGGCCATGCGCGTGATCGTGCCGCCGCTCACCAACCAGTACCTCAACCTGACCAAGAATTCGTCGCTTGCGGTCGCGATCGGTTATCCCGATCTCGTCTCGGTGTTCGCCGGTACGGCACTGAGCCAGACCGGACAAGCGATTGAGATCATCGCCATGACGATGGGCGTCTATCTCCTGACCTCGCTCGTCACCAGCGCCATCATGAGCGTCTATGGCTGGCGCATCAGCCGGAGCCTCGGTGCATGAGCGATCTCGCCGCGTCGTCCTTTGTCCGGCAGGACCTGGTTGCCGAGCGCCCCGCGCCGGTGAAGACCACTGGCTTTGTCGGCTTCGTGCGCACACGCCTGTTGAACTCGCCGACCAATATCCTGCTGACCGTCCTTGGCCTGCTGCTGGTCTGGTACACCGTCATTCCCACCATCAAGTTCCTGCTGGTCGATGCGGTCTGGAGCGGCAAGGACCGCACGGCCTGCCTCGCCGAGAATGCCGGCCGTCCAGTCGGGGCCTGCTGGCCCTTCATCCAGGCCAAGTTCACGCAGCTTTTCTACGGTTTCTATCCCGAGGTCGAACGCTGGCGGGTCAACCTGACCTTCGCGCTGGGCGCGGTGCTGCTCTTGCCGCTGCTGATTCCGCGGCTACCGGCCAAGGGCGTGAATGCCGGCCTGTTCTTCTTCGCCTTTCCCGCGGTCGCATTCTTCCTACTGCATGGCGGCGGCATCACCGGCTTCGGCGTGAGCTGGGTCGCGAGCCTGTTGCAATTGTTCGCCGACAGCATCAGCGGAGCCGGCGAGCTTCTGATCGGCCTGAGCAAGACTTCGGCCGCCGGCCCGCTGCTTTGGGCGATCGGCAGCATCATCGCGCTGGTCGGCACGTTGCTGCATTGGGTGATCTTTCCACTTACCTGGCTGCGCGATCAGATGCTGGCGGCGGGGCAGGGACCATGGCTCGACTTCGCGATCACTGCCGTGATCGTATCGGTGATCCTGTTCGTGCTCGGTGGCGGTACGCGGGCCGGTTCCCGACCACTGATCGCAAGTCTTGCCACGTTCGCCGGAATGGCAGCGGTGATCAAGCTGATGGGGCTCGATCGCGGCGGCCTGCCGATCGTCGATACGCGGCTGTGGGGCGGGCTCCTGGTGACGCTGGTGATTGCAATTACCGGCATCGTGGCGTCATTGCCGATCGGCGTTGCGCTTGCGTTGGGCCGGCGTTCGACCATCCCCCTGATCCGGATCTTCTCGATCACCTATATCGAGTTCTGGCGCGGGGTGCCGCTGATCACGGTGCTGTTCTTCGCAACCTACATGCTGCCCCTGTTCCTGCCGGGCAACTTCACCGTCGACGGCCTGGTGCGCGCCCTGATCGGCGTTTCCCTGTTCACCGGCGCCTATCAGGCCGAGAATTTACGTGGTGGCCTTGCAGCGGTGCCGCGCGGGCAAGGAGAGGCGGCCTCCGCGCTCGGTCTGTCCTGGTGGAAGACGACCTCGCTGATCGTGCTGCCCCAGGCCCTGCGCCACGTCATTCCCGCTATCGTCAACAGCTTCATTTCGCTGTTCAAGGACACCTCGCTGGTCTCGATCGTCGCGCTGTTCGACCTGCTCGGCTCGCTGCGGGCCTCATTCGCCGATCCGGTCTGGACCACGCCGTCGACCGCCTTCACCGGATTCGCCTTCATCGGTATCATCTACTTCATCTTCTGCTTTGGAATGTCGCGTTACTCGCTCTTCGTCGAGCACCGCCTCAACGCCCACCGCCGCAACTAATCGAGCTCACCATGTCCGAACCCATCGTCAAGATTTCCGGCCTCAACAAATGGTACGGCGACTTTCACGTGCTGCGCGACATCGATCTCGATGTCGAGAAGGGTGAGCGCATCGTGATCTGCGGGCCCTCGGGCTCAGGCAAGTCGACGCTGATCCGCTGCATCAACGCGCTTGAGGAGTTCCAGGAGGGCGAGATCGTCGTCGACGGCATCGAGCTCGGCCCCAACCTCAAACATGTCGACGCCGTGCGCCGCGAGGTCGGCATGGTGTTCCAGAGCTTCAATCTGTTCCCGCATCTGACGGTGCTGGACAATTGCACGCTGGCGCCGATCTGGGTGCGTAACATCCCCAAGAAGGATGCCGAGGAGACCGCGATGAAATTCCTGGAGCGGGTCAAGATCCCGCACCAGGCCAACAAGTTTCCGGGGCAGATGTCAGGAGGCCAGCAGCAGCGTGTCGCCATCGCCCGCGCGCTGACCATGAACCCGAAGGTGATGCTGTTCGACGAGCCGACCTCTGCGCTCGACCCCGAGATGGTCAAGGAGGTCCTCGACACCATGGTCGACCTGGCGAAAGAGGGCATGACCATGCTGGTCGTGACTCACGAGATGGGGTTTGCGCGCGAGGTCGCCAACCGCGTGGTGTTCATGGACGCCGGCCAGATCATCGAGGCCAACACGCCGAACGAATTCTTCGCCACGCCCCAGCACGCCCGTACAAAACTGTTCCTGAGCCAGATCCTACGCTGATCTCCGGGGCATTCCGGATGCGTCGCTGGTCGATCGGTGACGCCCGCGAATCAGCTAGACTCTTCGTCGGCCATCCCTCGGAGAGCGACCTTGCAGAGCAGCGCCGGCGCACGCGCGTTCCAGAACGCGCGATTGCAGAAGAAATTCAAGAAGCAGGCGGAGGCCCTCATCTCCGCCGCGAACTCGGCCTATAGCCAGGGCCGGCACGCGGAGGCGCAGGCGCTGTGCCACCAGATCCTGAACGAGCTCCCGGAGCATTTCGGCGCCCTGCACCTGCTCGGCTTGTGCGCATTCGCGACCCAGAACCTCGAGGCGGCAAGGCAGATTCTCAAGCAGGCGGTGACCGTCGATCCGCGCTCGGCACAAGCCTTTTCCGACTTGGGAGCGACGCATTTCGCGCTAGGGCAATATGAGGACGCGCGCACCTATCTGGAGAAGGCCATTGCGCTGAAGCCGAGCTTCCCGATGGCCCTGGCCAATCTCGGCAATGCCTTGCTGCACCTGAACTGCGTCGAGCAGGCCATTGAATGCTACGATCGCGCGATCAAGCTGAAGCCCGACTATGTCGATGCGCTGTGCAACCGTGGCCTGGCGGAACTGGCACTGCAACAGTTTGATCGTGCCAGGCAAAGCTTCGAGCGTACCTTGTTGTTTCAACCGCGACACGTGGAGGCGCTCGTCGGCAAGGGTTTGGTCAATATCGAGCTAAAGAACTACGACACGGCGAAAAGCGCGCTTGAAACGGCGCTCGCGATCAGGCCGGGCTCGGCGAAGATCCTCGCGAACCGCGGACGGGTCAATCTGGAGCTGTCGAGATTGGACCAGGCCGCGGCGGATTTTGACGCAGCGCTTGCGATCTCCCCCAAGCTCGAAGTGGCCTTGCAGGGGAAGGCGCAAGTCTCGCTCAACATGGGGAATACGGCGCAGGCTATCCTGGCCTGCACCACGTTGCTCGAGGAAAATCCGCGCTCCGCGATCGCGATGGCGCTGCTGAGCGCCTGTTTTGCCAACCAGGGAGAGATTGCATCGGCGATCGAGCTTCTCGACGCTGCGCTGGCGATTGCGCCCGATGCCGGCTTGATCGGGCGAAAGATATTCTTTCTGGACTTCCTCGCCGACGCCGATTTCGCGGTTCAGCAGGCCGCGCGAAAACATTGGTGGGACGCGATCGGCACCAAGCTGCCGCAGAGGACGCTCGCACCCCGGTCGCTCGATCCGGACAGGCAGATCGTCATCGGCTATGTCTCGGCCGAGTTCTGGTATCACTCGGCGGCGTTCGCGCTGTTGCCGGTGCTGCGCCATCACGATCGCGCCAAGTTCAAAATCGTCTGCTATGCGTGCTCGTCGACCCAGGACGAGGTGACCGCCAGCTTCAAGCAAATGGCCGACGTCTGGGTCGATGCCTGGCAGCTGTCGGACGATCAGCTGGCCGATCGTATTCAAGCTGACAACGTCGATATCTTGATCGACGTATCGGGGCATACCACCGGCAACAGGCTTTCCGTGTTCGCGCGCAAGCCAGCTCCCATCCAGGTGACCGCTTTCGGGCATGCGTCGGGCACGGGCCTTCAGACCATGGACTATGTGCTTGCGGATCCCGTCTTCGTTCCGGAAACGGCCCGGCATCTCCTGGCCGAAAAGGTCTATGACCTGCCGTGCCTGAACACGTTGGATCCCATTCTGGACGTGCCGCCTTCAGAGCTTCCGATGCTCCGCAACGGTCATGTGACCTTCGGCGTGTTCAACCGCATCAACAAGATATCGGACGAGGCGATCCGCGTGTGGTCGAAATTGATGCGCGAGGTGGCGGGATCGCGGATCATCCTGAAGCACACGCTGCTTGACGATCCATTGGTGCGAGAGCGCCTCCTTGCGCGGTTCGTCGCGCACGGTATCGGCGAAGCTGACATCACCTGCCTGGGCATGACCCCGCGCCACGAGCATCTGCGGGCCTTTGCGCAGGTCGACATTTCGCTCGATCCATTTCCGCAGAACGGCGGCATCAGCACATGGGAATCCCTCTATGCCGGTGTTCCCGTCATCGCCAAGCTCGGAAATGCGTCCTCATCACGCGCCGGCGCCTCGATCGTGGCGGCGATCGGCCTCAAGGACTGGGTCGCAGAGGACGACGATGGCTACGCCGCGATCGCCTGCAAGTTTGCGGCACAGCCGAACTATCTGGCGAAATTGCGCGCGGAGTTGCCGGCGCAGATCGCAACCTCGCCCGCCGGCAATGTCGCGATTTACGCTGGCAGGGTCGACGCGGGCTATCGCCAATTCTGGCGCGACTATTGTGCGTCGATGACCCGGTAAACGCTGCCGGTGGGCAAAGGCGCAAAGCGCGGTGCCACCATCTTTTCGGTGATTGCAGGTGGAATGGTGGGCACGCCCCCGACTGCGCTCTTCGAGCTACGTCGGACAAGTCGCTCTGCCCATCCTTGTCACCACGGCAAGCCTCGAACGGTAAAATTCTACGCAATTCCATCGTCAGCTTAAAACCATACTGCTTGCGACACCCCCATCGCTTCACGCGCCCGAAAGCACTTTCTGCGCATGTGACGCAAAAGAGGGGCGTCACATGCTCGGTTTCATATTCGGCCTCAACGCCCGCCTCGGGCGATTACATTTCTTCCTGGCCACGGTCGCGCTGGCGATTGGGATGACCGCAATCTGCTTTGCGATTGCGATGGCCGTGTTGCGCACGACATCGCCGAGCATGGTCCGTCCGGAGGATTTCACCCGGAACTGGGCCATCATCGCCGCAATGATCGTCTTTGGACTCGGGACCTTCACGCTGCAATCGATGCGGATCCGCGACATCGGTTGGGATCCCGTCTGCGTCCTCCCGGCCTGGATCGCGCTCATGATCGTCGATCACGTGGTGGCGGGCCGGTATCCGGCCTGGGCGATCGGCGAGGAGCATCAGGGCACGATGGTCGGCGGGCTGGTCAATTTCGTTCTGCTGCTGGCGCTCACGTTCTGGCCGAGCGCCCACGACGAGGGGGCCTGCACCAACCCCTTCGAGCCGCCCGCGCGCGCAGCGAGCAAGCCGTCGACGTCGGACCAACGCCTTGCGCGCGTGTCGCAAGGCTCGGCGCGTCCGAACTGGAGCTGACCGAATTGACCGCCCGGAGCTAAACGAACGGCAGCTTGATGTTGCTGCGCTTCTCCAGCCATTCCGGCACCGGCAGGTTCTTCGCGCGCATGAAGTCGGCGTTGAACAGCTTTGACTGATAGCGGCTGCCGGAATCACAGAGAATGGTGACGATGGTCTTGCCCGGCCCGAGTTGCTTGGCGAGCCGCATCGCGCCGACGATATTGATGCCGGTCGAGCCGCCAAGGCACAAGCCTTCGTGCTGAAGCAGCTCGTAGATCACGGTGACAGCTTCTGCATCGGGAATGAGAAACGCGTCATCGACCTTCGCGCTCTCGACGATCGCGGTTTTCCGGCCGAGCCCGATGCCTTCCGTGATGGAGTCGCCGGGCGTTGCCTTGACCTCGCCGGTCCTGAAGTATTCGTACATGCCGAATCCGTGCGGATCGGCACAGGCAATCCGGATGTCCTTGTTCTTCTCTTTCAGATAGCGGCTGGTGCCGGCGAGCGTGCCGCCGCTGCCGACCGAGCAGACGAAGCCGTCGATCTTGCCGCCGGTCTGCTGCCAGATTTCAGGACCTGTCGAGTCGTAGTGCGCCTTGGCATTGTCCAGGTTGTTCCACTGGTCGGCAAAGAGCACGCCATTCGGCTCGGTCTTGCGCAGCTCGTCGGCAAGTCGGCGGCCGACATGCTGGTAGTTGTTCGGATTTGAGTAAGGCAGTGCCGGCGACTCCAGCAGCTCGGCGCCGCACAGCTTCAGAAAGTCCTTCTTCTCCTGGCTCTGCGTCTCCGGGATCACGATCAGCGTGCGGTAGCCGCGCGCGCTCGCTACCACCGCAAGCCCAATGCCGGTGTTGCCGGCAGTCGCTTCCACCACGAGACCGCCCGGCTTGAGCTCGCCGCGCTTCTCGGCTTCCAAAATCATCCACTTGCCGGCGCGATCCTTGACCGACTGGCCCGGATTCATGAACTCGGCCTTGCCCAGAATGGTGCAGCCGGTTAGTTCGGAGGCGCGCTTGAGCTTGATGAGCGGGGTGTTGCCGATGGCTTCGACAACGTCATTTTTGATGGTCATGTCAGGCAATTACCGGCTGGAGGCGAGAAGTCGTCAGACCCTAAAGTAGGGTCTCCAGCTGCACAAGGCGAGGCTGCAAACTCTTATTGCTGCTTTGCGAAGATGACCTGCCGGACGTCGATATTGCCGGACAGGAAGCCGGCCTCGCAATAAGCGAGATAATACTCCCACAGCCGCCGGAACCGGTCGTCAAAGCCAAGCGGCACCAGGCCTGGCCAGGCCGCGCGGAAGTTATTTCGCCAGGTGGCAAGCGTCTTGGCATAATCTTGCCCGAAGATGCGCTCGCGGATAACGGGCACGCTGAATCGGTCTCCGAGCGACTTCAGCACCGCAGGCGAGGGCAGCATGCCGCCGGGAAAGACGTAGCGCTGGATGAAGTCGACCTCGCGCCGATAGCCCTGGAAGAGCTTGTCCTGGATCGTGATGGCCTGGATGCCGGCCAATCCGCCCGGCAGCAGGCGGTCACGCAATTGCGCGAAATAGCGCGGCCAGAACTGCTCGCCAACGGCCTCGATCATCTCGATCGAGGCGATCCGGTCGTAGCGATCGCGTTCGTCGCGATAATCCTGCAGGCGGATCTCGACCTTCTCAGCAAGACCCGCCTCAAAGATGCGCTTCTGCGCGAAGTCGCGCTGCTCGGTCGAGATCGTCAATCCCACCACGCGCGCGTCGAAGGTCTTGGCGGCAAATTCAGCGAAGCCGCCCCAGCCGCAGCCGATCTCGAGCAGCTTCTGGCCCGGCTTCAGGTCGAGCGCCTCGGCGAGGCGGCGATATTTGTTGGTTTGCGCGGCCGTGAGATCCGTGGTCGATCCCTCGAACAGCGCCGACGAATAGGTCATGCTGGGATCGAGCCAGGCCGAGTAGAACGCATTGCCGATATCGTAATGGGCGTGGATGTTGCGCCGGGCCTGCCGGCGCGTGTTGCGATTGAACCAATGCTGGATCATCTGGGTGAACCGCATCAGCGGCTTGTCACGCAGCATGGCCTGGATCAGATCGTGATTGACGCAGAACAGGTAGAGAAACTGCGTCAGGTCCGGCGTATCCCAATCGCCGGCGAGATAGGCCTCCGCAATTCCGATGTCGCCGCCGTTGATCAGGCGAGAGGCGACGCCGTAATTGTGCAGCCGCATGGCGGCATTCGGGCCCGGCTCGAGGCCACCGAGCCGGATCACGCGCCCGTCCGGCAGGGTGACATCAAGCGTCCCGCGCCGCAGTCGCGAGCCGAAGGTCAGTGCAAGGCGAACGATGCGCGGCAGGTCCGCGAGCATTGTCTCGACGTCATCAGGTGTCACCGAGATGGCATTTGGCATCGGCAGATCCATGACCTCAACGGATACCGTCCGACCGCCTGTCGAGCATGCCCATCCCGCTTCGATCGCCGGACCCGAGCGCGCCTTGCAAACGGTCAGCGACCAATAATATAGGGACGCGATTTGCCGCGTGCCAAGGTGGTTTCGCCGTTACGCTGCTCTGCAGTATCGGGGCGTGGCACCAGCCGCGCCCCCTTCAGCCAAAGCCGTACCGCTTCCCAATGGATCGCCGATATCACCTTGAGGCTTACGAGCGGCAGGGCCAAAAATGATCGCAGCAGGGCACGCGAGGTCAGGGCACGGCGGCGGCCGTTGAAGGTCGCCGCGAGCAGCGGGCCGTCGCGATCGGTTTCCAGGATGCGCAGCTTGGCCGTGTCCGACGGCGGCCGGACGTGGAAATGGTAGCGCGTCGTCATCGGCACGAACGGCGAAACGTAGAACAGTTTTTCCTGCTGCTGACGCAGGCCCGCATCGCTCCATTCGCCAGGCCTCACCGGCAGAACGTACGGATGAATCTCCCCGAAAGTGTTGCGCACCTCGTAGATCACCAGCGCCAGCTCGCCGCCGGCGCCATAGCAGAAATAGACCGAGAGCGGATTGAAGCCGTAACCGAGCAGGCGGGGATAGCAGAGCAACTCGACCCGACCGCCGCCGAGGTCTATGCCGTGCGTGGCAGCGCAGCGCTCGGCATAGGCGCGTAGCGGGGAGCCATCGCGGGCGCCATGGTCTTTCTCGTGGAAACTGTAGAGCGCGGCTCGGTTGACGCCGAACAGTGGCGACTGCCGGTCGGCCTCATCGAGCCGGTCGAGATCGATCAGGAGGCTCATGACGCGGTAGCTGAAGCGGTGGCGCATCGGCCTCAGCCGCGCATGCATCACGTCGCCGAAATAGAGCGTGGCGGCATCGGTTGCGGGGAGGGCTGTCGTCACCATCGCACTACTCCGCAGCCTCCGCGAGTTCGACCGGTGTCGCGCGCCAGGGCGCAGTCACCCCGAGTGCCTCGGCCACGGCGAGTCCCGAACGCAGGCCGTCCTCGTGAAAGCCATAGCCGGTCCAGGCGCCGCAGAACCAGGTGTGCCGCACTCCCTGAATCTCGGCGAGCCGCTTTTGCGCGGCAAAGGCAGCCGCATTGTACTGCGGATGCTCGCACAGATATTGGCCGAAGGTGAGCTCCGGCGCAGGCTCGAATGGCGGGTTGAGGCTGACGAACAGTGGCTTGTCGGAATTGATCCCCTGGAGCTGATTCATCCAGTAGGTCACCGCGACGTCGTTCATCGCGTCTCCCTTGCGCTGCCAACGCAGGAAATTCCACGACGACCAGGCGTGCCGCCGCTTTGGCATCAGCCTGATATCGCGATGCAGATAAACTGTGTTCGGCGAATAGTTGATGGCACCGATAATGTCGCGCTCGCGCGCGTCTGCGTCCGTCAGCATGGCGAGTGCCTGGTCACTATGGGCGGCAATCACGACGTGGTCGAAACTCTCATGACAGCCATGACTGTCATGGACCACGACGCCCTGTGCTGTGCGCGTAATCGAGGTGACGGCGCAGCCGAACCGGATGCGGTCCCTGAATGGGGCCTGAAGCCGCTCGACATAGCGCTGGCTGCCGCCCTTGACCGTCCGCCAGACCGGCCGGGCGTAGTGCAGGAGGCGATGATTGTCGAAGAAGGCAACAAAGTTCTCGGCCGGGAAGTCGAGGATCTCTTTCGTCGGCGCCGACCAGATCGCAGCCCCCATCGGCGCGAGGTAGTCGGTGAGCAGCCGTTCGGAGAATTCGCGTTGGCGAAAGTAGTCGCCGAGCGTCAGTCGGCTCAGGCGGCCGTTGCGCAGATCCTCCACGCTTTGCCGGCCGAATTTCGGGATCTCTGCGAGCATCCGCAGGAAGGACGGAGAGAGCAGGTTGCTGGCTTGAGCGAACAAGCCGGCCGCCGTCGCCCGCCAGTCATTGCCTCCGCCGCGCCATTCGAACCGGCCGCCATCGGCGGACACGGCAAAGCTCATGCAGCTTCCGACCGTCTCGACGCCGAGATGGGCGAACATCGCGGTCAGGTCGGGATAGTTGAGCTCGTTGTAGACGATGAAGCCGATATCCACGGCGACCGGCGTACCCACATAGTCGATGGTGACGGTGTGGCTGTGGCCGCCCGGGCGCAGTTCGCGGTCATAGACCGTCACCGGATAGCGCTGGGAGAGCGTCCAGGCCGCCGCATTGCCGGCAATGCCCGTCCCGATGACCGCGATGCGCATGTGTAACTGCCCCTGCCTCGTGTGGGACAAGCTACGGTGCGTTGCGGCGCAGGTTTCAGGGCGATTGAAGGGCTCCGGCCAGCGGCTTGGGGGCAACTGTGACTGCAATATCACATGAAATCTTGGTAAGCTGGATTGCGTTTCAGGCTGTTTCTGAAGTGAAAGAAGTCCCTGCGAGACAGGCATAACTTTCATTTCAATGCCTCTTGGCACCGCTTCGTCGGGCTGTGTGTTTCGCAGGTGCGGGACTGTCCCGCAGTTCCGCGCCCGGCTAGGATGGGTTTCCGGCTCTGCAGAAAGCACCACGCTGTGAACGAGTTACAGAAAGGCCCCCGGCCGACCGCCCGCGAATCGGCTAATCCCGCCGCGCGGTGGCGGGGTGATCTGCCTGGCAGGGGGTGGATGTGACACAGCGGGTTCCCGTCGTCGCCAAGCGGCAATTGCTTGGGTCTGCATCCCGAGCACTGCGTGCGGTCGCGGTGGTGTTCCTGGCCTCGAGTTCCGGCGCCTGTGTGCTGACCCAGGACCTGCCGGATCCCGCGCTCGATGTTCCCACGCAATACAAATACGCCGGGAAGACGGATGCGCCGCCGTCGCTCGACTGGTGGCGCGGCTTTCGCTCGGCGGAGCTGACGCAGTTGATGGAGGAGGCGCAGACCGTCAACCTCGACATCGCTGCCGCAGTCTCGCGCATCGTCGAGGCCGATGCACAGGCGCGGCAGGCAGGCGCGGCGCTGTTGCCGAGCCTGTCGGGAACGGGACAGGAGGCTTATTCGCGCACCTCCGGCTCGTCGGCTTCGGGACTCACCAACGGCGGCCGCGAGGTCGTGAACTACCAGGCATCGTTGAGTGCCAGCTACCAGCTCGATTTCTGGGGCCAGAACCGCGACGCGCTGCAAACGGCGGAGGAGACCGCAAAGGCCAACCGGTTCGACCGCGACACCGTCGCGCTGACGACGCTCGCAGCCGTTGCCAATGCCTATTTCCAGGTGCTGTCCTCGCAGGATCGCCTGCGCACCGCCCAGCGCAACATTGCGAGCGCCCAGCGCATCCTCGATGCCATCCGCGAGCGCCGCAAGGCCGGGACGGGGACCGATCTTGACGTCGCCCAGCAGGAGAGCGTGCTGGCCAACCAGAAGGCGCTGGTGCCGCCGCTGCGGCAGACGCTCGACCAGAACGCCAATGCGCTCGCGGTGCTGGTGTCGCGACCGCCAGAGAGCGTGCGCCTTGCGGGCGGCTCGCTGGATCGGATCGCAATTCCGCGCATCACGCCCGGCCTGCCGTCGGAGCTGTTGACGCAGCGGCCGGACATTCGCCGCCAGGAGGCGCAGCTTGCCTCGGCCACCGCCAATATCGGCAATGCCCGCGCCCAGTTCTTCCCGACCATCCAGCTCACCGGGAATGGCGGCTATCAAAGCTCGGCGCTGGTCTCGCTGTTCCAGCCGCACGCGGCGTTCTTCCAGCTGGTCGGCAGCGCGACGCAGCCGATCTTCGACGGCGGCAAGATCCTCGGCAATTTCGAATATGCCAAGGCGCGGCAGGACGAGTTGCTGCAGACCTACCGCAAGACCATCGTCCAGGCCTTCACCGACGTCGACAACGCGCTGTTTTCGATCAAGCAGACCACGATCAAGCTGCAATTGCAGCGCGACGTCGTCAACGCGTCGCGGCGCGCCTTCGACCTCGCCGAGCAGCAACTGCGCGCCGGCACGGCGGATATCGTGACCGTGCTCAACACACAGCTGACGCTGTTCCAGGCCGAAGACACCCTGTCGCAGGCACAGCTCGCTCGCCTTCTTGCCATCGTCAGCCTGTACCAGGCGCTCGGCGGCGGCTGGGAGCCGCGCATGGAGAAACCGGTCAATGCTCTTTAAGCCGGATACGAAGGACAACGCGAAAGCAGGGACGGCGAAAAAGTCGCGCGGCCGCGGCTTCGTCATGACTCTGATCACGCTCGCAATCCTCGGCGGTCTCGGCTATCTCGGCTGGACCGTGATGCACCAGCAGCCGCAGCAGCAGGGCAACGGCCGCAATCAGCGGCCCGATCTGCCGGTGCCGGTGCTGGCGGCAACGCCCAAGATCCAGGACGTGCCGGTTTATCTCGACGGAGTCGGCGCGATCCGCGCGCTCAACACGGTGACCGTGCGCTCGCAAGTCGACGGCAAGCTGATCGCGGTGAAGTTCACCGAAGGCCAGGACGTCAAGAAGGGCGACGTGCTCGGCGAAATCGACCCGGCACTGTACCAGGCGACCTATGACCAGGCCGTTGCCAAGAAGGCCCAGGACGAAGCCCAGCTCGCCAACCAGCGCATCGACCTGACGCGCTATGAGCAGCTTGCCGCGTCCAATGCCGGCTCCAAGCAGCAGGCCGACACCCAGCGCGCCGCGGTCGCGCAGACCGAGGCGCTGGTCAAGGCCGACCAGGCCGCAATCGACAATGCGGCCGCGACGCTCAGCTACACCAAGATCGTGGCGCCGCTGTCGGGCCGCGTCGGCCTGCGCCAGGTCGACCAGGGCAACATCATCCACGCCGCCGACACCACCGGCCTTGTCGTCATCACGCAATTGCAGCCGATCGCGGTTTGGTTCAGCCTGCCGCAGCAGCAGATCATGCGCGTGAACGCAGCCGCGGCCAAAGGCGCGTTGTCCGTCGATGTGTTCGGCAATGACGGCGTCACGGTGATCGACACCGGCAAGCTCACCGGCATCGACAATCAGGTCGACCAGACCACCGGCACGCTCAAGCTGAAGGCAGAATTTCCCAATGCCAATTACCAGCTCTGGCCGGGCCAGTTCGTCAATGTCCGTCTCAAGGTCGAGACCCTGTCGCAGGCGCTGGTGGTGCCGACGTCGGCGGTGCAGCGCGGACCGATCGGCACCTTCAGTTACGTCATCGGTGAGGGCGACATCGCCTCAGCCAAGCCGGTGACGGTGACCCAGCAGAACGAGCACGACGCGGTCATCGCGAGCGGCCTGTCTCCGAACGATCGGGTCGTCACCACCGGCTTTGCCAATCTGTCCGACGGTTCCAAGGTGATCGTCGGCCGCGACGAGCAGACGCCGTCAGCCGACCTCGCGCCGCGCAAGCGCACGCGTGCGCCGGATGGTCAGAAGAAGGATAGCCAGGCAAAGGACAGTCAAGCCAAGGACGGCCAGAAGGACGGACAAGGTAAGGACGGCGAATTCCGCGCCAAGCGGAAGAGCAGCGAAGGCGACCAGAAGGGGCAGACCGGACCAGCGCCGGGGCCGGGGGCTCAACCATCGGGACCTGGAGCCAAACAGCCATGATCCCGGCAACAGCCGCCTGAGCGGCAGGCATATCTCATGGGTGTCTCCGAACCCTTCATCCGCAGGCCGATCGCGACCTCGCTGCTCGGCATTGCGCTGCTGATTGGCGGCGCGCTCGGCTATTTCGCGCTGCCGGTCTCCGCGCTGCCGCAGGTCGACTTCCCGACCGTCCAGGTGTCGACGCAGCTGCCGGGCGCGAGCCCCGACGTGATTGCCTCCTTGATCACTGCGCCCTTGGAGCGGCAGCTCGGGCAAATCCCGTCGCTGACCGCGATGAACTCGACCAGCTCATTCGGCGTCAGCCAGATCTCTCTGCAGTTCGACCTCAACCGCGACATCGACGGCGCGACCCAGGACGTGCAGGCCGCGATCAACGCCGCCGCCGGCGTCCTGCCCAAGACGCTGCCTTATCCGCCGACCTACGCCAAGGTGAACCCTGCGGATGCGCCTGTGATGACGCTCGCGCTGCGCTCGGAGACGATCTCGCTGCGGGCGATGAGCGACATCGCCGACACGCTGCTGGCGCAGCGGCTCAGCCAGATCTCCGGCGTCGGCCGCGTCTCGGTGCTCGGCGGGCTGAAGCCGGCCGTGCGCATCCAGGCCGATCTGGCGCGGCTGGCGGCCTACGGCATCGCGATGGAGGATCTGCGCAACGCGATCGCGAACGCCAACGTCTCCGGGCCGAAGGGCTCGCTCGACGGCGCCCAGCAATCCTACATCATCGCCGCCAACGACCAGATTGCCGCCGCCGACGCCTATAGGCCGATCATCATCACCTATCGCAACGGCTCGCCGGTCACGATCGGCGACGTCGCGCAGATCGTCGACGGGCTCGAGAACGACCGCACCGGCGGCTGGTACCAGGGCACGCCGGCCGTCATCATCGACATCCAGCGCCAGCCCGGCGCCAATGTCATCGACGTCGTCAAGCAGATCCGCGCCGAAATCCCGAAGGTGCAGCGCGCCATTCCGGCCGGCGTGCATCTGACCATCGTCTCCGACCGCACGGTCACCATTCGCGCCTCGGTCCACGACGTGCAGTTCACGCTGGTCCTGAGCGTGGTGCTGGTGACGCTGGTAGTGCTGTTGTTCCTGCGCTCGCTGCGCGCCACGCTGATCGCGGGCGTGGCGCTGCCGCTGTCGCTGATCACGAGCTTCGGCATCATGTATTTTGCCGGCTTCAGTCTCGATAATCTGTCGCTGATGGCGCTCACGATCGGCACCGGTTTCGTGGTCGACGACGCCATCGTGATGATCGAAAACATCGTCCGCCACATGGAGAATGGCGACAACGCCATGACTGCCTCGCTGAAGGGCGCGAGCGAGATCGGCTTCACCGTGATCTCGCTGACGGTGTCGTTGATCGCGGTGTTCATCCCGCTGCTGTTCATGTCGGGCCTGGTCGGCCGCATGTTCCGCGAATTCGCACTGACGCTGACGATCGCGGTCGTGACCTCGGCGGTGGTGTCGCTGACGCTGACGCCGATGATGTGCTCGCGGCTGCTCAAGCACGCTCACGAGGAGCTGGCCGTGCCGGGGCTTGCCGCCATCAGCCGCTTCATCGACCGCACCGTCGAATTCTACCACCGTACGCTGCTCTGGGTGCTGGAGCACCAGCGCGCCACGCTGGTCGTGACCTTTGCGACGTTGGTTGCAACCCTGGTGCTCTATGTCGTCGCGCCCAAGGGGTTCCTGCCGCTGCAGGACACGGCCTCGATCACCGCGGTGACCGAAGCCGGGCCTGATGTGTCGTTCGGAGAGATGCAGAAGCGGCAGGCCGAAGCCGCCGATGCCATCAAGGCCGATCCTGACGTGACCGGCGTGGTCTCGGTGATCGGCGCAGGCTCGGTCAACCCGACCACCAATGTCGGCCGTCTCGTCATGACGCTGAAGCCGCGCGGCGAGCGCCGCGACGATGTCAGCGTGGTCGTCACCCGGCTGAAGCAGCGGGTCGCCGGCATTCCCGGCATGACGGTCTACTTCCAGCCGGTGCAGGATGTGCAGATCTCGACCCAGTCGAGCCGCTCGCAATACCAGTACACGCTCACCGGCACCGACGCGGCGCTGGTCTCGGAATGGGCGCGCAAGCTCGTCGACGAGATGCGGCGCGAGCCCCTGTTCCGCGACGTCTCGTCCGAGGCGCAGGAGGGGGGTCTGCGCGCGCAGCTCGACGTCGACCGCACGCGCGCGGGCCAGCTCGGCGTCAGCCTTCAGGCCATTACCGACACGCTCAACGACGCATTTGCCCAGCGCCAGATCTCGACCATTTACGGCCAGGCCAACCAATACCGCGTGGTCCTGGAGGCGCTGCCGATGTACCAGCGCGATCCCTCGATCCTGTCAAAGCTCTACCTGCCGGGCGGCGCCAGCAGCGCAGTCGTCGGCGCGCCCAACGCGCAGGTACCGCTCGATGCAGTGGCGACGCTCAAGCGCACCACGGCGCCGCTCGCGATCTCGCACCAGGCACAATTCCCGGCGATCTCGCTGAGCTTCAATCTCGCACCGGGCGCAGCGCTCGGCGATGCCGTCGAGGCGGTGAAGGCGATCGAGAGCCGCATCGAGATGCCCAACAGCATCGTCGGGGTCTATGCCGGCGATGCCGCCGAATTCGCCAAGGCGCTCGCCGGCCAGCCCTGGCTGCTGCTTGCCGCCGTGATCACGATCTACATCGTGCTGGGCGTGCTGTATGAAAGCTACATCCACCCGATCACGATCCTCTCGACGCTGCCCTCGGCGGGCGTCGGCGCCATCCTGGCATTGATCCTGTGCGGGCAGGACCTCTCGGTGATCGGCCTGATCGGCATCATCCTCCTGATGGGCATCGTCAAGAAGAATGCGATCATGATGATCGACTTCGCGCTGGAGGCCGAGCGCGGGCAGGGCATGCCGCCGCATGAGGCGATCGTGCAGGCGTGCCTGCTGCGCTTCCGCCCGATCATGATGACGACGCTGGCCGCACTGTTCGGTGCGCTGCCGCTGGCGATCGAAAGCGGCACCGGCGCCGAGCTGCGCTTTCCGCTCGGCATCTCCATCATCGGCGGCCTGCTGCTGAGCCAGTTGCTGACGCTCTACACCACGCCGGTGATCTACCTCGCGCTCGATCGCATCAACCGCCGCCTCGAGCAGGCGCTGCCCCCGCCGGAGCCCGACGCGCCGCCCACGGCCGGGGCGACCGAGGGGATGCAGTGATGGCATCGATCTCGGAGCCCTTCATCCGCCGTCCGGTCGCGACCACGCTGTTGTCGATCGGGCTGTTTCTGCTGGGGGGCGTCGCCTACGAGTTCCTGCCGGTCGCCTCCGTCCCCAATGTCGACTTCCCCGCCATCTTTGTCTCGGCGAGCCGTCCCGGCGCCGATCCCTCGGTGATGGCCGCCACCGTGGCCGCGCCGCTGGAACGGCGGCTCGGCGAAATCGCAGGCATCAACCAGATCACGTCGACGAGCTCTCTCGGCACCGCGAACATCCAGCTCCAGTTCGACATCGGCCGCAACATCGACAAGGCCGCGCGCGACGTGCAGGCAGCCATCAACGCCGCGCTGGTCGATTTGCCGAGCGATCTGCCGGCATTGCCGCGCTTCCGGAAGGCCAACACGGCCGGCGCGCCTGTGTTCGTGCTGGCGCTGACCTCCAAGACGCTGTCCGCCAGCGCCATCTACGATGTCGCCGATACCGTGCTGGCGCAGCGCATCTCGCAGGTGCCCGGAGTCGGCGACGTCACGGTGTCGGGCGCCGACCAGCCGGCGGTACGGATCCAGCTCAATCCCGTGGCATTGTCGAATGCAGGGATCGCGACCGACGACGTACGGACCGCCATCGTCAACGCCAACCCGCTCGGCCCCGTCGGCATCTTCAATGGCGAGCGCCAGAGCGAGACGCTGTCGCTGAACAAGCAGATGCGCACGGCGCAGGAATTCCGCGACATTGTCATCAAGAGCTCGAACGGGAATTTCGTGCGGCTCTCCGATGTCGCCGACATCGAAGACAGCGTCCGCAACGCGCGCTCGATCGCCTGGTTCAACAAGCAGCCGGCGGTGCTGATCCAGATCACCAAGCAGGGCGACGCCAACGTCATCGACACCGTCGACCGGGTGAAGGCGCTGATCCCCGAGTTGAAGCAGTGGATCCCCGCTGGCGTCGATGTCTCCACCCTGGTCGACCGCACCTCAACGATCCGCGCCAGCGTGATGGACATGCAGTGGACGCTGCTGGCGACCGCCATTCTGGTGATGGTCGTGGTGTTCGTGTTCCTGCGCCGCGTGACGCCGACCATCGCCGCCGGAATCTCGGTACCGCTGGCGCTGGCCGGAACCTGCGCCGGGATGTGGGTCGCCGGCTTCTCGATCGACAATCTGTCGCTGATGGCGCTGGCGATCTCGGTCGGCTTCGTGGTCGACGATGCCATCGTCATGATCGAGAACATGTACCGCAATCTCGAGCACGGCATGCGGCCAATGCAGGCAGCGCTGGAAGGCGCCAGGCAGATCGGCTTCACCGTGGTCTCGATCAGCCTGTCGCTGATCGCCGCGTTCACACCGCTGATCTTCATGGACGGTATCGTCGGCCGCCTGCTGCGCGAGTTCTCGCTGACGTTGACCTTCGCGATCGTGGTTTCGACCCTGGTATCGCTGACGGTCACGCCGATGATCTGCGCCCATTACATCCGGCAGACCACGTCCACCTCCGCAACGCTGTTCGACCGCCTGATCGAAGGCTCGCTATCGCGCATCGTCGCGTTCTATGCCCGCACCTTACGTGCGGTGCTCGAGTTTCCGCTGCTGACGCTGCTGGTCTTCTTCGCCACCATCGGCCTGACGGTGCTGCTCTACGCCAGGGTGCCCAAAGGCTATTTCCCGACGGACGATTCCGGCTTCGTCATCGGCGCGACGCGCGCCTCGGCCGACATCTCGTTCCAGTCGATGCTGACGCTGCAACAGCGTCTCGCCGACATTGTGATGCAGGATCCGGCCGTGGCCGGCATCGGTTCGACCGTCGGCAGCGGAGTTGGGGGCCCGGGCGCGGCGACCTCCAACCGAGGCACCATGTTCATCAGCCTGAAGCCGCCGGAAGAACGCGACCACGTCTCGACCCAGGTGGTGATCGACCGGTTGCGTAAGGCACTGTTCCCTGTGCCCGGCATCCGTCTCTTCATGTTCGCCGCGCAGGATGTGCGCGCAGGCGGCCGGCAGAGCGATTCCAACTTTCAGTATACGCTCTCAAGCACCGACCTTGACCTGCTGCAGAAATGGGCACCGATCGTGGCCAAGCGGATGGAGACGGTCGAGGGCATCACCGACATTTCCAGCGACCGCGATCCCGGCGGACTTCAACTGACATTGAACATCGACCGCCAGAAGGCCGCAGCACTCGGCGTCAAGGTCCAGGACATCGACAATGCCCTGAACAACGCCTTCTCGCAGCGCCAGATCGCGATCATCTACACCCAGCGCAACCAATACATGACCGTGCTGGAGATCGATCCGAAATTCCAGGTCGATCCGTCCAATCTCGAGCGCATCTTTGTCGCCGGCGCCAACGACGTGCAGGTGCCGCTGTCCGCGGTTGTGCACGCGACACGCGGGCTGGCTGCGCTTGCGGTCTATCATTCGCAGTCGGTGCCCTCGACCACGGTGTCGTTCAACACCTTGCCGGATGTGGAGCTCCAGGCGGCGACCCAGAACATCCAGCGGGCGGTCGACGAATTGCACATGCCCGAGGGTATCCGCGGCAGCTTCGACGGCAATGCCGGCGATTTCGCCAAGACCAGCGGCCGGCAACCGCTGCTGATCCTTGGCGCGCTGGTGGCGATGTATATCGTGCTGGGCGTGCTCTACGAGAGCCTCGCTCATCCGCTCACCATCATCTCGACGCTGCCGTCGGCCGGGCTGGGCGCGCTGCTCGCGCTGCAGATCACCAACACGCCGCTGACCGTGATCGCCTTTGTCGGCATCATCCTGCTGATCGGCATCGTCAAGAAGAACGGCATCATGATGGTCGACTTCGCGCTCGATGCCGAGCGCCAGCGCGGCCTGTCCTCGGCCGAAGCCATTTTCGAGGCCTGCCAGGCACGCTTCCGCCCGATCCTGATGACGACCATGGCGGCGCTGTTCGCAGGCATTCCGCTGGTCGTCGCGACCGGGCCCGGCACGGAGCTCAGACGCCCGCTCGGCATCACCATCATCGGCGGCCTGTTCGTGTCGCAGGTGCTCACCCTCTACACGACGCCCGTGATCTATCTCTTGATCGACCGCCTGCGCCGGCGATCGGAGCCGCGCGCGCTGGCGGCGCCGGCGGAATAGGTTGTTGAACCGCCGTGCGAAGCGTATAGCGGCGATCATGTCGAACCCAGCTGAAACCGCGGCCGCAGCGCCGGAGCCTATTCCCGAATGTCCGCACTGCCAGAAGCCGATGCCGCTGTGCATCTGCGACAGTGTCTCGCCGATCGAAAATCGTCTCGAGCTCTTGATCCTGCAGCATCCGCAGGAGCAGGACAGGGCGCTCGGCACCGCACGGCTGCTGGCGAAGCATTTTGCGGACGCCACGGTGCGGGTCGGTCTGTCCTGGCCGAGCCTGTCCAAGGCCCTGGGGCACCCGATCGAGAACGCCTCGCACTGGGCCGTGCTCTATCTCGGCTCGGCCCGCGCCGCCGACCTGGAGGCCGAGGGCGAGATCGTCGCGCTCAACCGCAAGGGCGAGGTCGCTGACAACCAGCGCGGCATTCTCGGCAAGCTCGAAGGCGTGGTGCTGCTCGACGGCACCTGGAGCCAGGCCAAGGCCCTATGGTGGCGCAATCCCTGGATGCTGAAATGCCAGCGCGTCATCCTCAACCCGGCGCACCCGTCGCGCTATGGGCGGCTGCGCCGCGAGCCGCGCAAGGACGGATTGTCCACCATTGAAGCCGCCGCGACACTGCTGGCCGGCCTCGAGCGGCGCCCGGACATCGCCGAGACGCTCAACGCCAGCTTTGAACGGATGCTGGCTCGCTACCGCGAGGTTCAGGCCGAGATACCGGAACTGGCGCCAAAGCCGGCACCAAAAGGCCACCGGCGCGATTTCCGCCGCCGTAAACGGTCCTGACTTCAGCCGATCTCGTCCGTACGGTTGATTGCTCGGCCCGGAGTGGGAAGATACAGACCACTGGCCGGCAGGTCCGTTGCTCCGCGATGTCATCGCGACGTTCGACAATCCGGAAACCAGAAGGGGCAGCCGAATTCAGAGCGCAGCGAAGGAGATCCTGGCCCAGGCGGCGCAGTTCGATCGTTGGGGCACACTCGCCCTGATGGACATCTCGTTGCGCTACCGGCGAACCGTGATCGGACCGCTCTGGATCACGCTGACGCTGGCGGCGACGATCGCAAGCGTCGGCACGGTCTATGCGGCGCTGTTCAAGCAGGACATCGCCGGCTTCCTGCCGTCTTTCGCTGTCGGCCTGATCGTCTGGACCCTCGTCGCCACGACGCTCCAGGAAGGATCCAACATCTTCGTGGCCTCCGGCCATCTGATCAAGGCGGTGCCGGCGCCGCTGATCGTGCACGTCTTGCAGATGATCGCGCGCAACGTGCTGATCTTCGCCCATCACCTCCTCATCATCGTCATGCTCTATGCCGTGATACCCTGGCCGCTGCACTGGACCACGCTGCTTGTGCTGCCCGGCTTCGCCATCCTGCTGGTCGTGCTGCTCGGCGGCGCGGTCGCGCTCGGCATGCTCTGCGCGCGCTTTCGCGACATCGGCTCGGCGATCGTGAGTGGGCTGCAATTCGTCTTCTTCCTCACGCCCGTGATCTGGACCGAGGACAGCGTGCGCGGCACCGCCTTTGCCTGGCTCACGCGGGTCAATCCGTTCGCAACGCTGCTCGATCTGGTGCGCAGGCCGCTGTTGTCGCAGCCGATGGATGCGGAGCAATGGCTGCTCGGCCTGACTTACGCGCTCGCCACCGCCGCCGTCGGGCTGGGGTGCTACGCGAAATATCGCCGCCGCGTGGCGTATTGGCTGTGAGGGGCGGGATGAGCACCACAGCCCATATCGTGCTGCGTAACGTCTCGGTGACATTCCCGGTGCTGTCGTTTCGCGACCGATCGCTGCGCAGCCGCTTCGTTCGCGCCGTGACGCTGCGCCGCGAGGCAGCGCGTCCGCACATCGTCACCGCACTTGATGGCATCGACCTCGACATTCGCGCCGGTGACCGCGTTGCCATCGTGGGCGCCAACGGTGCTGGGAAAACCACGCTGCTGCGGGTGCTGGCCGGCATCTACCATCCGACCGCAGGCAGCATCGATGTGCTCGGCCGCTGCCTGTCGCTGTTCGACTTGTCGGCCGGCTTTGACGAGGAGGCGACCGGCTACGAGAACATCATGCGCCGCGGTCTCGTGATCGGCGCACGGCGTACCGAGATCGACGCACGGCGCGCGGAGATCGCCGAGTTCACCGAGCTTGGCGACCGGCTCGACCTGCCGCTACGCACTTATTCCAGCGGCATGATGCTGCGCCTGATCTTCGCGGTCGCCACCGCCGTCGAAGGCGAGATCGTGCTCCTCGACGAATGGATCGGTGTCGGCGACCAGCAGTTCCGGAAAAAGGCACGGCAGCGGCTCGACGAGATCGTGGCCCGCGCCGGCATTTTGGTGCTGGCCTCGCACGACGTCGACCTGATCAAGAGCACCTGCAACCGCGCCATCCTGCTGCAGGAGGGACAGATGACAGCAACCGGCACGACCGAGGAGATTCTCGACCTTTATCTCGGCGGAGCCGGCGACAGGAAGGCTTGAGCTCTGCGACTAGGTCTTGACCCGCCCCTCGCCGTCGTGCGGCACCTGGCCGGGTACGGACGGCGGGAAGATGCTGTCATAGATCGCGCGCGCCTCACGTATGAGGCGAGCCCGCTCCAACTCGGACTTCGGGATAAATCGGACGATCTCGCCCACGTGCTCTCCAGCGCTCGTTTGTTGGGACTGCATCACCCAGCTGATGCGAAGGTTATGCCAAACGACCTGAATCGGGGGTTTCCAACGCCCTCCGGGCAAATCCGGTGAGAGCGCATCACGGAAACCTACGTCCGCGGGCGCGACGGAGTCGGCGCCGGGATCAATTTACATCGAAATATCAGGGAGTTGCGATGGAGGCCACGACCAGAATTGAACTGGTGTACACGGTTTTGCAGACCGTTGCGTAACCACTCCGCCACGTGGCCTCAACGAGGGCGGAGCAATATAGGGGATCAGCGGTTTAGGCAACCCCGCGAGCCGCGGCGTTACATCAGCCCGACCGACGAGGTCTCAGCAGGCGGCGTACCAGCCGTCCGGAAAGGGCAGCAGTGGCCAAGCGCCCTCATTGTCATTTGCGGCCCTTGGCGTTTTCTTGGACATCGCGTCGAAGCTCCACGAGCGGGACACGAATTCCTCCTCCACCGAGGGCGCGAAATTGTCATGAATCATGGCGTCGCGGACGGCATCCAGCATCAAATTGAATTCGGCTTCGCTCATCACACCCTCCGGACCACGGATGGCGCACTGTCGCAAAGACGGCTTGTTTCCCGATTGAGCCGATCGATCGCATTTTAACGATCAGGCGATCAGGACCCGTTTGGTTAGCGATTTCTGAAAAATCCCCATGGGAACCTTAGGTTCCTCCGCCGTCCCGCCAGTGTGAAAGAGATCACATCTCCCGAGATTTATTCCGCCTACGTCTTTGCCCGCGCCGGCCAACGCGGGCCGGGCGGGCAGGGCAGACAGGAGACTGGTCATGAAGGCGAGGTTCTTGCGGTTTGCAGGTGTGAGGAGCCGGGCGCGACGCGCCTCGACGGTCGGCCTGTTCCTCACGCTGTTTGCCTCCACCGCCCAGGCGCAGCAGGGCACCCCGGAGCAGCGCCGGGCTTGCACGCCCGACGTTTACCGGCTCTGCGCCGGCGAAATCCCCAACGTCAAGGCGATCACGGCGTGCCTGCGCCGCAACCGCTCCAGCCTGAGCGAGGCTTGCCGCGCCGTGTTCGACCAGGCCGGCGGCTGAGCGGGCGTCTTGTGGATTTGTGCGCAGCAAGTGCTTTGCGGTGCTGGCACAAATTGGATCGGACGCGGCTGTGGATATGCTGCGGACAAGCTGTTGAACGGCGGATATCGGCGCAGGTCGCGCAAGTCTCTGAATTACATCTGAGAGATTGACGACGTGGTTTCGTCTCGTAGCGAAACCAACCGATTTTTGCAGTGTGCATGTTCACTAATTCGCTGATTGATCGCTTCGTCGCGAAGGGCTCCTCGCAATGACGGTGTGGAAAGGTGGGCGCGTCATCACCACCATCTCGTCTTCCGGACCCGCGTGGACTTTCCGTAAAATTGCAACCCGCGCGTGCAAGAAGTCTTGATCTCCGGTGATTTAGGAGTGATGGCCCGACTTGAACGCGGCTCAGGCGACAGCAACTAATCCAGAGAATGCCCTTGGATCAGTGGAACGTGATCAAGCTCCCCTCTTGTAAAGCACCAAAATGGTGCTTTAGTGCTTTTCATGAGCCCGTCGCCCCGACATGCGCCATCGGCGCTGCGTTACAGGCTAGCCCCTGACCCGGCCGCCAGGGCTGCGATGGAGGCGACGTTCAGGGCCTATGACCGCATGATGGAGATCCTGGATGAGGTCGCGCGGACCCACAATGTGGGTTCCAATGTGGTGCTGCTACACGCCCATGCCTACGAGCCGATCAGGAAAGAGACCGCGCTGCCCTCGCGGCTGGTGACGCTGGGTCTGCGCGACCGCGCCGACTATCGCGCTGCGCAGGGGCGCCGCCTGCCGCTCGACGACAAGCTCGCCAAGATCAAGGGCCCGGCGACCATTTCGATTTCAACCGTGCAGGGACGCTTCAGCGTGCCTTTCGACTATGTCGGCTACGCGGAAGGCTGGGGACAGAGCGTGCCCGCGCACCTGATCCGTACCGACGACGGTTTCGAGGTTCACTACGGCGTTACGCCGAACAGTCTGCCAGAGGAGGAGAACGCTATGGATACCATCGCAGCCGCTCCCGAGAATTTCCTGTCCCGGGTCGGACGTTTGATCGCCGGCATCGCCTATGACGCGATCGAGCAGGCGGAGGGCAACAACAAGCTGAAAGTGGTCGGCCAGGCCATCCGCGAGATCGAGCGCGCCGAGAGCGAGGCGCGTGATGCGCTCGCCGCCGCGCGGGCCGAGGAATACCGCCTCAACGCGCGCCGCACCGAGATCGAACGCGAGATGACCGATCTCGCCGTCAAGATCGAGGGCGCGATCGCCGACAGCCGCGACGATCTCGCCCGCGCCGGCATCGCGCGGCAGATGGATCTGGAGGCGCAGTTCGAGGTGCTCTCCCGCGCCATCGACGAGAACAACGAGAAGATCGAGCAATGCGTCACCTCGCTGCGCGCGGTGCTGTCGGCACTGCAAGACGCCGAGCAGCGCCGTGTCGATCTCGAAAAGAGCGAGGCGGCTGCAAGCCACCAGGCCTCGACATCGCCGCGCAAACGTGGCGCCGCGTCCGCAGCGTCGAAAGCGCTGCGGGCGGGCAGGGCGGTAGCGAGGGTCACCGGCGTGCCGCCGGGCATCCCGTATTCCAGCGACATCGACGAGCTCAGCGCGCTGCATCGCAACAAGGAGATTGCGGCGAGGCTCGCGCGGTTGAAGTCGCGCTCCTGAGGTTCGTGTCATGAGCGCATTGCTCGAACACGTCATGTCGCCTGAGGTCAGGCCGTTCGCGATCGCAGCGGCCATGATCCTCATCGTCGGCACTCTCGAAGTGGTGACGATGCTGGTCGGGGCCTCGCTGAGCGAGATGCTCGGCACCAGCATCGATTTCAGCCATCCCAGTGACAACGGCGTCATCAACGCCATCTCCTGGATCAATGTCGGCGGCGTGCCGCTGCTGATCTTCCTACTGCTGGCGCTCGGCGCGTTTTCCATCACCGGCTTTCTGATCCAGGACGTCGCGCGGATGGTGGCCGGCCCCCTGCCGGCCTCACTCGCCTCGCTTGCGGCGGTCGTCGTCTCGGTGCCGCTGGTCCGCGCCGCCAGCAGCGGTATCGCGCGGATCATTCCCAAGGACGAGAGCTACGCGATCGGTCTTGGCGATCTCGTCGGCCGCGTCGGGGAGGTCGTCGTCGGTCCGCTCGACCAGGGGCCGCCCGGCCGCGTCAGCGTCGCCGACGTTCACGGTAACAGGCACTTCGTGCAGGCCGTCGCGGCGCCCGGCTCGGCACCATTGCCCCAGGGAACCCTGGTCCTCCTGGTCGATCGCGCCGACACCCGTTTCGTCGCCGTGAAGGCCGACGATGAACTCAAACCGTCCAAAGCCACTCTAAGCCAGCAGGTCCATTAGCGGAGAAAGTCATGTTCGACATCGCAGTCCCGGCCATGATCGGCGTCGCGCTGATCGTTGTCCTGGGGATCATCTTCACCATCCTCTATAAACGCGCCACGCGCGACGAAGCCTTCGTCCGCACCGGCCTCGGCGGCAAGAAGGTCGTGCTCGACGGCGGCGCCATGATCCTGCCGATCTTCCACTCCTATGGCAGCATCAACCTGAAGACGCTGCGGCTGACGGTCGAGCGCAAGGAGCGGGAATCCCTGATCACCAAGGATCGTCTGCGCGTCGATATCGTTGCCGAATTCTATGTGCGCGTCCGCCCCGACGAGGAGAGCATTGCGCTGGCGAGCCAGACGCTGGGTGCGCTGACCAACGATGCGGAAGCGCTGCGCAACCAGGTCGAGGCGAAATTCGTCGACGGCCTGCGCTCGGTCGCCGCGACCATGACCATTCTGGAGCTCCAGGAGAAGCGCTCGGACTTCGTCAAGCACGTGCAGTCCACGGTCGAGTCCGACGTCAAGTCGAACGGACTCGAGCTGGAGTCGGTGTCGCTGACCAAGCTGGACCAGACCGACGTCAAGTTCTTCAACCCCGAAAACTTCTTCGACGCCGAAGGTCTCACCCAGCTCAAGACCATCACCGAGACCCGCCGGCGCGACCGCAACGCCATCGTACGCGACAATGAGGTCGCGATCGCCCAGAAGGACCTCGAGGCGCGCCAGCAGACACTGACGATCGAGCGGACCAAGAAGGAGGCCGAGCTCTCGCAGGAGCGCGACATCGCCAACAAGACCGCGAGCACCCGGGCTGAAGTCGCAACTGCGACACAGACCGCGCGCCTGACCGAGGAGAACGCCCGCATCGATACCGACCGTGCCGTCGCGGAGAAGGAGGCCGGCGCCAAGCAGGTCAAGGAAACCGCGGTGATCGAGTCGGATCTGGCCATCAACAAGCGCAAGACCGACGCCCAGCGCGAGATCCAGATCGCGACGCAGGAGAACGAGATCCAGATCGCCGCCAAGAGCAAGCAGACCTCGGAAGCCGTGGCCGACGCCAAGACCGCGGAAGCGCTCGCCGTCTCTGCCGAGGAAAAGGTCGTCACCGCGCGCGCCGTCGAGGTTGCCGATCGCGCCCGTCTGACCCAGGTGCTCGCCGCCCGCACCGAGGCCGAGCGCAAATCGACCGAGCTGATCGTCGCGGCCGAAGCCGAGAAGAAGGCGTCGCTCGACCGCGCCGAGGCCGTCAAGACGCTCGCGACCGCAGAAGCCGAGTCCAACAAGATCAAGGCGGTCGGTGTCCGCAACATCGGTGAAGCCGAGGCAGCCGTCATCACCATGAAGAACGAGGCGCAGAACAAGCTCGGCGCCAACGTCATCGATTTCGAGATCGCCAAGAAGCGGATCGAGACGATGCCGTCGGCGCTGGCCGAGATGGTCAAGCCGATCGCCAACCTCAAGGACGTTCGCATCCTTCATACGGGCGGCGCGTTCGGCGGCGGCAATGGCGCGGCGGGCGGCGGCGTCGGCTTCGGCGAGGGGCTCGCCGGCGAGCTTCTCAAGGTGCACGCGCTGCGTCCGATGATCGACGAGATCCTGCGCCAGAGCGGCTTTGCGCCGGGCGACGATCCCGTGAAGGCGCTGGTCGGCGCAGTGACCGGCAAGAGCAATGGCGCCGCCGTGCCGGCGCCAGCGCCGGAGAAAACAAGCGCCGCCGATCTATGAATGCCGGTTCATTGCTGCGGAGAATTCGAAACGATATGAACTGGCTCGTTGTGCGTCTCGCGTCGCGCAACGAGCCGGAGCGCGGATCGAGAGTGCGTCGAACCTCGCGATCACGCTCCGGACGAAGCTTTCAAGGCAACGTCATTCGTTGCCGCGGCGCCTGCGCCGATCGACGTCAGGCGCCGGAGCCTGTTTCGATCCGGAGAATTTCACATGAAGTATTTTCTGTCTGGACTGATTGCGATCGGTTTTGCGATCGCCGCCGCGCCGTCGTTCGCGGCCGATGCCCGCAACGTCACCGTTGTCAACGAGACCGGCTACGCCATTAAATTCCTGGGCTTCAACGCGCCGGACGATGGCCTGGACGAATGGGACAACGAACTGGACAAGGTTTTGCAGAACCAGGCCAGCACTTATGTCGAGTTCGACGAGGACGACGAGGGCTGTGTCTGGAACATCCGCGTCGACTGGCAGAACTACGACGAGGCCGTGCTCTGGAAGAACGTCAACCTCTGCAAGATGACCGCGCTTCGGCTGCGCTATGATCCCGGCACGAAAACCACGTCTTTCATTGCGGAATAGCCCGGACCTGATCTGCCCCCGAGGAAGGGGCCCGGTAAGCCCTTCCTCGATGCTTTGCGGATGACGGCGAATTCGTCCTTTGCAAGCGCAATCGGCTTTGTTATACGCAGCCGCGCGCGAACGACAGGTTCGCCTTTTCCTCGGTAGCTCAGCGGTAGAGCATCCGACTGTTAATCGGATGGTCGCTGGTTCGAATCCAGCCCGGGGAGCCAAATTCCGCTTTAATTCCAAAGATTTGCTAGCGCATATTGATGTGGCGCGCGATGTCGCTCGATTGATCTCCGAGCGTCCCGGTGCCCGAGCCGCGCGAAGAATCGCATTCAAGTGGATGTGTGCGGCTGCGGCACCAAATCGACTCAATTGAAACCGAGCTTGGGTGAGCCGGACTCTTACGGAGCTGATTCCCATGCCCGACATCCAGATCGACCGTGCCCACCTGGCCCCCTCGATTCTGCCGGCGGATCTTCCGGAGCTAAGCGACGATGAGTGCTTGGCCTGTCTCGCCCGTGCGGTCGAGACCCCCGACTCGGCGCGGCTGGACGAAGTTGCGGCCCTGATCGGGCGCCTTGCCGTCACCATCGAATAGGGCATTTCGCCGCGATTCTCGCATCGGCATCGCCCGGGGCTGACCGGCGAACGGACGTGTTGCGTTTTCGTGGAGCCTGTTCCAAAGATGCCGCCAACTCATCTCCGCGGCATCGTCCGCCATGCAGGGTCCGCAAATGTCCGGTTTCTCGACCGCGCGCCAAAAAATGGTCGATGGCCAGGTGCGCACCAATGACGTCACCGATCGCCGCATTCTCGATGCCATGCTCACGGTTCCCCGTGAGGCATTCGTGCCCGCGACCCGGCAGGCGCTGGCCTATCTCGACATCGACCTTGATGTCAGCGAGGGCGGCGCCAAGCGCTTCCTGATCAAGCCGCAGCTGACCGGCAAGCTGCTCCAGGCTGCCGAGATCGGCGAGGGCGACAATGTGCTGGTCGTCGGCTGCGCAACCGGTTACCTCGCTGCGCTGACTGCCAGGCTTGCACGCCAAGTCACGGCAACGGAAAGCGATTCGGCTCTGGTCGCGAAAGCCAAGGACGCCTTCGCCTCACTCGGGCTCGCCAACGTGACCTGCAAGTCTGCGGCCTGTACCGAAGGCGACCCATCTGCGGCGCCCTATGACGTGATCATCCTAAATGGCGCCACCGAAACGACGCCGGAAGGATTGTTCGACCAGCTCAGGGAGGGCGGACGGCTGGTGGGCGTCTCGGCCGAATCGCGGCCGTCGCGGGCTATGATCGTGACCCGTTCCCACGGCGAATTCGGCCACCGGCCGCTGTTCGACGCCGCAGCCCCGGTGCTGCCAGGGCTGGAACGGGCCGCAGCCTTCGTCTTCTGACCGCCGGAACCCCCCGTTAAAATCCCGTTCTGAATCAGAAGTGTGGCCGGGATGCTGCACGTGAAGAGTTTCCGCTGTGAACTACCCGGAGGTAGTTCCGTTGCGCTCGGCCGCGTCCTATGTTGCTTCGGGGCAACGACTCCACTCGGATACGGTAACCAGGCTCGCGGGCACGAGTCTGGCGTGAGAATGAACGGATTTTCTGGGATGCATGGGGTGAAGTTCTTCACCGGAGCAGCGGTTTCGGTTCTCCTGACGGCGCTTGCCGGGCCGACGCCTGCCTTGGCGGATACGATCGAGGCTGCGCTGGTGCGCGCCTATCAGAACAATCCGCAGCTCAACGCACAGCGCGCCCAAGTGCGCTCGACTGACGAGAACGTGCCGCAATCGCTGTCGGGATATCGGCCCAAGGTCAATGTGACTCTCGGCACCGGATATCAGTATCAGGAAATCCAGCAATTGCAGAAGTCGACGCCATTCAATGGCGTCCTCCAGTCCAACAGTGCGGGACTGACCGTCAACCAGACGCTCTATAACGGTAATCAAACCGCCAACAAGACGCGCGCCGCTGAAAGCCAGGTCTCGGGAGCACGTGAGGCATTGCGTGTGCTTGAGCAGACGGTCTTGCTGCAGGCTGCCACGACCTACATGGACTACCTGCGTGATTCGGCAACGCTCGAAGTTCAGCGCAGCAACGTGCGCGTGCTCGAGCAGACGCTCAAGCAAACGCGTGATCGCTTCAATGTCGGCGAGGTCACACGCACGGACGTGGCGCAATCCGAAGCGCAGCTGGCTGCCGGCAAGACGCAGGCCCTGACCGCCGAATCGAATCTGACGACGACGCGCGCGAACTTCCGCCGGATCATCGGCAACGAGCCAGCGAACCTTGCTCCGGGCTCGCCGGTCGATCGCTTCCTGCCCATCTCGATCGCCTCCGCGGTCAATCTCAGCTTGGTGGAGAACCCTAGCGTCACGGCTGCGATGTATGGCATCGACGTCAACTATCTCCAGGTCAAGATCAACGAAGGCGCGCTGCTGCCGACGGTCACGGTCCAGGCTGGTGTCAGCACGGCCTATCAACAGACGTTGAGCGTCTTCCGGACGAATACCGCGTCCGCCATTGCGACGGCCTCCATTCCGATCTTTCAGGGCGGCGCCGAATATGCGCTGATCCGCCAGTCCAAGGAAAACCTGGCGCAGCAGCGTCTCAATCTCGAAACCACCCGCGATCAGACCCGCGCCAACGTTGTGCAGGCTTGGGGGCAGTTGGAAGCCGGCAAAGCGCAGGTTCAGTCCGCGCAGGCGCAAGTCACGGCGTCTGAGATCGCGCTGAACGGCGTGCGCGAAGAAGCCAAGGCTGGCCAGCGCACCACGCTTGACGTCCTCAACGCACAGCAGGCGCTGGTCAACGCGCGCGTTGCGCTCGTTACTGCCCAGCATGACCGCGTGGTGGCGTCCTATTCGGTGCTCAACGCGGTCGGCCGCCTCGCACCGCAGGTGCTCGGCCTCAACACCACGGTCTACGATCCGAGCGTGCACTACCAGCAGATCCGCGACAGCTGGGCCGGCGTGCGCACGCCTGACGGACGCTGAGTCCCGTAGTCCTCCGGTTGGCCTCGCAAACTGCCAAGGCCAACCGGTGCTTTGCTTGCAATCATCAAAATCCCTGACATAGCCTTGCCAAGAAGCCGCGGGTCGATTCGCCCCGCATTCGATGTTGCATGCGTAATGCTTGAGGGACGGGGCAGGGGCGCACCGCCTCACGTAGAGCTGTGATCTGGGGACAAGTCTGGCTGTCGCGACGAAAATGTCGGGGCACACATCCGGAACCGGCCAATCCTGTCGTGCTTGGTGTAAAACAACGCATGCGAGGGCGTTGATGATGTGGAGTCGGAGATGACGCAGCCTGCAAAGGTCACAGAACCCTCCATGGAGGAGATTCTGGCCTCGATCCGGCGCATCATTGCCGATGATGAGGCCAAGCCGCCGCCAGCCGAGGCTGCGAAGCCCGCACCGGCCCCCGCCGCGCCCACCCCAAAGCCGCAGGCGATGGCCGACCTTCCGCCATCCAAGGTCGCGCCTGCAAAGCCTGCTGCCGAAAAGCCTGCACCTCCGCCAGCCGCGAAGCCCGCGCCGGCGCCGCCACCTGCGGCGGATGCCGAGCCCAACAGCCAGGACGACATCGACGCGCTGCTGGCGGGGCTCGACGAGGCCACGCCTGCGCCTGAGGTACGAGCGCCGGAACCCGGGCCTGAGCCCGAACCCGATGTGCTCGAGCTGACCGACGAGATGGCGATGGATCCCGCGCCGACGCCGGCGCCGCCACCACCAAGCTTCCGCAAGGTCGAGCCGCGCGACGATCTCGAATTCGCCGAAGCGCCGCCGTCCCGTCCAACGCCCGCACCGTCCTATGCGCCGGTGGATTTCGACGCGCCACAGCTGCCGCCGCAGCAGCCGATCCTGGCGCAATCGACGGTCTCGGCCGTCGAATCCGCCTTCAACTCCCTGGCCCACACGGTGCTCAGCAGCAATGCGCGGACGCTGGAGGATCTGGTCAAGGAGATGCTGCGCCCGATGCTGAAATCCTGGCTCGACGACAATCTGCCGGGCCTCGTCGAGCGCATCGTGAAGGCCGAAATCGAGCGGGTCTCGCGCGGCGGCCGGTAGGGCCGGGGGCCCTCATTAAGCCGCGCTTAAGCATTATATTCGGCCGTTCCGAACGGGCGGGGAAGCGGATTTGCCGCGGCGCCTTCCGCTGCCCCCTTTCTGTCGACCTTTTCGTTGACTTGACCCGCCCGCGCGGCTTTCTAGCAGCCCATGATCGAGAAAAATTACCAGCCCTCCGATATCGAAGCCCGCATGTCCGTCGTCTGGGAGGACAGCCGTGCCTTCAAGGCCGGCCGTCCTGACCGCCGCGACGCGGTGCCCTTCACCATCGTGATCCCGCCACCGAACGTGACGGGGTCGCTGCATATGGGGCACGCCCTCAACAACACGCTGCAGGACATCCTGTGCCGCTTCGAACGCATGCGCGGCCGCGACGTGCTGTGGCAGCCAGGTACCGACCATGCCGGCATCGCCACCCAGATGGTGGTCGAGCGGCAGCTGATGGAGCGCCAGCAGCCCGGCCGCCGCGAGATGGGCCGCGAGAAGTTTCTCGAGCGGGTCTGGCAGTGGAAGGCCGAGAGCGGCGACACCATCATCACCCAGCTCAAGCGGCTCGGTGCGTCCTGTGACTGGTCACGCGAACGCTTCACCATGGACGAGGGCCTGTCGAAGGCCGTCATCAAGGTGTTCGTCGAGCTGCACCGCGATGGGTTGATCTACAAGGACAAGCGACTGGTGAACTGGGACACCAAGCTGCTCACCGCGATCTCCGACCTCGAAGTGCAGCAGACCGAGATCAAGGGCAACCTCTGGTATCTGCGCTATCCGATCGAGGGCAAGACGTTCAGCCCCGAGGATCCCACGACCTTCATCGTCGTTGCGACGACGCGACCGGAAACCATGCTTGGCGACACCGGCGTTGCCGTGCATCCCGAGGACGAGCGCTACCAGAAGCTCATCGGCAAGAACGTCATCCTGCCGTTGGTCGGTCGCAAGATTAAGATCGTCGCCGACGAATACTCCGATCCGGAAAAGGGCTCGGGCGCGGTCAAGGTGACGCCGGCCCACGACTTCAACGATTTCGAGGTCGGCAATCGCCACGGCCTGCGCCGCATCAGCGTGCTCGACAAGGAAGGCTGCCTCGATCTCCTCGACAATGAGGATTATCTGCGCGACCTGCCGGAGGGCGCCTCGCAATTCGCCGAAGAGTTCAACAAGGTCGACCGCTTCGCTGCTCGCAAGCGCATCGTCGAGCGACTGGAATCGTTCGGCTTCGTCGAACGGATCGAGCCGCACACCCACATGGTGCCGCATGGCGATCGCTCGGGCAGCGTGATCGAGCCGTATCTGACCGACCAGTGGTACGTCGACGCCAAGACGCTGGCCAAGCCCGCGATCGCGGCGGTGCGTTCGGGTGAAACGTCGTTCGTGCCGAAGAACTGGGAAAAGACCTATTTCGAGTGGATGGAGAACATCCAGCCCTGGTGCATCTCGCGCCAGCTATGGTGGGGCCATCAGATCCCGGCCTGGTACGGCCCTGATGGTAAGGTGTTCGTCGCGGAGACCGAGGAGGAGGCGATCAGCCACGCGCTCGGCTATTACGTCGAGCAGGAGGTCATCACGGCCGAGCAGGGCCGCGAGATGGCGCTCGACCGCAACAAGCGCGAGGGCTTCATCACGCGTGACGAGGACGTGCTCGACACCTGGTTCTCCTCGGCGCTGTGGCCGTTCTCGACGCTCGGCTGGCCCGAAGATGCACCCGAGGTGAAGCGCTACTACCCGACCAATGCGCTGGTCACCGGCTTCGACATCATCTTCTTCTGGGTCGCCCGCATGATGATGATGGGCCTGCACTTCATGAAGGAGGTGCCGTTCTCGACCATCTACATCCACGCGCTCGTCCGTGACGAGAAGGGCGCCAAGATGTCGAAGTCGAAGGGCAACGTCATCGATCCGCTCAACTTGATCGACGAATACGGCGCGGACGCGCTGCGTTTCACGCTGGCCGCGATGGCGGCGCAGGGACGCGACATTAAGCTCGCCACCAGCCGTGTCGAAGGCTACCGCAATTTCGCGACCAAGCTCTGGAACGCATCCCGCTTCGCCGAGATGAACCATTGCGCGGTGCCGGAAGGATTCGAGCCGGCCAAGGCCAAGGAGACGCTCAACCGCTGGATCGCGCATGAGAGCGCGCACACCACGCGCGAGGTGACCGAGGCGATCGAGGCCTATCGCTTCAACGACGCCGCCGGCGCGATCTACCGCTTCGTCTGGAACGTCTATTGCGACTGGTATGTCGAGCTCGCCAAGCCCGTGCTGCTCGGTCCGGACAGCCCGGCCAAGGACGAGACCCGCGCCATGGTCGCCTGGGCGCGCGACGAGATCCTGAAGCTCCTGCACCCCTTCATGCCCTTCATCACCGAAGAGCTGTGGGAGGTGACGGCCAAGCGCGACGGCCTACTGGCGCTGGCGCCGTGGCCGCTGAAGTCGACCGGACCGACGCCGGAGCAACTCGCGATGCTTGCGGCAGCGGCAGGACCGACCGATCCGCTGATCTCGCCGGCGTTCGTGATGCCGATCTTCGATCATGCCGACTTCACCGATCCCAAGGCGGAAGCCGAGATCGGCTGGGTGATCGACCTCGTCACGCAGATCCGCTCGGTGCGCGCCGAGATGAACATTCCGCCGGCAACGCTGACGGCCCTCGTGCTCGCGGGCGCCTCCGCCGAGACCAGGGAGCGCGCGCCGCGCTGGACCGACGTCATCAAGCGCATGGCGCGGCTCTCCGACATCTCCTTCGCGGACCGCGCCCCCGACGGTGCGGTTCAGCTCCTCGTGCGCGGTGAGGTCGCAGCCCTGCCGCTGAAGGGCGTGATCGACGTTGCCGCCGAGCGCACGCGTCTCGACAAGGAGATCGGCAAGGCTGACGCCGACATTAAGCGCGCGGAGTCGAAGCTCGCGAACGAAAAATTCGTCGCCAACGCGGCCGAAGAGGTCGTCGAGGAGGAGCGCGAAAAGCGCGAGGCGGCGCTGGCTCGCAAGGCCAAGCTGCTCGAAGCGCTGGAGCGGCTGAAGCAGGCCTCGTAGCCTCGTTGTCATTCCGGGATGGTCCGAAGGACCAGACCTCAGGCGCGCAATTGCGCACCGGGGAATCTCGTGATTCCGGGTTCGATGCTGCGCATCGCCCCGGAATGACGATCATTTCGGAAACGGCTTGCTGAGGAATTTCGAGCCCCTGACGCCGTAGCGCCAGGGCAGTTCGACGGCCTTGGTGATGCCGATGCGGATGCCCGTCGCCACCTCGACATCCTCTGTCCGCGCATGCAATGCGATCGGCGGCCGGTCCAGGGGCAGGGTGTTGTGCGCGATGGTGATGCCGAGGGCCTCGGTCAACTTGCCCGGGCCCGAGCACAGCGCATGCACCTCCTGAAGATGGCGGCGGCGGCGCATCGCAGCTAGGCCATGCGTCGGCTCCAGCGCGCGGATCAGCACGGCACTGGCGGAGCCTGCCTCCTCGCAGACGAAGTTCACGCACCAGTGGATGCCGTAGGAGCGGTAGACATAGGCAAAGCCGGGCGGCCCGAACATGATCTGGTTCCGCGGCGTCGGGCCATTGTAGGAGTGTGCTGCCGGCTCGGTATGATGATAGGCCTCGACCTCGACGATCGTCCCGCCGACACCGTTGACCAACATGGTCGCACCGATCAGGTCGCGCGCGACCTCACGGACGTCGCGGTCGAAAAAGGCCCGCTTCAGAGCTTTGCCGAGCCGTGGAATAGAGGCTTTCGAGGTTGGAGGCATTCGAGGTGAGAATCGCCAGAGAAAAGAGCAGGATATTGCCTATATCTGCCATGTTCCCTGAAGCGGCGCGAGCCGGGTTGCGATGCGTGGCGAGACCGACTAGGTAGGATGTGAACAGACCGGACACCCCATGGTCGTTATTGTCGACACCGTCACGAACCCGCTGCGCCCACGTCACCCCGAAAAGGTGAATCGCCCCGATTCCGCTTCGCCGCCGAAGCCGGACTGGATTCGCGTACGCGCCCCCAATACCCGCGGCTACGCCGACACCCGCAACATCGTGCGGTCCAACGGCCTGCACACGGTTTGCGAGGAGGCGGGCTGCCCGAATATCGGCGAGTGCTGGGACAAGAAGCACGCGACCTTCATGATCATGGGTGACACGTGCACCCGTGCCTGCGCCTTCTGCAACGTCAAGACCGGGCTGCCGAATGCTCTGGATGCGGCCGAACCGCAAAATGTTGCCGAGGCGACCGCCAAGCTGGGGCTCGCCCACGTCGTCATCACCTCCGTGGACCGCGACGATCTCGCTGACGGCGGCGCCGAGCACTTTGCCCAGACCATTCGCGCGATCCGAGCCGCGTGTCCCTCGACCACGATCGAGATCCTGACGCCGGACTTTTTGCGCAAGGAAGGCGCGCTTGAGGTCGTCGTCGCGGCGAAGCCTGACGTCTTCAACCACAATCTCGAGACCGTGCCGTCGCGCTATCTCACGGTGCGGCCTGGGGCGCGCTATTTCCACTCGATCCGGCTGCTGCAGCGGGTCAAGGAGCTCGATCCCACCATCTTCACCAAGTCCGGCATCATGGTTGGTCTCGGCGAGGAGCGCCACGAGGTGCAGCAGGTGATGGACGATCTGCGCTCCGCCGACGTCGACTTCCTCACCATCGGGCAATATCTCCAACCGACCCGCAAGCATCACGCCGTGATGCGCTATGTGCCGCCGGACGAGTTCAGCTCTTACGAAAAGGTCGCTTACACCAAGGGCTTCCTGATGGTGTCGGCGAGCCCGCTCACCCGTTCGTCGCATCATGCCGGCGAGGACTTTGCGAGACTGAAGGCCGCGCGGGCTGCGACTGCCCGTTGAATCGCCATGCCTAAATTTTCGAGCAAGCGCCGTGTCAATCACAGCGCGTCCGAGATGTTTGACCTGGTCGCCGATGTCGAGCGCTACCCGGAATTCGTGCCGCTGTGCAGCGCGCTGAAGATTCGCCAGCGTATGGCCAAGCCCGATGGCACCGAGGTGCTGGTCGCGGACATGACGGTGTCGTTCAAGCTGGTCAAGGAATCCTTCACCAGCCGCGTGACGCTCGATCGCGCCAATCTGAAAATCCTGGTCGAATATCTGCAAGGTCCGTTCAGTAATCTGGAAAACCGCTGGACATTCGAGCCCAAAGGCCAGCAGGAGGGTGAGGGCGTCTGCGATGTCGGTTTCTTCCTCGCTTATGAATTCAAGAGCCGCATGCTGGCGATGTTGATGGGCTCGATGTTCGATGCTGCGTTTGCTCGATTCTCCACCGCGTTCGAGAAGCGCGCGGACGCGATCTATGGCCGGCCAAAGCTGGCGTCGTCCTGATCAATCCACCGCCTTTACGATGTCCGGTGGCTGCGAGGCGTAATACGCCGCGGCGGCCTCGATCTCCTGCGAGGTCATGGCGCGGGCGATATTGCGCATCTGCTGGCTGATATCGTTGCGGCGCTCGCTCGAGGCAAACGCCTGGAGCTGGGCCTTCATGTAGGCCTCGGACTGTCCCTCCAGCCACGGGCTGCCGGTCTTGTTGTCGAGGCTGCCATGGCAGGAACCGCAAGGCGCTATGCCGCGCATCGGGGCGCCGTAGATGACGATGTTGGGTTTGGGTAGCTGCGGCGTCGGGTGGTAGGCCGGAAGCCGTGGCAGATAGGCATAATAGTTCGAGAGATCGGCGATTTCCTCGTCGGTCAGATTGACGGCGAACGGTGACATCACCGCATTGGCGCGCGCGCCGGAGCGGAAATCGTGCAGCTCTTTGTAGATCACGGCGGCATATTGCCCGGCGAGGTTGGGCGAATCCGCACGGCTGATGCCGGTCGGGCCGTGGCAGATCGCGCAGCGCTGCGCCAGCGTGGCGCCGCGGCCGATTGCCTCCTGGCTCGGGCGCGACAGCGTGCGCGAGGTCAGCACGACCTCCGACAGGCGTTTTGGCTGGTCGGGCGTTGTGACATTTGCTGCTCGCTGCGCCACGCCGGCCGCGCTACAGATCGCATCCCAGACATTGGCGAACTGAACCCACGGCTGTGCGAGGGGCAGCACGACGAAGCCGGCGATCGCGGTCACGATCAGAATCGCGGCGGTGATGCCGACGCCAATCGTGAAATGGCGATTGCTGAATGTGAAGAGATCGCGGGTGCTCATCACTGCGCTCCCACATAAACGGCCGGTACCGACGTTCCCGCCGTGGTCGCGAGGTTGAGGATCGGATAGCCGTAATTGGTGATGGTGAGCGCGATCATCAGCGCCACCCACAGGGCATGCGTGTTGAGTGCGACCGGCACGGTTGTCGGTTGGTGCACGGCCAGCGCAAAACGATAAGCACCGGCATCGATCTGCGGCGCACGCATGCCGCGGGCCAGGATCACGATGAACATGATGCCCGAGGCCAGCAGGACGAAGCCGCCGACGGCGGAGAACGTGACCGAGAGCGCCTGCGGCGCGATGGCGGGATCGCCGAAATCGAAATAGGCCATGCGGCGCGGCATGCCGAGAATACCGACCCAGTGCCACGGGAAGGTCGTGACGATCATGCCGATGAACCACAGCCAGAGCTGGGTGCGGATCAGGCGGATGTCGATCAACTCGCGCCCGGTGAGGTGCGGCCACAGATCATAAGCGATCGCAAAATACATGATCACGATGGCGCCGCCGAAGATCAGGTGGAAATGGCCGGTGATCCACTGCGTGTTGTGGATCGACGCATCGAGCTGATAGCTCATGTTGATGAGGCCGCCGGCGCCGCCGAAGCCGAGCATGATGAACGAGAAGGCCAGCGCCAGCATCATCGGATTGTCCCAGGGCAGGGCCCCGATCCAGCCGAACAGGCCGCGGCCGCCACGCAGGCGCGCCGCGATCTCGACCGAGGCGCAGATCGTGAACACGGTCAGCAGCGTCGGCAGCGCGACCAGCGCCGTGAAAGCCGAATGGATGAACTTGAAGCCGGCGCCGACCTGCGGATCGGCAAAGGTGTGGTGCATGCCGATCGGCATCGCCACCACCAGGAACAGGATGAAGGAGATCCGCGCCATGGCGTCGGAATAGACACGGCCGCCGATCGCGCGCGGCACGATGGTGTAATAGGCGATGTAGGTCGGCATCAGCCAGAAATAGACGATGGCGTGCAGTGTCCAGGAGAAGAACACGCGCGCCAAGCCGGCATCGATCGTGTTCTTTAGCCCCGCCGCGACGGGAATGATCTGCAGCAGCAGCTCGAGCGCGGCGCCGACTGCGGTCCAGGCCCACAAATAAGAGCCCGCGACATTGGCGAACATCGCGAGCGGCACCGCCGCGCCGGGATGGGCCTTGCGCCAGACGCGCAGATTGATCGACATCAGCGCGACCCAGATCCAGGAGCCGACGACGACCAGTACGACGCCGAGATAGTAGAACAAATTGCCGATTAGCGGCGGATAGAACGTATACAGCACCGAAGCACGGCCGAGCGCGATCGGGATCACCGCCATGACGCTGCCGATGACGATCAGCCAGAATCCGGTCCAGGCCCAGCGCACGCCGATCAGGCGCTGCTCCAGCGCGGACTCGCTGATGGCATAACCAAAGCCCATCGCGACCAGGGTCGGGAACACATAGCCCATCACCGTGCCGTGCGCGGTGAGCGAGCGGTAATAGAGCTCGGGATTGGACAGCCACGTGCCAATCGGGCTGCGAATGAACATCTGCCAGGCGCCGAGCGTCAGCGCGATGCCGAATACCGCGAAAGCGAGCCAGAAATGGGCGAGAATGAGCTTCCTATTGACCAACACAGCTCAGCCTCCCACCAGCCTTGGCCCGGTTCGCGAAGTCGGTTTTGTCGACCACCTTGACCTTGCCCCACATCCCCTCATGACCGAAGGCGCAAAATTCCTGGCAGGGCATCAGATAATCGCCGGTTCTCGCAAAGCGCATCAACTGCTCGGAGATGTAGCCCGGCACCAGCATGGTGTTGACGTTGGTGCCCTGGATCAGGATGCCGTGCACGACGTCGGCGCTGGTGGCGCGTAGCGTGATCGGCGTATCCACGGGCACCACGATGCAGGCCGGCGTGAAGGAATATTGCTGACCGATCGCGCGCACGGTCACATTGCCATTGGCCTCCAGCACGCTGCCGAGATTACTCTCGACGAATTCGCCGGAGAGATGAATGCGCGATGGATCGGTGATCTCGACGCGCGGTTGCGGCATAGTCGCGCGATGGATGCCGGCGAACGCCGCCAGCAGCGCCATGGCCACGATGATGATCACTGCAATGGTGGCCCAGCGCCGCTCGACGCGGGCCGCGACCTCGACGCTGCTGCCATGGGCTTGCTCTGCACTCATTGCAGCGATCCGCGCGGCAGGAAGACGAACAGATAGAACGCCAGCCACATCGCGACCACGCAGGCCGTGGCGATGCCGGCGAGCACGATCGCGCCTGATGGTCCTTGGGCAACGACCTCTTCGACGGCCTGGTCGGCGGCGGCTGGGCTGGTCGGCGGATCGGAGTTGAACATGACGGACCTCTGGCGCCTCTCAGTTCAGCGGTGCGGAGCGCAGCTCGTTGGCCTCGCGCGCCGAGACCGGCGTGCCGCGATTGCCCCAGGCGGTGCGGATGTAGGAGACGACGGCGGCGACCTCGTTATCGGAGAGGAGGCCTGCGAACGGCGGCATGCCATAGGGCATTGGATTGCCCTTGGTGCCCGGCGGATAGCCGCCATTGAGCACCATGCGGATCGGGTTGACCGCCGACTGCATCTCGATCGACTGGTTGTTGGCGAGCGGTGGCCAGTGCGGCGGCTTGCCTTCGCCTTGCATGCCATGGCAGCTCGCGCAATTCTTGTCGTAAACGGTCTTGCCGAGGCTGATCAGCAGGCTGCTCTCGGTGTTCGGCAAGGTCGTGCTCGGAGGCGGCGGCGACGAGGCCTCCGCGATGCCCTTCAAGTACACCGCCATCGCCTTGGTGTCGGCATCGTTGAGATATTGCAGGCTATTGTGCACGACCTCGGCCATCGGGCCGTAGACCACGCCGCGTGCGGAAATGCCGGTCTGGAGCAGATCGGTGATGTCCTTGATGCTCCAATCGCCGAGACCCGCCTCACGGTTGGAGGTGAGGGAGGGCGCATACCAATTCTGCATCGGGATCAGGCCGCCCTTGAAGGCGTCCGATTGCGACGTGCCGCCGAGCGCGTTGATCGGCGAATGGCACATGCCGCAATGGCCGAGACCTTCGACCAGATAGGCGCCGCGATTCCATTCGGCCGATTTGGTCGGATCGGGCTTGAACTCGCCCTCGCTGAAGAACAGCGTGCGCCAGCCCAGGATGAGCTGGCGGTTGTCGTAAGGAAATCGCAGCTCGTGCTCACGGTTTCGCTGGTTCACGGGCGGAATCGACTTCAAATAGGCGAAAATCGCATCGGTATCGGCGCGCGTGACCTTGGTGTAGGACGCGAACGGCATTGCCGGATACATCAATCCACCGTCCGGAAAACGGCCGTAATGCATCGACTTGTAAAAGTCTCCTGCGGTCCATTTGCCAATACCGGTCTCCCGATCCGGCGTGATGTTGGACGAATACAAAGTCCCGAAGGGTGTCGGCATGGCACGCCCGCCGGCAAAGGTTCGGCCTTCGGGCGCTGTGTGGCAGGCGATGCAGTCCCCCGCGCGCGCCAAATATTCGCCGCGCGCAACGATGTCGTCGCCAGGGCCGGTCTGCTGCGCCTGGACGCTCGAACCCGTCAGGAGCAACAGCCATACGCCAAGGATTCGTGAGCACCAACGCATCCCCGTCTCCTCAATCCGATTCACTTCCGCAGGCGAATGGCAGCACGTACGTGCCCTTCGGCACCGGAGCAAGGTTCACGGGTGCCTGACGGCTCGCCAGCCATGCCGCAACTGCCGTGACGTCCTCCTCAGTGAGTCGGGCAGCGACCTGCTGCATGCAGTCCGGAGCCTTCGCAGTGCGGGTGCCATAGCGCCACGCTCCCAATTGCGCGCTGATGTAGTTCGGCCGCAGTCCGAGCAGACCCGGAATTCCCGGCTCCATTCCGGTCAAGGCCGGGCCGTGGCAGCTGCCGCACGCCGGTATCTGACGTTGAGGATCGCCGCGCGACACCAGTGACTGACCGCGTTGCAGCACCTCCTGGCTCGCATCGTTCGCTGCCACGGGCGGCAATGGCGGATGCTGATCCGCGAAATATTCTGCCATTTGCTGCAAGTACGGATCAGTCAGGAATTCCAGCAGATAATTCATCGGCGGGTACTTCCGCCGCCCACTCTTGAACGCGAGGAGCTGGTTGTAGAGATAGCCTGATGGCTTGCCGGCAAGCCGCGGGAAATAGACGTCGCTGGTGCCTTCGCCCTTGTTGCCGTGACAGGGCGTGCAGGCCTCGACCCGTGCCGCCATCGTGTCGGGCGGCTGGTTCGCCGTTTGCGCAGCCGCACCATCAAAGGCGGCCAAAGTGACAATGAAAGCGGTCGAGGCCGCGGCGCGAGCGAACACGTCCGTCGCCCTCCACAAAGCTGGTCCGGTTGATTCCGGATCACAACGTAGAGCGGCATTATTGCGCCAATATTTTCCAGCGCAAGATCAGACTCGACGACGATGGTCTGTCACATGGCTCGCGCGTGCGAACCAAATCGAATTCGACAGAATGACATGCCTTTTTGAAAACTGGACATAACGCTGCGGTCCCGCGGCAGTTCCTGCCCGAGTGTTGCGTCTCAAGTTGCGCGACGATCCGCGTGTCGACGAGCGGGCCGCACCGTTGGTCAATGTATCGAAGGTGATCGCCGCCGATCCCGCCGCGCCTGTGGTGGAATTGACCGTCAGCGCGAAGGTAAAGCCGTCGGATCCCGATGCGGTCAGGCAGCGCATGCTGGATCATGCGACTGCGCTGCTGGCGGCGGCGTAAAGCGCCTCAACCGCGCGGCGTTCGCGGCGGTCTGCGCTTGACGGCATGCCGGCGCGGCGAGCGCGTGACGCGGGGACGAAGCCTTGTCGCAGCGGTGGCGCGACGCGGCTTGGCCGCGGCTTGCGGCCCGCGGGCGAGCTCCATCAGCATGCGCAGCGCCTCGACCACCGAGCGCTGGCGCACGGCAGTGCGGCCGATCGCACCAAAACGCTGCTCACGATGGATGATGCGACCGTCGCGCGCCGCGGCAGCGAAGTGCACGAGGCCGACCGGCTTGCCGGGCGTGGCGCCGCCGGGGCCGGCAATGCCGGTGATGGCAACCGCGAGATCGACGCCGGCCCGCTCCAGTGCGCCGACCGCCATCGCGGTCGCGGTTTCCTTGCTGACGGCGCCGAAATGGGTGAGCGTGCCGGCCTCGACGCCGAGCATCGCGCGCTTGGCGTCGTTGGAATAGGTGACGAAGCCGCGGTCGATGACGTCGGAGGAGCCGGGGATGTCAGTCAGGGCGCCGGCGACGAGACCACCGGTGCAGGACTCGGCGGTCGCGATCGTCAGTTTGCGCATCCGGCACAGATCGAGCAGCGAGCGGGAGAGGGCGCGTGCGTCGCTGCCGCCCATGGCCTTACGCGCTCCAGGGAAGGCGGATGGTGGCGCTCGCGGTGGCCGCGATGCCTTCCTCGCGACCGGTGAAGCCGAGCCGCTCACTGGTGGTCGCCTTCACCGCGACGCGGGAGATGTCGACACCGGAGATCTCGGCGATGCGGGAGCGCATGACATCACGCAGGGGGCCGATCTTCGGCCGCTCGCAGATCATGGTGACCTCGAGGTTGGCGACGCGGCCGCCGCGTGCCGTGACGCGCTCGATGGCATATTTCAGGAACTGGTCGGAGGAGGCGCCCTTCCACTTCGCATCGCTCGGCGGGAAGTGCGAGCCGATGTCGCCATCGGCGAGCGCGCCGAGGATGGCGTCGACCAGGGCATGCAAGCCGACGTCGCCGTCGGAGTGGGCGAGAAAGCCCTTGGTGTGCGGCACGCGCACGCCGCAGAGCATGAGGTGGTCGCCTTCGCCGAAGGCGTGCACGTCGTAGCCCGTGCCGGTCCTGATGTCGCCGAGCAGGCTGGCCAGGCGCGCTTCCTCGCGCACGAAATCTTCGGGAGTGGTGAGCTTCATATTGGCAACATCGCCTTCAAAGGTCGCAACCGTCAATCCCGCCCATTCGGCAATCGCGGCATCATCGGTGAAATCGCTGCGTCCGTCCTTCGCGGCGCGACGATGCGCGTCGAGGATGACATCGAAACGAAAGGATTGCGGCGTCTGCGCGATTCGCAGGCGCGCCCGGTCCGGCGTGTCCTCGACATCGCCGCTCTCGCTCGTGACCTTGATGGTGTCGGTGACGGGAACGACGGGGATCGCGGCGCCCGTGCGGCTTGCCGCCTCGATCGCGCGCGAGATCACGCCGGCCGAGACGAAGGGCCGCGCGGCGTCGTGGATCAGAACGATGTCGGGCTTGTGCCTGGCGAGGGCTTCGAGGCCGGCGAACACCGAAGCCTGGCGCGTCGCGCCGCCATTGGTCGGCGCCTCGTGCTTGAGGCCCGCGACCGCTGCGGCGAACACGGCGCTGTCGTCAGGGTTCACCACCGGCTGCACGGCGAACACGTCAGGGTGGGTGCTGAAGGCCTCCATGGCGCGGTAGATCACGGGCACGCCGCCAATCTCTCGATATTGCTTGGGACCACCGGCGCCCGCGCGCAGGCCACGTCCGGCCGCGACAAGAACGACTGCAGTGCGCTGTGATTTCGCCATAGGACTCAAATATTCAACTGTTATGGGAAGCGTCGGGCGTGGGGAGATTGCCGACATGCCTCTAGCACGGCAGGCCCGCAAAAAAAGGGGTTTCCCGGGATTGTGGGAAACAGCATTTTGCTGCACTGCACTTGAAAGATCTGCAGAACTGTCTAAACTGTAGGCATGACGCTTGACTGCACAAGAATTGTGCGCAAGATAAGCCATGGCAGACGCGATGAGGCCCTGCCTTCTCAACGGGACAACTGTGACCGGCGCGGCAGTATCAGGCTCTAAGCCGTTGAAGATAGGCGATATTAGTGTCGCCACCCCGGTCTTCCTGGCACCGATGTCAGGGGTGACTGACTCGCCCGTCCGCCGGCTCGCCGCCGAGCTGGGGGCGGGTCTGGTCGTCTCTGAAATGACGGCCAGCGATGAGCTCGCCAACGGGCATCGCATGTCGCGGTTGCGCTGCGAAGCGACCGGAGTCGGGCCCCATGTCGTCCAGCTCGCCGGCTGCGAGGCGCGTTGGATGGCGGAAGGCGCCCGGATCGCCGAAGCCGAGGGTGCCGACATCATCGATATCAACATGGGCTGTCCGGCCCGCCATGTCACCGGCGGCCAGTCGGGCTCGGCCCTGATGCGCGATCTCGATCATGCCGTCAGCCTGATCGAGGCGACGATTGCCGCCGTGAAAGTTCCGGTGACGCTGAAGATGCGGCTCGGCTGGGACGATCGCACCCGCAATGCGCCGGAGCTGGCGCGCCGCGCCGAGGCCGCCGGCATCAAGCTCGTCACCGTGCATGGCCGCACCCGCTGCCAGTTCTACAAGGGCGAGGCCGATTGGGATGCGATCCGCGCAGTGCGCGATGCCATCTCCATTCCGCTCGTCGTCAACGGCGACATCACCACCCACGAGAAGGCGCTCGCGGCGCTCGAAGCCTCCGGCGCTGACGCCGTCATGATCGGCCGCGGCGCACAGGGCCAGCCATGGCTGCCCGGCCAGATTGGCCGGCGCCTGAAGGGCGGAGCGGCCGAAGCGACGCCCTCGCTCGAAACGCAGCTGCATTATGTCCGCACGCTCTATGAGGGCGTCTGTGCGCTCTACGGCCTGCGGGTCGGCCTGAAGCATGCGCGCAAGCATCTCGGCTGGGCACTCGATGTCGCGGCCGATGCGAGCGGTGCGTCAGCCGAGACACTGAAAGCCTGGCGCCAGAAGATCCTCACCTCCGAGGATCCTGGCCTGGTCCACCGGTCACTGCAGGATGCCTTTGACGATTTTGCATGGAGCGCTGCTGCATGAGCTCAGCCGCTGACCATCGCAAGCCGACCGACAGCGACGCGATCCTGGACGCGCTTCCCAATCCCGTGCTGATGATCGGGCCGGACGGCAAGATCGTCGCCGCCAACATCGCGACCGAAGCCTTCTTCGATATCTCGACGCAATTTTTGAAGCGCCAGTCGCTGAAGGAGCTGGTGCCGTTCGGCAGTCCCTTGCTGGCACTGATCGACCAGGTGCGCTCGTCGAACTCGCCGGTGAATGAATACAAGGTCGATCTCGGCACGCCACGCATGGGCGGCGACCGCCAGGTCGATCTGCACGTTGCGCCGCTGACCGAGCGGCCCGGCCATATCGTGGTGATGCTCCAGGAACGCTCTATCGCCGACAAGATGGATCGGCAGCTCACCCATCGCAGCGCCGCCCGCTCGGTGATTGCGCTCGCCGCGATGCTCGCACACGAGATCAAGAATCCGCTCTCCGGAATCCGCGGCGCAGCGCAACTGCTGGAACAGCAGGCCTCGCCCGAAGACCGCATGCTGACCCGCCTGATCTGCGACGAGGCCGACCGCATCGTGACGCTGGTCGACCGCATGGAAGTGTTCGGCGACGAGCGGCCGGTGGCGCGCGGCCCCGTCAACATTCATTCGGTGCTCGATCACGTGAAGCGGCTGGCGCAGTCGGGCTTTGCCCGCAACATCCGTTTCATCGAGGACTACGATCCCTCGCTGCCGCCGGTGCTGGCCAACCAGGACCAGCTGATCCAGGTCTTCCTCAATCTGGTGAAGAACGCCGCCGAAGCGCTGATCGACGTGCCCGACGCCGAGATCCAGCTCACCACCGCATTCCGCCCCGGCGTGCGCCTGTCAGTCCCCGGTCAAAAATCCCGGGTATCTCTGCCGCTTGAATTCTGCGTGAGAGACAACGGACCAGGCGTGCCGGACGATCTTCTGCCCAACCTGTTCGATCCCTTCGTGACCACCAAGCAGACCGGCTCTGGCCTCGGTCTTGCTCTGGTCGCCAAGATCGTCGGCGATCACGGGGGCATCATCGAATGCGAGTCTCAGCCGCGCAAGACCACCTTCCGCGTGCTGATGCCGATGTACTCGACATCGGCCAAGACCGCCGATCACAGCAGTCGCGACGGCTCTGCCGGGAAGTCGTCGTCTGTATCACAGGGGGCAAAATGAGGATTAACGATGCCCGCAGGTAGCATTCTCGTAGCTGATGACGACACCGCCATCCGCACGGTTCTCAACCAGGCACTTTCCCGGGCCGGGTATGAAGTCAGGCTGACCGGCAATGCCGCGACGCTGTGGCGTTGGGTCAGCCAGGGGGAGGGCGATCTCGTCATCACCGATGTGGTGATGCCGGACGAAAACGCCTTCGACCTCTTGCCACGGATCAAGAAGATGCGGCCGAATTTGCCCGTCATCGTCATGAGCGCGCAAAACACCTTCATGACGGCGATCCGCGCCTCCGAGCGCGGCGCCTATGAATACCTGCCAAAACCCTTCGACCTGAAGGAGCTGATCGCCATCGTCGGCCGGGCGCTCGCCGAGCCGAAGGAGCGGGTCGCGACGCCGGACGAGGACGCCGAGATGGAGGCGATCCCACTGGTTGGCCGGTCGCCGGCAATGCAGGAAATCTACCGTGTGCTCGCACGCCTGATGCAGACCGATCTCACCGTGATGATCACGGGCGAGTCCGGCACCGGCAAGGAGCTGGTGGCGCGCGCGCTGCACGACTATGGCAAGCGCCGCAACGGCCCGTTCGTCGCGGTCAACATGGCGGCGATCCCGCGCGACCTCATCGAGTCCGAATTGTTCGGCCACGAGCGCGGCGCCTTCACCGGCGCCAACACGCGCGCCTCCGGCCGGTTCGAGCAGGCCGAGGGCGGCACGCTGTTCCTCGACGAAATCGGCGACATGCCGATGGAAGCGCAGACCCGCCTGCTGCGCGTGCTGCAGCAGGGCGAATACACCACCGTCGGCGGCCGCACGCCGATCAAGACCGACGTTCGTATCGTCGCGGCTTCCAACAAGGACCTGCGCGTCCTGATCCAGCAGGGCCTGTTCCGCGAGGACCTGTTCTTCCGCCTCAACGTCGTGCCGCTGCGGCTGCCGCCCTTGCGCGAACGCATCGAGGACTTGCCGGATCTCGTGCGTCACTTCTTCTCGCTCGCCGAGAAGGACGGCCTGCCGCCGAAGAAGCTCGATGCGCTGGCGCTGGAGCGGATGAAGCAGCACCGCTGGCCCGGCAACGTGCGCGAGCTGGAAAACCTCGCCCGCCGCCTTGCGGCGCTCTATCCGCAGGACGTGATCACAGCCTCCGTCATCGACGGCGAGCTCGCGCCGCCCTCGGTCAGCCCAGGCGCCGCGGTCCAGCAGGGGGTCGACAATCTCGGCGGCGCGGTGGAGGCGTATCTGTCTTCGCACTTCCAGGGCTTCCCGAACGGCGTGCCGCCGCCGGGCCTCTATCACCGCATCCTCAAGGAGATCGAGGTGCCGCTGCTGACGGCCGCGCTCGCGGCCACGCGCGGCAACCAGATCCGCGCTGCCGATCTGCTCGGCCTCAACCGCAACACGCTGCGGAAGAAGATCCGGGATCTTGATATTCAGGTGTACCGGAGCGGGGGTTAGTTTCCCTCAACGTCATTTCGGGGGCGGTCCGTGGGACCGCACCCGGAATATCGAAATTGTCAGGCACAATTGCGCGCCATAGTTCGACGCGTCGTATCGCTCTGGAATAGCGGCCGTTTGGCACGGAATCCCCTCGGTCCGTCGTCGTTCGCGGTCACTGGATGGGCGTGACCAATTCTCCGCGGATCGTGCAGTCGATCGCCATACTGCCACTACCAGAGGTCACAATGACCACATACGGGTATCGTCCCTGGCCGAGCAGCCACTGAGGCTCCATGTCCACCGTCGTATAGTAAAGACCGCTGGTGGACGGTGCGGGCGCGGCTGGAAGGGGCAAATTCAGATGGCGCGGCAGTGTCCCGCTCCCATCGTTCGTCGTTGAGACGTAAAGCTGGGCCTCGGTCACGCGCGCTTGCGTGACGAAGACGCAGATCAACTTCGTGACCATCAGAAGCTTGTCGGACGGTAATTGTGAAAGGAACTGGCGGCAAACATAGGTATTTTGGCAGGCCGTAACCGACGAGGCGGTTTCATCATAGTAGGTGCCGTAGATGGTGGGCGCTGCATGGGTCTGGGGTCCGATGAAGAGCGCGCCAACGCCCAGTACAAATTTGCCAAGGAGTGAAGCGAGACGGGAAATGCGTCGATAGACAGGTTGCGAACAATACATTTGAGCCTCCGGATGGACCACAAGGCAGCCATATTCCAGCGCTTTCGGAGGCGGGGCACCTGACGAATGTCGTATGTCTCTTCAAGCTCGTCCCTCCCGACCGCCAGGTGCGGTCGGGCTCGCGGTGCGGCGACGGGTGGCCTCCGCAACAGGCTTGAAGATCGTCAGCGGCATTGAGAAGAAGGGACGAGCACGCGGGCTGGGGCTTGGAGCTCGTACCGAGTGGAGGCTCGCCTCGGACCGGTGGCTCAGCTCCCCCTACCAAAGCGGAGCTGAGCCTGTCCGGATCGCGCTGGCCGTTATGGTCCGCGCGGTGAGCAGAAGTCCGAACGGGGCCTGAATGTTCCGCGCATCCCGCGGCATTATCGACTGCAGGTCGTAAGCCTCACACCTATCTGATCAGGCGCGCCACGACTGGCTCGATATTGGCCATCTGCGCCGTCTGGTCCTGCCTACTGGGGCCATTGACCAGCAGGTCAGAGGCCACGATCAGCAGCAGCACGGCCGACACCATGATGGCGAGAAAGATCCTATCCATGCCGACTTAAGCCGGAATGGCCGGATTCCGTTCCGCAAAGATCCTCGAACGGTCCGCCATCCCTGTGGATGCGCTGGTCCGCCGCGCGACAGACGCCGCGGAATTGTCGCAATTCGGCAACAATGTGGTACGAATACATCAGTATCCGCCCGACGCGGACCCGTTTTCAGCACCCATTGCCGGAATGACCAGCGCAGACACCACGGCCGCATCCTTTGACTCGGCCCCAGCGGAAGAGCCCCGGCGCTGGTCGGTACGACGCTGGCTGGCACCCTTCGCCGTGGCGCTGGCGCTGCTGTCGGCCCTCCTGACTTTCCTCGTCCTGACCGGGCTGACCAGGATCGAGCCGACGCCGGAGGTGGTGCGCTCGTTCTATCTGATCAATGCCGGCACGATCCTGCTGCTGGTCGGCATCATCGTCCGCGAGCTCTGGCAGCTGATCCTGGCGCGGCGGCGGGGCAGGGCGGCGGCGCGGCTCCATGTCCAGATCGTCAGCCTGTTCTCCATCGTCGCCGTGCTGCCCGCGGTGCTTGTCGCCGTCGTCGCCAACGTCACGATCGAGCGCGGCCTCGACCGCCTGTTCTCGGGTCCCACCAAGGAAGTGATCCAGAACTCGCTGACCATCGCGCGGGCCTATATGCAGGACCACGCCCAGCTGATCCGCGGCGATATCCTCGGCATGGCCAACGACATCGCCCATGCTCGTCCGCTCTACGACCAGGATCGCCGCTCGTTCCGTGAATTGCTGACGTCGAGCGCCGGCTCGCGCAATTTGCCGGGCGCGATGATCATCGACAAGAACACCAACATCCTGGAGTCCGCCGACACCGGCATGCGGCTCGCCTATTCACCGCCGGCGCCGGACTTCCTCAGCAACGTCAACGAGAACGAGCCCGAGATCGCGGTCCTGCCGGATTCGAGCTACGTCGCGGCGGTGATCCGTCTGCGTGCCTTCAACGACACCTTCCTCTATGTCGCGCGCCCGCTCGATCCGAATGTGGTCAATCAGCTGAAGCAAACCGAGGTCAGCGTGGCCGAATACGCCCAGATCGAGTCGCGCCGGCTCGGCATCCAGGTGGCGTTTGCGCTGATGTTCGCGGTGATCGCCTTGACCATCCTGATGGCCTCGGTGCTGATCGGTCTCAACTTCGCCAACTCGCTGGTGGCGCCGATCCGGCGGCTGATGAACGCGGCGCATACGGTCTCGACCGGCGACCTCCATGTGAAGGTGCCCGTGCATCAGTCCGAAGGCGATCTCGCCCAGCTGGGCGAAACCTTCAACAAGATGACGCAGGAATTGCGCAGCCAGCGCGACGAGCTAGTCAACGCCAGCGACCTCATCGACAGCCGCCGCCGCTTCATCGAGGCCGTGCTGTCATCCGCGAGCGCCGGCATCATCGGCGTCGACACCTCCGGCACCGTCGGCATCCTCAACCGTTCCGCCGAGAAGCTGATCGGGCATTCCGAGGCCGAAACGCTGGGCCATCCGCTCTCCGACGTGCTGCCCGAGCTCGAGGAGATGATGCAGACGGCGCGGGAAGGGACCCAGCGGCTGGTGCAGGGGCAGATCACGATCACCCGCGATGGCACCGAGCGCAATCTGTCCGTCCGTGTCAGCGCCGAGAAGAACCAGCCGCACGACAGCTACATCATCACGCTCGACGACATCACCGAGCTGGTCTCGGCGCAGCGCACCTCGGCCTGGGGCGACGTCGCGCGCCGCATCGCCCACGAGATCAAGAACCCGCTTACGCCGATCCAGCTCTCCGCCGAGCGCATCCGCCGCAAATTCGGCAAGGACATCACCGAGGCCAAGGACAAGCAGATCTTCGACCAGTGCACCGACACCATCGTGCGCCAGGTCGACGATATCCGTCGCATGGTCGACGAGTTCTCGCGCTTTGCGCGCATGCCGAAGCCCGTGATGGAAGGCGAGGATGTGGCCGACACCGTGCGGCAGGCGGTGTTCCTGATGAAGGTTGCCCACCCCGAGCTCGATATCGAGGCCGAGTTCAAGGAGGATCCGCTGCGCGCCCAGTTCGACCGGCGGCTGATCTCGCAGGCGGTCACCAACATCGTCAAGAATGCCACCGAAGCCATCGAGCAGGTCCCACCAGAGGAGCTCGGCAAAGGCCGCATCGACGTCGTGGTGTCGCGCGAGGGCGAGGATGTGCTGATCGACGTGACCGATAACGGCATCGGCCTGCCCAAGGTCGCACGCTCGCGGCTGCTCGAGCCCTATGTCACGACGCGCGCCAAGGGCACCGGTCTTGGCCTTGCCATCGTCGGCCGCGTGCTGGAAGACCATGGCGGCCGCATCGAGCTGAAGGACGCCTCCGACTTCCGCGAAGGCCAGCGCGGTGCCTGGATGCGGATGCGCTTTGCGATCTCCGGCCAGGCCAAGAAGGCCGAGGGAGCCGAGGCGGCAGCCGTCGCCAAAGAGCCAGCGAAGGACGCAGCCGAGGCGACAGCCAAAGAGCCGGCTGCAGATCCCGTCGCGGCACAGGAAACAAAACAGCCGGCGGCCGAAACCAAAGAGCCGGCTGAAAAGACCAATGATTCAACGAAAATCGAAGCCTCAACAGGCAGCTGACAAGACAGGCGCGACCCATGGCAAGTGAAATTCTGATTGTCGATGATGAGGCCGATATTCGGGATCTCGTTGCAGGCATCCTCGAAGACGAGGGGTTTGTCACGCGGACAGCGCGTGACAGCGACTCCGCGCTGGCAGAAATCGCCAACCGCCGGCCACACCTGGTGTTCCTCGACATCTGGCTGCAGGGCTCCAAGCTCGACGGCTTGCAGCTCTTGGAACAGGTCAAAAAGGACAATGCCGATCTGCCTGTGGTGATGATCTCCGGCCACGGCAACATCGAGACCGCGGTCGCCGCGATCAAGCGCGGCGCCTATGACTTCATCGAAAAGCCGTTCAAGGCCGACCGTCTCATTCTGGTCGCCAACCGTGCTTTGGAAAACTCGCGGCTCAAGCGCGAGGTAAAGGAGCTGAAGCAGCTCGCGCCAAGCGCCAGCCAGCTCGTCGGCCGTTCGCCGAGCATGAACCAGCTGCGCCAGACTATTGAGCGTGCGGCGAAGGCCAACAGCCGCATCCTGATCGTCGGCCCTGCCGGCGCCGGCAAGGAATTGACCGCGCGCACGCTGCATACGGCCTCGGGCCGCGCGGACGGTCCATTCGTCGTCATCAACGCCGCGGCAATCACGCCGGAGCGGATGGAGCACGAGCTGTTCGGCGTCGAGCAATCCAACGGCGAGCAGCCGCGCAAGCCCGGCGCGCTCGAGGAGGCGCATGGCGGCACGCTGTTCATCGACGAGATCGCGGACATGCCGCGCGAGACGCAGAACAAGATCCTGCGCGTGCTGGTCGAGCAGTCGTTCCAGCGCGTCGGCGGCACCGCCAAGGTCCAGGTCGACGTCCGCATCATCTCGTCCACCGCGCGCAATCTCGAAGAGGAGATCGCGGCCGGCCATTTCCGCGAGGACCTCTATCATCGGCTCTCGGTGGTGCCGATCCGCGTGCCCGCGCTGTCAGAACGGCGCGAGGACATTCCCGAGTTGATCGACTATTTCATGGAGCAGATCTCGGCCGGCAGCGGCCTGCCCAAACGGCAGATCGGGCAGGACGCGATGGCGGTGCTGCAATCGCATGTCTGGCCGGGCAACGTGCGCCAGCTCCGCAACAACGTCGAACGAGTCATGATTCTGGCCGCCGGTGGCCCTGAGGTGATCATCACCGCCGATATGCTGCCGCAGGACGTCGGCTCGATGGTCCCGGCGATGCCGACAAGCAACAATGGCGAACACATCATGGGCCTGCCGCTGCGGGAAGCACGTGAAGTATTCGAGCGCGACTATTTGATTGCCCAGATCAGCCGTTTTTCAGGAAATATTTCTCGAACGGCGGAGTTTGTTGGCATGGAACGTTCGGCGCTACACCGGAAGTTGAAGGCATTGGGCGTTGGTTGAGGGCTGCAAGCCCTGTGGCCACGGGCGATACCAAAGGAAAATCAATCGATTTCCGTAGTTTTTCGGGGCTTTGGAACGCGCCCTGCCGCGTGAAGCGGCTTGCCTAAAATGTCCACCTGCCTTCTAATCAACCTGCTGTTCCCTAGAGGGGGATCTCATGAGGGACGGCAACCGGGAGAAGGCCCAAACATTCAAAACAGGGCCGCAACCGGCGCAATAAAAAGAAACTCAAAGCGAGAAAAAAACAATGGCGGCAGACCGCGCACAAAACCTACAGGACACCTTCCTTAATCACGTTCGCAAAACCAAGACGCCACTGACGATCTTTCTGGTCAACGGAGTGAAGCTCCAGGGCATCGTGACCTGGTTCGACAATTTCTGTTTGCTGCTTCGGCGCGACGGTCACTCGCAGCTCGTCTACAAGCATGCGATCTCGACCATCATGCCGGGCGCTCCGATCCAGCTGTTCGAAGGCGGCGAGGATCAGCCGGCTTGAGAGTGATCTGATTGGAACCCCGGAATTTCGACGGGGATGCCGATCGTCCACGGTCGGCAGGGGCTAAGCAGACGGGGCGGGTGCTTGTCATCGGCCCCTATTTGCGGCTGCGTGCGGGGAATGCCGACGCGCAAACGGAGAGTCACGTCCAGCGCAACGCCGAGGCCCGGCTGGATGAAGCCGCAGGCCTTGCGCGTGCGATTGATCTCGTCGTGGCCGATTCGATCATCGCACCGATCAACCAGATCCGACCCGCGACCTATATTGGCAAGGGCAAGGTCGAGGAGATCGCGGCTCTCGCCAAGAGCCTCGATGTCGAGCTCGTGGTGATGGACTGCGCGCTGGCGCCAATCCAGCAGCGCAATCTCGAGAAGGAACTGCATGCCAAGGTGCTCGACCGCACCGGGCTCATTCTCGAAATTTTCGGTCGCCGCGCCAAGACCAAGGAGGGCTCGCTCCAGGTCGAGCTCGCGCATCTCAACTATCAGCGCTCGCGCCTAGTGCGATCATGGACCCATCTGGAACGCCAGCGCGGTGGCTTTGGATTCATGGGCGGCCCCGGCGAGACGCAGATCGAAGCGGACCGCCGCCTGATCCAGGAGCGCATCACCAAGCTCGAGAGCGAGCTGAAAAAGGTCCAGGCGACACGACGGCTGCATCGCGCCGGCCGCCAGCGCGTGCCGTATCGCGTGGTCGCGCTGGTCGGCTACACCAACGCCGGCAAGTCGACGCTGTTCAACCGCCTGACCCGCGCCGACGTGCAGGCCGCCGACATGCTGTTCGCCACGCTCGATCCGACTCTGCGCGCGCTCAACCTGCCGCATGGCGGCAAGGCGATGCTGTCGGACACGGTCGGCTTCATCTCCAATCTGCCGACCCAGCTCGTCGCCGCCTTCCGCGCCACGCTGGAGGAGGTGCTGGAGGCCGACGTCATCCTGCATGTCCGCGACATCTCGCACGAGGACGCCGAAGCACAGCAGAGCGACGTCGACGCCGTGCTGCGCCAGCTCGGCATCAACCCGGACGACAGCGGCCGCATCATCGAGGTCTGGAACAAGATCGATCGCTACGATCCCGAACAACGCGAAGAGCTTCTGAATATCGCGGCGCGCCGGCCCGAAGATCATCCGGCGATGCTGGTCTCGGCCGTGTCAGGCGAGGGGATCGACGCGCTGCTCGGCGCGATCGAGGAACGGCTCGCCGCCAAACGCACCACGCTCGACCTCTCCATCGATGCCGCCGATGGCGCCGGCATCTCCTGGCTGCACCGCAATTCCGAGGTGCTGGCCAAGGAGCTACACGACGGCCGCTTCGACATGACCGTGCGGGTGGACGAGACCAAGCGGGATATCGTGGTCAACAGGTTCGACGCCGTGCCGCATCACGCCACGTAATCTAGCGGCCTTCGGCGCCCGGATTGCGCTGCGTTCCGTCCGGGCGACGCACCGAGATCATCATCTCGACAGGTCGAGACTCATGAACTGGTTGTGCGGGCTCGCCTGATAGTCGGCGAACGGCGCGCAGGACACGAAGCCGGCGCTGCGGTAGAGCGCGACGGCGGGCGCGTGCAGCGGGGCAGTCCCGGTCTCCAGGCTGAGACGCGCATAACCTCGCTTGCGGCCCTCAGCAATGATGTGGTTCAGAATCGTGCGTCCGGCTCCGGTCCGCCGCGCTTTGAGCGCGGCGCGCATCGACTTCACTTCGCCATGTGTTTCGTCCAACTGCTTCAGGGCACCGAACCCAGCCAGCAGGCCATCCTGCCAGGCGGTCCAGAACGTCACGGACCGAGCCGACAGGCCACTCGCATCGAGCGCCTGCGCATGTTCGCCCATGACGCTACGCAGCTCTTCCAGATGGTGCGCCAGCAACTCGGCGACGTGTGGCGCCTTAGGATCGTCTTGTCTGATTTCCACTGCGTGCCCTCGTATCAAGTCGCCGTCTTCGCCGCATTCCATAGCGCATCCATCTCCACCAATGAGGCCTGCTCCAGCGTGCGCCCCTGCGCCTCCAGCGCCCGCTCGATATAGGCAAAGCGCCGCTCGAACTTCGCGTTGGTCGCGCGCAGAGCGGCTTCCGGATCGGCGTCGACATGGCGGGCGAGGTTGACGAGGGCGAACATGAGGTCGCCGGTTTCCTCCGCGATCTCCCGCTTGTCGTTGCGGCCGAGCGCGGCCTCGATCTCGTCGGCTTCCTCGCGGATCTTCTGCAGGACGGCGCGCGGGTCGTTCCAGTCGAAGCCGACGGTGGAGGCTTTGCGCTGCAGCTCCATGGCGCGCGTCAGCGCGGGCTGGCCGGCCTTGACGCCCGACAGCAGGGATTTGTGCGGCGGCGTGACCTCCGGCGGTCGGCGGGCGGCGCGCTCGGCCTTCTCCTCGGCCTTGATCCGGTCCCAGACTTCCTTGACGTGGGAGGAGGCGAGATTGCCATCCTTGTCGGCGAAGACATGGGGATGGCGCCGGATCATCTTTCGCGTGATGGCCTCGACGACGTCACCGAACGCAAAGGCGTTCTGCTCCGAAGCCATCTGGGCGTGGAACACCACCTGCAACAGGAGGTCGCCGAGCTCCTCGCGGAGATCGTCGAGGTCGCCGCGGTCGATGGCGTCAACCACCTCGTAGGCTTCCTCGATCGTGTAAGGCGCGATCGTCGCGAAATTCTGCTCCAGGTCCCAGGGACAGCCGGTCACCGGCGTGCGCAGCGCCGCCATGATCTCGATCAGGCGGGAAATGTCGCGGGAAGGGGTCATTGCGGGGCAGTCTCCTCGGTCCCAAGCCTTATGCCAAAACCGGGCCGCCGTTCCCAGCGGGGCGCAGCGGAACAGGCCGATTTCCACCGATTGGCGCGCCGGACCTGCAATGCTAAAGCGCATCCCATGAGCGACGCATTTTCATCACAAGCCGCGCTGGTGCTGTTTTCCGGCGGCCAGGATTCCACCACGTGCCTTGCCTGGGCGCTCAGCCGCTTTGCGCGCGTGGAGACGCTGGGGTTCGAGTATGGGCAACGCCACGCCGTCGAGTTGGACTGCCGCGACCGGCTGTTCGACGGCATCAAAGCCTTTCGCGGCGATTGGGCCGCAAAGCTCGGCGAGAGCCACACGCTGTCGATCCCGACGCTGGCGGCTGTGTCCGAGACCGCGCTGACGCGCGACGTCGCGATTGCGATGGGCGCCGATGGGCTGCCAAACACATTCGTGCCCGGCCGCAATCTGGTGTTCCTGACGTTTGCCGCGGCACTCGCGTATCGCCGCGGCATCACCCACATCGTCGGCGGCATGTGCGAGACCGATTATTCCGGCTATCCCGACTGCCGCAACGACACCATCCGCGCCGTGCAGTCCGCGCTCTCGCTCGGCATGGCGAGAGCCTTCGAGCTGCACACGCCGCTGATGTGGATCGACAAGGCCGCGACGTGGAAGCTGGCGCACGATCTCGGCGGCGACGCGCTGGTCGATCTCATCCGCGAGCAGTCGCACACCTGCTATCTCGGCGAACGCGGCGCGCAGCATGAGTGGGGTTATGGGTGCGGCGAATGCCCGGCGTGCAGCCTGCGGGCGAAGGGCTGGGCGGAGTACGCTCAGATGCGATCGTAGCCGCGATCGTCAGCGGCCATTCGGTCGCGCGGAGCGTGGGTGTCCACCGACGGGAATCGAGCGTGCGCCTACTTTCCGAATTAAATAACACCATGACCCAAATTGCAGCAGGATAGGGTTGGATATTACCGCATCGCCTGCCCGGGAATGGTTAATTATCCCGTTTATCGAAACGCTCTCAAAAGGCAAATGTTACTAAAAAACAAATAGGTAGACGAGTTAAGAGAGACGCAATTGCCATGTTTTCCCGAAACCTTTGACGCGACCTGATCAATCAATTAAAGTGCAATTAAGCGAACATTTTTTGCGACCAATAAATATTCCGTTTTTTCAGTAGGGAGTTCATACGTGACCAGATTTAAGACAAGCGCGATCTTTGCAATTTTGGCGACGTCTGCGGCCGCCCTTGCCGCATCGCCTGCCCGAGCCGATTTCGTGTTCGCAAACGACATCAACGGCGTGGTTCCGGGAAGCAATCCCGTTGCGGCGAGTGTCAACATGAGTCAGACCGCGACGACCGTAGCCGGTCACACATTCTATGGAATGTCTGGATCGGTGAAGATCGACTTCATGGCGAATGTCGACGTTTCGACCGCGAATGGGGCGGCGTCCATCGACGGGATCAAGAACAAGGGCACGATCACCCCGATCAATACGCTTTGGATCACGCCTGAAAACGGAACAGCGTTCAACGAGTTCTCGTTCCGCGGGGCGGTGCACACGAATGCCGATCAGTTCATTACGGTGACGATAACGGATCAGCACGGTTCTGTATTCAACTTCAAGATTACTGATAACGGCGACTTTTCGCCGATCGGTTTTGAAGCAAAGAAGGGGACCGGCGAGCTGATCAAGTCGATCACGATCCAGGGCCAGGGGTTGGGTTTCGACGACTTCAAGCAACTTGGCTTCGGTCTTTATCCGGACGCTGTGACCGCCGTTCCCGAAGCGTCAACCTGGGCGATGATGCTGTTCGGCTTTGCCGGCGTCGGCTTCGTAGCCTATCGCAAGAAGGCCAGAGCCGCCGGTCTTCGTCTCGCCTGAGCCGATACAAATATCGACGGCCGTCCGATCGGGCGGCCGTGTTCCTTTGCAGCCACGATTTCGCATCATAGGGACGGCAGCCGTCGGCCAATTCCGACCGCCGGCTGCAAACGAGGCTATCCCGCAAAATCCTCTGGCCTGAGCTCGATCGGCTTGCCGTGCGGGGTGCGGTCCGCAGCATGATCCCAGGCGTCGCGGTAGCGATGCAGCGTATCCATTGATGCGACGCCCTTGCGTGCGACGAGGCCCTCGAGCGTGGCGAGCCAGTGCAGATAATACGTGTCGCCCGTGTCAGGATCCCCCGCGGCCTGGGCACGCTGGATCTCGTCCGCCAGCGCTGCGGCCCATTCCGGCCAGGTGAATACGCCACGGTCATGCAGCCTGAGCGCCATCGCGAAGGCGTGCGCCTCCCAGGGCGCGCGGAACACCGGGCCGTCGTCATCGCGCGGGATGCTTGGAATAGCCGTAGTCACGGCGGCAGCGAGCGTGCTGCTCATCATGCCGGATCCAGATAAGGCTCGAACGCGTCGATCGAGACCTTTAGCGTGGGATCACCATCCGCGCCCCAGAGATCGCGCCCCTCGAACACGACCGTGTAGAGCCATTGCGGATTTTCGCCGAGCTCCATCGCCGCCGAGTCCGGAAACACATGGCAGCCGTGGTTCAGCTCCACGACGCCGACATGACCGCGGACATAGCGCGGCAGCCGTGTGTGCGTGGTCGGATGAATGTTTTTCGCGCGCACGCGATCACCGATGTTGAATTTGGTGGGCGCAGGGGCCGGGCGGGCGAACTGGCCGCGCACCATGATGCGCTCGACATTGGCGAGATCGAACTTGCCGTGCATCAGCGCCTTGCCAGGCTTCATCGCGTGGCCGGCGGTAACCTCCTCGCGGGTGAGGTAGCCCTTCGCGATCAGCATCTCCTCGAGGCCGAGGAACCACTTCTTGTAGTAGGAGCTCGAGAGATAGACGTGCGGCGGAATCATCTCGCGATAGAAGCGCGACGTGTCGATGTTGAACGCGCCGGCGGCGCCCATCGCGCGCACCATCGCCAGCACGCGGGACTCCCACGCCTCGTGGAATACCGGCTCGTTCGGCTCCGGCTCGACCTTGCCGAAGCCATCCATGCCGCCCATGTCGTGCACGCCGTTCACGACGCCGCTCCGGGTGTCCTGGGAAAACCGGTCCCAATCATGGAGTCGCGCGTGACAAGCGCGGCGAGCTGCTCCTCGCTCCAGCCTTCGGTGCCCGCGGGGCGCATCGGCAGCACGAGGAAGCGCGTCTCGGCCGTGGAATCCCACACGCGGATTTCAGTGTCCTTCGGCACGCTCACGCCAAAATCGGCGAGCACGCCGCGCGGGTCTTTCACCGCGCGCGAGCGGTACGGCGAGGCCTTGTACCAGACCGGCGGCAACCCCAGCATTTCCCAGGGGTAGCAGGAGCACAGCGTGCACACGACCATGTTGTGACGCTCAGGCGTATTCTCGACCACGACGAGATGATCGCCGACGCGGCTGACATGACCGAGCGTGCCGATCGCCCTGGAGCCGTCCTCCAGCAGCGCTTTCTTGAACGCCGGATCGGTCCACGCCTTGGCGACGACGCGCGCCCCGTTGTGCGGGCCGATCTTGGTTTCATAGGCCTGGATGATGGCGTCGAGCGCGGCCGGCTCGACATACCCTTTTTCGGTCAAGATCGTCTCGAGCGCGCGCACGCGCAGCTCGGTCTCCGACAGCTCTGAGTGATCGTGATCGTGGTCGTGATGATGCTCGTTCATAGCCGCGAAGATAGTCCGAGAATCCGGGCCTTGTCGAGGCGAAGACTCTGCTAACATCGCGCCATGGGCTGGGCCAAACAAATCGGAATCACCACCGCGATCGCTGCTTTCGTCGCATTCTCGGCGCAGGATGCGCGCGCTGCGAATGGCGCCTATGCGGTGGATGCCGCCGACATCTCCGAGGTCGGCTCCTGCAAAGTGGAAAGCAGGATGTCGATGGCGACCAACACCGACTTCGCGGGAGTCGCCAATCCCTCCTGCGTCGTCGATCCCTTCAGGCCGATCGAGCTGAGCATACAGACGATCCGGTCCCGCAGCGACGGCGATTGGAGCACCACCATTGCACCGAAAGCCAAGACCAACTTCATCCCGACCGGGATCGGCCGGTGGGGGTTGTCGGCCTATGGCGGCGGATCATTCGACGCGGCGACCGGCGAAATGCTGACCGCCTTTGCCGTCATCCCTGCAACGTTCCGCCTTTCCGAAACCACGCGTATCAACGTCAATGGCGGCTGGCTCTGGGATCGCACCTTGGATCGCCACTATCTGACCTACGGCATCGGTTTCGACTGGAAATTCACCGACACCTTGCAATGGACGATCGAGGCCTACGGCCAGGCCGGCGCTTCCGAAGTCCAGAGCGTCGTGCAGCCGCGCTTCCAGACCGGAATCCGCTACCGGCCAAACGAGATCTTCTCCGTCGATGTGATCTACGGCCGCAACATCGCCGGCGAGAATGCCAACTGGATCACACTCGGCACCACCATTCGCTTTCCGGTTGGTGGCAGTGAGCCGGAACACCGGCGCACCGGACATTTGTGAGCGATCCAAAACCAAGATCCGGGACCAACAAGAGCAGGAGCCTTGCCTTGACGGACTATGTGACGATCGAGAAGGGGCACGGGCCGGAGGGACGGATCGCGATCGTGCGGTTCGACCGCCATGACGGCATCAACGCGCTGTCGCCCGAAGCGCTGCGCCAGCTCACGGCGGCGGCGCGGAGCTTTGAAGACGACGAGACAACCTCCGTCGTGGTGCTGACGGGCAGCACCAGCGCGTTCAGCGCCGGCTTCGACCTCAAGGATGCCGAAGGCCGCTCGCGCAAGGATATGGATCTCGGCGCGCGGCGGCGGCATCTCAAGCTCGGGCCGCGCCTGACACATGCCTGGCAGGAGATGGAGCAGATCACGATCGCGGCGATCGAAGGCTTTTGCGTCGGCGGCGGCGTGGCGCTTGCGGTCGCACTCGACTTCCGCGTCATAGGGCGCGACGCGCATCTGCGCGTGCCCGAGATCGGGCTCGGCATGAACATGAGCTGGCAGAGCATCCCGCGGATGCTGCACCTGATGGGGCCGGCCCGCACCAAGCAGGCGGTGATCCTTGCCGATGAGCGCATCTCCGCCGACGAGGCCTATGAATGGGGCCTGGTCGAGCAGGTCGTCGACCCCGGCCATGCCTTCGATGCCGCTATGGAACTGGCTCGCAAGGTGGCCGCGCAGCCGCCGCTCTCGGTCGCCATGACCAAGTTGACCGTCAACCGGCTCGCGCATGCGCTGGATGACCTCGCCAGCCACATGGATGTCGACCAGTTCGCGCTGGCAAGCCTGAGCGAGGACCACAAGGAGGGCGTCGAGGCGTTCCTCAGCCGCCGCAAGCCAAGGTTCCGAGGACGGTAGATCCCGTCCCATTGATCAAGCCGCGGACAATCCGTATACGCCGCGCGGGGAAGGCTCGGCCAACGGGCCGCACGATACCGAGGCGATTGAGGGGGAGGGCGCATGACCGCCAGTTCGCAGGCACCTGAGGCGAAAGGCTTTCGCTGGAAACTCATTGCGCCGCTCGTGGTGTGGCTGGCGATCTATCTGTTGCCGGTGCCGGCAGGCCTCAACGTGAATCAGTGGCACTATTTTGCCGTGTTCGCGGCCGTCATCACCGGGCTGATCCTGGAATCGATGCCGGTGGGCGCGGTCGGCCTGATCGGACTCACCGTCGCCGGCGTCGGCGGTTACATCGATGCCGATCCCAACAAATCGCTGCGCTGGATGCTGGCGGGTTTTGCGGAGAGCACGGTGTGGCTGATCGTCGGCGCCTTCGTATTCTCGATCGGCTACCGCAAGAGCCAGCTCGGCCGGCGCATCGCGCTGGTGCTGGTGCAGAAGCTCGGCCGCAACACGCTCGGGCTCGGCTATGCGGTCGCGATGTCGGACTTCCTGCTCGCACCCGCGACGCCGTCCAACACCGCGCGCAGCGGCGGCATCGTCTATCCCATCATCAGCAACATCCCGCGCATCTATGGCTCCGAGCCCGGACCGACCGCCGGCAAGATCGGCACCTATGTGATGTGGACCGCGTTCGCGGCAACCGCAATCACCAGCTCGCTGTTCTTCACTGCGCTCGCGCCCAATGCGGCAGCGCTTGCGATCGCCAAGAAGACCGTCGGCGTCGAGGTGAGCTGGGCGCAATGGTTCATGGGCTTTGCGCCGCTCGGCATCCTCCTGATGATCATCGTGCCGCTGCTCGGCTATCTCGTTTGCCGTCCCGAGGTGAAGCGTAGTCCCGAGATCTCCGAATGGGCAGCGAAGGAGCTCGGCGAGATGGGCCCGATGTCGCGCAACGAGTGGATCATGCTGGCGCTGATCGTGCTCGCGATGTTCATGTGGATCGCGGGCTCGAGCCCTGACATCCGTGTGCCCTTGCTCGGCTCGAACTTCGTCAATGCCACCACGGTCGTGTTCATCGTGATCTCCCTGATGCTGGTGACCGGCGTGATCGAGTTTGCCGACATCGTCAGTGAGAAGAGCGCCTGGGAAGTGTTCTTCTATTTCACCTCGCTGCTGACGCTCGCCTCGGGGCTGAACGAGATCGGCTTCATCAAATGGTTCGCCAATGAATTTGCAAAGCCGCTCACGGGGCTCGCACCGTCGACTGCGATGATCCTGCTGGTCGCGCTGTTCTTCTGGATCCATTATTTCTTCTCGAGCATCACCTCGCATGCGGCTGCCGTGCTGCCGGTGGTGCTCGCGGTCGGCTCCGGCATCCCAGATCTCCCCGTGACGACGCTTGCGATGCTCTGCATGTATTCGCTCGGCCTGATGGGCGTGATCTCGCCTTACGCCACCGGGCCGGCGCCGATGTATTATGGCAGCGGCTATATCGGGAAGGGCCAGTTCTGGGGCTTTGGCCTGTTGTTCGGGGTGCTCTATTTCGCCGGGCTGCTGGCGATCGTGCTGCCCTGGCTGGCAATGGTCCGGTGAGCCTGCCGCAGGCCGATAGTACCGGAAGACGAATTTTCTGCTGGGGCAGGAGATTGGGAAAACTTCGCCCAATCCCCGCAAATATCTGACATTGCAAGAAAGACCGGAAAAGGCGATGGTGCACTGCAATGCAGCGTCGCCATCGGCACCCTGCCATTGTTCCACCCTCCGTCGTTTTGGAACGACCTGGTTCTCGCGAGCCTTTCGGGCGGGCGAGCTAAACATCGTGCATGAAAGCCGTTTCCATGAATGCGCACCCCTCGCTGGTGATCGGAGAGCCGGTCGAGATCCGAGACGCACCGGCGGAGCCGGAGGCGATGGTCCGCTTCGCTGATATCTCGAAGACCTATCCCGCCTATCGCGGCAAGCCCGGCGTCAATGCGCTGCAGGGCATCGACTTCGCGATTGCACGCGGCTCCATCACTGGCGTGATCGGCCGCTCCGGTGCCGGCAAGTCGAGCCTGGTCCGCCTCATCAACGGGCTGGAGAAGCCGACCACCGGCCGCGTCGTCGTCGACAACAGAGACATCTCGGCGCTCACGGGGCGGGACTTACGGCTGGCGCAGCGGTCGATCGGCATGATCTTCCAGCATTTCAACCTGCTATCCTCGCGCACCGCCGCCAACAACATCGCGCTGCCGCTCGAAATCGCCGGCTGGTCCAAGGTCGATATCAAGGCCCGCGTGACCGAGCTGCTCGCCCTCGTCGGCATCGCCGACAAGCACGACCGTTATCCGTCGGAACTCTCTGGCGGCCAGAAGCAGCGCGTCGGCATCGCCCGCGCGCTGGCGACGCGGCCTAGCGTATTGCTGTCCGACGAGGCGACCTCCGCGCTCGATCCGCAGACCACCCGCGCGATTCTCGATTTGCTTGCGAATATCAACCGCGAACTCGGCGTGACCATCGTGCTGATCACCCACGAAATGTCCGTGGTGCGCCAGCTCGCGAAGGAAGTCGTTGTGTTAGATGCTGGCCGGGTCGTCGAGAGCGGCCATGTCGCCGACATCTTCACCCAACCCAAGCACCCGATTACGCAGTCGTTCCTGGCCGAGGTCACGGGCGACAGCCTGCCGGTTTCGCTGGCCAGCCGGATCGTGCAGGAGCCAGGCAGCCACGCCGTGATCCGCGTCCAGGTGCGCGGGGCAGGAGCCGGCGATACCCTGATTGCACGGCTCGCCCGCGAGCTCGCCCTCGACGTCTCGCTGCTGTCTGCGCGCATCGACGAGATCGGCGGCCAGCATGTCGGCTCGCTGGTGCTCGGCATTCCCTTGAGTATTTCCGGCGGCGAAGACGCGGCGACGCGCACGCTGGCCTGGCTGTCTCAACATCAATTCCCGGCGGAGCGTCTCGGCTATGTCGCCTGAACTCATCAACCTCATCATCCAGGCCACCTTCGAGAGCCTGTACATGGTCGGCATCGCCGCGCTGCTCGGCACCGCTTTCGGCCTGCCGCTCGGCGTCTTCCTTGCGACCAGCCGGAAAGGCGAATTGTTCGCAGCCCCGACGGTCAATCGCGTGCTCGGCATCGTCGTCAATGCGACGCGCTCGACGCCCTTCATCATTCTGGTCGTCGCCATCATCCCGTTTACGCGGCTGATCGCCGGCACCTCGATCGGCTCGACTGCGGCGATTGTGCCGCTGACGATCGCCTCAGCGCCGTTCATCGCGCGCCTGGTCGAAGCTGCAATCCGCGAAGTCGATGGCGGCCTGATCGAGACCGCGTCCTCGTTCGGGGCTTCCCCAATCCAGATCGTGTTCAAGGTGCTGATCCCGGAGGCGCTGCCAGGCCTGCTGCTGGCGCTGACCCTCGCGGTCGTCAGCCTGCTCGGCTACTCCGCCATGGTTGGCGCCGTCGGCGGCGGCGGGCTTGGCGATCTCGGCATCCGTTACGGCTACCAGCGCTTCATGCCGGAGATGATGCTGGCCGTCGTCGTCATGCTGATCGCGCTGGTACAGCTCGTCCAGAGCGCAGGCGACTATCTGGCGCGACGGGTCAATCGCCGGCTGCGGCACCGCTGATCCGAACTCTCCTCGGGGACACCGAAGAACTCAGGCGGCGCCTCGTGCAGCCACAAGGCTAGCAAAGGAGGGCCCCGGCAGACGCGTGCGGCCCAGCTGGCGGCAATGCAATCGAGGCCGGGCCTGCAACGAGACTGTCGAGATCGACCAGCAGCAGATCGGCCATGTGCGTGAGCTGGTGGAGCGGGATGCTGATCTCGCCGTTTTCGGCGCGAGAGATGAATTCGGGCGAGACCCCGACGTGGTTTGCAATCTGGGCCACGGTATAGCCGCGCGCCTCGCGGGCTCCCTTGACCTGCGTGCCGATATGGCGACGGTGCAGGACCTGCTCTTCCTCGGTCATCATGAGGGCCTGCTCGTCCGCGCTCGCGACGCCATCGGCGAAGGTGACGCCGAGCAACCGCCGCTTCTGCCAGGCGATCCGGCAAACCTTTCGCAAGCCGTTGGCAAAGACCAGTGTGGCCTCCTTCGGAAACGCCAGCGACCAGTCGAGCCTCAGCCGCGCGCCGGTGCAGGACACATCGGCGATGGTGCAGGGGATGCTCACGCTGCCCCTCGCGCCGTCGAACTCGATAATCCCGGTCCTGGCCGTGGTTTGCCTGGTCGCAGCGCGCAATTCGCTCATGGACGTCGCCCCCAGATGCCCGGCACTTGCTGAAAACTCTGCGGCCGATTTTACCGCCGGGGTTCCCGGGGCTCAATCGAACCCGTAGGCCATGGTGAAGGATTGGTTCCGGCCGGGCAGGGCCCACCGCGGGGGATGAACCTTCGGGGCCGGCACGGCCACAAAGACTGGAGTCGCTTCCTGGCCTTCCGGACATCGCAATGAGATCGCTTGCCCTGCTCTGCCTGCTCGCCTTCGCCACGGCAGCACATGCCGCCGCGCCCGAGCAGCACTATCTCGATCTGCGCGACCGCTATATCGCGAAGTTCGCGAAGACCAAGGAGGACGACGAAACGTACAAGCAGCACGACGCGGCGCTCGACGAACTGACCGGGGTGCTGCGCGGGCTGGTGGGGCCGGTCAGGATCAAGGGTCTGCCGGCCGACGGCAAGTCGAATGTCGACACGCTGTTCAAGGAAGACATCGGCTTTGGCCATCTCGACGGGCTCGGCTTCGCCATGGAAGGCGACAAGCAGCAGGCCGTGGTGACCACGACGTCGCTGCTCAAGCACTGGCTGCACGAGCACAGCAAGGACGGCGTGCCGCAGGAGGTCGATGCGGCGCTTCGATCAGATCGCTTCTACTATCAGGCGATCCAGGACGCGGCCTTCGCCAAATATGCCGAGCTGCCAATCACGAAGCCCGCATCCGCGAGTGCGGCCGTAGCTGTGCTCGGCGTGCGTGGCAACGGTGACCTGAAGGGACCTCCGCACGAGATCGACGTCGTTGCGATCCAGGGCGACAAGGTTTACTTCCTCGCGGCAAGCGAAGCCGCGAAGACGGCCGAAATCCCGGCTTGCAAAAAAGTCTGGAAGCAGATGATGGCCAGGAAGGCCCCGCAGGACGCCCTGGCCAAGGAAGATCAGGCGATGAACGCCTACACCAAATGCTTCGCCAAGGAGGCACCGAGCCAGAGCTGGTTCGCGGCAACTGTCAAGAAAGCGCAGAGCCAGCTCGAACAACTGCCGCTGCGCTAGAGTGCGCGAGATCGCTATGACATTCGAGCTGCGCGCCCGTTCTGCGCCTCTCAGCGCCGCTGGTCTGCTCGCAATGTCTCGAGATAAGCCACGATCGCTTCTATCTGATATTCGGAAAGCCTCGGATTCGGCATGGCTTGACTTGGTCCAATTCGCCGGTGGTTTGATGTCAAGAACTGCCGGAGGTCGTCGGCGGAGAACGACGGGCGGTTGACGATCTCCAGGAAGCCTGGTGGCGGTGGACGGAGCGGGGGCGCTTCCTTCACAGCGTCGGTGACGGCGTGGCACGTTCCGCAAGATGCGTGGACAAGTGCGCGCCCTTCGGACACCTGGTCGACAAATAACTGATTGGGGACCGGCAAGGTGAGCGGCACTTGAATTGTGATCGAGGCATATCCGCTGCCCCGGTGGCAACCGTTGCATTCGTTGGTCAAAGAGGCATACGACGTCATGAACGCCGGGACGTTCTTTGATTGGAGTGCCTGGCGCACCGCCTTTAGCTGTTCCTTGGCGCGATCGACTCGCGACGGATCCGTCAGCAACTTGCTGGTAGCTTCAAGGTTCGCGTCGATCTGCTGAAGCTCGTAGCCCGCCAAGGCCCAGTTGCTCAGCTTGCCCGCAAACCATAACTTTGCGTGCTGGAGCTGGAGTTTCGTCATGAGGTCAGACAACGTCGCAGACACATCGGCTGGCGTCGCAGCGCCGGAGGCCGACGGCGTGACCAGGATCGCAACCAACAAAACCGCCCGGAATAGCATGTTCGAAGTGTTCCGATATCGATTGTCAGAATGACGTCCCGGCCTCTCTCGGCCTTGATCTTGATCAAGACGTCGTCTGTCACGGCACATACCTCTTGGGCATTTCCGGAGCGGAAGACATGCGCGCGCATCAGATAATGTCACGACGGGTTGTGATGATACGGCCTGAGGCCCCGATCGCCGATGCAGTCAAGGCGATGCTTGCCCATCACATCAGCGGCCTGCCCGTTGTGGATGTGGCAGGCAAACTCGTCGGCATCCTGTGCGAGAGCGATTTCCTCAGACGCAGCGAAATCGGGACGGAGCATTTGCGCAACCGATTACTCACGATGCTGATCGGTGCCGATCGGATCGCAGGCGAGTTCGTGAAGGAACACGGACGCCAAGTCGAGCAGGTGATGACTCGTCAGCCGGTTTCCGTCAACGAGCAGGCGCCGCTTTCTGAGGTCGCGGACTTGATGGAGCGCCGGCATCTGAATCACGTTCCGGTCATGCGTGGCGAACGCATCGTCGGCATCATCACCCGATCCGACTTCCTGTCCGCAGTCGCCGGCCCGCTGACGAACTCCTCCGGCTATTCCAAGGATGACAATCAGGTCCGTCGGTCCGTTCTCGCCGCTCTGGCCCGAACGCCGTGGCAGCCGGTCGGCCTGAATGTCGGCGTGAAGGATGGCACTGTCACGCTCCGTGGCGTTATCGGGGGCGAAAATGCGCGTCGGGCAGTGACCGTGGCTTGCGAGAACGTTCCAGGTGTTCGAGGGGTGGATGACCGCCTTTGCCTCCAATCCTCCCAACCCGATCCCGAAGATGACTACGGCGGAGGCGATTTCGTGTCGCTTCAGTGGGAGCCTTCCGCTGTCGATGACGAACCATTGTAGCCCAGCGGGAAGCGCCGGCTTTATTCGCCAGCCGGCCGCGTCTTGAGCTCGCCGTCGATCATGCGACGGTTTCCCGATAGCGCGGTACGCCTTGCCAACCTGCCGATCGACGACCAGAAGAGCGTGATTTCGAGCACGCCGTAGAGCGCGAGCACCATCAGCGTCTTGATTGCTTCATTGGTCATTTGGGGTCCCTCCGCGAAATCGATCTAGATCGGATGCTTCTTTAGTCGGGCCAGTTCGGTAAGAGCTTGGGTTGGATGTGGCTTGTCAACACTCAGGGTTGCAGCCGCCCCCGCACTGACTTCCGGCTGCGTCAGCCGGGCGGTCAGCATTATCGCCATGACGGTAATGTTGATGAGCAGCACAGAAATGACCACCTTCAGGTGGGTTGCCTTATCTGCGGTGTAGACCGAGTGATTCACTGCAGGCTCCATTGTCGACGAGCCGATGTGCTGGCGAAATACTTACTAGCGCTTCGGTCCGACGACCGAAATTCGGGCCCTTCACCTAGGGAAATGTCCGTAGGCCACGAAGACGCGCTGGGAGCTCCAGGCAACGAGTGCCTTTGGGCGGACCCCGCGCCATGGCACCGCTGGCGTCGCGTTGACCTGCGTCAAGGGGAAATCGCCGCTGCACCGGTAGCGTTTCGGTTGCGGTCGAGGTCGATGGGAGAAGCAGGTGGACTCCGAGCAAATATCGCGCAAGCAGACCATAACGATGGCCGCCATCTTTGTGGGCTGCATACTGCTCGTCGTGTTGCAGTTCATTACAACCACATACAATTCAATCGAGACCATCCCCTACAGCCAGTTTGAGCAATTGCTCGCCCAGGAAAAGCTCGCCGAGGTGTCCGTCGGTTCGGATACAATCCAGGGAAAATTGAAGGAACCGCTGCCGAGCAGAAAATCGGCGTTCGTCACTGCGCGGGTTGATCTGGCGTTGGCCGAAAAGCTTGCGGCAAGGGGCGTGAGCGTGACCGGCGTGCCGTCAAGCAGCGGACTGCAAAGCCTGCTGTCCTGGATCTTCCCGGTCATCGTCTTCTTCCTGATCTGGTTCTGGCTTGGGCGCGGTGTGACCGGCGGCCAGGGATTCGGAGGGCTGATGGCGATTGGGAAGTCCCGCGCCAAGGTCTATGCCGAAAAGGACATCAAGGTCACCTTTGCCGATGTCGCCGGCGTCGACGAGGCGAAGTTCGAGCTTCAGGAAGTGGTTTCATTTCTGAGGGATCCCAAGAGCTACGGCCGCTTGGGCGCTCATGTGCCAAAGGGAATATTGCTGGTCGGGCCGCCGGGAACGGGAAAGACCTTGCTCGCCCGCGCGGTGGCGGGCGAGGCCGGGGTTCCGTTCTTCTCGATCTCCGGCTCGGAATTCGTCGAGATGTTCGTCGGAGTTGGCGCCGCGCGCGTTCGGGACCTGTTCGAGCAGGCACGCAAGGCTGCGCCGTGCATCATTTTCGTGGATGAGCTCGACGCGCTGGGACGCAGCCGCGGGCCGCTGTCGGTCGGCGGCTACGACGAGAAAGAGCAGACCCTTAACCAGCTCCTGTCCGAGCTCGATGGATTTGATCCCAGCGCAGGGGTCATCCTGCTCGCAGCCACCAACCGCCCCGAGATCCTGGATCCCGCGCTGCTGCGGGCCGGCAGGTTTGATCGACAGGTCCTCGTCGATCGGCCGGACAAGACCGGGCGTGTGGCCATTCTCAAGGTGCATGTCCGCAAGATCCACATGGGCGAGGACGTCGACCTTGACAAGGTAGCCAGTCTCACCACCGGGTTCACCGGAGCCGATCTCGCCAACCTCATCAACGAAGCCGCGATCGCCGCGACCAGGCGGAGCGGCGAGGAGGTCTCCTTCGCGGATTTTGTCACGGCGATCGAGCGGATCGTGGCCGGGATCGAAAAGAAGAGCAGGGTGCTCGGCAAGAACGAGCGGCGCAGGGTTGCGTATCACGAGATGGGACATGCCCTCGTCGCAGCGAGCCTGCCCGGCGTCGATCCCGTGCAGAAAGTGTCGATCGTCCCGCGTGGAATCGGGGCGCTGGGGTACACCATCCAGCGTCCGACCGAGGACAGGTTCTTGCTCACGGTCGAGGAGCTGAAGAACCGAATCGCGGTGCTGATGGGAGGGCGTGCGTCGGAGCACCTGATTTTCGATGGGGCCATTTCGACCGGCGCCGCTGATGACCTTCAACGAGCAACCGAAGTCGCCATTGAAATGGTGACCAAATACGGCATGGACGAGACGGTGGGACAACGCACCTATGCGCCGAAACCGCAAGCCTTTGTTGCCGCCCCCCAGGACGCAATCGTTGCGGCTGCGGAAGCCACGGGCCGTGAGATCGACCTTGCGGTGCGGAACTTGGTCGAGGAGGGCGACCGTCGCGCCCGCGATATCCTGCAACAACGCCGAGCGGACCTTGAGGCCGGTGTCGAGTTGCTGATCGCAAATGAAACGGTGACCGCAGAGCAGTTTGCGCCATTGCTCGGCAAGACCGCCGAAACGGCAGGTCGAACGCCGACGCGCAGTTCAAGGGCGATGTCCGTCTCGGCTAAGCCGTGAGTTCCACCGATTGGCCGGCATCATCGATGAGATGCACGCGGTCGATATCGACACGCGGCAGCAACGATCGAATCTCCTCTTCCGGCATGAAGCTGAACGCCGTCGACAACGCGTCTGCCGCGGTCGCGCTGTGGGACACGGTGGTCACGCTGCGATAACGGCGAGCGCATCCGCCCGTTCGGGGATCGAACAGGTGGTTGAATTGTCCCTTCGGATCGAACCGGAATCCGTAGCTGCCCGAGGTCGACACCGCACGATCGACGATTGGCAGCACCGCTGCCGTCCGGCCCGCGATATCCGGATCGGCGACGCCGACCTCCCATGGTTGTCCGTCCGGGCGCGCGCCAATCGCTCGCGCTTCCCCCATATCGACCAGGCTTTGGGAGATACCGTGGGCGCGCAGTAAGTCCACCACCTTGTCCGTGACATAGCCTTGCGCAATTCCGTTCAGAGTGACGGCCATGCCGCGGGGCATCACGATCCGATCGCGGCCGACCGTCATGCGGCCGCTCCCGACGCGCGCGAGCGCGGCCTCGATCTCCGCTGCTGCCGGGCCGGCCGGATTCGCGTCATCTCGCGCGAAATGGCTGGCGTAGAGGTCCCACAGCGGCTGCACGGTTACATCGAAAAATCCGCCCGTCAGCCGTGAGTAGTGCTGCGAGGCCAATAACAAATCGACCATCTCGGCAGTGGGATCAACCAGAATCCCGGTACGGTTCAATGCGACCAAGGCGGAGTCGTCCAGGTAAAGACTGAACTGCCGCTCGAGCCGGCGCGCCTCGGTACAAGCCAGCGCGATCAGCCGTTCCGCCCGCCTGCGATCGTTGCAGTGGATCTCCATCGTCGCGACTGCCCCCAGCATCGTGCCTCGCCAGACTGCCGGCGAGACGTCGGCGCGAACGGAGCGTCCCGTGGATAGCAGGCCCAGGCCCGCCGCTGCGGCACTGATCCGGATAAAGCGTCGGCGCGTCGGCATTCGCATCATGGTTGCCCCTTCGATCGCTCGCCCGGCAGTCCGTCAATTCCCTCGGACGCCGCGCCAATGTTGGCAGTCGCCGACGTCAGGACGTAGTCACGGGGCACATCGTCGAAGCCAACGATCCTGCCGCCATTTTCGCCGGCAAATTTCTCGGCTGCGCCGCGGTCAGAGAACGGAACGGCCTCATCCCCTCCCATGCCGCTCTTGACCCGGCTTTCGATCACGAACAGCGCCTTCCGCGCCTCGACCCAGTTGTCGGGACCAGGCTTGTCCCAGCTCGGTGCTTTGGCCATGTCGGAGACGTAAATCGCCTGGATGTCCTTGGGCTCATCCGGCAGATGGGTGAACGCAAGCGTGTCCCGCACGGACGAGAACCAGACGGGCTCAATCAGGCTCGCGACGAAGATATGCCCCTTTGGGCCCGGATGCTCGAGCACGTTCATGCCGCAATAATGGCCGATGTCCTCGGCGGTCATCCGCTGCGGCGGCGGGATTTTCGCTGCCTGTTTCTCATTGCAGCCTGCAAGCGCGAGCGGCAGCAATAATGCGCAAGCCATGGCCCACCGTCTCATAGCTCTCTCCGGGAGAAAGCAAGCGCAGCGAGGGCCAGCGGAACCATGGTCCAGCAGAGCAGGGCGGCCAGAAGGACCGGCACTGTCAGCGACGTGCTTTGCGAAAGGCCGGCCATGCCGGCAAAAGTGCTGACATTGGCGAACCCGGTCAGATTGATCAGCCGGTAGGCGTCGGTCGGATTCGACAGCAGCATCGCGTTGAGCGCGGTCGCGGAGATGTTGCGTCCCTGGTCGAGCGCAAGCACACCCAGCAGGGCCATGTCGTAGATCAGGACCAACAGCAGCCACAGCCCGATGCAGATTCCGGCTGCCGTTCCCCGGTCCCGCACAAGCGCGCTGACCAGATATCCGATCGCCACGAAAGCTGCGCCCAACAGCACGGAGGAGCCGATCATGGTCATGAAAGCCAGCAGGCTATCGGTATCGATGCGGCTGCCGGTCGCCGCCAATGCTCCGACGGCAAGCCCGTAGCCGAGACACGTCGCGAAGGCGAGAACAGCGAGATGCCCCAGGAACTTGCCGAGCAACACCTGCCATCGCGCGACCGGATAGCTCAGCAGCAAGAGCATCGTTCCGCGCTCCATCTCGCCCACGATGGCGTCGTGAGAGATCAGCAGCGCGATCAGCGGAACGAGAAAGATCGTCAGGCTCGACAGGCTGACGATGACCACGTCCAGCGTGCGAACGCCGACATTCCCGGTTGGCGCGCTGCCGAGAAAGCTCAGCGTCAGCGCAAGTCCGGCGAGTAGCAGCGTTGCCGCAAGCACCCAACGATTGCGGATGGCCTGGTGGATCTCCTTGGCAGCAACGATCAGGACATTCATGGAGCCTGCTCCGATTGCCTGAGGAAGTGTGCGTAAAGCTCATCCAGCGACGGCGGGATCACGTCGACGTCCTCGACGGAGTTGCCCGAGGCCGTCGCGCGGTGCAAGAGCTCGATCTTCCGCTCCGGCGCGGCGTCGATCTCGACGATGTGGCCGTTCAAGCGGCGGCAGGTCGCGTCCTGTGGGGCCCAGCCCGGCAGCCCGCTCGGATCGAGGCCCGCAACCTTGAGGCGGATCCTGGTGGGCAGCTGGGCGAGCCGCCGCAGCTCCGCGATCGATCCGTCCGCGACCTTGATGCCCCGGTTCATGATGATGACCCGGCCGGCGCGCTCCTCGAGCTCGGTGAGCGCGTGAGATGACAACAGCACGGTTGCACCATCGGCCGCAAGCCGCTGGATGACGTCGTAGAAGGTCTGACGCAGCTCCGGATCAAGTCCGGTGGTCGGCTCGTCCAGCAGCAGCACCCGCGGACGTCCGATCAACGCCTGCGCAAGTCCCAGGCGCTGGCGCATGCCCTTCGAATAGGTGCCGACCCGGCGACGGCTGGCCGCTCCCAATCCCACGGCGTCGAGCAGATCGAGTGCCGTCGCCACCGGCTCGCGCTTCAGCCTCGCGTAGAAGGCCTGCGTCTCGCGGGCGGTCAGCGCGGCGTCGAAGGAGACGTTCTCGGGCAGGTACCCGAGCTGGCGGCGACCTGCGAATTCGCCGGCGGCAGGATTGTCTCCGAGGACCTCGATCGAGCCGCTGGTCGGCCGGATCAGCCCCAGCATCAGTTTCATGAGCGTTGTCTTGCCGGCGCCGTTGTGGCCGATCAGGGCCACCAGCTCGCCTTCGCCGAGCGCGAACGAAGCGCCGCGGACGGCTTTGACGCTGCCGTAGTCTTTCGTGACGTCCAAGATGCGCACTGTCTTCATCATCGCGCCTCATTGGCCGTGCGGCGCGGGGGCGGAGATATCAGAGGGTGGCTATCGACGACGCCGCCCGGCAGCAGCGCCGGGAATTGCGCCTGCGCCCAGCGGATCACCTGGACCGCGGGGCTGTTGATGAGGACCTTGGCGGCGGGCGCGGTCCACAACACGCGATCGATGAGATCGTTCGGCCGGTACGCGGTATCGGCGATTCCGTCCCCATTGAGGTCGAACGCCGGATTGTCGCTCCAGTAATTGCCGCGCCCGCCGGTCGACCAGTCCAGGTCCCGGGTGCCGACGTACTTCACCTGGTTGGCGTTGTCGACGAAGGCATTGCCCGTGATCTCGTTGCCTTCGGAACCGGCGGTGAAGTGCACGCCGATGGCGCAGCGCTCGAACCAGTTGTTGCGGAATTTGTTGTGATTGGCGTTGTAGATGAACACGCATTTTTCGGGGCCGCTCCGGAGAGGGCGCGTCCGCACCGGCTCCGGAAGCATCCCTCGCTCGTCGTCGGGACCGCTGTCCGTCCCATCCATCATCGAGCTCAATGGGCCGCCCGTGACGCGGTTGCCGTTGATCTCCGCGTAGTTCGCGTAGTTGAACAAGAATCCGTGGTCGCGATCGTGATCGGAGATGTTGCCACGGATCACCAGCCGGTTCGAATACATGATGGCATATCCGACGTGGTTACCGACCGATACGTTGCCGCTGACTTCGCTGTCATTGGTGTACATGTAATGGATCGCGAAACGGACTTGGTCGAAACGATTATTGATGAATCGGTCCTTGCTGCTGGAGATCGAGAAGATTCCGTCGCGGCCGTAGCGAAACGTATTGTCTGCGATCGTGACGTCGGGCGCATTCCAAAGCGAGACGCCGTTACCGGCCTCGCTGAGACGTCCGCCGCGCAGTCCCTCGACATCGTTGCGAACGACTCGGGATCCCCGGGCGCCGTGCACGTAGATGCCAAAGAGGTTTCCTGCCAGATGGTTGTCTTCGATCGTCGCCCGTTCGGCCGTCTTTTGCAGGAAGATTCCGGAATTCATGGCCTGCAGATCGCGGCCGGATCCCCGGATGGTCACGCCGCGGACCGTGACGTCTGGCGCGCTGACTGTAATGACGTTGTCGGTGGTGTCGCCGTCGAGTACCGCCCCTTGTTTGCCGATCAGCTGCAACGGGCGATCGATCCGGACCGAACCGTGATATTCGCCCGGCGCGAGCTCGATGATGTCGCCGGCGCGCGCGCCATCCAGCAGCGCCTGCAGCGGCCGGCCGGGCGAAGCCGTCAAGGTCTCTGCATCAGCGAAGCCAGACATTCCGGCGGCGATCAACGCCGCCGGAAACATGCGCAACAGAAGGTTCACGAGGTCGCTCCCGTCAGACCGACTTCGGCTCAACGAACATCCGGCCTTTCATCTCCATGTGCATGGCGTGGCAGAACCAGGAGCAGTAATACCAGTAAACTCCCGGCCTGTTGGCCGTAAACGTGACAGATGCGGTCGCCATCGGCGCGATTTCCATCTGGATGCCGTAATTCACGATGCAGAAACCGTGCGTCAGGTCCTCGACCGCATCGATGTTGGTGATGAAGACGGTCACCTCGTCACCCTGTTTGACGTCGAACGTCTCGAGGCCGAACGCAGGCGCGGTTGACGTCATGTAGACGCGTACCTTGTTGCCGTCGCGAATGACCTTTGAATCCGCCTCCAGATTGATGCCGTCCGCCTTGGCCTGCTTGACCGCATCCGCAAACATCGGATCTGCCCGGTCCCAGATCGAGATCGGATTGATCTTGGAACGGTGGACGATGGTGGCGTCATGCGGTTCGGCGAAGCTCGGGCCGTCATGGACCAGCTTCATCTGGTCGCCTGAGATGTCGATCAGCTGATCGTTCTCCGGCTTGAGCGGCCCGACGTTCAGGAAGCGGTCCTTCGAGAACTTGTTCAGGGAGATCAGCCATTTGCCATCCGCCTCCTTGGTCTGCCCCATGGAGCTGTGGTTGTGACCCGGCTGATAGTGCACATCGAGCTTCTGGATGATGGGGTTGACCTTTTCTCCCTTGAAGGCCCGCTTGGCCAGATCGATGTTCCATTTGACGACCTGGCTGTCGAGGAACAGGGTCGTATAGGCATTGCCTTTGCCGTCATACGCCGTGTGCAGCGGTCCGAGGCCGAGCTCGGGCTCGGCGACAACGACGTCGCGCGGCTTGATCTTATCGTCGAACAACTGATCGAACAGCCGCACGTCCATGACGGTGACCGTCGGGGAGAGCTTGCCGGCGGCAACGATGTGGATGCCATCTGGCGCCGTGTTCATGCCGTGCGGATTGTTCGAGACCGGAACGTAGCGCGTGTAGGCCGACCCCTTGCGGCCGTCGATCACGGGCACGCCGTTCATTTCCTTGAAGTCGCCTTTCTTGACGGCCTCCTCAATTCGCTTGATGTTGAAGATGACGACCCAGTCCTGCTCGTTGGCGGTCATCTCCGCCAGCGTAACGCCTTCCTCGCCGTTGTAGCAGGTCGAGAAGCAGTATTTGCCTTGATAGTCGGAATCGACGTTGTCGAGGTTGCCGCTGACGATCACCTGCCACGCAACCTTCATGGTGTCGCCATCGATGGCACTGAAAATCGATCGGTATTGCTTGGCGTCATCGAGAATCTTGCCGTCGTTCGGCAACGGCACGCCATCCTCGCCGTTGGCGAATACATAGCCGGTGCGCGGATATTTCTGCAATCGCAGGCCATGAACCGTGTGCTGATTAGGCAGCTCGATGATCTTGTCGCACTTCATGACATCAAGCCGCACCCGCGCAACGCGCGTGTTGGCCTTGTCGTTCATGAAAGCATAGCGGCCGTCATAAGTGCCGTCCGTGAAGGAGATATGCGGATGGTGAAGGTCGCCGTTCGTGAATGTGCCGCCGCGCGTCTTGAGGAATTCGCGGGTGGCGGGCTGCAGCCCCTCGGTCAGAACCTTGAGGCTTTCATTGGTCAGGCCCCAGCCGGTCGCGCTGCAGCGGTTGAACACCGGGACGCGCATCAGCTCGCGCATCGAGGGGAGGCCGACGATCCGCATCTCGCCGGACTGGCCGCTCGAGAAGAACACATAATATTCGTCGAGCTCGCCGGGCGCCACTTCCGTCTTCTGCACCGCCGGTCGTGCCGGCGGCGCCGCAGGTGCCTTCGTCTGAGCGTCGGCGGTCGAGACGAATCCGCGGCCGTCCTTCATCGCCGCTCCGCCCGCCAGGCCCACGCCCGCTGCAGCCGCTGTCGTACCCAGCACCGTTCGTCGACTGACGCCCTTTGTTTTGTCGTTCTCACTCATGATTGCCTCCTCGGCTTTCGGTTTCAGGTTTCGGGTGGAGAGGTGACGGGTGATACGCCGACAGGCTTGCCGCCGGCGGTGATGACGGTCGCGGGACCCTTGCCGCCCGTGCGCATCGAGGGCGAAGACAACGCCTGGCGTTTCTCGCGCTTCAGCCGCACCTGGATCATGTGCGGGCAGCGATGGTCGTCGTGGTAGAGCTCCTGGCAATGCATGCAGTAGATGCATTCGTTGACGTTGATATGTCCTTCCGGATGGATCGACTGCACCGGGCACTCCTTGGCGCAGCGCTGGCACGGCGAGCCGCATTCTTCCCAGCGGCGAAGCCATTCAAACGTTCTGATGCGTCCGGGAATCGCAAGCGCCGCACCGAGCGGACAAAGGTAACGACAAAAGAAGCGCTCGATGAACAGGCCGATCACGAGCAGCGCCACCGCGTAGAGTACGAACGGCCACTGCCGCGCGAACTTCAGGATGATTGCCGTCTTGAACGGTTCGATCTCGGCGAACCGTTCGGCCGTGTCGACAGAGTAGAGTGACAAGCCGAACAGCCCCAAGAAGATGATATATTTGATCGGCCAGAGCCGCTCGTGCAGCCCCCATGGCACGGTGATTTGCGGCACCTTCAACCATTTGGCGGCCTGGTTGGTCAGCTCCTGCAGCGCGCCGAAGGGACATAGCCAGCCGCAGAACGGGCCGCGCCCCCAGAACAGAAGCCCTCCGGCCGTCGCAGCCCACAGAATGAAGATCAGCGGAGCGGCGAGAAAAAACTCCCAGTGAAAGCCGGTCACCAGCGCGTTGGTGAAGGTGACGACGTTGACCACGGAGAGCTGGGCGTTTGCGTACCAGCCGAGCCAGACCAGAACGAAGGCGAGGTAGCCTCGCCGAACCCAGTTATAGAACACCGGGCGGCGCACCAGCAGATTCTGGAAGAAGAAAATGCCGGTGAGGGCGGCCAGCATCAACGCTGTAATGCCGACCGAGACCGTGTTCGACCGCCAGATCCGCATCCAGAGCGGCTCATCCGTCTCCGGCGGCGGGGTGGCCGCAGCCGTCGCCTGTGCTGCAGGGGGCGCGGCGTTCTCCGGCACGGTCACCGCGCGCTGCTCGCGACGCATATACTGGTCGGGTAGGGCGTAGTTGATGTCGAATGTCAGGAATGCCTTGTCGCGTCCACCGAGGCTTCGCTGCACCAGCAATTGCAGCTGCCAGGGCTGCGTCGGATCGAGCGTGAACTCGGGAGGCGTGACGAACAGCGCGATTTCCTTGAACTCGGGAGCGCCGGTCGCAGTCAGCGCACCAAGCCGGGTATGGTTGCGGTCGCGAAAACGAGTGCTGTTGCCGTCCTGCAAGATCTCGATACGATCGAAAATGCCGCCGCGAACATAGGCCGAACCCTTGAAAGAGTAAGAGCCATTGCCGGCAACGATGATGGCCTGCTGTCCCGGCTTCAGCCTGTCCTTCAGCCGTTGATAGCCGTCATCGCCCAGCAAGCTACGGCCGATCGTGGGCGCGGTCACGAGCGCCGCATAGAGGTCGACGAAGCTGTCGCTCGCGTCACCTGGCTCGGGATACTGGCTCGCCGCAGCATTGCCGGACTTCGCAAAGGCGTCATTGACGTCGCCGATCCCGAGATGAAGCCGGCGCACCGAGCCGTCGCCGACGAGACTCTCCCAATCGCGCACTTCGCTGCGTTCGAGATCGAGAGTCTTGATGACTGGGGGCAGGGCCGCCGCTGCCGCCGCGCCGTCTCCGCCACCGATGCGACCGCTCCGGATCAGCTTGGATGCCGCACGGACGATGCTGTCGCTCATCACCAGGACCGTGACGGTCGCGCCGCTGACGATGTCGACCTGCGGCGGGGTCTCGGCCCCACTCGCGACCGGCTTCATGTCCTTGCCGATCAGCGAGTTCATGGCTGCGACGATGCGCGCCTCGGGAATGCCGACCAGCACGATCGGCTCCTTGTGGTCGACGAGCTTTACACTGGTGATGACGCCTTTCGGATCAATCCCCGCCAGTATGTGAATCGGCTTGCCCGAGTAGCCAATGGCGTTCGCGAAATCGGAGTTGAGGAAGACGAATCCCTGCAGCTGGTCACCACGATAGACCGGCACAACGGGTGGATCGCCTTGCAGCGGACCGAAACGATCCGCGCCTTGGAAAAAGTCCGAGGGCACGGCCTTCGGTAGATATGCCTGCAGATCACCGGCGGCGTATGCGGGCAAGATGCATGTGAGACACAACAGCAACAGACTTGCCAGCGCTAGCGCTGCGCACCGTACGAAGGTGGTGACGTCGTTTGCCCGCTTCAACATGTCGCTGCAAATGCGTTAAGCTCGGCCGACCGGGCCGCGCGTGTCATTTGATCTTCGTCGATGATTTGTCGTCGCTGACGTGCAAAGCTCATCTCGCGCAATCGCGTCTGTCAAGTCGGCAAAATAATTCGCACTCGTGCGTAACTGGTTCAGAAATCTGCATATGGGAGTCATCGCCATGCCGTTGCTACGCACTTCGTTGCTACGCTCTGAGCCTGCCGGTGTATTGAAGTCGCTCGACGAGCTCTTTGCGCTTGCGCACGCAATGGAGCAGGAGGCCGCAAATCGGTATGATGATCTTGCCAAAGAAATGCATCGGCAGGGAAAGGACGCCCTTGCTGACGTATTCACGCGACTCGCGATCGCCGAGCGCGAGCACGTCGACAGCGTCACACGATGGTCGCAATCACGCAGCGGCAAGAATCCCGATCCCGCCCTGGTGCGCTGGGAGGCACCCGAAACGCTCGATGCAGACTCCGCGACCGAAGTGAAGAGTTCACGCTTGATGACGCCCTACCGCGCATTGGCGATGGCGGTCCGCAACGAAGAGCGCGCCTTCGCCTTCTGGTCCTATCTTGCGGCCTACTCCGACGATCCCGACATCAAGAAGGCCTCCGAGGCGATGGCGCGAGAAGAGCTCGGCCACGTCGCAACGCTGCGGAAGGAGAGGCGCCGCGCCTACCATCGCGAACACGGGCGGGACCCCGCCGATGGTCAGGGAGTGACCACATCGCAGATCGATGCGCGGCAACTCGAGCTTCGCCTGGCCGACCGCCTTGCCGATCTCGAGCAGCACCTGACCGGGCCAGCTGCCGTCCGGACACGAGAGATCCGCCACGAGACGGCTGGGATGGCCGAGGACGCCGCCGATGTAGGTCGCTTCCCTGCCTCCGTCGAAAAGAAGGATTCGCTGGAGATCGCCGAAGCCCTGGTCGACAGCTACCTCGACGGAGCCGAGCACTCGGATGACGCGGCGCGGACCGAAGCCTTGCAACGGATGGCGGAGAGGGCGATCACAAGACTGGCTTGGCTGCGGTCACTTTCGACGGACTAGCGCCGGTCCCGCCGCGCTCACCCAACGATGCCATCGCCGGGTTCCGGCGTACCAAACGCCTGAGCCGTCACCCGCTTTGGCATGTCCCAACCGGATGGCCAATCGGCTTCCTTTGCTTTGAGCTGACGCGACTCGATCGGCTTCGCTGCGATCACCCGAGCGGCCTCTGGTGGGGCAAGGGGCCGATCCGATCTCGAGCTGGTGGAGGACGCACACACACGCCATCCGAAGCACGCCCGCCCATATCCGTAATTCGCATAAGGTATATTATGGAATATCTTTATATGTAGTGCGATCAGCTGGTTAGGCTGAATTCCTGCCATCGCGGCTTCACTGGAGCGGCATTCCGGTCGCGGCATCCTGAGCATCGAGGCCAAGTTCGCACGCACCAGCGGCCTCGTCTGAAAGCCGATATTGCCGCGACCTTGTCCGGCTGCAATAAGCGAGCTTCGCGAGATCGCAGATGACCTTCAGGCCTGACCTCCGTATGGTTTGCGTCTCACAACAAAAACAATTCTTCCGAGGAAGCAGACCCATGAGTTTTTCCCGCCGCACGCTTCTCAAGGCCTCCGCCGCGACCGCCGTTTTTGGCAGCGTCAGCGCGCCCTATGTGGCCCGTGCCCAGGCTGCCGAGTTCACGTACAAATACGCCAACAACCTGCCTGACTCGCACCCGCTGAACGTCCGCGCCAAGGAGATGGCCGCTGCGATCAAGAGCGAGACCAACGGCAAGTTCGATCTCCAGATCTTCCCCAACAACCAGCTCGGCTCGGACACCGACATGCTGAGCCAGATCCGTTCCGGCGGCGTCGAGTTCTTCACGTTGTCGGGCCTGATTCTTTCGACCTTGGTGCCGGCGGCGTCCATTAACGGCATCGGCTTCGCGTTCCCGGACTACGATACGGTCTGGAAGGCCATGGACGGCGACCTCGGCGCCCACGTCCGCGGCGAGATCAAGAAGGCTGGTCTCGAGGTCATGGACAAGATCTGGGACAACGGCTTCCGCCAGACCACGTCGTCGACCAAGCCGATCACAAGCCCGGACGATTTCAAGGGCTTCAAGATCCGCGTGCCGGTGTCGCCGCTGTGGACTTCGATGTTCAAGGCGTTCGACGCCGCGCCCGCCTCGATCAATTTCGCCGAGGTCTATTCCGCGCTCCAGACCAAGATCGTCGAGGGCCAGGAGAACCCGCTGGCGATCATCTCGACGGCGAAGCTCTACGAGGTGCAGAAATTCTGCTCGCTGACCAACCACATGTGGGACGGCTTCTGGTTCCTGGCCAACCGCCGCGCCTGGGAAAAGCTCCCACAGGACGTGCGTACCGTCGTTGCCAAGAACATCAACGCCGCCGCCGTCAAGGAGCGCGAGGATACCGCCAAGCTGAACGCCAATCTCCAGCAGGAGCTTGCGGGCAAGGGCCTGACGTTCAACCAGCCCACGGTCGCGCCGTTCCGCGACAAGCTGAGGGCTGCCGGCTTCTATGCCGAATGGAAGGGCAAGTATGGCGACCAGGCCTGGGACCTCCTGGAAAAGGCCGTCGGCAAGCTGTCGTAACGCGTTGGGGCCGTCATGGCTCATGTCGAGGTTCAGGTGACCGAAGCGGCGGGCGAGGAGGCTGGTCAGTCCCCTCGCCGATCCTCACGGCTGGCCTCGTTGGAACGCATCCTCGGCCTCCTCGTCGAGATCCCGGCGGCCATTCTCGTGGTCGCCGAGATCGTGATCCTGTTCGCCGGCGTGATTGCGCGCTATGTCGTGCACCGGCCGCTGATCTGGTCGGACGAACTGGCCTCGATCCTGTTCCTGTGGCTGGCCATGCTCGGCGCCGCCGTGGCATTCCGCCGCTCCGAGCACATGCGCATGACCGCGATCGTCGCGAGCGCCCGACCCGCGATGCGGGCCTGGCTCGATCTCGTGGGTGTCTCTGCCGCGCTGGCGTTCCTCGCGATGATCGTCTGGCCGGCCTACGACTATGCCTACGAAGAGAGCTTCATCACCACGCCGGCGCTCCAGATCTCGAACATGTGGCGCGCCGTCGCGCTGCCGGTCGGCATCTGCCTGATGGCGGCCTTCGCGCTGCTGCGGCTGCTCCGCGCCGCTGATTATCGGGCGGTGCTGGCGGCCGTGGTGACCGTGGCCGTCGTCGTTGGTCTGTTTTGGCTGGCACAGCCCTATTTGCGGCCGCTCGGCAATCTCAACCTCGTCATCTTCTTCGTCGGCGTCGCCGGCTTCTGCGTCTTTGCCGGCGTCCCCATTGCGTTCGGCTTCGGCCTTGCCATCTTCGGCTATCTGGCGCTGACCACGCACACGCCGGTCATGGTGCTGGTCGGGCGGATGGATGAGGGCATGAGCCATCTCATCCTGCTCTCGGTGCCGCTGTTCGTGTTCCTGGGGCTGCTGATCGAAATGACCGGCATGGCGCAGGCCATGGTGGCGTTCCTGGCCAGCCTGCTCGGCCATGTCCGCGGCGGCCTGCATTACGTGCTGGTCGGCGCCATGTATCTGGTCTCCGGCATTTCCGGCGCCAAGGCCGCCGACATGGCCGCAGTCGCGCCCGTGCTGTTTCCGGAGATGAAGCAACGCGGTGCCAAGCCCGGCGATCTCGTCGCGCTGCTCGCCGCAACCGGCGCCCAGACCGAGACCATTCCGCCGAGCCTCGTGCTGATTACGATCGGCTCGGTGACCGGCGTCTCGATCGCGGCGCTGTTCACCGGCGGCCTGCTGCCTGGCGTCGTGCTCGCGATCACGCTCTGCATGCTGGTGTGGTGGCGTTACCGCCACGAGGACATGAGCCATGTCCGCCGCGCCACCGCGTCCGAGATCGGCAAGACCTTCGTCGTCGCCCTGCCCGCGCTCGCACTGCCCTTCGTGATCCGCTACGCCGTGGTCGAAGGCATTGCGACCGCCACCGAAGTCTCCACCATCGGTATCGTCTATGGCGCCCTCGTCGGTCTGATCATCTACCGCCGCTTCGACTGGCGGCGGCTGTTTCCGATGCTGGTCGAGACGGCGGCGCTGTCAGGCGCGATCCTGCTGATCATCGGTACGGCCACCGGCATGGCCTGGGGTCTGACCCAGTCCGGCTTCTCGCGTTCGCTGGCCTCCGCCATGACTGGATTGCCGGGCGGCGCGGCGACCTTCATCGCCGTGTCGATCCTGGCGTTCACCATTCTCGGCAGCGTGCTGGAAGGTATCCCCGCAATCGTGCTGTTCGGGCCGCTCTTGTTTCCAATCGCCCGTGCCGTCGGCGTGCACGAGGTGCACTACGCGATGGTGATCATTCTGGCGATGGGTATCGGGCTATTCGCCCCACCGTTCGGCGTCGGCTATTATACAGCCTGCGCCATCGGACGCGTCGACCCGGCCGCGGGCGTCAGGCCGATCTGGGGCTATCTGCTGGCGCTGATGATGGGGTTGATCGTCGTCGCGGTCTTCCCCTGGATCTCGATCGGATTCCTGTAACCCGCGCGGCGTCAAGGAGGGTGTCGATGAGCGACCGGCAGAACCAGTACAATATCGGCCTCGACAAGACCCCCGCCAATTACGTGCCGCTCAGTCCGCTGAGCTTTCTCGCGCGCAGCGCCGCGGTCTATCCCGATCACGTCAGCACGGTCTATGAGGGGCGGAGCTTCACCTGGGCCCAGACCTACGAGCGCTGCCGGCGCTTTGCATCGTATCTCGCCGGCAAGGGCATCGACGTCGGCGATACCGTCGCGGCGATGCTGCCGAACATCCCGGCCATGTACGAGGCGCACTTCGCGGTCCCCATGACCGGCGCCGTGCTCAACGCGCTCAACATCCGGCTCGATGCGCCCTCGATTGCGTTCCAGCTCGACCATGGCGGCGCCAAGATCATCCTGGTCGATCCCGAATTTTCCGGCGTGATCATTGATGCATTGGCGCAAATGACCGGGCCCAAGCCGTTCGTAATCGACGTCGATGATGTTGCGTTCAAGGGCGGCAAGCGCATCGGCGCGATCGAGTACGAAGCGGCCGTGGCGCAAGGCGATCCGAATTTTGCGGCGATCACGCCGAAGGACGAATGGGACGCGATCGCGCTGAGCTATACGTCTGGCACGACGGGCAATCCCAAGGGCGTCGTGACGCATCATCGCGGCGCCTATCTGAACGCCGTCAGCAACATCCTTGCCGGCAATCTCGGCCAGCATCCGGTCTATCTCTGGACGCTGCCGATGTTTCACTGCAACGGCTGGTGCTTCCCCTGGACGATCGCGGCAGCGGCCGGCATCAATGTCTGCCTGCGCAAGGTCGAGCCGACAAAGATCTTCGAGCTGATCAAGCAACACGGCGTCACCCATATGTGCGGCGCGCCGATCGTCTATAACGTGCTGATCAACGCACCTGATGCACCGAAGGGCGAGGCGGCGCGCCGCGTCGTCGGTCTGATCGCGGGCGCCGCACCGCCGGTCGCGGTGCTGGAAGGCGCGGAGAGCATCGGGATCAAGCTGACGCATGTCTACGGCCTGACCGAAGTCTATGGCCCTGCTTCCGTCTGCGCCGAACAGCCCGGCTGGGACGATCTCCCCGCCGCCGAGCGCGCGCGCATGAAACGCCGGCAGGGCGTACCCTACCCGCTCGAGGAATGCGTTACCGTCATCAATCCGCAGACGATGCAGGAGGTGCCGCGCGACGGCGAGACGATCGGCGAGGTCATGTTCCGCGGCAACATCGTGATGAAGGGCTACCTGAAGAACGAGAAAGCCACGAAGGAATCCTTCGAAGGCGGCTGGTTTCACACCGGCGATCTCGGCGTGCTCGACGCGCACGGCTACGTCACGATCAAGGATCGCTCCAAGGACATCATCATCTCCGGCGGTGAGAATGTTTCATCCGTGGAGGTCGAGGACATCCTCTACAAGCATCCTGCTGTGCTGTTCGCGGCCGTGGTCGCGAAACCCGATCCGAAATGGGGCGAAGTGCCCTGCGCCTTCGTCGAGTTGAAGGACGGCGCAAGCGCCACCGAGGCCGATATCATCGCCTTCTGCCGCGTGCATATGAGCGGCTTCAAGACGCCCAAGGCCGTCGTGTTCGGGCCGATCCCGAAGACGTCGACTGGCAAGATCCAGAAATTCCTGCTGCGCAACGAAGTCGGCTCGGCCAAGGCGATCTCGGCGTGAAGCGCGCAAGCGTCAGACACATTTAGAAACACGAGTTGTGCGCCGTTATCCTGAAACCGATCGTCCATGTTCGACGACATCAGGACATCACAGGAAAAGATTGGAAAACGTCAGAGACGCATTTACGTTTCCCTCCCGTCGGATTCGCTGTTGCCACCTGATTCGCCGCGCGGGCTGCGCGGCCGGCGACCGGCGCGGTTGGGGCGCTTCATGCGGTTCGTGTCGTGAGCACAGACGTGCGTGCGCGTCTGGCGCTGCTGCTGTTGACGGCCGGATTGCTGCTGCCGCGCGCGGCGGATGCCCAAGTCATGCGCGAGTTCGGCGCGTTCGCAGGTCCCGAAAATTTTGGCTATCCCGGTCCAAGCTGGCCCGGCGGCGGCACCGGCAATTTCAGCGCCGGCAATAACTTCGGCGGCATGGGAGGCCCGATGTTCGGTCCCCCGCCACAGGCATCGGCTTTTGGCGGTGCGCCGTCAGGCAACGGCAACAATGGCGGCCCGGGGATGCCGCCAAACGCTGGCTGGAACGGTGACCCACCGGGTCTCGCCGGCGCGGGCAGGTCCAGCATGCAACAGGCCTTTGGCGGCAGCTCCACAACTCCGTCGCAGACAGAAACGGCGCAGGCCACATTCCTGGCGATGAAGCAGTTCACCCAGACCCTGCTCGATCCCGCCATCGACGGGCGCGGGATCGGCCGGCCCGAATTCGACTCTGAACTCTCGGCCTATGCCGATCTCGGTAACGACCGCACCCATGGCGGCATCGGGCGCGACGCCTATGAGGCGATCTACGGCAAGCCGTCGCTTGCGGCCCCGCACTGGAGCATCTGGGCCACGGGCCTCGGCGGCTCCCAGACCACGACCGATGGCAGCGGCGCGGCGGCTCGCAGCTACGTCACCGCCGTTGGCGCCGACTATTCGCTTTCACCGCAGACGCGAATGGGCTTTGCGCTTGCCGGCGGCGGCACCGGTTTCGCCAATAATTTCTCCAGCGGCCGCTCCGACCTGTTTCAGGCCGGCAGCTTCGTCAGGCACGCGATCGGCGCGGCCTATGTTGCGACCGCCCTCGCCTATGGCTGGCAGGCCATCACCAGCGACCATCAGGTGACGCCGGCCGGTAGCGACCAGCTCAACACGGCCCTCAACGCCAACGCATATTCCGGCCGCATCGAAAGCGGCTACCGGATTGCGACGCCTTGGCTCGGCGTCACGCCCTACGCCGCCGGCCAGGTGACCATGTTCCGCCTCGCCGCCAGCACCGGCCAGCCGGCTTACGCAGCCGATCCATCCGCGGCGCCATCCAGCAGCAGTAACAGCTTTACCGACGGCCGCAGCGAGCTCGGCCTGCGCACGAGCACATCCTTCGTGCTGGCTGGTGGTCTCTTCGATTTGCGAGGACGTCTGGCCTGGGCGCATGATTTCAGCGCGACGCAGTCGATGCCTGCAGTGTTCCAGGCGGCATCGGGCCAGGGATTTGTAATCGGCAGCACAGCGCTTGCGCCGAACTCGGCCTTGACGGGCGTCGCCCTCGAGCTGCGCGGCGTGAACGGCTGGTCCGCGAGCGCGAACTTCGACAGCGAGCTGTCGAGCCTGGTGCGCGCCTACACCGGCAAGGCCGTGCTGCGCTACGCGTGGTGACGCTTCGTTCGAGAACGTTCTAGAGAGTCTCCATCCGCAGTCCGTCATAGGCCGGCACGACCCCCGCGGGCAACGTCTGGCGGATCACCTCGTAGTCGACGTCGGCCGTCATGTTGGTGATGACGGCGCGCTTCGGCCTGAAGCGTTCGATCCAGGACAGCGCGTCGTTGATGCTGAAATGGCTGGGATGGCCGGTGTAGCGCAGGCCGTCGACGATCCACAGATCGAGGTTTTCCAGGGCACCCCAGCTCTCCCGCGGGATGTCGTTGAGATCGGGCGTGTAGGCAGCGTTGCCGATGCGGTAGCCAAGCGCGGGAATGTTGCCGTGCTGAACCAGGAAAGCCGTCATCGTCACCGCGCCCCCCTTCCCCAGAACCGTCTGGCTTTCGCCCGCCTCGATCGAATGCCGCGTCAGGATCGGCGGATAGTCGCTTCCCTCCGGCGAGATGAAGCAATAGGAAAACCGCGCCATGATGTCCTTGGCGGTCGACTGGTTGAAATAGACCGGAATGCGCTTGCGCATGTGGATCACGACCGAGCGCAGATCGTCCATGCCGTGGGTCTGGTCGGCGTGCTCATGGGTCAAGAATACCGCGTCGATGTGGTCGACATCCGTCGAGATCAACTGCTCGCGCAGGTCCGGCGACGTGTCGATCACGATACGCGTGGTGCCGTGGTGTGACGTCTGTTCGACCAGCAGCGAGCAACGGCGGCGGCGGTTCTTGGGGTTCGTGGGATCGCAGGCGCCCCAGCCGAGCGCCGGACGCGGCACGCCGGCGGAGGAGCCGCAGCCCAGGATCGTCAGCGTCAGCGTCATGCGGTTCAGAACCTCAAGTTTTCACCTTCGAGAAAAGGCGGAAGAAGTTTTCGCTGGTCTGCCGTGAGATCTCCTCAAGCGACACGCCGCGCGTTTCGGCAAGCACTTTGGCGACCTCGACCACATAGGCCGGCTCGTTGCGCTTGCCCCGGAATTTGCCCGGCGCAAGGTAGGGCGAGTCTGTTTCGACCAGAATACGGTCGGACGGCAATTCGGCCGCCAGCGCGCGCAAGGTATCTGACTTCTTGAAGGTGAGGATTCCCGTGAAGCCGATGTACAGCCCGAGCGACACCGCCTTCAGCGCCAGCTCGCGCCCGCCGGTGTAACAATGCAGCACCGCGCGAAACGATCCCTTGGCAGCCTCCTCTTCCAGGATGCGGGCGCAGTCCTCATCGGCCTCGCGGGTGTGGATCACCAGCGGCAGGTCGGTCGCGCGCGCGGCGGCGATGTGGGCGCGAAAGCCCCTCGCCTGCGCCTCCGGCGAGCCGTTGTCGTAAAAATAGTCGAGCCCGGCCTCGCCGAGCGCGACCACCTTCGGATGCCGCGTCAGCGCGACCAACTCGTCCGCCGTGATGCCGTCTTCTTCATCCGCGTTGTGCGGGTGGGTGCCGACCGAGCAATAGACGTCGTCATAGCGCCCGGCGATGGCGAGAAGCTGATCGAGCTTTCGCACCCGCGTCGAGATCGTGACCATGCGGCCGATGCCGGCCGCACGGGCACGCGCTACGATCCCGTCGAGATCTTCCGCGAAGTCCGGAAAATCCAGATGGCAGTGACTGTCGACCAGCATCGCTAGGTACGCCTCAGGCTGCCGGCTCGATGTAGCGCGGGAACGCGGGCGTCGGCGCCGGCAGCATCGAGCCGGGCGCGATCCGCTTGGCGCCGCCGAGCATCGCGAAGTTGCGCTCTCCTTCGGGAATACCAAGGCTGTCGAGCAGCAGGCCCGAGGCGGTCGGCATCGCCGGCTGGGCCAGGATCGCGATCTGGCGCACGACTTCAGCGGTGACGTAGAGCACCGTCCTCTGTCGTGCGGGATCGGTCTTGGCCAGCGCCCACGGCGCCTCGCCCGCGAAATAGCGGTTGGCTTCCGCAACCACGGCCCACACGGCATTGAGCCAGTGATGGATCTGCTGGGTTGCCATCGCTTCGCGGCTGGCGGCGATCATACCGTCGGCCATAGCCAGGATCGCCTTGTCATTGTCACTGAACTCGCCGGGCTCCGGCAGCACGCCGCTGAGTTGCTTGGCGATCATCGACAGCGAGCGTTGCGCGAGGTTGCCGAGATCATTGGCGAGATCGGCATTGATGCGTGCGACGATAGCTTCATGGTTGTAGTTGCCGTCCTGGCCGAACGGCACCTCGCGCAGGAAGAAATAGCGCATCTGGTCGACGCCATACTGGTCGGCGAGATTGAAGGGATCGACGACGTTGCCGACCGATTTCGACATCTTCTCGCCCCTGTTGAACAGGAAGCCGTGGGCATAGACCCGCTTCTGCACGGGAATGCCGGCCGACATCAGGAATGCGGGCCAATACACCGCGTGGAAGCGGATGATGTCCTTGCCGATGATGTGCACGTCCGCTGGCCAGTAGCGCCAGTTCTCGTCGCTCTCGTCGGGGAAGCCGACGCCGGTGATGTAATTGGTCAGCGCGTCGACCCAGACGTACATCACGTGCTCTTCGTCGCCGGGCACCTTGACGCCCCAATCGAACGTGGTCCGCGAGATCGAGAGATCGCGCAGGCCGCCCTTGACGAAGCTCACCACCTCGTTCTTGCGGGAATCGGGCCCGATGAAATCAGGGCGATCCGAATAGAGCTTGAGCAGCTTGTCCTGATAGGCCGAGAGGCGGAAGAAATAGCTCTTCTCTTCGACCCACTCGACCGGCGTGCCCTGCGGTCCGAGCCGCACGCCGTCGTCGTTCAGGCGCGTCTCATCCTCGGCGTAGTACGCCTCATCGCGAACCGAGTACCAGCCGGCATAGGTGTCGGCATAGATGTCGCCGTTCGCTTCCATGCGACGCCAGATCTCCTGGGTCGAGCGATGGTGCTGCTCCTCGGTGGTACGGATGAACCGGTCGAACGACACGTTCAGCCGCTCGTCCATCTCCTTGAAGCGGCCGGCATTGCGGGTCGCGAGCGCGGCCGGCGTCAGGCCCTCGTTCTGCGCGGTCTGGACCATCTTCAGGCCGTGCTCGTCGGTACCGGTCAGGAAGAACACGTCCTTGCCGTCGAGCCGCGCAAAGCGCGCCAGCACGTCGGTCGCAATCGCCTCATAGGCGTGGCCGATATGCGGACTGCCGTTGGGATAGGCAATCGCGGTGGTGATGTAGAAGACGTTGTCGCGCGCGGACGCGGCAACAGGCGCTGACGCCTTCGGTGCAGCCGTCGGCTTCGGCGCAGGCGGCGCCTTGGGCTTCACGGCCTTCGGCGGCGTGACGATGGGGGCCGGCGCAGCGATCAGGGCGGGCGCGGTCACCCTCGCCTTCCTGGCTGCTTTCTTCGCCGGAGCCTTGGCGGGCTTCCTGGTGGCCGCCTTCTTCGAAGCCTTCTTGGCGACGATCTGCTTCTTCGCAGCGTTCTTGCCGGCCTTCTTTGCCGACTTCTTCACGCTCTTCTTGGTGGCGGCCTTCTTGGTCTTCTCGACCTTTTTGACCGCTTTGGACGCGCGCGCCTTCACGGCCTTTTTGGTAGCCTTCTTCGCGGCCTTCTTGCCGCTCTTGCCCTTGACCGTTTTCTTAGCTCGTGTCGCCACGATGAATTCCTTTGCCGGCTTCTCGAAATTTGGAAACGAATTTGCGTTAGGTTGTTGTCTTGCGCATGATCATTTCGGAAAACCGCTGCGCACTTTTCCGGATCATGCTCTAGCGCGTTGCGTCCGCCAGCCAGCCGAACACCGAGAAAACCAAGGGCTTTCGCTCCAGATTGTAGGTTTCGGTGTCGCGCGCGGCGCGGACGATCTTTTCCCATACCTCAGCTAGACGCGCAAGGCGCGGCAGGTTCTGGTTGGCATTGGCCTCATCGGCATGCAGGCGTTCCGCGATCCAGCGATCGATGCCGTCGACGAAGGCCGCGAGCGCGACGCGGTCGCTGGTGCCGAGGGATTCGCCGAGCGTGTGCAACTCGCGCGGATCGACCTCCGGGAGCCGTGCCAGCAGCGCCGCCGTGCGCTGCTGAAGCTTCAGCGCATCGCCCCCGAGCAGCGTCAGCGCACGCGCGACGCTGCCCTCGGAGGCCTCCGCGGCTTCGCGCAGCGCCAGATCGGTCGGAGCGAGATCGGCGGCCGCGGCGGCTGCACCGATGACCTCCTCGGTGGTGAGCGAGCGCAGGCGCAGCTTGCGGCAACGCGACTGAATCGTAGCGAGCACGCGCGCGGGCGCGTGGCTCACCAGCAGGAACAGCGATCGCTGCGGCGGTTCCTCCAAGATCTTCAGCAGGGCGTTCGCCGCATTGGGATTGAGCTCGTCGACGGTGTCGACGATGCAGACGCGCCAGCCTTCGGCCGCCGCGGTCGAGCCGAAGAACGCGATCGTCTCGCGCGTCTCGTCCACGGTAATGACGGTGCGCATCACGCCGCGGTCGTTGGCGGTGCGCTCCAGCGTCAGCAGACCACCATGCGAGCTCGCCGCAACCTGTCGCGCCACGGCGTCGTCGGGGTCGATCGCGAGGTCTTCCGCGCCCTGCACGGCAGGCGCCAGCGGCTGGCCGTGAGCGAGCACGAAGCGCGCCATGCGATAGGCCAGCGTCGCCTTGCCGATGCCCTGCGGCCCGCCGATCAGCCAGGCATGCGGAATACGCCCACTGCGATAGGCCGTGAGCAGCGCCGTCTCGGCCTCGCGATGGCCGAACAGCAGGTTCGTCTCGCGCGGATGCGGAATGGCGCTCTCGCGCTCGGCCTGACGCGGGCTCATGCTGAGACCACCGAGGCAGGCGTGCGAAGGAGGCGCTCGCGCAACGCCGTCCAGACCCGGTCCGCGACCGTATCAGGATCAGAATTGGCGTCGATCAGCACACATCGCTTGGGCTCGTCCTCGGCGATCTTCCGATAGGCCTCGCGGAGCCCCTGATGGAAGCTGAGCTTCTCGCTTTCGAAGCGGTCGGGCGTACCGCTGCCGCGACGCGCGGCGGCGCGCTGCAGGCCGATTTCGACCGGCAGGTCGAGAATGAGGGTGAGATCCGGCTTGAGATCGCCGATCGTGACCCGCTGCATGGCGTTGATCAGCCCCGCGGGCACCTGGCCGAGGCTGCCCTGATAGGCGCGTGTCGAATCGGCGAAACGGTCGCACAGCACCCAGGCTCCGTGGTTCAGCGCGGGTTGGATTACGGTGCGGACATGGTCATCGCGCGCGGCCGCGAACAGCAAGGTCTCGGCTTCGGGCCCGAGCAGCTTGCCCATGCCCGACAGCACCAGATGTCGCATGATCTCCGCGCCCGGCGACCCGCCCGGCTCACGTGTGACGAGCGTGCGCATCCGTGCCGCCTTGAGACGGTCGGCGAGCTTCTTGATCTGAGTCGACTTGCCCGTCCCCTCGCCGCCTTCAAAGGTGATGAAGCGTCCGCGTCCGGACGAGCGCTGTCCCGTGCTATCACTCATGGTCAGAGCTTCTCAGCACCTGCGCGGAACATGCCGATCACGAGCTCGCTGGCACCGTCGATCGCGCGGCGCACGGTCGAGCCGGTACTGATCGCCTCGGCGGCATAGACCGGCGTCTCCACCGCGATGGCGCCGCTTCGCCAGACCCTGACCACGCCGACCTGCTGGCCGGCCTGGACCGGTGCACGCACAGGGCCGCTATAAACGACACGTGCGATCAGCTTGTCGCCGCCGCTCTTGTGCACCATGACCTTCACCGGCTCTTTCGCAACGAGCTTCACCGAGCGGCTCTCGCCACCGAACACCTTGGCGTAGCCGACCTGCTGGTCGGCCGCTATCAACGTGCGGGTCTCGAAATTGCGAAAGCCCCATTCCAGCATTTTCTTGGCTTCCGTGGCGCGGTCCTCGATGTCCTCAAGTCCGTTGACGACGACGATCAGCCGTGTGCCGTTCTGCACGGCCGAACCGACCATGCCGTAGCCACCCTCCTTTGTGTAACCGGTCTTCAGGCCGTCAGCGCCTTCCATGGAATTGAGCAGCGGATTGCGGTTGGGCTGGCGGATCTTGTTCCAGGTGAACTCCTTCTCGCCGAACAGTTTATAGAATTCGGGGAAGTCCAGGATGATGTGCCGGGCAAGCATGCCGAGTTCGCGCACCGTCATCTTGTTGCCCGGGTCGGGCAAGCCGTTGGAATTGGCGAAGGTCGATTTGGTCATGCCGAGCTCGCGCGCGCGCTTGGTCATGAAATCGGCGGCAAAGATCTTCTCGTTGCCGGCAATGCCCTCGGCGAGAGCGATGCAGGCATCGTTACCGCTCTGGATGATCGCGCCATGCAGGAGGTCGTCGACCGAGACCTTGCTGTTGATGGCCGCGAACATGGTCGAGCCGCCGGACGGCGCGCCCCCCCTGCGCCAGGCGTTCTCGCTGATCCGGTATTCGTCGGTCAGCTTGATGTCGCCCTTCTTGATCGCGTTGAAAACGACTTCCGCAGTCACGAGCTTCATCATGCTGGAGGGGGCACGCAGCTCGTCGGCGTTCTTCTCGAACAGCACGCTGCCGCTGGAGGCCTCGATCAGGATCGCGGTGGGGGCGTCGCCGTCGAAGCCGATATCTTCGGTCTTCTTGGCGCCCTGGACGCTCTGGTTGGCAGCGTAGAGCACCCCGCCCCAGCCAAAGCTCACCGCGAGCGCCGCCCCGAGCAGCCCGCGCGCGAAGGCCCGGGCCGTGAACCCGTTATGGCGGAGCGAAATGAGACGAAATGCCATGGCGAAGCCCTGAGACCGGCGTTCTAACAGTTGGAACCGGGGCGAACAACACGCGGATCGGTGCCCGCCCCAGAGATTGCACGATTCTTGTCGCATCCCTATCGTGGCACCTGATGTTTTTGGACCAAACCCCTGAAACAAGGCGGAAAAGCGATGTCCACCACCCGCGTGATCAAGGCCAATGGGATCGACCTGTTTATCCGCGAGGCCGGCCAGGGGCCGCTGGTGGTGCTGTGCCATGGCTGGCCGGAATTATCCTATTCCTGGCGGCACCAGATCCCGGCGCTCGCGGCCGCCGGATTTCATGTCGTGGCCCCTGACATGCGCGGCTACGGCCAGAGCGCGGCGCCGCCTGACGCGGCCGCCTATTCCATCTTCGACCTGGTCGGCGACGTGGTCGGCCTGGTGCAGGCGCTCGGCGTGACCAAGGCGATGGTGGTCGGCCACGACTGGGGCGCGCCGGTCGCCTGGCATGCGGCGCTGTTCCGCCCCGATATGTTCACGGCCGTCGCAGGCCTCAGCGTGCCACCGCCGTTCCGCGGACGCGGCAGGCCGCTCGAACTGCTGCGTCAGGGCGGCATCACCAATTTCTACTGGCAGTACTTTCAGGCGCCCGGCGTTGCGGAGGCCGAGTTCGAGCATGACGTCGCCCGCACCATGCGCACGGTGCTCGGTGGCCGCGGCCTCGCTGATCCGAACGCCGCGATGTTCGTGCAGGAGGGCAAGGGGTTTCTTGGCCATGCCATCGACGCGGAGCCGCTGCCGGCGTGGCTGACTGAAACCGATCTCGCTCATTTCACGGAGAGCTTCAGCAAGTCTGGATTCCGCGGCGGGTTGAACTGGTATCGCAACCTCGACCGCAATTGGGAGCTGACCGCGCCCTGGCAGAATGCGCAGATTCACCAGCCCTCCCTCTTCATCGCCGGCGCGCAGGACGCCGTCATCACCGGCCTGATCGGCGCCAGGCGTGTCAACGAGCTGGAGCGCGTTCTGCCCAATCTCACGCGAAAGCTGATCATCGAAGGCGCCGGCCATTGGGTGCAGCAGGAGCGGCCCGAGGAGGTGAATGCTGCGCTGCTCAGATTCCTGCGCGAGGCGGCATCGGGCTAAAGCATGGTCCGGAAAGGTACTTTGTGGCTTTCCGAAAAGACCTTGCCCGAACAATCGCCTGAAGCGCGATGACGATTCATCCTGATCTCATCGCGCTCTCGGTGATATCCTTTCTCATTGCGATGTGGGCGGCGCCCGCCTGCCTGACCTCGGCAAATCCTTGCCGCTGGTAAAACCGGCGCGCGGCCGGATTGCTCGTGAGCACCACAAGCGTCAGCGCGCCGGCACCCTGCCGGCGCGCTGACGCTTCGAGTGCATCGAGGATATTGGTCCCGATACCGCGACCGCATTCGGACGGCAGCAGCGCGATATCGATGACGTGCCAGTACTCGTCTGTGCAATGAAGCAGCAGCCGGCCGATCGCCGCCCCGTCTCGTGCGACGATCAGCGAGATCGCATTCGGAAACTGCGCGGCGTAGCCGGCGGCCTGACTGCGGAATTGTTGTTCCAGAATTTGATCGAGGATTGGCCCGGACAAACCGGTCGCAGCGAATTGCCCGGTCCGCACCTGCTCGAAGAGATGCCGGATGAACGGCGCGTCGATCGGGCTTGCGGGCCGAAGCCGCAGGGTCGGATCAGCCGGGATGATGTCGAACGACGCAGGATCCATCATGCCGTCGCGTCGTGCCGCATTGCTCACCCGAAGGACGGAAAGATTCCCGCATAAGCGATACACCAGACGATCGCCAGGGTGGGCTGCGTGTTGTCGTGCGGCTGGTTCTGCCCCGTCATCGTGACGGCATTGGTCACCAAGGTCGAGTTGCCGGGCGGCGCGACGAAGCCGTTGAATTGGGGATCGATCGCCACCGTCGTCCCGGCCGTTCCGGGACCCGCGGTGCCGCCTTGTGTGGTCTTGGCGCCGAGCTGCAGGGTGTGCGTGTGGCGGGCCATGTTGTCGCCGATCAAGGTCACCGTCGGGCTGCCGACGGTCTCGCCGATGTCGTAGTTCTGCAAACCCGGACCTTGCCCCTGGCTGATCGCTATCGAGCCGTTCAGGTTCGGCAGGGCGAAATTGGTCGTGCCATTGCCGCCGTAATATGTGCCGATCAACGCAAATAGCGCAGTGAATTGCTGAATCGGCACCAGCTGGCCACCGCAGGGCAGCCAGGCATTGTTGAAGCCAGTGACAGCAAAGGGAAACGGAAACGCCTGGATTTCGCCGACGAACTGATCTGACATGATGTCTTTCCTCGAGAATACGGATGCACACGGCCTAACCGGACGAAGGGAAGATGCCGTCGTTGCAGATGCAGTAATTGGCGACGACGGTCGGCATCATGTTGTTATGCCCGAGGCTGTTACCTGCGGTGGTGACGCAGGGGGCCATTGTGTCGTACGTCCCGACGTTCGCGATCGGCGCGTAGAGTTCACCTGCTGACGCGGTGGCAAGATGGACGGTCTGTCCGGGTGTCGGCGTCGTGCCCGTCGCGGTGGAGGACATCAGCGCGTGACTGTGCGTCGGCATCTCGGCTTCGGTCAGCGTATGCGTCTCCTCACCGCCGAGCTGGCCCAGTGTATAGGGCGGAAGGCCTGGGCCCTGTCCCTGTCCGATCAGGGCACGGCCGCGCATATCGGGAAGATTGAACGTGGTGACGCCGTCGCCGCCATAGGTGGTGCCGATCACGGTGTAAAGCGTCGTATATTGAGAAATGGGCAGCGCTTGCCCATTGCAAGCGAACCAGCCGTTCGGCACCCGCGGAAAGCCAAACAGCCTGATCTCGCCGATAAAGGGATCTGCCATCGCGTATGATCCTTTGCCTGTGCGCCCCGTTCCCATCCGGCCGGTGAATGCGCAAATCCTCAGAATTGACTTGAACGAATTTCGTTCGCGACAACGCTCCTGCGCGACCGATCAGTTTCGCGACGGAAAAATCCCTTGCAGCGCGATCAGATAGCTGATGGTGAGATAGGGCTGCATGTTGTTGTGGGCCTGCCCCCTGCCCTCGTTCACCAGATTGGTGGCGGACGCCAATGGGACTTCACCGCTTCCGGCTGCCGCAAAAATTTTCGTCGGATTGGTCGCCGGCAGAGCGTTTGTCGCAAAGACATTGCCAGTCGGAGGCACGGCCCCGCGTCCGCCACCGACCGCCGAGGATACTTGAATGAGATGATTGTGAGCCGGCAGCTGAGGCCCGATCAGCGTGACCGTCGGGGCCCCGCCGGTTGTGCCTACGGGATACTGGCCGGCGTTGCCGGTCGAGCCAAGAATCGCGCGGCCGCGCAGATCCGGAAGTGCAAACACTGTCACGCCGTTGCCGCCATAGTAGGTGCCGAGCAACGAGAACAGCGCCTGATTTTGCTGGATCGACAACAGCTGGCCGTTGCAAGGCGCCCAGTTTTTCGGAACGACCGTGCCCGCAAAAGGCATGATCTGGCCAAGGACTGGCTGGTACGGCATGACCCCTCCCCGTTTTAAAAACCAAACGAACTGTCGTGTGATGATGCGAACCACGACAGCAGCACTTAAATTAAAGAATGAATATTGGACGATCTACTCGCCGAGATTGTTCAACAGCTGGCGTTGACAGTCAAGCGCATGCGCAACCTTAAATTGGCGCGCGGCAAGCGGCCCTGTCGACGGCCACCAAAGCACGCTTTTGTTGCCGCCATGCAACGGTTCGCTGGAAAGTAGCACTGTGGGACTGGGTGCGCTTGCGTTGTGCACCACGTCCCGGCCAAATGCACGCAAGAATATACGCGGACGATTTCACAATCAGGGATTTAAGTGCGGCCGCTCTTCCAAGAGCCGCCGCCGTCAAGGGGGGCCGGTGAGTCACGCAATTGCGGTGGCCGAGCCAGAGAAAACAGGGGAGTTGGCGATCCGGTCGCGCAATGGCGGAGCTATGCCTCGGCGAATCCTGCGCGCGCTATGGCTTGCGACTCAACGCATCTGCATCGCAGCGCTCTTGATGTTCGGCGCGATTGCCGCGGCGAACGCGGCTTGCGATCAAACGACAAATTCCACATCCGGCGTGACCGTTAACTTCACGTCGGTCGGCCAGGTCTACCGCCTGTGCTTCACTATCGGTTCGGGCTCGGCCCCTGCCGACGATTCCGTCGTGTGGGGCCTTTATTCGGTCCAGAACACGGATTCATTTTTCAACGCGCCGATCGCCAATTCGAGCGGCACCAATGCGGGCAACCAGCAGCTCACGGCTGCCGACTATAATCCGACGACGTCGAAGGCGACTTATACGTTTCATCCGACCAACCCGAACCAAAACGGTCAAAGCGCGAACGCCGGCCAGGCCGAGATCGATATCACGCTGAACAGCGCGACGAGCGGCGGGCAGGAGACGATCACCCTCTACTACGCGCCGGGCTGTAGCGATTTCACCGCCAGCTGCCCCGGAAGTTCCATCGCGAACACCTCCTTTGTGTTCACGATCAATCTGCCTAGCCCCACAGTCACGTCGGTCTCACCGACGTCGGGGCCGCTTGCCGGCGGCACATCGGTGGTCATCACAGGCACCAACTTCACCGGAACGACTGGCGCGGGTGGTGTCAAGTTCGGCGCCACGAATGCGACGGGCTATACTGTCAATTCCAACACCCAGATCACGGCGACTGCGCCGGCCGGATCGGCCGGCACCGTCGATATTACCGTCACGAACGGCTCAGCGACATCGCCGACATCGGCGGCTGACCAGTACACTTACGTCGCTGCGCCGACCGTGACCTCCATCTCGCCGACCGCCGGCCCTACGGGCGGGGGCACGACCGTGATCATCACCGGCACCAACTTCAGCGCGACGACCGGCGCCGGTGGCGTGAAGTTCGGCGCGACCAACGCGACCAGCTACACGGTCAATTCCAACACCCAGATCACGGCAACTGCGCCGGCTGGATCCGCTGGCACGGTCGATGTCACGGTCACAACGCCAGGCGGGACGTCAGCAGCGTCAGCGGCGGATCAATACACCTACACGGCCGCACCGACCGTCACCTCGATCTCGCCGACCTCGGGGCCAGGCGGAGGCGGCACCGTCGTGACGATCACCGGCACCAACTTCTCCGGCGCCTCCGCAGTGAGCTTCGGTGCATCGCCAGCGACCGGATTTACGGTCGTGTCGCCAACGACGATCACGGCGACCTCACCATCCGGAGCCGGCACGGTGGATATCCGGGTCACGACCGCAGGTGGCACGTCGGCAACGTCTGCCGCCGATCAATTCACCTATATCGCCGCCCCCACAGTCACGTCGATCTCGCCTACCAGCGGCCCGGCCGCCGGCAGCACGAGTGTGACAATCACCGGCACCAACTTCACAGGCGTCACGGCCGTAACATTCGGTGCGACGTCGGCCAGCTTCACCTTCAATTCGGCGACGTCGATTACCGCGACCGCGCCCGCCGGCACAGGCACCGTGGACGTCAGGGTGACCACCCCTGGCGGCACGTCTGCAACTTCGGCGGCTGACCAGTTCACCTATCTCGCAGTGCCTACGATCACTTCGGTCTCGCCCACAGCGGGCCCGGTGGGCGGCGGCACCTCGGTGACGGTCACTGGCACGGGCTTCGTCATTGGCGCAACGACGGTGAGCTTCGGCGGGACCGCCGGCACCGCTGTCAGCGTCAGTTCCTCGACGTCCCTGACTGTGACTTCGCCCGCGCATGCCGCGGGCACCATCGACGTCACCGTGACGACCGTGGGGGGCACCTCGGCGACTTCCGCGGCCGACCAATTCACCTACGTCGCTGCACCGACTGTCACCTCGATCTCGCCGACCTCGGGGCCGAGCCCAGGCGGCACCGTGGTGACGATCACCGGCACCAACTTCTCCGGCGCATCGGCTGTGGCCTTCGGCGCGGCGGCCGCGGCCGGATTTACGGTCGTTTCGCCCACCACGATCACGGCGACATCGCCATCCGGCGCAGGCACAGTCGATATCCGCGTGACGACCGCAGGCGGCACGTCGGCAACGTCGGCGGCGGATCAGTTCACCTACATTGCCGCACCCACCGTCACCTCGATCTCACCCACGCAGGGACCGGCGACCGGCGGCACGACGGTCACGATCACGGGCACCAATTTTACAGGCGCAACCGCCGTGACCTTCGGCGCAGTTTCGGCCGCCGGCTTCACCGTCAATTCCGCGACCTCGATCACGGCGACGTCCCCCGCCGGCACCGGCGTCGTCGACATCAAGGTAACGACAACTGGCGGCACCTCGGCCACCTCGGCGGCTGACCAATTCACCTATTTCGGCACGCCGACGGTGTCATCGATTTCGCCGACCGGCGGTCCGCTGGCCGGCGCAACGTCGGTGACCGTCACCGGCACCAATTTCACCGGCGCGACGGCCGTCAAATTCGGAGCGACCAACGCGACGGCCTTCACGGTCAACTCCGCGACCTCGATCACCGCGACTTCGCCCGCGGGCACCGGAACGGTGGACATCACGGTGACGACGCCGGGCGGCACCTCGCCGACCTCTGCTGCGGATCAGTTCACCTACGCGGCAGCGCCGGCGGTCACGTTGGTCTCGCCCAATGCGGGGGCGACAACTGGCGGGACATCGGTCACCATCACGGGCACCGCGTTCTCCAATGCGAGCGCCGTGAAATTCGGCGCAACCAATGCAACGAGCTTCACGGTCAATTCGGCGACGTCGATCACGGCGACATCGCCGGCCGGCGCTGGCATCGTCGATATCACCGTGACGACACCCGGCGGAACATCTGCCACGACGGCATCGGACCAATTCACCTACACACCTGCGCCGACCGTCACGTCGATCTCGCCGACATCAGGGACCGCGCTCGGCGGCACCTCGGTTGCCATCACCGGTAACGGCTTCACCGGTGCAACCGCCGTGAAATTCGGTGCCACCAATGCGGCGAGCTTTACGGTGAATTCGGCGACCTCGATCACGGCGACATCGCCGGCCGGGGCCGGCACCGTCGACGTCACCGTGACGACAGCCGGCGGTACGTCGCCGACGTCTGCAGCCGACCGGTTCAGCTATCTTTCGGCCTCGACCACCACGTCGCTCAATTCGTCGAAAAATCCGAGCAGCTCCGGCGATCCCGTGACGTTCTCGGCCACGGTGGGCAGCTCGGGCGGAACGCCAACGGGAACTGTGACCTTCAGCGATGGCGGCACCGCGATCGGCACGTCAACACTGTCGGGCGGAATCGCGACCATCACGACAGCGACGCTCGCCGTGGGCAACCACACGATCACTGCGACCTATAATGGCAGCCCCGCTTTCAGCGCCTCGACCTCGCCGGCCCTGACCCAGTCGGTCTCCATTCCAGCCGACAGCGCCAGGCTGCGTGCGCTCCAGGTCAACACGACCAAGATCGTGGCGCAAAACTCCGGACAGGCGATCTCCGGCGCGATCGACACCGCGATCTCCGAAGGTTTCAGCGACGGCGGACAATACATCACGCCGGGTGCGGGCGGATTTCGGGTGAACTTCGCGGCAACGCCCGAGGACGATGACGGAAAGCTCGCATCGGATCGCCAGTCCGCTCCACAAGGTGGCAACGCCTTTTCCGGCGACGGGTCCAACGGCCGTCCCATCCGCTCCGGCCGCGGCTCGCCGCGGATCGATGACGCCTTCGCCGCAATCGATCGCGCGCCACCAACCAAGGCGCTGCCGGCCCAATTCCGTCCGCAACAGGACTGGCTGTTCTGGGCGGATGTCCGCGGCACCGGCATCGACCGTTGGGGCTCGTCCGGCAATGTCGGCACAGGCGTGACCCAGGCGACACTCTACGGTCAGCAGATCAACCTGCTGTCGGGTCTGACTTACCGGGCGAGGTCCGACCTTCTGGTTGGCGTGGTCGGCGGCTATGAGAATTTCAGCTACACCGAGACCGACATCAACGGAAAGCTGAAGGGCGACGGCTGGACCGTCGGCGCCTATCTCGGCTGGAAGATCATTCCGACACTGCGCTACGACGTGGCCGTGACCTACTCAGGCATCGGCTATGACGGCACGGCCGGCACAGCGCAAGGCAACTTCAACGGCAATCGCTGGATGCTCGCGACCGGCTTCACCGGCAGCTACCGCTGGGCGAATTTCAACATCGAGCCGTCGGCGAAGGTCTATGCGCTGTGGGAGCGGGAAAACGCCTATGTCGATTCGCTCGGCACCCCGCAGGCCGTCCGTACCTTCTCGAGCGGCCGGGCTTCCGCCGGCAACAAGGTGTCCCTCCCCGTGCCGTGGCTCGATAGCCTGGTGTTGGCGCCCTATGCCGGCGTCTACGCCGACTACTATTTCACCCAGGACAATGCTGCCGCGATCATCGCAGCGGGCGCAGTGCCGCTGGCATCGACGCCGCTGCTCCAGGGCTGGTCGGCGCGAGTCACCGGCGGCATCGGTGCAAGACTTGCGGGTGGCGCCACGATCGGCTTCGGGGCCGAGCTCGGCGGCATTGGCGGCAACACGCAGATCTGGACGTTCACCGGGCGCGCTCGCGTCCCGTTCTGACCGTCGCGACAGTCAAACGGCGTCGGATCAGTACAGGCCGCGGCCGGTCAGGATGCTGCGGGCTTCGGCCGCGCCGTCATCCGAGGCGGCAGCTCCCCCGTCGGGGACGTAGCGGCCGCCCTCGTCATAGGACACCTGCCGGGCGTTCTGGAGCGCGCGGCCGCGGCCACGGCTCGAGGCCGACATCTCCGAGGTCGCGTTGATCGAGGCGACGTCGGCCGAGGAGTTGCCGAGGCTGTAGGGCCTGCCCTCCGGCATCGGGACTTCGCCGCGGATGGCCCCGCGGCCCGACGACGGCAGCTCCGGCACGAACGGCCTCGCCGAGGCAACCCGGACCATCGAGGGCGACGGCGCCGGAACGCCGGTGCGCAAGGTCGCTATCAGCTGGCGGTCGTCGGAGCCTTCGAGTGGCGCCCGGCCGACATATTCGACACGAACCCTGGCGACGCCATTGCCTTTGAATTCAAGCAGTTCGGCGGCTTTGTTCGAGACGTCGATGAGGCGGTTGCCGTGATAGGGCCCGCGGTCATTGACGCGGACGATCAGCGACTTGCCGTTGGATAGGTTGGTCACCCGCGCATAGGACGGCATCGGCAGGGTCGGATGCGCCGCCGTCAGCGAGCCCATGTCGAACACTTCGCCATTGGCAGTCTGGCGGCCGTGGAAATCGTCGCCGTACCAGGACGCCATGCCCTCGGCACGGTAGTTGACGTCCTCCTCCGGCACGTAGGTCCGGCCCGCCACCACATAGGGCTTGCCGACGCGATAGGTGCCGCCACCCTTGGGGACGGGATCGCCCCAGGCCACGACGCGCGGGCTCGAAGACACGCCGTATTTGGGATCGACCCGGCTGGCGAACTTGTTGGACGAAGCGCAATTGGCGAGCGCGAGGCAGCTGGCGACCACCGCAACACACCGCGCGGCCCGCACCACCGAATCTGACCGTCGGATCCCCATTCGCCCCAAATACCATTTCGCCGGAGACCGCCCCAACCCGCTTACCTACGGGGAGCGCCTTCCGGACCTCGAGCTCCGAGGCGGCCCACCACCGTCTCAGACGCGGTAAGGATAACGCAACCCGAACACGGCGGAAATGGGGAGCCTGCAGCGTTCACGCCGGGATGGTAAACAAGACGTTCGGCATTCTCCGTTGATCTACGGAGCACGGGGCCTCCAGCACCGCCTCGTCTGTGCCAGTCCCGCACAAGCTGTTGCGCCAAAAGCTCACTCCACCCCCGATATCGCTGGCTTCACCGGAATTCTTTTGACTGTGCAGGGCCGCCCGCGTCTTCTCGCGTGTAGGGGCGGGATTGGAATTTAACGATGATCGAGACGGTTTCGGCACTGATGGGTCTGGTAAGCGCGGGGATCTTCCTGGCCCATGCGTTTGAAGGCTACCGCACGAGGGCCTGAGGGCACTGGCGCGGGCGACATTGCATCACCTCTTCAGGACGGCACGTTCGGACAATTTTAATCGATCCGATCGAGCATCGAGGACGAGAGCAGCAGGTGTCACATGCGCAAACATGACCTCGTATCCGATGGCTTTCTGGCTTTGACCGCTGGCGGCCTGGTGCTGCTCTGCTCGAGCCTCGTGGCGTTGGCCTTCGGCTAATCCTCACTTGATATTTTCCTGGTTTCAGATCGCTGCGCCACTGCAACGCAGCATGTACGTTCGCAGCGGGATGACCCGCTCCCGTTTAGTTGATTGAATTTCCGCGTCCGGCGCCTCGACTCAGATTTCAAGAGGCCACACCAACGAAGGTGACGCATATGCTTGCCGAGAAATTCTTCCTCGTTCTGGAATCGCTGATCCGCGGCGGCCGGACCTATCCAGACGGAAGTCCCCGGGTCATCAGCACCTCCCCGCACGTTCCAGTGACGCTGCCGAAGCAGAAATAGCGACGCTCGGTGCTCGGGCCTGCAGCGTTCAGCGCAGGCCGAACGGCGAGCTGCGATAGAGGCTGTCGCGGGCTTCAGTCAGGCAGACGAAGCTGCCGTCGAACCCCTGGCCATAGAGCTTCTGCCCCTTGCGGTAGTAGACGCCCTTCCTGAAATCCAGCCACACCACCTTGTCGCCAGGGCAATGGCGCTGGGCCTGCGCCTCAAAGCGGAATGGCGTCAGCGGTGTCGCCGATGCCGGCGTGGCGCTGCCGGTGCCAAGAGCGATGACAAGGATCACCGCGCTCGCGTCGGCAAGCCTACTGTGCCTTTTGCCAGAGCCGATGCGCAGCACCGTCCGCCTCTCCTCGGCTTCCCGCCGTCCGATCTGCGGCACGATAGCACGAGACGATCGCGATCCACAGATGCTGAACGGACGCCCCGTCTTCCACCTGCCCACGTGACGGGGTACATGAGGACGAGATCTCTCGATGCGCGGGTGTTGAATGTCGGCAGAGCCTGAAACCACGACCGGTCCCCGCCCGCCCTCGCCGCGGCTCGGCCTGTTGCCGATGATCATCTTCGGTTCGCGCTGGCTGCAGCTGCCGCTCTATCTCGGGCTGATCGTGGCGCAGTGCGTTTATATCGTGCTGTTCCTCAAGGAGCTCTGGCACCTCGCTTCGCACGCGCTCGATCTGACCGAGCAGGAGATCATGATGAGCGTGCTGGCGCTGATCGACGTCGTGATGATCTCCAACCTGCTGGTGATGGTGATCGTCGGCGGCTACGAGACCTTCGTGTCCCGGCTCGATCTCCAGGGCCATCCCGACGAGCCGGAGTGGCTCGGCCACGTCAACGCCAGCGTGCTCAAGATCAAGCTCGCGATGGCGATCATCGGCATCTCCTCGATCGCGCTGCTGCGCACCTTCATCGAGGCCGGCAATCTCGGCTCGAACCGCGCCAGCCTCACCGAGAACGGCGTGATGTGGCAGGTGCTGATCCACATCACCTTCGTCGCGTCGGCGATCGGCATCGCTTTCGTCGACAGGTTCAGTGACGCGACCACGCGCAAGCATGCCGAGTGAAGCGCTTGCGCCAAGCTAACTGCCCTGGCGCGATGCGGCCTCGACCTGCGCCAGCGCCTCGTGCAGGCACTCCTGGAGCTTTTGCGCGACCTGCTCGCGCGAAATCCCCTTGGCGGCGAGGTCGCTCGACACCTTGCTCAGGGTCTCGTCCATCGTCTGGTTGCTCAGATTGTCCGTGACCAGCGCCGTCGCGTAGGCGGACGCGGCATCACCGCTGAGCCCGAGCTGGCTTGCGGCCCACATCCCGAGCAGCTTGTTCGACCGGGCCGCGGCCTTGAACATGAGCTCCTCGTCGTGGGCGAATTTGGCCTCAAAGCCCTGCTCGCGCTTGTCGAACGTGGTCATGGTCAGCTCCATTTGCCTTGCGCTGATGGGATCTGGATGGGAGGCGAACGTCTCCGTGGTTTCTCGTCAATTGAGGACTGTTTGAATCTTCCAACCGAAGGCGGACGCCGTCAAGCCACCGGTCGGGCCCGGAGCCGCCCAGACGCATAACAAGCGCGCCCCGGTCTTGGACCGGAGGCGCTTTGGTGAAGCAGGTTGGGGATGTCTGACCGATCCCGTCTTGTCAGCTCTTGTCTTGTCAGCTCTTGGCCGCTGCCGCCTCGCGGGCCAGCCGCTCGGCTCTCAGCCGTTCGCGGTTGGCATAAAAGGCCTTCTGCGCTTCCTCATGATCACGCATGGCCTTCTCGGCCTCGACCCGGCGTGCCGCATCGCGCGCCTGGCGCTGTTCAGGGGTCAGGGGTTTACGTCGGAAGGAAACATCTTCTGTCATGCGGTAATAACGCCGCGGTGAGGAAAAGGTTCCGCCGGAGGGCCCCCACGGAACCCAAAAACAACCCCATGCACAGTAGCCCGCGCGTGTCGGATCAAAGACTTACCCGCCCCATCCTGGACGTCCGCAACAAGCCATTTGACACGTCGAGGCTGGGCAAGAACGTTGTTTTCTGGGAGTTGATGTAGGATTCGTCTTATGGCGAATCGCACATTCAAGACCGGCGAGAGCCGGGAGCAACCCAGTCTTCTTCCTGCGCGGATTGAGGACTATGTCGGGCCGGACAATCCGGTCCGGGCGATCGAGAGCTTCGTTTGCGCGCTCGATCTTGCAAAGCTTGGCTTCGGGCACGCGGATCGTGGCTCCGAGGAAGTGGGGCAGCCGCCGTACGATCCTGCCGATCTGCTGAAGCTCTATCTTTACGGCTACATCAACCAGGTCAGGTCGTCGCGCCGGCTGGAGCGAGAAGTTGGCCGCAATCTGGAGCTGATCTGGCTGCTGAAGGGACTGAAGCCGGGTTATCGGACGATCGCCAACTTCCGCAAGGAGAACTGGAAGGCCCTGAAGGCAGCGAACCGGAGCTTCGTGCTGCTGGCTCGGAAGCTTGGGCTTGTCGGCGGCACGATCGTTGCGATCGATGGCTCCCTGTTCCATGGCGACGCTAGCAAGGCTTCCATCTTCACGCGCAAGCGGCTCGGCGACCAGATCGCAAGGCTGGACCAGGAGATCGAGGCTTACCGCAAGTCTCTCGAAGACAATGATGCAGCAGAAGCCAGGAAGCCTGGGAAGGATCGCGCGGGCGGGGATGGCCGAGGAGATGGCGGCGATATCGGCGCGAAGGTTGCGGCGCTGATGGCGAAGCGTTCGCGTGCCGAGGCCGATCTCGCTCGGCTGGAAGAGAATGGCGAGACACAAATGTCGCTGACAGATCCGGACGCCCGGCTTCTGGTCAAGAACGGTCAGGGCATTGCAGGCTACAATGTGCAGGCCGCGGTTGACGACAAGCACAAGCTCATTGTCGCGAGTGAGGTAGTCAACGACAGCAGTGATGTTCGACAGCTCTCTGCGATGGCCAAGGCGGCCAAAGAGGCTCTTGGAGCCGAGACGCTGCAGGCGCTGGCCGATGAGGGCTATTACAGCAGTGTCGAACTGAAGGCCTGCGAGGACGAGGGTATCATTGCCTATGTGCCGCTGCCCGAAGGTAACGCGCGGCTCGAGAAGCAAGGCCGCTTTGCGCTCAAGGAGTTCAATTATGACGGCGTAACCGACACCTATCGTTGTCCCGCGGGCCAATCGCTGCATCCGTTCAAGAGCAGGCAAAAGAACACCAGCGGCCGCATCGAGATCCGCTACGCAGCCCGTGCAGCAATCTGCAGGAGCTGCCCGCTCAAGGTCCGCTGTCTCTCACCGACCACCGCCTGTCGGACCATTGGTCGCTGGGAGCATGAAGATGTTCTCGAACGTCACCGCGCACGGATGCAGGGCGCGGGCGAGCTGATGCGCCGTCGTTCGGGGATTGTCGAGCATCCGTTTGGCACGCTCAAATGCCGTGCCGGCTATCGTCATTTCCTGGTCCGCGGCTTCGACAAGGTCCGCGGCGAATGGGGCCTGATGGCCCTCTGCTACAACTTCACTCGTGCGCTCAACATCCTTGGATTTGACGGATTTCTGGCTGCGCTCGCAAAGACGCTTGCCGCTTGCCGATGTATCCTCGCAGCCCTCCTGCAGCCCATCCAGCTTGCTCCAGAGATATTTTGGACAAATATCCCGCCGCGGCTCGCAATCGGCCGGTCCGTTCCGACCTGAGGCCGCCAATAACCAATTCTTGCCCAGCCTCGTCGGGCAAAACAGTGGCAAAATACGATTATTCCGAAATCAATCAGCCCCGTCCCGCCCGGCCTTCCCCTCGCCGACGGCGACCATGTCTGCCTCAGCCGTGCGGTTGATGCGCGCCTCGTCCGGACCAAGTTACACACGCCCCCTCAGATAGCGCCGAAGATGCGGCACCTATTTTCCTCATTGGGGGTCGAAAATGCGTTTTGCTCCTTTCGCCAATTTCACTGCTATCGCCTCAACACTCATCATCTGTTCGCAGGCCATGGCGGCGGACCCCGTCCGCTATGGCACCTCCTACGACCAACTTCAGCTCGGCACGACTTGTAGCGGAAACATCTCATGCCAGGTGAACTTCTCGCAACTGCCCTCAGATCGCCTGTTCATGCTTTCGAAAGTCAACTGCTCCGTGAACAGCACTCAACCTCTTGCAACGGCTCTGGTCAGCGCTTCAACGGCATCGGGTGGCTGGCCTATCGGACGAGGCGTCAATTTCAATCCGGGGCCAGCCCTTTTCGCCGCAAACCTTTACTTCTACTCGATTGAGGCGGATGCCCGCTTCCTGATCGGACAGGGACGCTTTCCGTACATTCAGGTGATGACCTCGAGCTTCGTCAACGCCAATATCCAGATGAACTGTGGCATCGTCGGGGATCTGGTCACCCCGATTCAATAAGGCACGGATTCCGGCTTCTGAAGCGACGTCCGCCAGTGAACCGGCGGGCATCGCTATCGTGTCGCCTCAGCTGTCGGGGGTGCATTATGAGCCGCTGGCGGTCGCTTGCTGTAGGACCTCATTGAGACAGGTCAATACAGCCAAACCCAGGCTCTGTGATCATGGCTCCGGCAAGTTAATGGAGACGGCCATGTCACAGCAGAGCAGCATGCATTTTTACCTCAATTGGGCCAAAGAGCGGATCGACGAAATGGACGCTGCATTGGCCTCGTTCGAGGTCAAAACCGGCCAGGCCAAGGCTGAGTCCAAGGTCAAGACGGATCAGCTCCTGTCCGATCTGACGAAGCACCGCGACGCGTTTCAAGCGCGGCTCAAGACGCAGGCGGAAGCAGGTGAAGCCGCGTGGGCGAGCGCCAGGACGGACCTTGAAAGGCAATGGGCTGCATTCGAGGCGCAAGTGAAGACCTACTTCGAAGGCGCCGGCAAACAGCTCGAGCTGCAGCAGTCCACGTTCAGGGATCTTGCTGCTGCACAGGGCAAGGCCTGGCGCGAAGCGGCTGACAAATTCCGTGAGGCCGCAGGCAAGGTGGCGGCGGCCCGCACCGTCGATCTCGATGCCGCGCTCGCGCAAATGAAATCTGACGCGTCCGAGGCCGAGGCGCGCTTGCAGAAGGTGAAACAGGCTGGCAGCGAATCCTGGTCGGTCCTGAGCGCCGCGCTCGCCGAATCCCGGAAATCGTTCGATCAGGCAAACAAAGCCGCGTGGGACGCACTGAAGGGCGCAGATCCAAAGAGCTGACGCTCACGCAGGCGCGCGGCTCGGTTGGAGCCAAGAGCACCCCAAACGGGTGGACATGAAAAGGCCGCCCGAAGGCGGCCTTTCTTACATTCGCAAAACTGGATTCAGGCCAAGGCCGGCCGCTTCCGACGCCGGGAGGCAAGTAGGCCAATTCCGAAAAAGCCCGCAATCATCATCGCCCAGGTCGATGCCTCCGGAACGGCGGCGATCTGCTCCGGCGTGAAGCTGGCGCCGTATTTGGCCAGATCGGCGTCGGTGAAGCCAAACACGTAGAACATGTTCGGGCCCGACGTCGCCGGAACGAAGTCGTTATCGTTGGCGACCCACAGCGTGTGCTCGACCTGGCCGTTGACCGTGACGTCCTGGCCGAAGGTGAGGCCTTCGATCTTCGACGGCACCTGGGTGTTCGGAATGCCGTGGGCTCCGAGCGCGGACACGATGTCCAGGAACGGACCCGACTTCGTCACGGCAGCGGCCGCCAGAGCCGAGCCGCTCAGGCTCGAGACTTCAGTGGCTCCCTTGATGTCGATGATGAAAAGCTGCTTCACCTTGGCCGCACTGCCATCGCCGAGGCCCTTGCCGTCCCGCTCGTCGACCAGGAATTGGTGGTCATTCAGCGCGACGATCTCGCTCACTCCGCTGCCGGTCGTCAGGTTGTAGGCGTATTCATGCGTTGCGTGGGTCGCGACGTCGATCGTGACGATGCGTACGGTGTTTTTTGAGGCACCCGTCGCGTCCTGAATCAGCGGCGCCTGCATGATGCCCACCAGCGTCTTTCCATCCGGCGTGAGCGCAAGCCCCTCCATGCCCTTGTTCGCCGTCCGGCCGGACGTGTTGCCGCTGATCTCGGTACTTCCCACTGGAGAGAGTTTCGATACGTCGAGGTTGCTCGGCAAGGTGAAGGTCTGGACCAGCTTGCCGGTGCTGTTGTCAAACTGACGAACGTAGGGGCCGTACTCGTCGGAGACATAGACACTCTTGCCGTCCGGCGACACGCGAATGGACTCCGGATCGAGCCGGGCATTGCTGGGATTTCCGGAATTCCCGGGGCCGAAATTGTCGGAACGACCCGTGAAATAATAGGTGCTGCTCGTATTCTGCGCCGGCGCACCGGACCCGAGCGGGGTGCCGTCTATCTTGTTGCCGAGACCCGCCCCCGTTCCGTAAGTTAGCGGCGCCGAGCTGGAGAGCAGCGTCGTCTTGGTCAGGGTCGGCGTCAGCGAATACGGCAAGCTTCCGCCCGGCGTTGCCGTCAGGCTCATGTTCACCGTCTGATATCGGCTGATATAGGAGACGGTGTCATCCACTTTCGAATTGTAGGGCGTTGCGTTCGGACCGCGGTCCGGCAGAGCGTAGAACGTATTGCCGCCCGCATAGGTGATGCCGGACCCGATTCCGCCAAGCACATTGGCGGGAAGCCCGTTTTCCAGCGTGCCGGTTAACCCCGAAAGGTCCGCATTTGCGCCGGCGCTGCTTCCGCTCAGCGACCCCATCGCCAGCAGCATGACATCGGCTTTCGCCGCCGGCGCGGCCAACATCGAAGCAAGCAAAACACTCGAAGAAACAATACGACGCATATCCCCCACCCCAATTTACAATTTGGTCAGGACGATATGCAGCGCTCTTGTTACAGATAGATGTCACAGAGCGCCCGGATGTTGCTGTTCGGTGGCGCAATGTGTCGGCCGACTGTGCGCGCTTGTGCGACCCGAGACGAGCCGCGGCAACTCGCGGCTTGATCGGCGGCTCCGCTCGCAATCGCCGGTTCAGATTTGCGCGGCCCGGCAACGTAGGCTGGTAGTTGTGCGTTTGGCTCCTCCGCGATCGGGCGAGCGGATATGTCGGAGCCGACAGATCCTGCCGTGCAGGAATTGCGTCTTGGCCTAAGCAAATGGCGCGGAGCAGCGCGGAGGCGCTGCCCCCGTTGGAGGGCAATCGCATATGGCGCTCGCACTGCCGGCAGCGCTCCTCCCAATATCGCCTTGCGCCCACCAATTCCCGTCATTCCGGGGCGATGCAAAGCATCGAACTATGGTGCGCAATTGCGCACCTGAGAATCTCGAGATTCCGGGTCCGCCCTTCGGGCGTCCCGGAATGACAGGTCTGCCGATGCGCGATAACCCTGCCCCCGTTTGGCGTACGGCCCGGATCGAGCCACGACCTACCCCTTTTTTGCCGTGGCCTTTTCGACCGTTTGAGATCAGGATTCGGTCCTGAAGGGAACTCTAGCCAAGCGCGTTCTCATGGCTGACTCTCCATCCATCGTCCCGCAGAGTGCGGCCAACCGCGATGTCTACATTGTGCTTGAGGACTTCGGCGGCCGTTTGGGGCGGGCCTGGTCCGAAACGGCAGAAGAGGACAGCAATCGAGCGACTCTGCTGCGGCACCTGATCGAAGGCCATTACATTCGTCCAGCTCGCATCATCGCCTTCAACACGACCGAGGGATGGTCGCGCGATGTGACTGCGGATATCGCGGATGAGCTGCGCCGTCGCTTCGTCGAATTCGAGGACGTGGCGCCCTCCATGCTGGAATTCCTAGAGAGAGCGGCGAAGCACTGAGCAACGGCTGAAACAGAACGGCCCCGGCATACCCCTATGCCGGGACCGCTCAAGGTGTCCCTGGCGCGAGCACCAGGGACCAACAAGCTTAGTCAGTCCTGGCGCGTCGCTCTGTCCACTTTTGAACATGCGATCACGGTTGAGCGGGTGGAGAGACGGCGGCGCGCAATGCGATGCACGGGCGCGCCACGGGGAAAGGCCGCAGGGTGGTTCCAGCCCCCACTGCGGCCATCCCGGGCAAATTACAAATCGGTACTCAAATCTCGCCGGTGTTCTTCTTGTAGAACACCCCGTTCCGAAAATGGATTCCGTAAGACTACCGGAATCCGATGTTCTACCCATTGCCACCCCAGGGCGAACATGGCACGGCTCGGCTTCCAGCCCCCCAATGCTCCCGGCAGCCGATCCAATTGCGGATTTGAGCGCCGGGAGTGCCAGGCCCCGCCACGTCAATGGTGCGCGGCGGCACCGCAATTCCGACCGCTCAAGATCACGTTCGGCCCCCTGCTCCGCAGGACACGGCTCGATGGCCCCGCCCGCCGTGAGCCGTCACGCAGTGGTTCTTGTGGTTTCGGCGCGTTGCCCACGAAACCCACTTACCGGTTGCACGAAGCATTCCCGAAACAAAGCCGGTCTAGCCTCCGTCAGATAGAGCCAATGGGGATTGGGTCATGTGGGCATTCATTGAAGATCTTTACCGGAATTATTGCCTGACGCGGCTGCAGGAAATTCGGGACTACGAGCGGGCACACTGAGCCGGCGCTGCTTTGGGTTCGGTATGCCGGCAGCCTGCCTTGTGGCCGTTCTCATGCTCTCGCAGCGATCGCGACTTTAAGGTCTCCGCGCCCACCTAGGCTGCCGTGTGTGGTGGCCGCCAGGGCTTGCGGATCGATGATTTGCGAGGGTCCTTGCCAACGTCGCCTTGATGGCGGTCGTGGAAACGGAAGGTTGCCATGCTCGTTCGGTCGGCACTGCGCGAATACAGGACGTGGGTCATCGACAGCCGCTACTGGAACGGCTACGTGCCCCGCCAAGATGACATCATCATTGCGACCGCCCCCAAGTGCGGCACGACATGGATGCAGCAGATCGTCAGTTCGCTGGTGTTCGGCGATGCGAATGTCCGATCTCTCCCTGCAGTCTCGCCGTGGGTAGAAGCTCGTTTCCGTCATACCCCCGAGGAAGTGCATCGAAAGCTTGCCACCCAGCAGCATCGTCGCTTCCTGAAGACGCATCTGCCGATCGACGGTCTCCCGCTCTATGACGACGTCAAATACATTCACGTCGGCCGGAACGGCCGCGACGTCGGCCTTTCCATGCACAATCACTACTCAGGCTTCAACGAAACGCAGATTGCGCTGTTCGACGGGATCGGCCGCGACGATCCCGTCGTTGGCCGGCCTTATCAAAGACCTCCGGCCGATCCGCTACAGTTCTTTCGGCAGTGGATCGCCACGAAGGTGACGCCCGGTCCTGTCAACGGACCGCCCAACCCGTTCTATTTCGACGTCGAGGCCAGCTATTGGGCCGAACGAAAGCGGCCGAACGTGCTGCTGGTTCACTACTCAGACCTCTCGGCTGATCTCGAAGGGGAAATGCGCCGGATTGCAGAATTTCTCGGCATTGTGCGCGAAGAAAATCTGTGGCGGGCGCTTGTCGAGGCCGCACGATTTGAAACCATGCAAAGCGCCGGCGATGAGTTGATGCCGCATACCAAAGCGATGTTCACCGGTGGCTCGCGCCGCTTCTTCAACAAGGGGATCGACAGCCGTTGGCGGGAGGTGCTGACGGACGACGACGTCGCGCTTTACGACGCACGCGTCAGAGAACTGCTCACGCCAGGCCTCGCGTCATGGCTCGAGGGCGGGCGCCGGCGAGCTGGCGATCCGCCATCGGTGCCGGACTAGACCGATCGCCGTCCCCGATGACCGATTGCGATTTGCGGTGACGGCGCCGAACCAAAATCATCACGATGTCGTCCGATTGCGGCATCGGGCAGAAATTAAATGTGCAACGTCACCGCACTTTGCGCGGACGCCCCTGCAACGCGGCACCTATTCACCCATGGAGGCGAAAATGCAGTCCGTTAGTGTTGTTAGAACTACCCTTGCCGCCGTTACGCTTGCTGTCACGACTCAAGTCGGTGCCGCGCCTATATCCTATGGTACTTATTACGAGGATCTCTTCATCAACGGCGCCTCTTGCATCAACGGATTTTGCAGGGTCAATTTCAGCCAACTGCCATCGAACAACTTATTCATGCTTTCCAAGATCAACTGCAATGCTGAGAGTGTGTCTCCACTCACGGAGGCCTACGTCAGTATTTCTCAAGCGTCTAATGGGCCTACGATCGGAAGGATCGTCTGGTTCAATGCCGGACCGGGAACGTTCGTTGGCAGCGCTTACAATTACTCATTCGAGGCCGATGTGCGTATGCTCATGGGTCAAGGACGATTTCCCTACGTCGTGTTGTTTGCCGGCGGAGGCGGCAGTATTACTGCGCGCTGCGGCATTGTGGGTGACCTCGTGCCCCCGACCCCATAGTGCGTTTATCGACGAGGCCGCTCAACTGAGACGGTCCCACCCCGGCCCGAGCGAATCCGCAACGGCTTTCCAAACGACATGCTTCTCCGTTCGATCAGCCACTTCCCCTTACGGTGATCTTCAGTGCATTAGATTTCTTACAATGACGTCCCACTGCGCATCGGTCACTGTTCGACCGGGGCGGCAGGAAACGTTCGCTCTTTTCAAGCAACATCAGACATTTTCGGGGACGGTGCACTAAATCATCGATAGCTTCCAACTGCGGCATCGATCATTGTTCGGCGGGCAGAAATTGAGTGCACTGTCACCACGACCGATTCCTGTGCGATCTGAGATGAGCCACGACAGCTTGCCACTCCGGATCGGCAACCCTGCTCGCGCGATCGCCAGTCCAAATTTGTGGCGACCGGTAACGTGGGCTGGTTTTCGTTTCTCTGCTACCTGGTCGAGCGGATCTTTCGGAGCCGACAGATCCTGGCTGCCGGATAGGCAAATGGCGCGGGTGTGATTTGACGTGCTCCGGCCGCTCGGGTGAGCTGCGGGCCACAGGAACCAAGGTTAGACCTGCTGTTTGGCTTCGGCCCCGCTAGGCTCTCTTTGAGAGTCATATCCGGAGAATTGAGATGCGCACCACAGTCCTGGCCCTGTTGATCCTCTTGGGATCCCTGCCTGCTGCGCACGCAGATCGCGATTATCCCTGGTGTGTCGTTGGCGACGATCTCGGCTGGCCCGGCGAGTGCATGTACGAGACCCGGGAGCAATGCATGGCTTCGGCATACGGCCGGTGGAACACGACGTGCAACATCAACCCGCGCGTGGGATTGCAGCAGCAGCCCCAGCCCGGGACCAAGAAGTTGCAGGAACGACGCCGCTAGGCGCGGCCGTTCCGGCGAAGTCAAATGCGGGCAGCGCGGCCTCAAGCCGCGCGCGAGCTTGAGCTCCTGAATGAGAGTGGCTAAGCTCGTTGGCGGAGAACGGCGAACGTATTTCAGTCGTCCTCCGTTGGTATAACTTAAGTCCTTTGCGGCCCCGCCTTCGGGTGCCTTCATAGTGCGTTGGGTGCGACGACGCTCCCTCCGTTCTTCCCAAAGACTCCGGGGGCGGGTCCTTTTCCCGCTGGCTTGTGCCGCCAGCTCCGATGACGAGAACGCGCCGGCCTGCGAGCCGGCGGGTTTCTCGATGCCATGCGTATCACGTTACGCGTTGCCGATCCGCGATGAAAGATCGCATCGCGCTGGTCGACGTCCGGTTACGTCAGGGCCGGCGGTGCTCCAAGCTGCCACTGAGTGCCGCAGCCGCATTTCGCGGCGGGATCGCCAAGGAACCCGCGACTCCATTATCCTCGCATACCGGCGGGTGTTCGTCGTATTCACGCTGCGCGGACGCCCACGCCGCTCTAAGGCCGATGCGAACGCAGCGTTGGCGCCGCACGAACGTCAATGGCAACTGGGGTCTTGTGACGGGAGTCGCTTGGCGTTGAAGCACTCCGCGCAAATTTCCCAGGTGACGTGCCGTTCGATCCTTCCGGCGGGCTCTTGAGCTTTGATCCATCAGCACGCAAGGCAGTGGCCTTTAAGGCAGCATCGATCGTCGTGACGTTCGTTCTAGGAAGAGGGTTTGCCTTTGGCGCGACTAATCTTGACGCTCTGGTAACGAGCCACATGCTGCTAGCGCAGCCGGCACATTCATATAGCTTTAGCTCGAATCCTTCAGCCATCGGAAAAAGTGCCTTAAGCACTCTAGGTTGGCAGCAAACTATGCATCCGGCTTCGCCGTGCACGCTAGTCCCCATAGAAGCAATTCCGGCTCCAATGAAGAAATCTGAGTCCAGAGCAGGAGGCAATGGCGCCGCGTAGAGTATTGGGATGCGTACTCAAACGGACACATCGAGGCCTGCCGAATTCCGATAATCGCCAGTATTAGAACGGAGGTGCACCCGCCATCCTCGAAACCTACTGTGCCGGCGATGAAGCGGGACAATCCACCCACGCTAATTTGCAAGGAATGCAGGCGGCCCATGGAGTACCTTGCGGCACTCCCAGAAATTGCAAATCTACCCGCCGTATATGCCTACAGATGCTCACCCTGCTTGAGGGTCGACACAATCGTGTTAGGTCAGCGACATCGTGATTGAACTGAGTCCGCACATGGAATCTACGGTTGCTTGTCATCTGAAATTAAAAGCGTAGCCTTCAAGTGATTTGCAAAGACGGAGGCACAGCATGACTGCAGTCCTCATTTTTAAAGTCGCTATCGTTGGATTGAGCGTTCTTTCGACGGCTCTCGCTTATTCGCTCATTCAGAGCTTCTAAAAAGGTCGCCTTGGTTGGGCGGCCTCTTTCATTTGCAAGCGGCGTAATCGCAGCTAGGTCCGAGCTCGGCTAGCTCCCAAGAGGCTTGCTCTCTTGGCCGCTACAGAGAAGGATCGCGGTCTTTCCGCACCAACACTCTCTCGCCCACGCTGCATGCTTCCTCGCCGTCCAATCAGGCTGATCCCGCCACGCATGGACGTCTTTCTTGCGATGAGCAGCAAATGAAAAGGCCGCCAACTGGGGCGGCCTCTCCTTAGTTTCCTATCCACTGCCGTCTCTGCATCTACGATAAGGTTCGGCTTTTGATGCGGGAACCGTGTATGCGTGCCACTCGGCCAAGGTGAAGCCGTACTTCTTCATGCAGGCCAAAGCATGTGGAGAGCTATCGCTACGTTGAGTGTCACGCCGCTTGGCCTCCCCAACCGAAATGCCGTCACGCTTCGCTTGGCAGACCGGGTCATGGTGGCAGGCATACGGTGGCGCTGCCAAGGCCGGGGACGCGACTAAACATATAGCCAAAGTAATAACGTGCTTCATGATTCCCCCAGAGACTGAACGGGAAGATCATTATCGAGCTACCGCAGGTTGGTAAAGGCGGGTCAAAATGTCTCCTCGCCTGTTCTGCGAAATAGGATACCTGTCAGAACAAACTAGGACACCAAAGGCCGCCTCTAGATGGGGATTTGGCGGAAGGGGTGTCCTGTCCAATTTGAAATTGCTGTCATTTTTCGTCTGCCTCAGCCGTTATCTACGGTCCTAGCCACGGTGGTTTTTGGCGAGTCCCCGTGATTCATTTTGAGGGTCACAAAGCACCGAGACCCGTCGCCTATGACGACCGCACTACTCGTTTCAGGGGCAGTCACTCTTGCCGCCCTCGCCCTCCTGGTGCTGGCCGGACTGACGCGGGGCACAGACGAAATTCACTGAGCCGGAGCTCGGCGACGTCGTGTTGATACCAGCCCGCAGCGGTGCATTGCTGGAGCCGGACATCGCAGGCAGGATCGGTCCGCCTGGATCACAGAGCCCCGCAAGGACACGCTCCCCAGGCTTGGAATGCCAGGCCTCCGGCAACGGGCACGGCCGACAGATGCCCCTGCCCCGCAGGACACGGCCCGACCTGACCGCCACCCGTGAGGCTTCACGCGGTGGATCTTGTGTTTTCAACTCCCACGACGCGCAGTAGCTCGCGCGCGATCTAAACCACCACTAATCGATAATTTGACTTTGGCCCGGCATCACATCGCCTTCGACGCCGATCGCTGGCCGGACGAGATGCGGCCTCCACCATGCCGGCGCCCTAGTCGTCCGTCAGGTTTCCGACGATCGTGCATTCTGAGGTTAACCCAACCGGTGTCTGCGCCGTATCTGTCGAGATTCGTATCGATGGATATCGTCCCGGACCCACTTTAAAGAAAACTGCATCGGTTATGATGGTGTAATAGGCAACTGCTTTGACGAATGCCTGATTGGTCGTGTTGAGCAAGTGCTGTTTGCGGCCTAAATCGTTCGCGCCAGATGTCGATCCAACGGTAAGAAAAACGTCTATCACGGGCTGAATCGTGGGACCGTTTGGGACGGAGATCAGGCAGGCGACATGAGTGATGTTCAGAAACTTATCCGTCGGCGATTGCGCGAGGGTAAGAGTTTGCGAACTGCCGCCGACCAAGCTAGCTTGATCCTCATACCAGGTTCCTGATCGGATCGGCTTATTGTTCTGCGCATAAGCTGGCGCAGCGAGACCGAGCATCAGCATGAACAGGGCAATGAATTTGGCGAAGCGAAAAAAATGCATTTAATAGCCTCCATATCTGAAATACAGGCGGCATAGTGCTGCGAAAAACCCCGCGCCCAATTGGTCAGCGTAGCCCGTGCTAAGGTTCATTGTGCCAGGATGTGATACTCGCGCAGCGGGAAAGAAAACCCGCCGACCTTGTGAGCCGACGGGAAGTTTTTTTGAATTGTAGATTGTGACCAGGGATTAGCTGGCCGCGGATTGGGAATCCGATTCGAGATCAAGCGGTCGCACAGGCCCATCTAAGTGGCAGACCCTGCTTCAGCCTCCGGCGGTGGCGACATCAGCCGCTGCCGGTCGCGCTGACTGTGCGATCGGCGCCGGCGCTTCATTGATCGCGCTCCTGCGCAATGATGCGCCCGATCTCGGCGGTCACGATCGCCTGCTCCTCGGGTGAGAGCTGCGCATATTTCGCCCCAAGCCTTTCGGCCTGGGTCAGCACACCCGAATTACAGCGACGCTGCATTTTATGAGCGCCGGCAGCATAGACGACTGATACCGCCATGCTCGCAGCTCCGGCTGGAGCCGCGCCCCTCCCCGAGGCATTCAGCTTCCCTTGGGAGTGGTCCGTGACTGTGCCTCGCCAAGGCCGGGATTGATGGCCAGCGACGCTCCGGCGGCGCCGCCCGCTTCATAGGCCGCCATCGACACCATGCGGCCACCGCTGCGCTGGGTCCGGAGCTTGAGGTCGAGCTTGTCGAATTCTGCATCGACCACCGAGGTCTTGAGGACGACCAGCCCGCGCCCCGTGCCTTCGTTGACCTGATCGCGACTGGCCTTGATCGCCACCAGCCTGTCCGCGATCGATGCCACCATCCCGAGCGCGAAGGAGGCATTGGCCAGATGCCGCTCCTGGTGACGGAACCGGGCGTAGTCGACCGAGGTCTTGAAGCGGCCAAGCTCGGCGCGCACGGCGCCGTCGATCAATTCGGCCAGATAGTGCGCGACCTCGACATCCGCGCCGAGACCGAAGAACACATAGCTGCTCTCGCCGGCCGCGTTCTTCTCGCGCCAGACCCGACAATCGCAGAAATGAGCGATCGCGCCGATGCAGTCGTCCAGGGGAATTCGCTTCTTGCGATGGGTCTCGTAGCCCCTCCGTTCGCACGGCGACGCGCGCAGCTCGACGTCCGAGAGCGACAAATCGTGGCGATCCAGCAGTTCGGCGACCTTGGCGGCGGCCGACAGCGCCTCGTCCTCGGTGCAGCCGTTGGCGATGGTTTTGGCGCGTAACGCCTGAATGCGGAGCTTCAGCTTGTCGAGCACGGCCGGATTGAACGTCTGATTCACCGATCACCTGCCGGGAAAGCCCGACAGACATACCCCGGTCGGATAGATTGGCGGAAGGGGTGGGATTCGAACCCACGGTACCCTTGCGGGCACGCCGGTTTTCAAGACCGGTGCCTTAAACCACTCGGCCACCCTTCCAAACCCGGATCGGCTGTCGCTTAACGCAGTCGGCGGCGCAAGGCAACGCGAAGTTGGCCAGCGCGCGCCGCCTGCGCTCCATTTTCGAAGGAACAGGACCTGTCAGGCGCGCGTCAGTTTGATCCTCTAGCCTTGGTCAGGACCGGCGACACCGCCCAGGGCATTGCCGGTCGCGAGGCCCGGTGGGAGACGCCTCCCTGTCCGGGCCTCGTTTGGCTTCGCCCGCAAAAGAAAACGCGGCGCCCTTTTGGGGCACCGCGCGAAGCCTGTTTGTTGCGCTGGTCTTTTGTTGCGTCGGCTCAGTAGCCGCAGGACGCGCAGCCCATCTGCACCGGCGCGTAATAGGAATAGCCCGGCGAGACCATCTCGACGCGCTGGCGCGTGGCGTATTGCGGCGGGATGCGCTCGTACTGGACGCTCGGGGGCGCCACCATCACGGTCTGCGGCACCATCACGGTGCGATACTGCGCGGGCGTGCGATGCGCGACGGTTGCGCCCGGCGAAACCATCACGGTCTCATCGACGGTGCGGTATTGCGGCGCGACGTATTGCTGCTGATAGCAGGTCGTGCACGGCTGCGGCGGTGCGTAGCAATTGTAGCAGCCGGCAGAAGCCGCGCCAGTCATCGAAATCGCGGCGACGACTGTTGAGAAAACGACAGCAAGAGTACGAGACATTATTGTGGTGCCCCAGTTGCCCGAAATGGATTTGCGAAGGTCGCGCGCAGTATACGCCGCAAAATTCATGTCTGCCGAAGTTCGTCGGGGCATCCTTAATGCGAACGGCCGGCTTTCGCCGGCCGTTCAGAACTTGTTGACCATGCGCGCTGGGCGCGAACGCCGCAGCGCTCAGTTCGAGCGACGCTTCACCTCGCGCACTGCGCCGCGCGCGGCGCTGGTGGTGAGCGCGGCATAGGCCTGCAGTGCGGTCGAGACGTTGCGCTTGCGCGCGGCGGGCTGCCAGGCGGCATCGCCTTTCGCCTCCTCCGCGGCGCGACGGCTCGCAAGCTCCTCGTCGGAGATCTCGAGGTTAATGCTGCGGTTGGGAATGTCGATGGCGATGCGGTCGCCGGTGCGCACGAGACCGATGTTGCCGCCTTCTGCCGCTTCCGGCGACAGATGGCCGATCGAGAGACCCGAGGAACCGCCGGAGAAGCGTCCGTCAGTGACGAGCGCGCAGGCTTTGCCGAGGCCCATCGATTTCAGATAGCTGGTCGGATACAGCATCTCCTGCATGCCGGGGCCGCCGCGCGGACCTTCATAGATGATGACCACGATCTCGCCGGCGACGACCTTGCCGCCGAGAATGCCGTCGACGGCGGCGTCCTGGCTTTCGAACACGCGCGCGGGGCCGGAGAATTTCAGGATCGAGGCGTCGACGCCGGCGGTCTTCACGATGCAACCGTCCTGCGCGAGGTTGCCGTAGAGCACGGCAAGTCCGCCGTCCTTGCTGAAGGCGTGCGCGAGATCGCGCACGACGCCCTTCTCGCGATCGGCATCGAGCTCGTCGTAGCGGCGCTCCTGGCTGAAGGCGACCTGGGTCGGAATGCCGCCGGGCGAGGCGCGATAGAATGTGCGCACCGCCTCGCTCTTGGAGCGTTTGATGTCCCAGCGCTCCAGCGCCTCGCTCATGGTCGGCGCGTGCACGGTCGAGACGGAGGTATCGATCAGGCCGGCACGATCGAGCTCGCCCAGAATGCCCAAAATGCCGCCGGCGCGATGCACGTCCTCGACATGTACGTCGGCGACTGACGGCGCGACCTTGCAGAGCACGGGCACACGGCGCGACAGGCGGTCGATGTCCTGCATCGTGAACTTGACCTCGCCCTCATGGGCCGCGGCAAGCAGATGCAGCACGGTGTTGGTCGAGCCACCCATGGCGATGTCGAGCGTCATCGCATTCTCGAACGCCTTGAAGTTCGCGACGTTGCGCGGCAGCACGGAGGCATCGTCCTGCTCGTAATAGCGGCGGACGAGATCGACGATGGTGTGGCCGGCCTCGACGAACAGGCGCTTGCGGTCGGCATGGGTGGCGACCACGGTACCGTTGCCGGGCAGCGCGAGGCCGAGCGCCTCGGTCAGGCAGTTCATGGAGTTGGCGGTGAACATGCCCGAGCAGGAGCCGCAAGTCGGGCACGCCGAGCGCTCGATCACCTTGACGTCGTCGTCGCTGACCTTGGAGTCGGCCGCGGCCACCATGGCGTCGATCAGGTCGACGGCCTTGGTCTTGCCCTGCAGCTTGACCTTGCCGGCTTCCATCGGGCCGCCCGAGACGAACACCGCGGGGATGTTGAGCCGCAGCGCGGCCATCAGCATGCCGGGCGTGATCTTGTCGCAATTGGAGATGCAGACGAGACCGTCGGCGCAGTGCGCATTGGCCATGTACTCGACGCTGTCGGCGATCAGCTCGCGCGACGGCAGGCTGTAGAGCATGCCGTCATGGCCCATGGCAATGCCGTCATCGACCGCGATGGTGTTGAACTCCTTGGCGACGCCGCCGGCCTGCTCGATCTCGCGGGCGACGAGTTGGCCGAGGTCCTTCAGATGGACGTGGCCGGGCACGAACTGGGTGAAGGAGTTGACGACCGCGATGATCGGCTTGCCGAAATCGCCGTCCTTCATACCCGTCGCGCGCCAGAGGCCGCGGGCGCCCGCCATGTTGCGGCCGTGGGTGGTGGTGCGGGAGCGATAGGCTGGCATGGCGATTTCCGTCCTCGGGTTGGCCGGCCCGGCGGGCGGGAAAATAGGAGCCGCCTCAGGCCTTTCCGGCCGGATAGCGCACGAGATGGGCGCGCGCAACGGGAACTTGCCCTGAAACCGCCCGGATTGGCCTCGTGCAGGCCTCCCCTGCTGCCGGCGCGGCCTATTGCAGGGTCGGATCCAATCGGTCGCGCAGCCAGTCGCCGATCACGGACACTGCCAGCGTGGTGACGACGATGGTGGTCGCCGGCGCCAGCATGATCCAGGGTGCCCGGGTCAGGTACTCCCGGCCATAGCCGACCATGTTGCCGAGGCTGGTCATCGGCGGCTGCACGCCGAGGCCGAGGAAGGACAGGCCTGACTCCATCAGGATCACCTCGGGGAAAACCAGCGTGGTCGAGACGATCAGGGTGGAAGCGATATTGGGCAGGATGTGCCGCAGGTAAATCCGCGAAGGCCGTGCCCCTAACTGGCGGACCGCGGCCGCGTAGCCTTGCGCATTGGCGGAGATGGCAAGGCCTCGGGCGATACGGGCATAGCGCTCCCAGCCGAACAGCCCCATCAGGCCGATCAGCAGCGGCAGCGAATTGCCGAAAAAGGCGAGCACCGCGAGCGCCATGATCAGGAACGGCATGCTGGCCTGGAAATCGGTCAGCATCAGCACGAGCTGCTCGATGCTCCCTCGGAAATGCGCGGCGAGGAAGCCGAGCGTGGTGCCGACCACCGCTGAGATCGCCGTCGCGCCGAACGCGATCAGCAGCGAGATGCGGATCGAAACGAGCAGCCGCGACAGCACGTCGCGGCCGAGTTCGTCGGTGCCGAGCCAGTGCGCGACGTTGCCGGGTGCCGCGAGGCGGTTGCGCAGGTCGAGCTGGGTGAAGCCGTACGGCGCGATCTTCTCGGCGAAGGCTGCGATCACCAGCATCGCGACGATCCAGCTGACCGCGAGCGCAACCGAGACCGGAATTGCCGGCAGGCTGATACGGCGGCGGACAGCCGATTCCTTCAACGTCGCGTCGGTCATGCATGCGCTCCCTTGGCCCGGAGACGCGGATCGAGGAAGCCGTAGAGGAAGTCGACGATCAGGTTCGAACTGACCATGGTCAGCGCCACCAGCAACAGGATGCATTGCACGACGGCGAGGTCGCGGTTGGCAACCGCGACGACGAGCAGGCGCCCGACCCCTGGCCACGAGAACACGCTCTCGACCACGACCGCGCCCGCTATCAGCGTGCCCACCATGAAGCCCAGAATCGTGACGGTCGGGATCGCCGCGTTCGGCAGTGCATGCGACGTCACCACCTTACGCCACGGCACGCCCTTGGAGGAGGCGGTGCGGATATAGGGCTGGCCGAGCACCTCCAGCATGGCGCTGCGCGTAAAGCGCGCCAGCACCGCGGCGCCGCCGAGGCTGAGCGTCGCGATCGGCAGGATCGCATGACGCCAGCTGTCCTGCCCGCCCGATGGCAGCCAGCCGAGTTGCACGGCGAAGACCAGCACCAGCAGCAGCGCGAGCACAAAGCTCGGCACGGTGAAGCCGGCGACCGCCGTCATCATCACGGCGCGATCGATCGCCGAGCCGCGATGAAGGGCCGCGTAGATGCCGGCGGGAATGCCGAGCGCGACCTTGAACACAAAGGCCGGCAAAGTCAGCGCCAGCGTCGCCGGAATCCGCTCCAGCACGAGGTCAATCGCGGGCCGACCATCGCGCATGGAGCGGCCCAGCTCGCCCTTGACGATGGCGCCGAAGTAATCGAGATATTGGAACCAGATGGGATCATCGAGGCCCCAGGCCTTGCGGAAGGCGGCGAGGACTTCCGGCGGCGCCTCCGGTCCCAAAATCATCAGCGCGGGATCGCCCGACAAACGCAGCACGACGAAAGCGAAGGTGACGACGAGCACGATCGTCAGTGCCGCGCGTCCAATGCGAATGGCGAAATAGCGTCCCATCATGCCGCGTCCCGGGTCTCGGCCCGCGGCCCCGTCACGAGATGGCAGGCGACCTGCCGGCCACCGCCCACGCTGGACAAGACCGGCACCTCGCTCGCGCAGCGCGCGATGGCGCGCGGGCAACGCGGATGGAAGGCGCAGCCTTGCGGCCGCGCCGCCGGGTTCGGCGGATCGCCCGCGAGCACGATTCGGCCCGCACTACGGCGGCCGGGCGCCGGCGAGGCCGACACCAGCGCCTGCGTGTAGGGATGCTCGGGGCGCGCAAAGAGATCGTCGGCACTGCCGACCTCGACGATGCGGCCGAGATACATCACGGCGACGACGTTGCTGATCTGCCTGACGACGCGAAGATCGTGGCTGATGAACAGCAGCGTGAGCCCAAGCTGCGCCTGGAGATCGCACAGCAAATTCACCACCTGCGCCTGGATCGAGACGTCAAGCGCGCTGACCGGCTCGTCGCAGACGAGGAAATCGGGTTTTGTCGCGAGCGCGCGCGCCAGCACGATGCGCTGACGCTGGCCTCCGGAGAGCGCGCCCGGATAACGCCCGCCATGCGCCGGCGTCAGTTCGACGGCGCGCAGCAACTCGCGCACCCGGTCCTCGCGCTCGGCCGACGCACCGAGACCGTGAATGTCGAGCGGCTCGCGGATCTGGGTCGCCACCGGCAAACGTCGGTCCAATGCGCCCAGCGGGTCTTGGAAGATCATCTGCATGCGCGCGCGCTGCGCACGCCACGCCGGCGTCCCCAGCATGGCCATCGGCTTGCCATCGAACCGCACCTCGCCGCGATCGGGCGGCTCGAGGCCGAGCACGATGCGCCCCGTCGTCGACTTGCCCGAGCCGGATTCGCCAACGAGGCCCAGCGTCTCCCCCTTGGGGATCGTCAGCGACACGCCGTCGACCGCATGTACAGCCGTGCTGCGGCCGAACATTCCGGAGCGCATGGAATAGCTGCGCGAGATCGAGGACACCTCGACGAGCAGCGCACTCATTCGGCGGCGATCCCGAGCAGCGCGCGGCGCGAGGCTTCGGCGCGGATGCAGGCAACGGCGCGATCGTCCGCAATGGGCGCCAGGCTTGGCGCCGCAAGACCACACGGTTCAGCCGCGAACACACAGCGCGGCGCGAATGCGCAGCCGCGAGGCATGTGCGCGGGATCGGGCACGGTGCCGGGAATGGCGGTGAGACGGCGGCGCGGTCCGTCGAGCGGCGGCAGCGCGCCGATCAGGCCTTGCGCATAGGGGTGCACGGGATCGGCGAACAGCTGGTTGGCGGGGGCCTGCTCGACGATACGGCCGGCATACATCACCGCGACGCGGTCGCAATTCTCGGCGACGACGCCGAGATCGTGGCTGATCAGGACCATTGCCATGCCCATCTCGCGGCGAACGGTGGAGAGCAGCTCCAAAATCTGCGCCTGGATGGTGGCGTCCAGCGCAGTCGTCGGCTCGTCCGCGATCAGCAGATCGGGATTTCCGGCGAGCGCCATCGCGATCATGATGCGCTGGACCTGACCGCCGGAGAATTCATGCGGATAGGCGGCGAGCCGCCGCGCCGCATCGGGAATGCCGACGAGATTGAGCAGGCGCAGTGCCTCTGCCTTCATCGTCTCGCCCGAGAGATCGCGATGCAGGGCGAGCGCCTCGCAGAGCTGCTTGCGGATGGTCAGCACCGGATTAAGCGCGCTCGCCGGATCCTGGAAGATCATGGCGACCCGCCCGCCCCTGATCTGGTCGAGCACGGAGGCCGGCGCGCCGAGGATCTCGCGCCCGTCAAGGCTGACCGAGCCCGAAACCTTCGCATGCCGCGGAAGCAGGCCGAGCGCGGCGAGCCAGGTCACCGACTTGCCCGAGCCCGACTCGCCGACGAGGCCCAAGGCCTCGCCCTTGCCAAGAGTGAGATCAACGCCGCGCAGGACCGGCACGCCGCCAAAGGCGACGCGGAGGCCCTCAATGTTGACCAGCGGCGCCACGCCTCAAGCCTCGAAATTGCCGGCGCGGAAATCCATCGCGAACGCCGGCGATGCCTTCCACTTGATCGACTTCGGCTTGGCTGTGAAGGTCGCGTTCTGGTGCAGCACCGTGTAAGCAGGGTCCTCGCGCTCAGCGATCTCCAGCATGCGGTGGAACGCCTTCTTGCGGGCGGCGCGGTCGGTCGAGGTCTCCAAAAATTCCGAGAGCTTGTTCAGCTCGGCATTGGTCCATTCGCCGATCTGCTGCTGCTGGCCGTTCGGGCCGTGCTGGGCGACCAGCGAGGACACGGGATCGTTGAAGGCGGCCGAATTCGACCAATCGCGCACGGCGCGGGACGGCGCGCGCTCCATGATCTGCGACCAGTTTTCCTTGGTCTCGATCTCAACGTTGAGGCCGACCGACTTCCACATCTCGACCAGCACCTGCGCGGTCGCGACCTGGTTGGTGTAGTAGTTGTTGAGCAGGCGATACGGGATCGGATCGCCCTTGTAGTTGGCCTGCTTCAACAGCTCCTGCGCGAGCTTCGGATCGTAGGCCGGCACGCCCCAGTCGGCGTTGAACATGTCGCCGTAAAATTCCCACTGCAGGCCCTTCGGCACGCGGGTACGGCCGGCCCACAAACTGTCGACGATGGCCTGGCGGTCAATAGCATGGGTGAAGGCGCGCCGCACCAGCGGATTGGCGAGCTGTGCATGGTTCTTGTCGAACACCGTCAGGCGGTGATTGAGGATGGTGCCGCCCTGCACTTCGAACGCGGCATTCTTCTCGATGCCCGCGATCTGGTCCGGCGGGATGTCGCAGGCGAACTGGTATTCGCCCGAGAGCAGTCCGTTGATGCGGCTTGCGACCTCGGGGACTTCGAGGAAGCGGATGCGCTTGAGCGGCGGACGGCCTCCCCAATATTCGTCGTGAGCTTCCAGCGTCAGCGACACGTCGGGCTTGAGCTCGACGACCTTGTACGGGCCGGTGGTGATCGGCTTGCGCGCCCAGTCGAGATAGCTCGCGGCTTCGTCCCAAGCGCGGCGGTTGGCGATGTCGGAGCCATAGCGCGACAGCCGGCCCTCAATGGTGACGTCGGGCGTCGCGTTGTAGAAGCGCACCGTATATTTGTCGACGGCGTCGACACGTACCAAATCCGGCCAGATGCGGCGGGCGACGGCGGGCACATCCGGCGGCAGCTCCTTGCCAGGACGCGGCGTCGGGATCTTCTCGAAAGCCTGGATGGTCGAGCGGCTCTTGGCCTCGGTCTCGCCGAACATGCGCTCGCGGCTGAAGGTGAAGACGACGTCTTCGGCCGTGAGCTCGTCGCCATTGTGGAATTTGACGCCCTGGCGCAGCTTCACTTCCACGGTCTGGTCGTCGATGCGCCGCCACTCGGTGGCAAGGCCCGGCACGGCCTCGAGGCTGCCGCGCCAGTTCTTGGAGATCAGGCCTTCCCAGATCGAGGAGAAGAACACACGCTCGCCGACATTGGACTGCTCGCGCAGCACGTCGAGCACGTTGGCGTTCGTCACCTTCTGCACGGCGATCGTCACCGACGGACGGTTGTCGGTCTGTCCGATGGCGAAACGCGGCAGCAGCAGCGTGCCGGCGGCAGCGCCGCCTGATTTCAAGATGGCGCGACGTGTGAGCTTGCTCATGGCGATGACCCCTGCCCTCTGTGATGTCGTTTATTCGGCGAGACCGAGCGCGGTGAGATGGGCGGCGCCCGCGCGGACGTCGTCGTGATTGCGCAGCTCGAGGATCAGCCGCGGATTGGAATTCAGCCGGCCAAGGGCGCGGAACACGGCAACCCAGGGGATGTTGCCCTCGCCCGGCGCCCAGTGCCGATCGGCGAAACCATCGGTGTCCTGGAGGTGCACATGCGTCAGCATGTCGCCGGCGGTTTCGACGTAATAGTCAACCGGCGGCGCACCGGTGGAGATATGGGCGTAATTGGCGTGGCCGGTGTCGAGCGAGACGCGGACCTTGCTGCTCTCGAGCGCCTTGGCGAGACGCACGCGATCGCGCGGATCCTTGTCTTCGATGTTCTCGATGACGATCTCGCAGCCGATGGTTTCGGCGCGCGCGATCACCTCGGCGAGCGTCGCCTTGACGCGCTCGACGATATTGGCGCGGTTGTCCGGATAGAGATCGAGATTGTTGTGGTCCCAGGTCGTGAACGGCGAATGCACCACCATCTGAGTCGCGCCGAGGAATTCCGCGGCATCGAGGCCCTGAAGCAGCCGCTTGATCACCGCCTGGCGGATCATCGGATCATGGCTGTCGATCTTGAAGCCCCAGAACGGGCCGTGAATGCCGAGGCGCCCGGTATGGCCAGCCAGCATCTGCTTGATGTCGGTGGCCGCACTTCGCCAGTCGCCATCGAGCAGATCGGCGCGGAAGAAGTCCTGAATTTCGAGATCGCGCTGCCGTTCGAGAAGCCAATCGCGGTGAGCGGGGATCGATTTGATGGACAGTGCGGCGCCCAACACCGGCTTCGACATGGCTTGCTCCCTTGATCGTCAGCGATGACGGGGAGCAGCGCTAGACCAGTTCAATGACAGGGCCGTGAAATGCAGGTTGCGTAGCACTGGTGAGATGTGGACATCCTGTCGCGCGCCTGCATCGATCTCGGGGCAGAAGCGAAGCACGGGCAGACGCACGCATCCGCGCGCGGATCAAGTGTGTTTGGGTCCGTAGTGACCCGGAATGGAATCCTAGCCACATCTCGCGTACATCGCGGGACATCGATCGGCGGCCACTTCCACGGGCATCACCCTCTGATCGCGCACCACGGGGTTGGGGGACCACATGGGGCGGGGGATTGAAGGCTGGGGCAAGGTGACGAGGTCCGGACTCCTAGGCACTCCGGACCTCGGAACTTTCTAAATCGAATGCAACTTCGCGCCGCCGGCTGTATGAGCCGCGCGGCGCGAAGTCGTTTTGGTGCTGTCTTGCCAACCCAGGCCCTCAGCGCGTTTGCGGCTCGATCGTCACCGTGCAGTCGCCCTGCCCTTGCGTCGCGACCACGATATCGCCAGTGGCCGCCCCAAGCGCGATCGGCGCGGACGCGCTGCCGTCCGGCATCTGAACCGTCACGCTCAAGGAGTCCGTACGTGCGGTTGACCCGACGGTCGACGGCTCGGCTTCGGCGACGTTGCCGGAGGCGTCGCGCCGCATGATCCGGCAATTCACATTGCTGCTGCCGCCGGCGGCCGCCATGCTCGATGAAGAACCGCCGCCCATTTGCGCGCGCGCCCGAGACGGGTCGCGGGGCACCTGGCTGACGATGCGATGCGTTCGCGGCTCGACGATGACGACGTCATCATCCGTCGCGAAATACTCGTAGTCCCGATATTCGGGCTCGATCGAAACGATCTCGGGCGGCAGCCGGTAGAGATGCACGCGCGAGGGGATCGTCTCGCCGACCCGGATCGAAATGTTCAAGTTATGCTCCGGTTGCGCCAGGCGCTCGCGGCTGAATCTTTCCGAGATTTGTACCTGCTTCTCGGAGTTCACGCGGGTCTGCTGGCTGACTTGCGTGTTGGTCTGCGTTGTTTGATTGGCTTGATTGGTCTGGGTTCCGGTTTGAGACGGCGCGCCCTGTGCGCTGTTGGTCGGCGGCGTCCGGCTGGTGTCGGTTGCAGTGGCAGGCCGGTTGCTCTGTTGCGCAGGCTGCTGCTCTGCCGCGTTGCGCGGAGGCTGGCTCTGATTATGCTCGCCCTGGTTGGCTGCCGCTCCCGCGCGCTCGTTCTGCTGGCCGGTGGGACCGCTCTTTGACTTCTCGGACTCTGCCGTTGATTTCTGCGGCGCAGACTTGTCCTGCTTCGTCTCAGCGCGGCCCTTATCGGCGTCGCGTCCCGGTTTCGCGCTGTCGGCTTCCCGGTCGCGGTCTTTCGATGGTCCGCGGGACTCTTGTGCCTGCTCCTTCGCATTCGGTGAGTTGCGCTCGGCAGCCGTGGCGGGCTGGCGTTTGTCCTCGTTGGCCTCGTGCTTGACCGCGCCGCCTTTCTCCTCGCGGCCTGCACCCTGCAGCCGCTCCTGGGCGCCCTGCGCGCGCTCTTGAACGCGTTCCGGGGCGCGCTCTTGGGCTGCTCCACCGTGTTGGGACGCTGCGCCCTTCGCTGGTTCCTCAGTCCGCCTCGGCTCGTCTTTGCGTTCACCGGGTGCCTGGGCATAGGCGACGCCGGATGCGAGCATAAGTCCAAAGGCGGCGGTCGATAACATCAAGTGCTTACGCATGGTCCCTCTCCTCGACAATTCGCAACAACAGACGCGAACGTCCTGTCGGTCCGAATGTTCCTGAGCAGGAACGTCGCTATTCCACCAAGGAGAGCAGATCAGGTCGCGCTTACATCGCGTCCATGAGCGTCAGCCGCGCCGTGAAGGTCACGCTGGTCTTGCCAACCAGCGCCATGCCTTCGACCACGGCACCGCCGGCGGAATAGTCACCCGAGAAGCCGCAAGTAACTTCCCTGCCTCCGAACGCAAGCGTCCGGCCGACGGCTTCGGTATGCTGATTGACGATCATGTCGCCGCGCCACTTGCCGTTCCGGAACGTGTAGCGGCCGGTGTAATAGAAATAGCTGTCTCCGCCCATGATGCGTCCGTCGCAGAGCACGACCACGCCCCTCGCCTGCCCGCGCTTTCCATCGCGCATTTCGATGTCGAAGATGTAGAGGCCGTTGACGACCCTGGTTTCGTCACCCGCTTCTGATCCGCCCCCGCCGGACATCAGATCATCTCCCCACCATCGGAAACGCGCACATCGATCACTTCGGCACGTGACGCTCGAGATCTTCCAGCCACGCCGCCGCGCTGGAATCCGAGGGCGCACGCCAATCGCCACGCGGCGACAGCGAACCGCCGGCCGAGACCTTTGGTCCGTTCGGCATCGCCGAGCGCTTGAACTGGCTGAACGCGAAGAAGCGACGCAGGAAGACCTCTAACCAGCGGCGGATCTCGGCAAGATCGTAGGCCCTGCGCTTGTCGCTCGGGAACGCCGGCGGCCACTCGCCCTTGGCGACGTCCTTCCAGGCGTGCAACGCCATGAAGGCGATCTTGGACGGCCGCAGGCCGAAGCGCAGCGTGTAGAACAGGTTGAAATCCTGCAGCTCATAGGGCCCGACGGAGGCTTCGGTGCTCTGCGGCTTCTCGCCCGGCTTGACCGGAACCAGCTCCGGCGAGATCTCGGCCGACAGGATCGAGGCCAACGTCCCGTTCACGTCGCCGCTGAACTGCTTCGAGGCGATCACCCAGCGGATCAGATGCTGGATCAGCGTCTTCGGCACGCCGGCGTTGACATTGTAGTGCGCCATCTGGTCGCCGACGCCATAGGTGCACCAGCCGAGTGCGAGCTCGGAGAGATCACCGGTGCCGATGACGATGCCGCCATGATGATTGGCGAGCCGGAACAGATAGTCGGTGCGCAGGCCTGCCTGAACGTTCTCGAAAGTGACGTCGTAGACCTTCTCGCCCGTACCGAAGGGATGACCGATGTCTTTCAGCATCTGCGTCGCCGTGGGGCGGATGTCGAGCTCCTGCCAAGTCGTCTTGAGCGCTTTCATCAGTGCCAGTGCATTGGTCTTGCTCTCGCTGCCGGTGGCAAAGCCGGGCATGGTATAGGCAAGAATGTTTTCGCGCGGCAGACCGAGCAGGTCGACGGCCTTGGCGGCGACGATCAGCGCATGGGTGGAGTCGAGGCCGCCCGAGACGCCGATGACGACGCGCCTGGTGCCCGTGGCGCGCATGCGCTGCACGAGGCCGGCGACCTGGATGTTATAGGCCTCGTAGCAATCCTGCTCGAGCAGGCTTTCGTCGCTCGGCACGAATGGAAAGCGCTCGATCTTGCGAAGGAAACCGATGTCGGCGGCCGGCGGCTTCAGGGCGAAGCTGACCTTGCGGAAGCTGCCCTCGCGCTGCCGGCGATTGTCGTCGAACGTGCCCATCAGGGCGCGCTCCTGCCTGAGCAGGTCGAGATCGACGTCCGCGGTGGTGATCTGGCCGCCCTGGCGGAACCGCTCGCCCTCGGCGAGCAGCGCGCCATTCTCGTAGATCGACGTCTGGCCGTCCCAGGCAAGATCGGTGGTGGATTCCCCTGCTCCGGCGGCGGAATACACATAGGCCGCAAGGCAGCGCGCCGAGGTCGACTGGCACAGCAAGGCGCGCGAGCGCGCCCGGCCGATCGTGATCGGGCTGCCCGAGAGATTGATCAGCACCGTGGCACCAGCAAGCGCGAGTTCTGACGCCGGCGTCACCGGGATCCACATGTCCTCGCAAATCTCGACGCCGATGGTCAGGCCCGGAACGTCGTCGGCCGCAAACAGCAGGTCGGTCCCGAACGGGACGCGAAACGTGCCGACCGCGATGGCCTCACCGGCGATGCCGGTGCCGGAGGCGAAATGCCGCCCCTCGTAGAATTCGCGATAGGTCGGCAAATAGCTCTTGGGCACGACGCCAAGCACGTTGCCGCGATGAATGACGACGGCACAATTGTAGATGCGATGACCGAAGCGCAGCGGCGCACCGACGATCAGGACGGTCATGAGCGCGGAGGAGGCTTCGGCGATCGCGACGAGGCCGCGGTCGACCGCGTCAAGCAGCGGGTCCTGCTTCACCAGATCTTCGATCGCATAGCCGGACAGGCACAGCTCAGGAAACACGGCAACCGCCACCGACTGGTCATGGCAGGCCCCCGCAGCTGTCAGGATCGCCTTCGCATTGGCCGTGGGATCGGCCACATGAGAGGTGGTGACGCAGGCCGCCACGCGCGCAAATCCGTGGGCGTAGATCGAGTGGAAGCTCATCGCGCAAAGAACCCTTAAATCTTTAATCTTGTCGCAAGCCGACTGGAGCCGGCTCCGGACTCTTATCTAGCCCATCGACCGGGGCCCGTGCAGGCCATCCGCCATCATGCATAACGGATTTGCAGCTTCGCCGGCCTGTTCGGCAGCGTCAGGCGCTTCGTGCCAGCACGCTGGAAAGGTCGTCCCGCAGCCATTCAGCGATCCGGGGCCAGGCATGGGCGTGAGTCCGCGCGCCCATGAACAGGCCGAGATGGGTGCTGGGCTCGGACGCCGCAGCGACGAAAGCCGGCTGCGTGCCGATGAGGCTGGCCGTCGCAAGCGCCTGCACGGCCGGAACGACATCGTCGTCGAGCCCGGCCAGCAGAAACAGCGGCGCCTTGATGTCCTTCAGCTCAATGGCGCGGCCGAGCGCTGTGAAATTGCCTGCGGCGATGCGGTTCTCCCGAAAGATCCAGTTGACGATCTGGAGATAGTAGGCGCCCGGCAGGTTGAGCGTCTCGGTGTTCCAGCGATCGAAGCGTTCGAGCAGGGCCGTCCCCTCCTCGTCCGAGAGATCTCTCTGCAACGCCGCCGCGATGTCGTTGTGGTCAGGCGCTTTCGACCAGACATGCAGCATCTCTTCGCCACTGACGTTGCCGCCGCCGCGCGCAACGAGCTGGTCGTAGACCATCTCGGGCGCGTTGCGGGCGAGTTGCGCGAGCCTCGACTCGACCGAGAGATCGACCGGCGCGCCGACCAGGACGAGCCGCCGCACCTTGGCCGGATAGCGCGCCGCATAGAGCAACGACAGCCAGCCGCCCTGGCACAGGCCGACCAGATCGACCGGTGCGCCGATTTCGTCGACGGCGACATTGAGATCGGACAGATAGCTGTCGATCGAGAGATAGCGCATGTCCGGCGAGGCCGAGCGCCAGTCGGTGAGATAGATCCGATCGATGCCGCCATCTTGCAGCGACTGCACCACGCTGTGGCCGGGCGCAAAATCGGCGATCAGCGCCCGATGCAGCGCATAGGGCGCGCAGACCAGCGCCGGCTGGCCGGATCGCGTCCGCGAGCAATCGCGCAGGCGCATGGTGGCAAGCTCCAGCGCCACGGTGGCTGGCGTGGTCCAGGGGAGCTCGTCCTCGGCCTGCTCCACCGGCCTGCGCTCCAGCCACCAGAGGCAGGCGTCCATCGCGAGCCGTGCCGCCGCAAACGGCCACAACATCGGATCGTCGGGATCGCGGCCCGTTCCGCCGGGCTGCTGGCTGCTCTTCTCCACCGCCATTATCGGGTCTTCCTCACAGGAACGCCTCCAGGCCGACGACCGAAATGCCGAGTTGCCGAAAGCTGTGATGGGTCGCAGCGACCGAGCCGTCGAGATCGATGCCGCGGCAGGCGTCCTCGATCACGGCAACCTCGAAGCCCGCCTTGCGCGCATCCTCCGCGGAAAAGCGGACGCAAAAATCGAGCGCGAGGCCAACGACGAAGATGGTCTTCAGCTCGCGTTCGCGCAAATAGCCGAGCAGGCCGGTCGGCGTCCTCTTGTCGTTTTCAAACAGCGCTGAGTAAGAATCGATCCCGCGGCGAAAGCCCTTGCGCACCACCAGGCTTGCGCGCCTGACGTCGAGATCGCGGTGGAATTCGGCGCCGGCCGTGCCCTGGACGCAATGCGTCGGCCAGAGCACCTGGGTGCCGTAGTCGAGCTCGATGGTCTGGAACGGCTGGCGGCCGGCATGATTCGGCGCGAAGGAGACGTGGTCGCCGGGATGCCAGTCCTGCGTCAGCACCACATTGGCGAATTTTTGGGCGATCCGGTTGATGGCGGGGACCACCTTCTCGCCACCGGGAACGGCAAGCGCCCCGCCCGTGCAAAAATCGTTCTGCACGTCGATCACCAGCAGCACGTCGCGGTCGGATATCTTCATTGCGGGTCCCATGTCATCCGCCCCGGCGCAACGGACGCCGGCCGTTCTCGCCAGTGTCGATCTTCCCGGCTTGCTTCGCAACCACCGGCACCTTGCGCCGATGTCGCGCGAATGGCGGGCCGATCTTCCCTGGATGCAACGCTTTGGGGCCGTACGTGTTGACTAGCCGCACCCAAGGACGGATTCTCCGGTGCCCGCGACATGGGGATCGGGGCGAAGGAGTGGAGGAGAAGGGTTCCCGCGGCCCGCAAGGCCCGGCAGCCAAATGGTCATGAGTATCGGCAAGACAGGAAACATTCTTCTCGCCGATATCGGCGGTACCAATGCGCGCTTCGCCCTGAGCAATGGCGAGCAGATCGGTGCGATCGACTATGTGAAGGTCGCCGATCATCCCACCGTGCGCGAGGCCATCGCCGACGTGCTTCGGCGCGCCGACAGCGAGAAGCCGGTCAGGGCCGTCCTGGCCGTCGCCGGTCCCGTCACCAATAACCGCTGTGTCATGACCAACAGCCCCTGGGTCATCGACGGTAACGAGCTCCAGCCGGCGCTCGGCTTCGACAGTGTCCACGTGCTCAATGATTTCGAGGTGATGGCCTGGTCGCTGCCGGCCTTGCAGCCGGCCGACCTGATTCCGCTCGGCGGACAGGACGGCATGTCCGGGGAGCCGCTGCTGGTGGTCGGGCCCGGGACCGGTTTTGGCGTCTCCTGCCTGGTCGAGCGCCACGGCTCCCGGCTCGCCGTCGTCACAGAGGCCGGTCACGCCACCCTGCCGGCGGAGAATGAGCGCGAGGAGCGGGTGATCGCCGCGATGCGCCGGCGCTTCGGCCATGTCTCCATCGAGCGCGGCGCCCTCTCCGGCTCCGGACTGCAATCCCTCTATGAGGCGATGGCCGAGGTCGATGAAGCCCAGGTGCCGCAACGCGACGCCGCCGGTATCACCAAGGCGGCGCTGGAAGGAACTTGCGAGCTCAGCCGCGCGACCCTGGAGATGTTTTGCGCCATCCTCGGCTCCGTGGCCGGCAATCTCGCGGTGACCTTCGGTGCCAGGGGCGGCGTCTACATTGCCGGCGGAATCGTGCCGCGCTTTCCGGAATTCCTCGCGGCCTCCGCGTTTCGCGCCCGCTTCGAGGCCAAGGGGCGCTTCCAGGACTATCTGCGCAACATCCCGACGCGCCTCGTCACCAAGCCCGACGCGAGCTTCGTCGGCCTGAAGATGTTCGCCGACCACACTGCAGGGTGAGGCGCACCCGCCTTCGCATCGGCGGGTCCGCGAATTCACAGCTGATTGCGGCGCAGGCGTGGCCCCATGCAGAATTGCACTTGCCCGTTTGTTTCCGATGGGAAACAATTCGCGCGTGTGTAGCGTAGGTACGGGGGCGTGACATGCGTAAGCAGGATGTTGGCTTCGACTATCACCGCTATCATCGGCTGTTGACCGAAGCGGACGATGACGACAAGCGCATGGCGCTGATCGAGCTGTTGATCGAGGAAAAGGCCCGGGACCGGCTGGCCGCCCAGCGCGCCTCCGACCGCGCCGCGATGACGGCCCACACCATTGCGACGGTACTGAGGGCCGGCCGCAACTAAGGCTTGCAGGACCTGCTGTCACGCCGCGAGGAGTCCGCGATCGATTGCGATTCCGTTAAGGATCCCTGGCAATCCCGCATCAAACTTTTTGCTCTAAGAGTTCCCTCACCTGATCCAATTCAGGATCAATACACAGGGGGGAATGAACATGAGCATGATTTCGCTCGCCGAAATGCCGGCTGCCGTCCAGACCCGGTCGAACGATTTTTCTCTCAAAGCCATTATCATCTTCTGCTGCATGGGCCTTGTCGCCTCGTTCAGCCTGATGGCGCATGGCATCGATCTCAGCATCGGCCTGATGTGAAATATCGACGGATCTTCCGTCACCGAATGGCCGCCCTCTCGGGCGGCCATCTTCGTTCACGGCGGCTTATCGCTGACACCGTCAGCGTGGCGCCCTTCAGTGCGGCGCCTTGGCGACCGCGTCCGGAAACAGCGAGTCGATCATGGTCTTGAGCTGGTCGAGCGCAATCGGCTTGCGCAGGATCGGCCGGCGCCGGAGCAAGGACGGCAGCAACTCCGGCCCGTAGCCGGTCGCGAACAGGAATGGCTTGCCGCGCCGCTCGATCAGGTCGGCGACGGGGTCGACGTAGACGCCCATCAGATTGATGTCGAGGATGGCGAAGTCGTACTGCGCCGTCATCGCAAAGGCGCTCGCATCGCGCACATTGTCCGCTTCCGCGACGACATGGTGGCCAAGCTCCTCCACCATGTCGGCGATCATCATTCGGATCAACGCCTCGTCTTCGACCAGGAAAACGGAGAGTCCGTCCGCCATATCAACCCCGCAAGCCTCTTTGCGAAGCTAACCATACCCGATTTGCGAAAAGGATTCACGAATTCGTGGCCTGCCAAATTGCCCTACGCACGCAAATCCGATTCAAGTTCGATCAATCCAGGCCGCGCTCGTGGCTGAGGCGGACCATCTCCTGGATGAACACCTCCTTCTGCTTGTCGTCGAGGCTCGAGAACAACGGTTCGGCGGCATCGGCGACATTGCGCTGATCGGCGGCGCGATCGATCAGGAACTGCGACTCGTTGCGCATCTGCTCGATGATGTCATCGGGCGGATCGCGCTTGGCCCGCGCAATGCGCAGATTCAGGCGCTCCGCGCCATTGTGCCCGAGGTAGTGCATGGCGCTGGAGAAGCCGAACCAGTGCTTCTCCTGATCGGGCGTGAGGTTCAGCTCGGTCTTGATGCGCTCGATATAGGAATCGCTGTTGGCGACGATCTGGTCGGCGGTCAGTTGTGGCGTGCCGGGCTGGGTCAGGACCGTGACGTCCTTGTCCTTGGCGTCCGGCGGAGTGTTCCTGGCCTCCTTGCTGGCCTTGGCACCCTTGGCGCCTTTCGCCGTCTTGCCGTCCTTGTCCTTGGCGCCCGGCTGCTTCGAGTCTTTGCTGGCATCCTTGGATGCATCCTTGCTCGAATCCTTGGCGGCGGGCGCCTGATTGCCATTATTGTTGTTGACGCCGAGCACACCGGTGAAGACACCGACCACGCCGCCAATGGCCCCGCCCAGGACGCCACCGACGGGACCTGCCGCCTTGTTGCCGGCTGCGGCACCGTCCTGGACGCCCTTGACCAAACCTTGAGCGTTCGCAACTGCGGCCGCGCCAACCAGCACAGTCAGCACGGACCCGAGCGCGAGCCATCGTCGCAGGCCAAGCCGCGCAGGCGGCGCCGGGGTGATCATCTTGGTCTCCATCTCGATCTGCTTGCCCTCTTGGGAAACGGCAGGCCTCCTGCCGGTTGCAACATTACCGTTCTCGCCACGCGGAGGTCTAGGCGCGGACCATCGCTGTCCCCGCTTGAAAATTGAGTGGCGCAAAGCGGTTATGCAGGCTCAATCGGAACTGCGGCGTAATTGCGCATGGATCGTCTTGCACCGGCGCAGCTCGGCGTGTGCGTCGCAAAAGAAACAGCGTCGGCGGACGGCCGACGCACGCCTCGGCCTTCCCGTACACAACGTTAGTTCTAGAGCGCGGGGCATTCGGCTTTCTCGACAGATGCAATCAATCATGATCTGATCGCGCTATCAATTTTGCCGCGTTACAGCGTGATTTGCGGCTGGCAACGACGGCGCCAATAAGAAACGTCCCACGACAATATCATAAACAAACTCGGAAAATTCAGAGGAAACGACAGAACAACAAAACACACCAAGGCGAGGAAACGAGATGTCACGCAAGACACTGACGCGACGTCAATTTGTAGCTGCCACTGCAATGTCCTCCACGGCACTGATCGCAGCGCCCTATATCCGAGGCGCTTATGCCGCCGGCAAACTCTCGATCGGATTCTGGGACCACTGGGTGCCCGACGCCAACAAGGCGTCCACCGCTCTCGTCAATGAATGGGCCGAGAAGGAGAAGGTCGAGGTTTCCATCGACTACATCACCAGCCAGGGCAACAAGCTCCTCCTGACGATGGCGTCCGAAGCCCAGGCAAAGTCCGGTCACGATATCCTGTCGTCCCAAATCGGCTGGCAACCGCACGCCTATGACGATTTGCTTGAACCGGTCAATGACGTCATGGAGCCGGTCATCAAGCAGAACGGCGAGGTCAACGGCACGGTCAAGTATCTCGGTCAGTCCGGTGGCAAATGGCTCGCCGTGCCCGGGACCGCTGGCAGTCAGATCAAAGGTCCCTGCTCGCGTATCGATCTGATGAAGAAATACGCGAACATCGATGTACAGGAAATGTATCCGGCCGGTTCACCGCCCAAAGCGGACAACTGGACGATGGATACGTTCCTCAAGGCGGCTGAAGCCTGTCAGAAGGGCGGCTTCCCCTTCGGCATCGGCCTCGGCCAGACTCCGGACAGTATCGATACCGCAGGTGCGATCTTCCAGTCCTTCGGCGCCGAACTCGTCAACGCCAAGGGCGACATAACCGTGAAGACGGACGCAGTCCGCCAGGCGCTCGAATACTACAAGAAGCTGATCGCCTTCCTGCCGCCGGACGCTCCCTCGTGGGACGACGCCTCGAACAATAAATGGCTGATTTCCGGCCGGGGCGCGCTGATCATGAACCCCCCGAGCGCCTGGGCGGTTGCCAAGCGCGATGCGCCGCAAGTTGCCGAGCAATGCTGGACCCACGGTTTTCCGTCCGGACCGAAGGGCCGATTTGCGCCTTTCCAGCCGTTCTTCTGGAGCATCTGGAAGTTTTCCAAGAACAAGGAAGCAGCCAAGAGCCTGCTGAGCCACCTGTCGCAGCCATCCGCGATCGAAAGATTTGTTCAGGCGAGCGGCGGCTACGATCTGCCTGCGTACGCAAATATGACAACACTGAAGACCTGGGCCGAAGAAGCGCCTCCCAAGGGCACGCTCTATCACTATCCGAACCCCTACAATCATCAGACGTTGTCGATTGCGGCCGCACCAGCGCCGCCAAAGATTGCGGAGCAGATCTATAATCAGGGAACGCTGACCAAGATGGTGCTGCGCTACGCTCAAGGCGAGAAGATGGAAGATACGCTCGCCTGGGCCGAGAGCGAGTGCGAAGGATTCATGCGAAGCTGATGCCGGGGTGTGCCAGGGCGGTTCACGCTAACCGCGCGTGAGCCGCCCAGGGCTCCGATCCGCCCGCATGAGAAGCCGACCAATGCGGCCGGCTTGCCATTGTACACCCAGCAAGGACGCTGCCCCATGGCCGATGTCGTCGTAGAACAAGGTCGCGTCGGCCGCACGAGCCGGCGCAAGGGCGCAAGCCTGCACAACGTGTTGGGGCGAAAATCAACGGTGGCGTTTTTCCTGACGCTGCCCCTAATCCTGGTGATCGCCCTCCTCGTGCTCTATCCTGCCATCTATTCGGTGCACCTGGCGACCCTGAACAAGTCGATGCAGAAGTTCGTCGGGCTCGGCAACTTCACCTTCCTGTTCAAGCGCGAGACGTTCTGGATGGTGGTGAAGCAGTCCTGCATCTTTGCGGTCACCGCCGTGATCTTCAAGGCGCTGATCGGCTTCATCGTCGCGCATTTCGTCCACAACATTCCCGGCAAGAAGCAGCGCAAATGGCGCGGCATGCTGCTGGTGCCCTGGGTGATTCCGCCCGCGATGAGCACGTTGGCCTGGCTCTGGCTGTTCGATCCCTCCTACAGCGCCTTCAACTACACGCTCTCCTTCTTCGGTATCGGTCCGATCCCCTGGCTCGGCGAAACCTTCTGGGCGCGCTTCTCCGTCATCCTCGTCAACGTCTGGTACGGAGCGCCGTTCTTTCTGATCATGTATCTGGCCGCGCTCAAGTCGGTTCCCGACCAGCTCTATGAGGCAGCCGCGATCGACGGAGCCAATTGGTGGCAGAAGATCTGGTACGTCACGTTGCCGATGATGCGCAACATCATCGCCATCACGACACTGTTCTCCCTGATCGTGACCTTCGCCAATTTCGACATCGTGCGCATCCTGACCGCGGGCGGCCCGCTGGATACGACGCAACTGTTCGCGACCTGGGCGTTCCAGGTCGGCATCCAGAGCAGCGACATCCCGCTCGGCGCCTGCGTCTCGCTGTTCATGGTGCCGATCCTTGCCGTCGCAGCGATCTTCATCCTGCGCGATGTCACCAAACGCGGGAATGAATCCTGATGAGCACGATGGCAATCGACAAAGCCGGACCGAGCCGCAAGGTCAAATACGGAAGTATGAGTCGGGATCGCACCTGGGCGCTGCGCTGGTCCTATTTCTTCCTGGTGCTATTTGCGATCTTCTTCCTGACGCCACCGGTCTACATGCTGATCACCTCGCTCAAGAGCAGCGCGGAGATTTCGGCGGCGACCAACCCGTGGTGGGTGTTTCACCCGACGCTCTCGAACTATGTCGAGCTTCTGACGTCGAACCAGTTTCTGCGCTTCTTCTGGAATTCGTCGATTGTGTCGATCGTGGTGGTGATCATCACCATGCTGATCAGCATCCCGGCGGCGTTCGCGCTGGCGCGGATGAAGTTCTGGGGCTCGGCTACGCTCGCGACCGGCGTGTTTCTGACTTATTTGGTCCCCGACAGCCTGCTGTTCATCCCTCTGTTCAAGATGCTGGCGCTTGTTCAGGACCTGACCGGCATCACGCTGCTCAACCGGTGGTACGTGCTGCTGTTCGTCTATCCGACCCTGACCGTGCCGTTCTGCACCTGGATCATGATCGGCTATTTTGCCTCGATCCCGAAGGAGCTCGACGAGGCAGCGATCATCGATGGCGCCTCCTGGCTGCAGACCCTGCTGCGGATCTTCATTCCGGTGGCTCTGCCCGGACTGATCGCGGCCACAATCTTCGCCTTCACGGTGTCCTGGGCCCAGTTCCTCTATCCCCTCGTGTTCACGACATCCGTGGACCAGCTCGTGCTGCCGGTCGGCATCATCACCACGCTGATCAAGGGCGACGTCTTCAACTGGGGTCAGATCATGACCGGCGCGCTTCTCGGCGCGGCGCCGCCGTTGATCATCTACGCCTTCCTGATGGACTACTACATTGCCGGCCTGACCGCCGGCGCGACGAAGGGTTGAAATCGAGAGGTTCAAGTTCAATGGCCGACGTTTCCCTGCGTAAGGTGATCAAGCGTTATGACGATGTCGAAGCGGTACGCGGCATCGATCTTGATATCTCCGATCATGAGTTCATCGTGCTGGTTGGCCCCTCCGGCTGCGGCAAGTCGACCACGCTGCGCATGATCGCCGGCCTCGAGGACATCAGCGACGGCGACATCATGATCGGCGGCGACGTCGTCAACGACGTGCCCCCGAAGGACCGCGACATCGCCATGGTGTTCCAGAACTACGCGCTCTACCCGCATATGACGGTCGCCGAGAACATGTCGTTCGGGCTGCGCTTGAAGCACTATCCCAAGGCCGAGATCAAGGCGCGGGTGACGGAGGCAGCCCGCCTGCTCGATATCACCGATCTGATCGACCGCAAGCCGAAGCAGCTCTCCGGCGGCCAGCGCCAGCGCGTCGCCATGGGGCGCGCCATCGTGCGCAATCCGAAAGTCTTCCTGTTCGACGAGCCGCTGTCCAATCTCGACGCCAAGCTGCGCGTGCAGATGCGGATCGAGATCAAGAAGGTCCACCAGAAGGTTCGCACCACCACCGTCTACGTCACTCACGACCAGGTCGAAGCGATGACGCTGGCCGACCGCGTGGTGGTCATGAACAAGGGACGGATCGAGCAGATCGGCACGCCGAACGAGCTCTACCACAAGCCGGCGACGCGTTTCGTCGCCGGCTTCATCGGCTCACCGGCGATGAATTTCATTCCGTGCCGGCTCGAAGATGCCGGCGGCACGCTCCAGATCCGCCTGACCGACCGCATCGCCTTTGCTCTGCCGCCGGCCCGCGCCGCGCGCTACAATGCGCTGCCTCGCACTGACAGACTGCTGCTCGGCATCCGCCCTGAGCATCTCACCGAGGCGCACGCACATCTGGATCCCGGCGTCGAGACCTTCGACACCGTGCTCGACGTCACCGAGCCAATGGGAATGGAGACGTTGGTCTATTTCGGCCTCGACGGCACGCCGGTGTGCGGCCGCGTCAATCCCAATGCCGGCGCCAAGGACGGAGCCCCCATGCGTTTGGCGATGGACCTCAACAATATGCACCTGCTAAACGAGGAGAGCGGCGTCGTGCTGTGATGCCGACCGAAGAAACGCGAGCAGGCAGGGAACGATGGCGACCAACAAGAAGAAGATTTTCGTTACACAAACTTTGTCGCAGGGGGCACGAGCCCTCCTCACCCAGCGGGACGATATCGAGCTCGTCGAGTTTCCAAACCTTATCTCCGCCAAGGACTTTGAAGCGCTGCTGAAGAGCCATGCGCCGGTTCACGGCGTCGCGCTCGGCGCCACCGCCTTTGGCGAGACCGAGCTCAAAGCCTCCAGGGACATGAAAGTGGTGACACGCATCGGCGTCGGCTACGACGCCGTCGACGTGCCCGCCCTCTCCCGCCGCAAGGTGCCGCTGATGGTCGCGGGCAGCGCGAACTCGCCCTCAGTCGCCGAGCAAGCGCTGTTCATGATGCTGACGCTGGCCAAGCGCGCCAATGAGATGCACGCCTGCGTCAAGGACGGCCAATGGGCCAACCGACTCGGCATGCTGCCGTTCGACCTCTACGGCAAGACCGTGCTGATCATCGGCTTCGGCCGCATCGGAAGCCGCACCGCCAAACGGTGCCTCGCGATGGAAATGAACGTGCAGGTCTACGATCCCTACAAGGGAGCGGCCGACATCAAGGCCGCCGGCTGCGAGCCGGTCACTGACCTCGACGCCGCGCTGCCCAACGCCGATTTCGTCACCATCCATTGCCCGAAGACGCCGGAAACCATCGGCCTATTCGACGCGGCGCGGATCGGCCGGATGAAGCCGAGATCTTATCTCATCAACACCGCGCGCGGCGGCATCGTGAAGGAAGCGGCGCTGTACGACGCGCTCGTCTCCGGCAAGCTCGCCGGTGCCGGCATCGACGTGTTCGAGGTCGAGCCGCCGCCGGTCAGCAATGCGCTGTTCGCGCTGCCCAACGTCATCATGGCCCCGCATGTCGCCGGCGTCACCGTCGAGGCGGTGAGCCGCATGAGCGAGCAGACCGCGCGCAACATCCTGAGCGTGCTGGACGGCGATCCGATCCGGCAGAACATCATCAATCAGGACGTGCTTGGTTGAGGTAAATCCGAAGGCGGGCGGCTAAAGCGCGATGAATCCTCATCGCGCTTTAGCTTATTGTTTGTGCGCGATCTTTCCGGAAAACGCTGCGCACTTTTCCGGATCATGGTTGGTCTGGTGGCCTTCGGAAGGCCAGAATGCGTCCCATTTTGGTGCAGATCAGGCCCCAACTCAGCCTTAATCAAACCCGCGTAATGTATCCGGCCGCGGCGGCAGTGGGACAGACTTTGCCGGCCGCGTCGAGCTGGAGGATGGACCCTTGTCAGAGATCGACCCGACCGACCACGCGCTGGCGACCATCGCCAGCATTTTGGAGCACCCCGAGCCGGCCCTGGTTGTCCGCGAAACCGAGATCATCCGCGAGACCGAGATCGTCGTCGTTGGTGAGCAGCCGGTCGTCGAAGAACATCATGCGGTTGACGAGCAACCGGTCGCTGACGAGCATCCGATGATCGAGGAGCAGCCGCTGGTGCCGGACCACACCGACGCTGACGGCTACAGCAAGGTCGGCCCCGGACCGATGGTCGCGATCCGCCTGAAATGGACGGTGCATCGGGGCGACGACCGCCAGTACTACGTTCACGAGACCATCGGCGAGCAGTCGGCCCCCGTGGTCAGCGGCCCGATGACGAGCGAGGCCGCCGTACGCTTCGTCGACGAGCACGAGGATGAGGCCCGTCGGCGCTTCGAGCTGCTCCGCAGCGAGATCGCCGGCCGCAGCTCGCTCGCCGATTACGAGCGCAAGGGCGAAGCGTAACACTGGCAGGAGGTCTCCGTGCACCTCTCCCGACGGGAGAGGTGTACATCGGGCCCGCCAATTACTTGCGGCCCAAAAAATCCTTCTTCACGAGCTCGACGCCGGCGTGCCGTAGCAAGTCGTACGCGGTCGTGACGTGAAAGAAGAATTGCGGGACGCTGTTGGTGAGCAGCAGCGTCCGCCCGGTAAAGGGCAGCTCGGTCCCGTTCTTGAGCCTGAAGAACACCTTCAGCTCGGCAGCCGCATCGATCTCGGCGCGCGGCAGGCTTTCAATGAATTCGATCGAGGTGGCGATCCGCGCCTGAAGCCCGGCCATGTCGTGCTCCAGCGGCGGCAGCGCGACCGGTTCGCACTGGGCCAGCAAGGCCGGAGCGACAGTGGCATGGCGGCAGGCTTCGCCGACCTGCTGGGCTAGATCGTACATGTTCGGCGCCATGCGCATGCCGAGCAGGACCGCAGGATTGAACTTGCGGGTCTCGGCATAGGCAACGCCCTTGTCGAGCAGGACGGACAGATTGCGCAGGTAAGGCACGAAGAGGCCCACCGAGGCCTCGTACATCGAGATCGTCACGCCAAGATTCCTTTCAATTCCGCCTCGCCAGAAACTGGCATCTGGTCTAAATCCACGTCTTACGGCTGCACAATGACAGCTTGGGCATGAGTGGAAAAGACTTGGGTGGAAAAGAGATGATCGTTCGAGTGACTGTTCGGATCTTGGCGGCTTTGGCCGTGATGTTGCTGGCAAACCTCTCGGCTTACGCACAGCAGGCGGCCCCTTCGCGCCTCGACGAGATCATCAAGCGCGGCACATTGCGCGTCGGCATGACCGGCGACTACAAGCCCTTCACCTATCTGGACAAGGCCACGCAGCAGTTCTCCGGTTTCGACGTCGACATGGCCGAGGCGTTGGGCAAGGCGCTCGGCGTCAAGGTCGAGTTCGTGCCGACGGCCTGGCCGAAGCTGATGAAGGATTTTGAGGCTGACCAGTTCGACATCGCCATGGGCGGCGTCTCGGTCACGCTCGACCGCCAGAAGAAGGGATTCTTCTCGATCCCGATCATGCGCGAGGGCAAGACGCCGATCGCGCGCTGCGCCGACGTCGGCAAGTATCAGACGCTTCCCGACATCGACAAGAAGGGCACCCGGGTCATCGTCAATCCCGGCGGGACCAACGAGCGTTTCGCGCGCGCCAACGTCAAGGATGCCGACATCACCGTCTTCCCCGACAACACCGCGATCTTTGACGAGATCGCCAAGGGCAATGCCGATCTGATGATGACGGACGCCTCCGAGACCCGCTACCAGCAAAAGCAGCACTCAGGCGTGCTCTGCGCGGTGCACCCGGACAAACCGTTCGACTTCTCGGAGAAGGCCTACTGGCTCCAGCGCGACACGGCGCTGAAAGCCTTCGTCGATCAATGGCTGCACCTCTCCATGGAGGACGGCAGCTACAAGAAGATCTACGCCGCCTGGTTCGACTAGCATGCGGCTGATGATCGCGTTGGCGATCGCGCTCGCGGTGGCCGGGGCTGGTAACGCATCCGGACAGGCGCCCTTCACGCCGGCGACCGGCCCCGCCTGCAGGGATCAATCCAAGGAAGGGTTCGGGCTGTGGACCTGCCCCGGCCCGGCCGGCTACGTGGTGCGCTTCGCCGACGAGGGCAATATCGTGTCACTCACGATCGCCCCCAGGCGATCGATCGAAAAGCTGCAGGGACCGACGGCGCAATGGCGCGGCGCCGGCAAGGCCTTTGGCGACAAGGTGCAGTGGATCATGCGCGCCGGTGCGCCCAGGGCCGCGATCATACGCGCCTGGAGCCGGGTCGGTGACGACGAGCGCGAGGTCCAGGAGCTCAAGGTGTTCGCGATCAATGGCGAGAAGGCCTGTCTTGTTGGCGCGGTCGAGATCCACACCGACAAGGCCAACGCGGCGGCCCTCTCCCGCGCCGAGCAGGCCGCGGATTCAGGCTGCGCGGAGAAGTAGCTGGACGAAGCGCGGCGGCTGGTCGCAACCGCGCGTCCAACTCTGGACCGAGTTTCGCGTTATTGAACCCTGAACCGCCGGCAGACGACTCATACCGTGACAGTGATCTAGATCACTTTTCGCGATCGGACCGGAGCGTAAGCGTCGGTGCGGGGACCACCTGTTCGGGAGATGGAAATGAGGAAGCTGTTGGCCACGGCCGCATTCCTTTTGGCGAGCACCGCAGCACAAGCGCAGTACACTTTCGAATATGGCGGGCGCACCATCCGCATCGATCCGGACCGCGGCACGGTGCAGATTCCCGGCGTTTACGACAACACCGGTCAGGGCAAGGCCAAGAAGGCCAAGAAGAACGATACCAAGCCGGACCAGCAGGCCCCACAACAGGCCAAGTCCGATCCGCAAGCACCGGCCGCGCCAGCGCCGGCCCCCGCGCCTGTGGCAGCCCCGTCCGCGGCAGAACAAGCGCCTGCTGCTCCCGCCCCCGCAGCCGCGGCACCGCCTCCTGCTCCGCTGCCCCCGCCAGCGCCGCCTCCGGCCACAACCGCCAACAACGCGCCGGCCGAAGACGCGATGGTGCCGCCGCCTCAACCGGCGCCGAGCGCTGCCCCGACGGTGGCCGCGGTGCCGCCCGCACCGCCTCCCCCGCCAGCTCCGACCGTTGCAGCCGCGCCGCCGGCTCCGCTTCCGCCACCTGCGCCGGCGGCCGCTCCCGCTCCCGTTCAGTCCGCCGCCGTCGCACCGCCGCCGCCTGCCGCCGGGCCTGCGCGCGATCTCACCTCGCCGCTCGGCGTCTGGCTCACCGAGGAGAAGGAAGGCAAGGTTCGCATCGAGCAGTGCGGCAATAACCTCTGCGGCTATTCGGTCGACAGCAAATCGAACCAGAACGGCGAACAGGTCTTGATCAACATGAAGCCCGGCAAGGACCAGAAATGGTCCGGGCGCATCCTCGATCCCAACTCCGGCTCGACCTACGATTCGACCATTACCCTGAAGGGCACGGACCGCCTGCGCGTGCAGGGCTGCGCCTTCGGCGGCATGTTCTGCGGCGGCCAGACCTGGACGCGCGTGAACTAGGATCGAACGCAACGTAGCGAGACGGACAAGGGGCCCGTGATCCGGGCCCTTTGCGTTTGCTCCGCGCTATCCCTGCGACGTGCGTCACCTCACAGAGCATCTCGCACGCGTGATAGTCCTCACATCGCTCCTTCCGCGCCCATGACACGATCCCCGCATGGTCAACCCCAAGGGGCGTGTCATGAACGGATTTTGCAAAGGACTCTTCGCCGCCATTGTCGCGATCGCCTTCCCGCTCACGCAGGCGGATGCCGCGGGCTCGACTTTCGACGGCACATGGAACGTCCGCATCTCGTCATCGAGCGAGACCTGCGGCAACGGCGCGACCGTCGCGATCGGCATCAGCAACGGTCAGATCGCCTCGAGCAGCGCCGCGGTAACCGCGTCGGGCCGCGTCGCGGACGCCGGCGCGATCAATGTCAGCCTGAGCACGGGCATCAAGCACGCCGTCGGCTTCGGGCGCCTCAGCGGCACCTCGGGCTCCGGCACCTGGCGCGGCGCCCTGTGCTCGGGCACGTGGACGGCGGAGCGGTTGTAGCTCCAAGCCGAGAATGAGAGACGCACCGCCCAAGGGCGATGCGTCTTGTCAGAGAGGCCGCTGGCTAGCCGAGCGGCGCGTTATATTCGGCGTCCGTCACCGGCTCCAGCCAGGTCGAGAACACGCCGTCCAACGCTTCCTGCATCGCGATATGGCACATGCTGTTGCCCGGCGAGGCGCCATGCCAGTGCAGTTCGCCCGGCGGGATCCAGACGGTGTCGCCGGGACGGATCTCCTGGACCGGACCGCCCTTGGTCTGGACGCGGCCGACGCCCGAAATCACGTAGAGCGTCTGCCCGAGCGGATGATGGTGCCAGTTGGTGCGGGCGCCCGGCTCGAACGAGACGCGCGAGACATTCAACCGCGCCGGCGCGGGCGCCATGTTGATGGGATCCTGCAGCACCGTGCCGGTGAAGTGTTCCTTGGGCGCGCGGCGGGTCGGCCGCGCACCGGCGAGCGTGATATCCATGGAGTACCTCGTTTCCTGTTACTTCTTGCTGGCGGCGTAGCGCGCCTTGGTTTCGGCGTTCATGGGATAGAGGCCCGGCAGCACGGCACCGTTGTTCACCTCGTTGACGATCCAGGCTTCCATGCGCTCCTGCTCGACGCCTTCATTGAGGACGTGCTCGAGCATCGCCTGCGGGATCAGCACGCAGCCGTCCTGATCGGCGACGACGATGTCGTTCGGGAACACGGCGACGCCGCCGCAACCGATCGGCTCGCCCCAGCCGACGAAAGTCAGGCCGGCCACGGAAGGCGGCGCGGCATAGCCGTCGCACCACACCGGCAGATTGGTGCCGAGCACGCCCTCGACGTCACGCACCACACCGTCGGTGACGAGCGCGGTGACACCGCGCTTCACCATGCGGGCGCAGAGAATGTCGCCGAAGATGCCGGCGTCGGTGATGCCCATGGCGTCGACTACCGCGATGCAACCATCAGGCATCGCCTCGATCGCGGTGCGCGTCGAGATCGGCGACGACCAGGATTCCGGCGTCGCCAGGTCCTCGCGCGCGGGCACGAAGCGCAGCGTGAAGGCGGGTCCGACCAGCCGCGGCAGGCCCGGGCGCAGCGGACGCGCGCCGCGCATCCACACATTGCGCAGGCCCTTCTTCAGCAGGACCGTGGTGATGGTGGCAGTGGTGATGCCGGCGAGGGTCTTGCGGGCTTCGGGGGACAGCGACATGGACGAGAACGAGCTCCGAGGTGCGGGAAAGAACGCGCGCATCTTGCGAGCCGGACGCTTGCCGTCAAGGCCCAAAGCCCTGACGAGAACGCGGCCCTGCCGGGCTGTTATGCACCACGATAACAAGGCTTTATCGCCACCCCCGGGATTAATTTATTGGACTTGCGGGCGCATTTACGCGAAGCAGGGACAAGGCGGAACTCAAGGTCGAGCCCGCGCATTTCCAAAGGCCCGAATTCGACATCTCATGGCCGCGACGCTCCCCCCGCCCCGCCTTCTGCCCAGTGGCGACAGCGCCGTCACGGTCGAGTTCAGCCGCACCATCGACGACGCCGCCAATGAGCGCGTGCTCGCGCTCGACAAGGCGCTCGCCGCCGCGCCCATCGACGGCATCTCCGAGACCATCCCGACCTATCGTTCGTTGCTGGTGCATTACGATCCCGGCAAGATCGGCTTCGACGCACTCGGCGAAAAATTGCTCGCGATCGCCGGCCAGCCGCTGCCTGCGAGCACCAAAGCGCGGCGGTGGCGCATTCCCGTCGCCTATGGCGGCGAGCACGGCATCGACCTCGAGGATGTCGCGAAAGCGCTGAACACCACGCCCGACGACATCGTCGCCCGCCACGCCGGCGGCGACTATCGCGTCGCCATGATCGGCTTCACGCCCGGCTGGTCCTATCTCAGCGGCCTCGACAAATCCCTGCACATGTCGCGACGGCAGAGCCCGCGGCTGTTCACGCCCGCTGGCACGATCTCGATCGGCGGCATCCAGGCCGGCATCCAGTGCCTTGCCGCGCCCAGCGGCTGGCACCTGCTCGGCCGCACGCCGGTGCGCACCTATCAGCTCCACCGTAACCCGACCTTCCTCACCGACCCCGGTGATCGCGTGACGTTTTTCCCCATCGACCACAAGACGTTCGAGGAGCAGGACCGCGCCGCCGAAGCCGGCGAGATCATTGCCGAGCGGGTCGACGCATGAGCCGGCTCATCGTCGCCAGCATCGGGCCTGCGAGCTCCGTCCAGGACGGCGGACGGCACGGTGCGCAGCGCTATGGCCTGACGGTGAGCGGCGCCATGGACCGGCTGGCGCTGGCCGCAGCGAACACGCTGGTCGGTAACGAGCCGTTCGCAGCCGCTGTCGAGGTCGGCCCGTTCGGCGCCACGTTCACGGCCAAGGACGGCGCGGTGCGCGTCGCAATCGCCGGCGCGCCGCGCAATGCCGACATCGCCGGGAAACCCGTGGCGATGGACACATCCATCACGCTGAAGGACGGCGAGACGCTCACGCTCGGTTTCGCGCGAGGCGGTGCGTTCACGTATCTCGCGATCGAAGGCGCCATCAAGGGCGAGCTGGTGTTCGGCAGCCTCGCGGTGAATGCGCGCGCCGGTCTCGGCAGCCCCTACCCGCGCCCGCTTCAGGCCGGCGATGAATTCACCGTCGATGCCGCGAGCGGCGCGCCCGAGCTGCGCATCGAGCTGCCGAAGCCGGTGAGCGGGCCGATCCGCGTCGTGCTGGGCCCGCAAGACGACGAGTTCGACGACGCCAACAAGGCATTGTTCCTCGACAGCGACTGGAAGATCTCGGCGACCTCCGACCGCATGGGCTACCGGCTCGAAGGCCCCGCGATCAAGCACCTGCACGGCCACAACATCGTCTCCGACGGCACCGTCAACGGCAGCATCCAGGTGCCCGGCAATGGTGCGCCGATCGCACTAATGATGGACCGCGGCACCAGCGGCGGCTATCCCAAGATCGCAACCGTGATCACGGCCGATGTCGGTCGCCTCGCCCAGACCTCGGCCGGAACGTCATTCCGCTTCAAGGCCGTCACCATGGCCGAGGCGCAGGACGAGGCGCGCAAATTCCAGCAAATGATCCGTACGTTGCCCGATCGTCTGCGCTCCTCCGACACCGTCGAGCTCAACATCGACGCACTGAGCGATGCCAATGTCGCGGGCTATGCGGTGAGCGCCATGGATGCCGGGACGTGGCAGGTCACGGCCGAGCCGTAGACAACAAGACCAAAGGCGGAGAGCAACCATGAAGACGATCGATCTCAATTGCGACCTCGGCGAAGGTTTTGGCGCGTGGGAGATGGGCAACGATGCCGCGATGATCGAACTCGCAAGCTCGGTCAACGTCGCCTGCGGCTTCCATGCCGGCGATCCCGACATCATGCGGCGGACGGTTGAGCTCGCAAAGGCGCGTGGCGTCTCGGTCGGCGCGCATCCGGGCTACCGGGACCTGCACGGCTTCGGCCGGCACCCGATCGCCGGCCTGAAATCCTCCGAGATCGAGAACCTCGTCGCCTATCAGATCGGCGCGCTGCAGGCGATCGCAACGGCAGCCGGCCACAAGGTCACGCATGTGAAGGCGCATGGCGCACTCTCCAACGTGGCCTGCGAGGACGACATGACGGCGAAGGCGATCGCCGCCGGCATCAGGGCGGTGGACCCCAGCCTGATCTTCGTCGTGCTCGCCAATTCGAAGCTGGTGAAGGCCGGCGAAGAGGCGAACCTGCCGATGGTGCACGAGGTATTCGCCGACCGCGCCTACGAGGACAACGGCAATCTGGTCTCGCGCAAGAAGCCCGGTGCCGTGCTGCACGATGCCAAGGCGATCGCCGATCGCGTGGTGCGGATGGTGCAGGATGGCGCGGTGGTGTCGGTGACCGGCAAGGTCATCAAGATGCGCACGGACACGGTGTGCATCCATGGCGACACGCACGGCGCGGTCGAGATCGCGCGGACCTTGCGTCAGGCGTTGAAGGATGCAGGCATCGAGGTCGCGCCGTTCAAGCGCGGGTGAGGTCTATCGTCATTCCGGGGTGATGCGAAAGCATCGGACTATGGTGCGAAATTGCGCACCCGAGAATCTCGAGGTTCCGGGTTCGGCTCCGCCGCCCCGGAACGACAACCTAGAACGGGTGCACCGACAGCGTGCCGAACACGATCGCGGCGATGACGGCGAAAGCGCTGTAGAGCCCGATGTGATGGGCGTTCGCGACCGTCCGCCGCGAGAGCGAGCGCGCGTAGAAGTGCAGCCTGGCTTCCGCCGATAGTTCGCGCATGGTCGATCTCCAACGCCCCATGTGCGGGATTATGAGGGATCGACCGGGGTGGCGGACAAGACGGCCGCGGAAATAGCGATGCGCTTCTCTCAAGACCGCGCCTCGCAGGCACAAATTCTTCCGAGGCCCGGGTTCAGAGAATCTTATTCGTTAAATTCCGAGCCAGATGGAACCGGCTCGGATGACACTGGAATGACAGCCCGAGCAAGGGTCAGTACACGTCCGCCTGGAATCGTCCCTTCTTCTTGAGATCGGCGACAAAGCTGACGGCCTCGTCGGTCGAGCGCGCACCGAACTGGGCGACGATGTCGACCAGCGCGCGCTCGACGTCCTTGGCCATGCGCTTGGCATCGCCGCAGATGTAGAGATGCGCGCCCTCGGCGAGCCACGTCCAGACCTCGCGGCCGAGCTCGCGCATGCGGTCCTGCACGTAGAACTTCTTCTCGCCGTCACGCGACCAGGCGAGCGACAGACGCGTCAGAAGCCCCGAGGTCTTCATCGCGTTGAGCTCGTCGCGATAGAAGAAGTCGCAATCGCTGCGCTGGTGGCCGAAGAACAGCCAGTTCTTGCCTTGCGCGCCGGTCGCCTTGCGGTCGAGCAGGAAGGCGCGGAACGGCGCGACGCCGGTGCCGGGGCCGATCATGATCACGGGCGTCTTCGGATCCTGCGGCAGGCCGAAGCCGTGTGCCTTCTGCACGTAAACCTTGAGCTTGTCGCCCTCGTTGATGCGCTCGCCGAGGAAGGTCGAGGCGACCCCGAGCCGCTTGCGCTTGCCGATGACGTAGCGCACGGAGTCGACCGTCAGCGACAGCTTGCCGGGCGTCGCATTGTGCGACGAGGAGATCGAGTAAAGCCGCGGCTGCAGCGGCTCCAGCGCTTCGACGAAGGCCTCGGGATGCGGCCGCGTGCCCGAAAACTTCTGTAGCGCGGCCATCACATCGAGCGTTGCGGCATCGCCATCGGGATCCTCGCCCTGCGCCAGCGCCCTCGCCTTTTCGCGCTGGGCGCCGCCGGTGATGAAGGAGAGCAGCTCGAACAGCTTGTCGGGCGCCGGCGACAGCGAGACGTCCTCGACCAGCGCCTCGCGCAGCGTCTTGCTGTTGATCTTGGTGGTATGGGAGGCGCCGAGCAGCGCGATGATCTGGTCGACGAGGCCGAGGTCGTTGCGTGCGAACACGCCAAAGCTGTCGCCGACGACGTAGTCGAGCTTGCTGTCGGAGAGATCGAACTCGACGTGATAGGTCTCTTTCTCCGACCCGCCCTTGTTGAGCAGGCGTCGCGACAGGAAGGTCGCCTCAGCCGGATTTTCGCGGGCACGGCCGAGCTCGGCCTTCACTTCCGGCACAGCCGGCGCACTTGCAGCGGGCGTGGCGGCGGCGCCGGCCGGCTTCGCAGCCGGCGCCTTGTCGATCTCCTCGAAGAGCTGCTTGAGCATCCGCGCCGTCTCCTTGCCGCCGGGGGCGCAGAGGTTGAGGCGCGCTTCGCTCTTGTTCGCGATCGAGTCGGAATAGTCGGCGCAATTGTAGCCGCACTGGCCGCAATCCTGCTGCGCCATCGCCGCCATCATGCGGCGGCGGAGCGGACGCCCTTCCGCTAGCTTCATGCGATCGGCGATCGGCATCGCCGGATCGTGCCAAGGGGCCTCTCCGTCGTCGCTGTCCCCCTGCGGCGCCAGCACCGCACCGTTCTCAGCCGGCGACAGCGCCGTCGAGCCGTCGAGACCGAACATGCCGACGAGAAACCCGTTCAGCCAGAGACGCTGGCCTTCGGTGAACGGAGCATTGGCCGGAATGATCTCGATCTTGGGAGGCACGGTCATCTGGGTCATGCTGCTACTTCCGCTTCGGCGAGTTTGCGCAGGGCTTCACCGTCATGGCGACGAGAGAAGGTCAGGAACGTCTCTTCGGGCGAGGTGCGGTTGGCGAGATAGGCCTTGAGCAGGCCCTCGACCGTCTTCGGCACATCCTCTGCCTTCACGTCGTGGAACACCTCCTGCCCGATATCGGCATCGGGACCGAAGCCGCCGCCGGTGAAGAGATGATAGCCCTCCACCTGGTCGTCCTCGCTCGCACCCGGCACCTTGGCCGCGATCAGCCCGATGTCGGAGATGTAGTGCTGGGCGCAGGAGTGATGGCAGCCGGTCAGATGGATGTTGAGCGGCGTATCGAGATTGACGCGCTCGTCGCACCAGCCGCCGATCGCGGCAGCGTGGCGCTTGGTGTCGGAGGCCGCGAACTTGCACCCGGCGTTGCCGGTGCAGGCGATCAGGCCGGCGCGGACGTTCGAAACCTGCGTTGCCAGGCCAAGCTTCTCGACCGCAGCGGTGGCGAGCGCGACGTTCTCGTCACGCACACCAGAGATCAGCAGGTTCTGCCAGACCGTCAGGCGGATATCGCCGTCGCCCAGATCCTGCGCGATCTTGGCGACACCGCGCATCTGCTCGCAAGTGAGCTTGCCGACCGGCAGCGCCACGCCGACCCAGTTGAGGCCGGCCTGTTTCTGCTTGTGCACGCCGACATGAGCCATGCGATCGGACAAGGGACGCGGCAGCAGCGCTTCGGCCGGCACGCGCGAGAACGGCTTCTTGAGGCGCTCCTCGACCAGCTTGAGGAAGCCGTCGTGCCCCATGTTGTCGAGCACGTATTTCAGCCGCGCCTTGGTGCGGTTGGTACGGTCGCCGTGCTCGATGAAGACGCGCACGATGGCATCGGCGACGGCGGTCGCGTCCTCCGGGCGAACGACGATGCCGGAGTATTTCGCAAAATCCTTGTGACCGGTGATGCCGCCGAGGCCGAGCTTGAACCAGACCCCGGGCTCGACGCCATGGCCGTCCTTCACCTCGACCGCGGTGAAGGCGATGTCGTTGGTCTCCTCCAGCGCCGCGATCTTGCCGGCGCCGTCGAAGGCGACGTTGAACTTGCGCGGCAGGCCGAACAACGAGCGGTCGTTGAGGATGTGGTAGTGCCATTCACGCGCATAGGGGCGCGTGTCGAGCAGCTCCTGCGGATCGATGCCCGCGGTCGGCGTGCCCGTGACGTTGCGGATGTTGTCGGCGCCGGCGCCGCGCGAGCACAGGCCGATGTCCTGGACGCCCTCGATCAGCGCCACGGCGTTCTTCGGCTCGATCTCGCGGATCTGGAAGTTGGCGCGTGTGGTCACATGGGTGTAGCCGCCGCCACAGCTTTCGGCGATGTCCGCGAGGCCCGACATCTGCCAATGCTTCAGGATGCCGTTGGGAATGCGCAAACGCGCCATGTAGGAGGTCTGCGCCGGCGCCACCCAGAAGATGCCGTAATAGCGCCAGCGGAAATTGTCCGCCGGCGTCGGATTGGCGTTGTTGCGCGCCTGGTCCTTCAACCGTTCATAGGAATCGAACGGATGCATCTCACGCTTGAACTTCTCCTGGTCGGTGAGCTTCTTGCCCGCCGCCGTAAGCTTGTCCTGCGCCTTGATCGCCGCAGCGTCGGGACCGGTCGGCTCGGACGGCGCGCCGCCTCCGCCGGCAGGCGTGCCACCTGCTGCGAAAGCGCGCCCGACACGTCCGACCTGCATGCCGGACATGAAACCTTCGAGATAGCGCTTCTGCTCGTCGGAGAAGTCGGCCGTGGGTGCTGTATCGAGTTTCATGGACTGAATGGACCTACTCTGCTGGCTGGACCGCAACCTGCGCCATGTCGGCCGAGGGCTTGGCGGGCTTGTACGTCGTGTAGAGTGCGAGGCCGGTGAAGACGAAGCCACCGACGAGATTGCCGAGCGTCACGGGGATCTGATTCCACAGCCACCAATCGGAGACGCTGACCTTGGCGCCGAGCATCATGCCGGTCGGGATCACGAACATATTGACGACGGCATGCTCGTAACCGAGCGCGAAGAACAGGAAGATCGGCAGCCAGGTCGCCGTGATCTTGCCGACCGTGGAGGTCGAGGTCATCGCCATGACGACGCCGAGGCAGACCAGCCAGTTGCAGAGCATCGCCTTGACGAAGACGGAGACCATGCCGGCCGTACCGATCGCGGCGTTGCCAATCGTCTTGGCCTCGGCAACCGCGACGATGCGCGCGGCGACGCCGGCGACTTCGAGCTTGCCCATGTTGGTGAGCGAGATCGCGATCAGTGCACCGACAGCGATGCTGCCGACCAGGTTGGCGACGAAGACCCAGGACCAGTTGGCGATGACCGCATTCCAGCTCGCCTTGCCCTCGAGGCGGGCCAGCGGCACGATGGCGAAGCTTCCGGTGACGAGCTCGAGACCGAGGAGCACGATCATCACGAGGCTGACCGGAAAGATCAGCGCGCCGACGATGGGCTGCCCCGTCGTCACCGCGCCGGTCAGGGCGAGCGTCGTGGCCGCACCCAGAAGCGCGCCGGAAATTGCGCCGCGGATCATGATGTCGCGCGGGGCGAGCGCCAGCTTCTTCAGGCTGGCATCGACCATCGAGGCCACAACATCAGAGGGTTTCGCGTAATCCATATCGAAGCTCCAGCTTGCCGCGCGAGAGGCGGCGTCAACGGGTTGAACGGACGTTGATCGCTGGGAGCCGGCGGCAGGCATGCGCCTTGGCCGGAACCCTGGGCGATCCGATCAGCCTCGTTGCTGCGGAAATCCACCATGGACTTGGAGCCGCCAGCGCCCACGCCGGGCGGCCTGGGTTCTCCCTATTCAAGGAGTGTGCCAACGCAGCAAAAACTGCAAAATCACCTGAAATCAGCGACTTAGATTTAGGTGCGGCGCATGAAGTGGATTCAGGTTCATGCTGCTTCGGGCAGCAACGGCCCAAAACTTGAGCTTCGAATCAGAATGGCTATTTTTTAGGCAGACACTAAAGAGCGCCCCGTCCCACCTCGAACGAGGCGAGATAGCCACCGAGATCCCGGGGATCAAAAGCCGGTCCCGCAAAGGCGCCGAATGGGGCGCTGGTCTGGTCGTCTCCACTGCGCCCGAGGGCGGCATCGTAAAGGTCCGCCCGGAATACGGCCATGGCGGTCTTGAGTGCTTCAGCGCTCAGTGCGGTCTGCCCCCAGCGCACCATCTGCGCATAGAGCCAGGCAGCCTGGACCGGGTCCGGACGCCCTGCCCCTTCGCGTCCGACCAGGAGATAACGGCCGCTCTCGCGCACCGCGCCCTCGGGCGAGATCTTCAGGTGCCCGGTCAGCGAGCGCTGGATCACCTCGGCATCGACACCAATCCGCTCGGGCCGTGCCAGGATCTGCGCCGCCTCGGTCAGGTTCTCCGGGCTCTCGATGAACTGGGCGCCCTTCACGGCCGCACGCACCAGCGCCGCGACAACGTCGGGGTGCTTGTCGGCCCAGACCTGCCGAACCGCCAGCACCTTCTCCGCCGCGCGCACCAGGATGTCGGAGACGAAGTGCAGGATGTGGCCGATGCCGAGATCGACCGCGACCGAATTCCAGGGCGCTCCGACGCAGAAGGCGTCGACATGGCCATTGGCGAGGCTGTCCACCATGTAGGGCGGCGGCAGCACCACCAGACGCACGTCCTCATCGGGATCGACACCGGCCGCCGCCATCCAGAATCGCAATTGGTAATTGTGGGTCGAGAATGGGAACGTCATGCCGAAGGTCAGCGGATCGGCGCCCGCCTTGCGCCGCTTGGCCACGACCTTCGCGAGTGCCCTTGCCGTGACCAGCGGATCGAAGCGGTCTCCGTCGATCTCCTCCATCAGCGCGGCATGCAGCGCCGGCGAGACCGTGATTGCGTTGCCGTTGATGCCGAGATTGAAGGGGGCTGCGATCGGCACCTTGACGTGGCCGAGCCCGAGCGAGGATGCGATCGCAACCGGCGCGAGCAGATGCGCGGCATCGAACAGCCCGATGTTCAGCTTGTCGCGGACGTTGGACCACGAGACTTCGCGCACCAGCTCGACCTCGAGCCCTTCGGCCGCGGCAAATCCCTTGTCGACGGCGACGATCAGGGCGGCGGCATCGACCAGCGGGATGAACCCGATGCGGAGGGTCGCGTTCATTTCAGCATCTCCGACGCGGTGATGATCGATTGAGCGATCTCGCCGATTTTCTTCTTCTCGCGCATGGCTGTGGAGCGCAGCAGCACATAGGCCTCGTCCTCTGTAAGGCCCTTGACCTTCATCAGGATACCCTTGGCCTTCTCGATGATCTTGCGATCCTCGAGCTGCGACTTGGTTCGCTCCAGCTCCTCCTGGAGCTTGGCGAAGGCGTTGAAGCGGGACACGCAGAGGTCGAGGATCGGCTTGATGCGCTCCTTTTTCAGCCCGTCAACGATGTACGCGGACACCCCCGCTTCGACCGAGGCCTGGATCGAGGCTGAATCGCTCTGATCGACGAACATGGCAATCGGTCGCTTCACGGCGCGGCTGACCTGGAACATCGCCTCCAGCACGTCGCGGCTGGGGTTTTCCAGATCGATCAGGATGATGTCGGGGTCCACCGCATAAATACGGGCCAGCAGGCTTTGCATCTCGCGGATATGGACGACCTGCGTAAATCCGGCCTCCCGCAACCCCTCCTCGAGGATCGCGGCCCGGATCGGGCTTTCGTCAACGATCACGATTTTGGGCGACTGTTCGGCGCTCATAGCTCACTCATGGCAGGTGATTCATCCATAGCACGCCGGAACGTCCTGCAAAGGGTTGTAATTGTGGGCAATTGGGACTAGCCGAGGCCAGTCAATCAGGCAGATCAGATATGGATCAAACGGCTGCGCCTACGGTCAGCTTCGTGTCGGTCGGCTGCGCCTGAGCCAACAAATCTTTGAGCCATCCATCCCCAGCAAACATGCCGCCCGAGGCGGCCGTCGTCAGGGCGCGTCGCATCAAGACAAGATGTCGGCTTTCGGATGCGAAGAGATACCGAACAGCAGCACGGAGCGGATCATGTAGCTCTGCCGGGCACAGGTTGAGGTCCATTCGCCGTGAAGCAAAATGATGCGGCGAAGCCTCACTCGGGCTGATGGCTAATGGCCCAGACATAGGCTGCTACTGCATCAACATCCTCGGGCTTCAGGTCGCCATCCATTCCCGGGGCCACGGCCATGTTATGCAATATCGTACGCTTCAGCTCTCTGACACTGCCGTCGCTCCAAACGAACATCCCGGCAGTCAGGTCGTTGCCATTTGGCGTTCCCTTGCCATCCACGCCGTGACAGACGCTGCACTGCCCGTTCGCGGCCTCTCCGTGAAACACACGGTCGCCGTGCAGAATGTCATCCCTCGTATATCCCGCCGGCACCGGCAGGTTGGCCGCAGGAGGCCGTATACTCTCCCTGAATATGCTGAGCGGCGGGGTCACAAGCTTGAACTCGTCCGATTGCGCCGCGACGACGTCAGGCTCCACGAGGAAGATCACGTACGCCGCCAAAATAACCATGGAACGCGCTGCCACAGACCGCCTCCCAAAATTGTTCACGTCCGATCCCGGCGCGCTGGGCTCAAGAACAGCGCGGACGGTCGGAAACGACGGGTTCGCATTCAGAGCAGGAATTGGAACCCGGTAAATGGGACCAAGGTAGGAGCTGCGACGAGCCCCACTTTATCGTCGCCGGAACATGGGTAGTGGTTGAATTTTTCTATCGGATCAATTAGTTGGATCGCCATCCAGACAATTCAGATGCAGGCTCCAGGCGATTACATGGAAAGAGCGCCGCGTATTTCATTCACATCACTCGGGTGCCCCAAGGCATTGGTGGATTCCGAGCGCATTATCACGCGCCTGCGGGCGGAGGGCTATGAGCTCGCCCGCAAGCATGACGGGGCCGACATCGTCATCGTCAACACCTGCGGCTTCCTCGACAGCGCCAAGCAGGAATCGCTGTCGGCGATCGGCGAGGCCATGGCCGAGAACGGCAAGGTGATCGTGACCGGCTGCATGGGCGCGGAGCCGGAAGCGATCGAACAGGCCTATCCCAGCGTGCTCTCGATCACCGGCCCGCAGCAATACGAGAGCGTGCTCGATGCCGTGCATCGCGCGCTGCCGCCGGCGCATAATCCGCATCTCGACCTGGTGCCGCCGCAGGGCATCAAGCTGACGCCGCGGCACTACGCGTACTTGAAGATCTCCGAAGGCTGCAACAACCGCTGCACCTTCTGCATCATCCCGAAGCTGCGCGGCGATCTTGTCTCGCGTCCGGCCGACGACGTGCTGCGCGAGGCCGAGCGACTGGTCGGCGCCGGCGTCAAGGAATTGCTGGTGATCTCGCAGGACACCTCGGCCTATGGCGTCGATCTCAAATATGCCGAGAGCCCGTGGAAGGATCGCCAGGTCCGCGCCAAATTCCTCGATCTCGCGCGCGAGCTCGGCGAACTCGGCGCCTGGGTCCGGTTGCAGTATGTCTACCCCTACCCGCACGTCGACGAAGTCATCGCGCTGATGAACGAGGGCAAGGTGCTGCCCTATCTCGACATCCCGTTCCAGCATGCAAGTCCCGAGGTGCTGAAGGCGATGAAGCGCCCGGCGGCGCAGGACAAGACGCTGGCGCGGATCAAGCGCTGGCGTGAGGAATGCCCCGACCTCGCGTTGCGCTCGACCTTCATCGTCGGCTTCCCCGGCGAGACCGATTCCGACTTCGCCTATCTGCTCGACTGGCTCGATGAGGCCGAGATCGATCGGCTCGGCTGCTTCAAATACGAGCCGGTTGCGGGCGCAACGTCCAACGCGATCGCAAATCCGGTCCCGGAAGAGGTCAAGCAGGAGCGCTACAACGCGCTGATGGCCCGCCAGCAGAAGATCTCGGCGCGCCGGTTGAAGCGCAAGGTCGGCACGCGCCAGCAGATCATCATCGACGAGGTCGGCCCCACGGTCGCAAAGGGCCGCTCCAAGGCCGATGCGCCGGAGATCGACGGCGCGGTGTACCTGTCGAGCCGCCGTCCGCTCCGCGTCGGCGAGATCGTCACCGCGAAGATCGAGCGCGCGGACCAGTACGATCTGCACGGCAGCGTCGCGGGATTCTGACAATGTCAGCTGGAGCCACTCGGTTCACCTCTCCCGTAGGGAGAGGTGGGCACCGAAACGCACGACCAAACCTCGACTTGCCTTCAGTTTAAACCAGCCATTTCGGCACCCAGCGCTCCGGGCGCGGTGCGCGGGCGAGATCGGCCTGAGCCTCGGACAATTTTGCCGGCGCGCCCTCGATGGTCGGGCGCATATCGTATTCGAAATTCGGCATGACGCGGCCATCCGCATAGAGGCCGAATTTCATCGCGTACCACAGTCCGAGCTCGGGCTGCGCGCGGCGCATCTCCTCGCGCAAGTCGCGCAGCAGGGATTCGATCGAGGCGGCTTCCTCGAACGGCTGCGGCCCGCGCGACAGGACACGCGCCTCGTAGAGCTTGCCGACGATCGCGACCTCGAAATGCGTCTTGTCCCAGGCGTTCCTGCCCTTTGGCAGATGCGCGGCCAGCCGCCAGCCGAGCTCAGCCATCAGGCGATGATTGGCCCAGTATTCCTCGCGATCCCGGCTCCATTTCTCGACGATGCCGCGGAAGTCGGGCAGCTCGGAGGCGCCGTCCTCGCACGCAACAGGCTCGCCAGCGGGCCGTCGCGCAAGCCATTGGGCAAGCTCGACCGTCTGAGGCTCGACCTCGTCGTGCGGCCGCAGATCATGCCAAGCTTTGTCGAATTGTTGGGATGTCAGTTTCGTCAGCAGCGCATCCAGGGACGGCGCGAGCAGCTCATAATCGCCCTCCGAGCCCAGCCCCACGATCGGCGGATCGTCGCGGTCGAGACCGGCGCCGTACCAGCCGCCGACGGCCGAGCCGTCCGGCAGGCGCATGAACAGCGCGAAACGGTCGCGCAAGGGACTGCCGTCGAAGATGGGAGCCTGGTCGGAGAATTGGCCCTGCAGCGAGAAGCAGCCGACGCTGCCCCAGGGGCGTCCGTTCAGCCAGCCGGCAAAATCCACCAACAAAGGCGGCGCTTCGATGCCCGGCGGAAACGCGCCGCGAATGCTGTCGAGATCGATCGGGTATGGTGTATCGGACAAGGCTGAAAACTATCTGGTTGGTCCCGCCCTTTTGGTCTGAACCGACAAGCATCCGGTTCGAACCAATTCGCGTCCTGCGATCACAAACGCGCTAGGGGCCTGTTGGTTTCTGCGCAGCAATCAAATGACGTGCCATCACAAGATCAAAATCCCATTAGGACGGTGCGCCCTGGCTGTCGCATTGACCCTGCTCGCGTTTCCGGCCGCCGCGCAATCGCCGTCGGCGGCACAGGCACGGCAGTGGTGCTTCGGTTCCGAACGGGTCAGTGACGACCGACGGCTCATCGGTTGCTCGGCCGTGCTCCAGGCCAATCCGTCGAACGAGCTTGCGCTCGCCAACCGCGGCGAGATCTTTCGGCGCAAGGGCGAGACCGAGCGGGCCTTGGCCGACCTCAACCGCGCGATCGATCTCGACGAGAGCGATGCCATCGCGTGGTATAATCGTGGCATCGTCCATGACGATCTCGGCGACCTCGACCACGCCATCATGGACTACACGCGCGCGATCCGGCTCAAGCCCGACGAGGCGCAGTACTACAACAACCGCGGAAATTCCTACATCGGCAAGAACGACCATGAGCGCGCGCTCGCCGACTATGATCGCGCGATCAAGCTCGATCCGAAATTCGCGCTCGCCTTTTTCAACCGGGGCACGGCCTATCGCAATCATGGCGAGGCCAACCGTGCGCTTTCCGATTTCGACATGTCGATCAAGCTCGATCCAAACTATGGTCCAGCCTACGGCAATCGCGCACGCATCTTTCGCGACAAGGGCGAGCGGGATCGCGCGCTGGCCGATTTTGCCAAATCGCTTCAGCTCAGCCCGAACAACGACCGCGACTATTATGCGCGCGCGAACATGTATTTCGACGCGCATGACTACGCGCAGGCGCTCGCGGACTATGACCGCGCGATCAAGGCCAATGCGAGCTATGCCGGCGTATTCAACTCGCGCTGCATGACGCATGCGATCCTCGGGCAATTGCAGGAGGCACTGACCGACTGCGAGCAATCGCTGCGGATGCGTCCGAACGATCCCTACACGCTGGACAGCCGCGGCCTCGTCCAACTCAAGCTCGGCAATCTCGACGCGGCGATCGCCGACTACGATGCGGCATTAAGCGCAAAGCCGGGGCTCGACAGCGCGCTCTACGGGCGCGGGCTTGCGAAGCGGAAGAAAGGCGACGACGAGGGCGCCGCGCGCGACATCGCTGCGGCGAAAGCGATCAACGGCGGTATCGCGGAGGTGTTCGGGCATTACGGCGTCGAGTAACCGTCGCCCGCAGCGTCACGCGCACAATGTGACACTATAATGCATTCACGCAGAGGTCACGAACTCATCCTAACTCTCGCGCGCTTTCAACGCGAGCGAGGAATGAGGAATGAGCCGCCTCTCGGACATGCTGCGCACGCAGCGCTTCGACGATTACCGCTTCTACCACCAGAGCACTGTCAATCAGACGCTGCACCTCGTCAGCGCCGTGATCTTCCTCGGCTGCTACGCACTGCTGTTCAGGGATCCGGCACTTGCCGGACTTGTCGGCTGGCTCGCGATGCTGGCGCGGCAGACCGGCCATTTCTTCTTCGAACCGAATGGCTACGACGCGGTCAACGACGTCAGCAACGAATACAAGGAAGCGGTCAAGGTCGGCTACAACCAGACCCGCAAGATCATCTTGCTGCTGGTCTGGGGCAGCGCGCCAATTGCACTGTACGTTGATCCGACGCTATTCGGCCTGTTTGCTCCGCCAGCCGATCGTGCCGACTTCATCCGCCACATCGGCGCACTCTGGCTCGCAATCGGCATTAGTGGCGGACTGGCACGCATGCTCCAGCTCTTCGCCACGCGCGGCGTCGTGACCGGATTGGTGTGGGTGTTCAAGGTGCTGACCGATCCCTTCCACAATATCGCGCTGTACTGGAATTCGCCGCTTAAGCTGATGCGCGGCGAACTGATCGACAGCGCGATTGCGAGTGCCGACTGGGGCGGTGACGAGGCCGAGGAAGCCGCGCATCCGACCTGAGCGATGCGTGCTCAGCGCGCCATCTCGCAAGACACCCACTTGACAACCACTGCCCTTCGGCTGTAGGGACGCGCCCCATGATCAACTCTCGGACCAACCGCCGCGCAGCTTTCCGTCGTCGCACCAGCGACGATGATGGGTTGCGCCATGTCCGACGACGCCGCTGATCTCCTGACATCAGCACAGTTTTCGAGAAGGCCGCACCCGCAAAGTGCGGCCTTCTTGCTTTTCGCGTCCCTTTTCCACCCGCCCCCAAAGATCTTCGCTACCTCAAGAGGAGTTCGACATGACCACCGCCACCCATCCGTATGATGCACTGATGGACATCACAGCACGGCCCAAGGCCGTGTTCGTCCGCGGCGCCGGCTCCTACCTCTGGGACGACACCCGCAAGCGCTATCTTGATTTCGTGCAGGGCTGGGCCGTGAACTGCCTTGGCCACTCCCCGCCGGCGGTTGCCGATGCGCTCGCTTCGCAAGCCAAGCGGCTGCTGACGCCCAGCCCGGCCTTCTACAACGAGCCGAGTCTCAAGCTCGCCCAGGCGCTGGTCGAGACCAGCGCGTTCGACCAGGTATTCTTTGCCAATTCCGGCGCGGAAGCCAACGAGGGCGCGATCAAGCTCGCGCGCAAATATGGCACCCTGCACAGGAACGGCGCGTTCGAGATCATCAGCTTCGAGGGCGGCTTTCACGGAAGAACCCTGGCGACGATGTCCGCTTCGGGCAAGAAGGCATTCGAGCCGCTGTTCGAGCCGAAAGTCGCCGGCTTCAAGAAGGCGAAGCTCAACGACATCGCCTCGGTTGAGAAGCGGATCAACGACAACACCGTCGCCGTGATGCTCGAGCCGATCCAGGGTGAATCGGGCGTGCGGCCCGCGACCGATCAGTTCCTGCAAGACCTGCGCACACTCACCGAGGCGCATGGCTTGCTGCTCATTTTCGACGAGATCCAGACCGGTATGGGCCGGACCGGAAAGCTCTTCCACTATGAACACACCGGCATCGCGCCCGACATCATGACGCTCGGCAAGGGCATCGGCGGCGGCGTGCCGCTCGCAGCCCTGCTTGCGACCGACCGCGCCTCCTGCTTCGAGCACGGCGACCAGGGTGGCACGTTCAACGGCAATCCGCTCATGTGCGCGGCCGGTCTTGCGGTGCTCGACGAGGTCGGCAAGCCGGAGTTCCTGAAGTCGGCCACCGAGACCGGCCTGCTGCTCGAAAGCGAGTTGCAGAAGGTCTCGGCCCGGCACGGCCTCGGCGGCGTGCGCGGACGCGGGCTGCTGCTCGCCCTCGACCTCAAGCTGCCGATCGCGCCGGGAATCGTCGCGCAAGCCTTCGAGGCCGGCGTGCTGCTGAACGCGCCGCAGGTGGACACGCTGCGCTTCATGCCGGCGCTGAACGTCACCAAGGGAGAGATCGCCGAGATGATCGACTGTCTCGACGGGATATTGACCAAGGCCGGTGCGGCGAGACGGGTGGCGTAGGACCCGTCATTGCGAGGAGCCCGCGACAAAATTGCGAAGCAATTTTGCGCTGGCGACGAAGCAATCCAGACTGCTTCCGTGGAGGGATTTCTGGATTGCTTCGCTTCGCTGGCAATGACGAGGAGTTACGGCTTCAAGATCGACGCCCCCGTCGTCTTGCGGCTTTCCAGGTCGATATGCGCCTTCGCTGCATCCTTCAGCGCATAGGCGTGGTTGATCGGCACGTGCAGCTTGCCGTTGATGACGGCAGAGAACAGCGTGTCGGCGCCTTCCAGGAGCTCCTTGCGGGTGCCGACATAGTCGTTGAGCTTCGGCCGCGTCGCAAACAGCGAGCCGTGGTTGTTCAGCTCGGCGATCGAGAACGGCGGCACGGGACCTGAGGCGTTGCCGAAGGACACGAACATGCCGCGCGGCTTCAGGCATGACAGCGAGCCCGGGAAGGTCGCCTTGCCGACGCCGTCATAGACGACGTCGCAGCCCTCGTTGCGGCTGATCTGCTTCACGCGGGCGACGAAGTCTTCTTCGTTGTAGAGGATGACGTGGTCACAGCCGTTGGCCTCGGCGAGCTCGGCCTTCTCGCGCGAGCCGACCGTGCCGATGACATGCGCGCCGAGCGCCCTCGCCCATTGGCAGGCCAACAGTCCGATACCGCCGGCCGCGGCATGGATCAGCACGCGATGATGCGGCTCGACCTTGAAGGTCTTGTGCAGGAGATACCAGACCGTCAGCCCCTTGAGCATCAGCACGGCGCCCTGCTCGTGAGTGATGTGGTCGGGCAGCTTGACCAGCTTCTCCCAGGGAATGTTGCGCTCGCTCGTGTAGGCGCCGAGATTGTGATAGTAGGCGACGCGATCGCCGGGGTGGAAATTCGTCACGCCCGGCCCGACGGCCACAACCTCGCCCGAGGCTTCGTTGCCGGCAATGAAGGGAAGCCCCGGCGCCTTGTAGAGGCCGGTGCGATAGTAGACGTCGATGAAGTTCAGGCCGACCGCATGCTGCCGGATGCGCACCTCGCCCGGGCCAGGCGCCGGGACCTCGACGCTCTCATAGACCAGGGCGTCGGGGCCTCCGACCTTGTGCACACGAACGGCTTTGGTCATCACCTGACCTCCTCTTCTCCAAGGCCAGCGAAAGCCATCGCGACTGCCTTGTCAACTTGACGCCAGCCGAAGCGGCTAGGCGGACGGCTTGCTCGCTCTCTTGCGATTGCGCTTCGCCAGCACGTTGAAGAACTCGACCGCCGCCGAGAACGCAATTGCAAAATAGATGTAGCCGCGCGGGATGTGGAATTTGAATCCGTCCGCGACCAGCGCCACGCCGATCAACACCAGAAAGGCCAGAGCCAGCATCTTGGTGGTCGGATGCTCGGCGACGAATCGCGCCACCGGCCCCGACGAAATGTACATGATCAGGCAGGCAATCACGACGGCTGCAATCATGATCTCGATGTCCTGCGCCATGCCGATCGCGGTGATGATCGAATCCAGCGAGAACACGATGTCGATGATCACGATCTGGACGATCACCCAGAAGAAGGCGCGGCCGCCGGAGTCCTGCGTCCCCTCGCCGTCGTCGGCCTCGACCTCGGCGTGGATCTCGTGCGTCGCCTTGGCGATCAGGAACAGGCCGCCGCCAATCAGGATGAGATCGCGCCAGGAGAAATCGTAGCCGGAGAACGAGAACACCGGCGCAGTCAGGCCGATCAGCCAGACCAGCACGCTGAGCAGGATGATGCGGAAGACCAGCGCCAGCGCCAGCCCGATCTGGCGTGCGCGATGGGCCTGCTTCTCGGGGATGCGCGAGACGATCACCGACAGGAAGATGACGTTGTCGATGCCGAGCACGATCTCGAGCGAGGTCAAAGTGAGCAGCGCGGCCCAGGCCTCGGGGCTGGTCAGAAGATGCGTCATGCGAACGATCTCACCAGCCGGATCAATGCATCGCTAAAGGCGATCCAGAGCGCGATCGCGCAGAGCACGACGGTCACGCCGGTGCCGACACGAAAATCCATCTCCAGCGCGTAGAACCCGAGCAGCCCCCACAGCACGATCAACGACATGGTCAGCCAGCGCAGCCGCACGACGCGAACCGGATGCAGCACGTGAAACGGCACGAAGGTCAATACCACCAGCGCCGCAACCAGCAGCGTCGAGGACAGCGGCGGCCAGTGCAGCAGGAACAGATAGAACGCCGCCGCATTCCACAACGCCGGGAAACCGCGGAAATGATTGTCATCCGCCTTCATGCGCAGATCGGCGAAGTATAATGCGCTGGTGACGATGATGGCGATGCCGAGCAAGGGTGCGGCGACTGGCAGCAGCAGGCCGCTCGCCACGATCGCATAGGCCGGCACGAAGACATAGGTGAGGAAATCGACCACGAGATCGAGCACGTCGCCCGACCAGTTCGGCTGCACGTTCTTGACGTCGAGCAGGCGCGCGATCGGTCCGTCGATGGCATCGATGATGAGCGCGACGCCCAGCCATCCGAACATTGCCGCCCAGTGCTCGCGCACGGCCTCCAGCATCGCCAATAGCGCGATCGCCGCGCCGAAGGCGGTGAAGATGTGCACCGAGAACGCCGCGGCACGGATCGCGGGTTTCGGCTTCAGGGAGTCCTCTTGGCTGTCCATCTGAGCTTCCATGGCTCCTGCTACCAGAACGGGACCGGTTTGCACATCCGCCCTCGCGGCATTGCGCCGCGCATTTCGTCACAAAAATCGGGCAAAATAGGTGGCTTGAATTTGCCGCGGGCCGTGTCAAATGTCGTTCCATGACAGACGCATCGACACTCTTTGACGTAAGCGTTATCGGCGGCGGACCGGCGGGTCTTGCGGCCGGAATTGCCTTGGCGCAGGCCGGCGCGCGAACCGCGCTGGTAGCGCGGCGCCTGCCCTACGCCGACAATCGGACCACTGCGCTGCTGGGCGCCTCCGTCGATCTCCTGGAAGACCTCGACGTCTGGCCGCGCTGCAAGGACAAGGCGGCCGGCCTCGAGGTGATGCGCCTCGTCGACGACACCGGCCGGCTGTTCCGCGCGCCCGAGGTCAGGTTCTCCTGCCACGAGATCGGGCTCGACGCATTCGGCTACAACATCGACAACCGGTCGCTGATGCTGGCGCTCGAGGCGCGCGCCGCCGAGTTGCAAAACCTCGTCCGTTTCGATGACGAGGCCGAGAGCATCGTCATCGAAGCCGGTGATGTCGCAATCCGCACGGCCTCCGGCCAATTCCTCTCGGCCCGGCTCGTCGTCGGCGCCGACGGCCGCCACTCGCTGTGCCGGGAGGCCGCCGGCATCGCGGTCACGCGGCGCGACCTGACGCAGACGGCACTGACCTTCAACGTCAGCCATACCAGGCCGCACCGAAACGTCTCGACCGAGTTCCACACGCCGCATGGCCCTTGCGTGTTCGTGCCCCTGCCCGGCAATCGTTCCAGCATCGTCTGGGTTTCGGCCCCAGCCGACGCCGAACGGCTCCGTGGCTTGAGCGACGAGGAGCTCTCCGCTGCGATCGAAAAGCAGTCGCATTCGATCCTCGGCCGCATGGCGGTCGAGCCCGGCCGCAACCTGTTTCCGCTCGCGATCGAGCGCCCAAAATCCTTCGCCCGCGATCGCATCGCGCTGGTCGGCGAAGCCGCCCATGTGGTTCCCCCGATCGGTGCCCAGGGCCTCAATCTCGGTCTGCGGGATGCTGCGGATATCGCGCGGCTCGCGGCCGAGGCCGTCGCAGCGGGCCAGGATCCAGGCGCGGATGAGGTGCTCAAGCGCTACGACCGGGCACGGCGGCCCGACATTTTGAGCCGGACGTTTGCGATCGATATCGCCAATCGCTCACTGCTCAACGACTTCCTGCCGCTCCAGCCTGTCCGCGCCGTCGGCATGCACCTGCTCGGCGCCATCGGCCCGCTCAGGCGCTTTGCCATGCGCGAGGGGCTGACGCCGACCTGGCGGAAGTAGCCGCGAATTAACGATCAACCGGAGCGCCGCTCGGACACCTCTCCCGTAGGGAGAGGTGAACATCCCGTCGCGCAAGCTGTCTCTTACGGAAACGCCAGCCGCCCGGTTTGAAGCAACCACATCACGCTGGTCAGCGTGACCACGGATGCAAACGTGCCGAGCAGCACGGCGACGGAGGCGGACTCGATCCAGGCATCGTTCTGGCGGGCGATCACGAACACGTTCAGCGCCGGCGGCAGCGAGGCCATCAGGATGGCGGTCGCGGCCCAGGGCTGCGCAAATGGCCCGAACGCCAGCATCAGGCCGAATGCCGCGAGTGGATGAATCAGGAGTTTGACCGCGATCACACCCGGCACCTCCCACGGTACGCGGTCGAACGGGCGCAGCGCCACGGTCACGCCGAGCACGAACAGCGCGGTCGGCGCTGCGGCGTTCTGGAGGAAGGTGATGGTGCGGTCGAGCGCCACTGGCAGCTCGACATGAAGCGCCGCCACCGCCGCGCCAAAACAGGCCGACATGATCAGCGGGTTGAGCACGATCTGCTTCAGCACGACGCCGAAGGCATGCACGATCGAAGGATGATCGCGGTCAGACAGCTCGATCAGCAACGGCACGATCGTGAACAGGAAGATGCTGTCGCAGCAGAAGATCAGCGCGGTCGGCGCCGCCGCCTTCGGCCCGAGCACGGCGAGCGCGAGCCCCGGCCCCATATAGCCGATATTGCCGTAACCGCCGGAGAGACCCGCAAGCGTCGCCTCACGCAGCGTCAACCCGCCCAGCACCTTGCCGACCACCAGCGCGATGCTGAACGCCGCCACCGTCGACAGCGTGGTCGCGACCAGGAACGGCGGATTGTTCAATTCCGAAAACGGCGTCTTCGACATGATTGCGAACAGCAGCGCCGGCAGCGACACATAGAGCAGGAAGAAGTTCATCCAGGCGAGGCCTGATTCCGGCAGCGACTTGGCCTTGCCGCACGCGAAACCAACGAAGATCAAGCCGAAATAAGGTAGCGCCAGATTGAGGATATCAACCATTGATGAAGTGTTTTCTGAGGATCTGGTGGCTATCTGCCCCGCAACCGCGGGGCAATTCCAGATCAGGGCACTAGCATCGGCCACAATCCTGGTCTATCGACGGAGGATGATTAAAGCGCGGACCGCCAAATTTCAGATCGGTCAGGTCGTTCGCCACCGGATCTTCTCGTTCCGGGGGGTGATTTTCGACATCGATCCGGAATTCAACAACACCGAGGAGTGGTGGCTGTCGATCCCCGAGGAGGTGCGGCCCCATAAGGACCAGCCGTTCTACCACCTGCTCGCGGAGAACGCGGAATCCGAATACGTCGCCTACGTGTCCGAGCAGAACCTTCTGCCCGATGAGTCCGGCGAACCGATCCGCCATTCCCAGGTGGCCGAGATCTTCATCAAGAACAAGGATGGCGGCTACCGCCCGCGTAATCCCTCTCTGAACTGAACTTCTCCGCTAGCAAGCGGCCAGTAAAAAAGGCGCCCGTTCGGGCGCCTTTTTCGTGTCCGGGATTTGAGCCCGACTACTTCTGACCGGCCGGAGCTGCGGCGGGGGCACCAGGCGCACCGCCGTTCTGCTCGAGCTTCTTGCGTTGCTCCTCAGCCTTCTTCTGAAGCTCTTCCTGCAGCTTCTTCTGGGTTTCCTCGAACACCTTCGGATCGGTCGGCGGACCGTCATAGGCCTTCTGGAATTCACCGGCGAGCGGCAGCGGCAGGGTCAGCGGCGCACCGTTGGCGTTGATCGCCTGCACCACGAGGTTCTGGCCCTTCTTCATGTTGGCGAGCAGCTCGGGGGTCGCCTCGTAGTCCGACATGCAGCCGTTCTGGAAGCAGATCACATACGGGCTCTGCAGCGGCGGATTGTTGTCGACGATGATGCGGGTGCCGTGCACGAGTTGCATGCCGAGCGGCAGCGTCACGCGCAGGATCTTCTTCGGCTCGCCTTCCGGCTCGATGATCACGGCCGCGATGACCGGCTGGCCCGATTCGATGCGGCCGTCCTTGCCGGTGAAGCAGACCTGCTTGGCATTGGCGTCCTGGCCCTTGAGGCAGAACTTGGTCCAGGGGGCGTAGATCAGCTGGATCTGCTGATCTGCGGGCTGGCCGCCCTGCGCCGCAGGCGCGCCCTGCTGAGCCGGGGCCTGCTGGGCCTGCGGAGCCGGCGCGGGGGCCGGAGCCGGCGCCTTGGGGGCAGCCTTCGGAGCGGCCTTCGGGGCAGCCTTCGGCGCGGGTGCGCCCGGGGCCGGCGCCTGGGCCTCAGCGGCAAACGGGACGACCAATGCCGTCGCCGTCAACAGGGCGAGAAGGCGCCCGCGCGGCCGGACGGACGCGGCCAAATAACGGAAATTCATTGCAGAAAACCCTTTCTGAACGGGAAGTGCCCGAACCGCTGCGAAGCACCGAACAAACCGCCTTGGGTGCGGCTCTCTCCCCGTCAATTGAGGCAGATACGTGACGGGCTCGGCGCTCTTGCGCGATTGCGTGCCTTCTTAACGTGGTCGACGAAAAGATCAATGCCGACAAGCGTCTTTGGGCTCATCCGGTTGGGCGCCCAGTGAAATCCCTGTGATAGGATTCAGGCCCGCCGGTCCTCGAATCAACGTGTCCGAATGTTCATGTTCCAGCGCCTGCTCGAGGGCCCCGCCGTCCGCCTTTGCTGTCTCGCTTTGGCCGTTGCCGTCAGCCTATCGGCCAACGCGGCGCGGGCCGGAGAGGCCCACGCCATCGCCATGCACGGCAAGCCGGCGCTGCCGGCCGATTTCACCCACATGCCCTATGCCAATCCTGATGCCCCCAAGGGCGGTCGGCTGACCTGGGGCATTCTTGGCACCTTCGACAGTCTCAATCCGTTCATCGTGAAGGGTTTGGCGGTCCAGCCGATCCGCGCCTACGTGGTCGAGAGCCTGCTGGCGCGCGGCCAGGACGAGCCGTTCACGCTCTACGGCCTGCTCGCCAGAACCGTCGAGACCGACGACGAGCGGAGCTACGTCACGTTCCGTCTCGATCCCCGCGCCCGCTTCTCCGACGGCAGGCAGGTCGCCGCCGAGGACGTGCTGTTTTCCTGGCAGCTGCTGCGCGATCATGGCCGTCCCAACCTCCGGCAATATTACGGCAAGGTCGCAAAGGCCGAAGCGCCCGATCCCCTCACCGTTCGCTTCGACCTCACCGGCGCCAACGACCGCGAATTGCCGCTGATCCTCGGCCTGATGCCGATCCTGCCGAAGCACGCGGTGGACGTTGCGACCTTCGAGGAGACGACGCTGACCGGGCCGATCGCCTCCGGTCCGTATCGGGTAACGGCGGTCAAGCCCGGCGCCAGCGTGACACTCTCGCGCAATCCCGATTATTGGGGCCGCGACTTACCCATCAATCGCGGGTTGTTCAATTTCGACGAGATCCGGCTCGACTATTACCGCGAGGCCAACGGCCAGTTTGAAGCCTTCAAGCGCGGCCTCTATGATTTCCGCGTCGAGAACGAGCCGCTGCGCTGGCACGACGGCTACGATTTTCCGGCTGCCAAGAACGGCGACGTGATCCGCGACACCGTCAAGCCCGGCACGCCGCAGCCCTCGGAATTCCTGGTGTTCAACACGCGGCGTCCGATTTTCGCCGACATCCGCGTGCGCCAGGCGCTGACGCTGCTGTTCGATTTCGAACTGGTCAATCGCAACTATTTCTTCTCGCTCTATTCGCGTGTCGCCGGCTATTTCGCGGGCTCCGACCTGTCGTCCTATGCGCGACCTGCGGACGCGCGCGAGCGCGAGCTATTGAAGCCTTTCGCCGCGCAGATCCCGCCCGATATCATGGACGGCAGCTACCGCCTGCCTGTGACCGACGGCTCGGGACGCGACCGCACCACGCTACGCGCTGCGCTCAAATTGCTGTCCGACGCCGGCTACGATCTCGACGGCACCGTGCTGCGCAACCGCGCGACCAAGGCGCCCTTCACCTTCGAGATGCTGGTAACGACCCGCGACCAGGAACGCATCGCGCTCGCCTTCCAGCGCGACCTCAAGCGCGCCGGCATTGAGGGAAGCGTGCGCGCGGTCGATCCTGTGCAGTTCGATCAACGCCGGCTGGCCTACGAGTTCGACATGATCCAGAACCGCTGGGACCAGTCGCTGTCGCCCGGCAACGAGCAGTATTTCTATTGGGGCAGCGCGGCCGCGGACAATCCGGGCACCCGCAACTACATGGGCGCGAAGGACCCCGCCGTCGACGCCATGATCAAGGCCCTGCTGGAGGCCCGTGATCATACGGATTTTGTCGACGCGGTACGGGCGCTCGACCGCGCCTTGATCGCGGGCTTCTACACAATCCCCCTGTTTAACGTATCCGAGCAATGGATCGCGCGTTGGAATCGGATAGAACGACCATCGACCACCGCGCTCTCAGGCTACCTGCCGGAGACCTGGTGGGCGAAGGGTTTGCCTCAAGCCAGTCCAGCGAAGTGACGCCGTGAACCAGCCAGCCGTATCGCCGACGCTCGACACGCTGTTCCAGCGGACGCTGATGCGACAGCCGCACGCGCCCGCTCTGCTGGACCCCCTCAACAAATCCCGCATCACCGGGCATCAGCCCCGCCGGCTCACCTACGCCGAAGCCGACACCGCCATCGAGGCGCTGTCGGCGCATTTCGTCGAATCGGGCCTGCCGGCCAATTCGGTGATCGCGATCCAGTTGCCCGCGACGGTCGAGTTCGTGCTGACCGTGCTCGCTGCCCATCGCGCCGGCCTCGTGGTTGCGGTGCTTCCGCTGCTGTGGCGGCAGGCGGAACTCGCGGCTGCGCTCAACCGCACAGCGGCACGCGCCATCGTCACCATGAGCAAGATCGATGGCGTCAGCTATTCCGACCTCGCGATGCACGCCGCGGCGGAAGCCTTCTCGATCCGCCACGTCTTCGGCTTCGGTTCTGACCTGCCCGAAGGCATGGCCCCACTCGACGAGGTGCTGGCACGTCCGCCCGGCGCCACGCGCGCCGTGATCCAGGACGGCCGCAAGGCGGCGATGATCTCCTTCGACGTCACGGCGGAAGGTTTCCGCCCGGTGCCGCGGCCGCATTTCAGCCTGATCGCCGGCGGGCTTGCGATGTCGCTGGAGGCCGACATCCAGCAAGGCGCGACCGTGATGTCGGCGTTCACGCCGATGTCGTTCGCGGGCCTCGCCTCCTCGCTCGCGGTGTGGCTGCTCTGCGGCGGCACGCTGGCGCTGCATCATCCGTTCGAGAGCGAGGTGCTGGAGCAGCAGATCAACGAGCACGGATGCAACGTGCTGATCGCGCCTGCCCAGCTCGCATTGCGCCTCGGCGATTCAGGTCTTGCCGCGCGAATGCCGACCTTGCGTAACGTCGTCGGGCTCTGGCGCGCGCCGGAACAGGTGGCGGCCAGCGAAGCCTGGACCGCGCCCCATGCACCGCTCACGGACGTCTATCTGTTCGGCGAGGCCGGGCTATTCGGCGCCCGGCGCGGCGAGGATGGCATGCCAGTCGCGGTACTGCCGGGCCCGCATGGCGCCCCGCGCGAGCAGTCGGGGTCCTCGATCGCGGGTGATATCCTGCTGACGCCGAAGGGCACGCTCGGCTTGCGCGGCCCGATGGTGCCGATCGCGGCCTATGCACCGCCGCAGCCGGTCGGTGAGACGCTGACGGCGCAGCCGCCGCGCGACTATGTCGACACCGGCTATGCCGCGCGGATCGACCGGGCGAGCGGCGCGATCTGCATCACCGCGCCGCCCTCCGGCATCATGGCCGTCGGCGGCTATCGATTCCTTTCCAACGACCTGCAGGAATGGGCGCGCCGGCTCGGCCAGGGCGCGCTGCTGACGGCCCTGCCCGACCGGCTTTCGGGGCACCGGCTGGCGGGCCGGGCCCAGGACAATTCCCGCGCACGCGAGGCGCTCAGCGAACTCGGCCTTAACCCCTTGATGGTCGAGGCTTTTCGTGACCGCTCCGGACCGGTCTAGGCTCAGTTTCATCGGGAACATTGACGGCGCATTAAGGCAACCGGACTAGATTGCGCAGCATCGATTGCGTGATCAGAGTTTTGCAAATGTCCCAGGCGGGCCCGATCCTGTTTGTTTCCAATGCCGAGCGCCCCGCCTTCATTGCGGCGCTGGACGAGGCCCGTCTCTTTCCCGTCGTCGACAGCGATTGGGCGAGCGCTGCACGCGCCGTCGAGCAGGTGCAGCCGGCTGCCGTGCTTGCTGCGATGTCCGGCGGTCACGAACCGCATATGCCGCTGCTCGCAAAGAAGATCGCCGGTCAACCGCTGTATCTGCCACTGGTCGCGCTGGATGCGCAGAGCTCACTGCCCCACAACGCCCTGCCTTTCGCCACGCGCGGCAACGCCGCCGAACGCCTGATCGCACGCCTGCGCGCCGCCATCCGTGTTCGCACGCTGCACGCCACGGTGCTGCGCCGGCTGCCGGAGACGAAGGTCGTCCTGCCGGAGACCGATCCGGTGCGCGATGCGATCGTGCTGTTGATCGGCCGCGGCGCGGCTTATCCCGCCCTCTCCGTCGCGCTCGGCGAGCGCACCGGCGTGGTCGGTGCGCTCTCGATCGAGGCCGCGGCCAAACATCTCAACACCCGCGAGATCGACGGTGTCGTGCTCTCCGACGGTTTCACCCCGCGCGTCACCGATGCCTTTCTCACGGTGCTCGCGGAGGATACGCGCTTCCGCAACCTGCCGGTGGTCGTCACGGCGCATCAGCTCACCCAGAGCTACGATCTGCCCAATCTCGAGCTGATCGCGGGCGAGCCCGCCAAGGTCGCCGCCAACGCGCTGCCGCTCGTTCGCCAGCACGCGATGGAAGCGCAATTGAGCCGGACGCTGCGCTCGATCGATGCCGGCGGCTGGCTCGATCCGCGCAGCGGCCTCTTGACGGTCGAAGCCTTCGCCCGTGATTTCGCCAAGGCCGTCGAGCAGACGCTCGCGCGCGGCGGCGGCCTCTCGGTGGCGCGCTTCGCCTTCGATCCCGGCAATCCCCGGGCGCAGCTCGATGCCGCGCGCATCCTCAGCCGGCTGATGCGGCAAATGGATTTTGGCGCCGCACAGAAGGATGGCTCGGTCATCGTGGTGTTCGCCGAGACCGATTTCCGCACGGCACATATGATTGCCCGCCGCCTCTCGGCGGTGATGAAGCACACATCAAACGGCAAGCACGAGATGCGCAGCGATCCCGTGGTCAGTGTGGATTCGCTGTCGCCGTCGGACACGGCGAGATCTCTGCTGGGGCGGCTGTCGGCGGACGCGTCAAGGGCGGCGTCGTAGATTCGGACGTCCAAGCTTTCCCATATCCGCAGTCGTGCCCGAACTCGACGAATTGCGCGAACAACTCCTATTTCCGTTCTGCCTTGTATTTGTCCTGCTGACCGGAATAGGCGCCGATACGTTCGATGAACGCGGCCGACCTGCTATCTCCCTTGAATTGCGCATAGTCTCCACGCGCAAACTTTCTCAGTCCCAGTACGATGCTTTCCGGCGAATCGTGCAGCGTCTTGTCTACATTCTTGGGCGTCCCGTCGATCACCTGGTAGGTGCGATGGAAGTCCACAGAACATCCCCAGGACAGGTTACCGCCGCTCAATCCACAGCCGATGAGCGGCAGAGGAAGTGCCGACAGTCGCCAGAGCGAAGCCGTCCGATACGTCGCGAAGACTCGTCCGTCGATGCTGAAGTCGACGAATTGCTCCATGATCGCGCGCTCGTGCTTCCACACGGCATTGTCACCACGATCAGTGACGACGATTTGTTGCAACTGCGGCTTCTCGGGAAATCTCAGGAGGCAGGCTTCGCTGAGGAAAGTATTGTCAAACTTGACCGGGCCGACGAGGATCGCTGCAGGCGAGACCTTCTGTCCGCGAAGGTTGTTCCGCAAGCTGCGGGCGCGCACACATTGCTCGCGATCAAGCAAGCGATACGAAAGATATCCCTCAGGCAGGAAGTTCGCGTTGACCGAATAGGCAACCGAAACATTGTAGTATTGGGCAAGGTTCTCTGCGCGCGACGCTGGCAGCACCAGCGAATATCGATCAGGATCGAATTGCAGGACTGCCGACGGATTGCTCAGTTGCATCTCCCGAGCCTTGTCGTCGATGTCCTTCCCCTGTTGCACGTATAGATAAAGGTACCCGCCATAGGCGACGAGGGGAATGATGATCAGCACGCGGGGAACTTGTCCGACCACAGCTTCAAACAAGAGGCATAGCAGGAAGCCATGCACGAGCAGGCCGCACCACGCGGCGGCCCCGACCACCAGCAGGATGAGGTTTAGATACGGAACCTGCTGAAGGGCGAGGAGCAGGGCCAGCGGGCCCAAGATCCAAAAAGAAAAAAACCTCGGCAAGCGAATATCCGCAAGATTGCTACCAGATCGCGAAAACCTGCCAGACCTTTGCTAACAACTCTGAACCCTAAAGCTCAGGATTTGTCGGCCGATGATGACCGTCTCCTTAACGTTTGCTGCGCCAAGACGGCTCAGCGCCGCGCCGCTCTACACTGCGCCGCGTCCGGAACGCTAGGGTCCTCTGCTCACGCCGCCTTCTTGCTCTTCGCGAGCTGCGCCAGCTGGCGCATGATCTCGGTCGTGCCGGCGAGACGCTCTTCCGGAGTCTCCCAATCCTGCAGGAACACCACCTTCATGTCGGGGCGCACCTTGGCGGCCTGACCGTAGCTGCGGATGAAGCTCACCAGACGATCGGGATAGGCGAATGAGTTGTCGCGGAATGTGATGACGGCGCCCTTCGGGCCCGCATCGATCTTCTCGACATTGGCCTGGCGGCAGAACGCCTTGATCGCGGCGACCTTGAAGAGGTAGCGCACCTCGTCCGGCAGCACGCCGAAGCGGTCGCGCATCTCGGCGCCAAAGTTCTCGATTTCCTCCTCGCTGTCGAGATCGGCCAGGCGCCGGTACAGCGACAGCCGCACCGAGAGGTCGCCGACGTAATCCTCCGGAATCAGCACGGGCATGCCGATGGTGATCGTCGGCGACCAGCGGTCGGCAGCCGGCTCGGAGACGCCGGCCTTGAGGTTCACGATCGCCTCCTCCAGCATCGACTGGTAGAGTTCGAAACCGACCTCCTTGATGTGGCCGGACTGCTCCTCGCCGAGGAGATTGCCGGCGCCGCGGATGTCGAGGTCGTGCGAGGCGAGCTGGAAGCCCGCGCCCAGCGTTTCCAGCGATTGGAGCACGGTGAGCCGGCGCTCGGCCTGCGCCGTGATCTTCTGCTGCGCCGGCAGCGTGAACAGCGCATAGGCCCGCAGCTTGGAACGGCCGACGCGACCGCGGAGCTGATAGAGCTGCGCAAGGCCGAACATGTCGGCGCGGTGCACGATCAGCGTGTTGGCGTTGGGGATGTCGAGACCGGATTCGACGATGGTCGTGGATAGCAGGATGTCGAACTTGCCGTCGTAGAACGCGGTCATGATGTCCTCGATCACCGCGGGCGGCATCTGGCCGTGCGCGACCGCGACCTTCATCTCCGGCACGTTCTTGTCGAGGAAATCCTTGACCTCGGCGAGGTCGTCGATGCGCGGCACGACGTAGAACGCCTGGCCGCCGCGGTAACGCTCGCGCAGCAGCGCCTCGCGGATCATCAGCGGATCGTGCGGGGCGACGAAGGTGCGAACCGCGAGGCGATCGACCGGGGGCGAGGCGATGATCGAGAGCTCGCGCACGCCGGTCAGCGCCAGCTGCAAGGTGCGCGGGATCGGCGTCGCCGACAGCGTCAGAACGTGCACCTCAGAGCGCAGCGCCTTCAGCCGCTCCTTGTGGGTGACGCCGAAGTGCTGCTCCTCGTCGACGATGACAAGGCCGAGATCGCGAAACTTGATGGCCTTGCCGAGCAGCGCGTGGGTGCCAACGACGATGTCGACCGAACCGTCGGCAATCCCCTTCTTGACCTGGTTCAGCTCCTTGGTCGCGATCAGGCGCGAGGCCTGCGCCACGTTGACCGGAAAGCCCTTGAATCGCTCGGTAAAGGTCTTGGCGTGCTGGCGCGCAAGCAGCGTAGTCGGCACCACGACCGCGACCTGCTTGCCTTCGAGCGCGACGGCAAAGGCGGCGCGCAAGGCAACCTCGGTCTTGCCGAAGCCGACGTCGCCGCAGATCAGCCGGTCCATCGGACGGCCGAGCTCGAGGTCCTTCAGCGTGGATTCGATGGCCCCTAGCTGGTCCTCGGTCTCGTCATAGGGGAAGCGTGCACAGAACTCGTCATAGAGGCCCTGCTGCACCGGCAGCTTGGGCGCCTCATGCAGATGGCGCGCAGCGGCGATCTTGATCAGCTCGCCCGCGATCTCGCGGATGCGGTTCTTGAGCTTGGCCTTGCGCGTCTGCCAGCCGCTTCCACCGAGACGATCCAGCTCGACCGTGGTCTGGTCGGAGCCGTAGCGCGACAGCAGCTCGATGTTTTCGACGGGCAGAAACAGCTTTGTCTCGGCGGCATAATGCAGCTCGAGGCAGTCATGCGGCGCGCCGGCGACGTCCAGCGTCTGCAGGCCGATGAAGCGACCGATGCCGTGATCGACGTGGACGACGATGTCGCCGGCGGTGAGGCTCGTCACCTCCGAGATGAAATTGTCGAGCTTGCGGCTCGCCTTGCGCGGCCGCACCAGGCGGTCACCCAGGATGTCCTGCTCGCTAATGAGCGCGATCTCGTCGGTCTCGAAACCGCTCTCCAGGCCGAGCACGGCGAGCATGGTCTCGTTACGCGGGGTCGCCTGCACCGTGCGCCAGGAATTGACGCTGGTGGTGTGAGCCAGCTTGTGGTCGCGCAGCATCGAAGTCATGCGGTCGCGCGAGCCTTCGCTCCAGAGCGCGATCACGACCTTCTTGCGCTGGGCCTGCAGACCCATCACATGGCTCACGACCGTCTCAAACACGTTGACCGTGCTGTCGTTGCGCTCCGGCGCAAAATCGCGGCCCTTGCGGGCGCCGGCATCGACGACGCTGCTGCCGTCGGTCGGCACCGAAAATGCCGTCAGCCGCGCCAGCGGAATGTCACCAAGACGCTTGGTCCACTCCCCGTCGGTCAGATAGAGCCGATCGGGCGGCAGCGGCTTGTAGATGGCGCCGCCGCCGGGATGCTCCATCGCATCGCGGCGCGCCTCGTAATAGTCCTGGATCTGCTTGAAGCGCTCGCGGATGGCGTCCTCGGCCTGCGGTTCGATCGCCACGGCTGCCCCTTGCAGATAGTCGAACAGCGTGTCCATCCGGTCCTGGAACAGCGGCAGCCAGTGCTCCATGCCGGGATGGCGGCGGCCTTCGCTGACGGCCTCGTACAGCGCATCGTCGCGCTCGGGCGCGCCGAACTCGGCGACGTAGCCCATGCGGAAGCGGCGGATGGTATCGGTGACAAGCTGGAATTCCGAGACCGGCACCAGATCGAGCGAGCGCATGTCGAGCAGCGTGCGCTGGGTCTCGGCGTCGAACGAGCGGATCGATTCCAGGCTGTCGCCGAAGAAATCGAAACGGACGGGCTGCTCGAGGCCCGCGGGAAACAGGTCGAGAATGCCGCCGCGCACGGCATATTCGCCGGGCTCGCGCACGGTCGAGGAACGGTTGTAGCCGTTGTGCTCGAGCCAGGCGACGATGGTGTCCATCGGCACGACATTGCCGGGCGCGACCGACAGCGCCTGCGCCGCGACCAGCTCGCGCGCGGGCACGCGCTGCACGACGGCGTTCACCGTGGTCAGCACGATCAGCGGCTTGTCGCTGCCGGTGAGCGCGGCCAGTCGCGCCAGCGTCGTCAGGCGCTGGGCCAGAATGCCGCCATGCGGCGAGACGCGGTCATAGGGCTGGCAGTCCCAGGCCGGAAAGGTCAGGACCGGCAGATCGGGCGCGAAGAACTGCAGCGCTCGTTCGAGCTGCTGCATCCGCGCACCGTCGCGGCAGACCACGGCAAGGCTGACCGCCGGCTTCTTCGGCCGCGCCGCGATGGCACGGGCGAGATCCGAGACGATCAGGCCCTCGGCGCCCTCGGCGACATTGGCAAGCGTCAGCGCGCGGCCGGGCGTGAGCAGCTCGGCCGGAGATTTCATCCCCTGCTTCATACGTCGCTGTCCGCGATCGGATAGGCCTTGATGCGGGCAAACAGCGCGCCGGTGACGTCGGCTGGCAGCAGCTTGTCACCGGTGATGGCGGCATAGAGATCGGGATCGTTGACCTCGAGCAGGGTCTCGAGCTCGGTCAGCTCCGTATCGGACAGGTTACCGATCTCGGCATCCGCGAAGCGGCCGAGGATCAGGTCCATCTCGCGCGTGCCGCGGTGCCAGCAGCGGAACAGAAGCCGCTTGCGACGATCTTCCAGGCCGCTGCTCGATCGTGTCGTTCCCGTCATGTCTCAAATCCAGTCAAACGCCGAAAGCCCGGACGTGCCGGGCCGGGGTGATATAGCCACTCGGACTGGCCGTGTCAGCCCTCGATTTGTCAGGTCCCGCTGCCCGCCAGGAGCACGAAAAAGGGCGTGGATGCCCGGCATAAAGCCGGGCAAGACGAGCCCAAACGATCCTAGATTCGTGTCCATGCGCCCCAGCCTGCTCAATCCGCTGTTTGCTCCCGTGACCAGCCTGCCCGGCGTCGGTCCGAAGCAGGACAAGCTGCTGCAGTATCTGCTCAGCCGCAGCGAGACACCGCGTCTGGTGGACCTGCTGTTGCATCTGCCGAGCCAGGTGATCGACCGGCGGGCTCGGCCAAAGATCCGCGACGCAGTCCAGGGAACCATGGTGACGCTGGAGGTCACCGTCGACCGTCACCGCCCGCCTCCGCCGCGCAATTCCCGCGCGCCGTACCTGGTCTATGCCAGCGACGACACCGGCGACGTCGTGCTGACCTTCTTCCGCGCCAAACCCGGCTATGTCGAAAAGCTGCTGCCGATGGGCGAGAAGCGATTCGTGTCCGGCACGCTGCAGATGTACGACGGCATCCCGCAGATCGTGCACCCCGACCGCGTGCTCGACGAGGAGGCGATCTCGAAGCTCTCGGGGATCGATCCGGTTTATCCACTCACCGAGGGGCTGGCGCTCGGCTCGCTGCGCCGCGCGATCGCGCAGGCGCTGCTCAAGCTGCCCGCGCTGCGCGAATGGATCAGCCCGGACGTGCTGCGCCGCTGCAATTTTCCGCCGATTGCGGAGGCGCTCAACCGCGTGCACCAGCCGGTCGAGCTGACGGACATCCTACCCGACCAGCGTTACTGGTCGCGTCTCGCCTTCGACGAACTGCTCGCCGGCCAGCTTGCGCTCGCCCTGATCCGCGCGCAGCTGCGCCGGCCGGCCGGCGTGCGCAATGCCGGTGACGGCCATTTGCGCAACAAGATCATCGACGCCCTGCCCTACGCGCTCACCCCCTCCCAGCGCAGCGCAGCGGCTGCCATCGCCGAGGACCTGCAACAACCCGTGCGTATGCTCCGCCTGCTCCAGGGCGATGTCGGCTCCGGCAAGACCGTGGTGGCACTGCTGGCGGCCGCCGCCGTGGCCGAAGCCGGCAAGCAGGCCGCTCTGATGGCCCCCACCGAGATTTTGGCGCGGCAGCACATCAAGACCATTGCGCCGCTCGCCGAGCGCGCCGGCCTGCGGGTCGCGATCCTCACCGGCCGCGAGAAGGGCAAGGAGCGGCGCGAGTTGCTGGCGCAACTCGAAGCCGGCGGGATCGATCTCCTCGTCGGCACCCATGCGCTGATCCAGGACGACGTCATTTTCAAAGACCTCGCGCTTGCCGTCGTCGACGAGCAGCACCGTTTTGGCGTGCGCGAGCGGCTGGCGCTGACCTCGAAGGGCGATGCGGTCGATGTGCTGGTGCTGAGCGCCACGCCGATTCCGCGCACGCTGGTGCTGACCTATTTCGGCGACATGGACATCTCCGAGCTGCGCGAAAAGCCCGCCGGGCGCCAGCCGATCGACACCCGCGCCGTCGCCATGAGCCGGCTCGGCGAGGTCATGGACGGGGTCGGCCGCGCGCTCGAGTCGGGCAAGCTGGTCTACTGGATCTGCCCTCTGGTCGAGGAGTCCGAGGCCGAGGGCACCGAGCATCTCACCAACGCGACGAAACGCTTCGAAAGCCTGCAGAAGCGCTTTGGAGATCGCGTCGGCCTGGTCCACGGGCAGATGAAGGGCACCGAAAAGGACCGCGTCATGGGTCAGTTCGCCGCCCACGAGATCGGTCTTCTGGTCGCGACCACCGTGGTCGAGGTCGGCGTCGACGTGCCCGCCGCCACCATCATGGTGATCGAGAACGCCGAGCGTTTTGGGCTTGCCCAACTCCACCAGCTCCGCGGCCGCATCGGGCGCGGCTCGGAGGCTTCGACCTGCATTCTGCTCTACAGTGAACCACTCGGGGAAATGTCGAAGGCACGCCTGAAGGTGATCCGCGAGACCACCGACGGCTTTCGCATCGCCGAGGAAGATCTGAAGCTGCGCGGCGAAGGCGACGTGCTGGGCGTGCGCCAGAGCGGCCTGCCCGGCTACCGCATCGCCCGTTCGGAAGTGCACGGCCAGCTCATCACGCAGGCTAGAGACGAGGCGCTGCGGATCCTGAAGGAGGATCCGAAGCTGAAGGGCGAGCGCGGCGAGGCGCTGCGCTGCCTGCTGTATCTCTACGAGCGCGACGAGGCGATCCCGCTGATCGGCGCGGGGTAGCCCGCAGCCCGCCGGCGCCCGACCTCGTAGGCCGCCACATGCGCGCGGGCCAGATCCAGGAGCGGCGTGTCGACGCCGAGCGCGCGGGCCCGGTTGGCCATGTCGCCGAGGATGTGCTCCGCCTCGGTGACCGAGCTGCGCTCGATGTCGCGCAGCATCGAGGCCTTGAGCGGCGAGTCCAGCGTCGTGAAAAGTTTTCGGTCGAACTCGATGAACGGGGCGCGCGGCTCGAAACCCGAGGCCGTCGCCACCGCGCAACATTCGCCAAACAGGCGGAAGATCGACTGTTCGCCGTTCGGCACAGCCAGGATGTCGCCAATGCTCGCGCGCATCAAACAGGTGATGCCGGCGAGCGTGCTGAGCTGCACGAACTTTTCCCACATGTCCTGCATGATCGCTTCGCTGGCGCGCACGTCGATGCCGGGAACATGGAGCAGCGTCTCCAGCGCCAGCGCACGCTCGCTCAGCGAACCATCGATCTCGCCGAAGACGATCGTTTGATTGGCCATGAACTGAACGACGCGACCATCCGCATCGAGCCCGGCACTGACGTTCGCCAAACCACCGAGGACGCGCTCCGCGCCGAACCGCGCAGTCAGGGCGTCGAGATGCTTCAACCCGTTGAGGATGGGAAGAATCATCGTGTTGGCGCCGACCGCCGGGGCGAACTGCGCCATCGCATCGTCGAGCGAGTAAGATTTCACCCCGACGAGCACGACGTCGAACGGCTCCTTCAGATCATTTGCCAGAATGGTCTTCGGCTGCACGGCAAAGTCACCATGCGGGCTCACGACCTGCAATCCGTCTCGCCGCAATTGCTCCGCGCGCCCGGCCCGCACCAGAAAGGTCACGTCGCCGCCGGCTCTGACCAGGCGAGCTCCGTAATAGCCGCCAAGCGCGCCCGCGCCGATCACGAGCAGTCTCATTCGAACTCCCGTCTCACGTCTGCGAACGTCAACCATTGTCACATTGCAGGGCGAAGCAGACTGATCGCACCTGCCTGATCGTCAGGCTCTTTTCTTCCCGATGCTCGCTGCGAAGGCTTTCAGCAGCGCCGCATCGACCTCCTCCCCTTTCGCATCGCTGGCCAGATGCTCGAACCATTTGGCGAAACCTTCGTAGACCTGGCTTGCCGGATGATCCGGCCCGAGGAAGCCTGATATCTCCCGCATCTCAGCGACCCAGCGATAGGCCTTCGGGATCATGTCCGGCAGAGCCACCTCGAGCCGCGTCAGGATGGCGGGCTGGCTCAGCGCGAGCTCGTCGCGCAGCGCATCCGCAGCCCCCGCTTTGGTCGCGGCGACCACCATGGCCGAGCCGATCCCGGCGAGACCCTTGACGATGCCGGCGTAAGACATCTTGAGCGCGGAGGCCGCGCCGACCGGGCCCTCGACGATGCGCAGGTCGAGCCCGAAATCCCTGAGCACGGCGAGGCCCTGCGCATGCTCACCCGACATGTAGAACGCAGGGCTCTTGCCGCCCGGTTGTGGCGGGAAGCCGATGATGCCGCCATCGACGAAGGGGGCCTGCGCCGAGCCGATGATCTCCTCGATGCGCTTCACCGTGTCGACATTGACGGCGTTGCAATCGACGACGACCGGCTTCTTGTTGCGCCCGGCGATCAACGCGGCGAGCCGCTCGGCCAGCGCCACCGCTTCGCCGGGCGGCACGATCGAGAGGATGATGTCGGCGTCCGCGATCGCATCGTCCTCGGCGCCGATCATGCCGGCATCCGCCGCCCGTTTCAGCGTCGCCTCGCTTCGTCCCTTCAGCGACGTCAGCACGCGCGCGCCGTTCTCGCTCAGGCGGCGGGCCACTGCGCTGCCCATGGCACCGGGCGCGAGGATCGCAATGGTCTTTGACATCGGGCACTCCAGTTCGAAATTCCGAACGCTGCGCTCGGTTCGACCGGAACATTAGCAGAGGACGCGAACGCCTGCGTGCCCCCGGCCATCTCCCCGCGGAATGGCCCTACTCCACCTTCGCAGGCTCGGGCTGAAGCGCGGAGGCGTTGGCAATCCGTGCGGCATTGGCCATGCCCGCGAGCGCGGCCGCCTTCTTCGGGTCGGGCGCCGAGCCGGGCTGGACCACGCCGGCGGACATGATCAGCGTTGCGGCGTCCTCGGCACTGAGGTCGACCTCGATGATCTTGCTCTTCGGCACGTAGAAGAAGAAGCCGGTGGTCGGGTTCGGCGAGCACGGCAGAAACACCGAGACATGTTCCTCCTGCCCCGGCAAGCTGCGCGCAATGTCCTCGCTCGGCGATTGCGAGATCAGCACGATCGACCACATGCCGGGCGATGGAAACTCGACGAGGCCGACTTTGCGAAAGCTCGAGCCCTTGCCCGAGAACAGCGTCTCGAACACCTGCTTGAGGCCGCGATAGATGGCGCGCACCGCCGGGATCCGGCCGAGGAAGGTCTCGCCGACATCGACCAGGGTCCGGCCGATCAGGTTGGCCGCGAGGAAGCCGACCAGCGTCAGCGTGAAGAATGCGACAATCAGTCCCCAGCCGGGAACGCCGTAAGGCAGATAGGTTTCCGGCCGATAGGCCAGCGGAACGAATGGCCGCACCACACCGTCGACCCAGGTGACGAACCACCAGACCAGGTACAGCGTGATCGCGATCGGACCGGTGACGATCAGTCCGGTCAGGAAATAATTGCGGAAACGGCCCATCAGGCCGGTATGTGGTTCCGGGGCGGGATCAAGTGGCGCAGGCGCGTCGTCGCGGGCGGTCATTCGGGTTCCAGGTCGGTCGCTTCGGTCAAGCTAGGGTCTTCTAGCAGGTTTTGGAAGACCACGAAGCGATCCGACCCGATCCCTCTTGCCTATTCCACGGTCACGGACTTGGCGAGATTGCGCGGCTGGTCGACGTCGGTGCCCATCACCACCGCCGTATGATAGGCGAGCAGCTGCACGGGCACGGCATAGACCATCGGTGTGAAGGCCGCGGCCATGTCGGGCATGACGATGGTGACGAGCGACTCTACGGTCGCCTCCGCCGCCCCCTTGGCGTCGGTCATCAGGATGATGTTGCCGCCGCGAGCGGCGACCTCCTGCATGTTCGAGACGGTCTTCTCGAACACGCGGTCGTAGGGCGCAATCACGACGACCGGCATGGTCTCGTCGATCAACGCGATCGGACCGTGCTTGAGCTCGCCGGCGGCGTAGCCCTCGGCGTGGATGTAGGAAATTTCCTTGAGCTTCAGCGCGCCCTCGAGCGCTAGCGGGAAGCTGGTGCCGCGGCCGAGATAGAGCACGTCGCGGGATTTTGCGATCCTGTGCGCGAGCTTCTCGATCTGGGGCTCGGTGGTGAGCGCATCCGACATCAGGCGCGGAATCTCGACCAGGCCGTGAACCAGCTTGGTCTCGTCTTCCGAGGACAATTCGCCTCTAGCTCTGCCGGCCGCAATCGCCAGGTTCGCCAGCACCATGAGCTGGCAGGTGAAGGCCTTGGTCGAGGCGACGCCGATCTCGGGACCGGCCAGCGTCTGCAGCACGGTCTCGCTCTCGCGCGCGATCGTCGAGGTCGGCACGTTGACCACGGCGATCGTGTGCGCGCCCTCGGCCTTGGCGTAGCGCAGTGCGGCCAGCGTGTCCGCGGTCTCGCCGGACTGCGAGATGAAGATCGCGAGATCGCCCTTGCGCAGCGGCGCTTCGCGGTAGCGGAACTCGGAGGCGACATCGACCTCGACCGGCAGGCGCGCAAAGCGCTCGAACCAGTATTTTGCGACGGTGCCGGCGTAGCTCGCGGTGCCGCAGGCCGTGATGTTGATGCGCTGGATGTCCTTGAAGTCGAACGGCAGCTTGACCGGCAGCGAAACGCGCTCGGTCGCCATGTCGACATAGCGCGCCAGCGTATGGCCGACCACTTCCGGCTGCTCGTGGATCTCCTTGGCCATGAAGTGGCGGTAATTGGCCTTGTCGACCAGCGAGGTCGAGGCGGCGTGCTTGATCTTCTCGCGCGCGACGGTCTGACCGTCCTTGTCGAAAATCGTCGCGTTCGTGTGGGTCAGCACGACCCAGTCGCCGTCTTCGAGATAGCTGACCGTGTCGGTGAACGGGCCGAGCGCAATCGCGTCCGAGCCGAGATACATCTCGTCGGCGCCATAGCCGATCGCCAGCGGCGGGCCGTTGCGGGCGCCGATCATCAGATCGTCGTCGCCGGAGAAGATGAAACCGAGTGCGAAGGCGCCGCGCAGGCGCGCCAGCGTCAGCTTCACAGCTTCGACCGGCTTGTTGCCGCGCGTCAAGAGATCGTCGACGAGATGCAGCACGATCTCGGTGTCGGTTTCGGTGTGGAATACCGTGCCCTTCTCCTCGAGCTCCTCGCGGAGCTCGCGGAAATTCTCGATGATGCCGTTATGGACCACGGCGACGCGCTCGGTCGCATGCGGATGGGCGTTGTTGACGGTCGGCTTGCCGTGGGTCGCCCAGCGGGTGTGACCGATACCGGTCGTGCCCTTGAGCGGCTCGGCTTCCAGCCGCCTTTCCAGATTCTTCAGCTTGCCCTCGGCGCGACGGCGCTCGATATGCTTGCCTTCGAGCGTGGCGACGCCCGCGGAATCGTAGCCGCGATATTCGAGACGTTTGAGCGAATCCACCAATTGCTCTGCAACCGGCTCGCGCCCGAGAATGCCGACAATCCCGCACATGCGGATCAATATCCCCCAAATCGTCGAAAAATCACCTAAACGACGCGCCCGGTTTTTAGCGAAGTTCCTAAGGAACCAGATACTCAATAATTATAACGGATTGCGACAACGTTCGATGACTGCGATCCCTGTCCTACGTCGATGTGGCCGGCCTTTAACCGCGCGCGTTAACTCGTTGTCAATAACTTTGGCCAACGATTCGACCCCGGGAGATCAAGGCCATGAAAGCCACGTCCGACCGCAAAGGTCACTCTTTGACGTATATGCGTGCCAGCGAGACCTCGGGCACGCACCTTGCGCATTGGCCGCCGCCACAGCGCGGCAAGGAAAGCAAGCCGGTCTTCATCAAGCATGCAGCCAATGAGCCTGCAAAGCGCGCCAAGCCCCGCGGCTGGCGCCTGACGCGCGCCATCTTCGCTGAATTCGCGGACGACGAATAACCCCCGCCGGCCTCTCCTCGTCCTAGAGGGTGGCATAGGCGAGCATGGCGACGAAGCCCCAGAATGCCAGTCCGACGACGACAGACTGAATGTCGGACGGCTCATCTACGGCGAAGAGTTTCAGTAGCGTTCGTCCTGTCGCCGCGATGAAGACCCCGATCAGAAAACTGATCAGGTCGACGATCATGCCGCCAATGAACTGGACCATCGGCTAGCCCCCGACGATGTCCAGACCAGCCGGCCGGCGCTCACTTCTCCGGCTTCTTGCCGCTGGTCTTCATTTCACGATAGCGCGCCGCGCCGCCTTCGCGGATGGTCTGTTGGCTGCGCTCCAGCGCCATCGCGTCATCTGGCACGTCGCGCGTGATCACCGAGCCCGAGCCGATATAGGCGCCGTCGCCGATCTTCACCGGCGCGACCAGCGAGGAGTTGGTGCCGACGAAGGCACCCTGCCCGATCACCGTCTTGTGCTTCTTGAAGCCATCGTAATTGCAGGTGATGGTGCCGGCACCGATGTTGGAATTGGCGCCGACGGTGGCGTCGCCAATGTAGGAGAGATGGTTGACCTTGACGCCGGCCTCCAGCGTCGCGGCCTTGGTCTCCACGAAATTGCCGATCCGCGCGCCGTCGCCGAGTGACGTGCCGGGACGCAAGCGCGCATAGGGACCGATCGAAACCTTCTTGCCGAGCGTGGTCTCGACGATATGCGAGAAGGAATGAATTACGGTGCCGTCGGCGATCGACACGCCCGGTCCGATCACCACGAATGGCTCGATGGTGACGTCCTTGCCGAACACGGTGTCGACGGCGAGATAGACGGTCTCAGGAGCGATCAGCGTGACGCCGGCCTCCATCGCAGCCTTGCGCAGTCGCGCCTGCATCACACCTTCCGCTTCTGCCAGCTGGGCCTTGGTATTGATGCCGCGCACTTCGTCCTCGCTGGTCTCGATCACCACGGACTCCCATCCATTGTCGCGGACGATGCCGACCGCATCGGTCAGATAGTATTCGCCTTTGGAATTCGCATTGCCTATTCCGTCCAGGATCGCGAGCGCGTGGCGCCCGTCGATTGCCATCACGCCGGCATTACACAGATCGATCTTGCGCTCGTCCGCGCTGGCATCGGCATGTTCGCGGATCGCGACCAGGCGATCGCCTTGGACGATGAAACGGCCATAGCCGGTCGGGTCCGCCGCGCGGAAGCCGAGCGCGGCAATCGCAGCCCCCTTGGCGAGCGGCGCGCGCAGCCGCGCAAACGTCTCGGCCGAGATCAGCGGCGTATCACCGAAGGCGATCAGGACATCATCCGCACCGCGCGCAATCGCCTCGCGCGCCGCCAGCACCGCATGCGCGGTGCCGAGGCGCTGCCCCTGCACGAAGATGAGCGCATCGGGACGGATACGCTTCGCCTCATCCGCGACGGCCTGGTGATCGGGACCGATCACCACCGCGAGGGCGGTGCCGGTTCCCCGCGGCGCCGCGCCGAGCACATGGGCGAGTAACGTCTGGGAAGCTACGGGATGCAGCACCTTCGGCACGCTCGATCGCATGCGCGTGCCCTCGCCGGCGGCGAGAACGATCGTGAGGCTTGTGCGGGCAATCATTGCAATCCTGTCAATACGGCCGAATCGGTCGTCACCCCCAAGGGACGGCGAGCGGCGGCGAGCCGGTGTCGCCTGAGCTTGTCGCCTTGCTACCCCCGCAAACGCCCGGAATTCAAGTGCGCGTGGGTTTTCCTGTTAATGTTCCTTGATTGATTCGGGGAAGCCAGACAGGGCTGGGCACTAAACGTTCATGGCAAAGGATTCCGACCCACTGGCGGATGCCTTCGGCGACAAGGAGACCGGCGGCCTGTTCTCCGGACTTTTGGCCGAGGAAAGCGCATTCGATCGCCGCTTGCTGTGGCGGCTGGGCTCCTGGGGTGTCGCCGCCGTCGGCGCCGTCGTGGTCGCCGTAATGGCCAACCAGGCCCAGCTCGGCTGGCGGCGCGACCAGGTCGCCTCCGCCGACCTCGCCCACCAGGCCGATCGGCTTCAGGTGCTGACCAGGGAAAGCCAGCTCGAAGCCCGCCGTCTCACCTCCGCCATCGAGACGCTGAACACCGATCGCGACCGGCTCTACGCGCGCGTCACCGTGATCGAGCAAGGGCTTGATTCCGTCACCGGCGCCATCGCCAAGCAGAACGCGACATCGCCCCAGGCGCCCGCGTCGAAGCCGCAGGACACGCCGGTCGCCGCTGCGCAGCCACCGTCTCCGGCTCCGGACGTCGCACCGGTCGCCTCGACCGCGGCCTCGCTGGTCGACAGGCCGCGCACGGGTGTCGGCAAGGAGCCCAAGGACGGCTTGAACAAGGACGGTTCGAACAAGGACAATTCGAAGGAGGCTGCGAAGGATCAGTCGGCCCCGCTGCCGCAGGCTGCTTCTGCTGCCTCGCTCGTTTCGCAGTCGGCTGTGACGACATCGGCGCTGCCCGTCCTTCCGCTGCTGCCGTCGAAGTCGATCATGGCGCCGCCTGATCCAGCGGCGTCCAAATTGATCCAGCCCGACTCAACGGAGAAATCCGCCGAGAAGAAGCCCGACCCAGCGCCCGCTCCGACCGAAGTTGCCGCGGCACCTGCCAAACCGTCCGAGGCAGGCGAGGCCGAGGCGCCCGCGATCGCAGTCCAGCAGACGCGCTTTGCCATCGACCTCGGAGGCGCGAATTCGATCGACGGCCTGCGTGCACTCTGGCGCGGCCTGACCAAGTCGAATCCGGAAGTCGCCGTGCTGCGCCCGATCATCATGATCAAGGAAGGCAATAACGGCCTCGGCATGCAGCTCCGCCTCGGCGCCGGCCCCCTGATCAATGCGGCTGCGGCGGCGAAGCTCTGCGCAGGGCTGAGCGAGAGCAATCGCCACTGCGAGACCACAGTGTTCGACGGCCAGCGCCTGTCAATGCGCGGCGGCTCGGACAAGTCCCAAGACAGGGTCCAAGACAAGATCCAAGACAAATCGCAAGACAAGAGCCAGGATAAGAACCAGGACACGAGCTCGGAGAAGAGCCAGGACTCGGCGCCGCAAGCTGAAACCACCCCTGCGCCCGCGCCCGCCGCCAAGCCGGAAAAGCGCCGCCGTGGCTACTCCTCAAAGCGCTCCTCAAAGCGCGAGGAGCCCGCGCCACCACCTGCGCCGCCGCCCCCTCAAGCCAAGCCAGAGACGGCGTCAGCGAGTTCAACGATATCGTCGTTCTTCCGGCGGTAGGACCATCAGGGCTCCTGATGGAATCGTCGGAGCGTCTCTCTTGAGACCGCGCCGTTAGAGAGCTGCGACCAACTGGTTGATCTTGATTGCAGCGCAGACGATCATTCCCCAAAGCGCAAAATTGATCTGCAAAGCCTCGGCCATTGCCAACCTCGTTCGCATCCTCGCAATTGCGCTCTTGAACGGCATGATCTGCTCCTGATCGAAACAGCGATCACGCCCGCGCTTGAGGCCGAATGTTAGGCGGTGCCGGAACTTTCGCAAATCCGTAGCGCTACGGTTCCGATGCATTCGGGTTGCAGCAAAGCGGACGACGGGCCGAGAAGCCCCCCGGTGTAAAAATGCCCCGCCCCTGTTGCTCCCTCCCGCCATCCCGACCATATTGCCGGCATGACAAAAAAGCCGTTTCGCCTCACGCCCTACCAGGTGCAGTTTCTCATCGTCGTCGGTTTCGTCACCGTCGGCTGGGCGCTCTATGTGCGCTATTTCGCGATCGAGTTCTCGCAGACGGCGCTTGCCTGCGATGCCGGTTTGCAGACCATGATCTGCAAGGCGCGCTCGGTGACGACGTCGCTGTTCAAGAATTCGGTCTTCGGCATCGTCGCGCTAGTGATCGCGACGCTTAACCTGATGCGGCCCTCGATCGTGCTGCTGACGCTTGGCGTGGTCGCAGCCGGCCTCGGTATCGTGCTCTACAACATCGTGCTGACGGGCCTCGCGATCGGCCTGCTCACCCTTGGCTTTGCTCGGCCCGCGCCCGCCACAGCGTGAGCGCGAGCAGCAGGTAGATCGCGCAGGTCCACATCGCCTGCCAATTGTCGCGGCCTTCGTTCAGAATCACGTAGACCGCCGACAGCGCCAGCACCCCAGCGAACACCGCTTCCGCGATCGGACGCACGCCGATCTGCGGCCGGTTCAGCATCAGCAGCGCGAACGGCACCACGGCCATCGTCAGCGAGGCATAGGGGAAGTCGCGGTAGCGCGGATCGAACACGAAGCCGAGCGCGGTCTCGGCGGCGATCACCGCCGTCACCGCCAGGGTCAGGCACAGCACGGCGGAGAGCTTCGACCATTTCCGGCCCTCGCGCGGACCGAGCAGGTCAAGGAAGGTCGGAAGGCTGCGGCCGATGACGAGCGCCTGCGCGCAGAAGATCGGCGAGAGGATGCCGGCGAGCAGCAGCACGCTCCATTGCAGCCAGCCGCCCCAACCGTAGCTCTCGTAATACATCTTGTCGGCAGCGATCCCGAGCAGGATGCCCGCCGACGTCGCGGAGATGCCGACGCCGAGCCAGGCCGAGAAGCGCGGCGTCCAGGGGCGGCGGCGCAGCGTGATGCCGGCAACCGCGAACACCAATATGCTGAGGCCCATGCCGGCGCCCATGTACCATTTCCAGAACGGGAAATTGCTGATCGGCTCGCCCGGCGGATATTTGAGCTGCCGCCGCACGGAATCGAGCAGGCCCCAATAGCCGCCGACGGTGCCTTCCAGCCGCCGCTTCCACGGCTGGTCATAGGCCTCGATCAGGTTGACGCGAAACTTTTGTGCCTTCGCCAGCCCCAGGATGTCCGAGACGACGCGCGCCTGGTTGGTGCGTGACGGCAGCGCGCCTTCGCGCATGCGGCCTTCGCTCGGCCAGCCGGTCTCGCCGATCAGGATCTCCTTGCCGGGAAACGCCACCGCCATGCGCTCGCGGATCGCCTCGACATGGCTCGCCGCGAACTTCGCCTTCACCGGCATGTCCTCCCAGTAAGGCAGGATGTGAATGGTGACGAAGTCGACGGCGTCATAGACCTCGCGGTTCTTCAGCCAGTACTCCCAGACGTCGGCATAGGTCACGGGGACGCTGACCTGCGCCTTCACCGAGCGGATGATGGCGGTGAGGTCAGACGTCGTCATCTCCCCGCGCAGCAGCACCTCGTTGCCGACGACGAGCGAAGAAATGGTGTTGGGAAAGTCCTTGGTGAGGCGGACGGCGGTCGACACTTGCGCAAAGTTCTTGGCGCGGTTGCTGCCGAGCCAGATGCCCTGGATCACCTTCAGGCCGACCTTGTCTGCGATCCCCGGCACCAGGACGAGACCGTTCTCGACCGAATAGGTGCGCACGCAGTCCGTAATTTGCTTGAGCTGCCTCAGATCACGCTCGATCTGTTCGGCCTCGATCTGGGTGCTTTCGATCAGCGGCGTCTGGTCTCCCTGAAATGGCGCATAGGAGACACATTGCACCTTGTCATTGGGATCGATGGGGGCGCGCGCGAGCGTGATCGGCGTGGCAAGCCACCACCACACGGCAGCAATCGCACCCAGGGAAACGAGCAGGAGCGCCAGTGGCGTACGAAGTGAAATAGTTCCGTCCTCCGCGAAGGGTCCGTCGATTACCTGCTCGCACGCCATCTGCCAAGGGGGTGGTGCCCGCGAGGCACTTCCTCTCCCCGGCCAATTGGGCTGCGGCCGTTCGACCGGGCCTTAGGATCGTGACTTTGCTGGACAAAAATCCAATTCCGGGTCATTGGATTTCGCGGGACTTTTCCGCCGCATTGGAGACCCATTTGGACGCCATCACGTCGGCGTTCGCGAGGTCCTCCCGCGGGCGGACGGCTGAGATATTGGGGAATTCATGCGGCGACGGGTGTTCGAGTTACGAAATGCGGTCCTGCGGCAGCTCGCCGCCACTTTGACCGTCTCCTCCCTTGTCCTCCTGGCCAGCCTCGGTGGCGCCTCCGCCCAGAGCGGCACGCCGGCCCCTGACCAGGGCAAGCAACCGGCGGCGCAGGCCACCGACGCCGCCAAGGATGCCAACCAGAACCAGAATCAGAAGCGGATCGACGAGTTCGCCGAAGCTGCCCGCGCCGTGAATGGTCCGGCCGGCAACCCTGAATGCGTCTGGCTCGGCCGTCGCGCGGTCCAGCTGATGTACAGGGACGACCTCGATACCGCCTTCCGCCACATCGATCTCTATGACCGCTTCGGCTGCCCCGGCGGCCACATCCAGGCCGCGTTCCGCTGCCTGACCCGCTTCCTCACCCAGATCGACGACAAGGTTCCGAACAGCCTGAATAATCTGACCCAGGCCTGCTGGATCAACCCGGCTGCGCAGCCGCAGCAGACGACCGCGGCCGCCTCCTCACCGGCGCCCGCCCCGGCCGCCGGCGCCGCGCCGCCGCAGCCGGCAGCGAGCCCCTCGCCTGCGGCCAGTCCGACGCCGGCGCCGTCCAAATAGCCGCAGGCCGGCTTCAGCCTCCGTTCAGGAACGATCGGCGATAGAGGCGGTTGGCACTTCCGCGCTTCCAAAAATGCCATGCCCTCATAAGGACATGAGGCCATGACAGTTGTGAAACTGCGCGGCAGAGGTATGCTCCATTTGCCGCGGACTTGGTCGGATCTCGGGGTCGGATCCGCTTCCCTGCCCCCTCAGCCCCTTTTGGTTTAGCCGCGATGCGCGTTGTCGCCGCCGTTCTGTTGCTCGTGTCCGTGCTCCACGCCGGCCTTTGGGGAGTCTTGCGCGACAAGGAACCCGCGCCGGACTTCAAAGGCCTGTTGCCCAGCGTCTCCTACGCGCCGTTCGAAGGCTCGGCCCATCCCGACATCGACAACATCCCGACCATCGAGAAAATCCGCGCCGACCTGAAGACGCTGTCGACCATGACGCGCGCGATCCGCCTCTATTCGTCGACCGGTGGCGTGGAACTGGTGCCACCGATCGCAGCCGAGTTCGGCCTCAAGGTCACCGTCGGCGCTTGGATCGACAAGGACCCGGATCGCAACGAGCGCGAGATCAAGGCCGCGATCGAGCTCGCCCGCAAGAACAGCAACGTCAACGGGGTCGTCGTCGGCAACGAGGTGATCTACCGCGGCGAGCAGAAGGTCGAAGACCTCATCGAGATGATCAAGAAGGTGAAGAGCGCGGTGCGCGTGCCTGTCACCACCGGCGAGATCTGGAACATCTGGCGCGACAATCCCGAGCTCGGCTCCAACGTCGATTTCATCGCCGCGCACGTGCTGCCCTATTGGGAAAACTTCCGCTCCGACCAGGCGGTCGACCAAGCCGTGGACCGCTACAACCTCTTGCGCAATCAGTTCCCGGGCAAGCGCATCGTGATTGCCGAGTTCGGCTGGCCGAGCGCGGGCTATAATTTGCGCAACGCCGACCCCGGTCCGTTCCAGCAGGCCCTGACGCTGCGCAACTTCGTCACCCGCGCCGAAGCGCTGGGCATGGACTACAACATCGTCGAGGCGATCGATCAGCCCTGGAAGTATTTTGAGGGCGGCGTCGGTCCCTACTGGGGCATCCTCAACGCCAGCCGCGAGCCGAAATTTGCCTGGACCGGCCCGGTCGAGAATCCCGACTATTGGAAGCTGATGACGATCGCACTGCTGGTCGGCATTCTCTTGTCGCTGCCGATCCTGCGGCTGGAGCAGCCGACCGCCAGGCAGGCCCTCCTGCTGTCGGCCGCCGCCCACGGTGTCGGCGCCTGGGCTGCGACCGTGTTCGCATTCTGGAACGGGCACTATTTCATCTTCGGCTCGGCCTTCGCGCTGACGCTCGGCATGATTCTCCTTGTTCCTCTCGTCCTCATCGCGATGGCCCGCATCGACGAGATCGCGGCTGTCGCCTTCGGCCGGCCGCCGCAGCGGCTGCTCGCCAAGGGCAAGACGATCGAGGACGTGCCGGAGAATTACTACCCCAAGGTCTCGATCCACATCCCCGCCTATTTCGAGCCGGTCGAGATGCTGAAGCAGACGCTCGATGCGCTGTCGCGGCTCGACTATCCGAACTACGAATGCGTGGTCATCATCAACAACACTCCGGATCCCGCCTTCTGGCAGCCGATCCAGGACCACTGCCGCACGCTCGGTGAACGCTTCAAGTTCATCAACGCCGAAAAGGTGCAGGGCTTCAAGGCCGGCGCACTGCGCATTGCGATGGACCGCACGGCCGTCGATGCCGAGATCATCGGCATTCTCGATGCCGACTATGTCGTCGAGCCCGACTGGCTGAAGGACCTCGTGCCGGCCTTCGCCGATCCCCGCGTCGGCCTGGTGCAGGCGCCGCAGGAGCATCGCGACGGCGACCTGTCGATCATGCACTACATCATGAACGGCGAATATGCCGGGTTCTTCGACATCGGCATGGTTCAGCGCAACGAGCTCAACGCCGTCATCGTGCACGGCACGATGTGCCTGATCCGCCGCGCCGCGATGGACATGGCCGGCGGCTGGTCGAGCGACACGATCTGCGAGGACTCGGACCTCGGCCTTGCGATCCAGGAGCTCGGCTGGACCACCCATTACACCAATCACCGCTACGGCAAGGGGCTGCTCCCCGACACCTACGAGGCCTTCAAGAAGCAGCGCCACCGCTGGGCCTATGGCGGCCTGCAGATCGTGAAGAAGCACTGGCGGCACTTCCTGCCCGGCAAGAGCCGGCTGACACCCGACCAGAAGCGCGAATACGGCCTGGGCTGGCTGAACTGGTTAGGTGCCGAAAGCCTTGGCGTGGTCGTGGCGCTGCTCAACCTCGTCTGGGTGCCGATCGTCGCCTTCGCCGACATCGCCATCCCCGACAAGATCCTGACGCTGCCGATCATCGGCGCCTTCGTCGTCTCGCTCGCGCACTTCCTGTCGATGTACCGCGCACGCGTTGCGATCAAGCCCGGCCAGATGCTGGGCGCGATGATCGCGGCAATGAGCGTGCAATGGACGGTGTCGCGCGCGGTCGCGCAAGGCCTGATCACCGAGCACATCGCGTTCGCGCGGACGTCCAAGGGCGGCCTGTCCAGGATGTCGATCGAGTTCCAGGCGTTCTGGGAGGCCGTGATCGGCACCCTGCTCCTGGTCGGCGCCGGCGTGCTGATTGCCTCCAACAGCTTCAGGCAGATCACCGAGATCTACATCTTCGCCGGCGTGCTGGTGCTGCAGAGCCTGCCGTTCCTGGCTGCGGTGGCGATCGCCATCCTCGAGCTCAGCCGCATCAACTCGTTCCAGTTCTGGCGCGACAGCGCAATCCGCACCGCCGAGCTGATCGGCCTGCGCCCGGTCGCGCTGCCGACATCGGGCAATGCGCAACCGGTGCCGAGCGAGGTGCGGCGGGAGGCGAACTGACGGGACGAATGGTCCCCTCGCGCGGGCAAGACGTCTGCGCCGACATACCGTCGGCAGTGTTCGGCGTGGATAGCTACTCGCCAATCGGGTTGAGAATTCCGGCCTAAACGACGGATACCGCGGGCAAATCCCCGATCCTGCCAACAGTTTCGGCAGCCACCCCTGCTATTGACCTCAGCGCCCCATCCCCCTACACAGCGCGAGCCGAAAGCATGATCCGGAAACAGCCGGTTTTCCCCGCAACGCAAATCCAGGCGTAGCGGCAAGACATGCTTCTCGAATGTCCGAAGACGATGGCGATCAATCGTTGAAGCCATCCAGCGGCCATGGGAGCGCGTAGCTCAGCCGGTAGAGCACGTGACTTTTAATCACGGGGTCCTGGGTTCGAGCCCCAGCGCGCTCACCAAGCTAAATCAAGGACTTACGCTAAAATCCTCACCACATCTTCCTATCTCTAAAATCCCGCGTGCACACACTATGCACACAGGAGCGCGGCCATGACTGCGCTCGTTTGGTTAGTTCTTGGCGTGGTATCGGTCTCGCATGTCGCCAAGTATGGGCGAGGTGCAGGCGGTGGTGGAGCCGGCTGACTCCTGGGATGTTCGACGAAATCCACCAAACCAACGTGAGCTGCAGCACTTGCAGGCCAGCGTGAATTCCTAGATGTACCGGTGATCTCAACGGGGCGGGATCAGTGAGGGCATTGCTAAGCTATAGCGTCGCTGGATTGGCATTCTGCGCAATCTTGCTCGCGCGTTTTGTACGCTGGGTATGGCGTGACGACCATCTCGTCATCGCATGGTTGTTTCGAGCGCTGGCGGTCCTATCAGTAGGCTACCTGATTTTCGATCGAATCTATGAGATTGGAGCTACGGTTTCTTCGCCGGGATCAGACCCAACTAAACCATTCGCCTATCCCTTCTTGATCACGAACAACAGTCACGTATTCACATTACGGAATATTCGCTGGACCTGTCACATCCTCGACATCAAATACGACAACCCCAATTACAGAGTGCAGGAAGCCTCGGTAGTTAGGACGGGTTCAACCAATACGCTTGGCCCCAGCGACTCAATCGCTATTCCTTGTTCCAATCCGGTTGCCATTCCGGCGAAGATCCTGACTACCGATGTCCGGATCTGCGTGTCATACGAGGCCCAGATACTCGGCAGGCTTTGGCCAAGTCACCCAAATCCAAATCCGACGCGTTTCACGTGGGCCGGATGGGCCAGCAATCCGCAATGGATCAGAGGACAGGTACCAGAGGGACCGGACGCACGGATATTTACCTGCGAGGATTCGATTGCGCCGCCTCAGCTTGGACGATGAGAGATCGAGGGAACGAATTTGCCGGGTCAGCCAAACGTGAACCGGTGAGCCCCATGATCGCGGGAGAGCGTCTCACACCATGAATTTGCGCTTGGACTTCACCGCCTTCCCTGTAGCTGGTCTAGCTCCTTCTGAGCCGCCGCCCGGCGAACGTCGATCCATTTCGCTAAATCGGCGAGGTGCACGCCACGCGTGGCCTTCGCGCTGCCCTCGATCACGAAATTCATTCGTCAACACCGTAACCCAGCTCCGAAAAACGCAATTGAGTGCACGGTCACTGTATAGTTGCCATGCGCCCAAGCTAGAGATTCCACACACGCACAACGCGCTGTAGCTCGCACGCAAACCGAGCCGCTACCGAACGATGATTCGCGGGGCGCGCTCCCGGACGCTTCGATCACGGCGTCCCAAACGCGGCGGACCGGCGCATCTGCGAGAACATCGGCTACGACATTCGTCAGATGTTCGGTCGTCGAAATCGTACGAGGATGAATGCCCGCCCTGACATTTGGAGGCTGAAATGCATTTCATCCAGTTTGCCAAGTCCGCTGCTGCGCTGCTCTTGTTTGTCCTGACATTTGCTGCCCCCGCTCACGCGCAGAACAACAAGCAAATTATCTCAGGAACATTCTACGAAGATCGAGCATCGATAAACGGGAACTTTGCAACGGCTACGCTCACATTCACTCAGACACCGAGCGACAAGTTCCTCAATATCACGCACGTCAATTGCACCATCTCCGTGCTCTCAAATCAAATCCTAGCGGTGGCAGAATTGGGAGTCGGGACAACTCCCGGCGCTGCCGACCTGGGCCGCCCCATGTCTGTTCGAGGAAACACGACTGGAGAAGCCGCAGGCGGGAGCAAGTATTATTCCGTCATAACGCAGGTCTATTACAAAATCGGCCCAGGCCGATATCCCTGGCTCTCTATCGCAACAGCAGCAAGCACAGGGAGCTTTGCCCTAAATGGGGCATGCACCATCGTTGGAGAGTTGACCGATAGCTGATGAGCCAATGAAGCCGCGTGAACGCGTGAAGGCGCGCTAGGGCGAACCGGATTGTGGTGACAACGACGACCGCGGCAAGTGCACGAAATTCATTCGTCAACGCCGTAGCCCACCCCTGAAAGCGCAATTGAGTGGCGTATCGACGCGAAACCGTCCTCCGGACGAACCCCAGGTTCGTCCGGAGGCGCTTATTGCGATTACTGGAGCCCGATACTGCCGGTGAATGTACCGTCGTTCCCAAAATTCCCGTTCAGATTATTGTTCCCGTAGGAATAAACGAAGGAACCGGCGCTTGCCGAGATTCCGGCGGAATTGCCGAAAATCCGACAATCATCGACCAGAAATCCACCTCCGTTGGAGGCAGAAATGGCAGCGCCGTTGCCCTGCAAGAGCACCTGGTGGAGCAGGAAAACCGAGCTTCCGGAGCCGCCGATTGCGGTAAGTCCACCATGGGTGTTGACCGAAACAAGCGAGCTGCGCAGGGTGGCGCGAATGCTGCCCCCTGCACTGCCATCGGCAACAATTCCCGCGTTGTTGCCGCTGGTGCTGCTACCGGTCACGAACACGTTGAGGGTAACGCCACTGGGAGGTGTCACGTAAATCGCTGCGACGCCTGCGGCCGTGAAGTTCCTGACGGAGGAATCGGAGACGAAGAGGTTTTTGCCGTTTGTCACGACAATTCCCGACGCCGTCCCACCCGCGCCGTCGATGATCACCCCTCCAATGCTGAGACTGACATTGGCCGTGGCCAAGGTGAAGGCGGGCTGGCCGGACACTGGAACGATGATCGGACGGTTAGGCGCGGTAATGACAACGGTTTTGGTGATGGCGTTGGACTCGTTGTAAGTCGCGGAGTCCAGGATGACGACTTCTCCGCCGGCACTGGCGGCGGCGAGTCCAGCTGCGATGGTGGTGCAGGGTGCAGTTTGGGTACAGGCGCCAGGTGAGGCTGTGGTCGCCTGAACGTAGGCCGTCTGAGCGGCGTAAGCCGGACCCGCAAACAGTCCGCCCGCCGCCATAAATGCGAATATAAATGGGAATCTCTTAGTCATTTTAAACGAGCCCCTTCTTGGCATAATTGCCGTCTAAAAATTAGTTAAAATGATTGTGCTTTACAACCGCAATTGCGCTGTCCGGCAAGGACAACGCCGCCGATAACAGCGTGACGGACGCAATCTGGCTAGTCCTGTTCGCTTTCGCAGCAATCTTGCCCTGCCGTTGTGGATAAGGCGCCCCTCATCCCGGTGATGCGGCAGCTGCGAACTGCGCCAAGCCGCGGCTGCGGCCGGAGGAGCTGACGCGCGCAAGCGTCACGTCGCCCTCGACGCTGAATCACTGACCGGACGATCCGCACCAGTCTGACGTCGAGCCACGCTTCGTCGGTCAGGATCGCGGCGCCGAGGGCTGGCCCGGTTTTGTGCTGGCTGATCCGTGCCTTGCGGTCGTCGGTCAGACTCCCGGTGCCAATTGATCAACGCGCTCCAGGCCGCGTCGGTCGTTTGGATGACGCGCGGATCATCGGGGGCGCGGTACACACGCCCGTTCAAAAAAGATCCGGCATCTACTTCTTTCATTTGGAGGTCGAAATGCGTTTCGCTGAATTCGCTAAAGTCATCCCCGCCTTGCTTGGGTTTCTCCTCGTCTTTGCCGCGCCGGTTCAGGCGCAGAACAACAAGCCAGTCAGATCAGGGAATTGGTACGAGGATCGCGCCTCTATCAATATTGGCGGCAACCTTGCTACGCTGTGGTTCGCGCAAGCACCAGCAGACAAGTTTCTGAACATCACGCACGTGGCCTGCGACATCGAGACCGCACTCGGTTGGATGTTGGGACGTACATCCGTGGGCGGCTCCACCACGAACGGAATGGCGGGCGATCTCGGCCGTTCGCAATCCATTCGTGGCACTGTTGAGGCAGAGGTCTCGATCAGCTTTCGATACTATTCGGTCGTCACCGATACCTTTTTGAAACTGGGTCCTGGACGGTTTCCCTTCATCTCGATCACGTCGGCATCAGCCCCCAACGCCAGCCCCTCCCAGGTTATTGCCGACTGCACCATCGTGGGCAACTTGTCGGACGACTGAAGGCACAGGGCCTCCCAGCGCCTGCTGGCGGGCCTTGTTTTCTCCGGATCCAGATCCGGCTCTGCTGCGTCCCTTCCCGATCGAGAATTTGCAAACGGGGATCGCGAGGGCTTCAGTCCCGCGCCTTGTTTTGCTGTTACAACAGACCACGACCTGACGCCCCCCGTCGTGCGGCGGTTTTTGTCGTTGCTGGCTGAACCTTTGCTGGCCGGCTCAGACCCATCCATACCGGGGTATTGCATCACACCCTCCCGGCATCGGATGGCTGTCGCCTGCGCTGGATTTCAAGCGGGCGGCAATATTGGGAGCGACAAGATGCTAAACGCACTTCGATTGTTCGCATTCCTCGTGGGAACGTTTTCGCTCATTCCGGCGCAAGCTGGACAGGTCAATCGGCTCGCGAATATCTACTATGAAGACATCTTTGGACCCGCGGGCTGCCAAAACACGAATCGCTGCAGCGCCGTCTCATCGCTCACGCCGTCGGACGCCTTGCTTTCTATCAATCATGTGTACTGCGCCGTTACGACGCGCGCGCAACTTCAATTGATGTATTTTCAGGTTTGGACGGCGCCTCCGGGTTCGGCCGGCGCCGTCGTCGTCCGGAGCATATATCTCGGTTTTCCGCCGGTCACGGCGAACGCAACAAACGGCTTCTACTACTATAACTTCGATCAGAACGTTTTCTTCCTCGTCGGCCAGAACAGATACGTGGTGCTGTCGGCCCAGACGATCCCGGGCGATACACTGGGGCTTGGCGTGAGTTGCAGCATCACCGGTACGATGGTTCCACCGCAGTGAGTCTCCTTGCCGAAGAGTGACGAGGCCGGCACCAACAAAGTCGCAGACTATTTTGCCTGAGGCGTCTTCAGCTCTCCGGCGCGGCAACCGTCGCCGGCGCAGTCAGTGGAGCACCTCCAACCGACATGGGCCCGACAGATTTCGACTGCCGAGCCAACCGCTTGCGCATCGCTTCGGACAGTCCATAGCGAGCATGTGCTCTTCGAATGGAGGACGTGACGTCCGACATCATTGCGCTTTGCAGCGAGTCGATCTTCGCGATCAGCGTCGAAAGCTGCGGCGATATCTTCTTCACGTCGGTCCGTTCGTCCGTGATGCTCTGGCGGAGAGAGACGAGAACCGTTGAATCCTGCTGATGCAGGGCCGTGTTTTTCTGCAAGGAGGAATTGATCTCTTGCAGCGCAGCAGCCTGTTGCAGCTGGGTCGACTGGATTTCCTTCAAGGCAGCGACGACAGGATCCGGTTTCGGCGCGGCGGCTTCCCGGCTCGGAAGCAGTGCAGCCAGACTGGCAATGTTCGGCGACGGAAGACCGAACGGCGATGTATAGATCGCCGCCGCGCCATTGATCGCCAAGGCACACACCGCCAGCGCCAGGACCGACTTCCGGCTGGACCGCTGGTTCGGCACTGGCGCTTCCGGGGCTTCGGATTCAGCTGGGGGAGCGAATGCTGCGGCTGCAAGTGCTGCAGCGTCGAGGTGTTCGGCAAAGCCTAACGTTTCGGATGTCGTGGTCATGCGCATTGACCTCATGAGCGAGCAAAAGGAAGCCGTCGCCGGAACGTCCTCGTGACGCCTCCTTTACGCAGCACCCACCTACAACTGTCTAAAATTGTGGGCTTTTCGGATTAATTCCACGTTAGCGACGTGACCGTCCGGCCTGCCCAGGCCCCCCGGCCGATTACGGGGCTATGCGATGGCGCCGACGCGACGGCCATTCGCGCAGCGCCCCTCCCGGCGGCGGCTCCGGGGTTTGAACCTTTCCCGGGGGGGAACCTACCAATGCCCAGACTCAACGCTGCGCTAGCCGCAGCCTAAATTTAGAGATCAAAATGCGTTTTGCAGAATTTGCCACATCGGCTGTTGTTGCCGCAGCGCTCTTTGCCGGAAGTCAGGCCCATGCAGCGCCTGTCGTGGTCGGCACATACTATGACGAAACGATCAGCGCCGGATGCAACGGCCAACTCAATTGCAGCGCGTTCCTGACGCAGACGCCAGCGAACAAGATGGTGATGGTCAAAAAGCTGCATTGCAAAGTTCAAACCACGCAGCCGATCTACGTCGGCGGCTTGTTCATTTCAACGGATGGCAGTTCAAACGCCATCCAACGTTGGTTACCGCTCCCCCTTCCGGAAAATGCATACACCGGGCCCGTACCCAACACGGAGTTCAAAGCGTATTTTGACATGACCACAGAATGGCTTATCGGCCAGGGACGCTTTCCATTCGTCAGAATCAGCACGGAATCGTCGAGCAATACCGTGGTCATATGCACCCTGATCGGCACGCTAGTCGATCCGCCGTGATCGTCATCGGACCGGAGGTTGCCACGCGATATTGAGCCGCTGTCGGTGGATGACAGCGGCGGCGGCTGGATATGTTCTGTCCCCTGTTCCGTCACCTCCCCCCAAAAAAGCCAGCAGACAACCCGCGAGAAAGGTGTAGGATTCGACAAAACCTGGAGGAACGGCATGTTTGAAATCAACGGTTTCGACACGGCAGGCGTCGTCAGCCTCAAGCGGCTGTCACTCGCCGCCGCCCTCAAGAAGGCCAAAGAGCTGATCGAGGACGGGTGCTGGGACGTTCAGATCGTTGATCCAAATGGCCGAATCTACACTTCGTTTGAGGAGCAGGCAGCCTAGCCGCCTCGCGAAATGAGACCCCGGCGCCTGAGAGCGCGGGGCCCTTTCGACATATCACTTGGAAACACGATGGGCTTTCCCATCGTCAGCCTCAGCAGCTTCCGCTGAGCCGCTTGGCGCGCCGCGATGGTTTCTGCGAGCGCGAAACCAACGCCGCGTGCGGCCCTCAACTCGCACGAGCCTCGTCGTTGCCAATCAACTCGTTTGAGCGCACCCTTCGACGAGGCGCGCAGACGCCGCACAGGGAGTGACCCATGAAGGAACCGGGCCTGGACGGTCGCCATCGGGACAAGGATGGCGCGATCAGTAAGAAGCACGGCAACACGCTGGTCGGCACATTGCGCAAGATCTACGGCAAGGGTTTTGCGGCCGGCTATCCGGATGCGACAACACTCAGCGAGGTCTTGCACCAGCTAAACGAGACGTCGCTGAGCCAGTTGCGTCGCGATCACGACACCGGGCATCTCGGGCACAAGATCGACCACGCCCCGAAGTGATGGGACGTCGCTCGGCGAAATTGATGTCGCCAAACCTAACGGCCGATCCTCGGCGACCTCTGCGGTCAGGCCGCGCTTTTGGTCGGCCCCACACTTGCCGTTTGAGCCTTCCGAAACCAGGCGCTAGGATGAGTCCTTTTGCGGAGGCTCATTTGAAGCAGGTCATATTCATCATTGCAGCCCTCGCGCTGCTTGCCGCGGCGCCTGCCAGATCCCAGGCTCTTGTCGATCCCAGCAAGGTTGCACCCGAATATCGGGAAGCGGCCGAAAAGCGCCGCGCCGAGCAAATCCGTCAGCGCGAATGCGCCCTGAAGGCGGAGTTGGAGAAGGTGCTGCCGCGAGATCGGACCGTCTATCTCAACCATTGCCTGGAAGCGATGGCCGCCAAACAATAGCAGGGCGCGTGCGGCTGCACGCAATGCGTGCGATCAGGCAATCAACCGGCTTCAGGCTTTCTTCAGACATTCGGCCCACCGTGACCGCCGACTTCCAATCATCATGACTTGCCGGCGCAATGAATTCCGTCCAGATCCAGTGCACGCGTTGCAAGGCGATGTTTCGCGATCGCGCGGGACGGTTGCAGGATGGCTATTCCAGGCAGTGTCCGTGTTGCGAGGTGGTGCTGTTCTTCGCCGAGGACTCGCAACATCCCTTCATCAAGCGCGCGATGCGCAACGCTAGGAAAGTACGCAAGGAGCTGCGCGAGGCCGAAGCAGGCAGGCTCTCCGCCGCGCCGGAACCGCAGGCCGCACCGCGGTCGCGGTCGTCCACCGGGCGTACGCGGGCGCAAGGCCGGGCAGAGTAGCGCGCCGTCAGCCGTCTACGTCGTCTCGATCCAGATCCCGGCATCCGAATGTACGCGGATGTGGTCGACCAGAAAATCAGAGAACACCCTGATCTTGGCCGGCAACCGGACGCGGTTCTGGTAGGCCACGTTCATGGTGAGCAGCGGCAGCTCCCAATCCGTCAAAACAGGCACGAGCTTGCCGGCTGCAATGTCGCTTTGCACGATGTAGAGCGGCTGGATCAGAATGCCGAGCCCTGCGCGCGCGGCGCCGCAGATGATCTGGCCGTCATTGCTGTCGAGCGTCGGCGCGATCCGGACGGTCTGCGTCGTGCTGCCCTTGCTCAGCCGCAGCGAATAGGGATCATTGGCCAAATTGTAGATGAGCATGTCGTGGCGCGCGAGATCGGCGGGATGCTCGGGGACACCATGCGTCGCGAGATAGGATGGTGCCGCCGCCATCACGCGGCGCATCTGTCCGATGCGGCGGATGATGATGTTGGAATCCGGCTCCTGCTCCCTTGTGCGGATCGCGACGTCAATGCCGGCCTCGATGAAGTCAGGATAACGGTTGGCGGCGATGATCTGGACGTCGAGCTTCGGATAGAGCTTCCGAAACGCCGGCAGCATCGGCGCCATGTAGATCATCGCAAAGGACAGCGAACTCGTGACGCGCAGCATGCCCTTGGGCGACAGCGCGCGATCGCTGACGGCGTCCTCAGCCTCCGCGAGCTCGTTCAGCAACGTGCTGCATCGCTGCAGCAGCTCCTGCCCGGCTTCGGTCAGCCATTGCCGGCGCGTGTTGCGCTCGATCAGGCGGACCGCGAGCCGCTCCTCCAGCGCGCTCAGGTGCCGGCTCGCCGCCGCGTTCGACATCCGCAAGGTGTCGGCGGCCTTGGACAGGCTGCCGAGCTCGGCCGTCTTTGAAAACACCTCGAGCTGGAGCAGGCGGTCCATTCTTCCTCATTCTGGAAAAGAGACTTACGATTTTTGACCTTTATTTCCGATTTCTGCAAGGCAAAATGGCCCGAACAAGCAAGATCGCAGGCGAGGAAATCTGGGAAATGTCAGGTCCGATCAAGCACATCGTGATGTGGCGGCTGCGTGGGGAGACCCAGGCCGAACGCCTGGCCGCCCGGACCAAGGTCAAAACCCTGTTCGAAGGCCTCAAGGGCCGGATCGACGGCCTCACCCATATCGAGGTTGGGGCTGACATCAGCGATGTCGATTACGCCTGCGACGTTGTTCTCGTCTCCGAGTTTACCGATCACGCGGCCCTGAAAGCCTACGCCACCCATCCGGAGCATCTGCGGGTGCGGGAGGAGCTCGGCGACTTGCGGATCGGACGCTTCCAGGTCGATTATCCCGTCAAAGAGACCGGCGCATGATCGGTTCGTTCACCTTTGAAAATCTGCCATGCCGCGTCGTGTTCGGCAGCGGGACGCTTGCCGCGGCCAGGGCCGAGATCGAGCGCCTCGGCGGCAAGCGGGCGCTGGTGCTGACGACGCCACAGCAGGAGGCGCAAGGCAAAGCGCTGGGCGCCGCGCTCGGCCAGCTCTATGCCGGCCTCTTCGCCTGCGCCACCATGCATACGCCGGTCGAGGTGACGGAGCGGGCGATCGCGGCGATGAAGGCATGCGACGCCGATTGCGTGGTCGCGCTCGGCGGCGGCTCGACGACAGGACTAGGCAAGGCGCTGGCGCTGCGGACCGGCGTCAACCAGCTCTGTATTCCCACCACTTATGCCGGCTCGGAGATGACGCCGATCCTCGGCCAGACCGAGAACGGCCTGAAAACCACGGTGCGCGACGTAGCCGTGCTGCCGGAGACGGTGATCTACGACGTCGACCTGACGATGACGCTGCCGGTGGGCCTCACCGCCACCTCGGGCATCAATGCCGTCGCGCATGCGGTCGAGGCGCTCTACGCGCGCGACACCAATCCCGTGACTTCGCTGATGGCGGAGGAAGGCATCCGCGCGCTGGCGCGCGCCCTACCCGCGATTGCGGCCAAACCCGACGATCGCGCCGCGCGCAGCGATGCGCTCTATGGCGCCTGGCTGTGCGGCGTGTGTCTCGGCACCGTCGGCATGGCGCTGCATCACAAGCTCTGCCACACGCTCGGCGGCACCTTCGATCTGCCCCATGCCGAGACGCACACCATCGTGCTGCCGCATGCGCTGGCCTACAACGCGCCCGCGGCGCCCGAGGCGATGGCGCGCATTGCAGGTGCAATCGGCGCTTCGGATGCATCGCAGGGGCTGTTCGATCTCGCCAAGCGGTTGGGCGCCAAGCTCGCGCTACGAGACATCGGCATGCCCGAGAGCGGCATCGACAAGGCCGCCGACCTCGCCGTCACCAATGCCTACTGGAATCCGCGCCCGCTCGAGCGGGGCGCCATCCGCGACCTCATCGCCCGCGCCTGGGCTGGCGAACCGCCGATCACCACCAAAGCGGCGGCGTGAGCAATATGCGGCGCATCCTCATCCAGTCAGCAACCGTCATCAGCATGGACGCTTCGATCGGCGATCTCCGTGCTGGCGACGTGCTGGTGGAGAACGGGCGGATCGCCGAGATACGTCCCGGCATCGAGCTTGGCAGTGGCGCTGCAGAGACCGAGATCGTCGATGGACGCGGCCGCATCGTCATCCCCGGCCTCGTCAACGCGCATATGCACACCTGGCAGACGGGCTTGCGCGGCTTTGCGGCGAACTGGACGCTGCTGGAATATTTCCGCCGCATGCATGCCGGGCTCGCGACCCTGTTCGCCCCCGACGACATCTACATCGCCACCCTCGTCGGCACGCTGAACCAGATCAATTGCGGCACCACCACGCTGGTCGACTGGTGCCACAACAACCCGACGCCGGCTCACACCGACGCCGCCGTGCGCGGCCTGGTCGAGAGCGGCATTCGCGCCGCCTTCTTCCACGGCTCACCGAAGCCCGAGCCGAAGCCGGGCGAGCCGCATTTCTCGGAGGTGCCGCATCCCCGCCGCGAGATCGAGCGGTTGCTGGCCGGCCCCCTCGCCGATCGCAACGGCCTGGTCACGCTCGGCCTGGCCATTCTCGGTCCGCATTATTCGACGCTCGACGTGGCAATGCATGACTTTCGTCTCGCGCGGGAACTTGGCCTGATCGCCTCGATGCATCAGGGCGGCGGTCCCGCGAAGACGCAAGGCGGTTGGGAGAAGTTGATCGAGGCCGGCCTCGTCGGACCCAATGTCAATATCGTCCATGGCAACCATCTGCCTGATGAGCTCCTGCAAAGACTGATCGATCTCGGCGTCACCTTCTCGGTAACGCCTGAGAACGAGATGATCCAGGGCCATGGCTTTCCCATCACGGGGCGGCTGCTGAAGCGCGGTGTCCGCCCGACCATCGGTATCGACCTGGAGTCCGTGTTGGCCGGCGATCTCTTCTCCGCGGCGCGCGCGGCGCTGTCGATGCAGCGCGCGCTCGACAATGCCGAGATGCGCAAGAGCGAGGGAACGATCCCGGCGACGACCACGATTCCCGCGCGCGAGGCGCTGGCCTGGGTCACCACCGAAGGCGCACGCATGCTCGGCCGCGAGGGCCAGATCGGCTCGCTGACGCCGGGGAAGCTCGCCGATCTCGTCATCATCAACGCCGACGATCTGAATCTCTTCCCGGTGCACGATCCCGTCGCGACCGTGGTGATGCAGACGAGCCTCGCCAATATCGAGGCGGTCATGATCGAAGGCCGCTGGAAGAAGCGGAACGGCAAACTGCTGGTCGATGGGCTGGAGCGGAAGAAGGAGCTGCTGGCGCAATCCGGGCAGCGACTGGTGCGGGACATCGAACGACAAGGGCACGCCCCGTAAAGGGGCCAACGGACAACAACAATGAGCGAGACAAGCAAACAGGTCGCCTTCATCGGCATCGGCAAGATGGGCCTGCCAATGTCGCTTCTCGTCGCCAAGGCTGACTTCAGCGTCACCGCCTTCGACCAGAGCGCCGCACGGCTCAACGAGGCGCGCGAGCACGGCATTGCCGTCGCCGGCTCGCCCGCTGAGGCCGTCAACGACCGGCCCACAACGATCACGTCGCTTCCAGATGACGCCGCACTTCGCGCGGTGATGCTCGGCCCGACCGGCCTGATCGGTGCGATGGCGCCGAAGGCGGTGCTGATCGAGACCAGCACGGTCAGCGCCGAGGCCTCGGCCGAGGTCGATGCAGCAGCACAGGCCCGTGGGGTTTCCTATCTGCGGGCGCCGGTCTCCGGCAATGCCAGCATCGTCCACACCGGCGCGCTGAGCTGCTTCGTGTCCGGGCCGAAGGATGCGTTCGAAAGTGCAAAACCGCTGTTTGCAAGCTTTACCCGCGCGCAGACCTATCTCGGCCCGGGCGAGGAAGCGCGTTACGCGAAGCTCGCGGTCAATCTCATGATCGCGGTCTCGGCCGCGATGATGGCCGAGAGCCTGGCGCTGGCGCGCAAAGGCGGCATCGGCTGGCAGGACATCCTGAAGGTGCTGGACGAGAGCGCCGTCGCCTCGCCGATGGTGAAGTACAAGACCGCGCCGCTGCGCACCCGCGACTTCGTCTCGAGCTTCTCCTGCAAGCAGATGGCCAAGGACCTCGACCTCATCTTGGGGGCCGGCCATGCCGTCGGCGTGCCGCTGCAGCTCGCAGCCCAGGTGCGGGAGACCTACGGCGCGCTGGTCGCGCAAGGCGACGGCGAGACCGACTTCATCGCCACCGTGAAGCATCTCGAACGGCTGTCCGGCCTCGGCGAACCCAAACTCTGATCGACGGAGACGAATTTTGCGCAATCTTGGCGAAACCAATATCACCGACGCCGTGCTAGAGCGCATCGCTGGCGCGACCGATCCTCGGATCAAGCAGGTCAGCGAAGCGCTGGTGCGTCACCTCCATGCCTTCGTGCGTGAGGTGCGCCCGACCCAGCAGGAATGGGAATACGGCATCGACTTCCTGACCCGCACCGGCCACATGTGCGACGACAAGCGCCAGGAGTTCATCCTGCTGTCGGATACGCTCGGCGTCTCCATGCTGGTCGACGCGATCAACCATCCGGTGCCGGAAGGCGCGACCGAGACCACCGTCCTCGGCCCGTTCTTCGTCCAGGCCGCGCCCGAGAAGCAGAACGGCGACGATATCTCGGGCACCATGGAAGGCGATCCCATGATCGTCACCGGCTCGGTGTCGACCGTCGACGGCAAGCCGCTCGCGGGCGCGGTGGTCGATGTCTGGCACTCCGACAATGACGGCTATTACGACGTGCAGCAGTTAGATGAGATCGGCGATCTCGCGATGCGCGCGCGCTTCCACACCGACGCCAACGGACGCTTCCATTTCTGGTCGATCAAGCCCGCGGCCTATCCGGTCCCGCATGACGGCCCGGTCGGCGAGATGCTGGAGGCGCAGGGCCGCCATCCCTGGCGTCCGGCGCATGTGCATTTCATGATCTCGGCACCGGGCTTCGACCAGCTGGTGACACATGTGTTCGTCGCCGGCGACAGATATCTCGACAGCGACGTGGTGTTCGGCGTCAAGGACAGCCTGATCCACGACTTCGTGCGCTGCCCGGCCGGCCGTGCGCCGGATGGTCGCATGGTGAATGCCGCCTATTATCACCTCAATTATGATTTCGGCCTGAAGCAGGCCGCAAGCAACGCGAGAGCGGCGTAAGCCGAACGTCGAATCGACGGACTGACAACACTCCGCGACAAGGATTGACGACGGGGAGAGACGATGGGACCGCGGGTCGATAGTGCCGCTTCGGCTGAACGCCTCGAGAGCGAGCACGGCACCGGGCTTGGCAAGATCGGCTACCTCACCGACGAGCTCGGCGAGGCCGTCGACATCATGCGGTCGATCAAGACGCCGCTTGATCCTGACGGCTCGATGAATCCCGGCAAGATCTTCGCAAGCGGAGCCACCATATGAGCACCGCCGTACCTGATATTGCCCCCTCGCCTGTTCCGCTGCTGCAGTTGCGCGGCATCAGCAAGACGTTTCCGGGTGTCAAGGCGCTCGACGACGTCTCCTTTGCGCTCTACCCCGGCGAAGTGCACATGCTGCTTGGCGAGAACGGCGCGGGCAAATCGAGTCTGATGAAGGTGCTGTGCGGCGCCTACAGCGCCGATGCCGGCGAGTTCTTCTACAAAGGCGACAAGGTCACGATCGCCTCGACGGCGGACGCACAAAAGCTCGGCATCGCCGTGATCTTCCAGGAGTTCTCCCTCGTCCCCTATCTCGACATCGCCCAGAACATCTTCTTGGGGCGCGAGCCGAAGGGCCGCATTCCCGGCACCATCGATCGCCGCAGGATCCTGGCCGACGCCAAGCGCCTGCTCGACACGATCGGCTTCGACATCGACCCGTCCATCATCGTCAACACGCTCGGTGTTGCCCAGCAGCAGATGGTCGAGATCGCAAAGGCCATCAGCCAGAACGCGCGCATCCTGGTCATGGACGAGCCGACCGCCGCGCTGTCCGATCGCGAGACCGAGCTGCTGTTCGCGCTGATCGCGCGGCTGAAGGCCGACGGCGTCTCGATCGTCTATATCTCGCATCGCATGGCCGAAGTGTTCGCGCTCGGCGACCGCATTACGGTCCTTCGTGACGGCCGCCGCATCGACGGCGTTCGCCCGGCCGACGTCACGCCCGACCAGCTCGTCCGCATGATGGTCGGCCGCACCGTCGACATGACCTATCCGCGCAATTTTACCGACAAGCCCGGCGAGGTGCTGCTTCAGGTCAAGGGCCTGACCGCGCCGAGCGGAATCTCCGACATCAACATCGAGGTGCGCAGGGGCGAGATCGTCGGCCTCTGCGGCCTGGTCGGATCCGGCCGCACCGAGGTGGCGCGTGCGATCTTCGGCGCCGATCCGGTCGCCTCGGGCGAGATCGTGTTCGACGGCAAGCCGATCTCAGGCGAGCCTGATATGGCCGCGCGCCGCGGCATCGCGCTGATCCCGGAAAGCCGCAAGAGCGAAGGGCTCGCGCTGCTGCGTTCGGTCGGCGACAACCTCATTGTCTCGGCCTTGCGAAAATTGTTTCCGAGCGGCCTGTTCGATCCGCGCAGTGGCCAGCGCACAGCAGACGGCCTGATCCGCCAGCTCCGCATCGCCACCCCGAGCGCGCGCCAGACCGTCGGCCTGTTGTCCGGCGGCAACCAGCAGAAGGTCGTGATCGGCAAATGGCTGGCGGCCGGCGCAAAACTCTTCATCTTCGACGAGCCGACGCGCGGCATCGATGTCGGCGCCAAATCCGAGATCTTTGCGCTGATCGACCGGCTGGTTGCCGAAGGCGCGGCAGCTCTGATGATCTCCTCCGAGCAGGTCGAGATCTGCCATGTCTGCGACCGCGCCTATGTGATGCGCGAGGGACGCGTCGCCGGGCATCTGACGCGTAGCGAGCTCACCGAGGAGAACATCGTGCGATTGGGGATGCATCATGCGTGAGGCCGCGGTCGTGTCAGGACCCAATCCGCTGCAGCGAATCCCCGGCGTCGCCATCGTGCTCGGCGCGCTGATCATGCTGTTCGGCGCGATCGCGCCTGGATTTCTCACCCCGGCCAACCTCTCCAACGTGCTGGTGCAGTCGACCATCCTGACCATGCTGGCGCTGCCGATGACGCTGATCATCATGACCGAGGGGCTTGACCTCTCGATGGGCGCGGTGCTGACGCTGACCTCGCTCTGCGTCGCCATCGTCTCGCTCGCGACCAAGTCGATGCTGCTCGGCCTCGGTGCCGGCGTGCTGGTCGGTGCGGCCTTCGGCACCGTCAACGGCTGGCTGGTCGCGATCTTGGGCATCCCACCTTTCGTGGCCACGCTCGGCACCCTCGGCATGGCACAGGGCCTGTCGCTGATCGTCTCCGACGGGCAGAGCGTGGTCGGCATTCCCCACAGCGTCCGCGACATCTATTCGGCGACGCTGCTCGGCATTCCCCTGCCGATCGTGCTGGCGTTTGTGACTTACGCGGTCTTTCACGGCCTGCTCTACCACACCCGCTTCGGCAGCTACGTGTTCGCGCTCGGCGGCAATCGCGAGGCGCTCCGCTATGCCGGCCTCTCGCCGAACCGGCTGCTGATCGCGGTCTACGCGCTCGGCGGCACCATGGCCGGCGTCGCAGGCCTTCTGATGACCGCCCGCATGAATTCGGGCCATCCGACCGCCGGGCTCGGGCTCGAATTCGATGCGATTGCCGCGGTCGCAGTCGGCGGCACTTCGTTCGAGCGCGGCAATGGCTGGCTGCTCGGCACGCTCCTTGGCGTCATCGCCGTCGGCGTGCTGCGCAACGGGCTGAACCTGATCTCGCTGCCCTCCTCGGTGCAGGTCGCAAGCGTCGGTGTCCTCGTCATCGTCGCGCTGTTCCTCGACGGCCTCAGGAGCCGGTCATGACCGACATCACCAAGGAGGCGCTGTCGCCGCCGCGTTCGTTCCTGTCCCAGGACGCGATCCAGCTGTTCTACCGGCTGCTCGCCGTGCTGCTGATCTGCGCCGTGCTGGCGGTGCTGAACGAGTCCTTCCTCAGCCTCGGCAACATCCTCAATGTCCTCCGCCAGGCGAGCCTCACCTTCTTCATCGCCTCGGGCCTGACGCTGGTGGTGCTCACCGCGGGCCTCGACCTCTCGGTCGGTGCCAACGTTGCGCTGTCCGCCTGCATCGCCGGGACGGTGATCCAAACCACGGGATCAGCGACGCTCGGCATCCTCACCGGGCTTGCCTGCGGCGGCATCGTTGGCCTCCTCAACGGCATCATGGTGACGGCGTTGCGCATCCCCTCCTTCATCGCCACCTACGGCATGCTCTGGGTGCTGAACGGCCTGACCTACTGGTACATGGCGGGCGAGACGCTGCACGGCTTTCCGGCCGGCTTCCGCCAGATCGGCAGCGGTTATCTGTTTGGCCTGCCGATCCCGGTCTATCTGCTGCTGGTGTTCCTCGGCATCGGAACGCTGTTCGCCCAGCGCACGATCTGGGGCCAGGAGATCTATGCGATCGGCGCCAATCCGGTCGCCGCCCGCCTTTCCGGCATTCCCGTCACCCGCCGGCTGCTGCTGGTCTATGCCGTTTCCGGCACGATGGCCGGGCTCGCCTCGATCATCTTCCTGTCACGGCTCAACTCCGCCGAGGCCGACATCGGGGAGAGTCTAACTCTGCCGGCGATCGCGGCCGTGCTGATCGGCGGCACTTCGCTGTTCGGCGGCGTCGGCACGGTGTTCGGCACCTTCATCGGCGCGCTGATCCTGACGCTGGTGCTGAACGGCATGAATTTGCTGTCGGTCAGCGCCAATTGGCAGCCGCTGGTCACCGGCATCATCGTCATTCTCGCGGTCTGGCTCGACATGAAGACCCGCCGCCGCGCGCAATGAGTTCTCGAGCAATCCAACAAATCAAAATGGGGACGGAGACGACATGAAACAGAGACTGGGCTATCTCGCACTGCCGCTCGCGATGGCGGCCGCACTCACCACGCAGGCGCGGGCCGATGGCGAGACCATCGCCGTGTTCACCAAGAACCAGACCAACCCGTTCTTCCAGACGGTGCGGGTCGGCGCCGACGCCATGGCGAAGGCGCTGAACGCCAAGACGCTGCAGTACATTCCGACCAAGCCGGACTCGATCCCCGAGCAGCTCAGCCAGATCGAGGACGTCGTGGTGAAGAAGCCGAGCGCGATCGTCTTCACGCCGGTCGACTACAAGGCGATGGTGCCGGGCGTCGAGAAGATCAACGACGCCAAGATCCCCGTCGTCAACATCACCGACCGCTCCGCCGGCGGCAAGTTCCTCTCCTTCGTCGGCGCCGACGATTACAGCCTCGGGCTCGAGACCGCGCGCTTCCTGCTTAGGACGATCGGCGGCAAGGGCAACATCGTCATCATCGAGGGCGTCAAGGGGTCGCTCACCAATGTCGATCGCGTCCGCGGCTTCAACGACGCTCTGAAGGAAAATCCGGGCGCCAAGCTGTTGGCCTCACAGCCCGGCAACTATCAGCGGCTGCAGGCGCTCCAGGTCATGGAGAACCTGATGCAGTCGAACGCACAGATCGACGGCGTGCTCGCTGCCAACGATGCCATGGCGGTCGGCGCAATCGAGGCGCTCGACGGCGCCAACCGCAAGGCGCAGGTGATCGGCATCAACGGCACCAAGGAGGCGATCGATGCCATCAAGACCGGCAAGCTGCTCGCCAGCGGCGACTATAACGGCTTTTTCCAAGGCTGCCTCGGCACCATGATGGCGATCCGAGCCTTGCGCGAGCAGCCTGTCATCGCAGAGATCGTGCTGAAGCCGACCGTCATCACCAAGGACAATTACCAGCCCTTCGACCAGCCGCTCGAACAGCGCACCTGCCCGACCTTCGAAGAGGCCAGCAAGCTCGGCGCGAAGTAACCGCGTCCCGATCCGATCGAGCAATGAGGACGGCTGAGACGACAGCCGTCCCAGGGAATCCCGGAGCCATCATGCTGTTTGCCATCCATGCCGTCGACCGTGCCGGCACACTGCCGACGCGGCTTGCCAATTACGACGCTCACAAGTCGTTTCTCGGCGACACCTCGCGCTTCGGCGTCAGGATCGTGATGTCCGGCCCGCTGGTCGCCGACGACGGCGCCACGATGATCGGCAGCCTGTTCCTGATCGACGCCCCCGGCCGCGCCGAGGTCGAGGCCTTCAACCGCGCCGATCCGTTCGCGGCGGCCGGCATCTGGGAGAAGGTCACGATCACGGGGTTTTTGCGGCGGCAGGGCTGAGCAGGCAGCGTCGCTGGGTGTGCGCTCGTTCGACGGCCGGCCAATTGATGTCCAGTCACCCACCAACAGCGGCCGAAATGCGGACCTTTCCCTGAGGTTGCAGATGGGTCAATTGCAGAAGATGTAGGTCACCCGGCGATTAGTCCGAAACTAACATGAAATCGCCGTTCGGCCCGGATCGCGTCGGGGTACACGAGGATACTCAATGCGCGCATCAGAACCTATCGTGTGTGTTGTGCAAGTGGCATAAGAATTGGTGGAGCGGGAGGCCGTCAATGGGAAAGACCCCGATAGCGCCATTTCAGGTCGCACGTAACGATGACCGACATGCAGTGCATCGCAGCGTTGGCATCGGCACCCTCACTTTCAAAGTGACCACTGCGGACAGCAACGGTGAATTTCTGGTGGCCGAGATCGCGCACCATGCCAAAGGCGGTCCTCCTCGACATCTACACCGTCATCAGGACGAGTGGTTCCACGTCATTGAGGGAAAATACATTGTCGAGATCGGCGACGAACGGTACGTGCTGGGACCGGGCGACTCAGCCTTCGGGCCGCGTGGAGTACCCCACTGCTGGGCCAACGTAAGCGACGGGCCAGGACGAATTTCTTTCGTCTTCGTACCCGCTGGTCAAGCGGAGGCGTTCTTCATAGAAATCACCAAGGGTAACGCGATGGCGCCGACGGACCCCGCATTTTGGCTACCATTCGAAATGGCGTTGGTCGGGCCGCCCCTGAAATTGGAATGACCAGCGCGCAGAACCCAAGGCGTGTCCAGAACGGAATATCGGCAGCCGAGACCAACGTCCGCAACGCGTCAAAGGCGATCCCGAACGCTGCTCGCATCCACTTCAATTCGTCGTGGTCTTGCCGCCGCGCATGGACACGAGCTTGTCCTCACCAAATCCGAGAATGAGCCAAGCGGCCTCATCGAAACCGTTTGCGAGCTTTCCCTCGTGAGAATACACCATCTGAGCCGCTTCCGACTTCGACGGCGGTCCCAACGTTTTGATGACCTCCTGACGCGACATACCCAAATGCAGCTTGCCGTCGAAGACGACGGGCGAGAACTTTTCCGGGATGATGGCGCAATCGGCCGCGGCCCCGGCGTCTTTCCCGGTGAGTTCTTCAACGATCTCCGTGACGCGATGGTCCGGGCCGCCCATCTCTCCGCTGGACACCACCCATAATCGATGTTGCGCGCGCCGATAACACAGCCAATAGATGCTAGCTCCGGCGTCGCCCTGGTGTTGGATGATCCCTTCGCCCACGGCTTCGCGAACCGCGCCGAGCCGCGTCTTTTCGAAGCGGCCGGCGAATGCGCCCAGTGAAAAGCGAATCGCCAATCTCTTCACGACTGTCGGCGTTACGCGCTCCAAGGCATGTTCGTCGACTGGGGGCGGCGATGTCTGCGCGGAGCAGTTATCCGCGGGGATTGCAGAAAGGAGTAGGAGCAAGAAGAGCGTCTTTCGACCATCAACTCCGAATTGCCTGACATTGGAGATTGCGCGCTTCTGCAATAGCTTCTTTCCTTTAGCAAGGATGGCGTCGCCATCGAGGTCATTGACGCGGCCAGCCGCTCTGTCCGCCGGTCCTTTATATATTTGTCGCCTCAGCAGGCGTCGAGAGTGCGGGCGTCAGTTTCTGAGTGTCGGACACGTCAGTCTATCTCCTGCGATGAAGAAAGGCACAACATATCACAGCTGACGTGTGGAGGAGCCTCCCTCACCCCACCGCCTTCACTTGGCTTTGTCCGGCCCACTTGCTGCTCGAACTGGCTCCCAAGACCCGCGGCGGCGCCGTCTTGGCGTCCTTCATTGGCCGACCTAACGTTTGCGTGATGACTGATCGCTGTTGAAGTAGAAGACCTTGGTTGTGAGGTAGAGCATCGAAACCAAAGTGCACCCTAGAAGAAGCAATGTCGCAACAAACAGCGCAGGCTCTTCAGAGGGAATAATCGCTCTGGGGTGCGTACTCATAAAATCTGCCGCTAAGAGTAGGCGCACCTGATGTCTGCTTGTCTCCCAACAGCGGCGCGAAGCGGACGTTGTCGGACTTCCGAGAAGGGCCACAAGCGGGCGTCGCAGTGGCCTGCCTATTACGTGTATTAACTGCAACCGGCCTTGTTGCATTCCTCGCGATGAGGCGGGATCCCGCGCCTTGCCATGTCTTCCCGCTCAGCGGAACGCGAGCCCTTGGGGTTGCAACCAGCACCAACAGAGGCATAGCGCCCGTGGTCACCGCGCGGGTTTGACGGCATTCCATCAAGATCGATATCCCAATAATACGACACGCAAACTCGCTCATCCGACGGCTCTAGCGTGCAGTTCTCTGGGGGACCTGGATCACACTGAAACCGATCCCGATAGAAGGTAATTGGAACGCCTTCGCAGCTTACATGCCATTTCCAGAGAGACCTCTCAATCGAGCAGGTGTCGGGATGAAGCGCGACTGCCGTTGTAAGTTCTGGTAGACCAAGTTCTTTGAGTGAGCCCTGCATGGCTTGCTCGGCGGATGGTGCTCGGGCGAATTTAAAGGCCACAAAGGCAATACACAGCATAGCAATCGCGCCTAACACGGGACGCCTGAAGGGCCACGACCTATTCTCATCGCTCATGTAAGCTGCCTACACTACGATGCTCGTCCAACCAGCCTGTTACCAGATCATAGCCCGGCCTGATTGCGACCTCGCCCAGTTCGTCCATCGTTAATGGTGGGCGAAGAAGATCTTGCAACACCAACATGTCAGCGTAGAACCGAAGAGGCCTGTCAGGTCCGCGTATACGGGTCCAAGCAATGCCATTAATAAACTCGCGAAGCAGCAACATGCACTCCACATGCTTGGCTTCCTTCGAGATTGGTCGATCGACGACTGCTCGCCATCGATTGACCAACTCGGAGTAGGCTCGGACTGTTCGCGCTACGGCCATAGCATGTCCTCCAAATGATCGGGGCTTTTCGCTGGCCGAATGCCCATCCTCCGATTGTATAACGGTAAAATATCAACCTGTCGCGTAGCATAACTTGATAATTTTACGCATCCTCGCGAAGTCGGTTTTGGGTCATAAGCTGAACTCGGCAGCCAACATGACGAAGGTCGGCTTACCTTGGCAAGCAGACATCACTGCGAACTGAGCGCAGGTCAGCCACGAGCCAATAGGAGACATACTCCTTGAAGTTTCCACCCGATTTGATCTCTACTTACAGGACTCTTTGGGGGACGTCATGTCGGCGCCGCAATATTCCCGCCGTAAGGCCGTGTCATCGCTGGCTGCTACAGTCGCCTGTGCGTTTGCCGGTCCCATTCCCGCAACCGCAGAGCCAGTTTCTCCCGGCGAGACGCAAGACTGCGCCGGTCCGATTTTCTCCACAACAGGTCCAAACGCCGAGCTTTACGGCGCCAAAGATGGTTATCCTCTTCCCGACATTGCGGAGGCGCGGAGGCAAGGCGACCCTTGGGAGCCAAAATACCGTGTCGGCGCATTCACCCATATCGATCACATCTATCCAACGCGGCTTATCAGGCGAGCTGTGACGCCTTGGAAGTTCAAGTGCTCGAGGGCAGACGTTTACTACAATTTTCAGGGAGGCAAGTTTTCGCCACTCGACTACATGTCGCGCAATCCAGCCACTGGCCTGCTAATCGCCAAGGACGACCAGATTATCTTCGAGGGCTATCAGTACGCGCGAACTGATCAAGATCGGTTCGTATCCCAGTCGATGGTCAAGACGATAACCGGACTGTTGATCGGGATCGCCATCTCGGAGGGGGCGATTAAGTCGGTCGATGATATCCCCGAAAGTTATGTACCGGGTCTTATAGGCAGCGAGTACGGCAGGACGCCAATTCGCGATCTGCTGCACATGGCCTCAGGCGTCGATTTCGGTGAAACAAGAGACGGAGGACGTGACCTCAATCGCCTGTGGAACGGCATGGGGATCGCATTCCCGGACTCAAAGTTGGGCACGGTTAAGAGCATTGTGCAATTCAATCGGCGTGTCGCCCCAGCGGGAACGAGATTTTACTACGCGAGCATAGAAGCCGACGTGCTCGGCATGGTGCTTCACGGCGCTGTCAACAAGTCAGCGTCTGACTATCTGCGCGAGAAAGTGTGGGAGCCGATCGGCGCGGAAGCGGATGCCAATTGGCTGGTAGACGCAGAAGGATTCGAACTGGGGCACTTTGGCTTCAATGCCGTTCTGCGCGATTACGCCCGGCTAGGACGTTTGCTGGCGCATGATGGCGCATGGAATGGCAAGCAGATCGTTCCGACGCAATGGATGATCGATGCAACCACCGTTCGCGCTTCGGATGACTATCTGCGACCGGCCGTGGCGACGAAGGGATTTGGTTACGGTTATCTCTTGTGGTTGTTTCCCGGTGAGAGGCGGCGGTTCGCGTTGTTAGGATTCAAGGGCCAGTATATTTGCGTTGATCCGACCTCTAAGGTCGTCATGGTGCATACTGCAATTGAGGACCCGGTACATCGAGACGAACCATGGGCTCTATGGTCGGCAGTGGTCGATCAGTTAGGCTGATAATGGCTCGGGACAAGCTCGACATCGACCGCTTCGGGTCACTTCAAGACATTGCCCGATGGGCATAGATAGGACCCTCGTCCACCCGGAGAACAGCAAGTGGGCCGAATAGCAGCCTTCGCATGGATCGCATGGATCGTAACGACTTTCACAATCATTGTGGTTGCCACTCCACTCCGTGCTCAAGCAGTACCGCAAGCATCAGCGTGCGGATATCTTGCTGGTCTAATCGATAAGGCATCGCCGTCAGGGCCGTTGTTCCTGCCCAGCTATCCGACCGTCGAATCGGGGCCTCTCCATGGCGCCGCCTACCTCTATGACAATGCGGTAGCCGCCATCGCATTGGTCGGTTGCGGTGAGCGAGACAAGGCGTCTCGAATTGGCTCGGCGATTCTCTGGGCCATCGATAACGACCGCACCTGGCATGATGGGCGGCTCCGAAACGCATACGCCGCGGGTGTGGTGGCCAGTGGCTCCGCCAAACTTCCGGGTTGGTGGGACAATACGCAGAACAAGTGGTTAGAAGATCGATATCAGGTGGGCAGCGACAATGGTAACATGGCATGGGCCATGTTGGCGTTGCTGTCGATTGATGATGTGAACACCGGCTCTCGGTTCCGCGACGGTGCGGCACGGCTTGGCACCTGGATCGCGCAATGGGCCGACGCGCGCGGCACTGGCGGTTTCACGGGCGGTACGTTTGGGCACGAGCCGACGCCTGACGTACGGACATGGAAATCAACCGAACACAATACCGACCTCGCCGCCGCGTTTGGCCTCCTTGCAACCCGCACCGGCGATTCACGCTGGCGTGATATGGCAACAGCGGCCGAGCGCTTCGTCGATACGATGTGGGATCCGGCATGCGCCTGTTTCGCCGCAGGGACCGCCGAAGACGGCATCACGCGCAATCCGATTTTGGCCCTTGATGCTCAAGTCTGGCCGTTAACGGCGCTCCCCGGAGCGGCCGAGAAATTTGCATCGGCAATTTCGACCGCCGAACAGCGAATGAGTGTCGACAAGGGCTTTTCTTACGGTGAAGACCGAGACGGTGTGTGGACCGAAGGGACGAGCCAAATGGCTCTCTTGCTGAAATTGCTCGGCAGGATCGGGAGGGCAGAGTCGTTGATCGCCATCATAGAATCCCAGAGGTCGCCGGATGGCGGGTTCTATGCCACGAGTGTCCGCGCGCTACCGACTGGGTTCATGTTGGATACCGATCCGGCCAGGCCACGCCTCTATTTCCGATTGCCACATCTTGGCGCGGCTTCGTGGGCTGCCCTCGCCGAACGTGGATTCAATCCCTTTACGGCGACAAAAGGACTTCCGTAATTAAGGCCGCGCTGCTTCTCGTCTCGGCCTCTCCGGTCTTTTTGATTTCGATATGCCGGCTACGGGTCACAACCGGGCTTCCCCGCGCGGTACTGTCCATGGTCCGTTTCCATTCAGAGAGCTGAGCTTCCGTTGCTTGCGGCAGAAGACAGCTAAGGGGCAGGAGGCGATGGATTTGGCTGTTTCGCAAGAGGAGCAAATACGGCGACTGCACCGCGCATCGATCTTGCAAATCCTCCAATCGCAAGGAGCATCATGCCCCGACATGAAAAACCCCAGTGCGTAGGGGCACTGGGGCGTTTCAAAAAAATGAATTGGTAAGGCAATGACGCCTCTATAGCAGCCCTCTCCACGGCAGCTTGTGAACTGGTTCACATGTGGCGCGCGGTCGACCGGACTATTTGTCGCACCAGGGCGGCGAAAGCGGAATGTGTTTTGGTTGAGCGATGCGAACCGGGAGCCCGGATCACCTCTCCCATAGGGCGAGGTGATCCGTGACGGCGACCGAACCTGACTCCATCGAGCTCTAGCTCCGCCGCCGCTTCCTCGGAAACAGGCGATCGCGGATGTAGCGCGAGGTTGCGGTCAGGCGGACCCCGCGCGGCTTCTGCCAGGCGGCGCGGTCGAGCTCCTTTTTGTCGCCGATCGCGAGGCGGCCCTTGGCGTTTTTCGCGATGAAGATCGCGTCGCTCATCTTGCGGCCCGAACGCTTGTTCTTGGCCTTCACTTCCTTCCAGAGGCTGATCCGGCCGAGCTTCAGCTTGGGCAGCTCCTCCTTGATCTCGCGCCGCAGGCAGGCCTTCTCCGTTTCGCGCGCGCGTTTGCGGCCGCCGGGGAACATCCACAGGCCGTCCACCCGTCGCCTGACCAACAGAACCTTGCCGCGCCTGGCGGCAACCAGCTTGGAAGACTTCGCCATACCTGTCGCAAACCGAAAAAGGAATCGAGCCATGGTAACTTGTCTATTTCGTTAGACAAGTTCGACGGCCGCTCCGGTTGCTGCCGCTGCCCGCAATTATCCACATGCGGCAAGGCGCGGCCAATCTCGCAGACCTCTCCAGCGCGCGAGGCGCGATCAGGTCTCGTCGGGTGTGGGCGCCTCGGCTGCCCGCTTCGCCGCCGTCCCGATCCACGCCGCAGCCAGCTCCCACGCCACCGACAGGATGATCGGCCCGATGAACAGGCCGACGATGCCGTGGGCGAGCGTGCCGCCGATCACGCCGACGAAGATCACGATGGTCGGCGTGTTGAGGCCGCGTCCCATGACGAGCGGTTTCAACATGGTGTCGATGAAGCCGACCACGACGAAGAACACGGTGAGCACCAATGCCGTCGTGACGTCCTTGGCGGTCCAGATCCAGACGATCACGGGCAGCAGCACGAGGAAGGCGCCGATCTGCACGATCGAGAGCAGCAGCACGATGAAGGCCAGCAGGCCGGCGCTCGGCACCGCCGCGAGCTTGAAGCCGATGCCGGCAAGCAGCGCCTGCACGATGGCGACGCCGATCACGCCTTGCGCAACGGCGCGGATGGTGGCGCCGCCAAGTCCGAGGAAATGCTCGCTCTGCTCCGGCACGATGCGGGACAGGAAACCGCGCCCGGCCGCAACCAGTCGCGGTCCGTGCGGAAACAGGAAGCCGGCGACGAACACCGAAACCAGGAACTGCAGCGTGCCGAGACTGGCATCGCCTGCGAGCACGAGGAGCGGTCCCGCCAGCGGCTGGAGATACGGCGCGACCTCGCGCAGCACGGCGCGGATGTTGGTATAGGCCTGGTCCCAGAGCTCATAGAGCGTGGGTCCGATAAGAGGCCAGGACTTGAGCGACTCCGGCGCCGACTGGAGCGCGAGATCACCGGTGCCGAGCTGGTGCGCGAGCTCCCTCACCCCGTCCACGGCACTGAGGCCGAGCCAGGTGGCAGGCCCGAGGACGATGCCGAGCGTGATCAGGGTCAGGATTGCCGCCGCGGTCTTGGGCCGTCCGCCGAGAGCCTTGGCGACCCAGCTGAACGCCGGATAGAACGCGACCGCGAGCACGGCACTCCAGGCCAGGATCGGCACGAACGGCCGGATGATCAGGAATGTCCAGATGATCAGCAGCGCCAACAGGCCGAGCCGGATCACGAGCTGAATAACGTCCTCGCCCGTCAGGAGCTGACGCAGACTTTTCACAGGCACGGCTTTCCTTGCGGCATCGATCCGGGTTCCGGCGCTTGCGCGGGCCCAGCCTTATTGCGAGCCCCGGGCCGGGCGTCAAGACGAGCAGGCCCCCGGCTCCGGCTGGGGGTGATTAGGAACGCCTCGTCCCCGCCGGCATTCCGGGACCATGGCACGCCGTCCCAGGGAGCCCAAAATCCTCGCAGCTGTTCACCGCGGCATTCATTATGCGCTCAAGCCGAACGCCGCACCCGGCTCATGGCGCTACGGCTACACGATCGCCGCCGGGTGCGGTCAGGACGGGTCCAGGGCCGGCTGCCTCTTCTCGCGGTCCGGCGCGTACAGATGCGCATCGACCGCGGCATGCGGTCCGGGCAATCCGAGGCGGCCCCTGGGGCTGCGGCACAGGCGACGAGAGCCCGGTTTGGCTAACGATGATTAACCGGATTTCAGCCGGCCGATTTACGCCGATGCAAAGGCCCGCATCTACGCTTTGCGTCGAGGTCCCCAATAAGAATTGCGGTGCAATGGCCAACAGTCTCTGGACGATCGAAGAATTCACCTGCCCCGGTTGCAGCATGAACTACACCGCGACAAGGGAGGAGCATGCCGAGCCGCATTCAGGCCAATTCAAATGCAGGATCTGCAGCGGCGAGGTCCACTCGTGGTCCGGCAAGCACCATTTCTTTGGCTGGCAGGCGGTGAAGACCAAGCCGGCGGTGTTCGGCCGTCGTTGGGCCGGAGTGCAGTGGTAGGCCTGCGCGGCCGAGCGAACCACAATTGCCCGTTGCAGAGGACGACAGCGATCCTTTGATCATGGCAACTGCTCCGACATAAAAAACCCGCGCCGGATTTCTCCGCGCGGGTGTTACGAATTTTTCGATGATGCCACTCTGCTCCTGTTTTGCCCGACGTGTCAAATCCGGATGACGCGACGCGTTGCGCCGTCGAGATCGGGTGAGCTGATCGCGTTGGACGAGGTCCGAGCAGGGTCTGGCCGGCGCCAACTGAAAATGTCGAACGCATTCAATACCCCCGCTACTGTGCATGGGGTTGTTTTCGACATAAATTCCCCCTCCCCGCAAATCGAAGCCGACACGCAATGGCCGCTCCTTTCGTCCCGCAGATCGCCCTCTACCGCAATTGGCTCGCCGCGCGGCGTGGCCTGACATTCCAGAATTACGAGGACATGCGGCAATGGTCGGTGCGCGATCTCGACGGATTCTGGCGCAGCATCTGGGACTATTACGATCTGCAATCGCCGACGCCATTTGAGGCCGTCATCACCGAGCGCAAGATGCCCGGCGCGGTCTGGTTTCCCGGCGCGCAGGTGAACTATGCGCGGCAGGTGTTGCGGCATGTCGACGCGGCGCATGCCGCCGGCCTGCCCGCAATCGTCAGCGGCGGCGAGGACGGCAAGCTCACAGAGACCAGCTGGCCGGAGCTCAAGCGCAAGGCAGCCGCGCTCGCGCTGCATCTGAAGGACTGCGGCGTCCGGCCCGGCGATCGCGTCGCGGCCTATCTGCCCAACATCCCCGAAACCATCATCGCGTTTCTGGCGAGCGCCAGCATCGGTGCGGTCTGGAGCGTCTGCGCGCCTGACATGGCCGCGCCCGCCATGATCGACCGCTTCAAGCAGATCGAGCCCAAAGTGCTGATCGCCTGCGACGCCGTCACCTATGCCGGGCGCAGGCATGATCGCAACGACGTCGTCGCCGAGTTGCGGCGATCGCTACCGAGCGTCGAGCACGTCATCCTGCACAGCGAAGCCGCCGCGGCGGACGCGCGACTCTCCGACATCACCGCAGGGACGGGCACCGCGATCGACGCATTCGAGCCGATGTGGCTGCCGTTCGATCATCCGCTCTGGATCGTCTATTCCAGCGGCACCACCGGCCTGCCGAAACCGATCGTGCACGGCCATGGCGGCATCGTCATCGTGGCGCTGGCGCTGCTCGGTCTGCACAACGACCTCGGCTGTTCCTACCACGAGAACTCCTTCGGCGAGCGCTATCACTGGTACTCTTCGACCGGCTGGATCATGTGGAACTGCCAGGTCGGCGGCCTGCTCAGCGGCACCACCTGCTGCATCTTCGACGGCAGTCCCGGCGGCACCAAGGACAAGCCGGACTGGTCCACGCTGTGGCGCTTCGTGGCACAATCGAAAGCAACGTTGTTCGGCGCGGGCGCGGCGTTCTTCGCCAACTGCGCCAAGGCGGAGATTGATCTCGCTGCTGTCGGCGACCTGTCGCAATTGCGCTGTCTCGGCTCGACCGGCTCGCCGCTCAGCGCCGACACGCAAGCCTGGTTCAACGACCGCTTCGCGGCGCTGTCGAAAACAAATGGCAGCGCGGCACAAGCCGACATCTGGTGGGCGAACATCTCCGGCGGCACCGATTTCGCCGGCGCCTTCATCGGCGGCAACCGCGAATTGCCGCAGACACCGGGGGCCATGCAGTGCCGGCTGCTGGGCGCGGCGGTCGAAGCTTTCAGCGAGCAGGGTCGCGCCGTGATCGACGAGGTCGGCGAGCTCGTCTGCACCGAGCCGATACCATCGATGCCGCTCTATTTGTGGAACGACAAGGGCGACGTTCGCTATCGCGCCAGCTATTTCGAGACCTATCCCGACAATTTCGACGGCAGCGGCCGCGGACCGGTGTGGCGCCACGGCGACTGGCTCAAGGTCAATCCGGACGGCTCCTGCGTGATCTATGGCCGCAGCGATGCCACCATCAACCGGCACGGCCTGCGCATGGGTACGAGCGAGCTGTACTCCGCGATCGAGGCGCTGCCGGAGGTGCTCGATAGCCTCGTCGTCGATCTCGAATATCTCGGCCGCGACAGCTACATGCCGCTGTTCGTCGTGCTGCGTAACGGCGTCGCCTTCGATGGCGCGATGCAGGCGAAGATCAACAAGGCGATCGAGGCCGGCTTGTCACGACGATTCCTGCCGAACGAGATCTTTGCGGTGGCCGAGATCCCGCGCACGCTCTCGGGCAAGAAGCAGGAGCTGCCGATCAAGAAGCTCTTGCTCGGCCAGCCCGTCGAGAAGGTCATCAACAGGGAGGCGATGGCCAATCCGGCCTGCCTCGACTGGTATCTCGCCTTCGCGCGCGACTATCTGGCGCGAACCGCCGCCTGAACTCGGCGACGCGGACAGGCCGTGGGTATGCCAGATCGGCCCAATTGCACCATCGGCATTTGCACTCCGTTCACCGATCGCCGCTAGACGGATCAGGATCTCCTCCAGCGAACCGCAGCCATGGCCGACCTCAACGCCGTCCTCACCAGGCTCAACGACCGCCTGCTCCGCCTCGAAGGCGAGCTGTTCGTGCTGCGCTCGCTGGCGCGTGCGACGCTGACCGCGGGTGACGATCACGCCGCGCGCATGCGCAAGCTGGTCGAGGCTGCCAAGGTCGCGCTCGACGACGAAGCAAAACGTGAGCTCGACAAGCCCACGCGCAAATATGTCGATGCGGCAACGGCGCTGGTAGAGGAGTTGCTGGTCGAGCCGACTCCGGCACGGCCGCTGTTCACCGTCATCGACGGCGGCCGGCGCGACTGAGCGCGTCAGACCGTCGTGCCGCCGGGCTCCGTGGATTCAGCCTTCAGCCGGCTGAGACCTTCCTCGATGATCGCGATCTCCTCGTCGATCTTGCTGATCGCCAGGCTGAAATCGTAAGCACCCGACCTGCTCTTCAGATCGACGGCGAGGCGCTGCCTGTGCATCATCAGCTCGTCGAGGCCACGGCGATTCTTCAGGCGCACATAGGCGTCCACGATTTGCGCAATTGCATTCGACATAAAATTGGTCCCGGCAAAAATGCCCGCGCAGCGCACCTACGCCGGCGGGGCATTTTTGGTGTCGCGGTACGCAATACAAATCCGCGACAGATTAGTCGATACGACAGCCAGGTTGAGAACGCGTTACCGTTTGATGATTTTGTGGTCGCAGAAATAAAAAGCCGCTGGCGATCACGCCAGCGGCCAAAGCCGGGTTCGAAAATGGATCCGGAATGAAATTTAGCCAGCCCCGGTAAGCGCACGTTCTAACGACACACAGCGGCTTCCGTCTGTCGGAAACGAAACACAGGAACCGGCGTATTGATCATTTGTGGCTGAGCGTTGCCGCGCGGCAACGCTAGTCGACGACGCAAAAATACTTCCGCGGCAGCCTGCGGTAGGCGCCGTAACGATAGTACGGCCTGTAGGCGTAGCCACGATAAAGCGCCGGCGGCTCCTCGCCGTAATAGGCGTTGTGATAGAAATTGTAGATCGTTCCTTCCGCGCAGCGATAGCTGTCCCAAGTCGGACCGATGAAGGGCGCCACGCCGATTTCGGGCGGGACTGCCGGGTATGGCCCGCCGGCGCGGGCCGGAGCGGCCGCGATCAGGACAGCGGGAAGGACAAACCAAGCGCTTCGCATGTGCTGGCTCCGAGCCGGTCGTAATACGCCCATGGAAGCACCTGAACAGGCGGCAACGCAATTGCCGAGTTCATCGCTCCCCACCCTTCGCATTGTTGATAACCGCCGCAAACGCCGCGCGGGTGGTGACAGGACGGCCGGACGTGTTATCGGGGGATGACGCAGCTGCGAGACGGATCAGACACCCATGCGCATTACCCTCGTCGGCTCCCGCCATTTCGGCGTGACCACCCTGAACATGCTCCGCGAGCACGGCGTCGGGATCGTGCGGGTTGTGGTGGCCGATGCGGATGACCGCCTGGCCGCGACCGCCGAGGCCGCCGGCATCGAGGTGGTGGTGCAGGCCAATCCCAAGCTCGTGGTCGCCTCCGAAATCGCCCCCGACACCGATCTGATCATCACCGCGCACAGCCATGCCCGGATCGGCAAGGACGCCCTCGCCGCCGCCAAGCTCGGCGGCATCGGTTATCACCCCTCGCTGCTGCCGCGCCATCGGGGCAAGGCCGCAGTGGAATGGACCATCAAGGAAGGCGATCCGATCGCCGGTGGCACCATCTATCACCTCGCCGACCGCATGGACGCCGGCGCCATCGCCGCCCAGGACTGGTGCTTCGTCAAGAAGGGCGAGACCGCCCGCGAGCTCTGGGAGCGTGCGCTGGCCCCGCTCGGCCTCAAGCTGCTGGCTGACGTGATCGACTACGCCAAGGTCCACAAGGCGTTGCCGGCCAAGGCTCAGGACGAGCAGTTCGCGACCTCAGCTCCGAGCCTGTCCTAGAGCTGCTCCATCCTGCGTCTCGCCTGACGTTAACGATTAACGTGAGGGGGCCTTGATTCCGCTTCGAAAATCAGAACCGAAAACGCAAATAAACCATTGTTCCCACAGGAACAATTTTCGACTTTGCATTGCACCAAATTTCCGTCACATTTCCTCCGAATAAGAGTCAGCATATCAGACAGATTCAAGGACGGAATTCATGCGTTTTGGTCGCATCGCGGCATTCTGCGCCGCTTCAATTATTACCGCCCCCCTCGCCGCCCCGGCCGTCGCCCAGACCCCGTTTGACGGCAATTGGCAGGTCACCATCGTGACCAAGACCGGTTCCTGCGAGCCGACCGCGAGCTCGATGCTGACGGTTGCCGACGGCAAGATCACAGCGCCCGGCGCTAACGTTTCCGGCACCATCGGCAGTGGGGGCCTTGTTAAAGTTTCGATCAATGGTGCATATGCCAACGGTCAACTCAGCGGCAACGCCGGATCGGGGAAGTGGAATGGAGCATCTGCAGGCATACCGTGCAGCGGGCGGTGGGAAGCATCGCGCCAATAAGCAATTCGGGACGAGCGTCCTTACCCGGCGGCTGCTCGTGGCGGCCGCCGTTTTGTTTGTGACGGCTGTTGCCAGCTCGGAGAGCAGAGCCCAGTCCGGTCCTTTCGCGCCGCTGGCGGGAAGCTGGAGCGGCGCCGGCACCGTCACCCTGGATGACGGGTCCACCGAACGTATCCGCTGCCGGGCCAAATACGCCCCGATCGGACCGACCATGGAGATGTCGCTGACCTGCGCCAGCGATGCCTACAAATTCAACCTCGGCGCTAGCGTTAAGGCCGAGGGCAGTGCCATCACCGGCAATTGGTCGGAGACCAGCCGCAACATCTCTGGCTCGCTCCAGGGCCGCGGCGGCGGCGGAAACTACGAGCTGGTTGCCTCGGCCGCCGGCTTCAACGCCAACATCTCGCTGAAGACCTCTGGCAACAAGCAGAGCGTCCGGATGCGCGCGGACAGCCAGTTTCGCGGCGCAGACATGACGCTGTCGCGCTGAGCCGTCCGGCCACAAAGCAATCGACCCGGCGACCTCGCCGGGTCGATTTTTTTATGCGCCAGGCACAAACGCCGTGACCTCGATCTCGACCTTGGCCCGGTCATCGACGAGGCCACCGATATAGAGCAGCGTCGACGGCGGGAAATTGCGCCCGAGCGTCTCCTTCCAGGCCGCACCAATGCCGGCGCCTGCGGCCTCATATTCGCTGCGGCTAGTCAGATACCAGGTCAAACGCACGATGTGCTCAGGGCCCGCGCCTGCCTCGGCGAGAAGCTTGATGATCCGCTTCAACGCGGCCGCGACCTGGGCTGCCATGTCGGGATGGTAATCGCCGGTCTCGTCGCCGCCGGTCTGCCCGGCCAACACGACCCAGCGGCCCGGCCCCTCCGCCACGACGCCATGTGAAAAACCCCGGGGTTTCTTCCATTCGGCCGGCTGCAAGATGCGCATGAGCGGAGATCTCCCGATCTTCTTGTTGATCTGCGTCTGGATTACCACGCCGCGCTGCATCGCTGCATCCGCAGATTTGGCCGTTGCCAACGCCAGCGATGTCGCCGATACCGGCCTCCCCTCAGCTTTGACCTCCTGCCCCGCATCGATGAGCGCAACACCGTCCAAAACGATGGCCGCACTTTGGATGGCCGGCTGGCTATCCCTGATGCTGGTCATGGCGGTCGCGGGGCGCGAGACCACGCGCGAGTTGAGCGTCTTCCAGATCATGGAAGTACGCTCGCTGATCGGCTTCACGCTGCTGCTGCCACTCATCTACCGGGCCGGTGGCGCCAAGGCAGTCGCAACCAAACGCCTGCCTCAACACCTCGTCCGCAACGGCGTGCATTATTTTGCACAGCTCGGCTGGTTCCACGCATTGACGCTGATTGGAATCGGCCAGGTCGTCGCGATCGAATTCACGATGCCGATCTGGACCGCGCTATTGGCCGCGACCTTCCTGTCCGAGCGCATGACCAGCTGGAAGATCGGAGCCATCGTGCTCGGCATCGTCGGCGTCGTCATGATCGTGCGGCCCGCCACGGGCGAGATCAATCCGGGGCAGTTGATCGCGCTCGGCGCCGCGATTGGCTTCAGCATTTCCATGGCTCTGGCGAAATCGCTGACGCGGACCGAGAGCGCCTTGTCGATCCTGTTCTGGATGATCGTGGTGCAGATGGTCATGGGCCTGCTGCCGACGCTCTATGTCTGGACCTGGCCGTCGGTCACCCTCTGGGGTTGGCTCTTTGTCATCGGGGTCTGCGGCACTTTCTCGCACTATTGCCTCGCCAGCGCGCTGCGTTACGCGGACGCGACCATCGTGGTTCCCATGGACTTCCTGCGGGTTCCCCTCACCGCGACGGCCGGCTGGCTGGTTTATTCGGAGCGCCTCGACTCCTGGACCGTTCTGGGTGCGGCCCTGATCCTGTTCGGCAATCTCCTGAATCTGAAGCCTGCCGCACCGGTTCCCGCACGCGCGCAGTGAACCGGGGCGCGGCCTGCCGCGACAAATCACAGTGATCGAGCGTGATATGGATCACGCTGGAAGAGCATTCCATCGTGCACATTCGGTCACAGGGTCGGGTGAATTGGGTGCACCGCCGTTTTGCTTGCGCGAGGCCGGGGGCTTTCGTGTAGGTTCGCACCCAATTTGTTGCTGCCCATTATTCGATTCTGTTGGGGATTCCACATGCGCACTCTCACCATCATCGTTTCGCTGATGTGCATGGCGCTGTCGGTCAGCGCCGCGAAGGCCGACCGTCGCGTCGCTTTCGTCGTCGGCAACGGCGCCTATAAGAACGTCGCGCAACTGCCGAACCCGCCGATCGACGCCAAGGCGATGGCATCGACGCTGCGCAATGTCGGCTTCGACGTGATTGAAGGATCTAATCTCTCGCGCGACCAAATGACGGAGAAACTGCTTGATTTCGGCCGCAAGGCTCAGGGCTCCGACATTGCGATATTCTATTATGCCGGCCATGGCATTGCCGTCGGCGGCACCAATTATCTTCTGCCCGTCGATGCCGACATCAAGTCGGAGATGGACGTCAAGCTCGGGGCCGCCATCAACATCGACCTGACGCTCGACCAGACCATGGGCGATGCCAAGGTCAAGCTGGTGTTCCTCGACGCCTGCCGCGACAACCCCTTTGCCGCCAAGATCAAGTCGAACTCCGCCACCCGCAGCGTCAACGTGGGGAGCGGTCTCGCCGAGATGAAGTCCGGCGAAGGCACGCTGATCGCGTTCGCGACCGGCCCGGGCCAGACCGCGCTCGACGGCCAGGAGGGCAACAACAGCCCGTTCACCCGCGCGCTGATCGACAACATCACCAAGCCCGGCGTCGAGATCCAGCAGGCGATGACCTCCGTCCGCGCCCAAGTCAATGAAGAGACCCACAAGGGCCAGCTGCCCTGGGGGCACACCAATCTGATCGGCGCGGTCTATCTCAACCAGGCGCCGACGACCCAGGTCGCCAACGCGGCGCCAACGGCAACCGCTGCGCCAGCCGCAGCGGCCAGCGGCTCAGAGGCTGAAGTCGAGTTCTGGCGCTCGGTGAAGGAGTCCAACAAGGCGGAAGAGCTCAACGCCTATGTCACCGCCTATCCGAACGGCCAGTTCAAGGCGCTGGCACTGGCGCGGCTCGCGGCGATCAAGAGCGGACCGTCGACCACGACCCGCACCCTCAACGCCGGCGTCGATCCCGCGACCTTCACCGAAGAGGCGAGCCAGCTCACCGAGGACCAGATCGGGCTCGACAAGAACCAGCGCCGCGACGTGCAGCGTCGGCTCACGGGGCTCGGCTTCGACACCAAGCAGACGGGTGTCTTCACCGACGAGACCCGCACGGTGTTGAAGCGCTGGCAGGCGGCGCGCGGCTATCCCTCGTCGGGCTACCTCAACAAGCTTCAGCACAAGGCCATGCTTTCGGAGGTTGTGGCTGCCCCGCCGACCGCGAGTGACAACAGTCAGAAGGCGGCCCGGCGCGCCAGCGCGCCCAGCAGCGCACCGGCTCCCCAGCGTAACAACGCGGGTGATGCTGCCGGCGCAGCCTTCGTCGGCGGCGTCGTCGGCGGCATGATGGGCGGCATGTTCCGCCGCTGAGGCTCGCCTCTCTCGCAGAACACGAAAGCCCGGCTTGCGCCGGGCTTTTTGTTGTTGCTCCTCAGAATGGGGAGTCAGCGGCTACACGCGACGAGCGGTGTCTACTTCCCTGCCGCCTTGCGCAGCGCCTCGTTGATGCGATCCTGCCAGCCGGGTCCGCCCTCCTGGAAGAACTCGAGCACGTCCTGGTCGATGCGCAACGTGACCTGCTCTCTGATGCCCGGCGCCACATTTGGCTTCGGCGGCGCCGCGGCAACCTTGGCCGTCACCTTCTTGAACGCCGCCTCGGCTTCGGTTCGCGCGTCGCCCAATGTCCGCGGCCGCCTCGGTTGTTCCGCCATCTTTCAGATCCCTTCAAACAGAGCGGTCGAAAGATATCGTTCGGAGAAGGACGGCACGATAGCCAAAATGGTTTTTCCCGCCGCTTCCGGCCGCTTGCCGATCTGGAGCGCTGCGGCAATCGCAGCCCCCGAGGAGATGCCGCCCGGAATGCCCTCATGCCGCGCCAGCGCCCGCGATGTCTCGATCGCGGTCGTCGAATTGATCTTCACGATCTCGTCGATCACCCCGCGATCAAGGATGTCGGGCACGAAGCCCGCGCCGATGCCCTGGATCTTGTGGGGTGTGTGCTGGCCGCCTGACAGCACCGGGCTCTCCTCGGGCTCGACCGCGACCACCCGCAAAGACGCCTTGCGCGGCTTCAGGACCTGACCGACACCCGTGATGGTGCCTCCGGTACCGACACCGGCAACGAAGAAGTCGATATTGCCGGCGGTATCGTTCCAGATCTCCTCCGCCGTTGTGCGGCGATGCACCTCGGCATTGGCGAGGTTCTTGAACTGCTGCGGCATCACCGAGTTCGGTGTCGTCTTCAAAAGCTCTTCGGCCGCTGCGATCGCGCCTTTCATGCCTTGCGCAGCCGGCGTCAGCACCAGTTCGGCACCGAGGAAGGCGAGCATCTTGCGCCGCTCGATCGACATGGATTCCGGCATCACCAGCTTCAGCCGGTAACCGCGTGACGCCGCGACGAAGGCGAGCGCAATGCCGGTATTGCCGGAGGTCGGCTCGATCAGCACGGTGTCAGGCTTGATGATGCCCGCCCTCTCCATGGCGATGATCATGGCCGCACCGATGCGGTCCTTCACGCTCGCGGCCGGATTGAAATATTCGAGCTTCGCCAGAACAGTCGCATTGACGCCGTGCATACCCGGCAGCCGGCGCAAGCGCACGATCGGCGTGTCGCCGAAAGCCTCGACGATCGAGTCATAGACGCGGCCGCGGCCGGGTTGGTGCGCTGCACCCGTGGTGGACGATGCGTCCATGATGAACTCCCTATGGCAATAGTTTGCGCTTCTGTCGCAGCGCTTGCCCAGTTACGGACAGCTTGTGACCACACGCAAGCGGCAATGCGGCACATGTTAAATACGCTGCATCGCAAAATCGCGTGAGCTTTAATTATCAGAAAACCAACGCATTTGTGTTGCGACCTCGTCAACTGATTCTGCTTATGTTAGACTTAGGTCTCGAAGCAGGAGGTCACCACGATGTCAGCAGTTGCTGAAGTGCTGTCGACCGTCGCACCAAGGCGTGATCCGCGTTGTAGCGAGTTGCCCACCTGTCCCGTCTGCGCCGACTCCATGGTCGCCGCCGAAGCTTCTGCCTACGTCTCGGACCACATGATCAGCTATCTCTGGACCTGCGACAATTGCGGCTATGGCTTCGTCACCAAGCATGCCGTTAAACAACGGATTGTGTGCAACTGATCGTTGACGCGCCTAGCGCGCGGCGATGTCGCCCTTCGCCCAATCCTCGCGCGTACGCTGATTGAACTGATCGAACGTTCCGTGTGCGATCGCGTCCCTGATGCCCTGCATCAGGGACTGGTAGTAAGCGATATTGATTTCAGAGAGCAGCATCGCTCCCAGCGTCTCGCCGGCCTTGACGAGATGGTGCAGATAGGCGCGCGCGTAGTTGCGCGCCGACGGCCATGAACTCTCTTCGTCGAGCGGACGCGGATCATCGGCGTGACGCGCGTTGCGCAAGTTCACCTGGCCGAAGCGCGTGAAGGCAACGCCATGGCGGCCGTTGCGCGTCGGCATCACGCAATCGAACATATCGACGCCGCGCTTCACCGCCTCGAGAATGTCGTCGGGCGTGCCGACGCCCATCAGATAGCGCGGACGGTCCGTCGGCAGCGCCGGCGCGGTCTCGTCGATCATCGCCAGCATCACCGCCTGCGGCTCGCCGACGGCCAGCCCGCCGATCGCGTAGCCGTGGAAGCCGATCTCGACCAGGCCTTGCGCGCTGACATGGCGCAGCTGCGGGATGTCGCCGCCCTGCACGATGCCGAACAGCATATAGCCATCAGGCGCGCTCTCGAAGGCGCGCTTACTTCGCTCGGCCCAGCGTAGCGACAGACGCATCGCGCGGTCGATGTCGTCGCGCTCGGCCGGCAGCCGCACGCACTCGTCCATCTGCATCGCGATGTCGGAGCCGAGCAGACGCTGGACCTCGATTGAGCGCTCCGGCGACAGCTCGATCTTGGCGCCGTCGATGTGCGAGCGGAAGGTGACGGCATGCTCGCTGATCTTGCGCAGGTCCGACAGCGACATCACCTGGAAGCCGCCGGAATCCGTCAGCATCGGCCCATTCCAGCCGGTGAACTTCTGCAGGCCGCCGAGGGCGTTGATGCGCTCCGCGCCGGGACGCAGCATCAGATGATAGGTATTGCCGAGCACGATGTCGGCGCCGGCATCGCGCACCTCGCGCCAATGCATGCCCTTCATGGCGCCGGCGGTGCCGACCGGCATGAAGGCGGGGGTTCGCACCATTCCATGTGGCGTGGTCAGGCGGCCGGTGCGCGCGGCACCATCGGTGCCGAGCAGCTCGAAATGGTTGGGTAGACCGGTATCAGGACGACTCATGGCGGTGCTTATTGCGTGTCGTGACATGTCGATCAACCCGCCCGGACCCGATGCCCCAGACTGGGACAGCGCTGACGCGGACGTGATCCCTGTCACGCTTGATAAATAAAACGATACAGTATAGTTTCAAAGTTGGGGCTGGACGAGACGCCGTGGCAGATTGCCGACGGCTGTAGATGCGTGATCGCCAGCCACCGACCGATGCCCTTCCCCGCATGTTCGAATGAGATGTCCGCCCTCCAGAGCGGCCGGACGAGGCGCGCGGCCGCCCACCTGATCAGGTCGCTAGCGCTGACATGCAGCCTCGCGGTCGCCGCCTGCACTTCGCTCCCCCGCACGCCCTATACGGCGGCCGATGCGAGCGGCTCGCGCGTGCTCGATATCGACGGCTTGCGGCGCTACGCAGACGAACCCGTCACCAGGTTCAGCTTCGAGCAGGACAAGGCGACCGGGAGCAAAACCTATCTGGCGCTCTCCGGCGGCGGCGCCGATGGCGCCTATGGCGTCGGCGTGCTGAACGGCTGGACCGCAGCGCGCAACCGACCGACTTTCTCTGTCGTCTCGGGCGTGAGCACCGGCGGCCTGATCGCGCCCTTCGCGTTCCTCGGGTCGCAATATGACGACACGCTGCGGGAGCTCTACACCAGCGGCATCGCCGAGAGCCTGCTGAACGATCCGAGCATCATGCGCGTGCTGTTCGGCTCCGGCCTGTTCGGCAACACGCGGCTGCGTGAGCTGGTGGCGCGCTATGTCGGGCCCGAGATCATGGCGCAGGTCGCCCGCGAAAATGCCAAGGGCCGGCGTCTATTGGTGGTCACCACGGATCTCGACACCCAGCGCACCGCGATCTGGGACATGGGAAAGATCGCGGCGGTCGGCACGCCCGAAGCGCTCAAACTGTTTCGCGACGTCATGGCCGCCTCCGCCAGCATTCCGCTGGTGTTTCCGCCGATCCTGATCGAGGCCGAAGGCCAGGGCCGCAAATTTCAGGAGATGCATGTCGACGGCGGGGTGACGGCGCCGGTGCTGACGCTGCCCGAAGCGCTGCTGTTCCAGGGCCGCCTGCCCGGCAACGCGAAGATGGACATCTATATTCTCGTCAACAAGAAGATCGAACGCAACTTCGAGCTCGTCGCCAACAGCACGATCGATGTCGCTTCACGCAGCCTGTCCTCGATCACGCAATCGCAGACGCGCTCGATCATCTTTTCGACCTATGATTTCGCCCAGCGCAACCACCTCGGCTTCCATCTCTCGTACATCGAGCGCGATTATCCGGCGCCGCCATCCGAAGGTTTCGACACCGGCTATATGCGGGCACTCTATCAATACGGATATGAGAAAGCGGCCGGCGGCCAGGCCTGGACCTCGCGGCTGCCGTAAGGTCCGCGTCACGGAACGGCGTCGGTCGGAGACCGTTGACGATACGGCCAATTCGGCCAGATTCGCGATGACGCCCCGGTTGCTGCGCGTTATACAGCAATGCACACTGGCACGACCGCGCAGGAATCATTGGACATATCATTGGGCATGGGATTGGCCGCGACCAAGGCAAGAACGGCAGCACCTCGGCGCGAGGTGTCGAAATCGCGCGGCGGTCGGCCGACGAAGAGCGCTGCGATCGAGCGCGATCAGCGGCTGATCGAGGTCGCCACGCGCCTGTTTCTCGACCGCGGTTTTGATGCGACCTCGCTCGATGCGGTGGCGGAAGCGGCCCGCGTCAGCAAGCCCACGGTTTATTCGCGCTACGGCGACAAGCGCGGCCTGTTTGCCGCCGTGCTCCGCCGCGAGATCGCGCGCTGGCTTGCGCCGCTGTCGGCGGCAGCCGAAACACAGCTCGGCAGCTCCTCCGACATTTCGGTGGAGCAGCGTCTCGTGGAGATCGGGCGCGAAATGCTTAATTTCACCTGCGGACCCGACGCCGTGGCTTTCAGCCGCATGATGACGTCGCAGGCCATCAACTTCCCTGACATCGCCAAGCTCGGCAAGGAAGAAGGTTGGCTGAAGGCCGTCGCCACCACCGCGCGCTTCTTCGATCATCTGGTGGCGCAGCGCGCGCTCGATGTCGACGACACCACGATCGCAGCCGAGGTTTTTCTCGACGTCGTCGTCGGCCACACCCACCGCATGGCGACATTCGGCACGCCGATGGAACTAAAGGCCGCCGAGAAGCGGATGCGCGCGGCGATCAAGCTGTTCCTGGCCGGCGCGATTGGCCCCGCCGACCGCGTGCAAGAAACTGCAAGAGACACCGCCAAGGCCGCCCAACGCCGCCGCCCCTCCCGCTGACATTTACGTGAGACCGGCGATTTGTCCTCTGCGGACGATGGCCGCTTCGTTGACCAAAATAAAACGATACGGTATGGTTTTGTTTATAGAGCGGTGCGGGCCACTTTTTTTTCACCAGCCCCAAAAGAGGACCGGACCGCTTGGATCGCCGCGACGGGTACAGCCCGCCACGACGCTCCGCGGCCGGCCGATGCCCAAGGCCGGCCGCGATTTCTTTACGAACATCCGGCACACTTGCTGGCCGAAGGTTTGGACCATGAGCGCGACGAGACCACGGGTGTACGGGTTGCTGGCGATCGCCCTGTCGGGGCTGCTGATCGCAACACCGGCGCGCGCGATCGTATCCGCCAGCAGCACACCGGCCGCCCTCCACAGCGAGACAGATGGCGACGCCACGGCGGACCGCCAGGCCGTCAGCCGCGAGATCGAGCGCTTCCGTAGTTCGTCGATCTCGATCGGCCAGGCCATGGCGATCGCCGAAGCCCGTCACGCCGGCGCGACTACGGCGGATATCAGCTTCGATGGTGGCTCGGGCGTACCGGTGTACCGGGTCAAGACCCTTCACAACGACCGGATCTGGCGGCACACCATCAATGCCGCAACCGGCGAGGTCATGGGTGGCGAGGCCGCCCTCCCCCTGGCCGAGCTGGATCATGAGGATCGCAGCAACCTCGCAGCGCTCGGCACCATCAGGCACCGCCTGGCTGATGCCGTGCGCGTCGCCGAGCAGGCGGCCTCTGGCAAGGCCATCAGCGGCGGGCTGGTGCGCGACCGCGGCCGGCTCAATTTCGCGATCGTCGTCATCAGCGGAGACGACCTCAAGGAGGTCCTCCTCGAACCGCCGGGCGTCCGGGGCAAATAGCGCGGGCCACAATCCCGCCCAAGAGCCATTGACGGGCGCCAGACTCTCCCGCATAAGTCGCCGCCATGTTCACGACCACCAAACGCACGACCAAAACCACCACGGCCTTCGGGGCCCGGGGAGGCGTGCGCGCGTAGTCGTCGACTAAAACGCAATCAGCTCTACCGAAGCCCCGCCCTCGATGGTCCGGGGCTTTTTTGTTGCCTGAATCTCAGCTCAAACGAAATGGAATGGAGGACAAAGTGAGTAACGATCCCGTCGTCGCGATTGTCGGCGTCACCGGTGCGGTGGGCGCCGAATTCATCGCCACCATGGACAAGCGCGGCTTTCGCGTCGGCAAGCTCAAGGCGCTCGCCAGCGCCCGCTCCGCCGGCAAGACGGTCTCGTTCCGCGGCCAGAACATCGTCATCGAGGAGCTGACCGAGCGCGCCTTCGAGGGCGTCGACATCGCGCTGTTCTCCGCCGGCAGCGGCATCTCCAAGAAGTTCGCGCCGATCGCGGTCAAGGCCGGTGCCGTCGTCGTCGACAACTCGTCCGCCTTCCGCATGGACCCGAACGTGCCGCTGGTGATCCCAGAGGTCAACGGCAACCGCATCAGGGATCACAAGGGCATCATTGCGAACCCGAATTGCGCCGCGATCACCGCGCTGGTGCCGCTCTGGCCGATCCACCAGAGGAACCGCATCAAGCGCGTCATCATCTCGACCTACCAGGCGGCTTCCGGCGCTGGCGCGGCCGCGATGGACGAGCTCGTCGAGTCCACCCGCGCCAATCTCAACGGGCAGGTCTATACGCCAAAGGTGATGCCGCACCCCTACGCCTTCAATCTCTTCAACCACAACACCGCCGTCGATCCCGAGACGGGCTACAACGACGAAGAGACCAAGGTCATCCAGGAGACCCGCAAGATCTTCGAGGACGAGAAGATCGCAATCGGCGTCACCTGCGTCCGCGTGCCGGTGCTGCGCGCGCATTGCGAGGCGATCACCTTCGAATGCGAGAAGCCGATTACCGAGGATCAGGTCCGCGCCATCATGGCGCAGGCGCCCGGCGTGAAGGTCGTCGACGATCGCGTGAAGAACTACTTCCCTATGCCAATCGACGCCTCGGGCCAGGACGACGTTCTGGTCGGCCGCATCCGCAAGGACCTCAGCGATCCCTCAGGGCACTCGATCTCGATGTTCGTGGCGGCCGATCAGCTGCTCAAGGGCGCGGCGCTGAATGCCGTGCAGATCGCCGAGCTGCTGCCGCAGCGGGTGATGGCGTAACGGACGGTGTCGTAGGGTGGTTAGCGAAGCGTAACCCACCTCTTTCGTCTCCGTGGAAACAGAAGTGGTGGGTTACGCCTTACGGCTAACCCACCCTACGGCTCTGCCCGAAACAGCAAGCATGCGTCGCCATACGAGTAGAACCGGTAGCCATTTGCGATCGCGTGCGCATAGGCCTGCTTCATCGTGTCGAGGCCAGCGAAAGCCGACACCAGCATGAACAGCGTCGATTTCGGCAAGTGGAAGTTCGTCATCAAAATATCGACGGCGCGAAAGCGATAGCCGGGTGTGATGAAAATCGACGTCTCGGCCGTAAACGGCTGGATCGTACCGTCCTCGCTGGCAGCGCTTTCCAGCAGCCGCAACGACGTGGTGCCGACGGCAACGATGCGGCCGCCCTTCTTTCGCGCGGTATTGAGCCGTTCCGCAGTCTCCGCCGAGATCGTGCCCCACTCGGCGTGCATCTTGTGGCCGTCGGTGTCGTCGACCTTGACGGGGAGGAAAGTCCCTGCCCCGACATGGAGCGTGATGCTGACGATGCCGACGCCGCGCGCGCTCAGCGCCTGCTCGAGCGCCGGGGTGAAATGGAGCCCAGCGGTGGGAGCCGCGACCGCACCTTCATTGGCAGCGAACATGGTCTGGTAGTCGGCGAGGTCCTGGTCGTCAGGCGTGCGTTTCGAGGCGATATAGGGCGGCAGCGGCGGGCTGCCGAGATCGGCGATGGCCTGATCCAACGCGGGCCCGTGGAACGAGAATGACAGCGTCACCTCGCCTTCCATGCCCTTCGCCTCGACCTCGGCATCGAGATGGCCGAGCAGGCAGACCTTGCCCTCATTGCCGAAGCGAATCCGGTCGCCAGCAACGAGCTTCTTGGCGGGCTTCACCAGCGCCTGCCAGCGCGAGCCGTCGAGACGCTTGATCAGCGTCGCCTCGATCTTCGGCTCGGTCTCGCGGCCGATGCGGCGGCCCTTGAGCTGCGCCGCGATCACTTTGGTGTCGTTGACGACGAGCTGGTCGCCCGCCTTCAGCCAGTCCGGCAAATCGGCAATGATCTGGTCGCGTAGCGACCCGTTCTCGACGACCAGCATTTTCGCGGAGTCGCGCGGATGCGCCGGGCGCAACGCGATGCGCTCGGGCGGCAGGTTGAAATCGAAGAGGTCGGTACGCATGTCTGTTTCGCCACCACCGTCATTCCGGACGCCGCGCAACGGACGCGGCGATCCGGAATCTCGAGATCGTGGCGCGAGATTCCGGGTTCGCGCTTCGCACGCCCCGGAATGACCGCTACGCGGTCACTCCTTGTCAGCCGCCATGCGCGCCTTGACGATCTTGTCCGGGTTCTGCACCGGCTCGCCGCGCTTGATCTTGTCGACGTTCTCCATGCCCTCGGTGACCTTGCCCCAAACCGTGTACTGGTTATCGAGGAAGCGGGCATCGTCGAAGCAGATGAAGAACTGGCTGTCGCCGGAATCGGGATTGGCCGCGCGCGCCATCGAGGCGGTGCCGCGCACATGCGGCTCCTTGTTGAACTCGGCCTTCAGCTTCTGGCCCGAGCCGCCGGTGCCGGTGCCGTGTGGGCAGCCGGTCTGCGCCATGAAGCCCTCGATCACACGGTGGAACACGATGCCGTCGTAGAAGCCTTCGCGGACCAGCTCCTTGATGCGCGCGACGTGACCGGGCGCGAGGTCCGGGCGCATCTCGATGGTGACGGGGCCCTGCGTAGTCTCGAGGATCAATGTGTTTTCGGTGACGCTCATGCTCGTCTCTCTTGCGTTGGGGGTGAAGTCTTGTCGGGTGACGTTTTGCGGTTACGGAACTGGATCGCGAATGGACGTCCCGCGGCAGCGCCCGCCATTGCATCGGTAAATGGCATCGGCGTGCAGCGTTGCAACGCCTCCATCACCGCGATCCGGTATTGCAGCCGGTCATTGTCGGAGGCCTCCGCGGATTCATAGGTAATCCTCGGATGGCCCAGAATGTTTCCGGACCGGTTAAAGCTCACGACGACCGTGATGTCGAGTGGGCGAGCCTTGGCAGGCGGAGGTGGCTTCCAGCAGGTCCGCAAGTGCTGGAAGACGTCCTGGATCGTGTTGACCTGCGCGTCCTCTGCGGCCGCAGGGGTGAGGCCAAACAGCAGCGCCGCGGCAGCGAGCAGGAGCCTGTCGCCGCGGCGCGTCATCATCCCGGCTACTTGATATCGGAGGCGACCTGCACCTTCACCATCTTGTCGGGATCGGTGACGGTGCCGCTCGGCGAGCCAGCCGGTGCCTTCTTCAGCTTGTCGACGACGTCCATGCCCTGCACGACCTCACCGACCACGGTGTACTGGTTGTCGAGGCTGCCGCCGTCGGCGAACATGATGAAAAACTGCGAGTTGGCGGTATCGACGCTGTCACCGCGCCGGGCCATGCCGACGACGCCGCGCGCGAAATGCACCTTGGAGAATTCCTGCTTCAAATTCGGATATTTCGACCCACCGGTGCCGTTGCCATTCTGGCCGTCGCCGGTCTGGGCCATGAAGCCGTCCATCACGCGGTGGAACGGCACGTTGTTGTAGAAGCCCTCGCGTGCAAGCTGCTTGAGGCGCTCGGCGTGCTGCGGCGCCAGATCGTTCCGGAGCTTGATGACGATGCGGCCCTTGGTGGTATCGATGACGAGCGCATTGGCCTTGTCGAGATTGGCCGGCAGCTGCTGCGCCATCGCCGGCACCGCAAACAGAAGCGCGGCAAGAACTGCGAGAATTCGGATCATGACATCTCCGGATCAGAAATGAGAAAGGAAGCGCGCCGTTATCAGGCGAATTTTGCCTTGAGCTGGGATGCAACGAGCGGCGGGACGAAGGCCGAAACGTCTCCGCCCATGGCGGCGATCTGGCGCACCAATGTGCCGTTAATCGGGCGGACCACGGGCGAAGCCGGCAGGAAGACGGTTTGCACGTCGGGCGCCATGGCGCCATTCATCCCGGCGAGCTTCATCTCGTAGTCGAGGTCGGTGCCGTCGCGCAGGCCCCGAATCATGATGGTCGCGCCATACTTGCGCGCCGCGGCGACCGCGAGATCGTCATAGGTTACGGCCTCGAGCGTGCAGCCGGCCTGTGCCGCCATCGGCCCGCAGACGTCGTGGAGCATCTTGAGCCGCTCCTCGGTCGAGAACAGCGGCTTCTTGCCGGGATGGATCCCGATCGCGACCACCAGCCGATCGCACAGCGTGACACTGCTCCGGACCACGTCCAGATGGCCGTTGGTGATGGGATCGAAGGAACCGGGATAAAAGGCAATGCGCGGCATGGCCTCCTCCTACCCCGGCTGGCCCGGCCCGGCAAGCGGGGCAGGTTCCGTATCGGTTTCTTGCCGGTTTCCGCCAATCCTGTCGGAAGGGCCTGATTTGTTTCGTCCTCGAGCCGCCCACGAAACAAAACGGGGCGCGAACGAAACCATTTCCGGCGCCGGCGAAGACGTCCTGAAACTGGTCATGGTTATCAATCCGGCCAACGAATGACGGGCCGCAGGCTTGGGCGCAGCGGCCGCATCACAGGGGACCGTCGATGATCAAGGCTCTTTCAGCGATCGCTATCGCCGCGTGCGTGGCTGCAACCCTCACCCTCCTTCCCGGTTTTGCCCCCACGGTCGAAGCCAGCGTGCCGCAGCCGCTTGCCAAGAGCGACCGGCTCGATATCAAGACCATCGGCAGGGAGTGCTCGCAGCAGGCTTGGCCGAACTTCGAGGCGTCGTGCCTGCGCCGCGCCGGCACCAAGGCTGATGTCCGCGTCGCTCGCCTCGTCACGGCGGACCGCACCCCGTAAGCGGTCTGTCAGCTCCGCGTCATAAATCTCAACATGATCCCCATGGATATTTGCGACGTCTCGTCGCAGACTGTCTGACGGTCGCGCCCCTCGGAATGGCCCGTGGGGCGCGATCCCATTGAGGGGTTGCCTTTGTCCAGTACGCCCGCAGTCGCTTCCGGCCATCATCCCGATCCGCTGCCGCTTGCCATGACCATGGGTGCCCTCGGGGTGGTCTATGGCGATATTGGCACCAGCCCCCTCTATGCTCTCAAGGAAGCCGCCAAAGCGGCCGCTCATGGCGGCACAGTGTCTCCCGAGGCCGTCCTGGGGGTTGCTTCGCTGATCCTCTGGGCGCTGCTGCTGATCATCTCGTTGAAATACGCGATGCTGATCCTGCGCGCGGACAACCGAGGCGAAGGCGGAATCGTTGCGCTGCTGGCGCTACTACACGCGCGTCACGCCCAGCCGGGCACCTGGCGAGCGCATCTGCTCGTCGTTGGCCTCGTCGGCGCCGCCCTGCTCTATGGCGACGGCGCAATCACGCCGGCGATCTCGGTGCTCTCAGCCATCGAAGGCCTCAAGGTCGATGCGCCCTCGCTCTCGCCGGTCGTCGTGCCCGTTACTGTTGCCATCCTGATCGGCCTGTTCATGATGCAGAAGCAGGGCACCGGCTTCATCGGCCGCATCTTCGGACCGGTGATGCTGGCCTGGTTCGTCGTGCTGGCCGCGCTCGGCATCCACGGCATCGTCAAGGCGCCGGCGGTTCTGGCCGCGCTCAGCCCGCTCTATGCCTTCGACTTCCTGATCCACCAGGACTTCCACATCTCCTTCGCCATCCTCGGCGCCGCCTTCCTCGCGGTCACCGGCGGCGAGGCCATGTATGCCGATATGGGCCATTTCGGCCGCTTGCCGATCCGGCTCGCCTGGTTCGCGATCTGCCTGCCGGCTCTGGTGCTGAACTACTTTGGCCAGGCCGCGCTCCTGATCACCGATCCCACGATGATCGAAAATCCGTTCTTCCAGCTCTGCCCCGACGCCCTGCATTATCTGCTGGTCGCGTTCTCGGCCGTGGCGACCGTGATCGCCTCGCAGGCGATCATCTCCGGCGTGTTCTCGCTGACCCAGCAATCGATCCAGCTCGGCTTCCTGCCGCGCATGCAGATCCGCCACACGACCAGCGATGCGATCGGCCAGATCTATGTACCGCTGGTGAACTGGCTGCTCGCGGCAGCAACGCTCGGTGCAGTGCTGAGTTTCGGCACGTCCGACGCGCTCGCCGGCGCCTATGGCATCGCGGTGTCGCTGCTGATGGCGATCACCACCCTGCTCGCTGCGCTGGTCGCGATCCAGTGGGGCTATTCGCCGTGGCTCGTGGTGGCCGTGAACGGCTTCTTCTTCGTGATCGATATCATCTTCTTCTCCGCCAATTCGATCAAGCTGTTCGAGGGCGGCTGGTTTCCGCTGCTACTCGCGGCCTTCGTTGCCTTCCTGATGCTGACCTGGCGCAGCGGCGTGAAACTCGTCGAGGCCGCGCGCGCAAAGCTGCGCCAGCCCGAGGAGGACCTGATCGAGACGGCGGTGAACAAGTGCCACGCCAGGCTGCCCGGCACGGCGGTGTACCTGGCCTCCGCCCCAAAGGGTGTGCCGCTGGCGCTCACGCAGTTCGTCAAGCACAACCACGTCCTGCACGAGCGCATCGTCCTCGTGACCGTGCTGATCGAGGAGATGCCGCATATCGCCGACCAGGACCGCGCCGAGATCATCGAGATCATCCCCGGCATCACCCGCGTGATCCTGCATTATGGCTTCATGCAGAACCCGACGATCTATGAAGGACTGATCCTCGCCTGCCGGCAGGGCAAGCTGCCCGGCATCGATCTCTCCGACATCACCTATTATGTCGGCCGCGAGACCATCATCCCGCGCGAGGACATTCCGGGCATGTGGGTCTGGCGCGAAGGTCTGTTCGCCTTCCTCCAGCGCAACGCCGAACGCTCCGCCGCGTTCTTCGGCGTGCCGACCAAGCAGGTCGTGGAGTTCGGGACCGAGCTGGAGATCTAAAGCGCGATGAGATCAGGATGAATCGTCATCGCGCTTTAGGTCGTTGTTTGAGCGTGATCTTTTCGGAGAACCGCTGCGCGCTTTTCCGGATCATGCCTTAGCGCGGCTCCGCCGTGCTGCCCGAAGCGAGCGTCGATGTCCAGCGATCCACCCTTGCAGCTAAAGCCCCGGCTGGCGATCTCGGTCGATCAGGTGCAGGCGATCATCCGTCGGATATCTCCGCACGCATCCGTCCTCGGCATCGCCGAGTTGCACGGCGGGGAGATCAGCACCGTGCTCGAGATCGCGCTGGCAGACGCACCGGCCTGCATCCTCAAGGTCTATCCGGAATCGCTGCAGTGGAAGATGGCCAAGGAGGTCTACGTGCTGGGTCTCCTGCGGGACCTCGGCGCAGCCATCCCCAAAATCCTGCTCGCCGACGACACGCGATCAGTGATCGACCTGAACTATGTGCTCATGACCAGACTCGACGGCACGGTGCTCGGCCGCCGCGAGGCGACGCTGTCGGAAGCCGAGCTGACAGCGATCTACGCGGAGATGGGAGCAACATTGCGAGCGATCAACGACGTCGCCCTCGACAGCTTTGGCTATATCGGCCCGAATGGCGTCTGGACGGCGCATCCGAGCAACCATGCCTACATGTCCGCGCAGTTCGAGCGGAAGCTGACGGAATTTTGCGCGCGGGACGGCGATCCCGCACTGGCCGCGCGCTTGCGGGACAGCGTTGCGGAGCGAGAGCACCTGTTCGCGGCGGCAATCACCCCTCGCCTCTGCCACTACGATTTCCATGCCGGCAATGTGCTGGTAACGTCGCAGGGCGAGCCGCACCTGACGGGCATCGTCGACTTCGAGAACGCGACATCAGGCGATCCGCTGATGGATATCGCGAAGGCGCTGTACTATTTCACGCCGAAGGACGCCCCGAAACGCGACGGATTGCTCGCCGGCTATGGCCCAATTGGGCGCCCCGACTGGCAGGAGACACTCGCCCTCTACCGCACCTATTGCACGCTGGAGCTTTGGTGCTGGATGGCGCAGATCGGCAAGCACGAGGCACTTGCCGGTCTCACGGCGGAGCTCACGGACGCCGGCTAGAACGGGACATTACGCCCCGTTCCCGCCCTCGCCGTTGCCGCTCTCGGCCTCTTCCGTGATGTGCTCGACCGAGACGACATGCTCGTCCTCGGCGGTGTCGAACACGATCACGCCTTGCGTCGAGCGGCCGGCAATGCGGATGCCCTCGACCGGACAGCGGATCAGCTGACCCTTGTCGGTCACCAGCATGATCTGGTCGGCGTCCTCCACCGGGAACGAGGCGACCAGATTGCCGTTGCGGTTGTTGACGCTCATGGCGACGATGCCTTTGCCGCCGCGGCCCGTGGTGCGGTACTCGTAGGACGAAGTCCGTTTGCCATAGCCGTTGACGGAGACGGTCAGCACCACCTGCTCGGCCGCCGACATCTCGGCATAGCGTTCCTGCGGAAGCTGGAAGCTGCCGGAGCTCTCCTCCGCCTCGGCATCCGCCGAGGCCTCTTCCGTTGTGGCTTCGCCGGCCACCGCGCGGCGCATCTTCAGGTACGCCGAGCGCTCGTCCGACGTGGTCTCGACATGGCGCAGGATCGCCAGCGAAATCACCTTGTCGCCCTCGCCAAGCGCGATGCCGCGCACGCCCATCGAGGTGCGCCCGGTGAACACGCGCACATCGGTCACGGGGAAGCGGATGCACTGGCCGCCGGCGCCGGTCAGCAGCACGTCGTCGTGCTCGGTGCAGATCTGCACGTCGACGATCGCTTCATTGTCGTCGAGCTTCATCGCGATGATGCCGGAGCGGCGGACGTCGACGAAGTCGGACAGCTTGTTGCGTCGGACGTTGCCGCCCGTCGTGGCGAACATCACGTCGAGCTGAGCCCAGGTCGATTCGTCCTCGGGCAGCGGCATGATGGTGGTGATGCGCTCGCCCTGCTCCAGCGGCAGGATGTTGATCATCGCCTTGCCGCGCGCGTTCGGTGCGGCCATCGGCAGGCGCCAGACCTTCTCCTTGTAGACCTGACCGCGCGACGAGAAGAACAACACCGGCGTGTGCGTGGAGGCCACGAACAGGCGGCTGACGAAATCCTCGTCGCGGGTTTGCATGCCGGCGCGGCCCTTGCCGCCGCGGCGCTGCGCCCGATAGGCCGACAGCGGCACGCGCTTGACGTAGCCGGCATGGGAGACGGTGACGACCATGTCCTCGCGCTGGATCAGGTCCTCGTCCTCGACCTCGCCTTCCTGCTCCATGATCATGGTCCGGCGCGGGGTGGCGAACTCGGCCTTCACCTCGGCGAGCTCGGTCTTGATGATGCTCAGCACGCGCTCGCGCGAGCGCAGGATGTCGAGATAATCGGCGATCTCGCCGGCGAGCTTGTCGAGCTCGTCGCGGATTTCGTCACGACCGAGTGCAGTGAGGCGCTGAAGGCGCAGATCGAGAATGGCCCTCGCCTGTTCCATCGACAGCCGGATCGTGCCGTTCTCGCTGATGCGGTGGCGCGGATCATCGATCAGCGTCAGCATGTCCTCGACATCGCGGGCCGGCCAGTCGCGCGACATCAGGGTGTCGCGCGCGGTGGTCGGGTCGGGCGAAGTCCGGATGACGCGGATCATCTCGTCGATATTGGCAACCGCGATCGCCAGACCGACCAAAATATGCGCGCGATCGCGCGCCTTGGCGAGCAGGTACTTGGTGCGTCGCGTGACGACCCGCTCACGGAAGTCGACGAAGATCGCCAGCAGGTCCTTCAGATGCATGATCCGCGGACGGCCGCTGTCGAGCGCAACCATGTTGACGCCGAAGCTCGTCTGCAGCGGCGTGAATCTGTAGAGCTGGTTCAGAACCACGTCCGGCACGGCGTCACGCTTCAATTCGATGACGACGCGATAGCCTTCGCGGTCGGATTCATCGCGCAGGTCGCCGATGCCCTCGATCTTCTTTTCCTTGACCAGCTCGGCGATGCGCTCGACCATCGTGGCCTTGTTCACCTGGTAGGGAATCTCGGTGATGATGAGCGCCTCGCGCTCCTTGCGGATGGTCTCGATCGCGACCTTGCCGCGCATGACGATCGAGCCACGGCCGAGGTGATAGGCCGAGCGGATGCCCTGCCGTCCGAGAATGACGCCGCCGGTCGGGAAATCCGGTCCCGGCACGATGTTGATGAGTTCGTCGATGGTCAGCGCGGGGTTGTCGATCAGCGCGACGCAGGCGTCGATGACCTCGCCGAGATTATGCGGCGGGATGTTGGTCGCCATGCCGACCGCGATGCCGCCGGCGCCGTTGACGAGAAGGTTCGGGAACTTGGCCGGAAGAACCGACGGCTCGGTCTCGTTGTTGTCGTAGTTCGGCTGGAAGTCGACGGTGTCCTTGTCGATGTCGGCCAGCAGAGCCAGCGCCGCCTTGGTTAGCCGCGCTTCGGTGTAACGATAGGCGGCCGGGGGATCGCCGTCGACCGAGCCGAAATTGCCCTGACCGTCGATCAGCGGCACGCGCATCGAGAAGTCCTGCGCCATGCGGACCATGGCATCGTAAATCGACTGGTCGCCGTGCGGGTGATACTTACCGATGACGTCGCCGACCACGCGGGCGGATTTGACGTACTTCTTGTCGGGCGTGTGCCCCTGCTCGTTCATCGAGTACAGGATGCGGCGGTGCACAGGCTTCAGACCGTCGCGGGCATCTGGCAGCGCACGCGCCACGATCACGCTCATGGCGTAGTCGAGATACGACTTCTTCATCTCCTCGAAGATGGAGACGGGGCGAATATCCGAGGGTTGCGCCGGCTGGTCGCCGGGCTTGTTGTCGTCGTCAGCCAAGGGGGAATCCGGTGAAATTTTATCTGGGAATCATATAGCGCATCGGCCCCCTGATAACCACCCTTGCGAGGTCCTGGGAAGCGCTTTTTCCGACTGTTTTTCCAGAGACTTACGCCCTTCCCGGCACCATCGAGGGCGGGGCCGGAACGAGCCCGGCGGAACCGCCGCTCAAGCCCCGAAAATCACCCGGTGCATGATGCGTCCGGGCACCAGCGTGAACAGGCCCGCGACCACCAGCGCGCCGGTGAACAGGAAGATCATGGTCCATCGATGAGCGACGACGCGATGGGTGCGGGCCCGCCATACCGCCAGCGGCAGCATCACCAGTGTGAAGATCGACAGGAGATGGATCGGACTGAACGGGCCGACCAAGCGGATCTGGTGGATCCAGAAAGACGAGAGAGCCACCACGGCCATCAGCGCCACCCAGATCCAGCCGAGCGTCCGGTGCGGCAGCGTGCCCTTCGGAGCGGCGAACTGGACGATGCCAAGCACGAACGCCGCCATCGCCGCGAAGGCGTGCAAGGGGATCGCCGGAGCAGCGTCAAGCAGTGGCGCGAGGCTCATATGGCGACCTCCAGCCGCGGAAACGGCCATGTAAACAGAATTAACATAAAGTTAATACCATTCACATCGCGCCCCCATCAAGGCTTGAGGCAATACGTGAGGCCGGCTCGGAAAAACCGAGCTCGCCCCGTCAATTGGCAAGAAATCCTGCCGCTTTACGCGAGCAGGCAAAGGTCGAAGCGAAGTCTCGCTTCGCGTCAGAATGGGATGTCGTCGTCCATATCGTTGTTGCGACCGCCGCCGCCAGCGGCCACTGCACGGCGCGGTGCACTGCTGACGGGCCCGGACGAGCCGAAATCGCCGCCCGGCTCGTCGCCGAAGCTGCCGCCTCCTCCGCCACCGCCGCGACCGTCAAGCATCGTCAGCGTGGAGTTAAAGCCCTGCAGCACGACCTCGGTGGAGTACTTCTCGACTCCGCTCTGGTCAGTCCATTTGCGCGTCTGCAGCGCACCCTCGATGTAAACCTTGGCGCCCTTCTTCAGGTACTGCTCGGCAACTTTGCAGAGACCTTCATTGAAGATCACGACGCGATGCCATTCGGTCTTTTCCTTGCGCTCGCCGCTGTTCTTGTCGCGCCAGGTCTCGGAGGTCGCGATGCTCAGATTCGCAATCGGCCGCCCGTCCTGGGTACGGCGGATTTCCGGGTCCTTGCCGAGGTTTCCGACCAGAATGACCTTGTTGACGCTTCCCGCCATCGCCGCTCTCCACTCCGAATGCCACTGAATTTCAAAAGGCGCGCCCGCGCTGCCGCCTGTTGGCCGACCCTATACGCTTACGAGCGCCGATCGGCCCGCCGCGCCCTCGGTTATCCCCACATATAGCATCGACCCGGGATTTGTTCCAGATTTGTTCCTAGGGAAACTGGAGCCGATTTTGCGCGCAACGCGTTCTTGATGTCGCTATTCACTATGCGATGAATTGGAACTCTACCGAGTTCCCAAAAACACCAAAAACCGCTTAACATTCATCAACTTGTACGCCCTTCGATTGATCGGCAAGTGTTGCATTCCAGAGACGGACTCCGCCCCAAGATGGGCGTAGGGTTGCCCCGAAATTGTTCATTTGGGCGTCGCGCCTAACTGACCGCTCCGGGGACCTTTGGAGCTGTCGACATTGGGGAGACTGCAATGAAGAAAATTCTGTTCGGAACAATCGGTATCGTTGCGTTGGGCATGTCGGCTCCCGCAAGCGCGGCGGATCTGGCGGCACGCCCTTACACGAAGGCGCCGATTGCGGCACCTGCTCCGATCTACACCTGGACTGGCTTCTATCTCGGTATTCAGGGCGGCGGTGGCTGGGGCCGGAGCAACGAAACGTACTTCCTTGCCCCCAATACTCCCGCCTTCGCAGGAACGCAGAACTACGACACCAGCGGCGGCTTCGTCGGCGGCGTTGCCGGTTACAATTGGCAGATGGGCGCCTTCGTTGTTGGTCTTGAGGGCGATTATCACTGGGCCGACATCAACGGTCGGTCGTCGGTGATCAATGTCGGTCCGCCGAACCTCGGCGACTCCTATGCCACCAAGCTACGCGGCTTTGGAGACATCAAGGGCCGCGTTGGTTACGCTTGGGGACCGGCGCTCTGGTTCGTGAGCGGCGGTGCGGTTGTCGGCGATATCCAGCATCGCTACGACGCTGCCCTCAACGGCGGCGCGGCCAACACTTTCGTCCAGAACGACTGGCGCTGGGGTTGGACCCTCGGTACCGGCGTGGAGTACATGTTCGCTCCAAACTGGTCGGCAAAGGTTGAGTACAACTACATCGACCTCGGCAAGAGCACGATTCAGTACGCCGCAGTGCCGGCGACGAATCGCTCGGAGTGGAACGACACGATCCACACCATCAAGGCCGGCGTGAACTACCACTTCAATTGGGGTACGCCCGTCGTCGCGAAGTACTGATCGATACAAGTACTGATCCACCCGGAATTATTCAGGAATAGAAGGCCGGCCTCCCGCCGGCCTTCTTGCTTTTTGTTCCCAATGGGAACCATAGGTCAGCGTCTATTACATTTTGTATCCGTTGTGGCTTTTGAGAGACACAACTTGCAGCTTCAGTGGTGTAAGCAAGGCATAAGTTGGACCACAGCGTCCGATGCTGCTTCCGACGCACGGAAGTCAAAACAGAAACTGGGACTGGGATTTGTTGAATATGAAGAAGATTTTCTTGGCTTCGGCCTGTCTGCTCGCCCTCACTGGCGCCGCTTCGGCTGCCGATCTGGCTGCGCGCCCCTACACCAAGGCTCCAGTGGCCGTGGCCTCGGTCTACAACTGGACCGGATTCTACCTCGGTATCGTCGGTGGTGGCGCCTGGGAAGCCGCCTCTGGTGACCCGAAGATGAAGGGTGGGTTCGTCGGCGGCACCGCCGGCTACAACTGGCAGACCGGCAACGTCGTGTTCGGCGTCGAGGCTGATGGCGCCTGGGCTGACGTCAGCGCCTCCGCCGCGGGCACCGTTCCTGGCTTCGGTGTCGTAACCGTGAGCTCGAAGACCGACGCGATGGGCACCGTGCGCGGCCGCATCGGCTACGCCGTCAACAACGTCCTGTTCTACGGCACGGGCGGCTACGCCTGGATCGACAACAAGATCAGCCTCTCCGCACTCGGCGTGTCCGTGTCGGACAGCAAGTGGCACTCCGGCTGGACTGTCGGCGCAGGCGTCGAGGCATTCTTCGCTCCGCAGTGGTCGGTCAAGGGCGAGTACCTCTATCGCAGCCTGGGCGGCGAGACCTACTTCTCGGGCGCTCTGCCCTCCGGCACCATCAACTTCCACACCGTGCAGATCGGCGTGAACTATCACTTCGGCGCACCGGTGGTCGCAAAGTACTAATCGTCGCGACCGACGTCACATCGTTACGAAAGGCCGGCCTTGCGCCGGCCTTTTTGTTTTCGAGGGCACGCTCCCACCGCTGTTCCACGGGGCTTCCTGCTGCCAAGTCCCGCCAGCGTGCCAACAATCCGTTGACGATTCGCAAGTCCCACTGGAAATCCGTCTCCGTTCTTCCTACGTTCGCTCGCATACCCATTGGCGCCGATCCCGGTTCCGGGCAAAGCGCGCCTTTACGTCGGCGCGATCGCGCACCTTTGGGATTCCTTGAGGGCAACTCGGATGGATGAAGTGATCAAGGCGAAGCGCCAACAGCAGAACGCGGGCTCGAGCCTGCGCGCAATTACGATCCGCGGCGCGCGCGAGCACAACCTCAAGAACATCGACGTCGAGATTCCCCGCGACAAGCTGGTGGTTTTCACCGGCCTCTCCGGCTCCGGCAAATCCTCGCTCGCCTTCGATACCATCTACGCGGAAGGCCAGCGCCGCTACGTCGAGTCGCTCTCGGCCTATGCGCGCCAGTTCCTGGAGATGATGCAGAAGCCGGATGTTGACCAGATCGACGGTCTGTCGCCGGCGATCTCGATCGAACAGAAAACGACGTCGAAGAACCCGCGCTCGACCGTCGGCACGGTCACCGAGATCTACGACTACATGCGCCTGCTCTGGGCGCGCGTCGGCGTGCCCTATTCGCCGGCCACGGGACTTCCGATCGAGAGCCAGACCGTCTCGCAGATGGTCGACCGCGTGCTGGCGCTGCCCGAGGGCACCCGCCTCTATCTGCTCGCCCCCGTCGTGCGCGGCCGCAAGGGCGAGTACCGCAAGGAGCTCGCCGAATGGCTCAAGAAGGGCTTTCAGCGCGTCAAGATCGACGGCACCTTCTATGAGCTCGCTGAGGCGCCGACCCTCGACAAGAAATTCCCGCACGACATCGACGTCGTGGTCGACCGCATCGTCGTGCGCGCCGATATCGGCCAGCGCCTCGCCGAAAGCTTTGAGACGGCGCTGAAGCTCGCCGAAGGCCTTGCCGTCATCGAATATGCCGATGCACCTTCTGCCGCCGCTGCGCCTGCCGAAGAGAAAAAGAAGACCGCAAAAATCCACGACAAGAGCGGGCCCGAACGCATCCTGTTCTCGGAAAAATTCGCCTGTCCGGTCTCCGGCTTCACCATCCCCGAGATCGAGCCCAGACTCTTTTCGTTCAACAACCCCTATGGCGCGTGCCCTGCCTGCGGCGGCCTCGGCGTCGAGCAGCATGTCGACGAGGACCTCGTCATCCCCGACAAGGAGCTCGCGATCGGCAAGGGCGCGATCGCGCCCTGGGCCAAGTCGTCGTCGCCCTATTACACGCAGACGCTGACGGCGCTCGGCAAGCACTACAAGTTCACATTGACCACAAAGTGGAAGGATCTGCCGAAGAAGACGAGAGACGCGATCCTCCATGGCTCCGGCGAGGACGAGATCAAGTTCTCCTACGAGGACGGCGTCCGCTCCTACGACACCAAGAAGCCGTTCGAAGGCGTCATCACCAACATCAACCGCCGCTACCGCGAAACCGAAAGCGAGTGGGCGCGCGAGGAGTTGGCAAAGTATTTCCACGACGTGCCCTGCGGCGCCTGCAACGGCTTCCGTCTCAAGCCCGAGGCGCTCTGCGTCAAGGTCGGGGCTAAGCATATCGGCGAGATCTCCGAGCTGTCGGTGAAGAGCGCCGGCGCCTGGTTCGAGACGGTGCCGGCCGCGCTGAACGCGCAGCAGAACGAGATTGCCGGGCGCATCCTCAAGGAGATCCGCGAGCGCCTGACCTTCCTGCTCGATGTCGGCCTCAACTATCTCACCCTCTCCCGCTCCTCCGGCACGCTGTCCGGCGGCGAGAGCCAGCGCATCCGCCTGGCCTCGCAGATCGGCTCGGGCCTGACGGGCGTGCTCTACGTGCTGGACGAGCCCTCGATCGGCCTGCACCAGCGCGACAACGCGCGGCTGCTCGACACGCTCAAGCGCCTGCGCGATCTCGGCAACACCGTGGTCGTGGTCGAGCATGATGAGGATGCCATTCGGCTCGCCGACTACGTGCTCGACATCGGCCCCGGCGCCGGCATGCATGGCGGCAACATCGTCGCCGAAGGCACGCCCGACGAGATCATGCGCAACCCGAAATCGCTGACCGGCAAATATCTCACTGGCGAGCTCGAGGTCGAGGTGCCGGAACGGCGCCCGCCGAACCATCGCCGCACCATCAAGGTGGTGAACGCGCGCGGCAATAACCTCAAGAACGTCACCGCGGAAATTCCGCTCGGCCTATTCACGGCCGTCACCGGCGTGTCCGGCGGCGGCAAGTCGACGCTTCTCATCGACACGCTCTACAAGGCCATCGCGCGCAAGCTCAACGGCGCGAGCGAAGGCGCCGCCCCGCATGACCGCATCGAGGGCCTCGAGCATATCGACAAGATCATCGACATCGACCAGTCGCCGATCGGCCGCACCCCGCGCTCGAATCCTGCGACCTACACCGGCGCCTTCACGCCGATCCGCGAATGGTTCGCAGGGCTCCCCGAAGCCAAGGCGCGCGGCTACGAGCCCGGCCGCTTCTCCTTCAACGTCAAGGGCGGCCGCTGCGAGGCCTGCCAGGGCGACGGCGTCATCAAGATCGAGATGCACTTCCTGCCCGACGTCTACGTCACCTGCGACGTCTGCAAGGGCAAGCGCTACAACCGCGAGACGCTGGAGGTCCTGTTCAAGGGCAAGAGCATTGCCGACGTGCTGGACATGACCGTCGAGGAAGCCGCCGAGTTCTTCAAGGCGGTACCGCGCGTGCGCGAGACCTTCCAGACCCTGCACCGCGTCGGCCTCGACTACATCCATGTCGGCCAGCAGGCGACGACCCTCTCGGGCGGCGAAGCCCAGCGCGTCAAGCTCGCCAAGGAGCTGTCGAAGCGCGCCACCGGCCGCACGCTCTACATACTGGACGAGCCGACCACCGGCCTGCACTTCCATGACGTCAAGAAGCTGCTGGAGGTGCTGCACGAGCTGGTCGCGCAAGGCAACACGGTCGTCGTCATCGAGCACAATCTCGAGGTCATCAAGACCGCCGACTGGGTCATCGACCTCGGCCCCGAAGGCGGCGACGGTGGCGGCGAAATCGTCGCCTGGGGCCCGCCCGAGGACATCGTGAAAGCGCAGCGGAGCTATACGGGCAAGTTTTTGGAGCCGGTGTTGAAGAAGGCAAGGAAGCCGAAGCGGCGAAGCACGAGCGAAGCGGCGGAGTAGGAGCTTGGGCCGTACGGCGGATTAGAGAAGCGTAATCCGCCACGGGTCGATCAGGATCCGGGAAGGGACCGACATGTCCGCAGGCCTCGTGCAAACTTATCGCGCCTTCGCCCACAACAATGCCTGGGCGAACCATCGCCTGCTCGCCGCCTGCGCCGCGCTATCCCAGGCGGAATTCGAAGCCCACCGCACCGGCTTCTTTCCAAGCCTGCAACGTACGCTAAACCACATCTACATCATCGACCTCTTCTACATCGATGCGCTGGAGGGTGGCTGGCTCGGACCGGCAGCCTGGAAGAACGAGGTGCCCTTTCCTGCCCTCGCCGCGCTGAAGCCTGCCCAAGCCGCGATGGACAAGCGCCTGATTGCCATCTGCGACGCACTGACACCCTCAGGGCTCAATGACATCGTGAAGGTCAACCGCGATACGCGCGTGCAGACCGAGCGGCGCGACCGGCTGCTGATGCATCTCTTCCAGCATCAGATCCATCATCGCGGGCAGGCGCACGCCATGCTGTCCGAAACGTCAGTCGCACCGCCACAGCTCGATGAGTTCTTTGCAGAAGGAGAAGCGCCGCTTCGGGCCTCCGAGTTCGCCGAACTTGGGTGGACCGAGGAGACCGTGTGGAACTCCTAACGGCGCGATTTCTCCTCCATGCCCTTCTCCCTTGCCATCTTCGACCTCGACGGCACCCTCGTCGACAGCTTCCCCTGGTTCCTGCGCACCATCAACGACGTCGCAGATCGCTTCGGCTTTCGGCGTGTCAGGGATGAGGATGTCGAAGGGCTGCGGCATGCGTCGACGCGCGAGATCCTCAGCCGGCTCGAGGTGCCCGTGTGGAAGCTGCCGGCGATCGCGCGATATGCGCGGCGGCTGAAGGGCGAGGCGGCGGGGGAGATTTCGCTGTTTGCGGGCGCCGAAGCGATGCTGCGGACGCTCGCGGACAGCGGCGTACAGCTGGCGCTGGTGAGCTCCGACAGCGAGGCCAATGCGAAGACCAAGCTCGGCGAGGCCGCCGCGCTATTCTCGCATTTCGACTGCTCGGCATCGGTGTTCGGCAAGCCCGCGAAATTCCGCCGGGTGATCCGGCGTGCCGGCGTCGAGGCGGGCAAGGTCATCGCGATCGGCGACGAGGTGCGCGACATCGAGGCGGCGCGCGCAGTGGGGATTTCCTGCGGCGCAGTCAGCTGGGGCTATGCCGCGCCGGCGGCGTTGCAGGCGCTTGCGCCCGATCACATGTTCGCGCAGATGGATGAGATTGCGGGCGTGGTCTGCCGCCTTGTAGGGTGGGTTAGCGAAGCGTAACCCACCACTTCGATCGCGCGTGGCATGGTGGGTTACGCCTTGCGCCCTCGTGTGCTGAAGCACCGCGCGTGTGATCGGCTAACCCACCCTACTCTCACTTGGAGAGCTCATGACACTCACGGACGCAGCCCGCCTCAAACTCCTGGAACCTCCCGTCGGCAAGGTCCGCGTCGTGCTCGACACCGACACTTATAACGAGATCGACGATCAGTTCGCGCTGGTGCAGATGCTGCTGTCGCCGGAGCGGTTCGACGTCGAGGCGATCTACGCCGCGCCGTTCTTCAACCCGCGCGCGGACAGTCCCGGACACGGCATGGAGCTGAGCTATCAGGAAATCCTGCGTCTGCTGGAGCGTCTGAATGTCGCGCCGGATGGTCTGGTTCATCGCGGCGTCACCGACTATATCGGCCCCGGCAAGGCGGCGCAGACGGCGCCCGCCGTTGACGACCTCGTGGTCCGGGCGCGCACCGGTTCCGCCGAAAATCCGCTTTTCGTCATCGCCATCGGCGCCATCAGCAACGTCGCCTCGGCCCTGCTCAGGGCGCCTGACATCATCGACCGGATCGTAGTGGTCTGGCTTGGCGGCCATGCGCTGGAATGGCCCGATACCGTCGAGTTCAACCTCAAGCAGGACGTCGGCGGCGCGCAGGTGCTGCTTGACAGCGGCGTGCCACTCGTCCTAGTGCCGTGCAAGGGCGTTACCTCGCGCCTGCACTCGACGGTGCCGGAGATCGAACGCTACGTCGAACCGCACGGCGGCATCGGCGCGTTCCTCGCGATGCGGTTCAAGGAATATTCGTCCGACCACATGGGCTGGGCCAAGGAGATCTGGGACATGGCGCCGGTCGGCTGGCTGCTCGATCCGATGTGGGCACCGAGCGTGATCATCCCCGCCCCCGTTCTCACCGATCAGATGACGTGGAGCATCGACCGAAGGCGGCATCCGATCCGCTACGTGACCTACGTCGATCGCAACCCAATCCTGAGGGATTTTTTCGTGAAACTGCGGGAATTCGCCGCGTCGAAATAGCGCTGCCCTACTCCGTCTTCCGCAAGAACGCCCCGAACGCGCGCGGGCCGTCGCCGGTCTTGACCTCGCCGATCACCTTGAGGTCGGTGGCATCGATGATATCCAGCGTGTTGCTCTCCCAACAGGCGACGATGATGCGCTTGCCGTCGGCGGTCGCATTGATGCCTTCGGGGTAATCGCCGACATTGATGCGCTTGATCGGCTTCAGCGTCGCAACGTCGAACACGCTGACCGTGCCACCATATTGATCGGTGACGAAGCCGCGGCCGAGCGTCAGCGCCACGGCATAGGGCCGCATCCCGACTGGCACACGGCCGATCTCGCGTGCCTCCGCGATGTCGATCACGGAGACGTCGTTGGAGCCGACATTGGCGGTGTAGGCGCGCTTGCCCTCGGCATCGATGGTGACACCGAACGGGCGCGTGCCGACCTTGATGACCGCCTTGCGCTCGCGCGTTGCGGTATCCACCACCGAGACGCTGTCGTCGTCGCGGTCCGCCGAGAGCAGCAGCTTGCCATCAGGCGTCACCGCGAGCCCCGATGGCGAGGCCCCGACGGTGATGCTGGCGGTGACGCTGCGCGCCCCCGCATCGATCACCCGCACCGCAGCCGCGTACCAGTCGGCGACATAGACTGTCTTGCCGTCGGGTGTCACGGCGATGCCGAGCGGCCCACCGCCGACCTCGATGCGGCCGGCGACCTGCCGTGTGGCGGCGTCCACCACCGTCACCGCCTTGGCATCGGGGCTCGTCACATAGGCAAAGCGGCCGTCCGCGGTGACGGCAACGCCCGCCGGCTTGCCGCCGATCGGGATGGTCGCGACGCTGCGCGACGTGGCGAGGTCGACGACCATCAGGTCGTCGCTGAGCTGGTTGGTGACGAACGCCTCTTCCGCCGAGGCGTTCGCGACGCTGGCGGCGAGCGCCGCCAGGACCAGGACCCGCACGGTCAGCTTCCGCTCTCGATCTTCTTCTTCAGCGCTTCGAGGCCGGTCTGATACAGCCCCTTCACCGCCTTGACCGAGGCCTCATCGCTCAGCTCTGGCGGCGGATCGTTGTTCGGAAAGCCGCGATAGAACGCGCCGGCCCATTCCAGCGTTGCACCCTTGCCGTCGGCGCTCGGCGTCACCGTCAGCGTCGAGGAATAGTTGTTGACCGGCAGCACCTTCACGTCCACGGCAGTGATCCGGTATGAATAGGTCATGGCGGCGGCGTCAAACTTGTAGAGCTCCTCGTCGACCGTGGCACCTCCCGTCAGGGTCAGCCGCCGCGTCGCGCCGATCTCATTGCCCTTCTCGCCCTCAGTCTTGGTAACCGGCGGCAGCCAGCTCATATCCTGGAAATTGCCGATCACTGCCCAGACCTTGGCCGCCGGCGCATTGATCTCGATGGATTCCCGCACCTTCTGCCGGGTCGGGCCATGCGCCCTGGCCGGGACAAAAGCCGCCGTCAGAGCCATCCCCGTCACTGCAAGCACCGCCACCCCGGCGATCGCACGACCGATCGTCTTCCTCATCTCGTTTCCTCATCCTTTCACCAGGCGCGACTTGAGGCGCGCTAAGGGCATCGTAACGCATTTTTGGACCCTGGGGAGACTGCTTCGTGGCGACGGCGTGGCGGCAATGCTGCCCGCGGCCTAGAAGCCCATGCGTTGCCCGGCGGGCAAGGCGCGCCAGACGATGGTCAAATGGGTCCAGAGCGAATACTTCGCTTTACGCGAATTCGGAAATACATCATGTCCCGGGCATTCCAGGGAAAAGAACCTCCTCCCACATCTTGCTTGCGGGAAGCTTGCCGGAGAGATGCATCCGATGCGGCGCTTGGACGCAAGCGACACCTAAGGTTGCCACTCAGAATCGCAGTAATGAATTGAAACAATGTTTCTGAGTGCTGGCATGAAGCCAGCCCCTGCCTTGCGACCCGGCAATGATTGACGGACGTCCAGGACCCGCCGAGCCGTCAGGAATTCCCCATGGTGTCCACCTACTTCAGCTACAGCTACGTCGCGCGCAATCTCACGCAGTCTCTGACGCGGGTGGCGCAGCAATCAGACGTATCGCGCGAAGTCCTCTACTACAAAGCCAACATCGGCAAGGTGCGGACCGTCGACGACCTGATGAACGACTATCGCCTGTATCATTACGCGACGAAGGCCTTTGGCCTGGAAGACATGGCCTATGCCAAGGCCTTCATGAAGAAAGTGCTGCAGAGCGATCTCACGGACTCCAAGGGCTTTGCCAATACGCTGATCGACAAGCGTTACCGGGAGTTTGCCGCGGCCTTTTCCTTCGCCAGCGGTGAAACGAAGGTCGCGCAATCGGAGAACCAGACCGACGACATGATCGGACTGTACACGGCGGCCATGAAGAGCAACGTCGATGCAGTTGCCGCCGACACGACATACTACAATGCCAAGATTGGCAGCGTGACCAGCGTCGACGAGCTTCTCAACGACGATCGTCTTCGCAACTATGTCGCGTCGGCTTTCGGGATCGATCAGAGCAAGTGGCCACGCGACACGATCAAGCAGGTCCTGTCCAGTGACCCATCCGACCCGAACAGCTACGTCAATGTCACCTTCTCGTCCCAGCTGGATGGCCTCAACGTCCAGCTAGCTCAAGCCAAATCGGATGCAACCGACGCCAGCACGAAGATCGCCGACTACACGGCTCAACTGTCGCAACCCGGCGCTGACGTCGATCAATTGAACGTCCAGATATTGGTCGAAAGATACCGCCTGCAGTCCGCCGTGAGCAGCATATCAAGCACCAACGACGCCATCGCGATGACGGGCCGGTTCATGAACCTGGCCGGCGCGTTCGAATTTTCGCCCGACGGATCGCTTCCACCAGGCACCTCCGCGCAGACCGGTGCAAACCTCGCAAGCACGAACCAGAGTTTCGACAACAGCAAGTCGGCTGTTTATGCAGCGGCAAGTCCGCTGCAGGAAGCCTTGGTCATCGGGCAATTCAGAAAAGCCATTCCCAATGTGAATACGCTGCAGGCGCTGGTGTCCTCGCCCGTCGCGTATAATTTCGCGCTGGCAGCAGTCGGCCTCGACCCTACACAAGTCTCGCAGTCCACCGTGAAGGCTGTGCTCGAAAGCGACCTCAACGACCCCAAGAGCTATGTCTATACGCTCAAGGACGATCGATACGTCAAGCTCGCGCGTGCGTTCAACTTCGACGCCAAAGGCAATCTGACGACACCCCTGGCGGCCCAGGATTCGGCCGAAATCCTCGATATCGCGAAAGACTACGTCATCGCGAAATTGAAATCTGCAAGCACGCAGGACCAGGCGAAAGTCAAAGCTCAAGCCCAGAAGGAAGCGACGGACTATCAACAGTCGATTGGCACCATCAAGAGCGTTTCCGATCTGCTCTCAAACAGGAATCTGGTCGACTTCATTCTGGTCGCCAAGGGTCTGGAGCCTGCGAACGTGAGTACCGCCTATCTCAAGAAGATCTTCGCCTCCGATCTCAACGATCCCAAGAGCTTCGCGAACACGGAGAGCGATCCGCGTTTTGCCGAGATCGCGGCGTCGTTCAATTTTGACAGCAAGGGCAACGTCGCGCGACTTGCGATGATTGGCCCGCAAAAGCGCGATCAATTTCTCGCAACGCAAAAGAACTATCTCGAGCAGAGCCTGGAGCAACAGCAGGGGGATACAAATCCCGGCGTTCGTCTGGCGCTGTATTTCCAGCGCATGGCGGGACACGTCACGTCCGCTTACGACATCCTAGCCAACAAGGCCCTTTCGGAAGTATTTCGCACCACCTTCGATCTGCCTGACCAGATGGCTTCGATGCAGATCGATCAGCAAGCCAGGATCGTGGAAAAATACCTCAATCTCAAAGATCTCGGCGATCCCGCGAAAGTTTCAAAGCTGCTCAGCCGTTTCTCGGCCATGTACGACGCAAAGAACGCCAGCCAGACCTACTCGCCCGTGCTCGACCTCTTCCAAGGATCGAGCTCGACAGGGATATCGGGCTTTAATGAATCGACCTATCTGGCCATGACGAAAATGCGCGCCAGCCCGTGGTGATCGACCGCTCACTTATTCCGCCAGCGTCGCCTCGACGAAGCCGCGCGGGTCGGCGCAGAACTCTCGCATGACCCGATAATGATCAGTCTGCTCGACCGTTGTCGGTTCGAGGCCATATTTGCCGAGTCGAAGCAATTGCGCATTGGGATAGGCCATCAGCAGCGGCGCGTGGGTCGCCATGATGACCTGACAATTGCCGGAGAGATCCATGCGATGCAGCAGCTTGAGAAAGTCCATCTGCCGCGCCGGCGACAGCGCCGATTCCGGCTCGTCGAAAATGTAGATGCCCTGCTTCTGGCAGCGCTCCTCGAAGAAGACCAGAAAGCCCTCGCCATGCGAGAAGGAGAGATAGTCCGGCGCTTCCTGAACGCTCGCACCAAACACGCCTTCCATGGCTGTCGCTGCATCTACCGCCGAGCGGTCCAGATAACGCGCGACCGAAAAGAATGTCTCCGCCCGAAAGAACCAGCCGTCGGTCACCTTCGGCACCCACGCAGCCCTCAACGCAGACGACAGCTCGTCGCCGGTGATCTCGATGCCGCCGCCGTCGAGCTCATGAAAACCCTTGCGCCCGCCGATGCTCGCAAAGCCGGCCATCCCTGCGATGCCTTCGAGGATAGTCGACTTGCCCGTGCCATTCTCGCCAACGATGATCGTAACGGCGGCGTCGAAGCTGTGGTCGAACTCGTCCCTGAACACCGGAAGGCAGAACGGATAAGCCTCCCAGTCTTCAACCCGTGCGCGGTCGAGCCAGACGCGCCTCAGATAGGGCGCACGCAGCGTGGTTTGTCGGCGTCTTTTCCTGCTCATTTGCTCTGCCCCCTATTCATCCTGCAGCGCGGCGTCGATGAACCCCGCAGGATCTTCGCAGAATCCCGAACGGGTCATCCAGCGCGGCCTGATCGAGGTATCTCGCGACCGAAAAGAAGCTTTCGGCACGAAAGGACCAGCCATTGGTGATCTTGGGCAACCAGCTTGCGCGCAGCGCCTTCGACAGCGTCCCACCCATCTTTTCGAGCGCCATGGAGTGATCGACCGGCCTGTAGCCCTTGCCGCCGCCTGCTTCGTCGTAGCCGGCGAGCGCTGCAATCCCCTCCAGGATGGTAGACTTGCCCGTGCCGTTCTCCCCGACAATGATCGTGATGGGCGTGTCGAAGCTGAACTCGAAATCGTCTGCGAAGATCGGAAGACAGAATGGATAAGCGTCACGATCGCCAACCTGCGACGGATCGAGCCAGACCCGTTTCAGGTATGGCGCCGGCAAATTGATCGTCCGATTGCCCCTTCGACCCATATGACCCCTCCGCCGATCCCCAACTCGGGTTCCATGTCGTCGTTGGAACATACCAGGAACACCGGAGATAGGAAAGTAGCAATGAGGAGCGGCAGCACGCCTCAGTCGTGGTTAGCCGACAGGCTCCAGCACCAGCTCCATGGTCATTAGCACGGGATTGTCACCGCGAACCAAGCCCCCCTCGGCTATGCCACCGGTGTAGTCGATGAGGGCGACGTCGAGCGCGGCCTCCAGCGCGCCGGACCCTCCCGGCGCGATCGTCCCGGCGGCGATCGCAAGCTCCGTGGCAAACGGTTCGGTCGTGCCGCCATGGGTGAAGCGCGCACCGATGGTCGAGCCGACACCGCCGTGGATTTTGGCGTGCGCAATGCCGTGCGCCTTGCAGAAGGCTTCGAGGCAGCCAGCAAAATCCTGGTTGGGACGCAGCCGCAGCGCGAAAGCGCGGCTGCTCGTGCGCGCACCCGTGCTCGCGGCGGCGACAGGCCCGAACAGCTTGAAATTGGTCTCCGGGTCGGGCTCGGCGGTGAACATCGCGCCATCGATGCCGAAGGCCTGGACCTCGAATGGCTCGGCAACAACCGTCTCGTCCGGCAGCATGTGGCCGCCGCTGGCCTTGCCGTCCGCCTCGGTCCACAGTCCGTGGCAATGAAAGAACGGCGCACCGTCGCGCGTGCCGAGCGTCATGCTGCCGAGCCGCGTACGCGTCACGCCCGCGGGCCGATACGTGTCGCTGTAGAACGCGGCATTCTCGCCGGTCTTCGACAATGCCGGCATCACATAGGCGAACGGCCCAAGCGCCCCGCTGCCGAAATTCAGGACGCCGCCCGCAAAGCCCTCCGCCGCAAAGCCGCGGCGCGCGGCTTCCAGCAGCGGCAGGCCTGCTTCAAGCGTGAACGAGAAGGCACGCCCCCTCGCCTCGACCCACTGGATGCGTTCGGCGACAGCTGCGCCCGGCTGCTTGATCGTCCGCATCACCGACGCTCAGCCTGTCTTGGTCTGGTCGAGATCGAGCAGCCCGCGCGCCTCGAGTTCGTCGCGCACCATGCGCTTCGGCACCTTGCCGTAACCGGATTTCGGCAGCGCCTCCCAGAAGAAGAACCGCTTGGGCATCTTGTAGCGCGGCACCTTCGGCGACAGGAACGCCGCCATCTCCGCTTCGCTCACCGGCTTCGCGCCGTCGCGCGCGACGCAGACGGCGACACCGACCTCGCCCCAGGTCGCATCGGGCACGCCGAGCACGGCTACCTCGCCGACTCCGGGATGGGTCAGGATTTTTTCCTCGATCTCGCGCGGATAGATGTTGGAGCCGCCGGAAATGTACATGTCCGACGCGCGTCCCGTGATGTAGACGAACCCCTCCTCATCCATGTGACCGAGATCGCCGGTCCGGAACCAGCCGTTGCGGAATGCCTTCGCATTGGCTTCCGGATTGTCGTAGTAGCCGGCGAGCACCGCAGGCCCGATCACGCAGATCTCGCCGCTCTGGTTCGCCTGGAGCTCGCGGCCCTCGTCATCCTGGATCGAGACCTGCATGCCGGTCCGCTCGAAGCCGCAGGTGCCGATCTTCGCGTGCGGGCCATCCTCGGGATCATGCAGCGCCGCCGGCAGTACAGTGATGTTGCCGGTGACCTCACCGAGGCCGAAATACTGCACGATGACCTTGCCGAGCTTCTTCAGCGCAGCCTTCTGGTCCTCGCGATACATCGGCGCGCCGGCATAGATCACGTGACGCAGCGAGGAATGATCGTATTTGTCGACCGCGGGATGCTCGATCATCATCTTCAAAATGGTCGGCACCGTGAAGAGATTGCCGACCCGATGCCTTTCGATCAGGCGGAACGCCTCGTCGATGTCGAATCTCTCGGTCGGCAGCAGCACGGTGCAGACGCCGCGCGCAGTCTGCACCAGCTGATGCACGCCGGCGCCATGCGAGAGCGGCGCCACCACCAGCGACGCATCCGCTTCTGTGACACCGGGGGTGAGATCGGCGAGATGATTGGTGACGACAAAGCCCATCTGGCCGTGGGTCAGCACCGCGGCCTTGGAGCGGCCGGTGGTACCGGACGTGAAGAAGAACCAGCAGGGATCGTCGTGCTCGACCGCGACGTTCTCGACCACTTGGCCTGCCTGCGAGGCTATGGCGTCAGCAACCGAGCGCTCGCCGAACGAGGCCTTGCCGTCGATGCTCCAGGTGAATTCCAGTGCACTTCCTTTCACCGCCGCCGCGTGCTCGGGAAAATCGACATGGCAGAGAAACGCCTTCGCGCCGGAGGCCTGCGCAAGATAGGCGACCTCGTCAGGCATCAGGCGGAAATTGGTGGGCACCCAGACCGCGCCGAGCCGGAACGCCGCAAACATCGAGACAAACATCTCGTTGCCGTTCTTGGAATGGACGAGAATGCGGTCGCCTTTGGCGATGCCGCGCGCAGCAAGCGCCGCCGCCAGCGCCGAAACCTGCGCATCGATTTCGCGCCAGGTCCAGGATTTGTCACCCCAGACGAAACCTGGGCGCAATCCATGCCGCCGTGCATTCTGGGTCAGCATGTAGGCGAGATTCATGACGCGGCGGGACATGCGGAGCGGCTGCATCGGGCTTCCTCTTCGACGGCAGACAGCACGCAAGCCATCTGCTCATTGCAGCCCATTTATCGCCATCGAACGCGGCCCTGCAAGGCCACGATCCGCGCACCTGCCCTACGGTTTCCTGAATTCGAACGGCGTCGCCGTGATCGCCTTCTCCTTGACGCAGACCTGCGCGCCGAAACCGCCGCAATAGCTGCCATGCAGGTCGAAGCGGATGACACGCGCCGCGCCGCGCTTCATCGGCGGTGCCACGATGGCGTAGCTGCGGACATAACCGTCGAACACAGCACGGACGCTGCCGTCCGGCCACGTCACCAGAATGTCCAGCACACAACCGCCAGTCCCGCAATAGGTGCTCTCGCGCTCGCCACACTTGGTTTCGCGGAAATCGACGATGTAATCGTCGCGACCGTCACCGGTCAGGTCGATCTTGCGCACCGTATCCGGCGCGAAGGTCACCGCACCACCGCCCTGGCTGTCGCATTCCTCATTGGCGTAATGTAACGCCTTCTGCACGGCAGGTGGATAGTCGGCGGGATTGAACGGCTTGGCGTGGTCAGCACGCGCGGCGGCCGTGAGCATCGTGAGCAGGACGAACAGATAGCGCATGCGCGTTGGTCGCCTGCGCGGTCGCAATCGTTCAGGGAATTTTAAACATGATCGGCGCAACTTCCATCAGTTGTCGCGTACAGAGTGTCCCATCATGGTCAAAGCGCCCGCCTTTCTCCTGCTGTCGCTGGCGCTTGCCGGATGTGCCGTGGCCCCGCAAGCGCATTTGGCTTCAGATCCCGCCTTCAGGCCCGCCCGCTACGCCTGGGATGGCGCTGGCGAAGATCCCAATCGACCACATACCGCCGCCCAGCCGTCGCGAGCAGCGCGCACAGCCGACGCATCCGAGCGAGCCAAGTCGCAGGCCGGGCTTCAGCCCTATTCGAAGGAATGGTGGCAGGCCCAGGACGGCATCGAGGCCGAGCAGGACGCCAAGGTCAATCGCTCCCTGGTTATCTGCCAGGGCTGCCTCCGCCCGAAACAACCGCCGGAAGATTCGCGGCTCGCCAAGGCGGTCGATGGAACCGAACTACGCCTCCGCCGCTCTACTGAGATACCGCGCTGACGTGGCCATTCCGGCCTATCGTCGCGTGCCAACATCTCAGGGACGAACAATGCTCACCCGCCGCAGCCTCGTTGCCGCCTCTCTCTTCGCCGCCGCCACGCCCACCTTCGCTCAGGCGCCCACCGCCAACGATCCCGTCACAATCCTGACCGCGATCTACACCCGCGCCGCCAAAGGAAAAGGCGATGGTGGCGCCGCCTTCGTCATCGAGAACAAGGCCGCGAAAGCGAAATATCTCTCCAAGGCGCTGGTTGCGCTGTGGGCCAAGGCGGATGCGCATACACCGAAGGGCGACGTCGGGCCGATCGATTTCGATCCCGTCACCAATTCGCAGGAACCCGACGTCAAGGCGTTCAAGGTTGACGCGGAAAAGATCGAGGCCGACAAGGCGACGCTTGCGGTGACCATCACCGGCCACCGCAACGACCGCAAACCGGCCGACCGGATCGTACGTTACGACTTCGTGCGCGAGACTGGCAGCTGGAAGATCGACGACATCAAGGGCTCTTCGGACGGTGAGGCCTGGTCGATCCGCAAGATGCTGACGGACGCGCTGAAGAGCTAACGGGAGACACCATGAGCGACGTCATCGACAAGAAGGCCCATCACCGCTTCGAGCTCGAGGTGGAGGGCCATCTCGCAACCGAGCACTACAAGCTCGAAGGCAACATCATCACCTTCGAACATACCGACGTGCCGAAAGAGCTCGGCGGCAAAGGCGTCGGCTCAAAGCTGGTGCAAGGCGCGCTCGATCAGGTCCGCGCGAGGGGCCTGAAGCTGATCCCGCAATGCCCGTTCGTGAGGGCGTGGATCGAAAAGCACCCGGACTATGCGGATATGGTGCAGCAATGAGCAAGCTCAGGCCCGCCGGTCGCGCGGCGGGCCTGCCGACATTCACGGCCTATTGCCCGTGCCTCAGCAAGTCCTGGTCACTCAGATCCCAGTCCTGCCACAACTGCAGCACGCCCAAGATCACCGCCACTGCGCCGAGACTGGTGTGGTAGATCCGGAGAAAGCCTCCGCCAGAATAGCCGAGCACATAGGGCGAGACGATGAGCCACAGCCCGACCAGGATCGTCGCGACCTCCTGCCAACGCTGCAAGGCGACGTATTCGAGCTGGCTTAGGCCAAATATGACGAGGCCGACCGCGACCGCGTTCAGGACCATCGCCTGGTGTCCGGCGATTCCCGGCTGATCCTGGATGGGAAACCACGGCGAGGCGACAATCAACGCGCCCAGCAGCATCCCACACCAGTCTTCCCATGTGCGATGAGTATTCAAGAAACCAAAGTCCGACATTGTATCCTCCTACAAAAGAGGCATACGTCGGGCGGCTGGCAATCATGACACTCCGAATGTCTAGCGACCCTGCCGGCCGCATTCGGGCGTATGTCCTGCAATCGACGTGGGAACCGCCACGGAACTTGCAAGAGCGATATCGGAAATTATTCACGACCGCCGCTCCACATTCACGGCAAGGAATTCATGACGCACTGCGGCTACAGCGCTCCAAGCTTCTGGAGCGCCTCGCGTGCGGTCGGCAGGCCGGGGCGCAACTCCAGCGCCTTCCTGAAATCGGCAATGGCGCCCTGCTTGTTCCCAAGTCTCATCTTGGCCTGACCGCGATTATTCCAGGAGAACACATCAGACGGATCGTACTCCAGCGCCTTGTCGTAGTCGGCGAGTCCGCCCTTGTTGTCGCCTTGGTAGAGCCGGATCATACCGCGGTTGCGCCAGCCGCGCGCATCGGTCGGCGCGACCCGGATCGCCTCGCCATAGTCGGCGGCCGCGCGGTCGAGCTGCTCGCTGTCGCGATAAACGTTGCCGCGGTCGATATAGGCAAGCAGATCCGGCGCGAGCTTGATCCGCATGCTGAAGTCGGCCAGCGCATGCGCCGTGTCGTGCTTGCGGGCATAGACGTAGCCCCGATTGGCGTAGGCGGTGGCATAGCTGGGATTACGCTTGATCGCCGCGTCGAAATCGGCGATGGCGCCGTCGAGATCGCCTTTGTTGTACCGAGACTCGCCGCGATTGCTGTAGGCCATCGCCAGCGAGGGATCGAGCTTGATGGCTTCGTCGTAGTCGGCAATGGCGCGATCATAGTCGCGCTTGAAGCCGTAGACGCGGCCGCGATTGTTGAAGGCGCAGGCGTAAGCCGGGTCGAGCTTGACCGCCTCATCGAGATCGGACAGCGCCGCATCGAGCTCGCGTTTCTCGGTCAGGCCGTGACCGCGATTGCAATAGGCGCCGGCGAGCCTCCGGCCGGTCTCGCTTCTTGCGTCGATCACGGTCGAGCAGGCTTTCACCCGCTCATCCGGCGTGCTGGTGAGCCCGACACAGGCTTCCCAGGCCGGACCACCTTCGGCGGCGGCCGGGACCGGCGCCGTCGAGACGACCATGGCGAGCAAGGCCATGAGGCTGAGCGGGACACGCATTTTGCAGATATCTCCCCTGCGGCAACCTGCCTTGGTCGCGCCTTGGCAAGGGCCGGTTCAGGCGCCTAGATCAGGAAATAAGCACGGCTTCGGAAGGATCAGGGATGACGGCAACGGTACGCGACAACAAGGACAGGAGCCGCTTCGAGCTCGATGTCGGCGATGAACTAGCCTTCGCAAATTACCGGCTGACGCCGTCGGCCGTCATCATCACCCATACCGAGACGCCGCGTGCGCTACGCGGCCGCGGCATAGCCTCCGAATTGATCAACGGCGCGCTCGACCTGATCCGGCGCGACGGCAAGAAGGTGGTCGCGGGTTGTGGCTTCGTCGTCGATTATCTCGACAGGCATCCGGAGAATGCGGATCTCGTTGCCTGAAATGAAAAGGGCCCGCGACATCGCGGGCCCTTTGAGGTCGACCGATCCGTCGGTCAGTGCTTGATTTCAGGCGGCAGCTTGCCGCCGTTGGCGGCGAGCTTGGACATCACTTGCTTGTGCAGCCAGACGTTCATGCTAGCGGAGTCGTTCATGTCGCCGGTGTAGCCGAGCTCCTTGGCAAGATCCTTGCGCGCGGCAAGGCTCGAATCGACGTCGAGCGCCTTCATGAGGTCGACGATCGAGGTGCGCCACTCCAGCTTCTCGCCCTTGTGCGCCGCGACGGCCGCGTCGACGATCGCGGCGACGTCCACCGTTGCTGCGGGCGCGGCTGCCGGCGCAGACGCTGGCGCCGATCCGCTCGGCGCGGCCCCTGCAGGCGCGCTACCCGCGGGTGCGCCGCCGGCGGGCGCCGCGGAAGCCGGATGGCTGCCGAAGATTGCGCCCATGATTTTCCCGAAAATGCTCATGTCTGCTCCCCGAAAAGGATCCCGTTGGAAGGCCCCGAATGGGGCCCTTATAGATGAAGTTTCTGCATTGCGCCCGCGCTGTTCACGCGACCCACAAGCAGCATGAGCTTATCTGCGGCGAAATGACGACCGAATGACGTCGTCAAGGTTGCGCTGCGGCATCGAATCTCACCCAAGCGTGAGGGACAGGGCTCGGAAATGGGCGTAGGCTTCGTGTTCAGCTCGCGATGCCATCCGGAATTCGCGCCTGGTTGGACTCGCGAAACTCAGAAGAGCGGCCGCTTGCGCCGTTGCCGGCGCCAAACTCGGCTGCATGGCAAGGGAGCAAGCCGACCATGGCCACACTCTATCAGGGCAATGTCCCCACGATGGGCCGGACCGCAGACGGGGCTGGACCGGTAATCCGAACCATCCGACTTTCCGACCTGCACGACGCGCTCAAGCGCGGCTGGGAAGATTTCAAGGCGGTGCCGAGCCACGCCATCATTCTCTGCGTGATCTATCCTGTGCTCGGCCTCGTGATCGCGCGCGTCGCAATGGGCTATTCAGTGATACCGCTGCTGTTTCCGCTGGCCGCGGGCTTCGCCCTGATCGGCCCGTTCGCAGCGCTCGGCCTCTACGAGCTCTCGAGCCGGCGCGAGCGCTATGAGGAAGCCAGTGCCTGGGACGCGATGGACGTGCTCCGCTCCCCGTCTTTCGGCGCCATGCTCGGTCTCGGCACGTTGCTGCTCGCGTTGTTCGTGACCTGGGTCGCGACCGCGCAGGCGATCTATATTGCGGCGTTCGGCTATGAGGGCGTGACTGGAATCTCGGACTTCGTGACGCGCGTGCTGACGACATCACAGGGCTGGTGGCTGATCGTTGTCGGCTGTGGCACGGGCTTCCTGTTCGCACTCGCCGCGCTCTGTATCAGCGCTGTATCGTTCCCGCTGATGCTCGACCGGCATGCCGGCGCGTTCGAGGCGATGGTCACCTCGCTCCGCGTCGTCGCCAAGAACCCGGTGCCGATGGCGGCTTGGGGCCTGATTGTCGCGGTGCTGCTCGCGCTCGGCACCATCCCCGCGTTTCTCGGGCTCGCCATCGTCATTCCCCTGCTCGGCCACGCCACCTGGCATCTCTACCGCAAGGTGATCGTCTCCGAGCCCGGCGCACGGCCGGTGCCGCCTCCACCGCAGCGTCCGCGCAAGCCGGCCGCCGACTTCCCGGCCAACCTGTTCCCCTGGCGAAATCGGAGGGACGCCTGACGATATCGTGACATGCGAACCTGCCCGGGCTTGGCTCGGGCAGGCTCTGCGCGCTACCATACGCCTTGCTTTGGCCGCGGTTACAACCGAGATTGCGCCCGCCGGTCAGATCACTTCACGGAATCCATTTCATCTGATGACCCCGACGATTTCTCGTCTCGCTCTCGCAGCCTTCGCCCTCTCCGCATCCATCCTGTCCGCCCAGCCAGCACTTGCCGCTGTTGCCTGCGGCTCAGGCAATTTCGACGCCTGGCTTGCGGACTTCAAAACCGACGCTGCGGCCAAGGGTATCTCGCAGCAGGCCATCACCGCCGGACTTGCCGGCGTGACGCTCGATCAGAGCGTGCTCAACCGCGACAAGTCGCAAAAGGTCTTCACCCAGACCTTTGAAGAGTTTTCCGGCCGCATGGTGCCGCCGCGGATGACGCGCGGCTCCAACATGATGAAGCAGTACGGCTCGGTGCTGTCGCGCATCGAGCAGACCTATGGCGTGCCCGGCGAGATCCTGGTCGCGATCTGGGGTCTCGAGACCGATTTCGGCGTCAACACCGGCAAGTTCGCGACGATCCGCTCGCTCGCGACACTCGCCTATGATTGCCGGCGCGCCGAGCAGTTTCGTGGCGAGTTGATGGATGCGTTGCGCATCGTCCAGCGCGGCGATCTTGCGCCAGCCGACATGAAAGGCGCCTGGGCCGGTGAACTCGGTCAGACCCAGTTCATGCCGTCATCCTGGATGAAATATGCCGTCGATTTCGACGGCAACGGCAAGCGCGACCTGCTGCATAACGCGCCCGACGTGCTCGCCTCTACGGCCAACTATCTCGCCGGCTACGGCTGGCAGAAGGGCAAGGACTGGCAGCCGGGCAGCCCGAACTTCGCGGTGCTCCAGCAGTGGAACAAGAGCGAGGTCTATTCCAAGACGGTGGCCTATTTTGCTACCCAACTCGCGCACGCCCCCTAAGACGCGCACTAAGACAAAACGCATAGGGCCGATCGCCCGGCGACCGGCCCTCTCTTGGATTGCGTTACCTACCCGATTACTTGCCCATGGTGGCGTGCATCGCCTTGTTCAGATGCATGCCGCACGCCCCCATTTTGCCGTTGAGTAGCGCGTCCTGGGCCGCCGTGACCTCCTTCTCAGCGACGAACTTGCTGTCGCCGTCCGGCATCGCCTCGATCGCGGTCTCGGTCTTCTCCAGATTGGCCCCGCTGCAGCCGCCCATGGCGTGCTTGGCGGCCTGAGCCGGCGCGACGGCCAATGCGACGGCAGCAATTGCGATAACCCCGAGTAACTTCGTCATGATGTTACTTTCCTTCTCTTGTTCTTGGAACAGAGCCAGCGACATTGCCGGAATCTGCAACATGACTTTGCTGCTGACGCGGCAACTTGCCGCAATAAATTCCGCGCGAGAATTGCGTGATGTTGCGCAGCGCGCAGAGCCGCATGCGAAATTTCTGATTTTCATTACAACTTCGTAATCAGAATATGCACGCTTGGCGTGTGTGCAGCGCATCATGGGACAATAGCCCTCGGGATCTTTCGCAGGACCGTCCGGCAGCGCTGCGAAAACGGCCAAAATCGCCTGGAAGCTAAGCTCGGACTCCTCCGAAATCAGAGAATCTCGCTCAGTAAAACTGAATAATGATTCATCTCTAGAAAAGCCAGATCATGCGAATCACGCATATCAGACTTGGGCTCACAAGCTAACATGACGCCCTCGCAGGTCACGAGAATGTAACCTATTTTCTGAACAATCAGAATCGAAGATGGATCGATAAACCCGTGATTTCACGGAGTTTATTGCTTGCCGTCCGAGGTTTCGCCTGGCTACTGGGCGGGACTCTCGACAGGTTAATCGCTCCTTACCTGCGCCATGCGTTCTACGCTTAGCTGCATCGCAACATCGGAACTTTCGCACTGCACTACTCTCACCTATATTCATTTTAACGATGAGGCCCGGCAAGGGCTGAATCGAACTACAGGAGACTACCATGCTGCTCTCACTTATCCGTATGATCCAGGCTTTCCGGGACTATCAGCGCAATGTTGCCGAGCTGTCCCAGCTCAGCGATCGCGAACTGGCTGACATCGGCCTCGATCGCTCGGACATCCCGCGCGTTGCCGCCGGTCAGTATCAGGGCTGATACCGTTCAGCCTTTCACCGGACGAACCGATAGCGCCCGCCTCGTGCGGGCGTTGTCGTTTCTGATGGCAGAAAACTCGATCTCGGCGATTCCACTGACCGCCGAAAAGCGCTACCTGTCCGCCCCATGACAGGACCCCAATCCAATTCCGTGCACGTCATCGGCGCCGGCCTTGCCGGCTCAGAGGCCGCTTGGCAGGTGGCCAAGGCTGGCGTGCCCGTAGTGCTGCACGAAATGCGGCCGGACCGCATGACCGAGGCGCACCGCACCGACGGGCTCGCTGAGCTCGTCTGCTCCAACTCGTTCCGCTCGGACGACGCCGCCAACAACGCTGTCGGCCTGCTGCATGCTGAGATGCGCCGCCTCGACTCGCTGATCATGCGCGCGGCCGATGCCAATCAGGTGCCCGCCGGCGGCGCGCTTGCGGTCGACCGCGACGGCTTCTCGGCCGCCGTCACCAAGTCCCTGAACGACCATCCCCTGATCGAGATCGCCCGCGGCGAGATCGCGGGCCTGCCGCCGGCCGAATGGAGCAACGTGATCGTTGCGACCGGGCCCCTCACCTCGGCGCCCTTGGCCGACGCCATCCGCGAGCTGACCGACGAAAATGCGCTCGCCTTCTTCGACGCCATAGCACCGATCGTACATCGCGAATCCATCGACATGTCGGTGGCCTGGTTTCAGTCGCGCTACGACAAGGTTGGCCCCGGCGGCAACGGCGCCGACTACATCAACTGCCCGATGACCAAGGAGCAGTATGACGGCTTCGTCGCCGCGCTGATTTCAGGCGAAAAGACCGAGTTCAAGGAATGGGAGACCAACACGCCCTATTTCGACGGCTGCCTGCCGATCGAGGTGATGGCGGAGCGCGGTCCCGAGACGCTGCGCCACGGCCCGATGAAGCCGGTGGGCCTCACCAATCAGCACGATCCCGCCACCAAAGCCTATGCGATCGTGCAGCTACGCCAGGACAACAAGCTTGGCACCCTCTACAACATCGTCGGCTTCCAGACGAAGCTGAAGTATGGCGAGCAGCAGCGCATCTTCCGCACCATTCCGGGGTTGGAGAAGGCCGAGTTCGCCCGCCTCGGCGGCCTGCATCGCAACACCTTCCTCAACTCGCCAAAGCTGCTCGACAGCCAGTTGCGCCTGCGCGCGCAGCCGCGGCTGCGCTTTGCCGGCCAGATGACGGGCTGCGAAGGCTATGTGGAATCCGCCAGTGTCGGCCTCATCGCCGGCCTCTATGCGGCTGCCGACGCGCGCGGCGAGACGCTTGCGAGCCCGCCGGCTACGACGGCGCTCGGATCCTTGCTCGGCCACATCACGGGCGGCCATATCGAGACCATCGAGCCGGGCACCCGCTCGTTCCAGCCGATGAACATCAATTTCGGCCTGTTTCCGCCGCTCGCGAGTGCGCCGACGAAGAAGCCGGACGGCACGCGCCTGCGCGGCAACGAGAAGACGGTGGCCAAGAAGCAGGCGATGAGCGCATTGGCGCTCGCCGATCTCGATCGCTGGATCGCCGATCATTTGCGCATTGCCGTAGCCGCGTGAGTTTTCGATGAGTCTCCCGAAAGACGACGCCGCGATGCTCTCGGCGCACTGGACCGAGGGCGTGCTGCTCAAGCGCGACGTGTTCTCGACCGTCGAGCGCGGCCGCTTCCGCGCTGACAGCGGCGAAGTCGACGCGGTGCTGCGCCGGCTCGACGAGGTGCCGTGGTGGTCGTTCCTGCTGGCGCGCCATCTGTTTGCACGCGAGAAGCACGCGTTGGCGCTCGCCAAAGGCCTCGATGTCGGCCCTGAACTGCTCTGGGCCGGCCGTCGCGCGCTGGTACGCGGCTTTGTCGACGGCGTTGCGCTGCATCTGGCAAAGCCCCATGGCGACCTCGCTTATTTCCGCTCGGCCAAGGTGGCCCTGCGCCGGCTGCGCCGCGCCGGCATCTGCCACAACGATCTCGCCAAGGAACAGAACTGGCTGGTCGGCCGCGACGGCCGCGCCTACGTGACCGACTTCCAGCTCGCCGCCTGCTTTGCCCGGCGCGGGCGGCTCTATCGCATCCTCGCTTACGAAGATCTCCGCCATCTGCTCAAGCACAAGCGCTCTTATGCGCCCGAGGCGCTGACGCCGCGCGAGCGAAAGATCCTGGCGAAGAAATCCTTCGCCGCGAGCCTGTGGCTCGCCACCGGAAAGAAGGTCTATCGCGCCATCACCCGCGGCCTGTTCAACTTCACCGACCGCGAGGGTGGCGGCCGCCGTCTCGTCAATGACGCGCCGGTCTTGGCCGAACTGATCCGCAAGAACTCCGCCGTGCGCGACACCGCCATCGTTGCCTTTGCCGATCGCCGCTCCGGCGTAGGGCTCTATGCGTTCGTCGAAGCTGATCAGGCTGCGCTCGAAAGCCAGCTCCGCAACGAGCTCGCTGCCGCCAAGGGGCCGAAGCCACCGGAGCACATTCAGGTGGTCCACGCCCTACCACGCGACTCCGGCGGCAAGCCGCGCACCGAGATCCTGCAGCTGGTCGCCATGAACCAGCTCGACTTGATCGAGCCCATGATGAAGAACGACCAAGACCGCGCTTTCCTCAAGGACATCCTGGAGCAGCGCAAGAACCTCCGGGACCGCTTCAACTTCGAGGCCAACCTGCCCACCGGTTAGACCATGGCGTGCGCCGCGCCTTGAAGCCTCCACAATGCCGGTAGAGAAGCCTGGAACTGTACTGACTTGGGAACAATGACTCGCTGGGGGACCATGAGGCGCCGCGCAGCCCTGCTGTTGGCGGGTCTAGTGCTGCTGGAGGCCGCGCCTGTGATGGCCGCGGAGTCCGCGGCCGAGCAGATCTCCGGCTTCCGGCTGAAGCATGGTGAGGGCCGCGTCGTACGCGACGCAACGCTCGACCGCATCGCCATGGACCAGGCCCGTGCCATGGCGGCGAAGGACGATCTCAGCCACGACGCCCTCGGCCCGTTCAACAAGCGCGTCGCGCCGTCTGGCGCGGGCCGTGCCGCGGAGAACATCGCCTACGGCTACGATAATTTCGAGAAGACGCTGGGACAGTGGATCGACTCCTCGGGACACCGCAAGAACCTGCTGCTGCACAACGCCTCTCGCGTCGGGATCGCAAGTGCGAAGAATCCCAGCGGCAAGCGCACCTATTGGGCCATGGTGATCGCCGGGGATTACGAGCCGAAGGGCAAGAAGAACAAGGACAAAGAGCCTCTGGTTGCCGTCAAGCGCGAGGCTGCGCCCACGAGCAAGCCCAAATCCAGCAATTGCCACGTCAAGCTGCTAGGCCTCTGCATCTGAGGCGAGCCGGGCCAGTTCCTCGCTTGTCCGCCGTCTTGCTCGCCTTGTTCGGCACGTCTAGTGCATGCCGATGGATTGCGACAGGAGAGCCAGCTTGATCGACATCGACCGAATGCGCGCCGACACGCCGGCGGCCTCTCGGATCGCCTATCTCCACAACGCGGGCGCGGCGCTAATGCCGGCACCGGTCGTCGCGACGATGAAAGAGCACATCGATCTGGAGAGCGAGATCGGAGGCTATGCCGCTGCCGACCGTGAATCCGAACGGCTCGACGCGGTCTACGGCTCGGTGGCGCGTCTCCTGAATGCCGCGCCCAATGAGGTTGCGCTGGTGGAGAATGCGACGGTTGCCTGGCAGATGGCGTTCTATTCGCTTCCGTTCTGCAAGGGCGACCGCATCCTGACCGCCGAGGCGGAGTACGCGGCCAACTATGTCGCGTTCCTTCAGGTCGCCAAGCGCACTGGCGCGGTCGTGGATGTCGTGCCGAGCGATGCCACCGGCGAGCTCGACGTCGACGCGCTTGAACGCATGATCGACGACCGCGTGAAACTGATCGCGATCACCTGGGTTCCAACCAATGGCGGGCTGGTCAATCCCGCCGCTGCCATCGGCCGGATCGCGCGCGCACACAACATTCCCTATCTGCTCGATGCCTGCCAAGCCGTCGGCCAGATGCAGGTCGACGTCGAAGCGATCGGCTGCGACATGCTGTCGGCGACCGGCCGCAAATTCCTGCGTGGCCCACGCGGAACCGGATTTCTCTATGTCCGCCGCCAGCTGCTGCAGCAGCTTGAGCCGCCGATGATCGACCATTTTGCGGCGCCCTGGGTCTCGCGGGACCAGTATGAGCTCCGCGACGATGCGCGCCGGTTCGAGACCTGGGAAAACAATTACGCGGCCCGGCTCGGGCTTGGCGCGGCCGTCGATTATGCTCTCGCGATCGGTCTCGGCCCGATCGCGCAACGCTGCCGCCTGCTTGCGGACCGCCTGCGCAATGGCCTCGCTTCAGTTCGCGGCGTCACCATTCGCGATCTTGGGCGCGCGCCGGGCGCCATCGTCAGCTTCACGATGGAGGGGCATGAGGCGGATGCTATCGTCCGCAGTGCAGCCGCGGCCGGCATCACGATCGGCGCCTCGGATCCATCCAGTACCCGCATCGATGCGGAAGTCCGCGCACTGCCGGTGGTCGTGCGCGCCTCGCCGCACTACTACAACACGGAAGCTGAGATCGACCTCCTGATCGCCCACGTGGCAGGTCTGGCGCAACATTAGTGGCACCAGACGACACAAGACCCAGACCCGGACCTAGGCTCTCGTCGTCAGTGCCGATAGCTGGTCGGTGTCAAAGCGGGCACGCAGCTCGCTGATGGCCGTCGCATCCGGTGGTCCGCTGGCGGTGAGCTTGGCCAATTCCTCGAAATAATGCTCGTGCCCCGGTGGAGACACCGTCATGAGCACGCGCGCGGGCTTGTCGCGGACATTGGTGATATTGTGGGGAACGCCCGGTGGAATGAAGAGATAGGTCCCCGGCGTGGCCCTGACGACCTCTTCGGCGACGTGCCATTCGCACTCGCCCTCAAGCATGTAGAAGGTCTCTTCCTGCACACGATGGACGTGCCGGCCCGTGGCGAACCCGGCCGGAATGGTCCAGTCGAACATGCTGGTGTGCCGCGTGTCCTGCCCGGTCACCAGAAAAGCCATCGGCTGGCCCCGCAGCATCACTCCCCCGGTCTCGCCGGGCCTGCGGATGAGAGGCTTTGCGTTCATGTGGTCCTCCATGGCTGGTCGCACCATTGCGCAGCAATGGCGCCATGATGGCGCCCCCCGCCCCGGGAAGTAGCGAAGCGGTGCGGAAAACATTGCAAAAAACCTGCGAAATGTGTCCTTCTTCGACGATGGCCGCGATCCTTGAATTTGGTCCCTTCCGCCTCGATGCCGATGCAGGGATTCTGTTCCGCGGAGCCGAGCCGACCCCACTCGGCCAGCGCGCCGTGCTGCTCCTGGCCCTGCTGGTGCAGCGCGCCGGCATGCCCGTATCCAAGGATGCCCTGATCGAGGCGGCTTGGCCCGCCCAAGCGATCGAGGACAGCAACCTGACCGTCCAGATCGCAGCCGTCCGCCGCACGCTGGCAGACGCTTCCGGAGAGGCGCAGTGGATCGAGACACTGCCGCGACGCGGCTATCGCTATATCGGCCCGGCCGTGACGACGACCGACCCGGACCGTGCGTCCGCGCCATCACTGGCACTGCCCGAGAGGCCATCAATCGCGGTGTTGCCCTTTGCGAACCTGAGCGGCGATGCTGAACAGGACTATTTTGCCGATGGAATGGTCGATGACATCATCACCGGCCTGTCGCGCATCAATTGGCTGTTCGTGATCGCGCGAAATTCCACGTTCACATACAAGGGCCGAGCGATCGACGTGAAGCAGGTCGGACGCGAACTTGGCGTGCGCTACGTGCTGGAAGGCAGCATCCGGAAAGCCGGCGGCAATGTGCGGATCACCGGTCAACTGATCGACGCGTCGACCGGAATGCACGTGTGGGCCGAGCGCTACGACCGCAGGTCCGAGGACATTTTCGCGCTCCAGGACGAGATCGCCATGTCCGTCGTCGGCGCCATCGCACCTAGCCTGCGCCGCGCCGAAATCAACCGGGTCAAGCGTAAGCGGCCGGATAGCCTCGATGCCTATGACCTCGTCCTGCGAGCCCAGCCGGATGTCGATTCCGGCATGCCGGAGCAGGTGACGCAGGCGCTTGTATTGCTCGAACGCGCGATCGCGCTAGAGCCCTCCTACGCGCTGGCGCACGGCAACGCTGCGATGTGCCATCATTGCCTGTTCCTCCGCGCTGGTCTGCGGGAGGTGAGCCGCGCGGCATCGATCAGGCACGCGCGCTCAGCGATCGCCCACGGGCAGGACGACGCGCTGGCTCTCACGCTGGCGGGCTTTTCGATCGGCATGGATGGGCACGATCGCGCCGCCGCATTTACTGCCCTCGACGCTGCTCTTTCGATCAGCCCGTCGTCCGCGCTGACTTACATCCTCGGAAGCGTCATGCTCGGTTGGGGTGGCGATGCCGACCGCGCCATCGAATGGAGCGAGCGCGGCATGCGGCTCAGCCCGTTCGATTCCTGGGCCTTTGCCGCCTTCGACGCGCAGGCGATGGGACATTTCCACCGTGGCCGGTACGAAGAAGCCTGTCGCGCCGCTTACCGCTCCGTTCAGGCCAATCCGCGCCACAGCATCACCCATGTGCAACTGGCGGCGGCCCTTGCAAAGCTAGGCCGATTGCAGGAGGCGAAAGCGGCCGCGGCTCGGGTGATGGAGTTGCACCCGACCTTCCGCTACGGCCGTCAGTTCCAGGGCGTCAACTGCTCTCCGGCGCTGGCCGCGGAGCTCGGTGATGCGCTTCGCGTCGCGGGGCTGCCGGAGTAGCCCTCGAGCTGCCTCAAGTGCAGCGCGCGCTCAATCCGGACGCGCCGAGCTTGGCCATGACCTCGTCGAGATGGGCGCTGTCGCGGGTCTCGATGACGAGCTGCAGCAGCGTCGCCTTGGCCGGCAGGTCGGAGAAGGTCCGCTGGTGCGAGACCTCGATGATGTTGGCGCCGGCTTCCGCCAGCAGTGCCGCGACCGCGGCCAATTGACCGGGCCGGTCAGGAATATCGAGCGAGAGCTGCGTCAGCCGCCCCTCGCGCGCGAGCTCGCGCGTCAGCACCGAGGCGATGAGCCTGGTGTCGATGTTGCCGCCGCTCAAGACCAGACCGACCTTCTCGCCGGCAAAGCGCGTGGGATCGGACATAATCGCCGCCAGGCCTGCGGCGCCGGCCCCCTCGACGACCGTCTTCTCGATCGAGATCAGGGTTGCGACCGCGCGTTCGAGCTCGGCTTCGTTCACGAGCGCAATGTCGTCGACCAGGCGGCGGACGATTTCCGTGGTGATCTTGCCCGGCGATTTGACTGCGATGCCTTCGGCGAGCGTATCGCCGCGCGCCGGCAGATTGCCGCCATGGACGGCATTGTACATCGAAGGATAAAGCCAAGCCTCGACGCCGAGGATCCGCAGTGAAGGTTTGATCGATTTCGCCGCAATGGCAATGCCGCTGATCAGGCCGCCGCCGCCGATCGGGACAACCAACGTGTCGAGCTCCGGCACCGCCTTGAGCATCTCCAGCCCGACCGTGCCCTGCCCTGCAATGACCAGCGGATCGTCGTAGGGGTGGACGAAGATCATGCCGCGGGCTTCGCCGTGACTTCGCGCAAACGCAGCCGCCTCCTCCAGCGTCGCGCCGGTAACGACCACCTCGGCGCCATGATGCCTGGTGTTCTCGACCTTCACCATCGGCGTGCCCACCGGCATGACAATGGTGGCGGGAATGCCAAGCCGCTTGGCGTGATAGGCAACGCCCTGCGCGTGATTGCCGGCTGACATAGCGACGACGCCGCGCGCCCGCTCCTCCGGCGTCAGCGCGGTGAGCCGGTTCAGCGCACCACGCTCCTTGAAGGAGGACGTGAACTGGAGATTTTCGAATTTGAGCCAAAGCTCGCAGCCGCAGATGTTGCTCAGCGTCCGGCTGAAGCTACAGGGCGTCTCGACAACGGCCCCCCGGATCGTCTCTGCGGCAGCGTGAATGTCACCGGGCACGACCGGAAGGCCGCTCAGATCGGGGATTGCGATTTGGGACAATTCGGCCATGGGACAGCATAGAGCATTTGGCCGCCTCGGGCGATAAGCCAACCGCTATTTGGTAAATTCCCGCGATCGTGAAGCCCGCCAAAGCGTCCACAGCGTGCGCAGGCGCGATGGTGGCTGCGGTGCGAAAGGATTGCGCCCCGGCCGCGACAGACGATTGAGATCGGCCTGCGCGTGACTCAACGGCAGGAACGCAACCCGCGCCGACGGTGGCACTTGCACCAGGAGTGACGAGGCCGTCGCCAGATGCTGCCGCGCCTCGCCGACGAGCTGGTCCAGGACGGCACGAAGATTGGGCGTCTCCTTGCCGGCGAACACATCCTCGATGGCGCAGCCATGGCTGGTCAGAAACTGCTGCGGCAGGAACAATTGCCGGTGGGACGAGTCCCGCGGCAAGTTGGCAATCGCCTGCGCGATGCCCTGCGCCAACCCGGCGTGCCGAGCGAGGTGCTCGGCTGCCTCGGAAGCTTCGCCCATGATCCGCGCCGCCAGTGCGAACAGGGCCGAAGAGGTCGCCGCCAGATAGCCTTCGAGCGCCGTCATGGTCGGCATCGGATCGTTATAGAGATCGAACTGATGCTCGTCGACGAGCAGCGACAGCGGCTCGACCGGCAGGTCAAAATCGCGGATCGCGCGCAACAGTTCCGCCGCCACCGGATTGCCCTCGGCGCTGCCGTGGACAAGACCCGAGAACAGATCGGTCCACCATTGAAAGCGGATCTCTCCGGGCAAGGGCTGGGTCACCTGATCGCGGACGCGGACGATCTCGACATTGAAGGCGTAGAGCGCCAGTAGCGCTCGGCGCTCTACGGCCGGAGCGAAGAGGGTCGCGGCATAGCGCGGAAAGTCATAGCTGCGCACGAGGTCGGCGCAGATGGTCACGCCATCGGGCGGCGTCGCAGCGCTGCTCATGGCACTGCAATCAGCGCAGCCGCGACGCGGCGCCGTTCGCCGATCATGATGTTGTAGGTGCGCACGGCGGGGCCGGTCTGCATGGTGTCCAGCACCACCCTCACCGCTTTCAGGGCCTGGCGCAGTTCCGACGGGGCTAGCCAGAGCCCGGTTCCAGTGCCGACCAGCAGCGTATCGATGCTGTTGGCAGCAGCGAAGACCCGATCCAGCGAGTAGCGGTCGATCTTGGTTGGATCGGTCACATCCCAGGCCCAGATCGCATCAGGCAGGCACAGCAGCGAGCCCCGGTGCGACATGCCGGCAAAGGCAAAGCCGCCCTTGCCGTAGGCCTCGATCGGCGCCGAGCGCGGGAAATGGGGAGCGTTGGGATCGCCGGCCATGAGCTTCGTCCGAATGAGCCTGGTGCCCTCGCAAACTCCTGCGAGGGCCCGCGGTTCGGATCATGCCTTGTTTTTCTTCGCCGGCGCAGCCTCGTCCTTCGCATCTTCGCGATGCTCGCCGACGCCGAGATAGATCAGGATCGGCGCTGCGATGAAGATCGAGGTGTAGGTGCCGACCAGCACCACGCCGAACATCATGACAGCCGTGAAGCTGTGGATGGCATGACCGCCGAACAGCAGCAGCGCCAGCAACGCCAGGGTCACCGTGAAGTGGGTGATGATCGAACGCGACAGCGTCGAGTTGATGGACTCGTTGAGCAGCTGCGGCATCGGCATCTTCTTGTAGCGCCGCAGCATTTCACGGATGCGGTCATAGATGACGACGGTGTCGTTGAGCGAATAGCCCAGAATGGTCAGAAGTGCCGCGATGCTGGTCAGGTCGAAATCGACCTGACTGATCGACATGAATCCGATCGTCAGCACGATGTCGTGCACGTTGGCGATCATGGCGCCGAGCGCGAACTGCCATTCGAACCGGAACCAGAGATAGATCAGGATCGAGACGATCGCGAGCATCAGGCCGAGCATGCCGAAGGCGAGCAACTCGCCGGAGACGCGCGGACCCACCACTTCGACGCGGCGGTATTCGACGGAATCGCCGAGCGCGCCGCGGACCTTCTGCACGGCCTCCTGCTGGGCGGCGTCACCACCCGGCTGCTCAGCGACGCGGATCAACACGTTCTCCGGGCCACCAAACTGCTGCAACTGGACTTCGCCCAGACGCAGGCCATCCAGGGTCGTGCGCATCGCCGCGATGTCGGCGGCGCCCGACTTCGCCTTCACCTCCAACAGCGTGCCGCCGCGGAAGTCGATGCCGAAATTCAGGCCATGGGTGAAGAACAACGTGATGGCGACGATCGACAGCGCCGCCGAGATCGGGAAACTGATGCGGCGGAAGCGCGTGAAGTCGAAATGCGTAGCATCAGGGACGATGCGCAGTGACGGCAGCCAGCCGAACACCGAGACCACGGTGAGGACGGCAATCAGGACGCCGAGCCCGATGAGAACGGTGTGAGTCACGGTCAGGCTCCTAGATCGGCACGTTCTGTGGCCGCTTCCACCGCACCCACCAGGCCACGATCAGCCGGGTCAGCGTGAAGGCGGTGAACACCGTAGTGATGATGCCGATGCCGAGTGTCACGGCGAAGCCGCGCACCGGGCCGGTGCCGATATAGAACAGCACCGCGGCGGCAATGAAGGTGGTGATGTTGGAATCGAGGATGGTCGCGAGCGCCCGCTTGAAGCCGGCGTCGATCGCCGAGATCGCGTTGCGGCCGCCGCGCAGCTCCTCGCGGATACGCTCGTAGATCAGCACGTTGCTGTCGACCGCGATGCCGACGGTAAGCACGATGCCGGCGATGCCGGGCAGCGTCAGCGTGGCGTTGAGCAGCGACAGCAGGCCGAAGATCATGGCGACGTTGACGGCCACCGCGATGTTGGCGAACACGCCGAACAGCCGGTAGGTCAAGAGCATGAACACGATGACCATGATCGAGCCAACATAGGCCGCAAGCTCGCCCTTCTCGATCGAGTCCTGGCCGAGGCCCGGACCGACGGTGCGCTCCTCGACCACCGTGAGCGGTGCCGGCAAAGCACCGGCTCGCATCAGGATCGCGAGATCGTTGGCGGCCTGGACCGTGAAGCTGCCCGAGATCTGCCCCTGCCCGCCCGTGATGGGCTCGCGGATGACAGGCGCCGAGATCACCTCGTTGTCAAGCACGATCGCGAACGGCAGCCCCACGTTCTCCTGCGTGGCCTGCGCGAATTTGCGGGCCCCCGTAGAGTTGAAGCGGAAGGAGACGATCGGCTCGTTGGTGCGCTGGTCAAATCCGGGCTGGGCATCGGTGAGCTCAGCGCCGGAGACCAGTACCTGCTTCTTGACGACGTAAGGCACCTTCGGCGAGCTCTGGCTCATCAGGAGCTCGGAGTCCGGCGGCACGCCACCGCGCTGCGCCTGGTCCGGCGGCACCGAAGTGTCGACCATGCGGAATTCCATCTTCGCGGTCTTGCCGAGCAGCTCTTTCAGATGCGTCGGATCCTGAAGACCGGGAACCTGCACCAGGATGCGGTCGGTGCCCTGGCGCTGGATCACCGGCTCGACGGTGCCGAGCTCGTTGACGCGGCGCTCGACGATCTGGATCGACTGCTCGATGGTCTTGCGCATACGCTCGACCATGGCGGGCTGCGACAGCGCCAGCCGGATCAATCCGCCCCCGGCATCGGTGACGTCGAGATCGCGTTGGCTGCTCGACCCGAGCAGGCCGCCGATCGGTTGCGACAGCTCACGCAGCTTGGTCAGCGCGGTCTGAAGATCGGCATCCTTGACCCGGACCTCGACCGCGTCGCCCCGTGTCACGAGGCCGGTATAGCCGATCTTGGCCTCGCGCAGCGCGCGGCGGACGTCGTCGCGGACCTGGTCGAGCTTTTCTTTCTTCACATAGTTGGAATCAACCTCGAGCAGCAGATAGGAGCCGCCCTGCAAGTCGAGACCCAACACCAGGCGCCGCTGCGCCCAGGCGGGCCAGGTCTTGACCTGCGCTTCGGGAAAGAAATTCGGGACCGCGCAGAGGCACACGATCAGCGCCAGCAGGATGATCCCCAGCGCCCTCCACCGCGTGAAATACAACATCGAGTGAACCTGTCAGATCAGGAGATTTGAGAGACTCGCGGGAAAGCGCTCTACTTCGCCGCGGCGTCGTCCTTGGCGCTTTCCTTCGCGCTGTCCTTGGCCGGCTCGCCCTTGGCGCGCACGCCCGAGATCATCGACCGCATCTGGCGCACACGCACGCCGTCGGAAATTTCGAATTCGATCTGATCGTCATCCACCACCTTGGTGACCTTGCCGACCAGGCCCCCCGAGGTCACGACCGTGTCGCCGCGGCGGATGTTCTTCACGAGCTCGGCGTGGTCCTTCACCTTCTTCTGCTGCGGGCGCAGAATCAGGAAGTACATGATCACGAAGATCAGGGCGAACGGCAGCAGCGACATCAACATGCTGTTGGTGTCACCGGCGCCCGCAGCCTGGGCATACGCAGGGGTAATGAACATTCGGACGATCCTCGTGGAAACGGGGGAAAACCGGCCGGGCCCTCAAAGGCGACCGGTTCGGTCAAATTCGCGCGGACTATAGCGGCCATTGCCCCAATTGCAACGCTGCCAGACCGCCCTTTTGGCCACCTTGCGGCGCGCCGTCAGGCCCGATAAGGCTGCATTCTCAGGAACTTCGGACATGCCCAAAAAACCAAGCAAAAGCCCGGCCGGCAAAGGCCCCCGTACCCCTGCCACGAAGCCCGCTCTGGTCGCGGCAAAACGCCCCAAGGTGGTCTCAAACGCGGCTCCCAAGGCAGCCTCGGATGCCACCCAGGACCTTTCTCAGGAGCGGATCGTCCGCGCGCTGGAGACCATCGCGGCGCACCTTTCTGCCCAGGGCAAGCCGGCTGCCGAGCGCGAGTCGTTCAAACAGGCCGACGCTTATGTCTGGCACCCCGACGGCCGTCTCGCTGCGGTGCCGCGGGTCAGCCGCGTCGAGCTGTTTCTGCTTAGGGGCGTCGACCGGATGCGCGACATCCTGATGGAGAACACCGAGCGCTTCGCCAATGGCCTGCCCGCCAACAACGCCCTGCTCTGGGGCGCGCGCGGCATGGGCAAGTCGTCGCTGGTGAAGGCGGCGCATGCCAGCATCAACGCCGACCGCAAACCCGCCGACAGGCTGAAGCTGATCGAGATCCATCGCGAGGATATCGAGACGCTGCCGATGCTGATGGAGAAGCTTCGCGACGCCGACTTCCACTTCATCGTGTTCATCGATGACCTCTCCTTCGACGGCAATGACGCGTCTTACAAATCGCTCAAGGCCGTGCTCGAAGGTGGCATCGAGGGCCGGCCCGAGAACGTCATCCTCTACGCCACATCCAACCGCCGCCACCTGCTCGCGCGCGACATGATCGAGAATGAGCGTTCGACCGCCATCAATCCCGGCGAAGCCGTCGAGGAAAAAGTCTCGCTGTCGGATCGCTTCGGCCTCTGGCTCGGCTTCCACCGCTGCAGCCAGGACGAATACCTCGCCATGGTGCGTGGCTATTGCAGCCATTTCGGCATCAAGCTCGACGATGAGGCGCTGGAGCGGGAAGCTTTGGAATGGTCGACAACACGCGGCTCTCGCTCGGGCCGCGTCGCCTGGCAGTTCGTGCAGGAGCTTGCGGGCCGGCTCGGCGTGAAACTGACGGCGAAGTAGCGGAAGGCCTCGCCTCACCCACAACTGTCATTCCCCGCAAGGGCGGGGAATCCAGTACGCCGCCGGCCTTTGCGCTACTCGAAAGGAAATCGCCCGCACGAGGCGGGCGACAACTGCGTTCTGGTGGAGAGAGCGCGAGCCTGACGCAGGCCTCACGCCCCGTTCAGGAATTGAAGCGGGTCAACCGGGCTCGATCCCTTACGGATCTCGAAGTGGAGCTGCGGCGACGCCACCTCCCCGGATTGACCCGACTTGGCAATGACCTGACCGCGCTTGATCGTATCGCCGCGCTTCACCAGCAGCTCACTCGCATGGGCATATGCGGTGACGTAGCCATTGGAGTGCCGAACCAGGACGAGATTGCCGTAACCCTTCAGCTCATTGCCGGAATAGGCAACGACGCCATCTTCAGCTGCCTTGACCGGCGTCCCCTCGGGCACCGCGACATTGATGCCGTCATTGGACTTGCCGTTGGTCTTGGCGCCGTAGCTCGTAATCACCTTGCCGCGCACGGGCCAGCGGAAGGTCGGCAGCGAACTGGTGGTCTCTGCGGCTTTCGCCGGCGTCTCGGCGGACTTCTCTTCGATGTTGGTGGTGGCCTGAGCCAGACGCGCGCTCTGCGCCGGTTGGGCGACAGCAGCCAGCTTGGTCGTGGGTATAGGAGCTGCCGCGACCGGCTGCAGCGCAGCCGCCACGGGGGCCGCAGCGACTGGCGCCGGAGCAAGCGGCGCAGCAACCGCCGCGGTCTTGGAGCCCGGCACGGTCAGCTTGGTGCCGAGCTTGAGCTTGGCCGACGGCTCCAGGCCATTGGCGCGGGCGAGTTCGGCGGCGGAGATATGGTTCTTGCGCGCGACGCTGGCGAGCGTGTCGCCGTGATTGACGAAGTGGAAGCTGGCAGGCGCGGCAACAGCCGCAACCGGCTTTGGTGCCATCGCGGGAGCCGCGGCGACCGGAGCCATCGCAGGCGCAGCCGCCGTCGCACCGGGATGCGGGATGATCAACTGCTGACCGGGCGAGAGCGCGCGCGGGCCTTTGTAGCTGTTGGCGGCCATGATCGCCTGCGGGCTCACATGATAGCGCTTGGCCAGCACATCGAGCGTATCGCTGGTGCCGACGATGATCTTGGTCCCACCAACCGGCTGGGCGGCTGCGACCGAGCGCAGCGGCACAGTGCCGGTGGCTTCGAGACGCGGCTGGGCCGGCGGCGTGTAGGAGCCAAGACCACGACCGCCACCAGAAACGCCCCCACCTGCAGCAACGGGATAGGATTGCGGTGTGGCAACCGCCGGTGGCGGCGCCAAGGGTTGTGACTGATAATAGCCGGGCTGGGTCTGCGGGCGCGCATATTGCGGCAGCTCTCGCTGCGGCGGCGGCGCCTGCTGAACCGAACCGGTGGATTCCGAGAAGGGGTTGGAGAAGTTCGACTGGGACAGGCGCGACGACATGTCGGCGCTGCACCCTGCGAAACTGAAGGAAATCAGCGCCAGCACCGCGACCTGCGGTACGCGGCGCGAGTAAAGCAACTCGGCGACAACAGACATGGTTACTCACTCGTACGCAACAGAACTGGTCTTTTAAGTAAACACGCGCCGAGTAAATAACGGCTTAACCCTCCCAATAAGATGTTGGATGCGCAGCCGATCCGGAGTTCTACAGCTCCCGCGCCACACCTGGCAGTGCCGGTACGAAGCGGACCTCGACGAGTTCCTTGCGTTCGATGCCGGCTTCGGTTCGGCTGAGGCGGGTCAACGTCTGCACGCCTTGATGCGGACCGACCGGCGCGATCAGGATGCCGCCGACCTCGAGCCGCTCGACCAGGTTCTCCGGAATCTGCTCCACCGCAGCGGTGACGATGATGCGATCGAACGGACCGATATTGGGCGGCAAATTAAGGCCGTCGCCAAGCATCACCTCGACATTGTGACAATCCAGCTTTTCAAGCCTGGCGCGTGCTGCATCAGCCAGCATGCGGTAGCGCTCGACCGTCAGCACCTCGCGCGCCAGCCGCGACAGCACGGCAGCCTGATAGCCGGAGCCGGTGCCGATCTCGAGCACGCGGTGGCTCTTCTGGAGCTGAAGCTGCTCGGTCATGTAGGCGACGACGAAGGGCTGGCTGATGGTCTGCCCGCAGGCAATAGGCAGCGCGCTGTCACGATAGGCCGCCTCGCGATCAGAGACCTCGACGAACAGCTCGCGCGGCACCTCCTCCATGGTTCGCAATACGGTCTGATCGCTGATGCCACGACGCCTCAGGGTGAGCTGAAACATCATCTTTTCCGGCGGAGGCTGATTGGAGATCATCGGTGCTTATGTCGTCTCGTACGGGTTCGGCGGCGATGGCTTCGGCGCCCATGCCCCGAGCCAGAATCTTGTTCCTGCTTAGGAACCCATGATAGCCTCGAAGCTTGGCAATTTGACCACAAATCGGCTTGCAGCGGAGGCGTCGCTACGGCCATTTTCACGTGCCAGCTGGCCGAAACGCGCATTGCGTCGATTCGAGTTATCTGCGAACGTTTTCGAGAATGGGCAAGGACTCAACGACAATGAACGCGACTGGGCTTTCCGGGCGCTCTGTATTCCTCGTCGAGGACGAGGTGATGATCCGAATGATGGTTGCGGATATGCTGGAAGAGCTCGGCTACAAGATCGCAGCCGAAGCCGGCGACATCGCCGAGGCGATGCGCCTCGCCCAGGCCACCGAGTTCGACATCGCCATCCTCGACGTCAACGTCAACGGCAAGGTCATCTCGCCGGTCGCCGACGTCATCAAGGCCAAGGGCTGCCCCTTCATCTTTGCGACCGGCTACGGCTCCTCGGGCCTGCCCGAGCAATATCGCGACCGGCCTGCGCTGCAGAAGCCGTTTCAGCTCGACGCGCTCGGCAAGACCATCGAGGCCGCACTTCGCGGCGGCTAGCCGCTATTTCCGAATCGTCGTCACTTCAACGTTGCGCTCAGCTCTTCGGAGAACGCTTCATTGGTGCGATCGAGCCGCAGCGGCGTAACCGAGACGTAGCGCTCGCGCAGCGCCGCGAGATCAGTGCCTTCGGCCGGTGTGTCCATCATTGCCGCCCGTTCGAAGCCGATCCAGAAATAGGGATTGTTGCGACCGTCCCTGCGCTCGTCGATCCTGAGGAAACCCAGATTGCGCTTGCCCTGCCGCGTGACGCGAATGCCGAGCACGTCCTCAGGTGCGCAGGACGGGAAGTTGACGTTGATGACGGTGTCCTTCGGGATGCCGGCCTTTATCACCTTGCGCAAAATGTCGGGACCGAATTGGCGCGCGGTGTCCCACGGCGGATGCTCGCGCGTCTCGACGCTGAATTCCTGCGACAGTGCGAACGACGGGATCCCCAGGATGGTGCCTTCGAGCGCGCCGGCGATGGTGCCTGAATAGACCACGTCCTCGGCAACGTTACGGCCCTTGTTGACGCCGGAGAGCACGACATCGGGCAGCTTGGCACCGAGGATATGACGGGCCCCCATGATGACACAGTCAGTCGGCGTGCCGCGCACCGCGAAGTGCCGCGGCCCGACTTCGCGCAGGCGCAAGGGATCGTTCAGTGATAGCGAATGCGACACGCCGGATTGATCGAGCTCTGGCGCCACCACCCAGACGTCATCGGACAGCGCGCGTGCGATCTCCTCCACGACCTTGAGGCCGGGGGCGTGGATACCGTCGTCATTGGTGCAGAGAATGCGCATACCGTTGGTCGATTCCTGAGCTGGGATCAGGCCGTCTTATCCGGCCGGGACCGATCAGGCAAACCAGCTTCGGCGCAGACCTCACCCGCGATCCCCGCCATTGCTGCGACGCAGCAATGGCGTTGGCTTTAACGGCGGACCCGCCATTGCGGCAGGAAGCGCGCGAGCCTGCCTTCGGCACGCAACTGCATCGCAGGCAAGACAGGATGCACGACGGGAGTTTCAATCACACCGAGCGCCTTCAGTTGCGCAAGGAACGGAGCCGATGCCGGCGTCTCGGGAAAGCGCTCCCGCGCCATCGTCAACGCCTTGTCGAAGTCCTCGGCGTTGACACCGGGCTTCGCGCGCCGGCTCTGCACGAGGCTCTCGTCCCAGAGCCGCGCGATCTCGATGTCCAGCACGCCACGCAAGCGTTGATCGATGGCTTGAATACCGGCGCCGGTCACTGCCCATTGTCGGCCGACCCAGAAGATGTCGCGGTGCAAGGCCATGGACAGTCGGGTTCGTGTTGACGAATGCCCGGCAGGATAGCCGGCCGCCCGATCTTCGCAACCAAACGTTTCTGCCGCAACATCAAGCAACACGCCTGATTCTTGTTTGACCCGTTTTCTTAACGCGAACCGCGTCCATTTCGCTCGAAAGCGCTTTGTTACTCGCGCGTGATCACCTTCAGCCCGCCCATGTAAGGCTGCAGCACGCTCGGGACGGCAATCGAGCCATCTCCCTGCTGATAGGTCTCCATGACAGCGATCAGCGCGCGGCCGACCGCCGTTCCCGAACCGTTCAGCGTGTGCACGAAGCGCGGCTTGCCGTCCGGGCCTCGCGAGCGCGCATCCATGCGCCGCGCCTGGAAATCGCCGCAGACCGAGCAGCTCGAGATCTCGCGGAACATGCCGCTCTCGCCCTGTCCGGGCATCCACACCTCGATGTCATAGGTCTTTTGCGACGAAAAACCCATATCTCCTGCGCAGAGCGTCATCACGCGATAATGCAGATCGAGCTTCTGCAGCACCTGTTCCGCGCAGGACAGCATCCGCTCAAGCTCGTCCTTGCTGGTCTCGGGCGTGGTGATCGACACCAGCTCGACCTTGGTGAACTGGTGCTGGCGGATCATACCGCGCGTGTCGCGTCCGGCCGCACCCGCTTCGGCGCGGAAGCACGGCGTCAGCGCGGTGAGCCGCATCGGCAACTGTTTCTCATCGAGAATAGATTGGCGCACAAGGTTTGTTAGCGACACTTCCGCGGTCGGAATGAGCCAACGTCGGTCGGGGTTCTGTCGATATACGAACCCTAGCACTTCATGGACGGCTTCCCTGGCCGCTTGAATACCGTGCTCGTCGGCGAAATCCAGAACTGCTTTCCGATCCAATTCAAAGTTTACTTGGGCATGTCTTCTCTGATCATCTTCAGTTTCCACCCGAAACTGATCAGCGCTGAATTTCGGTAGTTGTGCCGTGCCAAACATGACCTCGTCGCGAACCATGAGCGGCGGGTTGATCTCGGTGTAGCCGTGCTCATTGGTGTGCAGGTCGAGCATGAACTGGCCGATCGCACGCTCGAGCCGCGCGAGCCCCTTCTTCAGCACGACGAAGCGCGCGCCGGAAAGTTTTGCCGCTGCCTCGAAATCCATATAGCCGAGCGCGGTGCCGAGATCGTCGTGCAGCTTCGGCGCAAAGCCGTAGTTGCGCCGGGCGCCGAATACATGGTGCTGGACGTTGCCGTGCTCGTCGACGCCGTCAGGCACTTCGTCGAACGGAATATTCGGGATCGCCGACAGTTCTTTGGTCAGCTCCTCGTCGGCAGCTTTTGCAGCGGCCTCGAGCTCCGGCATCGTGGTCTTGAGCTCGGCGACTTCGGCCATGAGCTTGGCCGCGCGCGCCTCGTCCTTGGCTTTCTTGGCATCGCCGATTTCCTTGGACGCCGCATTGCGCCGCGCCTGCGCCTGCTCGGACGCCAGGATCGACGCCCGCCGCCGCTCGTCGATCGCGAGCAGCGACGCCGACAACGACTTCAGACCCCGCCGGGCGAGGCCGGCGTCGAAGGCTTGCGGATTGTCGCGGATCGATTTGATGTCGTGCATGGCTGTTTTCCCGTCATGGCCGGGCTTATCCCGGCCATCCACGTATCTGCCGCCTTAGATCAAGTCGTGGATGCCCGGGTCAAGCCCGGGCATGACGAATCATCGGCTGTACAGCGATATGATAGAGCGAAAGTGCCCTACTCCGCCGGATTGGCCGGCGTCGATACGTCGGTGCCGGTGGTCGCCTGCGAGGCGGCCGCCTTCTTCTCCACCATCGACACCGCGATGATCGAGCCCTCGTAGAGCGCAAGCAGGGGAATCGCGAGCGAGCACTGGCTGAGGATATCCGGCGGCGTCAGGACGGCCGCGATGATGAAGGCCAGAACGATGAAATAGCGGCGTTTCTCGCGCAGCATCTTGGACGTGATGATACCGATCCGCCCGAGCAGCGTCAAAATCACCGGAAGCTGGAAGGCGATGCCGAACGCGAAGATCAGCGACATCATCAGCGACAGATATTCGCCGACCTTGGGCAGCAGCTGGATCTGCGCGGTCTCGTCGCCGCCCATCTGCTGCATGCCGAGCGAGAAGCGAACCAGCATCGGCAGCACGACGAAATAGACCAGCGCAGCGCCGAGCACGAAGAAGAACGGGGTCGCGATCAGATATGGCAGGAAGGCCTGCTTCTCATGCTTGTAGAGGCCGGGTGCAACGAACTTGTAGATCTGCGTCGCAACGATCGGGAACGAGATAAAGCCGGCACCGAACAGGGCGAGCTTGAGCTGGGTGATGAAATATTCCAGCAGCGCCGTGTAGATGAATTTCGAGTTCTCGGCGCCTGCAACCCACACGAACGGCCAGACCAGCACGTTGTAGATCTGCTTGGCGAAGAAGAAGCAGAAGATGAAGGCCACGCCGAAGCCCAGGAGCGCCTTGATCAGCCGCGCGCGCAGCTCGATCAGATGGTCCATCAGCGGGGCTTTGCTGGCCTCGATATCGGCGTCGCTCATGACGCTTTGGCGTCCTTGATCGCTTCGGATGGCGCCGTGTCTTGAGTAACAGCGTCTTGCGCAACCGGCGTCTGCTCGACCTCACGGGTGATGGCGAGCGGCTCGCTCACCGCCGCATGTGCCTCAGCTTCCACGAAGGTCTCAGGCGTGGGGGCTTCAGGTGTCGTTGGGGTCACCGGCGCTTCACTCGAAGTCGCCGGCGCTTCAGTTGAAGTCGCCGGCGCCTCGATGGCAGCCGCTGTCGTGGCCGTCTCGGCCGGCTTGTCGAGCGCGTCGACACGCAGCGCGTCGCTGACGTCCTTCTGCAGCGAGGTCATCAAGCCGCCGCCGGTGAATCCGGAGGCGGCTTCCTTGACCTCGTCAAAGCTCTTCTTGAGGTCCGCCATCTCGGCCTCGCGCATCGCTTCCTGGAACTGGCCCTGGAATTCGGCGGCCATCTTGCGGGCCTTGCCCATCCACTGGCCAACCATGCGCAGCACGCCCGGCAGCTCTTTCGGGCCAATGGCGACCAGGGCCACGACCCCGATCAGAACCAGTTCACTCCACCCGATGTCGAACATGACGTCTTCCGTTCACGCGAAGCCACGATCGGCCCAATCCCTCACGCGCAGGATCGGGTCCGCTTCCCGCGTCTCGCGTGCTCCTGGCTCAGACGGCCTTGCTGCCGACGTCGGATCGCGCCGCGGTCGGCGCGGCATTGTGCTCGATAGACTTCGAGGGCTCCTGCTTGTCGGCGGGCTTGTCGTCGTCCTGCATGCCCTTCTTGAAGGCCTTGATGCCCTGCGCCACGTCACCCATCAGATCCGAAATCTTGCCGCGGCCAAACAGCAGCAGGACCACTGCGATCACCAAGATCCAGTGCCAAATGCTAAGCGAACCCATCCTGCAACCCTCCAAACGCGCATGGCCGGGACCCCGGCCGATCTTCACCGAAACCTAGGCTTCGCAGGTACCAAAAACAAGGACCAAGGCAGCGCCAATTCGCTGTTGGCGCTACGTAATCTTGCTAGTGTTAACCAGTCGCAGGGGCCCGTAAGAGGCCGCGGAGGATTACTCCTCGCTCCCGCCCTCGCCGCCCTCGTTACCGCCTTCCGGCGGCGTCTCGGGCTCGACAGCGGGCGCCAGCGCCAGATCGAGCTCCTCGCCTGGTTCCAGCGGATCCTCGTCCTCACGCAGTGCCGGGTCGTCCGACGGCGTCGGTACGCTGAAACCGGTCGGCAAGCGCGAGTCCAGGAGGCCTGTGCCCTTCAGCTCCTCCAGACCCGGCAGATCGCCGAGCTGTTCCAAGGTGAACTGCGACAGGAAGTCCTCGGTGGTTCCGAAGGTCAAGGGACGGCCAGGCGTCTTGCGACGGCCGCGCGGCTTGATCCAGCCGGTCTCCAGGAGCACGTCGAGCGTGCCCTTGGAGGTGACGACGCCGCGGATCTCCTCGATCTCGGCACGCGTCACCGGCTGGTGATAGGCGATGATCGCCAGCACCTCGATGGCCGCGCGCGACAGGCGCCGGGTCTCGGTGCTCTCACGCGTCATCAGCCAGGACAGATCGCCGGCGGTGCGGAAGGTCCATTTGTTGGCGACCCGCACGAGGTTCACGCCGCGCAAGGCGTAGTCGGCCTGGAGCTGCTCGAGCGCAGCCTTGACGTCCACGCCCTCGGGCATGCGCTTGGCCAGCGTCGCGGTGTCCAGCGGTTCATTCGATGCGAACAGCAGTGCTTCCAGCAGCCGCAATTCTTCGGGACGCGCCTGGGATTCGTTCTCCATCGGCTCGGCCTCTTCTACCCGCACTTCAGCCAGGCTTGCCATGGCAGCTTCTCCTTCTTGCACTTAACCGACCGGCGCGTCGGGCGCAGGTGCTGCGTCCACGACCGGTTTCGGGCGCCCCTTCCGGAAATAGATGGGCGCAAACGCCTCTTTCTGGTTCAGCTCGAGCTGACCTTCACGCACGAGCTCGAGCGCGGCGGCGAAGCTCGAGGCGAACACCGTTGCGCGCTGCGTCGGATCGGCGACGTGACGGATCAGGAAATCGTCGAGCACGCCCCAGTCGTCCTGTTCGGTGATGCTGCCGACCAGCCGCTCCAGCGTGGCCCGTGCCTCGGCGAGCGACCATACGGTGCGCTTGGCCAGATGCACGCTCGCCAGCACGCGCGACTGGCGCTGTGAGGCATAGGCGGTAAGCAGGTCGTACAGCGTCGCGGTATATTTCGGATGCTTGATCTCAGCGATCTGCTCGGGCTCGCCGCGCGGAAAAATGTCGCGCAACAATTGCTGCCGGTTCATCAGCCGATTGGCAGCTTCGCGAATGGCTTCCAGCCGACGCAGCCGGTTGGCGAGCGCGGTTGCCATTTCCTCGGCGCTCGGACCTTCCGCGCTCGGCGGCTCCGGCAGCAGCAGGCGCGACTTCAGGAAGGCAAGCCAGGCCGCCATCACCAGATAGTCGGCGGCAAGCTCAAGCCGGATCTTTCGCGCGGCTTCGATGAAGTGAAGATACTGGTCGGCGAGCGCCAGAATCGAGATCTTGGCAAGGTCGACCTTTTGCTGCCGCGCCAGCGCGAGCAACAGGTCGAGCGGGCCTTCATAGCCCTCGACGTCGACCACCAACGCCGGCTCGCCTTCGGCCAGCTCTGCGGGCCGGCCGGTTTCAAACGATAGGATTTCTGCGGTCATGCGGATGCCGTGTTTGCGGTCAATGCGTCCAGTTTCGCATTGTCGTTGCTGTGAAGCGGCGCGCCGGCCACGAACATGGCGCGAACCCGCTCGCCAATGCGTCCCGCCAGCGTCTTCATCGGCACGTCATTACTCATTAACAAACCCTGGAACCCGATTGCGCTGCGAATCACCTGAGCAATCATTGTCGCAGAAGTCGTCACTGGATGGACCGGCTCGGCGGCGCCATCCACGGGAATGCTGAGACCGGCGAGATCGGCCGCGATCGGTCGCGCCGTCGTCAATTCCCTAGCTGGACCCGCAACTTGGGTCGAAATCTCGAAGCGGAGATTGAAGAGGATGACGTTCCACGAGCATTTGTCACGGACAAGCGCCCGCTCAGCGGCGGTCAGTTCCGTTCCGGATACGCCGGTGATGAAGGCCCGCGTGCTCATGGGGCCGATTAACCCTGCCCCGCGAGGGGGTCAAGGAAACGGCCGTTAATTCCTCTGGACGAAGCAGGCAGACAAGCCGGCGGACTTCAGGTTGTTGCAAGCCTGCGTCGCTTCCTCAGCCGAACCATAGGGACCGGCGAAGGCACGGTAGACGATCCCCTTGCCCTTGTCGGTCAGGTCGACGCGCTTGATCACCGGCGAGCGGGATCCAAGCACGCTACCATACTTGCTCTGGAGCACACGGTAGGACGCGGCGGCACTATCCTCGCTCTGCTGCGAGGACACTTGCACGACGTAGCCACCGCCGCTGCTCGCGGGAGCAATCTGCGTCGGATTGGTCGCGGCCATGCGCTGCGGCGGCTCTGCCGGCGCCGCCTGCGGCGCCAGCGAGAGCGGCTGGTTGACACTGGCATTGGCGGAGGTGGGTGGCGTGCGCGGCGCAGCCGGTGCGGCGAGCGGTTTTGGCGGCGCGACCGGCTTGGCGGGCGACGGTGCGGCGGCCTGCGGCACGGCACTGTCGGTCTGGTCACCCTTCACCGACACAGTCTTGATCGAGCGCGGCGCGTTGTTCGGCATGGTCCCGTTGCTCGACGTCGGGCCAGCATTCGGCGGCGGAGCAGCCGATGGCGACACGCTCGCAACCGACGGCGGGTTGGCATTTTGGTTGAGCGGCGGAAAAATCACGCGAGGGCCGGCCGCCTTGGCGTTGACGTCGACAGGCGCCTCCTCGCGCGGCACGATCTTTTCGCTGCCGTCACCGCTCACCATGCGGTCCGGTACCTTGGCCGAGGAATCCGAGGGTGCCGGCACAATCTTGGTCGGCGTGTTGTCGGCCTTGATGATCGGTGGTTCGCCGCTGCGGGGCGAGCCGATATAGGTCTTGTAGGCGAAGGCCGCTCCCGTACCGACCACGGCGAGCGCGAGGATCGCCGCAACGGTCATCATGCCGCCGCGTGACTTCCTGGGCTCATCGAGATCGGCCTCGGGATAGTCGCTCTGGAACGCATAAGGATCATCCGGATAGGCCGACTCGCGCTGAAAATCCTGCTCGCCCGTCTCGAGCCGCCCGTAGAGCGTATCATCGTAGCGCGCCGGATCAGGCTGCTGCTCGTACGGCGCCTCGTAGGCTTGGTGCTGGGCCTGCTCCTGATGGTAGGCTTGATCCTGATAAGCCTGATCCTGATAGGCTCGGTCCTGATAGGCCTGCGGCTCGGGTACGGCCGGCTGAGCTGAATAGCGATGCAACGGATGAACGGGATTCACGGTGACGGGACAGTCAGGCTCGGGCGCCGGCTGCGGCTGCACATTGGCGCGCCGCATCCATGAGGGCGGCCCCGGCTGAGACGGCGCGGCCTGCTCGGCATAATCCTGCTGATAATCGTCGTGCGGATAATCATCATCCTGATAGCTCTGCGCAGGTGCAGGTGCTGCTGCGGGTCGCGCACCCGGGCGGCCCTGCGCTGCGAACGGATCGGTCTGCCCGATCAGACGCGCGAGCTCGGCCAAGGGATCGTTGTCCGCCTTCCCATGCTGGTCGCCACCGCGACCATAGTCATCGGAGGGAAACGGTCTGTCGTGATATCGATCGGCCATCGTGATGATGCGTCCCTTCGGGAAAGCCGCGCGCCCCTCGACCAAGGCGCAGCTTTCGACCCACAAGGCTTTCAACCAAGTCTAAGCGATCCGGCTTCTGCCGGTACCCCCACAATATTCCCCTTAAGTAGTTCGCCCCAAACTACCGCATCTCGTCCGGAGCATGGACGCCGAGGATGGCGAGGCCCGATGCCAGGACAGAGACGACGCCCTGGACCATGGCCAGCCGCGCCTTTGTAAGATCTGCATCATTATTGATAATGAAGCGTAAATAGGGCAAATCGCGCCCCTTCGTCCAAAGTGCGTGAAATTCGCTCGCTAAGTCATAGAGATAAAAGGCAATACGGTGCGGCTCGTGGGCCGCGGCGGCCGCTTCCAGCATGCGCGGATAAATTGCGAGGCGCTTAAGAAGATCAAGCTCAACGGGGTCCGACAGCCGTTCCACCGCCGACTCACTCAGCCAAGCGATGCGCTTGTTGGCATCCTCGGGCAGTTCCGGGAACATTTCGGCCCGCGCGTTACGGAAGATCGAGTGGCCGCGGGCATGGCCGTACTGGACGTAGAACACCGGGTTGTCGCGCGACTGTTCCATGACCTTGGCGAGATCGAAGTCGAGCACCGCATCGTTCTTGCGGTAGAGCATCATGAAGCGGACGGCGTCCTGACCGACTTCATCCACCACCTCACGCAAGGTGACGAAGTCCCCGCTCCGCTTGGACATTTTCACGGGCTCGCCGTTGCGCAGCAACTTCACGAGCTGGACGATCTTGACGTCGAGCGCGCCCTTGCCCGAGGTCGTCGCCTTCACCGCCGCCTGCATGCGCTTGATGTAGCCGCCATGATCGGCGCCCCAGACGTCGATCATCTCCGCAAAACCACGGTCGAACTTGTTCTTGTGGTAGGCGATGTCGGAGGCGAAGTAGGTGTAGGAATTGTCCGACTTGATTAGCGGACGATCGACGTCGTCACCGTAGGCCGTCGCCTTGAACAACAGCTGCTCACGGTCTTCCCAGTCTTCGACCGGCGCGCCCTTCGGCGGCGGCAGGCGGCCTTCATAGATGTCGCCCTTGGCCTTCAGGAAATCGATGGTCTCGGCCACCTTGTTGTTGCCGGCCTCGATCAGCGAGCGCTCGGAGAAGAACACGTCGTGGCGGATGTTCAGGGCGGCGAGATCGTCCCTGATCTCGTCCATCATCATCGCGATTGCCTTGGCACGGACCGTCGGCAGCCATTGCGCCTCGCTCATCGCGAGCAGCTTGTCGCCGTGCTCCTTGGCCAGCGCCGCGCCAACGGGCTTCAGATAGTCGCCGGGATAGAGCCCTTCCGGGATCGCGCCGATGTCCTCGCCGAGCGCCTCGCGGTACCGGAGAAATGCGGAGCGCGCGAGCACGTCGACCTGCGCGCCGGCGTCGTTGATGTAATATTCGCGGGTGACGTCGTGGCCGCCGAACTGGAGCAGGCTCGCCAGCGCATCGCCGAACACGGCGCCGCGGCAATGGCCCACATGCATCGGCCCGGTCGGGTTGGCCGAGACGTATTCGACATTGACCTTGGAGCCACCGCGGACACGGCCGTAATCGGCGCCCTCGCGCAGCACCGTCCGCAGCGCCTCGGCCCAGGCCGCCGGCTTCAGCGTCAGATTGATGAAACCGGGGCCGGCGACATCGACCTTGGCGATCAGCCCGTCGGCGCGCAGCCGCTCGGCGATCTGCTCGGCGAGGTCGCGGGGCTTCGCCTTTGCCTCTTTCGCAAGCACCATGGCGGCGTTGGTTGCCATGTCGCCATGGGAGGCATCGCGCGGCGGCTCGACCACCACACGCGAGAAATCGATGCCCTCGGGCCAGTTGGCGGCCGCCGCAAGCGCGCGGCAGGCGGCGTGCACACGAGCGAGCACGTCGGCGAACAGATGCGGTGCTGAGAATGTGTCGGGCATGGGCGCCGCCTAACGCAAATCCGGGGTCGAGTCAAAAAGCCGCTGATGCTCGGTCAGGGCGAAACGGTCGGTCATTCCGGCAATGAAATTGCCGATCCGGCGGGCCCGGTCGCCCTCGTCGTCGCCCTCCGCCCCGACCAGCCACTCCGGCGGCAGGTCGGCCGGCGATGCCAGGTATTTCGCGAACAGATCGAACAGGATCTGCTCCGCCTCCGCCATCACCCGCATCACCCGCTTGTGACGGTACATGTGCTGGTAGAGGAAGGCCTTGATCGCGGCCTCCTCCTCGGCGACCACGGCCGGAAACGCGATCAGCGCCCGGCTCTGCTGGCGCACGTCCTGGGCCGATTGGGGCCGGACGGCGGCAATGTTCTTCTGCGCCTCCGCGAACACCGCGCCGATCAGGTGCGAGATCAGCTCGCGCACCAGCTCCGCCCCGCGCCTGACGTCTTCGAGGTCAGGGTAATGCGCCGAGGTCTCGGCGATGATCTCGGCGGTGAGCGGCATGACCTTGAGGTCGTCGAGGTGGAACAGGCCGGCCCGCAGGCCGTCGTCAATATCATGGGCGTCATAGGCAATGTCGTCGGCGATCGCGGCGACCTGGGCCTCCAGCGAGGCAAAGCTCCAGAGTTCAAGGTCGTAGGTCTTGATGTAGTCGGCGATACCGACGGGAACGCCGTGCTCGCGATAGCGTCCGACCGGCGCGCCGCTGCGATCGGTCAGCGGACCGTTGTGCTTGACGATGCCCTCGAGCGACTCCCAGGTCAGATTCAGCCCGTCGAATTCGGGGTAGCGGTGCTCGAGCGAACCGACGACGCGCAGCGCCTGGGCATTGTGGTCGAAGCCGCCGAAATCCTTCAGGCAGGCATCCAGCGCCCGCTCGCCGGCGTGACCGAACGGCGGATGGCCGAGATCATGGGCGAGCGCGAGGGTTTCGGTGAGGTCCTCGTCGAGCCCGAGCTGCCGGGCCAGCGCGCGGGCGACCTGCGCCACCTCCAGCGAATGGGTCAGCCGGGTGCGGTAGTGGTCGCCTTCGTGGAACACGAACACCTGGGTCTTGTACTTCAGGCGGCGGAACGCGGTCGAATGGATCACCCGGTCGCAATCCCTGCGGAACGGGCTCCGGGTCCGGCTCGGCGGCTCCGCGACCAGCCGGCCGCGGCTGCGCTCGGGGTCGCAGGCATAGGGCGCGCGGGGGGCAGCCATTCCGACGGACACGACGAATTTAGTCCCTATCCATTTGATTCTGCGTATCCTTGCACTTAACTATGCCGGACGCGGGATACCAAATGAATTGGGTATGACGTGGCCCTATCGGAGACGAGCTATGACCACCCCTGTGACCATCAGTGACCGTGCCGCCCGCCGGATCGGGGAGATCCTCAAAGGCGAAGGCACAGGCGCGATGCTGCGCATCTCGGTCGAGGGCGGCGGCTGCTCCGGCTTCCAGTACAAGTTCGACATCGACCGCGACCGCACCGAAGACGATCTCGTGATCGAGCAGGAGAACGCGGTGGTGCTGGTCGATTCCGCCTCGCAGCCGTTCCTGGCGGGCTCGCAGGTCGACTTCGTCGACGACCTGATCGGCGCCTCATTCCGCGTCAACAATCCCAACGCGACGGCGTCCTGCGGCTGCGGCACAAGCTTCTCGATCTGATCGATTTCAAAACCTGCAAAACAACCCCATGCACAGTAGCCGGGTCACCGGCGCGGTGCACTTCGGCTTTTCCGAATTTCGTTGACGCGTCGAGGCTGGGCAAGAATTGGTTATTGGCGGCCTCAGGTCGGAACGGACCGGCCGATTGCGAGCCGCGGCGGGATATTTGTCCAAAATATCTCTGGAGCAAGCTGGATGGGCTGCAGGAGGGCTGCGAGGATACATCGGCAAGCGGCAAGCGTCTTTGCGAGCGCAGCCAGAAATCCGTCAAATCCAAGGATGTTGAGCGCACGAGTGAAGTTGTAGCAGAGGGCCATCAGGCCCCATTCGCCGCGGACCTTGTCGAAGCCGCGGACCAGGAAATGACGATAGCCGGCACGGCATTTGAGCGTGCCAAACGGATGCTCGACAATCCCCGAACGACGGCGCATCAGCTCGCCCGCGCCCTGCATCCGTGCGCGGTGACGTTCGAGAACATCTTCATGCTCCCAGCGACCAATGGTCCGACAGGCGGTGGTCGGTGAGAGACAGCGGACCTTGAGCGGGCAGCTCCTGCAGATTGCTGCACGGGCTGCGTAGCGGATCTCGATGCGGCCGCTGGTGTTCTTTTGCCTGCTCTTGAACGGATGCAGCGATTGGCCCGCGGGACAACGATAGGTGTCGGTTACGCCGTCATAATTGAACTCCTTGAGCGCAAAGCGGCCTTGCTTCTCGAGCCGCGCGTTACCTTCGGGCAGCGGCACATAGGCAATGATACCCTCGTCCTCGCAGGCCTTCAGTTCGACACTGCTGTAATAGCCCTCATCGGCCAGCGCCTGCAGCGTCTCGGCTCCAAGAGCCTCTTTGGCCGCCTTGGCCATCGCAGAGAGCTGTCGAACATCACTGCTGTCGTTGACTACCTCACTCGCGACAATGAGCTTGTGCTTGTCGTCAACCGCGGCCTGCACATTGTAGCCTGCAATGCCCTGACCGTTCTTGACCAGAAGCCGGGCGTCCGGATCTGTCAGCGACATTTGTGTCTCGCCATTCTCTTCCAGCCGAGCGAGATCGGCCTCGGCACGCGAACGCTTCGCCATCAGCGCCGCAACCTTCGCGCCGATATCGCCGCCATCTCCTCGGCCATCCCCGCCCGCGCGATCCTTCCCAGGCTTCCTGGCTTCTGCTGCATCATTGTCTTCGAGAGACTTGCGGTAAGCCTCGATCTCCTGGTCCAGCCTTGCGATCTGGTCGAGCGCGCAAACGAAGCTCTCGATCGCCCGGACCGGATTGTCCGGCCCGACATAGTCCTCAATCCGCGCAGGAAGAAGACTGGGTTGCTCCCGGCTCTCGCCGGTCTTGAATGTGCGATTCGCCATAAGACGAATCCTACATCAACTCCCAGAAAACAACGTTCTTGCCCAGCCTCGTCGGGCAAAACAGGGGTAGGATGTAATCATCGTGAGGTCCCCAAGAGCGTTAGCTCGACGGGACACGTCTGCGTGGTTCGATACCACCTCGCACCGAAGCGACCCCGGCCGCAGTCAGGTGTGAGTCGTGACATCATCCCACGCTTCGTCATCGTATCCGATGAGCCAGTTCAAAGCGTGGTGTCGTTCTTTCGTCACGCCAGGCTCTAGAGCAGCCGGTACCTGCTGTCCTTTAATGCGAGCGTTTCTAACAGCCCAGTGGTACCTGTAGATCAGATCGGCTTGATCAAGGATTTCGGAAATCGGACGAAGTTCGGAGTCTTCGATAAACTCAGAGGTTGTCCTTTCGGCCATTGTGCTTGCAGCGAAACCCACATCACAAATCTGCGCTGGCTTGCCTAGTTGGGCCACGAAGCCCAATGCCCAAAGCAGAGTCCAAGCGGCTTCGTGCCTCCACGTGAATTGAATCCGGTCGTGCTGCGAGGGGGACTTGTCGAGCACGAAGGCGAGCTCCTCGGGAGTCAGATGTGCCCGGAGCTCGTATGATTCCAGAAGTCGTTCAACTAGTTCTTCCCCAAGTCCTTCGCCCTTTGCAGCAACGAAAAGGACACAAAGAGTGCGCAGCGCGACTTCTTCTTTCGACCGTTTCAGCGCCTCAGCCGTGGTCTCAATAACGGGCAATGTGGCGAGGACAGGTACGCCCTCGGCTCGAAGGACCTTTTCTGACCTGAGCTTTCGATCAATAGCTTCCGCTGAGATCCCCGCGTTCTCCACTGACAGCCTCCCATTGATCGCGCCAATTCGCGAAACGCTTGTAAAACGTACAATATCACGAGGCATCTTCGACAGCGACAAGATCGAGATGCCCATCACAGCCTTGGCGCCTGGAGAGCATGCCAGACTGCGGCATCACTTCGATTGCCGCTTCCGCACGAACAGACGCATCAAGGCGACGGGTGTAACAGTCGATTGATGAGCTGAACCAGGGTGTCCTCCAATTCTTCCGGAGCGCTGACGGTGATGCCTTGCTTGTAATATTGCTCGACCGGGTGGCCGATGCCTATCGCCGCAAGTCTGATGTCGCCGGCTTGCTCTATCTCGCTGATGACACGGCTTAAATGGTAGCTCAGATACCCATCACCATTCGCGTGCAATGTGGAATCATCGACTGGCGCACCGTCGGACAGCACGATCAAATATTTCTGCCTTTCTTCGCGTCGGCGCAAACGCGACGCAGCCCATTCGACGGCTTCGCCATCAATGTTCTCCTTGACGAGGTCTCGCCTCAGCATGGTGGCACAGTGTCGCGCGCTCAGCTTCTCGCCGGCGCTGCAGTAGATGATGTGCAACAGGTCGTTCAGTCGCCCGGGATAGGAGGGCTGGCGATCGCTCAGCCATTTCTCCCGGCTCCGACCGCCCTTCCAGCGCGCGGTCGTGAAGCCGAGCACTTCCTGCTTTGCTCCGAGGCCGTCGAGCAGGTCGGAGGCAACCAGCGCGGCCCTGGCCGCGAACAGCATACGTTGCCCGCGCATTGATCCGGAATGATCGATGAGCAGTGACACGATCGTATCAGCGGCACCAAGAGCGGAGTTGTCTTGGGCCTGGGCAGTCTTCACGCCCGCACGCCGTGTAGCAAGTTGCTTTTCGAGGTCGTACAGCTGTCCAGGATCGACCTCGGGAAATTGCTCGGCCCAGCGCCGGTCAGGATCGGAGAGCCCCGCCACGAACGCGTCCAAATCGTCGGCCTTGATCTCCACGTCAAAATCTCGCGTATAGACCTGATAGGGCCGATCGGGATCGAACCGAACTGCGCGACGCCGCGATCTCCGAAGCGATGGCAAAAAGCTCAACGCGATGAGCGCAACAAGCGCCGTCAAGAAAGCATTACGCCAAAGCAAGCCAGGCTCCAGTGATATCGACAGCAAGGCGCAGCGAGTGGTTAGCAGCGCAGGCCGGATGACTCGAACGTCTTCGAGGCCCGAAATATTGCCGTATAAACCCTCAGCGGTGCCAGTATCCAAGCGCGATTATCTTCCCGGCAAGCAAACGCCAGCCGACACCCCTGTAGATTTCGATCCGCTCGTGAGGCGACAGTAACAGAAGCTGGCGACCCGGGTTTGCACAGACAAAAGGATCGCGTGGACCGTGGTTCAATCCCCCGCAAGCTTCTGTCCGACCGCGTAAAGCCTGCAATCTTCGCCGCGCGAATTGATCTTGCATTTCATCACAGCAGGCTCGCGCGCCTCGATAGCCGTGCGGCCAAATCCAGTCCCGCAGTGGCCGTGCGTGCTCACCGCGAAGGCCTTGGCATCATCGGGATTGGCGAGGTAGTCCGCGAACGCGTCCTGACAAGCGGCGACAGCCCCCGGCGGGATCGGCAGCTCAGCGAACAACGGCGCCCCTATGACAGTCTTGGTTGGGAGACCCAATTTTTCAAGAAAGGGATCGACGGACGGAAACCAGGTGTCTGCCGGCGCGAGCACGACGGTATTGTGGCCGTTCGGTTCGAACGGAGGCAGCAGACGCAACTGCGCAGGCGCACCGCCAGCGCTGTAGGCCGCGAACATGCGCCGTGCCAAATCGGGACCGTAGAATTGATCGTTCTCGGCATAGAGCCAAAGCACCGGGACACGGGCCGTGCGCCCCAATGCGGCGACTGTATCGACCAGATTATCAGGTGAGCAGGGTTGGTTGGGTGCGGAGAAGCTGTGCCGACCGCCATCGAAATTCACGGCGCCAACGACCCCCGGTATGTTCTCTGCGGCGACGGCCATAACCGTGAGCCCCCCAACGGAATGACCGAGCAAAACGACATGCTCAGCGTCGACCCAGGGCTCATTACGCAGTGAAGCGACCGCCGCAATGATATCGTCGCTGGCAGCGTGCACGGCCGGAAGATAGTCGCAGGTCTGCCGCGCAGACTCGGAGAACCCTCCCCCGGATCGGCCATAGCCACGACGCATGATCGAGACCACTGCATATCCTCGCTGCGCGAAGGCGACGGCGGCCTTGCTATAGCCGACCGGAGAGCGGTTGAGGAGTTCAGTGAAGAATTCCTCGCCGAAGCCGCTAGGCATGCCGTGAGTGATCACGACCAGAGGAAATTTGCCGGGACGATCAGGACGAACCACGAAGCTTTCCAGCGACACCTTGTTGCCGGAGATCACGACAGGCAACATCATGTGCGCGCTCATCAGCGCCCCGTCGCCGGCGCGGGCGGAGGCCGTGAACAAGATGAGAAGCAGGGCAAGGAAGCGCATGGCGCCGCAACGTAACACGGTGCATCCGAATTGCCAGCGTCCGGCCAACCGGTGCGGACACGCATATTCTATTCGCGCATGGGTTAACGCCTTCGGGCGCCTTGTCGGCGCCCGACGCTCACCCAACGAGTTGGGAGAGAATAGTGGGATCTTCGATCCGATCGTCCTGAGCGAGCAGCATCGCTTTGGAGAGGATCAGCGACAGCGTCGGGTTGCCTTCCGAAGGCAGAAAATCCAAATCGTCCTCACCGCCTTTGGGCACAATGCAAAGGTGGCGGCCGCTGTCCGCAAGCAGGCTCGCTCCCGATCCCAGGTGAATGCGATACGTCGTCCGCTTCCCGTCGACGATCAACCAGTCGCCGGCGATGTGGCAACTCGCGGCAATGGCGAGCGAGGGCAGCAGCGTCTCCAGGAACGCCTTTCGCAGCGCCTGAGCCTCGCCACGATCAGCGCTCGCGAAGTCGTCGCGGTAGCGTCCGGCGTTGGGCAGTTCGGAAACCGGCATCGAGGCCCCGGCGCCGCGGTCAGTCCAGAAACGGTCCGCAGCAATGGAGGTCGCGTCGATGGCGGTCTCCAGATCGCACAATGTCTCGCTGAACGCCACGGTAGGAACCTCGTCGAGCGGCAGCGGCGCGTCCGCGACGGTGCCTTTCGCATCGAGGGCGTGGAAGGCGAGCCGGTCCGTTGTCACATATTCGTAATTCGGCGCGCCGTATTCCTCCGGTACGCTGGGCGCGCCGACGCCGGAGAACCAGAACTCGGCCGCTACCCCGAAGGCCGGCAGCAGCAGCCGGTTCGGCTTAGCGTCCGACCTTTCGTCGTCGGCGACGCGGCTCGCCGCGATCCAGCCGCGCTTGCGAAGGATCGCGATCAGCACCGGCTGATGCAGGATATGGCCAGCGAAGCGATTGGAATAGGTTCGCGTCGCGCGCTCGGCATCCGTCACGACGTAGCTCGCACGCCATGCCTGCGCGAAGGGCTGGCGTATTCCGCTGGCTTTCAGCCGTTCGCGCCAGGCTGCAACGGCGCCCATGCGCTCGGTCAGCGGATGCCACATGCGCACGCTGGCTTCCGGCCCGGGAAGCGGGAGCACCGCGCCATCCATCTGCAAAATCGTTCCATCACCGCGTGCGTCCCCAACATTTCGGTGCGCGTGCCGTCCGGCCCGATGCCGTAATCGGGCGTCGCCAGATCGTGCATGTCGTCGAGGCCGAGCCCCACCTTGGCGCCCGCGGCTGCAAGCGCCGTGTCAACCAGCTTGGCGACCGACTTGTCGCGGATGGCGCGTCGCAGCCGCGCCAGCGCATAGGCCGCCTCGAGGGTTCCGATTTGTCCGAGCGACCACAGCACGGCATTGCCCGCCGCCTGGGAGCGGAAGTCACCGGACCTCTTGAAGTAGAATTCACGGCCTGCGGCCTCGAGCAGATCAGGCACGCGTGCGTCGTCAATGCGCGACAACGCCCAGACAACGCCGCGGGCAATGGCGACGTTCGGCTCCGACATCGGCCGGCGCAGGCGATGTTCGGCATCGCGCCGCGCGTCCGCGCCCTCCCACGGGGTATGACGCGGACCGAGGAAATGTGCGCTTTGCGCGCAATAGTGCAACGCCAGGCGGCGCAACGCATGGGTTCGGCTGTGCTTGCGCGTCGTGCGGTCAAATTCGGCCCGAAGAAGCGAAAGGTTATTGAACGCCATGAAGGCTTTTGGTCCTTGCACCAGCTTCAGCCGCGGCGGGCGCATCGTGCAGCACCTCTTTTTCAGTAACCTTCGCCGATGCGTCGAAAAGCGTTGGGGCCCTGAACTGAAACTCCTTACTCAATGTCTCCCTCCGACATTTCATGGAAAAGCTTCAAGCGCCGGTGATCTGCCGTTCCTCCTCCGTCCACTCCACCTCATCAGGCATCAGCCCCGGCTGTAGCGGCGCATTCTCGGTCATTACGTGTCCATCCAGCGCACGCAGCAGGGCCGCGGCCAGCGCGGGCTTCCGTAGGGGCTTCGCCAAAAAGTCCGACATGCCGGCCTCGCGGCAGATCTTGACGTCTTCGGGGAAGGCGTTGGCGGTCAGTGCGACGATCGGCAGGGCGTCGAAGCGCCCTCGTTCCGCGCGGATCGCCCGGGTTGCGGCAAGGCCGTCCATCTCAGGCATGCGCACGTCCATCAGCACGATGTCGTAATCGCCTTCGGACACGGCCGCGACGGCTTCGACACCGTCGGTGACGACCTTGAGCTCGACGTCGAAGGCACCAAGCATCTTGCTCACGACCATGCGGTTGACGGCATCGTCCTCCGCGACGAGCACCTTCAGCGGCCGATCAAGTTCGGCGATACGCGCCTTGAGATCGTCGGCTTCGTCCCGGCCGGCGTCCTGGTCGGACATCTGCACCTGGCTCCACGGCAGCACCAGCGTGAAGCGGAAGGTCGAGCCCTCACCCGGCGTCGAGGTGACAGCGATGGTGCCGCCCATTTGCTCGATGATGCGCCGGGAGATCGCAAGGCCGAGCCCGGTGCCGCCGAAGCGGCGGCTGATCGAGGCATCGGCCTGGGCGAAGTCGGAGAACAACTGCCCGAGCTTCTCGGGCGCGATGCCGATGCCGCTGTCGGTCACCGTCCATTCGACGGTCGCGAGCAGATCGCGGCGCGCCTGGCAGATGGCCTTGATCGTCACCTCGCCCTGATCGGTGAACTTCACCGCGTTGGAGGCGAGATTGAGCAACACCTGACGGATGCGCGCGACGTCGCCGCGCAGCGTCGGCGGCAGGTTCGGATCGAGCTCGACCTTGACGCTGAGACCTTTGCTCTTGGCGCTCGCGCGCACCACGGTCGCAACCGTCTCGACCAGCGACTGCGGCGCAAAGTCGATCGCCTCGAACTGGAAGCGTCCGGCCTCCAGCTTGGAGAGATCGAGGATGTCGTTGAGGATGCGCTGAAGGTTGTCACCGGACTCGCGGATCGTGATGACGGCCTCACGCTGCTCCGGATCGAGCTTGGTCTCGAGCAGCATGCTGGCGAGCCCGAGCACGCCGTTCATGGGGGTGCGGATCTCGTGGCTCATCACGGCGAGGAAATCCGACTTCGCGCGGCTCTCGGCCTCGGCCTTCTCCGCGCGCCAGCGTTCGGTGACGTCGCGGCCGAAGCCGCAATAGCCTAAAAATTGCCCGTCGCGGTCATAGGCCGGCTTCGCGGTCAACGACCACAGCCGCGCCTCGCCGCCGGCGACGACCTTGAGGTTCATCTCGTGCAGCGGCTCGGCGTGCTCCATCAGGCCGACGACGTTGTAGGCGGCCGCCTTGTCCTCGGGGCAGAGCATGTCGAGCACATCGGCGAAATGCGATCCCTTCAGCAGCGGAAGCGGCAGCTGCGCGACGTCGGCGAAGCGTTGCGGCACGTCGGTAAGATGCCCTTCGGCATCGGTCTGCCACAACCAGTCGCTGGCATTGTCCTGAAAATCCTTCAGCAGCAGCGAGATGATCTCGGTCTGGCGCTCGAGCTCGAGCTGGGCCTTGAGATTGCCGAGGAACAGATTGCCTTGCGAGACGATGTTGCGCGCCATGAAGAACGCGAACAGCGTCAGAAATACCGCCGTGACGAGATAAGGCCCGGCGCCGCACGAGAGCAGCGCGCCGGCGCAGGCGACCGTCATGGTGGCGAGATAAACGAGGCCGGCACGGGGGAACGTCGATAGCGTGAAGGCACCGCCCGACATCATGCCGACCATCAAGCAGGCCAGGATGAGCTGACTGGTCGGCGCAACGCGGCTGAACAGCGCGAGCGGCAGCGTGCCCCAGATCGCCGCGAGGAAGAAGGCCTGCCGCAGCATGTGGCGCGCCGCGCGCGGAGGAGCCTCCTGCGGCGGATTGCGATGCGACCGCTTCCACGCGCGCACGGCGAGCGAGGCGGTGACGGCAAGTGTCATGCCCCAGATCGCGAGGAAGTCGTTCCAGCCGCTGCCCCAGAACAGGATCAGCACGACGCCGACATTGAGCATGGTGACCGCCATGGTCACCGGGATCGTCCTCGTTACAGCGTCGATCTGCTTGGCGCGGATCCGGCGCAGCTCGCGCTCGCTGAGATCGGCGGTGAGGCCGTCCTCGATCTCGAAGCCACCGAGCCAGTAGAGGAACGCGCCGATCAGACCGTCGCGCGGCTCAGTTGGCATCATGGATTTGTCCGGCCATCCCATCAGAAGAACCTTTTGACGATCAATGACCTGCCGCCGGCTTAAGCCGGGTTAATTTTGTGGGAGATTTTGCGGCGTCCTTGACGGGCACGTTTGCATTTTGTTCTAACCATGGCCCCCGCCCGGAGCCCTCACCAATGCCCATCAGAGTAGCCACCTGGAACGTGAATTCGGTCCGGCAGCGGATCGACCTGCTGCTGACCTGGCTCAGGGAGTGCCAGCCGGACATCGTCTGCCTGCAGGAGATCAAATGCGTCGACGAGGCGTTCCCGCGGCTGGAGATCGAGGCTTTGGGCTACAACGTCGTGACGCACGGGCAGAAGACGTTCAACGGCGTCGCCCTGCTCTCCAAGCTCAAATTCGACGAGACCAAGTCGGGGCTGGCCGGCGACGACGAGGACGCCCACGCCCGCTTCCTCGAGGGCGTGGTCACGCTCAAGTCCGGCGTGCTGCGCATTGCATGCCTCTATCTGCCCAATGGCAACCCGGTCGGGACCGAGAAATATCCCTACAAGCTCAAATGGATGTCGCGGCTTCTTGAGTATTCGAAGGAGCGCCTTAAGACCGAGGAGCCGCTGATCCTCGCCGGCGACTTCAACGTCATTCCGCATGCCCGCGACGTCCACAACCCCGCGGCCTGGACCGAGGACGCCCTGTTCAAGGCCGAGACGCGCGAGAGTTTCCAGTCCCTGCTCGGCCTCGGCCTGACCGATGCCTTGCGCGCCGTCACCGACGAGGGCGGGCTCTACACCTTCTGGGACTACCAGGCCGGGGCCTGGCAGAAGAACCACGGCTTGCGCATCGATCATCTGCTGCTGTCGCCACAGGCCAGCGACAAGCTCGCCAATGTCGGCATCGACAGTTATGTGCGGGGCTGGGAAAAGCCGTCGGACCACGTGCCGGTGTGGGCGGATCTGGATCTGGAGGCGGCGTAACGCCGCTCGCGGAACGGTGGGTTACGCTTGCGCCGTTCCGCTTTGAATGACCGAGAACGTAGTCGCTACCCTACCCTACGAGACCGAGTTACTCGCGGCGGCCCTGCACCCACTGTTCCAGCATTTGCAGGCACATGGCGCGGTCGTCGTCGGAGGCCTTGGCGAAGGCGCGGTTGTAGTTTTCCTTGATCCAGGTCTCGTCCGTGCCCGCGCTGTCACGCGCGAGCGTCAGCCACATCAGGCCGCGCGCGGCCTGCCGCGGCAGACGGTCGCCGTTGAACAGCATCTGCCCAAGCAGCGCCTGGGCCTCGTGCTGGCCCTTCTGGGCGGCGAGGCCGAGCCAGCGCGCGCCGTAGCGGAAATCCTCGCGTGAAGCGTCCGGCGTCTTCAGATAGAGCCGGGCGAGATCATACTGCGCATCCGCATTGCCGAAATAGGACGCGGCATAGGAGAACATCTCCCGCGCCCGGTCCGGATCCGGCTTGATCTTCGAGTTCGGGATGCCGCTGAGATAATAGCGGCCGAGCGCGACAAAGGCGTTGGCCACGACCTGCGCCTGCGGCGCCGACGGACTGTCCTCGGCATGCGCATTGGCGATCCGGGTAAAATATTCGAAAGCGCGCACGTCATCCTGGGCCACGCCGTCGCCACTGGCGTACATGCGGCCGAGCTTCCACTGCGCGATGGGGTGACCGCCCTCGGCGGCATATTGGAGGGCGCTAAGCGAGGTTTCCTGGGGCGCAACCGGCGACACCGATTTGCGCATCGCACCCGCCGCCCCGGGCAAGGTGGTCACGACAGGGATGGCCGCATCCTTCTGGTTGACCGGTGCGCCATCGAAGGCGACCGCCGGCGCGGCCAGCGCGGTAGCCCCCAACACAAACGCAACTATGGCACGCCTAGATGTCCGCATAGCACTGTTTCTCGTGCGCGCCGCCCGGATGGGTCACTGCCCCCCCGACCGCTGGTCCAACCTGCTGGGCATATTTCCAGAGCGCACCCGACGTGTGGTTAGTCGCGCGAGCGCTCCATTTGGTCTTGCGCTGAGCGAGCTCAGCGTCACTCAATTTTACGTTAAGAGTGCCGATGTCGGCGTCGATCTCGATGATGTCGCCGTCCTCGAGCAGCCCGATCGGGCCGCCGACTGCCGCCTCAGGCCCGACATGGCCGATGCAGAAGCCGCGGGTGGCGCCCGAGAAGCGACCATCGGTGATGAGCGCGATCTTGCCGCCCATGCCCTGCCCGGTCAGCGCTGCGGTGGTCTGGAGCATTTCCCGCATGCCGGGGCCGCCCTTGGGGCCCTCGTAGCGGATCACGATGACTTCGCCTTCCCGGTAGGTGCGCTTCTGGACCGCCTCGAAAGCATCCTCCTCACGGTCGAAGCACCTGGCCGGACCGGTAAACTTGAGGTTGGACATTCCAGCGACTTTCACGATCGCACCTTCTGGCGCCAAATTGCCCTTCAAACCAACCACACCGCCCGTGACGGTGATGGGCTTGTCTGCCGGGTGCACCACGTCCTGGTGCGGATTCCATTTCACGCTTTTGAGGTTCTCGGCGATCGTTCGACCGGTGACCGTAATGCAGTCACCGTGGAGAAATCCGTTGTCGAGCAGCGTCTTCATCAGAAGCGGTATGCCACCTACTTCAAACATGTCTTTGGCGACATAACGGCCGCCCGGCTTCAAATCCGCGACATATGGTGTCTTTTTGAAGATTTCTGCCACGTCGAACAGGTCGAACTTGATACCGGCCTCGTGCGCGATCGCCGGCAGGTGCAGCGCAGCATTGGTAGAACCGCCCGAGGCCGCAACGACGGCAGCTGCGTTCTCCAGCGCCTTGCGGGTGACGATGTCGCGGGGGCGGATGTTGGACGCGATCAGCTCCATCACTTTCTCGCCCGCGGTCATGCAGAAGGCGTCGCGGATTTCATAGGGTGCCGGAGCACCGGCCGAGTAAGGCAGCGCGAGGCCGATGGCTTCCGACACGGTCGCCATGGTGTTCGCCGTGAACTGCGCGCCGCAGGCGCCCGCCGAGGGGCACGCCACACGCTCGATCTCGTCGAGGTCCTCGTCCGACATGGCGCCGACCGAGTGCTTGCCGACCGCCTCGAACATGTCCTGCACGGTGACCTGCTGGCCGCGGAAATTGCCGGGCAGGATCGAGCCGCCATAGATGAAGATCGAGGGCACGTTGAGGCGGATCATCGCCATCATCATCCCCGGCAGCGACTTGTCGCAACCGGCGAGCCCGACGAGAGCGTCATAGGCGTGGCCGCGCACGGTCAACTCGACGGAGTCGGCGATGCATTCCCGCGACGGCAGCGAGGAGCGCATGCCGTCATGGCCCATGGCGATGCCGTCAGTGACGGTGATCGTGCAGAATTCGCGCGGCGTGCCGCCGGCGGACGCGACGCCCTTCTTCACCGCCTGCGCCTGGCGCATCAAGGCGATGTTGCAGGGCGCGGCCTCGTTCCAGCACGAGGCGACGCCGACGAAGGGTTGGTGGATCTGCTCGGTGGTCAGACCCATGGCGTAGAAATAGGAGCGATGGGGCGCGCGCGCAGGACCTTCCGTCACGTGACGGCTCGGCAGCCTGTGCTTGATGTTGGTCTTCGCGTTCATCGCGACCAGTTTCCTTGGCTAACCCTTGTCAGACCCGGAACATCAGACCCAAGATTTGAATCGGCCTTGGAATTTCCCGCCGCCTGCAAGGGACCAGCCCAGCCCCTGAAAACATTAGAGCGATTTTATTCATGTTCGGGTGTGGCCAAAAAGCGGCGTTGATGCGAACGGGCTGCGATAAGGGTTAAATCGCACAGGAATGTTGCGCAGACAGCACAATCGTTACCGGGAAGACACGGGATTGCTTACTGTAATACCCTCGCGAATGTGACAACGCACAATCTCTGATTTCATCATACCAGACGCGCGCCCAGATTCCTGCGCGATGATGGACAGACACCCGCGTGAGTCGATCAAACTGCTCCTCCATCATCCTGAGGCTTCGGCGGGCAAGGCGCCGGCAATGATTGAGTGTGAGGGCACGGACTCATCCTCCAGCCGACGTTGTCATTCCCCGCGAAGGCGGGGAATCCGGTACGCCCGCGGCCTCTCGGCTCAATCACAACCGTCGCTGGAATACTGGATCGTCCGGTCAAGCCGGACGATGACAGCGAGCGTATGGATACACACTCCTTCGCATCCTCGCGGCGCAACTCGCTCGAGCTTTCCTCGATCTCTCCACTCTCTCGTCTGAGATGACACAGGAAAGGTCGGGGGCTGACCTGTCCGACGGAGCAAGTGAATTGTGATCTTTAGAAACCGCAATCGCGATATTGCCTGCTCGCGAGACGGAAATGCGTGCCGACCTCGACGAAGTCGACGTCAATGCATTGGTGTCCGCGGCGAACCTCAGTGAGCCCCTCACACCTCAGATATTCGATGTTGATGCGCCAGCGCTTCTCGACCGGAGAATAGGTTGCGAAGTCGTGCTGGGCGCTGGCCGGTCCCTTGCACATGCTTGCGATGTACTGGCGGATTTCAGGAGGCAGCGTGCCGATATGCTCGGGATTCCAGGGATCATCCTTGGATGGGGAGCTTGCTCTTGAATCTGCCGGCAATGCGCTCGCGAGCAGAAGGGAAACTCCGAGAATGAGTGTGCGCATCAACATATTGGGCTCCTCCCACTGATGATGGCCGGCTCAACAATAGTCCTTCTCGAGCCCGAAGCGGCGGACAAAGTTGAACCGAGGACCCGTCTCCCCGTACCGGCAGCGCTGATTGCGTTGCAGCATGCGTGCATTGACTCATATAGGGTACCCCCCTATCTTACTTTCATGTCGCACACGATCAAGCACAAGTCGAAGCTCATTGGCCGGGTCCGTCGCATCAAGGGGCAGCTCGAGGCGGTCGAGCGTGCGCTGGAGTCGGAGATCGGCTGCGCCGATGTGCTGATGCTGGTGGCGTCGGTGAAGGGCGCGATCAGCGGTCTCACCACCGAGTTGCTGGAGGACCACATCCGCCATCACGTCGTGGATCCCGCGCACGAAAAGGATCCGGAGAAAGCCAAGGGCGCCGCCGACCTCATCGACGTCGTCCGAACCTATTTGAAGTGAACGCAATGACCGACCTGTCTCATCTGCTCCAGCAGAGCAGCGCGCATGCATGGCTGTTCGTGCCCAGCGCGATCCTGCTCGGCGCGCTGCATGGTCTCGAGCCCGGGCATTCCAAGACGATGATGGCCGCGTTCATCATCGCCGTCAGGGGAACGGTGCTTCAGGCCGTGCTGCTCGGCCTGTCGGCGACCATCTCCCATACCGCGATCGTCTGGGCGGTTGCCCTCGCGGGGCTGTATTTCGGCCGGGAATTGTCCGGGGAACGCAGCGAGGCCTATCTGCAACTGGCATCCGCAATCATCATCGTCGGCATCGCCGGCTGGATGGTCTGGCGCACCTGGCGGGATCAGAACCACGGGCACGAGCACCACCACCACGACGAGCCGCAAGCCATCTCGCTTGCCGGCCTGCCGCTGTTGCTGGAGGTGTTCGAGGACGGCGTGCCCCCGCGCTGGCGCATTCGCAGCGAGAGCGGCGCGCTTCCCGCCAGCGACGAGGTCAAGGTGACCACGATCCGCGAGGACGGCTCGGAGCAGACCTTCGCGTTCGCCGCGCGGCATGGATATCTCGAAAGCGTCGAGGAAATTCCCGAACCGCATGCATTCAAGGCGCGTGTCGCTCTTGCCGGCGACGCGACCGAGCTTCTCTTTGAAGAGCATGATCACGACCACATCGATCTCGGCGACGAGGACGACGCTCACGCCCGCGCCCACGCCGCCGACATCCGCAAGCGCTTTGCGGGACGCAACGTGACGACCGCGCAGATCGTCCTGTTCGGTCTTTCCGGCGGACTGATCCCCTGCCCCGCCGCCATCACCGTGCTGCTGCTTTGCATTCAGCTGAAGCAGTTCAGCCTCGGCTTTGTCCTCGTGCTGTCCTTCGGCATCGGGCTTGCGATCACCATGGTGTCGGCCGGCGTTCTGGCGGCGCTCAGCCTGCAGCAGGTCGAACGTCACTGGGATGGCTTCAGCCGCTACGCCCACCGCGCACCCTACGTCTCGGCGGCCTTGATCGTCTTCGTCGGGCTCTACACCGGCTGGACCGGCCTGCACGCGCTGATCTCGTGACAGGCTGCGGGGCGGCAACATCTACTTCCTCGGTCAGCCTTTCGCGCTCGCGGTCTTGTCGAGCGCGGCCCGCAGGCCCTTGGCGAGCTTGATTGCATCATCATTGGCCCAGAAGTGCATGAAGAACAGCCGCGGCTGCTCGTCCAGCATGTGGCTGTGCAGGGCGGTCACCTCGATGCCATTCGTCAGCAGCGCCGCAATCACCGGGTTCACCTCGTCACCCGATAGAACGAAGTCGCCGGTGATGGCAGCCTTGCCGTTGCCGGTTGGCTGGAAGTTGATGCCGATCGCAACGCCCATCGCCCCGACCGGCGTGAGCGCCATGCCCTCCTGTGTGATCGGATCGCGGCGCTTGACGTTGAATTGGTAGACGCCGCCATTGGCCTGTCCCTTCACGCCGATGATCTGCTCGAGCTTGGCGGTGTCGAGATCGACCGCGGGCGGCGGATTGGCGGGCGCGGCAATTGTCAGCGGCGTCTTGCTTTCGGCGAGTGCATCGCGGATCGCAGAGGCGAGCTTGACGGGGTCGCCGTGTCCGGCGACATGCATGTAGAACGTCGCCGGGCTTGCACGCAGCAGATGATTATGCACGGCGGTGACCTCGAGGCCGCTCGCGATCATCTTCGCCATCACGGGATTGATCTCGGTCTCGAGCAGCACAAGGTCGCCCATCACCATGGCGCCACCATGGACCGGCTTGAACGCCACCCAGCCGCCAAGGGCCAGCGCCGGCTTGATCGCGACCCCGTCCAAGGTCACGGAGAGATCGCTGCGAGGAAATCCGTAGCGGTGGACATCATCCGAGACGGCGGCCTTGCGGCCGAGCGCTTGGTCGATCGCCTGCCAATTGACATCTTCCGCCCGGGCCGGCGAGACGAATTGCGCGGCGGGCGAGGCTGGGCCCAAGACGGCGGCCAGCAAGAGAACTGCGTGACAGAGTGTTCGTAGTCGCATGGTCCTTCTCCTGGTGTCCCGCCCCAGGTCGAATCTTTTCTGGCAGGCATCCGAACCGCGCGCGCCGGCGTATGCCGTGCGAGACGAATGAGCCAATCTGTCGAATGAACTCTCGGTCTGTGAAATGGACATGCTGCGCCCTTGATGATCAGGACGCGATGCTTGGGCATGTCGCCTCGCGGGGAGACCGCATATCCCCGATGTCCCGACTAGAGGCCCGGCGGTCCCAGCTGTCAATCAGTGGGCCCGCGAAAAGATTTCGAAGGTCCAATGGAACGAAATCGATTGCGCCCCCGGCCGCGAAAGCCAAGCGGTCGCGTCTTGCGGTTTCCGGACGATCGCGCATAGAATGCCCGGGTGGGGACGAGGCAGACTCCCCGTGAGACCTCGGTCCAAGTCTGCGCAGCACGCAATTCGTGGAGCTTGCGCATGGACACCCAATCCTCTCACCGATATTCCGTAACCATTGTTTCGCGGGGCGACGCAGCCGCGCGCCGCGACGCCACCGCACAAAACAGCCGCTTCGTTCGCGTCTTCGAAGCCCTCGCCGCCGCCGGCATCGCCGCACAGCCGGCGATCTACGATGAAAGCTTCACTGAAGCGGTCCGCGAGCAATTGCTTGCGGTCGACGGCGTGCTCGTCTGGGTCGATCCGATCCATCAGGGCAAGACGCGCGCGGGGCTTGATGCCCTGCTGCGCGAGGTCGCGGCGCGCGGCCCATGGGTCAGCGCGCATCCTGACGTCATCCTGAAGATGGGCGTCAAGGAGGTGCTGTACCGGACGCGCCGTCTCGGTTGGGGCGCCGACACTCATCGCTATGACAGCGCATCCGCTTTCGCAGCGCAATTTCCGCAGCGCCTGCGGGGCGACGGCCCGCGCGTGCTCAAGCAGAATCGCGGCAATGGCGGCCAAGGCATCTGGAAGGTCGAGGTGCTGCCGAACGCACCCACCACGGTTCGCGTGCTCCATGCGCTGCGCGGCAGCCTTCCGGAAGACATGCCGCTCGATGCCTTCATTGCGCGATGCGAACCGTATTTCGGCTGGGGCGGCTGCATCATCGACCAGCCATTTCAACCTCGCCTGCCCGACGGCATGATCCGCTGCTATATGAGCGGCGCCAAAGTCGCGGGCTTCGGCCATCAATTGATCAAGGCCCTGATCCCGCCGCCGCCTGAAGGGCCGGATGCGCCCGAGGCGCAACCGGGCCCACGGATCATGCACGGCCCCGATGCGCCTCAATTCCAGACGCTGCGGCGGCTGATGGAGGACGAATGGACGCCGCAGATGATGAAGCTGCTGGCTATCGATGAGGCGTCGCTGCCGGTGATCTGGGACGCGGACTTACTCTATGGGCCGCGCGATGCTGATGGCGCCGACACCTACGTTCTCTGCGAGATCAACGCGAGCTCGTGCTTCGCGATTCCCGACGAGGCGCCGGCGGCGATCGCAAGGACGGTGCGCGAGCGACTGGTGGGTGCGAGGCCGTAGTTGCTGCGAAGCAAGCGGGCCGCGTTCAACGGCAACACGCTTGGCCGGGCTGCAGGATCACGCAGTCCGGCGCGGTGCTGCCGCAGCATGTCGTCTCGCAGCCGCTGACGAGAGCGGCCACCGTCGCTTCCAACGAACGCAACTCGGCGATCTTCCTCCTGATCGAACGGAGGTGCTGCTCCGCAAACGACTTCGTGTCGCTGCAGGGCGAGCGCCGCTGCACGGATGCGAGGATGTCGCTGATCTCGTCGAGCGAGAAGCCGAGATCGCGGCAGTGCCTGATCAGGCTGAGCGCCTTGACGTATTCGCTGCCATAGACGCGCTGGCCGCCCTGGCGGGCCGGTGCCGAGAGCAGACCGATGCTCTCGTAATAGCGGATGGTGGGGACGGAGACGCCGGCCGCTTTGGCGAGGACGCCAATTCTCATGGAAGCGCTCACTTTTCGCTTGAACCTCAAGTGGCTTGAGGGCGTAGCGATCGGGTCCGAGACGCACAAGCATGAGGAGAATCACATGAGCGTTATTGGACCGTCCTGCAACCTCCCCTCCGAGACGTCGCCGGGATGCGGCTGCGCGGCGAAGGCCGAGCCCGCCGGCCGCAAAGCCGCAGGCACGGCGGTCGCAACCGCCGTTGTCGCTGCAGCCTGCACGGCGTGCTGTGTGCTGCCCTTCACCTTGCCCGCCGTGGTGCTCGCCAGCGCAGGAGGCCTGATCGCCGCGCTCGACCATGCGCACGGGCTGATGACGAGGCTGTCCATCGCCGTCGTGCTCGGCGCGTGGGGCTGGATCGTGTGGCGGTCACGGAGGACGGGCTTGAAAATCCGCACATCGGTGCTGGTGGCGATGTGCGCAGCAACAGTGCTGACCGCGACGGCCGCGCTGTGGCCGGTGATGGAGCCCGCCATTTTCCACGCACTCGGCGCTGCCAAGAAGCCGAAGCCGCAGGCCGGCTGATGGACGGGCTGACCATCTTCGGCCTGCTTTCGGTCGGCGCGATGCTGCTGTTTTACGCGCTCGAGCCGCGCGGGCCGCATTACGTGCTGGCCTTCGCGGGCGCGTGCGCGTTCAGCGCCGCTTACGGCTTTCTCCAGGGCGCCTGGCCGTTCGGGCTTGTCGAGACGGTCTGGACGGCGGTCGCGGTGCGGCGATGGCGCAGGCTTTAGGCGCGCAGGTTGGCGCCGCGATCGATGCGCGCGAACACTGCACTCGTCAAACCGCCGAGCAAGGTCCAGAACACCAGGCTCGTCATCGTCACCGCCGTGACGAACTGATGCGTCAGCGACGACGGCACGTTGGTCTCGACATTGGCGAGCTCCGGCGCGCCGATCAGATGCGGCAACGTCAGCAGGATCACGCCGGCAATCGCCGCCGGCACCGAACGGCGGAAGGCGATCATGGCAAGCCCTCCGGCTGTCGCCAGCACGGCGGCCAGCCACCAGATCTGGCGCGACAGCAGCGGCGCGGCAGGCACGCCGGGCAGCTCCGGCGGCAGGCCGAGGCCGGGCGCCAGGGTGAAGACGGCGAAGCCCGCCAATCCCCACAGCAGGCCTTCGTGCCAGGAGACGCTCATCCCGGTCGTGCCGCAACGCACGGCGAAGAAGCCGGCCAGCAGCAGAGCAAAGCCGATCGCGGTCAGGATGTTGGCGGCAGCGGTATAGGCGTTGCGCTCAAACCCGTCGCGCGGCTCCCAGGCCCCGGCGCCATGGTCGTGATCGCCGGCGCCATGCTCATGGTCGCCATGATCGTGAGCCGCATGGTCGTGACCGGCAGCCGCCGGCTGCGGGACTGCCGCAGCGTCGTGTTGGTGCGTTTCCGCCGCCTTCTCGAAGACTTCCGCCTTCAGGATCAGGGGAACGGTGCCGAACTGCTGGACGACCGTGACGACGAGACCGACGATGAAACCGGCAATGACCGAGGCGAAGACGATCGAGCGGAATGTGCTCATGCCACCCCGGTCAGTGGCAGGGGAACGCGTTCGAGTGGCGCACGTCGTGGGCCGCGTTGTGGACGACGTCGATATGCGAGAAGCCGACCATGCCGACCACGAACACGCCGAGCACCATCGCCATCACGGCCTGCGACAGCCGTCCTACCTGCCCGGCGGCGACCGGAAGCGTGGCCTGAGCCGAGATCTGGGCCGAGACTTGGGCGTCCGCGAGCTGGGACTGGCTCATGTTCTATTCTCCATTGGCGATTTGGCCGTCTTCTAGCAGCTTCCGGGCAATGTCGCGACTGGTAAGATGCAGGCTTGTCCCAGGCAAAATGCCCCGGCGGGCGATCTTGGCGCCGGCGGCGGCCCGAAAGACGGCCTCAAGCCGCCGAAAATAGCCGAGGCAGGCCTCCGGCGTGGGCTCGGCGCCGAGCAGCGTCCGGAACGCGCCCCGGTGCACCGCGCAGATCGCGCCGTGGCCGGCGACGGGAAACACCAGCGACGCGATGTCGTCCCGCCAATGGACTTCGCTGCTCAAGCAGTCGCCCGTCCCCGCCCGAACGGACGGGCGATTTCGCAAGCGGCGACAAGGCCGACCAGCCAGACGGGCGTCGCGGCGAACAGCGCAAAGCAGAACATCGACGCATAACGCCGCTCGACCGGATGAAGCCGGAAACGGTCGGCGTAGCGCGGCAGGACAGCGACAGTCATGGAGCGATTTCCTTGCAGGATTTGTAACACGTTTCGCCGGAGCTCGGCAGCCATGCCTGGGGCTTTCTCTCCCCCGCTACCTAACATCGTGGTTGGCCAGGCGGATGCCGCCGTAGACAGCCAGGCCCGGCTGCAGAAATCCTGTCGGATTTTGATAATGCGCGTTGGCCAGGTTATCGACCCGGCCGAACACCTTGAGCTGATCGGTGACCAGATATTCCGCCGCCACGTTGGCAACCGTGTAAGCCGGGGCCAGCAGACGCGGAATGCTGAAGTCGCGACTCCCGTCAACGAAGCTTCCGACGTGCAACACGGTTGCCGACAGCGTCAGTGTATCAATCGGATCCCAGATGACGTTTGCGCTCCACCTCTCTTTCGGACGCCTCAGGAGCTCCAGTCCCGCCGTCGCATCGACGGCGCGGGTGAACGTGTAATCGGCGCGAACGCGCAAGCGATCGGTGATCGCAGCCGCGACAAAGCTTTCGGTGCCCTCCGTGATCGCCTTACCGATATTCACATTGGTGCTGGTGAACGTCACGGCATCGGACATGCTCTGGATCAGGTCCGTGATGTTGTTGCGGAAGTAGGTCGAGCCGAAGCGAACGCGGTCGTTGAACAAAGGCTGCTCGAAGCCGGCGTCATAACCAACGCTCTCTTCCGGCTTGAGGTTTGGATTGGCAAAGAAGAAGAACGCAGGAAAGCTGACAAAGAGCTGGTTGAGGGTCGGCGCCTTGAATCCCGTGCCGTAGCTTTCCTTGAATTTCGTGTCCGCGACCGGGACGATGACCGCGGAGGCCAGGCGAAAGGTCGGATGCCCGCCAAACCGCTCGTTGTCGTCCTGCCGGACGTTGGCCGTGAAGAAAACACGGTCCCGCAGCTGGGATTGCAGTTCCATATATCCGGCCTTGTTGACGTTCTGCGCGGAGACCGTCGCGGTTTGCAGAGTTTCGGTCTCGTGCTCCGCGCCGATGATGAAATTGTTGTTGCGCGCAAGCTCGGTCGTGGTGCGCCAATCGTATTTGATGCGATCGCCGGTGGTGATGGTCGGCATCGCATCGCCGGGGGAGATGTTGTAATTCCAGTGATTGGTATGGTTGACGCCGAAATAGCTCTTCATCCGGTTGTCGAGCGCAGACCAGACGGCCTCTCCCCGTGTGAAGAGCTGGTGCACCGTCTGCGTGCTTTGCGCAGCCGCGGGGAAGCTCGCGAAGGTCACGGGATCAAACGTGTCGCCGGTAAAGCGCAACGTAGCGTCGGTGTAACGTGCGACGCCGTTGAGCGCCAGGTTTTCGCTGACATCGGCGCCAAGCTTGGTCGAATAGGTCATGTTGTCGTGATAGTTTCCGATCGCCTTCTGACCCGGCGGCAGCAGTTCGACCGGCGTCACCGGCACATCGTTGGCGTGGAAATGCGCAACGTTGAACGCGTAGTTGAAATGGTCCTGCGAGCCGCTCAGCCCGGTCGTCTGATTGAACGTACCGAACGAGCCGCCTTCAATTGACCCGGTCACCCGGGCGGGACCATCGCCCTTCTTCGTCACCATGGAGATCACCCCGCCAAGCGCGTCTGCGCCGTAGAGACCGCTTTGCGGACCGCGCAGCACTTCGATCTGCTGCAGGTCGGAGGTGAGCAGCTTGCCGAGATCGAACGACCGGTTCGGACTACTGGGATCGCTGACGTCGATGCCGTCGATCAGGACCTTGGTATGGTTCGAGTTCGTTCCACGCATGAAGATCGAGGCCTGTCCGCCCGGTCCGCCGGTCTGGACCAGATTGAGCCCGGGAACGGCGCTGAGCGCATCGGACGCGGTCCCGCGCTGATCGCGCTCCATGTCGCGCGCGGTCAGGACTGTCACCGAGTTCGCAACCAGATTCGCCGGCGTAACGACGCCTGTTGGACTGACGACGACTGTCGGAAACAGATTGGCGGCGGACACCCCCGGCACAGGCGGCGATGCCAGCGGCTCCGGCCTTGGCGCGCGAACGATGTGCTGGCGCTCGCGCTTGCCGGTCGAACGCCGGGGAACCTGCGGCTTGGCCGCGGACTCAGTTGGCGCAACCTCAACCGGTGGCAGCAAGTTGGGCGACGCGGACTGCTGCGCCTGGGCGACGGAAAGATCTAGCAAATACAGGGAAACGGACGTGAGTAGGCCGGCGCCAAAGCGCCTGGCGGCAGAGACAATACAGGACACTCTTGTAACCTCGGTATGACGTCAGTGGCACGTCACAGCGAACGAGGTTTCACGGCAGAGCGCTCGCTTGCTCCGGTGAAGCTAATGTCTGTACTCCCCGACCGACATCTTCGCGTGTGACCACGGCTGACGGCAGGTCTCCTGGCTCGCGGGTCGTGACCTCTCCGTCGCCTTCCCGGGACCGAGATTCCCAGTGGCATATGACGAAAGATTCGCCGCTTACAGTTGCGGGGGCAGCCGCTGCTTGAGGAAGATCCTGGCGTCAGGACATCCCGCACAACGTTCCCTTTTGATCTCCGTGAAGAGAACCGTCGCCGATCAATTTAGGGGCCGCCTGCGCGGCGAGTCAATCGGCCGGTGGAATGAGCGTCGAACCATCGCACCGAAGCTTGCGCCGGCTCAATCAGACTGGCTCCCGCGCCGCATGCGTCCTGATCGTTGCCCGTTCGCCGGCATCGACGAGCTGACCGATGCCAGTGCGGCCGGTCAGCGCGCAGCGGATGATGTTTTCGGCGACCAACCTTCGGAAACCATGGTCCTCGCCACTGGGGCGATGGCGGCAGACCCGGTCCAGCGCCAGCTTCATGTTGATCCGTGTGCGGGTGTCGAAATGCTCGCTGATCATGCGGCCAGCCTCGATGCGGTGGAGCCGAAGCGGAAACGTCAGACAGGTGGCCGGGTTCCAAAACACGATCGGGCTATGCCCGCCCTCTTATTGTTATTGAGACGGGCGGGCTATGCCCGCCCTCTTGCCCGCTGCTGGGCCTGGGCCCAAGCCGCTTTGACGTCGCGCGGCGGGACATCGATGCGCTTGATCGGCGTCAGCTCGCCGGAGGCGGAGATGATGGCGGTCTCTTCGCGGCGGCAGCGCGGGCAAACGAAGCGAACTTCGTGCGGCGATGCCGACCAGCTCGAGCGCTTGACATTGGCGGCCATCGGCCATGCCTCGCAATGCGAGCAAGACACCAGAAATCGACCGGGATCGAGCATACCCATTCCATAGGACTCCGCGTCCTGCCGCCCTCCTCTAATGATTAACCCATGTGAATCGTTCCGGTGCCCCGGCACCGCCAAGCGGGTTCAGCGCGCGCTGTTCCCGATGGCGGCCGCATCCGCGCCAGTGTTCCGTCGCGCATCACCAACGCCAGACCGTTGCCGCGATGTGCAGGCCAACGTGTCGTGCGCGAGCTCAGGCTTCGTCGGCAATTCCGTTGCGCAGGCAGCCAACCTTGTCGATCTCGACTTCGACGACATCACCAGCCTTCATCCAGAGCGGCGGGGTGCGCCTGGAGCCAACGCCACCCGGCGTGCCGGTGGCGATGACGTCGCCGGGCTCGAGCCGAGTGAACTGCGAGCAATATTCGATCTGGCGCGGGATATCGAAGATCATCTGATCGATGGTGGTGTCCTGCACCACTTCGCCGTTGAGCCGGGTCTGCAAGCGCAGCGGACCGACGTCGCCGACCTCGTCCGGCGTCACCAGAAAGGGGCCGAAGCCGCCGGTCGCCGGAAAGTTCTTGCCTGGAGTGAACTGGTGGGTATGGCGCTGATAGTCGCGCACGCTGCCTTCGTTGTAGCAAGCATAGCCGGCAACATGGCCCCACGCCTCGCTCTTCTGAATGTAGCGGCCGGGCTTGCCGATGACGACGGCGAGCTCGCCCTCGAAGTCGAGCTGAGTCGACACCTTCGGGCGGATGATGTTGGTGAGATGGCCGGTCTGGCTGTTGGCGAAGCGGCCAAACACAGTGGGGTTCTCGACCTCGGTGCGGCCGGTCTCCTTGCGATGATTCTCGTAGTTCAGGCCGATGCAGAGAATCTTGTCGGGGTTTGGGATGACAGGCAGGAATTTGATCTTTGCCAGCGGATGACGCTTGGCGCCGGCGGCTGATTTGGCCGCCTCGGCCAGGCTGCCGGCCGCGATTGCCGATTTCAGGTCGGGGTAGCGACTCCCGAGATCGGCCACGCTGTCGCCCTCCACCAGGCCCCACGAGGCGACGTTGTCGATTTCAAAGCTTGCGAATTTCATTTGGTGTCCTTGAGATAGGCCGATCAGGTCGACGTGGCAGGAAGAGCAGTAGCTGAAGATGGCCGCGAAGAGGTCTTCGCAAAACGCGCGATGGTCCGCTCCGGGAAGATGAGTGCAAATGCGGCCACCGCGCCGACGATGAGAATCCCGGCGGTGAACGTCATGGCGTGGGCGTAGCCGAGAGCGCTGTTGCTGCCCGCCTCACCGACGATCCATCCGGTCAGCGCGTTCGAGAACAGTGCGGATGCCGCATTGCCCGAGTAGATCACGACGATCAGCCGGCCGCGCTGGGCCGCCGGCGCCACGGCACCAAGCGCCACCGGCCCAAAGATCGTGGTCAGGCTGGGCGCAGCGAAGGCGATCGCCACGCAGACGAGCTGAAGCGCGCCCGAGGTCACGATGCTGAGCAGCAGCGCCGAGCCCGCGATCAGCAGCGCCAATCCCGATGCGTTGCCGAGGCAGGCGCGCAAGCTCCAGCCGCGACGCTGAAGCACTTGCGTGATCCAGGAGCCGCTGAGCAGCAGCGGCGACTGGAACATGTAAATGGCCGAAATGATCCAGCCGACATCGGTCGGCTTGTAGCCGAGCCCGAGCTGCAGGAACGGCGGCAGCCATGTCGCGGAGATGCCGACGATCCAGTACGACATGGTCGACATGATGATGACGCCGATCACCGTCGGATCGCACCACAGGAGCCGTGTCGGCACATTCGGCGCAGCGGCAGGCGCATCGTGACCGGCGTTCGCCGCTGCGTAAGGTCCCTCCCCGCCGATCACGCTCCAGGCGATGATCCAGGCGATGCCGAGCAGGCCGCAGACCAGAAAGCCGGTGCGCCAGCCGTGATTGACGATCACATAGGTCAGCAGCGGGCCGCCGGCCAAAAGTCCAACGCTGATCCCCTGCAAGACTATGGCGCTCGGAACGCTGCGCTTGTCGGCGGGAAACCAGTTGTAGCAGGCGTGCAACGCCGTCGGCAGGCCCGGCCCCTCGCCTGCGCCGAGAAGAATCCGGCACACGACCAGCACCATGACAGAGCTCGAGAAGAACACCGGAAGCTGCGTCGCCGACCAGATGGCGGCCAGCAGCATCAATATCCACTTCACGGGATAGCGGCCGACGGCGAACAGCCCGACGGCCATGCCCGAGAGCGAGAACAGGAGAAAGAAGCTGCTGCCGATAAGGCCGAACTCCTTCGGGCTGAGCGACAGCTCCTTCATCAACGGCACCGCGGAGAGACCGAAGACCAGCTTGTCGAAGAAATTGATCGTCTGAAACAGAAACAGCATGATGAGAACCGCGTAGGCACGCGCGGGCACCGTCGTCAAGCTCGCCGATGATGGCATCATTTCCCCCTGTTGAATCTTATCGTTGATTTATTCATTGAAGTCGCGCCGCGAGACCTGACAGCATCGCCGCTAGTGCCGCTTCGTCTGTCGCAACGCCGTAGACGTAATGATCGGGGCGCACGATCGCGGCCGCGCAGGCGTGCCGTGCGAACCAGTCCGTCACGACGCCGCTTTCTTCCCGCAGAACGCCCGGCCCCCGATCGTGGTCGGCTTTCGCGATGGCGATCAGGCGCATGCCGATTTCCGCCGCGCGTGCCGCGACCGCGCGCGACCGCGCCAACGCGCTGTCGCCACGCAGCACAAGCCGCCACCCGGCACCGCAGACCGTGTCGAGCAATTGCCGGCCGTCCGCGGTCGACACCCATGGCTGGGGAAACAACACGCCATTGGCGGCATGCGGCACGTCGGCGCGCAGGCCGCAACTGAGCGGCGGCACGATCTCCTGCCGGGTGATGGTACGCGGCACGCCGCCGCCTTCGGCGAGGATGCGATCATCACGCGCTGCGGCGGCTTCCGGATCGCGCTCGCAGATGACGTGGCCGATCGCCTTGATGCGGCTCGTCAGCTCGCGGACATGGGCACTGCGCTCGTCCTGATAGGTATCGAGCAGCGCCTCGCCGGAATTTCCACGCAAGACGCGCGCGAGCTTCCAGACCAGATTGGCGACATCACGAACGCCCTGGCACATCCCCTGACCGATGAACGGCGGCTGCTGGTGGGCGGCATCTCCTGCAAGGAAGACGCGCCTTTCGCGCCATCTGCTGGCGACGAGGGCATGAAAGCGATAGCTCGCCGCCCGCCACAGCGTCGCATCGTCGGGGGTGAGCCAGCGCGCCAGCAGCCGCCAGACCTGCTCGGGCTGCTCCATCGCGCGCGGATCCTCGCCGGGCAGCAGCATGATCTCGAAGCGCCGATGCGAGCCCGGCCCGACGATATAGGTGGTCGGCCGTGACGGATCGCAGAACTGCGCCGCCGTGCGCGGCAGCTTCGCAAGTCCCACGCCGTCGACCCTGAGGTCGACCACCAGCCAGGGCTCGTCGAAGACCAGATCGTCAAAGCCGATCCCGAGCTGGCGGCGGACCGCGCTCGACGCACCGTCACAGGCAACGACGTAGTCCGCAGTGACGTTGCGCGTACCGTGGTCGCCGCAAAGCTCAAGCGTCACGCCGTTCGGGTTCTGGCTGAGCTGGCGGAGCTCGGTACCGAGCTCGACGACCACCGACGGATAGGATCCCGCATGCGCGCGCAGGATCTCCTCGACCGGCGGTTGCGTGAACACCATGGTCGGGGTGTAACCGAGCGGATAAGGCTCGCTCACCATGTCGATGCGGCGGATCAACTGGCTGCGCGCGCCGAAATGTTCCGACGCCGGGAACGGCGCAATATGCGGAGCGAGCTGCCCGGCCATGCCGAGATTGTCGAACAGCCGCAGAATCTCGTGATCGAGCGCGATCGCGCGCGGCTTGTCATAGACTGCGCGGTCCCGGTCGACGGCCAGCGTCCGGATGCCCTCCGCGCCGAGCAGGCTCGCGGCAACGGCCCCTGACGGGCCGAAGCCCACCACAACGACCTGAAATTCGTTCGCGCGGTTCGAACCGGACACTGACCTCGATACCTCGTTTCGCGTGGTTGATGGATCATCGCGCTCAGGGCGCGGCGTAGCGAACGGACAGTTGCGCTGCCTTGACGTGTTCGGCCTTGGGCGGCGCGATGCCCCATTGATCGGTGCGGCCCGGCGGCCAGACCCAATGATCCGGACCCCGCACGACGTAGCTGTCGTCGACCTGCAGCACCTCGGCGGTGTATTCGATCACGGTCCCCACGGGGTCGATGAAGTAGGAGAACACGTTGTCACCGGGGCCGTGGCGACCGACGCCCCAGGCGATCGGGAAACCGGAATCGATCATGCGCCCCGAGCCGCGCATCACCGCCTCGAGGTTCGGCATCAGAAAGGCAACGTGGTTCAGTCCGTTGACTTTGGCGTCGGCGATCACGACCGCATGGTGATCGCTGTTGCAGCGGACGAACGCCATCGCCTTCGAACGGTCGGTCAGCTGAAAGCCGAGGGCCCTTTCGTAGAAACCGGCGGAGCGATCGACATCCGTGCTGTTGAGATTGACGTGCGCAAGCCGCTCGGGCCGATCGCCTTGCCGTGGCTCCGGCGCATGACCGACATCGTCGTGAACGAAGCGCAGGATGCCACCTTCGGGCGCACGAACGGCCATCACCATGCCGCCATCGGGCGCCGCGCTGGGAGCCGGACTGCTCACCAGCCGGGCGCCTTCTTTGACCGCGTTGGCGGCAATGGCATCGAGATCGTCCGCGTGCGCGACGCGAAATGTCACCGCGCCGAGTTCCGGCAACTCACTTTGATAGAGCGCGACGACGTGATGATCGCTGCCGGTCGCGCGCAGGTAGACGATGCCAGCCGCCTGCGTGACGAGCGCAAGGCCCCAGACCTCGCAATAGAACCTTACGGAGCGATCCAGGTCCGGCGTGCCGAGATCGACGCTGCGCAGCGCTGTCACCGGAAACCGGGGCATGAACGCACTCCTCCATCAGGCCACTATCCGGGCAGACCAGGCGTGGCTTTCTTGATCGCGGTCGCACCTTCACGACCCGCACGCCCCTTTTATTACACAAAATCGATATCGCAACAAAAATTTATACATTTTTATGAATCATCATCGGATGTATATGATGACGACCGCCTGCTGAGCGAACAACGGAGCCTAGAACGGTGGATTTGACTGCGGCCTCTCCCCTGCCAGCGCCATCGACGCAGGCGAGCCATGTCTATGACCGGCTGCGCGAGGACCTGCTTTCCGGACGCCTCGCCCCGTCGCGCAAGCTGCAGATGCGGTTTCTGATGGAGGCCTATCAGACGGGCCAAACGCCGCTGCGGGAGGCGCTCAACCGGCTCACTGCCGACGGACTGGTCGAGGTCCGCGAGCAGCGCGGCTTCTACGTCAAGGATGTCAGCCGCACCGAGCTAGCCGAGCTGACCAAGACGCGCTGCTGGGTCGAGGCCCTGGCGCTACGCGAGTCCATGGCAGCGTCCACGCCGGGCTGGGAGGAACAGCTCGTCCTGGCACACCATCGGCTGAGCCGCGTGCCGCGGTCGTTGAGTGCCACCGAATTCGAAGACAATCCCGAATGGGAGAAGCTGCATCGCATCTACCATCGCACCTTGATCGGCCAATGCGGCTCGCAATCCCTGATCGCGTTCTGCGGCCAGCTGGCCGACCAGCTCTATCGCTACCGGCGGCTGTCGATCAGCAAGGCCTTTCCGTCGCGCCACGTCGGTGACGAGCATGCGGCGATCATGGATGCGGTGCTGAGCGGCGATTGCGATCTGGCGGTAATGCTGTTGACGGCGCACTACCAGCGAACAGCCAATGTCATCCTTCAAGATGAAGCCATCTTCCCGGAATTGCGGGGCGAGGCGGCGCGCAGCTAATCAGGCCCGCCCGACCCCTTCCTCACCGCGCGCCCTTGAGCGTGCAGGAGGTGGTACAGGTCACCGTGTTGCCGTGGTCGCACGACTTGCAGGCGGCAACACACTGGTTCATGTCGCGGGGATTGTAGGACGTGTAGTTGCGCATCGGACAAAGCGGGGTCGAGCCGGTGACGTCCTGCTCCTGGTTGCAGGCTGCCGTCAGAAGCGCAAACAGGATGACCGCAATCAGGCGCATGGGATGTCAACCGTCGGACGAGCTAGGTTCGCGGGCAACATTGCATCGCAAACTTGCCCAGGCATTCCCACCGCGGGGAATCGCACTGCACGACTCCCTGCTTCCCACACAGGATGCGGCTCAATTGTTAAAAACGGATTGCGACCGGGCACCGGCTCGTCATGAGACGAATGCTCCGCATCGTGCCTCGCTCCAACTGAACCCCCTGGGCCGCCTCAGGCGGCGGCCTTGGTCGCGATCACGTGGCGCATGTCCACCGCGAGCTGGCGATACTGCTCCCCGAGCTTCAGGTAGAATTCGCGCTTGGTGCTGTCGGTAGCGAGCTTGGCAATCAGCTCGCATTCGGCGGTGAGTGTCTCGAACCGCTCCAGCCTGTCCTCAAGTTCTGTCATCGGCGTATCCCCATCAAACGCCTTAGGGACAGTGAACCTAAGCCCGCAATTTAGGTCACGGCGAACATCGTTATGGAGTAGAATGAATTATTCAGAGACGGACGGCTATTTGCTGTCCATCCGCCAGGCAGCGTCCCAATCGGCCGCCGGCGGGCTGGCCTCGAACTCTGCGATGCGGGCGAGCATCGTGCGAGCAGGACCGTCGCCGGGGCAGCTCTCCAGCGCGGCGTTGAACGCGGCGCGTGCGCCCTCGAAGCGGCGCGCGCGATAGGCGGCAAGGCCTTCGGCATAGTGCTTTCGCGTGCCCTCTTGCGCATCGGTCAGCGCGCCTGCCCTGCCCATCACCTCAAAGATCGCTTGCGGCGCACTCTGGCCTGCGACCGCCAGACGATCGATCTCACGCAGCTCGAGCTTCGAGCCGATCGCGTCAGCCGTCGCCTGCGCGATCAGGATGCGGGTACCGTAGACCTTGTTGACCAGTTCAAGCCGCGAGGCCAGGTTCACGGCATCACCCATCACCGTAAAGCTCATCATCAGCTCGGAGCCGATGCTGCCGGTCAGCACCTCGCCGGTGGCGATGCCGATGCGCAGATCGCACGGCACCGGCATGGCGCGGATGCCGAGCAGATCCGGCAATTGCTTCTGAAGCGCGGGTACCTGCTCGGCCATATCGACGGCGGAAAGCCCTGCGAGCAGCGCTTGCTCGTCTTCCTCGATGAAGGGCGGGCCCCAATAGGACATGATGGCGTCGCCGATATATTTGTCGATCACCCCGCGGTTGTTGCGGATCGGGCCGGACATCACCGTGAAGTAGTGGTTCATCACCTTGACGAGGCCGCGCGGCGTCATGCCCTCGCTCATCGAGGTGAAGCCGCTCATGTCGCAGAACATGATGGTCATCACCCGGCGCTGTCCGTCGATGGCGACCTCGGGCCGGTCGATCAGGCCCTGCACCACCTTGGGATCGATGTAGCGGCCGAAGGTCTCGCGGATGCGCTCGTTGTGGCGCAACTGCTCGATCATACGGTTGAAGGCGGCTGCGAGCTCGCCGATCTCGTCCTGGGTCGAGACGGCAATGGTTTTGTCGAAGCGGCCCGCCTCGACCTCGCGGGTGCCCGCGAGCAGCAGCCGCACCGGTCGCGTAATGCCGCTGCTGACCAGCAGCGCAAAGGCAAATCCGACGATCGCCGCGAGCAATGTCACAGCACCCGAAACGATGATCGCCTGGCGCTGGTGGCCGACCACCTGCGACGTCGAGACGAAGACCTGCTTGAGCATGTCGGCGCGGATCGCATCGATCCTCTGGTTGAATAGATCGCGCGTGGCATCGATGTGCTCCAGCGTCCCGCGCGCCTCCGCCATCTGCTTGGCATCGACCTGCTTGAGCAGCTTGGCGTGATCCGCGTTCATGTCGCGGCGGAGCTCGCTGACCGCGGTGTCGATGCGGGTGTCGATCCGCGCCAGCGCGGCATTGTCCGACGGCGTCCTGGTGTCATCGATGATCGCGTTGATGAGCTTTTGCGCGGCTGACGTCTCCTCTTCGATCTTCCGATCGGCGTCCTCGAACTCCCTCAGGCGCGCCGCATAGGCCTCCTCGTCCGAGGAGTCCTGCATCTTCATCATGACCATCCGCCGCAGCGCCACCGACCGCTCCAGCGAGCGGATGTTGGCGCGGGCCAAATCGCCATAGGCCGGGATGTAGCGGTTGGTCAGCTCGTCCAGGAGAACACCGACCTGGCTCGACATCACCATCGACAGGATCGAGGTGATCAGCATCAGGACGATCAATCCGAGGGCGATGCCGACGATCTTGCGCCGGATCGACTGGTTGAAAAGCGGCATGGGGTGCGGGCAAAGGGCTGAAAAGAAGGTCTGGAACTCAATACACCGGATTTTCGCCTGGGAACACGCGCAATCGAGGCGCTCGTGGCGCTACGCGCCGCCCGCAACCGTCGCGCGAGGCCCGATCGTTAACAAAGGTTAAAGCCGCCCCCGCTTCCGGCGTTTCGGAAGTTCCAGAGTTCCAATCCGTATTTTGCCGCATTGTTGCGGGAGCGTGACCAATGCGAAACGATGTCGTGGCATCGTTTGGTGTCGTCTTTGATTCTCAAGCCGCATGTCGTCGCGGACCTTGGTTTGTAGTGGTTTCGCAGGGGGACCATCGAATGAACCAGTGCCTACGCTCGCTCGCGTGTGTCGTTGCCGTGGCCGCTTTGGCCCTCCTTCCCACCGAGGTGGCAGCGAAGAGCAGTCACAAATCATCAGCGTCGAAGAAGACGCACGAAGCCAAATCCGCCGGCAAGCAGCGGCATGCAAGCGGCAAGCACGGCAAACATGCCGAGGCAAAGCGCAAATCGAAGAAGCACGACGACGAGCCCGCAGACAAGCCGGCGGCGCCGCCGCTGACGGGCGACCTTGCTGCGCTAAAGGACGCGATCGACCTCGCACGCAAGGGCAAGGCCGATGACGCGACCGCAGCGCGCGATCGCATCGCCGATCCCGCCGGACAAAAGCTCGCCGACTGGTTCATGCTGCGCCATTCCGAGAGCACGGCGAATTTCAAGCGCTACGCCGCCTTCCTCGCCGCCAATCCGAATTGGCCGAGCGCCGCGCTGCTGCGCCGCCGCGCCGAGGCACGGCTTTGGCAGGAGAAGAGCGATGCGGCCACTGTGCACGCCTTCACGATGGACCGGCCGACCACCGCCAAGGGCAGTTTCGCGCTCGCCCGCGTGCTGATCTCCGAGGGCGACGGCGACCGGGCCGCGCGTTTCGTCCGCGCAGCCTGGCGCTCGGAGGAATTGTCCGAACGCAGCGAGGAGGACTCCTACGAAGCGTTCCACGACCTGTTGCGGCCTGAAGATCATCGCGCCCGCATGGACAAGCGCCTGGGCGCCAAGGATTATGCCGGCGCGAAGCGCGCGGCCAAGCGCCTCGATGAGGACGCCCTCGCCATCGTCAAGGCTTGCGCCGCGGTCAATGGCAAGGCCGACAAGGCCAAGGATTATCTCGACGACGTCCCGGCTGACGCCCGCGGCGACCTCGGCTATGTCCTCTGCCGCGCACAATGGCACCTGCAGAAGGACCGCATCGACGATGCGGCCGAAGTGATCCTGGCGGCTGCGTCCGACACGATGGCGGCCCAGGACACCGATGCCTGGTGGCGCGAGCGGCGCCTGCTGGCGCGAAAGCTGCTCGACCAGGGCAAATTCCAAACCGCTTACGAGGTGGTGCGCGCGGCCGCGGTGCCGGCGATGGAGGTCTACCGCGTCGACTACCACTTCATGTGCGGCTGGATCGCATTGCGCTATCTCGACGATCCCAGGACGGCGATGGCGCATTTCGCCGCGATCGACGAAGGTTCGGCCAATCCGATCGCACTGTCGCGCGCCCATTACTGGCGCGGCCGTGCGGCCGAAGCGATGAATGCGACGGCCGATGCGCAGCAGAGCTACAGGGCCGCCGCGCGCTATCCGACCGCCTATTACGGCCAGCTTGCCCGTGCACGGCTCGGTATCGAGGGAATCGAGCTGCGCGCCCCCTCGCCCGTGCTGGCCGCAGCCGACACGCCGGCTACGGACGAGCGCGTGCGCGCCGCCGACATGCTGTATGGCATCGGCGAGCGCGACGTGGTGTTCTATTACGCCGAGGATTTTGCCAAGGAGAGCACCGATGTCGCAGCGCTCGAAGCACTCGGCGAGCTTGCCGGCCAGCGCAACGATGCGCGCGTCATGCTCGAAATCGGCAAGTCGGCGCTGGCTCGTGGGCTGGCGCTCGACCATTACGCCTTCCCGACCATCGGCATCCCCGAGCACAAGCAGGTCGCCCCCGCGATCGAGACCAGCGTGATCTATTCGGTGGCACGCACCGAAAGCTCGTTTGACCAGCGCGACAAATCGGCTGCGAACGCCGTCGGCCTGATGCAGGTGACGCCGGAAGCCGGCCGCGACACCGCAAAACGTTTCGGCGTGACCTATGATTGGGACAGGATGGTCTCCGACCCCGTCTACAATACCCAAATGGGCGCTGCCGAACTCAGCGCGCTTCTATCGGAATATCGCGGCAACCAGATCATGACCTTCGCCGGCTACAATGCCGGCCGCGGCCGGGTGCGCGAATGGGTGCAGGCGCACGGCGACCCGCGCGACCCCAAAATCGATCCGGTCGACTGGGTCGAGCGCATCCCGCTGTCGGAGACCCGCAATTACGTCCAGCGAGTGATGGAGAACGTGCTGGTCTATCGCGCGAGGTTCGAGGGCAGCGGCGCCGTCGCCGGCAAGACCGACCAGCGCATGGTGACGCAAGAAATCAGCGCAACGGCACCCGTGGCAGCCGCAGCACCCGCTCCCTAGTCGACGCCGCCGGGGCTGGACCGCGGCGCCTGCGAGGTTACGTTGCTGCGGCTTCCCGCGCGGGTACAGTCGCGCAGCTAGGTGTCACCTCCTTCCATCGTGATCAGATCGCAACCGTGCAGAAATGCGCCGCTCATGGCTCTCGCGAAGGTCCAGATCTGCATCGTACAGTTCCAGCACGAGACGGCACTCAGGACCGCCAACATCTCGATCATGTTCCCGCCGCCCGGCTCTCCGCGCCCAAACATCGGCCACGGCATCAGCAGCGCCCCGAGTTCGCCGCGGCGATAGCAGTCGTAGTCACAGTAGCAGCGCTGTGTCCGCACGTGCCGGACATAGCCGGACCGGATCGAGCGCGCGCATGTGCTGCAGGTCGCCGAGCATAACGCGGGCTCGTGATTGACCAGCACGAATTTCATGAAGCCGCCCTTACGCGATCTTGCGCGAGGGCTTCGCAGTACAGCGCATAGCATTGATAATCGCAGTACGGCAGGCGGGTCGCTATCTCGCGGAGATAACTGCCGCTGATCGGCTCACAGCACTGCATGCAACACACCTGCCGGAACGGCGTCCGGCCGTTCACCAGCACGAAGGCGAATCTCATGTGGCACCTCCCAAAGCGAAGCAGTAAACGCTGTCCAATGGAGACAGTGCGGGCGGTGGAGCGCAAAGATGGTTTCGGCCGTCCGGATTATCCCTGTTTCGCTCCACTTTTTGCGGCGGGACCGGAATGTATCTTCCGTCCTCCCTGCGCCGCGCGTAGATCTGGCCGTCGACGTACTTGATATCGGTCGGATAGCAGTCAGCGCTGTTGCAGCAGCTGAGGCTGGGATTGTCCGGCATCTGCCAGGTCGAGTAGAATTTTTCGTGCAGCGCCTGGTCCTGGGGTGGATGGTGGCGATGAACGGCGCCCTGTCCCGTTTCCTGCGCCTGGACCGTTGCGGTGGAGCAGAGGAGAACCATCGCGCACAAGAGCTTGCATGAGCGGTTCAACACACGGCCTCCCGGATCAAACCATCGGAGCGACGTCAGCCTTCTAATTCAGCCTCACGCGAATTGAGCCCGAAACAACCACCGGCGGTCGCGTTCGCGGCGTGTGCGGAAGCGGTCGACGCATTTCTTGGAGCAGAGCGCGGTGCGCCACGAATAGTAGCGGATCAGACCAAATTTTCCGCCACAGACCGCACAGCCTTTGGCTGAAGAGCAAGGCTCGGACTGCGCTAGGCCACGCTCGGGAAGTGCGGATGCATCACACATTGCTGTCTCCCTCTGTTGCTTGCGCTTTTGCCGGTTCGTTCCCATCGACCTCTCGCAGGCCGTGAATCGCGGCGATCGCGTTGCGCATCGAGAAGTGCCTGTCGATAAGACGCTTCGGCCGTAAGCCTCGGACCGGTTCTCGTGCGCCCTCTGCGATTTGGCTGGTCGGCATTTCCCGATTGGTCGTGAGGGTAGTGCGCCGAGCACGAACCGCTCAATTGTACGGAGGTAAACGGCCGACATGATTAGGATTGAAGGGGCTATACCTAGGTTTGTCCGTATTCGCCCGGGGTCCCGCCCCTTGTCATGTTCAACGAGACAGCGCACGACGCTCCGGCTGCACGGGCACGGCGAAACTTTCGCGGCAGGGGCGTGGTTGCCGCGCAGCGATGGCCAGGGCGGCGAGCGGTCGATCCGAAGGCGACATCGCAACCCCGATCCGACTTTGGCCGGAATTGCTCCCCTCGCGGCAACGTGCTCTACTCGCCGTCACGCAGAGAGCGCCGGGAGCGTCTGCGATGAAGTCTGGCCGGGCAGTGACGTTTGGGAAGTCAGCCGCGCAATTCCTCGCCGGCTGTGTCAGGCAAACTGTAACCGCCAAGCCGCATACCGAGCCCGATGGCGGCTTGCTCGAGGCGGTCAAGCAGTGGCAGCAAGTCTTCGAGCATAATCCGGTCATGTATTTCATGGTTGATCCGGCGGGAACCGTGATCAACGTGAACACGTTCGGCGCCGCGCAGCTGGGCTATTCGGCCGCAGAGTTGATCGGCCGATCGGTGCTGGATGTCTTCTTCGAGGAGGATCGCGACTTCGTCCGCGCGTGCGTTGCGCTGTGCCTTCAGACCGTCGACCAGTCCCACACCTGGGAGATCCGGAAGGTGCGTAAGGACGGCTCGGTGCTATGGGTGCGCGAGAACGCCAAGACCATGCTGCGGGCCGATGGCGGACCAATCGTGCTGGTGGCCTGCGAGAACATCACCGAGCGCAAGGCAACCGAGAATGCGCTGCGACAGAGCGAGGCTTATCTCGCCCAGGCGCAGGAATTGAGCCACACCGGCAGTTTCGGCTGGCGGGCCGCAACCAGCGAGATCACCTGGTCCAAGGAGACCTACCGCATCTTCGAATGCGACGAAGGGAGCAAGCCACAGATCCCGGTCATGCTCCAGCGGATCCATCCGGAGGACCGGCTCGCGGTGGAACGGACCACAGGGCGGGCCGCGCGCGCGGGAAAAGATTACGATCACGAGTATCGGCTCGTGATGACCGACGGCTCCATCAAGTACGTCCGTGCGGTGGCCCGGGCCACGCGAGATTCCGCCGGTCATGTGGAGTTCGTGGGATCGGTGAGCGACATCACGGCGACCAAAGAGGCCGAGCGCAAGCTTCGCGAGAGCGAGCAGCGCTTTCGCGACTACGCGGAGACCGCATCTGACTGGTTCTGGGAAACGGGGCCGGACCACCGTGTTACCCTGATTTCGGAGCATTCGGATACCACCGCCGCCCCAGCGGGCGTGATCGGGCTCACGCGGTGGGACATCGCTCCGGACGCGGATCTCGAACCCGAAAAATGGCGGCAACATCGGGCCGCGCTCGACGCCCACGTTCCGTTCCGCGACCTAGTGTATCGCAGCAAAGACCGCAACGGCCAGCCGATCTATGTCCGGACCAGCGGCAAGCCATTCTTTGACACTGAGGGAGCTTTTCTGGGTTACCGCGGCGTCTGCACCGACATAACTGCGGCGATCCGAGCCGACCAGGCCGAAGACGCACTGCGCAAGGCCCAAGCCGAGCTCGCCCATGTGACGCGCGTCACGACGCTGGGCGAGCTGACGGCTTCCATCGCTCATGAAATCAATCAGCCGCTTGCAGCCGTGATCGCAAATGCCGACGCCTGCCTTACCTGGCTGCAGCGCAGTCCGCCCGATTTCAAAGCGGCCCGCCGCTCCGTGGAATGGATCATCGAGGACGGCACCCGTGCCAGCGACGTCATCCGTCGCGTCCGTGCGCTCGCCAAGCGGTCGGACATCGAGATGGTTCCCCTCGATGCCAATATCGTCGTGCGCGAGGCCGTCGCACTCGTTCAGCGCGAAATGGCCAGCCATTCCGTGTCGATACGAATGGCGCTGTCGTCCGCGGTGCCCAAGATCTTTGGCGATCGAATCCAATTGCAACAAGTCCTGATCAACCTGATCATGAACGGCATTGAGGCCATGGAAGGCGTCGATGATCGCCCGCGCGAGCTGGCCATCCGCTCAGCGGCGGATGACGACGAGACGGTGCTTTTAAGTGTCGCCGACTGCGGCGTCGGCATCAGTGAACAGGCGATAGACCGTCTGTTCACGCCGTTCTTTACAACGAAGGCCTCCGGCATGGGCATGGGCCTGTCGATCTGTCGCTCCATCATCGAGGCTCATGGCGGACGTCTTTCCGCAGCACCGAACCAGGGGCGCGGCGCGACTTTTCAGATTGCTCTGCCCCGCCATCGAGAGGAAGCATCGTGACCGAGCGCGCGGAACCCTCGCCGGCGCAAGACGATGGCGATCAGCCAATCGTCTTCATCGTCGACGACGACGTGTCGATGCGCCGTGCGCTCACCAATCTATTCGAATCGGTCGGCCTCAAGGTCGAAGCATTCGGCTCGGCTCCGCAGCTCCTCCAGGTCAAGCCGCCGGAAGTCCCCAGTTGCCTGGTGCTCGACATCCGCCTGCCCGGAGCCAGCGGCCTTGACCTGCAGTCCGACCTTGCCAAGGCCAATATCCACACGCCCGTCATCTTCATCACCGGTCATGGCGATATTCCCATGACCGTTCGGGCCATGAAAAGCGGCGCCGTCGACTTCCTGACCAAGCCTGTTCGCGACCAGGACATCCTGGACGCAGTCCGGGCCGCGATCGAGCGGGACCGCAAGCGGCGCGACCTCAACAGGGTGGTCTCGACCGTCAAATCGCGTTTCGAGTCACTGTCCTCGCGCGAGCGAGACGTATTGTCGCTGGTGACGGCCGGCCTGATGAACAAGCAGGTGGCCGCCCAGCTTGGATTGGCTGAGATCACCGTCAAGATCTATCGCGGCCAGATCATGCGGAAAATGGGCGCGAAGTCGCTCGCCGATCTGGTGAGAATGAGCGAGGCGCTCGGAATTCAATCCAGCAAGCGCGACGTACAAACCTAAGTATGAGTTTCCAATGGTGACTGGCAGGTCCACCTTGGGTGCCCATCTGCAGCCGCGGACGACGGCAAGCGCGTTGTCCCGGGCAAGGAGTGGACGTCTTGTCAGTGGCTTCGGTCATTTCGGTGGTCGACGACGACCCTTATGTGCGGGCCGCGATCAACAATCTCTTGAAATCCCGCGGATACATCGTCCACACATTCGCCTCCGCCGAGGAGTTTTTGAGGTCGAGCGTTGCGACTGACACCTCGTGCGTGATCGCCGACATGCAGATGCCCTCGATGACCGGCATCGATCTGCTGACCCAGATGCGCGCGGAGGGGTCGCCTACGCCGTTCATCGTCATCACGGGTTACCCGGATGAGAGCGTGCGTGCGCGCGCGCTCAACGCCGGGGCAACCTGTTTTCTCGGTAAGCCGTTTGCCCCCGCGGATATGATGCGATGCCTGGAGCGGGCGCTGGCGGCGGGCGGCGAAACCCGGGGGTGATGGCCCCGGCGTCCGGAAAACGCGGCGGAACGTCGCCGACCTCACTCCACCTTGATGTTCGCCGCCTTGATGATCGGCCACCATTTGGCAATCTCGGCCTTCTGACGATTGCCGAGCGCCTCAGGCGCGAGCTGATCCTGGGGCGTCATCTCCAGACCCTGGCTTTCGAGCTGCTTCTTCACGGCGGGATCATTTAGCGCTTCCACGGCGGCCGCGTTGAGCTTGGTCACGATCTCCTTTGGCGTGCCCTTGGGCACCCACATTCCCGACCACAGCGTCATGTTGAAGCCCTTCAGCCCGGCCTCCTCCGCGGTCGGAATTTCCGGCGCCGAGGCCAGACGCTTGTCGTCGGTGATGGCATAAGCGCGGATGGTACCGGCGCGGACCTGATTGATGGAGTTGGAGGTCTGGTCGACGATGAGGTCGATCTGCCCGGCAATGAGATCGTTCAGCGCGGGCGCCGTGCCGCGATAGGGCACGTATTGCAGCTTGATGCCGGAGACGCTTTCGAAATAGACGCCGGCGATGTGACTGCCGGAGCCTGCGCCCGCAGTGCCGGCTGTTGGCGGCGACGGGCGCGACTTCAGCCACGCCAGCAACTCCTTCAGTGAAGTCGCGGGCACCGCGTTCTTGCTGACCACAATCATCGGATTGCTCGGCAGCAGCACCACTGGCTCAAGGTCGTCGACGAGATCGTAGTTGAGCTTGTAGACCGCGCCGTTGGCGACATGCGTGCCAAGATGACCGAAGGAAATGGTGTAGCCATCGGCCGGCGAATGCACGGCACGCCCTACCCCGATCGACCCGCCGGCCCCCGTGACGTTCTCGATCACCAGCGGCTGGCCGAGCGACACGCGCATCCGCTCGGCAAGCACGCGCGCCATCGCATCCGACGGGCCGCCGGCGGCGAAAGGAACGATGATGGTGATCGGATGGGATGGAAAATCGTCGGCGCGCGCGACGCCCGTGATCGCGAGAATGCCGATCAGCCCGGCCCAAACGGCCTTCTTCATTTGTAATCTCCCCAACGATCTCGTTTTTGTTTTTATCTCTTCCCGCGTACGGGAAGAGCAATCGTTCGTGAAGAGACGTATTGCCGCGCTAGAACTGGGTGTAGTCGATCGGCTTGTGGCGATCGAGCGTGCGGGTGACTGGCGGCAGCGGGTATTTCAGGCCGGTCGCGCAGTTGAACAACATCACGCGGTCACCCTTCGAGACGCGGCCATCGGCGAGGCTGTCCTTGTAGGCCGCGTAAGTCGCAGCGCCCTCGGGGCACAGCAGCAGCCCCTCCTCGCGCGCGACCTCGTTCAGCGCCGCCGAGATCTTGTCGTCGTCGACCGCGATGGCAAAGCCCTTGCTCTCGCGCACGGCGCGCAGGATGAGGAAGTCGCCGATCGCCTGCGGCACGCGAATGCCGGATGCGATGGTGTGGGCGTCCTCCCAGCGCGTCGCGTGCTCGGTGCCGGCATCATAGGCGCGCACCATCGGCGCGCAGCCCGAGGCCTGCACCGCCACCATGCGCGGGCGCTTGGAGCCGATGAAGCCGATCTTCTCGAGCTCGTCGAACGCCTTCCACATGCCGATCAGGCCGGTGCCGCCGCCGGTCGGATAGAAGATCACGTCGGGCACCTCCCAGCCGAGCTGTTCGGCAAGTTCGAGGCCCATCGTCTTCTTGCCTTCGATGCGGTACGGCTCCTTCAGGGTCGAGGTGTCGAACCAGCCGACCTTCGCCTTGCCCTCGCCGACGATCTTGCCGCAATCGTCGATATAACCGTTGACGCGGTAGACGGTCGCGCCCTGGAGCTCGATCTCGCTGACATTCACTTCCGGCGTATCGGCCGGGCAGAAGATCGTGGTCTTGATGCCACAGGAGGTCGCATAGGCCGCGAGCGCCGCGCCGGCATTGCCGTTGGTCGGCATCGCCATGTGCTTGATGCCGAGCGCCTTGCCCATCGACACCGCCATCACCAGGCCGCGCGCCTTGAACGAGCCGGTCGGCAGGCGTCCCTCGTCCTTCACGATGATCTCGCCGCCGCCGAGCTTCTTGCCGAGCTTCGGCAGCCGGATCAGCGGCGTCGTGACTTCGCCAAGCGAGACGATGTCCTTGCATTTGCGCACCGGCAGCAGCTCGCGATAGCGCCACATATCGCCGGGACGTTCCTTGAGCGCATCCTTGGTCAGCGCCTTCTTCACACCGGCGAGGTCGTACCGGACCAGCAGCGGCTTGCCGGCCTTGGAGAGATTGTGGACCTCGTCGGCCGCGTAATGATCGCCCTCCATCGCGCATTCGAGATGGGTGACGAAAGTCGGGCGTTCGATGGTCAGGTTGTCGTTGTCGTGCATGGGTTCACTCCCTTTTCTTGTTGTTCTGCTTATGCGCTAGTGAACTCGTCACCCTGAGGTCCCGGAGCGAAGCGGAGGCCTCGAACGGCGACGAGCCCGGCTGCCACATCTTGGCCGTCCATCCTTCGAGGCTCGCTCAGCGGCGCCATTGCGCGCCGCAAGGCGAGCGCCTCAGGATGACGGGGCGGGACGGTGCAGCCGCCTCTCCCGTCAAATATTCAGCACCCGTCCATACGCATCCAGCACCGCTTCCTTCATCATCTCCGACAGGGTCGGATGCGGGAACACCGTGTGCATCAGCTCTTCTTCCGTGGTCTCCAGATTCATCGCGACCACGTAGCCCTGGATCAGCTCGGTGACTTCGGCGCCGACCATGTGGGCGCCAAGCAATTGGCCGGTCTTCTTGTCGAAGATCACCTTGACCAGGCCCTGGTCCTCGCCGAGCGCGATCGCCTTGCCGTTGCCGACGAAGGGGAAACGGCCGACGCGGATCTCGCGGCCGCTCTCCTTGGCCTTGGCTTCCGTCAGGCCGACCGACGCGACCTGCGGATGGCAATAGGTGCAACCCGGGATCATGTTCTTGTCCATGGGATGCGGATGCAGGCCCTTGATCGCCTCGACGCAGATCACGCCCTCATGCTCGGCCTTGTGCGCGAGCATCGGGGGACCGGCGACGTCACCGATGGCGTAGATGCCGGGGATGTTGGTCTTGCCATAACCGTCGATCACGATGCAGCCGCGGTCGGTCTTCACGCCGAGCTTTTCCAGGCCGAGATTCTCGATATTGCCGACGACGCCGACGGCCGAGATCACGCGCTCGAATTCGGTGGTAACGGGCTTGCCCTTGCCGTCGTCGATGGTAGCAACGACGCTGTCGGCCTTCTTCTCGAGCTTCGTCACCTTGGTCGAGGACATGATCTTGATGCCCTGCTTCTCCAGGCGTTTGCGGGCAAGGCCGGCGATCTCGGCGTCCTCGACGGGGAGGATCTGCGGCAGCACCTCGACGACGGTGACGTCCGAGCCCATGGTGTGGAAGAACGAGGCGAACTCGATGCCGATCGCGCCGGAGCCGACCACGAGCAGCGACTTCGGCATCCGCTCCGGCACCATCGCTTCAAAATAGGTCCAGATCAGCTTCTTGTCGGGCTCGAGGCCCGGCAGCACGCGCGGCCGCGCGCCGGTCGCGACGATGATGTGTTTTGCCTGATAAGCCCCCTCGCCCAGCGTCCCCTTGGGCGCCTCGACGTCGGACTTCTTCACGGTGACCTTGCCGGGCGCGTCGATCGAGGCCGCGCCCCAGATCACGCTCACCTTGTTCTTCTTCATCAGGAAGCCGACGCCGTCGTTCAGCCGCTTGGAGACGCCGCGCGAACGCTGCACCACGGCCTTCGGATCGAACGACACCTTCTCCGCCGACAGACCGTAATCCTTGGCGTGCTGCATGTAGTGGTAGATCTCGGCCGAGCGTAAGAGCGCCTTGGTCGGGATGCAGCCCCAGTTCAGGCAGATGCCGCCGAGATAATTCTTCTCGACGATCGCGACCTTGAAGCCGAGCTGGGCAGCGCGGATCGCGGTGACGTAGCCGCCGGGGCCGGAGCCGATGATGATGACGTCGAAGGATGTGTCGGCCATTGCGGCTCCCATTCAACTCAAGCGGTCGTTGTGCCGCGGGCGCGGCGATTGAGGATGTACGTTCTGATCAGCCATTCCGCGAGAATGACCAGTGCCATGACGGCGAAGATGGTGAGCGCGATCGGCGCCCAGATATTGCGCGACAGCGCCTCCCCGGCAAAGAAGGCGGCGTCAACGATGTCGCGGCCGAGCGGGCTGAGCGTGAGGATCAGCGAAACCAGCATCGAGATCCAGGGCCAGCGCGTCGTCATGCGCCAATTCAGACCATCATCATGACGGGGTTTTCGATCAGCTGCTTGAACGCACCGATCAGCTCGGCGCCGAGCGCGCCGTCGATGGCACGGTGATCGCACGAGAGCGTCACGCTCATCATATGCGCGATCTCGATCTTGCCGCCGCGCACGACGGGGCGCTCCTCGCTGGTGCCGACCGCGAGAATGGTGGCGTGCGGCGGGTTGATCACGGCGGTGAAGTGGCTGATGCCGTACATGCCGAGGTTGGAAACGGCCGTGGTGCCGCCCTGGTATTCTTCCGGCTTCAATTTGCGAGAACGCGCGCGCGCGGCAAAGTCCTTCATCTCGTTGGAAATGGTGGACAGCGTCTTGGTCTCGGCCTTGCGGATGATCGGGGTGATCAGGCCGCCCGGCATGGCCACGGCAACGCCGACGTCGGAATGGTGGTGCTTGACCATGCCGGACTCGGTCCAGCTGACGTTGCAGTTCGGGATCTTCTGCAGCGCCACCGCCATCGCCTTGATGACGAAGTCGTTGACCGAGATCTTGTAGAGCGGCTTCTTCTCCTTGTCCTTCGGCGCAGCCGCATTGATCTCCTCGCGCGCGGCCATCAGCTTGCCGATGTCACAGTCGATAGTGAGGAAGAAGTGCGGGACATTCTGGATCGACGCGGTCAGGCGCTGCGCGATGGTGCGGCGCATGCCGTCATGCGGGACGATGTCGTAGGAGCCGGGCTCGAACAGCGACAGGATCTGCTTGTCCGACATGGTCGGTGCGATCGAGGGTGCACCGCCGGACGGCGCCGCGGCGGGCGCCTTGAGGCCCTTGCCGGACTTGGCCTGCTCGACGTCGCGCGCAACCACGCGGCCGTGCGGGCCGGTGCCGGTGACCATGCCGACATCGATGCCGGCTTCCTTGGCGATGCGGCGCGCCAGAGGCGACGAGAACACGCGGCCGGCATGGCCGTTGCTCTGAGCGGCGGGTGCTGCAGCTTGCGGTGACGACGCCGCTGCGGGCGGCGGCGCAGCCTTGGGCGCGGCAGGCGCGGGAGCCGGCGCTGCAGCGGGAGCCTCAGCCGCCTTGGGTGGCGCGGCCGACGCGCTCGGCTTGGCACTGCCTGCGGCCTTGACGTCCTCGCCCTCGCCGGCGAGCACAGCGATCACGTCGTTGACCGGCACATCCTGCGTACCCTCCGGCACCAGGATCTTGGCGATCGTGCCCTCGTCGATGGCTTCGACCTCCATGGTGGCCTTGTCGGTCTCGATCTCGGCGATGACATCGCCGGATTTGACCTTGTCGCCTTCCTTCTTCAGCCACTTGGCGAGGTTGCCCTTCTCCATCGTTGGCGAAAGAGCTGGCATCAGGATGTTGATGGGCATGCTGACCTCACGAAGAACTTCTCAAAACGTCGCCTTCGAAAGTGAAGACGAACGGACCAGGTTTAGTTGCCGATGTCGCCCTGCCACAGGCGCTCATTGGCGGGGATGGAACGCCAATTTCTCATCATGGTGATGGAGCGATCGTCGGCAAGGTCGATCCAGGGAATCCCGAACTTGTCGAGAATATCCTTGGAGCCCGGAAACGTGACGGACTCTCCGATCACGACGAGCTTGACCTTGAACAAAGCGAGCGCGCCGGCACACATCGAGCATGGCGACAGCGTGGTGTACATGACGGTGTCATGGAACGAGATCGCGCCCGCTTCGCGCAGGCAGCTCATCTCGCCATGAAGGATTGGATTGTTCTCCTGCACGCGGTTGTTGTGACCGCGGGCGATGATCTTGTTGTCGCGCGTCAGCACGGCGCCGATCGGCAGGCCGCCTTGCGCGATCGAGGCTTCCGCTTCGTGGATCGCCTCCAGCATGAGATCGAAATGATGGGCTTCGATCGCCACGGTCAGTGCCCCTTCCCGCGCGGCGTCGTGGTGCCGGTGTCGGTGGGACGCTCGATCTCGGCCTGGAACATGTCGAGGATCCGGTTCAGCGCGTCTTCCTCGGTGTATTCGCTCTCACGCGCATAGGCGCGCGCGGCGTGGCGGGCGAGATCGACGAGCAGCAGGCCCCACATGTCGGGCTCTTCGAAGGCACGCTGGAACGCCATCGACAGCCCGCCATCCAGCACGAACACGCGCAGGATTTCGACCGCGTCGTCGCGGGCGATGACGTCGGGCGGCAGCGGCTGCTCCTTCGGGCCCGCCATGGCCTACCTGTAGCAGACGGCTTTGGCGGCCTCGACGACTTCGGCCGCCGACGGCAGCGCGAGCTTCTCCAGGTTCGCCGCATAAGGCATCGGCACGTCCTTGCCGGCGACGCGCGCAACCGGCGCGTCCAGATAGTCGAAGGCATTCTCCATGATGCGCGCGGCGATCTCGGCGCCGACGCCGCTCTGCGCCCAGCCCTCTTCCACCGTGACGGCACGGCCGGTCTTCTTGACCGAGTTGATGATGGTCTCGGTGTCCATCGGCCGCAGCGTGCGCAGATCGATCACCTCGGCCTCGATGCCGTCCTTGGCGAGCTCGTCGGCGGCCTTCAGCGCATAGGTCATGCCGTTCGACCAGGAGATGATGCTGACGTGGCTGCCGGAGCGCACGATGCGCGCCTTGCCGATCGGAATGACGAAATCGTCGAGCTTCGGCACCTCGCCGGTGTGGCCGTAGAGCACCTCGTTCTCGAGGAAGATCACCGGATTGGGATCGCGGATCGCGGCCTTGAGCAAGCCCTTGTAGTCGGCGGCCGAGAACGGCGCGACGACCTTGAGGCCGGGGACGTTCGAGTACCAGGCCGAGTAGTCCTGGCTGTGCTGGGCGGCAACGCGGGCTGCCGCGCCGTTCGGTCCGCGGAATACGATCGAGCAGCCCATCTGGCCGCCGGACATATAGAGAGTCTTGGCCGCGGAGTTGATGATCTGGTCGATCGCCTGCATGGCGAAGTTGAAGGTCATGAACTCGACGACCGGCTTCAACCCGGTCATCGCAGCGCCGACGCCGACGCCGGCAAAGCCGTGCTCGGTGATCGGGGTGTCGATCACGCGCCTCGCGCCGAACTCCTGGAGCAACCCTTGCGTCACCTTGTAGGCGCCCTGATATTCGGCGACCTCTTCGCCCATCACGAAAACGTCGGGGTCGCGGCGCATCTCTTCGGCCATGGCGTCGCGCAGCGCTTCGCGGATGGTCTGCGTGATCATCTCGGTGCCGGCAGGCACTTCGGGATCGGGCTCGGCGACCGCCTGCGGCGCAGATGCGGCCTTCGGCGCTTCGGCTTTCGCCGCGGCGGGGGCAGCGGATTCCGCAGCCTTCTCCTGCTTGGCAGGCGCGGGCGCCTTGGCAAGGTCGGCGGCGCTCTCACCGTCGGCGAGAATGGTCGCGATCGGCGTGTTCACGGCAACGTCGGCTGTGCCTTCGGGAATCAGGATCTTGCCGAGCGTGCCCTCATCGGTCGCCTCGACCTCCATCGTGGCCTTGTCGGTCTCGATCTCGGCGATCACGTCGCCCGATTTGATCGTCTCACCCTCTTTTTTCAGCCATTTGGCGAGGTTGCCCTTTTCCATCGTGGGCGACAACGCGGGCATCAGCACTTGAATTGGCATATCGACTCCAAAAGAAAGCTTGCGCGCGTTCAGCGGTAAACATCGGTCCAGAGCTCGGACGCATCCGGCTCGGGATCATGCTGGGCAAAGTCGGCGGACGCATTGACGATGTCGCGCACCTCGGCGTCGATCGCCTTGAGATCGGCCTCGCTGACCTTCGACGCCAGCAGACGGTTGCGCACCTGCTCGATCGGATCCTGGTCGTGGCGAACCTTCTCGACCTCCTCGCGCGTGCGGTATTTTGCCGGGTCGGACATCGAGTGGCCGCGATAGCGGTAGGTCTGCATTTCGAGAATGAAGGGGCCCTTGCCGGCGCGGCACCAGGCCGCCGCCTCCTCGCCCGCAGCCTTGACGGCGCGGACATCCATGCCGTCGACCTGCTTGCCGGGGATGTTGAAGGACACGCCGCGCTTGGAGAAATCCTGCTGCGCCGAGGCGCGCGAGACCGCCGTGCCCATCGCGTAGCGGTTGTTCTCGATGACGAAGATCACCGGCAGCTTCCAGAGCTCCGCCATGTTGAAGCTCTCATAGACCTGGCCCTGATTGGCCGCGCCGTCACCGAAATAAGTGACGCTGACATTGCCATTGCTGCGATAATTGTTGGCGAAGGCGAGCCCCGTGCCGAGCGAGACCTGCGCGCCGACGATGCCGTGACCGCCGTAGAAGTGCTTCTCCTTGCTGAACATGTGCATGGAGCCGCCCTTGCCCTTGGAATAGCCGCCGCGGCGACCCGTGAGCTCGGCCATGACGCCGTTGGCGTCCATGCCGGTGGCAAGCATATGGCCGTGATCGCGATAGCCGGTAATGACCTGATCGCCCTCTTTCAGGGCCATCTGCATGCCGACCACCACGGCCTCCTGGCCGATATAGAGATGGCAGAAGCCGCCGATCGCACCCATGCCATAGAGCTGGCCGGCTTTTTCCTCGAATCGCCGGATCAGGAGCATGTCGCGGAGCGCCTTCAGCTCCTGCTCTCTCGTGAATTCCGGGGGCGAACCGCCGTCGGTTTTGTCTTGTGGGCTGCTTGCGGCGGCTTTCTTGGGGGCGGCCATGAGAATTCCGGGTCAGAGAAAACTAAGCCCTCTCTAACCTAACTCAATCGTGTGTGAAAGCACCGCAGTGACATGCCACGACTTTCATTATGCCGCACTGCAACGTGGCCGAAATTTTGCAAAACCTTTGGGCACGATCAGGCAACATTCGGATTCCACGCCGCTCGCCTCACTAGCCGAGCTCGCGCAAATACGCCGCGCGGGCGGCAACCCCGGTATGCGTGAAGTCGGTGAAGACCCCGTCCACACCAAGACGGAAGAATTTGAGATATTCCTGCGCGGGATCGGCGTGATAGTCGGCAGCCAGATATTTCTTCTCGTTCCGAAACGTGAAGACGTGGACAAAAAGGCCGAGCTTGTGGGCATCGGCAATCAGGCTGGTTGCGTCCTGCGTCGAAGCCTCCGGTGTCGATCCCTTGTAGGGCGTACCGTCGGAATTGGCGTCCTTCCACGGCGCGATCTTGAGCGGAACGATATAGGCCTTCCACGGACCGATGCCGTCGGCATAGGTCTTGATCTCGGCAAGGCCCGCAGGCGTCAGCATCGCGTCATACAGGCGCGCGTCCCCGGCAACCGTCCAGTCGAACGGACGTGAATTGGTGATGTTGTTGAGCAGGACGTTGCCGGTCCTGAAGTCGATGCCGTTGCCGTCGACGAGCTGAACCTGCCGCGCCTGGAGACCATGGCTGCGCATGTATTTCAGGCTGCCCGGCTCAAAGCTCTGAACGAGGATGGGTGCATCCTTCGTGTTGAGGCCGTTGTCCTTGATGATCTTGATGAGGGCGTCCTCGAGCGGATGACTGCCCGGCGCGCCACAACCATTGGCGATGGCCTGGGCATTGTTCCAGGTCGGGTTCTTGGTCTCTGGATAGACCAGGATGGTCCGCCCCGTCTCCTTGCTCTTGGCTTTGGCGATGTCGAGGATGTCCTGGAAGCTGATGACCGGGAGCTTGCCGTTGAAAACCTTCGGCCGCTCATTGGCGGCGTCATAGGTGGTGCCGCCGATCCATTCCTTCAGCTCGGCCATGGTGAAGTCGGTGATCGACCAGTCATTGCTGTGATCCTCACCGTCGACGATCAATGACTTCAACACCGATTTGGGATCGGTCGGATCGGTGAGATCCGTGAGGTAGTCAGCGGGCACGCCGGCGGCCGCCGGCGCCTTGACGCGCACGCCGGGCACCGTGCGCTTGCGGGTCGCGACCGCCGCATTGGTCTTCGCCACTTCGGCAACGTTGGTGTTGTCGCCCAGCCAGGGGTTGTGACGCGCAACCAGGACGCAGTCCTTGGTCAGATGCAGATCTTCTTCGAGTGCGTCGGTTCCCAACGCCGCGGCGAGGTCGTACGAGGCCTCGGTTTCTTCCGGCACCAGCCCCGGTACGCCGCGATGTCCGAGGATCAGCGGTGCTTTTCCGTCCACGGTCAGGAAGGGTTTTGCGCCTGATGGCGCCGGCGCGGTCTGCGCGAGGGCGATCGATGGCGCAAGCAACGCCACGGCCGCCACGCCGAGCAGCATCGCTCCGACATGGATCTTACGCTGCAGGAGAGTGTGCAGAGGATTGCTCGTCATGGTCGCGCCTTCCGTCATGGCCTGGCATCGCATCGTAGCGATCAGGCTGCCGTCTTGTCTCAATTCTCTGACAGACGGATGACGGCGGGGCGAATGATGACGGATGTACACAGGCGGCGCCGTTATGACGCCGCCTGTGCCTTTCCGATCAGAACTTGCCGATCGGGATCCGCCGATCAGAAGAAGCCGAGCTTCTTCGGGCTGTAGCTGACCAGGAGGTTCTTGGTCTGCTGATAGTGATCGAGCATCATCTTGTGGGTCTCGCGCCCGACACCCGATTGCTTGTAGCCGCCGAAGGCCGCATGCGCCGGATAGGCGTGATAGCAGTTGGTCCAGACCCGGCCGGCCTGGATCGCCCGGCCGAAGCGGTAGCAACGGTTGGCGTCGCGGCTCCAGACGCCCGCCCCGAGGCCGTAGAGCGTGTCATTGGCGATCGCGAGCGCTTCGTCGTCGCTCTTGAAGGTCGTGACCGAGACGACGGGGCCGAAGATCTCCTCCTGGAAGATCCGCATCTTGTTGTGGCCCTCGAACACCGTCGGCTGGACATAGAAGCCACCCGAGAGATCGCCGCCCAGGTCGGCCCGTCCGCCGCCGGCCAGGACCTTGGCGCCCTCCTGCTTGCCGATGTCGATATAGGAGAGGATCTTTGCGAGCTGCTCGCCGGAGGCCTGCGCACCGATCATGGTGTCGGCCGCACGCGGATCGCCCTGCTTGATGGCGGCAACACGCTTCAGCGCCCGCTCCATGAAGCGATCATAGATGTCAGCGTGGACCAGCGCCCGGCTCGGACAGGTGCAGACCTCACCCTGGTTCAGCGCGAACATCACGAAACCCTCGATCGCCTTGTCGAAGAAATCGTCGTCCTCGGCGGTGACGTCCTTGAAGAAGATGTTCGGCGACTTGCCGCCGAGCTCGAGCGTGACCGGAATGAGGTTCTGGCTGGCATATTGCATAATCAGCCGGCCCGTCGAGGTCTCACCGGTGAAGGCGATCTTGGCGATGCGCGGGCTGGAGGCGAGCGGCTTGCCGGCTTCGAGACCGAAACCGTTGACGATATTGAGCACGCCGGGCGGCAAGAGGTCGCCAATGATCTCGGCCCAGACCATGATCGAGGCCGGTGTCTGCTCGGCCGGCTTGAGCACGACGCAATTGCCGGCGGCAAGCGCGGGGGCGAGCTTCCAGCACGCCATCAGCAACGGAAAGTTCCAGGGAATGATCTGGCCGACCACGCCGAGCGGCTCGTGAAAATGATAGGCGATGGTGTCGTGGTCGATCTCGCCGATCGAGCCTTCCTGCGCGCGCACCACGCCGGCGAAGTAGCGGAAGTGATCGATCGCGAGCGGAATGTCGGCGGCGCGGGTCTCGCGGATCGGCTTGCCGTTGTCCCAGGTCTCGGCGATGGCGAGGCGTTCGAGATTCTCTTCCATGCGGTCGGCGATCTTGTTCAGGATCGCGGCGCGCTCGGCGACGCTGGCCCGTCCCCAGGCGCCCTTCGCGGCATGCGCGGCATCGAGCGCCGCTTCGACGTCCTGCGCGTCGGAGCGCGCGATCTTGCAGACGATCTGGCCGTTCACCGGCGAGGCATTGTCGAAATATTTGCCCGAAATCGGCGCGACGAACTTGCCGCCGATGAAGTTGTCGTAGCGTTCGGCGAAGGGAACTTTGGTGACGTTGAGGAATTCAACCTTGTTCATTGATCACTCCCGATGTTGATGTTTGCGCAAATCGTCGTGTGTTCACGACTTGCCCAACGATCTCGCGGAAGGTGATTTCTGTCAGCCCGGGTGGACGCGATGGCCGGGCGGACCTGTCGCAGTTGTGCGACAGTCCCGGGCAATAGCACTCAGTGCTTCAGCTCGAACCGCTTCAGCTTCCTGTGCAGCGTGGCGCGGCTGACGCCGAGGGCCTTGGCGGCTGCCGAGACGTTGCCGCCGGCGCGAAGCAGCGCCCGCTGCACCACCGCGCGCTGACCGCCGGCCAGGTGGTCACACGCGGTATCGCCGCCGAGCAGATCCGCCGCGGGCACCGGTTGCAGCGCCCGGCCAGGCGCAATCCCGAGTCCCGCCCTCGCCGACCGGGTCGCACCGATCACGAGGTCGTCCGCATCGACCGCGACCAGTCCGATGGACTGGCCGTCAGCTCCCGGCGTCAGCACGATACGGGCATGGGCGAAGGCCCGGCGAAACAGGTCGGCCTCGATGCGCCTCGCCGCTTCACCGGCCGCCAGCGCGATCAGACTGGAGAAGGCGTCCGTGCGGTCGGCGCGGCAGGAGGAGACGTCGAGCACGCCGGCAAAGGCCGCCTCGTGGTCGTAGATCGGAACGGCGGTGCAGCTCAGAAGCGTGTTGCGGGTGAAGAAATGCTGGTCGCGATCGATCGTCAGCGGCCGTTGCTCGACGACGCAGGTGCCGATGCCATTGGTGCCCTCGTGCTCCTCGCTCCAGAGTGCGCCGGTCCACAGGCCCCAGGACCGAAATGTCGCGTCGTCGGCGGGCGTGCCACGGCGGTCGACCGGAACCCCCTCGCCGTCGGCGAGCAGCACACAACAGCCGCTCGCGCCGACCGCCTGGTAGAGCCGATCCAGGGTGCCTTGCGCGGCGGCCAGCAGCGGCGCGATGCGCTCGCGTGCCTGTTGCAGCTCGACGTCGCTCAGACGCACGGGCACGCTACGGCCGGAGGGATCGAGATGATGTAGGCGGGACGAACGGCGCCACGAGGCCACGAGCGCGGAACGAGCCGCCTGGCCTGACGCAATAGCGGCTTCGACACGAGCCGCGTGATGCCGGGGCATCGACCCATCCATCACCGTTTCCTCCGGGAAGCAGTCTAGTCGGCGCCCTCACAACCCGATTGATCTCCGTCAACCTTTGGCGGCATCGCGCCTGGGCAAGCAATGCCCCCCTCGCCACGCCGGCGTCAAGGCGGCGGTCCGGTCGGGCTCTACGACTTTCGGAACAATTGGGGTCGCGCCATCGGGATTCGGCATGGCGGCTTGCGCGGCCCGTTTCGAATGCTGCGGAAAGCGCTAGTTCTGCGGGATCATCCGAACGAGATCGTGCGGATTGACATAGTCGAGCTGGAACCGGGCTCGCTCGTCCAGCATGTCAGGATCAATCTTCTCGGTCCGCAGCAGCGAGACGCGCTGCTCGCTCCGGGCGCGCTCGCGCTTGAGCTGGGCAAGCTCGCTGGTCAGCGCAATGATCTCCTGGTCGAGCTCCTGGCGAGCGTTGAGGCCATACTTGCCGGTATAGGCGTTGACGCCGAAATAGCCGACGATGGCGGCCGCCATCGCGTAGAGAGCAAGACCGGTCAGGATCGATTTGAGGCGGGCGCGGGAGACCATTTTGGCAAGATGGGCCAGCTTGGTTAAGGGAGTGCTAATTGCGCTCCTATCCGCACCGCCAATCACGATCGTCATGCCCGGCCTTGTGCCGGGGCATCCACGTTCTTCGTCGCAGCGGGCCAAGATGTGGATGGCCGGGACATCTACGCGAAGACGCACTTCGCGCTTTTGCCCGGCCATGACGGAGACTTGGGTATTGGCCTCAGCCGTGATGCTTGGCCACGTGCGCGGCGAAGGCGTCGATATAGGCCTGGAGCACGCCCTTGAGCGAATCCTTGGTCAGATTGCCCTCGGCATCGAAGGCGTCGCCGACCGCGTTCAGGTAAGTCTCGGGCTGCTGCATGATCGGGCCGCTGATGCCGGGCAGGATGTTCTGCAGGGTCTTGGCAGCGCTGACGCCGCCGAGCGGGCCCGGCGAGTTGGAGATGATGCCGACCGGCTTGCCGTTGAACGAGCTTTTGCCATAAGGCCGCGAGGCGACATCGATGGCGTTCTTCAGCACGCCCGGAATGGCGCGATTGTATTCCGGCGTCACGAAGATGACGCCGTCGGACTTCTGCAGCTTGTCGCGGAAGGCCAGCCAGTCGGCGGGCGGCGCGCCCTCGAGATCCTGGTTAAAGAACGAAATGCCCGCCGGCGTGGTGACGTCAAGCTTGACGGATGCCGGCGCGAGTTTTGCGAGCGCGTTGGCGATCTTCAGCGAAAAGCTGTCCTTGCGCAGGCTGCCGGCGATCACGACGATATTGTAGGCCATGGTTTGTCCTTGAAACCTTGAGGGGAAGTGCCGGGCGGCACTTAAGCGATCCGGATCGATGGATGCAAGTGCATGAACCGGTCTGGTTTGGAAACGCTGAGTTTCGTGAAAGCAGATGGTCGCCCAAAACGATCAGGCCGCCAATCGGCGGCCTGATCCTTCGTGCAAACCTGCAAACCAGCTCAGATCGTCGGATTCCAGGCCGACGGGATCAGGCGATACTTGGCGCCGTCCTTCTCGACGTGGCCGACCGAGGGGAACGTGAAGTGGAAGCCGATTACGGTCGCCTTCTCGGCCGCCGCCATGTCGTAGAACTTGTGACGCGTCTGCTGCGCCAGCGCGCCGTCGGTGTCGAAGGCCACGTGCCAATCCGGATTGCGCAGGAACAGCTCCGGAATGTTGGTGACGTCGGACTGGATCAGGATCTTCTTGTCGCCCGAGGCAACCGCGAACGAGGTGTGACCGGGCGTGTGGCCGGGCGTCGCGATCGAGGTGATGCCGGGCGCGACCTCCTTGCCCCATTCATACTTGGTCACCTTGGACTCGATGCCGGCGAAGGTCTTCTTCACGTTGGCGAAGTAGTTCTTCATCATGTCGCTGGAGGCCTTGCCCGCGTTCTCCTCACTGGCCCAGAACTCCCAGTCCTTCACCGGGACCATGATCTCGGCATTCGGGAAAGCCAGCGCGCCGTCGGCCAGACGAATGCCGTTGGTGTGGTCCGGATGCAGATGTGACAGCAGCACGATGTCGATGCTCTTCGGGTCGACACCGGCGGCCTGGAGGTTCTGCAGGGTGCGGCCGACCGCGCCCTTGCTGGGCTCCAGATTGGCGACGCCGTTGCCAGTATCGATCAGCACGAGCTTGGAGCCGGTGTTGATCAGCTGCGGATTGAACGGGACCGTCACCATGCCCTTGGGCATGTAGGCTGCGTCGGCGGCGGCGAGCGCCTCCTCCTTCGGAATGTTGACGACGAACTTGTCCGGCATCGGGAAGCTGCGCGCACCGTCGTTGATCGAGGTGCACTCGAAGCTGCCGACCTTGTATCGATAGAAGCCCGGCGCCTGCGCTCCCGTTTGTGGCACTGCGGCATTGGCTGCGGTCGGTCGCAATCCGGTGACGGCGGCAGCGCCGACTGCAGCAGCGCCTGCGAGCAAATGTCGGCGATTGAGATCGGTCATGAAGATGTCCCCTTCTGAGCGCTTTGCGGTTTTCCCGCCTGCGACGGCGGCGGAATAATCTCCCGCTTCGCTCAGAAGGCAAGACCTTCTTTCGGGGACGTGCCGCCGCACGTCACGAAAATTTTCTTGAAGCGATGGAGAATTTTTTCGCCGATGGCATGTCTGCGCCAGTATCGCTTCGGCGCGAGGCCGTAGACGCGTTTGAAGGCATGCCCGAAAGCGCTCTCCGAAGAGTACCCGACTTGCGCCGCGGTTGCAGAAACGGTCGCTCGACGACGCAGCCGGTCGCATGCAAGCCGCATGCGCCATCGAAGCAGGTAGTCGAGCGGCGCCATCCCCACGAGCGACTCGAACCGCTTCGAAAATGCGGATCGCGACATAGCGGCTGCGTCGGCCAACTGCCGTCCTCCATGACGGATCCGCGTTACCGGAGCAAGGGCAAGCAAGCATGAAGTCGATGGCCATTCCGGCAAGCGCCATCGCGGAAGCGATGGCCTTCGCGATAGCGCAGCCGGATCATGTGGATGTCGGCGAGATCGTTATCCGTCCCACCGCTAAGGCCTGAATTCGATCAGGCCCGGACACCGTCGCACGTCACGACGACTTACTCGGGTTGATGAGGAATTTTTCGCCGGTGGCGCGTTTGGCATACACCGCGATGTTGGCGGGATCGAGCGTCTCCTGCAGCGACACCACCTTGGTGTAATGGCTGGCAAAGGTGGTCTTCAATTCGCTCACGACGCGCTGACGCAGCCGCCCGATATCGGCAGGTCCGATCTTCTGCAGGAACGGCGTGAGCAGCCAACCACCGACGCCCCAGGCCATGCCAAAGCCGCGCGGCAGCTCGATCGGACGGATGTCGAGCGCGCCATAGACATAGACCTGCTTGTGCACGCTGGAGCCGTAGCGGCTGTATTCCTTCGCGGTCTTGTTGATCGCGATTTCCATGCAGTTGAGGATGTCGCCGGCGAGCTTGCCGCCGCCGATGGCATCGAAGGCGATGGTGGCGCCGGTCTCGACCAGCGCGGCCGTGAGATCGTCGAGGAAGCTCGGCGCACTGGAATCGACGACGTACTTGGCGCCGATCTTCTTCAGGATCTCCGCCTGCTCCTTGCTGCGCACGATGTTGACCAGCGCGATGCCGTCCTTGATGCAGATCTTGTTCAGCATCTGGCCGAGATTGGAGGCGGCTGCGGTGTGCACCAGCGCCTTGTGGCCTTCGCGCCGCATCGTCTCGGTCATGCCGAGCGCGGTGAGCGGGTTGACGAACCAGGACGCGCCCTCCGCCGCCGTCGTGCCTTCGGGCAGCGGCTGGCAGTCCCTGGCCTTCAGGGTCCGGTACTGCGCGTACATGGCACCGCCGATCATCGCGACCGTCTTGCCCATCAGCGCCTTCGCAGCATCGGACGAGCCGGTCTTGATGACGACGCCGGCGCCCTCATTGCCGACCGGCAGGGACTGGTCGAGCCGCGCGCCCATCGCCCGCATCGCACCGTCAGGCACCTTCGCGGTGATGACGGGCGCCTCTTTCGTCCCGGACGCCTTGGCCGTGCCCATGTCGGCGGCGCCGACGAGCAGGCCGAGATCGGACGGGTTGATCGGCGCCGCCTCGATGCGGACGACGACCTCGTCGTCCGCGGGCTCGGGGGTCGGCACGTCCAACAGCGAGATCTCGAGCTCTCCGCTCTTCTTGATCAGCGAACGCAGTTGCAGTCCGGTCTTGCCGTCGCTCATGTCGATCCTCCCCTGTGTTGTTGAAACGCTGGCTTATGCCAGCGCCTTCAGTGCCGCCTTGCCGCCGTAGAGCGCCTGCTTGCCGAGCTGCTGCTCGATGCGGAGGAGCTGGTTGTATTTGGCTGTGCGATCGGATCGTGCAAGGGAGCCGGTCTTGATCTGACCGCAGTTCGTGGCGACCGCCAGGTCGGCGATGGTGGAATCCTCAGTCTCGCCGGAACGGTGCGACATCACCGAGGTGTAGCCGGCCTTGTGCGCCATCTCGACGGCGGCGAGCGTCTCGGTCAGCGTGCCGATCTGGTTGACCTTGATCAGGATCGAGTTGGCCCGGCCGGCCTTGATGCCCTCGCCAAGACGCTTGACGTTGGTGACGAAGAGATCGTCGCCGACAAGCTGACACTTCCTGCCGACGAGGTCGGTGAGCTCCTTCCAGCCGTCCATGTCGTCTTCCGACATGCCGTCCTCGATCGTGACGATCGGATAGCGGCCGACGAGGTCGGCGAGGTACTTGGCCTGCTCGGAGATCGAACGGGTCTTGCCCTCGCCTTCATAGACGTACTTGCCGTCCTTGAAGAACTCGGTCGAGGCGCAGTCGAGGCCGAGCACGATGTCGTTGCCAGCCTTGAAGCCGGCCTTGCCGATCGCATTCATGACGAACTCGAGCGCAGCGTCCGCCGACGGCAGATTCGGCGCGAATCCGCCCTCGTCGCCGACATTGGTGTTATGGCCGGCTTTCTTCAGCTCCGACTTCAGCGTGTGGAACACTTCCGCGCCGTAGCGCAGGCCCTCGGCGAAGGAGGACGCGCCCACAGGGAGGATCATGAACTCCTGGAAGTCGATCGGATTGTCGGCATGCACGCCGCCATTGATGATGTTCATCATCGGCACCGGCAGCAGCCGCGCCGAGGTGCCTCCGACGTAACGATAGAGCGGCATGTCGAGCGAGTTCGCGGCCGCCTTGGCGCAGGCGAGCGACACGCCGAGAATGGCGTTGGCGCCCAGCCGGCTCTTGTTCGGGGTGCCGTCGAGCTCGATCATGATCTGGTCGATCTGGGCCTGCTGCTCGACGTCGAGCCCGCTCAGGGCCTCAAAGATCTCACCGTTGACGGCACCGACCGCCTTGGTGACGCCCTTACCGAGATAGCGGGCCTTGTCGCCGTCGCGCAGTTCGACCGCCTCATGGGCGCCGGTCGAAGCGCCTGACGGCACCGCAGCGCGGCCGAGCGCGCCATCTTCCAGCACGACGTCGACCTCGACAGTGGGATTGCCGCGGCTATCGAGGATTTCGCGTCCAATGATGTCAATGATGGCGGTCATGAGAGCCTCTTTTCGGGGAACCAAGGGGGCAGTTCGCGGGTGCTTCTACCGCAATGCATCGAACCGGAAAAGGCCGGGTGACGGCTGCGCCTTGATTAGCTAAGAGGGCCGCATCGGAGGCGGCCTCATGTCGAAAAAACCCAGCAAATCGAACAACTCACCTGCATTGCAGCTCGGCCGTGCCGTGGAATGGCCTGATACCCCCGAGAAGGCCAAGCTCGACCGCGTGCCGAATCCGCAAGCCGGCACCGATTATCTGGTCCGCTTCACCGTGCCGGAATTCACCTCGCTCTGCCCTGTCACGGGACAACCCGATTTCGCCCATCTGATGATCGACTACGCACCCGGCCCGTGGCTGCTGGAGTCGAAATCGCTGAAACTCTACATCGCCAGCTTCCGCAACCATGGCGCCTTCCACGAGGATTGCACCGTGATGATCGGCAAGCGCATCGCCGCCGAGATCAAGCCGAAATGGCTGCGCATCGGCGGATACTGGTACCCGCGCGGCGGCATTCCCATCGACGTGTTCTGGCAGACCGGACGCGTGCCGAAGGGCCTCTGGGTGCCCGAGCAAGGCGTCGCGCCGTATCGCGGCCGGGGCTAGCAGCTGACCGGCCGCATCTTTCGGGGCTTTGACGTCCGTTTCGGCGTCGTGCGCTGCCGTTTGACCGCGACCCGACGTGCGGCTTCGATAGCGGACCTCGCCCACAGCACCAGCTCGTCAGGGTCGTCGAACAGCCGCTCCGGTGCGCGCCAGAACGATAGATCGATCGTGCCGCCCTTCTTCTCATAGTTCAGCGGCGGAAACGCTTCGGCTTCCTTCAGAACGGCGCGGTTGCCATCGTCGACCCGGAAGTAAAGCGTATCATCCCTCACCATCCCAAGCATGACGCCGTCGCAGAACACGCCCGTCTTGCCGAACATGCGCCGCACAGTGATGCGGCCGAGCGGCGCAAGTTGCTCGCGCAGGAATTCGACAAAGCTACTGCTGGCAACCACGCTCGCCACATCGTCCTACAAGTCGTTGGCAGCAAAGGTAGTACCGCGACCGCGCCGCAATCAAGCGCGCACGTCGGACGGCGCACGCGGCTTGAGCAGCCGGGCGCAGACCAGACCCAGCACCGCCATGATGGCCGCGCTCGCAAGCAGGGTCGGCGCCTTGCCGCCATGCTGGAGGCCAAGGCCATAGGCCAGTGGTCCGACGGTCTGCCCCATGAAGAAAAAGAACGAATGCAGCGACATCGCGGTCGCCCGCGCCCCGATCGACAGCTCGCTGGCGAACACCTGCAGGCAGCCATGGATCATGTAGAAGCCCCAGCCCATCGCCAGCATGCTGGCGAATTGCAGCTTCCAGCCGGGACCAAAGGCGAGCGCGCCGAGTTGCAACGCAACGAGGCAGCCGCCGGCGATCATCATGCCCTTGACGCCAAGCCGCGGCAGCATGCGTGACACCGTGAAGGTGTAGAGCAGCCCGCCGACGGCAAACCCCGCGATGACGATGCCTGCGATCGACAATGATTTTTCACCGAGATCGAACAGAAACGCGGCGATGAAGGGAAACAGGCCGAAGACGCAGCAGCCCTCGACGAAGACGGCCGAATAGCAGTAGCGCGTGTTGGGATTGGCGAAGATGGTGCGGTAGCCCTGCCACAGAGTCTTCAGATCGGTCTTCGGGGGCGGCGTCAGCGCGGCGCCGCGAAAACCCGCGGCGACCGCGACGGCTGCGATCAGGCCAAGCGCACCGAGGATCACGAGCACCCCACGCCAGCCGATGAAATCACCGATGATGCCCGAGGCGGATGCACCGAGCAGGTTGCCGGTCATGGAACCCGCCATCGTGCGCCCGATCGCGACCTGTCGCTTGGCGGGTGCAACGAGGTCGGCGGTCAGGCCGAGCGCAACGGGAAACACGCCACCGGAGGCGATGCCGGCCAGGATGCGGGTCGCAAACAAGGCTGAGAACGTGCTCGTCAGCGCGCCGAGAATGCAGGCAACACCAAGGAGCGCCAGGCACAGCGTCATCAATCGCGCTTTGCCGAACAGATCGGCTGCCGCCCCGATCGCCGGCTGGACCAGCGCATAGATCAGCGCAAAGCCGGCCGCGATGCTTGCAGCCGTGGCGATGCTGATCGAAAAATCCTCCGCGACATGTGGCAGCACGGGATCGAGCGCCCGCGTCGACAAGGCCGCCGAGAAGCCGGCGAGCGCGATGATATTGATCGCCGGCGGAAACTTCTGGTCTTGGGGCGGCCTGGTCACAGGCTGGTGCATCAGCGCGGTGGACTCTGCGACGTACTCTTTGCAACTGCGTCGAACGCCATCAGCGTGTGGATCAGCCCTTCGAACTGGCGCAACGGCACCATGTTCGGCCCGTCCGACGGCGCGCGATCCGGATCGGGATGGGTCTCGATGAAGAGCCCGGCGACGCCGACGGCGACGGCCGCGCGGGCCAGCACCGGCACGAATTCACGCTCGCCACCGGAGGAGGCCCCCTTCCCGCCCGGCTGCTGCACCGAATGGGTGGCATCGAAGATCACGGGCGCCCCCGTGGTGCGCGCCATGATCGGCAGCGCGCGCATGTCCGAGACCAGCGTGTTGTAGCCAAAGGAGACGCCGCGCTCGGTGACAAGCACGTTGGGATTGTTGGCGCTGGTGATCTTGCTCACGACATTCGCCATGTCCCAGGGCGCGAGAAACTGGCCCTTCTTGACGTTGACGACGTTGCCGGTCGCGGCCGCGGCCAGCAGCAGATCGGTCTGCCGGCACAGGAAGGCCGGGATCTGCAGGACGTCGACGGCTTGTGCCACCTCGGCGCATTGCGCGGCATCGTGCACGTCGGTCAGCACGGGCAGACCGAGCGAGGACCGGATCTCGGCGAAGATCGGCAGCGACTGCGAAAGCCCGAGACCGCGCGCCGCCGACGCGCTGGTGCGGTTGGCCTTGTCGAACGAGGTCTTGTAGACGAGGCCGATCTTCAGACGCGCGGCGATCTCCTTCAGCGCGGAGGCCACCTCCAGCGCATGCGCGCGGCTTTCAAGCTGACACGGCCCGGCAATGATCGAGATCGGCAGATCATTGCCGAATTTGACCGTGCCAACGGTGACGACCGGCGCCGCGGAATTCGAAAAGCTCAAGGCAAAATCCCTCGTTTCGCCGCGACCATAGCGGTGATGAGGGGCCGATCAACCCCATTCGGCCCGGGCTGTCAGAATATCAGGGTTGCGCCAGAGGTGCCCGCCGCAATCCATGCCGGAACGTTGCTACTTGACCGCCGAGAAAGCGGTCGGTGCCAGGATCTGATTGACGATACTGGCAACGATCTGGCCGTCCGCCTCGGTCTTCGCGCGCGCCTCGAGCCATTCCGGATCGGTCGCGAACGCGCCCCACTTCTTCTCGCGCTCGGCGAGCGAGTCCCAGGCCAGGAAATAGGTCAGTTCCTGGTTGGATTCGCCAATCAGGGTGGTGAAGAACCCGGCCTGCTTGATGCCGTGCTTCTCCCAGATTTTCAGCGTGATCGTGTCAAAGCGCTTCAGCAGCGCCGGCAGGCGGCCGGGCACGCAGCGATAGACGCGCATCTCGTAGATCATGGTTGTTGTCCTCCCTGAACTGGCCCGGCGGTTATAGCGATCGGCCATGACGCTGTCTTGAGCCCCGCTCGACCGCCCGCGCGGCGTTTCGCGCATAGCTGGATCTCTGGAACATGCCCACAGCTCCCCGCCCTGAGACAAAGCGACGGAGCCGCTCCCGACCTGGCAATTGGCGGGACGGCGCTCAAATCATGCTCAAGCTTGAGCTCGGTCTGCCGCCAAATTCTGTCTGTCCTCATCCCCGCGTGACATGAGCGGCGACGCAAACCCAGACGCCGGCACGGCGCGCCCAACTGTCGGTGTATCGTCCGAAACCGGCCGAACCGTCGGCCCTGACATAGGTTGTCCGTGCATGGATGATCGCCATATCGCCCATGATCCGGATCCGCTCGTCCTCGTATCCCAAGTTCGATATGGTTACGGGCCTCGCGATCTGTCCAAGAAAGCCTGCACGATCGACCACTGATCCGTCGGGGTTGCTGTTGAGGAAATCGTCGCTCAGATGTTCGCGAAACCAATCAACATCCTTCATGGCGACCGAGCGCATGTAGCCCGCGTTCAGGTGCTTCAATGCGTTCATATCCCTTGCCGAAGCCGACCGATCTTCCAGATCGGCTTTGATCGCAACACAATCGACTTCCACGTCGAATTCACCCGGCCAGGACGGCACCGTTAGAAAGATGCGCGCGGGTGGCGAGACGGGAAAATAGCGTTGGTAGACGTCATTGAACGCAGTGAAATTCGAACTGTCGGGGGTGCAGTAGACATTGCATTTCACGACCTGGTGCAACGACGAGCCGGCAACCTCCAGGCACAGCTTCATTTGCTCGAGAACGATCTCGGCTTGCTGCACGAAAGGCAATCGCCTGACCTCACCGGTGACCGGATCAAATGGCGGAAGGCCCGAGACATAAACCGTCTCGCCGGCGACAATGACAGGGCAGATCGGTCCCTTCCGCCGTTGCTCCAAATACGTGGAAATGGGCTCAACTCTGATGGGTTCGCGCTTCACGGCCGCCTCCAGAACACGATCGATCGAGTGGACTAAGCAACTTCAACTCTGTCGCATCCGACGAGCCAAATGTCTCCGGTCGTAAGTTCGGTACGTGCCGAACTCACGTCGCTTGTTGATCCGACGCGGACGATGGTAGAGGACACTATGGTTGCAGCGGCGAATTTGGTCGAGGTTGCAGCGCTCGTCGGTGATACGGCGCGCGCCACCATGTTGTCGGCCCTCATGGGCGGACAATCCCTCACCGGAAGCGAGTTGGCGTTCCTTGCACGAATTTCGCGACCGACAGCCAGTGAGCACCTGTCCAAAATGGTCGAGGCGCGGCTCATCTCGGTGACGAGGAAGCGCAGCTATCGGTATTACCGCATTGCCTCACCGCTGGTTGCGAGCATGCTTGAGAGCATCAAGCTGGTGGCTGCTCTCGAGGTCCCTCAGCGATATCAACCTCGATCCGCGCGTGACGCAGCGCTGCGGTTCGGACGCACTTGCTACGATCATTTGGCGGGTCGACTGGGCGTTGCGATTGCAGACTCCCTGATCGCCAGCGGTTGCATCGTCCTCGACGAAGATGGCGGCGATGTCACCGATGCCGGCGTCAGGATGTTGACGGAGTTTGGCGTCGATCTGAGCCAGAAGCGCAAAAGCAAGCGCATCTTCTGCAAGCCATGCCTCGACTGGAGCGAACGCCGATATCACATCGCCGGTCACGTCGGCGCAGAGATCCAACGACGCTGCATGGAGCTGAATTGGCTCATCCGAGTGGATGATACACGAGCTGTGCAATTGACGAGTGCTGGCCAGGCCGGTCTTCGCGAGAACTTTGGCCTTGATCATTTGGGTCTTCGAGACGACCCGCCGGACCTCAAGGTTGGAGCGTAGGCGCGCTGCTTTCTGTGCAAGCGCGCCTCCTCGCCGTGAGGGGTCACTTGCGATGCTACACCAGCCGGCTCTGCTTCGCCGCCGCCGCGATGAACGAGGCGAACAGCGGGTGCGGCTCGAACGGCCGCGACTTCAGCTCGGGGTGGAACTGGACACCGATGAACCAGGGGTGATCCTCGTACTCGACGATCTCCGGCAGCACGCCGTCGGGCGAGAGGCCGGAGAACTTCAGGCCGTGCTGCTCGAGCCGATCCTTGTAGGCGGTGTTGACCTCGTAGCGATGACGGTGGCGCTCGGAAATCTCGGTCGCGCCGCCATAGACCTCTGAGACGCGGCTGCCGCGGTTCAGCGCGGCGGGGTACGCGCCGAGGCGCATCGTACCGCCGAGGTCGCCGGCCTGCGAGCGCTTCTCGAGCTCGTTGCCGCGCAGCCATTCCGTCATCAGGCCGACCAAGGGCTCCTTGGTCGGGCCGAACTCGGTGGAGTTGGCGTCCTCGATGCCGACGAGATTTCGGGCCGCCTCGATTACCGCCATCTGCATGCCGAAGCAGATGCCGAAATACGGCACGTCGCGCTCGCGCGCGAACTGCGCCGCGCGGATCTTGCCTTCCGCACCGCGCTGGCCGAAACCACCGGGCACCAGGATGCCGTTGACGTGCTCGAGGAACGGCGCCGGATCTTCCTTCTCGAAGATCTCGCTCTCGATCCAGTCGAGATTGACCTTCACCTTGTTGGCGATGCCGCCATGCGAGAGCGCCTCGATCAGCGACTTATACGCATCCTTCATGCCGGTGTACTTGCCGACGATGGCGATGGTGACGTTGCCTTCGGGATTGCGGACGCGCTCGTTGATCTTCTGCCAGCTCTGCAGCGCCGGCGGAATCCGCGAGCCGATGCCGAACGCAGCAAGCACTTCGTCGTCGAGACCGGCGTCGTGGTAGGCCTCGGGCACCGCATAGATGTTGTCGACGTCGCGCGCCTCGATCACGGCGCTTTCGCGCACGTTGCAGAACAGACCGAGCTTGCGCCGCTCCTCCTTCGGGATCTCGCGATCGGTACGGCACAGCAGGATGTCCGGCTGGATGCCGATCGAGCGCAGCTCCTTCACCGAGTGCTGCGTCGGCTTGGTCTTGAGCTCACCGGCGCTCGGGATGTAGGGCAGCAGCGTCAGATGGATGTAGACGGCGTGGTCGCGCGGCAGCTCGTTCTTGAGCTGGCGGATCGCCTCGAAGAACGGCAGGCCCTCGATGTCGCCAACGGTGCCGCCGATCTCGACCAGCACGAAGTCGTAATCGTCGTTGCCGGAGAGGACGAACTCCTTGATCGCGTTGGTGACGTGCGGCACCACCTGGATGGTCGCGCCGAGATAATCGCCGCGGCGTTCCTTCGAGATGATGTCCTGGTAGATGCGCCCCGTCGTGATGTTGTCCTGCTTGGTCGCAGGCCGCCCGGTGAAGCGCTCGTAGTGACCGAGATCGAGATCGGTCTCCGCGCCGTCATCGGTCACGAACACTTCGCCGTGCTGATACGGCGACATCGTTCCGGGATCGAGATTGAGATAGGGATCGAGCTTGCGGAGGCGGACCTTGTAGCCCCGGGCCTGCAGCAGGGCACCGAGTGCCGCTGAAGCCAGACCCTTGCCGAGCGAAGAAACCACGCCGCCGGTGATGAATATGTACCGCGCCATGGGACCTAACCTCTAATCCCTCGAATCCGATTCGCCAAAGCGATTCGCATTCCGCCCCAAAGAATCTGCGGGCCTGTGGGTGAGCCAAAACGAAGAGTGGTGACAGAGCCTTGATGGGGATTATTGATGCAGGACGCTAGCCGCCGTCCTGCATGGCCCCCCTGCTTTATTGCGAGCGAGGCACCTGCGGGCCGCTCGGCGCTGCCGGGGCCTGCTGCTGCTCGTCCGCCTTCTTCAGCGTATCCAGAATGCCGCCCGAGGTCGGCGCCGAGATCGGCGCGCCACCGGCCGGCTGGGTCTGCGACGCCGGCTGGCCGATGATCGAGGACGGCGCGCGGTTGTAGCCGGCGTACCAAGACAGGAACAGGCTGGTCAGGAAGAAGCCGGCAGCGAGGATCGCGGTGGTGCGCGACAGAAGATTCGCGGTACCGCGGCTCGACATGAAGCCCGCGCCGCCGCCCATGCCGAGGCCGCCGCCTTCCGACTTCTGGAGCAGGACGGCACCGATCATGACGGCAACGATCATGAGGTGGATGACGATGACAACAGTCTGCATAGTATCCTTCCGTCACAAGCGGGCGGCGCCTGACGGCGGCCGATCGCGCTTCGCGGGTTTTCCTGAAGTTGCGCGGTGTTACACGATCGGAAGGGGCATTGCCACCCCCGATCGGCCACGGTCCGCGCTTTACGCCCAGCTGGGGGCAGCGCTTTAGCTAAGGGCAGCCCTTGAGCTAAGGGCAGCCCTTGAGCTAAGGGCAGCCCTTGGCAATGGCAAGGAAATCGGCCGCCTTCAGGCTGGCGCCGCCGACCAGAGCGCCGTTGACGTTCTTCACCGCCATCAGCTCAGCCGCATTCGAGGGCTTGACCGAACCGCCGTAGAGGATTCGCATCTTGGCCCCCTCCGGCTTGAACCGGGAGGTCAGAAGTTCCCGGATAAAGCCATGAATCTGCTCCACATCCTTGGCCGTGGGCGTCAGTCCCGTGCCGATCGCCCAGACCGGCTCATAGGCCACGACCAGATTGGCGGCCGTGGAACCGTCCGGCAGCGAGCCGTTGAGCTGGCCACGGAGGACCTCCAGGGTCTGGCCGGCATCGCGCTGGGCTTGCGTTTCACCGATACAGACGATCGCGACCACCCCGGCCCGCCAGGCCGCTTCCGCCTTCTGCCGGATCAGGGCATCGCCCTCACCGTGGTCGGCACGGCGCTCGGAATGGCCGACGATGATAGCGGTCGCCCCCGCGTCAACCAGCATTTCGGCCGCGATATCGCCGGTATGGGCGCCAGAGGCCTTGGGATGGCAATCCTGGGCCCCCACGGCGACCTTCTTGCCGCGCCCCTTCTCCGCAAAAGCCGCAATCAAGGTCGCGGGCGGACAGACCAGCAGATCGGCCTTGCCGGCGACGTCTGCCGCGCCATCGAGCATGGCGTCGAATTCGGCGGCCGCGGCCTTCATACCGTTCATTTTCCAGTTGCCGGCGATCAGCGGTCGGATGGCATCGGTCATGTCAATTTTCCAGCAGAATGAGGTTTGTGCATGCGCTAGCAGAGGTCCTGCTGCAGTTCCAGATTCTTGTTTTGACGCGTTTTCCCGACGCGAACCCGGGGGCCACTTCCTTAGAAAGCGCCTTGGGGCCTTTAACCGCAGTCTCAGGCGGCCTGGCCTGAGGTTGCGGGGGGAAAGCCGCCACTTTATGATGGCATATCAATTTGGTGACGCGCTTTTGCGGAATCTGCATTAAGACGCGCTCCCGTTCCCCTCCTGCCAAACAAGTTGGACCAAATGCTTCGAGGAATGCGCAAGGCCTCATCAAACTGGGTCGGCAAGACCATCATGGCCGTCGTGATGGGCGTGTTGATCATCAGCTTCGGCATTTGGGGCATCGCCGACATTTTCCGGGGCTTCGGGCAGTCCACGGTCGCCAAGGTCGGCCACACCGAGATCTCGCTGAACGAGTTCCGCCAGATCTACACCGACCGCCTCCAGCAGATCGGCCGCCAGTTCGGCCGGCCGCTGACGCCCGAACAGGCACGCGCGTTCGGCGTCGACCGCCAGGTGCTCCAGCAGACGATTGCTGAAGCCGCCCTGGATGAAAACACGCGCCGGCTCGGGCTCGGCCAGTCCGACGACCAGATCCGGCAACTCATCATGAACGACCCGAACTTCAAGGGCGTCGACGGCAAGTTCGATGCGAACCGCTTCCAGGCCGTGATCCGCAATTTCGGCTACACCGAGCAGCGTTACGTGGCCGAGCAGCGCAAGGTGGCCTTGCGTCGGCAGATCACCGGCACGATCGGCGCCGGCCTCGAGCCGCCGAAGACCATGCTCGACGTGGCGACGCGCTTCCAGAACGAACAGCGCGCGATCGAGTTCGTCAGGCTCGACACGGCACAGGCGGGCACCATCGACCCGCCCTCGCCCGAGGCGCTCGCCGCCTATTTCGAGGATCACAAGGTCCAGTTCCGCGCGCCCGAATATCGCAAGATCGTCTTCGCCGTGATCTCGCCGGAGGAGATCGCCAAATGGAGCGACGTTTCTGACGACGACGCGAAGAAGCTGTTCGATCAGCGCAAGGACCAGCTCGGCACGCCGGAGAAGCGCCAGATCCATCAGATCGTATTCCCGAACGTCGCCGACGCGCAGGCCGCGCGCGAGCGCCTCGCCGGCGGTCTCTCCTTCGAGGACCTCGGCAAGGAGCGCGGGCTGAGCGCCACCGACGTCGATCTCGGGCTCGTGGCCAAATCCTCGCTCGAACCCGCAGTCGGTGACGCCGCCTTCGCGCTTCCCGCGGGCGAGATCAGCCAGCCGATCCAGGGGCGTCTCGGCGTCTCGATCGTCAAGGTCGACAAGATCGAGCCGGGCGCCGAGGCCGACTACGCCAAATTTGCCGCCGACGTGAAGCGCCAGATCGCGACCGAGCGTGCGCGCACCAAGGTCGGCGAGCTCCGCGACAAGATGGAGGACGAACGCGGCGCAGGCACCAGCGTCGCCGAGGCCGCGCAGAAGCTCGGGCTCACCGCCGTGACCATCGATGCCGTCGACCGCTCCGGCCGCGCGCCGAACGGGCAGACCGTTGCCAACATTCCGCAGGGGCTCGATGTGGTGTCGCAGGCCTTCAACAGCGACGTCGGCGTCGACAACGACCCGATCTCGTTCAAAGGCGGCTATGTCTGGTACGACGTGCTCGCCATCACGCCGTCGCGCGACCGCAATCTCGACGAGGTCCGCGATCAGGTCGAGGCCCGTTGGCGCCAGGACCAGATCGCCGCCAAGCTGAAGACCAAGGCGACCGAAATGGTGCAGAAGCTCGAACAAGGCGTCAAGCTCGCCGACGAAGCCTCGGCCGTCGGCGCCAAGGTCGAGACCGCCAGCGGCTTCAAGCGCGATGATCAGCCGGCTGGCGTGCCCGCAAACATCGTCGCGGCCGCCTTCCGGACCGCCAAGGACGGCGTCGGACAGGCGCCCGTGACCGGCGGCACCGAAGTCATCGTTTACCGCGTCACCGATATCGTCGAACCCGCGGTCGATACCGCCTCCGACGCCGTCAAGAAGCTGAAGGACGGCATCGACCGGGCGCTGACCGACGAGCAGGTCGCCTCCTACGTCACCAAGCTTGAAACCGACATCGGGACCACCATTAATCAGGCCGCCTTCGCGCAAGTGACCGGCGCGAACCAGTGAGTTGAAAGCACGCGATGGACGACCTGAAATCGATCATTGGAAAAGTGGCGACCGGCGCCAGCCTGTCGCGTGACGAGGCGGCCTCCGCCTTCGACGCCGTAATGTCCGGCGAGGCCACGCCCTCGCAGATGGGCGGGCTGTTGATGGCGCTGCGCGTGCGCGGCGAAACGGTGGACGAGATCACCGGCGCCGTCACCGCCATGCGCTCGAAGATGCTCACGGTCGACGCCCCCGCGGACGCCGTCGATATCGTCGGCACCGGCGGCGACGGCTCCGGCTCCGTCAACGTCTCGACCTGCGCCTCGTTCATCGTCGCGGGCACCGGCCTGCCGGTCGCCAAGCACGGCAATCGCGCGCTGTCGTCGCGCTCGGGCGCAGCCGACGTGCTGGCCTCGCTCGGCGTGAAGATCGACCTCCGGCCCGACCAGGTCGGCCGCTGCGTCCGCGAATGCGGCATCGGCTTCATGTTCGCGCCGGCGCATCACCCCGCGATGAAGAACGTCGGCCCGACCCGGGTCGAGCTCGCGACCCGCACGATCTTCAATCTGCTCGGGCCGCTGTCCAATCCGGCCGGCGTGAAGCGGCAGATGGTCGGCGTGTTCTCGCGACAATGGGTGCAACCGCTGGCGCAGGTGTTGAAGAATCTCGGCTCCGAATCCGCCTGGGTGGTGCACGGCTCCGATGGCCTCGACGAGATCACCCTCACCGGCCCGACCTTCGTTTCCGCGCTCCACAATGGCGAGATCCGGAATTTCGAAGTGACGCCAGAGGACGCCGGCCTGTCGCGCTGCGAGTCCGGCGCCCTCAAGGGCGGCGATGCCGACGCCAATGCAATTGCGCTGCAAAGCGTGCTCGACGGCAAGCCGAGCCCCTATCGCGACGTCGCGCTGCTGAATGCCGCCGCCGCGCTCATCGTCGCCGGCCGCGCCAAGGACCTCAGGGAAGGCGTCGCGATCGGCGCAAAATCGCTCGACAGCGGCGCGGCGAGCGCGCGGCTTAAGCATCTGATCGCGGTCTCGAACAGCTGAGCCTGTCATGTCCGACATCCTGACCAAGATCGAAACCTACAAGCGCGAGGAGATCGCGGCAGCCAAGCGCGCCCAGCCGCTCTCCGTCGTCGAAGCCAAGGCCAAGGCGCAAGCCGCGCCGCGCGGCTTCGTGCGTGCGATCAAAGCCAAGCACGCCAATGGCGACTACGCGCTGATCGCCGAGGTGAAGAAGGCCTCGCCTTCCAAGGGGCTGATCCGCGCCGATTTCGATCCGCCGGCGCTCGCCAAGGCCTATGAGGCCGGCGGAGCGGCCTGCCTCTCGGTGCTGACCGACACGCCCTCGTTCCAGGGCCATCTCGACTTCATGGTGGCAGCGCGCGCGGCGACCTCGCTGCCGGTGCTGCGCAAGGATTTTCTGTTCGACACCTATCAGGTCGTCGAGGCACGCGCGCATGGCGCCGACTGCATTCTCATCATCATGGCCGCGCTCGATGACGCCACGGCCGCGGATCTCGAAGACGCAGCCCTCGCCTACGGCATGGACGTGCTGATCGAGATCCACGACCGCGCCGAGCTCGACCGCGCGCTGAAGCTGCGTTCGCCGATGATCGGCGTCAACAACCGCAATCTGCGCACCTTCGAGACCACGCTTGCGACCAGCGAGACGCTGGCGCCGTTGATTCCCGAGGGGCGGCTGATGGTCGGCGAGAGCGGCATCTTCACCCCTGGCGACCTCGCAAGGCTCGCGCGCGTGGGCATGTCGACCTTCCTGGTTGGCGAGAGCCTGATGCGACAGGCCGACGTGACTGCGGCCACACGCGCGCTGCTCGCGCGCGAGACCAAGACCCGCGCCGCGGGCACGCGCTGACATGGCGCGCAAGCCCGCGAAGGCCAGGCCCTCGAAGACGGCGAGCCCTGTCCTCACTCATATCGGCGCCTCCGGCGAGGCTCGTATGGTCGACGTCTCCGACAAGGCCGCAACCGAGCGGCTCGCGGTCGCCGAAGGGCGCGTCATCATGGAGAAGGCGACGCTCGACCTGATCGTTTCGGGCAATGCCAAGAAGGGCGACGTACTCGGTACCGCGCGCATCGCCGGAATCATGGCGGCGAAGCGCACCTCGGAGCTGATCCCGCTCTGTCATCCGCTCGCGCTATCGAAGGTCATTGTCGACATCGAGCCCGACGCAAAGCTGCCGGGCTGCGTGGTGCGTGCCAGCGTCAAGGTGACCGGCCCGACTGGCGTCGAGATGGAGGCGTTGACGGCGGTCTCTGTCGCCTGCCTCACCATCTACGACATGATCAAGGCCGTGGAGCGCGGCGTCCGCATCGAGGGCATCCATCTCATCGAGAAGCTCGGCGGCAAATCGGGCCACTACCGCGCCTGACCCTCCTACTTCAACGACGAGCTGATCGAGCCGAATTTCGCATTGAGCTTGCTGCCGAGGCCGTTGACGACGCTGATGATGGCAAGCGCGATGCCAGCCGCGATCAGCCCGTATTCGATTGCCGTCGCACCGGATTCGTCGGCCCAAAAATTTTTCAAAGTCTTTCTCATGCTCGTATCCTCTCTGCGTCGTCGCAAACCCAACTCGCAAATCGCGTGCCAGTGCATCACCGAGGACCGTCAACGCGTTAGATGGTTAAGCATTGATTGACGCGGCCGCGACCGGCAACAACTGACGGTCATCGCGACCATCGCAGGCAAAATTTGCACGCCTCTCGCCGTGCGCATCGATTGCATTTGTGCGTTACGGTTCATGTCGCATTAACCGCGCTTCCTAACGCCGCCTCCACATCGATCCCGTAAACCGACGGATGTTATGGGATCGCGAATTGACCCTGACGTGTGTACGGCAACCGACATGATGATGAGATACGGCAGCCGCCTCCTTGACCAGGCTTTCGTGCGCAGCGGACCGATCCGCTGGCTCGTGGTGGGCGGCACGCTGTTGATCGCGGCGATCGCAGTCGGCGCGGTGCTGATGGCGCAGAATTTCCGCGAACGCGCGCTACGCAACTCCGGCCGCGAGCTGGACAACACCGTGCTGCTGCTCACCCATCATTTCGATCAGCAATTGCAGGATTTCGCGGTCATCCAGAGAGATTTCGTCGACCATGTCCGCGCGATCGGTATCGCAGGGACGGAAGACTATCGCAATCGCCTCTCCGGTCAGGACATCCACCGGATGCTGCGTTCGAAAATCGAAGCCTTGCCCTACATGGGCGCCGTCAACGTCATCGATGCCGAAGGCAACCTGATCAACTCGTCGATGGCGTGGCCGGCGCCGAAAGTGAATGTTGCCGATCGCGCCTATTTTCGCACCTTCAAATACGCTCCCTCCTCGCCAGACGTCCTGATCGAGCCGCTTTATAGCCGCGTCTCCGGGCAATGGACGATCCTGATCGTGCGCAAGGTCGTTGGACCCGACGGCGAATTCATGGGCGTGGTCGGGCGCGGCATCGAACCCGTCGGCTTCGAGAAGTTCTTCGCCTCCGTCGTGCTGGGCGAGGGTGCAACGATCTCGATGCTGCATCGCGATGGCACGCTGCTCGCCCGCTATCCTCACTCCAGCGAACTGATGGGGCGGAATTTCAAGAACGGCTCGTTCGAGCAGCAAAGGATCTTCGGACTCGACCAGTTCGCCGGACGCTTCGTGAGCCCGATCGACGGCGAGGACCGGCTGATCTCGGCGCGAGCCCTGCCCCATTTCCCAATTCTGATGATGGCAACGACCACGCGCGCGGCGGCGCTTGCCGACTGGCGCGAGCAGATCGGCATCCTGATTTCGGTCGCCGGCGCGTCCGCGCTCGCCATCGCCGGCGTGCTGATCGCGATCGTGCGCAAGCTCCTGGAGCAGCACCGCATCTCCCGGGAGCGGCTGACGCTGGAGAAGCAGCGCCTCGACCGCGCCGTCAACAACATGACCCAGGGCCTGCTGCTGTTCGACGCTTCGAAGCGGCTCGTGGTCTGCAACCAGCGCTACATCGAAATATACGGCCTGTCGGCCGAGATCGTGAAGCCCGGCTCCAGCTTCCGCGACATCATCGTGCACCGCAAGGCGACGGGCTCGTTCACGGGCGATGTGGACCAGTATGTCGCGCGCGTGCTGCGCGATATCCATGTGCGCAACTCCATGGTCGTCGACACCAGCGACGGCCGCTCGGTCCAGATCGTCAACGAGCCGCTCGGTGATGGCGGCTGGGTGGCGACACATGAGGACATCACCGAGCGCCGTCGCATCGAGGAACGCATCACCCACCTCGCCCATTACGACGCGCTGACCGACCTGCCGAACCGCGCCATGTTCCACGAACATCTGCGCGAGGAGCTCGGCGCCATCGTCCACGGCGAAGAAATCGCGGTGCATTACATCGACATCGACGAATTCAAGGGCGTCAACGATGCACTCGGCCATCTCGTCGGCGACGAGCTGTTGAAGTGGGTGGCGAAGAGCCTGCGCGACTGCGCCGGGCCGACCGACTTCGTCGCGCGGCTCGGTGGCGACGAATTTGCGATCGTACAGAGCGCGGTGACCTCACACGATCAGGTCAGCGAGCTCGTCTCGCGGATCTTCGCGGCGATCCGCGTGCCGTTCGACTGCATGGGCCATCACCTCACCACTGACGCCAGCATCGGCATTGCGCTGGCGCCGGGACACGGCACCGCATTGGATCAGATCCTGAAGAATGCGGACATGGCGATGTACGCCGCCAAAACCGCCGGGCGCCGCACCTATCGCTTCTTTGAGCCGGAAATGGACGCGAAGGTGCGCGAGCGGCGCCAGGTGGAGATCGACCTGCGCCACGCCATCGCCCATGGCGGTCTCGAGGTCTATTACCAACCCTGCCTGAGCCTGAAGGACGATCGCATCACCGGCTGCGAGGCGCTGGTGCGCTGGCATCACCCCGAGCGCGGCATGGTCTCGCCCGCCGAGTTCATCCCGATCGCAGAGGATACCGGGCTGATCAACGCGATCGGCGAATGGGTGCTGGCGACCGCCTGCCGCGACGCGGCCGGCTGGCCCGACGACATCCGTCTCGCCGTCAACGTCTCGCCGGTGCAGTTCAAGAGCGGCACGCTGGCCCTGAAAATCATGGCGGCGCTGGCCGCCTCCAATCTGCCGGCGAGCCGGCTCGAGCTCGAGATCACCGAGGCCGTGCTGATCCGCGACGACGACGCTGCGCTTGCGATCCTGCACCAGCTCCGCGCCATCGGCGTCCGCATTGCGCTGGACGATTTCGGCACCGGCTATTCCTCGCTGAGCTACCTCCATCGCTTCCCGTTCGACAAGATCAAGATCGACCGCTGCTTCGTCAACGACATCGCCGGTCCCGATGGCTCCGCCAGCATCGTGCAGGCCGTAGTCAACCTCGCCAGTGCCCGCCGCATGGCGACGACGGCCGAAGGCGTCGAAACCGAGGAGCAGCAGCGGCTGTTGCGCACGCTCGGCTGCACCGAAATGCAGGGCTATCTGTTCAGCGCCGCAAAGCCGGCCGACAAGGTCGTGGAGCTGTTCGCACTCCACCGCAGCCGTCTCGCCCGGCGCGACGGCAACGAAAGCCGCCGCCGCGAGGCGAGCTAGGCGCACGGGAGCACGGTCTGCTATGTTGGCGAAAGCTGCCCCCGCAGGTGTCCTCAGATGCGTTTTCTCGGAACGTCCGTAGCAACGGCTTGCCTATGGTTAGGCACAATCTGGGCCAGTCAAAGTTCAGCCGCAGATCTCGAGCAGCTTCTCAGAGACGGTCGCGTGCCAGGGCTTTCCTTTGCTGTGATACACGCCGGCAAGATCGTCGAAACGAGAGCGCTTGGTGTCCGCGACGTCTCGACAGGCACACCGGTCGACGAGAACACGATCTTTGAGGCTGCCTCGCTGTCCAAGCCGGTTTTCGCCTACGCCGTGCTTCAGCTCGTCGATGACGGAATGTTGTCGTTGGACAAGCCTCTTTCGACCTACGTGCCGGACTTCGTCGGGGATGACGCACGTGCGGCTTCGATCACCGTGCACAACGTGCTCCGCCAATCCTCCGGCTTGCCGAACTGGCGCAGCAGCACCATCCCTCTCAAGACCTATTTCCCACCGGGCGAGCGCTTTAGCTATTCCGGCGAGGGATTTGTCTGGCTGCAGCGCGTCGTGGAGACCGCTCAATGATGTCGTCACGCGCCTGGTCTTTGATCCACTGGACATGAAACGATCCAGTTTTATCTGGCGCGCGGACTTCGAAGCGGACTACGCAGCTCCACATGATTCCAAGCCGGCTTCCGGCAACAAGCGGCGGCCGTCAAAGGCCGTAACCGCGTCCTCGCTGCAAACGACCGCAGCAGACTATGCGCGCTTCCTGCAAGCGGTCCTGTCCGGCGCGCGCCTCAAGCCAGAGACTGCAAAACAATGGCTAGAGCCGCAGATCAGGCTTCGACAGCATTGCATTCAATGCCTATCGACTGATCAACCGGACGCAGATCAGCACATCGCTTGGGGCCTGGGCTGGGGTCTGGAGCCTGATGGAGGCTCGTTCTTCCACTGGGGTGACAACGACCAGTTCAAGGCATTCGTGATCGGATCACGAGCGGATCAGTCGGCCGTCGTCGTCTTCACCAACGGCTCCAATGGAATGGCGATCATGCCGGATGTCGTCCATCAACTGATGCCTGGCGATCATCCGGCTTTCGCGTGGCTCAATTACTCACGGCATTCCGCGGGCCACGCTGTGCTCGATTGGCTTCGTGCCGGCTGGCATCAGTAGGTCACCGGACCAAGCCCGCTTTCCGTGTCGCCACCGGCGCTTCGCGCCCTTGTCCGCGAGGAACTCGCAAGACAAGAGCTCAGCTTGTTGCGGCCTGCTCTGGCCCTAGTTCGGCACCGCAGCCTTCGGCGCGGGCTTGGCGGCGACCGCATTCGCGGTAACGCCATGCAGGAAGTCGTAGGCCGCGTGCAGCGCCTTGTCGTCCTTCTCTTCCGGCGGAACGTAGGACTGCGATCCGGTCTGCTCGGTGCCGTCGGCGGCCTGCAAATGACCGCGCATCTGGGACTCCGCGATGGTGTCGACGCGGCCTTTCAGCTCGGCCGGAACGTCCTGGAGGATCTCGATATCGGGCGCGATGCCTTGCGCCTGGATCGAGCGGCCCGACGGGGTGTAGTAGCGCGCCGTGGTCAGCGCGAGCGCGCCGTTACCGCTGCCGAGCGGAATGATGGTCTGCACCGAGCCTTTGCCGAACGAGCGCGTGCCGATGATCGTCGCACGCTTGTGGTCATGCAGCGCGCCGGCCACGATCTCCGAGGCCGAAGCCGAGCCGCCATTGACCAGAATCACGAGCGGCTTGCCCTTGGTGAGATCGCCGCCATGCGCGGTGAAACGCTGCGTCTCTTCCGGATTGCGGCCGCGGGTCGAGACGACCTCGCCACGCTGCAGGAACGCGCTCGACACCGACACCGCCTGGTCGAGCAGGCCGCCGGGATTGTTGCGCAGGTCCATCACGTAGCCGACGAGCTTCTCCTGCGGAACGTCCTTGGAGATCGAGGCGATCGCTTTCTTCAGACCGTCGGTGGTCTGCTCGTTGAACGAGGTGACTCGGATGTAGCCGATGTCGCCGTTCTCGACGTGGAAGCGCACGGGGCGGACATGGATGATCTCGCGCGTGATCGCTACGTCGAGCGGCGCGTCGGCGCCCTTGCGCATGATGGTCAGCTTGGCCTTGGTATCGACCGGGCCCTTCATCTTGTTGACGGCCTGCTCGAGCGTCATGCCCTGCACGGCCTCGCCATCGATCTTGCTGATGAGGTCGCCGGACATGAGGCCGGCCTTGGACGCCGGCGTGTCGTCGATCGGCGAGACGACCTTGACCAGGCCCTCCTCCATCGTGACCTCGATGCCGAGACCACCGAACTCGCCGGAGGTGGTCTCCTGCATATCGGTCCAGGCCTTGGCGTTCATGTAGCGCGAGTGCGGATCGAGCGAGGTCACCATGCCGGTGATCGCGCCTTCGATCAGCTTGGAATTGTCGGGCTTCTCGACATAGCTCGCCTTCACCCGCTCGAAGACCTCCCCGAACAGATTGAGCTGGGAATAAGCATCACCTGCGCCCGCCGCCGCCCGCGCCGCCCATAGTCCGCCCTGCGGACCGGATACGAGGAGAGTGAGGCACGCGCCGGTGAGCGCGCCCAGGGGGAATAGCAGGGTTTTCCGCATGGAATGGGTAGCCTTTTCGCTGAGCGGTTCTTTTGAGGCTTGGCAGCCGCCAAGCAAATGGCGATCCAGCCCGGTTCTCACAATATCATTCTGGTTTCTTCAAGGCCGGCCTGCCACGCCGGCGCGTACCCGGTCGAAATCCCTTCGCCTTGACCTAAACATTTGGCAACGTTCGGAAGAATGCCCCGTTCTCAGCGGGAATCGGTCAACCGGACAACGCCTCGCAGCCATGCGATTTTAGGATGGTTTTGGCCGGCCGGACGGGATAGGCGATGGCGTAAGGCTTCAAATTCTCGGGAGGATAACAATGAACGAAGCACTCCGGCCGGAACGGAACGTCGAGCTCGGCGCCAGCAGCGAGCCGTTCCAGAACCTGCACGAATTCATCCGGAAGGCCCGTTCCAACCTCAACCAGAATGCCTGGGACTACATCGTCGGCGCCGCCGAGACCGAGACCACGATGCGCCGCAACCGCATGGCGCTGGATGAAATCGCTTTCCGCCCAAGGGTGCTGCGCGACGTCCGCAAGGTCGACGGCTCTGTCGAGCAGTTCGGCCGCAAGATGCGCCTGCCGGTGGTGCTCGCCCCGGTCGGTGCGCTGGAGATTTTCGACCCGCATGGCGCTGCCAGCGTCGCGCGTGCGGCCGGCACATTCGGGGCGTCGCATATGCTGAGCTCGGTCTCCGAGCCGGGCCTGGAAAAGACCGCCGAGGCGGCCCCCGATGCGCTGCGCATCTACCAGCTCTATGTCCGCGGCGACGACGCGTTCGTCGCCGACGTCGTCAGCCGCGCCGAGAAGGCCAACTATGCCGCCTTCTGCCTGACCGTCGACACGGCTCATTACAGCCGTCGAGAGCGCGACATTGCCAAGCGTTACGTGCGCGAGAGCCGCCTGCGCGCGACCGGCGGCGACTTCCAGAAAGGACTGGAGTGGCGGACGGTGAAGATGGTCAAGGACAAGTTCAGGATACCGTTGATCCTCAAGGGCATCGCCACGGCCGAGGATGCGCAGATCGCGGTCGATCACGGCGTCGAGTGGATCTATGTCTCCAACCATGGCGGCCGCCAGCTCGATCACGGCCGCGGCGCCATGCATGTGCTGCCCGAGATCGTCGATGCGGTGAAGGGCCGGGCCAAGATCATGGTCGATGGCGGCATTTGCCGCGGCACCGACATCGTCAAGGCGATCGCAGCAGGTGCCGACCTCGTCGGCATCGGCCGGCTGCAATGCTGGGCGCTGGCCGCGGCCGGCGAGACCGGTGTGACGCGGATGCTGGAACTCCTCGAGGACGAGGTGCTGCGCTGCCTCGGTCTTTTGGGCGCCACCTCGTTCACCGAGGTCAACAAATCCTGCCTGCACCCGGCCACGGCAACCAATGCGCCGAGCGTGTTCAGCGCGTTCCCGCTGTTCGATCACGAACCATATCGCTACTGACGAGAAAACGACGCCATGACATCGCTCTCTCCCGGCAGCGCGGATGCGCTTCTGTTCGATCTCGGGCGCGTGGTGCTCGACATCGATTTCTCCAAGGCGATCGTCTGCTGGGCGCGACATGCCGGGTGCCAGCCAGAGGCCATCGTCGCACGCTATGTCCGCGACAGCGAGGCCTACCGGTTGCACGAGGTCGGCAAGATCAGCGACGAGGACTATTTCCAGTCGCTGCGCTCCTCGCTCGGCATCGGCATCTCGGATGCGCAGTTCCTCGAGGGCTGGAACGCGATCTTCGCCGGCGAGATGCCCGACATCGCGGACCTGCTGCCGCGCGCGGCGAGGCGGATGCCGCTCTATGCATTCTCAAATACCAATCGGCCGCATGTGGACCATTTCTCGAAGGAATATGCCGACCTGCTCGGCCACTTCCGCAAATTGTATCTGTCCTCCAACATCGGCCTGCGCAAGCCGGATGCGGAAGCCTTCGACCATGTCGTCGCCGCGATGGGCGTGCCGGCCAACCGTATCGTGTTCTTTGATGATCTCGTCGAGAACATCGAGGGCGCCCGGGCTCGCGGCCTCACCGCGGTGCATGTGACCTCGCCCCGCGACGTCGGCCTTGCGCTGGAGGCGCTGGGGATCTGATCCGCCGAAGCCGGCTGCCCAACCGGCCGATTCCGGAACAATTTCGTCCGGAGATCAGGAACCAACCAGCTCTGTGCATTTTTATACGAAGTTCCTGGAACGAATGCCCGCCTCCCGGACTCATGAGTCCGTTGGGATTTCTACATCGGACGTATCAACGTGTTGGGCAAAACCTACCTCACCAAGCAGGCCTCTCTGCTGATGAAATTCGCCAGAACCACCTCGGATTCTGACCTTTCCGCAAAGCTGATCAGCAAGGCCGCCGATTTGAAGGCCCAGGCCGATCCAATGCCCGACCGGGATCAGGGCCCCCAAGCGCCCGACGTGGCTCTGGACGGAAACCCGACAACGTCGTGATCTCATGCACCCTTCGCCGGATATCCGATCGCCCATACCCAGGAAACTGCGGCTTCGCGGCAACAAGGCCCGATCTGCCGCTTTTCTGACCTTGTTCCCACCCTGAAACTGCGTTCAAATGTCGCATTGCAACTGCGGGGGTTGGAATGCGCGCCGGCGAGCTTTCGGACGACGCCGTATTGGACCTCGTGGGCGCAATCTACGACGCCGCGCTCGAGCAGGACCGCTGGTCGAGCGTGCTGGAGCGCGTCGATGACGCCGTCGGCGGCCGCGTGCTGTTTGGCATCTACGATCCGGCCAACGGGCTGTCCAGCCTGCTCTCGCCGCGCATCGATCCCGCCCGCGTGCAGGACCTGCTCGGCTGGGCGCCGCGCAATCCGCTGCTGCCACTGGGGGTCGGCAGGACGCCGGGCGAAATCTTCACCATTGGCGACTTCATCAGCCGCGCGCAGTTCACCAGCAGCGATTTCTACAACGAATGGTGGCAGCCGGCCGGCTTCGACACCGAGCCGCTGACGACCAATTTGCTGGTCGATCACAATGCCACCGGCATCCTGACCAGCCACCGGCCGTCCAATCTGGAGCCCTATGATGCCAAGGCGCGCCGGTTGTTTGCGACACTGGCACAGCATCTCGTGCGCGCCGTTGCTATCCAGCGGCGTACGCACCAGCTCGACATCACCGGCCGCGCGGCGCTGGCGGGCCTGGACGGGCTCGATCAGGGCTTTGTTCTCGCGGACGCGCAGGGTCGCCCGGTTTTCATCAATCGCCGGGCACGCGAGCTTATGGAGACCGGCCACGGTGTCGTTGTCGAGGACGGCGTGCTGAGCGGCGTCAACGCCGAGGACGGTCATCAGCTGCGCGCACTGATCAGCTCCTGCAGCCTCGACAATCCGGACCGCATCGGCGGCGAGATGAGCCTGCAGCGACCGCCTGGCCGCATGCCGCTGCGCGTGCAGGTAACACCGGTCGGCAGCGAATGGATCGAGAAGGCCGTCCCCCTCGCCTCCGGCTGGCGCTCGAGCGCGATGGTGTTGATCACCGACCCCGAACCCGCCGCCAAGACGCAAGGCGAGACTTTGCGCGAGCGCTACGGCCTCACCCGCGCTGAAGCCGCGTTCGCGCTGGAGATCGTCAAGGGCGGCGGCCGCAGGGCCACGGCGGAGCGCCTCGGCATCACCGATGGAACCGCGCGCAGCCATCTGTCGAAGATTTTCGACAAGACCGGTGTCACCCGGCAGGCCGAGCTGGTGCGGCTCATGCTGCAGAAATAAATCTCCTTCGACGAAGGCAGGCGCGCGTGTTGCACGTGATCTCGCGGTGTTTTGCCTCAGCCCCTTCGCTCGGCTAGAACCTTGCCGACCAAATCACTCGATTTGTAGCAGGAGTTCACTGTGGCCCTGATGCCGGTATCCGATGCGCTTGCCGCCGTGCTCGCCGGTGCAGAGCCGCTGGCCGAAGAATCAGTCTCGCTCGATGAGGCCTTTCATCGCGTGCTCGCGCGCGATGTCGCGGCGCGGCGGACGCAACCGCCACAGGCGATGTCAGCGATGGATGGCTATGCCGTCCGCGCGGCCGATGCGGCAAAGGTCGACGCGCAGCTGACCGTCATTGGCGAGGTCGCAGCCGGCCGCCCTTACGCAGGAACTGTCGGCGCGGGCGAAGCGGTCCGGATCTTCACCGGCGGCGTCGTTCCCGATGGCGCGGACGCCGTCGTGATCCAGGAGGACACGGTCGCCGACGGCAGACGCATCGTGATCAGGGAAGCCGCCATCGCCGGACGGCACATCCGCCCTGCCGGTATCGACTTCCGCGAGGGTGACGTGCTCTTGCGCAAGGGCGCGCGGCTGACCGAGCGCGACGTCGCGCTCGCCGCCGGCATGAACCACCCGCAGCTTGCCGTTCGCCGCCGCCCGAAGGTCGCGATTCTCGCCACCGGCGACGAGCTGGTGATGCCGGGCTCAACGCCCGGCCATGGCCAGATCGTCTATTCCAACGGCTACGCCCTGCATGCGCTCGCCCGCAGCGAGGGCGCCGATACCGTCGACCTCGGCGTTGCCGCCGACACGCTTGCCGCCACCACCGCCGGCATCCGCCGTGCGCGCGAATCCGGTGCCGACATCCTGATCACGACCGGCGGCGCCTCAGTCGGTGACCACGATCTGGTGCAGCAGGCGCTGAGGGAAGAAGGCACCGCGATGGCGTTCTGGAAGATTGCGATGCGGCCGGGCAAGCCGATGATGAACGGCCAGCTCGGGCCGATGCGGGTGATCGGACTGCCCGGCAATCCCGTGTCGTCCTATGTGTGCGCCTTCCTGTTCATGGTGCCGCTGATTCGCGCGCTCTCAGGTCGCTCCGCGGTTCATCACCGTCGCGAACGCGCCGTGCTCGGCCGCGATGTCGGCGCCAACGACCAGCGCGAGGATTATCTGCGCGCGCGCCTCGACATGCGCGACGACGGCACGCTCGTCGTCGTCCCCGTCGATCACCAGGACTCCTCGCTGCTTGCGAATCTCGCTGCGGCACAGGCACTTCTCGTGCGCCCGCCGTTTGCGCCGAAGGCCGCGACGGGCACGCCTTGCGAGGTGCTGCGACTGCCCGCCTGACCGCTTCGTTCGCAACCGTTCCGCGAACTTTGTCGCGTTCACGGTAAATTAAGCAGTTGCGGAACATGTATCGAACATATAGTGTCCGTTCATGATTTGTTTCGAGCATGTAGCGGCTTATCGCTGAACTCAGCGTCTCGGAATCGAACGACATCAACCGGGGGATTTTGGTCGAGATGTTAACGCGCAAACAGTACGAGCTCCTGCGGTTCATCAGCGAGCGGTTGAAGGAAAGCGGCGTGCCGCCCTCCTTCGACGAGATGAAGGACGCGCTCGATCTGCGCTCGAAATCAGGCATCCATCGCCTGATCACCGCGCTCGAGGAGCGTGGCTTCATCCGGCGCCTGCCGAACCGCGCCCGCGCGATCGAAGTGATCAAGCTGCCCGAGCTCCAGGCCGCCGCCGGCAACCGCCGCGGCTTCACGCCGAGCGTCATCGAGGGCAACCTCGGCAAGGTGCGCACGACCTCGAGTCCACCCGCCGACGAGGGCGAACGCCCGGTTGCAGTGCCCGTGATGGGTCGGATCGCGGCCGGTACGCCGATCGAGGCCTTGCAGACCCGCAGCCACACCATCAGCGTCCCGCCGGACATGCTCGGGGCTGGCGAGCACTACGCGCTCGAAGTACGCGGCGATTCGATGGTCGATGCCGGCATTCTCGATGGCGACATGGCGCTGATCCAGCGCAACGAGAGCTGCGACACCGGCGATATCGTGGTGGCCCTGATCGACGACGAAGAGGCCACGCTGAAGCGCTTCCGCCGCCGCGGCGCCTCGATTGCACTTGAGCCTGCCAATGCGGCCTATGAGGTGCGCATCCTTCCGCCCAACCGGGTGAAGATCCAGGGCAAGCTGATCGGGCTGTACCGGAAGTATTGAGCGCGTCGCGATCGACGACCGCGATCAACGATTGGAGCGGACGATTGTCCGCTCCGGCTGGATAGTCTTTCTGGTTTTGCACAGATTATCCGGTCCCCTCTCCAGCGCGACATCCTCGGTACGCCGCAACGAAGCACGCGTCGCTTCGCAGGCCTTTGAGAGACCGAGGAGACCACCATGCGCAAGATCATTTTGAGCACCGTCGCGATGGCGCTGATCGCAGCATCAGCGTCGCAGGCCTTGGCTGCGCAGCACCACGCCCGCAAGGCACCGCAGGCGACGAGCGAGCAATTCCGCAACGCCCGCAACGCCGTCGAGCAGCCGTCGCAACCGGGCTGGCAATATTCGGGCTGGTCGGCACCTGCTGGCCGCTGAGGCAACGCGCTCTCCGAATGCGCGAGAGCAGGCTTTGTTCCTCGTGCATTTGAAAAAGATAATGTGATCGCGCGCTGCGGATGCGAGCCGCAGATTTGCCCACAAACAAGCATAAGATCGCAGGCTTCCACTCTGATAGGGGCCTGCGCGTCCGAGACAGAGGCGTGGGTCGCTATCCTGATTGAGGAGCACCCCGATGTGTGACTACAGCCTGCACGCTGTCGCGACGCGCCCCGCAGAAGTGGGCGAGACGATCGTCACGACAACCTTCCGCGGCACCTCGACGCGCGGCTTCGCCTCCGAAGCCGACATGTCGGTCGCGGTCTGCCTCCTTCCGGGAACGGAGCTCGCCTTCGCCGACAACGTCCGCTACGATAATCGCTGGATCTGGACCCGCACTGTCAACTCGCGCGTCGGCAAGTTCGGCAAGATCGATCCGCACATTCCCGATCGTCATCACGACGCGATCGAATTCCCCGACGGCAAATACGTGCTGGTGACGCAGCTGGTCGAAGGCCAGCGCGCGACCGTGCTGCAACTGCCGGTGACCCAGCCGCTCGGCGAGCGCGAGCAGAAGCCGCGCGTGATCGCCGACAACCGCACGACGCCCCCGCGTCTGCCGATCGGCTGAGACAACGGCCTTAATCCTCGGCCTGAAGGTCGGCCTCCGATGGTGTTGCGTCTTTGGCGCGCGGAGCTGTCGATCGTGGCATGAGGGTCTGTTCGAATTCTCCATCGCCGGCCGCCGCCGGCGACCAGGGGCGATTTGCGCCTCTCGCCTTCACCGCCGCAATCGCAAAACCGTCACCACGCTGCGTCAGCGCCAGTGCACCCTGACGCGCAAGACGCGGTCGATCGACCACCATCGCAGCGCAATCCGGCGGCGCGGGCCTGGCTGTCACCACCAGCGCGGCACGGCTGCAATCGTCGGCCAGTGCGTCGATGCGCAGCGCCAGCGCAATCATGCGGCCGTCGGCGAGCGGCGTCACGCAACCGATTTCGTCGCAGGACACGCCGTCACCGAGCGAGGCGCTGCCGGCATCGCGCGGATCGGCGTCCGCAGCTAGCCACTCCTTCAGCAGGAAATTGTCCTTGCTGGTCCTGATCAGATGCAGCTGCCCGTCCCTGCCCCGCACCGCGACGCTTTGACCGTTACCGGCGATGAGGATGTCGGGCTGACGGACCGACAGACCCCAGACGGTAGCTGCCATGAGCACGAACGCGCCCGACCAGCGCAGCGGAGTGCGCAACAGACCCAATAGGATGAGGCCGAGGCTGGCAGCGATCAGCGGCGCGGTACCGAAGGCTGCGATGTGGCCGACCGCGCCTGGCAGCGCGGCCACCCAGCGCGACACCGCCACCATCCAGTCGATGCCGATCCCCATCAGCCACCAGAACACGCCGTCGAGCCCGAACGGTGCCGCGAGCAATCCCAACAGCCCGGCCGGCATCACCAGCGCCGAGACCACCGGCATCGCGCCGAGATTGGCGAGCACGCCGTAGGGCGTGACGCGATGGAAATGGAAGGCGGCATAGGGCGTGGTCGCGAGCCCCGCGATCATCGAGGCCATGAACAGCATCGCGATCTCGCGGCCGCCCCACAGCGCGATCCGCGCGGTCGCCGAATGATCCGGCGAAGCAAACAGGTTCGGCATACCGATCTGCACCAGCGCCACCAGCCCAAGCGTCGCCGCGAACGACATCTGGAAACTCGGATGGACGAGCGCCTCCGGCGCAACCGCAAGCACGATCAAAGCCGCCACGGCCAGGGTGCGGAACGTGATGGCGCGGCGATCGACCATCACGGCGATCAGCACCACCGCGGTCATGAAGAACGATCTCTGCGTTGCGACCTCCGCGCCGGAGAGCAGCAGATAGAATGCTGATGCGATGAGCGCCGCGGCGGCCGACCATTTCTTGATTGCGAAGCCGACCGCCAGTCCCGGGATCAGGGCCAGCAGCGCGCGGACTGCGAAGAAGACGACGCCGGCGACGACGGCCATGTGATAGCCGGAGATCGACAGCACATGGCCGAGACCGGAGATGAACATCGCGTCGTTGACGGGCGTGGTGATTGCATCGCGGCGGCCGGTCAGAAGCGCGGTGGCGATCGCGCGCTTGTCGCCGTCGAGCACAGAGCGAATGCGCGCATCGATCGCATCGCGCAGGCCCTGCATGACGGCCGCGTAGCGCAACTGCAGGCCACCGGCAGCGGGCGGCGCAGAGACGGTGATCGCCCCCATTGCGAAACCGGAGGCGCCGATGCCTTGGAAAAACATATCGCGCGAGAAATCATAGCTGCCCGGCCGCAATGGTGCGAGCGGCGGCATCAGCCGCGCTTTCAACTGCACGAAGCTGCCGACGTCGGGCGCCGTCCCCTTGCGCACGGAGAGACGGACGCGATCGAGCTTCACGTCGCTGCGCTGCGCCTCCATCGCGGTGACGCGCAGCACGAACCGATCGGTCCGTTCGCGGATGTCGCGAGTCTCGACGAAGCCCGACAGCGACACCGAATAGAGCGGCTTCGCGAGCACGGCATGTTCGATGCGTGCCGTCTTCCACGTTGCCATGGCAAAGCCGGCCGCGACCGCCGCGGTCATGATCGCAGGCGCAAACAGCCGGCTCCGCCGCAACAGCACCGCGCCGATCGTGAGTGCCGCCGCCGTCGTGGCGGCGACCCACAGCACCGGCTCATGATCAGCGGCGAAGTAGAGCGCGATGCCACAGCCGAAAGCGATGGGCACCCAAGGGAACAACCGCCCGGCGCCGGCCTCGGCGCGCACCCATTCGCGCAGCGTCCCAACGATCGAAGGCCAGACGTCAAAACCTGCCGGCACAAGGCCGCCGGCCGACGCGGTCCGGCCAGTCGGCCAGGTCCCTGCAATCGGCGTCCCGGCGATCCCCTGCGAGGCGCGCTGTGGTCGGCCCGGCTCCGCCATTCCTGAGCAACCCTGCGATACGCGACGGGGGCAGAAGCTACCGGAACGTGCAGGCCGTCGAATAGCGGTACAGATCGAGAACGAGCGGCTACAGCCCTACTTTTCCTCTTCCATCGTCACGGCGACATCCGCCTTGGCCGATAGCCGGACCTTGTTGCCCTCGACACCGGCGACCAGGCCCTTGTCGATGAAATGGTGGTGACCCTTGTGGCTGCCCTCACCGCTGTCCTTCTTGGTCAGCTTGATGCGGTTGCCTTCGACCTTGTCGACCGTGCCGACATGGACGCCGTCGGCACCGATGACTTCCATGTGTTCTGCGATGTTCTGCATGGCGGGATCCCATTGGTTGGATCCACATCAACGCCGGGGGAGCTCGTTCGTTTCTATCGTCATTCCGGGGCGCGCCACTTGGCGCGAGCCCGGAATGACGAAACTGATATGCTAGCACCTACGTCAAATCAACGGCGCCTTCGCCGAAGCGTGGTGATTGACGATCTTCCAGTCGCCATCTTCGCGAATGATGACCCAGCTCATCTTGACCACGAGATCCGGCCGCTCCCCGGCGAGATCAAATGAGATGGTCGCGCCCATGTTGATCAGATCCGGCCCCGCGTGCGCCGCCTGCACCTCGGAAAACACCGCGCTCGGCTTGTGCCAACGCGGCAGGCCGTTGAAATAGTCGGCAGCGCCATCCCTGCCCCGATAGAGTTTTGGATTGGAGCCGAAGAAGAACGCGTTCTTGGAGTACAGCGACGACAGCGCGGCCGCATCGAGCGTCGCGAAGCCGGCGCACCATTTCGCGATGATGGCGGAAACGATGGCGTCGGCTTCGTCCTGCATGGCCTTTCCTCAGCCCTTGGCAACTTCCTTCGCGAAGGTATCGCGCAGACCGATGGTGCGCGAGAACACCGGCTTGCCCGGCGTCGAGTCCTTGTCGCGCACGAAGTAGCCCTGGCGCTCGAACTGCATCGGCTCGGTCGAATTGCTCTCGGCAACCGATGCCTCGATCCGCGCGTCCGACAGGATCTCCAGCGACTGCGGATTGAGATCGGCGGCGAAGTTCGAGGCGTCCGGGCTCGGGTTGGCAAAGAGCTGGTTGTAGATGCGGATCTCCGCGGGCACCGAATTCGCCGCCGGCAGCCAGTGCATGGTCGCCTTGACCTTGCGGCCGTCGGGCGCATTGCCGCCCTTGGTCGCGGGATCGTAGCTGCAGCGCAGCTCCACCACCTCGCCCTTGTCGTTCTTGATCACGCCGGTGCACTTGACGAAATAGGCGTAGCGCAGCCGCACCTCGTTGCCCGGCGACAGGCGGAAGAACTTCTTGGGCGGATTCTCCATGAAGTCGTCCTGCTCGATATAGAGCTCGCGGCCAAACGTGATCTTGCGCGTACCGGCGGAGGGATCATCCGGGTGATTGATCGCCTCGAGCTCCTCGGTCTGCCCCTCCGGATAATTCTCGATCACCACCTTGAGCGGCCGCAGCACGCCCATGCGCCGCTGCGAGGTGCGGTTCAGCTCCTCGCGGATGCAGAACTCCAGCATGCCGACATCGACCACACTGTTGGCCTTGGCGACGCCGATGCGCTTGACGAATTCACGGAGCGCGGCCGGCGGCACGCCGCGGCGGCGCATGCCCGCCATGGTCGGCATGCGCGGATCGTCCCAGCCCGCGACATGGCCGTCGCGGACGAGCTGGGTCAGCACGCGCTTGGACAGCAGCGTGTAGGTCAGGTTCAGCCGCGCGAACTCGTACTGGTGCGGCTTGGACGGCACCGGCAGCTTCTCGATGAACCAGTCATAGAGCGGCCGATGATCCTCGAACTCCAGCGTGCAGATCGAGTGCGTGATGCCCTCGATCGCGTCCGACTGGCCGTGGGCATAGTCGTAGCTCGGATAGATGTGCCACTTGGTCCCGGTGCGCGGATGATGCGCATGCAGGATGCGGTACAGCACGGGGTCACGCAGATTGATGTTGCCCGCGCTCATGTCGATCTTGGCCCGGAGCACGCGCGCGCCGTTCGGGAATTCGCCGGCTTTCATGCGGCGGAACAGGTCGAGGTTTTCGTCCACGCTGCGGTCGCGGAACGGCGAATTCTTGCCGGGTTCGGTCAGCGTGCCGCGCGAGAGGCGGATCTCCTCCTGGGTCTGGTCGTCGACATAGGCGAGCCCGTCGCGGATCAGCTTCTCCGCCCATTCATAGAGCCGCTCGAAATAGTCCGAGGCGAAGAACAGATTCTTGCCCCAGTCGAAGCCGAGCCAGCGCACGTCGGCCTGGATGGAATCGATATATTCCTGCTCTTCCTTGACCGGATTGGTGTCGTCGAAGCGCAGATGGCAGCGGCCTGGAAACTCCTGGGCGATGCCGAAATTGAGGGCGATCGACTTGGCGTGGCCGATATGCAGGTAGCCGTTCGGCTCCGGTGGGAACCGGGTCACGATCTCCTTGTACCTGGCCTGATCGAGGTCAGCCTGGATGATGTCACGAATGAAATCGCGCCCAACCTCAGTCGCCACCGGTTCTGTCATTAGGAAAATCCTGTAGGGAAATCAGCGGTTCTTCTGCCAAATTCGCGTCGCCGAGCCAAGTGTTAAGCGAGGCTGCAAGCCATCCGCCGCCGGGCTTTAGTTATGTCCCGTTCCTGCTATACACCACCGCTTCCAATGCATAGGCCCTGCCAAGAATGACCGATTCCGTCGTCACGCGCTTCGCTCCCTCGCCGACCGGCTTCCTCCATATCGGGGGCGCCCGCACGGCGCTGTTCAACTGGCTCTATGCGAAGAAGCACGGCGGCAAGATGCTGCTCCGGATCGAGGACACTGACCGCGAGCGCTCCACCGAGGCCGCGATCGGCGCCATCCTCGACGGGCTGAAATGGCTCGAGCTCGGCTGGGATGGCGACGTCATCTACCAGTTCAGCCGCGCCGCCCGCCACCGCGAGGTAGCCGAGCAGCTGCTCGCCGACGGCAAGGCCTACCGCTGCTACGCCACCGCTGAAGAGCTCACCGCGATGCGCGAGAAGGCGCGCGCAGAGGGCCGCACCCGCCTCTATGACGGCATGTGGCGCGACCGTGATCCCGCAACCGCACCGTCCGACGTCAAGCCGACCATTCGGCTCCGTGCGCCGCAGACCGGCGAGACTGTGATCGAGGACCAAGTTCAGGGCCGCGTGGTCTGGCAGAACGAGAACCTCGATGACCTCGTCCTGCTGCGCGGCGATGGCAACCCGACGTATATGCTCGCGGTGGTCGTGGACGACCACGACATGGGCGTCACCCACGTCATCCGCGGCGACGACCATCTGATCAATGCCGCGCGCCAGAAGCAGATCTACGATGCGATGGGCTGGGCGCTGCCGAACATGTCGCACATCCCCCTGATCCACGGCCCGGACGGCTCGAAACTCTCCAAGCGCCACGGCGCGCTCGGCGTCGATGCCTATCGCGCAATGGGATACCTCCCGGCCGCGCTACGCAACTACCTCGTCCGCCTCGGCTGGAGCCACGGCGATCAGGAAATCTTCTCCACCGAGGAGATGATCGCGGCGTTCGACCTCGCCAATGTCGGCCGCGCTGCCGCTCGCTTCGACTTCGCCAAGCTGGAGAACCTCAACGGCCACTACATCCGTCACGCCGACGATCAATCGCTCGTGAAGATGTTCGAGGACGTGCTCGACCACGTCGTGCCCGCGCGCGCCGAGATTAAGGCCAAGTTAAGCGACACCACGCGCGCCCAGCTTCTCAAGGCCATGCCGGCCCTGAAGGAGCGCGCCAAGACGCTGATCGAGCTGATCGACGGCGCCTATTTCATCTTCGCCGAGCGGCCGTTGCAGCTCGATCCCAAGGCAGCAGCGCTGCTGACGCCGGAAAACCGCAAGCTGATCGGCCAGCTTCATTCCGCGCTGGAGAAAGTTGAGACCTGGAGCGGCGCCGCCACGGAGGCTGCGCTGCGCGCTTTTGCCGAGGAAAATAGTCTCAAGCTCGGCGCCGTCGCCCAGCCTCTGCGGGCCGCGCTGACCGGCCGCACCACATCGCCTGGTATATTTGAGGTTTTGGACGTGCTCGGGCGCCAGGAAAGCCTCGCCCGGCTGAAGGATCAGTCTACGACGTAAGTCGACCATGCGTGCGGGTGATCTTGCAGCGCACACAGCAATAATATACCCATCTCCCCCGTACATTCTGGAACATCCGGCCTGCCCCATTTTCTCCCTTGGGGGACTCCGGCTCCGGCCCGTTTCACCACACATCGGGGACCTACGATGGACGCAAAACCAAGCAATAAGACCGCCACGCTGACGGTCGGAAACAAGAATTACGATCTTCCGATTTACAGCGGCAGCGTCGGACCTGATGTCGTCGATATCGGCAAGCTGTACGGCCAGTCCGGCCTGTTCACCTACGATCCCGGCTTTACCTCCACCGCGAGCTGCCAGTCCAAGATCACCTATATCGACGGTGATGCGGGCGTGCTGGAATACCGCGGCTATCCGATCGAGCAGCTCGCCGAGAACGGCGACTTCCTCGAGACCTGCTATCTGCTGCTCTACGGGAACCTGCCGACAGCAGCGCAGAAGAAGGATTTCGACGACCGCGTGACCCGTCACACGATGGTGCACGAGCAGATGGCCCGCTTCTTCCAGGGCTTCCGTCGTGACGCTCACCCGATGGCCGTCATGGTCGCTTCGGTCGGCGCGCTCGCCGCGTTCTATCACGACTCGACCGACATCAACGATCCGAAGCAGCGCATGATCGCTTCCATGCGCATGATCGCGAAGATCCCGACGCTGGCCGCGATGGCCTACAAGTACACGGTCGGTCAGCCCTTCGTGTATCCGAAGAACTCGCTCACCTTCGCCGAGAACTTCCTCAACATGTGCTTCGCGGTGCCGTGCGAGGAGTACAAGATCAACCCGGTGCTGGCTGACGCGCTGGACAAGATCTTCATCCTGCACGCCGACCACGAGCAGAACGCCTCGACCTCGACGGTGCGTATCGCCGGCTCCTCGGGCGCCAACCCGTTCGCCTGCATCGCCGCCGGCATCGCCTGCCTCTGGGGCCCGGCGCATGGCGGCGCCAACGAAGCCGCACTGGCAATGCTTGCCGAGATCGGCTCGGTGGACAAGATCCCCGAGTTCATCGCCAAGGTGAAGGACAAGAACTCCGAAGTCCGCCTGATGGGCTTCGGTCATCGCGTCTACAAGAACTACGATCCGCGCGCCAAGATCATGCAGAAGATGTGTCACGCCGTTCTCAAGGAGACTGGCCATGGCGACGATCCGATGCTGAAGGTGGCGCTCGAGCTCGAGAAGATCGCGCTCAGCGACCAGTACTTCATCGACCGCAAGCTCTACCCGAACGTCGACTTCTATTCGGGCATCACGCTGAAGGCGATGGGCTTCCCGGTCTCGATGTTCACCGTGCTGTTCGCGGTCGCCCGCACCGTCGGCTGGATCAGCCAGTGGAGCGAGATGATCGAGGATCCGCAGCAGAAGATCGGCCGTCCGCGCCAGCTCTACACCGGCGTCACCCGCCGCGACTACGTCGCGATGAAGGATCGCAAGTAAGTCTGCAAACGACACGACTCACAAGACGGCGCCATCTCACGATGGCGCCGTTTTTGTTTGGCAAGACGCCAGACAGACGAGCAAAGCACGGGGCAAGCGGATGCGGATCACGAACCCGGTGGATGGATGGTTGCAGGTTACAGCCTGCTCGCCATTCCCCGACGCGGCCAGCGAGATGGTTCTTTACCCCAAATGCGACATTGACGGGGTGATCACTGCAGAGCGCCTGGCCACGACGGCCGTGCGGTACAGCGGTTACGACGTGCCCAAGCCGAAATGGCCGCGCCCGGGCATGACGCTTCCCGTCACCGTGGACCTGGCTGCCCCCTCGCGGTTCAGGATTGAATGGGATCTGGTGCCGACCGAACCAGAGGCCGCCGAACGGCTCGCCGCACACTTGCGCCGCGAGCCAACGGGCGCGGAGCAGACCGACACGCCCGGCCGCCATCCCTTTCCCCGCACCTGGCGCGAGGTCGAGCACGCAGCGCCATCGCCGGCGCTGGTCAACGGCCTCACGCCGCAACAGACTGAGATCGCGCTCGCCGGCGGCGCCGCGGCCCTCGGCCTGGTGCCCGCCACGGGGATGGTGTTGGCTGCACACGAGGTGCAACCGAGCAGCGCGCCGGGCGGAACATGGAACATTGCCGTCCGGGTAAACGACCCCAACGGCGGACCAGGCTGGGAAGCGGTCACGCGCATGTCGTTCAGCAGTTCAAGCCGCCGCGAAAGCCGCGCCGCGCCAGGCACCGAGTTGCCCGTCCTGGTTGACCCAGACAACCACAAACGGATCATCGTCGACGTCACGCGTTTGTCGTGAGCAGTGTCGCACGCTCCGATCTTGCTGCCGCGCACAACAACAAGTCCATGCATCGCGCCGACGAGCGCTTGACAGACGAAACGCTCCGCGCGCAAATTCTTACACTAAGTAAGAATGACGACGACAGGGATGGAAATGCCGGAGCAGCCGAGAAGTCGGCGGCAGACGCGCGCTGCCATTTTGACTCACTTGCTGCAGTCGGGCGGCTCGTTCCGGCCGCCGCTGGCAAGAGCCGTGCGCCTGTCGGAAGCGAGCCTGTCGCGCATCCTGTTTGACCTGAAGGCCGAAGGCCTGATCGAGGAAGTGCGGCGCCCTGCCCCTTATGTCGGCGGCCCGACGGGTCTCGTTTCACTTGACGACAGCGTGGCGCTTGGGGCGCTCGAGCTGACCAGCCAATGGCTCAGCGTCGGCGTGGGCAGTCTGTCTGGCGAGCTGCATTACACCGAGCGCGTGCCGCTGCCGAAGAAGCCGACGATCGAATCCGTCGGCCGGGTATTTCGCGAGGCGCTGACATTGCTGCGCGACTGGACGCGCCGCCGCCGGATCGCCCTCGCGCAGGTCGGCATCACCATTCCTGGTCTCGGCCGCCTCAGCGTATCAGGCAATCCGATCATTCCCTGTGACGTCGGACGTATCGGCGACATGTTTGCCGAATTGTTTACGGAGGTGCCAGTCACGTTCACCAACTCGGTGGTGGCACACGCCACCTTTCATCGTTGCCGCACGGAAAACTATCCGTTCAACGACGCGCATCTGTTCGTGTTCGTCGGCCAGGGCGTCGCCGGCGCCTGGGTTGACGATCCAATCGAAGACGACGCGCTCGACCCGGTCGAGCTCGGCCATATGGTGTTCGGAACCGACGGCCCCCGCTGCCGCTGCGGTCATCACGGCTGTGTCGAAGCCTATACGTCGCTGCCGGCACTGGCCGACCTGCTACGCGCCACCGAAACGGAATTGCTTCAGCTTGGCCCTGATTGGGTGACCACGATCCCCCTCACATCGCGCGTGCGCCGGGAATTGCGGCAGCGGCTGTTCAGGCTTGGCCTTGCCATCGGCAACACGCTGAACGTCAAGCCCTGCCGCGGCGTCGTCGTCAGCGGCTGGCCATCACATCTTGCTGAACAGGATCGAAAGGCCGTCATCGACGGGATCGACGCCTGCCTGCTGGGCGGCCGGAAGCTGGCGCAGGTGTCGGTCGCCTTCGTGCCGCCCTCGAACGGGAACGACCCGCAGGCAGCCCTCGCCTTCGCCGCGTTCTGCCTGACCAGAAGCGGCGGCATGCCGGCCGCATCGACGGAGGCCGCCTGAAATAATCTGATGTCGCGCGTCTCGCGCCAAAGAGTTCACACCCGGGAGGAACTTGCCATGCCGATCACAACAACAAGGCGTCGTCTGCTCGCTGGATCTGCTGCCGCACTCGCGCTGCCGGCCTTTGCCCGCGCGCAAGGTGCGGTCAAGCCCCGCCTCACCGCGATCTCGCAATGGTCGGCAGGCAGCGACGGCGCGGCGATCACCGCACTCGGCAAGAAATTCGAGGAGAAAGGCGGCGTTTGGCAGCACTCGCCCGTTCCCGGCTTCACCACCGAGATGATGAACAAGCTGCGCGCGCAGATCATCGCAGGCGATCCGCCGGCCTGCTCGCAACTCAAGGGCCCCGAGATTGCGGCCTGGTCGAAGATTGCTCCGACCGTCGATCTTGACGCCGTGGTCGCGGCTGCCGGCTACGAGAAGGTCGTCGCGCCGGACCTTGCAAAATTGCACAAGCCGGGCGGCAAGTGGATTGCCCTGCCGCTGCAGATCTACAGCACCAACATGTTGTTTCTCTCCAAGCGCGGGATGGACAAGGCCAAGGCCGACAAGATTCCCGTCACCTGGGCTGACTTCAACGCACTTGCCGAGAAGATGAAATCAGCCGGCATGGCTTATCCCCTCGCCAACGGTGGCACCCGTCCCGATGACGGGCAAAAATTCGAGGCCTCCTTCGCCGGCATCAGCCCGACGGCATATCGCGCAGCCATCATGAATCTCGACAAGAAGGCGCTGGAGGGGCCCGAAATCAAGGCAGCCTTCGCACAGACGCGCAAGATCGCCGACTGGTGTGACCCCAATGTCGGCGCGCAGCCTTATGCGGTCAATCTGAAGCGCTTCGTCGACGGCGACATGGGCATGTTGATCAATGGCGGCTGGGCGCAGGGCGTGTTGAAAAACGCCGGTTTCAAGTTTGAGGACTACGTCATCGCTCCGGGCCCCAGCGACAATGGCAAGCCGGTGTTCCTGTTGAATGCCGATGCCTTCATCTTCTGGCAGCGCAAGGAGGCCGATCTGCAGGCCGGCCAAATGTTGATGGCGCAGCTCGTGATGGATCCGGCGATCCAGACCATGTACTCGCAGATCACGGGGTCGATCCCCGTGCGCACCGATGTCGATCTGTCCGGTGAAGGCTGGTCGGACGGCCAGCGGCGGACCGCCGCGGCGCTGAAAGACGCCGTCGCCAGCAACCAGGCCGTCCTGAGTGTTGCGCACAACATGGCGCAGGAAAACGGCCTGACCGCCGCGATGATCGACGTCATCACCGAATATGTGAAGAACAAGACGATCAAGCCGGAAGAGGCGGTCACACGCCTCGCCGACGCCGTCGAGGGCGCACGTTGACCGACGTCGCCTCGACAGCAACAGGGCCGGGCCGGTCGGCGACCTCTGAGACGGTGCGCCGGCTGCCCGAATTTCTGATGATCTGGGTGCCGCTGCTACTGTCGGCAGCGCACCTCATTTCGTTTTCGATCTGGACGATCTGGATTTCGTTCACGCCCTCCACCCTCGTTCCGGTCTCGGGCTGGGTGGGCTTGCGCAACTACACCGCGGTTCTCGCGTCGCGGAACTGGCAGGTCGCCTTCGACAATCTGCTGTTGTTTGGCATCGCTTTCGTGCTGCTCAGCTTGATCACCGGCCTGCTGCTCGCGATCCTGCTCGACCAGCGCATTCGCGGCGAGAACGTGCTGCGGACCATCTTCCTCTATCCCTTGGCGGTGTCGTTCGTCGTCACTGGCACGGTCTGGAGCTGGCTGCTCAATCCCGGCATCGGGATCGAGAAGCTCGTCCATGACCTCGGCTGGACCGCTTTCCACTTCGACTGGCTGGTCAACCGCGACATGGCGATCTGGACGATCGTCATCGCTGCGATCTGGCAGTCCTCGGGCTTCGCCATGGCGCTCTTCCTGGCCGGGCTTCGCTCCGTCGATTCCGACATCATCAAGGCCGCGCAGATCGACGGCGCCGGGCCGATCCGAACTTATTGGCGGGTCGTGTTGCCGACGCTCTGGCCGATCACCATCACCGTCATCGTCGTTCAGCTGCAGTTTGCGATCTCGGCGTTCGACCTCGTCCGTGCGCTCACCAACGGCGGGCCCGGGATCGCGACCCAGTTGCCGGCTTTGGTCGTCTACGACCTCATGTTCCAGCGCAGCCAGCTCGGCCGCGGCGCGGCGGCGGCAGTGTTGATGTTGCTCATCCTTCTCGCGGTGCTGCTACCCTACGCAGCGTGGCGCTATCTCCGGCGACGGCGGGCCACCCATGCGTGACCGAGGTTTTGCTCCGAGCCGCATCCTGATTTATGTCATCGTGACATTGTTCGCGGCGGCTTATCTCGCTCCGCTGGTCGTCGTGGTGCTGAACTCGCTCCGGACCAACGAGGAGATTGCGCAGGGGTCGATGATCGGCTGGCCGCAACAACTGGCCTGGAGCAACTACGCCAAGGCCTGGAGCGGATTCTGCGTTGCCGAGACCTGCGCCGGCATCCGGCCATACATGTTGAACTCCACCCTCATCACGATTCCCGCGACGATCTTCTCCACCCTTCTCGGCGCTGTCGCCGGCTACGCCGTGTCGCTCTGGCGATTCCGCGGCGACAACTGGATCTACGGCATCGTCACCCTCGGCCTCTTCCTCCCCCAGCAGATGCGCCTCTTACCTTGGACCATCGTGCTGCGGGACATCGGCCTCATCAACACGCTGACAGGTCTCGTGCTGATTCACACGATCCAGGGCCTCTCCTTCACTGTGCTGTTCTGCCGAAACTATTACGTCGCCATTCCCCATGAGCTGATCAGGGCCGCGCGCATCGATGGCGCCGGGTTCTTCCGAATCTTCTGGCGCATCATTCTGCCGCTCTCCTCTCCGATCCTGATCGTCACCGTGATCTGGCAGTTCACGCATATCTGGAACGAGTTCCTCTTCGGCGTGACGTTCACGACCGGCCAGCAGCAGCCCGTCACCGCCGCGCTGATCGCACTGTCTGCCGCGGTCGCGGATATCCCGCAGCATGGCGTACAGAGCGCGGCGGTCATCATCGCAGCCCTGCCTACTCTGCTGATCTATCTCTTCGGCGGCAGGTACTTTGTTCGCGGCCTTACCGCGGGCGCAGTGAAATGATGGATTTGTCATGGCAGCACTGAGCATTCGCGCCCTGTCCAAGCGCTACGCCAATCTCGAGGTGCTGAAAGGCATCGACCTCGACATCGAGAGCGGCGAATTCACCGTGCTGGTCGGACCGTCCGGCTGCGGCAAGTCCACGCTGCTCAACATCGTCGCCGGGCTCGATCGCGCCAGCGACGGCACCATCGAGATCGGCGGGCGCGTGGTCAACGACGTCCCGCCCAAGGACCGCGACATCGCCATGGTGTTCCAATCCTACGCGCTCTATCCGTCGATGACGGTGCGCCAGAACATCACCTTCGGCATGGAATGCCGCGGCGTCGCCAAGGCGGAGCAGGAGAAGGCGCTGGCGAACGTCGCCAGGCTGTTGCAGATCGAGCCGCTGCTCGGCCGCAAGCCGTCGCAGCTCTCCGGCGGCCAGCGCCAACGCGTGGCGATGGGGCGCGCGCTGGTGCGCGATCCCCTGCTCTTCCTGTTCGACGAGCCGCTCTCCAATCTCGACGCCAAGCTGCGCGTCGAGATGCGGATGGAAATCAAGCGGCTGCACCAGCGGATCGGCGCCACCATCATCTATGTCACCCACGACCAGATCGAGGCGATGACGATGGCGACCCGCATCGCCGTGATGCATCGGGGCGTGGTGCAGCAGTTCGCCGATCCGGACACGGTGTACCGCTATCCCGCCAATCTGTTCGTCGCCCGCTTCATGGGCTCGCCACCCATGAACACGATGCCGGCGCGGCTCGAGGCGGATAGCAGCGGGCCTGTGGTGGTGATCGGCGCAGGCCGGCCGGACGAGGTCCGCCTCCGCCTGCAGGGCTACGATGCGGCCGTGTCCTATGTCGGCCGCGAGGTGGTGCTCGGGATCAGGCCGGAATGCATCGCCGAGGGCGACCGCGTGTTCTCCGGCGCCGTTGGCGCGCCCGTCATCGTCACCGCGCCGGTCGAACTGGTCGAGCCCACAGGCGCGGAGACCATCGTCCTGCTGCGGCTTGGCGGCGAGCCTGCTCAGGCGCGCATCTCGCCGGATATCCGGCCCACGCCGGGCGCCACCGCTACCTTTGCGCTGGATACCCGGCGCATCTGCCTGTTCGACCCCGAGACGGAGCGACTGATCGCATGACCAAGACGAGCTATGCCGGCCTCGCGGATCGCGTGGTGCTGATCACCGGAGGCGCCAGCGGCATCGGCGCAGCCATTGTGCGAGCCTTTGCCGCTCAGGGCTCCCGCGTCGCCTTCCTCGACATCGATACGCAGGCCGGCGAAGCGCTGGCGCAGGAGGTCGCAAAAACCTCCGGCACCGCACCGTTGTTCGTACCTTGCGACCTCCTCGACGTCGACGCCTTGCGCATCGCACTGGCGAAGGTCCACGCAGCGCTCGGCGATGCCGCGGTGCTCGTCAACAACGCGGCCAATGACCAGCGCCAGGTGCTGGCCGACGTGACGCCGGCGGACTTCGACTGGATGATCGGAGTCAATTTCAAGCACGTCTTCTTCGCCGCGCAAGCCGTGGTGCCGCAGATGCAGGCGCGCGGCGGCGGCTCGATCATCAACATGTCCTCGGTGGCCTGGATGCGCGGCGCACCGGCGCTGCCGGTCTACGCCGCAGCCAAGGCTGCGATCGTCGGCTTCACCAATTCGCTGGGCCGCAAGTTCGGCGCCGACCGCATCCGCGTCAACGCGATCGCGCCGGGGATGGTGATCACCGAGCGGCAGCGCCGGCTGTGGTTTCCGAATGAGCAAGCCATCACCGAGCTACGTACGCGCCAGGCCATTCCCGATGCAGTGACGCCCGACGACATCGCTGACATGGCGCTGTACCTCGCCTCCGACGCGAGCCAGCGCATCACATGCCAGTGTTTCCGGGTCGACGGCGGGCTAGCCTAACGGCACGGGAAGTATCGTAGGATGGGCAGAGCGATAGCGTGCCCACCACCTGTCTGCAGTAGAGAAAAATCGTGGGCACGCTTCGCTTTGCCCCTCGACAGGACCGTCTTTTAACGTCGGCTTTTCCGCATCGTTGCAAGCACGATGTCGGCGGCGAGCACGCTCGGTGATTTGTTGCCGGTCGACATGATGGTGTCGAGCTGCGCAAAGGCTTCGACCTGTTGCCGGCGCATCGGCGTGTCCGCCAGCACTTCGGACAGGGCAGCCGCAAGCTTCTCCGGCGTGCAGTCCTCCTGCAAATATTCAGGGATCACGTCCTTGCCGATCACGAGATTGGCGAGGATCACCGAGGATACCTGGATCGCGCGGCGCAGGATGAAGGCCTCCATCGCGCCGACACGATAGGCCGTTACCATCGGAATACCCGACAGCGCCAGCTCCAGCGTCACGGTGCCGGACTTCGCCAGCGCTGCGCGCGCGATCCGGAACGCGGCGCGCCTCTCGCTTTCGCCGACCACGATTTGCGGCTTGACCGGCCAGCGCGCCACGCCCGCGCGGACGGTGGATTCGAGATGCGACATGGTCGGCAACATCAATTCGAACGCGCGGCCCTCGGCCTGCAGCCGGCCGAGCGCTGCACCGAACAGGTCCAGATGGTGCCGGATCTCGCTGCGACGGCTGCCCGGCAGCACCAGCAGCACCGGCGGCTCGCTGTCGCGGCGCTTTTGCTCGTCTGGGCTCGGCCGCAGCGAGGGCAATTGCTCGATCAAGGGATGGCCGACATAGCTGCAGGGCGGCCCCTTCAGCTTGCGGTACTCCTCCGGCTCGAACGGCAGCAGACCGAGCACGTGATCGACATAGCCGAGCATGGCGCGCGCCCGGCCCGGCCGCCAGGCCCAGACCGAGGGCGAGACGTAGTCGATCACAGGGATTTCCGGATTCTTCGCACGAACGCGGCGGGCGACGCGGTGGGTGAAATCGGGGCTGTCGATGATGACGAGCGCGTCGGGTGCAGCTTCCGTCACGGCATCCGCGGTCTCGCGGATCAGCCGCAGGATCTTGGGCAGTTGCTGCAGCACCGCGGCGAACCCGACGATCGACAGCTCCTCGATCGGAAACAGCGTCTCGAGGCCCTCGCGCGCCATGGTGCGGCCGCCGACACCTTCGAACTGCACACCGTCGCCAAGACGCTGGCGCAGCACCTTCATCAGCGCCGAGCCGAGCCGGTCGCCGGATTCCTCCGTTGCGATCAGGAAGATCTTTCGCTTGGGATCGCGGGTCTGCATCATGATGCGGGCAGACCGACGACGAAGAGATATTTGGCGTCGGCGCGCGCGATCATCGCCTGCGGCTCGGCAGCGATGGTGTTGCCGGCGATGACGGCGACGCCGGCAAGGCCGGCCTTGGCAACGCCTTCGATCGTGCGCGGGCCGATCGTCGGCAGGTCGAAGCGCAGATCCTGCCCGCTCTTTGGCGCCTTCACCAGCACGCCACGCCCCGTGGCGGCGCGGATACGGCCCTCCTCGCGCAATCGCGCGACCCGCGCCAGCAGCGCATCGGTGCCCTCGATGTCCTCGACCGCCACCACATGACCGTCGATCACCACGGCAGCCTGTCCGATATCGAACGGCCCGAGCGCGGTGAGCACCGCGCGCCCGCGCTCGATGTCACCCTTGGCATTGTCGGCCGGCCAAGCGCGGCTGATGCAACCCTCGGGCATCAGCAGGTCGGGCGCGACGTCCTTGATGCCGACCATGCGAAAGCCGTCCTGCTCGAGGATCCGCCCAACGCCGGACAACAGATGATCGTCACCGCCACGGAAAGCACGGATGACATTGCCGAGCAGCCGCAGCGTCTTGATGTCAAACCGGATCTCCGTGAGCGAGGGCCGCACCAGCGTGCCGATGAAGATCAGATCGCGGCAGCCCTCCTCGCGGAACAGCCGCATGGCGCGGCCGAGCTGGCCGACCGAGATCCAGCGGTGGCGGAATTTCTCGACCAGCGCCGGGTCGCAGGCGCCGCGAAGCGGAAACAGCACCGGCGTGATGCCGCGCGCGGCGAGCGACTCGGCGACCGCGAACGGCATGGCGCCGCCACCCGCAACGACGCCGACCGGTGATGAAATCCCAGGAGCCGCCGATGTCATGTCCGCGGCCATTGCAGCGTCACTTCTCGATAGAGGGAAGACAGAGCGGACGCTTGCCCTTGCCGATGAAGCCGAGGATTTCGGCGATCGCCGGGTCTTCGCCCTCAAGGGGCCGCACCGCCTCCAGCCGTTCGGCGAAGGTGCCGGTGCCATGGAAGAGCTTTTGGTAGAACGCCCGCACGGTCGCAAGCCGTTGCTTGGTGAACTTGCGCCGCTTCATGCCGATCAGGTTGAGGCTCTCCAGCACCGCATATTGGCCGTTGGCGAGCCCGTACGGGATGATGTCGTCGCGCACGCCCGACAGACCGCCGACCATCACATAAGAGCCGATGCGGGTGAACTGATGCACTGCGGACAGTCCGCCGATGTAGACGGCGTCGCCGATCTCGCAGTGCCCGCCGAGCGTCGCCGAGGTGGCGAAGATCGCGTTGTTGCCGACCATGCAGTCATGGCCGACGTGGCTGTTGTTCATGAAGTAGCCGTCGTTGCCGACGCGCGTGTGCCCGCCACCCTTGACGGTGCCGACGTTCATCGTCGCGCCTTCGCGGATGATGCAGCCGGAACCGATCGCGAGCGTGGTCGGCTCACCCTTGTAGCTGAGGTCCTGCGGCTCGCCGCCGAGCACCGCGAACGGCGAGATCACGCAATTGTCCCCGACCGATGTATGACCGATGACGGTGACCTGTCCGATCAGCTTGCAATTGGCTCCGATCCGGGTGTTGCGACCGATGATGCAAAACGGCCCGATCTCGGTGCCCTCGCCGATCACGGCGCCGTCTTCCACCCGCGCGGTGGGATCGATCTTACTCATCAAGCGATCTTACTTATCAAGAAGGTCTGACTATGTGTTGAACTTGCTCGGCTTTCCGCTGGTTAGCGCGACTGCGCCCAATCTGTCCAGTGACGTATGATCTCGGCATGTTTCAGATGCCGGCTGAAGCAGCCGCGCCGCTGCATCAATGACCTCATCCAACACTTGAGCTTGGGCGCGCGCGGGAAGCGGCCTCAGTCCGTCAGCATCGCGCCGACGTCGGCTTCGGCGACGACCTGACCGTTGACCTTGGCGTCACCGTGAAACCACCACATCGTCTTGCGGCGGCCGAGCGAGCGCATGTGATACTCGATGGTGTCGCCGGGCAGCACGGGTTTGCGAAACTTGCACTTGTCGATGGTGAGGAAATACACCGCCCGCGGCTTCTCGGTGCCCTCGACCGACTTGATGCCGATCACGCCGGCGGTCTGCGCCATCGCCTCGATCATCATGACGCCCGGATAGACCGGACGTTCGGGGAAATGCCCCTGGAAGGCCGGCTCGTTGAACGTGACGTTCTTGATGCCAATGCCGCTGTAATCGGCCCGGATATTGATCACCCGGTCGATCAGCAGCATCGGAAAACGGTGCGGCAGCGTCTGGAGGATCGCATTGATATCCACCAGCTCGAATTTTACAGGTGATTCCGCCGTCATTCCCGTCCCTCGTCCTTCGGATCGGCCTTGCTGTCGCGTACCAGGCGCTCCACCGCGATAATTTCCTTGAACCATTGTTTGGTCGGCTTGGCAAAAAAACCGCCCCAGCGTCCGTTCGGCGGGATGTCGTCCTTGACGCCGCTCATCGCGGTGACCTGGGCCCCGTCGCCGATCTTGAGGTGATTGTTGATGCCGACCTTTGCTCCCAGCGCCACGTTATCGCCGATGGTCAGGCTGCCCGCGAGCCCGATCTGGGCCGCCAGCAGGCAGTTCCGGCCGATGGTCACATTGTGGCCGATCTGAACCTGATTGTCGATTTTGGTGCCGTCCCCGATCACGGTGTCGCGCAAGGAGCCGCGATCGATGGTGGTACCAGCGCCCACTTCCACATTGTTCTGGATCAGCACGCGGCCGGTCTGCGGCACCTTCAGATGGCCCTCGGGGCCGAAGAAGATGAAGCCGTAGCCGTCCTGGCCGATCGAGCAGCCGGGATGGATCAGCACGTTGTTGCCGATCAGCGCGCACTGGATGGCGGTGCGGGCGCCGACATTGCAGTCCCGGCCGATCTTGACGCCTGGACCAAGGACCACACCAGCGCCGATCACGGTGCCGCCGCCGATCTCGACATCCGGGCCGATGACGGTCAGCGGCTCGACGATGACGTCGTCCTCCAGCCGCGCCGAGGGATCGATGATGGCCGATGGCGCGATGCCGTCATTGCCGAACCAGGACTGTGGGCGCAGCGCATCGCCATGCCATTCCCGGGCGATCCCAACGAAGGCACGGAACGGCTGCGCCGCCCGCAGCACCGCCACATGCGGGGGCACCTGGGCCTCGAAGCGCGGGCTGACCAGGCAGGCGCCGGCCTTGGTCGCCTTGAGCTCATCGGCATATTTGAGGTTGTCGAAAAATGCCAAATGCATCGGGCCGGCTTCGTCGAGCGAAGCAAGGCCCGTGATGACATGACCGCCCCTGGTGGGGTCGACCAATAGCGCCTTGGTCTGCGCGGCGATGTCGGCCAGCGTTGAGGCCGGCGGCTTTTTGAAGAAGGTCGGCTGCGCCATTCCACCCCGCCGCGGTCCGGCTTCGGCATGAAGCGGTCAGGCCGCATCATGCCTTATCTCATGAGTTGAGCACGATCTTTTTGGCGGCCGGCCCCGGGGAACTCCCCAAGGAATTCCCAGGTGGCCGAATCATGCCCTGCTGATCGAATTAGAACGAGGTACCGCCGCCGAACCGGAATTCCTGCACGCGGTCATACTTGCCCTTGGTGAGCGGCACTGCGTAGTCGAAGCGCAGCGGACCGAACGGCGAGGCCCAGATCAAACCGACACCGACCGACGAACGGACCACATTGCCGTTGTCATACACCAGGCCGGTACAAGTTCCAGCCGTGGCCGGGCTGATGGTCGATGGCGTACAGTTCGAGTTCTTGGTCGTGGTCATTTCGTTGGTCAGCGACCACGTCGTCGGGCCCTGATAGTCGAAGAGACCGCCGGCGTCGGCGTAGACAGCGCCCTTCAGACCCACTTCCTTCGGCAGGAACCAGAACGGCATCTGCAATTCGAGCGAGGCGCCCCAGTACTTGGTGCCGCCAAGCGCGTCCTGCGTACCGAAGGGATTCAGATCGCGCGGGCCGATGCCGTTCGGCGCAAAGCCGCGGACGAGGTTCGGGCCCATCTGGAAATGATCCAGCATGCGCAGATCGTCCTTGCCGACCTTGTTCAGGATACCGCCCTGGAGATGGACGAGGCCCACGAGGTCCGACACCAGCGACTGGTAGTACTTCGCATCGGCAGCAGTCTTCAGATAGGAGACGTCGCCGCCAACGCCGGCGAAGTCCTGCCTGAAGTCGATGAGCAGGCCGTCGGTCGGGTTCTTGTTGTTGTCGAGCGTGTTGTAGGTCAGCGTGTAGCCGAGCGCCGAGGTCAGCGTCTTGCCGTTCGCGAGCTCCCTGCGCACCGGTAGCGAGGCTTCGCCGTCGAAGTAGCAGCCGAGGCCGTTGGTCGAGGTCAGATCGATGCCGTTGGCGGCGGCAAAAGCCGGGCTCGGATTGAACGTCGATGAACCGATGACGTTGTTACAGTTCGCCAGGTTGGACGGCAGCGTGATTTCCTGCCGGTAGATCGAGTAACGCAGCTGGAGCGAAAGATCTTCGCGCAAGGAGAAGCCGAGGCGCGGCGAGAATCCGAGCGTCTTGGTGCCGTAGGAGATGTAGCTGTTGGACAGCTGCTGGCGCTGATAGAGGTCGAGGCCCAGCGCAACGCGGTAATCGAGCAGATACGGCTCGACGAACGACAGCGAATAGCCGCGGGCGTACTGGCCATAGGTGACCGACGCCTTGGCGAACAGGCCGCGGCCGAGCAGGTTTCGCTCGGAAACCGAGACTTCGGCCAGCGCACCGTCGGTCGTGGAGTAACCGCCGGAGATGGAGAAGTCGCCGGTCGATTTCTCTTCGAGATCGACGAGCAGAACCACGCGGTCGCTGGAGGAGCCCGGCTCCGTCGTGATCTTCACGTTCTTGAAGTAGTCGAGGTTCTTCAGGCGGCGCTCGGCGCGATCGACCAGCGCACGGTTATAGGCATCGCCCTCGGAGATGTCGAACTCGCGACGGATCACATAGTCACGGGTACGGGTGTTGCCGCGGATGTTGATGCGCTCGATATAAGTGCGCGGACCTTCGTCGATGTTGAACACGACGGAGACGGTGTGCGCATCGAAATTGCGATCGCCGCCCGGACGCACCACCGCGAAGGCGTAGCCGCGCCGCGAGGCCTCGATCTGCATATCCTCGACCGACTTCTCGACCGACTCGACGTTGTAGAGCGATCCGACATTGACGCGCGAAAACGAGCGCAGCGAGCTAGGGTCGAAGTTCGGGATGCTGGTGCGGAAATCGACGGTGCCGACGCGGTACTGCTGGCCTTCCTCGATCTTGAAGGTGACGTTGAAGCCCTTCTTCTCCGGATCGTATTCGGTGAGCGCGGCCACGACCTGGACGTCAGCGAAGCCGTTCTTCAGGTAGAAGCGCCGAATCAGGTCGCGGTCGGCCTCGACGCGGTCGGGGTCGTAAACGTCGCCGCTGCCGAGGAAGCTCAGCAGATTCGTTTCGCGCGTCTTGATGACATCGCGCAGGCGATAGGACGAGAACGCATTGTTGCCGATGAAGTCGATCGACTTGACGCCCGTCTTGGCGCCTTCGTTGACCGTGAAGATCAGATCGACCCGGTTGTTCGGCTGCTCAATGATTTCAGGCACGACGCTCACGTCATAGCGCCCGGAGCGGCGATAGATTTCGGCGATTCGCAGCGTATCCGATTGCACCATGGCGCGGGAGAAGGTGCCGCGGGCCTTGGACTGGACTTCGGCGGTGAGCTGCTCGTCCTTGATCTTCTTGTTGCCCTCGAACGCGATGCGTCCGATCACCGGGTTTTCCACCACGGAAACGACGAGCTGGCCGCCGGCGCCGCGGTTGATCTTCACGTCCTGGAACAGGCCGGTCTCGATCAACGCCTTGAGGCCGTCATCGATGGCGCCCTGATCGAGGCGCCCACCCGGGCCGGGCTTGAAATAGGAGCGGATCGTCTCCACCTCGACGCGGCGATTCCCTTCGACGGAAATCGACTGCACGGTCTGAGCGAGCGCAGACGAAGACACAAAAACAGCCCCAACCGGGGCAACCACCGGCGCGCCGAACATGATCAGGGTTGCGAGCAAGCCCCCCCGGAGTCGCAGTCCAAACTTCATGCGCAACGCGCCCTTATCAACGTACCAGACCAACCCCAAAGCCGGTCTGGGAGATTCCCCAAGTTCAAGCCGCTTGTAGCCAATTTCCCCGACGCCGCAAACGGCCGAGCGCGCCGCAATTTCAATTTCAGTCCAAGACGTTGCCCAAGAGCAACGTCACAAAAAAGCCCCTATCAAGACGCCGCCATCCGAAGGATGTCGTTGTAGGTTGCAAACACCATCAGCATCAGCACCAGACCGAGCCCGATTCGGAACCCCATTTCCTGGGTCCGCTCCGAGAGCGGACGGCCACGGACCACTTCGGCCGTATAGAACAGAAGGTGACCGCCATCGAGCAGCGGGATCGGAAACAGGTTCAGGAGGCCAATCGAGACCGACAGCACGGCACACAGGTTGATCACGAACTGGAACCCGGCGCTGGCCGCCTGCCCCGACATCTTGGCGATGCCTAGGACGCCACTGACCTCGTTCGGATTGCCCTGCCCGATGAACAGCGAGCCCAGGAACTTGAAGGTGCTGGTGATGATGAACCAGACCTGCTCGCCCCCGATCTTGAGCGCCTCGCCGACCCCGACCGGCGCGGTCGAGGCCTCACCGGCCTGCGACTTGTGCTCGACGCCGAGCACGCCGACCCGATGGCTGTTGCCGAACGGATCCTTGCGCTCGAGCAGCGCTGGCGTCGCCGTCAGCGACACCACAGCACCATCCCGCTTCACCTGGAATACCAGCGCCGAACCGGCACTCGTCGCGACGATCCGCTGCATATCGGCAAAGCTCTCGATCGGCTTGCCGTCGATCTCGACCACGACGTCGCCGATCTTGAAGCCGGCGGTGGCCGCGGCGCCGTCGGCGACGACGCCGTCCACGCGCGCGATCGTGCTGGGTTTGCCGTAATACAGGGCCATGCCCGCGAAAATCAGCGCGCCGAGGATGAAATTGGCGATCGGGCCAGCCGCGACGATGGCGGCACGGGGACCGACCTTCTTGTGATGGAAGCTGCCGGCGCGCTCCTCGGCCGTCATGGCCGCGAGCGCCTCAGCCGAGGGCGTCGAAGCCTCGCTCTCGTCGCCGAAGAACTTGACGTAGCCGCCGAGCGGGATCGCCGAGATCTTCCAGCGGGTGCCATGACGATCGTTGAAACCAACGAGCTCAGGCCCGAAGCCGAGCGAAAAGGTCAACACGCGCACGCCGGCCCAGCGCGCGACCAGGAAATGGCCGAGCTCGTGGAAGAACACGACGATGGTCAGGACGAACAGGAAAGGAACCGCGTAACCGAGGAGCCCATGGCTCAACGTATTGAAACTATGGGTAAAAAAGTCGATCATCGAATTCCCTCATCCAGCGCCGCAAGGCCCTGGCCCCGAACCATCTAGGATGCCTTTAAGGCAATTTGAGGCAATAGGGCGGCAGCTTTATTTCGCGAAACATGGTCAACGGATATTGCATCATCCGCTGAGGTCATGGGGCCGTGGTTCCCACCGCGGATCCAGTCCTCAAGCGTTGCCTCCACCAGCCGGGCGATCGCGCCGAACCGGATCTTGCCGGCAATGAATGCCGCGACCGCGACCTCGTTGGCGGCGTTGAAGACGGTCGTTGCCCCCTTCCCGTGCCGGAGCGAATCGAAGGCCAGGCGAAGCCCGGGGAACCGCTCGAAATCCGGTGCCTCGAAGGTCAGCTGGCCGATCTTGGCCAGATCGAGCTTGGCCGCTGGTCCCTTGATCCGGTCGGGCCAGCCGAGGCAATGGGCAATCGGCGTGCGCATGTCCGGCGAGCCGAGCTGGGCCATCACCGAACGGTCGGAGAATTCGACCATGCCGTGGATGATCGATTGCGGATGCACCAGGACGTCGATCTCATCCGGCTTCAACGCGAACAAATAAGACGCCTCGATCACCTCGAGCCCCTTGTTCATCATCGAGGCGGAATCGATCGTGATCTTCTGGCCCATGCTCCAGTTCGGATGCTTCAGGGCCTGCTCGAGGGTCGCCTGCTCGATATCGGCCGGCTTCCAGGTGCGGAACGGACCGCCCGAGGCGGTGATGATCACGCGAACCAGCTCGTCGCGATTGCCCGAGGCCAGCGCCTGAAACAACGCGTTGTGCTCGGAATCGGCCGGCAAGATGCAGGCGCCCGCTTTCGCCGCGCGCTGCATGAAGAAATCGCCGGCGCAAACCAGGCATTCCTTGTTGGCGAGCGCGACATGCGCCCCGCGATCGACCGCAGCCAAAGCCGGCTTCAATCCGGCCGCGCCGCTCACCGCGGCCATCACCCAATCGGCCGGACGCGCGCCCGCCTCGATCACCGCGCTTTCGCCGGCGCCGCATTCGGTGCTCGTGCCCGCAAGTGCGGCCTTGAGCTCGGCGAGCTTGCTGCTGTCTGCGATCGCGACAAAGCGCGCGGAGAATTCCTTCGCGAGCTTGGCCAGCGCTTCGACATTGCTGTTCGCCGTCAAGGCTTCGACGCGATAGCGCTCGGGCGACGCGCGCAGCAGATCCATCGTGCTGTCGCCGATCGAGCCGGTGGCACCGAGGACGGTGACGCTGCGGATGTCGGCCACAGCGGGCTTGTTGTTACGCAAAGGGACTGCGCTCATATCCTCACCAAACCATAAGACCGCTTCCGGCGCTATGCACACCATGGCGGAGGAAGCCGATAATCCATGCCACCAGGATGGCGGCGACAAAGCCGTCCAGGCGGTCCAGAAGCCCGCCATGGCCGGGAATTAAGTGACTGGAATCCTTGACGCCGAAGCGCCTTTTCACCGCGGATTCGAACAGATCGCCGGCCTGCGATACCACCGACAGGATGGCGCTGACGAGGAGCAGAGGAACTGCTTTTCCGATGCCGAACGCCGCAAACCCGCTCGCAACCGCAAGGCTCGCCGCAAAACCACCGAACGCGCCGGCCCAAGTCTTCTTGGGACTGACGCGCGGCCACAGCTTCGGTCCACCGATGCTGCGGCCGGCGAAATAGCCGCCAATATCGGTCGCCCACACCACCAGCAGCACGAACATCAGCGCGGAGAAGCCGTTGACGAGATCCTTCCGCACCAGGATCGAGGCCAGCAGCGCCGCCGCTGCATAGGCAAAGCCGGTCGCAGCCCAGACGAACTTGCCGCGCGCGATCAGCGTCACGAGCGCACCGCCGACAAAGCCAGTGACGACAGCGGTCTTCAGCGCACCGGCAGCTACGCACAAGCCCATCGTGGCAATGACGACCGTCCCTGCCCCGGTCAGCGCGGCGGATCCTGCGCCCACCACCATCAGCCATTCCGCGAACAGCCCGATCGACACCAGGGTGACGCAAAGCGCCCACAGCCAGCCGCCGGCGTAAACGACGGCAATGGCGAGCGGCGCGAGCACCAGCGCGGCGAGGACTCGCATCACGAGATTGTTCGGGGCAGGCTTCGCGCCCGCTGCTTCGGCGTCGGGTTCGCTCACGAGGCGGTTTTCGCGACCAGGCCGCCGAAACGGCGCTCACGCCTGGCGAATTCGGCGACCGCCCCCTCCAGCGCCGCCTTGTCGAAATCGGGCCAGTGGATCGGCACGAACACCAGTTCGCTATAGGCGGCCTGCCACATCAGGAAATTGGACAGGCGCTGCTCGCCACTGGTGCGGATGATGAGATCGGGGTCGGGAATGTCGGGCGCATCGAGATGGGCGCCGAGCGTATCGGCATCGATCGAAGCGGGATCGCGCTTGCCGTCCGCAACTTCGCGCGCGAGCTTTTGCGCTGCTTTCGCGATTTCCTGCCGCGAGCCGTAATTGAAGGCGACGACGAGCGTGAGGCGGGTGTTGTCGCGCGTCAGTTCCTCGGCCTCGTTCAGCAGCGCGCAGATGTCGCCCTCGAGGCCGTCGCGCTCGCCGATGATGCGCACCTTGACGCCGTCGCGATGCAGGCTTGCGAGATCGTTGCGGATGAAACGCCGGAGCAGACCGAAGAGATCGCCGATCTCGCTCGCGGGCCGCGACCAGTTCTCGGACGAGAACGAGAAGATGGTGAGATAGCGGATACCGAGCTCGTGCGAGGCACGCACCACGCGGCGCAAGGCCTCCACGCCGCGGCGATGCCCCTCCGCCCGCGGCAGACCGCGCGCGGCCGCCCAACGCCCGTTGCCATCCATGATGATGGCGACATGCGCAGGCGCGTCGGACCGGTCGGGTCCTTCGGTAGCGGGCGCGGTGGCGTTGGACATGGAAAAGAGACCTTAGACGGTGAGGATTTCTTTTTCCTTGGTGGCAAGCAGCTGATCGATCTCGGCGATGGTGCCGTCGGTCACCTTCTGCACCTCGTCGGCGTGACGCTTCTGATCGTCTTCCGACATCTCGTGATTCTTCTCGAGCTTCTTCAGAACATCGAGACCGTCGCGCCGGACATGGCGCGCGGCGACCTTGGCGGCTTCGGCGTATTTGTGCGCGACCTTGACGAGCTCCTTGCGGCGCTCCTCGTTGAGCTCGGGAATGCGCAGGCGCAGCACCTGGCCCTCGGTCGCCGGCGACAGGCCGAGATTGGAATCGACGATCGCCTTTTCGACCGGCTTCACCATCGACTTGTCCCAGACCTGCACCGAAATCAGACGCGGCTCCGGCACGCTGACGGTGGCGAGCTGGTTGAGCGGCATGTGGCTGCCATAGGCTTCGACCTGGACCGGATCCAGCATCGACGCAGCCGCGCGCCCCGTCCGCAAGCCGCCGAGCTCATGCTTGAGCGAGGCGACCGCGCCCTGCATGCGGCGCTTCACTTCGTTGAGGTCGAAATTACCCGTGGCCATCACGTTTCTCCTTCAATATCCCGGCGCCCTCGTCGCGCCCTTCGCCGAAGGCGCGCGCCAGATGAGCCGTCAGCCGGCGACGATCGTCCCGTGGCCGACGCCGCGCAGAATCGCGCCGATCGAACCGGGCTCCGCGATCGAAAATACGATGATAGGCAGCGATGTCTCGCGGGCAAGTGCGAAGGCGGTCGCATCCATCACCTTGTAGCCGCCCTCAATCGCCTGCGAATGCGTCAGCCGCTCGAACCGGGTGGCGGACGGGTCCTTCTTCGGATCGGCCGAGTAGACGCCGTCGACATTGGTCGCCTTCAGCACCGCCTGGGCGCCGATCTCGGCAGCGCGCAGCACCGCCGTCGTGTCCGTAGTGAAGAACGGATTGCCGGTTCCGCCGCCGAGTAGCACGATCCGGCCCTCGGCGAGGTATTTGTGCGCCGCAGCGCGAGTGAACAGCTCAGAAACCTCCGGCATGACGAACGCCGAAAGAGCCCTCGCCGGCGCGCCCTTGCGCTCGATCGTGGCTTCGAGCGCGAGGCAGTTCATCATGGTGGCAAGCATGCCCATGGTGTCGCCGGTCGGGCGCGACACACCGCGCGAGGACACCTCGACGCCGCGGAAAATGTTGCCGCCGCCGATCACGACAGCAACCTCGGTCCCGAGCTGACGGGCGGCGATCAGGTCGTCCGCAACCCGGTCCATGGTCGGCTGGTCAATGCCAAAACCCTGCTGTCCCGCGAGATATTCGCCGGACAGCTTGATCACGACGCGACGATAGACCGGATCTGTCATGCGCACTTTCCTTGTCCGGGCGCCGCTTCCGGCGGCGCGCCGGAAGGAGGTGTTCCGGCGCTTACTTCTTGCCGCTGGCCGCCGCGACCTCGGCTGCGAAGTCGGATTCCTGCTTCTCGATTCCCTCACCGAGAGCATAGCGCACGAAGCCCGCGATTTTCACAGGCCCGCCGACCTTGCCTTCGGCCTCCTTCACCGCCTGCGCCACCGACTTGCCGGTGTCGTGGATGAAGGCCTGCTCGAGCAGGCAGACTTCCTTGTAGTAGGTCTTCAGGCCGGACTCGACGATCTTTTCGATCACGTTCTCCGGCTTGCCCTGCTGGCGATATTTGTCGGCGAGCACGTCCTTCTCGCGCTTCACGACCGCCGGATCGAGGCCGGACGGCTCGAGCGCGAGCGGGTTGGCCGCCGCGACATGCATCGCAATCTGACGACCGAGCGCTGCGAGCTCGTCGGCCTTGCCGGGCGATTCCAGCGCGACGATCACGCCCATCTTGCCGGCGCCGTCGACGACCGCGCCGTGGACGTAGCTCGACACCACGCCCTGGCTCACTTCAAGCGAAGCTGCACGACGCAGCGTCATGTTCTCGCCGATGGTGGCGATCGCGTCGTTGATCGCGGCTTCCACCGTGACGTCGCCGACCTTGGCGGCCTTGATCTTCTCGACATCGGCGCCGGCATCGAAAGCGACCTGGGCGACCATCTTGACGAGGCCCTGGAACTGGCCGTTGCGCGCGACGAAGTCGGTCTCGGAGTTGACCTCGACCACGACGCCCTTGTTGACCTTGGTGACCGCGCCGATGAGGCCCTCGGCCGCGACGCGACCCGACTTCTTGGCGGCCTTCGACAGGCCCTTCTTGCGCAGCCAATCCTGCGCCGCTTCCATGTTGCCGTCGTTTTCGGTCAGCGCGGCCTTGCAGTCCATCATGCCTGCGCCGGTGGACTCGCGCAGATCCTTGACCATCGCAGCAGTGATCGTTGCCATCGTTGAAAATCCTTCTTGCCTGCCGGTTCGCCGCGGCGTGGCATCCATTGCCCCGCCGCGGTCCATCTCAGGAATTCGCGTCAACTGAATGAAATGGCGGCCGGACCTTGTCCGGTCAACTCATCGCTCTTTTTGACTATTCCGCTTCCGCGGTCAGTGCCTTGGCCTTGGCCACCCAGGCATCCGCGCGGCTGGGCAGACCGACTTCTTCGCCGATCGTGTGCGCGGTGTCATGGTCGAGCTCGGCGAGCTGCCAGTAGTGGAAGATGCCGAGGTCGTTGAACTTCTTCTCGATCGCACCCGACACGCCCGGGAGCTTCTTGAGGTCGTCGGCGGTGCCGCGCGGACCGGCAAGGCCCTGGAAGCCGCCGGCCGAGGGGAGATCTTCGGCGACCGGGCGGGCCGAGGCGCCGATGTCGATGCCGGAATCACCCTGGGCGCGCGAGATGCCGTCGATCGCGGCACGCGCAATCAGATCGCAGTAGAGCGAAATGGCGCGACCGGCGTCGTCATTGCCCGGCACCACATAGGTGATGCCCTTCGGATCGGAGTTGGTGTCGACGATCGCCGCGACCGGAATGTTGAGCCGCTGGGCTTCCTGGATCGCGATGTCTTCCTTGTTGGTGTCGATCACGAAGATCAGGTCGGGCAGACCGCCCATGTCCTTGATGCCGCCGAGCGAGCGATCGAGCTTGTCGCGCTCGCGCTGAAGCGTCAGGCGCTCCTTCTTGGTGTAGGAATTGGCTTCGCCGCCAGCCAGCACTTCGTCGAGATGACGCAGGCGCTTGATCGAGGCCGAGATCGTCTTCCAATTGGTCAGCGTGCCGCCGAGCCAGCGCGAATTGACGAAGTACTGCGCGCAGCGCTTGGCCGCGTCCGCGACGCCGTCCTGCGCCTGGCGCTTGGTGCCGACGAACAGAATGCGGCCGCCCTTGGCAACGGTGTCGCTGACGGCCTGGAGAGCCGCATGCAGCATCGGCACGGTCTGGGCGAGGTCAACGATGTGGATGTTGTTGCGAGCGCCGAAAATGAACGGAGCCATTTTCGGATTCCAGCGGTGAGACTGGTGACCAAAGTGCACGCCGGCTTCGAGGAGCTGACGCATAGTGAAATCGGGTAGTGCCATCGTTCTAATTCTCCGGTTGGTTCCTCCGGAAGCGTGTGAGCAAGACGGAGCGTTGTCGCCCCGGCTGCCACCGGACGGCCTTGTGAGCCATGCTTCCGTGTGAGATGGCGCGCTATATAGCGCCATTTCGGCCAGAAGCAAGGAAATAAGGGCCTTTCGGGGCTTTTATCGCCCGCGAAAGGCCCATCTCGGGATTTCCGCCCTGCCCGCTAGCACTTTGGCTGGTTGGGCGGGCATCTTTTCGCCGCAGGGGCCGCAGGGGGCCGTGGCGGCGGCGCCACCGGACGCGGCGGCGGCGCGACCGCAACCCGCGGCGGAGGCGGAGGTGGCGGCGCCGGTCTTGCCACCGGCGGGGGAGCCGGCCGGGCAGCTGCAACCGGCGGCGGCGCCGGACGGGGTGGCGGCGGTGCAGCCACCCGCGGCGGCGGCGGGGCTGCACGCGCTGGCGGCGGGGGCGGCGGAGGCCGCGCCGAGATCTGCGGATGCGGCGGCGGCGCAGCGACGTGTGGCGGTTCCGGCCTGATTTGCTGCCGGGCCACCGGTGGTGGCGGAGGAGGAGCCGTCGGTTTGACGGAAGTTACGGCCGGCTTGGCGGTTACAGCCGCCGGCGGCGGCGCGACGGCATGGCCTGGCGGGTTTCCCGCCGTTGGCGGCGTTGAGGTGGCCGGTACCGCAGCAGTTGGCGCCGGCGGAGTTGGAGCTGGCTTGCCGCCGGGAGCTTGACCACCGGGCGCCTGGATCGCGGACGGCTGCGCACCGGCTCGACCGGGCACCGGCGGCGCGCCATGGCCCCCCGGAACGGGGAGCGCGTGTGCGTCAGGCTGTTTTGGCTGTCCTGGCGCGGGAGCGATTGCGGGCGCGTTGGCCTGGGCCGGCGTGCCCGCGGGTGCGGCTGCCGTCGGAGCAGGCTTGCCGCTCGGCGTCTGGACCGAGGGCTGCGATCCGCCCCCCCCTGGAGCGGGCGGCGTATTCTGCGATCCGGGAGCCGGAAGCGCGTGACCTGGCGCCGGCGGTGCCGTCGGGGCAACCGTCGTTGGCGAGGCGTTGACCGGCCTCGCCATCATCGCAGCCGGCTTTGCCGTCGGGTTGCTGACCAACGCCGCCTGGCTGGGCTTCAGCGGCTGGTTCGGATGGGCCTGGATCGCCTGCGCCTGAAGCTTCACCGCCGTCGGCACCTGCGTCATCCCGGCTGCGCGCCCTGGTCCATTTGCCGCAACGGCTGCGGCCGCGGCGGCATTGCCGGCCGGCAGCGCGGCCGCCGGCTGGTTGATCACGGTGTTGATGACCGTGGTGTTGTGGATGTTCTGGTAGATGATGTTGTTCGGCGGCGGCGCGACATAGACCGGCGGACTGTAGAACACCGGAATCGGCACGAACACCGGCTGCGGCAGCACGAACAGGCCGACGACCGGCAGCGGCGGCGGCAGCACCACGAAATCGGGCGGTGGCGGCGGGCAGAAATAGATCGGCGGTGGTGGTGGCGGCGCAAAGCCGAAATCAGGATCGCTGAAATACAGCACCGGACGGTCGACATAGACCACCTCCTCCGGCGGCGGAGGCGGAACGTCGTAGTCCATCATCGCGAATGTCGGCGGCGGCTCGAGCGGCGCAGTCAGGATCGCAAGCCTGCGCCGGGCATCGCCCGCATGCGGCCCGCGCGGATAGCGGCGCAGATAAGACCAATAGGCATCAGGCGTGTCGGCGCGATAAGTCCGCCGCCAGGTAATCGCTTCGCGGCGCGCCGCCACGATCGCCATCACGCGCTTCGCCAAGGGATCGCCGGGATAGGCGGCAAGAAAATCCTCGTAGGCCGGCAGCGTGTCGCGCTCGAGCGCGGCCGCATAGGCGTCCTGCACGCCGAGATCGCGCATCGGCTTGTTACGGATCGCGGCGACCTGATCGGGTGCGGCCTGCGGCGGCGGCGCATCAGGCGCGCGCTCGAAGAAGGCGAATTGCGCGGTGATCTTCTGGTCGTCCCAGGGCACCTGCGCGCCCTTGGAACTCTCGTTGACGCGGAGGCGAACGCGGTCGAACACCTCCGGCAGCGACAGGCCCCCGGTGCGAATCATCTCCGCCAGCGATTGGGCGTAGATGCCGTAGGGCCCCGGCTCCTCAGGCGCCACCGTGCCGGGCGCCGCGTTGAAGGCGATCAGCATGTTCGGATCGGGTTCGACCAGCGCCAGCCCGCTCGCAATCGGCTGCTGGCCGCCCTCTATGAAGGGTTGCGCGCGCGCCGCATCGAGCACGATGACGTTGGCCTTGAGCGGGATCGAGGCGAGCTGGCGGGCATAGTCGCTGATACGCAGCGCCTCCGTCGGAATGTCGGTGTCACGCGCGATGTTGGAATCGACCGGGATGAAATAGTTCTCCCCGGCGAGTTGCACGCCATAGCCGGCCAGATAGATCATCGCGACGGTGCCGGGGCCTGAGGCCTGCGCCTTCTGGATGAAATCGCGAAGACTCTTGCGCAGCGTGTCGCCGTCGAGATCGCGCGCGCCGACCACGTCGAAGCCCGCCGCCTGCAGCGTCTGCGCGATCAGGCCGGCATCGTTCGCGGTGGTTGCCAGCGGCGACTTCGAATAGGCGCCGTTGCCGACCACGAGCGCAATGCGCTTTTCCTGCTGCTGCGCGCCCACCGGACCGAGCGCGCCCGCAACGAGCAGGATCGGCAGCAAAAAGCAGATGAAGATCTTGTGTGTCCCGCGCATGGCTCGCTCGTTATTGTTGTTGAGGTGCCAGCGCGCATGAGACGCGCGGCCGGCTGAACGGCACTTGAACGAAAGGCTCGGATTGAGGCGGCGCCATGGCGCGCAGGCTTGTCAGGATCATGTCAGCTTCGCCGGACCCAACGGCCACCCTCTCTCGCAGGGTGACGTGGCCCGCTCGCATCAAAGGCGCGGCTCGCCCGGGCGAGCCTGACTGCGGTCGGTATCGAGCTCGCCCTTCAGACTGCCGATCTTGTCGAAGAAGGCGTCCTCGCTACTGACTGGAACCGCACGCAACATCGGCGGCATCAGCCAATGCACCGTCCGCTGCCGTCCGGAATCGGTGAAGGCCTCTGATTGCTGCAACGTTTGCACGCCGATGCCGCCCGCCAGCAAAGCCGCGACGAGTCCCCCTTTCAACCACAGCCGGCTGCGCCCAATCTCGCGCAGATGACCGAAGCAGACGATCGCAAAGATCAGCCATCCCGCGACATACTCGTAGCTGACGCCCCACGGCCAGGTCCAGGCGAATGCGGCATATTGCGCGAACTCGTTGCAGAGCGAAAAGGCAGCGAGGCCGATCAACACGATCAGGAGATTGCGCAGGAAGTGCGAGCGTCCGGTGAAGATGCGGCAGAGCAGCGCCCACAGCCCGACCCAGACCAGGAGCGTCCCGGCGACCGTCAGCAGCGGCGTGAAATAGGCCGATGCGCGCGGCTCGCTTGTCTGTGTCAGCCAGATCTTGAGGGCGTCGATCGCAAGGATCAACACACCGATGACGAGCGCCAGGATGATCGGCAAGACATGCCGCTCGGGCGGCGCAATCAATTCACGCTCGACTTCGTGATCGACGTCGCGAATGCGCAGGTAAGTCTGCCCGATCCGGATCGGCTGCTTTCCGTCCACGACGAAATCGGACAGCCTGGTCTTGCTGCCGTCGATGAATGTGCCGTTGGCGCTGCCGACGTCCTCGGCGAAAAGGCTGCCATCGTCGCGGCGGACCACGCGCAGATGCTGCGCGGCCACGTAGGGATCATCGATCACGACATCGTTGTCGTAGCCCCGCCCGATGCGCACCTCGGAAGCGGCGATGCGAACGCGTGCGGCGACTTCGCGCTGTCGCGAGAGTATCTCGATCCACATCATTTGCCGGCCTGCACCGCTTCGAGGAAGCGCTTGCCGAGCGCGATGGCGTCGTCATAGCCGACCGCCTGCATATTCAGCCGCGAGACCAACGCTTCAAGTGACTGGTCCTGCGTGACCGCGATCAAGGACACGTCGTAAAGTCCTTCGAACTGCCGGTAGGCCTGCGCGCACCACACGACATGCAGCGGCGGATGCTGCGGCGCCGCGCCGGCCTGGACGAAGTCCTCGTGACACCGCTCCGGCGTGTACCATTTCTTGAAGGGACCGCCGACGCTGAGGCGGGGCTGACTGATCCGGATGAGATAGGTTGCGAACTGGAATTGATTGAGGTCGACGGTCTTGACCAGGGAATGATTGATGTTGATCGCACCGATGTTGAGGTCGGACGCCACGAACACGCTGGTGTCGCTGCTGCATTCGGTGGAGTTGACGCTGGCGCGCGGCTTCGGCGTGTCGCTGGCATTGGTGCTGGCCCAGCAGTTGAACCAGAGCGCCTGCGCCGCGGGCGCGCGGTAGCGACCGAACGTGTCCGAGCGGAAATCCGCTTCACCCAGCGATTTGTAGAGTCCTGATCGCCACGCGACCAATTGCCGGCCCACCTCGTCCTTGATATCGGACGGCTTGACGTCAGAGGATCTGGCATTCTCACCGGATCGCTGCAGCAAATCCGCCGCAAACCGCGCGGGCACCAGGAAGCTGATGAGCTGGCCGCCCCGGCGCGTTGCGACGTTGACGCCGATGACGTTGCCGTCGGCAGCGACCGCCGGGCCTCCGCTCATACCGGGATTGAGCGCGCCGGAGAAATGGATCCGATCGGTGTAGGTATGATCGGTGACGCCGTTATAGGTGCCTTCGATGATGGTGAAGCCGAGGTCAAGCGGATTGCCCATCGAATAGAGCCGCTCGCCCTTGGCGAGCTTGCCTTCGAGCGCCGCCTGGTTGAAGGCAAAGAATGGCACGTCCTTCTTGTCGATACGGACCAGCGCAAGATCGTTCGGCAAATCGACGCGCAGTAGCGTCACCTTGCCCTGGCTGCCGTCGGCGGCGATATATTCAAGCCGATAGGTGTCCGGCTCCAGCACGGCCTGCGAGACGACGTGATAGTTGGTGATCGCCAGTCCGTCCGCAGAGACGAGGAAGCCCGAACCGATCGAGGTCTGGCGCCCGGCATCCGCGACCAATGTACGGATTTGCAGCAAGCGCGGCGGCGCGGCCGCATAGATGCGCTCGGCGACCGAACCTTCACCCTGCGCCGCCGACGCCATGTCCGAAGCGCACACCGCGATCAGAACCGACAATCCGATCGCACGCACCAGCGCGCCGAAAAACGATTTTTGCAAGTCCCTGCTCCCGCGCAAATGCACGCAAGGTTGCATAGCCAAAGCACGGAGGGGCTGCAACATGGTCCGGCTTCGTCCGAAGCACGGACGCGAGGCATCTCATCCCTGGGCGATCAAATCGACGGCGCCGGTCGCGAGCCGATAGACACCGCCGACCACCCTGAGCTTGCTCTGCGCGACCGCGGCGTCGAGAATCGGAGTTGCCGATTTCAGCTTCGCGACATTGTCGATCACGTTCTGCCGGATCGCCTTGTCGAGCACCTCGCCGCCCTGCTGCATCGCGGCCTTGGCAGCCGGCGCGATCGCGTCGACCAGCGCGGGAATGTGCCCCGGTGGCGACGTGTTGCCTTTGATCGCCTTCAGCGTCGCATCGACGGCACCGCACGCATCATGGCCGAGCACGAGGATCAGCGGCGTATTGAGAACAGCGACCGCATATTCCATGCTGGCGATGGTCTCGGTGCCGGCAAAATTGCCCGCAACGCGGCAGACGAAGAGATCTCCGCGGCCGGTGTCAAAGGCATATTCCGGCGCGATGCGCGAGTCGGCGCAGCTCAGCACCGCCGCGAACGGATTCTGCCCACCAGCCAGCGCCTCGCGCTCGTGCTTGAAATCGTGGCGCCGCGATACGCCGTCGACATAGCGCGCATTGCCTTCCATCAGCCGCTTCAACGAAGCGTCCGGCGACAGCACGTTCTGGGGTTTGGGCGGCGCCTTGTTGTCCTTGGCGAAGGCCGCGCCACTCAAGGCGAGCCCAAGTGCAGCACCGGAGAAATGGATGAACGATCTCCGCGAAGGGCCGATCCCGGTATCAGTAACGCGAGCGCATTTTTCGCACATGCTTTTTTCTCCCGAGCAACCGCTGCGGCTGGACCGCCGCAGCCGTGCCGCGGCGCGCATCTTAGTTGATGGCTTGCAATTCGGCGAGCTTCGTTCGCGCCGTCGCCTCGTCCAATGCGACAAGCTCTGCCGGCCCGGGATTGGCCTCCCCCGCCGTCGCAACCGACACGACTGCGAGCCCGGCCAAGCCACCGAGTATCGCTCCACCCGTCGCCGCATCGTGCCTGGCGCTGCTCTTGATCAGGTAGAAGTGCGTCCGTCCGGCCTCCATCACGATCTCGCGCTTGGTGTCGCCGGGGAAAAGCGCTTCGGTCACCAGCACGTCGTGCCGACCGGCCGGACGATCAGCATAGGCATATTTGCCGGCCACGACCCGCCCGAGCGATGTCCCATCGAGCTTCACCTCGCAGCCGCAGATGGCCATGCTCAGGCCCTCGCGCTTGTCCTGCAAGAAAACCACGCGCGCTTGCCCGCCGCGTGGAGGTCCGATCTTCCGTGACACGGATGCAAAGTCGGTTCCGACCTGATCGCTGACGCAGCCCGTCAGCATGGCGCCAACGGCCAACAACAACACGCCCAATCGCAGCATCACGCACCCCAGCCTATTCCCCGGCATGGATGCTAGCCAAAATCACCGCCAGGTTGCAACAGCAACCCGACGTTGACAACGCAAATGACCTGGAACGGCGCTAGATCTGCTGCACATCCACGACGCCCGCGACCGCCTTGATCGCGCCGGCGATCTGGGGCGAGACTTTGAAGCGGCCGGGCAGCTTCATCTCCACCTCGGTCTCGAGGTCGAGCATCATCACCAACGAGACCTCGCCGTCGCCGTTGGAGCGCGGCGCGATGCCGGGACTGCCGATCTTTGGCGTGGCGCCGTTCGCGGCCGCGGCTTCCGGTCCGGCCAGGCGCTTGGCGATCGAGTCCAGCGGCTTGGTATCGCGCACGAAGATGCGCAGGCCCTTCTGCGTCTTCGCCGCGGCGTCATCCAGCGGCTCGGCATGCAGCACGCGCGCGCGGACGTCCTCACCCTGGAGCTCGGCGCCGAGCTGGAGCAGCACCGCAGCGCCCGGCTCCAGCACGTCGCGATATTGCGCGAGGCCTTCGGAGAACAGCACCGCCTCAAAATGGCCCGTGGGATCGGAGAGCCCCATGATGCCCATCTTGTTGCCGGTCTTGGTGCGCCGCTCCATGCGCGACACCACCGTCGCCGCAACCTTGCCGGCGGTGGCGCCGGTCTTCACCGCACGCGAGAACTCGGCCCAGCTCTGCACACGCAGCCGCTTCAGCACGGTGGCGTAATCGTCGAGCGGATGACCCGACAGGAAGAAGCCGATCGCATCGTATTCGCGGCGCAGCCGTTCGGCCGGCAGCCACGGCTCGATCTGCGGCAGCATGATGGTCGGCGCGTCCGCCGACATGCCAAACATGTCGTTCTGGCCGATGGTCTCGGCCTGATGCGCACGCTGGCAAGCAGCCAGGATCGAATCGGCCCCGGCGAAGACCCGCGCCCTGTTCGGCTCCAGCGTGTCGAAGGCGCCGGCGGCCGCGAGACTTTCGATGATGCGCTTGTTGATCGCACGCGGATTGACGCGCGCCGCAAAGTCGGCGAGCGAGGTGAACAGCCCCCGCTTGGTCCGCTCCTCGATGATCTGGTCGATGGCCTGGATGCCGACGCCCTTCAGCGCGGCGAGCGCATAGTAGATGACCTTGTCGCCGACCTCGAAGGTCGCGCCGGAACGATTGATGTTCGGCGGCTCGACCTTGATGCCAAGCCGCTGGGCCTCGGAGCGAAATTCGGAAAGCTTGTCGGTATTGTTGAGATCGAGCGTCATCGACGCTGCGATGAACTCCACCGGATAATGCGCCTTCATATAGGCGGTGTGGTAGGACACCAGCGCATAGGCCGCCGCGTGGCTCTTGTTGAAGCCGTAGTCGGCGAATTTTGCCAGCAGCTCGAAGATGGTCTCGGCCTGCCCCTTCGGCACGCCGTTCTTCACCGCGCCCGCAACGAAGATGTCGCGCTGCTTGTCCATCTCGGCGCGGATCTTCTTACCCATGGCGCGGCGGAGCAGGTCGGCGTCGCCGAGCGAATAGCCCGACATCACCTGCGCGATCTGCATCACCTGTTCCTGGTAGATGATGACGCCGAAAGTCTCCTTCAGGATCGGCTCGAGCACGGGATGGAGATACTCCGGCTCCTCGTCGCCGTGCTTGCGCGAGCAATAGGTCGGAATGTTCGCCATCGGGCCCGGGCGATACAGCGCGACCAGCGCGATGATGTCCTCGAAACGGTCGGGGCGCATGTCGACCAGCGCGCGCCGCATGCCCTGGCTTTCAACCTGGAACACGCCGACCACCTCGCCGCGCGCCAGCATCTGGTAGCTCTCGGCATCGTCGATCGGCAGCGTCGCAAGATCGACATGGATGTCGCGCGGCTTGAGCAGCTTGCACGCGACGTCCAGCACGGTCAGCGTCTTCAGGCCGAGGAAGTCGAACTTGACGAGGCCGGCCGGCTCGACCCATTTCATGTTGAACTGGGTCACCGGCATGTCGGATTTCGGATCGCGATACATCGGCACGAGTTCGCTTAAAGGGCGATCGCCGATCACGATACCGGCCGCGTGGGTCGAGGCGTGCCGGGTCAGGCCTTCGAGGCGCTGCGCGATGTCGAAGGCGCGCGCCACCACCGGGTCTTCGTCGCGGAACGCCTGAAGCTTCGGCTCGCTCTCGATCGCAGCCGCCAGCGTCACCGGTGCGGCCGGATTCTGCGGCACGAGCTTGGTGAGCTTGTCGACCTGGCCGTAGGGCATCTGCAGCACGCGGCCGACGTCGCGCAGCACGCCGCGCGCCTGCAGCGTACCGAAGGTGATGATCTGCGCGACCTGGTCGCGGCCGTAACGCTGCTGGACGTACTGGATCACCTCGCCGCGGCGGTCCTGGCAGAAGTCGATGTCGAAGTCCGGCATCGAGACGCGCTCGGGATTGAGGAAGCGCTCGAACAGCAGGCCGAACTTGATCGGGTCGAGGTCGGTGATGGTCAGCGCCCACGCAACCAGCGAGCCGGCGCCCGAGCCGCGGCCCGGCCCGACCGGAATGCCCTGGCTCTTCGCCCATTTGATGAAGTCGGACACGATCAGGAAGTAGCCCGCGTATTTCATGCGCATGATGACGTCGAGCTCGAACGCCAAGCGCCTGTTGTAATCCTCCTCCGTCATGCCTTGCGACAGGCCGTGCACCCGGAGCCGCCTGGCGAGCCCCTCCTCCGCCTGCCGCTTCAATTCGGCCGCCTCGACCGCGGCGGCATCCGAGCTGCCGGCGGCGCCGACCGTAAAGAACGGCAAGATCGGCTTGCGCGTCATCGGGCGATACGAGCAGCGTTCCGCGATCTCGACCGTGGAGGCCAGCGCCTCCGGAATATCGGCGAACAACACCGCCATCTCGGCGCGGGTCTTGAAGCGGTGATCCGGCGTAAGCTGCACGCGATCGGTCTCGGCGATCAGCCGGCCGCCGGCGATGCACAGCAGCGCGTCATGCGCTTCGTAATCGTCGGTCGCGGCGAAATACGGCTCGTTGGTCGCGACCAGCGGCAGGCCCTTCGCGTAGGCAATGTCGATCAGCCCGCTCTCGATGCGCCGTTCCTTGTCGAGGTTATGGCGCTGCAATTCGACGTAGAGGCGATCGCCGAACAGGCCGGCGAGACGCTCGCAGCGCGCGGCCGCAATGTCGGCCTGGCCGCTCGCAAGCGCGAGCGAGATCGGTCCGTCCGGGCCGCCGGTCAGTGCGATCAGCCCTTCGGTCTCGCCGTCGAACCAATCGAACTTGATGAACGGCGCGTGGCTGTCGGGTGATTCGAGGAACGCGCGCGAATTCAGCCGCATCAGGCTGCGATAGCCGCGCTCTTGCGCGGCCAGCAGCACCACGCGGGAGGGCGGAAGCGCGTTGCGCGCGTTGGGATCCTGGTCGCCGAAATCGATCGCGAGCTCGCAGCCGACGATCGGCTGGATGCCGGAACCCGCCATCTTGTCGGAGAATTCGAGTGCACCGAACAGATTGTCGGTGTCGGTCAGCGCCAAGGCCGGCTGGTGATCCTTCTTCGCGAGCTCGGCGAGCTTGGCGATCTTGATCGAGCCCTTGAGCAGCGAATAGGCCGAGTGAACGTGAAGGTGGACAAATCCGGCGCTCGGCATGGTCGCGTGACGGCCTCTTGTGAGAAGAGTTGGAGCGGTCGCCGGCGCCCCAAGGCGTGATGTTCGGGCGACTCGCCTCACAATGGTGGGGGCTCGCCGCGTCAGAGTCCACGCCGGAGCCGCCGATCGGCCGCCTCATCCCGCTTTTCCCCAAGGGCCGCGAGAAAAGAGCCATGAGAAAAGGGCCACGAGATGGTTCCCGAGCATCGGTTTACAAGACCGCTGCTCCAGCACCGCAGCATCAGAGCTGCGGAATCACCTGAGCCCAGATCGCGATCATCCCGACGAACAGCGCGATCGACGTCAGTGCAGCGGCTTCTTCCACGAAAATCCTGAACATGGCTTGCTCCATCACCAGAACGTATGAAGAACATTGTTCTCATTTCGTTCTATGGAGTCAAGCGATCTGGGGCGGCTCGAAACGAAATGGTTAACTCGCTGAATTCACGCAATAAAAAAGCCCCGGCGCGAAGGCCGGGGCTTTCGACAACCGCTTCTTGCGAAGCGATCAGTCTCAGTGCTCTGCTCAGTACTTGGCCAAGACCGGGCCGCCAAACTTGTAGTTCAGGCGGACGAGACCCATGTCGACGTCCTGACGGATGCGGTCGGTCGACGGCACCAGCGCGAAGGTGACGTCCTTGTCCTGCAGGAAGATGTGGTTGTACTCGACGCCAACCGACCAGTTCGGCGCGAAGCCGTACTCGAGGCCGGCACCGACCGTACCACCCCAACGGGTCTGGCTGTTCGAGGCGAGCAGCGCGCCGGTGGCAGTGCTGGACACCTCGTACTTGGTGCCCGCAACGGCCGCACCGCCCTTCACGTAGAGGAGCACGTTGTTCCAGGCATAGCCGATCTGGCCGGTGATCAGACCGAACGAATCGATCTTCGAGCGGTTGCGCGTGGCGAACAGCGCGCTGACGTTGTCACCCGAGAAGTCGGCCCAGTTGCCCTGGCCTTCCACGCCGAACACCCACTGGCCGGACTGCCAGCGATAGCCGATCTGGCCACCGACCGTGCCGCCGGTCGCATCGTGCGAACCTTCGCGGCCACCGCCGACGAGATCCCAGGTCGAGTGCGAGGAACCGCCGCCGCCGTTGATACCGATGTAGAAGCCGCTCCAGTCATAGACCGTGGCGATCATCGCAGGCGCCTTGGTGTAAGGACGCGCAGCGAGGTCAGCAGCCAGCGCCGGTGCAGTCGCGCTGATCGCGACAAGGCTCACAGCAGCGAGCAACATATTCTTGTTCATTTGAATCCCGTTCCAGTTTCGTCGTTAGGCCCCCGGGCCATGGCGACCTCATACCAGCGATCGACGGAATTGCTGTAACCTCGACGCAACAGTTCACGCCAAAGGGTCCTGTTTCATTAACGAGTGTTTAGCGCGCGAAGCGCGGAAACCCTTTGAAACAAGAGTTTTCAGCGATTCCAACGTCTGCCGCGCGACTCGCATTGCGTGAGCGCGTAACAACGTCGCGCGCACGATTGTGTGATCAAGGAATCGAAGACGCGCGCATCATTTCCTCTCCCCATTGTCGCCACATTCTCGCGCGCGATCGCCACAATTGCGGACGCCGAGAACGCAACGCCTCTCGAAATCGTCCACGCGCGCAAACGCCCTGCTTTCTCATTGCCAGGGCGGAACACTCAACGACGGCGCGATTGCGACGGCCCCCTGCTCGCCCCGCCGTGCCAGATCATCGCAGAGCGACAGCGCGATATCGTCGAGCGCATAGTGCGGCTCGCGCGCCGCGCGCCACGTATCCCATGCTGAGGTCTCGCTCTTGGCGAGCGCGAGCAGATCACGCGCCAGGTTGACGCGCGCGAAGAACATTCCCGTCGTCGTTCCGTGCCCCAGCTGCTCGGGATCCATCGCGCCGGACCGGCAGCGTTTCCACGCCTCGATACCGGTGATGAACGCCGTACGCGGCACATCGGTTGGCTCGAAATCGAATTTGAGGAGATTGCGGTGCGGCTCGTCGAGCTCGGCATCGACCAGCACCCAGCGTTGCTCGTCCCGCATCCAGTATTCGCACACCCAGTGATCGTGATAGGGATGACCTGAAAAGTAGGTGCCGAAACCGCAGCGGACACGGGCGGGCACGCCGTGCTGGCGCAGAATTGCGCACAACATCAGCGCAAAATCCCGGCACGTTGCCAAGGCTCTCAATTCACCCGGTCGCGCCATCGTCAGCGGCCGAGGGTCAATCGCCAGAAGCTGATCCAGACGTTTGGACACCGGCAGCGTGGCGCGGCTCTGACCGGAAAACGCAGCCGCGTCGAAGCCCTGGCTCTCGATCCAGGCCTCGTGGATCAGCAGACCGTGCAGGATGCGACACACCGCTGGAATATCCAGCGGCAAGTCGCTGATCAGACCGGCATGAACGCCGGGATCGCTCAGCGGGCTATGGCTGGCGTAGTCGTCGAGCGTCGCAGGTTCATTCATCCGGAGCAGCATAAGCTCGCGGCGCCCCAGCGCGCCACTAAAAGTTGTAGACGCTCCGATCGTCCTGTAACGTGAGATCGTCTCCTTCATCGCGCCTGGTCTTCTCATTTCATGCTCGCCCGTACCTTGCTCCTCGTGGCCTCGCTGACGATCTCCGGCGCATTGCGCGCAGAACCGACGCCGGCCGAGAAGGCGGGATTTGCGTCCAGGCTGACGATCTATCTTGCCAAGGGGGCGCCCGATGCATGCGGGCCGGGCTGCGACCGCTGGATCGCCATCGAGGGCGAGCTCGACGGCAACGCCGCGTCCCGCGTCCGCCGCTTTCTCGCCGGCGTCAAGGACACGCAGCGTCCGATCTATCTCCATTCGCCCGGCGGCAACGTGGAGCAGTCCTACATCATCGGGCGGCTGCTGCGCGGCCGCAAGGCGATCGCGCGCGTTGGCCAGACGATTGCGGCGGCGTGTGCCGCAGGCACGCAGGTGGATGCCGCGTGCCTGAAGGCGAAGAACGCAGGCGGCGAGATCGAAGCCGAGCTCACCACTCACCATGCGATGTGCAACTCGGCCTGCGGCTACCTGTTTCTCGGCGCGACATCGCGCGAGGTGGCACCGGACGCCGCGCTGGCGGTCCACAATTCCAGGCTCGTCTTCGCCATTCAGGGCCATCCGCCGCCGGCGTTGCTCGCAGAATTCAGGCAGCGTCGAACCGCAACCGCCGACCGCGAGCGCACGGCCTATATCGCGGCGATGGGGATCAGCCGCGAGCTCGATGATCTGATCCGGACGGTGAAGTTCGAAGATCTGCACATGCTGACGCGCGCCGAGCTGTACCGCTTCGGCATCGACACGCGGGCGCTAGCCGAGGCGAAGTGGCGACTGGAGAAAGCAACCTCGCCCTATGTCAGCAAGTTCGCAACGCTGAAGAACGAAGGCGGCCCGTCGTTCCGAACGATGGAGTGGCGCCTTTACTGCGACCGCAAAAATCGCGTGCCGCTGATGTTCGCGGCCGAGATCGACGAGGCGTCGGTGGGCAAACGCACCATCATGATGACGGCAGACGCCGCCCCCAACGAGCAAGCCGGAGGATCTCCGATGCGGGCCGGCAAATACGAAATGTGGAGCGGCTCGCTCGATTTCGGCACGTTCAGGGCGATCATGGCGTCCCGCTCCCTCCATGTCCGGGAGACCACGCGGAAGTCCGACGAAGCGGCAGACGTGACAACGTTCGACATCGACGCCACGGGCCTGCCCTCGGCGTGGTCGCAGCTCGAAGCATCATGCCCACCGGCGACGCCCGCTGCGAAGAGCCCTTGGCCGGCGGTGTCTCTGCCGAAGGCTACGGCAACGCCACCGGCTGCGCCGTCGCCCTGACGTCATCGAGATTTGCGCCGGCCACGTCCGTCGTGCTCAGCGTGCCGCTGCGATCTTCGCGCGGAACGACTCCTGTCCCTCGACGATCTTGTCGATCAGCACATCGAGCGCCCAGAAGCGCTCGCGGATGTCGAAATCGACCGCCCGGCTCTCGGTGCAGGAAAAGGTGCCGAGCCGCTGGTGATAGAGCTTGGCCAGCTTGGGATAGCCCATCGGCTCCGCCATCGCGGCGAGCGCGAGATAGACCGAAAGCTCGTTCGCCAGCACCGGATGCTTCTGATGCTGCGTCAGCAGCCATTTGTAGAGGTCGGGGTGGAAGTTCGTGAATACGCCGGTGAACCCGGGAGCTCCCGACTTCATCGCGTCAAAGGCGATCGCGGCATTGGCATTGACGATCGTCAGCGGCGTGCCCTGGGTCAGCTTGACCCGGCGCTGCACGGTCGGAAGGTCGCACGAGACGTCCTTGAGAACTGCGAAGCGGCCGCTGTCTGCGCAAAAGGCCAGCTCATCATCGGAGAGAAGCCGGCGGAACGGCGCCGGGCATTCATAGAGGCCGAGGCTCATGTCCTTGGGCAGCCGGTCGAGCAGCCAGGTCAGATTGTCGGTGAAATTAGTCCCCGTCGGATCCAGGGACGCAAGTCGGTTCGTCACCAGCACCAATCCGTCGACGCCCGTCTTGGCAATGGAGGAAAGCTCGGTCAGCTGGTCCTCCCTGGATTCGCTGATATGGCCGGACGCGATGACCGGTAGCCGGCCTGCCGCGGTCCTGGCGACGAACCTCGCCAGCGCCACGCGCTCGTCCAGCGTCAGGAACTGCATCTCGCTCGACTGGGCGACCGCGAACAGCGCGTCGGCCCCGTTCGCGATATACCACTCGATCAGCCTTTCCAGGCCGGCATAGTCGATCGTCTTGGCTTCGGTGAACGGCGTCAGCATCACGGGAATGATGCCCTTGAGAGCGATGGTCACAGGCAGGCTCCAAAGCGTGTCGAACGGGGTAACGAAGGTGGCGGCGGCTCCGCTACCGGTTCGCGACTATAGATCATTGGCAAGAGGCCGTCCGCAGCAACACCGTGCGCTGCTGCGGACGCTTGTCGTTATTCGCTGACGATCTTCTTGATGCGGTCGATCATCTCATCGACGGCCTGCTCCGGCGGCACCTTGTCGAGGACCACGCGGATGGTGGCCTTCGCCCAGACGTTCTCGTTGTTGACCGTGGTGAACTTGTAGTTCCGCGTCATCTCGTAGCCGCCGACGCCCGCCGCAAACTGGTCGCGCAGGATCTTGCGATGCTCGTCCCCGTTCCAGAATGCCGACTTCACGGCGGCAGTCTTCACAGGGAACCAGCGGCCCAGCGCGCCTTCGACATAGGGCTGCAGGTTTTCGTCCTGAAGCAGGAACTGCACGAACTCCTTGGCACGCGCCTTGTTCTTGGCCTGCTGGAAGATCACGCCGACCACGACCGAGCTGCGGGTGTGCATCGGCGTACCGTCCGGCTTGCTCGGCCAGGGCAGTGTCCGGATGCGCTCCTCGTAGTTCTTCTTGGCCTCGTCCCGCTGCTCGGCGGTCAGGGTCTGGTTGGTCGAGTCATCCAGCCACTTGCCGGGAATCGAGATGGTCGGATTGAAGGTCATCACCGTCGTCTTGTTGTGGAAGGCGACGTTGTTGTCCGCGTCCTTCCAGCTCGTCGCGGAGGACGGAACGCAGCCCTTCTTGTAGATCTCGGTGTAATCCCTGAGCGCGGACACGAGCCCGGCCTTCACCTTGGGATCGTCGAGCAGCAGCTTGCCGCTGTCGTCGACCATGACGACATTATAGGCCTCGGCGAAGGTCAGAAAGCCGATCAGGCTGTCGCTGCTGTCCACGCCCATCGGCAGGCCGATGCCATAGACGCGCTTGCCGCTTGCCTTGCGAACCGCTGGCTGCGCCTTGTCGCACCAGAAATTCCAGAAACCGTGCCAGTCCTTCGGAATGTCGCTTTCCTTGAGACCGCCCTCCTCGAGCATGTCTTTCCAGTAGTGCAGATGCAGCGTCGCCTGCTTGACCGGGAAAGCGTAGTAGCTCTTGCTCTTGGTCTGCTCGTTTTGCAGCATGACCGTATCGAGCGCGCTCTTGTCGAACTGGTCCTTCATCGGCGTGAGGATGGCGCCGAGATCCTCGAGCTTGCCTTCGGCGGCCCATTTGCCAACGCTCTGGAAGTTGAAGGTGTCGGCATAGGCGACGTCAGGCACCGTGCCGGAATCGAGCGCCGCAACGGTCTTCGGAATGACGTCCTGCGTCGCGTATTGCGACAGCTCGACCTTCACACCGGTCTTGGCTTCGAATTTGTGAATCGCTTGGAGCAGCGCGTCTTCTTCGGCCGAGTAAAAGCCCTTGTTCCACCAGACCACGAGCTTCTCTTCGGCGTGGGCCGCCGGCGCTATCGCGAAGGTGCTCAGCAGAAGCGTGGCTGCGACGGCGCAGCCGTTCAGTGTTTTCGACAGACCAAGGCGCATTCCTGCATTTCCTCCGATGGCGCTTCCTTGCGAAACGCTCGCTACGTTTATGACGACAAGCCGTGTCGTATGTAAGCGCTTACATATTGGGTGTCAATTTCACCGAAAGGTCCGATTTCTGTTGTCTTTCAATGACATGAACCGATTTCCATTCGGTGCAGGTCAGCCATCTCGCCGGTCAAGCAGGCAAAGGCGGCGCCCTTCCCCACCCCGGATATCACCCGCGATCGTCAAGCCAGCGGGCCCGAGCTGTCCCTGACCTGCAACACCGGCACGATCTCTTTGGACTGTGGCCTCGTCTTGTGGCCGGCAACGACGGCGAGGAGCTCGCTGGCGGCCAACGTCCCGATCTCCTGGTTGTCGACCTTCATGGTGGTCAGACGTGGCGTGAAGCGCGACGAGATCGCGAGATCGTCGAACCCGGTGATCGAGAAGTCCGTTGGCGCCTTGAGGCCGAGGGCATTGGCAGCCATCAAGGCGCCGAGCGCGATGTTGTCGTTGCCGCACACGATGGCCGTAGGTCGCACCTCTCCCTCCCGCGTCATCAGCCGCGAAAAACTCTCGGCGCCGAATTCCAGCGTGGAGGGACCGATCAGCAAATTCTCATCCGGCATCTGCCGATCCGCAGCCGCCAGCGCCTCCCTCACGCCGGCAAGCCTGGCGGCCACACGATCGTTGTTCGCGACCGGCTGGAAGATGCCGGCAAAACGCCGGTGTCCGAGGGAGAGCAGATGATCCGTGATCCGGGTGAAGGCGGCACCGTTGTCGAAGCCGATACAGGGATGTTCCGACAGCCTGCTGTAGGAGTACATGACGACGTAGGGAATGTCGCGGGCCTTCAAGGCCGCAAAGAGCTCTTCGGGATGGTTTTCACCGACGAGCGCAATCGCCTCCACGCCCCGCGCGAGCATGGCCTCCGCCTGCCTCAAGCCTTCGAGCGGATCGTAATTGGAGCAGCCCAGAAACAGCGTGAAGCCGGCATTGCTGAACACCGCCTGCATGCCGCCGATCTGATGCGCGAAGATTTCGTTGTCGAGCGTCGGGATGATCGCCCCCGCAATATGCGTTCGGCTCGAGGCAAGCGCCCTTCCCGCGGCATTCGGAATCCAGTTGAGCGCGCGGGCAGCTTCCTTTACGCGCTCCCGGATCGCTTCAGAGACCTTGTCCGGCTCGTTGAACACCCGCGACACGGTGGCCGTCGATACATTCGCGGCGCTTGCAACCGCCTCGAGCTTGACGCGGCCGCTTCCCTCGCGCGTTCGTTTGCCAGTCACAGTCCAAGTCCATCCCGGTGATCGCGTAGCAATTGGCGAACCTACTCCGAAACTTCATCGTTTCGCAAAGAGGTTTGCGGGGCCTTACGCCGGAGGCGAGACAGCCTGCAAGACATCCCTGAACACGCCGTACTGCAATTTGAAGGCTTCAGGACTGTAGTCTTGATAGTATCCCGCGGTGACCGCGACAACGAGATCGAGTTCCGGGACGATGCGGATCGACTGGCCACCTCGGCCGAGTGCGCCAATCCACGGGACGAGACGCCCATTGAGGCGAGAACGTCCCAACCACCACAAATATCCGTAGGATTGATAGTCATCCGCCCTGAGCTTCATGGTGGTCGACGCCTCGATCCATGCTTTGGAAACGATTTGCCGATCGTTCCAGCGACCGCCGGCGAGGACGAGTTGGCCGATTTTCGCCATGTCGCGAGGCCGCAGGCGTAATCCGCCTCCGGCATCGCTGTCGCCCTTGACCCTGCTCCACTCAAATTCGTTGATGCCGAGCGGATTGAACAGCACCGTGCGCGCGAATTCATCGAGCGGACGGCCGGTGGCCTTGCGAACGATCGCCGAGAGCAGCGTGAGCGCACCGGTGTTGTAGAAGAACCCCTGCCCGGCCGGTGCCGTCACAGGAAGACCGAGGACGTAACGAGAGGGATCCTGCGCCATATGCATGCGCACTTCGTCGTTGTCGTCCCCTGTCGCCGGAGTTGCCTCCACCCACTTTAGGCCCATCGACATGGTGAGCACGTGTGAGAGCAGGATGCGATCCTTGTCCGGGGACCGCAGCTCGGGCAATTCGGGAAAGAAGCTGACGACTGGTTCGTCGATGCTTCGGATGAAGCCCTGGTCGATCGCGATCCCGACTACGAGCGACGCGACGCTCTTCGAGCACGATTTTAGATTATGGAGTGTATCGGCGTCGAAGCTGATGTCCTTGACCAGAACGCCGAAGAAGCGACTGGCAACCTCATCGGATCCTCTGAAGTATCGCTCGAACGCTAATCTACCGTGGCAAGCGACCAGCACGGCGTGAATGTTGGCGCCGGAGCTTTCGAGGCGATCGGCCATCCTGCACAGCGCGGCCTGGTCGAAGTCGTTGTCTCCATTGGCCGATAGAACGGACCAGCCATCATCGCGCTTTGCCGGAGCGGCACAGTTGGCCGGTGAGTCAGCGCAGACCGGAGGCCCGGCGATTGGCGCCAAGGCAGCCCCGCCGAGAAGCGAAATGAATTGCCGACGCCTCATCCGATCCCTCGTCGACCTCGCTTTCGACCGCGAACGAATGCTACGATTTGTAGCATTACTTTGCGTTGGCTGCAATCATGGCGCTCGAACTTCGGCCCTGCTTTGTAGGCACGTCGCGACATGCACGAGACTGTGCTCGGTTTCGCCGTCGGTCGTCAAAAAGGCCGTCGCGTGATTGCCGTGCTTTTGCGCCCTCACACCGGCGTATAGATCACGAGCTTCAGCGCGGGATCGTCATTGGCCTGAAAGCTCGTGTGCTCGAAATGCAGCACGCCCTTGGTCGGATGGGTCATGGTCTTGCGGCCCGACAAGGTGCCGTGCACCTCGTGCGCGCCCCACCATTTGACGAATTCGGGACTGCCTTCGCGCAACCGCGTCAGCAATTCCGCAAAGGCGGGATCGCCGGCCCAGACGTCGTGGGTGGCGCGAAACATCGCGACCATGCGCTTGGCCACGTCAGCCCAGCCCGCGCCATAGGATTTCCGGGTCTTCTTGTTGGTCATCATCAAGAGCAGCGTGTTGCGATCATCCTCCGGCAATCGCCCGAACGCAAAGATCTCCTCGGCGGCGGCATTCCAGGCCAGCACGTCCCAGCGCCGCCCGGTGATGTAGGCCGGATGCGGCAGGCTCTCGACCAGGCGCAGGATCGGCGGCGGCACCACCTCGCGGGTGAACGTGCCCCTCGCGCCGCCGCGCGCGAGATCCTTGAGATGCGCATGCTCGGTCTTGCTGAGGCGTAGCGCACGCGCCAGCGCATCGATGGTCGTGACCGACGGGCTGACGGTGCGTCCCTGCTCGAGGCGGATGTACCAGTCGACGCCGATGCCGGCGAGCTGGGCGACCTCCTCACGGCGGAGCCCCGCGGTCCGCCGCCGCTGGCCTGCGGGGAGCCCGACAGTCTTCGGCGACAGCTTTTCGCGGCGGGAGCGGAGGAAATCGCCGAATTCGACGCGGCGTGGGTCGGCCATGGCGTGTTCCCGTGATGGAGGGTTTTGGGAATACTAGGATAATACCAGGCCTTCATGTCCCTTCAAGGCCGACGCATATGAGCATCACCCGTCTCTGAGGTGAACATCATGAAAGCTGCCATCCTTAAATCCCTGGGATCACCGCTGGTGGTCGAGACCGCGCCGGATCCGGTGCTCGGCACCGGCGAGGTCATCGTGGATGTCGTCGCCACGCGCGTCCTGTCCTACATGAACGAAGTCTTCAGCGGGGAGCGCAACTACGCGCTCGCCCTGCCGATCATCCCCGGCCCTGGCGGCATCGGCCGGGTGCGCGCGATCGGCCCTGATGCCACCAAGCTCAGCATTGGCGACTGGGTGTTCTGCGACCCGACGGTGCGCTCGCGCGACGACATCGTGGCGCCCGATATCGCCCTGCAAGGGCTCACGGCCGCCGGCCCCGGCGGCATGCGCCTGCAGCAGCATTTTCGCCACGGCTCCTACGCCGAGCAGATGCGCGTGCCGACCGAGAATGTGAAGAAGCTTGGCCAGATCACCTCCGCGGAAGCCTCGCAATGGTGCGCGCTGGGAACGGCGCTGGTGCCCTATGGCGGCTTTCTCGCTGCAAACCTGCAAGCGGGCGAGACCGTGCTGGTGAGCGGGGCCACCGGCAATTTCGGCAGCGCCGCCGTCTCCGTCGCACTCGCAATGGGGGCGGCCTGCGTGGTGACGCCCGGCCGCAACGAGACGATCCTGGCCGACCTCGTCCGCCGCTTCGGCGCGCGGGTGAAGCCGGTCAGGCTCACCGGTCACGAGGACGACGACCGCGAGGCAATGAAGCGCGCGGCGGGAGGCTCGATCGACTGCGTGCTCGACATCATGCCGCCCTCGGTGAGCACGAGCGTGGTGCGCGCGGCGGTCATGACGGTTCGCGCCTATGGCCGCGTCGTGCTGATGGGTGGTGTCGGCATGGCCGGCGGTGCGGGCCTCGAACTGCCCTACCCCTGGATCATGCGCAACTGCATCTCCATCCACGGCGTGTGGATGTATCCGCCGGATGCGGCGAGCCGCCTGATCGGCCTGGTGCGCGCGGGATTGTTGCGGCTCGACGAGTACCAGACGACGAACTTCGACCTCGACCACGTCAATGAGGCCGTGGCGCATGCCGCGGCCAATGGCGGGCCGTTCAAATTGACGGTGATCCGGCCATAACAGGCCCCGCCGCTGCAGCGATGCGCCGTCGCAGCCGGTTTGTCCGATATGTCAGATGGTTGGGAGACATTCCCCCGACCGTAGCCGGCAACGGCCGTCTACTGTGCATGGGGTTGTTTTCGCGTTTTCTATTCGAGCTCGATGACCTGGCCGTTCGACAACGACACGCGCCGGTCCATGCGGCCGGCGAGCTCCATGTTGTGGGTCGCGATCAGCATGGAGACCTTGGTCGCCTTGACCAACTGCATCAGAGCCTGGAACACGTGGTCGGCGGTGTGCGGATCGAGATTGCCGGTCGGCTCGTCCGCCAGCAGCACGCGCGGCGCATTAGCGACCGCGCGCGCGATCGCGACGCGCTGCTGCTCGCCGCCCGATAGCTCCGCAGGCCGATGCGTGATGCGATCGCCGAGGCCGAGATAGCCGAGGATCTCCTTGGCACGCTTGACGCTCTCGGACTTCTTCAGGCCGCGGATCATCTGCGGCATCATCACGTTCTCCAGCGCGGAGAATTCCGGCAGCAGCCGGTGCGACTGGTAGACGAACCCGATATCGCTGCGGCGAAGCTGGGTGCGCTCGATGTCGGGCAATTGCGAGGTCGGCGCGCCGTTGACGTAGACCTCGCCGGAATCGGGCGCCTCGAGCAGGCCCGCGATGTGCAGCAGCGTCGACTTGCCCGAACCAGACGGCGCCACCAGCGCGACCGACTGGCCCGCCCACAGCGCGAGCTTGGCGTTGTCGAGGATCGTCAGGGCCGCCTCGCCCTGAAGGTACTGCCGTCTTATCTCGTGGAGATAGATGACCGGTTCATCTTCCGCCCCCTGCTGCTGCTCCATCAGCCCCTCACTCGTACCGCAACGCTTCGACGGGATCGAGGCGCGCGGCGCGCCACGACGGATACAGCGTCGCCAGGAACGACAGCGTCAGCGCCATGATGACGACGGCCGTGGTCTCGCCGACGTCGATTTCGGCGGGCAGCTTCGACAGGAAATAGAGTTCCGGCGAAAACAATTCGGTGCTGGTCAGCCAGGACAGGAATTGCCGGATGGATTCGATGTTGAGGCAGATCACGAGGCCGACGAAGAAGCCGACCAGCGTGCCGACCACGCCGATCGAAGCGCCCGTGATCAGGAAGATCCGCATGATGGAGCCCTGCGAGGCCCCCATCGTCCTGAGGATCGCAATGTCGCTGCCCTTGTCCTTCACCAGCATGATCAGGCCGGAGACGATGTTGAGCGCTGCGACCAGCACGATCATGGTCAGGATCAGGAACATCACGTTGCGCTCGACCTGCAGCGCGTTGAAGAAGGTCGAGTTGCGCTGCCGCCAGTCGACCAGGAACACCGGCCGGCCCGCGGCCTCCGTCACCGCCTTGCGGAAGGCGTCGATGCGGTCGGGATTAGTGGTGAACACCTCGATCGAGGTGACGTCGCTGCTGCGGTTGAAATAGGCCTGCGCTTCCGCGAGCGGCATGAAGACAAAGCCGAGATCGTATTCGGACATCCCGATCTCGAACACGGCGACGATCTTGTAAGGCTTGATGCGCGGCGTGGTGCCCATCGGGGTGACCGCGCCCTTCGGCGCGACCAGGGTCACGCTGTCGCCGGCATGCAGGGACAGCTGATCGGCGAGCCGCCGGCCGATCGCAACACCCTGCCCGTCGTCAAAGCCCTCAAGCGAGCCCTGCTTGATGTTCTTGGCGATCGAGGTGAGGTTGTTGAGATCGTCTGACCGGATGCCACGCACCAGCACGCCCGAGGCATTCCAGGGCGAGGACGCCAGTGCCTGGCCGTCGACGACCGGGGCAGCCAGCCGGATGCCCTGAACCTGGCTGATGCGCTCGGCGACGTCCTTCCAGTCGGTCAGCGGCGATTCCAGCGGCTGGACCAGGATATGGCCGTTCAGCCCCAGGATCTTGTCGAGCAGCTCCTTGCGGAAGCCGTTCATCACGGCCATCACGATGATCAGCGTCGCCACGCCGAGCATGATGCCGAGGAAGGAGAACCCGGCGATGACCGAGATGAATCCTTCCTTGCGGCGCGCCCGCAAATAGCGCGCCGACAGCATCCACTCGAAGGGCGCGAAAGGCGCGGTTTGAACGGTCTCGGTCATGGTTTCATCCATCGCTCGATAATCCCATGATTCGGGGTCAATTGTGGCCGGATTGGCGGCCGCGATATCGGGCGATGAACAATATTCAGCCGACCAGCCGGGCGACCGCGTCCGCTGGCGACATGGTCTCGCGGGAGCCGTCGCTGCGCTTCTTGATCTCGACCTTACCGTCGGCCAGCCCCTTCGGCCCGATCATGATCTGCCAGGGGATGCCGATCAGGTCGGCGGCAGCGAATTTGGCGCCGGCGCGCTGGTCGGTGTCGTCATAGAGCACGTCGACGCCCTTGGCAGTGAGCTCGGCATAGAGCTTCTCGCAGGCGCCATCGACCGCCGCATCGCCCTGCTTGAGATTGAGAATCGCGACGCGGAACGGCGCCACCGCCTCCGGCCATTGGATGCCGGCATCGTCATGACAGGCCTCGATGATGGCGCCGAGCAGGCGCGAGACGCCGACGCCGTAAGAGCCGCCGTGGATCGGTACATCGACGCCGTCAGGCCCCGCCACCATCGCCTTCATCGGCTCGGAGTATTTCGTACCGAAATAGAAGATCTGGCCAACTTCGATGCCGCGCGTGTTCAGCCGCTTCTCCGCCGGCACTTCCTGCTCGAACCGCGCGGGATCGTGAACGTCCTCCGTCGCGGCATAGACCGAGGTCCATTGCTTGATGATCGGCGTCAGGTCGCTGTCATAGTCGACGTCCTCGCCAGGCACCGGCAAATCCAGCACGTCGCGATTGATGAAAACGCCGGATTCGCCGGTCTCCGCGAGCACGATGAATTCGTGGCTGAGATCGCCGCCGATCGGGCCGGTCTCGGCACGCATCGGGATGGCCTTCAGCCCCATCCGAGCGAAGGTCCGCAAATAGGCGACGAACATCTTGTTGTAGGCGACGCGCGCAGCGGCTTCGTTGAGGTCGAAGGAATAGGCATCCTTCATCAGGAATTCGCGGCCGCGCATCACGCCGAAGCGCGGACGCTGCTCGTCACGGAATTTCCATTGGATATGATAGAGATTGAGCGGCAAGTTCTTGTAGGACTTGACGTAGGCGCGGAAGATCTCGGTGATCATTTCCTCGTTGGTGGGCCCGTACAGCAGCTCGCGCTTGTGCCGGTCGGCGATGCGCAGCATCTCCGGGCCGTAGGCATCGTAGCGGCCGCTCTCGCGCCAGAGGTCGGCGAGCTGCAGCGTCGGCATCAACAGTTCCAGCGCGCCGGAACGGTCCTGCTCTTCGCGCACGATCTGCTCGATCTTCTTCAGCACCCGGAAGCCGAGCGGCAGCCACGCGTAGATACCGGCCGCCTCCTGCCGGATCATGCCGGCGCGCAGCATCAGCCGATGCGAGACGATCTCCGCCTCCTTCGGATTTTCCTTCAGAATGGGCAGAAAGAACCGCGACAACCGCATGGCAATACTCTGGGAATCAGTGATGAGTTGCAGTGAAACCGGATTGGGAGCGAAAACACAAGGCCGGGAATGAGGAAAAGCCGCTAACGTGACGGAATTCCTGTCATTTTTCCGTCGACTTCAGGTTCGACTCGAACCGTGCTCGCCTTAAGGCGGCGCGACCTCGAGGTCGTCCTCGAGTGTGATTTTCTCGAAATCGGTCACCAACGCGTCGATCCGCACATGCCAGCGGCCGGCGAAGGGCAACTCGACCTTGCGCACGTGCCAATAGCCATCAGGCCCGAGTTCGGCGTCACGCTCCATCGGCTCGATGCCGCGCTCCGGCAGGCTCAGCGTCAGGCTCGCCTCTTTGGCCTGCAGCGGCGTCGCCTCCCCGGTCATGAGTTGGAGCACGAAATCGTCGACGCCGGCCTTGCCTGGGGACACCAGCACCTGGAACATCGCCTTGTCGGTGTGGATGTGGATCGCCAGGGGCGTCTCCGGCACGATGGTCCGCGGCGGCGGCGTGAAGCGCCAGCCGGCGACGATGGCGAAGATGCCGAGCGCGGTAGCGCATTCGAGCAGGATCGAGCGTTTGAGTACGGTTGCGACGCCCCGATCTTTCACCAGCGCCGGTGTGAGCCTGTAACGATTGAGCGCGGCAAGCGCCAGCAGGAACAAGACCAGCACGAGCTTGACCGAGAGAATGAGGCCGTAGGTCGTCTCGACCAGCGCCGCCGGCTTTTCAAGCTGGATGATTGCGAGCACGAGACCGGTCAACGCCAGCGCGGCGACCACCGGCACTGCGATGCGCGAGAAGCGATTGAGGAGCGGTAGCACCGCCGGTGTCGGCTTCGACAGCAGCGCTGCAAGCGGCGTCAGCGCGCCGATCCAGAAGGCGACAGCGAGGCCATGGACGAAGACCGCCGGTCGCGTCAGCACCTCGGGCGATGCCGTTGCCGCGTGCCCGGTCATGGCGAGCGATAGGCCAACACCGATGAAGGCGACGACCGCAAGAGCGCGCGCGTACCACACGCGACTCAGCGCCATCAGCGCGAGCAGCATCGCCGCGATGGCAACGTTCGAGGCGAGGCCGGCGCTGGTCGCAAATGCGATGGTCCAAGGAGCCGCCGTCACGATCGCCGCCAGCGGCAGCCCAAGGAGATCGAGACCCAACACGCCCAACGAGACAGCGGCACTTAGCAGACCCAAAAGCAGCGCTGCGCGCGGTACCCTCATGGCCGTCATCGACCAAGCAATCCAGCGGCCAAAGAACACGCCGCCGACGCCGACGAAGAGCCCGAGATAGAGACCGATCCGAGACAACCAGATCATCGCGCTCAATCGGCCATCCGCTTTGGCCCGGGGCTGCGTGGCCGTCGGCGCGCCGATCGAAAAGATCACCGATCCCGCGACGGGATGACCGTCCTGCGAGATCACCCGGTAGCTCACGACCGCGGTGCCCTTCGGCAAGTCCGGCGGCATCGCAACCGTGATTGCCTCGCCCGATGTCGTGACACGCGCATCGTCGCGCGCCCTGCCCGCACCGTCGATCAACTGGATCGCGCCCGGCGTCACCGCCTCGTTGAAGCGCAGCTCCACCGCCTTCGGCGCGCTCGCAAGGATACTTCCGCTCGCCGGTTCGACCGAGATCAGCGCCGCATGTGCCGACGCGCTGGTCGGAGTGCCGGCGATGGCAAGCAGCATCGCGAACGCAGCGAGAAGACGCATTACGGTTTGGACAGCAGCTTCACGCCGGGCGCCGGCGACTTGTCGTCGTGCGAATGCCCAGCGCCCTCCGCCGGGATTTCGATCCAGCGGCTGACGCCCTTCTCGCATTCCTGCACCACCGGAAAATACAGCGTGGTGTTCGGCTTCAGGCTGTCGGTGAGGAAGCTGCTGACGATGAACTCGTCGTAATTGTGGTCCGGCAGCTTGCCGCCGGACCACACCACTTCCTTCACACCCGAGGTCAGCTTGTTGCCGTGATAGTCGTACGCACTGGTATATTGGCCCTCCACGACATCGACGTTCCAGCCGGCCTTCGGCATCGGCTTCACTGCGATCACGCCTTCCGGGATCTGCACGCGGATCTTGACCGTCGGCGAGCCGGAACAGCCATGCGGCACGGCGAAGACGGCCTTGTAGGATGCACCGACCGCAGCCTGCTTGCCTTCCAGATAAACATGCGCCGCCGCAGGCGACGCGGCCAGCGCAGCCATCAGGATCAGCCAGAGTGCCTTCGACATACTCGATCTCCCGGAAATTAGATCACACACATCACATCTTCATTCCCGAATGATCGGGCATCTTCTTCATCATCATGCCTCCCCCACCCCCGGGGGCCTGGGCACCGACGCCCTGGACATCGAGCGAGACGACGACCTTGCCAGCCTTTTCGAATTCGAGCGTCACCGGCACCTTCTCACCCTGCTTGAACGGACCCTTCAGATCCTGGAGCATCAGATGGTTGCCGCCGGGAGCGAGTTTCACGGTCTTGCCCGGCTCGATGACGAGGCCCCTGTCCAGCGGACGCATCTTCATGACGCCATTGTCCATTGCCATCTCGTGAACCTCGGCCTTACCGGCGATCTCAGCGGTAACTGCCACGAGCTTGTCGGGTGCAGAGCCCTTGTTCTCGATGGTCAGGAAGCCGCCGGCGACCTTGGCGCCGCCCGGCGTTGCCCGGCTCCACGCTTGCGAGATGACGAGATCGCCAGCCTTGACGTCGTCGGCGCGGACGGGAGCCGCGATCACAACGGCCGAGAACGCCGCGAGCGCGAGAATGCGTGAGAGATTGTTCATGTCGGTTGCCCTTCTTGTCGTCGTTGAGAGTCTCATTTGTCAGCATGTGTACTTGCCGGCGAGAACGAAAGTTCTTCCGGGGAACGGATGGAATAGGAAATACTGCTTGTTGAAGAGATTATCGATGCCAAAGTCGAACGCAAAATCCTTGGTTGCGTTGTAATGGATCTTGGCGTCCACGACCAAGTAGCTATCGAACGATTGATACACCCGAGCGATATAGTCGGTGTTATCCAACGTCGAATACTGCTTGCCGCTGTAGCGCGCTGCCACAGTGTAGGCCCAACTCTCGTTCGGCCGATAGGTCACGCCGAATTTGGCGCGCCAATCAGGGACGTATGGCACGCGCTTGCCGACCACCGTCGTCGGCACCCCCGTGACCGGATCCTTTCCAGCCCAGCTTGCGTCCGCCAGGATACGCGAGTCGACGTAGGTGATGCTGCCGAACAATTGGAGACCCGTAAGCAGGACATTGTCCCTCTCGGCCGACAATTCGACACCCTGCATCCGGATTGCGTCGACATTGCTGATGACCGTAACCGAGTTCTGTTGACCGCCTGCGGTGACCAGGTTGGTCTGGGAAATGATCGCATTGTTCGTCCGCTCCCAAAACAAGGTCAATCGCGCCCGGCCGTCGTTCCACTTCCGCTCGACGTTCAACTCGGTGCTGTAGTCGTGCTCCGGTGCGAGAAACGGATTTGCAAAGGTCGCGACCCCGTTGACCACGATGTTCTGGTAGAGTTCGGTGACAGTCGGATAGCGATAGGCCTCACCGAAGTTCGCCGTGACGTTCCAATCCTTGTTTGGGTCGAACGAGAGCGAGGCTTTCGGCGATAAATTTGCGGCATTGAGGCTTGGTTGGTTCTGAGGAACCAATTTCACGACCGGGATCGGCACATTCACCGTCCCGGTACCCGCAGCCACAGTCGAGTTGACATTGTAGCCGTCAAGGGCCTGCCAGTTCTCGAGACGCCCTCCCAGGGTAAGCTTCCAGTTTGGCGCAATCTTCCAGGCGTCCTGCAGCCACAGCGCGTCCGTTCGTGTCTCTCCAACGCCGGTGGTGAAGAGCTGGCCGTTTCCCGTCGACGGGGCCGTGAACCACACATTTGAAAGATAGACAGGGTTCTCGAGCCTGTAGCGATCGGCGTGGAAGCCGAAGCTGACCTCGTGCGCACCATCGACGCCGAACGGGCGCCAGATTCCCTTGGCATCCGCATTCTGCCAATTAGTGCCATCCATTCGCGTCACTTTGCCATTGAGCGAGTAGCCGAGCCCCGGCGACTGGACGACGGTATAGGGATTGAGCAAAGTGTCATGGAGATAGTTGTAGCTCGACGCAGACAAATCGAAATCAAACGTCCCCTTGGTGTCGCTTCTGAGCGCAACCGCATTGCTGATGTGAGTCTGATCCCAGGTATACTTGTTGCTGGCAAAGCCGGTGATGCCGGCGAAAGTCGGCAAGCCGGTCACGGTAGACTTCAGATAGGTCTGGGGATCCGACGTCTGATGATTGTTCCAGACACCGAATGAGTACGTGGCTTGCACCAGCGGAGAGACGTCGTAGGCCACCCGAAGGTTGCCCGAGGTTTGCTGCGAATGCGCCAACGCGCCTGCGCCGACCACATCCGCGATTTGACCTGTCTTGTTGAGGGCAAGGTAACCTCCCGTCGTTCCCGCGGGAAGGCTGCCGTTGGTCACGTAAGACAACGGTTGCTGGTAGCTATCGAGATGGTTCGCGCTGACAAGCCAGGATAGTTTGCCGTCGCGATTGCCTGCGGCGGCGCTGGTCTGGCTGGTCACGTAGGTGTCCTTGGTGCCGTATTGATTCCAAGGCATCACCGAGACGGTTTCCTTGGCAACCGCAAACGGCTTGTCCGGCATCTTGGACGTGATCAGCAGAACGCCGCCGATGGAATTGCCGGGATAGGCGGCCGCGAAGGGACCATTCAGGAAATCAACCCGTCCGATCGCCTCGGGCGAGATCAGATTCCATTTGGGCGAGGCACCAGAGTTGTTGTTGCCGATCAGCGCCGAGATCAACAGGTCGTCATAATAGATCAGCGTTCGAGCACTGGAGTTCAGGCCCCAGCTTCGGGTCGCGAGCACCGCCTGATTGTCTCCGTCGTTGCGCTTCCGCACGAACAGGCTCGGCATGTACTTGACGGCGTCCTCGGGGTCCTTGAGGTTGATGGTCTCGTCGACCTGCTTTGCCGTGATGCTGAACGAGCGCTGCGGCAGCTGATAGCGCGCCACCGCCGCCGGCTGATCGAGCGATGCCCGGGCGCTGCCCGCGCCCTGCTCATCGGCTGCAGCGGCCGAGGCCGGCCGTTCGGCCGCCGGATTTGCCGAATTCCTCCTGGTGCCGGCGGTCTGCACGGGCTTGCGCGGCTTGGGCTTCACAGTCGCGGGGGCGTCGACGGTCACTGCGGGCAGCTCTCTTGGCAGCTCCCTTGGCAGCTCCCTTGGGCTGCCCTGGGCGAAAACGCCGCTCGACGAGGCAAGCAGCGCGGCCTGAACGGCAACGACACTCACGCCGCAGCGGGCATGACGAGATAACATGGGGCGTTCCTGACGCCGGCTTTCTTTCCGGCCATTCGACAGCATCAATCGCCAACGGATGAACCGAGGCAATCACGAAGGGTCGTCAGGAAAAGTGGGGAGGCCCCCGCGCCTGCGCGCTTAAGCCCTTGTGGGGTGCGACAACGGACGCGGCGGCCTCGTGCCACGCCACGCGTTCGGCGTGGCGGAAGGGAACGGAGAACGCTGCCTGCGGCGGCGAATCGAACGATGCGTTGGCCTGCGCAAGGCAACACAGCGCGCAGGCGCCGGCATGTGCGGTCGGCGAGCCATTCTGGCCGCTCGGGCCGCCCTGCTCGCTGGCGCTATGGCAGATGACGCCGGCGCCAAGCGGATCGGCAACGGCCTGGCCGGCCGCCCAACACGCGGCAATCGGCGCCAGCACCTGCATCACTAGCGCGAGCAAGACAATCGGTAGGAATTTTTGCAGCCGTGCGCGCATCCGCCGAACCATTCGTTCGCTGGGCTAACTAAACACCACGCCTCGTCCGAGTCGAGGTCACTTCGGCCAGCTGGTTGGGGCTGCGCAAGTTTCTCGAAAAAAATGTTCGGCGGGACCCGCCGGGGGACCGCGTCCACCATTTGCGGCAGTCCGCCCGACCTGAAATACCCACATAATTCTTATATTTGTCATATACTTAAGGGGTTAACAGCCCGATCATTGCGTCAACTGCTCGAATTTTGAACAATCGTTGCCGAAAATGATGACAAGTGAGAAAAGTTGATCTAGCATCCCCCTTGCTCAGGCCTGACCGTGAGGTTGAGGTCTGGTGGTCCAAGTCTCGGGAGGAGCCCCTGGCGCGCAAAACGCAGCGTCGCCCCGCCAATCAAGATCAAATCTTAGAATCGGGGATAATAGGGTCGACACAATTTTTGAGCGGGGCTAGGGCCCCGCTCTTTTTTTATCTGCGGCCGATGGGCCGATGAGTACTTCTCCCAACCCGATCGAGCAAAGCTTTGAGCTTGCGGCCTGGCGCTGCGCCGATCTCACGCCCCTCGTCTGTCAACGGCTGTTCAACGAGCATCCCGAAACGTGGGCGATGTTCCGGTCCCAAGGTAGCGAGCTCGTGATGGGATCGATGCTTGCACTGACGATCGAGGCGATCCTCGACTTCGCCGGCGAGCGCAGTGGCCAATTCCGGATGATTGCCTGCGAAGTCGCCTCGCACGATGGCTACGGCACGCCTCGCCAGCTGTTCATCGCCTTCTTCAACGTCATCAGGGATACGCTGCGAGACCTGCTCGGCGATGAATGATCACCCGAGATGTCATGCGCATGGGAGCAGCTTCTCACGGACATCGAAGCCTTCGCCGGCATCACAGCGTAGCGCTTTGCGCTGCACCAAGACCCCGCGACGATTCCGCGTTGATTGCACATTGAGTGGCATCAACTCTTGTGAGACACTTTCCGTCTCGGTAGCGCAATCAATGACGCGCCGACGATAAAATTTATGGGAGCGAGCGATGTCCGGGACGAAAGATTTCTCGACGACGAGGCGCGATCTTCTTCAGGCGGCAGCGACCGCCGGCGCCGCGACTGCCATCCTCGGCAGCATGGGCATAAACCCAGCACTTGCAGCCGAAGTTGGACGAAGCGAGAAGCCGCTGAAGGCGGCGTTCTCCAACGCAGGCCTTCAGGCGACCTGGTGCGCCCAGGGCAAGCAGGCCGCGGAATTCTGGGGCAAGCTGTTCAATGTCGAAGTCACCTGGTTCGACGGCCAGCTCGACGCAGTGAAGCAGCGCGCGGCGATCGACAACATGGCCTCGCAGAAATGGGATTTCGTCGCGATCCAGGCCTTCGGCATCGGCACCCTCACCCAGCCCGTGCAGAAGATGATCGACGCCGGCACACCTGTCATCGACATGGACACGCTGATTGCGCCGCTCGACCAGATCAACGTACACTCCTTCCTTGCCCCCGATAACGAGTTCATGGGGGCCTCGGTGACGCAGGCGCTCTGCAACGCCATGGGCGGCAAGGGCAAGATCATCATGACCCAAGGCGCGCTCGGCCATACCGGTGCGCAGGGCCGTGCCAAGGGCTTCAACTCGGTGGTGAAGCAGTTCCCGGGTATCGAGGTGCTCGACACCCAGCCGGCCGATTGGGACGTCTCCAAGACCGCGCGGCTCTGGGAAACCTATCTGACCAAATATCCGCAGATCGACGCGGCGTTCTTCCACAACGACGACATGGCTTTGGCGGCCGCCAACATCATGAAGGCGCACAACCGCACCAACATCCTGATCGGCGGTGTGGACGCGATGCCGCCGGCGATCCAGGCGGTCAGCGAGGGCCGGATGTACGCGACCGTGCGCAATCCGTCCTGCCGCATCCATGGCGGCGCGATCATCGCCGGTGTTGCGGCGGTCGCCGGCGGCGAGAAGAGCGGCCAGGGCATTCCCAAGAACGTCGTCACCGACGGCCCGGTCGTGACCAAGGCCAATGCCGCCGGCATGCAGTGGATGCAGGATCACTTCCTGATCTGAAATCCTCCAAGATCTGATCTTGCATGCCTGAGGGTCAACAGCCCATCCTGGAACTCCAGGGCATCACGAAGAGCTTCGGCGGCGTCGAGGCGCTTCGTGGTGTCGACTTCGCGCTTCTCCCCGGCGAGATCCACGGTCTCGTCGGCGAGAACGGCGCTGGCAAAAGCACGCTGATGAAGATCATCGCCGGCGTGCACACGGAATTCTCCGGTCGCTTCCTGATTGACGGCCAGGAAACGCATTTCCGCTCGGCGCGCGATGCGCATGCGGCCGGCATCGCCATGGTGCATCAGGAGCTCTCCGTCGCACCCGATCTCACGGTCGCGGAGAACGTCTTTCTCGGTAACCAGCCGACCAACGCCCTCGGCCTCGTGCAATGGCGGCGCATGGCGCGTGAGGCCGGCGAGCAGCTCGCACGCTTCGGCATCGACGTCGACCCAATGAGCAGGCTCGGCGACCTGCCGATCGGGCTGCAGCAGCTGATCGAGATCGCCCGCGTGCTGTTCTCGGGCGCGCGCATCGTCATCCTGGACGAGCCGACCTCGGCCCTCTCCCCGCCCGAGGTCGAACGGCTGTTTACGACGCTGCGGCGCTTACGTGAAGAAGGCACGGCCATCGTCTTCATCTCACATTTCATCGAGGACATTCTGCGCGTGTCCGACACGGTCACCGTGTTCCGCAACGGGCGGAAGGTCGCGGAAACCGCAAGCGCAGCAACCAGCAAGGGCGCGCTGATCGAGGCCATGATCGGCCGCGGAGGCGAAGTGCTCGAGCACAGCTACACCGACGATCTGATGCTGCCGCGGCCGAGCGACAGTTCGATCGTCCTCAAGGTCGATCAGCTGTCGCTGGCCCGCAGCCTCAAGGACGTCTCGTTCGAGGCCCGCGCCGGCGAAGTCCTCGGCATCTACGGCTTCATGGGCTGCGGCCAGCAGGAGCTGTCGCGCATCCTGTTCGGCAAGCTGAAGCCGGACGCCGGCACGCTCGCCGTCGACGGCAAGCCGAAGACCTTTGCCAGCACGGCGGCGGCGCGGCGGGCCGGCGTGGCGCTGGTGCCGGAGAGCCGGCGCGCCATGCTGTTTCACCAGGAGCCGGTCTACAAGAACATATCGATCAGCATCCTTGACCGCATCTCGTCGCTGCTGCTCAAGCCGGCGCAGGAGCGCGATATCGCCAAGCGGCAAGTCGAGCAGCTCCAGATCAGGCCGCCGGTGGTCGGCCTCGACCTCGGCATGCTCTCCGGCGGCAACCAGCAGAAGGTCGCGCTGGCGAAATGGCTGACCTATCCGCCCAAGCTGCTGGTGCTGTGCGAGCCGACCCGCGGCATGGATGTGGGTGCCAAGAACGACGTCATCAACATCGTGCGCGACCTCCGCGCCAAGGGGCTCGCGATCATCGTGCTGTCGACCGAGCCGGAAACGGTGCTGTCGCTGGCCGACCGCATCCTCGTGCTCAAGCGCGGCGCATTGGTGCGGGAATTCAAGAACGAGCCGGTCAGCAAAGACCGCCTGCTGGAAGCGGCGTGACGGAGAAGCACAATGGCGAGCAGTGAGACGGCACCAGCGGCGGATCAGCGCACACGGAGCCTTGCATCCTTTCTGCGTTCGCAGATGCGCAACATCGCCCCGTTCCTGACGCTGATTTTCCTGTCCGCCTTCTTCGCCTTTGCCAGCCCTTCCTTCGCGACGATCGACAATCTCGGCAACATCCTCACGCAGGTGTCGGTGACCGGCATCATCGCCGTCGGCCTCACCTTCGTGATCCTCTGCGCCGAGATCGATCTGTCGATCGCCAGCATCGCCAACGTCACCGGCATCGCGGTCGCCTATTTCACGCTGCAGGAATCCTACGTCAACATTCCCAACATCCCGCTTCCCGGTGTCGCCGCGATCCTGCTGGCGCTCCTGCTCTGTGCTGCTCTCGGCCTCGTCAACGCGCTGGGGCTGACCGTGATCGGCATCCCCTCCTTCATCATGACGCTGGCGATGATGCAGATCGCTGCCGGCATCTCGGCCCTCCTGGTGCGTGGCCAGATCGCCTACAAGGTGCCAAGCCTCATCTCGACGCTCGGCTCCGGCTCGATCGGCGGCATCCCCTGGATCGTCATCGTCGCCGCCATCATGCTGCTCGGCGGACACCTGGTGCTGACCTACACGCGCTTCGGCCGCTACGTCTACATGGTCGGAGGCAATCGCGAGGCGGCCGAATATTCCGGCCTCAACGTCAAGCTCATCCTAGGCAGCGTCATGGTGATCTCGGCGGTCTGCTCCGGCATCGGCGGCATGCTCGGTGTCGCCCATTTCGGCAGCGCGCAACAGAACGAGTTCGACACCTATTTGCTCGACTCCATCGCCGCCGTCGTCGTCGGCGGCACCAGCCTGTTCGGCGGCCGCGGCGGCATCGGCAACACCATCGTCGGACTCTTCGTTCTCGGCGTCCTCAATAACGGCCTCGACCACGTCAACATCGACAGCTTCCTGAAGATCCTGATCCGCGGCGTGATCCTGCTGGCGGCCCTGATCATCAACGTCTATGCGCAGCACTTGCGAGAGAAGGCGGCGGACTAGCCGATGGTGTTTCCCCCTCTCCCCGTTCTTACGGGGAGAGGGTTGGGGTGAGGGCCACTCTCCACACGTGAGATCGTCGAGGGACCGGTACCCCCTCACCCGGATCGCAAGTGCGATCCGACCTCTCCCCGCAAGCGGGGCGAGGTGAAGGAAGAATCGCAAAATCAACCCCATGCACAGTACAAATCATTGGGGAATTTCCCGCGGAACGACCTGCGCCATTTCCGAAATTAAGTTTGACACGTCGGGCAAAACAGGAGCACGATGTCACCTCCGCGACTCTTCTCGACCTGGTTCGGCGGGTCATGACTTTTGTCGAATAATTCTCCGTCATCCTGATGTGCGAAGCAGGCGCTGCGAATGCGGCGCATGCGGAGCCTCGAAGGATGAACGGCCGAGATCGAGGACCGCTGAAGAAGCGGCCATCTCAGGGTGACGCGGATAGAGCGGTGCTTGCTGCCCGAGTGAGAACGAAGTTTGCAATGATTGATTCATCGATCGCAGGTATTGTTCGCGACCAAAGATCGCGTGCGTGTTGCCCGCCGGGTAGTCTACCTCGTGAGCGTGGAGTCAGATACGCAGTCGCTCATCAGGCAGCGCCATACGCTGGGCTCGACCGAGAGCACCCTGGAGAGTGCGAGATTGCCATGTTGCGACAAACGATGAAATGCGCACTCCTGGCGTTGGCTCTCTTTAGCAGCGCCGCCTTCCTTCTTGCCGTCAGCCGCGGCGTCGACGGTGGCGAGATCCTCGTCCGAATGATCGTTGTATTTCCGATGCTCATCGTATTCTCTACGATCACCACGGCTATTATCTACGCAATTGCCGCGGGCGCTGCAGCGCTCGCCAAGCAGTCTTCGCTTGTTGCCGCCTCGATCTCCGGGATATTGGGATGGATCACCGCGAGCGGTGGCTATCGGTCCTTTGAGGGGCTCGGCGGATATAGCGACCTTATCCAGCCCGCCTACGCCATCTCACTCGTTGCCCCCTGGCTTATCCTCGCCCTCAAGAACCGGGCCAGATAGCGAAGGGTCAATCGCCAGCTGTGATCTTCCCCCGAAAAAGTGGACGGGCTTAAGCTGCTTTTAGCTCCATTTCGATCGGGGCGATATATCCGATGGCGGAATGGAGCCTGGTTCGGTTGTAGAAGCCCTCGATGAAGGCGAAGATATCGCGCTGGGCCTCGGCGCGGGTGTTGTAGTCGCGATGATGGACCAGCTCGGTCTTCAAGGTATGAAAGAAGCTTTCCATCGGGGCATTGTCGTAGCAATCGGCCTTGCGGCTCATCGATGCGGTGATGCCGGCGCCGGTGAGAGCGTTGCGATAGGCGTGTGAGGCATATTGCACGCCGCGATCGGAGTGGTGGATCAATCCGGCCTGCGGGCGTTGCTGGCGGATTGCCATCGTCAGCGCCGCAGATGCGAGTTCGATTTGCATATGATCCCGCATGGCCCAGCCGACGATCTTTCGGCTGAACAGATCCATAACGGCCGCCAGATACAGCCAGCCCTCCGCGGTCGGGATGTAGGTGATATCAGCGAGCCAGACCCGGTTCGGGGCATCCGCCGTGAAGTCGCGCGCGATCAGGTTCGGCGCGATCGGCAGGTCGTGACGGCTGTCAGTGGTGCGAACCCGACGGGGTCGCGCCATGATCGCTCGAATGCCATATCGACGCATTAGCCGTTCGATCCGGCCGCGGCTGGCACCGCGTCCCTGTGTCCGCAGAGCGGCATGAACGCGAGGACTGCCGTAGCGTCCGCTGCTGTCGCGATGGACCTGCTGGATCTCGGCCAGGAGCGCGGCATTGGATTTTGTCCGTTCGCCCACCGGGCGATCGCGCCAGGCATAATAGCCGGCCGGCGAGACCTCGAGCACGGCACACATCAGCCGTACCGGATAGCTGTCGCGGTGGTCTTCGATGAAACGGAAGCTCATGTTCGGGTTCCGGCGAAGATCGCGATCGACTTTTTTAAAATGTCGCGCTCCATGCGCAGCCGTTCGTTCTCCTGGCGCAGACGGGCGATCTCCGAAGCCTGGTCCGCCGACATCGGCGTCGCCTGCGTGGTGGGGCGCCACGCCGCCGATGCCGGCTGCTGCCGGAACTGGTCGACCCAGCGCCGCAGCACCGAGTCGCGCAGACCGAGCTCCTTGGCCACCGACGTGACCGAGCGACCGCTCGAGATCACCAGCTCGACCGCCTGGCGCTTGTACTCCTCGGTAAACGACCGACGTTGACGTTCCATTCGACACCTCCGGGCTCAATGAGCCTACCACAGGTGTCCACTCATTCGGAGGAGGTTCAGCTGTTCTCTAACTCCACGCTTACCAGCATCGAAGTCGGTCTCCCCGCCGTCACGAGTCAGAAGCCGGACTGTCGGCGAGCCCGGCAGCGGATACCGCTGTCGGTCAAAAAAGCCGGCATTCGCTGCTAAGCACAAAAGTCTGCTCCGCGTCCAAGTGCCCGCGTCGCGCGAGCCGCACTCGTCGCGTCAGGAGCTTGAATCCCGGCTCGACGACAAAGCGGACGACGACGCCCCCCAAGAACTCGCGCCTCCTCCAGAGTTCGACCTGCAACCTGGTGCGGGCATCAACCTATTGTAGGAGCAAAAAACAGGTGCGGGCGCCCCCGCGACAGGCGCGCCACGTCTATCGTTCTGCTATAATGTCACTATGACGATCGGGATTTCCGGACCCGAACGGAAGGCACCAGGGCGAAGCGCCATGGTGGGGCTCATCATCGCGGCCATCATCGCCGCAATCGGCCTGATCCTGCTCGCTCTCGCCGGCGACTTCCTGGTCGACTGGATGTGGTTCTCCTCGATCGGCTACAGGCAGGTCTTCTGGACCACGATCGGGACGAAAGCCGCCGTCTTCCTCGTTGTCTTCGTGGCGACCGCCGCCGTCTTGTGGACAAACGCGCGCCTTGCACTTGGCCTCGCCGGGCGCCGAAGCCGGTTGCCTGCGGCGTTCGACCCCGCGCTTGCGGCCGCTACGGCGCCGCCGGATCCGTTGGAATTCCTGCGCGAGCGGCTGCCGTGGCGCATTGTCATCGCCGCGAGTAGCGGCCTCTGCGCTCTGCTCGTCGCCTGGGGCGAAGTCGGCAGCTGGAGCACTCTCCTGCGCTTCATCTACCAGGTGCCCTACGGCACCAACGATCCCTTGTACGACAAGGATATCGGCTTCTACCTCTTTTCCCTGCCCGCCTTTGTGGCCATGAAGAATTGGGCATTGCTGATTCTCGTCATGGGCGCACTGTTCGCCGGATCGATCTACTGGGTGTATGGCGACATCGAAGACCGAGCCCACCGAATATCGCCAGCAGCGATCTCGCACGGTTCGGCGCTTCTCGGCCTCTTCTTTGGCGTGAAGGCATGGTCCTACGGTCTCGACCGCTATCTCCTGCTGTACGGCGACAACGGCGTGGTGGTCGGCGCAGGCTTCACCGACGTCAATGTGGAACTGCCGGTCCTGTGGCTACTGATCGCACTTTCGATCGCCGCCGCTTCGGCGGCATGCGCGAACCTGTGGGTGCGTACCTACCACCTTCCCGGGGCCGCGATTGTGCTGCTGTTCGGAGGCGCGTTGTTGCTGTCGGGCATCATCCCCGCGGTATTTCAGCGCTTCTACGTCGGGCCGAACGAGCTGGCGTGGGAGCGGCCCTACATCGAACGTAACATTGCCCTGACCCGCGAGGCCTACAATCTCAATCGGATCGCGCCAAAGCCTTTCCCGGCGGAACAGAATCTGACCTTCACGACACTCGAGGCCAACAAGGCCACCGTTGAAAATATAAGGCTGTGGGATTGGCAACCATTGGCCGACACCTACGCGCAACTGCAGGAGATTCGCACCTACTACAAACTGCGCGACCTCGATGTCGATCGCTACTGGTTTGGCGATACCTATCAAAGCGTGATGATCTCAGGCCGCGAGCTGAATTCCGCGCTGCTGCCGTCCAACGCGCAAACCTGGGTCAACCGCCACGTCCTGTTCACCCACGGCAATGGTGTGGTGATGAGTCCGGTCACCCAGAAGAGCGGTGAAGGACTTCCGCTTCTCTATCTGCGCGACATTCCTCCGGTCGCGCACGGAGGTCCCGCCATTCGCGAGCCGCGCATCTATTACGGACAGCAGACGGAGGACTACGTCATCGTCAAGGGAACGGTGCCGGAATTCGATTATCCCAAGGGAAAGGACAACGTCTACGCCTCCTATGGCGGCTCCGGCGGCGTGCCGCTGTCGGGCATGGTGCGCAGACTGATCTTCGCCCACCACTTCAATGATGTGAACCTGCTGCTGTCGGACTACATCGGCGACGACAGCCGGATCATGATCCGGCGCAACATCCAGAAACGGGTCGGCATGATCGCCCCGTTCCTCGCTCTAGATCGCGATCCCTATCTGGTCGTCAGCGAGGGCCGGATGTTCTGGATTCAGGACGCCTACACGACGAGCGAATATTTTCCCTACGCGCAGCCTGCGCCCGGCCTGAACCTCAACTATATCAGAAATTCGGTGAAGGCCGTGATCGACGCCTACAACGGCACCGTCGACTTTTACCTGATGGACCCGGCGGACCCGATCGCCGCAACCTATCGACGAATCTTCCCAGACCTGTTCAAGCCGTTCGCGGCCATGCCGTCCGATCTTCAGAAACACATTCGCTATCCCGAAGACCTCTTCCTGGTCCAGGCGCGGCTTTTTCAGACCTACCATATGGAAGCGGCCGATGTTTTCTATAACCGCGAGGACCTCTGGCAATTTCCACGTCAGCCGGCCGGTGACGGCGTCTCTTCAATAGACGGCCTTACCGCGATGGCCCCCTACTACATCATCATGCGGCTCCCCGGAGAGGCGCAAGCCGAGTTCTTCATCATGATCCCGATGGTGCCGAGCCGTCGCGACAACATGATCGCATGGCTCGCCGCGCGCTGCGACGAGCCCGGCTATGGCAAGCTGGTCGTGTACGAATTTCCCAAGGAGAAGCTGGTCTACGGACCGTTCCAGATCGAGGCGCGAATTCATCAGAACACGGAGATCTCCCAACAGATATCGCTGTGGAACCAGATGGGGTCGCGGGTGATCCGAGGAAATCTACTCGTGATCCCGATCGAGAATTCGATTCTCTACGTGTCGCCGCTGTATTTGCGGGCCGAGCAAGGACATTTGCCGGAGCTGAAACGGGTGATCGCCGCCTATGGCGAGCATGTCGTTATGAAGGAGACACTTGCTGAGGCCCTGTCGGCACTCTTCGTGGACGACGGACCCGCACCGGCGCCGGCTGCGACCGCGGAATCGCCCAGTGATGGGTCCGCGGCAAGGCGCGCACAACAGGCGCTCGATCACTATAATCAGGCCATGGAGCGGTTGAAGTCCGGCGATTGGACAGGCTTCGGCAAAGAGATCGGCGTGATGCGTGGTATTTTGGAGGATATCCGCAGGCAATCGGGTAGCCGTTGATCGCTCCAAAAGTACACGGCCTAGCCGTTCGCATAACGGCCGCCAACCCCGTAGTTTTCGCACGACGCGGTTGGCTGCCTACTATCAAGAGGGAGTGGACAGCTTACAACTTGCAACGGGTCGCACCATTTTGATTCACGACCTCCGTGACCCTTTTTCGATTTTTTCTCCAGAAACGGACGACTTCGGTAGATTGCCGAAAAGTCTCTCAGACCAAGCGTGCCGCCGGGCTCCCTCAGCGCCAAGCCTTTTCGTTCTTCTGCTCGTAGTCCTTGAAGGCCTTCTCGAGCCCACCCAGAACCTCGGCGGAGGTTTCGAACATCGCCTTCAGCTGGGGCTCGTCGACCTTCGAAATGTCCTCACGCAGGTGGTTCCGGATATCGTGGAGCGCCTTCTGCATCTTCTGGGTATGGTGTCGGGGATCGCGGTCTGCCGCACTTGCCATGGTCGGTCTCCTCGCTGCTACTATGGCTCCGCCAGACTAGGAAGCGTCCGGCGCGACGGCGCATCAACGGACGACGCGTGGTGTCGTTCCAATTCCAATTGGAACTCCTTCCTGGAAGCGCGCCAGTGCACAGGCCATGCGCGGCGTCAACGCAGCGGTGGTCGGCGTGCTCGGTGCTGCGCTTTACCTCAGGGTGACGGTGATAGAGCGAGGCCCGTTGCACGGATCTCCTCGCTCCGCCAGCACCTCACGGCATGCCCATCAGGCCGCGTCTCCAGCACCGGCCCCGGCTCGTGGCGGCACAAATCTTCCGCGTAGCGGCACCGTGGGCTGAAAGCGCATCCGTTCGGCGGGTTGAGCGGATTGGGAAGATCGCCGCCTGTCGTCGCGAGCGGCGCATGGTGCAGGGGATCGGGAATGGCGGCAATCAGGGCCTGCGTATAGGGGTGCGCCGGCCGTTCAAAAATTTCGCGCCAGTCGCCGTTCTCGACGATGCGGCCGAGATACATCACGGCGACACGGTCGCTCATGTGCTCGACGACGCCGAGGTCGTGGCTGATCATGATGTAGGACAGACCGAGCGTGTCCTTCAATTCGAGCAGCAGGTTGATGATCTGGGCGCGGATCGAGACGTCGAGCGCCGAGACCGGTTCGTCGCAGATGACGATCTTGGGATTGAGGATCAGGGCGCGCGCGATGCCGATACGCTGGCGCTGGCCACCCGAGAACTCGTGCGGGTAGCGGTCGGCCTGTTCGGGCCGCAGGCCGACATGCTTCAGCATGGTCGCGACGCGATCCTCGATCTCGCTTTTTGCGGTCACGCCGTGCACGCGCAGGGGATCTTCCAGCGTGCGCCGCACGGTCTGGCGCGGATTGAGCGAGGCGTAGGGATCCTGAAACACCATCTGCACGATGCGGGCCAGCGATTTCCGATCGCCGGATGGCCGGCCCGTCACCACCTGCCCGTCCAGCACGATGCGGCCGCGCGTCGGCGTCAGCAGGCCAAGGATCGACAAGGCGACCGTCGACTTGCCCGAGCCGGACTCGCCGACGAGGCCGAGGCACTCGCCGCGCTTCAGCTTGAGATCGACACCGTCGACCGCGCGCAGCAGCCGCTGGCCACGGCCCAGCAGACCGCCGCCAACAGGAAAATGAACCGCGAGATCCTCGACGCTGAGAATGAGATCGTCGTCCGCCCTGCCCTCACCCGATTTTCTCTCACCCGATTTTCTCTTGGGCTCATGCATGGTGGTGACACCTCACCAAGCCGCCCGCCTCCAGCAAATCCGCCGGCGGCGCAACGGTCCTGCAGATATCGGTCGCCTGCGTACAACGCGGATTGAACCGGCAGCCTTCCGGGAAATTCGTGATGGCGGGAACGACGCCTGCGATCTCCTTGAGCCTGCTCCGGCCAAGCGCAGCACGGCTGCCGAGCCGCGGCAGCGAGGCGACCAGGCCTTGCGTATAGGGATGCGAGGGGGTGCGAAAAATATCGGCCGAGCCGCGCTCCTCGACGATGCGGCCGGCATACATGACGGCGACGCGGCGGCAGACATTTGCGACAAGGCCAAGATCGTGGCTGATCATCAGGATCGCCGTGCCGCGCTCGGCGCAGAGATTTCGCATCAGCTCGATGATCTCGGCCTGCACGGTGACGTCGAGCGCGGTGGTCGGCTCGTCGGCGATCAAGAGATCCGGACCGCAGGCGAGCGCGATGGCGATCATCACGCGCTGGCGCATCCCGCCGGAGAGTTGGTGCGGGTAGTCGTTGACGCGCCGCTCCGGCGCGGGAACGCGGACGCTCGCCAGCGCCTCGACCGCCAGCTTATTGGCCTCCCGCCAGTTCTTGCCCTTGTGCAGCACGAACATCTCGGCGATCTGCCGTCCCACCGGCGAGACCGGATTGAGCGCCGTCATCGGCTCCTGGAAGATCATGGCGATCCGGTTGCCGCGCAGATCGCGCTGCGCGGCGGCGGACAGGTGCTGGATCTCGCGCCCGTCAAACCGGATGACACCGCTGCCGATCGACAGCGGCGGCCGCAGCAGGCCGATCAAGGCGAGCGCCGTGATGCTCTTGCCGCAGCCGGATTCGCCGACGAGGCCGAACGTCTCGCCGCGATCGATGCGGAATGAGACACCCTCGGCCGCCGCAACGCGCTTCGATCCATCGTCGAGATCGATGCGCAAATCCTCGACTTCGATCAGCGGCGCGCCCGTCATGCCCGCCGGCTCCGCGACTGAGGATCGAGAATGTCGCGCAGGCCATCGCCGAGCAGATTGAGGCCGAGCACGGTCAGGAAAATGGCCAGCCCCGGAAACACCGAGAGCCACGGCGCCGTCGTGATCTGGTCGCGGGCATCCGACAGCATGCTGCCCCAGCTTGGGAATGGCGGCCGAACGCCGAGGCCGAGGAACGACAAGGCGGCCTCGGACAGGACCGCGCTGCCCATGCCGAGCGTGCCGATGACGACGATCGGCCCCAGCATGTTCGGCAAGAGCTGCGTGATCATGATGCGCAAATCGCTGTAACCGAGCACGGTGGCCGCCTGCACATAGCCCTGGTTTCTGAGCGACAGCGCGGACGCCCGTGCGATCCGGCACGTGAAGGACCAGTTGGTCAGCCCGAGTGCGATCAGCAGGCTGGTCAGGCCGGGTCCAAGCACCGCCATGATGGCGAGCGCGAAGATCAGCGAAGGGATCGCGAGCATGACATTAGTCAGGGCGTTGACGAAATCGTCCCACCAGCCGCCCCAATAGCCCGCGCTGAGCCCCAGGGCCACGCCGATCACGCTGTTGATGAGCTGCGAGATGATGCCGACCGTCAGCGAGACGCGGGCGCCGTAGACGACGCGGGAATAGATATCGCGGCCCTGGTCGTCGGTCCCGAACCACCAGGTCCAGCTCGGCGGCTCCTCCGCGTTCAGCAAATTGGCGTCGAGCACGGGATCGGTGTGCGCCAGCCAGGGCGCGAGCACGCCGACGATGATCGCAAGCGCGAACAAGGCGCCACCGATGATGAGATTGGCGCGGAGCTTCATGCGTATCTGATCCTGGGATCGATCACGCCGTAGAGCACGTCGATCAGCAGATTGATCGCGAGAAAGGCCAGCACCACCACCAGGATGGAGCCCTGGACGGCCGGAATGTCGCGCTGCAGGACGCTGTCCACCAGCAGCGAGCCGATGCCCGGCCAGGAAAACAGCTTCTCGACCACGACCGCCTGCCCCATCAGCCCGCCGAACTGCAGGCCGACGGTGGTGAGAATGATGACGAGGGCGTTGCGCATCACGTGCCATTTCACGACGCGGGTCTCGCTCATGCCCTTCGAACGCGCGGTGCGGACGAAATCGGCGGTCATGATCTCAAGGACCGCAGCGCGCGTCGTCCGGGCGAACAGCGCCATCGGCGAGACGCCGAGCGTCACCGCCGGCAGCAGCAGATATTTCAGGCCGCCATCGCCGTAGCCGAAACTCGGCAGCCAGCCGAGCTTCAGGGCGAACAGATACATCAGCACCAGCCCGAGCCAGAACTTTGCGATGGAAAGGCCCGACACGGCCAGAACCATTGCTGCACTGTCGACAAGTCCGCCGGGCCGCAGTGCGGCGATGAAGCCGAGCGGCACGCCGAGCACGACGGAAAACGCCATGGCCGCAAAGATGAGCTGCAGCGTCGGCCAGGCCCGCTTGGCGATCATGGCCGTCACAGGCTCGCGCGTCCGGAACGACGTCCCGAAATCACCGGTGGCGAGCTTGGCGATGTAGGTGCCGAAACGCACGTAGACGGGATCGTTGAGGCCGAGCTGCTGCTTCAGGCGCAGCTCGACCTGGGGATCGGCGTCGTCGCTCATGCTCGAGACAATGCTGCCGGGAACGACGCTGAACAGCACGAACACCAGCAGCACGACGGCGAGCACGGTCGGAATGGATTGCAGCAGGCGGCGGATCAGGAAGGAGAGCATCGGCACTTTCTTCCCTCCCCCCATCGCTCATGACGATGGAGGGAGCACGAGAACGCGTGTCACTTTGCGGGCGAGGTCTCGTCGACCCAGAGCTCCTCGGTGTTCTGGTGGGTCAGCTCGGTCGGGTTCTGCTGAATTCCGTGGAGCCAGGGCTGCACGGCCATGACCGCCTTGTTGTAGTTGAAGAACCAGACCGGCGCCTCCTCGTAGAGCAGCGCATTGGCCTTCTGCAGCAGCTGCGTGCGCTTGGCAGCGTCGTCGGCCTGTCCCGCCTCATCGAGGATCTTGTCGAAGTCGGCATTCTTGAAATTCATGTAGTTGCAGGCCGGCTGCGGCGTCGACGAGTGGAAGCATTTGAGGGCAGCCAGCGGGTCCGGACCGCTCTGCTGGGAATAAATGAAGGCCTGGTAGTCGCCGGTGCGAACCACCTCCGCCAGCACCGCGGTCTCGACCTGCTTGACCTTCGCCTTGATGCCGACCTTGTCCAGCATCGGGATCACGGCCGAGACGATCGGCAGGCCCCAACTTTCATTCTGGCTGGTGGTCCATTCGAACTCGAAGCCTTGGGGATAGCCGGCCTCCGTGAGCAACTGCTTGGCCTTGGCGGGATCGTAAGCGTACGGCTTCATCGCCTTGTCGTAGGCGGGCGAGGTCAGCGGCAGCCAGCTGGTGGCGCGATAGGCCTTGCCCTTGACCAGCTTGCTGATGATCAAATCGGTATCGATCGCGTAGTTGATCGCCTGCCGGACGCGCTTGTCGGAGAACGGCTTGAACGCGGGATTCATCCCCATGTAACGCGTGAAGACCTCGGCAACCTCGACAATGGTGCCCTTGAGGTTGGGATCAGCCTGATAGGCGACATACTGCGCCGGTCCGAGCACCGAGGTATCGATTTCCTTGTTGCGGAAGGCGACATCGCGCGCCGCCGCCTCGCCCATGATCGACACGATCACCTTGTCGGCATAGGGCTTGCCGGGCTTGTAGAACTTCTCCCACCGGTCAAGGACGATGCGCGAGCCCGGCACGTGCTCGACGAACTTGAACGGACCGAGACCGATCGGATGCTGGATGAAGCTTTCCTTGGCACCCTCGTCGGCGGGATAGATCGAGGTCAGTGCGGTGAAGAAATAGAAGCCGGGATCGACCTTCTCGGTCAGCTTCATCTCGAGGGTGAAGTCATCGATCTTCTTCAGGCCGGAGATCTCCTTGGCCTGCCCCTTTTCGACCGCGGCCGCACCCTCGATCACGCGGACAAAACGCGCTCCAGGATAGGCCTTGGTGCCGTCCATAATGCGGTTGTAGGACCAGATGATATCATCGGCCGTCATCTTGCGGCCGTTGTGGAAATAGGCGTCGTCGCGGAGCTTGAAGGTGTAAACGAGACCACCGCCCGAGACGGTGACCTCCTTCGCAAGTTCCGGAACCGGCTTTCCTTCCGCGGAGTCCCAGGTGTAGAGCGAGCGATGCAGGGCCTTGGCGTAGATCTCGTCCTGGGCGCGCTGGGTGGTGTGAATGTCGAGGCTGGTGAAGCTCGAGCCATAGGGCGCGGTCATGCGGATGGTACCGCCCTTGCGCGGTGTCTGGGCCTCAGCTGCCCCGGCAAGCGCCAGCCCCAAGCCCGCGACGATTGCGATCTTCCTGAACATCATGTGTCCCCCAAACAACGCAGGTGTCTTCCGGTCCGCGAGTTGACCATCCGCGGCCGGTCGAGCGCAAGCTTCGTTTTTGAGGGAGAGCGGTTCCCGAAGGACGCCGATTGACGCGGCGCGTCATCGAACGAGCCAGGTCAGTGAACATATTTCCTGACCGACGCGACCAAGCTCAGGATCATCATCCGGGCGCGAAGGATCGCGGAAAAAATGAATCGTCGAACGCTAGGGGCCTTGCTCGCCGGCAGTCTGCTCGCCGCCACGGCCGCGATGGCGATCCCGGTGACGCCGGATCCGGCCCGGGACGGCGTCCGATGGGCCGGCGCTGCTCCGGCTTGTCCGTCAGGGCACCACGACAGTCGCCGACCTCTCGCTGCGCAAGCGGGCGGTTGCCACGGCCGGCTTCCTGCCGGAGCCGGGGCAAGTGAGGCTGTTGCTCGGCAACCACACGGATGAAGCGGCTGAAATCACCGTCAATGAGCGAACCATCGCACTCGCGGCTCACGCCGGGGAAGACCTGATGGACTCCGACGCTGAGGCCGGCGAATTGCCGCTTAGCCAGAAGCTCGATCTGCCGCCGGGCAAGTACAAGGTCACCCTCAAGGTTGATGGTAGCGTGCCACAGAGCCGCGAGTTCGATGTCGCCGCCAACGAGACCTGGGGGCTGCTGGCCGGCCCGGACGGCGCGCCGCTGCCCATGCGGCTGTATTGACGCACGACGATCTCCGCCCGTCATTGCGACTGTCAGCCTGACAATTCCGGCTGCCAATCCCGCAATTTTCGCGCAGCGCCCGTCACGTCGAGGATCGTCCGAAACGCCACCGCCTCCACCATCATCCCTCGCGCGAGCCGCACGGCGCGGGCCTCGCTGATCGCCCGCTTCCTGGGGTCCTCGATCAGCTCGAAGTCGATATTGTGGGCGAGGCCGAAGATGCGGCGGATGGTTTTGGCGGCGGCAAAGCCGACCGTGTCGGTAAACAGCCGCTGCATATAGGCCTGCCGCTCGGCCTCCAACCGCGCCGCGCCCTTCTCGCCGGCGAAGAGCGAGACGGGATAGGCATCGCCATTGGCCCCCGACCGCCAGAGATCGAGAAACTTCTGAGCGAACCCGCCCCAAGCCTGCTCGACCGTCTCCAGCACCCAGGCCTCGAAGTCGCGCCGCTCACTAGGCGCGCGCTCGTGGCCGGCGGAAGCGAAATAGGCCATCAGAAGATTGGCGAGCACGGCGCCGACATCAAAGCCCATCGGGCCGTAGAAAGCGAATTCGGGATCGATCACCCGCGTCTCGCCCTCCGTCACCATGATCGAGCCGGTGTGGAGATCGCCATGCAGCAGTGCTTCCGGGCTCGCCATGAATTTGAGCTTCAACCGGGAGATCGCGACATGCAGCTCCATGTCGTCGCGCAAGGATGCGGCGAGCGCATCGAGATGCGGCGTGGTCCAGCGGTTCTGCCCGGCGATGCGGTAGGGATCGGTGAAGATCAGGTCCTCGGTGATCTTGCACAGCGCGTGATTGCCGGCGAAGGCCGCGATAGCCTCCTTCTTCTCGGCAGCAGGAAGCGCGAGATCCGAGGTGAAGAACAGCGTCCGCGCCATGAAGGTGGTGATGTCGTCGACGAAGCGCGGATAGCACGCACCCGCGACCAGCCCCTTGCGCATGATGATGTGGGGCTCGAGCAGCTCCATCACGGTGAGCGCCAGCGTCTCGTTGTGATGCAGCAGCGCCGGCACGAGGCCGGGCGCGAGCCGGGCTTGCCGGGACAGAGCGAGATATTCGTAATGCGCCCGCGACAGCGGCAGCGGCCAGCTCTCGCCGACGAGGCGGACGTAAGGCAGCGCCTGCTTCACGGCAATGCCGCCGCGCGCGCCCTTCACGATGAAGACGAAATTGAGGTTGCCGTCGCCGACCTCGGTGATGACCCAGGCCGCCGGCGCTCCGCCGAGCAGCGCTGTGATGTCAGGCAGGCTCGCGAGATAATCCCGCAACGCCGCTTCCTGCAGAATCCGATAGTCCCCCTGCCCCTGCGTCATGACGATCCCATCCCATGTTTGATGGCCGGATCGTTACTCCCGCTCGAGGAAGCTCGAGCCGATCTCGGCCTTTCTTTTGATTGGATCGTAATCACAATAGACGCTGTCCGCCACCAGCGTGTAGCTGGCGCTGACGGTGTATTTGTCTGTTTTGACCGAGTTCAGCCCGATCACCGAGGTGCTTTTTCCGCCGTTCCATTTGAACGGCGTCGAGCTCTTGGCCTGCTCGCAGGCCATCACCGCCTCGTTGAAGACGTAGCCTTCGACGAACGCCTTCAGCGTGCGCACCTGCACGGCCATCTTCCATTCGAAATAACCGATGCCGCCGAGACCGGCGACGATCAGCACCAGAAGCGCAACGGCGATCCTCTGAAAAGTCATTCATGTCCCCCCGTAACGACGCAACGCGGAAAATCCAGCACGCCGGCGGGAAAGCCTAAAACGGCATTCCCATCAATTTCGACAGACGTTCGAGCGAGAGATAGCCGGCGTGATAGGCGGCAACGCCGAGGCCATAGATGATCGCCGAGATGATCGTGGTCCAGACCAGCTTGCGCTTCATGCCGGTCAGAACAGGCGCGCCCGGGTCCGTGCCCGGCGCGCCGACGCCGTCCTCGTGCTGGCTGCGCACGCCGAACGGCAGCGTCAAGAACAGCGCGATCCACCAGATCACGAAGTAGATCGCGAGCGCGGTCGATATCTGGATGGCCATGATCGGGCCTTACGCCTGCTCGATTTCGACCAGCGCGCCGGAAAAGTCCTTCGGGTGCAGGAACAGCACCGGCTTGCCGTGGGCACCGATCTTCGGCACGCCGTCGCCGAGCACCCGCGCGCCCTCCTTCACCAGCGTGTCACGCGAGGTGATGATGTCGACGACCTCGTAGCAGACGTGATGGATGCCGCCATCGGCATTGCGCTCGAGGAACTTCGCGATCGGCGAGGCCTCGCCGAGCGGCTCGATGAACTCGATCTTGGTGTTGGGCAGCGTCGCGAACACCGTGGTGACGCCGTGCTCGGGCAGCGGAACGGCTTCCGAAATCTGCGCCCCGAACGCCGCGCCGTAGATCTTGGCGGCCTTGACGGCGTCCCTGGTCGCGATCGCGACGTGGTTGAGGCGACCCAGCATGTTTCTTCTCCCTCAGCGCATGATCCGGACAACCGAGACCGTGCCGACACGATTACACCGTCAGGACGTGTACCAGACAGGGGGGCTTTTTGCCCCAATGTTCGTTGATGACGGCCCGGACAGCGCGTCGCACCGATTCAGCCAGCGCGTCCGGATCCCGGCGCCGTGCCTTCGGCAGCCCCTCGATCGTGGACATCACGGCGTCGAACACGATGTCGTCGAACGGCTCGCCGGCCCGGTTCTTCTCGGGGATGCCGACGAGATCGACCTCGGGCTCGTCGACAAGCTCGCCCTGCGCGGTCATGGCGATGGCGACGAAGGCACAGCCGGAGAACGCCATGCGGCGACGCTCGACCACCGCACGGGACTTCGAATCCTCCAGGATCGCGCCGTCCTTGTAGAGCCGGCCCGACGGCACCTCGCCGACCACGCCGGGATCGCCGGGGCCGAGCTTGACCAGGTCGCCGTTGCGAATGACCAGGACACGCGGCACGCCGGCAGCGCGCGCGAGTTTTGCGTGCTCGTTCAGGTGCAGGGCTTCGCCATGCACGGGGATCAGGAGCTGCGGCTTCACCCAGGAGATCAGGTCGCGCAGCTCGTCGCGGCGGGGATGGCCGGAGACATGAACCAGGTGGTCGCGATCGGTGAGGACCTCGACGCCCTGCAGCACCAGATTGTTGATGATCGAGCCGACCGCCTTCTCGTTGCCCGGGATGGTGCGCGAGGAGAAGATCACGCTGTCGCCGCGGTTGAGCGTGATTTCAGGGTGGTCGTCATTGGCGATGCGGGCCAGCGCGGCGCGGGGCTCGCCCTGGCTGCCGGTGCAGAGCGCCAGCACCTTGTCCTGCGGCAGATGCCCATAGACCTCGGGTGAGCGGAAATTCTGCACGCCGTCGAGAAAGCCGGTCTCGCGCGCCACCTGCACCACGCGCTCCATGGCGCGGCCGACCACGACGACCTCGCGGTCGGCGGCCTTCGCGGCATCGGCGACGGCCTTGATGCGGGCCACGTTGGAGGCGAAGGTCGTGACCGCAACGCGGCCTTTGGCAGCCTTCACCAGATCGATGATGGTGCGGGCGACCTCAGCTTCGGACGGCGAACGGCCGTCGCGCACCGCATTGGTGGAATCGCCGATCAGGGCGAGCACGCCCTCCTCGCCGAGCTCGCGCAGCCGCTTCTCGTCGGTCGGACGTCCCAGCGTCGGGGTCGGATCAATCTTCCAGTCGCCGGTGTGCAGCACCGTGCCGGCTGAGGTGTGGATCGCCAGCGCATGCGCTTCCGGAATTGAATGCGCGACGGGGATGAACTCGACGTTGAACGGGCCGACATCGATACGGCCGCCTGACGGAACCACGGTGACAGGGATCTTGGGCGCATTGCGCTCCGCGGCGCATTTGGCCTCGAACAGCGCCGCGCTGAACTGCGTCGCATAGATCGGGCATTTCAGCTTCGGCCAGAGGTCGATGATCGCGCCGAAATGATCCTCATGGGCGTGCGTCAGCACCAGGCCCATCAGGTTCTTGCGTTCCTTCTCCAGGAAGCTGATGTCCGGCATGATCAGATCGATGCCGGGCAAATGCTCCTCGTCGCCGAAGGAGACGCCAAGATCGATCGCCAACCAGGCGCGCTGGTGACGGTTGCCGAGGCCGTAGACCGACAGGTTCATGCCGATCTCGCCGACGCCGCCCAGCGGCGCAAATACCAGTTCGTCGGGCCTCGCCATCACGCAGCTCCCACCGACCGCGCAGGGCCGAAGAACACCTCGCCCGCAGCCACCGGCACCAGCCGGCCTTCCGCGGTGCGGACGATCAGGCAGCCGGCGTCGTCGATCGTGTCAAAAATACCTTCCAGCACCTTGGTTCCCGTGTGGATCGCGACCGGCTCGCCAAGCCGGGCGGCGCGCTCCAGCCACAGCTTACGGATATCGGCAAAGCCGCGGCCATTGTCCCAGATACCGCGGAACTCGACCCAGGAGTCCGACAGCGCCGAGAACAGCTCCGCCGCGCTGATCTGGACGCCGAGGGCCGCGAGCGACACGGCCGGCGTCGGCGTGCCCTCCGGGGCTGCCACGATGTTGGTGCCGATGCCGACGACGATGGCCAGCTGGTCGCCGACCGCTTCGGCCTCCAACCCAATGCCGACCAGCTTCTTGCCGTTGGCGAGGACGTCATTCGGCCATTTCAGCGCGTATCGCGGCCGGTCGGGGCCAAGCCGCAGCGCAGCCTCCAAGCTGACCTTCTCCAGCGCCGCCTCCTCCGCCAGCCCTGCGGCAAAGCCGATCGTCGCGGCCACTGAGGGCGCGATGTCCAGGACTTCGAGGACGCTGGCTGCGAGATTGCCCTTCGGCGCGATCCAGGGCCGCTGGCGGCGGCCGCGGCCTGCCGTCTGCTCGTCTGTCACGAACCAGATCGGGCCGCGCTCTCCGGCGCGGGCCGCTTCGATCGCATCAGTGTTGGTCGAGCCGGTCCGCTCCAACGCTGCGAGCTTGTAGCCCGCGGCCAATGCGCGAGGACCGAGCGCGAACCCCATCCTAAAACAGCGACTTGGCGGCGGCGGAAGCGACGCTCACCACCGGACCCGCGAACAACGCGAACAGGATGTTGAACAGGCCAAAGACCGCCAGCACCGTCTTGACCTCGACCCTGACCGGATCGACCTGACCGGCCGGCTCGTCGAAATACATCGTCTTGACGATGGCGAGATAGTAGTAGGCGCCCACGACGCTGGAGAGCACGCCGATCACGGCGAGCGTGAACAGGTTCGCCTTGATGGCGGCGACGAAGACGTACCACTTCGCGAAGAAGCCGGCGAGCGGCGGGACGCCCGCGAGCGAGAACAGCAACATCGCGAACATGAAGGCGAGCAGCGGATTGGTGCGCGACAGACCCGCGAAATCGCTGATCTGCTCGACGGCCTGGCCGTTGCGCTTCATCGCGAGGATGATCGAGAACGAGCCGAGCGTCATCGCCACATAGATCACGATGTACATCAGCACGCCCTGCGCACCCTCGACCGTGCCGGAGGCAAGGCCGACCAGCGCAAAGCCCATGTGGCCGATCGAGGAATACGCCATCAGGCGCTTGATGTTGCTCTGGCCGATCGCGGCGAACGAGCCCAGCGCCATCGAGGCGATCGCGACGAACACCAGGATCTGCTGCCACTGCGAGACGATGCCCGGGAATGCGGTCAGCGTGACGCGGGTGAACACGGCGAGCGCGGCGACCTTCGGCGCGGAGGCGAAGAAGGCGGTGACGGGCGTCGGTGCGCCCTCATACACGTCCGGCGTCCACATGTGGAACGGCACGGCCGAGACCTTGAAGCAGAGGCCGGCGAGCAGGAACACCAGGCCGAAGACGAGGCCGGTGTTCGAGATCGTCGCGGCCGTGGCGATGCCGGTAAAGCTCACGGTGCCGGTGAATCCGTAAACCAGCGAGGAGCCATACAGCAGCATACCCGAGGATAGCGCGCCGAGCACAAAGTACTTCAGGCCGGCTTCGGTCGACTTGGCGTTGTCGCGGTTCGAGGCCGCCACGACATAGAGCGCGAGCGACATCAGCTCGAGGCCGAGATAGAGCGAGATCAAATCGCCGGCCGAGATCAGCACCATCATGCCGAGCGTCGAAAGCAGCACCAGGATCGCATATTCGAAGATGCGGCGCGACGCGTCGGCGAGGAACTCGGTCGACAGGATCAGCGTCACCGCCGAACCGATCAGCGCGAGGATCTTCATGAAGCGCGCAAAATCGTCGACGATGAAGCTGCCGCCGAAGGTCACCTGCTTGCCAGCCGGGAGCGTGTATTCGAGCACGCCGACCACGATCAGCAGCAGCACCGCGATCGTGGTGACCGTGCTGGTGGTCCCCTGCCCGCGATAGGCGCCAAGCATCAGAAGCGCCATGGCACCGATCGCGAGCACGAGCTCGGGCAGCACCGGCGCCAGTTGATAACCTGCAGTCGTAAAGCTCATGGCGATATCCTGACCTGCCCGATCAATGGAGCAGTGCGGCGGCCTTCACGGCCGTCACAGCGGTGTTGTAGTTGTTGACGAGTTGCTGAACCGAGGCGGCCGACATGTCGAGCACCGGCTTCGGATAGATGCCGAACAGGATCGTCAGCGCGATCATCGGAAACAGCGTCACGCATTCGCGCAAGGTGAGATCCTTCATGCTCGCCAGCGACGGCTTGACCAGCGCTCCGAACACGACCTTGCGGTAAAGCCACAGCGCGTAACCGGCCGACAGGATCACGCCAAAGGTGGCGAAGAACGCGGTCGGGATCGAAACCTTGAAGGTGCCGAGCAGCGTCATGAACTCGCCGACGAAGCCGGAGGTGCCGGGCAAACCGACATTGGCCATGGTGAAGATCATGAAGGTCAGCGCGTAGAGCGGCATCCGGTTGACGAGGCCGCCATAGGCCGCGATCTCGCGGGTATGCAGGCGGTCGTAGACGACGCCGACGCAGAGGAACAGCGCGCCGGAGACGATGCCGTGCGAGATCATCTGAAACACGCCGCCGGCGACGCCCTGCATGGTGCCGGCGAAGATGCCCATGGTGACGAAGCCCATATGCGCCACCGACGAGTATGCGATCAGCTTCTTCATGTCCTCCTGCATCAGCGCCACCAGCGAGGTGTAGATGATCGCAATCGCGGACATGGTGAACACCAGCGGCGCGAAGTCATGCGAAGCCAACGGGAACATTGGCAGCGAGAAGCGCAGGAAGCCGTAGCCGCCCATCTTCAAGAGGATCGCGGCGAGAACCACGGAGCCCGCTGTCGGCGCCTCGACGTGTGCGTCGGGAAGCCAGGTGTGCACCGGCCACATCGGCATCTTCACCGCGAACGAGGCGAAGAAGGCGAGCCACGCCCAGGTCTGCAACGACCGCGGCACGGCGGTGTGCATCAGGGTCGGGATGTCGGTGGTGCCGCCGTTCCAGTACAGCGCCATGATGGCGAGCAGCATCAGGACCGAGCCGAGCAGCGTGTAGAGGAAGAACTTGAACGACGCATAGACCCGGCGCGGACCGCCCCAGACGCCGATGATCAGGAACATCGGGATCAGGCCGCCCTCGAAGAACAGGTAGAACAGCACGAGATCGAGCGCCGAGAAGGTGCCGATCATCAGCGTTTCCAGGATCAGGAACGCCATCATGTATTCGCGGACGCGGTTGGTGATCGCCTTCCAGCTCGCGATGATGCAGAACGGCATCACGGCGGTGGTGAGGATCACCAGCGGCAGCGAAATGCCGTCGACGCCCATGTGATAGGTGATGCCGGTGGCGAGCCAGGCCGCCTTCTCGACGAACTGGAAGTCGGCATTGGCCGGGTCGAAGCGCATGACCAGGATCACCGATACCGCGAAGGTGATCAGCGTGGTCCAGAGCGCGATCCAGCGCGAATTGCGCTTGGCCGCCTCGTCATCACCGCGGCTCAGATACACGATCAGCGCGCCGACCAGCGGCAGGAACGTCGTGACCGAAAGAATGGGCCAGGTTGTCATTTACTGGCCTCCAAAGCCGAACATGAACCAGGTGATCAGGCCGGCGGCGCCGATCAGCATGGCGAATGCATAGTGATAGAGATAGCCGGTCTGGATCTTCACGACGTTGCGGGTGACGTCCAGCACACGGGCCGAAATGCCGTCGGGTCCGAAGCCGTCGATGATGAAGCCGTCGCCCTTCTTCCAGAGCTGGTAGCCGATCCACTTCGCCGGACGGACGAAGATGATCTCGTAGAGCTCGTCGAAGTACCACTTGTTGAGCAGGAACTGGTACAGCATCGGCTGCGTGTTCGCGAGCTCGACCGGCAGGTAGGGCTTGCGGATATAGAAGGTGTAGGACACCAGGAAGCCGCCAACCATCATCACGAAGGGCAGCCAGCCCAAGAGATGCGGCATGTGCTCCATATCCTCGAGGATATGCGGGTTCATCTTCACGGACTCGCGGAAGAACTCCTCCACGCCGTGCGGTCCGGTGAACAGCTCCTTGAACGGGAAGCCGGCCAGGACCGAGCCCACCGCCAGCACGCCGATCGGGATCAGCATCCAGATCGGGCTCTCATGCGCGGCCTCGTAGTGCTCCTGGTCGTGCGGCTCGCCGAAGAAGGTCTTGAACACCAGGCGCCAGGAATAGAACGAGGTCAGGCCGGCGGCCACGATCGTCAGCAGATAGGCGTAGGTCGAGAACGGATTGTGCGAGGCATAGGCCGCCTCGATGATCGCGTCCTTGGAGAAATAGCCGGCGAACAGCGGGAAGCCGGTCAGCGCCAAGGTGCCGACGGTCATCACCGCAAACGTGTACGGGATCTTCTTCCAGAGGCCCCCCATGTTGCGGATGTCCTGCTCGTGGTGCATCGCGTAGATCACCGAGCCGGAGCCCAAGAACAGCAGCGCCTTGAAGAAGGCGTGCGTGAACAGGTGGAACATGCCGACCGAATAGGCCCCTGCTCCCATCGCCACGAACATGTAGCCGAGCTGCGAACAGGTCGAGTAGGCGACGATGCGCTTGATGTCGTTCTGGACGAGACCGATGGTCGCGGCGAAGAACGCCGTGGTCGCGCCGAAGAACATCACGACGGCCTGGGCGTACGGGGCGAGCTCGAACAACGGCGACAGGCGCGCCACCATGAACACGCCGGCGGTGACCATGGTCGCGGCGTGGATCAGCGCCGACACCGGGGTCGGGCCTTCCATCGCGTCCGGCAACCAGGTGTGCAGCAGGAACTGCGCCGATTTGCCCATCGCGCCCATGAACAGCAGCAGGCAGGTCAGCGTCAGCGCATCGGCATGCCAGCCAAGGAAGTTGATGGTCTTGCCGGTCAGGCCGGGAGCGGCATGAAAGATGGTCTCGAAATCGGTCGAGCTCGTCAGCATGAAGATCGCGAAGATGCCGAGCGCGAAGCCGAAATCGCCGACGCGGTTGACCACGAAGGCCTTGATGGCGGCGGCGTTCGCGGACGGCTTCTGATACCAGAAGCCGATCAGCAGGTAGCTCGCCAGGCCCACGCCCTCCCAGCCGAAGAACAGCTGCACCAGGTTGTCGGCCGTCACCAGCATCAGCATGGCGAAGGTGAACAGGCTGAGATAGCCGAAGAAGCGCGGCCGGTTCGGATCCTCGTCCATGTAGCCGATGGAATAGAGGTGCACGAGCGAGGACACGGTCGTCACCACCACCAGCATCACGGCGGTGAGCGTGTCGACGCGCAGCGTCCACCAGACCTCGAGCTCGCCTGAGAAGATCCAAGGCAAGAGCTGGAACCGGGCGTCATGGCCATTGAAGCCGACATCGACCAGCGTCATCCAGGACAGCGCGGCCGAGACGAACAGCAGGGCGGTCGTGATCAGCTCGGCGCCGCGTGAACCGGCGGCCGCCGGCTCGACCGGACCGTGGCCGTGGTCGTCGTGAGCGTGATCATCGTGACCGTGGTCGTCATGGGCCGCCGACGCGTGCGCGTCGCCGTGGCCGTGATCGCCGTGATGCTCGACCTCGTCGCCCGAGGGGTTGCGGCCATGCGCGCCGACGAGCGCGATCAGGCCGGCCAAAATGGCGCCCAGCAGCGGCAGGAAAACAATTGCCTGAACCATGACTTATTTCTCTTTCCGCATGATCTGACCGGAAAACCGGTACCCACTTTTCCGGATCATGCGTTAGCCCTTCATCAGATTGACGTCCTCAACCGCGATCGAGCCACGGTTGCGGAAATAGACCACCAGGATGGCGAGACCGATCGCGGCTTCGGCGGCCGCAACGGTCAAGACCAGCAGCGCGAAGACCTGGCCGACGATGTCGCCAAGGAAGGTCGAGAATGCCACCAGGTTGATGTTGACCGAGAGCAGGATCAGCTCGATCGACATCAGGATGACGATGATGTTCTTGCGGTTCAGGAAGATGCCGAGGATGCCGAGCGTGAACAGGATCGCGCCGACCGCCAGATAATGTCCGAGCCCGATCGTCATTTCACCCACTCCGCAGCATCCGCGTCCGAGAGCCCCTGCCCCGGCGCCACCTTGCGCATCGCCATCGCCATGTCGGGCGTGCGTGCGTTCTGAACATTGATGTCCTGCCGCTTCACGCTCGCCTTGTGGCGCAGCGTCAGCACGATGGCGCCGATCATGGCGACCAAGAGCACCATGCCCGCGAGCTGGAAGTAGTGGACGTACTTCGTATAGAGCACGAGACCCAGCGCCTCGGTGTTCGAGACGTTGGTCGGGATCGGCGCCGTGATCGTCTTGCTCACGGTCGGATTGATGACCCAGGCGCCGACGGTCAAGAGCAGCTCGAACAGGAAGATGCCGCCGATCACGACACCAACCGGCAGATACTGGATGAAACCTTCGCGCAGCTCGAGGAAGTCGACGTCGAGCATCATGATGACGAACAGGAACAGCACCGCGACGGCGCCGACATAGACGACGATCAGGATCATCGCCAGGAATTCGGCGCCCATCAGCACGAACAGGCCGGAGGCGTTGACGAAGGCCAGGATCAGGTACAGCACCGAGTGGACGGGATTGCGCGAGACAATCACCATCACGGCCGAGGCGACGCAGACGGCGGCGAAGAGATAAAAGAAGAGCGCGGGAAGGATCATGCCCTCACCTCACCGGTACGGCGCGTCAAGCTCGATCGCTTTCGCGATCTCGCGTTCCCAGCGATCGCCATTGGCGAGCAGCTTGGCCTTGTCATAGAACAGTTCCTCGCGGGTCTCGGTCGCGAACTCGAAGTTCGGACCTTCGACGATGGCGTCGACCGGACAGGCCTCCTGGCAGAGGCCGCAATAGATGCACTTCACCATGTCGATGTCGTAGCGCACGGTGCGGCGGGTGCCGTCGTTGCGGCGCGGGCCGGCCTCGATGGTGATGGCCTGCGCCGGGCAGACCGCTTCGCACAGCTTGCAGGCGATGCAGCGCTCTTCGCCGTTCGGATAGCGGCGCAGCGCATGCTCACCGCGGAAGCGCGGCGAGATCGGGCCCTTCTCGAACGGATAGTTCAGCGTCGGCTTCGGCTGGAAGAAATAGCGCATGGCGAGGAAGAACGCCGAAACGAATTCCGACAGCAGAAGCGAGCGTGCAGTGGCGTTGACGTTGATACCCATGACGGCCCTCACTTCGGCGCGATGCCGGCGAATTGCAGCACGCCGGCCACCACGACCACCATCACCAGCGAGAGCGGCAGGAACACCTTCCAGCCGAGGCGCATCAGTTGGTCGTAGCGGTAGCGCGGCACGATCGCCTTTGCCATCGCGAACAGGAAGAACATGAAGAATAGTTTCAGCGAGAACCAGATGATCCCCGGCACCCAGTTGAAGGGCGGCAGGTCCACCGGCGGCAGCCAGCCCCCGAGGAACAGGATGGTGGCCATCGCGCACATCGTGACGATCGCGACATACTCGCCGAGCATGAACAGCAGGTACGGCGTCGAGCCGTATTCGACCATGAAGCCGGCGACGAGCTCGGATTCCGCTTCGACCAGGTCGAACGGCGGACGGTTGGTCTCCGCCAGCGCCGAGACGTAGAACACCACGAACATCGGGAACAGCGGCCAGACGTACCAGTTCAGGATGGTCAGCTGCGGCAGCCCGATCAGGCTGGCAAGGCCGCGGACGTGCTGGGCCTCGACCACGGCCGACAGGTTCAGCGTGCCGGCACAGAGCAGCACCGTGATGATGACGAAGCCGATCGAGACCTCATAGGACACCATCTGCGCCGCCGAGCGCAGCGCGGCCAGGAACGGGTACTTCGAGTTCGACGACCAGCCGGCCATGATGATGCCGTAGATCGACAGCGACGAGATCGCGAAGATGAAGAGGATGCCGACATTGATGTCCGAGATCACCCAGCCGAGATTGGTCGGGATCACCGCCCAGGCCGCCAGCGCGAGCACGCAGGACACCAGCGGTGCCAGCAGGAAGACGCCCTTGTTGGCGCCGGCTGGAATGATCGGCTCCTTCAGCACGAACTTCAACAGGTCGGCGAAGGACTGGAACAGGCCCCAGGGACCGACCACGTTCGGGCCGCGACGGATCTGCACCGCCGCCCAGATCTTGCGGTCGGCGAGCAGGATGTAGGCGATCGCGACCAGGAGGACGACGAGCACCAGCACGCTCTCCGCGATCATGATGATCAGCGGCCAGAGGAAGCCGGTCCAGAATGCGCTTTCGAAGAATTCCATCTAGCTCACTCCGCTGCGGTCAGCATCTGCCCGGAGGCAAGCCGCGAGCACTCCGCCATCACGGCGGACGCACGCGCGATTGGGTTGGTCAAATAGAAGTCCTCGATAACAGCCTTGAACGGCGCCTTCTCCGGCGAGCCGCCCTTCCCCGCCAGCTTCTTGATCTGGTCGGCTGCGCCCGCCTCGATCTGGTCGAGACGGATCAGATGCGGCACCGCCTTGAAGATCACCTGGCGCAGGGCGGCGAGCGAGTCGTAGCCGAGCTTCTTGCCGAGCGCTTCCGAGAGCGCACGGACGATCGCCCAGTCCTCGCGGGCTTCGCCCGGCGGGAATGCAGCGCGACCGGTCATCTGCACGCGGCCCTCGGTGTTGACGTAGATCGCGGACTTCTCGGTGTAGGCGGCAGCCGGCAGGATCACGTCGGCGCGATGCGCGCCGCGGTCACCGTGGGTGCCGATGTAGACGACGAAGGTGCCGTCCGGCGCCTTGATCTCGTCGGCGCCGAGCAGGAACAACAGGTCGAGCGTCCCGAACGTGGTCATCTGCGCCCCGTTCAGGCCGCCTTGGCCGGCGACAAAGCCGATGTCGAGCGCACCGACGCGCGAAGCGGTCTCGTGCAGCACGCCAAAGCCGTTCCAGCCGTCCTTCACCGCGCCGACGTCGAGCGCGAGCTTGGCGGCGGCAGCCAGAATGGCGGCGCCATCGTGACGCGAGGCCGCGCCCGCGCCGACCAGGATGATCGGATTCTTGGCGTTCTTCAGCACGTCCATGAAGGAATGCTTGCCGGAAGCGAGTTCGCCGAGGGTCTCGGTGCCTGCGCCGAGATGGTCATAATCGTAGGTCAGATCGGCCTTGGCGCCGATCACGCCGACCTTCAGGCCGCCGGCGCGCCAGCACTTGCGGATGCGGGCGTTGAACACGGCCGCCTCTTTCCGCGGATTGGCGCCGACGATGAGCAGCGCATCGGCCTGCTCGACGCCTGCGAGCGTCGGGTTGAAGATGTAGGAGCCGCGGCCGAGCGCGGGATCGAAGGCGTCGCCGCCCTGCACTGCCAGATTGGCCGAGCCGAATTTCGCCAAGAGATCCTTCAGCGCGAACATCTCTTCGACGCCGGAAAGATCGCCGGCGATGGCGCCGATGCGCTTGCCGTCGGTCCGGGCTGCCTTGGCTGCGATAGCCGCAAAAGCTTCCGGCCAGCTCGCCGCACGCAGCTTGCCGGCCTCGCGGATATAGGGCCGGTCGAGGCGCTGGGTGCGAAGGCCGTCGACGATGTGGCGGGTCTTGTCGGAGATCCACTCCTCGTTCACGGCCTCGTTGATGCGCGGCAGCACCCGCATCACCTCACGGCCGCGGGTGTCGACGCGGATCGCAGAGCCGACGCCGTCCATCACGTCGATCGACTGGGTCTTGCCGAGCTCCCACGGGCGCGCCGCGAAGGCATAGGGCTTCGAGGTCAGCGCACCGACCGGGCAGATGTCGACGAGGTTGCCCTGCAGTTCCGACGTCAGCGCGTGCTGGAGATAGGTCGTGATCTCCATGTCTTCGCCGCGCCCCGTCGCGCCCATCTCGGGAGCACCGGCGACTTCCGCCGAGAAGCGGACGCAGCGCGTGCACTGGATGCAGCGGTTCATCGAGGTTTTGACCAGCGCGCCGAGATATTTGTCCTCGACCGCACGCTTGTTCTCGGCGAAGCGGCTGGTGTCGACACCATAGCCCATCGCCTGGTCCTGCAGATCGCACTCGCCGCCCTGGTCGCAGATCGGGCAGTCCAGCGGATGGTTGATCAGAAGGAACTCCATCACGCCTTCGCGTGCCTTCTTCACCATCGGCGAACGGGTCGAGATTTCCGGCGGCTCGCCCTTCGGGCCCGGACGGCAATCGCGCACGCCCCAGGCGCAGCTTGCGACCGGCTTCGGGCCACCCTTCACCTCGACGAGGCACATCCGGCAATTGCCGGCGATCGACAGCCGCTCGTGATAGCAGAAGCGCGGAATCTCGGCGCCGGCCGCCTCGCACGCCTGAAGCAGCGTGTACTCGGCGGGGACATCGATCTCTTTGCCGTCGATGATGAGCTTGGTCATGTCTCTTACTCCGCCGCGACCATGTTCACGGGATCGCGGACGCCGATATCGTCAATGTCGGCCTTATGCGAATATTCGTCTATGCGCGCTTCGATCTCATGACGGAAATGCGCGATCAGGCCCTGGATCGGCCAGGCAGCGGCGTCGCCGAGCGCGCAGATGGTGTGGCCTTCGACCTGCTTGGTGACTTCAAGCAGCATGTCGATCTCGCGCTTGTGGGCGCGGCCTTCGGCCATGCGGGTCAGCACGCGCCACATCCACCCCGTGCCCTCGCGGCACGGCGTGCACTGGCCGCAGCTCTCATGCTTGTAGAAATAGGAGATGCGGGCGATCGAACGGATCAGGTCGGTGGACTTGTCCATCACGATCACGGCCGCGGTGCCGAGGCCCGAGCGCAGCTTGCTCAGGCTGTCGAAATCCATCGGCGTATCGATGATCTGCTCGGCCGGCACCATGCGCACCGAGGAGCCGCCGGGGATCACGGCCTTGAGGTTGTCCCAGCCGCCGCGGATGCCGCCGCAATGCTTGTCGATCAGCTCACGGAACGGAATGCCCATGGCCTCTTCGACGTTGCAGGGCCGCTCGACATGGCCGGAGATGCAGAACAGCTTGGTGCCGACATTGTTCGGACGGCCGATGCCGGCGAACCAGGCGGCGCCGCGGCGCAGAATGTCCGGCGCAACCGCGATGGATTCGACGTTGTTGACGGTGGTCGGGCAGCCGAACAGGCCGACGTTCGCCGGGAACGGCGGCTTCAGACGCGGCTGGCCCTTCTTGCCTTCGAGGCTTTCGAGCAGCGCGGTTTCCTCGCCGCAGATGTAGGCGCCGGCGCCGTGGGCGACGTAGATGTCGAACGGCCAACCGTTGACGTTGTCCTTGCCGACCAGCTTGGCGTCATAGGCCTGATCGATCGCGGCCTGCAGGTGCTCGCGCTCGCGGATGAACTCGCCGCGGACATAGATGTAGCAGGTGTGCGCGTTCATCGCGCAGCTCGCGATCAGGCAGCCCTCGATCAGCAGGTGCGGATCGTGCCGCATGATCTCGCGATCCTTGCAGGTGCCGGGCTCGGACTCGTCGGCGTTGACGACGAGATAGCTCGGCCGGCCGTCGGTCGATTCCTTCGGCATGAAGGACCATTTCAGACCGGTCGGGAAGCCGGCGCCGCCACGGCCCCGCAGGCCCGAGGCCTTCATCTCGTTGATGATCCAGTCGCGGCCCTTGTCGATGATGTTCTTCGTACCATCCCAGGCGCCGCGGCGCCGCGCGCCCTCGAGCCCCCAATCGTGGAGGCCGTAGAGGTTCTTGAAGATGCGGTCCTTGTCCTCGAGCATATCAGTGCTTTCCGATCAACGGTTGGCCTGCTTGTAGGCAAGCCCGGCGGCGCAGACGGCGAAGGTCAGCGCCCAGAGCAGACTGGATTCCAGCGTCGCGTTCATCATGAAGCGCTGCAGCAGGAACATGAAGGTGGCCGCGAGCGCGGTATGCATGGCGACGAAGCCCCATTTCTTCACGGCTTCGCTCCCCCGGTTGGCCTGAGACGGAAGCCTCATCAGGAGGTCTCCTTCAGAGTGGTCGGCCCGCCCGCCGGCGCCGAGAACTGGCGGCCGTTCTGCGGACCGGGCTTCGGCGGATTGCCCGAGGCAAAGCCGTCGAGCACCTTGCCGAAGGTTTCCTTGGTCAGGTCCTCATAGGTGTCCTTGCCGATCAGCACCATCGGCGCGTTGACGCAAGCGCCCAGGCACTCCACCTCTTCCCAGCTGAAATTGCCGTCCTTGGAGAGATGGAAGGGATCGTGATGGATCCGGCTCTCGCAGACATGGATGAGATCTTCGGCGCCGCGCAGGCGGCACGGCGTGGTGCCGCAGACCTGGACGTGGGCCTTCTTGCCGACGGGAGCGAGCTGGAACATCGTGTAGAAGGTCGCGACCTCGAGCACGCGGATATAGGGCATGTCGAGCATGTCGGCGATGACGCGGATCGCGGCTTCCGATACCCAACCCTCGTGCTGCTCCTGCGCGCGCCAGAGGATGGCGATGACAGCCGAGGCCTGGCGTCCGGCCGGATATTTCGCGATCTGCTGCTTCGCGAATGCGAGGTTCTCCTCCGTGAACGCAAAGCTCGCGGGCTGGACTTCCTTCGGGGCTAATCGGCGAACGGACATGTGTTATCTCTCACTGCATACGGCGCGCGGTTTTGGCATTCAGGGCATTGATCCTGTCCTGCCAGAATGCGCTTGCGGTGCCGAAAACGTTGTAGCCGACATGGGTCGAGACCTTGATGCGGTCGAGGATCGACAGCTCGGTCACGGTCTCCAGCCGGTTGGTGCGCGGATCGAGCACGATCAGCTTCAACGGGGTCTGTTCAAGGATGTAGCGCGACACCGCGTGCGTGCGGTCGCTGCCGTGCTCCTCGCACATGATGACGCTGTCGGTCTGCAGCAGCCGGGCGCCGCCCTTGATCGCCTCGATCTCGACGCCCTCGACGTCGAGCTTGATCAGGTACTTGCCGGTGCCTGCGACCTTGCCGTCGTCGATCAGATTGTCGAGCGCCAGCACCGGCACTTCCTCGCCGCCATCCGACGGAGCGCCGGCGATGCTGAAGGCCTCATGCTTGGTGCCTGACAGACGCGCGGTGCCGCGGGCAGCGCCGATCGCGCATTTCATGGTCTCGAAGCGGCCACCGTTGACGCGCGCATTGTTGGCGAGCTTCGGATAGTTCTGGCCCGACGGCTCGATCGCGATCGCCTTGTGCGAACCGAACGGCTTGCTCGACACCAGCACCGACCAGTAGCCGTAATTGGCGCCGCAATCGAGCAGCGTGTAGTCGACGTCGATGCTATCGGCGAACAGCAGCTCCAGCTCGTCCTCGTAGCAATAGGAGCGGTTGAGCAGCTTGCTCCAATAGCCGTCGCCGTACGGGAATTCGAACACGGCATCCGGGTTGAGCTTGATCGCGATGTTGCGCTCGGGCAGCGTTTTCCGCAGCAAGTTCGCGCAGGCGATGTAGCCCATATGCGAGAAGTGCGACGAGATCTTCGATCCCGTCACCAGCGCCAAGGCAGCCGTCCGCTCCCACAGGTTGGCCCCTTCCAGGGCCCCCGAGGCACGGTCAAACTGGATTGGCGCCTGCGCCATCACCGATCGACCTCTCCGAACACGATGTCGAGCGAGCCGAGAATGGCCGAGACGTCGGCGAGCAGATGGCCGCGGCAGATGTGGTCCATCGCCTGAAGATGGGCAAAGCCCGGCGCGCGGATCTTGCACTTGTAGGGCTTGTTGCTGCCGTCGGAGATCAGATAGACGCCGAACTCACCCTTGGGCGCCTCGACCGCGGCGTAGACCTCGCCTTCCGGCACGTGAACGCCTTCGGTGTAGAGCTTGAAGTGATGGATCAGCGCTTCCATCGAGCGCTTCATCTCGCCACGGCGCGGCGGCGCAACCTTGTTGTCCTCGACGACGACGGGGCCCTTCCCGTCGGCTGCATTCAGCTTCTGGATGCACTGCTTCATGATGCGCACGGACTGGCGCATCTCTTCCATGCGGATCAGGTAGCGGTCGTAGCAGTCGCCGTTCTTGCCGATCGGAATGTCGAAATCCATCTCGGCGTAGCATTCATAGGGCTGCGACTTGCGCAGGTCCCAGGCGGCGCCCGAACCGCGCACCATCACGCCCGAGAAGCCCCACTCCCAGGCTTCCTTCAGCGGCACCACGCCGATGTCGACGTTGCGCTGCTTGAAGATGCGGTTGGCGGTGAGCAGCCGGTCAAGGTCGTCCACGACTTTCAGGAACGGATCACACCAGGCCTCGATGTCGTCGACCAGCTTCTGCGGAAGGTCCTGATGCACGCCGCCGACGCGGAAGAAGGCTGCATGCATGCGGCTGCCGGAGGCGCGCTCGTAGAATACCATCAGCTTCTCGCGCTCTTCGAAACCCCACAGCGGCGGGGTCAGCGCGCCGACGTCCATCGCCTGCGTGGTGACGTTGAGCAGGTGCGACAGGATGCGGCCGATCTCGCAATAGAGCACGCGGATCAACTGGCCGCGGCGCGGCACCTCGATGCCGAGCAGCTTCTCGGCGGCGAGGCAGAAGGCGTGCTCCTGGTTCATCGGCGCGACATAGTCGAGCCGGTCGAAATAAGGGATCGCCTGCAGATAGGTCTTCTGCTCGATCAGCTTTTCGGTGCCGCGGTGAAGCAGGCCGATATGGGGATCGACGCGGGCGACGACTTCGCCGTCCAATTCAAGCACAAGACGCAACACACCGTGGGCAGCAGGATGCTGCGGTCCAAAATTGATGGTGAAGTTGCGAAGCTGTTCAGGTTGCTCGTTCATGATCAGGCCTTCGGTCCCGCTTTTTCATCACCCGGAAGGACCGGATAGTCGGCCCCTTCCCACGGCGACAAAAAGTCGAACTTGCGGAATTCCTGGTTGAGCCGGACAGGCTCGTACACCACGCGCTTCTCCTGGTCGTCGTAGCGGACCTCGAGGAAGCCGGTGGTCGGAAAGTCCTTGCGCAGCGGATGCCCCTCGAAACCGTAATCGGTGAGGATGCGGCGCATGTCGGGGTGGCCGACGAAGAACACGCCGTAGAGGTCGTAAGCCTCGCGCTCGAACCAGTCGGCGCCGGGGAACACCTCGATCAGCGACGGTACCTGCGTGGTCTCATCGGCCTGGGCCTTGAGGCGGATGCGGGTGTTCAGGGTCGGTGACAGAAAGTGATAGATCACGTCGAAGCGCTTTTCGCGCGACGGATAGTCGGCCGCCGTAATGTCGGTGAAGTTGACGAAACGGCAGCTCGGATCATCGCGGAGGTACTTGACCACCTCGACGATCTTGCTGGCTTCGACATCAACCGTAAGTTGGTTGAAGGCCACCGAATGACCGATGGCAGCGCCCGGAAGCGCGCTCACGATCGTCTGCCCCAGGGCGTCGAGCTTGGCGTCGTCCATGACGTAAAACCTTAGCGTTCGATGGTGCCGGTGCGGCGGATCTTCTTCTGCAGCAGCAGCACGCCGTAGAGCAGCGCTTCCGCCGTGGGCGGGCAGCCCGGCACGTAGATGTCGATCGGCACGATGCGGTCGCAACCGCGTACGACCGAGTAGGAATAGTGATAGTAGCCGCCGCCATTGGCGCAGGAGCCCATGGAGATGACATAGCGCGGCTCAGGCATCTGGTCGTAGACCTTGCGCAGCGCGGGCGCCATCTTGTTGGTCAGCGTGCCTGCGACGATCATCACGTCGGACTGGCGCGGCGAGGCGCGCGGCGCGAAGCCGAAGCGCTCGACGTCGTAGCGCGGCATCGACACTTGCATCATCTCGACCGCGCAGCAGGCGAGACCGAAGGTCATCCACATCAAGGAACCGGTACGGGCCCAGGTAATGAGGTCGTCGGTCGCAGCCACGAAGAAGCCCTTGTCGGACAGCTCGTGATTGACTTCGAGGAAGAACGGATCATTGGCCCCGACCGGCTTGCCGGTCGACGGATCCAGGATGCCCTTGGGGGCCGGCGCGATGGCCGGACCGGCGGACGTTGCAGGGTTCAATCCCATTCGAGTGCCCCTTTCTTCCATTCATAGGCGAAGCCCACCGTCAGCACGGCAAGGAACACCAGCATGGACCAGAAGCCGGTCGCGCCGAGCTTGCCGAACGCCACCGCCCAGGGAAACAGGAACGCCACCTCGAGGTCGAAGATGATGAAGAGGATGGCGACCAGGTAGAAGCGGACGTCGAATTTCATGCGGGCGTCGTCGAAGGCGTTGAAACCGCACTCATACGCCGACAGCTTTTCCGGATCGGGCTGCTGGAACGCCACGATGAAGGGCGCAATCAGCAGCACCAGGCCGATGATCGCAGCTACCCCTATGAACACGACGAGTGGAAGATAGTTCTGTAGAATGCCGCTCATTGACGAGCCCTTTTTCCCGCAGCCTCGGGACAGCCACGGATTCGTCCGATTTGGAATTATTCTGAGCCTTAGCGCAGTGCACCAATGGGCGCAAGACACGCTCTTTTCAGGCCCTTTGCTGCTTCCAGACCGGTGGAAATCCCGGAATCACCCCGCGGCTGGTATGAAGCAGATCGCCTGACGCGACAAGGGTGGCCACGGTTTTGCGGGGCAGCAGCTCTGAGATTGCGGCGCCCAGGCCGCGGGCGCTATTTGCCGCTTATCGTCGGCGAATTTGGCCCGATTTTTTGACTGCGGCGCCGCACCCAAACCCGGGCTACGACCGCGACCGGGGCCCCGACTGTCACCCAGGCGACATACTGGCCGGCCGTTCCCCAGAGCAACGCGGCGAGCAGACCGGTCATGGTCGCGGCCGCGAGCAGGATAGGTGCAGCAAAGACACGTATCCACAGGCGCGCGCGGTCGGAGGAGCCATGCATCACGACGGGACCGGGGCTCGTCTGGCGAATGCGTCGGTGCGGACCGGCGCCCGCCTCCGCCGCCGTGCCAGCCAGAGATAGAGGCCGCTGCCGATCACGACGATGGTGAGCCCGTCGAGCGCCGCCCAGATCAGCTTGAGCGGCATGCCGCCATAATCGCCGAAATGCAGCGGCTGCGAGATCAGGAGCGCCTGGAGATAGAGCGGCAGCGCCCTGGTATCGGCAACCTCCCCTGTCGCGCCGTCGAGCAGCACCGGTTTGAGCAGCCGCGCCGTCAGCGCGGTGTCGCCGCGCATGAAAGCTGCAAAATGATGCGAGGACGTGAACGGCGTCCCCGGAAACGCGACGAAGGCGATGTCCATGCCAGGAGCCGCCTGCCTGGCGCGAGCAACCACGTCGTCGAGCGAGGCGAGATGCACAGGCGACGGCTTGCCGGCATAGGGCGCGACCATGCTGGTGAGCTCGGTCGCCTTCCACTGGTTCAGCATCAGCTCGGCCCAGGTATTGACGACGCCGGTCAAGCCCACCACCAGCGCCCAGGCCACCGTCACCACACCGATCAGATTGTGCCAGTCGAGCCAGCGGACGCGGCGCGAGGCGGTGTCACGAATGGTGGCAAAGCGCAGGCGGCGGGTGAACGGCCAGTACAGCACCACGCCGGAGACGATGGCAGTCGCAAACAACAACCCCATCGCGCCGAGGAACAGCTTTCCGGCCTGGCCCGCGAACATGTCGGTGTGCAGCTTGAGCACGATCAGCATCGGCCCGACGCCGACCGGCCCGAGCAGCTTGGCGGAAACGGCGTCGAAGGCCCGGACGGTCGCGTTGTCGGCCGCACCGTCAGGGGCGCTGTTGGTGAAAGCTGTCACGATCCCGGGCTCGTCCTTGTCCCAGGAAACATATTGCAGGACCCTGCCGGGATCCGCGGCGAGCGCGGCGTCGGCGACGACTTGGGGCGTCGCGCGGGCCGCGCTCGCATAAGCTTCGGGCTGGGGGGCGTAGCCCAGGAGCTCATCGATCTCGTGATGGAAGATCAACGGCAAGCCGGTCAGGCAGAGCAACAGCAGGAACAAGGTCGAGACCAGGCTTGTCCAGGTGTGGACCACGGACCAGAGCCTGACCGTGCGCGCCCTCACAGCCCCCTCCCCTTGCCCGCCATCACCACTTGTAGGACGCGCTGGCCGTGACCCGGCGGCGATCTCCGTAGAAGCAGGCCGTTGGAGAGGAACAGCTTCCCACGTAGATCTTATCCGTGATGTTGGCGACGTTGAGCGCGTATCGCCATCCCTGCCGCTCGTAGTGAATGGCCGCGTCGCCCAACACATAAGACGGCACGACCAACGTGTTCACATTATCGGCGTAGGATTTGCCGACATAGCGAATGCCACCGCCAAAGCCGAGGCCGGTCAACGGGCCGGACTGAATGGTATAGTCGGCCCAGCCCGATGTGAGCTGGCTTGGCGTATTGGTCGGCACCTTGCCAATCAGTGCCGAATTCAGGTCCTTGCTGACGAAGATGTCATAGACGGTATGTGACGCGATCACCTTCAGACCAGGCATGACGTTCGCCACGGCCTCGAGCTCGATGCCGCGCGAAGTCACTTCGCCGGTCTGCACCGACAGCAGCGCATTGCTTGGATTGGTCGTGAGCATATTTTCCCGCTTCAGATCGAACAGCGCGATTCCGAAGTGACCATCGAAGCCGAGCGGCTGATATTTCACGCCCACTTCCGCCTGCTTGGCGGTTTCCGGCAGATAAAGTTGGGGCGGGGTCAGCGTGAAATTGGTTCCGATGATCGGATTGAAGCTCGTCGCGTAGGAAACGTAGGGCGCCAGGCCGACGTCGAAATTGTAGATCAGGCCAGCACGGCCGGAGAATGCGCTGTCGTCACGACCCAGGCTCGAGCCGATGTGGTTGTCGTTGTAGGTATTGACCCAATCGTTGCGGCCGGACAACACGAGCGTGAATCGATCGAGCTTGATCTGGTCCTGCACATAGACCCCGGCCTGTTTCTGCGTCAGCGTCGCATTCTGATACGGCGCGCCGCTGAAGGTCGCCGTCGGCGCATACACGGGATTGAGCAGGTTGAGCGACGTCGCGGCACCAAATCCCTGGTAGTCGTCGATCGTGTAGTGCTTGAGGTCGATGCCGAACAACGCGGTGTGCTGGAGTGGACCGGTTGCAAAGCGATATTCGAGCTGATTATCGAGATTGGCCTGATTGGCGACGCCGCTGGTGAAGAAATTGCCGCGCGCGAGAGTGGCGGCAGCCGCCGTCGTCGCATAGCCAAGCCCAAACAGCGTCGAATAGGTCACGTCGACATGCGCAAAGCGGGCGTTCTGGCGGAACGTGACGTCGTCGGACAGATTGCGCTCGAACTGATAGCCGACCATCTCCTGCTGGCGCTTGAAGCTGTCGACGCTGGGATCGCCGATGAAACGGCTGGTCGGTATCCTGCCCCAGGGCGCGTCGACCACCGTGCCGACATAAGGCAAGAAGGCGATGCCGCGTGTATCCTGCTTGGAAGCCGACGCGAGAACCGTGAACGACGTGTCCACGTCGGGTTTCCAGGTGACGGACGGCGCGATGAAGTAGTTGTTGTCGGGCGTGAAGTCGACCTGGGTGCCGCCGTTCTGGACCTGGCCGACGATGCGGTAGAGCAACTTGCCCTGCTCGGTCGAGGTCGCCACCGGCCCGCCGAAATCGAACGCCACGTAGGCGTTGCCGAAATTGTTGACGCCGGTCTCGACATAGCGGATCGGCTCGGACGGCGGCATCTTTGAAATCGCATTGACGATGCCGCCCTGGCTCGACCCACCGTACAACACCGCGGACGGGCCGCGCAGGATGTCCACACGCTCCAGATTGAACGGCTGGAGCTTCCAGCTCGCGTAGGACGTGTAGAACAGCTGCATGCCGTCGAGGAAGAGGCCGACATCGTCCGATTTGAAGCCACGGATCAGGAACCAGTCGTTACGCGTATCTGCACCAAACGTTCCAGCGCGGACGCCAGCCGAATAACGCAATATCTCGTCAAACTTGGCTGGCTTCTGATCGCGAATCTGCTCGGCGCCGATCACCGACACCGCCTGCGGCGTCTCCATGATCGGCGTGTTGATCTTGGTGCCCGACGAGCTGCGACCAGCGACATAGCCACGCACCGGACCACGCGGATTCTCGACGACGCCGACATTGCGTTGCGGCTGCGGTTTGCGGCTGTTCGCTGCCTGTAGCTGGCTCTCCGCGCGGCGCCGCACAGGTGCGGCTGCGCGGCGGCGCGGTTCAGGTGCCGCCACGTTCACCGGCGGCAGGCTCTGCGCGCCACCTTGCGATGGCGATTGTGCAAGCGATGCCTGCGGCATCAAGACCCAAGCGGACGCGGTCGCCAACACGGCCGACCGCAGCATTCCAAGACTGTTCAACACGCCACCCCAATGTGCATCCGATGCATCATGCCGCCTGTCCCCGGACGGCATGCGATGGGGTGACGCTTAGGGGAGCGCGCGCGATATCCCTAATTGAAAGGCTCTTAGAAGGACTCTTAGAGAGACTCTTAGAAGCGCTCCAGCGCGCTCGGAGATGTCCGGGCGATCAGCGCGTGTTCTTCTCGATCTCGAGCATCTCGGCGGCGATCGCCGTGAGGCGATCGACATGCTGGAACAACATTTCGAACTCGGCTTCGCTCAGATGTGCAAGCAGGCGCTGATTGCGCTCCTGCGCGCCTTCGACAATCGCATCATGCGCCGCCAGCCCCGCGGCGGTCAGCGAGATCAGAACCTCGCGGCTGTCTTTCGGATTTGCCGATTTCGCGATCAGCTTGCGCGACAACAGATTGGCCAGCGCGCGGCTGATCTGTCCCTTGTCCTGACCGACCGCCTCGGCTAGCCGCGCCACGCTCATCGGCGGCCGGCGGCCGAGCGATGCGACGAGACCGAACTCGACCGAGGACAATCCGGTGAGACGCTTGTAGCGCAGAATGGCACCGCGCTTGAGCAAATTGGCCAGCACCATCAGCCGTGACGACAGCATCACGGTGATCGGCGCCGGCGGATCACTCTCGTCCGCTTCGGGCGACGTCGACCCGCCCCTGCTCTCGGTCTGGCTCATGATCCACCTCTGCCAAGAAAGCCGGGGCCTGCCAAGTCCGCGCCCCGGCTGCGCCGTCCCGGTCAAATGCGACTAAGAGGCATTTAGAAGATCGTTGACATTGTCATCGAATTATTTTTCACTGAGGGCAAGACAACAAAAGCCCGGCCGTCACGGCCGACAGCGGGAGGATCAGCATGACCATCACCCAGCGGGATCGCGATCTCGGCACGGCCTATGCGATGAAGCCGGCGCACACCCGCAGCGAGCTGACCTCGGTGACGCGCGGCACGCCAATGGGCGAGTTGCTCCGCCGCTACTGGCATCCGGTCGGGCTCACCAGCGACGCCACCGACACACCGAAGAAGGTTCGCGCCCTGGGCGAGGATCTGGTGCTGTTCCGCGACAAGCATGGCCGGGCCGGCCTGTTGCACGCCCGCTGCTGTCACCGCGGCACCACGCTCTACTATGGCAAGGTCGAGGAAGACGGCATCCGCTGCTGCTATCACGGCTGGAAATTCGACGCTGAAGGCCATTGCCTGGAGCAGCCCTGCGAGCCCGACGGCGGCCAGTTCAAGGACAAAGTGCGCCAGCCCTGGTACCCCGTCGAAGAACGCTACGGCCTGATCTTCGCCTATATGGGCCCGGCCGAGAAACGCCCGGTGCTGCCCGCCTACGAATGCCTGGAAAATATGGACGACGGCGAGCTGGTCGAAGCCGACGATTCCTCGATCGGCGGCGGCGGTCCCGCCATAATCCCCTGCAACTGGCTCCAGCATTTCGAGAACGTGGTCGATCCCTACCACGTGCCGGTGCTGCACGGCTCGTTCTCGGGTCCGCAATTCACCAACATGATGGCCTCGATTCCGGAGGTGAAGTTCGAGAAGTCGCCGCGCGGCGTCCTCGTGCGTTCGGAGCGCAAGCAGGACGACGGCAAGGTGTTCTATCGCGTCAGCGAGGCGGCGCTGCCGACGCTGCGCGTGGTGCCGAACCCGCGCGTCGCCCAGTTCGCGCGCGTCGAGTCGCTCGGCTGGGTTCTTCCGATCGACGACACCTCGTTCCGCATCTACGTCGCCGGCCGCGTCAAGACGCCTGGCGAGATCAGCCGCATGCGCTCGAAGTTCAACGGCAAATTCTGGTGGGACATGACCGAGGAGGAGCACCAGAAATTTCCGGGCGACTATGAGGCCCAGGTCGGCCAGGGCGGGGTGACGGTTCACTCCGAGGAGCATTTCGGCCAGAGCGATCGCGGCATCCTGTTGATCCGGCGCATGCTGAGCGACCAGCTCGAGGCACTCGCCGCCGGCCGCGACCCGATCGGCGTCTCGTTCGACACAAGCGCGCCCCCGGTCGCATTCGAAGCGGGGAATTACATCCGCGAAGGCTAGAGCCCCATTCCGATAGAATCGGAACGCGACTCCAGCTCCTTGTCTTAACGCGTTTTCCTTACGCGAACCGGTATCCACTTCGCTCGAAAACGCTTTAGGGCTGCCGGCTTCGCTCCGGGCTGGACCGACAACGATAACAAAGACAATTTGGGGGAAGCGATGGTCGATGTGACGTCACAAATGTCGGCGCAAGCGGCCGCTGCCGCAAAGCCCGCGGCGCGGCGCTATTACGTGCTGGGCCTGCTCACCATCATCTACGCGCTGAACTTCCTCGACCGCACGATCTTCAACGTCCTGATCGAGCCGATCAAGAAGGAGTTCCAGCTCAGCGACACCATGATGGGCCTGCTCGCGGGGTTCGGCTTCGCGCTGTTCTACTCCCTGCTCGGCATTCCCATCGCGCGCGTCGCCGACAGGCTCAACCGCCGCAACATCGTAGCCCTGGCGTTCGCGTTCTGGAGCGCGATGACCGCACTGTGCGGCATGGCCGCGAGCGTCACCGCACTGGCGTTTGCCAGGATCGGCGTCGGCATCGGCGAATCCGCGGGCTCTCCGGCCTCGCAGTCGATCGTCGCCGATCTCTTTGCCAAGAACGAGCGTCCGCGCGCGCTCGGCATCTATGCCATCGGCACCTATCTCGGCGTCTTTCTCGGCTATTTCGTTGGCGGCTATGTCAACCAGCACTATGGCTGGCGCATGGCCTTCTATGTCGCGGGCCTGCCGGGCATCCTGCTCGCGCTGATCCTGTGGCTGACGATCTCCGAGCCGAAGCGCGGCGCGATGCAGGAAAACTTCGTACCCGAGCCGCTCGGGCCGACGCTGCGCTTCCTGGCCTCGCAGCAAAGTTTTGTCATCGTGCTGATCGGCTTCTGCCTGACCACTTATACCAACTATGCCACCGCAGCCTGGATCCCGCCCTTCCTCGCGCGCGTGCACCATCTGTCGAGCGCCGAGATCGGCACCTATGCCGGCACCTTCAAGGGCCTCGCCGGCATGGCCGGCACCCTGCTCGGCGGTTTCGTGGTGGCGCAAATCAGCCGCCGCGATGACCGCTGGAAGCTCTGGGCGCCGGCGATCACATCGGGGCTGGCCGGCCCCGTCTTCGCGCTGTGCATGCTGACGCAGGATTTTGCCATGATGGTCGCGATGCTGGCTATGACCTCGTTCCTGGTCGGCTTCCACCTCGGGCCGATCTTCGCGATCGCGCAGACGGTGGCGAAGCCCAGCATGCGCGCACTCGCCTCCGCCCTGATCGCGCTCACCGCGACCTGCTTCGGCCAGGGCGTCGGCCCCCTCGCCGTCGGCGTGGTCAACGACGCGCTGAAGGGCAGCTATGGCGCGGACGCCGTGCGCTATTCGCTGCTCTCGGCCGCGATCACGACCACGCTCGGCGCCCTGCTGTTCGTCTGGGCGGCGAGGACCATCCGCACCGACATCAAGCGGGCGAACTGAGCCCGCTCAAGCGCTCATGAAGGCGAGCATGTCCGCAATCAGCCGTTCGCTGTGGGTCAGCGGCAGCGGATGCGGCGCGCCTTCGTAGACGATCAGCTTGCTGCCCTTGATCAGCTTTGCGGTCTTGGCGCCCGTCAATGGCAGCGGCGCGCTGGCATCCTTGTCGCCGTGAAGGATCAGCGTCGGGCGATCAATCCTGGCGGCGGCGGCGCGCAGATCGGCGAACGAGATGGTCTTGCGGCAGGCCAGCGCCACCGGCAGCGCCACGCTCAGCATCATCTCGCGGATCCAGGTCCGCGTGATCTCGGGCGTGTCCGATGCAAAGAACGGCGCCTCGTTCGCCGCAATCCATTTCGCAAAGTCGCGCGCGACGGCTGCGTTGTCGGCCTCGATCATGGCCTTCGGCACCGCATCCGGATTGTCCTCGGTCTTGACCAGGAACGGTGTCGTCGGCGCGACCAGCACCAGCCTGGCGATCCGGTCCGATCCGTATCGGCCGAGATAGTTCACCGCCTCGACCGTCCCCATCGAGAAGCCGACCAGCGTCACATCGCGCAGGTCGCGCGCCTCGATCACGGCGGCGACGTCATCGGTCAGCGTGTCCAGATCATAGCCCGACGACGGCATTTCGGACCGGCCGTGCCCCCGCCTGTCGGGCGCAACACAGCGGAAGCCTTTTGCGGTAAGCGCCGCAATCTGGCTCCCCCAGGTGCTGGCGTCGAAGGTCCACGCCGACAGCAGCAGCACCGGCTTTCCGCTTCCCCAGTCCTGCACGAACAGCTTTGTGCCATCCCTGGCCGTCACATCGGGCGCTCGCGCAGCCGGCTCGGCCGCTGCCGCCGGCGCGCTCACGCCCGACGACGCCGCCATGGCGGTTCCCAGCAACGTGGCTTCGAGGATTTTTCGACGGTTCATGGTGCTTCTCCCCGGATCGTGCGCGGCCGATGGAAGCGATCATGACGACGGGATCGGTCGCCCGCGATTACGCGCCAGGTAAGACCGTGCCCGACTTTCGCCGCGAAACCGGTCAAATGGGCCGATGAAACCATTTTGCGGAACCCGCGAAACGATCCGGAAACAGATGCTCCTTAAGACACGAGCCTACAGACGGCGCCAAAGCCCGTCGGGAGGCTTTCGATGAACCACTCAATTCACTCTGCAGATCGGGGTACCCACCTGAAGATCGTGGTGGTGGCGCTGGTGGCCGGCATCGCAGTCGCCGCCTTCGGGATCGCAGCCCGCACCAACGCTGATTACAGCCAGACCGCGCAGTCCACCCACGTGATCAAGGCCGGCAAGCCGGTGGTGATCACAAGCTCGGGAACCTCTGAGATCCGCTAATTGCGGAAATGCGATCCGGTTTGAGACGAAATGGCCGCCCTGGGGCGGCCTTTTGCATTTGGTAGAGCCTCAAGAGTTCAGGCCAAGCTATTGAATCAATGGGCTTGAGCCGCGCAATACTCCCGCCAGAACTGGCGGTAGGCCGCCTCCACGTAGCGGGTGTAGGTCGCACCATTGCCCGCCGCGGAGGCCGCGATCCGGGCCGGCAGCTCCTGCCGCAGCGTGGCCAGCGCAGCCGGGTCCCCGGCAAACCGCTTGGCGATGGCGATGTAGGTTTCGTCATCCTCCGCCACCCAGTCGTCGAGGCCGATCGCCCGGAGGATGCCGCCCGCAGCCCGCCCCGAAGTCGTCTGGCCGAGCTTGGCGATCACGGGCACGCCCATGTGAAGGGATTCCCAGGTGCCGGCGCCGCCGTTCTGCGGGAACGGATCGAGCGAGATGTCGATCCGGGCATATTCGGCGAGGTGCTCGTCGCGCCCACTCGCCCCCAGGCAGACCACGCTCTCCGGGCTGACCCCATGTTCGCCAAAGCGGGCGATCAGGCTGTCGCGGAGGCCCGTGTCATCGAGCGCACGGTGCTTGATGACGAGCTTCGATCCCGGCAGCTCACGCAGCAGCCTCGACCACGCCGGCAGCACCTCCTTGGAGATCTTGTCGATCCGGTTGAAGCTGCCGAAGGTGACATAGCCGTTGCGCAGCATCGGCAAATCCGGCCGGTACAAGCCCGGCGCGGGCTCCGACATCGTCAGCATGCATGGCAAATCGTGGATCTTTTCGGCGAACTCGGGCCGCGCCGCCTCGGGAATCGCGACCGGGTCCGCAAAGACATAGTCCATGGTCTTCAGACCCGTGCCGGTCGGCGCGCCCCAGGCGGACACCTGGATCGGCGCGGGCTTGCGTGCAAAAGCCCCCAGGCGATTGCCGGACGAATGCCCGGAGAGGTCGACGAGAATATCGACCCGATCGGCCTCGATGCGATCGGCCAACTCGTCGTCCGTCAACGACACCGCGTCCACCCAGCGATCCGCGAACGAGCGAAACTCGTCGGTCATCTCATCCTGAAGCGGCGAGTTGGAATAACAGACGATCTCGAAATCGGCGCGATCGCGGTGGCGCAGCACCGGCATGAAGATGAAGGCTGCCGAATGCCGCCGAAAGTCGCCGGAGACATAACCCACCACCAGCCGCCTCTCCGGATCGCGTTGCCGTGGCGCGAGGCTTCGCCGCGCATGCACCGAGCCGATCGCATCCCACCAGGATTTGCGCGCATCCTGCAGCATTGCGAAGTCCGCGCCCGGCAGGAAATCCAGGGCAAATATCTTGTTGGTGATCGCATCACTGTAAGCCGGATAGATCTCGAGTGCCCGGTCGTAATGCTCGATGGCCGTCTCGATGTCGCCATGGCTCGCAAAACACGCCCCCATCAGGTTGATGGCGATCATGGACTTTGGATTGAGCTCGAGCAGCTTCTTGCTGGCCGCCATCGCCTGGGTTGCGTTGTGCAGCATCAGGCTGACGGCGGCCTTGGTTCGCAAAGCCAGTTCGAGCGTCGGCATCAGCGCAAGCGCCGCGTCAACATCCGCATTGGCCTGATCGAGGTGCCGTAGCTGGAGATGAAGCCGCCCGCGATGTGCGAGGACCTTCGCATTGGCCGGCTTGAGCGCAAGGGCCGCGTTCAAGGCCATTTCGGCAGCGCTGTAGCTCCTCAGTTCCAACAACGCGATGCCGCGGCCGGCCATCGCCTCCTGGTGCTTCGGCTGGAACGCGAGCGCGCGCTCGAAGCTTTGCGCCGCCTGCTCGAAATTCCCGATCCGCAGCTCGACCATGCCGCGATTGCAATAAGCGTCGGCATAGTCGGGCTTCAAGCGGATGGCACGCTCATGCAGTTCGAGCGCCTCCAGCGGCAGCGCCAGATGCATCAGCGTATTGCCGAGATTGGTGAGGGCCATCGGGAAGTTCGGATTGAGCGCGATTCCCTTCTCCTGACAGGCCCGCGCGTCCTCATAGCGCTTGAGATCGAACAGCACCGTGCCGAGGTCGCAATAGACGTTGGCCGCACGCGGGCTGACCGCGATCGCGGCGCGCAGGACCTGCTCGGCCTCCTCCAGCCGCTTCCGATCGTTGCTGAGGCAGACCCCGAGCAGATGCAGCGTATCGAAATGGTCGGGAAGCACCTCGAGGATCCGCCGGCACAGCGTCTCGACGTCGGCGAGCCGTCCATTGGCAAAGGCCTGATGGGCCACCGCCAGCGCGGCATCTGCGTCCTTCTTGAATTTCTTCTGGAGCCTTGCGTTCTGGAAGGCGCGCGAGCCGACGGTCAAGCCAATTGTCCCCGGAAATTGCCTGTGGAGCTTGTAACACCATTGATTGATTCGGCGCCCCGCGGCAGGCGTCCGGGCCGTAGCGATACGGTCCCGCCCTGCGCCAACAGGCGTTTGCGCCACGTGCGCGCAACGTCCTTGACTTCACCATGTCCCCCCTTTAAGTCCCCCCTCGTTCCGCGCGGACACATACGCGTCACGCGGGAGTAGCTCAGTTGGTTAGAGCGCCGGCCTGTCACGCCGGAGGTCGCGGGTTCGAGCCCCGTCTCTCGCGCCATTTTTGGCAATATCTTCAAAGACTTAGCAGTAGAATCCTCCGGCCGATCGACGACGCCTGCGTCGGATATTACGGCTGAGCTCGCGTGGGGCCAGCGGAAACGGCCGGATTTGCTTGAGAAACCACGCGAAAATCCCGCCGCCGGACGGCCGGCATAGTCAGTCCCATCCCGAATCGTCTAGGCCTGCGGGAACTTGGCAGTTTGGGAAGCCCCGGCAGGCTTCCGCGCGACACCCGAGGAGGCCAGACATGGCGAAGAAAGCTGCTGCTCCAGCCACGATCACGCTCAAGCACCTCGCCGCCAACATCGCGGAAAGCCAGGATCTTTCGAAGAAGCACGCCGAGGCCGTCCTGACCGACATGGTCGACTTGATCACCAAGCACCTCAAGAAGGGCGATCGCGTCCGCATCGTCGGGCTCGGCATTCTTCAGGTCCGCAAGCGCGCCGCCCGCACCGGTCGCAATCCTGCCACGGGCGAGGCAATCCACATCAAGGCCAGCAAGAAGGTCGCCTTCCGCCCGGTCAAGGAACTGAAAGAGGCGATCTGACGCTACCTTTCGTTAAGCCTGAATCCGCATCGGTCTCGCCGCAACCCGGCCTGCTTTCCTGATATACTGCCCACCTCTCCCCAAAGACCCGGCGGTTTGACCAGAAATGTCCCTGACCTTCGCGCATACCGTGACCGAGCGCTTCCTGCGCTACGTCACCATCGACACCCAGTCCGATCCGAATTCCCCGGCCTCGCCATCGACCGAGAAGCAGAAGGATCTCGGCCGCGTGCTCGTGACCGAGCTGAAAGCCATGGGCGTCGCGGATGCCCATCTCGACGATTACGGTTATGTCTATGGAACGATCCCGGCCAACACACCTAAGAAGGTGCCGGTCATCTGCTTCTGCTCGCACATGGACACCTCGCCCGACGTCACCGGCAAGGACGTCAAGCCGCAGGTCGTCAAGAACTATCGTGGCGGCGACATCACCCTGCCGGCCGATCCCAACCAGGTGATCCGCTTCGCTGAACATCCCGCGCTGAAGCACCAGATCGGCAACGACATCATCACCACCGACGGCACCACGCTGTTGGGTGCCGACAACAAGGCCGGCGTCGCCGAGATCATGGATGCCGCGCATTTCTTCATCAACAATCCCGATGTGAAGCACGGCACCATCAAGATCCTGTTCACGCCGGACGAGGAGATCGGCCGCGGCGTCGACAATGTCGACATCAAGAAGTTAGGGGCCGATTTCGGCTACACCATGGACGGCGAGACCGCGGGCTCGGTCGAGGACGAGACCTTCTCGGCCGACGGCGCCACCATCACCATCACCGGCGTCAGCGCCCATCCCGGCTATGCCAAGGGCAAGATGGAGCACGCGATCAAGATCGCGGCGGCCATCGTCGAGCGGCTGCCCAAGGAGGGCTGCTCGCCGGAGACGACCGCGGGCAAGCAGGGCTTCCTGCACCCCGTCGGCATCGAGGGCGCGCTGGAGCAGGCGACCCTGTCCTTCATCGTGCGCGACTTCACCGAGGAAGGGCTGAAGGAGAAGGAGGTCCTGCTCGAGGGGATCGTCAAGGACGTGATGAAGGAGTATCCGCGCTCGACCTACAAGTTCGAGGTCCGCGAGCAATACCGCAACATGAAGCAGGTGATCGACCGTCACCCGCACATCCTTGAATACGCCATCGAGGCGATCCGCCGCGCGGGACTGCGTCCGATGCGCACCGCGATCCGCGGCGGCACCGATGGCTCGCGGCTCTCGTTCATGGGCCTGCCCTGCCCCAACATCTTCGCCGGCGAGCACGCATTTCACTCGCGGCTCGAATGGGTCAGCCGGCAGGACATGGAGAAGGCCGTGCAGACCATCGTGCATCTCGCGATGATCTGGGAGGAGAAGGCTTGAAGTAAGCCTTCTCCTACGGCACCGGCATTGCGCGCCGACCACGATGGAAGCGGTTCGAGCTCGCCATCCAGTTCGGCATCGGCTCGCCATCGCGGTGCCGCCCGCCGGCAACGGCCGCAACCCAAGCCACGGCGGCGCCGATCAGGGCCGCCGCTGCAACCGAGAAGGCGACAATCACCGAATTCCGCCTAGCGCGGTTGATCGCGGCGTGGGAGTCGACAATCGAGGCATCGACACGCCGCTCGGCGTCAGGCGCACCCAATCCCGTCAGCGCAGCAACCTGCTGAATGAGGTAGGCGCGATCATCGACGCTGATGCCGCTGTGGCTCGATGTAGTCATCAGAATGCGGCCGGCTTCGGCACGCGCTTCCCGCATATCCGTGTTGGGCGGCCGCCGCGGGGCACGGAACAGCTTGTCGAGCTCATAGCTCAGCAGCGGCTCGGCGGAGCTCGCATTGCCACTTGCGCTTCGCATCGGCGAGCGTTCGATCGCCGCCGCGCCGATGACCGCCAGCAGCGTCGCGCCGATCAGCACCGCCAACGCCCAGGACGTCAGTCCGTGAAGCCCGTCGCGCCGCTCGCCATCATCCTCGATCGTCGCCAGCGCCGGCGCCGGTCGTGCCGTCCGGCCGGCGATGTAGCCGCCAACTCCAAAGCTGATGATCGCCTGGACGATCAGATAGAATCCCGACAGCAGCGCGAGCGCCGCCGATGCATCGCGCCAGGTCGGCGAGGCCGAGCTGACACCGAGGCCGATGGCCACGCCAAAGCTGACCAGAATGAACGACATTGCGCCGGACGCAAAAGCGCCGGCGATGACGGAGCTCCACTGGATGCTCCGGCGTTCTTCGGCGGCGATGAAGCCGCCTTCCATGACGTTGTCCTGCATGAGAGTTTCGATGGCCATCGCTGTTCTCGCTAGCGCAGGCCGAAGAACGACAAGATCGCCATGATCACGACGATCAGGCCGATCAGATAAATCAGTCCGTCCATAGTCCCATCCTCCTCAAAGGCTCCGGGGCGCTAATGAGGGGGACCGGAGAACGTTCCTAACTTTGGCAGGCAGCGGGAACGAACTGCTGAGACCCGAATTGTCTCTGCAAGTCCCAACGGATGAAGATTGTGAGCACAAAAGGCCTCAGCCGGTCAGCCCCGGGCTGGGGCCTTTTCGTGTTTGCCCACTATGCGACATCGAGTTCCCCACACGTAACATTATTGCAGGTCGACACCATTCCAGCCGCCATGCTACCGGAAGCGGATCGGGAACTGAGTGACCTCGTGACTACAACCCGCCGCCTCCATAGCTTTTGGTCCTCGCGCAACTGGCGCGGGCTTGTGGCTGTGCTGGTGGCAATCATGTACCTGCTCTCTGGCGTCCTGCACGGCGCGCACGACATTGATGTCACCAGCCCCTCAGGCGGCTCGGAGATCGCCTCGATCCTCGACAACGGTTCCGGCCATGGCGATCACAAGGCGCTCGGCGGCCATCACTGCCACGGTTGTTTCTCGATCGCCGTCACGCAGTCGGCGCAGCCGGACGTCGCGGCTGCCATCGTAGCCGCACCGGTCGCCCAGCGCGCGCCCGCACTGATCGGCATTGCGCCCGATACCGACTCCCGGCCCCCCAAACAATTGACCTGAACTGATCAGCCGGGCGCCGCGTGCGCCCACGATGCGATTGTTCACAGGTCACCTTCATGTCTTGCAGACGGACGGCCGCGCGCTTCTCGTGCGCGATGGCGATTTTGGTCAGCCCCTGGCTGACGCAGCACACTCACGCCCAGACGCTCACGATGCGCGCTGCGCTCTCGCGCGCACTGGCTGCGAGCCCACGCCTGACCGCCGCGGAACGCGATGTCGGCATCGCCACCGGCCAGCGCCTCCAGGCGGGCGCCCTGCTCAATCCGGAACTGTCCTATGAACAGGACAATTCGTTCGGGTCAGGCATCTATCGGGGCACCAAATCGGCCGAGACTACGCTTCAGATCAGCCAGGCGTTTGAGCTGTTCGGCAAGCGCGACGCGCGGATCGCGGCGGGGGCAGCCGGCATCGAAGTCGCTTCGATCCAGCGCAAGGCGATCAGGCTGGAGGTGCTGTCGGAAACCGCGATCGCCTTCCTCAGCGTGCTCGGTGCGCAGCGGCGCATCCAGATCCTCGACGAGCAGATCAGCGCAATCGACAAGCTGACGCCGCTGTTGCGCCGCCGCGTCGAGGCCGGCGCCTCCTCACCCGCCGAGACCGGCCGCGCCGAGGTCGCCTCCGCCCTGGTCAAGGCCGACCGCGAGCGTTTCAAGGGGACGCTGGCCAGCGCCCGGCGCGAGCTTGCCGTGCTGATGGGCGATCCCGTGGCAAGGTTCGGCGAGGTCTCCGGACGTCTCGACACCATGGGAAAGCCGCCGACATTCCAGTCGGTGGTCGCCGCCATCGATGCTAATCCGCAGCTGGTGCGCTGGACCGCGGTGTATGCGCAGCGGAACGCCGAACTGCTGATGGCACGCCTCAAGCCTTATCCCGACGTGCGGATCGCCGCCGGCTGGCGCCATTTCAACGAGACCAATGACGACGCAGTCCGCCTCACCGTGTCGGTGCCGATCCCGGTGTTCGACCAGAACCAGGGCAACATCCTCTCGGCGCAGGAAAGCCTCGCCAAGACCCGCGCCGAGCGCGAGGCCAACCGCAACACGCTGATCGTGGTCGCCGGCCGCGCCTACGACTCGCTACAGGGCTCGCTGCGCGAGCTTGCGGTGCTGCGCGAGACCGCAATCCCCAAGGCAACTGAGGCGGCCGATGCGATCTCGCAGGGCTACGGCCAGGGCCGCTTCACCCTGCTCGAAGTGCTCGACGCCCAGGCGAGCGTGACCCAGGCGCGGCTGCGCGAGCAGGAAGCGCTGCAAAACTTCCACGCCGGCGTTGCCACCATCGAAGGCCTCGTCGGCAATCCCTTTGCGCTGGCCCGGGAGAGCGCGCGATGAAGACCCCTTCAGCCATCCTTGTCGCCATCGTTGCCGCGGCACTCGGCGCCTACGGCTATTCCCAGCTTGCCCCCGCCAAGGTCGCTCCCAACGAACAAGCCACGGAGAAGAAGCCGGAGAAGCCGAACGACCATGTCGAGCAGGACGAGCACGGCGCCGACCGCATCCGCATCTCCGACGTCAAGCTCGCGGCCGCCGGCGTGACGCTGGCGGAAGCTGCGAGCGTCACGCTGACCGACACGCTCTCCTTCAACGGCATCCTGCGCGCCAATCAGGAAGCCGTGGTGCAGGTGACGCCGCGCTTCCCGGGCCTCGCCAAATCGATCCAGAAGCGCATCGGCGACAAGGTCGGCAAGGACGACCTGCTCGCCGCCATCGAGAGCAACCAGAGCCTGACGGTCTACGAGCTGAGGGCGCCGATCGCCGGCACCGTCATCGAGCGGCAGATCTCGCTCGGCGAATATGCCTCCGAGCAGAAGCCGGCCTTCGTCGTCGCCGACCTTTCGACCATCTGGGTCGATCTCTCGATCTACCGGCAGGACCTCAAGCGCGTCCGCCTCAGCGACGAGGTGCTGATCGATCCTGATGACGGCCGTGGCGAGATCAAGGGTACGATCTCCTACCTCGCCCCGATCGGGTCGAGCGAGACCCAGACCGCGCTCGCCCGCGTGGTGCTGCCAAATCCCGACGGACGCCTGCGTCCCGGCCTATTCGTCACGGCGCGGCTGGTCCTCGCCGCCCGCAATGTCGCGGTCGCCGTGCGCCGGAGCGCGATCCAGACGCTGGAGAACAAGACCATCGTCTTCGTGCGCGAGGACAACGACAAGATCGAGGCACGCCCGGTCGAGCTTGGCGATTCCGATCCGAAATTCGTCGAGATCCGCGCCGGCCTCTCCGCCGGCGAACGCTACGTCGCCGAGAACAGCTTCGTCGTGAAGGCGGAGATGGGCAAGGGAGACGCCGATCATGATTGACGCGCTCCTCTCCTTCTCGGTCCGCCAGCGCTGGCTGGTGGTCCTGCTCGCACTCGCGGCCGGCGCCTTCGGCGTCTGGAACTTCACCCGCCTGCCGATCGACGCCGTGCCCGATGTCACCAACGTGCAGGTGCAGATCAACACGCGCGCGCCGGGCCTGTCGCCGCTCGAAGCCGAGCAGCGCATCACCTTCCCGATCGAAACCGCGATGGGCGGCTTGCCAAAACTCGACTATACGCGCTCCATCTCGCGCTATGGGCTGAGCCAGGTCACGGTCGTGTTCGAGGACGGCACCGACATCTATTTCGCCCGGCAGCTCGTCAACGAGCGCATCCAGCAGGCCAGGGATCAGCTGCCCGCCGGCACCGAGGTCGCGATGGGCCCGATCTCGACCGGGCTCGGCGAGATCTATGTCTACTCCGTCGAGGCCAAGGCCGGCGCGAAGTCGCCTGATGGCACCGAGTTCACGCCGACGGAGCTGCGCACCATCCAGGACTGGATCATCAAGCCGCAGCTGCGCACCATCCCCGGCGTGGTCGAGGTCAACTCGATCGGCGGTTATGAGCGGCAATTCCATGTGCTGCCGATCCCCGGCCGGCTGATGGCCTACAAGCTCGGCTTCCGCGACATCATGACCGCGCTGGCCGCCAACAACGCCAATGTCGGCGCCGGCTACATCGAACGCAATGGTGAGCAATATCTCGTCCGTGCCCCCGGCCAGGTCGCTGATATCGCCGACATCCGCGACATCGTGATCGGCTCCCGCGGCGGCGTGCCGGTCCGCATCCGCGATGTCGCCGAAGTCAGCGAGGGCCAGGATTTGCGCTCGGGTGCTGCGACAGCGAATGGCAGCGAGACCGTGCTCGGCACCGCCATGCTGCTGATCGGCGAGAACAGCCGGAGCGTGGCCCAACGCGTCGCGGCAAGGCTCAACGAGATCGCGAAATCACTGCCCGACGGCGTGATCGCGCGCGCGGTCTATGACCGCACGCATCTGGTGGAAGCGACCATCCAGACCGTCGAGAAAAACCTCGTCGAGGGCGCCGCGCTGGTGATCGCTGTGCTGTTCCTGATTCTCGGCAACATCCGGGCCGCCCTGATCACGGCCTGCGTCATTCCGCTGTCCATGCTGTTCACGATCACGGGCATGGTCGAGAGCAAGGTCAGCGCCAATCTCATGAGTCTCGGGGCCATCGATTTCGGCATCATCGTCGACGGTGCGGTCATCATCGTCGAGAACTGCCTGCGGCTGCTCGCCGCCGAGCAGCACCGGCGTGGCCGGCTGCTGACGCTGGAGGAGCGGCTCCAGACCATCCGCGCCGGCAGCAGTGAAGTCATCAAGCCCAGCCTGTTCGGCACGCTCATCATCGCCGTGGTCTATCTGCCGGTCCTGACCCTGACGGGGACCGAGGGCAAGATGTTCACGCCGATGGCACTGACCGTGCTGATGGCGCTTGCGGGCGCCGCGCTGCTGTCGGTCACCTTCGTCCCGGCCGCGGTGGCGATCTTCGTCACCGGAAAAGTTTCCGAGAAGGAGAACATCTTCATGCGCGCGGCCAAGCGGTTCTACGTGCCGCTGCTCGACCGCGCCATCCGCTATCGCCGCAGCGTTGCGCTCGGTGCCGTGCTGATCGTCGCCGGTAGCCTGCTTGCCGCAACGCGCATGGGCGGCGAGTTCATCCCGAGCCTGGATGAGGGCGACATCACCATCGAGACCATCCGGATTCCCGGCACCAGCCTCACCCAGAGCGTCGACATGCAGCTTCGGCTGGAGCAGGCGGTCAAGCAGGTGCCCGAAGTCGCGACCATCTTCTCCAAGATCGGCACCGCCGAGATCGCTAACGATCCGATGCCGCCGAATGTCGCCGACACCTATGTCACGCTCAAGCCGCGCAACGAATGGCCGGATCCCGCCAAGCCGAAGGACGAGGTGGTCGCCGAGCTCGAGCGCACCGCCAACACCCTGCCCGGCACCGCCTATGGCATGACGCAGCCGATCCAGATGCGCTTCAACGAGCTCATCGCCGGCATCCGCAGCGACGTCGGCGTCAAGATCTTTGGCGACGATCTCGACGTGCTCGCCGGCATCGCCCAGCAGGTCAACGGCGTCGTTCGCGGCATTGAGGGCGCAGCCGACGTCAAGACCGAGCAGGTCGCGGGCCTGCCGATCCTCACCGTCAAGCTCGACCGCCGGGCGCTGTCGCGCTACGGCCTCAGCCTCAGCGAGGTGCAAAACCTCGTCGAGATCGCGATCGGTGGCAAGCCGGCCGGAAAACTGTTCGAGGGCGACCGCCGCTTCGACATCGTGGTGCGTCTGCCGGAGAGTCTGCGAGCCGATCCGGACGCGATCAAGTCGCTGCCGATCCCCTTGCCACCGGCCGAGGATGCGACGCCTGTCACCAAGACCGCCTGGTCCGGGACTTCGGGCGCCGCGCTCCGCTATGTGCCCCTGTCCTCCGTTGCCGCAATCGAGATCGCGCCCGGCCCCAACCAGATCAGCCGCGAGAACGGCAAGCGCCGCGTGGTGGTGATGGCCAATGTCAGGGGCCGCGACCTGCGTTCTTTCGTGGCAGAGGCGCAGGACGCGGTGGCCGAGAAGGTCAAGCTGCCGCCGGGCTACTGGATCGGCTGGGGTGGCCAGTTCGAGCAACTGGTCTCCGCCACCAAGCGACTGACGATCGTCGTGCCGGTGGCGCTGCTGCTGGTGTTCATGCTTTTGTTCATGGGCATGGGGTCGGCCGCCGACGCGGCGCTGGTGTTCTCCGGCGTGCCGCTGGCCCTCACCGGCGGCGTCGCGGCGCTGCTGCTGCGCGGCATCCCGCTGTCGATCAGTGCCGGGGTCGGCTTCATCGCGCTGTCCGGAGTGGCCGTGCTCAACGGCCTCGTCATCATCGCCTTCATCGAGCGGCTGCGCAGCGAGGGGCGATCCGTTGCCGAGGCCGTGTATGAGGGCGCGCTGACGCGACTCCGACCGGTGCTGATGACGGCCCTCGTCGCCTCGCTCGGCTTCGTACCGATGGCGCTTGCGACCGGTGCCGGTGCCGAGGTGCAACGGCCACTCGCGACCGTCGTGATCGGCGGCATCATCTCCTCGACCATCCTGACGCTACTGGTGCTGCCGGCGCTCTACGTGCTGTTCCGCCGTGACGTGACAAATGAAACGCCTACAATGGCGCCTGATTTGGCGACGTCCGGGGAGCGCTAGGTTGGACAGTCACGACCATCACGGTCATCACCACCACGATCATGCCGACCACGGGCATGATCATGGTCACGGCAATCATCACGATCATGCTCATGGTGCCGGACACGTCCACGCGCCCGCCAATTTCGGCAAGGCGTTCGCGATCGGCATTGCGCTCAACACCGCGCTTGTCGTGGCCGAGGCGGTCTACGGCTATGTCGGCAACTCCACCGCCCTGCTCGCGGACGCCGGCCATAATCTGTCTGACGTGCTCGGTCTCGTCGTCGCCTGGGGCGCCTCGATCGCGGCACGGCGCGCGCCGAGCGGCCGCTTCACTTATGGCCTGCGCGCCTCCACCATTCTGGCCGCGCTTGCGAACGCGGTGTTCCTGCTGGTTGCCACCGGCGCGATCGGCTGGGAGGCGATCCTGCGCCTGCGCGAGCCGGAGCCGGTCGCGGGCGTCACGGTGATGGTGGTCGCCGGCATCGGCATCCTCATCAACGGCTTTACCGCCATGCTGTTCGCCAGCGGCCGCAAGGACGACATCAATATCGAGGGCGCGTATCTGCACATGGCGGCCGATGCCGCAGTCTCGCTCGGCGTCGTGGTCTCGGCGGCGCTGATCATCTGGACCGGCTGGCTCTGGCTCGACCCCGTCACCAGCCTCGTCATTTGCGGCACCATTCTCTGGAGCACGACCAGCCTTTTGCGCGGCTCCATCGACATGTCGATGGCCGCCGCCCCCAAGGGCACGGACCTCGCCGCGATCAAGGCGTTCCTGCTGGCACGCCCGGGCGTCTCGGCGATTCACGATCTCCACGTCTGGCCGATCTCGACCACCGAGACGGCGCTGACCTGCCACCTCTTCATGCCCGCCGGCACGGCCGACGCATTCCTGATGGAGACCGCACAGTTGCTGAAAACGACCTTCCGCATCGGCCACACCACGCTGCAGGTCGAGACGCATGCGGACAATGGCTGCGCGCTGGCGCCGGATGATGTGGTGTGAGAGAGTTGCGTGGCGATTCCAAACACCGATTCGGGACCCACGCCCCCAGGGAGCCGTTTGACGAAGACTCGGAGTGGGAGCCTCGCGCCACAACTTCTCCCTGTGGGTATGGGTCCCGGCCTTCGCCGGGACGATACCAACTATGAGGCACGCTCATCCGCAATGACGACCAAGAGCGATCGTCCCTAGCCCGCCTTCGCCGTCACGATCCAGATCGCGCCCGGCAGCGCCACGCTCTGCCCTTTGAGGTACGGCGCAAGCGTCTCGCGGATCGACGCCTTGGCCGCAGCATACGTCTCCGGCGGATGGCCCTGCAACGCGCGGCTGGCAGGGCCGATCTGAAGCGAGCCGTCGACAGCGGCGTCGAGCCCGCCGCCGATTGCGATGTCCATCGCCAGATTATGCGGCTCCATCGCTACGTCCGCGAAGCCCGCGCCTTTCAGGATGCGCATCACGCGCTCTTCGGAGGCGAAGGCGAACGGGCCCGGTTCCTCCGGCCCGACCGGCGGCATCTTCGGCACGTGCTTGTAGACCGCCATCAGCGGCGCCATCATCCACGGGTTTTCCTTGGGCTCGCGCCAGCAGACGAAAGCGAGCCTCCCGGTGGGCTTGAGCGCCCGGCGGAGGTTGCTGAAGGACGCAACGGGATCGGCGAAGAACATCACGCCGAAGCGCGAGGCCAGCAGATCGAAGCTCGCCGGCTCGAACGGATGCACCGTCGCATCCGCCAGCACGAAATCCAGCGGCAACCCCTTCGGCGCAAATGCGCGCGCCTGCGACAACATCGGCTCGGACACGTCGAGGCCGAGCGCCAAGCCATCGGGCGCCACAGCCTTTGCGAATGCAAAGGTCGTCGCACCCGATCCGCAGCCGACATCGAGAACGCGCTCACCCGGCTTCGGCCTGGCGCGGTCGATCAGCACATCGGCGATGGGGCCGAGCAGGCTCTCCTGCGCCGCATGGCGATCGGCCCAGCGCTGGCCGCTCGGACCGTTCCAATAGGCGATCTGGTCGGCGTTTTGCTCGTGTCCGCTGGGTGGTTGCATGGGGGCCTCTGTCATTTTCTAATTTGGCGGGGTGATACCACGTCGGAGACCGATCCAGAGGTCAAATGAGCGCGGTTTGCCATGCGGCGGCCTCTTGCTCCAACACCCGCCGGAGGGCTAAAGAGGCGCCGTGGGGCGGTTAGCTCAGCTGGTTAGAGCATCTCGTTTACACCGAGAGGGTCCGCGGTTCGAATCCGTGACCGCCCACCAGCCTTCGCCTGCTTCGCAGGCTACGGCTTGGCAAGCCAGCCCAGGTGCTCATTGATGCGAAGCAAGCGAAGGCTGCCTCGCCGAAGCCCAACGGGCGAAGGCGGGCTTTGGGCCGCGAGCTTCGGCTAGGCAAGCCAACCTAATCCCCCGGCCTCCCCGGCAGCAGCGGCACGGCGTCGATCCAGACTGCGGCCGACTGGCACCAGATCTGCCTGACGGGGCGCAATTTGTCGCGCTGGCGGATCGAGCCCCAGCGGATGCCCCAATCGTCAGCTTGGTCGCCTTCGCCGCTGGTGAACAGCGGGGAACCGCAGTCGGCGCAGAAGTGCTGGAAGCGCATCCGGCCATTGTCGCCGCGCTTGCCGTAGACTTTTGGCGTGCCGCCGGTGAGTGTGACGTCGGCAGCGGTGCAGATCGCCGTCACCCGGAACGGCGAGCCCGTGAGGGCCTGGCAATCGGTGCAGTGGCAGACCGAGACCGCCTCGGGGTCGATCTCGGCCTCGAAGGTGATCTTGCCGCAATGGCAGTGACCGTCGACCTGCATCGCATTTCCTTCCCCAAAACAAAAACGGCGCCCGAAGGCGCCGTTTTATCATCTTTTCGGATTGCGATCTCAGTGAGCCGTCAGGCCGCCAGCGGCTTCGTCGCCGTCGGGCTTCACCGTCACCTTGGTGTCCTCTTCCCAGACGATCGGCACCGGCTTCTTCACCAGCGCCTTGGCGACGACGTCGTCCAGACGCGAAACCGGGATGATCTCCATGCCGCCCTTGATCGCATCGGAAATCTCCGTGAGATCCTTGGCGTTGTCCTCGGGGATCAGCACCGTCTTGATGCCGCCGCGGGCAGCGGCCAGCAGCTTCTCCTTCAGACCGCCGATCGGCAGCACGCGGCCGCGCAGCGTGATCTCGCCGGTCATCGCGACATCGTGGCGGACCGGAATGCCGGTCATGACCGAGATGATCGCGGTGGCCATTGCCACGCCCGCCGACGGGCCGTCCTTCGGCGTCGCGCCTTCCGGCACGTGCACGTGGATGTCGCGCCGGTCGAACAGCGGCGGCTCGACGCCGTAATTGATCGCCCGCGAGCGGACATAGGACGCCGCCGCCGAGATCGATTCCTTCATGACGTCGCGCAAGTTTCCGGTGACCGTCATCTTGCCCTTGCCGGGCATCATGACGCCTTCGATCGTCAGCAGCTCGCCGCCGACATCGGTCCAGGCGAGGCCGGTGACGATGCCGACCTGCGGCTCGCTCTCGATCTCGCCGAAGCGGTACTTCGGCACGCCGAGCAGCTCTTCCAGAGTCTTCTCGGTGACCTTGACCGACTTCTTCTTGGAGATCATCAGCTCCTTCACCGCCTTGCGGGCGAGTGTGGAGAGCTCACGCTCCAGATTACGCACGCCCGCTTCGCGGGTGTAGCGGCGGATCAGAAGCAGCAGCGCGTCGTCGTCGATCGAGAACTCCTTGGAGTCCAGGCCATGCTTGGACACCGCGTTCGGGATCAGGTGCTTGCGCGCGATCTCGACCTTCTCGTTCTCGGTGTAGCCGGCGATCCGGATGATCTCCATGCGGTCCATCAGCGGCCCGGGAATATTGAGCGTATTCGCGGTCGTGATGAACATGACGTTCGACAGATCGTAGTCGACCTCCAGATAGTGGTCGGCAAACGTCCCGTTCTGCTCGGGGTCGAGAACCTCGAGCAAGGCCGAGGACGGATCACCGCGGAAATCGGCGCCCATCTTGTCGATCTCGTCCAGCAGGAACAGCGGATTGGACGACTTCGCCTTCCGCATCGACTGGATGATCTTGCCGGGCATCGAGCCGATATAGGTGCGGCGGTGACCGCGGATCTCGGCCTCGTCGCGCACGCCACCGAGCGACACGCGCACGAACTCGCGGCCGGTCGCCTTCGCGATCGACTTGCCGAGCGAGGTCTTGCCGACGCCGGGAGGGCCGACGAGGCACAGGATCGGGCCCGTCAGCTTGTTGGCGCGCGACTGCACCGCAAGATACTCGACGATGCGTTCCTTGACCTTCTCAAGGCCGTAGTGATCGGAATCCAGAATGGCCTGCGCCGCTTCCAGATCCTTCTTCACCTTGGACTTCTTGTTCCACGGGATCGACAGCAGCCAATCCAGGTAGTTGCGCACGACGGTCGCTTCCGCGGACATCGGCGACATCTGGCGCAGCTTCTTCAATTCATGCTGCGCCTTCTCCCGCGCTTCCTTGGAGAGCTTGGTCTTGGAGATCTTCTCTTCGAGATCGGCGAGCTCGTCGCGACCGTCGTCGTCGCCGAGTTCCTTCTGGATCGCCTTCATCTGCTCGTTGAGATAATACTCGCGCTGCGTCTTCTCCATCTGGCGCTTGACGCGCGAGCGGATGCGCTTCTCGACCTGCAGCACCGAGATCTCGCTCTCCATCAGACCCAGCACCTTCTCCAGGCGCGTGGTGACGGACAGCGTCTCCAGGATTCCCTGCCGATCCGCGATCTTGACGGCGAGATGCGAGGCAACCGTGTCGGCGAGCTTGGCGAAATCGGTGATTGCCTGCACGACGCCGACGACCTCGGCCGAGATCTTCTTGTTGAGCTTCACATAGCTCTCGAAGTCGGACACGACCGAGCGCGCCAGTGCTTCGGCCTCGACCGACTTCGCATCGGTGTCGGCGAGCGCAATTGCGGTTGCTTCATAGTAGTCGGCGCGATCGGTGTATTTCGCCACGCGCGCGCGCTCGAGCCCCTCGACCAGCACCTTCACGGTGCCGTCGGGAAGCTTCAGGAGCTGCAGCACGCTGGCAAGCGTACCGGTCTCGTAAATGGCATCGGGTGCCGGATCATCGTCGGACGCATTCTTCTGCGTCGCCAGCATGATCAGCGCGTCGTTCTTCATCACCTCTTCGAGCGCGCGGATCGACTTCTCGCGACCGACGAAAAGCGGAACGATCATGTGCGGGAAGACGACGATATCGCGCAGCGGCAACACGGGATAGGCGTGCGTCTCGCCATGGACGATGGTTGGCCGGGGTTTTGGATTAGTCATGGCCTTTTCCTTTTGCTTTGCCCCCTCGCACGCAGCCCGCTTCTCATGCGCAACCGCCACAAGGTGCCGAGGTGATCCACAAGACCCGGCCTACCATGCGAAGGTTGGACCGGGCTTGCCGGATCGAAATTAAGGCGAATCTTGAACAGAATTCTCGCTCGCCGCCGACATTAGGTGGCTATCGACCCGGGGGGTGTCAAGTCATTGAAAAACGCGCGCCATCAGGCGCTTACGCACGCAAATAAGCGACGCAATTCCGGCTGCGGATTACAATTCCGCAGCCGCTACCGTGAAAGACGATAGGAAGCGTTCCAGCGCCGAGAAATCAGGCGCTGGCGTTCTCGACCGCACGATCGGTCCGATCGGCGTAGATGTAGAGCGGACGGGCCGTTCCTTCCACGACTTCGCGGGAAATCACGACTTCTTCCACACCTTCCAGGCCCGGCAGGTCGAACATGGTCTCGAGCAGGATCGCTTCGAGGATCGAACGCAGACCACGCGCGCCGGTCTTGCGCTCGATCGCCTTGCGGGCAACCGCGCCAAGCGCCTCGTCGGCGAAGGTCAGCTCGATGTTCTCCATCTCGAACAACCGCTGGTATTGCTTCACCAGCGCGTTCTTCGGCTCGGTGAGGATCTTCTTCAGCGACGTCTCGTCCAGGTCCTCAAGCGTCGCCACAACAGGCAAACGGCCGACGAATTCTGGGATGAGGCCGTACTTCAGCAGATCCTCGGGCTCGACGTGACGGAAGATCTCGCCGGTCCGGCGATCTTCCGGCGCCATCACCTGCGCAGCGAAACCGATCGAGGTCGACCGACCGCGCGCCGAGATGATCTTCTCGAGGCCGGCGAACGCACCGCCGCAGATGAACAGGATGTTGGTGGTGTCCACCTGCAGGAATTCCTGCTGCGGATGCTTGCGGCCCCCCTGCGGCGGGACCGAAGCCACCGTGCCTTCCATGATCTTCAGCAGCGCCTGCTGCACGCCCTCACCCGACACGTCGCGCGTGATCGAGGGATTGTCGGATTTGCGGCTGATCTTGTCGATTTCGTCGATGTAGACGATGCCGCGCTGGGCGCGCTCGACATTGTAGTCCGCGGCCTGGAGCAGCTTCAGGATGATGTTCTCGACGTCCTCACCGACATAGCCGGCTTCGGTCAGCGTGGTCGCATCCGCCATCGTGAACGGCACGTCCAGGATACGGGCGAGCGTCTGCGCGAGCAGCGTCTTGCCCGAGCCGGTCGGACCGATCAGCAGGATGTTCGACTTCGCGAGCTCGACGTCGTTGTGCTTGGTCTGGTGGTTGAGGCGCTTGTAGTGGTTGTGCACCGCGACCGACAGGACCTTCTTCGCATGGCTCTGGCCGATGACGTAATCATCCAGCACCTTGCAGATTTCCTTCGGCGTCGGAATGCCGTCGCGCGACTTGACCAGCGAGGACTTGTTCTCCTCGCGGATGATGTCCATGCAGAGCTCGACGCATTCGTCGCAGATGAAGACCGTGGGACCCGCGATCAGTTTGCGAACTTCGTGCTGGCTCTTGCCGCAGAACGAGCAATATAGCGTGTTCTTGGAGTCGCTCGTGCCGACCTTACTCATTCATGTCTCCGTCCGCGGTTCGATCCCGTCCGCTCGATCGTCCCATCCCGAAACGTTGGCGGGTAAGGGATTCAAATAGAGCAAATTCCGTACCAAAAAAGACCTACGCGTTACATCCCGTGCGAATCACGGTCACTCGATTCTCCGCGATCATAGCCGATCATTCGTAGCCAACCATGCTGTCACCCGACTATCAAGAATTCGCTAATCGGGGGGCCGCCGGCTACCCGTGACAATACCGTGATTTCACGTCTTGGCACGGGCGAAGTGACCGAAATCACGCCAGCGTTGCTGGATTACCACGAAATAACGAGCACGAAAGCGGAACTTTCTGCCTGTCGCAGGGCGCAGAACCGGCTTTTTGCGCCTTTGCGAACGCGTCCTTAACGTGAACGCCGTGCTGACGATCCCCGGCATTCCCGGGGATCAAAGCTGCAGTCCCGGTTGGCCTTACGGGGCCTTCGCAGCCGCGGCCTCTTCGGCGCGCTTATCGATGACCTTGTCGACCAGGCCGAACTCCTTGGCGTCGTTGGCGGTCAGGAACTTGTCGCGTTCCAGCGCGTCCTCGATCGTCTTGTAGGTCTGGCCGGTGTGCTTCACGTAGATTTCGTTGAGCCGCTTCTTCAGGTTCAGGATTTCCTGCGCGTGCAGCATGATGTCGGTGGCCTGGCCCTGGAAGCCGCCGGAGGGCTGATGCACCATGATGCGGGCGTTCGGCAACGAGAAGCGCATGTCCTTCTCGCCGGCGCAGAGCAGCAGCGAGCCCATCGAGGCCGCCTGGCCCGTGCACAGCGTGGAAACCGGCGGGCGGATGAACTGCATGGTGTCGTAGATCGCAAGGCCCGACGTCACCACGCCACCCGGCGAGTTGATGTACATCGAGATTTCCTTCTTCGGATTTTCCGCCTCGAGGAACAAGAGCTGCGCGACGATCAGTGTCGACATGCCGTCCTCGACCGGTCCGGTCACGAAGATGATGCGCTCTTTCAACAGGCGCGAGAAAATGTCGTAGGCGCGCTCGCCACGGTTGGTCTGCTCGACCACCATGGGCACGAGGTTCATGTAGGTTTCAACCGGATCGCGCATGAGTCACCTAGGGTTTTAGAGGCGGACATCGCCAGTCTTGGCTACCAGTCAGGCTGGATGTGCCGGAAGGCCGATGGACGTCCCGTGATGCAGGAAGTTGATAGAGGCAGAACGCGTAGGTACCGACAGATATAGCCCAATTCGCACCAGACAAGTGCGGAGCGAATTAAGGCTTAATCGACCTGATCCCCTTTGGCACTTGAAGCTGATTCTCACAAAAAGGCCCAGCCGGCCATCTGGCTAGCTGGGCCCCTTCGCTGATCATCCTTAATAGAAAACTGTCTCAAAGCCTTCAGGCTGCAGTCTTTTCCTCGTCGTCCTTGTACAGGTCCTCGCGCGAGACCTTCTTCTCGGTCACGTTGGCGAGTTCGAGGATGAAGTCGACGACCTTGTCCTCGTAGATCGGCGCGCGAAGCTGCGCCAACGCCTGGGCGTTGTTGCGATAGAAGTCCCAGACTTCCTTCTCGCGGCCCGGCATCTGGCGCGCGCGCTCGATCACGGCGCGGCCGACCTCGTCGTCGGTCACGGTGATCTTGTTCTTCTCGCCGATCTCGGAGAGCACGAGGCCGAGACGCACGCGGCGATCGGCGATCTTGCGGTACTCTTCCTTCGCCTTGTCCTCCGTGGTGTCCTCGTCGGCAAAGGTCTTGCCGGCGGAATCCATCTCGGCCCTGACCGAGTTCCACATCAGATTGAATTCCTCGTCGACGAGCGAGGGCGGCGCCTCGAAGCGGTGCGCCTCGTCGAGACGGTCGAGCAGCGCGCGCTTGACGCGCTGGCGCGTTGCACCGGCAAACTCGGCAGTCAGCCGCTCGCGCGCGGCTTCCTTGAGCTTGTCGAGCGATTCCAGTCCGAGCGTCTTGGCGAACTCGTCGTCGATGGTGAGATCCTGGGGCGCCTCGATCAGCGTCGCGGTGGTCTCGAACTCGGCCGGCTGGCCCGCGAGCTTCTCGCTCATGTAGTTCTTCGGGAACGACACCTTCAGCGTGCGCGTCTCGTTCGCGCCGATGCCGATGAGTTGCTCCTCGAAGCCGGGGATGAAGGTGTTGGAGCCGATCGCGACCTGGATGCCCTCACCGGTACCGCCCTCGAAGGCTTCGCCGTTGATGGTGCCCTTGAAGTTGATGGTGACGCGGTCGCCAGAGGCGGCCTTCTCGCCCTCACCCTTGGGGGCATAGCCGCGATTGCTGTCGGCGATGCGCTTGATCGCCTCGTCGACGTCCGAATCGGACACGTCGGCGACGGGCTTCTCGACCTGGAAGGCCTTGAAGTCGGCGAGCGCGATCGCGGGCACCACCTCGATCGTGACCGTGTAGGTCAGGTCGGACTTGCCCGAGAGCAGTTCCTCGACCTCGGCCTTCTCGGTCGGCATGGTGATCTTCGGCTCGGTCGCGAGCTTGAAGCCGCGCTCGGTGAAGAGCTGGGTGTTGGTGTCGCGGATGGTCTGGTCGATGGTTTCGGCCATCACCGAACGGCCATAGACCTTCTTGAGGTGACCGACCGGCACCTTGCCGGGACGGAAGCCGTTGAGGCGCACCTTGTCCTTGAGGTCGACGAGCTTGGCACCAGCCTTGGCGTCGAGATCGGACGCGGGAACGCTGATCTTGAACTCGTGCTTCAAGCCTTCCGAGAGGGTTTCTGTGACCTGCATGGCGTCCAATCTTCTTCTCGTTCGGTCCCGGCACTCATCGCGCATCAGGACGCTGTCATCAATCGATCCGGCGCGAGGCTAACGCCTCAACGCCGGTGGTTCATCAGAGCCCTGCCCCGAGCGGACAATCATCCGCGCGGAGCGAGGCCCTTCGGTAATCCGTGCAAACGCGATAAGCGCTTGGTGCGGGCGGAGGGACTCGAACCCCCACAACTTTCGTCACTGGAACCTAAATCCAGCGCGTCTACCAGTTCCGCCACGCCCGCGTGAATTTGCATCAAGACCGGCCGCGATGCCGCGGGCGGCCGGGCTTATAGCATGTGCCCGACTGTTCGCAGCAAAAAAATGGCCTGATCGAGGCACTCTCCAAGTAGGCATGATGGCTGGACTTATCCAGCGCGGCGTGGTCCGGATCGAGCCCATGAAACCGCGGATTTTCGACCCCACCAGACGAGAGGTTTTGGCCGGAGTCGGTGCTTCCCTGGGGGCCTCTGTTGTCGGGTTGACCACCGGCGGCGCGGTCCCGCTTCCCACCGCCCAGGTCCTCCTGCAGGCAAGGCCAGCCACGCTGGCTCTGGGGCCGGATCAGCCGGCTACACCGATCTGGGAGCTGGCCGCCGCAAGCCATATCGGGAATGTGCACCTTAAGCGCGGGGACCGCTGCGAAGTGGTCTTTCGGAACGACCTGCCTGTGCCGATTGCCCCAGCCTGGTACGGCCTCGATGGCACAACCGTAGCCGATCCGCTGGCGGGACGGGCGCCCACCGCGCCGGGATCGACCGAAACATCAATTATCTCAATACCAAACGCGGGAACCTTGCTAGCCAACTTCCGTCTCTTTGAGGACCGCCTGAACGAGCCGGCCCGCCCGCTCCCGATCATCGCCACGGAGACGAGCCCCGTCACCAACGACCGCGACGAGGTTCTGTTGATCGAGGAATGGCGCATGAAGCCGGATGGCACGGCGCTTCCGCCGGGCCGCGACGCCACGGGCAGCACCCCGCTCTACACGCTGAACGGGCGGACTTCATTCGAACTCTCAGCCGCGGCCGGCGAGCGGCTGCGGCTGCGCTTCATCAACGGCTCGCAACGCTCTGTTCTGGCAATCAAATTAGAAAGCCATGAAGTCCAGGTGATCGCGCTGGACGGACAGCCGGCCGAGCCCTTCCCGGCCCGCAATGGCGCCCTGGTGCTGGCCCCTGGCGCGCGCGCTGATGCCTTCGTGGACGCGGCCGCCTCAGCCGCATTCGTGCTGCACGACGGCAAGGAGGCGCGCCCGATCGGGCGCCTCGCCGTCTCCGGCAAGGCTGAGCGACGCGCGTCGCTACCACCGTCACAGCCGCTCCCGCCGAACGACCTTCCCGAAAAACTCGACCTGAAAGGCGCCCTGCGGTTCGAGGTCGCGGTTGGCACGACCGAGGCCGGCTGGACCCGAACAGCCAATTTCTCCACCGCCTCCGCCCCGGCCTTCCGCACCAAGGTCGGCCGCACCGTCGTGCTGGCCCTGAAGAACCCTGCCCCGATCACGACCGTCTTCCATCTGCACGGCCACCATTTCCGCCTGCTCGACCGGCTCGATGATGGCTGGAAGCCCTACTGGCTCGATACGCTCGCCCTTGAGCCCGGCCAGACCCAGCGCATCGCCTTCGCTGCGACCTCTCTGGGCCGATGGCTGATCGAATCCGTGATGACGGATTGGACCGCACCGCGGCTGGTGCGGTGGTACGCCGTGGAGTGATCTAACGACCCGCTCGTGTCCAAACGTACCGAGCGTCGGGCTCCTTCTCCTCGTTCCGCGCCCCGTCGGTCTCCTCGACCAGCCTAAACCCGCGCGCTTCGTAGAAGTGCCGCGCCGGCGTGTTGCGCTGGAAGGTCCAGAGCTCGAGCTGCTCGCTGTTGTCTTTGGCGACGTTGAGAAGTTCGGTGCCGATGCCGCGGCCCTGCGCGGCGGGTCGGACGTAGAGCTGCTCGATCCAACCCTCGCGGAAGGCGACGATTCCGCAGAGCTCATCGCCGTCGAAGCGTCCCCAGACGCGGCAGGCCGGAAAGATGCGTTCGCGGTAGAACCAGTGATCCTCGTCCGGCGTATGCAGTCCGGCGAGCGACGGCATCGCACGATCGAAGGCGATCCGATGAACCTGCGCCGCGGCGCCCATGTCGGTGAGCGCGAGCGGCCTGAGCATCAGTACTCGATCCCGAGCGCGTTATAGATGCGCCGGTGCACCGCCGGCAGCGTCTCGGTGAGATCTTCGGCGATCAGCCCCGGCCCCGCTTCGCTGGCCGCCTCGCCATGCATCCAGACGCCGATGCTGGCGGCTTCGAACGCCGGCACATCCTGCGCCAAAAGACCCGCGATAATGCCGGCGAGCACGTCGCCGGCGCCTGCCGTGGCAAGCCAGGGCGGCGCGTTGGCGGCAATCGTGGCGCGACCATCGGGCGCGGCAATCGTGGTATCGGGGCCCTTCAAGAGCACGATTGCACCTGACCGCTCGGCGGCAGCGCGCACGCGCTCGAGCTTGGAGCGGCCCGGAGTCTTGTTGCTGAGGTCGGAGAACAGGCGCGGAAACTCGCCCTCATGCGGCGTCAACACGACCCGCGCATCAGGCGAAGACTTGATCGACTCAAACAGCCGCTCGGGATTTGCGGCAAAGCTCGTCAGTGCATCGGCGTCGAGCACGACATGGCGCTGCGCCGAGATCGCGGTGTGAACCATATCGCAGGTGCGCTCGCCGATGCCGGCACCGGGACCGATCATGCAGGTATTGTAGCGCTTGTCGCCGAGCAACTCGCTGAACTCGACCACGGTGTCGACGGGACGAACCATCACCGCCGTCAGCGCACTTGCGTTGATGACGAGCGCATCGCGCGGGGTCGCGAGCGACACAAGACCCGCCCCGGCGCGCAAGGCGCCGCGGGCGGCGAGACGCGCCGCACCGGTCGCAGCCGCATCACCGGACACCGCCAGCACATGGCCGCGAGCGTATTTATGGCCGTCGATGCGCGGCACCGGGAAAGCAACGCCCCAGAAATCCGGATCGTTTTCGAAAGTCTGGGGCGCGATCTCGTCGAGCACCTGTGCGTCGATACCGATGTCGGCAACACGCACGCGGCCGCAATGCATGCGGCCCGGCAGCAGCAGATGCGCGGGCTTCTTGCGGAAGAACGTGACGGTCTCGGTGGCGTTCACCGCCACCCCCATCACGGCCGCGCCGGTGCCGTTGATGCCGCTCGGCAAATCGACGGCCAGAACCATCGCGCCGTTGGCGTTGATCGCCTCGATCATCGCGCGCGCCTCGCCGTCGACGGGACGGCTAAGACCTGCGCCGAACAGCGCATCGATGATCAACGCCGGCCTTCCGATCGCCTGCGGATTGAACGGCAGCACCGGGTGCTTCCAACCGCGCGCGGCCGAGGCCGCATCACCCTGGAGCTGGTCGCGCTCGCACATCAGAATCACCGAGACATCGCGGCCCTGGGCGGCGAGTTCGGCGGCTGCGACAAAACCGTCGCCACCATTGTTGCCGGGACCGGCCACGATCAAGATCGGGCCCTCCTCCACCAGCGCGTTGGCGGCTTCGGCGACCGCCTGGCCGGCGCTCAGCATCAGCTTGAAGCCGGGCGTGCCGGCCGTGATGCTGAGTTGATCAGCCCGCTGCATCTCGGCGGTGGTAAGAACTTCCATGCCACTTCCCTGGTCCAAACGCCTTTTCAACAGGCACGTTTCGTGCCGATCCGCCCGACGGAACACCTGTCTGCACAGATATTGAACTGTTTGCCTATTTCGTAGTCTGCGGTATTTTGAGCCGACCGGCTCCACCTATCAGAGATGCTCGTTAAAAGGCTGATAACGCTCCAATAATCAGGGCATTTGCAACTTGGCATAGACCCTGCTTTCGAGGAAGCCGCTTCGGTTCGTCGTGCTCACTGGCAATATCTGGGTGTGGCCGGCCGTTGGTGCCGGGCTGGTCAGGTCCCGGCATAGCAAAGACAAGATCGTGCGTGAGAGAAGCGCATCCTGACGAAGACGTTGCTATTTGATCGAAAGGCCGGGAGGCGCGCAGTGAAGAAAATCGAAGCCATCATCAAGCCGTTCAAGCTCGACGAGGTGAAGGAAGCGCTTCAGGAAGTCGGTCTTCAAGGCATCACCGTGACCGAGGCCAAGGGTTTTGGTCGCCAGAAGGGCCACGCCGAACTCTACCGCGGCGCAGAATACATCGTCGACTTCCTGCCCAAGGTGAAGATCGAGATCGTGATCGGCGACGACCTGGTCGAGCGCGCGATCGACGCGATCCGCCGCGCCGCGCAAACCGGACGCATCGGCGACGGCAAAATCTTCGTCTCCAATATCGAAGAGGCGATCCGCATCCGAACCGGCGAATCCGGGCTGGACGCTATCTGAGCCGGGTGCTATCCCGAATTTTGCGACACTCTGAAAGAAAAAAGGCTGCTTCGGCGGCCTGATTTCGTTTGTGCGGTTGCACCAACTCGCCGAAAGCGAGAACGAATCTGCTCATCTGGAAACCGACCCGCAGAGCCAAAAGGGGTATGCATGAAGACCGCCAAAGACGTCCTGAAATCGATCAAGGACAACGACGTCAAATACGTCGATCTGCGCTTCACCGATCCGCGCGGCAAGTGGCAGCACGTGACGTTCGACGTCAGCATGATCGATGAGGACATTTTCGCCGAAGGAACGATGTTCGACGGCTCCTCGATCGCCGGCTGGAAAGCGATCAACGAATCCGACATGTGCCTGATGCCTGATCCGGTGACCGCGACGATCGATCCGTTCTTCGCAGAAACCACGATGGTCATCACCTGCGACGTGCTCGAGCCGACCACCGGCGAGCCCTATAACCGCGACCCCCGCGGCATCGCCAAGAAGGCCGAGGCCATGGTGAAGTCGATGGGTGTGGGCGACAGCGTGTTCGTCGGTCCCGAAGCCGAGTTCTTCGTGTTCGACGACGTGCGCTATTCGGCCGAACCCTACAAGACCGGTTTCCGGCTCGACTCCTCGGAACTGCCGACCAATTCCGACACCGAATATGAAGGCGGCAATCTCGGCCACCGCATCCGCACCAAGGGCGGCTACTTCCCCGTTCCGCCGCAGGACTCGGTGCAGGACATGCGCTCGGAAATGCTGGGCGCCATGGCCAAGATGGGCGTCAAGGTCGAGAAGCATCACCATGAAGTCGCTTCCGCCCAGCACGAGCTCGGCATGAAGTTCGACACGCTGACGCTGATGGCCGACCACATGCAGATCTACAAGTACTGCATCCACCAGGTCGCGCACATCTACGGCAAAACCGCCACCTTCATGCCGAAGCCCATCTTTGGCGACAACGGCTCGGGCATGCACGTGCACCAGTCGATCTGGAAGGACGGCAAGCCGGTGTTCGCCGGCAACAAATATGCCGACCTGTCGGAGACCTGCCTTCACTACATCGGCGGCATCATCAAGCACGCCAAGGCGATCAACGCCTTCACCAACCCGTCGACCAACTCCTACAAGCGTCTGGTCCCCGGCTATGAGGCTCCCGTGCTGCTCGCCTACTCCGCGCGCAACCGCTCGGCTTCCTGCCGCATCCCCTACACCGCTTCGCCGAAGGCCAAGCGTGTCGAGGTGCGCTTCCCGGATCCGATGGCCAATCCCTATCTCGGCTTCGCCGCGATGCTGATGGCCGGCCTCGACGGCATCAAGAACAAGATCGATCCGGGTCCGGCGATGGACAAGGACCTCTACGACCTGCCGAAGGAAGAGCTGAAGCAGATCCCGACGGTGTGCGGCTCGCTCCGCGAGGCGCTCGAAAACCTCGACAAGGACCGCGGCTTCCTCAAGAACGGCGGCGTATTCGACGACGACTTCATCGACGCCTACATCGAATTGAAGATGACCGAAGTCGCCCGTTTCGAGATGACCCCGCATCCGGTCGAGTTCGAAATGTACTATTCGGGCTAAACGGCCCGAGCGATCGCGACAAACAAAAGGCGCCCCGCGAGGGGCGCCTTTTCGTTTGGGCGAACGCTGAAAGCCGTCAACTTTCGTTCTGCATCTGACTCCATTTCGTTCTCAAAGAACGAATCGGAATCGCGAAAATCGGCGCGCAGCAATCGTTGCCGATTGGTTTATTCGATCCGAGATATTGCGAGCGCGTTCGTAGCAGTCCCGCGTCAATCCACGCTCAATTCGTCTCGCGCCGCGATATCAAATGGTCGAGCAACCCCGTCGGCAGCGGAAACACGATGGTCGACGACCGCTCGCCGGCGATGTCGTGCAGAGCCGCGAAGTAGCGCAGCTGCATCGCCTGCGGCTCCTGCGCGAGAATCCGGCCGGCCTCGACCAGCTTTTCGGCGGCCTGTTGTTCGCCCATCGCGTTGATCACCTTGGCGCGCCGCAACCGTTCTGCTTCGGCCTGCTTGGCGATCGCGCGCACCATTGTTTCGTTAATATCGATGTCCTTGATCTCGATTCCGGTCACCTTGATGCCCCAGACGTCGGTCTGCTTGTCGAGGATTTCCTGGATGTCGGCGTTCAACCTGTCGCGTTCGGCGAGCATCTCGTCGAGCTCGTGCTTGCCAAGTACCGAGCGCAGCGTGGTCTGGGCGAGCTGACTGGTCGCGGCCATGTAGTCGCCGACCTTGATGATGGCGCGCTCGGGATCGACGATGCGGAAGTAGAGAACGGCGTTGACCTTGACCGAGACGTTGTCGCGCGAAATCACGTCCTGGGGCGGTACCACCTGCACCATCACCCTGAGGTCGACCTTGACGAGCTGCTGCACAACCGGAATGAGGATGACGAGGCCCGGCCCCTTCACCCCAGTGAAGCGGCCGAGCGTGAAGATAACGCCGCGCTCGTATTCCCTGAGGATGCGAACCGCCTGGGTGAGAAACAGGACGACGATCAGCGCAAGCACTGCATAAAGCGAATATTCGAACATCAGACGTGACCTCCCTCGCCGCTCGGCCGCCGAACCACCAGGGTCAAGTCGACGATATCGGCGACCTCGACCCTCTCTCCGGGCTTGAAGGGATCGGCGCCGCGCGCTTGCCAGCGTTCGCCATGCGTGAAGACGTGCCCCTCGTTCTCGTTCCAGTCGAGCACCTCGGCGATCAGGCCGCGCATGGCTTGCGCCCCGACCCGTGGCGAACCGCGGCGGGCGCGCCGAAGCGCACCGAGCACAACCAGAACGAACCCCGTGAAGATCGCCGCGACGATGGCGATGACCGACCACGACAGCCGGTAGCCGGGCGATTCGATCCTGACCAGCATGATGGCGCCCAGCACAAAGGCGACGACGCCTCCAAGCCCGATCACGACGGTCGGATTGAATGCCTCGATCGCGAGGAGCGCAATGCCGACCAGCATCAGGCCGAGGCCGGCATAATTGATCGGCAGCATGTTGAGGGCGTAGAGGCCGAGCAGCAGGCAGATCGTCCCGACCACGCCCGGAGCAACGGCGCCGGGGGACATGAACTCGAAGATGAGGCCGTAGATTCCGACCATCAGGAGGATGAACGCGACGTTGGGATCGGTGATGACCGCCAGGAATCGGGAAATCCAGCCGGGATCGACGGCTTCGATGATGGCGTCCTGCGTGGCCAGACGCTGCGTCGTGCCGTCGCCGAGCTCGACCACGCGACCGTCGATCTGCCTGAGCAGGTCGGCCTCATCGCGCGCGACGAGGTCGACGGCATGCGCCTGCAACGCGCCATTGGCGGACAGCGTGGCCGCTTCGCGGACCGCCTTCTCGGCCCAATCGGCATTGCGGCCGCGCAGTTCGGCGAGGCTACGGATGAAGGCGACGGCATCGTTTGTCACCTTCGCCGTCATCGCGTCCTTCGGCTCGTCCTTCTTGTCCTTGCTGTCCTTGTCCGGCGCGCCGCCGGGCAGGCCCGGAAGCGGTCCGCCAATCTGCACCGGCGTCGCGGCACCGATATTGGTGCCCGGCGCCATCGCCGCGATGTGGGTCGCATAGAGGATATAGGTCCCGGCGCTTGCCGCATGGGCGCCGGCCGGCGCGACGTAGCCGGCGACAGGCACGGAGGAGCCGAGCACATCCGCGATGATCTCGCGCATGCTGGAATTCAGGCCGCCGGGCGTATTCATCCGAAGGACCACGATCTCGGCGCGTCGTTCGCTCGCCTTGACCAGCGCCTCCTTCACATAGCTCGCCGACGCCGGGTCAATGGCGCCATCGATCGTGACGGTGAGTGCAAGACGGCGATGATCCTCCGCAGAGCCGGGACGGAGACAGGCAAGACAAGCGACGATGCCGATCGCCGCAACGAGGGCCGCCTTCATGATCTGCACGGCAAGGGCTCCCTTGCCGAAGATATGGTGGCCGTCACGCAAACCTCAATGCGGAGGTGCGTCGCCCGCAATTGCATTGTGCGATGCAATGGACGGGGTCGAACTGCGGCACTCATGTCGCGGACAACGTCCGCCGTCATTCCTTCCAGAGTCTTCGCGCGAACGGATTCTGGATTGCTTCGCGGAGCCTATCATCGGGCCGCGCTTCGCGCGGACCCGTTGACGCGCAATGGCGATGTGGCGAGAGGCTTACCCCGAACTCGCCACGCAGCCGCGCTACGCCGCCGCCCTCTGCTTCGCCACCATCGCCTCGCCGAACGCCTCGAACAGCTTGCGATTGATCGGATTGCGCTGCGGGTCGTATTCGGCGTGCCATTGCACGCCGAGCGCGAAGGTCGAGGCCTCCGCGATGCGGATCGCCTCGATGGTGCCGTCCTCGGCCACGCCTTCGATCAGCACGCGCTTGCCCGGATCGAGGATGCCCTGCCCGTGCAGCGAATTGACCCGGATCTTCTCGCAGCCGAGCAGCTTTGCGAACGCGCCCCCCGGCGTGAGGTCGACGTCATGACGGTCGGCGAACACGACCGTGGGATCAGGATGGATCTCGCCATTCTCGAGCCGCGGCATGCGGTGGTTCATGCGGCCTGGAATTTCGCGGATCTCGGGATGCAGCGAGCCGCCGAAGGCGACGTTCATCTCCTGCAAGCCCCGGCAGATGCCGAACAACGGAATGCCACGCGAGACACAAGCGACCGAGAGCGCCAGCGCGACCTCGTCGCGGTGGATGTCATAGGGCTCGTGCTTCTCGCAGGGATCGACGTTGAAGCGGGTCGGATGCACGTTCGCGCGGGCCCCCGTGAGCACGATGCCGTCGACGGTATCGAGCAGTGCGGCGATATCGGTGATGTCGGGCGAGCCCGCAAACATCACCGGCAAGCCGCCGGAGACCTCAGCCACGGCGCGCAAATTGCGCTCGCCGACCATCTGGACCTGAAATCGATTCTCGACGCGATGGGCATTCCCAATCACGCCGACGACCGGCTTTCTCATCTCCCGTTCCGACCTCCCCGTAAGAAGATTCTCCAAACATGCCCCTCGGATGGAACAAATTCAACCGAGGGGATTGCGGGACGGCAATGCTATTTTTGCGCAAATGCGCCCCAAGGCGCCCTCCCATCCCCCCGGTATTGGCCGCGAGGCCCGCTTCGATCCGGCGCACGGCCCCGGCTTGATCCCCGGTGGGATTTCACGAAAGAGTGCTGCTGCCGGTGCCGAAAGGACATGATGTGACCGTCCCCAGAGATGAACAGTCCAAAACCCGCTCCGATCAGGCGCGGGACATGGCTTGGGCCATTGGCGTCGGCGGCATGGGGGTCGTCCTGTTCACCGCGGCGCTGGTCTTCACCTGGTACTTTGCCGCCACCCTGCTCCTGATCTTCACCGGCATGCTGCTCGGCGTCGGCCTCAACGCGCTGACCAATGCGCTCGGGCGCCGCGTGCACCTGCCGCATGCGGTGCGGCTTGCGATCGTTTGCAGCGTGCTTGCGGCGTTGCTTGCAGGTGTTGCCTATCTCGGTGGCGCGACCATTGCCGAGCAGGCCTCGGTGCTCAGCAACACCATCAAGTCGCAGATCTCGCATGTCAGGTCCTTCCTCGAGACCCACGGCATCGACACTAGCTTTTTCGACATCGGCAGTACCGGCTCCGCCGGCCCCTCGTCCTCGACCGATACGGCGTCGGCGCCTGCGCCGAGCCCGAATGCCCACGGCCAGCTGCCGGGCGCAGGCGCGCTTGCCTCCAGCGGCGGGGCGATCGTCAGCCAGACCTTCAAGCTGCTGTTCGGCGCGATCAGCGCCGTCGGCAACATCTTTATCGTGCTGTTCCTGGGACTGGCCTTTGCGGCGCAGCCCAGCGTCTATCACGACGGGCTGTTGTTTCTCGTGCCGGCGAAGCATCGCCTCCGCGCGACCCTCATCATCGATCGCATCGGCGAGACGCTGGAGCGCTGGCTGATCGCGCAGATCATAGTCATGCTCGCGGTCGGCGTCGTGACCTGGATCGGACTTGCCGTCATCGGCATCCCCGGCTCGTTCATCCTCGGGATCCAGGCCGGCCTGCTCGCCTTCATCCCGACCGTCGGCGCCATCATCGCCGGTGTCGTCGTGGTGCTGGCGAGCCTCGCCTCGGGCTGGATCCCGGCGCTATCGGCGCTGATCCTGTTCCTCGGCGTGCATACGATGGAGAGCTACGTGCTGACGCCGCTCCTCCAGCGCCAGGCGCTGGACATCCCGCCGGCCACGCTGTTCGCATTCCAGATCCTGCTCGGCGTCGTCTTCGGCATCTGGGGCCTCGCGCTGGCGCTGCCCCTCGTCGCCATCGCCAAGGTCATGATCGACCATTTCAAGACGTATGAGGCGCCTCGCGCAGAGGCGGCATAAAGCAGGTGTGGCGCCTCAGGTCGTCAGCACGGTCTCGGTGTGCTCGACCTCCGGGGGCGAGGCAAAATACTGACCAACCAGGCCGCGCCATTCGGTGAAATTCTCCGAACCGCGAAAATCGACGGTGTGGTTTTCCAGCGTCGCCCACTTCACCATCAGCCGGTAGCGCTGCGGCTTTTCGATCGACTTGTGCAGTTCGAACCCGTGAAAGCCCTTGGAGCGGCCGAAGGCGGCCTTGGCCTTGGCGACGGCGGCCTCAAAGTCCTTCTCGCTGCCCGGTTTGATGTCGATTTGCGCGATCTCGGTGATCATCGGTTTCCACCCTTTGTTTGGTGGCCGTATCTACCGCAGCCCGGACAAAAGAAAAAGGCGCCGAAACGGCGCCCTGCCCGGCCGAAAATGCGCTCGCTCTCAGGCGAACAGCAGCACGGTGCCTGCAACGACGAGCGCGCAGCCGAGAAACAGCGCCACCGGCCAATAGCTGCGGCTCTGGGCGTAGCGTCCCTGGGCCCGACGCTCGGCAATCAGCGCGGTCTCGTACTCATCCGCGGTCGAGAACAGACAGGCGAAACCGCCGCGTGCCGAGCTTGCGGCGGCTTCGAGCGACATCAGGGCAGCCTGCGGGTTCTGTCGACGGATCGATTCCATGACCGCAATGGTAGGAACCGAATGGTAAACAGAGGATTACCGCAAGCCCCCTTCGTCTCAGGCCGTCGCCGGCTGGGTGTTGGATTGTCCCTTGGGGACGCCGATCCGCGCGGCACTCTGGCGGCGCCAGTTCTCCAGCGACAATGGCAGCTCCTCCGCCGCCTCGACGCGATTGCGGCCGCCGCGCTTGGCCTGGTAGAGCGCCGTGTCGGCCGAAGCCAGCAACACCTCCAGCTCGGTGCCGGCCGGGCCGCCGGCCACACCGATGCTGACGGTGGTGTCGACCGGGCCTTCATCGACCACGACGCCGGAGGTCTCGAATGCCTCGCGCACGCGCTCCGCGACCAGCACGCCTTCCTCCAGCGCACAAGGTAGCAGCGCCGCGAATTCCTCGCCGCCGATACGGCCCGACAAGTCGGAGATGCGAAGATTGTTGACGACGACGGTCGAGAACAGTTTCAGCATCTCGTCGCCGGCGGGATGGCCGAAGCGATCGTTGATCGATTTGAAATGGTCGATGTCGAAGATCATCACCGTGACCGGACGGCCGCCCTTGGCCTCGCGATCGATCATCCGCGCGCAGGCTTCCGAGAAGCCGCGGCGGTTGAGCATGCCCGTCAGCGGATCGGTCGACGCGGCGGTGCGGTGCGCAGTTACCGTGCGCTCCGACACCAGCATGAAGATCACGAACACGGTGCCGACGGCATAGAGCACGAGCTCGACCGCGAACACGGTAACCCAGACGCTGCCGGAGAAGCCGGCATCGTTCGGACGCAGGAAGCTGCCGAGCAGGATCGGCAGCATCAGCACGCAGCCGTGCATCACCGGCACCACGAAGGCCGGCCAGCGCCGTTGCAGGCTCTTGCGCCGCTCGACCCAGAGCTCGCTCGCGGTCAGCGCCGCATAGACCGAGACGATGCCGGCGCCGACGATCATACGCAGCATCGACGCAGTGGGATCGAGCAGCGTTACCGCCGCGACCCAGGCGAGCGCACCAATCACGAGACCGGGCCAGTTCGGCTTGCGGCCGTGGAAGACGCGCGCTGCGTTCCACACCATGCCGCAGGCAACAAAGCCGACCGCGTTCAAGGCGAGATAGAGGTGCGGACCGAGCTTGTCGCCGGCCGCCGTCCACAGCGCGACGGAGGCCGCGCCGAGCAGATAGGCCGTGCCCCACCATTTCAGCGCGGGGCTATTCTCCTGCTTGCCGAAAAACACCATCATGGCGCCGAGCAATGCGGCGACCATGGTGGCGACCAAATAGAGCGTGATGCTATCGAGCGACATCATGTCGGCCCCCTTCTAAACATAGCAGTTACGCGATCGGCCCAGCCGACTTGCGCGCCCTTCCAGATGCGACGCTATGTCCGGCGGGTTCCATTCAGGTTTTCATGGGGACCCAAGTTTTCGGGAAACACGCGCTCAATTTGCGTACAAACGAACAACAAAAAAGGCGCTGAAATCAGCGCCTTTTTGCATCTCATTGAAGCCGCTTTCGCGGCGAATGTGACCGAAGCGATTAACGCTTCGAGAACTGGAAGGACCGGCGGGCCTTTGCCTTGCCGTACTTCTTACGCTCGACCACGCGCGAGTCGCGGGTGAGGAAGCCGCCCTTCTTGAGCACGCTGCGCAGCTCGGGCTCGAAATAGGTGAGCGCCTTGGAGATGCCATGACGCACAGCGCCAGCCTGACCGGACAGACCGCCGCCGGCGACGGTGCAGATCACATCGTACTGGCCCGAACGCTGGGCCACCGAGAACGGCTGCTCGATCATCATGCGCAGCACGGGACGAGCGAAATAGACCTCGACCTCACGCGCGTTGACGGTGACCTTGCCGGCGCCGGGCTTGATCCAGACGCGGGCGACCGCGTCCTTGCGCTTGCCGGTGGCGTAGGCGCGGTTGAACTTGTCGACCTTCTTCTCGTGCTTGGGCGCATCGGGCGCCGCCGCAGCGGTCTTGAGCTGCGAGAGCTGGTCGAGCGACTGAATGGATTCGGCCATGATTATGCGGCCCTCGTGTTCTTGCGGTTCAACTTGGCGATATCGAGCTTCTCGGGCGTCTGGGCCTCGTGCGGATGATCGGCGCCGCCGTAAACACGGAGATTGCCCATCTGAACGCGACCGAGCGGACCACGCGGGATCATGCGCTCGACGGCCTTCTCGAGCACGCGCTCGGGATGCTTGCCCTCGAGGATCTGGCGCGCGGTGCGCTCCTTGACGTGACCGACATAGCCGGTGTGCTTGTAGTAGGTCTTCTGCTCGCGCTTGCGGCCGGTGAGGACTGCATGCTGGGCGTTGATGATGATGACGTTGTCGCCGCAATCAACGTGCGGAGTGTAGGTCGGGAGGTGCTTGCCGCGCAGGCGCATGGCAACGATGGTGGCGAGACGGCCGACGACCAGACCCTTGGCGTCGATCAGCACCCACTTCTTCGTCACCTCAGCCGGCTTTGCCGAAAAGGTTTTCATGTCAGAGTTTCCGTGGACGGGGAGCATCGGCGCGAACACCGCACCGGACTGCGCGGGTTTCTAGAGAAGAGACGCGCAACGGTCAATGCCCAACGATGCAAATTACAATAGATAAATCAATATCTTAAAAATAAGGTGCGATACTACCTGCGAAAACCTCAAACATTTGGAATGGAATAGGTCGATGTGACATGGGCGATCGGATCGGGCGAAGTCCCCGACAACAGCTTCACCTCCCCGACCGCCAGGCGCTTGCCGAGCTTGAGCAGCCGGGCCTCCGCCAGCACGTCCTGCCCCGGCTGGCCCTTGCGCAGGAAATTGATGTTGAGATTGGTGGTCACGGCGAGCCCGATCGGACCGATCGCCGACAACAGCAGCACATACATGGCGAAATCGGCCAGGGCCATCAGCGTCGGGCCCGATACGGTTCCGCCCGGCCGCAGCATCTTCTCACCGTAACGCTGGCGCAGCAGGCAGGTCTGGCCGTCCGCACTCTCGATCGTGATGTCGTCGCCACTGAAGGCCTGGGGAAATTCGTCGCGGAGAAATTGCTCGAGCTCCGCCACGCTCATTTTCGCTGCCGCCATGCCGTTCCCCACCCTCGCTTCACGTCGCCTGCTACATTAGGTTATCTGCATCATCTAACTGTAATAATCCAATCGGAAACGCCGCAATGTCCGCCCAGGCCGCCCGCGCCCCCTCCACGCAACCGCCAATTCTGCTGCGCGAAATGGTCGGCTCCATCGCGGTGCTGACCCTCAACCGGCCGGCCGCGCGCAACAGCCTGTCGGTGGCGATGATCGCAAGCCTGCATGCCGCGCTGAATGATATCGGCAGCGACAAGTCCGTGCGCGGTGTCGTGCTCGCCGCCAATGGTCCCGCCTTCTCGGCCGGTCACGACATGAAGGAGCTGACCGCGCGCCGCACCGACCCCGATCGCGGCCGCGCTTTCTTCGCCGAGACCATGAACGCCTGCAGCGCGATGATGCAGGCGATCGTGCATCTGTCGAAGCCGGTGGTTGCGTCCGTCCAGGGCATCGCGACCGCCGCCGGCTGCCAGCTCGTCGCAAGCTGCGATCTCGCGATCGCCTCCGAGGCGGCGAGCTTCGCCACACCCGGCGTCGACATCGGCCTGTTCTGCTCGACACCGATGGTGGCACTGTCGCGCAACGTGCCGCGCAAGCAAGCGATGGAAATGCTGTTGACCGGCGAACCGGTCCCGGCCACGCGCGCCCGCGAGATCGGTCTCGTCAATCGCGTCGTCGCTGCCGGCACCGAGCGCGACGCCGCGATTGCGCTCGCGGCAAAGGTCGCGCTGAAATCCGCCTACACCGTCAAGCTCGGCAAGGAGGCGTTCTACCGCCAGGCCGAAATGAGCCTTGCGGACGCCTATCGCTATGCGGCAGAGGTGATGACCGAGAACATGATGGCCCGCGACGCCGAGGAAGGCATCGGCGCCTTCATCGAGAAGCGCACGCCGACCTGGCGGGACGAGTGACTGTATTTTCTTGCACCGTCATTCCGGGGCGGCTCGCAGAGCCGAACTATGGTGCGCACTTGCGCACCTGAGAATCTGGAGATTCCGGGTTCGATGCTGCGCATCGCGCCGGAATGACGAACGAAAGAAAAAGATGAACCACGACGCCTATCCCGACAATTACATCCGCGGCATCCTCAACAGCGTGAAGTCGATCGCGATGGTAGGCGCCTCGCCGGTCAATGTGCGGCCGAGCTATTTCGCGTTCAAATATCTGGCGCAGCGCGGCTACGACATGATCCCGGTCAATCCCGGTCATGTCGGCAAGGACCTGCTTGGCAAGCCCTTCGTTGCCTCGCTGCGCGACATTGGCCGCCCCGTCGACATGATCGACATCTTCCGCAACTCCAGCCACATCATGCCCGTGGTCGAGGAAGCGCTCGCGCGGGATCCGCTGCCGAAGGTGATCTGGATGCAGCTTGGCGCGCGTGACGACGCAGCCGCGGAAAAGGCCGAGGCCGCCGGTATTAAGGTCGTGATGAACCGCTGCCCCAAGATCGAGTATGGCCGGCTGTCGTCGGAAATTTCCTGGATGGGAGTCAATTCGCGCACGCTCAGCTCCAAGCGTCCGCCGGCGCCGACGCAAGGCATGCGGCTATCCCTCAATCGGATGAGTGTCGGCGGCGGCGACACCGCGGCCTCTGATCGGGCTGCCAAAAACAAGACCGAGCAAAGCTGACGCAATCGCGACGGATTCATTTCGCGAACGCGACAATGCGTAGCACGATCGTTGCGATGTGAAGCCGCGGCTTGACGCCGGGCGCGGCGCCGATCAGCATGCCGCGCGATTTCAGGCCACAAGAACAGGACGCCCTCAATGAGCGATCGCCTTCCGGGATTTTCCACCCTTGCCGTGCATGCCGGTGCACAGCCCGATCCGACCACCGGTGCGCGCGCGACCCCGATTTATCAAACGACTTCTTTCGTCTTCAACGACGCCGACCATGCCGCCTCGCTGTTCGGCCTGCAGGCGTTCGGCAACATCTACACCCGCATCGGCAACCCGACCAACGCGGTGCTGGAGGAGCGCGTCGCCGCGCTCGAGGGCGGTACCGCCGCGTTGGCGGTGGCCTCGGGCCACGCGGCGCAGGTCGTGGTGCTGCAGCAATTGCTCCAGCCGGGCGACGAGTTCATCGCTGCGCGAAAACTCTATGGTGGCTCGATCAACCAGTTCACCCATGCGTTCAAGAGCTTCGGCTGGAACGTGGTGTGGGCCGATCCCGATGACATCGCGAGCTTCGAGCGCGCGGTGACGCCGCGCACGAAAGCGATCTTCATCGAGTCCATCGCCAATCCCGCCGGCAGCATCACCGACATCGAGGCGATCTCGACGGTCGCGCGCAAGGCGGGCGTGCCGCTGATCGTCGACAACACGCTGGCCTCGCCCTATCTGATCCGGCCGATCGACCACGGTGCCGACATCGTCGTGCACTCGCTGACGAAGTTTCTTGGCGGTCACGGCAACTCGCTCGGCGGCATCATCGTCGACGCCGGCACCTTCGATTGGTCCACGGGCGGCAAATATCCGATGCTCTCCGAGCCACGACCGGAATATCACGGCATCCGTCTTCAGGAGACGTTCGGCAATTTCGCCTTCGCAATCGCCTGCCGCGTGCTCGGCCTGCGCGACCTCGGGCCGGCGCTGTCGCCGTTCAATGCCTTCATGATCCTCACCGGCATCGAGACGCTGCCGCTGCGCATGCAGAAGCACTGCGACAACGCCAAGGCCGTCGCGGAATATCTCGCTGGCCATCCCGCGGTGGCCTCGGTGAGCTATGCCGGCCTGGCGAGCGACAAGTACAACCAGCTCGCGCGCAAATATGCGCCGAAGGGTGCGGGCGCCGTGTTCACCTTCAGCCTGAAGGGCGGCTACGACGCCGGCGTCAGCCTGGTGTCGAAGTTGCAGCTGTTCTCGCATCTCGCCAATGTCGGCGACACCCGCTCGCTCGTCATCCACCCGGCCTCGACCACGCACAGCCAGCTCGACGACGCCGCCAAGATCAAGTCCGGCGCCGGCCCCGACGTCGTGCGGCTCTCGATCGGCATCGAGGACAAGGAAGACCTCATCGCCGACCTGGAGCAGGCGCTGGGCGCATAAGGCGCGGCACCGCCGTCCATCCGCAACGAGATCTGGCGCTGCGCCTGCCGAAGGCTCCGCGCCAGCTTCCGTTGCTACGGTCGTCCAACGCTCCCACGACTTCACCGAGCGTCATGATCGCGACTGCACAAGGATGGCCATGAATATCGCGGTACCGGATATCGGAACGCTTTTTCCAATCCCCTCACAAACAAGCGCTCACGATAAACGGTTCTTGGTGCAGACCATCGCGCTCGCTAAGCGGGTCCTGGGATCGTTTTCGTATGTCGAGATCGGCTCGTATCTCGGCGGTAGCCTGACCCCGTTTCTGATGGACCCCGCCTGCACAGCGGTTCTTTCAATCGATGAAAGAGGACGTCAGCAACCAGACGAGCGCGGCGCAAAGTACGACTACTCCGGAATCACCCACCAGACGATGATCGACAATCTGGTGTCTCGTGGCGTCCCGACGTCCAGGCTGACGACGTTCGACGGCTCCGTAGATGGAGTACAGGGCGCCGAAAATAGCTTCGAGATTGCCTTCATCGATGGCGAGCACACCGATATCGCCTGCTTCAGGGATTTTCTGTGGACGCTGCCGCTGATGAAGAGCGACGCGATCATTCTGTTTCATGACAGTACGCTGGTCTACAAGGCTCTCCGCATGATCGGCCTGTACATGAAGAAGTCGGGACCACAGCATCTGTTCGCGAAGAACAATGCGTCTGACGTCACGGCCCTCTTCCTTGGAAAATTCGCCGGGATCGATTTCGCGAGAGAGTTCGGTCAGGCCGCGAACTGGGATGAGTTTTTCGAGAAGTCGGAAACAGAGGTCATCCAACACGTCCTGAAGAACAGGGTGAGCATTCAGTTCGACGCGGTCGTCACGCCGGTGAGGACGTTTCCTGCCTGACCGGCAGGGCACCCTTCTGAATCGGCCGCGATTAACGGTCGTTAACCACATCTGTCGCATAAATCGTCTTTGGATCGCCCCTTTGATTCGGAGCCGACGATGCTGCGCTGGATCGTGCCTGCCCTTGCAGCGACGCTGATGCTATCGAGCGCACTCGCCGCCGATCTGCCGGCGCATCCGAAGCGGCGGGCTGTTGCGCCGACGCAGGAGCCGCCGAAGGTCTATGTCGAGACCGATCCGGATGCGTTGATCTCGCCGGCCTATGGCATCGGCAGCTACATCCGCAACCTGCCGGGAACACCGCTGTTGCCGGGCTCCCATACGCTGCCGGGCTATTACGGCCGCCCCTGGGACTATGACTATCAGGGGGCGTATTACGGCGGGAAGCAGGTCGACTACTTCTGGCGCCTGCCCTACTCGTGCGGCATCTACGGCTATTGCTGATCAGCCGGGCCGATGGCGATCAGCCGGGCTGACCGACGGGAACCGCGCGCGGCTGCATCTCGGCCGATCGGCGCGACGCCAGCCGTTCCAACTGCATCACCGCCAACGTCAACACGACGATCGCGACCGCCTGGTGCGAGAGCGCAAGGTCGATCGGCACCTGGTTGAGCAGCGTGAGGATGCCGAGCACCGCCTGCAGGCTCACCGCCGCAAGCAGCCAGAGTGCACCGCTCACCGCCGAACTGCTGCGCGAACGCACCGCGTCGAGCGCATGCAGCACCGCCAGCGTGAAAAGCAGGTAAGCCGTCATGCGGTGCTCGAACTGCACCGTCAGCACATTGTCGAACATGTTGCGCCACCATGGCGTCTCGAACCACAGCCGCTCCGCCGAGGGAATGAAGGCGCCGTCGATCGTCGGCCAGGTGTTGTAGGCACGTCCGGCACGCAGGCCCGCGACCAGCGCGCCGAAATAGATCTGCACGAAGGTCACGATCACCAGCACCGCGCTCGTGATCCGCAGCCGCGCCGCGACCGCAAGCTGCGGCCGGTCGGCAAGCCGCCGCACGGTCCAGACGATGCCGGCAAAGATCAGCAGCGCCAGAACCAAATGCGTCGCCAGTCGATACTGTGACACCTCGACCCGCTCAGACAGCCCTGAAGCCACCATCCACCAGCCGACAGCGCCCTGCAGGCCGCCGAGCGCGAACAACAGCCACAGCCGCCGCTTCAATTCAACTGCCAGCCCACCGCGCCATAGGAAGAACAGGAACGGCAGCAAATAGGCGACGCCGATGAAGCGGCCGAGCAGCCGGTGGCTCCATTCCCACCAAAAAATCTGCTTGAACTCTGAGAGCGACATGCCCGCATTGAGCTCGCGATACTGCGGGATCTTCTTGTAGGCCTCGAAGGCATCGGTCCACTGTGCCTCGGACAGCGGCGGCACGCTGCCGGTGACCGGCTTCCATTCGACGATCGACAGGCCGGATTCCGTCAGCCGCGTCGCGCCGCCGACCAGCACCATCAGCGCGATCAGGGCGGCCACGGAGATCAGCCACCAGCGCACGGCGCGGTGCGGATTGGTCGGAGTGGAATTCGTCGTCATTTCAAGGGCAAAACCAAGCCTGTACCGAAGATACTTGAACCGGACTGCGTGCCCCTTATAGTCCCCCGCTCCCGCAGCGCAAGTTACGCGAAAGCCGCAATAGTCCGCCATGACGATCCGTACCCGCAAGTTCCTCGGCGCCATTCTGCTCCTGGTGCTGGCCACCGTCTGGGCCCTGCTCGGCATGGCGCTGGCGCAGATGCCGTGGATCGCCGAGTCCGGCTGGCGGCAGGCGATCTATTATGTGGTGGTCGGCATGGGCTGGGTGCTGCCGGCGATGCCGATCGTGAGCTGGATGCAGCGGCCGGACCGGACCAAATCTAGCTCGTAACGCTGCCCGTCGGCTTCACCGGTGCAAAGGCAACACCGGACACCAGCACCCGCATCATCCGCAACGAGCGCACCCGTCCGTCCCAGGCAATCCGCGGCAACGCGCGCAGATTGGTGCGACCTTCCGCATCGACGATGCCGGGGATTGTCGACACCGCGCTGGCAAAGCCGGCCTCCTCTGCCATCACGACGTGGCTGCGCCGGAACGAGGCGCGATCGCCGAACGGAAACGCCAGATGCCTGATCTCGCGGCGGAAAGCGGCTTCCGCCACCGCTTTGCCCATCGCCATCTCGCGCAGAGCAGCGCCGTCCTTCATGTTGGCGAGAACGGGATAGTTCACGGTCGCACTGCCGATCGTCACGAGCGGATCGGCGGCAAGCTTGGCGAGATCCTCCCAGTTCATCGACGCCTCGCGCGACAGCGCAGCGAGATCGACGCGGTAGCGCGTGCAGAGATCGGCGATCGCAGCCGATAGATCCGCTGGCGGCAGCGAGCGTAGCCAGTCCGCGAGATGCGAGAACAACGCCTGCTTCTCGGCATTGCCGGTGACGGTGAAGCGCTGCTCCTTGTCGCCCATCATCAGGCTGATCCGGCCCTCGCGCGCGATCACCTGCTCGAGCCCGAGCCACCACGCCTCGCCGACGCCATCAGGAAACGCGGTCGGAACATAGAGCGTAAACGGTACGCCGTGGCGCGCCAGCACGGGATAGGCAAAGCTGATGAGGTCCTTAGGCGCACAGTCGAAGGTGAGCGCCACGAAGCGCCGCTTCTCCGGCAACGTCACCGCGCGCCGGCAGACCTCCTCCATGCCGAGAAAATCAAAATTCCAGCGCTTCAGCGCGCGAATGGCACGATCGAGGAATTGCGGTGTGATCTCGTTTTCGCGCAGCGGCTGGAACGCACCGCCCCGCCGCGGCCGCACACGCTCGAAGCGCAGGATGGCGCCTGCACCACGGCTGCGCAGCAAGGGCTGGCCGGTGAACCAGGCGAGTTCGAGCCGCAACCGGTCCAGCCATCTGTCGTCGGATGCCAATATCCCACCTTCGCGCTCGCCGGCGGCCCGTTCCTTTGTTCATTCTCATTACCCTTTGTTGACATTTCTTTGCAAAGGTCGGCCACGGGCCGAATTACGTATTTTTCGTTTTCTCGACAGGTTTCGCGGATGACCATGGCTGCGGCGATGCAAAGCCGGACGGCAGAATCGCCGACGCGGCCCAAAGCGAGCTGCATCGCGCATGTCGACATCGTCGGCGATCTCGCCGCGGCCGAGCCGGTCTGGCGCGCGCTCGAGGAGCCCGGACACCTGTTCACGCCCTATCAGCGTTTCGATCTCCTGGGCTCCTGGCAACGATCGGTCGGCGAACGCGAAGGCGCCCGTCCCTTCGTCGTGATTGCCCGCGATGCCGAGCACCGGCCGCTCGCGCTGCTTCCGCTCGCGCTGCGCCAGGGGCACGGCGTGCGCACGGCCTGCTTCATGGGCGGCAAGCACCCGACCTTCAACATGGGACTGTGGAACGCCGAGTTCGCCGCACAGGCCGTCACCACCGATCTCGACATGCTCTTCGCTCCGCTGCACGAGCAAGCCGACGTTCTCGCGCTGACGCAGCAGCCGAAGCGCTGGCACGACCACCAGAACCCATTCGCGCTGCTGCCGCAGCAGACCGCCATCAACGGCTGCCCGCTGCTGGTGATGGAGCCAGGTGGACCACCGACCTCCCGGATCAGCAACTCCTTCCGCCGCCGGCTGAAGAGCAAGGAAAAGAAGCTCCAGGCGCTCGCCGGCTATCGTTACCACCTTGCCACGGCGGACGCGGACATCACACGCCTGCTCGACTGGTTCTTCCGCATCAAGCCGGTGCGGATGGCGGAACAGAGACTGCCGAATGTCTTCGCCGAACCCGGCGTCGAACAATTCATCCACAGCGCGTGCCTTGCGCCGCGCGGTGAAGGTCGCGTCATCGATATCCACGCGCTGGAATGCGACGAGGAAGTGATCGCGATCTTCGCCGGCGTTGCCGACGGCCAGCGCTTCTCGATGATGTTCAACACCTACACAATGTCGGAGCACGCCCGCTACAGTCCCGGCCTGATCCTGATGCGCTACATCATCGACCGCTACGGCGAGCGCGGCTACAGGTCACTCGACCTCGGCATCGGCACCGACGACTACAAGCGCATGTTCTGCAAGGATGACGACGACATCTTCGACAGCTTCGTGCCCCTGACCTCACGCGGCAAGCTCGCGGCGATGGCGATGTCCTCGCTCAATCACGGCAAGCGCCTGGTCAAGCAGAACCAGATGCTGTTCGACCTGGCGCGACGCCTGCGCCAGGCATTCGGGTAGCCGATCCGACTTTCGGAGAGCTCGGTCAGCCCACGATCGGCCTAGGCCGCCACCACGCGTGGCGGCGTCTCACCGGCATCCGACGGCTGCACGGGCCGGCTCAGCATCGTCACCTCGCTGAAGCCGACGGCCTTGAGCTGCTCGCACATCAGCGCACGCGCATCTGCATCCATCGAGACGTCGGGCACCACGACGGCGCGGGCATTCGCCGTCAGCAGTTCGGCCGGCAGATCGGAGGCGCTGCCGGCATCGAGGAGTACATGATCGTAGGCGCGTAGCAAGGCGTCGATCGCGAGTGTCACGCGCGGCGACTGGAGCAGGCTGCGGTCGAAGCCGGGACGCCCGGCCATGACCAGATGCAGCCGCGAGAGCTTGTCGCGCGTGATGACCTGCGCAAACGAGGCCTGCCCCTGCATCAACTCGGCAAGGCCGGGCGCGGTCGGATCAACGGACACCGCGGCGATCGTCGGCGACGACGCGGCGAGGTCGACCACGACAACGCGCGCGTCGCGTGCCAGATGGCGGGCAAGCGTCAGCGTCGACAGCGTGATAGCATCGCCCGATGCGGTGCCGAGCACCGTGACCTTCTTCGCACCCGCCCCTGCAGCAATCAAGCTGTCGGCCAGCTGCCCGATCTCGGCGAACTCGCTGACATCGGCATTGGCCGTCATCGCCGGCTGCAGCGGCGTGGGATCGACCTCGACCGGATCGACGACCGGCTCTGAGCGAATCACCGGCTGCGTGAGCGTGGCAACGGCGCGCGGCGCGGTCTGGCGCAACAGCTCACCGGTGACGACGAGGCCGGACGAAAGCAGCAGCGTCGCCAGCGTCGCGATCAGCACGATTGGCAGCTTCTTCGGATAGGCCGGCGTATTGGAGACGACGGCGCGCGAGATGATGCGGCCTTCCGTCGGCGCGGAATCGATGGTCTCACGCGTATTCGCCTCGCGGTACTTGGCGAGATAGGTCTCGAGCAGGTCGCGCTGCGCCTTGGCCTCGCGCTCGAGCGCACGCAGCTGGACATCCTGGCCGTTGGTCGAGGTCGCCTGCTTCTTGAGCTGCTCGAGGCTCGTCGTCAGGCCATCGACCCGTCCGCCCGCGATCCGTGCGTCGTTTTCGAGCGAGCGCGAGATCTTGGCGGCCTCGTCGCGGATTTGGCCGTCGAGATCGCTAAGCTGCGCCTTCAATTCCTTGATCCGCGGATGATTGCCTAGCAGCGTGGACGACTGTTCGGCGAGCTGGGCCCGCAGCGTCACCCGCTGCTCCGACAAACGCCGCATCAGTTCGGAGTTCACGACCTCGGATGCCTCGATCGGCTTGCCGCTCTGGAGCATCTCGCGGATCAGCCGGGCCTTTGATTCGGCATCCGCCTTCAACGCGCGCGCATTATTGAGCTGGGTGTTGACCTCGCCCATCTGCTGGTTCGACAGCGTGGTATTGTTCGTGCCGACGAACAGCGACGATTTGGAACGGAAATCCTCGACCTTGGCTTCGGCGTCGGAAACCTTCTTGCGCAAATTCTCGATCTCGCCCGCCAGCCACTGGCTCGCGTTGCGCGCCTGGTCCTGGCGCGCGGCCTGCTGGAGCACGAGATACCCCTCGGCGATCGAATTGGCGACACGAACGGCGAGCTCCGGATCCTGCGACTGGAATTCGACGACGATCACGCGAGACTTGTCGACGGCGTAGGCCTGAAGACGATCATAGTAAGCATCGAGCACGCGCTCTTCCGGCGTCATCGAGAACGGATCGCGGCCGATGCCGACCAGTGCCGCCAGCGATTTCAGCGGAGAGACGCCCTGCAACACCGGATCGAACTCCGGTCGCTCGGCAAGCCTGTTCTTCTTGATGATCTCGCGCGCGAGATCGCGCGACAGCACGAGCTGCACCTGGCTTGTGACGGCCTCGGGGTCGAGCGCCTGCCGCTCCTCGGTGCTGCGGTCACTGCTCGGCCGCAGGAAGACGTTTTCGCGACCGTCGATCAGAATACGCGCCTCGGACTTGTAGCGCGGCGTGATGAGATTGACGACGACAACGGATGCGACGAGCGCCAGCACCGTCGGCACGATGATCCAGCCGCGCTTGCGCGCGAGCGCGCCACCGAGCGCACGCAGATCGATGTCACCGGATTCGGCTGGCATCTGCTTGGCGGCAATCGGCGCAGGCTTGGCTTCAATCCGGGGCTTGGCTTCGGGCCTCGCCTCAAGCTTGGCCTTCGAAACGGCCCGCTCGATGACGGCCTTGGCTTTGCCGGCACGCCAGAACGCTAAACGCATCGAACACTCCCGCAGGGCAACGCCACTCGTGCACCTCAACGCGGCCGATTACACTCCATTAAGGTTGCCGCTGGGTTAATCACTGCGTCAGGCGGGCCGCACGGGCGCATTGGTCACCGTTTGTTAACCACGAGGCCCCCTTAATCCATCTCGATATTTCGAGAACATTGTTCGGCATTCGCCGTCGAGCGCTGGTTTTGATCATGCCCCCCTCTCCTGACCAGCCGCTTCGTATCCTGCACGCGGTGCGCGCGCCCGTCGGCGGCATCATCCGCCATATCCTCGACCTTGCCAACGGCCAGGTCGATCGCGGCCATCACGTCGGGATTCTCGCCGACAGCCTCACCGGCGGCGAGCGTGCGGACAAGGCGCTGGCCGAGCTTGCGCCGCGGCTGAAGCTTGGCGTGCATCGGCTCGCGATCCGTCGCGAACCTTCGCCCGAGGATTTTCTGGTCTGGCTGCGCATGCGACGCCTGATCGGCCAGCTCAAGCCCGACGTCATGCACGGCCACGGCGCCAAGGCTGGCGCCTTCGTCCGCATGCGGCGGCGGGCCGACGACATCATCCGCATCTACACGCCGCACGGCGGCTCGCTGCACTACCCGCTCAACACGTTGAAGGGTGAGTTCTACGCGCGCCTCGAGCGCACGCTGATCGATGCGACGGATCTATTCCTGTTCGAAAGCGCGTTTGCCCGCGATACCTACCAGCGGATCGTCGGCACGCCCAAGGGCGTGGTGCATTGCGTCTTCAACGGCGTGACCCCAGAAGAGTTCGAACCCGTCGTCGTCGCCGACGACGCCACCGACCTCGCCTATGTCGGCGAGTTCAGGCACATCAAGGGCGCAGACCTCCTGGTCGCTGCGGTAGCGCTGCTGCACGAACGCGGCAAAATGGTCACGCTGACGCTCGGCGGCGACGGCGAGGAGACGGCGGCGCTGAAAGCGCAGGTCGCGCGGCTCGGCCTGACAGACGCGATCCGCTTCATCGGCCACGTCAAGGCGCGCTACGGCTTCTCCAAGGGGCGGCTCCTCGTTGTTCCCTCGCGCGGCGATTCCATGCCCTATGTCGTGATCGAAGCGGGGGCGGCCGGCATCCCCATGATCGCGGCCCGCGTCGGCGGCATCCCCGAGATTTTTGGTAGCGAAAGCCCGGCTTTGTTCGCGGCGAGCAACGCCGAAGCCATGGCCGAGGCGATCGCGGCCGCACTCGATGACGCGGAGGCGACCGCGCAGCGCGCATCCGCCTTGCGCGAGCGCATCTCGGCGCATTTCTCCCAGCAGGCGATGGTCGACGGCGTGCTCGCGGGCTACCGCGATGCATTTGCCAATCATTAACCATCCTTAAGCCAGCTTTAGAGAATCTTCCGATTTGTTCGATAATCGAAGTGCCAGGGGATGCATGCCCGGGGTGCGCAAGGCCGCGCCCACGGGTGTTTGGAATGGACGTGGACGCCCGTGGAACCGCTCAACGCACGCTCGATGCTCGATGCCGCGACCAGCGCCGCGGCCAAGCCGGCTGACCAACCTTTTGTCGAGAGACGGCGCCGCCTGACACCGGCCGCACTCGAAGTCGTCAACCAGAAAGTCGCCCGCGCCTATTCGCCGATCGTGATCGCCGGCATCGTGCGCGCAGCAGATTTCGTGTTGCTGAGCTTCGTCGGCGTCACCCTCTATGTCGGCTACGTGATGCCGCTCGCCGGCTTCAGCTGGGTGTATCCCGCGGAGATCGTCGCCGTGGCGGTCGCCGCCGTGGTCTGCTTCCAGGCTGCCGACCTCTACCAGGTGCAACTGTTCCGCGGTCACCTCCGGCAGATGACGCGGATGATCTCCTCGTGGTCGTTCGTCTTCCTGCTCTTCATCGGCATCTCCTTCTTCGCCAAATTCGGCAGCGACACCTCGCGCGTATGGCTCGCTGCCTTCTATGTTCTCGGCTTCGCCGCTCTGATCGTCGAACGCCTCATCCTGCGTTCGCTTGTGCGCAACTGGGCGCGCGAGGGTCGGCTCGATCGCCGCACCATCATCGTCGGCTCCGACAGCAACGGCGAGCAGCTGGTTGAGGCGCTGAAGGCGCATGAAGATTCCGATATCCACGTGCTCGGCGTGTTCGATGACCGCAACGACAGCCGCGCGCTCGACACCTGCGCCGGCGCGCGCAAGCTCGGCAAGGTCGACGACATCGTCGAGTTCGCCCGCCGCACCCGCGTCGACCTCGTGTTGTTCGCGCTGCCGATCTCGGCGGAGACGCGCATCCTGGAGATGCTGAAGAAGCTCTGGGTGCTGCCGGTCGACATTCGTCTCTCCGCCCACACCAACAAGCTGCGCTTCCGTCCCCGCTCCTATTCCTATCTCGGCGAGGTGCCGACGCTCGACGTGTTCGAGGCGCCGATCACCGACTGGGATCTGGTGATGAAATGGCTGTTCGACCGCGTCGTCGGCAGCCTCGCGCTGCTCGCAGCGCTTCCTGTGATGGCGCTGGTCGCGCTGGCGGTGAAGCTCGACAGCCCCGGCCCCATCCTGTTCCGCCAGAAGCGTTTCGGCTTCAACAATGAGCGCATCGACGTCTACAAGTTCCGCTCGATGTATCACCATCAGGCCGACCCGACCGCCTCGAAGGTGGTGACCAAGAACGATCCCCGCGTCACCCGCGTCGGCCGCTTCATTCGCAAGACCAGCCTCGACGAGCTGCCGCAGCTCTTCAACGTGGTGTTCTCCGGCAACCTCTCGCTCGTCGGCCCGCGTCCGCACGCGGTGCAGGGCAAGCTCCAGAGCCGCCTGTTCGACGAGGCCGTCGACGGCTATTTCGCCCGCCATCGCGTCAAGCCCGGCATCACCGGCTGGGCCCAGATCAACGGCTGGCGCGGTGAGATCGACAATGAAGAGAAGATCCAGAAGCGTGTCGAGTTCGACCTCTACTACATCGAGAACTGGTCGGTGCTGTTCGACCTCGTCATTCTCCTGAAAACGCCGATCTCGCTGCTGACCAAGAACGAGAACGCGTATTGAGTTGAGTCTTTCCGTCATGCCCCGCGAAGGCGGGGCATCCAGTACGCCGCAGCGCCAGCCGGTTTCCGCAACACGCGCCGCAGAGTACTGGATCCGCCCGGTCAACCCGGGCGATGACAGCTCTGTTTGTGGCGTGCGAGTTGCGTAAGAGTTTGAGCGTGTGATGGCGTATGCGGCGACAGCCGGAGGAATGAAGATAGCCGCACCGGCTGCGCCCGGCGTGCTGGCCCTGCAGCGCGCGCTGGTATGGCTGGTCGGCGCATCCGGCGCCATCGTCTTCATCGAGCCAAGCCCCTACGAGATTGCGACATTGCTCGCTACCGTCGCCTTCTTTGCGACCGGCCTGCGGCTCAGGCTCGTGCTGATGCCGCTGGTGTTGGCGCTCGTCCTGCTCAATGTCGGCTACACCGTCAGCGCGATCCCGCTGCTCGACCAGTCGGAGGTCGCAAGCTGGATCGCGACCTCCTGGTACATGGCGGTGACCGTGGTGTTCTTCGCCATGGTCATCTCCGAGGACACGGCAGCGCGGCTCGACATGCTGCGCCGGGGCCTGGTGGCCGGCGCGATGGTTGCCTCGCTCTCGGCTATCGCCGGCTATTTCAACCTCGTTCCCGGCGGCCACGATCTCCTGACGCTCTACGAGCGCGCACGCGGCACGTTCAAGGACCCGAACGTGCTCGGTGCCTTCCTGATCCTGCCGGCACTGTTCGCGCTCCAGAGCGTAGTCTCGGACGGGGTTGCCAAGGCCTTCCGCAATGTCGTCGCCTTCAGCATCATGTCGCTGGCGATCCTGCTCGCCTTCTCCCGCGCCGCCTGGGGCGGGCTGGTGCTGACCTCGGCCTTCATGCTGGCGCTGATGGTGCTGACCAGCCGTACCAACGCGCAGCGCTCGCGCATCATCATCATGGCCATCGTCGCCGTGGTCCTCGGCCTGGCGCTGATCGCTGTGCTGCTGTCATTCGACTCCATCGCCGAAATGTTCAAGCAGCGCGCGAGCTTCGACCAGAGCTACGACGAAGGGCGCTTCGGCCGCTTCGGCCGGCACATCTTGGGTGCGGAGATGGCGCTCGACCTGCCGTTCGGCATCGGCCCCTTGCAGTTCCACCGCTTCTTCCCTGAAGACACCCACAATTCCTATCTGAACGCCTTCATGTCCGGCGGCTGGCTCTCCGGCGTCTGCTATCCCGCGCTGGTCTTCACCACCGTGATCACAGGCTTCCGCCACATCTTCGTCCGCGTGCCCTGGCAGCGCGCCTATCTCGCGGTGTTCTCGGCCTTTGTCGGCACCGTCGGCGAAAGCTTCGTGATCGATACCGACCACTGGCGGCACTTCTGGATGATGCTGGGCGCGATGTGGGGCATGATCGCAGCGGCGCAGGCCTACAAGGACGTGACCATTCCGATGGAATCGGAACGGCAAAGTTCTTGACGCGCACCGGCTATCCGCTTCGCTCGAGAACGCCTTAGCCACGACGCTTCTTCAGCTTGAGATCGGGGCGCTTCTCCGGCGGCGTATCGAGCAGACCCTTCAGCGCCGTGGTTGCGGCGACCACGCCCTTGTAGCCTTCGTTGGCGAAACGCAGCAGCAGCCGCAGCTCCTCGTCTGAATAGGCATTGAACACCTTCTCCATCGCCTGCTGCATCGGCACGTAGAGCTGGCCGATCTTCATGGCGGTTTCTGGCACGACGGCGATATAGACCTTGCGGCGATCGGCCTCGTCCCGCTCGCGGCGCACCAGCCCCGCCTTCTCGAGCCGGTCGACCACACCGGTGATAGCGCCGGTCGTCAGTCCCGTGACCTCCGCGAGCCGGCCCGCGGTCACGCGCCCCTCGAGATAGAGAATGTCCATGCATTCGAGGTCGGAGTTGGCAATTCCGGCCACGTTCGCAACGGTTTGCCCATAGAGCACGCCCTGCGCGGACGACCGCCGCATCGCCTCTTCCAATTCCCCCAGCAACGCCGCGCGCGCCTTTGTCCTTGACAAGGCTCACCTCATATCTTAGTCGATATATATCTTAGTCACTAAGAGATTTAGCGACCGTAATTCCTCGTAGCACCACGGAAACGTCGGGAGCAAGCCAATGCCTCATCGTCCCCGCAAGGCCCTGATCATCGGCGCCGGCATCGCCGGGCCCGTTGCCGCGATCCTGCTGCGCCGGGCCGGCATCGAATCTGCGATCTACGAAGCGTGGCCCTATGCGAAGGGCATCGGCGGCGGCCTGCAGATCGCGCCGAACGGCATGCACGTGATGGACGAGATCGGCCTTGCGGACGAGCTGATCAACCGCGGTTCGATCGCGGAGGCCTTCGACTTCTACTCGCAAGGCGGAGAGCGGCTCGGCTCGATCAACCGCGACATGGCGCGGCGCTTCGGTCAGCCCGCGGTCAACGTCTGTCGTGCCACGCTGAACGAGATTCTGATCGACAAGGCCTGGTGCGCCTGCGTCTCGCTCTATTTCGACAAGCGCCTGATCAAGATCGAGGATCGCGGCGACCAGCCGATCATTGCCTATTTCGCCGACGGCACCACCGCCGAGGGCGACTTCCTGATCGGCGCCGACGGCGTGCATTCCATAGCGCGGCGCCAGGTCGTGCCGGACGGGCCAAAGCCCTTCAACACCGGCCTGATCGGCTTCGGCGGTTTCGTGCCGCACGCCGTGCTGGACGGCCGGGCGATTGGCCGACACGTCGAGACGACGTTCGGACAGAGCGGCTTCTTCGGCTACGGCTATTGCAGCCCGGACCCGAAGGACGGCGTGATGTGGTGGAGCACGCAGCCGGCGCATGGCATGGATGCCGCGATGGTCCGCGCGCTCGACCAACAGTCGCTGAAGCAGCATCTGCGCGGTTTCCATCACGGCTGGCACGATCCGATTCCTGACATCATCGAGGCGGCCGAGAACATCGTGGTCACCGACACGCTCGACATCGCGACCTTGCCGACCTGGTCGCGCAAGCGCTCGCTGCTGATCGGTGATGCCGCGCACGCGACCAGCCCCCATGCCGGCCAAGGCGCCTCGCTCGCGCTGGAGGATGCGATGCGGCTTGCGCGACTGATGCAGGAGGGCCAGGAGCTCGGCGCCACATTCCAGGCTTTCGAGGCCGAGCGGCGCCCCCGCGCCGAGAAGATCGTCGCCATCGCGCGGCGCAACGGCAACAGCAAGCGCGAGTTTGGCGCCACCGGCGCGTGGATGAGAAATCAGATGCTGAAATGGCTGTTGCCATTGGGCTCGAAGAGCATGGACTTCATGTACGCCTATGATGCCCGCGCGGCGTAACGGCTAACTCGGTGTCATCGTCCGCCTAATGCGCAATTGCGCACAGGGGCGAGCGATCCAGTATTCCAGAGGCGGCAGTGATCGAAACGATAGGCCGCGGCGTACTGGATGCGCCTTCGCGGGGCATGACAGCATTCGTAATGCAGCCATCTATGCTTCTACAGCAAACATCAGCCCGGCATGATCGACCAGCCGCTTGATCAACTTGTGCTGCATCGCTGCCCCCGGCGTCCAGAGACCCGCTGGAACATCAGGCGTGTCGCGCAACAGGCAAACCGCGCATTCGGAAACCATCTTCGCCGTTGACGCATAGCCGGGATCGAGATCGCCCTTCACCGCCGCGCGCACCTGACGGCCGTCGGGAGCGATCGCAACGTAGAGCAAATCGTAATGACCGTTATCTCGCTCTTCCTTTGACGGCCCTTCACCGGGCTTGAGCGCTTGAGGGCCGGTCTTTTCGCTATTGGCGGCCATCACGCGCTTCGCGTTGGCCTGGCCCTCGTCGCCTGCTCCCGTCAGCACCATCTCGTCGTAGACAAAATCCCGGCCATAGGGGAATCCCATCAGCATGTTGGAGCGATGGACATTGCGCGTATTCAGCATCGCCATCGCGAACGGGGCGGACCAGGATTGCAGATCCTCCTCAAAAATGGGCTTGTTGCCGCGCGGCTGTTTCGGCCCCTCGAAGCCGGGTGTGAATGCGAAGGGGTCCTTGAGGATCGACACCAGGCTGAGATCCTGCGCAACGGCTTCGAAGGTGACCCTCGCGCTAGCCGAAGTGCCGCCGGAGAACTTCCAGCTGAGGTCGCGCACGCGTCCCTTGACGCGGGGCACTGGTGCTCCGAACACGCGCCTTGCTTCCTCCTGCACGAAGAACGCACCGAGCTCGAACGGGATGGAATCGAAGCCACAGGAGAAAATGATGCGCGCGCCGCTCGCCTTGGCCGCCACTTCGTGCCTGTCGATCATCTGCTTCAGCCAGATCGGCTCGCCGCAGAGATCCATGTAGTCGGTGCCCGACGCGACGCAGGCGCCAAGCAAATCGGAACCGTAGAGCTGGTAGGGACCGACCGTGGTGACGACCAGCTTCGCCTGATCGACCATGGCCCGAAGCGACGCAGGATCAGCTGCGTCTGCCACAATGAGCGGCGTGTCCGCATGTGCGCCGATCGCATCGCGAGCGGAGGCGAGCTTGTCGCTGCTGCGCCCCGCCATCGCCCAGGTCAGCACACTGTCGCCCGCGTACTGCGCGGCGAGATACTCAGCGACGAGTTGGCCGGTATATCCGGTTGCGCCGTAGAGGACGATGTCGAACTTCGACGACACGGCTACCGTTCGACCCTAAACGTCAGCCCGGCGTTCTCCTCGAGCCGCTTGATCAGTTTGTGTTGCATCGCTGCACCCGGAGTCCAGAAGCCGGCGGCAACGTCCGTTGCATCACGCAGCATGCAGATCGCGCATTCGGAGATCATCTTCGAGGTCGAGCCATAGCCGGGATCGCGATCGCCGGTGACACCGGCGCGAACCATGCGGCCGTCGGGCGCGATCGCGACATAGAGCAAATTGAACAGTCCGTTCTCGCGCTCTTCCTTCGATGGTCCCTCACCCGGCTTCGGCGCGCCCGGACCGGTCTTCTCGGCGTTGGCCGCCATCACGCGCTTGGCGTTGGCCTCGCCCTTCTCGCCGGGACCGGTCAAGACCATCTCGTCGTAGACAAAATCCTGGCCGTAGGGAAAGCCCATCAGCATGTTGGAGCGATGCACGTTGCGGGTATTGATCAGCGCCATCATGAACGGGGCGGCCCAGGACTGCAGGTCTTCCTCGAGGATCGACCTGTTGCCCTTCGGCTGCTTCGGGCCGGCAAAGCCCGGCGTCAGCGCGAACGGATCGTTCAGGATCGCAACCAGGCTCATGTCCTTGGCGACCGCATCGAAGGTCGCCTTAGCGCTCGCCGCAGTGCCGCCCGAGAGCGTGCCGCGCATGTCGCGCACGCGACCCTTCACCCGCGCGGCGGGCGAGCCGAACACGCGCTTGGCCTCTTCCTGCACGAAGAACGTACCCAGCTCGAACGGCACGGAGTCAAACCCGCAGGAGAACACGATGCGCGCACCGCTGTCCTTCGCAGCCGCCTCGTACTTGTCGATCATCTGCCGCATCCAGATCGGCTCACCGCAGAGATCAAAATAATCCGTGCCGGTGGCGACGCAGGCCGCGAGCAGTGCCTCACCATAGAGCTGATAGGGGCCGACCGTCGTAATCACCGACATCGTCCGCTCCGCCATCGCCTTCAGCGAGGCGGCATCGGCCGCATCGGCCACGATCAAGGGGGTATCCGCGGGCGCGCCGATAGCGTCCCGCACGGATTTCAGCTTGTCTAGGCTGCGGCCCGCCATCGCCCATTTGAGCTGCTTGTCGTTCTTGTAATGCGCCGCCAGATATTCGGCGACGAGCTGACCGGTGAAACCGGTCGCACCATAGACAACGATGTCGAACTTCGCAGAATTCATGATCGGCCTTTATTTCTTTGCGTAACTCACGCCCATACCGGCACGGACGTCGCTTTGAATTCCATAGGGCGGAATCGGATAGCGCAGGCCGTTCTTGGCCAGCGCCTTCATGCCCTCGATCGCCTTGGCGAGATGCGCAGGCTTCAGGGCCATCAGCATCTCCTCGTCCGGCACGCCGCCATAGCGCCGTTCGGCATAGCATGGCAAGGACAGGCTGGGCTCTCCGGTCTTGAGCGCCCGCCCCCAGGAATCCGCGCAGGCGGTCTCGCCCACGACGCCCCATTCAAACTTCTTGTAGCCGGTATATTGCAGGCCGTTGATCAGGATGATCATCTGGCCGGGCGTCGCATAGACGAGGCAGATGTCGGGGGGATCGAGCCGGCCGCTCGCGAGCGGACTGACCGCGAGCGCCTGGTATTGCCCGAACGGAACCACATCCAGCGCCTCCTGGCGCTTGCGCGCATCCGCCGCGGTGCCGTGCCAGACGCCGACATAATTTTCGCCGGCAAGCCATTTCTCGTCCTGGGGGCTGAGCCCAATCACCGCGCGGCACTGTGCGCCGACGAGATCGTCACCGGTGATGCCGACCGTCCAGCCGAGCCGCGAGGCCATGCTGACGATCTGATCCGTGGTGTGGGTCGCATTTGGCCGCCGGATTTTTGGGATAGCCTCCATCTCCGCGGCCTGCGTGAACAGCTTCATGCCGATCACCGTCGTCTTCAGCCGCAACAGGCTGTTGAGATCGGCGACGAGGCCGGCAAGATCGATCCTGTCTGCATTCTGCTGCTGCATGGCGTCCTCCGGGCCGGTGACTGCGCACCGTTGCTGCTCTTGTTCTAAGCTAATCCTTGGCAGGTCCCGGAAGCAACTCACGGGTCCGTCCCGTGACACGGTACGCCAAGAGGCCGATCCATTCGCGCATCGCGACGTCGGTCTTTTCGAGGCCGTCCCGTCCGTTACGCGCAAAGGCAAAAAGCTCGTCGCGCCCGCCCATTCGCCAGTCGACGGGATAGGCTTCGACGTCAAAGCCAGCCTCGCGAAAGACGCCGATCGAACGCGGCATGTGGAAGGCCGACGTGACCAGCAGCCACCGCTCGCCCGGTTTCGGTGCGACCAATTGCTTCGTGAAGATTGCATTCTCCCAGGTGTTGCGGGAGTCGCGCTCGAGGATGATGCGCTGCTTCGGAATGCCGAGATTCTCCAGGATCGGCGCGGAATAGTCGGCTTCCCTCGCCTCGGTCGCGATCAGGTTCGACGTGCCGCCGGTGAAGACGATACGCGCGTTCGGATAGCGCCGCGCGAGCTCGGCCGGCGCCAGCATGCGATCGGCCGCGTGTGCGACGACCGGCGTGCGATGCGCCGCCGACAGATCGGTGTCGACGGAGCCGCCGAGCACGATGATGCCGTCGGGCGCCCCGCGCAAGGAGTCCCATGGCGGAAAGCGCGACTCCAGCGGATACAGCAGGAGATTGCCGAGCGGTGAGAACGCAGACAGAGCCAGGAGGACCAACGTGGTCACGGCAAGCTTGCGGGCGAGTGCGGCAAGGCGCGTCGCCATCAACAGCAGCGACAGGATCCCAAGCTCGACCAGGAGATTGATCGGCAGCAACGCAATGCCGAGAGTCTTGGAGAGAACGAAATACAGGGGAGCCTCGCTGGAATGACCGTGCCGGGCTTGACCGGCCCGTCCATCTTCGGAAATCCTTTGAATGAGGATCGATCGCCCGGTCAAGCCCGGGCATACAGGTTCTCACGACGAGAGCTGATGAAACCGGACGGACGCGGCAAATGACCCATCACCATCTGCATTCAAGCCCCGAAACCTGCCATTGGGGCTTCTTTGAAGCCGCGCTCAAGCCCGTCCTCACCATCGCCAGCGGCGATGAGGTGACCATCGATACCATCAGCGGCGGCCCGGACATGCTGCCCGACCGCAGCAAGTTTCACATTCCCCCGGAGCTGTTCGAGGTTCATGCCAAGAACGAACGCATGCTCCCCGGCCACATCCTGACCGGCCCGATCGCAGTCGAAGGCGCCGAGCCCGGCGATGTGCTCGCCGTCGAGATTCTCGACGTCCAGCTCCGCCAGGACTGGGGCTGGAATTTGATCAAGCCGTTGTCGGGCACCCTGCCCGACGATTTCCACGAGACGCGCATCCTCAACATTCCGCTGGACCGGACACGGATGGTTGGCCGCATGCCGTGGGGGCTCGATCTGCCGTTAAAGCCGTTCTTCGGCGTGATGGGTGTTTCGCCGCCGCCGGCCTGGGGCCGCATCTCCTCGCTCGTTCCGCGCGCCATGGGCGGCAATCTCGACAACAAGGAGCTCGGCGCCGGCGCGACGCTGTTTCTGCCGGTGTTCGTTCCGGGCGCGATGTTCTCCTGCGGCGACGGTCACGGCGTGCAGGGCGACGGCGAGGTCTGCGTCACCGCGATCGAGACGGCGCTCTCGGGCCGCTTCCGGCTGACGCTGCGCAAGGATCTGCGGTTCAATTATCCGCGCGCGGAGACGACGACCCACTACATGACCATGGCGATGGACCCCGACCTCGACCAATGCGCGGTGCGGGCGTTGCGCGACATGATCGCGCTGCTTGGCGAGATGCGAAACCTGTCGCGCGAGGATGCCTATACGCTGTGCAGTCTCGCGGCCGATTTGCGGGTGACCCAGACCGTCAACGGCTCCAAGGGCATCCATTGCATGATCGAAAAGGCGGTCGTGCACGGCTGAAACCTGGCCCGCATCCCCTGCCCGCTGACGCCACACCGCCGCCCGGACTTCCGCGCGGCGCACGCGGTCGCGTCTTTTTCCCAGCGATTCCAATGCGCTGAACTGCGGCCGAAGCTCGGATTTGACTTCCACCCCCGAACCTAAATAGATTCTTAATCGTTACTTTTATGTACCTGAGTAAGAGGCTAGCGTTCGGGCCATGGCCACCGAAAAAGCCGAGACTGACCGCATTCCCGTAACCTTGGCGCTCTCGACCATCACCTACCTGGAGAAGTTGGTGAGACAGGGCACCCACGGCACCAGCGTTCCCGGCGTCGCACGTACCTTGATCGAGGAAGGCATCCGTCTCGCCATCAAAGACGGGCTTTTGTCGATCCGCGACAATGGCAGGACGTGAGCGCGCGCCGAACGTGAAGCGGACGGATCTCGAGCTGCGGTTGGTCGATTGTCGCAACCTGGGACCGTTACAATGCCTGTTCTCTCACCGACCTGGACCAACGAACGAATTGAACTTCTGAAGCAGCACTTCGAAGCCGGTCTGTCCTGCCGCGAGATCGCCGCCGACATCGGCGTCAGCCGCAACGCCGTGATCGGGAAGCTGTCGCGCCTCAATCTCACGCGCGGCCGCTCGGTCGACGAGCGCAGGCTGCAAGACAGAAATCAGGACAGGAATTCCGTGCCGCGCGCGCCGAAAGCGGTGCCCCGGTTACAATTCGAAATGCTGGCCACGATCTACGGCGACGCGGACGTGCCCGTCGCGACCGGGCCGATCGACGAGGCCAATCGCTGCTCGCTGATGGAGCTCGGCGAAAACCACTGCCGTTGGCCGATCTCGACGCCGGGGGCCGAGGATTTCTGCTTCTGCGGCAATGCCGCGCACGACGGTCAGCCCTATTGCGCCGGCCACAGCCGCCTCGCCTACAAGCCGAACTCGCGCGCGCGCATCATGCGCGGCTGAAAGCCACCGTCCCCTGCTCCACAACGAAAAACCTCCGGCAGGGCACTACCGGAGGTTCTTGGAGGCTTAGCGTGAAGCTAAGAGCCGCAACTTTTCGAAATCGGCCGAGCGGAATATAGCTGAGCAACTCAGGTAAGTAAATAAAATTGGTGGAGATCGAATCGCATAGCTCGTCTTCGTCGCTCGCGGAGGAGATCTCTGATTGTGGAATTCAGAGATTCATCAAGAAAAGCCCCGGCGGTTGCCCGCCGGGGTTCTCTGACCGAATTGCGCGATCGATGATCAGAAGTTGCGCTGAGCGCGCAGCAGCATGCTCACCGAGTTCTGGTCCTTCAGCTCATACACGGCGCCCGGCTTGGCAGCGGTGGAAATGGCCGGAGCAGTGATGGCGCCAGAGTACTTCTGGTCCAGACGCGACCAGCTCAGGTCTGCAGTGAACGCCAGGTTCTTGACCGGAGTCCAAACGGTGTTGACACCGATGACGCCGAAGTTGAAGTCCGGGTTACAAGTCGAACCGGCAACCGCGATCGTAGCGAAGTTGTTGCAGATCAGGGCCTTGCCCGTCGTGCCATACTTCAGCTGGGCATAACCGCCGTAGACGGCGCTCGCCCAGTTCGGGCTCCAGTTGTGGGTGTAGGCACCACGGAGACCCCAGGTCTTGACGGTATCGATGCCGGTACCCGTGCCGAAGACGCCGTCAGCAAGACCGGCGAAACCGACGCTCTGATACGCGCCGGAGCTGCTGCCGCTGAACATGAAGAAGCTCTGCGGGAACAGGCTCTGGAAATTGTAACGCGTTGCACCGTCCGTGTAGACAGCCTGCAGGTTGATGTTGTCGCCCGCACCAGTCGGGATGTTCTTGATCGACAACGAGCCCTGCACAGCCCAGCCCCACTTGTCCGACGGATGACCGCTGGGTTCCGTCGTGCCGTAGTAGCCAGGATGCAGATCATGCGCAGCAACCGAGATCTGGGCGAGACCCCAGGCCTGGTCGACACGAACTGCACCCGTGATATCGGGGACGCGCGTTCCACCCCAGGCATTGACGCCATAGTTGCCCTGGATGAGGGCGGCGGCAGCGTTTGCGGCAGCCGAAGTGGTCACGATGGCACCCGCACCGTTAACGGCACTGGAGGCCACGAAACCGTTGGCGTTCCACAGGTTCGACTGGCCGTTCGACGCCGTGGTCTCCTCTTCCAACGCGATCGAACCCGTGATGCCCTGGCCGAAGTCAGCCGTGTAGGCAGCCTGGTTGATGCCGTTGACGTGGTTGCTGCCGCCCGGAATGCTGTCGGGACCGCCAGCCGGATAGCTCTGCCACGGGGCATCGAAGATCGAGACCGTGCGGCCGAAGGTGAAGCCGGCGAACTGGATGAACGCATGGTAGAGGCCGAGCGTGGGCGCACCGGTCGAGAACGCCGCCGGGCTGCTGCCGGTGACGTTGGCCGTATCATAGCTGAAGATCATGTCAGCGTAGGTGCGAACGACGCCGTATTCGGTCGCCGTACGGGTGTCGACGTTGAGGTCGAAACGAGCGCGGCTATAGTAATAGTTGGTTAGACGGTTGTTTGACCCACCATTCGCACTGCTCGTGGTGTTGTTGAAACCATAGTCGCCGGCGCCGCCAAGAACGGCGTCAGCGCGCAGGTAGCCACCCAGCTTGACGCAGGTGTCGGTGCCCGGAATGTAGTAGAAACCTGCACCGTACAGCGAGCAGATCTTCACGTATTCAACCGCCTTGGCCTTGACCGGAAGATCAGCCGCCTGAGCTCCACCGACGGCGATCAGACCCGCCGCAGTGCCGAGCAAAAGGCTCTTCACCACTTTCATTTAAAACCTCCAAGTTGCTCATTTTACGGAGACCGGACCGTGAGGCCCCCCAGATCCCCGTCTCTTCAAATCCGCTCGGCCGCTTCGCGCTTTCGGACGTACCCGCATTCGACGCGAGGGACGTGAGCGAACCACCTGCAACGGGACGATCGAGAACCCCCCACCGTCAGAAATCAATATGAACGCACCGATCCATTAATCAAAATAGTTTATTAGATCAGCTTTGTGGTTTCACTAATCCTGTGTCTGCTGCGCAACACCAGCCCTGAACCAAAAAGCCTGACCTGATCATATTTGTAATTTCCGTGACACAATTACCCTGCCCTGCACTTGCGTCAGGGCAGACTTGCGTGGACTATGGCGGCCGCGAACACCGGCCAGAAAGACATCAGTTTGCGGGAGTGACGCTGTGTCAGCGACGAGGAAAGAAGGGGCGCGCCTCCGCTCCGTCGGCAATCTCGACATCATCAGGCGATTTACCTGGGAGATATCGTCGATCAACATGCACTTGGAGGAGCTGCGTCAGTTCTGGGCTAGGACGCTCGGAATCAGCGGACCGCAATGGCTGATCCTGATGGCGATTTCGGACCTCGACAAGGACGACGGCGTGCCCGTCAACGTGGTCTCCAAGCTGCTCCACGTCGATCCGTCCTTCGTCACCACCCAATCCAAGCTGCTCGAGAAGAAGGGCCTGCTGCGTCGCCGACCCTCGCCGACCGACGCCCGCGTGGTGCGGCTGTCGCTGGTGGAAAAGACGCAGAAGCACATCGCGAGCCTCAACGAGCAGTACAAGACGATTCGCGAATTCGTCTTCCAGGAGTTCGACGAAAACGAGCTGACGGAATTCACGGCCAAGCTCGCAACGCTGAAGACCCGGCTTGAGAAAGCCTGCGTCCGGATCTCCCTCGATTTCTGAAGTGCGCAGCCGCTTCCGAGAGGCCGCGCTCAGATTCGCTGATTGGCGGCACCGAGTCGCGATTCGAGCCAGTCGAAGATGTATTCGTTGGCAAGGCTCGGATTGTCGGCATGGGCCTGTGCCGCGCCGGTCTCCGCTGCTGTGAACACCTTCAGCACGATGTCGGAGCTGCCGAGCGCGGATTTCTGCACGATCTGACGCGCCCGGTCGGCCTTGAGCCAGCCGTCCTCGCCGAGCGTGATCAGCACCGGACATTCGGCGCTGGAGGCCATCAATGGCGCCTGCGGCACCGGGACGATGCTGAGGTCGCGCATCGCAAAACGGCTGGAAAAGAACGACCGCTCGTGCAGGTCCCATAGGCCACCGTCACAGACGGCTGCGGCGAGACGCGGCTCCTGCAGCACGGCACGCGCGACAAACGAAGAGCCCCACCCGTCCGCCACGATCGCAACGCGACCGAAATCGACATCCGCGCGCTGCTCCAGATAATCCATCGCGCAGCCAACCGAGCTTTCGAGATCCCGGCGCTGCATCAGCATGTCGGCGTAGTCGTCACGCTGGTCGCCGAGCAGGTCCAGCGCGAGCATCGACAACCCACGCTCGCGCGCATGCGGCGCGAGCTTGGACAAGAACTCTTCCTTGCGATGACCGGGCTCGCCAATACAGATCACCGTCGGCGCGCGACCGCTCGCCGCAGGCGCAGGCAAGAAGTAACCTCGCAACGAATGTCCTTCGACCCAGGGAATGGTCACGACTTCGCCGCCCGGCCTACGCGCCGCGACGAATCGCCGGGCGCATTCCTGCATCGCGAGCACTGCGACCCAGCGGCGTTCATCGGCCGGATCGAGCGGCATCGCGGCCGCGCCGTAGTAGTTCATCGCCCGCAGCCAGTTGCGCTGCGCCGTGGCCAGATGGCCTTCCGCAAACGCCGCCTCGGCGCGCTGCCGGTTGGCTTGCGCAAGCCTCTTCCACTCACGATGCCAGGATTGCTCGTCGTCGCGCTTCAGCTGCCGCGCGATCATCAGGCATTCGGCGATGGTGGCGCCACCCTCCTGTGCCGCAGTCAGCAGCCGCGTGAATTCAGCGGAGATATCCTCTCTCTCCGGGCAGAGGATAAAGTTGTCGGAGAGGCAAGCGGGTATCATCGGAGCGACGCTCTGTCGTGGTATTACCCCTGATTGACTAAACTATTTCAGTTCGCCAACCAAGCTGGCTTGCGCCGAATGAGACCCGTTCGAGATCACCATCGCTTGAACGCACGGCACGTGTCGCATGTGTGACATTCCGTATCATCATAAGAAGACTCGCGCGAGAGAACGGCTAAAATTGCCCGAGTAAAATGACTCGAACAAAATTAGCTGCGCACCTCTTGCAATGATGATCATCATACCCACATGCGCGCGCGATCGTTGCTGGTCTCAGCCAAGCCGCCAGCCGACCTCCTGGACAAGACTTTCGTAGAAGGCACGGTCATAGGCCTGCTCCGGCGCCGCGCGTACGCGCTCATCGAGGCGCTTGGCGTCCTCACCGACCAGGATACGCCAACGCTCCGCCTTCACACCATCGAGAATGATTTTGGCGGCCTGCGCCGCGGTCGTCGGTGCATCCTCCAGGAAGCTGCGGGCACGCTCGGCGAAGACCGCCTGGATGTCGTCGTCCGACATTTTGTCAGCATCTGGCACGCCTGCCCCAACCATCCGCTTGCGGGTCAACACGATCTCGTCGGCGTTGAGACGCTCCGATCCGTCCCCGCTTTGCACCTTGCGCGAATTGGAGACGATCGAGGTGCCGATGTGGCCGGGCATTACCACCGAGCATTTGACATGCGGTGCGTGCAGGCGGAGGTCGTTGATCAGCGCCTCGGTAAAGCCCTTCACCGCGAACTTCGCCGAGCTGTAGGCGGTATGCGCCTGGCCCATGCCGATCGAGGCCCAGAAGCCGTTGACGCTCGCGGTGTTGACGATGTGGGCTTCGTCGGCCTTGACCAGCATCGGCAGGAAGGTGCGCACGCCGAGATAGACGCCGCCCCAGCAGATGTTGAAAGTGCGCTCCCATTGCTCGCGCGTGTTGGTGAACAGGCTGCCGCCACCGCCGATGCCGGCGTTGTTGAACAGCAGGTGGATATTGTCGGTCTTCTGCTGCTCTGCGAGCTCATCGCGAAAGCGCTTGAGATGATCCTCGATCGAAACGTCGGCGACATGCGTCGTGACGCGCAGACCCTGCGGCAGCTTCTCGACCTCGCAGAGCCGCTTGGTCTCCGCCATCGCAGCCTCCGAGACGTCGCACATCGCAACATTGCAACCTTCGGCCACGAGCTGCCGGGCGAGCTCCCGCCCCATGCCCGTGCCGCCACCGGTGATGACCGCGATCTTTCCAGCAAATTCCTTCATGGGACTTCAGCCCCTCCCCTTGTCGGCCTGTTTCTTTCTCGTTGGCGCGCCGCGCATGCGACGTGCGCGAAATGTAGCAGCGCCGCATCCGCACGTAAAAGCGGATCGGCTCTGCTCTCTTTGGCCCGGGTTATTTCGGTGCGCGGACTATTCGGCCGCTTCGACCCTCGCCCCATTCAAGGCGCCGAGGGCTTCCAGCGCCTTGCGGGTGGCGGCCTGCTGCGCTGGCGAGGGTTCCGGCATCGGCGCACGTGGGTAGGTCCTGGGCAGGCCCTGAAGGGTCTGCGCATAGCGCGTGCAGGCCGGCAGATTATCGGCGATCACGGCGTTCCACAGCGTCAGCGGCTTCTTGTGCAGTTCGAGCGCGCGTGGATGATCGTTCGCCTTCACCGCATCCCACAATGCCACGGACGCGTGCGGCGCCGCAGTCAGGATTGCAGCGATCGAGCCATGGGCCCCCAGCGTGTAGGACGGATACATCAGGGCATCGACCGCACTGTAGATCAGCTTGTCCGGCGCCATCATCATGAGGTCCGCGAACAGCTTGAGGTCGCCCGCGCTTTGCTTGACGCCGATCACCAGCGGCACCTCGGTCATGATCCGCGTCAGCAGCGCCGGCGACAAGTATGACCAGGGCACGACGTTGTAGATGATGATGGGCATGCCGGTCTCATCCGCCATGGCGCGGAAATGCGCCACCATCGCCTCGTCATCCGGCTTGAACAGATAGTGCACCGGCGTGACCTGGAGTGCTGCGACATTCATGTCACGCACCAGCTTGCCGCGGCGGATCGCATCGCGCGTGGAGTCCACGATGATGCCGGCGATCACGGGAATACGTCCCTTCACCGCCTCCACCGTCGCTGCCATCAGGTCGCGATATTCCTCGTGGTCGAGCGTATGACCCTCACCGGTCGAGCCACCGGCCGCAACGCCATGCGCGCCGGCGCCGATCAACCAGTCGACCTGGGACGCCACGAGCTCATAGTCGATCTCGCCGTCTTTCCGGAACGGCGTCGTCATTGGCGGGATCACCCCGGTCGGTCGTGCCTTCATGGTCTGCCCTCGCGTTTCCGAAACTGGCGAGCCCGCCGACTTCGGAGCCTACCGGCTCCGAGGAGGCTGTGAAGCGCCCCCGGCGCGGCACAGCCCTTAGAATCCAGCATTCCTACGGGCATTTCTTTTCCGGTTCCCCGTAATTGTCCGGCTTCGGTTTAGGGGCAATTTTTTTACAATCCGAATCGCCAAATGGATTCCGGACGCTGGGTCGAGTCGGCCAGGCCAGCGTGTTGTTCGTGTCACAGGCTCTGGCACTCCGCTTGCATCCTCTTCGTGGTCTGAAACTACCGATGAGGTGACAGGAATGTTCGTGACCGTCGTTGCCGTGCTCTGCCGGCTGAGCGCAGTCAGCTCAGGCAGTTGCATCGAGGAAATCGTGACCGACAGCAACATGACGCCCGAGATCTCGATGATGCAGTGTGCGATCGGCGCCCAGGCCCCGCTTGCAAAATGGATGGACGAGCATCCGATCTATCACGCCAACTGGCGCCTCGACCGCTACAAATGCGTGCCGGGCCACTATGAGATCAAGGGCCACGCCTAAGGCCTCGCAAACCATTGCCTCGAGGAAACGCCCGGAGCCGCTCTCACGACTGCGGAGGCTTGCAGCGCACACCCGCCCCACCCCTCGGCGGATTCAAGTCGACTTGATTTCCTCGCGCAGTCCCAGTCGCGACGGACTCAAATGCCAACCGCAACTTTGCGTTTTCGCTGAAACGCCAGGAATCCCACGGCGGCGAATCCCAAACACATCATCGCCCAGCTTGAGGGCTCGGGAACAGCAGACGAGATGGCAACCGCGCCGTCGGCGATGTAGCGAATCCCGCCGCTGCAGCTCCAGTTGTTGCACTCGAACGACTGGCCGCCAGCTCCGCCCACGATCGCATCCACGCCCGGTACAGTCAGTGGATTGGCGAATGTCAGCTGGATGTACCGCTGGTAAGCCAATCCATCCGAGAGGAAGATCGTGACCGTATCGGTCGGATTGTTGATGTTGGAATTCCAAACACCGGTATAGACATCGCCGGTCATGGCGATACCCGTCGTGGTCACAATGTGGACCGGTCCGTTGTAGCCATACACGTTGATGGCGAACGTGCCATTCAGCGTTCCGCCGTCCGATGAACCATTCGGCAGGACGAACTGGAGATCACTGAGATTCCAAATAATATCTGCATGCGCCGATGAAATCGGATTGGCACAGATTGCGCCAAAAGCGAGAGCCGCCGCCGTGACCATGGCCTTGAGTGACTTCATGACGTCCACTCCCTGCTGCATTTTTTTGAATGCTGCTCAATTTCAATGATTAAATCAAGTTTAATTAGAGGTTTCGCCGCTTATTCGGCCCGATCGGCATCCGATTAAATGTTTAAAGTGTGAGTAGAGCCGCCGGCGTTTCTTCGTGATGCAGCCGCCGACCAGCGCCGACGTGACGCGCCCCTCGTCATCCGGTCGGCAACAAAGAAAGGCCGCCTCGCGGCGGCCTGTCTCGAAGTCAGCTTGACGTGGTGTCAAAAAATTAGGTCGAGCAAATCCAGCCCCGGGATGAAAACAACTAACGATACAAACCCTGCTGCCCGGTCAGCGGACGTTAGGATCACCAACTCGCTCTTGCCAATCTAAATCGTTGTTCCCAAAAGGGAACCTTCATATTTGGTCATAGCGCTCTCCCCCTCGCGCTCTCCCCCTCGAAACGCGCCGAGGAGAGGCGGAGTTGGTTCCCCACCGCGGCGGCGAAGAAAGATCGCATTTGAGGGACTGTTTCAACGGTATTTCAGCAGGTTTTACATAAGGTTATACGACCAACCCCAGGAGGTGCAGATGCAATATCCGCCCGATCATGGATTGCCACTCGTGCAACTGAAGGAGCGCCGGCGAGAGATGGTCGTCGCGCTGCAGAACCGCGTCGGCGCCATCAGCGACGACGAGCTCAGACAGATTGCTGATATCCAGCAGGCGATTTCCGCCTTCGAAGACGTCATCGCAGATATCGACTGCGAGCAAAACGAGGCGCGGTCCGAGGCCATGGAGCGGCCGGGCCATCTGTTTCCTGCCTTTGGACGACGAAGCGCTGTTCACTCTCCGGCCTAATTCATTCCGGGACCGAGGCAGCAGCGGCTTAGTCAACGAGCCCGCGCCCCATCAGGCGATGGCGTGCAGGATCATCTTGCGCGCCCGTCGCCCTTCCGGCGTCGGCATCAGTGCGTAATTGTGCGGCTGATCGCGGAGCAGGTGCAGCTCGACCGGCACGCCTGCCGCCCTCGCCCGCGCGGCGAGATCGACGCTGTCGGGATAGAGCAGATCGCGCGTGCCCGAGAATATCGTCATCGGCGCAAGCGAACGGAAAGCACCGTTGAGCGGGCTGACGAAGGGATGGCCGATATCAAGCGCACCGGCATAGGGCCGTCCCGCTTCGATGATCCCCGGAATATCCTGAATCGGATCGCGCGCCGCGATCGCCATTTGCTCCGGACGGCTCACCGAGGCATCCGCTGCGGGCGAGATCAGCACCAGCCGATTGGGCTGCCGATGGCCGCGGTCACGCAGCCATTGGCACGCAGCAAGCGCAAGGCCCGCGCCGGCCGAGTTGCCGACCACTGTGACCTCGGCAGCTGCCGCGTCTTCCAGCAGCATCCGCAACAGCTCGGCCGTCTTCGGCACGACATCCTTGGCAGTCGCGCGCGGCGCGAGCGGATAGATCGGCACGACGCAGACGACGCCCGCCTTGCGCGTCATCTCCCCGACAAAGCACCAATGCGCCGGCACGATCTCATTGATGTAGCCGCCGCCATGCAGGAACATAACGAAGTTGCAGCCTTCATAACCCGATGACGGCGTCGTGTAATAGACCGGCCAGCCGCCCATCTTGGTCAGCGTCGCCTCGACGCCACGGCCAAGCCCCGTCGGCTCAAACGATGCCGGCGCCAATGCGAGCTTCTGCACATGCGCCTGCACGGCCTCGACCGATGCGAGTTGCCCCTTGTTGGGAAGCAGTCCGAGCAGCAAGTTGAAGAGGCGGCTCTGCAAGCTCGGCGCGGGATCGCTTGAAGGTTTGCCCTGCGAGAAATTGCATTCGCAAAGCCGCCCGATCGACAGCATCTTCGCAACGCTCATGCTCCTGCCCTCAACTGCTGCGCCAGGCCGGCACCAACTCGCTTCTATCTCTCGGCGACCGGCCGGCCTATAATGCGAGCATTCACTCGCTTTTCCTACTCGCATTCGAACCGTAGGTCTCATGGCGCGCAAACCACCGACAAAACCCCGGAAAAATGCCCTGCAGGAGCGCTCCCGCGCCACCGTCGACGCGCTGGTCGAGGCAACTGCTCGCATTCTGGTTCGCGAAGGTTTCGAGAAGACGAGCACCAACCGGATCGCGGAGGTCGCCGGCGTCAGCGTCGGCTCGCTCTATCAATATTTCCCGAGCAAGGAGGCCCTCGTCGCGGCCGTGATCGACCGTCATCACGAGGAGATCATGGGCATCGTTCGCGCGACACTCTGCGATGTCATGGACATGCCGATCGAGAAAGCCGTGCGCCGCCTCGTCACCTTTGCGATCGACGCACACCGCATCAACCCCAAACTGCACCGCGTGCTCGCCGAGCAGATCCCCCGCGCCGGAAAGCTCGACGTCGAAGCCTTCAACCGCGAGGTCCATACCCTCGTGCGCGCCTATCTCGACAGCCACCGCAAGGAAATGCGCAAGATCGACCTCGATGTCGCAACCTTCATCTGCGTCAGCACGATCGAGGCAGTCGCGCACAACACGGTGCTGAACCCGGCCGAGATGCTGCCGGAGAAGACGGTGCGGACGCTGGTGGACGAGACGACGCGGATGGTGGTGGGGTTTTTGAAACCTTCCGCGTAGCGTTCGCAGCTCAGCCAGGGCTCATGACTCCAAGTTGGGCTTCGGCGGATGCGCTCCCGACATAACGACCGGCGACATCGGCAAACCCGACGTCGGCCTTCGGCAAACTCTGGCGCAAAATCGTCGACATGGGTGCAGATCGATAGAGAAACACGGCGAAACAATACGGGCATTGCAATTGCTTCCTGGAGCTGTGCGAATGAGGGGACAGTTCGGGCCACCAAAGCGAGCAATAAATTAGCGACCTGAAGACCTCGAGCTTCGAACGACCTGCATCGACGTACGGTCCGGGCTAAGGAGACGATGTTGAAACGATTGATGGTCTTGCTTGTCGTGTTGGCTGTGATGCACGCCATAGCCCACATGCACGCGGCCATGCAAATTGGCGAAGCTCATGCAGCACATGAAGATGGACGTGCGACCACATTCGTTGGGGCTGCGCACGGTGTGTGGGCGCAGCAAGGATTGAAGCTGGTGGGCACTGGCGCTGCTGGCAGTTCTTTGCAGGGTCGCTCCGTCGCTTTGTCCCTGGACGGCAACACTGCTTTGGTCGGCGGCGTTGCGGACGACGGCTATCTTGGGGCAGCGTGGGTCTACACTCGCAAAAGTAACGATGAGTGGGTGCAGCAGGGACCGAAGTTGGCCGGCACCGGCGCCGTTGGAAGCTCCGACCAAGGCGTTTCCGTCGCACTGTCCGCCGACGGCAATACCGCCATTGTTGGCGCATATGGCGACAACGGCGGCATCGGGGCGGCCTGGATCTACATGCGCAAGGATGGCGCGTGGATGCAGCAAGGACCGAAGCTGGTCGGCACTGGCTCCATCGGGGGCACCCAGCAAGGCTTGTCCGTCGCGCTGTCTGGTGATGGCAGTACCGCAATTGTGGGCGGACCTGGCGACGACGGCGGCGCTGGCGCGGCCTGGGTCTATACCCGCGGCAGTGACGGCGTGTGGGCGCAGCAGGGATCGAAGCTACTCGGCACCGGCGCCGTTGGAAACTCCCAACAAGGTTATTCCGTTGCACTGTCCTCCGACGGCAATACCGCGCTGGTTGGCGGGATTGCCGATCACGGCGGGATCGGAGCAGCCTGGAGCTATGTTCGCCGTAGTGACGGCGTGTGGACACAGCAGGGATCGAAGCTGGTCGGCACTGGTGCTGTACATTCCGCACAAGGTGTTTCCGTCGCGCTAGCCGCTGACGGCAAGACCGCGGTGGTCGGCGGGCCCAGTGACACCGGCCTCGTCGGGGCGGTTTGGGTCTACACTCGCCAAGACCGCGGGTGGGAGCAGCAAGGATCCAAGCTGGTCGGCGCCGGCGCTATGGGAAGCTCCTATCAAGGCATTTCGGTCGCGCTGTCTGCCGATGGCAATACCGTGATGGTCGGCGGGGATTCCGACAACGGCTACGTCGGTGCGGCTTGGGTCTACAGCCGCAGTCACGGTGAGTGGACGCAGCAAGGGTCCAAACTGGTCGGCGCTGCGGCTAGAGGTTCCTACCAAGGCGTGTCCGTCGCGCTTTCCGGCGATGGCAATACGGCCATTGTCGGAGCATATGCCGATGACGCTGGCGCTGGGGCGGCCCGGGTCTATGTCCGCACTGAGGGTGCGTGGACACAGCAGGGATCGAATCTGATCGGCACTGACGCTCAAGGCAGTGTGCGGCAGGGTTATTCCGTCGCACTGTCCGCCGACGGCAACACCGCCGTTGTCGGCGCGCCCCTGGACAGCGGTCTCAGCGGGGCAGCCTGGGTCTATACCCGCAAAAGCGGCGCCTGGGCTCAGCGAGGATCGAAGCTTGTCGGCACTGGCGCTGCTGGACATGCGTTCCAAGGCCTCTCCGTCGCAATGTCCGCCGACGGCAAGACCGCGCTGGTCGGCGCGGATTACGACGATGGCGGCGTCGGAGCCGCCTGGGTCTATACCCGCGGTCATCATGATGTGTGGACGCAGCAAGGATCGAAACTGCTTGGCTCCGGCGCGATAGGAACGTCCGCCCAAGGTGTATCCGTCGCACTTTCTGCCGACGGCAATACCGCCATCGTCGGCGGGCGTGACGACGATGGCGGCAACGGCCGCGGCGCGGCCTGGGTCTTTATCCGCAATAAGAAAGGTGTGTGGGCGCAGCAAGGATCGAAGCTGGTTGGCACTGGTGCTATCGGGAGCTCTCTACAAGGGCGTTCAGCCGCCCTTTCCGCCGACGGAAACACTGCAATTATCGGCGGGATTGCCGACGATGGTTACGTCGGAGCGGCGTGGGTCTATACGCGCAGTCGTGATGGCGTGTGGGCGCAGCAAGGGCCGAAGCTGGTCGGCACCGGCGCTGTTGGAACGTCCTACCAAGGTGTTTCCGTAGCACTGTCTGCCGATGGCAATACCGCCATTGCCGGCGGATATCTCGATAATGCCGGCGCTGGCGCGGCCTGGGTCTATACCCGCAGTCCCAATGGTGAGTGGACGCAGCAAGGATCGAAGCTGGTCGGCACTGGCGCCCGCGGCGAAGCCGAACAGGGCTACTCCGTCGCGCTGTCAGCCGACGGCAACACCGCCATTATCGGTGCGCCCACCGACAGCGGGCATGGCGGAGCGGCGTGGGTCTATACGCGCGATCGTGATGGCGTATGGACGCAACGAGGGTCGAAGTTGGTCGGCACCGGCGCGATTGGAAATGAAATCGAACAAGGCTATTCCGTTGCTCTGTCCGCCGACGGCAACACCGCGATCATAGGCGGCCCTTTCGACAACGGCCATCTCGGCGCGATGTGGGTGTTTTCCCAAGAAGCCCCAAACTGCACCGCATGCTCGCCCAGCAGATCCCCCGCGCCGGCAAGCTCGACATCGAAGCGTTCAACCGCCAAGTCCACACCTTAGCGCGCGCCTATCTCGACAGCCATCGCAAGGAGATGCGCGAGATCGACCTTGATGGCGCAACTTCATCTGTCAGCACGATCGAAGCGGCCACGGACAACATAGCGCTGAACCAGGCCGAGATGCTGCCGAAGGCGGTACGGACGCTGGCGGACGAGACGACGCGAATGGTGGTGGGGTTCTTGAAACCTTCGGCGCAGCGCTCGTCTTCAAGAATGCGTGTGTGAGCCCTTCGACGGCTTGAATCGCTCACAGAAGCCCTACCTATCCGCGCAGGCGAAATACCTGAGAAAGTCAGCTGATGAAATCACCAGAATGGAGGGGAATTATCGTCGCGTCCGCGATTGCGTTCCTGTCGGTATCCCTTTTGGCGGCCGACGCACTCCTGGACCTTAACGCCGGCGCGGTGCTCAAACGCCTGGAGAGCGCACAAGCCTCCTTGGTGGACACGATGGGGCATCACCAACTCGCCTTCGCCGTCAGGTCATGGGCCCGCGGCAACGCGCCTCCTGAGCAGCCGTGCCAGCACAGCGCGTGCTGATGCCGCCAAGCACCGACTCATTGCGAAAACAGGACATCGCTTGCCGATCAGCGATCGCGCAAGCATTGGGCTCTTCTCTGAAGAAAATGGTCGGAGCGAGAGGATTTGAACCTCCGACCCCTAGTCTCCCAGACTAGTGCGCTAACCGGGCTGCGCCACGCTCCGAACGTCGTTCCATTAGCCAGGATCGCCGCTTTGCGCAAGGCGAGGTCGCACCATTTTGGTGTCTTCGCTCAAAGCCCGGGGGAACGGGCCGCAAAGCGGACGAAAAGGCCCTCAGCCATCCTTCAGGGCCAGATCCAGCATCTCCTTGCAAGCGACGAGCTCACCAAGCGCCCGTTCCAGCCGTTCCCGGTCCAGCGCACTGGGGCCAGCCGGCGCGGCAGCAGCGCCGCCCTTGCGGAAGGTGGTGAGGATCTCCTCGTCGTCGACCTCGGTGAAGCGGAAGTCGATGCCTTCCTCTTCATCGCCCTGATAGTCGTCATCGTCGGCATCGGTGATGCCCTTGATGGGCGCCTCGTCGTCCGGCTCCATCAGGCTCGCCCCGATGGCGTCCTCGATGGCCCCGAACGAGACCGCCGCCGAGCTGTCAGCCAGCCCCTGCACTGATTTGACGCCGTGCTCTTTCAGGATCCGCTGCACCCCGCGGATGGTGTAGCCCTCCCCGTAGAGCAGCCGGCGGATGCCCTTGAGCAAATCGACATCGTCGGGGCGGTAATAGCGGCGGCCGCCGCTGCGCTTCATCGGCTTGATCTGGGAGAATCGCGTCTCCCAGAACCGCAGCACGTGCTGCGGAATGTCGAGTTCCTGCGCTACTTCGCTGATGGTTCGGAACGCATCCGGCGCCTTGTCCAAATGCCAAATCCTTTTCCGACAGGCTGGTTACGCCTCGGGTTGCGCCTTGCTGGCGTCGCCATTGGCCCGGTGCTGACCGTTGATCCGCTGCTTCAGGATCGCCGACGGCTTGAACACCATCACCCGGCGCGGCGAGATCGGCACCTCGGTGCCGGTCTTCGGATTGCGGCCGATGCGCTGCCCCTTCTTGCGGACCATGAAGGAGCCGAACGAGGACAGCTTCACCGTCTCGCCCTTCTCAAGGCAGTCGGTGATCTCCTTCAGCACGAGTTCCACGAACGCAGACGATTCCGTCCGCGACAGGCCCACCTTCTGGTAGACGGCTTCACAGAGATCGACACGCGTTACGGTTTTACTTTGATCGGTCATCGCCCTGCCCCACATCACGGCGAACAATTGTTGTCTGAAATTATGAGCTTACGATACGGCGGTCAACACCGCTCATCAATGCAGACGCATCGATAATCGACGCCGATTCCGGCAAAATTTTATCGATTGTGGCTCTACCAGCGCACCAGTGCGGAGCCCCAGGTGAAGCCGCCGCCCATCGCCTCCAGCAGAACCATGTCGCCGCGCTTGATGCGGCCGTCCTTGCGCGCCACCGACAGCGCCAGCGGGATCGAAGCCGCCGAGGTGTTGCCATGGCGGTCCACCGTCAGCACCACCTTCTCCGGCGCGATGTGGAGCTTGTGGGCGGAGGCGTCGATGATTCGCTTGTTGGCCTGGTGCGGCACGAACCAGTCGATGCCGTCGGCATTGAGCCCCGTCGCCTGGAACGCATCGACGATCACGTCGGTGATCATGCCGACCGCATGCTTGAAGACCTCGCGTCCCTCCATGCGAAGATGGCCGACAGTCTGGGTCGAGGACGGCCCGCCATCGACGAACAGCTTGGCCTTGTGGCGGCCGTCGGAGCGCAGATGCGTGGTGACGATGCCGCGGTCGGTCGCGGGATTGCCCGGCTGCTCCTGCGCCTCGAGCACGACCGCGCCGGCGCCGTCGCCGAACAACACGCAGGTGCCACGGTCGTTCCAGTCGAGGATGCGCGAGAAGGTTTCGGCACCAATCACCAGCGCGCGCTTGTAGGCGCCGGTGCGCAGGAAATTGTCCGCCGTCGCCAGCGCGAAGACGAAGCCCGAGCACACCGCCTGAAGGTCGAAAGCCGCGCCGTGATTGATGCCGAGCCCGTGCTGCACGGCGACTGCGGTCGCGGGGAAAGTATTGTCGGGCGTCGAGGTCGCCAGCACGATCAGCTCGATCGATTGCGCATCCACGCCTGCATCGGCAAGCGCGGCCTGCGCCGCCTTGAGCGCAAGATGCGAGGTGAATTCGCCCTCGGCCGCAATGTGCCGCTCGCGAATGCCCGTCCGCTGCACAATCCATTCGTCGGACGTGTCGATACGCGCCGCCAATTGGGCATTGGTCACCACCTGCTCCGGCAGGTAGGAGCCGCAGCCCAGCACCACCGAACGAATCTTGGTCACGAAACATCCTCCGGCGCGGTTGGCACGGAACCTAGCGTACCCCCATCGCGGTTGAGCATCTGATTGATCTTGTTCAGAAGATCGAATTTGGCCATCTCATAACCAACATCGATCGCATAGGCAAAGCCTTCGGCATTGATGCCGCCATGGCTTTTGACCACGAGCCCGTTCAGTCCGAGCAGCACGCCGCCGTTCGACTTGTTCGGGTCCATCTTGTCGCGCAGGGCCTGGAAGGCATTGCGGGCAAAGAGATAACCGAGCTTGGACAGCCAGCTCCGCTGGATCTCGTTACGAAGCAAGTCGGCCATCTGGCGCGCGGTTCCCTCGGCCGCTTTCAGCGCAATGTTGCCGCTGTAGCCCTCGGTCACGATGACGTCGGCCAGCCCCTTGCCGATACCGTCCCCCTCGACGAACCCGACATAATCGAGTTCCGGCAGGTTCTTCGCGCGCAGGATTTCACCGGCCTCGCGGATCTCCTCATGCCCCTTGATCTCCTCGGTCCCGATGTTGAGCAGGCCGACCGTCGGGCGCTTCTTGTCGAACACCACGCTCGCCATGGCCGCGCCCATCACCGCGAGCGCCACCAGATGGCGCGCATCGCCGCCGATCGTGGCACCGAGATCGAGCACGACGGACGAGCCGCGCATGGTCGGCCACACGGCAGTGATCGCAGGCCGATCGATGCCAGGCAGCGTGCGCAGATGGAAGCGCGCCATTGCCATCAGCGCGCCGGTATTGCCGGCGGAAACCGCAACATCCGCCTCCCCCTTTTTCACCGCATCGATCGCAAGCCACATCGAGGAGGTCTTGCGGCCGCGGCGCAGCGCCTGGCTCGGCTTATCCTCGCCGCTGACGGCAACGTCGGTATGGATGATCCGGGAGGCAGCCTTGAGCTTCGGATGGCGCTCGAGCTCGGGCTCGATCCTGGCGCGATCGCCGACCAGCAGAAACTCGGTCCCGGGATGCCTGCCAAGCGAGATGGCCGCGCCTGGAATGACGACAGGGGCGCCGACATCGCCCCCCATGGCGTCAAGCGCGATACGAACCTTGCTTGGCATCAAAATCCCGGAAACCTGGTCTGGCGCGGTCGTCAAAGAGCGGGGCCGCGGAATGGGCTCGCCATGGACATGGCGACCGGCCAAGCGCCACGCCGCACCCGGACCGGGGCGGACAATAGCGTTTTGTTATCCCGAAACAACCTCTTGCCCCCAGGCTTTTGGATTGAGGACAATCCGCCGGCAGAACGCCAAAATCAAAAATAAACGCATATAACTCAAACAGATGCGACGATCTTTCAAACCGGCCCCGCAAGCACCTCACAGCCCGTCGCACAGCGCTCTTACGGGGAATGCCCAGCTATTTGCCTTTCTTCTTGCCCTGCTTGTTGTCCTGGAGGGCCTTCAGCGCCGCAAACGGATGGTCCTCCGGATCGGGCGCGGTGACCTCAGCCTCGAACACGGCGCCCGGCTTGCGGGGATAGGGATCAATCGCCAGGAACAGGGCATCGGTTGCGATCCGGCCGAGATCGATGATTCCGTTGACGATGGCCTCCGGCGCATCGGCGACCTCCGGCGGCTCCTCGCCGTCCTGCCCCTCCTCGATCAGGTCCTCCAGCCGCCGTGTTTCGGCCTCGGGCGCAAAGGTCAGATCAACCTCCTCGTCGATCTCGCTCTCGATCGGATCGAGGGTGACCACGCAGGTCTGGCCGACCCGGGCGCGGACATGGCCCGTGACCTGGATCCGGCCGCCGCTCTTCGGCACGACCTCAAAGTCGGCCTGGGCTGACAGGATGTCGCGCAGGCCCGCGACATCGGCCATTGCCTGGCGCTCGGCCGCCGAGGCTTCGAGCGCGCGGTGCAGCCCGGTATCGGGAATCTGGGCCACCATCACGGGCACGCGCCAGGGATCGGGTTCAGATCCGGTCATCGGTCGGGTCATGACGCCTCATCCTCTCGAAACGGTGCGGGAAACTTGAAGGATCCGAGCAGCAGCGTGGGATCGGCGATTTGCCCGAGCTGCGCATTCGCGGCCTTTGCGTAAGCGGCCAGCCGCCGCGCATGGTCCATGCCTGTCCCATTCAAGATATTCTTGCAGATCGCCTGCGCCAGCGCCTCAGCGTCGGCGTCGATCGCCTGGTCGTAGGCCTGGACGCGGCCGTAAAACGCCTCGCCGAAGGCCCGCATCCGCTTCGGGACGGTCTGGTCGCCGACGCCCATCTCGCGCAGATTGTCGTCCATGTCCTCGCAGAAGCGGTCGAACAGCGCCTGCGACAGCTCCGTCCCGCCTTGGGCGGTCCTTAAGCGCCGCAGCAATAGCCAGAGATGCAGCAGCAACAGGTCAAAACGGCCGTTAACCGTATCCGGTACGCCCAAGTCCCGGTAAAATATGGGTTCTCGCGCCTGCGTCACGATCATGCCATAGATGGCTTCAATGGTGCCGGCCGGGGCTAGCCGGGGTTTCCTGAAGTGATTGAACGGCCAAAGCATTGTGGTTTCCGCAAGCGGGCGCGCGCGAGTTGCATTCAGAGCCTCCGCCCGGTACTTCAGCGCCTCGCGCGACGCAAGGGGACGGAATCAGTTCCGCTATGACGATAACGAACCAGACCAGCCCGCGCGCAAATCAGCGGCGCGGCCTTCATTCGCGCTGGCGCGGCTTGCGCCTGCTCGCGGCCGTGGCTCTGGTCGGTGGCGCCCTTGCGGGATGCACCGGCGAGCAGTTCCAGAAGGGCTACATCCTACCGCCCGGCGCACTGGAGCAGATTCCGATCGGCGCGAGCCAGGACCAGGTGCTGATCGTGATGGGTACGCCCTCCACGGTCGCGACGCTGGACGGTGAAGTCTTTTACTACATCTCGCAGCGCTCCGAGCGCATGGTCGCCTTCATGAACCAGAGGGTGGTCGACCAGCGCGTCATCGCCGTCTATTTCGACAAGAACCGGCGCGTGCGCCGGCTTGCGAATTACGGCCTGCAGGACGGCAAGATCTTCGATTCCATCAGCCGGACCACGCCGACCTCGGGTCAGGAGATGAACTACCTCACGCCGCTGTTCAAGCTGCTCAGCTTCAACTGAGATCGTGAGCTGACATTGCGGCCTGCGGCGTCGTGCCGCTCTCCGCACAACGTCCGCCATCGCGTGCGACTTGCCGTTGCGCACCGGGTTCCCTACGCTCCCTGCAAAATAAGAGGCTGGGAGTGGATTCGTGTCCGGGAAACTTCGAGGCAAACCTCAAGACAAACTTCAGAACAGATTGCTGTCCCGCCGCCGCGTGCTCGCGGGGGCCGTCGGTCTGTCGGCCGCAGCCATCCTGCCGCGATCGAGCCTTGCCGACTGGAAGCCGACCGAGAATGTCCGCATCATCGTGCCGGCCGCGGCAGGCGGCTCGACCGACGTGATGGGCCGGCTGCTTGCCGCCCATCTCCAATCCGTCTGGGGCCAGACGGCGGTCGTCGAAAATCGCTCGGGCGGCGGCGGCACGATCGGGACGGCCGAGGTCGTCCGCGCCAAGGCCGACGGCCACACCATCCTGATCGGCAATCCCGGCCCGAACGCGATCGCCTACAGCATCTTCAAGAACCTCACCTACAAGTCGGACCAGCTCCAGCCTGTCACCAACATGATCCGGATCCCGAACATCGTGTCGGCGCATCCGAAGACCGGCATCAAGTCGGTCGCCGAGCTGATCGCGTATCTGAAGGCCAATCCGGACAAGCTCAGCTACGCCTCCTCCGGTGTCGGCCAGAGCCCTCACCTCACCGGCGCCTGGTTCCTCCAGCTCACCGGGCTGAAGATGACGCACATCCCGTTCCGCGGCGCCGGGCCTGCGCTGCAGGCCGCGCTTGCTGGCGACATCCAGATCCTGTTCGACAATCTCTATCCGAGCCTGCCGCAGGTGCAGAACGGCACGCTCAACGGGCTCTGCGTCACCACGACCGAGCGCAGTGAGCTCGCGCCGAACCTGCCGACCATGCGCGAAAGCGCCCCCGAGCTTGCAAACTTCGACGTGTCGTCATGGTTCTCGGTGTTCCTGCCGAAGGGCGTCCCCGCCCCCGTGCTCGATGCGCTCAATCTCCAGGTCAAGGCGATGCTGGAGCGGGACGACATCAGGAAGCAGATCACCGCCATGGGCGCCCGCGCCGACTACGGCACGCCGCAGCAATTCGCCGACTTCGTGGACGCCGAGACGAAGAAGTTCGCCGGCATCATCCAGAAGGAAGGACTGCAGATGGACGTGCAGTAGAAGGCGCTCTCAAGAGAGGCGGCAGATAGCGCCCAGCACACCGCTGTCCATTCCCCGCGAAGGCGGGGAATCCGGTACGCCGCGCCCTATCCGTATCCCACCATGGTCTCTGGAATACAGGATCACCCTGCGCGGGCGATGACAGTGAGGTTGAGGCTCCGCTCGCGATGCTTCCCCCGCCCTGCCGGGCTCGACAAAAAAGTGAAAAACAACCCCATGCACAGTAGAGGCGCGGTCGCACGTCGGCTCATGCCCGCTCGGCGATTTCGCATTTCACGAATTCCATTTGACGCGTCGGGCAAAACAGTGGCACTATGCCATCGTGGTCCTCGTCGATAGCAGCAACGGCCAGTCGCCGCGACGCACAACGTCTCGGCTTTCGGAATCCGACGAACGAGCGATCCTCATTTCATGTTGAACCAGATACCTCGTGATTGCGGACCGGCAATTTAGGCGATGGTCCGGCACCGCACCTACGTCGCACGGGGCGCGCCGATCGCCACGCCGGTGAGCGTTCCGTTCATGTGCATCGGACCATACAGCTCGCCATAGGTATTGCAGCCGAACACACGATGGGTCCGGTACAGTTCCGACATGTCGCGGTCGCATCGATGCGCGACGCCCATGCGCCTCTGAACCGACTCGAACCCGATATAGAGTGAGACCTCCCCGATTTCTTCCTCGATGTGCGCGAAAAGATCACCGGTCGGGTCGACCGGGTCACGCAGTGTGGCCACCGTCAACACGAGGCCTTTGTCGATGGCGGAGGCAAAATGGAGCGTGCCGTCCGCATCGACCCGGCGTATCGAGCGTGCGTAATACGCATCGCCGACCCGTACCAGCACAGGATGGGATGCCAACGCAGCCAAATCGAGGACACCGCCGGCGATGCCGGCCATGCGAGAGTACTCGGCTGCTGCGGGCTCGGCATTCAATTCGCTGACAATACGTCGATCCGGATCGGCCTCCGTCACGACCATCTTTTCCGTGCCAGGCTCGCACGTGTCGCAAGAGAAGATGAGGAACGGCAACGACGTCCTGAACACAAGGAGCACCGCCGCATCCGTATGGGCACGGCCCCCGAAATAGACCCAGCTGCGCTCAAATCGCAGACCATCGGCGGCCGAGCCGCCGACCAGCGGAATAGGACCAAGCGCGGCATGAATCGCAGCCAATACGACCTCTTCCCGCTGGCACATGCCATCGATGAGCAACAGCCCGAAACAGCGCTCGCCATCGGCATTGCCGCCGTGGCCGAAGAAGCGATGCCGAATATCCGCGCCGATCGTGCGATGATCTTCGATGCGAAAATCCGAGAGTCCCAGGATGGGGTGAGCAGCCACGTCGAAATCGGCAGCGCTGAAGCCGAGCGCGACGACGCTGTTTTCATCCCATCCGTTGAGCGCAATCTCGCCGGCGGTCGTGCAGCCGAAGACTGGCGTGCCCGTGAAGCGGGTCGCCATTTCCGCCGCAAACCGATGCGGATCGTAACGCGGCGAAACAAACACGAGCACCGCCGCAAGCCCGCTGGCCGGGAGAACGCTTGCCAGCTCCGCCGCCGCACGCACGGGGGTCGACGCTTTCGTCTCGACGGCGACAACACCGGATGGGCATCGATTGAGCATCCGCGTCAGAAACCTGCGTGCTGAAGCGCGATGAGTTCCGATTGAATCATCATCGCGCTTCTTCGTTGTCGGAATGCGGCCGTTCAGTTGACAGGTGTGGCGAGCAACTCGGACAGGTTGGCGTCGAGCTGTGCGAGCATCTGCGGATCGGTGCCGAATAGACCCAGGTGCCCGTCGATGCTGGCCAGCGGGCGGAACTCGCTTCCCGGAATGAGCCGTTGCTCGACCTCGCAATCGGCCGGCGGGAAGAACATGTCATGACTGATCGGCATCACGAATGTCTTCGCCTTGATACGCCCGAGAGCGGCAGCAAGGTCGCCGCCGGCGTTGCGACTGACGTCGCCGCGCTGCCACTTCCACGCCATGGACAGCAGATTGTTCGGGTCCATCGGCGCGAAGTAACCGGTCATGAAGGTGTCGACGAAGGCCTGCACGGTTTCGAAACCCAGCGCCTTGTGCCGATTGGCCCGGAAGAAGTCGGTGCTCCAACCCATCACGGTCCAGAGCTTCGCCTGTCGCTTGAGGCCCGCGGCGACGTCGGCCGGCGAGCCGTAGCGTCCTTCGCGGAAGCCCGGATCGCTCGTGATGGCCTCATTCAGCGTCTCGGCGAAGAGGAAGTCGTGCTCGGTATTCTTCGCCGTACCGGCGATCGGCGCCGCGCGCTTGACGAAATCCGGATAGCGCACGGCCCACTCGTAGGTCTGCTGCGCGCCCATCGAGCCCCCGACCACGAGCGCCAGGCTCTTAAGCCCGAAGTTTTCGGTCACCAGCCGATGCTGGGCGCGAACATCGTCGCTGATGCGGACCTTCGGGAAATTGGGTCCGGCCATCGCACCACCAGCGTTGTGCGGCGACGTCGACAATCCACTGCCGATCTGGTTGACCACGATGATGAAGTATTTCGCAGGATCGAGCGCCCGGCCCGCGCCGATATAGGCCTGCTCCATGATCTTGCTCGTGCCCGAATACCAGGTGGGAACGAGAATGGCGTTGTCCTTCGCAGCGTTGAGCGCGCCGTGCGTGGCGACGGCGAGCTTACAGCCGGGAATGGTGCCGCCATCCTCGAGCGGCAGGTCGCCGATGTCGATCATCTCGTAGGGGCCGTGACCTTCAGGCCCGTAATAGGGATTGTTGCTCATTTGAATTTTCCTTCGGACCTGAGTCAATTCATCGCGAGACCGGGATAGCCGCTGGCGGCCAGCTCGTCGCATTGTCGGTTGTAGTTGCCGACGCCCCCGATATAGGACAACAGCCGGCGCGGCTTGCCGTCGACGTTGGAGCCCATGTACCAAGAGTCGGTTTTGACCACGAGCGTCGCCGCAGCGGTGTCGTCATGGTGCTTCACCCAATTGTCCTCGAACTCCCGGGTGGCCTCGATCGTCTGCTTGCCTTGCGTCCGCGCGTAGCCGATGCAGTCGGTGATCCAGTCGACCTGCTGCTGCAGACAGGTGGTCATGTTGCAGAGTGCAGCCGAAGGTGCGAGCGGCGCGCCGGTCGTAAACAGGTTCGGATAGCCATGGACCTGGAGGCCCATGGCGGTACGAATCTCCTGCTTCCATTGGTCTTTCAGCGAACGACCGTCGCGGCCGCGGAAGTCGATCCGGCTCAGCGCGCCGGATCCGGCGTCGAAACCGACCGCGAGGATAATGACGTCGACCTCGTGAACCTTGCCGTCGGAGGTCTGGATACCCTCGGGTACGATGTACTCGATCGGCGTGGACCGGCAGTCGATCGCTTCGACGTTGTCCTGCAGATAGACCTCGAGATAGCCGTTCTCGAGCGGCACGCGGTGCGTGCCGAAGCCATAATCAGAAGGGATCAGGAGGTTGCACAGTTTCGGATCGTTGCGCAGGCGCTCACGCATCTTGCCCCGCACGAAGTCGGACACGACGGCGCTGACCGTTTCGTCGAAGAACATCTCCGGGAAGGTCGCGAGCCACATCGACAGCGAGCCTTCTTTCCAGAATTTTTCCAGCACTTCCGTGCGCTCTCCGGGCGTCAGCTCCGCCCAGGGGCGGTTCTCGAAGTCGTAATGGAAGCCGGCAAAGGTCGAACGGACACGCTTCTTCAGGTCGTGGAATTGACTGGCCCAGACGTCCCATTCGGCCTGGCTATATCGCGGATTCTGCATCGGCACGACGTATTGCGGCGTCCGCACGAAGATCTTCATTTCGGCCACGTCGGGAGCGATGGTCTGGATGACCTGGATGCCCGTCGCACCGGTACCGACCACCGCGACGCGCTTACCTTTGAGATCGACGCCGGTCTTCGGCCATCGTCCGGTATGGTGGATCTCACCTCGGAACGTCGACTGGCCGGGAAAGCGGTCGACCAGCGGAGCCGACAGCATGCCACAGCAGGCGAGGACGTATTGCGTGTCGATCCTCTCGCCGGCGTCCGTCGTGACCGTCCAGCGGCCATCCTTCTCGCGATAATGGGCCGAGGCGATGCGGCTGTTGAATTGAATGTCCTTCTTCAGGTCGAGGTGATCCGCGACGAAGTTCAGCCAGCGTTCGGTCTCCGGCTGCGCGGGAAATCGTTCGCTCGGCTTCCAGGCCTTGTACAGATCTTCGGAGAACCAATACTGGTAGACCTCGACCTGGGAGTCGAAGCGCGCACCCGGATAGCGATTCCAGTACCAGGTGCCCCCCACCCCCGATGCCGTATCGTAGGCGCGGACGTTCAGTCCCATCTCGCGCAGGCGATACAACTGATAGAGACCGGCGATTCCGGCGCCGATGACCAGCGCGTCCAACCGTGTTGTCGGTGCATCCGCACGCGACGCATGTGTCGGCTCCAACAAGGTGCCCATAACGTTTCCCCTCTTTTGTGGCGGCCGCTTGAGCGACCGAATGGCCATTCGGCCGTGGGGAGGAACGTTAAGAGCGACGTGCAGCGCCGTCTTGAATGAACCAGTGGGTTTGTTGAAGGATCAGGTGAAGGCGCGCTAGCGAGAGCTGTCGTCCCTCAGGGCGGCGGGCGTCCGTCCCAGCCGTGCGCGCATGACGCGCGTCAAATGGGCCTGATCCGCGAAGCCGCATTCCGACGCGATCGCCTTCACCGGCAGGCGACCAAGAGCCAGCATCTGCTGCGCTTTTTCGAGCCGACGGTCGACGACATACTGGTGGGGGCTGGTCTGAAACGAGGCACGAAAGCGCTTCCCGAAAGTCCATACGCCCATCGAGGCGACTTCGGCGAGCTCCTCGAGCGAAAGCGGCTGATCGATCCGCGCTTCGATGTAGTCGACAATCCGCTTGCGTATTGCCGGCGGCAGCTCGCCCCTTCCGGACTTGTCGACAAATTGAACCGATGCAAAGTTGCGAAGCAGATTGACGACGAGCTGTGTGCTCAACGCATCGACGTATAGCGCACCGCCGATGCCGTTGCCGCTGGCTTCGCGCGATATGGCCTCGACGGCTTCGGTCACGATCGGGCTTTGCGTGCGCAAGATGTCGTGCAGCCGCACCGCAGCGATCGGCCGCTCGAGGACGTCGGCGGCCACGCGGGACACCACGGCGTCCGAGAGATAGACATGCGAGACATCGATCTGCTCGGTCCAGTGCCAGTGCGAGGCCTGCGAGCGGGTCAATAGCGAGACATCCCCCGGATGACACTCGGTCCGGGTCCAGCGTCCCTCGAAACGCCGCTCCATCATGGTGCTGCCGCGCTTGTAGGAGACGATCATGAAATCGGCCATCGCGGGCACTGGGACGTCGAGACCGCAATAGCGGTAGGTCCGCAGCTCAACGCCCTTCCAGCCTTGACCGGCACTGCAGCGCAGCAGCTCGCCCGGTACCCAGCGCGGCAGTTCTTCCGGTCGAATGAGCAGTGCCATGGGATTTTTCCAACGTCGCGGACTGACGGCACCTGTGCGAACCATTCTCAACAGCAGGTTTGGACGTGTCAAGCCAACCCTGAATGGCGTGGCGCGCAAGCGTTGCAGATGGACGTGGCGTGACGCGCAGTGTCATTCCGGGGCGGCTCGCAAGAGCCGAACCCGGAATCTCGAGATTCTCAGGTGCGCAATTGCGCACCATAGTTCGGTGCCGCGGACCGCCCCGGAATGACGACGGAAACCAAAAACCCCGCGGCTCGCGCCGCGGGGTTTTGTCTTGCGTCGTTTGCGCGGCTCAGTGCGCCAGGATCGCCAGCAGCAGCAAGGCCACGATGTTGGTGATCTTGATCATCGGGTTCACCGCGGGGCCCGCCGTGTCCTTGTAGGGATCGCCGACGGTGTCGCCGGTCACGGCCGACTTGTGGGCATCAGAGCCCTTGCCGCCGAAATGACCGTCCTCAATGTACTTCTTGGCGTTGTCCCAGGCGCCGCCGCCCGAGGTCATCGAGATCGCGACGAACAGGCCGGTCACGATCACGCCGAGCAGCATGGCGCCGACCGCGGAGAACGCCGCCGACTTGCCGGCGACGCCGCCGCCCGCGATCGCGTAGATCACGAAGTAGACGACGATCGGCGACAGCACCGGAAGCAGCGAGGGGATGATCATCTCCTTGATCGCCGCGCGCGTCAGCAGGTCGACCGCCTTGCCGTAGTCAGGCTTGTCGGTGCCCTGCATGATGCCCGGCTTCTCGCGGAACTGACGACGGACCTCCTCGACGATCGCGCCGGCCGCGCGGCCGACGGCGGTCATGCCCATCGCGCCGAACAGATACGGCAGCAGGCCGCCGAACAGCAGGCCCACCACGACGTAAGGGTTGTTCAGCGAGAAGTCCGGATTGACGCCGGCGAAGTAGGCGTGATGCGCGCTGTCCGCAACGAAGAACTTGAGGTCCTGGTTGTAGGCCGCGAACAGCACCAGGGCACCGAGACCGGCAGAGCCGATCGCATAGCCCTTGGTCACTGCCTTGGTGGTGTTGCCGACCGCGTCGAGCGCGTCGGTCGACTTGCGCACCTCCTTCGGCAGGCCCGCCATCTCGGCGATGCCGCCGGCGTTATCGGTCACCGGACCGAACGCATCGAGCGCGACGACCATGCCGGCCAGCGCCAGCATGGTGGCGGTCGCGATCGCGATACCGAACAGGCCGGCAAGGCTATAGGTGACCAGGATGCCGGCGATGATCACGAGCGCAGGCAGCGCGGTCGCCTCCATCGAGACGGCGAGGCCCTGGATCACGTTGGTGCCGTGACCGGTGACCGACGCCTGGGCGATCGACTTCACCGGCCGATAGTCCGTGCCGGTGTAGTATTCGGTGATCCAGATGATCAGCGCGGTGACGATGAGGCCGACCACGCCGCATTCGAACAGCGCCATGCCGGTATAGTCGACGCCTTCGAGCTTGCCGAAACCGATCAGGTAATAGATCACCACGGCAATGCCGATCAGCGACAGGATGCCGGTTGCGATCAGGCCCTTGTAGAGCGCGCCCATGATCGACTGGCTCGGCCCGAGCTTGACGAAGAAGGTGCCGATGATAGAGGTGATGATGCAGATGCCGCCGATGGCGAGCGGCAGCGTCATCATGTTGGCGAGGATCGGCGTCTTGGCGAAGAAGATCGCCGCGAGCACCATGGTGGCGACCGCGGTCACCGCATAGGTCTCGAACAGGTCGGCCGCCATGCCGGCGCAGTCGCCGACGTTGTCGCCGACGTTGTCGGCGATGGTGGCCGGGTTGCGCGGATCATCCTCCGGAATGCCCGCTTCGACCTTGCCGACGAGATCGCCGCCGACATCCGCCCCCTTGGTGAAGATGCCGCCGCCGAGACGGGCGAAGATCGAGATCAGCGAGGCGCCGAAGCCGAGCGCCACCATGGCGTCGACCACGGTGCGGCTGTCGGGCGCGAGCTTGAGCGAGTGGACCAGGAAGCCGAAATAGAGCGTCACGCCGAGCAGCGCGAGACCCGCCACCAGCATGCCGGTGATCGCGCCCGCCTTGAAGGCGAGCTCGAGGCCGCCGGCGAGCGACGTGGTCGCGGCCTGGGCGGTACGCACGTTGGCGCGGACCGAGACGTTCATGCCGATGAAGCCGGCCGCCCCCGACAGGATGGCGCCGATCAAAAATCCGATCGCCACATAGAGACCGAGGAAATAGGCAAGCAGCACGAAGATGACGATGCCGACGATGCCGATCGTGGTGTACTGGCGCCGGAGATAGGCCTGTGCGCCCTCACGCACCGCTCCCGCGATCTCCTGCATGCGCGGTGACCCCGCATCTGCACTCAACACCGAAGACGTCGCCCAAATCGCGTAGACGACGGAAAGCACTCCGCAGAGCACTATCAACCATAATGCTGTCATGTGATTTTTGCCTCAGATCCTTGATGTACGACCCCCGGCGCCTTTTGTTGTCCGTCGTGCGGTGCGGCGCCTTGATTTTGAACAAAGCCGCCCGCAGGCGGCTTTAGTCAGCCACAAGCTTGCCAAAATCAAATTGAGGGTGCAACGCCGGATGAGGCCGAAAAAGCCGATCTCGGCAAGTATTTAGACCAAATCCCGCGCCGAGCGCTTGGCCGGCTGCTCAGATGCAGCACCCGTCGGCGGGCAGGACTTGGCAGGGCGTTGGCAGGGCTTTGGCAGGGCTTGGCCTAAGCGGCCGCCCTCAGGGGATGCCGGGATGAAGACGCCAATTCCAAAATCTGCCCGTCGGCCGTCGTGCGTCGGTTGAAGATCTTGACCTCGTAGACGCTGCCGCTCGTGCCGGCCTCCAGCGTCACCGAAACGACCTGGTCGAGCGTGAGGACGCCAAGCGGGACATCCTGGTCGGGCAGGATCAGCGTCGCCAGCTCGCCAACGACCACGATCACCAGATGGCCTTTCGCCATGTTGCTCTTCGACAACAAGCGGAGTTGGCCGTGATAAGGCTGCCGGGTCCAGGCCGATGGCAGGCCGGGATCAACCGCGACCTGGATGTTGTTGGTCTGGGGATGCACGGTGAGCACCATCTTCGACTGATCGGGCTTCCAGTGCATGGGCAAGGCCGGCATGGTTTTCCAGAGACAATCAAACGCCGCGCACTCGCTCGGCAGATTGTCATGGATCCTGCAGCCTTGGCCCGGTTTGCAGTGCGAGCACCATTTGCCGGCGGGCTTGTCGAACGCGACCACGTTGTAGACCTTGCAGCAGAGCGTGCAGCCTCCGCACTCCCGCCTGGCAGCAGCCAGCGCCTCGCTCAAACCCGAAACGGCCGCCGTCATCGAATCAGATCCATTGCCTGCTTTTGCATCAATGGATGCGGATACATCCGTTGGCTGTCGCGGGGATTGCGGCCGCTACGCCAGAGATCAGGTCGGGCGCGAGGGAGCTGAATTCAGAAGTGGCTATAGGACAGGCGCTTCAAGGTCAGTTCCTGGCCCTGGCCATCGAGGAACCGCGGCCTCTCGAGACCCGGAACAATCGTGCCGATCGCGGTGACGGCCACGCCCGCCGCCCGCCCCGCCGCGATCAGCGCATCGCTCTGGGCCAGCGGTGCCGTGCACAGCACCTCGTAATCGTCGCCTCCGGCAAGCAGCGTCTCGATGCAAATCGCGCTGCGCGCGATCAATCCAGCCGCCGCGGCCGAGCGCGGCACGCTCGCCACGTCGACGGTGGCCGAGACACCGGACGCCGCGCAGAGTTTCGTCAGGTCGCCGGCGAGCCCGTCGGAGACGTCCATCGCGGCTGTCGCGTGCTCGCGCACGGCCTGCGCCAGCACGTTGCGCGGCTGCGGGATCCGATAGCGGGAGACAAGGGCCTCTCTGGCGGCAGGATCGGACGCGAGCACCGTCGCCGCCGCTCCACCCGTGAGCACGTCGAGGCCGAGCGCGGCATCGCCGATCGTTCCCGTCACCAGAATGCGGTCGCCCGGCCGCGCGCCGGTGCGACCGACCATCCGCCCTTTCGGCACGCGCCCGAACATGGTGATCGAAATCATCTGCGGTCCCGGCGTCGACACCGTATCGCCGCCGAGCAGCGGGCATCCAAAGCTGTTTGCGTCCTCGCCAAGCGCGTCCGCGAACGGCCTGAGCCAGGCATCCTCCTTGGCTCGCAGCGCCAGCGTCAGCACGAAGCCGGCCGGAGCAGCACCCTTGGCCGCGAGATCGGACAGGTTCACCCGCAGCGCCTTGCGCGCGATGGTGTCGGGCGGATCAGTGGCAAGATAATGCACGCCCTCGACCACGGCGTCGGTGGTGACGACGATGTCCTCGCCGGATGAGGACAGGATCGCGGCGTCATCGACCAGAGCGAATGCACCGGGGTCAGTCGCCAGCGGCTTGAAATAGCGCGCGATGAGGGAGTCTTCGGCGGAGGTTTCCGGTGCGTTCGTCATCGGCGCTAGCCCCAAATTCCACTGTCATCGCCCGGCTTGACCGGGCGATCCAGTACGCCGAGACGCCTGATATCAATCACCGCTGCCGCGGCGTACTGGATCACCCGCCTTCGCGGGTGATGACAGCGGAATGTGTGCCTACCCCCGCCCGAACTCGTCACCGCGGAACTGGCGGCCGATCTGATCGAGCACGGCGTTGACCATGCCGGTCTCCTCGCGGTCGACGAAGGCGTTGGCGACGTCGACATATTCGGAGATCACGACGCGGCCCGGCACGTCCCTGCGGTGCTCCAATTCGTACGCCCCTGCCCGCAGCACCGCGCGCAGGATCGCTTCGATCCGCTTCAAGGGCCAACCCCTCGACAGCGCCTCGTCGATCAGCGGATCGAGCTTCTTCTGGTCACGCACGACGCCGGAGACGACGTCGCGGAAGAACGCGGCTTCCGCCGGCAGGTAAGTATCGCCCTCGACCTCGTTGCCGAGCCAGTGGCTCTCGAACTCGGCAAAGATGTCGTTGATGCCGGCGCCGGCGATGTCCATCTGGTACAGCGCCTGGACGGCCGCGAGCCGCGCCGCACCGCGCCGGTTCGCTTTCTTCTCCGTAAGCCCTGCCGGTTTCCTGGTGTCAGCCATTTTCTTAGGATCAGCCATGGCTCAGGCCCGCGCCGTGCGGCGTTTGATGCGCAGCATCGCGAGCGCCGCGCGCGCGGCATCGCCGCCCTTGTTGAGCTCGCTGGCGCGCGCCCGCGCCCAGGCCTGGTCCTCATTGTTGACGGTGAGGATGCCGTTGCCGAGCGGCAGCTTGCGCGCGACGGCAAGGTCCATCAGCGCGCGCGAGGATTCCTGCGAGACGATCTCGAAATGAATGGTGTCGCCGCGGATGACGCAGCCGAGCGCGATGACGGCGTCATAGGGCTTGCCGTTCGCCGCAGCCGCGTCGACCGCGATGGCGACTGCCGCCGGGATCTCCAGCGCGCCGGGAACCGTGATGACGTCATGCGTGAGGCCGGCCGCCTTCAGCTCGGCGACCGCGCCGTCCAGAAGCGCGTCCTGGAGATCGTCATAGAACCGCGCCTCGACAATCAGCGCACGCGCGCCGGAAATGTCGGTCTGGTCCTTCAGGGGTGCGCGCCGCGCGTCTGCCATCGTCTCAATCCGTTCTAGCAAGTCGTCTCTTGGGTCGGCGCGTTATGTAGTCGCCGCAGGCACGTAAGCCAAGTTTTAAACCGTCATTTCCGTCAGCCGCGCCGCATAGCGGGCCATCAGATCGACCTCGATATTGACCTCGCTGCCCGCCTTCCAGCTGCCGATCGTGGTGACATCAAGGGTATGCGGGATGATCAGCACCGAAAAGGTCACATCCTTCACCGTGTTGACCGTCAGCGAGACGCCATCGAGCGTGATCGAGCCTTTGGTCGCGATGAAGCGCGCCAGCTCCCGCGTGGTGGAGAGCTCGAACCGCGCCATGTCCGGCAGGTCCTCGCGGCTGACGAGGGTCGCAATGCCGTCGGCATGGCCGGCGACGATGTGGCCGCCGAGCTCGTCGCCAATCTTCAGCGCCCGTTCGAGGTTGAGTCTGGTGCCGACCTTCCAGTGCTTGGCCGTCGTCAGCGCCAGCGTCTCCGCGGCGGCATCGACGTCGAACCAGGTTTTGTCACCTGCGACACCGGAGGCAACCACCGTCAGGCAGACACCGTTGCAGGCGATCGAGGCGCCGTCGGCGATGGTGGTCTGGTCATAGCTGCAGGCGATGCGCAGGCGGTGCAACTGGCCCTGCGCGGTCGGCGTGAAGCCGACGATCTCGCCGATATCGGTGACAATGCCAGTGAACATTACGCGCGCTCGTAGATGGTGAGAGTATCCTTGTCCAATGTCTCGCTAGCATGAACCTTGTAGGCCTGCGACTGCGTGATTTTCGACAGGGGCAATGCATCGAGCGCATCGACGCCGTCGGCGCCCACCTCTTCCGCGCCGCGGAACAGCCAGATCTCGTCGACGAGACCAGCCGACACGAAGGATGCGGCAACGCGGCTGCCGCCCTCGACCATCAGCCGCGTGATGCCCTTTTCGGCCAGCGCATGCAGCACGGCCGGAAGGTCGAGCCCGGACGCACTGCCCGGCGGCACCCGCATGATCTGCGCACCGGCCGCGCCAAGGCGCGTCGCGGCGGCCGCTTCCGCAAGCTCCGAGCCGATCACCCAAAGCGGCGTCTCCCGCGCGGAGCGCACCAGCTGGCTCGAGGCGGGAATGCGCAGGCTCTGATCGAGCACCACCCGCACCGGCGAGCGCGCCGCCATGCCCGGCAGGCGGCAATTGAGCTGCGGATCGTCCGCCAGCACCGTGCCGATGCCGACCAGGATGGCATCGCTCGAGGCACGCAGCAGATGCACGCGATCGCGCACGGCCTCGCCGGTGATCGCCAGCGGCTTGCCGCCGGCTGCGGCGATCTTGCCGTCGGGCGAGACCGCGAGCTTCAGGATCACATGCGGACGGTTGTCCCGGATGCGGCGGAAATGACCGGCATGGTCGAAGGCGGCCTCCGCGCCGCACAGACCCACATCCACGGTGATGCCCGCCGCACGCAACCGCGCATGGCCCTGTCCCGCGACGTCCGGATTGGGATCCTCGATCGCTGCCACCACGCGCTTGATGCCGGCGGAGATCACCGCATCGGCGCAAGGCGGCGACTTGCCGAAATGCGAGCATGGCTCGAGCGTGACATAGAGCGTGGCGCCGTGCGCCGCCTCACCCGCTCGTCGTAACGCTTCACGCTCCGCATGCGGCCGTCCGCCTGCTTGCGTCCAGCCGCGGCCGACGATGATTCCGTCCTTGACGATGACGGCGCCCACGGCCGGATTGGGCCAGGTCCGCCCCTGCCCGCGCCGCCCCAACGCCAGCGCCAGCTGCATGAAGCGGCGATCGGCCTCCTTGGACTCGCGGATCCTCGCGGCGAATTGATCCTCCAGGATGCGGAAGATCATTTGCGGATCGCGGCGAGCCGCGCTTCCTCCTCGCCGGAGAGCTCGCCGAGCACCTCTGCGAAATCCTTGGCCTCGCGGAAATTGCGGTAGACGGAGGCAAAGCGCACATAGGCGACGTCGTCGAGCGTGCGCAGATGCTCCATCACGGTCTCGCCGATCACCTCGGAGGAGATCTCGGCCTCGCCGCCGGTCTCGAGCTCGCGCACGATGGTGGAGACCATCTTCTCGACCCTTTCGGGCTCGACCGGCCGCTTGCGCAACGAGATCGACACCGAGCGCATCAGCTTGTCGCGATCGAACGGCACGCGGCGGCCGTTGCGCTTGATCACCGTGAGCTCGCGCAGCTGCACGCGCTCGAAGGTGGTGAAACGGAATTCGCAGGCGACGCACACGCGCCGCCTGCGGATGACGGAGGAATCCTCGGTCGGACGCGAGTCCTTTACCTGCGTATCGAGACTATTGCAGTTCGGGCAGCGCATCCGTGTACCCTAAGCCTTACTGGTAGATCGGGAACCGGTCGGTGAGCGCCTTGACCCGTTCCTTGATCGCGGCTTCCACCAGCGGCGCCTTGCCGTCGGCGGACTGCGCGATCGCGTTGAGGACCTCGGCGATCATGCCGCCGACCTGCTGGAATTCAGCGACACCGAAGCCGCGGGTCGTCGCCGCCGGCGTGCCGAGACGAATACCGGAGGTGACAAACGGAGATTCCGGGTCGAAGGGAATACCGTTCTTGTTGCAGGTGATTGCAGCGCGAACCAGCGCCTTCTCCGAGGCGTTGCCCTTCAGGCCCTTCGGCCGCAGGTCAACGAGCATCAGATGGTTATCGGTGCCGCCGGAGACAATGTCGAAGCCGTGGCTCTTCATCGCCTCGGCCAGCGCCTTGGCGTTCTCGACGACATTCTTGGCATAGACCTTGAAGTCCGGACGCAGCGCCTCGCCGAAGGCGACCGCCTTCGCCGCGATCACGTGCATCAGGGGGCCACCCTGCAGGCCCGGGAAGATCGCCGAGTTGAACTTCTTGGTCAGCGCCTCGTCATTCCACAGCATCAGGCCGCCGCGCGGGCCGCGCAGCGACTTGTGCGTAGTCGTGGTGGTGACGTGGGCATAGGGCACCGGAGAAGCGTGCACGCCACCGGCGACGAGGCCCGCGAAGTGCGCCATGTCCACCAGCAGATAGGCGCCGACCGAGTCCGCGATCTCGCGGAAGCGCTTGAAGTCCCAGGCGCGCGAATAGGCCGAGCCGCCGGCCACGATCAGCTTCGGCTTGACCTCTTCGGCCTGCTTGGCGACCGCGTCCATGTCGATGATCTGGTCTTCGCGGCGCACGGTGTAATGCGCGGCCTTGAACCACTTGCCGCTCATGTTGACGGGCGAGCCGTGGGTGAGATGGCCGCCGGCCGCAAGGTCGAGACCCATGAAGGTGTCGCCGGGCTGCAGCAGCGCCAGGAACACCGCCTGGTTCATCTGGCTGCCGGAGTTCGGTTGCACGTTCGCGAAGTTCGCGCCGAACAGCTTCTTGGCACGATCGATCGCGAGGTTCTCGGCGACGTCGACCCATTCACAACCGCCGTAGTAGCGCGCGCCCGGATACCCCTCCGCGTATTTGTTGGTCATCACCGAACCCTGCGCTTCCAGCACGGCCCGGCTGACGATGTTCTCGGAGGCGATCAGCTCGACCTCGTGGCGCTGCCGCCCGAGCTCGCCCTTGATGGCGGCGGCGATTTCCGGGTCGGCCTGATCGAGCGAAGCGGTGAAAAACGAATCGGGCGCATTGGCGGTTTTGGCGAGGGTCATCTTGCGAATATCTCCACCGCCGCAGCCTTTTGGCGGGCTACGGGGGTCTTGGTGTGGCGATCGGAAGCGGCGAGCGCGATCTACCACATCGCCCGCCCCCGGCCAAGCATTTGCGGGTCGGGTGCGGGAATTATGCCAGATATGGTGGAGATCGCCGGGGCTGGGCCCGCAAGGTTACGGGGCTGCCCGGCGGGAGAATACGGATCGGCCAGCTCGGCCGCCCTATCGTTAACGAACAGGGCCCGTGGCCAATCGGAGGCAAAAATTGGCCCGGGGACCGCCGCCCTTCGGGCCATCCCGTCTACAGCCCGGTATACCCCGCCTTCACGGGATCCACGCTGCCGTCGAGCTGGCGCAGATAGGTCAGGCCGCAAACCGTCAACCTGTGGGTGTCCTTCTCGCCGGCTTCCATCAGGGTATTGAGGTAATTCGTCACCTTCTCCCGCGCCTCCTCGCTCGCCGCGGCCGTGCGGTTTGCGAGCAGGTCATAAGTCTTCATGATGCGGTCGATGACAGCTTCCATGGCACCCTCTGGCTCTCTTGAATTTTGGGAGTCTTGATCAGGCAACCGCTCTCGCCTCGGCGTGCGTCTCAAAGCGCGCGATCGCCTTGTTGGCCAGTCTGATCTTGTTGAATTCGCCGTGCTGGAGCAGCTTGACGATGATCTCGAGCAGGCGCTCGTTGGTGACGAGCGTGTCGGGGATCGCACCGGAGCGGCGCAGGTAGTTCGCGGCGATGGCATAAGCATCGCTCACGAGCTCGACGTTCATTGCCTGCAACCCGCGCTCGACCAGCATCGCGACCTCCGATCCGGAGAGACAACTGCGACGCGAGGGACCGGTTCCCTCCGCGGCAGATTTTTTCGCAAGCGCGAAAGGACAGCAAAGCGCGCCGGTTCCGGGGCAAGCCGGAACCGGCGCGATTGGGGAAGTCAGGCACGTTCGGGAAAGGCCGCCGGTCTTGTTGTGGGCCGGCTTGGCTTATCCCTTCTAAAACTCAGAGCCGATACAGGATCTGGTCGGTCCAGAACCGCTCGAGGCGGTGCAGCGACTTGTTGAGGGTCGAGAACTCCTCGCCGGAGATGCCGCCGACCTGCTCCACCGTCTTGACGTGCTTCTGGTAGAGAGAGTCGACGATGCGGCGGACTTCCTGACCCTGCGGCGTCAGGCGGATGCGCACCGAGCGGCGGTCAACCCGCGAGCGCTGATGGTCGAGGAAGCCGAGCTCGACGAGCTTCTTCAGATTGTAGGAGACGTTGGAGCCGAGATAGTAGCCGCGCGTGCGCAGCTCGCCCGCGGTCAGCTCCTTGTCGCCGATGTTATAGAGCAGGAGCGCCTGCACGGAATTGATGTCGGCGCGGCCACGACGATCGAACTCGTCCTTGATCACGTCGAGGAGCCGGCGATGCAGCCGCTCCACCAGAGTCAATGCTTCCAGATAGAGCGACTGAACCGAACCCTGCGGGCCCGAAACGCGCTCTGCGGTATCTGCCGCAGTTGCGACGGCTTTCATCATGACACTTCCCCTGTTGTCGTTTTTATCGACACTTATTCGACGAAACTTGTGTCCCGTCTGATAGGTGCAACTTAAGGGGCTCGTTTGAAGATCGGCTTAAATAAGAGAATAAAGAGATCATGAATTTAAGACAGTGAATTGCGCATTAAGCCTGTGCCACAAGCACTTTTCGCAACCGTCTGTTGACCGTGGCAAGGTCCTGTTCACCCTCCGTCCGAGCCGGTTGTCGCATTCCAGAACAGCCCCGCCCCGTTTCGAAACGCACGCGTAAGAGCTGTGGCGGATATCGCGAGGTCAATGAAAAGTTACCTCGAATTTTACGAAACCAACGGTCAACCACGAGCAACGCTCGTGTCCCGGACGAGCGCAGCGAAGCGGAGCGAAGATCCGGGACCCAGAGCCAAAAGCGAGATCAAGGAGAGATGAGCCCGGCTCTGCAACGCATCACGCCGCAAGTGCGGCGCGCTGCATTGCGTCCGGGGCACGAGAGAGCGTGCGTTGAAACGTCAGCGCCCCGACGGCTGCTACGGCGGCCGTTCGCGCGCCGCCATCCAGGCGAGCGCCAGATAAGCGGCGAGCATGAAGGCCTCGACGCCGACCACGACAAGGCTGCCGCCGTAGATGCCCGGGAACATCAGCTCGATCACCGCCATCGAGACCACGGTCGTCAGCCACACCACCGCTCCCCAGGGCGTGGCGAGCCACAGGCCGACCGCGGCGACGAGCTCGATCACGGCGAAATAGATGGTCGAGGCCTGCCAGGCCATCGACTGGTTTTCGAACGCCTCGTCCTCGCCGCCGACGAAGCCCGTGACCTGCGCCCAGTGATAGAGGCCCTTGAGGATCGACAGCAGTGCCATCACGCGCAGGAACAGCACCAACCGCCGCGTCCAGACATTGTCGTCGGACTCAGGCCTTTCCGACGAGATCGCCGCCACCGACATTGCGCTGTCGCGGGCGCTGTCTCTGACGGCATCCCTGGTATTGGCGCTGTCGCGGGCCGCATCGCGGGTGGAGATCTCGGACATGGCCCCCTTCTCGCTGTTTCGCCCATCAAAATCAATCGGCTGCCATCACCTTGCGGGAGGTCAAGCCGCCGTGACGGGAACCATGCGAGCTGGTATAAGAATAATTCCAGCCGGGAGAAGAGTAATGGCGATCAAATACGGACGTCCGATCGAATTGCGCGAGGTCGCGCGCGGAGTTGGTGCCGCAGTGCCCCATGCCCTCGATCTGACCGTCCGCCCGCGCCGCAACCGCAAGGCCGAATGGGCCCGGCGCATGGTGCGCGAGAATGTGCTCACCACCGACGACCTGATCTGGCCGCTGTTCCTGATCGACGGCAACAACAAGCGCGAGCAGGTCGCCTCGATGCCGGGCGTCGAACGCCTCAGCGTCGATCAGGCCGTGCGCGAGGCCGAGCGCGCGATGAAGCTGACGATCCCCTGCATCGCCTTGTTTCCCTACACCGACCCGTCCCTGCGCGACGAGGAGGGCTCGGAAGCGACCAACCCGAACAATCTGGTCTGCCAGGCGGTGCGCGCGATCAAGAAGGAGTTTCCCGAGATCGGCCTTCTCTGCGACGTCGCGCTCGATCCCTTCACCAGCCACGGCCATGACGGCCTGATCTCCGACGGCAAGATCCTGAACGACGAGACGGTCGCCGTGCTGGTGCGCCAGGCGCTGGTGCAGGCCGAAGCCGGCTGCGACATCATCGCGCCCTCCGACATGATGGACGGCCGCGTCGCCGCGATCCGCGAGGCGCTGGACCGCACTGGCCTCCTCGACGTGCAAATCATGGCTTATGCCGCAAAGTACGCCTCGGCCTTTTACGGCCCGTTCCGTGACGCGATCGGCTCGGCCAAGACGCTCACGGGCGACAAGCGCACCTATCAGATGGACAGCGCCAACACCGACGAGGCGCTGCGCGAGGTCGAGCTCGACATCGCTGAGGGCGCCGACATGGTGATGGTGAAGCCTGGCATGCCCTATCTCGACGTGGTCCGCCGCGTGAAGGATACGTTTGCGATGCCGACTTTCGCCTACCAGGTCTCCGGCGAGTACGCGATGATCGCGGCCGCCGCGGGCAACGGCTGGCTCGACGGCGACCGCGCCATGATGGAGAGCCTGCTCGCCTTCAAGCGCGCCGGCGCGGATGGCGTGCTCAGCTATTTTGCGCCGAAGGCGGCGGAGAAGCTGCGCGCACAGGGGTGACCACCTGCGCCGGGACGACACCGGTGCTTGTAGCGCCAACATCGCGCCCTCCCCCGCCCCCGAATCGCCGGAATATTTCGGCTTGTTGACGCCCGCGCACCCTTGGCAGGGGAAAAGGCTGTTCCCATGTCCTGCCTTGCGGAGTTTTCCCTGGGAGAGCGGACATGTCGTATTCGGATTCGGGCAACGCCTGGCGCAACGACGGCGGCGCGCAGCCGCACGCCTACGATCCCTACCTGCATCCGGAACTGTTTCGCGGCGTCGCGACGCGGCGGGCGTTCGCGTTCCTGATCGACATGGTCGTGATCTCCGTGCCCGTCATCCTCGGCTACATCTTCATCGCCCTGTTCGGCGTGGTCACGCTCGGCATCGGCTGGGCGCTATTCTGGCTGGCTTGGCCGGCCTCCGTGATCTGGGCGATCGTCTATTACGGCGCCTGCATCGGCGGTCCCTCCTCCGCGACGATCGGGATGCGGGTGATGGATCTGGAGCTGCGGACCTGGTACGGCGCCCCCGGCTACTTTGTCCTCGGCGCCACCCATGCCGTGCTGTTCTGGGTGACGGTCTCGTTCCTGTCGCCCTTCGTGGTGCTGGTCGGTTTGTTCAATGGCCGCCGTCGGCTGTTGCACGACTTCGTGCTCGGCACGGTCGTGATCAACAATTCCGTTCGGGCGCCCGTGCCGCAGACGGCAAGGACCTACTAACCCGGATGCGCTAAGCTGAGTGATCTGACCGACACCGCAGACCGATTGACCGGGGGCCTTCGTAGCGCGATGCTGATACTCACTTCGGAGGCCCACGACGTCCCTTGACCCAGCACTCGCGCGACACCCCCCAATTTTACCTCACGGCGCCGTCCCCCTGCCCGTACCTGCCGGGCCGGCATGAGCGCAAGGTGTTCACGCACCTCGTGGGTGACCGCGCCGGCGATCTCAACGACCTCCTGACCCATGGCGGGTTCCGCCGCAGCCAGTCGATCGCCTACCGTCCGGCCTGCGACCAGTGCCGGGCCTGCGTCTCGGTCCGCGTGGTCGCCAACGAGTTCCGCCCCTCCCGCAACTTCCGCAAGGTGATGGCGCGCAACGCCGACATCATCGGCGAGCAGCGCAGCGCGGTGCCGACCTCCGAGCAATATTCGGTGTTCCGCGCCTATCTCGACGCCCGCCACCGTCATGGCGGCATGGCCGACATGACCGTGCTCGACTACGCCATGATGGTCGAGGACAGCCATGTCGAGACCCGCATCATCGAATACCGCAAGCGCGGTCCCGACAGCGGCCTTACCGGCCGCGGTGAGGAGCTGATCGCGGTGGCGTTGACCGACGTGCTCAGCGACGGCCTGTCGATGGTCTATTCGTTCTTCGAGCCGAGCCAGGTCGGCCGCTCGATGGGCACCTTCATGATCCTCGACCACATCGCCCGCGCGCGGCGTCAGGGCCTGCCCTACGTCTATCTCGGCTACTGGATCGAGGGCTCCAAGAAGATGGACTACAAGGCCCGCTTCCTGCCGCAACAGCGCCTCGCCCCCTCAGGCTGGCTGCGCATCGACGCACAGGGCGATGCGACGTCCGAGCCGCAGGACTAGCTGACGCGCACACGCTCTCTGTCATGCCCCGGCTTGACCCACGGCTGTCCGGTTTAGGTTTGAGGAAGACTTAGGCACATCTGCCGCTGATCTTGGACGGTCGGCGGCGGGGCGAGCAAGTTGTCGATACGGCGGCGTTGCATGAGATTAGCGCGAACCAGCCTTGCGAAGACGAGCGGACTTCGAATGGCTTGCTGCGTGGCCTGAGCGAGGCGCAGCAGCAGGAAGGCGATCAGGGCAACGGCAATCTGGATTCGCACGGCGTTTTCTGAGGTGCCAACGAAGCGAGTGATCTTGAGGGTCTGCTTGACCCAGCGGAAGAACAGCTCGATGGCCCAGCGGCGGCGGTAAAGATCGGCGATGTCCTCGGCGCTGGCATCGAGATCGTTCGACAGCAGGCGCAGCACCTTTCCTGTCTCGGTGGTGATGCGCACCTCGCGCACCGCATCCTGCATCGGGTTGCGGCGGCATCTGGCCTGGCGTGCCGGGAGGAAGCCGATGCGATCGGACAGGATGTTGCTGTCCGGGGTGACCGGCAGCTCCTTGACCACATCGATCGGGGTGTTGGATTTGAACCGGCTGACAATGCGGCAGCCGACGGCATCAAGCTCGGCCCACCAGGCATAATCGTAATATCCGAGGTCGAAGACATAGGTCGCACCCGGCGTGATCGGCATCTGATGGGCTGCAGTGATGTCGTTGACGTTAGCAGCACTGACCGCAGCATAGATCGGACGATCGGCGTCGGCATCGTAGATCACGTGCACCTTGGCGCCGCAGACCCCGGACGAGAACCGGGCCCAGCCGGAGCTGTGCTCGTTCAAACGCACACTCGTGGAATCAATTAGATAGGTCGTCTCGGCGAGCTTGCGGCGCAGCCCGCGATGGGCCTGCTCCATCATGACTTCCAGCAGTTCGCCGAACACCGCAACAGGCCGCTTGGCATTGGCATCCGACATCGTCGACCGGCGGACCGGATCCGCGCCCAGATGATAGAGCCGGGCCGCGTGGCTCGAAAGCCCGGTCACGATCTCGCGCAAGCCCGAGGCGCCCGACAGCTGGCCGTAGAGCAGTGCCACAAACTGGCCCTTGGTCGAGAGCCGGCGAACCCGCGCGTCGGCATCATGATCGTCCACAAGCGCCTCGAACCGATGCCACGGCACAAGCTTCAGCAGATCGCGAAATACTGTATTGTGGTGCGGCATGGCGCTGATCTCCATTCGTGTCCCGGAACGCTTGCAGACGTCCAGGATCGAGTAGAATCAACGCCATGCGCTTCGTCCAATAAATTTAAACCGGACAGCCGTGGGCTTGACCAGGGCATCCAGTACGCTGCGGCTTCTCGGTTCAATCACAACCGTCTCTGGAATACTGGGTCGCGGTCAAGCCGGGCGACGACAGCGGTGTGTTTGGCGGACACTCACCCGAACAGCGTATCCACCAGCAGCTTCACGTTCAAAACCACGATCACGCCCGCCACGATCCACGCGATGGCAGCGACGTAGGACGGTATCGCGAACTGGCCCATCTTGCGGCCGTCAGAGACGAAGCGGACCAGCGGAATGACGGCGAACGGAAGCTGCATCGACAGCACGACCTGGCTGAACACCAGCAAATCCGCCGTGCCGCGCTCGCCATAGATCGCGGTGACGACGATCACCGGAATGATGGCAATGCCGCGCGTGAGCAGGCGGCGCGCCCAGCTCGGCAAACGCAGATCGAGAAAACCCTCCATCACGATCTGGCCGGCCAGCGTCGCCGTCACCGTCGAGTTGAGGCCTGAGGCGAGCAGCGCCACCGCGAACAGCGTCGAGGCGATGCCGAGGCCCAGCAGCGGCGAGAGCAGCTCGAAGGCCTGGCCGATCTCGGCGACGTCGGAATGGCCGCTCGTGTGAAAGGTCGCTGCCGCCACGACGAGGATCGCAGCATTGATGAACAGCGCCAGCATCAGCGCGACGGTGGAATCCGTCGTCGCCCATTTGATCGCTTCGCGGCGGCCCTCGTCGTTGCGCGCATAGGCGCGCGTCTGCACGATCGAGGAATGCAGATAGAGATTATGCGGCATCACGGTCGCGCCGATGATGCCGATCGCGATGTAGAGCATCTCGGAGTTGGTGAAGATCTCGCTCTTCGGCGCGAAGCCGCGCAGCACCTCGGCGACCGGCGGCGCGGCGGCGGCGATCTGGATCGCGAAGCACACCGCGATCACCGCGAGCAGTGCCATGACGAAGGCTTCGAGGAAACGGAAGCCGCGGTTCATCAGGACGAGCAGCAGGAATGCATCGAGAGCTGCGATCAGAGCGCCGCCGACCAGGGGAATGCCAAACAGCAATTTCAGCGCGATCGCGGTGCCGATGACCTCGGCGAGGTCGCAGGCGATGATCGCCGCCTCGCAAGCGAGCCAGAGCAGGAAATTCACCGCCGGCGAATAGCTCGCGCGGCAGGCCTGCGCGAGGTCGCGATCGGTGACGATGCCGAGCCGCGCCGCCAGCGACTGCAGCAGGATCGCCATCAAATTCGAGAGCAGGATGACCGAGAGCAGCGTGTAGCCGAACTTGGATCCGCCGGCGAGGTCGGTCGCCCAGTTGCCGGGATCCATGTAGCCGACCGAAACCATGTAGCCCGGACCGACGAAGGCCAGCAGCCGCCGCCACCACACCCCCGCCGTCGGGATGGCGACGGTGGCATTCACCTCGGCGAGGCTCTTGGTGGCCGGCGCGTCGGTGCGCCAGCCGGCAGCATCTTGAGTCAGGTCCTGGGTCAGATCGGGTGATCGGGCATCCATGCGGTCAGAATACCGAAGTCGAGGCTTATTGCAACTCATTTGCAACTGCATCTAGCCGCATTGGTTCCCGACACCGCCACGGGTTTGCCCGACCCTGTCGGGAAGCGGGTGGGTTTGGCCGGCGTCGGGGGCGGATACTGGCGCCAATCCGACTTTGCAGGAAATGAGCCATGTCAAATCCGCCCCGCCTCCCCGACACCTTCAACCGCCTCGCCTGGTCCAACCTCGCCGCTCAATCGGCCGAGCAGATCGCGCTGGCCGCGGCCCCGATCGTCGCCGTGCTGACGCTGGGTGTGGCCGAGGGCCAGACCGGCCTGCTCCAGACCGCCCTCACCCTGCCCTTCGTCCTGTTCGCCATTCCGGCCGGCCTGCTTGCGGACCGCATCTCGCGCCGCTCGCTGATGGCAGGTGCCGAGGCGCTCCGTGCGGTGGCGCTGGCGAGCATCGTCCTCCTGCTCGCGCTCGGCGCGCTCAAACTGCCGCTATTGGCGCTGCTCGGCTTTGCCGCCGTCTGCGGCACAGTCGTCTACAGCGTGGCTGCACCGGCCTTGGTGCCGTCGCTGGTCGGCGCGGAGCTCCTGCCCGCGGCCAATGCCCGAATCGAGCTTGCCCGCACCATTGCCTTCGCCAGCGGTCCCGCGCTCGGTGGTGCACTGGTCGGATGGTGGGGCGCGAGCCCCGCCTTCGGCTTTGCCGCCGCGCTCTCGGCGATCGCGGTGGTCTTGCTCTCCGGCATCTACGAACCCGCGCGGGCGCCGTCGCCGCGCCGCCATCCCTTCCAGGACATCCGCGAAGGCGCGGCCTTCGTGTTTCAGCACCCGCTGCTGCGGCCGGTGTTCATCACGCAATTCATCTTCAACACCGGCTGGTTCCTGCAGATCGCGGTGTTCGTGCCTTACGCCGTCCGGCATCTCGGCTTGACCGCCGCCGGCGTCGGCACGGTGCTGACGATGTACGGCGTCGGCATGGTGATCGGCGCGCTGTTCGCCACGCGCGTGATGCAGCGGATTGCGTTCGGCACCGTGGTCGGCCTCGGCCCGGTCACGGGCTTCGTCGCCGCGGTCGTGATGGCGCTGACGGTGCTGGTCCCTTCGCCCTGGTTGGCCGCCTTGAGCTTCTTCCTGCTCGGCGTCGGGCCGATCCTGTGGGTGATCTCGACCACGACCTTGCGCCAGTCGGTGACGCCGCCGCGCCTGCTCGGGCGTGTCTCCGCCATCAACATCATGAGCTACGGCGCCCGCCCGCTCGGCTCGGCACTGGGCGCGATCGTCGGCGGCATCTGGAGCGCGGAAGCGTGCCTCTATCTCGCAGCAGCCTTCTTTGGCCTGCAGGCGCTGGTGATCTGGCTGTCGCCGGCGGTGGCGCTGGACCGGCAGCCGGCCATGGTGGGAGACGAAGCGGCGGCACGGTGCTAGCTCCCTGGCGTCGTCCTGGCGAAAGCCAGGACGACGCCGTGGAGGTAGTCGGGCTAGTTCGCCAGGTACCGCTCGTAGCCGCCCGTCACCGGCTCGCTCGAATCAACTTCGGGATCGAGCGTGTAGAGATCCTGCGCGCGGCCGATGCCGCGCAGCGCGTAGCGGCCGGTGGAGACGAGATAGCGGCGGCCGGAGGCGTCCAGGCCCTTGTAGAATTCCGCCGACGCCAGCAGTTCGCGATCGACCGAGCGGCTCATCGAGGCGATGCGGCTGACCTCGTTGACGGTCGGCCCCACCACGGTGAAATCGAGCCGGTCCTCGCTGCCGATATTGCCGTAAAGGACCTCACCGACATGCAGGCCGATATAGGCCGACGTCGTCGGACGGCCCTCCGCCGCGCGCCGTGTATTCAGCGCCGCGACATTCTTGCGGAACAGATGCTCGGCGCGCAGCGCGGCGCGGCGCGCATCCGCCATGTCCTCGCCGGTGAACATCGCGAGCACGCCGTCCCCGATCAGCTTCAGCACGTCGCCGCCGGCATCGTGGATCGCGTCGATCACGGCCTGGGCATAGTCGTTGAGAAACGGGATGATCTCGTCGGGGCCGATGCTCTCGCTGATCCCGGTCGAGCCACGCAGATCCGAGTACCAGAGCACGGCATTGATGCGCTCGGTGACGCCGCGCGAGATACGCCCGCGCAGCACCTGCTCCGACGCGTCGCGCCCGAGATAGACGCGCCCCAGCGTCCGGACAATGTCGACCTGCTGCGCCGACTTGATCGCGAGGCCCAGCACCGGCACGAGATCGCGCAGCGCGGCAAGCTCGGCTTCGGTAAAGCCGTCGTCGCGTCGCGTGGTCCAGTAGGAGTAGAGGCAATCCATCTGCCCGAGCGCTCCGGTCTCGCCGAAGCGGTGCACGAAGGCCAGGAAGTGGCGGTGACCGGTTTCGGCGAGGTCGCCGATCTGCGAGAAATCGAGCGAGGGCGCGTCGGCGAGGTCGATCACCATCTCGTCGTGGCCATGCTCGAGCAAATGATAAAACACTGAGCGGCGCCAGTTCTTGGCCGCGTCGCCTTCCGCCGTCGAGCCGTACTCGATGACGTCGCTCTCGTTGCTCGGCGTATCGCTCCAGCGGAAGGCCCGGCCCTCGTAGATCGGATGCAGCGTGTCGATGACGACGAGGCCGCGCGAGAGTTCCAGTCCGTCGGCGCGGCAGCGCTCGCAGAAGCCGCGCAGCAGGTCGGGTTCGGGAAGGCCGGTGAGCCCCTGGCCGGCCAGCCAGTTCATCAGTGCGAGACGGGAGGTTAATTGCATGCGCTATTATGGCGTGCATTCGTGACGAGCGAAAGGCCACGCGAAGATGTCGCGCCGCGAAGGCTCCCGCCCGCAGCAGGTCGAATATGTCGTGCACGCTGTTGACGCGCGCGCGCCTCGGGCCGCAAATGCAGATGATGACACCGCCGATCAGAAATACGGGGACATGAGCCAGCGCCAGCTTCCGATTATTGTTGCGCTGGGTACGACGCAGACCCTGGCCTGGGCCTCCAGCTATTACTTGCCGGCCCTGCTCGCCGATCCGATGGCGCACGACCTCGGCGTCTCCTCCAACTGGATCTTTGGCGCGTTCTCGGCCTCGCTGGTGATCTCCGCGATGCTGGGGCCGCGCATAGGCCGGCAGATCGATCTTGTCGGCGGGCGCCAGGTGCTGTCGGCCTCGAACATCACCATTGCTGCCGGCCTCGTCCTGCTCGGCTTCTCGCAATCGGTCGCAGTGATGGCATTTGCCTGGCTCGTGCTCGGCATCGGCATGGCGATGGGACTCTATGATGCCGCCTTCGCCGCGCTCGGCCGCATCTATGGCACCGAGGCCCGCAGGTCCATCACCGGCATCACGCTGATGGCGGGCTTTGCCTCGACCGTCGGCTGGCCGCTCACCGCGTGGGGCCTCGCCCATATCGGCTGGCGCGACACGTGTTTCGCCTGGGCTGCGGCGAACATCCTGATCGGCCTGCCCCTCAACTTCTTCATGCTGCCGGCGATCAAGGGCGCGAAGCAGGCGGCGGCAACGGCCGAGAAGCCGCACGTGCCGCTCGACCGCACCATGATCCTGCTCGCCTTTGTCTTTGCCGCAGTCTGGACCGTCACCGGCGCCATGGCCGTGCATTTCCCGCGCATCCTGGAGACCATGGGCGCGACGCATGTCGAGGCGATCGCTGCCGGCGCCCTGATCGGCCCGGCGCAGGTGGTCGCGCGGATTCTCGAAGCGAGCCTGCTCAGCCGCTTCCATCCGCTATGGTCGACGCGGCTTGCCTGCCTCACCCACCCGATCGGAGCGGCCGTCGTCGCCATCTTCGGCGCGCCCGCGGCGAGCGCCTTTGCGCTGCTGCACGGCTCCGGCAACGGCATCCTGACCATTGCCCGAGGGACGCTGCCGCTCGCGATCTTCGGTCCGAAGGATTTCGGCTATCGCCTCGGCATCATCGGCGCGCCGGCGCGGATGGCACAGGCGATAGCGCCGCTGGCGTTCGGCCTGCTGATCGACGTCATGGGCACCAAGGTGCTGATGGTCTCGTCCGCGCTCAGCCTGTCGGCGCTGGCCGCCTTGTTCCTGATCCGCGCAGGGAAGCGGCCGGATTGACGGGCTTGCGGCTTTCGCGCACAAGCGGGCCATGAGCGACAACAACAGCCCGCCGCCCCGCACGTTCAAAGGCCTCCTGCGCTGGGCCATGACGCCGCCGCAGGCCTGGGGCGTCTATCTCCTCGCCGTCCTCCTGGTGTGGCTGCTCTCGTTCTATGCCGGCACGCTGAAGCCGAAGAAGACGCCGGACACAGGCGTGCCGACGGTCACGGCGCCGCGGGGCTGATAGGCCTGCCTCACCGACGGTCCTATCATCTCGAATGCGAAAGACCACCGCTTCCGGATCGTCCCGCCCGGTCGAGCGGGCACGACTTCATGGAGGACGCGGTCAACGGCTTAGTTGTCCGTGAGGTTTCCAACTAAGACGCAGGACGCCTCGATAATAACTTGAATATTGGTTGCCACGCCTGCGTCGATTCGTACCGTGGGGAAGCGGCCGGGTCCCATCTTGTAATAGATCTGGTTGGTGACGATGGAGTAGAAGGAAGCGTTGGTCAGTGTTTGCGGCGAGACGTTTCCCCGTACGGAATAGTCTCTGCCAAGGTCATCATTCCCCGACGTGGTCCCGACAAATAGCGTTACGTCCTCCAGAACTTGCTGCGAACCCGTAAAAATGCGGCAGGAAACATTTGTGATGTTCAAATACTTGTTTGCGGGGGATTGCAGAAACGTCAGAAACAAGAGGGTTGAATTGGCCGCATTGGTAGCTCGATCCTCGTAAAATGTGCCTGAGATGATTTGCTTGTTGTTCTGAGCGTGGGCCTGTGCGGCCAGAGCAATTGTAAACAGAAGCAGCGTGACCGCGAATTTGGCAATGCGAACGGAATACATTTCAAATCTCCATTGATTTGAGCCTTCGTTGAAATGAACGAGGCCGCGGCGGCGGCCAGTCGTCAGGAGGTCGGATCGGTGGGCGGATTGCTCAACGAGCCAATGGGTCGAAATGTGCTTCGTGAATCGAGAATGACCGTCGGTCCGGTTGAACCTTGATGGTTGCGCACCGCGCCTGCTCGCGAAGATAAATATTGCGCCGACGACGATCGCTGATCTTGCGACGTCGAATGCATCTTGGTCTTCAAATGTAACAAGAGCAGCCTGCATCCTCTGCGCGATTTTCGGGAGTGTCAACCTGACGCGTCGCGGTGCGGAGCCTCCATCGGCTCCTCTGCCGAATTGTTGGGCGGTCGGTACCTCGTCGCGCGATGGCTCGATCAGGCCGGCTTCGGCTGGCTGGTCGCGATCCAAATTCCTGCGAACACGGCGAGCAGCCCGATCAGGAGATTGGGCGTGATCGGTTCTCCGATCAGCAGCGCGGCCAGCAAGGTGGCCGCGATCGGGTTGACCGTCATGGTGTTGGCGACGCGGGTCGGCGTGGCGCGCTGCAGCGCCATCACCCACAGAATGAAAGCGAGCGCGCCGCCACCGGCGCCGAGATAGGCACCCGCGATCCATTGCGTCACCGTGAACTGCGCGAGCGCGGCGAAACTGCCCTTCGTCACACCCACGAGCATCAGCGCCACGGCGCCCGCACCCATCCCGACCGTGAGAAAGCCGAGCGCGCTGGAGCGCTGCATCAGCGGCCGCGACAGCACGTTGTAGAAGGCCATGCAGAACACTGCGCCGGTCATGATCAGCTCGCCACGCCAGGCCCCAGGCGGGCTCTGCGCCGGGCCCGCCGCCAATGCGGCGGCAACCCCGAGCACGGCAATGCCGACACCGGCGATCTTGCGCGCCGTCAGCCGCTCGACGCCGAGGATCGCACCGACGACCATGGTGTGAAGCGGCAGCGTTGCCAGCGCGAGGCTCGCTCGCGCCGCAGTCGTATAGGAGATCGCGATGTTGTAGAGGATGAAGAACAGGCCGAAGAAGCAGATGCCAAGGGCCATCACCGCCGGCCAGTCCGACCGTTGCGGCCAGCTTACGCGAAGCAGCAACGCGCACGGCAGCAGGCAGAGGAATCCGATTCCCCAGCGCAGGATCGCAAGCATGACCGGATCGGCACCGACGACGAGATAACGGGTGATCGACGCGGCGGTGCCACCGATGCTGCTCGACGCCAGAGCGATCGCGACCCCGAGCCACTCCACGTTTCGCCTCCCGGTACCGGAGATTTGGAGGCGCCTACCACATCCCTGTTGCCACCATGGTGGCAACAGGGGTCTCACCAAAGCTAGTCGTAGAACTCCGGCGACATCTTCTGGCCGTCGCGCTGGGCCTTGTCGTGGTTGATCCAGAGCTGCGCCTTTTCCTTGTCGAGCGTGTCGGCGATCTTCTGCATCGAGGCCGCGGTCTGCTCCTTGTTGGCGTTCATGCTGGGAACGCGGCGGTTGTCCCAATTGTCCTTGAAGTGAACGGCATCGCCGGACAGCACCACCACGCCGGTCTTCGGCAGTTTCACCATCAGCGACTGGTGTCCCGGCGTATGACCGGGAGTCGAGAGGATGGTGAGGCTGCCGTCGCCGAACACATCCTTGTCGCCCGCGAGCAACTCGACCGGATGCGAGGGCTTGAAGCGCGGCTCATTGTTGGCACCCGGCCAGTCATATTCCGCCTTCTGTACATAGAGCGTCGCCTGCGGGAACATCTCGACATTGCCGATGTGATCGGGATGGGTGTGCGAGACGGCCATCGCCTTGATGTCGGCCGGCTTCACGCCGATCTGCTCGAGCTGCGCGGCGAGCGTTTTCGGACGCCGCCAAGTGACGGCCTTGGGATCAGCCGGCGCCAACCCGTTCGGCATCGATGCTACGGCGTCGGGAATGCCGGTGTCCCACAGGAACCAGCCCTGGCTGTGCTTGATGAGATAGCAGGTGTCGACGAAGTCCATCGACTTGCCTTCATTCACCCCTGGCGACCAGCGCGAGATGTCGCCGGCAACGCCCTCGCCGCAATTGAGAATGTAGAGCTTTTCGACTGCCGGCTTTTGCGCGGATGCCGATTGGGCGGACAGCGCGAGAGCGGCGATGGCGAGGGCGAACGTGAGCTTCGGCATGATCTTCGGCATGATCTTGGGCGTCATCCTTGGTCCCTCCTGGCAGCGCCTTCCTGCTGCGACCGAGGATCAACCCCGGTCCCGGTGCAGAATTCCGCTTTCGCCGACTCTAGGCCGCAGCAGCATATCTTCCTAACATTCAATGCCCATGAAACCGATGATTGACAGCGCGGCGTGGTTTCGGTGTAATTAGCGCCATGGGGATTTGAGCGATCTCCCCACGAGGCGACATGCCCAAGTATCGCGTCCCGTTTGATTTATGCGAGGACGCATCATGTCAACGTTCACGACCATATCATCTGACAAATTGGCGCGCCTGATCGGCACGGCCAATGCTCCCGTCCTGATCGACGTCCGCACGGACGAGGATTTTGCCGCCGACCGGCGGCTGATCCCGGGCTCGATCAAGCTCAGCCACGAGACCGTTGCGGAATGGGGCGCCGGCTTCGCCGGTCGCCGGGCCATCGTCTCGTGCTTCCGCGGCGAGAAACTCGCGCAGGGCACGGCGGCCTGGCTCCGCCAGCTCGGCGCCGAGGCCGAAACGCTGGAAGGCGGCTTCGAGGGCTGGAAGGCGGCCAAGCTGCCGCTGGTCGACACGCGAAAACTGCCGCCGCGCGATGCCAAAGGACGCACGATCTGGGTGACACGGGCGCGGCCCAAGATCGACCGCATCGCCTGCCCCTGGCTGATCCGCCGCTTCGTCGATCCCAACGCGGTGTTCTTGTTTGTCGCGCCGTCCGAGGTGGTTGCCGTCGGCGAACGCTTTGGCGCGGCCCCCTTCGACATCGAGAACGTGTTCTGGAGTCACCGCGGCGAACTCTGCACCTTCGACGTCATGGTCGAGGAGTTCGGGATCGCGACGCCGGCGCTGTTGCGGCTGGCCACGCTGGTGCGCGGTGCCGACACTGCAAGGCCCGACCTCGCACCGGAGGCACCCGGCCTGCTCGCGGCGTCCCTCGGGCTGTCGCGCATGTACGATGACGACCTCGAACAGCTCGAGGCCGGCATGTTGCTCTACGACGCCTTCTACCGCTGGTGCCGCGACGCCACGGGTGAGACGCACAACTGGCCGACCAACAAGGCAAAGGCGTAATGGATATCCGCGCCAAACAAACGAGAGCTGATGCCGGTCACGGCATCAGCTTCAACGAAGCTTTCCGCGTCTGGCTGCGCGTCGCCTGCCTCAGCTTCGGCGGGCCCGCCGGCCAGATCGCGGTGATGCACCGCATCCTGGTCGAGGAGAAGAACTGGATTTCCGAGGGCCGTTTCCTGCATGCGCTGAACTACTGCATGCTCTTGCCGGGGCCGGAGGCGCAGCAGCTCGCGACCTATATCGGCTGGCTGATGCACCGCACCGCCGGCGGGCTGATGGCGGGCGGGCTGTTCATCCTGCCCGGCATCATCGCCATCATGGGGCTCAGCTACATCTACGCGGCTTACGGCAATGTCAGCTTTGTCGAGGCGCTGTTCTTCGGATTGAAGGCCGCGGTGCTCGCCATCGTCATCGAGGCCGTGTTCCGCGTCGGCAAGCGCGCGCTGAAGAACCGCATCATGATCGCGCTCGCCGCGATCGCCTTCGTCGCAATCTTCTTCTTCGCGGTCCCCTTCCCGATCATCATCATCGCCGCCGGCCTGATCGGCTATGCCGGCGCGCGCGCCGGACGTCCGGAATTCGCGCCAGCTGGTCATGGCCACGGTGGCAATAGCGCCGCCATCGACAACATGCTCGGCGAGGCCGTGCCGGACCATGTCCGCCCCAACGCCGCGCGCGCGATCCGCACCGGTGCGCTCTGGCTCGCGCTATGGCTGGTACCGGTGATCGCGCTGCTTCTGGCGTTCGGCCAGGCCAATGTGTTCAGCCAGATCGCGCTGTTCTTCTCGAAGATGGCGCTGGTCACCTTCGGCGGGGCCTACGCCGTGCTGGCCTACGTCGCCCAGCAGGCTGTCGAGCATTATCACTGGCTGAAGCCGCACGAGATGCTCGACGGCCTCGGCATGGCCGAGACCACGCCGGGCCCGCTGATCATGGTGCTGCAGTTCGTGGGCTTCATGGCCGCCTATCGCGACCCGACCGGCCTGTCGCCGATGCTGGCGGCTACGCTCGGTGGCTTGCTCGCGACCTGGGTCACGTTCACGCCCTGCTTTCTCTGGATCTTCGTCGGCGCTCCCTACATCGAGCGCCTGCGCGGCAACACCGGGCTCGCCGGCGCGCTGGGTGCGATCACCGCCGCCGTGGTCGGCGTGATCCTCAACCTCTCGATCTGGTTCGCGCTGCACACGCTGTTCCGCGAGACCGTGCCGGTGCACGCCTTCCCGCTGGATTTTGACAGGCCCGTGCTGGCGAGCGTCGATGTGCCGGCGCTCGTGCTATCGATCGCGGCGGCAACCGCGATCTTCCGGTTCAAGCTCGGCATGTTGACCGTGCTTGCCGGCAGCTGCGCCGCCGGCGTGGTGCTGCGGCTGGCGGGTGTGATCTAGCCAACAACTCATGACTGCCGGAGCACGGCGGTGTCAGCTGTGCTCGCCGACAGGAGAGAAGAGCGTGCGAACGCAGCCCCGCGGTCGATCAGGCGACGGCCCAAATTAGTCTGCGGTCAGCGCCATGCGTCTCCTGCCGCGATGGGCGAGGAAGCCTAAGCTGCAGAAGCCAAGAAGCAGCATCGCCCAGGTGGACGGTTCGGGGACTGCTCCAACCGTATCGGTCGTAAGGGCAGCCAGGAATGGTTCTCCATTCCCCCATACGCCATTTCCAACATAGTCAAACTCAACCTTGGTCAGCGTACCAATTCCGGAGACGTTGAATTGCTGAGCGTCCAATCGGTCCTGGTTGCTGGCTCCGTAGTAGGCGGATCCATACAAATTCGTCGCGGTATTGATGAAGCCATCGTTGAAGTGGTCGCGAATATTGACCCCTTCGGTAAGGTTGAAGGTGAATGTGCCCCCGCTGCCGGTGAAGATGAATTGGCCGGTGGTCGCACCATTCGCGCCGAAGGCGGAGTTGACGAGGCTGTAGATCGTCTGCACGCCAGTGATGTTCAGCCCGCCAAAAACGAATGAGGTGGGCAGATTGTCTTGTCCCAACGTTTGCACGGCGCCTAGGTGGTTTCCACCGGGATAGCTCGCAAGACTGAACGTGGCCGCACCAATCGTCAGCGATGTGCCGCCCGCAGGATAGTTGGTCCCGCCACTATAAGTCACCAGATCGGCGTTTACCTGGGAACTGAGATCGATTTGAACCTGGGACGCACGCGCTTGAGAAACCTGGAAGGTCGTAAGAGCAAGCAGCGAGACCGCCAATAATCTCTTCTTCATTCCCAATCCCCTTCATGCAATAGCTGCAACACTAATGGAGGTCTCGAAACTGGCACGGAAATCCGTGAGTCATCTCGCAAAGGAATGCTTCTGATTATTAATATTTAAATTATTTTCTCGCGAATAATCGCGGGTGTCAAGAACTGATGAATTTCGCTCATGGGCCGCGGTTGAAGATCACGCGTACCCGACTGAACCAAAAAGGAGAATTGGCTGTTTGCGGATTGGCTGGCCGCGACCTCGCGATACGGCGGGCCGCGACCACCAGTTCTTTTTGAAGCGCGGCAATGTTTGACAAGCGCCGCGTTCAAGGATTGCCGTCCGCCAGATTTCGGGGGCTCGACGCGGCGAGCCCCCACTTCGCAGTCGGCCCCAGAGAGCAGCATCGCCATAATGAACGAGGCCGCCAACTGGGGCGACCTTCGCACGGAGTTGCCACCTCGGTTGGCGTTTGAGCAAATCTCAATTGGCCTTCGATCTCGGAGGACTGTTGCTGTCCTGTCCTTGCGCCGGCGCGGCGAAGCCGAACATGGATATTGCGAGCGAAACTGCGGTCAGTCTGGAAACCGCCGCTTTAACTAATCGATCGGTTCAACGCCCAACGCTGCGAAGCGAGCTCTCGTCAGATCGGCCTGGTGCGAAGACGTCTGATCCTCACCGTTGAATCAGCATATTCGCGACCAAGCTTTCGGTAGCAATGGGCCCAACAACGGTCATCGCAACTCAACCGCTTCGTCGACCCGATCGAGATGTTGATTCAAATCAATGGTGATCCGAATGCTGCGAGATCGACTGCGTGATGCCCCTCATCTTCGCAGGAGACGAACATGCGGTCACTTGCAATTGCAGCTGCCTTGAGCCTGATGCCGGTTTCGGCTTTCGCCGTCTCCGACTGCCGGGTCACCGGTGATCCCTCGGTGTTTGGCGTCGACATGACGGCCTACTTCGTGATCAGGTCAGGGCAAACCTGCAATTTCCCGATGCGAATTCCGGGAGCGATGCACAACTCGGGCGTTTCCCAGAAGCCTGCGCACGGGACGCTCAGACAGCTCAATGTAACGACGTTCAGGTACACCGCGGCGTCCGGATACAAGGGCAACGATACGTTTGCCATCTACGGCGAGGGAAAAGGTCCGTACGGCTCGGGCAGATCGGTCATGACCGTGAATGCAACGATTGAATAGGACCGTAAGCCCAATTGCGATGAAGGGGCCTCGGGCACGACAGACCACTCTGAGACGATCGTGGTTGAGGAGAGAAGCCGCGGCGTACTGGATGCCCCGGTCGAGCCGTGGCATGACGCCGTCATTGTGGCCCTACCGCATCATCATCCGCGCGATGGCCTCGCCGATCACCACCGTGGTGAAGTGGGTGTTGGCACGGCAATCCGACGGCATGATCGAGGCGTCGGCCACGCGTAGGCCCGAGATGCCTTTCACGGTGCCATCGGGATTCACCACGCCATCGGCATCGTCGACACCGCTCATGCGGCAACTGCCGGCGGCATGCTGGATGTCGCCGGTCTCACGCCGCAGCAGTCCATCGAGCTCGCGATCCGGCAAGTTTGCCGCCTGCGGCAATGTCAGATCGGTGTCGGTGAACCTGATCCAGTCGGCGATGCCTGATAGCGCCGGCTGGGACGTGATCACGGCGAGCCGCCTCACCGCATCCATCATGCGCAGCATGTCGCGGGGGTCGGCGAGCATGTTCTCCTCGATGATCGGATCGACGGACGGATCGGTGGAAGCGAGCTTGAGCGTGCCGCGCGAATAGGCGTTGAACAGGCCGGCGCCGATCGCGCCAGGCGCACCGATGCCGCGATGGTTGAACGCGATCAGGATCATGTCGCGCTTGCCGCCGTTGGCGAGGCCCGAAGAATAAGTCACGCAGCAATTGGTGTGGCGCGTGTCCGGGTCGGTCGGCCGCAGGTTTTCGCGGAGCTGGATCGTGGCGCGAAACAGTGGATGATCGAAGAAGTGACGACCGACCGGCAAATCGCGCGCGACAGCTATCCCCATCGCCTTCAGCTCTTCAGCCGGCCCGATGCCCGAGCGCAGCAGGATCGCCGGACTGTGGATTGCGCCGGCGCACAGCACGATCTGCCGCGCGTTGATCTCGCTCGTGCCCTGCCCCTCAGCGTGAATGCGAAGACCGGTCGCCCGGCCGTCGCTGATCAGCACGCGATCGACCAGCGTCTTGCCCCGGATCTCCAGATTGGCGCGACCACGCGCGGGCTCGAGATAGCCTTCGTTGGTGGTGATGCGGCGACCGTCGCGGCTATTGATGGGATAGCAGGCGACGCCCTCGCCGTCCGGACCGTTGAGATCGGCGCACCAGGGATAGCCACTCGCGAGCGCGGCATCGCGCAAGCCGCGATCGATCGGCCCCCATTTTGCGGGAGGCGCGCGATAGACCGGCAACGGTCCGCCGCTTCCGTGGCCTGCAACGGCACCGAACTCCAGATCGTCCTCGATCACGGAGAAGAGCGGCATGATCTCCTTCGCCGACCAGCCGGCGCAGCCCTTGGCGGCCCATTCGTCGAATGCGTCCGCAACACCGCGGATCGCGATCTGGCCGTTCATCATCGACGAGCCGCCGAGCCCCTTGCCGCGCCAGTAAAAGCGCGGCTCCTGTCCTGCGACACGGCGCGTCAGGAGATCAGGCCACTGCCATTTCTCCTGATACTCGCGCTTGTGGATGATCGGGATGGGATTGGGCGTCCGCACCTCCCAAGGCGCTTCATCAGCGCGCCAGTCCAGGCCGGCTTCGAGCAGCAGGACACGCCGTGCCGGATCCTCGGAGAGCCTTGCCGCGACCGCGGCGCCGGCGGAGCCGCCGCCGACCACAATGACATCGTACATCGCGTTACTTCTCAAAGATCCCAGAGACCGGCATGCCAGACGGTATCAGACCGCCCACGCCGATGCAGCAATGCAGGAGCATTGCTGCCCATCAGGACATGAGAGCCGCCCTACCCGATCACTTTGCCGAACTTGTTCGATTTCGGGAATCCCTTCGGTGGCAGGCGGCCGGCGTCGGCGCGGGTGCCTTGCCACTCGGCGAGCTCCTTGGTGGTCGCGGAGAATTCGCGCCCCGCAGAGTCCTTCCAGGTCAGACCTGCCTTGGCCTCGAAGACAGTGACGTCGGACAGACCGCCGTCCTTATACTTCTGCAGGCGCACGCCGCGACCGCGCGCCATCTCCGGCACCTGGTCGAGCGGGAAGATCAGCATCTTGCGGTTCTCGCCGATGACAGCGACCGTGTCGCCGAGCACCTCGGTGACCGCGCGCGCCTCGTTCGGCATGTCGACGTTGAGGACCTGCTTGCCCTTCTTGGTCGTGCCGACGCAATCGTCCTCGTTGACGACAAAACCCTGGCCCTCATGGCTCGCGACCAGGAATTTGCGTCCGCCCTTGTTGACGAACAACGTGACCGGCGCGGCCTCCGGCTCGAGATCGATGAACTGGCGAATCGGCTCGCCGTGGCCGCGGCCGCCCGGAAGCTTCGCCACGTCGATCGAGAAGAATTTTCCGTTGGTCGCAAACAGCAGCAGCTTCGATGTCGTCTCCGCGAAGAACGCGATGCCGAGCTTGTCGTCCTGCTTGAAGGCGAGCCCCGAGAGATCCTCGACATGCCCCTTCATGGTGCGGATCCAGCCCTTGTCGGAGACGACGACCGTCACCGGCTCGCGCTCGACGAGGGCTTCCTCCATCGCAGCGAGATCGTGCTCGGGCGCGTCGGCGAAGGTGGTGCGGCGCTTGCCGAGCGGCGTCTTCGGTCCGAACATGTCGCGGACCTTGCCGACCTGCTCGGCAACCTTCTTCCACTGCTCGGGCTCGGAGGCGAGCAGGCCCTCGATCCCCTTCAGCTCCTTGCGAAGATCCCTGTCCTCGTTGCGGATCTCCATTTCCTCGAGTCTGCGCAGATTGCGCAAACGCATGTTGAGGATGGCTTCCGCCTGGATCTCGGTGAGCTTGAAAGCCTTGATCAAGGCAGGCTTCGGCTCGTCCTCGGTGCGGATGATCTTGATCACCTTGTCGAGGTTCAGATACGCGACCAGATGGCCGCCGAGGACTTCGAGCCGATGTTCGATCTCGCCCTTGCGGAAATTGGAGCGGCGGATCAGCACGTCGCGCAGATGGTCGAGCCATTCGCGCAGGCACTCCGCGAGCCCCACCACCTTGGGGATGCGGCCCTTGATCAGCACGTTGAGGTTCAGCGGAATCTTGTTTTCGAGCTCGGTCAGCCGGAACAGCGATTCCATCATCAGCGCCGGATCGACGTTCTTCGACTTCGGCTCGATGATGAGACGAACGTCCTCGGCGGATTCGTCGCGGACCTCGCCAACCAGCGGCAGCTTCTTCTGGTCGAGCAGTTCGGCGATCTTCTCGACCATGCGCGACTTCTGCACCAGGAAGGGGATCTCGGTGACGACAACGACCCAGGTGCCGCGGGCGCCCTCTTCCTGCTGCCACCTGGCGCGGACACGGAACGAGCCGCGGCCGGTGGTGTAGGCCTCGGCAATCGCCTGCTTGGAATCGACGCAGATGCCGCCCGTCGGGAAATCGGGCCCCTTGACCCATTTCATCAGCGCCTTGGACTTGGCGTCGGGCTTCTCGATCAGATGCAGCGCGGCCTCACACAGCTCGGCGGCGTTGTGCGGCGGGATCGAGGTCGCCATGCCGACCGCGATGCCCTGCGCGCCGTTGGCGAGCAGGTTCGGGAAGCCGCCGGGCAGCACGACCGGCTCCTTCGACTGGCCATCGTAGTTGGCGCGGAACTCGACGCCGTCCTCGTCGATGCCCTCGAGCAGAAGCCGCGCGACGTCGGTCATGCGCGCTTCGGTGTAGCGGTAGGCGGCGGGATTATCGCCGTCGATATTGCCGAAATTGCCCTGGCCGTCGACCAGCGGGTAGCGCGAGGAGAAATCCTGCGCGAGGCGCACCATGGCGTCGTAGATGGCCTGGTCGCCATGCGGATGGAACGAGCCCATCACGTCGCCGACGATCTTGGCGGATTTCTTGAAGGCGGTTCCGGGGTCGAGCCTGAGCAGACGCATGCCGTAGAGGATGCGCCGGTGCACCGGCTTCAGGCCGTCGCGCGCGTCAGGCAGCGCGCGGTGCATGATGGTGGAGAGCGCATAGGCGAGATAGCGCTCTTCCAGCGCCTCACGCAGCGGCACCTCGTGAATTTCGGCCGGTTCTTCCGGCGGAACGATTCGTTTTCCCATGCCGCCCGGTTAAACCGTGGAAGCGAATCGGGCAAGGATGGATTGGTTCCCTGGGGCTTCTACTGCCCTGCCCACCCGGCCGTCACGGTCGGCTGGACCTTGGCCGGGGCCGTCGCCGGCGTGTTGGCCACACAGCGGCGGGCCGCCTCGATCTCGGCGTCGGTGGCACCATGAGAGCGCGCCCATGTCTCTGCGGCCGCAGCGGAATATTTCGCCACATAATACCGGACGACGGTACAGGACGCCCGGCGAAACACGCCAGGTTGCGGCTCGCCGGCCATGGCCTCAGGCGCAAAAGCCAGCAGCGCTGCGGTCAGCGCAAAACCCCTGATCAACATGTTGGCTGTCCCCGTTGTGGAACCTGCCCGCGCCAACGCGGAAACCCGAACTTCGTTCCCGGGGGAACCCTATACCCTCAAGCAATGCAGCAGCGCGATCCGCTCATGGCGCCGGCAGCGCCGCTTTGGCCTGCAGCCGCGTCAGGGCATTGATGAAGCCGGCCCGCGCATCGGAATGGCCCTGCCCCCGCGGCTCCAGCACATGGCGCAGCAGGAACAGGCCGGTCAACCGGAAGCCGTCCTGGAGATCCTCGTCGGTGAGGTCGCTTGCGGCTTCGCCCTGGCGGAGGAACGGCGGCAGCCGCAGCAGCCGGTCGCGCCACGGCTCGCCGGCGCCGCGGGATACGGCGCCGCCGGATTTTGGCGAGACATAGATCAGGTCGGTGGTCTCCCCTGTCACCGCGCAGTTTTCGAGCGCGAGCCCGAAGCCGAGCTCGGCGAGCATGGCCAGCTCGAAATGGATGAGATGCACTGCGGCGCTGCCGATGTCGTCGAAATCATCGAGCGAATGTTCGAGCAACGCAAAGATATCCTCGTGCGGATCGCGCTCGGGAAGCAGCCGCGCAATCGAGGCCAGATGGGTGACGCCGTAGACGCCATGGGACGATCCCAGCAGCGTCGCCGCGCGCAGCTTCAATCCCTCGATCGCGTAGGTGCCGAGATGCTCATCGAGCCGCGCCCGCCACACCGCGCTGACGCTGTTGCCGGGCTGCAAGAGCGGCCGCAGCCGCGCGCTCGCACCGCCCCGCACGAGACCGAGATGCCGGCCGTGCGCACGCGTCAGCAGCTCGACAATGGCGCTACTCTCGCCATGCCGCCGCACGCCCAGCACGATGCCTTCGTCGGTCCATTCCATGGAACGCAACTATAGCGCTATATGGGACAGTGAAGAAAGGTTTGGAGGTCAACTCTCATAATGGCAAACCTAGTTGGCGATCTGCTGGCCGGAATTATCGAGCTGTCGCTTTGGCTGATTAAGGGGTTTCCCAGCTTTTGCTATTTCACGGGAATCATTGTCGTTTACGCTGCGACCCTCGGCAGGGTCACCGTCGAGTATCCGAGGCGTCCTGACAACGCATACCGTAGCTGGCGCAAGTCTCCCCAGGGACGAACGCTCCTGTCTCCCACGCTCGGCTCCGTCTTCGGATTTTCGTTCTGGGCGATCGTGATCGCCCTAACTGTCATTGTATACGAGTATTCCCATCCCCGAGATACAACCCCGCGCAGGCGCAGCACGCTATTCTGCGTCCTTCACGCGTTGAACCAGCCCTGCGCATCGCCTGTGAAGGAGAAGTAGAGCCCGAACACCGTCAGCGCGCAGGAGACGATCTCGATGGCGCTATCGAGCTCCACGCCCCTCTCCCCGATGATCTGGCCAAGCGAGATCACCGACAGCGCCAGCACCGCCGCCAGCACCCAGCGCGGCCAGTTCTTGCGCCAATGCGCAGCCAGCCAGACGAAATAGAGCAGCAGCAGAATCATCCCGCCGGCGAGCAGCGTCGCCGTCATGATCATCTGCTCGGTCATCTCGAGGGTGGGCGTGCGATCCTGCACCGCCACCGACAGCGCATCCAGCATCAGCGAGGCATAGAGCAGCGCTTCGAAACGCTGGACGTTGCGGGGCACACTCATCGGCGACTGATCTTTTCTTGGTTATTCCTTGGGAAATTCCAGGCCCATCTCGCGATAGCGATCGGGGTCGTCCCCCCAGTTCTCGCGCACCTTCACGAACAGGAACAGATGCACCGGCACGTCCAGGATCTGCATCAGCTCTTTCCGCGAGTCCGCGCCGATCGACTTGATGGTAGCGCCGCCCTTGCCGAGCACGATCTTGCGCTGGCTCTCGCGCTCCACGAAGATCGTCTGCTCGATGCGCACCGACTTATCCTTGCGCTCCTCCCACTTGTCGGTCTCGACCGTGGACTGGTAGGGCAATTCCTGGTGCAGCTTCTGATAGATCTTTTCGCGCGTGATCTCGGCCGCCAGCTGGCGCATCGGCGCGTCCGACATCTGGTCTTCGGGATAGAGGTATGGCCCCGGCGGCACCATCTCGGCGAGCGTGGTGCGGATGTCGTCGACGCCGTCGCCCGAGATCGCCGCGATCATGAACGTCCGTGCGAACTTCATGCGTTCGTTGGCGGCCTGCGCCAGCGCCAGGAGCTTCTCGCGCTGGACCAGATCGACCTTGTTGATGACCAGGATCTTGTCGTGATTGACACTGGCGGCTTTGGCGAGGATCGCCTCGGCCTCTTCGTCAATACCGGTCTTGGCATCGAGCAGCACGCAAACGAGGTCGGCGTCATGCGCCCCGCTCCAGGCGGTCGAGACCATGGCGCGGTCGAGCCGGCGCTTCGGCAGGAAAATGCCGGGCGTGTCGACCAGGATGATTTGCGAATTGTTCTCGATCACGATGCCGCGGATCAAGGCGCGCGTGGTTTGCACCTTGCGCGAGACGATCGTGACCTTGGCCCCGACCAGCGCATTGACCAGCGTGGACTTGCCGACATTGGGCGCGCCGATCAGCGCGACGAAACCGCAGCGCGTCGCGGCGGGCGCCTCGCCGCTTGTTTCAGCCGTCATTGCCGCCGCCAACGCCTTCACGTTCGATCATCACTGAAGCTGCCACTTTCTCTGCCGCCCGCTTGCTGCCGCCGATGCCTTCGGCCGGCGCGAGTCCGGGCAGGTCCACGGCGACCCGAAACTGCGGATCGTGATGCGGGCCGGTGCGCTCGACCTCGCGATAAACCGGCGTCGGCAATCCTTTGCCTTGCGCCCATTCCTGCAGCACGGTCTTGGGATCACGCAGCGGACGCCGCGGCTTGTGCATGCGCTCGGTCCAGTTGCGCTTGACGAACTCGTCCGCCGCCGCATGACCGCCGTCGAGGAAGATCGCGCCGATCACGGCTTCGCAGATGTCACCGAGGATCGACTTGCGCAGGCGCGCATCCGCGCTGGAGCCGACCGAACCGAGCTTGATGTCGTCGAGCAGACCGAGCGACTTGGCGACATCGGCGCAGCTCTCCTTGCGCACGAGTTCGGCAAGCCGCTTGGACAGTTCGCCCTCGTCGGCGTTCGGGAAGGCGTGATAGAGCATGTCGGAGACGACAAGCCCCAGCACGTGGTCGCCGAGGAACTCCAGCCGCTGATAGCTGTCACCACGCTTGCGTCCGGACTTCAGCGCCGAGACGTGCGTGATCGCCTGCATCAGCAAATTCGGATCGGCAAAGCTGTGGCCGATGCGCGCCTCGAGCGCCGCATTCGCATCAGCCGCCGCCTTCGCCTTGTCCTTGGCCTTGCTGCTCCGTGTCCGCTTCTTCTTCGCTGGAGTCTTGGTGTCAGCGCCCTTGGGTTCAGAAGTCTTGGTTTCGGGAGTCTTGGGCGCAGCCGTCTTGGTTGCAGCTTCGCCCTCGGGAGCGGCTTGCGCTTCGATCGATTGGGTCGTGATGTCCTTGGCTTCGTCTTTCATCGGACGATTTTGAAGAACCGGTTCCAGCGCACCGACCAGGGCCAGCGCCAGAACATCCAGGCATGCTCGCCTTCACCGATGGAGAAGAAGATCATCTGCGCACGGCCGATCAAGTTCTCCTGCGGCACGTAGCCGACCTGGCCGAGGAAGCGGCTGTCGGTGGAGTTGTCGCGATTGTCACCCATCATGAAGAAATGGCCGGGCGGCACGGTGTAGACGTTGGTGTTGTCCATGTAGCCGTTGTCGGCGCAATCGAGCGTCTCGTAAGTGACGCCGTTCGGCAGCGTTTCCTTCCAGCGCTTCACGCGCGAGATGCCGCCGCCTTCCGAGCCGCACGGGTCCTCGCCGACATACTCGCTCATGCGCTGGCGCTCGACCGGAGTGTCGTTGATGTAGAGCAGCCCGTCCTTCATCTGGATGTGGTCGCCGGGAAGGCCGATCACGCGTTTGATGTAGTCGGTGGTGTCATCCTTCGGCAGGCGGAACACGACGATGTCGCCGCGGTTGGGATCCGAGCCCCAGATCCGTCCCGAGAACAGCGGCGGCGAGAACGGGATCGAGTAATGGCTGTAGCCGTAGGAATATTTCGAGACGAACAGATAGTCGCCGACCAGCAGCGTCGCCTTCATCGAGCCGGACGGGATGTTGAACGGCTGGAACAGGAAGGTGCGGATCACCAGCGCGATCAGGAGAGCATGGATCACGACCCGGACTGTTTCGCCGACGCCGCTTTCAGTTTTTGTTCCCGAAGTCACGCTCATTGCTCTCTCAATTCCGGCCGGCGATCACAGAACGCCCTCCTCTCGCGAACGGCCCACCGGTTCGCGGCCCAAGGAGATTGTCCTGATTCTGATAGTGAGGGCCAATTCCGGCGTAAAGCCGAATTCGCCCAGCCTGATTTGCGTCCGCGGACTTTTAGACGGTTGTCGCAGGCCACGCAATCAAGGATCGCGTCAAAAACCAATAAGGCATTGATTTTCAATGCAAATTATAAAATGATGGTATTGCCCTCAGGGCTTGGCCCGCGGCACGGCGGAAATGATCACGAAGGCCTGCGCCAACGGCCAGTCGTCGGTGATCGACAGGTCGATCTGCGCCTCGAATCCCTCCGGCGTCAGCGCCTGGAGCCGGGCCAGCGCCCCCCCGGTCAGCCGCATGGATGGCCGTCCCCCGGGGAGATTGACCACCCCCATGTCGCGCCACCAGACGCCCTGCCGGATGCCGGTCCCCAGTGCCTTCGAGCAGGCCTCCTTGGCGGCGAAGCGCTTGGCGTAGGTCGCCACCACCATCTTCTCGTTCTTGGCCCGGCGCTCGGCCTTGGCCCGCTCGGCCGCGGTGAAGATGCGGTCGAGGAAGCGCTCACCGTGGCGCTCCATCACCTTGGCCACGCGGGTAATGTCGATGAGGTCGGAGCCGATGCCGATGATCATGCCCGGCTCCGGCCGCGATCCATCGCGGCGCGCATTTTGCGCACCGTCTCGGCAAGACCGACGAACAGCGCCTCGCCGATCATGTAGTAGCCGATGTTGAGCTCCATGATCTCGGGCAGGCCGGCGATCGTCTCCGCCGTCGCATAGTCGAGCCCGTGGCCGGCATGCACTTCGAGCCCGGCGTCCCTGGCTAGCTTGACGCCCGCCACGATTCGCCGCCATTCGGCCTCGGCCTTGTCGGAGTGACCGTCGACCACGGCGTCGCACCAGGCACCGGTGTGGATCTCGATCACGGGCGCACGGAGCCGTGCCGCCATCTCGATCTGCGCGGGGTCGGCGGCGATGAACAGCGAGACGCGGATGCCGGCATCGCTCAGCCGCGCGATATAGGGCGCCAGCGCATTGTGCTGGCCGACCGCGTCGAGCCCGCCTTCCGTCGTCACCTCCTGGCGACGCTCCGGCACCAGGCATACCGCATGCGGCTTGGTCGCGAGCGAGATACGCATCATGTCGTCGGTCGCCGCCATCTCGAAATTCAGCGGCTTGGAGATCTCGGCCTTCAGCCGCGCCATGTCCTCGTCGCGGATGTGCCGGCGGTCTTCGCGCAAATGGGCGGTGATGCCGTCGGCACCGGCCTCGATCGCAAGCAGCGCGGCGCGGACCGGATCGGGATGGCGCCCGCCGCGAGCATTACGGACGGTCGCGACGTGATCGATATTGACACCGAGGCGGAGCGGAGATGCGGGCATTTCGGGACTCTCGAGATCGGAGAGACAGGCGACTGCGACAGACGCCTATCCATTAACACGTTCGACTTTGGCGACGACGGCCTTGGCGCGCAACTGCGCCAGGATCGCGCTCAAATGCTTGAGATCATAGACTTCGAGATCGATCGTTGTCTCCGTGAAGTCGGGCGAGCGGCGCTGCATGCTGATGTTGTCGATGTTGCCGTCGTGCTCGGCGATCACGGTCGCGATCTGCGCGAGCGCGCCGGGCTCGTTGACATTCTCGACCTTGATGCGCGCCGGGAAGCGCTGCGGCGCGGAGTCCTCGATGTCCCAGCGAACGTCGAGCCAGCGCTCCGGCTCCTCCTCGAAGTCCTTCAGCGCCGGCGACTGGATCGGATAGATCGTGATCCCCTCGCCCGGCGTGACGATGCCGACGATGCGATCGCCGGGCACGGCGCCGCCGTTCGGCGCGAACTTCACCGGCAGATCGGAATTGTTGCCGCCGATCGGAATCGCAACCGGGCTGCGTGACGGCTCCGGCGACTTCTCCTTGAGCTTGGCGGCGAGGCTCTTCTTGACGCCGTAGCGCGCGACACGCTCTTCCTTGTAGTCGGGATACATCGCGCGCGCGACGTGGGAGGCCTTGATCTCGCCGCGCCCGACCGCTGCCATCACGTCCTCGATCGAGGTGCGCGCCAGGCGTGGCAGCGCGCCCTTGAGCTTGTCATCGGCGTATTCGATCTTGGCGCGCTCGAACAGGCGCTCGACGATGCGCCGGCCGAGACCGACATATTGGTCGCGCACCGCGGTGCGCGTGGCGCGGCGGATCGCGGCGCGCGCCTTGCCGGTGGCTGCGAGCGTTTCCCAGGCCGATGGCGGGGCCGACTGCGCTTCCGAGGTCAGCACCTCGACCTCGTCGCCGTTCTGGAGCTCCGAGGACAGCGGCGCGAACTTGCCGTTGATCTTGCAGCCGACCGCGCTGTTGCCGACGTCGGTGTGCACCGCATAGGCGAAGTCGATCACATTGGCATGGCGCGGCAGCGCGATCAGCTTGCCCTTCGGGGTGAAGCAGAACACCTGGTCGTGGAACAGCTCGAGCTTGGTGTGCTCGAGGAACTCCTCGGGGTTGGCGCTCTCCGACAGGATGCCGATGGTGTGGCGCAGCCAGGCGAACGCATTGGACTCGCGCTTGAGGAATTCGGTCGGCGAGCCCACGCCTTCCTTGTAGAAGACATGCGCGGCAATGCCGCGCTCGGCGATCTGGTCCATCGCCTCGGTGCGGATCTGCAGCTCGACGCGCTGGTTGCCGGGGCCGATCACCGTGGTGTGGATCGATCGGTAGTCGTTCTGCTTCGGCGTCGAGATGTAGTCCTTGAAGCGTCCCGGCACGACCGGCCAGGTGGTGTGGACGATGCCGAGCGCGCGGTAGCAGGACTCGATGTCGTTGACGACGACACGGAAACCGAAGATGTCGGACAATTGCTCGAAGCCGACCGACTTGCGCTCCATCTTGGTCCAGATCGAAAACGGCTTCTTGCGGCGGCCATAGACCCGCGCGCCAAGACCCCTGTGACGCAGATTGTTGGAGAGCTGGTCCTCGATCTCGCCGATCAGGTTGCGGTTGCGCTCGGCGAGCGCATCGAGCCGCTGCATCACCACCGAATAGGCTTCGGGATCGAGGGTGCGGAAGGACAGATCCTCCAGCTCCTCGCGCATTTCCTGCATGCCCATGCGCCCGGCCAGCGGCGCGTAGATGTCGAGCGTCTCCTCGGCAATGCGCCGGCGTGATTCGGTCGGCACGAAGTCGAGCGTGCGCATGTTGTGCAGACGGTCGGCGAGCTTGACCAGAAGCACGCGGACATCGTCGGCAATGGCCAGCAACAATTTACGCAGGTTCTCGGCCTGCTTGGCCTCGCGCGAGACCAGCTCCAGCCGCTTCAGCTTGGTCAGGCCCTCGACCAGCGCGCCGATCTCGGGGCCGAACAACTGGTCGATCTCGGCCCGCGTCGCCTCGGTGTCCTCGATCGTGTCGTGCAGCAGCGCGGCGACGATAGTGGCGTCGTCGAGCTTCAAGTCGGTGAGAATCGCCGCCACTTCGAGCGGGTGCGAGAAATACGGATCGCCGGAGGCGCGGGTCTGCGAGCCATGCGCCTTCATGGCGTAGACGTAGGCGCGGTTCAGCAGGTCTTCGTTGGTGTTCGGATTGTAGGACCGGACCCGTTCGACGAGGTCATATTGACGCATCATCCGCGCACGCGGCTTCGCTGGCCGTGCCACAGGCGCAGTCGGGGCCACGGCAACCGATTCGGTTGCGGCCTGCATCTGCGTGGGTCTGCGGCGTCGATACACCATGCCGTCCTGCCTTCAAACGGACCATCAGCCGGCCCGTTGTATACATCCTAAGCCCCGATCGCGGACGCCGCCGATCAATTCAGTGACAGGCGTACGGCGCGAGCCGGCAACGCTATGGTAACCACGAAAACGCCAACAAAAGCAAAGGCCCGAACAGGGGTTCGGGCCTTCGATAAGATCACAAGAAGTCGACAATCGCGAGTAAGACGATTACTCGTCCTCCTCGGGCTGCTCTTCCGGCGGCGCGAGGCCTTCGAGACCCTTCAGGAGCTCTTCTTCGGTCATGCGCTCCACAGCCACTTCGGTATCGTCTGCATCGACGCTGGCACCGGCGGAACCGATCAGCGGCACCGTGTCCGGCTCGGGCTCGTCCACCTCGACGAACTTCTGGAGCGAGTGCACCAGCTCCTCGCGCAGGTCCTCCGGCGAGATGGTCGTGTCGGCGATTTCACGCAAAGATACAACAGGGTTCTTGTCGTTATCGCGGTCAACCGTTAGTTGTGAACCGGACGAAATCATGCGGGCGCGGTGGGCGGCCAGCAGGACCAGGTCAAACCGGTTGTCGACCTTGTCGATACAATCTTCTACGGTGACGCGAGCCATGGACTGTCGCTCCGTTGTGGGTGGGACGAAATATGTGGATGATCGGGGCTAGTTATAGGGGAAGGGACGATTTCGCAAGGCCAATTTGTGATTTGGCCTCGCCAAACGGCTCTGCTACCCCCACATTGGGGCTGGGACGGGTGGTTTCCCGGGCTGCCATTGTGGGCGGCGCCGGGTGTATGAGAGTCCGCCATAACTATACCTTGATTGCCCCGACTTCTCCGGATTTGCGGTTTCGACGGGTTTCGGCGGCACTTTAGAACTGCGCGGCTTGCTGCCGCCGCGCCAACAATAAAACGATCAATCACGAACACACTACGCGAGCAAACTGAATGTCACCTTCCCCTACCAACAAGATCGCGCTCTTCATCGACGGGGCCAATCTTTACGCCACGGCGAAAACTCTCGGCTTCGATATCGACTACAAGCGCCTTCTGAAGGAATTTCAGAGCCGCGGGACGCTGCTGCGGGCGTTCTACTACACAGCGATCATCGAGGATCAGGAATATTCCTCGATACGTCCCCTGATCGACTGGCTCGACTACAACGGCTACACCGTCGTCACCAAGGCGACCAAAGAATTCATCGATGCCTCCGGCCGGCGCAAGGTCAAGGGCAACATGGATATCGAGCTCGCGGTGGACGCCATGGAGCTCGCAGAACACATCGACCAGATGGTGCTGTTCTCGGGTGACGGCGACTTCCGCTCGCTGGTCGAAGCGGTGCAGCGCCGCGGGGTGCGGGTCACTGTGATCTCCACCATCGCCAGCCAGCCGCCGATGATCGCCGACGAGCTGCGCCGCCAGGCTGACGTCTTCACCGACCTCGTCGAGCTGCAGTCCAAGCTTGGCCGCGACCCGTCCGAGCGTCCCGCCCCGCGTGATCGCGGCGAGCGCGAGGCACGCCACCACGCCCCGCAGTTCCTCCAGCGCGCGACCACGACCACGATGGCGCCGACGAGGGGCGATGACGACTTCGAGGAGTGAGGCGGCCCGGTCAAGCCGCCAGGCCCCCGCCCTCGTCCCCGACCGTGACTGCCCGCTCTGTCCGCGCTTGGTCGCCTTTCGCGAGGCGAACCGCGCGCGCGAGCCGTTGTGGCACAATGCTCCGGTTGCGCCCTTTGGCGACATCACGGCGCGCCTGCTGGTCGTCGGTCTCGCGCCGGGGATGCAAGGCGCAAACCGCACCGGCCGACCGTTCACAGGCGACTATGCCGGCGACCTGCTCTACGCCACCCTGCTCGAATACGGTTTCGCCAAAGGCAGCTATCAGGCCCGGCCCGACGACGGTTTGAAATTGGTCGACTGCCGGATCGCCAATGCCGTGCATTGCGTTCCGCCGCAGAACAAGCCGCTGCCGATCGAGATCAACACCTGCCGCCAGTTTCTCGTCGCGAATCTCGAAACCATGCCGAAGCTGCGCGCAATCGTCGCTCTCGGGCGTATTGCGCACGACAGCGTGCTCAAGCCGCTGAAGCTGAAGGCCTCACAAGCGCCCTTCGGCCACGGCGCCGTGCACCAAGCCGGCGCGTTCAAGCTGTACGATAGCTACCACTGCTCCCGCTACAACACGAACACGGGCGTGCTGACGACGGACATGTTCCGCAGCGTGTTCGCCAGGGTGAAGGCGGATCTCGACTAACTCCTGGCGGGATTGGCCTTCAGCCAGTCCAGCACATCGCCCGCGTTCCGGTCGGGCGGGAACACCGGATAAAACACGTGCGCAATTTCGGCGTCGTCGATGATCAGAGCCAGGCGCTTGATCAGCGTCAGGCCCGCGACGTCCATGGTCGGCAGCTTGAGCGCGCGCGTGAGCGCCAGCTTCTCGTCCGAGAGCACCGGGAACGGCAGATGCAGCCGCGACGCCATCTCCGTCTGGTAGTCGTTGCTTTGGGTCGAGAGGCCAAACACCTGCGCGGCGCCTGCAGCCTTCAACTCGGCGAACAGGTCTCGAAACGCGCAAGTCTGCGGCGTGCATCCCCTCGCGCCAGGAATCATGTCCCAGTCGTCGACCAGCGAGATCTTGCCGGGCTCGCCGGTGCGTGGATAAGCGAACACCACGGTGCGGCCCGGGAGCGCCGACAGATTGACCGAAGTGTCGTCGGTCGCGAGCAGGCTGATCGCAGGTAGCGTCAGACCCTTGAGATGGGCGGCATCGCCATCGTCCAAGGGGGCGGGAATCTGGCTCCAATCAACCTCGAGCAGGTTCTTCTGGATCATCCTGTCCTCTCAGCCCTATCCCCTCGCTCGCATCAGCCTGCCCTTCTCCCGGCTCCAGTCGCGCTTCTTCTCGGTCTCGCGCTTGTCGTGCAGCTTCTTGCCCTTCGCAACCGCGAGCTGCAGCTTGGCCCGCCCGCGCTCGTTGAAATAGAGCTTGAGCGGGATCAGCGTCATGCCCTCCCGATCGACCGCGCCCATCAGCTTGTTGATCTGCCGGCGATGCAGCAGCAGCTTTCGCGGCCGCTTGGGCTCGTGGTTGAAGCGATTGCCCTGGAGATATTCGGGAATGGTGGCGTTGATCAGCCAGATCTCGCCGTCCTTGGAGTCGGCGTAGGACTCCGCAATCGTGCTCTTGCCGTTGCGGATCGACTTGACCTCGGTTCCGGTCAGTGCAATCCCCGCCTCGATCGTATCCTCGATCGCATAGTTGAAGCGGGCCTTGCGATTTTCCGCCATGACCTTGATCGGACGTTCGTTCTTGTCGGCCATGGACGTAAAACCTGATCGAGATACGCAGCGACGCTAACAGATTGGATGAAGCGCGCGCGTCACTTCTTGAGGAGATCGCGGATCTCGGTCAGCAGCACGACTTCCGCCGAAGGCTTCGGCGGCTCCGCGGGCTTGACCTCTTCCTTGCGCTTGAACTGGTTCATGGTGCGAATGACCATGAACAGCACGAAAGCGACGATCGCAAAGTTCACGATCAGGGTGAAGAAGCTGCCATAAGCCAGCACTGCGCCCTGCTTCTTGGCATCGGCGAGATTGTGCTCCGTGACCTTGCTCGAGAGTCCGATGAAGTAGTTGGAGAAGTCCAGGCCGCCGGTGATCGCGCCGATGATCGGCATGATGATGTCGTTCACCATCGACGTCACGATGGCACCGAAGGCGGCGCCGATGATGACCGCGACCGCGAGGTCGACGACATTGCCCTTCATGGCGAAGTCGCGGAATTCCTTCAGCATCGGTGATCCCCCTGAGTTGCCTGTGGCGATGAATTGACGAACGCTGCCTAGTTGATCAGGCCGGCGTGCACCATGGCGCTGCGCACGGCAACGCGGGTCGGTTCGGAGACCGGAACCATCGGCAGCCGCAGCGTCTCGTCGAATTTGCCGAGCAGCGACATCGCGTACTTGATCGGCGCCGGGTTGCTCTCGATGAAGAGGTTGTTGTGCAACGGCATCAGCTTGTCGTGGATCGCAAGCGCTGCCTTGGTGTCCCCCTTCGCCCACGCGGCGTGGAACTCGGCGCACAGGCGCGGGGCGACGTTCGAGGTCACCGAGATGCAGCCATGGCCACCATGCGCCATGTAGCCGATGATGGTGGCGTCCTCACCAGAAAGCTGGTTGAAGTCCTCGCCCATCGCGGCGCGCTGCTGCGAGACGCGCACCATGCTGGCGGTGGCGTCCTTGACGCCGGCGATGTTCTTCAGCTCCCACAGCCGCTTCATGGTGTCGACCGACATGTCGATCACCGAGCGCGGCGGAATGTTGTAGATGATGATCGGAATGCCGATCGCATCGTTGATCGCCTTGAAGTGCTGGTACATGCCTTCCTGGGTCGGCTTGTTGTAGTAGGGCGTGACCACCAGCACGGCATTAGCGCCCGCCTTCTCGGCGTGCTGGGCGAGTTCGACCGCCTCCTTGGTCGAATTGGAGCCGGCGCCGGCGATCACGGGCACGCGGCCCTTGGCCTCCTCGATGCACCATTCGACGACCTTCTTGTGCTCGTCATGGCTGAGCGTCGGGCTCTCGCCGGTGGTGCCGACCGGGACCAGGCCGTTGGTGCCCTCGGAGATCTGCCAGTTGACCAGCGACCGGAACGCCGCCTCGTCCAGCGCGCCGTTCTTGAACGGCGTGACCAAGGCGGTGAACGACCCCCGGAATTTCGTCTTGGCTGCCATGGACTTCCTCCGTACGCGGCGCGAATTTAAAGCAAGCCCCATTCTTATCGGGTCTGTCCGGCCGGTAAAAGACCTGCTGCCGACTGACGCACCGTTTAGGCCGCGATTTTGCCGCTGTGGTGGTGCAAACCCGGCGGCGGTAAGCGGCTGTTGGTATTTTGTCCGCATATTCAATCAAATACAGCCAGATCTTGTACAGATAGGTCTTGGGCCAATTGACTGATTCGGGGCGACGAACCTCCGTGACCTCCTTTCCTGGTACTGCATGGCGATCCGCCGGTCTGGCCCTATGCCTGATGGCCGGCCTGTCGATCGGCTGCGTCGCCTTGGCCAAATCCAATGAGACAACCGACGACGCCGCGAAGGAACCGGCCAAGCAGGCGACCAAGGGAACCGCGAAGCCGTCACCCAAACCGCCTGCGAAGGACGGCACCAAGGGATCCGCCAAGGACACGGCCAAGGACACGGCCAAGAACACGGCGAAGAGCCCTGGCAAGGAAACCGCCAAGGGCGCGAGCAAGGGAGCAGCTGCCGCCCCGGCCAAGGACGCTGCGAACAAGGACACTGCGAAGAAACCTGCCGGCAAGGACGCAGCAAAGGACAAGCCCAAGCCCGCGGCAGCCGCTTCCACGCCAAAAGCGCGACCGGCAGCCAATGCCCCGGCCGTACACACCGCGCCAGCGGTCACGGCCACCGTCAGGCCCACGGCCCCCGCCCCCGCCTCTGCACGCCCCGTCGCAGCCCCCGTGCTGGCGCCCGCAACTCGCCAGCACGCCGCACCGCGCAAGCCGGTCACGCCAGCCGCGGTCGCGGCGACCTCCTCGACGTCGCAGGCCGACAAGGACACGCTCGAGAACGTCATCGAGCTCGTGCGCAAGCGCAAGCCAGGCGACGCCACCAGTTACGCCGATTCGATTTCCGATCCGGTCGCGCGAAAGCTCGCCGAATGGATCATCCTGCGCAGCGAGGACAATGGCGCGAGCGTCGAGCGCTACCGCGCCTTCCTCTCCGCCAATCCGAGCTGGCCGTCGCAGACCTTCCTGCGCCGGCGCCTCGAGGCTGCGATGTGGGACGACCGGCGCGACGATTCCGTCGGCTGGTCGTGGTTCGAGAACGAATCCCCCGTTTCGGCCAAGGGCCGCTTCGTGCTCGCCAAGGCGATGCTGGCGCGCGGCGACCGCGCCAATGCCGAACGGCTGGTGCGCGAGGCCTGGCGCAGCGATCCGATGTCGGAGGACACCGAGAACAACGCGCTCGATCAGTTCGGCGCCCTGCTGACGCCGGGCGACCAGAAGGCGCGAATGGACACGCTACTCTATGGCAGCGAGCACGAGGCGGCGCTGCGTGCGGCGAAAAGACTCGGCGCCGGCTACGTCGCACTCGCCAAGGCCCGCATCGCCTCCTTCAAGAAGGCGCCCAACACACGCGCGTTGCTGGAAGAAGTGCCGCGCGAGCTGCACAGCGATCCCGGCTTCATCTTCAGCAAGATCCAGCTGCTGCGTCGCGAGGAGAAGTTTGCCGAAGCGGCCCAGCTTATGCTGTCCGCACCGAAGGACCCGAACCGGCTCTACAATCTCGACGAATGGTGGATCGAGCGGCGCCTGCTCGCGCGCAAGATGATCGACACCGAGGACTTCCGCAGCGCCTATCTGATCGCGCGCGACGCAGCCCTCCCCACGCGCGACATCTACAAGACCGAGCAGGAGTTCACGGCGGGCTGGATCGCGCTGCGCTTCCTCAACGATCCCGCGGCGGCCGCCCAGCACTTTGCACGCATCGGCGTCGGCAGCGTCAATCCGACCACGCTGGCGCGTGCCGGTTACTGGCAAGGGCGTGCGGCCGAAGCCGCCGGTCGCCAGCAGGAGGCGCGCAACGCCTATGCCCGCGCGGCCGAGCAATCCACCAGCTATTATGGCCAGCTCGCGCGCGCAAAACTGGGCTTGCCGCAGATCGAGCTGAGCAGCCAGCCGCGCGGCCGCGGCGCCGAACGGCTGGAGATCGTGCGCGCAGCGCAATTGCTCTATGAGCTCGACGAACGCGAGATGGCGGTGCCGATCCTTGCCGACATGGGCGAGAACGGCGATCCCGAGGCGCTGACCGGCCTCGGCGAGCTGACCCAGCGCTACAGCGACGCCCGCGGCATGCTGCTGGTCGGCAAGGCCGCTCTCAATCGCGGGCTGCCGTTCGATTTCTACGCCTATCCCGTCAACGGCATTCCGCAATTCACGCAGATCGGCCCCGAGGTCGAACGCAGCATCGTCTACGCGATCGCGCGACAGGAAAGCGCATTCAACCCCTCCGTGGTCTCGCCGGCGCAGGCCTATGGGTTGATGCAGGTGACGCCGGACGCCGCGCGCTACGTCTGCAAACGGCATGGCGCGACCTACGACCTGTCGCGGCTCAAGAACGATTCGTCCTACAACGCCACGCTCGGCGCGGCCGAGCTCGGCGGTCTGCTCGAGGACTATCGCGGCTCCTACATCATGACCTTCGCCGCCTACAATGCGGGGCGCGGCAGTGTGAAGAAGTGGATCGACCGCTACGGCGACCCGCGCGACGCCAAGGTCGACGCGGTCGACTGGGTGGAGCTGATTCCCTTCTCCGAGACGCGCAATTACGTGCAGCGGATCATGGAGAATCTTCAGGTCTACCGCGCCCGCTTCGGCGGCGGCACGCGGCTGCAGATCGAGGCCGATTTGCGCCGCGGCGCCGGCAGCGTGGAATAGAGCCACGCTCTCTCGGGCGGAAGAAACTCGCCTCCGAACTCAGCGAAAACGCCCAGCCGAATACGTTGATGCCCGCCAGCCGGATCCTTCCGCAGACCGGCAAGCCTGACATTGCTTTTGTCTTGTCGTTAGGGCTGGATGCGAACAGTTTTTTCCATCACGACCCTTTTTTCCATCGGAGGCACCTATGTTTAAGACGATTGCACTAACGGTTTTGCTCCTGGCTCCCGTCAGTTCAGCGGCATTCGCACAAACAGCGCAAAAAAAGGTCGACATGTCGGCTAAACGCGAACGCTGCGCAGACGAGGGCCGGAAGATGGGGCTATTCCGCGGCGTTACCGGCGGATTGAGCCAGTACGTGGCGAGTTGCGTGAAGCGCTAACGCGTGCCGCGCGCGCCACCAAGTGTCGTTGCGGTAATCGGGCGGCCAAGGGCTCTCTGAAGGAAAAGCGCTTCTCAGAGCGGATCAGGTCGCAGCCTGTCGCGCGCAATGCGTCCTCTTGAACATCAAGGTTCCGGTCGGTGGTGCTTACGCGAGCCCATCCGATAACGGTCGTCTGAGGGGGCCGCAGGTATACCGCCCCAAATGCCAACAAAAAAAACAAAAGCCCCCGGCGGTTTCCCGCCGGGGGCTCGTCGATAGATCGGTATTAGAACGTGCGGTTGGCGCGGAGCAGCAGGGTCAGCGAGTTCTGATCCTTCAGCTCATACACTGCGCCCGGCTTGGCCCAGATTGCGGTGGCCGGAGCAGCGATCGTGCCGGAGTACTTCTGATCCAGGCGCGACCAGCTCAGGTCCGCAGTGAACGCCAGGTTCTTGACCGGGGTCCAGTTGGTGTTCACGCCGACAACACCGAAAGCGAAGTCCGGGTTGCAGGTCGCGGTGGCGGTACCGAAAGCGGCGGTGAAGTTACCGCAGATCAGGGTCTTGGCAGCGCTGCTGTAGCTCAGCTGAGCATAGCCACCGTAGACACCGCTCGACCAGTAGGGGTTCCAGTTGTGGGTGTAGCCACCACGGACGCCCCAGGTCTTGACGGTCTCGATGCTGCCGCCAGCGCCGAAGACGCCGTCAGCAATGCCAGCGAAACCAATGCTCTGGTAAGCGCCGACGCCCGAGCCGCTGAACATCGCGAACTGCTGCGGGAACAGGACCTGGAAGTTCTCACGGGACATGCCATCGGTGTAGACGGCGTTCAAGTTGATCGAGTCACCCGCACCAGTCGGGATGTTCTTGATCGACAAGGCGCCCTGCACAGCCCAACCCCACTTGTCGGAAGGATGACCGGTGGGTTCAGTCGTGCCGTAGTAGCCGGGATGCAGGTCATGCGCGGCAACCGAGATCTGGCCCAGACCCCAGGCCTGGTCGACACGGAGAGCGCCGACGATGTCGGGGGAGCGCGTTCCGCCCCAAGCGTTGACACCGTACTGACCCTGGATGAGGGCAGCACCAGCAGCGGTAGCAGCAGAGGTGACGGTCGGAAGGCCCGTAGCGGCGCTAACCGAACCGGAGGCCGCGAAGCCGTTCACGTTCCACAGGTTGCCCTGACCGTTGGACTGGGTGTCCGGGCTTTCCAAGGCCAGCGAGCCGGTGATGCCCTGACCGAAGTCAGCGGTATAGGCGAACTGGTTGACGCCGGTGACGTGGTTGGAGCCGCCCGGAACGGTATCGGGACCGCCTGCGTTGTAGGACTGCCACGGAGCGTCGAAGATCGAGACCGTGCGGCCCATGGTGAAGCCAGCGAACTGGATGAACGCATGGTACAGGCCGAGGGTGGCGCCGCCAGCAGCGAACGTCGCCGGGCTGCTGCCGGTGATGTTGCCGGTGTCGTAGCTGAAGATCATGTCAGCGTAGGTGCGGACAACACCGTATTCGGTCGCCGTGCGGGTATCGACGTTGAGGTCCATACGAGCGCGGGTGTAGTAGTAGTTGGTCAAACGGTTGTTCGACCCGCCGTTCGCGGTGGCCTGGCTGTTGTTGAAGCCATAGTCATTCGCGCCGCCGAGAACTGCGTCAGCGCGGGCATAACCGCTCAGCTTGATGCAGGTGTCGGTGCCCGGGATGTAGTAGAAACCCGCACCATACAGGGAGCAGATCTTCACGTATTCGACCGCCTTGGCCTTCACGGGGAGATCGGCTGCTTGTGCTCCGCCCACGGCGATCAGACCCGCCGCTGAGCCGAGCAAAAGGCTCTTAACCAACTTCATGTTAAACCTCCAAGTTGCTCTTCAGGGAAGGTCACTGACCCGAACGGCCAATTCCCCAACCCCCTCTAAATCACCGCCTTGGCCACCTTCGCGTCTTCGGACACACCCGCATGAACGCGAGGGACTTAAGCGAAAGACCTAAACGGGACGACCTTGGGATGCCCCCCTCCGTCGCCCGTTCACAATTACCGAACGTCCTTGCACACACAACAAGAGAACGCTCCGAAACGGGCCCATGAAGTCTGTTTTCCGAAGGGTGTTGCACAAATAACACGCGGATGTGATCGGATGGCGCCCGTAACCAATTGTTATTATTTATCTTTTTTGAACGGTTCCATTTCGTCCGAAGTTCCCGGCCTGAACGACCGGCGAGCCGACTTACGCACACGCGTGGTTCTGGAACGCTCGAATCGTGGAATCGGCAGGAAGACTCAGCGGGATGTGTAATGCTCGGTAACGTTCGGTGATCCCGGGAAGGACCCGCGCAATCCGGCTCCGCCTCGCGCGTGGAATAGACACTCTATGAGGCCGAAGCGGCTCGAGAGATCGGGGAATCAGGACGGGCATCCCGGCCGGTGGAAATCGTTGGGAATATTTGAACGAAAACACACGCTTCCAAATTGACCCGCCCAAGCAATTAGATGCATAAGGCTCGCACCGGAGAGGTGGCCGAGTGGCTGAAGGCAACGCTTTGCTAAAGCGTCATACGGTCTCAAGCTGTATCGAGGGTTCGAATCCCTCTCTCTCCGCCACCCAGCGGCAGAATCAAGGTCCGCGCGTTCCTTCCTCTGAAGACGATCGCGGCGCGGCTGCAAAAGCCTGGCGCAAGGATCCGCGCGGCTGAGCTCAGCCCGATTCGCGTCTCCTCTTATATAAGTGTGCGTGCACCTAGATGCGCGACCGCCAGATCCGCCAGTGCGAGGGCGATATCAGCACGGCCTCGTCCGCCCAAACATTGAACCAGACGCCGGCCTTGCGGCGGCATGGAAAGGTCAGCGGCAGAATACCGGTCTTGTGCGGCCGGCCGAGTTCCAGATCGCAATCATCGGGCGCGATCTGAATCGGTAGCCATCGGCCCGGTCCAGCGTCAGTCTTGTCGGGATCGCTCATGCCGTGTGGGTCTAATCGGCGGCACGACGCGGGAACTTGATTCAGCGCAACCCAATAGTCCCGCGAAAGCACGGGACGGCTGCGGTTCCAGATCAATGAGCAGACACCCACGCCCTCGCCTCACGCTGCGCGACCGAGATCTCGGACTCCGACATCTGGCCGGCCACTTCCTGGCGCAGCGCGACGGCGTCCTTGCGACCCTTCAGGGCGGCGAGGTTGAACCATTTGTGCGCGGCGACGAGGTCGACCAGGCCCGAGCGGCCGCTCGCCCAATAGATCCCGCGCTCGAACAGAACGTCCGACAGCGTGCTCGAATCGATCGGCGTTGCCGTATCGAGATCGAAAGTCCCCTGAAACATAACGCATCCCCTTTTTCTTTGTGCCGCCTCGTTCCCCCGAGCGCGGCTCCCGTCCAACTCTGATTTGCGTGATCCTTCCGGGTCACGCGTTGCTCAACTCATCCCCGAGTCTTCTTTCGACTCTTCTTGCCTGATGCCGTTTGCCGGCTTGTTGGAGGCGATGATGGCGGGCAAATTTGAATGGCAGTTTAAGTATCGCGATGAAGCAGACGTAAACGCGGGGCTGCGCCACGCGCGCCGGAAATTCAAGAAGTCCCCGATTTGCAGGGACTTCTGCGATTCGTCAGATTTGGTTTACTCTGGGATTTTGGGACATCGATAACCATCGCGCGCGGTGGCGCGTGTCCTGCGGCGCCTCCTCCGGCTGTCGTCACCCGTTTTGTGCGCGAGTTGCGCACTGCAGCGGGTACTCAATATTCCAGAGGCGCCAATCGCTGACACCGCGCGCGGAGGAGCGCCGCGCTGATGGCGCGCGATCACGTCGTAGCCCTCGCCTGCTCCAAGGCCTCGCAGCCCAGCACGGCAAAGCGGCTATGCCGCGGTCAGATCAACAATGTCGGGAAAGGAATGCCGGCAATACCCCGGCCTCAGGGAACGAGGGCGTCGGCGAACACGTCAGGACCAGATTCCAAATGGCCCGAAGGCCGCTTGTGGAATTGCGGAGCTCTTTTGAAGGAGACCCGCACCGATCGAAGAAAACTTTGTTTCTTCTGCCGGACCGGACTTTGACGAGCAAGCTCGCGAAGTTGACGATCCGACCGTTGACCTGATGTCTCGCCGACACCCTCTATCGTCGACCAGAACCTCTAGGAGGCGCTGATGACGTGCCAGCTACGAGGAGCCGGCAACTTCAGAAGCGAAGTTACTTCTTCTTCGCGACCTTGCGGGTCTTCTTCGCAGTCTTCTTCACTGCGCTCTTCGCCTTCTTTACCTTCTTCGCCTTCTTCGCTTTCTTGGCCATGTTGCCCTCCGATGTGTGAGATGGCTTTAATCGCTGCATGCATTCGGGGATCGAGTGCACACTCATTCCGAATACACCAACACGACGAAAAAAACATCTTCTCACTTAAGGAAGTGTTGACGACGCAGCGCGCGTGCGCCAGCCGCGCTTGATTTGCCGACACCGAGAGACACGCGTCGGCGATTGCAAATGCATCTCGCAGCATCGACGTCGGCAAGCGTAACGATTGCAGGAAAACGCTATGCAGCAAGTATTATTCTGCGCGCGTGCATCACGCCTGATCGGCGCGATGATGCGCGCTGCAACGCGCGCGATGGTGTCGCCGGGCAGAGTCGCGGACTCTGAGTCGCGAATTTTGGCAACGAAATTATTTTCATGCTTAACGGCGGAGGCGCTCGTCAGAGCGTGTGCAAGTCGCCGTTTTGCGCGAATCGCGCGACCGCGATTCGCATCTGCACCGTGACCTCAACGGGATGAAGTTGGATGTCGGCGATGCGTGCGCGCGTCTCGTCTCGACGTCGCGCGAGGTGACGAAGCGTGTCCGTCACCTCCTTCAAACGTATAACGTCAGATGCCGAGCTTGGACTTGAGCAGATCATTGACGGCCTGCGGGTTCGCCTTGCCGCCGGATGACTTCATCACCTGGCCAACGAACCAGCCGAGCGACTGCGGCTTGTCCTTCACCTGCGCAGCCTTGTCCGGATTGGCCGCGATGATGTCGTCGACAACCTTTTCGATCGCCGAGAGATCCGTGACCTGCTTCATGCCGCGGCTTTCGACCAGCGCACGAGGGTCGCCGCCCTCCTGCCAGACGATCTCGAACAGATCTTTGGCGATCTTGCCGGAGATCGTGCCCTCGCCGATCAGGTCGATGATCGCAGCGAGCTGCTCGGATGAGACCGGAGAGCCCGTAATATCCCGGCCTTCCTTGTTGAGACGGCCGAACAGCTCGTTGATCACCCAGTTCGCCGCCATCTTGCCGTCGCGGGCGCGGTTGGCGAGCTTGTCGAGCACCGTCTCGTAGAACACCGCACTCTCGCGCTCGGCGACCAGCACGCTCGCATCGTAAGCCGACAGGCCGAAATCTGCGACAAAGCGTGTCTTCTTCTGATCCGGCAGCTCCGGCAGCTCCGCCTTCAGCTCGTCGACGAAGGTCTGGCTGAACTCCAGCGGCAGCAAATCCGGATCGGGGAAGTAGCGGTAGTCATGTGCCTCTTCCTTCGAGCGCATCGAGCGCGTCTCGCCCTTGTTGGGATCGTAGAGCCGCGTCTCCTGGTCGATCCGGCCGCCCTCCTCGAGGATTTCGATCTGGCGTCGCGCTTCGTACTCGATCGCCTGGCCGATGAAGTTGATCGAGTTCATGTTCTTGATCTCGCAGCGCGTGCCGAGCGGCGCACCTGGCTTGCGCACGGAGACGTTGACGTCGGCGCGCAAGCTCCCCTTCTCCATGTCGCCGTCGCAGGTGCCGAGATAGCGCAGGATCGAACGAAGCTTGGTCACGTAGGCCTTGGCCTGCTCGGCATCGCGGATGTCGGGCTTGGAGACGATCTCCATCAGCGCCACGCCGGAGCGGTTGAGATCGACATTGGACATGGTCGGAGATCGATCGTGCAGCAACTTGCCGGCGTCCTGCTCGAGATGCAGCCGCTCGATGCCGATGGAGACGCTGCGACCGCCGTCGAGCTCGACCACCACTTCGCCTTCGCCCACCACGGGCGATTTGTACTGGCTGATCTGGTAGCCCTGCGGCAGGTCTGGATAGAAATAGTTTTTCCGATCGAACACCGAGCGCAGGTTGATCTTTGCGTTGAGGCCAAGCCCGGTCCGGACAGCCTGCCTGACGCATTCCTCGTTGATCACGGGCAACATGCCCGGCATCGCGGCGTCTACCAGCGACACGTGGCTGTTCGGCTCGCCGCCGAACTCCGTGGAAGCGCCGGAGAACAATTTCGACTTCGACGTCACCTGGGCATGGATCTCCATGCCGATGACCATCTCCCAGTCACCGGTGGCGCCTTTGAGAAGCTTGTGGGATGCGGCTGGTGCGTTCATCGGTCTCGGGGTCCAGATCAGATCATATCGGGGATGGCTGGGCTTCGCGCAACGGGTTCCGCCAGTCAAGCCAGAGAAGGCGGCGTGCGGACGGCAGCACAGCCTGCACCTCCGCCATCTCGCCTGCGCAATGCCGCCGGCGCCGCGCACTCAGGCATTGACGCAAACCCCTGACGCACCATAAAGGTTGCGCAGGGGGCAATGCATGTTTTTTCGCGTTTCGATGCTGGCGGCTGCAGCTGCCATTCTTGTGTCATGCTCGACGCCTTATCAGCAATCAGGCTTCACCGGTGGGTCCGACGTCAAGGAGCTGAGGCCGGACGTCTACCGCGTGACCTTCCAGGGCAATGGTTACACCACCCGCGAGAGCGTTCAGGTCTATTGGCTCTATCGCTCGGCCCAGCTGGCGGTCGAAAAGGGTTTTGCCGGATTTGAAATCCTGTCGGACATTCAATTCGTGATGCGGCGGCCGCCGGCGGACGATCGTCGCCCTCGCCTCGCTGTTGCCGTGCCGTCGCTGCGCACCCATATTCCCGTCTCGCCACAGGAAGCCGCCGATTTCAGGATCCGGGACGACGATCTCGCCATGCGGCCGGATGAGCCGGTCAGGCTTGCGCGCGGCGGGGGTGTCTTCATCTACACCGGCGGCGGAGCGGCCTCGCCAAAGCCCGGGCTCGAGGCCGACGTGCACTTCCTCCCCGCGCCCGTCGTGGCGGCACCGCCCAAAGTGTTCGACGCCAAGGCGCTGATCGCCCAGCTCGAGCCGCTCATCAAGGCAGAACGGTGTAACCTCGGCAATGTCTGCCCGCATGTTCACGAATACCTGCTGCCGAAGGGAACGCTGCGATAATTGCGTCCGGCGAGACGTCTTCGCCGCTGGCGCGGTCTCACCGGGCGAGCAGCGTGGCAGCGATCCGCTCCCACTCCGCTTCCAATGAATCGTTTGCCGCCACCTGGCCAGCCTGACGGTACCAATAGCCGGCATTGCCGAGATCGCCTTCGACGCGGTGCAGATAAGCGTGCACCCAGGCGGCGTCGCGCCCCTGGTCGTCCTGAACGATCTTGTGGGCCTGGTCCCAATCACCCTTCGCAGCCCACCAGAGACCGGCGAGCGGCGCGTTCAGGCTCGGCGCAGGCGCCGCGCCGTCGAGGCTCGCGATGAAATCAGCGACATTCACCACCACCTCGCGGGGGTGAAGCGGCCGGCGGCCTGCTCGATCACCTCGCCGAGCGAGAACAGCGTCTCCTCCTCGAACGGACGGCCGATCAGTTGCAGGCCGAGCGGCAGGCCCTGCGCGTCCTTGCCGGCGGGCACCGCGATGCCCGGCAGGCCCGCCATGTTCACGGTCACCGTGAAGATATCGTTGAGATACATCTCGACGGGGTCCGCGCCGCCCTTCTCGCCGATGCCAAAGGCCGCCGACGGCGTTGCCGGCGTCAGGATCGCGTTGACGCCCTTGGCGAAGCAATCCTCAAAGTCCTTCTTGATCAGCGTGCGCACCTTCTGAGCGCGCAGATAGTAGGCGTCGTAATAGCCGGCCGAGAGCACATAGGTGCCGATCATGACGCGGCGGCGCACCTCGGCGCCAAAACCTTCGGCGCGGGTGTTTTCGTACTGCTCGACGATGTTCTTGCCCTGCTCGCGCAGGCCGTAGCGAACGCCGTCATAGCGCGCGAGGTTGGAGGACGCTTCCGCCGGTGCCACGATGTAATAGGCCGGCAGCGCGTATTTGGTGTGCGGCAGCGACACCTCGACCAGTTCGGCGCCGGCCGCTTTCAGCCAGGCGGCGCCCTCGCTCCAGAGCTTCTCGATCTCGGCCGGCATGCCGTCGAGACGATACTCCTTGGGGATACCGATCTTCATGCCCTTCACGGACTTGCCGATCGCAGCCTCGTAATCCGGCACGGCAATGTCGACCGAGGTCGTGTCCTTCGGATCGTGGCCGGCCATCGAGCGCAGCAGCATGGCGCTGTCGCGCACGCTGCGCGCGATCGGACCGGCTTGATCGAGCGAGGAGGCAAAGGCGACGATGCCCCAGCGCGAGCAGCGGCCATAGGTCGGCTTGATGCCGACGGTCGCGGTGAATGCCGCCGGCTGGCGGATCGAGCCGCCGGTGTCGGTTGCCGTCGCGCCCATGCAGAGCAGCGCCGCCACCGCCGACGCCGAACCGCCGGACGAACCGCCCGGCACCAGCGTGGTGTTGCTTCCTTCGCGCCGCCAGGGATTGCCGACGGGGCCGAAGCACGAGGTCTCGTTCGCCGAGCCCATCGCGAACTCGTCATTGTTGAGCTTGCCGAGCATCACGGCGCCGTCGCGCCAGAGCTGCGACGTGATGGTGGACTCATAGGTCGGCACGAAATTGCCGAGGATTCTCGAGCACGCCGTGGTGCGCACGCCCTTGGTCGCGAACAGATCCTTGATGCCGAGCGGGATGCCCGCGAGCGGGCCGGCGTCGCCCTTCGCGATCTTCTCGTCCACGGCCTTCGCCATGTCACGCGCCTGGTCAGGCGTCTCAAGGATAAAGGCGTTGAGCACGCGCGCCTTCTCGATCGCGGAAAGATGCGCGTCGGTCAGCTCGAGTGACGTGAAAGTCTTGTCGGCGAGACCCTTGCGGGCCTCGGCGAGCGTCAGCGATGTCAAATCGGTCATTTATTGATCGGGCTGCAGAAGAACGGAGACAGGGTCTTGTCGTTGGCCGGGTCGTCTTTCTTGGCGGCCGCATTCGCGGCGGCCTCGAGCTCATCGAGCACGGCATTGACGGCGACATTGGGATCAGCAGCCTTGCCCTGCCGTTCCATCTTGTCGAGGTAATTCATGTAGGCCTGATAGGCCTTCTCATCGTCGCAAAGCATGCACATCGGACTTGGTCCAGAGACTCTTAGTTTGACGCGTTTTCTTCACCGGCTTCCACTTCGCTCGAAAACGCTATGCAATTATTCGACGACCTTGGGCACCAGGAAGAAGTGACCTTCGGTCGCAGGCGCGTTGGCAACGATATCGTCGGCGATCTCGCCGTCAGTGACCACATCTTGCCGCTTCTTCATCTGCATCGGAGTGACCGAGGTCATGGGCTCCACGCCCTCGACATTCACTTCCGAGAGCTGCTCGACAAAGGCGAGCATGGCGTTGAGCTCGCCCTGCAGGTGCGGAACCTCGTCCTCGGAAACCGCAATGCGCGCCAGATGCGCGATGCGGCGGACGGTAGCGGCGTCGACGGACATTATATAAGGCCTCTCACGGCAAAACCTATGTGCCGTATAGCAGAGGCCGGTTTTGCGCCGCAACCGGCGCCGGGAACTAGCCAGCCATCTGGCGGAGGCGTGCCAGGGCTGATTTGGCGAGATCCCGGGTCAATTCGGCGGCAGGAAGCTCCCGGCCCAAGCCAATGGCCTGCCCGGCCCAGAGATTGGTGAAGTCCACTTTGCCCTGCTTCTCCGCGGCCGCCTTCAGCGGCGCCAGGGCCGTTGCGGCATGGGGAAATGGCGGAGCATCAGGAGAGATCGGGCCCGCTTCGCGGATGACGCGGTTCTGGATACCCCGCGCGGGCCGCCCGGTCATGACATTGGTGATCACGGTGGAGTCGTCCCGCCCCTCCGCAAGCGCCGCCCGTCCAGCCGCCGTGTGCGTGGATTCGGGGCAGCGCAGATAGGCACTGCCGATCTGCACGCCGGATGCGCCGAGCGTGAAGGCCGCCGCAATGCCGCGTCCGTCGCCAATGCCGCCGGCGGCAATGACCGGCACCTTCACTGCGTCGACGATCTGCGGCACCAGCGCAAACGTGCCGGGCTGCTCGGCGATCTTGTCGGTCAGGAACATGCCGCGATGACCTCCCGCCTCTGCGCCTTGCGCGATGACGGCGTCGACGCCGCGCTGGTCGAGCCAGACCGCCTCTTTCACCGTCGTCGCCGAGGCGATCACCAGACACCCGGCCGCCCTGATGCGGTCGAGCAGACCCTTCTCGGGCAGACCGAAATGGAAGCTGACGACCTCTGGCTTCAGTTCCTCGACGACGGCGCAGGTCGCTGCATCGAACGGCGCCCGGTTGGCGGCGTTGATCGGCGCCGCCGGATCGAGGCCATGCTCCCTGTAATAGCCTGCAAGGCGCTGCTTCCAGCGTGCTTCGGCGGCAGCCGTGAGCTCGACCGGCGTGTGGCAGAAGAAGTTCAGATTGACCGGCGCCGCCACGCGCTGGCGGATCATCTTGACCTGCTCGCGGATCTTGTCGCCGGACAACATGGCACAAGGCAGCGAGCCGAGCGCACCGCCTTGCGCGGCCGCGATCACCAACTCCGCGTCCATCACGCCGGCCATCGGTGCCAGCACGATCGGGAATTCGGTCTTGAAGAGATCGATCAGTCGACGGTCAGGCCACATGGTGTGTCTCTCGTTCTTGCCCTCTCCCCTTGTGGGAGAGGGTGGATCGCCGCGATAGCGGCGAGACGGGTGAGGGGTTTGCTTCCGCGGACGCAGACCTCTCAAATTTGACTTTTCTCTCCGCGGATAGAACCCCTCATCCGGCGCTACGCGCCACCTTCTCCCACAAGGGGAGAAGAGAAAGAAACACTGGAGTTGCGCCGGCCGGCCAGAAGCTGCTCGGCCTCGGACGCAATCCGTTCGACGATCTCGGCCGCCGGTGGAATATCATGGATCAGGCCGACGGCTTCTCCGGCAAAGACGGCCGCGATTTCGAAATCACCCGCCATTTTTGCCGCGGCATAGGCTTTGGCGACGTCGTCTGCGCGTTGCATCAGCTCGATCTCGCGGCCGGTCCAGCTCTTGATATGGTCGTTGACCAGCGTTCGTGCAGTGAACGGAGCCGGCCAGAACAGTTTTCGCGACCAGTCGGGAACGACGCCGCGCACAGTGCCATTGCCATCGGCCGTGCGAATGCGCTCCTTGGCCGCGGCGGCGCCATTGGCCTCGACGCTCGCATAGAACCGCGTGCCGATCAGCACGCCGGATGCGCCGAGCATCATCATGGCCGCGAGACCCCGGCCGTCGGCGATGCCGCCGGCCGCGACAACAGGCACCCGCCCGGCGGAAAGATCAACAATGGCTGGCACGATATCGACCGTGGTGCGCGACGCGCCGTGACCGCCCGCCTCAGTCCCCTGCGCGATCAAGATCTCCGCGCCGGCATCGAGCGCCTGTTTCGCCATGTCCTCGCTCTGCACCTGGCAGATCAGCCGCGCGCCGCTCGCTTTGATGCGCGGCGCGAACGGCGCGGGATCGCCGAACGACAGCATGACCGCCTGCGGCCGCGCATCGAGCGCGATGTCGAGAAGCTCGGGCTGTTTTGCCAGGCTCCAGGTGATGAAGCCGATCCCGAAAGGCGCAAAGCCGTTCAGCTCCGCAGCCTCGGCCTGCAGACGGGCACGGTCGCCATAGCCACCGCCCAAGATGCCAAATCCGCCGGCCTCGCTGACGGCGCGGGTCAGCCGGCTGCCGGCGATCGTGTCCATGGGTGCTGACAGGATCGGATGCCTGATCCGGAGAAGCTCCGTCAGCGGCGTGGTGATCGGCATGGGGTCTCCCGCTCTGGACAGGAACATTAGGCGCAACTAGCATTCTGGAAAAATGAATTGTTGCGAACGCTGCCATCACAAAAGCGAAACGACGCCATGGAACTGAGCGATATCCAGACCTTTGCCGCGGTCGCCCGCACCGGCGGCATCACCCGCGCTGCCGAAGAGCTCAACACGGTGCAATCCAACGTCACCCAGCGCATCAAGGCCCTGGAGGCCGAGATCGGCACACCCCTGTTCGAGCGTCACAGCCGCGGCATGGCGCTGACCGGCGCCGGCAAGCGCCTCCTGCCCTACGCACAGCGGATGGCCGCGCTGTCGCGCGAAGCCGTGCTCGCCGCGCGCGACGATGGCGAGCCGAAGGGTCCGCTTTCGATCGGCTCGATGGAGACCACGGCTGCGGTGCGGTTGCCGCCGCTGCTCGCCGATTTCCACCGCCGCTTCCCGGCCGTGCGCCTCAGCCTGCGCACGTCGCCGACCGCCGATCTCGTCGCCGGCGTGCTCGAAGGCACGCTCGATGGCGCCTTCGTCGCCGGCCCGATCGCGCATGCCGATCTCACCGCGACCAGCGCATTCCGCGAAGAGCTGGTGCTGGTCAGCGCGCGGCGCTGGGCCTCGCTCGCCGAGCTGCGCGCCGGTACGCCGGAGTCAGGCCCGACCGCGCTCGTCTTCCGCACCGGCTGCACCTATCGCCAGCGGCTCGAGCAGATTTTGGTCGAGTTCGGCTGGCCCTCGGCCACGCGCTTCGAGCTCGGGACGCTCGACGGCATGATCGGCTGCGTCGCCGCCGACATGGGCGTGACGCTGTTGCCGCGCACCGTGGTCGAGCGCAGCGCGATGACCGGCAGTGTGACGGTGCACGCGCTGAGCCCCTCACATGCCCGCGTCGAGACGCTGTTCATCCAGCGCCGCGCCGGCCATCAATCCAGCGCACTTCAAGGCTTCCTGTCCTGCCTGACCAGGGATGACGAAATCATCGCGGCCTGATCCACCACCGCCGCAGCGCAACGACGGCCCAGATCGCCTCGACAAGACCGAACGGCCAGGCCCCCTGCAGGAAGCCGTAGGCCGAGCCGAGCGCGCAGGAGGCGGCGAACAGCAGCACGAACCAGTGGCTGCGATCCTCAAGGGCATAGCAGACCAGCATCGCCGTCACGGCAAACAGGCCGAATAGTGTCAGTGCATCCATCGTTGAGGGTTCACTCCGCCGCGCGGCGCATGATATGCGCTAGTCCATGCCGGCTCTTATCCTGCCCCTCGTCGATGCTGCAACCCACTGGCCCGAACGCGGCGGGTTGATCGGCCTTGATCTCGGCACCAAGACCATCGGCGTTGCCGTGTCCAATCCTGACCGCCGGTTAGCGACCGGTGTCGAGACCATCCAGCGCAAGCAGTTCAAGCAGGACGCAGCCCGCCTGCTCGCCATCGCCACCGAGCGCAAGGTGGTCGGCTTCGTGCTCGGTCTTCCCATCAACATGGACGGCAGCGAGGGCCCGCGCGCGCAATCCACCCGGGCCTTCGCCCGCAATCTCGCCAACCTGACGACGCTCCCCATTGGCCTCTGGGACGAGCGGCTCTCGACCGCAGCGGTCGAACGCGAGCTGATCGGCATGGATGTCAGCCGTGCCAAGCGCGCCGAGGTTATCGACGAGCACGCTGCGATCTTCATCCTGCAAGGAGCGCTCGACCGCCTCGCAAATCTTCGCGCGACATCGGGGAACGGCTGATCCATGGCCGTGGTGATCGCGGCGCTGCTGCCGGTCTTCATCCTCATCGTGCTCGGCGTGGTGCTCCGGCACAGCCTGATGCGGCTCGACACGCAATGGCACGGGCTGGAGCGGCTGACCTATTTCGTGCTGTTTCCGATGCTGCTGATCCAGACGCTGGTGAAGGCGGACCTCTCAAAAGTGCCCGTCGCCGGCGTCGGCGGCGCGCTGCTGCTGTCGGCGCTGGCGATGTCGCTGCTCTGCCTTGCGCTCCGTCCGGCGCTGGCGCGGCTCGACATCGACGGCCCCGCCTTCACCTCGATCTTCCAGGGCGCGACGCGCTGGCAGACTTATGTCGCGCTCTCCGTCTCCGCCAATCTGTACGGCGATGTCGGGCTGGCGCTGGCCTCGGTCGCGATGGTCGCGATCATTCCGCTGGTCAACGTATTCAGCGTCGCCGTGCTCGCGCATTACGCTTCCCCGGAGAAGCAGTCCGCACGCGCGATCGCCATGACCGTGATCCGCAATCCCCTGATCTGGGCCTGCGTCATTGGTCTCGTCATCAACGTCATTCACCTGCCGCTGCCAAAGATCTGGCACGAGGTCGCCGACGCGCTCGGCCGCTCCTCGCTCGCCATTGGCCTGCTCGTCACCGGCGCCGGCCTCCAGCTCAAGGGCCTGCTCCGTCCGAGCGTGGGCGCGACGATCGGCGTGGCGTTCAAGCTGGCACTGATGCCGGTGCTCGCGCTGGCGCTCGCCACCTGGTTCGGGCTATCCGGCACCAACCTCGCGATCGTCGCGATCTGCGCGGCGGTGCCGACCTCGCCGAGCGCCTATGTGCTCGCGCGACAGATGGGGGGTGACGCGCCACTACTGGCACAGATCATCACGCTGCAAACGATTTTGGCGGCGATCACGATGCCGGTCGCCATCGCGCTGGTGGCGTGAGCGCTAGACGTAGCGCCCCAACGTAAAGGAGAGGAAGGTATTGCAGGCCGAATGAGCCACAATCGTTGTCCATGTGGACTTGCTCGTCCATCGAAGATGACCCAGCACAAGTCCGAAGGCGAAAATAATCGCGCGTCCAAACCAATCGTACTGCGTATGATTTAACGACCACACAGCCGACGTAAGGACGATGGCGCCGACCGGTCCGAGAAAAGACTCCGACCAGCCGCGAAACAGGAAGCCGCGAACCACAAGCTCTTCCATAAGAGGTCCGGCGATACAGGCACCAATGAGCCACACGAGCAATCCGCCGACGCCTCTTACGATGAGCGTGGGGTCGGATCGATATCCGCCCGCTCCCATCTTCGATAGCACGAATCCTTCTATCGACATGAAGATCGTCGTGATGGCGAGAGCTCGGACGATTTCGCCTCCGGCTGGCCAATTCAGAGCGAGATATTCACCGAACTCTCTCCCAGTCATCCGGATCGCAATCCAAAGCACTCCGATCGCCGCGGGCGTTCCCGAAACAAGGAAGACCCCATACCAACGTCCCTGTGACGCTAACGTCTGGAATTCTGCTGGAGTAAAAGCCTTCGGTCCCAGGCTCGCAGCCAGAATGAAATGAAACGCCATCCAGCCTGTCAGGACAAATGCACCGTACGCAAGCAGGGCGACCAGTGTCGTCTCCCAAAAATCCCAGGTTCTGAGCCGCGCGCCCGCCGCCGCACTTTGGAGGTCCGACATATAGGCTCCTCGCGACAGCTTCGCGGCGAATGCGGGCTAAATCTCTACCGAACATACGAAAGAATGATTTTCTCGGCAATCATCGTGGCCCGAAGTTTGAGGCGCACCGCCAACCAACGTCATTGTGAGGAGCTCTTGCGACGAAGCAATCCAGACTGCCTCGACGCAGGGATTCTGGATTGCTTCGCTGCGCTCCCAATGACGGAACGCGGGGTAACCGCCCCTGCGTCAGCCCCCCAACCACATCGTCAGCACCACCGCGGTCATGTTGTTCAGTGCATGCAACATGATGGTGAGCCACAGTGAGTTGGCGCGGTGACGCATGTAGCCGAACCACAGACCGATCGAGAAGACCTCGGCGAGAAAGTAAAAATCGTATTGCAGATGCACCGCCGTCCAAACCAGTGACGACAGGATGATCGCGCCGGGCACGCGCAGGAAGCTTGCCGACCAACCGCGGAACAGGAATCCGCGCGCGAGCACCTCTTCCGACATCGGCGCGGCCACGCTGAACGCGAACAACAGCATCAGCGCCGCGCCCTTGTCGCGGCCCGACTTCAAGAGGTCGGTCATGAAGCCCGGCGTCGCCTCGCGGCCGAGGGATCGCGACACCACCTCCCAGGCCATCACGACCAGGATGAGCCCGACAGCGCCCAGCAAGAACTGCCGCCAGGACGGCCAGCGCAGCGCAAGATAGTCGACAAAAGAGGCCTTCTTGATGCGGATGGCGAGCCACACAGCCACGAGCGTCGCCGGCAGGCCCATGATGACCGACAGCGCCAGCGCCTGCGGCTCGCGGCCGACCGACTGGATCGAAGCCATGTCGAGCGGCACCCCGCGCAGGACATTGAGCAGCAGGATCGCCCCGACCTGCCCGACGAACATCGCGACGAAGACGAGCAGGCCCCACAGCGCCGTGCCCCAGAACTTCCAGACGCGCGACGGCGCAGGTGTCACGATCAGCGGCGGATGGTCGGGATTGAGGGAATCCATCAGAAGGCCTTGGTTAGGAAAACACCGTCATTCCGGGGCGGCCGAAGGACCGAAGCCGGAATCTCGAGATTCCCAGGTGCGCGAGAGCGCACCGTGGCCCGCCCTTCGAGCGCCCCGGAATGACGGAGTAAAAACTCACGCCAGCACCCGCTCGAGCAGCGCGCGCACGTCGCCGCTCTCGAGCTCGACCGCACCGTACATGCTGGCATGATTGGCGGCGAGGCGCGTCGCTGCGAACAGTTCAGCGTTGTGAGGCGAGACGCCATTGAGTGCGGCGGCAGCGGCTAACAGCGCCAGCTTCTCGACCGCGAGCCGCGCGACGCGCTCGCCATCAGGGCGACGAAACGTCTTGCCGATGAAGGCGACCGCCTCGCCGGCCCCCGACAGACCCTTCGTCTCGGCCGCAAGCGATTGCAGCACCGTCATCGCGGCCTCCGGCTCGCGCGAGAGCGCGCGGAGCACGTCGAGGCACATCACGTTACCCGAGCCTTCCCAGATCGCATTGACCGGCGCCTCCCGGTAATGGCGCGCCAGGATGCCGTCCTCGACATAGCCATTGCCGCCGAGGCACTCCATTGCTTCATAGAGAAACGGCGGCGCGCTCTTGCAGGTCCAGTATTTGATCGCCGGCGTCAGCAGCCGCATATAGGCGGCCTCCGTCGCGTCGTGCGGCGTGTGGTCGAAGGCGCGGCAGAGCCGCATCACCAGTGCCGTGCTCGCCTCGACATGCAGCGCCATGTCCGACAGCACGGCCTGCATCAAGGGCTGATCGGCGAGATGCTTCTGGAATACGCTGCGGTGACGGGCATGATGCAGCGCATGCGCAAGCCCTGAGCGCATCAGGCCGACCGACGCAATCGCGCAATCCTGCCGCGTCAACTGCACCATCTGGATGATGGTGCGGATGCCCTTCCCCTCTTCGCCGGCGGCTTCCGCATAAGCGCCGACGAACTCGACTTCCGAGGAGGCATTGGAGCGGTTGCCGAGCTTGTCCTTCAGCCGCTGGAACTGGATCGCATTGACCGATCCGTCAGGCGCAAAGCGCGGCATGAAGAAGCAGGTCAACCCGCTATCTGCCTGCGCCAGGACGAGGAACGCATCGCACATCGGCGCCGACATGAACCATTTGTGGCCGGTGATGCGATAGGCATCTCCGTCGCGCACCGCGCGCGTCATGTTGGCGCGCACGTCGGTGCCGCCCTGCTTCTCGGTCATGCCCATGCCGAGCGTCATGCCGCGCTTGTCCCACCACGGCGTGAAGCTGGGATCATAGCTTCTGGTCGACAGCACCGGCATCACTTTGCCGAGCAGATCCGGCTGCGTCGCCAGCGCCGCGACGGAGGCGCGCGTCATCGTGATCGGACAGAGGTGCCCGGTCTCGACTTGCGCGGCCATGTAGAACTTTGCGGCACGAATGACCTCTGCGGCACCGCCCAGCGGTTTCCCATCCGCCGTCCACGTCGAATTGTGCACGCCGGCGTGCGCGCTATGCGCCATCAGTTCGTGATAGGCGGGATGAAATTCGACTTGGTCGCGGCGATTGCCCTTGGCATCGAAGGCGCGGAGCTTCGGCGAGTTCTCGTTCGCCGCGCGCCCGCGATCGGCCATCGCGGCCGAGCCCCAATGCTTGCCGAAGTCGGACAGCTCCCGCTCCGCCGCGGCGCCGCCATTGGCCTTCAAAGCGTCGACCAGCGGCCGATCCATGGCGAACAGGTCGACGTCTTCGAACGGTGGCGACTGGTTGAAGACCTCGTGGGTCGCGAAGCTCGGCTGGGTCATCTGTTCCTCGGCGCGGAATCAGTTCCGCCGCGGCTGGATCGGGAAATCATAGGCCGCTCCGCCCACCCCCGGCAGGGAAAAATGCCACCACTCCTTCGAATAGTTCACAAAGCCTTGCTTCGCCATCGTAGCCACCAGCCGCTTGCGCCAGGCGCGCTGATCCCCATTGATCGACGGTGCTGCGGTATGCCCTTTCACATCCGTGCAATCATAGCCGGTCCCCATGTCGACGCTACCCTCGGGCAGCCGCGCCCCGACCGGTGCCGTGCAGTCGGCATAGTTTCTTGAGGGGTCGATTCTGGCCGAATTGTCGGCCTTGAGATCGACCAGCGTGAGGTCGAGCGCAGCCCCCGTGGAATGCTGCGAGCGGCTTGCTATGTAGCCGAGGCGAAACAGCTCGGTCTTCGGGATCCTCGGATTGTAGCGCCGATCGGCTGACGTCTCGCGGCCGTCCTGCGACCACTTCACCATGTCGAGCGAGGCGCGCGCCGGCCGGTAGCAGTCAAACATTTTGAGCGACAAGTTCTGCGCCGTCAGCTCCTGCTGCACCGCCTTCAGCCGCATCCCCACATCGCGCTTCACCACGCATTCGCCTGCGTTGTAGCCGGCGAGCGGACGGCCAACGAAATTGTTCGCCGTGGCGTAGCGGATGTCCTGGATGATGGTTGGATCGATATCACGCAGATAGACGAAATCGCCGGGGAGCGACTGCGCGCGGGCGGATGAGATTGAGGCGATCGCGAGAAATGAAATCAAAAATGTCCGGACTAAGTGCATTCGTTCTCCCCTGTCATTCCGGGGCGATGCGAAGCGTCGAACCCGGAATCTCGAGATTCCGGGTCTGGCGCTCGCGCGCCATCCCGGAATGACCGTGCGGGAGACAGATCAGGGGATAACTCGCCTCCCGCCGATTGGCCCTTGCCCACCCCGCCATCCCCGCCTATAGCTCTGCTTTTAATGACATCCAAATCGACCTTCGTCCTCGGCCACCGGCATTTGCTGGGCATCGAGGGCCTTTCCGCGGCCGACATCACCGGCCTCCTCGACCTGTCCGAAGAATATGTCGAGCTCAACCGCCAGGTTGACAAGAAGCGCACCGTCCTGCGCGGACGGACGCAAGTAAACCTCTTCTTCGAAGCCTCGACCCGGACCCAGTCCTCGTTCGAGCTCGCCGGAAAGCGCCTTGGCGCCGACGTCATGAACATGTCGGTCGCCTCCTCGTCCATCAAGAAGGGCGAGACGCTGATCGACACCGCGATGACGCTGAACGCGATGCATCCGGACATCCTGGTGATGCGCCATCACGCCTCCGGCGCCGTGGAACTGCTGGCCCGCAAGGTCGACGGTTCCGTGATCAATGCCGGCGACGGCGCACATGAGCATCCGACGCAGGCGCTGCTCGACGCGCTCACCATCCGCCGCAACAAGGGTCGGATCGAGGGGCTGGTGGTCGCGATCTGCGGCGACGTGCTGCATTCGCGTGTCGCCCGCTCCAACATCATCCTGCTCAACACCATGGGCGCCCGCGTCCGCGTCGTCGGCCCCTCCACGCTGCTGCCGCCCGGCATCGAACGGATGGGCGTCGAGGTCGCGCGCGACATGCGCGAGGGGCTCAACGGCGCTGACATCGTCATGATGCTGCGGCTGCAGCGCGAGCGCATGAACGGCTCCTTCGTGCCGTCGACCTCCGAATATTTCCACTATTTCGGGCTCGACCAGAAGAAGCTAGGCTACGCCAAGCCCGACGCGCTGGTGATGCATCCAGGCCCCATGAACCGCGGCGTCGAGATCGACACCGCGGTCGCCGACGGCGCGCAGTCCCTGATCCGCGAACAGGTGGAGATGGGCGTGGCCGTGCGCATGGCGGTGCTGGAAGCGCTCGCCCGTAACCTGCCGAACGCGTGATGCCCATGCTGACCGACCGCCGCCCGATCCTGCTCGCCAACGCCCGCGTCGTCGATCCCTCCAGGGATTTCGACGGCCCCGGCGACGTCCTGATTGCCGATGGCGTCATCCGCGAGACCCGTCGCGGCATCGGTGCGGCCGGCGTCCCCGAAGGCACCGACGTCGTCAACTGCTCCGGCAAGATCGTGGCGCCCGGCCTGGTCGACATGCGCGCCTTTGTCGGCGAGCCCGGCTTCAGCCATCGCGAGACCTTTGCTTCGGCAAGCCAGGCGGCTGCGACCGGCGGCATCACCACCATCATTTGCCAGCCCGACACCTTGCCGGTGATCGACAATTCCGCGACCGTCGACTTCGTGATGCGCCGCGCCCGCGACACCGCCATCGTCAACATCCAGCCGATGGCGGCGCTCACCAAGGGCATGCACGGCGAGGAGATGACCGAGTTCGGCCTGCTCAAGGCCGCAGGCGCGATTGCATTCAGCGACGGCGACCGCAGCGTGACCAATTCGCAGGTGATGCGCCGCGCGCTGACCTACGCCCGCGATTTCGACGCGCTGATCGTGCACCACACCGAGGACCCCGATCTCGTCGGCGAAGGCGTGATGAACGAGGGCGAGTTCGCCTCGCGGCTCGGCTTGATGGGCATCCCGAAGGCCGCCGAGGCCGTGATCCTCGAACGCGACATGCGCCTCGTCGCGCTGACTGGCGGCCGTTATCACGCCGCCGCGCTGTCGTGTATCGAGTCGCTCGAAATCTTGAAGCGCGCCCGCGACGCAGGCCTCGCCGTCAGCGCCTCGGTCTCGATCAACCATCTGGCGCTGAACGAGAACGATATCGGGCCCTACCGCTCGTTCCTGAAGCTGTCACCGCCGCTCCGCACCGAGGACGATCGCCGCGCGATGGTCGCGGCCGTCGCCTCCGGCCTCGTCGACGTCATCATGTCCGACCACAACCCCCAAGACGTCGAGGTCAAGCGCCTGCCGTTCGCGGAGGCCGCTCCCGGCGCGATCGGCCTCGAGACCATGCTGCCGGCGGGCCTGCGACTGGTCCATAATGACGAGCTGGACCTCAAGACGCTGATCCGGGCGATGTCGACCCGCCCGGCGGAGATTCTGGGTCTGCCCGGCGGAACCCTGCGCAACGGAGCACCGGCCGACGTCATCGTCATCGACCCCGATGTGCCCTGGGTGGTCGATCCCGCCGATCTCAAATCGCCCTGCAAAAACACCCCGTTTGACGAGGCCCGCTTTACAGGTCGCGCTATCAGGACCATCGTCGGCGGACGAACGGTGTTCGAGCATGTCTGACATGCGGAGTTCTCAGCATGGGGCTTGATGCATTCCTGCCGGTGGCCTTCGTCATCGGCTATCTGCTCGGCTCGATTCCATTCGGGCTGGTGCTGACCAGGCTCGCCGGCACGCAGGATCTGCGCTCGATCGGCTCCGGCAATATCGGCGCCACCAACGTGCTGCGTACCGGGCGCAAGGGCCTCGCTGCGGCGACCCTGCTGCTCGACGCGCTCAAGGGCACCGCGGCCGTGGTGATCGCCGGCTATATGGCGGGTCCCCATGCCGCGATGCTGGCGGGTCTCGGCGCCTTCCTCGGCCACCTCTTTCCCGTCTGGCTCAAGTTCCGCGGCGGCAAGGGCGTTGCAGTCTATATCGGCATCATGCTCGGCCTGTTCTGGCCCAGCGCCGTGGTGTTCTGCCTGATCTGGTTGGCGACCGCCTTCACCACCCGCTATTCCTCGCTCTCGGCGCTGGTCGCGGCCTTCATCACGCCGCTGTTCCTGTGGTGGTTCGGCCAACTCGCGCTCGCAGCGCTGGGCGCGGTGCTGACCCTGCTGCTGTTCTACATGCATCGCGAGAACATCAAGCGGTTGCAATCGGGAAAAGAAGGCCGCATCGGTGAGAAGGCGTAAGTCCGGAAAAAGTACGGATATCGCCGCAGGGTTTCCGCATTATATGCCAATTCCTGTTCGCAACTCGGAAGCCCTTCGCGGCCAGTAGTAGCGAACGGGTTCCATGCCTGTCATCCTGACAGCGGACATGGCGTTACGCGGTAGCTCAGAATGAGCGGGAAGATTGACGGCACGCATGACGACGACGGCTCGCAGTGCACTGCGGCAAGTCGGTTGCTCTCTTCGACCAACATCTGGTCCGATTCACCCTCGCCGCCTCCCGCGCCGAAGCCTGTCCCCGCTCCCCCACCTGCTCCCGTATTGCAAGCTCCCGCAGCGGTCGAGCGCGTAACCATTGTTGCGCCCGCGCCGTCGCGTGCCGAACAATGGCCGCCGCGGAAGCTCTCGGTGGCGCTCCAGGGCGGCGGCAGCTTCGCCGCCTTCACCTGGGGCGTGCTGGAACGGCTGCTCGAAGAGCCATCCATTGAATTCGACACCATCAGCGGCGCCAGCGCCGGCGCCATCAACGCGCTGCTCTTGGCCGGCGGCTTGGCCGAAGGCGGCCGCGAAGGCGCACGCAGCCGGCTGAACCGGTTCTGGCTCCGGCTGATGCACGAGGCCTCGTTCCGCTCGCTGATGCTGATCGGCGGTTTCTCGCCGGCGGGAAGTTCGGTCGCGTTCGGGCCGACGCTGCGCTCCGGCCAATTCGATCCATTCGATCTCGATCCGCTGCGCCAGGCGCTATTGCGCGACATCAATTTTGCAGCGCTGCACGACGCGAAATGCCCGAAGCTGCTGATCGCGGCGACGCGGATCCGCGACGGCCAGCAGCAGATTTTTGGCAATGAGGCTCTCACCGCCGACGTCGCGCTGGCCTCGACCTGCCCGCCGCTGGTTCACTGCGCCGTCGAGATCGACGGCGAGGCCTATTGGGATGGCGGCTTTGGCGGCAATCCGCCGCTGATCAAGCTGGCGCAGCAATCGACAACCGCCGATCTGCTGCTGGTCCAGGTCACGCCCACGCGCGACAATTACGTACCGATCACGCTTGCCGCGATCGATCGCCGGCTCGATCAGATCGCCGCCAATGCCGCGCTCAGCGCCGAGATCGCAGCGATCGCGTGGGCGCAGGCCTCCGCGGCACCTTCGCTGCGGCTCTCCAGGATCGCGGCCGAGGACTCCGTTGACGGACTTGCGCAGCGCTCATCGACCGATCTCGGCCGCGGCTTCATTCGCACACTGCACCGGAGCGGCCGCGAGGCCGCCGCACGTTGGCTCGGGCAAGGCGCGAGCGCCGGCGCCTCGCAGCCGGTGCGCACGCTCTCGACCGAGCCCACGCTAGCCTGATTTCGCCAGCGCATTCTCCAGGAACCATGCGGCGGCGAGCGCGCCCGGATCGTTGCCGAAGCGCGCGATCACCTGCACGCCGATCGGCAGGCCACCGACCTTCATCACGGGCACGTTGACGCAAGGATTGCCCATCAGCGTCCACAGCCGGTTGTAGCGGGGCGAACCGGTCGAGGCGAGCTCCTTGGCCGGCGCGGTGCCCGGCGCCGAATAGGTCAGCAGCACGTCGATGCCCTCGAACAATTCGCCGAGTTCGCGACGGCCGCGGCGGGCGATCCGGCGTGCATCGTCGTATTCCTTCGGCGTCAGTCCGACGGTCTCATCGAGGCTGGCGCGCAGCATCGGCGCGATCTCGTCGTGATGCTGATCAAACTCCCAGGCGAGCGCACGATGCGCCTCAAAGTCCTGGATGATCGGATGGATACGCCACGCTTCCTTTACCGCCTCGGACAGATCGATGGTCTGCACGCTGGCACCGGCCTTCTCGGCCGCCTTGATCGCGGCTTGCAAGCCCTCCTCAGCCGCCGGCTCTGCGGCCTCGGCAAATTCCTGCCTGATCACGCCGATGCGCGGCGACTTCGCCGGCGCGATGCCGGAGAATTCAGTGCGGCCGGTCATCGCCAACAGCCCGCGCGCAAGATCCTCCGCACGCGATCCGAACAGGCCGACCGTGTCGAGCGCCCACGAATAGCACTTCACGCCGACTGTCGGCAGCATGCGGAACGACGGTTTGATCGCGGCACCGCCGCAATAAGCGGCCGGCCGGATCACCGAGCCGCCGGTCTGGGTGCCCAGCGCCAGCGGGATCATGCCGGCACCGACGGCTGCGGCCGAGCCCGAGGACGAGCCGCCCGGCGTATGACCGGGATTATGCGGATTGAGCGTCGCCGTCGGATCGCGCGAGGCGAACGCGGTGGTCGTGGTCTTGCCGATGATGGTAGCGCCGGCCCGCCTCAGCATCATCACGACAGGCGCGTCCGAGCGCGGCTGCCAGCCGCGATAGATCTCCGACCCCATCTCGGTCGGAAAATCGGCGGTATCGATGATGTCCTTGATGCCGACCGCGATGCCGCGCAGCGGCCCAGAAGCTTGCGCCTTTGCCGATTTGTCGTACCGGACGAAGGCGCGGACGTCCTTCTCCTTGGCCTCGATCGCCGCATGCGACTGCGCGAGGGCGGCATCAGGCGAAAGCTCCCCGCTCTCGATGCGGCGCTGGAGGTTGGCGAGTGAGATCATGGGAATTCCTACGTGAAGGTGCCGCGGTCGCTGAACGGCAGAGGCAAGCCGTGCTCATCCAGGACGGACTTGTAGTGATTGAGGTACGACCAAAGCCGGTTTCTGAGCTCGTTAGCATTCTCATACGCTTCCGACGAACGGTCGAGAGCCGAACAGGCATCATCTGCCATGCAACAGAGCGAGTGGAGAGTATCGCCCTGGATCAGCATGCCGGGAAAATGCCGTCCCGGGTGTCGCATCACCGCCGCGTTCGTGGTGTCGGCGAAAATCTCGACCAGTGCGACACGCATCCCAATGCCTCAAAAATCAATCCGATTGGTCACCATCCATTTATTCGGGTGTCGCAGCCGGGTCCACCCCTTCCATACGCCCTCAGGTTGTTCCATGCTGCGCCCATAAGGAGACGCCGTGGACGCCATCAATCCCAGTGTGGAGCTGACCGAGCCAGAGCGGATCGAGCGCCTGCGGCTGATCCGCTCCGACAATGTCGGGCCGCGCACTTTCCGCTCGCTGGTCGATCATTTCGGCACGGCACGCGCCGCGCTGGAGCGGCTGCCTGATCTGGCACGCCGTGGTGGTGCGGCGCGATCCGGCCGCATCTGCAGCGCGGACGAGGCGAAGGCCGAGCTCGCCGCGAGCCGCAGGTTCGGCATTGCCTGGCTTGCGCCCGGCGAGGACGGCTATCCGGCACGGCTGGCGATGATCGACGATGCCCCGCCGCTGCTCGCCGTGCGCGGTGACAACGCAACGCTGATGCGTCCGATGATCGCCATCGTCGGCTCGCGCAATGCCTCCGGCGCCGGCTTGAAGTTCGCCGGCCTGCTCGCACGCGAACTCGGCGAAGCCGGCTTCATCATCATCTCGGGGCTCGCCCGTGGCGTCGACCAGGCGGCGCATCGCACCAGCGTCGAAAGCGGCACGGTCGCGGTGCTCGCCGGCGGTCACGACTGCATCTATCCGCCCGAACACGGCGATTTGCTCGCCGCGATCCTCAATCACGCGGGCGCGGCGATCTCGGAGATGCCGCTCGGCCACGAGCCGCGCGCCCGCGACTTCCCTCGCCGCAACCGGCTGATCTCCGGCGCCGCGCTCGGCGTGGTCGTGGTGGAGGCCGCGCACCGCTCGGGATCGCTGATCACCGCACGCATGGCGGCCGAACAGGGCCGCGAGGTGTTCGCGGTCCCCGGCTCGCCGCTCGATCCGCGCGCGGCCGGCACCAACGACCTGATCAAGCAGGGCGCAACGCTCGTCACCGAAGCGTCCGACATCATCAATGCCGTCGCGCCGATCATGGAGCGGCCGCTGATGCATCCGATGAGCGAGCCCGACAGCGAGCCGTTCGAGAACGATCCGCAAGGGCATGATCGCGACCAGATCACGGGCCTGCTCGGCCCTGCTCCCATCTCGATCGACGATCTCGTGCGAATGTCCGGCGCCTCGCCTGCGATCGTGCGCACGGTGCTGCTGGAGCTCGAGCTTGCCGGAAAGCTCGAGCGTCACGGCGGCGGATTGGTGTCGCTGATCTAACCGTTTTGACGCGTTTTCTTGGCGCGAACCGGTCTCCACTTCGCTCGAAAGCGCTACGCATTACGCTGATCGAAGTGGGTGCGCGCCGCCTCGATCTGCACCAGATGCTCCTTCGCCCATTTGCCGAGCGCCTCGACCGGCTGCGACAACCCGCGCCCGAGATCGGTCAGCTCATAGTCCACGCGCGGCGGAATGGTCGGAAAGATCGTGCGCGTGACGAGACCGTCGCGCTCGAGGCCGCGTAGCGTCAGGGTCAGCATCCGCTGCGAGATGCCGTTGATCATGCGCTTCAGCTCATTGAAGCGCTTTGGCCCGTCGCTGAGCATCATGATGACGAACACGCTCCATTTGTCGCCGACGCGGGACAGCACGGATGCCACCCCGCGGCAGTCTGCATGATTGGGATCCGGCATCGGATCTGGCCCTTGGTTTGGCCTTTGATTCTGCCTTTGATTTTGCCTTGGCGCGGCAGGCAAATCGGTGTGCGCAGGTTTCAATAATGTGCTCATGGCTCAAAAAAGTGCGTTCTTGCGGGGCTTTCGACAGTCACTCATGTAGTGCGGGTTACAAATCTATACCATAGGTGACCCCAATGAAACTCCTCCATATCGACTCCAGCGTGCTCGGCCCCCACTCCGTCTCCAGGCAGGTTTCCGCTGCCATCGTCGCGCGCCTGCGCCAGGCGACCCCGTCGCTCGAGCTCGTCTATCGCGACCTGACCCAGACGCCGCTCGCCCATCTGTCCGGCTCGCACCTTGCGGCCGCCCAGGGTGCGCCGGCGCCTGCGGAACTCGCATCCGATCTCGCGGCGAGCGCAGCCGTGCTGAACGAGTTCCTCGAAGCCGACACCGTCGTGATTGGCGCGCCCATGTACAATTTCACGATCCCGAGCCAGCTCAAGGCCTGGATTGATCGCGTGATGGCGGCGGGGAAGACATTCAAATATGGCACGAACGGCCCGGAGGGCCTTGTTGGCGGCAAGCGCGTGATCTTCGCGATTTCGCGCGGCGGCTATTACGGCCCAGGCACGCCGGCCGCCTCGCTCGAACACCTCGAAACCTATTTGCGCGGCGTGTTCGCCTTCATGGGCATCACGAATCCGGAATTCATCGTCGCCGACGGCATTCAGGTCGGTCCGGAGCATCGCGAGAAGGCGCTCGCGGGCGCACTTCAGGCCGCCATCAGCCTGCGCGCAGCTTAAGGCTCGACGACAGCCGCTGCCGGATTCCGGCGGCGGCTGAAAGACCGACAAAGCTAAAACCAGGAGCCCTGGATGCCCAGGATCACGGCAACGAGCGACATGAGCAGGCCGATGCCGGAGAAGATGGCAACCCCGATGAACTCGGATATGTCGGAGTGCTTGGCGGGAACTGCGGAGCGTTCGGTGTAAATACGCGGTGCTGAAATCGGTGAAACAATGCGGGCTGCTTTCGGCATAACGGACTCCTTTTTGAAAACGAGTCTTTTGACCCCCTGCCCGTAGAAGTGTCTTTGCAACGCGCGCGAAGGTTCAACGCGCCACGCAAGGTTCGAGAAATACAGCTCGCAGGATGCGGGAACCGGTCGGCGCAACTGCTTCCTTCAGCGCCGGCCGATTCAATTTTCAGATCACTTGATCAACCGCGATAGATCGGCGCGCCACTCGGCGAGGCCACCGCGCCGCCGTCGACGAAGATCTCCTGTCCCTGGATGTGCCCGGCATCGTCGGAGGCGAGAAACAACACCGTCTTCGAAATGTGATCGGGTTCACCAATCCGGCCGAGCGGCGTCGACAGTCCGATGCGCTTCTCGAACGCCTTCTCCGCTTCGGGCGTCGCGATCGCAGCGCCCCAGATCGGCGTGCGGATCGCGCCGGGCGCGACCACGTTGACGCGGATGCCGCGCGGCGACAGTTCCGACGCCATGATCCGCGCCATCGCCCGCACGCCGGCCTTCGCCGCGCCATAAGCCGAGTAACCGGGAATGCCGAGCACGGAGATCACCGAGCCGTTGAGGATGATCGAGGAATTGTCGTTGAGATAAGGCAGCGCGGACTGCACGGTGAAGAACACGCCGGTGAGATTGGTGCTGATCACCTTCTCGAAGGTCTCAAGCGTTGCCGAGCCGAGCGGTGTGCTGCCGGGGATGCCGGCATTGGCAAAAACGATGTCGAGCTTGCCGAACTTCTCGGTGCCCTTCTTGATCGCAGCTTCCGTCGCGGCAATGTCGGTCGCGTCCGCGGCAAATGCGATCGCATTCGAACCAAGCTCCTTCGCGGCGGCCCCCAGCGTGTCCTTGTTGCGCCCGGTAATGATCACCTTCGCCCCCTCGGCCACGAACAGCTTTGCGGTCGCCAGTCCAATGCCGCTGTTGCCGCCGGTAATCAGCGCCGTCTTGCCTCGAAGCCTCATGCTCGTCTCCAGTGGTTGCATTATGAAACTATGTTGCCGTCTAGGGCATATGGTTTTATGATGCAACCACACAAGCGCGTGATCGGCGCCGAAACCGGGCGAACGCGACAGGACCAGGACGATGGTGAAACGAACGAGCTTTGAGGGCGACGGCTGCCCAATCGCGCGATCGCTGGAGGCGATCGGCGACTGGTGGTCGCTCCTGATCATCCGCGAAGCGCTGTTCGGCCTGCGCCGCTTCGGCGAGTTTCAGAGCAAGCTCGGCATGGCCAAGAACATCCTGTCCGTGCGGCTGCGCTCGATGGTCGACCACGGCATCCTGGCGCTGGCCCCCGCCTCCGACGGCAGCGCCTACCAGGAATATGTGCTGACGCCGAAGGGCCGCGGCGTCTACCCGATCCTGGTGGCGCTCCGGCAATGGAGCGAGGAGTTCGATGAGCACCCCGAGCAGATCGCGACCATCCTGGTGGATCGCGCGAAAGGCCGCCCGGTCAAGAAGCTCGAAATGCGTGCGGAAGACGGTCGCCTGCTTAGCCCGGCCGACACCATGCTGAAGCCGCGGCCAGCGTCGCGGCGGCGGTCGGCGTGACATGTGAGGGACTTGTAGAAAGTACAGACGGCGTCAAAGATGGCTCAACAACCAAAGTGTTGCCGCCATGCCGTTGCTCGCCATCGTCTATTTTTCGATCTCCGGCACCACCGAGAAGCTGGCCCATGCGGTCGCGCGCGGAGCGGATCGCATGGTGGAGGTCGCGCTCTGTCGCATTTTAGGCGACGACATCGTGTCAGGCCGATTCCAGAACGAGAGGTTATTGGAGACGATTGACCGCGCCGGCGCTGTTGCATTTGGGACCCCGACTTACATGGGCGGACCATCTGCTCAGTTCAAAGCCTTCGCAGACGCTTCAAGTGATCGATGGAGCCAGCAGCGATGGGCCAACAAGATCGCAGCGGGATTTACGACCGGCGCCTGCGCAGCTGGCGATCAGCTCCACACTTTGAGCTACCTTACGATCCTGGCTGCTCAGCACGGGATGCTCTGGTGCGGGTTGGATATTCCGGGTGGAGAGGATCCAAGTGGCCGCAATCGCCTGGGCAGCCAGCTTGGCTTGGCGACACATTTGGTCGACAGCGACTTGCCTCAGAGCGACGTCAGCACCGCAGAATATCTCGGCCAGCGATTGGCGAAGTTGGCTGGACGCAACGGCTAGCGCGCCTGTCATTACGGCGGCCCTATTCTCGCCCACCCCTCACGACAGCTTGCGCTTGCTGCGCAGCCGCAGGTGCTCGTCGGCTTCGAGCTTGGTCATTCCTAAGAGATAATGCAGCACATCGAGCTTGTGCCGCTCGGCAAGCTTGCGCAATGCGCCCGCCTGCTCGGCGATGAAGGCCACGGCTTCATCGACCCCGCCCTCCCCCGGTTCCTCGTTACGCGAGCCTCCCCGCACGCCTATTGCGGCGCGCGCCCGTTTCTTCCCTGGCTTTGCCACCAGCCCCACCCGAATCCATGCCCCGCGGAAACATTACGCCCACACCGGCCACAACTCCAAGGTGGTATTTCGCAACTTTCTCGATATGAAACTTTTCCCATTCCGCGGGCTTTCAACACCCTTCGATTTGACAGGACCCGCCTCACCACCCATGTTCGGGACGAAACGGTCGACCCGAATCTAGAAGAAATCGGCCCAAGATTTTCCCGTAAGTTACTGGAACTACATGAATATCGTCATTGTGGAGTCGCCGGCGAAAGCCAAGACGATCAACAAGTATTTGGGCTCGTCCTATGAGGTTCTGGCCTCGTTCGGCCATGTCCGCGACTTGCCGGCAAAGAACGGTTCCGTCGATCCCGAGGCCAATTTCAAGATGATCTGGGAGGTCGACCCCAAGGCGGCCGGTCGGCTCAACGATATCGCCAAATCCTTGAAGGGCGCCGACCGCCTGATTCTGGCGACCGACCCTGATCGCGAGGGCGAAGCCATCTCCTGGCACGTGCTGGAGGTGATGAAAGAGAAGCGCGCGCTGAAGGATCAGAAGATCGAGCGCGTGGTGTTCAACGCCATCACCAAGCAGGCCGTCACGGACGCGATGAAGCATCCGCGCGAGATCGACGGTGCGCTGGTCGACGCCTATATGGCGCGCCGTGCGCTGGACTATCTGGTCGGCTTCACCCTCTCCCCCGTGCTGTGGCGCAAGCTGCCGGGAGCGCGCTCGGCCGGCCGCGTGCAGTCAGTGGCCCTGCGTCTGGTCTGCGACCGCGAGCTCGAGATCGAGAAGTTTGTGCCGCGCGAATATTGGTCGCTGGTCGCGACGCTGCTGACGCCGCGCGGCGATGCCTTCGAGGCGCGCCTCGTCGGTGCCGACGGCAAGAAGATCCAGCGGCTCGACATCGGAACCGGCGCTGAGGCCGAAGACTTCAAGAAGGCCCTGGAGCTTGCGACCTACGCGGTCACGGCGGTCGATGCCAAGCCGGCGCGCCGCAATCCGCAGGCGCCCTTCACGACATCGACCTTGCAGCAGGAAGCCAGCCGCAAATACGGCTTTGCGCCGGCGCACACGATGCGGATCGCGCAGCGCCTCTATGAAGGCATCGACATCGGCGGCGAGACCACCGGACTCATTACTTATATGCGTACCGACGGTGTGCAGATCGCCCCCGAGGCGATCACCCAGGCGCGCAAGGTGATCGGCGAGGATTACGGCAACGCCTACGTGCCGGATGCCCCGCGCCAGTACCAGGCCAAGGCCAAGAACGCCCAGGAAGCGCACGAAGCCATCCGCCCGACCGACATGTCACGCCGCCCCGACAGCATGAGCCGCAAGCTCGATGCCGACCAGGCGCGGCTCTATGAGCTGATCTGGAAGCGCACCATCGCGAGCCAGATGGAATCGGCCGAGCTCGAGCGCACCACCGTCGACATTACGGCGAAGGCCGGCGGCCGCACGCTGGAGCTGCGCGCGACCGGCCAGGTCGTCAAGTTCGACGGTTTCCTGACCCTCTACCAGGAAGGTCGCGACGACGAGGAAGACGAGGATTCCCGCCGCCTGCCCGCGATGAGCCAGGGCGAGGCGATCAAGCGCGACTCGCTCTCCGTCACCCAGCATTTCACCGAGCCGCCGCCGCGCTTCTCGGAAGCCTCGCTCGTCAAGCGCATGGAAGAGCTCGGCATCGGCCGGCCCTCGACCTATGCCTCGATCCTCCAGGTGCTGAAGGACCGCGGCTACGTCAAGCTGGAGAAGAAGCGCCTTCACGGCGAGGACAAGGGCCGCGTCGTGGTCGCGTTCCTCGAAAGCTTCTTCAACCGCTACGTCGAATACGATTTCACGGCCAATCTGGAGGAGCAGCTCGACCGCATCTCCAACAACGAGATTTCCTGGCAGCAGGTGCTGAAGGATTTCTGGACCGGCTTCATCGGCGCCGTCGACGAGATCAAGGATCTGCGCGTCGCGCAGGTCCTGGACGTGCTCGACGAGATGCTGGGGCAGCACATCTATCCGCCGCGCGCGGATGGCGGCGACATCAGGCAGTGCCCGAGCTGCGGCAACGGCCGGCTGAATCTCAAGGCCGGCAAGTTCGGCGCCTTCGTCGGCTGCTCGAACTATCCGGAGTGCCGCTACACCCGTCAGCTCGCCGCCGACAGCGAGACCACCGGCGACCGTTCGCTCGGCCAGGATCCCGAGACCGGTCGCGATGTCTGGGTCAAGGCCGGCCGCTTCGGCCCCTATATCCAGCTCGGCGAGCAGAAAGACTATGAGGAAGGCGAGAAGCCGAAGCGCGCGGGCATCCCGAAGGGCACCTCACCCGGCGATATCGAGCTCGAGCTTGCGCTCAAGCTGCTGTCGCTGCCGCGCGAGATCGGCAAGCATCCGGAGACCGGCCAGCCGATCACCGCCGGCCTCGGCCGCTTCGGGCCGTTCGTGAAGCACGAGAAGACCTATGCCAGCCTGGAAGCCGGCGACGAGGTCTTCGACATCGGCCTCAACCGCGCCGTGACGCTGATTGCCGAGAAGGTTGCGAAGGGCCCGAGCCGCCGCTTCGGTGCCGATCCCGGCAAGGCGCTCGGCGATCATCCGACGCTCGGCACCGTCACCGTGAAGAGCGGCCGTTATGGTGCCTATGTCACCGCAGGCGGCGTCAATGCCACCATCCCGGCCGAGTTCGAGAAGGACTCGGTCACGATTGCACAGGCAATCGCGCTGATCGATGAGCGCGCGGCCAAGGGCGGCGGCAAGAAGCCGAAGAAGGCGGCGAAGCCGGCCAAGGCCAAGAAAACTGCAAAGGCCGCGGATGGCGACGACGCCGCGCCGAAGAAGAAGCCGGCCGCGAAGAAAGCGGCCAAGACCAAATCAGAATCCACCAGCAAGGCGCGCGCGGGCGTGGCGTCGACGGCCAAGACTTCAGCAGTCAAGACGTCGGCGACCAAGTCAGGTGGCGCAGCCAAAGCTCCGGCCAAGAAGAGTGCCGGCACCAATTAGAGGTTAAGTGAAACGCAAGAATGACCGTGGCTTTCCCGACAGGCAAGCCATCGTCGCCTTCATCAAGGCACATCCAGGAAAGGTCGGAACCCGCGACATCGCGCGCGAGTTCGGCCTGAAGAACGCCGACCGCATTGAGCTCAAGCGCCTCCTGCGCGAGCTCGCCGACGACGGCACCATCAAGAAGAAACGCCACACGGTCTCGGAGCCGGACAACCTGCCGCCGACGCTGGTCGCCGACATTACTGGCCGCGACGCCGATGGCGAGCTGATCGCCTCCCCCAGCGAATGGGACGAGGTCGAGAGCGGCGAGCCGCCAAAGATCCTCATCGAGATCCCGCGCCGGCCGAGGCCCGGCACCGCCGCCGGCGTCGGCGACCGCGCGCTGCTGCGGGTCGAGCGCTCGGAGGAGAGCGAAGGCCCGGCCTATCGCGGCCACATCATCAAGGTCTTCGACAAGACCAAGAGTCGCATCCTCGGCGTCTTCCGCAGCCTTCCCGAAGGCGGCGGACGGCTGGTCCCGGTCGACAAGAAATCCGCCGACCGCGAGCTGAACATCGCCGCGGCCGACACGAAGGGCGCGCAGGACGGCGATCTCGTCAGCGTCGACATCGTCCGCACCCGCAGCTTTGGGCTGGCGTCCGGCCGGGTCAAGGAGAAGCTCGGCTCGGTCAAGTCGGAGAAGGCGATCAGCCTGATCGCGATCTACGCGCACGACATCCCCCTGCAATTCTCCTCTGCCGCAGAGCGCGAGGCGGAAGCGGCGGAGCCGGCGAATCTGAAGGGACGTGAAGATTGGCGCGACGTGCCCCTCGTCACCATCGATCCGCCTGACGCCAAGGATCACGACGACGCGGTGCATGCGCAAGCCGATCCCGATCCCAACAACAGAGGCGGCTTCATCGTCGATGTCGCCATTGCGGATGTGAGTTTTTACGTCCGGCCGGGCACCGCGCTCGACCGCGCCGCGCTCGACCGCGGCAACTCGGTCTATTTCCCCGACCGCGTCGTGCCGATGCTGCCCGAGCGCATCTCCAACAATCTCTGCTCGCTGGTGCCGGGCGAACCGCGCGGCGCACTCGCAGTGCGGATGGTGCTCGGCCCCGACGGCCGCAAGCGCTCGCATACGTTCCATCGCATCCTGATGCGCTCGGCGGCCAAGCTCAGCTACGCGCAGGCGCAGGCCGCGATCGACGGACGGCCTGACGACACCACCGGTCCCCTGCTCGATCCGATCCTGAAGCCGCTCTACGCCGCCTATGCCTGCGCCAAGCGCGCGCGCGACGAGCGCGATCCGCTCAATCTCGATCTGCCCGAGCGCAAGATCCTCTTGAAGAGCGACGGCACGGTCGATCGCGTCGTCGTCCCTGAAAGGCTCGATGCGCACAAGCTGATCGAGGAGTTCATGATCCTCGCCAACGTCGCGGCCGCCGAGATGCTGGAGAAGAAATCGCTGCCGCTGATCTACCGCGTGCATGACGAGCCGACGCTGGAGAAGGTCCACGCGCTCTCGGAATTCCTGGAGACGCTCGACGTTCCCTTCACCAAGTCCGGCGCGCTGCGCCCCACCTTGTTCAACCGCGTGCTGGCCCAGCTCGAAGGCCACGACTATTACCCGCTGGTGAGCGAGGTGGTGCTGCGCGCCCAGGCGCAGGCCGAATATTCCTCGGAGAATTACGGTCATTTCGGCCTGAACCTGCGCCGCTACGCGCATTTCACCTCGCCGATCCGCCGTTATGCCGACCTCGTCGTGCACCGTGCACTGGTCCGCGCACTCGGGCTCGGCGAAGGCGCCCTGCCCGACAGCGAAACGCCGGAGACCCTTGGCGAAGTCGCCGCCCATATTTCGCTGACCGAGCGGCGCGCGATGAAGGCCGAGCGCGAGACCGTCGACCGCCTGATCGCTCATCACCTCGCCGACCGCATCGGCGCGAGCTTTCAGGGCCGCGTCTCCGGCGTCACCCGCGCGGGCCTGTTCGTCAAGCTCAGCGAGACCGGCGCCGATGGATTGATCCCGATCCGATCCCTCGGAACGGAATATTTCAACTATGACGAGAGCCGCCACGCTCTCGTCGGCACCCGCAGCCGCACCATGTACCAGCTCGGCGACGTCGTTGACGTCCGTCTGATCGAAGCGGCTCCGATCGCAGGCGCGTTGCGTTTCGAGCTGCTGTCGTCATCCAGCGAGACCGCGCCGCGCGACCGCAGGCAACCCGGTCCGCAGCGCCGCCCTTCGCTCAAGGCCCATCCCGGACGCAGCCCGGAGAGAAAACGCAAGCCGCCAAAGCAAAAGCCTGGCAAGGCGAAGAAGGGCAAAGGAAAAAACAAGGGCAAAGGCAAGAAGGGCAAGGCATGGTGACGATGAGCACGGCCCCAAAGATCTGGACGCGCGAGACAGGCCTCGTCGAGAAGCGCGACGTCTGGGCCGCGATGAAGCGCGGTTTTCGCGGCCGCTGCCCGCGCTGCGGCCAGGGCAAGCTGTTTCGCGCCTTCCTGAAGACGGCGGACAATTGCGCGGTCTGCGACCTCGACTTCACGCCGCATCGCGCCGACGATCTGCCCGCCTATCTCGTGATCGTCATCGTCGGCCACATCGTGGTCCCCTCGATCCTCTGGATCGAGACCAACTACACCACGCCGATCTGGCTCAGCTTCGCCGCCTACCTGCCCTTCACCTTCTTCGCGTCCCTCGGACTATTGCAGCCGGTAAAAGGAGCTGTGGTCGGCTTGCAATGGGCTCTGCGCATGCACGGGTTTGACGAGAACCCGCCGGATGGTATTCCGCCTGTGTAAGCACAATAAGCAAGAACAGTCTTGGTGAGGATATGAGCGATACGGCGCACACAGCCGAAAAGGCAAAAGTCCACGAGGAAAAGGAAGCCGATCACCATCCGTATTTTCGTCCGCGGGATGCGGCGACACTGATCCTGGTCGATCGCAGCGGCGCCGTTCCAAAAGTGCTGGTCGGCAAGCGCCACGACAAGGTGGTGTTCATGCCCGGCAAGTTCGTCTTTCCCGGCGGGCGCGTTGACAAGGACGATTATCGCGTGCCGGTCGCGGCCCCCATCACCGCGGAGCTAGAGGCCAATCTCGCCAAGGGCAGTCCGAAGACGCCGGCCTCGCGCGCCAAATCGCTGGCGATTGCCGCGATCCGCGAGGCCTGCGAGGAAACCGGCCTCTGCCTCGGATGCAAGAGTGAGGGCAAGGCGAAGCTCGAAGGCCCCTGGAAGCCGTTCGCGGATGCAGGCCTTTTGCCTGATCCCTCCAGCCTGTTCCTGATCGCGCGCGCGATCACCCCGCCAGGCCGCGTCAAGCGCTTCGACACGCGCTTCTTCACGGCAGATGCGTCAGCGATCACCCATCATGTCGAGGGCGTGATCCATGCCGATGCGGAGCTGGTCGAGCTGGTCTGGGTCGAGCTCGGCTCAAAGCCGCTCGCCGACCTGCATCCGATGACGCGCAACGTGCTCAACGAGCTCGACATGCGCCTTGCCACCGGCCCGCTTCGCCACGACGCGCCGGTGCCGTTCTTCCATTTCTACGGCGGCAAGATGCAGAAGGATATTTTGAGCTAGGCCGTCATTCCGGGGCGCGCCACTTGGCGCGAGCCCGGAATCCATGTTTCTGCAATCACCGTGGCACGATGGATTCGGCCTCGCCGCTTTCTGAAGAAGTGTCAGGTTCTGAATGTTGACCGGGCCTGATGCCGCGAGATCGCTGCTTCAATTGCTAACCCGTAGCGGAGACCGGTCAGAACTGTATTGGTCCAGACCATCGTCTTCGTCTAGGATGAGTAAGATGTCGAAGTGGGAAACAACGGTTGATGAGTTGATCGTTCTGTTCGGAGATTCGCTGCGAGCGCTAATTCCTGTCGCAGAGCGTGCGCGCATGGCTTGGAAAGAGCCGAACGCTTACGATGACTGGGACCACATTTGCGAGGCAATTTATCGATCAATTGTTATCAGCTCCGTAGAGCACGCCGACGGTTTGCGCGGATTTTTGCCCATGCTGGACTACGATCGACGAACTAGTAGTTATGAAATGAACAGCTTCATCGGCGAAACGAACTCAAAAGGGGAAGCCGCATTTGTTTGTTTTGAAACAGAGACATCGCCTTTTGATCGATGTGTATTCGCCGTTCTTGACGGCAATTTGAGTGTCATTAGCGAGAGGCGAGCGGCAACGGCCGGCACACGTTTTTCCCTTTATTGTCGTCAACCGAACATACGGGATCAAAAGTCCTTCGACAGAATAACGGTATCCATTTAACCCGTTTGTACTGTACCTGAATGTTCCGCTTATGGCTCTACTCGGAGCTCGCGCACTACCTGCTGCTGAATTGCTATTAGGGGCTGGCCAACCAGACATCATCGATTCACGGCGCACGCCTAGCGCGCGGCGTCCGGTGCATCCGCGTCCGGCTCGGTGCCGACATAGTCGCGCGCGGGAAGTTTCAGCGCTTGCCCGAGCTCGTTTGCGAGTTGGTTGGCATCTTCGCGCTTCGTGAAGCTCGACAGCGTGATCGGCTCGGTGCCCTTGCTGCCGCACAGATTGACGTCGTAGGTCGTCAGCTCGGGATCGTAATCGTCGGTGATGCTGATGAAGTGATAGTCGGCAAGATCGCGCTGCTTGCGAATGTTCAGCGGCCCGAACTGCCTGGTGATGACGATCTGGCGCAGCGTCTCGTTGAGCACGACGAAATAGCGGAAGGTGAGCAGGATCACGCCGGGGATACCGATGAGCAGCCCGAGGCCCGTGAATACCAGCACCGGCACGAGATCGTCGGCCAGCCTGCCGAAGCCGGAAAAATCCTGGCGCAGGCCGAGCGCGACATTCCACAACAGATAGCCGCTCGCCGCCAGCAGCGGCAGCGACAGCAGCCGGCCGACCCACGGCATCGGTCGGTCGATCCGGACGATGCCGCCGTCTACGGTCATTGCGCCTGCCATTGAAGTCTCCTCAGGAGGTCATGGCTTGGTCGGGCCTACCGGTGGATTGGTTCGATGGGGGCCCGCTCCCTCCACCGTCATTCCGGGGCGCGCCTCTTAGCGCGAGCCCGGAATCCATACTCACGATCGTGGTTATGGATTGCGGGCTCGCCGCTCCGCGTCGCACCGGAATAACGAGAACGTGCTGAGGACGCATCAAAAAACAAAAGATTCTTCCCGCCTCCACCAATGGCAGAGCTCCCCCGCGTCCCTATGTCTTCCCGAACGACATCAAGAACGGACCAGGGCGCGATGGCACAACGGCAACTCAAGCTTGGCGCATTCATGCGCCCGATCAGCATCCACACCGGCGCCTGGCGCTATCCCGGGGCCTGGCCTGACGCCAATTTCAACTTTGGCCACATCAAGCAGCTGATCCAGAAGCTCGAGGCCGGCAAGTTCGATGCCTTCTTCATGGCGGATCACCTCGCCGTGCTGAACATGCCGGTCAATGCGCTCAAGCGCAGCCACACCGTGACCTCGTTCGAGCCGTTCACGCTGCTGTCTGCCCTCTCCGCGGTCACCGAGCGCATCGGCCTGATCGCAACCGGCTCGACCACGTTCGACGAGCCCTATCACGTCGCCCGCCGCTTCGCCTCGCTCGACCATCTCAGCGGCGGCCGTGCGGGCTGGAACATCGTCACCACCTCGAACCCGGATGCGGCGCTGAATTTCGGTCTCGACGACCACATGGAGCACGCCGAGCGCTACAAGCGCGCCCGCGAATTCTACGACGTCGTCACCGGCCTGTGGGATTCCTTTGCCGACGACGCCTTCGTGCGCGACGTCGAGAGCGGCTTGTTCTTCGAGCCGTCGAAGATGCATGTGCTCGACCACAACGGCAAGTATCTGAGGGTGCGCGGCCCCCTCAACATCGCCCGTCCCGTGCAGGGCTGGCCGGTGATCGTGCAGGCCGGCGCGTCTGAAGACGGCAAGCAGCTCGCGGCCGAGACCGCGGAAGCCGTCTTCACCGGCGGCGGCAGCCTCGCCGATGGGCAAAAGCTCTACGCCGACATCAAGGGCCGCATGGAGAAGATCGGCCGCGATCCCGAACACCTCAAGATCCTCCCCGGTGCCTTCGTCGTGGTCGGCGACAGCGTCGACGAGGCCAAGGAGAAGCGCGCCCTGCTCGACAGCCGCGTGCATTACGACAGCGCCATCGCCTCGCTCTCGGTCATCCTCGGCACCGACGCCTCCGGCTTCGATCCGGACGGCCATCTGCCGGAGATTCCGGAGACCAACGCCAGCAAGAGCGGCCGGCAGCGCATGGTCGATCTTGCCAGGCGCGACAAGCTCACCGTGCGCCAGCTCGCCCAGCGCGTCGGCGGTTACGGCGGGCTGTCCTTCGTCGGCACCGCCAAGACCATCGCCGACCAGATGGAGGAATGGCTGGTCGGGCGCGGCTCGGACGGCTTCAACATCATGTTCCCGTTCCTGCCCGCAGGCCTCGACGATTTCGTCGACAAGGTCGTCCCGGAGCTGCAGCGGCGGGGGATTTTCCGGAAAGAGTATGAAGGGGCCACTTTGAGAGAGAATCTGGGCCTTCCCCGACCGAAAAACCGCTTCTTCGAGGTCTAATGGGCCCGATTTGAGTGGTTTTCCGCCCTAGAGCCCGGATCGGGGCTCTAGGTTATTGTTTTTGACGCGTTTTCTTGACGCGAACCGGTGCCCACTTCGCTCGAAAACGCTTCGAAACCTTGACATCAGGCGGTTTCTGGCTAGGTTGCCGGCCAACGCGGGCCGTTTGGCCGGCTCCAGATTCCCTTCATTCCTGAGGTTCTGAACATGGCCAAAGCGGTCACCATCAAGGTCAAGCTCGTGTCCTCGGCCGACACCGGCTTCTACTACGTCGCCAAGAAGAATTCGCGCACCATGACCGACAAGCTGGTCAAGAAGAAGTACGATCCGGTCGCGCGCAAGCACGTCGAATTCAAGGAAGCCAAGATCAAGTAAGATCGGCGAAGCGTTGAAGAGTTTTGCGGGGCCCTTTCGGGCCCCGTTTTCGTTTGAGTTGAGGCGCCATTCTCTCTCCACACCGTCATTGCGAGCGCAGCGAAACAATTCAGAATCCCACCGCGGCAACAGTCTGGATCGCTTCGCTGCGCTCGCAATGACGGAGTGCGGGTAGAGAGCACTGCCCCTCTCCCGGTCCGATACGCGCGGCAGCCTGGGCGATACGGAGCCATCAGCCTCGCGAAATCCTGGCGTGGTTAGACTGAATGGCCTCGCAGCCTGCAATTGCGGGGTGGATACGACTTTCACCGCTCTAACCATCCATGAATCGCAGAGAGCGCCGGGCCGCGGCGGCCAAACAATCCGGAAAGACCTCGCCGGCTGCGCTCTGCCAGGCGGGCTTTGCGCATTTTCAATCGGGACGAATTGCCGAGGCCGAGCTGTATTGCCGGCAGGCACTGACGCTGGATGAACAGCACCCGGATGCTCTTCACCTGTTGGGCGTGCTTTGCTTTCACGCGCAGCAGCCCGACGCCGCCGTGGAATGGATCGGCCGCGCCGTCCGGCTGGCACCGAAGGCCGAGTATCTCCTCAGCCTCGCCACGGTGCTGGAACGGCAGGGTCGACTTGGGGACGCACGACAACACTACAGCCACGCCTTGAGCCTCAGGCCTGAAGATGCCGGCCTCTGGAATCACCTCGGCAACCTGCTTTGGCAGCTCGGGCACAAGGACGAGGCTGCGCTGCACTTGCAGCAAGCCCTGACACTCAATCCGCACTATTGGGAGGCCGCGCAAAATTGCGGCATGCTGCTGCTCGAGCTCGGCCGGCATGCCGACGCCATAAATTGCTTCGATATCGCCGAGACGCTGAATCCTTCGGCTGCCCTGTATCAGATGCGCGCCGTTTGCCTCTCGGCCGTGAACCGCTTCGAGGACGCGCAGGCCGACTACGAAAAATCCATCGCGCTGGATCCGAGCCTTGCGGAGACGCACAACAATCTCGGCCTGCTGCATTGGCGGTTTGGCCGGCTGGAGCAGGCCTTTGCCTGCTTCGATCGGGCCCTGGCGCTGCGGCCGGATTTTCATGCCGTGCTCAACAACAAGGCCGTGGTCCTGTTGCATCTGCAATTGCTGGATGAAGCATTCGCCACGCTTCACAGGTCGCTCGCGGCCGTTCCCAACGATGCGCAGACGCTGTTCTATCTGGCGACGCTTCAGCTCCTGACCGGCGACTTCGAGCGCGGTTGGCTGGCGCGCGAGGCGCGTTGGCGACTACCATCCGTCGGTCTGGTCGATCGCAACTTTTCGCAAGCCCTTTGGCGTGGCGATCAGCCGCTTAACGGCAAGACCATCCTGCTCCACTCCGATGAGGGGCTGGGTGACGCGATCCAGTTCGCCCGCTACGCGCCCATGGTGGCCGGGCTCGGAGCCAAGGTCATCCTGGAGGTCGAGCCTCCGATCCAGCAGTTGCTGGGCGGCATCACCGGGGTCGCAGAGTGCGTCGGCCGATCGTCCACGCCGGCGTTCGACCTGCACTGCCCTCTCGGCACCCTGCCGTTAGCGTTCAGGACACAGCTCGATACTGTCCCGCTCGCGCAAGGCTACCTCCCCGCGCCGCCAGCGGGGCGCGTGACGGCGTGGGACGACCGGCTTGGTCCTCACGATCGCTTCCGTGTCGGCCTGGTCTGGGCCGGCAATCCCGATCACAAGAACGACCACAACCGCTCGATGGGGCTGAGCACGTTTGCGCCTCTGCTGGACCTCGATGTCCAGTTCGTCTCCTTGCAGAAAGGTGCCCGCGATCAGGACCGCGCCTTCCTCGGCGAACGCCGTGACATCGTCGACCTCACACAACATCTGACGGATTTCAGCGAGACGGCTGCGCTGATCTCATGTCTCGATCTCGTGATCTCGGTCGACACCAGCGCCGCCCACCTCGCCGGCGCGCTCGGCGCTCCGGTCTGGACGATGGTGCCCTTCAACCCGGACTGGCGCTGGCTGCTCAATCGCGGCGACAGTCCGTGGTATCGATCCATGCGGCTGTTCAGGCAACCCAAGCGAGGCGACTGGGCCAGCGTGGTGGTCGACGTTCGCGCCGAGCTTGAGCAGCAGCTCGCCGCGTGGCGGACGAGGCAGGATCAGGCTGCGTTCCTGCCCGTGCGCCGCATTCCTGCTGACCCATGCCTGCTTCCTTGAACGGAGGATCTGGCTGTTTGATCTCTGCAAACAGACAATTGACGAGGCTTGAGCAGCAATGCGCTCGGAGAAATAACGCACCTTTCTCCGAGCGCATCGGCGTCATTTCACAGCCGGGAGACCTGCCACGGCTGAAGGGGTCGGATTGTTGAGGCATTTGGGATGGCCGAAGCCGCCAGCGCTTTGGCCGACGCCGCCTTGACCATTCGGAGCCTGTCCGGTCCCGCCGGTGCCGTCGGCATTCGCCGTGATGTCGAAGATGATATTGTCAGGATGGCCCGCATCGGCGACTCCCTGAACCCCCTGAAACTCGTCGAACCCGAGTGCATTGCGAGTCCGCCACGCCACCATATGATCGGTACACGAGGTGTCGCCGCTGACACCCAGACCACCCACCCTCTGTCCGGCCTTGTAGAGTGCCAGGCCGCCGCCGAATACGTTCACACCACCAATTCGCTTGCCGACCATCGGATCAAGGTTGGTACCGAACGCCAGGCTGTTGACCGGTGCCGGACCGAAGCTTGCTGGCGTGACGCCCCCGAAGAACGATTGATTGCCATAGGCAACGCCAGTGTCCACCGGGTTGCTGTGCTGCAGTCCGTAGAGGCTGCCGCCAGGTTGAACGGCCGAGAACAGATTGGCCGTCGACAATGCAAGGCCGGCTGGGAACAGGCTGCCGCCGGGCGTGGCGTTATGGCCGAGGCTGAAATCATTCGCAGTATTTGCCTTCTGCGCGGAAATCACGCGGCTGCCAAGCCATTGAGCGGTGAATTGGCTGCCGGAGAATGCAACCGCACAAACCGTACCATCGCGGTCGACGATGGTGCCCCACATGTGAAAGCCAAGCCCGCCGTTCAGGCCATTTGCCGGTGTAATAGAACCGACCAGAGCGGTTCGAAGCTGCGATAGATTGGGTAGAGATCCACAGTCCGCCATGGCGGGACCGGCAAGCAGTGCAGCGAGGACAGTCACGGAACATGAAAGCAGGTGTCGCTGAATAAACATTGCCTACTCCTCTGCTAATGAGACGTGATTTGAAATTGCATGGTGGGAGCCCCCATCAATTTTCGTCTCGAAGCGAGAGCGCAGGTTCACGTCGCGTCGGGTGTTTTGTGTGTCAGCACCTCTTACATGTCATGCAATCATGACCTTCGCTTCATGCGAAGTCGAACCCGAATACAGCTTGCAGGGACGTCGTCGTCATTGCGATTGCCGATCGCTTTGACTTTGAATCGTCAGCGACCGGTCATCCTCGCACCTGCATGATCCCCGCCCCGGCTACGCCGTCCGCAGCACCGGCGCCGGCGGCTGTGCCGGCCGGATCAAGGCAAACGCGACCTGGATGATGCCGCCGGCGAGACCCAGCGCGACGCCGATGCGCCAGGCCATGTTGTAGGAGCCGAGCGCGTCATAGATCACCCCTCCACCGTAGGCGCCGAGGAAGCTGCCGATCTGGTGGCTCATGAAGGCGAGGCCCTGGATCATGGCCTGCCAGCGCAGGCCGAACATCTCGGCGACGGCGCCCGCGACCAGCGGGCCGACGCCCATCCAGAGAAAGCCCATGATGGCGCCGAACAAGAGCGTCGAGAACGGCGTTGCCGGCAGCGTGAAATACCAGGCGAGCGCGAGCGAGCGCAGGATGTAGATCGTGCCGAGCAGCGCCAGCTTGTTCCAGCGCTGGCCGGCCCAGCCGAAGAACAGCGAGCCCAGCACGTTGAAGCCGCCGATCATGCCGAGCGTCTGCGCGCTCAGCATCGGATCGAGGCCGCAGATGGCGAGATAGGACGGCAGATGCGTGGTGAGGAACACGAGCTGCATGCCGCAGACGAGATAAGCGCAGGTCATCACCACGAAGGCGGCGTTGCCGAACGCCGCCTTCGTCACCGACGCGGCCGTGGCATCGCCGATGTCATCGGCAGCCGGCTTCGGCAGCGGGATGGCGTCGACGCGGCCGGCATACCAGGCAGCGGGGATCATCAGCAATGACATCACGACGAAGCCGGCAAGCCCGATGCGCCAGCCAAAGCCCTCGTTCAGCATCTGCCCGATCGGTGCGGACAACAACGCACCGAGCGAGCCTGCGCCGGAGACGATGCCGAGCACGGTGGAGCGCACTGTCGCCGGGACCGCGCGCGCCGCCACCGACATCGCGATCGCCGCCGCGGTGCAGGCGAGCGAGGTGCCGATCAGCACGCCCGCGCCGATCATGATGCTGACGAGGCCGCCCGCCGTCGCCATCAGAATGAGACCGACGATATACATCAGCGCGCCGACAATCATGATGGGGCGGAAGCCGTAGCGCACCGTCATTGCGCCGGCGAGCGGCTGCAGGAACCCCCAGGCGAGGTTTTGCACGGCCAGCGCCAGCGTGAAATCCGAGATTGAGAGATGAATGTCATGCGTCAGTGGCTGCATGAAAATGCCGAGACTCTGCCGCAGCCCCATGCTCAGCGTCAGCATGATCGAGGCGCCGATCAGGATCGGCAAGGTCGGGCGCAGGACCTGCAACAGGGGCATTTTTGTTCTCCCTCATGGGCACTCGGCGCGCGCCGGCATCTGCAACATCGGTTGATTTTGGTTACACAGACCTGTGTACTTAGGCTATAGGTAGCGGGCGCTGTCAAGCGAAGAGGATGTTTGTCGCCGCATGGCTCCCCCGCCCGCCCCACAGACGATGAAAGAGCGGATCCTCGAGACCGCCGACAAGCTGTTCTATCTGCAAGGCATTCGCGCCATCGGCGTCGACACCATCGCGGCCGAGATCGGCATCTCCAAGCGCACGCTCTACAACCACTTCCCTTCGAAGGATGCGCTGATCGCGGCGTATCTGGAGCGCCGTTTCGTCCACGCCCGCCCCTCCGACAAGCCGCCGGCCGAGCAGATTCTCGGCACCTTCGATTCGCTGGAGCGGCGCTTTGCGGCCAAGGATTTTCGCGGCTGCCCGTTCGTGAATGCGGTGGCCGAGCTGGGGCCGACCGACCGCGCGGTGAAGAAGATCGCCATCGCCTTCAAGGAAAGCCGCCGCGTCTGGTTTCGCGAGCGGCTGACCGAGCTCGGCGTTGCCGACGCCGACGCGCTCGCAACGCAGCTCGTGCTCCTGGTCGACGGCTCGATCGCGCAGGACCTCGTACGTGACGATCCCGCGATGGCCCGCGCGGCGAAGGAAGCGGCAAAGGTGCTGTTGCGGAACGCGGGCGTGGATGTGGATGGTGGTGCAGCGAAGCCGGTGAAGGGCAAGCGCTCACCGCAATCATAACTGTTATCCCGGACAAGCGCAGCGAAGCGGAGCGCAGATCCGGGATCCATAGCCACAGGAAGTTGTTTGGCAAAGGCTCGGAGTGACCAGCTCGCTCCAAAACCCCTCCCTGGGGTTATGGGTCCCGGCCTTCGCCGGGATGACAGCTGAGTTGGTGGCTTGTAGCCGGGCCTCACGCCGCCTGCGACACCACCCGATTGCGCCCGTCGTGCTTGGCACGATACAGCGCCGTGTCGGCGCGCTTGAGGACGTCGGCCACTGCCTCGCCCTTCTGCTCCAGCGTGGTGAGCCCGATCGAGATCGTAACCTCGATGCGCTTGGTGCCCTTGTGGACGGCGAACGGTTCGCCTGCGATCGAGCGGCGCAGGCGTTCGGCGACCATGCCTGCGACATGCAGATCGGTCTCCGGCATCACGATCACGAACTCCTCGCCGCCGTAACGGCAGGCCAGATCGATGCCGCGGATCGACTTGCGCACGCGCACGGCGAACTCGCGCAAGACGTCGTCGCCGGCGTCGTGGCCGTAATTGTCGTTGATCGACTTGAAATAGTCGATGTCGAGGATCATCAGCGCGAGCGGCTTGCCGCGGGTCGAGGCCTGCTCGGCGAGCGTTGCCAGATGGCTCTCCATGTAGCGGCGATTGTGCAGGCCGGTGAGCGCGTCGGTGATCGCCATCTCGATCGAGTTCTGCACATTGTCGCGCAGATGGTCGGTGTAGCGGCGGCGGCGAATTTGCGTGCGGGCGCGCGCCAGCAGCTCGGTCTTGTCGATCGGGCGCAGCAGATAGTCGTTGACGCCGATCTCGAGGCCGCGCAGCAGCCGCGTGGAATTTTCGGCCTCCGCAATCGCCAGGATCGGCACGTGCCGGGTGCGCTCCAGCGAGCGCGCCTGGCTACAGAGCCGCAAGCCGTCGAAATTGTTCAGGTCGAGCGAGACGATCAGGAGATCGTAATTGCCCTCGGCGGCGTGAAACAGCGCTTCGGTCGGGTTGGGCTCGACGTCGACCGTGTGCTCGGCAGCGAGGATCGTCGCCAGCCGCTCATAGGAGGACTCGCGGTCGTCGACCAGGAGGATGCGGCCGCCCTTGCCGGTATCGGCCACCGCGGTCCGCTCCGGTGCCTGCATGCCGATCTCGAGCGAGGTGATGGCGCGCATGCGCAGCTCATCGGTCATCATCTTCAGCCGCGTCAGCGAGCGCACGCGCGCGATCAGCACGACGTCGGAGACCGGCTTTGTCAGGAAATCATCGGCACCGGCCTCCAGGCCACGGTTGCGGTCGGAGGGACTGTCGAGCGCGGTGACCATCACGACGGGAATGTGGTGCGTCGCCGGGTCGGTCTTCAGCCGGCGGCAGACTTCGAAACCGTCCATGTCGGGCATCATCACGTCGAGCAGGATTATGTCGCATTCGGCGCGGCGGGCCAGCGCCAGCGCCTCGGTGCCGTTCGAGGCGGTCATCACGTCGAAATATTCGGCGGAAAGGCGGGCCTCTAACAGCTTGACGTTGGCAGGAACGTCATCGACCACCAGGATACGCGCGGACACTTTGCACTCACTTCCTATCCGATAAAACGCCGGACCGTCTCAATGAATTTGCCGACCGAGATCGGCTTGGACAAATAGGCCTCGCAGCCGCCCTCGCGGATGCGCTCTTCGTCGCCCTTCATCGCGAACGCCGTGACCGCGACGACGGGAATGGCGCGCAGTTCCGGATCGTCCTTGATCCAGCGCGTCACCTCGAGGCCGGAGACCTGCGGCAATTGGATATCCATCAGCACCAGGTCGGGCCGCATCTTGCGCACGAGGTCGAGCGCCTCGTAGCCGTTGCTGGTGCCGGAGGTCTGGTAACCGTGCGCCTCCAACAGGTCGCGGAAGAGCTTCATGTTGAGCTCGTTGTCTTCCACGATCAGGACGGTCTTAGCCATCCCGCCCTCCTGTTTGGTCCTGAAGACCGGTGCATCTGACGCCTCAGGCGCCGCTTTCCGGCGCTTCGAAAACTGGATTCAAACTAGCCTCAGATTCGCTTGAGTTTCGTTAAGCCCGAGGGGCCACTTTCCGCGACGTGGTTTCCGGTTGCTTGCCTGGGGCCGCAAGACTCAACGCCGAGACTCAGTCCCAAGACTCACGCGCAAGACTCGGGCATAGTCCAAAGTAGACACCGAAAGTTAACGGAAAGGCAAACCGGGCCCGTGAAAAAGCCTGTTCACAACCCCCGCGAAGTCGCTGAAATCGTTGCGATTCAGGCGCTCTCCTTCGTGGCCGGCGAGCCCGAGCGGCTGGGCCTGTTCCTGGCTGAGACAGGGGTCGGCCCGGAGACGCTCCGGAACGCCGCCTCGGACCCCAATTTCCTGCTTAGCGTGCTCGATTTCGTGCTGCGCGATGACGACACCGTGAAGGCTTTTGCCAAGGCCTCGGACCTGCATCCGATCAACGTTGCCGCGGCGCGGCAGGTGCTGGGCGATGCGCTCGGCGACCGGACCTGGGAGCGCGACGTGCCGTGACCACCCCCGATCCGGCCGGGCCCCGCTGCTTCTGCCGGGATTGTCTGGCCGATCTGGACGTCAGCGTACAAGATTTGGGCGGGCGGCGCTGTTCCGCCTGCGGCTCCCCTCGCCTTGTCCGCCACCGTGCGCTCGCTGGGCTCACTATCGCCCATATCGACTGCGACGCTTTCTATGCGACGGTCGAGAAGCGCGACAATCCTGGGATCGCCGACAAGCCCGTCATCATCGGCGGCGGCAAGCGTGGCGTGGTCTCGGCCGCCTGCTACATCGCCCGCACCTATGGTGTCCGCTCGGCGATGCCGATGTATAGGGCGCTCGAAGCCTGCCCGCACGCGACCGTGATCCGGCCCGACATGGCGAAGTATGTCCGAGTCGGGCGCGAGGTGCGGCAGGCCATGCAGGCGCTGACGCCGCTGGTCGAGCCGCTCTCGATCGACGAGGCCTTTCTCGATCTCTCCGGCACCGAGCGTGTGCACCGCATGATCCCGGCAAAGGTGCTGGCGCGCTTTGCCCGCAACATCGAGCGCGACATCGGCATCACCGTGTCGGTCGGCCTGTCCTGCAACAAGTTTTTGGCGAAGATCGCCTCCGATCTCGACAAGCCGCGCGGCTTTGCGGTGCTCGACCAGGAGGAAGCGCGCACCATGCTGGCGGAAAAGCCGGTCGGCTTCATCTTCGGCGTCGGACCTGCGACACAAGAACGGCTGATGCAGCGCGGCTTCCGCCTCATCGCCGACCTGCAAAAGGCCGACGAGATCGAGTTGATGCGGCAGTTTCCGAGCGACGGCCGCCGGCTGTGGCGGCTGGCGCGCGGCATCGACGACCGCCGCGTCGAGGCCGACCGCGGCGCCAAGACGATTTCGAGCGAAACCACCTTCGAGACCGACATCCGCGATTTCGCATCGCTGGAGAAGATCCTGTGGCGGCTCTGCGAGAAGACCTCGTCGCGGCTCAAGAGCAGCGAGCTCGCGGGCTCGACCGTCACGCTGAAGCTGAAGACCGCCGATTTCCGCCAGCGCACCCGCTCGCAGTCGATCGCAGCCCCGACCCAGCTTGCCGCCAAAATCTTCTCGATCTGCCGCGAGATGCTGGCCAAGGAGATCGACGGCACCGCCTTCCGCCTGATGGGCGCCGGCGTCAGCGCGCTGCGCGACGGCTCCCCCGCCGACGACACCGACATGCTCGACCGCCGCGCCGCGCATGCCGAGCGCGCGGTCGACAGCCTGCGCAAGAAATTCGGCAATGCCGCGGTGATCCGCGGCATCGCGTATGACGGGCCGGAGAAGGCGCAGGAGTGATGGCGGCCTGCCCAAGTCAGTCGCGTTCGAAGATCCGCGCTCCCGGGTAGGCGCGCCTGGCATACTGAACGACCAACTGCCGATCCTGTGTCTCCAGAAACGGAGTCCGGATCTGACAAGACCCGACGACGAGGTGCCACAAGCCGTTGAGCTTTCGAATGACGACGTTCATGTGAGCTTCCTCGCAGTGACCCGAGTGGACTCAACTTGTCAGAATCTCCCGCCGCCGCTCAATTGTACTGGCGTAAAGCTCAGCGCATGAAAAGGATTAGCGGGGATATACAAAGGTATGGCTTCGCAGAGGCTCAAGCGATCTTACCGATCTGGAGGCTGGCACCGTGACAGGCGAACGCGATCTCGACGCGCTTCTGAGCAACATGAAGCCGGAGCTCCAGCCCGGCACTTTCGTATTCTGCACGATCCCGCCGAACGCCCCCATTTCCGCAGCACTCAATCCGCTGCTGACGTTCCGCGAGCAGGAAGGGATGGCGCTGGTGATCCGGCGTGAAGACGCCGAAGCGGCAGGATTGTCTTACGCATTCCCCTCCCGCCTGATCACCCTGACCGTCCACTCCGCGCTCGATGCCGTGGGATTTCTAGCGGCGATCACCGCGCGCCTGGCCAAGGCCGGCATCAGCGTGAACGCGGTTTCGGCGTTCCATCACGACCATCTCTTTGTGCCCGTAGATCGAGCCGATGAAGCGATGACCATTCTGCGGGAAATATCAGAGGCGAAGCACCCATAGCTGAGTAGGATGGGTTGAGCCCTTGCGAAACCCATCTCTTCCCGATCACCGCTCTCCGCCAGATTGACGGTGAAGAAGAAGCATCCACCCGGAACGACGTTGCGACGGTACGCGGTCATGGTGCGACGTTATCACGAAAACAAGTGCGATGGGTTTCGCAAGAGCTCAACCCATCCTACGCGCTGGACGACTTTCAAAGGTGATCGAGGCACCAAGTCAAAGCCGGTGCCAGGGCCGCATCAATTCGTAAACGGTACCGAGCTACATTCCGCCTTACGCGAACAAGGAGGATCAGATGTGGTGGATGATTGCTGCGGGCGTGGTCGCTTTTCTAATCATCCTTTATGTAATCGGAAAGCGGGACATTGCTCGTGAGGAGGCTATTGAAGCCAAGGAACAAGGAGCAAGGGACGGGGTGTCAACGCCCAACCTTGCCGCAGAGAAACCCCTTGTAAGCTATCCATCAGATGAATGGACCGAAGAGCAAGAAGTCGTCTTTTATGCCAATACTTTCCACGGTTACTTCACAAATGGTGGCCTCGATACGCTGCTCAGTGTCATAGGGATGAGAGACCTGAGCCTGAACACGATGTGCGAGGCTCTAACGGCCGTCGGCGCACAGCCGATTGTACCATTCTTGAAGCAGGCCAGTCTGGAAAGCGCGCCTCGCGGCGATACTGACGCGTATCTTGGGCGAATGCGCGAGTTAGGAGCAGCAATCGACAAACTGGAACTCAACGTTGGCCAGCTAAGCCAAGCCTACGCCCGGCGCCATGGCATAGACTGGTATGACGCGCATCTCGCTTATCGCCGTGACGGCCATGAGTAGCCCGGCGATGTTTCGGGTATTACGGTGACACCCATTAGCCGGCCGGAAATTACGGTGACAGTGGAAATTACGAAATTACGGTGACAGTGCACTAAATTGACACTCGCCGCTTTCACGGTCATGATGCGGCATGGCTCGTCTTGCTCGTGTCGTCATTCCCGGCCACCCCCACCATGTCACCCAGCGCGGCAACGGTCGCGCCCGCACGTTCTTCGAGGACGGCGACTACGCGCTGTATCGCGACATGCTCGCGGCAAATTGCAAAGCCGCCGGCGTCGAGGTGTGGGCCTGGTGCCTGATGCCCAACCACGTGCACCTCATTCTGGTGCCGTCCGACCCCGACGGGCTGCGTCACGCGCTTGCGCGCGTTCATCGCAGCTATGCCGGCACCATCCAGGCGCGACGCAAGCGTACCGGACATTTCTGGCAGGGCCGCTTCGGTGCCGTCGTGATGGATGAACGGCATCTGGCGGCGGTATTACGGTGACAGTGCACTAAATTGACACTCGCCGCTTTCACGGTCATGATGCGACATGGCTCGTCTTGCTCGTGTCGTCATTCCCGGCCACCCCCACCATGTCACCCAGCGCGGCAACGGTCGCGCCCGCACGTTCTTCGAGGACGGCGACTACGCGCTGTATCGCGACCTGCTCGCGGCAAATTGCAAAGCCGCCGGCGTCGAGGTGTGGGCCTGGTGCCTGATGCCCAACCACGTGCACCTCATTCTGGTGCCGTCCGACCCCGACGGGCTGCGTCACGCGCTTGCGCGCGTTCATCGCAGCTATGCCGGCACCATCCAGGCGCGACGCAAGCGTACCGGACATTTCTGGCAGGGCCGCTTCGGTGCCGTCGTGATGGATGAACGGCATCTGGCGGCGGCGCTGCGCTACGTGTCGCTCAACCCGGTGCGGGCGCGCCTGGTGCAGCGGGCCCAGGATTGGCGCTGGTCGAGCACGCGCGCGCATTTGCGCGGCAAGGATGACGGCGTGACGGCGCTGGCGCCGATCCGCAATCGTTTCCCCGAGTTTTCCGACCTGCTCGCAACCGAACCCGAAGCCGATCTGTTCGACGCACTGCGCTCCGCAGAGAGCATCGGCCGGCCGCTTGGCGACAACCGCTTTCTCGCCCGCATCGAACGCCAGACCGGTCGTGTCTTCAAGCCAGCCAAGCGCGGGCCCAAGCCGTCGGTGGACGAGATGGGTAATTAGTGCACTGTCACCGTAATAACCGCCTCTGGTAAAACGATTTACGCAAATCCTGAAACTGGGTTGCAGGTTGTTTATGACAACGCAGGGAATTATTTTCGGGTCGAGAATACGAACGTTACGGGGGCACTTCGATACACAGATCAATATGGCAATGCGATACCGGCGAACGTCCCGCTTGTGAAACCATCGGGTTCGACGCAGACTGGTGTGCCACCAGAGGTACGGCGCGCGCTAACTCACTTCAACAATACAGATTGATAGACTATGCATCCCTCCTATTTTCAATTGTTGAATTGCGAGGCAGACGCCCCCAAGGGAAGCTTGTCACTTCGTGCTGAGACTTCGGAATGGCTATTCCATATAAAATTCTGGGACGCTATCAATGTCGAACTGGGAAGCAATTTTGGGCAATATGAAGATGATACCTTGTCATTGAGCGATGCGCCTGTCGTTTTGAGAGAGCTTGATAAGCTCAGAGATAATTACCTTAGAGATCCAACGTACTCTCAAAAGGTAGTTTATGGTTGGACCCCAGATGGACGGGATCTAGAGTTTTCCATATCGGGCCCAGAATTGAGAAAAAGCATCGAAGAGTTGAGATCGTTTGTACTTTGGGCAATCGAGCAAAAATCTGACGTATTTTGCCAGCTTTGATCCCGTCGGGACGAGGCTTGGCAGCAACAATTGAGTGCACTGGACTGCACCCCTGAAGTGAGACACGACAATTGCGGTGACGGTACCGGACTATCGCTTCAATTGGCCTGCAATCACGAAGTATCTGGTTCAGCATGAAAATGAGGATCGCTCGTTCGTCAGATTCCGAAAGCCGAGACGTCGTGCGTCGTGGCGACTGGCTGTTGCCGCTGTCGTCGAGGGCCACGATGGCATAGTGCCACTGTTTTGCCCGACGCGTCAAATTGAATTCGCTAAATACGAAACTTGGGTTAGACCTGAATCCGCGATTCCCGCGCAATTTCCGCGCGTTGCCCAATGGGCATCGTCTGCCATCGTTTTTCGAAGACCGCCCCTCGCCTCAGAGGCCGCGCTCCCTGCCCGTCTCAAGCTGGTTTGCTCGACACCGCAATGGCTTGATCGGACGGGCATCGTGTCCTTCCACACCACCGCTTCTACTGTGCATGGGGTTGTTTTTCACTCTTTGCGAGACCATGCGCCGGCGCGGTTCAGAAAGGAGGGCGCGCAGCCCCGCCTATCGCTCCGCTCTTCCTCAGCCTGAGACCGCCCGGGCAGTGCACTCAATCCGCCACCGCAATCGCCTCGATCTCGATCAGCCATTCCGGCGCGGCGAGCGCGGAGACGCCGACGAGGGTCGAGGCCGGCGGCTCCATGCCTTCGAAGAAGACCGAACGGGCTTTGCCGATGATCGGGCGCAGCTCCGGCTTATAGCCGACGACGAAGGTCGTGATCTTGACGATGTTGGCGTAGGTGGCGCCGGCCGCCTTCAGCGCATGGCCGAGGTTCTGCATCACCTGCGTGGTCTGCGCGGCGATATCGCCCTCGCCGACGATCCGCCCCTCCTCGTCCACCGACACCTGGCCGGAGATGTAGATGGTGCGCGCGCCGGAGGCGGTGACGACGTGGGAATAAGCGGGATTGTGATGCAGGCCGCTGGGGCGGAGATGATCGAGCTTGGGCATGAGGCTGGCTCCCGGAGTTTTATGGTTGGGAGGGAGCGTAGCCGGAGACTGTGTCGAGAGCTAGCCTCGCCCCTCAATTGCAGGGCTTGCTGTCCTTGACGTCGAACTTGCCCATCGCACCGGAAATGACGAAGTCGTTGTAGTCGAGCACGAGCTGGCGGGAGACGCCGTTCTCGTAGAGCTCGAACGACATGGCGTAGACCGGCGTCTGCTCGCCTTCCTTCTGCTGGGCCTCGCGATCGAAATAGCTGACGGTGACCGGCCAGCGCTTTTGCGATTTCATGTGCTCGTCCGATGTCGACGGATCGGGCGCAGCGGCGCGGTCGGCCGCGATCGGCTGACCGATCACGGTCAGCGTATTGTAGACCTTCTGGCCGTCGTCGGAGCCGTCATAGACGGAGAGCTCGAGCAGCGACTTGCCGTCCTTGGCGGCCGCAATGATGCGCTGGATCTGCTCGGTCGGGAACACGATCTTGCCGTCCAGGGTGAAATTCTTCGGCGCCGGCAATTTCAGCTTGACGTTGATGTGGTCGCCATCGCGCTCCGCCGAGCCGTCGACGAGGCCGGCCTCGGTCTCGTTCATCCGCGTCTCGATCTTGAAGCGGTAGCTTTTGCCGGTGGCGTCCTCCCAGGAATTGGAGCGGAGGTCACTGAGCGTGATCTTGCCCTCGCCGCTGTCGAGCTCGGAGACCTGGCGGAATTCGGAGGTGTAGCCTTCGCAAGCGCTGCCGGCGAAATTGTAGAGGATGCGGCCGCGCGCGCTGTTGATGGAGTTGGAGCGCGATTTGACCAGGCTCAGATCGTAAAGCGCCTGATGCGGGAGGAACGGACCATTCGCGGCATGGGCACCGGCGCCGAGCGTGGCCGCGGCGAGCGCCATCACACCGAGTGAAGTCCGGAAAAGGTGCACCATGTCTGTTCCCTGGGGACGCGCAGATTCGACACTTTAATGACCGTTCCATTGCGTCGCAACTGCGGCGGTTTCACGTAAAGTTGCGCCTCTCCGTTGAACCTCCTGACCTGCCTTGGGAAAATGCAGTCTGCCGCAGCGTTCGTCCGCCCGATCGGCTTGCTTGCATGTGGCGGCTTGATGGGCGAAACAGGGCGCGCCCGGCGGTCACGAGACGCGCCGGAGCGGATGAGTTTTCAGACATCGAGGTCAGGACATGGCGGGCACGGTCGAGCAGAAACTGGCGGAACAGGGCATCAAGCTGCACGAGGCCCCCACCCCCGTGGCCAATTACGTGCCGTTCGTGCGCACCGGCAATCTGCTGTTCGTCTCGGGCCAGGTCTGCTTCGATCCCGCCGGCAAGCTGATCGCCAAGGGCAAGCTCGGCGCCGGCGTCTCGATCGAGGACGGTGCTGCGGCCGCGCGCGGCTGCGCCGTCAACCTGCTCGCGCAGGTCAAGGCCGCGCTCGGCGACCTCGACAAGGTCGTGCGCGTGGTGCGCCTCGGCGGCTTCATCAACTCGGCGCCCGACTTCCTGGACGGGCCGAAGGTGCTCAACGGCGCCTCCGACCTGATGGTCGCGGCCTTCGGCGACAAGGGCCGCCATGCCCGCACCACCGTCGGCGTCGCCTCGCTGCCCGCGGATGCGGCCGTCGAAGTCGAAGGCGTGTTCGAGGTCGCCTGAGGTCAGCATCGTGCGTGCTCCGGATTGGCTGACAGCGCGGCCGGTCGCCCATCGCGGCCTGCATGACATTTCGCGTGGCATCGTTGAGAACATGCCGGGCGCGGTGCAAGCCGCGATTGCCGGCAATTTCTCGATCGAGGTCGACATCCAGCTCTCGGCTGACGGCGAAGCCATGGTGCACCACGACCACGCCCTCGGCCGCCTCACCGACGCCACCGGCCCGGTGGTCGCGAAGACCGCGGCCGAGCTGAAGGCCATCACGTTCAGGGATACGCCCGAGCGGATGATGTCGCTCGGCGACCTCTGCGCCATGGTCGCCGGCCGCGTGCCGCTGGTGATTGAGGTAAAGAGCCATTTCGACGGCGACCGCAAGCTGGTGAAGCGGATGGCCGAGGTGCTGGCGTCTTATCAGGGACAAGCGGTCGGCATGTCCTTCGATCCCGACCAGGTGCTGGCGCTGCGCGAGCTGCTGCCGTCCCGTCCGCGCGGCATCGTCGCGCAGCGGAGCTATGAGGACGAGTACTGGGCCTACCTGACGCAAGCCCAGCGCGACAGCATGCTGTACCTCCGCCACGGCTTCCAGACCCAGCCGCATTTCATCGCCTTCAAGGTCGATCACCTGCCGGCCCCCGCCCCCTGGATCGCCCGCAACGTGTTTGGCTGCGTCCTGCTCGGCTGGACCGTGCGCACGGGCGAGCAGCGGACGCGAGTCGGGCAATATGCCGACCAGATGATCTTCGAAGGCTTCGTGCCGTAAGCTTGATGTTCCCCGCCCTTGAAGTCGCTGCTGCAATGCACGATCTTGGGAGCAATGGCATCATCCGAAATCACGCTGGAGGCGGTACCGTCCATTGGCGAAGTCTCGCCGGAGGATTGGGACGCTTGCGCCAATCCAGGCAAGATCTGCAACGGGCATGGCTTGGGAACCTCGTCCGGGGTCCCAGACGATTCCCTCGGCTTCTTAAAGCCCGCCTATAACCCCTTCGTCTCGCATGCGTTTCTTTCCGCTGCTGAGAAATCGGGTTCGGCTACGATCCGCACCGGCTGGGGTCCGCGGCATCTCGTCGCCAAGATTGGCGGACGCGTCGTCGGCGTCGTGCCCTGCTATCTGAAATCACACAGCCAGGGCGAATACGTTTTCGACCGCGGTTGGGCGGACGCCTATGAGCGCGCGGGCGGGCGCTATTACCCGAAGCTGCAGGTCTCTGTTCCCTTCACGCCGGCGACGGGGCCGCGGCTCCTGGTCCGTGACGGCGTCGACCGCGAGCGGATCACCGAGGCGTTAGCCAGCGGCCTGATTGCGCTGTGCGGCGTCAGCAAGGCCTCCTCGGTGCACGTCACCTTCGCCCGCGAGGCGGAGTGGCAGCTGCTTGCCCAGCATGGTTTCCTCCAGCGCACCGACCAGCAGTTTCACTGGCGCAATGAGGGCTTTGCGAGTTTCGACGATTTCCTGGCGACGCTGAACTCACGCCACCGCAAGTCTATCAAGCGCGAACGACGCGATGCGGTGGCCTCTGGTATCACCATCCACTGGCTCACGGGCAAGGACATCACCGAGGACGCCTGGGACGCGTTCTTCATGTTCTACATGGAGACCGGCTCTCGCAAATGGGGCCGTCCATACCTCACGCGCGAGTTCTTCTCGCTGATCGGCGAGACCATGAGCGAGGACGTGCTGCTGGTGATGGCCCGCCGCAACGGCCGCTGGGTCGCGGGCGCGATCAACTTCATCGGCTCGGACACGCTGTTCGGCCGCAACTGGGGCGCGGTCGAGCATCATCCCTTCCTGCATTTCGAGGTCTGCTACTACCAGGCAATCGATTTCGCCATCAAACGCGGTTTGAAGAATGTCGAAGCCGGCGCGCAAGGCGAGCACAAGATCGCGCGCGGCTACCTGCCGCGGACGACCCATTCCGCCCATTTCATCGCCGATCCCGGCCTGCGCCGCGCCATCGACGATTACCTCAAGCGCGAGCGCGCCTATGTTGCGGAGGCCGGCCGCGAGCTCGCCGAGCTTGGCCCGTTCCGGAAAGGCATCGACGAGGCGCCTTGACGGTTTGCCGTCGGTGGTGACAGTAAGCGCGAAATTCTAAGCGCAATGTTCTTGAAAGCTCTTGGGAGCCGCCGCCATGACCGCCTACGACACCAACAACATCTTCGCAAAGATCCTGCGCGGCGAGCTGCCCTGTCACAAGGTCTATGAGGACGAGCACGTGTTCGCCTTCCTCGACATCATGCCGCGGGTGCCCGGCCACACGCTGGTGATCCCGAAGGCTCCTGCCCGCAACATCCTCGACATCGCACCGGACGATTACGCCCACGTCGCCCGGGGCGCGAAGAAGATCGCAATCGCCGCAATGAAGGCGTTCAAGGCAGATGGCATCACCGTGCAGCAATTCAACGAGCCCGCCGGCGGACAGGTGGTGTTTCATCTCCACATGCACGTGATGCCCCGCCACGACGGCGTCGCGATGCTGCCGCCTGCGAGCCGCAAGGAAGACGTCAAGGTGCTGGAAGAGAACGCGACCAAGCTGATCGCGGCGCTGAAGAGCTGATCGTCATTCCGGGGTGCGCATCCTGGCGCGAACCCGGAATCCATCATGCGTCAGAGATGGTGGCGGAATGGATTCCGGGCTCGCGACTTCGTCGCGCCCCGGAATGACGGACTACTCCGTCTGAAAATCCCCTGCTTGCGGCGCCGCTAATGGCGTGAACTCGCAGCGGTCCGGCTTGATGTCGATCAGCGGCGTGTTGTCGAGGCAGTCGAGGCCGCGCACGAGGATCGAGCTGCCCTCGATGCCGACCAGCTTCACGATCGAGGTGCCGATCGGATTGGGTCGCACCGGCGAACGCAGCGAAAACGTACCGCGGGTCTTCTCGTTGTTCTTTGGGCTTTGCAGGACGATGTCGCGGCGGGACTTGTCGAGCCAATAAAGCACTTCGAGATTGCTGTAGAAATCGACGCCCTTGATCGCGGGTACGAAGGGCTCGAAGATCTCGAGCCTGCACACCGGGCCGTCGGCGCGACCCTGCCGCGGCGTCTCGAGCCGCGAGGTCCAGGGCGTGCGGATACGACCGATGAAGACGAGGCCGGCATCCTCCGCAGGCGGCAGCTCGATGGCGACCTCTCCCTCACGGAGTTCGTTTTCGCGAACCATATTTCCACTTCCTTGGCTGTTCGCAAGGGTTTTAGCCCAACCACCATTTGCCGGCCAGCATGAAGACTTCACCGGCGACAACCCCCGCAAAGATCGAGCGGCGCGTCAGCAGGAACATGACGAGGCCGGCGCCGACAGCGCCGTAGCGCAGGCCATCAGGCACGCTGGCCAATGCGCCCGGCGGCTGGACCACGATCTGGGCGATGACGCCGGCCAGAATGGCAGTGGCAACCGCCCTCACCCAGACCAGCAGCTCGGAACCTTCGTCGATGCCGCCGCCGAACCACAGGCCGAGCATGCGCCATATCTGGTTGGGAACGACGCCGGCGACGAACAGCACCAACAGCGCGTGCCAGTCGCCGATGAGTTGCGCGGCGCTCATGCGCCCACCTCCCGCCACCAGTGCACGCCGTAGGCGATCGTGCCGGCGGCAACACCGCTGACGAGAATGTCGAGGCCGGAGTTCATCTTCGCGGCCAGCGGATAGAGCAAAATTCCGAGCGTCAGCGCAACCACGTCGGCGACCTCGCGGCTGTTGCGAGCGGTCGAGAACAGAAACGATAGCGGCGTCAGCAGCAGGATCGCGGCGCCCAGCGTGTGCGTCAGGTTGGCGGCGAGAAAATAGCCGACCGTGTTGGCGGTGAGGCACACCGAAACCAGACCAAAGCCAAGTCCGTTGACGAAGGCGATGCGCCGCTCGCGCGGTACCTGCGGCAGGAAGCGATGGCATTCGACCCATAGCGTCACGGCCGTCAGATGGGCGGCGAAGAACAATTCACGCCGCCTGGTCGTCGGCGTACGCATCAGCGGCAGCACTGAGACCACCATCGGAAACAGCCGGATCGCGCTGACGGTGACCGCGATCGCCGACTGGATGATGGTCGCGCCCGAGCCGAGCGTGGTGATCAGGATAATCTGCGCCGGCCCGGCCCCCACGAATAGCGTCGAAGCCAGCGCCCAGACCAGGCTGAAATGGCTGTCATGGGCGAGCGCGCCGATGCCGAGATAGGTTGCGAACAGAACGAGCGTGAGGATCGTCTGCGTGATCGAGTGCAGCCCCCAGGCAAAGGCGCGCCAGGGACTTTGCCATTGAGGTGAATCGAGCGGAGGAAGCGCCACGGGATCTCGGGCCGGCGGGTGAGGAATCGTGCCTGAATAACGGGCAATGCGGACGGCCACGTCAAGGAAGCTCGCGGCGGGGCTGGCATGCGCACGGCACCCCCTACCCGCTCACACCCCTGTTCTTCAGCACAAAACACGCCCCACCCACCTTCCGGATGCGGTTGCAGAGATCATCCGCCTCAGGGCGCGTGTCGGCGCCGATGCGCACCTGATAGAAGGCGTGCGATCCGCGGCTGCGTACCACTGAGCTCAGCAGGCTGGGATCGCGGTCGCCGATGACGGCGCTGAGGCGCGTGACGGCGCGCGAATACATCGCCAGCGCTTTGTTGCGGTCGAAGCCAGCGGCGAGCTGAACGCCCCAGATCTTGGCGGCGGCGAGCTCGACATGCTGCTCGAGCTCGGCCACGAACGGGTTCGGCGCGCGCTTGAGCAGCGCCATCAGGTCGCGGCAACTCGTCGGCGGCGAGCTCGGCGGGCCCTTGCCGGTGCTGCCGGCTTTGGCCCATGTGTCAACGCTCGCACCGGTGATGGCGTAGACATAGTTGCGCGTCTGCTCCGGCATGCCACCGGTGCCCGCGAGCCATTCCTGCACCCGTCGCGGACCGGCATTGTAGGCGGCCGCGGCGAGGCCGAGATTGCCGAACTGACTACGCAGCTCGTTCAGGAATTCGGCCGATTTCGGCAGCGCCTGAACCGGATTGAACGGATTGAGCAGCCCCCGCTCGCTGGCGGTGCCCGGCATGAACTGCGCAATCCCCTGCGCGTGCTCGCCACTGCGCGTCGTCGGACCCACCGCATCGGCCTGGAAGCGGCTCTCCTGCCAAATGACGCGGGCGAAGAATTCGAGCGGCAGATTGGCATCGCGCGCGGCGGCCTCCACGATCAGGCAGATCGACTCCCGCGTGTCGCTCTCGCGGCCATCCGCCGGCTTCTCCGGCGGCGCCTCGACGCTGGGGACTGCAGTATCGGTCTTTGCGGGTGAGCTGTCCTCCGCCGCCCCCGCTGTCATCAAGATCAGCAATGCTGGGACGACGAGTGATGCAATTCGCGCCAACCGTGCCCAAGCATCGCGGTGGCGGGCGCCTGCGCGGCATGCAACAAGGTGATCTGCCATATCGTGGCGCTGTGCCATGGTTCGACGAGTTGCAATCGATGTTGCCTGACCTGCTTCTCCCAATGCGTTCCCCCGCCAGACGGATCCATACCATCCTCGCCCTCGCCGCGCTTCTCTTCAGCGCCGTGCCGGCCATGGCGCAAGTCACGCCCCAAGTCGCCTCCCAACTTACCTCCCAAGTTACCTCTCAAGTTACTTGGCAGATGACCACCGAATATCCGGAGAACAACATATCCGGGATCGGGCTCACCACCTTCGCCGATCGCGTCGCAGCGCGCACAAACGGTTTCGTGAGCGTGACCAACGCCTTCGACAATCAATTGAAGATCACCTCGGGCGAGATGCCGCGCGCGTCACTGGATGGCCGGATCGCCGGCGGCGACGCTTTTGCGGGCGCGCTCTCGGGCCTCGACCCTGTGCTGGGCTTCTCGACCCTGCCCTTCGTGGTGCAATCGGTCGACATCGCCCGCGCGGCAAATTTGCGCGCACGGCCCCTCTACGAGAAAGCTCTCGCAGCACGCGGCCTCAAGCTGCTCTATCTGACGATCTGGCCGGCCACGGGCCTGTGGTCAGACCGCGCGCTCGCAGGCGCCGACGACCTGCCGAAACTCGACCTGCGTGCTTACGATGCCAACTCCAGCGAGGTGATGACGGCGGCCGGCGCGAACGCGCAGGTCTTGCCGATGGATGCGGCGCTTGCCGGGCTCCGGGAGCACCGGCTGAATGCGTTCCTCACCTCCGGCGACGGCGGCGCGGGACGCAAGCTGTGGGACTTCCTGCCCTATTTCACGGCCATCAACTACGCGATGCCGGTCTCGATCGCCTTCGTCCGTAACGAGGCGTTTGCCGCACTGCCCGAGCCTACGCAGCGCGAGGTGCTGACCGCAGCAGCCGAGACCGAACAGAGCCAGCTCGCATTGCTGGCCCATCGTACGGCCGAGAATTACGCACGCATGCGCGAGAACGGCGTCCACATCGCCGAGCCGGCACCGCCATCCCTCGTCGCGGCGCTGCGAATAGCCGCAACAGGCGCGATCGCCGCATGGGAGGCGCAGGCCGGCGCAGATGCCGCCGCGATCGTCGAATGGACGAAGCAGCAATGACGCGACGGCTCTTGACTTGAAGCCCGATCCGACTAGCAACGGACCGGCAGTTTCAACGCGGGCCGGTTCCTGATGACGACAATCTTCTTCGATCTCGACGGCACGCTGACCAACCCGAAACCGGGGATCACCCGTTCGATCCAGTATGCCCTGGAGCGGCTAAGCCTCGCAGTGCCGGGCGAGGATGAGCTGACCTGGTGCATCGGGCCGCCCCTGCATGCAAGCCTGAAAAAACTCACCGGAACCGACGCGCTGGCGGACCAGGCACTGCTGCTCTACCGCGAGCGGTTCAGCGATATCGGCCTGTTCGAGAACGAGGCCTATGCCGGCATCGTGGACACGCTGGCGACGCTGGCCGCCACGACACCGCGCATGTTCGTCGCGACCAGCAAGCCCGCGGTCTACGCCACTCGTATCGTCGATCATTTTGGCCTGAAACCCTATTTCGAGCGCGTGTTCGGCTCCGAGCTCGACGGCACGCGCGTCGACAAGCGCGACCTGCTCCGATACGCGCTCGACGAGACCAGGGTCGAAGCGGACGGTGCAATCATGATCGGCGACCGCAGCCATGACGTGGTCGGCGCCCGAACCAACGGCATGACGGCGATCGGCGTGCTCTATGGCTATGGCAGTGAGGCCGAGCTGAGGGACGCCGGCGCGCACCACATCTGCGCCGCGCATCCGGAGCTGCTCGGCCACTGCGTCGCCTAAGCGCCGACCGTCTCCACGGCCGCAAGCATCCCGGTCTTCGCGTGGCAGTTCAGATATTCGAAGAACTGCTCGTCGGCGGCCGCCACCGTGACCTCGTGGTAGAGTCGCAGCTTTGCCGACGGCCCTAGTGTCGAGAGGTATTTCATCGCCGCACCAAAGATCTTGACGTGGGTCGGGTGCGATTCCGCCCAACGCTCCAGCGCGGCGAGACTTTTCCACCAGCTTTGGCCGTAGGATTTTTCGCTTGCCTTGCCATCGGCCGAAAGCACCTGCATGTAGCGGTTGGCGTAGCAGCCGATCGCAAGCCCGTCGTCGCGCAGGAAATCCATGCCCTCGCGCAATACCGGCTCGACATCGTCGAGATAGAGTTTTCGCTCCGACGCCTCGGTATCGCTCCAGTCCTGGCCTGAGCGGATCAGGCAAAGATTGTCGTTCGCTTTCACGCGCAGCCGCACGCTATCGCGGACCAACTCGGGAGCACCGTTAGGCGACATCGGATCGGTCTGCGACAGCGGAATGCGATCGCGCATGCCGCCCCAATAAGCATGCTCCTGCACCTCGCCACTCATGCCTTCTGCGATGACAGCGACACCCTCGGGCCTGCCGAGCGAGGAGAACAACGTCTCGTGTCGCGCCACAGTGGGGCGCAGCACCTCGATAAAGGTGCCGATCCCTTCGCGGCGCTTTCCGGTCCAGGCCTCGCGCGCCGACGCAAACCAGGCGTCGAAACGCACGATATCGTCCCAATAAGCCACCGAGACAATGTTCGTGTGGCCGGTCTGATCGACATGATGCGCGCGGTCCCAATGCGAGGGACCACCCTCGCCAGCGAAGAGCCCGGCGATTTCAGCCAGCGCTTCCGCCGCAGCCGACGGCGCCGTGCCGCGATACTGTATGCCAAAATAGGCCATCACGACGCGGCTCACGGCGGGTTTGTAACGCGCCACAAAGGACGGATATGGCGGCTGGTAATCGTCCGGCACGCGCTTGTGACGCGTGCGCGGGCTTTCGAGATGTTGAGGAATTGCGGATTCCATCATCGTACCCTCCTCGCGATTTCGCTGATCAACTCGCCGCCGCCGCAATGTCAGCGGGTTCGACAGTGTCGACCGGCAACGCGAATTGCTCGACACGTTTGTACGGCTTCTTGTTGAGCAGCAGCCGCGTGACGTCGGGCCGCGAATAGTGCCCGGCGGGATCGGCGGCATTCTTGGCGACGCCGATGGCGCCGAGATCGATCTCGGCCATCAGCAACCCCTCCTGGTCCGGTGCGAGCTTATCGCCGATCTGGCTGCCATCGGGGCCGTAGATCGCGGCAAAACCGCCGCCGACATGCAGCAGCGCGTTCTTGTCCGGCCGATCGCAGAGCTCGTCGATCATCGCCTGCGACACGGTCGCGCAAGGCGCGAGCACGAAGCAGGAGCCCTCCACCGCATAGACGCGCGAGGCGGCGTTGTTGACCTCGGCGCCGAGGGCCGGCGCGAACGGATCGTACAACGAGAAGCTCGGCCAGGCCGCGACATGGACCTGCTCGTTCTGGGCGTACATGGCGTATTTCGACAGCGGCTGGAGATGCTCCCAGCAACACAGCGCGCCGATGCGGCCGATGTCGGGGCGCGCGTGGACCGCAAGGTCGCTACCGTCGCCCTCGCCATAGACGGTACGCTCGGCATGGGTCGGGCGCAATTTGCGGCGCTTGGCGATGGTCTCGCCGTCCGGCCCGATCAGCCATTGCGCCAGATAAAGGCTGCCGCCGTCGCGCTCGGAGAGGCCGATCACGGCCGTGAGCTTGGCTTTGCGCACGGCATCGCGCAGTCGCTCGGCCTGCGGACTGTCATAGGACAGCGAATTGTCGAAATAGCGCTGCACGAAGCCACGGCCGATCGCCCAGGCCGGCGAGTCCATCCAGATGTGCCAGGGGTAACCGGGGATGAATGCCTCGGGGAATGCAATCAGCTTGGCGCCTTTCTCGGCGGCCTCCCCGATCAGCGCGATCGACTTGTCGATCGAGGCGTCGAGATTGAGCCAGACGGGGGCCGCCTGCACCACCGCGACCTTGTATTTCGGATGTTCGATGCCCATTGCCGCCTCCCTCGCCGGTTGATCGGAGACTACGTCCGATGCAGTCTATTGGGCCAAGCTTGGCGGCCGCGCGCTCGACCACGGCGGAACAAAAACTCGACTGAAAGGGATCGCCACCCGGTACGGAACTTGCCTGCACTCCGGCGAGATATGTGCCACCATGCGGTTTTGCTGGATATGAAAAGGAGGCCTGCCGATGACGATCCAGTTCACGACAGACGGCAGCCCCGGCTACCGGCGGCTTGCCCTCTGGCAGGACATCGTCTGCGACGTCTTCGTCGGGCTTGACTGCAAATCGGACCTCGGCAGCGCCTTCCATGGTTCGGTCACGCAGGTCCCGCTCGGCAACGCCGTTTGCTCCGAGGTCTGCTCGGATCGTCAGCATGTGTTTCGTACGCCCTCGCGCATCGCGCGCTCGGATCAGGATTATGTCCTTGTTGCGCTCGGCAATCGCGGCGATGGCGGCGTGGTGCAGGACGGCCGAGAGACCGTGATCCATCCCGGCGAGTTCGCGCTTTACGACACCACGCGTCCCTATGAGCTGAAGTTCAGAGACGCGTTCTCCCAGACCATCTTCAAGGTGCCCAGGAACATGCTGCAGCGTCGGCTCGGCGGCACCGAGACACTCACCGCAATCACCTTCGGGACCGATGTGCCGCTCGAGCGGCTCGCCTATGATTTCATTTTCAGGCTTTGCCAGAGCGCTGACCGGCTCGCGCCGAGCAGCGCCGTCGCCCTGTCGGAGCAAGCCGTCGACCTGCTTGCAATGGCGCTGAGCGAACGGCTCGGCAGGACGTCACTGCCATCCTCGACGCATCGCTCCGCCCTGCTCTATCGGCTCAAGGCGCATATCCGCGCGCGCCTCGCCGATCCCGACCTCTCGCTGGCCGAGACCGCCGCCGCGCTCGGCATTTCATCGCGTTACGTCAACGATCTCCTCGCCGACGAGGACACCTCTTTTCAGCGTCATGTGCTCGCCGAGCGTCTCGCCCAATGCCGGCGCGACCTCGCCTCGCCCGTGCTCAGCCACCGCCACATCAGCGAGATTGCGTTTGCCTGGGGCTTCAATGACGTCTCGCATTTTGGCCGCGTCTTTCGCGAGCATTTCGGGATGTCGCCGCGCGATTTCAGGCAGAGCCAGCTGCCGCACTGACATCCGGTACGCTCAGCCATCATCGCAAGCCTTCGTCTCAGGCGAAGGCCATGCTCGCCAATTCCAGATTGTCCCCTCGTGCAACCTGCATCAGGCTGGCCCGCATGAGGACTCACGCGACGATATCAGGATCGGAGCTGCTGCTGAGCGTGATCGCGTTCCGGCTCGCGGTGCTGGTCCTGGCGGGCTGGGGCTTGACGCTCCTGCCTCGGCAGACTTTGGACACCCAGCCCGCCTGCGTCCTCTCCTCCGCAGCCAGGATCGAAACGCAACCTCCGGCGACGACGATCAGCTCGCATGTCGCAGATGCAGCGGTCGATGATATGCGTCTGCACGACTAGGCCATTCCGCGGCAAGGCGGGTATGTCGGCAGGCGGTAGGACAACGCGTCTGCTTGCACTACGATCTGCCTCCACGGCCGCGCCAATCAATCAGCGGCCGCGAGGAGCAGTTCGATGGAATACCGACGCTTGGGCCGATCCGGCCTCATGGTGCCCGCTTTGAGCCTTGGCACGGGCACGTTCGGCGGCGTCGGCCGCCTCGCGGCATGGGGAACGACCGATGCGACCGAGGCGCGGCGCCTTCTGGACATTTGTCTGGAGGCCGGGGTGTCGATGTTCGACACCGCCAACGTCTATTCGCTCGGCGAATCCGAGCGGGTTCTCGGCGAAGCCATCAAGGGCCGCCGCGAAAAGGTGCTGGTCTCGACCAAGGCGACCTTCCGCTTCGGCGACGGCCTCAACGACCTCGGCTCGTCGCGGCAGCATCTGCTTGCGGCCATCGACGGCTCGCTGAGCCGGCTCGGCACCGACTATATCGACCTGTTCCAGCTCCATGGCTTCGACGCCCTCACCCCGCCTGAGGAGGTGCTCAGCACGCTGGACGTGCTCGTGCGCGCCGGCAAGATCCGCTATATCGGCGTCTCGAATTTCTCGGGCTGGCACCTGATGAAGTCGCTTGGTGTCGCCGACAAGCACGGCCTCCCGCGCTACGTCGCCAACCAGACCTATTATTCGCTGATCGGGCGCGACTATGAATGGGAGTTGATGCCGCTCGGCCTCGACCAGGGGCTCGGTGCCGTGGTCTGGTCACCGCTCGGATGGGGCCGCCTCACCGGAAAGATCCGCCGCGGCCAGCCGAAGCCTGAAGTGAGCCGCCTGCCCCAGACTGCCGACTTCGGACCGCCCGTGTCCGACGAACATGTCTATCGCGTCGTTGAGGCGATCGACGAGGTCGCCAAGGAGACTGGCAAGAGCGTCTCGCAGATCGCGCTGAACTGGCTGCTCCAGCGTCCGACCGTTTCAACGTTGATCATCGGCGCCCGCAACGAAGCGCAGCTGCGCGAAAACCTCGGCGCGGTCGGATGGAAATTGACCAAGGATCAGATTGCAAAGCTCGACGCCGCGAGCAAGGTGACGCTGCCTTATCCTTACTGGCACCAGCGGGGGACCTTCTCCGACCGCAATCCGCCGCCGGTGTAATTGACCTCCTCGCAAGGGCCGGCTTGATTTTTGAGCTGCATCAATCCGGTCCATGCCGATCGTGGCATCGTGCCCGCCTCGCGAGGCAGCCTGATGCGCCGATTTGCCATGAAGGCCCTGTTCACGATCCTCAACCTCAACCGCGAGGAGCGGACGCGGATCGACTGGGATCGCACCGCTATCGTCGCCTCCACGGCAGTGACGCTCGGGCTTGTCGCCCTCTATATCTATGGCAAGGCGACCTCGCGCTGGTGAGCGCGCAAACGGGGCGCAGATCCATGCCCGCAGCGCCGGCAGACCTGCTTCCGCCACAGGAACCGTCCGTGTCCTGCCGGGTTGCGATGGTCAGCGCAATTTCCTAATCCGGGGATCACCACGGCTCGAATCAAACACGCCTTCACCATGTCGTCTGTCCCGATCGAGCATGCCGACGGCCTGCCGCAACCTCAGCGCAACCAGGCGGTGCTGACGATTGCGCTCGGCATCCTCATGGCTGTCGTCGACAGTGCCATTGCCAATGTCGCGCTGCCGACGATCGCAGCCGACCTGAACGCGAGCCCGGCCTTCTCGATCTGGATCGTCAACGGCTATCAGCTCGCGATCACGATCTCCCTGCTGCCGCTGGCTTCGCTCGGCGAGATCGTCGGATACCGCCGCGTCTATCTGGTCGGGCTCGTGCTGTTCACGCTCGCATCCGCGTTCTGCGCGCTGGCACATACGCTGCCTCTGCTGACGACCGCGCGCATCGTCCAGGGGTTCGGCGCAGCCGGCATCATGAGCGTCAACTCGGCGCTGGTCCGCTTCACCTATCCGCGCAGCCTGCTCGGGCGTGGCATCGGGCTCAATGCGCTCGTGGTCGCCTTCTCTGCCGCGGTCGGGCCGACACTCGCCGCCGGCATCCTCGCGGTCGGCAGCTGGCCCTGGTTGTTTGCCATCAACGTCCCGCTCGGCGTGGTCACGCTCGTGCTCGGCCTGCGCAGCCTGCCGCATACAACGCCAGCAAGCCATTCGTTCGACTGGCAGAGCGCGGGGCTCTCAGCGATCACCTTCGGCGTCGGCATCGCGGCGATCGACAGCGTCGGCCACGGCGAGGCGACAATCACCTGTCTCGTCCAGTTCGCCATCGCGATCGTCGCCGGCGCTTTGCTCATCTATCGCGAGACGCACATGAAGTCGCCGCTGCTGCCGGTCGATCTGTTGCGCATCCCAGTATTCGGACTGTCGATTGCGACCTCGATCGCCTCGTTCTGCGGGCAGATGCTGGCCTTCGTCGCGATCCCCTTCTACCTCCAGAGCCGCTTCGGCTATTCGGCCGTGCATATGGGCCTCCTGATCACGCCGTGGCCGATCGCGGTGGCCTTCGCAGCCCCGCTGGCCGGCCGCCTGGTCGAGCATTATCCGGCCGGCCTGCTCGGGGGCATCGGGCTGACGCTGTTCGCCTGCGGCCTCGCCGCACTCGCTTTCCTGCCCGCAAGCCCGACGTCGCTCGACGTGGTCTGGCGGATGGCACTGGCGGGCGCAGGCTTCGGCCTATTCCAGACGCCAAACAACCGCACCATGATCGCGGCCGCACCGCGCGAGCGCGCCGGCGGCGCCAGTGGCATGCTGGGCACCGCGCGGCTGCTCGGCCAGACCACTGGCGCTGCGCTCGTCGCGCTGTTCCTCGGCCGCTATCCGATCGACGGAACCCGGATCGCGCTCCTCGCTGGCGTCGGATTTGCCCTCTGCGGCGCGATGCTGAGCATGTTGCGGCTGTCGCCTGCCGGCGCACGTGGCGCCGAACACGTCCGCGTGCAGGACGACCAGCGCCTGCGCGGCGAATAGCAGGCCCCCGCTCAGGTTACCGCTACTTCCAATCCCAACCTGTGCGTGGCTTAACTAGCTGGACATATGGCGTATTGCCCTCCCGCCCTGATTGCGCTTCAGTGGCAGCGGGGAATTAGGGGCATTTCATGCGTTCATTTGGAATTGTGGCGCTCAGCGTCATGCTGGGCGGCTGCGCGTCTGTCACGCGCGGCACGACCGAGAATATCAGCATTGCGTCAACACCGTCGGGCGCCGAAGCCGTCATCAGCGGAATGGAAGTACCGACGACCTGCACGACGCCCTGCTCCGTGGTCGTCAAGCGGAACGCAGATATCTCCATCACCGTCCAGAAGGCTGGCTACGAGCCGCAGATCGTCCCACTCAGCCGGGACATTCAGACCGGCGGAGCTGCTGGCTTTGCCGGCAATCTTTTGCTGGGGGGCGTCGTCGGCATGGGAGTCGATGCCGCGACGGGAGCAGCAACCGATCACAAGCCCAATCCGGTCATCGTGACGATGCAGCCGTCGGCCCCTCCCCGCGCACGGCCGCCCGCGCAGAAGAAACCGCGGCCGCCCGCGGCAGACGCACCCGAAGCCGGGACTTAGGACCCGGCACTCCAACGCAAATAAAAAGGCCGGCTTCTCAGCCGGCCTTTCGGTTCATGTGCGTCGATCAAGCCTTGACCAGCGGGCCCTTCGAGGTCGGCCCCTTGGAGCCGCCGGGGCCGCCCGGCTTGTTGGGCTTGCCCGGCGGGCGCTTGCGGGTGCCGGGCAGCTTTTCCTGCTTCGGCGTGACCGGGCCCTCGACGAACTCGAAGCCGATCTTCTCCTTGGTCTCGTCGGCCTCGTCCTTGACCAGAACGACGCGAACGTGGCCGCCACCCTTGAGCTTGCCGAACAGCACCTCGTCGGCCAGCGGCTTCTTGATGTGCTCCTGGATCACGCGAGCCATCGGCCGCGCGCCCATCTGCTCATCATAACCGTGCTGGACCAGCCAGGTCTTGGCGGGCTCGGACAGCTCGATGGTGACGTCGCGATCACCGAGCTGCGCCTCGAGCTGAAGCACGAACTTCTCGACCACGGTGCCGATCACCTCGACGCTGAGATGACCGAACGAGACGATGGCATCGAGACGGTTGCGGAATTCCGGCGCGAACTGCCGGTTGATCGCCTCGTGGTCGTCGCCTTCCCGCTTCGAACGCGTGAAGCCGAACGCCTGCTTGGCGAGATCCGAAGCACCCGCATTCGTCGTCATGATCAGGATGACGTTGCGGAAGTTGACCTGCTTGCCGTTGTGGTCGGTGAGCCTGCCGTGGTCCATGATCTGGAGCAGCACGTTGTAGAGGTCGGGATGCGCCTTCTCGATTTCGTCGAGCAGCACGACGCAATGCGGGTGTTGGTCGACGCCGTCGGTGAGCAGGCCGCCCTGATCGAATCCGACATAGCCGGGAGGCGCGCCGATCAGGCGCGACACGGTGTGCCGCTCCATGTATTCGGACATATCGAAACGCAGCAGCTCGACGCCGAGCGACGCCGCGAGCTGCTTCGCAACCTCGGTCTTGCCGACGCCGGTGGGCCCCGAGAACAGGTAGCAGCCGATCGGCTTCTCCGGCTCGCGCAGGCCGGCACGCGCCAGCTTGATCGAAGCGGCAAGCGACTCGATCGCCTTGTCCTGGCCGAACACTGTGCGCTTCAGGGTCTGCTCGAGATGCTTGAGCACCTCGGCGTCGTCCTTCGACACGCTCTTCGGCGGGATCCGCGCCATCGAGGCGATCGTGGTCTCGATCTCCTTGATGCCGATCGTCTTCTTGCGCTTGTTCTCGGCGACCAGCATCTGCGCCGCACCGGACTCGTCGATCACGTCGATCGCCTTGTCGGGCAGCTTGCGGTCGTGGATATAGCGCGAGGAGAGCTGCACCGCAGCCTCGATCGCCTCATTGGTGTACTTCAGCCGGTGGTAGTCCTCGAAGTACGGCTTGAGGCCTTTGAGGATCGCGATGGCGTCCTCGACCGTCGGCTCGTTGATGTCGATCTTCTGGAAGCGCCGCACCAGCGCGCGGTCCTTTTCGAAGTGCTGGCGATATTCCTTGTAGGTGGTCGAGCCCATGCAGCGGATCGTACCCGAGGCCAGCGCCGGCTTGAGCAGGTTCGAAGCGTCCATCGCGCCGCCCGACGTCGCTCCCGCACCGATCACGGTATGGATCTCGTCGATGAACAGGATGGCATTGGGATGGGCTTCGAGCTCCTTGAGCACCTGCTTGAGGCGTTCCTCGAAGTCGCCGCGATAGCGCGTGCCCGCAAGCAGCGTGCCCATGTCCAGCGAAAATACCGTCGCAGCCGCCAGAACCTCCGGCACCTCGCTGTCGACGATGCGCTTGGCCAGGCCTTCCGCGATCGCGGTCTTGCCGACGCCGGCTTCACCCACGAACAGCGGATTGTTCTTCTGGCGGCGGCACAGCACCTGGATCGCCCGGTTGATCTCGGAATTGCGTCCGATCACAGGATCGATCTTGCCGTCACGCGCCTTCTTGTTGAGGTTGACGCAATAGGTCTCGAGCGCCTCACCCTTCTTCTTGGTGTCCTCGCTGCCCTTGGTCTCGGTCTCTTCGTCGACACCGCGCACGGGCCGCGCCTCGGAGACACCCGGCCGCTTGGCAATGCCGTGGCTGATGTAGTTGACGGCGTCGTAACGTGTCATGTCCTGCTCTTGCAGGAAGTACGCGGCATGGCTCTCGCGCTCGGCGAAGATCGCGATCAGCACGTTGGCACCGGTCACCTCTTCGCGGCCGGAGGACTGCACATGGATTACCGCGCGCTGGATCACGCGCTGGAAGCCGGCGGTCGGCTTGGCGTCATCGGCGCCATCCGTCACCAGGTTTTCGAATTCGGTTTCAAGGTAGTTGACGAGACTCGTGCGGAGCTTGTCGAGATCGACGCTACAGGCGCGCATGACGGCGGCCGCATCGGAATCATCGATCAAGGAAAGCAGGAGATGCTCGAGCGTCGCGTATTGGTGATGACGCTCATTGGCGATCGCCAGTGCACGATGCAGGGATTGTTCAAGGCTTTGAGAAAAAGTCGGCATTCGCGTCCTCTATGGCCCCCACCATCATGATCGCCATCGCCCGGTCAGGCAACAACAACCTTTGTCACATATAGTTATACAAGATCGCGGCGAAAGACCGGTTCCGCGACTCGGCAGCTCGGCACCTGCGGTATTCTCGATGCAAAACCCGTTCCGATTTGGGCAGGATTCTTAGACGGATTCTCGCCGGTGCGAATTTCCGTAGTTTTGCCGATGGCCATAGACACTTCGCCGGGACAATACGCCGGTACACAACACCAAGGCATCACGCGACACTGCGTCATGCGCAAGGCTGGCTCGAACCTGCCGTGACGCGTCCTATTTCTTTTCCATCACGCATTGCAGCGGATGCTGGTGCTTCCGGGCGAAATCCATCACCTGCGTCACCTTAGTCTCGGCGATCTCGTAGGTGAACACGCCGCACTCGCCGATGCCATGATGATGAACATGCAGCATGATCTTCGTCGCGGCCTCGACGTCCTTCTGAAAGAACTTCTCCAGCACGTGGACGACGAATTCCATCGGAGTGTAGTCGTCGTTAAGGATCAACACGCGATAGAGGTTCGGCCGCTTGGTCTTCGGTTTGACCTTGGTGATGACGGACGTGTTAGGACCCGCCGGACCTCCGGAACGGTTCTCGTCATTGCTCATCCGGGGAGCGTGGGCGGCGGCGGACAGGTCGAGTCTGGAAGTCAGTTGCGGCATGGCTCAGGCGTTCAAAATTCCCCACGGAAGCGAGTGACGGTCGGCCCCGCCCTTTCGGAGCTTGGCACGGGCGCGCCACCTTGTTGGATCGCCGCTTCCAACCGGTCCGGTCAGGCCCGGATCAATTCTGGGGAATATGGGCCTGCCCCCGGCTCCCTGCAAGCGTGCAACAATCTGGCCGATATGGCCAAGGCAATCCCGATTCCCGCTCCGGGCGATCCTATCCAAGGTTAATCAATCCGGACCGATTTGACAAAAATTTCCGCCTCGACCGCCTAGAAGCAACTTGACCAGGAACCGGCCCTCAGCGTTGCGCGCCCGGACATCTCCGGTTTTCTACGGTCCGATTGAACTTGCCGACCCAGTCCCAGGACACGGCCTTCGGATGACGATCGTTGCGCGTTACCTTCGCGCACGTCTCGATGTTCAAGCACATACCGAGCTGCGCGCGGCACGCCGACGAAATCGTCACGACAAACGAAAAAAGCCCGGCTGAACCAGCCGGGCTTTTCGATTCCAGAAGTTCAGAAATTACTGGGCGGCCGGGGTGAACTTCGACACGACCGTCTCGACCGGCTTGAACGCCTGCTTGGCGAGGTCGCTGTAGAGGCCGGCGATTTTCTGCGATTCCGCGACGAAGGTCTCGTAGGAGGAGCGGGCAAAATCGGTCTGCGCTTCAAGCGCCTTGTCCAGCGACTTCACGCCGGAAAGCTTCTCGACGAAGGACTTGGTGTCCTCGAACGACTTCTTGGTGTAGTCGCCATAGGCGCTGGCGATCGCCTGGAGGCCGTGCTGCACCGAGGTCGCGGAAGCAACGCACGACTCGAAGTGCTCTTTCCCATAGTTCTGAAAGTCTTCAACCTTGAACATTTTGGAATCCTTTTCCTTGGCTCGCGTCCGGAAGCCCCGGCTCCCTGACTCTGCCCACAATTAGTGCAGCGCACAAAAAAGTCAAGAATCTTGTGCGTCGCACAAAAATCAATCCAACTTACGGAGATTCCCGGGCTTTCCCGCAAGGGTTCCTTAAGCTTTTGGAAACCGCGGCCCCCTACCCTGATTCCCTGGACGTGTTCACCTTCCGCAGACGGTCAAAAGCCGTTTGAGAACATCACCTTAGCCAGAACAGCGGCTCAGGCCCAACAGTCTCCCGCGGTGAGCACCAGCGGAGCGACAGCCTGAGCAGGTAATGATCCCGGGTCCGCAGGGCACAATTTCGCCTCACGAGCCGGTGATCAAGTCACAAACGGGGACGGGGTTCCATGCTTCGTAACAACTGGTCTTCCTCGCGCTTGGCGCGGGTTGGCGTTTTCGGGCTTCTTACGGCCGCCACAGCCGTCATTGTCACAACCGATGCCGCGGACGCACGGCGCTATCGGCGGCACTACGCGCACCACCGGGTGCATCGCGATGTCTCCGAGAGCTACAGCCCGCAATTCGCGTCGATCATCGTCGACGGCAATTCCGGCGCGGTACTCCAGTCGACCAGCCCCGACGGGCTGCGCCATCCCGCCTCGCTCACCAAGATCATGACGCTCTATCTGCTGTTCGAGCGTCTCGAGTCCGGCAAGATGAAGCTCGACACCGAGATGCCGGTGTCGCAGCACGCCGCCGATCAAGATCCGACCAAGCTCAATCTGCGTGCCGGTCAGACCATCCGCGTCGAGGACGCGATCAAGGGTCTCGTCACCCGCTCCGCCAACGACGCCGCCGTCGTGATCGCGGAAGCGATCGGCGGCGACGAGGACGATTTCGCCGCGATGATGACGCGCAAGGCGCGCGCGCTCGGCATGTCCAAGACGGTGTATCGCAACGCCAACGGACTTCCCAACGACGAGCAGGTGACGACCGCGCGCGACCAGGCCACGCTCGGCCGCGCCATCCAGGAGCGCTTTCCGCGCTACTACCGCTATTTCTCGACCACCTCGTTCACCTGGCGCGGCGAGCAGATCCGCAACCACAATCACCTGCTCGGGAGCGTCGAGGGCGTGGACGGCATCAAGACCGGCTACACCCGCGCCTCCGGCTTCAACCTCGTGAGCTCGATGCGCCGCGGCAACCGCCATCTGATCGGCGTGGTGCTCGGCGGCCGCAGCGGCGGTTCGCGCGATGCCATCATGCGCAACCTGCTCGCGGAGAACCTCGAGAAGGGTGCCACCACCCACACCGTCGTGGCGGTGACCGAGCGCAACAGCGCTGACACCAGCAACGACGTCGCCGATGCTTCGGATACCCCGGCCCGGCCCGCTGCGCCGGTTCAGGTCGCGGCTGCGCCCGCCCCCGAGACGGCCGCACCGCGTCTCGCATCGCGCCTGTCGGCGCTTGCAGCTGCGACCGCTGCAATGCCCCCGGTTCAGGCCAAGCCTGAAGCCAAGCCTACGGAGTCAAAGATCGAGCCCGCGCCGCTCACCAACGGTGTGATCGCGAGCCAGCCGCTCTCCCTCATTCCGGGCTCGTCCGAGCCAATGAAGCCGGTCCGGGTGAAAACGGTTCAGGTCAAGGCCGGCGCAGTGAAGGTCGCGTCCGCCGCACCGACGCAAGTTGCGCCACAGGTCACCAACACGATTTCGTCCCATAACGACGTCGCTGAGACTTCCGGCGCCGTCGTCGCCAGGGCCGACATCATCAACAAGCCGGAACCGGTCAGGACCGAAGCCGCCCGTGCCGAGTTGCCGCAGCAGCCGGCGGGCTTCGGCACCGGCAACGGCATCCTCGGCGTGCTGCCGGCGGCCACCGCCGCGGCCCCGGTCGCCAAGCTCGCCTCCGCCGATCCGGCCCCCCAGCCGATCCAGCTGAGCGCCACCACCAAGCCGGTCGTCACCCATAGCGGCTGGATCGTCCAGGTTGGCGCGCTCGAGAGCGAGAGCGAAGCCCAGCAGCGCATTGAAGCCGCCCGCAGCTCGGCCCGCGGCCTGCTCAGCAAGGCCGATCCCTTCACCGAGCCTGTTGTCGCCCGGGACAATCGCAAGCTCTACCGCGCCCGCTTCGCCGGGCTCGAGCGGGACCAGGCCGAGGCGGTGTGCAAGGCGCTGAAGCGCGCCGACATCTCCTGCATGACCGTCCGCAACTGATCTCTCTTACCTTCCAAGCCAAAATGCCCGCGCCTTGCGCGGGCATTTTTGTTTTGGGGATGTGGTGGCGCGGGAAGCTGTTCCGCGACAACCTCTCGTCAAGAATTTACGGTTAAAACTTTGCTCAAGGGATCGACCACGCCGACAATGGCGGGCATCGGGGCGACGGCAAACAGAGCAAGCGGGGCCCACGCGGTACGGGCGTTTGTGGCGTGGTGCCGGAGTTAGCCGTTATGCGTACGAAGCAGAGTATCCTTGGCCTCGTTTACCCGGGCAGCGAGGTACGTCGAGCCCCCCTGGTCGGGATGCAGTTTCTTCATGAGGGATTTGTGCGCCCGGCTGATGTCGTCGCGCCCCGCTCCCGGCTGCAAGCCAAGGATCTGATAGGCTTCCTCCGCCGTCATTTTGCCGCTCGCCGCCGTGCGGCGCTGCCCCCCTGCCGCGTTGCCCTGCGCGTTCTGACGCCAAGCGGGAAACCGGCGGTCCAGATAGCTTTCAAGTAAGGCCACGCTCTCAGCGTCGAACGCCGGGACCATTGCCAGCAGGCTAGCAAGATCGAACTCGTCGAGACTGCGCCCGGCGTAAGGCCCGGCGACGATCTGGCCCGACAGCTGGCCAGACTCATGGTCGAGCCGCATATCCAGGAATTGCGAGCGCACGTGCGAGGTCTGACCGGATGGGCGCGTTGCGCCACCGCCGAACAACCCACCCATATTGCCAAACCCCGCATTCGCCAACGGCGTCCAGCCAAGCAGTCCGGCGCCGAATATCCCGAGCGGGATCGCCACCGCCAGCTCGCCCCTCAAGCCGGTGAAGGCGGCCACCGCGAGCGCGACCACGCCGCCACCGAGCTTGAGGGCGCGCGCCAGCACCGCCGGATTGGCGGCGCGGAACATCTGCAGCAACAGATAGAGCGTGATAACGGCGACAACGCCGGCGATCAGGGTCATGGCCGGAATATAGTCGCGCTTCCGGCAAAATGCACAACATCCGCCTCCGCCGCGCTGGCCGGCTATTTCATCTGTCCGATTAGCTGCGCCGCGCCGCTCGCCGTCTTCGCCAATCTCAACAGCGCCTCGCGACCTCCGGCCGCGTAGGCCGCCGCAGCCCGCAACAACTCGCGCAACTGTGCCGCCGCACCCGGATCAAACCGGCACCAGGCGCCGCCGGTCAGACGCGCGATCTCGCGAAACGCCTGCTCGGCGCCCGCATCATGGCCTTCCTGAAACAGGAACACCGGCACCTTCAGCATGCCGAGCTCACCTGCCTTGGCGCAGAGCGCGTCGACCTTCTCCTCCATGGCATCGCCGACGAAAACCACGGCGCGCACGCCCGATGCAACCGCCTCGCGCCGCGCGTCCGTCAGCACCCTGCCAATCTGGGTGTCGCCGCCACGGCAATCGATCTTGCTCATCAGCGTCGCCAGTTTGGCGCTGTCGGAAATCCACCCGGTGGCGCGGCATTCGTTGTAACCGCGGTAATAGACGAGCCGAATGTCGAGGCTTCCGAGCGCTGCAGCCTCGCGAAACATGTCGGCCTGAAGCGCGCAGGCCATGTCCCACGTCGGCTGCCGGCTCATCGTCGCATCCAACGCAAAGATCAAGCGGCCCTTCGCGCCAGGTGCATGCGGCGACAGCGAACGCGCCTTGGCGACGAAGGCGGCGACGTCCTCCGACGTCGACGTCTTTGCCTGCGGCAACGCGCCGTCGCTTTCGGCTCTCGCCGACACGGCCTCGCCATTACGCGGTTTGATGGGGTCGCCGGGCATCCGAAGTTACACCTGGTCTCACACCACCAATGTGGATAGCGTGCCCTGCCCGGTCAATGTGCAAAGCCCCCGCGGGCGGAAGCCGGCGGGGGCTTTGAAACTCGTTTCCGATTATGACCGAATGGATCGGCTGGTTTCAGATCAGCTTTTGGCGGGTGCCATCAGCGCGACCGGACCGGGCTCCAGGATCTTGGGCGGAGCCGAACGGGTGTCTACCGGCGCGATTGCGCTGTCGGTGTCGGTCAGGAATTTATCGAGCATGCCCTGGATCGAGTTCTTGGCGTCATCCGGGCCGGTGTCGCGCATGTCGTTGTGCTGGAAGTCCGTCTTCACGACCTGAATGCCGGCCTTCTCGCACTCCTCGTCGGTCGGGATCACGCCCGGATCGGTCTTGAACTGCGGATCATGAGAACGGAACGACAGGATCTTGAACTTGCCCGCGGTCACGAACGGCACGCGGAGATTATCCAGCGTCACGACCTTCTTGACCTCATCCGGATACTGCTTGGCGAAGTACATCGTGATGTCGCCGCCCATGGAATGGCCGACCATCGTCACCCTGGAGTAGTCGGCGTTGGGCTGAACCTTCTTCATTTCCTGCATCGCCAGATGAATGTTGGCGACGCCGCGCAGAATTTGCGGCAGGCGGCCGACATAGAGTTCTCCGGGCTTGGTCACCATCGGAGGATCGGTCGGCAGATCATGCTGCGGGCTGACAACGAGATAACCGCGGGCGGCGAACGCGTTGGCGAGGAATCCGTACTCGGTATTCTTGACGGTGTTGCCGTGATTGATCACCGCGACCGGCATGGTGATCATGCCGGCATTTGCCTGCATTTCCTTGTCGCGACGGATCGCGATGTCGACAGGCACGGGACGATTGTCGCGCGAAGCGTCGTAGAAGGTGATGGTCTCGTGCTTGATGGCCCACTTGCTCGCCGTGAAATAGGCGACACCGCAGAGGGCTCCGACAGAAACCAGAACGGCAATTCCACGCTTCATTTTCGTCCTCAGCCTCAGGCCTTGCGACCTGATCCCTGTTGAAAATCGTGTTGTTCGAGGAGCTCTTCGGCCCCTTCGCGCCTATTCCCTAATATATGTCACAGCCGCGTGACAGGAAGGCTAAATATTGTGATCCAGCAGCCCTTTCATTGTGCGACGCACACGTTTGGTGAGCACCCTGTTCTGATACCGCTACGTCCGAATGCAGATGACCCTCCGACGCAACCCGTCACGATCGGGTTCAATCTCACAGTGAATGCCTGATGAAAACGGCTTTGCAGGCGTTCGGTTCCCGCAGGAACTCGCTGCCGTGATCGAGCGGAAGTAGCAACGTACCGCTTAGGCGCCGAGGATGTCGTGAACCTCGAGCGGCTTATCCACCTGGCTGAACCACTCTGCGCGATTTGCCGCACGTCGCCGGCCGCGCTCGTCGAGTGGCAGCTTGAGCTGGCGCAGCAGGCCCGTCACCTCTTCCCGCGCGGTGAGATGGCCGAGATTGGGCCGCATGCCGAGCGTCGTCTCGTCGATTTCGTCCAGCGCCGTCAGGCCGCGCGGGAAGAACTCGCGATAGACCACGCGTTCGGCGAAGCCATCGACGTAACGGAAGCCGAGCCGCAGCGACAGATCCTTCAGCCCCTCGGCGACAAGCTGCTTGTTGCGGGAGCCGAGCATCGACAGGCGGTTGCGCACCACGATCCAGTCGGTGGTCGAACCGTCGAGCTGGCGACGCTTGCGCCTGACGTCGCGCACCATCTCGGCGTAATGGCTTTCCCCGGTCACCGCGTAATTGGCGGGGTCGACGGTGCCGAGCACGTCGAAATCCAGGAAGCTGTCATTGATCGGCGTGACCAGCGTGTCGGCCATCGAATGGGCGAGCCGCATCAGATAGCTGTCGGTGCCGGGGGTATCGATGACGATGAAATCGAAACTGCTCTCGACCGCCGACACCGCCTCCATGAACTGCTGGAACTCGGAATTCTCGTTCTCGGCGATCTGCATGGTCTCGCCGAGCTTGATGCAGCGATGCACCGGAAGCTCGAGGTCGATCTTGCTGCGCCGGGCCCAGACGGAGCGGTTGTTGATGTAACGGGTGAAGCTTTGCTGGCGGCAGTCGAGATCGATAGTGGCGACGCGCTGGCCGGCTTTCAGGAGCGCAACCGCGATGTGCAGGGCGGTGGTCGATTTGCCGGAGCCGCCCTTCTCATTGCCGAGCACAACGACGTGCGCCGAGCCGGATTGGCTTTGGCTAGCCTGCACGAGCATGGCGATCCTCAACACCCCTGAACAATATCTTCGAGTTGGCCGCGTCTGCGGTCAAGTGAAATGCGTGACAGGATGACGAAATCACAAGTGCGCTGGTCATCATCATGAATCGTGTCGCGATGTCACATCAGTGATCCAGCCCACAAGGGCGCGACATCCTCATTACGACGGATGCTGTGCCGCATGTCGATGCATGGCGTCCACGATCGCGGCTTGTTAAGGTTATCCGGCTGCGCGGCAGGCCGCGCCCTCCCCCCAACCTTGCCGAGTCCTGATGTCACGAAGCCCCTTGATCACCCGCACGGTGCCCGCCCTGCGACGCGCCGTCGACAGTCTTCGCAGGCGAAAGGCCACGATCGCGCTGGTGCCGACCATGGGGGCCCTCCATGACGGGCATGTGTCGCTGGTGCGGCTCGCCAAGCAGCGTGCGAGTCGCGTCGTGGTCTCGATCTTCGTCAATCCAACCCAGTTCGCCCCGACCGAGGATTTCGGCGCCTATCCGCGGACCTGGAAATCCGACATCGCCAAGCTCGCAGCCGAGAACGTCGACATCGTCTGGCACCCCGGCGTCGAGGCGATGTATCCGGAGGGCTTTGCGACGCGCATCGTCCCGGAGGGGCCGGCGCTGGCCGGCCTGGAGGACCGCTTCCGCCCGCACTTCTTCGGCGGCGTCGCCACCGTCGTCGGCAAGCTGTTCACGCAATGCCGGCCGGATGTCGCGATCTTCGGCGAGAAGGACTTTCAGCAATGGCGCGTGGTGACACAGATGGCGCGCGACCTCGACCTCGGCGTTAAGGTGATCGGCTCCCGCACCGTGCGCGAGCGCGACGGGCTCGCGATGTCGTCGCGCAACGTTTACCTGTCGCCTGCGGAGCGGCAGACCGCCACCACCCTCTTCCGCGCCATGAAGGATAGTGCCGCGCGGATCCGGTCCGGCGAAGCCATAGCCAGCGCGATGGCCCGCGGCGCCGAGATGATCACGGCGGCCGGCTTTGAGCTCGACTATTTCGAGGTGCGGCGTGCCGACACGCTGGCGCCGGTCACCTCGCGCAAGGATGGGCCGCTGAGGATCCTGGTCGCCGCCAAGCTCGGCACGACGCGGCTGATCGACAATCTTGCGGTTTAGAGCAGTCCGAGATCGCGCAGCTCGCGCCGCATCGGCTCCGGCATGGCCGCAATGGTGCCGGCAGCGGACTTGCCGAGATCGGCCGGCACGGAATCATCCGTGAGATAGCGCCAGCCCTGGAACGGGCGCATCGGCCGCGGCGATACCGAAATCACCTTTGGCTGCATCACGATCCGGCAACGCCCGATACCGTCCTTGTCGCGGAACGGCTCGATGCCGATGATTTTCTCGCGCGCGGCGATCTCGCCCTTGATGACCCAATAGAGCGAGCCGCCTGCGAGAATCTCGGCGTCGCGCTTCGGCACCATGCGGGTGATATGGATGTGGCGTTGCGGCAGGCCTTTTTTCTTGGCCGTCTGCATCCGTTCGGCGACCCACCCCTTCAATTCCTTGACGGAGTCGCAGCCGACGGCAAGCTTGATCAGATGGAGTGGCATGGCCCAGCATTAGCGGGCCAGCCACGCCTTTTCAAAGCCGAACTAGTCGTTATCCGCAGCCGCAGGAGCCGTGGCCGGCGGCGGTGCCAGCGGAACCGGCGCAGCGGCCGGCGCGCGTGCAGCCTTCGGCGCGGGCGGCTTCTTCGCAGCCGGAGCCCCAGGCGCGGTGGCCTGAGCCGAGGTCGCAGCCGGAGCGCGTTGCGCCGGCGCTGCGGCCGCGTTGGCAGCCGGCGGCTGGCGTGTCGACGGCTCCGGATTCATGATGCTCACCGGCGGGGTCGACGAAGCGCTCGGGAACTCCGCATTGGTCGGCTTGCCCGTCGGCATCGACGGCGGCAGCGCGGCGACCGCGCCCGGGAATGGAGTGCCCGCCGGCGCCGAACCAGGCGCGTTCCAGGTCGGCGCGTAGCGCGCGACCAGCATGTCGTAGAGATGGGCGTCCATGTTGGCGGCGACCTGCTGCTGATCGGTCAGGGAGCGGAACGCGGCACAATCGAACTGGGTACAAGCGTCGCGCATGACCAGCACCTGCGCGACGAGGCCATAGCGATCGTGCTCCAGCGACTTGCGCAGCACCTTCAGGTCCGGTGTCAGGCTCTTCTCGGCAGTCGCGACATCACCAAGCGCGGTCAGGCGGTCGATCCGCGCGGCCGTGTAGGAGACGGCGGTAGCCGCCGCATCCGGCGAGCCGAACAGCGCCTTCTCGCAACCGACCTGCACGGCATCGCCGGCGATGTCGTCGAGGCACGACAGCGCCGGCAGGGTCGCGGTCACCGTGGCTTGTGTGCGGGCCTCCACAGTCGAGGTTTCTTGCCCGAGCGGCCCATAGATACGCATGGTGGCGGCCACCGCGATGCCGATGGAGAGCAGCGTGATGACGGTCAGCGCGCCGTTGGCGACCGATTTCTCGGCGCGCAGCAGCGTGATCAGCAGGATCAAGCCGAAGAAGCCGGCCGCCGCCAGCGTCAGCCACATCGGAAAGGCCGGCGAGCGCCAGACTTGGTCGAGCGACGAGGCCCATGCCCAGTTCATGCGCGATGTCCCCTCACGCGAGCAAAGAGCGAATGGTCAAGCGAGCACCGCGAACCGGTAACTGCCCCCGCGCCACCTTGCCGAGCCGAAGCGGGCCTTTTGACGGCAGGCGGAGCAAATTCCTCCGCGATGTCAATGCGTGGTGCTGTCAGCGCACTATGAGAGGGCGAGCTGGCTTTCCTTGGCGACCCGTTCGAAGGCTTCGGTCGAGCTCTTGATCCGGTATTGGCAGTCGTCGCCTTCCGTCGGCAGCAGGCGAATGACCTCGTATGCGCCACTCGCAGCCGGGCGCGCGACGTTGCTGGCCGTGAACAATACGCGCGTTCCCACGGGGAATTTATGCTTCAACGCCCATCTCCATCACTCAAACAGCGCCGGCCGTGCCCAGGGTCCCCACTGCGACGGACCGGCTGAAAACCCGATCCGACGTATAGCACGCGATGCGGCGTTTTGGCCAGCAGTATGCAGGCCAGGCAAACCCAGCAATCCCGCAGTGTTTTCAGGATGATAGATAGGGGTCGAGCGTTCTGCGATACCGTCGGAACCGCCCCACTCAGGCACCGTGGGGCAGATGGCCCTGCGGGCTTGCCTGATCCACGGCCTTGGGCAGCTCCTGGGCCAGGATCTCGCCGAGCTGGTCGACCGGAATGTTGTAGCGCGCGGCAAGCTGGCGGACGGTGTCGTTACCGAGCACGGCGCGGAGCTGGTCGGCCGAGATCGGCAGATTCTGGCCATTACCGAGCCAGGATTTGACCTGATCGCCGAAGCCCGCCTGCTGAAGCTTGGCGACGATCGCGCCTAAGCCCCCCTGGTTGTTGCTGCCGAGCACCTCGTTCAGCACGGCCGGCAGGACGGCGGCGCCGAGCTGGCCGAGCGCACTACGCAATGCGGGATTGTTTTCCAGTGAGTCCAGAATTCCCATTACCGTCCCCTCTCCTGAGCCGTCTTCCCTTCGATTGAGCGCTGCGAGCCGGCATGCCGTCAAGCCGCGCCAAATCACATTTCAAGCGAGCACGACCTTGTCGGAGCAGCGGTGCCGCTTCTCCGATCATGTCCACGATCAGACGCTCTCGAACTTTTCGATGACGAGCGTTTCGGCGAGCCCATCGCGGGTCCATTCCTGGAACGCCGGCATCGCCATCATCGTGTCCATATAGGCCTTGGCCTCCGGCGTGACCTCGATCGCGTAGGTGCGGAAGCGATGGACGACCGGAGCATACATCGCATCGGCTGCGCCGAAGCGGCCGAACAGGAACGGCCCGCCTGCGCCGTAGCGGGTCCGGCACGTGCGCCAGATCTCCTGCACGCGCGCAACGTTGGCCTTGGCGTCCGCCGACAGCGTCACGGGACGCACCGGACGATGCAGGTTCATGCCGCACTCGCTGCGCAGGGCCATGAATCCGGAGTGCATCTCGGCGCACACCGAACGGGCAAACGCCCGCGCCGCCAAATCGTCGGGCCACAGCTTCTTCTCCGGATAGCGCTCGGCGACGTACTCGATGATGGCAAGCGAATCCCACACCGTGACGTCGCCGTCGACCAACACCGGCACCTTGCCGGCGCGGCTGAAGGACAGGATCTGCTCCTTGTCCGCGGGATTGTCGGTGTAGAGCGGGATCACGGTCTCCACGAACGGGATGTCGTTGGCGCGGAGCGCGAGCCAGGGCCGCATCGACCATGACGAGTAGTTCTTGTTGCCGATCGCGAGCTTGAGCGCTGCCATGTCACTGGTCCTTCCGTAGGTCTTTCGGGTGCGGCTGCTTTTAACGCCATCGCCTGCCGCCAATCAATCGTTGCCGCTACCAGCCATGCGTGGCAATCGTGGCGGCTCGCGAGGAGAGAGACATGAGCAGGCATTGGGTCGACATCACCGCCGTCGGCTTCTTCATCATCGAATGGCTGGCCTATGCCGCCACGCTCGAGCATTCGGCCTATGGCCGCGACAGCCTGTCGGCGCGGATGAACCGCTATCGCGAGGTCTGGGTCCGCCGTCTGCTCGATCGCGAGACGCGCATGGTCGACATGCAGATCATGGCCTCGCTCCAGAACGGCACCGCCTTCTTCGCCTCCACCAGCCTGTTCGCGCTCGGCGGCGCGCTGGCGCTGCTGCATGCGACCAACGACGCCATCACCATTCTGGGCAAGCTGCCGATCGATCTCAGCCCCTCGCCCGCGCTGTGGGAGCTGAAATGCGTCGGCCTGGTGCTGATCTGTGTCTATGCCTTTTTCAAGTTCGCCTGGGCCTATCGGCTGTTCAACTATGTCGCGATCCTGTTCGGCGGCATGCCGCCGTCTTCCCTGCGCGACACGCCAGAGGCCGAGGCCCATGTCATCCGCACCTCGCGCGTGTTCGAATCCGCCGGCCGCCATTTCAACCGCGGCCAGCGTGCCTTCTTCTTTGCGCTCGGCTATCTTGGCTGGTTCGTCAGCCCCTGGGTGCTGTTCGTGACCACGGCCGCCGTGGTGGTGGTGACCTGGCGCCGGCAGTTCGCCTCGAGTGCCTGGGCGGCCATGGCGCCGGATGTGATCGCAGGCGACGAGGAGTTGAAGCGCGGTCATTGAGGCCGGCTCTTTCCATATCGTCATTGCGAGCGCAGCGAACCAATCCAGAATCCCTCCGCGGATACGCTCTGGATTGGTTCGCTGCGCTCGCAATGACGGAGTATGAGGAGACAGCTTCGCTCTTCCCGTTCACACAGAGTAGCAGACACGCCTTCGCGGCCTCGCGGCGCAATTCGCCCGAGCTTTGCTTGGTCACTCTGCCCTCTCGTCCGAGAGGGCGCAGGGAAGGCCGGGTGCTGACCTCGCACCCGCGGTCTGCTGCGCAAATGTAGCGCAGTGAAAGACCGCACAGCAGCATACAGGTGAAGCCCAACACACGGCCTTCCCTGCGCGATGGGTTGACGGCTTATGCCGTGCTCTCCCGGGAGCCGAATTCCTTCTGGCCTCCCTCGCCTCGCGAATTGACGATGTGGTTGATCCGGTTGGACGCTCCACATCTCCGCGACGGCTTGACCGTAGCAACGACGGCCGGGACCACACGGTTTTGCCGTACGCGCATTCGCCTGATGCCACAGGGTTTTCCCGCACTGTCGACGTTGCGGTAAAAATGTTGGCGAGACGAATTTCACAGCGCCGCTCGTCTGCACGCGGTTTCGGGCTCACAGGGACTACCCGCCCTGCCCGCACCCTCTCGTGCCGACGCTGCCGCGTCCACCGCATCCCCGGCTCGCAATTCGTGACGCCGTACGATCGCCCATCAAGGATGAGCCGGGACGGGCGACACATACGCCATTTCCGAATTTCGGTAAAGAAGAATATTTTCACACAGGTGCATTGACAGAGGGCGACACAGCGAAGCTGCGCGCACGCTGCCGCAGGATGAGCAAAGCGCAAGCGTGCCCAACAATCGATTGCGATTGGAGAGAGATCGCGGGCACGGTGCGTGGCGCCTCTGCCCAGCCTTCGAGACCTCCGTGATCGAGATCACGCGCACCACTTGACATTGCGCCCGCGTTTCCCCGACAACTCAAGCCGTGATCAGTTTTCCCAATATTGCCGACCTGCCGACGACGCCCTTCTCCGGGACCGATGTGGTTCGCGGCGTCGAATGCGCCACGTCCGACGGCGACGGTCCGGGACGCGTACGGGTCGAAGTCGACGGCAAGCCCGATGTTCTCGCCTTCTATGGCGCGGCGTCCGAAGGCACGCCTGATGATCCCGTCATCTTCCTGCGCGGCGATGCCGTGGAGAAGCGCGATGATGCCGTCGTGGCCAACGAATGGTACGTCGCGGCGACGGCCTACGACGTGCAGGCACTCGCCGAACAGTTCAGCGCCACCTTCCATCGCCCCTATCTGCATCTGGCGCGCCCCGGCATCTTGGGTTCGACGGGGCACCATCTCGACCGGCGCCGGCCGCGCGAGGTCGCGCTGGTCGATGCGGCGCTGACCCGCCTCAAAGCGCATTTCGGCTGGCGCCGTCTCAATCTCGTCGGCCAATCCGGCGGCGGCCATCTCGTGGCCGCACTGATCGCGCGTCGCGATGACATCGGTTGCGCGGTGATCACCTCGGGCAATACTGCGGTGGCCCAGCGCAATCGCGAGAACGGCTGGACCGCCGACATCACCGGACACAGCGATTTCCTCGACCCGATCGACCATGTCGCCGGCGTCGCGCACCATCCCCCGCAAAAGATCATCGTACTGACCGACCCGCACGACCAGCGCGTGTCGGCCTCGGTCCAGACTGCTTACGTCGAGGCGCTGCGCCGCGCCGGCGTCGCGGTGGACCACCGCCTCCTGCCGGCGTCAGGCAGACTTCGTCATGATCTGCAACTGCCGGGAATTTTGGCGGCGCTCACGTGGCTCGCGAGCGAACGACGAATGTGATCGCGTAGCCCGGATGAAGCCAACGGTTTGCGCGAATGCGCGCCCGATGACGGGCTCCGCGAAATCCGTGCTGCGACCTACGATCCGAAATCTCCCGGCGTGAACGACAGGTCCATCACCTTCCATTCCTCGTACTTGTCGACGGGCAACATCTTGTAGGGCTGGCAGGCCTGCAGGGCGCTCATCGCGGATTTCACGATGGCCACGCCCTTCGTCGACGGCGGGGCCTCGATCAGGATCGGCGGGCGGGCCAGCGCGCCGTCGGCGGTGAACACTGCGCGCAGCTTGACGCGCACCGCGTCGGTCGGCGCAACGTCCGACGGCAGTTTCGAACAGCTCCTCAGGTGCCGGCGAAGCTCGGCGACGACCTCGGGCGGCAGTTTGGCACCGATCGAATCCCTGGCATCGGCGCCGTCATCCTTGGGCGCGTTTTTCGGCTCGGGCGGCAATTCGGGCGGCAGGCCAAGCATCACACCGTATTTGACGGTCACGTCGGGCTGCGGCGCCTGATAGGCTGGAGGCGCAGCCTGTGGCTGTGGCATCGCGGGGGGCGGCTGTGCCGGCTGAGCCTGAGGTTGCGGCTGCGCGTTGGCCTCTTGCTTCTGGACCTGCGACGGCTGAGGCTGCTTCTGTTGCTGTTCGTGCGATGCCTGCTTTTGCGGCGCCGCCTTCTGCTCAACCGCAGGCTTCGGCGCGGCGTCCGGCTTGTCGGTGAAATCGAACTTCGGCAGCTTCAACTCGGGGAGCGGCTCCGGCGGCTTCGCATCCTGGGCCTTCTCCTCGACTTTGGCTTCCTCCTGCTTCACCTGGTCCGGCGTGACGATATCGACCGCGACAGTCTCGATCGGTGCGGAATGAAACGGATGGACCTCGCTGATAACGATGATCAGCGCCACCAGTGTCAGATGCGCGATGGCTGACGCCGCAACATCCGTCCGTATGATCTTCCGCAGGTCCATCGCCCGATCTTGGGTTGCCGTTCTGGTCCTAGCATAACCAAACCGACCCTCAATCCCATTTCGGGGCGAAGCCGAAATCGGTCAGACGGCCCTTCGGGCTGGCCAGCGCGGCGATCTGCGCCATCTCGGCATCTGAGAGCTCGAAATCGAAGATCTCGATGTTTTCCGACAATCGCTCGACACGTGAGGTTCTGGGAATCGCCGACACATTTTGTTGCGCCAGCCAGCGCAGGCAGATTTGTGCCGGCGTCTTGTGGTGGGCGCGGCCGATCGCGGCGAGCGTCTGATCCGCCTTGATGCGGCCCTTGGCGATCGGGCTGTAGGCAACCAGCGCCATCCCGTGCTGGTCGCAGGCCGCCTTTACCTTCGTCTGATCCAGATAGGGATGATATTCGACCTGGTTGCAGACGAGCGGCTCGCCCGACAGCGCGGCCGCCTGCTCGATCAGAGCCACCGTGAAGTTGGAGACGCCGATATGGCGGGTGAGGCCCATGCGCTTGGCATGTGCCAGCGCGCCCAGCGTCTCCTCCAGCGGCACATGCGGATTGGGCCAGTGCAACAGCACGAGGTCGACGGCGGGAAGCCGCAGCCGCACCAGGCTCTCCTTCACCGACCGTTCGAGATCGTGGGGCGCGAAATGATTGGTCCAGACTTTGGTGGTGACGAAGACGTCGTCGCGGCGCACGCCCGAGGCGCGCAATCCCTCGCCGACCTCGCGCTCATTGTCATAGACCTGGGCGGTATCGATGTGGCGGTACCCGAGCCGCAGCGCCTGCTCGACCACGCGCGCGCAGATGCGCCCCTCCAGCTCCCAGGTTCCGAGCCCGATCGCCGGTATCCTCGCGCCATTGGCCTCGACGAACAGCATGAGGAATCCTCTCTGTTGCGGCAGCCCAAGAGTCGTTAACACCATCATTATGGACCCGGCCCGCCAGAGTGCAACGGACGACGCCCGGTCCCGGTTGCGTATCTTCGGTGGAAAGCTAACGGGAGGTTCGTCTCAGGCCTTGGCGAGCGCCTGGAAGACCGTGTCGGGCGCATGCGCGATCACGGCCAGGAGGGCGCGGGCGGGCCCGCGTGGGGCGCGCTTGCCCTGCTCCCAGTTGCGGATGGTCTCCACGGGAACACCAAGCTTGGCGGCGAACTCCATCTGGGTGAGACAGGCGCGCCGGCGCAAATCGCGCACCGCGAGCGAGCCGGCTTCGGCCGGCGGGGTCTCGACGGCAGGCGGGACCGGCTGGACAGGAAACTCTTGCCCGTCCCGCAATTCAACGACCCGTCCGTCTGCCTTCAGCCGCAACCGCATGCTCATTTCCCCAAGCGGGAGGATCATGCGGGAGGTCGCTTAAAGTCGGATTAAAGCTGGCTGGCCGTCATTCCGGGGCGCGCCACTTGGCGCGAGCCCGGAATGACAGAACGGAGATGAGCCCTACTTCAGCCCGAACCACAGCGTCGCGATACCGAGGAAGGAGAAGAAGCCTACGACGTCAGTCACCGTCGTCACGAACGTGCCGGAAGCCACGGCCGGATCGGCCCTGACGCGTTCGAGCGCCATCGGGATCAGGATGCCGCCGAGCGCACCGGCGATGAGGTTGCAGATCATCGCGAGCCCGATGACGACGCCGAGGCCCGGGATCTTGAACCAGGCTACCGCGGCGATGCCCGTGATCACGGCAAAGGCGACACCGTTGATGAGGCCGACCAGCGTCTCGCGGATAACCACGCGCCAGGCGTTGGAGGAACCGAGCTCGCGGGTCGCGAGCGCGCGCACCGCGACCGTCATGGTCTGGGTCGCGGCATTGCCGCCCTGGCTCGCGACGATCGGCGCCAGCACGGCGAGCGCCACCATCTGCTCGAGCTGGCCCTCGAACAGGCCGAGCACGGAGGACGCCAGGAATGCCGTGGCAAGGTTGATCAGCAGCCAGTTGAAGCGGCCGCGCGCAATGGTGAGAAACGTGTCCGACAGCTCTTCGTCGCTGGTGACACCGCCGAGCGCCTTGAGGTCCTCGTCCGCCTCCTCCTCGATGACGTCGACGACGTCGTCGACGGTGATGACGCCGACCAGGCGATCCTGGGTGTCGAGCACGGGAGCCGCGACGAGGTTGTACTTGCCGAACATGTGCGCGACTTCCTCCTGGTCCTCCAGGACGGAGACGCGGCGGCGATCCTCGTCTGTCAGCTCGGTGAGCGGCACCGGGCGGCGCGCGCGCAGCAGCACGTCGAGCGGAACCGCACCCTGCCAGTGCTGATCCTTGTCGACGACGTAGATTTCGTAGAAGCGTTCCGGCAGATCGGGCGTATCGCGCATGTAGTCGATCGCCTGCCCGACCGTGAAATCCTGCGGCACGGCGATGAACTCGGTCTGCATCCGCCGCCCGGCGGAGTTTTCCGGATACAGCAGGCTGCGCTCGAGCGCGACGCGTTCCTGCAGCGGTAGCTTCTCGAGGATCTCCTCCTGCTCGTCCTCGTCGAGGGTTTCGAGCAGCTCGACCGCGTCGTCGGATTCGAGCTCGCGGACGCCCTCGGCCACCGTCTCGGGCGGCAGCTCGTCGAGAATCTCCTCGCGGACGGTCTCGTCGACCTCGTTCAGCGCGGAAAAGTCGAAATCGGCGCCGGTCAGCTCGACCAGGCGGACGCGATTGTCCGGCGCGAGCGCCGCGATGAGGTCACCGAGATCGGCCTCGTGGAGCTCGGCGACGCAGGCGCGCAGCGCGGCGCTGTCGGCGGCCTCGATCGCATGGGCGATTTCCTCGACGAATTCCTGCCGAATTTCACCGTCTTCATTGCGCATCGGCACGTGGTCGAGTACCGAGGTCTCAGCGGCAGGGGTACCGTCCATATGTTCATCCATGGTACGCCTCGCCGTCTGACAGATTGGGTTGATAATTTGGGCTGACGGTCACGCAATACCCACAAGGCAATCGCGAGCGCAATGGCAAAGATGCATCGACCGAAATGGACCTCGATCACCACGGGCCTGGCTCTGGCGAGCCTCGCCGCGATCGGCTCGGCCAAGGCCGCCGACTGCCCACGCAAGGACACGCTCGGCACCTCGCGCGTGCTCGCGGTCGACCCGAAAACCTACCCACGCGTCGGATTGAAGAGCTTCCCGCAGACCCTGCCGCTCGCGGATCACGAGGTGGTGCTGACCTTCGACGACGGCCCTCGTCCGCCCTACACGCAGAAGGTGCTGGCGGCGCTGGCGCAGGAGTGCGTGCGGGCGACGTTCTTCCTCATAGGCCAGTCTTCCGCCGAGTTTCCTGACCTCGTCAGGCGCATCGCCGCCGAGGGCCACACCGTCGCGCACCATTCCTGGTCGCATCCGATGACATCCAAAATCCCGTTCGAGCAGGCGAAGGAGAACTTCGATCGCGGAATCGCGGCCGATGAAGCCGCGCTCAACGGCGTCTCGACCAACACGCCCTCGACACCGTTCTTCCGCTTCCCCTATTTCGACTCGACGCCCGCGACGCTGGACCTCATGCAGTCGCGCGGCATCGCCGTGTTCGGCGCCGACCTGTGGGCGAGCGACTGGGAGGAAATGACCCCGGAGCACGAGCTGAAGCTCGTCACGGATCGCCTCAACGCCGTCGGCAAGGGTATCATCCTGTTCCACGATCCCAAGGCCCACACGGCCGCCATGATGCCGGTGTTCCTGCGATATTTGCGCGAGAACGGCTATCGCGTCGTGCACATCGTCCCGGCGGCCCCAGGGCAAAAAAGCGCTGAAATCGCGCATTGATGCCGGGATGTCACGCCTGACCAAAATGGGGTGATTTGAGCCCTATTAATACTCTGTTCATGCTATGCCGTGCAAAGATTGAGGCGAGCGCCAGGTGGCAAAGGTCTTTGCACCTGAACCGTTTTCCGACGTCTCCGACCTACTATGACGGCAAACGCAGATGAGGGCAGACCGGGTTCATGATCCGTAGTAGCGTTGTTGTCCGGACGCGATCGTGGGCCGTCCTGCTTCTGGGATTGCTGACCGCGGCGTCGCCAGCAGCCTTCGCGGCCGACTGCCCCGGTCATCCTGATGCGCTCGGCACCTCCCGCACCCTCGTCGTCGACCCGCGCGAGCATCCGCGCATCGGCACCATGCAGTATCGCGAGACGCTGCCGCTGAAGGACCACGAGGTGGTCCTCACCTTCGACGACGGTCCGCTGCCGAAATATTCCAATCAGGTGCTTCAGATCCTCGCCAACGAGTGCATCAAGGCGACCTTTTTCATCATCGGCGAACAGGCCAAGGCGAATCCGGAAGGCGTGCGCAAGCTGGTCGCGGCAGGCCACACTGTCGGCACGCACAGCATGAACCATCCGCTGACATTCGATCGCATGCCGCTCGACAAGGCCGAGGCGCAGATCAACGGCGGCATCGAGTGGACGTCGGCGGCGATGACCGATCCGTCCAAGCTCGCGCCGTTCTTCCGCATTCCCGGCCTGATGCGCGCCGACGGCGTCGAGAACCTTCTGATCTCGCGCGGCATTCAGGTGTGGAGCGCCGACTTCCCGGCGGATGACTGGCGGCATGTGTCGCCCGATCGCGTTTACCAGCTCGCGATCCAGCGGCTGGAGGCCAAGGGCAAGGGCATTCTGCTGCTGCACGATATCCAGGCGCGCACCGTAGCGGCGCTGCCGAAGATCATCCGCGACCTGAAGGCGCGCGGCTATCGCATCGTGCATGTGGTTCCCGCGACTGCCGACCGGCCGGCGACACCGACCGCCGCTGTGGAGTGGCTGCTGCATCCGCCGACGGAGACGACCCCGATCGCACGCTGGCCCGCCGCGCCCAACTTCGTGTTCGCGCAGACCGCAACACTGCCGGCGCCCGGCCTCGCCGATCTCAACGCACAGACCGCGCATCAACCGCTGGTGTTGCCGCGCAGGACCATGGCGCTCGCCGACGTCGCTGCCACCCTGCCCGCGCCCGGTCGCGATCTCTTTGCGATTCCCGAGGGCTCGGTCGAGGTGTTGCTGTCGACGACCTTGTCGCGGCGCGCCGCGACACGGGTCGCGATGGCGGCCGAGGCGTCGCATGCCGGCAAGGGCAAGGCTGGCAGGATTCAGGTGCGCCGAACCGCGCATGCGGCACACGCCATGCCGAAGCACGCAGCTCAAGCCAAGATCGCAGCGCCCCGCCCGACCCGGGTCGCCACCAGCGTGAAGAAGCGCGCCTGAGTAAAGGCCGTTACTGCCGCATGATGTTGGCGACGCAGAGCAGCACGATCAGCGCCAGGAAGAACAGGTCCATATAGGACTTGAGCTCGCCGTCGCGGCGCAGCCGCGCAACATCCACCACGATCTGCTTGCGCGCATTGGTTCCGCCAGAGCCGTCATTGATCGGCGCCTGCAGCCGCTTGGCTTCGGCTTCGAGCTTCTCGATCTTCTGGAAAAAATAAAAGGCGCGCAGCGTCGAGGCCGCGCGCATGCCGGCATAGACCAGCACCAGGATCGCGAGGATCGCCCGGTTCTGATACTTCTCCATGAAGTTCAAGCTGAAATAGACCAGCGCCATGAACGCGAAATTGGTCAGGAAGCGGTAGACGAAGCTTAGAAAGACCATGCTGGCTCCAGCCGAGAGAGGTCGCGCGAGGCCCGTCTACGCCAACCTTGTTTCAACAAAGATACCAGTGCCCGCGCGCCGCCGCCTTTTAGCCACGCGCCGCCATAATGCAAGCGAGCGCGCGAGCCGCCCGCCGTGTTCCACGCGCCACGCGCCGGCGGCGGCTCGATGGAGATTCGACGGAAGCTACGGTAGAGTGCTGCCGCCGCTACAGGCGAAGTCTGCGGATTGGGGTCTGCCGATGCCGAAGAAGGGAATCACGGGTCACGACGACTGGGTCCTGACCGAGGCGCTCGCGACTGCGCTGGTTGCACTGGAGCAGCTCGAGGCGAAGCACCAGCCGAGCGCGCATATGGACGACATTCGCAAGATGCTCTCGCACGGCAAGGAGCCGAACGCGGTGAGCTTGCATCTGGCCCAGGCCAAATGCCGCCTGTTCCCCGACCTCGATCCGCTCGAGATCTACCGGGAATACGGCATCGGCGATGAATACGGCTGATGGGCCCGCGCGGGGCCGCCTGCTTCCCGAAATGAGATTTGAAGGTGGTGCGCTCGGAGGGACTCGAACCCCCACGGTGTTACCCACTGCCACCTCAAGGCAGCGCGTCTACCAGTTCCGCCACGAGCGCAAGAAGATACCGGCCTGAGGTCGTTGGCTGGCCGGATCAGCGGTCGCCGATCTAACAAATCCATCAGGGGGATACAAGCCTGCAAGGGCCCCGAATTCCACAAGCTTGGCAGGAAAGTCTCCGCCCCGCCCGGATCGGCCCTATTCGGATGGCCGACCTTAGCGGATCCCCAGGCCGCTACCGCGTGCCCGGCGTCCGCGGCAGCATCTGCTTGACCTCGACCGCGATCCGGTTGCGGTCGACCAGCACGACGCCCGAGGCAACCGGCAGGTTGTTGGCCAACACCTTGACTTCGTCGGCCTCGGTTGCGTCCAGCTCGATGATGGCGCCGCGGGAAAGACGTAATACCTGATGGATCGGCATGGTGGTCGTCCCGAGGACGACCATGAGATCCACGGTGACTTTGTCGAGTGTGGGCACTGTCAGGACCGCCGCAACTGGGACTCAACGCCAAAGGACTTGGCATTTGCGCCTGTGATCATCACCACGTTATGGTTAGCCAATGGTTAATTCGCCTCGAAACCCCCGCCAAAACCAGCGTCAAGAGCTCGATCTGACGTCGTTTTCCACTGCCGGCGGCGAGCCCGTCGAATGGCGAATCTCGGACGCGCCGGTGCCCTATCCGGAGGCGGTGGCCGCCATGGAGGCGCGGGTCGCAGCGATTACGGCGGGCGAGGCGCCTGAGCTGGTCTGGCTGCTCGAACACCCCCCGCTCTACACCTCCGGCACCTCAGCCAAGGAAAGCGACTTGGTCGACGCCCGATTCCCGACCTTCGCCACCGGGCGCGGCGGGCAGCTCACCTATCACGGGCCCGGCCAGCGGGTGGCCTACATCATGCTCGACCTCAAGCGGCGCCGGCCAGACGTGAGGGCCTATGTCGCGAGCCTGGAGGAGCTGATCCTGAAGACGCTCGCGGCCTTCAACGTGCGCGGCGAGCGGCGCGAGGACCGGGTCGGCGTCTGGGTGAGGCGACCGGACAAGGGGCCCGAGCACGAAGACAAGATCGCGGCGATCGGCGTGCGGCTGAAGCGCTGGGTCTCGTTCCACGGCATCGCCATCAATGTCGAGCCCGAGCTGTCGCATTTCGCCGGCATCATTCCCTGCGGCGTTGCCGATCCCCGCTATGGCGTCACCTCGCTGGTCGATCTCGGCCAGCTCGTGACCATGGTAGATGTCGACATCGCGCTGCGGCAGGCGTTTGAAGAGCTGTTCGGGCCGACCCGCGCGCTGCTGCCGGAAACCGCGGCCTGACATTTCTGTTGGCGAGGCGCCGCGCGCGTTCTCGCTCGCCGTGGAATCGGCTATGCCTGCGCCAGGTGCCGCCCACGCCTCCCCCCTCCGCCGGGAAAGTACACGTCATACCGGGCGACGAAACCATCGGACCGACTATTCGAGCGCCAGGCATAAGGAGGGATTGCGCTTTCTGCTCGCAATGGGAGGTTTGACGATGAAATTGTCTGCACCGATCTATCATCTGAAGCGAAAAGCAAAGCGCCTGTCCCGCGAGGAAGACATCCCGCTGCACGACGCGCTCGACCGCATCGCCACGACGGAAGGCTTTTCCGCCTGGAGCATGCTCGCGGCAAAGGCCGGAGCACAAACGCCCGCCAACAAACTGTTTCCGCAATTCCGGCCGGGCGATCTCGTGCTGGTCGGCGCGCGTCCCGGTCAGGGCAAGACCTTGATGAGCCTCGAACTCGCCGTGGAGGCGATGAAGTCCGGCCAGCGCGCGGCATTCTTCTCACTCGAATACACCGAGAAGGACGTACTGGACCGCTTGCGGGCGATCGGCGTGGCGCCTGCGCAATTCGACAAATTGTTGGAGGTCGATTGCTCCGACGCCATCAGCGCCGATTACGTCGTCAAGCAAATGGCAAACGCCCCGCGCGGCACGGTCGTCGTGATCGACTATCTGCAGGTGCTCGACCAGCGGCGGGACCACCCCGACCTCACCGTTCAGGTGCGCGCGCTGAAATCCTTTGCGCGCGACAAGGGGCTGATCGTCGTCTTCATCTCGCAGATCGACCGCTCCTACGATCCCGCGATCAAGCCCTGTCCTGACATCCACGACGTCCGGCTGCCGAACCCACTGGACCTGACGTTGTTCGACAAGACGTGTTTCCTGAACAACACCGAGGTGCAGTTCCGCGCGGCGAGCTGACGATCAGGCCGCGGGCGAGATCGCTCACCCGCGGCTCGCAGCCTCACGCCGCAGCCAGCGGCACTTCGAGCTTGCCGGCGATGTACCGCCGCTCCTGGGTCAAGCCGCCGAAGCCATAGGCGTCGCCCTTGACCTCGTCGACATGCAGGTACGTCTCGGCATGCAGCGGGCCCAAAATCTCGGCCATGCGCTTGAACATCGCGGCGAGATAGGCCGCCTTCTCGTCCTTGGTGTTGGTGCCTTCGCTGACATGGATGTCGATCCAGTAGCTGGCGAGCTTCTGCTCGGCGAGCGACTTGCCGCCGGCGAACCAGTCGCCGGCATCGACCGACTTGACGATGATGGCGGTGACCTTGGGATCCTTGTGCAGGATTTTTGCGGTGAGCTCGGATACGGCGCTTGCGATGTCGGCCTTCAGCGACGGCGACTGGCGGGACGAGGTGTAGGATACGGTGATCAGGGGCATTGTCGTTCTCCTCAGGATGTCGCGCTGTTTGCGCGGCGTTGGGGAGAAAGCTAGACCACCACCTGTCATTTTGGTATCTTATCCATATTGATACCAGTGATAACCATTCATAATGACAGCCACACTCGACATCGCCACCGTCCGGGCCTTCCTGCTGGTCGCCGACCTCCAGAGCTTTACGCGCGCCGCGGAGGCGCTGGGCACGACGCAGGCCGCCGTCAGCCTCAAGCTGCAACGGCTGGAGACATTGCTTGGCAAACGTCTCGTCGAACGCTCGCCGCGCGCGGTCCGGCTCACCGCCGACGGCGCCAGCTTCCTCGATGGCGCCCGCGCGCTGATGGCAGCGCATGACCGCGCGCTGTCGGGTGAGATCCCAGCGGCGCAATCGCTCTCGCTCGGCATCTCCGACCACGCCGCAGGCCCCGAACTGGTGCCGCTGCTGGAGCGTCTGCATGCGATGTCGTCGAACCTCACGCTCGCCGTCACCATCGGCTTCTCGCGCGAGATGCAGGATGCCTATGACGCGGGCGCACTCGATGCGGTGATTGTCCGCCAGGAAGGTAGCCGCCGCGGCGGCGAGAAGCTGACCGAGGACGAATTCGGGTGGTTCGCGTCACGACGCTTCACCCTGCCGAAGGGCGAGCCGCTGCCGCTTGCAACCCTTGCCCCGCCCTGCGGCGTTCGCGCCATTGCCGTCCGCGCACTCGACAAGGGTGGCACCGCCTGGCGCGAGCGCTTTGTCGGCGGCGGCGTCACGGCGGTGGTCGCGGCCGCGCTCGCCGGGCTTGCCATCGCGCCGCTGGCGCGGCGGATCGCGCCTCCCGGGCTCATCGACATCGGGCCCGCGCACAAGCTGCCGAAGCTCGGCAGCTCGAAGGTGATGCTGCATTCGAAGGTCAGCGATCCCGCAAAACTGGCTGCGTTGCGCGCAGTGCTCGCAACGTTTCGCAGCGTGGCGGCCACCTGACGTCTCACAAAATTGCCTCGAACGCACTGCGCAGCGTCTCGTGCCGAAACCTAAAACCGCGGCTCAAGGCCTTGTTCGGCAGCACGCGCTGGCCGCCGAGCAGAAGCTCGTCGGCAAAGCCGCCGCCGATCCGGCGCAGCAGGCCGCCGGGAATGCGGAACACCGCAGGTCGGTGCAGACGGCGCCCCAACTCTTCCGTGAATTTTGCATTGGTGACCGGGATCGGTGCGGTGGCATTGACCGGCCCCGACAGATCGGGCGTCGCCATCACATAGGCGATCAGCCGGATCAGATCGTCGCGCTCGATCCAGGACATCCACTGCCGCCCGGTGCCGAGCGGGCCGCCAAGCCCGAACTCGAACGGCGTCAGCATCCGCGTGATGAAGCCGCCCTCCGTGCCCAGCACGAGACCGATGCGCAAGCAGACCACGCGGACGCCAAGCTCTTCCGCCGGCCGCGCCGCCTTCTCCCAGGCCGCGCACAGCTCGTGGCTGAAGCAGGCATGCGACTTCGCGGACTCCGTCAGCACCTGATCGGCCCACAGCCCGTACCAGCCGATGGCGGAGCCGCTGACGAGCACCTCGGGCTTGCGATCGAGCCGCGCGATCAGTTTGACGACGTCGCCGGTCATGTCGATGCGCGAGCCTATGATCTTCGCGCGCTTGGCTTCGGTCCAGAGGCCGTTGCCGATCGGCTCGCCGGCGAGATTGACGATGGCGTCGATGGATGTGTCCGCGGCAAGCTGGTCGAGGCTGGTGATCAGCGTCACCGGCGGCGGCAGCATCTCCGCCTTGGCAGGGTTGCGGATCAGCGCGATGACATCGTGCCCTGCCCCGCTGAGGCTCGCCGCGAGGCGGCTGCCGATGAAGCCGGTGGCGCCGGTGATCAGCACGGTCTTGCGCCCCGAGATCTTCTCAACGAGTCCTTCTGCCGGAACGCTCTTCATGCGGCCAAGCCGTCGCATTGCCGCAAAATCCCTGATGCCGCAGAGCGATGCGCCAACGGCGCAGGCGCTCGCGGCGATGCTGAGCAGGCCCTGATACACGACGCTCACACCAAAGGGCTGCGTCGCCCAATCGATCAGCACCGGTAGCAGTAGCACCAGGATCGCGCCGTAGTTGATCGCAAGCAGCGTGTGGTTGATCCGCTCGCTCGGCGGCAGCTTCCGGCTCAGATCCTCCTCGACGAAATCCATCAGCGTGATGACGATCTCGCCGACCAGCACGGCGATGATCGCAAGCGCCAGCACACCGTAGACCTCGAGCCAGCCGAGCAGCAGGAACAAGAGCGCATAGAGCATGTTGCGGATCCCGTGCAGCTTCAGCTCGAAGCGCTGCGACGGCCGCCACGCCAGGCGCTCGGTGAATTCGTGGTGATAGAAGGTATCGAACACGCCCATCACGATCTGGATGGCGATGAGCGTCCACAAGAGCGGGGTCATGACACGGCCTCCCTGAACACGGCGGACTGGTGGATCAGCGCGCCGTAACGCGGATGAATGACGTCGAGGGTGAAGCGGAAGGCGCCCTCGCCGAGATCGCTGTGCGTCACCGTGAGATCGCCCGGCGTGAGCCATTGCGGCAGCGGAATCCAGAGCCGTCCGAACTGCAGGCCGTAGCCGGCGCTGCGGAAGGTCAGCGTCTGGCCCTCCACCGCAATGCGCAGCGCCATGGAGACGCCGAAGCCGACATATTCCTCGAGCCCGGTCGGACCGGCGAAGCGCTTGGCCGAATGGATCACCTGCGGAAAGCCACGCTTGCGCGCGCAGATGCGGGTCCAGGTCTGGCCGCCGGTCGCGCTGTCCTCGGTGACCGTCACGATCATGGGCACACCGGTGTCGCGCCCCGTCGGCAGCGGCCCGCCGATCAGGCGCGCGACTTGCGAGAACCACCAGCCGATGTCGCTGAAGGAAACCTCGTCGACCACGCCGACATAGACCACGCTGTCACCGTCGGCGACGCGCTTGGAGAAGCGCCGCCAGGTTGCGAGCGGCAGGCGGCCCCAATCCTCGTCCGACAGCAATGCGCGGAAGCGGCGGTCGTCGAGCAGTTTAATGTGAGCGGAGGTTGGTGCGTTGGAGCCTGATAATCTCGCCGACGTCATCACAACCTCCTCAACACTATTTGGCCTTGCCTAGCGGCAGCAGGTTCGCGATCTTCTCGCCAAGCCGCATCAGGGCGACCACGCGCGGCCGCGGCACTTTCAGCATCTGCATGAACCAGTGGTCGGCGAGCTCGGTGAAGGCGAGCATCTCCTTCAGCCGTTTGCTCGCGACCGGATTGATGGCCGGATCGTCGGCAGCATCGGACACGCAGGCCCTGAGCGCCGTGATCGCCGGATCGAGCTCGCGCTCCTTGCGCCGGGCCGCGATGCGAGCCGCGACCTCCCAGATGTCAGTCTCGGCCTCGTAATGATCGCGGCGGTCGCCGAGGATCGGCACGCGCCGGATCAGGTTCCAGGCGAGCAGTTCCTTGAGCGAATTGGAGACGTTGGAGCGCGCCATGCCGAGCGTGTCGGCGATGTCCTCGGCCGTCATCGGCGCTTCGGCCAGATAGAGCAGCCCGTGGATCTGGCTGACCGAGCGGTTGACGCCCCACTGATCCCCCATGTCGCCCCAATGCAGGATGAAGCGCTCGACGGCGGCGGGCAGTTTCTTCTTTCCGGTTATTTCTGTCATGACAGAAACATCTGACCAATATGATCGTATGTCAAGTGCTCCTCGCGCCTTGCCTCTTGCATACCGTTCGCCCTATTTGCCTAAAAACGTCCCAGAAAGCGGGAACCAAACGCGCCCTGCAGCGTTTGTCCCCGTCGAGGCGGGGTCCGGAATGGTCAGAAAGTCCAGTCAACAGAGAGACTTGTTCGAAAGCGAGCGGAGTTTCCGGCTGTTGGTGGAGGGAGTCGCGGACTACGCGCTCTATATGCTCGATCCCACCGGCATCATCACGAGCTGGAACATCGGCGGCGAGCGGATCAAGGGCTATTCGCCCCAGGAGATCCTTGGCCAGCATTTCTCGCGCTTCTATACCGAGACCGACCGCGCCAACGGCAAGCCTGCCCGTGCGCTCGGCATCGCGCGGGACCAGGGCCGCTACGAGGAGGAAGGCTGGCGCGTTCGCAAGGACGGCACTTTCTTCTGGGCGAGTGTGGTGATCGACCCGATCTACGAGGACGGCACCCTCGTCGGCTTCGCCAAGATCACGCGCGACATCACCGAACGCCGCAACACCCAGATCAAGCTCGAGGCGATGCAGACGCAGCTTGCCGAGTCGCAGAAGTTCGATGCGCTCGGGCAGCTCACCGGCGGTGTCGCGCACGACTTCAACAATTTGCTGATGATCATCAGCGGCAGCCTTCACGTCCTGAAGAAGGGCGACCCCGACGATGCCAGATTGCGGCACGCAATCTCGGCGATCGAAACCGCCACCAAGCGCGGCGCCGCGCTGACGGGTCAGCTCCTGACTTTCGCGCGGCGGCAGAGCGTCAATCCGCAGGCGATCCATTTCGGCGATCGCATCGAGGCGATCCGCGAAGTGCTTCACGCCGGCGTCGGCAGTGCCGTTCGTCTGGCCTTCGAGATCGAGCGCGCGGTCTGGCCGATCAAGGCCGACGTCTCGGAGTTCGAGACCGCACTGCTCAACCTCGTCATCAACGCGCGCGACGCAATGCCCGACGGCGGCACTGTGACGATTGGCGCGCACAACGTTGTCCTCGACGATCCGCTCCATAGCGGCGAATACGTCGCCATTACGGTCGCCGATACCGGGCTCGGCATCCCCTCCGACGTGGTCGACAAGATCTTCGAGCCGTTCTTCACGACGAAGCCGGTCGGGAAAGGCACCGGTCTCGGCCTGTCGCAGGTGCACGGCTTTGCGCATCAGGCCGACGGCACGGTCAAGGTCGCAAGCGAGCTCGGCAAAGGTACGACCTTCACCATCCTGCTGCCGCGAGAAACCGGGGCGGCCGCACGGACCGAGACGCCTGCGGCGGCGCCGCTGCGCGGCAGCGGCACGGTGCTGCTGGTCGAGGACAATCCCGACGTTGCCCTGGTCAGCACCGGACTTCTGGAGCAGCTCGGCTACAACGTACGGCGCGTCGCCGATGCCGAAGCCGCCTTGCGTGAGGTCGAGACGAACGGCATCGACTTCGTCTTCTCCGACATCGTCATGCCCGGCAAGCTGGACGGGCTCGGCCTCGCCCATCGCCTCCGCCAGATCCGCCCCGGCCTGCCGATCCTGCTTGCCACCGGCTACAGCGACGTCGCAGCCGGCGTGCGCGGCGATTTCCCGATCCTGCGCAAGCCGTATGAAATCCACGAGTTGAGCGAGGCGATTTCGAAACTGCCGCGGTGACCCTTAACCTCTCCCCGCTTGCGAGAACGGTGCAAGGGAGCGCACCGCTGGCGCGGCGAAGAGCTTGGCTCACACGGTCGGCAACACCGAGAACGCCTCCCCTGCCCTGCGCAGATTCAGCTCATCCGCATTCGCCGTCTCGCTCGTCACACTGTCGACGCGCGACGACGGCGGGCCGTGGCGACACAGCGCGACCATGTCGGCGACATGGTTCGGCGCGCCGGCGAACAGCGCTTCCACGCCGCCGTCGCGGCGGTTGCGGACCCAGCCTTCGAGGCCGCTCGCGGTCGCCTGGTACTCGACCCAGGCCCGATAGCCGACGCCCTGCACGCGACCACGGATCATGACCTGAAGGATTGCGCGGCTCATTTTTTCAGCCCGAGAAGATCGGCGCTGCGCGCTTTGACGTCGGCTTCGCGCATGACGCGGTTGGTCAACTCCGCCGACGGCACCCCCTTCAACGCTTTCGGCGCCGTACCTTCGCGCAATGCCTTCTGAATCTCGTACACCGCCTGCGTCGCCGCCGCGATCGGCGCGTGGCCCTGGAGCGCAATGCGCACGCGCTGGCCGGCAAGATAATCGATCGCGTTCAATTCGTCTGGCGCGCCGCCGAGCACGATGGGAAGACGCGTTGCAGACGCGATCGCCTCGAGTTCGGCGCGCGACTTGATGCCGGTAAAGAATAGCGCATCGACACCCGTCGCCTCATAGGCCTTGGCACGTCTGATCGCGTCCTCAATCGAGGTGATCGAGGCCGCCCCCGTTCGACCCATGATGACCAGCGAGGGATCGGCCCGTCCGTCGAGGGCGGCTTTCATCTTGCCGACGCCCTCCTCCAGCGAGATCAGCTGCACCTTGGCTTCGCCAAAAGCCACCGGCAGCAGCGTATCCTCGATGGTGAGGCCGGCGGCGCCCGCGGTCTCCAGCTCCTGCACGGTGCGGCGCACGTTGAGTGCGTTGCCATAGCCGTGGTCGGCATCGACCAGCACCGGCAGGCTTGCGGCGCGCGACATCCGCCGCATCTGCTCGGCAAGCTCGGTGAGCGTGATCAGAGTGACGTCGGGATCGCCGAGCACGGCGAGCGAGGCGACCGAGCCGCCGAACATGCCGAGCGGAAAGCCGAGATCTTCGGCGATACGGATGGAGATCGCGTCATAGACCGAGCCGGGATGGACGCAAGTCCCGCCCGACAGGATCGATCGCAGTTTCTCGCGGCGGGAACGAAAGGCCATGGGATGTCTCGATGATTGCAACGCCCTCGCAGCATACTCCGTCATTGCGAGCGAAGCGAAGCAATCCAGAGATGCATCCGCGGAGGCAGTCTGGATTGCTTCGTCGCAAGGGCTCCTCGCAATGACGGTGGTTGCGGGCAAACTGGCCCGCCCCACTCTCGCCTTACGCAAACTCCAGGATCAGCGCGTCGACCGCGAGCGTCGCGCCGGCACTGGCGTGGATCTTCTTCACGGTGCCGTCCTGCTCGGCGCGCAGCACGTTCTGCATTTTCATGGCTTCGACCACCGCCAGCGTCTCGCCGGCCTTGACCTCCTGGCCTTCGGTCACCGCGATGGAGACGATGAGACCGGGCATCGGACACAGCAGCTTCTTGCCGGTGTCGGAGGCCGTCGTCACCGGCATCAACCGTGCCGAGGCCGCTTCCGCCTCGGTCCAGACATAGACCGGCACCTCGACGCCCTGATGCGCAAGACGAATGCCGTTGGCGATCGGGCGCGCCTGGACCGCGACGAAGTGACCGTCAATGGTGCCCTGCCAGACCGGATCGCCCGGCCTCCATGCGGACTGCAACAGATGCGCGTTGCCGGCCTTGCCGTCGGCATCGACGAAGCGGATCGCAATGGCATCGCCCTCACGCACAACCTCGAGCGAGATTTCCTGGCGGTCGAGCCAGACCGCGCGCCGGCGCTCGCGCTGCACGACGCGGCCGCCAAGCTGACCCGAGATCTGCCGCTTGCGCTCCCCTAACACATGATCGATGGCAGCGCCGACCGCAGCGATGCGACGCGCGACCTCGCCTTCGGGCACGCGCACCGCAAAGCCCTTGGGGAATTCCTCGGCGATGAAGCCGGTCGAGAGCCGGCCCTCGCGCCAGCGCGGATGATGCATCAAGGCCGACAGGAACGGGATGTTGTGCCTGATGCCGTCGACATAAAACGAGTCAAGCGCGGTCGCCTGCGCCTCGATCGCGGCCGCCCGCGACGGCGCGTGCGTGACCAGCTTTGCGATCATCGGATCGTAATGGATCGAGATCTCGCCGCCCTCCTGCACACCGGTGTCGTTACGCACCGTGATGCCGTCATGGCTCGCTTCCGCCGGCGGGCGATACTTCACCAGGCGCCCGATCGAGGGCAGGAAGTTGCGGAACGGGTCTTCGGCATAGAGACGCGACTCCACGGCCCAGCCGGTCAGCGTCACGTCCTTCTGCGCGATGCCGAGCTTTTCGCCGGCGGCAACGCGGATCATCTGCTCGACGAGGTCCACACCGGTGACGAGCTCGGTGACGGGGTGCTCGACCTGGAGGCGCGTGTTCATCTCCAGGAAGTAGAAGCTCTTGTCCTGGCCTGCGACGAACTCGACGGTGCCGGCGGAATCATAGTTCACGGCCTTGGCCAGCGCCACCGCCTGCTCGCCCATCTTGCGGCGCGTGGCCTCGTCCAGCAGCGGCGACGGCGCCTCCTCGATGACCTTCTGGTTGCGGCGCTGGATCGAGCATTCGCGCTCGCCGAGATAGATGACGTTGCCGTGCTTGTCGCCCAGCACCTGGATCTCGATGTGGCGGGGATCGACGATGAACTTTTCGACGAAGACGCGGTCATCACCGAACGAGGCCTTGGCCTCGGCCTTGGCCAGATTGAAACCTTCGGCGACCTCGGCCTTGGAATGTGCGATGCGCATGCCCTTGCCGCCGCCGCCGGCGGAGGCCTTGATCATCACGGGATAGCCGATCTCGTCGGCGATGCGGACCGCGTGCTTGTCGTCCTCGATGACGCCGAGATAGCCGGGCACGGTCGAGACATTGGCCTTGGCGGCCGCCTTCTTGGATTCGATCTTGTCGCCCATCGCGGCGATCGCGCCCGGGTTCGGGCCGATGAAGACGACGCCGGCGGCTTCCAGCGCCCGCGGAAACGCCTCGCGCTCGGACAGGAAGCCATAGCCGGGATGCACGGCCTCGGCGCCCGTCTTGCGGCAGGCCTCGACGATCTTCTCGATCAGCAGATAGCTCTCGGCCGCTGCCGGCGGGCCGATCAGCACGGCCTCATCGGCCATCTCGACATGGAGGGCATCACGGTCGGCCTCGGAATAGACGGCGACCGTCTGAATTCCCATCTTGCGCGCGGTCTTGATGACCCGGCAGGCGATTTCGCCGCGATTGGCGATCAGGATGCGTTTGAACATTGTTTGTCTTGAGCTTCGTCCCTTGGGCGGGACCCCCTCCGGGCCGTTGGCGGGCCGACGGGACGGGGCCGTATGCTTTCGTGGTACAGCAAAATGGGCCGGAGGCAACGGGCAAAATCCGGCCCGCTCTGGCGTACCAGCGCAAGACCGGATCGCGCCTGGTGAGCCCTGGGCGCCCTATTGCTTTCTGGCCTTGGCCACGTCCCGGACCAGGCTGTGAATGAAGCCCAGTTTGGCGACCACGGCCGGCGACAGGATGAAGGGATAGAGGTCGCGCAGGCCCATGGCGCGGTTGACGCTGTTCATGGCAAAGGTGAAGGGCAGCCATGCGTCGACGATCGCCTCAACGCCTTTCGCCTCATAGGGATTGAAGCGGATCCGCGTCGACAACTCCCCATCGCGGTCGACCTTGGGGCGCACCTCCATGCCGAACTCGCCAGCCATTTCCAGGGTATCGACGATGTGGAGGTAGTGCGCCCAGGTCTCGGCGAAATCCTCCCAGGGATGCATGGTCGCGTAGGCCGAGACGTAGTTCTGCTGCCAGTCCCGCGGCGCACCTTCGGCATAGTGGCGCTGCAACGCCTGACCGTAATCGACGGAATCATCGCCGAACACGGCGCGGCATTCCTCCAGCTTCCCGCCATCACGCACCAGCACGTCCCAGAAATAGTGCCCGACCTCGTGGCGGAAATGCCCGAGCAGCGTGCGGTAGGGCTCGCCCATCTCCAGCCTGCGCCGCTCGCGCTCGATGGTATCGGTCTCGGTGAGCGCGATCGTAACCAGGCCGTTGTCGTGGCCGGTCAGGACCTTCTGTCCGCTGTTCGGATCATCCGCGAGGAAATTGAAGATCAGGCCATGCTCGGGATCGTCCTGCCGGGTTTGGAGCGGCAGCTTCCAGCGGATCAACGAATAGAACAACCGGTGCTTCGCCACCTCCAGCTCGCGCCAGCCGGCGAGTTGCGCGGCATCGGAAAGATCTGGCACGATGCCGTTGTGGCGGCAGGCGCGGCAAAAGCCCGTGGTATCGCTACCGTCCGTCAGCCAGTTGCAGGCGTCGTACCCGGCGTTGCGGCACAGCATGCGTGCCCTGCCCTTGTCGGCGAGCGTGGCCCAGCCTTCCCCGTCGGGCTCGATCGCGGACATCGTCTCCTTCTCCGGCAGAAAGGCGACGCGATGGCCGCAGCGTTCGCAGGCGCGGTTCTCGAAATAGAGAACATTGCCGCAGTCCTGGCAGACAAAGAGCTTCAAGCTTTAGCCTCTTGGGAAAGGGAGCCTTACGATATCAGCTGTGGGGCCTCGCAGATACGCGCGCCGGCGGCCCATCGTTCCAATATCGGGGAACAAATAGCCAGCCCCGGCATTGGCTCATGCGCGCCCACGCCGTTCGGTGGGCGTTTGTTGAGCTATTCCCTTTTGAGCAATGGCTATCAGGCTTTGACTGTGTGAATATCGGTCCGGCACGTGCGCTCCCGCATCACAACGGCCGACGCCTTGAACGATCTTTTGCCCGAGACCATCGCCGCCGAGAGGCTGCGCCAACACCTCGAAGACATCGCGCGCGAGCGCGACAACGCCTATCGCGCGTTGCAGGAGCGCGAGGCCGAGCTCGCGCGCATCCAGCGCATCGGCAAGGTCGGTGGGCTCGAGATCGACTTCCGCGAAGGCTTCAAGAACCGCCGCTCGCCGGAATATCTGCTCGTGCACGGCCTGCCCCCTGAAGCAACCGACGAAACCTACGAGGATTGGGTCGCCCGGATCCACCCGGAGGATCGCCAGCGTACGATCAAGCATCTCTTCGAGACGCTGAAGAGCGAAAGCGGCGATTATGCCGACGAGTACCGCATCATACGGTCGAACGACGGCGAGACTCGCTGGATCCGCGTCGTCGCCAAGATCGAGCGCGACAAGGACGGCCGCGCGCTCCGGCTCGTGGGCGCCGACTTCGACATCACCGACCAGATGCTCGCCCGCGAGACGCTGCGCGAGAGCGAGGAGCGTTTTCGGCTGATCGCCGACAGCGCGCCGGTGCCGATCTGGGTGACAAAGCTCGACCGCACGCGCTCCTTCGCCAATCAGGCCTATGTCGACTTCGTCGGCCTGCCCTACGAGCAGGCCATTGTCTTCGACTGGCGCAAGGTGCTGCACCCCGACGACCTCCCGCACGTCTTGCAGCAGTCCGTGCAAGGCGAAGCGTCGCTCAAGCCGTTTGTGCTGGAGGCGCGCTACAAGAATGCATCCGGCGAATGGCGCTGGCTGCGATCGGAATCCCAGCCACGCTGGGATCCGACCGGCAAGCATATCGGCTTCATCGGCGTTGCCCACGACGTCACCGTTGCCAAGCAGGCCGAGATCGAGCTGCGGCAACTCAACGAGACCCTGGAAGAGCGCATCGTCGAGCGCACCGCCGAGCTCGAATCCAACGAGGCAAGGCTGCGTGCGATCCTGGAGACCAGCAATCAGTATCAGGGACTCGTCAACCTCGAGGGCGAGCTGCTCTACGCCAACAAGACCGCGCTCGACGGAATCAAGGCGCGCTCCGAGGACGTCATCGGCAAGCTGTTCTGGGACACGCCCTGGTTCACCGGCACGCCCGGCGTGAGCACAACCGTGCGCGAGGCGTTCCAGACCGTGCTGCGCGGCGAACCAGTGCGAATTGAGATGCGGCTGCGGTTGCCGATCGGCGAGCGCGATTTCGAGTTCGGCATGCGTCCGGTGCTCGACCGCCACGGCAACATCACCGGCGCCGTGCCGGAAGCCGTGGACATCACCGAGCGCCGCCGCGGCGAGGAAGCGCTGCGGCAGTCGCAGAAGATGGAGGCGATCGGCCAGCTCACCGGCGGCGTGGCTCACGATTTCAACAACCTCCTCACCATCATCCGTTCGGCGACCGACTTCCTGCGCCGGCGCGAGTTGCCGGAGGAGCGCCGCCGCCGCTATGTCGATGCGATCTCCGACACTGTCGAGCGCGCCTCAAAGCTGACGGCGCAGCTGCTGGCCTTCGCGCGCCGGCAGCCCCTGAAGCCGCAGATCTTCAACGTCGGCAGCCAGGTCGAGGGCGTGGCGCAGCTGGTGCGGCCGCTGGTCGGCGGCCGCATCGAGATCGTGGTCGAGATCGACGATGCCGATTGCTTTACGGTGGCGGACATTGCGCAGTTCGAGACTGCGCTGATCAACCTCGCCATCAACGCCCGCGACGCCATGGACGGCGAAGGCCGCCTCACCATCGCCGTCCGCAAGGTTCAGGGCATCCCGAACCTGCGTGCGCAATCGGCGCGCGGCGGCCATTATGTCGCGATCTCTCTCACCGACACCGGCAGCGGCATCGCCCCCGAAAACATCGACGCCATCTTCGAGCCGTTCTTCACCACCAAGGAGGTCGGCAAAGGCACCGGCCTCGGCCTCAGCCAGGCCTTCGGCTTCGCAAAGCAGTCCGAGGGCGACATCGCGGTGACGAGCGCGCCCGGACAGGGCGCGACTTTCACGATCTACCTGCCGCAGGTGCAGAGCCCCACCGCCGAGAAGGAGGCTGCAGCGCTGACCGGCGAGGCCGCCACCACCGGCCGCGGCTATCGCGTGCTCGTGGTCGAGGACAATGACGATGTCGGCCAGTTCTCGACCGAGCTTCTGGAAGACCTCGGCTACGTCACCCGCCGCGTCGCCAACGCCAACGCGGCACTCGCCATCCTCGGCGAGAACGAATTCGCGGTCGACCTCGTGTTCTCCGATGTCATCATGCCCGGCATGAACGGCGTCGAGCTCGCCGGCGTCATTCGTGAACGCTATCCAGGCTTGCCGGTCGTGCTCACCTCTGGCTACAGCAACGTGCTTGCGGAAAACGCCCATCGCGGCTTCGAGCTGATCCAGAAACCGTATTCGGTGGAAGCCCTCTCGCGCATCCTGCGCAAGGCGATCACGGAGAAGCTGTCGGTGGCAAGGTGAGTGCGAGCCAACCCACACGGTGTCGTCCCGGTGAAGGCCGGGACCCATAACCACGAAAAGGTGTTTGGCGAAGATTGCCAATGACCATCTCGTGTCAAACTTCTCCCTGTGGGTATGGGTCCCGGCCTTCGCCGGGATGACGGCGGAGTGTTAGGATATACCTGCCTAAATAAGGACGAACGAAGCGATACCTGCCCCCATGAAACCCGCCCTCCTCTCCGCCTGGCAGGCCTGGGCGCTCCTCTCCGCCTGCTTCGCCGCATTGACCGCGATCTTCGCCAAGGTCGGCGTCGAGAACATCAATCCGGACCTCGCGACCTTCATCCGCACCATCGTGGTGCTGCTCGCCTTCTCGGTGCTGCTGCTCTTCACCGGGCAATTCGCCGTACCCTCGGCGGTCTCGTCGAGGACCTGGCTGTTCCTGGTGCTGTCGGGCCTCGCGACCGGCGCGTCGTGGCTGTGCTATTTTCGCGCGCTGAAGCTCGGACCTGCCACGCTGGTGGCGCCGATCGACAAGCTCAGCGTCGTGCTGGTGGCGCTGTTTGCCTTCGCCTTTCTCGGCGAGCGGCCGACCGCGCAGGGCTGGATCGGGATCACCATGATCGGCGCCGGCGCAGTGCTGCTGGCGATCAAGTTTTGACGAGCCCGGCGTGATCAGGGGAACCAAGCCGACATCATGAAGGTTGCTGCCGGGCTATTTGGAGCCTCGATCGAGAGACCGATGTCGCGCGAGAACCCCGATCAGGCAAGGCAAGCCGGCCGCGCGCTGGATGCGGCCAACTTCTTTCTCGCCGACGTCCGCGACGGGCTCGGCCCCTATCTCGCCGTCTATCTCCTCACCGAGCAGCATTGGGACGAGGCACGTATCGGCCTCGTGATGTCGATCGCGATCATCGCCGGCATCGTGGCCCAGACACCGGCAGGCGCACTGGTCGATGCGACCCGCGCAAAGCGGCTGGTGATGGCCGTGGCGGCCATCATGGTGACGTTCGCCTCACTGTCGCTGCCCTTGTTTCCAACTTTCCTGGCGGTTGCGATCTCGCAAGGCATCGCGCAGGCTGCCGCCGTGGTCTTTCCTCCCGCAATCGCCGCCGTCTCGCTCGGCATCTTCGGCCACGCCGCTTTCACCCGCCGGATCGGCCGCAACGAGACCTTTAATCACGCCGGCAACGCGGTCGCGGCGGGACTCGCGGGCGTGTTCTCCTACTGGTTCGGCCCGACTGTCGTGTTCTATCTGCTTGGCGCCATGGCAATCGCGAGCCTCGTCAGCATCCTGGCAGTTCCCGCCCGCGCAATCGATCACGATCTCGCCCGCGGGCTGCACGGCGCGGAAACCGACAGCGAACGCGAGCAGCCATCCGGTCTCGATGTTCTCCTGACCTGCCGGCCTCTGCTCGTCTTTGCGATTTGCGTTCTGTTGTTCCATCTCGCCAACGCGGCGATGCTGCCGCTGGTTGGGCAGAAGCTGGCGCTGCAGGACAAGAACATGGGTACCAGCCTGATGTCGGCCTGCATCGTCGCGGCGCAACTGGTCATGGTGCCATTCGCGATGCTGGTCGGCGCGAGAGCCGACCGCTGGGGCCACAAGCGCTTCTTTCTCGCCGCGCTCCTGATCTTGCCGATCCGGGGCGCGCTTTACACGCTCTCGGATAATCCGTTCTGGCTGGTCGGCGTGCAGTTGCTCGACGGCGTCGGCGCCGGCATTTTTGGCGCGATCTTCCCCGTCATCGTCGCCGACCTCATGCGCAACACCGGCCGCTTCAACGTCGCGCAAGGCGCTGTGATCACCGCCCAGAGCATCGGCGCCGCGCTGTCGACGACGCTCGCCGGCTTCGTCGTGGTTGGCGCGGGCTATGGCGCGGCTTTCATCATCCTCGGCACGATCGCGGCGATCGGCGCCCTGGTCTGCCTCCTCGCTTTGCCCGAGACGCGGCAAGTCGCAGATGAAGGTTTGCGCCCACAGGGGAAGACAGCGGCGTCGGCTTCCGCTATCGCTGCCGAATAACCCCATTTCAGCATAGGATTGAACGTGCCGTCTGACGCCATCTGGGCCTGGAGCATCATCGTCGCCGCGACCGCCGGCGTCATCATCCGCCCTTTTCGCCTGCCCGAGGCGATCTGGGCCGTGCTCGGCGCCGCTGCGCTGGTCTTGCTCGGCTTCCTGCCATGGAAGGATGCGGTCACCGGAATCGAGAAAGGCATCGACGTCTATCTCTTCCTGATCGGCATGATGCTGATCGCCGAGCTGGCGCGGCTTGAAGGGCTGTTCGACTATCTCGCAGCGCTTGCGGTGGAATATGCCGCAGGCTCGCCGCAGCGGCTGTTCCTGCTGATCTATATCGTCGGCACGGTCGTCACCGTGCTACTATCCAACGATGCCACCGCGATCGTGCTGACGCCCGCCGTCTATGCCGCAACGCGCGCCGCCGGCGCCAAGCCGTTGCCCTATCTCTTCGTGTGCGCCTTCATCGCCAACGCCGCGAGCTTCGTGCTGCCGATCTCCAACCCCGCCAATCTCGTCGTGTTCGGCGCGCACATGCCGCAGCTGACAGAGTGGCTGCGCCTGTTCGCCCTACCCTCGGCGGCCGCGATCCTGCTCACCTACATCGTGCTGCGCCTGACCCAGCATCGCGCTCTGAAGGAGGAGACCATCGCGCGCAGGGTGCCGCATCCAAAGCTTGGCCGCGGCGGCAAGCTGACGGCGGTCGGCATCATCGCCATCGGCATCGTGCTGGTCACGGCCTCGGCACTCGATAAGCAGTTGGGCCTGCCGACCTTCATCTGCGGCGTGGTCACGGCCGCCATCGTGCTGCTGATCAACCGCCAATCGCCATTTCCCGTGCTGCGCGGTGTCTCCTGGAGCGTGCTACCGCTGGTCGGCGGTCTCTTCGTAATGGTGGAGGCGCTGGTGAAGACCGGCGTGATCGGTCAGCTCAGCGCGCTCTTGCACCAGGCCGTTGAGCAATCCGTCTCGAAAGCCGCCTGGAGCGTCGGCATCGCCACCGCGATTGCCGACAACATCGCCAACAACCTGCCCGTCGGTCTCGTCGCGGGCTCGGTTGCCGCCAGCGATCATCTGCCCGCCTCCGTCGTCAGCGCCATCCTGATCGGCGTCGATCTCGGGCCCAATCTGTCGGTAACAGGCTCGCTCGCCACCATTCTCTGGCTGGTCGCGCTGCGGCGGGAGAAGATCGAGGTCGGCGCCTGGCCATTTCTCAAGCTCGGCCTGCTGGTCACGCCGCCGGCCTTGATAGCCGCGCTGGCGGCCGCCATCCGGTAATCGCGCGCAATTTGCGGCGCATCAATGTGGCCGGCAAAGCCGAACCTATACTCCTTTCCGTCGCGCAGCCTCATAGGGCGCGGCAAGGAGGTCTATCGTGCAGATCCAGTCAAAGGCATTGCCGCAGAGTTTTTCCCTGCGTCGCGCGTTGCTCGGCTTCAGCGAGCCGGGCGAATCATCCCATCCGATGCTCGTCTTTACGGCCGTGGTGCTGTTGGCCCTGTTCGCCATCGTGCAGATCGACCTGCACAGCGCCCAGCTTCAGGCCATCGGCCTGCTCGGCCAGGCGGCGACCGGGATTGATCCCGTGTTCATGAGCCCATAGGGCACGACGGTTCGCCGAGCGGCGCCTTAGTACCCCAGCGCCCTCGGTAGCGCCGTGCTGATCTCCGGGACAAAAGCGATCAGGAGCAGGCAGAGGAAGAGTATTCCGAGATACTTCAAAATCGGCACGATGGTGTCTTCGAGCCGCACACCGCCGATGAGGCACGCACCGTAAAGGCCGAGACCGAGCGGTGGCGCGAATAGTCCGATTCCCATGCCAACGACAAGGATGACCCCGTAGTGGAGGGAATCGATGCCGAGTTGCCGAGCAACGGGCATCAGCAGCGGCGCGAAGATGATCAGCGCGGCGGCTCCCTCCAGAACAGATCCCATCACGATCAAGATCAGAATAGACAGAAGGAGAAAAACCCATCGTCCGTGCTGGGCGGTCAAGGCAACCAGGAGATCCGCAATCGCATGCGGGATCTGCTGAAGGGTCAGCACATAAGCGAGGCTCTGAGCAGCCGCCACGATGAACAGAACCATCCCCGAGCGCACGGCGGCGTGCCGCATCACCGAGCCGACTGCCGTCCAGGTCATCTCACGGAACAAGACCCACCCCACCGCGAGTGCATAGACGACCGCAAAGGCAGAAATCTCCGTCGCGGTCGCAAACCCCGATCGGTAGCCGCCGAAAATCAGCACGATCAGACCGAATGCCGCAAAGCCGCTGGTCGCCATGCTGGCCATCGACTCGCCCCCCGCCCCGACGATCGCCGCCTGGGTCGTGCGACGCCCCGCGACAATAGAAACGAGAATGAGCGCCAGCGCCATCAACGCCGAGGGCAGCAGGCCAGCCATGAACAGTCCGCCGATCGACAAATTCGCGACGAAACCAAGAATGATGAGATTCACACACGGAGGAATGGTCTCGGCCATCACCGCCGAGGCCGCGAGCAGAGCGACCGCATCGCCGGGCTTCTGCCCGGATTTGCGCGCAGCCGGCACCAAGACAGAACCGACGGCCGCGATGTCAGCCATCTTCGAGCCGGAGATGCCGGAAAAGATGACCATCGCGAGAACCATCACGACGTCGAGACCGCCACGGATTCGGCCAGCGCCTCTCTGCAGAAGCGAGATCAAGCGAACGGACATGCCGTTCGCCTCCATCAAATAGCCGACCAGGATGAAGAACGGGACAGCAAGCAACACAAAATTGTCGATGCCGCGCGCCATCTGCTGGGCAAGAAATTGGCCGGGCAACATGTCGCCGCACCAGACAAAAACGAGCGCGGAAAGTGCCAGGACGAAAGCGATGGCGACGTTGGCCATCAGCGATGCAACGAAGACCAGCCCCATGATCCATGGCAACCCGGGCGTGGTGTCGGGTGCGAGCGACAGCCACGCCGTCCAGATGGCGGCCAGGATTGCGTAGCCGATAAGTGCCGCGACCGTATCCCGCCGGCGGAAGCGCAGGCAGGTATCGATCGCGAAGAGCATCATGGCCGCCGTCGCAACGCATAGCGGAGCGAAGAAGACTTCCTGCGGAAGCCCAGCCCCGACCGTCTGGCCTGCCGTTTCAATCAGCAGTTGGGTTGCGTAGCAGAACGACGCAGCCGCGATGAGCACAACAAGCGCAGCCACCGCGGCATCGACCTGCTCTCGTCGGCGGGGCCTGAGCCGATCGACAAAGAAAGTCACGCCGGCATTGTCGCCGCGCGCCAAAGCCGCGGCTGCGCCGAGAAAGGTCACGGCGAGGAGCAGCGCCCGCGCAACGTCGTCGCTCCACTCGACTGGCGTGTCGAACAAGTGGCGGGCCAGGACCGAACCGACAACGACAAGAAGATCGGCTGCGAGCAGAGCCGTTGCGGTCCATTCAAGAGCGAGCAGCAGGCCCTTCATGAAGGCCGGCCAGACGCCTCCGACTGCGAGCCCCCCGGCTCGCTCCACCGTGACAGGCGTTGTCATCCATCACCCGTTTTCGGTTTGACGGATCGCATCCAGCAACGGCTTCGCGGCGGGCGTCCGGTCGGCGAAGCGATCCCACATCGGTCGAACGTGGTCCCGGAACGCGTTACGATCACACTCCGCAATGGTCACGCCGAGCTTTTTCAACTCCGCCATGGCGTCGGCCTCAATCTGACCGGCCCTGGCGAAGTGTTCATCCGTGGCCTGCTGGACGGCCTTGACCAGCCCATCACGCTGCGCCGCCGGTAGTTTGGTCATGGTGCGGTCGCTGATGAAAGCGCCGAAAGGCGTGTGGATGTGCCTGGTCAGCGTGAAGTTCTTGGCGGTTTCATAGAACTTCGCGGAGATGATTGTCGGAGCGTCGTGCTCCAGCCCATCGATCACTCCGGCCTGGAGGCCGGTGTAGATCTCGCCGAATGCCATCGGCGTTGCAGCAGCCCCCATGAGTTTGACGGTCTCCGTCACGACAGGGTTCGGAAGGCATCGTATCTTCTTGCCAGCGAGTTCCGCAGGATCCTTGAACGCGAACTTCGTCATGAAGTTTCGCGCCCCGAGATTCCGTCCCCAGGCGGGGAAATGCACACCGGCCTTCTTCACCAGGAGCTGTCGCACGGCATCGCCCGCGGGTGACGCTGCTACTCTCCGCACATGGTCATAGTCCTGGAAGATATAGCCGAGATCGAACGCGCCGATCTCGGGCACGACGTTGGTCCAGATCGGCGTGCCGACGAGCATCATGTCGACCACGCCGGATTTCACCTGGTTGACGACATCAGCCTCCTGACCAAGCTGATTGTCAGGGAAGAACTGCGTCGCAAGCTGGCCGTCGGTCGTCTCCTTCAGCCGCGACAGGAAGAGATCATACCAGATCCGCGCCGCCGAAAATTTCGGATCATTTGGAAATGACGTCGAAACCTTAAGCGCCGTGGCGGCCGCAGCCCGCCCGATCAGGGTTGGAGCTGCGAGTCCTCCTGCGATCCCCGCCAAAATCACGCGGCGCGAAAACTTGGTCATGATGTCTCCCCTCCAGTTTGTTATTGAGCGTTGTCCGCTCAGTCGTTCTCGTAGCCGTAGACTTCCGGCAGGATGAAGATTGCGGCGAGCAATCCGATCAGCGGGAAAATCGCGACAAAGAGCGTGGCGTTGGCCTGACCAATCGCGGCGAACAGCGACGGGAACAGGAAGATCGCCAGGAACGACGGCAGCTTCACGAACATGTAGGCGAAGCCGCTGGCGGTGCCGCGATACTTGGGCTTGGCGACCATGGTCGGGATCGTCATGCAGTTCGAAGCGTCCCAGTAATGCCCCCACAACATGGCGGCGGCGGCGAACGGCAGCAGGATCTTGTTGTCGGTGTAGAGCGCAAAGGCCGCGACGAGCAGTGAGACCAGCACAATCGAGAAGCCCGCGATCGAGATGCCGCGATGGCCGATCTTCGGTGTCAACAAGGGTCCGACCCAGCCCGACAGCCCGGCGAAGGCAAACAGCGCCATCGTCACCAGATTGTTGCCGAGAATGGACGACACGCCAACCATGGCGAACAGCACCGGCAGGTAGAACGCGAAGGTCGAGAACTCGCTCGCTTGCATGAAACAGGCAATCCAGCCGTAGACCGTCGCGCGCCAACGGATCGGGTCCTGCTTGAGGTCGGCGAGGAAGGCGCGAGTCGATACCTTCGGCATCACGACATCCTGGTCGGGCAGCATGGCGAGATCGTCGTTGAACATCTCGCGCGCGACCTGCTTGGCTTCGCGATAGCGCCCCTTCTGAACCAACCACACGGCCGTCTCCGGCACATCGTGACGCATGATCAGGATGATCAGCGCCGGCAGGGCACCGAGGCCGAGCGTCACGCGCCACAGCGTCTCGTGATGGATGTCGAGCAGCAGGAAGATCACGATGACGCCGATGGTCAGCACCTCGCCGACGGCGAACATGAACTGCCAGCGGTTGCCCATGACCTCGCGCTCACCCTTGGCCATGGATTCCATGATGTAGGTGTAGCCGGTCGAAATATCCGAGCCGAGCGGGATGCCGAGCATGAAGCGGATCACGACGAGCCATGTGACGTTGGGCACGAAGGCCTGCGCCAGCGCCAGAATGATGAACATCACCATCGTCACCAGGAACATGACGCGGCGGCCGATCTTGTCCGACAGCCAGCCGCCGAGCAGCGCGCCGATCAGGGCGCCGCCTTGCGTCCCTGCTGCGGCGAGGCCCAGCATCAGCGGATCGGGATTGTATTGTTCCTTGATGAAGATCAGCACGAAAGCGATCGAATAGAGATCCCAGGCCTCGACCAGGATCGAGGCCATCATCAGCCAGCCGACCTTGTTGCCCTTGGGACTGTAGTTCGTGATGAGGTAGCGGACCGCAGCTTCGCTCGCCGTCGGTTGTGGCACAGCCATCGTTGACATATATTTTGTCCTCCCTTCAGAATTTTTTACGTGCCAAGCAGCGGCTCGATGCTGCAATCGAGCAGGCGCGGATCGATCCCCGCCTCCATGCCGACGAAGATCGAATCCATGAAATCGATGAGGGCATCGCTCGCCTTCACCGCGTCCTCGACGCGACGACCGGCAACTGCGGCCAGGATGCCGAGATGATGATCGATCGTACCTGACAGATCCGTCTGTCCCGGCATGAAGCGGTGATGAATGTAGCCGATGCGGCGATACAGCGTGTGCAGCGGCCGCAACGTATGCACCAGGAACGGCTCACCCGCCGCCTCCAGCACCAGCGCATCGATGCGGCGGTCGATGCTGTTGAACTCGTCGAGGGTCAGGGTGGCGCGGCGCTCGCGCAGCACACGTTCGATATGGAGCGCCTGATTGCGATGCGAGAGGCTGGCGCGATCGGCCGCGAGGCGGATCACGAAACGCTCCATATCGCGCCGCAAGCCCAGCAGCATGCGCTCGCGCGCAAGATCGATCGGCGCGATGTGCAGGCCATGGCGGGGCCGGATGATGATGAGCGTGTCGGCGGAGAGACGATTGACGGCGTGATGCACCGGCGTACGGCCGAAGCCGGTGATCTGCTGCAATTCCAGCATGGTCATGAACTGGCCGGGCTTGAGCTCGCAATGAACCAGGAGCTCCTCGATCTTCTGATAGGCCAGCTCGAAGAAATTGAGACGGTTGCGCCGCGAGGGCCTGCGCTCGCCGCCGTCCTCGTTCCTCACAACCTCGAGCGCGCGCTTACGCCGTGCCATGCATGCCTCCCTTGGGCCACGCTGTCGTTGCAGAGCGGCGCCGTATTTGTGATATCCTTAAAACATGTTGTGATATATTACAAGCGGGCGTAAGACTTCTCCATGGCCCGCGGCATGCTGCGGCGCGAAATGAAGACAAGCAGGCCGAGAGCCTGTCATGGGAGGAAATGGCCATGAAGATCACGTCGATCGAGACGCTGCGCACGGAGGAATTCTCAAACGTCATCTGGGTGCGCGTTCACACCGATGCGGGCGTGATCGGTCTCGGCGAAACGTTCTATGGCGCGGGCGCGATCGAAGCGCAGATTCACGACACTTTTGCCGGCCGCCTGCTCGGCCGCACCCCCCTCCATATCGAAGCGATTCACCGCGACATGCTGAACCTGCCGATGGCGCAGTCCTCCACCGGCGTCGAATATCGCGCGGCATCAGCCATCGACATCGCGCTGTGGGATCTGTTCGGCAAGGTCTGCAATCAGCCGGTGCACCAGATGTTGGGCGGCCTGTGCCGCGACAAGCAACGCATCTACAACACTTGCGCCGGCACCCAATATGTCCGCTCCACCAATATCAGCCCGGTTTCGAACTGGAATCTCGGCGCCTCCAAGGGACCTTACGAAGACCTCGACGGCTTCATGAACCGTGCCGATGCGCTCGCCGAAAGCTTGCTGGAGAGCGGCATCTCAGCGATGAAGATCTGGCCGTTCGATCCAGCCGCACAGGAGAACAAGGGGCTCTACATTACGGCTGCACAGATGAAGCAGGCGATCGAGCCGTTCGAAAGGATCCGCAAGGCGGTCGGTGACAAGATGGAGATCATGGTGGAATTCCACTCCTTGTGGAATCTCCCGACCGCAAAACAGATCGCGCGCGCGCTCGAGCCCTACAAGCCGACCTGGTACGAAGACCCGATCCGCATGAACTCCCCGCAGGCGCTGGCCGAATATGCGCGCTCGACCGACGTCTGGGTTTGCGCCAGCGAGACGCTGGGCTCGCGCTTCCCCTACAAGGACATGCTCGACCGCGACGCCATGCACGTGGTGATGGCCGATTTGTGCTGGACCGGCGGCCTCACCGAAGGCCGCAAGATCGCAGCGATGGCCGAGACCTATCATCGGCCTTTCGCCCCGCATGACTGCATTGGGCCAATCGGCTTCATCGCCGCTATCCACATGTCGTTCAGCCAGCCCAACACGCTGATCCAGGAATCAGTGCGCGCCTTCTACAAGGGCTGGTACAATGAGCTCGTCACGACGATGCCAACCATCAAGGACGGCTATGTCTTCCCGATGGAGGGTCCCGGCCTCGGCGTCGACCTTCTGCCCGCCGTATTCGATCGCTCCGATCTGATCGTGCGCCGGTCCAACTCTTAAGGACTTCTCAAGATGAGCACTGCCCTCTTCGACCTTTCCGGCCGCACGGCGCTGGTGACCGGCTCCTCCCGGGGCCTCGGCCGCGCCATTGCCGAGGGCATGGCCAAGGCCGGCGCCAAGATCATCGTCAACGGCGTCGACGCCAAACGCGTCGAGCAAGCGGTCGCCGAGTTTCGCGCTGCCGGGCATCAGGCCGAAGGCGCTGCGTTCAACGTCACCGACGAGCCCGCGATCGTCGCAGCGTTCAATAATTTCGACAAAAAGGGCATTGCGATCGACATCGTCGTCAACAATGCCGGCATCCAGCATCGCAAGCCGCTGGTCGAGTTCACCACCGACGAATGGCGCAAGGTGATCGAGACCAATCTCACCAGTGCTTTCGTGATCGGCCGCGAGGCAGCCAAGCGCATGATCCCGCGCAAGCACGGCAAGATCGTCAACATCGGCTCGCTCGCCAGCGAGCTGGCGCGCCCGACCATTGCGCCCTACACTGCAGCGAAGGGCGGCATCAAGAATTTGACCCGCTCGATGGCGGTGGAATGGGCCCAGCACGGCATCCAGGCCAACGCGATCGGCCCCGGCTACATGCTGACCGATATGAACGAGGCGCTGGTCAACAACCCCGACTTCAACAACTGGCTGATGGGCCGCATCCCCTCCAAGCGCTGGGGCAAGCCGGACGAGCTGGTGGGCGCGGCAATCTTCCTCGCGTCGGACGCCTCAACCTACGTCAATGGCCAAATCATCTATGTCGACGGCGGTATGACCGCCGCGATGTAATCGCGAACACCGAGGAGCAAGCCCATGCGCGCTGTCGTCATTCATGCCCCGAAAGATCTGCGGATCGACAATTATCCTGATCCGGCGCCCGGCCCGGGCGAGGTCCGCGTCAAGATCGCCAATGGCGGCATCTGTGGCTCCGACCTGCACTACTATCACCACGGCGGCTTCGGCGTCGTCCGCATCCAGCAGCCTATGGCGCTGGGGCACGAGATCGCCGGCGTCGTCGCTGCGGTCGGTGACGGCGTCACCAACGTGAAGACAGGTACCCGCGTCGCGGTCAATCCGAGCAAGCCGTGCGGCCAGTGCCTGCATTGCCAGGAAGGCATGCGCAACCAGTGCCTCGACATGCGCTTCCTCGGTAGCGCGATGCGCTTTCCCCATGTGCAGGGCGGATTTCGCGAGTTCATCACCGTCGACGCCACGCAGGCCGTGCCGATCGCCGACAAGCTCTCGCTGGCGGAGGCCGCGGTCGCCGAGCCGCTCGCTGTGTGCCTGCATGCCGGCAAGCAGGCCGGCCCCCTGCTCGGCAAGCGCGTGCTGATCACCGGCTGCGGCCCGATCGGCGCCCTGATGATTCTGGTCTCGCGCTTTGGCGGCGCATCCGAGATCGTCGTGACCGACGTGGCCGACGCTCCGCTCGCGGTCGCCAAGAAGCTCGGCGCGACGCACGCGATCAACGTCGCGACCAATGCCCCCGCGCTCGATCCCTGGCGCGCCGGCAAGGGCGTGTTCGATACGCTGTTCGAAGCCTCGGGCAACCAGGCCGCGCTCCGCACTGCACTCGACGTTCTGCGCCCCGGCGCGACGCTGGTGCAGCTCGGCCTCGGCGGCGAGATGACATTGCCGATCAATTCCATCGTCGCCAAGGAATTGCAGCTCCGCGGCACCTTCCGCTTCGATCCCGAATTCGAGCTGGCGGTGCGGTTGATGGGCGAAGGCCTGATCGACGTGAAGCCGCTGATCACGGCGACCATGCCGTTCGAGAACGCGGTTGCCGCCTTCGAGCTTGCCACCGACCGCTCGCAGTCGATGAAGGTGCAGCTGACGTTCTAGGATGTCATCAGAGCTATTGGTTCTCGATCAGCCGTTCGCTGACCAGGCGGACGGCACCGCGCTTCCAGGAATAATCCGCGCCCAGGCGCAAGCCGCTGTCGCCGCGTGACACGACGGCGCCGGTTCTGGCATCGCGAACCTGGAAACCGAGCGTGTACTCGGTGCGGCTGACCCGCCGCACCACGCCGATCAGAGACTGGTCCGCGCCGAGCTTTTGCGCGATCGCGGCCTCGCACCCATCGCAGTCGCGCAGAGCGCGCGCGCTTGCCTCGCTGCTCGCGCTGTCGACATCGACGATGCGATAGCGGCCGGATTGGCCCAGGGCCTCGCGCACGCTGCCAGTCACTTCGGCGAGGTAAGACGCATCCGACATGGCCGAGGCGCCCGCCGAAGCTGCGGTCGCGTCCTCCAGCTCGAAATTGAACACGGCAAGCGCAACCGGCGCGGGTGCGCCAAGCGCTGCCATGATCTCGCGGGACACAAATATCTCGGCGCGCTCCCACGATTCGTCATTGTCGCCGCGGAAGGTGTAGAGCTTGTCCATCACGAGCTTCCTGGCGCCGACGTCGATCACGGCGACCTTGGCCCATTGCACCAGCGTGCTCGTCTTCTGGATACCGCCGATAACCTTGAAGGCCGCGCCGTCCTGCACCGACGACGCAAGCCGGTAGCGCGGGTCGGCGGAGATATTCCGCCGGAGCGCGACCATAAACGTCTGGAGGCGCCGCTCATGGACGGCGCCCTGATCGGTCGGCTCGGCCGAGGTATCGGTATAGCTGAAATCATCGAGAGCGATGGCGGTGGCATCAGTGGCTGCGGCCTGGCCACCCAACCCGGCCCCCATGAGAGCGAGGAGGGAGAGGAACGACAGGATACGGCGCATCGCGGGCCTCGCATGGCGGAAAGACCGCAAGCTAGGCGAACGTTTCGCACACCACAGCCGTTGCCATCCCGATCAGCGCCGGGAAAATTTCACGACGTTGCACTGCGGTAAGCGTGCCGCTTTGCGCGGCCAGCGTTCTGCCCTTTAATGCGGGGGCGACAATTCCGTTCGTACCAGGTGCCCGCCGATGTGGAACCGCCCGAGATTCGATCTCAAGGTCCGCCTGACCTTGCGCGTGGCCGCCATATCGGCCGCCTGCTTCGCCGCGATATCAGCCTATTTCCTCATCACCGCCGACCGCGCAGCACATGCACGGATTGACAGCATTGCCGCCATCGTGGCGAAGACGCTGGAGCTGCAGCAGGGCAAGGTCCTGTGGGCGGCGAGCCCGCGCTCGGACTTTCCCAACCTCGACCCTGTTTCGGCCTATGTGATGACCCCGGGCCTGTGCCTCGCCTTCCGCGGCGTCGGCGGTGACATCCTCCAGCGCTTCTGTAGCGGCGCGCCCATACCGGCGGACCCGCCACCGCAGGCTTTCGCGGCGTTTTATCACAGCCTGTTCGACCCCGGCCGCGAAGCGGCGCGGCCCGTGATCCTGCGCGGAACGAAGCTCGGCGACGCGGTGGTCTCGGTTGATCCGGCCGTGCAGACGGCGGAAGCTTGGCACGAGGCCGGCCGTCTGATGCTGGCGCTTGCGATCGCGCTGCCGCTGCTGTGCGTCCTGGTCTACGCCGCGCTGGCCCGCGCGCTGCGCCCGACCCGCATGATCCGCACCGGCCTCGAGCGGATCGCCGCCAATGACCTCACCGCCCGGTTGCCGCCGTTCGACCTCGCCGAGCTCTCCGCGGTTCGCGACGTCTTCAACCATCTCGCCGAAAGCCTTGATACCGCGCTCGCCGAACGCGCCGAGCTGACGCGGAAACTGATCGCGCTCCAGGATGAGGAGCGCCGCCATCTCGCGCGCGAGCTGCACGATGAATTTGGCCAGTCACTGGCTGCGATCCGCGCGCTCGCCTCCTCCGCCCGCCAGACCGCCGCGCAGGACTGCCCTTCCCTGCTCGGCGAATGCGACGGCATCGCGCGGACCGCGACCGGCATGATGGAGACGCTGCGCGGCGCACTGTTCCGGCTGCGCCCGCCGGATGTCGAGGAGCTTGGCCTCGTCGCCAGTCTCGAAGGGCTCGTCGCCGGCTGGAATGGCCGCAGCCGCGGCGAGACCCGCTTCTCGATCCGCTTCGATGGCACCTTCGAGACCCTGCCGGCCACGACCAGCGCCAACCTTTACCGCATCGTGCAGGAGGCGCTCACCAACGCTGCCAAGCATGCCGGCGCCACCAAGGTGAGCATGGAATTGGCCATGCACGCCGACGAGATCGCGCTCGCGATCAACGACGATGGACGCTCTACCGAGCCCGCCACGAAATCCGGAATGGGCCTGCTCGGGATGCGCGAGCGGGTTGCGGCGCTGCGCGGCCGGCTCAGCTTTGAGGCCGGCCCCAACGGCGGCTCTTCGCTGCGCGTGGTCATTCCGCTCGCGGCCACAAATCCGCGGGCGCTGGAGCACGCGGCATGACCGCGACGATCCTGCTGGTCGACGACCATTCCGTCGTCCGCGAAGGCTATCGCTCCGTGCTCCAGAAGCAGCCGGGCCTGCGCGTCATCGCAGAGGCCGGCGACGGCGCCGAGGCCTATCGCCTGTTCAAATCCGAGGCGCCCGACCTCGTCATCATGGATCTCAGCATGCCCGGCATCGGCGGCGTCGAGGCCGTCAGGCGCATCAGGCAATGGGACAAGGCGGCAAAGATCCTCGTCTTCACCATGCATGAGAATGCCGGTTTCGCCGTGCAGGCGATCCGCGCCGGCGCGAGAGGTTACGTCACCAAGACCAGCCCGCCGGAGACGCTGGTGCGCGCGGTGATGGATGTACTCGCCGGCAAGATCGCGATCAGCCCCGACATCGACCACGAACTGGCGCTGAGCCGGATCAGCGGCGAGAGCTCGGCCGCCGACGTCCTCACCCCGCGCGAATTCGAGGTGCTGCGGCTGCTCCTCGCCGAGAACACGACGGACGAGATCGCCGAGACGCTGCACGTCAGCCCGAAGACGGTGGCGAATTTGCACTCGCTGATCAAGGACAAGCTCGGCGTCGGCTCCGACATCGAGCTGGTCCGGCTGGCGCTGCGGCAGGGAATCTTGACGGAGCCCGATCTCGGCGGCGCCTGACCCTCAGGCCAGATAACGGGTGAGATAGCCTTCCATGGCATAGAGCGCACACAGCGCGAGGCTCGACCAGACGGCCGCACTGAAATACAGGAACATCCAGGTCAGCTCGCCCTTCCAATGCGCGATGTCGTGGGTCACCACCCAGCGCGTCGCAACGTCATGCAGGCCCTCGATGAAACCGAGGAACCTGCCGCCTTCGGCGTGCCCTGCCCGCCAGCGGCTGAGATACATCGGCACATCGACGGTGACGAGGAAGGCGAGGAAGCAGGCGATACCGATGATGCCTGACATCAGCGCCCAGCGCACCGGGCCCTGGAATTCCGGCATCAGGCGGCACAGCGCGATGCCGGCGAGGAAGAACGTCACCGCCCACAGCGAGTTCTCGATCGCGTTGAAGAGGAAGTTGGTGGTCACCACGGCGTACCAGGAGAAGCACTCCGCAATGACAATGATCGGCACGATCACGAGCGCGATGTTCACCGCGGTCTCCGCGCCCGTCATCCGGCCGAGCTGATGCAGGATGATTGCCCATTGCGCGACGAAGCAGAGCTCGGCGACGGTCGCGACCGTGCGGCCGACGAACACGCTCGAGAGCCAGGTGTCGAACAGGCAGATGCGCTGTACATCGGCGCGCGGCAGCACCGAGCGGAAGGCGCAGCCGAACACATAGCCCGCGCACAGCAGGAACATCAGGCCAATATCCGAACCGCCGCCGACGCTGCCGGCCACGGTCGGATAGAACTCACGGTACAGCATGAACCAGACGAGAATGTTGGCAGCGCTGACCAACGTCAGGGACCCCCACCACCACGCGAGGGGATTTGACCGCGCCCGCCACTGCAACATGAATCGCTCCGCCGTTGCCGTCTTGACATCCAACGGTAGCAATTCTGTCATAAATCTGCAGCACGGCGCGACAAAAATCTGCGTGACGGCACTGTCATAATTCGCCTGCGCACTGTCACAATTGCAAAGGCGACGACGCTTCCAAACGTCGCCCGGGGGCGCTTTTTCGAAGGCCCCCGGAACAACGTAAACGTTCTATCTCTTCATTCCGCCGACATAGGCCGCGAGCTTATCCAGCGTCTGGTAGCCATACTCGACGGCGCCGAAGCCGATCATGCCGTCGCGCTGCTCGGCGCTCGCTGCCAGCTGCCGCATCATCAGGACGGTCTTGCCGTTGCTTTGCTCGGCAAAGGTGATGGTGAAGCGGAACATGCCGGGATCATCGTCCTGATCGACGCCATGGTCCATCTCCATGAATGACGGCCGCTCGATGCGGCGAAAGCGCATGCGGTTCGGATAGACGGTGCCATCGGGGCCGATCATGTTGAAACGCCAGACGCCGCCGACGCGCACGTCGATCTCGAAAGTCTCGATCTTGAATCCCTTCGGCCCGAACCATTGCGGCAGGTGCTTCGGATCGGACCACGCCTCGAACACCAGATCGCGCGGCGCGTCGATCACGCGCGACATCACGATCTCGCGGTCGATCGACCATTGCGACAGGGCAGCATTGGCAGAACTCGTCATCACTCAGCACCTTTCCGTTTGCTTGTCTTGTTGGTTGTCTTGTCTGTCGTCTTCGACGGCCGCCTGGCGGCCGCCCTCTCCTTCTTGAGCTTCATCACATAGGCTTCGAACCGGTCGAGACGCGCCTCCCAGATCGCGCGCTGATGCTGGAACCAGTCTTCCGCACCGACGAGCGCCTCGGGGCTGAGGCGGCAGGTGCGCACGCGGCCGGACTTTTCCGACCGCACGAGCCCGCTCAGCTCCAGCACGTGGATGTGCTTCATGAAGCTCGGCAACGCCATATCGAAGGGCTCGGCGAGCTCGCCGACCGAGGCCTCGCCGGCACACAGCCGCATCACGATCGCCCGCCGCGTGGGATCGGCAAGCGCCGCAAAAACCTGGTCGAGCTGGGACAATTGGTTAGCCATTAAGCTAACTATAGGCGCGCCGCGATCCGGCGTCAATAATTGTTAGCTCATAAGCTAAGTCTTTTTCCACGACCGCGGATATGGAACCGACAACGCGCAATCGTGAATTGGACGCTGCCCCCACCTCGCTAAGATGGTCACCGGGGGTGCTTCGCATCATCAGTCAGAGCACGTGCCGCCTGTTGTCATCTCCCCACAAATCACAAGGCGAACTCTCGCCCGCGCCGCGCTCGTTCCCATTGTGGCCGTGCTCACCGGGCCTCGCCAAGCCGCGGCGGATTCGGACATGATCGCGCAGATGCGCGACATCGTCGCCGCCGAGCTCGCGCCGACCACGACGCCGGAGCATCCGGGCGGTCTCGCCGCCGCGCTCTATGCCGGCCGCCATGTCGAATTCTTCAGCTACGGCTTTGCCGACGGCGCCACCAAACGACCGGTTACACCGGACACGCTGTTCAACCTCGCCTCTTTGAGAAAACCGTTCGAGGCAACGCTGGTGGCGCTCGGCATGCTCCGCGGCGAGCTGCGGTTCGACGATCCCCTGCCGAAATTTCTGCCGGAGCTGAACGGCGATTATGTTCGCAAGGTCACCGTCGGCGAGCTCGCCACGCACACCTCCGGCTTGCTGCTGCCGACCGATCACCCGCCCTGGCCGAACGACTCCTACTCGCTGGCTCAGTTCATCGCGATGCTGAACGCCTGGACGCCGCCCCCGGGCGTCGCGCCCGGCAAGCAGCGCATCTACAGCCATGCGGCTTACGTCCTGCTTCAGCTCGTGCTCGAGCGCTGCTACCGCACGCCGATCGCAAAGCTGGCGGAGAGCCGTATCCTCACGCCGCTCGGCATGCACGCAACGTCCGTTCCCGAACGCGGATCGGATAATCGTGCGATCACGGACGAGGCCACGCTACGGCGCGCCGTGCAGGGCTATTCCGACCAGGGGACCGCGATCGGCCCGATCGGCGACCAGCAGAGCTATTTCGACTTCCCCGGCACCGGCCAGATGTTCTCCTCCGCACGGGATCTTTCGACATTCGTCGCGGCTTGCGTCGACGGCCGCGCGATCGACCCGCGCTTGCGTGAGGCGCTGCGGATGACACAGCGCGAAACTTTCCACGTCGACCAAAGGTTCGGCCAGGCCACGTTCGGGCAAGCGATGGCCTGGGAGACCGTGCACCTGCCCGACGTCACCATCGTCGACAAGCCGGGCGGCCTCAACAACGCATCCGGCTATATCGGTTTGGTGCCGGCACGACGGATCGGCATCGCGCTGCTCGCCAACCGCGGCGAGTATCCGCACGAGATCGCCCGCTACAAGATCCTGCCAGCGCTGGCGAGGCTAGTGGCGCACAGCTGAGCTTCAAGACAGAAAGCCCCGGCCAAACCGGGGCTTTCGGCGCGAGAGCCGGATCGGGATGCTCAGTACCTGGCGACGACAGGCCCGCCAAACTTGTAATTCACGCCGACGCGCACGATGTTCGACTTGATGTCGACGGAGTGGGTGTACACGTTGCTCGGGAAGGATATGGCCGGCACAAAGGCTGCCAAATTGTTGCTGGTCGCGCTGGCGCGGCCGAGATCGACGTAGAGGTATTCAGCCTTGAGCGACCAGCCACCGCCGAAGGCATATTCGGTGCCGGCACCAGCAGTCCAACCGACGCGGGTGTCGCGGATCGTGCCCGACTCAGTCGCGGCCGCGAACGTATCGGTGAAGTTGAAATTGCCCTTCACCTCTGCGATCGCCGCACCGCCCGTAGCGTAGAGCAGCCAGCTTGGCGTAGCGAGGAGGCCAATGCGACCGCGGATCGTCGCGAGCCAGTCAGCCGAGACCTGCGATGATACGGTGAAGCCGGTTGGCGCGCAGCAGGGATAGAGCGCGGAGCCCGTCGCACTGCCCTTGAAGCCGAAATAGTTGATGTCGCCCTCGAGACCGAAGACGGCGCGGTCAACCTGCCAATTGTAGCCGGCGGTGAAGCCTCCAGTCACGCTGGAGCCGTTGACGTTCTGGGCGCCGACCGCAGCGATGGCGGGAACGCTGCTGGCTGCGAAGTAGCCGGTTGGACTAAACACGGTCGATGTCGTCGGGTCCGCACTGCCCCATTGCCCGCCGACGTTGCCGCCGACGTAAAAGCCGGTCCAATTATAGGTAGCCGCCATCATCGGCGCCTTGGTGTAATGCGCCGCGAGATCGGCGGCCTGAACGGACGCACTGCCCAACACAGCCATTGCCGCCGCCAGCAAAAACTTTCTCATTCCAGTCTCCTTGCCCCACGCGCTCGAAACGCGCGCTTTCCGAATGCACCAGCCGGGTGCTTCCGGCACGGGCTAGGCATAGGCGGTCCATCGCCCATCGTCTTGGGCTGCAACGAAGTTTGCAGGGACTGTGACGCAGTGCGCGGGCCGCCACGCCCGAACGGTGACGAGTGTGACTCAAATGCCACGGCGCGGTGACGCGCAGGGCAGCCTTGTGTCGCGCTGCGACAAGCAGGCAAACGCGAAACTCGAATCGGCTCCTGCCGGCGCGGCATGAGATGCCCGTTGTCGTCCCATTCAGATGGGGCAGCGGCGCTTGCCTATTGCGTGTGAGCGTTGCCGTTGACTCGCAATCACGGCCGCCTACACTCCGCAGATTGCTACTACGAATTGTTGAGACATGGAGCTACGGCCATGGCCTCCGATTTTTTCCTCAAGTTCGACAGCTTCGACGGATTTCTCGCGCACAAGCTCGATCACGACTTTCTCAAATTCGGACATGATTTCGATCGCGTCGGCGATGCACTCACCGATGTTTTCTCCGACGCCCTGAAGTTCGACGATCACAAGGTCGCGGTCGACTTCAAGTACGACGTCGAGCACGTCGGCTTCGACTTCATCAAGCTCGGTTTCGACACGCTGAAGCTCGACGATGTCCTGCATAAATTCGACGACGTCATCCTCAAATATGCCGACCAGACGCCGACCGTCACCGCGTTCGCCGAGACCGGCGGCGACGGCAGCTCGCTCAAGCTGTCCGACGACTTTATCAAGCTCGACACGGATTTTCAGACCGCGAGTTTTGAGGCGATCAAGCTCGGAATCGATACGCTCAAGCTGCATCTATCAAGCGAAGGCGCCAATGAATCCTTCATCAAATGGGCCGGCGATCTCTCCGATTTCAGCACCGGTCTGCACAAGGTGGGCGACGACTTCCTGAAGGTGGGCGAGGATTTCCTCAAGCTCGGCACTCTGTCAAATTCCGAGACGATCGATCAGGCCTTCATCAAGCTCGGCGGAGGCGCGCTGAAGGTCAGCGACGACCTGCACAAGGTCAGCGACGACTTCCTCAAGATCGTCACCGACATCACCAGATCCGGAGACAATTTCGGCACGCTCAAGATCGACCAGATTGCCCTGAAGTTCGGCGACGATTTTCACAAGCTCGATGCGGATTTGCACAAGCTCAACATCGACGTCGGCGCCCTCGGCGACGACTACATCAAGCTTGCTGGCGCGCTGACCGGCCATGGGCCGGGCGGCGGTACGACGACCTCAGTCGACAGCGATGGGCTGCACCAGCTTCTGCAGCACGCCCATGATTTTTCGCTGTTATAGCGATGCCTGATCCGGGAACCCGCGCGCAACTGCCTTAGACGATCCCGAGCCGCCCCAGCAGCGGCACGACGCTGTCGTCGATCGCGGCGATTTTGGTGGCGATCTGCGCGCGGACCTCGTCCGCTGAGAGCTTTCGGCCGTCCTTCTCAAAACTCCCGCCACCGAGAGCGGTGAGGCTCGCGAGCAGCGCGGCCGGATCGGCGATGCCTTTGCGCCTGGCCTGCATATAAAGCTGCGTGAGCGGATCCACCCTGATCCCGCCGCCGGTAACGGGCGAAGCCAGATAACGCAGCTCTGTCGTCTCCTTGGCACGCGCCGTCACCGCCGCGTTGAACGCCTGCGTCGACCTTTGCCGCACCGCCTCGTCCTCAAGCGGCAGCGCTGGGGCGAGGTGCCCCTGCCCGACCAGTACTTTGATCGCGTCGGTGAGCGAGGCCCAGCCCAGCGTCGTCTCCGGCAGGCGCTCCACCACCTCGCGCAAGGTGAGCGGAGCGGCGGCAAAAGCATCGATCACGGGCTGGTACAGTTCGCTGCGCAGTTGAAAGCGGCCAAGCGGCGCATCGAAGGCCAGCTCGATATCGTCGCGCGGGCTCGTCAGCACGAAGCGCGATGCCAGCCAACGGTCCCGCGCAGCCATCGGCGTCATCGGCGCAAAACCCTTGGCAAAGATGTCACGACGAAACTGACGGCCGATGATCATGTCGCGCGTGGTCTCGTTGATCAGGGGATCGGCGAGGTCGGCCAGCAATGCCTGCTGCGCGTCCGTGAAATTGACGCGATCGACATGATCGGTGAGATGGGCCGAGCCGAGATAAGTGAGCTTTGCCGCAGCGAGTTCCTGGGCGAGATCGGCAAAGGTGAACGCCTGCCAATCCCGCGTCAGAAGCTCGTGTGCGAGATAGGACGCCGGAAGCTTGCGCAACCGCTCGAGCTGCACGGCGGCCTGCGGATACATCCGGTAGAAGTGCGCGCCGGCCTCCTTCAGCCGGTCGGCGAGCGCGAGCGCCTGGTCCAGCGCGCGGTTCGACGAGACCTGCGGCTGAGCGCCCTGCAATTGCACCATCAGCCGCCGCAGGGGTGCCATCCCCGCCCAGCCGGGCATCGCGTCGTAAGAGACGTAGACGAGGCCGCCGGGCTTCAGCCGCCGCCGGATCAGCGCGACGATCGCCTTGCGATGATCTGCACCGATCCAGCTATAGACGCCATGTAGCGCGATGATGTCGAACTCCGGCACCGACGCGTCATCGGCGAGCTCGGCGAAATCGGCCTCGCGAAAGACGATGTTATCGAGCCCGGCGGCATCGGCAAGCGACCGTGCACCCGCGATATGGGTCGGGTTGAAATCGGCGGCGAACACCTTCGTGTTGGGATTTGCGGCTGCGACGATGGTGGCGGTCAGCCCCTGCCCGCAGCCGAGATCGCAATAGGACAGCGCCTCGCCGCGTCCGCCGGGCGCCGCCACGCCCTTGGCGAGCGCGGCGAAACTGAGCATGGCCGGGACCTGCACGCGGCAGAAATCGTGCACATAGGCCGTGTCGACGATGTATCCGGATCCCCAATCGGCCATGCGACCCTCGCGAGGACATCCAACAACGCTTGCCCAGCTTGTTTGAGCATGGTCTTTTCGGAAAACCGCTTCACGCCTTTCCGGACCCTGCTTACAGGCTCGCACAAGTCGGCTAACGGCTCAAGCGAGGCCCGCGGTCCTCAGACCGAGCGGGTCAGCCCGCCATCAACGCGGATGTTCTGGCCGGTGATGTAGGCGGCGCCATCGGACGCGAGGAAGGAGATCGTTGCGGCGATCTCCTCGACCTTGCCGTAGCGCATCAGCGGCACGCTGTCGCGGCGTGCATCAGTCTGCGGCAGGCTGTCGATCCAGCCGGGCAGCACGTTGTTCATACGGATATTGTCGGCCGCATGGGTGTCGGTGAAAATCTTGGTGAAGGCGGCAAGGCCCGCACGGAACACGGCCGAGGTCGGAAACATGGAACTGGGTTCGAACGCCCAGGCGGTCGAGATGTTGATGATGGCGCCGCCCTTCTGCGCCTGCATCACCGGCGTCACCAGCCGGGTCGGACGAATCACGTTGAGGAGATACGTGTCGAGGCCAAGATGCCATTGCTCGTCGGTAATCTCGGTAATCGCCGCGCGCGGGCCGTGGCCGGCGCTGTTGACGAGCACGTCGATGCGTCCCCACTCCGCCAGCGCCCCGTCGACGAAGCGCTTCAGATCGTCATTGGACTTGTTCGAGCCGGTCACACCGAACCCACCGAGCTCGACCGCGAGCGCCTCGCCCTTGCCGGAGGACGACAGGATTCCCACGCGAAAGCCGTCGGCTGCAAGCCGGCGCGCGGCCCCTGCTCCCATGCCGCTGCCACCTGCGGTAACGAGCGCGACCTTCTCTGCTGCCATGATCGATCATCCCTGTGATAGCGTTGAGGCGAACCGAAGGCCCAGCCTGTCATCAGGCCTTCTACAGCCAGACTTGTCCGCAAGCCAGACTTGCCAACGAGCCCCATCGCCACGAGGCACCACGACATGAGCGATTTGCAGATCCGCAATTTGCGCCCCGATGAGATCTCCATCGCAATCGACTGGGCCGCGGCGGAAGGGTGGAATCCGGGCCTTGCCGATGCCCGCTGCTTCGCGATTCCGGACGCGGACGGTTTCTTCGTCGGCGAGATCGACGGCGAGCCGGTCGCCACCGTCTCCTGCGTCAATTACGACGATCGCTTCGCCTTCCTCGGCTTTTATATCGTGCGCACAGGCTTTCGCGGCAGAGGTTACGGCCTGCGTATCTGGAACGCCGCGATCGCGCATGCGGGCGCGCGCGTGATCGGGCTCGACGGCGTCGTCGCGCAGCAGGACAACTACAGGAAGTCCGGCTTCCAGCTCGCTTACGCCAACATCCGTTACAGCGGGACTGCCGCCGTTCCATCTCGCTCGCCCGCTGATGTCGTTGCGCTCGACACGATCCCATTCGCGGTTGTGGACGCCGACGACGCAACAGTCTTCCCGGCGCAGCGCAGCGCTTTTCTGCGCGCCCGGATCAATACGCCTGGACACGTCGGACGCGCGTTGATGCGCAACGGCAAGCTTTCCGCGTGGGGGGTGATCCGCCCCTGCCGGGCGGGCCGCAAGATCGGCCCACTGGTAGCCGATCACCGCGCCGCCGCCAACACCATCGTGCAGGCTTTGCTGGCCAGCCCCGGAAGCAACGAGATTACGCTCGACATCCCCGCGGTGAACCGCGAAGCTATCGTACTTGCGGAATCCCTTGGCCTGAAGCCGACGTTCGAAACGGCGCGAATGTACACTGGTGCAGTCCCATCGCTGCCGCTCGACCGCGTGTTCGGCGTATCCAGTTTTGAGCTAGGCTAGTACCACTTTTGATATAGCCCCCTTCCGGCTTGAAAATTGTAATCTGCTTCACGTCGCCGCGGCGACTTAGCGTGTAGTCGTATCGCATCCGCCGATTTTGCCGGCCGGCTCGATCAGCATTTTTCTCACAACGAAATTTCATGCGGGAGGATTTTCATGACCGAGGCCAGAGGCAAGGCTCGCCCTTCGCAACATACGGCCGACGACCTGCAGCGCCCCGGGATCGCGGCTGCGCTGCTGCTTGCCGTCGTGACGGCCTTGGGACTGCACACTGTCGTCTCGGCGCCAGCGCTACGCGAGGCCGCCGAGACGGAGCTCGCGCGCGTCATTGCGGATGAGGATCGGGATGTCTGCGGCCAGTTCGGGCTGCGCTCGGGAACGATCTCTTTTGCGGCCTGCAGCCGCGAGCTCGCGAGCGTCAGGCGGAAACAGTCCGAGCGCGACCAGGCTGCCGCGGCAGGAATTCTCTAAAGCAATCGATAATGCGATGCGCCGCTCAGTAGCAACGCATGACGTTGACGGTGTGCTCGCCGCCACCGCGCCCGGGCACGGTCACCTGCTCGGTCGGACAACTCGGCACATAGGGCCGGTCTGACGGAACGACGTTCGGCGGGAAGCGATGCGACCAGTCCCAGGGAATGTCATAGGTGTACGTGTAGCGCACGTCGGTGGAGACCGGCTGCCCAGGATCGACGAAAGGCTGGTTGGAGCCTGCATTGTCGTAGAAGAACCCGCCGCCGCCCGGCCAGTAGACCCAGGGCGTGGTGCGGCCGCGGAATCGTGCGCCCGGTGCCATCGGCGGATGGACTGCGGCCGGCGGTGTGGCCGCGGTCACCATGCCATGCGGCGCGACACCGCCCGCTCGCGCAAAACTGTCGCTGGAACCGAGGAGCAGCGCGGCTGCGCCGAGCGAGGCGAGCAACGCCCCATATGATCTGGACATCATGATACGCACCACACTCGTTTGGCTTCGCGAACTCGCTCCCCACCCCCACGCTAGGCCGGGCTGTCGCCCACCCGCAAATGTATAATTAATTATTGGTTAAGGCGCGGGATTAACGGGGAACCAGGTGCGGCAGAACGCCCGGCATTTTCGGCTGGTTCAGGCAGGTGGACGACAACACCTTGCCCAGCCTAGTTGGACAAAACGGGCAAACTGCCCGTCAATCGGCGCAGCCAAAATTCCACCTTATCGAAATTCCGAAATCGCGCAGTCAGAAGGCTCGGGCGAAATGCGCCGGGCGGATGCGAGGGCGTGTCTGCGATGGAGATCGCTAGCTGGAGAAGTGAGGCCTGCACCTTGCTCCGTTATTGCAATGACGGTCGACGCAGCTGTGCTCGACACCACGCTGTCCTGCCCCTTTCGCACCCCGCAATGCCGAATCTGTGGAGGCCTGGCCGCCTCCCCCTCACTTCTGCATGCCCATTCGCCCTTGTAACAAAACCGTCATGCAGCAAAACTAAACGATTGCCGGGGGCCGCGGTTCGGCGGCCAAGCCGCCTCACCGCTAGGAGATTTTGATGCGCCGTTCACTGGTGTTGCTGTCAGCCGGGCTGACAGTGTTGTCCACCGGATTTGCCTCCGCCGAAAACAACACGCCCCGCAACCTGATCCTGTTCATTCCCGACGGGCTGCGCGCGCTGAAGATCACTCCTGAAACCGCGCCTGCGATGGCCGAGGTCCGCGACAAAGGCGTCAACTTCAAGAACTCGCATTCGCTGTTCCCGACCTTCACCATGGCCAACGGCTCGGCGATGTCGACCGGTCACTACCTCGGCGACACCGGCGTGTTCTCCAACACGATCTGGACCAACTACACCTCAAGTCCCGCCGGCAACACCGTGGTCCCCTTCATCGAAAACGACGCCGTGCTCGGCGACATCGACGAGCATTTCAAGGGCGACTATCTCAACGAAGACACCGTTTTGAAGATGGCGCGCGACAAGGGCCTGAGCACGGCCGCCATCGGCAAGGTCGGACCGACCTATCAATGGGACCACACAGATCATCCGGAAAAGCCAGGCAAGCATTCGATCGTCATCGACGACTCCACCGGTGGCAAGGCCAGCGTGGCATTGTCGGACGAGATGAAGGAAGCCCTGACCAAGGCCGGCCTCCCCCTCGTCACCCCGAGCCGCGGCGACAACGCCAAGGCGGGCGACGCCAAGACGCCCGGCACCACCGTTGCCAACGTCGCGCAGCAGGCTTATTTCGCCGACGTCGCCACCAAGGTGGTGATGCCGATGTTCAAGGCGCGCAACAAGCCGTTCGTGCTGGTGTTCTGGTCGCGCGACCCTGATGGCACCCAGCACAACCAGGGCGACAGCCTCAACCAGATCCTGCCGGGCATCAACGGCCCGAGCACGATGGCGAGCATCAAGAACGTCGACAACAATCTCGCCCAGATCCGCAAGGCGCTGGACGAGCTGGGCCTCGCCGCGAACACCAACATCATGATCCAGGCCGACCACGGCTTCTCCACCATCTCCAAGGAGAGCAAGACCAGTCCCTCGGCCAAGGTCAGTTATGACGACACGCCGAAGGATTTCTTGCCGATGGGCTTCGTCGCCCTCGATCTGGCAAAGGCGCTCGACCTGCCGCTGTTCGACCCCAACGACAAGAACGCGGTCGCCACCGGCAACGCCCATCCGAAGGCCGGCAACGGCGTGCTCGGCAAGGATCCGACCAAGCCCGAGCTCGTCGTCGCCACCAATGGCGGCTCGGACCTGATCTACCTGCCGAACAAGGACAAGAAGCTGGCGGCCAAGACCGTAAAGGCGCTGCTGGAGCAGGACTACGTCTCCGGCCTGTTCGTGGACGACTCCCTCGGCCGCTTCCCCGGCACGCTGCCGTTGTCGAGCATCAATCTACGCGGCAAGGCGGCGACACCGACCCCGGCGATCGTCGTCAACTTCCGCTCCTATGCCAGCGAGTGCGGCGAGGCGCCGACCAACTGTTCGGTGCAGGTGGCCGACACTGTGCTGCGCCAGGGCCAGGGCATGCACGGCAGCTTCAGCCGCGGCGACACCTACAATTTCATGGCCGCGATCGGTCCGGACTTCAAAGCCGGCTTCGTCGACGAGTTGCCGGTCAGCAACGCCGACGTCGGCATGACCGCGGCCCGGCTTCTTGGCCTGCGCGGCTCACAGAATGGTGGCCTGGTCGGCCGGGTGATGTCGGAAGCCCTGCCCAACGGCATCGTGCCGAAAGCGTACAAGGCCGTGGAGAAGTCGAAGAAGAAGTCCGAAAACGGGCTCGAGACCGTGCTCAACGTCCAGCGGGTCGGCAGCCAGCGCTATTTCGACGCCGCTGGCTTCCCCGGCCGCACGCTGGGCCTGGAGCCGGATGCCGGCAAACAAAAAACGGCGGGGAAATAACCCCGCCGCTCCGTCGCGTCTTCAAAGAAGCGCGATCAATCACATGCCGATGTCGAACACGCTCGGCAATTGGCCCGCCAGAGGCAGCGCGGTGGCGCCCAGGAAGGTCGCCACCATCGCCATCAGGCGACGGTTGTTCTGGCGCTTGCCGCGCATCTGGCCGGCGATCCATTCAAGCATCTCGCTCTTGACCTTCGAGGCATAGGACGGCGCCCAGCTCTCGATGTCGGAGTCCTGCGCCAGCGCGATGCTGCGCGGCGGCACCTTCAGGCCCGAGGCGCTCGCCGCGTAATGGGCGACGGCCTTGGCCAGCAAATCGTCGAACCGGCCGTCGTCGGCGCGCTCGGTCGCGGCTTCATTGATCTCGAACAGCACCTCGGCTTCGGCGCGGCTCACCGGCTGGTCGTTGACCGCCGTGGCGGTCAGGATGCGAGCGCACCAGGCGGCGTCATCGGCATCGATGGAACGGGAAAAGTGCACCCGGCCCTTGGTGGTCGGGCCTTCGCCCGTGATCACGCCGTCGCGCACGATGGAGAGCGCATGGGCCGCGGTATCGCGGCAAGACGGTTCGAGGGACGACGGTTCAACGGACTTTTCAGCGGACTTGGGCAGTGCGGCAGACATAGTTCACTTCCAGATTTCTTCTGATCGACCAGCATTTTCATGCGGGCGTAAAGGGGTGGTTAACGATTCGGTATGGGGATCGCGACTTTTCTCAATGGTTGCCGATTAGTCGCTGCGAGGACCGTTTCGGTTCCGGAGAGCGTCGGGCGGGCGTGATGCGGGTCATAAAAGGCTTTATCGGGGCAACCGAGACCGTGAAGCCCCGGTGGAGATGTTTCGCCGCAGGCGTGTCCCGGTAACAGAAAGGTGCTAGGAATTCGGCCTTTCAGAGAAGGAATTCACATTTTACTTCAAGCGGTTCACTTGAGGTCGGCAAGATCCTATACTGAGCTGGACGGCAGACGGAAATTCCCAAGTAAATTCAATGCGATGAGGTCAAACCATGACACTTCCGATCGGTACCACCGCCCCCGACTTCGAAGCCGAGACCACCGAAGGGAAGATCAAGTTCCACGACTGGATCGGCAATAGCTGGGCACTCCTGTTTTCGCACCCGAAAGACTTCACGCCGGTTTGTACGACCGAGCTCGGCGCTCTCGCCAAGTTGAAGCCGGAATTCGACAAGCGCGGCGTCAAGCTGATGGGCCTCTCGGTCGATCCGGTCGACCGCCACTCGAAGTGGTCCGAGGACATCAAGGAGACGCAAGGCGCGGCCCCGAACTATCCGATGATCGGCGACACCGATTACAACGTCTCGAAGCTGTACGGCATGCTGCCGGCGGCGATCTCGGGCGATCCACTCGCCCGTACTGCCGCCGACAACCAGACCGTCCGCAACGTCTTCATCATCGGGCCGGACAAGAAGATCAAGCTGGTGCTGGTCTATCCGATGACCACGGGCCGGAACTTCCACGAAATCCTGCGCGTCATCGACTCGCTCCAGCTCACCGCCAAGCATCGCGTCGCAACCCCGGCCGACTGGCAGCAGGGCGAGGACGTGATCATCGCGGGCTCGGTTTCCAACGACGAGGCCAAGACGATTTACCCGCAGGGCTGGAAAGAACCGAAGCCTTACATCCGGATCGTGCCGCAGCCGAAGTGACGGGCTGCGGTTGCACCCGCAACCGCTGATCGTCATCCCGGGATGGTCCGACGGACCAGACCCGGGATCTCGAGATTCCGGTTTCGTCCAACGGACCGCCCCGGTATGACGGTGTTAGGTCACACGATCCGCTACCAAAAGACCCGCGGTCGACGAGACCGCGGTCACCACCGCGCCCCAGCCGATGTCGAGAAACGCGACCGGCCAGGTCCAATGCTTGAGCAGCGCCAGCGCGGTGAGATCGAACGTGGCATAACAGAACAGCCCGAACAGCGCGCCATAGAGCAGCGTCGACGGCCATGTCGCGCCAGCTGCACCACTGACGAAGATCAGGACACCGGCGACATAGAGCAGATAAAATAGGATCGCCGGCAGAGGCTTCAGCTCGCCCAGCATGCCGCCGACTTCCGCGGTGAAGAAGCCCTTGGCGATCAGGCCGAGGAACAGGAAGTCCAGTCCGGTCAGGACGATCAGGGTCGCGGCATAGAGAACGGCGATGCGGTTCACGGGCGGCCTCCCTGCCCGCGACGCGCGGGCAGTCACATCATGCCGTCAGTTACGTCACGACGGGCCGATGGTTTCAGCCAGCCAAGCCGGGGATCAAGCCGCCTGCACGCGATCGAGGAAGCCGTCGACCTCGGTCTTCAGATTCAGGCTCTCGCCTGACAGCGCCTTGGCGGAGGCAAACATCCGGCTCGAGGTCTCACCCGTCTCGCTCGCGCCTTCGGCCGCTTGACGCACGTTGACAGCGACGCTCGCCGTGCCCGAGGCCGCCGCGCGAACGCTGGCCGCGATGTTGTGGGTGGCGGTCCGCTGCTGCTCGACCGCAGCCGAGATCGAGCCGGCGATGCCGCTGATGCGCTCGATCGTCTTGGTGATCGCCTTGATGGCGGTCACCGACTCTTCAGTCGCAAGCTGCATGCTCGCGATCTGGGTCGAAATCTCGTCGGTCGCTTTCGCCGTTTGGCCGGCCAGCGTCTTGACCTCCTGGGCCACCACCGCGAAGCCGCGCCCCGCATCGCCCGCGCGCGCAGCCTCGATGGTGGCGTTCAGCGCCAGCAGATTGGTCTGCTCGGCGATCGAGGTGATCAGCTTGACGACGTCGCCGATGCGCGCGCCGGCTTCCGACAGCTGCGCGATGCGCTGGTCGGTGGCCTCGGCCTGCTGCACCGCCTCGGCGGAGATCGCGTTGGATTCCTGCACGCGGCGGGTGATCTCGGAGATCGACTGCGACAGTTCGTCAGACGCCGACGCCGCCGAACGGACGTGGTCGGAGGCCTCCTCGGACGCACCGGCCGATTTCGCCGACAGGTCGGCGGTGGAGCGCGCGGCGTCGGTCAATTGCCGTGCCACCCGTTCGAACTCGCCGGACGAATGCAGCACCTTGTCGAGGATGCCGCCGACGCCGCCGCGGAACTCGTGCACGAAATTGCGCAGATCGGCTTTGCGCTGCTCGGCCGCCGCAGAAGCAGCTTCCGCCTGCTCGCTGCGCAGCCGCGCCCGCTCCACTGAATTGCTCTTGAAAACCGCCACCGTACGGGCGATCTCGCCGATCTCGTCGGCGCGGTCCTCGCATTCGATCGCGACGTCGCTCTCGCCGTTGGCGAGCGCCGTCAGCGAGTGCGTGACCGAGGTCAGCGGCCGGGTGACGCGGCGAACGACCAGCATGGTGAGCACCAGGACCAGCAGCGCTGCAACGCCGGCGGCGGCTGCCATGCTCGAAATCGCCTGGTTCAGCATGGCTTCGAACTGCGCCATCGGGATGCCGACATAGAGAATGCCGATAACCTTCCCCGCGCCATCCTGCACCGGAAAATAAGCGGTCATGAAGGATTTGCCGAACAGCGTCGCCGGGCCCTTATAGGCCTCGCCACGGCGCAACACGGTCTGCGCCGGATGGTCAGCGGCGAGCTGGGTACCGACGGCGCGGTCGCCATTCTCTTTCTTCAGGTTGGTCGAGCGGCGGACGAACTGGCCGCTCGCATCGTCGAACACGAACAGGGTCGCGCTGCCGCCGACATAGGACACCACGCGATCGACGATGGCGTGATCCTTGAAGTCTGGCATCTTGGCGATCTCGGCGCGCGCCACCGTGCCATCCCGCATGGCAATCTTGGCATCGGGAACGATCTCGGCGAAGGCCAGCGCCAGCGTGCGCAGATTGACTTCGATGTCGCGCAATGCGCGATCATTGAAAGCAGAGGTGAGCGACCAATAGCCGGCGCCGACCACGAGCGCCGTATTCATGGCAATCAGCAGCACCGCACACAGGACGGATTTGGTGCCGAGCTTGAAGTGCGGCAGAAACTTCGCCGTTAATGATTTGGACATGAATGGAACTACCCCCGGAACTCCTGCATATTCATGCAATCGGCTTACGACCCCATTAACGGTCGTTCACAGCGCCGAACGTCGCATGTTTTCCAAATCGTGAACGAGGACACTCCCTGACCCCGCCAAGCCCCCCGCCTGTCATCGTCTGGTTTCGCGACGACCTCCGCCTGTCCGATCACCCCGCCCTCCATGCCGCCACCAAATCCGGCGCGCCGGTGATCTGCCTCTACGTGCTCGACGACGCCGCCGGCCGGGCCCCCGGCGGCGCGGCGCGCTGGTGGCTAGCGCAATCGCTGCGGGCGCTCGGCGCCGACGTCGCCGCGCGTGGAGGGTCATTCGTCCTGCGCAAGGGGCCGGCGGCCCGGGTAATCGCTGACCTGGCACGCGAGAGCGGTGCCGGCGGAGCCTACTGGAACGCGGTCGCTCAGGCCCCGCATCAAGCCATCGAGAAACAGCTCGAAGCAGCGCTTGCAAAGCTTGGCGTGGATTCGCAAAGTTTTCCCGGCGACTTGCTCGTCCCACCCGCGGCGATCCGCAACAAGGAAGGCCGCGGCATGCGCGTGTTCACGCCGTTCTGGCGGCGGGTGCTGTCGCTCGGCGACCCGCCCAAGCCGCTGCCCGCACCGAAGGAGCTGCGCCCCGCATCGAAGGTGACCGGCGACACGCTTGAGAGCTGGAAGCTCGAACCAACCACGCCCGACTGGGCCGGCGGCCTGCGCGACACCTGGACGCCGGGCGAGACCTCCGCCCGAGCGCGCCTGCGCGACTTCCTCAAGCACGCCGCGCGCGGCTATGTCCGCGACCGCGACCGCCCAGACCACAAAGGAACCTCAGGTCTCTCGCCGCATCTGCGGTTCGGCGAGCTCAGTCCGCGCCAAGTCTGGCACGCCGCGCGCTTCGCAGCCGCCGAGAATCCAGCGATCGGATCCGGTATTGAAAAATTCCTCAGCGAGCTCGGTTGGCGCGAGTTCTGCCGCCATCTGCTCCACGACCACCCGAACCTTGCCACCGAAAACCTGCAAACCAGCTTCGACGATTTCCCCTGGAAGAGCGACAAGAAAGCGCTTACCGCCTGGCAGCGCGGTCGCACCGGCTATCCGATCGTCGATGCCGGCCTGCGCGAGCTCTGGCACACCGGCGTGATGCACAACCGGGTGCGGATGGTTGTCGCCTCGTTTCTGGTCAAGCACCTCCTGATCGACTGGCGCGACGGCGAGGCCTGGTTCTGGGACACGCTGGTCGATGCGGATGCCGGCAGCAATCCGGCCAACTGGCAATGGGTCGCCGGCTGCGGCGCCGACGCGGCACCTTACTTCCGCGTCTTCAATCCCGTGCTGCAGGGCGAGAAGTTCGATCCTGATGGAACCTATGTTCGGCGCTGGGTGCCGGAACTGAAAGACATGCCCGCGAAGCTGATCCACCAGCCATGGCAGGCGACGCCGATCGAGTTGGCCAGTGCCGGCATCACATTGGGCAAGACTTATCCGCAACCGATCGTCGATCACGCCAAGGGACGCGAGCGCGCGCTCGCCGCTTACGCAAAGATCCGCAAAGGTTGAGCGTTGCTTTGACACAATTATGAAACTCGCTATCGTCGTCGCTCCATGCAAAACCGTGGGGGACACGATATGGACGACGATAAGCCGATGACCGAGCAGGCGATGGAGACGATCACCACCGCCGTGGAAGCGACCAAGGACGCCGCAGTCACCGCCGTGAAGAAGGTGAAGAAGGCCGCCAAGAAAGTCGCAAAGAAGGTAGCGCCGAAGAAGGCAAAGAAGGCTTCCAAGAAGAAGGCCAAAAGGGCTGCCAAGAAGGCTGCCAAGAAGTCGTCGAAGAAAGCAGCCAAGAAACCCGTGAAGAAGGCCGCCAAGAAGACCGCGAAAAAGGCTGCCAAGAAGAAGAAGAAGGCCAAGCGCTGATCGCGGCTCGAGAACCGGTCTCCGGGGGCGGGCGCGCCCGGAGACTTCCTACCCTCTCCGCTTCGACGCGCGCCGACCCGGGTGGTGAACGCCCTTCGGATCGCGAAACTCGCTGCGATGGCCACGCCGGTCTTCGGCGTTGAAGCGCCGCCGCTTCGCAGGCGAGCCGAACGCCTTGATCACCTTCCTGCCATTGACCTTCTTGATGACGTAGCCCCCCTCGGTCATCGAGAACGGCGCTTTCAACGTTCCCTTGTGGTCGAACTTGGTGCCGCCGGGATGCTTGAAGGGCTCGAACCAGGACGGATAGACGAAATTCGACATCGGTAGTCCGTCGACATCGAAAGAGTCCTCCTCCACCGCATCGCAGACCTCATAGGCATATTGGGTGTTCGGATTCTTGTCGGCCCAGAGATTGGCCATGGGGTCGAGCACCATCTCAAACAGCTCATGCGAAGCCGCCACGCTGATCGGCTCCTGCCCCAGCGCCTTGACGAAGATTTTCGAGATCGGCTGGCCGCGATGGGTCAGCTCGTGGCGCCCAAGCATGTTCTTGTGCAGGGCATCGTCGAAATAGACCAGTTGCCAGTCGGCGGCCTTCGGCTTGCGCGTGACATAGAGGTCAACCGGATAGCCCCATACCGGCAGGAAATGCTTGTCGTAACACTTCTGGAGCGCCGCGGTGAGCCGGTTCATCGCGCGATCGTCGATCGTCTCCCTGGCGTAGTTGATGCAGGCAATCCGAACCGGCTTCATGGTCCTGCCGAGCAGTGAGCGTCTCGCCTTCTTCATGGAAATCACCGTGTGAAAGGGCCGCTGAAAAGAGGTCAGCCTAACACGACCGCTTCTGCACGTCAGGGATGTATTCCGGCGGCCCGGCCCTACGAGCCGAAGCGCCGGTTGACCACGAACACCGCGGCGGCGCACATCGCCATGCCGGCGATCGCCACCGCGTCCAGCTTTTCCCCGAACAGCAGATAGGCCATCAGCGCAGTCACCGCAGGCACCAGATAGAACAGGCTCGCAACCGACGTCGCCGCCGCGTGGCGGATCAGCCAGTACAACAGACTGATCGATCCAATCGAGAGCGCGACCGCAAGCCAGGTCAGCGCGAGCACGAACTCCCGCGTCCAATGCACGACACGGTCCTCGAACAGGAAGGCGCCGATCGCGAAGAAAATCGTGACCGCCACATATTGCACGAGATTCCCCGCGCGCCAGTCGATGTGGTTGCAGTAGCGGCGCTGATAAAGCGTGCCCAGCGTGATGCTAATCAGCGAGACCACCGAGGCGAGCCAGCCGAGCCCGGCCTCACCCGTCATGGGGCGATTGTGCAGGATCAGCGCCACGCCACCGAGCCCGAGCAGCAGGCCGCCCCACTGCACCGGCGTCACCTTCTCGCCAAGCCAGCGATTGGCGATGGTCGAGGTGAGGATCGGCTGCAGGCCCGGAATGAGTGCGGAGAGTCCCGCCGGAATCGAATGCGCGATCGCGATCGCGGTGCCGCCGAGATAGAAGCCGTGAACGAGAATGCCGGCGACTGCGCTATGCGCAATGCCAATGCGATCGGGCCATTTCGGACGGACAATGCCCGCAATGATCGCCATCAAGCCGACCACCACCGCCATTCGGATGGCGAGATAGGTCAAGGGATCGGCGTTGTTGATGACGTATTTGGTGCCAATAAAGCCGGTGCTCCAGAGCAGCACGAACAGCACCGGCGCCGCCCGCGCGGCCAACTGATCTTGATTATGGTTCATTGCCGCTCTCATTGCCCGAGCGGGCGCGGTGCGGCAATGCGAATTTCGGATGCTGCGCTGCGAGGGAGACGCCGGCTCGGATCAGCCGGTCACCATTCTTCCGGACAGGGATCGATGATCTTCCAGAGCTCGACCCCGTTCTTGATCTTCTTCATGTCGGTGGTGAGCCCGCCATTGCGGCGGATCCAGTCCTTCACCGTATTGGGATAATAGGACATCAGGTCGGACGTCCCCTCCGCGCTCGTGACCTTGATGCCGAAGGTAAAAGCCTTGTCGTAATATGCCTGGTGAAAACCGAGGCTCGCGCGCGGTGTCACGCAGATCTTGTTCATCGGCACGATACCGAGCACCAGCGTGCAGGCCGAGTTGCAGATACCGTCGATGATCACGCGCTCGCCCGTCTCACGAACGCGCTTGTACTTGGCCTTGTACTCCTCGACATAGCCGCCGTGGTCGCGGGTGATGTGCAGCTCGGCCCGCACGGGCGCGGCGGCGAAGAGCAAGAGCAGGCTGAGGAGCGTGATGCGCATGGCAGCGTGACGGTGAAAACCTTGCAGGAACGAACCGGCCTCGAAGAGTCCCCAATGAAAACCCCAAGGAGCCGGCGGGAGGAATCTTTGAGCGGATTCTCTTTGGCCATACTTGTGTGGGGAATTCGTTAAGCATCCCGAAAAGGCCAAAAATGGGCAGGCTTCGACCGCTCTTCCGGCAATTCTGTCACACTCACCCGGGAATCTGCGGGATCAGCCCCGATTTCCGCCCCTCCGACGGGTGCCCCGGCGGCCCGAAATGGCTATAGATGGCTGACCAATTGCGCGGGTTCCGGAGAATCGAAATGAGCAAGTTGACGCTTGTAGCCGCGGTTGCTGCCCTATCGGCCGCAATCCTAGCCCCTAGCCTCGCGGAGGCGCGGGTGCATCACCGGTATCATCGCCACTACGCCCATCCGCTGCCCTACCCGATCAGCTATCTGCACAATTACGGCCCGGGTATCACCCCCGGCACCTTTGCCTTCTACGATGGGCCGTCCACGAACCACTGCTACCAGAGCGCAGCCGCTTATGTCGGCCAGGACCGCCGGCGGCACCCCTGCTACTGAGGGGCGCCGCGGCGTCGCTCGCGACGGGAGCCCTATCCGACGGCCCCGGACAGCAGCACCTGCTTCTCGATCTCGTAGACCGGCAGCTTGACGAGATCCTTGCCGACCTCGCCTTTGAGCGCCCTGCGCACGGCGTCCGTATAATCGCCACGGATCATGCCCAGCGCACGCGGTGAGGCCACCATGGTCAGGGCCGAGGTCTCCCCGGCGCTGAGTGCGGTATCGAGTCGTTCGGCGAGACTGCGCAGAAAGGTGCGTTCGGCCTCGTCGTGCCAGTCGGTCTGCTCCGCCGAGCTGCGGGCGCCGCCGACAGCGGCATGCAGCCTACCGGGCGCGTCGGTCCCTTGCGCGGCCGTCGAGGGATTGGCCTGCTCGCGAACCTCCCTGGTATGAAGGTTCGGAAACATCTCATCGCCGAGATTTTCCAGGATGAGCGCCTTGCGTCCGTCGCACACGACGAGCCAGTCGCCCTTGTCGATCCTCATCTTGTTCATTGCACTGCTCCAAACAATTGGCCGCCTTGCTTCCAACCGACGCGCACGGCCGGTCCGACTGCGCTTCGAATTCCTCGAAAGACGGTCCACGTGACGAGACTAGGGAGGAAGCTGGACCTGCGAATTGCGCAGGATCAAGGATCGTGGGCAAACGCCCTGCCCTTGGCGATGAGCACCAACCTGGGATAGCTTGGCGATGCTTTGATCATGGCTACGGCGGTCTGGCTGAAGATTTATTCATCAGCATTACATTTCGGTTCTGCCACAATTTGATCAGAACAACTTCGATATCCTGTATTGCGTAAGCGGAGGAAGACATCATGAAGCTTAAGATCGGCCTCGTCGCCGCGTCCCTGTTCGGTGCCCTCGCGGCATCGTCGACAGCGTCGGCCATGCCCGTTGCGCCGGCACCTGCAACGCCGCAGGTCTCCAACGTCGAGCAGGTCCGTACGGTCTGCAACGCCTGGGGACGCTGCTGGTGGCAGCCGAACGTCTATTACGGCTACGGACCTGGATATTATGGGCCGCGGCCTTACTACGGCCCGCGTTATTATCGCCCGCGTTACTATGGCTATTACGGCTATCGCCGCTGGTGAGATTTGGAGGGGCCCCTTGGGGTCCCTTCGCTTTTGCGAGATGCTGCGGGCGCGGGTCTGACGCCGTTCCAAAACTGATCTAGATCAAAGATGTAATTTGTCGCGCCGTCATTTTGTGCCGATGGCCGATTTGATTGTTTTCCGGTGCCCGCAGACGGGCATGAATGTGCAGACCCATCTTGAGAAGCGGCAGGGGCACGAGGGATCGAGCTTTGAGTCCTTCACCTGCCCTGCCTGTACGAGGCTCCATTTCATTGATCTGACCACCGGCCAGCCGATGAGCCGGGACCGTTGACGCTGGCACTGATCCGACACCCGTCGTGGCATGATGTCCGCAATACTACGGCCCGGAATCCGGTTTACTGAATCGTCGTGTTTCGCCATTGATGGCCACGTACCGACGTTCATTTTATTGTCACATTTCAAGATCCGGCAGACGCATGTTCTTCGACGCTCTCGCCCCGTCCTCCGCCCTCCAGCTGACCCGGTTTACCGATGTCGACGCGTTTCGACCGGCTGAGTCCCTGGAAGACGCTCGCAGCATTCCCCTCGACGTCGCCAATTTCGCCGCGGCGCGAGCGATCGTGAACCTGCCGGCGTGCCGGATCATCGTCGCGAGGTCGTTTGCGCGCATCTTGGAGACCACCTACCGCGCGCCGGGCGGTATGGTGATCCTGCCAATGAGCGACGATCTGCGCGCCAGTTCGAGCGGAATGGATATCGACTCGCGCTTCTTCATCGCCATGCGCGGCAATCACCATTGTCATTTCGTCGAGCCCCAGATCAATTATCATGCGCTGATCTTGTTCTCGCCGACACTCAGGGATCGCGGCTGGTTCGATCGCGCCGACGCATTGTGGCTTCGCATCGCGGATTCCGCCGCCCATCTCTACGCGCGGCAGCTTGTGCAAGACATCCTCAGGACCGCCTCGATCGAGCCGCACATGTTCGAGACCACGGAGGTCGCGGCACACCTCCAGGAGGGCCTGCTGCTCGCCTTCGACGACCTGTTTCAGATTGATCCGTTGTCAGAGCGCTGCGCGCCGAGCGCAGGCGCTCGATCCGCGCGGCTCGTGCAGCAGATCGACGATTACGTCACGGCCTATCCGACCACTCCGATCTATACCGCCGATCTTGCCGGTGAATTCGGAGTTTCGATCCGCACACTCAGCAGCGCGGTGAGCAAGGTGCGCGGCATGAGCCTGCATCAATACATCCGCTTGAAGCGGCTGTGGGCCACCCGCACGCAACTCCTCAGGAGTGGGGGCGCCTCAGTCGCCACGTGCGCGCGCGCCCAGGGCTTTCATCACCTCGGCGAATTTGCCGCTGCCTACCGCGCGACCTTCCACGAGGCGCCTTCGGACACGCTGGCGCGGGCGCGGCAAACCGGTCTTTCCGCCAACTGATACGCACTGCGGATCACCTCCGCTGGCACATCAATGTCGGCCCCACGGCTTAAGGCTGGACAGTTGGCAAATGGCGCGCTCGGAGAGATTCGAACTCCCGACCCTCGGAATCGAAATCCGATGCTCTATCCAGCTGAGCTACGAGCGCCTTGACCCCGGGTATTGGGCCACAAGCCGAAGCGCCGCGGTGGTTCGCTGGCAAGCCAGCACTCCGACGACGTTCGGATCGGTTCGAATTAGCAGAGAGGTCAGACAATAAAAAGCCCTCTCCGCCCTAATAGAGGGAGACAGAGGTACTGTTACCAAGTTGTGTTGAAAAGGCCGAAATGCGGCTGCTGGGCCACCAGCATCATCGGCTGGCCGCGCTGCGGCGCCGGATGGGCGCGAGCCACCTTGCGCTTGGGCTGAGCCGAGGCTTGGACCTGCGGCGCTTGGACCTGCGCAACCTGGGCCTGAGCCTGAGGCTTGGCATCAGCCTTCCTGGCCGTGGCCGCATCGGCCTTCGGCGTAAACTGGGCAAAGGTCTCGCGCACCCGCGACTTCGCCGCCATCTCGGCCAGCGCGTCCGCCTGTACCGGCGGCTGGGGCGCCGCGGCAGCTGCCGCCTTCACCGCCGGAGCGGCCATCGCCGGCTGGCTGGTGTCGAGCACCACACGATCAGGCAGATGACGGTCGGACCGAATCCGGATCAGCGGCTGGTCGTAGCCAGCACTCGCAACAACCTGCGCAGCCGGCGACACCGGCCAAACGAAATCGGCCGCAAATAATAGTGCGAGCAGAGCTCCACCGACGAACATGAAATACCGAAAGATGGGCATTGGCCGCGCTCCGCCCCCCGCATCCCCGCGTGGGCCTTTCGCCTTAACCGGCGATACTCTAATTGGTTCCTGCGCCCAGCCTTTGGTTCAAATGGCAACGCCAAGATTCTGACCAAGGGGCAAGGACGGTAACTTTTCCGCTAGCGGAATGCGCGTCCTTTAGACGCGCCGCGCCGTGACCAGCGAACATTTCGCCTGATCGGCATTCACATTGACGAAACCGACAGGGACGCGCGCAAAGGTCTTGCGGCTCTTCATGCCGACGGTATCGGCCAGCACGCGGCTACGGTCGGTGAGATGGCCGCCGTCGCGTCGCGTGAAAGCGCAAACAATCTCGACATCCTTTACGGCATAGTCATTGTCGTTTCGCACGGTGAAGGTCACCAGCGCCTTCGAGCCGAGCCCGCCACGGCGCCAAGTCTGCGATGAGATCTTCATCCGGTCGAGACCCGCAACCTCCGCAGCGGAGGTATCCGAAGCAATCATCGGGGGAGCTGGATCGACACTTGCCAGCGCCAATTTCACCGGCTCGGTTTGCGCGACATTGCCTTCGGAGGGCGGCATCAGAAGCCAGGCGGCCCCCCCAATGACGATCCCGGCCAGCAGCGACAAAACACCTCGCTTAGCCCAAACGCTTGAAGCGGGGTCGGACCGTGACGGCTCCTCGCCCTTCGCGACGAAGCTTCCCAGCCCGATCCGGCCAAACCCTGCGCTCATGGGTGCGTTACCCGCCTACGTCTTCAATCCGTGAGACGAACTAAGGTTCCCGCGACCGCGCGAATCTCGGATAGGAGCCACGGTGGCGATCATCGTTCGTGATCGCTAACATGCGTTGCAACATCGCGAAGCCCCTATCGAGAGGAATCGAAATGCCAGTCGTCGTCACGTGGGATCATATCCATCTGCGCAGCCCCGATCCGGAAGCGACCGCGGCTTGGCTGCGCGATATCCTCGGTGGCGAGATCGTGCACGCACCGGGGCGGATCGACGTCAACCTCGGCGGCGCAAAGATCTTCATCGCACCGCTGGAAGGCGACAGCGCCGTCAGCCCGCCGCCCCCGCACCCGCATCAGGGCCTCGACCATTTCGGGCTCACGGTGAAGGACATCGACGCAGTCGCCGCCGAGATCAAGGCGAAAGGCGTGACGCTCACGCGCGAGCCCACCACGATCCGGCCCGGCGTTCGCATCTGCTTCATCCGCGGACCCGAAGGCATTTCCATTGAGCTGCTCGAGCGCGACAAGAAGTACACCTGACGCGGACCATCGCGCCAAGCGAGCTTGCTGCCGCATTAGGTCATGCTACCGGGCATAAAGCAGCGGATGGTGACGCCCATATAGCCGTAGATCGGCCACACCATGGTACGTCCGACCCGATTGGGCTCCGAGATTACGGCCTCCTCGGGCACGTCGACCCAGACAAGCTCCTGCTGCTTGCCTTCGATGACGTAGCCGAGGCGCGGGATGCGGACACGATAGTGCCCGTCCTTGCTCTCCCAATCGGAGTCCGAGATCGCCGAACCGTCGGCGTCGGAGCAGCATGGCCCCTTGCCGCTGCGCAAGCCGTCAAACCAGGCCTTCAGCTCCGTGCTGGTGTTGACGAACTGTCCGCGGTCGCGTGCGTGCCCGAGGGGCGCGACCAACGTGACCAGCGTCAGCGCGCAAGCAAGGCTTGCCGCGCTTCGCCACCGCGGGCGACGGCCAATCCGCCGCCATTGTGTTTCGCAAATCGTGGGACGCGCACTGTACAGACGCGGCTTGTCGCCGCCGGAATCGATCCAGTTGCTCACGTTTGTCTTGCTCCAGCACCCCGCGGCCAGTGCAACGATTTTCATGCATTTCGCGGGCCAACTCTGATTCGCAACGACTGGCCTCGCTGCATGATGAGACCGTCATATCTGCGTCACAGACAAGCCGGGACGACTACGGTTCTCGTGCCGGCACGGAACACCGCCGCCGGCAAAACTGCCGCGTTGCGCCAGGGGTTGGGCTTTGGCATAAAAGCTTCACCGGTTACGCCATTGGGCGATGGCGGCCGGCCGACGGGACGTTATGAAGAACGGCCTCTATTCGATTCACGTGAGCCTGCTCGATGGCCGAGTCGGTAAGGGCAGCGGCGTGATTCTTTTTCGCGACGGCAAGATCCTTGGCGGCGATGCTTACCTTTATTACACGGGCAGCTACGTGGTGAAGGACGACCACACCTTCAAGGGCGAAGTGCTGGTGCAGCGGCACACCTCGCCGCGCGGCGATGACAATCCGCTGTTCGGCGGCCCTGCCCCTGTCGGGATCGGCGTCAGCGGTACCTACACGGACACGCGCGCGGAAATGACCGGCACGGCGCTGGTCGGCAAGGCCAGCCTGATTTTCGGCGCCACCCTGCACAAGCTCGCAGAGGCCGACTAGAGACAAAGCTATTCGGCGGCCTGCTCCAGCGGCGCGGTGCGCGGCAGGATCATCTGGATGCGCGTGCCGCCGCCCGGCTCGGAATCGAGGTCGAGCCGTCCACCAAGCCGGTTGGTGACGATGCTGTAGACGATGTGCAGCCCGAGACCGGTACCGCCCTGGTCGCGCCGCGTCGTGAAGAACGGATCGAAGGCGCGCCGGCGCACGTCGAGCGACATGCCGCAGCCATTGTCGGAGACGATGACCTCGACATTGTCCTTGCCGGACTCGCGCACCTGGATGTCGATAATGCCAGGACGTCCGTCCGGGAAGGCGTGCGCCACCGAATTCAGGAACAGATTGGTCAGCACCTGGCCGTACGGGCCGGGATAGCTGTTCATGGTCAGGTTGGGCTGGCACTCGACGTTGAGCGTCAGGTTCTGCTTGCGCAGGCCCGGACGCAGGCTCATCACCACCTGCTCGGTGAGATCGGCGAGGTCGAAGCTGCGCTGGTCCGAATAATTGCGATCGGCCGCGACCTGCTTGAACGACTGGATCAGCTCGGCCGCACGATTGAGGTTGGAGACGAGCTGCGAGGATGCGTCGCGGCTGGTGTTGAGGTAGTCGTTGAGGGTCGAACGGCGGAGTTCGCCGCGTTCGACGTCGGCGCTGAACATTGCCGTCTTGCGCTCGAGTGCGGAAGCGACGGTGAGGCTGATGCCGACGGGATTGTTGACCTCGTGCGCAACGCCGGCGACCAGGCGTCCGAGGGCCGCGAGCTTCTCCGCCTCGATCAGCGAGGCCTGGGTCTCGCGTAGATTGCGCAGCGCGGTTTCGGCCGCGTCCTTGGCCTTCCGCATCTCCTGCTCGCCGCGCTTGCGCTCACCAATGTCGAGCGCCACGGTAACGATCCGTTCGATCTCGCCCTCGGCATCGAGCAGCGGCAGCTTGTTGACCAGCCATTGCCGCATGTTGCCGGATGCGTCCTTGTACTCCTCCTCGTAGAAGCCGAGACCTTTCCGCAAGCTCAGCACGCGCTTGTCGTTCTCGTCGGTCTTCGCCGCGCCATAGCGCGACATCAGATCCGCGGTGGTGCGGCCGAGCGCGTCGCCGGGTTCGATGCCGAAAATGCCGGCCATATAGCGGTTCATCAGCACGTAACGGAGGTCGCGGTTCTTGACGTTGATGACAGCGGGCACGGTGTCGATAACCTGCTGGAGCAGACGCCGGCCTTCGGCGATCGCGTCTTCCGCACGCTTCTGATCGGTGATGTCGCGCAGCGTACCCTCGTAGCGGACGATCGCGCCCTGCTCATCCCGCGCGCCGGTTGCGCTGTCGGAGAGCCAGAGGATGTTGCCGCTGCGCTGGCGCACCTGATACTCGAACTCGCGCACCATGCCGTCGCGGTGCATCAGGCGCTGGTACTCCTCGCGCGCCTTGGGGTCGACATAAATTGTGTGGGCGATGTCGTTGATGCTGTCGATCAGGTGCTGCGGACTATCATAGCCCATCATCCGCGCTAGCGCCGGATTGGCATTGAGGAGATCGCCGGCCGGCGTCGTCACGTAGATGCCGTCGACCGAGCCCTCGAACAATTTGCGATAGCCTTCTTCCGCCAGCCGCTGCTCGGTGAGCGCGCGCACCGCCGCCTCGCGGGCCATGTCGGCCTCCTCGAGTGCGCGACGAAACACCTCGGCGGCGCGTGCGATGTCGCCGATCTCATTGTTGAGGTCGGCCGACGGGATCGACGTATTCTTCTCGCCCGCCGCAAGGGCGCGGATGGAGCGCGCGATCTGAGCCAGCGGACGCACCGTCCGCCGCACCACGAATCCGGCGGCGAGAATGCCGATCAAGACACCCATGCTGCCGAGCACGATGCTCTGCCATCGCGCCTCCGCAAGCGTCCGGGCGAAATCGCGCGACAGCACATGGCCGCGACGGTCGCTGACGTCACGGAGCAATTCGGTGACGCGACCGATCAGCCTGCCTTCGGTTCCCAGCACCTCGCGGTCGATGTCGGCAATCTGCCGTTCTCGAACGGCGACCGCGATGATGGCATCGGCGTAGTTGTTGACGGCCGATTTCAACCTGCTATCGGCGATCTCCATCGTCCGCATGCTCTGCGCGGCCTGCTCGGCAGCGGATGGATTGCGCGCCAGCAGCCCGAGCGCGATCCGGCTCTGGGCTTCCGACAGGCGGGCGGCAAGCTCACGATCCCCGCCTTCGGAGACCGCCGCATCGAACTGGTCGCGCAGCGGCGGCAGCCCGGCAAGCAATTGCGCGCGCCGGTCGATCAGGGTGGAGATCCGCTCCAACCCGCTGCGGTATGTCGCCAGCCGCTCGGACACACCATCGATCATGTCCTGTTGCTCGGGAGCGAGCTCGATGCGGGTCTTCTTGAGAATCTCGCTCAGTGTCGAGGCGGCCTCGCCGACCTGCTTGAATTGGATGCCCGCGCCAGGATCGGTGACGAAGTCACGTGCGGCAAGCCGCAAGTCGTTCATGCGACGGTCGATATCTTCGGCGAGATCGCCGACGCTTTGCAGCCGCTGAAGCTCGGCGAAGGTGGCGTCGATATGCCGGATGGCGATCACGCTGGCGGTCGAGGTGACGATGATGACCGCCAGGACCAGGATGAAGCTGCCGAATGTCATCTGGCCGATCGACAGCGAAAATGATCGCTTCGGCGGCGGATTTGGCGGCGTTTCGACAGACATTGGGGCGGAACCGGACTCCATTCCCGCCCAATATACGCTGTATCGCCCCTCCGGGGGAACATGCCTCCGCCGGCTGGAACGAGCTGTTTTTCATGATGGTTTAACTGCAGTCGGCCGCCGGACCGGGATGGTCATGGCGGCGACGCCAAGGACGACGCAGGCGAGCCCAACCCAAGCGGTCTGGCTCAGGGTCTCGCCAAGGAAGGCAACGCTGATCGCGACCCCGATCGGGACGCGCAGATAGGCCTGGGCGGTGGTGCCGACCGAGCCGAGGGTCTGGATCAGGCGGAAATAGATCGCGAACGCCGCCGCGGTCGAAAAGGTCGCGAGGGCAAGCAACGCCAGGACCGAGCTCAGCGAGGGCGACAGTGTCCAGGGCTGCTCGCTCACGAGTGAGGCCGGGATCAGCACGGCCGCGCCCGCCAGCAGCGAGCCGGCGGCGGGCGCCATGGGATCGAGGCCCTTGAAGCTCCGGCCGAAGATCGCGGCGCAGGCGTAGCAGATGGTGGCGGCGACGATCGCGGCCTCCGCAATGATACCGCTGCCGATGTCATGGAAGGCATCGACGCCGACGATCAGCAGGATGCCGGCCATGCCAGCGGCCACGCCGAACAACTTTCGCGGCATCGTCGCCTCGTGGCGGGTGACCATCGCCGTGAGCAGGAAGGTGAAGATCGGTCCGGCCGAGTTGAGGATGGTGGCGAGCGCGGCGCCGACATGGCGCTCGCCCCAGGCGATCAGGGTCCAGGGGATGACGCTGTTGAGCACGGCCTGGAACGCAAAGCGCCGCCAGGTTGCAGCATCGGTCGGCATCCGGACGCCCCGCGCCCACATGATGATGAGGAGCAATACACCCGCGATCGCCGTGCGCGCGGCGATCAGCGTGACCGGCGGGATGGTGGCGACGCCGAGCTTGATGAAGGTGTAGGAGCCGCCCCAGAGCGTCGCGAGCGCGACCAGCAGCGCGAGCTCGACGGCGATGTTGGTGTCCTGTCGGTTCTCCATGGCGCGCTCCGTCCCGTTGTCAGGACGGAACTTAACGCGCGCGTGGTCACAAATACTTCGGTTGATGTCGAAGTGTGCTAGCCGACCGCGCCGACCTCGAACACCTCGCCGTCATAGCCGGCCTCGCGGGGAATGCGGAGCTGACGGCCGCTCTCGGTCTTGGTCATCACAGGCATCACCGTGACGATGGACATGCCCTTGGCATGATCGAGCGCGGCGCTCACGCTACCCTGCTTGGCAAGTCGGATCAGATTGCGGGTGGTCGGGAACGGCAGCTTGAAGCGGCCGCTCTCGCCTCCCTCCACCGCCTCGCGCGCCGACAGCCAGATCGAGTCGGTCGACTCGCGGCCATCATGCGCGCCGAGTTGATCGGGCGGTGCCGCCGCGAGGAAAAACCAGGTGTCGAAGCGCTTCGGCATGCCCTCCGGCGTGATCCAGTGCGCATAGGGCACGAGCGTGTCGAGCGCGAGTTGCAGGCCGTTGTCGGCCAAAATGCTCAGGAAGCTGATCTTGTGCTCGTTGAGCGCGACACGGTGCGCATCGGCGATCTCGCCGGCTCGCTTCGCATCAACCGGCGCGCCCGAGTCCTTCGCGCGCGCCAGCAAAATACCGCTCTCCTCAAAGGTCTCGCGGACCGCGGCGATGCGAAAACCACGGTCTGCTTCGCTAAGCCCGTCGCCACCCGAATACAGATCTGACCGCTGGACGATCTCCTGATCGCCGGCATCGACGCTGCCGCCGGGAAACACCAGCGCGCCCGAGTTGAACTCGATCTGATGATGGCGAACCATCATGAAGATCTCCATCTCCTTCGCGCCGTCGCGCAGCAGGAGGATCGTCGACGCGGGACGCGATGCTGATGTCTCGGGCATTCAACTAACCCGCGGCGCTGGATTGCGGGCCGAGATTGGCACGCTTGTCGAAACGGGCAACGCGCGACAGCAGATAATCGACCTCGGCCTTCGCCGTCGCCGTCATCGTCGCGCCGGGCTTGCGCTGGGCGCTGGAGGCGATGATGCCGCGCTTCTGGAGCACGTATTTGCGCACGGTCAGGCCGACGCCGGGCTGCTGCTCGTAGCGGATCAGAGGCAGATGCGCGTCGAAGATGTCATGTGCCGCATCGCGCTTGCCGGCCTTGGAGAGGTTCACGACGTCGATCAGAAGCTCCGGGAAGGCGTAACCGGTCATGGCGCCGTCGGCGCCGCGCTCCATCTCGAAATCGAGGAACGTGCCGCCATTGCCGCAGAGGATCGAGAGCGGACGAAGCGAGCCGTCCTTCTGGAAACCGCGCAGGGTCGAGATCTTCTCCAGACCCGGCCAATCCTCGTGCTTGAGCATGACGCAATTCGGATTGTCCATGACGATCTTGCGGATCACGGCCGGCGTGAACACCACCGAGAGCGTCAGCGGATAGTCTTGCAGCACCCAGGGAATATCGGGCCCGATGGCCTCGGCCGCCTGCTTGAAATAGCCGGTGATCTGGTCGTCGGTGCGAAGCGAGGGCGGCGGCGCAATCATCACGCCGGCCGCGCCTGCGTCCATCGAGGCCTTGGCCAGCGAACGCATGGTGGCAAAGCCCGGCGCGGAGACGCCGACAATCACCTGCATTTTCTTGGCGCGCTTGACGTAGCGCACCGCCACCTGCTCGGCCTCGGCGGCATCGAGCTTCGGCGCCTCACCGAGGATGCCCAGCACAGTGACGCCGTCGCAACCGACCTCCTCGTAGAAATCGGTCAGGCGGTCGATCGAGCGCTCGTCGATGCGGCCGTCGTCGTGGAACGGCGTCGGCGCGATTGCAAAAGTGCCCTTGGCATCGGCGGTGAGTTTCATCGTCGTCCTTGTCTCTCACTTTTTGTCATTCCGGGGCGGCTCGCAGAGCCGAACCCGGAATCTCGAGGTTCCGGGTTCACGCTTCGCGTGCCCCGGAACGACCATGGCCTAAAACCTTCGCGCGCCCATCTTGATCTGCTCCTCGGAGAAGAAGATCTCCTTGGCATGCTCTGCGATGTCCTGGGCTTTCCAGCCCGAGTGCGGCGGTTTCCAGCCTTCCATTTCCATCATCCGCATTTCGCGCACGCCGCGGGGCCCGGACACGCCCAGCACCTTGCCGGTCTGGTCGCCCGACAAATCGCTGACCATGTATAGCACGGCCGGCGCGATGCCGTCCGGTCCCAGAGCCGCACCTGGGTTCTCCTTATAGCGGGGCAGGTCTGCGGTCATGCGGGTCAGCGCGCCCGGCGCCAGCGTCCAGATCCGGATGTTGTATTTCCGGCCCTCGATGGCCAGCACGTTGGACAGGCCCCAGATGCCGCCCTTGGCCGCGCCGTAATTGGTCTGGCCGAAATTGCCGATCAGGCCGGAGGTCGAGGACGTGTTGACGATGACGCCACCGCCGTTTTCCCGCATCCAGCGAAACACCGGCATGGTGCAACAAAAGGTGCCCTTCAAATGGACCTTGATCACCTTGTCCCAGTCGGACTCGCTGGCTTTGTGAAAGGTCTGGTCGCGCAAAATGCCGGCATTGTTGACGAGGATGTCGGCGCGGCCGAAATGCTTGATGGCGTCGTCGAACACCGACTGGCCGCCTTCCATGGTGGAGATGTCGGCGCCGTTGGCGACCGCCTGGCCGCCCTCGGCCTTGATCGCGTCCACCACGAGTTGCGCCATCGATTTGTCGGCGCCGGAGCCGTCACGGGGGCCGCCGAGATCGTTGACGACAACCGAGGCCCCTTCCCGCGCGAACAGCTTTGCATAGGCCTCACCAAGCCCCCCGCCCGCACCGGTGATCAGCGCAACCTTGCCATCGAGTAGTCCCATGGTGGCTTCTCCCTGTTTGTATTTGTCATTCCGGGGCAGCCCACAGCGCTGAACCCGGAATCCAGAGGTTGTAGCGCGAGATTCCGGGTTCGCGCTTCGCGCGCCCCGGAATGACGGAAGGGCCTAACCCAGCACCGTCTTGCCGTTCTTGATCACGGTGACGCCACGCGACTTCACCTTGGCTTCGAACGAGATCGTATTGCCGTCCTTCCAGAGGTCCATGGTGACGGTCTCGCCGGGATAGACCGGCGAAGAGAACCGCGCGACGTGCTGGCGGAAGGCGGAAGCGTCGTAATCAGCAAAGGTCTGCAACACGCCACGGCAGGTGATGCCGTAGGTGCACATGCCGTGCAGGATCGGACGCGGGAAGCCGGCCTTCTTGGCAAACTCCGGATCGGAGTGCAGCGGGTTGCGATCGCCGCAGAGGCGATAGACCAGCGCCTGGTCGGGGCGCGTGACGATGTCGATGGTCTTGTCGGGGCTACGCGTCGGGATCTTGTGCGGATCGGGCTGGGTCAGGTTCGGACCGCCAAAGCCGCCGTCGCCGCGGGCAAAGCGCGAGGCAACCAGCGTTGCGAGCTTCTCGCCCTTCTCGTTCTTCAGCACGGTCTGATGGCTGATGACGACGCCCTTGTCCTTGCCCTTGTCGTAGACCTCGACAACTGTGGAGTCGGCGGTGATGTTGGCGGCGACCGGCAGCGGCTGGTGAAAGGTGATGTCGCGCTCGCCGTCGACCACCATGACGCGATTGAGGTTCATCTCGCCGGGGCCAGAGCCCCATGCCGCAACGGACGCAAAGGTCGGCACCACCTTCAGCGGCCGCGGTGTGAACGTGCCCTCGTTGACGAAGGCGAGCTCGTTCTCGTCCATGGGATCGGCGCCGAGACCGATGCCGTAGGCGTAGAGCATGACTTCACGATCGCTGTAGGAATATTTCTGGCCGATGTTTTTCAGGCCTTTGAGTTCTTCGTATCTGGCGGACATTTTTCTGGTTTCCTCCCCGGAATTTCACCGGCGCTCATTGATGCGCCCTCTCCCCTTGTGGGAGAGGGCTACGAGGTGCCGGCCACACGCCCGTTTGGGTGAGGGGTTGCTCCCGCGTTGAACACTCTCTCTGCCGAGCGATACCCCTCATCCGGCGCTTCGCGCCACCTTCTCCCACGGGGGAGAAGGGAAGAACCTCAGGCCGGCGTAAAAAACGGCAGCGGCGCACCATCGGTCGGCTTGAACACCACCTTCACCTTCTGTCCGACCTTCAGCTTGTCGAGATCGCAGTCGACGAAATTGGTCTGCACCGACGGTCCCTCCTTCAGCGTGACGTAGCCGATCGCGTAGGGGCCGGTCGGCGACTTCCGCATCAGGCTATAGGTATAGATCGTGCCTTCGCCCGAGGCTTCTTCCCACACCGTCTTGTCGGAATAGCAGAACGGGCAGATCGAGCGCGGGAAGTAATGCGCCTCACCGCAGGCGGTGCAGCGCTTGATCATGAACTTGCCCTGCTTGGCCGCGTCCCAGAACGCAGCGGTCTCCGGATTGGTCACCGGGGCTGGATATTTCTTTGCATCTACCATCACACGCGCTCCAGAATGGCCGTCGAGGCGGCGTGGCGAACACCCAAAAGGCCGCCGGTGCCGTGGGCGATGGCAAGATCGCAATTCCTGACCTGCACCTTCGGATGCGCCTCGCCGCGCAGCTGCCTCACGGCCTCGATGATCTTGGTCATGCCGCCGCGGTTGACGGGATGGTTGCTGCACAGGCCGCCGCCATCCGTGTTGAACGGCAGCTTGCCGACGCCCGAGATCAGATTGCCGTCGGCGACGAACTTGCCGCCCTCGCCCTTCTTGCAGAAGCCGAGGTCCTCGAGCTGCATCAGCACCGTGATGGTGAAGCTGTCATAGATCGAGGCGTATTTGATGTCCTTCGGCGTGATGCCGGCTTCCTCGAACGCACGCGGCCCGGACCAGATTCCGGCCGAGTAAGTGAGATCGAGATCCTTGCCGCCGCGCGGCCCCTTCATCGCCTCGCCGTGACCGATCAGCTTGACCAGCGGCTTCTTCAGGCTCCTGGCGATCTCGGGCGTCGTCACAATCAGCGCGCCGCCACCATCGGAGACGACGCAACAATCCATGCGATGCAGGGGATCGGAGATCATCGGCGAGTTCAGGACGTCCTCGACGGTGACGACGTCCTTGAGCATCGCATGCGGATTGTATTGCGCATGATGCGAGGCCGCGACCTTGATCCAGGCGAGTTGCTCGCTCGTGGTGCCATAGTCGTGCATATGGCGCATGGCACACATGCCATAGGCGTTGTGGGTGGTCGCACCGTAAGCGGATTCGAAATCGGCTTCCGCACCCGCCGCGCGCGGCGGCATCACGCCGGTGCGCGGCTTGCCGGCAAGCGTAATCAGCGCGATCGAGCACTTGCCCGCCGCAATCGCTTCAGCGGCGTGACCGAGATGGATGATGTAGGAACAGCCACCGGTCTCGGTGGAATCGACGTGACGGAGCTTCTTGGTGTTCAGCCCGAGATAATCGACCATCGGCCAGGCGCCGCCCGGCGCATCGCCCGCGCAGAAATAGCCGTCGACATCATCCTTGCTGATGCCGGCATCCTCGATCGCGCCCTTGGCGACCTCAGCATGAAGCTGGGCGGTGGATTTGTCCGGCGCATGCCGGGTCGGGTGTTCGTAGATCCCGGCAATGTAGGCCTTGCCCTTGATGGTCAAAACAGAGGTCTCCGCTCGCGTTTCTTCTTAGCTCTTTTTTCTGAACCGCACCGGCCTGATTGGCAAGCGCGGAAATATTCCGTCGGGCGAGAGCGTAGCGGGTTGGCGCAAGTGCTTACTCAATCCGTCATCCCAAGGCGCGACTGACGCGATGCAAGGCATCGCGCGCCGGGAGCCTCGAAGGATGCACTGAGACCGCTCCACGACGGCCAAAACCCTAAAGGTGTTTTGCCCGACGGCACAAGCGATTTTCTATTTATCGGAAGAGGCTCTTTTTGCTGAAAACAACCCCATGCACAGTAGAACGGTGGTTGATTTCAAACGGGAAATCGCGAGGTGGGCAAAGCGACTTGTCCGTAGCTCGAAGAGCGAAGGCGGAAGTGTGCCCGCGTCTTCGGCACAATTTCGGCGAGACGGTGGGCACGGCGCGTAGCGCCTTTGCCCACCCCACGGGACCACCCTACTCCGCCGCGATCTGCCTTGGCGCGGGCGGCGGGCTCGCCAAATCGGCGGCGAGCTGGGCGTAGCGGGCCTTGGCGTCGGCGACGGCCTTCTCCTTCACCGGGCCGTAGCCGCGGATGCGGTCGGGCAGCGAGAGCAATTCGACCGACGTGTCGATCGTGACCGGCGACAACAGGCCGAGCACGGTGGCGACGTCCTTCTCGTAGCCGACGATCAAATCGTGCTCGAGCTTGCGGTCGGCGCTGCGGCCGAAGATGTCGAGCGGGGTGCCGCGGAGGAATTTGAGCTTCGCCAACACTCCGAACACCTTCAGCATCCACGGGCCGAAGGCGCGCTTCTTCGGACGGCCCAGCGCATCGACACCGCGGCTGAGGATCGGCGGCGCCAGGTTGAAGCTGAACTTGAAGTCGCCCTCGAACTGATCGCGGAGCTGCTGCGCGAAGGCGCCGTCGGTGAAGAGCCGCGCGACCTCGTACTCGTCCTTGTAAGCCAGCAGCTTGGCATAATTGATCGCGACCGCGCGCGGCAGCGCATCGCCATAGGCCCCCTTCACGGCGGCGTCGCGCACCCGGTCGACCAACTTGCGGTAACGCTTGGCCAGGCGGCCGTTCTGGTAAGCAGTGAGATGCTTGGCGCGGTGCTCGATGACTTCGTCGAGCGTCATGGCGTCCAACGTCTTCGGCGCGGCGACCTCGTCGGTTCCCTTCAGCATCTCGGCCAGGCGCGCAGGGTCTGCGACCGCGAGGCGGCCGAGGCGGAAGGCTTCCTTGTTCATCTTGATCGAGACGCCGTTGACCTCGATCGCCTGCTCGATCGAGTCCGCGGACAGCGGCAACAGGCCCTTCTGATAGGCGTAGCCCATCATCATCATGTTGGTGGCGATGGAGTCGCCCAGCAGTTGCTCGGCCGGCTTGGTGAAGTCGAAGAAGACGGAGTCCTTGTGCAGCGCCGTCTCCAACAGTCCCGTCAGCTTGCGGGTCTGGAAGTTGAAGTCGCGGTTGAGGACGAAATCCGCGGTCGGAATGACGTGGCTGTTGATGATGCCGCGGGTGCGGCTGGTATCGCAAAGCGAGATCGTGTCCTTGGCGACCGCGACCACCTCGTCGGCGGCGAGCACGACGTCGGCGGTGCCGGTGACGATGCGCGAGCAGGTCACCTCGGCCGGATGGTCCGAGAGCCGCACGTGGCTGAGCACCGCCCCGCCTTTTTGCGCGAGGCCGGACATGTCGAGGATCATCGAGGCCTTGCCCTCGATGTGAGCGGCCATGCCGAGCAGCGCGCCGATCGTGAGCACGCCGGTGCCGCCGACACCGCCGACCGCGATATTATAGGGCTTATCGAGCGTCGGGCGCGAGGCCGGCTCCGGCAACTCGCCGATGTCGCTGAGCTCTGCCGGCGCGCGGTGGCGCGGCGCACCGCCGTCGATGGTGACGAAGGACGGGCAGAAGCCCTTGAGGCAGGAATAATCCTTGTTGCAGGCGGACTGGTTGATGGCGCGCTTGCGACCGAACTCGGTCTCCAGCGGCTCGACCGAGATGCAGTTCGACTGCACCGAGCAGTCGCCGCAACCTTCGCAAACGGCCGGGTTGATCATGACGCGACGCGCCGGATCCTCCATCAGGCCGCGCTTGCGGCGGCGGCGCTTTTCGGCGGCGCAGGTCTGCACGAAGACGATAGCCGAGGTGCCCTTGAACTCGCGGCACATCTTCATGACATTTTGAAGCTCGTCGCGATGGTATTTCTTCACGCCCGGCGCGATGGTATCGGCCGGATAGGTGTCGGGCGATTCCGAGACGAGATAGATCTCGCTGATACCCTCGGCGTGAAGCTGGGCCATGATCTTCTGCGGCGAGAGATCGCCGTCGTGGCGCTGGCCGCCGGTCATCGCGACCGCGTCGTTGTAGAGGATCTTGTAGGTGATGTTGGCCTTGGAGGCGATCGACTGGCGGATGGCGAGACTGCCCGAGTGGAAGTAGGTGCCGTCGCCGAGATTGGCAAAAATGTGGTTCTCGTTGGTGAAGGGCGCGATGCCAACCCACGGCACGCCCTCGCCGCCCATATGGGTAAAGGTCTCGGTCGAGCGGTCCATCCACAGCGCCATGAAGTGGCAGCCGATGCCGGCGAGCGCGCGGCTGCCCTCGGGGACCTTCGTCGATGTGTTGTGGGGACAGCCGGAACAGAAGTAGGGAGTTCGGGACACGGGCGCGGTGGGCACCATCTGGGTCGCCTGGCGGCCGTTGAACCAGTCGGCCTTGGCGCGGAGCATTTCCGCGATCTCGGGGTTGAGATTAAGCCTAAGAAGCCGCTCGGTCAGCGAGGTCGCGAGCGAGGCGACGCTGAGCTCGGCAGAGAACGTCAGGAAGCGCTTGTCATGCTCGTCCATCTTGCCGACGATGCGCGGACGGACGTCGTCGCGCCAGTTGAACAGCTCCTGCTTGACCTGGTTCTCGACGATCTCGCGCCGTTCCTCGACGATGAAGATCTCCTCGAGTCCGACAGCGAACTGGCGCACGCCTTCCGGCTCCAGCGGCCAGGGCATGCCGATCTTGTAGAGACGGAGACCGATCTTGGCGGCGACTTCTTCGGTGATGCCGAGCTCGCGCAGGGCCTGCCGCACGTCCTCGTAGCTCTTGCCTGAGGCCATGATGCCAAAGCGGGCGTTCGGCGAATCCATGGTGACGCGGTTGACCCTGTTGGCGCGCGCGAACGCGATCGCGGCAAAGCCCTTATAGTCCTGCAGGCGCCGGTCCTGTTCGAAACGATCGTCGGGCCAGCGCAGATTGAGGCCGCCGGGCGGCAGCTCGAAATCCGGGGGAATGATGAAGGGCTTCATCTCGTCGGTGAGGTCGATCTCGGCGGTGGTCTCCACCGTCTCCGTGATCACCTTCATGCCGACCCAGCAGCCTGAATAGCGCGACATCGCGATGCCGAGCAGGCCCATCTCGATCATCTCGTGGATGCTCGAGGGATAGAGATACGGCATCAGCGCCGAGATGAAGGCGTGGTCGGACTGATGCGGAACGGTGGAGGATTTGGCGCCGTGGTCGTCACCGGCGAGGCACAGCACGCCGCCGTTCTTGGCGGAGCCGGCCGCATTGCCATGGCGGAACACGTCGCCGCAGCGATCGACGCCGGGGCCCTTGCCGTACCAGATGCCGACCACGCCGTCATATTTGGCGCCGGGCGAGAGGTTGAGCTGCTGGGAGCCCCAGACGGCGGTCGCCGCCAGGTCCTCGTTCACGCCGGGCTGGAATTTGATGTTGTACTGCTCGAGGTGCTTGCGTGCGGCAAAGAGCTGCTGGTCGTAACCGCCGAGCGGCGAGCCGCGATAGCCGGAGATGAAGCCCGCGGTGTTCAGCCCCGCAGCGCGGTCGCGGCGAATCTGGGCCATGGGCAGGCGGACCAGCGCCTGGATGCCCGTCGTGAAAATATGGCCGGTGTCCTGGGTGTATTTTTGATCGAGACTGATCGGACCCTGGTTGATGCCCATGTCGTCCTCTTTGCCGCCCTGTTCAGGTCTTTGTCGCGTTACGTCCGCTTAAGCCGTTGCCTCCCCGTTGTTTTTAGCTAGGGCGCGCCGACCATCAGCGCCACTCTATGTCGGATATTTAACGCGGCGCATCACAAATCTGGAGCTTCCGCAGCGGCGGGAAAAAAACGCAATTTCGTGGCCGGAAAGGCATTGGCGATTTTCAATTTGTGTCACCATAGCCCGGCGCCGCGAAATGACATGACGCCATATGATGCGAACGGGCTGATGAGTCGCAGCAAGAAGGGTCGATGATGCGGAGGATTCTCGCTGGCCTGGTCTTGTGCAGTGCGGTTGCGAGCGCAGCCGTCGCGGCCGAGCCGTCGCCCGAGCTGATCGCCTACGGCAGGACGCTGGTCGAGGCCGGCGACTGTGCGGGCTGCCACACCGCCGATCCCGCAAAGCCGTTCGCCGGCGGCAAGCGCATCGACACGCCGTTCGGCGCGATCTATGCCCCGAACCTGACGCCGGACCGCGACACCGGGATCGGCGGCTGGAGCGATGCCGATTTCACCCGCGCCGTTCGCTATGGCTCCGCGCCGGACGGCTCGCTTTATTACCCGGCCTTCCCCTACCCGTACTTCACCCGAATGACCAAGGACGACACGCTGGCGATCCGCGCCTATCTCGGCACGCTCGCGCCCGTCGCCCGCCGCAACAAGCCGCCGGAGCTGCGCTGGCCGTTCGGCTATCGCAGCCTGATGCGGGCCTGGAACCTGCTGTTCTTCACACCTGGCCTGTTCGAGCCGGACCAGAGCAAGAGCGCGGCATTGAACAGAGGCGGCTATCTCGTCACCGGTCTCGGCCATTGCGGCGCCTGCCACACGCCGAAGAACTATTTTGGCGCGGACAAGACCGCGCAGGCGCTCTCCGGCAGCGAGCTCGGCGGCTGGTATGCGCCGCGGCTCGATGGCGCCGCGCGCACGGGATTGCAGTCGTGGAGTGCGGAGGACATCACCGAATATCTGCAAAGCGGCCGCAACGCCAAGAGCCACGCCGGCGGCCCCATGGCCGAGGTGATCGTCAATTCGACCTCGAAGATGAGCGATGGCGATGTGCGGGCGATCGCGGTTTACTTGAAGAGCCTGCCGCCAGCACGCCGCGAAACGATCGTGACGCCGCCTGACGACGCCGAGATGAAAGCGGGCCAGGCAGTCTATGCAAAGCTCTGCATCGCCTGCCATGAAGCCGACGGCAGCGGCGCGCCACGCATCTACCCCCCGCTGCCGGCGAACGCGCTGCTGCAATCGATCAACCCGTCCTCCACCTTGCGCATCATCCTCGACGGCGCGCACACCGTGACGACGCCGCGGGCGCCGAACACCGGGGAAATGCCGGGCTATGCCAGGCAATTGTCCGACGAGGAGATTGCGGCCGTGACGAACTACATCCGCAATTCCTGGGGCAATGCCAGCCCGCTGGTGACGCCGGCGCAGGTGGCGAAGGCGCGCGGGCAAGCGCCGTAATTCCCGCACCGCCACGAGGGTGAGGGGCTGCTTCCGCGAAACTAGTGACAGTGGGACTCGTGGAGAGTCCCCCCTCACCGGATTGCATCTTCGATGCAATCCGACCTCTCCCCGCACGCGGGGCGAGATAAGAAAGCGCCGCTACCGCTCCTCATCCCCCGTGAACACGAATTTCGGCATCTCCCATTTGTAGCGCACCGCGAGCAGGCGGAAGCTGATGCCGAGGACGAACGTCAAAATGGTCCAGAGCTCGGCGTTGAGCTTGAGGCCGAACGCGGTGGCGTAGAACAGTCCCGTCACCACCGAGACGCTGGCGTAGAGCTCGGAGCGAAACAACAGCGGCACGTCGTTGCAGAGCACGTCGCGCAGCACGCCGCCGGCGCAGCCCGTCACCATGCCGGAGACGATCACGATCGTCAGCGAGGCATCCATCTGCCAGGCGACGTCGCAGCCGGTCATGGTGAAAACGACGAGGCCAATGGCATCGAGCACGATGAAGGCAAGCTTCAGCCGATGCACGAGCCGCGCGAACAGGATGGTGAGGAAGGCCGCGCCGCCGGCGAGCGCGAGATAGATCGGATTTTGCACCCAGGCCAACGGATAGTGCCCAAGAAAGAGATCGCGCAGCGTGCCGCCACCGAGCGCGGTGATGCAGCCGAGGAAGCAGACGCCAAGCCAGTCCATGCTGCGGCGCCCAGCGGCGAGCGCGGCGGTCATGCCCTGCGCAGCCACGGCAACCAGCGAGAGGAAATGCAACACGCTATCGGTCGGCGGCAGGCTCCACATCGCCTTGTTCCCTTCTTCCTCCACGGAACCGACGCGCCGGGTTCCCAGGGGAACAGGTTCCCGATTCCTCGCCTGAGGGCAACATGCGACGAAAGCATAACGCGCGCGGAACAGAATCTCGCAGCTGAGGGTTGTCAGGACGCAATCAACGAGGAGACCCAATCGATGGCTGACGACCGTTTTCCCAACGATCCGTACCGCCCGAACCTCGCCGACGATGAGTACCTTCGCGCGGCGCGCCGGGATTCCGACCTTCAGGCCGATCCCGAGCTGGGTGAAGGCCCCGCCTCCAGTGGCAAGGTCGCGCTGTTCGCCGTGGCCATAGCCCTGGTGCTGGGCGCCGTGTTCTATGGCCTCAACAACACCACCACGGGGAACCAGGCGAGCAATACGCCTGCAACGCAGACAGCGCAGCAGACGGCTCCGGCCAATCCGGCCGCGCCTCCCGGCATGCGCGACGTGACGCCGCGCAACAACGCAGCGCCCGGCGTAACCACAGGCGCCGCGCCGAGCAAGCCGGCCGCTCCGGCGGACACGCCCGCTGCAAAGCCGGCGCCGGATACGCAGACCCCGTCTGACGGCGCCAAGTAGCGATTTGCAACACGATGCGACAGCGGCGGGATCGAGAGGTCCCGCCGCTTTTCGTTTGGCCTGTTGTGGCGCTAGCTGAACATCTTGTTGAGCTCGCCGCCGGAATAGCCGCTGGCAAGCTCGGTGAACGTCCCCTTCTCCGCCATCTCCTTCGCTGCACGCATGAAGCCGCCCCAGGCGGCGCGGGCGAGCGAGCCGCCGACGCTGATGCGGCGCACGCCGAGATCTTCGGCCTCCTTCAACGACAGGCCGGAGGCACCGATCAGCAGGTTGAACGGCTTTGGTGCGACAGCCTTCACCACCGCGGAAATATCCTCGCGCGTCTTCAGGCCCGGTGCGTAGAGACAGTCGGCGCCGGCATCGGCATAGGCCGTGAGCCGGTCGATGACGAGCTTGAGATCGGTGACACCCCAGAGATACGCCTCGCAGCGGCCGACCAGCAGCGTGCCGCTGTCGCCGATCGCCTTGCGCGAGGCCTTGATGCGCTCGACCGCGAGCGCGCGATCGTACAGAGGCTTGTCCTTGTCGCCGGTGGAATCCTCGATCGACAGGCCGGCAACGCCGGTGCGCACACCGCGCTCGACGTTGTCCGCGACCTTGTCCGGCTCGATCGCAAAGCCACCCTCGAAATCCGCATTCACGGGGATGTCGACGGATGAGCTCAGTGCTGCCAGATGCTGACAGACATCCTCGACGGTGACGCGGTTGTCGGCCTTGCCGATGGTCCAGGCAAAGCCCGCGCTCGACGAGGCGATCGCCTTGAAACCGAGATGCTGCAACGCCTTGGCGCTGCCGACATCGACCGGATTGGGCAGGATGAAGCAACCGCTCTCGTGCATCTTCCTGAACGTCGCGCGCTTGTCAGCAGTCGTCACATGCATGTTTCTCTCCCTTGTTGGCCGCGCAGAGATAGGGACGCGTGCAGGGCAGCGCTAGTGCGCGCCCGCGAACACGCTAGTGCGCGTCGTGCACGGCGCGGCTGTCCTTTGGCGCCTGCTCGCGATCGTTCATGCCGTAGTCGCGGATGACGCTGGCAATACGCAGATGGTAGTCGGCGAAGATCCGCGCCCTGCCCTTGGCCTGGGTGCGCCGATGCTCCATCGTGTTGCGCCAGGCCTGGACGGCGGCCTCATCACGCCAGAACGATACCGACAATATCTTGCCCTTCTCGGTCAGGCTTTCGAACCGCTCGACCGAGATGAAGCCGTCGATGGTCTGCAGGAGCGGCTTCAGATCGGCCGCGAGGTCGAAATAGTCCTGGCGATGTTCCGGCTTGGGCCAGACCTCGAAGATCACGGCGATCATGGGCGTCTCCTTCGCGTTGGTGGCCTACACTACCACCTTGCGCAGGAAGGTGCGCTCCTCCGCAAGGATGAATTTATTCTCCTCGGCGAAGTGGAAGTTCGCCATGCCTTCGGCATCCTGCCGCAGCCGCGCGCGATAGGCCTCGTAGGCGGCGAGACTTTCGAAACCGATCAGCGCGAAGGCGATATTGTTGGTGCCCTCATGCGGCATGAAATAGCCGATCAGGTCGCCGCCGCATTTCGGAATGATGGTGAGCCAGCGCTTCGAATACTCCTCGAACTGCGCACGCTTGAACGGATCGAGCTGGTAGCGGATGAAGACGGTGACGGACATGATGGGCTCCATGATCTGTCATTGCGACAAGCGAGCGACGCCGTCGCCGCTAAAGCATCTGGATTGCTTCGCTTCGCTCGCAATGACGTGTTTGCCGCAACACGCTACATCCTTGCCCGACCACAATGCTTCGGCTACCATCGAAGCATGAAATCAGGACCCGACATTGCCATGGTCGCCGCGCTGGTCGGCGACCCCGCCCGCGCCAACATGCTCACGGCGCTGATGAACGGACGCGCGCTCACCGCAAGCGAGCTCGCGCAGGAGGCCGGCATCACGCCGCAGACCGCGAGCTCGCATCTGGCCAAGCTCGAGGCCGGCGGCCTGGTCGAGCCGGAGAAACAGGGCCGGCACCGCTATTACCGCCTCACCGACGACGACGTCGCCGGCGTGCTCGAAGGCCTTGCCGGGCTTGCCGCGCGCACCGGCCACATGCGCGTGCGCACCGGGCCGAAGGATCCGGCGCTGCGTCGCGCGCGGATCTGCTATGACCATCTCGCCGGCGATCTCGGCGTGCAGATGCTCGACACCATGCGCGAGCGAAATCTGGTCAGGCAGAAGAAGCAGGACATCGAGTTGACGGCCGAGGGCGAACGCTTCCTTGCGAAACATCTGCAGATCTCGCCTGACATGCTCAGCCATCCGCGCCGCCCGGTTTGCAAGGCCTGTCTCGACTGGAGCGAACGGCGCCACCATCTCGCCGGCACGCTGGGGGCCGCGATGATGCAGCGTTTTGCCGAGCTAAAATGGGCCGCGCGCGACGCCACGCCCGGCAGCCGCGTGGTGAATTTCACCCGCACCGGCGAGAAGCAGTTCGCCGCGCTATTCGGGAATGGCAAGGACTAGTCACGCAAATCGCGTGCGATCACACGTTCGCGTGTGAATGGCAGCCTCCGTCATGGTCGGGCTTGACCCGGTCATCCATCGCTTTAAGCGCACTGTCGTTCCGGGATGGTCCGAAGGACCAGACCCCGAAACCTCGAGATTCCGGGCTCGGTCCTGCGGACCGCTCCGGAATGACGTTCTGCAAACTTAGAGACCTCAATGAACCGCATCTTCTCGGCAGCGCTCGCTGCCGCTCTCGTGACTGTCCCGTTTGCATCACGCGCCGCCGACACGCCGCAACGCGAGCCCTACGGCATCGCGCTCGAAGGCTTCGCCTATCCTTATCCCGTGCATCTGCTGCCAGTCGTGAATGACGGCGAGCGGCTCAGCATGGCCTATATGGACGTCGCGCCGGCGCAGCCGAACGGCCGCGCCGTGGTGCTGCTGCACGGACGCAATTTTCCGTCGAGCTATTGGGCACCGGTCATCAGAATGCTGAACGATGCCGGTTATCGCGTCGTGGTGCCCGACCAGGTCGGCTTCGGCAAATCCTCCAAGCCCTCAGGCGAGCTGCATTTCGATACACTGGCGCGCAACACCATCGCGCTGCTCGATCATCTCAAAATCGACAAGGCGGATGTCGTCGCGCATTCGCTCGGCGGCATGCTGGGCGTGCGCATCGCCCGCGGCTACCCTGATCGTGTCGCCCATCTCGTGCTGACCGCGCCGATCGGCCTTGAGGACTACCGTCTCTATGTGCCGCCGACGCCGACCGAGACAATCATCGAGGCCGAGGAAAAGCTCACCGCCGATGGCTATCGCAAGCAGCTCCAGACCAATTATGCGATCAAGCTGCCGCCGGACGCGATCACGCCGTTCATCGATGCCCGCTTCAACATCAAGGGCAGCCCGGATTATCCGCGCTGGCTGCACGCTTTCGTCAGCTCCGGCCAAATGATCTATCGCGAGCCGGTCGCGCACGAGATTCCGCTCATTACCGAACCGACGCTGTTCATCATGGGCGCCGACGACCACAATGCGCCCGGCCGGGCGAATGCACCGGAGGCGTTACGGGCGAAGATGGGACAGAACGCCGAGCTGGCGAAAGCGCTCGCGGCCAAGATGCCGAATGCGCGCGCCGAGGTGGTCCCCAACACCGGCCATCTCGTCTTCCTGGAGGCGCCCGAGAAGTACAAAGAATTGGTGCTGGGCTTTCTCGGCCACTGAAGCGTTTTCGAGCGAAGTGGATACCGCTTCGCGTTCAGGAAAACGCGTCCAACAAAACTCCAGAGCCCGTTCCGATTCATCTGGACGGGGCTCTTGCGTCATCCGTGTCGCCTGAGGCCGCATGCGACGAATGTTCATGCCGCATTCAGGTCATGATTGGCAGGCTTGGATCGCAACGTGCCGATATGTCGCAAAAATTAACATGTCGAATCGTATGGTTTGATTCATTGTGCGCCGCAAGCGCCTAGCTCCCGAGAGTCTCCTCTGAGACTGCCCCCCAAGGACGAGAAGGAAGATCAAATGAAATATCTGTTTGCCGCCGTGATGCTCGCCAGCGCCGTCGTCGGCTTCAGCGAGGCAGCCAGCGCCGCCAATGGTTGCGGCCCGGGCTGGTACCGCGGTCCCTATGGCGGCTGCCGTCCGATGCGTGGTGGTGTCGTCGTCGGCCCCGGTCCGGTCGTGGTCGCCCCGCCGGTCGTCGTGGTGCGTCCGCGCGTGTGCCCCTATGGCTTCCGCTGGTACGCCGGCCGCTGCCGTCCGTTCTGATCTTTCGCGCTTGCGAAATGGCCGCGCGGATTCAGCCTGCGCGGCCATTTTCGTTGTGACGGTGCGCGCATAGCAAAAAGGGGATCGCAAATCGCGATCCCCTTTTTCAGTCCAGGCGTGTCGTTACCAGTGACGCCAGTGGCGACGATGCCAGTGACGATGACGCCAGCCCCAATGGCGGTGGCGCCAGCCCCAGTGACGGCGATGCCAGTGGCCGCGGCCATGCCAGTGCACCTGCTCGGGCTTGAGCTGGGCTGCCTCCTCGCTGCTGGTGACGGCGGGATGAGCGTCGGGATTGCCCTGAGGTATGCCGCCATTGCCGAGCGGCTGCGGCGCCAGTGGCGCGGCCTGTGCGGCGGCGGTGAACGCGGCGGCTCCGGCCGCGACACCGAATGCAAGTTTCAAAAAATTCCGACGCTCCATGACAAGTCCTCTGCTTGATCAATCAAGTGATGCAGCGGAAGTGTCGCGGTGGCGACATGAACTGCCGCTGAATTGCGCGTTCAGGTTCAAGGCATCGGTGACGATGGCGCGGGCGACGAAGCAGGCAGCGGACATCGGATTTCCTCCTGTTGTTTGGCCGCAGCATAGAAGGTTATAGTGCCGGCAACAAAAAGCCCGCGCGACGGAACATGACGATCGCGCGACATCGGGGAAGGACCGGCCATGCGCAGGATCATCACGGGCCTCATCGCGATCGCCGGTCTCTTTCCCCTCTCCTCGCGTGCCGAAATCGTCCGCTTCGACATCCTGGAGCGCGTGCCGGCCTTCGCCGGACGCAGCTTTGGCAATGTCGGCACCTATGAGCGCATCACCGCGCGCGCGACGTTTGCGCTCAATCCGGCCGACGACCGCAACGCCGTCATCACCGATCTCGCGCTCGCCCCACGCAACGGTGAAGGTAAGGTCGAGGCCACCACTGATGTCGTGATCCTGCGGCCCAGCGATCCCGCCCACAGCAACGGCACGCTGTTATTAGAGGTGCCCAACCGCGGCAGAAAGCTCGCACCGCAATTGTTCGACGATTCCGCCCAGCCTGGCGCCAACAATGCCGATAAGGCCGAGGATGCCGGCATTGGCTTCCTGCACCGTCAGGGGTTTACGATGGTGTGGGTCGGCTGGCAGGGCGACATCCCCTCCAAGCCGGGACAGCTTGCGATGACTGCACCGGCGATCAAGACGATCACCGGCCCTGCGCGCGAAGAAGTCATCTTCGACAATTCGGCCAACCCGGCGCGCGCGACGCTGACCTGGCCCGCCGCCGACACCGCCAATCTCAACGTCACCGTGCGCGCGGCCTGGGCCGACGCGCGGCAGACACCGTCCGGCCTCTCCGCAAAGCTATTAGATCCCACGACGGTCGAGATCACCCGCCCCGACGGCTTTGACGCCGGTGCGCTCTACGAAGTCACCTACACCGCGCGCGATCCGGTTCCGCTCGGCATGGGCTATGCGGCCGTGCGCGATGTCGTCAGCTTCCTCCGCCGCGACGAGACGCAAGCGAACCCGCTGCTCGACGGATTGCATCCGTCGGTCAGCCGCGCCATCGGCTTTGGCGTGTCGCAATCCGGCCGCTTCCTGCGCGACTTCCTCTATCTCGGCTTCAATGAGGATCTGCAGGGCCGCACCGTGTTCGACGGCTTGATGCCGCACGTCGCGGGCACGCGGCGCATGGCGACCAATGTCCGCTTCGGCCAGCCGGGCCGCAACCCGCGCCACATGCAGGATCCGGCGTGGCAGGCCGATCTCTTCCCCTTCACCTATGCAACGCTGAGCGATCCCTATTCCGGCAAGACAGACGGCGTGCTGCGCCGCTGCTCGCTCTCCGTCACCTGCCCGAAGGTGATGCAGACCGACAGCGAGCACGAATGGTGGACCTCGCACGCGTCGCTGCTGGTCACCGATCTCGCCGGCAACCACCTCGACCTTCCCGACAATGTCCGCGCCTATATGATCGCGGGGACGCCACATTTCGCCGACGCCAACGACGCGATGAAGAAGGGCGTGCCGGCGATGTCGCTGCCGCAAAACCCGATGCATGCGGGCATGCCGATGCGCGCGCTGCTCACCGACCTCAATGCCTGGATCAGCGATGGCACGAAACCACCCGCAAGCCGCGTCCCCATGCGCGCCCACGGCACGCTGGTCGCAGCGCAAGGCGCGGTGCCGACGGATATCCCCGGCCTGCCCTATGCCGGCATCCACACGCTCGCCGCTTTCTCCGATCAGAGCGTCCTGCCGCCCAAGGTGATCGGCCGCTATCCCGTCTTCGTGCCCAAGGCTGATGATGACGGCATGGCCATCGCGGGCATCCGCCAGCTCGCCCTCGCCGTGCCACGCGCGACCTACACCGCCTGGAATCCGCGCGCACAGGGGTTTGGCTCGACCGCGCTCTATCCATTGCAGGGCGCTGTCGTGCCATTCGCACCGACGGAAGCCGCACGGAAAGAGGTGCACGACCCCAGGCTGTCGATCGCGGAACGTTATGCCGATGACGGCGCATATGTAGCTGCCGTGAAACGTGAGGCCGCGCGGCAGGTGGCAGAACGGATTCTGTTGCCGGAGGATGCCGAGCGCGCGGTGGAAGCCGCGAAACAAGGCAAGCTGGCGAAGCTCGGGCAATAAACCAAGCCCACCCCACGATCTCTGCGCCCCGAGAAAAAACATCTCGCCGCTGTCGGAACGCGCGCCCTTCATCCGTCCTCTGCCAGACAGCACGGAGACATCGCATGGCCAACCTCATCCTCACCACGTTCGACTGGGTTCCCCCGCCTCCGCGTGGCTTCGTCCGCGACCTTCGCGTCCGCTGGGCGCTGGAAGAGGCCGCGTTGCCCTACCGCGTCGCGAGCATGCCGTTCAACGGGCGCGGCGCCGAACATCTCGCGCACCAGCCCTTCGGCCAGGTGCCGTGGCTGACCGATGGTGACATCTCGATCTTCGAGAGCGGCGCGATCCTGCTGCATCTGGGCCAGCTCAATGCCGAGCTGATGCCGACCGATCCGCGCGGCCGCAACGAGGCGATGGAATGGGTGTTCGCCGCGCTCAACTCGGTGGAGATGGCAAGCCTGCCCTGGACCATGTCGAAATTCATGGGTCATCCGAGCGACACAGCGGCGTGGAAATTCATGGACGACTTCCTCAAGCTCCGCCTCAAGCATCTCGAGCCGGTGCTGGCCGGCCGTGAATGGCTGGCGGGATCCTTCTCGGTCGCGGACATCCTGATGTCCGACGTGCTGCGCGTGGTCGATGGTTTCGACGGGCTGGCGGATAGTCCTGCCTGCCGCGCTTACGTCGCGCGAGCGATCGGCCGTCCGGCGTTCGCAAAGGCCCACGCCGATCAGATGGCGCATTTCGCTGCAGCGGATCAGGCGCGCGGGATGTGACCCACCGCACATAATTAACCCGGGGTTAGCCATAGGCTCACAGCCACTGGAACGAAGCAATTTGCCTCAAATTATCCCGGCGGAAGGTGACACATGGCCCGCATCGACTATCTCAGAGAGCAAGTAGCCCGCGCCGAGCGTCTGGCGAAGGCGATCCTCGACCAGCAAGCCTCGGAACGGCTTCAAGCCTTCGCCGCCGAATGTCGCGCGGAAATGCATGTTCTGACCGTCAAGACTGCGGCATGAAGCAGCGCACTACACCAGCTTCATCGGCGTATCGGCAACCACGCGCAAATCGATCCTGCCGATCAACGCCGACCGACGCGCCTCGGCAGCAGCGATCGCATCGTCCGTCTGTCGCAACGTGCTGATGTTCGAGCCAAGCGAGACGATGCCCCCGAGCACCAGCGCGATCGAGCCGAGCGCGGCGGTCTGACCAAACCCGAACAATCCGAGGATAGTGACCAGCAGCAGCGCCCCACCGCCGCCGATCGCGATCTTGGACGCCAGGATGTACTTCCGGCATCGCTCTGCGATCTCGGCGAGCCGCTCGATCCGATCTTCGATGTCGGAGATTTCGTCGGTCGGATCGTCTTCGGTCATGAGTTTCCAAATTACCGATGCTGAGTCACGAACGAAGCTTGATACCAGATAGTTGAACCCACCGGCTCAGCCGAACCACGCCAACCGCATCGCTTCCAAAAAAAACTTGTCGATCTGCACGCCTGAGGCGCCCCCAAGGACACTATCAATTCCGCACTCGGGGCACAGGGCCGTGGAATCCTCGTCCACCCATTCGACAATTCGTTCAGGGGCAAACGTCGTTCTGCAATAGAAACAGCCGCAGAGCTGGCTGCGCGCGATATCTGCGCGATGATTGCTGCACTTCTTGTGTGCTGCGCGTAACGGATGGTCCTCACCCAGGTCGAATACATTCGGCATGTGAGGCGACCATTTCCAGTGCCAGGCGGGTTACGCTTTCGCTAACCCGCCCTACATTTCCTCACAACGGCAAATTGTCGTGCTTCTTCGCCGGCATTTCCGTCTTCTTGTCCTTCAGCATCGCCAGCGCCCGTGCGATGCGGCGGCGGGTCGAATGCGGCATGATGACGTCGTCGATGTAGCCGCGCTCGGCTGCGATGAACGGTGACAGGAAGCGGTCTTCGTATTCCTTGGTGCGGGCGGCGATCTTGTCGGGGTCGCCGATGTCGCTGCGGAAGATGATTTCCACCGCGCCCTTGGCGCCCATCACCGCGATCTGGGCGGTCGGCCAGGCGTAGTTCATGTCGGCGCCGATTTCCTTCGACGCCATGACGTCGAAGGCGCCGCCATAGGCCTTGCGGGTGATGATGGTGACGAGCGGCACGGTGCACTGCGAGTAGGCGAACAGCAGCTTTGCGCCGTGCTTGATCAGACCGCCATATTCCTGCGCGGTGCCGGGCAGGAAGCCCGGCACGTCGACGAAGGTGACGATCGGGATGTTGAAGGCATCGCAGAAGCGCACGAAGCGCGCCGCTTTCCGCGAAGCATCGCTGTCGAGCACACCGGCCAGCACCATCGGCTGGTTGGCGACGAAGCCGACGGTGCGGCCGGCGATGCGGCCAAAACCCGTGACGATGTTCTTGGCGAAGGCCTCCGCGATCTCGAAGAAGTCGCCCTCGTCCACGACCTTCAGGATCAGCTCCTTCATGTCGTAGGGCTTGTTCGGATTGTCGGGGATCAGCGTGTCCAAGGACATGTCGATGCGGGCGGTGTCGTCGAAGCTCGGCCATTCCGGCACGCCGTCGGTGTTGTTGGACGGCAGGAAGTCGATCAGGCGACGCATCTGCAGCAGCGTCTCGACGTCATTCTCGAAGGCACCATCCGCGATCGAGGAGCGCGTAGCGTGTACCGAGGCGCCGCCGAGCTCTTCCGCCGTGACGACCTCGTTGGTGACGGTCTTCACCACATCGGGGCCGGTGACGAACATGTAGCTGGTGTTCTTCACCATGAAGATGAAGTCGGTCATCGCGGGCGAATAGACGTCGCCGCCGGCGCAGGGGCCCATGATGACGGAGATCTGCGGGATCACGCCGGAGGCAAGCACGTTGCGGCGGAACACGTAGGAATAGCCGGCGAGTGCTGCCACGCCCTCCTGGATGCGGGCGCCGCCCGCATCATAGAGACCGATGATGGGCGCACGCGCCTTCATCGCCATGTCCTGGAGCTTTGTGATCTTCAGCGCATGCGTTTCCGACAGCGAGCCGCCGAACACCGTGAAGTCCTTGGCGAACACAAAGGTCTTGCGGCCGTTGACGGTGCCCCAGCCGGTGACGACGCCGTCGCCGGGGATCTTGTTCTTCTCCATGCCGAACTCGGTGGAGCGATGCTCGACGAACATGTCGAACTCCTCGAACGATCCCTTGTCGAGCAGGAGCTCGATGCGCTCCCGCGCCGTCAGCTTGCCGCGGGCGTGCTGCGCCTCGATGCGCTTCTCGCCGCCGCCGAGCTTTGCACCGGCACGACGATCTTCAAGGGCATCCAGGATATGTTTCATTTGCTCCCGCCAGTTCTTAAGCCTTAAGTGACCCGGGTTCTAACACGGCATTTTGCAGGGCGGGAAGCGGCTTTCGGTGCCGCAGGGCTGCCCTGCCGCAGCGTGAAAGCGCAAGGAATTCCAGAGTTTTGCCCGGGAGACTAGCATGAGCGAAGCAACGGCCGAGACCGGCGCGGCAACGGGCGGCGTCAAGATCCTGCTGCGGCTGGAAGGCCTGACCTTGTTTACTGGGATGGTGGTGCTCTACTGGGCCTGGGACGGCTCGTGGACGGTGTTCGCCCTGCTCTTCCTCGTCCCCGATCTCAGCTTCCTGGCCTATCTTGCCGACGCCAAATTCGGCGCGCTGGTCTACAATGCTGCCCACAGCTACATGGCGCCGGTGGCGCTGCTGACGCTGGGCTTCGGCGTCGCCTCGCCCCTCACCTTGTCCATCGCCTTGATCTGGCTCGCCCATATCGGCATCGACCGGGCGTTGGGCTACGGCCTGAAATATTCCGCCGGCTTCGGCTTTACCCATCTGGGGCGGATCGGCCGGCAGAGCCGCACCTGACCCGCGCGCGATTTGGCGGCGGATGGCCGTCATTTTGTCACGCCGCGCCGGTTGACCGGGTCCGCCGATTCAGGCTTGCTCACGTCACGATCAGGCGCCGAATGTTGCGTGAGCTCAGTCGGTACGGCGGCGGTCATCACGTCCGGCTGCAAGCAAGCATCGCCCATGTCCGCCACGGTCGTTCCCCTGCCTCCGAACAGCGCATCCGACACCACTGACTTCCTGCGGCGAATGGCCAGCATGGTGTCGGGACGGAATGGCGAGATGCTGCTGCGCGCGGCCAGCCTGATCGAGTCGCTGACGCAGCGGGCGATGTCGGCCGAGCGGCTGTTTCACGAACAGCAGGAAGAGAGCAAGCGCCATGCCGAGCGGCATCAGGCCGCCGAGCTTGCCTCTAACGCCATGGTCAGCCAGATCGCCGCGCTGCGGACGCAGCTTGCCGAAGTCACCGCGGCCGCCGCCGCCGAACGGGCCGCGTTCGACACCGAGCGCGGCAAGCTGCTCAGCCTGATGCGGGATGCCGAAAACCACATCGGCAAGCTCACGACCGAGCTCGATAGCCTGCGCGCCTCGGTCGACGCATTCAACGAGACCGTCGTCTCCGTGCCGATCGAGGTGCTGCGGTTGGCGCGGACCCAATTCGACTATCTCTCCAGCGGCTTTGCGCGGAAGGGCGACGTGATCTCGCAGGCAATGAGCGAGATCGGCGGCTTCGCCATCGACCAGGCGCTGACGGCGAAGCAGCCGACCGACAAGGCGTGATGCGCCCGCGCGCAAATTGACAGCGCGCACGCTCGTTGATCTACTTCCTAAAAATCACAAGGGAGGATCCCATGCCGACGGCATTCCGCGTCGTTGCAGCGCTCATCGCGCTTTGCGTTTCAACTGCGCTCGCCGGCGCCCAATCGCTGCCGAAGGAAGCCGCGGCTCGAGTCGAGATCTTCCCGATCCCGTCACTCACCCTATCCGACCAGCAATTTCTCAGCGGCGATGCAACCGCCGGTAAACCGGTCACGGTCGCCGGCGAATTCCGCGTCGCGCAGGGGGCAGGCAAGATGCCGGTCGTGGTGCTGATGCACGGCTCGAGCGGCGTCGGCGCCACCACTGAAGCCTGGGTGCACGAATTCAACGCCATGGGCATCTCGACCTTCGTGATCGACGGCTTTACCGGCCGCGGGCTCACCGTGGTTGGACCGAACCAGGCCCTACTCGGACGGCTCAATCTCATCATCGACATCTATCGCTCGCTGGAGATTTTGGCGAAGCATCCGCGCGTCGATCCCGATCGCATCGTGCTGATGGGCTTTTCGCGCGGCGGCCAGGCGACGCTCTATGCGAGCCTCGACCGCTTCCACAAGCTCTGGAACAAGTCCGGTTTGCAGTTCGCGGCCTACATTCCGTTCTATCCGGATTGCTCGACCACGTATCAGACCGACACCGAAGTCGCGGCGCGCCCCATCCGCATCTTCCACGGCACGCCTGATGATTATAACCCCGTGAGGAGCCGCAAGGCCTTCGTCGAGCGGCTCAAGACCGCGGGCCGCGATGTCGCGCTGACCGAATACCCCGACAGCGCACACGGCTTCGACAGCGGCCTGCTCGGCGTCAACACGGTGACGGTCTCGGCCAACGCGCAGACCGTGCGCAACTGCCATATCAAGGAAGGCGACGGCGGCGTGCTAATGAACGGCGATACCAATGCGCCCTTCACCTACAAGGATCCTTGCGTCGAGCTCAACCCACATGTCGGTGGCAATCCGACGACGGCTGCGGAGTCGCGAAAAGCAGTGGTGGAATTTTTGCAGGCGTTATTCAAGTTGGGATAGCAGCCCTACACTCCGTCAGTGCGAGCGCAGCGAAGCAATCCAGAGTCCCTCCGCAGAAAGATTCCGGATTGCTTCGCCGCGCTCGCACTGACGCATGGAGAGATGCGCGCCAGTGTCGTGTGTCAGCGTCCCCGGCCCGACATGCGCAGCACGAACACCAGCACCTCGGCGACGGCCTTGTAGAGATCGGGCGGAATCTCCTCGCCGAGCTCGACCTTGGAGAGTGCGCCGGCCAGCACCTCATTCTCCTCGATCGGGATATCGTGGGCCTTGGCGATCTCGACGATCTTGGTACCGATCGTGCCCTTGCCCTTGGCGACGACGACAGGCGCGCCAGAGCCCTTCTCGTAGTGCAGCGCGATCGCGAGCTTGGATGGATCGCTCATGTGGCGCGATCCAGGAAATGGCCGGCGCGAGCGGGTGCCTGCCGCGGCGGTGTGCCGTCGCGCACCACGATGTCGCCAGGCTTGAGGTCCGCTTTGGTCAGTGCCTGATTGAGCTCACCGATCCCGGCGCGGAGCTGCTGTGCCGTCGCCGGCCGCTCGGCCCACATCCGCACAAAGGTCTTGTCGCCGTTGAGCGTGATCAGCGCGTGCACGGGACCGCTGGGCTCGACATTGAGGGTGAAGCGTGCGCGCCAGGCGCGCTTGGCGGAATCTGGCGTTTCATTGCCGCCATCGCGCGAAATCTCGAATTGCGCCATCGCGGTGCCCTGCGGGGTCGCAAATGGAATCTCGAAATTCCACTGCGGCACGGTCGGATCGATGCGATGCCCGCCGGCGTCGGTGCGGTCGGGCAGCGACGCCACCTGCAGCAGGGTCTGCCGCGCGATCGCGGCATCCGTGTCGTCGAGCAGCCGATGCACGGTCGCAGCGAGCGGCGCATCCGGCGCGAGCGATGGCAAAGCGATCGGTTGCGACGACGGCAGTGCGCCGCGGAACGGCGGTGGCGTCGTGGTACGCGCGGCCGCTTCGAAGACGTGGCTGTCGGGCACGGCCTTGTTCGAGCCCGGCACATTGCCGGTCATGCGCGGCAGGCTTTGCGTGACCTCTTGCAGCAAGGTCGCGGCAAGACCCGCGGAGATGGTTCGCGGGAGGGCCGCCTGCGGCGTTTCGCGGGCCGTGCCTGCCAACACGACGGCCGCAGGCACAGCCTCGCGCGGCAATTGCGCGGGTTGGGCAACCCCCGCCTCCGGCGATGGCAACGCCGCCTGCGCAGCTTCGCCCGTCACCTGCAGCGCTGAAGCTGCAATCTGCGACGTGGCCGGAAGGCTGGACGGCAGTGCGATGCTTGGCGCTGCGACTTGTGGCGCGGCGGTCTCGAGCGCGCCCGATGTCGCCGCCAGCGTCTGGCGCAGCACCAGCAGCGCCGCCTTCAGGTCCGGCACCGGGCCTGACGGCAGCGTCGTGCCGGACGCAAGCGAGGCCTCGAGAAACAGGCCCGACTTCTGAAAGGCGGATTCGATATCGCCGCCATCGAGGGCGGTATTGAGCGGCGTCTGTTGCACCAGCACGTCCAGCACGGCCTGCTTCAGGCCAGCAGGCAGATCGCTGCCGGTGACGACCGAGGCCAAATTGGCGAACAGCGGCGCCTGGCTGCCCTGCTTGGTCACGGCCTCGGTAGAAGCGACCGAAACGGCAACCTGCTCGGCGGGCGTCAGGGGATTGCGGACCGCGGTCGCGGATGGCGCAAGCGGCGGGCCGTCGACCAGCGAGGCCGCCGCCGGCGTCAGCGTGACCTGATCGGCGCTTGCCTCGCCTGCGCCGTTGACGACGGCAAGCCGGATGGTGCCGTCGTTCTGCGACACCGCGAGCTGGAGGTTTTGTCCTGGTGTCAGCGACACCTCCGACATCACGTCCATCGACAGATTGGCGATCGCGATCCGCACCAGATTGTCGGCGAGCACGCTGACAACCCTGGCATCGACCACGCTTCCGGCCTGAAGCACAAGATCAGGCGTCGTCGCATCAGCCACGGGGCTGGCGGCACTGACGGGAAGGATCGAGCTTATCGGCGTCGGCATCTCGGGGGCCCGGACATCTGGCCCCCACCCTAAGGCTCCGTCGTAAACCTCTCGTTAAGGACCTTTGACCGGGGCCGGATTAACGGCAGCCAGCACAGTCACGGCGGCCTCGAAGTCCCTGAGGCGCGTGGCCCGGCGGGCGGCCGCCTCCTCATCCACGCCCCATTGGTCGATGTTCCAGTCCTCATCGACGTGGGCAGCGGCCCAGACCTGGTCGGCGTCACGCACGCCATGGGCCAGGGCCAGCGCCAACAGCGCCGAGCCGGTCAGGGTCGTCACCACATGGAGGGCCGCGACCGACCAGGCATCCACCGGCAGCGCGGCGCGGGCAGCCCGGAGCGCCTCGTCCGGTTGCTTCACATGCATGATGCCTTCAGAGAGGATGAAATGCGCCCCCAGCGCCTCCGCGGCCCAGAACAGCACGGGGTCCCAATGCGCGGCCTCGCGGGCGACCAGCCCCTCGGGATGGCCGGCACGATAAAACAGCAAATCCGTCTCGAAGTATTTCGCGAGGTCATCGGTGACGAGGTCGACGCGATCGACGACGCCCTCGACCACGCTGTTGGCGATCCGCGTCAGCGGCATGGTCACTGGATCGATCGCCTCGCCCTGGGCGGCCCATTCCGCGGCCACCGCATCGGCGAGCGTCCGCGAAGGTATCACCACCTGGCGGGCGGAGGGTGTGCGGATCGGCTTGCCGTCGAGCGTGATGGCAAAACCGCCCTCGGCCTCGGTGGCGCCGGCCTCCTTGTAGAAGCGCTTGCGCTGCGGTGTCCGTGCCGACGCGCGCGCCGATTCCCGGGGATCCGGCGGCGGCTGGCTGGCTGCATCTTCGAACAATTCGCGCATGTGAGTTTTCGGTCCCGGTCGCTGGATGCTAGGCTTTTAAAGTAAGACTTGCGGCCGATAAAGCGAGCGGCGGGCATGAGGGAACTTGCGGGGATTGGGGCCCTGTTCACCGGGCTTTGGCTGGCCGCGGCCGAAGCCGGCTTTCGCACCCCGGAATCGCTGATCCGTAACGTCTACGCCTATTACGGCGAGGGTGCGCCGGAGCTGTCCAAGGGCCTGCCGCGGGACGATGCGACCACCCGGCAATTCTTCGACCCAAGCCTGCGCAAGGCGTGGTCCGCGCCGCGCAGCGAACCCTATGATTTCCTGGTGCAGAGCCCGAGCTGGAAGCTCGGCCCGATCACGATCGCAATCGTCCGCAGGCAATACGACAAGACCTATGTGGCCGCGAATTTCGACAATCGCGGCCGGAAGGTCGCGCTGAACTTCATCCTGGTCAACGGTCGCGAGGGCTGGCTGATCACGGATGTCGAAAGCCCGCATGACAGTTTGCGGATGTTTCTGGAGCAGTTTCGGAATTGAGGGCGATATGCGGGGACAGAGTTCCGCTTGTCGTCCCGGCACTAGTGCGCGATTGCGCACTAGGCCGGGACGACATCGCGGAAACCCTACTCCTCCGGCGCGTTCTCGATCGGATCGAACCGGCTTGCATCCAGCCCGAGCAGATTCCAAGACTGCTGCATGTGCAGCGGCAGCGGCGCGGTCGCGTCGATCACGCCGCCGCGCGGATGCGGGATGACGATGCGGCGCGCGAGCAGGTGTAGCCGGTTCTGCAGGCCGCCCGGCAGCTGCCAGTTCTCGATGTTGAAATATTTGGGATCGCCGACGATGGGATGGCCGATATGGGCCATGTGGGCGCGCAGCTGGTGAGTACGACCCGTCACGGGCTTCAATGACACCCAGGTCAGCTTGTTGCCGGCGGTCTCGACCACCGCGTAATAGGTCACCGCGTGGCTGGCGCCCTCGTCGCCATGCTGGGCGATGCGCATGATGGTATCGTCCTCGCTCTCCTCCTTGGCAAGGAATGTCGAGATGCGGCCCTGCTTCGGCTTCGGCAGGCCCGGCACCAGCGCCCAATAGACTTTTCGTGCCGAGCGCGAGCGGAATGCCCCGGTCAGATGCGAGGCGGCAAAGCGCGTCTTGGCGATCAGCAGGCAGCCAGAGGTCTCGCGGTCGATGCGGTGCACGAGACGCGGCTTCTGGCCCTTGGAATCGCGCATCACCTCGAGCATCTGGTCGATGTGCCGCGTCATGCCCGAGCCGCCCTGCACGGCGAGTCCGGCGGGCTTGTTCAGGACGAGGACGTCGTCGTCCTCGTAGATCGTCATCTCCTTCAGCGCCTTGAGCGTCTTCTGCGCGGCCTCCGAGAGCTCGCCGACAACCTTCGGCGCGTCGAGCTTGAGCGGCGGAATGCGAACGCTCTGGCCCTCCTCCAGGCGATCCTTGCTGTCGACGCGCTTGCCGTCGACGCGCAGCTCGCCTTTACGCACGACGCGCTGAATGTGGGAGAACGACAGGCCGGGAAACCGCGCTTCGAGAAAGCGATCGACGCGCATATTATTCTCGTCAGCCGTCACCGTGACGGTCTGCACCTTGGTCGGCAACAGCGCCTCGACGGACTTGGCCGGCGCGGCCCTTTCCACTTCAGCCCTCTCGAGCTTAGCCTTGGGCGGACGCCGCTCGGCGCGCTCGCCCGCAAAGCGCGGCGGCTTGCCACCCGGGCGCGGCCCAGCCTTCTTCGCGCTCCGCGCCTTGAATGGACGCGATTCCTTGCGCTCATCGCGGTCCCGAGGCTGCGGGTTCATTCTCTTGATGCGACGACTCATGCGGTTTTTCCAAGCTTTCGTGTCGACTGCGCGTTGGCGCGGCGGGGCAGCGACGCAACTTTCGCGCCCACCTCTTTCTCCGCCAGTCGCAGCTCATATTGCTGTTGCAGGTTCATCCAGAACTGCGGACTCGTACCAAACCAGTGGCCCAAGCGCAGGGCCGTATCGGCGGTAACGCCGCGCTGTCCGTTGATGATACCGGTGATGCGATTGACCGGCACGTCGATCTGGCGCGCCAGCTCGGCGGCGGTAATGCCGAGTTCGTGCAGCTCTTCGGCAAGCTGTTCGCCGGGATGAATAGGCGTGCGGGGCATAAACTTCCTTCAGTGATAGTCGATGATCTCAACATCGATTGGACCGGGCGATCCCTCCGGCCAACCGAAGCAGATTCGCCATTGATCGTTGATCCGGATCGAGAACTGTCCAGCGCGATCGCCCTTTAGGGATTCAAGTCGATTGCCGGGCAATGCCGCCAAATCGGCCGGACTGGTCGCCGCGTCTAACCTGTCGAGGCGCGTCTCTGCCTGCCTGGCAAATCCTGTGAATTCCTTGACGTGCTGGCCAGCGGCAAATCGCTCGGTGCGCTTGTCGCGGTAGCTGACGATCATTGCCTAAATCTAAGCAGGATTTACGAGTTACGTAAATAGTAAACTTGATCGAAGCGCCTACTTTCCACCCCGCTCCTTGCGCAGCTTGGCCCAATAATCCAGCCGCTTGCGGATCTCGCGCTCGAAACCGCGCTCCGGCGGGTCGTAGAAGGTCTGGCGCCCCAGAGCCTCCGGGAAGTAGTCTTGGCCGGAAAAGGCGTCGGGGGCGTCGTGATCGTATTCGTAAGCTGCGCCATAGCCTTCGGACTTCATCAGCTTGGTCGGCGAGTTCAGGATGTGCTTTGGTGGCAGCAGAGAGCCGGCCTGTTTTGCGACCTGCATCGCCGAGCCGAAAGCCGTATAGACCGCGTTCGATTTCGGCGCGGTGGCAAGATAAACGACGGCCTGCGCGATCGCGAGCTCGCCCTCGGGATGGCCGAGGAAGTCGAAAGCGTCTTTCGCCGCATTGGCGATGACCAGCGCCTGCGGATCGGCAAGCCCGATGTCCTCGACCGCCATGCGCACGACGCGGCGGGCCAGGAACAGCGGATCCTCGCCGGCGTCCAACATGCGGGCAAGGTAATACAGCGCCGCATCGGGATCGGAGCCGCGCACCGATTTATGCAGCGCCGAGATCAGATTGTAATGGCCGTCGGCGGATTTGTCGTAGATCGGCGCCCGGCGTTGCAGGATATCCTGCAGCTGCGCAGCGTTGAAGATCTCGTCCGCCCGCGCCGAACGCCAGACCTCTTCGGCGAGCGTCAGGGATGCGCGGCCATCGCCGTCGGCCATGCGCACCAGCACCGCCCTCGCCTCCGCGTCGAGCGGCAGCTTGCGGCCCTCGACTTGCTCGGCATGCACGAACAGCTTTTCGATCGCGGCGGCGTCGAGCGAGCGAAACACCAGCACGCGCGCGCGAGACAAAAGCGCCGCGTTGAGCTCGAAGGACGGATTCTCCGTGGTGGCGCCGACCATCACCACGGTGCCGTCCTCCATGACAGGCAGAAACGAATCCTGCTGGGCGCGGTTGAAGCGATGCACCTCGTCGACGAACAGCAGCGTGCCCTTGCCCATCTCGCGGCGCGCACGTGCGGCATCAAACGCCTTCTTGAGGTCCGCGACGCCGGAGAACACCGCCGAGATCTGCTCGAAATGCAGATCGGTGGCATCCGCCAAGAGCCGCGCCACCGTGGTCTTGCCGGTGCCGGGCGGGCCCCAAAACACCAGAGAACCGAGCGTGCGCGTCTCCAGCATGCGTGTCAGCGCGCCGTCGGGGCCAAGGATATGATCCTGGCCGACGACCTCCGACAACGCACGCGGCCGCAGCCGGTCCGGCAGCGGATGCGGGGCCTCGTGATCGAGCCCCGCCGCGGCAAAGAGAGTTGGCGTCTCCTGTGGTCGCTTCGGACTCATCCGCCCAGCGTAACGTTGATCTGCTGACCGCCGCGCACCAGCGCGATACGCCAGAGCCGTGGCTGCTCCTTGGCGGCTTTCTCCAGGTCGCTGGTCTTGGCAATCTTCTGGTTGTTCACGGACAGGATGATGTCGCCCTTCTGGAAGCCGACATTTTGCGCCGCCGTACCATCGCCGATGTCGGTCATGACGACGCCCTCGGTGTCGGCATCGAGATGCAGCTCGTCGGCCACCGCCGGCGTGATGGTGGAGATCCTTGCGCCCTGGAACGGCGAACGCGTGGTGATGACGAGCTCATTGCGGCCGCTGTCCGGCGCGGTCTCGAGCGCGATCGCCAGCTTGAGCGGCTTGCCGCCGCGCTGCACGTCGATCTGCGCGGCACCGCCGAGTGGACGGGTGGCGAAACGGTAGTCGAAGGCGTTGGGATCATCCACGACCTGGCCATCGATGCCGGTGATGAGATCGGACGACTTCAACCCGGCCTTCGCCGCAGGACCGTTGGGAACGACGCTCGCGACCAGTGCGCCGGTCGGCGAACGCAGGCCGAGGCTCTCGGCGATCTCGGGCGTCACCGCCTGCAGCTTCGCACCGAGCCACGGCCGCTTCACCGCCGTGCCGCCGCTCTTGGCGGAGGCGACGACGACGCGCACCATGTTGGCGGGGATCGCAAAGCCGATGCCCTGCGAGCCGCCGGAGCGCGAGTAGATCGCAGTGTTGATACCGGCGAGCCGGCCGTTCATGTCGACCAGCGCGCCGCCGGAATTGCCTGGATTGATCGCAGCGTCCGTCTGGATGAAGAACTGGTAGTCGGTGATGCCGACCTGCGTACGCGCCAGCGCCGAGATGATGCCGTGCGTCACGGTCTGGCCGACACCGAAGGGATTGCCGATCGCCATCACGACATCGCCGACCATCAACTCATCAGAATTGGTGAATTCGAGCGCCGGAAACTTCTCCTTGGTGTCCTTCAGACGCAGCACGGCGAGATCGCTGCGGGAATCCTTCAGCACGATCTCGGCCTCAAACTCGCGCTTGTCCGACAGCGACACCTTCACCTGGTCGGCGCCCTCGATGACATGGACGTTGGTGACGACGAGCCCGGACGCATCGACGATCACGCCCGACCCCAGCGACCGCTGCACCTGCTCCTGCTGCTGGCCCGGCACACCGAAGAAGCGGCGGAAGAGCGGATCGTCCAGCAACGGATTGCGGTTCTGCACCACCTTGGCGGCATAGACGTTGACGACCGCCGGCTGCACCCGCTGCACGATCGGCGCATAGGACAGCCGCAGCTCGGCCTGCGACGACGGCACGCGACGGTCCTGCGCGGCAGTCGGATTGAAGTGGGCCGAAAAGGCTATGCACAATGCCGTGACGACGGCAGTCGGGATCGATCGAAACATTCCTACCTCTTGGAAAAGACGCCGGAATATAGGCGCGTTCGCCCTCCAATAGAAGGGCGCCGAGCGGCAATATTCAGCCCTCCTCCGGCGCTTCGGGCGCACAAGCTTTGCGTGCGGAATCACAATTTGCTTGGGGCGGTGGATTGGCATGATGCCCGTCATCCTGCATTCTCATCCCGGGCGGATTCGGTTGCGGCGAATTGGCATCAGTGGGAACCGCGCAGCCGAACGCACATCGTCGCGGGGCAGTCATCGATCGCTTCTAGGCTCTCCCGTTCTCGACTTGGGGAAGTTCGTCAAACGATGGAGTCATGACGTGAGCAAAACAAGGATTGCAGTCACGGCGATTGGTCTCGCCGGTGCGCTGGCGGCCTCACAGGCCCAGGCCCAATCGGCAAGCAACAGCGAGCAGGAAATCGCGCTGTTGAAGCAGCAGTTGAAGATGCTGGAGCAGAAGCTCGACAAGCTTCAGAACCAGACCGCCGCAAACACGGCGGCCACGGCGAAAGCCAGAGCCGAGGCGAAGGCCGAGGCCAAGGCTGAAGCGCGCTCGGAGGCGAAGGCTGCCGTCGCAAACGCCAACGCGGCAATTCCGGTCAAGGGCCCGGTAGCCCCGTCCGGCGTCGTGGTAACGATGCCGAACAACCGGCCGACCATCTGCACTGCAGACGAGCAGAACTGCGTTGCCATCACCAGCCGCGTGCACTGGGACGTCGGCGGATACAACTACCGTCCCGACACGGCTTCAACAGTGCCGCAGAAGCTCGACAGCGGCGAGAACGTCCGACGTGCGCGTATCGGCATCGTCGGCAAGTTCTTCGGCGATTGGAATTACGCCTTGATCTACGACTTTGGCGGCACGGCCGACGGCTTTGGCGGTACCGGCGCGGCCGGCGCCACCTCGGTCGGCTTCCTTCCGGGTGGCGGGACGTCGGGCATCGAAAACGCCTATCTGAGCTACGCAGGGCTCAAGCCGTTCGGCGGCAAGATGGCGATCGAAGCCGGCGTGATGGACATCCCCTGGACGCTCGACGAATCCACCAGCTCCAACGACATCATGTTCATGGAGCGCGCCTCGGCGGGCATCATCGCGCAGAACATCGCGGCCGGCGACTTCCGCTCGGCCGTCGGTACCCGCTGGTGGAATGACCAGCTCTGGATGGGAGCCTACGTCACCGGACCGACCACGGGCCAGATCCACTCCGCCTCCAGCGTCTCCCCGCCCGGCACCAGCGAGCAATATGGCGCGGTCGCCCGCATCGCCGGCAACCCGATCAGCGGCAACGGCTATTCGGTGCATATCGGCGCCGACGCCGAATGGCTGATCCAGCCGCCGCGCAATCTGGTGACGCAGGCGCAAACGCTGACGCTCAGTGACCGGCCGGAGCTGCGGATCGACCCGACGACGCTGATCTCGACCGGCGCGATCGCGAACGTCTCAGGCGCCCAGGTCTACGGCGTCGAGGCGGCCGCGACCTATGGCTCCTTCATCGCACAGGGCGAATATTACTGGTTCAATGTCGACCGCACGGCGAATACGGGTCTGCCGCCGGTCGGCGCGTCGAGCCTGAAATTCGATGGCGGCTACGCGCAGGTCGGCTACGTCCTGACAGGCGAGAGCCGCGCCTACAATCCTGCGACGGCCTCCTACGGCGGCATCAAGCCGGCCAATCCTTTCTCACTCGCCGGTGGCGGCTGGGGCGCCTGGGAAATCGCCGGACGCGTGAGCACGATGAACCTGAACGATCAGCTCGCGACCGCGGCCGGCATCGCGGGTGGACGGCAAACCATCTACACCGCCGCGCTGAACTGGTACGTCAACAACAACGTTCGCTTCATGCTGGACTATCTGCATGGCGATATCTCCAAGCAGGCGAGCGCCACCTCCGCGGTGAATGCGGGCTCGACGTTCAATGCAGTGGCGATGCGCACGCAGGTCGCGTTCTGAGGCTCGACACCTCTCCCATTGGGAAAGGTCGCGCCGAAGGCGCGGGTGAGGGGTTACGCACGATAGAGGATAGCGGCGCGCCCTCACCCGAATTGCTTCGCAATTCAGCCTCTCCCCGCTGGGGAGAGGTAAAGAACGCCGGCGTCCTTCAAATATTCACGCCGCCCGCTTCGGCTTCTTCACGACCACCGGCGGCGGCGCAGAGGACAGCCGCTGCTGATGACTCTCGCCCCAGGCCTTGAGGATATCGATCACCGGCTTGAGGCTCTCGCCAAGCTCGGAGAGGCAGTATTCGACGCGCGGCGGCACTTCGGCATAGACCTTGCGAACGACAAGCTTGTCCTCCTCCAGCGCGCGCAGCTGTTTCGTCAGCATGCGCTGGGTGATGCCGGGCATCCGGCGGCGCAGTTCGCCGAAGCGCTGGGTGCCGCTCTGCAAGTGATAGAGGATCACGCCCTTCCATTTGCCGTCGATCAGGTCCAGCGTCGCCTCGACCGAGCAGCCCGGACGCCGGGCAAAATTGCGCCGTTTCATCTATGTTTTCCCAATAGTATCCAAACAGGGACTATATCCCCGAATTTACAGTACTTGCCAAACGGGAGCCAGAGCGACAGTTAGGGTGGCAGGCGAATACGCCATCTGATGGAGACAAGTCATGAAGGCCGTCGGCTACAAAAAATCGCTTCCGATCGAGGATCAGGACGCGCTGATCGATTTCGAGACCGCCAAGCCAGAGCCCAAAGGACGCGACATCCGTGTTGCCGTGAAGGCAATCTCGGCCAACCCGGTCGATTACAAGGTGCGCAAGCGCGCCGCCCCGCCGGAGGGCGAGACCAAGATTCTCGGCTATGACGCCGGCGGCGTGGTCGATGCCGTCGGCCCGGAGGTCTCATTGTTCAAGCCTGGCGACGAGGTGTTCTATGCCGGCTCGATCCTGCGCCAGGGCACCAATGCCGAATTCCATCTGGTCGACGAACGCATCGTCGGCAACAAGCCGAAATCGCTTTCGTTCGCGCAGGCCGCCGCCCTTCCCCTCACCTCCATCACCGCCTGGGAATTGCTGTTCGACCGCCTCGGCGCGGTCCCCGGCAAGAGCGTCGATCCGCGCACGCTCTTGATCACCGGCGGCGCCGGCGGTGTCGGCTCGATCCTGATCCAGCTCGCCCGCCGCCTCACCGGTCTCACCGTGATCGCGACTGCGACGCGGCCGGAGTCGCAGAAATGGTGCCTCGATCTCGGCGCCCATGCGGTGATCGATCACGGCAAGCCGATGAAGGAGCAGATCGAGAAGCTGAAGCTGCCGCCGGTCGCACTGGTGGCGAGTCTCACCTTCACGGATCAACACTACAAGGGCATCGCGGAATTGATGGCGCCGCAGGGCCGCTTCGGTCTGATCGACGATCCCCCGGAATTCGCCATGAGCACCTTCAAGGGCAAGGCGCTCTCGGTGCACTGGGAATCGATGTTCACGCGCTCCTCGTTCCAGACACCCGACATGATCGCCCAGCATCATCTGCTCAACGACGTCGCCGACCTCATCGACAAGGGCGTGCTGCGCACTACGCTCGATCAGACCTTCGGCACGATCAACGCAGCCAATCTCAAACGCGCGCACGCGCTGCTCGAGAGCGGCAAGTCGCGCGGCAAGATCGTGCTGGAGGGGTGGTAAATATGACCGCGTAGGGTGGGCCCACCCACCCTACGCGATCTCCCCAGATCACTGCTTCTGGGCTGCGGCCTGAAGCGCCTTCCAGTCGAACTTGTCCGCCAGCGCCAGGGCCTCTTCCTCGGCCAGGCCCTCATAGGCGAAATTGAACATCGCGTTCTTGTCGAGTGCCACCATCAGGTTGCCCGACTTGTCCTTGGTGTTGAAGGCCTTCAAAACGGGCACGCCGCGCACGGTCGTCGTGACCATATGCCCTTCCGGCGTCTGGAGATTCATGCCGCTCTGAAGCGGAGCCAATGCGCCCTCGGCGCTCTGGCCCACCATGATGATGGCATGAATCTTGGCCCCGCTGCGCTCGTAGTCACGGGTCGCAGTCGTCATGCTGGTGTCGGACATCTGCATCGACATGCCGTCCGCTTTGCCGCCCTGCCATCCACTCAGATCAACCAGAAGGGGCAGGAAGCGCTGAAACGGCTGGTCGGCCTTCGCGATGCCATGCGGCAAGATCGTTGCAAGGGCCAAGAACACAAACAAAAACAAGTATCGCGGTCTGAACATCGGTTTCCCCCGGAGGTTGAACGCCGGAAGATAGGGTTCCATTCATGGCGCGATAAAGGCGGCGCGCCCCGCGCGCCTCGCCTTCCCGGATGAGCAGATGTCGCCGGCTAGGCGATCGTATTGACGATGCCGCCTTCTGCGCGAAGCGCCGCACCGTTGGTGGCGGAGGCTTCCTTGGAGGCGACGTAGACCACCATATTGGCGATCTCGTCGACGCTGGCAAAGCGCTGGATCAGCGAGCTCGGACGGTGCTGCTTGACGAAATTGGCGGCGGCCTCGTCGACCGACTGACCGTTCTGCTTCGCGAGATCCCTCACAAAGGTCTCCACGCCCTCGGACATCGTCGGGCCAGGAAGCACTGAGTTGACGGTAACGCCGGTGCCGCGGGTGAGCTGCGCGAGGCCTCGCGCGACCGCGAGCTGAGCCGTCTTGCTCATGCCGTAGTGAATCATCTCGACGGGAATGTTGAGCCCTGACTCCGAGGAGATGAAGACGATGCGGCCCCAGTTGCGCTTGAGCATACCCTTCATATACGCACGCGACAGCCGCACGCCGCTCATCACATTGACCTCGAAGAAGCGGCTCCAGTCCTCGTCCGGAATGTCGAAAAAGTCTTTTGGCTCGAAGATGCCGGCATTGTTGACGAGGATGTCGACGTCCGGGAGCGCCGCCACGAGCGCGGCGCATCCTGCCGCGGTCGAGACGTCGGCGGCGATGCCGCGAACCTTGGCACCCGTCCCTTCCAGCTTGCGCACGGCCGCATCGACCTTGTCCTGGCCGCGCCCGTTGATCACCACGCTCGCGCCCGAGCCCGCAAGGCCCTTGGCGATGGCGTGGCCAATGCCGGCGGTCGAGCCGGTCACGAGGGCGGTCTTTCCGGAAAGGTCGATCTTCATAATCATCTCCATTGATGCTGAAGCGGATATCGTGCGCTGCACCGGCAGGCGCAATCACTGCTCACCGACGCGTGAGTATCTGTCACCGCAATAACGGACTTGTAGGGCGGGCAAAGCGCAGCCGTGCCCATGACTTCGTCGCTATTAGAGTGAGATGGCGGGCACGGCGCTTTGCGCCTTTGCCCCACCCTACGGCAGCTATTTCTTGGGCGGCAGCGTTCTAACAAACGCGACGATGGCATCGAGATCCTGCGGCGTCATGCTGGCATAAGCAGCATATGCCATCGGCGGCTTGAGCTTGCGACCGTCACGCGCAATGCCTTGCGCAATCGCACGTTTGATTTCGTCGTCGCCCCACTGCCCGAGGCCTGCCACGGGATCTGAGGTGATGTTGGGTGAGACGGACTCGCCCCATGGGCCCTTGAAGGTGCGACCGCCTTTGCCGGTCGCCGCGGTGAAATCGTGCACGGCGGACGGGCCTTCCGGCGTGTGGCATTCGAGGCAATGGGCGATGGTGAGCAGATAGCGCCCGCGCGCGAGCTTGTCGGAGAGTTCCTGCTCGCTCGCCTGCTTGCCGGCATAGGTCGGCATCTCCGGCTTCAAGGCGATCCTGTATTCCGGCGCCGGCATCTCGCGGCGCACCGGCGACACCGCGCGCAAGTAAGCTGCGAGCGCGTCGAGATCGTGGGCCGTGAGCACCGTGTAGAACGCGGTCGGCATGATCGGCGCGACCTTGGTGCCGTTCGGCCTGACACCGCTGACGAGGAAACGCTTCAGCTCGGCATCGCTCCAATTGCCGATGCCGGTGTCCTTGTCAGGCGTGATGTTGGAACCGGAGACCTTGAAAGCGGGCACGTCAAAAACCTGACTGCCGCCGGAGAGTGCGCGCGAGAGATCGAGCCCTTGCGGCCCGCGCGGCGTGTGGCAGTTGTGGCAGACCATCACGCTATTGACGAGATAGGCGCCGCGCTCGGCCAGGGTCTCGCCCATGGCCGGCGAGGTCAGCAGCACGAGTGCAGCGGCAATCGCAGTCCTCATCAGATCCCCCAGACAAAAACCGTCCCTGCAAAATCATCGTGCGCGGCATGAGAAAATGGCCGTGTCATACAAAAAAACGGCGCCCTTGGGCGCCGCTTTCTGAAAACTTCATGCCGTCCGGCTTACGCCGCCTCGGCTTCCTTCGCCTGCACCGGACCCGAATCCTGGCCCTTGGCATCGACGTCGCGGTCGACGAACTCGATCACGGCCATCGCGGCGTTGTCGCCGTAGCGGAAGCCGGCCTTGATGATGCGGGTGTAGCCGCCCTGGCGATCCTTGTAGCGGGGCGCCAGCACGTCGAACAGCTTCTTGACCTGGTCCTTGTCGCGCATCTCGGAGATAGCCTGACGGCGCATCGACAGGCCGCCTTTCTTGCCGAGGGTGACGAGCTTCTCGACGATCGGACGAAGCTCCTTGGCCTTGGGCAGCGTGGTGACGATCTGCTCGTGCTTGATCAGCGCGGCCGCCATGTTGGCGAACATCGCGCGGCGGTGCTCGGCCGTGCGGTTGAGCTTCCGATGAACCTTGCCGTGACGCATGTGTGAAGTCCTTACTTAAAACTGCCGCGACGGTTCGTCGGACATGTTGCTCAGGTGGGCTGCCTGCGTTCGCCCTGGTCAGTCATTCCGGACGGCGCGAAGCGACGATCTGGAATCTCGAGGTTCCGGGTTCGATGCTTACGCACCGCCCCGGAACGACGAATTCTCAGTAGTGATCCTCGAAGCGCTTGGCGAGCTCGTCGATGTTCTCCGGCGGCCAGCCGGGCACTTCCATGCCGAGATGCAGACCCATCTGGGCCAGCACTTCCTTGATCTCGTTCAGCGACTTGCGGCCGAAGTTCGGAGTGCGGAGCATTTCGGCTTCCGACTTCTGCACGAGGTCGCCGATGTAGACGATGTTGTCGTTCTTCAAGCAGTTGGCCGAACGCACCGACAGCTCGAGCTCGTCCACCTTCTTGAGGAAGGCCGGGTTGAAGGCGAGGTCCGGGATGATCTCCTGGGCGACTTCCTTGCGCGGCTCTTCGAAGTTGACGAACACGTTGAGCTGATCCTGCAGGATGCGGGCGGCGTAAGCCACCGAATCATCGGGCGAGATCGCGCCGTTGGTCTCGATCGTCATGGTCAGCTTGTCGTAGTCGAGGATCTGACCCTCGCGGGTGTTCTCGACCTTGTAGGAGACCTTGCGGACCGGCGAGTACAGGCTGTCGACCGGGATCAGGCCGATCGGCGCATCCTCGGGACGGTTGCGCTCGGCGGGCACGTAGCCCTTGCCGGTCGAGACCGTGAACTCCATGCGGATCTCGGCGCCCTCGTCGAGCGTGCAGATCTGCAGGTCCGGGTTCAGCACGGTGACGTCGCCGACGGTCTGGATGTCGCCGGCGGTGACGACGCCCGGGCCGCTCTTCTTCACGACCATGCGCTTGGGGCCTTCGCCCTGCATCTTGATCGAGATGTCCTTGATGTTCAGCACGATGTCGGTGACGTCCTCACGAACGCCAGCGATCGAGGAGAACTCGTGCAGCACGCCATCGATGTGCACCGACTGCACCGCCGCGCCCTGGAGCGAGGACAGCAGGATGCGACGCAGCGCATTGCCGAGCGTCTGGCCGAAACCACGCTCGAGCGGCTCGGCAACGATGGTCGCGAAACGCGAGGGGTCGCCGCCGGGCGTGACCTGGAGCTTGTTCGGCCGAATCAGTTCTTGCCAATTTTTCTGGATCGTCACTGTTTCACCCATACAGGCCAGTCGATTTGAAAATTCAAATACTGGCGTTGGAGAAAGGCCGCAGATCAATCCCGCGGCTTCTTAAAAAACGCTTTGCGGGCGACGATGCGCCCGCAACTTCGTATCAGACGCGCCGACGCTTGCGCGGACGGCAACCGTTGTGCGGGATCGTGGTCACGTCGCGGATCGAGGTGACGGTGAAGCCCGCGGCCTGCAGCGCGCGCAGCGCCGACTCACGGCCCGAACCGGGACCGGCGACTTCGACTTCCAGCGTGCGCATGCCGTGCTCCTGCGCCTTCTTGGAGACGTCTTCGGCGGCGACCTGCGCGGCATACGGGGTCGACTTGCGCGAGCCCTTGAAACCCATCGTGCCAGCGGAGGACCAGGCAATCGTATTGCCCTGCGCGTCAGTGATGGTGATGGTCGTGTTGTTGAACGACGAATTCACGTGCGCAACGCCGGAGGCGATGTTCTTGCGCTCACGACGGCGAACGCGGGTGGCTTCCTTGCCCATTGATGACCTTTCCTGGAGATCTCAAACGCCGCCGTAATGCCAGCGGCTACACCTGTGAAAATGCGAGTGGCGAATGGCGAGCAGCGAATGAATCCATTCGCCACCCCCAATTCGCCATTCGCGTCGAATTACTTCTTCTTGCCGGCGATGGCCTTGGCCGGGCCCTTGCGCGTACGCGCATTGGTGTGGGTGCGCTGGCCGCGCACCGGCAGACCGCGACGATGACGAAGGCCGCGGTAGCAGCCGAGGTCCATCAGACGCTTGATGTTGATGCCGACTTCGCGGCGCAGATCGCCCTCGACGAGATAGTCGCGGTCGATGACTTCGCGGATCTGGAGCACTTCAGCATCGCTGAGCTGATTGACTCGACGATCCTCGGGGATCTTCACCTTTTCGAGGATCTCACCAGCGATCTTCTGGCCGATGCCATGGATATACTGGAGCGCGATCAGCACGCGCTTGTTGGTCGGAATGTTCACGCCGGCAATACGGGCCACGGCCTTCTCTCCTGTTGCCGATCCCTCGTCAGGAATCGGGCTTTAAGTGCTTATGTTTCTCGGGCAGGTGTTCACAAACGCGAACACGACGCCCACCCCTGGTCTTCCTGGGGCCCGGCATCGTTTGAAACTATCCGACTTGGATGCGGGGCTTATTAAGGGATTCAGGGGGCTTACGTCAACCGCCGCTAGCGTTTAGCTCGCTTTTTCGTGACCTTTTTTGGTCCCCTCTTCGAACCTTTTTTGACGGCCTTCTTGACGGCCTTCTTGGCGGTCTTTTTGACGGCTTTCTTGACGGTCTTCTTGGCCGCCTTTTTGGCGCCTTTCCCGGCTTTTTTCGCGGGTTTGGCTGGTTTTGCAGCCTTCTTGGCCGCTTTCGCCGGCTTTTTCGCCGTTTTCTTGGCTGCCTTGGCCTTTTTGGCCGCCTTCTTGGCAGGCGCCGCCTGGGCCGCGCTGCGGGCATGTGTCTTGGGCTCGACCGCGCCCAGCGCCAGCAGCTGGCGGTGGACGGCGCGGGTGACCTCGTCGATGGCCATCATACCGTCGATGGTCGAGAGCTTCCGGCGCTCGGAATAGTAGTGAATCAGCGGTTCCGTCTGGCTTCGGTAGCTGGCGAGTCGGCGGGTCAGGACCTCCGGGGTGTCGTCGACCCGGACCTCCTCCCCGCGCTCGCGCATCTGGGCAACACGGGTCTCCACGCGGCTCAGCAGCGCGCTCTCGTTGACGCGGAGCTCGATCACAGCGTCAAGCTTGAGGTGCTTGTGGCGGAGCAGGTCATCCAGCGCCTCGGCCTGCGGCACGGTGCGCGGGAAGCCGTCGAGGATAAAGCCGTTCTTCGCATCCGGCTGATCGATGCGGTCGGAGATGATCCCCACCACGACCTCGTCCGGAACGAGCCCGCCGCCAGCCATGATCTCCTTGGCCTTCAGCCCGACGGGCGTCCCGGCCGCAACCGCTGCGCGCAACATCTCGCCGGTCGAGAGCTGAACGATGCCATAGCGCTGCACCAGCAGCTGCGCCTGGGTCCCCTTGCCCGATCCTGGCGGTCCCAGAAGTATAATTCTCATCGGCGTACGCCCCCCGGATTGGTGAGCGATACGTCGCGCACCATTGTTTGAAACTTCAGAAACAGTGCAAATCATAATCAGCGCCGCACCGCTACCCATATCATAGGGGAGCAAATGCCCGGACGCCAAGAAGAGCTTTGAAATCAGTGATTGCGCTGCAGTGAAGCAGCTCTGCCGATGCGAGCGGAAGGTTGTCGATCGCTTTTCGAAGGCGCCTCGCGCGGCGAATCGGCGGCGCAGGCGCGCCGCCTTGAGAGCACGCCGCGGCTCTACCTGCGGCGGCCCCGCAGCTTCGACTTGCGGATCAGGCCTTCATACTGATGCGCCAGCAGATAGCCTTGCACCTGCGCCACCGTATCCATGGTAACGCTGACCACGATCAGCAGCGAGGTACCGCCGAAGTAGAACGGCACCGAGGCGTAGGAGATCAGGATTTCCGGAATCAAGCAGACGATCGCCAAATAGATCGCGCCGAGCACGGTGATACGCGACAGCACGTAGTCGATATATTCAGCGGTGCGCTCGCCCGGACGGATGCCCGGAATGAAGCCGCCATGCTTCTTCAGATTGTCCGCTGTCTCGGTCGGGTTGAACACGATCGCGGTGTAGAAAAACGCGAAGAACACGATCAGCGCGAGATAGAGGATCAGAAACAGCGGACGGCCGTGGCCGAGCTGGGTCGTGATCCACTGAAACCATTCCGGCCCGCTGCCCGCGTTGAAGTTCGCAACCGTCGTCGGCAAGAGCAACAGCGAGGACGCGAAGATCGGTGGGATCACGCCGGAGGTGTTGAGCTTGAGCGGCAGATGCGAGGACTGGCCCTCGAACATCTTGTTGCCGACCTGGCGCTTCGGATACTGAATCAGGAGCCGGCGCTGCGCACGCTCCATGAACACGATGAAGGCGATCACGGCGACCGCCATCACGATCACGATCAGGATCAGGCCGGTCGACATCGCGCCCTGACGGCCGAGCTCGAGCATATTGGCGAGCGCCGCGGGCAGCTCGGCGACGATGCCGGAGAGAATGATCAGCGAGATGCCGTTGCCGATGCCGCGCGAGGTGATCTGCTCACCCAGCCACATCAGGAACATGGTGCCGCCGGTCAGCGTGATCGCGGTGGAGAGGCGGAAGAACATGCCGGGATCGCTGACGACATTGCCGGCGCCTTCGAGGCCGACGGCGATGCCGTAGGACTGGAACGCGGCCAGAATCACCGTCAGGTAGCGGGTGTACTGGTTCAGCGTCTTGCGGCCCGCCTCACCTTCCTTCTTCAAGGCCTCGAGCTGCGGCGAGACGGTGGTGAGGAGCTGGATGATGATCGAGGCCGAAATGTACGGCATGATGTTCAGCGCGAAGATCGCCATGCGGTGGATGCCACCGCCGGCGAACATGTTGAACATGCCAAGGATGCCGCCTGCCTGCGACTTGAACACCTGCTCCCAGATGTTGGGATCGATGCCCGGCAGCGGGATGTAGGTTCCGAGCCGGTAAACGAGCAGCGCACCCAGGGTGAACCAGATGCGCTTCTTCAGTTCGTCGGCCTTGGCAAACGCGCCGAAATTCAGGTTGGCTGCCAGTTGTTCCGCTGCTGAGGCCATTTTGGACTTTCTCCCGCCGCCTTTTGCGCCGTCATACCCGCGGCCGGGCTATTCTAGCGGACGCCGGACATTATCTGGGGCTTCGGCTTCGATAAGTCCATCGTCCCGCATGCGCAAAGGCCCGCGAGGCGCGGGCCAATGACGCAGTTGTTACGCCGCCTCGCCTTCTTCCTTGGCAGGGGCGAGGATCTTCACCGAACCGCCGGCCTTCTCGACCGCCTCGATCGCGGACTTGGTGGCGCCGTGCACTTCGATGTTCAGCTTGGCCTTGAGCTCGCCGCGGCCGAGCAGCCGCAGGCCGGCCTTGGCGCGGCGCAGCACGCCGGCCTTCACCAGCACCTCGACATTGACGACGGCACCGGCCTCGAGCTTCTTGGCATCGACCGCATCCTGGAGACGGTCGAGATTGATCTCGGCGTACTCGACGCGGAAGATGTTGTTGAAGCCGCGCTTGGGCAGACGGCGATGCAACGGCATCTGACCGCCTTCGAAGCCCTTGATGCGCACGCCCGAACGCGCGGTCTGGCCCTTGCCGCCGCGGCCGGACTGCTTGCCCTTGCCCGAACCAATGCCGCGGCCGACGCGCATACGCTTCTTGCGCGAGCCGGCGTTGTCGGCGATATCGCTGAGCTTCATCGCCCTGCTCCTTGTGTTTTGCGCATGATCTGGCCCGAAAACCGGGATCCACTTTTCGGGATCATGCGCGCAATTTTACTTCTCGTCGACGATGCGAACGAGATGGTGAACCTTTTCGATCATGCCGCGGACCGCCGGGGTATCCGGCAGTTCGCTGGTGCGGCCGATCTTGTTGAGCTTGAGCCCGATCAGCGTCGAGCGCTGCGAGTGATGGCGGCGAATTGCGCTGCCGGTCTGCTCAAGCTTGATCGTCTTTGCGGACTTAGCGGCGTCCTTGGCCATCGTGGTCTACTCCGAAAAGCGTTGGTTAGTCCGCAGCCGCCTCGGCATCGCCGCCGACGCGACGACCCTGAAGGGTGGACACCTTGATGTTGCGGCGTGCCGCGACCGAACGCGGGCTGTCCTGGTGCTTGAGCGCATCGAAGGTCGCGCGAACCATGTTGTATGGGTTCGACGAGCCGATCGACTTCGCCACCACGTCCTGGACGCCGAGCGTCTCGAACACGGCGCGCATCGGACCGCCGGCGATGATGCCGGTACCGGCCGGAGCTGCACGCAGGTAGACACGGCCCGCGCCATGACGGCCGGCGATGTCGTGATGCAGCGTACGGCCCTCACGCAGCGACACGCGGGTCAGGTTGCGCTTGGCGGATTCGGTGGCCTTGCGGATGGCTTCCGGCACTTCGCGCGCCTTGCCGTGACCAAAGCCGGCACGGCCCTTCTGATCGCCGATCACGACCAGCGCAGCGAAACCGAAGCGTTTACCGCCCTTGACGACCTTGGCGACGCGATTGATGTGCACCAGCTTGTCGACGAACTCGCTGTCGCGCTCCTCGCGCTCCCTGCGTTCACGTCCGCCGCCGCCGCGTTGATCGCGTCCACCACGTTGTTCGCGTTCTGCCATTTTTCCAATCCTTCAGAGGCTTGCGCCTCAATCCTCAAATTCTGTTAGAAGCTCAGCCCGCTCTCACGCGCTGCGTCGGCAAGAGCCTTGACGCGCCCGTGGTAGAGGTAGCTGCCGCGATCGAACACGACTTCCTTGACGCCCTTCTCGGCGGCGCGCTCGGCCAGCAGCTTGCCGACCGCCTTCGCCGCATCGATATCGGCGCCGGTCTTGCCGCCGTCGCGCATCGACTTCTCGAGCGACGAGGCAGAGGCCAGCGTCTCGCCCTTCAGGTCGTCGATGACCTGAGCGTAGATGTGCTTGGACGAGCGGAACACCGACAGACGCGGACGACCGCCACCGGAGCGGCGCAGCTTCAGCCGCACACTCCGCTTGCGCCGGGCATTGGTAACCTTGGCTTTGGACATGACCGGCTCCGTTACTTCTTCTTGCCTTCCTTGCGGAAGATGAATTCGCCAACATACTTCACGCCCTTGCCCTTGTAGGGCTCCGGCGGACGATAGGAGCGAATCTCGGCGGCGACCTGGCCGACGCGCTGAATGTCGCTGCCCGTCACCGTGATCTCGGTCGGCTTCGGCACGGTAATCGTGATCCCTTCCGGGATCGCATAGACCACGTCGTGGCTGTAACCGAGCGCGAGTTGCAGGTTCTTGCCCTGCATCGCGGCGCGGTAACCGACGCCGGTGATTTCAAGCTTCTTCTCGAAGCCCTTGGTGACGCCTTCGACCAGATTCGCGACCTGGGCGCGAGCGGTGCCGTACAGCGCCCGCGCGCGATTGGTCTCAGCCCGCGGCTTGACCTTGATCTGGCCGCTCTCGAGCTTCACCTCGACATCGTCATGGACGACGAACTGAAGCTGGCCCTTCGGCCCCTTCATCTTGACGGTCTGCCCATCGACGGTCGCGGTCACACCGGACGGCACCGCCACAGGCCTTTTGCCAACACGTGACATGGATCAAAAATCCTTCTCAGAACACCGTGAAGAGGACTTCACCGCCCACGTTCGCTTCACGCGCACTGTGGTCGGCCATGATCCCCTTCGGCGTCGACAACACCGAAATACCGAGTCCGTTATTGACCCGCGGCAGGTTCTTCACCGAGGCGTAAACGCGACGCCCGGGCTTGGAGACACGTTCGATCTCGCGGATGACGGGCTCGCCGTCGAAATACTTCAGCTCGATCTCGATCTCGCTGCGGCCCGAGGAGTGCTCGAGCGTCGCGTAACCGCGGATGTAGCCCTCGCTCTTCAGCACTTCGAGCACGTTCTCGCGCATCTTCGAGCCGGGCGTGGACACCTTGGTCTTGGAACGCATCTGCGCGTTGCGGATGCGGGTGATCAGATCGCTGATTGGATCGTGCGTAGACATCTAAACGACCCTCCTTACCAGCTCGACTTCACGAGGCCCGGGACCATGCCCTTGGAGCCAAGGTCGCGTAGCGCGATACGGGACAGCTTGTTCTTGCGGTAGTTCGAGCGCGGGCGGCCCGACAGCTCGCAACGCAGACGGATGCGGGTGGCCGACGAATTCCGCGGCATTTCCGCGAGCTTCAGGGTCGCGGCGAACCGCTCCTCCATCGGCAGCGTCTTGTCGGCGATGATCGCCTTCAGGCGCTCGCGCTTCGGGGCGGCATTCTTCACCATCCGCTTGCGCCGGTTGTTCTTCTCGACTGAACTCTTCTTTGCCATGCTTGGCTCCTGGGTATCCGCGTTTGAGAGGCTTTAGGTCAGCGTCTCACTGCCGGAACGGGAAATTGAAAGCGGTCAACAAGGCCCTCGCCTCTTCGTCGGTCTTGGCCGTGGTGCAGACGGTGATGTCCATACCGCGGGCTTCCGTGACCTTGTCGAAGTCGATCTCGGGGAAAATGATGTGCTCCTTGATGCCGAGCGAGTAGTTGCCGCGGCCGTCAAAGCTCTTCGGGTTCAGGCCGCGGAAGTCGCGGACGCGCGGCAGCGCGACCGTCACCAGGCGATCCAGGAACTCGTACATGCGGGCCTTGCGCAGCGTGACCTTGCAGCCGATCGGCTGGTTCTCACGCAGCTTGAAGGTCGCGATCGCGATACGCGAATAGGTCACGATCGCCTTCTGGCCGGCGATCTGGGTCAGCTCGGCAGCGGCGGTCTCGGCCTTCTTGCGGTCGTTGACCGAATCGCCAACGCCCATGTTCAGCACGATCTTGTCGAGGCGCGGAACCTGCATCACGTTCTCATAACCGAATTTCTCGGTCATGGCCGTGCGGATCTTCGCGTCGTATTCCGCGCGCAGGCGCGGGGTGTAAGCGGCCTCAGCCATCGATCTCAGCTCCCGAGCTCTTGGCGATGCGGACCTTCTTGCCGTCCGCCAGAATCTTGAATCCGACGCGGGTCGGCTTTCCGTCCTTGCCGACATACGCGATATTGGACAGTTGGATCGGCGCCTCTTTCGAGATGATGCCGCCCTCCTGGGCCTGCGTCTGCTTCTGATGACGCTTGACCATGTTGATGCCGCGCACGAGCGCCGTGCCGGCGTCGGGGCGAACTTCGAACACTTCGCCAGTGCGGCCCTTGTCGCGACCGGTCAGCACGACGACCTTGTCGCCCTTGCGGATCTTCGCAGCCATCACAGCACCTCCGGCGCGAGCGAGATGATCTTCATGTGGTTCTTGGCGCGCAGCTCGCGCGGCACGGGCCCGAAGATACGGGTGCCGACCGGCTCGGACTGATTATTGATCAGGACGGCGGCGTTGCGGTCGAAGCGGATGACCGAACCGTCGGCGCGGCGGATGTCCTTGCGGACACGCACCACGACGGCCTTCATCACGTCGCCCTTCTTCACCTTGCCACGCGGAATGGCTTCCTTGATCGAGACGACAATGATGTCGCCGATCGTGGCATAGCGGCGCTTGGAGCCCCCGAGCACCTTGATACACATGACACGGCGTGCGCCAGAATTGTCGGCCACGTCGAGGTTGGTCTGCATCTGAATCATTGATGCACCTCGTCCTCTTTCTCTTTGCGCCAGCCTAGCCGGCGCTCAACATTTCCCTGAAGTCAGTCGGCCAAGGCCAACAGATCAGGCGGTTTTCTTGTGCTCGCCCCGGATCACGATCCAGGACTTCAACTTCGAAATCGGCTTCGATTCCTCGATCCACACCATGTCGCCCGGCTTGAACTCGTTGTTCTCGTCGTGCGCGTGGTAGTTCTTCGAACGGCGGATCGTCTTCTTGTAGATCGGGTGCGTGAAGCGGCGATCGACGCGCACCACGACGGTCTTGGCAGTCTTGTCGCTGACGACCACGCCTTGCAAAGTACGTTTCGGCATATCCGTTAGCCCCTTACTTCTTCTTCGCGCGCGCTTGAGCGGCGACGGTCTTGATCCGGGCGATGTCACGACGGGCCTCGCGCAGGCGCGAGGTGTTCTCGAGCTGCCCGGTGGCACGCTGGAAGCGCAGGTTGAAGCGCTCCTTCTTCAGGTTCAGGACGGCGTCGTCCTGCTGGTCGGGGCTCATCGCGCGGATGTCTTCGATCTTCATCTGGGCCATGGCCATTACTCCGCAATGCGCTCGACGAAGCGCGTCTTGATCGGCAGCTTGGCGGCCGCCAGCGTCAGCGCCTCACGCGCCGTCTGGGTGTTGACGCCGTCGATCTCGAACAGCACCCGGCCCGGCTTGATGCGGGCCACCCACAGTTCCGGCGAACCCTTGCCGGAGCCCATGCGGACTTCGGCCGGCTTCTTCGACACCGGAACGTCGGGGAACACGCGGATCCAGACGCGGCCGGCGCGCTTCATGTGGCGGGTCAGCGCGCGGCGGGCGGCTTCGATCTGGCGCGCGGTGACGCGCTCAGGCTCGGTCGCCTTCAGGCCGAACTGGCCGAACGCCAACGTCGCGCCCGAAGACGCGACGCCGTGGATGCGGCCCTTATGCGCCTTCCGGAACTTCGTTTTCTTAGGTTGCATCATGGCTTTAAGCCCTCAAATTCCTGTGCGGCTTTAGGCTGCAGCATTGTCGCGGCGCCCACGGCCACCACGATCACCGCTGCCACCCGTCTCGCCTTCGGCCATTCTCTTGTCCTGGGCCATCGGATCGTGCTCGAGGATCTCGCCCTTGAAGATCCAGACCTTGACGCCGCAGGTGCCGAAGGTCGTGAACGCGGTCGCAACGCCGTAGTCGATGTCGGCGCGCAGCGTGTGCAGCGGCACGCGACCTTCGCGGTACCACTCCATGCGCGCGATTTCCGCACCGCCCAGACGACCCGAGCAGTTGATGCGGATGCCTTCCGCGCCGAGACGCATCGCCGACTGCACGGCGCGCTTCATGGCACGGCGGAACGCCACGCGGCGCTCCAGCTGCTGCGCGATCGACTCGGCCACCAGCGTCGCATCGAGCTCCGGCTTGCGGATTTCGACGATGTTGATGACGACGTCGGACGAGGTGATGTCCGCGACCTTCTTGCGAAGCTTGTCGATGTCGGCGCCCTTCTTGCCGATCACCACGCCCGGACGAGCCGAGTGAATGGTGACGCGGCACTTCTTGTGCGGACGCTCGATCACGATGCGGGCGACGGCCGCCTGCTTGAGCTCCTTGTGCAGGATCTCGCGAATCTTGACGTCCTCGTGCAGCAGCTTGCCGTATTCCTGCTTGCCGGCGAACCAGCGGGAATCCCAGGTCCGGTTGATGCCGAGACGCAGACCGATCGGATTGATCTTTTGACCCATCGTTTTCTCCTGCGACCCTTAAGCCGCTGCTGCTTCGGCTTCGACCTGACGAACAATGATCGTCAGCTGCGAAAATGGTTTGTAGACACGGCCCGAGCGGCCGCGGCCGCGGGCGGCAAAGCGCTTCATCACGAGGCCGTTGCCGACGAAGGCCTGCGCCACGACGAGATCGTCGACGTCGAGGTCATGGTTGTTCTCGGCATTGGCGATAGCCGATTCCAGGCACTTCTTCACGTCAACCGCGATCCGCTTGCGCGAAAACTGCAGGTCGGCGAGCGCAGCGGAAGCCTTCCGGCCGCGAATGAGCTGGGCGACCAGGTTGAGCTTCTGCGGGCTCACCCGCAGCATCCGGGCGACCGCCTTGGCCTCGTTCTCGGCGAGGCTCCGTTCGCGCTTAGGTTTGCTCATCGTTTAATCCTCAAGCCTTCTTGGCTTTCTTGTCGCCGGAGTGGCCATGGAAGGTCCGGGTCGGCGAGAACTCGCCGAACTTGTGACCGACCATTTCCTCGTTGACGGCCACCGGCACGTGCTTCTGACCGTTGTAGACGCCGAAGGTCAGGCCGACGAACTGCGGCAGGATCGTCGAGCGACGGCTCCAGATCTTGATGACGTCGTGACGGCCGGACGCGCGCGCGGCATCTGCCTTCTTGAGCAGAGAACCCTCGACGAACGGGCCTTTCCAGACTGAACGAACCATGTCCGTCGTTCCTTACTTCTTCCGCTTGTGGCGGCTTAGGAGAATGAATTTGTTGGTCGACTTGTTGGAGCGGGTCTTCTTGCCCTTGGTCGGCTTGCCCCACGGGGTGACCGGGTGGCGACCGCCCGAGGTACGACCTTCACCACCGCCGTGCGGATGGTCGATCGGGTTCATCGAAACGCCGCGGTTATGCGGCTTACGGCCCAACCAACGGTTGCGGCCGGCCTTGCCGATCGAGGTGTTCATGTGGTCCGGGTTCGACACCGCACCGATCGTGCCGCGGCACCGTCCGTGCACCAACCGCTGCTCACCCGAGTTCAGACGGATGATGACGTAGTCCTGGTCGCGACCGACGAGCTGGGCGTAGGTACCGGCGGAACGGGCGAGCTGGCCGCCCTTCCCGATCTTGACCTCGATGTTGTGGATGATCGTGCCGACCGGCATGTTGCCGAGCGGCATGACGTTGCCCGGCTTCACGTCGACATAGTTGCCGGCCACCACCGAATCGCCGACCGCCAAGCGTTGCGGCGCCAGGATATAGGCCTGAGTGCCGTCTTCATACTTGACCAGCGCGATGAACGCGGTGCGGTTCGGATCGTATTCCAGCCGCTCGACGGTCGCGGGCGCGTCGACCTTGTCGCGCTTGAAGTCGACGATGCGCAGCGTCTGCTTGTGACCGCCGCCGCGGAAGCGCACGGTGATGCGACCGGTGTTGTTGCGACCACCCGAGGAGTGCTTGCCTTCGGTGAGCGCCTTGACCGGCTTGCCCTTGTAGAGGGCTGAACGATCGACCATGACCAGCTGGCGCTGGCCCGGTGTCGTGGGATTGAATTTCTTCAGTGCCATCGTCGTGCGACCTTACAGACCGGTGGTCACGTCGATCCGATGACCCTCTTCGAGGGTCACGATCGCGCGCTTGGTGTTCGACTGCGAGCCGAGATTGCCGCGGAAGACCTTGGTCTTGCCCTTGCGGACCAGCGTGTTGACGCTCTTGACCTTGACGTCAAACAGCTTCTCGATCGCTTCCTTGATCTGCGGCTTGGTCGCCTTCGCGGCCACCTTGAACAGAACCTTGTTGTGCTCGGACGCCAGCGTCGCCTTTTCGGTGACGACCGGGGCGACGATCACGTCGTAGTGGCGGGCCTCGATGTTCTTCGTCATTTGAAGCGCGCCTCCAGCGCATCGATGGCGGCCTTGGTCAGAACGAGCTTCTGACGGCGCAGGATGTCATAGACGTTGATGCCCTGGATCGGCAGCACGTCCATGTTCGGGATGTTGCGGGCTGCAGCGGCAAAGCCGTTGTTGAGCTCGGCGCCGTCGATGATCAGCGCGTTGGTCAGACCGAGGCCCGAGAAGTGACCGAGCAGCGCCTTGGTCTTCGCGGCTTCCAGCGCGGCCTTGTCGATCACGAGCAGATCGCCGTCCTTGGCCTTGGCCGAGAGCGCATGCTTCAGAGCGAGCGCACGGACCTTCTTCGGCAAGTCGGTGGCGTGCGAACGCACGACCGGACCGAAGGCACGACCGCCGCCGCGGAACTGCGGCACGCGGGCCGAGCCGTGACGAGCACCGCCGGTGCCCTTCTGCTTGTACATCTTCTTGCCGGTGCGCCAGATCTCGGCGCGCCCCTTGGCCTTGTGAGTGCCGGCCTGACGCTTGTTGAGCTGCCACTGCACGCAACGCGCAATGATGTCCTGGCGCGGCTCAAGGCCGAAAATGGCGTCGGAGAGCTGGACCGAGCCCGCTTCCTTGCCCTCGAGGGTGGTGACCTTCAATTCCATCTCACGCACCCTCTTGCTGGGCCGCAGCCTCGGCTTCGCCGCCCGCAACCTTGAACTTGCCGGGCTTCGGAGCATCCTTCGGCAGCGGCTTCTTGACGGCGTCGCGCACACGGATCCAGCCGCCCTTGGAGCCGGGAACGGCGCCTTCGACGAGGATCAGGCCACGCTCGACGTCGAGCTGAACGACGCGGAGGTTGAGCGTGGTGATGCGGTCGACACCCATGTGGCCGGGCATCTTCTTGTTCTTCCAGGTCTTGCCGGGGTCCTGACGACCACCGGTCGAACCGATCGAACGGTGCGAGACCGACACACCGTGCGTGGCGCGCAGACCGCCGAAGTTCCAGCGCTTCATACCGCCGGCGAAGCCCTTACCCACCGAGGTGCCGGTGACGTCGACGAACTGGCCGACGACGAAGTGGTCGGCCAGGATCTCGGCGCCCACGGGGATCATGGCATCCGCGGAGACGCGGAATTCCTCGACCTGCCGCTTCGGCTCGACCTTGGCGACCGCGAACTGGCCGCGCTCTGCCTTGGGCATGTACACGGTCTTGCGGCTGCCAGAACCAAGCTGGAGCGCGACATAACCGTTCTTCTCTTCAGTGCGGTGGCCTACGACCTGGCAATTGCCGAGCTTCAGCACGGTCACGGGGATATGTTCGCCGGCCTCTGTAAAGACCCGCGTCATCCCGACCTTTTGTGCGATCACTCCGGAGCGCATCGGCGTGCTTCCTGTTCTTTCTGTCCGCTAGGTGCGAACGTGATCCAAAAATCTTAGAGCTTGATCTCGACGTCGACACCGGCGGCCAGGTCGAGCTTCATCAAAGCATCGACGGTCTGCGGGGTCGGATCGACGATGTCGAGCAGACGCTTGTGGGTGCGCATCTCGAACTGTTCGCGGCTCTTCTTGTCGACGTGGGGCGAACGGTTGACGGTGAACTTCTCGATGCGGGTGGGCAGCGGAATGGGTCCGCGGACCTGCGCACCGGTGCGCTTCGCCGTGTTCACGATCTCGCGGGTCGACGTATCGAGGATACGATGGTCGAACGCTTTGAGACGGATGCGAATATTTTGGCCGTTCATTGCCGTGGTCTCTCTTCGTTGGGTGGCGAATAGCGAATAGCGAATGTCACCATTCGCTACTCGCCGATCCCTATTCTCGTAATTACTCGATGATCGAAGCGACGACGCCGGCGCCGACGGTGCGGCCACCTTCGCGGATCGCGAAGCGGAGCTTCTCTTCCATCGCGATCGGCACGATCAGGTGCACTTCCATCGCGATGTTGTCGCCCGGCATCACCATCTCGGTACCTTCCGGCAGATGCACGACACCGGTCACGTCGGTGGTGCGGAAGTAGAACTGCGGACGGTAGTTGGTGAAGAACGGGGTGTGGCGACCGCCCTCTTCCTTGGTGAGGATGTAAGCCTCAGCCTTGAACTTGGTGTGCGGCTTGACCGAACCCGGCTTGCACAGCACCTGGCCGCGCTCGACGTCTTCACGCTTGGTGCCGCGGAGCAGCGCACCGATGTTGTCGCCGGCCTGGCCCTGATCGAGCAGCTTGCGGAACATTTCGACGCCGGTGACGGTGGTCTTCTGGGTGGCGCGGAGACCGACGATCTCGATTTCCTCGCCGACCTTGACGATGCCGCGCTCGACACGGCCGGTCACGACGGTGCCGCGGCCCGAGATCGAGAACACGTCTTCAACCGGCATCAGGAACGGCTGGTCGATCGGACGCTCCGGCTGCGGGATGTAGCTGTCGACGTTCTTCATCAGCTCGATGATGGCGTCGTGGCCGAGCTTCTTGTCCGAGTCTTCGAGAGCGGCGAGCGCCGAACCCTTGATGATCGGGATCTTGTCGCCCGGGAAGTCGTACTTCGAGAGCAGCTCGCGGACTTCGAGCTCGACGAGCTCGAGCAGTTCCGGATCGTCGACCATGTCGCACTTGTTGAGGAACACGACCAGCGCGGGCACGCCGACCTGGCGGGCGAGCAGGATGTGCTCGCGGGTCTGCGGCATCGGGCCGTCGGCGGCCGACACGACCAGGATCGCACCGTCCATCTGGGCGGCGCCGGTGATCATGTTCTTCACGTAGTCGGCGTGGCCGGGGCAGTCGACGTGGGCGTAGTGGCGGTTCGGCGTCTCGTACTCGACGTGCGCGGTCGAGATGGTGATGCCGCGCGCCTTCTCTTCCGGCGCCTTGTCGATCTGGTCGTACGCGGTGAACGTCGCACCGCCGGCTTCGGCGAGAACCTTGGTGATCGCCGCGGTCAGCGACGTCTTGCCATGGTCGACGTGACCGATGGTGCCGATGTTGCAGTGCGGCTTGTTACGTTCAAACTTTGCTTTGGCCATTTGACTCTCCGTTCAATCGTCAGCTTTAGACCGACGACAATCAGGCAAACTTCTTTTGGACTTCTGCCGACACGTTAGCCGGCGCTTCTGCGTAGTGATCGAACTGCATGGTGAAGGTCGCGCGCCCCTGGCTCATCGAGCGCAGGTTGTTCACGTAACCAAACATGTTCATGAGCGGCACCATCGCGTTGATGACGTTGGCGTTGCCGCGCATGTCCTGCCCCTGGATCTGACCGCGCCGGGAATTCAGATCGCCAATGACCGAACCGGTGTAGTCTTCCGGGGTCACCACCTCGACCTTCATGATCGGCTCGAGCAGGACGGACTTGCCCTTCTGCAGCGCCTCGCGGAAAGCCGCGCGCGATGCGATTTCGAAGGCGAGCGCCGACGAGTCGACGTCGTGATACTTGCCGTCGACGAGCTGCACCTTGACGTCGACCACGGGGAAGCCCGCGACCACGCCAGAGCTCATCACACTGTTGAGGCCCTTTTCGACGCCGGGGATGTATTCCTTCGGCACCGCGCCGCCGACGATCTTCGACTCGAACTCGTAACCCTTGCCGGGCTCGTTCGGCTCGACGACGATCGACACTTCGGCGAACTGACCGGTACCGCCGGTCTGCTTCTTGTGGGTGTACTTGACCTCGGCCTTCTTGGTGACACGCTCACGGAACGCAACCTGCGGCGCGCCGATGTTGGCATCGACCTTGTAGGTACGCTTGAGAATGTCGACCTTGATGTCGAGATGGAGTTCGCCCATGCCCTTGAGGATGGTCTGGCCGGACTCCTGGTCGGTCGACACGCGGAAGGACGGATCCTCCGCAGCGAGCTTCGCCAGCGCCACGCCCAGCTTTTCCTGGTCGGCCTTGGACTTCGGCTCGATCGCGATCTCGATGACCGGCTCGGGGAATTCCATCTTTTCCAGGATCACCTGCTTGTCGGGGTCGCACAGCGTGTCACCGGTGCGCGCTTCCTTCAGGCCGGCCAGCGCGACGATGTCGCCGGCATAGGCTTCCTTGATGTCTTCGCGGTTGTTCGCATGCATCAGCAGCATGCGCCCGATGCGCTCCTTCTTCTCGCGGGTCGAGTTCACGACGCCGGTGCCGCTCTGCAGGACGCCGGAGTAGATGCGGCAGAAGGTGATGGTGCCGACGAACGGGTCGTCCATGATCTTGAACGCGAGCAGCGCGAGCGGCTCCTTGTCATCGGCCTTGCGCACGACCTCGTTGCCGCGGTCGTCGGTGCCCTTGATCGCAGGCACGTCGATCGGCGACGGCAGATAGTCGACGACGGCGTCGAGCAGCGGCTGCACGCCCTTGTTCTTGAAGGCCGAACCGCACAGCACGGGATAGAACGCGCCGGTGAGCACCGCCTTGCGGATCAGTCGCTTCAGCGTCTCTTCGTCCGGCTCCTTGCCGTCGAGATAGGCAGCCATGGCATCGTCGTCGAGCTCGACGGCGGCTTCCACCATCTTCTCGCGGTATTCCTTGGCCTGCTCGACCAGATCTTCGGGAATATCGACATAGTCGAACTTCGCGCCGAGCGATTCATCGTTCCAGATGATGCCCTGCATCTTCACGAGGTCAACGAGACCCTTGAAGTTGTTCTCGGCGCCGATCGGAAGCTGGATCGCAATCGGCTTGGCACCAAGGCGATCAACGATGTCGGCCAGACACTTGAAGAAGTCGGCGCCGGTCTTGTCCATCTTGTTGGCGAAGACGATGCGCGGAACCTTGTACTTGTCGCCCTGGCGCCAAACGGTCTCGGTCTGGGGCTCAACGCCCTGGTTCGAGTCGAGCACGCAGACGGCGCCGTCGAGCACGCGCAGCGAACGCTCGACTTCGATGGTGAAGTCGACGTGGCCAGGGGTGTCGATGATGTTCAGGCGCTTGCCGGCCCAGAACGCGGTGGTCGCAGCCGAGGTGATCGTGATGCCACGCTCCTGCTCCTGCTCCATCCAGTCCATCGTCGCGGCACCTTCGTGCACTTCGCCGATCTTGTGGCTCTTGCCGGTGTAATAGAGGATGCGCTCGGTCGTCGTGGTCTTGCCGGCATCGATATGCGCCATGATACCGAAGTTGCGGTAATTCTCTATGGCATGAACGCGAGGCATGGGCTGTTCCTTAGATTCCGTGTTTCGCCGTTACCAGCGATAGTGCGAGAAGGCGCGGTTGGCTTCCGCCATCCGGTGCACGTCTTCGCGCTTCTTGACGGCGTTGCCACGGTTGTTCGATGCATCCAGGAGCTCGGCCGAAAGCCGCTCCGTCATCGTCTTCTCGTTACGCTCGCGCGCCGCCGAGATCAGCCAGCGGATGCCCAGCGCCTGACGGCGGGTCGAGCGAACTTCGACCGGGACCTGGTAGGTCGCACCACCGACGCGGCGGGAGCGCACTTCGATCGTCGGCATGACGTTCTCGAGCGCCTGCTCGAACACGCCGAGCGGGTTCTGCTTGGTCTTGCTTTCGATGAGCCCGAACGCACCGTAGACGATGCCTTCGGCGACCGACTTCTTGCCGGCGTACATCACCGAGTTCATGAACTTCGTGACGACGATGTTCCCGAACTTCGGATCGGGAAGAACTTCGCGCTTTTCCGCTGAGTGGCGACGAGACATTGAGCTGGTTCCCGCTTACTTCGGACGCTTGGCGCCGTACTTCGAACGACGCTGCTTACGGTTCTTGACGCCCTGGGTATCCAGTACGCCGCGGAGGATGTGGTAGCGCACGCCGGGCAAGTCCTTGACGCGACCGCCGCGGATCATGACCACCGAGTGCTCCTGGAGGTTATGGCCTTCACCGGGGATGTAACCGATCACCTCGAAACCGTTGGTCAGGCGCACCTTGGCGACCTTACGAAGCGCCGAGTTCGGCTTCTTCGGGGTCGTCGTATAGACGCGGGTGCAAACACCACGCTTCTGTGGCGACTGCTGCAGCGCCGGCACCTTCTTGCGCGACTTCTGCACTTCACGCGGTTGAGCGATCAGCTGGTTGATCGTCGGCATCCTGGCCTTACCCTTTGTTATCGCAACCCCTTGCGGGTCTGCTGTCTTGCCGCGGCCCATTGGGACCGCAAATTCTTTCGAGCTACCCGCTCGCCGGGGCCCGCCCTGCGCAGAACAATCCACACAAAGCGAAATCGCGCCAACCGCCCATCGCTGAGTGGAAAGCGCTTCGACGCCACAGAGGACCGCAGTATTGAGGCCGATCAGCGTAAAGCCGCGGCCCGCGCACTGAGGTCATGCATCCGAATTCGGTCTCACGAGAACAGGCTCGAGAGACCTAAAATCGCACTGGCATTGCCTAGCTATTATCGACAGCGTTTGAGCGGCATTCGTCGAGGTTGGTGCCCGTTTTGCGATCCCTGAGGATCAACGGGTGGCCCGTTCCGACGTTGGCAATGCTCACCGCCTGTCGTTAAGTGAGGCGCTTTCTATAAGTGAGAATCGATCAAGTCAAGGCGAAACGACAGTCACAAAGCGCTTCTCGCACCTTGGGAAATCGCCCGCTTGGCGCCCTCACTGCGCGCCCCGGATATGGGAAGGAAGCGCAGGTTCCGCTAGCCCTAGACCGGTTTATATCCGGGTGAAATATACTTTTATAACCAATGCTAAGGCTTTTTTTCCTGTTGATGCGTCAATCTGCCGCCTTCGGCAGAGACAGGCGCCATGCGGTACACCGACATTGCCATCATCGGCGGGGGACTCGCCGGATCAACGGCCGCCGCGATGCTCGGGCGCGCCGGCATTTCGGCGGTGCTGATCGACCCGCACGAGGCCTATCCAGCCGATTTTCGCGTCGAGAAACTCAGCGGTCATGGGCAAGTCGAGCGATTCCAGCGCACGGGAATCGCCGACTCAGTCCTGCGCCGTGCGACTTTCTCCGGCGAGAACTGGATCGCGCGCTTCGGTCATCTCCTCGACAAGGCGCCAAGCCGGCAGTTCAACATCCTCTACGATTCCCTGGTTAACGCGATCCGCGACGAGATTCCCGACACAATCGAGCGAATCTGGAGCAAGGCGGTGTCGGTCGAGACCAGCACCGAGCGGCAGAGAATCGCGCTCGGCAACGACGAGACGATCTCAGCCCGTCTGGTCGTGCTCGCCAACGGCCTGAACGTCGGCCTGCGCCACCAGCTTGGTATCAAGCGAACCGTCATCAGCGCCTGCCATTCGATCTCGATCGGCTTCGACGTGGTGCCGGCCGGGCGGAATTCGTTCGACTTCCCGGCCCTGACCTATTTCTCGGAGCATCCAAGCGACCGCATCCCCTACATCTCGCTGTTTCCGGTCGGCACCCGGATGCGGGCCAATCTGTTCGTGTATCGCGGCTTCGACGATCCCTGGCTGCGCGAATTTCGCCGTGCGCCGGCCGAGACGTTGAACGCCGCCCTGCCCCGGCTCAAGCGCATCACCGGTCCGTTCGACATCATCGGCGAGATGAAGATCCGCCCGGTCGATCTCTATGTGAACGACTCCAGTCACCAACCGGGCGTGGTGCTGGCGGGCGACGCTTTCGCGACCTCCTGCCCCGTTGCCGGCACCGGCTGCGACAAGGTGTTCACCGACGTCGAGCGGCTCTGCAATGTCCACATCCCGCAATGGCTTGCGTCCGACGGGATGGATACGGGCAAGATCGCCGCCTTCTACGCCGATCCGGTCAAGCGGGCCTGCGACCAATGGGCGGCAGCCAAAGCCTTCGACTTCCGCTCGGTTTCGGTTGCGACGAACCCCTACTGGACCGCACAGCGCTGGGCGCGCTTCATGGCGTGGTCGACCCAGGGATTATTGCGGAGGCTCGGAGGCGCGTTCCATCTCGAGCCGAACTTCCTCGGTCACTCCTCGTCGTCCTCGTCCTCATCATCCTCGTCGAGGTCATCCTCATCGTCTTCGTCATCGTCGCTATCGTCGTCGGCCTGAGCGGCCGCGCCGTGGGGCTGATGGATCTGGTCGTTCCACAGCTTGCGATAGGTGCCGTTCCTGGCGAGCAGCTCGGCATGCGAGCCGCGCTCGATCGCCCTGCCCCCTGAAATCACGATGATCTCGTCCATCTCGACCACCGACGTCAGGCGGTGTGTCGACCAGATCATGGTGCGGCCCTTGGCGACCTTGAGCAAGGTGCGGTTGATCGCGGCCTCCGTGGTCTGGTCGAGCGCCGAGGTGGCTTCATCGAGCAGCAGCACGGAGGGATTGCGGATGATCGCGCGCGCGATCGCGAGGCGCTGGCGCTGGCCGCCCGAAAGCGTATCGCCACGCTCGCCGACCGGGGTGTCGTAGCGTTGCGGCAGGCTCATGATGTAGCGGTGGATCTCCGCCTTCTTGGCAGCGTCCTCCACCTCCTCGTCAGTCGCACCCTCCTTGCCGAGCCGGATGTTCTCGCGGATCGACATGTTGAACAACATGTTCTCCTGGAACACCACTGCCATGCTCCGGCGCAGCGAATCCAGCGTTACCTTGCGGACGTCGACACCATCGATGGTGACACGCCCCTCGTCCGGCACGTAGAGCCGCAGGATCAGATTGAGCAGCGTGCTCTTGCCGGAGCCGGAGGGACCGACGATGGCGATGCTCTTGCCGACATTGAGCTTGAGGCTGAGATTGTCCAGCACCGGCGTCTGGCCGCCCTCGTACTGGAACGTCACGTGGTCGAAGGTGATGTCGTTGGTGATGCGCGGCAGATCGGGCGCGCCGGGGCGATCGGCGCCCCGCGTCGGCTCGTCAAGCAACTCCTGGATGTGGCGGATCGCAGCGGCCGAGGAAATCGACACCGGAATGAAGTGCATCACGTGGGCGATGTTGTAGGAGACCTCCCAGAACGCGCTCTCGAAGGTGACGAAGGTGCCGATGGTGATCTGGCCCTTGGTCGCCAGATAGGCACCGATCGCAAGCACGACGAGGTGCAGCAGCAGCACCGAGATGGTGACCGTCCGTTCCACCATCGTCGACAGGAACCCGGCGGCCGCAATCCTGTTGCGGGTCTCGTCGTTGCGGAAGTTGAAGAAGCCGAACATCTTGCGCTGCAGGCTGAACGCCTTGATCACGGCCTGCGCCGCCACGTTCTCCTGCACCATGCCGAGCAGCGCGCTTTCGTTGAGCTTCTGCTCGTAATTGGCCTGCACCGCCTTCGGCGTCAGGATGCGCGGGCCGATCAGCGTGATCGGAAACACCAGCAGCGCGACCACCGCGAGCTGCCAGTTCAGGAACAGCATCAGGATGATGCCGGCGATCAACTCCAGGAACGGCAGCGCGGCACTGTTGGCAAAGGTCTTGACCGAGCCTTCGAAGGCCGAGAGGTCGACCGAGAAGCGCGACAGGATCTCGCCGCGCTTGGTGCGCCCGAAATAGGCCGCCGGCAGGTCCTGGACGTGCTCGAACAGGCGCTTGCGGACGTCGGAGATGACGCAGGCCGCCAGCCGCGCGTCCCAGCGCTCGTACCAGACCGCGACGATCGAGGTGAAGATGCCGGCGACCGCGAGCACGCCGAGGATCTTGTACAGCGCCTGGAAATCCTCCTCGCCGAGCGCATCGTCGATGAGGAACTTGAGGCTGAGCGGCATGATGACGTTGAACAGCGTCTCGACCAGAACGCCGAACGCCACATAGCCCAGGATGCGCTTGTAATTGGACAGGAACGGCTTGACGAAGCCTAGGATGGTCGCAAGCGCGCCGGCGGCTTCCCGGGCGGTAAAGACGACGAGATCCTCGTCATCATCGTCGTCAAGTTCGAGCTCGTCGTCCTCGTCTTCGTCGTCCGCGTCGTCTTCCGACTCGGGCTCGTGACCGGCGGCAAGCTTGTCCTCGAGCTCGGCTGCCTCTTGCGCGGCGAGCTTCTGTTTGTCGGGAGAGAGGGGCTTGGACGCCATGAAACCAACCGATGCTGACGGCCGGCATGACCGCAGAGAAAGCAGGGAAATAGCGGAGCGCCGCTATGACACCGATTCTATGCGATCAGGATGAATTCGGCAAAACAATTGGCGAATTCATCCGCCCTGTGATTCTAGTCGTCGTCTTCGTCCTCGACCTTGTCGAAGAAGGAATAGCGCAGGCTGTCGGCGTCGGCATACCACTGCCCCGGCCCCTTGTTGGCGGCGAGCGTCGCGGTCCAGAGCGCGTCGGTGCAGTCCTTGCGGTGCATCGACAGATCGAAACCATTGCCGAAGAACAGTTCAGACCATTCCCACCAGGTGCCGAGCTTCTTGACCCCGCGCAGCAGATCATAGCGGTCGATCACGGCTGATGCCATGTCCGAGGTGATCGAGCCGAACACGAGGCCGGTCTTGACCACGCGGTTCAACTCACGGATCGCGCGGACCACCTGCTTCGGGGCCACATGGCAGAGGCTGGTCTCGAACACGTAGTCGAACGCGCCATCCTTGAACGGCATGTCGGTGATCGAACCGAGCTTGTTGTACTTCTTCAGCGCCTTCGGCGTCTTGGCATGAATGGCGCGGTTGTTCTCGATGCCCCAGGCATCGATGCCGCGCTCACGCAGCGCGCCGACCAGTTCGCCACTGGCAGAGCCTGCAACCAGGAGCTTGGCACCTCTCGCCTTGCCCCAGACGATGCCGATCAGCCTGGTCAGATAGTCGGGATCGGTGAAGTGGCTCCACGCCTCGCTATAGGGCCCGAGGCCGCGATAATTATCGAAATAGTCGCGGTCGATCTTGTCGGAGATCGGCTCGCCGTCCTCCTGCGCGCGCTCGCGGCGCAGCCGCATCATCTCGGTCAGGATAATGTCGGTCGCCGCATCCGAGGAGTCGAGCAGGCCGTTCAGCGTGGAGTCGAACAGATAATCGCCGACCACGACGATGCCGGGATGCTCCTTCGGCTCGGGCCGGTGATTGGTCATGACGTCGCGCACCGGCAGACCGCCCGGGATCGCGTTCACCGACGACAGCCAGCGGTGGATCTTGCCTTCCATGAAATGCGCACGCGCATTGCCGAGCGAGGCCGGCAGCGATTTCAGTGCGGCGTCGATCAGCTCCTGGTCCGACAGATTGGCGAAGGCCAGCGCATCGGAGCCGGGGATGAGCCAGTTCAGGACGCCGTGCTTGCCGACGTCATGGCGTGCGCCCTCGTTGTAGACGCAGCAGCCGCCGAATGCTTCCGACATGAACCAGGCGCCAGGAATCTTGTCGCCCCAGAACGGGGAGTCGAACAGGATCGAAACGCGCAGGTAGTGCGCGGGACGGTCGAAATAGGCGACGTGCTTGACCATCGACTTGCGCAGCTGCTCGCCTTCCCACCCCATCGTGGAGAGCCAGGAATGCGGCAGGCAGACCAGCACGAGATCGAAGTCGCGCGTCTCCGGTCCCTTCCCGTTCATCATCTTGAGTTGATAGCGGCCGGTCGCCGCCTTGCCGACCGCGAGGACGCGATGATTGAGCTGGATGTCGGCATTGACCTCCGACTGCAGGCATTCGATCAGCTGCTCGTTGCCGTTCTGGATGGAATAGAGGCCGATATAGCCGTCGACATCCATCAGATAGTTCTTGAGCGCGTTGAGGCCGTTGGTGTTGTGGCTCTCGGTTGCGATGTCCGAGCGCGCCATCACCTTGAAGAAACGCTTTGCGGTCTCGTCCTCGACCTCCTCGTCGAGCACCTGCTCGGCGGTCTTGTAGGCCCAGGGGTTCTCGTTGTCGTGCGCGCCGACGCCCTCGTAATATTCGATTGGCGACATCGCTTCGGCACAGCGCTTGCGGAAGGCCTCGATCGCAGCCGCGGTCTTGGCGCCGTATTTGCGGCGCATGCCGGGGACGTCGTTCAGCAGTTCGCCGCCAAGGTGCACCTGCTCGGCGTCCATCGGAATGGTCTGAAGTCCGAAATGCTGGATCAGCTCGCGCAGCGGATCGGGACCCGTCATCGAGTAGTCGTAGATCTCGGCAACGCCGGCCTCGTACATCGCCGGGGCGGAATCGAATTTGCGCGTGACGATCTTGCCGCCAAGCCGGTCGGACGCTTCGTAGATGGTGATGCGGCAGAGGTCGCCGAGCTTACGCTTCAGGTACCAGGCGCTCATCAGCCCGCCGGGGCCGCCGCCTACGATTGCGAGATCAAGCATATCAGTTCCGTGGTCTCCGGCCCTGCCCCCGTCACGGGACCACCGGTCTAAGCTCCCCTAGCAGAAGCGCTTTTCTGACTGAAGGGAAGATGAACAAAGGTTGATCCCGCATCGCAACAGGTAATCAAAGCAGCAAAAAGGCCGGCTTTCGCCGGCCTTTTCGTTGTCCTCGGTATTCCTACGGATGAACCATCATTCCGCCGGCGGCAGCGCAGGAAGCTCGGCTTCCGGCGCCGGCGACACGACCGCCGCCTGCTTCTCGCGCTCGTCGAGAATCAGCTTGTCGCGCTTCATCGCGACTTCGCGGATCTTGGCCATGGAGGCGCCGGTGCCCGCCGGGATCAGCCGGCCGACGATGACGTTCTCCTTGAGGCCTTCGAGTGGATCGACCTTGCCGTTGACCGCCGCTTCCGTGAGGACGCGGGTGGTCTCCTGGAACGAGGCCGCCGAGAAGAAGGAGCGGGTCTGCAGGCTCGCCTTGGTGATGCCGAGCAGAACCGGCGTCCCCGTGGCGGGCTTCTTGCCCTCTTCCTTGGCCTTCTCGTTCAGCGCGTCGAACTCGATCTTGTCGACCTGCTCGCCGGAGATCATGTCCGTGTCGCCCTGGTCGGTGACTTCCACCTTCTGGAGCATCTGACGGACAATCACCTCGATGTGCTTGTCGTTGATGAGCACGCCCTGGAGCCGGTAGACCTCCTGGATCTCGTTGACCAGATAGGCCGCGAGCTCTTCGATGCCCTTGACCGCGAGAATGTCGTGCGGCGCCGGGTTGCCTTCCACGATGAAGTCGCCCTTTTCGACGACGTCGCCGTCCTGAAGGTGGATGTGCTTGCCCTTCGGGATCAGGTACTCGCGCGGCTCGTCGGTCTTGTCCATCGGCTCGATCGAGATGCGACGCTTGTTCTTGTAGTCGCGCCCAAACCGGATGGTGCCCGCGATTTCGGCGATGATCGCCGCATCCTTCGGACGCCGTGCCTCGAACAGTTCCGCCACCCGCGGCAGACCGCCGGTGATGTCACGCGTCTTGGCGCTTTCGGTCGAGACGCGGGCGAGAATGTCACCCGGGTTGACCTTGGCTCCGACGTCGACCGAGAGAATGGCGTCGACCGACAGCATGTAGCGAGCGTCGCCACCGCGGGCGAGCTTGAGCACCTTGCCGTCCTTGCCCTTCACCACGATGGCCGGACGCAGGTCCGAGCCGCCGCGGGTCGAGCGCCAATCGATGACCACGCGCTTGGCGATACCGGTGGCCTCGTCCAGCGTTTCCGAGATCGACTGGCCTTCGACCAGATCCTCGAAGCCGATGGTGCCTTCCACCTCAGTGAGAAGCGGACGGGTGTACGGGTCCCATTCGACGATGCGCTGGCCACGCTTGACCATGTCGCCTTCGTCGACGTGCAGGCGCGAACCGTACTGGACACGGTGCGTCGCACGCTCGGTGCCGTCGGCATCGACGACCGCCACCACCATGTTGCGCACCATCGCGACCAGATGACCTTCGCTGTTGCGGGCGATGGCCTTGTTCCGGATCACGATCTTGCCGTCGAAATTGGCTTCGACGAAAGACTGCTCGTTGAGCTGCGCCGCACCGCCGATGTGGAAGGTGCGCATGGTGAGCTGGGTGCCCGGCTCGCCGATCGACTGCGCCGCGATGACGCCGACCGCTTCGCCGTGGTTGACCGGCGTGCCGCGGGCGAGATCGCGACCGTAGCACTTGCCGCAGATGCCGTTGACGAGCTCGCAGGTCAGCGCCGAGCGGATCTTCACCTCCTGCACACCACCCTGCTGGATGGCGTCCAGGTGGCTTTCTTCCATCAGCGTGTCGCGCTTGATGATCACCTTGCCCGAGCTGTCACGAATGTCGTCGCAGGCCGTGCGTCCGAGGATGCGCGAACCGAGCGAAGCGACCACGGTGCCGGCATCGACGATGGCGCGCATCTTGATGCCGAGCTTGGTGCCGCAGTCGGACTGCGTGATGATGCAATCCTGCGCGACGTCGACCAGACGACGGGTCAGGTAGCCGGAGTTCGCGGTCTTCAACGCGGTGTCCGCGAGACCCTTACGGGCGCCGTGGGTCGAGTTGAAGTACTCGAGAACCGAGAGGCCTTCCTTGAAGTTCGAGATGATCGGCGTCTCGATGATCTCACCCGACGGCTTGGCCATCAGGCCGCGCATGCCGGCGAGCTGGCGCATCTGGGCCGGCGAACCGCGGGCACCGGAGTGAGCCATCATGTAGATCGAGTTGATGTCGGCATCAGCTCCGGCCGCCGTCTTCTTGGTGGCGGAGATCTCCTTCATCATCGCCTTGGCGATTTCTTCCGTGGCCTTCGACCAGGCGTCGACGACCTTGTTGTACTTCTCGCCGTGCGTGATCAGACCGTCGTTGTACTGCTGCTCGAAATCCTTCGCCAGCGTACGGGTGGTATCGACGATCTTCCACTTGCCGTGCGGCACGACCATGTCGTCCTTGCCGAACGAGATGCCGGCCTTGAACGCGTTGTAGAAGCCGAGCGCCATGATGCGGTCGCAGAAGATCACCGTCTCCTTCTGGCCGCAGTGACGGTAGACCTGGTCGATGACGCCCGAAATCTCGCGCTTGGTCATCAGCTTGTTGATGATCTCGTACGAAATCCGCGGGTTCTTCGGCAGCAGATTGCCGAGCATGACGCGCCCCGCGGTGGTCTCGATCCAGCGCTTGGAGACCTTGCCGGTCTCGTCCATGCCTTCCCACCGGTACTTGATCTTGGTGTGGAGGTGGATGACCTTCGCGTGCAGGGCGTGCTCGAGCTCGGCCATGTCGCCGAACAGCTTGCCCTCGCCGGGCAGGCCTTCGCGCATGATCGAGACGTAGTAGAGACCGAGCACGATGTCCTGCGACGGCACGATGATCGGCTGGCCGTTCGCGGGATGCAGGATGTTGTTGGTCGACATCATCAGCACGCGCGCTTCCAGCTGCGCTTCCAGCGACAGCGGGACGTGAACGGCCATCTGGTCGCCGTCGAAGTCGGCGTTGAACGCCGAGCAGACCAGCGGGTGAAGCTGGATCGCCTTGCCCTCGATCAGCACCGGCTCGAACGCCTGGATGCCCAGACGATGCAGCGTCGGCGCGCGGTTGAGCAGCACGGGATGCTCGCGGATCACCTCGTCCAGGATGTCCCAGACCTCGGGCCGCTCCTTCTCGACCAGCTTCTTCGCCTGCTTCACGGTGGTGGAGAGGCCCTTGGCGTCAAGACGCGAGTAGATGAACGGCTTGAACAGCTCGAGCGCCATCTTCTTCGGCAGGCCGCACTGATGCAGGCGCAGTTCGGGACCGACCACGATCACCGAACGGCCCGAATAGTCGACGCGCTTGCCGAGCAGGTTCTGGCGGAAGCGGCCCTGCTTGCCCTTCAGCATGTCGGCGAGCGACTTCAGCGGGCGCTTGTTGGCACCCGTGATGACGCGGCCGCGGCGGCCGTTGTCGAACAGCGCATCGACCGCTTCCTGAAGCATGCGCTTCTCGTTGCGGATGATGATGTCGGGCGCGCGCAGCTCCATCAGCCGCTTCAAGCGGTTGTTGCGGTTGATGACGCGGCGGTAGAGGTCGTTGAGGTCGGAGGTCGCGAAGCGGCCGCCGTCCAGCGGCACCAGCGGACGCAGGTCCGGCGGGATCACGGGAACGACGGTCAGGATCATCCATTCCGGCTTGTTGCCGGAGTGGCGGAAGGCCTCGACGATCTTCAGGCGCTTGGCGAGCTTCTTGTGCTTGATGTCGGAGTCGGTCTCCTGCATCTCGGCACGCAAAGACACTTCGAGCTTCTCGAGGTCCATGCCCTTGAGCAGCTCGCGGATCGCTTCCGCGCCGATCATGGCGGTGAAGGAATCCTGGCCGTACTCGTCCTGCGCCTTCAGGTACTCGTCTTCCGACAGCAGCTGACGGTCCTTCAGCGCGGTCAGGCCCGGCTCCAGCACGACGTAATATTCGAAGTAGAGGATCCGCTCGAGATCCTTCAGCGTCATGTCGAGCAGCAAGCCGATGCGCGACGGCAGCGACTTCAGGAACCAGATGTGGGCGACCGGAGCCGCGAGCTCGATATGGCCCATGCGCTCGCGCCGGACCCGCGAGAGCGTGACTTCGACCGAGCACTTCTCGCAGATGATGCCCTTGTACTTCATGCGCTTGTACTTGCCGCACAAGCACTCGTAATCCTTGATCGGCCCGAAGATGCGGGCGCAGAACAGGCCGTCGCGCTCGGGCTTGAAGGTACGGTAGTTGATGGTCTCCGGCTTCTTGATCTCGCCGTAGGACCAGGACAGAATCTTCTCCGGGGACGCGATCGAAATCCGGATCTGGTCGAAGACCTGAGCCGGCGTCGTCGGGTTAAAGAGATTCATAATTTCTTGGTTCATCGTCTTCTCCTCGCGTACCGGTCGCCTCCGGCCGCAAATTCGAAAATCACTCGAGCGGGGCGCCCTGCCCTCAAGGCATCGGGAGGGGCGCCAATGCCCGGCCGCGAAGGCCGGGCATGAAAGGTCGCGTTACTCGGCCGCTTCCGACGTCGGCGCCGGACCCATCTTGGAATTGTGCAGGTCGACGTTGAGGCCGAGCGAGCGCATTTCCTTGACCAGCACGTTGAACGATTCCGGAATACCGGCCTCGAAGGTGTCGTCGCCGCGCACGATCGCCTCGTACACCTTGGTACGGCCGGCGACGTCGTCCGACTTCACGGTCAGCATTTCCTGGAGCGTGTAGGCCGCGCCGTAAGCTTCGAGCGCCCACACCTCCATTTCGCCGAAGCGCTGGCCGCCGAACTGCGCCTTGCCGCCCAGCGGCTGCTGGGTGACGAGCGAGTACGGACCGATCGAACGCGCGTGGATCTTGTCGTCGACGAGATGGTGCAGCTTGAGCATGTAGATGTAGCCCACCGTCACCTTGCGATCGAAGGCATCGCCGGTGCGGCCGTCATAGACGGTCGACTGACCCGAAGCGTCGAGACCCGCGAGCTTCAGCATCTCCTCGATGTCGGTCTCCTTGGCACCATCGAACACCGGCGTCGCGATCGGCACGCCGCGGCTGAGATTGTGGCCGAGTTCGAGCAGCTCGTTGTCGTTGAGCGTCTTGATCGTCTCGTCCTCGCCGTAGACCTTCTTCAAGGTTTCCTTCAGCGGCTTGATGTCCTGCTTCGACAAGTAAGCATCGACCGTCTGGCCGATACGCTTGCCGAGGCCGGCGCAGGCCCAGCCGAGATGGGTCTCGAGGATCTGTCCGACGTTCATGCGCGAAGGCACGCCGAGCGGATTGAGCACGATGTCGGCATGCGTACCGTCCTCGAGGAACGGCATGTCCTCGATCGGCACGATCTTCGACACCACGCCCTTGTTGCCGTGACGGCCGGCCATCTTGTCGCCGGGCTGGATCTTGCGCTTCACCGCGACGAAGACCTTGACCATCTTCATCACGCCGGGCGGCAATTCGTCACCGCGCTGAAGCTTCTCGACCTTGTCGAGGAAGCGCTGCTCGAGCCCCTTCTTCGACTCGTCGTACTGCTTCCGCATGGCCTCGATCTCGGCCATCAGCTTGTCGTTCGGCGAGGCGAACAGCCACCACTGCGACTTCGGATACTCCTCGAGCACCGCACGGGTGATCTTGGTGTCCTTCTTGAAGCCCTTCGGGCCGGCGATGCCCTGCCGCCCCTCGAGGAGCTCGGCAAGACGGTTGTAGACGTTGCGGTCCAGGATCGCCTGCTCGTCGTCGCGGTCCTTGGCCAGACGCTCGATCTCTTCCCGCTCGATCGCCAGCGCACGCTCGTCCTTGTCGACGCCGTGGCGGTTGAACACGCGGACTTCGACGATCGTGCCCTGCACGCCCGGGGGAACGCGCAGCGAGGTGTCGCGAACGTCGGAGGCCTTCTCGCCGAAGATGGCGCGCAGAAGCTTTTCTTCCGGCGTCATCGGGCTTTCGCCCTTCGGCGTGATCTTGCCGACCAGGATGTCGCCGGCGCGCACTTCCGCGCCGATGTAGACGATACCGGCTTCGTCGAGGTTCTTCAGCGCTTCTTCCGAGACGTTCGGAATGTCGCGGGTGATTTCCTCGGGCCCGAGCTTGGTGTCGCGGGCCATCACCTCGAACTCCTCGATGTGGATCGAGGTAAACACGTCTTCCTTCACGATCCGCTCGGAGAGCAGGATCGAGTCTTCGAAGTTGTAGCCGTTCCACGGCATGAACGCGACGAGCACATTCCGGCCGAGCGCGAGCTCGCCGAGATCGGTCGACGGACCGTCTGCGATGATGTCGCCCTTCTTGACGATGTCGCCGACCTTCACCAGCGGACGCTGGTTGATGCAGGTCGACTGGTTGGAGCGCTGGTACTTCATCAGCCGGTAGATATCGACGCCCGACTTGGTCGGATCGAGATCTTCGGTGGCGCGGATAACGACGCGGGTCGCGTCGATCTGGTCGATCACGCCCGAACGGCGCGCCGCGATCGCAGCACCCGAGTCACGCGCAACCACGCCTTCCATGCCGGTGCCGACGAACGGCGCCTCGGCGCGAACCAGCGGCACCGCCTGGCGCTGCATGTTCGAGCCCATCAGCGCGCGGTTGGCGTCGTCGTTCTCGAGGAACGGGATCAGGGCCGCGGCGACCGAAACGAGCTGCTTCGGCGACACGTCCATGTAGTCGACCTTGTCGGGCGTCATCGGCACGACGTCGCGGGTGCCGCTCGCGCGGCAGACCACCAGGTCTTCGGTGAAGCGGCCCTTGGCGTCGACCGGCACGTTGGCCTGCGCGACGGAATAGCGGCCTTCCTCCATCGCCGAGAGGTACACGACCTCGTCGGTGACGCGGCCGTCCTTGACCTTGCGATACGGCGTCTCGACGAAACCGTACTTGTTGACGCGCGCGAAGGTGGCGAGCGAGTTGATCAGGCCGATGTTCGGACCTTCCGGCGTCTCGATCGGGCAGATGCGGCCGTAATGCGTCGGATGCACGTCGCGCACTTCGAAGCCGGCGCGCTCGCGGGTCAGACCGCCCGGTCCAAGCGCCGAGAGACGACGCTTGTGGGTGATTTCCGACAGCGGGTTGGTCTGGTCCATGAACTGCGAGAGCTGCGAGGAGCCGAAGAACTCGCGCACGGCGGCAGCCGCCGGCTTCGCGTTGATCAGGTCCTGCGGCATGACCGTGTCGATGTCGACCGAGGACATGCGCTCCTTGATCGCGCGCTCCATGCGCAGGAGGCCGATCCGGTACTGGTTCTCCATGAGCTCGCCGACCGAGCGCACACGGCGGTTGCCGAGATGGTCGATGTCGTCGATCTCGCCCTTGCCGTCGCGCAGATCCACCAGCGTCTTGATGACGCAAAGGATGTCTTCCTTGCGCAGCGTGCGCTGGGTGTCGGGCGCGTCGAGGTCGAGGCGCATGTTCATCTTGACGCGGCCGACCGCGGAGAGGTCGTAACGCTCGGCGTCGAAGAACAGCGACTGGAACATCGCCTGCGCCGAATCCAGCGTCGGCGGCTCGCCCGGGCGCATCACGCGGTAGATGTCGAACAGCGCGTCTTCACGCGTCATGTTCTTGTCGGCCGAGAGCGTGTTGCGGATGTAGGCGCCGACATTGACGTGGTCGATGTCGAGCAGCGGCAGTTCCTTGTAGCCGTGCTCGTTGAGGGCCTTCATCGACTTGTCAGTGATTTCCTCACCGGCTTCGGCATGGATCTCACCCGTCTTCGGGTTGACGAGGTCTTCGGCGAGGTAGTTGCCGACGAGCTCCTCATCCGACAGGCGCAGCGCCTTGAGCCCCTTCTCCTGGAGCTGGCGGGCGGCACGGACGGTGAGCTTCTTGCCGGCCTCGAGCACGACCTTGCCGGTATCGGCATCGATCAGGTCGTTGATGGTCGAATAGCCGCGGAAACGGTTGGCGTCGAACGGGACGCGCCAGCCTTCCTTGGTCCGCTTGTAGAGAATCTTCTTGTAGAACGTGGACAGGATCGCCTCGCCGTCGAGGCCGAGGGCGAACATCAGCGACGTCACCGGAATCTTGCGGCGACGGTCGATACGCGCATAGACGATGTCCTTGGCGTCGAACTCGATGTCGAGCCAGGAACCGCGATACGGGATCACGCGCGCCGCAAACAGCAGCTTGCCCGACGAATGGGTCTTGCCCTTGTCGTGATCGAAGAACACGCCGGGCGAACGGTGCATCTGCGAGACGATGACGCGCTCGGTGCCGTTCACGATGAAGGTGCCGTTCATCGTCATGAGCGGAATGTCGCCCATGTAGACGTCCTGCTCCTTGATGTCCTTGACCGACTTCGCGCCGGTTTCCTCGTCGATATCGAACACGATGAGGCGCAGCGTCACCTTGAGCGGAGCCGCGAAAGTCATGCCGCGCTGGCGGCACTCGTCGACGTCATACTTCGGCTGCTCGAACTCGTAGCGGACGAATTCCAGCATCGAGGTGCCCGAGAAGTCAGAGATCGGGAACACGGAGCGGAACACAGCCTGCAGGCCCTCGTCGAGGCGCCCACCTGCGGGTTCGTCGACCATCAGGAACTGATCATAAGACGCCTTTTGAACCTCGATGAGGTTCGGCATCTCGGCGACTTCCTTGATGTGTCCGAAGAACTTGCGAACGCGTTTGCGACCGGTGAATGTCTGCTGCGCCATCGTGGCCTCTCATTTTCGTCGCCCGCTCTGGGCGAACCGTCCGGAACGCGGCTGCCGCCGCTCCCCGGGTTGAATTTTTCGAACCCGCTTTGGGGGCCGGAGACTCAGTTTCAGGCGGGGAATGTCCTGAATCTGTTCTTCAGACCTTCAAAACGCAAAACGACGCGCGGGGCGCTGGTGCGCGCCCGCCCGTCACAACGATCGTCTTCACGGACTGCAAAAGCCCGAAATAGCCTGCTCTCCCAACGGCTTACAGGGAAATCCGGCATCCCTGCCCACCGCGCTTTCGTGCTGCCGAACCGATATGGGGCGACAATAGTGCAGATTCGAGGGGTAAACCCTCAAATCCCCACACTTTTTCGTGTTCGGCCTGCGTCGGGACGTTCCGTCGCACGCCTTTTGCATCTGGCCCACCCTTTTGAGGGATGGACCAAGACCCCAGGCTCGCGCGAGGCTCGCCTGGGATCCGGCCAGTAAGCGTTGCTTACTTGAGCTCGACCTTGGCGCCAGCCTTCTCGAGCTGCACCTTGATCTTGTCGGCCTCTTCCTTGTTCACGCCTTCCTTGACAGGCTTCGGCGCGCCCTCGACGAGGTCCTTTGCTTCCTTCAGGCCCAGGCCGGTGATGGCGCGGACTTCCTTGATGACCTCGATCTTCTTGTCGCCAGCCGAGGCGAGAACGACCGTGAACTCGGTCTTCTCTTCCGCCGGGGCAGCAGCGCCACCGCCAGCGGCCGGGCCGGCCACGGCGACAGCCGCGGCAGCCGAAACGCCCCACTTCTCTTCGAGGAGCTTCGCGAGTTCGGCAGCCTCGAGCACGGTGAGGCTCGAGAGGTCGTCAACGATCTTCTGCAAGTCAGCCATTGTTCAGTTTCCTTGAGTGTAAGTCTGGTTCGGGTTTGAGTTTTGCGAAGGGCGTCAGGCCGCTTCGCCCTTTGAGGCATGAGCCTGGATGACGCGCGCGAGCTTGCCCGCGGGCGCGTTGGCGAGCTGAGCGAGCTTGGTCGCCGGGGCCACAAGCAGGCCGACGATCTTGCCGCGCAGTTCATCAAGCGACGGCAGCGAGGCAAGCGCCTTCACGCCGTCGACATTCAGGACGGTCTTCCCCATCGAGCCGCCGACGATGACGAACTTTTCGTTCGCCTTGGCGAATTCGATGGCGACCTTTGGCGCCGCTACCGGATCGTTCGAAGTGGCGATCACGGTCGGTCCCTTCAGCATGGGGCCGATGGCAACGACGTCAGTGCCTTCAAGAGCAATTTTGGCGAGACGGTTCTTCGAGACCTTTACCGAGGCACCCGCCTGCTTCATCTGCTGGCGCAGCTTCTGCATCTGGGCGACGGTAAGGCCGGAATATTGAGCAACGACCGCGACGCTCGTGGTCTTGAAGACCCCGTTGAGCTGTTCGACCGCTTCCTTTTTTGCCGCTCGTTCCACAGCAAGCTCTTTCCGGTTGGCGGTCATCGCGAAAAGCGGGACCGCCGGGTTGCACCCATCGTCCCACCCAAACCTGAACCTCAGGGCCAAAACCCATCGGACACGCCGGGCAAGACGACAATTCAAAGCCTGCCCTCCGGGAACCCGTTGGGGCCCACGGCGTGTCGAGGTCCGAACCAGACCCGTTCCGCAACCACCCCTTAAGGTGGAAGGCGAAGTGAAATCCGGTCTTCACCCGTCTATGCAGGCCATGCGATTAAGCCTTTGGGAAATCGAAGCTTCCCGCGGGCGCCTGCAGTCTTGGACAGGACAAGGCCAGCCGGCGAACCGCCTGACCTCTGCCCGCACCCCAGCCGACCGATGGATTTTCCTTCCTTTTCGGGCAAATCCTTGCGGACGTCCTGAGAAGGAATGATCTCCTGCGTGTCGGGTTTTCGGAATGCGTGCACGGACGCGCCAGCCAAGGCCGGCACGTCCGGAGGCGGTTCTTTAACCGCTCTCTGCCGGCTTGCCAAGAGCAAAATTCACACCAGTTCCAATCCGTTGCCGGCCGGGCTTGAGGTGGCCCGACAAGGGCCGATTCAGGCCAATTTGACCCCGTAAGGCAGCGACCTTCCCGCGAAAAACGCGGTCAGGTTGGCCAGCACGCAGCTCTGCATGGCAACGTGCGATTCGAGGGTGTGGCCGCCGAGATGGGGGGCGAAGACCACGTTCGGCAGCCCCGTCAGCGCGTCGGGAGCATGCGGTTCCTTCTCGTAGACATCCAGGCCAGCGCCGGCGATGGTTTTGTCGATGAGCGCTGCGACCAGGGCTTTCTCGTCGACCACCGAGCCGCGCGCGATGTTGACGACATACCCGTCCGCGCCAAGGCGCTTGAGGATGTCGGCGTTGACTACATGCTGGGTCTCGGCCCCTGCCCGGACCGCGATCATCAGCACGCTGCACCAGTCGGCGAGTGCCTCGAGGGTCGGGAAATACTGATAGGGCAGATCGTATTTTCTGCGGCTGAAATAGCCGACCTCGCTCTCGAAAGCGGCGCAGCGCGCCGCGATCTTGCGGCCGATCTCGCCCATGCCGTAAACGCCGATGCGGCGGCCGGGCATGCCGGCCTGCGGGCGCATCATCGGCGATTGCTTTGACGCCGCCCAATCGCCGCTGCGGACATATTGGTCGGCGACCAGGATCCGCCGCGTCGCCGCCAGCATCAGGGTCATCGCGATATCGGCGACCGAGGTCGCGTTGGCGCCGGGGCTATGGCCGACCGCGATGTTGCGGGCCGCGGCCGCCTTCAGGTCGACGCCGTCATAGCCGGTGCCATAGCAGACGATTGCCCCGAGCTTCGGAAACAGGTCCATCGCCTCCGCACCGAGTGGCGAGCTGCCGGCCGTCAGCATGGCGCGGATATCGCCGAGCTCGTCCGCCGAAAACACCTCGCGCGCGGGCTTGCCACCGGTGTCGAGCAGTTCGAACCGCTCGGCGAAGCGCGCCATCATCGTCTTGGGAAAGCGCGAATAGATCAGGATCTTGTCAGCCATTGTTCGTGTTTCCGGTGAGTGCCGCCCACAAACGACGAGGGGCGGAACCGGTTGCCCGATTCCGCCCCTCACCTCATGCAATTTCCAGACTTAGCCGAGAATGGTGCCCGGCTCGACCTTCACGCCCGGGCCCATCGTCGAAGACACCGCAACGCGCTGGATGTAGGTGCCCTTGGAGCCGGCCGGCTTCGCCTTCGAGACAGCATCGGCGAGAGCCTTGATGTTCTCGACCAGCTTCTCCTCGGAGAATGAGGCCTTGCCGACGCCGGCCTGCAGGATGCCGGCCTTCTCGACGCGGAACTCGACCGAGCCGCCCTTGGCACCCTTCACCGCACCGGTGACGTCCATGGTCACGGTGCCGATCTTCGGGTTCGGCATCAAGCCGCGCGGACCGAGCACCTTACCGAGACGGCCGACCAGCGGCATCATGTCGGGGGTGGCGATGCAGCGGTCGAAATCGATCGCGCCGTTCTGCACCTTCTCGACTAGGTCTTCGGCGCCGACGACGTCGGCACCTGCGGCCTTGGCTTCGTCAGCCTTGGCGCCACGGGCGAACACGCCGACGCGCAGCGTACGGCCGGTACCGTTCGGCAGGGTCACGACGCCGCGGACCATCTGGTCGGCGTGACGCGGGTCGACGCCGAGATTGATCGCGACCTCGATGGTCTCGTCGAACTTCGCTTTCGCGCGTTCCTTGACCATCTTGATGGCGTCCGCGAGCGGGTAAAGCTTTTCGCGGTCAACACCTTCGCGGGCTTTGTTCAAACGCTTTCCGATTGCCATGACCGCTTACCCCGCAACTTCCAGACCCATCGAGCGAGCGGAGCCCTCGACCATCTTCATGGCCGATTCGATGGTGTCGCAATTGAGATCCTTCATCTTCTTCTCGGCGATCTCGCGCACTTGCGCCTTGGTCACCTTGCCGGCCTTGTCACGGCCCGGCGCCTTCGAGCCGGACTGGATCTTGGCAGCCTGCTTGAGGAAGAAGGACATCGGCGGGGTCTTCATCTCGAAGGTGAAGGAACGGTCCGCATAGATGGTGATGATCACCGGGATCGGGGTGTTCTTCTCTTCCTTCTGGGTCTGGGCGTTGAACGCCTTGCAGAACTCCATGATGTTGAGACCGCGCTGACCGAGCGCGGGACCGATCGGGGGCGAGGGATTCGCCGCACCGGCCGGGACCTGAAGCTTCAGGTATCCGGTCACTTTCTTTGCCATGTATCACTCCTGTTGTGCCGGCTAAGGCCGGCGGTTTCAGGTTCGTGGTCTGGGTCGGATGCGGCTGGCAACCGCCCTCTCCCTCCCACGGCCTCTCTTTGCCGGAAGCCTCATCGGCCTCCCGCGTGACCCGGTCAGACCTTTTCGACCTGACCGAATTCCAACTCGACCGGCGTTGCGCGGCCGAAGATCGACACCGCGACCTTCACGCGCGAGCGCGCTTCGTCGATTTCCTCGACCACACCCGAGAACGAGGCGAACGGGCCGTCAGCCACGCGCACGTTCTCGCCAATCTCAAACGACACCGACGCCTTCGGCCGTTCCACGCCCTCCTGCACCTGGTGCAGGATGCGCATGGCCTCGGACTCCGAGATCGGCATCGGTTTGTTCTCGGCACCGAGGAAGCCCGTGACCTTCGGCGTGTTCTTGATCAGATGAAACGCCTCGTCGGTCAGCTTCATCTTCACCAGCACGTAGCCCGGGAAGAACTTGCGCTCGGCGTCGATCTTGCGGCCGCGGCGCACCTCCGTGACCTTCTCGGTCGGAACCAGCACCAGCTCGAACAGCTCCTCGAGCCCACGCTGCTTGGCCTGCTCGCGGATCGATTCGGCGACCTTCTTCTCGAAGTTCGAATAGGCGTGGACGATGTACCAGCGCTTGTCGGACAGTTGAGCCGTTGCTGTAGCCATCAGTGAATGCCCAAAAGGAAGGTGATGAGGTAGCGGATGATCTGGTCGGCGGCGAAGAAGAAGATCGAGGCCACGGCGACCATCACGAACACCATGATGGTGGTGATCGTGGTCTCACGACGGGTCGGCCAGGTGACCTTGGCGGTCTCCGAGCGCACTTCCTGCAAGAACTTGAACGGGCTGACTGCCATCGTTTGCGACGCCAATAAAGATTTCAGGGATCCGAACAGCCGCCTGTGGCCCAACCCTCTGTCTCGAAGGATGAGCCGGAAAACCGGGCTCTGATGTTCGGGGGATTTCAAAGCCGCGCCGGAAATCCGCGTCTAACGGGCCGGCTGCGAGTGCCGGGTATCTACTGCGGATGGGGCCAAAGGTCAAGGTGCGGGCAACCGGCCCCTGAACCGCCCGGCTCCGCGGTACCCCCGCGAGAGCCGATCCGGATCAAGGGCTTATCCGCCCCGGATGAAGCACCAGACGAGCGTCGAACCCGCCGCTCGAATCCGGGTGCCTCACCGGCGCCAGCCGCCAAGGCCGGCGCGGTGCTGGGTGCAGGCGCGTTTGACGACTACTGGATCGGAGCTATGAGATTCCCGACGATATGGCAGGTGCCGCCTGTGACGGAGAAATTGTCGAACGCCGCAAATTGTATGAAGGGAAATCTCCCCTGTCCCACGAGGAAGCGGACCGGATGGTTCGTTGAGAAAACAATGTTGAGGGAATTGTATACGTAGGGAAGGGGCAAATACAAAGGAAGTCGACGCTGTAACCCAAAGCCACCAGCCGTGGTCGAAACCTGCAGCAATAATTGCACAAGCTGTTTGTCGGAGTTGCCGTAACAGGCGACATTGGTGATCTCGAGTAGCTTATCGGGCGGTGTCTGAGAGAACGAAGCCCGGCAGCCTGTATTGACGTCGCAACTGACAAACGTCGTCTCGTCGTAATAATTTCCGTAGATCGTCGCAGCGGCATTCGCCTTGGTTCCGAGCACCATGGCAAGAGCGAATAGCCAAATACCAAGCTTCATTTGAACCTCCGAAATCATTCGTTGTTGAAAAGGAACGGAAGGGTTACGTCGATACCTTCATGCCCGCCGCGAGCTAAGGCCGCGCTTCAGGGGTCTACAATCGGCGAATTTGCAGGATCCGTTTCATGATCACCCCCTAGCGACCCCCGCGATTGTTGAAGGCCTCTGTTTCGGGATCATGTCGCCCGCGCGCAGGAATGGTTTCGTGGTCCCTCCGCTCGCGGCGACCACCGCAACGTCTCGCGCAGGGCGCAACGAGGATCGTCGCACCAACAATGCTGGTATTAAATCAATGGGATAAAGCGACGCTGGCAGGAGTGGCAGGGCTCGAACCTGCGACCCCCGGTTTTGGAGACCGGTGCTCTACCAATTGAGCTACACTCCTACGGACCCGCGTCGCCACGAGTCAGGGCGCTTTCAAGCACAGGGGACGGCCCGATTGCAAGGACGGATTGCAGGGGTGAAGCGCGCTGGCTTCGCTTGTTCGTACTGCTGCTTCTGGGCCACTCTCCGTTCCCGATAATCAAGAACAACCGGGAGTGCCCATGACTGCCGCAGCCGCCCAAGCCGCAACCGCGTCGAAAACCCCGCCCCTCCCCGAGGCCAAGCCGGAAACGCTGGGCTTGTCGCGCCCCCGCCTGCAGGCGATGTCGGATGCGTTCAAGCGCGAGATCGACAAGGGAACCGTCCCCGGCGTCACCGTGCTGATCGCCCGGCGCGGCCAGGTCGGCTGGTTCGAGGCGCTCGGCAGGCAGAGCCCCGCGGGCGCGACGCCGATGGCACTTGATTCGATCTTCCGGCTCTTCTCGATGACCAAGCCGATCGTCTCGGTCGGCACCATGGCGCTGGTCGAGGACGGCCACCTCCTTCTCGGCGATCCCGTCGCCAAGTTCATCCCCGAGTTCGCCGACCAGAAAGTCGGTCTCGTCAGTGGCGGCAAGCTCGAACTGGTTCCCCCGAAGCGGCCGATGACGGTGCAGGACCTGCTCCGCCACACGTCCGGTTTGACGTATGAGCACCAGGGCAGCGGCCCCGTGCACGAGATCTATCAGGACTCCCGCGTCCGCAGCCGCAAGATCACCAACGCCGAGCACGCCGCACTGGTGGCGAGTTTCCCGCTGGTCTGCCACCCTGGCGACGAATTCAACTACAGCCGCTCGACCGACATTCTCGGACGCATCATCGAGGTCATCAGCGGCAAGTCGCTCGGCGAGTTCCTCGCCGAGCGCATCCTCGCGCCGCTGCAGATGACCGAGACCGGCTTCTCGACCTCCGAGGCCAACGCCAACAGGCTCGCCCAGCCGTTCGAAGTCGATCCCTGGACCGGCGACAAGGTCGCGCTGTTCAACATGCTCGAGCAGCCGGTGATGGAGTCCGGCGGCGGCGGTCTGGTCTCGACCACGATGGACTATGCCCGCTTCGCGCTGATGCTGCGCAACGGCGGCACGCTCGACGGCAACAGGATCATCGGCCGCAAGACACTGGAGCTGATGGCGTCCGATCACCTCGGGCCGCACGTTATGACCAACGGCACGCTGCTATCGCCCGGCCACGGCTTCGGTCTCGGCTTCGCCGTGCGCCGCGACGCCGGTATCGCGCCCTTCCTCGGCAGCGTCGGCACCTATTTCTGGAGCGGCATCGCCGGCACGTTCTTCTGGATCGATCCGAAGGAGGATCTGGTCGCGGTGTTCATGAGCCAGGGCCCGGGACAACGCGATTTTACGCGGACCTTGGTGCGGGATCTGGTTTACGCGGCGGTGGATTGAGGCTTAGACGCGTAGCTGCATCCACATTTTCGGTGTCATGCCCCGGCCTTGACCGGGTACTCCGCGGCGGCAGTTCGTTCACACAACTTCCGCCGCGGCGTACTGGATCGCCTGCTTTGGGCGGGCGATGACACCCGTTATTAGGCGGGCTGCGTAATCCTTCCCGCGCAGCACCTCAACTAATCGTCGCGCCGCCGTCGATCACCATGGTCTGGCCGGTCATGAAGTCGCCGGCCTTCGAACCCAGGAACACGGCTGCGCCTGCGATCTCGTCGGGGATGCCGATGCGCAAGAGCGGCGAGCGCGCGGTCGAGGCTTTCAGGTTCTCCGGATTGTCCCACAGCGCTTTCGCAAAATCGGTCTTGATCAGGCCGGGCGCGATGCAGTTCACGCGGATGTTGTGCTTGCCATATTCGCAGGCGAGGTTGCGCGCGAGCTGCATGTCGGCGGCTTTCGAAATTGCGTAAGCGCCGAGGATGGTCGACCCCTTCAGGCCACCGATCGAGGAGACGATGATGACCGAGCCATCCTTTCGCTCGATCATCTGCGGCACCACCATCGAGATCAGCCAGTTGTTGGCGACGATATTGTTGTCCAGAATCTTCCTGAACTGATCGTCGGAGATGCCGGCGAGCGGACCGTAATACGGGTTCGACGCGGCGTTGCAGACCAGCACGTCGATCTTGCCGAAGGCCCGATTGCTCTCGTCGACGAGATCTTGCAGATTTTCCTTCGACGAGATGTTGGCGGCGATCGCGACCGCAGTGCTGTGCCCGAACTTGTCGTTGATGCCCTTCGCCACCTCTTCGCACACGTCGGCCTTGCGCGAGGAGATCACGACCTTGGCGCCGTGCTCGGCCATGCGCTCCGCGATCGCGAGCCCGATGCCGCGCGTCGAGCCGGTGATAACGGCAACTTTGCCCTTCATGTCGAACAAGGTCATGTTTCTCTCCCGATTGATCTTCGTATTCAATGTCGTTACGTGGCGATGCGAAGCATCGTCCGGTCCTACGGACCGTCCTGGAATGACAGCTCGCTCAAGCGAGCTTCTTGACTTCCGGCCCCGCCGGCTGATGCATCGCCGCGTGCGCATCATCGGCGATCCACGGCTGCTGATTGACCATCGGCAGGCGCCAGACCTTGCGCTCAGACGCTTCGAAATAATCGAGCCGCGTAACCGAGCAATTGTCGATGTCGAAGGACAGGCCCCGCTCCGGCTGGCCGTCGAGCGCGAGACCGAGCGCAGCCTTGATCGTGCCGCCATGCGCGACAGCGATCACGTCCTGCCCTGCGGCTTCGACATTGATCCGCTCGATGGTTCGGCGAGTGCGATTGTAGAGATCCATAAAACTTTCACCGCCGGGCGCTGGCACGTTGATGTCGGCAAACCAGCTTGAGCCCGGTGGGCGGCTGGCGAGGAACGCGGCGCGGCTCGTGCCTTGCCACTCGCCGAGATGCTGTTCGGCGAGATCCGCTTCCCATTTCATCGTAGCGGGTCTTGGAAATCCCGCCTCCCAGATCGCCTCGGCCGTCTGATGCGTGCGCATCAGATTGCTCGAATACCAGACCGCCTTGCGCGGCAGCACCTTGGCAACAGCGTTGAACACGTAGGTGTCGCTGGTGTCGCAGGCGAGATCGCTCTGCCCGTAGATATTGCCGCCGTCGTTGCGCACCGGCGCATGACGAACCCACCACCAGCGCGTCGTGGTCACATTCGGCTTGTCTGCGGTTGCCATTGAAGCCCTTCCATCCCGTGTGATGTCGCTGTACGTGAGTAGCGAACGTGTCTCAAGACACTTTGCCGTTTGAAATTCTGTTTGAAATTCCGTCGCGCGGCAAGCGCCGCGCGCGTGCCAAAGGGAGAAACGCATGGGCCGCCTGCAAGGCAAATCCGTCATCATCACCGGCGCAGGCAGCGGCATCGGCCGCGCGGCTGCCTTGCTCTTCACCAGGGAAGGCGCCAAGCTGATCGCCGTCGATCGCACCGAAGCGGTGAAGGAGACCGTAGACGAGGTCAAGAAGGCCGGTGGTGTTGCGGAGGCGATGATCGCCGACGCGGGCTCCGAGACGGACGTTGCCGCCGTCATCGACAAGGCGGTGAAGACGCACGGCCGGCTCGATGTGATCTGGGCCAACGCCGGCGTCTCCGGCGGGCTCGTTCCGCTCGGCGAGCAGACTGTGGAACAATGGCAGGAAGTGCTGCGCGTCAATCTGATCGGACCGTTCCTCGCGGTGAAGCATGCGATGCCGCACATGGTGAAGCAGCAGTCCGGCGCGATCGTGCTGACCGCGTCCGTCGCTGGCCTCAAGGCCGGCGCGAGCGGACATCCCTATGCCGCGAGCAAGGCCGGCGTGATCTCCCTGGTGCAGACCACGGCCTACTCGCTCACCGGCACCGGCGTGCGCATCAACGCGGTCTGCCCCGGCCTGATCGAGACCGGCATGACCAAGCCGATCTTCGACCGCGCCAAGGAGCGCGGCACCCAAGACAAGATCGGCCAGCTCAATCCGCTGAAGCGCCCCGGCCAGCCGCACGAGCTCGCCGCGATGGGTTTGTTCCTGGCAAGCGATGAGGCGTCGTATGTGAATGGGCAGGCGTTCCCGGTGGACGGCGGCCTCACGGCGTCGATGCCGTATACGGGAAAGCCGGTTTGACGCTTCTCTCGTGTCCCGGACGCGACGCAGCGCGTAGCGGTGCGGCGCGGAGCCGGGACCCAGGAGGCCGCACGGCATATTGATAGATGGGCCCCGGCTCTGCAGCGCACCGTCGAAGAGACGCTGCGCTGCGTCCGGGGCACGAGACCTTTGCTCAACGATAGACACACCTTCGCGTCCTCGCGGCTCATTTCGCCCGAGCGTTGCCTGGTCGCTTCGCCCCCAACTGAAAGAGGGCGCAGGGAAGGCCGGGTGCCCGGCTGGCACCCGCGGTCCACTGTGCTTGGGTTGCGCTACAAGAGGCTGCACAGCGGCATACAGGTGAAGCCGAAACATCCGGCCTTCCCTGCGCAGTGGGGTGACGGCTTATGTCGTGATCTCCCCGGGGAGCGATGCACTATTGCCCCCGTCGCCTTGCAGATGGCTGATATGAGGGCCCGGTTGGGCCATACGCATCACCACAAGACTTGACGCACAGACTCCGGGCGCCAGGACCACACGATTTTGCCGTACGCAGTCACACCGGTCGTGTGCGCGATGGTTTCGCTCACGGTCGCCCGCCCTGCAAAACCCTTCGCGCCGACGTGACCACGTCCACCGCCGCCCGGCCCGCGTCGTGACGATCGCGATACGCCCCTCTTCCATGGGCCGGGTTGCGCGACGCATACGCCGTTTCCGAATTTCGGTAAAGCGGAATATTTTTAGGTGTGCGGATTGACGAAGATGTTGGGTATCTTGCCCGTCAGGCAACACAAGCTCTCGTAGCAGGAGTTCATTTGCCCAACAGACCGTCACATTGGTATGGTTCATGCAAGCAACCTCAGCCTCTGCAATCTCCGACAAGAAGTGACAATGCCCAATCCGATCTTTCCGAGTTCCCGCGCCGATCGCGTCCGCCATCTCCTCGCCGATCTCGTCGGCTTCGACACCATCAGCGATCGCACCAATCTGCCTCTGATCGCGCATATCGAGAGCTACCTCGCTTTCCTCGGCGTCAAGGGCGAGCGCATCACCGACGAGACGGGGCAGAAGGCCTCGCTCTGGGTGACGATCGGGCCGGAGGACAAGCCCGGTCTCGTGCTGTCGGGCCATACCGATGTCGTGCCGGTCGCCGGTCAGGACTGGAGCCATGATCCGTTCAAGCTGGTCGAACGCGACGGCAAGCTCTACGGCCGCGGCACCACCGACATGAAGGGGTTCGTCGCGGTGTGCCTCGCCATGGTGCCGGAAATGCTCGAGGCGAAGCTGACGACGCCGATTCATCTGGCGATCTCCTATGACGAGGAGATCGGCTGCGTCGGCGTGCGGCCGATGCTCGCCGAGGTCGCGAAGAAAAAGGTCAGGCCGCTCGGCGCTTTCATCGGCGAGCCGACCGAGATGAAGGTCATCATCGGCCACAAGGGCAAGCACGGCGTGCGCGCGACGTTCCGCGGCCTCGCCCGTCACTCCTCGATCGCGCCCGATGGCGTCAACGCCATCGAATATGCCGCCGAGATGATCACCGAGATCCGCCGCCGCGCGGTGAAGCTCGCAGGCGAGGCCGAGCGCAACAGTCTCTACGACGTGCCGCACACGACGCTGCTGACCAGCATCGTGCATGGCGGCGCGGCGCTGAACATCGTGCCGGACACCTGCACCGTGGATTTCGAATGCCGCGGCATCGGCATCACCGAGTCCAAGGAGGTGACCGATGCGATCGTCGCCTGGGCCAAGGCCGAGCTCGAGCCGGCGATGAAAGCGAAGAGCCCCGAATGCGGCATCGATTTCGAGGAGATCCTCGATTATCCCGCCCTCGACACCGCGGCTGACGCGACGATCGTCACGCTGGCAAAGCAGCTCGCGGGGCGCAACGACCACGCCAAGGTCGCCTTCGGCACCGAAGCGAGCCTGTTCGCCAGCATGGCCGATATCCCCTCGGTCGTGATCGGCCCTGGCTCGATCGCGCAGGCGCACACGCCGGATGAGTTCGTCGCGGTGGCGGAGTTGGAGAAATGCGCGGGGTTTGTGGCGAAACTGATCTCGCATTGCGCGAAAAATTGAAATCGCAGGGCGGACTGCGCTGCGCCAATCCGCCCTACAAATCCGAGCTGCGGGAGCGCGCTGCGCCTTAGCGCTCCTGCAACGCCAGCCGGACGCCTACTGCGCAATAAATGGTGCCAACCACCTTGCCCTGCCATTTCACCACGGCCGGATGACGGCGCAGGAGATTGCCGAGACGGCCGGCGCCGACGGCGAAGACAACGGTGCTGAGCAGGCCGAGCAGAACGAAGACGATGCCGAGGATGGCAAGCTGCACTGTGATCGAACCGTGCTCCGGCCTCACGAATTGCGGCAGGAAGGCGAGGAAGAACAGCGCGGTCTTCGGATTGAGCACTTCGGTCAGCACAGCCTGCCGGAAGGCGCGGCGCGCGCTGATGGCCGGCGCACCGCCGTTCAGCGCGATCGGCGCCTTGTCGATCATGGCGCGAACGCCGAGATAGATCAGGAAGCCGGCGCCAACATATTTGACGATGCTGAACAGCAGCGCCGACGTCGCGATGATCGCCGACAGGCCGACAATCGCCATGCTGGTGTGGATCACGTCACCTGCAGCGATGCCAGCGCCGGTGGCGATGCCGACCCTCGTTCCCGAGCTTGCCGCTCGCGCCATGGTGAGCAACGTTGCCGGGCCAGGAACGAAGACGAAGCCGAGAACGATCAGGACATAGGTGATAAGGGTAGCGTAACCGATCATGCGCGCGGCTCCGAGGCGAATTCGTGCGACAGGCTGCGCGACGGCGAATAGTCCACCGGCACCAGCAGGCGATCCTCGATCTGGCCGACCATCAGGCCGTGCTCCGCGTGGGTCACACGCTTGATCTCGCTCCACTCGGCGTCAGCCATGAAAGCCGTCCACGCCGATGTCTTGGTCGCCTTGTCTGGCCACTCCAGCAAATAGGCGAACTCTGTCCGATCGCCGAATTTCGTTTCCCACATCGCCACGATCTGGAAGCCGTATCTGGTTCGCATGATGCGGGCCGCGTGATCGCGGAAGCGGGCGTGGAATGCGGCCTTGTTCTTCTCGAAAATCTCGTAAATGCGCAGTTGCTGGACCATGATTGTTCTCCGTGCAAAGGAGATATGGTCAAGCTCGGTGGCTGAACAAGCTGCCGGCGCTGTCCTGGTCTGCGAGAAGCGAAGCAACGAAAAAGCGCGGTTGTCAGCCGCGCCCTTGTCTCGTCTACACCGCGCCCGCCTTCTGCGCGTAGTCCCATGACGCCTTCGACAGCGGCACGGTGCGCTTGGCGGATTCCAGCGCCTTGGCGTTGGCGGCGGTGCCGTCGCGGACGCGGCCGGCGATTCCCTGCGTGATGCCGGCGAGACGGAACAGATTGTAGGAAAAATACCAATTGAGATCAGGCACCGTCATCTTGGTGACGTTGCAATAGATCTGCGCGGCTTCCTCCACGCTCGGGATGTTGAGAGCCTTGAGGTCGGCGCCTTCGAGGCCCGGCATGATCCACTGCATCAGGAGATAAGTGAAGTCGGCCATGGGATCGCCGAGCGTCGACAGCTCCCAGTCCAGCACGGCCTGCACGCGCGGTTCCGTCGCGTGGAAAATCATGTTGTCGAGGCGGTAGTCGCCGTGGACGATCGAGACGCGCGCCTGCTCCGGCACAGTCTTGGGCAGCCATTCGGCGACCTTCTCGAATTCCGGAATGTGCTGGGTCTCGGACGCCCGATACTGCTTGGTCCAGCGGTCGATCTGGCGCGCGAAGTAATTCCCGGGCTTGCCGAAATCACCAAGGCCGATCGCGATGGGATCGTACATGTGCAGCTTCGCCAGCGTCTCGATCTTGCTGGTGAAGATCTTGCGCCGCGCGTCGTTGTCCTGGCTCGGCAGCGTCGGATCCCAGAATACGCGGCCCTCCTCCATCGACATGATGTAGAAGGCGGCGCCGATGATGCCGTCGTCCTGGCATAGCGCATAGGCGTGCGCGACCGGAAACCCCTGCTTTCCAAGCGCTGCAATGACGCGATATTCGCGATCGACCGCATGCGCCGAGGGCAGCAATTTGCCGAACGGTTTTCTGCGCATCACGTAGGAGCGCTTCGGCGTGTTGAGCCGGTAGGTCGGGTTGGACTGGCCGCCCTTGAACTGCAGCACGACCAGCGGACCCTCGAAGCCTTCGACGTTGTCGCGCATCCACGCTTCGAGCCGCAGCTCGTCGAAGCGATGACGCTCCTCGACCGGCTTGGTGCCCGAGAACTCTTCGTCTTTCCTGACGCCGTCAGCCACGATGACGCTCCCTCTTTTTTCTTTGTCCGTCATTCCGGGGCGCGCAAAGCGCGAACCCGGAATCTCGAGATTCCGGGTTCGATGCTTGCGCATCGCCCCGGAATGACGATGAGGAGAGCACGCTCGCGCTCTCCGCCGTCATCAATGCTTGGGAGAATTGGCATACTTCCGAACTTCGAGCCTTGCAATGGCGCGATTGTGCACCTCGTCCGGACCGTCGGCGAGACGCAGCGTGCGGATGTGAGCGTAGTCCTTGGCAAGGCCGGCGTCGTCCGAAACGCCCGCGCCGCCAAACGCCTGGATCGCTTCGTCGATGATCTTCAGCGCCATGTTGGGGGCTGCGACCTTGATCATGGCGATCTCGGCCTGCGCGGTCTTGTTGCCGACCTTGTCCATCATGTCGGCGGCCTTGAGGCAGAGCAGCCGCGTCATCTCGATGTTGGTACGGGCTTCACCGATGCGCTGCTCCCACACCGAATGTTCGACGATCCTCTTGCCGAAGGCGGTGCGCGAGGAGAGCCGCTTCACCATCTTCTCCAATGCCTCCTCGGCCTTGCCGATGGTGCGCATGCAGTGGTGAATACGGCCCGGTCCGAGGCGTCCCTGCGCGATCTCGAAGCCGCGGCCTTCGCCGAGCAGGATGTTCTCCTTCGGCACGCGCACGTTCTCGAGCAGTACCTGGGCGTGGCCGTGCGGCGCGTCGTCGAAGCCGAACACCGGGAGCATCTTCTCGACCTTGATGCCGGGCGTGTCGAGCGGAACCAGGATCTGCGACTGCTGCTGGTGCTTGGCGGCATTGAAATCGGTCTTGCCCATCAGGATCGCGATCTTGCAGCGGGGATCGCCGACGCCGGACGACCACCATTTGCGGCCGTTGATGACGTAGTGGTCGCCGTCCTTCTCGATGCGGGTCTCGATGTTGGTGGCGTCGGACGAGGCCACCGCCGGTTCCGTCATCAGGAAGGCGGAGCGGATCTCCCCGTCCATCAACGGACGCAGCCATTTGCGCTTCTGCTCCTTGGAGCCGTAGCGGATGAACACTTCCATGTTGCCGGTGTCGGGCGCGGAACAATTGAAGACTTCGGACGCCCAGGTGATGCGGCCCATCTCTTCCGACAGCAGCGCGTATTCGAGGTTGCTCAATCCCGCGCCGCGGAATTCGTCATCCTCATGCTCGCTCGGCGGCATGAACATGTTCCAGAGGCCCTCGGCCTTCGCCTTCTTCTTGAGGTCCTCGAGGATCGGGATCACCTTCCAGCGCTCGCCGCTGTGATCCTGCTCGTTATAGATCGGCACTGCCGGACGCACATGCTTGGCCATGAAGGACTGCACGCGGTCGAGCCATTCCTTCTGCCTGGGCGACATATCGAAATCCATGGGACGCTCCTCGTCTCTCTCTCTTTGCGATCTCGTTTTGCGCCGGACTGTCCTCCCGCATTGCGCGGCCCGCAAACGCGAATGCGTGCGCCTTGCGCGCCCTCGACACCGCCGCACGCGTTGCGAACGAGTTGCGATTGCGGATTGACTTTCTCCGGCCTTCAAACGATAGTTTCATACAAGTGTTTGAATTGCAACTCCCTCCGCCTTGAGGGCATCCATGGCCAGCGATCATACGAGGTCTGCCATTCTCGCCGCCGCCGAACGGCTCTACGCCGATCGCGGCTTCGGCGACGTCACGCTGCGCGACATCGTCGCGGAGGCCAACGTCAATCTGGCCGCGGTGAATTATCATTTCGGCTCGAAGGACGAGCTGATCGCAGAATTATTTGTCACGCGCTCGATCGCGACCAACCGCGAGCGTTTGCGCGAATTGAAAGCGGCCGAAGAGCAAGGCGGCGGCCGCGCGCCGATCGAGGTGATCTTGCGCGCGCTGGTGGGGCCGACGCTGCGCGGCTGCCTGGGGCCGGAAAACCAGCGCTCCACCGCGGCGCGCTTCATGATCCGGGCCTCCATCGAATCCGTGCCGCCGATCCGCCGCATCAAGAACCGCGAGATCGACCATCTGCGAAAATTCGCAGGCGCGATGCGAAGGGCCCTGCCCGATCGCAGCGACGTCGATATCTACTGGGGCTTGAACTTCGCGCTCGCGATGGCGCACCACACCATCCGCGAAAGCGAACGCCTGACGAAGTTGTCGGAAGGCCAATGCGATCTCGACGACGTCGAGGACGTGGTCGCGCGTGTCGTCAGCGTCGCGACGATGGCACTGAGGGCGGGCAAGGCCGAGGCCAGGGCCCCGGCCCGCGCGCTCGCACGCGACGCGCGCTGAACGTCAAACCATCGCGGTGCAGGCGAACCCGATGGCGGGCCGGTCCATTCGGGGATGCAGACGAAGATGCGCGCCGGCGGCTGGAGGAGCAGCCGGCATGCTTCGCCAAAGCTCGAAGTGTGGTTGCGGGGCTAGCCCCGCTGCGGCATCTCCTCGGCCTCTTCCTTGGCCAGTAGCAGCAGCATCTCGATGCCCATGTCGCCTTCCTGCGGCGAGCGGATGAACTTGATCTCCTCGGCACTTTGCCGCAGCGCGGCAATGATGGCGACCGCCTGGTTGGCCGTTGCCGCCTCTGTCGCCAGAATTGCCTTCTGGTCCTTCGCCTGGAACCCGATCGTGTAGGACATCCATTTCCCTCCCGAACTCAGTGGAGAGATCGAATCAGAGTCGGGCGCGAAGCGAAAGCCTGTGCGACTACGGACCGTGTTTATCTGGGGATTGTGCGCAAGCCCCACACAAGGCCGCATCATCGTCATGCTTCCGTCACCAGTCGATGCGCAGTGAACCGGCTCTGTTCGGGCTTCGTTGTGTCAGCCCCGCCTGCGAGGAGAGGGCGAAGACAGGGCTAGACGATCCCCTGCTTCTTCAGCTCCTCGATCTTCCCCGCATCAAAGCCGAGCTTGCCGCCAAGAATCTCCTGCGTGTGCTCGCCGAGCAGCGGCGGTGCGCGGTAGGTCTTGACCGGGGTCTCCGAGAAGGTCAGCGCGTTCCGGATCAGCGACAGATTGGGTTCGAAGGGATGGTCAACCTTCACCCGCATACCGCGCGACTGAACGTGCGGATCGGAAAACACCTGCTCGAAATTGTTGATCGGACCGGAGGGCACGCCCGCCTCCTCCAGCTTCTCCAGCCAATAGGCCACCGGCTGCTTCAGGAACAGGCCGGCAAAGATCGCCATGATCTCCTTGCCGTGCACGACGCGGTCGTTGTTCTTGACGAAGCGCGGGTCACTGGCGAGTTCCGGCTGGCCGAGCACGGCGCAGGTGCGCTGGAACTGGCCGTCATTGCCGACCACCAGCATCAGTTCGCCATCGGTGCAGCGGAACACGCCGGCCGGCATGCCGCCATTGCCCCAGGTGCCGCGGCGCGGCGGCGTCTTGCCGTTGACGAGGTAGATCTGCAGCCAGTGCGACAGCGAGGCGATGACGGTGTCGAACAGGCAGACGTCGATGTGCTGGCCCTCCCCGCCATTGACGTCGCGATGATAGAGCGCCGACAGAAGCCCGATCGAGGCGTTCATGCCGGTCATGTAGTCGACGATGGACGGGCCGACCTTCATCGGTCCTTCGCCGGGCTCGCCGTCGATATGGCCGGTGACGCTCATCAGGCCGCCCATCGCCTGCAGGATGGCGTCATAGCCGGCCCGCGGCGCGTAGGGACCGGTCTGGCCGAAGCCGGTCACCGAGCAATAGATGATCCTGGGGTTGATCGCCTTGATGGTCTCGTAGTCGAGGCCGTAGCGCTTGAGATCGCCGACCTTGTAGTTCTCCATGAAGACGTCGGCGTCTTTCGCCAACTCGCGAATGATCGCCTGCCCTTCGGGCTTGGCAATGTTGACGGTGACCGACTTCTTGTTGCGGTTGGCGCAAAGATAGAACGAATTGTTGTTGTTCGCCTTGCCCTCCGGATCGGTCAGATAAGGCGGGCCGAAGGCGCGCGCATCGTCTCCGGTGCCGGGCCGCTCGATCTTGATCACCTCGGCGCCGAGATCGCCCAGCATCTGGGCTGACAACGGCCCGGCGAGCACACGCGTGAGGTCAAGGATCTTGATGCCTGAGAGCGGCAGGGCCGACATGTCGATTTCCTCCAGGGAACTGGGTCTTAGAGCTGATTTTGGCGCAGCGGCGAGATCGCGGGCCGCGCTCCCTGCGGATACACCATATTGGCGGCCCGAGCACTGCGCTCTGGGCAATACGGCCATCTCTCACCAGCCGCCGGCGTCCAATTTCCGCATCGCGAATAACCGCTCAGGCCGCACGGGCGACCACAACGCCCGGACGACGCCGTCCGAGCAGGATCAGGATCAGCACCGTCGCGCAGGAAAACACCAGCGTCAGCCCAAGTGCGCCGCGGCTGCCGAACTGGGTGAGCAGGCCGGCCAGCAGCGGAGGCGAGATCGCAGAGGCCAGATTGAGCGGCAATGCGATCATCGACATCGCCTTGGCGAATTCGGCCTGATCGTAGAAGACGAGCGGGATCGTCGCCCGCGCGACGGCCATCGCGCCGCTGCCGGCGCCGTAGAGCAGGATGAAGACCGCAACCGCCCAGGTCGCGCCCTCGCTCAGCATCAGCAGCACCATGGCGACGGGAAGCGCCGTGCCTGCGACGAGCCCGGTCGTGATCCCGTCCCATCGGCCGCCACCGAGGAAGTCGAGACCGCGGGCGCTGACCTGGATCACGCCCAGCATCGAGCCGAAGGCAAGGGCCTGCGCGGGCGCGAGGCCCTCCGCTCGCAACAGCTCGATCAAAATGGCGCCAATGCCGAAATTGACGAAGGCGTTCATCGTTATCACGCAGACGACGAGACCGAAGGTGCTCTTTGGAATCGCAGGCGGCGGCGCAGCCTTGACGGCTCCGCCACGATCGTCAGTCGCAGTTTTCCGGCGCGGCGCAACAAACGCATAGAGCGGAAGGTTGATGGCGAGCATCATCGCCGCATAGACGAGACAGGTCCCGCGCCAGCCGAGCCAATCACTGAGGAACGACGTGGTCGGCCAGAAGATGCTGCTGGAGAGTCCGGTCACGAGCATCAACCCGCCGATGGCATTCTTGGCGCCCCGTCCGGCCACCTCGTTGAGCATGATATACGCGCCGGTCGACAGCGTGGCGCTGCCGCCGATGCCGAGAATGACCCAGCCGGCAAAATAGAGCATCGGCTCGCGCGCGAAACACAGAACGACGTAGCCCGGCGCGGAAACCACAGTGCCGACCATCATCACTCTGCGCGCGCCGTGCCGCGCAAAGGCCTTGGCGAGCCAGGGGGCGCACAGACCCATGGTGACATAGAGCACCGAACTGCCGGCGAACACCGCCGGCAAGCTCAGGCCAAGGTCGGCCCCGAGGTCGCGGCCGACCACGGCCGGAAGGCCGATCGTACCCCATCCAATGAGTTGGGTGATTGCAAGCACCAGCAGGACCCCGATGAGCCTGCTGTCAGATTTCAAGAACCGCATTCCAGTCGTCGCCTGCCCGGCAGGCGCCGATCACGCCTGTGAGCCTGTCTTACCCGGAGACTCGGCGCACGGGAACGCCGACCGCCGAATGGCAGAAGGCAGCCAGGAGCATGTCAGGCAGATGTCAGGTGCAGACGGTCGTCCCTACCCCACGATCCCGAGCAAGGATCGCGCCTCGGCTGCAGTCGCCGCGCGCCGGCCGTGGCGCGCGAGAGCCTCACAGGCGACGGTCACGAGCTCCGCATTGCTGGCAGCGAGGCGCGTCTTGTCGATCCGGATGTTGTCCTCGAGCCCGGTGCGAACTGCGTCGGCGCCCCGCGCCAGCGCCCAATCCATGACCTCGGCCTGGTGGCGTCCGATGCCGGCTGCGGTCCATGTCGCTTTCGGGATCAGCCGCTTGAGCTCTGCCAGCAGGATGTCGAGCACATGCTCGTCGGCCGGCATCGCGTTCTTGACGCCCATGACGAATTGCACGTGCGGGCGCGCGTCCATCAACCCCGCCTCGATCAGGCGGCGGGCGCCGTGCAGATGCGACAGATCGAAGATCTCGATTTCCGGACGAATGCCATTTGCCTTCATGCCGGTGGCGAGAGTCTCGACCAGGGCAGCGCTGTTTTCATAGACGATGGTCGGAAAGTTCACCGAGCCGGTGGAGAGCGACGCCATGTCGGGCTTCAGATAGAGCGACGATCCACGCGCCGAGGGATCGCGGCCGCGCCCGCCGGTCGAGAACTGCACGATCATGCCAGGACAATGCTTCCTGATGCCCTGCTGCACCAGGGCAAAGCGTTCCGGGTCGGATGACGGCGTCTCGTCGTCGTTGCGGACATGGATATGCGCGAGCGCGGCACCGGCCTCGAAGGCTTGTTGCGTCGATTCGATCTGCTCGGCCGGCAAGATCGGCACCGCGGGATTGTCCTTCTTGCGTGGAACGGAGCCGGTGATTGCGACGGCAACAACAGCGGGATTCATCCTGCAACCTCATCATGATCGCGCTCACGCGCTTAAAACTTCAATCGACAGTCACACTATATAGTGAAGCGTTGCCGCTGCGAACATCATCGCAGCGGCCTCTCTCCTGACGTCAGGTCCGAACCGCGGCAGCAGCGCCCGCCGCGCCCGCACGCTGCCGCTCATAGTCGGCCCGCGCCATCGGAACGGCGGTGGGGTTGCCGAGATCGTCGATGCTGATCCGATAGGTCTCCCGGGCCGTGAGGGCCGCCAGCGCCGCGATGACGGTGATGCCGAAGGCGATCGCCCCCACCGTCAACGGAATGTTGGCCGAGCCGGGAGGCGCCACGGTCGCAAACAGGGCCGGAAGCAACGCGGTGATGGTCGTTCCGATGTTCTGCGAGATCGCCATCGCCGACACGCGGGTGCGCGTCGGGAACAGTTCCGGATAGAAGCTCGGGAAGATCGCGTTGTAGCCCTGATAGACGACGCCCCACATCAAGAGCGAGACCAGGATCGCCAGCGGCACGTTCCTGATGCTGATGGCATAGAGATAGAGGAAGGCGAGCACGCCGGACAGGAGCGCACCCACGATGATCGGAGGTTTGCGGCCGATCTTGTCGGACAGACTGCCGACGAAGGGAATGACGAACACGGCCACCATATTTCCGAGAACCGGGATCCACAGATAGACGTCCTTGGCAAAGCCGATGCCGTAAGCCGGCTGGACCGCGTAGGCCGCGCCGAAGATGGTCGCAACCACCGGGATGACGTTCATCAGCGCCATGCAGATGACCCGGAGCATGTCGGGCCAGCTCAGCTTGATGGCCTGAACGATGGGCGCCCGCGGCGTTTCGCCCCGCTCGCCCTCTCGCGCAAATGCCGGGGTCTCGTCGACTTCGCGGCGAATGATGTAGCCCGCGACGATGACGAAGAAGCTGAGCAGGAAGGGAATCCGCCAGCCCCAGCTGTTGAAGGCGTCGGTCGGCATATAGGCCGCCAGCGGCAGGAAGACGGCTGCCGCCAGAATTTGTCCGGCCTGCACGCCCTGGAGGGCGAAGCTTGCATAGAAGCCGCGGCGACCGAACGGCGCGTGCTCCAGGATCATGGAGCTTGCGCCGGAGATTTCACCGGCCACGGCGAAGCCCTGCACCAGGCGAAGGACGACCAAGAGAACCGGCGCGAGGATGCCGACCTGTTGGTAGGTCGGCAGGATGCCCACTGCCATGGTGGAGAGGCCCATCAAGAACATGCAGACGATGAGGACGGTCTTGCGTCCATGGGTGTCGCCCCAATGTCCGAGGACGAAGGCGCCGATGGGCCGGGCCACATAGCCGACGCCGTAAGTCGCCAGCGATGCAACGATGGCGACGGTGGGATTGTCCGACGGGAAGAAGATTTGCGGGAAGATCAGCGACGCAGCGGTCGCATAGATGAAGAAGTCATAATATTCGAGAGCCGACCCGATCCAGCCGCTCGCAGCGGCCTTCCTCGACTGGCTCACGTGATGGATTCCGGTCATCCTGGGTTTCCTCCGAACTGGTTTGCTGGCGTCCCGTGGGCGGGCTTCTTGGAGAAACTGGGCAGCATTCGCCGCGCGCTGTACGGGGTCTCCGCAAGCGTTTGTCACTGCCGACAGGTGTTTGATTGACGCGACAATAGGCTTTCGCCGGGCTAACACAATTACCCAGTTATGCGATAAACCTAACATGATGTTATCTAGGCCAAAGCCCCCGGACTGCGCTCATACGCGCTGACGGAGGGCCCGGCACGCCGCCGCGCAAATCACTCCGGCGGATTGAACGTCCGCACGAAATACACGGGCTCCCTGCCCTTCTTCAGGCGATAGAGCTGAGCCGGACGGTTCGGGCCGCGCCGCATCTTCGCGACCGGCTCGATCATGTCGGCCGACAGAATGCGGGTGCGGAAAGCGCTCTTCTCAAGAGAACGGTCAAGCACGATCTCGTAGACGCGCTGCAAATCGGGCAGCGTGAATTCCGCGGGCATCAGGAACGCGGGCAGCGAGGTGTATTCGACCTTGTTGCGCAGCCGCTGGATTGCGCTGGCCAGGATGTCGCCGTGATCGAAGGCGAGCTTCTCCTTGAGCCTGCCGCCGCCGATCGGAAACCACCGCGCATCGTTCGTCAGTGCGCTTGCATCCGCCTGGATCAGCGCGAAATAGGCGTGGGTCGCCGACCAGCCGCGCGGATCGCGCGCAGCGCTTCCCCAGCTTCCGAGTTGCTCCAGATAAGGGCTGGTGACGCCGGTCTTGTCCTTGAGCTTGCGTGCCGCGCAGGCTGCGAGATCGCGATCTTTCGCGACATCGACGAAGCCACCGGGCAGCGCCAAGCTTAGCGGAAATGGTTCGCCCTCGCCGGCCGGACGCTGCACCAGCAATACCTGAAGCCTGTCGTCGCGAATCGCAAAGATCACGACATCGACCGTGGTCAGGGGCCGCGGGAAGTCCAATTGTCCCGCTTTTCCAAGCGCTTCGGCCCGAGCTTCACCCGCCATCGGCGACCTCCCCTGTTCGGCCTTGACAGTAGCATACTTAGTTGTACAGTCCAACTTACTTAGTTGTTCAGACCAACTTATAAGCTAACGACAGGAGTAAGCCATGTTTGGCCTCAGGTTCATCAAGGCGCAGCCCACCACCTACGTGATGAAGTACCGCGCCGGCGCTGTCGTCGCCGAGGGCACCGGCCTCTCCACGTTCTACTACGGCCCGGTGACCACGCTCGTCGCCGTCCCCGTCGGCAGCCGCGACGCCGCCTTCATCTTCCAGCAGATCGCGCGCGACTTTCAGACCCTGACCGTGCAGGGCCACGTCACCTATCGCGTCAGCGAGCCGAAGAAGGCGGCATCGATGCTCAACTTCACACTGAAGTCCGACGGCAAGACCTACGAGACCGACGATCCCGAGAAGTTGCCGGAGCGCATTCTCGGCACGGTCGAGGTGCTGGCGCAGCAGGCCATCAAGGAGCTGACGCTGAAGGATGCGCTGCAGGCTTCCGACCGCATCGCCGACATCATTGCGGGCGGCTTGCGCGGGCGCGCCGACATCGAAGCGCTCGGCCTCGAAATCCTCGGCGTATCGATCCGCGGCATCAAGCCGACGCCTGATACCGCCAAGGCGCTGGAGGCGCAGGCCCGCGAAGCGATCCTGAAGACTGCGGACGAGGCGATCTTCGCGCGGCGCAATTTCGCCGTCGAGCAGGAACGCGCCATTCGCGAGAGCGAGCTCGACACCGAGATCGCGGTGGAGCAGAAGAAGCGCTCGATCCGCGAGACCCAGATGGACGCCGAGGCCAGCGTCGCCGCCAAGCGCAACGAGCTGCGCCAGGCCGGCATGGCCGCGGATATCGTGCTGGAAGGCAAGCGCAAGGATTTTGTCGGCCTCAACGCCGAGAACACCCGGACGCTGGCCGATGCCGAGGCCTATCGCGTCGGCGCGCTGATGAAGATCTTCGAGGGCGTCGACACCCGCGTGATCCAGGCGCTCGCTGCGGCCGGCATGCAGCCGGGCCAGCTGATCGCGCAGGCCTTCTCCGGCATCGCCGAGAAGGCCGAGAAGATCGGCCAGCTCAACGTCTCGCCGGACCTGCTCAGCCAGTTGATCGACAAGCCGAAGCCGGAGGCCGCCAATGCCCGCCGCCAATGACCGCAAGATCGTGCTGGTGACGCGCAAGACCAGGCTGGAGGACCTGGTCGCGCGTTACCTGACGGCCGCGCAGGCGCGCTTCTATGTCGAGCATCTCGGCGCCGACTTCTCCGACTACGAGCGCGAGCACGAGGTCTATCAGGCGCAGCGGCACGCGACGCTGCAGGTGCTGGAGCAATGGGGACGCTATCAAGTCATCGAGCGCGGCTTCCTGCCCAACTTCATCTTCGCGCCCGACGACATCGTGGTCGCGCTCGGCCAGGACGGCGTCGTCGCCAACACGATGAAATATCTCGACGACCATCCGCTGATCGGGCTCAACCCGGACCCTGCGCGCTATGACGGCATCCTGCTGCCCTTCGCACCGCACGACCTCGCGAAGCTGCTGCCGGAGGTCGCCACCGAGAAGCGTGGCAGCCAGGCTGTGACCATGGCGGAAGCGCGGCTCAGCGATGGGCAGGTGCTTCATGCCGTGAACGACCTCTTCATCGGCGCCCGCACGCATGTCTCCGCGATCTACGAGATTGCGGCCGGCGGGACGACGGAGCGACAATCCTCGAGCGGGTTGATCGTCTCAACCGGGCTCGGATCGACCGCCTGGTTCAAAAGCATCGTGACCGGCTCGCTCGCGATCGCCGGCAGTTTGGGCTTGCCGCCTCCGCTGGACGGCTATGATGCCCTGCCCTGGGACGCACCCGAGCTGCGTTTCGCCGTGCGCGAGCCCTTCCCGAGCCGTCACTCGCAAACCAATCTCGTCTGCGGCCGGCTCGCTTCTGAGGAGCAGCTGCGCATCCGCTCGCTGATGGCGGAAAACGGCGTCATCTTCAGCGACGGCGTCGAGGCCGACCGCCTCGACTTCAACGCGGGCGCCGAAGTGACGATCGGACTTGCCAAGCGGCGTGGGCGACTGATCGTGTGAGGCTGCTAGCTTCCGAGCGCGTTCTCGCCTGCCTTGCGGCCGGGCACGCTGACATGCACCTCATGTCCCTGACGAAGCGCCAGCGAGGCGGCGGCAACCGCCGATTCGAATGCCGATTCCTTGGTGGCATATTTGCCGTTGACGTTGCCGTCGTGCAGCACGCCCCACTCGTCCTGGACCGGTACGATCGCGTATTGGGCAAGACCCATCATCCCTCTCCTGTCGCTGCGTGACCTTATCGTTGAGTCACCTGCGCATGCGCCGCCGTCACCCGCCACACCGTGTTGCCGCCGTCGTCGGCGACCAGCAGCGCGCCGATGAAGCCGGCGATCGTGATCGGCACCGGCACCGGATGAATGGGATGGCCCGCGATCTGCGCTGTCGAACGCACGCGCACGATGTCTTGCACGATTGGCCTCGTGTGGCATGTCACCCTGCCCCAGCGGCCAACTCGTGCTTGCGGTGATGGTTCCTAGGATTGCGCCGGAACCGGCGTAGCCGCCTGATACGCTTCGTAGGCGCGCTTCAGGCCGTCCTCGAGCGATGTCGTCGCGCGCCAGCCGAGCTTGTCGAGCCGACTGACATCGAGCAGCTTGCGCGGCGTACCGTCGGGGCGCGAGGTGTCATAGGAGATCTCGCCGCGATAGCCGACGATCTCGGCGACCACGCGGGCGAACTCGGCGATGGCGATGTCCTTGCCGGTGCCGATATTGATCAGCTCCGCACCCGAGTAGGTCTTCATCAAGTGCACGCAGGCATCCGCCATGTCGTCGACATAGAGGAATTCGCGCCGCGGCGTGCCGGTGCCCCAGACCGCAACGGTCTTCGCGCCCGCCAGTTTCGCTTCGTGAAAGCGGCGGATCAAGGCGGCGACCACGTGGCTCAATTCGGGATGATAATTGTCACCGGGGCCGTAGAGATTGGTCGGCATCACGCTGATGAAGTCGCTGCCATATTGGCTGCGATAGGCTTCCGCCATCTTGATGCCGGCGATCTTGGCAATCGCATAAGGCTCGTTGGTCGGCTCCAGCGGACCGGTGAGCACGGCATCCTCGCGCAGCGGCTGCGGTGCGAGCTTCGGATAGATGCAGGACGAGCCGAGGAACATCAGCTTCTCGGCACCATTTTGATGCGCAGCGTGGATCACGTTCGACGCAATCGCGATGTTGTCGTAGATGAATTCGGCGCGCAGCGTGTTGTTGGCGACGATGCCGCCGACTTTTGCCGCGGCGAGAAAGATCACTTGCGGCCGCACGCGCGCGAACCAGTCGAACACGGCGGCCTGGTTGCAGAGATCGACCTCGCGCCGGTCGACGGTGACGAGATTCACACTCTCCCGTGCCAGCCGGCGCACGATCGCGCTGCCGACCATGCCGCGATGACCGGCGACGTAGACGCTCTTGCCCTTCAGCTCAAACGGTACGCTTGCCATTCGCGATGTCCCGTTTGGCATCCGCCAGATCGTTCGTCATCATCTCTTCGACGAGCTGCCCAAAGGTCCGCTTCGGCTTCCAGCCGAGCACCTGGCGCGCCTTGCTGGCGTCGCCGACGAGGAGGTCGACCTCGGTCGGGCGGAAATAGGTCGGATCGATCTTCACTACAGTCTTGCCGCTCCTGGCATCGACGCCGGTCTCGTCCACGCCTGCACCGCGCCATTCGACGCGGCGGCCGACCTGCGCAAACGCCAACTCGACCATCTCGCGCACCGAATGCATCTCGCCGGTGGCGAGCACGAAATCGTCGGGCTTGCCGGCCTGCAGGATCATGTGCATGCCCTCGACATAATCCCGTGCGTGGCCCCAGTCGCGCTTGGCCTCGAGATTGCCGAGATAGAGCGTGTCCTCGAGTCCCACCTCGATCCGCGCCACGCCGCGCGTGATCTTGCGCGTCACAAACGTCTCGCCGCGGATCGGGCTCTCATGGTTGAACAGGATGCCGTTGCTCGCGAACATGCCATAGGCTTCGCGGTAGTTCACCGTGATCCAGTAGCCGTAAAGCTTGGCGACGCCGTAAGGCGAGCGCGGATAGAACGGCGTCGTCTCCTTCTGCGGAATCTCCTGCACGAGGCCGTAAAGCTCGGAGGTCGAGGCCTGGTAGAACCGCGTCTCCTTCTCCATGCCGAGGATGCGGATCGCTTCCAGGAGCCGTAGCACGCCGATCGCGTCGGCATTGGCGGTGTATTCCGGACTCTCGAAACTGACCGCGACGTGACTTTGCGCCGCGAGATTGTAGATCTCGGTCGGCCGGATCTGCTGCACCAGGCGGATCAGATTGGTCGAATCCGTCATGTCGCCGTAATGCATCAGGAACGGCACGTTGCCGACATGCGGGTCCTGGTAGAGGTGATCGACGCGTGCGGTGTTGAACGAGGACGAGCGCCGCTTGATCCCGTGCACGACATAGCCGAGCGACAGCAAGTGCTCGGCGAGATAAGCCCCGTCCTGGCCCGTCACACCGGTGATCAGAGCGACCCGCTCAGCCATATCCGCAAATGCTCCCAAAAATGCTCTACGGGCAGCCGGCTTCCAGCTCCCGGCCGAGACCTGTCCTTGTCTGACATATCGTTCGCCGGGGTCAACCCACTACGGCGCTAAACCGTTCTTTTTCCGAGGATTCCAGCCGCGAGCCCGAGACCACCGACGATGGCTGAAGGCCAACCTTGAGAAGCTGGTAACTCTTGTGTGGTGTGATTTTCCCGCAATATGGCGGGGTTGGGGTTCGCATGACGTTCCAGGAAACAGCAGCAGGCATCGACCCGCGCGAGGCTAATCCGCCGCCCTTTCCCCGTGAGCACGGCGACATTCAGACCGCGGTCGTGAATCTTGTCGACCGCCTGGCCCCCATCGTGCCCGTCGCGCGTCAGGTGGATGTCGCGCGCGAAATCGCAGGTTTGATCGCGCGCATGCCGAGCACGATGGGCAGCAACATGTTCCTGCGCCAGAGCATCATTCGCCGTAGCACCGCGACATCAGATCATGTGATCGACGGTTTGGCGGCCTGGATCACCGTCCTGTTCGACCTTGCCAATCTGCAGCAGGATCGCGGCAGGGCCACGAGCCTCGAAGCCAGGATTCCGAAAAAGGCTCTCGATCGTCTCGCACGGGCGCTTTCGCGATCACGCAACGGCTGCATCATCGCCGTGCCTCACATCGGCAGCCTCGAACTGTTCGCGGCACATCTCAAGGACCGTGGCTTCAACGTCGGCTTCGTCTATTCGATCGGCCGCCAGCCGACACCGACCGAACGGTGGATCTACGCCGGCCGGAGCGCGACTGCTGCTACGCCGATCGCGTTCGCACGACGCAACACCGGAGCCGAGATCTCGCGGATCCTCCAGAACAAGGGCGTCGTCTTCATGGTCGTCGACGTCTACCCCAGCGCCAAATACGCAGGGATAACCGTCAAGACCCACGATTCCGACTTCCGCTACCCACCCGGACCGGCGCGCTATGCGCGGACGGGCACGCTGGTCCTGCCAGGCTTTGCGTCCCGCCGTGATGCGACAGGCTTTTCGATGAACATCCTCGCCCCGGTCGAATACCGGACGTGGATGCCCGTTGAGGCCGCCGCGTCCGAATTCACCCAAGAGATCGCGGCTCAGGTCGATGGCTTCACGGCGGAGCAGCCTGCCGCCTATTGGCTCTGGCATCCGATCCCCAACGATCCCTATTTCGCCATCGCGCAGCGGCAGCGCCCGGATCTCCTGACCGCGATGGCGCCTGAAGATGACGAGGCCGTCGCTCTCGCGGTGGAGGCCGCTGACGCCAAATGGGCGGCATCTGATTTGACCGATCCGATCCGCTGGATGGAGGCTCCGCCTCTTGCAGCGTCCGCGTTGGCGGAAACTGTCGGCTGACTGACAGGCCGCAACATCCCATGAGCCGGCCGCTTGTCGCGATCCTCGCCTGCGCAGCCCTCGAGGCATCGGGCATCGCGCTGATCTTCCCGTCGCTGCCAAATCTGCTGCGTGCCATGGCCGGCACAAATAACGTATCCGCGCTTTACGGGACGCTACTGGCCCTGCACGCACTCACGCAATTCGTCGTCACGCCGGTGCTCGGCGTTCTGTCGGACCGGCTCGGCCGCCGACCGGTGCTGTTGCTCGCCCTTGCCGGGTCGACCGTCGACTATCTGATCATGGCCTTCACGCCATACCCGTGGCTGCTCTTCGTCAGCCGCACCATTGCCGGTCTCACGGCGGCGGGCGTGGCGATGATCACCGCCACCATCGCGGACATCACACCGGAGGCGGAGCGCGCTCGCCGCTTCGGCCTGTTCCACGCCTGCTTCGGCGCCGGCTTCGTCATCGGTCCTGTCATCGGTGGCATGCTCGGCGACATTTCACTACGTGCGCCGTTCCTTGCCGCTGCTGCGGTGAGCAGCGTGAACGTCCTGCTTGTCCTGTTCGTTCTCCCGGAGACGCACCGCACCGAGTGCAAGCCGTTCGCATGGCGGACGCTGAACCCATTTGCGCCGCTGCGCTGGGCGTTGACGTTTCGTACGCTGATCCCGCTGCTGTCCGTGTTCCTGCTCGTCAGCCTCGTCGGCCAGACCTACAGCACGGTCTGGGTGCTTTTCGTCACGGATCGTTTCCACTGGACCGCGACCGATATCGGCGTTTCGCTTGGCGTCTTCGGCGCATTGGTGACCCTGGTGCAGGCCTTCGCCATTGCTCCGCTCACGAGAAGGCTCGGCGAACGCGGCACGCTTCTTCTGGGCATCGGCTGCGAGGCCGTCGCGCTCTTTATCCTCGCCTTCGCGCAGGCAGGCTGGATCGCCTTCGCGCTGATCCCGCTGATCGCGTTCGGCGGCATCAGCGCGCCGGCACTGCGCGCGCTACAGTCGAAAGCTGTCGATGGCGAACGCCAGGGCCAATTGCAGGGCGTCGTCGCAAGCTTCGTCAGCCTGGCTGCCATCTTCGGCCCGCTCGCCTTCGGCGGCGTTTACGCCCTGTCGCGGCCGGGTTGGACCGGCCTCGTATGGGTTATCGGTGCCGCGATTTTCGCAGTCACGGTACCGATGGTGTTGGCCGTGCCGAAGCGAGCGGTCAAGCAAGGATGAGTGAGTGGACGGCGATCCCATCAGAGGACCGCCGCCCACGACAGCCCGTTCTACTGCGAACGATCCGAGGTCCAGCCCTTGTAATCCTTGATGTTGTCGCGGGTCACGAGCTTCGACGGCAGCAGTTCGACGGTCGAGGCCGGCTTCTGTCCGTTGAGAATGCCGACGCCGACCTGCACGGCGCGCCGCGCCATGAAGAACGGGTCTTGCGAGGCTGACGCCTGGATCTGCGGCGATGCCGGATCCTTGAGCGAGGCCTCGATGTCAGGCGCACCGTCGACCGCCGTGATGATGATGCCGCTGCGGTTTTGCTGCTTCGCCGCAAGATCCGTTCCGATCGCCTGCGGATCATTGATGGCGAAGATGGCGTCGATCTTGGAAAAACGAGTCAGGTAGCCTTGTGCAACGGTGAGCCCACCCTCGCGCGAGCCTTTTCCGTCCTGGTCGCTGGACAGCACCTTGATCCCCGCATTCTTCGCAAAGACGTTCTTGCAGCCGGTGACGCGGTCGATCACGGCCGAGACCTGCGGGCCGTTTTCGATGATGACATCGCCCTTACCTCCCAGCTTGTCGACGATGTACTGGCAGGAGATCTCGCCGGCCTGGACGTTGTTGGTGGTCACGGTGGCATCGGCGCCTTCAGCCGCGGTGTCGACAGCAACGACGACAATGCCCGCCGCCTGCGCCTTCTTGATCGCCGGCCCGATCGCCTTGGGATCGCCGGGGTTCAACAGGATCAGGTCGACGCCGGCAGCGATGAAATTGTCGATCTGGGTCACTTGCTTGCCGAGATCGTATTCAAAACCGACGGTGGTGATCTTCACATTGGGATTGGTCTTCTTGGCCTCGAACTCGGCGCCCTTCGACAGTGCGACGAAAAATGGATTGCCCATCGAGCCGAGCGAGACGCCGATCGACTTGAGCTCCTTGGCAGAGGACGGCACGGTGGTCAGGGCCAGCGCCATCGCGGCGCCGGCAAGCGAGATCGTCTTCAACATTGGCTTCCTCCCTGGTCTGTCTTCATCCCCGGGCACGGCAGACCAGTTGCCGTAGCCGAATTTCACGTCGCACACTCACATGCGCGCCAACCTTTAGGTTCTGGCAGAACCTTGCAGCCGATAACGATCCAGCGCGACCGCGCCGATGATCACCAGGCCTTTGATGACGTATTGCCAGATGTCGGAGACGCCGACGAGGATCAGGCCGTTCGAGAGCGCGGCGATGATCAGCGCGCCGATCAGCGTCCCCCAGATCGATCCGATGCCACCGACGAAAGACGTGCCGCCGAGAATGACTGCGGTAATGGCGTCGAGCTCGTAGCTTTGTCCGAGTTGCAGGCCGTTGGCCGCATAGAGCCGCGCCGCCTGCATGGCGCCGCCCAACCCGGCCAGCAGTCCCGACACGCCATAGACGAAGATCACGACGGCCCAGACCTTGATGCCGGCAAGCCGCGCCGCACTCTCATTGCCGCCCACCGCATAGATATGCACGCCGAGCACGGTCCGGCGCAGCACCAGCCAAGAGACCAGGATGACGAGCAGAGCGATCACCGAGAGCCATGGGATCGACGCCACGCCGGGCACGAGCGTCAGCGATCCGTTGCCGATGAAGGCATAGGGAATGGACGGATTGAACACCGTGGTATCGGCGCCGAGCAGCCGCGCCAGGCCGCGCACGGCAGTCAGCGAGCCCAGCGTGACGATGAAGGGTGGCAGGCGCAGCAGCGCGATCAGCGCACCATTGACGATTCCGAAGCCGAGGCCGGTGAGAACCGCGGCCGGCAGCCACAGCGCGCCCAGCTCGGGCAGTTTCGACATCGTCAGGCCGGCCATTGCCGACGCCGCCAGGATCGAGCCGACCGAAAGATCGATGCCCCCGGTAAGGATGACGAAAGTCATGCCCGCGGCGAGCACGGTGTTGACGGCAGCCTGCTGCAGGACAATGCCGAGATTCTGTCCGGTGAAGAAACGGCCGTCCGACAGGAAATGGAAGCCGAGGCTGAGGATCAGCAGCACGGGCAGCATGCCGAGCGCGCTGATCAGCATCCTCACCCGCTGGCGCTTCGTCTCTGCGGCGCCCCCGTTTGTCATCGTCGGAGCGGGTCTGGCCTCCGAGGCAGCATTGTCAGGCATCGATGTGCTCCGTCCCTGTGGCAAGCGCCATGATGTCTTCCTGCGTCAGCGGCGAGTTCGGTCCGCGCGTGACCTCGCCGGCGATGTGCCCGGCCCGCATCACGAGGACGCGGTCGCAGATTCCGATGATTTCGGGCAGATCAGACGAGATGACAAGGATCGCGGTGCCGGCCTTGGCGAGATTGTCGATGATCGAATAGATCTCCGACTTTGCGCCGACGTCAACGCCGCGCGTCGGCTCGTCGAGGATCAAAACCTTTGGCGCAATGGCGAGAAGCCGCGACAACAGCACCTTCTGCTGGTTGCCGCCGGAGAGGCCACCTGCGGGGACACCGACATTTGCGGCACGGATGCTGAGCCCCGTGAAGGCCCTGTCGGCGCGCTCGCGCGCCTTGTCACGATCCAGGAACCAGCGGAGCGTCGCGTCACGACCGAGCACGGCGAGATTGATGTTGTCCAGGCACGACATGTCGAGAAACAGGCCCAGCGCCTTCCTGTCCTCGGTCAGATAGGCAATGCCCGCCTCGAGCGCCTCGCCGGGCGTGCGAATGTCGATCGGTTGGCCTTCAAGCTCGAGACGGCCCGAGATTTTTGGCGCCGCACCGATGATGAGATGCGCAAGCTCGGTGCGGCCGGCTCCGATCAGGCCGGCAAGCCCCACCACCTCGCCCGCATGCACCCTGAGCGAGCAGCCCTTGACGCGTTGCCCGTCAGCCATGTCGATGGCGGTGAGCACCGGATGCCCCTTCCCTGCCTCGGGATCATGATCCTTCTTGTAGAAGGAGGAGACGTCGCGCCCGACCATCATGCGGACGATGGCGTCGGCGCGGATGTCCTGCTTGTCGAGCGAACCGACCAGGCGGCCGTCGCGCAGCACGGTGACGCGATCACCGAGCGCATAGACCTCATCCATGCGGTGCGAGATATAGATGATGGCAAGCCCCTCGGCGCGGAGCTGACGGATCAGCGCAAACAGCCGCTCGCTTTCGCCGGCCGACAGCGCGGTCGTCGGCTCGTCCATGATCAGGATTTTCGATCGCGCGTGCAGCGCACGCGCGATCTCGACGAGCTGACGCTGGCCCATGGACAGATGCGCCACCAATGTCGACGGCAGGAAATCCGCGCCCAGCCGCTCCAGGATCGGACCGACACCTTCACGCATGGTGCCCCGCGCCAGCAAACCTGAACGCGAGATCTCGCGGCCGAGATAAATATTCTCCGCAACGCTCAGATTGGGGGCCAAAGACAGTTCCTGATAGATGATCGAGATGCCCGCGGCACGGCCGCCAAGCGGGCCTTCGATCCGCGCCGGCTTGCCTTCGATGCGGATCTCCCCGCCAGGATCGGGTCGGTAGGCACCCGACAGGATCTTCATCAGGGTCGATTTGCCGGCGCCGTTCTCGCCCATCAAAGCATGGATCTCGCCGGCATAGACCGTCAGATCAACGGCGCGCAGCGCCTTGATGCCGAAGAAGGATTTTGAAACTCCCCGCATCTCGAGGATCGGATCGTTCATCGTGCCTCCCGGCACATTGCGTTTCCCCTCCGCGTCTCATTTTTCAGACGCGGTTCGCGCATTAAACAAAAGGCCGTCGCACAGGGCAACAGCGAAAGCGATGCTAGAGGCTCGGCCGGTACAACCCACGCCAGGCGGGAAGTCGTTCGGCATAGGATTCGGCCAGCCCGCGATCGGGCGCGAAAGTCTCGACGCGTTGCGGCGGCGTACAGACGGCTTCGATTGCCTCGCCGGTGACAGCAAGCCGCCCCAATCTCGCCGCACCGAACGCCGCTCCGGTTTCACCGTCGGCAAAGCGATGAATCGGAAGATTGAGGACATTGGCCAGCACCGACAGCCAGAACCGGGACCGCGAGCCTCCGCCGATGACATCGGCTTCCGCCACCACGATGCCGGCATCGCCCAGCGCGTCGCGGCAATCCGCAAGCGCGAAGGCAACGCCCTCGAGCACCGCCTGAACAATCGCCGTGCGGTCCGTGCCGTGGCTCAGACCATCGAGCATGCCGCGCACGACGGGATCGTCGTGCGGCGTCCGCTCACCCGCAAGATAAGGCAGGAAGCTCACCGCAGAGGGCGCCTGCGGGCGGGAGCCCAGCGGCACCAGTAGCTCGGCTTCAGTGACGCCGAACAATCGTGCGGCCCAGGCCAGGCATGACGCCGCCGAGAGGATCGCGCCGGCATGAATCCACATGCCGGGAATCGCGTGGCAGAACGTGTGGACCACGCGATCCGGGTTGGCGGCAATGTGGTTGGTCGGCGCCAACAACGCGCCCGAAGTTCCCAGCGAGATAAACGCAGTTCCAGGCCTGATCGCGCCGATTCCGATGGCGCCCGCCGGATTGTCTCCGGCGCCGCCCGCGATCATCGGACGCCTCGCCATACCCCAGCGCTGTGCGAATTCGCTCCGGAGCGTTGCCGCCGGCGCGCATCCTTCGACCAGACGGGGCATGTGCGCGCGCGACAGACCAGTTGCGGCCAATGCGGCATCCGACCAATCCCGGCGCGCGGCGTCCAGCCACAGCGATCCCGATGCGTCCGAGACGTCCTCGATCGCCTCGCCCGTCAGCACCAGCCGCAGATACGCCTTCGGCATCAGGACGCGCTTAGTCGCCGCGAAAATCTCCGGCTCATGTGTCCCGATCCAGAGCAGTTTTGGCGCCGTGAAGCCGGGCATCGCCTTGTTGCCGGTCGTCGCGCGCAAGGCAGGCCAGCGCTGCTCCAGGATGCGGCACTCCGCGGCGGATCGACCGTCGTTCCAGAGGATGCAGGGCCGCAACGGCCTGTCGCTCGCATCGAGCAACACCGCGCCATGCATCTGGCCGGACAATCCGATGCCTTCAACCGCCGCCAGCTCTTTTCCGTGCGATGCCTTCAAGGCGTCCAGCGTAGCAAAGGTCGCTTCGAGCCACTGCGCGGGATCCTGCTCGAAAAAGCCAGGCTGCGGCGAGGCTATCGTCAGAGCCCTGCTCTCGCTTGCAATCACGCGCTGGGCGTCGTCGACGAGGACCGTCTTGACTGCGGAAGTGCCGAGGTCGATGCCAAGATACATGGCGGATGTGGTTCCCGTGGGTTCAGCGGCCACTGCGAACGTGGCCCGCAACTGCGATCGCGTCCAATGAGCGCACGATCGCGGACAAGGTACTATCACATCAGATCGCAACATTTTGCGCGCGGATATTGCAACCGGCGCGGCGGTTGCAGGTTGCCAGCTGTGGTTGATTGGACCACAGTGATGGAAAGCGAGCACCGTCTGTCGCGTTTGCACAGGCTTGGTCCCCTTGCCACGCCGGAGCAGCCATGCAGCGATCCAGGGCCGTCTTTATCACGGGTTTCGTCTACGCCGTGATCGGCCTGGTGCTCGCGGGCGGCGGCCTCTGGCTTGCGGCATTGGGGGGATCCATCTTCTACGTCGTTCTCGGTGTCGGCATCCTTGCCACCGGCGCATTGTTGCTGGCACAGCGCCGCTCAGCGCTATGGCTGTTTGCGATCGTGCTGGTCGGCACGCTGGGATGGGCCGTCTCAGAAGTGCAATTCGACTGGTGGCCGCTCGCATCGCGCGGCGACATTGTCGTCCCCATGGCGCTCTGGTTGCTGACGCCGGTGATCGTTCGCGGGTTGGTGCGAGACCAGCCGGCCTCCTACCGCAGCGCGACACTGCCGCTCTGGATCGGCGTCGCCGCGTCGTCCGTCGCCCTTATCATCGCGCTGATGTCGAGCTACCACGACATCAACGGCACGATCGCCCAGCAGGCGGCGGCCGTGCCGCAAAGCGACGCCGATCCTCAGCCGGATGCCGATTGGCGCGCCTATGGACGAACGCAATTCGGACAGCGCTATTCGCCGCTGAAGCAGATCACGCCCGACAATGTCGGCAAGCTCCAGGTCGCCTGGACTTTCCGCACCGGCGACGTGCCGACGCCGGAGGATTCCGGCGAGACGACGTTCGAGGTCACGCCGATCAAGGTGCGCGACACGCTCTATCTCTGCTCGCAGCACCAGGTGCTGTTTGCGCTCGACGCCAAAACCGGCAAGGAACGTTGGCGATACGATCCCAAGCTGGTGTTCAACAAGACGTTCCAGCACATGACCTGCCGCGGGGTCTCCTACCACGAGACCGCGGCCGGCGCCGTCGACAGCAGCGGCGCTCCCGCGCCCGCCGAATGTCCCCGACGGATCTTCCTGCCCGTCAACGACGGCCGCATGATCGCCCTCGATGCCGATAGCGGCAAGCTCTGCGAGAATTTTGGCGATCACGGCAGCCTCGACCTGCAGCAAGGCATGGGGATCAAGACGGCGGGCTTCTTCGAGCCGACGTCACCGCCGGTCGTCAGCGACAAGATTCTGGTTGTCGCCGCCGCGGTGATCGACAATTACGGGGTCGACGTGCCCTCTGGCGTGATCCGCGGCTTCGACGTCTACACCGGCAGGCTGGTTTGGGTTTGGGACTCCGGCGCGGCGGACGAGAACGAGCTGCCGTCGCCGACGCGGCACTACACCAACGGTTCGCCGAATTCGTGGATTGCGGCCTCGTTCGATCCGAAATTGAACCTCGTCTACATCCCCACCGGCAATAACGGGCCCGACATCTGGGGCGGCAATCGCAATGCGCTGGTCGAGCGCTATTCCAGCTCGATCGTCGCGCTCGACGTCAACACCGGCAAGCGCGTCTGGTCGTACCAGACGGTGCATCACGACCTCTGGGACATGGACGTTCCCTCGCAGCCGAGCCTCGTCGATGTGAGCACGGCCAAGGGCGTCGTTCCTGCGATCATTCAACCGACCAAGGTGGGCAACATCTTCGTGCTCGATCGCAGGACCGGCGAGCTGATCGTGCCGGCGCCGGAGCGGGCCGTGCCGCAAGGGGCCGCGCCCGGCGACCGTACCGCGCCGACACAACCTTTCTCCGAGCTGACATTCCGCCCCGAGGCGAAACTGACCGGCGCGGACATGTGGGGCGGCACGCTCTTCGACCAGTTGCTGTGCCGGATCATGTTCCACAGGCTGCGCTATGAGGGCACGTTCACGCCGCCATCGTTGCAGGGCACGCTCGTCTTTCCCGGCAATCTCGGCATGTTCGAGTGGGGCGGCATCGCGGTCGATCCGGTGAGACAGATCGCCATCGCCAACCCGATGTCGCTGCCCTTCGCTTCAAGGCTCATTCCGCGCGGACCCCAAAATCCTCCGGCACCGACGGCCGAGAAGCCGGTCGGCAGCGAGGTCGGGACGCAGCCGATGTATGGCACGCCATTCGGGGTGGAGATCTGGAGCTTCCTCTCGCCGCTCTCCGTGCCGTGCTACCGGCCGCCCTGGGGCTCGATGGCGGCGATCGATCTGAAGACGATGAAGATCATCTGGCAGCATCCGAACGGCACCATCCGGGACACCACGCCACTGCCGCTGCCTTTCAGGATGGGCGTGCCGATGCTGGGGGGGCCGATCACGACCGCGGGCGGCGTCGCGTTCTACACCGGGACCTACGAATACACGATCCGCGCTTACGACGTGCGCAACGGCAAGGTGCTCTGGGAGGACCGCTTGCCGGCCGGCGCCCAATCGACGCCGATGAGCTACGAGGTGGACGGCAAGCAATATGTCGTCACCGCGGCCGGCGGCCACGGCTCGTTCGGCACCAAGCGCGGCGACTACGTCATCGCCTACGCCTTGAAGGATTGAGCCAGGAACGATCAGCCCGCGAACGTCCCATAGGGCGCCGTCAGCGAGTTGTAGGACGGGCTCTTGATGATGCTGTGCAGGTTTCTGCGGCGTGCGCCCATGTTGCCACCATCGTAGAGCGGGAAGCACATGGCATCATTCATCAACTCGGCCAGCGGGTGCATGTCGGTATAGCTGTCGACGCCGACCAGCCGCATCGCATCATAGACGACCTCGACGCAGGTCTCGGAGCAGAACACCTTTGTCATCACGGCGAGCTCGTGCTCCCTGCCCCTGGACAGATCGTATTGCTGGCAGGCTTTCCAGGTCATGTAGCGGCATGCCTCGATCTTCATTTTCATGTCCGCGAGCATGTATCCGACTGTCGAATACTCGATGATCGGGTGCGGTCCGGAGCGGGCGTCCTTCCTGGCGAATTCGACGGCGTGCTCGAAAGCGGCGCGCATCACGCCGACGCAGGCCGCGCCGATCAGCGCGGCGGTCCAGGCGAAGTTCGTCGAAACGATTTCGATGCCGTCGCCCGGCTTGCCGAGAATGTTGCCGGCGGGAACGCGCACGTTTTCGAACGTCATGCGCGGGGAAATCGTCGCCCGGTGCCCCGACGTATCCAGAAGCCCCGTCACCTTCACCCCTGGCGCGCTGCCGGGGACCATGATCACGGCCAGCGAGTCCTGAGCGCCCTTGTTCGGATCGGTTCGGCAGACCACCGCATAGAGATGGCAGTTCTTGCCGTCCCAGCCGGTGCCGTTCGTGGTGTAGTGCTTTTCACCATTGATGACCCAATCATCGCCCTCCCTGATCGCGAAGGTCTTGACGCCAAATCGCGGATCTGGCGCATCGAAATTGGCGCCACCCGTCACCTCGGTGAAGGCCAGCGCACCGAGCAACGATCCGTCCGCGACGAAGTCGGGAAGGAAACGCCGCTTTTGCTCCTCCGTGCCGAACATGCTGACGGGCTTGAGGCACAGCCCGGTTCCAAGCATCGCGCTCGGCACGTTGACGTCGACGACGCACAGCTCTTCCGCGGCAAGCGCAAAATCGAGCGTCGGGATGTCCGTGCCGCCGAACTCCTTCGGGATCAGCCCTTTGACGAAACCTGCATCGACGCCCTGCTTGTGAAACGGCCTGATCGCATAGAACCGTTCATCCGGCTTGGCGTATTTCCGGATCGTCGGCCGCACATCCTTGAGCACTCCTCTTGCAAACGCGCGCGCGCCGTCGCGAAGCGCAATTTGATCTTCGCTGAGCCTGAAATCGATACCCATGGCCGCTTCTCCCCGTGGAATGACCGCTGCGCAATTCTGACATTGCGGGCGTGACCATTCTTGGCGAGATGCGACCAAATAGTTGGTCTGGAGTGCACTCTGGAAGCGAGGCTAATCCGGCTGTTGCCTGTGCCGATAAGCGCGCGGCGAGGATCCGAAGCGCTGACGGAAGCTCTTGTTGAAATGCGAGATGTCGCCAAAGCCCCAACGGAACGCCACATCGGAAATGCGCCCGTCCGCCGACGCGCCGAGATCGTCCGCGCAGCGGAGCAGCCTGCGCTCCAGGACGACCTGCCCGAACGACTTGTCACTCTCCTCGAACAGCCTGTGAAGATAGCGGATCGAAATTCCAAAATGCGACGCAACAGACGTCGCCGACAGCTGCGGATCGGCCAGATTGGTTTCGACGAACTTCATGATGGCAAGGTGGAGCCCGCGCCGGACGGATTGACGCCGCGCCGTTCGCACTTCCTCGGTCGCGCCGAGCGACAGCGCCGTCAGATTGACGAGATCGCCCGCCAGCGGCTCCAGCGCTTCCGGCGGCAGATCCGCGACGCGCAGGGCAAGGGACTTCAGAAAGTCGACCGTGATCTGACCGAGCGCCTGACGGCTGGACACGCAGATGCCCGTCGAGCAGTCGGGCGCCCGCAACAGCGGCCGCAACATGTGCCGCGGAATGCGAAACGAGAGCACGTTCCAGTCGTCGATGAAATCCAGGAAGTAAGGCCGGGTCGAGTCGACCACGGCAAACTCGTTCGGTCCGACAATCGTTTCGCGGCCTTCCGTCTCGTACCGGCATCGGCCGGCCAATTGAAGATTGACGAAATAAACCTCGTGCGGCGACTTCCTGATTTCCGAGTCCCCCCGGATGACATGGTGGGCCTTCGACTGAACCGTCGTCACGTTGATGGTGGACAGCGGATGGGCCGTGACGCGGCTGGGAAACCGGCGCGAATTCTGGCCACGCGGCCGCTCGGGTCTCAGCGCAACAAAGGCCTCGCAGAGCACCTCGCGCCAATAGGCAAACTGCTCGTGCTCGGGCAACTCCTCGGTGTTCCAGATCTTCATCAGGCCACCTCCCGCAGACGCCATCGTCTGCCCGATCATGCAATACTAGCGCCACTCCGATCCGGATGCGACGAACTCCTTGCTGTGGGTGGCAGGATAAGGGACCCGACCATGCCCCCGGGCTGCCGTTGTCCACGCAGGGATCGTCGAGCAATCAGGTGAGATGGGAATTGCTTGTCGAAGCTCGTCGGATCGGGCCGCGCCCGACCGGCTAAGACATTGGAGGGATTGGAGCGGGTGAAGGGAATCGAACCCTCGTATTCAGCTTGGAAGGCTGCTGCTCTACCATTGAGCTACACCCGCGACAGGGGCTCCCTAACACGGCCGGGCGGCGGTCTCAACTGCTCCGGACCGGTCTTTCCCGCCTCGTCGAGGGACTTGTTCCCGCCTCCGGGCACGCCCCCTTAACGGCGCGGCGATTTAGCCCTATATTGAGGGTCCCGAAACCAACGAAAGGAGGTGATCCAGTGTCTTATCTCAAGCGCTGTCACCTCGCTGGGATCGCCCGCTAGGCTTTGATCAAAGGCTTGGCATCGGGGCGCTCTCAGCCCTGGACCAGCGAGCAAGAAATCGGGCGCGACGGGCGACTGCCCGCCGCGCCTTTGCTTTGGCAGGGCCCTTTTTTTTCGCGGCATCACGCGGACCGCTCAGAGCGATCCGTCGGCGGCGAACATCTCGCGAATCTTCTGCGACAGGTCAGCCTTTCGGTACGGCTTCCGGAGCAGCGCCACGCCGGGATCGAGATGTCCCTCGTGGACGATGGCGTTGTCGGTATAGCCGGAGGTGTAGAGCACCCGCACGCCCGGCCGGCGGAGCCGCACCGCCTCGGCCAATTCCCGCCCGTTCATGCCGCCGGGCATGATGATGTCGGTGAACAGGAGGTCGAAGCTCGCGCCCTGGTCGACCAGCGCAAGCGCGCTCGCGCCATCGCCGGCAGTCAAGGTGCGATAGCCAAGGCTGCCGAGCTGGGCGATGACATAGCCCTGCACGAGCGGGTCGTCCTCGACCACGAGGATGGTCTCGCGCCCGCGCGCCGGCGCTGGCGCCTGCACCGGCGCGGTCCTCACCGCCGCCTCGCCCGCTGATCGCGGCAGAAACAGCCGTACCACCGTGCCGCGGCCCTCCTCGCTCTCGATCGCGACCGTGCCGCCGGTCTGCTTGACGAAGCCGTAGACCATGCTCAGCCCCAGCCCGGTGCCACGGCCGACCCCCTTGGTGGTGAAGAACGGCTCGAACACGCGGTCGCGGACGTCGGCCGGAATGCCGTGGCCGGCGTCGGCGACGGCGACCATGACATAGGAGCCTGCATCGCTATCGCCAGTGCCTTCGAGCTCCCGGTTTGCGGTCTCGAGCGTGAGCCTGCCGCCATCCGGCATCGCATCACGCGCATTGACCGCGAGATTGACGATCGCCGACGAAAGCTGCGACGGATCGGCCATGGCCGGCCACGCATCATCCGCGAGCCGGGTCACGATCTCGACATGCTCGCCGAGGATCGGCCGCAACAGCTTCGCGGTCTCGACCACAAGAGCGTTGACGTCGATCTCGCGCGGCTCCAGCGGCTGGCGTCGCGCGAAGGTCAGAAGCTGCGACGTGATCTCGGCACCGCGCGAGGCCGCATCGTCGATCAGCTGGGCGATCGCGGCGAGCTCAGGCTGGTCTGCAAGCCCTTCCCGAATGATCTCGATGGTGCCGGTGATGACGGTGAGCACGTTGTTGAAGTCGTGCGCGACCCCGCCGGTGAGCTGGCCGATCGCATCCATTTTCTGGGACTGGCGAAGCCGCTCCTCGGTCTCGTGCTGCGCCGTGAGATCGGTGGCCGAGCCGCGATAGCCCATGAAACGCCCGTCCTCGGCAAAGATCGGCTGGCCGCTGACGCTGAAATGATGCAGGCGTCCCGCCGCATCGCGGCCGCGATACTCGAACTTCCGGAACGGTTCGTGGCGATCCAGCATCGCCATGTGCGCGCGCCATTTCTCTTGTTCCGCATCGCGATCGAAGGCGGCATCGGTGCGACGCTTGCCGATCATGGCCTTGTCCATGCCGAATGCGCTGACCCGGTCGGAGATGTAGGTGAACCGATGATCCGGCCCGGTCTCCCAGAACCAGTCGGATGCGGTCTCGGCATAGTCGCGGAAGCGCTGCTCGCTCGCGCGCGCATCCTCTTCGGCGCGACGGCGGATCTTCAGATCACGTTCGAGATTCGCATTGGCCTCGCGCAGCTCGCCATAGGCATGACCGAGGTTGACGCACATCGCGTTGAACGCGTCGACCACCTTGTCCAGCTCGTCGGGATCGTAGGACGGTCGCCGCTCCAGATGCAAAGGCGGCGTCGGTCGCGCCAGACTGTATCTGCTGACGAACTCGGCGATGGCGACCAGATGCCGCGTCACCAGAATGTGGACCACGTAGATGATGAACAGCGAGACGACGAATGTCTTTGCTGCCTGGCTTGCCAGGATGACCAGGGCCCGGTTCAGCAATTGCTGATAGACATCGCTCAGCGTCGCCTCGACATGCAGCACGCCGATGGTGCGCACGGCGCCCTGCGCGGTGGTGGTCAGGGGATAGTCGCGCGTCACGACCGAGCGGCTGCTTCGGCCGCCGACGGCGACACGGATGGGATTGGGGCGATCGGCAATTTCGCGGACCTCGGCGGCACGCATACCGGGCAATCGCAGGATACCATCGAGCTGGAGCTTGAGCTGGTTCTGGTCGAGATTCCACAGGCTTTCGCCGAGGCTGTCCGTGGTGCTGCGGCCGATCTCCTCGAGTCGCGTCGCGATCACGCCGACTTCGCGATCGTAGTCCAGATAAAGCTGGAGCGCGGTCAATGTCAGCGTCACGATCGAGGAGAACAGCAACACGGCGGCCAGCAGGCGCGGCCCGATGCCGCTCCGCGACCAGTTGAAGATCCGCGACAGCAGCGCCCCCAGCATCGGGGACGTGAACGCGGTTCCGATGCCGCTCAAATCCTGCTTCGCAGCGGCGGGCGCAACAGCGCGGCTGCGATCGGGATTCTCGTCACCTGCGTTGCCCATGCACCCCGTCCCGGAAAATGGCGACACCTCTCTTCGGCCTGCCGGTCGCAGCCGCGCGCAACACGACGGTTTTGATTCTTCCTCAGCACGCCATGCGCGCAGCAATCCTGTCGGCCCTTGGGCGATCTGAGGTCGGTGGGGTCATATCTTGCGCCCAGCAGCAGGATTCTCGCGCAAGCTACCACTTCGCATGCTAGAATGACACCGGTGAAATCCGGAGTCGCCTGCGTGGCCGGCGAAGAGTGAGCATGATGACTCCGCGCCCTTGCCATCTCCGGTAGATCGCGCGGATACCAAAACCCAATGGTAGCAGGAACCGAGCAGAGAGGCGCCCCATGTGGCGGATAGTCGTCGTCTGCCTGTCGCTGTTCGCAGCCGGCTCGACCCACGCGCAGTCGGTGATCCGGCTGGCGCGGATCGCCGATATCCCGGATCAATATGTCGGCGGCGAGATGCTGCGGGCCGTCTATGCCAAGCTGAACATCAAGCTCGAATTCGAGGACGTCCCCGGCAAGCGGGCGCTGGCGCTGTCGAGTGCCGGCGAGGTGGACGGCGAAATCCAGCGGATCGGAACGCTGTCGCGCGAATACCCGACGCTGCTTCAGGTGACGCCCGCGATCAATTACATCGAACCCGCCGTGTTCGCCACAAAGCTTCATTTCGACGTGGACGGCTGGAATTCGATCAGAAACTACAGCATCGGCATCGTCCGCGGCGTCGGCTCGTCGGAGGCAGGCACGCGCGGCATGGACCACGTCACCGCGACCACGAGCCTCGAGAGCATGATCAAGATGCTCGATGCCGATCGTTTCGACGTGATGGTCACCGACCTCTTCAGCGGACTGGTCGCCGTTCGCAAGCTCAATCTGCAGGCCAGGATTTATCCGCTCTCCCCGCCGCTCGAGCGCATCCGCATCTATCATTACCTGCACGAGCGCCACCGCGACCTCGTGCCGAAGGTTGGACAAGTGATCGCGCAGATGGAAGCGAGCGGCGAACTGGCGGCGCTGCGCGAGACCCTCGTCAAACAGGTTCTGAGCGCACCCTGACAGGGCCGGCTCGGAGCGTGCGCAGCCGCTCCCGCACGGCGACGGCGGCGATCAGCACGCCGACGCACCAGGCCACGACCGCCCGGTGGGGGTCACCGCCCAGGAGCACGGTGAGGATGCTCGTGAGCAGGCAGGGTGCGATCGCCTTGCCGGTTCGGCTGGCGAGCGAGAGCAGGAACGGCAGCGCTGCGATCGCAAATTGCAGGACATTCATTCTTGCGCGCCGTTTCGCCCGGCGAAACTCAAAAGCCGAAAATCGCGAACACGGAGGGGCGCTTGCCGCGGCGGCTCTCCACGATGCGCTCGCCGCCAGTCTCGACGGAACTGCCGTAGTAGCGGTGATGGCCCGCCTGGTCGTGCAGATCAGTGGGCTCCGACTTCCCTGCCCGCCGCGCATCGCAGATGATCTTGATGGTCTGACCCGACATTGCCGCCTCCGATGAGCCTCAACTGTTCTTGTGGCCATCAGTCGCCCCTTCTCCGGACGGCGTTCATCCCGGAAGGCGGCAATCGGGTTTCAGGACGGTTTCATCGCACATTTGCGATGCAATATTTTAGTCTCCGGGATTGTCGGTATCCGCGGCGGTCATACGTCCTTCGGGCTGCGCGCCCAAAAACAAACGAGGTGAAGATGCTTTACGCGATCCTGGCCTACCACGTGGAGAACGAGCTTTTGTCGTGGACGCCGCAAGAGGACGCCGCGGTCGTGGCGAAGGTCATCGAGGTGCAGGCGCCCCTCAGGGCAAGCGGACACCTTGGGCCGGCCGCTCGTCTGGACGACACGAGAAAGGCGCACACCTTGCGTGGCCCCGACGCGGGCATCGTGCTGGACGGGCCGTTTGCCGAGACCAAGGAGCAGCTTTTGGGCTTTCACCTCGTCGAATACGACACGGATGACGAGGCAATCGCGGCGGCGCGGAAGCTGCGCGAGGTCAATCCGTCGGCGGTCTACGAAATCCGACCGGTCAAGCTTTACGTGCCGGCCGATGGGTTCGGCGCGACAAAGACGGGCAAATAAGCACGTGGTCTACGCATCCTGCTCGCCCGGTGTCCCGTAAAAGCGCCGGATCAGGAGCCCGCCGAAGGCAATGAACCACAGGAACGGCGCGACGTGCGGCGCGAATGCCGCCACGATCGTGCCCGGAATGAATACGAGCAGCGGAAACAGCGAGGCCATGGTCTCACGCCGCCGGCCGCCCAGGATCGTCCACCACAGCCAGGCATTGAGACCTGCAATCGCGGTGAGGTGCAGGCCGTAGAGCACGGCAACGGCGCTGCTCATGGCATAATTGGTGTAGAGCCCGTTGGTCACCGGCAGCAGCACGATCGAAAGCAGGAAGAACAGATTGAGGATCACCACGCCACGACTGCCGACAGGCTGACGCGCGAGCCGGCGGTGATGACTGATCCAGAACAGGCCCGCGATGATGAAGCTGAGCGCAAAACCCGCTAGCTTGCCGGAGTAAGCCTGCGCGAGATCGCTCCAGTCGGGCGCGCTGGTGAACACCGTCGCCTTGGGCAGGTCGTAGGCGAGTAATGTCATCGCGACACCAAAAATGGTGTTGCTGAGCGATTCCAACCGTCGCATCTCGAACTGGTCGGGCTTGGGCTCAGTCATGCCGGCGCACTTTTGGGGCTGGAACTTTGGGCCATGTTTTCCCTAGGTGTTAAATCCGGTTCCGTCCAGCCGCATTGCGATTCGCCCGGGGATCGTTGATCCTGCCGGTTTCACCGGGGCGATTCGTGACGACCTATCTGGACACGCTCAATGCGGAGCAGCGCCGCGCCGTGGAGCATGGCGTGGCCGATGGCGCGACCGTGGGCGCCCCCCTGCTCGTCATTGCCGGCGCCGGCTCCGGCAAGACCAACACGCTTGCCCACCGTGTCGCGCATCTGATCGTCGCGGGCGCCGATCCGCGCCGGATCCTGTTGATGACGTTTTCCCGCCGCGCCGCGGCCGAGATGGCCGGACGCGTGGAACGCATCGCCCGAAAAGTGCTGGGCGAGAACAACGCCGCGATCATGCGCGACGCCCTCACCTGGGCCGGCACCTTTCACGGCATCGGCGCACGTCTCCTGCGCGAATATGCCGAACGGATCGGCGTCGATCCCGCCTTCACCATCCACGACCGCGAGGATTCGGCCGACCTGATGAACCTGGTGCGGCACGAGTGCGGCCTGTCCAAGACCGAGAGCCGCTTTCCGGCCAAGGGCACGTGCCTGTCGATCTACTCCCGCTGCGTCAATGCCGAGATGGAGATCGAGAAGGTGCTCGGGGCGCACTATCCCTGGTGCGCTGGCTGGGCGGCCGAGCTGAAAGGACTGTTTGCAGCCTATGTCGAGGCCAAGCAGGCCCAGCACGTCCTAGATTACGACGATCTCCTGCTGTACTGGTCGCAGATGATGAGCGATGCGCTGATCGCGGACGAGATCGGCGGTCGCTTCGATCATGTGCTGGTCGACGAATATCAGGACACCAACCGCCTGCAATCCTCGATCCTGCTGGCGCTGAAGCCCGACGGACGCGGGCTCACCGTCGTCGGCGACGATGCGCAGTCGATCTATTCGTTCCGCGCCGCCACCGTTCGCAACATCCTGGACTTCCCGCAGAGCTTCTCGCCGCGCGCCGAGCTCATCACGCTCGACCGCAATTACCGCTCGACGCAAGCCGTGCTGGCGGCGGCCAATGGCGTCATCGGTCTCGCACGCGAGCGCTTCACCAAGAACCTCTGGACCGACCGCAGCTCCGGGCAGAAGCCGCAGCTCGTCACCGTGCATGACGAGGCTGACCAGGCGCGCTACATCGTCGAGCAGGTGCTGGCAAATCGCGAGCAAGGCGCGCTGCTCAAGCAACAGGCGGTGCTGTTCCGCACCTCCTCGCATTCGGGCCCGCTCGAGATCGAGCTCACCCGCCGCAACATTCCCTTCGTGAAATTCGGCGGACTGAAGTTCCTCGATGCCGCGCACGTCAAGGACATGCTGGCCCTGCTGCGCTTTGCCGAAAACCCGCGCGACCGCGTCGCCGGCTTCCGCATCCTGCATCTTTTGCCCGGCATCGGCCCCGCGACCGCACAGCGCGTGCTGGACCAGATGGCCGAGAGCACCGATCCGCTGCACGCGCTCGGCCAGCTTCCGACCCCGTCCCGCACGGGTGACGACTGGACCGACTTCGTCCGCACCGTCGAGAATCTGCGCTATTCGGAATGGCCGGCGGACCTCGAGCGCGCCCGTCTCTGGTACGAGCCGCATCTCGATCGCATCCACGAGGATTCCGAAACACGCCGCGCCGACCTGATGCAACTCGAGCAGATCGCGAGCGGCTATTCCTCGCGCGAGAAATTTTTGACCGAGCTCACGCTCGATCCGCCGGATGCGACCAGCGACAAATCCGGTCCCCCGCTCCGTGACGAGGACTATCTGATCCTCTCCACCATCCACTCCGCCAAGGGCCAGGAGTGGAAATCCGTGTTCGTGCTCAACGTCGTCGACGGCTGCATGCCATCGGATCTCGGCGCAGGCACCAGCGCCGAGCTCGAGGAAGAGCGCCGCCTGCTCTATGTCGCGATGACCCGCGCCAAGGACGATCTGCATCTCGTGGTGCCGCAGCGCTTCTTCGTCCACGGCCAGGCCACCAAGGGCGACCGCCACGTCTACGCCTCGCGCACCCGCTTCATCCCGGAGCAACTGGTCTATCTGTTCGACCGCACCGCCTGGCCGAAGGCCGCCGCGGGCGCGGCCCGCACCGCCGCGCAAGGACCGAAGATCGACATCGGGGCGCGGATGCGGGGGATGTGGCGGTAGATCGAGCAAACGGAAACCGAGCATTTCCGAAAGCAGCCTTGTCGCTTGGCCGCGGTCCATTAACTCTGGCCGATCCTCCCACAGAGACCTGATCGATGACCGCACCGCTTCAATTCGGACTGGATACCTTTGGCGACGTCACCAGGGACGCCGCCGGCAACATGCTTCCGCATGCCGAGGTGATCCGCAACGTCGTCGAGGAGGCGGTGCTGGCCGATGAGCTCGGCCTCGACTTCATTGGGCTCGGCGAACACCACCGCGCCGATTTCGCGATCTCCTCGCCCGAGACCGTGCTCGCCGCGATCGCGGCGCGCACCAGGCGCATCCATCTCGGCTCGGCGGTCACGGTGTTGAGCTCGGACGATCCGATCCGCGTGTTCCAGCGCTTCGCCACGCTGGATGCGCTCTCGAACGGGCGGGCCGAGGTGATCCTCGGCCGCGGGTCGTTCACGGAGTCTTTCCCGCTGTTCGGCTTCGACCTGCGCAAATACGAAGAGCTGTTCGAGGAGAAGCTCGACCTGTTCGCCGCACTGCTGTCGCAGAAACCGGTGACGTGGCAAGGCAAGCTGCGCCCGCCACTGAACGATCAGCTGGTCTATCCGCCGGTCGCGAACGGCACGCTGAAGACCTGGATCGGGGTCGGCGGCAGCCCGCAATCGGTGGTGCGCGCCGCGCACTACGATTTGCCCCTGATGCTCGCTATCATCGGCGGCGATCCCGAGCGCTTTGCGCCCTACGTCGATCTCTATCACCGCGCCTTCAAGGAGTTTGGCCGTCCCGCGCAGCCGATCGGCGTGCACTCCCCCGGCTACGTCGCCGAAACCGATGAGCAGGCGCGCGAGGCGCTGTGGCCCGACTACAAGGCCATGCGCGATCGCATCGGCCGCGAGCGCGGCTGGCCGCCGATGGGCCGTGACGAGTTCGTCAGCGAGGCCGAGCACGGCTCGCTCTATGTCGGCTCGCCGGAAACAGTCGCGCGCAAGATCGCCAAGACCGCGAAGGCGCTGGGCATCACGCGCTTCCAGCTGAAATATTCGGCGGGACCGCTGCCGCACGAGAAGCTGATGAAGAGCATCGAGCTCTACGGGCGAAAGGTGGTGCCGATGGTGCGGGAGATGATGGGGTAGCGCTTCGCGATGGCCCGCCTACGCCCTTCGGGCTACGGCGTGGCAGCCTTCGCTCGCTTCGCGTGACGCAGATTTGGGCTGGCTTGCCCAGCCGTAGCTCGCGAAGCGAGCGAAGGCTGGTGGGGGAGGCAGGACTCGAACCTGCGAAGCCATGAGGCGGCTGATTTACAGTCAGCTCCCTTTGCCACTCGGGACACTCCCCCGCTCGACGGCAGCACAATCGGGCCGGACCTTGCCGGCGGACCGAAGACGGCCATGGAACGTGAAGGCCGCGACAGCCCGGATGGGGGCGCGACCGGGCGCGTTTATGGGCGAAGCGGTGGGGCAAAGTCAACCGAGGCGAACAGCTAAAATCGCGCTCGAAGCCACCCAAATTGCCATATTCCGGGACCCGTGACACAAGCAAGCCCATGAAGGACAAAAAATTCTCCCCGAGAGGCTCCCGCGGCGGGGCTAAGCCTTTCAACAGGCCCGGGAAATCAGCCGGCCGGCCGGCCTGGCGCGACCGCGATTCGCACCCCGACGGGCCCGTCATCCTCTATGGCTGGCACACCGTTACCATGGCGCTCGCCAACCCGCAGCGCCGGATCCGCAAGCTGACGCTGACCGAGAACGCCGCCCGGCGCCTGGCAGACGAGAACATCGAAACCCGCATCGCGCCCGAGATCGTCCGCCCCCAGGAGATCGACCGCCTGCTGTCGCCCGACGCCGTGCATCAGGGCCTGCTCGCGGAGGCCGATCCCCTGCCCTCGCCCGACATCGAGGATTTGGCCCTGGAAGGCATCGTGCTGGTGCTCGACCAGATCACCGATCCGCACAATGTCGGCGCGATCCTGCGCTCCGCCGCGGCGTTCGCGGTGAAGGCGATCGTCACCACCGCGCGCCACAGCCCGGAAGCGACCGGCGTGCTCGCCAAGGCGGCCTCCGGCGCGCTGGAGCTGGTGCCGATGATCAGTGTGCAGAATCTCGCCCGCGCACTGAACGAGCTGAACGACGGCGGCTTCCAGACTGTTGGTCTGGACAGCGAAGGCAGCGAGGACCTTTCCGACGTCGCGCTGCGCGAGCCGCTCGCGCTGGTGCTGGGCGCCGAAGGCAAGGGTCTGCGGCAATTGACCCGCGAGACCTGCAGCGTCGTGGCGCGGCTCGACATGCCCGGCGAGATCAAGAGCCTCAACGTTTCGAATGCCGCCGCGCTCTCGCTCTATGTTGGCGCGAGCCGGCTTGGCTTGATGAAGCGGTAGAGCGTTTTTCGAGCGACGTGGATTCCGGTTCGCGTCAAGAAAACGCGTCAAACAAGAATCTAGAGCCCCGTTTCGATTCCATCGGAACGGATAAGACTCTAGGCGTCGCCGCGCACATCCCGACGATGCCATCGTGCGCCTGTTTTGCCCGACGGGTCAAGCAAATTTCTGGTTTTTGGAAAAAATCGGACCGGAACAACGAGCCGATGCGCGATGATCACTCATCTCGATCTCGCTGCGCTTCAAGTCCTTGATTTCGCTGTCCGCGGCTACTGTGCATGGGGTTGTTTTGGAGACAAAACAAAGCGCCCGTCCGCATTGCGCGGACGGGCGCTTCATCAGCTCAACCGATCAGAGATCAGTAGTAGCGGCGCAGCACGCGGTGGCCGCCGTAATACGGCGCGGGCGCGTAGCGATGGGCGTAACCATAGCGCGGGGCATAGCCGTAATGCGTGCGCGGCAGATAGCCGTAACGCGGGCCGTAGCCGTAGCGATACGGACGGTAGTACGGCCGGTGATGATAGGCAGCCGCGCGATAGCCATAGCCGTAGCCATAATTGGCGGGCGCGACGACCGCGTCTTCCTGGTAGGTCGGGGTCGGTGCGAAAGCGCCCGGACCGGTGTAGGTCGGGCCCTGGTTGACGTAGTAATACTGCGTGGTCGGCTCGGCGAGGCGCTCATAGCCATAACCGGCGCCGTAGCCGTAACCGCCACAACCGGTGTTGCAGCCGGAATAGACCGGCGCAACCGGCTGGCACGGGTTGAAGCCGCAGGCCATGGCGGGCACGCTGCCCACGAACATCACGGCAGCCGCCGCGACCAGTCCCGAAATCATTTGACGCATTACTCTCTCCTGTTGATTTCCGTCTTTTGGATTTTGACGTTTTCTAACCCGGCGGCTTGCCGGGCATTTCTGTATGCGGCCGTGGTGGCGGGCGCCGCGGATGGTCGTTGATTTCCGGCGCGAGGATCACCGGCGGCGGATTGAGCGGCACGTCCATCTGCGGCGGCAACGGTGCAGACGAGGCGCCCCAGCTCTGGTGATAACCCTCTGCCGGCTGCGGCAATTTCCGGTTCGCAGGCGGCTCGACTTCGAGGCGGCCATAGCCGGGCTGCAGGCCCATGCTGGGATAATAATGGCCGACATCGGAGGGCTGACGTTCGGCTACGTAACGTCCGCCATAGATCGTGGGCTGCACCTGGACGTTCTTGCCCAGGCCCCAGACACCTTCGACGACGGTGTAGGACGCATCGATATTGTTGATGATGATGGGCACGCCGGGACGGCCGGGCACGACGATATCGAAACCGCCGCCGGCAAAGGCCGTCGCAGGCAGTCCGATCAGAAAGGCTGCAAGCGCGGATGCGCGCATGGAAGGATCTCGGTTGTCTGGAACACAACCTATCGGATCGCAGCGGAGAGAGGGTTAAGGACAGCTCACCAAATTCCGGTAAGCCTAACGCGTAAGGAGCGCGCGCTGCTCAAATGCAGCGACGCGCACTAGCGAAGCGTTAACGGCCACACCTCAGTTCCAGATTGCTCACGGCCGTTTGACCGAGGCCTGCGGAAAATCAGCTGTTCCTTCGGAACCACCTCCGCTCACGACATTTAGTCCCCGTCAATTCGAAGGGAGACACCTAATGACGAAGATGAAGCTCCTCGGCGCTGCCGCGATTGCGGCGACCATGGTGACCGGCTCCGCAATGGCACAAACGGCCGTCACCAATTCCAGCCGCTGCGCAGCGCAACCCTCCAACGTCAACTGCCAAAACCTCGGAGCCAACGGCTATCGCCATCACCGGGTGAGCTACCGCCAGAGCAACGGCGACTGGAACAGGACCCACACCGGATTCTGGCCGACTGATGTTGCGGGCGATGTCGCCGGCGCCGCGATCGGCACCGCTGGTGCGATTGCAACCGCCCCGTTCCGCGCCATGGACAACAGCTACGCCTACGATAACTCCTGGGATAATCGCGGCTGGGACACCCGCAGCTACGCCGAGCGCAACGGCTTTGTCTGTACGCCAGGGACCTGGTTCAAGGGTGGCGACGGCCGCCGGCACATCTGCCAGTAGGCCAATTTAACCGGCATTCGCGCGAACAGGCGGCCTCCAGGGCCGCCTGTTTCATGCCCACGAGGGCGCGCGGGTTCTGGCACTTTCCAACCAGGTCTGGTATTGCGACGCGCGGGCGGGCAGCCCGGCGCATGCCGGCCCCTGCCCGCACCCTCAAGGGCGTCGCCGGCTTAGCTCAGCGGTAGAGCAGCGGTTTTGTAAACCGAAGGTCGGGGGTTCAATCCCCTCAGCCGGCACCAATGTGCTACTTCAGCCGGCCTCACTACACACATCGAGGCCGCCCGACGGCACCCCTCACGAAGAAGGGCCGCTCAACGGCGCTCCTCGATCTGATGCTGATGCCCGTCGGATCAGCTGACCGTCAGTACCGATCTTGATTTGCGGCGATAAGCCATGAAGCCCACGCCCGCGAACCCAAGCATCATCATTGCCCAAGTGGAAGGCTCAGGCACAGCCGCAACCACCGGGAAGCTTGCGGTCCAGTGTCCGGCGGTCGGGAAGCCGGCATAGGGCGCACCGTGGTTGAGTGCGTTATACTGATCTTTCACGGCGCCCGAGACCGGATTGTCGGCGAGGATCGACACAAACGTGCTAAAATTCGGATCGCTGCTGTCGGAAGCAAAAATCGCGAAACCCTGATTATTGTCGTGGAAAACAAACTGCCCGTTCGCGGGATTTACGTAGGCCGCAAAATCGAATCCCGTCGCGCTGACGGTGAAAGTGTTCAACGTTATTCCGGGATAGGCTACCTGGATATTGGTCACATCGAGCATCGGAATCAGGCCCGCGAGCACGTCGCTCAATGGGACATCGAAGGTGGCGAGGGACGGCTGGCCCAAATGCGGGCCAAAACCCTGGCTCGTCGTTGTCCAAGTGTAGGTGACCATCGGAGCAGCGTGCGCCCCTGAGATTGAGCCAAGCCCGGCAATCGCGAGGGCGCCGATAGCTATGGTGAGAAGTTTTTGAACCTTCATTCACTTCCTCCATTTAATTTTATTTAATTGATATTAGGCTACGCTTACTTTCTTATTCAGGCAATGCCTTTTTGGCATGACGGCGCCGACGCCCCTCACCGTAAAAATCAACAACAAGATCAAAAAATTATACAGCCTTTAATGCCCCATCGCCTCCAGCACTTAAATGCGCATTCTTAGCTTGAAGCCCTCGCACACTGCCATGTGTGCAGATGCTCGACGACTGTCGCGCCGATCTCGCCCCACACATGCTTCGACTGCTCGAAAAGTTCGCGGCGATGACGACCGAGCGGCCCGTCAGACGGGCTCGGCGCCAACATCAGGCAATTCATCCAGCCGCCAGAGCCCGAGGCTCTTGTCGCGCCAGCCGCCGTCGCCCTCGTCGCAGCGTTCGTTGATCAGCTCCCGCGGCGACGGCCAGTTGAACGGCGGCATCGTCATGTTGAGCGCGCGCCAGTCGCCGTCCTCGCAATCGCGATTGTCGTCCCACTCGGGAAACGTCGTGGCCAGCAGGAATTGCGCGCCGCTCGCGCGAAAGCGGGCAATGGCGCGCACGATGTTCTGAAAGCTCAGATGCACGAGGCAATCGCGGCACAGGATCACGTCGCACCTCGGCAGCGGATCGCGCGTGACGTCGGCAACGAGAAAGCGGCCACGCACTTCGCCCCGCGCCGCGCGCGCCGTGTTGGCCGCGATCAGCGACGGCACGATGTCGATCCCGGTATACTCGACGCCGGCCTTCATGCTGCCGATCCAACCGGCATCGCCACAGGGCGCATCGAGCAGCGAACGCACGCCGAGCCGCTGCAACAAGCCGGGCAACGCTTCGCGGATCGCAGCAGTGGCGCGATTTTCCGAGCCGAGGCCCGAGACCGAGGTTGCAGCTCCCCACAAATTCGTCCGCTCGATCCGCTCGAAGCGCGCAGCGAGATCGAGACCGGCAAAATTCTCGCGGTCGGCAATGAACCGTTCATGGGCGAGCACGGCGGGACGATGGGCGATCATCGGATGGGACTCGCGTCAAGATTCCGTCGCGGCTCACCATACAGACGTGGCGTCGCGTCCGACATCATCAGCCTCCTGCCTCAAGCCGGCTTCTGCCACTCCATGATGAGGAAGAAGGGCACGCGTCGATGATAGGCAATTCTGTCGGGATTGCCGACTGTGGGCTGCGGTTCGGCGAACAAGCGCAGCTGGAGGCCGTGATCGAGCAGCAGCGTCATATAGGTGCTGAGCGGACGATGCCAGTTCTGGACACGGATGCCGCTCCAGCTGACCCAGATCGGCCGCTCGTCCATGTAGTGGTCGATGGCGAAGCGCGGGGCGCCGTTGCCGTCACGCGTCCAGCCGTCGGGCTGGCCCGCGGTGTTGAAGCTGGTCAGATTGGCGATCAGCAGCGTGCCGCCCAGCCTCAGCGCCGCCGCCATTTTGCCGATCGCCGCGGCGAGATCGGGCATGTCGATCAGGCTGAGATAGCTGACGACGAGATCGAACTCCGCTTCGACCTCCATCGTCTCGGCACGGCCGAGCCGGTAATCGCCATCAGGGTCGAGCTCCCTGGCACGCGCGAGCAGCGCCTCGGTCGGATCGATGCCGGTGGTGCGGATGCCAGCGCGCTGCATGACGCGGCAGAAGCGCCCTTCCCCACAGCCGACATCGAGCGCATTGCGGAAACCGCGGCCTTCGACACGCGCCCGCATCGGTGCATCCAGCACGAAACGGCGGCCATAGTCGCCGTGCTCGCCCTGCTCGACAATCCATGCAGACGCGGAGGCGGCCCAGCCGTCACTGACGTCACCGCTCATAGCCTGGCCTTCAGGACTGGATATTCGTCGCGCGAAAAGCGCGGGACGGCTACTGACCACAAATTGGATCGGAGTTCAACATGAGGTAGCATGCACGTTGCATGCCTCCCTCCACCAGCCGGGATAACGCCAAGATCATCGCCGGAGCGGTCGCAGCTGTCGTCGCGACGGTTTTTCTTTTCGCGATCGCGATGGCGCTTCTGCTGGCCGCAATAGGACCTGCGGCGCGCCGGCGGCGCAAGGCCGCCGGATTCTCGTACGCCGCGCGGGCTCAGGCCGCACGCACCGTCTGCAGGAATTTTCCGACTTCGTCCTTCAGCCGGGTGCTGTCGGTGGCCAGCATCTTCGCGGTCGAGAGCACTTGCGAGGATGCCGAACCGGTCTCGGCCGCGCCGCGCTGCACGTCGGTGATGTTGGTCGAGACCTGCTGGGTGCCGTGCGCGGCCTGCTGCACGTTGCGCGAGATTTCCTGGGTCGCAGCCCCCTGCTCCTCGACGGCTGCGGCAATGGTCGAGGACACTTCCGACAACCGCTCGATGGTCGCGGAGATGTCACGGATCGCCGTCACTGATTCCTGGGTGGCATTCTGGATGCCGGAAATCTGCTGGCTGATCTCGCCGACCGCACGCTCAAAACCATCAGCCAGGTTGAACATGTCGCGGCGGCGCTGCTCGGCAGCGTGCTTCTCGGCTTCCACTTGCGCCGCCTTGAGCCGCTCCACTTCGAGCGCGTTGGTCTTGAACACCTCGACCGTCCTCGCCATCTCGCCGATCTCGTCGCGGCGATCCTTCTCGGGCACCTCGGTCTTGAGGTCATTGCGTGCCAAACCCTCCATGGCGAGCTTGAGCCGGGCAATCGGCTTCGACATCGCCACAAGGCCGATGAAGAGCGCGATCGCGATGCCGACGATCAGGCCCCCGGCGCTGACGCTCATCACGGTCCAGATTGCGGACTTTGCGTCACGCTCGATGGCTTCCTTGCGCTTGGTCACGGCCTTGGACGTATCGGCTGTGAACTTGGCAATGCGCTCAAGAGCCGCATCGATCAGCGGGTCACACTCCTTGTGAGCGCGATCGGCGACCTTGGCATTTTCCTCCGGGCTGCTCGCGGCTGCGCCGGCCTGGAGCACCGGATCACAACCTGCGAAGGCGGCCGTCAGCTGCGCGCCGACGCTCTTCGTCTCGCCGGCCCGCGCCGGATCGTCCTGCTCCGCAGCGTTCAGAAACTGGGCGACTTCATTGCGGTTCTGGTTCGCGACCTTGAGGCGATTGGCGTTGCCTGCTTCGGTCGTCTCGGTAAACACCGCGTAGAGCGCCGCATGATAGGTCTCGATGCGGCGCTGAGTGCGCGTGAGGTTGAGGGCCGCTGACTGCATGGCGGTAAGCTCGCTGAAGCCGTCGACGGTCGCGGACAGCTCGCGGATGCCGAAGGCCGCGACGGCGACCAGGGCAACGCCCATCGTGGTCACGATCAGCGCAACCTTCAACACGATCTTCAAATTGTTCAAAAAGCTCATCTCAGCTGCCTAATCAATCACCCGGTTCCAGAACCGGAACAGTCCGGCGGTCGCATTGGAACCGCGGGACGGTTAAGATTTGATAGTAGGTGTCATTAATCAGGTTACGGAAAACTACCCACGCTAAGGCCGCCCCGTAAGCCTCGTGTAAGCTTCAGCTGTTCTTCGAGGCGCGCCGGGCCGCTGCTCCTATCAGAGAGCCTCCTCGGAAACAGATTGCCGACATCAGACAAATCGACAATCGCCGGCATCGGTCTGGAGTGGCGTCGCACCCTTGTATGCAAACCCCATCCGCGCCAGCGCTAGCGATTGGTCAGGGCGGGGAAATCTCCTGGCCGTCGTTCGGCCGGGTATGGGCGCGCACCAGATCTTCGACGAATGCAATCACCTCCGCCCGCTTGTCGGGCGGCAGCGAGAGAAAAGCACGCACGAGCCGTAAGCCCTGTGCTTCATCCGGCGGGTCGACCTTGGAGTCCATTCATCCAATGTCGGGCGTTCGGGAAAAATATGCAATCCCTCCCAGACAGTCTGCTTGATTCGGCGCCCGGGCTTTGATGGAATAGCTCCAACAGGGTGGTGGACGATGAAGTGGATCAGGGAGCGCGACGCGCTGATCGCGCAGACACTGGCCTTCGTGCAATCCGTGTCCGGAAGGAAGGACGATTTTCGTCAGCCGGATACCGTTGCGGTTGCGCCAGTCCTGGCCGCAGAGATCGTCTCCGTCCAGGCCGTGGCGGTCACGATCGAACCGCCACACGCCGAACCGCCGCAGCAGACTGCCCCGCCGGCCCAGCCCTTGCTCGCCTCCCCGTCAAGGAACGGCGACTTCCGCAGCGAGATGCAGGTCCGCATCGCCAATTTCAGAAAGCATCAGGAGCGCTTCGAGCGCGAGCGCGAGGAATATTGCGCGGCGACGTTGATCAAGCTACGCGCTGCCATTCGCGATCCGGAGCCGCGGCCACCGGCCCTGAAGTAAGACCTACAGCCAGGACCATACCAGCCAGAGATTGGCTGCGCAGGCGCCGAACAGTGCCAGCGTCAGTGGCAGTAGCATGTGCCCGCAGCAGGTTTTCAGGTCGGTCGTCATGGCCGGAAACATCCGCTGATTCCGCCAAACGAGTCCCAAAGTATCTTTTTTCGCGGATTCAGGACTCGTTAAGGACTCAGGGCCCGGCTGCCCGGCACCTCCGATCACGCCCCCCCGTGATCGACCCGGAACCCTCGCCCCGTTACGCCGTTAATGCGCTTTCCGGGAGCGGGAAGCATGCCCTACGCCCTGTTCTGCAACGACAGCCAGATCAGCAAAGCCTATCCGAGCGAAGCCGACGTCTGGAAACTCGCGCAGCGGAGCGGCCTGGTCGTAGACGTCGGCACCGACGAGGAGCGGCAGGGTCCGCGCCGGGTGCTCGACAACGACTATGAGATCAAATCGTGCCGGGCCGCCCAAGGCGAAGACCCCGCCAAGAACAAGGCGGATGCCGAACGGGAGTCCAGAATGGAGCTTCAGCTCAACTCGTGAGGCCCGGCCGAAGACCGGAAGCTAAGCCAGGTCGCATAGTCCTTTCGGAAAACCGCTTCGCGCTCTCCCAGATCATGCCTCAAGGCGTCGCGGTCGCCAGCGAGGCCTGCTCACCCGCGAGCGCCACGCAAGCCTTGCGACGGTGCAGCCCGCGGATCGCCCCGGTCACCTTTAGCACCTTGCCGGACGGACAGGAGACGTCCTTCACGAAGGCGACCTCGTAAGGTGCCAACATCAGAGGCTCGGATTTGAGGATTGTTTGAGCAGAGCACGGCAGGGCGACGAAGCACGAGACCACCACCACCGACGCCAAGATACGCATATTCGTTGTCCCACCAGCCCGGCAATTCAGTAATAACGCTATCCGAAGCGCGAGTTCCGTAAGTCGCAAAAATTATTTTTGCTTTACCCGCTCCCCGTGACACGCGTGAGAAGGCGCCCGCCGGACTGTTTGTCTGCAAATGACGCGCCAGATGGTTCACGCAATACAAACGGGGGGCCGGGCAAACGAAAGGCCGGCGCGAGGCCGGCCTTTGCGAGATCGTGGTTGTGCTTGTTCTCGGCGGGTCAATAGCGCGAGGCCGCCGGACCGCCCCAGCCGAAGCGGTAGTTCACACCGACCTTGACGGTATGCTCGTCATCCCGACCGCGGACGCCGACAATGTCGGCCGGACCGGAGGTGAAGGTGGTGCTGCCGAAATTATAGTACTGGTACTCGGCCTTGGCCGACCAGTTCGGAGCGAACATGTATTCGAGGCCGGCGCCGACGGTATAACCGTCCTTGCTGTTGCCGGTGGCGGTAAAGGTCTGCGGCACGCCGGCGACGTTGACCCCGAGGCCGCCATTGCGCCAGGCGTAACCGCCCTTGGCATAGAGGAGCGTCGGGCCCCAGGTGTAGCCGATGCGGCCGGTCACCGACCCGATCTGGTCGGTATTGGACGTCACCTGTGTGCCCAGCGGGAACGTAGCACCGTTGTTGTTGGTCGGCAGCCAGGAATACTGCGCCTCGATACCCACCACCCAATTGGGGGCGAACTGATAGTCGAAGCCGCCCTGCACGCCGCCCATGAAGCGGGCGTCGCTGGATTGGAAGGTGTTGTCGCCGGCAAAGGCGCCGCCGACATGGCCGCCGATATAGAAACCGGTCCAGTTGTAGATCACCTGCGGCGGCGTGTAGGCCGGCGCCTTGGCGTAGGTGCGCGGCTGCATGTCGGCTGCTGCGGCCGGCCCGGCCAGCGCAAGCAGAGCGACAGCGCCCAGCAAGATCTTCTTCATGATCGTCCCCGTTCTTTCATTAACGACACTCAGGAAACAACGTGGCGTGAATTGGGTTGCTTCGCGGCGATGCCGGAACGTTGATCGTTCGTTACTGTGACGGGGCGGCAACAACACGATTTTGTTCCGTCACGTCGACTTGCGGCGATCGATCTTGTCGTTGGCGCAAATTCAGCTGTAACGATTTGTCGCAAGGCAAAACCGCCCCGTTCAAAGCTCGCCAAAATGTGATCCAACGGCTCCGGCGGCTGCTGTCCTAGCACGGCCCGATGAAAGCGGGCTTTGCGCTACCTCGCCATCTTTTCCAGTTCTGGAAAGGGTGCGTAAACCGCGCCTGCACAGAGCTCATTGGTGCGATCGACGACGCGGTCGCCGCGGCCATTGACGAAGACGACAGCGCGCTCGCGCATCGCCTTATAGCTGCCGTCGGTCTCGCGCGGCGTGAAGTGCAGGCAGCTGATATAGAACTGTCGCCCGCCGACCTCGCGCAACACCGGATCGGCCATGCTGGCATCGCGCACCCCGACCGGATTGTTCAAGTAGGTGCGCATCAGGGCCAGCGTGTCGCCACGGAAATTGTCGGGAAACGGCTGCGGCCCGCCGGCCTGGCCCCCGTCCACCAGAGATGGACGGTCGCCATCGCTGCCGAAACAGGCCGTAAGCACCAAGGGCAGCACCAAGATCGCCGCGCGTTTAGCCAATCGCCCCAAGGAATCAAATTCTCCGGCAAGACAGTTTCGGAGACGTTCTAGCTCCAAGGTTGCACAAAGGGAATTCGCTTCCGCAAACGGCGCACCGGCCCGCCGCCAGTGCCTCGCGCTCTCGCGCGGGGCATGACGAAACGGGCCGGGCCTGAACTCCGCACGAGGCGGCGGGCAATGGATGCCGCCCCCGCAGGATCAGTCGTTAGCTGCGCTTCTCGATCGTCACCGGCTTGCCGATGTCCGGCTGCGCCTTGAGCGACTTCTTGGCTGACAGATGCTTGTGGTGATGGCGATGCGTCCGCACGGTCTTGTGCTCGTCGGGCGTAATCGCGGCATTGGCGTTCATCGCCTTCGCCTTGGTATCGACCTTGGCATCGGCCTTCACGTCCGGCTTGGCACCCGACTTGGCGCCGGAAGTTTTGGCGTCGGAAGTCTTGGCGTCGGAGGTCTTGGCGTCAGCCTTGACGCCGGTGTCGGGTTTGGCGGCGGTGGTCGACACCTTGCTCTGGGCCTGGTCCGCCTTGATCACCGGTGCAGTTGTCGTGGTCTTGCCGGCTTCAGCGGCGAAGGCCGGGGCTGCGATGACGGAGGCTGCGAGCAAGGCTGCGGAAATGGTCTTCAACATGATTGTCTCCTCTTGGAAAGATCTTGAGGCGGCGCCCTCTCGCCTACTCTTCGATCATGGGGAGAGCCTAGATCGCCTGCGCTGAACCCGTTCTGAAGCGCGTAGCAGGCTTCCGTTCATCTGGATGACAAGTTTGTCATCTTGCCGGGCAAGGCCGGACGGCCTGGGACCGGGAATGTTTTTACCGGCCGGGTGTTCCGGTCTTTGGGCAATCGTGTAGGATCGCCACGTTCCATTCGGGAGAACTTAGATGCGCAAACTTTCAATGCTTCTGGTACCGGGACTTGTCTCGATGGCGCTGGCGGCCGGACCGGCGCTGACGAGCGCCTATGCCGCCGGTAGCGACGATCCTTCGCCGCCGCCGAAGTCGGATAGCTCGGCCAAGAAGGGGAAGAAGAAGAGCTCTTCCGTCAGCGATCCGAAATTCCTCGCGGCCTATCGCACCGCCTACACCACCATCTACGACAAGAACGACTATACGAGCGCCATCGGCCAGCTGAAGCAGCTCAAGCGCGACGACGTCGCCGATGTCGCCAACCTGATCGGCTACTCCTATCGCAAGCTCGGCGACTACCAGTCGTCGAAGGCCTATTACGAGATCGCACTGAAGGACGATCCGAACCACGTCCGCACCTGGCAGTATTATGGCCTCTGGCAGCTCGAGCAGGGCAACCGCGAACAGGCTCAGTATCACCTGAACAAGATCGCCTCGCTCGCCGGCACCGACAGCTCCGAGTATCGCTCGCTCGCTGCCGCGCTCGACAAGCCGACCGGCGCGACGCTCGTCTACTGAGACATCGCACCTCGCATCAAGCGAACGGGCACAACCTTCTAGGTTGTGCCCGTTCTACTTTCTCGGCTAGCCTTCGCGCACCCATCCCCCTCGCGAACTGGTGCGCAATGGACACGTGGCTGCGATCCGCGATCGACTACATCGGCTCCTGGATTGAATTCCAGCAGACGACCTTCCAACAGCCCGGCGTCATGGTCGCTTTCGTTCATCGCGGCGAGGTCGTCGCCGAGCATGCGTTCGGGCTTGCCAATCTCGACACCGGCGAAAAGCTCACTCCGCGTCATCGCTTCCGCATCGCCTCGCACTCGAAGAGCTTTACGTCGGCCGGAATCATGAAGCTGCGCGAGCAGCGCAAGCTCCGGCTCGACGATCCCGTCGGCCAATATGTGAGCGGCTTGCATCCGCGCGTCGCCGAGACGACGATTGCGCAGGTGCTTTCGCACAGCGCCGGACTGACGCGCGACGGCGCCGATTCCGGCCAGTTCATCGACAGCCGTCCCTATCTCAACGCCAAGGAGCTGCTGGCCGAGTTGCAGCTGCCGACCGCGATCGCATCAGGCACGCGCTTCAAATACTCCAATCACGGCTTCGGCCTGATGGGCCTCGTCATCGAGACGGTGACCAAGGAGCCCTACTCTGCCTGGATCAAGCGCGAGATCATCGCGCCCGCAGGCCTTCGCGAAACCGAGCCGAATGCGCCGCTTCCCAGAGGCGCGCCGTTTGCGCGCGGCCATACGCGAAAACTGCCGCTAGGCGAGCGCTGCGTGATCCCCGGCGACAATCCTGCCCACGCGATGGCATCGGCCGCCGGCTTCGTGGCCACCGCCGCCGACACCGCGCGTTTCTTTGCCCAGCTCGCCCCCAACGCCAGAAAGAGCGTGCTGTCGGTCGCGAGCCGCCGCGAGATGACGCGACACCATTGGCGCGTCCCGCAGACGTTCGAGGGCTATTACGGCCTTGGCGTCAACGCCGGCAAGACCGACGGCTGGGATTGGTTCGGCCATGGCGGCGGCTTCCAGGGGTATATATCGCGGACCTGCTCCATTCCTGCGTGCGAACTTGCGATCAGCATCCTCAGCAACTCCATCGATGGCGCAGCACCCTTCTGGATGGACGGCGCGATGCAGATTCTGCGCGTCTTCAAGGCACGCGGCGCGCCGGACCGGCGCGTGCGCGACTGGACCGGCCGCTGGTGGACGATCTGGGGCGCGACTGATCTGGTGCCCGCCGGCAACCGCGTGCTCGTCGCCAATCCGCAGTTCAACAATCCGTTCATGGATGCCGCCGAAATCGAGGTCACCGGCCGCGATGCTGGCAGGCTCGCTTGGGCAGCCGGCTATTCCAGCCATGGCGAGCCGGTGCGTCGCGCCCGCGACAAGCGCGGGAGGATCAGCGGCATCTGGCTTGCCGGAGCCAACATCAAGCCTGCGAGCGCCGTGGCACGCGAGATCGCGCAGAGATACAAGCCGCGAAAACGACGGTCTACTCCCTGATCAATCCCTGGACTTCACCGCGAAGCGCCTGCCGCGAGCCATCGCGTGAATAGAACATATGGCCACCGGGATAGACGACGAACTTCACGCGCTGCGCCGCGAAGGCAGGCAACTGGTCGAGCGCCCGCTTTGTTCCGAAATAGGGCGTGGCGAGATCGAACAGGCCATGCGCGACCAGCACGTTCAGCTTTGCATCCGTGGCGAGGATCTGACGCAGCTCTGACAGCGATTGCGGCGGGTTGATGCCGCCGCCGAAGTCCCAATTGCGCTCGACGGCACCGTTGAGGACTTCATACGAGCCGTCCGGCCGCCAATTGAGTTTTCGCGTGATCACATCGACCGCAGCGCTCGTCAGCGGCGCCTGAAGCGCATCGCCCGAGGGGTCACCGAAGCGTGAGCTGCTCGAATCCGGATAGGGATCGAAGCCACGCACGGAAGCGTCATAGCGACCGGTCACCATGCCGTCCTTGCGATCGAGCTCGCGGCGGAATTCGCTGACATCGAAGCGGCCGGCGAGTCTGCGGCTCACCGCCTGGTCGATGCCGGTCAACTCCGCGACCTTGTCGGCCAGACGATTGGTGGCCTCCTTGTCCGCCTCGCCCTTGACGAGATCGGTCAGGAATTCGCCGCGCGCGTAGGCCTCCACATCGGCAAGATCGGCGCGCTTGACTGGCCCCTTGGCTTCGCGCGCGACTGCGACATAGCTCGGCAAGGTCGCGACATATTGCAGGAGGCTGGTGCCTGTGAACTCGCGGAAATCCAGCAACGGCGACACCAGGATCAATCCCCTGACGCCCACGCCGTGCTGAAGCTGCAACTGTCGCACGACCTTCGGTCCACGAATGCCGCCGTAGCTTTCGCCCGCAACGTATTTCGGTGAGGTCAGCCGGTTGTGCTTCTCGAGCCAGCGGCGGATCACGAGCGCAATCGAATTGACGTCACCATCGACCGAGTAGAACCGCTTGCGCGCATCCTCGCCGCTCGCGATGAGACGGCTATAGCCGGTGCCGACGGGATCGACGAAGACGAGATCGGTGAAATCGAGCCAGGTCTCCGCGTTGGGCTTCACCTCGGGCGAAGCCGATGGCGACAGCCTCTCGCCGTCGAGCGGCAACCGCCACGGCCCGACCGCGCCGAACTGAAGCCACGCCGAGGAGGCACCGGGCCCGCCGTTGAACAGGAAGGTTACCGGACGCGTAGCGCGATCGGCCCCGTCGAGCTCGTAGGACGTGGTGGCGATGTCGGCGAGCGGCTCGCCCTTGTCGTCGAACACACGGATCGAGCCGGCGGTCGCGGCGAAGTTGAGCGTTCGGCCCGGCAGATCGAGCGTCTGCTTCGTGGTGGAGTCACCGGGCAGACGATGCTGCTCGGCGGCCGATGGCGAGGCCTGCGCCGCATTGCTGCCGCGCCCGCCCTTCTGTCCCGCAGGTGCGGCCGTCTCGTTGCGCGGCTGCGGCGGATCGTCCGCACGCGCCGGGCCCCCGAGCGCGAAAGCAGACACCGCCAGGAGCAGGCCCACCCGGCGCAGCATCGGCAAGCTCATGACCATGATTGTTCTCCTCGCCCCGTTCGTCGGCCGTTAGCCGCAGTTGTGGCCGGCAATTGCGACGGTTTGGGGGATCGGAGGCCCAGGAAGGGCTTTTCGGCCCGATCCGCCCGGCTTTACCCCTTCCCGACCGGCGCGTTTGCCTTGCCGGGCGGTCATCCTCGACAATAGAGGCCCAGGTCGTATAGACGACCTCGGCGGAACTTTCTCAAGCCAGCGACACCTGCCTGGAAGCCATGACCAAGCCATCGCGATACGACCGGATCGCCTTCGTCGCCAGCCCGAGCAGCGAAGCGCAGGCCGCCTTCAGGCAGCTCACCCAAAGCTACGGCAATTGCGAGCCGAACGAAGCCGACGTCCTGGTGGCGCTCGGCGGCGACGGGTTGATGCTCCAGACCCTGCACCAGCACATGCACACGGGAAAGCCGATCTACGGCATGCACCGCGGCACGGTCGGCTTCCTCATGAACGAATATTCGACGGTCGATTTGCGCGCCCGCCTCGAGGCTGCGCATGAGTCCGAAATCAATCCGCTCTTGATGCGCGCGACCGACGTTAACGACCGCGTCCATCTGCACCACGCCATCAACGAGGTCTATCTGTTCCGCCAGACCTACCAGGCGGCGCGCCTGCGCATCCTGATCGACGAGCGCGAGCGCATGCCTGAGCTGATCGCCGACGGGATCATTGTGGCGACGCCCGCCGGCTCGACGGCCTATAATCTCTCCGCCCAGGGGCCGATCCTGCCGATCAACGCCGCCCTCCTGGCACTGACACCGATCAGCGCCTTCCGGCCGCGGCGGTGGCGTGGTGCCCTGCTGCCCAACACCGCCTATGTGGTGATCGAGGTGCTGGAGGACGACAAGCGCCCGGTCGCGGCCGTCGCCGACCATGAGGAGGTCCGCAGGGTCCGGCGCGTCGAGGTGCTGTCCGACAAGAGCATCTCGATGCGCATGCTGTTCGACCCCGGTCACAGCCTGGAAGAGCGCATTCTGCGCGAGCAGTTCGGCTACTGAACACCTGCCCCGCGCTCCGCCGGAGGCACCGTTCGCAACGCTTCGTTAACTCCCGGCGCGATATGGTTAACGAAGGTTGACCGCTTTGGCCTGGGCGTCATGTTCCGCATCGACTTCAACAAGCTGCGCTTTCTAGTCTGCGACGACAATCCGCACATGCGCCGCATCCTGCGGACGCTGCTGCATTCGTTCGGCGCGCGCGAGGTCTATGAGGCCGAAGACGGCGCGACAGCGCTCGAAATGTACAGCCATTACGTGCCCGACATCGTCATCACCGACTGGGCGATGCCGATCTTCGACGGGCTCGAGCTCGCACAAATGATCCGGCAGCCGGAATCCAAGGGCAACCCCTACGCGCCGATCATCATGCTGACCGGGCATTCCGAGAAGCGCCGCGTCACCGTCGCGCGCGATGCCGGCGTCACCGAATTCCTGGCCAAGCCGATTTCGGCCAAGGGTCTCTACCAGCGGATTCTCAACGTGGTCGCCAGTCCCCGGCCCTTCATCAAGACCAAAACCTATTTCGGCCCCGACCGGCGCCGCAACACCAACTCCGCCTATATGGGCCCGGAGCGCCGCGTCGGCGAAAAGCACGAGGTCCTCCAGCAGCCCTCGCTGCTCGACAAGGCCCGCTCCTCCATCTAGCGCAACGTCCCTCACGACGAGGCAGGCATCATGGCGAAGAACAGCGCAAAGGACATCGAGGTCAAGGCTTTCGCCACGCATCACGTCATCACGCAGCCCAATCCGCTGCGCAAGGTGCTGCGTCGTGTCGAAGAGAAGGACATGGACGATCCGATTGGCCGCGCCGAGCAGGCGCTGGCGGGGCTCGCCAACGAGTTCAAGGCCTGGATGACGATCGAGGTCAACCGGCTGTCAGCCGCCTACGTCGCCATCCGCAACGAGGGCTTCACCAAAGAGCGGCGCGACGAGTTGTTCCACGCCGCGCACGACATCAAGGGCGACGCTGCCACATTCGGTTTTCCGGCTGCAGCGGGCGTTGCCGAGAGCCTGTGCCGCATCATCGAGCACGCGCCGGATCTCGAGAAGGTGCCGGCCGAGCTGTTCACGCACCACATCAACGCGATCCTCGCCATCGTGCAGGAGAACACCAAGCTCGACAGCATCAGTGTCTCCGCCGAGCTCAGCCGCCGTCTGCGCAAGGTCGCCGACGATTATCTCGCCGACGTCAACCGCGACCGCCCCGAACATCTTGAAGTGATCCTGGCGCCGAGCATCGTGCCGGCGGAGTAGGCCCGGCTCTCTCCCCACATCATTGCGATCGCAATGACGGAGTTTGAGACCAACGCCATCGATACGATTGGTATCGTAGGCTGCGCGCCTTTGCCCGCCCTACGGCGTCTCGCTACGCCGCGATCAGATCGTCGTACACCGGATCGATCGTGTCCTCAGCGACGAGTTCGTCGCAGAACAATCGCGCCTCTTCGCGCGCAGACTCGGTGGCAAAGCGACGCAGCAGGACCATGAGCGGCTCGGTGGCGCCCCGATCGGTCTCGCAATGGGTGAGCACACGCTCGACCATGCGGCGCCGCAGCCGGGCCGCGGTATCGTCGGTGTCGACAAAGCCTTGCTCGTGGCAGGCATCGAGCGCAACCTGGAAGGCGGCGAACGTCGTCTCGGGCAACCCGGCGCGGCGCAGCAGCGCATGCAGGCTGTTGCCGCCGCGGTCGTGCAGCAGCGCTGAGACGCGCGCGAGCGGCAGGTCGGCCAATTCGGCGAGCGCCGCATCGAACAGGTCGAGGTTGCTCGAGAGCAGCGCGCGCAGGATCAGGCCGGCAGTGAGCTGGCCGGTGATACGCAGATGCTTCACCAGGCCCTGCATATCGTCGCCGCGCGAGCGTGCCGCGATGTTCATGGTGGAGCGGTCACGCGCCTCCGTCGTCATGCGCTCGGCGCGATCGGCGCTCAACCAGTTCCGTGCTACGACGAATTGCGCCAACGTCTCGGAGAGCTTTGCCACCAGCGCGGCGCGTGTCGCCGCCGGAATGTCGTCCAGCACCAGCATCGCCTCGCGGATCGCGGCGAGATGGCCATGACGCTCGACGATTCGATTCCAGGAGAATGGTGCGAGCTCGGCATGGGGATTTTCGATCAGCTCAAGTGCGGCGGCCGCGCAGCCGACTTCGGCGATGGCGGCGCAGACCGAGACCGGCAGCGCGATGCGGCGGGAGACCGCGCATTGGACCTCGTCATTACCGGTCGCAACGATATCGACGAGATCAGCATCGACCAGCAGCGGCGAATGTTCGAGCACGGGGAGCGCCACGGTCGGCTGGTCCGCCGACAACGCCCGCACGATCGATGCCGGCGCATCGGCGCTGCGCGCAAAAGCCTCGGCCATGGCCTGGCGCACCAGCGGCGATGGATCGTCGAGCAACATCAGCAGCGCGCCTTCGGCGGCGAGGCGATCGTCATGGGAAAGGTCTGAGATCAGCCAGGCCCGGGCCAACGCCCGCGTTGCCTCCGCGCGCTCACCGGCTGGCGCGGTCCTGATCCAATTGATGAACTGCCGAACAATCATGGTGCTTCCGGCTTACGCAACGAAAAAACGAAACGGTGACGGCTTGTCACCTGCAACACAAAATAAACCACGACGCTTAACAAAGCGTTCACCATAACTGGCTGGTTTTGTTGATGATTTATTAAGAGCTGGAAGCCGCCGCGCAGCGGGCTAGCTCGAGAACGTGCCGCTGCGATCGCTGAAGAGATCGAGCGGCTGCGGCGGGCGCACATCAGGCGTCGCCGAGGCAACGGATGTCAGCGAGGCGTTGCTGCCCCACAATTTCTGCACCGTCGTCGAAACCGGCTGCGTGGCATCACCAGGCTGATAGATCGAACGAAACGCAGGTGTCGTCGGCGTGTTGTCAGCCACCGTCGTCGGCGATGTCGCGCTCACCGGGGTCACCGAACGCGAGTCCGGAAAGGTCTGGAGATAGGCGGCACCATTGACCACCGGCGCGACGGGTTGCACGCCGTTGGCGCTGGCGACCTGCGTGGTCGACGGTGTGTCGCCATACATCGCCATCGCACTGCGCGTGGACCTCGCGTTCGCGGCGCCGGCATAGCGCGCGTTCAGCACCGAATAGACTTCGGAGACGCTGCGCGCACGACCGTCCTTGGCGTAGAAGATCGAGCGGTTGGCGGAGGCCGCATTGGGAAACAGCCGCGCGCCGACGGCTTGCGGATTGTCCTCGGCATTAGCGATCAGCTTTGCAGCTCCACCGACGCCCATGAAATGCGCCATGTAGAGCTCGCTGTCGGACGGCCTGCGGCCGAGCAGACCTGTGAGCTTGAAGCTGTTCGACTGCGTCAGGGCCGCCGCCATGCTTGATGCGGCCTCCGGATCGTCGCGCAGCTTCATGATCGAGCGCTTCATGAAGGGATCGTCGACGGTGTAGGTGCCTGAGGATGTCCTGGTGATCGCGTCGGCGTAGTTGCCGTAGCCGAGCTGGGTCCCCGCCTCCTTCACCGTGCCGAGCCAGGTCTGGTCGATGAACTGATAGAGGCCGTGGGCGGACGACGTGGTCGCACCGGCCGACGGATCGAAATCCGATTCCATCTTGGCGGTGGTCAGCATGTATTCAAAGCTGACGCCGGTCTGGCTCGAGGCCTGCTTGATCGCACCGGCAACGCGCGGCGCGCCCGTTGCGGCCGTCTGCGAGGCACTGGAATTATCGACCGACATGATGGCGTGACCGGCCCGCGCGGCGTTTAAGCGGCGCCGGCAATTCGGACGCCTGATCGTCTCACCGTGGGACAGTTATGGTTAATGCGGGGTTAATTTGGCTCTCGCGGTCATTCCGGGGCGCGCGAAGCGCGAGCCCGGAATCACGAACGTCATTTCCTATAAACCGCGTTCGGATCGAACAGCCTGTCCGCATCGACGAAGACGAGCTTCGCACCCTCCCCCTCCGCCTCGACCTTGCGATAGAAGCAGGATCGGCGACCGGTGTGGCAAGCCGCGCCGATCTGCTCAACGCGGAGCCAGACTGCATCCTGGTCGCAATCAGTGCGGATCTCGACCACGCGCTGGGTCTGACCTGACGTCTCGCCTTTTCGCCACAAGGCGTTGCGCGAGCGGCTGAAATACCAAGCTTCGCCGGTCGCGATGGTCTTGCGCAGCGCTTCGTCATTCATGTGCGCGACCATCAGCACGTCACCGGTGGCGACGTCGGTCGCCACGCAGGTCACGAGGCCGGCGGCATCGAACTTGGGGAGGAAGGCGAGGCCTTCCTCGATCTCGTGGGAATGAGCGGACACGACAAAATCTCGCCAGTTACTCGCGAGGTCAGCGCGTCAGGCCTCGCACCATGGACAGGAAGCGGGCCTGCTCCGCCGGATTGTCGCGGAACATGCCGGTGTAGCGGCTGGTGAAGGTCGAGGCGCCGTGCTTGGCCACACCACGCACCGACATGCAGGTGTGCTCGGCCTCGATCAGGACGGCCACCCCGCGGGGCTTCAGGATCTCGTCGATCGCGGCCGCAATCTGCGCCGTCAGATGCTCCTGCGTCTGGAGCCGGCGGGCGAAGATGTCGGTCAGGCGTGCGAGCTTCGACAGGCCGACGACGCGCTCCACCGGCGTATAGGCAATGTGTGCCTTGCCATAGAACGGCATCATGTGGTGCTCGCATTGCGAGGTGAACTCGATGTCACGCACCAGCACGAAGTCGTCATAGCCGGCGGTCTCGCCGAAGGTGCGGTCGAGCACCTCGGCCGGACACTGGTGGTAGCCCTGATAGAGCTCATCGAAAGCCTCGACCACGCGGCGCGGCGTGTCGAGCAGGCCCTCGCGCCCGGTGTTCTCGCCGATATAGGCGAGCAGCGTCTTCACCGCAGCTTCCGCCTCGGCGCGCGCCGGGCGCGGCTGGTCGGCGCGGACGGCGGCCGCGAGGAATTCGGCAGGATCAAGCTCTGCCGGGCGGCTCTCGGGCTGCCGGTCGGAAGGCTTGCTCGGGCGGATGGATTTGATGGTGGCGTCCATGTCTACTCCGTTCGACGGCCTCAACGGCCGGAGTGTCACCGGCAGACGGGGCGGACAAGCCGCCGGACGCCTGAAGAGAACAATTATGACGAAAAATGCCCTTGGGTCATCACCTCGGCAGCGCAGATCCGGATCGCCACCGACGCCCCCGCCGGACTGTTTTTCCGCCAGTTCCGACCCTATATAGGACCCTGGACGGCGCCCGCCAAGGCCGATTGGGTAGGTAAGTGTTGGACTCCATCACATGCTGAACGACATCTATAACAAGCGGATCATCGAGCTCGCCGGCAATATTCCGCGTCTCGGGCGGTTGTCGGCTCCCGATGCCTCCGCCACCGCCCATTCCAAGCTGTGCGGCTCGACCGTGAAGATCGACCTCAAGATGGAGGGCAATACCGTTACCGACTTCGCCCATGACGTGAAGGCCTGTGCGCTGGGACAGGCCTCCTCATCCATCATGGCAAGTCACGTCGTCGGCTCGACTGCGAGCGAACTCCGTGAGTTACGCGAAACCGTTCGCAAGATGCTGAAGGAGAATGGGGCCCCTCCTCAAGGTAAATGGGAAGAGATCAAGTTCCTCGAGCCGGTCCGCGACTACAAGGCGCGCCACGCCTCGACGCTCCTGACCTTCGATGCCGTGGTCGACGCGATCGGCCAGATCGAGGCCAAGGCGAAACAGCCGGCCCCCGCGCAAGACTGAAGCGAGATTAGAGGTCTTACTTCTGTGGCGCCGCAGCTGGCGCCACCGCGCCGCCGGTCGGGACCACGGCTTCCGCCGTCTTGGTCGACTTGGCCGCCTGCGGCTCCGGTTCCTCGCCAAACCTGGCCTGCGTCTTCGGCGCAAGCTCCGCCACTGCAGGCGCCGTGATGTCCACATGCGGGAGCACGTCGGCAACGAGATTGGTTGTCACGAGATTGGTCAGCTTCAGCTCGGCTGCGTCGAGCTCGTGCAGATCTTCCCAAGGCGGCACGCTGAGCGCGAGCGACAGCAGGTCCCCTGCCCCGCCCATGTCAAAGGTGTATTTGGCCAGCCGGCCAATGTCGCGTTCCACGATCATCAGATCCTGCGCACTGTAGCTTGCCGCCTTGGCGTCGTCTGCGCGGTCTCCCATCCAGATCTGATGCACGCGGACATGAGCGGCTTCGGGCACGTAGCGTTTCTTGCCGGCCAGCAGCAGGAACACGCACATGGATTCGCAATAGGCTTCTGAGGCGACCGCCGGACGGGCGCCCTGCCTGTTGGTCTGCTGCGTGATGCCGACGGTGGTCAGAAGGCCGAGATTGCGGAAGCGCCGGCCGAGCGTGATCGCGTCGTTGACGGAACCACCGCTGGAATCGAGTACGACGGTGGCACCGCCGAGCTGGCGCCCGCGGGCGAAGTCGTCAAAGTCCTTCGGTGTATCGGCGGTGATGATGCCGACCGCGCTGACCCAACCGCGGCAATTGGGCTCGCAGGCGACCCAGCCAAACTTCATCGGCAGCTTGCGTTCTTCGAGTGAGGCGCCGGCTCGGGCCGGCGAACCGACCGTCGCGACGGCGCCCGCCAACATGACACCACAGGCAGCGGTTCCCACCAACAACCAGCCGCGAAGGTTGAGCGACTTCAGAAGTTTCAAACTGGTTCCTTCCCCAAGCCCTAAAAGCAGTCAGGCAAGCCCCGTTTCGACGTTCCAACGAGTCTACACATTGACGTCATAAAAATGGTATCCGGGGGAATACAGATCGTCCATAGGTACTTGCTGCACTGCTCCCTGAAAGCAGGCAAAATATGGCGCGCCTGCAACAGCTCGCTGTTCCCCGCATTGGAACTGACCATCACTGCGCACAGGACGTCGGCACAGCGCACATGAAGCACACAACCTGCGAGCACTGTTCCACTCCCGTTGTCGAGGCGTTACGGCTGCCGCGCAGATTCGGCCGCGCGCTGATCTGGCTGTATCGACATACGCTGTCGCCGCTGGTCGGTTACAATTGCCGACACTTGCCGACATGTTCCGTCTATGGCGACGAGGCGATCGAGCGTTTCGGACTCTGGGCCGGCGGCTGGATGACACTCGCACGCTTGTTGCGCTGCAATCCCTTTGGTACCTCGGGCATCGACAACGTACCTCTCACCGCGCCGCAAGGTGCGCGCTGGTACTTGCCATGGCGATACGCGCGCTGGCGCGGCGTCAACGCTTCCTAAGCGTGCTGCGGTGCTTTGCGCATCGCTGCCCCGAGCGGAACCGGAACTCTGCCCTCGCGTTGTTGTGATGCTCCCACGGGAGGAAACAACAATGCGCTGGAAAATCAGCCCTCATTTTCACTTCAGGCCCGGTTCGCATCTTAGGTTTAATCCCAGGGATCACGATCCCCGAACGATCGACATGCTCGCGATCATCGCCCTGCTCGTCTTCGTCGTCGGCTCCGGGTGGTATCTGGCGACCAGTCTTGCAACGCCGCCAAGCACGACGGCGTTCATCGTGCCGAGCCAGAGCGTGCACTGGTAGTTAGCGGAACCAGAAGAAGCGTCCGGGGGGCGGCGGAATCGGCTCGGGCGGACGCGGTCGCTTCGGGCGCGTCGGTTTCGGCGGCAGTTCGGCCGACGATGTCGTGTCTGCGGCGGGAGCGATCTCGCCTCCGGGAATCTTCACCGACAGCAGCAGATTCGACTCATGCATCCGCCAGCGGTAGCCGACGCCAAAATCGATTGGTTGGGCGCGGGTGAACAATTCAGCGTAGCGCTCCTGGTAGCGGCCAGGAAATTCGTTGATCGGTCCGAGATAGCGACCAAACGGGAAGAAGCGCCATTGCCGCGGATTGTAATTGGCAAGCGGAATGCCGGAATCGTCCTGGATAATGGTCGCGCTGTTGGCGAGCAGCCAGTCGCGGGCAACGGTGAAGTTGCCTGCGTGCAAGAGATACGACGCGCTCTTGAGCAAGCTGTTGCCTGGCCCGAGCGTCTCGCAAAATTTCAGGAAGCCCGCCGCGCGTGCGCCGGAATTGGAGAGATCGGTCGAGAAATAATACAGCGTACGCGCCTCGCCGTCGGCACTTGCGAACGTGATGCGGACGCCGCGCGTGGCGTTCAGCCCCGGATTATCATTGCCAACGTGCATTCCGCCCTTGTTGTCGAGCGCGACCATCTCGACGTTGCGAATGGTTTTGCCGGAACGCGCCAGGAACACGTAGAGGATGGGCAAGGTGCCATTGACCTGGTTGGCGTGCAGGTCGACCTTCATCTGCTTGGTGATGAAGAAGGAAAAGCTCAGGATCGAGCCGAGCGAACGCTCAACATTGTAGAGCGCGGCGTCGACCGAGACGCGTGACAGCTTGGACAGGTCGGGCACCGCACCAACCGGCTCCAGCGCACCCAGCACGTAAGTGCTGGCCTTGGAATAGAACGCGTTGGCGTAGAGGAAATCCGGGCCGCTGAACAAATAGAACATGGTCGGCCTGGGCGCGGCGAGATTGACGTCAGACCAGTCCCGGATCTTCGACAATTGGCGCTGCTCGAGTTGCGCGAAGGCGCCGTCGAAGAATTTTTCGTGATGCTGCCAGGATGGATCCCTGGTCAGCGGCACCAGCGGTGACTCCGCCGAAGGCTGCATGCCCGCGAGGAAGCGCGCAGTGTCGTCGAAGGTGACCTCGGCCGCCCGCGCGGACGAGATGACCGCAGCCATAAGGGCAAAAGCGACGGCCGCAAGTCTCATGACTCGAAACATGTCTATTCGCGATTGTGTGACGTGGCAGCGGCGACCGGCCGCCTGCGGAAAACAGCATAAATCAGCAGGCCCGAGAGCATGACGAGCATGCCCGACAGCGACTGCACGGGCCGCTCGATCAAGAGGTAGTACATCATGAAGGCGGTCACGAGCAGGAAGATGAGCGGCGTGAACGGGTATCCCCAGGCACGATAGGGTCGTGGCAGGTCGGGATCGGTGATGCGCAGCTTGATCACGCCGGCAACCGTGAAGAACGAGCAGAACAGCAGCGCGAACTGGATGAAGTCGAGCACCGCCTCGAAGCTGCGGGTGAACAGCAACAGATTGGCGACCGCGAGTTGAAACAGGATGGCGTAGGCCGGCGCGCCGCTCACCGATTTCTTCGAGAACACGCGCAGCGCCGGGATATCCTCCCCCATCGTCATCATCACACGAGGGCCAATCCACATCATCGCGCTGATCGAGGAGATCAGGCCGACGCAGATCATCGCGCCGACGATGCGACCGCCGAGATTGCCGAAGATGGCGCTGCCGGCCACACTTGCAACGTCGAGCTGGCCGGCCAGAGATCTGATTGGCGTCGAATAGAGGAACACCGCGTTGAGCGCGACGTACAGCACCAGCACGATCAGCGTGCCCGCAAGCAGCGCACGCGGCAGATCCCGCTGCGGCATGTTCATCTCGCCGATGATGTAGGTCGCGGCGTTCCAGCCTGAGAACGAATACATCACGAACACGAGCCCGATCGCGAAGGGCGCGCTGACGATATGGGCGAGATCCCCCGGCTGCGGCGTGAAGGCGATCGGCTGCGGCGTGCCGATGACGAATCCGGCGACGAGGAAAGCGACGATCAGCACGACCTTGAGGATGGTCGAGATCAGCTGGAAGGTCGAGGAGTGCCTGACGCCGGTCAATTGCACGATCGAGACCAGCCACACCACGCCGATCGCGAGCGGAATCGGCGGCAGATCGGGCACGACGGACTTGGCATATTCGCCGAAGGCCATGGCGGCGAGCGCCACGGGCGCTGCGAAGCCGACCGTCGCGGAGACCCAACCGGCGAGAAAGCCGAAGGCCGGATGATAGGCGCGACCGAGGAAATTGTACTCCCCGCTCGAGCGCGGAAACATCGCGCCCAGTTCGCTGTAGGAGAACACGCCGCACAGCGCGACGATGCCGCCGACCGTCCACAGCGCGAGGATTGAAAAGCCCGAGGGGATGTCCTTGACCTGGAAGCCAAGACTGGTGAAGACGCCGACCCCGATCATGTCGGCAACGACAATGGCAATTGCAACCAGAACGGAAACCCCGGAGCCGCCTCCGATCAGCCGCCCGGTCCAGGGCGTGGTTCCCGCATCTGATGCCGTCATCTGGGTCCTTAGCCTCAGGCGTCGCGCCTCATGGGAGGCATCGTGCAGATTGGTCCAGTCAATTCAAGCAGGGTTAACAAGGGTTAAATGAGGCGGTTGAAATCGGTAATTAGTCACCTTTTTCGCCCGCTTTCGTACAATAAACCCGTAATCGGCCCCGGAAATACGCGCGCCGCTCCCACAATCGCGACACGATTGCGTGGTCTTTTTTGACCGTTCCGGATGTGGGGAAAGTTTCTCCGGACGCTTAACGTCACCTAAACGCCAGTCGGCTCAATTGGCTTGGACGTAGCCGCTGGACGTGGTTCATGGCTTGGGGTCATGGGTGGATGGTCGGGGCCGTTCCGAAATTGAAAGCAGACATGCGTGCTGACCGGACCAAGGCGTCCGGGGCGCGCGGTCGTGCGCTTCGGATCGCCCTGATCTCCGCCTTTGTGCCGCTATCACTGGCGCTGGTTCAATGCGGCCAGGCGCCCAATCCGACAGCGCTCGCCACGAATTCGCAGGCCAACGTCCAGGTCATTGCGAAGACCAATCCGCAAGTCTTCAATCAGCAAGTCGCAAGCGGCGATACCTTCGAAGATCGCTTCCCTGCCCCGCAGTTCAAAGAGCGCTTTCCGTCGGCGAGCGAGAGCTTCCTGCAACGGCAGATGTCGGACTTCTCGCCCAAGCGCGCCGTACAGCAACAGCCTCAGCCGGCGCAGGCGCCGTACAAGGTAGCTTCGCTGGAGCCGCAGATCCCCTATCAGCGTCCGCCACGTGAAGACCTGACGACCCTCGTCAGCATGAAATCCTCGGCCTTCCCCTATTTCGGCAACAACCCCGCCTCCGACGCGCCATTCCTCAACATCTCCAAGGGAGAGCGCCGCGGACATCGCAGCTACTCGGGACGCGTGTTCTGGCAGGACGAGACCTACAACGACAGCCGGGTGCTGGTGCACGTCCCCGAGCATTTCGACGTGCGCAAGCCTGGGGTGATCGTGGTGTTCTTCCACGGCAATGGCGCGACGCTTGAGCGCGACGTGCGCGACCGCCAGTTGGTGCCGCAACAGATTACCGCTTCAGGCGCCAACGCGGTACTGCTTGCCCCGCAGATGGCCGTCGATGCCGCCGATTCCAGCGCCGGAAAGTTCTGGCAGGCGGGCGGCCTCAAGCGCTTCATGGATGAATCGGCGAGCCACCTCGCCCGTCTCACCGGCGATCCCAACAGCGTGCGCGCCTTCGCCAGCATGCCGATCGTGATCGTCGGCTATAGCGGCGGCTTCCTGCCGACCGCCTGGAGCCTCGAGGTCGGCGGCATCAGCGATCGCGTCCGCGGCGTCGTGCTACTCGATGCGGTCTACGGCGAGATGGACAAGTTCGCGTCCTGGATCGAGAGCCATCGCTCGGGCTTTTTCGTCAGCTCCTATACCCACTACACCGCGCGGCGCGACCGCGAATTGATGAACATACTGCGGCAAAAGGGTATCGGCGTATCCGAGGACATGGACGGCCCATTACGTCCCGGCAGCGTCGTATTCGTCGAAACCGGCGACGGCATCACCCACCGCGACTACGTCAATCGCGCATGGACGCAGTACCCGCTCAAGGACGTACTGGTGAAGATGTCGGCAACGCCGGCGCTCGCCCTGACGCGCGTCGCAGCCACCAGCCCGTCGGTATCGAGCCGTTAATCCAAATATTGCGCACGCCGGTATTTCGACGCACTGCGTGCAACTCTCCCGGGCTGTGATCAAAATGTGATGTTGATGGACGACATCCCCGGGGGGCTCCGGATTGCTTCCGTTGGCCACGGCCATATTTTGCCGGCCACATTGCACTTGAACGAGTGCGCCTCTTCTGCAGGGACAGGTCGTGCGTCAGGGACTGTATAAGGTCGATTTCCACACGGTTCACGGAACCGGATGCGGCGTCGTCTATGTGACGGATGGCAAGATGCGCGGCGGCAATTCAGCCTTCGCGTTCATCGGCACCTACACGGGCGAAGGCGAAAGCATCAAGGTCAAAATCTCGACCGAACGCTACAACGACGACCCCGCGTTCAAGGCGCTGTTCGGCGTCGACCGGATCACGCTGACGCTCGCCGGCCGCGAGGATGGCGACACGGCTGAATTCGAAGGCAACGCGCTGCAAGTGCCGGGCGTTGCCTTCAGAGCAGTGCTGAGCCGGATCACCGACTAGGCGCCCAGCCCCCCAGACTCTCAGCTCTTCGGCAGCTTCGGAATGCTCTCGGCAAAGCCGTTGAAGCACGCCAGCCGTTCGTCCTCTTCCTTGAGGAAGCGGCAATCGGCGACACCCTTGGCCTTGGGCGGCTTGGGCTTCGGCGTCGGCGGAATCACGGCGTCGTAGCAGTTGAGACGGTCCTTGGTACCGTCGTCGGTATCGAGGCAAGCCTGGAGCCGCACTGCGATCGACTGCGGCTTGCCCTTCGGCGCCGCGGCGGCCGGCTTCGCAGCTGCCTCCTTCGCGCCTTTGGGCTTGACCTGCACCAGCGGCTTGTCCCCCACCATCGGTGGCTTGTCGGCTTGCGCAAACGCGGAGGCTGAATAGAGCACCGCGGCAACCGCCAAAATCATCCTCATTTCAGTCAACTCTCTTTGGTCCCCATGACCGGCCTTCTAGCGCTCTCCCGCGCGGTTTGCCAAGCGCCTTGCGCACCGGAAACATCGGCTTTCAGCGGGAGCCGACAGCAGCAGGCCGGGGCCGGCTCACAACGACCAGGACCAGCGCAAGAAAGACGAAGCCGACCGCCACAAAGGCTGTGCTATGCAGCAATTCGCGGGCAAACAGCAGTCCACCGACGGCAGAGCCGATGGCCTGGCCGATGTAGAGAACCGACGTATTGAGCGCGACGGTTGCGGGCGCAAGCGGCGGCGCGGCCGAGACCAGCCGCACCTGCTGCATGGAATTGGTCGATGCAAAGCCCAGTCCCCAGACCGCGACCCCCGTCGCCATCAACACAAGGTTGCCCGCGCTCAGCGCCCATCCCGCAATGCCCGCCAGTAACAGGCACGTGAACAGCAACGACGTCCGTACGGCCCCCATGTGTCGACGATGCGGCTCGCCACCGCAACGCCAAGGAAGCCGCACACTCCGTAAGTGGCGAACACCAAGCCGATCGCATCCGGGCCCGCGTCGGTCAGCTTCTTGAGCAGCGGGCCCATGAAAGTGAACACCGTGAACTGGCCCGACATCTGCAGCGTCGTGATCGCCAGCAAGAGCAGGATGGTCCTGCTGCGGCCGACCTCGCTCCAGGTCTTCAGATCGACCGGCGTGCCCTTCAAGCCGGCTGGCAAACGCACCAGCAGCAACAGGAAGCTGACACAGCCGAGCGCGCCGATCTCGCCATAGACCGCGCGCCAGCCGTAGCGGCTGGCGATGAAGGTGATCAGCGGGAGGCCGACGGCTGCAGCGAGCGACCAGCCCAGGAAGATATAAGCAATCGTGCTGCCGCGCCGCTCCGCCGGCACGATCAGCGCCGCCGTGCCCGCCGCCTGCGGCGTGTAGAGCGCGCCGACGGCGAGCATCACCAGGCGGACGATAAGGAGGGTCGAATAGTCTGGTGCGAATGCCGAAGCGAGATTGCCAACAGCGAGCACCGCGAGCGTGATCGTGAGCAATATCCGCCGTTCAATGCGGCTGGTTAGCCACGCCGTCAGCGGCGAGCCGATGCACAGCGTGATCGCGCCGAAGGTGATCAGGAGCCCGGCCGCGCGGATGCTGATGCCGAGCCCTGCCGACAATTCCGGCAGCATCCCCGCCGGCGCCAGCACCGAGCAACCGGTGACGAGATTGCCAAGCATCAGGGCAGTTGGCGCAAAACGGCCGGCGCGGGGATTTTCCATGCAATTGCATGTAGAGCAGACCCGCGGCCAGTTAAAGGCCACGTCCCGAAATAGTTGGAGCACCGCCCCGGCTTTTGCGCGCCACTTTCTTGGAATTGCCGGATTGCACAGGCCGAATCGCCTGATATATCGCTCGTTCCCGCTTACCTGCGCTCGTTCGCAGGAGTGAGCCTCAGGAGAAAAGCAATGTCCGACCAGCCCAAATCCGAATCCGGCTTTCAATACAGCCTCAGCAATCTGAAGCCCGTGACCCCCGCCGCCAAAGTCACCCTCACCTTCCCCGACGGCGCCCAACGCCAGTTCGACCAGAGCATCACCGGCCTCGATATCGCCAAAGGCATCTCGCCCTCGCTGGCCAAGCGCACCGTGGCGATGGCGCTCGACGGCGTGCTCACCGATCTCAACGATCCCATCGAGGCTGACGCCAAGCTCAGGCTGATCACGCGCGACGAGCCGGAGGCGCTCGAGCTGATCCGCCACGACTGCGCCCACGTGCTGGCGGAAGCCGTGCAGTCGCTGTGGCCGGGCACGCAAGTCACCATCGGCCCGGTGATCGAGAACGGGTTCTATTACGACTTCTTCCGCAACGAGCCGTTCACGCCTGAGGATTTCGCGGCCATCGAGAAAAAGATGCGCGAGATCATCGCGCGCGACAAGCCTTTCACGAAAGAGGTTTGGGATCGCGAGAAAACCAAGCAGGTGTTCCGCGACAAAGGCGAGGCCTTCAAGGTCGAGCTGGTCGATGCCATTCCCGGCAACGAGCCGATAAAGATCTATTACCAGGGCGACTGGTTCGATCTCTGCCGTGGCCCGCACATGACCTCGACCGGCAAGGTCGGCAACGCCTTCAAGCTGATGAAGGTGGCCGGCGCCTATTGGCGTGGCGATTCCAACAATCCGATGCTGACGCGCATCTACGGCACGGCCTTCGCCAAGCAGGAGGATCTCGATCTCTATCTCAAGCAGATCGAGGAAGCCGAGAAGCGCGACCATCGCAAGCTCGGACGCGAGCTCGACCTCTTCCATTTCCAGGAGGAGGGTCCGGGCGTCGTATTCTGGCATCCGAAGGGCTGGACCATCTTCCAGCAGCTGATCGCCTATATGCGCCGCCGCCTGACCGGCGACTACAGCGAGGTCAACGCGCCGCAGATCCTGGACAAGGTGCTGTGGGAGACCTCTGGCCATTGGGGCTGGTACCGCGAGAACATGTTCGCGGCTCAGTCCGCCGGCGACGAGGCCGAGGACAAGCGCTGGTTCGCGCTGAAGCCGATGAACTGCCCCGGTCACGTCCAGATCTTCAAGCACGGCCTGAAGAGCTACCGCGACCTGCCGCTCCGCCTCGCCGAATTCGGCGTGGTGCATCGCTATGAGCCGTCCGGCGCCATGCACGGCCTGATGCGCGTGCGCGGCTTCACCCAGGACGACGCGCATATCTTCTGCACCGAGGACCAGCTCGCCGAAGAGTGCCTGAAGATCAACGACCTCATCCTGTCGACCTATGCCGATTTCGGCTTCACCGGCGATCTCACCGTGAAGCTGTCGACGCGGCCGGAGAAACGCGTCGGCACCGATGCGATGTGGGATCACGCCGAGCGCGTGATGGCGACGGTTCTGCGCGAGATCCAGTCGCAGAACAATCACATCAAGACGGAGATCAATCCCGGCGAAGGCGCCTTCTATGGGCCGAAGTTCGAATATGTGCTGCGCGATGCCATCGGCCGCGACTGGCAGTGCGGCACCACGCAGGTCGATTTCAACCTGCCGGAACGGTTCGGTGCGTTCTACATCGACCATGACGGCGGCAAGAAACCGCCGGTGATGGTGCACCGTGCGATCTGCGGCTCGATGGAGCGCTATATCGGCATCCTGATCGAGCACTATGCCGGCAACTTCCCGCTCTGGCTCTCGCCGGTGCAGGCGGTGGTCACGACCATCACCTCGGAAGGCGACGAATACGCCAAGGTCGTGCTGGAGCAGGCGCGGCGCGCAGGCCTGCGGGTCGAGATCGACCTGCGCAACGAAAAGATCAACTACAAGGTCCGAGAGCACTCGCTGGCCAAGATCCCGGCGCTGCTCGTGGTCGGCAAGAAAGAGGCCGAGACGCATTCGGTCTCCATCCGCCGGCTCGGCAGCGACGGCCAGAAGGTGATGACGACCAAGGAGGCGATCGCCGCCCTGGTCGACGAGGCGACCCCGCCGGATGTCCGACGGATGCGCGGCGCGGTCTGATCCCTGAAATCGATCTAAATTCGCTTCCGGTTGCGGGCGGGCCTGCCTATCTCGGCATGGCACGCCCGACGACCAGCCGAAGAGGACATCGCAGTGCCCGACGCCATCGAACTCCTGAAAACCCGCCGCTCGGTCAAGCCGCGCGAAATGACCGGCCCAGGCCCCTCGCCGGCCGAGCTCGAGACCATTCTCACCATCGGCGCGCGCGTGCCCGATCACGGCAAGCTCGCGCCCTGGCGCTTCATCATTTTCGAGGGCGATGCCCGCCAGCGCGCCGGCGAGGTCATCGCCAAGGTCTTCGCCCGCAAGAATCCCGGTGCGCCCGCGGCTGATATCGAGACCGAGCGCAAGCGTCTCACCGATGCGCCGCTGGTGATCGGCATCGTCAGCTTCACCAAGCCGCACCCCAAGGTACCGGCGTGGGAGCAGGAATTGTCGGCCGGCGCCAGCGCCATGAACATCGTGACGGCCGCGACCGCGCTCGGCTATGGCGCGGCCTGGCTGACGGGCTGGTTCGCCTTCGACCGCGACGTGCTGGACGGTCTCGGCCTCAAGGCCGACGAAAAGCTCGCCGGGCTCATCCATATCGGCAAGCCGACCAAGCCGAGCGAGGACCGTCCGCGACCGGTCCTTTCCGAAATCGTGACGCGGTTTTAATCGATGTCTTGTTGACGCTCCTGACGTCTTGCGGCTTTGTTCCCGGCAAGGGAGGAAGCCCGGATGAAGCGTCGTGAATTTCTGGTCGGGGCCACGATGCTGGCCGGCACGATGGCGCGAAGCCGTGCCACCGCCGACATCCCTGCTCCGGCGCCCGACAAGCTGCAACGCATCACGGCGTTCTTCGAGAACGAGGTGACCAACGGCCGGCTGCCGGGGGCCATGGTCCTGATCCAGCAGCACGGCAAGCCGGTCTATTTCAAGCTGTTCGGCGTGCGCGACGTCAGGACTCGCCTGTCGATGACGCCGGACACGATCTTCTCCGTCCATTCCATGAGCAAGCCGATTACCAGCCTGCTTGCGATGATGCTGATCGACGAGGGCAAGCTCGCGCTCACCGATCCCGTGGCGAAATACATCCCCCTCTTCGCGGACACGAAGGTGGGGGTCGAGGTCACCAAGCCGGATGGCTCGATGGTGCTCGACATGGTGCCGCCGGTCCATCCGGTGACGATCCGGGATTTGATGCGGCACACCTCGGGCATCAGCTACGACTATATCGGCGGCAGATGGGTCGAGCTCGCCTACAGGGCGGCCAACATCTTCGCGGGCCCGTTCAACAACAGGGAATTCGCCGACCGTATCGCCAGGCTCCCGCTGGCGCGTCAGCCGGGAACGCTGTGGCGCTACGGTCACTCCACCGACGTGCTCGGCAGCGTCATCGAAATTGTCACCAAGCAGACGCTGTACGAGGCCTTGAAACAGCGCATCTTCGATCCGCTTGGCATGACCAGCACCAAGTTCGTCCTCACGACCCCCGATGAGATCGAGCGCATGGCGCGGCCGCTGCCGAGCGATCAGATCCTGCTCGATGCCGAGCGCGACCGTCTCGCCCATCCCGAGTGGCAATCCGGCGGCGGCGGTCTGCTCTCGACCATCACCGACTATCAGCGCTTCGCCCAGATGCTGCTCAACGGCGGCGAGTTCGACGGCAAGCGCTATCTCAGCCCGGCCGCCTTCAAAGACATGACGACCGACCAGATCGGACCGGGCTCCGGCGTCGATCGCGACTATTTCTATTTCCCGGGCGACGGCTTCGGTTATGGCTATGGGCTCGCGGTGCGCACCGATCCAGGCAATGCAAAGCCGCCGCCGGCGGGCTCGATCGGCGAGCTGAAATGGGACTCAGGAAGCGGCACCTATTTCGGCGTCGATCCCAGGCTCGACATGGTCTACGTGTTGATGCAGCAGACCCAGAACGAGCGCGGCCGCATCACGCCGGCGTTCAAGGAGCTGGTCTACGGCACCTTTCCGCCCGAGCTAAGCCGCCCGTGAGGCGCGCCGACCGAAATCGGCGAGCAGCTTTGCGATCTCGGCGGCAGGCCGCGCCGCGCTGAACAGGAAGCCCTGCACCTCGTTGCAACCTTCGGCGCGGAGCCAATCGAGCTGATCCTCGGTCTCGACGCCCTCCGCGGTCGTGGTGATGTTGAGGCTGCGGCCAAGCCCGGAGATTGCGCGCACGATCGCGCCGCAGTCGGGCCGCTGCGCCAGATCCTTCACGAATGAGCGGTCGATCTTGATCTTGTCGAAGGGGAAGCTGCGCAGATAGCTGAGGCTGGAATAGCCGGTGCCGAAATCATCCATGGAGATGCCGACGCCGAGCTCGCGCAATTGATGCAGGATCGCAAGGTTGGCATCGGTCTCGGCGAGGAAGATCGACTCGGTGATTTCGAGCTCGAGCCGCGCCGGTGACAGACCGGATTGCGCCAGCGCCGAGATCACGACTTGAACCAGATTGCGGCTGCGGAATTGCGCCGGCGAGAGGTTGACCGCAACTTTCACGTCGGAGGGCCATTTCACCGCTTCGGCGCAGGCCTCGCGCAACACCCACTCGCCGAGCTGTGTGATGAGGCCGATGTCCTCCGCGACCGGAATGAACTCCGCCGGCGAGATCATGCCCTTGTCGGGATGACACCAGCGCAGCAGCGACTCGAAGCCGGAAATGCGATCTGAGGCGATCGACACCAGCGGCTGGTAGTGCAGCTCGAACTCGCCATTGGCAAAGGCGCGGCGCAGATCGAGCTCCATATCGCGGCGCTTCTGCGCCAGGAGATCCATCTCGCGCTCGAAGAAATGATGCACGCCGCCGCCATCGGACTTCGCCCGGTACAGCGCCATGTCGGCGTTGCGCATCAGCTCCTCCGTCGTCACGCCGTCGCCCGGCGACAGCGCGATGCCGATGCTGGCACCGATCACCATCTCCTGACCGTCGATGTCATAGGGTGCCTTCAGCATATCGATCAGCAGGGTCGCGCAGGCGCTCGCCTCGTTCGGCGAGACATCGGCCGCCAGAATGACGGCGAACTCGTCGCCGCCAAGCCGCGCCGCCAGATTGGCGCCGCGGACTACGGTGGTCAGGCGTCCGGCTACCTCCTTGAGCAGGCGATCGCCCGCGGGATGCCCGAAGGAGTCGTTGATATTCTTGAACAGATCGAGGTCGATATAGAGCACGCCGACACGCTTGCCGCCGGCCTGGTCGAGCGCCTGCTTCAAGCGCTCCTGGAAATATTCCCGGTTCGGCAGATCGGTGAGACCGTCATGATGGGCCATGTGGGCGATCCGCGCCTCGGCCTTGCGTCGCTCGGTGATGTCGACCACTGCGACCAGATAGCCGTCGCGACCGTCGAAGGCGACGCGCCGGCCAAAGGTCAGCACCTCGATCTCGCTGCCATCGGCGCGCAGATGCCGCCAGTTGCGCGAGGAATGATAGGCATCGCCGATGCGTTCGAGCGCCTCGGCGTGGCTGTCCCACTCATCCTCGGGCCAGATCTCGTGCAGCCGCATGCGCAGGAAGGCCGCGCGGCTGTAGCCGTAATGCTGGACCGCCGCATCGTTGACGCCAAGAAACTGCTTGGTGTCGGCGTCGAACACCCACATCGGCATCGGATTGTTGTCGAACAGCAGACGAAACGAGGCGTCGCGCCGCTTCAACGCTGTGACATCGGAGATCGTCAGCGAGACCACATCGGCAAACGCGGTGGCGCTCAGCCGGAGATAACGGCTCTCGTGCTCGATCTCGAGCTGCTCGCCGCGGCCGCCGGAAACCGCCTTGAGCAGGAGTTCCATGATCTCGGGCGCGGCAAGCAGCGTGTGGCCATCGCAAATCCGCCGCCACAACAGGCTCGAACCTTCGGTCTTCAGCAGCAGTCCAGCGCTGTTGTTATGATGCACGATCTGGAGATCGAACGGCCTGCCACCGGCGTCGCGCAGCGTTGCCAGCGAGACCACCGCATCGTCAGTCGCGGCAAAGATCGCGTCCAGCAAATTGTACTGCGCGCCGCGCTCGTTGACGTAGACACCCACAAGCCGGGCGCCCCAGCGCGAGGCCGTCGGCAAGGCCAGCACATCATAGGTCCTGACCATTCCGTCGCGCACGCAATGTGCACTCGCATGATGCGGCTGCCCGGCGGCCAGCGCATTCGCGGCTGCTTCCGACAGCGCCGTGGCGCAATCCGGCGACAGCTCCCTGACTGGAATATCCCAGCGCTCCTCGCCGAGCCATTTCTGAACATAGCGTCCGCTGCGCGACAGCTCGAGCGTGCCGTCGCCCTTGAGCAGCGCAATATGGTCGGCGAGCCGTCCAAGGCTGCCGAGCATCACATCCTCATAGCGGGGCAGCCGGTCACCCGGCTTCAACGCGGCGCGCCATTTGCGCTGAAGCACCGTGATGTCGTCAAACATTTCGGCGGCCGGCTTGCCCGGCATCTTCCTCGCGGCACTCATTGCAGTCCCCAACGCACTTTCACGCCGCATCCAATGCAACCTCGCTTAATGGCGTGTAAAAAGCGCGCAGGCGCGGGTTCGGTTCGGCGATTATGACAGTTTTAAGTCGCGCGGTGGTTAGTGCGATTTAGAGACTATGACAGTGATTTGAAATGCGATTCATACGATTACGAACGCTTCTGCACACAGCTGCAGTCTTTCCGCGGAAACAGTCCGGATTGCTTCGTCGCAAGAGCTCCTCGCAATGACGGAGCAAGTGGCGCCAAAATGCTTCTGCGGCTTGTATCATCATCGCAGACACACCTTCGCATCCTCGCGGCGCTTTTCGTCCGAGTCTTGCTTCGTCGTCTTGCCCTCGAATTGAACGAGGGCGCAGGGAAGGCCGGGAGCCGACTGGCACCCGCGGTCCACTGTGCGAAGGTTGCGCTACAAGAGGCTGCACAGCGGCATACAGGTGAAGCCGGAGACATCCCGGCCTTCCCTGCGCAGGGGAAAATAAATATCCGCATGGCCTCGTAGAGAACCATATGGAATGTCCATCTCATTGATTTAACAAAACTTCTTGCCATATGATGCCACGCAACTTCCTCCGCATTCCCACCCACCATTGGGACAAAAACGGGGACACTCATGGCACGCAAGGTTCGTCACAGCGCCCTCGAAAGCCGCAGCGCACGCTTGAAATTGCCGGTTCATCGGAAGCCCTATCCTGGCCCCTCGCTCGCGCGTGGCGTGTCACTGCTCTACCGGCGCAATCGCACGAATGGCGCCTGGGTCGTGAAGGCCAGCGATGGTCACGGTTCGTATTGGACCAAGCGGATCGCCGATGCGGATGACTTCGACGAGGCCAACGGCAAAGATATTCTGACGTTCTTTCAAGCGCAGGACACTGCGAAACAACTCGCGCGCGGCGATGGTGTTGGCGCGGGCGCTGCTGCGATCACAGTCGATGGAGCGCTGAACGACTACAAGCGCGATCTCGAAGCGCGCAGCGCGAATCCTTACAACGCTGACAGCCCGCGCGTGCACTTGACTGCGGCACTGCTCGCGAAGCCAGTGCAGCTCCTCACTGCTCCCGAGTTGCGCAGATGGCGGGATGGTCTGCTCGGCAAGATCAAGCCCGCCACCATTAATCGCGTTGCTCGCTGCTTGTGCGCGGCGCTGGAACAGGCAAGGCAACACGACGAGCGAATTCAAAATCGGCAAGCATGGGAAGTCGGCCTCGCCAGCCTGCCGGATGCGCAGGAAGCCCGCAACGTGATCCTCTCGGACGATGAAGTCCGAGACTTTGTCGCTCGTGCCTATGCACTCGACGGCAAGCTCGGATTACTGACCGAAACACTGGCGGTAACCGGAGCGCGGCCAAGCCAAGCCGTTCGTTTGCGTGTCGCCGATCTGGATGCTCATCCGGTCCGGCCGAAGCTCTCAATGCCAAAATCAGCCAAGGGCGGCGGTCGCAATCGCGCCAAGAAGAAAGTCGAGCGCTATAGCGTACCAATCACGCCGCAGCTCGCGACTAGGCTGAAAGAGGCGGCGAAAGGTCGCGAGGCCGGCGCACCGCTGCTGTTGCAGAGCGATGGCACGCCCTGGGGCGACAATCCCGGCCAGACCTATCATCGCCAGATCGACAAGATCGTCACCGCGATCGGGCTCGACCCTTCCGTGGTGACGGTGTACGCGTTGAGACACAGCTCGATTGTCAGGATGTTGTTGAAGAACATCCCGATCAGGCTGGTCGCGTCGCTGCACAACACCAGCGTCGCAATGATCGAACGGACCTATTCGAAGTACATCACCGAGCACGGCGACGACATCTCTCGCAAGGCGCTGCTCCAGAATGAGCCGGCAAGCGGTGACAATGTCGTTGTGCTGGTGAGTTGATCGGGGGACGCCCTCGCGCATTTGGTTCTGGCAAACACCATCGCCCGGCGGCATGTTATGAACGCCGCTGCATGGGATTCCGTTCATGACATTCACTGCTCTCACCGAAGCGCAACGGAACGCGATTCAGTCAACTCAGAACTGGCCTGACCACACCGATTGGCTAAGCGAGATTGAGCAGGTTGGGCGGCATTTTTCCGAGGCTAGGGCCGAGAGGGAGGCGTGGCTCAAGTCATTGCGGGAACCACCGGCGGAGGAGCGGGCAAAGGTTGAAGGGTTGCTGCGACTAACGCGCGAGCTGCGAAGGGCGTGGGCCGATAGCAGCCTCGACGAGACCGATCTTCCGGATCTCGGTCTCAAGTTGCGGCAACAGCGAGCTGAGGCGTGGCTCCATTACTACGATATTTGGGTTACGCCATTCGCTGGCAAAAGCGATCCCATGCAAAAGCAGCTCGAATGGGAATTGATGTCGATATGGGTCGAGGCAGGCGGAAGGTTGGACTATTCGAGGAAGCAAGAAAAAAAGCCTTCCAGTGAGACGCGTGGATATCGTCGCGCGGGTCGGCACGCGCCCACCGAAGACAGGGTGGCTGATAATCCTTCGGCGGACCGCCCAGGCACCCCCTATGGGCAGTTGATCAATTTCCTCACGATCGCCCTAGAGGCCATTCTCGGAAAGAAGTATCAGCCATCCGGAATCGCCAAAATGATCGACGCTCACCGTCCCGAAATCGCGAACGCGCGGGGGATGACCAGGCGGCGGCGCGGCGGACGATTCGCTTAACTCGATCGCGCTGCGTGCGGATAGAGCCGCCAGACGCCTTCGACCGCAGCGGCTCACGGTCAGCGTAAGTGCATGAATTCGCGCCGGGATTTGGTTACTTCCCCTATCAATGTTTGAATGAGGATTGAACGTAGCACGCCACGGATGGTGCCGACGAAGGTCTCTTGCTTCCTCCAAGCAACCACACGCAGTAGGAGCAGAGAAACTTATGGCCCGCCGTGAAACCACCGGCCGCAAGATCGCATCAGCCGACACAACTGACGAAGCTGATGCATTCACAGTGAATGAGTTTTGCGCACGTCACCGCTTCTCGGTGCAGCTGTTCTACAAGAACCGCAAACAGATGCCCCGCACGTTCAACGTGGGCACTCGCGTCTTGATCAGCAAGGAAGCCGCGACTGCTTGGCGCCGCAACCGCGACCGCGCGCAGCAGCGCTGAGCAGTGGCCTAGGCGCAGAAAAGACGGCCCGCCAGCCGCCCTCTCAACCCTCATTCTAGGAATACATCTGATGTTTCTCAGCAACACCAGTGCGTCCGCGAGCGTGCAAGCCGGGGGCGATTTCTCTGAACCGGAAACAGCGGCATCGTTCTTCGCTCCCTTGCCGATGCGCAGCTACGATCTGATTGTTGCCGATCCACCGTGGCCGTTCAAAACCTGGAGTGCGGCGGGTCAAGGCAAGTCGGCCTCGAAGCAATACCGTACCATGACGCTCGCCGAGATCATGGCGCTGCCCGTTCGCGACCTGTTGCGAGATGATGCTGTCGTGTACCTCTGGGCGACCGGCGCCATGCGCGAACATGCGCATGCTGTCATGGCGGCGTGGGGGATCACCTACAAGACCGAACTCGTCTGGCGCAAGGTCACGCGCAACGGCAAGATCCGCTGGGGCACAGGGTTCTGGGCGCGCAGCATGCACGAGCCGCTCTTGCTGGGCACGTTCGGCAAGCCCGAGAAGTTCGCCCTGCCGTCCTGTTTCGACGGCATCGCACGCGAGCACAGCCGTAAGCCGGACGAGTTCTATCGGATGGTTGCCGAGAAGACGCCGGGTTTGCGCCGCGCCGATGTGTTTGCGCGTCAGCAGCGTGAAGGCTGGGACTGCTGGGGTGACGAGGTCGGGAAGTTTTCGTCGGTCCCCAGCGGCACGATCCTGATTCCTGACAGTAAGCGTTTCGGGGCGCAGCCGTGAACGCGCACGATCCCACTTCGCCGATTGGCGAGCCCGTGGGCGCAGATGGCGCCGACGTGCCGCAGATCACGATCGTCACCAAGCGCGACCTACCTTCACTGATGTCGAAGCGGATTGGTCTCGACGCCAGTGGCAAGCTCCAGAGTGACGGCTCGGAGTGTCGGATGACGAGCGGCACGGCCGCCCGCGAGTTCGTGGAAAGCGCCAGCGCACTTGCGTTGATCATTGCGGGCTGCCGTTCCGATCAAGCGATCACCCTCGGTGCGCTGAAGCCGGAGTTCGCGGACTCTGTTGCGGTGACGATCCCGAGCAAACTCGCCAATCATCCCGGAGCCATCACGCGGTCCCGAAGCTGCATCGACTATCAGCCGAGAGTTCCCGCTTGGTGTCTGATCGACTTCGACTCCAAGGGAATGCCGAACGAAGTTCGCGAGCGGATCGAGGCCGCTGGCGGCATGTGGAACGCGCTGTTGACGGTGGCGCCGCAACTCGCGAAGGCAGCGCGGGTTAGTCGCGCGAGCACCACCGCCGGACTTTTTCGAGTTGACACCAAGGAGCTGGTCGCCGGCTCCAACGGCATGCATCACTATGTGCTTGTTCGAGATGGTAGCGACATTGAGCGGTTCCTGAAAGATCTGCATGAGCGCTGCTGGCTGCACGGCTTGGGGTGGCATCTGATCGGCGGTGCGGGGCAACTGCTCGACCGTTCCATTGTCGATCGCATGGTCGGCTACGGCGAACGCCTCTGCTTCGAGGGCGCTCCGGTCATTGCCGCGCCTCTGGCTCAGGATCAGGCCAAGCGGGCGCCCGAATCCATCGAAGGGGAGCCGATCGACTCCTCTCTCGCCGTACCCAGGCTCACCCAATACGAGCGTCAGCGCGTCACCGGAGCAAAGGCCGCCAGTGCGAAAGCGCAGGGGAAGGCGGCGACGGAGATTCGCACCAAGCACGACGAGGAGCTTGCCAAGAAAATCTCGGCCAAGTCCGGCACGTCCATTGCGACCGCCCGTCGCCTCGTCGAGTCACGGCACCACGGCGTGCTCTATTCCGAAGTCGAGCTGCAATTCGATCATCTGGATGAACTCGTGACGGTCGGGGCCGTGATGGCCGACCCGGACCACTATGTCGGCGAAACGCTCGCCGATCCCTTGGAGGGCATCGACTACGGCCGCTGCAAGGCCAAGGTGATACGCGGTGGTGACGGTGACCTGTTCGTTCATTCATTTGCCCATGGCCGCAGTATCTATCGGCTGCGCCACGACCTGAAATCGGCGAAGGAAGCGCTTGAGAAAATCGAGGGCGGCAGCGTTGACGACGCAATGGCGATCTTGGCGCAAGCCGAGCTGGAGGACGACGAGGAAGATCAGTTCGCCAAGCTCGTGTCCAAGAAGACCGGGTCGAGCATTGGATCCGTTCGGGTTCGGATCAAGAAGAAGCGCGAGGAACGCTGGGCCAAGAATTATAAGCTCCTAAGCGACCGAACCTATTTAGGTCAGCGCAAAACTACCAATCCCAAGTTGGAGGAGTTGGCGAGTGAGTTCGAGTATTGGCTCAAGCAGCGCTACCTGATCCACTTCATCTTCATCAGCTCAGGGGAGTCATCAGACAAAACCAATGCATTGGTCGACAAGTTCACAAGGGACAACCAAAATAAAAACGTCAAATTCGACGTTTGGGACATCACCGGTCTGAGGGATGAATTTGTTTCGGTAAAAAGCATCGAGGAAAAATATCCGGACACAATCATCCTAACCCTCGCCGAAAAACACTTCATGCAACCGGAAGGCAAGCTCCATAACCTGACGTTCGCGATTCGCGGTAACGCTCTCAAGCAAATCGCGATGGACCACAAGGATAGTCTTTTCAATTGGAATATCCGGCGTTTCTTAGGACGCAAAGGTGAGGTCAACACTGGCCTCAACACGACGCTCGCCGAAGCGCCAGAGAATTTCTATTATTTCAACAATGGCATATCCGCGCTCTGCGAAGACTTTGAGTTCAATCCCAAGACCGGCAAACTGGTCATTCAAAAATTACAGATCGTGAACGGTGCGCAGACAGTTGGTGCGCTTAAGCACGCGCTTGTCGATAAGCTGAAAGAAACTCTGGTTCTCGTAAAACTAACAGCTGTAAGGCACGCGACCCGAGAGAAGGGCATAGCCGCTTCCCTGATCAAGACCAACAATACGCAAAACACTCTTCGCGTGCCGGACTTCCGTTCAAACGACCCAATCCAATTGTGGCTCGAATCAAAATTCAAGGCGACAAAACCACGAGGGGATCTAAATCAAATCGCATATGGGAGAAAGCGTCCCTATCCGCGCGCAAATTCGACAACGTCGGTGCTTAAACTTCAAGACCTCGGCAAAATAAGATATGCTTGGTATCATGATCCTCGTATTCCAATTTCGGATCCGGCCAAGCTGTTTCAGCTTCAAGAAGAGAACGGCCTGTATGGCTACTCGTTCGGCGTAGACGGCGAGACCACTGAGATGTGGTCAGACGAGCAGTTCAAGGAGACGCTATTAGCGATCCATGCGTATGACAAGATAGTTGCTGAACTAGAGAAGTTACAAAAGTCGAGCGAAGATCTCAAACAGGTTAGCCGACTAAAATACTACGGCTTGAAACTGTTTAAATTCTACGTTGACCAAATGCTCCCATCGACACCGAACGTAACGATGGAGGACCTCTATGCGTTCGGAGCGAAGTTCAATTCCTTTTTCGAGAAAGCAAATCGCATTATAGGGCTCACGCTTTCGCAGTCGTACAAGGAGATCTTAACCCGCGAAGAAGGCACTGCTTTCTCGCTCCCCCGCGATGCTAAGGTGTGGGAACTGGTGAAACGAAAATTCGACGACAACCTCGCTGTCTTTCGACTCGCTCAGCAGCAGTGACTCATTTGCAGCTAATCTCTAGCTCGTCATTGTCACGCGGCATATCGTCCTTGTCGTTCGCCTTGGTGTTGAGAAATTTCATGTTGACCCGAGGCGGGATAGCAAAATCGACATCGAGATAGGCCGTGCCCATCTTCATCGTGCTCTGAATGCGCTTTGCTGTTGCAGCGCTGCTGATGAGAGCGGACACCAACACGCCGCTGCTCGTTGCTTTCGCCGCAATGGCGTTCACCTTGGTTAGATCCGTTCCGCCCATAGACTTCAGCCGAAGCCGGGCCTTGGGCGGCAGGCCCCACGTCACTTTGAACACCGACACCTCGTAACCCATCTGTTCGAGGATCGGCAGCGCGTCGCCGACTTGCTGCGTGAAGGTGTTAAACTCCGACATCATCTTGCCGGTGGCGTCGGAAAAATCCGGCAAGGAAAGGTCCGGCATCGACGGCAACGAGACGGATGGCATCGACGGCATCGCGGGCATCATGTCGCGCGCTGATTTGGTGATGCTATCGATCCGGCTCGACGGCGCGTCCTCCGCAACAGCAACGTCCATGGTCGCGAGCATCATCACGAAGATGATCCGAACCGCCTTCATTTGCCCCCCTGTCTGCCGGCCTTTTGTTGTGGTTCCGTCAGCCTTTTTTGCATCTTACGCGGGTTGTCGCGACCGCCGCCAGCTATCACCGCGATCCACAGGGCTTGATAGGCATTCATATAATTTTCTCGCGGCCGGTCCGTCACCGGATCGCGACACAAATGTGGACACAATGGCCCAAGTACATTGATATATTGAGGTTTTTCGGATCTGGGTACTCCCTGCGCAGTGGTTTGACGGCTTATGTCGCGCTCTCCCCGGGGCCCTGCGAAGCCCTTCGCGCCGATGTGGCCCACGTCCACCGCCGTCCGGCCCGCGTTCGTGACGATCGCGATACGCCCCTCGTCCTTGGGCGGGGTTGCGCAACCCATACGCCATTTCCGAATTTCGGCAAAGTGGAATATTTTCGATGGCGGGCGTTGCCCGAGACCTAGCGTGTTTTGCCCGTCGAGCAACGCAAGGTCTCGTAGTCCGCCAACCTTTCGATCACCAGATCCAGCAACGCGCGCAGCCGCGCCAGCCGCCGGAGATCGCGGTGATAGCCAACATACGTGTCGCGGCCGGGTGGTGTCACGCCGACGTCCAGTGCCACCAGGCGGCGATCGCGGTCGCCGAGCGGACGCGGCAGCACGGCGAGCCCGCCGCCGCCGGCGCAAAGCTCGGCCTGCGCCTGGCGATTGTTGCTGCGCGAGGCGATCTCCGCCTTCGGCAGCATACGCTTCAGCCAGACGGCGTCGGGCATGTCGGAAAATTCCGCGTTCATGGTCACGACGCGGACGCCGCTGCCGTCACCGGCCCGCGGCGGCTTGCTGCCCTTCTTGCCGTAGAGCGCGTAGGGAATGTGGAGTAGTTTTCTGGAAATGACTTCGGGCTCGTCGAACGGCTTGATGCGAAAGACCAGATCAGCCTCGCGACGCGGCAAGCTGTAGAGCCGCGCATCGGTCAGGAGCTCGACGATGACCTTCGGATGGCGCTTGCCGAAGGCGGCGATCACCGGCGACAGCATCACCGTGCCGAACCAGTCCGACGACGACAGGCGCAAATTGCCTTCGAGCTGCATCTCGGCTCCCGTCGCGTGCCGCTGAAGCGCGAGCGCCTGCTCCTCGATCCGCTCGGCATGCGCAAATGCAGCCGTGCCTTCGTCGGTGAGGACAAAACCGTCGGCCGTGCGCTGGAATAGCGTCTGCCCGAGCGCCAGTTCGAGCGCGCGCAGCCGCCGCCCCATCGTCGGCTGGGTCTGGCCGATCTTGCGTGCGGCAGCTCCAAGCGTGCCCTCGCGCGCAATCGCCAGGAAGATGCGCAAATCGCTCCACTCCATCGGAATCCCCGTCCATTCAAAAATGCACGAATATCGTACATCCTTGTTCCTTCCCATGCAAAAAATCATGGTCATATTGGAGGGCGACAACGGAGCAAGACGATCATGACAAAGCAAGCGACGATGCGCGCAAGCGTCCTGGAAACCCACAACGCGCCGCTGCGGCTCTCGACCATCTCCATGCCGGAGATCGGTCCGCGCGAGGTGCTGGTCCACGTGCGCGCGAGCGGAGTGAATCCGCTCGACACCAAGATCCACGCCGGCACTGCCGCGCATGCGCGCCATCCACTGCCCGCGATCCCTGGGATCGACCTTGCCGGCGTGGTCGAGCAAACCGGGCGCGAAGTCTCGCGCTTCAAGGCGGGCGACGAAGTCTACGGCATGACCGGCGGCGTCGGTGGGGTTCAGGGTTCGCTCGCCGAATTCGCCGCAGTCGATGCCGACCTGCTGGCGTTGAAGCCTGCCAATCTCAGCATGCGCGAGGCAGCCGCCCTGCCCCTGATCTTCATCACGGCCTGGGAAGGCCTGATCGACCGCGCAGCGTTGAAGGAAGGCCAGAAGGTATTGATCCATGGCGGCGCGGGCGGCGTCGGTCATGTCGCGATCCAGATCGCGCGCGCGATCGGTGCAGACGTGTTCGCGACCGGCTCGCTGGCACAGCGCGCGACGATCGAACGCTTTGGCGCGACCTTCATCGATCGCGACACCGCCGTTGAGGCTTACGTCGCCGATCACACCGGCGGCCGCGGCTTCGACGTCGTCTATGACACCGTCGGCGGCAAGGTGCTCGATCTATCCTTTGCGGCGGTGCGGCGTTTCGGTCATGTCGTGAGCGCGCTCGGCTGGGGCACGCATGCGCTGGCGCCGCTATCGTTCCGGGCCGCTACCTATTCCGGCGTGTTCACGCTGCTGCCGCTGCTCTCGGGCGAAGGCCGCGCGCATCACGGGGAGATCATGGCGGAAGCCACGCGGCTCGCCGAGGCCGGCAAGCTCCTGCCGCTGCTCGATGCGAGGCGCTTCACGATGGAGAGCGTCGGCGAGGCCTATGCGCTGATCAGGGCTCACGCCGCCAAGGGCAAGCTGGTGGTCGATATTTGAAAGCGCAGGCGCCGCTAATCCTCGCTCGACGCCGCTGAGCGGTTGCGCAAGTAGGCCTGCGACAACAGGAAGAACAGCGCGCGCTCGCCCTGGTATTTGGCGGACGGCCGCGTGCGCTCGAAGCCGTCGGCAAATATCTTGCCGGACTGGTCGCAGACCTGCCACCGCCAACCGAACCGTTTGCGCCTGGTGAGGATCACTTCGAACATGCCGACGCGCTTGGTCCCTGCTCCTTGCCGGTCGCGCGAGCCCACCAAGGCTGCGCCGGCCTCCCCCATTGGACGGATGCCCGACATATAACGCAGCAGGACGGAAAGCGAATGAAATTGATTATCGGAAATACGTATCTTGCACCGGTAATGACGAAGTCGCAGCCAGATGGAATAAGCCGATGCCGCCGGTGTTTTTGGTCGCTCCGCGGCGCAGCGTGGTAGCGCTGGCACCGGTATTCAAGTCAAAACACAAGACAAATGTCCGGTAAGCAATCGCTCACCGGACATTCACAACAAATGTTAGCGGCCGACCCGCGCCTGGAGGTGCGCAGGATAACGCTCGCCTTGCACCGCGACCCTGGCCAGCACCTCTGCAATGGCCGCAAGATCGGCTTGTGACAGCGCCACCGCAGCTGCGCCGAGATTTTCCTCGAGCCGGTGCAGCTTGGTGGTGCCGGGAATCGGCACGATCCAAGGCTTTTGCGCGAGCAGCCAGGCCAGCGCGATCTGCGCCGGCGTCACTTTCCGCGCTGCAGCGATCTCGCCGAGCAGATCGACCAGCGCCTGATTGGCCTTGCGTGCGCTGGATGAGAAGCGCGGTACGATGTTGCGGAAATCGCTGCTGTCGAACGTCGTGCTCTCGCTGATCGCGCCGGTCAGAAAGCCCTTGCCGAGCGGGCTGAAGGGCACAAAGCCGATGCCGAGCTCCTCCAGTGTCGGCAGGATCTCCTGCTCCGGCTCGCGCCACCACAACGAATATTCGCTTTGCAATGCGGTGACGGGCTGCACTGCGTGGGCGCGACGGATGCTCGAGGCGCTCGCTTCCGACATGCCGAAATGCAGCACCTTGCCTTCGCGGATCAGGTCCCGGACCGCGCCCGCGGTCTCCTCAATCGGCACTGAGGGATCGACGCGATGCTGATAGAACAAGTCGATGCGGTCGGTCTTCAACCGCTTCAACGCGGCCTCGGCCACCGCCTTGACATTGGCGGGCCGGCTGTCGAGCCCGGCCTCGACCTTGCCGTCCCTGAAGCCGAACTTGGTGGCGATCACCACCTTGTCGCGGAACGGCGTGAGCGCCTCACCCACCAGCTCCTCGTTGACGAAGGGGCCATAAGCCTCGGCGGTGTCGAACAGGGTCACGCCGCGTTCGAACGCGGCCCTGATCACCGCAATCGCCTGCGACGTCTCGGTCGCGGGGCCGTAGCCATAGCTCAATCCCATGCAGCCGAGGCCGAGGGCCGAGACCTCAAGACCGCTCTTGCCCAGTTTGCGCGTCTGCATCGCAGCTCTCCTTTGAAGATCATGTTCGGCAACGAATTTAGGCCGCGCGGCCATCTACGATTAGGTGATAAAATCGGCACGTACTCATGATCAGGACTCATGAATGGCCCGCACCAACACCAATGACCTGCTCGCCTTTCTCGCCGTCGCGCGCGAGCGCAGCTTTACCCGCGCCGCCGCACAGCTCGGCGTGTCGCAATCGGCATTGAGCCACACCGTGCGCGGCCTGGAGGAACGGCTGGGCTTGAGGCTCCTCACCCGCACCACCCGCAGCGTCGCGCCGACTGAGGCCGGCGAGCGGTTGCTGCACCATGTCGGGCCGCGCTTCGACGAGATCGACGCCGAGCTGGCGGCGCTGACGGAGCTGCGCGCGACGCCGGCCGGCACGGTCCGCATCACCACGGGCGAGCACGCGGCGCAGACGATCCTTTGGCCGGCGCTCGCAAAGCTCTTGCCGCGCTACCCCGATATCAAGGTCGAGCTCGTCGTCGATTACGGTCTCACCGACATCGTCACAGAACGCTACGACGCCGGCGTCCGTCTCGGCGAGCAGGTCGCCAAGGACATGATCGCGGTGCGGATCGGGCCGGAGATGCGGATGGCCGTGGTCGGCGCGCCCGCTTATTTCGCCACGCAGGCCAAGCCGAAGCAGCCACAGGATCTCACCGAGCACAATTGCATCAACCTGCGCCTGCCGACCTATGGCGGGATCTATGCCTGGGAGTTCGAGAAGCGCGGCCGAACGATGAAGGTGCGTGTCGACGGGCAATTGGTGTTCAACACCGGGCTGCTCAGGATGAATGCCGTGCTGGCTGGCCTTGGCCTCGCCTACATCCCCGAAGATCTCGTCAAGCGCGAGATCGCCGACGGCCGGCTGATCCGCGTGCTCGCCGATTGGTGCGCACCGTTCGCCGGCTATCACCTCTATTATCCGAGCCGGCGACAGCCGACCCCAGCATTCGCGGTGCTGGTGGAGGCGTTGCGGTATCGGAAGTGAGGATCAGCGCGCGACGACTTCGACTTCGCCGTCGACGCCGTTGACGACGTTGAAGCCGCGCTCGTAGACCTTGCCCTCGTTCTTGGCGATGGCGCGGTATTCGCCTTCGGAGAGCACGACACGCGGGAAGGCGCCGATGGATTCCTTGATGACGTCGCCGCCCGGCGTCAGCACCGACCAGGCGGTGTTGGCGAGCGCCTCGCCACCCTTGTCGCTGACGAGCTTGAGCGTGATCACGGCGGCGCGGTGGGTGATGGTGACGTCGGTGAGCTTGCCGGCCTGGACGCGGATGTCCGAGCGCACCACCGAATTGGCGTCGCCATAATTGGAGATGATGTAGTAGGTGCCCTCCGGCAGCAGCACGACGTCGCCGGCGGCAACGTTGGGCACCAGCGAGGCACGTTCGCCGGATTCGAACTGGCTGCCCTTGTAGATCGCGAACGAGATCTGGTTCTGCGGGATGCGGCTGGTGCCGACGCGGCCCTCGATACGCAGGCCGCCGGCCGGAAGCACGAAGGACTCGCGGTCGGTCTCGGCCTTCAGGCTGACGGTGCGCACCGCGCTGACGAGGCCGAAAGCGACGTGCACGACGTAATTGCCCGGCGGCAGCACGATGTTGGGCGTGGCATTGCGGTCCTCGCGGATCAGCTTGAAGGTGCCGTTCTCGTCGGGCCGATCGGCAAACACGCGCCACACCAGGCCGCTGGTGATTGGAGGCGTGTCCTTGCCGTATTTGGCGGTCAGCGACAGCACGGCCTGACCGGGCGCAGCCGCATTGAGAGGTGCGGCCGGCGGCACGGTCGTCACCGCGGGCGGCGGCATGCTCGGCGTATTCGGCTGCGTCAGGGTTGGCGGCAGGCTTGGCGGACCGGCACCCGGACCTGAGGGCGGCGCCAGGCTGACGGCGTTTCCGGGGTCGGGCACGGACGCCGGGGGCACCGGCGGCGGGCGATCGGAAAAGAGCTGCGCCTGAGCGGTATTTTGGCCTAGGGCCATGAGGCAAACGGCAAGGACAAGCGCCGGCAGCAGCCTGCCGCCGCGCCGCCATCCAATGATGCCGTCACCCCCGAAAGTCATGCCCCCTGCTTTTCACCGAAAACGCGGCAAATTCAAGCCTCTGAAACCCCAAGAAATACGGCCCCGAGGCGGTTCTTTGGAACCCGGTTGACGCCTGCGTGATTCCATCGGAGGCAACCGGACCTCGCCACATTCCTGCCCCCTGCGTCCCGAACGCTATAAACCAAGCTTTGCTCTCTTTCTGGCGAAGCGGAAGCACGGTGCCTACTCTGGAGTGAGGACTGGCCCGGAGTAGGAGAGTTTCGGTGCTGGATATCTTGAAAGGTCGGAGCGTGAACGGTGCGAATGGCGAAAAGGTCGGCCTCGGCAGTATCCGCCGGCCCATCCTCGGCCTCGCGCTCGGCGGCGGCGCGGCGCGCGGCTTTGCCCATATCGGTATCATGAGAACGCTGCTGGCCAACGGCATCGTGCCCGATGTCGTGGTCGGCACCTCGATCGGTGCCGCGGTCGGCGGCACCTTTGCGGCCGACCGGCTCGACACGCTGGAGGACTGGGCACGCAGCCTGCAAGGCGTGCGCAACATCCTCAGTTATCTCGACATCCGTCTCGATGGCTCGGGCCTGATCGGCGGCGAGAAGCTCGCAAGCCGGCTCGAGAACGCGGTCGGCCAGATCATGATCGAAGACCTGCCGATGAAGTATGCCTCGGTCGCGACCGAGGTCCGCACCGGCCACGAGATCTGGCTGACGCGCGGCCGCCTGGTCGAGGCGATGCGCGCCTCCTATGCGCTGCCCGGCATCTTTTCGCCCGTGATGATCGGCGACCGCTGGCTGGTCGACGGCGCGCTGGTGAACCCGGTGCCGGTATCGGCTGCGCGGGCGCTCGGCGCCGAAATCGTCATCGCGGTCAACCTCTCTACCGACGTCTTCACACATTCGACGACAATCCACGCGCACGGCGCGATACCTTCGCCGGTCGCGCCCGTGACCGAGGAGACGCCGGCCAAGCGGCGCTTTCCGCGCTTCTTCTCGCCGGAGAAGACCGTCAAGCGCGAGTTCTTCGGCACCGCCAGCCGTCCCGGCATCTCCTCGGTGATGGTGGATGCCTTCAACATCATGCAGGACCGCATCACCCGCGCGCGGCTAGCGGGCGATCCGCCGGACCTCCTGATCACGCCGCGGGTCGGCCAGTTCGGCTGGTTCGATTTCCATCGTGCCGAGGAGCTGATCGCACACGGCGCGCGCGCCGCCGAACGCGCGCTGGAGTCGATCCAGGAGACCATCGACGTGCTGGCGCCGGCGCCCGCCGGCACCGCGCCCAAAGCGGTCGAGTAAGCTCAGCGCTTGAGCGCGAGCTCAGGCCGTCTTGATGTAGTCGCGCAGGGCTTCCTGCTCCGACTCATATTCCTGGACGCGGCGCTTGACGATGTCGCCGATCGAGATCAGCCCGACCACCTTGCTGTTCTCCAGCACGGGCAAGTGGCGGAACTTGCCGGTGGTCATCATCTCCATGAGCTCGGCGACCGTGTCGGTCTCCTTGCAGGTCACGACCTTGCGGGTCATGACCTGGCTCACCGGCTCGTCCAGGACGCCGGCACCGCGCTCACCGAGCACGCGCACGATGTCGCGCTCGGACAGGATGCCCTCGAGCCGGCTCTGGTTCATCACCAGCACCGCGCCGATCTTCTTCTCGGCCAGCAGCTTGACTGCGGCGACCAGCTTCGCGTCGGGCTCGACGCTCATGATCTGGTGGCCCTTGGTGTTGAGAATGGAACGTACCGTCATTGTTGCCTCCCTGAATCGGATCCGTCCGCCTTGCGCGGTCCGGACTTGTTCGCGAGTCTTCAACTAACAGTTTGGGCGCCGGTTTCACGTTCAGGCGCTTTGCGAAGCGCAGCCTCTATGGGCTTGCTGCTTCGGAACATTCTTCGCCGAAATGATGGATGAATTCGGGCCGCGCCGCAAGCGCCGCCTCAAATACCGTTTGAAATGTCCTGTGATGACGCATCCGCAGCATCATCGTTTCGCACGCGCGGCACGGGATCGAACAATGCGAACAGCAACAGCCCTGCGAAGAAGCCGCCGATATGGGCCTGCCAGGCGACGCTCGCGCTGTTGCCCTCGACGCCGATCGCGCCAACACCGAAGATGATGTTAAGGACGAACCATACGCCCAGGAAGCCGACGATCCGCCCGTCGCGCAGCGCCTGCAGCAGCGGCAGCGCCGGAACCTTGGCGGCGGTATCGGCGTCCGAACGGCTGAACGACAGGAAGCTGCCGCGCACGAAGGCGAAGCGGATCGCCGCCGCCATCGCGCCAGACACCGAGGCCGAGGCGCCAATCATCGGCACCACCGCATGCTCGTGGGTCACCAGATGGGCGAGCGCACCGGCGGCCGCCGTCACCGCCAGGAACACGAAAAAGCGCCAAGCGCCGAAGCGGCGCGCCAGGGCGCTGCCGAACGGCAGCATCCACAGCACGTTGAAGGCGAGATGGGTGAGATTGGCGTGCAGCAGCGAATAGGTGACGAAGCTCCAGACCTTGGCCCCGGCACCGCCCGCGAACTGCAAATTGACCAGCGAGGAATCGTAGCGCTTCGGGATGAAGCCGAAGACGTCGATGGTCCAGTTCTCCAGCTCCGGCGGCAGCAGCACCCGCAGATGGATCAGCGCCAGCAGGGCGACGTAGGCCGTCAGCGGCAACGGCAGCGTCAGAATCGGCTCGTGCGGAGCCTTATCGACGACGACCGGCTGGTCCGGGGGTGGTGGTGGCGGGGAATCCAAGGCGGTTTCGCTTTCAGGCGCAATCGAAGCAAGAGCTTGGAGATAGTCGCGTTTGCCAGCCTTGCGCAAGTGCACAAAAGGAAAAGGCAGGGCCCTGGGAAAGCCCTGCCTGTCCGTGTCGATCTTCCTGACCCCTAAAGCGCATTACCGCGCTTCAGGTTGTTGTTTGAGCATGATCTTGCCGGAAAACCGCTAAGCACTTTTCCGGATCATGCCGCGGAGGAACAAGGAGCATCCCCACCCCTCCCCGCGGCCAGTGACCAAACTGTTTGACGCCTGCGTAAAGGCCCCGCCGAGAACCTGGAAAAAGCGGCGAGGCTTGCGACCGCAATCACCATAGCAGCCGCGACGCGGCGCGAAAGCGCATAGTTAATTTAACGTTAACAACGTAAAGGCAGCGGGAATGACGCCGAAAACGCGCCCGCGGCATGGACGCTGCAATTCCCCTCCTGCACAACAACACAGGGATCTCAGGTGCACTGAAGCGGGACAGGTTTGTCCCATGAGGTTGCGCCGAGGGGTGAGCGTCAATCATGAAGCATCCATCGAGCCGCGCGTTCTTCGCGTATTGGGACAAGAAGCGCGGCCATGCGCGAGCCCCTGACCGGGCCGATATCGACCCGGCCGCCGTGCGCGAGCTGTTGGGCGACATCTTCGTCCTGTCCTGCGAACCGAAGCTCGGCTTTCCGTTCCGCGTCGCCGGCACCCGCGTCTGTGCGCTCGCCGGCTGTGATCTCAAGGACCAGGGCTTTGCCGCGATGTTCGCGGAAGGCAGCCGCGGCGAGATCGAGGAGATCGCGACCGTGGTCGCCGACGAGACGTTAGGTGCCATCGCCGGTATCACTGCGCAGCGCGAGGACGGCAGCAAGGCCCATCTCGAGCTGCTGCTGCTACCGTTCAACGCCCGTCCGCACACGCCGGTGAGCGTGACCGGCGTGCTTGCGCCGTTCGACGACGAGTGTGGTGCGCTGGGCCCCTTCACCGTCACGTCCTGGCGCTATCTGCATCAACCGGAGAAGCTGCTGCCGCGCGCGATCCGCAAGCTGCAGATTGCACGCGGGCTGATGGTGTATGAGGGGCTCAGGTAGAGCAACGTTGGTGCCGTAGCGCCCAGCGTGTGCAAACGGCACCGGGCATCTCTGAATCGAAAGCGATCAGACACGCGGGCCGTCAGGGCTTGCGATCCATTAGCGGAACCTTACCTAATACGGTACGTTTGCCTGTTTGCCGGGCGAGTATCTGCACGGCAGCGCGGCTCGGCCGGATACGATGCGTTTCCTAGCCGCTTCCGTCGAGGGATGATTGCCCGTGATGGAGCACGCGACCAGAGTTGGCAATCGCCTGTTAGCTGCGTTACCGCCAGCCGACTTCGCTTTGCTTGCACCGCATTTGCGCAAGGTGCCGTTGCAGCACGACGCAGTCCTGGTTCGATCGGGTGACAGGATTGATCACCTCTACTTCCCCTGCAGCGGCGCAATCGCTTTCATCATGGAGCTGCCGAACGGACAGACGGCCGCAACCGCCGTGATCGGCAACGACGGCGCCGTCGGACTCATGACGGCGCTCGGCCCCCTCCGCTCACCAATGACGGCCGTCGTCCGCGTCGCCGGCACCGCGCTGCAAATCTCACCCGCGCGATTTCAAACGGCGCTCGAACGCAGCCCCGCCCTCAGAAGTCTGGTTCAGCTTCTCACCAGGGCGCTGATGACACAAATCCAGCACGTTGCTGCCTGCAATGCGCTGCACTCCGTCGAAGCCCGCTTGGCTCGCTGGCTGCTTCACATTCATGATCGGACGGACGGCGGTGACGTTCTGCCCTTGACACAAGAGACGCTGTCGGAATTGCTCGGCGTCCGGCGGACCACGGTCACGCACGTCGTGGGCGCACTTCGAACGTCAAGGGCCCTGAAATCCAGTCGGCGCGGCCAACTCGAGATCGACAGGCCGCGACTCGAGGTCGTCGCATGCGAGTGCTACAAGGTGATGAGCCGCAGGATCGATCGGATCGTTTCGCAGGACGCCTTGAGGCTCCTTCACGCCGCGCCGCCGCCGAACGTCTCCCTGCCCCCGGACGTCCCGTTCGCCAAGGCCGACTCGTAGACCCAGGCCTCTTTGGCGAACCACTCATGCGTCGCCGCACACATCCTGCAATAGGTCCGCGAAAAGAACACGGCACTGCATCGAAACCGTTCGCTATCCATCTCGATGCCCGTCGAAATGATCCTTCCCGTTTCCGGGCACTTGATCACCACCATACCCATCTTGATTCCTCCAGCTTGGCATCACCTCTCGGCGCCGCCATCGGCTGGACGGCGTCTCTTCTGGCGAAGACGCTCGTCCAGCCGATCCACGCGGCCGGTACCTTTCAAGAACTCCTATGCAGAACCCGGTCGAAGCTCTTCTTGATCGGTTCGGTCGTCTCGATCGCGGCCTGTTGGGCCAGGTCCCAAAGCTCCTGGTTCTGGACGGAAGCCGCTTCAAAGGTCTTGCGGCTGTGGGTGGTGGCGAGGTTCACGAGATCCGCAAACGATCTCGCATCTGCAAGCTGGGCGATGAAGTCCAGCGCCGAGGTGGTCCTGGTGTTGGATATTTCGACGACCTTGGTGCCGTACTCGGCGGCACGCTTGGCATTGGTCGAGCAGGCTTCGTAGAGAGCTCCGCTGATTTCCTCGGAAGTTGCCTTTATCTGCTCGAAATTTGCCCTAGCCCGCGCAGCGGCCGGCTCGGCGAGATTGCCGAACACCGTCTGGATGTTGAAGAAGGGTAAGTCGAATTGGAGCTTTGCGCTTCCGTTGGCCATTCCATTCAGCGGAGCCGCATTCGCTTCGGCTTTCACATTGGCATCACTCACGGGCTTTCATCCTTTCAAGCGAAACTAGATGATGGATTGAAGACTCCCCGACGCGTCCAGGTGCTTGCTACACCGGGACACCAGTGCTCCTACTTTCATATCGGTGGGATGCCGCTTGCGGATGTACCGCTCTCGCCCCCTGCCGAAGCCAACTATGGCCAACGAGGGTCGAATCTTCGGTTCGCTTTCGGACTCTTGGCTTGATTTAATTCGAATCATGCGACGAAGCAGCGCAGGTCGAATCCTTCCTCTCTAAAGTTGCTGCGATCGTATGCGCCAACTTGAGATGAGCGCCGGCGTTGGCGCCGGACATCGTCTGCATCAGCGATGCCCGGCCCCGTACTATCGATCCATTACGGCATCGCCAGATGCCAGGCGCCGTTCAGGAAACCATCGCCGGTGATGTCGCCGGGCTTGGTGTCCTTGGCGAAAGTGTACAGCGGTTTGCCCTTGTGGGCCCACTGCTTGGAGCCGTCGTCGCGTATGATGATGGTGTAGCCGTCGCCGGCAGCGTCGCTGGCCTCGGCCTTCAACGCCGGCCAGTTTGTCGCACACGGACCGTTGCAGGCCGACTTGCCGTCCATGTCCTTGTCGAAGGTGTAGAGCGACATGCCCTTGGCGTCGGTGAGCACATTGCCCTTGTCGGTCTTACCGGTCTTGGTCGGTGGCGCCGCGAAGGCGGCCGACGTGAGCGCGAGCGTTGCTGCGAGCGTGAGCGCGAGGCGGATCGGGGATGTCGTCATGGTGTCTCCTGTCATGCAATTGGCTTGCACGAGGTAGGACGCCGCATCGCGCGCACTATTCCTCGGACGCGAGCAAAGATATTTTTGGCTGCGTACGTCAGCGCGACGGAATAAATTGCGGTGGTTGATACGGAACATCCGAGATGAGCAAGCCGCATTGGCGCCGCGCGCACGCCACTGACCTCGCTGCGATCAGCACGATCGCAGCGCGGATTCATCCCGACCTCCCCGAGCGCCCGGACGTGTTCGCGGAGAAGATGCAGCTTTATCCGGACGGCTGTTGCGTGCTCACGGCAGGCGACGCGATCGCCGGCTACGGCCTCGCCCATCCCTGGATGCAATACCAGATCCCGCCGCTCGACGGCTTCCTCGACCGGTTGCCCGATGCTGCGGACTGTCTCTATGTGCACGATGTCGCCGTGCTGCCCGGCTTCCGCGGCGGCGTGGCGCGGGCTTATGTCGCAGAGATCGAACAACTCGCGCGATCATCCGGCATCCCGACGCTGGCACTGGTCTCGGTCTACGCCACACGCGTGCTGTGGGAGCGTCTCGGCTTCCACCCCGTGGCACCGGATGCGGGGCTGCGCGCCAGGCTCGCAACCTATGGCGCGAGTGCAACCTACATGTTGCGCGAGCTCGCTGACCAGGTCTCCGTAGACCGGCGCTAATCCGCCACGCGGTCAGCGATGAACGTGCCGTTTGGCTGATGAAAGACGATCTGATCGACACTCTCGCCTTCTCCGCGAAACTCGACGGCAAATCCGTCCAGCTCGACGATACGAAACCGCCGGCCCTGCTGCGGCTCCAGCCGATAGGCCGGCTGAAAATCCGACTTCAGGATCAGCCGCCCTTCACTGTCCAGCGTCACCCGATGGGTGATCGAACCGCTGCTGAAATGCCCGACACAGCGGGCGCGGAAGACAGGATCAAGGCAGTCTCCGGCGGCGCGCCGCTCGAAGACGACGTCCTTCACCATCGGCTCAAGCGGCACCGAGAGGTGCACGATGTTGCCGTCGCGGTCGGTCTGGAAGGTGATGGAAAGATTGTCGGGATGCAGCTTGTCGATGATCTCCGGCGTCACGAATGTCTCGAAATGCCGGTGCGACAGCGGCGCGCCCATTCCGCGCCACGACCAGTGCAGCACGCCGCCCTGCTCGCGGATCGATATCACGCCATAGGCGGGATGGGCGTAATCAGCGGCGTAGGCCGACAATGCGCGCGCGGGCTTCGTGTCCTTGTGGCGCGACTTCTCGCGCGCCTCCTTGTCGGCGGGGATGTGCGCAATGAAGTTGTCGCGCATCTTGCGAAAGCGCGCGAGCCAGTCGACCGGCTCGCGTCCGCGCAGCCGGTCGATGATGTGCCAGGAGAGGATCGGCGGGACCTCACTCGGGCTGCGGTTGGTCAGGACGGCAATGCCGATGCCCGCGTCCGGCACCAGCGTCATCAACGACCCCCACCCGTTCCATCCGCCGCTGTGCGAGACGATGCGATCGCCAAGATAGCTGTTCGACTGAAAACCCAATCCATAATGCGCCTGGCCGAACTCGGAAAACTCCGACTTGGCAACATGCGCCAGCGGTGCATGCAGCTGCTCGGCCAGCGCCGCCGGCAGCAGGCGTTCGCCGGCAAACTCGCCCTTGCCGAGATGCAGCAGCATCCAGTTGGCGAGGTCCGCCGCCGAGGTGTTGACGGCCCCGGCGGCCGTGGTGCGGATCGGCAGTCGCAGCGCCGGCAATCGCGTGTCGACGTTGATCATGTAAGGCTTCGCCGGCTCCAGCCCGGCTTCAAGCTCATCCAGCGAGAAACTGACGCTCATGCCGAGCTTGTTGGTCAGCCGCTCGCGGATGAAGGCTTCAAAGCTCTGCCCGCTCAATCGTTCGATCAGCAGACCAGCCGCGTTGTAGCAAAGATTGTTGTATTGCCAGGCGGCGCGGATATCTCGGCTGAGCTCGAGATGGCGCATCAAGGGCAGCATCTCGGCCGGCGAGAGATCTCCCGGCAGGTGAAGCCAATCGTGCCGCGGCAGCCCCGACTGATGGCTGAGCAGATCGCGAACGGTGACGCGTTCGGTCGCGACAGGATCGGAAAGGCGAAACTCCGGCAGATAGTCGCGGACCGGCTTGGTCCAGTCGAGCACGCCCTCGTTATGGAGCAGCGCGATTGCTGTGGCCGTGAATGATTTCGTGATCGAGCAGATCACGAAATGCGTCTGTGGCGTGACCGGCAGATCGGCTTCGACGTCGCGCTGCCCATAGCTACGGGTGAGCGCGACCTTGCCGTCCTGCACGATGGCAAGTGCGGCACCAGGCACTTTCCAGACCGCCATCGCATCCGCGGCCAGCCGGTCGATGTCGGGAATCAGCGATGCGAGCGAAGCGTCGGGACGTTCGGATGACGTATCCATGATACCTGCAGACCTTGCGAGGTGTGCAGGCTAGCGGCTTCAACGTCGAATGGAAACCCTGAGACAGGCCTGAAGCGATGCGCGGCCCTCAGCCGCGACGCTTCTTCTTGCCTTTTTTTCCCTGCGCGCCCGGCCATTCGGTGACCGACGGCGCAAATTTGGCGTCCCCGGACTTGCTTCCGAATTTCTTGTTTTTCTTCCCGAACGCCGGCTTGCCGAATTTGCCGCCGTCGTGAGGCTTCGCGTCAGGCTTGGCATAAGTCTTGGCGTGCGGCTTGCCCTGGTGCCTGGCTTCAGGCTTTCCCCGCGGCCTGTCGTGCTGCTTTGGCTCGTTCGCGTTCCAGGGATCGTCGCTGCGGCGGACAACATGATCGTCGTCAGCTTCCTCGCGCTGCGGAGCGCGTGAGCGCTTCTCTGCCGGCGCCTGCGCTTGCGGTGCACCCGTCATCGGCTCGATGCGGATGCTGTCTTCCTTGTCCGGACGCTTGACCTTGGCGGCGAAGGAGGCCGCGACGCGTTCGGAGATCTCGAACTCGGTGGTGGTGTCAGAGATCTTGATCGCACCGATGTCGCGCTTGTCGATGCCGCCGCGGCGGCAGATCATCGGCAGCAGCCAGCGCGCCTCCGCATTCTTGCGGCGCCCGATGGCGGCGCGGAACCAGACGGTGGGCTCCGCCATGACATGCTTTTTCCCCGATTTGACACGAGGCCTCTCGGACCGATCGTCGCCACGCGGCTTTCGATCGTCGCGCGGCGTGCGATCGTCGCGGTGACGATCGTCCCGCGGCCGGCTGCTTCGCTCGCCGGGATCGATGATGTCTTCCGGCGACGGCAGCCGCGCGCGGTAAAGTCGCGCGAGCGCTGCGGCGATATCCTCGGCGGACCGCTCGGCCAGCAGGGCCTTCGCCAGCTCCAGATCGTCGGCGGTCGTCTCCTCGGTGAACAACACGTCCTTCATGCGTTCATGATCGAGCTTGCGGATTTCATCCGCCTGCGGCGCCGTGCCCCAGACTGCGTCGGTACCGGAGAGATTGAGCAACAGCTCCGCACGACGCCGCCGGGCCGGCGGCACCAGGAGAACGCTTGTCCCCTTGCGGCCCGCGCGCCCGGTTCGGCCCGAACGATGCTGCATCACCTCAGGGTCGTTCGGCAGGTCGGCATGAATGACGAGGTCGAGGCTTGGGAGGTCGATGCCGCGGGCGGCAACGTCGGTCGCGACACAAACGCGGGCGCGTCCGTCCCGGAGCGACTGCAGCGCCAAAGTGCGCTCGTTCTGGGTCAACTCGCCCGACAGAGCGACCACCGAGAAACCGCGTTCCAGCAGCGCCGCCTGCAAATGCCTGACGGCATCGCGCGTGTTGCAGAACACCAACGCGCTCGGCGCCTCATAGAAGCGCAGCACATTGACGGCTGCATGCTCGACATCGCCGGGAGCGACCCGGATGGCGCGATACTCGATGTCGGCGTGACCGCCCTCGTCGCCGGCGACCTCGATTCGAAACGCGTCCTGCTGGTATTGCTTGGCGAGCGCCACGATGCCGCGCGGGAACGTGGCCGAGAACAGCAGCGTGCGCCGCGTCTCCGGCGTGGTCTCGAGGATGAACTCCATGTCCTCGCGAAAGCCGAGATTGAGCATCTCGTCGGCTTCGTCGAGAACGACGACCTTCAATTCCGAGATGTCGAGGCGGCCCCGCCGCAGATGATCGCACAGGCGGCCGGGCGTGCCGACGACGATGTGGGCACCCGCGGCCAGCTCGCGCTGCTCGCGGCGCGGGTCCATGCCACCGACGCAGGAGACGACGCGCGCCGCGGCATGCTCATAGAGCCAGGTGAGCTCGCGCTGGACCTGCAAGGCGAGCTCCCGGGTCGGCGCGACGATCAGGGCCAGGGGCGCTCCGGCCTGCGCGAACCGCTCGGCCCCATCGAGCAAATCCTTGGCCATGGCCAATCCGTAAGCGACGGTCTTGCCCGAGCCGGTTTGGGCCGACACCAGCAGGTCGCGGTCGACCGCCTTCTCGTCGAGCACGGCGAGCTGGACCGGGGTTGGTGAATCGTAATTGCGCTCAGCCAAGGCACGGGCGAGCGGCGGGGTCAGGGCCGGAAAGGACACGGGATGGAAAACCTTGGTTGGTCCGGGGGCGCGGAACGGAAAGAGCCGAGGGGCCTTGACGCTGCACTCACTGCAGAAGGCCCGGTCACACCCATGATGATTTGATTTGGACGCTCTTTACGACAGAAGCGGCCAAACCACCATGCCTTTGACGCATGGCATTGGCGACAGGGTGAACAGGTTTGGGACGCTCAACCAGGCGCTTTTGGGCCCGGAACGGCGGACTTTTGCTTACATTCGCCTGGATTGCGCGCGACTGGACGTACCCGAGAGCAGGATACAGGTGAAACATGGCCGACAGCATTTCCCTTGCCGACAAGCTTGCGACCTTTGAGGATTACTGGTCGCCGCGCACGATCACGACCTTCAACGATTGCGACGTGATGGTGGTGAAGGTGAAGGGAGAATTCACCTGGCACAAGCACGACGACACCGATGATTTCTTTCTCGTTCTGAAGGGCCGGCTGGACATCGAATTGCGGGACCGCACCGTGACGCTCGGACCGGGCGAGCTCTACGTGGTGCCCAAGGGTGTCGAGCATCGCCCCGTGGCCCTCGAGGAGGTTCATCTCATGCTGATCGAGCCGAGCGGTACGCCGAACACGGGCGACAAGACCACCGCCGCAGCGCGCAAGTTCGCATAGGGCACGCGGTTCTAGTCTCTTGACGCCACGAGCTTGCTGAAGCTCCCAGCGAGCCTTGTCCTGAGCCGCACGACATAGTCTTTCGCTGCGCGGCTCACGGCGCGGATGGCACGCCAGGCTTCGGTGGCCTGGAGCCAAGCCTTCATCTCGGAGAACCTCCGGTAGCACCACGCGAACGCCGGGATCCGCATCAGCTTGTCACGCGTCAGGTGGAACAGGCGCTCGACCAGCACGAGCTTGAGCAGTTCGCAGCCGATGAACGCCGCTACGCCGCTCAGGAACTGGCCGGTCGCGACGAGGTAAGCGGCCACCGGCTTGATCGGCTCCAGGATGATCACGGGCACGGAAAACAGCGCGAGCGACGGATATGGCGGCAGCGATTTGATCCAGGCGCGCAGCCGCTTGAATTCGAAATGCCGCGCCAGCCAGCGCGCGATCGGCCGCGCCACGGCCATGAACACCGCATCCACCAGGAAGTAGATGGCGGCCAGCACGTAGGTGATGGGTTTCAGGATTCGCTTCACGATTACCTCTCCCGCGAACTGAAAGCCGGAACCCGGGCCTAAGTTTCACCTCCGCATGGATCATTCGCGGATTCCTTGTGGAACTTTTAGGGCATTTGGTCCCGCCCGTCTCAGATCTCGGCATAGATCTCCGCGTTTATCGCAGCAGACCGCCACTATAGCGCAACCCGTAAAGTGGTGCGCCGTCATCTCGCGCGATTGTCTCGACACCATGAAAACGATCGAGGGATCCCTCGACCTCATTGCGATAGACCATGCCTGCCTGCTCGAACAGGCGCGGTCCTCGAAAGGGCTCCTCGGCGCGCACGCCCAGCAGCGCCTGACGCAAGAACTTATAGATCGCCAGAAAAACGTCCCGGTCCATGATGTCCGCGCGGGCGCCGCCACTGTAGCTCATCGACCAGATGATGCGTTCGTCCCGTGCCACGGTCTCCTGCCCGACAAAAAAACCCATCCCGAAATAGATATCGCGATAGGTGTAAGGCGGTGCGCTATGCCCGAGCTGCTTTGAGCCAGTGAGCAGCGGCGTGGCCACCGTTGCGTCGTCGTCGAGGCCCGCATAGGTGCGCCGCTTGGCTTCGACCAGGAACGCCGCGAGATCGTGGGGGACAGACGGCATCGCCTAGTCCACCAATTCCGGCCACGGCACGATCGTCGACTTTACCGTCTTCATCGCCATCGCATCCTTCACGGCTCGCGCGACTCCCTCTTCCGTAAACGGATAGATCGTTTGCATCTGTAGCCAGGGATATTTGTCGCGGGTGCGGTAGAGCATGTCGACGCCGAGCGGCAGATCATTGCCGGTAAAACCCCAGGAGCCGAGCACGTTGAGGTCCTTGGTGCAGATCCGGTGCCAGGACGTCTCGATCGAGCCGGCGTCGGTGAACTGGCCCATCTCGACATAGGTGCCGCCGTCGCGCAGCATCTCGATGCCCTCGGGCCCGGCTGAGGGGTGACCCGAGCAATCCATGACGAGATCGGCGCCGAAGCCGCCGACCATCTCGCGGACACGCGCGATGCGATCTTGCGGCGATGTGATCTCCTCGATGTTGACCGTCGCCTCCGCACCAAACTCGCGCGCGAGCTTGAGCCGCGGCTCCTCCGGCGCGCCGACGCAGATGACGCGCCCTGCCCCCATCTCCTTGGCGGCTGCGACCGCCAAAATGCCGATCGGGCCCGAGCCCTGGATCACCACCGTGTCGGCCCAGGTGAAGCCGCCGGCACGGGTCGCGCGGTTGAAGGCGCGGATGCAGGAGGTCAGCGGCTCCGACAGCGCGCCAAGGCGCAGCGACATGTCATCGGGCAGCTTGTAGATCTTGGTGCCCGGCAGCATCTCGATATCGACATAGACATATTCGGCCCAGCCGCCCCACATGTGCGGCGCCTTGTCGAAGCCGAGATAGCGGCCGTAATAGACCGGCGTCAGGCATTTGTTGGCGGTCTGCGGATAGTGAATGCAATAATAGCATTTGCCGCAGGGCATCAGCGGCGGGATCATCACCTTCGATCCGACCTTGAGCGGCTTGCTCATGAAGTCTTCGGTGAACTCGTCGCCGCATTCGACGATGACGCCGCCAATCTCGTGGCCGAGCGTGAACGGCCAGGGCAGCGGCTTCGGCCAATGCCCTTTCAGGATATGCAGATCAGTGCCGCAGACGCCGCACGCGCCGATCTTGATCAGCGCCCCCCTGCGGCCGACCTTCGGCCACGGCACGGTCTTGATCACGGGCTCCGAGCCCGGCCCTGCGTGGGTGCAGACGCGGATTTGGTCCATGGCGGTTTCCTCAAAGTCCGCTTGTTGTGTTTTGATGGTGCGAGCGTGAGGCCAAGCGTATGTGAGATGCGCAATCGTGCCAAGGTGCGATAGTTCGCAGCCCGCCTGGATCTAGTATCATTCCCGAATGACAAACTGGATTCGTGGCACCTGTACGGCCAATGGCATCGACATCCACTATCTGCGAACGAGTGGAGACAAGCGTCCCTTGCTTGCACTGCATGGATTGACCGGAAGCGGCGCTTGCTGGACGCCGTTGGCCCGCGCTCTCCAGGATCGCTACGACGTCTTCATGCCGGACGCGCGCGGGCACGGCGCATCGAGCGCCCCGCCGCACGGATATTTGTATTGCAACCTCGCAGACGACGTGATCGGTCTGATCAAGACGCTCGGACTCGTCGCGCCGGTGCTGCTCGGCCATTCCATGGGCGGCATGACAGCCGCCGTGGTTGCGCACGAGATGGGCACGGCCATTCGCGGCGTGATCCTCGCCGATCCGACGTTCCTAAGCGCCGAGCGCCAGCGCGAAGTCTACGAGAGTGACGTCGCCGAGCAGCATCGGCGGCTGCTCGGTCGGGACAAGGATGCGGTGCTGGCCGAGACGAAGGCGCGCCAACCGCACCGCTCGCTCGAATTGCTTGAATTGATCATCGACGCGCGGCTGCAGACCGACACCCGTGCGTTCGAGGTCCTCACGCCGCCAAACCCGGATTATCGCGAGCTGGTCAAAGGCATTGCCGTTCCGAGCCTGCTTGTCGTCGGCACCAATGGCGTTGTCTCCGTCGAGACCGCGCGCGAGCTGCAGGAGCTCAATCCACGCCTTCGCCACTGGGTGATCGCGAACGCGGGCCATGGGCTGCCGTATGACCAGCCGGTTGAATTTGCGGCGGCGGTCGGGTCGTTTCTGGCGACCGTGGATGCGCCCACGCCCAATTGTCTTGAGCGCTCGCCGACGACCGTGTAAGGCCCCAAACGTCCTGCCAGTGGTGCCCGCTTGAACCCCCTTCCGCAAAATCCCGTGGCCGCGTCCGGATCGTTCGCGGCGATGAAGTCCGTGCCCTATCGGCTTCAATTCATCGCCTATGTGCTGGCGATGATGGCCGACAATATCGAGCACGTGATCAGCTATTGGGTGGTGTTCCAGAAATTCCACTCGCCGACGCTGGGCGGCTTTGCCGTGCTGTCGCACTGGCTGCCGTTCCTGCTGTTCTCGGTCGTGGTCGGCGAACTTGCCGACCGCTTCGATCCGCGCCGCATCATCCAGTGCGGCATGCTGCTGTTCATCGTGGCCTCGGCCGGATGGGGCTTCTTCTTCATCACCGACACGATCCAGATGTGGCATGCGATGCTGCTGCTGGTGATCCATGGCTGCGCCGGCGTGCTGTGGCAGACACCGAACCAGCTGCTGCTCTACGATCTCGTCGGGCCCGCAGACCTTCCGAGCGCAGTGCGGCTGAATGCGATGGCGCGCTATCTCGGCATCCTGGTCGGGCCTGCGGTGGGCGGCCTCATCATGCTGACGCTCGGCACCTCGCACGGCATCATCTTCAACACGCTGTTCTATCTGCCGATGCTGCTCTGGCTGTTCTGGGCGCCGGTGCGCGATAAGAGCCTCGCTGCGCGGCGCTTCGCCGTGCGCGGCTTCGCCGACATTCTGCTCACCATCCGCGCCATCGGCACCCAGCCGGTGCTGACGGCGATGACCTGGCTTGCCGGCCTCACCTCCTTCATGATCGGCAACGCCTATCACGCCCAGATGCCGGGCTTTGCCGGCGATCTCGGCCATGGCGATCCCGGCGTCTCCTACAGCGTGCTGCTCGCGGCCGATGCGGCCGGCGCGCTGCTTGCCGGCATCGCGCTGGAATCCTGGGGACGGCTCAGGGGCACACCGCGCACCGCGATCCTGCTCGCAACACTCTGGAGCGTGGCGCTGCTCGGCTTCGCCGCGGTGCGGATCTATCCGGTCGCGATCGTGCTATTGTTCTGCGCGGGCTTCTTCGAGCTGTCGTTCAACACCATGGCCCAGGCGCTGGTGCAGTTGAACGCGCCGGCCGACATCCGTGGCCGCGTCGTCGGCCTCTATAATATGGCCGGCCTCGGCATGCGCGCGTTCAGCGGCATCACGGTCGGCGTCTTTGGGGCCGCGATCGGGATCCACTGGTCGCTGGGGCTATCGGCCGCGGTGCTGCTGGCGCTGCTGGGCCTGCTCTATGGGCGCGCGACCAGGAAGGCCTAGGGGCGGCCCGGTCACCGGCCGGAACTCCCGCCGTCCCCCGACCCCGGCACACCAAGGCAGGGCCCGCCCTTGGTGCGGTTTTTGGAACGCATTGTGTCCGTCCGTATTCGCCGCGCCCAATCATAACGCGGCATTAACCCTATGCACCTTAGGGTCGTGCCGGACTCCGCCCGGGCGGGGGGTCGGGTAGTGAAAATGGCGTTGGCGAACAAAAAATTTCTTCCGGCCGCCGAGGAACGTCGGCGTTTCCAGCGGGTGAAGGTGCACCTGCTCGGCCGTTACATGCTGCCGGACCGCCGAGAATTCCCCTGCCAGGTGATCAACATGTCGCCCGGCGGGCTCGCGCTGTTGGCGCCCGGCATCGGCAATGTCGGCGACCGCGTGGTCGCCTATCTCGACCATATCGGCCGGGTCGAGGGCAAGATTACCCGGATCATCGACAACGGCTTCGCCATGACGGTCGGGGCGACGCCGCGCAAGCGCGACAAGCTCGCGGCCCAGCTGACCTGGCTCGCCAACCGCGACATCCTCAATCTGCCGGAGGACCGCCGCCACGACCGTATCGTGCCGCGCAACCCGATCGCGGTGCTGACGCTCGAGGACGGCACCAAGATGACCTGCCGCATCATCGACCTCTCGCTGTCGGGCGCGGCCATTGCCGCGGAAAACCGTCCGCCGCTGAAGTCGATCGTTCTGCTCGGCCGGGTGCAGGGCCGCGTGGTCCGAAACCTCGAAGACGGCTTCGCGCTGGAGTTCATGCACGAGCAGCCGATCGAGACACTCGAAGAGAGCGTTACCGCGCGGTAAATCGAAAGCGCGCCAGAATCCCTGTTATTCCAGCCTCAAAGGCGGCCTTCGCGATGCGGACGCCGCCTTTTTCGCGTCCGGCGGTCGTCTCGCGCGGGGTTAACGCGCGGCCTTCTCGGGGCAGAAACAGCAGTTCCGCCAGCGTTCCCGCGTTAATCGCTACAATTTGAATCAATTGCAGTCATCTCAAATTTTATTCGACTTTGATTCAAGTATAGATCGAATTTGCAGCGCGTTTTACTTGCATTCGTCTCGAGTTGACTTGGATGACTTAGCGGCAACTCAAAAGCTCCATGCGAAATGTGGTCCCAACAAGAAACGGGGGCCGCAATGTTGGACTTCAGGGGACAGGGGAAGGCACTGGCACTTGCTGCCATGCTGTTCGGGATCAGCGCGGCAGCGCAGGCCGGCGAAAGCCGTCTGCTCTACGCGAGCCTCGGCGACACCACGCGTGCGCCGATCGGCTGGGTCGAGTTTTGTGCAGAGAATGCCGCTCAGTGTCAGGGCGGGCCGTCGCAGCCGCGCGACATCGTGATGTCGCAGGCCGCGTGGCGTGACCTGACCAAGGTCAATCGCTGGGTCAACGAGACCATCAAGCCTTTGACCGACCAGGACCACTGGGGCGTGATCGAGAAGTGGTCGCTGCCGACCGACGGTTACGGCGACTGTGAAGACTACGTGCTGTTGAAGCGCAAGATGCTGATCGATGCCGGTTGGCCGCGCGAGGCCCTACTCATCACCGTCGTGCGCGACAAGAAGGGTGAAGGACACGCGGTGCTGACGGTGAAGACCGACAAGGGCGAGTTCGTTCTCGACAATCAGAACGAGAGCGTCGTTGCCTGGACGGAGACCGGCTACCGCTTCGTCAAGCGCCAGTCGCAGAGCGACCCCAATGTCTGGGTCTCGCTCGGCGATACCAAGCCGGCGGTCTCCACCGCCAGCGCAAGAGACCAGTAAGTGGATCAGTAGAGACAAACGAACGAGTTACGCGACCCGGTCACATCCCCACCCCTCCCCGTCCCAGACCGGTTCGCGCGCGCCCAGCCATCCCCCAATGGCTGGGCGCAACTTTTTGGTGGCTGAAATCGCACCGCAACAAGAAGGAAGCAGCGCGAAGCCGCAACCGGATTGTTGCTCAACTACAGGCTGATGTGTAGTTTTCCTGTGGGAGGCAGGGATGCGCGAAGCTTGGGCGACGCAATGCGAGAATGCGCATTTCGTCCTGCGCTGCCTTCGCTATCGATTTCGAACAGAACGCCTCCAGCTCCAGACGATCAGCCGCCTGAATCTCCACGGCGCCACCGTGCTCGACATCGGCGCCAACAAGGGCATCTATTCGTTCTGGCTTGCGCGCGCCGCCGGCCCCGATGGCCTGGTCCTGGCTTTCGAGCCACAACCTGAGATGGTTGAATATATCGGCAGGCGCCGGGTGCAGTTCGGCTGGCGCAACCTCAATATCATGCCGGTCGCACTTTCGGACATCCACGGCTCCGCGCAGCTCTCGCGCCAGCGGATTGGCGATGGCAGCGCATCCCTTTCGCGATCAAACGGCGAAACCATATCCGTCCCGACCATGAGGCTCGATGAGCTGCCGGACGTCGCGGGCGTGAAGTTCATCAAATGCGACGTCGAAGGACACGAGCTGAAAGTGTTTGCCGGCGGCGAGCGCACCATCAGGACGTCTCGGCCGGTGATCCAGTTCGAGGCAACGCCGCCCGAAGACCGGCAGTTGTTCGAATTCTTCGAGAGCCTCGGCTATTTGGGCGTCATGCTTCTGGGTCGAAGCTATCTTCCGCCGACCAACCCCGATCGGGTCCCGCACTACAAATTCGGATTGGGCGGCCATCGCGACTTTCTGTTCTTCCCGCCAGAGGCGATCGGAACGATCATTCCGGAGGCATTGGCACGCGCATTTCCCGCGCCGTGCTCACGCTGATCATCCCGCCCCGAGCACATCCGCGAGCCGCAGCTCGTCGGCGGCGGGATCCTTCAAAAACAGCTCGGCCTCGATCTCGTTCAGATGCGACAGCATCTGCGCGCACGCGGTCTGCTTGTCGCGCTTGCGGATCGCGGTGACGATCTCGGCGTGATGATCGGTGCCGCAAGCCGGCGTGTCGTGACGACGATAGAGCAATATGATCAGCGAGGAGCGCGCGATCAATTCCTTCAGGAAGCCGAGATAGATGCTGTGGCCGCTCATCTCGGCAACGAGGCGGTGAAATTCGCCGGAGAGCCGGACCGACGCGCGCGCGTCGCCGCGCAGCTCCGCCTCGCGCTCTTCAGTGAGATGCTGCTGCAGGCGATCGAGCCAGGCGGGCGAGACGGCATCGACGGCATGGTCGACGATGGTGGGCTCGATCAGCCGGCGCGCCTCGAACACTTCGCGGGCATCCGCCGGCGTCGGGCGCGCGACGAAGGCGCCGCGATTCTTCTCGATGTTGACGATGCCCTCATGCGCGAGCTGCTGCAGTGCGGTGCGAACCAGCGTGCGGCTCGCGCCATAGATCTCACCGATCTCGTCCTCGCCGAGCTTGGTGCCCGGCAGCAGCCGATGTTCGAGGATCGCCGCGGTCACGCCCTCTCTGATCCGGCTGACGCGATCGCTCACGTCGGGCACATCGGATTTCGGGCGGGATTTGGCGGCCATTAGTTCGAGGGCGGGTTTGAGGGCTCGATCGGTGACGTTTGGACCTCGAATGGTAATCGACGATCTGTATCCAATCACAGGCGAAACTTTATACAATCTTCGCCCATTTCGTGTGCACATCCCTGCCCGCCCGTGCGCCGCACAAATGCACGGATTCGACCTAACGAGCTGACTCCGCTGCACAGTTTTTAAATTCGGCCTGATTTGAGTTTTTGGCACGGACCTTGCGGAGAGAGGCGTAGCATCGCCCCTCTCGCGGACACGCCATGGCCACTCCCGCCGCTCTCGAACTGGTCGCCGTCACCAAGCGCTACGACACGACGCTGGCGGTCGACGACGTCAACCTGAAGATTCCCGCCGGCACCTATTGCTGCCTGCTCGGCCCGTCCGGCTGCGGCAAAACCTCAACCCTGCGCATGGTCGCGGGCCACGAGGCCGTCAGCGAAGGCGACATCATTCTGGGCGCGCAGAACGTCACGGACCTCGAGCCCGCCAAACGCGGCACGGCGATGATGTTCCAGTCTTACGCGCTGTTTCCTCACCTGAGCGTGCTCGACAATGTTGCGTTTGCCCTGAAAATGCGCGGCGTCGATCGCGCGACCAGGCACAAGCGCGCCGGCGAGCTTTTGGAGCTGGTGGCGATGAGCCCCTATGCCGGCCGCCTGCCGGCCCAGCTCTCCGGCGGCCAGCAGCAGCGTGTGGCGCTTGCCCGCGCGCTGATTACCGAGCCGCAGATCCTCCTGCTCGACGAACCGCTGTCCGCACTCGATCCGTTCCTGCGCGTGAAGATGCGCGGCGAGCTGAAGCGGCTGCAGCGCGAGCTCGGCATCAGCTTCATCCAGGTCACCCACGGCCAGGAAGAGGCAATGGCACTCGCCGACCACATCGTGGTGATGAACCAGGGCAGGATCGAGCAGCAGGGCACGGCCCGCGACATCTTTCACCATCCCCGCACCGAATTCGTGGCCCGCTTCATCGGCGGCCATAACGTTCTCAGCGACGCCGGCAACCTCATCGCGGTGCGCGCCGATCAGCTCGGCATCAAGCCGGTCACTGATGGCGCGTTCGGCGCGCCGGCGCTGCTGACCCAGACCGAGTATCAGGGCTCCTACGTCGCCGTCTCGCTCACGCTCGACGACGGCACCGCCCTGTTCTCGCACGTTCCCGAAGCCACTTTCGACGTCCATCCGTTCCGGCCGGGCGATCGCGTGCTGGCCACCTGGGATCCCGCCAAGGCGCAACGTCTGCAATAGCGCCGTCATTTTAGAAAATGCGCAACACAGAGGAGTGACTGGAATGACCGAGACGACCAAAAAGACCGGCGTCAGCCGCCGCACGCTACTCAAGGGCACCGCGGGTCTTGCCGGCCTTGCCGCTGGCTCCGGCGCCATCACCGGCTTCCCCTACGTGATGTCGGCCGAGCCGAAGGTGCTGCGCTATCTCGGCACCGCCGTGAACGAGGGCGACGACATCTCCAAGCAGTGCCTGAAGGACACCGGCATCAAGATCGAGTACATCACCGCGACCACTGACGACGTCACCAAGCGCGTGATGACCCAGCCGAACTCCTTCGACGTGCTGGACACCGAATATTTCTCGCTGAAGAAGCTGGTGCCGTCGGGCAACATCCTTGCCCTCGACGCCAAAAAGATCAAGGAGTTCGACAACATCACGCCGGTCTTCACCAAGGGTGAGACGCCCGGCGGCAAGAAGATCGGCAATCAGGGTACCGCGCCCTGGAAGGTGCTCTATCTCGAGGGCAAGGATTCCAAGACCTTCTCCAAGACCGCAACCGAGTTCGTCACGCTGATCCCGACCGTCTACAACGCCGACACGCTCGGCATCCGCCCCGACCTGATCAAGCGTCCGATCAGCTCGTGGTCGGAGCTGCTCAACCCCGAGTTCAAGGGCAAGGCCTCGATCCTCAACATCCCCTCGATCGGCATCATGGATGCCGCAATGGTCGTGGAAGCCACCGGCAAGTACAAATATGCCGACAAGGGCAACATGACCAAGGAAGAGATCGATCTCACCATGAAGGTGATGACCGAGGCGAAGAAGGCCGGCCAGTTCCGCGCATTCTGGAAGGACTTCAACGAGAGCGTCAACCTGATGGCTTCGGGCGAAACCGTAATCCAGTCGATGTGGTCGCCGGCGGTGACGAAAGTGCGCTCGATGGGCATCGCCTGCACCTTCCAGCCGCTGAAGGAAGGCTACCGCTCCTGGGCCTCGGGCTTCTGCGTCTCCAAGGGCGTGTCGGGCGCGAAGCTCGACTGGGCCTATGAGTTCGTCAACTGGTTCCTGTCCGGCTATGCAGGCGCCTATCTCAACCGCCAGGGCTACTACTCGGCCGTACTCTCGACCGCGAAGGCCAACATGGAGCCCTACGAGTGGGCCTATTGGATGGAAGGCAAGCCGGCTGAGAAGGACATCAAGGCGCCCGACGGCTCGCTGCTGGAGAAGGCAGGCGCGGTGCGTGACGGCGGCTCCTATGAAGACCGCATGGGCGGCGTCGCGTGCTGGAACGCCGTGATGGACGAGAATGACTACATGGTCCGCAAGTGGAACGAGTTCATCGCCGCGTGATGGATACGTCGGAAGACATCCTGCAACAGCCATCCCCGGACCTCGTCCGGGGATCGGAGACGGCGCGCCCTGCGAAAGCGGCGCGCCTGTCGCCCTCCTTCATCTCCTGGCTGCAGGCCGGGCCGATGATGCTGGTGTTTCTCGCCTTCTTCCTGATTCCACTCGTCTTCGTCGTTATCGTCTCGTTCTGGGACTACAACGAATATCAATTGCTGCCGGCCTTCTCCGGGCGCGGCTACACCGACACGTTCGAAGGCTGCATCGCGCAGCTCCCCGATCTCTGCACCATCGCCAAGACCTATCTGAAGACGCTCAAGCTGTGCTTCCTGGTCTGGGCCATCACGCTCTTCATCGGCTTCTGGGTCGCCTACTTCCTTGCCTTCCACGTCAAGTCCAAGACTTGGCAGATGGGACTATCGCTGCTCTGCACGATCCCGTTCTGGACCTCCAACGTCATCCGCATGATCGCCTGGATCCCGCTGCTCGGACGCAACGGCCTGGTAAACTCCGGGCTGATGAAGACGGGCCTGATCAATCAGCCGGTGGAATGGCTGCTGTTCTCCGAATTCTCGGTGGTGCTGGCGCTGGTGCACCTCTTCACCTTCTTCATGGTGGTGCCGATCTTCAATTCCATGATCCGCATCGACAAGTCGCTGATCGAAGCGGCCTATGACGCCGGCGCCACCGGCTTCCAGACGCTGGTCAACGTCATCATTCCCTTGGCCAAACCCGGCATCGTGATCGGCTCGATCTTCGTCATCACGATCGTGATGGGCGACTTCATCACTATCGGCGTGATGGGCGGCCAGCAGATCGCAGCCGCCGGCAAGATCATCGAGACACGGGTCAACGCGCTGCAATTCCCGGCCGCGGCCGCCAATGCCGTGATCCTGCTCGTCATCACGTTCCTGATCATCACCATGATGTCCCGCATCGTCGACATCAAGAAGGAGCTCTAGGCGATGAAGGAAGGACGCCCGCGCAGCTTCTACGTTCTCGCGATCTTCTTCGCGGCCTATGTGCTGTTTCTCTACGGCCCGATGATCGCGATCTACGTGCTGTCGTTCCAGGGGCCACAAGGCGGCCTCACCTTCCCGATGAACGGGGTATCGACCTACTGGCTGACCAAGCTGTTCCAGGGGACCGGCATCGTCGACCTCGGCGCCGCCTTCCGCCGCTCGCTGCTGCTCGGCGTCATCGTCATGGCCGTCACCGTCGTGCTGTCGGTCGCCGCCGGCATGGCCTTCCGCAGGAAGTTCAGGGCGCAGAGCATTCTGTTCTATTCGGCGATCGCGAGCCTGATCGTTCCCTCGATCATCACCTCGCTCGGGATCTCGCTTGAATTCCGCATCGTCGACGACCTGATCAAAGCGCACTGGAATGAGAACTTCGAGACCTCGATGGGCCTGCTCACCTCGGGACTCGGCGCGCATCTGACCTGGACGCTGCCGTTCGGCCTGTTGATCATGTTCGCGATCTTCAATCGCTTTGATCCCCGGCTCGAGGAAGCTGCGCGCGACCTCGGTGCCACGCCATGGCAGGCCTTCCGTCATGTCGTGCTGCCGATCATCCTGCCGTCGGTAATCGGCATCGGCCTGTTCGGCTTCACGCTGTCTTGGGACGAGCTTGCGCGTTCCAGTCAGGCGATCGGCGCGGTGAACACGTTGCCGCTCGATCTGCAGGGCCTCACCACAACAGTGACGAACCCGGACATCTATGCCCTCGGCACCATCATCTCCGCTGTGTCGTTCGCGGTGATCACGCTTGCGCTCGGTACCATCCACACGCTCAACAGGCGGCAGGCGGCCAAGGGCTCGGACGCCGGCAAAGGGCTCGTCTAACTGCGATGCGACTGCACATCGTCAATCCCAACACCACCGCCTCCATGACGGCGAAGATCGCCGCGGCAGCGCGCGCGATCGCGTTGCCCGACACGGTGATCGATGCGCGCCAGCCGACGATGGGACCGGTCTCGATCGAAGGGTTTTACGACGAGGCCTTCGCCGTTCCGGGCATGCTCGGCTGCATCCGCGAAGCCGACCGCAACGATGCGGACGCACACATCATCGCCTGCTTCGACGACACCGGCCTCGACGCCGCACGCGCCGCGGCGAAAGCTCCGGTAATCGGCATCGGCGAAGCCGGCTTCCACATGGCCAGCCTGATCGCGGCGCGCTTTGCCGTGGTGACCACGCTCGGCGTCTCCATCGTGCCGATCGAACATAATCTGAAGAAGTACGGCCTCGCCGAACGCTGCGCCCGCGTCCGCGCCGCCGAAGTCCCGGTGCTCGCGCTCGAAGAGCGCAACGCAGACGCCCTTGGAAAAATCTCCACGGAAATCACGGACGCAATCCGCGACGACCGTGCCGAGGCCATTGTGCTCGGCTGCGCAGGCATGGCCGATCTTGCCGCAGAGCTCGCCGCCACCCATGGTCTGCCCGTGGTCGACGGCGTCGCTGCCGCGGTGACGCTGGCCGAAGGACTGGTGCGGCTGGGGTTAGCGACTTCCCGGCTCGGCCCCTACGCGGCGCCGCGTTCGAAGGCCTATTCGGGCCCGTTTGCGCCGTTTCAGCCGTAGGCATGGTCCGCGCACGGCGGGCTGCTGAGCGTACCGCGATACTCCCGCTCCAGCCAATTTCGGCTTGAGCGGGGTTTCTTTTTGGCGCCCCGCCTTCGACCGCTGAAGCCGCCGCCTTGGCAGAGCTACGCTTTTTCCACCGGCGGCCACCTTTTCGTCCCATTTGTTGCTGAACTGTAACACTTTCGGGACTCCCCGGCCGCCTTGTTCTGCGTTCTTGTGCTGCCGCTCTTCGCCACTCACCAAGTTTCAATTTGGGTTTTGTCAGCGATGATCGATCTCGCAGAGGACACACAGTCCAATCGCCTTCTCCGTCTCGGTGCCCAGCCGATCGCCTTGACGGCTGCGGCGCTGCTGCTGCTGATCGCCGGCGTTACTTCGATCGCGATCTGGCGTGCCTATACCGGCGCTGCGCCCGAGACCGACCGGGTGGTCGCGTCGCGCCAGCTTCAGGCGCGCACCGCGCAAGCCTCCGAGCAGCTCGTCGAGAAAACCAAGGGGTTGGAGGCGACCCAGCAGGAATCGATCGACCAGCTCCAAGTGGTGCAGGACCAGCTTCAGAGCATGAAGCGGCTGCTCGCCGCGCAACAGGCCGACACCAAGCGCCTGTCGGAGCAGGTCGCGAATCTGAACGAATCCATCGACGGGCTGCGGCAATCCTTTGCCAGTGCCCGCTCAACCGAGTCCGACACGCCCTCGGTTACTCCTAGGAAACCGGCGCGCCATCGTGTCCACGCCAGCGCGCGCAAACGCTCTCGCGGCTGATTAGATCCAGGGCCGTCACCTTTTATTTTCGCGACTTGTGAAATGGATCACATTCGTCCGTGTGATTCCGCGCGATGTTCGCTCATACCGGATGGCGTGAGCCGATTTTAATGTCCGGGGCTGGCAAGGTCGTTGACGGTATACTGCGTCAACGGCCTTGTTTTTTAGGCTTGCGGTATTTAGGTGCCTCAGCAGCGCGCCTGGCCTAGAGACAAGCCCCTATTCACAGACCTGAGCACGGCGGACGCGCCAGCCCCATTTCGTCATCACGCGCTGCCGCACGAGATAGCACTGCGCGCCATACCCGCCATCGTCATAGCCGGAGCCGTAATAATAGGAGTCCCCGTAATAGGGATAGCCGTAGCCATACGCGCCGTAATAGCCGGCGCCCGCGATGCCAGCACCGATTGCGACACCCGGCCAGAAGCCGCCATGCCAGCCGTGGCCCCAGCCGCCATGGCCCCAGCCACCTCCGCCGTGGCCCCAACCGCCGCCACCCATGTGGCCACCTCCATGTCCGAAACCGCCTCCCGCCTGCGCTGCCTGAGGCGCTGCGAGACCGACCGCCGCGACAGCCAGTGCGGCCATGATCATCTTGCGTAACATCAACTCACCCTCTGCGCGAAAACGCTCCGCGCTTCAAACAGGCCCAAGCTAATGTCACTCGATCATTGATGATAGGCAGGGAGGCTCACTTCCGCGCGAGCATCAGCAGCCACGGCAGATGCTCTTCATCTTCTTGTCGAGCAACCGGTTCTCGGTATTCACGGTGGCATCGACGTTGCGATTCGTCCCCGAGGCTGCGCCGGTGGTGACACCGGGCGACGTGTTCGCGCCGGACGACTGCGCTGTGCCCAGACTGTTGGTGCCAGGCGGCGGCGCTGGCGCATTCGTCACGCCGCCGGCCGATCCGTTGGATCCGCCGGCGCCCTGCGCGAAAGATATTGCCGGCATCGCGGCAAGGCTGAAGATGACGATCAACGTCCTGATCGAAGCGCTTGCGGACAATCTGGTCATCGTGAATTCTCCTCGACCCGTCAACGGCCGCGGCAAAGACAGGTTCCGGAACAAATTCCGTCACATCGGCTTGAAGCAGGAGGCTGCCACGATCATGCGCAAACTGATCGCGTTCGACGAGGATACGTTCGACAAGCTGAAGCAATTGGGGCGCGACCGAATGGCGACGTTTCAGGAGCTTGCGGATGAAGCCTTCGCCGACCTCCTGAAGAAGCACGGCATTCCCATCGACCTCAGAGACGCCTTGCGCAAGAGCGCACGCCTCGACCGCAAGGAGGACAAGGCGACGCCGCGCTCCAGAACCAGAAAGGCAAGACCAAGATGACAGATCGCGATCCCTTCGCAGAGGGCGAGCGCGCAGCGCGCGAGAGCATCCCGGCCGGAGCAAATCCGTATCAAGACGGCAGTGACGAACACGCCCTGTGGGCAGCCGGCCACGAGAAAGTCGCAGGCACAATCGAAGCGCGCGAATCCGAGGGAAGCTGACGCGTCGATGCGGGCCGCCGGTCGCTACGCGGCAGCCACCAACTTCTCGGTCCGGTCCTCGACCATGGTCACGAACATGTGCGAGTCCTCGCCGGTGCCGCCGATCTGCACCCGACGAGCCGAGATCACGCGACGGCCACGCGCGGGATTGTCGATGGTATCGACGATCGGCTCCAGCTGCTGCTTCTGTGCGAGCAGTTGCTGGTCGCGCCGCTCGATCAATTCGGCCGCCTCGGCGGAGAACAATTCGCGCGCGGTCTTGCCGATGATCTCGCCGCGCGACATGCCGATCATCTTCTCGGCAGCCTTGTTGACGAACACGTAGCGCAGATTGCGCGCATCCTTGGCGATGATGCCTTCGGTCACATTCTCGATGATGGTAGCGAGAAAACGCTCCATCCGCTCGAGGATGCGCTCGCGCTGACGTTGCTCGGTGACGTCCTCCTGCACCGATACCCAGCCGCCGCCGTCCATCGGGCGCTCGTAGATCTTGATGGTGCGGCCGTCATTCAGGCTGATCTCGTAAGCCGTCGGCTCACGCTTGGCGATGCGTTCGAGAACCGCCCCGACATATTTCGTGACGTCGCCGCTGAACAATCCGCTCTTGACCCGGTGCCGAAGGATTTCCTCCAGCGTCGATCCGGCCTGGATCGCCTCGGGCAGGTTGTAGATCCGCCGGTAGTTGGCATTCATCGCAACCACATCGGCTTTGCCATCAAGCATGATCAGGCCCTGCGGCATGCTGTTGATCGCGGCCGAGAGCTGCCACTTCTTGGCCTGGTACTTGTCGTTGAACTTGTCGCGCTCGGTCATCGCCGCGTCGCGCGCTTGTGCGGTGCCGAGCTCGAGCTCCTCGAGCTCGAAGATGCGCGCCACGGCATCGCGGAAATTCTGGACGGCGCGTGCAAGATGCCCAATCTCGTCGTGGCGGCCCAGATGCGGCACCTCGCTCTTGACGTCGCCTTGCGCGATCCGATCGGTCGCCTGCGTGATCTCGGCCAGCGCGCCGACCACCGAGCCGCGCATGACGACGACGTTCAGCCCTGCCAGAAGGAGCGCCGCGAGCCCTAGCATGAACAGGTAGGCGGCGGCGTAGCGGTTCTCGTCGGCGAGCTGGTCGGCCTGGCGGGCGCGCTCCCCGTAGATGCGTTCGAGTGCCTCGAGATCGCTGTTGAGCTTGCTGCGCAGGGTTCGGTTGGCATCATTGTCGCCCCATTCGCGCCCTGCGGCGGGGCTGATCTCGAGCCCGCGCCGCACCAGCTCCTGACGGAACTCGATGAACTGCGCGATGCGCTGCCGGAAGGTGGAGAATAGTTCGGCGTCGTCGTCGCCGACGGTCCGCTCCATGGCTTTCACTGCGTCGGCGAGTTCGCGGTTGCGTCGTATCAGCCCGTCGGCGAACTGCTTCATCGCGCGGCGATCGGCGGACATGTAGATGCCGCGCGATTCCATCACGATTGCGTAGATCAGCGCATTGATGCGCCCAACGCCGATCGCGGCCTCTGCGGAGGTCGCGTACATGTGGCGATAGGTCGTCTGCAAACGCACGGTCTGGATCGACATCACGAGCAGGAAGGTGGTCACGATCGCGAGAAAGCCCGCGATGCTGTAGACCTTCTCCGCAACGCTCAGCGTGTCGGTGCCACGCGCGAAACGGACGAATTTCTTCAATAGTCTGGTTCCGGCGTCGAACGCGGATCCCGGTGCCGCAGCGTCCATCGCGCCGCTCCCCCTGGTTGAAAGCGCTCACACTATCTGTGGTTGCACTAGCGGAGGATTAAAATACCAGCAGGTATTGTTACGGTATGGAACCTGCGCGGGGCCTCAGCCGATCCGCTTCAGGCCTTTCTTGAAGCGGGGGCCATTGGCGACATAGAACTTCGCCGCACTCCCCATCCGCTGCACCTGGGCGTCGTCGAGCGTGCGGATCACGCGCGCGGGCGAGCCGATGATCAGCGAGCGCTCGGGAAACTCCTTGCCCTCGGTGATGACGGAGCCGGCGCCGACGATGCTGTTGCGGCCGATCTTCGCGCCGTTCATCACGATCGAGCCCATGCCGATCAGCGCGCCCTCCCCGATAGTGCAGCCGTGCAGGATGACGTTGTGGCCGACGGTGCAGTCCTTGCCGATCACAAGCGGGAAGCCGAGATCGGTATGGCAGGTCGAGCCATCCTGCACATTGGCGCCCTCGCCGATCTCGATCCACTCATTGTCGCCGCGCAGCACGGCGCCGAACCAGACGCTGGCGCCCGGCTTCAGGCGCACGCGGCCGATCACGGTCGCTGTCTCCGCGATGAAGTAATTGCCGTCCGAGGGAAGATCGGGCGCCTGCCCGTCGAGCTCGTAGATCGCCATGGAGGTCTCCTGTCACGCTGAGACTGGCATAGCGAAACGGGAGCGAGGTGGCAAAGGGCTGCGACGCAGCCCTGCAAGGCGTCAGCCCAGCACGCCGGTCGCGCGCAGCGTCATCAGGAAGAAAGTGCCGCTCATCATGCTCCAGAAGCCGGCGATGACGGTCGCCATCATCACGAACTCGAAGCGGCGGCTTTCCAGCCGCATGCCCCGCAGCGTGTTGCGCATGATGATGAAGGGCGCCGCAAACACCAGGAACGGCACCGCCGCGAAGGTCCGGGGAGCCACGCCCTCCTGCAACAGCCCGAAGCCGGCGGGCCTCTGCGACATGGCCTGATATCCATTTGCGAGCGCGCCCGCGAGCGCGAAGCCGATGCAGATCGCGAAGAAAGTATTGAGAGCTTCAGGTGTCATCGGAACAGTCCGCCCATACGCAACGCCGAGCCTTCCTGTGACAAATAGTGCCGGTTAACGCTACATTATCCTTAAGCGAAGGTTAACGCCGCTGCCCGGTGCGCGCAGAGCCCCCTCCCGTACCCAGCTGCCCGGAACTCTCCGCGAAATCGCCGCCGCGTGGCATATTCGCCGGTGATTCGTCGGCCATCGGCCGACCCAGGGCTCATTTGCGCGACGTCATGACGGTGTTTTCGGCAACCTCCCCTCGGTCTTCCCGGACAGGCGCAAAGACGCGCCGAGGTGCGCATCTCGTTCCGCTTGCGCTCACCGGCGTCTTTGCGGCGGGCGCGGTCGCGCTGGTTGCCTACCTGCTGTGGCCGACCTGGAGCACAGGCGGCGCTGATACGCCGGACAAGCTGCCGGTGAGCGTCGGCGGCACGCTGTTCAACCTGCCGATCCCGGCGATCCGGATGAAGATCCAGCGGCACTCCGGACCGCAGGAGCGCATCGATCTCGATTTCCTCTATCCCTCGCTGGAAGCCCCTAACGGGCCGCGGCACGTCACCGCTGACACCGTGGACACGGCGATGCAGCCGATCGACCGCATCTTCCTGTCGATCGCGGCACATCACGATGGGCTCGCGCCGGAGCAGCGCACGGCGACGATCTATCCGCGCTATCTCGAGCTGTCAGCGACGGCGCCGGACGACGGACTGACGATGCGCGCCTTCCGCAGCGACACGCCCTATGGCAGCGAGGATCTGTATTCCGCAAGCTCGCCCGCACTTACCGCGCGCTGCACGCGCGATGCGGCCACGCCCGGCATGTGCCTGTCCGAGCGCCGCGTCGGCGCCGCCGACCTCACCTTCCGCTTTCCGCGCAGCTGGCTGTCGCAATGGCGCGACGTCGCGGACGCCATGGACAGGCTGACGGCGCAGCTGCGCGGGCCGCACGGCTGAACCCGCCGCGGCAAAAAGTCGAAAACAACCCCATGCACAGTAGCCGACGCTCGGCTGCTGCGATTCGTCTTTACCGAATCTTGGCTTGACCCGTCGGGCAAAACAGGGGCAGGATGGCATCGTCGCATGATCCCGTCGGCCGCGCCCTGCCTGACGTTCAGGCGACCGCGCGAACCGGCAGATTGCCGCTCTCGGCAAGGACCCGTGCGAACCGGTCGACATCCTCGGCCGTATTGAACAGGCCAAAGGACACGCGGATGCCGTCGCGCTCGGGCGACACGCGCACCTGCCGGCTGGCCAGATAGTCCGCCCATTCGTCCGCCGGCAAATCCAGCACGTAGATGTGCGGTGAGCGATCGGCGCGGTCGCGCGGTCCGACGAGGCGGATACCGAGATCGTCGATGCGCTCGATCAGGCGGTCGCCAAGATCGTAGAGATGCGCCTCGATGGCAGGCAACCCGACGCTCTCGATCAGCGTCAGCGAGGCGTCCAGCGCGTGAATATCGGGCAAATTGAGATTGCCAATCTCAAATCGCCCGGCGCCGGCCTTCGGCATCATGTTGTCTGCACGCGCAATGTAGTCGCTTGGCGGATGCGCGAGGCTCGACATGGCGAGATAGGCCGGCTGCAGTTCGTCGAGACCCTGCCGGCAATAGAGGAGGCCGAGGCCCTGCGGCACCAGCAGCCCCTTGTGGCAGCCCGAACCGATCAGGCTTGCCCCGCTCGCTCCGGCATCGAGCGGGATGACACCGGTCGACTGCATCGCATCGATGACGAAATAGAGCTTCTTCTGCGCACAGAGCGCTCCAATGCTGTCGATGTCGAAACGATGCCCCGCGTGAAAGGTGACATGCGAGAGCGAGATCGCGCGCGTACGGGAATCGATATGCGGCGCGAACATTTCCGCGCGTGCCGTCTCGCCCGTCATCGGCACGAACCGCACCTCGATCCCCTTTCGTCGAAGATTGAGGAATGCATAGGCGTTGTTCGGGTGGTCGCCCTCGACGAGGAGCACATTGTCGCCCGCCACCAGCGGCAACGCGTTCGCGGCGATATTCATGCCCTCGGAGGTGTTCTTGGTGAAGGCGATCTCGTCCGGCGCGGCGTTCAGCAGCTTCGCCACCCGGGCACGAACCTGCTCGACACGCTCGAGCCAGACGGGTTTCGGGCCCGCCATCTCATGACCTTCCCGATAGAAGCCGAGCAGGGCTTCGCGAACGCTGGTCGCAAGGGGCGTCTGATGTGCAGAGTCGAGATAGAGCAAGCGCTCGGTCACAGGGAATTGGCTGCGGACCGCGGCGACGTCGTAATGGCGTTTCATGATGAATGGCTCTGGTATCAATCGACAAAGGACGGAACGGGGTGGGCGCTGGCCAGATCCTTCAGCCTGCGAAGCCGCGCCGGATCTACTGAAGCGGTCGGGCCTGCACGCAGGATTGCCGCGACATCGCGACCAAGCCCGGTGGCCTCGGCCGTATCGAGGCCACGGATCGTCAGCGCGATGCTGCCGAACCGGAACGCGGTCCGTGGTTCGCCGGCTTGCCCCGGCGCGCGCATCGCGTTGCCGACGATCCCGTAGGCACCGAGCCCCGCGACCAGTTCCGGCTGCGTCCAGCTTTCGCCGGTGTAGGCCATGATCATGTGCGAGTCCGTGCCACCGGTGTAGAGTTCGATGCCGCCCGCTTCGAGGCCAGCGCCGAACGCCTTGGCATTCGCGACGACGTCCCGCATGAGCTGCGCAAAGGCCGGACGAGTGATCATCTCCATCTGCACCGCACGCGCCGCGATCATGTTCGAGGCTGCCGGGCCCTGCAGACCGGGATAGACGGCGGCGTCGATGGCGGCGGCGAAGCGCTCCCTGGCGAAGACAAAGGCGCCGTTGCGCGGTCCGCAGAGAGTCTTCTGTGTCGACGTCGTGGACACGTCGGAGAAAGGAACGGGATTGGCATGAAGGCCGGCCGCGATCAGCCCAGCCACATGAGCGATGTCGGTGAAGAGCAGTGCGCCGACCTCGTCGGCAATGGCCTTCAATCCGGCGAAGTCGATCTCGCGCGGATACGACGACGGGCCTGCAAGCAGGACGTGCGGCTTCACCCTGCGCGCGAGGTCACGGGCCTGATCCAGATCGACCACGCCGCTGGGGGTGACGCCGAACGAGGCCACCTCGCGGTTCGCACCCGTGATGTGCCGCATGGCGCCGTGGCTGACATGGCCGCCGGCGAGCTCGTCGAAGGTGAGCAGGCGCGCGCCATCGGCCGGCAGGATCGCGCGCAGCACGGCCACGTTGGCGATGGTCGAAGAGAGCGCCTGCACGTTGACATATTCGGCGCCGAAAATCGCCTTCGCGCGATTGATGGCGAGGTTCTCGATCGCGTCGAGCTCTTCGCAATTGGCGACGCTGCGACGGCCGGGCAGGCCCATCGGGGCACGGTTGACGAGATGCGTTCCCTCGATCTGTCGCAGTCCGAGCGGCGCGTAGGACGCCGAAGCGATCATGTTGAGGGACGACGTCTCCCTCTTGCGATCCCGGTCGATCAGCGCGACGACATCGGCGCCGATCTGATGGGCATCGGCGCCAAAGAGAGTGGGCCAGTTGGCGTCAGCTAAATGGGCCTGAACGGCGCCGGTCGAAAATGACATGTGTGATCCTCTTGCCAGGTGATCGGAATGCGCTTGGTCCGCGCGTGGGGTGGTGCCGGCTCTGTCAGTGACGGAGCACGCGCGAGAGAAAGGTTTTGGTTCGTTCATGGGTCGGCCGGTCGAAGATCTCAGTCGGCGTGCCGATCTCCAGGATGCGTCCGTGATCGATGTAGACGACGCGGTCGGCGACCTCGCGGGCGAAGCCCATCTCGTGGGTCACGATCATCATCGTCATGCCTTCACGCGCGAGCTCGCGCATGACGTCGAGCACTTCGCCGACCATCTCAGGATCGAGCGCCGAGGTCGGCTCGTCGAACAGCATGATATGCGGCTCCATCGCGAGTGATCTCGCAATTGCAACGCGCTGCTGCTGACCGCCGGACAATTGCGCCGGAAGCTTGTGAGCATGATCGTGCAGCCCGACCCGATCGAGCAGACGCAACGCGCTCGCCCTCGCCTCGTCCGGCTTGCGGCCGCGAACGCGGATCGGCGCAATGGCGACATTGTCGATCGCGCTCATATGCGGAAACAGATTGAACTGCTGGAACACCATGCCGACGCCCTTGCGGATCCTGGCCAGCTCCTTCTCGCCGCCGATCGCGCGATCCGCTTCGGTCGGCATGTTGAAGCCGTCGACCGTCAGCCGCCCGCTCTGGTACATCTCCAGGCCGTTGACACAGCGGATCAAGGTCGACTTTCCGGAGCCGCTGGCGCCGATGATGACGACGACCTCGCCGCGACCGACGTCGAGATCAACGTCCTTCAGGACATGAAACGCGCCAAAGGACTTGTTGAGGCGGCCGATGCTGACGATGACATCGCGCGACGTTGCGGCTGTCGGAATCTGGATGGCGTTCATCGTGATCCCCTTGCGAGATGGGCTTCTAATCGGCGCGAGGCGTAGGTGATCGCCCCGCCGATGGCGAGATAGACGGCGAACAGGAAGACGTAGATTTCGTAGGTCCGGCCGCTGTTCTGGGGATCGGCGAGGATCATCTGTCCGGCGCGCAGGAAATCGGTCAGGCCGATGATGAAGACCAAAGTCGCGCCGTTGAAGATGTCGAGGATCTGTCCGACCAGCGAGGGAACGACAACCCGCAGCGCCTGCGGCAAGACGATATCAACGTTGAGCGTCCAGCTGCTCATCGCGAGCGATTTCGCCGCCTCGATCTGGCCTTTCGGAACCGCCTGAAGTCCGCTGCGGACATATTCGGCGACATAAGCCGCGAAGAAGAGCGCAAAACCGGCCATGCCGCGCAGCAGACCCGGAACGGACGTATCCGGCGCCAGCAGCGGCACGATGATCCAAATCCAGTAAACGACGAGGATCAACGGCACCGACCGCATCGTCTCGATATAGGCGGTCGAGATCACGCGCAGGCTGGTGATGCGGCTTTGCCGGCCAAGCGCGAGCAGGATGCCGAACGGCAGGGTCAGGATCGAGACCGCGATCGTCAGGACGACGCTGAGCAGCAGACCACCCCAGACCTCGAAGCCCGGCGGCGAGAGCACGACGAAGATGGCGACCACGCCCGCGAGGAGTCCTGACAGCACGATGCGCTGGTCCACAGCCGAACGCTGGGTGCCGATCCAGGCGGCCATGCCGAGCGCAGCGCAGGCCGCGGTGAGCATGCCGGAATGCACGTCGATCGCGGCTGCCAACGCCGCCGCGATCAGGATCGCGACCGACGCGACGGCCGTCAGCGCCGCGCGGCCCGGGCGCAGCGAAAGGCCGAGGCCCGCGCCGAACATCGCGCAGAGCGTCGCAACGGAGAACCATGCCCGCCACAACTGGCCGGCCGGATAGATGCCGGTCATCAGCACCTTGAAGCTGCCGCCGACGACCTGCCAATGCGCCTCGATCAGCGCCCAGTGCGCAAAGGCATAGACCGCCCAGGCCAGCATCGGGATGACGACGAGCGAAAGTGCTGTATCGAACGGCTTGGCGAACAGATTGCGGTGGACCCACCGCAGCGCGACCGTGGTCATCGCCCCCTCCGTCCATTGACGCGTGCATTGATGCCGTTCACGCAGGCGCTGATGATCCAGCTTAGTGCGAGGTACGTCAGCATCACGATCACGACGCCTTCGAGGTTTCGCCCGGTCTGGTTCGAGACGGTGCCGTAGACGTTGAACAGATCCGGAAAGCCGATGGCGATCCCGAGCGAGGTGTCCTTGGTCAGGCTGATGTAGCGGTTGGCGAGCGACGGCAGGACGATCCGGAAGACTTGGGGAAGGATGATGTCGCGCAGCGTATGGGAACGCGACAATCCGAGCGAGGCCGAGGCCTCCCATTGTCCCTTCGGCAGGGACTCGATCGCGCCGCGGACGATCTCGGCGACATAGGCGGAGCTGTTGACGACGATCGCAAGGAGCAGTGCCGTCATCTCCGGTGAAATGGCAAAGCCTCCGCGCGCGCCGAACCGGGTCGCGACCGGAAGGTCAAGGCCAAGCGGAAAACCGATGAAGGCGGCTGCCATCAGGGCCGAGATCGCCGCTGCCAAGAGGATCAACCGGAGTCGCAATCCACGCAGAACCAGGCAGGCGACGACCAGTGCAACGGCAGCGACGAGCAATCCCCATGACGCAGCGCCGGCACGCCCGGAGATCGCAAGGCCGGGAAAGAACACACCCGAACGACTGGCAAGCAGGCCGCCGAACCAGTTCGATGCGGCATTGGCGGGAGGAAACCGCAGGACCACGGCGAAATACCAGAACACGATCTGGATCAGCAGCGGCGTGTTGCGGATGGCTTCGACCAGACCAAAGCAGAGGTTGCGCACCAGCCAGTTGGTCGAGAGCCGGCCGATGCCGACCAGCGTGCCGAACATGGTGCAGAGAACGATCGCCGAAAGCGCGACCTTCAGCGAATTCCACAGGCCCGCCAGCAGGGCCTGCAGATTTGTGTGAGCGGGAGAGAAAGGCTCCAGGTCCGGCCAGTGGCCCACGAACGAAGGCACGACCCCTTCACTGAGGCTGAAATTCGCGACGTTGCCGAGATAGCCGAACGAGAACTGGATGCCCTTGCGAGCCAGTGCCTCGCGGACGGCGAGGCCGAGCCAAATGACGAGCCCTGCCACCACGAGAACGATCGCAGCCTGAAACAACCATTTGGACGCAATCAGCAGGCCGCGACGCGCGGGCGGGATGCTGTGATATTCGGCGATCTCTGTGCTCACGACGCCCTCCCGAGATCGAGGCGAGCCGTTAGGTTCGCCCCATGTGCTCAGTTCCACGGAGGCGAGTACTCGGCACCGCCCTTGGTCCACATGGCATTGGGCGTGCCGGCACGATCGATGAAGTATGGCGTCTTGGGTCCGAGATTGCGATCATAGATCTCGCCGTAATTGCCGACCGACTTGATCATGCTGGCGACGAAATCGTCAGCGACGCCGAAATCCTTGCCGAAACCGTCTTTCACGCCGAGGAATTTCTGCACGAAGGCGCTCTCGTCCTTCATCCTGTCGGACAGATTGGCTGTCGTGATGTCCCATTCTTCCGCCTGGAACAGCGCGAAGGTCGCCCAGCGCAGGAGATTGCGCCATTTGGAATCGTTGGCGATCACGAAGCCGGCGAACGGCGACTTGTTCAGCGTCTCGGGCAGAATCGTGTAATCGTCCGGCTTTCCGGAGTTGCCGCGCCACGCCGCGAGCGCGGATTTGTCCGTCGACATCGCGTTGCAGCGGTCGCTCTGGAGCGCACCAAACAGCTTCTCGAGATTCTCGAAGGTGAGCACCTTGGTGGTCTTGAAGCCGCGCTGGCGAACGAAGGCGGCGAGCGTGGCTTCGGTGCCGGAGCCCTGCGTCGTGCAGATCGTCGCGCCGTCCAGCTCCGCGACGGATTTCACACCGGACGCAGCTTTCACCATCATGCCGGTGCCGTCGTAGAAATTGATCGGCAGGAAATCGATGCCGATCGCCGACTCGCGCACCGGCTTGATGGTCGTATGAGCAAAGACGACATCGGCCTGCCCGGTCTGCAGGGCGTTGAAGCGGCTCTTGTCGGTGACGATGACGAAGTTGACCTTGCTGGCGTCGCCGAGAACGGCAGCGGCCATGGCGCGGCAGAAATCGGCATCCAACCCTTCGATCTTGCCGGTCTTGGTGTTGAGATAGCCGAAGCCCGGCGCCGTGTTGTCGGTGCCGCAGTTGAGGATGCCGCGCTGCTTGACGTTGTCGAGAACGGAGGCGGAAGCACCGCTCGCCCACAGCGATGCTGCGGCAAGCGCAGCGACCAGAAATTTGAAACGAGCCATTCGAAACCCCTCTGTTGCCGTCGTCCCACGTGTCTCAGCCGGGCTTGGGATGTGCTCCTCTTGTGAAGACCCGAACTGCTCTGAGGAATGAGGCTACTGCCGCAAAACAATTCTGGTCTACTTAATTAATTTCGCTATATACATTAGAATAAATGCATGATTGTGTCCTGAGCACTTTTTGGAGCTGACGGATGGATTTCGCCCGACTCCGCACCCTTCGTGAGCTTTCGCTGCGAAAAACAATGGCAGCGGTGGCCGAAGCCTTGCTGATCTCTCCGTCGGCCGTTTCGCAGCAAATCGCGCAGCTCGAAGACGAGACCGGAGTTGAACTGGTCGAACGCAGGGGCCGCGGCGTGCGGCTGACGCCGGCGGGACAGCGTCTGGTGGATCATGCCGGGCGGGTCATTGGCATTCTGGAGGAAGCGAAGACCGACCTCGCGGAGCTGAAGAAGACCGTCGCCGGCGAACTGCGCGTCTCGGCGTTTCCCTCGGTCGCCGCATCCCTGATTCCGCCAACGATCCGGGCGATGTCGGCTCGCTTCCCCGATCTGGTGACGATCTTCGAGGAGTTGGAGCCCGACGACAGCCTCGCGGCTTTGCGCGCGTGGCAGACGGACGTCGCCATTGTCGACGACCTGACCACATCAGCAAGTCTCTCGGAGACACAGGTCGAGATGCTGCATCTTCTGGACGACCACCTGCACGTCCTGCTGCCGCGCGACCATCCGCTGGCGGAGCGGCCTCACCTCACCTTGCCGGAGTTGGCGACGGAACGATGGGTGCTCGACACGACGTCCGCCACCTATTCGGACGTGATTGTCGGCGCCTGTCGCAATGCCGGCTTCGATCCCATCGTCAATGCGCGCTGCCACAGTTTCGAAGTTGTCCGGGCCATGGTCGAGGCGGGCTGCTCGGTCTCGATCAATCCGGGGCTGCGTGGGCGCGATCATATCGGCACGCTACGCCTCAAGGAGATCAAGCCGATCATCACGCGACGGATATTCGCGGCGTTTCGCACCGGTGAAAGGCGCAATCCAGCGATCGCCGAGTTCGTCAAAGAGCTTCAGGCGGTGGCGACGGCGATGACGGCTCAGCGCTGAGCACCGCAAGCCAAGCGCATTCTGCAGCCATCAAGCCAGATCATAGACCATGATGACGCGCGTCTTACCGAGATATTCGAGCTCCTCGATCGGCCGCCAGTGGCGAGACGCATAATAGCCCGGCAAGGTCCCCGACGTGTAGAGATAGAGCCGTTGATAGCCCAACTTCGCAGCGCTAGCGACAGCAGCATCAATGAGCGCGTTTCCAACCCCTTGGCTCCGCTCATTACCAGGCACGAACAGCTGCGCCATCCATGGCGAAAGTGCAGGACGTATCGTCATCTCGCTGGCGAGCAGATTGACTGAGCCAACGAACGTCGTGCCACGCCGGGCGACCAGAACTTCCGGCAATTGGCGGGAACGAGCCGCACGGCAAAGAAACTGCTCGTAATCTGTGGCCGAGCTATAGCCTGTCAACGCCCCCCAGAACGCGAATTGAAGTGCAGCGATTGTTTTCGGCAGGCCCGATTCCTCGGTCAGGCGAGCGATTTCAAAAGACTCTGCGTCCATATCGAGGTAATGATATCAGGGCGAGCCGCGGCACTCTAGATACGCGCGATCGCGCCTCCTACTCACAGATTGTTGCCGATCGCCTCGTCACCGAGAGGTCTTGCGCCGGATCGACTGCTTGATACCCTCCCGTTGAGAAAACAGTGCGATGACCGACGTGAGCGACGCAACAGCACATCTACCGCCCGGAGCCCAACTGCTCGGACGCGAGTGGCTGGGGTTTGACGAAACGGGCGAGATCGCACTGATCCGTTTCCAGGCTCAGCAATCCTTCACCAACAGGCACGGGACGATCCAGGGCGGCTTCCTCGCCGCGATGCTGGACTCCGCAACCGGAATTGCCGGGCTTGCGATGCTCTCCGCAAACCTGACCGTCGTAACCCGGAGCCTCGATACGCGCTTTTTGAAGCCAGCCGGCGTCGGGCCGATCACGGCGAGAGCACGCGTCGTCGAGCGAACGGAGCGCGACATGGTCGTGCAGGCCGACCTCGTCGACGGGCAAGGTGTGACGGTCGCCGACGCCATTGCACGCCTGCGGATTCTCGAAAGGAAATAGATCGTACCGCACGGGGCCCACGCGCCCGGCGCCACCTCAGTCGCGGCCCCTCCGCGCCCGATACAGGCTCGGCGTCGTGCCGACCGCCTTGCGGAAGGCGCGGTTGAAATTGGCCTGCGACGAGAATCCCGTGGCATAGGCGATGTCGACCAGCGGGCGATCGCTGGTCGACAGCAGCCGCTTGGCGAGATCGAGGCGCTGGCGGCTGATATATTCGTGCGGCGCAGTGCCGGTTGCCGCCTTGAAGCTGCGGGAGAAGTGTGCCGGGCTCATGCAGGCCACCGATGCCAGATCCTTCACCGTGACGTCGCGCTCGACGGAATCGTCGATGAACTCCGTCACGCGCAGCAGCCGCTTGGCATCGAGCGGCTTCTGAACGGCGTAGGATTGCCTGAGACGAACGGACGTCGCCGAGTAGGCGTGCACCAGATGCGCCGACAACGCGCGCCCGAGGCTTTCGATCAGCAGCCGGCCGGTGGAGGTCTCCCGTTCAAGCTCCTTCAGGATCCGATCCGCGACATGCTCGATGAACATGTCCTGGTCGATGCTTTCGTAGCGGATCGAGATTCCCGACGGGTCGATATCGAGATCCCTGAGCATGGTGTCGTCGAACGGCTTGCCGGGCAGAAAGAGATGCAGGCATTCCCGCATCTGGCTCTCGACACGGATGAAGTCTTCGCGGATGCCGGCCGGGCAGAGCCAGACGGTGCCCTTCCTGCCGAAAGTGCGCTGCCGCATGCCCGCGCCTTCACGATCGACGACCGAGTTGCCGCGCAGCAGGATCGCGATCTCGGTGTCACGCGGCAATTGCGGCGGCAGATCGCCCGGCTCGTGGCTCCATCGCTCGGCGAGTAGATGCCCCCATCGCCGATCGTTGGACGTCTGAAGCATTCTGCCGGTAACATATTTATCGACAGAATTGCCGAGCATACCCATCGTGAATCTCCGCCAGATAGCGCGATGTGGGTAAGGAGTATTGCCGGGTCCAGCAATTAGCATGCCAGACATCCGGCCGGACGTCCACCAACCGAGAGCAGTCCGGGACAACAACACCGCACGTTTTGAAAAGCCAGCCCGCCCCCGGCCGCCGCATCCTCGGCCCCGTTGAATCGGGAAGCGGAGAGACCCATGGCCCGGACCACGGTAATAGGCGCGTGCCCCCATGATTGCCCGGACACCTGCTCCATCCTGACCACGGTCGAGGATGGCAAGGCGATCGCCGTCCGCGGCAATCCCGATCATCCGTTCACGCGCGGACGGCTCTGCGTGAAGGTCAACAACTATGAGGAGCGCGTCTACAGTGACAAGCGCATCCTCCATCCGCTGAAGCGGGTCGGCCCCAAGGGTTCGAGGCAGTTTCAACGGATCTCCTGGGACGAAGCCATCGAGACCATCGCATCGCGCTGGAAAACAATCATTGCCGAGCACGGCGCGCAGGCGATCCTCCCCTACAGCTATCTGGGCACGCAGGGCATCATCAACGGACTGAACGTCGGAGATCCCCTCTTCAACAAGTTGGGGGCGACGGTTCTGGAGCGCACGTTCTGCGATTCCGCCTCGTGTACCGCCTACATGATGACGATCGGGCACACCCCGGGCGTCGATCCCGAAAGCTTCGTGCATTCGAAGTACATCATCCTGTGGGCCTGCAACACGCTGAGCACGAACTCGCACCACTGGCCGTTCATCGAGCAGGCGAAGAAGGCCGGCGCCAAGCTCGTGGTCATCGATCCCGTAAAGACCCGCACGGCGCGCCTCGCCGACTGGCATATCCCGATCCGCCCCGGCACCGATGCTGCGCTCGCGCTTGCGATGATCCATGTCATCATCAAGGAGAACCTGGTCGATCGCGACTACGTCGACAAATACACCGTCGGCTACGACGAGCTGGCGGAACGGGCGGCGAGCTACACCCCGGAATTCGCGTCGCAGGAAACCGGCATTCCCGTCAGTGACATCGTCAAGCTGGCCAGGGAATTCGCGACCACGCCGCCCGCCGTCGTGCGGATCGGCGTCGCGGTCGAACGGCATGCCGGCGGCGGCCAGACCGTGCGCGCGATCGCCTGCCTTCCGGGACTGATCGGGGCGTGGAAACATGTCGGCGGCGGCCTGCTCCAGCTTCCGATCTGGGCGTTCCCGGTCAGATGGGACGTGCTGATGCGTCCCGATCTGCAGCCGGAGAAGATGCGCGTGCTCAATTCCTGGCGGCTCGGAGCGGCACTGACCGGCGAGCTCGGCTTCGATCCGCCGATCAAGGCGCTGTTCGTCTACAACGCCAATCCGATGGCGATGGTGACCGAGCAGGGCAAGCTCGAAAAGGGCCTAGAGCGCGAGGATCTCTTCACCGTCGTCAGCGAGCACTTCCTGACCGACACCGCAAAATATGCCGACATCGTTCTGCCGGCGACCACCCAGCTCGAGCAGAAGGACATCATGTTCTCCTGGGGACATCTTTACCTGTCCTACAACAACCAGGCGATCGCGCCGCTCGGCGAAGCCGTTTCCAACACCGAGCTGTTCCGCCGGCTCGCGCGCGCAATGGGCATGACCGACCCGGCCTTCTTCCGGAGCGACGACGAGATCATCGAGGGCTCGCTGGACTGGAGCAACCCGGTGCTTGCGGGCATCACGCTCGATGACGTCAAGACCAAGGGCTATGCGCGCCTCAACATGCCGGCGCCGGCGGACTGGGCGCCGCATCGCGAGGGCAATTTTCCGACTGCGTCCGGCAAGTGCGAGTTCAAATCAACCATCGCCGGCGGCGGCAACTTCGTGGTGCCGCTGTTCCGCCAGGGCTACAATGGCGACCAGGATGGCACGCCGGTCGATCCCCTGCCCCACTACATCCCGCCGAACGAGAACGCGCGAACGGCGCCGGCGCTCGCAACGCATTATCCGCTCAGCCTGATCTCGCCAAAGAGTCACGCCTTCCTGAATTCGAACTACGGCAACCTGCCGGCCCAGACCGCCCAGGCCGGCGAGGAGCAGGCGGTGCTTCTCAACCCCGATGACGCGGCCCAACGCGGCATCGTTGCGGGCGCGCCCATTCGCGTGTTCAACGACCGCGGCTCGTTCGAGGCCTTTGCGACGGTTTCACCGGACATCATGCCGGGCGTCGTGGTTGCACCGTCAGGCTATTGGCAGCGCTCCAATCGCAAGGGCGCAACGGTGCACGCGCTGACGCCGCCCGCGTTCGCCGACCTCGGCCGCGCCCCGACATTCTCCGACATCCTCGTTCAGGTCAGTGGTGCCTGACGATGACATATGTGGTCACCGACAATTGCCGCGGCTGCCGATACACCGAATGCGTCACCGTCTGCCCCGTCGAATGTTTCCATGTCGACGACACCATGACCTATATCGATCCGGAGAATTGCATCGACTGCGGCGGCTGCGCACCGGCCTGCCCGGTCGGTGCGATCGAGCCCGACTATCGTTTGCCTGCGGACAAGACATTCTGGATCGACGTCAACCGCAAGCGAGCGGCTGAAACGCCCGTGCTGAGCGCGCGCCTGGTGCCCCTGCCGGGCGCCGATGAGCGCAAGGTGGCGCTCGGCCGATGACGAGGCCTGCTGCCAGCGAGCGCCGCGTCGCCGTCATCGGCAGCGGGCCGAGCGGCTTCTACACGAGTGAAGCCTTGTTGCGCTCGGGCGTGCCGATGACCATCGATATGTTCGAGCGGCTTCCCGTGCCCTACGGGCTGGTGCGGTTCGGCGTCGCGCCCGACCATCCGAAGCTCAAGCAGGTCACGACGGCCTTCGACCGCATCGCCGCAATGCCCGGCTTCCACTTCATCGGCGGCGTGACGGTCGGAGACGACGTCACGGTCGACGAGCTGCGCATGGCCTACGACGCCGTCGTGCTCGCGACGGGCGCCGAGCTGAGCCAGGCCCTCGACATCCCCGGCGAAACGCTACCGGGCAATCACAGCGCCGGCGATTTCGTCGCCTGGTACAATGGGCATCCCGACTTCCGCGATCGCCAGTTCGATTTCGGCCACGAGGCCGCGGTCGTGATCGGCCATGGCAACGTCGCGCTCGACGTCGCGCGGATTCTCGCAAAAACGGCCGACGAGCTGCGCCGGACAGATATCGCGCGCCATGCGCTCGAAGCTCTGGCGGAGAGCCGGGTTCGCGAGATCTACGTCGTCGGCCGCGGCGGGCCGGCGCGGGCCAAGTTCACGGCAAAGGAATTGCGCGAGTTTGTCGAACTCGCGGCGTGCGACACACGGGTCGATCTGCGCGACGTCACACCGGATGAATTCGAGCCGCAACGCTCCGACGATCCGGAAACCAATGAAAAGCTGTCGCTGCTGCGCGCGTTTTCGCAGCAAGCCGCGACCGGGCCGCGGCACTGTGTCTTTCGGTTTGGTCTGTCTCCGGTCGCGATCCGAGGACGAGACCGCATCGAGACGATCTCGTTCAAGCATCGATCGGGCGTCGTCGAGGACATCGCGTGCGGCCTGTCCTTCAGCAGCATTGGCCGCAGGACGATGCCTGTCGCCGGCGTTCCCTATGACGCCCATCGCGGCGTCCATGCCAATATCGACGGACGCGTCGCGATCGGTTCTGCTCTGGTCGAAGGCCTCTATGTCTGCGGATGGAGCAAGCGCGGACCGAACGGCACGATCGGCACCAACAGGGGCTGCGGGATTGCGACGGCTGAGGCCCTGCTGGCCGATCTGTCCTACCGCCGGCCGCGCTCGGATGGCCGCGACGCGCTGCTTGCGCGCCTCGCCGGCCGGGCCGCACGCCTCGTGAGCTATCCGGATTGGATGACGATCGATGCGGCCGAGAAACGCAGGGGAGCCGCGCTCGGCAAGCCTCGGGAGAAATTCGTCACGATCCCGGACATGCTGGCGGCGTTGGATACGTGCCCCCGAGGGGCACGCATCGGCTCTTATTCCTGATCGACCAGATCGTCCTCGAGGATCGCCATCTGGAACTGGAACGAGCGATCGTCGTCCTCGTCGTCGACGAAGAGCACGCCGATGAATTCCTCACCGATATAGACCTCGGCGGAATCGTCCTTCTTGGGCCGCGGCACGACGCGGATCTTGGGATTGCCGAACACGCGCTTCAGATACGCATCCAGCTTTCTGACTTCTTTGACGTCCACGGCAAGTCTCCGATCGAAATTGGTCGGCGGGTTTTAGGACGAGACGCGACGAACCGCCAGCATGAATTGCCAAAGAATTTGGGGACGACAAGGCCGGCAAAACCCGGCCCCAAAATCCGGCCCCTGGACTTGCGAGATCAAAGCCCCATCGCGTTGATCATCTGGTCCATGGTGCGCGACGGCTCGGCACAGCCGGCCTCGCCGACGATCTTGGCCGGCACGCCCGCGACCGTGACGTTATGCGGCACCGGCTTCACCACGACCGAGCCGGCCGCGATGCGCGCACAATGGCCGATCTCGATGTTGCCGAGGATCTTTGCGCCGGCGCCGATCAGCACGCCATGACGAATCTTCGGATGACGATCCTCGTTCTCCTTGCCGGTGCCGCCGAGCGTGACGCCGTGCAGGATCGAGACGTCATCCTCGATCACCGCCGTCTCGCCGCAGACGAAGCCGGTGGCATGATCGAGGAAGATGCCGCGGCCGATGCGCGCGGCGGGATTGATGTCGGTCTGGAACACCGCCGAGGCGCGGCTCTGCAGGTAATACGCAAAATCCTTGCGGCCCTTCAGATAGAGCCAGTGCGCGAGCCGATGGGTCTGGATGGCGTGGAAGCCCTTGAAGTAGAGCAAGGGATCGATGAAGCGCGAGGTCGCGGGGTCGCGATCGTAGACCGCGACGAGATCGGCGCGGAAGGCGTTGCCGAGATCGGGATCGTCGCGCAAGGCCTCGTCGAAGGTCTGGCGCACCAGATCGCCCGAGAGCGCGGAGTGATCGAGGCGGTCGGCGACGCGATGGACCACAGAATCTTCGAGGCGGCTATGATGCAGCACCGTCGAATAGATGAAGGTCGCAAGCTCGGGCTCGCGGTGGACGATGTCCTCGGCTTCGCCCCGGATCCGATCCCAGATCGGATCGAGCGTCGCGAGCTTGCCTCCCGGATTGACCTGATGCACTGCCATGGATTTTCTCTCTGGGATCTGCTCTTCGAATGGGCTGGTTTTGTTGGCTCTATAGCACAGTGTAGGCGACAAAGTCCTGACGGGCTTGCCTGAGAGTGAACAGCGCGTTGCCCGGCGAAAGCATACCAACGCGTTGAAACACAACAGGTTCTTTTGGCGCCCCCAGGCGGCAAGGTCGGCTCAAAATGGTCAGAGTCTGGCCAAATTCAAGCCGGGCGGCGTCAAACTATTGGTGAATTTCACCTCGACCGTTATTGCGGGCATGGTCCAGCGGACGACGGAGCGGTTTTGAGCATCACCACCGACCAATTGCGCGCGAGCGCCGCGGGGACGTTCTGGCTGCGGCTGGCGGCGGTGGCCCTGCCCCTCCTGATGATCGCGCCCGCGTTCTGGAACGGCTATCCACTGTTGCAATGGGATACCGGCGGCTATCTGGCGCGCTGGTACGAGGGCTACCTCGTCCCCAGCCGCTCCACCGTGTTCGGCCTCTATCTGCATTATGGCGAGAATTTCGGCTTCTGGATCAACCTCGCGGTCCAGTCGCTGGCGACGCTGTGGCTGTTGCAGCTGACGCTGCGCGTGCTCGGCCTGATGCAGACATTCCGCTTCGTCGCGATCAGCCTGCTGCTGATCCTGTCGACGGCGCTGCCCTGGCTTGCGAGCATGCTGCTCACCGACATTTTTGCAGGGCTCTCGATCCTGTCGCTGTTTCTCCTGATCGTCGGCGGCCGCCGCATCTCGGGAATCGAAAGAGTCTCGCTGTTCGTCTTCACCGCCTTTGCCGCGGCGACCCACAGCGCCACGCTCGGCGTGCTGCTCGGGCTCTGCGCCGTTGGCTGGATGGCCCGGCCGTTCCTGGGACCTCGCCTGCCGATCGCCGGACTGGCCCAGGCCAGCCTCACGATCGTCGCGGGCGGCCTGATGCTGATCTCCGCCAACCACGCGCTGTCAGGCACGTGGGCCTGGACGCCCGGCGGCACCGGCGTCGCCTTTGGCCGCATGATGCAGGACGGCATCGTCGCGCGCTACCTCAACGACCGCTGCCCGCATGAGAGCTTCAAGCTCTGTCCCTATCGCAATGAGCTGCCCGCGACCGCCGATGAATTCCTGTGGGGCAAGAGCATGTTCAACACGCTCGGCCGCTTCGAGGGAATGAACGACGAAATGGGATACATCGTCGTGCATTCGCTCGCGGCCTATCCGGCCTGGCAGGCCGAGGCGGCGTTGCAGGCGATGGGGCAGCAAATGCTCCACGTCGCGACCGGCGAAGGCACCAGCGGCTGGATTCCCCACACCTACGGCATCATCGAGCGCTATATCCCGGCGCAGGTGGCCGCGATGCGCGCCGCACGCCAGCAGCGATGGGCCCTCGATTTCAGCTACGTCAACTGGCTCCATGTCCCGGTCGCGCTGGTCTCGATGCTGGGGCTGCTCGGGCTGCTTGGACACGCGCTTGCCCACCGCAGGCTCGACGATCTGACGCTGCTGGCGACGACGGTGACGCTGGCCCTGCTCGGCAACGCCTTCATCTGCGGCGTGATCTCGGGCCCGCATGACCGCTACGGTGCACGCATGGTGTGGGTTGCGACCTTCGTCGTGCTGATGGCGCTGTTTCGCTGGCTTGGCGACGACGAATCCAAAGCGCGATGAGACTTCAGGCGCGGCGTGACAGGAAATCCAGGACGCCGGTCTTGTAGACCTTGTCGCCGACCGCACGCATGTGATCGCGGCCCGGAATATCGAGCACTTCCGAACCTGGGATGAGCGCGCCGAGCGCGCTCGCGGAGCCCGCGACATCATCGGTCGAGCCGACCGCGATCAGCACGGGCACGTCGATGCGCGCGGCCTCGCCCCTGGTCATGAGATCGCGCGTGCCGCGCAGGCAGGCTGCGAGCGCACGGCGATCCGAGCGGGTTTGGTCCGCAAACGCACGAAACGTGCGGCCCACGGGATCGGTGACCTCGTCGAGCGAGGGCGCCTCCAACGCCTTGGCGACGCTCTCGCCGGGCCCGGTGCCCTCGATCAGGCCGCCGATGCCGATGCCACCGAGAATGGCCGAGCGGAGACGCTGCGGCTCGTTCAGCCCGAGCCAGGCCGTCATCCGCCCGCCCATCGAATAGCCCATGATGTCGGCCTGCGGGATGGCGAGATGATCCATCAACGCGAGCACGTCGCCGGCCATGGTCGGGATCGAGTATTGCGCGGGCTCGTAGAGCTTTTCGCTTTCGCCGTGGCCGCGATTGTCCAGCGCAATGACGCGGCGGCCGTTCTTGCGCAGCTCCGACACCCAGGTCGGGTAGACCCAGTTCACGTTCTTGCTCGAGGCGAAGCCGTGCACCAGGATGATCGGATCACCCTCGCCTTCGTCAAGATAGGCCATTTCAACGGCGCCGTTGTGAAAGCTCGGCATCAGCAGTTCCGCAATGTTGTGGGGAAGATTGATCTTAGGCTGTAAGTGCCGCGTCCGCCAGAGCGGCTTCCGCTGCAATCTGCGCCCGGCGAAGGCGCCGGGCCCGTCTGCGATCACACCAAGCCTGCGTCAGGCGCTCGGTGGTCGCCTTGATCGAGGACAACAGACCGAACAGCGTCAGCGCCGCGCCGAGCAGCCACAGCGTGAGATCGAACGCGCCGCCGACGAGCAGCAGCGCGCCGCGGCCGAGCACCTTCATGATCGCGCGCGTCTTGCTGCCTTGCGCTTCGGCAAGCCGAGCCGCGCGCGCGACATCCTTGGGCCCTTCGGCGATGCGCAAGCTATCCATCGCGCCGCGTGTGCCGGTCTTCTCGGCGACGCGCGTGACGTCCTTGCCGAGCCGGACCAGCGCACCGGCCTTCTCGACGCGGAACGCGGCCTTGATCGCGCTCGCGGTCTCGCCCGGACGAAACACCGATCCCTTGGCGACCGCGTTCTGAAGCATCGGCGTGTCGACCACCTCGCGCGCCGAGCGGCCGGCCCATGCGGCGAGACCTTCGCCGAGCCGTCCGACCTTGCGCGCATCCTTCACCAGCGTCAGCCCGGCGCGCACCGGCGCGGCGCCGCCGGCGGACACGTAGGTCACGGCCGTCACGGCAAGGCCCGCGGTGGCAAGACCGAGCACCAGGCGGTCGGTATCCTCGCCCATGGCGAGATGCTTGCCCTCGCGCACGACGTCCCTGATATCGCCGATCACGAAGAGATCGCCGGCCACCGTTCCAGAAAGGCTCGCGACGTCGTCGGCATTGCCGGTGACGAGGCCGGTGGCAAAGCGCTTGGCGAAATGCGAGGAGGAGTTCTCGGCTTTGACGGCATCGCCGACCCGGCTCAGGAGGTCGTCGGGCAGCGCGATGTTGCGGTCACGCGCGAGCGCGACAAAGCTGTCGGCGAGATCGGCATCGCCGGCCGTGAGCGCGGCTTCGATATTGTCCTGGACCAGGTGGTCGTCCTTCGCGAGGGCCGCATCGAGCTTGAGCTCGGACATGGCCGCCGGATCGTCCTGGGCGGCGAGAATCGCGCCGGCCTCGCGCGCATGCGGCGCTACCTGTGCGAGCACAAGGCTGCATGCAGCAATCCCGGTCAACGCTGAGCTGATTCGCAGCCACTTCATGCCGAAAGCCTGGACATTCGCAGGGTCACTTGCGCAGGGTCATTTGCGCGCGATGGTACGTCTTTCGCCGCATTTGCGCGTGTCCACAGACATAGTATGCCAAAATTGCGACACAACGTCCCCGACGAAAGAAGGGCTTCTCTGAGGCGACAAGATTGTGTCGAATTTGCATGAGCAAATGAGCATGGGGCAATTGCGAACCTTTCGGTTCCGTCGGGCTAGCAATCAACTGCACCCATCAGTATGGTCCGCGGCGTCAATAATATGCCGCGTCACTGCTGATTGTGTCTGCCGCCATTGCCACTCCAGGATGAACTACGATGTCCGACCATGTCGTCCCGCACTTTCATAACGATGCCGGTGTTCCCGTCATCGAGATCGGCTCGCAAGAGTTCATGTGCGTCGGCGCCAATCCTCCGTTCGATCATCCGCACGTCTTCCTGGACCTCGGCAACGACAACGAGATCATCTGCCCGTACTGCTCGACGCTGTACCGCTTTGCCGCCGACCTGAAGCCGGGCGAAGCCCGCCCCCCCGAATGCGTGCTGAAGGACAAGGTGGCCTGACCGTTCCCTTCGGTCAGTGGCCCTCCCGCGAACGATCGTCATTGCCGGTGCCGGAATCGGAGGACTGACGGCTGCGCTTGCGCTGGCAGCCCGCGGTTTCCGCATCGTCGTGCTGGAGAAGGCCGAGCGGCTCGAGGAAGTCGGCGCCGGCCTGCAACTTTCCCCCAATGCCAGCCGCGTGCTGGTCGAGCTCGGCCTCACGGAACGGCTGAAGCTGCGCGCCGTCGTTCCGGAGGCGGTTTCGATCATGAGCGCGCGCGCCGGCGGTGAATTGCTGCGCATGCCGCTCGGCGAGGCGGCGACAGCGCGCGCCGGCGCCCCCTATTGGGTGGTGCATCGGGCCGACCTGCAATCCGCGCTCGCCGGCGCGGTCGCAGACCATCCCGATATCGATTTGAAATTGGGCGCGACCTTCGAGGATGTCGCGCCCCACGCCAAGGGACTGACGGTGGTCCATCGCAGCGGGACCATTCGCCGCAGCGACCTCGCCAGCGCCCTGATCGGCGCCGACGGCATCTGGTCGACGGTGCGCCAGCATCTGTTCCCCGAGGTGCAGCCGCGTTTCTCCGGCCTGATCGCGTGGCGCGGCACGCTCGATGCGACGCAACTGCCGAAGGAGTACACCGCGCGGCGGGTACAGCTCTGGATGGGCCCAAATGCCCATCTCGTCGCCTATCCCATTGCGGGCGGCCGCCAAGTCAACGTGGTGGCGGTGCTGCCGGGCAGCTGGAACAGGCCGGGCTGGAGCACTCCGGGGGATCCCTCCGAGGTGATGGACGCCTTCGCCGCGCCGCGCTGGCCGCCGGCGGCGCGAATGATGCTCGCAAGCGTCGACAGCTGGCGCAAATGGGCGCTGTTCGGCGTGCCCGATGGCTGCCCCTGGAGCAAGGGCCCGGTCGCGCTGCTCGGCGATGCCGTGCACGCGATGCTGCCGTTCGCGGCCCAAGGCGCCGGCATGGCGATCGAGGATGCGGCCGTGCTCGCCCGGCATCTGAGCATCAAGGCCGCAGAGGACGCGGGCAGCGTCGCGGCAGCGCTGACACACTATGGCCGCGCCCGTCAGGTCCGTGTCAGGAAAGTGCAGCGCACGGCACGGCAGCAAGGCCGAATCTATCATCTCGGAGGCCCGCTCGCGCTCGCGCGCGATCTTGCGATCCGCGCACTCGGTCCGAACCGCATGCTGGCGCGGCAGGACTGGATCTACGGCTGGCGTCCCTGACGCAGGAGCGAGACAGCCTTAGCGCTTCGGAGCGGGCTTGATGTCCGGCCGCTGCGGCCCAGAAGGCGCCGGCTTCGCATCAGGCGGCGTTTCCCGGCACCGGTTGCGGCGCCAGGCGTCCTCCGCCAACTGCGCCGAGCCGCGCACCGCGACGTAGTCGTTGCGATAGGCAAGCTCGGACACGACGGCGCCGCCGGCCCCGGTCTCGGCCTTGTCCATCAGCTTCTGCAATTCGGCGGTGCGGGCGGCGAGCGCCTTGCGTTCGCCCTCGAGCTGCTTGCAATCGTACAGTTCGTATTTGGCAGGATCGGCGAACGCCGGAGCGACCGTCTCGCTCATGCCGGCGCAACCGGACAGCGCGAAGCCGGCCGCGACCAGCGCGGCCATCGCGCAGCAGGCGCGCAAGGAAGAGGAAAGCGAAGCAAGCATGGGCAGAAAAATAGTCCCCGTGAATTGAGAATGCCTAAAGCAGGACCAGATGTCCGGATTGAGGCTTTGCCTTGTGCCGCCGGCTCGCTTAAGGAAGAGCCCCTGTCCGGCGCAGCAGCACCAATTCCAGGCCGCCGGACAGGACTTAAGTGTTTGATCTCGTTGGATCAAGCGGGCATGGCGGAATTGGTAGACGCAAGGGACTTAAAATCCCTCGGTGCGCAAGCGCTGTGCCGGTTCGACCCCGGCTGCCCGCACCAACGCGCTCGCTCTCCGATGTTTGAGCCCAAATCCTCACCGAAAGCCGCTTCACAGTTTTCCGAATCGCTTTCAGCCAGATTTGGCCCGGTTTGGCTGCATCGCCAACGTCGAGATTCCCAACGCGATTCCCTTGAGCGGCCTGTCATCATCAACGGAATATCTTGCGCCGCAGAGGTCGAGACCTCACGCGCCTTCCGTAAGACAACGGGAAGCAACCAGTTCCATCGTATCGAACGCGCGTGAGCCGCAATGCGTCCGGCTCTATCCCCATTCAATCTTAACCGATCGTCCCGATCATAGAGGCATTGCAGACAATTCTGGCGCGGTACATGGATAGGGCCGAGTTCGAGAGCGAGATCGCGCGTGCGTCCTGCTGGTCGTTTCGGCCGGCCCTGGAAGACATGTACGTCGCGCGCTGTGGGCCTTCGATGGCCCGTCACATGGCCCGCGCGGCGACCGTCAACGCCGTTTTGACGCTTGCCGCCATCGGCTTCGATCGATCAAACAGCCTGGAGGTGTTCGCCGCCGCGTGGCCATGGCGTTGCCTCGCTGCAATGCTCTGTGCGGGCGTAGCAATGTTCGGCTTTCGATCCCGCGACGGCGGTCGGACCGGCCTCGCCTATGGCATCTCTGTCCTCGCCATCATGGCAAGCATCGAGTTCGCCGGTGTCGCCGCTCCGCCGGCAACGCAGGAGAACTACATGCTGGCGGCGATCATCCTGTTCGCCGTCTGCCTCGCGGCCGTTCCCATTCCGTTTGTCGCTGGTCTGATGACGTGCCTGATCGGTGCAATCCTGCATCCGCTTCTGCCGGTTCTGTATGGAGCCGGCACGAGCCACCTCTTGAGCGACTCCATCATCGGCTCCGCTGCGTCACTGACAATCCTGCTCGTCATCCGCAAAAATGAAATTGGTCGGCGGCGCCGTTTCCTGGAGACACTCCGCTACGAACTCGCCGCGACCGAATTGAGCCTGATGAACAGGGAATTGCTCCGGCTGTCCAATACCGATGCGTTGACCGGCCTTCCGAACCGGCGCTTCTTCGAAGCCGAGGCCGCGCGGCTGTGCGCGGAAAGAGGAAATCGCAGCATCGGCGCGATCCTGATGGATGTCGACCACTTCAAGAAGTACAATGACGCGGCCGGGCACATTGCCGGAGACGTGTGCCTGCGCACGGTTGCGCAAGCGCTTGCCGGCAAAGCTCGCGAAGACGGCGTCAGCATCGTCCGCTATGGCGGCGAGGAATTCGCGGCGATGATTCCGGCGAACACGCCGTCCGAGTTGGAGACCCTTTGCGAGGGCCTGAAGAACGCGGTCGCCAATATTAAGCTGTCTCATCCCGGGCTGCCCGGCCAAAACGTGAGCATCAGCATCGGCCTAGCCTGGCGGGATGAATTGGCAGACGAACCGCAATCGCTGCTCGAAGAGGCTGACAGGGCCCTGTACGACGCAAAAGCTGCCGGGCGAAATTGCATCTCCTGGCCCCGCGCAGCCACACCCTCGCCCAGCATCATCCCGGTGCAGGGAGTGTCCGGCGTCATTTCGAACGTACACTCCTAAAATCCCGCGGCAGCGCTATGCCGGCTCGGCCCCGGCTGCCGGGATTCTCGCGACGAGACTTTGCCTCATCGCGCCGTTGACGCAGAGGCGCGATCGCACCTAATAGTTCCGCCAACTATTCGGTTATCCCAACGAAACATTCCACACCAATCGGAGAGTCGGACGAGCAGAGGCCGCTTCCGGGTGGCCTTCGCATTTTCAACTGACGCATCATTTCAAATGGAGACTCGCATGCGCTTTGCTGAATTCGCCAAATCCGCGGCCACCGCGCTGCTGTTTGCCGTCGCTCTGGCCGCCCCGGCGCATGCGCAGATCAACAAGCAAGTCATCTCGGGCACATGGTACGAGGATCGGGCTACGGCAAATGGCAATACCAACTCGCTCATTCTGACACTCACTCAAGTGCCGGCAAACAAGTTTCTCAATATCACTCACGTCGCTTGCACGATCGCCACGCAAACCAGCCAGGTTCTGGATCGTGTCGATTTGAACACCGGATCGACCTCGGGCAATTCCGATCTTGGCCGGTCCTATCCCCTCCGAGGAAACGTCTCTCCACAGGTCGTGGCCAGCGCCAATAGCTGGTCCGTTGTGACGGACAAGGTCTATTTCAAGATTGGACCGGGCCGTTATCCGTCGATCAGCATCTCGACCTATAGCTCGGGAGGAGCCACGCCCTACGTCACCGCGAGCTGCGTCATCGTCGGAGATCTGTCGGACTCCTGAGGCGCTGGCAAGCGCTAAGCCGCTTCGCCCGCGGCTGCCCGCGCGCCTTGCGCTGGCGCCGCCAACCACGCCCACAACATGATCCAGAAGCAGACGAGCGCAGCCGCAATCTGCACGAAGCTGCCTTCGATCGACATTCCCGTGATCGAGACCAGCGTCGGAACCGCAATGCCGATGGTCAGCACGGCGGCGAGGGCGGCGGCCGGGAGGTCGACGATCAGGACCGCGAAGTAGACCGCGAGCTCCAGGAAGGCATATTCCTTGAGGCGCGGCGAGCAGAGATAGAGGCCCGACATCGCGAGCACCGTCATCCGCATCGCCGCCTGCGGATGATCGATCAGCCAGCCGTCGAGGCGTGCCGGCAACGATCCCGCATTGTTGCGGATCGCACGCAGCAGCGACCAGCCGAGCGGCGCGAGCACGAACGCGGTTGCCGCCAGCGCGTAGATCGCAAACACGAGCGGCTTGCTGTCGGCGACACCGGCACGATCCACAATGCTTTGCGCCAGCAGCAGCAGCGACGGATTGGTTTCCTCGAGCTGGACCGAATGCTGATCGGGGATCCCTCCGGTGATCGCGAGCAGCCAACTCGAGAACAGGTTCGGATAGAAAACAATCGAGACCAGGATCGGCAGCACGAAGCCGAGGCCCGCCACGGTCATCAGGACAAGTTTCCGCCGCCGTGACAGCGGCAGAAAATAGAGTGCGGCCAGCACCGGGCAGAACACCAGCTTGAACGACATCACGACGCCGAGCAGCGCCGCCCCTGCCAGACGGGCGAAGTCATGGCGATCGTCGGGCTCCGTGGAGCGAAGCAGAAGGGCGAGTGCTGCAGCGGTGAGCGCGCCTCCGAGGATTGCGAAATTGCCCGAGGCCAACACCCATTCGAAGCCGACGAACGCACCGAACACGGTGAGTCCCTTCAAGGCCACGTCGTGCAAGCTGCGCGTCCGGCCGATCGCCGGCAGCAGCAAGCTGCTGAGCATGGCGAGGATGAGAAACACACCGCGGTGATGGCCGACGAGAAGGCCGCCTGCACACAGCGGGCGGAAGGCGTCGAGCGTCACCGGCAGATAAGGATAAGAGAGCTTGGTGCCCTTCAGATTTTTCACGAAATAGGGATCGAGCCCGTCAGCATGCGCATCGACCGCTGCGCAATTGACGCGAACGTCCCAGCCGTATCGCGTATCGAGCGCGGCGTCGTTGGCGAGATTGGCGAACACCAGAAACGCCACCAGGGCGATCAGGCAGGCAAGCCAAAGGCTCCGCTTGCCGACCATGTCGGTCGAAGGTCCCGACCATCGTGCTGTCCCGGTGATATCAGACACGTCCGATCCTGCCTGTGGCTTGGTTCCCCCGGCGCCCGACAGGCGTCCGGTCGGGCCACATTGGAGAGGATGCGTTGCGGATTCATCTCTCCGATATGCCGTCCCCGCTGTTATGGTGAATCCCTGGTTTCCAAACCGCGCCCGGCGTGAGGCGCGGGCGGCGAGCCAGGCATCGAGCGCCTCCCTCGTATCCCGCATCGCCTGATCCTGCTCGACGGCGCCGCGACCGCGATGCTGATCCCACCGCATCCTGCCCCGCCGGACAGCCATCCCAAAACATGGGTTGTGCGACGCAGCATGGGCGCTAGATATGACCTTTGAAATCAGAGGTGAGCTGCTTGTCCGACGTCAATGCCGACGATTGGGTGTCCTCGGGACACCGTCCGATGGGTTTTCCCGAATTCGTTGTCGTGATCGCGTCCATCATGGCGCTGAATCCGCTCGCGATGGACATGATGTTGCCGGCGCTGCCCAATATCGGGGCGGCCTTCACCATTGCCAACGCCAACCATCTCCAGCTCGTGCTGTCGACCTTCCTGATCGGCTTCGGCGCCGGCCAGTTCGTCATGGGTCCGTTGTCGGACCGCTTCGGGCGGCGGCCGGTGCTGCTCGGCGGCATGGCGGTCTATGCGGTGGCGAGCGTGCTCGCGGTCGCGGCGCCTTCGTTCGAAACACTGCTGCTCGCGCGCGCGCTGCAAGGCCTCGGCACCTCGGCGACGCGCGTGATCGCGACCTCGATCGTGCGCGACTGCTATGCCGGCCGCCGCATGGCAAGCGTGATGTCGCTTGCGATGATGGTGTTCATCGCCGTGCCCGTGATCGCGCCCTCGTTCGGACAAGCGGTGCTGCTGGTCACGCAATGGCGCGGCATCTTCGTCGTGCTGATGCTCTACGGTGTGCTCGCGCTGGCATGGAGCGTACTGCGGCTGCCTGAAACCCTGCCCGAGTCCGAACGCCGCTCGCTGGCGCCCGCCGACGTGCTCTCGGCCTTCCGACAGACCGTCACCAACCGCCAGACCATCGGCTATGCGACAGCCGCCGGCAGCGTCATCGGCGCTCTCTTCGCCTTCGTATTCTGCGCGCAGCAGGTCTTCACCGGCATCTATCATCTCGGCCACTATTTCCCCCTCGCCTTCGCCACAATCGCGGCCGGCACGGCCATCGCCGGCTTCCTCAATGCGAAGCTGGTCGGACGGCTCGGCATGCGCGTGATCTCGCATGGCGCGCTGACGCTGTACGCCGTGGTGGCCGGCGTGATGCTGCTGACCGAAATCCTCGGCCTGCTGCCCCTACCCCTGTTCATGGTGCTGTCGGCGCTGATGATGTTCTCGTTCGGCATGATGGTCGCCAATTTCACTGCGCTCGCGATGGAGCCGCAGGGCCACATCGCCGGCACCGCCTCCTCGCTCTACGGCTCGATCACGACGCTGATCGGCATCGCCGTCGGCACGGCCATCGGCCAAAGCTTCGACGGGACACTGCTGCCGTTCTCCGTCGGCTTCTTCCTGTCGACGCTGGCGGCGCTCGCGATCGTGCTCGTGGTGGAGAAGGGACGGCTGTTCAAGCCGCACCATCGCCCCATCGCCTGAGGAACTTCGCGGACCTCTCGATGTTGTCCTGCAGCATTTCGAGAGGCGGCTTCAATGGAACTGGAACAGCACGACGAACGTCACGGGTCAGAGCGGCGGCAGACTGGGGAGCCGGCCGCGGCCGCCGAGCAAGCCGTCGTCAACCCGCCGTTTGCCAGCGAGGGGCTCGAGCAGGTGCGCGACAGCCACTGCTGAACGATACGCCCCATTTCGTCCCGCTTCGCGCAACAGAAAACGGCGCCGCTGATGACAGCGGCGCCGCGCGATGATCGAGACGAAAGGTGCAGGAAGCCCTTCCCTGATCCGGACTTGTCTTACTCGGACTTGTCGATGTTCCAGAACACCGGCGTCGCCGGGCCGTCGAGCACGCCGGACAGCGACTTCCGCCACGCGCTCGGCGCCAGATACTGGCCGAGCGGGATGTAGATCACCTGGTCGTAGGCTTCCTTCTGGATCTCGGTTGCGATCTTCTTCTGATCGTCGAGCGAGGCAGCACGGACGAAGTCGTCCTTGAGCTTCTCGATCTTGGCGTCTTCCGCCCAGCCGAACCAGCCACCCTTCTTGCCCTGGCCGCCGATCGAGAGATTGGAGATCGGGTTGGACACGTCGGCGCTGACCCAGTTGGTGAAGAACATGTTCCAGCCACCCTCCTTCGGAGGCTTCTGGCTGGCTCTGCGGCTCACCACCGTCTGCCAGTCGGTCGCCTGCGCGTCGACCTTGAAGCCGGCTTCACGGAGCAGCTGCACGGCAACCGTCGGCTGCGCCTTCAACGTCACGACATCGCCGGGCACCATGACGACGACGGGCGTGCCGTCGTAGCCGGACTCCACGAGCAGCTTCTTGGCCTCCGCCATGCCGTTGCCTTTGACCAGCGATTCGGAGCCGAGGTCGGTCGCGAACGGCGTGTCGCAAATGAAGAAGGCGCCGCAGATCTTGTAGTATTTGGGATTGCCGACGAGCGCGTCGAGCACGTCCTTCTGGTTCATGGCCAGAAGTGCGGCGCGGCGGATCTTCGGATTGTCGAAGGGCGGAAACAGGAAGTTCATGCGGCCAAGCGTCTGGTAGCCGAACTTGTTGAGCGTCTCGACCTTGAGGTCGGAATTGCCTTCAAGCACGGGGAGCAGATCCCACGGCGGAACTTCCATGAAGTCGATGTCGCCCGATTGCAGCGCGTTCACCGCGGTCTGCGAGTCCGGCATGGTGATCCACTCGACGCGGTCGACCTTCACCACCTTGCCGCCGGCAGTCCAGCTCGCCGGCTCCTTGCGCGGCACGTAGTCGGTATTCTTGACGTAGACCGCCTTCACGCCGGGCTGGAATTCACCCTGCACGAACTTGAACGGGCCGGAGCCGATCTGTTCGGGGATCTGCTTGTCCGGCGGAGTCTCGGCGAGGCGCTTGGGCATCATGAAGGCCACGCGCGAAGAGGGTTTGCCGATCGAATCCAGCACGAGGCCGTAGGGCTCCTTCAGCTTCAGCGTGATGGTCTTGGGATCGGTCGCCTCGATGCTCGCGGTGAACTGCATCATCTGCTGACCCATGCCGTCGACCGCAGCCCAGCGCTTCAGCGAGGCGACGCAGTCCTCCGCCGTCACCGGTGCGCCGTCATGCCATTTCAGGCCGTCGCGCAGCGTGAAGGTGTAGGTGAGCTTGTCGTCGGAGATCTTCCAGTCCGCCATCTGCGGCTGGATCTTGAAGTTCGCATCCGTCGTGATCAGCGTGTCGTAGACCATGTAGCCGTGGTCGCGCGTGATGTAGGCGGTGGTGAAGATCGGATCGATGATGCGCAGATCCGAATGCATCACCGCGGTGATGGTCTTGCCGGCCGCGAATACCGGCGAGGCCATCGCCGTCGAAAGCGCGACGACCGACAGCGCGAGTGTGGAGGCGAACGCGCGACGCCCCCGGCGCATCAAGCTCAACATAGAAAGTTTCTCCTGACGTGAAACTGTTCAAAGGCAGGTTATTGGTTGAGCATCAGGTTCGTTCTTTAGGCGAACTAACCCCATGCAATGCCTTTATCTTTCGAGACTTGCAGACAGTCTTGAGCGCGTCAATCCGGTTTCGGTGCAGCCCATGGCATCGCACGCACGGGCTCCACAAAGATCGGTTTGGTTCTACAACTCTCTCCACTTGTCCTGCCGGCGCTGATGCAATGCGCATTCCATCTTTCTCAGCTTGAGAGACATTGAGATGAATCCAGCCAATCTTCCCTTCGATTCCGAGGCCATGCTCGAGGGCCTGCGCACCTGGGTGGAATGCGAAAGCCCGACCTGGGACGCGAGTGCGGTCAATCGCATGCTCGATATCGCAGCGCGGGAGATGGCCATCATGGGTGCGACCATCGAGCGCATCGCCGGCCGTCAGGGCTTTGGCGGCGTCATCCGCGCGCGTTTTCCGCATCCCAAGCAAGGCGAGCCGGGCATCCTGATCACCGGCCACATGGATACAGTCCATCCGCTCGGCACCATCGAGAAGCTGAAATGGCGCCGCGAGGGCAACAGATGCTACGGCCCCGGCATCTACGACATGAAGGGCGGCAACTACCTTTCGCTGGAAGCGATCCGACAGCTCGCGCGCGCGTCCTTCGCCACGCCCCTGCCGATTACCGTGCTGTTCACGCCAGACGAGGAAGTCGGCACGCCTTCGACGCGCGACATCATCGAGGCGGAGGCCGCGCGCAACAAATATGTGCTGGTGCCCGAGCCCGGCCGCGCCGACAACGGTGTCACCACCGGACGTTACGCCATCGCGCGATTCAATTTGGAAGCGACGGGGCGGCCGAGCCACGCCGGCGCGACCTTGTCGGCGGGACGCTCGGCAATTCGCGAGATGGCACGGCAGATTCTCGCGATCGACGCGATGACGACGGAGGACTGCACCTTCTCGGTCGGCGTCGTGCATGGCGGCCAATGGGTCAATTGCGTTGCGACCACCGCCACCGGCGAAGCGCTCTCCATGGCCAAGCGCCAGGCCGATCTCGACCGCGGCGTCGAGCGAATGCTGGCACTGTCGGGGACCGCGAACGACGTCACCTTCAAGGTGACGCGCGGCGTCACCCGCCCGGTGTGGGAGCCGGATGCCGGCACCATGGCGCTTTATGAAAAGGCGCGCGGCATCGCCAAATCTCTCGGCGCGGAATTACCGCATGCGAGTTCCGGCGGCGGCTCCGACGGCAACTTCACCGGCGCGATGGGCATTCCGACACTCGACGGCCTGGGCGTACGTGGCGCCAACGGCCACACGCTCGAAGAGTATATCGAGGTCGAGAGCCTGGTTGAGCGTGGCCGGTTGATGGCGGGGCTGCTGGCGACGCTGGAGTGATTCAGATCGTCGTTCCACGGCACATCGAGCACACGAGCTCGGAAAACAACTGGCCGCACTGCAAAATCTGTGGCCCTGATGGCACGGGAATTGCTGAAATGTTAGGCTGATGGCAGAACGGGCCATGACCGTTGCCGCCGATTTGACTCTCATCTGACGGATCCAACTTGCTCGGATATCTCCTTCGCCGAATCTTCGCCGCCGTGCCCGTGATGGGTGTCGTCGCACTGTTCGTGTTCCTGTTGTTGCGGCTGACGCCCGGCGATCCCGCCGCGATCCTCGCCGGCGACAATGCCACGCCGGAACGGCTGGAGCGCATCCGCACCTCGCTCGGCCTCAACGAGCCCTTGATCGTGCAGTTCATCACCTGGGTGAACAAGTTGCTGCATGGTGATCTCGGAACGTCCCTGATCTCCAACCTGCCGGTCATCAAGATGATCGGCCAGCGTGTCGAGCCGTCGATCTCGATCGCGCTGTCGACCATCATCCTCGCCGTCGTCGTCGCCGTGCCGCTCGGCGTCATCGCGGCCTGGAAGCACGGCACCTGGATCGACCGGTTCGTGATGGGCCTGTCCGTCCTCGGCTTCTCGGTGCCGGTGTTCGTGGTCGGCTATGTCCTGATCGAGGTCTTTGCGATCGACCTGCGCTGGGTGCCGGTGCAGGGCTTCAAGAGTATCTCGGCCGGCTTCGGGCCGTTCTTCGAGCGCATCATCCTGCCGACCTGCGCGCTTTCCTTCATCTACATCGCGCTGATCGCACGCATGACGCGCGCAGCCATGCTCGACGTGCTCGGCGAGGACTACGTGCGGACGGCGCGCGCCAAGGGCATCACCGAGGTCGCCGTGATGATGCGGCACGCGCTGCGCAACGCCGCCGTGCCCGTGATCACGGTGATCGGCACCGGCTTTGCGCTCTTGATCTCCGGCGTCGTCGTCACCGAGAGCGTGTTCAACATCCCCGGCATCGGCCGTCTCACGGTCGATGCCGTGCTGGCCCGCGACTATCCGGTCATCCAGGCGATGATCCTGCTGACCTCGCTGATTTACGTCGTCGTCAATCTCCTGATCGACGTCGCCTACACGCTGCTCGATCCCCGGATCCGGTACTAGGGCCAAGGACAAGAACAACCATGACGGTCGATAGCCTTCCCCAGTCCTCGATTCCGATCACGTCGCCGCTGCGGCCGCGCCTCGGATTCCTCACCTCGACGCCGATCATCGCGGCGGCCACGATCCTGCTCGCGCTGATCGTGGTGATCTCGATCCTGGCGCCGCTGATCGCGCCGCACGACCCGATCCAGCTTGCGCCCTCGCAGCGCCTCAAGCCCGCCTCCGCGCAGTTCCTGCTCGGCACCGACGCCTACGGCCGCGATCTCTTGTCGCGCGTCATCTATGGCGGCCGCATCTCGCTTCTGATCGGCATCGGCTCGGCGATCCTGTCGATCGCCATCGGGCTCGTGATCGGTCTCGTCTCCGGCTTCTTCAAGCTGGTCGATTCCATCCTGATGCGCGTCATGGACGGCCTGATGGCGATGCCGAGCATCTTGCTTGCGATCGCCGTGGTCTCGCTCTCGGGCGCCAGCATCTGGACCGTGCTTGTTGCCATCACGATCCCCGAAATTCCGCGCGTCGCACGCCTGGTGCGCTCGGTCGTGCTGTCGGCGCGTGAAGAGCCCTATGTCGAAGCGGCGATCTCGGTCGGCTCCTCGCTGCCGAAGATCATGTGGTGGCACCTGATGCCGAACACGATCGCGCCGCTGATCGTCCAGGGCACCTATGTCTGCGCCTCCGCGATCCTCACCGAGGCCATCCTCTCCTTCCTCGGCGCCGGCATCTCGCCGGAGACGCCGACCTGGGGCAACATCATGGCCGAGGGCCGCCAGTATTTTCAGCTCAAGCCGACGCTGATCTTCTGGCCCGGCCTTTTGCTCTCAATCGCCATTCTCAGCATCAACCTGATCGGCGACGCCGCCCGCGACGCACTCGATCCCCGCATGAAGCAGCGGGAGGGGAAGTGATGACCGATCAAGCGATGACCACCCCCGTCCTCGACATCAACAACCTCGTCGTCTCCGTCGGCAAGAAGCCGGGCGGACCGAAGATCATCGACGGCATCTCGATCCAGGTGCACGAGCGCGAGACGCTGTGTCTCGTCGGCGAAAGCGGTTCGGGCAAGTCGGTGACCTCGCTCACCACGATGGGCCTGCTGCCGAAGGGTACCCTGGTTCCAACGGGCGGCAGCGTGAAGCTCGTCGGCGAGGAGATCCTCACCGCGACCGATCGTCGCCTGCGCCAGTTGCGCGCCACGAAAATGGCGATGATCTTCCAGGAGCCGATGACCGCGCTCAATCCGGTGGTCCCGGTCGGCCGCCAGATCGACGAGGTGCTGCGCGCCCATACCGATCTCGATGCGAAAGCGCGCAAGAGGCGCATTCTCGACATGATGGAGCAGGTCCGTCTGCCCCAGGTCGAGCGCATCTTCGCCTCCTACCCTCATCGTCTCTCCGGCGGCCAGCGCCAGCGCATCATGATCGCGATGGCGCTGGTGCTGGAGCCGAAGCTGCTGATTGCCGACGAGCCGACCACCGCGCTCGACGTCACCACGCAGAAGCAGATCCTGACCCTGATCCGCGACCTCCAGCGCGATCACGGCATGGCCGTGCTGTTCATCACCCACGACATGGGCGTGGTCGCGGAGATCGCCGACCGCGTCGCGGTGATGCGGCAGGGGCGCTTGGTCGAGACCGGTCCGCTCGAAACCGTGCTGCGCAATCCGACTATGGAATACACCCGCAATTTGCTCGCCTCGGTGCCGAGCCTGGTGCCGCGACCGCCGCGCGAGGAGAGCCGCGAGCCGGTCGTGCTTGAGGCCAACGAGCTCAGCAAGGTCTACAAGGAGCGCGCCTTCTTCGGCAAAGGCCGCGAGGTCGTTGCCGCCGACAAGGTGACGCTGACGCTGCGCAAGGGCCGCACGCTCGGCATCGTCGGCGAAAGCGGCTCGGGCAAGTCGACGGTGGCGCGCTGCATCGTGCGCCTGATCGATCCGACCTCCGGCGGCGTGCGCCTGTCCGGCCGCGAGATCTCCGACATCTCGCGCCGCCTGCTCCAGCCGCACCGCCAGAAGATCCAGATCGTGTTTCAGGATCCCTACCGCTCGCTCAACCCGCGCGTCAGCGTCGGTGAAAGCATCGCGGAAGGTCCGATCAATTACGGCGTCTCGCATGCCGATGCGATGAAGCGGGCCCGCGAGCTGCTCGAGCTGGTCGGCCTGCCGGCCGATGCCGTGTCGCGCTATCCGCACCAGTTCTCCGGCGGCCAGCGCCAGCGCATCGCCATTGCGCGCGCGCTCGCGCTCGATCCGGACGTCCTGGTCGCGGATGAAGCGGTCTCCGCGCTCGACGTCTCCGTGCAGGCGCAGGTGCTGGACCTGCTCGACGAGATCCAGAAGCGGCTCGGCATCGCCATCCTGTTCATCACCCACGATCTGCGCGTCGCGGCGCAGATCTGCGATGAGGTCGTGGTGATGCAGCACGGCCGCGTCGTCGAACAGGGCCCGGCCGCGGAGGTGCTGACGCATCCGCAGGAGGCCTACACCAAGGCGCTGCTGGATGCAGCACCGGGACGCAACTGGGACTTTGCGAATTTCCGACCGGTGTCGGAGGGCGTGGCGGCGAGCGCCTAGCTGTATCCCCAATGTCGTCCTGGCGAAAGCCAGGACCCATTACCCCAAGGAGACGTTTGGCGAAGACTGGTCGTTCGGGACTCGCACCAGACGCAATCGATAGACCTCGCGGTATGGGTCCTGGCTTTCGCCAGGACGACACCGAGGTTGTGGCGAGTGTTGACGCTCACAACACCACCCACCGCATCCGCAGCATTCCCAAAACAGCTTGACCCTATGCATGGCGCGATTGCTTCCCAGCTTGCTCTCCTCACAAAGCCAAGGCTAACGTCGCGCACTTTCAATCGGCTGGACTGAACTGAATGACACGTATCGCCGTCGGCGGCTTCCTGCATGAGACCAACACCTTCGCCCCGACGAAGGCGACATTCGCGGACTTCCAGCACGGCGGCGGCTGGCCGGCGATGACTGTCGGTGCAGACGTGCTGAAGGTGATGCGGCGCATCAATGTCGGGCTCGCCGGTTTCGTCGACAGCGCCGAAACCAGTGGCTGGGAACTCGTTCCGACCATTGCCTGCGGTGCAAGCCCGTCCGCGCATGTCACCAAAGATGCCTTCGAGCGCATCGTGAAGGTGATGGTCGACGGCATCGCAGCTGCCGGCCCGATCGACGCCGTCTATCTCGACCTCCACGGCGCCATGGTCACCGAGCATCTCGACGACGGCGAAGGCGAGATCCTGGCGCGCGTGCGCCGCGTCATCGGCAAGGATGTTCCGCTGGTCGCGAGCCTCGACCTGCACGCCAACGTCACGCCCGCCATGATGGAACATGCGGATGCACTGATCGCCTACCGCACCTATCCGCATGTGGACATGGCCGACACTGGCCGCGCCGCGGCAAAGCACCTTGCTTTGCTCCTGAAGACGAAGCAGCGCTTTGCAAAGTCGTTTCGCCAATTGCCGTTCCTGATCGCGATCAGCTGGCAGTGCACCAATGACTTCCCCACCAAGGGCATCTACGAAAAGCTCGCCGCACTCGAGAGCGATGCGGTTCCGACACTGTCCTTTGCGCCGGGCTTCCCCGCCGCCGATTTCCGCGATTGCGGACCGAGCGTATTCGCCTATGGCAAGACGCAGGACGACGCCGACCGCGCCGCGGATGCGATCGTCAAGCTGATCGAAAGCCACGAGGACGATTTCGACGGCAAGATCTGGTCGCCCGACGACGGCGTGCGCCACGCCATGGAACTCTCCAAGAGCGCGAACAAGCCGATCATCATCGCCGACACCCAGGACAATCCCGGCGCCGGCGGCGATTCCGACACGACCGGCATGCTGCGCGCGCTGGTGCGCAACAAGGCGAGCGCCGCAACCGGCGCGATCTACGATCCGGAATCCGCCAGAGCTGCGCATGCGGCCGGCATCGGTGCCACCGTGACGCTCTCGCTCGGCGGCAAGTCCGGCATTCCCGGCGACGAGCCCCTCACCGAGACCTTCGTCGTGGAACAGCTCTCGGACGGCCGTTTCATCGCGCCCGGTCCCTATTACGGTGGCCGCGAGATGGAGATGGGCCCCTCCGCGGCCTTGCGCATCGGCGACGTCCGCGTCGTCGTCTCCTCGCACAAGGCCCAGCTCGCGGACCAGGCGATGTATCGCTATGTCGGCATCGAGCCGACGACGGAAAAAATTCTGGTCAACAAGAGCTCGGTGCATTTCCGCGCCGACTTCGAGCCGATCGCGGAAAAGCTGATGATCTGTGCCGCGCCCGGCGCGATGCCGGCCGACACCGCCTCGCTGCCCTGGACGCGGCTGCGTCCGGGCATCCGCATCAAGCCGAACGGCCCCGTCTTCAATCCTCCTTCACGCTAACCGGACAGGACATATGCCCACCATTGACCGCATCGACGGCTACGCCGACGAACTCACCGCCATTCGCCGCGACCTCCACGCCCATCCAGAGATCGGCTTCGAGGAAGTCCGCACCTCCGGCATCGTCGCCGACAAGCTGAAGAGCTGGGGAATCGAGGTGCATCGCGGTCTCGGCGGCACCGGCGTGATCGGCGTCATCAAGGGCAAGGGTTCGAGCAGCAAGCGCATTGGGCTCCGCGCCGACATGGACGCGCTGCCCATGGAAGAGAACACCAATCTGAAATGGAGCTCGAAAATCCCCGGCCGCTTCCACGGCTGCGGCCATGACGGCCACACCACCATGCTGCTCGGCACCGCGCGCTACCTCGCCGAGACCAGGAATTTTGACGGCACCGTGCACCTGATCTTCCAGCCGGCCGAGGAAGGCCTCGGCGGCGCCCGCGCCATGATCAAGGACGGCCTGTTCGAGAAATTTCCGTGCGACGAACTCTACGGCCTGCACAACGCGCCCGACCTCAACCACGGCGAGATCGCGATCCTGCCCGGCCCGGCGATGGCCGGCGCCGACTTCTTCGACCTCCGCATCACCGGCTACGGTGCGCATGGCGCGATGCCCGAGCGCTCCAAGGACGCGGTCGTGATCGCGACCACGCTGGCGCAGGCGATCCAGACCATCGTCAGCCGCAACGTCGAGCCGCTGCAGGCCGCCGTGGTGTCGATCACGCAGATTCACGCCGGTTCCGCCTACAACGTGATCCCCGGCGACGCGCATCTCTGCGGCACCATCCGCACCTTCTCGAAGGAAGTCCGCGTCCTGATCGCCGAACGCATCCGCACGATCTGCGCCGGCATTGCAGCCGCGTATCAGTGCACGATCGAAGCCGACATCCGCGACACCTTCGGCGTGCTGGTCAACCAGGTCGAGCAGTCCAAGGTGGTCGAGGAGGTCGCGCGCACGATCGTCGACCCCGCCAACGTGATCACCCGCACCCAGCCGAAGATGGGCAGCGAGGATTTCGCCGACATGCTGGAGACCATTCCCGGCGCCTATTTCTGGGTCGGCCACGACGGCTCGGTGCCCGTGCACAATCCCGGCTTCGTGCTCGACGACAAGATTCTGCCGGTCGGCGCGAGCATGTTCGCCCGCATCATCGAAACGCGGATGCCGGTGGGTTAGCAATGCACAAGAAGAGCGTCGAGGAGACGGTCACCTCGCTGCACGATCTGTCCGCGGTCGATCTGATCGCGGGCTATCGGGCCAAACAGTTCTCGCCAAGCGAGGTGCTGGAGGACGTGCTTGCGCACGTCGCTGCGTGGGAACCGCACCTGAAGGCGCTCTATGCATTCGATCCCGACGGCGCGCGCGAGGTCGCGGAGGCCTCGACCGCGCGCTGGTCCGGCGGCGAGCCATCCGGCGCGCTCGACGGCGTGCCTGTCACGGTGAAGGACAACATCGCGACCAAGGGCGTGCCGGTGCCGCTGGGGGCTGCCAGCGTCAAGCTCGTCCCCGCCGAGAAGGACGCACCGCCTGCGGCGCGGCTGCGTGAGGCCGGCGCCGTCATCTTCGCCAAGACCACCATGCCCGATTATGGCATGTTGTCCTCGGGGCTTTCCTCTTTCCACGCGCTTGCGCGCAATCCCTGGGACCTCTCCAAGAATCCCGGCGGCTCCAGTGCGGGCGCTGGCGCGGCAGCCGCGGCCGGCTACGGTCCCTTGCATCTCGGCACGGATATCGGGGGCTCGGTCCGCCTGCCGGCCGCCTGGTGTGGCCTCGTCGGATTGAAGCCGAGCTTTGGCCGCGTGCCGATTGATCCCGCCTATGTCGGCCGCGTTGCCGGCCCGATGACCCGCACCGTCGATGATTGCGCACTGATGATGAGCGTGATCGCGAAGCCCGACCGGCGCGACGGCATGAGCCTGCCTGCCGAGCCGCTCAACTGGAAGGGATTGGAAAAGTCCCCGCGCAAACTGCGCATCGGGCTGATGCTCGATGCCGGCGTCGGCCTGCCGGCGGAGAGGCCGGTCCGCGAGGTCGCGGTGAAGGCCGCAAAGGCGTTCGAATCCGCCGGCAGCGTCGTCACCGAAATCGACGGCATCCTCACGCGCGAGATGCTCGACGGCCTCGACAATTTCTGGCGCGCGCGGATGTGGGACGATCTGTCGAAACTGACGCCGGCCGAACAGGCAAAGGTGCTGCCTTACATTTTCAAATGGGGCGCGTCGGGCGCGAAGCTGTCCGGCGTCGAGGTGATCCGCGGCTTCAACCAGACCATGGCAATCCGCGCGGCTGCGTCAAAGCTGTTCTGCGACCTCGACTACGTCATCTCGCCGACCGCACCGAACGTGAACTATGCGGCGGAATGGGCCTCGCCGACCAACGATCCGATGAGGCCGTTCGAACACATCTGCTATACCGTGCCATGGAATATGTCGGAGAATCCCGCCGTCTCCATTAATGGCGGCTTCGATGCCGCGGGATTTCCGATCGGTGTCCAGATCGTCGGCCGCCGCTTTGACGACATCGGCGTGCTCGGCCTGGCCAAAGCGTTCGAGGGCCTGCGTGGTGCGCAGAAGCCCTGGCCGAAGCCGCCGGCGAAGTAAAACTCTTTCGTCATTCCGGGGCGTCGCGAAGCGCGAGCCCGGAATGACGTGCTACAGAGAGAGCAACAAATAGCGGAAGGAAACCTCCATGGCGTATGAGACGATCAAGTACGAGGTCGCCGAGCAGATCCTCACCATCACGCTGAACCGGCCCGACAAGCTCAACGCCTTCAACGCGCAGATGCAAGGAGAGCTGATCGACGCGTTCGATGCCGCCGACAAGGACGACAATGTCCGCGCGATCATCGTCACCGGCGCCGGCCGCGGCTTTTGCGCGGGCGCGGACCTCTCCTCCGGTGCAGATACCTTCGATCGCGACGCGCGGCGTGGGCCGGTGAAACGTCTTGCTGATGGCAAGGTCGACTACAGCGATCCGCAGGTCCGCGATGGCGGCGGCCAGGTCACCTTGCGCATCTTCAAGTGCCTCAAGCCTGTCATCGCCGCGGTGAACGGCCCTGCGGTCGGCATCGGCGTCACCATGCAGCTCGCGATGGACATCCGTATCGCCTCCGACGCTGCGCGCTTCGGCTTCGTGTTCTCCCAGCGCGGCATCGTGCCGGAGGCGGCTTCGAGCTGGTTCCTGCCGCGCATCGTCGGCATCTCGCAGGCGCTGGAATGGTGCTATTCCGGCCGCGTCTTCCCGGCGCAGGAGGCCCTCGCCGGCCGCCTCGTCAGCACGGTCGTCGCGCCCGACGATCTCTTGCCGACCGCTCGCGCGCTTGCCAGGGAGTTCGCCGCCAAAACCGCACCCGTGTCAGTGGCACTCATCCGCCAGATGATGTGGCGCATGATGGGCGCCGACGATCCCATGGAAGCCCACAAGGTCGACAGCCGCGGCATCTATACCCGTGGCCGCTCCGAAGACGTCAAGGAAGGCGTGGTGTCGTTCCTGGAGAAACGGCCGGCGCAGTTCAAGAACAAGGTGTCGAGCGACATGCCGGACTATTTCCCGTGGTGGACCGAGCGGGAATATAGGTAGTTCATCGTCATTCCGGGGCTCGCGAAGCGAGAACCCGGAATCTCGAGATTCCGGGTTCGCCCTTCGGGCGCCCCGGAATGACGGTGGTGAGGATCACTCCATCACCAGCGCCACCCGCCCGATCGCCTTGCGGTCGAGCAACAGCCGCATCGCCTTGGCGCAGTCTTCCAGCGGCAGGCGGTGCGAGATGTTCGGGCGCAGCTTGCCCTGCTCCGCCCATTGCAGCAGCGCCTTCAGGCGGACCTCGCCCAGCGCAGGATTCTTTCGCACGGCCTCGCCTGCGCGGACGCCGAGCACGCTGGCGCCCTTGATCAACAAGAGATTGGTCTTCGCCGAGCCGATGCCGCCGGTGAACCCAATCACCAGCAGCCTTGCCCCCCAAGCGATACAGCGCATCGAATTCTCAAACACCTCGCCGCCGACGGGATCGAACACGACGTCGGCGCCGCGGCCGTCAGTGATGCGCTTGACGGCGTCGCGGAACGGCTCGCGGTCGTAGCGCACGAGATGATCGGCACCGCGAGACTTCGCAATCGCAAGCTTCGCGTCGCTGGACGCGGTTGCGATCACGGTGGCGCCCAGCAACTTGCCGATCTCTACCGCCGCAAGGCCGACGCCGCCGCCGGCGCCATGCACCAGCAGCACCTCGCCCTGTTCGACCCGGCCGCGGTCAATCAGCGCATGATAGGCGGTGCCGTGGCCGGCGAGATAAGTCGCGGCCTCCGCATAGTCGAAGGTGGACGGCATCGGCGTAAGCTGCGACGGCGTGACGACGGCCTCGTCAGTAAAGGCCCCGTGGCGCATCTTGACGATGACCTTGTCGCCGACTACGACGCCGCCCGTCTCCGCACCCACCTCGGTCACGTCACCGGCAGCTTCCATGCCGGGCGTAAACGGCAACTCCGGCTTGAGCTGATATTCGCCGGCCGCCATCAGCACATCAGGGAAGTTCAAGCCAGCAGCGCGGATCGCGACCCTCACCTCGCCGGGCTCCAAGGCGCGCGACGGAAACTCTTCCAGCCGCAACGTTTCTGGCGCACCGAGCGCACGACAGACGACCGCGCGCACCATCAGGCCGCGCTCGCCTTGCTGCGCTTGAGCGCTTCGCGGATCAGCGGCAGGCGGTCATTGCCGAAGTACATGTCGGTCTTGCCCACGAAGATCGTCGGCGAGCCGAAGCCGCCGCGCGCGACGACCTCCTCCGTGTTGGCCTTGAGCTGATCCTTGATGCTCTGCTCGGAAATGCCGGCAAAGAACTTCTGCTCGTCAACCCCAACCTTCCTGCAGATCTCGGCCAGCACCGTGTCCTGCGAGATGTCCTTGTCGTCGCCCCAATAGGCCTCGAACAATGCGGTCGCGAACGGCACCATCTCCTGTCCCAACCGGATGCAGCCGCGCATCGCCTTCACGCTGTTCACCGGAAACACCGTCGGCGGCATCTTGATCGCAAGGCCGGCCGAGCGCGCCCAATCCTGCAAATCCTTCTTCATGTAGCGCGCCTTCAGCGGCACCGGCTTTTCGCGCTGCGCGTAGACGCTGGGGTTCACGGTGTTGAAGATGCCGCCGACCAGGATCGGTCGCCAGGTGATGTCGGCGCCAAGTTCCTTGGCCAGCGGCTGAATGTTGTGAAAGGCGAGATAGGTCCAGGGGCTGGAACAGTCGAAGAAGAATTCGATCATGGGGTTTTCCTTGTTTGTTGGTCATTCCGGGATGCGCCGCAGGCGCAGGCCCGGAATCCATTTCGCCACCGACGCTGCGGTCCGATGGATTCCGGGCTCGCGACTTCGTCGCGCCCCGGAATGACAGCTTACTTCCTTCCCAGCACTTCCTTAGCCCTCTGGCCGAACATCATCTTGCGTGATTCCTCGTCGAACGGCTCTTTCACGAATTTGCCGATCGCAAGCCCGGCCTGCACCTGTGGCCGGGCGCGCACCTCGGCGTACCAGCGCTTCACATGCGGATAGTCGTCGAGCGTAAAGCCCTGCGCCTTGTGGGTCATGGTCCAGGGGAAGCAGGCGATGTCGGCGATGGAATAGTCGCCGGCTACGTAAGCGCCGGTCTTGGCGAGCTGCCGATCCAGCACACCATAGAGCCGCGCCGCCTCGTCGCGGTAGCGCTCGATTGCGTAAGGAATCTTCTCCGCTGCGTAGAGCGCGAAATGGCCGTGCTGACCGAGCATCGGTCCGAGCCCTGCCATCTGCCACATCACCCACTGGATCGTGGTGGAGCGGCCGCGCAAGTCAATGGGGAGAAAGCGGCCGGTTTTCTCCGCCAGATAGATCAGGATCGCACCGGTCTCGAACACCGGAAACGGTGCGCCGCCGTCGGCGGGTTCGTGATCGACGATCGCGGGAATCCGGTTGTTGGGCGAGATCGCCAGAAACTCAGGGGCGAACTGCTGGCCGGCGCGGATGTTGACGGGCTTCACGGTGTAGGGAAGCCCGAGCTCCTCCAGCATGATCGAGATTTTCCAGCCGTTCGGCGTCGGCGCATAATGGAGATCGATCACGATCTTTCCTCGGGCCTTTCCGTTGGCCCTTCCTATGGGCCTTCCCTGTCGTCGCCGCTGGAATAGTGAGCGACTTTGGTTGTTCTGTACCTCGACGTTAAGACATGGCAGACAGAGGCGCAATCACAACCCGCCGGGAGGGACCCATGCTGTTTCCAACGACGATCGCCGGCTCCTTGCCCAAGCCCGAATGGCTCGCCGAGCCCAACATGCTCTGGGCTCCCTGGAAGTCGCAAGGCGACGAGCTTCTCCACGCCAAGCGCGACGCGACGCTGATCTGGCTGAAGATCCAGGAAGACGCCGGCATCGACATCCTCACCGAGGGCGAGCAGGCCCGCCAGCATTTCGTGCACGGTTTTCTGGAGAAGATCGAGGGCATCGATTTCGCCCACAAGGTCGAGATGGGCATCCGCAAGGACCGTTACAAGGCGATGGTGCCGCAGGTGGTCGCGCCGCTCCGGCTGAAGGGCCGCGTCCATGCCTTTGAGGCGCAAGCGGCGCGTACGCATACGAAGAAGAAGCTGAAATTCACCCTGCCCGGCCCGATGACCATCATCGACACCATCGCCGACCGCTACTATGGCGACCGCGTCAAGATGGCCTTCGCCTTCGCCGAGTTGCTCAACGAGGAAGCCAAGGCGTTGCAGGCAGACGGCATCGATCTCGTCCAGTTCGACGAGCCCGCCTTCAACGTCTACATGGACGAAGTCAACGACTGGGGCATCAAGGCGCTGGAGCGCGCTGCGCAAGGGCTGACCTGCGCCACCGCCGTGCACATCTGCTACGGCTACGGCATCAAGGCCAACACCGACTGGAAGGAGACGTTAGGCAGCCAGTGGCGGCAGTACGAGCAGATCTTTCCGGCGATCGACGCGAGCCCGATACGGCAGGTCGCGATCGAATGCCGCAATTCGAAGGTTCCGCTCGATCTGCTCGCGCTGCTCAAGACCAAGATCGTGCAAGCCGGCGTGATCGACGTCGCCAGCGACACGGTCGAGACCGCCGAGGACGTCGTCAAGGTGATCGATGCGGTGTCGAAATTCGTACCCAAGAGCAACATCATCGCCACCACCAATTGCGGCATGGCGCCGATGCGGCGCGAGATCGCCGAAGCCAAGCTGATGGCGCTCGGTGCCGGCGCCGCGCTGGCGCGCGAGAAGCTGGGGTGATGGCCGTGATCCGGCGCTAGGACTGCGCGGTCGGATGCAGCACAGGCCGATAGCCGGCCTGCAGTGTGCGGAGTGTCGAGGGCGGCGTGAGCAGCATTACGTCGCCGGCGAGCTGCTCCGCCGCGGTGTATCCCGCCGGCGACCACAGCAGCGCCCTGCCGTGGGTCACCAGAAAGCTGTCCTCGCCCTGCTGCACCATGGCGCCCTCGGGCAACTGGTCGAGCGGCGCCGGCAGCGCGTGCAGCCGCTTCTTGCCGTGGTCGAGCCGCTCGTGGTGCAGCACCGTGTCGATGTCGTGCATGCGCACGTCGTGAACGCGGTTGCCCTTCTCCCATGCAGCGCGGAAACGATTGGCATCGTCGCGGCGGCAGTAGAAGCAGGGGCGATGTCCGGCGGCGAGCGCGGTGGCCTCATCCAGGAAGAACAACTCGGTCCAGCTTCGCTGCGCCATCACCTCGCGGCGACGGCCGCGGAATTCGCAGGTGCAGGTGAGCCAGGCCGGCGATGACCAGCGCTTTTTCAGCAGCGTCTTCGTCGCGGGATCATGGATGATACCGCGATTGCCGGTGAACATGCCCCGATGCGGGGTGACGATGATCTCGCCGGTCGGCGTGACGCGGTTTTGCAGCGGCATTATTTTGGCGGCGTTGCGCTGACGCGCATCTTCCAGAGGTTCCAGACGCGATCGAGCACCTGGACGTTGACCGCATCGGCCTTCGTCGCTTCAGCCGGGGTCAGATAATTCACCTCGCCGCCGAGTGCCAGCGCCTGCGACTGAAGCCGCGCATCGACGTCGGTGTAGTAGGCGCGGAACACCGCGAGCTTCACGGAGGGGCCGACCGTCGCATCACCATGACCGCGCATCAGCACCACCGATTTGTCGCCAAGCGCGAGCGCGAGGCCCCTGCCGATCACAGCGTTGCGCACCAGCATATCGGTCTCGCCGAACTCCTTGCGGATATCCCAGACCGGCGCCCCCGCGCCAAGAAACGCAGCGTTGTGGAAGACGGGTCGCAAGCTCACCTGGCTGATCGTGAACGGAATCACGCCGGGCGAGTGCGTATGCACCACCGCCATGACGTCCGGCCGCGCCTTGTAGATTTCGCTGTGGATGAAGCGCTCGAGGAAGATGGTGCGGCCCCTGGCATCGATCGCATTGCCGTCGAGATCGAACTCCATGACGTCATCCGCGGTGACCAGCGCCGGCGCCAGCGAACGCGACATCAGAAAATGATTGGGATTGTTGGGATCACGCGCGCTGACATGGCCGAATGCATCGACCACGCCGAATTCGGCTAGCACACGGCTGCCGACCACGATGTCGTCGATGACAGACGCACGATCCTGGCTTCGCGCCTCGGCCGTCAGGACCATCGCCGCGAGCGCGACGATGAAGCCACAAAGTGCCGATCGCGCGCGTCCAGCCATGGCCATCAGCCTCTGTGCTTATGCCGCGCCGTCGCGCAGCGGCGGGTGGTAGGACAGCGCGGTGTCCCAGGGGAAGAAGATCCAGGTGTCCTGCGAGACTTCCGTGATGAAGGTATCGACCAGCGGGCGCCCCTTCGGCTTGGCGTAGACGGTGGCGAAATGCGCGTCCGGCAGCATCTCGCGGACCAGCTTGCCGGTCTTGCCGGTGTCGACGAGGTCGTCGACGATCAAGAGCCCTTTGCCGGTGCCGCCACCGAGCTTCATCGCCTGTTCTGAAATACCCTTGAGGACCTGAAGCTCGCCCTGCTTGTCATGGTCGTAGCTGGCGATGCAGACCGTATCGATCACGCGCACGCCCAGCTCGCGCGCCACGATCGCGGCCGGCACCAGGCCTCCGCGGGTGATCGCGATGACGGCGTGAAACGGACCGACCTCGTTGAGCCGCCAGGTCAGCGCCCGGCAATCCCGATGGAACTGGTCCCACGACACCGGAAAGGGCCGACCCGCCCGTTCCTGCGCGTTCAGTTCCGGTGCTTCACCAGCCATCGTCGTCTCCTGCATTCGTCTGCCGGCGGCATCATCTGCTACCGAGTGATGTTCAATCCCGCCAGCATTTCCTTCACCGCCGCCATCGCGGATGCGAGCTTGTCCGCATCGCGCGAGCGCACCACCAGATTGGTGTTGGGTTTCGAGTCCTCGTCCATGAAGGGATAGCTGCCGATGATGGTGTCGGGGTGGGCGGCAGCGATCGCGCGCAAGGGGCTGCCGATGTCGCCTTCCCGCGCATTGGCGCGGACCGATTCGGACAGCATGCGCACGCCGGATTTCAGCTTGGGCGAGACGATGTCCATCATCGCCTGCATGATCGAGGGCACGCCGGCCATGACGATGACATTGCCGATCTTGAAGCCGGGGGCGAGGATGGTCGCGCTCTGGATCAGCTCGGCGCCGTCGGGGATGCGGGCCATGCGCAGACGCGCCTCGTTGAGGTCCTGCTCGCTCCAGCGCTCGCGAAAGCGGGCGACCACTTCGGGGTGATGGTCGATGCCGACACCAAACGCCTTGGCGACGCTGTCGGCGGTGATGTCGTCGTGGGTCGGCCCGATGCCGCCGGTGGTGAAGACATAGGTGTAGCGTTGCCGCAGTGCATTCAACGCGGCGATGATGTCGTCCTCGTCGTCGGAGACGACCCGGACTTCCTTCAGGTCGATGCCGATATTGGTCAGGTATTCGGCGATGAAGCCAATATTCTTGTCCTTGGTCCGGCCGGACAGAATTTCATCCCCGATGACCAGAATGCCCGCCGTGACGATATCGCTCATAACTTAAGTCCCTCACCTCTGGTCCCGACTTTGCCGAGGTAACGCGTTGAAGTCACGCGGTTTTGCTGCCGAAATAAGCAGTCCTCAGCCATTTTTTCAGGCACCTTGCCGGCCATAGCAGGCAAATGCCCTCTCTCCATGCTTATCGCGCTGGCCCGCCCCTTGCTACCTCCTCAGAGTCATGCACTCTTGCCGCATGGCCACAGGACGTTGCGGTCTGCACCAGGACCTCTGCGGCCTGACCGTTGGCGCAACGCCTGGGAGAGACAAGTCGGGATCTATGGCAGTCGCGTTTGATGAAATGAATATTCCGGGTGGGGACCTTCGCCCCGCCTATCAGGAGCTGGCACGCTGGCTCAAGGAGACGCCTCCCGAGGCGCTCGAATATCGCCGCCAGGAAGCCGAGCTCCTGTTCCGCCGCATCGGCATCACCTTCGCGGTCTATGGGGACTCCGAATCCACCGAGCGCCTGATCCCGTTCGACGTGATCCCGCGGATCATGTCCGGCAAGGAATGGGCGGTGCTGGAAAAGGGACTGAAGCAGCGCGTGAAGGCGCTGAACATGTTCCTGCGCGACATCTATCACGGCCGCGACATTCTCCGCGCCGAGATTGTGCCCGACGATCTGATCTTCCAGAATCCGGTGTTCCGGCCCGAGATGAACGGCCAGCAGGTGCCGCACGACGTCTACGTGCACATCGCCGGCATCGACATCGTCCGGGTCGACGCCGAGGACTTCATCGTGCTGGAGGACAATGCGCGCACGCCCTCGGGCGTCTCGTACATGCTGGAAAACCGCGAGATCATGATGCGGCTGTTTCCGGATCTGTTCGCGCGCCACAGGGTGGCACCGGTTGAGCGCTATCCGGACGAGTTGCTCTCTGCCTTGCGCTCTGTCGCGCCGCATAGCGCTTCGGGCGAGCCGACGGTCGCCCTGCTCACGCCGGGCGTCTACAATTCGGCCTATTACGAGCACTCCTTCCTCGCCGACAAGCTCGGCATCGAGCTCGTCGAAGGGCGCGACCTCATCGTCAAGAACAACGAAGTGTTCATGCGCACGACCGAGGGCGTAAAACGGGTCGACGTGATCTACCGCCGCGTCGACGACGATTTCCTCGATCCTCTCACCTTCCGTCCCGACTCTGCGCTCGGCGTGCCCGGGCTGATGTCGGCCTACGCGGCCGGCAACATCACGCTCGCCAACGCGGTCGGCACCGGCATCGCCGACGACAAGGCAATCTACTCCTACATGCCGGACATCGTGAAATTCTACCTCGGCGAGGAGCCGATCCTGAAGAACGTGCCGACCTGGCGCTGTCGCGAGCCGAAGGATCTGGCTTATGTGCTGGATAATCTCGGCGAGCTCGTCGTCAAGGAAGTGCATGGCTCCGGCGGCTACGGCATGCTGATCGGCCCCGCCGCCACCAAAGCGACGATCGAAGCCTTCCGCGAAAAGCTCAAGCGCGAGCCGGAAGGGTTCATCGCGCAGCCGACGCTGGCGCTCTCGACCTGCCCGACCTGCACGGCCTCCGGCCTCGCGCCGCGCCATGTCGATCTGCGGCCCTTCGTGCTGACCGGCAGCAAGAGCACGACGATCGTGCCCGGCGGGCTCACCCGCGTCGCATTGAAGGAAGGCTCTCTGGTGGTGAATTCGAGCCAGGGCGGCGGGACCAAAGACACCTGGATTTTGGACGAGTAGAGAGATGCTGTCGCGCACCGCCGAAAACCTCTACTGGCTCGCCCGCTACGTCGAACGGGCCGAATATCTCGCACGCACCATCGATGCGACGTTGCGCGTCACCGCGCTTCCCGCCGCCTATATCGGCAAGACCAACGAATGGGACTCCGCGCTGCTGACCGCCGGCGTCGCGGAAAGCTTCTATCGGACCCACGAGGAAGCCAACGAGCACAACGTCGTCGACTACCTCTCGTTCTCGGCCGACAATCCGTCCTCGATCAAGAACTGCATCGAGGCGGCGCGGCTGAACTCGCGCTCGGTGCGGACCGCGCTGACCAGCGAGATGTGGGACACCATCAATTCGGCCTGGATCGAGCTTCAGGCCGTGTGGAGCAAGGGCACCTCGACCCGCGAGGACCTCGCAAAATTCCTGCGCTTCGTGCAGGAGACCTCGCTGCGCTTCGACGGCTCAGCCTACCGGACCATGCTGCGCAACGATGCCTATTGGTTCTCGCGCCTCGGCCTGCATCTGGAGCGCGCCGACAACACGGCACGCATTCTCGACGTGAAGTATCACGTGCTGCTGCCCGAGGAGGAGCACGTCGGCGGCCCGCTCGACTTCTATCAATGGAGCTCGATCCTGCGCTCGGTGTCGGCGCTGACGGCCTATCACTGGGTCTACCGCGAGACGCTGAAGCCTTGGCTGGTCGCGGATCTGCTCATCCTCAACGGCACGCTGCCGCGCTCGCTGGCGAGCTGCTACGACAATCTCGTCCGGAACCTCGACCAGATCGGCGTCGCCTATGGCCGCCAGGGCCCGGCCCAACGCCACGCCCGTGGCATTCGCAACCGGCTGGAACACAGCAATATGAACGACATTTTCCAGCATGGCGTGCATGAATTCATTCAGGAGTTCATCGCCGACAATTCCAGGCTGGGCGAAATCATCACGAAGCAGTATTTGATCTGACCCACGCTGTCGTTCGGGGGCGCACAACAGGCGAACCCCAATTCGCAATTGCGAATTGTGGAACCTCGAGATTCTCAGGTGCGCAATTGCGCACCAGAGTTCGGCTCTTCGAGCCGCCCCGGAATGACGACGTAAAACACAACGGTCCACCATGCGCCTGCGAATCCTGCACACCACGACCTATCGCTACGAGCCGCAGGCCACGAGCGTGATCCAGATCCTGCGCATGACGCCGTGCAGCCATGACGGACAATACGTGGCGGAATGGCAGATCGACGTGTCGACCGACACCAAGCTCGACATGCACGAAGATGCGTTCGGCAACGTGACCCATGTGCTGTCCTGCGGCCCTGTCAGCGACATCAAGATCACCGCCGAGGGGCTGATCGAGACCCACGATACCGGCGGCGTGCTGCGCGGCGCCGACGAGCGTTTTCCGGCCGGCATGTTCCTGCGCCCCACCGACCTCACCTCCGTGAACCCGGCGATGTCAGCGGTCGCGCGGCAGCTGCGCAACGAGGCCGAGAGCGATACGCTCGGCTTCCTGCACACGCTGATGTCGCAAATCAGCGACCACATGACCTTCGACGAGGATCCCACCAATAGCGGCACCTCGGCAGCCGAAGCGTTCACGCTCAAGCGCGGCGTCTGTCAGGACTACGCGCATATCTTCATCGCCTGCGCCCGCGCCGGGGGCGTGCCGGCGCGCTTCGTCTCCGGCCAGTTTTTGCGCTCCGACGGCACCGTTCATCAGGATGCCGGGCATGCCTGGGCGGAAGCCTTTGTCCCCGATCTCGGCTGGGTCGGCTTCGATCCCGCCAACTCCATCTGCACCACCGACGCCCATGTCCGCGTTGCGATCGGGCTCGATTATCTCGGCGCGGCTCCCGTGCGCGGCACCCGCTATGGCGGCGGCGCGGAGACGCTGACGGTCGCGGTCCAGGTCGAGCAGGCCGGCCGCGGCGGGCAGTCGCAATCGCAGTCGCAGCGGCAGAGCTGAACGGCGCCCGCGTTCCTTCCCCTTCCTTATCGTAAGGCTCTCCACCGCCAATCGGGGGTTGGAGCGGCCTCCGAAATTGGCTAGTAATTCCGCGCAAACGCGTTCGGGGACTGGAAATGACCTATTGTTGCGGAATCCTGGTTCGGGACGGTCTGGTGATGATCGCCGACACCCGCACCAATGCCGGCCTCGACAATGTCTCGACCTTCCGCAAGCTGCACATCTTCTCCAAACCCGGCGACCGCATCATGGCGATCGCCAGCGCGGGCAATCTCGCCATCAGCCAGTCGGTGCTGTCGACGCTAACCGAGGGCCTGGAAGACCCCAACACGGGTGAGGTCGAGACGCTGATGAACGCGCCGACCATGTTCCAGGCCGCCCAGCGCATCGGCCGGGCCATCCGCGCCGTGCATGCGACCGAAGGCCCGGCGCTGAAGTCCGAGGACGTGTCCTTCGACGTCTCCTTCCTGTTCGGCGGCCAGATCAAGGGCGCGCGGATGCGCCTGTTCATGGTCTACACCGCCGGCAATTTCATCGAGTGCACGACCGATACGCCGTACCTGCAGATCGGCGAGCACAAATACGGCAAGCCGGTGCTCGACCGCGCCATGCATTATGATGTCGAGCTCTACGAGGCGCTGAAGACCGGCCTGATCTCGATGGACTCGACGATGCGCTCCAACCTCGGCGTCGGCCTGCCGATCGACGTGCTGGTGGTGCGTAGCGATGCCTGCGATGCCGATCTCAACCACCGCATCGAGGCGGGCGAGCCCTATTTCCACGACCTGCGCTCGCGCTGGTCGGCGGCCTTGCGCGCCGCGCATCAGAACATTCCGCGGCCGCCCTACAAGAACGAAAAAGAACCCAAAACCTGACAACTGAAGAAAAGGCAGGAAACGATGAGTGAAGCGAAAAAGATCGCATTGGTGACGGGCGCCGGCACCGGAGTCGGGCGCGCCGCCGCACTGGCGCTGATGAACACCGGCTTCACCGTGGTGCTGGTCGGGCGCCGGATGGAGATGCTCGAGGAGACCGCAAAGCTCGGGCCCGCGGGCAAGAGCCTGTGCGTCACCGCCGACATGACCAAGCCGGACTCCATTGCGGCGCTGTTCGACAAGGTGAAGGCGACCTATGGCCGCCTCGACGTGCTCTTCAACAATGCCGGCATGGGCGCGCCCGCCGTCAACTTCGAGGACCTCAGCCTCGAGCAGTGGCAGGCCGTGGTGAACACCAACCTCACCGGCCCGTTCCTCTGCACCCAGCATGCCTTCCGTATCATGAAGGACCAAAGCCCGCGCGGCGGCCGCATCATCAACAACGGCTCGATCTCGGCACACGCGCCGCGGCCGTTCTCGGCGGCCTACACCTCGACCAAGCACGCCATCACGGGCCTGACCAAGGCTAGCAACCTCGACGGCCGCATGTACGACATCGCGGTTGGACAGGTCGATATCGGCAATGCCGCGACCCCGATGACCGACCGCATGGTCAACGGCCCCGGCGTGCTGCAACCCGACGGCACCACCAAGCACGAGCCGCGCATGGATGCAAAGGCCGTCGGCGATGCCGTCGCCTACATGGCCGGCCTGCCGCTCGACGCCAACGTGCTGACCATGACGGTGATGGCGACCAAGATGCCGTTCGTGGGTCGGGGCTGAACTCAAAACTGCGAAAACAACCCCATGCACAGTAGGCGTCGAGAGGCGCCTGCTGCTGCCAGGGTGCGGAGACTCCCCTCACCCGGAATCCGGGCTACGCGCGCATTCCGACCTCTCCCCGCAAGCGGGGCGAGGTGAAGAAGCCCCCTACTCCAGGCTCTCCACCTGGCGCAGGCTGGGGAACAGCTTCATCCACAATAGCGCCACCGCAACCGTGCAGACGCCGCCGAGCACGGCGGCGGGCATGGCGCCGAACAGGGCGGCCGTCAGGCCGCTTTCGAACTGGCCGAGCTGGTTCGAGGCGTTGATGAAGAGGAAGTTCACCGCGCCGACGCGGCCGCGCATCTCGTCGGGCGTCGAGAGCTGCACCAGCGAGAAGCGGATCACGACACTGATCGTGTCGGCTGCGCCGAGAACGGCGAGCGACAGCACCGACAGCCACATCCAGGACGACAGCGCGAACACGATCGTGGCGATTCCGAACACGATCACCGCCTGGAACATGCGCAAACCCACATGACGCGTGATGGCGTGACGCGCCAGCACCATGGTCATCAGCAGTGCGCCGACCGCCGGCGCCGCGCGCAGCACGCCGAGCCCGACCGGGCCGGCCTGGAGGATGTCGCGGGCATAGATCGGCAATAGTGCGGTGACGCCGCCGAACAGCACCGCGAACAGGTCGAGCGAGATGGTGCCGAGGATCGCCGGATTGCTGCGGATGAAACGGACACCGGCAAAGATGTTGTCCGCGTCGTCCATGTCCTTGGCGACCGCCTGCGGGCGCGGCTGGATGAATCCGGTCAGGATCATCCCAAGAATCCAGAACAGCAGCATGACGGCATAGGCGAGATGTGGCGCGATCGCGTAGGCAAAGCCGCCGAGCGCAGGCCCGGTGATGGTCGCGACCTGGCCTGCGCCGCTCGCAACCGCTGTCGCGCGCTGCAGCGAGCCTTGCGGCGCGATCAGCGGCAGCAGCGCCGCGGTGGTCGGGCTCTCGAAGGCGCCGGCAATGCCGAGCACGAAGGTCGCCACGAAAATCTGCACCTCGCTGACCAGGCCGAGATAGGTGATGACGGCGAGATAGAGCGCGGTCGCGGCTTCCACGAGCTGGCAGAGCTGGACCACGCGCTTGCGCTCGTAGCGGTCGGCGGCGTGGCCGGCGACGAAGACGAGCAGCGCGGTGGGCGCAAATTGCACCAGCCCGACCATGCCGAGGTCGAAGGCCGAGCCCGTGAGGTCGTAGATCTGCCAGCCAATCGCCACCGCCGCGATCTGGCTGGAGAAGCGCGACAGGCTGCGCGAAAGCAGGAAGAACAGGAAGGCGCGATGGCGGAGAAGCTCACCGGCGCTGGCCGGCGGACTGACGGATACTGGCTCTTCTGGCATCGCCTGTTCGGTCACGCTCGGAAAATAGGCCCCTGTCGATCCGACCCGCGTGGCCGACGCAGGCGAGCTTGTCAACAGCACGGCCACCAGCAACATTCTCGGCATTGCGTTTGCAACGCACGCGCGGCCATAATCATTGGGGGATTGGGGACATCATGCTACGGCTGCAATCGACACTCGGCGTTTTCGCATTGCTGCTGATCGCCTTCGCGCTGGCGGAGAATCGCCGCGCAGTCTCGTTGCGCCAGGCGCTGGTCGGCCTCGTTGTCACCTTCGCCACTGCGATCGTGCTCCTGAAGGTGCCGATCGTGGCCCACGCTTTCGGCGCCATCAACGACGCGGTCGGCGCCATCTCGGCGGCCTCGCGCGCCGGCTCGTCCTTCGTGTTCGGCTATGTCGGCGGCGGCCCCCTGCCCTTCGACCTGAAGGCGCCCGGCGCGGATTTCATCCTGGCGTTCCAGGCGCTGCCGATCGTGCTGGTCATGAGCGTGCTGACGACGCTGCTGTTCTATTGGCGCGTGCTGCCGCCGATCGTGCGGGGCATGGCCTGGCTGCTCGAACGCACGCTCGGGGTCGGCGGCGCGGTCGGGCTCTCGACCGCCGCCAACATCTTCCTCGGCATGGTCGAGGCACCGCTGTTCGTACGGCCGTACCTGACGCAGATGAGCCGCAGCGAATTGTTTCTGGTGATGACCGGCGGCATGGCCGGCATCGCCGGCACGGTGCTGGTGCTCTATGCGACGCTGCTGGCGCCCCTCATTCCTGACGCAGCCGCGCATTTCGTCATCGCCTCGGTGCTGGGCGCACCGGCCGCGATCCTCGTCAGCCTGATCATGATCCCTGAAACCTCCGACAAGCGCACCGGCGGCTCGCTGGAGGACCCCGAGATGGCAGTCTCCGGCACGATGGATGCGATCGTGAAAGGTACGAGCGCGGGCATCGAGCTGCTGATCAACATCGTCGCCATGCTCTTGGTGCTGGTGGCGCTGGTCTATCTCGTCAATGCGATCCTCGGCTTGCTGCCCAATTTCGGCGGCGCCGCGATCTCGCTGCAGCGCGTGCTCGGTCTCCTGATGGCGCCGGTGTGCTGGCTGATGGGACTGCCGTGGGATCAGGCGGTGACCGCCGGCGGCCTGATGGGCACCAAGACCGTGCTCAACGAGCTGATCGCCTATGTCGACTTCTCGAAGCTCCCGCCCGATACGCTCGATCCGCGCTCGCGCCTCATCATGCTCTACGCGATGTGCGGCTTCGCCAATTTCGCCAGCCTCGGCATCATGATCGGCGGCTTAGGGGTGATGGCGCCGGAGCGGCGCGACGAGATCAATGCGCTGGGGCTGAAGTCGATCGTGTCGGGGACGCTGACGACGTGTCTGATGGGCGCGATCGTGGGGGTGTTGACGTAAGCACTCTCTGCTCGTCGTTCCGCGGCGCGCACAGCGCGAGCCCGGAATGACACCGTCAGCCGCACAACTTCGTCTTGTCCAACATGCGACGCACCTCGCCCAGCTTGGCGCGGCACGGTTCGACCGCCATGGCTTTCGCCTCGCTGGACCGTCCTCGCGCGAACAGCAACTGCGCCAGCACGGCCTGCGCCGCTGATCGCACCGGCCCGCCCGCGACATCCGACGCGGCAAGCGAGATGACGGTTTGCACTTCGGTCTCAGCGGAATTGAGGCTGTTTTGTTCAACGAAGAAGATCGCACGGAACAGATGAGCCCGCGGATCCCTGGGGTAGCGCGTGACCAGATCGAGCGAACGGCTGGCCATCTCGCGCGTATTCGCCGGCATTTCCGACGCGCGGATAAACTGCCTGGCATCGGCCATGTAGGACCGATAATGCGCAGCGGCGAAGCCCGTGCAGATCAGAGATCCGGCGCAGCCTGCGAGCAACGTCATGCTCGCGCTCCGCGGCAGGCTGTCATACGACCAGAAGACGAGCCACGGCATGAGGGCAAGCGCGCCGCCGGCCAACGCACCACCCGCATGGGCAAAATAATCGGTGTTGCCGGAGGCGCCAAAGGCAAGCGGCAGCAGTGCGGGAACACCGAAGAAGAGCGACGTCTTCAGTCGCGAGATGGTTAGATCTGCGTCCGCTTCGGGATCGAAGCTCGCGACAAACAGCGCGGCGATGAGCCCGGTAATGGCGCCTGACGCACCGACGCCTGGCACGCCATGGGCATTGCCCAGGAGCGAGCCCGCCTCGCCGACCAGCGCACTGGCAACAAAGATCAGCGAAAACCAGCCACGGCCGATCAGAGGCTCCAACCGGACTCCGACGATGAACAGCGCAATGCAGTTGCCTATGAGGTGCCAATCGCTGCCATGCAGAAGCGGCGCAAGGCCGATCCGCCACCACTCTCCTCTTCCGACAACCAGATCGTAGCTGGTCGCGCCATAAGCGATCAGCGAGCGGACATCGAGGGAGCCGTCCCGCGCAATATCGATGGCCAGATTGCGTTGCAGCGCGAAGATCAGAAACAGACCGAAGATCAAGCCGATGGTGAGGAAAGGGATATCGGAGAGAAGCTTGTTGTCGCGAAAGAGCGAACCCTCACTGGACGCGGGCCCATCGTCGTCGCGCATGACAACGGGAGCGGCCGGCGCGACGGCCGGTTGAAACGAGGCTCTTGAGGTTGGCGCTACGACGCCGCGTCGGCCAAAAGTCGCCATGAAGGCATTCCCGCATGTTCACAGCCTTGAGTTGACGCGAGGAATCTTTTCGACGGGTTAGCGGCCACCCTGCAGGCGGCGAAAACCATCTGACTGGTAGTTGCCCGGTTTCCCGGATCGAGCGCATTTTAGAGATTGCGGAATGTCATTCCGGGGCGCGACGAAGTCGCGAGCCCGGAATCCATTTCGTCACACGTATTGCCGTTCGATGGATTCTCAGGTGCGCAATTGCGCACCGTAACTCGCGCTGCGCGCGTCCCGGAATGACGACAAGCTACGCCTTCAATTCCACCGTCCGAAACTCCGCCGGCAGGATCACCTCCAGCAGTTCGACATCATCCGAATAATCCAAAATCATGTGCTTGATCTTGGGCGGCTGGGTCCAGGCGCTGCCTTGCTGCATCAAGGTCTCGCCCTGCCCGTCCATGTAGGTCTTCACCCAGCCCTTGAGCACGTAGACCATCTGGAAGTCGACGTCGTGGAAGTGCAGTTTTGAGACTTCGGCGGGATCGCAGGGGCCCTGCAGGCGGATCACATGGGCTTGCGCGAGGCCGTGACTGGCAGCGGCGATGCCGAGGTCGCGGTATTTGGCGTAAGCGCGCAGGCCGTCGGCCTTGAAGTCTTCCTCGCGGTGATGGCTGATGGCGATGCGCTGCTTCGGGCGCGCCGGCTTTTTTGCCGAGGTTTTTGCCGTTGTCGGGCGCGCCTTCGCCTTCACCGCCTTGCGTGCGGAGGATCGCGCGGCGGACTTGGCGCCGCTCCGCTTCTTCGCCGCGGTCTGGACCGCGCTACGCGATTTTGCTTTTTTGCTTGTTTTCTTGGCCATGAGCCGTCTCCCGATGTTGTTATGGGAGAGGCTAACACGGAAACAGATCTCGTAGGGTGGGCAAAGCCAAGCGTGCCCACCATTGCCAGATCCGATCGCGAAGAGATCGTGGGCACGGCGCGCGAAGTGCGGGCGCCCTTGCCCCCCCCTACGAGAGCTGCGCTCGCTACGAGAACCGGTGCTCTATCTCAATTCAACCGGAACACACCGTCCACGGCGCGGAGTTCGGCCGGCTTGATGAGCTTCGAATGCGCCACCGTCACCGAATGCAGCGGACCGTCGAGCTTTTCCTGCCAGAACGCCAGGAAGTCGGTAAGCGCGGGGAATTTCGGAAACATGTCGTAGTTCTGCCAGACATAGGTCTGAAGCAGCGAGGGATGATCCGGCATCCGGTAGAGAATTTGGGCGGTCGTCAGCCCGTAGCCCAGCATCTGTTTCCGGAAGTCCTCGGAAACGCCCCCAACCCGCAGTCCCATGCCAACCTCCTTTGCAGGAGCGCATTCAGGGGGTGGCTTGGTCCGGTACGCTTCTTGACGAGCCACCCGGCGACGATGCGCTCACATGATAGAAATGTGACGCAAACTGACAACCCATCTCAAGCCCAAAAGTTTAACAAGCTGTTGAAATTCAATGCGTTAGCAGCAGTGCCGGCTCCGTGCTAATACGGTCCGGCCATTCGGTTAACGATGGTAAAGAGATTTGGCACTTGGGCCTTCAGAGTGCCGAATTTTCTGCTAGAAGCCCTTGCCCCCGCAAAATTCCTGTCCTATCTCAGCTCGGCCTGTGCTGGCACTCGCTGGCACAGATTGCTAACACGTTGAAATCATCAACTCGTGCAAATGCTTAGGAGAGCTGCATGAAATTCCGTCCGCTTCACGACCGCGTCGTGGTCAAGCGCATCGACGCAGAAGAGAAGACCGCCGGCGGCATCATCATCCCCGACACTGCCAAGGAAAAGCCCTCCCAGGGTGAAGTCGTCGCCGTCGGCCCGGGTGGCCGCGACGAAGCCGGCAAGCTGATCCCGATCGACCTCAAGGTCGGCGACCGCGTGCTGTTCGGCAAGTGGTCCGGCACCGAAGTCAAGATCGACAGCCAGGATCTGCTGATCATGAAGGAAAGCGACATCATGGGCGTTCTCGACGTCCCCGCTTCCAAGAAGAAGGCGGCCTAAGCGCCCCCCTCTCCCTCCAGTCATACATCTCAAGGAAAAAATCCAGATGGCAGCCAAAGAAGTCAAATTCTCGGTTGAAGCGCGCGACAAGATGCTGCGCGGCGTCGACGTTCTCGCCAACGCGGTGAAGGTCACGCTCGGTCCGAAGGGCCGCAACGTCGTGCTCGACAAGTCGTTCGGCGCTCCCCGCATCACCAAGGACGGCGTCACCGTCGCCAAGGAGATCGAGCTCGAGGACAAGTTCGAGAACATGGGCGCCCAGATGGTGCGCGAAGTCGCCTCCAAGTCCGCTGACGCGGCCGGCGACGGCACCACCACCGCCACCGTGCTCGCCCAGGCGATCGTGAAGGAAGGCGCCAAGTCGGTTGCCGCCGGCATGAACCCGATGGACCTCAAGCGCGGTATCGACCTCGCGGTCGAAGCCGTCGTTGCGGACCTGCAGAAGAACTCCAAGAAGGTCACCTCGAACGACGAAATCGCCCAGGTCGGCACCATCTCGGCCAACGGCGACCAGGAGATCGGCAAGTTCCTCTCCGACGCCATGAAGAAGGTCGGCAACGAGGGTGTCATCACCGTCGAGGAAGCCAAGTCGCTCGAGACCGAGCTCGACGTCGTCGAGGGCATGCAGTTCGACCGCGGCTACATCTCGCCCTACTTCGTCACCAACGCCGACAAGATGCGCGTTGAGATGGACGACGCCTACATCCTCATCAACGAGAAGAAGCTCTCCTCGCTGAACGAGCTGCTGCCGCTGCTCGAGGCCGTGGTGCAGACCGGCAAGCCGCTGGTCATCGTCGCCGAGGACGTCGAAGGTGAAGCGCTCGCGACCCTGGTCGTGAACCGCCTCCGCGGCGGCCTGAAGGTCGCGGCCGTCAAGGCTCCGGGCTTCGGCGATCGCCGCAAGGCCATGCTGCAGGACATCGCGATCCTGACCGGCGGCCAGGCGATCTCGGAAGATCTCGGCATCAAGCTCGAGAACGTCACGCTCAACATGCTCGGTCGCGCCAAGAAGGTGATGATCGACAAGGAGAACACCACGATCGTCAACGGCGCCGGCAAGAAAGCCGACATCGAGGCGCGCGTGGCCCAGATCAAGGCGCAGATCGAGGAAACCACCTCGGACTACGACCGCGAGAAGCTCCAGGAGCGTCTCGCCAAGCTCGCTGGCGGCGTCGCGGTGATCCGCGTCGGCGGCGCGACCGAGGTCGAGGTGAAGGAGCGCAAGGATCGCGTTGATGACGCGATGCATGCGACCCGCGCGGCTGTCGAGGAAGGCATCGTCCCGGGCGGCGGCGTCGCCCTGCTCCGTGCTTCCGAGCAGCTCAAGGGCCTGCGCACCAAGAACGACGACCAGAAGACCGGCGTCGAGATCGTTCGCAAGGCTCTGTCGGCTCCCGCTCGCCAGATCGCGATCAACGCCGGTGAAGACGGCTCGGTGATCGTCGGCAAGATCCTGGAGAACAAGGCCTACGCTTACGGCTTCGACTCCCAGACCGGCGAATATGCCGACCTCGTCAAGAAGGGCATCATCGACCCGACCAAGGTGGTCCGCACCGCGATCCAGAACGCAGCTTCGGTTGCGGCGCTGCTGATCACCACGGAAGCCATGGTCGCCGAGCTGCCCAAGAAGGGCGGCGCAGGTCCCGCGATGCCCCCGGGCGGCGGCATGGGCGGCATGGACTTCTAAGTCCAACCACCTCAAGAACTACGAAACCCCGGCAGCGATGCCGGGGTTTTTGTTATTCAACGATGCACTCTATGGCAGTATTCTTCTCTCGTCATTCCGGGGCGGCGCGGAGCGCTTCAGTAAGAAATATTCCGTCGACAAACTGGCCTGGTACGAGATCTACGATGATCCGGTGACCGCCATCACCCGCGAGAAGGAACTCAAAAAATGGCGCCGCGATTGGAAGATCCGGCTCATTGAGAAGCAGAATCCGCAGTGGATCGATTTATATCCACAAATCACGGTCTAAGCTTGCAGATCGATGCATTCCGGGCTCGGCGCTTCGCGCCGCCCCGGAATGACGGCAGGACAGACGGGCCCGGGACCACGGGCGCCCTCACCCCACCTTCCCCATCCGGTCCGGGCGCAGACCGCCTCTGGAGTCGAGCGACCAGAAGATCCGCGTCACCTTGCCGACGAGATTGTCCATCGGGATGAAGCCCATCACAGACATGAAGCGGCTGTCGGTCGAGTTGTCGCGGTTGTCGCCCATCGCAAAGAAGTGGCCTGGAGGTACGGTGTAGACTTCGGTGTTGTCGGCAAAGCCGTTGTCGACACAGTCATAGGTGATATAGCTCGCCCCATTCGGCATGGTCTCGCGCCAGCGCTTGGCCCTTGCACCGACCTCGCCGCCGCAGGCGGCGCTCGCGGACACGTCCTTCAGCGCGACGCGCGTGACCGGCTTGTCGTTGAGGAAGAGCTGCCCCTGCCGCATCTGGATGCGATCGCCGGGCAGGCCCACGACGCGCTTGACGTAATCGGTCTTCGTGTCCCTCGGCGAGCGGAATATGACGACGTCGCCGTAGGCGGGATCGGCGGCACGGAAACGGCCGGAGATGAATGACGGCGCAAAGGGAAAAGAATAGCGGCCGTAACCATAGGTGTATTTGGCAGCGAAGACGTAGTCACCGACGACGAGCGTCGGCATCATCGAGCCGGACGGAATGTTGAACGGCTGAAACAGCACGTAGCGAAACAGGATCAGCGGCGACCACAGCACGGGGACCAGCAGGATCAGGATGACGATCGCTCTCCATTCGCTGGATTTGGCCCGCGGCCGGATGGTGCTCTCAAGAGTGGTCATCGCCTGCCCCGCCGGAGACTATCGCCGCCACAGGATTGCGCAACCTGTGGGCGCGCGCAATCCCGGACCTGCATGACTTGGTCGTCCGGTTGTCGGCCTACGTTCAACCCGTCTCCGCGGCGGCAGTCGCCGGATGCATCCCGTGCAAGTCGGTCAGCGGCTCCGAAAATCGTTCGGCGCGCTGCCGAAGCGGCGGCGGAAGCTGCGGTTGAAATAGGAGATGTCGCTGAAGCCGCAGGCGAGCGCGATGTCGCTGACCTTGAGGGCGTCGTTGCGCCGGTCTGCCAGCATGGCGCGGGCCTTGGCCAGCCTGAGCTCAAGCACGCGCTCGGTGAAGCTTTGCCCGCTCTCGTGCAGCAGCTTCTGGATATAGCCCGGCGACACGCCGATCGTCGTGGCAAGGCGCTGCACCGAGAAGGCGGGATCGGCAAAGCCTCTTGCGATCAACGCAGTGATCTCGGCATGGCGCGCCGAGCGCATGCCGCGCATCTGCGCCATCACTTGCGCATCGCCGGAGGCGCCGAGTGCCAGCACCACCAGATCCTCGACCGTGTCGAGCACGTGATCGGCCAGCGCCGGATCGTCGGTCGCCATATCGGGCTCGTCCAGCAGGCAGAGATAGCGGCGAAGATGCCGCAGCGCCGGCAGCTCCCCGTCGAGCGAACGGCCGACGAGCGCCTCGGCGCGGGCACCGAGCGCACCGAGCATGCGCCGGGGAAACGCCATCACGACATAATCGCTGGCGCCGACATAGCCGTAGGCCTCGTCGGCACGATAGAGCAGCGGTTGCGAGTCCGGCACGACGGTCTCTCTGCCGCGCTGGAAAAACCGATGCGTGGTCTTTGCGAGGTTGAAGCCGATGCTGAGCTTCTCGTCGCCTGACGTCGCGATCTGCTGGGTTTCGCGCTGCCCCGCATGTGGCGTGCCGCGAAACCGGCACATGCCGAAATCACCGATGCGGGTAAAGCTCCAGTGGCCGGTGAAGGGATCGCTCGACAACCTCTTGAGGTCGTCGATCCGCCCGCAATAGGTCTCCTGCCAGAGCCTGAAGCGCGCCTCCTCGTCGTGATGGGTTGAATGCCCATCCGTCGAAACCGCAAATTTCTGGATCGTCAAACCTAGCCCCGATCGCCCATTCAAGCCCTCACATTTGTCCGGCCCGCGGCAAAAGGGTTCAAGCAATAATCTCCCCTCGCCTTCATGCCCCCGAGAGCGCCCCGTCCCGTGGCAGAAAGGCGACAAGCCGGCCAAATCGGCACGAGGCGGCCCTAGTCCAAATCCAGTCTAGTCCAGAACAAGACAGCCCCGGCAGCCCATGCAAATTGGCCAAGTGACTTGATTCACTTGCTAATTCTGGGTGAGACGTGAAACTCCTGTCTGCGTATCGATCCTCGCTGCTGGCCTCTTCGACGCTTCTGACCGTCCCGTTCCTCGGCATGACGCAGGCCATGGCCTGCGTCGCCAATGGCACGACGACGGTCACCATCAACTGCGCGTCCGACACCGCCACGACGAACACCACCAACACATCCAGCGCCAATACCAATACCGACGATCGCATCCAGTCATTCGATGCCAACCTCGTCGGCACCATTCCGACCGGGCTCGGCTCCGGGGTCATCGTCGCCGGCGCGGGGTTCGAGTTGAAGGCGGCAGGCACGACACCGCACACCATCTACATGACCAACAACGGCGCGGTCAGCGTCCCCCTTGCCGGCGTGACGACCGGTGCCCTGCAACTCGACGGCAATGGCGGTGCGATCACCTATGGCGGCTCGGGAACGGTGGCCGGCGGCAGCAACAATATCGGACTCTACATCGCCAACGCCGCGGGCGACATCACCTTCAACGGCACCGGCAAGATCTCCTCTGGCTTTGGGTCCGGCATCTATACGCAAACCACAGGCAGCGGCGTCACCACGCTGAACATCGCCAATGACGTGACCGGCGCCGGCGTGTTCTTCGGCGCGATCGCGGCCTTCGGCGTCAACGGCCTGACCACCATCAACATGACCGGCGGGACGGTGAGCGGAAACACCGCCGCAATCGAAGCCCACTCGAACCTCAATGGCGGCGTCACGGTCAACATGACCGGCGGTTCGCTCGGGGCGTCGGCGGCGGCGCCCGCCGGCAACATCGGCATTTTTGCGCAGAGCGCCGGCGCCTTCGGCGACGTGTCCGTCACGTCGGGCCAGATCTTTGCGAAATACACCGGCATCTTTGCGGGGAACACCAACACTTCGGGCCTCGGTAACATCAAGGTCGACGTCAACGGAGCTGTCGTCGTCACCACGGCTCCGGTCGCCATCAACCAGGGCGCCGTTGTCGCGAACCATGCCGGCAGAGGCAACGTCACCGTCAACGTCAACGCTCCCGTCACGGCACTGGTCAACGACGCCATCGGCGTCAGCGCGACGAGCACGGGAACCGGCTCGGTCACCGTCAATGTCAACGCCGACATCAACGCCGGCACCAACATCAACGGCCGCGGCGTGACCGCGGGCGCCACCGGCGGCTACACGAATATCGTCATGACATCAGGCACGATCCAGAGCGGCGGCGACGGCCTGCGCGCGGCCGCGCTTGGCGCCTTCAGCGTCAACGTCGCCATGACGGGCGGCCAGATCGGTGGCCCCGGCGGTCCCGGCGTCGCTCAATCGGTCGGCGGCAGCGGTATCGTCGCATCGAACCTGACGGGAGCCACCGGCAGCATCAACATCATCTCCGGCAAGATCTACGCCGACACGATGGGCGTCGTCTCCACGATCGGCAACGCCGCGAACAACTACAACACCGTCATCACCGCGAACGGCGCGATCAGGGCTGGCTCCTTCGGCATCAGCGCGAGCACCGCCGGCACGGGCGCGATCCTCGCGACCACCAACGCCAGCGTCGTCGGCAGCACCGGTGTCGCGTTCTCCGGCGGCTCCGCCAACAGCCTGACCAATTCGGCGACCGGCAACATCTCGACGCTCACCGGCGTCAACGGCTACGCCGTGCTCGGCGGAACCGGCAACGAGACCGTGAGCAATCTCGGCACGATCACCGGTCAGGTCGATCTCGGCGGCGGCACCAACAGTCTCACCAACCAGAGCACGGGCCTGCTCAATTCCGGCACGCTGGTCGCGGTCGGCACCGGCAACAGTTTCACCAACAAGGGCAGCTATGCGCCCGGCGGTGCCGGAACGGTGATGACCACGAACCTCACCGGCAATTTCATCCAGACGAGCAGCGGCGTCTATATGGTCGACGTCACCCCTGCGACTTCCGACAAGACGTCCGTGAGTGGCACGGCCAGCCTGGCGGGCACCGTGCAGGCGACCTTCATGCCGGGCAACTATGTTGCGAAATCCTATACGCTGCTCTCGTCGGGCGGACGCTCCGGCACGTTTGCGACCCTGAACACGATCGGGCTGCCATCGGGCTTCACGGCCAGCCTGTCCTATAACGCAACCGATGCGAAGCTCGACCTCATCGCGACGCTTGGCGGCACCGGTGGTGGTGGCGGCGGAGGCGGAGGTGGCGGGACCGGAGGCGGCGGAGGTGGTGGCGGCGGGACCGGAGGTGGTGGCGGCGGCAGCATCAGCACAGCCCTGACCACAAACCAGTCCGCCGTGGCGACGTCGCTGAACAATTATTTCAACGCCGGCAACGGGCTGCCAGCGCAATTTATCCCGCTGTTCGGCCTGAACGGCACGTCGCTCGGAAACGGCCTCGATCAGATCTCCGGCGAAGTCGCGACCGGTGCACCGGCCGCAGGATTTCGCCTGACGGATTCATTCCTCAACATGATGCTGGATCCGTTCCTGGAAACCCAGCTCGGCGAAGGACCAGCACGGCCGCGCGCGATTGGCTATGCATCGGAGCCCGCGCTTCCGCTGGCAGTTGCGGCCGCCAACAACGCCATGGGCATGGCGTCGGCGCTCGACACGGTCGAGCGACGCTGGGGCACCTGGGCTGCGGCCTATGGCGCGCAGGCCAGGCGCAGCGCCGACACGGTGATCGGCAGCCATGCGCTCGACGCACGCAATGGCGGCGGCGCGGCCGGTGTCGACTATCGCGTCTCCGCGAACACCGTCATCGGCGCCGCGATCTCGGGCGGCTTCACCAATTGGGGTGTGGACACGCTCGGCTCGGGCCGCGGCGAGACGTTCCAGGCCGGGCTCTATTCCTCGACGCAGCTCGGCAATGGTTACGTGTCGGCGGCAGCCGTCTATGGCTGGCACGACCTCAGCACAAATCGCACCGTGATGCTGCCGGGCGCCTTCGATCGGCTGGACGCCAGCTTCAAGGCGCAAAACTACGGCGGCCGCATCGAGGCCGGTTATCGCATCGCGCTGATGAATTTCGGCATCACGCCCTATGTCGCCGGACAGGCCCAGAGCTTTCACACGCCCGCCTACACCGAGACCGGCGTCGCCGGTGCCGGCGGCTTTGCCCTCGCCTACGCGGCACAAACCTCGACGCAGGTTCGCAGCGAGCTCGGATCGCGTTTCGACAGCCGCTTCCTGCTGGACGGCGGCGCCGAGCTGATCCTGCGCGGCCGCGCAGCCTGGCTGCACGATTACTCCGACCGGATCACGTCAACGGCAGCCTTCCAGGTGCTGCCGGGAACGGAGCTCACCGTGACCGGCGCTGCACCGGTTCGCGATGCGGCACTCGTCTCGCTCGGCAGCGAATTGCGCTTCGCACGCGGCTTCTCGCTCGCTGCGAAGGCCGATGCCGAGCTGTTCGGTCGCGGCAACGCCTACTCCGGAACGGCGACGCTGCGCTACGGCTGGTAGAAGCGTGAAGGGCCGCCCGTGGGCGGCCCTTCTGTTTACGCGCTCTCGGGCGCCTTGAGGCGCACGAGCCGGGTCAGGAGGGCATCGAGGCCCTCACCGCTCGTGGCATGGAGGTCGATGCGGCCGACCTTCTCGACCAGCCGCTCCAGCGACTCCAGCTCCTTGAGCCGAAGCAGCAGGGGGTTCTCCTCCATCAGGCGGGCGGTGTTCAGGAGCGACCGCGTCGCCGCCGTCTCCTCCTGCCGGCGGATCAGGTTCGCCTTGGCGACCCGCTCCGCCTCCACCACCTTGTTCACCAGCTCCCGGATCTCGCCGGGCAGGATCACGTCCTTGACGCCGAGCTCGGTCACCTCGACACCGGACTCCGCGACGCGTGCACGCACATAGTCGCGCAGCTCCGCATCCAGCGCCGCCTTCGCAGACAGCACCTCGTCCAGCGTCCGGCCCGCGACCGCCTCGCGGATCGCGAACTGCACCAGGCGGTACAGCCACGCATCCACGTCGGGCACGGTCGCAACCGTGCGCTCGGGATCGACGATCCGGCGGAACGCCGTCAGCGTCACCCGCAGCGCGATGCGATCCTTGGTCAGCATCTCCTGCGCGGTGATCTCGACCGCCTGGGGCCGCAGGTCGAGGCGCTTCACCTCGATCTTGCGGCCGACGGTCCAGAAGGCGTGCCGGCCGGGCGCGAGCCGCTCCACGAGCCGGCCCTCGACATAGAGCAGGCCCGCCTCGTGGTTCTCGACCACGGTCTCCGACGTCACGGTCGAGCGGTTGCGCTCGATCATGGTCAAGTGCCGCGCGTCGACACGGGGATCGTGCGACACATCGATGCGCTCGACATCGATGCGGGTTGCGACCTTCCAGTAGACACGCACCTGCCAAGGCGTCATCAAATGCACGGGCCGGCCGTCGAGGCTGACGATCGCAATCTCGTCCGCCCCGGTCTCGACCGCCTCGAACAGCTCGGCGGCAAGATCCGGCCGCGCGGCCTTGAGCACCGCGTAGCGATCCGTGGGGAATTCGGTACCCACGACGTTGTACACAGTGGCCGTCAGCTCGTTGCGCAGGTCGAACAGCCGATGCCGACCGGGCGCGAGCACACGCTCGAGCTGGCCGTTCCGCGTGAGTAGCGCGCGCTCACCGTCCTTCACGGTGATGGCGGTGGTCAGCAAATGCCAAGTCTTCTGGGTCGTCACGACACGCCTCCTTCGTTTGCCGCCGGCCCGTAGGCCATGCAGCAGGTTTTCAAATTGCAAAGGACGTGAGGACGCGGACGACGCTTCCCGGGAAATCGGCGGACCGGGGTTTGAGCTTGCGCGATGACGGGCGCACGCGCGCGATCGCTCGACGCGTGTCGAGCGTTCATGCGGAGCCACCCGGCATCGACGCAAGCGGTATCTACCCGCGGCGCAAAGCCGGTCTCACAGTGTCTAGGTTCGGACGGAAAGCCTTGCGGCAAAACGGCCGGACTGCGACTGAAGCGCGCGTCCGGTCCTCGTCAGAGGTATCAGCTTTTCAGGCTGAAACGGAGCGCTTGGAGCGGGATTCGAACCCGCGACCCGATGATTTTAACGTCACCTGCTCTACCCCAACTGAGCTATCCTTTGTGGGACAAGAGACCGGAATCGAACCGATGCCTTCGGGTTTCAGCCCGACGCTCTCCATGAGCTACATCCTGCTTTTGCCTTCATTCGGCGGAACACGAAACCGGAAACCGGCCCGCGCCAGCCGGGATCTCAGAGAGCCCGGACACATGGCCTAGCGAAGGAGCGCGCTAATAGACGAAGCACGTTCGGGTTGCAAGGGGGCAAGCGAAAGAATTTCATCACGCGCCTTGCGCTGTGACGCGCTGAGCACATCCAGACATCTCCTCACTCTCGCGACATGTCCTGGAAACACGCCCTCACCCAGTCGATCGTCACGCGCGCTGCGGCGTCGCGCTTGAGATGATTTTGCACGAGCAGCCAGACGTCGCGCCGCTTCGGCAGCAGCGTGGCGCGCAGGCGGCGATCGCCGAGCAGGTCCGCGCAACTATACTCCGGCAACACGCCGGCGCTCTGATGCGCGCAGATCAGATTGCGAATGACACGGACATTGTCGGTGACGCAGCGCGCCCGGACTTTCCGGGTGCGCAGGAACTGCATCTCGGGAATGGTCCCGAGTTCATCCGGATAAGCGCACAGCACCGGCTCGCTCTCGGTTGCGACCGGTTCAAAATAATAAAGTTTGATGTCGGCGAGCTTCGAGATCGCAAAGTCGCCCTTGTCCGGCTTGCGCAGGCGGATGGCGAGATCAGCTTCCCAGCGCGCGAACTTGACATTCTCGCTCGACGTCAGGAATTGCAACGTCAGCCCGGGATTGGCGCGCAGGAAATCGCTCGCGCGCGGCGACAGCACCTGCTCGGCAACCGTGTTGGTGGAGGCGATGCGCAGGCGCCCCACCGGACCTGCCAAACTCTCACCGACGCGGCCGATCTCGGCGGCGTGGGCGGCCATCGCCTCGACATGCGCCAGCACCGCCTCGCATTGCCGCGTCGGCTTGCGGACGCCGTCGGCGGCCTCGAACAGGCGCAGGCCGAGCGCGCGCTCAATGCGCGACAGCCTGCGTCCGACCGTGGTCTCGTCGATGCGCAGGCGTACGCTGGCGCCGGCATAAGTGCCCTCGTCCCTGACGGCAGCGATGATACGGAGGTCGTCCCAATTCATGGATTGAGGCTACATCGGCTGCGCCAAGCCTGCAATATCGCAGCCACCCGCTGCAATATCCCTGCATATCGGCAGGCGGCGCCGGCGCTATGTTTGCAGGAGCTCTCGCCTCGGAGATTCCTGAACCATGACGACCGCAAAGACCCTGCTGCAGCTCGCCGGCGCCGACCTCACCCCGCCACGTCTTTCCAACGCCGCGCTGGTGCTGATCGACATCCAGAACGAATATCTCGCAGGCCCCCTCGCCTTGCCCAATGCCCGGCCCGCGATCGCGCGCGCGGCTGCGCTCTTGGCGCGGGCCCGCGAAGCGGGAGCTGCGATCATCCATATCGCCCATCGCGGCAAGGCGGGCGGCCTGTTCGATCGTAGCGCCGACCGCGGCGCCATCGTCGCAGAACTCACGCCGCGCGACGGCGAACTGGTGATCGAGAAGGAGCTGCCCAATTCGTTTGCCGGTACCGATCTCAAGGCGGGTCTTCACGCGACCGACCGCAAGAACATCGTGCTGGCCGGCTTCATGACGCACATGTGCGTCAGCTCGACCGCGCGCGCGGCGCTCGACCTCGGCTTTCGCACGACCATCGATGCAGATGCCTGCGCGACGCGCGATCTTCCGGACGGGCGCGGGGGCACGCTGGACGCCCGGACCGTCCACGAGGTTGCGCTGGCCGAGCTATCCGACCGCTTCGCGATCATCGCGCGCGGCGATGCGCTGAAATAACGGAGGAATGCGATGCTGCAACTCTATTTCTCGCCGATGGCCTGCTCGCTCGCGTGCCGCATGGCGCTGATGGAAGCGGGCCTGGATGCGCGCTATCATCAGGTGCATCTCTGGACCAAGAAGCTCGCGGAAGGCGACGGTGACTTTCGCGACATCGCGCCAAAGGGCGCAGTGCCGGTCCTGGTGCTGGAGAACGGCGAACGGCTGACGGAAAGCGCGTCGGTGCTGCAATACATCGCCGATGTGAAGCCCGAGAGCGGCCTTGCGCCGCCTGCGGGCGACGTTGATCGCTACCGCCTGCAGGAATGGCTGAGCTTCATCGGGACCGAGATCCACAAGGCGTTTCTGTTTCCGACCTTCTGGTACAAGGACGACGCCTCGCTCGCCAAGCCGCGTGCACGGATCGCGCAGACCTTGTCGGTGCCTTCAGCGCGTCTTGTAGATCGAGAATTCCTCGTTGGTCGATGCTTCACCGTCGCGGATGCGCATCTCACCTGGGCCCTGTTGCTGCTGCGTCCCGCAGGCGTCGATATCGCGCAATGGCCGTCATTGTCGGCCTATCTCGGACGCATGCAGGCGCGGCCCGCCGTGCGGGACGCGATCGCGACCGAGATGGCGCTGCGCAAGGCGATGGCGGCCTGAAGCGCGCCTTACTCGACCCGCGCCAGCACCGCAAGCTTGCGGATGCCCTTGTTGCGATAGGCGTCGAGGAACGCGTAGTAGTCCTTGAACGACACGCAGCCGTTGGAATCGCCGTTCGGCCCGAGCATGAAGGTGTGCGCGAGCAGGCCGTCGCGGCCGTAAATTGCGTTCTCGCCGCCGATCGGCGTCAGGCGCAGCGCCGGCACGCCGTGGAACAGCGCTTCGCGCGGCTTCAGATTGTAGATGTGCGGCGGCGTCACGCCGCGCATGCGGACTTTCGAGGAGCGCGGATCGTCGAGATTGGAGCCGAGGCCGGAATGCGCCTCGAGCTTGGTGCCGTCGGGCAGATACACGGTCTTGGCGGTGATGTCATACACTGCGGTGTCGCGCTCATAGGGCGCCGACCCGCCGAACATCGGGTTCTGCTCCTTCGGAGCGATCGCCGAGGTCACGCTGGCATCGGCGGAAGCATAGGCGAGCAAGCCGCCGGACGGCTCACGCTTGCCCCAGAGCTTCTCCACCATCGACTGGCGCGGACCGGTGATCGACATCACCGCGGCCTTGGCGCGATCGGCAAAGGTTTTGGGCTTCGCCTCGGGCGCCGGTACAATCTGGGCCGGATCGGCCGACGCGAGCTGCACCGGCGCGTCCGTGCCGCGCTTGGACTTCGCCACGTCCGCGACCTTGTCGGCGATTCTTTCAGAGACCTTGGCCGGACTCTTCAGCACTTCCGCGACCTTGGCCATGACCGTCGGCTTCGGAGTGGCCTCAGCGACCTTCGTCGCAGGCGCAGCGCTCGCCGCGTTGGAGTCCACACCCTGCGTCGCTGCTGCGGCAAAGCGCTCGTTGAACATCTCGCGCGAGATCGGTGCCGCCACCTGCAGCCGGTCGGGCAGCAGGGCGAACGTTTCCCGGATGGCCTCGCCCGCCTCGCGCAGCGCGACCTTGGGCGCGCGCTTGACCACGGGCTCGTCATAGCCGGAGCTGCCGACGGTCGGATAGACGCTGGCGGCGAAGATGTTGTTGTAGACGGTCCAGCCGGCAAGCACGACGCAGCCGATCACCGCGGCGCCAAGCACGTTTTGGGTGGTCATTTTCCGGGAAGACTTCCGATAGGAATGCTTCGAAGGATTCTTGGGCTTCCGTGCCGCGTAGCTCTGCGCAGCGATACTCGTACTCATTCGCCTTGCGTCCAGGACGGTGTCACTCAGTCCCCCTTCGAAGTGCCGCTGGCCACGTTCCGGAACCAGCATCTCGCAGAGGGTCGGAGCGTCATTAAGGCGACTTTTAGTTAAATGCAGATTAAGTTCGGGCGGTTGTAGGGCAACTCGTTAACGCTGTGCCATTTCGAGAAAAAGGCCCGCAGAACTACGGACTTAGGCAAGACTGTTAACCATAATTCTCCGCCGGTTCAGCACGCTCAGCGGACGTCTCCGGCCGCCTCTCTAAACGCACCAACCAAGTCCTTTTCGTGGTCATCAATACCCGGACGATAACGGTGAAACGTTGCGCGAGGCTGGTGCCTCCGGGCTCCACGAATACGTCTCTGACCGAATTCGCGGAAATTGCCCCTCACCTCACCCCTCTCAGCGCGGCCAAAGCTCACCGCGGTCCGTAAGGACGGCGAGAGGAGTGGACTGCACCCTGACCGAAAGTTGATCGCGCCGATCTGGAAATGGCCGCGGCGGGAAAATAGCTACGACCTCGGCACTTTTCAGCAGCCTCTGCGCGTGATACGGTACCGTATCAACAATCGCCTTGAACTGTGCCGAGCACGCAAAAACGGAGGCTGGCATGAGAAGGTTTTCGCGCGCAGGGTTTTGCGCCCTGGCGTGGTCATTCTTGTTGATCGGGTCTGCGACTGCACAGCCCGCCACGGATGCGGGCTGCACGGTATCGCCGTCCGCCGCCGGCACGCAGGTCTGGCGCTGCGACAACGGCATCACGATCGTCGCAGAAAACGGCGCGCGATTTGAACTCAAGGACACCAACCGCGACGGACATATTGACTCCGTGGAGTTGAGCAGCAAAGCGCTGCTGATCGAGGTTCCCAAGAAGCCCGGCGGCAATCCCTTCAAGGTGCTGACGCCGCAGGCGATTGCCGCTGTGCGCGGCACCAAATGGGCCGTCGATGTCGGCGAGGCGAAGACGTCCGTGTTCGTCGCCAACGGCCGCGTCGGCGTAACTCGCAGGTCGGCGCGCGAGCGCGGCGTCGTGCTCGGACCCGGCGAGGGCGTCGATGTGGAAGCGGCTGGTCCGCTGGCCATCAAGACATGGGGCCAGCCGCGCGTCGACGCCCTGATGGCAAGACTGGGTCAATAGGTCCAGCCAACAGGTCTGGATCAAGAAGGCCCGCACAATTCGACAAGGCCCGCGCGCCAAGACGCGGAAAGAACAGACAGCAGTACGACGTAATGAATAGACGCGTTCAGATCGTGATGGCCCTCGTCCTCGCGGCCCTGTGGGGCGCCGGCGTTTTCGCCGCCCACGCCGGCGGCCATCTGCGCTTTCTCGATCGGCTCGAGGCGACGCTGGCCGACCTGCGCACGCTTGCGCGCGGCGTGGTGCCGCCACCCGATCTCGTCACCATCGTCGCCATCGACGACACCGTGGTAAAACGCGGCGGCACCTATCCGTTGCCGCGCGCCGATCTCGCCCGCGTCGTCGACACGATCGTGCAGTTCAAGCCGAAGGTGGTCGCGATCGATCTGCTGCTGGTCGACCGCGGTGCCGCGATCGGCGACGCCACGCTGGCCAACACGCTTGCCACCGGGCCCATGGTGCTCGCCGGGGCGGCGATTTTCCCGAACGCGAGCGAGACCGTGGCGTCCGGCAGCGCCGGGCCGCTCGCCGCCCTGCCCGAGGCCGAGCGCTTCCTGCTGCCATTGCCGGCGTTCGCCGATCACGCCGATGTCGGGATCGTCAACGTCGCGACCGGACAATCGGGCTCTCCACTCTCGGTCCCCATGCTGTTCCGGACCGGCGACAAGGTCGAACTGTCGTTTCCGCTGCGGGTCGCAAGCCACGCCCTCGACAGGCCGCTGACGATCGCGCCCGACCATCTCATGCTCGGCGATCGCGCGGTGCCGACCGACACCGATTTTGCACTGCCGATCACCTATTATGGCCCGCGCCGCACCATCCGCACCGTGACCGCGCAGAGCATTTTCGACGGCACGCTCGACCGCAAGGCGATCGAGAACCGGATCGTGGTGATCGGCGCCTCCGTGGCCGGCGGCAGCGACTTCTTTCCAACGCCGTTCGATTCCCTGATGCCGGGCGTCGAGGTCATCTCGACCGCGATCACGCATCTCGTCGCCGGCGACAGCATCGTGCGCGACCGCAAGGTTCACATGGCTGATGCGCTGGTCGCGATCCTGCTGCCGATGCTGCTGGTGGGCCTGCTCGCCTGGCGGCGCAGCGCGCTCGGCTTCGTCGCGGCAGCCGCAGTGATGGCCGCCTGGGCGGGGCTCAACCTGTTCGCGTTCACACACGGCGTCTGGCTCGATGCCGCGACCACGCTCGCGGCCGTGGTGCCGCCGGTCGCCGTGTTCATCGGCGTACAATTGTGGGCGGGAGGCCGCCGCACCCAATATCTCGCCGCCAAGAGCCGGTCGCTCGCGAAGCTTCAGGCGCCCGCCGTGCAGGAATGGCTGGCCCGCGATCCCGACTTCCTGGCCAAGCCGGTCCGGCAGGATGCGGCCGTCGTCTTCATCGATCTGTCTGATTTCACTGCACTGAGCCAACGGATCGAACCCGACCAACTCCAGGACATGCTGAAGGCGTTCCATGCGCTGATCGACAAGGCAGCGGTTGATTGTGGCGGCATGATCACGAGCTTTCTCGGCGACGGCGCCATGATCCTGTTCGGCCTGCCCGGTGCGATGCCGGACGACGCGGCGCGTGCTCTGAAATGTGCGATCGACCTGCATCGCGGCGTCGAACGCTGGATCGCGTCGCTGCCATCGGCGATCGGCGGCCGGCTCGGATTCAAGATCGGCGCGCATTTCGGCCCGATCATCGCGTCGCGTCTCGGTGAGAGTCACCAGCACATCACGGCCAACGGCGATACCGTCAATCTCGCAAGCCGGCTGATGGAGGTCGCCGCGCAAAACCACGCGCGGCTCGCACTGAGCGAGGCATTGCTGGATGCGGCCGACTTCCACGGAGCTCCCGACGGTGTCCTGTCAGGCCCCCTGCTCACGCAGATCCGCGGCCGCTCCGGCGTCGTCACCGTCTGGTTCTGGAGCGATCAGGACAAGCCGAGCCAGGCGGCGGCCAAGGTCGAGATGATCGACTAGCTCCGCTGTCGTCCCGGTGGAGGCCCGGCCTTAGCCGGGACGACAGCTCAGAGCGGCAGCCCGCTAAACTTTGCGCCTCAGCACGCCCAGGCCGCCGAGCAGGCCGCGCGACATCAGTTCGCGGAAGCTGTCGTTGATCAGGATCTCGTCGACGTCGTCGGAGATCAATTTCGCTTCCGCCTCGGTCATGACATTGGACGTGAACACCCCGCTCTGCTTCATGGCGTTGAGCGCATCCTTGACCAGCGGCGCACCGCCCGACGGAATCTCCGGCGGCTGCCAGTCCAGATCCTCGATCACGAACAAGCCGCCCGGTTTCAGTGAGGGAAACAGCACGCCGAGCGTCAGGTGCTGGTGCACCGAGGCGTGAGAGCCGTCGTCGATGATGATGTCCAGCGGCTTTTCCCTGGCTGCAAGCTGCTCCAGCATGCTGCGGTCGCCTTGGTCGACGCGATGGATCCTGACGCGCGGGTGGGAGAACCAGCTGAAATCCTCGATGTCGACGCCGATGACCTCGGCATTCGGGAAGTAATCCAGCCACATTTGCAGCGAGGGCACTTGATCCTGAGCCCAGCCTTCGACCCGCCCCCGGCACAGACCGATTTCCAGGATACGAATGGGCTCGAGCGCCTTCGATCGGAACAGCTCGTGATAGACGCGCGTATAGTGATGAGCGAGATGCCCCTTGTAGACCGCGCCCTTATCCGAATCGTATTTCGCCGCAAGCTGCGTTAGCCAATTCGGATCGAGCACCAGCTTCTTGAGATAACCCGCCACGCTTTGGTCGGGCACGGCATCGAAGCGCAGCCCCCGCTCGGCCCACATCTTTCCCCAGAGATGGACACCCGTCACGCGGGGATCGCTCAAGAGATCGAAGCCGGCCCGGCCTTCGGCGGCGAACAGGTCCACCTCACGCCAGTCGATCGCATTGAAGGTCGTCGGCGGCAGGATCGAGGATTGGAGCTCCTCGTCGCCTGCCACGAGCAGATATTCGCTGAGCAGCAAAGGCCCCACCGCGCCGTATTCGACACGCTTCTCGCTGAAGAGCCGCTGAAGCGACAGGGCATAGAGATTGGCCATGTGAATCGAGCCCTTGGGCGCGCGCATCACGTCACCGACGCAGACATGCCCGTTCTCGACACCCGACCATTGCGCGGAAAACACGTGCTCCCGTCGAAAATCCAGGGGTTTCACGAGCACGATGTCCGTATCGAGCCACCATCCGCCGAATTCATGGAGAACGGCATAGCGGAAGATGTCGCTGAAATAGCGGATCTCGCTGTTCAGAACGGCATGCTGGTAGATCGCTCCCGGCACGAGGTTTGCGGCATCGGCGACCATCACCCCGGGCGGCACACGCGCCTGCATGGCGGCGACGTTGTCGTAGGTGTACAGCTTGACCGGATGACCCTGACGGACCATCGACTGCAGCGAGAGACGCGACATCTCGCTCAGCGGAGCGTTCGACCAGAAGCAATGGATGGGATCGCGGGCTTCTGCCGACCTTGCGCGGCTCCGAAGATGCGGATTGAATTCTCTCGTCAGCGCATTCCAGCCGTTGCGAGGGACAGAACGGCACGCGCCGAGAAACGGCAGTTTCTGATACGCGCGAGCGATCAAAAAGCAGAGGCTCGCCTGGTTGCCATGCCCTGCCCTGTTCAAGGCGTTGCCAAAGTTCTCCCAGATCGAGGGATCGACGGGATCGAGCGCGATCGCCCGCTGAAACGCTTCGAACGCCTGCTCCTGGAGTCCCTTGCCGAGCAGCGCCGTCCCGAACGTTGCGAGATAAGTCGCCTTCATCTCGTTCGTGAGAGCACGGCCGGCCCAGTTGATGGCGGCATCGTAATCCCCGTTGAGCAGCGACACACCGGCCATCAGATGAAGGAGGCCTGCATGGCTTGCGTCTGCTGCCAGCCCTTCCCGGCAACGGGCTTCGGCCAGCTCAAGCTCGCCCGTTTTCAGATGTCGAAGGCAGATCTGATAATATTCATCCCGCGTCAGCGAAGACGGCTCTGTCGAAGTCTCGTTTGCTCTTGCGAGAGTGCCGTCGTGATAATTCATCAGATACCATCCGGATCTTGAGAAAGCGGGGCGCAATCCGATTCCTGGGGCCGCAGGAAGGTTGCCACCGCACAATTATTCCTTGGAGCTTGCTTGAAGCTGGACAGCGCTTTCGCCTGGGTCCGCCGGCGCGTGGCGAATCAAGGGAGCCGTTGCTATGGCAGCGATCGGCACTCAGCGCGCTTGATCCGATTTTTGAAACCGGTCGTTGCATGAAGAACATTGTGGTCAACCTCAACCGCCAGCCGGAAAAGTACGAAAGCTTCCTGAGGCTCAACGCCGGGACCAAGATCACCTTCGAACGATTTCAGGCATCCGATGGCGCATCGCTTTCGCCGGAGGACGCGCTTGGCATGAACCTGGTTGTGCCGGGAGCACAATTCACTGCGGGTGCCGTCGGGTGTGCGGCCTCCCATGTCCGGATCTGGCAACAGACACTTCAATCCGGAATCCCGGCGCTCGTGTTCGAAGACGACGCGATCATCCGCCATGACATCACCGAGCGCCTGGACGTTCTTCGCGGCCTCAAGGACTGGGACTACGTCGCACTCGGCTACAACACCGACACCACCCTCGAAGTCGAACTGGCGCCCGGCTTCAAGACCACCATGATGTTCATGCCAAAACGGCCAACCGACGAAAGTGCGGCGGCGTTTCAAAGATCGACATCAGGCGTCGCCGCCTTGCGGCTCACCACCTGCTTCGGCACGGCAGGTTACGTGGTTTCGCCTCGCGGCGCGAAGAAACTCCTGGAGCTGTGCTTGCCGATGGAGAACCGCTTTCTGAAAATTCCGATGTTCAACCGCATGGTCCCGGTCCTGGGGATCGATGGCATGATGAACTTCATCTACGCCTCGATCGAGGCCTATGCCTGCCTCAGTCCGCTTGTCATTCCCGGAAACAACAACGCGGTCTCGACGACCGTTCCGACCGGCGAAATCCCCCGCTGGTAGGCAGCGGCCCGGTTCAGGGCTGGAGTTCGGGCGGCGGCGAGCGGTCCAGCACGTCGCCCTTGGCGTCCTCGAGCAGATCGATGCCGTAGGTCTCGACCACGAGCGGCCCGCGCTTGCGCTGCAACTCGCCGACCCGTGTCACCTTCGCGAAGAGGTCGTTCAGGAACGGATGACCGTCGGGACGCAGCTCGTCGACATAGAGCAGCTTGCCCGCGAGCAGCTTCGGATCGGGCTCGGGCATGTTGACCCAGCGGATGCGCTGGTTCTGCTGCACCACGCAGGTGCCGGGGGGCAGATAGAAGGCAAGCCAGCCCGTGGTGCCGTAATCCGGCGTGAGCACGCAGCGCGCGCCATTGCGGACGCGTTCCGCCTCGATCCCGGCGGCAAGCTCGCGCCAGCCTATCCCGACGCTGCGCACGGTGGCGTCGCGGCGATAGCCGGACAGCCAGCCCGTGTTGGCCTGCAGGATCAGCGCGGCAAACATCACGATGCCGGTGGGCGCCGCCCAGCGCAGGCAAAAATCGACCAGCCGTCGTGCAGGCGGTTTCCACTGCGCGAGGTTGGCTGCGGCTGCCGCCGCGATGACGAAGGGCGGATAGACCGGCGCGAACCAATTGGCCTCGACACGGGCATGCAGCGAATGCCAGACGAAATAGGCAACGATGGTCCAGAACATCGTCTCGATCAGCAAGCGCGAGGCCAGCGCACCGGCGCGGCGCCAGGTCAGCGCATGCAGCCCCATCGCGCCGAGGATGAAGACCAGCGGGGTTGCGAAGGCAAACTGCGTCGGGATCAGCTCGGCAATGAAGACCGGACGAAAGTCCTCGATCCTGGCGCGGCCGAGCTGCTTGACGAACGAGACCCAGTGATGATCCGCATTCCAGAGGATCACCGGCGAGAACAGCGCCAGCGCCACGAGGCCGCCGAGATAGGGCCAGGGTGAAAGGAACCAGCGCCGCAGCTTCGGCACGAAAGCGAGCCAGATCAGGATCGCGGCGCCAAAGAACATTGCGGTATATTTCGACAGCAGCGCGGCGCCGACCGCCGCGCCGACCGCGAGCCACCAGACGCCGCGGCCGGTCTCCAGCACCTTGGCGAGGAAGAACAGCACGAAGCTGGAGGCAACCAGCAGCGGCGCATCCGGCGTCACGATCAGCGTGCCGACGGAGGCCATCATCGTCACGTTGAGCAGGATGGCGCTGGTCGCCGCCACGCGGGCGCCGCCGAACAGGATCGCCGCCGTGCGATAGATCGCGTAACTCATCGGCAGCGCGAGCAGGATCGAGACCAGGCGGACGCCAAGCTCGGTATCGCCGGCGATCATGGTGCCGGCGCGGATGACGTAGGCGACCATCGGCGGGTGGTCGTAGTAACCGCCCGCGAGGTTCTTCGACCACATCCAGTAATAGGCTTCGTCGAAGGTGATCGGCGTGAAGGCGGCCGCGACCAGCCGCAATGCGACCAGCGCGAGGATCACCAGCGCCGTATTGCGGACGATCCGCGCGTCAGCCCCGCCCATACCGGTTTCCTTGGCTGTATCCCTGGCGCGCTATTTCTTGCGCCAGACGAACAGTCCGGACATCGCGTAATTCCACACCACGCCCATCAGCGCCCCGGCGAGGCCAGCCAGCCACCAGATCGGCTCCTGGTCGTAGACCGAGAAGGCGACGCCGACATTGGCGAGCAGGCCGACGCTGCACACGATGTAGAACATGATCAGGCCGCGCAGGATCCCGAACCCCTTCAGTCGCTGATCGCGATAGGTGAGGAAGTTGTTCATGATGAAGTTGGTCGTCATGGCGACGATCGCGCCCGCGGCCTGCGCCTCCGCGAACGGCACCTTGATCAGCTGAAGCGCGATGAACAGCGTGGTGAGATGCACCACGAGGCCGATGCCGCCGACCATCGCAAACAGGATGAAGCGGAGCGAGACGATGTCGTTGGTCAGCTTCGCGAGCACGAGGCCGAGGAAGTCCAGCGCGACCATGGAATCGAGCTTGCTCTCACCGTGCTGACGGGCGCCGAATGTGTAGGGAATTTCGACGGCGCGCAAATTGCCCTGCGCGGTCGCGACGAGATCGAGCAGGATCTTGAAACCGTGCACCGAGAGCTTCGGCGCCAATTGCTCGAAACGGTCGCGGCGGACCATGAAGAAGCCGCTCATGGGGTCGGCGATCTCGACCCGGAGCATTTTCTTGGCAACCTCGGTCGCCAGCGCGCTGGCGCCGGCGCGCTGCTTGTTGAAGCCTTCGCTCTTGTAGCCCTCGATGTAGCGGCTGCCGACGACGAGGTCGGCCTGATCGCTTGCGAGCAGCAGCAGCATCTTCGGCAGCTGCGTCTCGTCATGCTGGAGGTCGGCGTCGATGACGGCGGCGTAAGGCGCGCTCGATGCCAGGATGCCCTCGATGCAGGCCCCTGACAGGCCACGGCGCCCGATGCGGCGGATGCAGCGCACGCGGCTGTCCTTCAGAGCCAGCGCGCGCACGACGTCCCAGGTGCCGTCCGGCGAATTGTCGTCGACGAACACGACCTCCCAGGCGACGTTGACGAGCGTCGCCTCCAGCCGCCGGTACAACACCGTGACGTTGTCACGCTCGTTGAAGGTCGGGACGATGACCGACAGTTCCGGCCCCTCTTGAGCCTGATTGTCGATGCCCGGTCTGATCGCTTCATTCATAACGGCAGCGTATATCCGCCGCGTCCAGCGATGCCAAGTTCTTGAACCAATAAGCCGGGGATCCCTGGGGAACGGGCCAAAAGGGCCCCAAAATGCCAACGACCCCGGAACGGCGGACCGCGCGTACATCCGGCGCAAGCCCAAGCTATTCCAAGGTCGTCCCAGCGCCGGAGGTGACCCTCAACGTCGCCGTTAGAAGCTAGATAGGAATGCGAGATCGGCTTCGCAAGGGGGCGAAAGCGCCCTTTTTCAAACCCGTTACTGGTTTGGGACTTCCCGGATCACCGGGCCCCGAGGCGCCGGCGCCACCGGGGCTGCGGGTGCCATGGCGGCCGGAGCCGGCTCGACCTTGGCCGGCTTGGGGGGCTTCCCGTACTGCCCGATCGGTCCGAAGACGACGGCAACCGCCAGTGCGATCGCTGCGACGATCGCGCCACAAATGCCACCTACCGACTCAGACGCCATGCCGACCCGTCCCTGTTCCAAGAGCGGCCAATCATACCACGGATGAACGCGCGGCCGGAAGGGCTCCAAAACGGGCGAATACCGAATGGCGAGTAGCGAACAAAGCTGCCCCTCCTTCCCTATTCGCTATTGGCCATTCGCCACTCCCTATTTTGACGGCGGCCTGTGCTTGACGTAGGCGGTCACGATGTCCTTCTGCGCCGACTCCACCGCCCGGTTCGCGGTCGCGAGATGGGCGCCGGAATCGATGTTCGGATATTGCGTGGTGAGATAGTCGAGCAGCGCGACCCGGTAATATTGCCGCTCCGACGGGCAGGCGCCGGCGACCGAGCGGCCGAACTCCTGCTCCGACAGACCCTGATTGCTGTCGCGCGAATATTCCCGCGCCAGGCAATGCCAGTAATCGTCGCGGCCCTGCATGGCGAGCTTCTGGGCGCCCTTGGTGTTATCGTCATCCGCGATCGCAGAATATGTCGTGGCAGCAGATGTCATCATGACGAGCGTGGCTCCCAGCATCAGCATCCGCATCTTGTTCTCCTTTTTCCGCAGATCGCGGGCGGAAGCTTAGACAGGAAGCGACAACTGGCCAATCACTTCTGGTTTGAATAGAATGCAGTCTTCCCCTTCCCGTCGATACGAGATCCTCCCGTGGCCAAAGCAAAAACCGCGTCCAAAAAATCCGGCAACATCTTCATCGGTATCGGCGGCTGGACCTTCGAGCCGTGGCGCGGCGTGTTCTATCCGGAGAAGCTGACTCAAGCGAAGGAATTATCCTATGCCGCCTCGAAGCTGACCTCGATCGAGATCAACGGCACCTATTACGGCTCGCAGAAGCCGGAGAGCTTTCGCAAATGGGCGAGCGAGGTGCCTGAGGGCTTTGTGTTCTCGGTGAAGGGGCCGCGCTTTGCCACCAATCGTCGCGTGCTGGCCGAGGCCGGCGATTCCATCAAGCGGTTCTATGATTCCGGCGTACTGGAACTTGGCGATCATCTCGGGCCGGTGCTGTGGCAGTTCGCGCCGACCAAGAAGTTCGACGGCGCCGACTTCGGCAAGTTTCTGGAACTGTTGCCGCGCAAGCTCGAGGGACGTACGCTACGCCATGTCGTGGAGGTGCGCCATGACAGCTTCTGCACGCCGGACTTCATCGCGCTGATCCGCGAATTCGAGACGCCGGTCGTGTTCGCCGAGCACGGCAAATATCCGGCGATCGCCGACGTCGCCGGCGATTTCGTCTATGCCCGGCTGCAGAAAGGCAATGACGAGATCAAGACCTGCTATCCCCCAAAGCAGTTAGATGCCTGGGCCGAGCGCTTTCAGGCCTGGGCCGACGGCGGTGAACCCGACGACCTCCCGAAAGTCGACAAGGCGAAGCCGAAGAAGGAACCGCGCGACGTGTTCGCCTATGTCATTCACGAGGGCAAGGTGCGCGCACCGCACGGCGCCATGGAACTGATCGCGCGGATAAGCTGAGGATCATTGATGGCCAGGGCGAAGAAACTCTTCACCATCGGCTATGAGCAGACGCCGCCCAAGGCCGTGCTGGACGAGCTGGAGCAGGCCGGCGTCAAGCTCGTGGTCGACGTGCGCGCGGTGACGTCGTCGCGACGGCCGGGCTTTTCCAAGAAGCAGCTTGCCGCGGGCCTCGATGAGCGTGGCATCGCCTATGTTCATCTCGCTAGCCTCGGCACACCCAAAGAGGGACGGCTTGCGGCCCGCAGCGGACAATACGACGTGTTGGAGAAGATCTTCTCAAAGCACCTGAAGACGCCGGAAGCCCGAGAACAGATGGACGAGCTCTCGGCGCAGGTGAAGAAGGCCGGCCCCGTCTGCCTGCTTTGCTACGAGCGCGACCACACCCACTGCCACCGCCAGATGATCGCGGAGATCATCGAGGAGCGCGATGGCGTGGCGGTGAAGAATTTGGCGGGACGGCAGGTCTAAACGACGTTCTCCGTCATGGCCGGAGAGATCCGTCTACCCCTCGCCCGCGAGCCTAAACGTCCCCTCCATCATCTGCACGCAGCTGCCGCCGACATGAGCGGAGACGATCTTGCCGCCTTGCTTACGCACGCGTGTCAACAGCAGGCTCGGCCTGCCCATGTCAAAGCCCTGGCCGACCGTGAGCTTCAACTCGCCATCCCGGATAGGATCGAGGTCAGCGAACAGCGCGGCTGCGGCGACGGTGGCGCTACCGGTTGCGGGGTCCTCGGCGAGACCGCCTGCGCCGCGCATGAACATGCGCGCTTGTCGCTCGCTAGGCACCTCCGACGCGAGCACATCGCGGGTATAGAACCACACCGAGCGTGCGTCGTCGCGCGGCAAAACTCTGCCGAACGCGGCCGCATCGGGCCTTGCTCGCTTGAGCGCATCGCGCGAAAGCACCTCCGCCACTAGGAACGGCGTTCCGACGCCGACGACCTGCGGCGCATGATGATCGGTCCTGATGTCATCGGCCGTCAACGAGATGCAGGCCGCAACGTCAGCGGCGGAAACTTCTGCCAATCGGGACAGCGGCTGCGGTGCAGTGAGTTCGGTGCCGATGACCCTCCCCTGTTCCCGGAAAATGTCGACTGGCACGAGGCCCGCCTTCTCTTCGAACAGCAACCGCGGCTTCGGCTCCTTGGCGAGGTTCGCCAGCACGAAGGAGGTACCGACATTGGGATGCCCCGCAAACGGCATCTCCCTGACCGGCGTGAAGATGCGCACCTCGGCATCGTTGGCCTTGTCGCGCGGCGGCAGCACGAAGGTCGTCTCGGAATAGTTGAACTCGGTCGCGATCGCCTGCATCTGCTGCGTGGACAGCCCGGCGGCGTCGAGCACCACGGCGAGCTGGTTGCCGCCGAAGGCGCGGTCGGTGAACACATCGACGGTGACATAGCGGCGCTGCATGGTGCTTCCTCACGCAAATGGCGGCCGCGACCGGCCGCCTCGCGCAGCACTCTACAAGCTCAAAACATTGTCCGTCATGCCCCAAAATTCAGTGCAATCGGAGCAATCGCGACACCGCGTCAGAAGCGGAAGAGCGGCCGCGGCGATGCCAGCACCTGTGCACGCTCGCTCTTATCGACGATCAGCGTGTCAAGGAATTGCCGGTTCTTCGCGTAAGTCTGCGTCGCCTCAAACTGCGTGTGCGGCCAGTCGCTGCCCCACAGCAGACGATCGGAACCGTAAGCGCTACGCAGCAGTGGATAGGCGCCCCTGGCAAAATTCTCGCCGGCCGGGCCATTGCGATACGGCGCGGAGACCTTGACCCACACGGTCCGGCTCGCCCCGAGTTTCAGCACCGATTGAAAGCCGGGATCGGTGACCCCGAGCTTTGGATCGGGCAGCGCGTAATGATCGAGCACGACAGTGATTCCGTGATCGAGCAGCTGCGGCACGAGCACGGCGAGATCGGCCGCGTTGCGCTGGATCTCGACCTGCCAGCCCATCGCCTTCACGCCTGCGAGCAATCCGTTCCATTCGCTCGAAGCGAGATCGGGCAAAGGCTGGCCGACGAGATTGAGGCGAATGCCGACGACGCCCGCGCGATCGAGTTCACCTAGCTCGCCTGCAGAAATGACGGGATCGACGACGGCGATGCCGCGCAGGCGCCCCCCGGTTCGTTTCAGGCAGTCGACGAGATAGGAATTGTCGGTGCCGAGGAAGCTCGGCTGCACCAGCACCCCGTTGGTCATGCCGTTGCGATCGAGCTGCTCGAGATAGAGCGACAGCGGCGCGTCGTAATCGGGCGCGTAGCGCCGACCCGGCGCAAGCTTGAGGCCACGGTGAAACACATGGGCGTGCGTATCGATCGTTGGCAAGGCCGCCTCACTCCTGGCTGTCGTCGCGGTCGCCATGGCGAGCGACGCAACACCCGCACCAAACTGGCGGCGTGTCAGGCCGCGCTGGGGCAACGTCATGGTCATTTCTCCCCATCCGTCGTCAGGCGCGCGTCGCCGCGGCCTGCTCGAACACCTTGCCGCGGGTTTCGGGCAGGAGCAGCACCGCGATCAGCACTAGTGAATAAGCAAACGCCGCGTCGATGCCGATCGCGGGGCCGAGTCCGATGCGATCGCTGAGGAAGCCGACCAGGAAGGGAAACGCGGCGGAGACGACACGGCCGAAATTGTAGCAGAAGCCGACGCCGGTGCCGCGGACGCCCGCGGGATAGAGCTCGCTGAACAGCGCCGCCATGCTGGCGGGAATGCCAGCCGAGAAGAAGCCGAGCGGAAAGCCGAGCACCAGCATCTGGCCATTGGTCAGCGGCGCGAAGATGTAGATCAGCACAGTGGCGATGCAGGCGCTGGCAAACAGCGCGACATTGGCCCGGCGGCCGATCCGGTCGCTGACGATCCCGCTCGTGACACAGCCGCAGAAGAACGCAGCGATGATGACGGCGAGATAGCCGCTGGAGCCGAGCACCGACAAGTGCCGCACCTCGCGCAGATAAGTCGGCAGGAACGTCGTCAGTGCGGCATAGCCGCCATGGGCGCCGATGCCGAAGAGACCGCCGACCAAGGTCGAGCGCAGCACGTCACGATGGAATATGCCTGAGAGCGTGGCCAGGAATGGCGTCTCTGCATCCTTGGCAGCAGCGCGCGGCGGCTCCTTCAGCCCGCGGCGGATGAAGATGATGAGCAGCGCCGGCAGCAATCCGATCGCAAACAGGATTCGCCAGGCGATATCCGCCGGCGCGTAGGTGAAGATCAGCGCCGATAGCAGCACCGCCGCGCCCCAGCCGACCGCCCAAGCGCTCTGCACCGAACCCAGCGCCTTGCCGCGATGCTCGGGACGGATGATCTCGGCCATCAGCACCGCGCCGCAGGCCCATTCGGCGCCGAAGCCGAGGCCCTGGATCGCCTTGAGCACCAGGAGCTGAGTGTAGCTCATCGCAAATGCCGAGGCGAAAGTCGCAAGCGCAAAAGCCGCGACCGTGATCTGGAGCGCCTTGACGCGACCAAAACGATCGCCGAGCGCCCCGCCGAGCCAGCCGCCGAACGCGCCGAAGAACAGCGTGACCGAACCGAGCAGGCCGGCGTCCGCTTTGCTGATGCCGAAGGCCGCGATCAGCGCCGGGATGGCGAGGCCGAACATCTGGACGTCGAGCGCATCCAGCGCCCAGCCGCCAAAGCTTGCCCAGAACGTGCGCCGCTCCAGCGGCGAGCTTTCACTGTACCAGTTCGACATGTTTCCTACCCCTGTACGCGTTTATTGCTTGGTGTCGTTGGAAGGCCGCCGTCACCGGATCTCGGCGTGGTAGCGGAAGCGGTCCGCCGGCCCGCGCGAGCGGCGCCATTCGATCGGCCGCCGCTCCAGATCGAGCGCGAGGCGCTCGATCACGATCAGCGGTGCATGGGCCTCGAGCCTGAGCAGCCGCGCCTGCATCTCGTTGGCGATCTCGACCGTCAGGATTTCCTCGGCGGAGACCACGACCTCGCCGCAGCGCTCTTCGTAGAGCGGATAAAGCAAGTCGCCGAACTCGGCCGTGTCGATGTCCAGGATCTTCGCGAAGCGCGATTGCTGCAGCCAGATTTCTTCGGCGAGCAGCGGCACGTCGTCGATCAGGCGCAGGCGCGACAAGCTGATCACGGCTTCGCCGACCGGGATGCGCAGGGCTGATGCCACCGCTGATGTCGCGGGCACGCTTCTGCGCCGGATGATGCGGCTCTTCGGCACGCGCCGCTCGCCGCTCTCGGACTGGAAGCGGAAGAAGCGAAACAGCGAGGAGTTGAAGCGCGCCCTGCGCACGAAGGTGCCGCGGCCCTGCTGGCGCTCCAGCACGGCGTCCGCGACGAGCTGGTCGATCGCCTTGCGCACGGTGCCGATCGCGACGCCGTAATGGGCGCCCAGCTCGGCCTCCGACGGGATCGGCTCACCCGGCCGCCATTCGTTGCGGTTGATCCGCGCAGCGAGATCATCGCGCAGGCGCTGGTAGCGTGGCAGGCGGTCGTCGCGCGGGGCTGAATTCATCTAGTCATATAGATGACTACATGAAAGTGGAGTCAAGGACTACCATGATACCGTAACGCATCGAGATGCGGGGCCGGCGCCGCAGCTTCCGCCGGCCCGGCCCCGTCCGCTTCGATCGTCAGTTCGTGGTGTTCGGCATGCAGGGCGGCTCCTTGTAGGGCGCAGTGGCAAAGGCCCCCTCAGCTGGCGCCCTGACGCAACCCGCCGTCGCGTGCATCCCACCGCGCCGCGCAGGCGCAACGTCGCGGGCGGACGCAGCTTCGATTTGATAAACAGCAGCGGCAATCAGGGCGGCCGAGACAAGGCTCAATCGGATCATGGATTTTCTCCGCGTGGCAAACGGACATCGAAAGAATTTCGACGTCCTGAGTGCAAGAGCGGAGAACCAGCGAGGATATTTCGGTGCGCGCCTTCAAACAAACGCGAGCAGTCCTCATCCCAGCTGAAACACCGCCACCGGCTGCTCGTAACCGCGAACGGTGACCTCGCCGAGGGACACGGCATCCTCGCCGTCATCGCCGAGCGCTTCGCGCACGGTCGCCGAGATCAGAAGCTGGGTGCCGAACTCCTTGTTGAGCGCCTCGAGCCGGGAGGCGAAATTCACGGTATCACCGATCACAGTGTATTCCTTGCGCCGGGGCGAACCGATATTGCCGGCAACGACCTCGCCGAAATGGATGCCGATGCCGATCCTGAGCGGCCAGCTCGTCTGCGCATTGATGCGGTCCATTGCGCTCAGCATCTCGCGGCCTGCCGCGACAGATCGATGCGCGGCATCGGAGGCCTCCAGCGGGGCGCCGAACAGCGCGAGAAAGCCGTCGCCGAGAAACTTGTTCACGATGCCGCCGTGGCGGTCGAGAATATCGACCAGCACCGCGAAGGCACCGTCGAGCCGGTCGACGACCTCCTGCGGCGTGCGCGACTGCGCGCCTGCCGTAAAGCCGCGGAAATCGACGAACATCACGGCGACGCGGCGCAGATCACCGGCCGCGCTCGTCCCCTCCGCCATCAGCCGCTCGACCACTTGCGGCGACACATGCTGGCCGAACAGATTGGTCACCCGGTCGCGCGCCGTGGCCGCCGCGATGCTCGCGGCGAACTGTCGTCGCAACTGCGCGCCGACCGAACCCGCGAGCACGCCGCAGACCAGGATGACGGCGCTGCGCACCACGTGGAAGTAGATCAGGGGCTCGCCGGTGTCGCTGGCCGAATTGTAGTACAGCGCGACAGCCAGGAGCTCGGCGGCGGCGACAAATCCCGTAAAGGTGGACAGCCAGAAATCGAGCCGGAGCGTCGAGAGAATGACGAAGATGAAATAGACCAGCGGCAACACGAAGCCGAGCGCCTGGCTCGCGCCCATGCTGCGGATCTGGAGGATCAGGATGAGCGTCGGCAGCGATGTTTCGATGGTTGCACCGATATAGCGCCTGATCACCGGCAGGTCGCGATCGAGCTTCAGGTTTCGCCTGATCTGGCCATGAACCCAGACCTCGAAGAGCAGGAAGCCCGCCACGAGGACATATTCGCGGACCATGCCCTCCGTCCCGCGCCAGATCCGGTTCGAGATGGCGGGATCGATCACGAAGGTTGCCGTGAGCAGGACCATCATGACCAGGCCGGTGGCGATCAGCGCCTTCACCCGCAACAGCTCGGTGCGCAGCACTTCGCGCGTCAGCTCGCGCTCGAACTCCTCCGAGAGAACGGCGCCCCCGCGTCTCTTCCAATTCGTAAAGCCGACCATTCCGTCCCCCAGTCATTCCGGGGCGACGCGACGGGACCGCGAAACGCAGCCCGGAGCAGCGAACCCGGAATCTCGAGATTCCGGGTTCGCACTTCGTGCGCCCCGGAATGACGCCAGAGGACATTGTGCCTCAATCCAGCGTGCGGCGGAAGCGCGTCACGGCGATGGTCATGGCGACCAGCATCAGCGCAGCCAGCGCCAGCGCATCGAAGCGCAGATTTGGCATGGACGCGCCCTTCAGCATGATGGCGCGGACGATGCGGATGTAGTGCGTCAGCGGCAGGCATTCGCCGACATATTGCGCCCAATTCGGCATGCCCGCGAACGGGAACATGAATCCGGACAAGAGAATGCTTGGCAGAAAGAACATGAACGACATCTGTATCGCCTGCAGCTGATTCTGCGCGATGGTGGAGAACGTGTAGCCGATCGCGAGATTTGCGGCGATGAAAAGGGTCGAAAGTGCCGCCAGCAGAAACAGATTGCCGAGCACCGGAACGCCGAACAGGAACACTCCAATATTGACGATCAGGAAAGCCTGGATGAATCCGACCAGGATGTAGGGAACGATCTTGCCGATCATCACCTCGACCGGCTTGATCGGCATCGACAGGAGGCTCTCCATGGTGCCGCGTTCAATCTCGCGCGTCACCGACAGTGCCGTGAAGATCAGCATCGTCATGGTGAGGATGGTGCCGACCAGTCCCGGCACGATGTTGAGCCGCGATTCCGCGGCCGGATTGTAGCGCGCGTGCGCGCGTATCTCGAACGGCGGTGCCGGGGGGGCGCCGATGTAGAGATCGTGCGCGAGCGCGGTCTGCACGATCATGCCGAGCGAGCCGAGCGCGGAGCTTGCGGCGACCGGATCGGTCGCGTCGGCGGCGACCAGCAGCGCCGGCTTGTCGCCGCGCCGCACCGCGCGTTCGAAGCCGCGCGGGATCTCGACGCCGAATAGCACCTTGCCCGACTTCAGGAGATTGTCGAACTCGTCGACGTCGTGCACCTCGTAGATGAAGCGGAAATAGGCGGTATTCTCCAACGCCTTCAGGACCGAACGAGCGAGATCGGAGTCCTCCTGGAGCAGCACCGCGCTTGGCAGATGGTGCGGCGTGGTGTTGATGGCATAACCGAACAAGAGAAGCTGCATCACCGGAATCGCCACGATCATCGCAAACGAGACGCGGTCCCGCCGAAGCTGGATGAACTCCTTCGCCATCATGGCATAGGAGCGGCGCCAGAAGCCGAAGCGGCCGCGGATCTCCCCGATGGCGTCGGTTGTCCGGATTGTGCTCATTGGAAATTGTCCTTGGAGCGGCCCATCAGCTCGATGAAGACGTCTTCCAGCGATGGATGCGACTTCTGCCAGTGCAGGCCGCTCTTCTCGCGCCACGGCGCGATGCTGGCTTCGAGTGCCGCCAAGTCGCGGCCCGAGACGTGCAGCGAGGTGCCGAACGGGGCCACCATGTCGATCCCGGGCTTGCCGGCGAGCTCGGCGGCGAGGCCATTCAACTCGCCGGTGACGGTATAAGTCGCCAGCGCGGATTTCGCGATCACCTCATCGACGGTGCCGTGCGTCAAGAGATGGCCGTAAGCGATATAAGCGATCTCGTGACAGCGTTCGGCCTCGTCCATGTAATGGGTCGAGACCAGCACGGTGAGCCCTTCGGCCGCGAGCGCGTGGATCTCGTTCCAGAAATCGCGCCGCGCCTTCGGATCGACGCCGGCGGTCGGCTCGTCGAGCAGCAGCAGCTTTGGATTGGGCAGCGTGCAAGCCCCTAGCGCCAGCCGCTGCTTCCAGCCACCGGAGAGCTCGCCTGCGAGCTGATCCTCGCGACCCGAGAGCCCGAGCCGCTTGATCATGTCGCGCGCCGCGCCGCGCGCATCCGTGAGGCCGTAGAGCCGCGCGACGAATTCGAGATTCTCCCGCACCGAGAGGTCCTGATACAGGCTGAAACGCTGGGTCATGTAGCCGACCTGGCGCTTGATCTTTTCGGCGTCGCGCAGGATGTCGTAGCCGAGGCAGGTGCCCTCGCCGCTGTCGGGCGTCAGCAGGCCGCAGAGGATCCGGATGGTCGTGGTCTTGCCCGAGCCGTTCGGCCCAAGGAAGCCGTAGATCGAGCCACGCTTCACCTGCATCGACAGATCGTGCACGACCTCGCGGCCGCCGAACGATTTCGTCAGGCCCTTGACGTCGATCGCGATGTCATTGCCGGCGCTCATCGCTTGTCCGCCACCGGAGTCTTCGGGTTGAGATAGACGTCGATCGGTTGTCCGACCCGCAACGCGTCCGGCCGCGAGGGCCGCGCCTGGATCAGGTAGACGAGCTTGTTGCGCTCTTCGAGGCTGTAGATCACCGGTGGGGTGTATTCGGCCGAGGTCGCGATGAAATAGATCTTTGCGGTGAGATCGGCGGCGCAATTGTCGCAGGCCACCCGCACCTCGTCGCCGATCGACAGTTTCGGCAGCTCCGTCTCCGGCACGAAGAAGCGCAGCTTCATGTTGCCGGGCGGCATGATCGAGAGCACCGGTCGTTGCGCCGCCACCATCTCGCCCTCACGGAAATAGATCTGCTGGATGGTGCCTGCGACAGGCGCAAATCCCTTGCGCCGCGCCAGCCGCGTCTGCGAGGTCACCACCCGCGCCTGCGCAACCCGCAAGTCCGAGACCGCGGAATCGAGCGCGGCTTGCGTGCCTGAGCCGGTCTTGCGCAGGGAATCCGCGCGATCGAACACCTGTTGCGCATTGGCCAGCGTCGCCTTGGTCTGGTTGAGATCGGCAAGCTGGAGATCGTCATCGACCGAATACAAGGCGTCGCCAACCTTCACCACGTCGCCTTCGCGGATGTCCAGCTTGATCACCCGCCCGGCTTCGTCCGGGCTGACATAGATCATGTCGGCTTCGACCCAGCCCTGGAAGCCGGGATCGCGCTTCTCCTTGCAACCGGCAAGCGATGTTGCAAGCACGACGGCCAATACGATTGCAGATATCCTTTGCGACGACCTCATGTCGTCCTCCGTTCGCCAAAAATCAAGTCGAGATGGACACGCAGCATGTCCTGCGCGTCGAGCGGCGCGTACCGTGCAAACAGGCTCTGCCAGATCACGGCGATCATCGCCGGCGCAACCAGGATCTGCGGGAAGCGCGCAAGGTTCTTCTGGTGGATCTCGCCGCGGGCGATGCCGAGCTCGATCAGCGCGCGCATGCCGGCCATCCCGCGCGAGACCACCTCACGGTAGTAGAAGTCGGCAACGGCCGGAAAGCGCGGCCCCTCCGCCACGATCAGGCGGACGAGATCTCCGCGCCGCGTGCCCATCACCTCCTTGATGAAGTTGCCGGCAAACGCCTCGATCAGATCGCGTACCGAGCCCGTCGGCGGCGGCAGCGCATTCAGCCTCGCCACTACGGGCACGATCACCGTGCGCACCAGCTCCTCGAACATCGATTCCTTGTCCTTGAAGTGCAGATAGATCGTGCCCTTCGCGACGCCTGCGCGCCTGGCAATGTCGTCGAGCCGCGTCGCGGCAAAGCCGCGCGCAATGAATTCCTCCATCGCTGCCTCGACGATCGCCGCACGTCGTTCCGCCGCGCGCGCAGCGCGGCTCGACGCGGGAGCAGCCGCTTCCCCGCCAGCCTCGGGGGTGTGAGTTGCTGGCTTCGCAACCGCTCTGGTGGACTTCTTTGACATTGTTTATTTATGACTGACTAGTCAGTCATAGTCAATCAGCATCCATGCCCGAGACACGCAAACAAATTAGCATTGACTAATGAATTAGCGATTGCTAATTGATTAGCATGATCGAAGCCGTCCCCAATCCTGTCACCGCCGTGATGCGCGCCCTCGCCGATCCAACCCGCCGCGCGGTGTTCGAGCGCGTCTTCGACAGCAAGGAGATCAGCGTCGCCGAGCTGACGCGCGGCAGCGGCGTCACGCAGGGCGCGATCTCGCAACATTTGAAATCGCTGAAGCAGGCCGGCCTCGTCGCCGAGCGCGCCGAGGGCCGCAACGTCTATTACCGCGCCGCCCCGCAAGGCCTCGAACCGTTGGTGACCTGGATGGATCATTACGGCGTGTTCTGGCGCGAGCGCTTCCAGAACCTGCGTGACCTCTTGAAGGAGATCGACCCGTGAGTGCAGCTGCGTTGAAAACCGAGACCAAAGACATCGTCATCGATGAGGTGCTCCCTCATGCGCCGGAGACCGTCTGGAAGGTGCTGACCAATGCGCAACTGATCGCGCGCTGGCTGATGAAGCCGACCGGTTTCGAAGCCGTCGAAGGTACGGCTTTTACCTTTCAAACCACGCCGGGCGGCAATTGGGACGGCGTCATTCATTGCCGTGTTCTGGAGGTGGTGGCTGGCAGGCGTCTCGTCTACGCCTGGAAAGGCGGCCATGAGCGCAACACCGGCTATGGCGCACCGCTCGACACCGTCGTGACGTGGTCCCTCACCCCGGTCGAATCCGGCACGCGAATCCAGCTGATTCACGCGGGCTTCGTCATGCCCAGGAACGAGAGCGCGTACAGTGTCATGAGCGGCGGCTGGAAGAAGGTCGTCCGGCAGCTCGACGAGATCAGCGGCGAAGGCAGTTGAGGAGCCATCACCATGGACAAGCCCTATACCGGCGGCTGCGCCTGCGGCGCGATCCGCTATTCGATCACCGGCGAGCCTCTGTTCAGCAACCACTGCCAGTGCCGGGACTGCCAGCGTGAAAGCGGCACCGGCCATGGCTCGTACGCCACCTTCGCGCGCGCCGGGGTCACGGTGACGGGCAAGGCCAAGACATGGGACATGGTTGGCGACAGCGGCAACGTGAAGACGCGCGCCTTCTGCCCCGAGTGCGGCTTGCCGGTCTACATGACCTTTGCCGCCATGCCCGACATCTTCACCATCCGCGCCGCGAGCCTCGACGAGCCCGCGCGCTACAAGCCGCAAGTGGTCACCTACGCCGCGCGCGGGCATGACTGGGATCATCTCGATCCCGGCCTCGCCAAGTTCGAGACGATGCCGCCGGGCTGAGGCGAAGGCCTCAGCCAAAGTCGAGCACCATGCGGCCGTCGATCTTGCCGGCCTTCATCCGGTCGAAGACGTCGTTGATCTCAGCCAGCGGCACCTTCGCCACCTCAGCCTTGACCTTGCCGTCGGCGGCGAACGCGATGGCTTCGTCGAGATCCCGGCGCGTGCCGACGATGGAGCCACGCACGGTGATGCGCTTGAGCACGACGTCGAAGATCGGCGTCGGGAATTCGCCCGGCGGCAGGCCGACGAGGCTGACGGTGCCCTTCCGGCGCACCATCTTCAACGCCTGAGCGAAGGCAGCGGTCGAGACCGCCGTCACCAGCACGCCGTGCGCCCCGCCGCCGGTTGCCGCAAGGACATTGTCCACGGCGCCCGCCGCAAGCGCGTTGACCGCGAGATCGGCACCGGCCTCCCGCGCAAGCGCGAGCTTGTCCGCGGCGATGTCGACGGCTGCAACCTTGAGCCCCATCGCCTTGGCGTATTGGATCGCGACGTGGCCGAGGCCGCCGACCCCCGAGATCACGACCCACTCGCCGGGCCTGGCCTCGGTCTCCTTCAACCCCTTGTAGGTGGTGACGCCAGCGCACAGGATCGGCGCAATAGCGGCAAAATCGATCGTCGCCGGCAGCTTCGCCGCAAAGGCGGCGGAGGCAATGACGTATTCAGCAAAGCCGCCGTTCACGCTGTAGCCGGTGTTGTGCTGGTGCTCGCACAACGTCTCCCAGCCGGTCTCGCAATATTCGCAAGACATGCACGCGTCGTGCAGCCAGGCCACGCCCACGGCGTCGCCAACCTTCAGATTCTTCACGCCGGGCCCGAGGGCGGCGACGATGCCGGCGACTTCATGCCCGGGAATGAAGGGCGGAACCGGCTTCACCGGCCAGTCGCCGGTCGCGGCGTGCAGATCGGTGTGGCAGACGCCGCAGGCCTTCACCTTGACGAGAACCTCGCCCGGACCGGGCTCCGGCACCGCTACGTCCTCAATCACCAGCGGCTTGCCAAATTGTCTGACGACGGCGGCTTTCATGGTCGGCATCTGATCTGCTCCTTTGCATTGCGCGAGCAGACTAGCGAAGCCACACAGTCCCCGTTTGATTGGGGTCAAACCGCACAAACTTTACGCAGCGCGGTGTCCTCATCACGTCCTGGTGACGGCGCCACGATGGACGCTGCTGGCGTCAGCTATGGAACTTCAGACCATCGATAATCTTGTCAATCACCTTGCGCTCGGCGCGCATCGCAATGCCGACGAGATTGAGATCGGCACGCGCGACCGCCCTCACCGCCTCGCGATTGGCGGCGTCATGCGTGGTCTTGAACATGTCCTCGGTATAGACCGCTGGCATGACGTTGCGGGTGAGCGCACGGTCGAGTGCGCGCGACAGCGCCGGACCATCAGCACCATAGATCAGGATCGGCTGACCAATCAGCGCAAGATATTTCGTGCCCGAGGCATCCTCATAGGCATCGCCTATGCACTCCGGAAAGGCAGCCGCAATGCCGCTCGTCAGGAACGAGGCAACATTGAGCTTTTGCCAGACTTCCAGATCATTGCGGATGACGACGGCAATCTTGGTGTCGAACTGCATGAATTCTCCCAACACACATCCAAGCGCCGGGAAAGAAACGAAGATTCTGCGCGCACCGACGCTCGACATGAACGTAACCTGGATTGACCCATCGATCACAGCTCGGAAATTTCAACGGAGATGCGACCGGCTGCGCTTCTCCTCGCTGGCCAAGTCGGGTATACGTCGGCGCTCTGTCACTGAACTGTCATAAACCTTGCATGTCCGAAACTGGCGCGATCAAGCGAGCCCTCGAACCCGTGCAGCGGCTTGCGAAGGCCAACGGTCATCCGGTCCCGGACGACAGAAGGACATCTGGCACCTTCACCGTTCCGTCCGCGGGCGAGGCAACCGGTTCCGAACTCCCTGACAATGAATCTTCGCGTAACGAGTCTGTTCAGGCCGACCGCTCGACTGACGAAGCGCGCATAGCAACGGCCGCGCCGGAAATTGCTCCTTCCCGCGAGGTCGCGCCGCAAGCCAGCGAAATCGAGCTCAAGCTGCTGGTCGCCGCCGATCGCCTCGCCGATTTCGGCAACGCGCCCGTCATTGTCGCAAACGCGCGCAACAAAGGCTCGCGTAAGCACCTCAGGGCCGTCTACTACGATACGCCCAAGCGTGCGCTTCAACGTAACGGACTGAACTTTCGGGTTCGCCAGAGCGGTTCGCGCTTCACGCAAACGGTGAAGACCGAATCTGGCAACGATCCGCTGCGGCGCGGCGAATGGGAGGCGAGCGTGCCTTCCATGACACCCGACGTCGCGCTGGCGCTGCTCTTCCTCCCGGAGAAACTACGCGCCGATCTCGCGCGCCGTCCACTCGAAGCGGTCTTCAGCACCGACATTCGCCGGCATCAACGCATCGTCGACCTGCCGTCGGGCTCGGTCGAAATTGCCTTCGACCAGGGCCATCTGACCGCCGGCGATCGGTCGCTTCAGGTCAGCGAGATCGAACTCGAGCTCAAGGCTGGCAACCCGTCCGCCATCTGGGAGCTCGCACTCCGGCTTGCCGAGCATGGGCCGGCCAGGCCTTCCATTCGCAGCAAATCGGCGCGCGGCTTCGAGCTCGCGTCGGGCGTCCCGCCGGCCGTCAGAAAGCCGCGCAAGCTTCGGCTCGATCCATCCTCGTCGCTCGACGAGACTTTTGCCGCGATCCTGCGCGCCTGCCTGCATCATCTGCTCCAGTCGATTCCAGCCGCCGAGGATGGACGCGATCCGGAAGGCATCCACCAGCTTCGCGTCGCGCTGCGCCGCCTGCGGTCCGCGCTGGACCTGATGCGATCGGTGGTATCGCTGAACAAGCTCGACCTGTTGCGGTCGGAGGCCAGATGGCTGGCGCAAAATCTCTCGCCCGCGCGTGACTGGGACGTCTTTCAGCAAGACACATTGCGCATCGTCGCGAAAGGCTGCCCTTCGATCGCGGGCTTCGACACGCTTGAACACGCCGTCGAGCAGCGCCGGGTCGCGAGCTACGACAAAGTGCGCCAGGTGCTGGCCGATCGCCGCACGTCGTATTTCCTGATCGGCCTTGGCGGCTGGATCGAAGCGCGCGGATGGCGCAGCGACGTCGCGCCGGAACATCTGGGCCAACTGGCCGAGCCCGCGACCAATTTCGCCCAACGCATCCTTTCGGCCCACCACGCCAAGGTGCTCAAGCGCGGCCGCCGTTTCAAATCACGCAGCACGGAAGAGCGACACCGGGTCCGGCTTGCCGCGAAGAAACTACGCTACGTCGCTGATTTCCTGCTGCCGCTTTACGGCGAACGAAAATCCGCCAAGCGCTTTTCGAGCAAGCTCGCCGAACTGCAACAGCAGCTCGGCATCTACAATGACATGGCGACGACGGCGTCACTGCTCGCAGACATTGGTCCGGAGTCAGGCAGCAGCACTGCCGCAGCAGCCATCGCCGGCTGGCAGGCGCACGCCATGGTCGGCGTCGAGCCGCGCTTGAACAAGGCCTGGTCGGAGTTCGTCAGAACGAAGGTGCCCTGGTCGACCGGCGCCGGGGCCTGATCGGCCGCTTCAGCCCTTGATCAACCTTTGGCGTCGCAGGCCCAGGCGCGGATCACGCATTCCTTGCCGCCGTATTTGTAGCATTCGCGCGTGGCGGCATTGAGCGTGGCCGAGATCTTCGGCTTCACGGCGTAGCCATAGGCGCCGCAGGGGTTGGTCATATCGACCGACATCGCCGCACAGGCGCGCTTCATCGTTACGGTCGTGCAGTCGCCCTTGCACTGCTTCTGCGCAGCGGCACGCGCCTCATGCTCGGCACCGTAATCATAGGCCTGGCCGTAAGCGCCGCACTTGCCGACGGCAAATGCGCCGGCCGCGTGGGCTTCGGTGATATAACGGGCGCCGGCGACACCAACCGACAGCGCAAAGAAAAACATCGCGCAACGGCGCGCGACGACGTTCGAAGCCATGGAAAACCCCTCCCCCCAAGGCAGGTGGACGGGACTCTAAGCGGCGGTCGTTTCCAGATGGTGAACGAGTGGTTGAAATCAGTGATCTGGAATGTGTCACCACGGAAACGGTGCCGGTGGGCAAAGCGACTTGTCCGCCGTAGCTCGAAGAGCGAAAGCGGAAGCGTGCCCACCAATTCAACGAGCCTAGCGGAGAAGATGGTGAGACGGCGCTGTGCGCCTTTGCCCTACGGCAGCGTCACCCGCGTCTTGCGGCTTCCAGCGCTTGCGGGGTGTCGATATCGAGGAAGGCGCCCTCGCCATCTACAGGCACTTCGGCGACCGCTTCGGTGTGCTTGGCGATCAGGTGTCGCGCGCCGACGTCGCCGTCGAGCGTCATCAATTCCTTGAAGAAGCGGCGCGACCACAGCACGGGATTGCCGCGGCGCCCTTCGCTCACGGGCACGACGATGAGATTGCCGCGGTCCGGCGCAAAGCCGTCGATGAGACGGTCGATCAGGCCGGCGTCGATCAGCGGCATATCGCCGAGGCAAACCACCGCGCCGTCGCACGCGTCAGACACAGCCGCGATGCCGGCCTTCACCGAGCTTGCGATGCCGCCGGCGAAATCCGGATTCTTGACGAACCGCACCTTCAGGCCTTGCAGCGCTTGCTCGACCAGCTCGGTCTGATGGCCCGTGACGACGATTACCTCGGAGGCCTTGGACGCGAGCGCCTGCTCGGTCGCGATCCGCACCAGCTTCTTGCCGTCGAGCTCGGCGAGCAGCTTGTTCGGTCCGCCCATGCGGGTCGAGCGGCCCGCCGCGAGCACGATGGCCGCGACCTGGCTGTTGCCCTCGGTCTCGGGCTGCGCGCGCGGCTGTGGCCGCGTCACGATCTCCATCAACAGCCCGCCGACGCCCATGCCCATCAGTTCGGCGCGCGTCACCTTGATGCCGGCGAGCAGCCGCATCAACACCCAATCGAAGCCGTTCTCGACCGGTGATCTCGCGCAGCCCGGTGCGCCCAGCACCGGCACGCCATCGGCGCGCGCGATCAGCAAGAGATTGCCGGGATCGACCGGCATGCCGAAATGCTCGATCTCGCCGCCGATGCCCGTGACGGCTGCCGGGATCACGTCGCGGCGGTCGGCGATCGCCGATGCCCCGAACACGATGACGAGCTCGGCGCCAAGTCCGAGCAACTCCTTGATCGCAGCGGACAGCGCATGCTCGTCATGCTGGACGCGCCGCTCCGCGATGATGCTGGCGCCGGCTGGTGCGAGCCGTTCGGCGGTCACACGCAGCGTCTTGTCGATCACCTTGGACGACAGGCCCGGCAGCAACGTCGAGACCACGCCGACGCGCTTGATGACGTAAGGCGCGATCTTCAGCACGTCCTTGCCCGCGGCTTTCACCGCGGCATCGCGCAAGTCTCCTTCAACCCCGAACGGGATGATCTTGACGGTGCCGACCATCTCGCCTTCGACCACCGGCTTGTAGGCGGCGAGCGTCGCGAAGGTGATGGCTTCGTCAATATTGTTGATACGGTCGACCGCGGCGCGGTCGATCACCAGCAGACCCGGACGTGCGGCAAACAGATTGGCGCGGCCGGTGAAAGCACGCTCGACATGAATGCCCTCGCCGCCGATTGCAAGCGCGATGCTGGCGGCCGCGACGTCCTCGGAGACGTCGCCCGCCTCCATCCGCACCACGACGATATCCTTGATGCCGGCGCGCTCCAGCGCCTCGACTTCGGTGCGTCCGATCGTCGTGCCTTTCTTCAGCACCAGCGGACCCTGGCGCAGGGTGTGGACGGTCACCCCGCCGATCGCATCCCTGGGGTTCGCCGGGCCGAACTTCATGCCGCTACTTCTTTTTCTTTGGGTGGCAGCCGAAGCACCGCCGTGATCTCGGCCATGATCGCCACCGCGATCTCGGACGGCGAGACCGCGCCGATCGCAAGGCCAATGGGCGCATGGATGCGCGCGATATCGCTGTCCTTGGCGCCCTGCGCCCGCAGCCGGTCGCCGCGCTTGGCATGCGTCTTCCGCGAACCGAGCGCACCGATATAGAAGCAGTTGCGCTCGAAGGCGTGCAGCAGCGCGGGATCGTCGATCTTCGGATCGTGTGTCACCGCGACAAAAGCCGTGTAGGCATCGACGTTGAGCGGCGGCAGCGCCGTGTCGGGCCACTCGGCGACAAGCGGAATATCGGGGAAACGCTCGGCGCTCGCAAACGCCGTGCGCGGATCGACCACGGTAACGTCATAGCCGAGCGAGCGCGCCAGCGGGGCCAGCGCCTGGCTGATATGGACCGCGCCGACGATGACGAGCTTTGCGGTCGGCGCGTAGACATTGAGGAACAGCTTCTTGCCGCCGGCCTCGACATTGGCGCTTTTGCCCATGCGGAGTTGCTTGTCCAGCTCGGTGCGCAGCGGGTCTTTGGCAAAATCCGCAGCTTTCACCAGGCGCTGCTCGCCGCTCTCGGTGTCGGTCACCAGAATGGCGGGCCGGCGCGCGGCGCGCTCGGCGTTGAGTTCGTGCAGGATCGCGAGCTTCACGGCTAGCCAACCTTCTCGACGAAGACGCGGATGGTGCCGCCGCAGGACAGCCCGACGTTCCAGGCGGTCTCGTCGGCGACGCCAAACTCGAGCATTTTCGGCTTGCCGCTCTCGATCACGTCCATGGCCTCGGTGACCACGGCGCCCTCGACGCAGCCGCCGGAGACCGACCCCAGGAACGTGCCCTCGTCATTGATGACCAGGCTCGAGCCCGCCGGACGCGGCGCCGAGCCCCAGGTCTCCACAACCGTAGCCAGCGCGACGCCACGGCCGGCCTTCTGCCAGTCCTCCGCCGCCTTCAGGATATCCTCGTCGCGATCGAGCATGGTGGACCTCTCAAGCTGCGGAGCGGATCAGGCTGCGGTGATGCGGCGGCAACGGCCGGGAGAGCGTGCTGATCAGCTCGTGGATCGAACTCAAATTATGCACGGGCCGGAATTCGTCAACGTGCGGGAGCATCATTTTGATGCCCTGGGCCTTGGCCTCGAAGCCGCCGAACCGCAACAGCGGGTTGAGCCAGATCAGCCGCCGGCAGGAGCGGTGCAGCCGGTCCATCTCGAAGGCGAGCTTGGAATCGGCCTCCCGCTCCAGCCCGTCGGAAATCAGCAGCACGATGGCGCCCTGGCTCAAGACGCGCCGCGCCCACAACTTGTTGAAGTTGTGCAGCGAGGTCGCGATCCGCGTCCCGCCGGCCCAGTCCTCGACCGAGGCCGAGCAGCTCGCCAGCGCCTCGTCGGGATCTCGCTGTCGCAGCGCGCGGGTCACATTGGTGAGCCGGGTGCCGAACAGGAACACCGAGACGCGCTTGCGCGCGTCACCGATGGCATGCAGGAAATGCAGGAACAGGCGGGTGTACTCGCTCATCGAACCGGAGATGTCGAGCAGCGCTACGATCGGCGCCGGCTTCTCGATCCGTCCAAGACGATGGATGTCGATGATGTCGCCGCCGGTGCGCAAGGACGCGCGCAGCGTGCGGCGCATGTCGAGCCGCAGGCCGCGCGGATCGGGCTGGTGCCGGCGCGTCAGCAGCTCGGCTTGCGGCAGGCGCATCATCTCGATGGCCCGGAGTGCTTCGGTGATCTCGGCTGCGCTCATCTGCGCAAAATCCTTCTTCTGAAGGATCTCCTTGTCGGAGACCGACAGGCGCAGGTCCTGCTCCTGGTGCTGCGGCGTCTCGGTCATGCGCGGCTGCGACATCGCCTCCTGCACGCGGCGCGAGCCGGCCTGCGGCTTCTTCTTGGCCTGCTCCGGCAGCGGCACCGAATCCAGCATGTGCTTCCACTCTTCCGAGGCGCGGAAGAACAGGTTGAAGGCCTGCTTGAAAATCAGCGCGTGCTCGTGGCGCTTGACGAAGATCGCCTCCAGCGTGGTGAAGACGTCGGCGCGGTTGCCGATGTCGATCACCTGCAGCGCGCTCATGGCATCAATGACCGCCCCCGGTCCCACCGGCATGCCCGCAGAGCGCAGCGCGCGGGCGAAGCCGACGATGTTGTCGGCGAACTGTTCGGTTTGCTCGGGGGCGAGGTGATTGATGGCCATGGTGTTCAGCACTCTCAGTCGTCATTCCGGGGCGATGCAAAGCATCGAACCCGGAATCCATAACCACGATCGGGAGTATGGATTCCGGGCTCGCGCTACGCGCGCCCCGGAATGACGAGTTCGCTATGACGCACGGGCGTCAATTCTCGCTCGTCGCTTCCTTCAACACCTTCTGCAAGGTGTCGCCCTGCATCCGCGTGATGTCGTCCTGGTATTTGAGCAGTGCACCAAGCGTGTCGCCGACCACTTGCGGGGTCAGCGAGCGGGCGTCCAGCTCGGACAGCGCGGTCGCCCAGTCGATGGTCTCGGCAACGCCCGGCGACTTGTAGAAATCCTGGTTGCGCAGCGCCTGCACGAAGCGCACGACCTGCTGCGACAGTTTTGCCGAGATCCCGGGCACGCGCGTCTTGACGATCGCGAGCTCGCGCTCGGCGGCGGGATAGTCGACCCAGTGATAGAGACAGCGCCGCTTCAGCGCGTCGTGGATCTCGCGGGTACGGTTGGAGGTGATGATGACGATCGGCGGGTGCGGCGCTTTCACGGTGCCGAATTCGGGGATCGTCACCTGAAAATCGCTGAGGATTTCGAGCAGATAAGCCTCGAACGCCTCGTCGGCGCGGTCGAGCTCGTCGATCAACAGCACCGGCGGGCCGGCGACATCAGGCTCCAGTGCCTGGAGCAGCGGCCGCTTGATCATGTAGCGGTCGGCAAAAATGTCGCTCGAGAGCTGCTCACGATCGGTGTCGCCGGCAGCTTCCGCCATCCGGATCGCGATCATCTGCGCGGCGCTGTTCCATTCATAGACCGCGGAGGAGACATCGAGGCCTTCGTAGCACTGCAGGCGGATCAGCTTCCGCCCCAGCGCCGCCGACAGCACTTTTGCGATCTCGGTCTTGCCGACGCCGGCCTCGCCCTCCAGGAACAGCGGCCGGCCCATGCGCAGCGAGAGATACGTCACCGTCGCCAGCGACCGCTCGGCGAGATAGCCGCGCGAGGTCAGAAGTTCGAGCATCGCATCGACCGATGCCGGCAGGGTCGCTGAAGTCATGAGTAAGCCAGTCTCGCTACGCCCTCACCGGGACAAGTTTGGCCGAGGCGTGAGATTCACTCACTCCTTGGCGTTGGCGGCATCAACGGCCCGCCGCGTCAGCACGCCGATGAGATGCGCGCGGTATTCGGCGCTGCCATGGATGTCGCTGTTCAGCCCTTCCGCCGGCACCTCGATGCCGTCAAGCACTTTCGACGAGAATCGCTTCTTGAGCGCCTCCTCGAAAGCCTCGATTCGGAACACGCCGTCCGAGCCGGCGCCAGTCACGGCGACCCGCACGTCCGAGGGACGCCGCGCCACGAACACACCGACCAGCGCATAGCGCGAGGCCTGGTTACGGAACTTGATATAGGCGGCCTTCTTCGGCAGCGGGAACATCACCTTGGTGATGATCTCGTCGGCTTCCAGCGCGGTCGAGAACAGGCCCTGGAAATACTCTTCCGCCTTGAGACGACGCTTGTTGGTAACGATCGTCGCCCCCAACGCGAGCACCGCGGCCGGATAGTCCGCGGTCGGATCGTTGTTGGCGAGCGAGCCGCCGATCGTGCCCTTGTGGCGCACGGCGGGATCGCCGATTCCGCCGGCAAGGCTGGCGAGCGCCGGGATCGCCTCGCCGACGACGGCCGAGGTCGCGACCTCGGCGTGCTTGGCGGTGGCGCCGATCACCAGCGAACGGCCCTTCATCTCGATCGTGTTCAGCCCCTCGATATGGGAGAGGTCGACCAGATGCGGGGGACTTGCGAGCCGCTGCTTCATCACGGGAATCAGCGTGTGACCGCCGGCGATCACCTTGGCGTCCTCGTTCTTCACCAGGAGATTGGCGGCCTGCCGGACGGTCCCGGGCCGATGGTATTTGAATTCGTACATCTGGATGTCCTGATCGCGGGATGCGTGTGCGCTTTAGGCGAGATCGGAATTCGCCATCGCCTTTGCGCCGGCGGCGATCGAGGCGACGATGTTCTGGTAGCCGGTGCAACGGCAGAGATTGCCCTCTAGTTCTTCCCGGATCGTATGGTCGTCGAGCTCGTTGCCCTTGCGGTGAACGATGTCGATTGCGGTCATGATCATGCCGGGCGTGCAAAAACCGCACTGCAGGCCATGGTGCTCGCGGAAGGCCTCCTGCATCGGATGCAGCGGCGCACCGTCGGCGGCCAGCCCCTCGATGGTCTTCACCTCATGGCCGTCGGCCATCACAGCCAGCGTGGTGCAGGACTTCACGGCCTTGCCGTCGAGATGCACGACGCAGGCGCCGCACTGCGAGGTGTCGCAGCCGACATGGGTGCCGGTCAGGCGCAGATTCTCGCGCAGGAACTGCACCAGGAGCGTACGCGGGTCGACATTGGCCGTAACAGGATTGCCGTTCACGATGAGGGAGATTTTTGCCATAAGCACTCTCTATCAGCGCCCCGACGAGTCCCGTCGAAGCGGTTCTTTTTTATAATTATTCCAACCCATCATATGGGCCATTATGTCCGGGGGCAACATCACCCCAGGCGCACGCGGCCATGACGAAAGCGAGGGCGTTCAGCCCTGTACCGCCTTGGCGAAGTTCGCGAAAAATTCGTCGGCCAGCTTCTTGGCGGCGCCGTTGATCAGGCGCTGCCCGAGCTGCGCCAACTTGCCGCCGATCTGCGCCTCGACGTCATAGGAGAGCAGCGTACCGCCGTCCTTCTCGGCGAGCCTCACGGCCGCGCCGCCCTTGGCGAAGCCGGCCACCCCGCCCTCGCCTTCGCCCGAGATCTTGTAGCCGTTCGGCGGGTCGAGATCACTCAGCGTCACCTTGCCCTTGAAGCGCGCCGACACCGGCCCGACCTTCATTTTCGCGGTCGCACGAAATCCGCCGTCGTCGGTCCTCTCCAGCTCCTCGCAGCCGGGGATGCAGGCCTTCAGCACCGCGGGGTCGTTGAGCTTCTCCCACACGGCCTCACGCGGCGCCGCAAGCTGGACTTCGCCGTTCATTGTCATGGCCATGGGGTGCCTCCCGAGATCACCGAATAATATTGCTCAAGTAACGCACGAAGGCCGCAAAGGAAAGGGCAGCCTCCGGTCACGTGCAATGCACGTTCGCACCTGCAAAAAGTCTTGTGCGGCCGGTCAGGGATTGGCAGAGCCGGGGCATGGTGATTAGGTCCCGCGCAACATGAGCACAGCCCTCTCCCCCCTGCTTGCGCCGATGCTGTCGAGCGCGGCCATGCGCGCCGTCTGCGACGACCGGTCGACGCTGCAGAACATGCTCGATTTCGAGGCAGCCCTGGCCCGGGCCGAGGCCGCCATAGGTTTGATTCCGAAGGCGGCGGTGGGCCCGATTGAAGCAGCCTGTAAGGCCGATACCTTCGACATGACCGGCCTGGCGGAGGCCGCGACGCGATCCGGCAATCTCGCAATCCCCCTGGTCAAGGCACTGACCGCCAATGTCGGCAAGGCCGATTCCGAAGCCGCGCGCTACGTGCATTGGGGCGCGACCAGCCAGGATGTCATCGACACCGCCACCATGCTGGGCTTGCGCGCGGCAATCGAGGTGCTGGACGCCGACCTCAGCCGCGCCATCAAGGGCTTTGCGACACTTGCCCGCACCCATCGCAATACCGCGATGGTGGCGCGGACCTGGCTTCAGCACGCGCTCCCGATGCCGTTCGGGTTGAAGGCCGCCGAATACGCCGCGGGCCTCGCCCGTGCCCGCTGCCGCCTGCGTCGGCTCTCCCGCGAGGGTCTCGCGCTCCAATTCGGCGGTGCCGCCGGCACGCTCGCGGCCCTCGGCGACAAGGGGCTCGCGGTTGCCGAACGGCTGGCGCAGGAGCTGAACCTGCCGTTGCCGGAAGCGCCCTGGCACACCCATCGCGACCGCATCGCGGAGGCGGCTTCAAGCTTCGCGATTCTCGCCGGCACCTGCGGCAAGATCGCACGCGACGTCTCGCTGATGATGCAGACCGATGTCGGCGAAGCCTTCGAGCCCGCCGGCGAAGGCCGGGGCGGCTCCTCGACCATGCCGCACAAGCGCAACCCGGTCGCCGCCGCAAGCGCCCTTGGCTGCGCGACCATGGCCCCGCAGCTCGCCGCAACGATTTTGGCAGCCCAGGTGCAGGACCACGAGCGCAGCGCCGGGCCCTGGCATGCGGAATGGCCGACATTGCCGCAATTGATGCTGGTCACCTCGGGCGCGCTCGCCGCCATCGTCGACATCGCCGAAGGTCTCGACGTCGATGCCGCGCGCATGCGCAGCAATCTCGACGCGACGCACGGACTGATCATGGCGGAAGCGGTCACCTTTGCGCTCGCCGACAAGATCGGCAAGAGCGATGCGCATCATCTGATCGAGGCCGCGAGCAAGCGCGCGGTTGCCGAGAAGAAGCATCTGCGCGAGGTGCTCTCGGCCGATTCGCAGGTCACCGCGCATCTGACGCCGGAGAAAATTGCGGCATTGTTCGAGCCGATGGCCTATCAAGGAGCTTCTCAAGCTCTGATCGACCGGCTGCTCGACAGCCTAGAGCGCGAATAAATATACGGAGACGCCGCATGCCCATGATCGATGCCGACGGTTGCCTGATCAACGTCTCCGTCGAGGGCCGCGACGGCGGGCCGACCCTGATGCTTTCCAACTCGCTCGGCTGCACCTTGCAGATGTGGGAGCCGCAGATGAAAGCGCTGACGCAGGTGTTCCGCGTCATCCGCTACGACCGCCGCGGCCACGGCAAGTCAACCGTCGCCCCCGCGCCCTATACGATGGAGCGCTTCGGCCGCGACGTGCTGGCGATCCTCGACGATCTCAACATTGAGAAAGTGCATTGGTGCGGCCTGTCGATGGGCGGCATGGTCGGACAATGGCTGGGCGCCAACGCACCCGAACGATTCGGCAAGCTCATCCTCGCCAACACGTCTTGCTACTATGCCGAGCCGACCAAATGGCTGGAGCGCATCGACGCGGTGAAAAAGGGCGGCATCGCTGCGGTCGCCGACGGCGTGATCGCCGGCTGGCTCACCCAGGATTTTCGCGAGCGCGAACCTGAGATCACGGCAAAAATGAAATCGATGCTGCTCGCCACGCCCGTCGAAGGCTATCTCGCCTGCTGCGAGGCGCTGTCGACGCTGGACCAGCGCGCGCTGCTGCCGAAGATCAAGAGCCCGACGCTGGTGATCGCCGGCCGTCACGACGTGGCAACGCCGATCTCGGCGGGCGAGCTGATCCGCTCCAACATTCCCGGCGCGAGCATGACCATCATCGACGCCGCCCATATTTCCAATGTCGAGCAGCCGCATGCGTTCACCGACGCGGTGGTGGGATTCCTGACCCAGCGGTAACCGCCCTTACCGTCATTCCGGGGCGATGCGAAGCATCGAACCTGGAAACTCGATCTGCATTTTACCCGCTTCGAGATTCCGGGTTCGCCTCTTCGAGGCGCCCCGGAACGACCTCCTGGAGGAAAAGACTATGGACGACCAACAACGCCGCGATGCCGGCATGAACGTGCGCCGCAAGGTGCTGGGCAATGCCTGGGTCGACAAATCGATCGCAAACCGCAACGCGTTCAACACCGACTTCCAGGACATGATCACGCGCTACGCCTGGGGCGAGATCTGGACGCGGCCGCATTTCGACGAGCGCACACGGCGCGTGCTGGTGATCGGCACCATGGTCGCGCTCGGGCAATGGGACGAATTCCGCCTGCACGTGCGCGCGGCGCTTGCCGAGGGTGGCTTCACCCCCGACGACATCAAGGAGATCTTGCTGCAGCAGGCGATCTATTGCGGCGTGCCGGCGGCGAACCACGCCGTCAAGGAAGCCTCAGCGATTGTGCAGGAGCTCGGCCTTATCAAAGGCTAGCGGCGCGGTATCCGCGACGTCGACAATCTTCGGCGCTGCCACGGGCCGCTCGATCACCAGCACGATCGCAGCACCGAGCAGCAGCAGAAGCTCGGTGGCATGCAGCCGAAGCGCGGCCATCTCGCCGACCTTCGAGGCCATCACCATGCTCGCGAACGAGATCAGGCTGCCGATCGCAAGCGCAATGCCGAGCGCCTCGTCGCTGGCTCCGCTTTTCCGGGTGCGCGGAATGGCGAGCAGCGCGAGATAGATTGCAAAGAACGCCACCACGGTCAGCCGTCCGAGTGCCAGCAGCCAGGCGGCGCGCACCGTGCTCATGCCGGATATCTGGAGCTGATCGCTGAGGAACAGCGCCACCGCAATGCTCGGCCGCTCATAGAGGCCGTGCACCGGCGCCACAAAGATGTTGAAGGCGACCAGCGTCCAGGCCGGAATGAAATAAGCTGCCAGCAGCGCGCCGTTCACCGAGCCGATCCGCCAATTCCTGAACATGCCGCTTCCCGCTTCGTCTGCTACCCGCCTTCGACGGAAGGCTTTGCCGGGAGCTAACTCGCATCAGACTGTGGCGGCAATTTAAACCCTTTGTTTACCTTAATTGCCCGGGCGGCCGATTCATCCAAAGAAAAAGCCCCGCCTTTCGGCGGGGCCCACGCGACGCTACTCCCTGGGTGTTCAATCCAATTTATTGTCCTGCTGACCGCCCTGCTGCTGCCTGGACTTGTCGCCCTGGCGCATCGGATCGTGCTGCTGCTGCTGTCCGGGTTTCTGGCCGCCACCCTGCTGCCCTGGCTGCTGGCTTGGGCGCTGCTGGCCGGGACTCTGACTCTGCTGGCCCGGATTCTGGTTCTGCTGCTTCGTCATTGGGGAAAGCTCCCTTGTTGGACGTCAGTTGGGGATAACCGCCCATGCCTGATTTGGTTGCTCTGCGGAACCCGGTTCCTCGCAGTTGCGGAACCGGAAGATGACACCCGCCACCAAAATGACTCTGTACAAGCCTTTTTGCCGAGACATGGCCAGTTGCAGCCGCCAGTTCCCTCCTGTTACAAAATGGGAAGAACGCTCAAGGGCTGCCGGGGCCCGAGAAGAAACGTAAGCACTCTCTCGAAGACCTCCCTTCAGTCGCGTCAGGTTTGGGTAACGGCAGCGCATGGATTATTTCGCCCAGCAGCTCATCAACGGCCTCGTGCTCGGCTCCATCTATGGCCTGATCGCGATCGGCTACACGATGGTCTACGGCATCGTCGGCATGATCAATTTCGCCCATGGCGATATCTTCATGATCGGCGGCTTCATCGCACTGATCACCTTCCTGATCCTGATCTCGCTCGGACTGACCGCGATCCCGGTGATTCTGCTCGTGGTGCTGCTGGTCTCGATGGCGATCACCGCACTTTATGGCTGGACCATCGAGCGCATCGCCTATCGGCCGCTGCGCCACTCCTTCCGTCTCGCTCCGATGCTGTCTGCGATCGGCATGTCCTTCGTGCTGACCAATTACTCGCAGGTGGCGCAAGGAGCGCGCGTCAAGCCGATCCCTCCCTTCATCACCGGCGGCTACACGCTGCATGAGAGCGCGGACGGCTTCGTGATCCAGCTCTCCAACATCCAGATCATGGTGGTCATCACCACCATCGTGCTGCTGGCGATCTTCACCTGGCTGGTCTCGCGCACACGGCTCGGGCGCGACATGCGCGCCTGCGAGCAGGACCAGACCATGGCGGCGCTGCTTGGCGTCAATGTCGACCGCACCATCTCCATGACCTTCGTGATTGGTGCTGCGCTCGCGGCTGTCGCCGGCCTGATGTATCTGCTCTATTACGGACTGGTCGATTTCTTCATGGGCTTCGTCGCCGGCATCAAGGCGTTCACGGCCGCCGTGCTCGGTGGCATCGGCTCGCTGCCGGGCGCGATGCTCGGAGGCCTCGCGATCGGCCTGATCGAGACGTTCTGGTCGGCCTATTTCTCGGTCGAGTACAAGGATGTCGCGGCGTTCTCGATTCTGATCGTCGTGCTGATCTTCATGCCGACCGGCCTACTCGGCCGTCCCGAAGTCGAAAAAGTCTGACGGACCGCCCCGCGTGACAGCCACACCACACGAGACCAAGAACGCAAGTCGCACCGCCGGCATCCCCTTCCTTCTGAAGACCGCCTTCATCAACGCAGCGATCGCGCTGGTGCTGTTCTCGCTGATGGTCGGCATCCGCACCGAGGCCGGCTCCGACGGCCAGCTCACCTACTGGGCGCGCTTCGGCGATCTCGCTTCGCTCGTCGCCGCGGTGTTCGGCGGCTCGATCGTGATCGAGTTGCTGCGGCAATGGATCGGTCCGACCGGCACCGAGAAGCTGGTGCCGGCTTCGGTGCAGAGCAGCATGTCGTTCGTCGGCCGCTACCTTGCACCGGCGCTCCTGATCTTCACGCTGCTGGTGCCTGTCATCTTCTATAACCAGCGCTACATCCTCGACCTCGCGATCCTCGTGCTCACCTATGTCATGCTGGGCTGGGGCCTCAACGTCGTGGTTGGCCTCGCCGGCTTGCTCGATCTCGGCTACGTCGCCTTCTACGCGGTCGGCGCCTATTCCTACGGGCTGCTCGCCACCAATTTCGGCTTGTCGTTCTGGGTCTGCCTGCCGCTCGCGGGCATCCTCGCCGCGTTCTGGGGCGTGCTGCTGGGCTTCCCCGTGCTGCGCCTGCGCGGCGACTATCTCGCCATCGTGACGCTGGCCTTCGGCGAGATCATCCGCCTCGTCATCATCAACTGGCAGGATTTGACCGGCGGACCGAACGGCGTCTCCGGCATTCCCCGCCCCTCCTTCTTCGGCATTCCGCTCGACAACAGCGATGACGGGTTAGCGGCAAAGCTCGGCATCGAATATTCGCCGACCCATCGCATCGTGTTCCTGTTCTATCTGATCCTGGCGCTGGCGCTGCTCACAAATTGGGTGACGATCCGCCTGCGCCGCCTGCCGATCGGCCGCGCCTGGGAGGCGCTGCGCGAAGACGAGGTCGCCTGCCGCGCGCTCGGCATCAACACCACGACCACCAAGCTCACGGCATTCGCGACCGGCGCCATGTTCGGCGGCTTTGCCGGTGCGTTCTTCGCCACGCGCCAGGGCTTCATCAGCCCGGAATCCTTCACCTTCCAGGAATCGGCGCTGGTGCTCGCCATCGTCGTGCTCGGCGGCATGGGCTCGCAGCTCGGGGTCGCGCTCGCAGCCCTTGCCATGATCGGCGGCTTCGAGCTGTTCCGCAGCCTGGAGACCTACCGCATGCTGGTGTTCGGCATGGCCATGGTGCTGATCATGATCTGGCGGCCGCGCGGCCTGATCGGCCATCGCGCGCCGACCGTCTATCTGACCAAGGCGCAAACCATCTCCTCCGACCTCGTCAAGGAGGGACACGGATGAGCGGTGAGCCAATTCTCAGCGTCGACCGGCTCACCATGCGTTTCGGCGGCATCGTCGCCGTGCAGGACCTGTCGTTCGCCGCCGAACGGAAGAAGATCACCGCGCTGATCGGACCGAACGGCGCCGGCAAGACCACCGTCTTCAACTGCATCACCGGTTTCTACAAGCCGAGCGGCGGCGCCATCCGCCTCACCCATGACGATGGGCGCCAAATCGCGCTGGAACGGCTCAACGATTTCCGCATCGCCAAGCAGGCCAAGGTCGCCCGCACCTTCCAGAACATCCGGCTGTTTCCCGGCATGACCGCGCTGGAGAACCTGATGGTGGCGCAACACAATGCGTTGATGCTCGCATCGGGTTTCACGTTTCTCGGCCTGATCGGCGTCCCCACCTATCGCAACGCCGAAAAGCAGGCGATCGCGCTTGCCACCGACTGGCTCAAGCGGATCAATCTGCTCGACCGCGCCGACGACGCCGCCGGCAATCTCGCCTATGGCGACCAGCGCCGGCTCGAGATCGCGCGCGCAATGTGCACCGAGCCCGCGCTTCTCTGCCTGGACGAGCCCGCCGCAGGCCTCAACGCGCGGGAAAGCGCTGCGCTCAGCGAGCTTCTGCTCTCGATCCGCGACGAGCTCGGGACCTCGATCCTGCTGATCGAGCACGACATGTCGGTGGTGATGGAGATTTCCGACCACATCGTGGTGATGGACCACGGCGTGAAGATCGCGCAAGGCACGCCGCAGGAAGTGCGCGACGACCCGAAAGTGATCGCGGCCTATCTCGGTACCGATGAGGAAGAGGCTGCGGCGGTGATGGAGAGCGGGTCGTGACGTCAGTCCCCACTCCCCTGCTCGCGATCCGGTCCTTGCGCGCCGCCTACGGCAAGATCGAGGCGCTGAAGGGCGTCGATGTCGAGATCAATGCCGGCGAAATCGTTGCCCTGATCGGCGCCAACGGCGCCGGCAAGTCGACGCTGATGATGACGATCTTCGGCAAGCCGCGCGCCCGCGCCGGCCAGATTCTGTACGAAGGCCGCGACATCACCGACGTTCCGACCCATGAGATCGCCCATCTGCGCATCGCGCAGTCGCCGGAAGGCCGCCGCATCTTCCCGCGCATGAGCGTGGCGGAAAACCTCCAGATGGGCGCGGACGCGACCGAGTGCACCGATGCCGAGCGCGAGGCCACACTGGAGCGCGTATTCACGCTGTTTCCGCGGCTGAAGGAGCGCTACGTCCAGCGCGGCGGCACGCTGTCCGGCGGCGAGCAGCAGATGCTCGCGATCGGGCGCGCCCTGATGAGCCGCCCGCGCCTGCTCCTGCTCGACGAACCCTCACTCGGGCTGGCGCCACTGATCGCCCGCCAGATCTTCGACGCGATCCGGACCCTGAACAGGCAGGACGGCCTGACCGTCCTGATCGTCGAGCAGAACGCCAACCATGCGCTCAAGCTCGCACATCGCGGCTACGTCATGGTCAATGGCCTGATCACGCTGGCCGGAACCGGCACGGAGTTGCTGCAGCGCCCAGAAATTCGTGCCGCCTATCTGGAAGGCGGCCGGCACGGCTGAGCCGCCCAGGGTGAAGTTCGCCTCGAGCGCGGCGGAATGCGCCGAAATATCTGCGCTTATGCCCGTATTTTGCCGGTGACTTCTCCCAGGATTCAATCAAGAATGGCGCCGGTTTGAACCGGGCCAACCCGGCAACTTCCACAGGCGATCACCCACGAGGTATCTCATGAAATCACTGAAGCTCATCGGTCTGGCATTCGGCGCGTCGATCGCGCTGTCGAGCGCGGCATTCGCGCAGGATGTCACCATCGCAGTCGCAGGCCCGATGACAGGCACGGAGTCCGCATTCGGCCGGCAGATGAAGAACGGCGCCGAGATGGCCGTCGCCGATATCAACGCCGCCGGCGGCGTCAACGGCAAAAAGCTTGCGCTCAACATCGAGGACGATGCCTGCGATCCGAAACAGGCGCGCTCGGTCGCCGAGAAGATCGCTGGAGCCAAGATCCCGTTTGTGGCCGGGCATTATTGCTCGTCGTCGTCGATCCCGGCGTCGGAAGCCTATGCCGACGGCAACGTGCTCGAGATCACGCCAGCCTCGACCAACCCGCTCTTCACCGAGCGCAAGCTCTGGAACGTGGCGCGCGTCTGCGGCCGTGACGATCAGCAGGGCCTGATCGCGGCGCAGTACATCGCCAAGAACTTCAAGGGCAAGAACATCGCGATCCTCAACGACAAGACCACCTACGGCAAGGGTCTTGCGGACGAGACCAAGAAGGCGCTCAACAAGGCCGGCATCACCGAGAAGATGTACGAGTCCTACAACAAGGGCGACAAGGACTTCAACGCGATCGTCTCGCGCCTGAAGCGCGACAACATCGATCTGGTTTATGTCGGCGGCTACCACCAGGAAAGCGGCTTGATCCTGCGTCAGATGCGCGACCAGGGCCTCAAGACGATCCTGATGGCGGGCGACGCGCTCGCCGACAAGGAATATGCCTCCATCACCGGCCCCGCCGGCGAAGGCACGCTGTTCACCTTCGGTCCCGATCCGCGCGAGAAGCCGACCGCGAAGAAGATCGTCGACGCCTTCAAGGCCAAGAACATCGACCCTGAAGGCTACACGCTCTATACCTACGCGGCGATGCAGGTCTGGTCGCAGGCGGCCAAGAAGGCCGGCACCACCGACGCCAAGAAGGTCATGGAAGCGATGAAGGCCGGCAAGTGGGACACCGTGATCGGCCCGATCGAGTATGACGCCAAGGGCGACATCAAGCAGCTCGACTACGTCGTCTACAAGTGGGATGCCAAGGGCGGCTACGCCCAGATCAAGGGTAACGGCACCTGAGACAGGATGCCTGACCTTTCCATGCCACCGTTAACGCCCCGGTTCGCCGGGGCGTTTTCTTTTGCAATACCGTCAGACGGCTGCGGACAGTTCGCCGCCAGCTGCTTCCTGCGCCTTCCTGAGCGCTTGCAGCAGGTCGTTTGGCCGAAACGGCTTTTGCAGGCAGACGACCCCGTCAAGACCGGGCGCCTCGCCGATGAAATCCAGCGCCGTCATGCCGGACACGGCCACGATCGGAAATCCGGGAACCCGCTCGCGAATAGCGGCCATGACCTCGATACCGCTGGTGTCGGCCAGGAAAATGTCGACAATTACCGCGTCGAATACATCCTCGCTGAAGGCCTTCAAGCCGGCCGCGGCGGTGTCCGCTTCGACAACGTCATAACGGTTGACCCGAAGCACGATCGAGACCATCGCGCGCACGTCCTTCTGGTCATCGACAATGAGGACACGAGGCATGGGAACAACTCCCGGATTCATATCATTAATTGGTTCAATTCGACGGCGATGGGGCGCCACGTCAGTATGAGTCCGTCCAGTAAAGCCAATCTTACCGATTCCCTATTCCGATTCCCTGTCCAGGTTAAGTAAGCTGTAACCCTCGGTTGAGTCGCCGGGGCATCCCCTCGGGACACGGGCCCGGAGCGGGCTACCATGCAAGCCAAGGCAGCCGGCCAAACGAAGTCACGTGGACTGCCCATGCCGACCCAGCGAGAGGTCAACGTGCACGCAAAGAACGACCGAAGCACATTCCTTTCCACCTTACCGGCTACGCAGAGTGACCGCACTGCAGCATTGGCGATTGTCGGTGTTTCGGCGGTCCTGTTCGCACTGGCTGTCCCCTTCGCAGGGACCCCGCTGATCCAGGTGCCGGCCTTCGTGGCCAGCTACCAATCAGCTCTCGCGGTCAACGACATCATCACCGCGGTTCTGCTGCTGTCGCAATTCTCTGTCCTGCGCAGCCGGGCGCTGCTGCTGCTGTCGACGGGCTATCTGTTCACCGCAGCTGCGGCGGTGACCCACTCCCTCACCTTCCCGGGCCTGTTCGCGCCGACTGGACTGCTGGGCGCCGGCTCTCAGACCACCGTCTGGCTCTACATGATCTGGCACGGCGGGTTTCCGCTGTTCGTGCTGTCCTATGGGTGGCTCAAGGACGGCTACGGCGGCAGCAAAATCGAAGGACCAACCGTGCGCGCGATCGTGCTGACCGTCCTCGGCGTCCTGGCGGCGATGGCCGTCATTGCCTGGATCGTCACCGCGCAGCACGATCTGCTGCCGGTCTTGCTGAGAGACGGTCGCTATACCACCACCATGATCGGCGTGGTGTCGTTCGTCTGGTCCTTGAGTTTCGCCGCGCTGATCACGCTGTGGTTCCGCAAGCCGCATACGGTGATCGACATCTGGCTGATGGTCACGATGTGCGCCTGGCTGTTCGACATCGCGCTGTCGGCAATCGTCAATGTCGCTCGCTACGATCTCGGCTTCTACGCCGGCCGTCTCTATGGACTTTGCGCCGCAAGCTTCGTGCTCGCCGTGCTCTTGATCGAGAACGTCCGCCTCCAGGCAAGCACGATGGGCCTCCTCGGCCAGCTGCGCGAGCAATCGGCGTCCGAGCGAGATTACTATAACAAGCGCCTCGCGCTCTACGGCGCCGTCGTCGAGTCCTCCAACGATGCCATCATCACGAAGTCTCTCGATGGTATCATCACGGGCTGGAACAAAGCGGCCGAGCGCCTGTTCGGCTATTCCGCCGCGGAGGCGATCGGCCAGCCGATCGAGATGATCGTGCCGGAGGATCGCAAGGCCGAGGTCAGAAGCATCCTCAACCGTGTCACCAGCAACGAATCGATTGCCCAGCACGAGACTGTCCGAACACGAAAAGACGGTCACCCGATCGACCTCGTGCTCAACATCTCACCGCTGAAGTCAGTCAACGGCGAGATCATCGGCGTCTCCAAGATTGCCCACGACATCACCGAGGAGAAGCAGTCGCGAGAAAAGCTGCGCCGGGAGATCGAGGAACGCGAGCGCATTTTCGAGACATCGCAGGACCTGATCCTGGTCACCGACGGCTACGGCAATTTCATCCAGGTCAGCCCGAGCGTAAAGGACATCCTCGGCTTCAGCCCGGCGGATATGATCGGGCACAGCGCAACCGAGTTCATCCATCCCGATGACCTCGATAAGACCCGAGGCGAGATGCGCGCAGCGCGGCGTGGCGCGGTCAAGCGCAGCTTCGAGGCACGCTATTATCACTACGACGGCCACGAGGTGACGCTGAACTGGATGGGCACCTGGTCGGAGCCCGTCAAGCGCCATTTCTTCATCGGGCGCGACCTCACTGACAAGCAGGCTGCAGAGGCCCAGCTCCGGCAGGTCCAGAAGATGGATTCCATCGGCCAGTTGACCGGTGGCGTCGCCCACGATTTCAACAACGTGCTCACCGTCATCACCGGCACGATCGGCATCCTGGCGGACGCGGTCGCCGACCGGCCCGAGCTTGCCGCCATCACCAAGCTGATCGACGACGCCGCCGAACGCGGCGCGCAGCTGACCAAGCATCTGCTCGCCTTCGCCCGCAAGCAGCCGCTTCAGCCGCGCGAGATCGACGTCAACGCGTTGACGCTCGAGGCCGCCAAGCTGCTGCACCCGACACTCGGCGAGCAGATCACCATCATGCCGCAGCTCACCGAGGATGCCTGGCCTGCGCTGGTCGATCCGGGCCAGCTCTCCACCGCGATCCTCAATCTCGCACTGAACGCGCGCGATGCCATGCCCGACGGCGGCACGCTGGTGCTGGAGACCCGCAACATCTTCCTCGACGACGGCTACGCCAGCATGAATCCCGACGTCGTCGCCGGCAACTACGTGATGATCGCGGTCAGCGACACCGGCTCGGGGATTCCGGCCGCGCTGCTCGAGCGGGTGTTCGACCCCTTCTTCACCACCAAGGAGGTCGGCAAGGGCACGGGCCTCGGCCTCAGCATGGTGTTCGGCTTCGTCAAGCAGTCCGGCGGCCACATCAAGATCTACAGCGAGGAAGGCCACGGCACGAGCGTGAAGATCTACCTGCCGCGGTCCACCGGCGTGCAGGAGACCGAGTACGAACAGCTCCAGAACGTGCCCATCACCGGCGGCGACGAGAAGATCCTGATCGTCGAGGACGACGCGCTGGTCCGGCAGTATGTCGTAACCCAGGTCAAGAGCCTCGGCTATGCCGCGCTCGAAGCAGCCAACGCGGCCGAAGCCCTCGTCATCATCGACGCCGACAACGACATCGACCTGCTCTTCACCGACATCATCATGCCGGGCAACATGAACGGCCGTCAGCTCGCCGACGAGGCGGCGCGGCGGCGACCGGATCTGAAGACCCTGTTCACCTCCGGCTACACGGAGAACGCCATCGTCCATCACGGCCGGCTCGATTCCGGCGTGCTGCTGCTGGCCAAGCCCTACCGCAAGTCGGAGCTCGCCAAGATGCTCAGGACGGCGCTGGCGAGTTGAGCGGGCCGCTCACGTGCGCTATCGCTGAAGCTATGCAGCGCACGGAGTGTGGCTCTTGAAAAACCTCCTCACCGATATCGCCGGCGTCCGCGTCGGCCACGCCCATGACGCAAAGCTCGCCTCGGGCGCGACCGCGATCGTGTTCGACCAGCCGGCGGTCGCGGCGATCGACATTCGCGGCGGCGGCCCCGGCACGCGCGAGGACGCACTGCTCGATCCCGCCAACACGGTCGAACGCGTTGACGCGATCGCGCTGTCCGGCGGCTCCGCCTTCGGGATCGAGGCCGGCGGCGGCATCCAGGCCTGGCTTGCCGAGCAAGGCCGCGGCTTCCGCGTCCGCGAGGCGCTGATCCCGATCGTGCCGGGCGCGATCCTGTTCGATCTGCTCAACGGCGGCGACAAGGCCTGGGGCCGCTTCGCGCCCTATCGCGATCTCGGCTACGCCGCGGCGGTCGCGGCCGGGACGGAGTTTGCGCTCGGCAGCGTCGGCGCGGGCTTCGGGGCCACCACCGCGACATTCAAGGGCGGGCTCGGCTCGGCGTCCGCGCTCACCAGCAACGGCATCAAGGTCGCGGCGATCATCGCCGTCAATGCGGTCGGCAGCGCCACCGTCGGCGACGGTCCGTGGTTCTGGGCAGCGCCGTTCGAGGTCAACGGCGAGTTCGGCGGCCGCGGATTGCCTGACACGTTCACCGACGACATGCTCAAGATGCGGATCAAGGGCGGTCCTGCCGCGACCGAGCGTGAGAACACCACGATCGGCGTCGTCGTCACCGATGCGGTGCTGACCAAGCCTCAGGCCAAGCGGCTGGCGATGATCGCGCACACCGGCTTCGCCCGCGCGATCTATCCGGTGCATGCGCCGACCGATGGTGACGTGCTGTTCGCCGCCGCGACAGGTGCGAAGCCGGTCGATCCAATCGTCGGCATGACCGAACTCGGCATGGTCGCCGCCAACGTGGTCGCCCGCGCCATCGCCCGCGGCGTCCACAGTGCAACCGCGCTGCCGTTCCCGGGTGCGCAGCCCGCGTGGAAAGATCAGTTTGGTTAGCTTGCCCCCTCACCCGGATTGCATCTTCGATGCAATCCGCCCCCACAAGCGGGGCGAGGCAAGAGGCCGGCTTACACGCTCATCGACATCGATGAAGCCGCGGATCCCGCTGCGGTCTGAGCCTGGCGCTGCATCATCTGGCCGAACCAGTCGTAGGGCGAGTTGCCGCCGCCGTTCGCGTTTGACGAGCTGGAGGCACCCGGCACCGTCGTCGTCATCTTGAAGCCGTCGGCATAGGTGACGGTGGTGGTGGTCGAGCCGTCGGCGGCGGTCGTCGTGGTCGAGGTCGACCCGCCGCTCGACGATGACGCGGAGGAGTCCGAGCCACTGCCGGACGCGTCGCCCGAGCCGCTCGCGCCGTGCGCGTGATGGTGCCCGCCGTGATGGCCGCTGCCTTTCAGCGCCTTCGACATCTCGTCGAGGCTGACGCTGCCGTCGGAATTGCTATCGAGCTTGGAGAACACGTCATCGGCCTGCGCCAGATTGGTGCCTCCGGCACCCAGCGCGTTCTCGAACTCGGACTGGGTGATCTTGCCGTCGCCGTCCGCATCGATCTGCGAGAACAGGTCCTTCAACGCGGCGTCACGGCTCGTCGACGTCGAGGACGCCGAGCTGGACGATGTGGAGCTGGTCGTGCTGCTGGTCGAGTCCGTCGACTGGCTTTGCGCCGCGAGCAGCGCGCTCATCGTCTCCGGTGCGATCTGCGCGCAATTGCCGGAATTGACCGACGAGGTCGCACCGCTGGTCGTGCTGCCGCTGCCGATCGCGAACGGATTGTTGGTCGCGTTTTGCGACGATCCCGTCTTCTGCGTCGAGGACGATTTCGAGCCCGTCAGCGACTGAATGGCATCAAGCGCACTCGATACGGCGCCAAGCGCGAACAACATTGCACAACTCCAACCCATGCGGCATGCCGCGGCCAATGTTCCGGCGCTTGAGGTGAGCAAGCGTCGTGCCAGCGCGAAAAGCTCAATGAAATCCAGCCCGACCGTGCTTTGCAGGGTTCGGGAACATCGGCAATTCATGCCGCTGACGGCAGATTTTTCCGCCCACAGGAAGCTCACGCTCCCTGCATTGCCCGGCTGAGAGGCCCATGTTAGGCGAGGCCATTCGGCCCTATGCCGCCACGGGAAACAGCGCCATGACACAAGCCTTCGCCCCCCGCCCCCTGGCCATCGCGCCCTCGATCCTGGCCTCCGATTTCTCGAAGCTCGGCGAAGAGGTTCGTGCGGTTGATACCGCCGGGGCCGACTGGATTCATCTCGACGTCATGGACGGGCACTTCGTCCCCAACATCTCCTACGGCCCTGACGTCATCAAGGCGATGCGCCCGCACACCAGGAAGGTGTTCGACGCGCACCTGATGATCTCGCCCTGCGACCCCTATCTCGAAGCCTTCGCCAAGGCCGGCTGCGACCACATCACCGTGCATGCCGAGGCCGGCCCCCATCTGCACCGCTCGCTGCAGGCGATCCGCGCGCTCGGCAAGAAGGCCGGCGTCTCCCTTAATCCAGGCACGCCGATCAGCGTGCTCGAATACGTGCTCGACCTGGTCGATCTCGTGCTGGTGATGTCGGTCAATCCGGGCTTCGGCGGCCAGGCTTTCATTCACTCAGCGATCGGCAAGATCCGCGACATTCGCGCGATGACGGCCGGACGGCCGATCGACATCGAGGTCGATGGTGGCGTCGGCCCCGATGTCGCGGGCGCGCTCGCAGCTGCCGGCGCCAACGCCTTCGTTGCCGGCACCTCCGTGTTCAAGGGCGGCACGCTGGAAGCCTACAAGAACAATATTGCAGCGATCCGCAACGCTGCCGCGGGCGCTCGCGGCGAAGCGATCTGAGCTGCGCAAGGCTCCCCAAGAGCCGAAAACCTGCGGCTTTTACGGAGGCCGCCGCGCGCAATGCTTAAAATTGCAACCACGATCCGTACTCATCCGGACTTCACTGATTCGCGCAAATCATCGCTACTGGCTCCTGCCTGCTTGTGACGGGAGCACATCATGACAACGACCCTGATTTGGACTGGCGTGGCGTTGTGGATCGGTTTCAGTGCGTTCGTTGTGTTTGGCCCATCGGCCGAACCGGAGAAAGTCCCGGCGCGTTCCAGCCGCGTCATCCGCCGCGACCGGACCTGACGCCATGCAGATCGCCCTGGTCAAACGTCTGCCGAAGCGCCGCTGCCGCATTCCGCGTCGCCCGCATCCGAGTCTCGATTATTTCTTCGGCCGCCTCGAGCGCACCGATGGGGCGCGCGACGACGATGCGGGCCCCGATCATTCAGACCTCGATCATTCGTTCGCGTTGCAACGCCGCCATTGAGACTCCCTTTTTCCGGATTGAAACCATGAAACCGCACTGCCCCAACTGCCTCAAGGAAATGGCCAAGGCAGCCGCGTCGCGTAACCTCTTCGCCTGCGAACCCTGCCGCGAGATCATCCAGTATTTCGGCGGCCATGCCGAGCACGGCGAACCCGATCCCCGGTTCAATTGGCCGATCCGCCGCAGGCGCGCGAGCTACACCGCTCACGCAGCTTGATCCGCCTCTCGATACCCGGCGCCAAGAGCCCCGTTCCGATAGAATCGCAACGGGGCTCTAGATCCTAGTCTTGACGCATTTTCTTGACGCGAACCGGTTTCCAATTCGCTCGAAAACGCTCTAGCCCGCCGCCTCGCCGGCATCCGATTCAACTGCATCCGCAGCCATTCGCGGCGGCCGCACCACGGTGACGGTACAGGCTGCCTCCGCAGCCACTTTGGCGGAGACGCTGCCAAGCAGCGTACGCCTGAACGAGTTCTGCCGCGCGCCGATGATGACATGGTCGACCTGGTTGACCTCGGCGAATTCCAGCAGCGCAGCGGCGGGATCGACGGCCTCCAGCACATGAACCGACAGCCGGCTCTCGTCCAGCTTCAAGGGCGTCGCCCAGTGCCGGAGCGCGACGAGGCGATCGATGTGCTTGTTGGAGCCTTGCTCGTCCAGCGTCCGGTCGATCGCGATGCGGTTGAGCTTCAGCACGTTGACACAGGCAAGCCGGGCAGACGGCAGCGTCGCCAGGATGCGCTCCGTCGTCACGCGCAGCGCCTCGTTCAGTTCGGCTGCGCCTTCCACCGTGTCGAGCGCGACCGCCAGGATCGGGCTCGAAGCGATTTGCTCGGCAACATCCGACTTGGCCCGCGAAGGCTTGACGTCCTGGTTGAAGCGGCGGCGCCATGCGACGCTGAGGGGATCGCGCTTCATCCGCTCCGAACGCGCAGTCAGCTTGACCTGGTTCGGGTGGGCCAGATCGAAGGCGAGTTGCGCCGCGGTCGGATAGCGCCAGACCGGCTCGATCTCTAGGCACCGCAGCACCACCTCCTGGAGCCAGGGCGGATAGTCGGCGCGCAGGCTTCGCGGCGGATACGGATCGCGCCACAACCTCCGCCGCATCGCGCGCAGCGTCTCGCCCTCACCGAAGGGACGCTCGCCCGTGGTGAAGAAATAGAGCAGGACACCGAGCGAGAAAAGATCGCTGCGCGGGTCGTCGCGCACACCCAGAAGGCGCTCGGGCGCCATATAGGGAGCGGTGCCATAAGGCAGGCGAAATTCCTCCTGCAGCAAATCAGGCAGATGATCGTGATGCGACAGGCCGTAATCGATCAGCACCGCCTCGCCGCTCTCGCGGAACATGACGCTGCTCGGCTTGATGTCATGATGGATCACGTTCTGCCGGTGCAGATCGGCGAGCGCGGCCGCGATCTTCGCAACCAGCAGCCGCGCCTCCTCGTAGGGCAGCGGCAGGTCGGGCAGCCGCTTGTAAAGCGTCGTGCCCGGAATGCGCTCGATCACGGCGTAGGCCTGGTGCGCGAAATCGCCGGTACCGTAGCAGTGCGGCACGTGCGGACCGGCGAGCCGCGGCAGGATCATCATCTCCATCTCGAACGAGACGATCGCCGCAGGATCCTCGCCTTCCGAGGCCCGCGGGACCTTCATCAGCAGCGGCACCTCGATGCCGGGATGGGTGACGGTCCACAGCGTCGCCATGCCGCCGGCATGGACGCATTCGCCGATCGTGTAGCCGTCGATCACGGCGCCGAATTTGACCAGGGATTTGGGCATCTAGCGTCCCTGCGACAATCGGTCGGCCAGCCAGGGCGGCAGGCCGTTCTCGCGGATCTTGTTCGCCGCGCTCGCGATGTCATAGGGCACGCGGCAATAGGTGATCTGGCACGAGATCGTATCGAACAGCACGAAGGATGCAGACGGATCGCCATCGCGGGGCTGGCCGACCGAGCCGAGCACGGCAAGCCACTGCCGCCCGCGCAGGAGCTGCACCGGGACGTCGGTCTTGGGCACGAAGCTCGTCATCTTTGCCGTGACGGACATCGAATAGAGCGCGGGCCGGTGGATGTGGCCGCAGAAGGTGACGTGGGACGGCGTCGCGATCAGGCTCTTGGCGGCATCCGCGGTCGAGCGCACATAGTGCCAGCGCTTGGGACTCGATGCCTCCGCGTGCACGAACAGACGATCGCTGTCCTCCACCAGCATCGGCAGCTCGGCCAGGAACCGCCGCTGTGCCGCGTCGAGCCGTCCGCGGGTCCATTCGATCGCGATCTGGGCCTCGTTATTCATGCTCTCGGTCGTCGTGTTGACGGCTTCGTCATGGTTGCCGCGCACGGCCACGGCGCCATGGGCGACCAGATCCATGGCGGTCTCCACGACCCATTCCGGGTCGGCGCCATAGCCGACGAAATCGCCGAGCAGGATGAACCGCTCCGCGCCCTTGGCGCGGGCCACTTTCAGGCACGCCTCGAACGCCTGCCGGTTGCCGTGGATATCCGAGAAGACAGCGAGAAGCACGCACCCTCCACCCTCAAATTCTTATTGGAAGCCGATAAAGCCAATTTGAGGGAGGTCAACAAGATGCGCCAGCGCGGCGCGGTTTACCAGCGCCGTGCTCCCGCAATGGTGAAGAGCCTATTGCTCGTCTTTCGGGGGCATCCGGGGCGGCGGCAGCGGGGTGAACACAGCGCCTTGCGCGCCGGCCGGCGGAGCGATGAATTCGCCGGTCGAGGAATCGCCGCCGCTGGTCTCCATGATGGTCTTGGGCGTCACATATTCGCGGACCATGTCGATCAGGCTGCCGTCGCCGCCGCCGAAATCCGCGGCGCGGCCGCCTTGCGGGTGTCCCAGCGCGATCTCGTTCTCCGCCGCATGGGTCTTGTCGGCCAGGGTGTCGTTGTAGGGCACGCGGAAAGCGCGCGGAATGCCGCTCGGACGATGATCCTCGTCGAGTTCCTCGACCCAGAGATAGATCGAGCCGGGATCGCCCTCGAGGGAATGCGGCTCGACGATCCGCGCCTTGAGCAGCTTGAAGGTGGTCGGCAGCCTGTCCATGCTGGCCCAGCCCAGAAGCCCGCGCATCTCGCTGAAGCTGACGACGTAGAACGCGCTGGTCACGACCACCGCGATCGCCTTCAGCGACCAGTGCAGCCGCGCATAGACCAGCACGACCAGCAGCAGCGCGCCGATCACGGCATAGGCGACCGACAGCGTGAGGATGACCGTTTGCAGACTAGTCACGGCGCACCCTCGTTGCGTTCTTGCTCACGCCGGTCCTCGGGTCGAGATCGGCCCCATTGCGCCAGCTGCTGCGAAAAGTCTCCAGCAGCGATTTTGGCCGTTGGCTCACGTCGATGACCTTGCCCTCGGCATCGAGCCGGAACCGCACGGCAGTTTTCTCGTCACCGGTGTGATCGAGCGTGAACTTGTTGTCGAACACCACCTGCGCGGTCGGGTTCAGCTTCTGCACCTTCACATTGGCCGTGACGGGCTCGCCGGTCGTGGCGACAAAATGCGAGACGTTGACGGTGTATTCGCCGGCGACGATGCCACGCACCGTCACGATCTCCTCGCGAATGGGCGAAGCGATCTTCTTGCCGGCGACCATGATGAAGTCGTTGGCCCCGCCCCTGTCGTCGCGATCGAGCGTGAGGAAGCCGGCCTCGCGATGGCGATACCAGGCGATGTTGCCGGCGGGATCCTGCACGAACAGGTCGAGATCATCGGGGTGATTGTCCGGCCAGTCCAGCGTAATCATGAACTCGGCCTTGGAGTCGACCTTTCCGTCCTTGGCATCCGGCGAGATCGCGAGCAGCGCCAGGAAGAACAGGAAGGCGACCACCTGGAGCGCCTTGAACAGCATCACGCCCAGCGGATCGAACGGCTCCTCGCGCGGATAGAGACCGAAATCATCCATCATGACGGCGTTCCAGCGCCTTTGCGCTCCAGAACCGGCGTCACATAGGTCTCGGTCAGGACCACGGCATCCGAGAACACGCGCTGGGTCGCGGAATCCAGCATGTAATACTGGATGCGGACCAGGATGGAGCCCACGAGACCGGCCAGCGTCGTGTACATGGCAACCGCCATGCCGTCGCTCATCAGCCCCATCGAGGAGCGCATCGCGACCTTGTCGGCGGCATCCAGCCCCGCGATCGGCGCCAGCATGATGATGAAGCCGATGATGGTGCCGAGCAGCCCGAGCTTCATCAGCGTATCGGAAACGAAGGCACCGAACCCGTTGGAGCCGCGCAGGCGGTCGGCGAGCGTCCGCAGCAGCAGCGTCTGGTCGACGGGGCGGTAACCCTGCGCCGCGGCCTTCGTCACAAGGCTCTCGATATGATCGCGCACCAGCCCACGCGGCAGCGCAGGCGCGCTTGCATCCAGCACCTTGCTGCCGTCGGGCGCCGCCAGCACCGCGCGGCAGCGCCGCGCCGCCGCCCCTTCACGGGCAATCGCTCGTGTCCGCAGGAAGCAATGGCCGCAGGTGACGAGATAGAGCACCGCGATGACGCTCGAAATGTAGGTCCGATCCGAAGTCAGCATCAAATGGATCAGGCCGAACCGCCATAACAACACGATGGCGAAGATCGACAGCCCGGTGAAGATCATCCAGAACAGGAGCGCGCTGCGCTCGGATGGGTCGGTCGCGCTGCTCGCGATCGGTCCAATCGTCATCGAACTCATGCTGCGCTGCTCCTGACCTGCAGGGATTGGCCTGCAACGATTCCACGCGATTAGATCAAAGCCGCCGCGCCAGGTCCAAAGACCCATGCCCAATCCGGCTTGGGAAATTTGCCCGAGCTGCCATCCGGCCCAACCCCGCAATTGGCAAGGCGCGGCGGCGTTGTTAGGCTGAGCTTACCAAACTTTGGGGTGATCGCATGCGCCTCGTGCTTCAGCTTGTCGCCCGTCTGCTGCTCATCGTTGCGCTCTGCCTGGCAGCAGCGACCATATGGGCCACGTTCGACGCCTATCGTAGCGTCGACCGGGCGACGGCGGCGTCCGCGCAGCGGGTCGCGCAGGCGCTCCAGGGCCTGTACTGGCATGAGCTCTTGCTGCGCAGCAACAGAACGCGCGAGCAGCTTTTGCCGGTTCCGGAGTGGCGGACTCTGGAGACGATGAAGCTGATCTCCCCCGGCGTCTGCGTCGAGTTCCAACCGGCTGCCGCATTCGAGAAGCCGCTGTGCGGCCAAAGCCAGGGGATCGGAAGGACGCCGCCGCGCTGGTTCGCGTCGATCGTGCCGACCTTCCTCGGCAGCCACGCCGAGGTGGTGCGGCCCGTCAGTCCCCGCGCCGCCGCCGCCGGAACGGTGGTCGCGACGCCGGATCAAGCAGCCTCAATCTCGCTCGCCTGGGAGTACATTCTCAATGTAATCGACGTTGCGCTGCTCATGGCGGCGGCAATCGCACTGCTGGCCTCACTTGCGATCGCGCACGCGCTGGCGCCGGCGCGCGCCATCGTGCTTGCCCTGCAGCGCATGGCGCGCGGCCAGTATCGCACCAAGCTGCCGCGCTTCCGCTCCATGGAGCTGGCGATGATCGGCAATGCCGTCGGCGAGCTCGGCGGCCGGCTGGAAGAGGCCACCGAACAGCGCGCGGCGCTGACGCGGCGGCTGATCGAGATTCGCGACGACGAACGGCGCGCGCTCGCCCGCGAGCTGCACGACGAGTTCGGCCAAAATCTCTCCGCCATCCTCGCCTTCGCCAACACGATCGAGACGGCGAGCGCGAAGCAGAGCAAGGACAACGGCATCGCGCAGGATGCACGCATGATCTCGCAGGCCACCCATCATCTGATGGCCTCGCTGCGCGATGCGCTGAAGCGGCTGCGCAATCCCCTGCCCGAGGAGCTCGGGCTCGAAGCCAGCCTCGTCAACCTCGTCGACAGCTGGCGCTCGCAGAGCGCAACCCAGCCGATGATCCAGCTCGACCTCAGGGGCGACCTCACCGATGTGCGGGGACCTGCTGCCACCACCGCCTATCGCGTCGCCCAGGAATGCCTGACCAACGCACTCCGCCACGGTTCCGCGCGCGAGATCTCCTTGCGGATCGAGCGGCGCGCCGGTGACAACGATGCGCTCCTGATCCGTGTCGAGGACGACGGCGGTGGCGATGCGGAACGTGTCGCGCAATCGGCCGGCTTCGGCCTTACCGGCATCCGCGAGCGCGTCACGGCGGCCGGCGGGTCATTGTCGATCCTGCCCGCGCGCGGCGGCCTCAGCGTCGCCGCCACCATTCCGCTCGCCGCGTGAGGCCGGGATGACCGACGTCGCAGCAACAGGAATCTCCGTGCTGCTGGTGGACGACCACCCGATCGTCCGTCAGGGCTACCGTCGCGTGCTGGAAAGCCAGGGCGATCTGCATGTCGTGGCCGAGGCCGACAATGCCGCGGATGCCTACGGCGCCTTCAAGACGCACGATCCCGACGTCGTCGTGATGGACATCTCCATGCCCGGCGCCAGCGGGCTCGAGGCGATCCGCAACATCCGCGCACGCAGTCCGCGGGCGCGCGTCCTCGTTTTCACGATGCATAACGAGGCCGTGCTGGTGAAAGCCGCCTTCAGCGCCGGCGCCTCCGGCTTCGTCACCAAGAGCAGCGCGCCCTCCGCCGTCGTCAATGCCATCCGCGGCGTCGCGCGCGGCGAGCGCGCCATGAGCGACGACATCGCGCATATCTTGGCCGAGGACAGCCTGTCGCCGACCGGCTCGGCACTGGATCAATTGGGCGAGCGTGAGATCGAGATTTTGCGGCAGTTCGCCGGCGGCGCCACCACCGAGCAGATCGCGACGCATCTCAATCTCAGTATGAAAACGGTGCAGAACTATCACTACCTCATCAAGACCAAGACCGGCGCGCGCACGGACGCGCAACTGGTGCGGCTGGCCGCGGCTTGCGGGCTGACGCGGATTTAGCAGCAGAACTGCCGGATTACCTCGAATGACATGAAATTTCTCAATCTGCCGAGCGAAATGGAACGTAGACTATTCCATTGCGGTTATCGGCAGAGTGGAGGAGTAGGTCATGAGTAAGAGTCATCACAAGGCCGACGCCCATCCCGCGATCATCACGGTCGGCGATCTCATCGACGAGCTCTGCCGCCTGCCGGACACCGCCGTCGTCCACTTCCGCTGCCCGATGCTCGATCAGGAGCTGACATTCCATCGCCTTCGCAGGCGGTCGAAGGACGACGTCGAAATTGCGGTCAATGCATATCCGGATAGTCCGCCGGTCGTGCCCTCGTCTGCTCCCGCCTTCCACGCGCGGCGACGCTCAGGGTCTGCGCCGCCGGCTCACAATGGTAGCCTTCTTCACAAGACAAGTGATTGATCAGCGCGCTTTGAACAGCTGAGGGTTTGCCTATCCGGCCTTCAACCCGCGCAGCAACAGAGCGAGCGTCGCATCGACGCGCGCCGGCAGCTCGGCATCTTTCCATTCGTCGGCATGGGCCGGATGATGGAAACGGCAGGTCGCATCGAACAGCGCGCGTGCCGTCGTCTTGACGTCGGCCACAGCGAATACATCCTGCTTCACGCCGTCAAGCAGGATCGCCGCAATCTGGTCGATCATGGTGTCTTTGTGACACTTGACCGCCGCGCACGCTTCGCGCGCCAGCGTCAAATAGGTCTCGAACATCTCGGGGTCGTCGAGCACGCGCGAACGCTTCGCGGCGAACAGCGTGCGCAGCCATCGGTCGAGCCTGTCGGGCGCAGGGCCCTCCTCCTTGGCAATCGCCAGGAGTGGCGCGTCGATGCGGTCGAGCCAGCGTTTGGCGACGGCCTCGCGCAGCGAGGCCTTGCTCGGGAAATGGCGATAGACGCTGCCGTGGCTCACATCGAGCGCACGCGCAACGTCAACCACCGTGGCCTTGGCAAGTCCGTAGCGCCGCAAGACGTCCTCGGTGACTTCGAGGATCCGCTCCGGCGTCAAGACAACGGCTTCGTTCATGCCAGCACCATGTTCCCGTTCAGGGTCCAGTTACCCGGCGATGGATGCTTACCGAAGCGCCCATGCCGGTCGGTTCGGAAAGCTCTCGCCTAGAGCATGGTCCGGAAAAGTGTGTAGCGGTTTTCCGACCAGACCATGCTCAATTCTTAATGAGGCAGCTTTGCAGCCTGCGCCGCGATCTGGCGCGCAACCAGTAAATTGAGCCAATGCCCAATCGTCCCGGTGAAGTTGATGATTTCGGTCGTCATTCTCTTAAGTCTCCATTCGTCCGCGGTCCCCACCCCCAAACTACGCCCCTCGATCCGCAGACATTTCGGACCTTGGGTCCCCGGGAAGGATGACCACGGGACGCCCAATCGGAGCGTCCGGAAACGGATATACACGTCTCGCTGACAGATTTCAATATCTGTCAGTCAATGATCCGTGATTGACAGTTAATTTTTGAGAGGGACCCGCCTTTCACCCCGGCCTCGCGGCGGGCTACGCTTGTGCTGACTCGCCCTTCAAAAAAGAAACGGACCCCCTCCATGCCCATCGTCAACCGAATCGCCGCCCTCTCCGACGAAATGGCCGCCTGGCGCCATGACTTCCACGAGAACCCCGAGCTGCTCTACGAGGTCCACCGCACGGCAGGCATCGTCGCCGACAAGCTTCGCGAGTTCGGCTGCGACGAGGTGGTGACGGGCATCGGCCGCACCGGCGTCGTCGGCGTGATCCGTGGCCGCAAGTCGGCGTCCGGCAAGACGATCGGCCTGCGCGCCGACATGGACGCGCTGCCGATCATGGAAACCGCCGATGTACCCTACGCATCGAAGATTCCCGGCAAGATGCACGCCTGCGGCCATGACGGCCACACCGCGATGCTGCTGGGTGCCGCAAAGTACCTCGCCGAGACGCGCAATTTCGACGGTACCGCGATCCTGATCTTCCAGCCCGCGGAAGAGGGTGGCGGCGGCGGCAAGGCCATGGTCGAGGACGGGCTGATGACGCGCTGGAACGTCGACCAGGTCTACGGCATGCACAACATGCCCGGCCTGGCCGAGGGCCATTTCGCGACCACGGCGGGTCCGCTGCTCGCCTCCTCCGACAACATCCAGATCACCGTCCGCGGCAAGGGCGGCCATGCCGGCGCCACCCCGCACCAGGCGATCGACAGCGTCCTGATCGGCTCGCAGATCGTCAATGCACTGCAATCGATCGTCGCGCGCAACGTCAACCCGCTGCAGTCGGCGGTGATCTCGATCACGCAGTTCCACGCCGGTACCGCCTTCAACATCATCCCCGAGACCGCCGAGCTCAGCGGCACCGTGCGCACACTCGATCCTGATGTGCGCGATCTCGTCGAGCGCCGGATTGGCGAGGTCGCCGAGAGCGTCGCCCGTGCCTATGGCGGCTCGGCGGAGACGAAATACTCGCGGATGTATCCGGTAACCCTGAATCATGCGCGCGAAGCCGGCGTTGCTGCCGACGTCGCCCGTGACATCGTCGGTGCCGACCGCGTCAACGACAAAATCATCCCGATGATGGGCGCTGAGGATTTCTCGTTCATGCTGGAAGAACGCCCCGGCGCAATGATCCTGGTCGGCATGGGCGACAGCCCGGCATGCCACCATCCGGCCTACGTCTTCAACGACAACATCCTCGGCCACGGCGCCTCGTTCTGGGTGCGCCTGATCGAGACGGCAATGCCGGCGGGGTAGCCTCGATCTCGCAGGGTGGCAAAGCGTAGGCGTGCCCACCATGACGATCTCAATTGGCAAGGTGGGCACGGCGCCTTGCGCGTTTGCCCACCCTTGATCTTAGCAGCGCGCCACTACGCCTGCACCACCTCGTGCCGCATCACGAACGGCGCGAGCAATTTGTGCACCTCGCTGGCGACGACCTCGCGCTGGTCCGGGGGCAGCCCCGCGAGTGTCACGATCGCGATCGAGCCGTGGCTGCCATGTGCACCAACCTTCACCCTGCAATCGATGCCACGCGCGATGAGCGGCGCCAGAACTTTCGTGAACACGCGTTGCGCCGCGTCCCAACGCAGCTGCGGCTTGAACACCTTGCCGACGCCGGTCACCGGCATCGGATCGATCGGAATGACCTGCACCGGAACGGCGGCGCGCTCCGGCGTGCGCTCTCGCACCCACGCCTCGATCTCACCCGGCTCGACGGATGCGCCGGGCTTCAGCTGCACATAGCCCACAGGCAGCTCGCCGGCATAAGCGTCGGGCTGGCCGACCACCGCGGCGAAACCGACGGCGGGATGGCGGAACATGATTTCCTCGATCGGCGCCGGATCGATGTTGTGGCCGCCGCGGATCACGAGATCCTTGGCGCGACCGGTGATCCAGAGATAGCCGTCGGCATCGAGCCGGCCGAGATCGCCGGAATTGACCCAGACCTCGTCGACGAAGGCGCCCTTGTTGTGGGCGTCGTTGAGATAGCCACCGAACACACCGGGGCCGGCCATGATGACGACGCCGATCTCGTCCGGCTTGCAGTCGCGGATCAGGCGGCCATCGGCATCCAGCTGCACGATGCGGACACGCGCATAGGGCATGGGGAGCCCAACCGAGCCCAGCCGGATCGGTCGTGACGGATAGGCGAGCGTGTGCACGCTCGAGGTCTCCGTCATGCCATAGACCTCGACCACGGGAAGTTTCAGCTTCTCCTGGATCGTAGAGCCCACGGCAACCGGGATCGCCGAGCCGCCACCGGCTGCGTATTTCAGGCTGGAGATATCGGCATTCCCGGGCGGCACCGCGAGCGTTGCAGCCAGCACCGTCGGCACGCTCGACAGCGCTTCCGGCTTGAAGCGTTCGACCAGCCCCCAGATGTTCTTCACCGCGTTCGGATTGCGCCAGCCGCTCGGCGACAGCACGACGAGAGAGCCACCGCTCGACAGCGTCAGCAGCACTTGCGTCAGTGATCCCCCGACGTGAAACAGCGGCATGCCGAACAGCAAGTTGGCGCCGGGCTTCGACTTCAAGAGCAGGTTGAGCGCCCAGGCCTGATAGACCTGATTGGCGTGGGTATGCCGCACCAGCTTCGGCGTCCCGGTGGTGCCGCCGGTGTGAAAATAGGCGGCGATGTCGCTGCCCAAGATCTTGCGTCCGCTGATAAGTCGGTCGGCCGGCTGCTGCTTGATCAGGTCGTTGAACGCGAAAATTCCGTTGGCGGGATCGCCGCCGCCAGCCACCTGTACGATCGCCTTGAGATGCTTGAGCTGCGGGCGGATCTGCTCGACTTTCTGCCAGATGTCGGTACCCGGCATTGGCCCGAGCGCCACCAGGATCTTCGTATTCGCCGCTTCCAGAATTTCCGCGATCTGGTGCGGCTCGAGCAACGGGTTGACGGGATTGGCGATGCCTGCGGCCTCGGCGCCGAACAGCGTCACGAAGGCATCGGGCAGCAGCGGCAGCATGAAGGAGATGACGTCGCCCTTCTCTGCACCGAGCGCGTGAAACATGTTGGCGGCCTGCGTGACGCGCGCAATGAAGTCGCGGTAGGTGACCACGAGCGGCGTGTCGCCCGGGTCGGCGTTTTGCAGAAACTGAATCGCTGCCCCATCGGGATTGCGTGCGGCACCGAGCCTGATCGCATCATAGGTGCTGTCGGCCGCGACCCGATCGGCATAAGGGACCCGCTCGAAGGCCCGGACCTCCTCGTCCGTCAAAAGCTCCGGATAGTCATCGCCGATGAGCCGATCGAGCGTGTGGATGCCCGCCATGGAATACCGTCCTCCCTCAGATGCAGTCCCTCGCCGCCTGTCTTTTGACATTTGGTTCGGCGGGGCCTCGACCGATGGCCGGTCGAACGGGAATACAATGATGGATGATTGGGCGTTCGTCTATTGCCTACGGGCTGCGACGATCCACCTCGCCAGAACGGCCTTTGAACCTCTATGCCCGATCCGGGGACCAAGAACTGGCACAGGACTCATCTGCCAGCGCCCTGCCGCAAGACTTGAGGTGATCATGACTACGCCCCTGCGGGACCGCGCCACACGCTTGATCCTCGCGCTGGCCATGACGTCGGCCATTGCCCTGCCGCGCGCCGCGCTCGCCGAGGACAGTCAGTTCGACAAGATGCGCGCCAAGATCGCGGCCTTCGTCGGCGACAAGATGGAAAAGCTGGGTGGGTCGCGCATCGTCTACAAGGTGGACAGTGAAGGCTTGCGCGAGAGCGTCGTCACGGATTTGCGCGACGACGTCTACAAGAATCTGCACGACGGCCATATCGCCTTCTCCGGCCTTGCGATCCGCGAGGGCGGCGTCGAATTGAAGATCGCGGACGCAAAAGGCCGCGAACAGCTTGCACGCAAGCTCGCATCAGACGCGGAAGGGGTGCCATCGCATGCACTCGCCTTGACCAACGGCAGCGAAGGAGCGGTCAGGTTGGCGCCGACCGACGCGGCCTCGGCGGCGCGGCTGCGCGATCTCGTGGAAGATGCCGCCGCCATGATCGAGCAACGTCTCAAGGACGCCGGCGTCAAGCTTGCCAGCGTTGCCCCCGACGGGACCGACCGCATCCGCATCTTCCTGCCGGGCGTGACGGATCCCGAGCGCATCACCGCGATCTTCGCACGCAAGGTCAAGGTCAGCTTCCGCTCGATCGATACTTCGATGTCGGCGGAGCAGGCGCAATCCGGCACCCCACCCTCCGGCACGGAAGTCCTGCTCGGCTTCAAGGACAAGAAGCCCTATCTGGTCACCAAGGACAGCGCGCTCGATGGCGAGGACATCAACTATGCCGCGCCCGGCTTTGCGACCGGTACCAAGGACCCGATTGCCCAGTTCCGCTTCAACGGACGCGGCACGCGGCGCTTCGCCCACGTCACCGAAGAGAATGTCGGCAAACCCTTCGCCATCGTGCTCGACGACAGAGTGATCTCCGCCCCCGTGATCCGTGAGCCCATCACCAGCGGCTCGGTCCAGATCTCCGGCAATTTCAGCCTCGAGGAGGCCAACAGCGTCGCCATGCTGCTGCGCGCCGGCGCCCTGCCGGGGCACCTTACCCTCCTCGAGCAGCAGGTCGTCCAGCCCGGCGCCAAGCCGTAGGGCCCGCGGGGCCGCCTTGATCGCGCTGTCAGCCCTGTCCGGATGCCAAAGTCAGCCTGCGGCGCGCCCGCCCGAATCACAGGGCGCCCCAGGATCATGCGCACAACCAACGGGCAATTGCCGAAACCACCGATCAGGCTAAAATTTGCCCCTTGCGGCAGGACGACCGGAGCATTCATTTCAAGCGGTCGTCATTCGATTTCGGCTATAGGTGCCGCGGATACCGACCAGGACTGAAGGCCTTACGCGGGGTTAGTACCATGCCGTCCGGCAGCGCAGACATTTCGTCGATCCTCGACCGCATTCTGGATGCGGCGACGGACAACCTCAGGATCGCAAAGATCCTGGTCCAGATGGGCCTGGACCCCAACAACGTCACCTGGGATGCGATCTTCAACCGGCTGCTGGAGATCTTCGTCCACAACATCACGCTGGCCAACATGTTCGCCGCGGTCGGCGCCGGATTCTTCGTTGCCACCCTCCTGATGCGGACGATGGTGCCCCTGCGCGTCGCCAACATGATCGGCTGCGCCTTCTTCGCCCTTTTCGGCGCGCTGTCGGCCAACGTCTCGACGTTCCTGCTGTATCTGCTGTTGCTTCCGATCAACGCACTTCGGCTGCGGCAGATGCTCAAGCTGGTCAAGAAGGCGCGCCATGCGGCCGAAGGCGACATGTCGATCGAGTGGCTCAAGCCGTTCATGACCGAGCGCAAATACCGCCATGGCGACACGCTGTTCAAGCTGGGTGATCCCGCCAAGGAGATGCTGCTCACGGTCACGGGCAAATTCCTGGTCAAGGAGATCGGTGTCGAGATCGGGCCTGGAGCTCTCATGGGAGAGCTCGGCTTCCTGACGCCCGACAACCGGCGCACCGGAACGATCGAATGCATCGAGGACGGACAGGTGTTGACGATCACCTATGACCGGCTGCTCGAGATCTACTTTCAGGATCCGCAGTTCGGCTATTACTTCCTGGTGCTGACCAGCCAGCGCCTCTTGCAAAACATCGATCGCTTGCAGAAGCAGCTGGCCGCGGCACGGGCGGCGACCACAAACAAGATCGCCTGATCCCGGCTCAACTCAACAGCAGCGCCATGCCGGGGTCGCCCTTCTCCATCGCGCGCCGATAAGCCGCTCGCGCACCGATGCGGCCGAGATATTTGACCACGTTCGGGCAGCGCTGGAGATCATAGGGCTGGAAATAGCGCATCGTGGTGAGCGAGAAGCCCATCATGATGTCGGCCGTAGTGAAGGTGCTGCCGGCGAGATACTCGGCGTCGCGCACGCGTGCATCGACGAGATCGAAGGCACGGTCGACGCGCGCCCTGGTCGCGACCAGCATCGGATTGTCATCGGTGAGATTGAGCCGGTTCAGCATCATCAGCCGCCCCATGCCCGCTTGCAGCGTGCCGTTGGCGAAGTGAAACCAGTACAGGAATTGCGCGAAATCAGGGGCATCGGGGCCGAGCATCAGGCGGCCTTTGCCGTATTTGGCCATGATGTAGTCGACGATGGCGCCGGATTCGGCGAGCACGAGATCGCCGTCGGTGATCACCGGTGCGGCCCCGATCGGATGCAGCGCCTTGTAGTCAGGCGGCGCCAGCATGGTGACGGCATCGCGCGCATAACGCTTCAGCTCGTAGGGAATCCCGAGCTCCTCGCAGAGCCAGACGATGCGTTCGGATTGCGATTTGCCGAGATGATGGACGGTGAGCATGGAATCTCCTGCGGTGGCAAGCTGGATCAGTCGACCCATCTTACTCCGTCACCATCCGCGCCACCACGCGGTCGCGGCGGACGAAGTGGTGCCAGAGCGCGGCAACCACGTGGACCACGATCAAGGCCAGCAGCACATAGGCAAAGAAGATGTGGCGGTCCTCAAAGGCGTCCGCCGCTGCCTTGTCCGGAGAGGTGAATTGCGGCACATGAAACAGGCCGAAGAAGTCCGAATAGTTGGTCGCGCGCGCGCCGGAATGGGCCCAGCCGAGCATCGCGACCAGAATCACCACGAGATAGAGCGCGCCGTGGCTGAGGCGGGCCGCGATCTTCTGCCAGCGCAAGGACACGGCCGGCAGCGCCGGCGTCGGGTTGATGGCGCGCCAGGCCAGACGCAGCACCGTGAGCAGCAGGATCACATAGCCGATGTCGGCGTGGATCGAGCGGTAGAAGAACTTGTCGGCCCGCGCCGGGACATGATTCATCCACCAGCCGAAGCCGAGCATGCCGATGATCGCCAGCGCCAGGCCCCAGTGAAACCACCGGGCGACGCTGCCCCAGCCGGTTGACGTGTTTCTGATCATGTCGGCTCCCGAAATTTTGCGGATGTCCCAACCGCGGCGCAGCACGGCTGCAGATAGCGGGAACATGCGGCAAACGCGAAATTGAATCGCTCCAAACTGGTGACGGGCAGCTCCCGCCGCAAAACCGCCCCAAAAACCGAATGGTAACCATGACGGGCTAGGGTAGTGACGTGACCAATTCCCCGACGATCCTGGTATTCGATTCCGGTCTTGGCGGCCTCACCGTGCTGCGTGAGGTCGTGGCCGCGCGCCCGGACGCGCACTATACCTATGTCGCCGATGACGCCTTCTTCCCCTACGGTCATCACAGCGAGGACGAGATCATCGCCCGCGTCGTGCCGCTGATGGGGGAGCTGATCGGCACCCATGATCCGGACCTCGTCGTCATTGCCTGCAACACCGCCTCCACCCTGGTCCTATCGCATCTGCGCGCCGCTTATTCCGTGCCCTTCGTCGGCACCGTGCCGGCTATCAAGCCGGCCTGTGCCCGATCGAAGACCCGCCGCGTCTCGGTGCTCGGCACCAAGGGCACGGTGAAGCGCGAATACACCAAGGCGCTGATCCGCGATTTCGCGCTGGGATGCGAGGTGACGCTGGTCGGCTCGCCCGAACTTGCCTCGCTTGCCGAGCGCGAGCTCAGCGGCCAGGTGATCAGCGATGGCGACATCCTCGCCGAGCTCAGCCCCTGCTTCGTCGGTGACGCCGCCGACGCGGGCGCGCGCACCGATACCGTGGTGCTCGCCTGCACCCATTATCCGCTGCTGCTCGACCGGCTGGAGCGGCTGGCGCCCTGGCCGGTCGAGTGGATCGATCCCGCCCCGGCCATCGCCCGCCGCGTGTCGGATCTGCTCGGCTCGCGCGGCGGCGGCATCGCGCAATCGGGCGCCGAGATGATTTTCACGTCGAACCGCGTGCATGGGCTTGGCCCGGCTTTGACGCCGTTCTTCGGCGGCCGCGCGCTGGCCTGACTTCCGGCGCGCACAGTGCGCTGCTAGGCTCGCGCAGTCGTCATTTCGCGCAAGGTCATTCCATGTCGGTCCCCGCCAAGCCGCTCAATCGCCTCCGCCAATTGTGGAGCGAAGGCCACCCCGCCTTCGGCGCGATCGCGACGATGCCAAGCGTGCAGATGGTGCAGATCATGGCGCGCTCGCTCGACTGGATTATCGTCGACCTCGAGCATGGCCCGATCGGATTGACCGAAGCCCATGCGATGATCGCGGCGACGACGGGCACACCGTGCACGCCCTTGGTGCGGATCGCGGCGAACGAGCCGTGGCTTGCGAAAGCGCCGATGGACATCGGCGCTTTCGGTATCAATTTTCCGATGATCACCAATCGCGACGAGGCCGAGAAGGCGGTGCGCAGCGTGCGCTATCCGCCACGCGGCGACCGCCTCTGGGGTCCGTTCCACGCACCGTTCCGCTGGGGTCAGTCGATGCCGGATTACATGGCGTCAGCCGACGACGAGATGATCTGCATGGTCACCATCGAGCATGTCGATGCCGTCGACCGCATCGACGAGATCATGGCGACGCCGGGCATCGACGTTGCCGTCATCGGTCCCGGCGATCTTGCGACGTCCATCAACAAGCGAGGCCAGATGGACGACCCGGAATTGCGGGAGCTGATTGCCCGCGCCGAGGCCGGCATTCTCAAAAGCGGCGTTCCGATCGGTGGCGTGGCGCGCACCGCAGACCAGGCCAACCAACTGATCGACCGCGGCTACCGCGCCATCGCGCTCGGCTTCGACTGGTCCCTGTTCCAGCGCGGCATCATGGCGGCGTTCGACGGGATCAGGCGCTGAACAGGCCGATTGCCGCCTTGCCGAAAGCCGGCGATTCCGGTCAGGTTCTGGCTGGCGTCGCGCAGGAGGCTCGGAATCGCAACGACAAGCCATTGAAAATGCTTGCAGATTTAGACACCGACAAGACCAGACCGCTGGCCTCCGCGCCGGCCTGATGCGGCGAACCGACCGCCCCCAAACGGGTTGGTTCGTGCTAGAGCAGGCGCGAGCAGAAACCTGCTCGCTGCCCATATTTTCATCCGCGGGAACTGAAAGAGCGATGCGCGGGACGCCCAAGACCATTTCGCTGCCGCGTCGCCTGATTTGCGACCTCATGCGCGCGTCGATGGACGTGCCGTTCGTTTCGCTGTCCCGTTCACTCAATATCCGCCCCTTGCTGGACGCCCGTGCGGGCGCGATGACGCCGGCCGGCTGGGCAGCCATGTTCGTCAAGGCTTTCGCCCTGGTCGCAAGGGACGAGCCGGTCCTGCGCACGGTCTATGCCAAATGGCCCTGGCCATCGCTCTACGAGCTTCCAAAGAGCGTGGCGCTGGTCGCCATCGCCCGGGTCGAGGACGGCGAGGAATGCGTGATGCCGCAGCGAATCGCGGCCCCGGAGACCATGGCATTGGCAGCGGTCGATGCCGAAATCCGGCACGCCAAGTCCGCGCCGATCGATGACGTCCCGATGTTCCGTAAGATCATGCGGGCGACCCGCCTACCCCTGCCGCTACGGCGCCTGTCCTGGGCGATCGGCACGAATTTCGGCCGCCAGCGCGGAAATTGGTTCGGCAGCTTCGCCGTGAGCTCGGTGGCGGCCTACGGCGGCGGCGAGCTCCACCCCATCACGCCCGGGCCTTTCATCGTCAGCTATGGGGTGGTCGGACCCGATCAGACCATCCACGTCGTGATCCGCTGGGATCACCGGGTGACCGATGCCGCCCCCATTGCCCGGGTCCTGACCCGCCTGGAACAGGTCCTGAACACTGAAATCGCTACCGAATTACGGGCCGCCGACCCCAAGCCGATCCGGGCTGTCGGGTCTTAACCGCGCAGCGGTCACCCCGGGCGGTGTGCGAGCACCAAACCCGGGATCTCAAGGTTCCCAGGTGCGAAATAGCGCACCATGAGTTCGCCCTTCGCGCGCCCCGGAACGACCGTCTCGCATTGACAGCGAACCCCAAACTCCCCTAAAAGCCGCCTGCTCGCGGGCCGATTTCGGCCCGCGAAGCGTTTCGCGACCCGTGGTCCTCTCCCTTAAGCTTTGGGGATCGGACCTGTCGGTGCCGGGATCATCCCGTCACACAGGAGGGCGCGTTTCCTCATAACCATGTACCTGAAGAGGACGCGATGACTAAGCGCAGTGAGGCGAAGTACAAGATCGATCGCCGTATGGGCCAGAACATCTGGGGCCGCCCGAAGAGCCCCGTGAACCGCCGCGAGTACGGCCCGGGCCAGCACGGCCAGCGCCGCAAGGGCAAGCTCTCCGACTTCGGCGTGCAGCTGCGCGCCAAGCAGAAGCTGAAGGGCTACTACGCCAACATCAGCGAGCGTCAGTTCCACGGCATCTATGTCGAGGCCAGCCGCCTCAAGGGTGACACCGGCGAGAACCTGATCGGCCTGCTCGAGCGTCGTCTCGACGCGGTCGTGTACCGCGCCAAGTTCGTCTCCACGATCTTCGCCGCCCGCCAGTTCATCAATCACGGCCACATCAAGGTGAACGGCCGCAAGGTCAACATCTCGAGCTACCAGATCAAGGTCGGCGACGTGATCGAGGTGAAGGAAGCCTCCAAGCAGCTCGCCCACGTTCTCGAAGCGAGCCAGCTCCCCGAGCGCGACACCCCTGACTATCTCGAAGTCGACCACGGCAAGATGACCGCCAAGTACGTGCGCATCCCCGGCCTCTCCGACGTGCCGTTCCCGGTGCAGATGGAGCCCCATCTGGTCGTCGAATTCTATTCGCGCTAAGATCTGAATATGAAAAGGCCCCGGTTCGCCGGGGCCTTTTTGCTTAAGAGCCACACTTCAGTGGCCGCACTGCTTTAGGAGCCGTCGCATGCTCTACACCCCTCCCCCGATTGATCCCAAGGCGCCGCCGGTGCGCATCAATCTGCTCTCGGACACGCAGACCAAGCCGACGGCTGCGATGCGCGAAGCGATGGCGCGGGCCGAAGTTGGTGACGAGCAAGTCGGTGACGATCCGACCGTGAATGCGCTGTGCGAGCGCGTCGCCGATCTGATGGGCAAGGAGGCTGCGGTCTACATGCCCTCGGGAACGATGTGCAACGTCACCGCGACGCTGGTGCATTGCCGTCCCGGCGACGAGATTTTGGCGCACGAGACCGCGCACATCATCGCCCGCGAAGGCGGTGCGCATGCCGCAATCGGCGGCTTTCAGGTGATGCAGCTCAAGGGCCCCGACGGCCAGTTCACGCCGGAGACGTTTCGCGAGGCTCTGCATCCCCGCACACGCTATCAGCCGCCGCAGACGGTCGTCAGCGTCGAGCAGACCGCCAATATCGGCGGCGGCACGATCTGGAAGAAGGCGGCGCTCGACGAGATTGTCGCGATCGCCAAGCAACATGGCCTCGTCACCCACATGGACGGCGCGCGCCTGCTGAACGCGACCGTGGCAAGCGGCATCTCGCCGCGCGACATGACCGCAGGCTGGGATTCGGCCTGGATCGACTTCTCCAAGGGCCTGGGCGCGCCGATCGGCGGCGTGCTCGCGGGCAGCCGTGCCTTCATCGACGCGGTCTGGCAGTGGAAGCAGCGCCTCGGCGGCTCGATGCGGCAGGCCGGCATCTGCGCGGCCGCCTGCATCTACGCGCTCGACCACCACGTCGACCGCCTCGCCGACGACCACGCCAATGCGCGCGCGCTCGCCCGCGGACTGTCGCAGATCGCAGGCATCGAGGTGCAGGAGCCCGAGACCAATCTCGTGTTCTTCAAGCCCGACGGCGCCGGCGTTGCCGGCGACAAGATGGTCGCGGCGCTGCGCCAGCGCGGCGTGACGCTCGCAATGATGGACGGCCGCATCCGCGCCTGCACCCATCTCGACGTCAATACGAGCCAGGTCGAGGAGACGATCGGATACGTCAGGGAGATCGTGCGCGGGGCTTAGTCAAAGCGTTGCGAGCGAAGTGGATACCGGTTCGCGTAAAGAAAACGCGTCAAAACGAGAATCTACCGCCCCATCGCCTGATAGATCAGCCTCTTCAGTGCGAGTTGGATCCGCCCGCGCTGCGACGGGGTCTGCATCATGAAAATCCCGAACAGATCGTCTTCGGGATCGATGAAGAAGAAGGTGCCGCCGACGCCGTCCCAGCGATATTCGCCAAGCGGCCACGAGGTACCTGGCGGCACCGAGGTGCGCACGGCGACGCCGAGCCCATAGCCGGAGCTCTCGCCCGGGTAAAAGTTTTTGTCGCGCACGACGTGGGTTTCGGGACCGACATGATCCGATGCCATCAGAGCGATGGTCTCCGGCTTGAGATAGCGCCGGCCTTCGTAGGTGCCGCCATTGAGCAGCATCTGTGAGAAGCGCGCATAGTCGCCGATGGTGCCGACGAGGCCACTACCGCCCGACTCCCACCTCAGAGGTTTCCTGGGATCACGAACCTGCGTCATCGGGCTGATCGCGCGATCCTGCGGCATCGGCTCGGCGATGCGCGGCCATTTGGCGGGATCGGCGACATAGAATGCGGTGTCCATCATCCCGAGTGGATCAAACAGCCGCTCCTTCGCGAACTGCAGCAGCGATTTCCCCGATATCACCTCGATGATGCGGCCGAGCACGTCGGTGGAGAGGCCGTAGTCCCAGATCGTGCCGGGCTGTTCGGCGAGCGGCAGCGCAGTGATCTTCGCGACGAGTTCGGCATTGGTCAAAGCATCGCTGTCGAACAGACCGGCGTCGGCATAGACCTTGTTCACGATATCCCCGCCATAATAGCCGTAGGGGATTCCGGCGGTGTGGCGCATCAAATCCTCGATCGTCACCGGACGGTTGAGCGGCTCGAGCTCCAGCGAGAGCTTGTTGTCCCCGGCCTTCTTCTCGACGCCGACCTTCATGCCGGCAAAGGCCGGAATGTACTTCGAGACGGGATCGTGGATGGCGAGCCTGTCCTCCTCCACCAGCATCATCGCCAGGACAGAGGTGATCGGCTTCGACATCGAATAGAGCCGGAAGATCGTGCCTGCGCTCATCGAAATTTCGGTCGCGACGTCGCGGACGCCGAAATTCTCGTAATAGACCGGCTTGCCATGCTGCTGCAGCAAGAGGATCGCGCCGGGAATTTTGCCTGTTGCGATCTCGTTCCTGATGTAATCGGAGACTCTTGCCAGACCCTCGGGCGCAAACTCATGCGCGCGGCTCTCAGAGCCCGCCTTCGCACCGGCGACGCCGCACAGAAGAAAGAGCGCCGCGATCAGCGCGCGGCGCCCGAACATCTCAATTTTCCATGGCCTCATAAATCAACTGCTTCAATGTCCGTTGCACCCGCTGGCGCTCGGTCGGTGTCTGCTCCAGCAGCACAAAAAACATGTCCTGCTTGGGGTCGATCACGAAATAGCAGCCGGAGGCGCCATCCCATTTCAGTTCACCGAGATCGCCGGGCGGCGGCGGCTTGGCGTTGCCGGGATCGGTGCGGACCGCAAGTCCGAGGCCGAAACCGAAGCCGTCGCCGGGGAAATAGAAATAGTCGCGATCCACGCCCGAAGTCGGGCCGATCTGATCGGTCACCATCAACTTGAACGTCTCGGGCTTGAGGATCGTTTTGCCGTCGAGACTGCCGCCGTTGAGCAGCATCTGCGCAAAGCGCTCATAATCGGCCATAGTCGTCACCATGCCGCCGCTGGCGAACTGGATCTTCTTGACGACCGTCGGATCGTTGATCCGGCCGACGCGAAAATCACTGTCGTTCGGCACCGGCTGCGCCAGCAGCTTCTGCTTCTCGGGATCCGTGACGAAGAAGCCGGTATCGACCATGCCGAGCGGGCCGAGCAGCTTCTCCCGCTCGATATCGATCAGCGGCTTGCCAGCGGCGACTTCCATGACGCGCGCCAGGATGTCGGTGGAATGGCCGTATTGCCACAGTGCGCCCGGCTGATTGTGCAGCGGCAGCTTTGCGATGCGCTCGGCGAACTCGGCGAGATCGAAATCGCCGGCATAGATATTGGCGTCGCGATAAGCTTTACGGACCAGGCTGTCGCCATAGAAGCCATAAGTGACGCCCGAGGTGTGCGTCATCAGATCTTTTACCGTCATCGGCCGGTTCGGCGGCACCAGCTCGAGCGACTTGGTGCCGTCGTCTGCCTTCTTCTCGACGCCGACCTTCACGTTTGCGAAGGATGCAATGTATTTGGAGACGGGATCGTCCAGCTTGATCTTGCCATCCTCGACCAACTGCATCGCGGCGACGGACGTGATCGCCTTGCTCATCGAGAACAGGCGGAAGATCGTTTTGTCGGTGATCGGCGCCTTGCTGACCACATCCTGCACGCCGAAGGCTTCGTGATAGACCGGCTTGCCGTGCTGCTTGATCAGCACGGTGGCGCCGGCGATCTTGCCGGTCGCGACCTCGTTCTTGAAGAACTCGCTGATCTTCGCAAGCTTGTCCGGATTGAAATGCGCGCCGGCCGGAATCTCGTAGGTGCCCTCCGCGCGCGCGAGCGACATCGTGCCAAACGAGACAAGCGCGCCACAGACGAGCGCTCGCAGTCCAGATCGCAAAATCATATCCCCTCCCCGGAACATGGCCGGCCGGAGTGTACTGACGGCGCCATCAGGCACAAGGGCTGCCGCAGCGCGCCAAAACGTCCGTATGGAGGGCTGCGCTTGCCTCCGAAAAACAACAGAATATGACATGGCCGACCGACGGCGCAGCCGCCAGGGCATCAATGGTCGTATGGATCGCGATCTTCGCGGCCCGATCGGCAGGAAAGCGGAAAATGCCGGTCGAAATCGCGGGAAATGCCACCGAGGTCAGCTCGTGCTTGCCGCACAGCTCCATCGAACGGCGATAGCAGGAGGCGAGCAGATCGTCCTCGTTGAGGGTACCGCCGTTCCAGACCGGCCCGACGGTGTGGATCACATGGGCGGCCTTGAGCCGGTAGCCTTTGGTGATCTTGGCTTCACCCGTCTTGCAGCCGTGAAGCATGCGGCATTCGGCGACGAGGTCCGGTCCGGCAGCCCGGTGGATCGCGCCATCGACGCCGCCCCCACCAAGGAGCGACGAATTTGCGGCGTTGACGATGGCGTCAACGCCGAGGGTCGTGATGTTGGCGACGATGACCTCGAGGTCGGCGCCGCCGATGCGGCGCGTCAGCACCGTCACGGATCAGGCCGCGACGACAACGCCCTTCTCGGAGAAGAGCTGCTGCAATTCGCCGGCCTGGAACATCTCGCGGACGATGTCGCAGCCGCCGATGAACTCACCCTTCACGTAGAGCTGGGGGATGGTCGGCCAGTTCGAATATTCCTTGATGCCGTTGCGGAGTTCGGCGGATTCGAGAACGTTGAGGCCCTTATAGCCGACGCCGACGTGGTCGAGGATTTGGACGACCTGGCCCGAGAAACCGCACTGCGGAAATTGCGGGGTACCCTTCATGAACAGAACCACGTCGTTCGACTTCACTTCGTTGTCTATGAATTCCGCGATGCTCATATCCGTGTCCTTCTGGGGCAGAGCCCTCAACATTATCCTCGGGCCGGCTCAACCGATTTAACCCGATACCTGTCTATATATGTAGCCCAAACCGTTGTGCATCCAAAGTAAAATGGCGGCGAACAGGCCCGGACCGGCGGAACGGGACGGCCTTGGGCTCATTGCATGATGGCACGAATATCATCACCGGGGAGGACTTTCATACCGTAACGGAGCCCCTATCTAGGACGAACCTTGGTTTTGGAACCGGGTCTCGCCAATAACGTTCTCTTGTCCTGTCTGGAGAAAAACGTGACGAAACAAGCCTCCGCTACGGCCAGTCCGCCGCTTTCGTCACCCTCCCCCGACCAGGGTAGCCTCGCCCAACGGCTCGAGGTCGCCTTTCTCGCCGTCCGTAACGAGACCGAGCGTCGGGCTGCGCCGCTGTCGCCCGAGGACCAGCAGATCCAGTCCATGCCGGATGCGAGCCCAGCGAAATGGCATCGGGCGCATACCACCTGGTTCTGGGAGCAATTCTTGCTCGGCGAGCACGCGCCAGGCTACCGGCCCTTCCACCCCGATTTCGCGTTCCTGTTCAATTCCTATTACGTCAGTGCCGGCCCCCGCCACGCCCGCAATCATCGCGGCGACATCACCCGGCCCAGCGCCAGCGAAGTCGGCGCCTATCGCAGCTATGTCGATGCGGCCGTCGTCAAATTCTTCCGCGAGACCGGCGAGGACAAGCTGCGCGAGATTGCCCCGCTGATCGAGGTCGGGCTGAACCACGAGCAGCAGCATCAGGAATTGATGTACACCGACATCCTGCACGCTTTCGCGCAGAACCCGGTCTATCCGGCTTACGACACGGATTGGCGCTTTCCGGCCGCGACACGCACCGGCGACGATTGGATGACGCTGAACGAGGGCATCCACACCGTCGGTCACGTCGATGACAGCTTTCATTTCGACAACGAGAAGCCCGCACATCGCGCGCTCGTCGGCCCGGTCAAGATCGCCCGCAACCTCGTGACCAACGGTGAGTGGCTCGCCTTCATGCGCGACGGCGGTTACCGGACCGCGACGCTGTGGCTGATGGACGGCTTCGCCGCGGCCGGCAAGGAAGATTGGCAGGCGCCTGGCCATTGGCGCGAGGTCGATGGCGGATGGCAGGTGATGACGCTTGCCGGCCTCAAGCCGGTCGATCCCGACGCGCCCGTCTGTCATGTCAGCTATTACGAAGCCGATGCGTTCGCGCGCTGGGCCGGAAGGCACCTGCCGACCGAGATGGAGTGGGAGGTCGCCGCACGCGCTGGCCAGCTCAACGACGCCTTCGGCATCGTCTGGCAGTGGACGCGCAGCTCGTATTCCCCCTACCCCGGTTACCGCGCCGTCGAAGGCGCGCTCGGCGAGTACAACGGCAAGTTCATGGTCAACCAGCTGGTGCTGCGCGGCTCCTCGCTGGCGACACCTGATGGTCACAGCCGCGTCACATATCGCAACTTCTTCTATCCGCACCACCGCTGGCAATTCACGGGGTTGCGGCTCGCCGATTACGTCTGAAGTCTTATCCGACGACAACCGCGCGCCGGACAGCGCGTTCAGGAGAGTATCATGAATGTGCACGCCAGCGCTTTGGCCGAAGCCCATCTCCCCGACGAGCAGACCACCGCCTTCGCCCGCGAGGCCATCGAAGACCTCTCGCAGCAGCCGAAAAAGCTGTCGCCGAAATACTTCTATGACGCGACCGGCTCGGAGCTGTTCGAGGCGATCACGCGCCTGCCGGAATATTATCCGACCCGTACCGAGCTTGCGATCCTGAAGGAGCGCGGCAGCGAGATCGCGAAGATCATTCCGGAGCATGCGGCGCTGGTCGAGTTTGGCGCCGGCGCGACCACGAAGGTTCGTCTGCTGCTGAACCATTGCAAGTTCGCGGCCTATGTTCCGGTAGACATCTCCGGCGACTTCCTGAGGGCGCAGGCGAGCGGGCTGAAGCGCGACTATCCCGTGCTCGGCATCTATCCGGTGGCGGCCGACTTCACCACGCCGTTCGAGCTGCCCAAGGCGGTTGCGTCCATGCCCAAGGTCGGCTTCTTCCCGGGCTCGACCATCGGCAATTTCGAGCCGCATGAAGCGCAGGCCTTTCTGACGAGCGCCCGCCAGATCCTCGGCCGGGGCGCGCAGATGATCATCGGTGCCGACCTGGAGAAAGAGGAGCGCCTGCTCCACGCCGCCTACAACGATGCAGCCGGCGTCACCGCACGGTTCAACCTCAATGTGCTGGTGCGGATCAACCGCGAGCTCGGCGGCAATTTCGACCTCTCCGCCTTCACCCATCGCGCGATCTACAATCACGCACGGCACCGCATCGAGATGCACCTGATCAGCCGGAAGAGCCAGACCGTGCGCCTGCTCGGCACCAGCTTCACGTTCAAGCCGGGCGAGAGCATCCACACCGAGAACAGCTACAAATACAGCCTCGAGCGCTTTGCAGCGCTGGCGCAAGGCGCGGGCTGGCGCGTGCGCGAGAGCTGGACGGACGCAGCCGAGATGTTCTCGGTGCACGCGCTGGAGGCGGTGGAGTAAAAGCTCCGGCGTCTCAGCGCTCCCCGGCCTCTTCCGGCTTCGACCCTAGCGACACCGACTCCCACACCGCGACGACGATCATGATCACGCTGGTCGCGACCGACAGCCACAGCGGCGAGAGGTCGGCGGCGAACCACCACAGCGCCAGCAGCAGGATGATGCCGATGCCGTGGGAGAGCTGGAGGAAGCCGCGGATCGAGTGCTTGAACAGGATGGTGCCGACCAGAAACACCAGGGGACCGCCGATCGTGCTGACGATGGTGCGGACGTCGGAATGTCCGGTCGGATGTTTCAGCACCAGTTCGTCCGAGACAGCGGTCAGGATGATGCCGGCGACGATCGGCATGTGCAGATAGGTGTAGGCGAGCCGCGCCAGCCGACCGGATTCGGCGCTCTTCGAGATCCGCTCGGAGCCGGCCTCGGCGCCCTTGTGGAAATAGACCCACCACATCGCGATGCTGCCGACCAAGGCCGCGACGAAGGCGAGGATGTTATCCGCAGTCCAGTCCAGCTCGGCGAAGGTCGCGCCGTTGACGACGACGGCCTCGCCGAGCGCGATGATGATGAAGCCGGCGCAGCGCTCGGCCATGTGGCCGCCCTCGACGGCCCAGGCCTCAACCGACGAGAAGCCCAGCTTCGGCACCCAGAAGCGCACCGCGGGCGAGACGTATTCGATCGCGAGCGCCGCGATCCAGAACCACAGCCGCTCCTCGCCATGGGCCAGGCCGCCGAGGATCCAGAGCACCGCCGAGCAGCACAGCCAGACCAGAATGCGGATCGCGTTGTGCCGCACGGCGGTGCGATGACGCGGGGTCGCAAACAGCCAGAAGGCGGTCCGCCCGACCTGCATCACCGCATAGGCGATCGCAAACCAGAGGCCGCGGCCGTCGAACGCGCTCGGAATCGTCGTCGACAGCACGAGGCCGCCCAGCATCATCAGGAAGATCAGGATGCGGACCGGCGTCAGCTCGGGGTTGAGCCAGTTGGTGACCCAGGCGGTGTAGACCCACACCCACCACACGGCGAGAAACAGCAGCGTGACCTCGACCGCGCCGAGCGGCGTGAAGTGGTGCAGCAGCGTGTGCGAAATCTGCGTGACGGCGAAGACGAAGACGAGGTCGAAGAACAGCTCGGCATTGGTGACGCGGCTGGGTTGGTTCGGCACGATCACGCGAAACATCGCGCCGCGCTGATTGTCCGCAGCCATCATCACCCCGTCGTGCGATCAGGTCAGGTGCCGGGTACCCCGGTTTGCAGCGCCAACGCGTGCAGCACCCCGCCCATCTGACCTTCCAGGGACCGATAGACGATCTGGTGCTGCTGGACGCGGGATTTGCCGCGGAAGGATTCCGAGATCACGGTCGCGGCATAGTGATCGCCATCGCCGGCGAGGTCACGGATGGTCACCTCGGCATCGGGGATCGCTGCCTTGATCATCGCCTCGATATCGTGGGCGTCCATGGGCATTCGGGTCTTGCTCCTTGTGTCGGCTCTAAGCCTCGTCGTCGAATCGCTTGCCGGGGTCCCCTCACCGGCACGGCCAAACTTAGCGTGAACGGCCTTCTACGTCACGCTTTCCGGCACTATATCCCTGATCCCATCCGGATAAAGGCAAGACAAAGTGCCGCGCGCGGCAGAATGATCGAAAAGGCGTGAAATCATGAAGCTTCCAGGCCCCGACCACCCCATCGCGATCACCCAAAACCCCCGGCGCGTTCGCGTCACGGCGGGCGACATCGTGATTGCCGAAAGCACCAAGGCGCTGACGCTGAAAGAGGCCAAATATCCGGCGGTGCAATATGTGCCGCGGCAGGACGCCAACATGGCGTTGCTGGAGCGCACCGACCGCACCACCCACTGCCCCTACAAGGGGGACGCCAGCTATTACAGCATCAAGGCCAACGGCAAGACGCTCGACAACGCGATCTGGACCTACGAGACGCCCTTCCCCGCGATGACGGAGATCACCGGGCACCTCGCTTTTTATCCGGACAAGGTGAAAATCGAGGAGGTGGGGTAGTTGGAGTCCACGTCATTCCGGGATGGTCCGAAGGACCAGACCCGGAATCTCGAGATTCCTGGTTCGGTCCTGCGGACCGCCACGGAATGACTTATCAGGTTACGCTCTGAAGATCGTGAGCCCGAGGATCAGCAGCACCAGGAAGATCACGACGAAGACGTAGAACAGAAAGCGGGCGATATCGGCGGAGGCCGCCGATATTCCGGTGAAGCCGAGCACACCGGCCACGATCGAGACCAGCAGAAAGATCAGCGCCCATTTCAAGATCGTCATCGCCAGCTCCGCTGGTATCGGCCGCCGCGGCCGGCGGCGTCTCACTTCGGGATCGCTAACCGCATTGTGCGGAGCAGGTTCCTAAACGCACGACAGAAGGATTTTGCGGCGCAAACTGCGCTTGCTGAATCGGGTTCCCGGCGGCAGAGTCCGGCCGGAGGAGAAAGGCGACCGGGGCAGCCATGATTACGATGTCACAGTCTGCGCAGGGTGGCGCAGAGGCGCATGCCGAGCCGAAGGCAAAGGTGCGCAATATGTCGCTCGACCGTGCCCGCACCTTCCTCACACTGGTGGTGCTGCTGCATCACGCTGTCATTCCCTACACCTATTTCGGTCATACGGATCCGAAGTTCTTCTTCGGCTTCGACATGATCGTGCTCGCCACCGACAGCTTCTTCATGGCGATGTTCTTCTTCCTGTCCGGCTTGTTTGCGTGGTCAGGCATCGCCCGCAAGGGAGCGCAGAGCTATTTGACAGATCGCCTGCTGCGGCTTGGGCTGCCGTTCGTGATCTGCGCATTCACGATCATTCCGCTCGCCTATTACGCCATCGCGCTCCGGCAAAATCCCGAGATCGGCTTCGCGGAATACTGGTGGAACATGGTCACGAAGGGTCCCTGGCCGAGCGGGCCGATCTGGTTCCTCTGGGTCCTGCTCGCCTTCGACGTGGTTGCCTGCATCCTGCATCGACTGTCACCCAACCTGCTCGATCCGATCAATCGGCTGTCGCTGCACGGCCGCCGCCGGCCCGCGGTGTTCTTCGCGGTTATGCTCGCCATCACCGCAGCGTTCTATGTTCCGGGGCTGATGTATTTTGGGCCAAGCAGCTGGTTCGAGTTCGGGCCGTTCTCGGTGCAGCACGGGCGGGTGATGCTCTATGCGAGCTACTTCTTTTTCGGTGCCGGCATCGGCGTCGCGAATATGGACCGCGGACTGCTCGCGGCTGACGGCCGGATGGCGAAGGTCAGCTGGGACTGGATGGTCTTGGCGATCGTTCCGTATTGCCTGCTCTGGGTGCTGATCTTCATCAAGCGCGAAATACTGGGAAATCCGTCACCGCTGCCGAACTGGTATGAGGGCCTCTATGCCGTCTGCTTCGCTGTTTTCAGCGTAGCTATCATGTTTCTGATCCTGGCCTTCTTCCAGAGGTTCAAGCAATCGGGTTCGGCCAGACTCCTCGATCCGATGCAGGCGGACGCCTATGGCATGTTCTTGGTGCACTACCCGATCGCGCTTTGGCTGCAATACTGGCTGTTCGACTATGACCTGCCAGCGATCATCAAGATGACGGTCGGATTCGTGCTGACAATCGCTATCAGCTGGGCGCTGACGCGCGCCTTGCGCCAGATCCCCGGGGCAACGAAGGTGCTGTGAGCTCGTGAAGGCGGCCTACGCCGCCTTCCCGCCCATATACTCCGGCAGCCACCGCTCGAACGACTTGCGCAGCGCATCGATCGTCACGGGAGTTTCGCCGACGATCGCGATGGCGTCACCACCGGTGGTGCCGATCCGCACGCAGGGCACCTCGCAACCGCGCATCTTGGCGAGCACGCGGCCAGCCTCTGTCTCCGGCACGGTGACGAGATAGCGCGCCTGGTCCTCACCGAACCAGTACGCCTGCGAGACGAGCGAAGTCGGCGCAGCCAGCAGTCTTGCGCCGATGCCGCTCGCCATCGCCATCTCCGCGAGTGCGATCAAGAGGCCACCGTCGGAGAGATCGTGCACCGCAGTCGCGGTGCCCGCGTGAATCATGCCGCGCACGCAATCGCCGTTGCGCTTCTCGGCGGCGAGGTCGACCGGCGGCGGCGCACCCTCCTCGCGACCACAGATGTCACGCAGGTACACGGACTGACCGAGCCAGCCATGTGTCTCGCCGACCAGCAGGATGGCCTCGCCCTCAGCCTTGAAGGCGAGCGAGGCCGACTTGGTGAAGTCGTCGAGCAGGCCGACACCACCGATCGAGGGCGTCGGCAGGATCGCGCGGCCATTGGTTTCGTTGTAGAGCGAGACGTTGCCGGAGACGACCGGGAAGTCGAGCGTGCGGCAGGCTTCCGAGATGCCCTTCAGGCAGCCGACGAACTGGCCCATGATCTCAGGGCGCTCAGGATTGCCGAAGTTGAGATTGTCGGTGATCGCGAGCGGCTTGCCACCGACGGCCGTGATGTTGCGCCAGGCCTCCGCCACCGCCTGCTTGCCGCCCTCAAACGGGTCGGCCTCGCAATAGCGCGGGGTGACGTCGACGGTCAGCGCAAGGCCCTTCGGCCCGTCCTGCACGCGCACGACGGCGGCGTCGCCGCCGGGGCGCTGCATGGTGTTGCCGAGGATGACGTGGTCATACTGCTCCCACACCCAGCGCTTGCTGCACATGTCGGGCGTGCCGATCAGCTTCTCCAGCGCTGCGCCAAGCGCCATCGGCGCCGGCACCTCGCGCGCATGCACGGTCGGCAGCGCGGCGGAGGGCACATGCGGGCGGTCATAAAGCGGCGCCTCGTCGCCGAGCTCCTTGATCGGCAGGTCGGCCATGACGTCGCCGCCATGCTTGACCACGAAGCGCTTGCTCGGCGTGGTGTAGCCGACCACGGCGAAATCGAGCCCCCACTTCCTGAAGATCGCCTCGGCTTCCTTTTCCTTCTCGGGCTTGAGCACCATGAGCATGCGCTCCTGGCTCTCCGAGAGCATCATCTCGTAGGCGCTCATGCCGGTCTCGCGGGTCGGCACCGCATCGAGATCGAGATCGACACCGAGATCGCCCTTGGCGCCCATTTCGACGGCAGAGCAGGTCAGACCCGCCGCACCCATGTCCTGGATCGCGATGACGCAGCCCTTCTCCATGATCTCGAGGCACGCTTCGAGCAGCAGCTTCTCGGCGAAGGGGTCGCCGACCTGCACGGTCGGGCGCTTCTCCTCGGACTTGTCGTCGAACTCGGCCGACGCCATCGAGGCGCCGTGGATGCCGTCGCGGCCCGTCTTGGAGCCGAGATAGACGATCGGCATGTTCACGCCGGAGGCGGCCGCATAGAAGATCTTGTCGGCATCGGCGAGGCCAACCGCCATCGCGTTGACGAGGATGTTGCCGTCATAGCGGGTATGGAATCGCACCTGTCCGCCGACCGTCGGCACGCCGAAGGAATTGCCGTAGCCGCCGACACCGGCGACGACGCCGGAGACGAGATGCCGGGTCCTGGCGTGTTCGGGCGCACCGAAGCTCAGCGCATTGAGGCAGGCGATCGGGCGCGCGCCCATGGTGAAGACGTCGCGCAAAATGCCGCCGACGCCGGTGGTCGCGCCCTGGTAGGGCTCGATGTAGCTCGGGTGATTGTGGCTCTCCATCTTGAAGACCACCGCCTGGCCGTCGCCGATGTCGATCACGCCGGCATTCTCGCCCGGGCCCTGGATCACCCAGGGCGCCTTGGTCGGCAGGCCCTTCAGATGGATGCGCGAGGATTTGTACGAGCAGTGCTCGTTCCACATCGCCGAGAAGATGCCGAGCTCTGTGAAGGTCGGCTCCCGCCCGATCAGCTTCAGGATGCGCTCGTATTCGTCGGGCTTGAGCCCGTGGGCGGCAACCAGTTCGGGGGTGATCTTGGGTTCGTTCTTCATGGATTCGGGGCTTTCGGCGGCGGTTTGGCCGTTCTTAGGAACATCGAGGGCTCACGAAAAGCCCTTTATGGCGCATTTTCCCACTGTCCCACGTTTTGCGGGCGGGCGGTCGCAGGAACAGCAATTGCACGGCGTGAACGGATCGGATTTAAGGGCTAAAGACCCGCAATTGAAGGCCCATTTCCTTGCACGAATTGACCAAAACCCCCCCGCCCCGCCGTCCCGACCTCCATATCGCGACCGAGGGGGAATTCGAGGGCTGGCAGACCTGGATCCGCGACAGTTTTGAGAATCATATCGGCCCCTTCTGGCACCGCTTTGAGGCGGATGGCCGGGTCCGCTGCGCCTTCCGGGTCGAGAAAAAGCACCTCAACGGCTCTCAAAACGTCCATGGCGGGTGCTTCATGGCGTTTGCCGACTACTGCCTGTTCGCAATCGGCCGACACGCGCTGCAGGGCAAGGGCGTGACCGTCAATTTCGCCTGCGAATTCCTCGATGCCGGCCGTGAGGGCGAGCTGATCGAGTGCACCGGCGAGGTCACCCGCGCCGGTGGCTCACTGATCTTTCTACGCGGGGAGATGATGGCCGGCGACCGCCGCCTCTTCACCTTCTCCGGCACGATCAAGCGGGTGAAGCGGAAGCCGCTGCCTCAGCCGACCCCATAGTTCGACGCCTTTCCTTTTGGCCCTTTTTGCGCGAGCCCATTGCGCCAATCAAGCAGCGACGTTTGGCTGCCGGAAGGCCGCTTCCATCTCGCGGCGGACCCGCACGGCGAGATTGTTCGGATCGTACTCTACATCCTCCCATTTCAGGCGCTGGCCGGGCTCGATATCGGTCTTCAGCTTGACCTGGTGGGCGAGGCCGAGCGGCAGGTAGCCCTGCTTCAGGGAAGCGTCGGCGGGGGTCTGCTTGCCCCAGACGCAGAAACCGCCCTCGCCGTCGAGCATCTCGCCGGCCTTCAGCTTCCGCTTGGCGGTCGCCACGACATCCGAATTGAACACGATCGGCGCGCCGGTCGGCTCCTTGCGCAGCGCTGCAGAAGCAACGGAGATCCCGAGCTCGAGCCCGATCATATGGATCGGCCGGTACAGCGAGGCATATTTGCCGGTCTTGTCCGGCAGCATGCTGTATTCGCGGAAGCATTCCTCCGAATAGGCGCTGTCGGTCTCAAACACGACATAGGTCCCCATCACGAGGCTCTGCGGGACGTCGCTGCCGTCACGATAGACCGACGAAGTGACCTCGGTGACGCCTGACTTCTCCAGCATGCCACCGTCGGATTTCGGCTTGCAGATTTCGGCGTGCTCGAACCGCGTCGCCGGTGGGAAGGACAGGCCTTCGCTCTGCGCATGCAGCCCGGTCGCATTGCACACAGCCGTCATCTCGATGCCCGACTTGGTGCCGTCGACGAACGAGTTGAACATCTTCGGGTTGATCGAGTTGCGATCCTTGATCTTCATGTATTTGTCGAGGATGTCCCAGACCGTATCCGGCGTCGACTGGTGATAGGTCGGGTGGTAGCGCGTGCCCTTGCCGGCGGCGACGACCTTGAATCCGGCGGCGCGCGCCCAGTCGACATGGTCGGCGATCAGCGCCGGCTGGTCGCCCCAGGCCAGCGAATAGACGACGCCCGCCTGCCGTGCCTTGCGCGCCAGGATCGGGCCTGCGACCGCATCCGCCTCGACATTGACCATCACGATGTGCTTGCCGTTCTCGATCGCCTTCATCGCGAAGCGGATGCCGGCGCCGGGATCGCCTGTCGCCTCGATGATCACCTCGATGGCGGGATGGGTGATCAGCGCGTCGGCATTGTCGGTGACGATTGTGCGGCCATGCTTGAGCGCGTCGTCGATGGAGGTTGCCGCATATTGTTCCTCGGGCCAGCAGCCGAGCTTGAGCTGCGAACGGGCGCGGGCGGTGTTCAAGTCGGCGACGCCGACGAGATGCATGCCGTCGGTCTGGCGCACCTGCGACAGGAACATCAGGCCGAATTTTCCGGCGCCGATCAGGCCAATGGTGACAGGCCTGCCGGCCGCCTTGCGCTCCAGCAGCATGCGATGGAGATTCATCTGGATTTCCTTAAACGTTCCTCGGGTGACGGCGATCGTTGCAGCCGTGAGGTGCGGCCGTGCTCGCCTTGCACGGAAACGTTAGGCAGCACCGAATCCGAGGGCAATTCAGATTATCTGCCCTGACGATGTAGAGGCGCTAAACAATCCGCGCGTTTTGGCGTTCACTCCACGCGTCGCGTTCACGACGCAGCCAATCGAGGAAGGTGCGGGTCTTGCGGTGACGGAGATGACCGTGCGGACAGACGATCCACTGCGTGGTCAGCGTGACCTCCGGCGGATTCTTGACGGGGCAAACCAAGCGGCCGTCACGCAATTCACGCCAGGCCAGCAGCTCGCTTTCGAGGCCAATGCCGAGGCCGTCGACGGCGGCATCGATCGCCATGTGGCTACGGTCGAATAGCACGCGCTTCCAGCGTTCCGCGGGCTCGATGCCGGCCTCGGTGAACCAGCGCGGCCATTGCATCTGCGATTTCACCGAATGGATCAGCCGGTGCTTGAGCAGATCCTGGGCTTTGAGGCTGCCCGCCGCAAACGACGAAGGCGCACACAACGGAAAGAACCGCTCCTTGCCGAGACTTTCCACAAACAGGCCGGGCCAGCCGCCTTCGCCGTGGCGGATTTCCAGGTCGACATTCTCTTTGCGAAAGTCGGTGGGTTCATTGGTGCCGTCAAGCCGCAATTCAATGTCGGGATTGGCCTCGACGAAGCTCGCGAGCCGCGGCAGCAGCCATTTGCTCGACACGCTCGGCGCGGCACGCACCGTCAGCGTGGTGGCCGAGCGGATGCCGCGGACGTGCTGCGTCACATCGGTGACGTGCTCGATCTCGCGGCTGATCATCTCGAAATAGCGCTCGCCGGCTTCCGTCAGCGTGATGTTGCGCCCGACCCGCGAGGTCAGCGCCGTGCCGAGATGCAGCTCCAGCGCCTGGATCTGCTGGCTGACGGCCGACGGCGTCACCCGCAATTCGTCCGCCGCACGGGAAATGCTGCCTGCGCGCGCCACCGCGTGGAAGACGATGATGGCGCGGAACGGTATCTGCATCAGGAAACCTTTTAGGCCAGCTAAAGTGACGACGAATATAATTCAATTGTCGTGCATGACCAGCGATCTAGGCTTCAACCTCAAGGCAACCCGCGACAGACGGGCGCCAAAGAGGAAACAGGACGGCGCAGGAAGCCCGTCCGCCCGGGGGAAGGAACGCAAGGCTTAAGCCCTTTCACCAGCTCCAGCGATTTTGACGACACCGGCGCAGCAAGGCCTGCGCGCGGCAACGAACACGTGCGCCGACAAGGCGCCGCAGCAGATCATCAAGGGAGAATCAACGATGTCGGGCAAAAACCACAGGATTTCACGCCGCAACTTCATGGTAGCCGCTGCCGCCGTTCCGCTGGTTGCGATCCGCACCAGGCCGGCGCGGGCCGCAGAGTTCGAATACAAGCTTGCCACCGGCCAGTCGCTGACGCAGCCGATCAACACCCGGCTCGATCAGGCGGTGAAACGGATCAAGGAAGCAAGTAGCGGCCGGCTGGAGCTCAAGTTCTTTCCCGCATCGCAGCTCGGCTCGGACACCGATCTGTTGACCCAGATCCGCAGCGGCGGCGTCGATTTCCTCAACATCGCCGGCTCCGTGCTGTCGACCGTGGCGCCGGTCGCCGGCATCGCCAATGTCGGCTTCGCATTCTCCGACTACGGCCAGGTCTGGACTGCGATGGACGGCGACCTCGGCAAGCTGATCGCAACCCAGATCGAGAAGACCGGCGCGCTGGTGATGGCAAAACCTGCCGACAACACGTTCCGGCAGATTTCGTCGTTCACCAAGCCGATCAAGACGCCGGCCGATCTCACCGGCTACCGCATCCGGGTGCCGGTGTCGCCGATCTTCACCTCGCTGTTCAAGTCGCTCGGCGCGAACCCGACCTCGATCAACTTCAACGAATTATACACGGCACTGCAGACCCATCTCGTCGATGGCCAGGAGAACGGTCTTGTCACCATCGAGGCCGGCAAGATCTACGAGGTGCAGAAATACATCTCCGAGACCAACCACATCTGGGATCCCTTCTTCATCCTCGGCAACCGCCGCTCGGTGAAGGCGCTGCCCGACGAATTGCAGGCGATCCTCCGCCGCGAATTCGACCAGGCCGCGATGGAGCAGCGCGCCGATACCGCAAAGCTCAATCTGACGCTGAAGGATCAGCTGATCGCCAAGGGCGTCACCTTCGAAGCCTCCGACAAGGAGGCCTTCCGCAAGGAGCTGTCGGCCGCCGGCTTCTACAAGGAGTGGCGCGGCAAGTTCGGCGAAGACAATTGGAAGACGCTGGAGGCCGCGGCCGGAGCGCTGGCATGAGCGTCGTGGTCGGCATGCCTGATGCGGTGACGCTCGGCGGCGCGCAGCCCTTGCGCGGTCGCTGGCTGGAGCAGTCGCTACGATGGCTGGTGGAGGTCCCGGCTGCGATCGCCGTCGTCGCAGAAGTCATCATCCTGTTCGTCGGCATTGTCGCGCGCGGTGTGTTCCACCGACCGATCATCTGGTCGGACGAACTGGCCTCCATCCTGTTCCTGTGGCTGGCGATGCTCGGCAGCGCGATCGCCGTGCAGCGCTCGGCGCATATGCGCCTGACCTTCTTCACGTCGTATCTGTCGCCACGTGTCGAGGCCTGGACGTCGACGCTCGCCGCAGGCGCCGTCGCGCTGTTCCTCGCGATCATCCTGCATCCGGCGCTGGACTATGTGGAGGACCAGGCCTTCGTGGAGACCCCGGCGCTCGGCTGGTCCGGCATGATCCGCGCGGCCGCGATTCCCGTCGGCTGTGTCATCGCCCTCGCCAGCATCTGCCTCGCCCTCGTCAAGCGGTCGGCGAAGGACCTGCTTGCCGTGGCTGTGCTGTTTGCAGCGATTGCCGGCGCGCTCTATCTCGCGGGCCCCTCGTTGAAGCCGCTCGGCAACTGGAACCTGTTGATCTTCTTCGTCGGCCTACTCGGCTGCGCCGTGATGGCGGGCGTGCCGATCGCGTTTTCCTTTTGTCTGGCGACCGTCGCCTTCCTGCTCACCACCACGCGGACGCCGTTGCTGGTCGTGGTCGGGCGGATCGACGAGGGCATGAGCTCGCTCATTTTGCTCGCGGTGCCGCTGTTCGTGCTGCTCGGACAACTCGTCGAGCAGACCGGCATGGCGCGCGTCATGGTCGCGTTCCTGGCCTCGGTTCTCGGCCATGTCCGCGGCGGGCTGTCCTATGTGATGCTCGGCGCCATGCTGCTGGTCTCGGGCATCTCCGGCTCCAAGACCGCCGACATGGCGGCGATTGCCCCGGTGCTGTTTCCCGAAATGCGCAAGCGCGGCATGAAGGATGGCGAGCTGGTCTCGCTGCTGGCGGCCTCAGGTGCGATGAGCGAAACCATTCCGCCGTCGATCGTGCTGATCGCGATCGCCTCCGTCACCGGCGTCTCGATCGCGGCACTGTTCACCGCGGGCATCCTGCCGGGCATCGTGCTGGCGATCGTTCTTGCCTTCGTTGCCCGTTATCGGGCGGGCGCCGAGGAGAATGCCGCGGTCAAGGTCGCGCGGGCGTCCATGGCGGTCGTGGCGAGGACGCTGTGGGTGGCCTTGCCGGCGCTGGCGCTGCCGTTCCTGATCCGCAGCGCGGTGGTCGAGGGCTATGCCACCGCGACCGAGGTCTCGACCATCGGCATCGCCTACTGCCTCGTGCTCGGCCTGATCGTCTATCGCGGCAGCCTGGCCTGGAAGAACGTGCTGCCGATGCTGGTGCAGACAGCCTCGTTATCCGGCTCGATCCTGTTCATCGTGGGGGCTGCGAGCGCGATGGCCTGGGCGCTGGCGCAATCCGGCTTCTCACATGATCTGGCGGCGCGCATGGCCGGTGTGCCTGGCGGGGCTTACGGCTTCCTGCTGATCTCGGTCGTCGCCTTCATCGTGCTCGGCAGCGTGCTGGAGGGCATCCCCGCCATCGTGCTGTTTGGCCCGCTGCTGTTCCCGGTGGCTGCGCAATTCGGGATCAACGAGGTGCACTATGCGATGGTGGTGATCCTTGCCATGGGCCTCGGCCTGTTCGCACCGCCGTTCGGCCTCTGCTATTACGCCGCCTGCATCATCGGCAATGTGCCGCCGGACGCCGGCATGCGCCGGATCTGGATCTATCTCGCCTGGCTGTTCCTGGGCCTGCTGCTGATCACATTCGTGCCCTGGATATCGCTGGTGTTTCTGTGAGGGTCGTGGCTTCGCAGCCAAATTCAACCTGAGCCATTCTCGCCTATTGCTTGGCGTCGTCCGCCAGCATCTTCCGATACTTCTCCACGTCGCGCGTCACGAGCTTCTGCAGGACCTCGGGCGTGTGCTCGTCGGGATCTGGCGCAACGGTCGAAAGGTCGGCAAAGCGCTTCTTCACCGCGTCGGTTTCCACCGCCGTACGCGCAGCCGCATTCAGCTTGGCGATGATGGCCGGCGGCGTGCCCTTGGGCGCGAACAGGCCGTTCCAGCCCTGCGCTTCGAATTCAGGCAGGCCCGCTTCAGCAGACGTCGGCAGCTCAGGCAGCGTGGCAAGCCGCACGGTCGAGCCGACCACGAGCCCCCTCACCAGCTTCTCGTTGATCGATTGCGAGACCGAGGCGGCGGCATCGCAGACGCCGTCGATCTGGCTGCCGATCGCATCCGTCAGCGCGGGCGACGCGCCACGGTAACCGACCAGCGTCGCGTCGATCCCGGCTGCCGTCACGAAGCTCTTGCAGATGAGGTAGTTCGACGAGCCGACGCCGGCATGGCCGAGATTGATCTTGCCCGGATTGGCCTTGGCGTAGGCGATGAATTCCTTCAAATCCTTCGCCGGAAAATCCTTGCGCAGCGCGATGATGCCGAACGTCTTCGCCACCATGCCGATCGGCGCGAAGGAGTCCGGCGTGAACGGCAGCTTTGGATAGATCGTGTAGGTCGCGGCATTGGTGCCGGCATTTCCGATCACGATGGTGTAGCCGTCGGGCTCGGCTCGAGAGGCGCGCGCCAGCGCAGTCGAGCCGCCGGCGCCCGCAACGTTCTCGATCACGATGGACTGGCCGAGCGCGACGCCCATCTGCTCGGCCACCGTACGTGCGATCACGTCCGACGTGCCGCCGGCCGCGAACGGCACGATCATGGTGATCGGACGCTTGGGAAAATCCTGCGCGAACGCCGCGGTCGCGAACGAGAGCGCCGCAAACGCGACAAGTGCACGCTTCAGCACGAGCTCACGCGGCCTTTTCCAGATGCGCGGTGAGGCCTGCGAACAGGCCGCGGCCATCGGTGCAGCCCATGATGTCTTCGACGTGGTTTTCGGGATGCGGCATCATGCCGAGCACGTTGCCCTTGTCGTTGACGATGCCGGCGATGGAATGCGCCGCGCCGTTGATGTTATGGCTTTCGTCGACCACGCCCTCGGCCGAGCAATAGCGATAGAGCACGCGCCCCTCGCCTTCGAGCCGCTTGATGGTCTCTTCATCCGCCTCGTAATTGCCCTCGCCATGCGCGACCGGCACGCGGATTACCTGGCCGGCATTGTAGCCGCGGGTGAACGGCGTGTCGGAGCGCTCGACGCGCAGATGCACGTCCTTGCAGATGAATTTCAGCCGCGCATTGCGCATCAAGACGCCCGGCAGCAGGCCGGATTCGCAGAGGATCTGGAAACCGTTGCAGACGCCGAGCACGAGACCGCCCTTGGCTGCGTAATCGCGCACCGCATCCATCACCGGCGCCCGCGCCGCAATCGCGCCACAACGGAGATAATCGCCATAGGAGAAACCGCCCGGCACGATCACGAGGTCGGTGCCCGCGGGCAGCGACGGTTCCGCGTGCCAGACCATTGCAGGCTCGTGGCCCGAGATCAGCTTCAACGCCCGCGCCATGTCGCGCTCGCGGTTGATTCCGGGAAAGACGAGGATGGCGGCTTTCATGTTTCGGGTTCCGACGGTGGCTGGAATCGGGTTGGCCCCACGGGCCAATTCGCCAGGAGACATAGCCATTTGACGAGGATTTTACCAGTGCTAGCCTTGTCGGGCGGCCTTGTACACAGGCCATGGAAACGGCACGCCTGCCCAACGATTTTGCCCGGGATTGCTGCCATGAATGTCCCGTCGCGGCCCATATCTCCGTCCGAACCAGTGCCCACCGAGGGCGTCGTCGCTGCCGGCGCCTATGTCGACGGCCGGCGCGTCGCCAATATCGCCATCAGCGAGGCCTCGAGCTGGCGCGCCAAACCGGGCCATGTGGTCTGGATCGGGCTGCACGAGCCCGACACGGCCTTGCTCGGCGCAGTACAGAAGCAGTTCGACCTGCACGATCTCGCCATCGAGGACGCCGACCACGCACATCAGCGGCCGAAGATCGAGCAATATGGCGAAGCCCTGTTCATCGTGGCGCGGACGGCGCAATTGATCGAAGGCCGGATCGCCTTCGGCGAAACCCACATCTTCGTCGGCGAAGGCTATCTCGTGACCGTCCGTCACGGTGCCTCGACCTCCTACACCGCCGTGCGCGAGCGCTGCGAAAGTTGTCCGCGGGCGCTCGCGCGAGGCGAGGACTACATCCTCTATGCGATCCTCGATTTCATCGTCGACAATTACTCCCCGGTGCTCGAGAGCATTCACGAGGAAATCGAAGAGATCGAAGATTACGTGCTGTCGAACGTGATCACCAAGGCCCAGATCGAGCGGCTCTACATGCTACGCCGCGACCTGTTGCGGCTGCGCAACGCGATCGGGCCGCTGGTGGAGGTCTGCCGCCGGCTCGAGCATGACGAGCTGTCGATGGTGCGGCCGACCATGCAGCCGCTATTCCGCGACGTCACCGATCACGTCCGCAACATCCAGGAGCGCATCGATTCCATGCGTGAGGTGCTGGCCTTCGCGTTCGAGGCGAGCCTGCTGGTCGGCCAGGCGCAGGAGACCGCGGTCTCGAAGAAGCTCGCCTCATGGCTTGCGATCCTCGCCGTCCCCACCGCGCTTGCCGGCATCTACGGCATGAACTTCAAGAACATGCCGGAGCTGCAATGGGAGTACGGCTATTACACCCTGCTCGGGGTGATGGCGATCTCGTGCGCCGCACTCTATTGGCGCTTCCGCCGCGCCGGATGGCTGTGACGCGCCGGGCGAGATCAGACGATCTCGACCCGATAGTTCTCGATCACGGTATTCGCCAGCAGCTTGTCCGCGGCATCCTTCAGCGCGGCCTCGGCCTTGGTCCTGTCGGCGCCGGCGAGCTCGATGTCGAACACCTTGCCCTGGCGGACGCTGGCGACGCCGTCGATGCCGAGCGACTTCAGCGCGCCTTCGATGGCCTTTCCTTGCGGATCGAGGATGCCCGTCTTCAGGGTAACGGTAACACGTGCCTTCACGTCAAAATCCTCTTCAGCTCTTCACCAGCACGGGACCCGTGCCCTGCGGGCGCTCGTTCTCCATGAGGATGCCGAGACGCTTGGCGACTTCGGTATAGGCCTCGAGCAGGCCGCCGAGATCCCTGCGGAAACGGTCCTTGTCGAGCTTCTCGTTCGACTTGATGTCCCAGAGGCGGCAGCTATCCGGCGAGATCTCGTCGGCGACGATGATCCGCATCATCTCGTTCTCGAACAGCCGGCCGCACTCCATCTTGAAGTCGACGAGGCGGATGCCGATGCCGAGGAAGAGGCCGGTGAGGAAGTCGTTGACGCGGATGGCAAGCGCCATGATGTCGTCGATCTCCTGGGGCGTCGCCCAGCCGAACGCGGTGATGTGCTCTTCCGACACCATGGGGTCGTTGAGCTGGTCGTTCTTGTAATAGAATTCGATGATCGAACGGGGCAGCTGGGTGCCCTCCTCGATGCCGAGGCGCTGCGACAGCGAGCCGGCGGCAACGTTCCGCACCACCACCTCGAGCGGCACGATCTCGACCTCGCGAATCAACTGCTCGCGCATGTTGAGGCGGCGGATGAAATGGGTCGGCACCCCGATGTCGTTGAGGTGCTGAAACAGGTACTCCGAGATCCGGTTGTTGAGGACACCCTTGCCCTCGATCACCTGATGCTTCTTCGCATTGAACGCGGTGGCGTCATCCTTGAAGTGCTGGATCAGGGTACCGGGCTCCGGACCTTCGTAAAGAACCTTTGCCTTGCCTTCATAAATGCGACGCCGACGGCTCATTGGGATGTACCGTGTTTTGTTGAAATCCATGTATTTGGTGTGCTCCGGTTACTAGGATTACGACCCACAGCGGAGCTGCCGTGAACGGCTGGGAACCGATCTGAGCCCAGGGGAATCCCAAGGAAATCCCACGGAAACAGAACGGGAACCAAGCCTTTAGGCAACCTATCCGATTGGCTGTCCCAGCACAATCGATCCGGCCCATCCGACGCTGACTTATACCATCTTGCCTGCGGCTTTACGGCTCGTTGTTTCGCCGATTGTGCCCTCTATGTAGGCATGCACGGGGGCGCTCGCAACGAGGGCCGCCGCTCCAGCTACCCCAAGGGAATCGGAAGACGCATGAGCGAAATCAACAAGCGCGAAGAAGGCTTTGAGAAGAAGTTCGCCCTCGACGAGGAGCAGAAATTCAAGGCGGAAGCCCGCCGCAACCGGCTGCTGGGGCTGTGGGCCGCCGAAAAGCTTGGAATATCAGGCGAAGCCGCCACCGCCTATGCCAAGGAGGTCGTCGCGGCCGATTTCGAGGAAGCCGGCGACGGGGACGTCCTGCGCAAGATCATGGCCGATTTCGCCGCCAAGAATGTCGCCGTCACCGAGCAGGCGATTCGCGCCAAGATGAGCGAGCTGATCGCGGTCGCGGCCGCCGAGGTAAAGGCCGGGAATTAGGCTTAACGGCGAGCGGCGGCCCCTTCCCCGCCGCCCGTCCTCCCGGGCTTGCGGCCGGCTGCTGGCAATGCCAAATGGGCGGCATGTCACAGGATCACATTTCCAACGTCCTCGCCCAACGCTATGCGTCCCCTGCCATGCGCGCCATCTGGAGTGGCGAAGGCAAGGTCCGCCTCGAACGCGACTATTGGATCGCCGTGCTGAAAGGCCAGCGCGATCTCGGCATTCCCGTCCCCGACGGCGTGATCGAGGCTTACGAGCGGGTGAAGGACCAGGTCGACCTGGACTCCATCATGCGGCGCGAGCGCATCACCCGCCACGACGTGAAGGCTAGAATCGAGGAGTTCTGCGATCTGGCCGGTCATGAGCACCTGCACAAGGGCATGACCAGCCGCGACCTCACCGAGAACGTGGAGCAGCTGCAGGTCTACCGCGGATTGCAGCTCATCGAGACCAAGAGCATCGCCGCGCTCATTCGCTTTGCGAAGCACGCAAAGCAGTTGCGCGACGTCCCGTTCACGGCGCGCACCCACAACGTGGCCGCGCAGGTCACGACGCTCGGCAAGCGCATCGCCATGTTCGGCGAGGAGATGCTGGTGTCGCATCAAGGCCTGGTTGGCGTGCTCGACACCTATCCCGCGCGCGGCCTGAAGGGCGCGGTCGGCACAAGGCTCGACCAGATCACCCTGTTCAACGGCGATGCCGGCAAGGCCCGCGCGCTCGAGCAGCAAATCCTCAAGCATCTCGGCCTGCCGAAAAGCTTTGATGCGGTCGGCCAGGTCTATCCGCGCAGCCTCGACTTCCGCGCCGTCAGCGTGCTGACTGAGCTTGCCAGCGGTCCCGGCAATTTCGCCAAGACGTTGCGCCTGATGGCGGGTCACGAGCTTGCCAGCGAAGGCTTTGCCAAGGGCCAGGTCGGCTCGTCCGCGATGCCGCACAAGATGAACAGCCGCTCCTGCGAGCGCATCAACGGCCTGCATGTCGTGCTGAAGGGCTATCTCGCGATGGCCGCCGGCCTTGCCGGCGATCAGTGGAACGAAGGCGACGTCTCCTGCTCCGTGGTCCGCCGCGTGATGCTGCCGGATGCGTTCCTTGCCATGGACGGTCTGCTCGAGACCCTGCTCTCGGTGCTCGACCAGATGGAGATATTCGACGCCGTCGTTGCGACCGAGCTGAACCGTTATCTGCCCTTCCTGCTCACCACCACGGTGATGATGGAAGCGGTGAAGAAGGGGGCCGGCCGCGAAGGCGCGCATGAGGCGATCAAGGAGCACGCGGTCGCGGCCATTCGCGACCTGCGCACTGGCAAGATCGTCCAGAACGACCTGCTGCAGCGTCTTGCCGCCGACCAGCGCCTCGGCCTCAGTGAAGCCGAGCTGCAGCGCGTGCTCGATCACGGCCGTGCCAATTCCGGCGATGCCGGTGCTCAGGTCGATTACTTCGCCGAGCAGGTCGACGCGCTGGCGAAGGCGAAGCCCGAAGCGGCCAGGTACACGCCGGGCGCGATTCTTTGATCGAATACGGTGGTCTGCGGGTTTGCTCCGCCTCTCCCGCTTGCGGGAGAGGCCGACGCGCCCCGGGCGATGCGAAGCATCGTCGCGCGCGGCGGGTGAGGGTTCTTTCCTCTGGGGGATTGTCCCGTCGCGGAGACACCCTCTCCCCACCCCTCTCCCGCAAGCGGGAGAGGGAGCCCACTTTCAGTGCCGCAGCATCGTGCACATCATATGCGACAACCCTGCCCCCTCACTCTTCCTTAAATCCATACTCCGGCACGTTGCCACTGGCGCCGTAATATTTATACGGCAGGAATTTGCCTGACATCGTGATCTTGACACGGTCGCCCTTGGGATTGGCGACGCGCTCGATGCCCATGTCGAAATCGATCGCCGACATGATGCCGTCGCCGAACTCTTCCTCGATCAGCGCCTTCCAGGCCGGCCCGTTCACCATCACCATCTCGTAGAAGCGGTAGATCAGCGGATCGGTCGGCGGCATCGGCGTGCCGGTGCCGCGCATCGGCACCTCGTTGAGCATGGCAGTCTCGGACTTCGACAAGCCGAACATTTCAGCCGCGTTCGCCGCCTGCGGCTTCGTCAATTTCATCTGGCCCATGATCGCGCCGACGATCAGCACCTCGGAATAGCCGCCGATCTTCTCGCAGATGAATTTCCAGCTCCAGCCCTTCTCGCGCTTGATGTCGAGCAGCTTCTCGGTGAGGTCTTCGCGTTTCATGTCGGGGTCTCCCTTGGTCCGGCACCGTGTCGGTCCTGCCGCTTTCGGAGGCACGAAACGTGCCAATAAATGAGGCTTATCGCTTCAGAGTCTGCGTAAATCGCCTGATCGCGTCCAGCACCGGCTGCTGATCGCCGGCAAAGAACCAGTGGTCATGGCCATCGAGCTCGACGAACTGCGCGCCCCTGATCCGGCTCGCGACGTCGCGGCCGGCCGCGATCCGCACGGCCTTGTCGTCGCGCCGGTGCAGCACCAGCGTCGGCACCGTGATTTGCGGCAACAGGTCTCGCACATCGGCATCGCGAAACGCTTCCAGCACGGCCGAGATGCCGCCGGGACTCGAGGCCGCGCGCAACAGTCCCGCCCACCAGGCGCGTGCCTGCGGATCATTCGCAAGGCTCGGCGCGAAGGCTTCGATCCCGACCGGGCCGCCCCATTGCGCAATGAGATGCTTGCTCCAGGCGTCATACTGGCTGGCGCGCAACGCGTGCGGATAGTCCTCCGCCCAGCAGCCTTTGGCCAATGCCCCGAACAGAATGAGCCCGGCGACGCGACTGGGATCATCGACCGCAAACTTGACGCAGGCCGGACCGCATTCGGAGGCGCCGAACAGCACGACGCGGCGCGAACCCGCCGCCCGCAGCACCGTGCCGATATCCCCTGCGGTGACATCGATGTTCGGCGCCGAGCCGACGCGGTCGGACAGCCCGATGCCGCGGCGATCGAAAACGACGAGACGTCCGAGCTTCATCAGTGACGCCAGAAACGTCCGGCTCGCAGGATGCTCCCAGGCACGCTCGACATGCGAGACGAAGCCCGGCATCACCAGGATATCGAGCGGCCCGCTGCCATAGGTCTGATACGCCAGATGCACGCCCGAGCCCTTGACGTAGCGCGTCGTCGGGACAGCCTGTGGCGCGGCAGCGGGGCTCATCAGCGCTTCGGTCTCGGCTTCCGGCGCGACACCGAGCTCGTCGCGCAGCCGCTGCGCCAGGGCCGCGTGATGCCGCTCCGCCGCGCTGCGGTCGCCCGATAGCAGCAGGCTGCGGATCAGATGCCGGCCATAGACTTCACTGAGCGGATCGAGCGCGACCAGACGCCCCGCATGCGCGGTGGCGGCAAAATGATCGCCGGCGGCATTCTTGTCCTGCACCAACCGCTCCAGCGCCTGCACCAGCCGTCCCCGCAGCGCCTCGCGGCGAAAGAACGCCCAATCGTCGAATTCGGGAGAGTCCTCCGGCGAGAAGCCCGCGAGGAAGTCGCCGCGATAGATCTGGCAGGCCTCTTCGAACGCGCCGCGGTCGCAGGCACTTTCGAACAGATGCGAGTCGATCGTCAGCTCGACCGCCGGCGACCAGCGCACGCTGGTGCGATCGGTTGCGAAGACCGGCTCGCCCAGCGCGAGTTCGACGCGATGAAGCAGACGCCGCAAGCGCGCAAGTCCGGTCTCGCGATCGACCTCGGGCCATAACTGCGTGGCGATCACGTCCCGCGCGACGGCGCTTTTGGCCTCTGCGAGATAGACCAGCAGCGCAAGCCCCTTGCGCAAGGCCAGCTTGATCGGGCGGCCGTCGGCATGGACCTCGGGGAACCCGAACGTCCCCAGCGAGAAAGCCGTCATGAAATCCTTCCTCCACCCGGGGGACGCACAGGGGACGGTCGAGCGGTAGCCATCGGGCCTGATCGAGCCTCTTCGCCTGCACGCGATTCAGACTCCTGCATGCGGCACCGCTGTCACAGGCACAATTGGACAAACCATGATCTCACGCCTCCTGATCCTGCTCTACGCCCTCGTGAGCTACGCCCTGTTCACGATCTCATTTCTCTACTCGATCGGTTTCGTCGGCAATCATGTCGTGCCCAAATCAATCGACAAGTCGATCGACGTGGGCCCTCCCGCGAATTTGAGCGAAGCCGTGATCGTCAACCTGCTGCTGATGGGCCTGTTCGCCATCCAGCACAGCGTAATGGCGCGCACAGCGTTCAAACGATGGTCGGCCAAGTTTCTTGCCCCGGCCTGCCAGCGCAGCACCTATGTGCTGCTCTCCAGCCTGGTCCTCCTCCTGCTGTTCTGGCAGTGGCGTCCGATCCTGATGCCGATCTGGCAGACGAGCGGCCTTCTGGCCTGGTTGCTGATCGGCGTGCATTGGCTCGGCTGGCTGATCGCGTTCGCCTCGACCCACATGATCGATCATTTCGACCTGTTCGGCCTGCGCCAGGCTTTCGTCGCGTGGCGCGGAGCGGAGATATCAGGTCAATCGTTCCGAACACCGCTTCTCTACAAGATCGTGCGGCATCCGCTCATGCTCGGCCTGCTGCTCGCGTTCTGGGCGACGCCTGAGATGACCGCTGGCCACCTGCTGTTCGCGCTCGCGAACACCGCCTACGTCCTGGTTGCACTGCGGTTCGAGGAACGCGACCTGATCGCTGAGTTCGGTGCGACCTACCAGGACTACCGCCGGCGCGTTCCGATGCTGGTTCCGCGTGTTTTCGGAGCGCGCCGATGAAAGCCGTCCTGTGCAGTTCATTCACTGGTCCTGCTGACCTGCGTCTCGGTGAGATCGCCGAGCCCAAGCCTGCCAGCGACGAAATCCTCATTGATGTCCATGCGGCGTCGGTGAGCTTCATGGACCAGTTGCTGGTCTCGGGCCTTTATCAAATGCGGCCACCCCTGCCCTTCGTGCCCGGCACGGAAGCTTCCGGTGTCGTCGTCGCGGTTGGCGACGAGGCCACGACCTTCGCGCCCGGCGATCGCGTGGCATGCAGCAGCTGGACCGGCGGCTACGCCGAACGGATGATCGCCAAGGGATCGAAGAGCGTTCGCCTGCCGGATGACGTCGCGTTCGAGGCCGCTGCGACGGTGCTGCACAATTACGGCACCGCCTATTATGCACTCGTCGAGCGGGCCCGGGCGCAGCGCGGCGAAACCGTTTTCATCACGGGCGCCGCCGGCGGCGTCGGGCTCGCCGCCGTCGATCTCGGCCGCCATCTGGGCCTGCGCGTCGTCGCGGGTGTCGGGTCCGACGACAAGGCCGCGCTGGTGCGCAGCTATGGCGCCAGCGAGGTCATCAATTATCGCAGCGAGGATCTGCGCAACCGCATCAAGTCGATCACGTCAGGCCGAGGCATCGATATCGGCTTCGACAACATCGGCGGCACGATCCTCGAGCAGATGGCCCGGCTAATGAACTGGAGCGGCCGACTGATGCCGATCGGGTTCACCAGCGGCGCTATTCCCTCGATCCCGATGAACCTGCCGCTTCTCAAGAACTATGCCATCATCGGCGTCTTCCTCGGCGCCTGGGCGGAGAAATTTTCCGTCGAGGCCGCGCACATGAACGACACGCTGATGCAATTGCTGGCCGACGGACACATCCGCCCGCGCATCGATCGCGTCCTCCCTTTGGAGGAGGCCGGTGAAGCGATGCGCGCCGTGGTCAATCGATCTGTTCAGGGAAGAATTGTCCTGAAGATCCGATAGAGTGCGCGTGAACTTGCAAGACAGGAAGGCAAGCTTTGACCGAGGTCATCATCGACAAGCGTTATTGCGGTCCGCCGAACTCCGGCAACGGCGGCTATGTCTGCGGGCGGCTGGCCCGGCACATTCCGGGCGCCGCCGAAGTGACGCTGCGCGCGCCGCCGCCGCTCGATACACCACTCGATGCGATCGCGGCTAACGACGGCACATGGGAGCTTCGCGATGGAGTCAAGATCGTCGCCACCGGGCGAGGCGTGGATGTCGAGCTTGCGCGACTGGAAACAGCGAGTTTCGACGAGGCCCGGGCCGCCGAATTGCTGACGCCCATCAAGCCTCACGAGCATCCCCTGCCAACGTGCTTCGTCTGCGGCCCGGCAAGGGCTGAGGGAGACGGCCTGCGGATCTTCGCCGGACCGCTCGGTCGTCATGCACAGACTCCCGTTCTCGCAGCAAGCTGGATTCCGGACTCAAATCTCGCAGCGGAGGACGGCCTCGTCGCGCCCGAATTCCTCTGGTCGGCGCTCGACTGCCCCACCGGCTTCGCCTGCAATTGCGATCCGCAGAGCAGTGCCGTCGACCGCACGCCGCTGCTGCTGGGACGAATGTCCGCGCGGATCGAGGCGCGACCGCGCGTCGGCACGCGCTGCATCATCACGGCTTGGCCCACCGGCCGCGACGGCCGTAAGCGCACCGCCGAGGCCGCGCTGCGTGATGAAGCCGGAAAATTGCTGGCGGTGGCGAAGTCGACGTGGATTGCAGTCGAGCGCGACGTGCAGCTCGGACGATAGGCGAAGGTCTTGTAGAGTGGGCAAAGCGACTTGTCCGCCGTAGCTCGAAGAGCGAAGGCGGAAGCGTGCCCACCATCTCTCTCCGAGACAAAGAGTGGTGGGCACGGCGCTGCGCGCCTTTGCCCACTCTACGAGGCCTCAGCCGAACCTACCCACTCTGCTCCACCATCCCCTGCAACCGCACCAGCTCGGTCTCCAGGTCGCGCTCCACATCCGCGGCGCGAATGTCGATCACCCGATAGTCCCGCGCCTCCAGCCACGTCCGCCGCGAGGCGCGGTCGGCAGCAATCGTTTCGCCTTCGCCGGGGTTCACCAACTCGATCGCGATCCGGTGCGGAAACGAGACGAAGTCCGGGATGTGGCGGCCGACCGGGGTCTGGCGCTTGAAGCCACCGGCAAACCGGCGATCACGCGTCAGCGCTTGCCAGAGCAGGCGCTCGGCATCGGTCGGGTTGCGGCGAAGCAGGCGCGCCAGCCCGCGCACCGTCGAGCCGCTGTCGGGCACGCCGCCACCCTGCCCGTGCTCGGCCAGCAGCGCGCGCAGGCGCGTGGCTTGCTCGCCATCCAGCACGCCGCCCTTGGCCGGGCCCTTGCGCCCTTCCGCGATCGCCATCACCACCCCGTGGAGGGTGTGCATGTCCTGCTTGGTCGGCTCCATCCGGCTGAAGATGTTGCGCAGGTTGACCAGCATGGTGTCGCGCTTTTCGGCGGGCCGCAAAAATTCGACCCGGTCGAGCTCCCGCACGAGGTTGTCGAAGAACGCCTGCATCTGGTGCTGCGAGGCGCGCTCGGAGCGCTCCGGCATGCCGTGTGGCAGCTCGCCTGATGTCGCCCGCTTGAACCATTCATAGCCGATCAGCAGCACGGCCTGGGCGAGGTTGAGCGAGGCAAAGCCCGGATTGACCGGGAAGGTGATGATGCGGTTGGAGAGCCCGACCTCCCCATTGGTCAGGCCCCAGCGCTCACGGCCGAACAGGATGCCGGCCTTGCCGCCTGTGGCAACGTGACCCGAGATCTCGGCCGCGGCCGCCTCCGGCCCGACCACGGGCTTGGCCTGATCGTGCGGACGCGCCGTGGTGGCGAACAGCAGGTCGAGGTCGGCGACCGCCTGCTCCACCGTGTCGAACAGCTCAACCTTTTCCAGAATGTGATCGGCACCGGCAGCCGCCCGTTGTGCCGCGATGTTGGGCCAGCCGTCGCGGGGATTGACGATGCGCAAGCGGCTCAGGGCAAAGTTGCCCATGGCACGCGCGGCCATGCCGATGTTCTCCCCGAGCTGCGGCTCGACCAGGATTACGATCGGACCGTCGAGGGCGTGCCCAATCTTGGTCTTGTCGGTGCCGGACATCTCATTCCACTTTCTGCTTCAGCTTTCGTCTCGCCCCGCTTCCGAAGCCTTCATCCAAGCCACCGGCCCGCCTTCCGTGCGGCGCAATTTCTCAGCGGACATAACAGGGTTAGCGGCGTTTGCGAAACCGCAATCGCACCTCAATTGGGGACGATTTCACCGCTCGGCTTGCGTGCGCTTTGCTTTCGGATATGGCTATCAACCACAACCAAAGCGAAGCCGAAAGGCCTGAGCTGAAGCAACGATTGAGTGGGGGGATGGACATGCTGGCGCGATGGAAATTGGCGCTTTTGGGGCTGGTCTTGATCGTGGTGGGCGGCCTCATCGCTCATCTGACGCAGACATCAGGCGGCATCCGGATCCAGGATGTCAGGTTCAAGGGCGCCAAGGGCAACATCATGAGCGCCCTGCTCTACATCCCCGCTAATGCCACCGCGCAGACCCCGGCACCGGGCATCCTCGCCGTCCACGGCTACATCAATTCGCGCGAGACCCAGGACGGCTTCGCCATCGAATTTGCCCGCCGCGGCTACGTCGTGCTGGCGCTGGACCAGACCGGCCATGGCTATAGCGACCCGCCCGCCTTCGCCAACGGCTTTGGCGGCCCCGACGGCCTCGCCTATCTCCGGAGCCTCGACATCGTCGACAAGGCCAATATCGGCCTCGAAGGTCACTCGATGGGCGGCTGGACGGTGCTGGCGGCAGCCACCGCCATGCCTGACGGCTACAAGTCGATGGTGCTGGAGGGATCCTCGACCGGCAAGCCATTCGCAGCCGACGGCACCCCGAGCTGGCCGCGCAACACGGCTTTGGTGTTTGCCCAGTACGAGGAATTCTCCACGCTGATGTGGGGCGTCGACCTTGCCCGCGACGTCACCAAGAGCTCCAAGCTGTGGGCGATGTTCGGCACGCAGGGGCCGGTCGAGCCGGGCAAGGTCTATGGCGACCCGGCGGCCGGCACCGCGCGGGTGCTCTACACTCCCGCCATCACCCACCCGGCCGAGCACATCTCGCATGAGGCGATCGGATACAGTCTCGACTGGTTCGCCAAGACCCTGCAAGGCGGCACCAAGCTGCCGGCCGACGACCAGATCTGGTTCCGCAAGGAGCTCGGCACGCTGATCGCGTTTGCCGGTTTCGTCGCCCTGTTGATCGGCACGTTCGACGGCCTGCTGGAGGCGCAGATGTTCTCCCGTCTGCGCCTGCCCGCCGTGCCTGACGGCACCATGCCGCCGCATCGGTCCGCGGCCGGCCGGCGCTGGACCACGGCCTTTATCCTGTCCGCCTTCATCCCGGCCCTGACCTATTACCCGGCCTTTGCGCTCGGCGGCACCTTCGTCACGCCGACGGCTTTCCTGCCCCAAGGCATCACCAACCAGATCCTGGTCTGGGCCGTCATCAACGGCCTGATCACGCTGGCGCTGATGGGCTTCGCCCCGAAGCGCAAAGGCCGGACCGGCCTATTCGGCCAGTCCCTCGTGATCGCAGTGGCCTCGGTCGCGGTTGGCTATGCCGCGCTGTGGCTCGCCGACCTCGTCTTCAAGATCGACTTCCGTTTCTGGATCGTCGCGTTGAAGCTGATGAACCCAAAGCAGGCTCTCATCTTCCTGATCTACCTGATTCCATTCACGGCGTTTTTCGTCGTGGCGCTGCACGTCCTGCACCGGAATTTCTCGACCATGGCGGCGCCGCGGCTCGCGCTCTACTTGACCAGCATCCTGGCGCTCACGTTGGGCTTTGTCGTGCTGCTGGTCCTGCAATACGGCACGCTCTGGCTGACCGGAAAGCTGTTCAACCCACTTCCTGACCCCGGCTTCGTGCCGCTTTCGACCATCGTCGCCATCCAGTTTGTACCGCTGCTCGCGATCGTCGCCGTCATCGCGACCTTCACATGGCGCAGGACCGGATCGAGCCTGCCGGGCGCCCTGATCTCCGGCCTGTTCGTGACCTGGTACATCGTGGCGGGCACGGCAACTCAGGCCGCGTTTTAGAAGCGTTCTCGGACGGCACCGGTCCGCACGAGGGACAGGTGCCCAAACAAGATGCGACAGCCGTCATTCCGACCTCTTCGGAATGGCGGTTCTCGGCGGAAAGATGGGCTTAAAGTGCATAACCGCTCCGCTTTCGCCCGCCCCCGGGCGGTGCTATAGCGCGGGTTAATTTCCACCGCCGCCGTCAAAAGCGCCGTTCCCAAGAGGGCATCCCCGATCATGGCAAAAATCAAGGTATCCAATCCCGTCGTCGAGCTCGATGGCGACGAGATGACCCGGATCATCTGGCAGTACATCAAGGACAAGCTGATCAACCCCTTCCTGGATGTCGAGCTGCAATATTTCGACCTGGGCATGGAGTACCGCGACCACACCAACGATCAGGTGACCATCGACGCCGCCGAGGCGATCAAGAAGGTCGGCGTCGGCGTCAAGTGCGCCACCATCACCCCGGACGAGGCCCGGGTGAAGGAGTTCAACCTCAAGCAGATGTGGAAGTCGCCGAACGGCACCATCCGCAACATTCTCGGCGGCTGTATCTTCCGCGAGCCGATCATCTGCAAGAACGTGCCGCGCCTGGTTCCCGGCTGGACCAAGCCGATCATCATCGGCCGCCACGCCTATGGCGACCAGTACCGCGCCACCGACATCAAGTTTCCGGGCAAGGGTACCCTCTCGCTGAAGTTCGTCGGCGAGGACGGCACCGTGATCGAGAAGGAAGTGTTCAAGGCTCCAGGCGCCGGCGTCGCCATGGAGATGTACAATCTCGACGACTCCATCATCGACTTCGCCCGCGCCTCGTTCAACTACGGCCTGCTGCGCGGCTATCCGGTCTATCTCTCGACCAAGAACACGATTCTGAAGGTCTATGACGGCCGCTTCAAGGACATCTTCCAGGAGATCTTCGACAAGGAGTTCAAGAAGGAGTTCGACGCCAAGGGCCTGACCTACGAGCACCGCCTGATCGACGACATGGTCGCCTCGGCGCTGAAGTGGTCCGGCGGCTACGTCTGGGCCTGTAAGAACTATGACGGCGACGTGCAGTCCGACACCGTCGCACAGGGCTACGGCTCGCTCGGCCTGATGACCTCGGTGCTGCTCACCCCCGACGGCAAGACCGTGGAAGCCGAAGCCGCCCACGGCACGGTGACCCGCCACTACCGCGAGCACCAGAAGGGCAAGGAGACCTCGACCAACTCGATCGCGTCGATCTTCGCCTGGACCCGTGGCCTGTCGCACCGCGCCAAGCTCGACAACAATGCCGAGCTCGCCAAGTTCGCGACCACGCTGGAGAAGGTCTGCGTCGATACGGTCGAAGAAGGCTACATGACCAAGGACCTCGCGCTGCTGGTCGGCGCCGACCAGCGCTGGCTGTCGACCACCGGCTTCCTCGACAAGGTCGCTGACAACCTCGTGAAGGCGATGGCGGCCTAAGCTGCCATCCGCATTTCCGCCCGACTGGGCCAGACATCATCACGGGCCGCGTCTTTGAGCGCGGCCCGTTCTTTTTTATGAGAGCCCTTCGCGGAGAGATGCGACCATGTCGACCAAGCTTGCCGTCCCCTGTCTGATGTTGCTCGCGGCCATGATCGGGCCGGCCGCTGCCGCGGAGACGCTTCCCGAGTCCATTGCCGCGCCCGGCGAGAGCGTCGTGCTCAGCGTCCACGCCGAGGGGGCGCAGGTCTATGAGTGCAAGGCTGGCACCGACGGCAAGCTCGCCTGGGCCTTCCGCGAGCCGATCGCGACGCTGCTGTCCGAGGGCAAGACCATCGGCCGTCACTATGCGGGGCCGAACTGGGAGCACGCCGACGGCAGCGCCGTCGCCGCCAAGGCAGCCGGCAACGCGCCGGGCGCCACCGCGGCCGACATCCCGTGGCTCAAGCTCGAAGTCACCGCCCACCGCGGCAGCGGCCTGCTGACGCCGGTCACCACCGTCCAGCGCATCAATACCCATGGCGGCAAGCTCGACGGCGCGTGCGACAAGGCCGGCGAGTTCAAGAGCGCGCCCTACTCGGCCGAATATGTCTTCCTGAAGAAGGGCTGACCGGTCAGCGGTCGTCGCCCTCGCGCTCCCCTTGCGCGAGCTCTGCGGGGGCCAGATCGCCGCCGGTCTCCTCCAGCCGCGCCTTGGCCGTCCTGTGGACATGCGCTGCGAGCGTCGGCATGCGCGCGATCAGGGCATGAAAATCCTGGGCATCGAGCACGAGCAGCCGCGTCTTGCGCGTCGCGGTCACGGTGCCGCTCCGCTTCGTTTTATGCAGCAGCGCGATCTCGCCGAAGAAGGTGCCGTCGGCGAGCCGCACATGCTGGCTCGGCAGCGCGATCTCGACCTCGCCGGCGGTGATGAAATACATCGACGATGCCGCATCGCCCCGCCGCACCAGGATCTCGCCCTGCTCGACGGTGCGGGCACGCAGGAGCCGCATGATGTCGGCGATCTCCGCGGCCGACAGATGCGAGAACAGCGGCACGCGCGCCAGCATGCCCCAGGTCACGACGAAGTCGCGCCGCTTCACCTCTTCGGCAAAGGCGGTCGAGATGATCGCGACCGGCAGCGCGATCATGGCGAAGCCGCTGATGATGGTGAAGACGGAGATGATCTTTCCGAGCGCCGTCACCGGCACGACGTCGCCATAGCCGACGGTGCCGAGCGTCACGATCGCCCACCACATCGCCTGTGGGATGGTGCCGAGCTTGTCCGGCTGCACGTCGCGCTCGATTGCGTAGAGCAGCGAGGCGAACGTCAGGACCGCGCCGGCCAGGATGACGAGGCAGCCGATCAACGCGCGCCGCTCGGCATGCACGGCGGCGAGCAGCGAGCGCATCGCCGGCGAGTATCGTATCAGCTTGAAGAATGGCAGCACACCGAGTGCGGCCAGCGTCGCGTGCCGGCCGGCGGTCAGCACGACCGCAGCGGGCAGAAATGCCATGAAGTCGATGATGCCGAGCGCCGAAAAAGCGTAGCCGAGCCGGTCGGCGAGCGCCGAGGCCTTGCGCGGCGTGTGGCCCGCCACCGTCCAGAGACGCGCGGCATATTCCAGCGCGAACACGATCACGCAGAGGATGGTGATGCCCGAGAACAGCACGCCGAATTGCGCATCCAGCTCCGGCACCGAGGCGAGCACCATCGCGACCACATTGAGCACGATGACGCCGATGATGATCTGGATGAAGCGCGACCCGATCGAGTAGGCGAGCGGATCGTGCTCCAGCAATTCATAGAGGCGATCCCTCAAATTGGGATCACGAAGCCCACGTCCTCGCGGAACGAGGCGCACGGCGCTTACGCAGCCCCCATCGCTTTTTCAATCGCCGTCAGCGCCTCGGACGCCTTGGCGCCGTCAGGGCCGCCGGCCTGCGCCATGTCGGGCCGGCCGCCGCCGCCCTTGCCGCCGAGTGCCTCGGAGGCGACGCGCACCAGGTTCACGGCATTGAAGCGCGCGGTGAGATCGGCGGTGACGCCGACCACGACGCCGGCCTTGCCGTCCTCGGTGACGCCGACGATGGCGACCACACCGGAGCCGATCTGCTTCTTGCCGTCGTCGGCGAGGCTCTTGAGATCCTTCATCTCGATGCCCTCGACCGCACGCGCCATCAGCTTGACGCCGCCGGCCTCGCGCACGCCGCTCGCTGCGCCATTGCCGCCGGCGGCCGCGCCGCCACCCATCGCGAGCTTCTTGCGGGCATCGGAGAGCTCGCGCTCGAGCTTCTTGCGCTCCTCCATCAGCGCGGTAATGCGCGCCGGGACGTCGTCGAGGGACGTGCGCAACTCGCTTGCCGCGGTCTTGGCCAGCGCCATGGTCTCGTTGGCGTGCCGGCGCGCGTAGTTGCCGGTCAGCGCCTCGATACGGCGCACGCCGGAGGCGACCGCGCTCTCGCCGGTCAGCGTGATCAGGCCGATATCGCCGGTGCGCCGCACATGCGTGCCGCCGCAAAGCTCGACCGACCAGCCGAGCGCGTTGGCGCCGCGCTCGCGCGCGGTCTTGCCCATCGAGACGACGCGGACCTCGTCGCCATATTTCTCGCCGAACAGCGCGCGCGCGCCCGCCTCGCGCGCCTCGTCGACGCCCATCACGCGGGTGGTGACCTCGTCGTTCTCCAGCACCACGTCGTTGGCGATGTCCTCGACGCGGGCGAGCTCTTCCGCCGTGATCGGCTTCGGATGCACGAAGTCGAAGCGCAGACGATCCGGCGCCACCATCGAGCCGCGCTGGGCGATGTGGTCGCCGAGCACCTGGCGCAGCGCCTCGTGGATGAGATGCGTCGCCGAATGATGCGCGCGGATCGAGGAGCGCCGTGAATGATCGACCTCGAGCTGCAGCGCGGTGCCGACCTTCAGCTCGCCGCTCTCGACCGTGCCGACATGCACGAAGAAATCGCCGAGCTTCTTCTGCGTATCGGTGACGCGGAACTTGATACCGCCCTCGCCGATCAAAACGCCGGTGTCGCCGACCTGGCCGCCGGACTCCGCATAGAACGGCGTCTGGTTCAGCAGAAGCGCGCCGGTGTCGCCGGCCTTGAGGTGAGCCACTTCCTGCCCGTCCTTGACCAGCGCGGATACCACGCCCTCGGCGCTCTCGGTCTCGTAGCCCAGGAATTCGGTGGCCCCGAGCTTCTCGCGCAGCGGGAACCAGATCGCCTCGGAGGCCGCTTCGCCCGACCCTTTCCAGGACTCGCGCGCCTTGGCCTTCTGCCGCTCCATCGCGTCGGTGAACGCAGCCTGGTCGACGCCGATGCCGCGCGATTTCAGCGCGTCCTGCGTCAGATCGAGCGGGAAGCCGTAGGTGTCGTACAGCGTGAAGGCGACGTCGCCGTCGAACATGTCGCCCTTCTTCAAGGACGCCGACTTCTCGTCGAGAATGGCCAAGCCGCGCGACAGCGTCTTGCGGAAGCGGGTCTCTTCCAGCCGCAGCGTTTCCTCGATCAGGTTTTCCGCGCGCATCAAATCGGGATAGGCCTGGCCCATCTCGCGGACCAGCGCCCAGACCAGCCGGTGCATCAGCGGCTCCTTGGCACCGAGGAGCTGCGCATGACGCATCGCGCGGCGCATGATCCGGCGCAGCACGTAGCCGCGGCCCTCGTTCGAGGGCAGCACGCCGTCCGCGACCAGGAAGGCCGAGGAACGCAGATGGTCGGCGATGACGCGAAACGAGGCGACGGTCTGCTCGTTCGGCCCGCTGCCGAGCGCGGACGACGTCGCGTCGATCAGGTGGCGGAACAGGTCGGTCTCGAACACGCTGTCGACGCCCTGCATGATGCAGGCCATGCGCTCGAGGCCCATGCCGGTGTCGATCGAGGGACGCGGCAGATCCACGCGCTCCTCCTTCGTCACCTGCTCGTACTGCATGAACACGAGATTCCAGAATTCGAGGAAGCGGTCGCCGTCCTCTTCCGGCGAGCCCGGAGGACCGCCCCAGATGTGATCGCCGCGATCGATGAAGATCTCCGAGCACGGGCCGCACGGGCCGGTGTCGCCCATCGCCCAGAAATTGTCCGAGGTCGGGATGCGGATGATGCGGTCGTCGGAGAAGCCGGCGATCTTCTTCCAGAGCCCGTGCGCCTCGTCGTCGGTGTGGTAGACGGTGACGAGCAGCTTGTCCTTGTTGAGCCCAAAGTCCTTCGTGATCAGCTTCCAGGCCAGCTCGATCGCGCGCTCCTTGAAATAGTCGCCGAACGAGAAATTGCCGAGCATCTCGAAGAAGGTGAGATGGCGCGCGGTGTAGCCGACATTGTCGAGGTCGTTGTGCTTGCCGCCGGCGCGCACGCATTTCTGCGACGTGGTGGCGCGCTGATAGGGCCGCTTCTCGACGCCGGTAAAGACGTTCTTGAACTGCACCATGCCGGCATTGGTGAACATCAACGTCGGATCGTTGCGCGGCACCAATGGCGAGGACGACACGATCTCGTGGCCGTTCTCGGCAAAGAAGTTCAGAAAGGTCGACCTGATCTCGTTGACGCCGCTCATGTTCATCCAATCGGGTGTGCTTGGACCCGCTTTCCTGCCATCCAAACCGCCGGTTTGGGCTGATATCTGCGGATCAAAGCGCTTTTAGACAAGGCCAGCTTCGCTGTCCAGAAACTGTGCAAGGAGATCAGAGGGTTGCCGCAGGCGCGTAATCCCGTTGGAAAGCTGCAAAGGGCGCGTTGACAGGCTTGGCTGGCCTGTGGTCTGTACCCATCTGTATCGTACGGCCACGTCGGGAGAGACCGGCTACAGCTAGCCGGCGCCGAAGGAGCAACCGCCCCGGAAACTCTCAGGCAAAAGGACCGCGTGGCTTTGACGACATCTGGAAAGAGGCGCCGACGGGCTTGAGGTCCGGACTGCGTCCGCCGACGGGATAATACTCTCAGGCACAGCGACAGATGGGGCTTCGACTGGATCCATCGGGGAATCGTCCCCGGGGAACCGCCGAGGGCCCCTGTAATGCCTGCGCGTGACGACAAAGACTCCCTGAAACGTACCCCCCTCTACGACCTTCACGTGTCGCTCGGCGGCAAGATGGTGCCGTTCGCGGGCTATGACATGCCCGTGCAATACCCCGCGGGCGTGCTGAAAGAGCACCTCCATACCCGCAGCCAGGCCGGCCTGTTCGACGTCTCGCATATGGGCCAGATCGCGCTGCGGCCGAAGTCGGGCAAGGTTGAGGATGCCGCCCGCGCGCTGGAACGGCTGGTGCCGCAGGACATCGTGGCAATTGCGCCGGGCCGGCAGCGCTATGCCCAGTTCACCAATGCCGATGGCGGCATTCTGGACGATCTGATGGTCGCCAATTTCGGCGATCACCTGTTCCTGGTGGTCAACGCCGCCTGCAAGCCCGAGGACGAGGCGCATCTGCGCGCGAATCTCTCCGACGACTGCATTATCGATTCGCTCGCCGATCGCGCGCTGATCGCGCTGCAGGGCCCGAAGGCCGAAACGGCGCTGGCCAAATTGTGTGCAGCGGCGCCCGCCATGAAGTTCATGGATGCCGGCCCGCACGAGGTCGCCGGCCTCGCCTGCTTCGTCTCGCGCTCGGGCTATACCGGCGAGGACGGGTTCGAGATTTCGGTCCCCGCTGGCGATGCCGAGCGCCTCGCCAAAACGCTGCTCGAAAACCCCGACGTGATGCCGATCGGCCTCGGCGCCCGTGACAGCCTGCGGCTGGAAGCCGGGCTCTGTCTCTACGGCCACGACATCGACACCGCGACCACGCCGGTCGAGGCCGCGCTGGAATGGTCGGTGCAGAAGAGCCGCCGCACCGGCGGCGCCCGCGCCGGCGGTTTTCCCGGCGCCGAAAAAATCCTCGCTCATTTCGACAACGGCGCATCGCGCCGCCGCGTCGGTCTCCGCACTGAGGGCCGCGCCCCGGTGCGCGAGGGCGCGCTGCTGTTTGCCGATAGCGCGGGCGGCGCGCCGATTGGCAAGGTCACCTCGGGCGGTTTTGGCCCGAGCCTGAATGCGCCGGTTGCGATGGGCTACGTGCCCGCGAGCCTGAGCGCGCTCGATACGAAACTCTTCGCGGAGGTGCGCGGCCAATTTCTGCCGCTCACCGTCGCCGCCATGCCCTTCGTGAAAAACACCTACAAACGCTGACGCATGATGAGATCGAGCACAGCTGGCGGCCCCGAGGTCACCTCTCCCCAACGGGGAGAGGTCGGATCGCATCTGGCGATGCGGAGCATCGTCCAGTGCAATGCGGGTGAGGGGCCGCGGCACTCCATGAGATCAGAACCCCTCACCCGGATCGCATCTTGCGATGCGATCCGACCTCTCCCTACGGGAGAGGTGAACTCAGTCCCCGGCTCTCGACCAAACTCCACCGCTTCAGGGAACCAACAATGACCACGACGCTGTACACTTCCGACCATGAATGGCTGGCGATCGAGGGCGATGTCGCCACCGTCGGCATCACCGATTACGCGCAGTCGCAGCTCGGCGACGTCGTGTTCGTCGAACTGCCCAAGATCGGCCGCACCCTGAAGAAGGCGGAAGCCGCCGCCGTCGTGGAATCGGTGAAGGCCGCCTCCGACGTCTACGCGCCGATCTCCGGCGACGTGCTCGAGACCAACGAGGCGCTCGCCGCAGAGCCTGCGCTGGTGAACTCGGATGCGCAAGGCAAGGCCTGGTTCTTCAAGATCAAGATTGCCGACAAGAGCGAACTCGGCGGCCTGATGGATGAAGCCGCCTACAAGGCACATACGGCGTGAGATGACGAGAGATCGAGCCACATCGTCATGGCCGGGCTTGTCCCGGCCATCCATGTCTCTCTCTCGGCACGAAGAACGTGGATGCCCGGGACAAGCCCGGGCATGACGGCGACGACAGAAGACTCAAAGCGAGGACCCATGATGACCGCGCACCGCAAATCCAATGGCGAAACCACCTCTTTCGTTCGCCGCCACATCGGCCCCTCCGCGCGCGATGTCACCGCAATGCTCGAGGCGGTCGGCGCCAAAAGCGTCGACGCGCTGATGGCGGAGACGCTGCCGGCCTCGATCCGGCAGGCCGCCCCGCTCGATCTCGGCAAGCCCTTGAGCGAGACCGAGGCGATCGCGCATATGGCAGAGCTCGCCCGCCAGAACCAGGTTTTCACCTCGCTGATCGGCAAAGGCTATTCCGGCACGATCTTGCCGGCGGTGATCCAGCGCAACATCCTGGAGAACCCGGCCTGGTACACGGCCTACACGCCCTATCAGCCCGAGATCAGCCAGGGCCGGCTGGAAGCGCTGTTCAACTTCCAGACCATGATCTGCGACCTTACCGGGCTCGACGTCGCCAACGCCTCGCTCCTCGATGAGGCCACCGCTGCGGCTGAAGCCATGGCGCTCGCCGAGCGGCATTCGCAGGTCAAGGCAAAAGCCTTCTTCGTCGACAAGGACGTGCATCCGCAGACGCTGGCCGTGATGCGCACCCGCGCCGAGCCGCTGGGCTGGAATTTGATCGTCGGCGATCCCCTCACCGATCTCGCGAAGTGTGACGTGCTCGGCGCACTGCTGCAATATCCCGGTTCTTCGGGCGCGGTGCGCGACCTCCGGCCCGTGGTCGCGGCGCTGAAAGCCAAGGGCGCGCTCGCGATCGTTGCCGCCGATCTGCTGGCGCTGACCCTGCTCGCCTCGCCCGGCGAACTCGGCGCCGACATTGCAATCGGCTCCGCCCAGCGCTTCGGCGTGCCGATGGGCTATGGCGGGCCGCACGCGGCCTATATGGCGGTGCGCGATGCGCTGAAGCGCTCGCTCCCGGGCCGCATCGTCGGCCTCTCCGTGGATTCCCGCGGGATGCCGGCCTATCGCCTCGCGCTGCAGACCCGCGAGCAACACATCCGCCGCGAGAAGGCGACCTCCAACATCTGCACCGCGCAGGTGCTGCTCGCCGTGATCGCCTCCATGTACGCGGTCTATCACGGTCCCGAAGGCCTTGCGCAGATCGCCCGCACTGTCCATCGCCGTGCCGCCGTGCTCGCCGCGGGCTTGCGCAAGCTCGGCTTTGCGCCGCAATCCGAAACCTTCTTCGACACGCTCAGCGTCGATGCCGGCGCCAAGCGCGCCGAGATCATCGCACGCGCAGCGGCCGAGAAGATCAATCTCGGCGTTGGCGAAGCTGCGCTCCGCATCGCGCTCGACGAGACCACCACGCCCGCGACCGTCGAAGCCGTCTGGCGCGCCTTCGGCGGCACGCTTGCTTACGCCGAGATCGACGCCACCACGCGCGAGGCCCTGCCCGACGCGCTGAAGCGCGCGACCGCCTTCCTGACCCATCCCGTATTCCACGCGCATCGCTCGGAGACCGAGATGCTGCGCTACATGCGCAAGCTCAGCGATCGCGACCTCGCGCTCGACCGCGCGATGATTCCGCTCGGCTCCTGCACCATGAAGCTGAACGCGACCACCGAGATGATGCCGCTGACCTGGCCGGAGTTCGCCTCGCTGCACCCGTTCGCCCCGCGCGAGCAGGCCCAGGGCTATCACGCGCTGTTCGCGCGGCTGGAAAAGTGGCTGTGCGACATCACCGGCTATGACGCGATCTCGCTGCAGCCGAATTCCGGCGCGCAAGGCGAATACGCCGGCCTGCTCGCGATCCGCGGCTATCATGCCGCGCGCGGAGAAAGCCACCGCAAGATCTGCCTGATCCCCTCCTCCGCCCACGGCACCAACCCGGCCTCGGCCGCGATGGTCGGCATGGACGTGGTGGTGGTCGCCTGCGAGAAGAACGGCGACGTCGACGTCAATGATCTCCGCGCCAAGGCGCAAGTGCATGCGAAAGACCTCGCCGCGGTCATGATCACCTATCCCTCGACGCATGGTGTGTTCGAGGAGCACATTCGCGAGATCTGCGACATCGTGCATAGCCATGGCGGCCAGGTGTATCTCGACGGCGCGAACCTCAATGCGCAGGTCGGCCTTAGCAGGCCCGGCGACTACGGCGCCGACGTCAGCCATCTCAATCTGCACAAGACCTTCTGCATCCCGCACGGCGGCGGCGGCCCCGGCATGGGCCCGATCGGCGTCAAGGCGCATCTCGCCCCGTTCCTCCCCGGTCATCCCGCGACGCAAGCTGATGCGCCGGTGGGGCCGGTGTCGGCCGCGCCGTTCGGCTCGGCCTCGATCCTCACCATCTCCTACATCTACATCCTGATGATGGGCGGCGAAGGCTTGAAGCGCGCGACCGAGATCGCAATCCTCAACGCCAACTACGTCGCCGCTAGGCTCGATGCGCACTTCCCGGTGCTCTACAAGAATGCCAAGGGCCGCGTCGCCCATGAATGCATCGTCGATCCCCGTCCGCTCAAGACGACGTCCGGTGTCACCGTCGACGACATCGCCAAGCGCCTGATCGATTACGGCTTCCACGCGCCGACCATGAGCTTCCCGGTGCCGGGCACGCTGATGATCGAGCCGACGGAGTCGGAATCGAAGGCCGAGCTGGATCGCTTCTGCGACGCCATGATCGCGATCCGCAAGGAGATCGCCGAGGTCGAGGCCGGTCGCTTCAAGATCGAGGCATCGCCGCTGCGTCACGCCCCGCACACCGTGCACGACATCGCGGACGACGACTGGAAGCGCGCCTACGCCCGCAGTGAAGGCTGCTTCCCCGCGGGCACCTCGCGCACCGACAAATATTGGTGCCCGGTGGGCCGCGTCGACAACGTCTATGGCGACCGCAACCTGGTGTGCTCCTGCCCGCCGGTGAGTGATTACGCGGAAGCCGCGGAGTAAGGCGCGACGGGAGTCTCTCAGTGGGCAAAGCGGCTTGTCCGCCCGAGCTCGAAGAGCGAAGGCGGAAAGCGTGCCCACCACCTTTCGCCACGCCGGAATATGGTGGGCACGGCGCTCGCGCGCCTTCGCCTACCCTACAGCACCGAATGCGCCTCTACGGCGCGACCAACAATCGGCTTTCGCGATCCCAGCGCCAGAGCCGCTCGTTGGTCAGTTCAGTACCGCCCCACCAGCGTTTGACCGGGTTGTGACGCCACATATCGTCTTCTCGGGCGACTAGGGAACGTCCGAGTTCAGTGAGCGTGACCTTCCACTCGCTCCTGCCGAAGTAGCGGTCATCATTGTTGAACGACGGATCGCCCAACAGAACAGGCGGTGCCGAATACTCCGCCAGTTCGAGCAAGGCATCTTGTGCGTCGCCTCCGTCGAACACATCGCGATACCACCTCGCTTCGGAGATGTATTTTGGGTCAGTTTGCCCTTCGCTCACACGGCCCAGCATGTCCATTTCGGTGGCACCTAGGCCCGTCACGCTGTCCGGGAGCTCTTCAAGCAACGCAATGAGCGCCGATCGAAGTCTCGGCAGAATCATCAAATCCGTCATCAGAAGATCGAAACAGGGCTTTGGCGTTTCAGCCCGATAAGCCTGCCAAGCGCAGCTCGCCATCGCGAAATGATTGTCGGTCACCCTGAAGGCCGGCAGCTTCCATTTTGCGACAGACTCGGGAGCATAGTTCGCAACCTGATCGTCTGTGTGCACCAGACTCAGCTTCGTCGTGATCTCTTTGTAGGGGCGAAGAAGGTCCAGCAGCCAGACCAGTACAAGCTGATCGTTGGCTTGAGGGTCGACCCATATTTCAATCGAGTCGAACTTCGCACACAGCTCGAAGAACCCGATATCGCGCGTTCCGAAACCGTCGAGCGCGCCGCGACAGACGTCATCGAGCCAATGATCGCCGGGATTGCAGTGCTTTTCCGATCGGCGCTCCAGCCCTATCAGAAGCCGCTCCTCGGACGGCAATTTCCTCGAGACGAAGCGTGGACGGAGTCCAAGCACGACGTTCGCGAGAAGCGTCTGGCGAAGCGTGGCCTCAGCGCGATCGTTCGTCGTCAGGATCAAATGGGACACTATCGCCTCTCAAAATTGATACGCAAGACAAGAACATGTTGAGCGAACACGTAAACATCATCCAGGCGCAACAAGCGAGCGGGTCTCTGGGTCCCATCGCCAGAGCCGCTCGTTGGTCAGGTGGGTGCCGCCCCACCAGCGATCAATCCGGTTGTGCCGGCGAAAACTCTGGTCACCTCCCAGCATCGCCTTGCCGAACCCGGTCAGCGATAATTGCGACCGCTTGTACCGATCGAAACGGATTGAATCGTTGTGCATCTCCAGTGAAACCGGGCCTTCATCCAGTCCTGCGACCGCCGGCCTCTCGCACCGGGCGAGCCCATCAAGCAACGCTCCAACTTCCCAATAGTCGAAGACGCGCCGTGCGTTACCCTTCTGATACCCCTGGAACACTTCAAAGGGCGACACATCGGCCGGCGCGATCAATTCCAGGATCCGCTTCATGCCTGTAGCCTCAAGGCTTCGTCAACGCAGCGCCGTAGCGCCACAGCCGGTCAAGATCAGACGTTTCATCACGCCACCCGATCACCACGACGCAAAAAGAAACGGGCACTGACGACGTCGGCAACTCAACGTCCTCAGCGCCCGCTCCTCGCGAAACTCTACTGGTACGGCTTACTCGTCCGCCGGCTCCTCGCCGTCGGCGTCGCTCTCGGGCGTGCCGGCCAAAATCTGCTCGGAGATCAGGCCGGAGTTCTGGCGGATCGCGGTTTCGATCTTGGCGGTGATGTCGGGGTTGGCCTTCAGGAACGCTTTCGAGTTCTCGCGGCCCTGGCCGAGACGCTGGCTGTCATAGGAGAACCAGGCGCCGGACTTCTCGACGATACCGGCCTTGACGCCGAGATCGAGGATCTCGCCCATCTTGGAGACGCCCTCGCCATACATGATGTCGAACTCGACCTGCTTGAACGGCGGTGCCAGCTTGTTCTTCACCACCTTGACGCGGGTGGTGTTGCCGACCACTTCGTCGCGCTCCTTGATCGCGCCGATGCGGCGGATATCGAGGCGGACGGAAGCATAAAACTTCAGCGCGTTACCGCCGGTCGTGGTTTCGGGCGAGCCGTACATCACACCGATCTTCATGCGGATCTGGTTGATGAAGATCACCATGGTGTTGGATTTGTTGATCGAGGCCGTGAGCTTACGCAGCGCCTGGCTCATCAGGCGGGCCTGCAGGCCCGGCAGCGCATCGCCCATCTCGCCTTCGAGCTCGGCCTTCGGCACCAGCGCCGCAACCGAATCGACCACCAGCACGTCCACCGCACTCGAGCGCACCAGCGTGTCGCAGATTTCCAGCGCCTGCTCGCCGGTGTCGGGCTGGGAGATCAGGAGCTCGTCGATATTGACGCCGAGCTTGCGGGCATAGACCGGGTCGAGCGCGTGCTCGGCGTCGATGAAGGCGCAGATGCCGCCCTTCTTCTGCGCTTCCGCCACCGTGTGCAGCGCCAGCGTGGTCTTGCCTGAGGATTCCGGCCCGTAGATCTCGACGATACGCCCCTTGGGCAGGCCGCCGATGCCGAGCGCGATATCGAGCCCGAGCGAGCCGGAGGACACCGCCTCGATGTCCATCGAACGGTCGTTCTTACCGAGCTTCATTACCGAGCCCTTGCCGAACTGGCGCTCGATCTGGGAGAGCGCGGCAGCCAGAGCTTTACTCTTGTCCATGGAAGATCCTTCGACGATACGCAGGGCAGTGGTGGACATTGGGTCGTGCTCCTTATGGCGAGGATTCGGGTGCGGGACAAACGGTTGGCGCGGCGGGTCGTCGATAAAAGCAATGTACACGATCTGTTCCATGTTCGCAATATGTTCTTTTGAAAGGGTTGGGTTGGGCGCTGACCTTGGCCGGCACCAGAATTTGGGCGCTGCCCGCATCTGCCGCCAAGTGTCCCAAGTTGAAGTGTTCACTTTGGAACTGAAGCCGCCTCGCCTGCATATTAAGCTTCGCAGATACTCGAACCCAACGGTTAGGACCCGGAGCCACGAGGTTGCGTCATGTCGAAACGCCGCCGTTTCAAACAGACCCTTTCGCTTGAAGACCGCCTTGCCCAAGAAGCCGAACGCCTCCGAGAAAAGGCCAAATCCCTCCCCCCAGGTCCTCAGCGTGAGGATGCCCTCCGCAAAGCCAGACAGGCCGAAACCGGCGCTCACATGAGCGAATGGCTGAGATCGCCCGGCTTGCAGCCACCAGAGTCGTTCTAGCAACCATCTGCCAGCCGGCTTATTGTCGTCCCATCACCGATCGAGGCTCCGCCCGTAGGCATCGGTGGCAGAGAGACTGATTGCGCTCCCGCCTACACGACGATGGAGCGCCTTGATGGAACGCTATTTCTTTGACATCCAAAGTGGCCACGAGTTCTTTGCAGACGAGGAAGGTCTGCGCCTGCCCAATCTCAAAGCCGCCGAAGCCGAAGCGATGCAAACACTGACCGGGATCGCCAAGGAATCCGTCTTCAAAGGCGAGCGGCCAGATCTGGCTGTGGAAGTACGCTCGACGACTGCACGGTTGTTCTGCGTTTCCATCATCCATCGGAACGCGAGCACCAAGCATTAAGGCCGCCTCAGTTGGCGGCCTCCCTCATTTGGGTCCACGCATTCAAGTGAATCTGTGGACTTCGTTTCAATGTCCTCGCTCCGCCCCTGCAGATGTCTCTCTCCGGGACATGAACCTTGGCACGCGCTGTGCAGACTAATCCCTGCCGGGGTTTTGCATCCATCCCCCCGGGGCTGGAAAGCCGCCGTCCGCGATAGATTTAAGCGGGCGGCGTTTTTTGCTCCATCCCCCGTAAATTTCTCAGTGTCCTAATTTCCCGAAATCGCCGTCCGAATTAGAACAGCACCGGAATTGGGGTGCTGTCCGCATTTGGCCAGAGGTGTCCCGGTCCGGTGGTTAGCGGATTGTGACCGCGATATGGTTCCCCGATTGGAACAACAACTTTAAGGGGGCGACCAATGAAAATTGCGACTGCTCTTGGAATTATATTTCTGGCGTTTTCTTTTTCGTCTGCCTTCTCATCTGCCTTGGCCCAAACGCAATCGTGCAGCGCTCGGGCCGCCGAAGCGCAGATAACCTGCAAGGGCATGGGTTTTGACCTGCAGCGATGCAATACGACCATCGCGGCTAGGTTGGCTCATTGCCGAGCCACTGGATGCTGGGTGACAACGACCGACAAATGCGGCTTCACGAAAAAATAAACCATCAAGGCGGCGCGACAAACGGCGCGAGGCGAAGAAGAAAGGTTGCCCATCTGGCCGACAGACCGGTGATCTGATCCGCCTTCACGAGCGCACAAAAAAGGCCCCAGCTCGCAGGGTTGGGGACATGAGCCGGGGCCATTTGGGGTCTGCCCTTTGGGCAAAGGGCACCGGGAAAACGTGGCAATCCGGCAATTGTTCCAAACCCCAAAAGCAAAGAGCCACTGCTTTGAACAGCGGTCCTTCCGGGTTTCAAATTTTTCGAAATGAAGTTCCTTATTGCCTCCCCGGAGTTTCCGGTTTTTCCCGACTCTCGACCATGATTGTCGGGTTGCGCCCCGCCTCAATTAGCGGAGGCCGGGCGCTTCGCATCCCCCAGAATCAGCAGCGCCAGAGGCGCCAGGGGACCGACCGCGACGGCAATCCATAGCCACCTTCGCGGCGGCCTGTTGCGCTCGCGCGCCATGGCGCCAGCGAGCGGGATCGCCCCAATCGAGACAATGACGAAAAGCCAGAAGCCCATGGCCATCTCCGCTGTGACGCAGCAGGATAGCATGAAAGCAACCAGCGGCCCCGCCCTCCGCAAAATGTGAGGCGATGCTTCTTCGTCGAAGATGATGCGCATCAACGTCCCGAAGCGATGCCGTCGTCATAATTTCGCAATCCTTCGGCACTGAACTTTTCCGCGGCCGCCGCGCTTTCCTTCGGGAGTGGGCTGCCGCAATGGGGAATCGGATCATGACGGAAAACACGCAGCACGATGCCGGCAGGCGCAATTCCCTGCTCCAGGCGGCGCTCGAGGAAATGGCGAAGTTCGAGCGCAGGGAAAGCGAGTTCCGCAAGAAGGATCGCGCGGAGCGCGCCGCCGATCTGCGCCTGCCCCTGGACGAGATCAAGGTGCACTAGGAAAGGCGAGCCGAATCCGGCCGTTGCCTACTGTGCATGGGGTTGTTTTACGTCTTTGCCGGGATGCGCCGCTGCGGCCCACCCCGTTCCCCGCTACATCAGCGCCAGCAGCACGATTCCGATCACCAACACCACGAAGCCAGCCGCCGTCGCGGCGGCGAATGACCGCTCTACCTTGTCCATGATGCCACCCCGCTTTCGGCGCGCCACGTATCCCCCATGGCTTCGCCGTGCGCGCGAAGTGTCGCCAACGGATGTGTCCTAAATTGTGCGGGGCGATGTCTGAATTGGGACGTGAGAGCGCCTCCCAACGTCGCCGCAAGCCACGCACAAGCTTGCGTAAGGCGCCCGTCAGCCGGATGCTCTAGCCTTGCCTTGCCCGGTGGACCAACGCCGGGCCTCCATACCCAGTCGACCCCGCTCTCCGCCGAGCGGGGTCTTCTGTTTTGGGCGGCCGAACGACGAGGCCGCCGAACCACGACGACCAGATTCCAACACGCCCCGTCAGGCTGTCGTAAGCTGAGAAGGCTACGGTCGTTCCGCTATGGTGTTGCAGCCCAGCACCTCAGCCTCCAATAACCTCCTGCCCCGCCCGGCTCTCCCCTGGCGGGGTTTTTTCTTGTGCGATGGCGTGGACCCATGGCCCGCGCTCCGCGTATCTCTTCCGTGGTTCTCCGACCATGAACAGAGTTCCTGGCCGGGGTGTTTGCGCGGTTCGGGCAGCGGTTCCATACGCGTGAAGACGCATCCGCCGGTTCCATCTTTCGGAATCCGAGTTCGCTTGTTTCGAGCTGGGCGCGCTTACTGAATTCCAATGAACTATCCTCGACTTAACGGCAAATTTTGCTTGTCGATGGAATATTCCGCCCCCCAACATGTTGTCCGACATGGCAAGGTGAATCGTGGAGGTGACCATGAATCACAGGGGCGTTGAGTTCACGGTTGCAAAGACGGCAGTCCCGGGCGTCTGGCAATGGCAGTTCCGGATCGGCGACGAGATCAAGTCAGGAAAGACCGAGACGAAGATCGACCTGTTGGCGATCCGTCGGGTGCAGTTGCGCATCGATCGGGAGTTGAAGGCCATCGGCCACGGCCTGACGCGTCGGGTTGAACGGCCGGACCGGGGCTAGTCGGCGCTGGGCAGCCGCCGCATGGTGAATTCGATATCGCCGCCGGGCAGTTCGCGCCAAGTCTCGACTTCGCTCATATAACCGGCCTTGGGATAGCGCGCGAAGAAGGCCTGCGCCCTTGCCCGCGCCGCGGCGCGCGGCAGGGTGAAGCTCTCACGCAGATAGCCGTCACCGGCTTTGGCGGCCGGCTTGCGCCGGCGCGCCATCCGCTCGGCGAGGTCCCGCGGACGATCCGCCATATCCTGCCTCCTCAACGCAACACTGCGAGGAAATGTAGGATCAGGGCCCGGCGAAGGGGAGTCCCGCCGGAGGCGTCATCCGCCTCCGCGGAAGCGCGGTCAATTGGCCGCCGTGCCGGCCTTGGGCTTCTTGGGCGTGCCGGTGGCGGCCGAAGTCTTCGACGCCGGTTGCTTCGGCGGGTCGGCGCGCATTCCGCCCCAGGGATCGCTGGAGGCCTTGGCGTCCGGAATCTTCTTCAGCGTTTCCTTGTAGGCCTTCTCGCGCGCGGCATCCGCGGCTTTCTCGTCCTCGGACTTGGGCGGGCCATCCGCCATCAGATTGATATGGGGCGACTCCTGCGCGAAGGCCGGTCCAGCCACCAGCGCCAGCACCGCTGCCATACGGAAAACCTTCATCACTCACTCCTTGATCATCGATAAGGGGGCGCGGATACCACATCCTGCCCGTCTTCGCAGCGCCAGGCGCCACGTCAATCCGCTAGAGCCGATCCGATCTGCACGATTTCGGCCCGTGGAGCCAGTCCTCCCAGACCGGGCCGCATCTGGTGCAACCGCTCAGCGCCAAACCAAGCGCAGCCAGGCAAATGACAAGGACACTTCGACGCAACATCGTCCACCCGCTCCCGAGCGAGCATCATATCGGGCGAAGTCGGGCATTTTCAAGCCGACGGATCCCCGTGACTTTGCCGCGCCCAAGCGGGCAGAATGAGCGAAACATCCGGCAACACGGGAGGGAAAGACAGCAATGCCATCGCAGCCAGACACCGAGTTCGGGATCACTGAGGCCAGACGCATACTCGGCGAGGTCTTTGCGCCCTGGATCCAGGATCTCAACCTCTCCGTGGAGCGCATCGAGCACGTGCCGCCCCCCGAAGCGCAGGACTGGCAACCGGGCGCGCTGCTCCGCATGCCGTTCTCCGAGCGGTTGTGCCGCAATGGCGGCGTGGTCTGCGGACAGGCGCTGATGGCCCTGGCCGATACCGCGATGGTGATCGCCAACCTTGCCGCCAACCGCGGCTATCGTCCGATGACGACGGTGGACCAGACCACGCATTTCATGCGCGCGGTCTCCTCATCGGACGTGCTCGCCGATGCCCGCGTGGTGCGGCTCGGACGCACCATGAGCTTTGGCCGCGTCACCCTGCTCTCCGCCGCCGACAACAAGCAGATCGCGATGGTGTCGAGCGCATTCGCCATGCTGCCCGGCTGAGCGTCATCCGAAACGAAGAGAGCCGCGTGAGCGCAAAGCGCACCGCGGCTCTCGATGACGATCGTATCGAATCAACAGACCGAGGCGCGATCGCGCCTCGGTCGAGACGCTTCCGAAAATTATTTGCCGAGGATTTCGTCGGCCGCGGTGACGACGCTGACGGTCGGATTCTTCCCGCAATAGGCACCGAACTTCTTGGCGTTCTCGATGAACACCTCGGTGTCGATGATCGCGTTGTCCTCGTCGCCCTTGTACCAGCCATCCATCCAGGTCAACACGACCGCGATGTTGTCTTCGCCGCTCTCCAGGAATTGCTTGCAAGTCATGGTCGAGAGGTCCCACTTGACCGCGTGAGCGGGCACCGACGACAGCGAGAGCGCTGCGGCGAACAGAAGCGAAAGCGTGGTCTTCATTGGAATCTCCATCGGCGCGTAACGCCATAAAGGAAAGGCTTGGGGATAAACTCGGCGGGAAGCAACTCGCTCGAACTGATGCGGTGAACCATGTTCGAGGCGGACGCCGCTGTTCGTCGCGCTGGTCATCGCGGCGCTGGGCTGGCGTCGCCTGCGTCGTATCACGCAATCATCATCGCGTTGTGGACACGATGCGAACGCTCGTTCACATGACACACATTATTGCACGAAGGCGAGGCCGATGCGCCGCTCGCTGCGCCAGACGGCGCGGCAACTCCGCCTGAAATTATCACGCGCGATCGAGAGGGTGAACGATTGCGGTAATGCGACAGGACTGTCGAGATCTATTGCCGCTCCGCCTTCCGATATGTTTCGCACCGTACACGCTACACCCCTATTTTCGTAGGTGATCGTGCCGCCCTTGAAGACCCTGTGACGTTGCGCTGCACGTTTCTCGGTCATCGACGTTAATCCATAATGGCGATTGAAAATTAGTGCATAGAAATTACGTTGAACTAAACTCAATACTGGCGCTACTTGCACGGCGCTTCAGACTTCGTTTACGACGCTGAGGCGACCGCGCTGCAACGTCACGAGGGTGATAATCGAAAGCGCAGACCAACTGACCGACATTGTCGGACGTGATCTCCCGAAGACAAAAAGCCTAAACCGCCGGCATCGCCGCCCCGACTCGCCCGAGGGCGAAGTAGACATCTCCGCTCCGCCGGCCGCTTCGCTCTATTTCGGCTTCTTCGCGGGCTCGCTCGGACGCGCCCCGCTCCACGGGTCGTACTTTTCCTTGGACTCCGGAATGCGCTCGAGCGCGGCCTTGTAGGCCTTCTCATCGACCTTGGGCTTGTTGTCGGCCTTGGCGCCGCCCTCGTTGGCGTGGCGCCGGCCGCCGCCCATCTGCGCCTGCGCCGAAGCAACCGTCAGCGCCAGCACTGCGGCCGCTATGGCCAAAATCCTCATTCGCGCAATCCCTCTCATCCAAAGCACAAACTAGCCTGCAATCCGGTATTGGCAAATGCGGCTTGCAGCGCCCCTTCAGCAAATGTTGATCGGACGAGACTTCGTCCCGCCGGATTCGCGCCTATCTGTTGGTCCGCAGGGGATCTTCACGAATGTTGCGGATTGTTGCTCATCTGGCGCTGCTCGCCGCCGCGCTCGCACTCGGCGCGTGCGGCTTTGCCGACAGCCGCGCGCCGGTGCCCGACTTCATGCGCCTCAAGGAGGCCGAGCAGCCTCCGCCTGAACCGCCGCCCGACGTCAAGCGCGTGGTCCGCGAGCAGATCGAAGTGGTCTTCCTCAACACCTCCTATCCGCGCGAGGTGCAAGTCGCCCTGCCCCATCATGAAGTCCGCGGAACGGGCTGGACCGCCTGCGTCCGCGCGCAACTCACCTCGGCCACCGGTTCGGCGCTGGGCACCCAGACCTACATCGTGACGATCAATGGCGGAAAGGTCATCGACCGGCGGCGCGCCGAAGCCGACGACATCTGCGGCTCGGAAGCCTACCAGCCGATCTAGCGATGAATAAGTGCCACACGACATCCGGTTCCGGGAAAAACCTGTAAATCAGCCGGAACGATCGTCGCCTCCCATTCTTGTTACCGCCGAGGGCAGTTTCGGAGGAGGACAGGATGAGGACGTTCACGATTGCACTGCTGGCCGGTGTCGGGGCTCTCGCGGCGGCGACCAGCGCGAAGGCTGCGGATCTTTACACCACCAGCGAATACACCAGCCCCGACCTCATTCAGGAGGTCCGGCTCGTTTGCGATGACGCCGGCAATTGCTATCGCACCCATGGCGGCGCGCGCGTGATCGTGCGCGACTCCTATGCGAGGATGCCGCGCGAACGCTATTACGAGCGTCGCACCTATCGCGACTGGGACGAGGGCCCGCGCGCCGGCGTCGGCATTCGCGCGCCCGGCGTGAGCGTCGGAGTCGGTGTCGGCGACGACCGCTGGTAAGCAATACAGCATGACGGACGGGACCGGACGAGTGAGTTCGTCCGGTCCCGTCCGCTCGACTTGACGGCAGATCAGTCAGGCAGCGACCGTCTGCCGCTGGAACTGCTCATATGCCGCGATCGCATCCGCGGCATACATCAAGGATGGGCCACCACCCATGTAGACGGCCATGCCAAGGGCTTCCTCAATCTCTTCGCGCGTCGCGGCAAGCTTGACGAGCGCCTCGGCGTGAAATCCGATACAGCCGTCGCAATGCGCGGCGACACCGAGCGCAAGCGCAATCAGTTCCTTGGTTTTCTTGTCCAGCGCGCCGTCGCGCGTGGCCGCCTGAGCAAGCGCGGCAAATCCCTTCATCGTGTCAGGGATGTCGTTGCGCAGCTTCCTCAGATTGGCGGAGATATTCCTTGTGATGTCGACATAGTTCTTGTCCATCGGACCCTCGCTAGCTGGATTTGACTGTGGTCGAAGTCGCCTCGGACGGTGCGCGCAAGGCGATATAGATCGCGGGAATCACCAGCACGGTGAGCAGCGTTGACGACGCAAGCCCGAACAGAAGCGAAATCGCCAGTCCTTGAAAAATCGGATCGAGCAGGATGGTCGCGGCGCCGATCATGGCCGCAAGCGCGGTGAGAAGGATTGGCTTGAATCGAACTGCGCCAGCCTCCAGCACCACCTCGCGAACCGACTTGCCCTCTCCACCGCTGTGCCGGATGAAGTCGACCAGCAGGATCGAGTTGCGCACGATGATGCCGGCCAGTGCGATGAAGCCGATCATCGAGGTCGCGGTGAACGCCGCGCCCAACAGCCAGTGCCCGATCAAGATGCCGATCAGCGTGAGCGGAATCGGCGTCAGGATGACGAGTGGCAGACGGAAGCTCCTGAACTGGGCGACCACCAGCACATAGATGCCGAGGATTGCAGCGCCGAAGGCCGCGCCCATGTCGCGGAAGGTCACCCAGGTAATTTCCCATTCGCCGTCCCACAGCAGTGTGGGACGCGACTCGTCCGACGGCTGGCCGTGCAGGCTGATCGCAGGTTTCGCCAGCTTGCCCCAGTCATGGGCATCAACCCGATCCGCAACCGCCAGCATGCCGTAGAGTGGCGCCTCGAAGCGTCCCGCGAGCTCGGCCATCACCATGTCTGCAAAGCGCCCGTCGCGGCGGAAGATTGTCGGTGAGCCCTCTTCGGTCGTCGCCTTCACGACCTGTCCGAGCTCCACCACCGTCTTGCTGCCGGGCAACGTATTGGCTGGCACGGGCGTAGAGGCCAGCGCCTCGTCCCAGACCAGGTCGCGCTTTCCGAGATGCACCGCGATCTCGATCGGATTGCGGTCCTCGCCGCGATGCGAATAGCCGATCGAGATGCCGCCGAACAGCGCCTGGATCGTGTCGTAGACGTCACGCTGCTCGACGCCGAAGAATTCAAGCCGTTCCTGGTCGATCGAGAGCCGCAGCCGGGGCCGCTTCTCGCCGATGGAATCATCGATGTCGACGATGAAGGGCACCTCTGCGAAGATCTTCTTGAGTTCGGCCGTGACCGCACGACGCGTGGCGGCATCGGGACCGTAGATCTCGGCAAGCAGCGTCGAGAGCACCGGCGGCCCCGGCGGCACTTCCACCACCTTGATGCTGGTGCCCTTGGGTGGATCGAGCGTCTTCATCTTCTCGCGCAGCTCGAGCGCGATCTCGTGGCTGGCACGCTTGCGCTCGCCACGCGCAGTCAGGTTGACCTGCACCTCGCCGAGTTCGGGCCGCTCACGCAAGTAATAGTGCCGTACCAGGCCGTTGAAATTGAAGGGAGCCGGTGTGCCGGCGTAAGATTGCAACGAGGTGACCTCCGGCAATTGTCGCGCGAGCTCGGCCACGTCGAACAGCATGCGCTCGGTCGCCTCCAGACTCGCCCCTTCCGGCAGGTCGATGACAACGGCGATCTCGGATTTGTTGTCGAACGGCAAAAGCTTGACCGTCACAGACTTGGTCGCAAACAGCGTCATTGACAGCAGCGTCGCGATGCCGACACCGAGCAAGAATGTCCAGGCCGATCGCTTGCTCCGCACGATTGGCGTGGCGAAGCGCCGGTAGATCCGGCCGAGCCGGCCCTCATCGTGCGCCGCATGGACCGGCGCAATGTCGCCCTTCGGCGCGAGCTTGAGCATCAGCCAGGGAGCCACCACCATCGCGACGAAGAACGAGAACAGCATGGCCGCCGACGCATTGGCCGGAATCGGCGCCATGTAGGGCCCCATCAGGCCCGACACGAACAGCATCGGCAACAGCGCGGCGACCACCGTCAACGTCGCGACGATGGTGGGGTTGCCGACTTCCGCCACCGCCTCGATGGTCGCCTGCAAGCGCGGCCGGCCGTCGCGCATGCCCCAATGCCGCGCGATGTTCTCGACCACGACAATGGCGTCGTCGACGAGAATGCCGATCGAAAAAATCAGCGCGAACAGGCTGACCCGGTTGATGGTGTAGCCCATCAGGTTGGCGGCGAACATCGTCAGCAGGATCGTCGTGGGGATCACGACGAAGGTCACCAGAGCTTCGCGCCAGCCGATCGCAATCGCGATCAGGACCACAATTGAGATCGTCGCGAGCCCAAGGTGAAATAACAGCTCGTTGGCCTTCTCGTTGGCCGTCTCACCGTAGTCGCGCGTCACCGTCAGCTGGACATCCTCGGGGATCAGGCGGGACTTCAGCCCTTCGAGACGTTTGGCAATGTTCTCGGATACGACAACGGCATTGGCACCGGCGCGCTTGGCCAGCGCCAGGCTGACTGCAGGCATCCTCCCCCACTGTCCCCCGGTGTCGCGCGTATCCGTCCAGACTCGATGCTCGATCGTGCTCGGGCCGACGACGACGGAGGCGACGTCCTTGACGTAGACCGGCCGGCCGTCGCGGGTCGTGATGAGCAGCAATCCTATGTCGGGGATGCCCGACAGCGTCTGGCCCGCCGCGACGTTCCGCACGATACCGGCATCGCGGACCTGCCCCGCCAGGAATGAGCGATTGGCATCCTTCACCTTGGCCACGAGCTGCTGCAGCGTGATGCCGAACAGCGACAGCTTCTCCGGATCGGGCTCGACCCGGATCTGTTGCGGCGCGCCGCCGGAAACATAGGTCAAGCCGATATCGTCGACCTTCATCAGCTCCGCGCGCAGCTTGTCCGCGAGCTCGTAGAGGTCCTTGTCGGTCCAGCGGCTGGCCGCTTCCGGCTTGGGCGAGAGCGTCAGCACGGTCACCGCGACGTCATTGATGCCGCGACCGACGATCAGCGGCTCGGGGATGCCGACGGGAATGCGATCGAGATTGGCGCGGATCTTTTCATGGACCCGAAGAATCGCGTCCTCGAACTTGGTACCGACCAGAAAGCGCGCGGTCACCATCACGCGGTCGTCCTCGGTCTGGCTATAGACGTGCTCGACGCCGTCGATGCCCTTGACGATCGATTCCAGCGGCTTTGTCACAAGCTCGACAGCGTCCGGTCCGCGCAAACCATCGGCGGTGATGCGGATATCCACCATTGGAACGCTGATCTGCGGCTCCTCCTCGCGCGGGATCACCACGACGGCGATCAGCCCCACGACGAGTGCCGCAAGCAGGAACAAAGGTGTCAGCGGCGAAGCAATGGTCGATCTGGTCAACCGTCCTGACAGTCCGAGATTCACGGTTGCACCAACCGGTCGCCGGCATGGATGCCGGACAGGATTTCGAGCCCGTCAGGAAGCTCCGGCGTCGGCAAGCCGCGTCCACGTTGCACCGGGACGTCGATCGTGACATCGCCCTTCCGGAGCTGGACGTAGTCGATGCCGAACCGGGTCGTCACATAGCTCGATGGGATAATGTAGGCCGGCCGCGTGCCGCCGGAGATCCAGACCCGCAGGCGGTCCCCGACGAAATATTCGCCGAGCCCTTCGACGGTCGCGTCCGCAATGACACGCCCTTCCTCGATCTGTGGATAGACGAGGTCGATCAGGCCCCATTTCGAGGCCTCCCCCGCGAGCTCCGCGCCATCGATGCGGATCTTGTCGCCGGCCTTCAGGAAGCGCGCGTGGCGCTCCGGCACGCGCAACCGCAACTTGAAATTCTGCTGGGCGACGGTCACGATCGGGTCGCCGGCGAGCACGACCGATCCCACGGTGATCAGCCGCTTCAACACGCGGCCATCGGCCGGCGCGAGCACCTGGCCCTGGTTGAGCTGCTCGTTGATGACGGCGCGTTCTGCGGCCTTCGCGCGCAGGCCGTTGTCGGCAACGTTGAGCGCGGTACGTTGCTCGTCGAGCTTGACGCGCGGCAGGATGCCGCGTTCGACCAGGCCTTCGGTGCGGGTGAAGTCGATCTGCGCCTGGTTGGCCTGCGCCTGGAGCGCTTCGATCTGGGCGTCGAGCGATTTCATCTGGAGGACGAGCTTTTCGTCACCGATGATCGCAATGGCCTGGCCGGCTGCGACGCGGTCGCCTTCCCTCACCTTGAGCTGCGCAACGGTGCCGCCGATGCGGCCCCGGGCGGGGACCACGCTGATACTCTCGACGGTGGCGAACACGGCCTTCTCGTCGATGACCGGCTGCTGCGCCACGGTCAACATTTCCGCGGCGGCTCGGGACCCCACCGGCACGCCGAGCGCGGCCAACAGCACCAGAAATCCGAGGCATCGCGTCAGATATTCCACGGGATCCATCCGTGTCATCATCAGGTTCACCACGCCGCAACGCGACGCCCTCTCATTTCATCGACATCTGGCGGGCGCGCGTTGATCTCGCGCAAAGCGCTCCTGCCCGCCGTTTCCTAGGCTTCATCGCGTCCTTGCGGACTTCGGTGCGCAAAACACCTGGTAGAGCGTCTTCAAGACCTCGCGGGCCGGCTCGCTGGCGATCGAATAGAAGATGGTCTGTGCATCACGCCGCGAGGACACCAGGCCATCCTTGCGAAGGAGCGCAAGATGCTGAGACACCGTGGAATCCCTGAGATTCAGGAACTCGGCCAGCTCTCCAACCGAGCGTTCGCCGTCGATCAACTGGCAGATGATGAGAAGCCGGTGACGGCTGGAGAGCGCCTTAAGCAATTCGCTCGCCTGATCGGCCGCCCGCTCCATGACGTCGCTATCTATTTTCATACTTGCGTATATACGAACTTATGAATATATAGTCAAGCGCTGCGATACAGCCGGAACTGAACCGGCGGAGCAGCCTGATCCAACGGAGGTACCCATGGCGGAAGTCGTCGTAATCGGAGCCGGGCTGAGCGGAACGCTGATGGCCTATGAACTGCTGCCCCAGTTGAGAAGTGAGGATCGCCTGACCCTGGTTGCGCAGGGCGCAGCCTATCATTTCGTGCCGTCCAATCCCTGGGTGGCGGTCGGCTGGCGCAAGCGCGATGAGATCGAGATCAATCTCGAGGAGGTCATGAAGCGCAAGGGCGTGCGCCTGCTGACGCAGGGCGCCAAGCGTGTCCGCCCCACGGAAAACCGGGTCGAGCTCGGCGACGGGACCTCCATCGACTACGACTATCTGGTGGTCGCAACCGGTCCCGAGCTTGCCTTCGACGAAATCCCGGGGCTTGGACCGGAAGGCTACACTCAGTCCATCTGTCACGTCGATCATGCGACACGCGCCAAGGAGGCGTTCGAGATACTCGCCGCGAACCCCGGCCCCGTAGTGATCGGCGCGGTGCAGGGGGCTTCATGCTTCGGGCCGGCCTATGAGTTCCTCTTCATCCTGGAAACGGAGCTGCGCCGGCGAAAGCTGCGCGACCGGGTTCCGATGACGTTCGTCACCTCGGAGCCGTATATCGGCCATCTCGGTCTCGACGGCGTTGGCGACACCAAGGGCCTCCTCGAAAGCGAGATGCGCGAGAAGCACATCAAGTGGATTACCAACGCGCGCGTCGATAGCATTGCCCCCGGCGTGATGTCGGTGGAGGAGTTCGCGGACAACGGCACCTCCCACAAGGCCCACGAGCTACCGTTCGCCTATTCGATGATGTTGCCGGCTTTTCGCGGCGTCGAGGCGGTGCGGGGCATCGAGAAACTGACCAACCCGCGCGGCTTCGTCCTGGTCGACAAGCATCAGCAGAACCCGACCTTCCCGAACGTCTTTGCCGTCGGTGTCTGCGTCGCGATCGCGCCGGTCGGCGCGACGCCGGTGCCGGTCGGCGTGCCGAAGACCGGCTTCATGATCGAGTCCATGGTGACGGCGACCGCCATGAACATCGGCGCCCTTCTCCGCGGCAAGGCGCCGACGGCGCAACCGACCTGGAACGCAATCTGCCTCGCCGACTTCGGCGATTCCGGCGTTGCCTTCCTCGCACAGCCGCAGATTCCGCCGCGCAACGTCAACTGGTCGTCCAAGGGCGAGTGGGTGCACTACGCCAAGGTCGCCTTCGAGAAATACTTCCTTCGCAAGATGCGGCGCGGCGAGAGCGAGCCATTCTACGAGCGCTTCCTGCTCGACAGGCTGAACATCGCCAAGATCAAGGGGGTTCGGACAGGCACATGAGCACCACACGCCAGATCGTTTGTGGTAGTTGCGGGCGCATCAATCGCCTTCCCGCCGAGCGCGCGCCGGAAGGAGCGCGCTGCGGCGCTTGTCACCAGTCGATGTTCACTGGTCATCCGATCGAGGTGGACGAAGCAGCGTTCGGCCGCCATGTCGCCAACAACGACATTCCCGTGCTGATCGATGTGTGGGCGCCATGGTGCGGTCCATGCCGCGCCATGGCGCCGATGTTCGAGCGCGCCGCACAACAGCTGGAGCCGAAGGTCCGGCTGCTGAAGCTCAATTCAGACAACGCGCCTGCCATATCGTCACGTTTCAACATCAGTGGCATCCCGACCTTGCTGTTGATGCGTGACGGCCGGGAGATTGCCCGCCAAGCGGGCGCAATGGATGCACGCAGCATCATAGCCTGGACTGAAGCCAGCCTGACCCGTTCGGAACGTGATCACACCTGAGAGGAGCATGCCATGAATGTCGACAAAGCCGTTCTCGCCTTCGCAGGATTCGTCGTCCTGCTCGGACTTGCATTGGGCACATACGTCAATGCGTACTGGTACCTGCTGACGGCCTTTGCCGGGCTCAACATGTTGCAGGCCTCGTTTACGGGCTTCTGCCCCGCGGCGATCGTGTTCAAGAAGCTAGGCCTGGGCAGCGGCTGCGCGTTCTCGTAGCGCACCGATCTAGACTGTGATGCGGGGGAATTTGCCATGACCGACGACACCTTCATCGAGGGGCCTCTCTACGAGAAGCGAAGGAAGGTCTATCCGCAGTCGGTGCACGGCCCGTTCCGCCGCATCAAATGGGCAATTCTCTGCGTGACGCTCGGGACCTATTATCTGCTACCGTTCGTGCGCTGGAATCGCGGGCCCGGCCTGCCCGACCAGGCCGTGCTGATCGATTTGCCGCATCGCCGCTTCTATTTCTTCTTCATCGAGCTGTGGCCGCAGGAAGTCTATTACTTCACGGGCCTCCTCATCATCGCGGCGATGACGCTGTTCCTGATGAACGCGGTCGCCGGCCGGCTTTGGTGCGGCTATTTGTGCCCGCAGACCGTATGGACCGACTTGTTCTACGCGGTCGAACGCTGGGTCGAGGGCGACCGGCGCGAGCGCATGCAGGGCGACAAGCGCTATTGGACGTTTGACCACGTCCGCAAGGTTGCGCTGAAGCATTTTCTCTGGATCATGATCGCTTGGTGGACCGGCGGCGCATGGGTGCTGTATTTCGACGACGCGCCAACACTGGTGAAGGAGCTCGCCACCTTCCAGGCGCCGTTCATCGCCTATCTCTGGATCGGCATCCTGACCGGCACGACATATCTTTTTGCCGGGCACGCCCGCGAACAGACCTGCATCTACATGTGCCCCTGGCCGCGCATCCAGGCGGCACTGACCGACGAGTGGGCGCTCAACGTCACCTATCGTTACGACCGCGGCGAGCCGCGCATGTCGGTCAAGAAGGCGGAAGCCGCCCGCGCCCATGGCGATGTCGCCGGTGACTGTGTCGACTGCCACCAATGCATCAATGTCTGCCCGACCGGTGTCGACATCCGCCATGGAATTCAGCTCGGTTGCATCCAGTGCGGCCTTTGCATCGACGCATGCGACAACGTCATGCGCGACATCGGCCGGCCTACCGGCCTGATCGGCTACGACACCGACATCAACATGCAGCGCCGCCACGACGGCAAGGCGCCGGTCTACCGCATAATCCGCCCGCGCACGCTGATCTATGCTGCCGCCATCGCCGTCGTCGGGACCATCATGCTCTATACGCTCGCCACGCGCGCGACGATGGACGTCAACGTGCTGCACGAACGCAATCCGATGTTCGTCCAGCTCTCGGACGGCGGCGTGCGCAACGACTACACCGTGCGCATCCTCAACAAGGGCGCGGAGCGATCGTTCACGCTCGAGGTCTCCGACCTGCTGGGCGCAACCCTGCGCGTCGCCGGCGTCGAGGCTGGGCCCGAGGGCAAGCCAGTCGTCGCGGTCGGGCAGGATCAGACACGCGAGATCCGCCTGTCCGTGCAGGTCGGCCCGGCCAATGTGCCGTCGGCGCCGCGCGACATCAGCATTGCCATCACCGACACGGCCGGCGGCGGACACGCAAGCGCCCGCGACCACTTCATCCCAGGTGACCAGTGACATCCACATCCGGCGGTGTGCCGCCGGATGCTCAACGAGACGTTAACAACACCCCTCGAATTGAAGCCGCATCCCAACGGTATTTTCCAATCTTTGCGCTAAGCATGACGGCGTAACGCCGGCTTTTGCCTTAGCGTGAACGGGGACGACGGGACGTGGTCGACATCGCGCATCGGGCTGCGATCAATCCGGCATCGGCGAAGGATGCAACGCCCGCGCTCGTCCCGTTGACGGCGATCGAGCCCGGTCAGTGGCGCTCGCTGGCGCAGCGGGCGATCGAGCCGAACGGCTATTACCTGCCCGCCTGGGAGCTCGCCGTCAGCGCAACCGCGCGCGGCCGTACCGGCGCCTCGGCCTTGTCCGTCTGCGGCGGCTCCTCGACGCGGCTGATCGGGTTGATGCCGGCGGTCTCGCTCTGGCAGGCCTGGAAGATTCCCCTGCCCGCTTTGGTGAGCGCGCATCCCTATGGCACGCTGTGCAGCCCGCTGATCGACCGCGACGCTCCCGTCGAGGCCGCCTCGCGCCTGTTGCAGCAGGCGCGCAGGGCCGGTGCGCATGCCCTGATCCTGCGCGATGTCACTCTCGATGGCGCCGCGATGGTGTCGCTCAAGGAAGCGCTCGCCAATGACCGCCTGAAACCACGCGTGCTCGGCTCCTATATCCGCGCCAGCCTCGATGCGACACAGGAAAGCGACAGGCTGTTGCACGACGCTCTCGGCGCCAAGAAGCTCAAGGAGCTGCGCCGGCAACGGCATCGCCTGGAGGAGCATGGCGCAATCAGCTTCGACGTCGCGCGCAAGCCGGACGAGATCAGGCCCGCGCTCGAAACGTTTCTGCAACTCGAAGCCAGTGGCTGGAAGGGCGAGCGCGGCACCGCGCTGATTCAGGACGCAGGCGATGCGGCCTTCGTCCGCCGTGCCGTGCCAGCGCTCGCCGAAACTGCGCAATGCGACATCATCACGCTCCGCGCCGGCACGACGGCGGTCGCCGCCGGCATCGTGCTGCGCCACCAGGACCGCGCTTTCTTCTTCAAGCTCGGCATCGACGAGCGCTTCTCGAAATATTCCCCGGGCGTGCAGCTCACGCTCGATCTGACGCGCCACCTCTGCGCCGACCCGACCATTGCGAGCGCGGATTCCACTGCGAGCGCCGATCACCCCATGATCAACCCGGTCTGGCGCGGCCGTTTTGCGATCGGCGACGTGCTGATCCCGCTGCGGCGGCATGATCCGATCGTGGAGCTGATTCACGCGGCTTTGATCGCGCGCGGCCTGGCGCGCGAGACAGCGCGTCGGGCGGTCCACCTGCTCCGAAAATAGGCGCTACTCTGCCGCCTGCGCGTTGATTTCCGCCGAGACCTGGCGGATGGCACGGGCGAGCAGGTTGGGATCCTGGGCGCCGGAGACGGCATATTTCTGCGCGAACACATAGGTCGGCACGCCGGAGATGCCCTTCTCGGCAGCCTCCTGCGCGTCGGCCGACACGCGTGCAACGTCCTCGTCGGTGGCAAGGCGCTTGCGCACGTCGTCGGCATCGAGGCCGATATCGGCAGCCGCCTGCACCAGCACGTTGACGTCGGTGAGATCGCCGCCGTCGCGGAAATAGAGCTCCATCAGGCGCTGCTTCATCTCGGGCGCCTTGCCGATCGCTTCGGCCCACAGAATCAGGCGGTGGCAGTCAGTGGTGTTGGGCTGGCGCGCGACCAGTTCGGGCTTGTAGAGGAGGCCCTCTTCGCTGGCCGCGGCCACCACACGCCCTGCAATGCCCTTGTAGGCCTCGACCGAACCGAACTTGGTGGTGAGATAGTCCTCGCGGCTGATGCCCTCGCGCGGCACCCAGGGATTGAGGAAGTACGGGCGGAAATTCAGCTTGACCGGAACGTCCGGCACCAGCGCGAGCGCGCTCTCGATCCGGTGCTTGCCGATATAGCACCACGGGCACACCACGTCGGAGACGACATCGATCTGAAGCGGCTTTAGCGTGCTCATCAGCACCTCCTTCGGGCGAATAAGGGTTGTCCCAAGATAAGCCGAACCCGCCCCGGAGCAAGGGCGCTAAGTCATGGCTGCGGCCATCTGCCTGAGCCGCTCGGCGGTGCGCTCGTCAGCCGGAAAGAACGTCTCCAGCGCCAGCTCTGACAGGGTGATGTCGACGGGCGTGCCGAACACCATGGTGGTGGAGAAGAAACTTAGTATCTCCCCGTTCTGACGCAGCTTGAAGGGGATCGCGACATTGTCGCCCGACAGCGGCCCCGCGCGTGCCGGGATCGGATAGCTCCTGAGGTCGTGATAGAGCTTGATGAGTTCGGGATCAGCCGTCACCTCGCATTGCCGGTGCAGCCGCTCGAGCAGATGCGCGCACCATTCCGCGAGATTGACCGTGCGCGGCGCGAGGCCCTCGGGATGAAAGGCGAGCCGCAGCACGTTGAAGGGCTGGCCGAGCAGCCGCTCCGGGACGCCGGCGAGCAGCGGCGCGACCATGCGGTTTGCGGAGACCAGGTTCCAGTGCCGGTCATAGGCCAGCGCCGGATTGGGCTCGTGGGCTTTGAGGACAAGGTCGATCGCCTGCCGGGCTGATTTCAAGGCGGGATCCTCCAGCGGACGCTGCGGAAAGGCCGGCGCGTAGCCGGCCGCGACCAGCAGCACGTTGCGTTCGCGCAAGGGCACGTCGAGACGTTCGGCGAGCCGAAGCACCATTTCGCGCGAAGGCGCGGCGCGGCCGGTTTCCACGAAACTCAAATGCCGCGCGGAAATCTCGGCCTCTCCCGCCAGATCGAGCTGGCTCATGCGGCGGCGCTGCCGCCACTCGCGCAAATGGTCGCCGACATGGATCGGCTGGCTGCGTTCGGCCTGGGCCGTGGATGCGTGTGCGTTCATGGCCGAAAACCTACCACGCGCATTTCACCCCATCCATTACCCCTGAGGTAATCGAATCGGACGCCAAACCAACGCATCTTCGGTCGCAACAGGAGATGACCATGATCGCGCTGCTGCTCTACCGCACTCTCGTCGACCACATCCTACCCTGGGCCGTGACGTTCGCGACGAGGATGCTGGCGCGCGGGCTCAACATGCCCGAGCCGCTGGTGCATTCGACCGGCGACTATGTGGTCGCACAGGTCACGGCCTTCGAGCACAGCGTCGGCAGGGGCCTCTGCCCGTTCCGCCTCGCCCGCCTGCTTCGCGCCTGGTGGCGCGGAGTTCGCTGAGTTCCCCCGCGTCCACCCCAACCACGGAGACCTCCGATGATCGATGCATCCACCTTCCTTCGCCGCGCCCTGCTCGCCGACGCTGTCTTCAGCGGCGTCTCCGCACTCGGCCTTACTTTCGGGGCCGGCGCATTCGCGACGCTGTTCAACCTTCCTGAGGCGCTGTTGCGCGAAACCGGCCTGTTCCTGATCGCCTACACCGCGCTGGTCGGCTGGCTGGCCTCGCGCACAGGGGTGCCGAAACCGCTCGTTCTGCTGGTCGTGGTCGGCAACGCCGCCTGGACGGTAGGCAGCATCGCACTGCTGTTCTCGGGCGCGGTGTCACCAAACCTTGCCGGCGAACTGATGGTCGTGGCGCAGGCGATCGCAACCGGCGTGTTCGCAGAGCTGCAATATGTGGGTTTGCGGAAGAGTGTGAGCGTGGCGACTGCGTGAGGCCACGACGCCCTGCGTCAGTAGGGCATGACAGAAGAGGTCAGAGCAACGCGCGGATTACGCCCGCGCGCGGCTCTTCTTGGCAACGGCGTGGCCGTTGAGCTTCTTCGGTTTCGCGCCCTTGTTGGAACTCTTGCCGTCCGCCTTCTGGGCTTTCTGTTCCGCGCGCGCCTTCACTTTGGCGCGTTCGACACGCGCTTCGGCGCGCTGCTTCTTGCGTTTGTTTTCGCACGAGGGGCACTTGCAGCCGATCGGCTTCAGATAGGCTTTGAAATAGTCGGTGCCGTAATCATAGTTGATCTCGTCGCCCGGCTCGATGTTCTTGATGGCGCGGATGAACACCTTGCGCTCGCGCGGGCGGACGTCGGATTCCGCATTCGGGCGGCAGGAATGGTTGATGTAGCGAGCGAGGTTCTTGCGCACCGAGCCGTCAATGGTCCAGCGGCCATTGAGCTCGAACAGATATTTGTTCTCGATCTCGTCCTGCTCAGGAATGCGGCAGTCCAGGATCGGTCCGAAATAACGGATGATCCGGGTGCCTTTCTTGATCGGCATGGTGGCGAAGAGGCCAAGTCCGGTCTTGGAACGGCCGACGCGATAGGATTTGCGGGGAGCGATGGCTGGCATGATCGAGAGGAAACGTGGACGCGAACAGGGCCGAATGCCCAAGCGAGGCCGCTCTTCTAGAACGATTCCGCGCCGCTGTCAGGTCTATCCGGCCCGCGTCTGAGCCTTGCCCACAGTGAAGATGTCGATTGATGGAGTTCCGCAAGCTGCAGACACCATCACGGCGACTGTCACATCGGCCTGCCCGGCACTAGCACGGCAGTTTCCCAGCCACAGTCGACTTCAGGATCGCTTCCAGAAGCTGTTCGGCCGTAGTGCCCGTGGGCAGCCGCTGCAAAATATCCTCGAGCCGACCGTCGAGCAGCAGCATGGTGAAGCCGTGCACCATCGACCAGGCCCGTGCGATCGCAGCTCCCTGCTCGATGGTCAGCGCGTCGCCGCTGATCGGCTCCTGCCGCATCGCGCCGATGGCATTGGCAAGTCCGGCAAAAGAGGATTCTGCGGCCTCGTGCAGCGAAGGCCTGGAATAGTCGAGCCGCTCGGTGCGGAACATCAGTCCGTACATGCCGGGATGGGCCTGGGCATAGGCGACATAGGCTTTGGGCCGCGCCAGCGCCCGCTCCAGCGGCGAGGTAGCCATATCGCAAGCCGAGGACATCGCCGCATTGAACTGGCGAAAACCGATCGCGGCGAGCTCGCTGACGAGCCCGGTGAGATCGCCGAAATGATGGGTCGGCGCGGCGTGCGAGACGCCAGCCTCGCGCGCGACTGCGCGCAGCGTCAGACCGGCGAGCCCGTCGCGCTCCAGCACGCGCTCGGCGGCCTGAAGCAGCGCCTCGCGCAAGGCGCCGTGGTGATAGGGCGTCTCGGTCTTCGCGCTCGCCGGACGGCGCGCCGGGCGAGATACCGGCAGCAGCTTCCTCGGGGGGCGTGCGAAGCGCGCCGTTTCGCTCTTGGTATCGCTCTTGGCCATTTACAAGCTATATGACGCAATATTGACAGTGTAAAGATTTCACTTGACGGATACCGTGAACAGCCCTACTCGATCTTGACGATGTAAAGATAGGGAGGGATACGCCGTGCAGCAGGATGCGACCGCCGAGCGCCGCAACAATATCGCGCCGATTCCGTTCGAGGCGGACGCGCCCTTCCTGAAGATCATCGGCGAATTGCCACGCGAGCTGAACGGCACGCTCTATCGCAACGGCCCCAATCCGCAATTCGAATCCGCCGGCGCCCACTGGTTCGTCGGCGACGGGATGCTGCACGCCTTTCATCTCGAAGAGGGCCGCGCCTCCTATCGCAATCGCTGGGTCCGCACGTCGAAATGGCTCGCCGAGCACGATGCCGGCCGCGCGCTGTTCAGTGGCTTCGGCCGCAAGCTGCCGGATGCGCCGCAAAACCTCACCGACGGCGGCGTTGCCAACACCAACATCATCTTCCATGGCGGCAAGCTGCTCGCGCTGGAAGAAGCGCATCTGCCGACTGAGATCGAGCCGGGCACGCTGGCAACGCGCGGCTACCACAATTATCAGGGCCGCGTCGCCGGCAGTTTCACCGCGCATCCGAAGATCGATCCCGTGACGGGCGAGCTCGTATTCTTTGGCTACAATGCGGCGGGACCGCTTACATCAGCCCTCTCTTACGGGTCGATCGACGCGTCCGGAAAAGCCACACGCTTCGAGCGTTTCGAAGCGCCCTATGCCAGCATGGTGCACGACTTCATCGTCACCGAAAATCACGTGCTGTTTCCAATTCTGCCCCTCACTGGCAGCATGGAGCGCGCGATGAGCGGTAAGCCGCCCTATGCCTGGGAGCCGGAGAAAGGCGCCTATGTCGGCGTGATGAAGCGCAACGGCACGGCGAGGGACATCGTCTGGTTCCGTGGCGAAGCCTGCTACGTCTTCCACATCACGAATGCGTGGGAGGACGGTGGCCGCATCGTCGCCGACGTCATGCAGTTCGAGCAGGCCCCGCTATTTCCGCATCCCGACGGGCGGCCGACGGATCCGGAGAAGTCGCGTGCCCGCTATTGCCGCTGGAGCTTCGACCTCTCGGACAATACCGACCGCTTCCAGCAGACTTATCTCGACGATCTCACCGGTGAATTCCCGCGCATCGACGATCGCCGCGCCGGGTTGAAGAGCCGTCACGGCTGGTACGCCTGCGCCAATCCACGGTTGCCGATGTTCGGCGCGCTGTCCGGCATCGTCCATGTCGACGGCGCAGGAAAGCGGCTCGGCCAGTATCTGTTGCCGGCCGGTGATACCATCTCAGAGCCCGTCTTCGTCGAGCGATCGAACGATGCGCCCGAGGGCGACGGCTGGCTGCTGGCGGTGGTCTGGCGCGCGCGGGAGAACCGTAGCGACCTCGCCGTGTTCAACGCCACCGACATCGAGGCCGGCCCCGCCGCGCTGGTGCAACTCGGCCATCGCGTGCCCGACGGCTTTCACGGCAATTGGGTAGGCGCGCAGTAGCGCCCCATTCCCGGGCACGCGAAGCGTGAACAGCGATGCGCAATTGCGCGTTTGAGAATCCATTTCGCCACAGAAGTTGCCGCCCGATGGATTCCGGGCTCGACGCGTCGCCCCGGAATGACGAATAGAGGAGGCCTCGCATGCACGTCCCCACGATCACGGCCAACTATCTCGCCGTCCTCGCTCTGATCTACGCCGCGCTCGCGCTGCAAGTCGTTCGGTTGCGGCGGAGCAGCGGCGCTCCGTTCGACGACGGCGGCGATGCGAGCCTGCGCAGCGCGATCCGCGCCCATGGCAATTTCATGGAGTACGTCCCCATTATCGCGCTGATGGTCGCAATGCTTGAAATGTCGGGCGCATCGCCCTTGCGCATTCACCTGCTGATGGGCGCGCTGGTGCTGTCGCGGCTGCTGCATCCGCTCGGCATGTATGCGGTACCCGGCTCGTTCAAATTCACGATCTGCCGCGCCGGCAGCATCTTCCTGACCGTCGGCCTTCTGGTCTACTCCGCGCTGACCATCCTGTCGCGCCTGCCCTGGGCCGCATTCGCCGACGAGATATCAGATCAAGCCATTGCAACAATTGAGTTTTTACAAGTCATTCATATCATTTTGACACTGTAAAGATTTTGCTTGACCCTGTGTCGGCCCTGAACTATCAATCTTGACATCGTAAAGATTGGTTCGACCGAGGCGACCATGACGATCTTCCTGATCCTTGCCCCCTACGGCGTCTACACCTTCCTGATGTTCATGACCTCGGCCACGATCAGCGTGTTCGCGGCCTCCGCGATCTGTCTTGCCACGATCGCAATCGACGTGGCCTGCGGCCGCTCGGTGAAGATCCTTGCCGCCGGCTCCGCGATCCTGTTCGCAGGCATTGGCGCCTACCTCGCTCTCCGCGCCCCCCCATTGAGCACGCTCGGCGTCAAGCTTGCGGTCGATATCGGCATCTTCATCATCTCCCTCGGCTCGATGCTCCTGCGCCGGCCCTTCACACTGCAATATGCCATCGAGGCCGTTCCGGCCGAGACCGCGGCGATGCCCGGCTTCCTCACCGCCAACTACATCATCACCGGCGCATGGACCGTGGCCGCTCTGCTGATGATGGCCGCCAACATCGTGCTGCTCTACTTCCCTGGCCTGCCGGTCTGGCTGGGCCTCGCGGTCGCCTTCGCCGCCCGCAACAGCGCGATCTATTTCACGAAGTGGTATCCCGAATATCGCCAGATCAAGTATTGTGCGCCGGCCGGCGCTCTGCCCGAAGCCCAGTGAGACAGGACCGACAATGAAGGACGTATTCGCCCGCCTCGCCTCCGATTTCCTGTCTGCCATCGTTTTCCTCGTGATCTATCTGGTTACCGACAACGTCATCCTCGCAACGTCGGTGGCGATTGCCGGCGCGATCGCGCAAGTGATCTACGCCCGCATCAAGCAGCGCGAGCTTGGCTACATGACCTATGCGAGCGTCGCGCTCGTCGTCGTGCTCGGTACGGTTACGCTGTTGACCAACGATCCCCGCTTCATGCTGGCCAAGCCTGCGGTCGCGCATTTTGCGATCGGCGCTATCATGCTCAAACGCGGCTGGATGCTGCGCTACATGCCGCCGATGGTGGTCGAGACCGCGCCGGAATATGTCACTGCCGCGGGCTATGCCTGGGCCGCGCTGATGTTCGTCCTCGGCGCCGGCACGATCGGGGTCGCCGCCACCGGCGATCTGAAACTGTGGGCGTTCTACATCTCGGTGGTCGCGGGCGGCGCCAAGGCGCTCGCCTTTGCCGTGCAATACCTGGTGCTTCGGCTCATCGTCACCAGCCGCCGGCGCGCCGCCGCCCGCGCCTAAAGCGCGATATGATCGCGCCTTAGGTTGTTGTTTGAGCATGATCTTATCGGAAAACCGCTGCACACTTTTCCAGATCATGCTCGTATGCCCCGATCGACGGGTTAGGCAGTGGCTTCAAGTTGCGCTATAGGCTCGGATCAGGACTGGCTGCGGATCATCGCAGCCCGCCGGGACATTGTTCGGGAGACGCGAATGGCCGTGGACGGCAACTGGAATCTGACCATGACGACGCCGATGGGCGAACGCCAGGCGACGCTGAGCGTGAAGGCCGCGGGTGGCACGCTCACGGGCACGCAGGGCGCGGAAGGTAATACCGCCGAGATTTTTGAAGGCACGGTCAGCGGCGACAACGTCTCGTGGAAGGTCTCGATCACCAACCCGATGCCGCTGACGCTGGAATTCACCGGCACCGTCGCCGGCGACAGCATCAACGGCGAGATGGGCATCGGCCCGATGGGCAGCTTCCCCTTCACCGGCGCGCGCGCATAAGGTCGCGCGGCATCCATGCGTGCGCTCCGTCTCATTGCGGCAACGATCCTGTGCGTCGCAACACAAGCGGCGCGCGCGGATGACACCGAACCGGCGTGGCGCGCAAGCGCGCTCGCCATGGTGCCGGCTGGCTACGTTGCCGGCACGGCCTACCGGACCGACGGTGCGACCGGCTATCTCGCCGTCTATCCCGCGACATCGAACGATCCGAAGACGCCCGCAAGCGTGTTCACTGCGCGTCAGGCCCTCGTCGTTGCGCTGACGCCGGATGCGACCCGTGCTGTCTCGGCCGAGTTGAGGCCGCGCACCGAGCCCGATCCGGAGGGTGATGAAACCGATTTCGCGAAACTGCACGCCGACCTCGCCGCCAAGCGTGCAACGCTGCCCGAAGGGACCGAGCCCTGCGATCTCGGCGCCTGGTCGATCGACAAGGATCCAAACGGCCTCAACGTGCGCGCCGAGCCCTCGGTCAAGGCGCGCGTGCTCGGCACGCTGCCGCCGCCCTACAAGCTCAGGCTTGGCGGCGCCGAGAACACGCCCGATGGCGGCTGGCTCACCGAATTCCGCATCATCGGCTTCAAGGACGGCTGGTTTCTGATCGAAGGTGCGAAGCCCCCGGGCAAGGACTACGAGGACGAGAAGAGATATCCGCGCGGCGCGCCAAAGCCGTATGCGGGACGCGGCTGGGTCGCCTCCAACAAGGTCGGCGCGTCTTACGCCAACGGCGCGACGCGCATGGGCGGCCTGTTTCAGGCGCCTTTCGTCGATGCCGGGTGGATGCCCGCCCAGCGCGAGCTCGGCGGCCCGATCGACACCGATGGCGGGCCGAAGCGCATCTTCGCCTGCAGCGGCGTCTGGGGCCTCGTCGAGAGTAAGGACAACGTCCGCGGCTGGTGGCGCTCGCTGTGCTCCAACCAGGTCACGAATTGCAGCTAGAAGCGGCACGGCACTTAGGGCACCAACGCCTCCCGTCTTCATGTCCGGGCTTGTCCCGGCCATCCACGTCTTTCAGTGCACCAAGAACGTGGATGCCCGGGACAAGCCCACGGCTGTCCGGTTTAGGTTTGAGGAAGACCTAGGCACATCTGCCGCTGATCTTGGACGGTCGGCGGCGGGGCGAGCAAGTTGTCGATACGGCGGCGTTGCATGAGATTAGCGCGAACCAGCCTTGCGAAGACGAGCGGACTTCGAATGGCTTGCTGCGTGGCCTGAGCGAGGCGCAGCAGCAGGAAGGCGATCAGGGCAACGGCAATCTGGATTCGCACGGCGTTTTCTGAGGTGCCAACGAAGCGAGTGATCTTGAGGGTCTGCTTGACCCAGCGGAAGAACAGCTCGATGGCCCAGCGGCGGCGGTAAAGATCGGCGATGTCCTCGGCGCTGGCATCGAGATCGTTCGACAGCAGGCGCAGCACCTTTCCTGTCTCGGTGGTGATGCGCACCTCGCGCACCGCATCCTGCATCGGGTTGCGGCGGCATCTGGCTTGGCGTGCCGGGAGGAAGCCGATGCGATCGGACAGGATGTTGCTGCCCGGGGTGACCGGCAGCTCCTTGACCACATCGATCGGGGTGTTGGATTTGAACCGGCTGACAATGCGGCAGCCGACGGCATCAAGCTCGGCCCACCAGGCATAATCGTAATATCCGAGGTCGAAGACATAGGTCGCACCCGGCGTGATCGGCATCTGATGGGCTGCAGTGATGTCGTTGACGTTAGCAGCACTGACCGCGGCATAGATCGGACGATCGGCGTCGGCATCGTAGATCACGTGCACCTTGGCGCCGCAGACCCCGGACGAGAACCGGGCCCAGCCGGAGCTGTGCTCGTTCAAACGCACACTCGTGGAATCAATTAGATAGGTCGTCTCGGCGAGCTTGCGGCGCAGCCCGCGATGGGCCTGCTTCATCATGACTTCCAGCAGTTCGCCGAACACCGCAACAGGCCGCTTGGCATTGGCATCCGACATCGTCGACCGGCGGACCGGATCCGCGCCCAGATGATAGAGCCGGGCCGCGTGGCTCGAAAGCCCGGTCACGATCTCGCGCAAGCCCGAGGCGCCCGACAGCTGGCCGTAGAGCAGTGCCACAAACTGGCCCTTGGTCGAGAGCCGGCGAACCCGCGCGTCGGCATCATGATCGTCCACAAGCGCCTCGAACCGATGCCACGGCACAAGCTTCAGCAGATCGCGAAATACTGTATTGTGGTGCGGCATGGCGCTGATCTCCATTCGTGTCCCGGAACGCTTGCAGACGTCCAGGATCGAGTAGAATCAACGCCATGCGCTTCGTCCAATAAATTTAAACCGGACAGCCGTGGGACAAGCCCGGGCATGACGATCGTTCGTAAGGCGCATTCACAATCACTCGCGCGCGAATGCGGCCGAGGCAGCTAGCCCAGATTCAACTCCTTGAAGAAGTCGTTCCCCTTGTCATCGATGATGATGAACGCCGGGAAGTCGACGACCTCGATGCGCCAGATCGCCTCCATGCCGAGCTCGGGATATTCGAGCACCTCAACCTTCTTGATGCAGTGCTCGGCGAGGTTCGCCGCAGCACCGCCGATCGACCCGAGATAGAAGCCGCCATATTTCTTGCAGGCCTCGCGCACGGCAGGGGCACGGTTGCCCTTGGCCACCATCACCATCGAGCCGCCGGCGGCCTGGAACTGGTCGACGAAGGAATCCATGCGGCCCGCAGTGGTCGGACCGAACGCGCCGGAGGCGTAGCCCTCGGGCGTCTTGGCGGGGCCGGCGTAATAGACCGGATGATTCTTGAAGTAGTCCGGCAGCGGCTCGCCCTTCTCCAGCCGCTCGCGCAGCTTGGCGTGCGCGGAGTCGCGCGCGACGATCATGGTGCCGGTCATCGACACCCGCGTCTTGATCGGGTGCTTCGAGAACGTCGCCAGAATGTCCTTCATCGGCTGGTTGAGGTCGATCTTGACGACCTCGCCGCCGAGCGACTCCTCGACCTGCGGGAGATATTGCGCCGGGTTATGCTCGAGCTCCTCGAGATAGACGCCGTCCTTGGTGATCTTGCCGAGCACCTGGCGATCGGCCGAGCACGACACGCCGAGCCCGATCGGCAGCGAAGCGCCGTGACGCGGCATGCGGATGACGCGGACGTCGTGGCAGAAATATTTTCCACCGAACTGCGCGCCGACACCGAGCGACTGCGTCATCTTGTGGATTTCCTTCTCCATCTCGACGTCGCGGAAGGCGTTGCCGTCGGGCGAGCCGTGGGTCGGCAGTGCGTCGAGATAGCGGGCGGAGGCGAGCTTCACCGTCTTCATGCAGAGCTCGGCCGAGGTGCCGCCGATCACGATGGCAAGGTGATAGGGCGGGCACGCCGCGGTGCCGAGGGTGAGAATCTTTTCCTTGAGGAAGGCGAGCAACCGGTCCTTGGTCAACACCGAGGGCGTCGCCTGGAACAGAAAGCTCTTGTTGGCGGAGCCGCCGCCCTTCGCCATGAACATGAACTTGTAGGCCGAATCCACTTCTGAAGAGCCGCCCTCGGCGTAGATCTCGCACTGCGCCGGCATGTTGTTGGCGGTGTTCTTCTCCTCGTACATCGTAAGCGGCGCGACCTGCGAGTAGCGCAGATTGCGGCGCAGATAGGCATCGCGCGCACCTTCCGACAGCGCCGCCTCATCATCACCGTCGGTGATGACGTTGCAGCCCTTCTTGCCCATGATGATCGCGGTGCCGGTGTCCTGGCACATCGGCAGCACGCCGCCGGCCGCGATGTTGGCATTCTTGAGGAAGTCCAGCGCGACGAACTTGTCGTTCGGGCTGGCCTCGCCATCCTCCAGGATCGCGCGGAGCTGCTTCAGATGACCGGGCCGCAGATAATGGTTGATGTCGCCAAAAGCCGCCTCCGACAGCGCCCGCAGCGCCTCGCGCGACACGACCAGCATGTCTTTCCCCAGAACTTTTTCGACCCGGACGCCCTCGGCCGTGATCTTCTTGTAGGGCGTCTCGTCCTTGCCCAGCGGGAACAGAGGGGTGTGCTTGTAGGGCGGAACGGGCTGGGACTTATCGGGGAAGGCGGTCGGAGCGTTCATGGGGCGATCTCGGGTTTTGGAGCCCTTGCGGGCCTCTAAGCATAGAAGCGTTCTAAGCTTTTTTGCCACAAAGGGAAGGCGTTCTGGCGCGGCCGGGGCATCCGGATTTGGCGCCGCGGCGGCCATTTTGCGGCCCCTCCTTGATCAGCGGGTGGTCGCGGCTGCGCTCATCAAGCCCGATGGCACCCCTTGCGCTTCGCGCGTCGCGACGGTTGAATGCGCGCCCTCAAGGGGCTTTTCATTATGATTTCCAGACTGCACGTCCGCGGCGCGATTGTTGTCGCCGCAGCAATCATCGGCCTTGTGACCCTCGCCGCGCCGGCGCGTGCCGACCAGTGCGACGACATCGCAAAGCAGCTCGCCGGCGGCATCGACGGGCTGAAGGTCAACTTCAAGGCCGCCAACATCATCTACCTCACCCACCCCGCGGCGAAGGAGCTGTCGCTCGGCTGCCGCGCCCAGGGACAGGCCTATTCCAACGAGCTCTATGCCAAGGGCGACCGCAAGCCGACGCCGCAGTTCTACGATCTGGTGGCGTCCGCGGCGGCGATCATCTTCACGGTGACGAAGGACGACACCACGACCGGCGCGACGCGCTGCCTGAAGCGCATGGGCCTCTTGCGCGGCGACAAGGTCACGATGCGCTACAAGCGCCTCAACATGGAATGCACGCGCACAAAGACGGACGCTGCGATCGCAATCACGCGGCCGAAGGACGAGTAGGCGCGACGCTTTCTCTACGGGCGCGGCGTGCGCGCCTCGGCACGACACTTCCTCTTTGCAAGCGAAGCGACGCAATCCAGAATCCTTCCGCTGAGGGATTCTGGATTGCTTCGTCGCAAGAGCTCCTCGCAATGGCGAGGAGACGCTATCGCCGCCCTCAACGGCGCAATGTCAGGCGAGAAGAACGCCTCCCTCACCCCACCTGATCCTTCGCATTTTAACGATTGCCTTGAAGGAAATTTCGCTCCTCGCGGCGCAGTGTCAATTGTTTCCATGTGTGAGGATTTGTGGATGAGCGTTTCTACCGTTGCGCCGCCGCCGATCGCGATCGTGGTGCCGAGCTACGACACGACCAAGCAGCAGGACGACCAGACCAAGACCAAGGATACCGACCCGACCTACAAGCCGCAGCCGCCTGCGCCGCTGCCGCCGGGCCAGGGCACGCGGATCGATCAGCTCGCCTGATCCGGCTTGCCTGCGATGAATCGCCCGGTCCGGTCGACCGGGCCTTTCGCGCGCCCGGATTTGCCGGACAGCGCGGCCAAAGCGTGCGAGGCGATCCAGCAACGCCGCGCGATCGCACGCCTGGTGTTGCATGATTCGATTGCTGCTTTTTCGAAGGGCGAGCTGCGCGCGGCTGGCCTTCGGCTCGATTGTTCCCAGCCATGACCGCCGGCGCTCCGGCACCAAGCTGACCTCTTTTGGCAGTTGAAGGCGTCGCGGGCGTGCCTTCAAGTGTGATCCGCCTCATCAAATTTCCACATCCGGCGTGCTCATCTGCGAGGCCGAACAAGCCCAACCATGCGCTGATGGGACGAGCCAATGGAACTGAGTGAAGAGCTACTCTCGCTGGTGGGGGACATCTACGATGCGGCGCTCGACGATTCCCGATGGACGTCGACGCTTGGCGGCATCGTTGACCTCGCGGGCGGACAAAGCGGTGGCCTGGTCCGAATCGGGGCCGCCGGCGAGGCCGTGATCGCGCATGCTGTCGGCGTCGACCCCACCTTTGTTCAATCCTATATCGAGACTTACGAGCCGTTCGATCCGTCGCGCGCCGTGCTCCACGCACCGGTCGGACAAATCCAGACGATCGGGGATTGGATCGACGTCGACGAATTCCGGACGACCATGTTCTATAACGAATGGACACGGCCTCAGGGTCTCGAGGATGCCGCCAACATCCTGCTCGACAAGTCCAGCGCCGGTTTGTCCCGCCTCTCGATCATGAAGGCCGGCGGTCTTGTCGATCGCAGGATGTATCGGGTGATCTCCCACATCACGCCGCACATGCAGCGCGCCATGCTGATCCGACAGAAGCTGCAGCAGCAGAACGCATTGGAGACGACGTCGACCCACACGCTCGACGCCCTGCGAGCCGCGGTGCTGCTGCTTGATGCCAACGGCCACATCACGCACTCCAATGCGAGCGCGCGGGAGATTTTGGACGAGGCCGACGTTCTCCGTTCGGTCCATGGACGGCTCGCAACATCAGACCTGAATGCGGATCGCATGCTGCGCCAGGCACTGGCGGGCGCGGCCCTTGGCGAGCGCGCGACGATGGGCATCTCGCTGCATCTGACCGCCCGCGATGGTTCGCATTACGTGGGGCATCTCGTGCCGCTGACTGCAGGGCGCCGCCAAATGTTCGGGGCCAGCTACGAGGCCTGCGCCGTCCTGTTCGTCAGCAAGGCCGCGCTCGATACGATCGTCGCTCCGGACCTTATCCGGAAGCTCTTCAAATTGACGCCGGCCGAGCTGCGCGTCTTCCTCTCCATCATCGAGATCGGCGGGGTTCCTGACGTGGCCAGAAGCATGGGCGTCGCCGAAACGACGATCAAGACCCACCTCGCCAGGATCTTCACGAAGACCGGAACCAAACGGCAGGCAGATCTGGTGCGGCTCATTGCGGCCTTCACACCTCCCATCAAGATCTGACGCAAACCCTGTCGCGCCGGCCGCATGTTGGTCGGAAGCGTGCTATCAATGCATCGGCGTGATGGAGCCGGATCGAACATGATCGCACGCCTGCTGTTGCAGAACACGATCTTCACCGCCGCGATGGGCGTGCTGCTGCTCGCCGTCGCGGGCACGCTGCATTGGCCGGGCGCGTGGGTGTTTCTCGTCACCTCAGCCTTACTTGGTCCGCTCTGCGGTTGGTGGCTCTACCAGATCGATCCGGCGCTTCTGGCCGAACGTCTGCGCCCCGTTCTTCAGAAGAACCAGCCAGCCGCCGACAAGGTCTTCATGGTCGTCTTCATCGCAGGGATGCTGGGCTGGCTGGTCGCAATGGGGCTCGACCGGCGCCATCTTGCATCCGACATGAACGTCGCCTGGCAACTGCTCGGCTTCGTGCTGTTCCTCGCCTCGACGCTGTTCACATTGTGGGTCTTTCGCGAGAATTCGTTCGCCGCGCCCGTGGTGAAGCTGCAGGCCGAGCGCGCACAGCGCGTGATCTCGACCGGCCCCTACGCCCATGTTCGCCATCCCATGTACAGCGGCATGATCCTGTTCTTCGCCAGCGTACCGCTGATCCTCGGCTCGTGGTGGGGGCTTGCGATTGCGCCGCTCTTCCTGGTCTTGCTCGCGGTCCGCATCCGCATCGAGGAACGCACGCTGATCGCGGGTCTGCCGGGCTATGCCGATTATACCGCGCGGGTGCGCTATCGCCTGCTGCCCGGATTGTGGTGAGCGCGCGTCACGTTCGTGCCTTCCGAAAAGCCTTGTGGGTCCTCCGATCGACTGACGCTACAGCCGCCGGACCTCTTTAGAGAGGAACCGCACCTGCGCGCTATTCCGATCCGGATCCACAACGCGAGTCGCGATGATGTTCTGCAAGCCACCCTGCCCCGACGAGCATGACCTCTCTTCCGTTCCCGATCATGCCGACGATCAATCTGGTCCCCGACGCGCGCAGCCTGTCGGGAGCCATGACGTCTTTGGGCGATCGATCGCGCCAGATGCGACCGGTCCGGAGCGGAGGCTGCCGCCAGTCTCCGTCCGGACCGGCTAATCATCGAGCTCCCTGTATCGCCGGAAGATGCCCTGCTCGTTGAAGGGAATGCGGCGATCGCTTGCGAGATAGGCCTTGATGTTCGGCCGCGCGGCGACGCGGTCGCGCAGGCTGACGAGACCGAGAATTTTCTTCTCAAACGCCTTCATCCGCGTGGGGAAGGCGTAGCGCAGCCCATCGACGATCTGGAACAGCGAGAGATCGACATAGGTCAGCCTGCGGCCGGTGATGTAAGCGCCACCATTCTCGGTGAAGAGCTGCTCGAAATAGCCGAGATATTTCGGCACGCGCTCGTCCCAGAACTCGGCGGTGCGCTTCTTGGCCGGCAGCTTCTGATCTTCATAGTACAGCGACGGCCCGAGCGGATGATGGGTGTCGTGGATCTCGACCACGAGATCGGTGACCGTCAATTGAAGCTGGTGCACCCAGAGTTTGCCGGCCTCAGTCTTAGGCGCGAGGCCGTGACGGGCACCGAGATAGAGCAGGATGTTGGCGGTCTGGCCGATGACGAGCTTGCCGGCTTTGAGGAACGGCGGCGCGAAGGGCGGCGTGCCTTTATGGACCTCCATCATCTTCATCATGGCGGCCGAGCCACGCGAACCGCGTGCGACATCGACATAATCTGCCCCAGCCTCTTCCAGCGCCAGCCGCACATATTCACCGCGGCCCTGGATCTCGGGCCAGTAATAGAGCTCGTATTTCATGGAAGGGGTCCGTGTGCGTGGAAGCGACGGAACCAATGTAGCACGCGACCGAATGTTCCGTCAGCGTGAGGCGGAACGGCGGCGCCGCGTCCGCCGTCATTGCGAGCGTAGCGAGGTAATCCAGACTGTCGCCGCGGCGGGCCTCTGGATTGCTTCGCGGAGCCTGTCGTCAGGCCGCGCTTCGCGCGGATCCGGTGGCTCGCAATGACGCAGGAGAGAACTCAGCCCCTCAGTTCGCCGCGAAACAATACATCAGCCCATCACCACCGGTGGTTTTCAAGTCGGCCTGCGAGCAGCCGCCGTCGGGGCCGCGCGAGGGGTGGGAGCTGTTCCAGGATCTGGACGACTCGTCGTCGCGCAGGCCCTGGCGATCGGCATGGCCGAGCATCGCCGCGCCTTGCGTGCTCGACGTCCAATTCTTGCAAGTCTTGTCGTCACCCGCTGCAAAGGCGGTGCCGTCAGGTTGCGATCCCGTCAGGATGTCGTGCCGGTTCGGCGTGTCGCCGCGGCCGTTGATGACCTCGCCCTTCTCGCTGAGCGCGGTCTGCTTGGTGAGATTGTTGGCCGCGCTATGCAGGTCGGCAACGTCCTTGGCAATCACCGCACCCTTGGCGTTTTGCCACGGTCCCTTGCCGATGCGGTCTTTTGCGTTGACGGCGGGCTTGCCGTCGGCTGCTTGCGTCGAGAGATATGCGCGCCAGGTCTTGGTGCCGGCGCCACCGGCTTGTGCCAACTTCTGGCATTGCGCATCAGCTCCCTCCAGACCGCCGAGATCGGCCCCCTTGCCCGGGCCGTTGGAGGTCACGAAGAACGTCATATCGGCCGACTGCGCTTGCGCCGATGGCGCCGCAAGCAGGGCTACAGCGAGCGCGAGGCCTGACATCGTGACTGATCGCTCGATACGGATCATCTTGTCCTCCCAGTTGGTTTTTATTTGGCCGCCTGATGTCAACCCGACGCGCGCCCGCTTATTCCGATGCCGCGATGCGAGACATCCAAAGAAAAAGGCGCCGTGCGGGAAGCACGACGCCTTGATTTCTCATATTCAGGCGATCAGTTGGTCTGCTGAATCGCCGACAATTCCCAGGGGCTGCCCGGGCGGCGGGCGAACGTCCAGACTTCGGTGACTTCACCCGGCTGCTCGCTGCCGGCGACGATTGCGCCGGTGTTGCGGTCGACCGTCTTGTCGGTGAGCGCGAAGCGCATTGCCACCGTTGCGTAGTCTGTCTCGCCTTCGCGCCAGGCTTCCGCGAGGTCGCCCTGCAACAGCTTGACGTTGGTCACCTTGTTGACGGCGTTGCGTGCGCGGTTCTCGGCGAGATCCTTCTCGAAATAAGAGACCATCTCCGGCGTCGCCAGCGTATGCAGTTTTGCAACGTCCTCGTTCGACCACGCGGCCTGGATGTCGCCAAGCAGCCGCTCAAACGCCTCGTAATCATCGGGCTTAATCTCGAGCGGCGCATTGTTGGCGCCGAAGCCGAAGCCGCCACCAAGACCTGAACCGAGGCCGCTGCGATAGCTCGCCTGCGCTCCCGGCCCGGCGCCACCATCAGCACCGGCATAGGCCGCCTGCGGCGCATTGCGGCGCTGCCACCAGGACATCGCCAGCCGCACCACGAACACAACGAGCACGATCTGGATGATCAAGCCCAGGATCGACGACAGGCCGCCGAGACCGCCGAACAGGCCGCCGCCGAACAGCATGCCCAGAAGGCCCGCGCCGAGAAATCCAGCGGCAAGACCACCCAGGAAGCCGCCACCTCGGCCGAACAGGCCGCCGCGCGCGGGCGCAGCCGTGTTCATGCCGGCGCCCGGCTGACTGTAGGTGCGGTTGAATTGCGAGGTCGAGCCCGGCGCGGTCGTGGTCGACGGTGGGGCCGAGAATGTCCGCGAACCGCGCGAACCCGAAGAGACGCCGCCGCCGACGCGAGCGTCAGCGGAGGAGATCGCGAGCGCCGTCGGCAGCGCCAGCGCCAGAACGACGGCAATCGTCTTCACGAGACTGCGGGACCATTGCGAGAACTTCATGTGCGTTTCCCAAATCCCCGGCATGGGGACGTGTCAGTAAGATGGGCAGCCTTCACCAAAAGGGAAGCCGGTTTCGGAACCCGCGGCTGCGGCCCTCAGTCGCGGGGATGTGGCAAAAGCCCATATTTGCCGGGCACTTGGCTGGATGCGGACGGGAACTGTGGTCGCCGATTACCGGCGCTATTTCGATTCAGCATGAACGGCTTTCGCGGCTGACAATGATGGCGAAATGTGGGGCCGACACGCCGGCCCTCACCCCTGCTTCGTCATCGTCTCCTTCACGGCCGCCACGAGCTGGCTCAGAGTGAACGGCTTTGGCAGGAAGTCGAACTGCTGCCCCTCGGGCAGGCTCTTCTCGAAGGCGTCCTCCGCGTAGCCGGAGACGAAGATGAAGCGGATATCCGGGTTCTTCTCCCGCATCGCCTTAAGCAGGGTCGGCCCGTCCATTTCCGGCATCACGACGTCGGAGACGACGAGATCGATCGCACCGCTCTGCTCTTCCAGCGCTTCCATGGCCTCGACGCCGTTCTCGGCCTCGACCACGGTGTAGCCGCGCGAACGCAGGCCGCGAGCGTTCAATGCGCGCAGGCCCTCTTCGTCCTCGACCAGCAGGATGGTGCCCTGCCCGGTGAGATCGGTGCGGGACTTGGTCTCCACCGCTGCAGGCGCAGCTTCCTTCGCGGCGCCATTCGTCACGCTCGCCGCTACCGGCTGCTCGACCTGGACTTCAGGCTCGGCATGATGGCGCGGCAGGAAGATGTGGAACGAGGTGCCCTGCCCCGGCTCGGAATCGACGTAGATGAAGCCGCCGGTCTGCTTGACGATGCCATACACGGTCGAAAGACCGAGGCCGGTGCCCTTGCCGACTTCCTTGGTCGAGAAGAACGGCTCGAAGATCTTGTCGCGGATGTCGGCGGGAATGCCGGTACCGGTGTCGGCGACTTCGATCCGCACATAGTCCGCCGCCGGCATGCCCTTATAGGCGAGCTTGCCGGCCTCTTCCGTGGCGACATTGGCGGTGCGGATGATCAGCTTGCCGCCATCGGGCATGGCGTCGCGCGCGTTCACCGCGAGGTTGACGATGACCTGCTCGAACTGGGAGACGTCGACCTTGACCGGCCAGAGATCGCGGCCGTGTACCAGGTCGAGCTTGACCTTCTCGCCGATCAGCCGGCGCAGCAGCATGGTGAGATCGCTCAGGGCATCGCCGAGATCGAGCACCTGCGGCCGCAGCGTCTGCCGCCGCGAGAAGGCGAGCAGCTGCCGCACCAGCGTCGCAGCACGCGTCGCGTTCTGCTTGATCTGCATGATGTCCTGGAACGACGGGTCGGTCGGCTTGTGCGCGTTCAGCAGGAAGTCGTTCGCCATCATGATGGCGGAAAGCACGTTGTTGAAGTCGTGGGCAATGCCGCCGGCGAGCTGGCCGACCGTCTCCATCTTCTGCGACTGGTTGATCTGGTTCTCCAGCGCGCGCCGCTCGGTGGTCTCGAGCATGTGCACGATCGCGGCTTCAGCGTCGTTCTCGGCCGCATCGACCGGCGTGACGAAGAACTGGCCCCAGCGTTCCTTGGGTCCCTCCAGCGCGACCTCGACTGGCGCGATGTCAGCCTGGCCTTCGGCAGCCTGGTTGATCGCCGCAATCACCAGATGGCGGTCCCGCGCGTTGATGGCGCGGAAGATCGACTTGCTGGCGCTGTCGAGCCCGAGGGCTTGCGCGAGCTTGGCGTAACGCGCATTCGCTCGCACGACGTTGCCGCCGCGATCGACGGTAGCGATCGCCATCGGTGTGTGGTCGAAGAAACGCATGAAACGCACTTCGGCGGCGCGGTCAGGGTCGCTGCGCTCGTCGCGGGCACGGCTGATGACGAGCGTGCGCGACGGGCCCGGCGCGCCATCGGCGCCGAAGGCGAGCTTGTGATAGAGCCGGACCGGCATGGTCTTGCCGGTGCGCATGCGCAAGTCGATGTCGAAGACTTCGGTCTTCACCTCGCCCGGCACGGCCACAATCGCGCTCAGCAGCGAGGCGCCGTCGCCGGAGACGATGTCGGCGAGCCTCAAGCCGCCGGAGCCGATCTCGGCGAGGTCGTAGTCGAGCCAATTCGCCAGCGTCGCATTGACGTAGGCGAGCTCGCCGGCGGGATTGACCGAGAAGAAGCCGCAGGGCGCATGATCGAGATATTCGATCGCGTGCTGGAGCTCCTGGAACACGTCCTCCTGGCGCTCGCGGTCGCGGGTGATGTCGGCGATCGACCACACCGCGTATTTGGCCTCGCGCTTTCCGGTGCCGAGCGGGCGCACCCGCATGCGCAGCCAGCGCCCGTGGCTGCCGTCCTGGCCGGAAATGCGCACCTCTTCCTGCTGCCGCTTGCCCTCGCGCGCCGCCTTGAGCAGGCGGAACACGGCCTCCGAGACATCAGGATTGCCGATGAAGACACGCTCGACCGGCCGCACATCCTGCGGGCCGGATGCGCCCGTCAACGTCAGATAGGCCGCGTTGGAATAGACCACATGGCCGCGCGGATTGGTCACCGCGAGGCCGTCGAAGGCGTGGTCGGCAATGCGCCCCATCACGGGATCGTCGAGATTGCGGTCGACGAAGCGGATGATGCCAGCGGCAAAGGCGAACAGGTTGAACAGGCCGATCATCGCCAGCACGGCGAGGATGCCAAGGATATAGGGCTGCGCCTGCGCGCGCCCGAGCGTCATCAGCCCGATGGCGACCGCGACCAGGCCGGTGGCCACCAGGAGCACCAGCGCAATGCTGCCCGAGCGTGGCGACGGCTCATGCGCCGCAACGGGCTCGCGTGACAGGTCGTGGTCGGTCTCGGCAGTCATTTCACGCAGGTGTAGCCTGTCGGCAGAGAATCAACGCGCCACGGGGCACGCGGGGGTCCTCCCTGCCTGAATCGGACCCGCAGACGCAAGGGTAGCACGGGCGAAAGGTACGCTGATTCCCAGTTTACGGCCATTTCCGGTACTTTTCGGGGGTTTTATTGCCGTGCGGCACTAAAACCGCGCTTCATCCGCATGACGTAGCCGATGACTTCGGCGACCGCATGGTAGTGCTCCATGGGGATCTCCTGGTCGATCTCGACGGTGGCGTAGAGCGCGCGGGCCAGCGGCACGTTCTCGACGATCGGGATGTCGTGCTCGCGCGCAATCTCCCGGATCTTGAAGGCGAGGTTGTCGACGCCCTTGGCAACGCAGATCGGCGCCGACATGCCGCGCTCGTAGGACAGCGCCACCGAATAGTGGGTCGGGTTGGTGATGATCACCGAGGCTTTGGGAACCGCCGCCATCATGCGCTTCTTGGAGCGCTGTTGGCGCAATTGCCGGAGCTTACCCTTGATGTGCGGGTCGCCTTCGGACTGTTTGAATTCTTCCTTGATCTCCTGGAGCGACATCTTCTGCCGCTGGAACCAACTGCGGTATTGGAAGAAATAGTCACCGATGGCGATGATCGCGAGCGCCGCAACCACCGCACCGAGCAGATGGACGGTCATGCCGGTGCTGGCGCCCAGCATGGCCATCGGATCGAGCTTGACCATCGCCTCCATGCGATGCCGCTCCGGCCAGAGGATCGTGGTCATGACCGTACCGAGCACGACGAGCTTGCCGATGCCCTTCAGGAAGTTCGCTCCCGCCTGCTTACCGAAGATGCGCTTGAAGCCGGCGGCCGGCGAGAGCTTGCTGAACTTGGGCGTGAGGGATTCGGTGGACCACACCAGCCGATGCTGAAGCATGTTGCCGGCAATGGCCGCGATCACCAGCATCAACAGCGGCACGCCGACTGCAGCTAACACCGCGACCTCGATCTGCTGCATCAGCGCGAGCAGATTCCCGGGGTCGGTTTTGATCATCCAGGAATTGGCGAGCAGATTGCGCATCGGCGTCAGCAGCCCGCTGCCGACCGAGCCGGAAAAGGTCGAGACCACGAGTGTGCCGCCCGCGATCATGAACCAGGTGTTGATCTCCTGGCTTTTGGCGACGTCGCCGCGTTCGAGCGCCTCTTCGAGACGCTTTTGCGTCGGGTCTTCTGTTTGACTTTCTGGATCGTTGTCTTCCGCCATCGATCACCTACTTGAGCGGCAGCATCTGGTGCATGACACCGATGAAGTAATCGAGATAGGTGCCCATCATCGCCGTGAGCACCACGGCGAGCACCATGAAGCCCGCGAAGATCGACAGCGGCACACCGACGAAATAGACCTGCATCTGCGGCATCAGACGCGCCAGCACGCCGAGCCCGATATTGAAGACGAGGCCGAACACCAGGAACGGCCCTGACAGTTGCAAGCCGAGCAGGAACGCGGCGGCAAAGGCCCGCGTGGCCAGCGACGCAACATCGCCGCTCGACACCGTCTCGCCCGGCGCGAAGATCGCATAGCTGTCGTTCAGCGCCGCGATCACCAGATGATGGCTATCGGTGGCGAACAGCAGGGTCACGCCCAGCATGGTCAGGAAGTTGCCGACCAGAACGCCCTGCTGCCCCTGCGTCGGATCGACCGACGTCACGAAGCCGAGCCCCATCTGCTGCGCGATCACCGCGCCCGCCACCTGGAGCGCCGACAGCGTCACGCGCGCGGTTGCGCCCAGTACGATGCCGATCACGATCTCATGCAGCATCAAGACCAGCATCGGCGCGAGCGAGCCCATGTCGACCTGGTAGGCGTTGCGATGCAGCGGCAGGATGATCAGCGTGAGCAGAAGCGCGATCGACAGCTTTACGCGCGTCGGGATATTGGTCTCGCCGAGCCCCGGCAGCAGCATCACCATCGCGCCGACCCGGGCGAAGGCAAGCATGAAGGCTGCGGCAAGCGCCGGCAGCAGCGAGACGTCGATGCGCATAGCGGGCGCATTGTGCCTCAGCCGCCGATGATTCGCGACGAGATCCGCAGCATGTGGGAATGGAGCGCGTCGGCCATGAATGGTAGCGCCAGTAGCATTGTGGCAAAGATGGCCAGGATCTTCGGCACGTAGACCAGCGTCTGTTCCTGGATCTGCGTCAGCGCCTGGAACAACGACACGATCACGCCGACCACGAGCCCGACCACCATCAGTGGCGAGGACACGATCACGATGGTCCAGATCGCATCGCGGGCGACGTCGAGGGTCTCGGGTCCGGTCATTTGAATTCTCGCTTCCAGCAATTTCCGTCATTCCGGGACTCGCAAAGCGAGAACCCGGAATCTCGAAATTCCGGGTTCGGTGCTTCGCACCGCCCCGGAATGACAACCGTCAGATCGGCATCTTCATGATGTCTTCGTACGCCGCGATCACGCGGTCGCGGACCGAGACCAGCGTGGACACCGCGACGTCGGTGTCGGCGACCGCCGTCACGACGTCCATCACATTGGCCTTGCCGTTGGCCATCGCCACGGTCTGCGCGTCGGACTTGCGGCCGGACTCCACGACGCTGCCGACGGCGTCCTTCAGCAGCGAGGCAAAGGATTGCCCGCTCGCTTCGCTGCCCTTGCCGGCACCGGCGCCGGTATTTTCCAGCACCCGGGCGAGGTTGGCATAAGCATTGGCGGCGACTGACGGTGATGCCATGGCTCAATTGTCCTGTTCAGCTCTTGAGGATGTCGAGCGTGCGCTGGATCATCCGGCGCGTCGCACTGATGATGTTGACATTGGCCTCGTAGGACCGCTGCGCGTCGCGCATATCGGTCATCTCGACCACCGAATTCACGTTGGGATATTTGACGTTGCCGGTGGCGTCGGCCGCCGGATTGTTCGGCTCGTATTTGACGCGGAAGCTGGACTGGTCGGGCTTGATCCTGCCGAGCGTGACGACCTGCGCATCGAGCGTGCGGTCGAGCGCCGAGGAGAACGTCGGCACCTTGCGCCGATAGGGATCGCCGCCTGCAGACTGCGAGGTCGAGTCCGCATTCGCGATATTTTCCGAGATCACCCGCATCCGCCCGGCCTGCGCCCGCAACCCGGAGGTCGCGATCGCCATCGAGCGGGCAAAGTCGCTGCTGTCATTCGCCATGATGAGGCTCCTCTAGCTCTGCTGCTCTAGCCCTTGCCGATCGCCGTCTTCAGAAGATGCAGGCTCTTCGAATAGAGCGAGGTCACCGCCGCATAATCCATCTGGTTGTTGGCGGACTTCATCATCTCATCTTCGAGATTGACGGCATTGCCCGCAGGGCGGGTCTCGAAACCCGCATTCTTGTTCTGGTCGAAGATCGAGGCCGCGCCGGAGGCCGTCATGTGCGAGGCGCTGGTGACCGTCATGGCCAGGGGCCCCATCGAGCTCGCGACAGTGCCGGTCTTGTCGAATTTCGGCTCGACCAGCTCCCGCGGCCGGAAATTGGGCGTGTCGGAATTGGAAACGTTCTCGGACAGGACGCGCTGGCGCTCCTGGTGCCATTGCATCTTGGTGCGAAGCGCCGACAGCACCGGGAGATCGTTGATGGACATCGTCGCGGCTCCTTCAGCCTGGCCGGGCCCAAGTGCGGACTTGGCCCGAAGCTAGGCAGAATTTGCCGCGTGTATGGTTAACAGGTGGTTAAGGCGGGGCGGATGCGTGTTTCTGATTGAAACATGCAAGGCTCCCCCCCGTGATTCTACGCATTCCAAAAGCCGTATTAACCCAACCGCTTGGCGGCGCATGCATCGGCCAAGAAGTCGTTTTGGATCGGGCGATTCATAGGTTATTAAGAGTTGAGGACGGCAAAACTTGCCGCGAGACGTTAAGAGATCACAGTTTTGGGGCATCGCACGCCCGCGGTCGGCGCATCCGACCATAGGCACGAAAGAAGCGCCATTTACCGGGGACAGGTATGAACGGTAGCCCTATCACCTTCATCGTCGCGTTCATCGTCGTTCTGGCGTTGATCGGCGTCGCGGCGTGGCTGGTCCGCCGATTCGCGACCACCCGGCTCGGCGCCAACACCCAGCGTGGCAGGATGCCCCGGCTCGCGGTGATCGACGCAGCTGCGGTCGATGGCCGCCGGCGCTTAGTGCTGGTCCGCCGTGACAATGTCGAACATCTCCTGATGATCGGCGGCCCGACCGACATCGTCGTCGAACCGAACATCGTGCGCGCCGCCGCCGGCCGCGATCAGATTCCGCAGCGTCCCAGCGCCGCCGAGCCGCCGCGCCTCGCCCCGATGCCCGATGCCGGCAGCTGGGCCGATGAAGCCCCGCGGCCCGAAGTGCTCGACCATCCCGAACCGCAGATGCCGGAGCCACCGCCTCGGCCCGCACGTCCCTCTTTCGCCGACGAGGTCCGTCGGCCGGCACCCGCCCTGGCCGAACGCCGCGGCGAGCCGCAGCTCGGCGGCTTCGCACCTGAACCGATGCCGCCGCGTCTCGAGCGTGAGCCCCGTTCCGAGCCGATGCCGCCGCGCATTGCGCGCAGCGAGCCGCCGCTGATGCCGCGGCCGCCGCGCCAAAGCGAGCCGCCGAAAATGCCGCCGGTGCGTGCCGAGCGCGCGGCCGCGCCGCCTCCTCCTCCGCCCGTACCGCAGGCTCCGCCGGGACCACAAGCTCCGCTCGTTCCGCCGCCAGCCGCTGCCGGCGCACCGTCGAGTGCCGAGCAAAATCTCGCCGAGATGGCCCAGCGTCTCGAGGCGGCGCTCCGTCGTCCGGCCGGCGAGACCATCGCCCCGCCGGTTGCGCCGGATCCGCCAGCGGCTCCGCCGCGCGCCGCACGCGCCGAACCGCCGCCCTCTGCGGCGCCGTCGGCCAAGCCGGCAGCGGAGAAGACCAGCTTTGAAAATCTCGAAGACGAGATGGCCTCGCTGCTCGGCCGTCCGAAGCCGTCTTCGTGAGGCTGCCGTCCTTCCCGCGTAGAGTATTCTTTTTTTCCATCCTGATCGCCGCGACGTCGCTCGCGATGCCTACGCATGCGCAGGACATCAGCATCAATCTCGGTGGCCAGGGCGGCGGCGGCGTCACCGAGCGCGCGATTCAGCTGATCGCACTGCTGACGGTGCTGTCGATTGCGCCGTCCATCCTGATCATGATGACGTCGTTCACGCGCATCGTGGTCGTGCTGTCGCTGTTGCGCACCGCCATGGGCACGGCGACCGCGCCGCCCAACTCGGTGATCCTGGCGCTGGCGATGTTCCTCACCTTCTTCGTGATGGGACCGGTGCTGCAGAAATCCTACGACGACGGCATCCGCCCCCTCGTCGCCAACCAGATCGGCGTCGAGGACGCGCTGCAGCGTGCCTCCGTCCCCTTGCGCGGCTTCATGCAGAAGAATGTGCGTGAGAAAGACCTGAAGCTGTTCCTGGATCTCTCCGGCGAGCCGCCGCCGGCGACGCCCGACGAACTCGCGCTGCGCATCCTCGTTCCCGCCTTCATGATCTCCGAACTGAAGCGTGCGTTCGAGATCGGCTTCCTCCTGTTCCTCCCCTTCCTGATCATCGATCTCGTCGTCGCCTCGGTGCTGATGTCGATGGGCATGATGATGCTCCCGCCTGCGACGATCTCGCTGCCGTTCAAGCTGATCTTCTTCGTGCTGGTCGATGGCTGGTCGCTGGTGGCGGGAAGTCTGGTGCAGAGTTACGGGGGTAGTTGACCTCGACGTCGCTCTTACGCCCCAAGAAGACGGGACATCCTCCACCTCAGCGATAGCCTCCGGCCCCTCCCCCGTCATTACGAGCAGGGCGAGCCCGCCTCGCTACCGCGTCATTTTGATCTGTCGCACGACCGGGATCGTCGGCAGCGAGCCGGTATGCTCGGTCTCGTCCTTGGCCTGCGGGGCGGCGGGCGCGCGCGCGGTGGCGTCGGGGAAGCGCTGCTTCATCTCACGGAGGAAACCGTCGAGCGTGTCGACGCTTGCTGCGAGTTTTGCGATCTCGGCGAACTCGGCGCTGGAGGCCGCAGCCGGCTTGCTGGCGATGTCGAAAGCCAGCCGATCGGCGCTCTCGCTCATCAGGGGGGCATATTTCTCGCGGAAGCGCGACAGCCCGATCGAGTCGTCGGCGAGCGCATAGCCGACGGCGGCGCGGATGATGTCGCTCTTCTCCACCGCATTGAGCGGCTTGAAGTCGCGGAAGCGCTCGCCGTAATAGAGCTCGATCTGCTCGGCGGACTCGCGCCAGCGCCGCGCCGCCCAGAAGATGTCGGACCGCAGCCGCAACACCTCGCGTCCCGTGACGTTGGAAACGATGTCGAGCGCGAGATCATGGCGGCCGACGTCGCTCTGCGCGCGCGCCTCCAGCAGCAGGCGCTGCTGCCGCAGCTCGCCGGAGAGGTCACTGATGCGGCTTGCCCGCAGCGCCGTGATCGCCATGTCGGGCTTGCGGTTGGCAAGATAGATCATGGCAAGGCGCGCCGCGACCTGCGCCCGCGCGGCGCCTTCGAGGCGATGGTCGACCTGGTATTGCAGAAGTTCGGCAGCCTGGTCGAGCAGGTCGATCGAGGCGAGACGATCGGCCAGCCGGCGGATCAGCTCGTCACCGCGGCGGCCGATCGGCGTCAACTCGCGAAACTCGTAGAACATCCCGAGTGCCTCGACCGGCGGCAGTTCGTCGCCCTTGGGCCCCAGGAAGATCTGCGTGAACAGATCAGACGCCAGGTCCTGCGCCTGGCGCGAGGCGTCCGCGTTCGGCTGCAGCCTGGTCGCGGTGCGCGCTGCGGTGAGCGCGTCGCGGTAGCGTCCGTTCTCGGAATAGAGCTGCGACAGCATCTGCAGCGTCTTGACCTCGATCGCATCGCCGCGCCACGTCATCGACAGCGTCTCGAGCTCGCGCAGCGCCTCGTCCTTGCCGATCTCGTCACGCTTCTGCCGCAGCGCGACCTCGAGCTGCTTGGCTTCGGCGGCCGCCAGCCGGTCGTTGGAGGCGACGGCGAATTTGTAGTCGTCGAGCGCGTCCTTGTCGTGGCCGAGCGCTTCGGCGAGCCGGCCGCGCAGCACGGCAAAGCCCGGCGCCGCCTCCGGCGAGACGCCGACGACCTCGATCTCGCTGCGGCGCTTGGAGGCGCCGGCATAGTCCTTGACCTCGAGCGAAGCGCGCATCGCATCCATCGTCACGATGCGCTGGATGTCGAGCGGCAGCGAGGCGATGGCGAATTCGACGTTCTTGAATTTTTCGCGGGCATCTGCCCATTTGCCCTGGCGCGCATAGGCGAGCGCCTTCCAGAGCTGGGAATCGTGGCTGTTGCCGATCACGGGATTGGCGAGATCCTTCAGGCCCTGTGCCGGCCGCCCGATCAGGATGCTCGCGATCGCGTGGATGATCAGCGCACTGCTCTCCTCTTTGTTGAGAGGATCGGACAGCATCAAGTCGGTCACGGACTTGGCTTCGTGATACATCGCGCGCGACATGTAGAACTGGGCGAGATCGAGCCGCGGCAGCGAGCGCTGCGCCGGCTCGACGGCCGAGATCGCAGTGATCAGTTCGCTCTGACGCGTCCAGAAATCTTCCGACTGGCCCTTGCGCCAGCCCTCGGGACTGAAGACCGGCCGCACCGCGGTCGGTGCCCGCTCGGCCGAGACGTCGACCGGCGACAGCGTCAGGCCGCCCTTCTTGCCGAGAATGACCTTGTCCGATCCGACCTCGACGCCGACCTCGTCGGAGTTCGGCCGGATCGCGATGCCGTGGGCGGATTCCAGCAGCGAGAGATCGACGAGGTCCTGCCGCTTGATGAAGCCGCGAACCGGCCGCTGCGCGGTGACGACATAGAGCATGTCGCCGGCATCGGGATCGGTGAGCTTGTGCAGCAGGCCCGGATTGGCGAAGGGGATCGCGATGTTGGCAAGCGCGGGATCGGTGATGTTGCGCGACATCATCAGCGGCAGCGGCGTCGCCTGGATCTTGTCCGCAAGCGTGAGCAGCCAGTTGGTCTCCTTGCCGACCTCCTCACTGGTCAGCGAATAAACCAGCGGACGGGTGAGACGAATGCGCACCGCCTGCCCCTTTTCGAGCGGCATGCGGCCGACCTCGCCGATCATCGCACCGCCCCGGGCGCGGATCGCTTCGACATCAATCGGCTTCGGCGAGTCGAACACCAGCCACACCGTGTCGCCGCGGCGGAACGCTGCGGCAGGCGTTGCAACTGAAAACGGGAACGTCACGCGCAAACCGTCGCTGTCGCGCCGCGCATCGACGCTGACAACAGGAGGCGGCGGGGCTTGAGCCTCTATGGGTGCAGCTTTGGCAGGCGCAGGTTTGACATCGGCCTTCATGGCCTCTTTCGGAACATCCTTGACCGGGTCCTTGGTTGCTTCCGCCACAACCTCTTTGGGCGCTTCCGCAACCGCAGGCGCCGCCGGCTTGACGGGCACGGCCGGTGCGGCCGCTTCCTTGGCGGGCGCTGCGGGCGTCGTGGCTTCCTTGGGCGCCTCCTTCGGCGCATCGGCGGCGTGCGGCGCTTCAGTCGCGGGGCCCGCCGGCGCCGGCTTCGGCGCCTCGGTGAGCGGCATCGTGGCTGGCGCTTCAGGCTTCGCCTCCGACTTGACCTCGGGCTTGACGTCGATCTTGGCTTCGTGCGCGATCGTCTCAGACGTCGGCTGCGTGATCTCGCGATGGGCGTCTTTCGGTTTCGCAGCCGCCGGCTTTTCCGCGGCCGGTCCGTGACCGCCAGCACCGGCTTGCGCAATCGCGGCCTCAGGCGTTGCTGCCGCCTTGTTCCTGTCGGGCTGGAAGGCGACGTCGACGACATAATTCTTGTCGTCGCGGAAGGAATGCACGTCGGAATCGCCAATCAGCGCGATCTCGATGCTGGTCTGGTCGATGTCAGCCTTCTGCTTGATCGAGGCAACGTTCGGCGGTGCCGCGACGACGGCGTCCGCAAGATCGAAATTGAGGTTGGCGTTGAAGGCGAGCGTCAGTTTCTGCTCGTTGAGCACCGAGGAGACGCCGACGCCGTCGGGCATCTCGAACACGAAGCGTACGAAGGTCGGCTGCACCGAGGCACGCACGCGAATCGGCGGACGTTTCTTGCTCTCGGCCGCGGCACGCTGGGCGCGTAGCGCGCGCTCGGCCGCGCGGGCGCGCTCGGCGAGTTCCTTCACCACGTCCATCGGCAGGCTCGGCGGCGGGCCCTTCCAGCCCTCCGGCAGCAAGTCGATGAAGGTGCGCTCGCCGGCATTCATGGTGTTGACGGTGACGCGGCGGGCCAGCGACAGCCTGATCGCGCTGCCGTCGGGGTCGCGACGGGCGGAGTTGACGTAATCGGGCGCGCCCTCCGGCACGCGATCGACGGGAACGTCGACGGGGCGGTCGAAACGAATGATGAGGATCGAGCCGGCGGTCGTCACCTCGGAGGGAACATCCTCGCCGAGCTTGATCACGAGGCGGGCAAAGCCGCCGCCGGCCGAAAAGCTTGCCTCGCCCCTGACTGCATCGGCCGCGTGGGCAACAATGGTGTTTAAGCCGACCAGAGCGCAGGCCGACAACAAGACGGCCCGGCGGACATGACGCGACAACCCGTGCGCCAAAGCGCGGGCTCGCGACACAAATCCAGCGGCAGCCTCTCGCGCCATTGGCGGCATTTCTTCCGGTTCGGCGGGTCCACGCCGGCACTGGTGCCGGCCCATGCCCTCGAATGTAGGTTTTGCCAATTAAGGACTTCTTAAGTATGAACCCTCAATTCGGCTTTTGCGTCGGCTTGCCGTCGATCTTCGGCAGGTCGCCGGCGGCAGCGGACTGTTCCCCGCCCCCGTTGGCGCGGCGTGCCATCTCGACGGTCAGGCGCTCGGCGGCCTCGGGCGACATCAGCCCCATGATGTCGGACATCTTGCGCGGAGCGATCGCCGAGGCGATCTCGATCAGCACGCCCATCTCCAGCCGGTCGAACACCCGTGCGGCGTCTTTGGGCTTCATGCCTTCATACATGGTGACGAGGCCCTTCATGCGCGCGGCCTCGGCGGCCTTCTGCTCGGCCTGGGTCGCGGAGATGCGGGATTCCACCGCTTTCATCTCCTCGACCTTGTTCTCGATGCGCTTCTCGGCCGACTTCAAGAGGCTCTCGCGGATATCGATCTCGCGCTGGCGGGATTCGATCTCCTGGCGGCGCGACTGCAGGCGTTCCAGGATCGCGCGCTCCGAGGCCGAGACCTGCGGCTGCGCCTCCTCCATCTTGACCGGGGTGCCCTCGGGCTTGCTCTCGGGCGCGGCCGGCTTCGGCGCTTCCTTCGGCTCGCCATGCGTCGAGCCGGTGATGTCAGGATCCTCTCGCCCGGTCGGGAAGTTCAGATTTTCCTGCGCCCAGGACTTCTTCACGCTGTTCGGCTTGTAGTCGAAGACATAGCCGCCATTGATCACGAGCCCCGCCACCTTCAACGTGGCGAGACCTGCGACCGCAACTAGGACGACCGGAATGACGCGGATGTTACGAAAGGACTTCATACCCTGACTTTATGCGGCGAGACCGTTGGACCTTCGGCGCTCGGAGAAGGCTTCGGCAGCCGCCGCCACCGCCTTCGCAGGCGACGGCTTGGCCACCGGCGCGGCGGCGACTTCCGGATTCGTCACGGGGCGCGCGGCGATCGCAATCTTGGAGAGACGACGCACCACGTTGTCGGCTTCGCCGAGCTGCTTGTAGAGCTGGTCGGACATCTGCGTCGCGGCAGCGAGCTGACTGCCGAGATTCTCGTTGACGTCGCGCACGGCGAGCTTCAGCCCGCCGATCGCGCGCTCGGCGATCTCGGTCGCGGTGATCAGCTCGCCGATGACGGCCTTCAGCGAATGCTCATCCGCCTTCAGCCGCGTCAGCCGCTTGTTCAGCAGGATGCAGTAGCCGATCGTGAGCATCAGCAGGATAGCCACCAGCGTCTCGATCGCCATTCCTAGGGAGTGGTTCATGGGGCCTCCATCAGCTTGTTCTGTTCGTCCACCTTCTCGAACATCGCAAGTGTCGTACTTGGCTTGCGCAAGGGTTTCGTCACGCGGATCGCAACGCGCTCCCCGACCCGACCCATCCGTCCTTCGGTGATGGTGACGTCGCCGCAGCGCACGGTGACGTTGGCATCCGCGCGCATGTCGAGCGGCAGCGTGTCACCGACCTTCAGCCGCATCAGCTGCTTGAGCGGAATGTCGGCCTCATAGAGCACGGCATCGACGGAAATCTCGGCCTGCACGATCTCGGTGGCGAAATGGCCTTCCCAGATCGGGTCGCGGCCGAACTTTTCGCCCATGAACATCTGGAGCAGAACTGCCCGGATCGGTTCGATGGTCGCGTAGGGAAGCAGGAGCTCGATGTTGCCGCCGCGATCCTCCATGTCGATGCGCAGGCGCACCAGGATCGCGGCGTTGGCGGGACGGCTGATCGCGGCGAAACGCGGATTGGTCTCGAGCCGGTCGATCGTGAATGTCACCGGCGACAGCGGCCGGAACGCCTGCTCGGCATCGGCCAGCACCACCTCGACCAGGCGCTTGACGAGCTCGGTCTCGATCGTGGTGTAGGGCCGACCCTCGATGCGCAGCTGGCTCGAGCCGCGGCGGCCACCGAGCAGCACGTCGATCATCGAGTAGATCAGGTTGGAATCGACCGTCGCCATGCCGAAATTGTCCCACTCCTCGGCCTTGAACACCGAGAGCACGGCGGGCAGCGGGATCGAGTTCATGTAGTCGCCGAAGCGCACCGAGGTGATGCGGTCGAGCGAGACTTCGACGTTGTCGGAGGTGAAATTGCGCAACGAGGTCGTCAGCAACCGCACCAGGCGGTCGAAGACGATTTCGAGCATCGGCAGACGCTCGTAGGAGACCATCGCCGAATCGATGATCGCGCGGATGCCGGAATGGTCGTCGAGCGTGACGTCGCCGACGGTGAAGCCGAGGAGATTGTCGATCTCCTCCTGCGACAGCACCCGCTCGCCGGAATTCTTGCCGTTACCGAGATCACGGCTGCCGTCCTCGACCATGGCCGCCCATTGCAGGGCCATGGTCTCCGATAGTTCGTTTTCGGCAGCAGCCTTCGCGGCCTCCGCGGGATCCTCGGAATCGAGCGACGCCTCCCATTGGGCGGCAATCGCATCCTGGTCCATCTGCTCGTTGCCGGCCATGGCGCTAGCCCGTACCCTTCCGCAGCATCCTCACTGGAGCACGACTTCCTTGAACAGCACCGCACTGACCTGGACCGGTGCGACCGCGGCGTTGACGCGCTTGGTCAGCTCTTCCCTGAGGCGGAAGATGCCGGCGGAGCCGTTGAGGTCCGAAGAACGGAGCTCACGCACGTAGGTCTGGAAGATGTCGGTGACCCGCGGCATCGACGGCTTGATCGCCTCGATCTGCTTCTCTTCCTTCAGCTCGAGCACGATCTTGAGCTTGAGATATTGCACGCGCTCGCCGGGCGCACCGGCGAGGTTGACCATCATGTCGGGCACGTCCACGAAGGCCGGCGGCTTCGGCGGCGGCGCGGTCTCGGCATGATGCTCCTCATCGCCATGACGGAAGAAAAAGAACCAGGTCGCAGCACCGCCGCCGAGGACGGCAAGCAGGCCGACGGCCATGATGATGAGCTTGAGCTTGTTCTTCGGCGGAGCCGCTTCTGCGCCTTCGGCGGCTGCGCCGCCTTCCGCTTCATTCTCTGCCATGGTCGTCCGGGCTCGCTCATCTCAAACGGAATAGAAAGAGCGAAGCCTCCTGGCAGACAGTGACGCGATACAAATGTCCCAGCGCGATGCGCTCCTCTTAAGCGCAAACGCTACGGTAATAATGGTTAACGGAACCTTTCGATTGGGCCTCCGCTAGGAAAAATCTGCCGGGCAAACATGGCTAACAGAACCTTTCTGCCGCCCGCTGCGAACGCCGAAGATTAGCCAACCGACTGTATTTACACATATTTCTGAGTTGGCACGGCTTTCGCTGAGAGAGGGCCGAGATCGAACGGTTTGGGAGAACCCGACGGCCTCGTTCACGGGATCGGCCAAAGCGCTTGGGAGAGCGAAATGGCGGATCTCACGCAGGGGAGATTGACCGATGCAGAATGCGCTTCTGATCGGCTTGTCACGGCAGATGACGTTGGAACGGCAGATGGATGTCATCGCCAACAACGTCGCCAACGTCAACACCAACGGCTTCAAGGCCGACCATTCGCTGTTCGAGGAGTATCTCAACTCGAACGCGCATGAGGACAATTTCGTCGGCTCCGACCGCCGGGTCTCCTATGTGCAGGACCGCGGCACCTATCGCGACGTCGGCCAGGGGCCGATGGAGGCGACCAACAACCCGCTCGACATGGCGATCAGCGGCAACGCCTTTTTCGCCGTGCAGGCCAATGGTGCCGAGCGTTACACCCGCGACGGCAAGTTCGCGCTCAGCAGCACTGGCCAGCTCATGACGTCGGACGGCAACCTCGTGCTCGGCACCGGCGGTCCGATCGTGTTCCAGCCGACCGACCACGACATCAACGTCGCCCCCGACGGCACCGTGACGGTGCTGGAAGGCACGGCCAAGACCGACTCCATCCGCGGCAAGATCCGCATGGTGACGTTCGACGATCCCGCCAAGCTGATCAAGCTCGGCGCCAATCTCTACGACACCGGCTCCGCCACCCAGCAGACCGACACCAAGTCCACGCTGCAGCAGGGCTACGTCGAGAAGTCGAACGTGAACTCGGTCGGCGAAATGAGCCGCATGGTCGAGGTGATGCGCAGCTACACCGCCATCGCCAACCTGCTCCAGCAGCAGAGCGACCTCCACAAATCGGCGATCGAAAAGCTCGCCGACGTTCCGGCCTGATTGAGGGAGAACTGACATGCAGGCGCTTCACACTGCAGCGACCGGAATGGCGGCACAGGAACTGAACGTTCAGGTGATCTCCAACAACATCGCCAACCTCCGCACCACCGGCTTCAAGAAGCAGACCGCGGCGTTCCAGGACCTGATCTACGAGCACATCCGCCGCGTCGGCGCCCAGGCTTCGGACCAGGGCACCATCCTGCCGGTCGGCGTCGACATCGGCGGCGGCGTCAAGACCGTCGGCACGCCGCGCAGCATGACCCAGGGCACGCTGTCGCAGACCGGCAACGACCTCGACCTTGCGATCTCGGGCGAAGGCTTCTTCAAGATCCTGATGCCTGACGGCACCTACCAGTACACCCGCGACGGCACGTTCCAGATGGACAACCAGGGTCGCGTCGTCACCGCGCAGGGCAACCCGGTGCAGCCGACCATCACGATCCCGAACAACGCCTCGGGCATCACCGTCAACGAGCAGGGCCAGGTGACCGTGACGCTGCCGGGCTCGTCGAGCAACACCGTCCTCGGCCAGATCGGCGTGACCCGCTTCATCAACAAGGCGGGCCTGCAGCCGGTCGGCAGCAACCAGTTCACCGAGACGACGTCGTCAGGCGCACCGCAGGACGGCACCGCCAACTCCGAAGGCTACGGCAAGATCACCCAGGGCAGCCTCGAGCAGGCCAATGTCGATGTCGTCTCGGAGATGAGCGACCTGATCGCCGCGCAGCGCGCCTATGAGATGAACGCCAAGGTGATCAGCGCCGCCGACCAGATGATGCAATCGACCACGGCGCTGTTCCGCTGAGTGATGACCATGATCCGCACCACGCTCGCCACCCTCTCGGTCGTCCTCGCGCTGGCGCTGCCGGCGCAGGCCGCCGACGACGGCATCGCCACGCCGACGCTGCGCGCCAACGTCACCGTCTCCTCGGATGTGGTGCGGGTCGGCGACCTCATCGATAATGCCGGCTCGGCCGCGCTGATCCCGGTCTATCGCTCGCCCGATCTCGGCACCACCGGCGCGCTGCCGGTCGCCCAGGTCCTGAGCGTGCTCCGCGCCAAGCAGGTGATCGGCGTGATGACCGGCGACATCAAGGAAGTCCAGGTCACCCGCCTTGCCCGCACGATCGCCAACAAGGATCTCGAAAACGCGGTCGCCTCCGCGCTCGAGCGTCGCTTCGGCCTTGGCGATGCCGCCAACATCACCGTCACCTTCGACCGCGGCGTCTCCGACATGCGCCTCGATGCCTCCAATACCGGCGCGCTGCAGGCGGTCGCGACCCGTTACGATGCCCGCGGCGGCCGATTCGACATCGCCTTCGAAATCAACAACGACAGCAATCCGGTTCCGACCAAGCTGCGCTTGACCGGTACTGCGATCGAGACCGTCGAAGTCGCCGTCCTGACCCGCGACATCGACCGCAGCGAGATGCTGAAGTCCTCCGACGTCGCGCAGGAGCGCCGGCCGAAGGCGGAAGTGACCGGCGAGCCCGCTCTGCGCGAGCGCGCGGTCGGCATGCAGCTGCGCCGGCCGATGCGCGCCGGCACACCGATCCGCGTCGCCGACATTGCCAAGCCCGAATTCGTCTCGCGCGACCAGAGCGTCACGGTCATCTACCAGGTCCCCGGGATCTATCTCACCACCCGCGGCAAGGCGATCGAGAGCGGCGCCGAAGGTGACACCGTGAGCGTCCTCAATCTGCAGACCAAGCGCACGCTGACCGGCGTCGTTACCGGCCGCGGCCAGGTGACGGTGCAGGGCGCCAGCCAGTCCGCGCCGATGGCCCCTGCGGTCGAGCAGACCTCCTCGCTCAAGCGCGACGAAGCGCCCGCCCCCGTCGACACCGCAGCCCTACTCCGGAACCTGGTCCAGGCTCCGGCGTCGCCGGCCCAGATCGCAGAAGCCCAGATCCCGCAAGCTCGCGTCTCGCAAGCTCAAGCAAAGTAAGAGTTAGTCATGTCCGCTTTCAGTTCGGCTTCCCGTCTCCGTCGCGTCGTGCTCTCCGGCCTGCTGCTCGCAACCTGCGCGCTCGCAAGCGGCTGCTCGTCGATCGACCGCCTGTCGCAGATCGGCGAGCAACCCAAACTGTCCGCGATCGAAAATCCGACGGCGCAGCCCGGCTACAAGCCGGTGCAGATGCCGATGCCGAAGCCGGAAGTCGCCTCCTACAATCCAAACTCGCTGTGGCGCAACGGCAGCCGCGCCTTCTTCAAGGACCAGCGCGCCACGCATGTCGGCGACCTCCTAACGGTGACCGTGAACATCACCGACAAGGCGAACCTCTCCAACGAGACCCAGCGCAGCCGCACCAACTCGGAAGATTCGGGTATCACCGATTTCATCGGCTCGAAGACGCTCGGCGTCCAGGCGCAGAAGGTGCTGCCCGGCCGCATCCTCACCGCCGACTCCACCGCCTCCAGCGACGGCAAGGGCAGCGTGCAGCGCACGGAAGCGTTGCAGACCAACGTCGCGGCAGTCGTGACCCAGGTACTGCCGAACGGCAACCTCGTGGTCGAAGGCAAGCAGGAGATCCGCGTCAACTACGAGATCCGCGAGCTCGTGGTCGCCGGCATCGTCCGCCCCGAAGACATCCAGAGCGACAACACCATCGATTCCAGCAAGATCGCGCAGGCCCGCATCGCCTATGGCGGCCGCGGCCAGATCACGGACGTGCAGCAGCCGCGCTACGGCCAGCAAGTCATGGACGTGCTGCTGCCCTTCTAACTCTCTCCCGAGCTCCCACATCGTGTTCGCGAACCTAGGCGCGAACGACGATGTACTACGCGGCCCTCGCTAGCTCCCCTGGCGAGGGCCGCATGTATTTTTGGCGATTCAGCTGTCATCGCCCGCGAAGGCGGACGATCCGGTAGTCCGAGGCCTTCGTTGCTGAACCGATGCAGCGCGGCGTACTGGATTCCCCACCTTCGCGGGGAATGACGGCGGAGCAAGCCGCACCGTGTTACTTAAACTCGGCCTCCACCGTCCCCAGCCCGTCCAGTTCCATCCGCACCTTGTCACCGGCTTTCAGCCACAGTGTCTTCACCAGGCTGCCCGTCAGCACGAGCTGCCCTGCATGAAGGCCCTTGCCTTCAGCGGCGAGATGATTGGCGAGCCAGGCGAGGGCGTTGTGGGGGTGGCCGAGCACGTCGGCGCCGGTGCCGTGGCTGACCTCCTCGTCATTGACGATGGCGCGGCCCTTGATTGCCTTCAGGTCCGGCACGGACGAGCGCGGCACCGCTTCGCCCAGCACACAGCCGGCGGCGAAGAAATCGTCGGCGATCAGTGTCGGCGCGCCCATCGTCTCCCACTTCACGTAGCGGTCGTCGACGATCTCGATGGCGGGATGGTAGGCCTCGACGGCCTCGCCGACCCATTCGGCCGTGAACGGCGCCTCGCCGGCGGCAAGGTTGCGCTTCAGCCGCACCGCGATCTCGCATTCGACGCCGACACGGACATAGCCGGAGGCCGCGAGTTTCACGCCGCTGTCGTGCACGCCCTTCTGGAACACGCCGCCACCGCAGGGATGGGGGATACCGATATAGTCTTGCATCACCTGGCTGGTGCAGCCGATCTTGTAGCCGACCAGTGGCCCGACGTGTGGCAGCAAGAGATCATGCAGCGCGCGCTGGGCCTGATAACCCTCGGCCTCGTCGGCGGGAGGGTGTTCCAGGGGCGCGAGCGGCGCGTGGTTGCGGCGCGCCAGCGCGATCGCCTTTGCGGCTTCGAGAATTTTGTCCATCAGCGCCGCCTCCCACGCTACGCGATCGCAATCAAGAGCAGCACTTCAGCATCCCCGCCCGGGCCTGACAAGCTCTGCTCACCCCCTTGACCGGGACGAATACGGGACGCCGCCGACGTTTAAGGAAATATTGAGTTGGTCTGGGCCTTATGGAGAAGCGCGCCCTGCCGTCCCACCGGCGCCCCGCTAGGCCCAATTGCAGCGAAACATGATGCTGCTTGATCAGCCTCTCAGCATCCGAGCAGATCTCGTTGATGCGACTCGCAAAACTTCCCGCATCTGAAGTGAAGGCTGTTTCTCATGTGAACTCACGTGAGCTTGCAGGAATTGACTCTACCTCATTGATCTCGATTCATTTTTTGCGATCACCAACATGAGCGCCATGTCGCGGCGCCTGAGTTGGCGCCTGCGACATGACCTACGACGTTGCGAGATCCCAGCTGTTCGCCTCAGGCGCCGCCGAGCGCCAACCGGATTGCGATCTCGACCGGCGAGTAGGCGCCGTCCTCGCGTTCGAGCCGATACGGCTCGGCCGGAGGGAGATCCGGCTGTGCCATGAAGCGCGGTGTCTTTCCGCGGTGCTTTTGCGCCGCATGCACCAGGAAAGGATGGCAGAGATAGACGGTGCCCGCCTCGCCGGTTGCGAGCGCAACCTCGCAATCAGCACCCATGTCATCAAGCACCATGCGCGCCCGGCCCGCTTCGCCCGCCGGCGCCAGATAGCGCGCCATCGGCATATGCGAGCCGACCCTGATCCGCGTCGGCGCGTCATTCTCGCCGACATCGGAGAACAGGAACAGCATCAGCAGCGCGCGGCCACGCGAGACGATGTTGGCTCGCCACGCCGAATGACCGTGCCGCTCGTTGGGGTCGCCGTCTTCACCGGGGAAGCTGAGATCGATATGCCAGCCGGCATCGCCGGGATCGTCCGGATGCGGAAAGCGCATCGGAAAAGTGCCACCGATGTCCTTGCGCGCCCGCCAGCGACCGACGCCGACCAGTTGATCGAAAGCGCGATGCAGCACCGGCGTGTTGGCGATCTCGCGAAATAGCGGACCACCATAGCCGGACAGCCGGATCACCGGGCGCGTCCAAGTCGACGGATCGTGCTCGCTACAGGGCAGATCGCGCCACAAGATGGCGCGGCCCAGCTCGGCAAGTTCGCGCGGAAAGGCGTTGTCGATGCGGACAAAGCCCTGTTCGATGAATTGCTGAATTTGCGCGGGCTCAAGCGCACGCGCGTCGTCTCGGTCGGTCATGATGATCTCTCAAATGCTCGCCAGCCCTTGTCGTCCGCTCGCTGCGGAACCGGCTGGCTCAATCGGCTTGGGATTCCGCAAGTCAAGCTCGCGGGACGCAATGCCTCCGCGGCGGAGGCGCCTGCGCTCAGCCCAGGAAGAAAACCGAAGCGATGTTGAGAGTGCAAATCATCATGGCGGCGCGAATCTACGCGCCGCGCCGGCGGCGTTCAAGCGGCGCCGCGAGCCAAAAACAAAGAGCCGCATCTCTGCGGCTCGGGCTTTATTCGTCGCGATAGACCTTCTCGCGTTTCTCGTGGCGCTCCTGCGCTTCCACCGAGAGTGTCGCGATGGGCCGGGCTTCGAGCCGCTTCAAAGAGATCGGCTCGCCGGTGTCCTCGCAATACCCGTAGGTGTTGTCCTCGATACGCTGGAGCGCGGCGTCGATCTTGGCGATCAACTTACGCTGGCGGTCGCGGGCGCGGAGTTCGATGGCGCGGTCGGTTTCGGACGATGCCCGATCGGCAAGATCGGGGTGGTTCACATTCTCCTCCTGCAGGGCTTGCAGGGTGAGCTTGGACTCTTTGAGGATCTCATCCTTCCAGGCGAGGAGCTTCAAACGGAAGTACTCCTTCTGCCGGTCGTTCATGAAAGGCTCTTTTTCGGTCGGTCGGTAGTTTTTCAACTTTTCCAAGGGCGGCCTATCTTCTTAAGCAACGACTCGCGAACGGAACGGGGTCCGTTGAGCCGGGGCTTATATAGCTACCCCTTGTGACAGACAATATTTCCTTAAGGGCGCAGCTACCGCCCCCAAGCCCTTGCACAGGAAGGTTTATCCTGCAGGGCCCGGGGGCAGCCAAAAGCCTAGTAACCGACCGTAAAGCGCTGCCGCAAGTGGGCCGGCTTCTCGATCTCATCGGCAAGGGCGATGGCGTAGTCGGCGAAGCTGATCCAGCTCTTGCCGTTCGCATCTGCGAGAAGCTGGTCGGTCCCCAGCCGGAACTTGCCCGTCCGCGCCTCCTCGACGAACAGCGCCGACGGCGAGATGAAGGTCCAGTTCAGCTCCTTTTCCTGCCGCAACAGGTCGAGGAAGACCCCGCCCGCCTCCGCCTCGGCCTTGTACTGGGCTGGAAAACCGGGGGTTGTGACCAATTTGACGCCGGGAGCGACCTCCAGACTTCCGGCGCCCCCGACCACCAGATAGCGACCAACCTTCGAATCCTTGGCCGCGCCGATCAGCTTGTGCGGGTCGCTCGCCAGGAAATGCACGGAACTGACGGCAACGTCATGCCCGGCCCAGAGCTTGGCCAGACCGGCCTGATCGAGCACATCTCCCTTGGTCGGCGTGACGTTTGGCAGTGCGGCAATCTTCTTCTCGGGGTTCCGGGCAATGGCGGTAACCGCGTGGCCGCGGCGGGACAGTTCCTTGGTGATCTCCGAACCGGCCCGGCCCGAGGCTCCGGCAATTGCGATTTTCATGGAAGGCTCCTTTGCTTCTATAGTAACCAATGGTGACTAGATATCGCAAAGAATGCTGGTGTTAAGAGAGCACTTTGTGCTTACCTGATTACATAGGAGTAACCCGGTGAGCGCAAGCAAGCGCGAGGAATTGAGATGAAACCCAACGTCTATGCAGCCGAATGCCCGACGCGACAAATCCTCGATCGCGTCGGCGACAAATGGGCCGTGCTGATCCTGTTGCTGCTGCGCGAGGAGGCGATGCGCTTCAATCAGTTGCGTCGCACGATTGAAGGCATTTCGCAGAAGATGTTGAGCCAAGTTCTCAAGTCGCTCGAACGCGACGGCCTGCTCAAGCGCCGCGCCATCGCGACCGTGCCGGTGACGGTTGAATATTCGATCACGCAGCTCGGCGTGACGCTCGCAGCCGCGGTCGATCCGTTGCGCGATTGGGCCGAGGAGAATCTGAAAGACGTGCTCGCCGCCCAGCGCCGCTACGACGCGCAACAGAAGGAGGAAGCGGCGTAAGGCCATTCCCAAGCACTTAAGATCGCGGGTGGTGGTTCAGCCCTGCCCGGCCTTCGCCAGCTCGACCTCGACGCGCAGCTCGATCTCAGACAGCACGGAATCCAGGCCGGGATCGCCGGAGGACGATTTCAGGTTCGCCGCCGCATCGCGCAGCCGCATCACGGTCGATGCGTCGAGATTACCGGAGAGCAGTCCCATCTTCAGATCATCGAGCACATCGAGCGCGGTCTTGCCGCGTGCGACCGAGCGCTTGCGGCGTTCGACCGGATCTTCCTCGATGCCTTGCAGCGCGAGCAATCCGTCGATGTTGGCGGTGGCTTTCGGTGCGGCAGCGCTCCGCGTCTCCTGCGTCGACGAGGTGTCCGGCAGCACGAAGGTGCCGGAGCTCGTTCGCCTGGCCTGGCTGGCCGGCGTTCCAAGCGTGGTGCCATTCGGTCCGTAGATGCGCATCGGAGCAATCCGGGTGATCGATGCGCCACATTCGCCGCTTTATGGTTAACGCGGCGTAAACGGCCCGGCAAAAACTGCCGGGAGGCGGCAGTTTCGCTCCTCAAGGCGAACGCCGGTTAGCGCCGATCGAAAGAGATTTATTCAACCTATTCAATCGCCTACCCCCGCCGCCCCACGTTGGCACAGCCCTCGCAAGGAAAGCGTCGGACCAGCTCGTCATGGGAGTGTCGCAGACGGTCCGAGATGTGAGGAGCCTCGGGGAGCAGAGGATGCCAGGCGTTCGTTGGGTGAGGATTCTTAGCGGGGCTTTTGGAGTGGCCTGTGCCGCGCTGTCAGCGCTGGCGCTCTCGGTCGCGCCCGCAAGCGCGACCTCGCGCATCAAGGATCTCGCCAATATCGAAGGCGTGCGGCAGAACCAGCTCATCGGCTATGGCCTCGTCGTCGGTCTCAACGGCACCGGCGACACCCTCAACAACATCCCCTTCACCAAGCAGTCGCTGCAAGCGATGCTCGAGCGCATGGGCGTCAACATCCGCGGCGCCACCATCCGTACCGGCAACGTCGCCGCCGTGATGGTGACCGGCAATCTGCCGGCCTTCGCCACCCAAGGTACGCGCATGGACGTGACCGTCTCCGCTCTTGGCGATGCCAAGGATCTGCGCGGCGGCACCCTGCTCGTCACCCCCCTCCTCGGCGCCGACGGCAACGTCTATGCCGTGGCGCAGGGCTCGCTCGCGATCTCGGGCTTCCAGGCCGAGGGCGAAGCGGCGAAAATCGTGCGCGGCGTTCCGACCGTGGGCCGCATCGCCAACGGCGCCATCATCGAGCGCGAGATCGAGTTCGCGTTGAACCGCCTGCCGAACGTGCGGCTCGCCCTGCGCAATGCCGACTTCACCACCGCCAAGCGCATTGCGGCCGCCATCAACGACTATCTTGGCGTCAAGAGCGCCGAACCGATCGATCCTTCGACGGTACAGCTGACGATCCCGCCGGAGTTCAAGGGCAACGTCGTCGCGTTCCTGACCGAGATCGAGCAGCTTCAGGTCGATCCGGATCTCGCCGCCAAGATCATCATCGACGAACGTTCCGGCATCATCGTGATGGGCCGCGACGTCCGCGTCGCGACGGTTGCGGTCGCGCAGGGCAATCTCACGGTCACGATCTCCGAGAGCCCGCAGGTGAGCCAGCCCAACCCCCTGTCGCGGGGCCGCACCGTGGTCACACCGCGCTCCAGCGTCGGTGTCACCGAGGACGGCAAGAAATTCGCAGTCGTCAAGGACGGCGTCTCGCTCCAGCAGCTTGTCGACGGCCTCAACGGCCTCGGCATCGGCCCGCGCGATCTGATCAGCATCCTTCAGGCGATCAAGGCGGCGGGTGCGATCGAAGCCGACATCGAGGTGATGTGATGCAGACCGGGATGCTCAACACCGCGCGCGTCGTCTCCGCGGCCCTCTCCTCAAATCCTGCTTTCTCCGTGGAAAGCCGCAACGGCCGGCCCGACTTTGAGCTCGCCGCGGCACTTCAGAAGGTCTCGCCGCAGCAACAAGCCAAGGCGCAGAAGACCGCCACCGACTTCGAGGGCATGTTCCTCAACAGCATGTTCGCGCAGATGACCTCGGGCCTGAAGGGCGAAGGCCCGTTCGGCGATACGCCGGGCACCGGCGTGTGGCGCTCGATGCTGACCGAGCAATATTCCAAGAATTTCGCCAGCGCCGGCGGCGTCGGTGTCGCCCGCGACGTCTACCGTACCCTGATCATGCAGCAGGCCAAAACCACTCTCCGGACGGCATAAGGTCAAACGAGATGAACCACTTCAACGCGTCACGTCAGCCGATGCCTGCGCAACGCACGAACAACACGCCGGCCAGCGCCGAGGCGCGCAAGCTTGCCGAAGACCTGATGGACGCGATGAGCGCTCTGCTCGGCCTGATCGAGCGCGAGACCGAGCTGGTCCGCGCCGGCAAGGTCCGCGAGGCGATGACGCTCGAGAGCCAGAAGCAGGAGCTATCGCGGCGCTATGTCGCCGCCGTCAGCCAGTTGAAGGCAAACCAGGACAAGCTCGCGAAATCCGCACCCGAGCTGCTCTCGACGCTGCATCGCCATCACGACGCCTTTCGCGCCATGCTCCAGGTCAATCTCACCGTGCTCGCGACCGCGCATGCGGTCTCCGAAAGCGTCGTGCGCGGCGTCAATGCCGAGATCCAAAAGCGCAACGTGCCGAACACCTACACCGCGGCGGGACGCCGTGCGACTCCCGGCCCGCGCCACATTACCCCGCTCGCGGTCAGCCGTTCGCTCTGAGCGCTTAACGAATACTGCCTCCAATTTTACGAAAAACCGCGCGGCGAAAGCGTCGCGCGGTTAGGCACGTTTCCTTACCGGGTGTTCAATCCTGGTGTTCCATGGTTGCGTATTGAGAGGGGTTGGGATTTGACTCACGTAAGGCAACCAGGAGGCTGCCATGAGTACAGATTTCAGCATCAGGCCGGTGGGGATACCGGCCCCCGTACAGATCGTCACGACGTCGAATTCGGCGGCGAACGATGCGGTGCAAACCGATTTGCCGGTGAGCCAGACGGTCGCCGCCAGCGATACGGCTGCGCCCGTGCGCAACGATCTGCAGAGCAGCAACGAGAGCATCTCGCGCCAAGTCGTGTTCGACCAGGCGGCTGCATCCATGGTCTTCCAGGTCGTCAACGACAAGACCGACGCGGTCGTCAATCAGTTCCCGGACGAAGCGATGCTGCGCCGGCGAGCCTATTTCCACGCACTGGATTTGAAGTCGGAGCCCTCGCGGCCGCTCAACACGGACCTCAGCGCTTAAAGACGCCAGCCGATCAGCTGTCGAGCGTGGCTTGGGCGGTGTCGAGATAGCTCGAGCCGGTCGCGGGATCCGTGACGACGTTCTTGACCTGCGCCTTGCCGGTATCGGTCAACGTGAACTTCGTGTTGCCGAAGCGGAACGACGAATCCTTGATCAGCACCTGTTGGTACTGCGACGTCCCGCCGCTCTGATAGTGGATCTGCGCGCGGAAGCCGCTGACCTGCGAGATGTTGAGCGAGAACGTCTTGCCGTCGGCGTAGGTGCCGCTCCAGTTGCCCTGGTACAGCGACGAGTCCACCGCAACATATTTGGATGAGCCCGACGTGCTCGAGAGGACGTTGGACTTATAAGCGGTGGACAGGATGCTCATGATGTCGGACATCACGAGTCTCCGTCACGGCCGGCCGGACAGACCAGCGGCAATGTTGCGGTTGATCTCGATCAGCGGACGGAAGTGATCGAACTGCGGGCTCATCTGCAGCGCCGCCGTCTGGCTCAGCACGAACACGCTGATGTTGGCAATCTTCTGCCGGACGTCGATCGGCTGCGGGTTGTTTTCGCGCATCGCTTCGCTGAGGAAGATGGTCCAGAGCTTGCGATTGAACATCAGCGCCTGCGTGGTCTGCTCGCTGAATGGGTCAGCGTTGTTGACCGCGTCCTGGAGCTTGTTGGCGGCCTTCAGCAGAGTCTGCGCCTCGATGTCGCGAGGAGATGCGGTGGTCGTTGCAACACGCGCGTAGGCCGAGGCAGCAGAATTCGACATCAATCACACCTTGGAAGCTTCCTAGCCCGTTGAACGGACTTAAGGATTTCTTTCCCAACCCTATGCATCACCGCTTAAGATTTGCTTACGTGTGCGCTTGGAAGCACTCCGCATTATTACGGGTCGGAGTCTTCATGAGCGCGAGGCTAAATGCGCGGACGCAAGCTGTAAACTTGCACTGCATCATGCGCATCGATCTCAGCTAATCTTGTCTTAGCGAACTCCCTCAAAAGAACGGCGGAGCATTAGCCCCGCCACTCCGACTCAAGATTTGGTTCTGCGCTTTCCGAATTAGCGGAGCAGCTGCAACACGCTCTGCTGCGACTGGTTGGCCAGCGACAGCGCGGAGACCGCGATCGACTGGCGGGTCGACAGCGCCTGGCTGTTGGCCGCTTCCTCGTTGGTATCGGCAAGTGTCAGGTTGGACGAGCCCGTCTGCAGCACGTTGATCAGGTTCTTCGAGAAGTCCTGGCGCACCTGCACGATCGAGAGGTTCGAACCGAGCGAAGAGCCTTCCGAGCGCAGCGTGCTCGAAGCAGCGTTCAGGCTCTGGAGGACCTTGTTGGTCGCGCCATTGTCGATGAAGTCCGTGCCGGGCACGAGATTGCTGAGCCCGAGACCCGCCGCATTGAACACCACACCGTTGATGCCGAGCGTGGAGCTGCCGGTCTCGTTGAAGACCAGCTTCAGCGTGTCGCCGTTCAGCAGATTGACGCCGTTGAACGAGGAGTCCTGCGAGGTCGTGTCGATCTGCGCCAGGATGTTGTTGAACTGGCTGACCAGGCTCGAACGCGCGGTCTGCGCGACGGGATCCTGAACCGGCGGCTGCGCGGTGGTGAAGGCGAGCACGCTGGTGAGCGTGCCGCCGACCGCGCCGCCTGCAGTGGACGAGCCGAGCGTCGAGGACGCGTATTCGTTGACGGTGGTGACCGTCAGCACGCCGTTGGCATCGATCGTCGCGGTCAGGTGGTTGGCCTGAAGCTGGACGTTGAGCTGGTCGAGGGTCTTGACCGTACCGTTGGTACCGTCGCCGAAGGTGACGTTGACCGGCGTGCCGCCGTTGAAGGAGGTGAAGGTCAGGGTCTTGCCGCTGACGCCGCCGACGCCCGAGGTGCGCGCCGCGCTGAACGCCGTCGCCGTTCCGGTGTTGCCGCTGAGACCGAATGCGCTGAGCGCGTTGCCGGTGCCGGTGATCGAGAGGTCGGCGTTGATGCCGGTCGAGATCGAGAGCTGGCCGCTCGAATTCACCGACGACGGGATCTGGCCCGACGTGGTGGAGAGCGTGGCGGCGCCGTTGAAGAGGCTGGCGGTCTTGACGCCGGTGGCCAGGTCGATCGAATTGAGCAGGTCGGTCAGGTTCGCGCTCTGCAGGTAGACCGTCGAGTTGCCGTTGCCGTCGGTGACGACGTTGCCGCTGACACCATAGCCGGTGGCTACGCTGGATGCCGACTGCGGGGTCTGCGCGTTCTTGAAGGTGATGGTATGGCCGTCGACGTTCAGGGTCGAGCCATCCTGGACGAGGGTGCCCAGCGAGCCGGCGGTCGTCGACCGGTTCGCGGTGACACTGGCATTGCCCGCGCCGGTCGCGTTGGTCAAGCCGAGCTTGTTGAGGAAGTCGGCCTTGCCCGTCACGCTCAGATCGGCGCCGGTCGAGCTCTTCAGCGTGATTGCGCCGCCTGCACCGATGGAAGATGGCGTCTGGACCGTACCGACTGTCGCGCCGCTGGTCGCGATCGTGGCAGCACCGGCGCTGATCGTCGCAGTCTTGACGCCGCTGGCAAGGTCGATCGCGCTGAGCACGTCGTTGACGGTTGCCTTTGGCGCAGCCGCCGTTCCTTCATAAACGATCGAGTTGCCGTTGCCGTCGGTGGCAATGCTTCCGCTGGCATTGAGGCCCCAACCGGTCGGCTGTGTCGTCGGAGCGGGACCGGTACGGAAGGTGATGGTCTTGCCGTTCACGGTTATGGTGTCCCCATCCGCGGGCGGCGCGCTGAACGTGCTGGACGTGGTGGTGCCGAGCAGCGTGGCCGTGCCGCTGAGCGCGGTGCTGCCGTCGGCAGCAGTCGTGGTGCCACCGACCAGCGTACCGGCGGTCGAACCCAGCGAGGCGCCAAGCGCCGCCGCCGCCGTCACCGGTGTGACACCGCCGGCCGCGCCGGTATAGAGCACGTTGCTGTTGGCGGTCGCGCTCGCATAAGAGGTCGTGCCGCGCAGATCCGCCGGTGTCGCACCTGGGATCGTGGTCGAGACGTTGGACTTGGTGGAGTAGCCGACCGTGGTCTGGAGCGCCTGGTTGGCAATCGATTTCGCGGAGTCGATCAGCTTCTGGAGCGAGGTGATGCCGGTATTGGCCGCCTGCAGCACCTGCACACCGTTGTTGATGCCGTCCAGGAGGTTGCTGATGTCGCTCGCCCGGTTGTCCAGCCCCTGCGCCGTGAAGAAGTTGGTGGGATTGTCGAGCGCCGTGTTGACCTTCTTGCCGGTCGACAGCCTCTCCTGCGTCGTGGCCAGCAAGTCGGCCGTCGACTGCAGCGACAACAGGTTCTGGCGAACGGACGCCGAGAGAACGATGTTGGACATTGGCGAGTCTTCCTCTTGAACCGGATACGAATCGGCCGCGCGGGTCTGGAAGCGGGCTTTGGTCCAGTTTTAGGGGCTGTCCTTTAAAGTATGGTTAACGCCGGTTTAAGGGATACGGTTAATGGCTGGTGTACGCCCTTCCCTGCCTCCGAACGCAAAAAAGAGCGGCGGGGCAAAAGCCCCGCCACCCGGTTTTATTGAGGTATTTCAGTGTATTATTAGCGGAGCAGCTGGAGCACGCTCTGCTGCGAGGTGTTGGCCAGTGACAGCGCGGAGACCGCGATCGACTGGCGGGTCGACAGCGCCTGGCTGTTGGCCGCCTCGACGTTGGTGTCGGCCAAGGTCAGGTTCGACGAGCCGGTCTGCAGCACGTTGATCAGGTTCTTGTTGAAGTCCTGGCGGATCTGCACGACCGAGAGGTTCGAACCGAGGCTCGAAGCCTCCGAGCGCAGCGTGCTCGACGCGGCGTTCAGGTTGGTCAGCACCTTGTTGGACGCGGCGTTGTCGATGAAGTCGACACCGACGGTCAGCGCGGCAAGGCCCAGACCCTTGGAGTTGTAGGTCACGCCGGTGATGTTCAGGCTCGACTTGCCGGTCTCGTCGAACACCAGCTTGAGCTGATCGCCGTTCAGCAGGTTGACGCCGTTGAACGAGGAGTCCTGCGAGGTCGTGTCGATCTGGTTCAGGATGTTGTTGTACTGAGACACCAGGTTGGCACGGGCCGTCTGCGCAACAGCATCCTGGACGGGAGTGGAAGCCGTCGAGAACGTCAGCGCCGTGGTGAGCGTGCCGCCGATCGCACCGCCCGCAGCGGTCGAGCCGATCGTCGAGGACGCGTAGTCGTTGGAGGCGGTGATGGTCAGCAAGCCGTTGGCATCGATCGTCGCCGCCAGGTTGTTGGCCTGAAGCTGCGTGTTGAGCTGATCGAGCGTCTTGACCGTACCGTTGGTGCCGTCGCCGAAGGTGACGTTGACCGCCGTGCCGCCGTTGAAGGAGGTGAAGGTCAAGGTCTTGCCGGCAATGCCGCCGATGCCGGAGGTGCGCGCCGCAGTGAAGGCGGTCGCGTTGCCGGTGTTGCCGGCCAGGCCGAGCGCGGACAAGGCATTGCCCGTGCCGGTGATCGACAGGTCGGCGTTGATGCCGGTGGACAGCTTGAGCTGGCCGGAGGTGTTGATCGTCGACGGAGCCTGGCCGACCGCGGTCGCGAGCGTGCCACCGCCACTGCCGTTCAGCGTGAAGGTCTGCACGCCCGTCGCGAAGTCGATCGCCTTCAGCACGTCGGCGACCGTACCGGCCTGCAGATAGACCGTCGAGTTGCCGTTGCCGTCGGTGAGGACGTTACCGGTGGCACCGAAGCCGCTCGGAACCGCCGGCGCATTGGTCGAGCCCGGGATCGGCGCGTTCTTGAACGTGATCACGTGACCGTCGACGTTGAGGGACGAGCCGTCCTGGATCAGCGAACCCAGCGAGCCGGACGTCGTTGTGCGCGTCACCGTGAAGACCGCATTGCCGCCACCCGTCGCACTGGTGAGACCCAGCGACTTCAGGAAGTCGGCCTTGCCGGTGATGCTGAGGTCAGCACCCGTCGAGCTCTTGATCGTCGCGACACCGGCAGCGATGGACGACGGGGTCGCGGTGCCGGAAGCCACGCCGATAGTGGCAACGCCGGTGCTGCTGATCGAGGCGGTCTGCACGCCGCTGGCGAGGTCGATCGCACTCAAGAGGTCGTTGACGGTTGCGACCGGCGCACCCGTGGTGCCGAGATAGACGGTCGAGTTGCCGTTGCCGTCGGTGAGGATGCTGCTGTCGCCGGCCGAGTTGACACCCGAGCCGGTCGGGATCGAGGTGCCGGTCGGCGCGCTGCCGGCACGGAACGTGATGGTGTGGCCGTTGACGGTGAGCACATCGCCGTCCGCCGGCGAGGAGCCGATCACGGTCGCAGCACCGCCGGTGCCGATCAGGGTCGCCGTACCCGACAGGTTGGTCGAGCCGTCGGCGGCCTTCACCGCCGCAGCAGCCGTGAAGCTGCCCTGCGCGGCGCTGCCCAGCGTGGAGCCGGAGGTGGCAGCGGTCGTACCGCCCGCCGCACCCGTGTAGAGCACGTTGCTGGCTGCGGTGGCGCTGGCATAGGAGGTCGTGCCGCGCAAATCAGCCGCCGTCGCACCGGAGATCGTGGTGGAGACGTTGGACTTGGTGGAGTAACCGACGGTGGTCTGCAGCGCCTGGTTGGCGATCGACTTCGCGCTGTCGATCAGCTTCTGCAGCGAGGTCAGGCCGGTGTTGGCAGCCTGCAGCACCTGCACGCCGTTGGCGATGCCATCGAGGAGGTTGTTGATGTCGCTGGCGCGGTTGTCGAGCGACTGGGCGGTGAAGAAGTTGGTCGGATTGTCCAGGGCCGAGTTGACGCTCTTGCCGGTCGACAGACGGTTCTGTGTGGTGGCGAGAAGATCGGCGGTGGACTGGAGAGAGAGGAGGTTCTGACGAACCGACGCAGAGAGAACAATACCGGACATGACTCTTACCCTTCTGGCTTACGCGTCTTCGTTCGATCGCTTCTGGATCGAGTGACGGCCACAGGGTGCGCGGACATGGCTAACAAAGGGTGAAACGAACGTCACTCTCATAAGCGCCGGTTCACCATAAAGCATTGCGGCGCGCTAGACGGTGTCGCAATCAGTCTGAAATCATTGGCGATTCCGCGCGCTTACGCTCCATTAACCATAACCGCTGGTTACTTTTTCGATCGCTCTCCGCCTCCTCGAATACCGATTGGCGAACAAAACAAAGCGGCGGGGCCGAAGCCCCGCCGCCAGATCTTGCTTGCGATGTCTGCCGCTTGTTAGCGGAGCAGCTGGAGCACGCTCTGCTGCGACTGGTTGGCCAGCGACAGCGCGGAGACCGCGATCGACTGGCGGGTCGACAGCGCCTGGCTGTTGGCCGCCTCGACGTTGGTGTCGGCCAAGGTCAGGTTCGACGAGCCGGTCTGCAGCACGTTGATCAGGTTCTTGTTGAAGTCCTGACGCACCTGCACGATCGTCAGGTTCGAACCCAGAGCCGAAGCTTCCGAGCGCAGCGTGCTCGACGCCGCGTTCAGGTTGGTCAGCACCTTGTTGGTCGCGGAGTTGTCGATGAAGTCGACACCGCTGGTCAACGAGGCAAGGCCCAGACCCTTGGAATTGTAGGTCACGCCGGTGATGCTGAGGCTCGACTTGCCGGTCTCGTCGAACACCAGCTTGAGCTGGTCGCCGTTCAGCAGGTTGACGCCGTTGAACGAGGAGTCCTGCGCAGTCGAGTCGATCTGCTGGAGGATGTTGTTGTACTGGTTGACCAGGTTGGCGCGGGCCGTCTGGGCAACCGTGTCCTGGACGGGGCTGGAAGCCGTCGAGAACGTCAGTGCCGTGGTGAGCGTGCCGCCGATCGAACCACCTGCGCTGCTCGAACCGATGGTCGAGGACGCATAGTCGTTCGTCGTCGAGACCGTCAGCAGGCCGTTGGCGTCGATCGTCGCCGTCAGGTTGTTGGCCTGGAGCGAGCTATTGAGCTGATCGAGCGTCTTGACCGTGCCGTTGGTGCCGTCGCCGAAGGTGACGTTGACCGCCGTGCCGCCGTTGAAGGAGGAGAAGGTCAAGGTCTTGCCGCTGATGCCGCCGACGCCGGAGGTGCGGGCCGCGGTGAACGCGGTCGCGCTGCCGGTGTTGCCGGCCAGGCCGAGCGCGGACAGGGCGTTGCCCGTGCCGGTGACCGACAGGTCGGCGTTGACGCCGGTGGACAGCTTGAGCTGGCCGGAGGCGTTGATCGACGAGGCGATCTGGCCCGAGGCGGTCGCGAGCGTACCACCGCCGCTGCCGTTCAGCGTGAAGGTCTGCACGCCCGTCGCGAAGTCAATCGCCTTCAGCACGTCGGCGACCGAGCCGGCCTGCAGATAGACCGTCGAGTTGCCGTTGCCGTCGGTGAGGACGTTGCCGCTGGCACCGAAGCCGCTCGGGACCGCCGGCGCATTGGTCGAGCCCGGGATCGGCGCGTTCTTGAACGTGATCACGTGACCGTCGACGTTGAGGGTCGAACCGTCCTGGACCAGCGAACCCAGCGAGCCGGACGTCGTCGTGCGCGTCACCGTGAAGACGGCGTTGCCGCTGCCCGTCGCACTGGAGAGGCCCAGCGACTTCAGGAAGTCGGCCTTGCCGGTGATGCTGAGGTCAGCACCCGTCGAGCTCTTGATCGTCGCGACACCGGCAGCGATGGACGACGCGGTCGCGGTGCCGGAAGCTACGCCGATAGTGGCAACACCGGTGCTGCTGATCGAGGCGGTCTGCACCCCGCTGGCGAGGTCGATCGCACTCAAGAGGTCGTTGACGGTTGCGACCGGAGCACCCGTGGTGCCGAGATAGACGGTCGAGTTGCCGTTGCCGTCGGTGAGGATGCTGCTGTCGCCGGCCGAGTTGACACCCGAGCCGGTCGGGATCGAGGTGCCGGTCGGCGCGCTGCCGGCACGGAACGTGATGGTGTGGCCGTTGACGGTGAGCACATCGCCGTCCGCCGGCGAGGAGCCGATCACGGTCGCAGCACCGCCGGTGCCGATCAGGGTCGCCGTACCCGACAGGTTGGTCGAGCCGTCGGCGGCCTTCACCGCCGCAGCAGCCGTGAAGCTGCCCTGCGCGGCGCTGCCCAGCGTGGAGCTCGAGGTCGCAGCGGTCGTACCGCCGGCCGCACCGCTGTACAGCACGTTGCTGAGCGCGGTCGCGCTGGCAAAGGACGTGGTGCCGCGCAAGTCAGCCGCCGTCGCACCTGAGATCGTGGTGGAGACGTTGGACTTGGTGGAGTAACCGACGGTGGTCTGCAGCGCCTGGTTGGCGATCGACTTCGCGCTGTCGATCAGCTTCTGGAGCGAGGTGATGCCGGTGTTGGCAGCCTGCAGCACCTGCACGCCGTTGGCGATGCCATCGAGCAGGTTGTTGATGTCGCTGGCGCGGTTGTCGAGCGACTGGGCGGTGAAGAAGTTGGTCGGATTGTCCAGGGCCGAGTTGACGCTCTTGCCGGTCGACAAGCGGCTCTGTGTGGTGGCGAGAAGATCAGCGGTGGACTGGAGAGACAACAGGTTCTGACGAACCGAAGACGAAAGAACGATACCGGACATTGAGTGTTACCCTTCTGGTACGCAACGCAACAAACTTCGATTAGGATTAATCGATGCCGGGACGGTGAACGTAGACGGCTAACAAAGCATGAAGCGTGTCGCGCGGGTCCTTGCGCGGATTCACCATGTGAGCGATCGCCGCGGGATCGAGCCCATTTGTATCGTCATGATCGGATGATGCTTTTTGGTACAGCGGCAAGGCGTTTGCCACTTGTCAACCATAACTCACAGTGGGCAATTCGAAGCATTTGAAAGCCATCTTCCCCATCAGGGCGAGTGGCACTCCGATGCCGACGCAAAAAGAAAGCGGCGGGGCCGAAGCCCCGCCGCCAGATCTTGCTTGCGATGTCTGCCGCTTGTTAGCGGAGCAGCTGGAGCACGCTCTGCTGCGACTGGTTGGCCAGCGACAGCGCGGAGACCGCGATCGACTGGCGGGTCGACAGCGCCTGGCTGTTGGCCGCCTCGACGTTGGTGTCGGCCAAGGTCAGGTTCGACGAGCCGGTCTGCAGCACGTTGATCAGGTTCTTGTTGAAGTCCTGACGCACCTGCACGACCGAGAGGTTCGAACCGAGGGTCGAAGCTTCCGAGCGCAGCGTGCTCGACGCGGCGTTCAGGTTGGACAGCACCTTGTTGGTCGCGGAGTTGTCGATGAAGTCGACACCGCTGGTCAACGAGGCAAGGCCCAGACCCTTGGAGTTGTAGGTCACGCCGGTGATGTTCAGGCTCGACTTGCCGGTCTCGTCGAACGTCAGCTTGAGCTGGTCGCCGTTCAGCAGGTTGACGCCGTTGAACGAGGAGTCCTGCGAGGTCGAGTCGATCTGGCTCAGGATGTTGTTGTACTGAGACACCAGGTTGGCGCGGGCCGTCTGGGCAACCGTGTCCTGGACGGGGCTGGAAGCCGTCGAGAACGTCAGCGCCGTTGTGAGCGTGCCGCCGATCGAACCACCTGCGCTGCTCGAACCGATGGTCGAGGACGCATAGTCGTTCGTCGTCGAGACCGTCAGCAGGCCGTTGGCGTCGATCGTCGCCGTCAGGTTGTTGGCCTGGAGCGAGCTATTGAGCTGATCGAGCGTCTTGACCGTACCGTTGGTGCCGTCGCCGAAGGTGACGTTGACCGCCGTGCCGCCGTTGAAGGAGGAGAAGGTCAAGGTCTTGCCGCTGATGCCGCCGACGCCGGAGGTGCGGGCCGCGGTGAACGCGGTCGCGCTGCCGGTGTTGCCGGCCAGGCCGAGCGCGGACAGGGCGTTGCCCGTGCCGGTGACCGACAGGTCGGCGTTGACGCCGGTGGACAGCTTGAGCTGGCCGGAGGCGTTGATCGACGAGGCGATCTGGCCCGAGGCGGTCGCGAGCGTACCACCGCCGCTGCCGTTCAGCGTGAAGGTCTGCACGCCCGTCGCGAAGTCAATCGCCTTCAGCACGTCGGCGACCGAGCCGGCCTGCAGATAGACCGTCGAGTTGCCGTTGCCGTCGGTGAGGACGTTGCCGCTGGCACCGAAGCCGCTCGGGACCGCCGGCGCATTGGTCGAGCCCGGGATCGGCGCGTTCTTGAACGTGATCACGTGACCGTCGACGTTGAGGGTCGAACCGTCCTGGACCAGCGAACCCAGCGAGCCGGACGTCGTCGTGCGCGTCACCGTGAAGACGGCGTTGCCGCTGCCCGTCGCACTGGAGAGGCCCAGCGACTTCAGGAAGTCGGCCTTGCCGGTGATGCTGAGGTCAGCACCCGTCGAGCTCTTGATCGTCGCGACACCGGCAGCGATGGACGACGCGGTCGCGGTGCCGGAAGCTACGCCGATAGTGGCAACACCGGTGCTGCTGATCGAGGCGGTCTGCACCCCGCTGGCGAGGTCGATCGCACTCAAGAGGTCGTTGACGGTTGCGACCGGAGCACCCGTGGTGCCGAGATAGACGGTCGAGTTGCCGTTGCCGTCGGTGAGGATGCTGCTGTCGCCGGCCGAGTTGACACCCGAGCCGGTCGGGATCGAGGTGCCGGTCGGCGCGCTGCCGGCACGGAACGTGATGGTGTGGCCGTTGACGGTGAGCACATCGCCGTCCGCCGGCGAGGAGCCGATCACGGTCGCAGCACCGCCGGTGCCGATCAGGGTCGCCGTACCCGACAGGTTGGTCGAGCCGTCGGCGGCCTTCACCGCCGCAGCAGCCGTGAAGCTGCCCTGCGCAGCGCTGCCCAGCGTGGAGCTCGAGGTCGCAGCGGTCGTACCGCCGGCCGCACCGCTGTACAGCACGTTGCTGAGCGCGGTCGCGCTGGCAAAGGACGTGGTGCCGCGCAAGTCAGCCGCCGTCGCACCTGAGATCGTGGTGGAGACGTTGGACTTGGTGGAGTAACCGACGGTGGTCTGCAGCGCCTGGTTGGCGATCGACTTGGCGCTGTCGACGAGCTTCTGCAGCGAGGTGATGCCAGTGTTGGCAGCCTGCAGCACCTGAACGCCGTTGCCGATGTTGTCGAGCAGGTTGTTGATGTCGCTGGCGCGGTTGTCGAGCGACTGGGCGGTGAAGAAGTTGGTCGGATTGTCCAGGGCCGAGTTGACGCTCTTGCCGGTCGACAGACGGTTCTGCGTGGTGGCGAGAAGATCAGCGGTGGACTGGAGGGAGAGGAGGTTCTGACGAACCGACGCGGAGAGAACGATACCGGACATTGGGTGTTACCTTTCTGGTAAACGACGCTACTGTTACGCGTCCTGGGATCTTGATTGACCCAGCGACCGGCGGACCGTGGCTCCGAGAATCTAACGAAGCATGAAATGAAACCGGCGCTTTCGCTGAGTCGCAGCGTGATTCGGCTCAGCGACGCAGCGGCGGCGATGCCCCGCGGGGCAACTTCGAGATTGAAAAGATTGAGTTTTTCTCTGGCGGGGGCCTGGATTTAGAACTCGTTAACTAATGTTGAGGGAGTATTGCGCCCTGATCCGCCACAACTCACGCTCGGTTACGAAAGCGTTGATGGAGAACAGGCAAAATGGCCCTCAAGGTCGAGCTCAGGCCGCACGAACGCATCATTGTCGGGAACTGCGTCATCACCAACACCGACCAGCGCGCCCGTCTTCTGATCGACGGCGACAACGTGCCGATCCTGCGTGAGCGCGACATCCTCACGCCCGAGACCGCCGATACGCCGGCCAAGCTCGTCTATCTGGCCGTCCAGCTGATGTACATCTCGCCGGATCCGCAGAGCCAGCACGGCACCTATTTCAACCTGGTGCGCGACATCATCACTGCCGTGCCCAGCGCCTGGCCGATCATCGAAAGCATCAACAACAACATCATGAGCGGCGATCTCTACCGGGCCCTGAAGGACGCCCGCAAGCTGATTGCCTACGAGGACAAGCTGCGTGAGCAGTTCGAGTCCACTCATCCCAAGAATGATGCCAAGACTGAGCCGGGCAAGACCGACGTCAGCACCGCGGCCTGATCGAAGCGCTTTCGCCTGAACGACGACGGCCCCGGATCATCTCCGGGGCCGTCGTTGTTTCAGCCGATGACGATCACTGCGTCGCGAGCGGCGGCGCCTCGACCTCGATCACTCCGCCGGTTCGCTTCGCACCGAACTTGATCACCGCCGACACCAGCGCGTCGATGTCCGTCTCCGCGGTGCGATGATTGACAATCGCGGCGCGGATCGCGAACTTGCCATCCAGCGTCGTACCCGACGGCGCGGCGATGCCGGACTCCTGGACATCGGCGACAACTTCCCGATTCACCGCATCGCCAGCGCGATAGCGGAAGCAGACGATGTTGAGATTGACCGGCGCGAGCAGCTCGAGCCGCGGCTCGGCGAGCACGCGCGTCTCCAGGTATTTTGCCAGCGCGCAGCTCCGCGCGATAACCGCCCCCAGCCGATCGGTGCCGAATGTCTTCAGCGTGAACCACGTCTTCAGCGCGCGGAAACCGCGCGACAGATCCGGACCGAGATCGCATGGCCATACGGCGCCGGCTGCAAGCCCCCTCGCCTCGCGGCTCAGATAGGCCGCCGGCTGCGCAAAGGCCTGCCGATGACGTTCGCCGTCGCGCACCAGCAGGAACCCGGCGTCATAAGGTACCTGCCCCCACTTGTGAAAGTCGAGCGCGATCGAATCCGCAAGCTCAATGCCGTCGAGCAGCGGCGCAAGCTCGGGCGAGAGGATCGCGAGCGCGCCGAAGGCGCCGTCAACGTGAAACCAGATCCCCTCCTCGCGGCACAAATCGGCGATTGCCTTGAGATGATCGATTGCACCAATGTCGACGGTACCGGCAGACGCTGTGACGAGGAACGGCCTGAAGCCGACCTCGCGATCGATCGCAATCTGCGCTCGCAGCGCGGCGACGTCGATGCGATGATCGGAATCGACATCGATCTTGCGCAGCGCATCGGTGCCGAACCCGGCGATGTCCATCGCGCGGGAGATGCAGCCGTGCGCGGCTTTCGACGCGTAGGCCGTAAGCAGCGTGCCGTCGTTGCCGATGCCGTGTTGACGCGCCAACGCGCCGAGCGCGCTCGTACGCGCCACCAGCACCGCCATCAGATTGGCCATCGACGTGCCGGTGACGAAGATGCCGCTTGCGCCCTGTGGAAAGCCGAACAGGCCGCGCATCCACTCGACGATCTGGCGCTCGACCTCGATCGGCATGTGATCACGTCCGCCGAGATTGGCATTGAGACCCGCCGCAAGCATCTCTGCGATCATGCCGACCGCTGTGCCACCGCCATGCACCCAGCCCATGAAGCCGGGATGAACATTGCCGGTCGCGTAAGGCGCAATATGCTCGGAAAATTCACGATAGACCTCGGCGAGATCGGCTGCCTCGCGCGGCACGCCGGTTCGAACCGCCGCGCGAACCTCATCGGGGATCGGCTGCCACACCGGACGCCCGCGAACATTAGCGATGCCGTCGATCGCCTCGTCCAGCATGCGATGGGCAAGCGTACGAAACTCGCTCCAGTCCTGCGGATCGAGCGATCCGTTCGTGGCGGAGGTCTGCGTATTACGGACGATCTCATTCATGCTGCACTCCCCACGCCCGCCTGTCGGCCGTCTTGTCAGTCGTCTTGGCATGCCGTGATAGCATCGCGGTGAACGCGGCAAAGATCTTGCGCATCTGCGGCGGCTTGTATGGAAACACGACCGGCGAATCCATGTTGTGCACGACTGCGGTGTTGTCCGCCTCGAACACCAGAAGATCGCCATTCTGGTTCTCGGCGCAATCGACGATGAAATAATCGAGACCGACGCGCCGGCTCATTTCGTCGAGCGCGTGTCTATGGCGCGCGGCAAAGGCACGATCGAAGTCCTGCATGAAAACAGCTTCTTCAGCGCGCTTCTCTTCGCTGAACGCCATGTAGGCGTTGAGATACCAGATGTCCCAGCGATCGGCGATCGCCATGTGGCAGGCATACGGCTTGCCGTCGACCATGGTGAGCCGGAACTTGCGATAGAGTCCGTCCGGGCTCGCGTAGTCGACGAAACGCGCGACGAAAAAATCCTGCTCCTGGCGTTCGGCGAGATAGGCCGCGAGCGCGGGAGCATCGTCGAGTTTAGCAAGTCCGACACCGGCATGCGTACCGCGTGGCCGCGCGATCATCGGAAAATGCAGTTCGCCCGTGATCTCGGCGCAGGCAATCCGTCCTTCCGCGAGAGCCGACAATTGCGCGCGCGTCGCGTGAGCGGTCACGGGAATGTCGAGGCCGGGGATACCGGCCAACAATCGGAACAATTTGTCGCGATCGAGATTGCCGATCAGCTCGGGGCGATTGAGAAGCCGCCGCGGCCAGCGCGGCGCGGCCTTTTCGATCAACGCGAGCGCTTCGCGGCATTCCTCGGAATCGGATGCGACCACGATGGCAACGTCGTGCTCGGGCAGCGTTTCCGGCAGACCTTTGTCCTTGGTCACATAGAGTGTCAGGAGCTCGATGTCGGAGCCCTCGAGCAGGAATTCGATCGGCGTGTTGCCGCCCATGTCGATGTCGGCCGCAAGTGCAAGCACGCGCAAGCCAGGCTTTGGTCCTGCGGCGGGTGTGCGAAACAGTTGATGGAAGGAGAGCACTTCGGACTGAATCACGAGCCCGGCTTCCTTCTCGCCCATCAGCTGGGCAATCAACGACAGATCCAGCCCCTCGCCCGCTTGCGCCGTTCCATCCGCAATCCGCGCCAGCAGCTGATCGCGCAACGGATGCAGATCGACGCCTTCGAACGCCTGGCGCGTCAACTGCGCAAAGCCGATACGGTCGGCATAATTCGGCGCGGCAAGCGGATGCAACATCTCACACCTCGAATACGGGCTACGCCGGCGCGGCGGCGGTACGGTCAACCAGCAGCTCGATCTTCACCAGGACATGGGCGATGCGATCGAGGATGTGCTGTATATTAGCTTGCGCTTGCACGCTGTCGACCGACCAGGCGTCGGTGACGAGCCGCGCGCCGACGCACAGCCGCAATGCGGCTTGCGGCGCACCGTCCGGCTGCATCAGCCGGACCGGTTGGCCGACGAGACAGCGCTGCGCGGCAACCTGGCGGTCCGCGGCACCGCCAACAATGGCATCGTTCATGTCGCGCGCAAGCGCGCGGTGCACGGCGCTGGTGTCGGCGACGGACACTGGCTTGCCGTTGCGCAGCAGCGTGAACGGAAAGATCGAAGGCTGCACAAATTCTTCATCATCGGCATCAGTAGCGTCGACGGGCGCCGGTACGGCACGCAGCGACGGCGACAATGTGATCATGCTGTCGATGCCCGATGCAAGCTCGGCAAGCGCCCTGGCGCGGAACGCGCCGGGCACGGCGTAGTAGCTGCCGATTTCGGCCAACGCGGCTTCCCAGCGCAGCCATTGACCGAAATTCGGCCGGCGCTCGAAACGCGAGCGCAGCGCCGTCCACGCCATCGGCCAATCGCAGCGGCCGGCATAGTCGAAGAAGCCCGGTGCGATCCCTTCGATCCGGTCGAGCGCCCGCGACAGACCCTTCGGAACCAGCAGCGCGCCGCTGAAGGCAGGCCCGCCGAAGAACTTCGAACCCGTCATCAGCACCATGTAGCCGCGATCGAGATACGAGCGCAGCCGCCGGCGGCCGAGCCGCGCCTGGCAGGCATCGACGACGACCTGAACCTTGCGCGGCCAGCGCCGCGCGATCTCATCGAGACAGGCGGCACTCGGCGCGCGCCAGCCGAGCTTTGACGAATCCATGATGTGCAACAGAACGCGCCGGCCTTGCGCGAGGCTGTCCTCGATTGCGCGCATGACCGCCGCATCTGCGTCAGTACGCATCCCAAGGCCGGATGTGGCGTCCAGCAGAGGCACCGCGAGACTGTCACCGGCGAGGCCCGCGATCGCGGCGTCCTTGCGCACGGCAATGCCGCTCGCCGTCATCGAGCTGAAATGGTGCCCGCGCGCGGACTGCACCGTACCGCTGCCGGTCTGGTCGGCGCCGACCACGATCGTCACCGGCGGCGCGCCGAGTACGGCGCGGGCCAGGAACAAGGCATGAAGCTGGGAGTCTGTACCCGATGGCGAGAACACGATTTCGACGCGCGGCGGCAGCTGGAAGTGACTGCGCAGCTCATCGCGCATGTCCTCGCAGCGCCGGTCGAAGGCGATCTCGACCTCATCAAACAGCGATTTGTGGACCAGTTCCTCGCGCGCCAGCGCAGCGCGCTCATAGGCGGCTTGCGAGATCGTCGATGCGGTCGAGGAGGCGAAATTCCAGATCTCCGGCTCGGGCGACGGCGCGCAGCCATAGGCGTTGACGCGTTCTTCCGGGTCGAGCGCGAGGCGCTGATCTCCGCCGGAGGCGAGCAGCGTATCCAACGGCGTGAAGAGATCGCGCAGGCGATAGCGCGCCCCCCCTTCGGACGCTCGCTCGATGTCCGACAGACGGGATGCGCCGATGCTCATCCCGACTGGCTCACGCCGCGTCAGCTGCCGCAGCCGCGGGCACGGCTGCGAATTGCGAGGCAATGTCGCCGTGGAAGACCGACGGGCCGACATGGTCGAGCGAGCTCTGGATATCGGCCCAGATCTCGCCGCCGATATCAGTCCAGCGCTTGCAGAAGGCGAAGTCTTCGGAGAGATAGGTCCCGGTTGCGGGATCGATCATGCATTCGAACAAGGCGAAGCGGTTCGGGCTCGTGACGAGCGAGTCATGCGAATGCTCGCGGAAGAACTGCAGATTGGCATAGTCCGGATGGCGGCACATCGCCTCCAGCGCCTGGCGGCGGATCATCAGGAAACCGGTGCCGGCATAGCGCACGCGGGTGAAGCCGTTGACCACCACGATGCGATCGGGATCCTCGATCTCGAGCACGTAGTCGAGCGAAGCCGCCGTCACATCGGTCCGCCCCGCCTTGATCGCGCGCGTCGCCTTGTCCCAGTTCACCCGCTTGATCGGATAGCAGCCGGCGACAACGTCGGCGCCGCACTCGATCAGCCGGAACACCTGCTCCGGCTTGAAGCCGATGTCGGCATCGATGAACAGGAAATGCGTCGCATCGGGATCATCCAGGAACATCGCGACCAGATTGGCCCGGGCGCGCGTGATCAGCGCATCGCCGTCCCGCAACAGCACCTTGAGCCCGAGGTTGGACATGCCGTGCACCGCGCGCTGGAGCGCGAAGATGGAGCTCGCGTAAATGCTCGACACCTGCCCGCCGAAGCAGGGCGTCGCCACCACCAATTGCATCTTGTCCGACATCGACGGCTCCGCGTGCCCCGCTCAAATCCTCACCAAGAGGTAAAGAGGCATGGTTAACGACGCCTTAATGCGTCCTTACAGGAACTTGACCAGCGAGAGCTGCGCGAGATTGGCGGTAGTCTGGTAGGACGCCTGCAGCGCGTTCTGGAGCGAGAGGATTTCGCTGGCGACCTGGTCGGGCGATGCCGACTCCGCCTGGTCGACGATGGTCTGGAGCTGCGCCTTGGCCTGGGTCTGGCGCGTGGTCGCATCCTTCATCGTGTTCTGCGCCATCGCGATGTCGGTCTGGATGTCCTCGATCTTCTGCTGCCCGGGCTGCGGCGTCAGCGCCTGCGTCGTGCGCAGGCTCAGCGCCGCAACCTGCCCGCCCGCATACTGCCCGGTCGGCGAGGTCGAGAACGTGCCGAATACGGCGATCGCCTGCAACTGCTTGCGGATCGCGTCCTCGTCGGCCTGCGCGCCGTATTGCACCGTAACGGAATCATCCACCCGCGCCACCGCGGTCGAGCGCGCCGAGCCCGGCCCGTCATTGCCGGTGTACCATTTCACGGTCGTGGCCGTGCCGTTCACCAGGCTCGTCGCCGAGCTTGCCGGCGAGCTGCTGGTGTCGACGCGCAGCGGCGGCTGCGTGGCCGTAATCGGCGTAGAGGCGAAGCCGAGCGCGCCGAGCGCGGCGGTGGCGCCTGCAGTCCCGCCCGAAATGTTCAGGCTTGCGGCGTCGTCGGTATTGATCGTGATCGAGCCGCCATGGATGGTCGACGGCTTCGAGGTGCCCGTGATGGCGTCGATCTTGCTCATCAGGGTCTGGATACTGTCGGTGACGTTGAGCTGGTTACCGGTCGCGCCCGAGGCTACGAAACTCAGCGTCGTGCCGTTGACGGTGATGGTATCGCCCGGCGAGAAGCCGGGCGCAATCGAGTCCGAGGGCGAGGTGCCTGACAGCGCGGTGGTTCCGCCGATCGGCGTGGACGCTTGACTGGTCTTGGCAGCGCCGATCGCCGAGCTGTCCGTATTGAAGAAATTATCGCCGGCCTCGACCGCGGACGCCGCCACCAGCGAGGTGCCGGCGAGCTTCTTGATCGCGGTGTTCAGCGCGGTGTTGAGGTTCGCCGATGTGATGGCCGGGTTCGGGGGAACCGCCGGAATGATATTGGGATTGCCGGGATCTATCGCAAAGCTGCCGACCGGCGTCGGCGTCGCGCTGGACGCCGTCAGATCGATCTGCTCGGTCGAACCGTCAGGCAGCGTGAACTGCACGCTGAGCTTGTCGCCGTTGTTCGGATTGACGCCGTTGAGATTGACCGAGAACGACACCGGTGAACCGCTCGGACCGGTGATGGTCGCGCCCGTCAGCGTCGAGGAGACGGCCGCGATCTTGAGCCCGAACGGCGACGTCGCCGAATCCTCCTGCACCTGGATCGCGCCTGACGGCAGCGTCGACTGCACCAGCCGCCCCATGCCGTTGGCGCCGAGATCGGCGGCCTGACGCTCCGCCATGACGGTCTTCAGGCCCGCCTGCGTCGTGGTGCCGTTGATGATGTCGCCGGCGTTGGCGACCGACTGCGTGTTGAACGCGGTCCCTGAGAACAGGTAGCGATTGCCCGACTGCGTGTTGAGCACGCCGACCATCGAGCCGAACTGCGCGGCGGCGGTGTTCTGCGCCACCGTCTGGCCGTTGACGTTGAGATCCTGCGCCGTGGTGGCCGAGCCCGTCTGCACCGTATTGCGGATCGTCGTCAGGGACTGCAGCGCGGTATTGGCGAGATTGATGTTGACGTTGACGTTGGTGATCGTGTCGGTATAGGCGGCGATGTTCGAAAGCTGCGCGCGCGAGGCGATCGCAAAGCCTTCGTTGGTTCCCATGCCGGAATAGTTCTGCGACAGCTTGCCGGTCGAGAGCTGCGTCGACAAGTCGGTGAGCTGCTGGTTGATGTTACGGATCTGCGCGCCGAGGACTGACGAGCCGTAGTTGATGCTGCTGATCGACATGTTTCAGAGCCCTGTACTGATTACCCTTGAGCCTGGATCAATGTATTCATCATGCTCTGCACCACCGACATGACATGGGCGTTGGCGGCGTAGGCATTCTGGAGCTGGATCAGGTTCGACATCTCCGAGTCCAGATTGACGCTGGAGGTCGAGTTGAACTTGGCCTGCAGCGTCGAGACCACGACGCTCTGGCCCTGCTGCAGCTGGGTCGCCTGAGTCGAGGCGTTGGCCTGCACGCTCAGGAACTGCTGGAGATAGTTCGAGACGCTGCCGGTGAACGGCTGGCTCGCCGAACCGAGACCGGTCTGCGGCGAATAGGAATACACAGCCGTGGTGAGCTGCGAGTAGAGATAGTCCGAGCGCGTGGTGTCGCCGGCGGGCGTCACCGGCGACGTGCTGTAAACCGACAACCTGGTCGGATCGGTGCTGAGCTGCGTGTTCACGGCGATGCGGCCGGCAAGGCCGGTCATCTGCGAGCCCGATGCCGTGATCGCGCCGGTATAGAGCGCCTGGCCGCCGTCGGTGAACAGCGGCAGCTGCGGACCGCCCGAGGTCAGCGACGAGACCGTCTTGGTGCTCGACGCCGAAGTGATCTTGGCGAGGCCGCTGTTGTCGTCGGTGACGCGCAGCGTCGTTGCGGTCGCCGGCGACGGGGCGGCGGAGAACGTCAGGTGCGAACCCGACAGCGCGGTGTTGAGCGCGGAGGCAATCGCGCCCATGCCGCCGGAAAAATTGACGCCGACCTGCATCGGATTGGCGTTGGTGGCGTTCGGCAGCGGCAGCGCCGCGGGATCGGTCACGTTCACCAGCGTGACCTGGCGCTGCGTGTTGGTGGAGTCGGTATAGGTGATGTTGACGGTATTGCCCGGCTGCGCGCCGGCAAGATCGATGTCGAAGCCGGCGGGCGGGCCGGAGACAGCGGTGCCCGCCGTGGTCTTGTCCGACAGCGCGCTCGACATCGTCGCGGCGAGCTGGTCGACCTGGTTCTGCGCCTGCACCAGCGTCTGGTCGCGCAGCTTGAGATCGGCCGCGATCTGGCCGGAGGAGACAACGTTGTTGCCGGCGACGTCGATCGACGAGCCGTTCGGCAGCTTGATGGTGAGCGCACCGACCCCGGACTTGGCCGGATCGACGTTGTAGAGCGACGTCGCCCCCAGCGTCCCGGCTGACGTGAAGGAGAATTGCGAGGCGAGCCCCGCGCCGACCAGCTGGATGCCGGTGGTGGTGTAGATGTTGGCCTGGTTCGACCCGTCGGTGGTGACGCGGACGTCGACATATTTGGACAGCGAGTTGATGGCCTGGTCGCGCTGGTCCATCAGCGTCGCCGCGGACGGATCGGTCGGTGCCAAGCCCTGGAGCTTGGTGTTGATGTCGGCGATCTGGTTCAGCGCCGCGTTGGCGGCTTGCGACGAGGTGCCGAGATCCTGCTCGACATTGGAGCGCAGCGACTGGATGCCCTTGGTGGTGACGTTGAGCTGCGTCGCCAGCGCCTGCGCCGCACCGAGCGCAACCGTCTGCGCCGACGACGAGCCCGCGCTGGTCGAGAGCGCCTGGAGCGAAGAGGTGAAATTGTTCAGCGCGGTTTCGAGCGTGCCGCTGTTGCCGGGCGTGCCATAGACACTCTGAAGCTGCTTCAGAATGTTGGCCATCTGGTCGGCATAGCCGCTGCCGCCGGTCTCGGTGCGCAGCTGGTTCTGCACGTAGCTGTCGATATCGCGGCTGACGCCGGTCGTCTTCGCCGTCGAGCCGAAATCACCGGTGGTGACTTCGATCTGGTTCGGCGTCTGGGCAACGTAACCCGGCGTCTGCGAGTTTGCGACGTTCGAGGAGACGATCGAGAGCGCGGCCTGGTTGGCCCGCAGACCGCTCATCGCACTGGCAAGGGCTGAACTCAAACCCATCTTACTTGCCGCCTTTGGTTACGTTACGCGCCAATCAGCGCAACACGTTGAGGAGGTCCTGAACCATCGAGTTCGCCGTCGTGATGACCTTGGTGTTGGCCGAATAGGCCTGCTGGGTCACGATCAGCTTGGTGAACTCGTCGGCGATGTCGGTGTTGGATCCCTCCAGCGACGAACCGCTGATAGTGCCCGAGGCACCGGCGATCGCAGGACCCGACTGGTCGGTCACGGCATAGGCGCCGCCGTCCATCGCCTTGAGATAGTTGGTGCCGTTGAAGTGCGACAGCGTCACCTGCGCGAGGTCGAGGTTCTGGCCGTTGGAGAAGGTGCCGACCACCAGACCGTTGTTGCTGACGGCGACCGAACGGAGCTGACCGGCCGCGTAGCCGTTCTGCGTGATGGTGTTGATGGTCACCGCGCCGCTGGTGCTCGCGTATTGCGTCAGGCCGCCCGAGGAAATGTTGAGAGCAACCGAGCCGAGCGATTGCCCGCTGACGGTGACGTTGCTGAGGGTGATGCCCGAGCCGGCCGGCGAGGAAAGCGATCCGTCGGCGGCAAAGGTGAAGGACTGCCCCGCGTTCACCCAGCCGACCGTCGTGCCGGTCGCATTCGGATCGGTCTGGTAGAACAAATTCCAGGTGTCGGTATGACCCGTGCCCAGCGACGCGCTGTCGGTCTTGGCCCAGCGCAATTGCAGGTTCACCGGGGTGCCGGCCGCATTGTAGGCGGTCACCGCGCCGCCGCTGATCGATTCCTTGGTGAAGGTGGCAATGTCGTTGCCGATCACGGTGCCCGTACCGGAGGTGCCGCCGCCGCCGCGCGCCTTGGTGACGGTTGACGTGAAGCCCAGCGCGGCAAACGCGCTGCTGTTGCTGCTGGTCACCGTCAGCGTGGGGTTGGCAATACCGGTTTGCAGTGTGATCACGCCGTTGGAGATCGAAGAGCCAGTCGCGCCGCTCAGACCGTCGATCTTGCCAAGCAGCGTCGTGATGTCATCGGTGATGTTGATCTGGTTCGCGCCGGACGCACCCGAAGCCATGAAGGTCAGCGTCTGACCGTTCACAGTGATGGTATTGTTGACGGCGAAGCCCGATGAGAGGACTTCCGCACCGCCAGCCGTCGCAGAGCCGCCCAACACGGTCGAGCCGGTGATCGCCGGTGTCGACAGCACGTTGCCGCCGCGCGTCACACTGCTGATGCCGAGCAGGCCAGCCGCTGCGCCGGAAACCGTGATATCGCTCGTGGTGTTGGTTGTGATCTGGATGTTGCCGCTGGATGTCATCGACGCGGCAGCGGGAGCGCCGCCGGCGCCTGTCACGATCGCATTCAGGATGTCGGACATCTTTGAGGTGGTGCCGCCCAGCAGACCGATCGTGGTCACGTTGCTGGCTGTCGAGGTGCCGGAAACGGTGGCGTCAAACTTGATCGTCTGGGTGCCGACAATCATCTGCGTGCCAGCGAGGCTGGTCAGCAGCGTGTTGTTCAGATGCGGGCTCGTGCCGGAATCAAGCGACGTGCCGCTGGTGACCGCGGCTGAAGAGCTGTCCAGCAGCGCCACCGAGCCCGTTGCGGTTGTCGCCGTATAGGCCGAGCGCAGATTGCCCGTGGCCGCCGCGCCGGAGACCCCTGCACTGACATAGGGCGGGGGCGGCGTGCCAATGATCAGCGGATTGGATGCGAAATCGGACGGGTTGAGGCCGCCGGCTGCGAGTAGCGTGCCGCTGACTGCCGTCGAGCTTGCCACCGTATTCGGCTGGGACGGCAGGTTCGCTGCATATTGGATCGAGGTCGTCGCCTGCGCCGGGACGAAGTTGTTCTGGAATTGCAGCACGGTCGGCACGCTGCCGGTCGGATTGCCGGTCTTCGGGTCAACCGCGACGCCCATCAGGTAATAGCCGGCGCCGTTGACGAGGTTGCCGTTGGCGTTGACCTGGAAGTCGCCGCGGCGGGTGTAATAGGAGACGCCGTCGAACACCGGCACGTTGTCGACGACGCCGCTCGCCTTCTGAACCGAGAAGAAGCCGTCGCCGGTGATCGCCATGTTGGTGGCGACGCTGGAGGACGAGATCGTGCCCTGGGTGGTGATGGTTGCCTGTGCGTGCGCAGTGACGCCGCCGGCGACCTGCTTGCTCGGCACGGACGCGTCCGGGATGAGATCCTCGAAGCTGGTCCCGATGCCCTTGTAACCGGTGGTGGACGAGTTCGCGATGTTGCCCGAGATGTTCTGAAGCGCGTAGGACTGCGCCTGCAGGCCACCCACCGAGGTGTTCATTGCATCGAAGATACCCATAACTTTGTCTCCAAATCCGATCTCGGCGGCCGGCAGACCCGTGGCCGCAGTCGGAGGAGACGTCGCAAGGCCTATGCCAATGCGGGTATTTTCATGAAATCAATGACTTAAATGGAGATGCCCCGGTCGGACGACCGGGGCATAATTGCCGGACCGGCAACAATTGCCGGGAAAACACGTCAAATGGCGCCTTAGGTCGCCGACGGCGTCGCCGGGTGGAACACCAGCCCGAAACCGTCGATGCAGTAGCGCAATCCGGTCGGCTTCGGACCGTCATCGAAGACGTGACCGAGATGGCCGCCGCAGCGCCGGCAATGCACCTCGGTGCGCACCATGCCGAAGGTGCGGTCCTCGGTCTTGCCGACATTGCCCTCGATCGGCTGGTAGAAGCTCGGCCAACCCGTGCCGCTCTCGAACTTGGTCTCGGACGCGAACAGCGGCAGGTCGCAGCCGGCGCAGGCGAAGACGCCCTTGCGGTGCTCCTTCAGCAGCGGGCTGGAGCCCGGCCGCTCGGTGCCTTCCTTGCGAAGAATCTCATATTGCTGCGGGGTGAGCTGGGCCCGCCACTCCGCATCGGTCTTCTCGATCTCGAACTTTTGCGCGGCTTTCTCTCCAGCCTGGGCCGGCGTTGCTCTCAGCCAGCGGAAGGCCGAAAGGCCAAACAGGCCGGCGACAGTCGATAGCAGGATGCGGCGGTCAAACATCTCATTCTCCGTGCGCGGGGACCACGCCCTGAGATACGGGCTCTAACGGCTGATGTTACACTTCCAGGCGAAGTTTTTCTTCCCGCTTAATGCGGGACGCCCTGCTCCTGGGAGGCGGGTTCCGCCTCCTCCGTCACAGCCGGCTGCGGCCGCGCCGGGGCCACCCGCGGCCGAACCCCGGGCGGCTGATGACGCGGACCGGTGCCGGCGGCCCGGTTGGCCTCGGCCAGCCGCGCCTCGCGCTCCCTGTCCTTCATCCGCACCCGCTCGCGATAGCGCGCGAGAGACCCCGCGGCAGCGGAACTCGCCCTGGCCCAGATGCCGACCAATTGGCCCGCGACGCGTCCGGTGGTGCCGCCCGCCCAGACCAGCTCAAACGGCGAGAACAGCTTCCAGCGCTCGTCACCCCACAGGATGCTGCGCGCGATCAGCTGTCCGGCCATGGCGGAGGTGTTCATGCCCTGGCGGCCGAGGCCGCTCGCCACCCACAGGCCTTTGCGCAACTGGCCGATCTGCGGCATGCCGTGCACGGTCTGGCCGGTGGCTCCGCCGAACGTCTCGGAGATCTCGACATTGCCAAGCTCAGGGAAGATCGACCGGATCCGCCGCTTGATGCTACCTGCAAAGCGCTGCGGCCGCGCCGCCCAGGTGGTCTCCGGGCTCTCCCACATCAGGCGGTCGCCGTCGACGATGCGGAAATGATCGACGCCATCGGAATCCATCACTGATCCCTTGAAGCTGATGATCTCGTGCAGGCGCTCGCCAAGCGGCGCTGTGATCCCTGCGTATCTCCAGACCGGCAGCAGCGTCTCCGACAGGCGCCGCAAGGGTGCGCCGAGATGGATGTTGCCGGCGAGCACGATGTGGGAGGCGCGCAGCCGCGCCGAGGGCGTCACGATGCGCTTGCGGATGCCGGAATGATCGATGCTGACGACCGGCGTATCCTCGAAGATGCGGGCGCCCGCGCGCCGCGCCAGCGCCGCAAGGCCATGCACATATTTGCGGCCATCGACCTGGAACGCTTTGGGATAATAAACGCCGTGGAAGTAACGATCAGTCTTGAGCGCCTCGCGCACCCGATCAACCTGCCAGCCTTCGGCCTCGGTATCGAAATCCTCGTTCAGCATCTGGAGCCGGCTGATCAGCCGGTCGCCGGCATCGACATTGGAGACCTCCAGCACGCCACCGGTGAGGCCTATGCCCGGCATATTCTCTTCGGTCGCGTTGGCGCGGACGAACTCGGCGCCCTCCTTCGAGAGCGTCCACAATTCACGGGCGTCCTCGAAACCGATGCGCTCGATCAGTTCGGTGAGCGGCAGCGCAAAACCCGGCGTCACCGTACCGAGTTGGTTGCCCGAGGCATTCCAGCCGATATGGCGCCCCTCGAGCACCGCGACGCTGGCCCCGAGCCGGGCCGCCTCCAGCGCAATGGAGAGTCCCGCCAATCCGGCTCCTATCACGCAGATATCGGCGTCGAGGTCGAACGACAGCCGCGTACGTTCACGAAAGCCGGCTTCGTCCTGGGACACGCTTGTGAAAGTCTCGCTCATGTCGTTTTCTTAGAGCATGATCCGGAAAAGTGTGCAGCGGTTTTCCGAAAAGATCATGCTCAAAACAACAATTTAAAGCGTGATGACGCTTTGTCCTGATCTCATCGCGCTTTAAAGGACCCATCGGGCGCTTGTGACCTTGTCCCTCAACGCCCGCCTGTAGATTATTCTGGACGTGGAACGATTCGAGAATGCCATGCGCCGTTTGATGCTGCTGCGTCACGCCAAGACCGAGACCGACGCGCCGAGCGGCCGCGACCAGGACCGCCGGCTCGACGCGCGCGGCCAGCGGGACGCCGCGGAGATGGGCGACTGGATCGCCACCCATGCGCCTGCCCCCGAGGCCGTGCTGGTGTCGCACGCCGTCCGTGCCCGGCAGACCTGGGACATCGCCTGGCAGGCGATGAAGGACCGCGTCGCAGCGCCGCAGGTCGAGATCCTGCCGGAACTCTACGGCGCCGATCCCGCGCAGATTCTCGAAACCATTCGCACTGCAACGATACCGGCCAACCCCAAGCAGCTGTTGTTGGTCGGGCACAATCCCGGCATGCACGAGGCCGGCTTGATGCTGATGGGCAGCGGCGATCCGGCCAGCGCCAAGGCGCTCGCTGACAATCTACCCACGGCGGGGCTTGCGATCCTGGACTTTGACGTCAAGGATTGGGGTGACGTGGCCTACCGCCGCGGCAAACTGGTGCTGTTCGTCAGCCCCAAGTTGCTTCGACTGGGGTGAGACGCGCGGGCGCCGTCTCGACCGGTTGATCCAGCTTGGTCAATAGGAGGCGCAGATGTTCAAGTCCATTCTCGTGCCCATCGACCTCGCCGACACCGATCTGGCGAAGCCTGCGATTGAAACCGCTGCAACGCTGTCGCAGAACTGGAGCGGATCGATCCGGCTGCTCAACGTACTGCCGATGACGCCGGTGATGCTGGCCGAATACGTGCCGGCCGATTTCGACGAGCAGCAGCGACAAACCTCTGAAGAGGCACTCGCCATCGTCGCCCGTGAATCCGGGATCGACGCCGCCCACATCTCCGGCGTGGTGCGGCAGGGCGGCATCTATCACGAGATCCTCGAAGAAGCCGCGCACATGAAGGCCGATCTGATCGTCATGACCTCGCACCGGCCCGCGATGCGCACCTACTTTCTCGGCTCGAATGCCGGACACGTGGTGCGCTATGCGAAGTGTTCGGTTCTGGTCGTGCGGCACTAACTCGGAGCAATGACGTGAAGCAATGGTGGCGGAGATGGACCTACGAGGTCCCGCTCGCGATCGGCGATGCGCTGTGGGACGTGCTGGTCGTGCAGCTGGCCGCGCTGCTGGACAGGCTGACGGTACGGAAGGTCATCGCCTTCATTCCCGTCGTTATCCTGATAGGCGCCTACTATCACAGCATCCCGATTCCGCCGGAGCTGATGCTGATCGGCGATTTCCTTGCCTATATCGACATCTTCTCGGCGCTGTTCCTGCTCGGCGTGCTGAGCCGCATCACGACGATCCTGTTCGTCGTCAAACAGGCGGCTGCCCGCATCGCATCGCTCGGCGGCGACGTCGTTGCGCGGATGCAGCGTTTCGATGTCCGGCATCGGCGCCAGCGCGGCGCTCCGGTGCGGCCTCGCCGCAAGTCTGAGAGTTCCGAGGACGATCGAGCCTGTGGCGGTGTGTGGGGCCAGGTCGCGTTGGCTTGATCCGACCTCAGTTGGTGGCCCGGATTACGCTTCGCTCCATCCGGGCGACAAGGCCCAACACCTTGCGTTGCCCAGCGGACAAAACACGCTAGTCCTGGGGCAATACCCGCCACCGAAGATATTCCACTTTACCGAAATTCGGAAATGACGCATGGGTTGCGCAACCCGGCCCAAGGAAGAGGGACGTATCGCGATCGTCACGAACGCGGGCCGGACTGCGGTGGGCGTGGGTCACATCGGGCGAAGGGTTTTGCAGGGCGGGCAATCGTGAGCGAGGCCGTCGCCCACACGACGGTGTGACCCGCGTACGGCAAAATCGTGTGGTCCTGGCGCCCGGAGTCTGTGCGCCAAGGCTCGTGGTGATGCGTGTGGTTCAACCGGGCTCACGCATCAGTCATCTGCGAGACGACGGGGGCAATAGTGCATCGCTCCCCGGGGAGAGCGCGACATAAACCGTAAAGCCACTGCGCAGGAAGAGTTCACCCGCAAAAATTCACGATATATCAATATGATGCGATTTTTGTATCCCCATTTGTGTCGCGATCCGCTAACGGGCTCCTCAGTTGTGCATATCTGCGATGTTCCCCTCGATGCTGACATTACGTGCATTCTGTCTGGGCCCGTCGCAGTGCTTGCATTTCGCTCGCCTCTCGTCGCGGGGACGTGCGCTGGTGCGTTCGCGGGGTGGGGCATGAACTGACGGGGGATGGCTCAAACGCCCGCCTGGGCGTCTCTGGCGGGGTTTGCCGACACGTCTCATTCAATCGATGAGGTGACGCGACACGCTCCAGCAACCGCTAGCCTTGGCCAGTCGCCGCTGGGTTCTCTGAGAGACGTAGAAACGATGCCTGCGGTCGGACTGCTTTGCCATCTTGAGATGGATCAACCGCGTCCATTGCCCGAAACCGCAGTTTGTATCCTGAGCCATTCTTCGGAGGGTCAGGCATGGATGCAAGTACGGAGCCTCGCAACATCCCCCTCTTGCAGCCACCCAAACGCGACCTGCGGCTCGATTTCCTGCGTGGCATCGGGCAGTGGATAATCTTCCTCGACCATATCCCGAATAACTTCCTCAACTGGTTCACGCCTCGCAACTACGGCTTCAGCGACGCAGCGGAATTCTTCGTCTACATTTCCGGCTATTCGATCGGATTTGCTTACGGACCAGCCGTTCAGAACGGACAGCTTTTGGCCGCAGCGAAGCGGCTTTGGGCGCGAGCGTCGCAGCTTTATGTCGCGCACATCTTTCTGTTTCTATTTTTTGTCGCCCAGATCGCCCGGACCGCGGCCCGCTTTGACAACCCAATGTACAAGGACGCGTTCAACGTGGCGCAATTTCTAGACCGTCCCGACATCATGATCGGGCAGGCACTCATGCTCAAATATAAGCCGGTCAACCTCGATGTCCTTCCTCTGTACATCGTGCTGGTTCTCGCCGCGCCAGCACTATTGTGGTGCCTGCTGCGCCGACCGAACGTGACCTTGCTCGGCTCTGCAATCCTCTATTTTTCTGCCCGATATTTCGATTGGAATTTGCCCTCGTTCCCGGGAGGCAAATGGTATTTCAACCCGTTCGCATGGCAGTTCTTGTTTGTATTTGGCGTCTGGTGCGGCTTTGGCGGTGGGCCGAGGATAAGGTCAACGGCGCTCTCTCGCCCGATCACCATTATCGCGGGGGCGTGGCTCGCCTTCTCGTTCCTGATCGTCATGACATGGCATGTGCCGAGCTTGGAGCGATTTGTACCAGAGGCTCTACGTCGCGCGATTTATCCAATCGACAAGTCCAATCTCGATCCCTTGCGTCTCACCCATTTCGTGGCCGCGCTGATCGTGTTGCTGCACTTCCTCCCACAGGGTACGCCGTGGCTCGGCTCCAGACGACTGCGTCCGCTGATCCTGTGTGGTCAGCGCTCGCTTCCTGTGTTCTGCTTTGGCGTCTTCCTTTCCTTTGCTGCTCACTGGATCCTTGTGCAGGTCAGTGGCGGCGTCTTCGCCCAGATGCTCGTCAGCATCATAGGCATCTCCCTGTTGGTGGGCACAGCATGGCTCGCGACTTGGTATCGTAGCCTTCCGACCCTATTCGCGGCCCCAGAGCACTACGCGCCAGTCGGAAACGCTGAAACCGATCAGCCTCCGTAGTCGAGGCCAAGTTACTTTGGGAGGGGCAGGTAAAGGGGGGTACGGGCGACGGCAGCCTTTCAAGCTAATTTCTGCGCGCTGCGCGGTACTGGACGGTGTAGCGGCGGAGCTACGGCGGATCATCGTTCAGCCGGGTGACTACCGTGACTAAAGGAAGATTTGCGGCTCACGGCCTAGTCGCCGCAAATCCCCAAACTTTATGAATTTTGAACCAGCGCTCACCCAAAAAGTGGGACGGACGGCCATCTTCTGACGGGCCTCCGCATTCAATCGTCGAGAATTGTCAGATTGTCGCAGACAATTCTCGATTTCAAAGAAATTCAAGGCCTGAAGCCGGCCTTTCTTGCGCATTCCATGTACATGGCCCTCCGCCGTTCCGAGAGGCCGTTTCCCTGTGACGGGGTTCCGGGCAACGCCTCGAGTGTTTGGGAGACGCACTTTTCCATCGCGTTGTAGTGGGCTTCGCTTATCGATGGCTGATGCTTCGATGCCGCATAAGTTGTTGTTGTCAGCAGCGTCGAGAGAAGGGCGGTCAGCACGAGGGCGGAACGTGAGTGCTTCATTGCTGTCTCCAAGAGGTTTGAAACTTCACGACAGCCAACGTGGTTGGCTCCGAAGTTCGCTTGCTTGAGCTAGATCAAGGTGCGCTGCGCCAATTTGAAGTGAGTGATGCTGCGCCTGCGAAACGACCTGTCTGCGCCCGATGACGGGAGCAACGAGAAAGCCGATGCTGCACTGGAGTAACTCCGAGGGCAAATTCCTAGCGCATGCTCAAAGCGGCATACTCGAAAAAGACCAAGCAAATTGGAATGTACAGAGACGACTGGTTGGAAGATGCATCGTTGCACGCAGATCAATTTGATAAGTCGGACGTGACGTCAATTTTGAAATAGCTTGCCGTGCAACAGCGATGGTCGCGGATGCGCGAATTGTGCATGTCGTCGAGCCATCTACGAAACGTCACCCTGAGCGCCAGATACCATCCTTAATTAACTTTGGCGTGGCGTCCGCGCCGTTGCATTCGGCGCGCGCATCCCGCCGCCGATCCCAGGGCGATTGGAGGCAAATTTGGGGACCGACAGCGAGACTGCGCAGCGCTATCCAAGGATGCAAGTCCTACAAGTGATCGGGATTGATTTGATCAACGGGTCGATGGGTAGCCCGCCGGGAAGTCATCTTCCCTGCGCCCTTTTAGATGAGGGTGAGGCGACGGGCAAAGCTCGGGCGATATGAGCCGCGAGAGGGAAAAGGTGTGTCTGTTTGCTCAGTCATTGCCCGAAGCTGTTGCGACGAAGCAATCCAGAGTCTTCAGCCGTGCGCTGCAGAGCCGGGGCCCATGTATCAGCGCACCGTGTAGTCTCCTGTGTCCCGGCTCCGCGCAACAGCGCGTCCGGGACACAGGCGAGCAAGCTCACAGATACCGTGTCAGTTCGGCCTTGAACTGCCCGTAGACGGCGTCCTCGATCTGGCTGCGCGTGATCCCGATATCGCGCAAGGCGCGGTCGTCAAGCTCGTTCAGCGTCTTGACGGCGGTGCGGCGCTCCAGGCGGTCGAACAGGGCATAGGCGGCGTTGACGAGCGTGGCAAAAAATCCGCTCGACGAGGATGGGCGTAAACTCCGCCCGGCAGTTTGCGAGATCGTGGTCATGTTTCTTCTCCGGCCTTACGTCCCGCACGGCGAAGCAGGTGCCGTTGGCGCAAACGCTGGCAGCGCCTGCACCTCATTTGCCATCGGATTGCTCTCGCTCACCTCGGCTCAATCGCGGAACTTGATGGAACTTAAATGCTCCAGTACACTGCTCGGAGCAAGGAAAACATTGCTCTCGGTGCAATAATGTCAAAGTTCGAGTACGTGAAGCTTGCGGATGCCATTGCCGCAGATATCTCTAAAGGCACGTTAAGGCCCGGCGACCGGCTGCCGCCGCAACGGAATTTTGCCTATGACCGCGGCATTGCGGTCTCGACCGCGAGCCGTGTTTATACGGAGCTTTTGCGCCGCGGCCTCGTGGTCGGCGAAGTCGGCCGCGGCACTTTCATTTCCGGCGACATCAGGCGCGAGGTCGAGAGCATCGCCGAGCCGCGCGACGCGCGCATCGATTTCGAGGTCAATTATCCGCTGCTGCCGCAGCAATGGGCGATGATCGCCAAGAGTCTTGCCGGGCTCGAACGCGTCGATGCGCTCGAATCCGCGCTGCGCGTCTCGACCAGCACCGGCACCAAGAGCGCGCGCAACGCCGCCGCGGCCTATCTCGCGCGCAAGGATTTTGCGCCACAGGCCGAGCAGATCGTCTTCACCGCCAACGGCAAGCAATCGCTCGCGGCCGCGCTCGCTGCGCTCGTGCCGACCGGCGGCCGCTGCGGCGTCGAGGCCCTCACCTATCCTTACGTCAAGAGCATCGCCGCGCGGCTCGGCATCACGCTGGTGCCGATCCCGATGGACGAATATGGCGCGCGGCCCGACGCGATCCAGAAGGCGCATCGCGAAGCGCATCTGTCGGCGCTGTATCTCCAGCCCATCATCCAGAATCCGCTCGGCGTCACCATGAACGCGACGCGACGCGCCGACATCATGCGCGTTGCCGAGAAGCTTGATCTCACCATCATCGAGGACGCGGTCTACGGCTTCCTCGCCGACGACACGCCGCTCGCGGCACTCGGGCCGGATCGCTGCATCGTGCTCGACAGCCTCTCCAAGAAGGTCGCGCCGGGTCTTGCGCTCGGCATCCTCGTCGCGCCGCCTCATTTGCGCGAGAGCGTGATGAGCGCAGTCCGCACCGGCGGCTGGATCGCCTCGGGCCACGCGCTCGCATCCGGACAGCGATTGATGGCCGACGGCACTGTCGCCGAGTTGACGCGGCTGAAACGCATCGACGCCGGGCGGCGCCAGCAGACCGCGTCACGGCTGCTCGCCGGTCACCAGCTCTCGGCCGATCCGCGCTCCTATCATCTCTGGCTGACACTGCCGCCGCACTGGCGCTCGCAGACCTTCGTTGCCGCAGCCGCCCGGCGCGGCATCGCGCTGACGCCGTCCTCGACCTTCGCGGTCGCGCATGGCCATGCCCCGAATGCCGTGCGGCTCGCGCTCGCTCCACCCTCGTTCGAACAGCTCGATTCCGGCCTGCGCACGATCGTATCGCTGCTCGGCACCAAGGAGGAGGATTTCGACTCGACGGAGTAATCCCCTGGCCGTCAGCGCACCGGCCATTCGGCGATGAACCCCCTCGCCTTGTAGGGCTCGATCTTGTCCCATTCGTGCAGCACACGACGACGAAATTCCGGGTCGGTGTACCAAAGCGCGCGCGGCGTCGCAAAACTGTCGACGGTGAGCAGCAGCTTGGTCACCTCGGGCCAATGCCGATGCAGCGTCATCGGATAGCGTCGCGCGGTCCAGGTGTTGCCAAGACAGATCACGCTGCGGATGTTGTGCAGTCCCAGCGCCGCATCGATCACAGGCAGCGAGAGGATCACGTTCTCGCCGGTGTTCATCGCGCGATGCTCCTCGAGGATTCGATCTGCCGGAATGCCCGCGGCGACCATTGCCGCCTTGATGATCATGCACTCGGATTGCTCCGAGCCCGGCGTCACGCCGCCGCTGACAATCGACCAGCGGAAAAGACCCTCGCGCCACAGATGCGCGGCGGTCTCGGCACGGAGGACAACGTCCTCGCGGGTGCCGAACAGAAACAGCAGGTCGGCCGGCCGGAGCGGCGTATCGATCAGATGGGTGCGATTGATCTCGGCGATCTCGTCCGCCGTCGGCAGGCGCGTGCTGCGGTGGGTGACTGTCATCGGAGCAAGATGCGCGACCCGTGCGCGGCTGCGAAGTCACGTTTGATTGCGTCCGGTTGCAAGCGCTACGGCAGCAAGGACCGAGGCAGTTGGTCGAAACTGTAGCTGCGCGGCTGATTGCGCCGGACGAAGCCGCCGACCTGCCAGGCGAACAGCACGGCAAAGCCGAGGATAAACAACACGCCGGCGAATTCGCCAATCATCAGCGCGCGAATCAACAGTCCCGCCATCGCCACGGCCAGCAGCGCCAGGAACGCCAGCACCGCCGCATAGGTCTTGCGGCCGAGGCCGGCGGTCAGCTCGGCGCGGCTACCGGCCTTCGCCATCCGCGCATGCAGCTCGACGAGAAAATCGCGAAAGCCGCTGTCCTGCGGCGCCATCAGCGCGGCGGTCTGCCAGCTCGTCGACAGGATCGCGATGCGGCCGCCACTGGCGCGGCTGATATCGGCGCGAAAGCGGTGCTGCTGCATCGAGACCGGGCGGAACGACAGCCTGACAGCACTGATCTCGTCATAGCGCCAGACGCCGGAGCGACCGGCGATGTGCCAGGACAATCCCGCCTCGGTCAGCTCAAAGCGATGCGCCGAGCCGATCAGCGACGCCTTGTAGGCATAGTTCGTGGCTGGGGCGCCTTGCGCATCCGAAACCTGCATCTCGATCATCAATCCCGTCTGCGATCCGCTTGCGCAATCGCCCTCCCCCATCCTACAAGCGAGACATGGCTGAGACGATCTATTTTCCGCGCCGCCTGATTCTCGGGGCTGCCATGATCGCGGGCGTGCTGCTCGCACTCGCGGTGCACATGCTCGGCGCGCGCTACGGGCTCGACCTCGGCGGTCTCTGGCGCGCCGACACGCATGAGTTCATGCCGACCGGCGCGGCGATCGCCTGGTGGCTGATCGCAACCGTCGGATTCTCCGGCGGCTATTTCACCGCGACGTTGATGCAAAGCGCCGTCTCCGGCCAGATCCCGCAAAGGATGCGGCAATTCCTGATCGCGCTCGGCGTGCTCCTGCTCGCGGGCGCCGGACAGGCGGCCTCGGCGCCGAGCCCGATCCCGACCATTTCCGGCGTGCTCGCGGGTCTCGCAGCGCTGTGTCTCGGCGCCGTGATGGCATTTTGCGGCGCGCATTTCGCGCTGCGCCGCGCCTAGCCGATCAGGCCGAAGCGCGCAGCCGCGGCCGGTCAAGCATCATCGCGACATCGGAGGCCGGCCGCGGCTGGCTGAACAGATAGCCCTGCGCCTGCGTGCAGCCCTCGCGCCTTAGCAACTCGAGCTGCGCGTCGTTCTCGACGCCCTCCGCCGTGGTGACGATGCCGAGGCTGCGGCCAAGACCGGTCACGGCGCGGATGATCGCCACCGAATCCTCGCGCGTGGCGAGCTCGGACACGAAGGAACGGTCGATCTTGATCTTGTCGAACGGGAAGCTGCGCAGATAGCTCAGCGACGAATAGCCTGTGCCGAAATCGTCGAGCGAAATCCGCACGCCCATCGCGCGCAGGTCGTGCAGCGTGGTTAGCGTCGCCTCGCTGTTCTGGAGCAGCACGGATTCGGTGATCTCGAGCTCGAGGCGCCGCGCCGCGAGGCCCGATTTCTCCAGCGCCTCGGTCACGGATGCGATCAGGTTCGGATTCTTGAACTGTACCGGCGAGAGGTTGACGGCGACGCCGATATCGTTCGGCCATGTCGCGGCATCCATGCACGCGCTCTGCAGCACGAGCTCTCCAAGCTGGACGATGAGTCCGGTCTCCTCGGCAAGCGGAATAAAGTTGAGGGGCGCGATCAGGCCGCGCTGCGGGTGATTCCAGCGCAGCAGCGCCTCGAAGGCGACGACGCGATCGCTGACGACGTCGCGGATCGGTTGATAGTACGGCTGAAACTCATTGCGCTGGAGTGCCGCCCGCAGATCCATTTCCAAGAGGCGCCGCGCCTGCGCGCGCGCATCCATGCCGGTCTCGAAGAAACGATAGGTGCCGCGACCATCGGCCTTGGCGCGGTACAGCGCCAGGTCTGCGTTCTTCAACAGCTCGTCGGGATTGCTGCCATCCTGCGGCGACAGCGAGATGCCGATCGAGACGCCGATCACGATCTGATGGTCGTCGATCTCGTAAGGCGCGGAGATCACCTCGACGAGACGGCCGGCGAGCGCCCGCGCGGCAGCCTCCTCCGAGCGGCCAATCTGGACCACGGCGAACTCGTCGCCGCCGAGACGGGCCACGGTGTCGTGCTCGCCGACAGTGGTCTTCAGCCTGCGGCCGACTTCCTTCAGCAGCGCATCGCCGATGGGATGACCGAGCGAGTCGTTGATGTCCTTGAAATGGTCAAGGTCGAGACAGAGCACCGCGAGCTGGTCGTTCGCCCCTGCACGGCGCAATCCCTGTTCCAGCTGCTCGTGAAACAGCACGCGGTTCGGCAAATTTGTCAGCGCGTCATGGCGCGCCATGTGCGAGATCTTGGCCTGCGCCTCTAGCCACTCGGTGATGTCCTCGAAGGTCGCGACCCAGCCGCCGCCGTCCATCGGTTGATTGACGACGCGGATCGATCGGTCGAACCTGGTCACGACGTCGGTCGTGGTGCGGCCTTCGCGGGCGTCGGCCACGAGACGCGCGAAGAATTCGTCCGCATCGCCCTTCCACTGGCCCCTGGCCTGCTCCTCCCTGAGCACGTCGACCAGCAGGCGACCGTTGAGCGGCATGTCGGTGCGACGGAGCATGGCCGCATAGCGTTCGTTGAACAGGATGATTTTTCCCTCTGCATCGAACATGCACAGCCCCTGCGACATGTTCTCCAGCGCGGTGTCCAGCACGATCTGCTGACGCCCCAGTTCACCCTTGGCGCGGCGGTCGAGCAGCGCCGCGACCAGCGCGATTGCGATGATCGCCGCCGCGGCGCTGGCGGTGAGAAAGGACATCGAGGCTGGTGGGATCGACAGCCCGCTGATTGCGAGCGAAGGATCGGGAGTCAACTCCAGTGCGCCCATCGCTGTGAAATGGTGTGAGACGATGGCGACCGTCAGCAGGATCGTCGCGGCAAGGGCATTGGACAGACTATCGCCTCGTCCTGCGACGAACAGGGCGCAAGATCCAAAGACGATTCCAAGCAAGATCGATACCGCCACGGTTGCAGTGGTCCAACCGACATGGGCCGGAATCTCGAACGCCATCATGCCGGTGTAATGCATCGCAGCCACACCGCCGCCAACAACACCCCCACCAAGCGCGACCAGAGCTCCGCGCCTCGTCGAAACCGAAATGCTGAGACCGATGAAGGTGACCGCGATCGCAAAGATCAGCGACAGGATCGTTACCGGGATATTGTAGGCGCCACCAGCCCCCGGCCCGTAGGCCTGCATCGCAATGAAATGGGTTGCCCAGATGCCGGAGCCGGCCACGATGGCATCCAGCGTGATCCACACCAGGCGGGCACCGCCGAGCGCTGCTCGCGCGCGGTGAAACAGGCTGATTGCCGCAGCGCTCGCCAGCAGGCATACGGCGCCGCCGAGTGCGACCAGGCGCCAGTCATGCTGCTCCGTGAGACAAAACAGAACTTGATACATCGCCGGCCCCTCTTCCAATCGCACTAGAGCCGGCAGAGATGGACAGTCGGTAACTGGCTATGCGCCGGCTCCCGGAATGGTGAACAGAGAATGTGTGCAGCTGCTCACATTGCACGCGTTGTCGCTCTCGCACCTAGGCCGATCACGGCAGCCGCGATCAGCAGGACGGCTGCCGATATGATGAGTGCCTGGTGAAGGCCGGTCATGAAGGTACGGTCGGAAGCGATCAGCGAGCCGAACAGCGCGACGCCAAGGACACTGCCCGTCTGCCGCGTTGCATTGAGGACGCCCGCAGCGACCCCTGAGCGCGCCTTCTCGACACTGCCAAGCAAGGTCGAGGTCAGCGGCGGCACCAGCAGGCCAAGTCCGCCACTGATGGCGATCATCTGGGCAAAGATGGCCCAATAGCTGGTCCCGGCCTCGATCCGGACCAAGCCGAGACAGCCGAACGCCGAGATACAAGCGCCGGCCGCGATGGTCGGGCACGGTCCGATACGCTCGGCAAGTCGCGGGGCCAGCAGATTGACCGGCAATACCGCACCCATCATCGGCACGAAGGCAAGCCCGGTCCACCACGCCGATAGCCCGTTGATCCGCTGGAAGTAGAGGCTCAGCACAAAGATCAGGCCGTAGATCGCGATGTTGACGAGAAGGCCGACGATCGTGGTCAAGGTAAACAGCCGGTGGCTAAACAGAGACAGCGGCAGCATCGGCTGCGCCGTGCGGCTCTCGCGCCAGACGAACAGCGCCGCGAGGACGGCCGAGGCCGCAAATGCCGCGATCACCGCTGGATGGTTCCATCCGAGCGCGCCGGCTTCGATGATCGCGCCGGCGAGCAACCCCAGCGCGCCGATCGCGGCAAGCTGGCCGGGCAGATCGATCTCTCGCGAGCGTGCTCGTGTGGTCTCGCTGGCATGGCGCCAACTCAACCAAAGACCGGCGAGGCCGATCGGAAGGTTGACCAGGAAGATCGCGCGCCAGCCCACCAGCGTGATCAACGCACCGCCGACAAAGGGACCGGCGGTCAGCGCCAGGCTCGCGCCTGCGGCCCAGACGGCGACGGCGCGGCCACGCGCGCGATCTTCGGCATAAGCGTGGTTCAGCAGCGCAAGCGAATTCGGCACCAGGATCGCCGCCGCGAGCCCCTGCACCAGCCGCGCGCCGATCAGCACGGTAGCATTGGGAGACAGCGCACAGGCCAGCGAAGCCGCCGTGAAGATCGCAAATCCCGCCATGAAGATGCGCTTGGCGCCGATACGGTCGCCGAGCGCCCCGGCCGTCAGGATGAAGGCGGCGAAGGCGATGGTGTATGCGCTCACCACCCATTGCAGCTCGGCAACGCCACCACCGAGAGTCCGGCCCATGGTGTCGAGCGCGGTGTTGACGATGGTGACGTCGAGCTGCACCACGCCGTAGCCGAGGCTCATCGCGGTCAGCGTCAGCGAGGTTGCGAGGCGCGATCCGATGCGTGAGGAACCGTTCGCCTCGAAGGTTTCGTATCTGATGGTATTGGCGCGCATGATGCCACCTCGATTGCAGCCGCACACGACATATACGCCGTCGGCCTACCTCATGCTTCGACAATGACCGAATGATGGATATCCGATATGAGAGCGCCGCGCGGGATGGCCGCGCGGCGCTCCTTGATATCAGCCTGACCTAGCTCGCCGCTCGCAAGTTCACCTTGCTCTCGGCAAGCGTCGTCAGCTTCTTGTCCGTCGCTTTCTCTTCCTCAAGCGTCTTGGCGAGCACGGCGGCGCAGTCGCTGCGGCCGAGCTGCTTGGCCCAGGCAATCAGGCTACCGTAGCGGACGATCTCGTAATGCTCGGCGGCCTGCGCCGCGTTGATCAGCGCCGCATCGAGCACCGCCTTGTCCGCGACCTCGCCTGCAGTTTCCTCGGCCTCCTCGATGATGCCGTCGATCGCCGGGCAGTCGACCGCCTTCACCTTGGCGCCGTGCATCTTGAAAACCTCCTCGAGCCGCGCGACGTGCTGCTTGGTTTCTTCAAGGTGCGTCAAAAAGCCCTGCTTCAGCTGCGGATCGGTCGCCTTATCTGCCATTTTCGGCAGCGCCTTGGTCAGCTGCTGCTCTGCGTAATAGATGTCCTGTAGCTGATGCACAAACAGGTCGTTCATAGTCTTGATGTCTTTCGTGAACAGTCCCATCGTTCCGGTCCTCGGAGGTTTCGGGAACACAGCAGTACCGGCTTGTACGAAAAGCCTGTCGTTTCGCCGTGTTCGATTGCTGATGGGGCGCTAACCTGCGCGCAGCACCGTCGTTCCAAAAAAGCCTCATGTGGTTTGCGCCGGAACAAGGCTTGCCGCGCCAAGATTTGAGACCATGTCAATCTTGGGACGCGCGATCCGGGCTGCCCCCCCGACTCACATGCTTAACGCGCGTGTCATGTGAACCACGTATGACAAAACGGCCGGTCCGGCCCAGAACCTGTTCTTGTCAAGGGCTGCACAAGTCGCTGTTTTTGCCTTAATGATCTAGAAGATGCCTAGCGATCGACGCCTATTTTTGACAACGATCGCACCCGACCGGCCCATGGCCCGATCGGGTTGGTCTTGCCCCCGCCGGGAGGATGAATGCACGGACTGCTGCCCGCGCTAAAACGCGGCTTCAAGAGATGGATCGGCTGGCGACGGCTGGGTGTTGCTGCGAGTGTGATGATCATCGCCTTCGCGGTTACCACGCTGCTGCGAACCCTCAAGGGCATCGATACCGGCGTCATTCTGACCGCGTTAACCGAGATTCCCCGCGGGCATATCGGGCTTGCCGCGGTTTGCGTGTTCTTCGCGTTCTGTACGCTGACCTTCTACGATTTTTTTGCACTGCGAACGATCGGCAAGAAGCACGTGCCCTATCGCATCGCGGCGCTCTCGAGCTTCACATCCTATTCGATCGGCCACAACATCGGCGCCACGGTCTTCACCGGGGGAGCGATCCGCTTCCGGATCTACTCGGATTATGGGCTGAACGCGATCGACGTCGCCAAGATCTGCTTCCTCTCCGGGCTCACTTTCTGGCTCGGTAACATCTTCGTGCTGTCGATCGGCATGGCGATCCATCCGGATGCGGCCTCCTATATGGACCAGCTGCCGTCGTCGATTAACCGGTTGATCGCATTCGGCGGCCTCGCCTCCATTGCCGCCTATCTGGTCTGGCTCAGCATGGGAGAGAAGCGCCGCGAGCTCGGCCAGAAGGGCTGGAAGGTGGTGCTGCCGTCGGCGCCGCTGACGCTGGTGCAGATCCTGATCGGAGTGGTCGATCTCGGCTTCTGCGCCTTCGCGATGTACCTGCTGATACCAGCCGATCCGCCGATGGATTTCCTGTCGCTTGCGGTGGTGTTCATCCTGGCGACGCTATTGGGTTTCGCCAGCCACGCCCCCGGCTCGATTGGCGTGTTCGACGCCGCCATGCTGGTCGCGCTGCCAGAATTCGGCCGCGAGCAGCTGCTGGCGACCCTGCTCGTCTTTCGCATCCTCTATTTCGTGATCCCGTTCGGCCTCGCCATCTCCATCATGGGGACCCGCGAGCTCTGGATGAACGTGGTCCGTCCGTGGCAGGAGCGGCGGCGGCTGGCGGAAGCCTGCGCGCAGGCCAACCTGCCCAGGCAGGTGACTGCGATTGAGCACGAGCGGTCACTGCGCCAAGCCAACAAACGTTGAGGCCGGCCAGCGATCACGCCTGCAGCCCGCAAAAGCGGCAGACGAAGGTTGCAGGCAAGGGCGCGATGCCCTCTTATTTCCGCCTCAACTTTGCCGTTGAAGACGCGGGCCATGATCGCCGTTTCCCTTCACCGATTTCTCGCGGGCGCCCTGCTGCTGGCCGGGCTCCTCACCGTCTTGCCGCTTCAGCCCGCCGCCGCGCAGGATGCCGGCGCAATGCAAATCAACTGGGAAGTCCGCAACCGCTTTCGCCTGTTCCGCGAGGAGCGCGACTTCCAGCTGCATGTCGAGAATGCGCGTAACCGCAGCATCCTCGCCGCCGAGCAGTCGCTGGAGCTCCAGAGCGAGGGCCGCGGCTGGGCCCGCAACATGGTCAACCGGCTCTGTATCGACCTCCAGGGCCGGGTCAACCAGCCCTGCACGCGCGACAACGTCAAAGAGAACTACATCACCCCGATCGACCACCCCATCACCGTGCGCCTGACCGGCGCAGTGCCGGTCGGCGCCACCTGCGCATGGTCGTTCGACGACGGCGACGGACCGCAGACCTCGACCTTCGACTGCGCCGAGCCCATCAATCTGCGGGTCCGCTACGGCAAGCAGACGGTAGCTAGCGTCGACGTCTCCTCCGGCTCCGATCCGAGCCAGCGCGTTCAAACCGAGATCCAGGTCCGCGACATCTTCGTCGCCGGCCTTGGCGATAGCATCGCCTCCGGCGAAGGCAATCCGGACCGACCGCTGGCGCTATCGGACGAGGGCTTTTGCTTCCGCTCCTATCTCGGCACCTCCGGCGGACAGTATTACCGGCCGAGCCGCGCCGGCTTCAAGGGTGGCCGCGCCTGCGAGGCGCCGGATACGCTCGCCAACTGGCAGCGTTACGGCGCGCTCTGGTTCAATTCACCCTGCCACCGTTCGCTCTACAGCTACCAGGCTCGCACCGCACTCGCGCTCGCGGTGCGCTACACCCATATCGCCGTCACCTATCTGCCGCTCGCCTGCACCGGCGCCAGCATCAGCGACGGGTTGCTCGGTTCGCAGCGCGCCCGCGAATGCCCGCCCGGCAAATCCGGCGTCTGCAACACCAGCGTGAACGCACAGGTCGCCGAGCTGCGCGAAGCGGTCGCCGCGGCAAAGAAGCGCCAGCCGGATCGCAACCTCGATCTCGTGCTGCTCTCGATCGGGGCCAACGACGTCTACTTCTCCGGCCTCGTCGCCGACGTCATCGTCGAAACCGCGACCGAACGCGCACTGTTCCGGCGCTCCGGCGTGATGGCGAGCGTCGACGAATCCCGCGATGCGCTCCAGCGCGAGCTGCCGCAGAATTTCGTCAAGCTGCGCGAGGCGCTGAAGCCGCTGGTCGGCGGCGACCTCTCGCACGTGGTCTACGTCTCCTACGCCAATCCGGCGCTGGCCGACGGCGGCGTACCCTGCCGCGGCGGCCGCGCCGGCTTCGACGTCCATCCCGCCTTCAACGCCGATCCGCAGCGCCTCGCCCGCGTCTCGACCTTCGTCGACACCGAGTTCCTGCCGCAGCTGAAAGGGCTCGCGACCTGCACGCACGGCGCGCTGTGCCGCGATCCCGAGGCTGACCGCATGACCTTCGTCGACACGCATCAGGCGGCTTTCGCCGATCACGGCTTCTGCGCTCATTCCGGCAATGATCCGGAATTCGATCGCACCTGCTTTGCCGAGAACGGCCAGAGCTTCAATCCCGATATCGTGAGCGGGGCGAGCCAACCGATGCTGTGCGGCCGCGGCGCCTCGGAATATCGCGCGTACCTGCCGCGCGCACGCTGGATCCGCGATGCCAATGACAGCTATTTCGCGGCGATGACCTATCCGCAAGGCCTGCCGGCGGCGAGCCAGCCGACCGACATCCACGACGCGACCTGGGGTGTGCTCTCGGCCGTCTATGGCGGCGCCGTGCATCCGAGCGCCGAAGGCCACGCCGCGATGGCGGATGCGACGCTGCCCGCCGCGAGCGCAGTGCTCGGCCTCGATGCGGTGCCGCCGGGCGTTACCCGCGGACTCCTGGCGCCGCTCCTGCCGGGCGTGCGGCAGTAGTGAGGACGCTGCTTCCACACGGTCGGTGTCATCGCCCGACTTGATCGGGCGATCCGGTACGCCGTAACGGCAGTGATTGAATCGCGAGGCCGCGGCGTGCTGGATTCCCCGCCTTCGCGGGGAATGACAGCGGAGTGCGCGGCATAACCTCGCGCATCAACAATGCTCGCATTTTCTCGTCACCTCACAATCCGTTCCAACGACCTGCCGTTCCATCAATTCAAAAACGGCATCAATCGATACTGCCTTGAACTTGGACACTTTCCGGCGTGCGCCTCTAGGAGTCGCCTTGAGGAAACATTCGAGTTCTAAGGAGGCGCCCATGAGCGCAGTGGTGTCCGCAACGGACGTGAGGAGGTCTCGCGTCAGGCTGTTCATCGTGACCATGCTGTTCCTGGTCACCACCGTCAATTATGCCGATCGCGCCACGCTGTCGATCGCCGGCCCCGCGCTCTCCAAGGAACTCCATCTCGACCCCGTCGCAATGGGCTGGATCTTCTCGGCCTTCGGCTGGTCCTATGTCGTGGCCCAAGTGCCGGGCGGCTGGCTGCTCGACCGTTACGGCTCGCGCCTCGTCTATGCGTTCAGCATCATCGTCTGGTCGCTGTTCACGGTGATGCAGGGCTGGGTCGGCTTCTTCAGCGCCGGCGCCGCGGTTACCGTACTGTTCGCGCTCCGCCTGCTGGTCGGCGTCGCGGAGGCACCGTCCTTCCCCGCCAACGCTCGCATCGTCGCGGCCTGGTTTCCCGGCAATGAGCGCGGCACGGCATCGGCCTTCTTCAATTCGGGACAGTATTTCGCCACGGTGATCTTCGCGCCCCTGATGGGCTGGATCGCCCATGATTACGGCTGGCGCTACGTGTTCTTCGTGATGGGCGGGCTCGGAATCATCATGGGCCTCGTCTGGATCAAGACCGTCTACGGGCCGAAGGAGCACCCCTCGATCAACGAGGCCGAGTTCGACTACATCAAGGACGGCGGCGCGCTGGTTGATCTCGACGCACCCAAGAACGATCTGAAGGACGAACGCGCGCCGGATTCGGGGCCGAAGTGGGACCATATCCGCCAGTTGCTCTCCAACCGCATGATGCTCGGCGTCTATCTCGGCCAGTACTGCATCAACACGCTGACCTATTTCTTCCTGACCTGGTTCCCGGTGTACCTGGTCAAGGAACGAGGCCTCTCGATCCTGCAAGCCGGCTTCGTCGCAACGCTGCCAGCGCTCTGCGGCTTCATCGGCGGCGTGCTGGGCGGCGTCATTTCCGATGCCATCCTGCGCAAGACCGGCTCGCTCACCATGGCGCGCAAAATCCCGATCGTCGGCGGCATGCTGCTGTCGATGTCGATCATCGCCTGCAACTATGTCGATGGCCAGGCGCTGGTGGTCGGCTTCATGGCGCTCGCCTTCTTCGGCAAGGGCATCGGCGCGCTCGGCTGGGCGGTCGTCTCCGACACCTCGCCCAAGGAAGCCGGCGGCGTCTCCGGCGGCCTGTTCAATTCCTTCGGTAACCTTTCCTCGATCACCACGCCGATCGTGATCGGCTACATCGTGGCCGCGACGGGCTCCTTCAACGGCGCGTTGGTGTTCGTCGGCATCAACGCATTGGTGGCGGCGTTCGCCTATCTGGTGGTGGTCGGCAAGATCGAGCGCGTGGCGCTCAAACGTTCCTCCTGAGGGCTCCTATCGGAGCTGACCAGGCAACTCAACGGCGGCTTCACGGCCGCCGTCTTTGTTTTGGGAGAGATCGATGCTAGAAGTGCCGGGGAAACGCCTTATTCATCTAAGGCATGTATCGATGTTCGACCTCAACCAGCTCCGCTGTTTCGTCACGGTGGCGGAGGAACTGCATTTCGGCCGCGCCGCCGCGCGACTGAACATGACTCAGCCGCCGCTATCCCGGCAGATCCAGGTGCTCGAGCACATCATCGACGCGCCGCTGCTGGAGCGCACCAGCCGCTCTGTGCGCCTGACCCCGGCCGGGCGCAGCTTCCTGCCCGAGGCCCGGCGCATCCTCAAACTCGCGGAGAGCGCCTCGCAGGTGGCCCGCCGCATCGCGCTCGGCAAGACCGGCTCGCTGAAGATCGGCTTTACGGCTGCGGCGGCCTACGGCTTCCTGCCCGAGCTGGTCGCGGCCTGCCGCGCCAAATTGCCGGAGGTCGACTTCTCGCTGAAAGAGATGGTCTCCGGCGACCAGTTCGAGGCGCTAACCTCGGGCCAGATCGATGCCGGACTGCTGCGGCCGCCGATCGCACGACCGGAGCTGACCAGCCGCCGCGTCGTCGCCGAGCCCCTGCTCGCCGCGATCCCGAAAAAGCATCCGCTCGCGAATGCCGACAGCATCACAATCAAGGACTTCGACGACCAGCCCTTCGTGATGTATTCGCCCTACGAGAGCCGCTACTTCCATGACCTCCTGGTGGCATTGTTCACCCGCGCTGACATCCTGCCGCGCTATGTCCAGCACCTCAGCCAGATCCACTCGATCCTCGCGATGGTCCGCGCGGGCCTTGGCCTCGCCATCGTGCCGGCTGCGGCGGCCGGCCTGAAAATCTCCGACGTCCGCCTGCGTCCCCTGAAGCTGCGCACGCGGGTTCCCGTCGAACTCTTCATGGTGTGGCGCCGGGACGACGAGAATCCTCTGCTGTCCGCCCTGGTCAAAATCGCCAGCGAATTGTCCTCGGCCGAGCTGGTGGAAGATTGATGCTCAATCCGCATCGGTCGATATAGGCTTTGGCTTGGACGCGCATCGAACGGTTGCCTAAACAACGGCGCATGGACGCGCGACCGCGTTGCGTCCCCGACAAACACGAGAGCAGGGAGCAGCGCCCATGAGCAAGATGACCCCGCAGGAAATGGCCCAGAAGATTGGATCCGGCCTCCTGTCCTTCCCCGTTACGCCGTTCAAGGCGGATTACTCCTTCGACGAGGCGACCTACCGCGCCAACATGGATTGGCTGTGCGGCTATGACGTCGCCGGCCTGTTCGCCGCCGGTGGCACCGGCGAGTTCTTCTCGCTGACCCCGACCGAGGTTCCGAAGGTGGTCAAGGCTGCCGTCGACGAGACCAAGGGCCGCGTGCCCGTGCTCGCCGGCACCGGCTATGGCACCGCAATCGCCCGCGAGATCGCAATCGGCGCAGAAAAGGCGGGCGCGGACGGCCTGCTGCTGCTGCCGCCCTACCTCACCCATTCCGAGCAGGAAGGCCTTGCCGCCCACGTCGAGGCCGTCTGCGCCGCCGTGAAGATCGGCGTCATCGTTTACAACCGCGACAACGCCATTCTCCAGCCCGATACGCTCGCCCGCCTCGCCGAGCGCTGCCCGAACCTCGTCGGCTACAAGGACGGCATCGGTGACATCGAGCTGATGACCCGCGTCTACACCAAGCTCGGCGACCGCCTCACCTATGTCGGCGGCCTGCCGACCGCCGAGACCTTCGCACTGCCCTATCTCGACATGGGCGTGACGACCTACTCTTCGGCCGTGTTCAACTTCGTCCCGGAATTCGCCACCAATTTCTACGCCGCCGTGCGCAAGCGCGACCATGCGACGATCCACGCCGGCCTGAAGGATTTCATCCTGCCGCTGATTGCGATCCGCAACCGCAAGAAGGGCTATGCGGTCTCGATCATCAAGGCCGGCATGAAGGTGATCGGCCGCGATTCCGGACCGGTCCGCCCGCCGCTGACCGATCTCACCGAGCAGGAGATTGCGGAACTGACTGCGCTGGTGAAGAATCTGCCCGCCGCAGGATCGACACAACAGGCGGCAGAATAAAGCAAGACAACAGGGAGGAGCATGCGATGGCCCAGGCTGATATCTCCGGCGCGCCAGTCGCTGGCGCACCGGTCGTCACGGCGATGCAGGTGATCCCGGTCGCGGGCCGCGACAGCATGCTCCTCAATTTGAGCGGCGCGCACGCGCCGTTCTTCACCCGCAACATCGTCATCCTCACCGACAATGCCGGTCACACCGGCATCGGCGAGGTGCCGGGCGGGCAAAAGATCTGGCAGACGTTGCAGGACGCCCGCGACCTCGTGATCGGCAAGACGGTCGGCGCGATGAACAACATCCTCGCGGACGTTCGCACCGCCTTCGCCGACCGCGACGCCGGCGGCCGCGGCAAGCAGACCTTCGACCTGCGCGTGATGATCCACGCGGTCACCGCAATCGAATCCGCCCTGCTCGACCTGCTCGGCCAGCATCTCAATCTGCCGGTCGCGGCGCTGCTCGGCGAAGGCCAGCAGCGCAAGAGCGTCGAGACGCTCGGCTATCTCTTCTTCGTCGGCGATCGTCGCAAATCGAAGCTCGACTATGTTAGCGGCGAGACCGGCAAGCCGGACTGGTTCAACCTCCGCCATCAGGAAGCGATGACGCCGGAGACGGTGGTGCGGCTCGCGGAAGCCACTCACGATCATTACGGCTTCGCCGATTTCAAGCTCAAGGGCGGCGTGCTCCGCGGCGAGCAGGAGATCGAGGCTGTCACGGCGATCGCCAAGCGCTTTCCCAATGCCCGGGTCACGCTGGACCCGAACGGCGCCTGGTCGCTCGATGAGGCCATCAGTCTCTGCAAGGACATGCACGGCATCCTCGCCTATGCCGAGGACCCCTGCGGCGCCGAGGCTGGCTTCTCCGGCCGCGAGATCATGGCCGAGTTCCGCCGAGCCACGGGCCTGCCGACCGCAACCAACATGATCGCCACCGACTGGCGGCAGCTCTCCCATGCGCTGCGCTTGGGTGCGGTGGACATTCCGCTGGCCGATCCCCATTTCTGGACCATGCAAGGCTCGGTGCGTGTGGCCCAGACCTGCCGTGACAACGGCCTGACCTGGGGCTCGCACTCCAACAACCACTTTGACATTTCGCTCGCGATGTTCACCCATGTCGGCGCTGCGGCCCCCGGCAAGGTCACCGCGATCGACACCCACTGGATCTGGCAGGACGGCCAGGCGCTCACCAGGGAGCCGCTCCAGATCAAGGGCGGCAAGATCGCGGTCCCGGATCGTCCGGGCCTCGGCATCGAGATCGACCGTGCGGCCATCGAGGCCGCGCATGAGCTGTACAAGAAGCATGGACTTGGCGCCCGCGATGACGCTACAGCCATGCAGGACCTGATCCCCGGCTGGACCTTCGACGACAAGCGTCCCTGCCTCGTGCGTTGAGAACACTTCCCCTGGAGGAATGAGATGACTGCGATCCTGAAGAACTTCATCGGCGGCGAATGGGTCGACGGCTCCGGCGTCACCAAGAACATCAACCCCTCCAACACCAACGATCTCGTCGGTGAATACGCCAAGGCCGACAAGGCGCAGACCGAGAAGGCCATTGCCGCCGCCAAGGCCGCCTTCCCCGCCTGGGCGCAGTCGACGCCGCAGGTGCGCTACGACGCGCTGAACAAGATCTCCACTGAGATCCTCGCCCGCAAGGAAGAGCTCGGCCGCCTGCTCGCCCGCGAGGAAGGCAAGACGCTCCCGGAGGGTATCGGCGAGGTCGCCCGCGCCGGCCAGATCTTTGCGTTCTTTGCCGGCGAAGCGCTGCGGCTGATCGGCGAGAAGGGCGCCTCGGTGCGTCCTGGCCTTGACGTCGAGCTCACCCGCGAGCCGGTCGGCGTCGTCGGCATGATCACGCCCTGGAATTTCCCGATCGCGATCCCGGCCTGGAAGATCGCGCCTGCCCTCTGCTACGGCAACACGGTGGTGTTCAAGCCGGCCGAGCTTGTGCCGGGCTCGGGGCATGCGCTGTCCGAAATCATCACCCGTTCCGGCATTCCGGCTGGCGTGTTCAACCTCGTGGTCGGCTCCGGCTCGGTGGTCGGCCAGACGCTCCTCGATCACCCGGATGTCGCCGCGATCTCCTTCACCGGTTCGGTGCAAACCGGCCGCAAGATCGCGCAGGCCTGCGTGCTGTCGAACCCGATGAAGAAGTTCCAGCTCGAGATGGGCGGCAAGAACCCGCTGGTCGTGCTGGACGATGCCGACCTCAAGACCGCCGTCGAGGTCGCCGTCAACGGCGCCTATTTCTCGACCGGTCAGCGCTGCACCGCCTCGTCCCGCCTGATCGTCACCGAAGGCATCCATGACCGCTTCGTCGCGGCGGTGGCCGAACGCCTAAACGGCCTGTCGGTGGACGACGCGCTCAAGGCCGGCGTGCATATCGGCCCGGTCGTCGACCAGAGCCAGCTCGACCAGGACCTCCGCTACATCAAGATCGGCCAAGACGAGGGCGCCAAGCTCGCCTTCGGCGGCGAGCTGCTCAAGCGCGAGAACCCCGGCCACTACCTCCAGCCGGCGCTGTTCACCGAGGCCAACAACAACATGCGCATCGCGCGTGAGGAGATCTTCGGACCCGTTGCCGCCGTCATCCGCGCCAAGAACTACGAGGAAGCGCTGGCGATCTCCAACGACACCGAGTTCGGCCTCGCCTCCGGCATCTGCACCACCAGCCTGAAATACGCCTCGCACTACAAGCGCAACAGCGAGTCCGGCATGGTGATGGTCAATCTGCCGACCGCCGGCGTCGATTATCATGTTCCGTTCGGCGGCCGGAAGGGCTCGAGCTACGGCGCCCGCGAGCAGGGCTCCTATGCGCGCGAGTTCTACACGACCGTGAAGACGGCCTATACCTATCCGGGTTGATAGGCCGATATCGTAGGCATCGTAGGGTGGGTTAGCGCAGCGTAACCCACCTCTTTCTGCTTCCGCGGACAGAGACATTGGTGGGTTACGCTGCGCTAACCCACCCACAAATCCCCGGAGTCCTCCCATGGACCAGGACGTCGCAGCGAAAGAACAGCCCCGCTATATCAAGCTCAACGCGCGCGACAATGTCGCGATCGTGGTCAATGATTTCGGGCTTCCGCCTGGCTCCCGCTTTGCCTGCGGACTGACGCTGCGCGCCTTCGTGCCACAAGGGCACAAGACGGCGCTGGTCGACATCGCGCAAAATGAGCCGATCGTGCGTTATGGCGAGGTGATCGGCTACGCGCTCTCGCCGATCCTGGCCGGCGAATGGGTCGACGAGGCGCGCATCCGCATGCCGGAGGCCCCTGCCCTCGACAAGCTCGAAATCTCCACCGCCGTGCCCGCACCGCTGCCGCCGCTCGAAGGCTTCAGCTTCGAAGGCTATCGCAATCCAGACGGATCGGTCGGCACCAAGAACATCCTCGGCATCTCCTCCTCCGTACAATGCGTCAAGGGGACGATGGAATATGCGGTGAAGCGCATTCGCACCGAGCTGCTGCCGAAATACCCGAACGTCGACGACGTCGTTCCCCTCACGCACGCCTATGGTTGCGGCGTCGCCATCACAGCGCCCGATGCCGTCGTGCCGATCCGCACGCTGCAGAATCTCGCACTCAACCCGAATTTCGGCGGCGAGATCCTCGTCGTCGGCCTCGGCTGCGAAAAGCTCGCGCCTGAGCGGCTGGTGCCGGAAGGCGTCAGCGATGCCATCGTGCGCATGCAAGATGAAGCCTTCGACGGCTTTGGCGCGATCGTCGATGCGATCATGACCCAGGCCGAGGCGCGGCTGAAGGTGCTCAACCAGCGTACCCGCGAGACCTGCCCGGCCTCCGATCTCGTCATCGGCCTGCAATGCGGTGGCAGCGATGCCTTTTCGGGCGTCACCGCCAACCCGGCCGTCGGCTTCGCCGCCGACCTGCTGGTGCGCGCCGGCGCCACCGTGATGTTCTCCGAAGTCACGGAAGTGCGCGACGCGATCCAGCTGCTCACCCGCCGCGCCATCAACGAGGACGTCGGCCGCGCGCTGGTGCGCGAGATGGCCTGGTACGATTCTTATCTGGCTCGCGGCGGTGCTGATCGCAGCGCCAACACCACGCCGGGCAACAAGAAGGGCGGCCTCGCCAATATCGTCGAGAAGTCTCTCGGCTCAATCGTCAAGTCCGGCTCATCAGCCATCACCGGCGTGCTCTCGCCCGGCGAGAAGGCGACGCAAAAGGGCATGCTGTTCGCGGCAACGCCGGCGAGCGACTTCATCTGCGGTACGCTCCAGCTGGCCTCCGGCATGACCCTGCAGGTGTTCACCACCGGCCGCGGCACGCCTTACGGCCTTGCGGCAGCGCCCGTGATCAAGGTCGCGACCCGCACCGAGCTGGCCCGTCGCTGGAAGGATTTGATCGATTTCGACGCAGGCGGCATCGCCACCGGCGCCAAGACCATCGAGGAAACCGGCTGGGATCTGTTCCGCCTGATCCTCGACGTCGCCTCCGGCCGCACCAAGCCGTGGTCGGATCGCTGGGGCATCCACAACGACCTCACGCTGTTCAATCCGGCGCCGGTGACCTGAGGCCAGCCAGATCGTCTTCATGCGCGATGCCGGGGGGCTCGCCGGTCCTCAATTCGGATCTGCCGCGGCGCGCGGATGCGGTGGCACGAAAGTCCGGGCTCGGCGCTTGAGGCACGCTCGGCGGCGTATCGCGACCATCAAATGAAACCGTCCTGAAACAAAGGCTCGAGAAGTTTCCTCTTCGTTTCATCGCGGTCGCGTCACGCAACCAAATATTCCCCCGTTGCGAGCCGAATGTTCGCACACAAGCGAACCTGTCACGGCAGTGCCGCGACCAAACCTCCGATTGATATCTTCAACGGAGATTTTGAAATGCGTATTCTCTCGATGATTGCCGTCGCCGGCGCATTGATTTCAGGCACGGCCGGTGCATTTGCCGGCGAGCTCCCCTCTTACGAAGTGAAGTCGTTTCCGGTTTCGGCGGTGCAGGTGCAGGTGCTCGGTGCCACCGGCGTCGAGCAGCAATCGACGGCGCCCGCGATGATCGTCGCCGGCATGCCGGCCTCGCCTGCCCAGATGTCGGTGCTGTCGCCGCGCGTGAAGCGGCTCGCCAGCGCGAGCTCCGAGCACTGACATCACTCGGTCAAGATAAATGCCGGAAGCAGAGCCCTGCTTCCGGCATTCGTTCGTACGTGCTCGCTGATCAATATCGCGCCGTCACGGGCGTATCCCCGAAATGGTAGTTCACGCCGAACCGCGCCAGGCTGACATTGCGTTCGGTCAGCTTGCCGAACATGTCGCTCGGTGTCGCCGTCCCGAACGAAGGGATGAAGAGATACTCCGCCTTCGCCGACCATTGCGGCAAGAACATCCATTCCAGTCCGCCGCCGATGACCCCGCCCCACATACCGTTCGGCTGGGAATTCTCTGTGTTGAAGTTCGTGGCCTTGAGCCCGGCGAATGCGACGCCGCCGGTGATGTAGGGCATGAATTGGCCGAACGCGACACCCACGCGGCCGCGGCCGGTATGGAGCCAGGTGATCTTCGTCCGGCAGGGAACGGGGCCGGCGCAGCCGCCATTCGAAGTATTGCCGTCGATATCGGCGGCCGAGAGGTCCCCCTCGACACCGACGGTGAACATGCCGAACTGCCAGTCGTAACCGACCGTCGCGCCGGCGATCCATCCAGTCTGGGGGAAATCCCCAGAATCACCTACGCCGAACGTGGTGCCGGTCTGATCCTGGCGCGAGATTCCGCGCCCCCAGCCGCCGGCAACGCCGAGATGGAATCCGGTCCATGGAGCTGCGCTCGTCACCTGCGCATAGGGCACCGCCGCAAGATCCGCCGCCAAGGTCTGGCCTGCGACAAGCCCCAACAGCGAAGCGAGGGCAATTGCATGCTTGATCATTGGTCTCATCCTTCGCGTGTCGCTCAATTGCCGGGGAGCTGATAGCGCAGCTCGGTGAAGAACAGGTGCGTGTGCGCATCAGGCGGCGCGCCAGCGGCCACGAACCAAGGTTCACGCCGCAGATATGAGTATTGTGCGAGGCCCGCGATGGCGCCGTATTGTGGGTCGGCCCAGAACGTATGCTTGAGGTCGACCGTCCACTGCTCGATCTGCTTGTTCGCCGCGTTCGACGAATTCGGATAGCCGAAGCCGGCATACCGGTTCGGAACCGGATTGGTCGGATCCAGCGCGTAGTTGCTGTCGAAGAACGCCTGACCGTAATAGGCCGCCAGGATCGTCGGCTGGAGCACGCGCCACTCGAAGCCGGCAAGATAGCCGTGCGAGCGAACCGTCGAGAGCGCGATGTCATACGCGCCCGCACTGCCAGTCACCCTAGGCACGACATCGGGCCCGAGTGCTCCGAGATAGCGGCCGCCGCCGTCGCTCCAGAACGCATTGCCGACGAGGGTGAACGTGTTGAAGAATTCGAGGTTCGCTCCAACCGTCGTCGCCCAGCCATTCGCATCATGCCAGACGAAGTTGGCCCCGATGACCTGGGGCAAATCGGTGGAGCGGAAATGCCGCCACATGCCGGCTGCCTCGAGGTGCAGCCGTGTCCCGGACCACACGTCGCTGTCGTAGGCGGCTTTGGCGACCACGTCAGGCATCCGGTTCGGCGTGCCGGGGACCGATCCTGTGTCGAACTGCGAGGCGAGTTGCGCATTGAAGGCGAACGGATACGTCACCTCGCCGGTACCGACATATTGCTGCGGGTTTTCGATGCCGGCGCCGACGGTGAAATTCGGCGTCGCATGCCAGGCGAAATGCGCGGCCGCCTGGCGCGCCCAGGGCAAACCGACCTGGAAGCTCTGGTCGATGTTGTTCGTCAGGAAAATGTCGGAGGGGTCGGGGCCCATGCCATGGCGGTTCGGCGTCAACCAGCTATAGGTCTGGCCAAAGCTCGTCTCGAACTGGCCAGCCTTCACGTCGGCATAGGCGAGACGCATGCGAAAGGTGTGGCTGTTCGAATTGACGTAGGCGTTGGCGGGATCGTTGCCGTTGAAGTCGCCTTCGAAATAGCCGGTGAGATCGACGCCCCTGATGTTGCCGTGCGCGCGCAGGCCGAGCACCGAATTCTGCGCCGACAAGCGCGTCTCGGTCATCTGGCCCTGGACGGTATTGGAGAACGGGATCGCGCCAAAATTGGTCGTGGTCGCATTCCCGGTGTTGGTGTTTCGGCTCACGCCCGTCAGCGCAAGATAGCCGACTGGCGCAATCTCGAAGCCGCCGATCTCGACGGAAGCCGCCTTGCGCGGCATCGGCAAGGGGCCGGCAGACGCGGCCGCCGCGGGCACCACGACGGACGCCGGGGCTGGACGGGCGTCCGTCGTGGCCACGCTCGCCGGCCGCGACTTCGATTTCAGCGCCTGCATGTCACCGTCGGCAAGCACCCCCTTCTTGCGCAGAATCGCGACCAGACGATCGCCCTGCTCGGCCGGCGGCACTGACGTGACCGCACGGGCTTCGCTGGACGAGATCACGCCCTTGCTGGCAAGCAGCGAAAGCAGAGCCTCGGTATCTCCGGCCAAGACGGATGTGCCGCCACAAGCGGCCAACGCGACGACCGCCGTCGTCGTGAGCAGCACCTGTCGAATCCCGAGCCCCAACTTCATTCCAACTCCTCCAGGAATCATCTTCGGTCGCGCCAAGACCGGCGCGAGAGCGAACACCTATCCGCGCGAGGCCGGGCTGCGCTCGGACTGGAAAGAACCGGATGGGACTGACGCGAACTCGCCGGACGCTTTGCCGGCAGGCGATGTATCGCGGCCACACCGGACCAACGCGATTGAAATCTCGCCGGAATGCGCTATCAACGGCCAAGCCATCGAACTGCCGGACGGTGGATCACGACCATGCAGCATGATTACACCTCCACCGCCATTCTCTCCCGCTCAAGCATCGACTGACGCATTTCCGGCTCGCCAGCGCCTCGCAATGTGGCGCGAGCTCTACGGGCGCAACATCGCCAACGTCGACATCGATCCGATCGGCGATGAGCCGTTCCATGCCAGCGTGACCTTCCAGGGACTGCCCGGCGTCGGGCTGGTCTCGGGATCGCGATCGCCCGCGCACTATCACTCCACGCGACAACATCTTGCCCGCGCGAGGGACCGCTTCGGGTTGTCGATGCTGATGAGCGGAGCCGCCACCACGCGACAGCTCGGCCGTGAAATCATCTGCCGGCCCGGCGCTGCCTCGGTGATATCGGGGACCGATCCCTCGGTGAGCACGATGCACAGCTTTGGCAGCTTCATCACCATCGTGCTGCCGCGACCGGAAGTCTCGGCGCTCGTCCCGGATCTCGGTGCTGCCTATGCGCGGCAAATCCCTGCCGAGAACAGCGCGTTGCGACTGCTGATCCGTTATGTGCAGACCTTGCACGAGAACGGCCCGCTCGAAGCACTACCGGCAAAGTCCGCTGCAAACCATATCGTGGATCTCGCGGCACTTGCGATCGGCGCCACCGCCGAAGTGGCGCACGAGGCGCAGCGACGCGGCGTTGCCGCCGCACGGCTGCAATCGATCAAGGCGGAGATCCGCGAGCGCGCCGGCGACGGCGAGCTCTCTGCCGCGACGATTGCCTTGCGGCACGGCGTGACACCGCGCTACGTCCAGAAGCTGTTCGAGCGTGACGGCACGACCTTCTCCGAGTTCGTCCTCGCCCGCCGGCTCGAACGTGCCTTGCAAATGCTGCGCGATCCGGATTTTGCAACGCTGACGATCAGCGCAATCGCATTCGAGTGCGGTTTCAGCGAGCTTTCCTATTTCAACCGCACGTTCCGACGCGCCTATAACGCCACGCCGTCGGACATCCGGCATGCGGCCTTGCGCCTGCGCTGATTTCGCGCCTTACGTCATGCTGCCCGGCATGAAGCACCGCACACGCGGGTGGCCGTCGATGTAGTGCTTCCACACCATGGTGCGACCGATCTTGTTCGGCTCGGTGATGACAGCTCCGTCGGGAACGACGACCCACTCCTGGTCGAGATGCACGCGGTAGTGTCCTTTGTCGGATTCCCAGTCGACATCGGCGACGATGTAGCCGTCGGCGTCCGAGCAGCACTGCCCGTACTCGCTGCGCAGGCTCTCGAACCAGGGTTTGAGCGGCGAGTTGGCATAGCGCCCGTCATCACGCGCCAGCGCCGATGTCGCCAACGGCAGCGTCAGCCCCAGCAATATTGCTGCACATGGCCCTGCAAATCTCATCGTTGTCTCACGAAATCAAATCGGTGCCATGAGGAACAAGGAGGGTCCCTCACGCCCTGAAATGGCGCGAAAGCAACGACTCGCTCCTCCAGCAGCTTTGCCGAATGCTACGCAAATCCGGCGCCAATGCGCATTCCGGGCAACTACTGGCGCAGGCGTTGCCGGCATTCGCCTTTCGACGAATGCGTCGTCGGGCAGGACAGGCCACGCAACAGCCATCCACGTCATCGAAATGACGAGAGCAACAAAGCGTTCCAGAGGTGATGCAGGAGTAAGAAGAAATATTGCTTACAAAATTCCCCGCCCTTGCGGGGAGTGACAGCGGCGTGTGTGGCAGAAGCCGTGACGGCTCAGCAGTGCGCCTACTTCTTCGCTGCCGGCGCCATCATTGCGCCGCCCTTCTTGGCCGCGGGCGCTGCCTTCGGCGCGGCCGCCTGCGCGGGGAGATATTTGGCGATGATCGCGGGATCGACTTCGGCCATGCTGGAATCCGGCAGGCGTTGCCAGGTCTCGTCCTTGCCGAACAGGGAAATGCCGAGGAAGCCGCGCATGGTCAGGACCTGCCCGTCCGGGCTTACACTCATCTTGGCCTTCCAGATGTTGCCGTCGCGCGGATTGACCACGTTGCCGCCCTCGTACTTCAACCCGTCACGCTTCATGTCGCGGATGAAGGAGAGCCCGAGCACCGGCTGATTTTTGCGATCGTCCGTGCACTTCGCGCAGACCTCGTTTGGATCGTCGCCGGGACGCGGGAAGGTCTTGGCAATGACGCCTTCGAAGATGCCGTTGTGGTCGATGAAGAGGAACCAGCCCACCGGCTTGCCATCCTCAACCTTCCGCCAGAGGCCCGCAGCGGTCGGCTGCTGCGCTTGCGCCGCAGCCGAGCCGAGCGTCAGCACGAGCGCCAGGAACGGGAGCAGCCGGAAGCTGCAAAAGAGATTCCGCATTATGATCACCTTGCTAAGCCACCACTGCAATGGCCGCAGACTACGGCGATTTCGCGAACGGTTCCAGCACCAGAAACATGGGATGTCGGAGCTAGTGGCGCCGTGGTCAGTTGACACCCAGTTTCTTTTGCAGGCTGGAGGATGACGTCGTGTACTGGAACACGAGCCGCTTCTCCGGATAGACGTAACGATGGGCTTTTTGCGACATCAGTGCACCCTCATGGAAGCCGCACAGGATCAGCTTGATCTTGCCGGGATAGGTGTTGATGTCGCCGATGGCGAAGATACCTGATATGTTGGTCTCGAACGCTGATGTCTCGACCGGCACCAGATTGTTTTCCAGTGCAATGCCCCAGTTCGCAACCGGACCGAGCTTCATGGTCAGTCCGAAGAACGGCAGCATGGTGTCGCAGGCAATTTCGCCGACATTGTTGTCGTTGCCCTTGACGGTGGCACCGGTCAGCTGGCCGTCGGCGCCGGAGAGCGCGGTGACTTGGCCGAGCCGCAGATCCATCTTGCCGTCGGCGACCAGCGCGCGCATCTGCTCGACGCTGTGGGGCGCGGCACGAAAATCGTCGCGACGGTGCAACAGCGTGATGCGCTTGGCGAGCGGATGCAGATTGAGCGTCCAGTCGAGTGCGGAATCGCCGCCGCCGACGATCAGCACGTTCTTGTCGCGGAACGTCTCCATCTTGCGCACGGCGTAGTGCACCGAGGTGCCTTCATAGGCTTCGATCCCCGGCACCGGCGGACGCTTGGGCTGGAACGAGCCGCCTCCGGCCGCGATCACCACGACCTTGCATTCGAACACCTTGCCGGCATCGGTGGTGCAGCGGAAGGCGGGATCGCCGATCTTCTCCACGGTCTCGACCATCTCGCCGAGATGGAAGGTCGGGTGAAACGGCTTGATCTGCTCCATCAGCGCCTCGGTGAGGCCCTGCCCCGAAACCTGCGGGATGCCGGGAATGTCGTAGATCGGCTTTTCCGGATAGAGCTCGGCGCACTGACCGCCGACCTTGTCGAGGATGTCGACGAAATGCGCCTTCATGTCGAGAAGGCCAAGCTCGAAGGCGGCGAACAGACCGCAAGGGCCAGCGCCAATAATCAGCACATCGGTTTTGATCACGTCGCTCATGTCGTCTCTTTATCGGTTGGACGGCGCCCGGCGGGCAGAGGTGACCCTGCCTGTCTAGCCAACGGGGATGGATCAGGGAAGGCATAAAAGCAGGAGCGCCCCGCAGCCGCGCCCACTTGCCGGGTCAAAATAACTGAGCTGTAACGAGGTTGGATATGACGGAGATCAATCGGTGAACGCACCAAGCCGCCTCGATACGACGCCGCGCCTGGAGGACTTCCCCTTTCGCCTCAGCGACAACGTCCGCTTCGGTGATCTCGACCCGAACCAGCACGTCAACAACGCGGTCTACGCCACCTATTTCGAGACGGGACGCGTCACTCTGATGAAGAGCCCGGAATATGGGCTGACGCCCCCGGGCCTCGCGTGGATCATGGTGCGGCTCGACATCCATTTCCGCGCGGAGCTGCACTGGCCGAACACGATCGAGCTCGGCCTCGGCGTCGTGAAGCTCGGGCGCACGTCCGTGACCTTCGAGCAGGTCGTGTTCTCGAACGGGAAATGCATCGCATCGGCGAGGTCAGTCGGTGTCTTGCTCGACGAGGCGACGCGCCGGCCGGCCCCGCTGACTGCAGAGGTGGTCGAAAAATTCAAGCCCTGGCACAAGCGCGGGATCGAGGTCGCGCCGCCGAGCACATAGCAAAGAGATCACGCCTGGAAGACCAGGCCTTGAGGATCAGGCCTGACGTTCCGGCGTCGCCACCACGAGACCGTCGAGATCGTCGCTCACCTTGATCTGGCAGGACAGGCGCGAGTTCGGGCGCACGTCGAAGCCGAAGTCGAGCATGTCTTCTTCCATCGGCGTCGGGCTGCCGACCTTCTCGCGCCAGGCTTCGTCGACATAGACATGGCAGGTCGCGCAGGCGCAGGCCCCGCCGCACTCGGCCTCGATGCCGGGAATGCTGTTGCGGATGGCGGCTTCCATCACGGTCGCGCCGTTCTCGACATCCACCGTGCGGGTTTCGCCCTTGTGGTCGACAAAGTGAATTTTGGCCATGGGTGCTCGTGCTGCCGCGATCTGGGGAAAAAGGAGGGTCCGGGCTGTCCTATAACGGGTCGGTCAGGGCAGCGCTAGTGCGCAGTCCACCCGCATCTGTGGGCGCCGGCCTAGTGCTTGAGAATCACCGCAATGGCGGCGCGAGCCTCGGCGACCGCCTCTTTCAGCGCTGCAAAAGCGTGGGGCTGGTTATGCCCGATCCGGATCGCAGTCTCCAGGCTGGCAGCGGCATCCGCGACCGCGAAGGCGCCGATTCCACGCGCCGAACCCTTGAGCTTGTGCGCGAGGGCACCGGTCTCGGCGGGCCGCGCCGTCATGGCCGCCAGCAGCCGGACCGCCTGCTCGGCAAACATCGCAAGCACTTCCTGCTCCAGCTCGGCATCGCCGAGCGTCATGCGGGAGAGGTGGTCAAGGTCGAGCGGGCTGTCGATGGGCGCAAGCGGGGGCGAGGGCATCCAGTCCATCCGTTGCAGTTCAGGTGTCATGGCGCAGGCCCCGGCATCGCGCGATGGTCCGCCGGTCCGGCGGTTCCTTCCACCGAAGCATGGAAATGGTTAACGAAGTGTTCGGGTCTCTTTACGCAAAGCCGCCCGATTATTGACGAAAAGTTGCCGCAATCGGCCGAGTCCGGTGGAGAATTTCATTTGGGCCTAAGGTGTTAGGGCGCGATCCTGTTAACGATGATTAAGATTGTCTTAATCGCGGGCATTTCATTCGCGACGCTCTGCCAATAGGATGTTGCGGAAATTGGCGGACAAGCCGTCCGGGTGGGGATGGCTCGGAGATCCGCGCAAGCGGCATGATCCGGACTGTGGGCTTGCGTAGCGCGCAGGGCTCGCGGGGGGACGCGTACAAGTAACGAGGGCTCGGACTGAACATGGCCAATACTCCCAAGAAGGTCAAAGACCCCACAGAAGTTGCGCTTTCTGCGATCCAGGAAGCCCTCAACATCAGCGATACGGCGGCAGATACCAGCCGCAACGCATCGATGCGCAACGAAACGGCGCCCCCGGTCGCGCCGCCGGCACCTCCCGTGTTCGACGAGCCCGGGTTCGAGCCGCGCCCAGCCGCCAACGAGCGCGCCGTGTTCGATCCGATCGAGGAACCACGTTCGTCGCGCCGCGCCGCCAACGACGACCGCGCCACCATCGGGCAATTGCTTCAGGCGCTGCAGACCGGCCGCCCTGCCCGCAACATCTATACGGGCGCGACCATCTTCACCGTCGTCTGGCTTGCAGCCTGCGCCGCGCTGACGGTCGGTTTCCTGCCTTCGATCCGGGCCGCCATGGGCGAGAGCGGCGGCGTGCTGGCCATCGCCGGCCTCGCCACGATGTTCTTCGCGCCCATCATGCTGTTCTACTTCCTCGCCAGCTTGGTCTGGCGCGGCCAGCAGATGAGCCAGGTCGCGCAGGCGATGGCACAGGTCGCGATCCGCTTCTCCGAGCCGGAAGGCTCGGCGTCCGATTCCATGGTCACCGTCGGCCAGGCCATCCGTCGCGAGGTTGCGGCGATGGGCGATGGCATCGAGCGTGCGATCGCGCGCGCAGGCGAGCTCGAGACGCTGGTCGCCAACGAGGTCGCAGCGCTGGAGCGCGCCTATTCCGACAACGAAGTCCGCATCCGCGCCCTGCTCCAGGACATCGCACATCAGCGCGACAACCTGGTCGGCCAGGCCGAGCAGGTCCGCAGCGCCATTTCCGGCGTGCAGATCGACCTTCGCCACGACATCGCGCTGATCTCGGACGCGATCGCCTCGCGCGTCGACGAGGTCGCGAAATCCATCACCGGCGCGCTGGAAGAGCGTGGCGCCCACATCACGGGCGCACTGAGCCATGCCGGCGACAACATGATCCTGGCGCTCGGCGAGCGCGGTGGCGATCTGCTCGACCGCCTCGAGGAGGCCAGCGCCGAGACCACCCGCGCGGTGCTCGACGCCAGCGAGCGGCTGACCACCAGCCTCAACTTCAAGACCGGCCACGTCCACGACGAGTTCGTCGATCTCGCCGACCGCGTCCACGAGATGCTGAATGAACGCATCGACCGCATCACCGGCGAGTTCGAGCAGCGTTCCGCCGCGATCGTCGACGGCATCTCCGAGCGCACCGAGCAGGTGCACGATAGCCTGAAGAACTCGTCGGACTCGCTGCTGCTCGAGCTCGAGCTGCGCTCCAACGACCTCTCTGCCAAGATCGACGACGCCGGCAACCGCCTCGCCGGCCAGATCATGACCTCCGGCGACAAGGCCAGCGAAGCGCTCGACGCCACCGTCAACACCCTCGTCGCCAAGGTCGTCAGCCAGACCGAGACCGCGCACGACTCGCTGTCGCTGCAGATGAGCGCGTTCGACGAGCTGGTGAAGAACCAGGGTTCCGAGCTGGTCGAGAAATTCGCCCGCGATTCCGGCACGCTGGGCGCCCTGATCACACGCCACATCTCCGAGTTCGACCGCACCGTGAAGACCTTCGGCGGTGAGATCGTCGAGCGCATGGGCCAGCGAACCCACGATATCCATGAGTCGCTGAAAACCTATGTCGACAATTTCGACACTCGCTTCACCTCCAACGGCGGCGAGATCACGGCCATTCTTGACCAGCGCCTGCTGCAGTTCGAGACCACGATCGGCGAACGCGTTTCCCACTTCGACGCCTCGTTGAACGGCAAGATCGCCAGCCTCGATGGCACGATCGAAGGCCACATCAAGACCTTCGACGAGCAGCTCGGCGGCCGCGTCGGCGCGCTCGAGCAGTCGTTCGACGCCCGTGCGAAATCCGTCACCGAGACCATCGACGGGCGCCTCAATGCGCTCAGCACGACGCTGACCGATGGTGCGGCGCAGGCTATCCAGTCGATCGATACGCGGTTGACGCACCTCACGACGACGCTCACCGGCGGCGCGGCGCAGGCGCTCGAATCCGTCGACTCCCGCCTGACCAACCTGACGATGACGCTGACCGACGGCGCCTCGCAGACGATCCAGTCGATCGATACCCGCCTGACCCACCTCACCACCACCCTGACCGGCGGTGCGACGCAGGCGCTCGAATCCATCGACTCCCGCCTGACCTATCTGACAAGTGCGCTGACCAACGGCGCCTCGCAGGCCGTGCAGTCGATCGACACCCGCCTCACCCTCCTGACCTCGACGCTCACGGACGGCACGGCGCAGGCGATCGAGGCGGTCGACCGCCGTATCACCAGCGTCGGCGAACTGATCGACGGTCGCAGCATGCTCCTGACCGACACGGTCACGGCGCGCTTCCAGGACATCCACCAGACGCTCGAGACCAAGGTCGGATCGGTGGCCAACGACATCGATGTCCGCGTGGCTCAGTTCGAAGACCTGCTCGGCTCCCGTGTCGAGGCCGTCGCTGGCCGCATCGAGAGCAGCGGCCGCCAGGCCAGCGAGGACATGATGTCGCGCGCCGAGATGATCTCGACCGCGATCCGCTCGCATGTCGAGGACGCCGAGCGCTCGCTGACCAACCTCGTGGTCAACACCAGCGAGACGATCCAGACCGGTGCGCGCACGGCGCAGCAGTCGCTGATGACGGTTTCCTCGGACGTCAACGCTCAGCTCAAGACGACTGCCTCCGATGTCAACGCCCAGCTCAAGATGACCTCCTCCGAGGTCGAGCGTGCGCTGACTGCGGTCGGCACCGGTGCTGCGAACTCGATCCTGACCAGCGCCCGCGAGGCGCAGTCGTCCCTGGTCGCGGCCTCAGGCGATGCTTCCAATCAGATCAAGGGGCTCGCGGCCGACGTCGAGCGCACGCTGTCCGCAGCCGGCTCGGCCACCGCGGCCTCAATCCTGGCCGGCGCCCGCGAGGTGCAGACCACGCTCGTGACCGCCTCTTCGGACGCAGCCAACCACGTCAAGACGCTCACCGCCGACGTGCAGCGCTCGCTGTCGCTGGCCGGCACCTCCACGGCGGAATCGATCACCGCCGGCGCCCGGGATGCGCAGGGCACGCTGATCGCGGCCTCGACCGAGACCGCCAACCAGATCAAGGCGCTGTCCTCCGACGTGCAGCGTTCGCTCTCGATGGCGGGCACCTCGACGGCCGAGACCATCATGACCGGCGCGCGCGAGGCCCAGAGCACACTGGTCAACGCGTCCTCGGATGCGGCGAGCCAGGTCAAGTCGCTCGCGGCCGAAGTGCATCGCTCGCTGTCGCAGGTCGGGCAGACCACCGCCGAGACGATCACGGCGAGTGCCCGCGACGCCCAGAGCACCCTGCTCGCGGTTTCGGCCGAGCAGACCGGCCAGGTCCGTTCGCTCGCAGCCGAGATGCAGCGCGCGCTGGCGACCGCCGGCGGCGCCACCATCGAGGCGCTCACCAGCGGCGTGCGCGAGGCGCAGGGCACGTTGATCACCGCGTCGACCGATGCGGCGAGCCAGATCAAGTCGCTGACGACGGACATCGAGCGCACGCTGACCGCGGTCGGCGCCGACACCGCCTCGACCATCCTCAACAGCGCCCGCGAGGCCCAGACCTCGCTGACCTCCACCTCGGCGGACGCCGCGAGCCAGATCCGCACGATCTCGACCGAGATCGAGCGCGCGCTGAGCACGGCCACGTCGAACGCGACCAACGACATCCAGACCAGCGCGCTCAACGCCCAGAACGCGCTGATCTCCGCCTCCAACGAGGCGAGCTCGCGGGTCAAGTCGAGCTCCGCCGATGTCGAGCGTTCGGTGCTCGCCGCCAGCTCGAGCTTCGGCCAGGCCATGACCGGCAAGACCGACGAGATCGTCACCTACGTGCAGCAGCAGGCCGACCGTCTCTCGAACATGATCGACGCCAAGCGCGGCTCGCTCGTGGATGCGATCGGCTCGAAGACCAGCCAGCTCACGCTCGACATCGACCGCGTCACCTCCGACGCGCTGAAGTCGATCGAGACGCGCGGCACGGCCTTCTCGCAGACCATGATGGGCAACGGGAACGAGGTCGCCCGCACCATCAACGCGGCGAGCGAGGTCGCGACCAGCGCGGTCGGCAGATCGCTCAAGGACCTCGAGCAGGCCTCGCGCGCGGCGATCGACCAGTCTCGTCAGGTCTCGATCGCGGCCGTCACCGAGATGCAGGAAACCAGCAAGATCCTGCGCACCGACACGGTCGCCCTGTTCGAGCGCCTGCGCGAAGGCAACATCCTCCTCCAGGAGGTGCTGACCGGTGCGCACGACAACCTCAACTCGCTCGAGCGGGCGCTGGTGACGCGCGTCGCCGACTTCGTCTCGGCGATGAACGATGTCACCTCGCGCAACGGCGCTGCGACGCAGAACCTGGAAGACCAGCTCAACGTGTTCAATTCCAAGACCACGAAGGCGCTGCAGGATCTCGGCGAGCTGTCGACCCAGTTCGATGCGCACGGCAAGGCGCTGGTCGATGCCGCACAGGTGGTCGAGCAGAGCAACAAGAACACCACCGCCTCGCTTGCCGAACGCAAGGCGGCGCTGGAATCGCTCGTCACCACCATCGATCTGCGCACCACCGATCTCGATCAGCGCCTGTCGCGCTTCACCGGGTTGCTCGATGAGTCGCTCGCTGCGGCCGAAGAGCGTGCCCGCGACATCGCTCGCGTGGTCGCGGAGACCGCCGGCGCAGGTTCTGCCGCCATCACCCGCCAGTTCGAGGCGGTGCGGTCGGCCTCCGAAGAGGAGCACCGTCAGACCATCGAGGCCATGCACGACATCTACCGCCAGACGACCGACGAGGCGGATGCGATGTTCAAGCAATCGACTGAGAAGTTCGGTAACCTCGTCTCCAGCATGAAGCAGATGGCGTTCGAGATGCACAACGAGCTCGAGGCCACCCGCAACGAGCTGCGCCGCGGCGTGCTCGAGATGCCGCAGGAGGCCGCCGAAAGCACCGCGCAAATGCGCAAGGTGATCGTCGACCAGATCGAGGCGCTCGCCGAGCTCAACCGCATCGTGGCCCAGCACGGCCGCGGCCTCGACGTCACCACGACGGGCCGCGCTTCTGTCGCCGTCCAGCGCCAGGAAGAGCCGATGATGGCGACCGCGGGCAGTCGTGGCACCGAGACCCGCATGCGCGACACCGGCAGCGCCTCGACGCTGCCGCCGCCGGACCTCGGCATGCCCGCCTCCTCGCGCCGCACCGAGGCTCCGCCAGTCGCACCCGGCGGCAACGACCAGGGCCGTGACGGCTGGCTGTCGGATCTGTTGAACCGCACCGACGCCAACCAGGCTGCTCCGGCCGGACGTGAGGCCCCGCGCGGCCGCCAGGCGGCACCCGCTCCGCAGCCACAGACCCCACAGGCTGGCAGCAATCCGCTGGAATCGCTGTCGCTCGACATCGGCCGGCTGATGGACCGCAACCTCGCCGCCGAGATGTGGGACCGCTACCAGCGCGGCGAGAACAAGGCCTTCACCAAGCGCCTGTACACACCCGCCGGCCAGAAGGCCTTCGACGAGGTCGCCCGCAAGTATCGCGCCGACCGCAACTTCAAGGGCACGGTCGACCGTTACATCGGCGAGTTCGAGCGCCTGCTCGACGAAGTCGCCCGCGACGGCCGCGGCCCGCAGGAGCTGCGCAGCCACCTGACCTCGGAGACGGGTCTGGTCTACACCCTGCTCGCTCATGCGGCGGGACGGCTGGGATAAGACAGGGCTCGCGAATAGCGACTGCAAATGAAAGCGGAGGCCTCACGGCCTCCGCTTTGTTTTTGACGGTGCGACCTCAGGTCCCGCCGGGCTGTCCGAACGACAGCCGCTCGGCCAGGACGGCGGCCTGGGTGCGTGAGCCGACGCCGAGCTTGCGCAGGATGGTCGAGACATGCCCCTTCACTGTCTGCTCGGCGATGTCGAGTTCACCCGCGATCTGCTTGTTGAGCTTGCCCTCGACGATCATCGCGAGAATGCGCAGCTGCTGCGCCGACAGCGAGGCCATGCGTGCGGCGAGCTCGACATCGGCACTGTGGATCGAGCCGCGGCCGCCGACATTGGGCGGCATCCAGATCTCGCCGGCGAGGATCTTGGTGATCGCATCCGCCATCTCGGGCAGGCTGAGCGATTTCGGGATGTAGCCGGATGCGCCATAGGCGATGGCGCGGCGGATCGTGGCGGCGTCCTGCCGCGCCGAGATGATCGCAACCGGCACCGTCGGGAATTGCGCCGACAGAATGAACAGCGCGGCAAACCCCTGGATGCCCGGCATCGTCAGGTCCCACAGGATGAGGTCGATCTCGTCCGACTGGGCCGAGAGCACGCTCACGGCCTCGTCGAGGGACTGACAGGCGACGATGTCGAGATCGGGCAGCACGCTCGACAGCGCACTGCGCAAGGCGGCCTGCACCAGCGGATGATCGTCGCCGATAAGGATGCGCATGGTTACGCCGAAGAGGCTCCCTGTTTCGTCCCGTACTGCCGGGTCAAGGCTTCGCCGCCGAGGAAACGCCGCAGCGCTGCCGGCTTGACCGGCTTCGACAGGACCTCGCAACCGCGCGCCCGCGCCTCCGTGCGTACCGGCTCGCTGCGATCTCCGGTGACGACGAGTGCGCGGACGCTGCGTCCCGACTTCTGCCTGAGATCGTCGAGGAAGTCCAAGCCGGTGCCTTCCCCAACGAGATGGTAGTCGAGCAGCACGACGTCGGGCGGGTCCGCCGCAGCCACAGCCATCGCGCTGGCGGCCTCCGTTGCTGCCAGCACGCGATGGCCCCAGGTGCCGAGCAGCGCCGTCAGGCCGTCCAGGATCGTCGCATCATTGTCCAGGCACAGGATCGTCAGGGGCTGCTCCGTCGCGGCCGGAGCCGCTACCGCCGCCTTGCGCTGGAGCGGCGTTCCGGGTCCATGCGCGAGCGGCACCGTGACGGCAAAGCATGAGCCGTGTCCCGGGCGCGAACGGACATCGACGGGATGCCCCAGCAGCCGCGAGACGCGATCGACGATCGCGAGCCCGAGACCCAGCCCCTTTTCGGATCCGGGCGCCAGGCGCTGGAACTCCTCGAAGATCCGCTTCTGGTCTGCCGCGGCGATGCCGATACCGGTATCCCGAACCTCGATCCGCAGATCGCCTCCGCGCCGCCGGCAGCCGAGCAGAATGCGTCCCTTGGGCGTGTAGCGGAGTGCATTCGACAGCAGGTTCTGCAGAATGCGGCGCAACAGATGCGGGTCGCTGTGCACCGCGAGTCGGCAATCGACGACGCGGAGCACGAGCCCCCGCTCACGCGCCATCGCGGAGAATTCCACGTTCAACTGCACGAGAAGATCCGCAATCGGAAAATCGAACGGCTCGGCACGAACCGCGCCGGCATCATAGGAGGAGATATCGAGCAGTCTGTCGAGCACATGCTCGGTCGAGCGCAGAGCGGTGATGGCGCTGCCCGCCAGGGTCCGCTCCTTCTCCGCCGCGCCGGCTTGCGGCAACGCATGCAAGCTCTCGTCGAGCGCCGACAGGAACAAGCGCGCCGCGTTCAGCGGTTGCAGCAGATCGTGGCTCGCTGCCGCCAGGAAGCGGGTCTTGCCGAGATTGGCCTGCTCGGCCTCTGCCTTGGCCTGCTCGAGCGCCTCGGTCCGCTCGCGGACACGCAGCTCCAGATCCTCGTTGGCGCGCCGCAAGGCTTCCGCGGCGCGGTGACGCTCGGTCACGTCGGTGTAGGTCGAGACATAGCCGCCTTCGGCGACGCGATCGTAGACGATCTCGAGCACCGTGCCGTCCGGCCGCTTGCGCTCGTACAGATAGGGCCAGCTTTGGGCTGCGACATCGCGATTGACCAGGAGCGCCGCGAATTCGGACGCGGCGTATTCGCCGCGCTCGACGTTGAAAGCAATGAGCTCCGCGAGCGGAAGGCCGACGCGTACGAAATCCGGCGGCAGGTCGAGCAGCGCGATGAACCGCCCGTTCCATGCCGTGATGTTGAAATCGGCATCAAAAGCGCAGATGCCCTGCGGCACGCTCTCGAGCGTGCTTTGCAGCAGGCTGCGATTGAAGCGCAGGGCTTCCGAAGCCTCGTCCAGCATCGCCATCGCCGCCCGCCGCGACAGCGAGTGCCCTTCCAGCGACGACGCGATCACCACGCGCGCCGATGCTGCGCCGATCGCGCCGGCGAGAAGATTTTCGGTGAAGCGGATCGAGTCGAGATCGACCAGGCCCGATGGGTCGAGGCGCGGCCCGGTGCCCGACATGCGCGCTGCAAGATAGCCGTCGAAGGCCGCCTCCCCGCGCTCCGCGCCGACAAAGCGCCGGGCAAGCGCGCGGAGATCGTCGAGCCGGACGACCACGCGAGAGGATAGTTTCGGCACGGTGTCGCGGACGACGCCATCGGCAAATGCCGCAGCCTGATTGCGCTCGACGGTGGTTTGCCGTCCCAGCACCGAGAGCGCGAGGAAGCAGACGAGGTTGGCGCCAAGGCTCCACAGCGTCGCATGCGAGATCGGATCGAGTCCTTCGAGCCCGAACAGCGCGTTTGGCTTGAGGAGAGCGAGCTGCCACGGGCCGTGGCGAACGATCTCCTCGAAGGCCGGCCATAGCGGTGCGGCCGAAGGCAGCAGCAGCGTATAGGCCCAGATGAAGAATCCGGCCGCGATCCCGACCGAGGCGCCGATCTTGTTGGCGCGCTGCCAGAACAGGCCTCCGACGAACGCCGGTCCGAATTGCGCGACTGCGACGAACGACAACAGGCCGATCACGGTGAGCGGATAGGCCTGGTTGACCAGGCGGTGCATCAGATAGGCCAGCAGCAGGATGCCGAGGATCGAGAGCCTGCGCACCGTCATCAGCACCGAGGTCACCGGCCGGCTATGCGCACGCAGACCGAAAAAGCGCGAACGTAGCAGCAGCGGCATGATGACGTCGTTGCAGAGCATGGTGCTCAGCGCGACCGAGGTCATGATCACCATGCCGGTGGCGGCCGACAGCCCGCCCAGGAAGGCGATCAGGCTGATGGTCCCCGCATTGGCCGCAATCGGCAGCGAGATGACGTAGGTGTCGGGGTCCATCATCGCACCGAACCTCGAAAGTCCGGCGGCCGCGATCGGCAGGATCAGCAGGCTGAACAGCGCAAGATAGGTCGGGTAGAGCCACGCCGCGGCGCGCGTGTGACCGGGGCTCTCGTTCTCGACGACCGCGACATGGAACGCCTGCGGCAGGCACAGGAAAGCGATCGCCGAGATGATGATCGTCGAGGGCCAGACCGGCTGCGTGGGGTCGAAGGTCAGGATCCCGGCCAATTGCGGATCCGAATGAAACTGCGACAGCAGAGTGGCCGGACCGCCGGACAGGCCGAACAGCACGAACAGCGCCACGATCAGGAATGCGACCAGCTTGACCACGCTCTCGAAGGCGATCGCCAGCATCAAGCCGCGATGATGCTCGCTGGCGTGGACATGGCGGACGCCGAATACGATCGCAAACAGCGCCATCGACGCGGCGACGCCGAATGCCGAGTCCTGCCAGAACCGCAATGCCTCGCCGCCGGCGCGCTCAGGCTGAAGGATCAGATAGTCAAAACTCTTGCCGACGGCCTTGAGCTGAAGCGCGATATAGGGAAGCACGCCAAGCAGCGAGGCCAGCGTGACGAAGGCCGCAAGCACCTGGCTCTTGCCATAACGCGCGGCGATGAAATCGGCGATCGAGGTGACGTTCTGGGCTTTCGCGATCGCGATCACCTTGGACAGCAGCGGCTGGCCGAACAGCAGCACCAGCGTCGGGCCGATATAGATCGTGGCGAAGTCCAGCCCGCTCGTGGCGGCGCGGCCAACCGATCCGTAGAAGCTCCACGAGGTGTTGTAGACCGCCAGCGTCAGGCAGTAGCTGACCGCCGCCGCCCAGGATTTCGGCGAGACCAGCGGTCCATCCACGCTCCGCCGATCGCCCCACCAGGCAATCAGGAACAGCATGGTCACATAGCCGGCTGCGACCGCGAGAACGAACCACGCCTGCAAGACATCCTCACTCGAGATCGATCCGCCCGCCCATCAACAGGTCCGGAACGCGGGCGAATAGTAGAGCGTTTTCCAGCGAAGTGGAGACCGGTTCGCGTAAAGAAAACGCGTCAGAACAAGAATCTAGAGCTTTCGATCGCGCGGAAGGCAAGTTCGGGATCGGCGGCCAGATGTCCGGCCGCCGATCGATGCTTGACGTCAGGCCGCCTCGCGCGACAGGCGGGCCTGCGGCAGGCCCTTGAGCACGAGGTTGACCACAACGGCGACCACGATGTTGAGCGCGAGCGCCAGCAAGCCGGTGTAGATTGCAACCTTGCCGGCGCCGAAGTCGATACCGTGCAACGGCTTCAGCCCATCCGACCAGGCCAGCCACGATCCGCCCGCAAGGCCGACGGCCCAGCCGGCCAGCAGCGCCGTGCTCGAGAACCAGTTCAGGTAGAGGCCGAACACCAGGGCGGGCAGCGTCTGCAGGATCCAGAGGCCCCCGAGCAGCTGCAGGTCGAGCGCGAACTGCGTCGGCATCAGCAGGATGGCGAGCAGCGCGCCGACCTTCACCAGCATGGAGGTGATCTTGGCGACCTTGGCCTCGCCTGCCGGCGTCACCTTCGGATCGACCCACACCTTCCAGAAGTTGCGGGTGAACAGATTGGCGGCCCCGATGCTCATGACGGCTGCCGGCACCAGCGCTCCGATCGCGATCGCCGCGAACGCAAAGCCTGCGAACCAACTCGGAAACAGCGTCTTGAACAGCTCCGGCACGACATCGTTGTTGCTCGCGAGCTTGAGCCCCGCTGCATGGCCCATATAGCCGAGCAGCGCCAACAGGCCGAGCAGCAGCGTGTAGGCCGGCAGCAGCATCGCATTCTTGCGAATGGTGTTGCCACCTGAGGACGCGAAGATGCCGGTCAGCGTGTGCGGATACATGAAGGCGGCGAGCGCCGAGCCCAGCGCCAGCGAAGCGTAGGGCACGATCTGCGCCGGTGACAGCAGGATGCCGCCCGAGCCCTTCGCCGCAAACGCGGCATCCGCCGCCGTGAAGATCGCGCCGTAGCCGCCGAGCTTGGACGGCACGATCGCGATCGCCGCGATCACCACGATGTAGATCATGATGTCCTTGACGAAGGCGATCAGCGCCGGGGCGCGCAGACCCGAAGAATAGGTGTAGAGCGCCAGCACCAGGAAGGCGAGAACGAGCGGCACCTCGCCGCTCAGCCCGAGCGCCTTGATCGCCACTTCCATGCCGATCAGCTGAAGCGCAATGTAGGGCATCGTCGCCAGCACGCCCGTTGCCGCGACGGCAAGCTCAAGCCCACGCGAACCATAGGCACCCCGCACCACGTCGCCCGCGGTGACATAGCCGCGCTCCTTGGCCACCTTCCACAACACCGGCATCACCGCGAACACGAAGGGATAGACGATGATGGTGTAGGGCAGCGCGAAGAATCCGTAGGCGCCGACCGCGTAAACCAGCGCAGGCACGGCTATCACGGTGTAAGCGGTGTAGAAGTCGCCGCCGACCAGGAACCAGGTGATCCAGGTCCCGAACTTGCGGCCACCCAGGCCCCACTCGTCGAGATGGGCGAGAGTCTCCGGCTTGCGCCAGCGCGAGGCGACGAAGCCCATGCCAGTGACGAGGGTGAACAAAGCGAGGAATACGGCGAACGCCGCGCTATCGACATTAGTCAGCACGGCGTGCGCTCCTGTAGACGATGTAGGTGAGCAGCGAGGTCAGCGGCACCCAGGCGAGCTGATACCAGTAGAAGAACGGAAAACCGAACAGATGCGGCTCCCGGATATTGTAGAACGGCACGATCATCAGGCCGATGAACGGCAACAACAGCAACAGACGTATCACGCTCTCGCCTCCCCTGTGAGTGAAGTCGGCGCGCTTTTCGTGAGGCGCACCTTGAGCGCGATATAGCTGACATCGCCCGCCGGCCCGCCCCCTACCTTGGCTCGGCCAGACCCCCATACTTTCGTATCGTCGCCTGCGACGGATCAGTTTGCAGTCCGACCTATTTCTGGCTATATTTCCAGAAATGGAGCATGGAGAGCGCCCTTGGCCGACACAGCCCAAAAAAGAGCACTTCGAAATTACCGGGCCCGCCTGACTAAGCGCGGCATGGCGCGATTCGAGGTGCTCGGGCTCGATACCGACCGCGAATTGATCCGGTCCCTCGCCAAGCAACTCGCCGAAGATGGTACCAACGCCGAACGACTACGCTCTACGCTGCATCAAACAATAGCAACGGAACCTCCCAAGAAGGGTGGTATCCTTGCGGCGCTGCGACGCTCGCCGCTTGTCGGGACCGATCTCGAAGTCAAGCGCGCGCGCGTAACGGGTCGCAAGGTTGACCTGTGACAAGGTACGTCCTCGACACCAATATTATCAGCAATGTCGCGAAGCCGAGCCCGTCGCCGGTGCTCTTGGCGTGGCTAGCCGAACAGAACGATGATGATCTGTTCGTCTCAGCCTTGACGATCGGCGAGATCCGGCGAGGCATTTTGGAAAAGCCGGCGGGGAAAAAGCGGAGCGCATTGGAGACCTGGTTTGCCGGCCCCGAAGGACCACCATTGCTTTTCGCGGGGCGCGTGCTGGCTTTTGACGAGCAAGCGAGTCTGATTTGGGCGCGCCTTATGGCGCGTGGTACAACAATCGGAAGGCCCCGTAGCGCCCTCGATATGATCATCGCCGCCGTGGCCGAAGCCAATGGCTGCATTGTTGTGACCGACAACGAGAAAGATTTCGCGGGGCTGAAATTCGTGAATCCGCTGCGCAATCGCAAGGTGGACTAGCGCCGACATCACCATCACGCCAAGTGCCCCCTGGGCCAATGAAACATCAGCGTACGAAACTGTCTCTACAAATAAGGCACCCTGAGCGCGACCTTTTTTGGTTTGCAAAGCTCTCGGCCTCAAACCCGAATTCCTCTGGAAAGCGGGCGAAAAGCGGCAGACTCCGAGGGGGACAAGGATTGGCGGCGTTCGCACAGAATCCTATTGCTCGATCGATTTCGGCGAAAGTCGGCGCGAAGGATTCGCTAGGCAAATGCAGGCCGCCTTGGCCCGACTCAAGCCACACCGGCGCACTCTACGAAAGCTGACATCTACAGGCGGCAGAGTTAGTTTTTTTCGTTGGCTGGTTCTGCGACAAACATACTGGCGAAAGCCTTGATCGTCAGCTTCTGGGCGGAATGGCTGAGCTTCAGATCGCAATTGATTTGAACATCGATATCCCCGACTAGTAGGCGACAACCGCGCCAGCGTCGGCATGATCCGCTTAATCGATACGCGCTACTGCCGCCTGCCGCTCGCGGCCGGTGCCGGTTTCGGCGGCTCGGCTGGCGGCGGCGCGGCCGCTGCCGGCGCGCTGTTGCTGGCGCCGAACAGGACGCGGGTCGGATTGCGATCAAAGTTGTTCACGGCGCGGCTGATGTCGCCGAGGGTGCGGCGGCCATCGGTCATCAGCGCACCGGAGCGCTTGTCGAAATCCTCGGCGAGTTCGCGGATCGACTTGACCGTCAGGAACAGCTCGCCGCCGTCCTTGCCGCCGGCGAGCGAGTTGAGGCCGAGCATGAGGCTGTCGGCCTTGAGCATCACGCCGTCGACCTTAGCCATCACGCCATCGATCTTCTCGGAGTTGCGCGCGAGCGAGTTGGTGAAGGTCTCCAGATTCTTCAGCGAGTTCTTCACCGACTCCTGATTGTCGGCGACGATCTTGTTGATGTTCTGCAGCGTGCCGCGGATCGCCTCGGTGACATCCTGAAGCTTGTTCGGATCGGCCATCAGCGTCGGAATGCCGTCCTCGTCGAGCGGCGGCGGAGGCGCGGCCTCCTCGCCACCCTTGAGCGAGATCGCGGCGACGCCGGTCAGGCCCTGGAATTCGAGGCCGACCAGGGTGTCCTTGCGGATCGGGGCGTTGTTCTCGACCATGGCGAGTGCGACAACCCGCCGCGGATTGTCGAGCTTCACCGAGACCACCTCACCCACCCGGATACCGTTGAAATTGACGCTGCCGCCGTTGCGCAGGCCCGCCGCCGGGCCTTCGAACACGACGCGCAGGGGGCTGCGCTGCTTGGTGGTGTGCAGCGACTGGAACCACAGCACGAAGCCGATCGCAGCCGCGATCACCGCCAACGTGAAGGATCCGATCAATACGTAGTTCGCCCGCGTTTCCATCAGGTGCTCCAACTCATCACCGCGCGGGCGCGCTTGCCATGGAAATATTGCCTCAGCCAGGGATGCTGCGAGGCCTGCATGTCGGCGATCGACCCTGCCGCAATGATCTTACCGTTCCCTAAAACGGCGATGCGGTCGCAAGCTGTGTAAAGGCTGTCGAGGTCGTGAGTTACCATGAAAACCGTCAGCCCCAAAGTACGCTGCAGCGTCCTGACCAGCTCGTCGAAGTCGCCGGCGCCGATCGGATCGAGGCCCGAGGTCGGCTCGTCCAGGAACACGAGGTCCGGATCGAGCGACAATGCACGGGCCAGCGCGACGCGCTTGATCATGCCGCCGGAAAGTTCCGAGGGGAAACGTTCGGCCACCTCGGGCTTCAGGCCGACCATCGCGAGCTTGGCCATGGTGATCTCGTCCATCAGCCGCTGCGACACGCGAAGATATTCGCGCATCGGAAACTGGATGTTCTGCCGCACCGTGAGCGAGGAAAACAGCGCGCCCTGCTGGAACAGCACACCCCAGCGCCGCTCGACGTTGCGGCGCTGCGACGTGTTGGACGAGTCCAGATCGACGCCGAACACCTCGATCGAGCCCGCGACCTTCGGCACCAGGCCGATGATGGTGCGCGTCAGCACCGACTTGCCCGCGCCGGAGGGACCGACGAAGCCGAGGATCTCGCCGCGCTTGACGTCGAGGTCGAGGCCGTCGAGCACGCGCGTCGCGCCGAACTGCACGGTGATGTCACGGACACGGATGATGGGATTTTGAATGTCGCCTGCCATCGTCACATTCCGATCGAGGCGAAGAATATGGCGAACACGCCGTCCATGACGATCACGAAGAAGATGCCCTTCACCACCGACGCAGTCGTGTGCTGTCCAAGCGATTCCGCGCTGCCCTGCACGGCGAGGCCTTCGACACAAGCGACGATGCCGATCACCGCCGCCATGACGGGCGCCTTGACGATGCCGACGATGAAATGGTCGATCGAGATCGCATCGCGCAGGCGCAATAGGAAGGCTTCGGGATCGACGCCGCCGTAAAGCCAGGCGACCAGCCCACCGCCATAGAGCGCAGCCATGGCGCCGAGGAAGGCAAGGATCGGCAGCGCCAGCACCAGCGCCAGCATGCGCGGCAGCACCAGCACCTCGATCGGGTCGAAGCCCATGGTGCGCAACGCGTCGATTTCCTCGCGCATCTTCATCGAGCCGAGCTCGGCAGTGTAGGCGCTGCCGGAGCGGCCTGCGACCATGATCGCGACCAGCAGCACACCGATCTCGCGCAGCACCAGCACGCCGAGCATGTCGACGACGAAGATGTCGGCGCCGAACCGGCGGAAGTGGAAGATGCCCTGCTGCGCGATGATGCAGCCGATCAGGAAGGTGATCAGCACGATGATCGGCACCGCGCGCCAGCAGACCTGCTCCATGTGATGCACGGTGGAGGTCAAGCGGAACGAGCGCGGATGGATGAGCACATGCGCGCCCGCCGCGAGCACCGCACCGAGCATGTCGATCAGGCCGGCGATGGTGCCGCCGATGCCGGCGACCGTGCGGCCGATCTGCTCCAGCATGCCGGAGATGGTAATGGTGGAGGTCTCGACCACCGCGGTCGCGCGGACCCGGCGTACCTCGTCGACGAGGCTCGAATAGTTCGCCGACAGCCCCGCGATCTGCGCCTCCACGGCGCCTTGCGTCAGGCTGCGGCGCAGCCGCTCGATCAGCCAGGCGCCAAAAGTGTCGAGCTTGGCGACCTCGGAAACGTCGATGAAGATGCTTTGCGAACTGCCGGCGAGCTTCTCGGCGTCGGCCACCAAGCGCTCCAGGGCCGGCGCAAAGCTCGCGGTCCAGGTTCCGGTCGCGCACAGAGCCAGCGCATTGCCCTTGGCAATCCGTTCCAGCTTGGGATCGCCGTTCAAGATGTCCGCTCCCGTCGCGGGGCGGAGGAAATCAGATAGTTGCGCACACGCCCTTACCCGGAAAAGGTATCCCCAACTGGTTAATGTTAGTTGCTAGAGGTAACCAGCAGGTTCAGATTTCGCCAGAGTTCAAAATGACTTCCAGCAAAGTTCCTGCCCTCGCCGCGCGAATCGAGCGATTTCCCATCGCCGGCAGTTTCACCATCAGCCGGGGCGCCAAGACCGAGGCCGTCACGGTCGTGGCCGAAGTGAGCCAAAACGGCCTGACCGGCCGCGGCGAGTGCGTGCCCTATCCCCGTTATGGCGAGACCCCCGCGGCGACGTTGGCTGCGATCCAGGCCATGGAGGCGGCCGTGGCGAGCGGGCTGACACGGCAGGCTCTCCAGGCCGCCATGCCGCCTGGAGCGGCCCGCAATGCGCTGGATTGCGCTCTGATCGACCTCGAGGCCAAGGCGGCCGGCCGGCGGGTCTGGAACCTGCTGGACCGCCCAATGCCCGGCGAGCGGACCACCGCCTACACGATCTCGTTAGGGACACCGGACGCCATGGCGGCCGCGACCGCCAAGGCGGCGCACCGGCCGCTGCTCAAGATCAAGCTCGGCGGCGATGGCGATGGCCAGCGGATCGCGGCGGTGCGCAAGGCGGCGCCCGAGTCGGAACTGATCGTAGACGCCAACGAGTCCTGGACCGAGGTCAATCTGGAGCAAAATCTCGCCGCCTGCGCCGCCGCCGGCGTCACCCTGGTCGAGCAGCCGCTGCCGGCCGGCAAGGACGACGCATTGGCGAGGATCAAGCGGCCGCTCGCGGTCTGCGCCGACGAGAGCGTGCATGATCGTGGCTCGCTGGCACCCCTGCGCGACCGCTACGACGCCGTGAACATCAAGCTCGACAAGACCGGCGGCCTCACCGAGGCACTGGCCATGGCCGACGCCGCGCAGGCGCTCGGCTTCGAGATCATGATCGGATGCATGGTCGCGACCTCGCTGTCGATGGCGCCCGCGATGCTGGTGACGCCGCAGGCGCGCTTCGTCGATCTCGACGGCCCCTTGCTGCTGGCGCGCGATCGCGATCATGGGCTGCGCTATGACGAGAGCCTGGTCTATCCGCCTGACGCCTCGCTCTGGGGATGAGCCTTGAGCCGGTGCCGCGCCGACCAGATGACAAGCGCACCGGCCGCCGCCATCGCGGCCATGACGTAATAGAGGTTGTCGCCGATGCGAGCGTAGATCGCGCCTGAGGCGATCGAAGTCACGGCCCCCAACAATCCGCTGCAGGCTGCGAGGTAGCCCTGCCCGCGCGCGACCCGATGCGACGGCACGCGCTGCACCAGCAGATTCATGGTGCCGACGATGGTCATCCCGAATGTGAGACCGTGGCTGAGTTGTGCGATCGCAAGCAGCGCCAGCGGCGGCTCTTGCGCCGTGACGATCCAGCGCAGCACGGCGCTCAAGCCGCCGACCGCCATCAGCGATGAGGGATGCAGCGAGAAGCGCGGCGACAGCGCGAAGACGACGATCTCGGCGATCACGCCCAGGGTCCAAAGCGCCGCGATGGTCAGCCCGCTCAGACCCTGGAGCTGCCAGTTGATGGCGGAGAATATGTAATAGGCGGCATGACTGCCCTGGATCAACGCCGCCGAAGCGATCACGGCCCAGAAGCCGCCATCGCGCAACAAGGCCTTGCCCGCAACCGTCTCCGTCGCCTTGCGCCTGACATCGTCGAGCGGCCGCAGCAACAGGCTGGCGAGGACCGCAACCACCGCCCACGCGACGATGATCCAGATCAGGTGGCGCGCCGCGATGACGTCGACGAGATAACCGCAGGCCAGCGAGCCGGCAGCGAACGCCGCCGAGCCCCACAGCCGCAAGGGTCCGTAATCGAGCCCGTAATGCGCGACGCCGCGCAGGGCATAGGCATCGGTGAGCGGTGTCGTCGGCGTCCACATCACGCAGGTCAGCGCGTAGATCAGGAACAGCGCCAGGGGCTGTTGCTGCAGACCGAGGGCCGCAAGGCCGATCGCGGTGGCCAGCACCGAGATCATGATGCCGGCGCGAATCGCGTGTCGCTTTTCGGCAAAGGCCGTGATCTGCGGCAGCGTGGTGAAGCGCGTGAGCGACGGCAGCGCGTTGATGAGGCCGATCCAGGAAGCGTCGACGCCGATCGCCTTGAGCCAGACCGGGAAGAACGGCAGATGCGTGCCCGATACCGCAAACACGGCCGAATAGAACAGCGCAAGACTCACGGCAAATCGCCGCCTGACCGATGCTGGTGTGGGGATTTGTGATTCGGGTGGCATCAAACCAATTGCGATTCGGTCGATATCGTGGTGATCGTTACAGCAACGCGCACTGATTTGCGCGACGAGATTGTCATGGCCAACGAAGCATTCGCCCTCTCGCCCATGTCTGCCCGCGCGGCCGAGCCGAACGAGCAGGATTACGACGCGATCCGCGAAGCCTTCATGGAGACCGCGCGCGGCCGCTGGTTCCTCGGCGAATATGCCAAGCGCAACCGCAATGCCGACACGCGCATGGTGCTCGACGCGGTCGCGAAAATCGAAGAAACCCTTGCGGCACAGCGGCAACCCGTCGTCGAGGACCGCCTGCCCGAAGCGCTGGTCGCGATCCGCCGCGCGGTCGAGGAGGCAGAAAGCGCCGCCGCCAAGGCGTTCGATCCGGCCGCGATCGAGGCAAGCCTCGCACCGATTCCGCGCGGCGTGCGCATCATCAAGGAGATCTCCTGGCGCTGGCGCGAGATCGGCGCCGACGGGCGAATCTGCGACCTGATTGATTCGCAGCTCGCCTCGATCGAAGCAGCCTGCACCCAGGTGTCGACCATCGACCCGCGCGGCGATCTCAGGGCCGCCTTCGATCTCCTCAAGGACCGCGTCGAGCAGACCGATGTCGAGCGCGGCGCAGCGCCGCAAGGCTCAGCGCGTCCTGCTCCGGCGCCCGTGCAGGAAGCACAGCCGGTCGCAGAAGCGCCGGTTGCCGAAGCGGCCGCGGTGATGGTGAGCGACACCCCCGTGGCTTTTACGGAGACGCCGCCCGAGATCGCTCCCGAGCCGGAGCCTGAGGCCGCCGTCGACATGAGCGGCGTCGCCGAGGCGGCGATGGGCGTCGCGATCTCGCCCGAGAGCGCCGAAAGCCACGCCGCCGTCGAGGAGAGTTTTGCTGCGGCCGAGGACAGCCTTGCCGATCCCGCAGCCATCGCCGGGATCACCGACGAGTTCTCGCTCGATGCCGCAGCGGAAGCCGAGGACGACGCCGTGCTCGCGCGGATCGCGATGGAGATGGCCGCGCCCGATCCGGAGTTCGACGAGATCGTCGACCCCATGGAGATGGAAGCTGCCGTTGCGGAGTCGATGCCGGAGCCGACGGCTGTTGAAGTCGTGGAACCCGTTGTCGCTGAGATCCCCGAGCCCGTCGCAGCCGAGCCATCCGTTGCGCCGCCAGTCGCGCCCCTCTTGGAGGAGCCGGTTGAAGCCCCGATCGCAATGGAATCGCTCGCGCGCCTCACCGATGCCATCGCGGAAGCCGCCGCCGAAGTGATGGAGCAGCCCGCACCCGCCATGGCGGCTGCGGCGACATCCGAAGCATCACCGGCCGTGACGCTTCCGATGCCGTCGCTCCTGTCAGCGTCCTCGCCCGAGCCCTCGCTCGGCGCCACCATCCTCGCCAGCGGCATCGTGCAAAAGTCCCGCGTCGCCGCCAACGACGCCCTCGCGCCGATCCGCCGCATGACCCAGGCCGAGAAGATCGCGTTCTTCTCGTAAGGCGCGCTCGTGTCCCCTAGTGAAGACCGGCAAGCGGCTCGGGCTTCGTGACGCGCTTTGAGGTCAAGCGAAATTTCGTCGCCAAGTACGACGTGCAGGAGGCCGGCGGCCGCTCGCATCTGGAGTATTGGATCCCGGCCGAGGATCTTGATGCCTTCAATGCCGCGATCGTTGGACGATCGTCCGCAGCTTCCCCTGATCGCGCGCCGCGCGATCAGTACTTCGCGATGACCGGACCGCCAAAGCGGTAGTTCACCCGGACCGTCGCGATATCGACGTTCTGCTTGATGTCGTCGCTGCGGGTCACGGCGGCGATCGGTTGGAAGGCGACGTTGTTGGTGCCCATGAAGAGGTGATCGTATTCGAGCGCGGCCGACCAGTTCGGCGCGAAGCCGAATTCGATGCCGGTGCCCACAGTGCCGCCCCAGCGGGTCTCGCTGGCGCGATAGATCACGACGCCCGAGGCATCGAAGTACGAGGTGTACTTGTTGTCGGTGACGGCGGCGCCGCCCTTCACGTACCAGAGCACGTTGTTCCAGGCGTAGCCGACCTGGCCGGTGAACAGCCCGAGTGCGTCGACCTTGGTCTGGTTGGAATAGGGAATGATCGCCGTCAGGCTCGAGTTCGAGCCTTTCAGATCGGCCCAATCGCCCTGGGCTTCGAGGCCGAACACCCAGTTCGCGCTCTGCCAGCGATAGCCGATCTGCCCGCCGACGAGTCCGCCGCTCGGGGAGTGACAGCCTTCCGAGGCCGGGCCGACCGGCGCCCCGGCGACGTTGGTGATGGTGTAGCAGTCGCGGCCCCAGCCGCCGCCGCCGTTGAGGCCGACGTAGAGGCCGCTCCAGTCGTAGACCACTGCGGAGATGACCGGCGCCTTGGTATAGGACCGCGCCGCGAGATCGGCTGCGGATGCCGCGCCTGTCGTTGCAACAATGGCGAAAAGTCCGGCCCCGACAGCAAGCAAGCGACGCATGTCCAGTCCCCAAAGATCAGCGGTGCCGCATTTGGCATGAATCCCACGAGGTGCGACAGACCGCCTCACCGCGGGACCGCAAGTTTCGCTCGTCTGTTGCCGAATTGCATCAACACCACCTTAGCGACACCCTGCGTGATCTAGATCACGCACCGTACAATGGTGATCGCGATCACGGACGGGAGGGCTCGAACGCGGCCAGGCTTGCTCGCAACCAATCTCGCATCGAGATGAGTGCCAAAGGAGCACGCCATGTTCCGCCTGAAATCCGCTCTGATGACTGCGGGCCTGCTGGGAAGCCTGTTCGGCTTCGCCTGCAGCCCGGTTTCCGCACAAGTCGCCCCCGTCGAACCGGTCCCCACCGCGCTGCAAAGCCCGGAACAGCGGGTGGCGCTGGTGATCGGTAATTCGAACTACCAGAACGCGCCGCAGCTCGCGAACCCCGACAATGACGCGCAGTCGATGGCGCAATTCCTCAACTCGGCCGGCTTCGAGGTGATCTCGGCGACCGACCTCGGCCAGAACGACATGCTGCGCGTGGTGCAGGATTTCTCGGCCAAGGTATCGGCGCGCGGCCCGAACACGGTGGCGATGGTCTATTACGCCGGTCACGGCGTGCAGCTCGCCGGCGAGAATTACCTCGTCCCTGTCGATGCGAAAGTGTCGAACCAGACCGAGCTCGTCAACGACTCGGTTCGCCTGGTCGACGTGATGTCGACGCTGGAGACGATCCCGAGCCGGATGCGTATCGTCATCCTCGATGCCTGCCGCAACAACCCGTTCCCCAACGTCAACGACGCCGGCCGGGGTCTTGCCATCGTCGATGCGCCGAACGGCTCGATCGTCGGCTATTCGACCGCGCCGGGCGCCGAAGCGCTCGACGGCACGGGCGGCCACAGCCCCTACACGCAAGCCTTCCTGAACGTGGCGCGCGAGCCCAACGTGCCGATCGAGCAGCTGTTCAAGCGCGTGCGGCTCGCGGTGAATCAGACCACCAGCGGCGCCCAGACGCCGTGGGAGAGCTCCTCGCTCACCTCCGACTTCACCTTCTTCGGCGACACGGCCGTCGCCGCCAACCGCGCCCCGGTGAATGCGCCGGTGGTGCAGATGGCCTCCAACCTGCCGAGCCGTTCGGCGCGCCAGGCCTATGACTACGTGCTGTCCGAAGGCAGGCCCGAGTACTATCGGGAGTTCGTCGCGATGTATCCGCACGACCCGCTGTGCGATCACATCCGCTGGCTGCTGTCGAACCTGCTGATCACGCAGGCCTGGCACCAGGCCGTGCTCGCGAACTCGCCGCTCGGCTACAAGACCTTCTACGACAGCTACGGCAACAGCCCCTATGCGCAAGTCGCACTGAAGCTCCAGTCGCAGCCGAAGCTGATCCCCTTGATGCAGGCGACGAAGTTCCTGGCTCCGCCGAACCTGGCCCCGACGTTCAAGGTCGGCAATCTCGGCCAGCCGAAATACGTGCCGCTGATGCAGCAGGCGGGTGGCGGATCGCAGATGAACGGCAACCTGCCCGTCGTGCAGAAGCCGGTCGATGGCAACGTCATCGGCAAGCTCGGCAATGGCGGCCAGATCACCAACCTGCCGGCGGGCAATCCGCAGAACGGCACGCCGTCGCAGACCCAGACCCAGACTCCTGGCAAGATCGTCACCCTGCCCGCGCCGACCAACACGACGACGAACAATGGCGGCGCCGGCAAGATCACGACGCTGCCGGTGACCACCACCACGCAGACCACCGGCAACAACAATACGGGCACGCCGGGGAAGATCGTGAGCATGCCTGTGACTGTCGGCAAGGGCGGCACGACCGTGGATACCAAGCCGGTGAACGTTCAGACGCAGGCCAACCCGATCCGCGTCAACAACGGCGTGAAGCTCAACAACAACCCAGTGAACAAGGTGCAGGTGCAGAGCAACCGGCCGCAGTTCAACGCGACCAACCGGATCAGCACGGGCGGCGGCAACAATTTCCGCCAGTCGATGAACCAGTCGCAGAGCATGGGTGGCGGCGGCAATCACCGCGGCTTCATGCACTGATCGCGGCAAGCAGAAAACGAGATAGGGGCAGAGCGGCGACGCTCTGCCCCTATCTCATGTCAGAAACTCGGAAAAACTCAGGCCACCAGCTCGGCAAACAGATCGGCATCGACGTTGCCCCCGGAGAGCACGATGACCACGTTCTTCCCAGTGACGTCGAGACGGCCGGCGAGCAGTGCCGCGAGACCGACGGCGCCGCCCGGCTCGACCACGAGCTTCAGCTCGCGATAGGCAAAGGCCACCGCCGCGCCGACTTCCTTGTCGGACGCGGTCACGCCGCGCGCCAACAGCTTGCTGTTGATTGCAAAGGTCATCTCGCCCGGGATCAGCGCCATCAGCGCGTCGCAGATGGTGCGGCCCGCCGGCGGATGCGGCTCGCGATGGCCTGCGGTCAGCGACAGGCCGTGATCGTCGAACGCCTCGGGCTCGGCCACCACGATCTGGGCTTGCGGATAGCGCGCCTTGACGGCCGTGGCGACGCCCGCGATCAGGCCGCCGCCGGAAGCCGGAGCCACCACGATGTCGGGTGAGAGACCGAGCATTGCCATGTCTTCCGCGATCTCGCGGCCGGCCGTGCCCTGGCCCGCGATCACGTAGGGATCGTCATAGGGCCGAACCAATGTCGCGCCGCGCTTCTCGGCGATGCCGCGCGAGATCGCCTCGCGGTCGTCGCGGTCGCGATCGTACAGCACGACCTCGGCGCCGTAGGATTTGGTGCGCTCGCGCTTCGACAGCGGTGCGTCCGCCGGCATCACGATGGTCGCCTGCATGTCGAGGATCTTCGCCGCCGCCGCCACGCCCTGGGCGTGGTTGCCGGAGGAGAATGCGACAACGCCGCCGGCGCGCTTGTCCTGCGGGATCGAGAACACCTTGTTGAAGGCGCCGCGGAACTTGAAGGAGCCGGTGCGCTGGAGCATCTCCGGCTTCAGGAAGACCTTTGCGCCGACGCGCTCGTTGAGCACGGGAAATGACAGCAGCGGGGTGCGGACGGCGAAGGGCGCGAGCACGCGCGCTGCGGCATCGATATCGGCGGGGCCGATCGGAAGGGGCTGTTCGGACATGGCGCGATGTTATCGCGGCCCGCGAGGTGCGGGCAAGACACCTCCGCGCGAGGTTTTTGCCCACTTAAGCGACGAAGCGCTGCCGTTCCGCCCCGTTCCCGCCCGGCAGCACCGCACCGACCGCCAAAATGCTGTCGACGAAGGCCCGCGCCGAGGCCTCCCAGGTGTAGTTGGAAGCGAATTCGACGCAGTCCTGCCGCGAAATGTCCAGCGCCGCGAAACAGGCGTTGCGCAGGTCCTCATCCAGCGCGCCGACCGGCGCATCGCCGATGACGTCGCGAGGTCCCTTCACCGGAAAGGCCGCAACCGGCAGGCCGCTCGCCAGTGCCTCGAGCAGGACCAGGCCGAACGTGTCCGTCTTGCTCGGAAACACGAAGACGTCGGCCGCCGCGTAGATGTCGGCCAGTTCCTCGCCGTGCTTTTCCCCTAAGAAGATCGCGTCCGGATAGGCCTCTTCCAGCGCGTTGCGCGCCGGGCCGTCGCCGACGATCACCTTGGTGCCGGGCAGATCGAGGTCGAGAAACGCTTCGAGATTCTTCTCCACCGCGACGCGGCCGACCGAGAGGAACACCGGAGCCGGCAGGCAGAGATCGACGGCGCGGGGGTGGAACAGATGCGTGTCGACGCCGCGCGGCCACAGCACGACATTGTCGAAGCCGCGCTCGCCAAGCTCGCGGGCCAGCGCAGGCGTCGCCGCCATCACGGCGCGGCTCGGGCTGTGGAAGCGGCGCAGCGCCCGCCAGATCAGCGAGCCCGGGACCGGGACGCGGGCGCGGACATATTCGGGAAAGCGGGTATGGAAGCTGGTCGTGAACGGCAGCTTGCGCTGCCGGCAATAGCGGCGGACCATCAGACCGATCGGCCCTTCGGTCGCGATATGAATGCTGTCCGGCCGCGCTTCCGCGATCAGTTTTGCGATGCGCGCCGGGCGCGGCATGGCAAGCCGCACGTCGCGATAGCTCGGCATCGCAAAGGTCCGGAACGATTGCGGCGTCAGGAATGTGAACTCGACGCCAGGACCTTCGACGCCAGGACCTTCGACGCCAAGACCTTCGACGCGAAGCCCCTCGGCTGCGTCGGCAAGCTTGGTCAGCGTCCGAACCACACCGTTGACTTGCGGGTGCCAGGCGTCGGTCGCGACCAGGATGCGCATCAGGAAGGCCTCGTCAGGCAGCTCGTGCTGCCACCTGCGGAACTTCTGCCGGCTTCTGCAGATGATCCGCCCAGGTGATGATCTCGAAACGGCCGTCGTCGTGCTCGACCAGCGCGGTGCAGCTCTCGACCCAGTCGCCGCAATTCATGTAGCGAATGCCGTTCTCGTCGCGGATTACGGCGTAGTGGATGTGACCGCAGATCACGCCGTCGGCGTCATGGCGCCGGGCTTCGGCTGCGAGCGCCTGCTCGAACGCGCCGATATAGTTGACGGCGTTCTTGACCTTCTGCTTGGCCCATTGCGACAGCGACCAATACGGCACTTTGAACATGCGGCGGAAGAAGTTGACGAAGCGATTCATCTGGATCGCGAAGTCGTAGGCCTTGTCGCCGAGATGGGCGAGCCAGCGCGCGTTCTGCACCACGAGGTCGAAGATGTCGCCGTGAATGACGAGATAACGCTTGCCGTCCACGCCAGCGTGGACGGTGTTCTCGACGACGTCGATGCCGCCGAAATGCGTGCCGTAATAGTTGCGCAGGAACTCGTCGTGATTGCCAGGCACGTAGATGACCTTGGCGCCCTTGCGCGCCTTGCGCAGCAGCTTCTGGACCAGGTCGTTATGCGATTGCGGCCAATGCCAGCTCGACTTCAGCGCCCAGCCATCGACGATGTCGCCGACGAGGTAGATGGTGTCGGCATCGTGGTAGCGCAGGAAGTCCAGCAAAAGGTCGGCTTGCGAGCCGCGGGCTCCGAGATGAACGTCGGAGATGAACAACGTGCGAAAGCGCCGCTCCGGGCTCTCGTCACTCACATCGTAACTTCCCATGCGACAGCCTGTAACAATGTCCCGTGACAGGGGGATGACGATTGAACCTTTGAGGCACCCTCGGATACGAATCGGACCTTGCCTCGCCCTCCCCGCGCATATCAGCCGCATGCGACAATCAGGCGACATGGGCGCAGAAATGGGTCTCGGCAAAATGCCGGACAATCGCGGCCGCGCTGGTTAACGGAGGGCCGCCAGACGTGCGTCAGGACGACAGAGCCACGTCAGTAGAACTTGTGGAAATGGTGGATCGGCCCATGGCCATGGCCGACGCTGAAGCGGTCGGCGGCTGCGATCGCCGCGCTGATCCAGGCCTTGGCGTTGCGCACGGCCATCTCCAGATCCTCGCCCTTGGCTAGCCCCGCCGCGATCGCCGAGGACAGCGAGCAGCCGGTGCCATGGGTGTTGCGGGTGGCGACGCGCGGCGCGGCAAGCGCGATCGTCTTGTCGGCGCTGACGAGATAGTCGATGCTCTCACGGCCCTCACCGTGGCCGCCTTTAATCAGGACCGCGCGGCAGCCGAGCCCAAGCAGACGGCGCCCCTGGCGTTCGATCTCGGCCTCGCTTTGCGCGACCGGCTCGTCGAGCAACGCCGCCGCCTCCGGCAAATTGGGCGTGACCACCGAGGCGAGTTGCATCAGCTTCGTGCGCAAGGCTTCGACGGCTTCCGCGGCCAGCAGGCGGTCGCCGGAGGTTGCGACCATCACGGGATCGAGCACGATATGCGGAGGCGTCCAGCGCGACAGTGCGGCAGCGATCGCATCGATGCTCTCGGCTTGCGCCACCATGCCGATCTTCACCGCACCGACATCGAGATCGGAGAACACCGCATCGATCTGCGCGGTGACGAACGCGGCAGGTACCGCGTGAATGCCGGTGACGCCTTTGGTATTCTGCGCCGTCAGCGCCGTGATCGCAGACGCGCCATAGACGCCGAGCGCGGCAAAGGTCTTCAGGTCGGCCTGAATGCCGGCTCCGCCGCTCGAATCGGAGCCGGCGATGGTGAGCGCCACGGGCGTGGTCATCGCAGGATACGCTTGCTCGAAAAAGACATGGCCATCACTACTCTTAGCGCGCCCCCTCGGTGCCAGCAACCCGGACTGCGACCGGGGCTCCGGGTCGGCGCCACCTTCGATCGCGCGGCAGCGAATCAGCTAAAATGAGCCCGGTGCCGCACTTGTCCTCCCGTGAGCGTGCACATCCTGCAAAAAAGTGACCTCGGCATCATCCGGCCTTGGCGCGCACTCCGGATAATGGAAACGTTGGTCGATTCGCTGGCGACGCGACGTTGCGGGCCGCCCCGGCCTGCAACCTTCTCGGGATTGCATCATGTGGGCCTATTTCGAACGTCTCCTGGACTCCTCGATGTTCTCACCGCACGGCATCTGCCTGCTGTGGGAACCTGAGCTGATCTGGCTCCACGTCGTCGCCGACGCCTGCATTGCGGCTGCGTATTTCTCGATCCCGTTTGCGCTCGCGATCCTCGTCACCAAACGGCGTGACCTCAAATTCGGCTGGGTCTTTTGGGCATTCGCGGTCTTCATCATGGCCTGCGGCCTGACGCATGTGCTGTCGATCTACACACTCTGGGTGCCGATTTATGGCATCGAAGGCCTGGTCAAAGCGGCGACAGCGATTGCCTCGATCTTCACGGCGGCTGCGCTCTGGCCACTGCTGCCGAAGATCCTGACCATCCCCTCCCCGTTCGAGCTGCAAAAGGTCCAGGCTGCGCTCGAGGAGGAGGAGACCAAGCGCCGCGACGCCACGCAGCTGCTCAAACAGGTGGGAGAGGCCCAGCGCGCGATGCGCGAAAGCATGACACGCCTCACCGCCGTCGTCGAGACCGCGGTCGACGGCGTCATCCTGTTCGATGCGCAAGCCCGCATTCTCCTGTTCAACCCCGCCTGCGAACGACTGTTCGGTTATCGCGCCGACGAGATCATGAATCGCGACATCGGCATGCTGATGTGCAATGAGGAGAGGCCCTCATCCGCGGGTCGTGCACGGCGTTTCGCAACCGGAGAAGCCGTCGGCCTGCGCAAGGACGGCTCGACGTTCCCGATGGATCTGTCAGTGGGCCAGGCCTGGCAGGATGGCGAACTGATACACGTCGGCATCATCCACGACCTCACCACGCGTAAGCTGACCGAGCAGCAGCTCCAGCAGGCACAGAAGATGGAGACCGTCGGCCAGCTCTCCGGCGGCATCGCGCACGACTTCAACAACCTCCTGACCGTGATCATCGGCAACGCCGAGCATCTGAGCGAGCAGCTCAAGACCCGGCCCGATCTGCGCCAGTTTGCCGACGACATCTGCCAGTCCGGCGAACGCGGCGCGGAGCTGACCCAGCGATTGCTTGCCTTCAGCCGTCGCCAACTGCTTCAGCCGCGCACGATCGATTGCCGCGAGCTGATCGTGTCCATGCTCAAGCTGTTCAAGCGCACCTTGCGCGAGAACATCGAAATCAGCACCAGCTTCGGGCCCGGCACGATCCAGGCCTTTGCCGACCGCTCCCAGCTCGAATCCGCCGTGCTGAACCTTGCGTTGAATGCGCAGGACGCCATGCCGTCCGGAGGACACCTGACGCTGAGCACGGAGCTCGCCGCGATCGACGAGGACTATCGCGCCCTGCACCCGGAAGTGGCGTCCGGCGCCTACGCGCTGATCTCCGTCACCGACGACGGCGAAGGCATGACGCCCGAGGTCATCGACCGCGCCTTCGAGCCGTTCTTCACCACCAAGGAGGTCGGCAAGGGTTCCGGGCTCGGGCTGAGCATGGTCTACGGCTTCGCCAAGCAATCCGACGGCCATGTCTCGATCTACAGCGAACAGGGCCTGGGGACGACGGTCCGGATCTACCTGCCGCGCGCCGGCGGCGGACAATCGCCGACCGATGTGCTGGAGAGCGAGGAGGCCGCGCCGCGCGGCCACGAAACGATCCTGATCGCGGAGGACGATCCGTTCGTGCGCTCCTCGGTGATCCTCCGGGTGGAGGCGCTCGGCTATCGCGTCGTCGCCGCCGTCAACGGCAATGAGGCCTTGCAGCGGCTGCGCGCCGACCCCGGCATCGACATGCTGTTCACCGATATCGTCATGCCCGGCGGGATGAGCGGCTGGGAGCTCGCCGATCAGGCCAGACGGATTCGTCCCGGCCTACCGGTGCTGTTCACCTCGGGCTACGCGCTGGAGACCCTGGTCGAGCAGGGCCGCGCGCAGGCGCATTCGATCGTCCTGACCAAGCCCTATCGCAAGGCCGAGCTCGCCCAGCGGCTCAGGGACGCATTTGCCGCGGCCACGGTGACCTCCTAGGGCGCCGACCGGCATCTGGCGGCCAGCCTGCCCGCTTGCTAAGTTCGGCCGGCTTTGGCCTATTGGCCGACGAGATATGCCTTCGGAGTGACTGCAATGGTTCCTTTCTTCGTCCAGATCAAATGCAAGCTCGGCCAGTCCTACACGGTGGCCAACGCGCTTGCCGAAGCCGAGATCGCCTCCGAGATCTACTCCACGGCCGGCCAATACGATTTGCTGGTGAAGTTCTACGTCGACAAGGACACCGACATCGGCCACTTCGTCAACGAGAAGGTGCAGGTTCTGCCGGGCATCCAGGACACGCTCACCATCATCACCTTCAAGGCCTTTGGTGCGAGCTAGCGGGCGCGATCGGCGCAAGTCGCACGGTTGCGCAGCCGGGCGCCTGTGCTAGCGTGCGACCATTGGAAGTGAAGTGAGTACTGCAAGTCATGGCCCCCACCACGACGGTGCCGCTGCTGATCAGCCAGCAATTCGATAGTGAAGTGGTCTTGGCCAACTATCAGAATGGCGTCTACTACAACCTCGACGGCAGCGCTGCGCAGATCTGGCTCGGCCTCAAGGTCAACCGAACGGTTGAGGAGATCGGAAGCGCCCTGGCTGCCGCGACGAACGGTGATGTGACGTCGATCACGCAACAGGTGCAAGCCTTCGTCGACAGCATGCTGGCGGAAGGCCTGATTGCGATTGGCACTGCCGACTCGCGCAGCGAGACTCCCAATGAGATTTGGATGCCGGTGCTGTCGGGCGCATTCGTCGCCCCTGAATTTCAGCGCTTCGACAACCTGCGGGAGCTGCTGCTGATGGATCCCGTGCACGATGCCGGCGAGGAAGGCTGGCCGCTGCGCGAGAGCCAATGAAAGCCAGCGATCTCATCCGGCACAAAATCGCGAAGGTCTTCGCCAGGGAAGCATTCAAGGCGCACCCTGAGCTGATCGAAGCACGCGCCCGTTGCGGTCCCTTTTCCCTGCGCCTCGGCTTTGCCACGCAGGATCTGGCCGGGATGTTCCTGCCCGCTTACATCCAGCAGGCGGCAGACGCCGTCGACCTCGATTTGCGCTTCATCGCCGCCGAGGATGTCGATCTCTCCGCGCTCGTGCCCGACGCCGCCGAGAAGCCGCGCCTCTTGATCGAGGACGGGATCTATTCGGTGTGGCAGCCGGCCGTCATTCCCGTGCTGTACGCGATTGACCTCGTGGCACGACAGGGCATCGCATGGCTGCCGAAGGGCGAGGCACCGCCCTGGATCCGCAGCCGGCCGGCGATCTCGCTGATCCACGCCCTCATGCACGAGACGCCCTGGTGCGCCGTCCACGCCGCGGCTGTCGGAAGCACTGATGGCTTCGCGCTGCTCGCAGGCGAAGGTCACAGCGGCAAGACCACCGCGGCGCTGGCCTGCGTCAAGGCCGGCTGGTGCTATGCGGGCGACGACTTCGTCGCGGTGAACAGCGCCACAGGAGAGATCCAGCCGCTGTTCTGCTCGGCGCGGCTGCGTCCTGCCCTGGTCGATGCCTTCCAGGATTTCATCGGCGAAACCACGCCTGTGTCGGATTTCAACGGCGAGCTGCGCCACGAGCTGAGCCTCGCCGGTCTCGGCGAGCGCATCGGCGGCGGGAGCTTGCGCGCGCTCTTCATCCCGCGTCGGCGCGGTGCCGTAACCCCCGAATTCACGCGCGCGCGGCAGTCGGACGCCTTCCGCGCGCTGCTGCCGACGACGGCCTACGAGCTGCCGGGATGGCCGAACGAAATTGCCGCGAAGGTGGCGCGGATCGCGGGCATCGCGCCGGTGTTCTTCACCGACACCGGCACGACGCCCGCGACGATTCCCGCTGCGTTCGCCGATCAGCTGCAACGGCTTTGAGGCCGCGCCATCATGCGTGTCTCCGTCATCATCGCCGCCTGCAATGCCGAGGCCTATATCGCCGAGGCGGTCGGGAGTGTGCTCGGCCAGACCGCGCCACCCGATGAAGTCATCGTCATCGACGACGGCTCGACCGATGGCACAGCCAAGGTCCTCGGCCAATTCGGCGACCGCATCACCGCGCTCGCCCAGCCCAACAGCGGCCAGGCCGTCGCCGTCAAGAAGGCGCTCGCAATCGCTCAAGGCGGGCTGATCGGCTTCTGCGATGCCGACGACCTCTGGACGCCGCGCAAGCTCGAACTGCAACTGGCGGTGCTCGACCGTCAGCGCGACATCGACGCCGTGTTCGGCAAGGTCGAGCAATTCGTCAGTCCTGATGTGCCGGACGCGCAGCGCGAGCGGCTGAAACCTGCCATCGCGATCATGCCGGGTGAATTGAAGCAGTGCATGCTGATCCGGCGCACCGCGCTCGAGCGGGCCGGCCCGTTCGACGAGAGCCTGCCCGCGACCTTCTTCATCGCCTGGCTCGGTCGCGCCAAGCAGGGCGGCCTGAGAAGCGCGCATGTCGACGACATCGTCGTGCGCCGACGGCTGCATCTCGGCAATGGCGGACGCACCCATACCGACGCTCAGAACCGCGAAACGCTGCTGGCGCTGCACAAGGCCATCAAGGTCCGGCGCCTGCCGGAGTGAACATCGTCACGCCGTTGATCGACACCTGTTTCACGAACAGCCCGAGCAGACGAGGATCGATCGAATGGCCGATGTCCGAGGGGCGCTGGCAATCGAGCATCCGCAGCGCAATGACGATCTTGCGCTGGCCCTCGCCGACGATCCTCGCCTTCAGCGCGATCCTGTACGGCAGCGCATCGGTAGGGCCCGCCGCCATCTGCTGGACCGATCCGACGCCGGCATAGGCGACGAAACGAAAATTGTCCGTGCCAGGCGGCAGGAACGGCACCACCACCAGGTCCACGACGACGGGATCGTGCATCTGGTCGTCGACGGGCATTTCGAGGACCGCGAATTGACGGTCGGTCCACCGCCCCTCTTTTTCCGGAATGGAAAATCCCTGCCCGAACCAGACACCGCTCCCGCGCGACGGATACGCCGCGCTCGCCGTCTGCTGCCAGATCCGCTTCAGGATCGCGTCCTCCCAAAAGGGAAACTGCACGATGGCGGTATCGAACGCCGCGATCGCCGCACCCGGCAGCCTTGCCCAATCCCACCAGCGGAACGGCGCCTTGAAGCGCCCGCGAAGCGCGGCGAAAAAGGCGGCGCCAAACTGCTGCCATTGCGTGCGCTGCGCGCGCGGCACCGCACGGATCGAAATCTCGATCGACTTTCCCGGCGGGCCGTAATCCAATAACTGCTCCACGAGACCAACCGGCACGAGGGCCGGCATCTCGCGCGCGACGACGTCGAGCAATTGCGCCGCAAACAGGCTGCCGTTGTAGCGCGTCACGATCGCGCGAAAACGATCCCAATCGACGTTCGCGCCGGCTTTGCTTTGGAGCATGTGGACGACTTCGAGCGCACGCGACACCATCTCGTTCTGGTCGGCCGGCTCCGGACGCATCGCAGCGATCGCCAGATGCTCGGCAACGCCGGGGATCAGCACCTCGTGGGTCAGCAATGTGCCGGTCTCGGCGGTTGCGAACAGCGCCTCGGTGAAGCTTTCGTCGTCGAGCCAGAACAGCGCGCGCCAGTGCAGGTCGATGGCCCGGGCCAAGCCCGCCCGCGACATCGCCACCGCATGGATGTCGCGGTCGAAATCGGATTCCTGGAACAGCTCGACCCGCATGCCGTGGCTGCGGAAATCGGCCTGCTGCAGCACCTCGATCGCGCCTCGCGCGTCCGCGCGCCGGACCAGGAGATCGTAATCTCCGGTCATGCGCTTGGCCATGTAGCTCTCGTCGCGCGCAAACAGCGCGCCGCCCTTGATCAGCAGCGCGGCGATTCCGGCCGCCCTGAGTGCGGCGGAGGCCGCGACGACATCGCGCACCCGCGTCGCATTCGACAGCCAGACATGCTTGACGACACCCCTCATCCGTCTGGTGTCGGCATCGACAATGCCAGCCATGTCGGCGGTGGCCACGAGCAGCGGCATGGTGCGATAGACGACCTCGTCGGCGGCGTCGAGCGGCTCGGAGGCGCGCCAGCTCTGATAGGCGTCGATCGCGCTCTGGCCCTGCCCGAGGGCAGCCCTGAACAGCGTGAGGTGACGCGGCTTCAACGCGGCCGGAAGCTTTGGTGCCATCTCAACCGAACGGTTGAGCCGCAAGGCATGCTTCGCGCGGTTCGGCAAAATCACGCGTCGAAACGAACAACCGCAGCAGCACGAAAATTCCACGCCCCATCGTGACGCATTCCAATTCCGAGGCCAGCAACGATGCGGGCGCAATCACGACGTGTCAATTGGAAAGGGCCTGCTTCAGCCGCCACCTTCCTTGCGCTTGGGCGGCGTCGGCCCATCGATCGGCGGCAGCGACTTCAGATAGGCGGCCATCGCGGCGCGATCCTCTGGCTTCAATTGCGCAAGGTTCTTGATCACCGGCCGCATCGCGCCTGACGCGCTGTCGCCTTCGGGCATGTCGCCGGTCTCGAGGAAGTCGGCAATATCTTTCTCGCTCCAGCTGCCTATGCCCTTCTGCGTGATGTTCGGCACCCAACCCTCGCCTTCGGGGTTGGGGCCACCGGCGAAACGCTGCGTGCTGATGACGCCACCGAGAACATTGCGTGGGCTGTGGCATTCGGCGCAGTGGCCAAAACCGTTCACGAGATAGGCGCCGCGGTTCCATTGCGCCGGATGCGCTGCCGCCGGCACGAACGGCCTGACATCCATGAACAGCAATTTCCAGATGCCGACGTTGCGGCGAATGTTGAAGGGAAACGGCAGATCGTGGTCGCGCACGCGGCCCGGCACCGGCGACAGCGTCTTCAGATAGGCGAAGAGATCGCGGACGTCGTCTGCTTTGGCGATGTGATAGGAGGTGTAAGGAAATGCCGGAAAGTAATGCGTGCCTTCGGGCGAAATCCCGCGCATCACGGCGTTGACGAAATCGGCCTCGCTCCAGCCTCCGATGCCGTCGGTAGCGTCAGGCGAAATGTTCGGCGCATAGAACGTGCCGAACGGCGAGCGAAGCGCCAGGCCGCCGCCGAGCCGCAGGCGATCGGGCTGATTGGGCACGGCGTGGCAGGAGGAGCAGCCGCCCGCATTGAACAGCTCCTGCCCATTGGCGAGATCGGGCCCGCGCGTCGGCGCCGGCAAGGCCAAAGCGGTCGGCGCGGTCAGCCACCAGTAGACGGCAAAGGCCGCGACGGCGGCAATCAAAATGACATAAATTGTTCGTCGCAGCATTGAGGATCCCATCGAGCTCCGGCGAATTTACGGATCATCCCGCAGCCGCTCCAGCCACGAATAATTTAGATGGTTTGAGCGGAATCTGGGAATAAAGTCGGAACCGCACTGTTTGCAAGTTGACAGCAATCAGGCGTCAACAGGGAGAGACCCATGAACAAAGCGCTTTTTGCCACGCTGGCGCTCGGAGCCGCCGTCGCATTCGCAGGCCCGGCCAGCGCGGAGAAACTGAAGGCGACGCTGGACGGCAAGTCCGAAGTCCCCGCCACGACCAGCAGCGGCACGGGCACGGCCGATCTCGATTATGACGCTGCCACCAAGAAGCTCACCTGGAAGCTGACCTATTCCGGCCTCTCCGGCCCCGCCACCGCCGCCCATTTCCACGGCCCCGCCGAGGCCGGCAAGAACGCCGGCGTCGCGGTGCCGATCCCCGGCGCCGCCAACAGCCCGGCCGAAGGCTCGGCCACGCTGACCGACGCGCAAGCTGCCGATCTTCTGGCCGGCAAGCTCTATGTCAACATTCACACCGCGGCCAACCCGGGTGGCGAAATCCGCGGCCAGGTGACCAAGTAAGTTCTAAAGCGGCTTTTTCGGCGAAGGCCGGACGCGCGAAGCGTCCGGCCTTTTCGATTCCGGACGGGCTTGAACCGTCACGCGAGACGCTTGCGCACGGCGACCTGATGGCTCCTGAGGATCACCTCGGCATCCTCGTGCCAGGCCAGAAACGTGTCGACGGCGGGAGCGACACGCTCGGCGTCGGGATTGTCAGGCTTCCAGGTGTAATCGTCCATCAACATCACGCCGCCCGCCCGCAGCAGGCGCCAGGCCCCGAGGCAGTCGATCATGACGTCATCGCGCTGATGGCTGCCGTCGACATAGATGAAGTCGAATACCGCATTCTCTTCGCGCAATATGCCCAGCGCCTTGATCGAGGTGCCCACCATCTTGCGCAGCCGCGCCCCATAGGCGGCGAGGTTACGGTCGAACCTCCCGACATCGTCGTTCTCGAACAAATCGACGCAGGTGAGATGGGCACTGGCGAAGAATTCGAGCCAGAACAGCGCAGAGCGTCCTTCCTTGGAGCCAATCTCGAGCACCCGGCCGGTCGTCTGGCGGATGTCCCCAAACAGCGCGCTCCAGGCAATCGTGCGCGCGGCCACATAGTCGCGCCGAAACTCCTTGCCCGCAAAGACATGCGCGTAGGGATCCTGGGCCCGCGCCAGCTCGACGATTCGCGCGCGGAGTTTGGCAGAGGGATCGCTCATGCGAGCTGGCATCCTGGCCGCACAACGGCAGCCACCATTGTGCCACCGGTCTGACGCTCTATGATCGCCTCCAGAGCAAAGGGGCGCAACATGACCACTCCCAACGAGAACTATCCCGCCTTCTCTGACAAATTATCGCATCACGGGGCCTGCCGGAAGCCTGCTCGCACATCATTGCATGGCCTGGCGGGCGTTGTCGTTGCCGCAGCGGCCGTTGCAGCCTCCTCGCCGGCCGCCGCGCAAACCGACATGGAAAAACAGGCTCAATGCGAGCTGTCCGCCATCCGTGACACGCGATCGCCGCTGGCCGTCCAATACATCCGTTCGGCCTGCAACTGGCTTGCGGTCAACGGCGACTCCCTTCTTAACGCGTCCAGCAAGGGCTACTATGTCTGCCTCGTGCGGCAACTCTCGGGCGCACAGTCCAATGAAGCTGCCGCGGCCATCATGTCGGCATGCCGCACGTCCAATCCGCTTTGAAATGCGCTCAGGCCGCGCTCAGCGCGTGCTCGAGATCCGCGATCAGGTCCGACGGATTTTCGATGCCGATCGACAGCCGGATCGTACAGTCGAGCACGCCGATCTTGCGGCGGATCTCGGCGGGGACGCCGGAATGGGTCATCGTCGCCGGCAGGCTCGCCAGCGATTCCGTTCCGCCGAGGCTGACCGCGAGCTTGAAGATCTGCAGCGCGTTGAGGAATCTCTCCGCCGCCGCCTGGCCACCGACGATGTCGAACGAGAATGTCGATCCCGCGCCGAGACATTGCCGCGCGAATACGCGCCCGGCCGGTGATGTCTCCGCGTGATGGCCGAGATAGTGCACCTTCGCCACCTTGGCATGGTCGCGCAAGAAATCCGCGACGAGGCGCGCGTTGCCGTTGGCCTTCTCCATGCGCAGGCTGAGGGTCTCGAGCGAACGGTTGATCATCCAGCAGGAATGCGGATCGAGCTGGGTGCCGATGGCGCCGCGTAGCGCCTTGACGCCCTTCATGACCGCCTTGGTGCCGAGCGCCGCGCCCGCGATCAAGTCGGAATGGCCGCCGACATATTTGGTCAGCGAGTACAGCGAGAGGTCCGCGCCATGTTCGATCGGCCGCTGAAACACCGGGCCGAGCAGCGTGTTGTCGCAGGCGATGATTGGCGTGTGGCCCTGGGCCTTGCCGATGGTCTCGGCGACGCGGCGCATCAGCGCGATATCGACCAGACCGTTGGTCGGATTGGCAGGCGTCTCGACCAGGATCATCGAAACCCGGCCCTTGCGCATGGCCTCCTCCGCGGCCCGAATGACCACCGCTTCGTCGACGCCGTCGGCAAAGCCGACCGCGCCGATCGAGAAGCGCGACAGCGTGTTCGTCAGCAGGGTTTCCGTGCCGCCATACAGCGGCTGCGAGTGCAGGATGACGTCGCCGGGACGGACGAAGGCCAGGATCGTCGTCGAAATCGCCGCCATGCCGGACGAGAACAGCGCGCAGCTCTCGGTGCGTTCATAAACCGCGAGCCTGTCCTCGACGATCTCGCTGTTGGGATGGTTGAAGCGCGAATAGACGAGGCCCGCGCCCATGCCCTCCGGCGGCTCGCGACGGCCCGCGACGAAATCGAAGAAGTCCTGCCCGTCCTCGGCCGTCTTGAACACGAAGGTTGAGGTCAAAAACACCGGCGGCTTGATGGCGCCTTCCGACAGCTGCGGATCATAGCCATAGGTCAGCATCAGCGTTTCCGGATGCAGCATATGGTTGCCGATATGGGTCTTCGACGGGAACGGTTTTGCCATGGCCTGTCTCGCTGTTGACTGAGATCGCCGCCGCGCGTCGGAACTCGGGACGTCGTGACGCATCAACGCGCGCGACGGCGCAAGCAAACATAGTCGTTCTGACGGCGATGCGTCAGGGCGCGGGAGGAGAATTTGCTGACGTGCTGCGCAAGACCAGGCGGCCGGTCGTGAGTCCCGTAGCCGCTCCATCCGGACTGCAAGGGAACGAACTGGTCCGCCCTATTTCAGCTTCAACCGATACGTCTCGTGACAATCGGTGCAGCGGTCGTTGATCGCAGTGTAGGCGGCCTTCAGGCTCGCCACATCGGTGATCTTGCCCTTGACGTCGGCGATCGCCTTCTGCACCGGCGGAATTTTTGAATCGAAATCGGCCTTGTTTTGCCAGACTTTCGGCGACGCGCCATAGGTCGCGTTGACCACATCCTGCTTGGGATTGACCTCGAAGGTCTTGGCGATCTTGGCGACGTCAGCCTGCAGATTGGCGATTGCCTCGTCGACGGCCTTCTGGTTGTAGGGGATGTCGCCCTTCGTCATCTTCAAGATGACGGTGTACAGGCTCTTGGCCTGGGACCGCATCAGATTGTCCTGCTGGACGGCAACCTCCTGCTGCGCCATCACGGCGCCCGCACCCAGAAGAAGGGTGCCCGCGACAATGAACGTTCGTTTCATGAGTCTTCTTCTCCGGCTCGCAAGTCGGTTTGGGGGAGGGTCATTGAGGATAGAACCCGGCCGCGGGCACTTAATTCCCGCGGGCCGAGCGGCCGTATCACAGGCTGTGGCGGCGATGATGCTCGTTGATCGCGATCCACACCCGCTCGGGCGTCGCCGGCATGTCGATGTGGTCGATCTTGTATTCGCGCCAGAGCCCGTCGACGATGGCGTTGACGACGGCCGGACAGGAGCCGATCGCACCGGCCTCGCCCGCGCCCTTCACGCCCAGTGGATTGGTGGTGCAGGGAACATTGTTGGTCTCGAACACGAAGGCGGGACCATCGGCCGCGCGCGGCAGCGCATAGTCCATGTAGGTGGCGGTGATGAGCTGGCCGTCGGTCGCACCATAGACCACCTGCTCCATCAGCGCCTGGCCGATGCCCTGCATGGCGCCGCCATGCACCTGGCCAGCCAGCAGCAGCGGATTGAGCGTCTTGCCGAAATCGTCGACGATCACATAGTTGACGATCTTGATGATGCCGGTGGCCGGATCGATCTCGACTTCCGCCAGATGCGTGCCGTTCGGATAGGTGCCGTCGGCACTGGCGAAGGTGGCACTGCCGTTCAGCTTCGACGGGTCGGCGCCCGGCCGCTTGGCGAGATCGGCAAAGGAGATCGTGCGGTCGGTGCCCGCGATGCGGATTGCACCGGCGGAAATCTCGAGGTCGCCGGCGCTGGCCTCCAGCGCCTGAGCCGCGATTTCCTTCAGCTTCTTGCCCAGCTCGCCCGTGGCCCGCTCGACGCAGACGCCGCCCGTCGGAATCGAAGCCGAGCCGCCGGTGCCGAGGCCTGTGGCGATCATGGCCGTGTCGCCCTGGTGGACATGGACGCGCTCCGGTGGCAGGCCGAACTGCTCGGCAACGATCTGGGCGTAAGCCGTCTGGTGGCCCTGCCCGCTCGATTGCGTGCCGATCAGGACTGTGACATCACCATTGGGATCGAGCCTGACGTTGGCGGTCTCTTCCCCCATCACGCCGCAAATCTCGACATAGCTCGCAAGGCCAATGCCGCGGATCAGGCCCCCCTTCTTGGCCGCCTTGGCGCGCTTGGAAAACTCCTTCCACTCGCCGATCTCCATCGCGCGCTTGAGATGCGCGGCGAAATCGCCGGAATCATAGACCTTGCCGGTCGCGGTCTTGTAGGGCAGCGCCTTCGGCGGGATGAAGTTCTTGCGGCGGATCGCATCCGGCGTCATCTCGAGTTTTCGCGCGCAGGCATCAACCAGACGCTCGATGACATAGGCTGCCTCAGGCCGGCCCGCGCCGCGATATGCATCGACCGGCACGCTGTTGGTGAAGATCGTGCGCACCCGGCAGTGGAAGGCGTGGATGTCGTAGAGGCCCGGCAGCATACCGGCGCCGCCATGCGGAATGTAGGGCCCGAAGGTCGAGAGATAGGCGCCCATGTCACCCATCAGGTCGCAATCCATCGCGAGAAACTTGCCGTCCTCGGCAAGGGCCATCTTCGCGGTGGTGACGTTGTCGCGGCCCTGCGCATCGCCCATGAAATGCTCGGAGCGATCGGCGGACCATTTCACCGCCTTCTTCAGCTTGCGCGCCGCGACCGCCATCAGGGCGTATTCGCGATAGGGAAATAGTTTCGTGCCGAAGCCACCGCCGACATCGGGGCAGATCACCCGCATCTTGTCGGTCGGAATGTTGAGCACGTTCTGGCAGAGGATGTCGCGCAGCCGGTGGCTGCCCTGGCTGCCGACCGTCAGCGTCAGATGATCGGCCTTGGCGTCATATTCGCAGACCGCAGCGCGCGTCTCCATGAAGCTCGCGACCACGCGCGGATTGACGATGGAGATCTCGGCGACAGCATGCGCTTTCGCAAACGCGGCGTCGGTCGCCGCCTTGTCGCCGATCGAGACGTCGAACAGCACGTTGCCGGGCTTGTCTGGCCAGACCTGCGGCGCGCCCTTCTTGACGGCATTGACGACGCCGGTCACCGAAGGCAGCGGACTCCACTTGACGTCGATCGCCTCGATCGCGTCGCGGGCCTGGTCGATGGTCTCGGCGACGACGAAGGCGACGGAATCGCCGACATGGCGGACCTCGTCCTTGGCGAGGATCGGGTACGGCGGGCCGGTGAACGGATCGGTCTCGAGGTTGAACAGGCATGGCAAATTGCCGAGATCCCCAACCTCGGCGGCGGTGAGGATCAGGGCGACACCCGGGAGAGTGCGGGCGCGGCCGGCATCGATGGTGAATTTGGCATGCGCATGCGGCGAACGCAGCATCAGGCAGCGCAGTGCGGCCTGCGGCGCATAATCGTCGGTATAGCGGCCCTTGCCGCGGATGAGCGCGTCATCCTCCTTGCGCAGCACGCTTTGGCCAACGCCGAACTTGATGGGAGCCGCCATTTTTTCTCGTCCCGTCCTATGGTTGTTTTGCCGGCATATTGCCGTGGAAAAAGTGGCAGTGCAAACGACTTTAGCAATCTGCCATCCGTCACTGCCAACCGCAAAGATGCAGCGCCGGGCCTGCGCGGGTTTTCCACGCCCGGCGTCCAATCAATCAGGCCCTCAAATTGCCATAGAGGTCTTCGGCCACCACGACCGCCTGCCCGAAAGTCACTCGTTAACGCGCCTCGGTTAGCGTAGGGCGTTTCCCGCAGCATGGCCCATGAGTTCGAGATGAGTTCGGAGATCGGAGACGTTTCTCGCCAGATGCGCGTCAGCCCGCATGACCGCGAACGGCCGGCCCCGATGCCCTGGCTGCTGATCGGGGCTGTGTTTGGGCTCGCGATCCTGATGCGGGAGATCGTTCCGCTCAATACCGACGTCAGCTGGCTGCTCGTGGTCGGCGAGCGCATGCTGGACGGCCAGCATCTCTATGGCGATATCATCGAGATCAATCCGCCGATGGCAGCGTTTGCCTATCTGCCCGGCGTTGCGCTGGGCCGCCTGCTCGGCGTCGATCCGCGGCATGTCATCGATGCCCAGCTTCTGCTGCTGGCGGTGGCTTCGCTCTATGTGGTGTCGCGGATCGTGCGGCTGTCGCCTTCATGGGCTCACGCAAGCTGGGGACCGTTCACGATCTGGGCCGCTTCCATCGTCACCATCCTGCCGATGCACGTGTTCGGCCAGCGCGAACATATTGCGACGCTGACCTTCCTGCCCGCGCTCGCGGTATATGCGCTCCGCAGCGATCGTCTTTCGGTTCCGCTCTGGGCGATCCTGATTGCCGGCCTGGGTGCCGGGATCACGCTCGCCTTCAAGCCGTTCTTCGCCGTGCCGGTGGGATTGTGCATCCTGGCGAGCGCCGTTCGTGCGCGGTCGTGGCTCGTGCTGTTTGCGCCGGAAAACATCATCGCGGGCGTGCTGGTCGCCACCGTCAGCGTCGGCACCTACGTGCTCTATCCCGAATATTTCACGGTGACCTATCCGCTGGTGCGCGACACCTATCTGTCGTGGTCGATGCCGCTCTCCGTCATCTTCCTGAATGCGGCCTCGCTGCTCTTTGCGATCGCGATGCTCTCGGCGCTGTCAACGATGTGGGGACGAACGCCCGACTCGCTGCTGCTCGCGGCCGTTCTTGCCGCGAGCGGATTTGCGATCTCGTTTTTCCTGCAGCGGCGCGGCTGGGCCTATCATTCCTATCCGATGGTGGCGGTCGCCATGCTCGCGATGGGATACGCGCTGCTGGTCGCAAACGGCGCGCCGCCGCGCCGCCGTCTCGGCCTGGCGGCGCCGCTGATCCTGGCTGCGACCTTTTTGTTCGGCGCGCAATGGTTCAACGGCAATGTCTATGTCGGCAACGTCAGGGAAGCGCTCGCCCTCCTCAAGCCGCATCCCCGGATCCTGATGCTGAGCGGCGAGGCGGCCATCGGCCACCCGCTGGTGCGTGACATCGGCGGCACCTGGGTGTCCCGGCAGGAGAATCTATGGATCCGCGAGTTCGTGCGGCTGACGCGCGAGAAGACTATCGTCGACGCCGCGACCGATGTGAAGCTGAAGGATTATCTGGCGCTGGAGCGCAACTGGCTGATCGAGGATTTCCGGAAGACGCCGCCGGATGTCGTGCTGGTCGACAATCTCCGCAACGGATGGGGCGATTGGGCACGCGCCGACGCCGAGCTGTCACGATTGCTCAAACCCTATACGCTGGTGCGTTCGGTCGACGGAATCGACGTGCTGCGGCGGAACGACTAACCCTTCCAGCCGGCGCTATTTCTGCGAGACGCCGATGATGAACGTGTAGGGCACGCGCGAATAATCGTCGCGGATCGCCAAATTGACCTTGCCGAAGGCGCCGCGCAGCACCTGATCGTAGCCGTCGTGATCCCGCACGAACTCGCCGCGATCGTTGTCGAGCAGCCATTTTGCAATGCGCGACTGCCCCTCGCGGTAGCAGCCGTCGAGCGTGAACAGCACGCCGTCCGCCTTGAGCACGTCCCTGATATCGGCCAGCGTCGTCTGCAAATCCGCATCAGCAATGTGATGCAGCACGCCATTCATCATGACGACGTCGGCGCCGGCAAATTCCCGCGCGGCGGCGGCATCGAAATAGCGGCAATGAAAAGTGCCGAGATGACCGAACGCGCGCTGCGCATACGCGATATAGGCCGGATCGATGTCGAAGCCGGTGTAGTCGATGCCATCGGGCAGATGGCGCAGGATGTAGCCGGGACCGCAGCCGATATCGATCACCCGCATACCCGGCCGCAGCCTGAGATAATCCGCGATCGCCTTGACCCGCGCGCCGAAAAATCCGCCGGCGTTCTGGTAGGCCTGATAGAGCACGGGGTGATTGAGGATCGCCTTCATCAGGGCACCTCGTCGTGAACCTGGCCGCGCGCCTCCGGTCCGGATTGCGCGAGCAGCGTCCTGAACGGCGCCCGCTCGAGATCGGCCGCCGCTTCCGCACCATGCGGCAGCCGGCCGCGGCGGTGGATATGCGAGATCAGGAACAGCGGGCGGTTCTTCGACTGGATGTAGATTCGGCCGATGTATTCGCCCATCAGCCCGAGCACGAGGAGCTGCACGGAGGAGATCATGACGACCAGCAACGTCAGGCTGGTCCAGCCGGGCACGGTACCGGAGAACACCCAGCCGATCACCGCGGCGATGCCGACGAAGGTCAGCAGGGTCGTCAACAGGGCGCCGACATAGGTCGCGATCCGGAGCGGCACCATCGAAAAGCTGATCAGCGCGTCGGCGGCAAAACCGATCATCTTCATCAGCGGATATTTGGTGGTGCCGGCAAAGCGCGGATGACGGTCGTATTCGTAGGCGACCTGCTTGTAGCCGAGCCATGCCACCATGCCGCGGATGAAGCGGTCATGCTCCGGCATCTGCACGAGCTGGTCGGAGATCCGCCGGCTCATCAGGCGAAAATCACCGGTATCGACGGGAATCTGGACGCGGGTGACTTTGGCGAGCAGGCGGTAGAACGCTTCCGCCGATTGCTTCTTGAAGCGGGTTTCGCCGGCGCGGCTACGCCGCATGCCGTACACGACGTCGGCGCCCTCGCGGACCATCATCTCGTACATCGGCGTCAGGAGTTCCGGCGGATCCTGCAGGTCCGCATCGATGACAAGCACGAGATCGCCGCGCACGGTCGAGAGGCCGGCGGTGAGCGCCAGTTGATGGCCGTGATTGCGCGCGAGCCGGACCGCAACGACATTGCGGTCCTCCGCCAGAAGCTCGTTGATGATCTTCCAGGTGTTGTCGGTCGACCCGTCATCGACCAGGATCAGCTCGAACTTTGCGCCGCACAGCGCGCGCGCGGCCGACACCATCTGGCGATGGAATTCGCGCAGGCCCTCTTCCTCGTTGTAGCAGGGCACAACGATCGACAGAAACATCTTTCCAGGGCGCGGCATCTCGTCCTGAAGGTCCATCTATCAGCCAGCCTGTCAGAGGGTTGGATCGGTCCGATTCCTGCCGCCGATATTCGGCGGACTCCGGTTAATTGTTCATCAATTTTTAGACCCCCTGATGCATGATTCGAGCCGACAACCACCTCACCAAACGCCGGACAGCTGGATCGCCTATGGACAAGGCCGAGTTCGATCGCTTCGCCGACGCCTATGAGGACCAGCATCGCGAGAACATCGCGGTGACCGGCGAGGGCCCGGAATATTTCGCGGAATACAAGATCAGGGCGCTCCGGGAGATCGTGGATCGCGCCGGCCTCGACGTGAAGCGGATTTGCGATTTCGGTTCCGGGATCGGCAATTCGATTCCGTATTTCCGCCGCTATTTTCCCGAGGCAGCGCTGACCTCGTCCGATGTCAGCGAACGCAGCCTCGCATTGGGCCGGCAGCGGTACCCCGAATCCGGCAACTGCGTGCTGATCGAGAACAACCGGATTCCGGTCGAGGCCAACAGTTTCGACGCGGTGTTTTCAGCCTGCGTGTTCCATCACATCCCGCACGACGAGCACCTGGCGTGGTTACGGGAGTTGCATCGCGTCACGCGGCCGGGCGGCCTGATTGCCATCTTCGAGCACAATCCGCTGAACCCGCTCACCGTCCATGCGGTGAACACTTGTCCGTTCGACGAAAACGCCAGGCTGATCTTCGCCCGCGATCTGGACAAGCGGCTGCAAGCCGCGGGCTGGGCTTCATCGCGCATCCAGTACAATCTGTTCTTTCCTCGCGCCCTCGCCCGGCTGCGGCCGTTCGAGAACAAGCTCGGCTGGCTGCCCTTGGGGGCGCAATACGTCGCCACCGCACGCAAGGCCTGAGGCTGGGATCCCGCGGCGAACCACGGCGTGCGAGAACAAGCGGCCGTGCCGACTGCCGCTTGCTCTCAAAACGCATGTCCGCCTCTGGCGGTGAATCCACTACATCCCACGGCGGCTCCAGAGATAGATCGTGCTATCCCTCAGCGTATCGACCGCTCGCTGAGGTGAGAGGTAGTCGATTTCACCACGCGTCAGGCCGATATCCATCAGCTCCCTGTCGCTCAGGTCTTGCAAGTTGACACGCAAGCTCGGGCGCTGACACCGTTCCTGAAACGCGAGCCAAACGCGCCTGAGCAAGCCCAGGACGCTTCGCGTCGATGCGGCCGTGGGTCCGGCAGCATCCTTGTCCAGCGCTGCAGCGGACGCCTTGAGGCGTGCTGCCAACGCCTGGTCGACCGCGCTCTTCGCTGACACGATGGAGAGATTGAGGCCACGCCTCGCGGCGTCGCCCTCAATCCCGGGTGAGATGTTCGTCTGTTGAGGTGGCATCGTACGCTCCTGCTGTAGTGCCGGCAGGGAGCGTGGCCAAACAAAAGGCCCCGTCCGATGCCGGCGGGGCCTGGTGGAAAAGGTGTCGTCGACGAAATCCTAGCGCGCGACTCCTTCCACGGCCCAGCCGAAGCGGGTCATGTGCGAGAAGTTAACGTTGCGCGACCATTTCATCATGGGCCACCGATAGCACGGGAATCGCGCAAAATCAAGAGATGTGCGGAGGCTGGCTGCACCTTCAGAGCGAGTGGCGCACAGCCAACCCAACCGGGCATGCTGCGTGGCAAGCGAACGTCATCATCCCTTGCATCAATGGATGCAATCCGTTAGGCGTCAGCAGCGGGCCTCTTCCTGTCCATGCTGCGAGGCCGACGGGGCCGACATCGCCCCTCCACAGGGCTGCAGCAAGCCCCCACCTCCCCCGACAATTCCGACCGACTTCGACGCCGCACGTGCGACTGCCCGCACTTGCCGATGAAAGCACTTGCCGATGAAAGAGGAGCATGCCCATGACAACTCGCCGCGCAGCGTGCAACTGCGGACAACTGGAGGTCATCTGTGAGGGTGAGCCAGCACGAATTTCAATGTGTCACTGCCTGGAGTGTCAGCGTCGGACCGGAGCCGTCTTCGGCGGTCAAGCGTGGTTCGCCCAGCAGCGAACCACCATCTCCGGCACCTCAACCCGGTTCACGCGCCGATCAGACGCTGGCCGTTCAGTATCATTTCGGTTCTGCCCCGTGTGCGGATCGACTGTGTATTGGGAAGCGGAAGCGTTCCCTAGCCACATCGCCGTCGCCGTGGGATCCTTTGCAGATCCCACTTTTCCGCCGCCCACGCATTCGGGCTGGGAAGCGAAGCGGCATCACTGGATTGAGCCGCCTCGCGCCATCGCGATCCACCATTCGGATTGAGACATCGCTTCGCCCATCGATTTGCAAACGCACTCCTGTTGTCGGCTTATCGAGCCAAACCGGAATCAACCGGCCGAGGCGTAAGGCGGCGCTCATGACCCGAAGCAGACCGGCGCGCGACGCCTGCAAATCCCAACAATCCGAAGCCGACGATCATCATGGCCCATGTCGACGGCTCCGGCACCGCTGTGGTCACAACGTCATAACTGATCGTCAGAGTGGGTATCGGGTAGCCATTCCCAGCGCTGCTTCCGAGGATGTCGAAGCAGCTGCCGTTAAATCCGACATACGTGCAATTCTCTGCAGCCTGGCTGAATGAGAAGCCGGCAGTACTCCCCGCGGGCAGGATCTTGAGCTCGTATGCGATCAAGTCGGTCAGATCCATCACCGTCTGGCCGTCGACATGGATGACGCCATACGTCGATCCTCCCCTTATCTTGTTGGGGTCGAATGCCGTGCCTTGGGTGGCATAGGCGGTGAGAAGGATGTCTCCCGCCCGGTTGCCGCCAATTCCGCTGAATGTCAGCGTAGAGTTCGTGACCACCGCGTCCGCGGGCAGCGTCGGCAACGAGAACTGCATCAATGCGGCGTAGTAACCGTCGATCGAATTTCCGGTAATGATATGTCCCACCGTGGCGGAAGCCCCGGCAAAGCTGCCTGGATCGAGTGCGAATGGGCCGTTCGGCGAACTCGAGTGATAGCCTTCTGTAAGCCCATTCACGACGATCGTGGCTGCAGCCGCGGTGGCGGCGCTCGATACGACAGCGCATGACGCAAGGGCAACGAGTGCAACGAAACGTAGGGCAAAGCGCATTCTGACGGTCGAACCCATGGCTGGCTCCATTCCTCTGCAGTTATTTCAACGACTTCGACATTGCATTCGGTCCGCGCACCCGCATCCGATAGGATGAAACTGCGCCCGGCCTGGGCAGCAGTTACTGCCCAACGTGACCGCAAAATCGTTCATCACCTTCACCTCGTCCCCACGGTGGGCGACCTTGGCGCAGAGTTAGAGATCGCGCATCAACCGTCTGGCTGAGCGCGAGCGACGTTTGCTTTTGCAGATTGTCTTCGACGGCAGATGTGACCATCCGGACGATCGCATCGATCGCGCCAGATTCCGCTCTCGTCGGAGCGGACTTCATGAGCTTATGCGCGTCTAGCCACGCACCAGCGAAACCAGCCAGCTCCGGCCGAACAGCACGAGGATCGCGAGCGCATAGGCGATCGTGCCCCCGACGGCCAATAGCACCAGCGTCACCGCATCGTGGAAGCGCATCGCGCCCAAGGAAGTACCGCTGACGCGCGCGATCAGCCAGAACGCGGCAGCGAGGATGATTCCGGTCAGCAGGAATTTGGCGAGCGACAACAGCCAGGCGCGGTCCAGTACGAGAAAGCCGCGCCGCACGGCGAAGAACAGCACCAGCAAGAGATTGGTCCAGACGCCAACGGCGGTCGCGAGCGCGAGGCCGATCTGGGCAAGCGATCCCATCAAGGCAACCTTCAGCGCGACGTTGACCGCGATGCCGGTCAGCGAAGCCCGCACCGGCGTTGCCGTATCCTTGCGCGCGTAGAAAGTTGCGACCGCGCTGCGGATCAGCACGAAGGGGATCAGGCCGATGGCATAGGCCGCAAGTGTGCCGCCTGCGGCGACTGCATCGGCCTTCGAGAATGCGCCGCGGGCGAACAGCGCGCGCATGATCTCGTCGGGCACGGTGAGAAAGGCGGCGACGAAGGGCACCGAGAACAGCAGCGTGAAATCGAAGGCGCGGCGCTGCGCCTTCATCGCGCCGTCGTGGTCGTCGGCCGTGATCCGCCGCGACATCTCCGGCAGCAGCACCGTGCCGATCGCGATGCCGATGACGCCGATCGGCAGTTGGTTGAGGCGATCGGCATAATAGAGCGCCGACAGCGCGCCCGCCGGCAGAAAAGTCCCGATGATGGTGTCGGCGAACAGCGCGATCTGCGTGCCCATCGAGCCAAGCGTCGCCGGTCCCAGCGCTTTGAAGAAGCTACGGACGTCCTCGTCGAGCTTGAGCGGTGCGAAGCGCGGCAGGCCGCCATGGCGGGCGAGATCGCCGGCGAGCAGAAAATATTGCAGGAAGCCGGAAATAAGCACGCCCCAGGCCGCGGCGTGGCCGGCGGTCGGAAACCAGGCGGCGAGCGCCAGCGTCATCATCATCGCGACGTTGAGGAAGATCGACGCGGCAGCCGCGCTGGCAAAGCGCTGCATCACGTTGAGCATGCCGCCATAGAGCGTCACCAGCGTGATCAGGAGCAGATAGGGAAAGGTGATCCGGGTCAGCTCGATCGCGAGCTTGCGCTGCTCGGCATCCTCGGAAAAGCCCGGCGCCAGGATGCTCATGGCCTGCGGCATGAACAGCCAGGCGACGATCAGCAGCAGCACTTGCGAGGCCAGCAGCAGCGTGAAGATGCGGTCGGCGAACAGCCGTGCAGCCCCCTCCCCGCGCTCCCCATGGACGTGGGCATAGGCCGGCACCCAGGCGGCGTTGAAGGCGCCCTCGGCAAAGATCGCACGGAAATGATTGGGCAGCCGCAGCGCCACGAAAAAGGCGTCGGCCACGGGGCCGGCGCCGAGGATCGCCGCGAGCATGATGTCGCGGGCAAATCCCGTCAGCCGCGAGAGCAGCGTGTAACCACCAACCGTGAAGATGCGTCCGAGCATGCGTCTGTTTTAGAGCATGGCGAGATTAGGTCTAGGTGCAAGCCGCGGGGAAGATCTGCCCCTCTCCCGCAAGCGGGAGAGGGAAGAAGAGCAAGATCAAGCCGCGAGCGCGCCGCGGACGGCGGCGATTACCCGCTCCTGGTCGGCTTCGGTCAAATAGGCGTGCATCGGCAGGCTGATGACGTCCTGCGACAGGCTCTCGCAACCAGGCAGGCCGCCGTCCGCGACCGGATACTGCTTGTAGGCGGTCTGCTGGTGCATCGACTTGCCGTAATAAATCGCAGTCGGCACGCCCTGGGCTTTCAGCGCGGCGGCGAACCCGTCGCGGTCGGTGCCCTCCGGCAGACGGATCGTGTACTGCGCCCAGACCGAGGTGTTGCCGGGGCTGAGGCGCGGCACCGTGACCACGTTGGACAACCCGCGCGCATAGCGTTCGGCGACCTTGTTGCGGGCGGCGATCTCGTCGTCAAAAATCTTCAGCTTCTCGATCAGGATCGCTGCCTGCATGGTGTCGAGCCGGCCGGTCAGGCCGAGGCGAACGTTGTCGTATTTGTCGACACCCTGCCCGTGCACGCGGATGCTGCGCAGCGTCGCCGCGAGCTCGTCGTCATCGGTGAAGATCGCGCCGCCGTCACCGAAACAGCCGAGCGGCTTTGCGGGGAAGAAGCTGGTCGCGGTGGCGAGCCCGAAGGTGCCGAGCTTGCGGCCCTTGTAGCTCGCGCCAAAGCCTTGCGCGGCGTCATCGAGCACGAACAGGCCTTCAGCCTTGGCGATCTCGGCGATCGCGTCGTGATCGGCGGGCTGCCCGAACAGATCGACCGGAATGACCGCGACCGGCTTCAATCCGGCCTTGCGTGCGGTTGCGATGCCGCGCTTGAGCGACTCCGGGCTCATGTTGAAGGTGGTCTCGTCCACGTCGACATAGATCGGCGTCGCGCCGGTCCGCGCCACCGGCGATGCGGTCGCGATGAAGGTGAAGGACGGGCACAGCACGGCATCGCCGGGCCCGACGTTCTTCGCCATCATCACCATCAGGATCGCGTCGGTGCCGCTGGCGCAGGCGATGACGTGCTTGGCCCCGCTATAGGCCGCGAGCTGCTTCTCGAGCTCGAACACCTCGGGGCCGTTGACGAACTGGCAATGGTCGAGCACGCGCTTGACGGCCTCATCGAGCGAGGCGCCGAGCCGGCGGCGCTGCGAGGCGACGTCGATGAAGGGAATGGGTTCGGAACGCAGATGCTGGTTCATGGCCTGGTTCTCGGCGCCTTCTTGCGTGGTCGACATGGGGAGAGGATTAGCTGGCGATGCGGCGCGGGCCCTTGCGGGCGGGCGCCGTCGCCGCAGGCCGCGACGGCGTCTCGAGGCACTGCGTGGCGATCTCCAGGCTTGCGACGCCCTCATCGCCGGTCACCGCCGGCGTCTCGCCGTTGCGCACGGCCTTGAGAAACGCGATCAGCTCGGCGCGCAGCGGCTCGTCATGGCCGACCGGCAGATGCCGCATCGAATAGCTGCCATCGGGCTTGAAGCCGAAGCATTCGGTGACCTGGCGCGTCAAAAGATCACCCATCACGTATTTGCCGCGAGTCGCGACCGTGACGCTGCGCGCCTTGAACGGCGTCAGCCAGTTGGTGTTGATGTGCGCGAGCACGCCGTTGGCGGTGCGGAACTGCAGGAGCGCGATGTCCTCGCGCTCGGCGACCGCACTCGACAGCTGCGGCTGCACTTCGACGATGTCGGATTCGGTGAACCAGCGGATCAAATCGATGTCGTGCACGGCGAGATCGATGACGACGCCGACATTGGACATGCGCGGCGGGAACGGGCCGACGCGCGTGATGGCGATGGAGAGAATGTCCTCGCCCGCGATGGCCTGCTTGACGGCGGCAACGGCCGGATTGAAGCGCTCGACATGGCCGATCATCAGCGTCACGCCGGCCTTTTGCGCGGCAGCGACGATCTCACGGCCCTCTTCCACCGTGGAGGCGATCGGCTTCTCGACCAGCACATGGATATTCTTGGCGATGCAGGCGAGCGCGACCTCATGGTGCAGATGGGTCGGCGCCGCGACCGTGACGGCATCGACGCCCTCGGCGAAGAGCTGGTCGAGCGTCTCGAAGCTCGCGCAATTGGCGAGCTCGGTCGCGCGCGTCCGATGCGCCGGCGAAGGATCGACGACGCCGACCAGGCTGACGCCGGGCAGACCGGCGAGCACCCGCGCGTGGTTGCTGCCCATCACGCCCGCGCCGATGACGCCGACGCGCAGGCCGGCCTTTGCCGGTTGTGATCCCTTGGAACTCATCTGATCGAACCCCGATTCACCGCAAATCCCCGGGCCGCTTCTAGCACGGGTGCCACATTTGTGGCGAATGCCGGCCTGATTGCCCGGACACGATTTGATTCAAAAAGTTACACGTTCCCCGGGCCTTAGCGCCAAACTGGGGTGCCGTTCGGCCCGGATCGCGTGATTCGGAGTTTGCTGGTTACGACCTTTGATAGTCGTCTTCAATCCGGATGATGTCGTCTTCCCCGAGATAGGAGCCGGTCTGGACCTCGATGAGTTCCAGCATGATTTTACCGGGATTTTCCATCCGGTGCACCGCGCCCATCGGGATGTAGATCGACTCGTTTTCGTGCACCGTCTTCACGATCTCGTTGACGGTGACGCGGGCCGCACCACGGACCACGATCCAGTGCTCGGCGCGATGGTGATGCTTCTGCAGTGACAATCGTCCACCCGGCTTCACCACAATGCGCTTGACCTGATGGCGCTCGCCATTGTCGACCGACTGATAGCTGCCCCAGGGGCGATGCACCTTGAGATGCTCCTCGGTGACCTTCGGCGCGACCGCCTTCAGCTTGGTGACGAGGCGCTTCAGTCCGTTGGCATCCTTCTGGCGCGAGACCAGCACGGCGTCCGCAGTTGCGACCACGACGAGGTCGTCGACGCCCTCGAGCGCGACCAGCGCCTGGTCGGTGGTGACGTTGCAATTGCGCGAGTCTTCGAACACGGCCGTGCCGTGCGCGGCATTGCCCTGCGCATCCTTCGGCGACAACTCCCACACCGCGAGCCAGGAGCCGACATCGGACCAGCCGCAGGACACCGGCACGACCGCGGCGCGCGAGGTCTTTTCCATCACCGCATAGTCGATCGAGATCGCCTTCGCCGCGCCGAACGCCTCGGGCTCGAGCGTCACGAAGCCGAGATCGCGGCCGGCATTGGCGACCGCGCCGGACACCGCCTCCACGCTCGCCGCATCGATCCTCCGATATTCGTCGAGCAGCAGGGCCGCCGGAAACATGAAGTTGCCGCTGTTCCACAGATAGCCCGAATTGACGTAGTCGGCGGCCTTCACGGCATCCGGCTTCTCGACGAAGCGCGCGACCGCGTGTACCTCGCCGGAGATCACCTCGCCCGGGCTGATATAGCCGTATTCGGTCGCCGGCCGCTCCGGCTTGACGCCGAAGGTGACGATGCGCCCGCTGCTCGCGGCGGTGAGGCCCTCGCGGCAGGCCGCGACGAAGGCCGCCTTGTCCTGCACGACGTGGTCGGCGGCGAGCGCGAGCACGATCGCCTCGCTGGTGCGGTTCTGCGCGAACGCCGCGCCGGCTGCGATCGCAGGACCGGAGTCGCGTCGCATCGGCTCGAGGATCACGTCGGCCTCGATGCCGATCTCGACGAGCTGCTCCAGCACCATGAAGCGGTAGGACGCGTTGGTGATGACGATCGGACGATCGAACAGCGACGCATCTGAAACACGCAGCAGCGTATCCTGGAAGGTCGAGCGCGCACCGAACAGCGGCAGGAACTGCTTCGGGCGCACCTCGCGCGAGGCTGGCCACAGCCGTGTGCCGGCGCCGCCGCACATGATCAGGGGGATAATGCGTTTGTCCATCGTCATTTCAAACCTTGTAGTGGTCGCGATACCAGGTGACAAAATTGTGGACCCCGTGCTCGATCGGCGTTGACGGTGCAAAGCCGGTGTCGCGCATCAAATCCTCGACATCCGCGAACGTTTCCACCACGTCTCCCGGCTGCATCGGCAGCAATTCTTTGACCGCCGTCCGACCCAGCTCCCGCTCCAGAAGTCCGACGACATGCATCAGGTCTTCGGGGCGGTGGTTTCCGACATTGTAGACTCGAGACGGCGCATTTGCGGCAGCCGGATTGTCCACAGGCACCCAATCGATGAGCTTGGATACTACACGGGTGACGTCGTCAATATAGGTGAAGTCGCGGCGCATTTTACCATGGTTAAAGAGCCGGATCGGCTGACCCGCCATGATGGCGTTTACAAACAGAAACATGGCCATATCAGGCCGTCCCCACGGGCCGTAGATGGTGAAGAAGCGCAAGGCGGTCACAGGCAGCCGGTAGAGATGGCTGTAGGACTGCGCCATCACCTCGTTCGCCTTCTTGGTCGCAGCGTAGAAGCTCACGGGATGGTCGGTCCGGTCCTGCACGGAAAACGGCAGCTTAGTGTTGGCGCCATAAACGGAGGATGACGAGGCGTAGACGAGATGACGACAACCGTTGTTGCGGCAACCCTCGAGCACGTTGAGGAATCCCTGGAGATTGGACTCGACGTAACTCTGCGGATGCTCGATCGAATGGCGCACGCCGGCCTGGGCGGCGAGATGCACGACCTCCGGAAAGCGATGCCGCGCAAACAGCGCCGCCATCGTCTCGCGATCGGCGAGATCGGCCTGCACGAAGGAGAAGCGGGGTGCGTTCCCGAGCTGCGCCAGGCGCGCCTGTTTCAACGCTGGATCGTAATAGCTGTTGAAATTGTCGAGCCCGACCACGGACCGGCCTTCAGCCAGGAGCTGCCGGGCGACATGGAAGCCGATGAAGCCGGCCGCCCCGGTGACCAAAATCGCCTGATCCGTCATCCTGTTCCCAAGCGATCCCAGAAGCCTCGCTGCGGCGCCTCTTTAGCCGGTATCGAGGGGCTCGCAATAGCCCTCCCCATGACAGCTATTGCAAGATCGGCGCCAAAACCATACCAAAGCGGCCGAATTCGGCGCCTCGCGTCGGGTTGCCTCCAATCTTCGCAAACCCTGCGGACGAGATGCGCCGAATCCTGCTGTCGACGGCCAAAATCCTGATCTCCGCGGCGCTGCTCTATCTGGCGCTGCGCAAGGTCGACCTGACCGAGCTATTGTCGCGCTTCACCGCGACCAGCCTGTTCTGGATCGGCATGGCGATCGCGGTGACGTTCCTGCAAATCTTCGTCGGCGTGCTGCGCTGGCGCGAGGTCAGCGCCGCATGCGGTGCGCCGCTCGAGCTCGGCCGCGCCATGCGCTACAACGTGATCGGCTCCTTCTTCAACCAGACCCTGCCGTCCGCGATCGGCGGCGATGCCGTCCGGCTATGGCTGGTGGCACGCGCGGGCGCCGGATGGCGTGCGGCGACCTATTCGATCTTCGTCGATCGCGCGATCGGCCTCGTTGCGCTCGCGATCCTCATCGTCGCAAGCCTGCCCTGGAGCTACGCGCTGATCACCGATCCGAACGGCCGCTCGGCGCTGCTGCTCGTCGACTTCGCAGCCCTTGCCGGCGGCATCGGCTTCCTGGTCTTCGGCGCGCTGAAATGGCCGTGGCTGAAGACCTGGTGGGCCACCCACCACATCCACGCCTGCGCCGTGATCGCCAATCGCGTCATCTTCAGCCGCACGCGCGGACCTGTTATCGCGGTCCTGTCGCTACTGGTCCACGTGCTTGCCGTCGTCATCGCCTGGTGCGTGGTGCAGTCGATCGCAGCGCCGGTCAGTTTCGCCCAGGTCTTCCTGCTGGTGCCGCCGGTGATGCTGATCACACTGATGCCGATCTCGATCGCCGGCTGGGGCGTGCGTGAGGCGACCATGGGGCTGGCCTTCGGCTTCGCCGGGCTGGCTGCCAATGAGGGCGTCAACATCTCGCTGCTGTTCGGCGCTGTCTCGTTCATTGTGGGCGCATTCGGCGGCCTGGTCTGGATCCTCAGCGCGGAGAAGGCCGCGCAGGGCTCCGCGCCGATCGGAGCGCGTGAATAAGGGTTCACAGGATCGGAACAGGAGCGCCGCGACCGGCCGTCATCTATGAACCTTCGGGCTTGTTCCCTATAGTCTCCGGCGTAGCACCACGGGTCCGGAATGAAGATCAGCGTCATCACAGCCAGCTACAACTCCCAGGCGACGATCGGCGCCACCATTGAATCGTTCCTGGAACAGACGCATCCTGACAAGGAGATGCTGGTCGTCGACGGCGCCTCGAAGGATGCGACGCTGAAGATCGTGGAGTCGTTCGGCGCCAGCGAGATCCGGGTGATCTCCGAGCCCGACAAGGGCGTCTACGACGCCATGAACAAGGGGCTACACCTGTTCAAGGGCGACGCGATCGGCTTCCTCAATTCTGACGACACGTTCCACGATGAGGGTGCGCTGGCGGCGATCGCGGCGGCGCTGGAACGGGCCGACGTCGTCTATGGCGACCTCGACATGGTCACCGATCATCAATCCAAGGCCCTGGTGCGGGCCTGGCGTGGCGGCCAGTATGGTCGCTACTCGTTTCAGCTCGGCTGGGTTCCGCCGCATCCGACCTTCTACATGCGGCGCCAGGTCGCCGAGAAGGTCGGCGACTACGATCTGACTTACGTCACGACCGCCGATTACGACTATATGCTGCGTGCGCTGGCGCTGAACGACTACAGGGTCGCCTACCTTCCGCGCGTCATCGCCGATTTTCAGATGGGCGGCATCAGCACCAGAGGCTGGCGCGTGACCTTGCGCGCCAATCTGGAGTGCCTGCGGTCGCGCCAGCAGCACCTGAACGCGCCGGTCATCGACGCCGCGTTCTTCCTGCGCTTTGCCCGGCGGATCTTTCAGCTCCGTTCGACGGCGCCTCTCAAGACGCAGCGCTCGCGTTGACGCCGAACTCCGGAACGGCATCCTTCAGGATGGTCCTGATGGTGGCGCGATCGTCATGCGCGATGGCAACCTCGAGCGCGGATATCCATTTGCGCAATATCTGCATCGGCGGCTCGTTCGGTTTCGCCGCCATGACGCCGGCAACCCCGATATCGACAGTCGGCTCCTCGGAGGCGAACAGGATTTCGTTCAGCCGTTCGCCCGGCCTCATGCCGCTGAACACGATGTCGATGTCGTGGCCGGGCTGCAAACCAGAAAGCCGGATCATCCGCTCCGCCAGATCGACGATCTTCACCGGCTGCCCCATGTTCAGCACGTAGACGGAGACGTCGAACCGCTTGGCGCCGAGCGCGTGGGTGGCGGCCGTGATGACGAGGTCGCAGGCTTCGCGGATGGTCATGAAATACCGGACCATGTCCGGATGCGTCACGGTGACAGGACCACCGGCCTCGATCTGTGCCTTGAACTTCGGCACCACCGATCCGTTCGACGCCAGCACGTTGCCGAACCGGACCGAGATGAAACGCATCGCCGGTTTGCTGCCGCCGGCCTGCGCGACGAGGTCGTGGTCGAGCGCCTGGCAATACATCTCCGCGAAGCGCTTGGTCAGACCGAGCATCGAGACCGGCTCGATCGCCTTGTCGGTCGAGATCATCACCATGGCCTCGGCGCCTGCGGCAAGTGCGGCATCGGCCACGTTGATCGAGCCGAAGATGTTGGTCTTGACGCCCTCGCTCCAGTCCCGCTCCAGGATCGGAACGTGCTTGAGCGCGGCGGCGTGAAACACGATGTCGGGCTTGAACTCCGCCATCAGGCGCGCGATGCGCTCGCGGTCGCGGATATCGGCGATCCGGCCTTCGATCTCGGCACCGGAACCGCGCGCGGCAAGCGCCTCGGTGACCGCATAGAGAGCCGGCTCCGAATTCTCGACGATCAGGAGGCGCGCCGCGCCGAAGGCAACCACGCGCTCGCAGATCTCCGAGCCGATCGAGCCGCCACCGCCGGTCACGATGACGCTCTTGCCATTGATCAGGGTTTCGAGACGCGCGTAGTCGATCGTCTCGCTCGGGCGCAGCAGCAGGTCCTCGACGGCCACCGTGGTGAGCCGCGGCATGTCGCCCTGCTCGAGCGACGGCAGGCGGCTGACCATCACACCAAGCCGTCGCGACCGCATCAGCACGGACTCAGGACGCGATTCCGGCTCGAAGGCGGAAGGCGTCATCACCACCCGGGCGATCGACTTGTTGCGCTTGGCGAAGCTGCCGATGATGTCTTCGATGTCGTCGATCGCACCGACGACCGGCACGTTGCGGATGAGTTGGCCGAGATCGGCCCGGGACGGCGACAGCACCCCGACCGGCCGCAGGTGCTTGATGGCGCCGCTCTCGACGCCGCGCAGCACGACCTCGGCGTCGGCGGCGCGGCCGATCAGGAGCGTGGGTGCGGCATTCTCGGTCCTGACGTGGTGCATCACGCGGGTATAGCGGAAATAGCGATAGGTCAGCCGCAGCGCGCTCAGCGCGGAGATTTCCAGGAACCAGTACAGGACGATGGTGATCTTGCCGAGAAAGAAGGTTCCGTGCACGTTCGGCGCGACGAAGATGTAGTCGAGCACGAGAAGAGCGACGGTGAGCACCGTCGCGGCGCGGATGATGTTCAGCGCATCCGGCAGCGAGATGAAGCGCCACTTCGTGGTCGTCAGATTGAAGACGAAGAAGACGACCACGCTGAAGGCGAGAAAATAGGGCAGGATCTGCAGCAGCAACGGCAAGCGGGCCGAGAAATCCGGACCACCCTCGAAGCGCAGATAGAACGCAACGAACAGGGCCGCGGCCGTCGCCACCACGTCGTGAAGCGCGATCAGGAAATTACGCAAGGTAAGATGCGAAAAACGCGTCATCGGCCGGCCGAATATCCCCAAGATTGCAATCTGAGCGCTGATAGCGCATCTCGCCGGGACTTGCCAGCGCTCCGGAGCTCAGCTGCGAGCTTCTCCCGCGCTCCGGCCGGCCCGGCGTGAATTGAGCACCATGCCGCCGGCAACCCCGACACCAAGCACATACATCCATCCCTCGTGAAAGTCGAAAAGGTGGGAGTTGAACAGTGAGGTGAATATGTTCTGGACCACGACCAGCAAGCCGATCCAGTTGGCCAGCGCATCGCCGCGGAACAAAAGCAGATGCAGCCCCCACATCGCATACAGGATGATGATGCCGATAACGCCCCATTGCACGGCCACATTCAGCGTCTGGTTATGGGGATTGCCGATCACCTCGCTCGACGCCTGGTAGGCGCCACCGGTCGCCGCCTGCTCGAACAGGCCGCGCGTCGAGCCGGTTCCATGGCCAACCACCGGCGCCTCAGCGAAGAAAATCAGCGATTTGCGCCAGAACTCGAGCCGCAGTCCGATCGAGGTGGGGATGCCCTGCTCCTTGTAGAGCTTGTACTGGGTTGAGAACGTTTCAATCGTCGTGTGCAGCTTCGACGAGGTGTTCCAGGCCAACACGGCGAGGACCGCGAGAGCCGCGAAGATGATCAAGACGCTGCGCCATTTCAAATGCAGCAGCCCGAACACCGCCAGCATGATCGGCACCGTCACGAGCGCCGTGCGCGAGATCACCACGAAGGCCATGTTGACGAAGAAGCTGAGCGCGATCGCCCCCAGCAGCGCGGCCAGCCAGACCCGCTTCTGCTGCAGCAGCTTCACGATCGGAAACGCAAGCGCGACCGCGCACAGCGTGAACTCCTGGCTCTGGTCGATATAGTTCTTGACGAAGATGCCGCGCGAGTTGGGTTCATCCGGCTTCAGCGAGAGCGTTGGATGGAGAAACACCAGCCAGGACATCACCGACAGCAGCGCGCAGGAGACGAGAAACGCGATAAACACGAGGTGCCCGCGCGACGAGCGTTCGAAATGATAGAACAGGACCGGGAGCACGAGCAGCTTCGTCGTCGGGTTCACGGCGTAGAGCCGCGCGCCCCAGGGCGCCCCCGACCACAGCGTGCCGACGAGCGCGAGCACGAACAGTGCGATCGGCAGCGCGCAGATCGGTCGCTTCAGTGACTCCAGGAAATCCCTGAGGTCGAGAAACGGCACCATGCAGATCAGCATCGCGACATTGAAGATCGCCGCGAGCGACGTCGACCAGGGCAGCGAGGCCGCGGTCAGGATGGCAAACAGGTCGACCGTCTCGGACCATGCCGCCGGACTGCGTAGCCGCCGGTTCACCTTTCCCCACACCGACTGGTGCGCGAGCTCCGTCACTTCGTTTCTCCGCGCGCGCGATGAACCAGCGCGGTGGTGCTGAAACCCTTGAGAATGTCGACCAGCACGACCACCCCGCCCGCGGCCTCGACGACCTCGTGGCCGACCACCTGCTCGCGGGTATAGTCGCCGCCCTTCACCAGCACGCTCGGCGTGATGCGCGTGATCAGGTCGATCGGCGTGTCCTCTTCGAAGATGACGACGAGATCAACGGCTTCGAGCGCGGCCAGCACCTCGGCACGCGCCCGCTCGTCCTGGACCGGGCGGTCTGCGCCCTTCAGCCGCCGCACCGAGGCGTCGCTGTTGAGCCCGACGACCAGGCGATCGCAGGCGGCGCGCGCCGCGGTCAGCACCTTGACGTGGCCGGGATGCAGGATGTCGAAGCAGCCATTGGTGAAGCCGACGCGCAGCCCTTGGCCGCGCCATTCGGCGAGCCGGGCCTCGAGCGCGCCGGGCGCGCTCACGACCTTCTCCTCGGCCGCGAGAGTGGCATGCGGCAGGATCTTCCGGCGCAGCTCGTCGGCACTCACGCTGGCCGTGCCCTGCTTGCCGACGGCGACGGCGGCGGCGGCACTCGCCATGCGCAGCGCCGTGTCCCAATCCGCGCCCGCCGCGATCGAAACCGCGAGCGCGGCAGCGACGGTGTCGCCGGCGCCGGAGACGTCGCGCACCTTCACCGGGAAAGCGGGAACGTGGACGGCCTCGCCCTGGCGCGGCACCAGCGTCATGCCGTGTTCACCCTGCGTGACCAGGATCGCCTCGCAATCGGCAAGCCGCATCACGTCCTCGCTGGCATCGACGATGCTCTGCGGTGTATCGGCGCGGCTGCGGGTGGCTTCCGCAAATTCCTTGCGGTTGGGTGTCAGCAGCGTGGCGCCGCGATAAATCGCCCAATTCAGGCTCTTGGGATCGACGATCACGGGCTTGCCAGCTTTTCGCGCCGCATCGATGGTGTGGCGGATCACGCGTGCGGTCAGCACGCCCTTGGCGTAGTCGGACAACAGCACGATATCGGCGCGCGCGATCTGCGGCAGGATCGCCTCGATCAGCCTGGTCTCGACCTCATCGGAAGCCGCTACCGCCTGCTCCCAATCCGCGCGAAGCATATGCGTGGAGAAATGCTCGGAAACAAAACGAACCTTTCGCGTGGTCGGCCGCGATGGATCGCACACCAGTGCGCTCTCGATGCCGGCATGGTCCGCCAGCGCGGTCTTGAGCCGCGCTCCTGCATCGTCCTCGCCGACGAGGCCGACGAAGACACAGCGCGCGCCGAGCGAAGCGATATTGCGTGCGACGTTGCCGGCGCCACCGATATGGATCTCGCTGCGCTGGGCCGCGATCACGGGGGTCGGTGCTTCCGGCGAGATCCGCGACACCTCGCCATAGACGAACTCGTCCAGCATGATGTCGCCGATGCAGAGCACCGTGCGGCCGGAGATGGCTTGCGCGAGGGCATCGAAATCAAGAATGGGCGTCGGCATGGCGATGGGGCCTTAACGGAAGCGATCGGGCCGGTCGAGATAATCCCCGACATAGGCCTTCACTGCGTCCTCGAGCGTCGTGAAGCCGCCGTTATAGCCGGCACGGTGGAGACGATCGACCTTGCTCTCGGTGAAATACTGGTAGCTGCCGCGGATCTGCTCGGGCATGTCGACATATTCGATGTTGGGTCGGGCGCCGAGCGCGGCATAGGCAGCCAGCATCAGCTCCCTGAAGCTGCGCGCCCTGCCGGTGCCGACATTGAACAGGCCGGACACCGCAGGCGTCGCAAGCAGCCACATGATCACGCGCACGACATCGTCGACATAGATGAAATCGCGGCGCTGGTCGCCGTCAGCGATGCCGTCGCGATGCGACTTGAACAGCTGCACGACGCGGCCCGCCTTGACGTCGTCGAACCGGCGCGCCAGCACGCTCATCATCGCGCCCTTGTGGTATTCGTTCGGGCCGAACACGTTGAAGAATTTCAGGCCGGCCCATTGCGGCGGCAGCTTGTCGCCGTTCGCGACGCGCCCGGCGACCGCAAGATCGAACAGCTGCTTGCTCCAGCCGTAGAGATTCATCGGCCGCAGCTTCTTCAGCGCCGGCAGCGAGGCGTCGTCGTCGAAGCCTTCCGTGCCGTCGCCATAGGTCGCCGCCGAGGACGCGTAGATCAGCGGCACTGCGCCCGCCGTGCACCAGTCGAGCAGGCGCATCGAGAAACGGAAATTGGTCTCGATCACGAGATCACCGTCGGTCGCGGTGGTCTCGGAAATCGCTCCGAGATGGATCACGGCATCGAGCTTGCGGCCCTTCAGCCAGTCAGGCAGCTCGGCCGGGGGAACGATATCCACAAGCTGTCGCTTGGCGAGATTGCGCCACTTGCCGTCGCTGCCCAGTAGGTCGCAGACCACGACGTCGCTGCGGCCGGCCTCATTCAGCGCAGCCACGACATTCGATCCGATAAAACCGGCCCCGCCGGTCACCAGCAACATTCCAATTACCCTGCCCGAGTTTTGCGGCCCCGATACCTGCCGTAGCGCATCATCTGCCAAAGTGTAAGCATTTTGGGACCGACGCTTTTGGACTGGCGCTCTCCCGGCTTTACCTGCCGCCCCGGAGCGGCTAACCGAACCGCCAGATCAGCTTGGCCTCGGTCCTAATAACGAATGAACCTAGATTCGCAACTTAGCGGAAGCGCAGATCGGAGCGACACACGCCCGATCCTGATCGTCCCCTACATGTGGATTGGCGACTTCGTCCGGAATCACACCGTCGTCCGGGTCCTGAAGGAGCGCTGGCCGAATCGGCCGGTCGATCTCCTGACCACATCCCTTTGCGCCCCACTGGTCGATTATATGCCGGGCGTGCGTCAGGGCATCGTCTGGGACCTGCCCCGCGGCCGCCTTGCCGTGGGCCGCCAGTTCGGCCTGGCGCGGCTCCTGCGCGAGCGGAACTACGGCACGGCCCTGGTGCTGCCCCGGACCTGGAAGGCGGCCATTGCGCCCGCGCTGGCCGGCATCCCCGAAAGGGTCGGCTTCGTCGGCGAGTTCCGGTTCGGCCTGCTCAACCGCTGGCGCTGGGGCGAGAAGAAGCTGCCCCGCTTCATCGACAAGAACGCCGCCCTGGCCCAGCCCGATGGCGCGCCCCTGCCCCCGGAATGGCCGGTGCCGCAATTGCGGGTGCCGGCAGACGAGATCGCCCGCTGGCGCCAGGCCAATGACCTCAGCGCCGGTGCCGCCGTGGCGCTCGCCCCCGGCTCGGTCGGGGTGTCGAAGCGCTGGACCTACTATCCGGAAGCCGCCCGCCTGCTGGTTGAGCGCGGGCTGGAGGTCTGGGTGGTCGGCGGCCCCGCCGAAAAAGGCCTCGCCCAGGAGATCGTCGCCGCCGGTGGCCCCGGGACCGCTGGCGGCCCTGCGACCGCTGGCGGCCCCGGGGTACGGGACCTCACCGGCAATGATCTGCGCAACGGCGTCCTCGCCATGGCCGCCGCTGGCGTTGCGATCTCCAACGATTCGGGCCTGATGCATATCGCGGCCGCCTTGGGCACGCCCACCATGGGCATCTTCGGCCCGACCAGCCCCTATCTCTGGGCACCCCTCAACGGCCTCGCCGCGACTGTGGTCCAGACCAGGAGCGTGCTCGCCTGCCAGCCCTGCCAGAGCACGATCTGCAAGATGAACGATCACCGCTGCATGCGGGACATCGCCGCGCAGGACGTGGTCGATATCGCAAGAGACGTGCTTGCGAGGACGCAGGGACTTGCCAATGTCTGACAGTCGCGCGCCGAAGCCCGCCGCCTTCCTCGATCGCGACGGTGTCATCAATCACGACGATGCCTATATCGGCACGCGCGACCGCATCCGCTGGATGCCCAATGTCGCCAATGCTATTCGCCGCCTCAACGAGAGCGGCTATTGGGTGTTCGTCTTCACCAACCAGTCGGGCGTCGCGCGCGGCCTCTTCGCCGAGGATGACGTGAACACGCTGCACGGCTGGATGCGCGACGAGCTCGCCCGTGACGGCGCGCGGATCGATGACATCCGCTTCTGTCCGCATCATCCGCAGGGAACGGTCGCCGGCTACATCGGGGAGCATGATTGGCGCAAGCCCGCGCCCGGCATGTTGCGCGATCTCATCCAGCATTGGCCCGTGCAGCTCGACGGCAGCTTCGTGATCGGAGATCAGTCGAGGGATATCGAGGCTGGCAATGCGCTCGGACTGCCGGGCTTCCTCTTCCCGGGCGGCGACCTCGACGCCTTCGTGAGCGACGTGCTGGCGCAGATCAGGCGGGCGTAGAGGCCTACGATCTGGCGGCCGCTGGACACTTCGCGATGGTGGCAATCTAGCGGTGTTTTCCCCGACGCGTCAACTGAATTTCGTAAAATCCGCATTCACGTGATGCCTGCCCAGCAAGCCGTTGATTTTGCTGCCCGCGGCTACTGTGCATGGGGTTGTTTTCGCGATTTGGTCAGCGCTCACTCAGAGCAGCGGCCGATAGACCTCGCCGATCCGCGCCGCTTCCGCATCAAGACTGAACTTTGCAAGCACGCGCTCGCGACCGCGCTCGCCCATCTTCGTCGCTACAGCCACATCGCGCATCATCGGATCGAGCGCCGCCGCCAGCGCCTCCGCGTCGCCGGTCGGGATCAGCACACCGGACACGCCATCCTCGACCACGAGCCCGGCCGCACCGGCGCGCGCAGCGACGAGCGCGCTGCCGGCCGCCATCGCCTCGATCAGGGTGAGGCCAAAACCTTCGTTGCGCGACGTGAAGGCATAGATCGTCAGCCGCTGATACCAGCGCTGCACCTCCTCGATCGGCAGCTCACCGGTGATGACGATGCGCGCTTGCAGGCCAGCTGCTTCGATACGCTTCTTCAGATCATTCGCAAACGGCGTCTGCTCGGCCGTGACCTGGCCGACGATCACGGCCGTGAAATCCGGATAGCGCGGTAGCAGCCGGCACATCGCATCGACGAACACATCGGTGCCCTTCTGCGCCCGCACGCGACCGAAGCAGCCGATGGCGTAACGGCCCGGCAAGCCGCTTTCCGCGAAGGCCGCCGCGCGATCAATCGGCGGCGCGTAGACGTCGGTGTCGACGCCATGCGGGATCACCGTTGCCTTCACTTTCAGGAACGAAGCCGAGATGTCCGATGTCGCGATGATCGCGTCCATCTGCCGGATCAGCCAGCGTGTGATCCAGCTGTGATGGCGCTGCGCCGCCGAGGTGAACACCAGCTTGAGCGGCCAACCGAGTGCGCGGAGCAGCACGCCTGCGATCATCTCGTTGTTGCGCCGCGCATGCCAGATCAGCGGTGTCTTGCGACGCCACAGCTTTAGGACATCGGCGACGCCCAGCCGTGCGATCCCCTCCGGCGCGTCCGAGCCGAACCACGCCGCGCGGTACAGCTTTGCCAGCCGCGGCGCCACCATCCGGTTGGTCGCGGTGACCCCGGAATAGCGCCTGTGCAGATTTGGCACGATCACGTCGAGATCGCCGGGGGGATTGGCCACTTCACGCTCCATTCAGCAGGCCCCCTATACGCAACATTAAGCATAGTGACCAGTTCAGGGCTGCCGATACCCCCTCTTCACCACGCAGACGCTAGCATCCCGCGTTGATCGAAGACGGGTGAGATCATGACTGTGCTAGTCACCGGCGGCGCCGGCTATATCGGAAGTCACACGGTCCTGGCGCTGGCGGAAGCCGGCGAGGACGTCGTCGTGATCGACGATCTCTCCACCGGTTTCTCGGCATACCTGCCGGAAGGCGTGCCGCTGTTCATTGGCGATGCCGGCGACGAGAACCTGCTCGAGGGCGTGATCGCCCAGCACAACATCGAGAGCATCATCCATTTTGCGGGCTCGGTGGTCGTGCCGGATTCGATGCGCGATCCGCTCGGCTATTACCGCAACAATTTCATGACCGCGCGCAACCTGCTCAACGTCGCAGTGAAGCGCGGCATCCACCGCTTCATCTTCTCCTCGACCGCCGCCGTCTACGGTAATCCGGACCAGGTGCCGGTGCCCGAGCACGCGCCGACGCGGCCGCTGTCGCCCTATGGCTCGTCGAAGCTGATGACCGAGATCATGCTGCACGACGTCGCCGCCGCCTACGGCATGCAATACGTGACGCTGCGTTATTTCAACGTTGCGGGTGCCGATCCGCAGGCCCGTATCGGACTTGCCACCGTCGGTGCCACGCATCTGCTCAAGATCGCGGTGGAAGCCGCGACCGGTCAGCGCGCCAAGATCGACGTGTTCGGCACCGACTATCCGACCCAGGACGGCAGCTGCATCCGCGACTTCATCCACGTCACGGACCTCTCGCAGGCGCATCGCTCGGCGCTGGCCTATCTGCGCAATGGCGGCGCCTCGACCACGCTGAATTGCGGCTATGGCCGCGGCTATTCGGTGCTGGAGACCATCGACGCCGTGCGGCGGGTGTCAGGCCGCAGCTTCGCCGTGCAATACGCCCCACGCCGGCCCGGCGACATCATGACCATGGTCGCCGACACCAGCCGCATCCGCGGCCTGCTCGACTGGAAGCCGCAATATGAGGATCTCGAGACCATCGCGGCGCACGCGCTGGCCTGGGAGGACAAGCTCTTCCGCGAGCGCCACGGCGAGCTCCGCCACGCCGTCTCGGCCTAAAATCCATCCGGGCGCAAGTCCTTAATTGGGCTTGAAAAGCGGCGCTTTAGCGGGCACAGAGGCCCTTCGATCCCTGACGCGCGGGCAGGCTTTTCGCCTTGGCCGTCAATGGACTACGGATGGCCCAGTTTCCAAAGAAAATCACCGACGATCCCTATGGGGCGATGGTTCTCATTCGCCGCCTGGTCATGGAACAGGGCGTCATCTACTGGCGGCGCTACCTCGTTGCCTTTGCGCTGATGGCGGCTGCCGCGGGCGCCACCGCAGGCGCGACCTATGTGCTCGGCCAGGTCATCAACCAGGCCTATGTCGACAAGAACATCCCGGGCATCGCGATGTACTCGGGCATCACGGTGATCCTGCTGTTCATCAAGGGCGTGGCGACCTACGGCCACATGGTGATCCTGACCAAGATCAGCAACGCCATCCTCGCCACCAACCAGCGCCAGCTGTTCGCCAAGCTGATGCGCGAGAGCGTCGGCTTCTTCTCCGAGCGACATTCATCCGAGTTCCTGGCGCGGCTGACCGCCGGTGCCAAGTCGATCACCGACGTGCTCAATATGCTGGTCAACGCCATCGGGCGCGACCTCTTGATGCTGCTCGCCATGATCGGCGTGATGGTGTGGCAGGATCCGTTGATGTCGCTGATCGGCCTCGTCGCAGTGCCGCCGGCGATGCTGGTGCTGCGCAAGCTGGTCAAGCGCATCAAGGGCCTGGCCTACAACCAGTTCACCGGCACGGCCGACATCATGGAGACGATGCAGGAATCGCTGCAGGGCATCCGCACGGTCAAGGCGTTCACGCTCGAAGACACCATGCAGAAGCGCATCGACGAGAACATCGCGATCGTCGAGCGCAATGCCAACAAGATGGCCCGCGTCGCCAACCGCTCCAACCCGCTGATGGAAATGCTCGGCGGTTTCGCGGTCGCCGGCTGCTTGCTGTATGGCGGCTATAGCGTGGTCGCACTCAACGCCACGCCCGGCGCGTTCTTCTCGTTCATGACCGCATTCCTGATGGCGACCGAGCCGGCCAAGCGGCTGGCGCGGCTGAATATCGATTTGAACAGCCAGCTTGTCGGCGCGCGCATGCTGCTCGAAGTCGTCGACAGCCCGGCGAGCGAACACTCCGACGACGACAAGCCGGCGCTGAAATTGTCCGACGCGCGGATCGAGCTGCGCGATGTCAGCTTCTCCTATCGTGCCAATGAGACCGTGCTCAACCGCATGAGTTTTGTCGCCGAGCCCGGCAAGGTCACCGCACTGGTAGGCCCTTCCGGCGGCGGCAAGTCGACCGTGCTGGCGCTGCTGCTGCGGTTCTACGAGGTGACGCAAGGTGACATCGTGATCGACGGCCAGTCGATCGGCGCGATCTCGCGCAAATCGCTGCGGGCGCAGACCGCCTATGTCGGCCAGGACGTCTATCTGTTCCGCGACACCATCCGCAACAACATCGCCTTCGGCAAACCCGCTGCGACCGAAGACCAGATCATTGACGCCGCCAAGGCCGCGTGCGCGCATGATTTCATCATGGGCTTCCCGCTCGGCTACGACACGCCGGTCGGCGAGCACGGCGCACAAGTGTCGGGCGGCCAGCGCCAGCGCATAGCGGTGGCGCGCGCGCTGCTCAAGAACGCGCCGATCATCCTGCTCGATGAGGCTACCGCCGCACTCGATTCCGAGTCGGAGAAGCAGGTGCAGGAGGCGATCGAGCATCTCTGCCAGGACCGCACCACCATCGTGATCGCGCACCGTCTGCACACGATCATGCACGCCGACAGCATCCTGGTGGTCGAGGGCGGCGAGATCGTCGAGCAGGGCCGGCATGACGAGCTGCTGCGCCGCTCCGGCCGCTACGCCTCGTTCTTCCGCCTGCAACATCACGACGCCGGCGCTCTGGCGCCAATCAGCGCGACCGCATAGAATTCCTCATCACCTCAAGAGCAGCGAGACCGCTTCATGAACGCCGCCTCCTACGTCATCCCGCTTCCGCCCCAGGCTTCGCTCCCCGTCGTCGGCGAGTCCGGCCGCTATCCGGTGCGCCGCATCTGGTGCGTCGGCCGCAACTATCTCGAGCACATTCGCGAGATGGGCAATGACGAGCGCGCCCCGCCGTTCTTCTTCGCCAAGCACGCCGACATGCTGGTGCCCGATGGCGCCACCATCCCCTATCCGCCCCTGACCAAGGATTTGCACCACGAGGTCGAGCTGATCGTCGCGATGAAGAGCGGCGGGCTCAACATCCCCGCCGACAAGGCCCTCGACCACGTCTACGGCTATGCCGTCGGCATCGACCTCACCCGCCGCGACCTCCAGATCGCCTCGCGCAAGAAGGAGCGTCCGTGGGAGATCGGCAAGTCGTTCGACGGCTCCGCCCCGTGCTCCGCGGTGCAGCCGGCCTCGAAGATCGGCCATCCTGCCAAGGGCAAGATCTGGCTCACGGTCAACGGCAAGGAAGCCCAGAAGGGCGACCTCACCGAGCTGATCTGGAACGTCCCGGAGATCATCTGGCAGCTTTCACAGCAGGTGAAGCTCGCCGCCGGCGACATCATCATGACGGGAACACCGGCCGGCGTGTCGCAGCTCCAGCCGGGCGACAAGCTCGAATGCGGCGTCGACGGTGTTGGCACGCTGAAGGTGAGCATCGGCCAACCGGAGTAGGCCGAACTCGATATCGCGGAAGATGCAAAGCCCCGGATATCGCATCCGGGGCTTTTTGCGGCCTCAAGTCCGCCGCTCGTGCGCAGCCACCGCGTTGATGTCCTTGCCGGTATAATCGGTCATCATGGCGGTCGCGACCAGCGTCATGACCGCGCAAATCGCGATATAGACCGCGATCGCAGTCGCCGAGTGGAACGTACCGAACAACCAAGTGGCGATCAGCGGCGCGGGTCCGCCGGCGATCACGGATGCAAGCTGATAGCCGAGCGAGGAGCCGCTGTAGCGCAAGCGTCCGGTAAAGCTCTCGGCGATCAAGGCGGCTTGCGGTCCGTACTGCATGTCGTGCGGAATCAGCGACAGGATGATCGCGAGAAAGATGATGGTCAGCGATCCCGTGTTGAGCATTGCGAAATAGATGAAGCCGAAGACACCCGTCACGGCAGCCCCGATCATATACATGTTCTTGCGGCCGATCTGATCGGAGATATGTCCGCACAGCGGGATCGAGACGAACGACAGCACTGACGCTGCGAGCACCGCGGTCAGCAGGAAGTCGCGCGAGACGTGGAGGGTGCCGATGCCATAGGAGAAGACAAAGGCGGTGAAGATGTAAAACGGAGCCTGCTCCGACATCCGCGCGAATGCCGACAGCAGGATCTCCTTCGGGTGTTCCCGGATTACCGTCAGCATCGGTGTGCGGTCGACCTGACGTTCGGCCACGAGCTTCGAGAACACCGGCGTTTCGAGAATGCCGAGGCGGATATAGAGGCCGACGCCGACCAGGATGATGCTGAGCGCAAACGGAATACGCCAGCCCCACGCCAGGAACTGGTCGCCCGCCATTTGGCTGAAGGCCAGCACCGCGAGATTGGCGAGGAACAGGCCGCACGGCACGCCGAATTGCGGCCATGACGCGATCAATCCACGAGATCGGTCGTCGCGGGCCCATTCCATCGACATCAGCACCGAGCCGCCCCATTCGCCGCCGACGCCGACGCCCTGAATGAATCGCAGCACGGTCAGGATCACGGCCCCCCAGATGCCGATGCTCGCATAGGTCGGCACCACGGCCACCGCGGCGGTCGCCAGTCCCATCAGCAGCAGCGTCGCGATCAGCGTCGATTTGCGTCCGATGCGGTCGCCATAGTGCCCGAAGATTGCCGCGCCGATCGGGCGCGCAACGAAGCCGACCGCGTAGATCGCAAACGCCTCCAGCGTCCCGACCCAGGGGTCTGAGTGCGGAAAGAAGAGCTTTGCGAATACCAGACCCGTCACGGTGCTGTAGAGGAAGAAATCATACCATTCGATCGCGGTCCCGACCGTGGAGGCGATCACGGCGCGACGAAGCTGGCGCTGATGCTCGGATGCAGTGAGTTGTGTGACGTCGAGGCCAAGTGTTGCCATGGGAAGATCTCCCTCGGACGGCCCCCGTTTGTGCGTTTTCACTGGTTGTTCGTTGAGGAACAAACGAAGTTGGGTTCCAAGGGTTCCGGCGAGCCTGGAACGAGCGCTTAAAACTTTAGTCGGTCAACCAAGCCCGGCGGAGTCGACTGCAGCCGGCCTCCACGGGGCTTGTGCCGCACAAAGACCTGCCACGATGCCGGATGGCTTCGCCCTACCAGGCCTTCACCGGTCGGTTGGCGTGGCTCGCCTGTGGCACACCGCGATTGAGCGACATGTGCGAATGTACGCACAGCCAGCCATCTGCATTCTTCGAAAAGGTCATGGTTGCGCGGCCGGGGCGCGGAAACGAACTGCCATCGGAATGATAGCCCGTGCTCGTCCATGGCGCGATCACGGTCGCCAACGTGCCGTCGGCGGACGCGAGTATCGAGGCCTGGTCGAGCACGAAGCGGAAGTCCGTCGTCTTGGGCCAGACGTTATTCCATTGCGTCGTGACCCACTGATCGAGGCCGGGAATGACGTCATTATGCGTGCCGAAGGCAAGTACGTCCGGGTGAAACAGCGGCCGCGCCGAGGCGTAATCGACCTCGCGGACATAGCCTGAGAAGGTCTCCAGCCACGCGCGGAAGAATTGCACGATCTCGGTGTTCGCAAGTGGCAACGGGGCCATTGCCTGCTCCATGTTTGGCGGCTCGCTCCAGGCAATCTTGTTGCCATGGGGCGAACCGTCCAGCAAGATATGTTGCCTCGATAGCACCAGCGGCAATCGATCAACAAACCGGGCCGACCTTACGGAGTCAGACTCATGAGACGTTTTCTGCTTGCGGCGACGCTTGTCATCATGTGCAATGCTGCCGACGCGCAGTCGGACCAACCTTATGCCGGTCTTGAGCAACGCCCCATCAAGGCGCTGTCGCGACAACAGATCGACGATCTACTGAGCGGACGCGGAATGGGCTTGGCGCTGGCCGCTGAACTCAATGGATACCCTGGTCCGAGCCATGTTCTCGAACTCGGCGATCGCCTTGAGTTGACCCCGGATCAACGTGTTCGAGTTCAGCAACTCTACGATGCCATGAAGCAGGAGACGGTCCCGCTAGGCAACAAGCTCGTCGAGCAAGAGACGGAGTTGGACCAACTTTTCTCGGCTCGCGCAGTGGCATCGGAATCGCTCAAAGCCACCATCGCTGCCATTTCCGAAACTCAGGCACGGCTCCGTGAAAGCCACCTCAAATATCATCTGACGACCGCAGCCTTGCTCAACCAGAGTCAAATGCAGCGGTATGCCGAACTACGAGGTTACCAGCACCCCGTCGGTTCCGAAGGACACAAGCATCGTCACTAGAAAATGCTGACGGTATTCTTCGCTGCAATTTCGCTTCTCTATGCGACAGTGGGCCAAGCAGGCGGAACAGCATTTCTTGCGCTAATGGCTTTTGCCTCGTTTCCCCCAAGCGAGATGAGGCCAACGGCCTTGTTGCTGAATATCGTTGCGGCCACCTATTCCACGTGGCTATTCAATCGCGGCAGCCATATCGACTGGGCCAAGCTAAGGCCACTTCTGATCGCCTCACTACCGACCACCCTGGCGGGCGCATCAGTCGTTTTGGCCGATCATCTCTACCGCACCATTACCGGGATCGTGCTTCTGCTCGCCGCTATCATCCTGGTGATCGGACGGAGAAGCGAAGATTCGTTGGATCACGCGCCCCCACTCGGGGCCACAATATTGACGGGCGCCGGCGTGGGCTTCATCTCGGGGCTAACCGGCGTGGGTGGTGGCGTGTTCCTAGCTCCCATTCTGGTTGGAATGCGCTGGGCATCCCCCAAACAGACCGCGGCGCTCTCCGCGCCTTTCATCCTCGGAAACTCCGCTATCGGATTGGCCGGGGCGCTCCACGTTGGACAGATACCGTCGGCCCAAACTTGGCTGTATGCAGTTGGTGCGCTCGCTGGCGCGATAGCCGGAACCACGATTGGGTTGCGATGGCTCTCGCAGACGGCAACACGCTACATTCTTGCGATTGTCCTTGGCTCCGCTGGCGTCCAACTCGTAGCATTCGCCGCCAGATGAGAGCGAAAATTGTTGGGCGGATTACACTTTCGCCTTCGCTCTTCGAGCCTCAGCGGAAAAGCCGCTAATCCGCCCTGGGCATTCGCATCACTTCAGCGCCGACAGCACGATGAGGCCGAGGATCAGCGCCGTCAGCGAGTACTTCAGCGTGTAGTACACGTTGCGGTTCCACTCCTTGACCTTGCGGCTGCCGAGATGGAGCTCGTAGAGCTTGCCGAACACCTTGTTGAGCACGCCGACATTCTCGCCCTCGACGTTCTGGGTCGCCGATGCCTTGACGATGTGATGGCTGACCCAGCGGTTGATCGCGGTCATGAAGCCGAATTTCATCGGACGCTCGACGTCGCAGAACAGGATGATGCGGTTGACGTCGGTCGCATTCTCCGCGCTGTGAATGAACGTCTCGTCGAACATGAAGGCTTCGCCGTCACGCCAGACACATTCGACGCCGTCGACCAGGATGCGGCACTTGTTCGAGTTCGGCGTGACGAGGCCGAGGTGGTAGCGCAGCGAGCCGGCGAAGGGATCGCGGTGGGCACCGAGCTTGCCGCCCGGCGGCAGCATCGCGAACATCGCGCCGTGCACGCTCGGAATCGACTTGAGCAGCTCCACCGTCTTCGGGCACAGCGTGTTCGCCGAGGGCAGGAAGTCGTCGTACCATTTCAGGTAAAAGCGCTTCCAGCCGCTCTTGAAGAACGAATAGAAACCCCAGTCGTTGTTCTTCGCGGCCGCGCGGATAAAACCTTCGTCGAACAGCCGAACGGCCTCGTCGCGGATGGTCTCCCAATTCTCGCTGAGCGGCTTCAACTCGGGAAACTGCTCGACCGAGATCACGGGCTTGTTCGGCACGGCCGAGCCCGCATACATCAGCACGTTGTAAGGTGCGAGATAGGTCGAGTGATCGCCAAGCTGGCGTGCGAAGCGCAGCCGCTGCTTGCCGCGGAAGTGAACGTAAATCGTCGAAGCCGCAAGCACATACAAAATGACGAGTTGCGGTGCAAAAAGCTGCCTCAGCATTTCCCCAAGTTCCCGAGTGACCCAGCCGGGGACGTGATCTAACGCGCCCCAGCCCGAGCGGCAAGATATTCACCGCTGGGTTGCGTTCACGCTGGGGAGAGTGCGGGAATACAGATTGGGCCGAAACGGACCGAAAACGGCCAACTCACGCCCGCGACAGCGCCTGGAGACCCCTGAAGGTCAGGCGCTTGGGATCGGTGACGCCGGCGAGATAGAGCCGGCGAATGAACGCAATGACGGCGTCGCGGTCGCAATCGGTCAGCGCGACGACGGCGTCGACCGCGATCTTTTGGGCTTCCATTGGGCTCACCTCGGCCTTGCGAGTAACCCCGGCCGAGACAGGCTAGGACTCATCCGTTAATCCGGCGTCAACTGTCCGGGCAGGATGGCCGATTCAGCCCGGTGGCCGTATACGCAAAACAACGCATTGGCAGTCGCGGCGGCTGAGACGCTCAGCGTGCGCCGAGGCTCTTCTTGAGCTGCGCAAAATGTTTCTTCAGCCGGGGCACGGCAAAGTCAGTGAAGGCCCGCACCTTCGGCACCGAGAGGCGCCCCTGCGGGGCGATCAGATGTGCCGGCATCTCCGGATCCTCGTCGCCGGCCAGCACGACCGCGAGCTCGCCGCGCGCGACCTGCTCGGCCACCTGATACGAATACAGCCGTGCGACGCCTCGGCCGGCGACCGCAGAAGCCACCGCCGCATAGGTGCTGTTGACGACAAGGCGCGGGGTGAACTGCACGGTGCGCGGCGCCGACGAGTCCGCTGGCGGCGCAAAGGTCCATGAATTGGGGAGGTGCGCCATCGCCACGATCTGATGCTTGGCGAGGTCGCCCGGCTCGGCGATGCGCGGATGCTGCTTCAGATAGCGCGGTGCAGCCACCACGACGCGGTTGATCTCCCCGACCCGCATCGCCACCATCGCCGAATCCGCGAGCGGACCGATGCGGAGCGCGATATCGACGCCCTCCTCGATCAGATTGACCGCACGATCGAACAGCAAGAGCTTGGCCGACACGGTCGGATAGGCGTCCAGAAATGCATCGAGGATCGGCCGCAGCACCATCTCGCCAGACACCACGGGGGCCGTGATCGTGAGCAGGCCGCGCGGCGCGGTGCGCGGTCCGGCGGCGATATCGTCAGCCTCCTCGAGCTCGGTGAGCACGCGGCGACAGACCGCGACGTAGCGCTCGCCCTCCTCGCTCAGCTTGATCGACCGCGTGGTCCGATGCAGCAGCTCGGCGCCGACCCGCTCTTCGAGGAAGGCGATGGCGCGGCTGACCGCCGCCGGCGAACGGCCGAGCTTGCGGCCTGCTGCCGCCAGGCTGCCTTCGTCCACCGCAAGGACGAACACCTTCATCGCATCCAGGCGATCCATGCCTTTCCGTCGCTCCGTCGACCTCCAGGGGCAAGCTAGGCGCTTGCCCCCGCCGCGACAACCGGCGCCAGGCCCGGGGCACGCATTCGTACGCGCCGCGAAAGAGTGTCTGCCGGACAGCGCGTATTCGCAGCCGGGCCGTCACCGCGTACCTGAGTCCCCAGGCCAGCCAACGCTGGCACGGATCAACAACAGGAGCCCGTCATGGGTATCGAGCAGAAGGTCGCCATCATCACCGGTGCATCGCAGGGCATAGGCGCCGCCCTGGTGCAGGGCTTTCGCGATCGCAATTATCGCGTGGTCGCCACCGCACGCTCCGTCAAGCCGTCGAGCGACGATGACGTGCTTGCGGTTCCCGGCGATATCGCCGACCGCAAAACCGCCGAGCGCGTGGTGGCGCAGGCCGTTGCCCGCTTCGGCCGTATCGACACGCTGGTCAACAATGCCGGCATCTTCGTCGCAAAGCCGTTCACGCAATACACCGCCGAGGATTATGCGGCGGTGATGGGCACCAACGTCGCCGGCTTCTTCAACATCACGCAGCTCGCGATCGCCGAGATGGAGAAGCAGGGGTCTGGCCACGTCGTCCAGATCACGACCACGCTGGTCGACCACGCCAATTCGAATGTGCCCTCGGTGCTGGCCTCGCTGAGCAAGGGCGGGCTGAACGCCGCGACCAAGTCACTCGCGATCGAATACGCCAGGCGCGGCATTCGCGTGAACGCGGTTGCGCCCGGGATCATCAAGTCGCCCATGCACCCGGTCGCAACGCACGTAGAGTACGGCGCGATGCATCCCGTCGGCCGCATGGGCGAGATGTCCGACATCGTCGATGCCGTGCTGTATCTCGAGGGCGCCTCTTTCGTCACCGGCGAGATCCTGCACGTCGATGGCGGCCAGAGCGCCGGCCATTGAGAGCCGGCCGGGCCAAGCAGATACGCAGGAGGTCGACATGACCGAATTGAATGCAGGCAGCAAGCCTCGGGGCCACGCCTGGCCGCATGAGCGGCCGGGCTCAACATGGCGATACGCCGTTGCCGGACTGTCGGCCTCGCTGGTCGGACTTGGCCTCGCCCGCTTCTCCTACACGCCGCTGATCCCGGCCTTGATCGCGGCAAAGTGGTTCAGCGCCTCCGACGTGGTCTACCTTGGCGCGGCGAACCTCGCCGGCTATCTCGCCGGCGCGCTCGCGGCGCGAGCTGTTGCGGCCCGCATCGGCACAGTCCGCGCACTGCGGGCGATGATGCTGCTTGCCACACTCTCGTTCTTTGCCAGCGCGGCGCCTGTATCCTTCACCTGGTTCTTCGCCTGGCGCTTCCTCTCTGGCCTCACTGGCGGCATCATCATGGTGCTGGCAGCCTCCGTCATTCTTCCCCATACCTCGCCGGCCCGGCGCGGCATCGTCGGCGGCGTGATTTTTGCCGGCGTCGGTCTGGGCGTCGCTGCATCGGGCACGCTGGTGCCGCTGCTGCTGAAGGAGGGCCTGCAGCAGAGCTGGTACGGCCTCGGCGCGCTCTCGGCCGTGCTAACGCTCGCGAGCTGGTGGAGCTGGCCTGCGGAGGCCAAGACTGCTACTGCGCCTTCGCACCACGCGAAGCAGCATCACACGCCGACGGCCGCCCGCGCGTTGCTGATCCAGTACGGCCTCAACGCGGTGGCGCTGGTGCCGCACATGGTCTTCATCGTCGATTTCGTGGCGCGTGGCCTCGGCCAGGGCATTGCCGCGGGATCGCGCTATTGGGTGCTGTACGGCCTCGGCGCGATCGTCGGCCCACTCATCACCGGCCATCTCGGCGACCGCTCAGGCTTCGGTCCGGCGTTGCGCGCGGCATTCCTGATCGAGGCGGTGGCCGTGCTGCTGCCCACCGTCAGCACCGCGCCGGTGTCATTGATCGTGTCGAGCGTCGTAGTCGGCGGCTTCACACCCGGCATCGTGCCGCTGGTGCTCGGACGCATTCACGAACTCGTGCCGCACTCCACCGAGCAGCAGCGCGCGACATGGAGCCACGCCACCACCAGCTTTGCGCTGTTCCAGGCCGCGGCCGCCTACGGCTTTTCCTGGATCTACGCTCAGACCGGCGGCGACTATCTGGTCCTGTTCGCGCTCGGCGGCGGCGCCGTGGTGCTGGCGCTCGCGATCGACCTTGGCCTCGCGCTCACCACGCGCAAGGCATAGAAGCGACGGTGATGGCGTGATCAGGAATATCGCATCACGCCGTCGTCGATCTTACCGAAACGCAACGAGACGATGTCGAGCGCATAGTTCTGATACAGCCGCCACGGTTGCTTCGAGCCCTGCTTCGGCATTTTGGCGACCGAGCGCTGCACATAGCCCGAGGTGAAATCGAGCGACGGCTGCGCAGTGATCTCGGGATCGTCATTGTGCGGCATGGCCTGGCGGAAATTGTGCCGGTCCATGTAGTTGATGAGACGGCAGACATATTCGCAGGTGAGATCGCATTTCAGCGTCCAGGACGCGTTGGTGTAGCCGAAGGCCGACGCCATGTTGGGCACGTCGGCGTACATCATGCCCTTGTAGGTCAGCGTGCTCGCAAAATCGACGGCGCGGCCGTCGACGCTGACCTCGAGACCGCCAACGACCTGAAGCACCAATCCTGTTGCCGTGACGATGATGTCGGCAGGAAGCTCGCTGCCGTCCTTCAGACGAATGCCATCGCGTGTAAACCTGTCGATCTCATTGGTAACGACCGCGGCGCGCTTTTCGCGGATCGCCTTGAACAGATCGCCGTCAGGCACAAGGCAGAGCCGCTGGTCCCAGGGGTTGTAGCGCGGCGTGAAATGGGTGGCGATGTCGTAGTCTGGCCCGAGCGCCATACGCACGCCCCCGAGGATCAGGTTCTTCACCTTGTCCGGCCGCCGCCGGCTGAGCTGGAAGAAGAACATCCCCCACATCACGTTGCGCCAGCGGATGAGGTGATAGGCAAGCCGTGCCGGCAGATTGCGGCGCAATTTGTTGGCGACAGGATCCTGCGCCGGGCGCGACACCACGTAGGTCGGCGAGCGCTGCAGCATGGTGACTTCGGCCGCGGTCTTGGCGAGCTCCGGCACCAGCGTCACCGCGGTCGCGCCGGAGCCGATCACGACGACGCGCTTGCCCGCATAATCGATGTCCTCGGTCCATTTCTGCGGATGCACGATGCGGCCGGCGAAATCCGCAACGCCATTGAACTGCGGCGTATAGCCCGCCTCGTATTTGTAATAGCCCGAGCACATGAACAGGAAATTGCAGGTGAAGCGCACGAGCTCGGCCGCGCCCTCACCCGTGATGCGCTCGACCTCGATGGTCCAGCGCGCATCCGGCGTCGACCACGCCGCGCGCTTGACGCGATGGCGGAAGCGGATGTGCTTGTCGATGCCGTTCTCGGCCGCGGTCTCGCGCACATAGTTCAGGATCTGCGGCCCGTCGGCAATCGCCTTCGGGTCGGTCCACGGCTTGAAGGAATAGCCGAGCGTGAACATGTCGCTGTCGGAGCGGATGCCGGGATAGCGAAACAGGTCCCAGGTGCCGCCAATGCAGTCGCGCCCCTCGAGGATGACGTAGCTCTTGCCCGGGCACTTCGTCTGCAAATGATAGCCCGCGCCGATGCCCGATAGCCCGGCACCGACGATCAGCACCTCGAAATGTTCTTGTTGCATGGTTTCCTCCGCCGGCGGGGATAGTCCGCCCGTCACTGCCGGCCGTCAATCGGCAATTGGCCAGGCAGCAACTGCAAAGCGAGTTGAATTCCAAGGGCCGAAACAACTAAGCCCCGGATCGCTCCGGGGCTTTGCGTCGATGCTCAAGGTGATCCGCGGCTCAGTAGCGGTAGTGGTCCGACTTGTACGGACCTTCCTGCTTCACACCGATATAGTCGGCCTGATCCTTGCGGAGCTCGGTGAGCTTGACGCCGATCTTGGCGAGGTGCAGGCGTGCGACCTTCTCGTCGAGGGTCTTCGGCAGCACGTAGACTTCCTTCTTGTACTTGCCGTCCTTGTTGTTGGCGAACAGCTCGATCTGCGCCAGCGTCTGGTTGGTGAAGGACGCCGACATCACGAAGGACGGATGGCCCATCGCGTTGCCGAGGTTCACGAGGCGGCCTTCCGACAGCATGATGATGCGGTGCTTGTCGGGGAATTCGATCTCGTCGACCTGCGGCTTGATGTTGGTCCACTTCAGATTGCGCAGAGACGCGATCTGGATCTCGTTGTCGAAGTGACCGATGTTGCAGACGATGGCACGATCCTTCATCGCGCGCATGTGCTCGATGGTGATGATGTCCTTGTTGCCGGTCGCGGTGACGAAGATGTCGGCGCGGGGCGCGGCATCTTCCATGGTGGTGACTTCGTAACCCTCCATCGACGCCTGCAGCGCGCAGATCGGATCGACTTCCGACACCATCACGCGGCAGCCGGCCTGACGGAGCGAAGCCGCCGAGCCCTTGCCGACGTCGCCGAAGCCCGCGACCATCGCGACCTTGCCCGACATCATCACGTCGGTGCCGCGGCGGATGCCATCGACCAGCGATTCACGGCAGCCATAGAGGTTGTCGAACTTCGACTTGGTGACGCTGTCGTTGACGTTGATGGCGGGCCACAGCAACGTGCCGGCCTTCTGCATGTCATAGAGACGATGCACGCCCGTGGTGGTCTCTTCGGAAACGCCCTTGATGCTCTTGGCGATCTCGGCGAAATAGCCCTTCGGCTTTTCCTTGAGCTGCTTCTTCAGAAGCGCGAAGAAGACTTCCTCTTCTTCCGAAGCCGGCTTGTCCAGGAAGGCGGTGTCGCCGTTCTCGGCGCGCAGACCGAGATGGACGTACATGGTGGCGTCGCCGCCGTCGTCGAGGATCATGTTCGGGTGACCACCGCCGTGCCAGTCGAACAGTTTTGCGGTGTAGTCCCAGTACTCGGTCAGCGTCTCGCCCTTGACGGCAAAGACGGGAATGCCGGCGGCTGCGATCGCAGCAGCGGCGTGATCCTGCGTCGAATAGATGTTGCAGGAGACCCAGCGAATGTCGGCGCCGAGCGCGGCCAGCGTCTCGATCAGCACGCCGGTCTGGATCGTCATATGCAGGGAGCCGGCGATGCGCGCGCCCTTCAGCGGCTGCTTCGGGCCAAACTCCTCGCGGGTGGCCATCAGGCCGGGCATCTCGGTCTCGGCCAGCGAGAGTTCCTTGCGGCCGAAATCGGCGAGCGAAATGTCCTTGACGATGTAATCGGTGAAGCCGGGCTTCGCGTTCATTGGGGGTTCCTGTTTGTTTGGCTCGTCATTCCGGGCGCTCGTGAAACGAGCGAACCCGGAATCCAGAGGTTCGAGATTCCGGGCTCGCCGCTTTCGCGGCGCCCCGGAATGACGTTGGTGATCAGACTGCGCGCTTCAGCGCCTCGACGAGATCGGTCTTCTCCCAGGAGAAGCCGCCCTCGTTGTCGGGCGTGCGGCCGAAATGGCCGTAGGCGGAGGTACGCGCGTAGATCGGGCGGTTGAGATCGAGATGGGTGCGGATGCCGCGCGGGGTCAGGTCCATCGCCTTGGCGGCGGCCTTCTCGAGTTGATCCTCCGACACCTTACCGGTGCCGTGAGTGTCGATGTAGATCGACAGCGGACGCGCGACGCCGATGGCGTAGGCAAGCTGCAGCGTGCAGCGGTCGGCAAGACCGGCGGCGACGATGTTCTTGGCGACGTAGCGGGCAGCGTAAGCCGCAGAGCGGTCGACCTTGGTCGGATCCTTGCCGGAGAACGCGCCGCCGCCATGCGGAGCCGCGCCGCCGTAGGTGTCGACAATGATCTTGCGGCCGGTCAGGCCGGAATCGCCATCGGGACCGCCGATGAAGAACTTGCCGGTCGGGTTGATGTGCCAGATGGTCTTCGGGGTGATCCAGTCCTTCGGCAGCGCCTCGCGCACATAGGGCTCGACGATGTCGCGGATCTGCTTGGACGAGATGTCCTCGATCAGATGCTGGTGCGACACCACGATCTCGCGCACGCCGACCGGCTTGCCGTTCTCGTACTGCACGGTGACCTGGCTCTTGGAATCCGGACCCAGCACCTTCTCGCGGCCGGAGTGGCGCGCTTCGGAGATCAGGCGCAGGATCTTGTGGGCATAGAAGATCGGCGCCGGCATCAGGTCGGGCGTCTCGTTGGTGGCGTAGCCGAACATGATGCCCTGGTCGCCCGCGCCTTCTTCCTTGACCTCGCCCGGCTGCAGCGCATCGACGCCCTGCGCGATGTCGGCCGACTGCGGATGCAGCAGGATCTCGATATCAGCAGTCTTCCAGTGGAAGCCCTCCTGCTCGTACCCGATGTCCTTGATCGCGGCGCGCACGACGCTTTCGATCTGCTCGTTGTCCACCGACTTCGGACCGCGGGTCTCACCGGCGATCACCACCTTGTTGGTGGTGGCCAGCGTCTCACAGGCAGCGCGGATCTGCCACGGGTCGATGCCGGCTTTCGGCCCCTCGCGATAGAACAGATCGACGATTTCGTCGGAAATCCGGTCGCAGACCTTGTCCGGATGGCCTTCGGACACGGACTCGCTGGTGAAGAGATAGGACGCGCGCATCAGTAACCCCTTGTTCCGCCACATCAGGCGGACGTTTGCGATGTTTACCTTTGGATTATGTCAATCACGCCGGCGCGAGATGACGTAGGATTCGTCGAGAAACCAGAGCCCGTTGTACTTTCGCAGCACATCCCTGGCGGCATCCAGAGTGCGGCCGTTTTGAGTCATATCTGTCAACCGGTCGTCCTCAATCTGAGCGACATACACCGCCGCATTCCAGGCTGCAAAGGCCGTCGAGGTTCCGATGGTACCCGTCACCTCGTTGGGCAGCGCTTCCATATCATACCTGAAGATCGAACGGTTATCCGCGTAGGCATTAAAATTTAAGTCGCGGCCCAACGACCCAAGCTCGTACTTAACGGCGCGCAATAGCTCATGACGGCTCACCGAGAAAGGATTTTCTCCGGGCCAGATCGCCTGGATCATTTCCATGCCGGGATCGTGACCGTGGGAGTGGATTCCGATCAGGCGGCCACCCGGCCGCAGCGCCCGCGCCAGCGGTGCAATGATCCGCTTGGCCCGGAAATTGACCGAGGACAGGGCCCGGTATGGCTGGGATGCAATGACGAGGTCGAAATTGGCTTCGGTCTGGCCCGGCCGCGGAATGGTCGAATCGAGCAGGAACCGGTGATCCTCGCGATAGAGCACGAGGACGACGGGCCGCTCGTAGAGAGGCATGGCCGTGCGCGGGCTGATCGCGGCGCGCCAGTTCTGCTCCAGGAAGGGCCGGAGCTCGGCGATCTGCTGCTCGAACTCGCCCGATGAGGCGCCCCGCAGTGGAACCTCGTGCCAAACGGTGGCGGCGGCCGCTGCGGGCGATGCCGGCGTCAGCCAGGGCGCCTCCGAGTAGAACATGTTGGTGAAGACGAACACCGAGGCCGGATGCTCGAAAATGCGGTCGGGCACCTTCTCCAGGGTCAGGCGCAGATCCTCGAGGCTGAGCTCCTTGCCGGCCACGTAGAAAGGCATGTGCGGATAGCGCTGGTGCGTGGCGCGCAGCACCCGCGCCAGTACCGTGCCGTCGCCGACGCCCGCGTCGAAAATGCGCAGCGCCGGCGGCCGCGGATGGATGGTAGAGAGCTCCAGCGCCACGCGGTCGGCGATGACCCGCTTCTCGCTGCAGGTGTGGACGAACAGCAGGTATTTCTGCCGGTTCTCGAAGAAGCGGAAATTGCCGCGTGGATCGCGCTTTTCCGGGGGCACCTGAAGCCCCCGCGGCGGCGGCAGGCCACCGGTCGTCGATGCCGCGATATAGGCCTGGATCCGCTCCAGCGTATCGATGGTAATGCGTTTGCCCTCGCGCAGGCGGTGCACGAGCTTCCCATCGTTCACCGCACGCCGGCCAAAAGTCGATTCCGCCATGTCCGCCTTGCGGCAGAACTCGGTGATTTGGCTCAGGATTTCATCGTTCTTCATGAGTGGGATGGAGGTGGGCAGGAAAGTTGGGACCCACTTCCTAGCAAACTCTGCCCACTCAGGGAATACCCGTGCCTGCTTTACCCCACGTCCGATGACGCAGGCGTGAACCCCGAGGGGTCACCGGGCAACAAACAAGCACTTCTCCTCAAGGAATTCCCCTATGAGCCGCCTGCTTGTCGCGCTCGCCCTGCTCGCTGCCGCCCTATGGTCGGCGCCTGCCTCCGCCCAATCGCGCGGTCAGCTCGGGCCGCTCTGCACCACCGAGACGACGCCGGCGGACCAGATGGTCGACGCCTGCAGCAAGATCATCGCGCTGAAGGTTTTCAAGGGCGGGCAGCTCGCGACCGTCTATTTCTGGCGCGCCGTGGGCTGGAACAAGAAAGGTGACTACGCCCGGGTCATTGCCGACACCACCGAAGCGATCCGGCTGCAGCCGAGCCAGGCGGTCTACAACATGCGGGGCTCGGCCTATTACGACAAGGGCGACTACGACATCGCGATTGCGGATTTCGACGATGCGCTGAAGCTCGGGCCGCCGAGCGGCATCATCTTCCACAACCGCGGCAATGCCTGGCGCGGCAAGGGCGACTACGCCAAGGCGATCGCCGATTACGACATGTCGATCAAGGCCGATCCGAGATCGGCGTTCTCGTTCCAGAACCGTGGCATTGCCAAGGAAGCTCTCGGCGACCTCGACGGCGCGCTCGCGGATATCAACCAGGCCATCCGGCTCGATCCGACGCTGCCGCAGCCGCTGATCAACCGCACCACCATCTGGCGCGCGAAGAACGACCTCGAGCGGGCCATTGCCGACGGCAGCGAGGCGATCCGGCTCGCCAAGGACAAGCCGCCGGTCAACATCATGACACCGCCAAACAGCGTGCTGATCTCCGCCTATACCCATCGCGCACTGGCCTATGAGGCCAAGGGCGACTATGCGCGCGCGAGAGACGATTACAACGCCACGCTCGCGATCGTGGCCTCGGATGCCGGCAGCAAGGCCAATCAGGCCACCGCGAAAGTGCGGCTGTCGCTGGTGACGGATGCAGCCGCGCCGATCCCGCGTGATGCGCCCTTGCCGGCAACGGAGCCGACGGCAGCTCCTGCCCCGCAGCAGACGGGCGCCGCACCGGCGCCCTCGCCTTCCCCGGCCGTTCGCGGCAGCCGCATGGCGCTGGTCATCGGCAACGGCGCCTATGCGCATGTGAAGGCCCTGCCCAATCCGCCCAACGATGCGCGCGCCGTCGCCAGGAGCCTGCGCGATATCGGCTTCACGGTATCCGAGGGCATCGACCTCGACCGCGCAGCGATGCAGAAGATGACGCGGGAGTTTTTGCGGGATGCAGCACGGGCACAGGTAGCCCTGGTCTATTACGCCGGCCATGGCGTGCAGGTTGACGGCCGCAACTATCTCATTCCCATCGACGTCGAGCTCAAGCCCGGCGCGAGCATGACGGAAGCGATGATCGACATGGCCACCATCATGGCCGGCCTCGACGACCAGGTCCGCACCAACATCCTGATCTTCGATGCCTGCCGCAACAATCCGATGGCGCAGCAGATCGCAAGCGCCGGTGGCAATCGCAGCATCGAGAGCGCCTCAGGCCTCGCCGCGCCGTCGAGCCTGGGCGCCGGCGCAACGCTAGGGGCCGGCACGCTGATCGCATTCGCGACCGCGCCGGGTCAGGTTGCGCTCGACGGCGAAGGCGCCAACTCGCCCTTCTCCGCGGCGCTGTCCCGCCACATCGGCACACCCGGCCTCGAAGTGCAGCAGATGCTCACGCGGGTGCGGGCGGAAGTGGTCTCGGGCACGAAGAACAAGCAGGTGCCGTGGTCGAACTCGTCACTGCTGGGCGAGGTCTATCTGGCGGAGAAGTGATCATGCAGCTTGCGAGCGATATCTCTTTGCGCTGTCGGCGATCTGCTGCGCCTCGATACCGATCTCGCGCAACTGTCCCGTGGGCACCGTGATCTGCCCGCAGAAATAAAGCCCCGGTTCCGCGCTCGGCTTGCCCGTCACACGCGGCATGCCGTACGGATCGAAGACGTCGACGACATCCGGGATCAGCGGTCGCAGGTCGGGGCGAAAGCCCGTTGCAAGAATCACGGCGTCGAATTTCTCCATCGTTCCGTCGGTGAACACGACACCATCATTGGTTAAACGATCGATACCGGCACGCACTGCAATGGCGCCGTCCCTGATCTTTGCAAGCGTGCCGATGTCGATCAAGGGTACGCGCCCGTCCTCTTCGACCATCTGCCGTGGTCCCTTTGCCGCGCGACGCAACCCAAGCGTTTCGAAATTGCCGACGGCAAGCCGCAGCACCGGCGCGTTGATCGCATCAACGAGGCGCGCCGGCAGGCGTCGGTACAAGATCGCCCATGACAGGATGGGAAAGCCTAGCAGATCGCGCGGAATGATTTGAACAGGACTGCGCACCGCGAGCCCAACGGAGACGCCGGCATTGGCAAGATCGAGCGCGATCTCACCGCCCGAATTGCCGAAGCCGACCACGAGCACACGACGACCTGTGTAGGGCGCGGGGTTGCGATAGCGGCTGCTGTGGAGAATCTCGCCGGAAAAATCGTCCATGCCCGGCCAGCTGGGGCGATGTGGCGCATCTGCGATGCCGGTGGCGATCACCACGATCGGCGCGACATGTTCCTTCTGTCGCGATTCAACACGCCATTGCGATCCTTCGCGCGTGATACGCGAAACCTCGGCATCGAAGACAGGATTGATCTCAAAGCGGGCCGCGTAGCTCTCAAGATAAGCGACCATCTGCGCGCGCGATGGATAGACCGGATAGCTCGACGGCATCGCCATGCCGGGCAAGCCGGAATGATTGCGGTCGGTATGCAAATGCAGCCGGTCATAATGGCGGCGCCAGACCGCGCCGACTTCGGTGGCCTTCTCCAGCACGGTGGCCCGGAGGCCAGCCGTGCGGAGCGTTGCGGCACAGGCGAGCCCGGCAGGGCCCGCACCGACGACGATCGCATCAGGGTTCGGATCCATGTCTCCTCCCCCTGAGATATTCGAAGGACTTATTTACCCCAGACTTCGTTGGCGATCTCGACCGCGAGGCTGAGCTTCGCCCACTGCTCTTCCTCGGAGAGGATGTTGCCCTCTTCGGTCGAAGCAAACCCGCACTGCGGCGACAGCGCGAGCTGCTCCAGCGGGGCGAACTTGGCGGCCTCCTCCAGGCGACGCTTGATGGCGTCCTTCTTCTCGAGCTCGCCGAACTTCGAGGTGATGACACCGACCACGACGACCTTGTTGCCCTTGGGCAGGAAGCGCAGCGGCTCGAACCCGCCGGCACGATCTGAATCGTATTCCAGGAAGTAGCCGTCGTAATTGGTACCGGCGAGCATGGTCTCGGCCACCGGCTCGTAGCCGCCCGAGGAAATCCAGGTCGAGCGGAAATTGCCGCGGCAGACATGCGTCGTCACCACCATGTCGGCAGGCTTCTCGGCCAGCGCGTAGTTGATGATGCGCGCATAGATCTGCTGCAGGCCGTCGGGATTGTCACCCCGCGCGCGCGCTTTTTCCAGCTCGTCCGGCGAGCAGAGATAAGCCCACACGGTGTCGTCGAACTGCAGATAGCGGCAGCCGGCGTCATAGAACGCCTTCACGGCCTTGCGATAGGTCTTGCCGAGATCCTCGTAGAAGGCGTCGAGATCGGGATAGACGTCCTTGGAGATCGACTTGCGGCCGCCGCGGAAGTGCAGCACGGCCGGCGACGGGATCGTCATCTTGGCGGTGACGTGCGCCTGGTCGGTGTACTTCTTCAGGAAGCGGAAGTGGTCCAGCATCGGATGGTCGTCGGGGAAGTCGAGTTTGTCGATCACCCGGACCGCGTCGTGGCGGGTTTGCACGCCCGCGAACTGGATGCCGGCGTCGGGGTGGAACAGCTCGCAGCCGGTGAGCTTGGCCAGGAAGTCGAAATGCCACCAGGAGCGGCGGAATTCGCCGTCGGTCGCGAGCTTCAAGCCGACAGAGGCCTGCTTGTGCACGACCTTCTCGATCTCCATGTCCTCGACCTTGCGCAGATCGTCGGCCGAGATCTCGCCCTTCTCGAGCTTTGCGCGGGCTTCCTTGATCTTGGCGGGGCGCAGGAGGCTGCCGACCTCGTCGGCACGGAAGGGGGCTTTGGTTCGCTGCATTTCTTGAACTCCCGGGATGTTTTTTAGTGGGCCGCCGCCCCTGCAACGCCGAGATGGCGCTCCAGGACCGACGGGTCGGCCTTCAGCGCGGCGCTCGGGGCGTCGTGGACGATCGTTCCGCGTTCCAATATCACAACGCGGTCGGCAAGCCCGAGAATCTTTTGGGCATTCTGCTCGACGATGATCGAGCAGATGCCGCCTGCCCGGGTGATGGTCCCGATCGCCTTCAGGAGCTCCTCGACGATGATGGGCGCCAGGCCCTCGGTCGGCTCGTCCAGCAGCAGGACCTTCGGATTGAGAGTCAGCGCACGGCCAATCGCCAGCATCTGCTGCTCACCGCCGGAAAGCTGGTTACCAAAATTGCTCCGCCGCTCCTTCAGCCGCGGGAACATCTCGTAGACCTTCTCGACGGTCCAGGGGCCCGGCTGAGCCACTGCGGTCATGTTCTCCTCGACCGTGAGTGAACGGAAGATGTTGCGCTCCTGCGGCACCCAGCCGATGCCGGCACGCGCCCGCTGGTCCGGCCGGAGCGACGTGACATCGGTGCCGGCAAGCCCGACGGTTCCGGAGAAGCGGCGGGTAACGCCGACGATGGAGTTGATCAGCGTCGTCTTGCCGGTGCCGTTGCGACCGAGCAGTGCCAGCACCTGCCCCTCGGCAAGGCGCAGGGACATATTGGGCAGCACCACGGCCTCGCCATAGCCGACACGCAGGGACTCGATTGCGAGCAGGTCAGACATTGACCGCCTCCTCGCCGAGATAGACCGCCTTCACCTGCGGATCGCGCGCGACCTGGTCGGGCGGACCTTCAGTGAGCAGCGCGCCGGAGACCAGCACCGAAATGCGATCGGCGAAGGAGAACACGAGATCCATGTCGTGCTCGATCAGCAGCACGGTGACATCGCGTGGCAGCGCCCCCACCACAGCGAGAATGTCGTGGCGTTCGCTCTCGGGCACGCCGGCCGCGGGCTCGTCGAGCAGCAGCACGCGTGGCTTGGCGGCGATCGCAACCGCGATCTCGAGCAGACGCTGCTTGCCGTAAGGCAGCGTCACGGTCTCCTCGTTCATGACGTCGAGCAGATGGAAGCGCGTCAGGAGATCGGCGATCTCGCCGTTGACGTCGCCGCGCGTGCCCATCCGACGCCACCAGTCGCCGCCATGGCCGAGGCGTTCGGAGACGGCCAGGCCGATGGTCTCTAGCGGGGTCAGGTCCGGATAGAGCTGGTTGATCTGGAATGTACGCGACAGGCCGCGCAGCACGCGCTTGTGCACGGGCAGATCGGTGATGTCCTGGCCTTCGAGCAGGATGCGTCCCGAGTTCGGCTTGAGCACGCCGGTGAGCTGATTGATGACGGTGGTCTTGCCCGCGCCGTTCGGACCGATCAGCGCATGGCGGGCCCCCTGCTCGATTCTGAGCGACAGATCGCGGGTGACGCGCAGGCCGCCAAAGGTCTTTTCGAGATTTTGCGTTTCGAGCGCGATGGTCATGCGTCGCTCTCCGGCACGGCGACGACGCCCTTGCGCCCCATCACCTGCTTGATGACCAGGTTCGGCACGTACAGCACCCAGCGATGCAGGCGCTGGCGGCCGACCAGCACGATCACGACCAGCACGAGGCCAATCCAGAATTGCCAATATTGCGGGGTGATGGTGGAGAACACTTCCTGCAGCATGCGGAAGATCACCGCGCCGACCAGTCCGCCATAGAGATAGCCGGTGCCGCCGATGACGAGCACCAGCATCAGATCGGCCGAGCGCTCGAAGGCGAACACGTCGAGCGAAGCGATCGCGGTGGTCTGGGTGAACAGCGCGCCCGCGATGCCGGCATAGAACGCCGCGAGCGTGTAGATCGCGATCAGGCGGCGGTTGACGGGGATGCCGATGGCGGCGGCACGCAGCGGGTTGTTCTTGATCGCGCGCAACGACAGGCCGAACGGCGAGTGCACGATGCGGCGGGCGAGCAGGAACAGCACAAACAGCACGGCCAGCGAATAGAAGAAGCCGGCCTTGCCGAACATGTCGAACGGGATCCCGCCAAAGATCGGCTGCATCTCGATGCCTTGCAGGCCGTCGGTGCCGCCGGTGACGTTGGAGAAGCGTTCGGCGAGCGCCTCCAGCAACAGCGCGATGCCGAGTGTCACCATCAGGCGGGTCAGGTCGACGCCGCGGATCACCAGGAAGCTGGTGGCAAAGCCCAGCACCATCGCGGCGAGGCCCGCAACGATCAGCGCCAGCACCGGCTCGTTGATGATGCCATGCAGTGCCAGCAGCCCCGCGGCATAGGCGCCGACGCCGAAGAAGGCGGCATGGCCGAGCGAGACGATGCCGGCATAGCCGAGGATGAGATCGAGCGACATCGCAAACAGCGCCAGCCGCAGGATGTCGGTCATGATGAGATAGCGAGTGGGAAACACGAAGCCGCAAGCGAGCACGACGAGCCAGAAGGCGGCCTCGCCATAGTGCCAGCGCGCATGCCGCTGAGCGTGGAAACCGACGTCGGACGAAGCGCTCATCGGCAAGCTCAACGCGCGGCCGTGCGGCCGAACAGGCCGTTCGGGCGCCAGATCAGGATCACAATCATCATGGTGTAGATCACGAACGGTCCCATCTTCGGCACGTAGTACTTTCCGGCGACGTCGCCGATGCCGAGCAGGAGCGAGGCCAGAAACGGCCCGGTGATCGAGGACGAGCCGCCGACGGTGACCACGATCAGGAAGTAGATCATGAACTTCAGCGGGAAATACGGGTCGAGGCCGAGGATCTCGGCGCTCAGCGCGCCGCCGAGGCCGGCTAGTCCGCAGCCGAACGCAAAGGTGAAGGCGAACACCTGGGGCACGTTGATGCCGAGGCCGCTCGCGGCGCGGGGATCGTCGACGGCGGCGCGCAGGCGGCTGCCGAAGCGGGTCTTGGCCAGCACCATCTGCAGGCCGATGGTGAGGAGGCCACAGATCACGATGATCATCAGCCGGTAGCGGCCGATGCCAATGCCGAACAGGTCGAACTGGCCCTGCAGCCCGGCCGGCAGGTTGATGAACACGCGGGAGGAGCCCTGAATGTAATCGACGGCTGCGACCGACATGAATGTCAGGCCGATCGTGAACAGCACCTGGTCGAGATGGCTACGCGCATAGAGATGACGATAGAGCGTACGTTCCAGCGCAATCCCGATTGCGGCCGACGAGACAAAAGCAAGCGGCAGCGCCGCGAAGAACGGCCACCCCATCCGGTTGACCAGCACCATGCAGACATAGCCGCCAGCCATGGCGAAGGCGCCATGGGCGAGGTTGACGAAGTTCATCAGGCCGAGCGTGACCGCGAGCCCGCAGGCGAGCACGAACAGCAGCATGCCGTAAGCAACGCCATCGAACAGGTTGGTGAGGATTGAGGTCATCGTCTCAGCTTGGAGTTGGTCGTCATGGCCGGGCTCGTCCCGGCCATCCACGTTCTTGTCTGGGCCTTGCGTGGATGCCCGGGACAAGCCCGGGCATGACGCTGGAGCGGTTGGCGAGATCCCCGATGCGCGCTAATGCGCGCCCCGGGATGACGCGCTTGCGCGCGTCACTTCTTGGTCTTGCCGAGATCCTTGACCGCTTCGAAGGTCTGGAACTCGACGTTGTAGAGCTCACCGTCGGCCTTCTCGACCTTGCGGATATAGACGTTCTGGATGATGTCGCGCGTCTCCGGATCGATCGAGATCGGGCCGCGCGGACTCTCCCACTTCTGACCCTTCATGGCCTCGACCAGCTTGGTGCCGTCGGTGTCGCCGTTGGTCTTCTTCAATGCCTCGTAGATCAGGTGGATGCCGTCATAGCCGCTCACCGCCATGAAGCCGGGACGCGTGCCGAACGCCTTCTTGTAAGCTGCGACGAAATCCTTGTTCATCTGCGAGGGATGCGCCGCCGAGTAGATGTGCGCGGTCACGGTCCCGAGCACGGCGTCGCCCATGTTGTTGAGGAGGTCGTCGTCGGTGACGTCGCCCGGTCCGATCACCTTGATGCCGGCCTTGTCGAGACCGCGCTCGGCATATTGCTTCATGAAATTGCCGCCCTGGCCCGCCGGCACGAACACGAAGATCGCGTCGGGCTTGGCATCCTTCATGCGCTGCAGGAACGGCGCGAAGTCGGGGTTGGCGAGCGGCGTCTTGACCTCTTCGACCACCTCGCCGCCACCGGCGGTGAAGTGCTCCTTGAAGAAGTTGAGCGCGTCATTGCCCGGCGCGTAGTCCGAGGTCAGCGTCGCCACCTTCTTGATACCGTTCTTCACCGCCCAGTCGCCGATGATGGTCGAGGACTGCGCGAGCGTGAAGCTGGTGCGCACGATGTAGGGCGAGCGCTCCGTGATGATGGAGGTACCCGCTGCCATCACGACTTCCGGAATCTTGGCCTGCGTCGCCAGCGGCGCGGCCGCGAGCGCTGCCGGCGTCACGCCGAAACCGCCGATGAAATTGACCTTGTCGTTGACGATCAGTTCCTGCGCAGCGGTCTTTGTCTTGTCCGGGATCGCCGCGTCGTCCTTGACGATGATCTCGATCTTCTTGCCGGCGACGGTGTCGCCCTTCTGCTGCATGTAGAGCTTGATCGCGTTCTCGATCTGCTTGCCGGTCGAGGCCTGACCGCCGGTCATCGGCAGGATCATGCCAATCTTGACGGTGTCCTCGGCCTTGGCCGGTGCTACGGCCGTGAGGCCGGCGATGGCGGCAAATGCGGCGGCACGAGAAAACTGTTTACGTTCGAACATCAGATGTCCCTCCCCTTCATTCCTGACCTGTTGTGTGCTGGACCGAGTGCCCGGTCCTTGCCTCACCTTAACCCACGCACGAGCGCTGTCGCGCGTCACATGGCGTCTTTCGCGCCCTCATTGTCAATCGGACGTTTGGCGACCATTCGGCGCAAGCCGTGCGTCCGATGACCAAGCGTGGAAAAACAGTGTCGCGGTTACATCGGGGTAACCCAAACACCTCGACGACCCATTTGTACGGATGTACAAATAAAATGGACCTGTCAACGAAAAAGCCCATGGTCGTGTGCTGGCCGGATTGTCGCGACGGCCCGCAGCCTAGAAATGTCACCGTCGGCGTGGAGGGATGATTTCGTCTTTCGCTTGGAGAATTCGAACATAGGATCGGCAAATATCCTTCGGTATTTTGCTACCTATCTCGAATAAGCCAATTTTACCTTGTTGAAGGCTACCCTTCCGGACCGCCGGCTTGTCCGGCAGTCTGGCCACCCATCCGATCCCAGCGTCGCACGATGTCCATGCGTCTCCCGTCTTCTCTGTTTCTGATCGTGCTTGCCGCGGGCCTGTCCGGCTGCGGCACGGTCAACGAAAATCTTTCGGCCAGCATGGGCGACTATGTTCCGCAGTGGGCCGGCGGCCTGCCTGCAGACGCTCCGCCGCGACCGGGCACACCGCAATACGCTGCGTGGATGAAGGAACGGGAACAGAAGCGACTCCTCCCCGCAGCAACGCGCGACCAGCCTAAAACCGGCCAGAGCAGGCTTGACCCCGCGCAATAGCGTTGCTTGTAAACGGCGGTTGAGGGCGGGTAACAGAATGCGGGACGACGGCGCAGGCAAGCGGACGGACTGTATCGTCATCGGCGGCAGCGGACTGGTTGGCGGCTATCTCGTCGACCATCTGGCCCGCCGGCATGGGCATGTGTTTGCGGTCTCCCGTTCGCCTCGCAGCGCGACCGCTAGCGTCGGATGGATTCAGGCCGACCTGACGCGGCCGGATACACTGAAATTTCCCGATGTCACGACGCTGTACTGTACCAGCGACGCAATTCTGCTTGCCAAGGCGCTCCCCCTTCTCCTCTCGTCCTCCGTCAATCGTGTCGTGGCTTTGAGCTCGACCAGCGTGCTCACCAAGCAGGATACTGAAGTTGCGGAAGAGCGCGAGACTATCCGAAACCTGACCGATGCCGAACAGACGATCGCCAGGCTCTGCGACCAGCGCCAGGTCAGCTGGACCATCTTGCGACCGACCCTAATCTACGCCGAAGGACGGGACACCAACATCACGCCGCTGTCGCGGCTCATTCGCCGCGTCGGCTTCATGCCCCTCGTCGGTGGCGCGAAGGGTCTTCGGCAGCCGGTACACGCCGAGGATCTCGCGATCGGCGCAATCGCAGCAGCGGAGAGTCCGGCAGCGTCCAACAAATTCTATTCGCTGCCCGGAGCGGAAACGCTGCCCTATCGCGAAATGATCGGCCGGGTGTTTGACGGCATGGGGCGGCCCCGGCGGCTGGTTTCCGTCCCCCCGTGGCTGTGGCGCGTCATCTTTGCGATGGCGAAGCCGCTGTATCCCACGGCAAACGTCGCGATGGGCTTGCGCATGATGAAGGACATGACCTTCGACGCCACGCCGGCGATCGAGGATTTCGGCTGGAGCCCGCGGCTCTTCCGTCCGGTCTTCGACTAGGCACGTCGCGTGCGACGCCTCAGGTCTTGACGATCTGGTCGACGCCGACGCCCTGCCCGCGCAGGGTGGCCCAGATCAAGCCGAGATCGCCAACGAAACTTTGGGACTTCACGTATTGGGCATCGAGCTCGGCGAGCCGACCCGGGTCCGACATGTCGACGCCGCGAACCTGGGCCAGCCCGGTGATGCCGGGACGTACGTTGAACACGCCGAGCTCGCGTCGCGCCTCGACAAGCTCGACTTGCGACGGCAGGCACGGCCGCGGACCGACCAGGCTCATGTCTCCGGCCAATACGTTGAAGGCCTGCGGCAGTTCATCGACCTTGAAACGCCGCATGTGATAGCCCAGTCGCGTGACCTTCGCCGCCGAGACCTGATGGGTCGGAAGATCGCCCGTGTCCGAGGCCATGGTCCGGAATTTGTAGCAGGTGAATGGCTGTCCGTTCCTGCCGACGCGAACCTGCCGGAAAATCGCATCTCCCCGGCTATCGAGCCGGATGGCAGCGGCGACAATCAGGAAGATCGGCCAGAGCAGGAGGAGAAGCGCCGCGCTGATCGCTACATCGAGCAGACGCTTCATCGTTGAGACGCCTGCACCATCGCGCGCAATCCATCTTTTGTTTGCACGCGAGGAGACCACCCGACGCTCTGAAGATCAGCCGAACTTGCGACCAGCTCGCGTCCGATGCGATCCCAGAGCCCGCGGCGGCCGGCAGCAAAAACCAGCGCTCGCACTGCCGCCGGCGGGATCGGAACGAGATTGCGCGTCCGCCCGGACGCCTCGCGCATGGTGCCAATCATTTCCGCCAGAGTGATCGGCTCGGGATCACAGACAATGAAAGTGCGATTGATCGTGTCGGGATTTTCGAGACAGAACGTCACCGCCTGCACGAGATTGTCGATCGACAACAACGAGCGGCGGTTCGTGAAGGCCCCAAAGGGAAGCGGCAAAGGCAACGCCGCAATCTTCATCATCATGGCGATGTTGGCCTTCGCCCCCGGGCCATAGACGATGACCGGCCGCAGGATGGTGAACGGCACGCCGGAGTGGCGAACCTCCTCTTCCGCCGCAAGCTTGGCCCGGTCATAAGCCGTGATGGGCCACGGCTCGTCCTTCTCGGTGACAACATGGTCGGCGGCGGAGCCGGCCTGCGCACCAATCGACGACATGAAGATGATGCGCTTGATCCCGCGCTGCGCACAGGCCTGCACCAGGTGTGTCGTCGCCACGCGATTGGCCCTTGTGTACTGGCCACTGTCGATGTGAGTGCGATGAGCAATCGCAGCGAGGTGAATGACAACGTCGATGCCATCAAGAAGTGGCGTCCAATCCATCTCGCGCTCGAGATCGGGCAGCTCCGCCCATTCGCTTCCCGGCGCATTGCTCAGGTCGGTCGGCTTGCGCGACGCCGCGCGGACGAAGTGACCGTCGTTTGCCAGCGCATTGGTCACGGCAGACCCTATGAAGCCGGAGGCGCCGGTCACCAAAATCCGCAACGACATCCGCTCACTCGCCCCAACGGTCGAAAGGACAGAAGATTCCGCTCGGCCAGAATGTTCCACTACCTGCACGCGGCCCGTTCCCGGACGATAATTCCAGACATTCTCATCATCCCCCCGGCGCCGGCACAACCGTGGATGCCACGATTTGCTGCGCCGCAGCAGCAGGTGAAAACATCGAGCGACCCAATTCCCGCCCGCGCTCCGACATGGACTGCCGCAGCGCTTCATCATCCATAAGTTGTTCTGCGAGCTCCTTCAACTCGTTGACGGAGTTCCCCACATACACCTTCCCGACCTGCTCGGTCTCGATCAACGTCATCAGGTCGGTGCCCGGATTGACGCGCGCCAGAACCGGCACCCCATATTGCACGTAGGAGACGAATTTACCCGGAATATTGTGCGTTTTATGGTCCGGATGCAGCGCGACCATGCCGACGTGGCACTGCGCCAGAAGACCCGGAATCTCGCTCGAATCGATTTCGCCGAAGAACATCGCGTTGCTGAGATCGCGTGATGCCTTCTCGGCCTCGAGCCGGGCAAACTCGGTCCCGCGCCCCACGAACAGGAACCCGATATCCCTGCGGTCGCGCAGGCTGTGGATCAAATCGATGAAGATATCCATACCCTGGGCCACGCCCATATTGCCGATATAGACGAAGATCTTACGGCCGGCGAGCGGCGTGTTCTTCACCACGATGCTGCTGCCGATGTCGGGCGTCACCTCGAGCCAGTTGCGCAGCACCTCGATGCGGCGCGGGGGGCGTGCCCACTTCTTGAGGTAATGGAGATTGGACTCGGTCTGCACGCCGATCACCTGGGCGACGCTATACTGGAACGCCGCAATGGCCTTGAAGACCAGGTAGACCGGACCCCGCCGGACCAGGCCGAGGTCAACCGCCCATTCCGGAAAGATGTCGCGCAGGATGAGATAGGTCCGCGCCTTGGACGTTCCCTTCGATTTGCGCAGCAATTTCGCGATCAGCGGACCGAAGAAGATCGGTGGCGAATACCACACCAGAAGGTCCCAATTCGCCGAGGCAAACGGGCTGCGCCGGATGTTGAAATACATGGCGAAAGGCAGCCACATTTCGGCGATGGCGCGCCGGACGAACGAGGGCGAACGCGTCGGCGGGGCAGCCACACGCAACACCTCGACCCCGTCGAGCTGTTCCACAACCCACGGCTTATCCGACATCGGCGACGGAACGATGACCACCGGGCGATGCCCCTGCGCGGCAAACTCCCGTGAAAGATCCCGCAATTGCACCGCCGCGGACGTCCGCAGCGGCGGATAGTCCGTCGAGATCAGCGCAATCAGCAGGCCACGATTCATGTCATTGCTTCACAAGATCAGCGGCGGCGGGTCACCGCCGCTCGCTTCGAGGCTCAGAAAAAGTTCGTGATCTTGGTGCGGATCGCGTTCACCACCACGGACGAGGGCGAATAATCCTCCTCGAACTCGTAGCGCGCGCTCCAGGGCAGGCTGACCGCCAGCGTCACCGCCTCGACGATGTTCTCGGCCTCCATGCCTGAAACGATCGTGGCACCGCTTTCGAGCGTCTCCATGCGCTCCGTTGCCATGCGCAGGTTGACGTTGGGCACCTTGTAGAACAGCCCCTCCTCGGCCGCAGTGCCGGAGTCGGACAGCACCACGTAAGACTGCTTGAGCAACTGGTTGAAATCGTAGAAGCCGAGCGGCGCCATGATCCGGATGTTCGGCGGCACGTCGATGTTCTTCAGCTTGCTGGTCGTGCGCGGATGCATCGGGAAGATGATCTCGCGCTTGAGCCGCTGGTTGAGGACGCCAAGCGCCTTGAAGATGCTGGCGAGATTCTGCGGATCGTCGACGTTCTCGCTGCGGTGCGCCGTCACAAGGATGTAGCTCTTCGGCTCGAGGCCGAGGCGCTCGAGGATGTCGCTCTTCTCGATCTCCGGCATGAAGGCCCGCATCGCCTCGAAGGTCGTATTGCCGGTCACGATGATCTTCGAGGGGTGGATGCCCTCGCGCAGCAGGTTCTCGCGATGATAGTGATTGTAGGGCAGCAGGATATTGCTGATATGGTCGATCAGGATGCGGTTGCGCTGCTCCGGCATGCGGCGGTCCCACGCACGCAGCCCCGCCTCCATGTGGAAGATCTTGATGCCGCGGTGAGAGGCAGGCAGCACGCTCAGGCCGCTATAGGTGTCGCCGAGGATCAGCAGGGCGTCAGGCTTCACCTTCTCCATCAGGGCGTCGGACTTCTTGATCACGTCCGCGACTTCGGGGCCGTAGCCCGACGTGTCGATGTCCAGCTCGTAGTCCGGTTTCCTGAGCTTGAGATCCTTGAAGAAGAATTCGCGCAGCTCCGGCGTGAAATTCTGGCCGGTATGGACCATCACATGATCGAAATTGTAGTCGTCGAGCTTCTTCAGCGTCGACCACATCTTGATCATTTCCGGCCGCGTACCGAAAATCGACATCACCTTCATTTGCGTGTTCCGTATGGCTTTCGTTGAACCGGTACTCGAGCGTAAGACCTAGGCGTTGGACGGCGGGAAGATCGAGACCTCTGGCAACGGCAGGATCATCCGGCCGCCTTTCTCCAGATAGGCCGCGTTTCTCTTCCTGATCTCGTCGAAGAAACTCCAGGCGAAGACCAGGAGGTAATCCGGCGGGTTGTCGCTGCCGAGAATTGAGCTCGGATGAATCTGGAAGTGCGATTTCGGCGTGTAGAACCCCGCCTTCGCCGGAGCATCGTCGATCATGTAGTCGAGGTGGTCGTGACTGATGCCGCACCACTGGATCATGGTGTTGGCGCGACCTGATGCGCCATAGCCGGCGATGCGCTTTCCTTCGGCGCGCAGACGGTTCAACAGCCCGATCAGTTCATCGCGGTGAGCAGCAACCGTCGCGGAAAACGCCTGGAAGGTCTCGAAGCGATCGAACCCGCGCGCGCGCTCCTCCGCCTCGAGCGCCTTGACCGCAGGCGATACGGACGCGCTGTGCTTGCTGCCCTTCTTGCAGGTGTAGAAACGGATCGAGCCGGCGTGGATCGGGATCGGCTTGATGTCGAACACCATCATGTCGTAGCGGGCGAGATGGTTCATCACCGACAGCAGCGAGTAGTAATAGAGGTGCTCGTGATAGACCATGTCGTATTGCAGCTCGTCGATCACCTTGCCGAGATAGTGCACCTCGAAGGCGAACACGCCATCCGGACCGAGCGCTGCGGCAACCGCGCGCGTCGTGCCCTGGATATCGGGAATGTGCGCATAGACGTTGTTGGCCATGATCAGGTCGACGCCGCCATGCTCGGCGACGACGCTGCGCGCCACGCTCTCGGTGAAGTAGTCGTTGACCACCTTGATGCGCGAGTCGTTGATGGTCGCAACCACGTTGGAGGCCGGATCGACGCCAATCACGGTGCGGATGCCCTGGTCCGCGAGCGGACGCAGCAGCACGCCGTCATTGCAGCCGAATTCGAGCACCGTCGCCTTGGCCGGATCGAGGAAGCGCCTGGTGACCTCGCCGGCATAGTCGCGGAAATGATCACGCAGGGTGCCGATCGACGACGAGAAGTAGAAGTAGTCCTTGAACATCACGTCGGCCGGCACCTTGTCGGTCACCTGCACGGCGTAGCAGTCCTTGCAGAAGTGCAGGCGCATCGGAAAGGTGGGTTCGGTCGCAAACTGCTCAGGCTTGAGGAAGCCGCCCGCGAGGCCGACCCTGCCGAAATCCATCACCAGTCCGAGCCGCCGACTGTCGCAGAACGCGCAGCAAGGCTGGGCGGAATCACCCGGTTCCATCGCGAAAAGTCCCCTGTTCCCTGCCTTCGGCAGTGACCCTTGGCACAACCGTCGGTAACGGAAGTGCGAGGTAGCATAATCATTTCGTCAGGTCGATAACCCGGGAAAAGCTAGATCTCTGCGATTTCGCCGTCCGCGCCCCGCAGGTGCCGCTGGATGAAATCCAGCTTGAGCAGCAGCGCCTTGACGCCGGCAACGGTCAATCGTTCGGTATTATGTGACGTATAGTCGTCGAGGGTCGAAATCTCCCGCTGGCCGTCGGTGAAGTACATCGCATAGTTCAGATCGCGATTGTCGGCCGGGATCCGGTAGTAGCGGTCCATGTCCTGGACGCGGGCCATCTCCTCGCGAGAAACGAGCGATTCGTACAGTTTTTCGCCGTGGCGCGTGCCGACGATCTGGACCGGATTGTCGGCGTTGAAGAGCTCCTTGAGCGCCTGAACGAGGTCGGCGATCGTGGCTGCAGGCGCCTTCTGCACGAAGATGTCGCCCTGCTGTCCGTGCTCATAGGCGTGCAGGACCAGGTCGACGGAATCGTCGAGCGACATCAGGAAGCGCGTCATGTTCGGATCGGTCACGGTCAGCGGCTTTCCCGCCTTGATCTGCTGGACGAACAGCGGAATCACCGAGCCGCGCGACACCATGACGTTGCCATAACGGGTCGCACACAACAGGGTCTCGGACGGTGACTGCTGGCGCGCCTTCGCCACCATCACCTTCTCCATCAGCGCCTTGGTCTGCCCCATGGCGTTGATCGGATAGACCGCCTTATCGGTCGAGAGCACGACCACCTTCTCGACATTGTTGGCGATCGCCGCGCTCATGACGTTCTCGGTACCGAGAACGTTGGTGCGCACCGCCTCCAGCGGATAGAATTCGCAAGACGGCACCTGCTTCAGCGCGGCGGCGTGAAACACGTAGTGCGCGCCCTTCAGCGCCTGATGAATGGAATCGTAGGCGCGCACGTCGCCGATGTAGAATTTCAGGCGGCTGTTGTTGAACGCCGTGCGCATCTCCTCCTGCTTCTTCTCGTCGCGGCTGAAGATGCGTATCTCCGCAACGTCCGTCGACAGGAAGCCCCTGAGGATGTGCTGGCCGAACGATCCCGTTCCGCCCGTGATGACTACAATCTTATCCTTGAACATCGCGCCCCACCGAACTGAATTTGTCGCGGTACATTGCATCAACCAGCGCCGGCCAATCCGGCGGCTTGTATCCGGTCGCCCGCTCGAAACGGTCTGCGACCAGCGAGCGATCCGGTGCCGCCCGATCGTCAGCTATCAGATTGATGCTTTTGCCGTAACGCTGGGCAACCAGCAATAGCAGATCGAACTTCGAGATCGGCCGGGTCGCAACGTGATAGATGCCGCTAAGGTCCGGCCGCGGGATGACGACATCCCGGATCATATCCGCCAGCACGATGGTCGGGAAGCCGGAGAAGATCGCGCGGGTGAAGGCGCGACATTCGCCCTGCTGCGACAGGAACCATTCCAGCAACCCGCTGCCGCCTTGCAACTCGTGGCCGATGATGGAGGTCCGCAGGGTGACGGCGTGCGGCGCGTCGACTTCGCCGAGAAACTTGGACGCCCCGTAGACGTCATCGGCATCCGGCACGTCGGCCTCGGTATAGGCGCCGCGGTGGCCCGCGAACACGCCATCCGAGCTGATCTGGACGAGACGGGCCCCGGCGCTCCTGCACAGATACGACAGGCGTTGCGGCAGCACCGCGTAGATCGCAACCGACCGCATGGGGTCGGCGGGTGCAGGCCGGCCAACCGCGATGCAATTGACGACGACATCGGGGCGCACCGCATCGAACAGCTCCGCCTGCTGTCCGGGATCCTCGACGTTGCCGACCACGGCGAGACGCCCAGCATCCAAGGGATCGAACAGCTTGCGGGCCGCGTCCTGCCGCACTGTTCCTGTCACCTGCGCACCGGACATCCGCGACAGGCTGCGAAACACCGCATTGCCGAGCAGACCGGTGGCTCCGAGCACGAGCACCTTCACGGCATGCTCCGTCGAGACCCGGACATCATGCGACCTGGACCAGGCTCTGAAGCAGCTGGTCGCGTTCCTTGATGGTCGGGTAATTCACCAGCACGGCGCGGTAGACGCCCTTGAAGACGAACAGGCTGCCGGCCGCGATGCCGATGACGCCGAAATTGCGGATCAGCTCCTCGATATGGGCGAGCGAGCCGGCGCCGCCCAGGATGGTGACCGGCACCTTCGAAGCTGCATTGATCTGCCGCGCGAGTTCGAGATCGTAGCCCTTCATCTGGCCGTCCTTCTCGATCGCGTTGACCACGATCTCTCCGGCCCCGAATTTTTCGGCTTCGGCAGCGACTTCGAGCATGGTCCGCCCGGTGTTGACCTTGGCGTTGTGGGTCCAGACCTCGTAGACACCGCCACGCGGACGCGGCTTGACGTCGAGGACGACGACGACGCTCTGGCTGCCGACCGCTTCGGCGGCGTCGGCGATCAGCTTCGGATTGGCGACCGCAGCCGAGCTGATCGACACCTTCTCGATGCCGAGACCGATGATGGTCTTGACCTGCTCCACCGTCTTCACGCCACCGCCGTAGCAGAGCGGCATGCGAGATTCGACGGCGAGGTTCTCGAGCATGCGATAGTCGGGCTCATGGCCGCGCACGGTCGCGTCGATGTCGTAGACCGCAAGCTCGTCGACCAGTTTCTCGTTGAAGATGCGGACGACGTTGATGGGATCGCCGACATATTTCGGATTCGAGAACCCGACCGTCTTGACGAGGCCCTTGTCCTGGACAAGCAGCGAGGGAATGATGCGGGGGCGCAGCACGGGTCAAAGCTCGGCGAAGTTCTTGAGGAGCCGCATGCCGTAATTGTGGCTCTTCTCGGGATGGAACTGGACACCGTAGATGTTGTTCGAGCCCACGGCACAATTGAAGGCCATGCCGTATTCGGACGTGGCCAGGACGTTGTCGTTGGAGGCGCAATCGAAATAGTAGGAATGCAGGAAATAGAAGCGGGAGTCCTGCTCGAGACCGTCGAACAGCCGCACGCCGTTCTTCGGCACCACGTCATTCCAGCCCATGTGCGGCAGGCGCGCCGGGCGCGGCAGCCGGCTCTCGTCGAAGCGTCGAACCCGCCCCTCGATCCAACCGAGCCCGGCGAGCTTTCCCTCGTCGCTCGAGCCGGCCAGCATCTGCATGCCGACGCAGACGCCGAGAACAGGAACCTTCCGGTTCATCACGAGATCATCGACCACCTCGCGCATGCCCGAGGCGTCGAGCAGCTCGATGGCGTGGTCGAAGGCCCCGACCCCCGGCAGAATCAGCTTCGTCGCACCATCGAGGTCGGCAGCGCCGGTCGCGATCTTCGCCGGGACGTTCATCCGCTTGTAGAGATTGGCGAAGGCCTGGACGTTGCCGAGCCCGTAATTGATGATGGTGATCATCGGAAAATCCGGTTGTCCAATCCGAGCACGTTCGAGATCTTGGCACCGAGGGTGATCATGAAAAGGTTGTTCTTGTAGTCGTGGAACGACTTGTTCTTGCCGTCGAAGATTTCCTGGAATTCGGCAACGGTCCAGCCGAGCTTGGTCGCCACATACTCGAATTCGTGGCGCAGCGTCTCCTCGTCGAGCTCGGGCTTTTCGAGGCGCTTGAGCGCTTCGTCACGCGTCATCTGACCGGTGAGGATCTCGCTCGAGAAATAGGCCCGGCGCTTGTCGTAGCCGAACTTCCGCGGGGTCCAATAGGCTTCATAGAAGCGGGTGAAGCGCGACTCGTAGTGCTTCTGCGGATAGGGCTGCCAGCCGAACTTCTCGGTCAACTCGCGGATCGCATCCTTCTTGATGAAGGGAACGCTGTCCAGCAGCTTGATGACCCGCATGCCCTTCACCAGCCGATAATACAGCCGGTACTTCAGGATATCGCAGGTCGGAAACGTCTTTAGCTCGCGCGTGCCGAACTTCTTGTGGATGTCGTGCACATGCACCATGTCGGTCGAGAAATAGGTCCACTCGATCGATTCGCGCACGCACTCGGTCGAGTTGTTGCCGCCCGTAATGACGTATTTGAAGCCGTTCTTGGCGGCGAAATTGTACATCGCCGAGAACAGCGCAAGATCCTGCGGCTGGTCCTGGAAGGCGACCTGGGACAGGAAGAAGGCACGCTGCAGGTCCTTCATCTCCTCCCAATTGACCACTTCGGTCACGAGATCGAGGTGCAGGCCTTCGATGATCTTCTGGATGTTGCTGACGCCGAGATCGGAGTTCCAACCGGTGTCGCAATGGAACATCAGAGGCCGCAGGCCGAACTTTTCCTTGGCGACGTAAGTGACATAGGAGCTGTCGAGACCGCCGCTGATGCCGATGATACAGTCGTGGTCGCGGCCCTTGCCTTCTTCCTTGATCTTCTCGATCAGCGGCATGATCTCCTGGGTGCCGCGTTCATCGGGATGCCAGTTCGGCTTGATGTTCTCGTGAAAATTGCAGCAGTACTGGCACCAGCCGCGCCCATCGAACTGAAGCGTCGAGTCGCTGGTGTCCATGACGCAATTTGCGCAGATCTGGTAGGGTCGGACCGCCATTCGGGAATGCTCTAAGAAACTCGTGTTCCGGGTTACGCCGTTTCGGATCGCCAGGGGACGTTGTCCCCTTTAGTCGGTCTGGCGTAGCAGATAAATACCTATTGCAGGCTGGACCCGCGCCTATTTTCGCGCCCGCGGCGTTATGCCCGGCTGGACAGCCGTTTCGGGGTGGGCATTCCACCCCCTCGACAGGGGAATCACGCCGACCGGCGGCGTCGCCCCGCCAACTCGGCCAGGCTACGAAGGAATATCCAGCGGGACCAGAGCTTGTAGGACAGCGGGCGATTCGACACCGTGCTGGTGGTATTGCTGCCATGCCGGCGCTTGCGGAGCGTCTTGTCGTCGATGTGGAGATTGGAGCCGATTTGGTTGGCCGCCAGGGCAATCCAGAGGTCGTGGGACTCAACATAGGCCGGAATCGGCACGATTAAGGGGACCAGCCTGCGCTGAAACGCCATGGCGCAGCCGAAATAGTTGGTCTTGCCGCGGAAAATCTCGACGATATTGCCCAAATGCTGTTTCGACGTCTGGGACGATACGCCGTCGAAAGCGACATCCAGTGGCCGCTCGTCCGCATCCATCCATTCGAAATTGCTCGACACCAGGGCCGCCCCCGACGTCTGCAGGCTCTCCACCATCCGTTTGAGCCGCCCCGGCAGCCAGATGTCGTCCTGGTCGGATAGAAAGATGATGTCGCCCCGGGCAAGCTCGATGGCCCGGCCGAACGAATAGACCTCACGTCGGTTGGCCGGGTTGCGATGGACCGCGATGCGGGTATCGCCGATGCCCTCAATGACCTCCACCGTGCGGTCGCGCGAGCAATCGTCGACAACGATGACCTCGTCGCCTGGACCGACCTGTTCGAGAATCGAGCGCAACTGCCGCTCGATATAGGCCTCGCCTTGATACGTCGCGATGCAGACGCTGACCGTCATTTCGGCGCCCCTGCCAGGCACGAAACGCGGCTAAAACCAGTCCAGATCAACCACATGCACATCATCATCACCAGGACGCCATAATGCCCTAGCAGTTGGGCATGCAAAACCAAATAGCGATTGTTGGACGTCGACAGTTCCGTTAAGCCGTCCGCAGATCGTTGCAACGCAAATTGGCGAATGAATTCAGGCTTTCTGACCTCGAACTTGCGAAAGCTGGCGAACCGCAACGCGATCGGGGCCGCCACCGCCCTGACGATGCAGATCGCGGGCGCCGCATTGTCGCTTCTGGTGAGCCTGCTGCTGGCCAAGCTGATCGGGGCCGCAGGCCTCGGTCTTTACTTCCTGAGCGTGACAAGCACCGAGATATTTTCGACAATTTCGCGGCTAGGGCTGGAGACGTCCGCCCTGAAATTCATCTCGATCGCGAACGCCTCCGGCGAGCCAGGAACCGTCGCAACCGTGTATCGCAAATGCGTCGGGATCGCAGCGCTTTCGGCTGCACTGATGGTGCTTCCGGCCTGGCTGATCCTGACCTGGACGCCGATCGGCGCGAGCGAACACGCTGCGTTCGCATCGCTGGTGCCGGTCCTGCTGGTTGCCCTGATCCCGGTGACCGTTCTGTCCGTACAAACGGAGGCCTTCAAGGCGCTCGGACGGCCCGGGATCGCCGTCTTCACTCAAACCGTCCTGCCCCAGTCGACGCTGCTTCTGCTGTCGATGGTCCTGGCCTGGCAAGGCCTGGCAACGACCTCCAATGTCATCGCTTCCTACGCCTGCGCATTCCTGCTCGCGATGCTTCTTGCGCTGCTGCGCTGGAAGGCTGCCGTCAAGAACGTCTGGCGGAAGGCGAACTTCTCGACCGCGGTCCTGCTGCGTACCAGTCTGCCGATCCTCATCGTGACCAGTCTGAACCTCGTGATGGCCTGGACCGACACGCTTGTCCTTGGAATTCTGTCGACCCCCGACCAGGTCGGCGTCTATGGCGTGGCACTTCGCGTTTCCATGACGAGCGCCTTCGTTCTGATCGCGATCGGCAGCGTCGTCACGCCGCAATTCGCCTCACTGCATGCCAGTGGACGACATTCGGAGCTGGAAGCGCTGGCCCGCCGAAGCTCGTTTTGGGCCACGGCCATGGCGTCGCCCCTGATCCTGATCTTCCTGCTCTTTCCTGCCGAAATCCTTGGTCTCTTCGGCCACCAGTTCGCGGTCGGGATCTGGCCGCTCCGGCTGCTTGCTCTGGCGCAGTTCGTCAATGTTTCGACTGGACAGCTCACTTCCCTGTTGATTATGACCGGCCACGAGAAGCTCATGCGCAACAACATGATCTTCTCGGCGATCCTGAACCTGGCGGGCAATCTTGTGCTGGTCCCCCCGCTCGGCGCACTTGGCGCGGCGATCAGCACGGCGATCTCGGTGTCGATGATGAAGATCATCGCCTGGTGGATCGTGCGGCACAAGCTTCAGATCAACACGGTCGGTTATCTGAAACTCAATTCCTCGAAGTGATGCCGGCGGACGTGCCGGGCAGTCACAGGCAGACAGAGACACATCATGCGGAACCCCGTGATCTTCATCGGAATGCACCGTTCCGGGACCAGCATGCTCGGACAGTTGCTGGAAAACCTCGGCATGTTCTTCGGCACGCAGAAGGACGAGAACAACGAGGCTCTGTTCTTCCAGGATTTGAACGAATGGCTGTTGAGCCAGTGCGGCGGCCGCTGGGACTACCCGGCGCCATTCAACGAATATTTCTGGCGCAACGACGACATCGTCAAATGGAGCGACATCTATCTTCGTAACCTCCTGGCCAGCCCGCGGTCGATCCAGTTTCTCGGGCTACGACGGTTTCTGTCGGGACGGATCGATGGCCTCGACGGCCCCTGGGGCTGGAAGGACCCGCGCAACACCTTCACGCTCCCGCTATGGCTGAAGATCTTTCCGAACGCGAAGGTCGTCTCCATCGAGAGGAATGGCGTCGACGTCGCACAATCCCTGTTCGCCCGGGAAGTCAGGCTTCTCAAGGAAGCGCCGGATTTTTATCGGCGCTACCGTGCGATCTTCTTCATCCATCCACGTCGCGCCGGCTTTGCCCACTCCCCGCGGTGCCTCTCGCTCGATGATGCGTTCTCGCTCTGGCAGGAATATACGACGCAGGCCGACGCCGTGACTGCCGGCCTGCCGCAAGAGCGCGTGCTGACGCTGCGTTACGAGGACGTGTTGGCCGAGCCCGTCAAATGGCTCACCAAGACCGCCGCGTTCTGCGATATGGATGCGTCGAACGCCCGGATCGAAGAAGCGGTCAAGAGCATCCGCGCGGACCGCGCTCAGGCCTATGAATCCAACCCCGAGCTCAAGAAGTTCGCGGCAGCGCACGCCGAGATCCTGGCGGCGCGCGGCTACGGAATTTCAGGCATGGCCTCGCCCGCCGTCAGCAGCAAATAAGAGCCTGCCTCCGATCGGCGCGCGCCGCAGATAATGGACAGCTCGCGCCCTTTCCTGCGAGCATGTCGCAGCCACTTCACAACGATATGCGTTTGATTGATAGTGGTCACCGGATGGCCATCTCGCAAAAGGGGCTAAGCGAATTGACCGGATCTGGGGAGCCAATCGGCGGAAGCACGGAAAGGGTTTTCAGCCAGGAGCTGGTGCTCGCCATTGTCGACCACATTTGGCTGCTGGCAATTGGACCGATCGTGATTGCCTTGGTCGCATATCTCGCCGCGTCGCTGGCACCGCATCAATATAGAAGCAGCGCCTTGTTGCGGATCGACAGGGCTACCGCCAAATCGATGGAGCAGTTTGTGACGTCGCCGCCCGTGGCGAACCAGATCCTCTCCAAGCACGGGGTCGGCGGCGATCTTCCCGATGCGCAAGCGTCGTTCCTCGCCCATCACTTCGGTCTCATCGACCCCGAACCGACGAGTTGGCGCGCCGGTGATCGTTTGTATCGCCTGGACGTCGACGATTCCGATCCCCGGCGCGCGCAAGCGATTGCGACAGATTTGATCCAGACATGGCTGGCCTCGACACATCCCCAGGGGAAAGCTCGCGAGTTTCTTGAAGCCCTGTTGGAGCGCAACAGGATTGCCGCCAACGAAAAAACGAGATTGATTGACCAGCTGGAAAGCGAGACGGCGAAACTCGTGGCGCCGAACGGCGCGTCCGGCGAACCGGCGAGCTACCTTTCCGTCCTGATCAGCAGAGGCGAGAATTGGGCGGCGGTGGACAGGCTGATCGCTCGATTGAAAGGCGTCACCGCGGACGTGGTTGTCGTTCCACCCAACCTGCCCCAAGCCGCGATGCCGACGCGTGCGAGAGGCATCGCCGTACTCTTCGGTGTTGCGGCCTTGCCATTGTTGCTGGTACTCGTCCTCCTGGGACGGTACCTGGCACCGGGACGATCGCCGTATCAGCCCCTTCGCCGCTTTCGACCGATGGCGTGATCGGACGAAGCATGCTCAAAAATCCCTTCCTTGTTTACATAGCAGCATTCGGAACGGCGATCGCCATCTATCAGCTTGGCTGGTCCGATCTCTATCCGCCGCTGACGTGGGATCTTTTGCTGTTCTTCGGCTTTACGTTTCTCGCTTCTGTACTGCTGGCTCGCTTGATCGGGCCGTTCATCAACCAGACGCAACACTACACTCCCGGTCTGCTGCCCGGCTATGCCACGTTGTTTGTGATCGCAACCTTCGTCGGCGACGTCATGCTCGGTGGCGGAATACCGCTCATCTTCGTGCTCCGCGGAGCCAAATTCTACGCGATCGAGGCAAACGCCACCCACCTCCACGCATTCACACTCTGGAGCACGTTCTCGGCCATACGTTTTGCCGATTTTCTTTATTCGCGTCGCTATCGCTACCTGGCCGAAGCTGCATTGCCCGTGATCTTCTACATCCTTCTCGTTTATCGCGGGCCCGCCCTCATGTGCCTGCTGTCCTGGATGTTCGTTTTCCTGATCTGGAAAGGCAGATTCAAGCGCACGCACATCGCGTTCGGAACGGCGGCCCTGGTGCTCGCCGGCTACCTCAACGGAGTCATGGGCGATGTCCGATCGCCGGGACAGGAAAGCGTTGGTGCGCCATCGGCCGCGTTCCAGGCTTCAGGAGTACCTCGAACCTATTTCTGGACGTATCTCTACGCGACCTCGCCGCTTGCGAATTTTCAGCTTGCGGTCAGCACGGTCTCACCCGGGCAAGGCGATGTCCTCGAATTCATCGCCAGCGATCTGTTGCCCGACACCCTGTCCAAGAAGATCTTGCCCATGCTCAACGACAAGGTCCAGACCGGAAGCGGTAATCTTGCCACGCGAGACGACCTCTACAGCTGGGATCTGCCGCAGATCGCTCCCGGCATCAACATCGCCACGTTGTTTGGACGATCCTACGGGTATTTCGGCTGGATCGGTCCGGTCATCATGTTCGCCACGCTGTCCGCGTTCATCATTCTCTACACAATCCTGATCCGCAATTCGCCCTATCGCGTGCCCGCGCTGGCGCTGCTGAACGTTCTCGTCGTCTTCTGCTTGTTCAACAACATGCTGGCGTCCGCCGCCATGCTCCCGCAGCTCATATGGCCGCTTCTGATCCCGCCTTGGCGGCATCGTGAGACACTCGTGAGCGATCCGGCCTCGGAGAAAATGCGCGCTGTCTGACCCAGAGCGAACGAGTCTCGCCGGGTCAGTCCGAACCCGGCGGCTCGCCCCAGAACGCCATCGGCTCGTAATCCGCATATGGCATCTCGCCGTATTTCGGCCTGATGCTCCAGCCGTTCTGCCGGATCCTGGTTTCAACGAACGCGCGGACCGAAACCGGCTGGCCCGAGCAGACATTCACCGGTCCACGCTCGGCCGGCTTGAGCGCAAGCGCGACCAGGCGGCGCGCGACCTCCTCGACCCGCAGATAGTCGCGCAATTGCTCGCCGCCCGACATCGGAAACTCCTCCCGCCCCGCGAGGGCTGCGGCCTTCAGTGACGGCCACAGCGACGTGGCCGGCTGATCGTCGCCATACATGTAGAACAGCCGCGCCCAGGTCAGGCGGAACGGACAGTCGACCTGCAGAGCCTGCAATCGCCGGCGAAGGGTGTCCTTGGCCGCGCCGTAAGGCGTGGTCGGATGCGTCTCCGCCGAGGCTGCCAGCGCTCCCGACTGCAGGCCATATTCGAGACAGGTGCCCGCCACCACGAGCGTGGAAAGGCCATTGCGGACGGCATTCTCGAGCACGGCAACGTGGCGCGGCAACTCGGTCTCGACGTGATATTGCGAGCGATAATTGGGCAGACCGCCCCAGGCGAGATGCAGCCACACGTCCGGACGATCGAGCGCGGCAAAACAGTCCGCCGGTGGATCGGCAAGATCGAGCGGCAGCCATCGAAGCTTTGCCGTCCCCGATTCCAGCAGCGCGCCTCCGGGTCGTCCGCTGGCGACGACTTCGACGTCGTGATGGGCAAGCTCGGCCAACACGTGCCGCCCGACAAAGCCCCGTGCGCCGGTAACAGCAACCTTCATCAGACCGTCCACAAGAGGCGCATCGTCGCCACCGCCCGCTCAGACAATATCCAGTGCCGGCACCGCCGTGACGAAACGAGCGTCCGACAAGCCCGCGCGGCGCAACTGGTCCATCACTTCGGATTTCAGATTCCACGGCAGGATCACGACGTAGTCGGGCCGCTCAGCGAGCAGCTTGGCTTCGTCGACGATCGGAATCCGGCTGCCGGGCATATATTTGTCCTGCTTCGCCGGATTGCGGTCGACCACATACGCGATGAGGTCGCGGCGGATACCCGCAAAATTCAGGAGCGTGTTGCCCTTGGCCGCCGCGCCATAGGCGGCCACGCGCTCGCCCGCGCGCTTCGCCTCGATCAGGAAGCAGAGCAGGTCGTCCTTCACCTTTTCGGCGCGCGACTGGAAACCGCTGTAGCCGGTTGCGGACGAAAGTCCGGCAGCGGTCTCGCGCGCCAGGAGCTGCGCGACACGGTCGGTGACCACATGGCTGCCGGATGCCGCGCGTTGCGTGAACACGCGCAAGCTGCCGCCATGGGTGGGCAATTCCTCGACATCGAACACCGCTAGCCCGTTGTGGCGGAAAATCTTCTCAAGCGCCGTCAGCGACAGATAGGAGAAGTGCTCGTGATAGATGGTGTCGAACTGGTTTTCCTCGATCAACCGCAGCAGATGCGGAAACTCGAATGTCGCAACGCCGCCCGGCTTCAGCAGATTGGTGAAGCCGGCGAGGAATCCGTTGATGTCGGGCACATGGGCGAGAACGTTGTTGGCCGCCATCAGATCGGCCTGCTTGCCCGCGGCCGCGAGCCGGGCGCCGACCTCGGCACCGAAAAACAGCTCCAGCGTCTCGATCCCCTTCTCGCGCGAGGCGCGCGCCGTGGAGGCGGTCGGCTCGATGCCGAGACAGGGGATGCCGCGACCCTTCACATATTGCAGCAGATAGCCGTCATTGGATGCGATCTCGACCACATGGCTGTCGCGCCCCAGATGAAAACGCTCCACCATGTCGGCAACATAGCGTTCGGCATGCTGCAACCAGGTCGTCGAGAAACTGCTGAAATAGGCGTAGTCCGCCGAGAACAGCTCGTCGGCCTGCGCAAAATCCAGCGTCTGCGTCAGCCAGCACTGCTCGCAGACCATGACCTTGAGCGGATACGTCTTCTCGGGCGCAAGCAAGCCTGCCGCGGACAGATAAGCGTTCGACGGCGGCGAGCTGCCGAGGTCGATCAGTTCGAGCTTGAGCCTGGCGGCGCAGTGCCGACAATTCATAGTGCTATTCCATCAAACGACGACGGCAACAGGGGATGGCGACGGTCGCGCTCTGACAACTCGGCCAGCGGCAGCGGCCACGCGATGCCGACGCGCGGGTCCTCAACGTGAATCGCGCCCTCGCTCGCCGGAGCATAGGCGCAACTGTGAAAATAGAGCAGCTCGCTGTCCGGCATCAGCGTCTGGAATCCGTGTGCAAACCCTTCCGGGATCAGCAACGCGCGGCCGTTGTCCTCGGACAATTCCACGCCGTGCCATTTCAGGAATGTCGGCGAGCCCCGGCGCAAGTCCACCGCCACGTCGAATACCTTGCCGCGGATGCAGTTGACGAGCTTCATTTCCGCGTGCGGCGGGTGCTGAAAATGCAGGCCGCGCACCGCGCCGCGCGCACGGGTCAGGGTCTGATTGATCTGGGCGATAGCTTGGCTCCAGCCGGCCGCAGCCAGCTCCTCGGCGCAGAACAGGCGGCTCAGAAAGCCGCGCGCGTCCGATAGACGGCCGCGCTCGACGAGCTTCAGGCCTGCAAGCGGCGTGTCGGTGATGACGAAGCGGCTCATGCGGACGGCCCCCGCGCGGCAACCATCTCGAAGTCCGCGATATCCTGAAGGCAGAGGCTTCGCGCGTCCTGCCGCTCCTCGCAGCGCCGGTACCAGGTCAACGTCCGTTCGACCGATTGTCCAAGCGGCCAGCGCGGCGCGATGCCGAGCGTATGCCGCACCTTCGCTGTCTCCAGCGCGAGCCAGCCGGCCTCATGAGGCCCTTCCTGTCCCCCTCCCCACGTCACCTCGCCCTTGCCGTAGGTTTGCCGGGCAAACTCCACGACGTGGCGGACGCTGGCCGCTTCGGACGTGTCAGGACCGAAATTATAGGAACCCGCGAGGTCCGGGCTCAGCCAAAGGCGCTCGGCCAGCCGCAGATATCCCGCCAGCGGCTCAAGGACGTGCTGCCAGGGCCGGAACGCATCCGGCCGCCGCACGATCAGGGACTGGTTCGTGCTCCAGGCACGCACCGCATCAGGGATCAGGCGGTCCTCCGACCAATCGCCGCCACCAATCACATTGCCGGCGCGGGCCGAGGCCAGCGCCACGCCGGCGTTGGCAAGATAGGCATCACGATAACTGGCGATGACGATCTCGGCGGCAGCCTTGCTGGCGCTGTACGGATCGTGCCCGCCCAAGGCATCTGTCTCCCGATAGGGATAGACGTGCTCGACGTTGCGGTAGACTTTGTCCGTGGTGATTGCGACCACCACGCGAACCGACGGCGTCGCACGAACGGCTTCCAGCAGGTTCGCAGTGCCCTGAACGTTGGTTGCGAACGTCTGCAACGGCTCGCGATAACTCGTCCGGACCAGCGCCTGTGCCGCGAGGTGCAACACCACTTCGGGCTTGGCGGCACGAACGCGCTCGGCGAGCAGCTCGGCGTCGCGGATGTCGATCGAATGACCTTCGATCAGCTCATCGACACCGGCGAGCTCGGCAAGACTGGGGGTCGTGGATGGCGGCAGGCTGACGCCGGTCACGCGGGCTCCGAGCCGGTGCAGCCAAAGCGCGAGCCAAGCCCCCTTGAAGCCGGTATGTCCCGTCAGCAGGACGCGCCGGCCCGCCCAGAATGAGGGATCGGGATTGATCTGCCCGGTCATCTACCAGATCTTCCACGGCGCCTTGCCGCTCGCCCACAGCTCTTCCAGCAAGTTCTTTTCCCGGAGCGTGTCCATCGGCTGCCAGAAGCCCTGGTGCGGATAGGCCATCAACTCGCCGCGCGCGGCCAGCTCGATCAAGGGCTGGTTCTCCCAGGACACCTGATCGTTGGCGATGAGATCGATGCAGGCGGGCGACAGCACAAAGAAGCCGCCATTGATTACGGCACCGTCGCCGCGAGGCTTTTCGGCAAAGGCCGTCACGCGATCTCCCGACCGCTGCAGCGCGCCGTATCGTCCCGGCGGAGTGACCGCGGTGATCGTCGCGAGCTTGCCGTGCCGGAGATGGAAGTCGATCGAACCGCGGATGTCGACGTCGCTGAGGCCATCACCATAGGTGAAGCAAAACGCGTTTTCGCCCCTAAGATGGTCGGCGACGCGCTTCAACCGGCCCCCGGTCATGGTGTCGTCGCCGGTGTCGATCAGCGTGACGCGCCAGGGCTCGGCTTTGCGCTGGTGAACTTCCATGTGGTTTTGCGTCATGTCGAACGTGACGTCGGACATATGCAGGAAGTAGTTCGCAAAATACTCCTTGATCACGTAGCCCTTGTAGCCGCAGCAAATCACGAAGTCGTTGACGCCGTGCGCTGAATACAACTTCAGGATGTGCCACAGGATCGGACGGCCGCCAATCTCGACCATCGGTTTCGGTTTGACGGAAGTCTCCTCGGAAATTCTGGTCCCGAGCCCGCCTGCTAGAATAACGGCTTTCACAAGTAGTATCCGGTTTGCCCTGATAGGGCAGGTAGTGCGTGGAATTGACGCGGATTGTCAATACCGGAACACTAATCGATAGTTCTGGTCAATGCACAGCTCCGCCAGCCATTTTTGGCAACCGGCGACCTCGATTTGCGGGCGCGGTGCGCGAGTGCGATGGGCTTCGATCAGCTGAATCTGGGCGGCGGGGGCCTGTCGTCGTCCCAGTTCCAGGGATGAACCCAGCTGAGCTTCTCCAGATATTGGCGATGGGCAGGGCCTGCCTCGCTGAAATTCACGGTGCGATTGTCCGCAACGATAAGGTTTTCCTGCTCCCCAGCCCTGAATGTGAAAGACGATCTCCATTCCGGAATGCGATAAACCCTGCCTTGCCGATCGATGACAACTGGCTGTAAGCCCTGCGTCAGGATCTGCTTCGTCATCGAGCGGCGACCGCTCTCGAATCCGTAGGTGTCGGATTTCGATTTGAAGCTTGGCAATTCGAGGGCAAGGAAGCGAGCCCGATCCATCATGAACGCGTTCGTTCGAAGATGGGGGTTGGGAAATCGACCGAAGCGATAATACCTGACCGCGTAGTCGAACGGTGCGGAGAGATACAGCCTGGCGGCACTTGCCCTGCCCGCGTGAGCGGTGCCGCCCTCCGGCTGCACGTGCTCGATGGATTGATGAAGCGTGGCCGGCAAGCCCAGCATCCTTCGCACCAGGAAAACCACCGTGGCCTCCGGGCCGGCAGTATTAGCTGCCCAGGAACCCGTCGCACCGACCACTCCGACTTCAGGGCGGTCCAAGGCCCGATCGAAATACTCGAGCCAGTTGTCAGCCAAAATCTGGCTGAACGTATTGAGGAACAAGAGACGGCGGTTGAGCACGAGCCTGGCTGCCTTCACGTAGGCGCCAACGTCGAAGCCGAGGTCGTCGACCTCCACGGCGTTGATGGGAACGCCGGCAAACAGCGCATTCGCCCTCGCCAGACTTTGCTGATCAGGAAATCCCTTGAAGACGACAATCAGATCGTGATCTCGGCCGGCGGGATGAGCAAGATAGCTCTCCAGGAAGCGACGGACCGGTCGCTCTCCCTCGGCGAAGCGACAAAGATAGATGACCCCTACGTCCCGCACGGCCGTTCCTGTATCCATCGATGCGGCATCCCGCACCTCGCTGTTGACCTACACAAGAGGCGGACCATCGCCAACCCGATTCAGTGCTTGTCGGCGGTTTCTTACCCCCGTATGTTCCGCCGCGGACGATCTCAGAGACCGGCGTCAGCTCTCGGCTCTCGATTCTCAGCCATCACAGCGCAAGCCCAGGTGACGGACGGCCAGGACGCCGTCTTCTTTCCGGAGTCAAATGAAGACTTTTCGCCGGTACTTGAACCGCAACTCCATTGGGGCTGCCAGTGTATTTTCCGCGCTGGTTGCCGGTGCGGGCTTCTCGTTCCTGTTCAATGTGCTGCTTGCCCGCGTGATTGGCGCCTCCGGCGTCGGGCTCTATTTCATCTCGACGACCATTATTGATATCGGGGCGACGGTCTCGCGCCTCGGCATGGAGAGCGCCGTTCTGCGCTTCACGGCCATCACCAACACGCAAGGCGACCGGGCCGGCCTCGCGGCGCTCTACCGAAGAAGCCTCGGGCTCGCCGTGGGCGCCGCAATCATCATTGCCATCCCCGCATGGCTGATCGTTTCCCTGATCGGCCTCGGGGGAAACAGAGCCGGCGAACTCCAAGCCATGCTTCCGCTGGTGGTTCTGTCGTTCGCACCCGTCGCGGTGCGGGCGATCCAGGCCGAGTTCTACAAGGGAATTGGCGCTCCCGGGACCGGCACCTTGATCCACTCGATGCTGCCGCCCCTCGTGTTGCTGATCGGGGGCGTGGTCCTCTGGTATCTCGCCGCGATCGATTTCCAGGCAGTGATGATCACCTACGTTGTCGTGGCCTTTGCTTGCATGCTCGTCGGCTTCGTGCTCTGGAGCCGGCGCCGGCCCGGCATCTGGCGGCAGCAAGGCGCGTTCGACATACGGCTCCTGCTGCGAACCAGCATGCCGTTGCTGTTCGTGAGCTTTGGATATCTGGCGATGAACTGGACCGATATTCTGGCTCTGGGCAGCTATGCTGATCCCAGCGAAGTCGGCTTCTACGGTGTGGCGCGGCGGCTCACGATCCTGACGACGACATTCGTGATGGCGTCGGTGAACAGCGTTGCCGGACCGCAATTTGCGGCCCTGCACGCTCAGCACGACGATGCGGCGCTGGCACGGCTGGCGCGTCAATGCACGTTCTCGATGCTGGCGGCCACACTCCCGGTCATATTGGCTCTTCTGATTTTCCCGGAGATCGTTCTGGGATTCTTCGGTCCACAATTCGAACAGGGAGCCTGGCCACTGCGGATCCTGGCGCTTGGGCAGCTGGTCATGATCGCAATCGGACCGGTCGAAACGCTGCTCATCATGACCGGCCACGGCAAGCAAATGCGCAACATCATCGGGGCGACGGCCGTCGCCAACGTCATTGGCAATCTGGTGCTGGTGCCCTCGTATGGAGCCGTCGGAGCTGCTTCCAGCACCGCTTTCTGCCTCGCCGCGATGGATGTCGCATGTCTGTTGATGGTGCGAAAAAAACTGAACATCACGACATGGAGCGCCCGGGTCCGACGGCCGGACGGTGAGCGGCATTCAGCCGCCGCGCCTTAAAACTCGCCTTAGGGCTCCTCCCGCCAATTCGCGGACGAGCGCCCGCCGGCTCATTCCGCGTGCATCCAGAAGCGACGGTACAGCTCCCACAGCGGAACCGCCGTTCGCCGCATTGGCGACATGTTGAGCGCCTCGATGAGCTTGAGCGGGAGCGACGCCCGGATCGAGGCAGCCATCGCGGGCTCGCGCTTGCCAAGCGATGCGACGAGCTTGTCCGCGGCCGCAGCATCGATCCTGCGGCCCATCTGGCACGCCTCCAACAGCGCCAGGATGTACAGGTTTCGATGATATCTCAGCATGAAGCCGGCAGCGTGCTTCGACACCACGGCCTGTGCGTCGCTATCCGACTGGACGTAGACGTCGAGGAAATCCGCGAACTGATTGAGCCCGGACAGCAAAGAAGGCCAGGCCGACGGCTGCGTGGTCGATTCCTTCCGCGGGTGCATTCGGATCGCGCAGAGGTCGGCCGGATCGAACGCCTTGTAGCCCCCCTGCATCAGGGACAACCACAGGGCATCATCCGCGAAGAATAGCCGCTCGAAATGTGGAATGCCGCCGATCCGATCATAATCAGCCGATCGCATGACGACGCCGGTCCCGCTGACGTCGCGCTGGTACGTGAGCCGGCCTTCCAAATATTGCGCGGGGGTCTCTCGTTCAGGGACCGGGCGACAGGCGCGAATCGTCTGGCCGACCGTGTCGATGAAGCGAAAGCCGGTCTGATAGAGCTTCGCGTCGGGGAACCGTCCGATGGCGCGATTGATGGTCAAGAGGAAATCGGGATCGAGCAGATCGTCGTGGCCGATCAACGTCATGTATTCGCGCTTCTCGACCCCGACAGCCCGCGCCCAGCTATCGACGATCGAAAGCGACGACGACGACCCGTACAGCCGAATGCGACTGTCTCCCAGGGACTTCAGCCAGGGAACGGTGTCGTCAGTGCTCTGATTGTCCAGGACGATGAGATCGAAATCCGGGTAAGTCTGGGCCAGAATGCTTTGGACACAGTCCTGGACATACGGCCAGCCGTTGCGAACCGGTAGGATAACACTAAAGCTCGGCACACTATTGAATCCACGGTCGCGCGCAGCACGCTGCTGAGAATATCGTACTCAATCTCGAGCGTCTCACCAAAAGACCGCTTTTCGGCACGGGACAGAATTCAGCGGCCAGCTTTGATATCCCCAACGTCGACACAAATGCAAGTTGCATGAGCGCAATTGAGTTGCTCAACTTGGCTCCTTCTGGTCCGAACATCTCGTTCATTCATCATGGGCGCCCTGCACGGCAAGAATGCCATCGAGAGACACGCTTTCACGAGGTCAATCGTGTCACAAGATTGCGGTTCGGTTTGGATAGATCTGCCTCAGTTGTGGCCGTGCCGTGGCTAAGCGAGGCTTGATTCAGCCTGTGGTACGAGGATAGGTTCGCGGCCACTCAGAGGAAGCCGCTTCAATGCTCGCCAATCCGTTCTTGATCTACATCCTTACTTTTGGCAGCGCTCTTGCGATCTATCAGCTGGGATGGTCCGAGATATATCCCCCGACGACGCGGGGCTTGGTGCTGTTCTTCGCGTTCAGCTTTGTCGTTGCGGGCGTCGCAGGCTGGCTGGTGCAACCCCGGGTTCGTTCGATAAGGGCCTACCGTGCAGGCCTCCTGCCGGGCTGGGCGGTCGCCGTGCCTCTCGCCTGCTTTGCCGCCGATCTTGCTTATGCCGGCAGCGTGCCCCTGATCGACATGATCCGCGGGCAGTTTCACTACACGTCCTTCAAGGGTATGCCCTCGCTGCATGTTTTCGCGGTCACGTTCGGCAGCGTGTTCTCCACCATCCGCTTCGCCGACTTCCTCTATGAGACCGGCCGCGTGCGCTGGCGCTATCTTGGCGAGGCTACGCTTCCAATCATCTTCCTTCTTTCGATCGTCTACCGGGGACCCGCACTGATCGTGCTGACGTCCTGGGTTTTCGTCTTCCTTATTTATCTCCCGCGCATCCGAGTGAGCCATGTCGTGAGTATGGTCGCCCTCGGAACACTGCTGCTCTTTGGTGCCGCCAAATTTGGCGAAGCACGAAGCGGTAATGTCAATGGCCTGGGGCACGCGACTGAAGCATTCCACGGATCAAACCTCGGACCAGTCGCGTTTTGGCTGTTTCTCTATTCAACTGGCCCGCTTGCGAATTTTCAGTACGCCGTCTCGACCGTCAAGCCACCATACGATCTGAAGAAGATTCCAGAATACGCCGTGAGCGAACTTCTGCCGGATGCGATCTCGCATCGGATCCTGCCCAGGCTCGGCGTCAGTCCGGACAGGAACATCCCCGAATTTTCAGATAACTTCAACGTTTCGAGCGTGTTCAGCCGATCATGGATCTTCTTCGGATGGTTCAGCGTCCTGACGACGTTCGCTGTCTTCATCTTCATTCTGTACGCCTATATCGGCGTGATCCGCACATCGCCGCTCGCAGTTCCCTCTCTTGCGCTCCTCAATACGTTCGTCGTTTACAATCTGTTCGACAACATGATTGCGACGACCAGCATAGGCATTCAGATCGTGTGGCCGCTGCTCCTCGGCCTGCTCCTGAAGAAGCGTGCTTCGTTCGAGGCGGAGCCATTACGCGCCTGACGCGCGTCGCCTTGCTCGCACCGACAATTCCGCAGCGCGGGGTTCGTCGGCTGCTTGCGCGGAGGTTACTTGCCGCTGGCAGGCAAGGCGTCCCGCGGCATCAGGTACCAGAGCAGGAAGAGCAGAGCCCCGCCATGCGTCAGCAGGGCCGTTGAAAGCGGAACGTTCAGGAGGTTCTGCACGAGCATGCCGCCCGATACCAGAACGAAAGACGCCGGCAGGCCAGCCGATGCCCGGTTTCCGAAAGCGATCACCATGCCGCAAAGGAAGACCGTGACCGGCGCATAGAGCATGCCCACGGAGGCGATCCCCTCGGTGGTGAACAGGGAGGCGTTGTAGGTTCCGCCTCCGGGGAAATACTTCAGCATCACGACCCCCAACTGATCCTGATAGGGGCAGGCGATGAACGGCTTCAACACCTTGATCTGGCAGAAATGGGTGAGCTCGTGACTGGCGAAAAATTCGTTGTAGAGGTCGAGTGCGAGCGACGGGACCGCGAGCAATCGGAAGTTCACGATGAAATGGTAGGCCCCCGCAAACCGAACGACCGGACCAATGCCCCCGAGGAAGGTGAAGAGCAAAACTCCGGCAACGATCGGCAACAACAACGACAGAACAACAACCACCCTCGCCTCGAACAATCTTGCGAGCAAGGCGAGAACGATCAACCAGGCCGGCGCGAAGAAAGCCATCTTGCTGACGGCGATCGGGTAGTAGAGCAGCATCAGCAGCACGACCGCACCGGCCCGCCAAAACGAATTCCGCGCGACGCAGTACGCGAACAGGAACGGCAGCAGCGAGCCCGAAGTGATGCCGATCAGATAATTCACGCTGGTTGGCAGCGCGTCGGTCCGTAGCAGGGACGCATTGTCAGGTGACACAAATCTGAAATTGTAAGCCGCCCCGACGGCGACAGTCGCCGCGCAAACCAGGAAGAGAACCAGGAGCAGGCGATCGAACGATTTGACCGACAGCATTCGAATCTGCGGCAAGGACGATCGCAGGAACAGCACGGGCAGGAGAAAGACAATCGCCGACGCGGCAGCGGACAGCCGTGCAGCCTCGTGGTCATAGGCGCGGAGCGAGAAGAAGCTCAGCCACAGATAGCCCAGCACCATGGAGCAGAGGTAGAAACCCACGAAGTAGCCGATACTGAACTCGGCAACGACGAAGAGCAGAAATGCGGGTGCAAACAGCGCGACCGCCATCAGCGCCGATGTCAGCGCGGCGGACCCGTACACGATTTGATATTCAGGATAGAGCTTGGAAACATTCGCAGCTGAGACGCAGAATACGGCAACGGACAGCACAATCAGGACCGCCAGGATCGGGCGTATCGACCAGCCCCCGTTCGCGGAGCCGGACCCCGGCAAGGCGTTGGCCTGATCGGGCTGCAAGATCTTCAATCCACGAACACGACCGTCTTGCGGCCGTTGAGGATGACGCGGTCGTCGAGGTGATAGCGGATCGCCCGCGCCAGCACGCGGCGCTCGATATCGCGGCCCTTGCGGACCAGATCTTCCGGCGTATCGCGGTGGCTGATGCGCTCGACGTCCTGATCGATGATCGGACCTTCGTCGAGATCGCGCGTGACGTAGTGCGCGGTTGCGCCGATCAGCTTCACGCCGCGCTCATGGGCCTGGTGATAGGGCTTTGCGCCCTTGAAGCCCGGCAGGAACGAGTGATGGATGTTGATGCAGCGGCCGGACAGCTTGGCCGACAAATCATCCGACAGGATCTGCATGTAGCGGGCGAGCACCACCAGATCGGTTCCGGTCTTGGCGACGAGATCGAGAATCTGCGCCTCCTGCTCGCTCTTGGTCTCCCTGGTAACAGGCAGATAGTGGAACGGGATGCCGCCGAAATCGAGCCCGGCATAGACCTCGCGCGGATGGTTGGAGACGATCGCAGCCAAGGTCATCGGCAATTCGCCGGTGCGCCAGCGATAGAGGATGTCGACCAGGCAGTGGTCGGACTTCGACACCAGCAGCGTCACCTTGCGGTGCGCGGCGCGGTCGCGCATCTGCCACTCCATGCCGAAACGCTCGGCGATCGCGGCAAAGCCGGTCTGGAGCGCGGACAATTCCACGGCAAGATCGGCCGCGGTGAACACGACGCGCATGAAGAACTTCTTGGTCTCGACGTCGTCGAACTGCTGGGCGTCGAGAATGTTCTGCCCATTATGGGCCAGAAAGGTCGAGACCGCCGAGACGATGCCGGGGCGATCCGGACAGGACAGGGTCAGAACATATTGATGATCGGGCATGGCGCTGACTAAACTTTGGGCAAGGGCCTTGGATAACCTGGATTCGCACCCCTGCTCTATCACCGGGCGCGTCGCCGGGCCAACCTCTTAGATGACTGCCATGTTACCAAGGGCACGATGGCGGCTGTCCCCACCAGCCCGTATTGCGGGCGCCGACCTCCACGATGCACGTCGGGGGCAGACCGGGCTTTTCGAAGTGATAGAGCAGCCCGTAGCTCTTGCCATCGACCGATACGTAGCGGGCCGCCCGGTCGGGATCGTTGAATTTGACGCGGGAGCCAAAGTCCACGCTGCTGTCCGCCAGCACCTCAAGGACCACGGCAACGGGGACATCATATTTCTGCAGAACCGGATAAAGAGCCGGATAAGCTCCCTTTGCCGTGTAATAGTTGTCCAGAACGCTCATCAGCATGCGTGCGTCGCGAACCCGCGGCTCGAAGAACTCCAGCCGGTGCAGATACACGTATCCGAAATAGGCAGCCAGGACCGCTACCACAGCGACGGCTATTCTGAGGAACTCTCGCATGGCTTGCTGTATCATCGCTGGTGACCTTGCGCCAATCCCACGCCAGGAGGCAGGATGAAGCGCCCACTGCACCGGAGCACGCCCATGGCCGACCGTTTGACCGGCACCCGCATCCTGATCCTCGAAACCCGCGAGGAGGCGCAGTTCTCGAAGCTCCTGGCCGAACAGGGTGCCGAGGTCGTGCAATGTCCGATGTTCGCCATCCAGGATGCGCCGGACCCCGCCCCGGTCGAGGCCTGGATCCGTCGTGCCATCGACAAACCGCTCGACGACCTCGTGCTGATGACCGGCGAAGGCCTGCGGCGGATCATGAAGCTCGCGCGCACCCGCGCGTTGGACCAGGCCTTTGTCGGGGCGCTCGCCAAATCGCGAAAATTCACCCGCGGCCCGAAGCCCGGCAAGGCGTTGCGCGAAATCTCGCTCGAGGCGCAGCAGACCACCGAGAAACCGACCACTGAGGGCGTGATCGAGATGCTCGCCAGGCTTGACTTGAAGGGACATCGCCTCGGCCTTCAGCTTTATCCGGACAAGGACCACAGCGCACTGACCGGCGCACTGGCCGCGCAAGGCGCCGAGGTCGACACCGTGTTGCCCTATGCCTATGACTCGAGGGCTGCGGACGCCAACATCGTCGCCGCCATCGATGACATGGCGGAGGGACGCATCGATTCCATCGCGCTCACCAATCTCGGCCAGGTCCGCCGGCTGATCGAGGCGGCCCAGGCGCATGGCAGCGAGGCGAAGCTGCGCGCGGGACTCGAGCGGACACTGATCGCCTCAGTCGGACCGGCAGTCTCGGGCGAACTCGCCGCGCATGGTTTGCGCACCGACATCTCGCCCCCGGACGAGGCCTATTTCATGCGGCCGCTGATCTCGGCGATGGCAGCGGCGCTGGCGGAGAAACGGCCGAGGACGGCGGGCTGATCTTCTTTGCGTTAGCTTGCCACTTGTGAGACGGCCGACATCAGCTCCTGATGGCTCGGCGCTCCGAACATGCGCTGGCCGCCGTCCGGAACCTCGGTAAACGTCCAGCGCACGATCCCTTCCCGATCGAGCAGGAACTGGCCGAACAGCTGGCCTGTGCCGCTCGCCGCCATGCGTTGATCGGCTTCGGTCATCTCGTAGCCGTCCTTGTTGTTGAGATACTCGGCGGCCGCAGGCCGGTTCATCGGGCCGGGCAATTCGCCGGGCATGTCGACTTGCATGCTCATGACGACGCCCATGGCGACCTTGCGCGGCCACTCGGTCTCGTTTTCCGTGAACTCGAGATTGGGCAGGCCGAACGCGCGATGCGAGAGCCGCTCGGGGTCGGACGCTGCGAGCAGGTTGGGCAGAGGATGATAGCGGAAGTAGAGCCGCGCCCGGTCGGTCGGCGTATTGACGACCGTGAGACTTTCGACGCCCTTTCCGCGCAGCGCGCCGTCAAGCTGGGCCTGCGCCGCGATATGGCGCCGGCAGAACGGGCAGTGCAGGCCCCTGAACAAGCCGACCAATATCGGACTATGCCCGCGGTAATCCTCGAGCGCGATCTTTCCTGTGCGTGTGATGGCATCCAGCACGACGTTCGGTGCGCGATCGCCCGGTTGAAGCGGTCCATCGACATCACGGCCTGACATGGTTGAACTCCCTCATATTGGCTAGTCAAGAAACGGCAGTACGATCAGCCCTGCGGGATCGAGCCCGTGCCGGTTACAGACATCATGGGCCATCGCGAAATAACGCTCGGCCTCCGGCATGTCGCCTCGATCAAGGTTCAAGGTCGCAAGACCATCATAGCACGGAAAAAGCTGCTGCGGCTCACCGGTCTCAGTCGCGACCTCGATCGCCTCGTGGTAGCAGCGCGCGGCCAGATCGGGCCGGAAATGGCATTGGTGGATCTGCCCGAGCACGATCAAGGGTACCGGCAGATGCTCGCGCTGATCGAGCGCACGGTCAATCTCGATCGCCTTTTCGGCGGCCGGAACACCCTCGCCGCTACACCGGTCCGTGAATGTGCAACAGGCAACGGCATAATTCGCAAGGAGGCGCGCCACAAAGCCGAGATCGCCGATACGATGCGCGACATCGAGCCCGCGCCGGCAGACCTCGATGGCTCGCGCCGGATCGACGAGCGTGTAGAGCACGCCAAGGTTGGTGTAGCCGCGACACTCCACGTTGAGGAGGCCTGCGGCTTCCGCTGCCGCGACACTTTGCTCCACCTCGCGCACCGCCTCCGGGTATCGTCCAAGCCGCGCCAGCGCGACCCCCTTGGTATTGAGGGCCTCCGCAATGGCACGAGCCGCTTCGAGCCCGACCCGCTCGTCCGCGTCCGGCGGTACAGACCGGGCATAGCCGAGCGCCTCGTCTGCCCATCTTGCGGCGGCGACGTGATCACCCACGCGAAAGGCGAGACGACCGCGCTCTTGCAAGAGGTGCGCCCAATCGATCGGCGCGTCGGTCCCGCCAAGCCGCTCAGCCGCATCTGCGTAGTGCGTTTCCGCCCTGACGCGCTTGCCGGCGTCCCAAAACAACTGGCCGAGCTTGCGAAGAATCCGCGCTTCGCCGATGCGCTCTTCCGCCGTGCGGTGTCCCTCCAGCGCACATCGATAATGCTCCTCGGCCGTACTTCGGCGCCCGGCCACGCGGCAGAGGTCGGCAATGCGCTCGTGCAGGACGAGGCGTTCCGGCTCTCCTTCACTGCCGGCCGACAACACGGCAAGGGACTGCTGGTAGAAGCGAAGCGCATCGTCATTGGCATAGCTGGCGCCTGCGCGATCACCGGCCACGCGCAGATAGCGCGCGCCTTTCGGCTTGCTCGCGCTCAGACTGAAGTGATGTCCGAGCAGGATGAGATCTTCGAGGCGCTCGGGCTCGTTGCCATGGAGCCGCTCCAGTGCGGCACCAATCCTTCCATGAAGCTCGATCCGCCGCTGCAGAAGCAGATTTTGATAGATCACGTCCTGAAGCAGGGTTTGCGTGAAGCGGTAGGTCCGCAACGAAATCGAGTTCGATCCCGCGATCTCCTCGATGATTTCCGCGTCGCACAGAAGTTCGAGCCCGACCTCGACCCTTGCCGGCTCGGTTGCCGCCGCAGCGAGAGCCGCGACATCAAAACGCGGACCGATCACCGCCGCTTCCTGTGCCAGGTGGCGCACCTGATGCGGCAACCGGTCGAGGCGCGCCAGCAACAACGCCTGAATGCTCGCCGGAATATCGGCGGCGGCATCATCGGACGTTATCCGCCACTGCGCGCCGTCGCGCCCCAAGGTGCCGGCTTCGATGAGGCCGCGTATGATCTCCTCGAGGAAAAGCGGATTGCCGCCGGCGCGGTCGAGGATGCGACTGAACAGACGCCCCGGCGGTTCGCACCAGCCCTGACTGAAGTAGGCCGCGAGCAGCCTTTGTCCATCAGCATCGCCGAGCTGAGGCAGCCGAAGGGTTGTGTGACTGATCCTGCTCGAGCCGAACTGATCCAGTTCCAGCATCGGCCGATGCGTAAACAGCAGCATCAGGCGCGTCCGCTCCAGCCGGTCCGTCAGGAACCGCAACGCTTCAAGCGACACCGCATCAGCCCAATGCAGGTCCTCGACGATGATCAACAGCGGCGACAGGGCCAGGCGGCGTTCGAAGACGGTGCGAATCGCGAAGAATATCTGCCGGCGGAGCTGTTCGGGCTCGACATGCCTGAGCGCGGCGTTGGGGTCGCCGAGGCCGAGCACGTGCAGATAGAGGGGCATCAGGCGGTCGGCCTCGTCGGTCGCGAGGCCAAGCTCCGCCAGCGCTTCGGCGACTTTCGCCTCCGCCTCTGTGGCGCCGGCCTTCTGCGCGATGCCATAGGCGCTGCGCAGCACGGCGGCGAGCGCGCCGTAGGATTGTTCGCCGAGCGGCGAGCAAGCTGCCTGCCGGATCGCCACGCCTGCGAAACGATCCTCGTCGCGGATGCGGGCGACGAATTCGCTGACCAGGCGCGTTTTCCCGATGCCGGCTTCACCGACCAGCCGCACCAGTTGAGCCGCGCCGCCGCACGCCAGATCAAGGCTGCCCATCATGCGCGCAACCTCGGCGTCACGGCCGATCAGCGGCGCATTGAGGCCCAGCATGTCGAGGCCTCGCGCCGCACGGGGCGTATCGAGCGGCTCCTTCAGACGGTGGACCAATACGGTGCCCATCTTGCCCTTGAGCGAGACTTCGCCAAGCGAGTCGTAGGAGAACGCATGCCGCGTCAGACGGTGGGTCAACGGTCCGACCAGCACCTCGCCCGGAGCCGCCATCGACTGCAGTCGCTGGGCGGTATTCACCGTATCGCCGGTCACCGAATAGGATTTGGCAGCGCCCACACCGAGCCCGCCCGCGACGACGTGTCCGGTGTTGATGCCGACATGGAGCTGAAGCGGTGAACCGGCATACGCCTTCGCACGTTCGCTGAGGCGCGCCGTCCGCCCGATCATGTCGAGGGCAGCGCGGACCGCCCGTTCCGGATCGTCCTCGTGCGCCGTCGGCGCACCAAACAGGGCAAGCAGCGCATCGCCGATGAATTTGTCCACGAAACCGCCGAAGCCTTGCACCGCGGCCGTCAACTCCTCGAACAATTCGTTTTGGAGCGACTGCATGACCTCTGGATCGAGCCGCTCGCTCATCGCGGTAAAGCCACTGAGATCGGCAAACAGCACGGTGATGGTGCGGCGGTTCGCTTCGCCCTCGACCTCACCCGAGCGAGGTCCAAATTCGGCTTGAGCCTCCGCCCTCGGCACGAGCGGCGGAGAGGAGGAACGGATCGGAGCGGTCGTCGGGCTCGTCCGCGCCGATGCCTGCGCTCCGCCCGTCGGGACCTCGCAGACGAGGACGCCGCACTTCGGGCAATAGGCGAAATCCGGCGCGCATGGAAAGCCGCAGCCAGGGCATGCGTTCGGCTGCTTCGTGCCGCACTTCGGGCAGAAGGCAAAGCCGCTCTGGACCTCGAAACCGCAACCCGAGCACTTCATGGCCCAAGACCTCGCGGAAGCCGCGATGGCGCGATCTGCTGGGCCATACCGGATGGCCCACGATGTGGGCCAGAATGGCCTCGGCGAGGCGGAAGAGCAAGCGGGCGACCGGTCTACCCCCTCCCAGCAACAGGTCCAACGGCGCGGCGATGCTGCGGGTGCACTGGCGCATAGTACGTCGCCGGCAAGCATGGCCGCATGCAGTGGCACCAATTGACACCCGCATCGCCGGTACTACCCTGCTGAGGAAATGACAAATAAGAAGAGTAAGGGAATCGCCGTGACAGGCGTCATCGCGTTGTGAGCCCAGCCGCACGGCGTTCGGCGCTCGCACCATTCCGCATCCGCAACTATCGCTTTCAGTGGCCGTCGGACCTGCTCACCTCCTGGGCGTTCGAGATCGAGACGCTGGTGCTCGGCTGGTACATCCTGGTCGAGACAGGCTCGGTGCTGCTGCTCACCGTTCTGGCGTCGCTGCAATATGTCGGAACGCTGATTGCTCCGGTGCTCGGGATGGTCGGTGATCGCATGGGTCACCGCGATCTTCTTGTCGTGCTGCGTCTCACCTATACGGTCCTCGCCTCGACCATCATGGTGCTGGCGCTGACCGGGCATCTGGCGCCGTTCAAGGTGATGATCATCGTGACGATCATGGGCCTGATCCGCTCCTCGGATCTCGGCCTTCGCAGCGCACTTCTCGCCGACATCATGCCGGCCGAGCTGTTGGTGGGGGCGATCAGTCTGTCACGCACGACCCAGGACAGCGCGCGCATCGCCGGGGCGCTGACGGGAGCCGGACTGTTCGCGACCTTCGGGATCGGCAAGGTCTATGCAGTGATCGCCTGCCTGTATGTCGTGGCCGCCCTCCTGATGCTGTGCCTGACCCGGCCGGCAAAGTCCGCCGCGCATCGCGCGGCCGGGAGCCATTCGGGCTCGCGACTGCTGCGTGATCTCAAGGAAGGCATCGTGTATTCCTGGAACGGGCCGGCAATGCTGGCCGCGCTTTGCGTCGCGTTCCTTGTCAATCTCACCGCGTTTCCGCTGACCAATGGATTGCTGCCCTACATCGCGCGCGACATCTTTCATACCGACCAGACCGGCCTCGGTTATCTCTCGGCGAGCTTCGCCTTGGGCTCGCTGATCGGCTCCGTCACGCTAAGCCTGGTCGGCGGCCTGCGCATTGCCCGGCTCCTGATCGGCGCCACGCTGGCCTGGTACACGCTGCTGCTGCTGTTCGTCGAAATCAAGACCATGCCCGTGGCCATGGCTTGCCTCGTGCTGGCCGGCATCGCCCAGAGCCTGTCGATGATCTCGGCTGCCGTGATCCTGATGCGGACCGCCAGCGCGCACCTGCGCGGGCGCGTCATGGGCGTGCGCATGATGGTGATCTACGGTCTGCCGATCGGATTGCTCACGGCCGGCAGCCTGATCGACCTCATCGGCTTTTCGGCGACGGGGTCGCTCTACGCCGCCGGAGGCTTCATCGCGATGCTGGCCATCGCGATCCGCTGGCGCGCCGACCTCTGGCCGGTGCACGCGCCCGCCAATGCCCGCTAGGGCCCCGTTCCGATAAATCGTTCGCTCGAAAACGCTCTAATCCCCGTAGCCGCGCAGCCGCTCGACATTGAGGATGGTGACGCCACCGTATTCGAGGCGCAGCAGCCCCTCCTTCTCGAGCCGGTTCAGCGCGCGATTGGCGTTCTGGCGCGACATGCCGGAGAGCGCCCCGATCTCCTCCTGGGTGATCTCCAGATGCGCAGTCGATTCCGGATAGAGGATCGGGTTGAACAGCGAGGCAATGCTCCGGGCAAGCCGAGAGGTCGCATCCAGCGTCCGGTTGACCTCGAGCATGCCAATGAACTGGCCGAGCCGCTCGTTGAGCTGGCGCACCAGGAAGCGGTTGAAGCCGACGCTGTTCTCGAACAGCCACATGAAGGCGCTGCGCTCCATCAGGGCGACGCGGCTGACGCGCAGTGCGACCACGTCGTAGCGGCGCAGCTCGTTCTTGAGCACGCTGCCCTCGCCGAACCAGGCGCCCGCCGTAAGCCCCGCAAGGCTCGTCTCCTTGCCGTCGCGCGAGACCCCGCCCATGCGGGCGAGGCCGCTCACCATGCCGGCCCAATAGTCGAACTTGTCGCCGCGCATGAACACGGTCTCGCCGGTGCCGTAGGACCGCTCTGTGATCCCGGCGCGGGCGACCTCGATCTCCGCCGGCGTGAGCTCGCGCGACCACGCGGCGACGCGCTTCAGTTGATCCTCTGAAATCATGACCCCGAAGCCAGCCGCACCGTTTCGTCACTCCATCCGCCTGCTGCACTGCAGCACGATCGTTCCGACCACCATCCTACGAAAGATGGATGTGGCTGCTGCCCGAAAAACTTTGTCGCAGAATTGTCAGGCCGGAGACATTTCAAAATAGCGCTTTCCCCTATTGAGAGCCACCTCGGGTGTTGCGGCTTTTGATCCCAAACGGGTGCGAAAGTGGCGCGGCTCCGGTCGGGACCATGTGCTGCATGGCCTCACCGGCACGACCGTACTAGGATCGCCCGAGAGGAACGGACGAAGAGCGCCGCTGAACGCGCCATCACCGGGAGGGATTTGTTTGGTGGCTACCAGTCTCGAAGTGCGCGGCGTGTCCCTGCGGTTCGGCGGCGTCCGCGCGCTGACCGATGTCAGCTTTGCCATCAGGGAAGGCGAGCTGTTCTCGATCATCGGTCCCAACGGCGCCGGCAAGACCTCGATCGTGAACTGTATTTCCGGTCGCTACAAGCCGACCGAAGGCCAGCTGTTCTACCAGGGCAGTGACATCACCGGCCTGACGCCGAATGCGCGCCCCAAACTCGGCATCGGCCGCACCTTCCAGAACCTCGCCCTGTTCCACCACATGAGCGTGCTCGACAACATCATGGTCGGCCGCCATCACCTGCTGAAGAACAATTTCCTCACGGGCTCGCTGTACTGGCTCACCGGCGCGCGCAAGGAAGAGCTCGAACATCGCCGCAAGGTCGAGGAGATCATCGACTTCCTCGATCTCCAGTCGGTGCGGAAAGCGCAAGCCGGCACCCTCTCCTACGGCCTGCGCAAGCGCGTCGAGCTCGCCCGTGCCATGGCACTGGAGCCGCGCCTCATCCTCCTCGACGAGCCGATGGCCGGCATGAACTTCGAGGAGAAGGAGGACATGGCCCGCTACATCGTCGATCTCAACGAGGAGTTCGGCATGACGGTGGTGATGATCGAGCATGACATGGGCGTGGTGATGGATATCTCCCATCGCGTCATGGTGCTGGATTTCGGCAAGAAGATCGCCGAAGGCGATCCGGCCGCTGTGCTCGCCGATCCCCACGTCAAGCGTGCCTATCTCGGTGAAGAGGACGAGGTGCTCACTGATCCCGACGACAAGCCCGAGGCTCCGGAGTGCGCCGCATGATGGATTATGCAGGGCGCGTCGCGCAGGCCGATACCTATCCGAAAATGCTCCGGCTCAATGCCAGAGAGCACGGCAACGAGATCGCGCTGCGTGAAAAGGATCTCGGCCTCTGGCGCCCCTTCACCTGGAACGATTACCAGACCCGCGTGCGCGACTTCGCGCTCGGGCTGGTCGAACTCGGCCTCGGCCGCGGCGACGTCATCGGCATCATCGGAGACAACCGGCCGGACTGGGTTGCGGCGGAAGTGGCGACCCATGCGATCGGCGGATTGAGCCTGGGGCTCTATCGCGATGTGCTGGACGAAGAGGCATCATATCTCCTCAACTATGGCGAGGCCCAGCTCGTCTTCGCCGAGGACGAGGAGCAGGTCGACAAGCTGCTGGCGCTGGCCGAGCGCGTGCCGAAACTGAAGCACGTCATCTATTCGGACCCGCGCGGCATGCGGAAATATGACGACCCGCGCCTGATGTCGGCGGAGAAGTTCGCCGAACTCGGCCGCGCCCGCGCGACCCGCGAACCGGACCTCTACGATCGCCTCGTGGATGCGACCAAGGGCGAGGACGTCGCGATTCTCTGCACCACGTCGGGCACGACGTCGCATCCAAAGCTCGCGATGCTCGCTGCCGGCCGCGTGCTCGGGCACTGCGCGACCTATCTCGCCTTCGACCCGAAGGGCCCCGACGACGAGTACGTCTCCGTGCTGCCGCTGCCGTGGATCATGGAACAGGTCTATGTGCTCGGCAAAGGCCTGCTCTGCCGGATGAAGATCAACTTCGTCGAAGAGCCGGACACGATGATGAATGATCTGCGCGAGATCGCGCCGACGTTCGTGCTGTTCGCGCCCCGCGTCTGGGAGACGATCGCCGCCGACGTCCGCGCCAAGGTGATGGACGCGACGCCGTTCAAGCAGCGCCTGTTCGACATCGGCATGAAGTCCGGTCTCGCCGCGCTCGAACAAGGCAAGCGCTCCGGCTTCGCCGATGCGATCCTGTTCCGCGCGCTGCGCGACCGGCTCGGTTTCACCCGCCTGCGCTCGGCGGCCACCGGCGGCGCCGCGCTCGGGCCCGACACGTTCAAGTTCTTCCAGGCCATGGGCGTGCCGCTGCGCACGCTCTACGGCCAGACCGAGTTGCTGGGGGCTTACACGCTGCATCCCGAGGGCAAGGTCGACCCCGACACCACCGGCGTGCCGATGGCCGACAATGTCGAGATCCGCATCGACAATGCCGACGTCCACGGCGTCGGCGAGATCGTGGTGCGGCATCCCAACATGTTCCTCGGCTATTACAAGAACCCTGAAGCGAGCGTCGCCGACATCAGGGACGGCTGGATGCTGTCGGGCGATGCCGGCTATTTCAACGCGAACCGCCAGCTCGTCGTCATCGACCGCATCAAGGATCTTGCGGAGACCTCGCGCGGCGAGCGTTTCTCGCCGCAATTCATCGAGAACAAACTGAAGTTCTCGCCCTACATCGCGGAAGCCGTTGTGCTGGGAGCCGGCCGCGACGCGCTCGCCGCGATGATCTGCATCCGCTACTCCATCATCTCGAAATGGGCGGAGAAGAACCGGCTCTCGTTCACGACCTACAGCGACCTCGCCTCCCGGCCCGAGGTCTACAAGCTGCTCCAGAAGGAGGTCGAGACCGTCAACGCCACGCTGCCGCCGGCCCAGCGCATCTCGCGCTTCCTCTTGCTCTACAAGGAGCTCGATGCCGATGACGGCGAGCTCACCCGCACACGAAAAGTTCGCCGCGGCGTCATCAACGAGAAATACGCTGGAATCATCGACGCGATCTATCGCGGCGACGCCGACATCCCCGTCGACACCGTGATCCGCTTCCAGGACGGCACCACGCAGCGCGTCCGCACCACACTACGGGTCGTGGACCTCGGTGGACATGGCCCGATGGCGGAGGCGGCGGAGTGAGACAGGTATCCATCGCGAACGGTGCTGCCCTTCGCCTCTCCCCGCTTGCAGGGAGAGGCCGGAGCGCGTCAGCGATCCGGGTGAGGGGGAGCCTCCGCGAAGGCGGTGGCAATCGTTTCGAGAACCCCGACCAGATTGGTCGACACATCGTTGTTCCAGAACCGGCGATACCAGAGTTTCCCTTCCGCATCCGTCAACGCGGCTCGCAAGTGTCTGGCGCGCTCGGTCTTGGATTCGTCAGCACCTCGCATGCGGAGACTCCCCCTCACCCGCCGCGCGTTCCGCGCGTCGGCCTCTCCCCGCAAGCGGGGCGAGGCGAAGATAACACGGAACCGACATGAACACCGCCTTCCTCATCCAGCTTCTGGTCAACGGCCTCGTGGTCGGCACGCTCTATGGCGTGGTCGCGATGTCGTTCGTGCTGATCTACAAGGCGACGCAAGTCGTCAATTTCGCGCAAGGTGAATTGCTGCTGGTCGGCGCCTGGGTGTGCTGGGCGCTGCTCGCCAAATATCAGGTGCCGTTCTGGATCGGCATGCCGATGACGCTGGTGTTCATGTTCGTGTTCGGCATCGCGATTCAGGTCCTGATCCTGCGCCCGATGATCGGCGAACCGATCATCTCCGTGATCATGGTGACGATCGGCCTCTCCACCGTGCTGCAGGCGACGCTGAAATGGATGTTCGGCGTCAACCCGCAGCCCTTCCCACGCGTGTTCGAGAGCCAGTCGGTCGGCCTGTTCGGCCTCCAGGTCCAGACCGTCTATGTCATGAGCCTCGTGGTCTCAGTCGCGATGATGATCGGCATGGCCTGGTTCTTCCGCGCTTCGAAGTATGGCCTGGCGATGCGCGCCACCGCGTTCAACCAGCAGGTCGCGCAATCGCTCGGCATATCCGTGAAGAGCGTGTTTGCGATGGCCTGGGCGATCTCGGCGACCGTCTCCGCCGTGGCGGGCGTGGTCGTCGCCGTCGTCAACGGCGTCTCCTCCGGCCTTGCCGCCTACGGCATCAAGGTGTTTCCGGCAGCGATCCTGGGCGGGCTCGATTCCGTCGGCGGCGCGGTGCTTGGCGGCATCATCATCGGCCTGCTCGAGAACGTCGCGCAGTATGTCGACAGCGAGTACCTGCACTGGGGCAATCTCTACGAGATCGCGCCGTTCTACGTCCTCATCATCGTGCTGATGATCAAGCCTTACGGCCTATTCGGCACCCACGACATCGAACGGATCTGACCCATGGCCGGCCCTGCCCTCATCCCTGCTGGTGATTTCCGCACCTCCTATGCGGCCGACACCACGATCTTCCCGACCACGACCAGCCGCAACTTTGCGATTGCGGGCGTGCTGCTGCTCTGCCTCGTTCCGCAAGTCCTCGGCGGTTACTGGCTCAGCATCCTGATCCAGATCGGCATCTTCTCGATCGCGGCGCTGGGGCTGAACATCCTGGTCGGCTTCACCGGCCAGATCTCGATCGGCCATGCCGCCTTCTTCCTGCTCGGCGCCTTCACCTCGGCCTACATCTCCAACAACGCACCGATCCCGGTGTTCTTCGCGATCCCGCTTGCGGGAATCGTCACCGCGCTGGTCGGATTGATCTTCGGCATCCCGGCGGCGCGGCTGAAGGGGCTCTATCTCGTCATCGCCACGCTGGCTGCGCAATACATCCTGCTCGACTTCTTCTCCCGCGCCGAATGGTTCTCGGGCGGCTCGGTGCCGGCCAGCGCGAATCCGTTCTCGATCTTCGGCTACACGTTGCGCGGCGACAGGCAATATTTCTACGTCGTGCTGGCCTACGTGCTGGCGAGCTACATCCTCGTCACCAACCTGATGCGCACGCGCGACGGCCGCGCGCTGGTGGCGATCCGCGACCATTATCTCTCCGCGGAGATCATGGGCATCAACCTCACCAAATACCGCACGCTGTCGTTCGGTCTCGCCGCCTTCTTCGCCGGCATCGCCGGCGCGCTCTACGCGCACTACCAGCAGGTCGTGTCGCAGGAAGGCTTCGGCATCGAACGCTCGATCCTGTTTCTCGCCATGATCATCATCGGTGGCACCGGCTCGATCATGGGCACGCTGATGGGCACCGCCTTCGTGGTGCTGCTGCCGGAATCGATCGAGCTGCTCAGCCTGTACCTGAAGGGCGGCGCGATCGACAAGGCGCTGGCGCTCAACAACAACATCACCTTCCTGCGCGAGATCACCATCGGACTGATCATCATCGCGTTCCTGATGTTCGAGCCGGACGGCCTCGCGCATCGCTGGCGACAGATCAAGGCGTACTGGAAACTCTACCCGTTCTCGCATTGAGCCCGGGCAACTTCACTTAAACAATAAACTGGAGGAACCGACCCATGACGATGAAGTCCCTTTTGAGCACCGCATCGCTCGCGCTTGTGATCGCGGCATTCTCCGCGAGCGCGCAGGCGCAGATCGCGATCGGCCATCTCGCCGATTATTCCGGCGGCACCTCCGACGTCGGCACGCCCTACGGCCAGGCCGTCGCCGACACGTTCGCCTGGGTCAACAAGAACGGCGGCATCGGCGGCAAGCAGCTCAACGTCGACACCAACGATTACGGCTACCAGGTGCCTAAGGCGATCGCGCTCTACAAGAAGTGGTCGGCTCCCGACAGCAAGGTTGCCGCGATCATGGGCTGGGGCACCGCGGATACCGAGGCGCTGACCGGCTTCCTCGCCCAGGACAAGATCCCCGACCTGTCCGGCTCCTACGCCGCCGCTCTCACCGATCCCGAAGGCGTCAGCGGCAAGGCCAAGCCGGCGCCCTATAATTTCTTCTATGGTCCGAGCTATTCGGACGCGCTGCGGGCGATGCTGATGTGGGCGGCCGAAGACTGGAAGACCAAGGGCAAGCCCGGCAAGCCGAAATTCGTCCACATGGGCGCCAACCATCCCTATCCGAACGCGCCGAAGGCCGCCGGCGAGGCCATGGCGCAGGAGCTCGGCTTCGAGGTGCTGCCGCCGCTGGTGTTCGCGCTGACGCCGGGCGACTACAGCGCGCAGTGCCTGAGCCTGAAATCGTCGGGCGCCAATTACGCCTATCTCGGCAACACCGCAGCTTCCAACATCTCGGTGATGAAGGCCTGCAAGACCGCGGGCGTCGAGATCCAGTTCCTCGGCAACGTCTGGGGCATGGACGAGAACGCCGCCAAGACCGCGGGCGATGCCGCCAATGGCGTGATCTTCCCGCTGCGCACGCCGGTGAGCTGGGGCGGCGATGCGCCCGGCATGAAGACGGTGATGGAGATCTCGAAGATGTCCGACCCCACCGGCAAGGTCTATCGCCCCGTGCACTATGTCGCCGCGGTCTGTTCGTCGCTCTACATGAAGGAAGCGCTCGACTGGGCTGCCAAGAACGGCGGCGCCACCGGCGACAACGTCGTGAAGGGTTTCTATCAGAAGAAGGATTGGGTGCCGGCAGGCCTGGAAGGTGTCTGCAATCCCTCGACCTGGACCGACAAGGATCACCGCGGCACGCTGAAGGTCGACCTCTATCGCACCAAGATCTCGGGCCCCACCGACGGCGAGCTCAACGACCTCATGGCCAAGGGCACGATCAAGCTCGAGAAGGTCAAGACCGTCGAGCTGCCGCGCAAGCCGGAATTGCTGGGCTGGTGATCGCAATCTCGGACGTCATGGCCGGGCTTGTCCCGGCCATCCACGTCTGACCACTCGGCACGAAGTACGTGGATGGCCGGGACAAGCCCGGGCATGACGAGCCTAGCAGATTGGCGACACACATGACCGAAACCCTCGAAGCAACCCGCCCCTCCCCGAGCGTCGTACCCGCACCGCCCCTCCTCGCCGTGCGCAACATCGAGGTCGTCTATGACGACGTCATCCTGGTGCTGCGCGGACTGAGCCTCGACGTGCCCAAGGGCGCGATCGTGGCGCTGCTGGGCGCCAACGGCGCCGGCAAGTCGACGACGCTGAAGGCGATCTCGGGGCTGCTCAAGACCGAGGACGGCGAGGTCACGCGCGGCGAGATCCTGTTCGAGGGCGAGCCCATCGCCGGCATCGATCCAGACAAGATCGTCCGTCGCGGCATCTTCCAGGTCATGGAAGGCCGCCGCATCGTCGCCGACATGACGTCGCTGGAAAACCTCAAGCTCGGCGCCTTCACCCGCAGGGATCGCGAGGTCGATGCCGACCTCGACATGGTCTTCAACTATTTCCCGCGCCTGAAGGAGCGCACCGGCCTTGCCGGCTATCTCTCCGGCGGCGAGCAGCAGATGCTCGCGATCGGCCGCGCGCTGATGGCGCGCCCGAAGATGATCCTGATGGATGAGCCTTCGATGGGCCTGTCGCCGCTGCTGGTGAAAGAGGTGTTCTCCATCATCCAGAAGATCAACCGCGACCTCGGCGTCACCATCCTGCTGGTCGAGCAGAACGCGCGCGCTGCGCTGTCGGTGGCGAGCCACGGCTACATCATGGAGCAGGGCAAGGTCGTGCTCGACGGCACCGCCGACGAGCTGCGCGACAACGAGGACGTCAAGGAGTTCTATCTCGGCGGCGCCGGCGACCAGCGCAAGAGCTTCAAGAACCTCAAGAGCTTCAAGCGGCGCAAGCGGTGGCTCTGACAAAGCGTTTTCAAGCGAAGTGGGAACCGGTTCGCGTGAAGAAAACGCGTCAAAACAAGAGAGCTCTAGCCCTCCAGCACCTGCTCCGCTTCCGTGACCGCGCAGAGAACATGATAGAACGACGACGCAGGAATGGTGTCGACCAGCGATTTGCCGTCGCTGTCGAACTGATCGTACCAGCCGCCCCGCACGGGATGGCTGAGGTAATGCCGTTCGAGCCGCACCAGCGCCGCGCGCGCCTCCTCCGCTGCGCCCGCCTCGCCGGACTCGGCCTGCGCGATCCACGCCTTTGCCATCTCGGTCTGTGGCCACAGCCGGCGTGTGCTGCGGCGGATGTTGCCGGTGTCGTCGCCCTCGTCGACGAGGCAGCCGGTGGCTGCGTCGCGATAACGCAGCGCGGTCGCAAGCAACTCGGCGCGCCGCGGCCCGGTCGGACATCCCGTGATGCGCTCGAACCCTTTCAGCAGCCACACCCATTCCGCCTGGTGGCCGGGCTCGACGCTGACCGGCTCGATCTTCGACCAGTCCTCCTCGAAATATTCACCGAGCGCGCATTTCCGCTTGTCGTAGAGGTTGGCGAGGAACAGCGCGAAGAACTCGCCGGCGCGGTTCTGGAACGACAGATCGTGGGTCGCGTCGAAACACGCGATCATCGCCTCGAACAGATGCATGTGCGGATTCTGCCGACGCGGCAGCGACACCGGCAGGCTTTCGTGCACCCCACCATGCGGGGAGCGCAGATGGCCGTCGAGGAAGGCGAGCAGCGCGTCGATCTCGGCGCGGATTTGTGCGTCCTGGTCGAGCGCATAGACAGTCGCCAGCGCAAACAGGATGAAGGCGTGGTCGTAGGCGTCGCGCCGCGCGTCCAGCACAGTTCCCTCCGGCGTCAGCCGGTGCACATAGCCGGGCTTGCCGTCGGGCGCCTTCGCCTTTGCCAGGAGGTGCTCCAGCCCCTTCAGCGCGATGGCGCGCCCCTCGGGATACCAGCCCATCTGCGCCGCCTTGGCGTAGCAATAGATCTGGCGCGCCTGCACCATCACCCGCCGCGGCGCAGCCGCATCTGCGCTGCCATCGCGATGCAGCCGGTCGATAAAACCGCCCGTGGCATGGTCCCAGCCGACCGTCGACCACAGCGGGATCGCATCCTCGATCACGCGGCGCTTCAGGCGTGCGACGACGTCCACCGTCTCGGCCGCCGGAATGATGCTCTCGTCCGCCATCGCGTCCTCTCCACGCCCCGCCAATGGCCGTCTGATACCCATGCGAGCGGCGGCGCGCAACGGATGCCAACCCGGAAAGACCTGCCATGACCGCCCATTACGACGCTCTCGAGACGCGCGAGCATGCGGCGCGCGAGGCCGATCTGTTTGCCCGCCTGCCAGGCGTCCTGCGCAGCGCGATGAGCGCGCCCGCCTATGCCGAGCGGCTGAAGGGCATCGATCCCGCCGCGGTGACCTCCAGGACAGCGCTGGCGGGCCTTCCCGTGCTGCGCAAGTCGGAACTGCCGGCCCTGCATAAGGCCTCCCAGCCCTTCGGCGGCTTCGTGGCGGCATCCCCGGGCTCGTTCGGCCGCCTTTTCACCTCCCCGGGCCCGATCTTCGAGCCCGAAGGACGGCAGGCCGATCCCTGGCGCGGCGCGCGGGCGCTGTTTGCGGCTGGATTCCGGCCCGACGATATCGTGCTGAACACCTTCAGCTATCATCTCACCCCCGGCGGCTTCATCTTCGATGCCTCGGCGCGCGCGCTCGGCTGCGCTGTGATTCCGGCAGGTCCCGGCAATACTGAGCAGCAATTCGAGCTGATCGAGGCTTACAGGCCGATCGGCTACAGCGGCACGCCGGACTTCCTCAAGATATTGCTCGATGCCGCCACCGCCGGGGTCCGCGACGTCTCCTCGATCAAGCGCGCGCTGGTTTCCGGCGCCGCCTTCCCGCCCTCGCTCCAGGCCGAGATCAAGGCGCGCGGCATCGACGCCTACCAGGCCTTCGGCACCGCCGATCTCGGCCTGATCGCGTTCGAGACCGAGGCGCGCGACGGCATGGTGGTGAACGAGGATCTGATCATGGAGATCGTCAAGCCCGGCACCGGTGATCCCGTGTCCCCCGGCGATGTCGGCGAGATCGTGGTGACCTCGCTCGATCCGCATCATCCCTGGATCCGGCTCGCGCTCGGCGACCTCACCGCGGAGCTGCCCGGCCCAAGCAAATGCGGGCGCACCAACATGCGCATCAAGGGCTGGATGGGCCGCGCCGACCAGACCACCAAGGTCAAGGGCATGTTCGTCCGTCCCGAGCAGATCGCCGAGATCGGCAAGCGCCATGCGGCCCTCGGGCGCCTGCGTCTCGTCGTCACGCGCCAGGGCGAGACCGACGCCATGACGCTGAAGGCGGAAACGCCGGCCGCAAGCGATGCGCTGCGCGAGGAGATCGCAAGCAGCCTTCGGGCCGTAACGAAGCTCGGCGGCGCCGTCGAGCTGGTCGATCCCGGCGCGCTGCCGAACGACGGCAAGGTGATCGCGGACGAGCGATAGGCTCCGCTCGACGTCGCGAACCGGTCAGCCTGGTTGATCTTGGTCGCTTTGAATCGCGCCGGACGTTGCGGCAGCCGGCTCTTTCGTCCGGGTGGGCAAGCTGAAGATTCGCGAGGAGTTTGCCGCCAGCCGCCGGTAGATCCGACAATCAAGCAGTCCGAAGGCGTAGCCTGCCATCAGGCCGATCGCGAAATACAGCGGGAGCCAAGCAAGTCCCTGCACGTGCAATACGCGCACGGCAATGATGATGGCCGGAAAGTGCAGCAGATAGATGCCGTATGACGCGTCGCCCAACGTCTCAGCCATACGCGAATTCAAATCGATATCGGCAACAGCGAGCAAGAGACTCGTTGCCGCCACGCCGAGGAAAAGCAGCTTGTGCGAACTGTACTCGGGAAATGCAAAGCTCACGCAAAAGGCAACCAGGGCAACCAAAAGGCCGGCCAGCCGGGGCACCTTCCTGAGATCGTCGAAATGAATCCCGCAGATGACGCCCATCGGAAAAACCTGCACGGCCGGCGACCATAGAATGCCGGGAAGGCCCGGAAAGGTGTACCTGCCGACATCAGGCGCCGCGGCCACGAGATTGACGACCAAAATCCAGATGACCGCAAGAATGGTCAAGCTGCGATCACTGAGGCGCACCCAATAGGCGACGGACGCCAGAGCATAGAAGATGATTTCGAATGCGAGAGTCCAGTAAGGAATCGTGAGCGTGCTGTTGCTGACGGTGGAGGGATACAGCAGCAGCGATGATGCGCTCGCGCTGACCGGCGAATGAATCGCGGCGAGCCCGATCGCTGCAACGATCATGGCCAGCCAGTAACTCGGGTAAATCCGCAACAATCGATGCTGTACGAAATTCGTCCAGTTCTTCGCTCGCTGCAGCGCGATCACGAACCCGGAAATCGCGAAAAACAGCACAACGCCGAACGAGGTCATGCGGATCGGAGTGTAGTGGTTTGCCACATAGGCCGCGTGCTCGCCGACGACCAAAATTGCCGCCACGGCCCTCAGCGCATGTATGCCTCCGAAAAATCGCGGCGATGCAGTCATCTCCTGAGTCTACCTTGGAACCGACGATGCTCCGGAATGGAGGCCGACCCGAAAGCCAGTGCGCGCCGATCGATACCGGGGCCGTGGTCATATCTGAATGCGCCGCCCTCTGCCAAGACGGCTCTCGATGCTTGAAGCAATCGAGAAGAGCATCGAGCTTTGCGTGTCGGGCGAGAGCCGCGCCGCGAACATGCTCTCAAGCAAGATCGCCGCCATCGAGTGTCTTGATAGGCTTTCGAAATGGAATACGGCGCCCCCAGCTCGAACTGAAAGACAGCTACAATCATTGTTGCCAGGCTGGAACAAGCGGGATATCAGCTCGATTTCACGACCTTGGTGAGTACTCATGTCGACCTCAAGAGGATCAATTTCGGCCTTGGGCATGTCCGACCACCACCGAACGCACGCATCAAGCACCGGCTGATGCGCGTTCTCATCCTCAACGCCGATTATCAGCGCTTTCTCGCCTGGCTGTACCGGCGCCATCCGGGCCTCGAGAATGCGACCTACGACGCACAGATGGCAGCGCGCAGCGCCAGCCTGTTCGGCGTGGCCGACTTCTACTCGCGCAATTTCGAGGCCCTCGGGCACACGGCCGCCAACATCCACGTCAACAACGGCTGGATGCAGACCGCATGGGCGCGCGAACACGGCATCAGCGTAACGCCGTCTCCGCCGCCGGGCGCTGCGGTGAGCGATGCGATCCCCGGATGGCTGCAGCGCGCCGTCGCGCCGTTCAAGCCGGTGTTGAGACCGCTCGCGCGCAAGATCGGACTGAGCCCGCGCCTCGACGCACAGTCGGAACAGATCCTGCTGGCGCAGATCGAGGACTTCAAGCCGGACCTGATCCTCAACCAGGATCTGTTCCATGTCGACACACGCCTCGTGCGCCGGATCAAGCAGATCTGCCGTCCCACCATGGTCGGCCAGGTCGGAATCGTGCCCTCGCGCGGTGAAGACTGGTCGGTCTACGATCTCCTGATCTCGCAGATCGCCGCGGTGGTGGAGTTCTTTCGCCAACAAGGCGCGCGCTCCGAGGTCATCCATCTCGGATTCGAGCCTGGGATTCTCGACGTTCTTCCGCCCGCACCGGCGCGCAGCATCGACGTCTCATTCGTGGGCGCCGTATCGGCCGATCATCAGCAGCGCGTGGCGCAGCTCGAAGCTGTCGCGCGGCGCCACGATCTGAAACTGTTCGGCAGCGGCCTGCACACATTGCCCGCCTCGTCGCCGCTTCATCGCTGTTACCAGGGTGAGGTTTGGGGCGTGGAGATGTATCAGGCGCTGCGAGCCTCGCGCGTGACGCTCAACTCGCATATCGACATGGCCGGACCCGAAGCCGGCAATGCCCGCCTGTTCGAAGCGACCGGCGTCGGCGCCTTCCTGCTCACCGACTTCAAGGACAATCTCCATACGCTGTTCGAGCCCGGCCGCGAGGTCGCTGTCTGGCGCTCGGCGGACGACTGCATCGCGCAGATCGATCGCTATCTGAATGATGAGCCAGCGCGCATGGCGATCGCTGCGGCCGGACAGGCATGCACGCTTTCGACCCACACGTTCCGCCAACGCGTCAGCACGATCTTGCAGCTCGCCGGCCGCACGTAAGAGCCACCGGCGCGCCCTTGACGGTCTCGGCCAAAATGGCCAAAGTGCCCTTGCGTGACGCTATGTCACTATAATTTCAGCGCTTTTTGTCGAGGCCCAGAATGGAACACGTCGAGCATGTTCGATTCGGCGACCAGCTCTATGCGATCATCGTGCGCGCCTCGTTCCGCGAGCCGGGTATCCACTTCTTTTCATCACCCGAACTGTCGCAGCAGCTCGCCTATATGAGCCATCCGAAGGGCAAGAGCATCGAGCCGCATCGCCACAACAAGGTGACGCGGGAGGTGCACTACACCCAGGAAGTGCTGCTGATCCAGAAGGGCAAGCTCCAGGTCGACTTCTACACGGTCGAAGAAAATTATCTGGAAAGCCGCGTCCTCGGCGCCGGCGACATCATCCTGTTGTGCAGCGGCGCCCACGGCTTCCACGTGCTCGAACCGGTCGAGATGTTCGAGATCAAGCAGGGTCCCTATTCCGGCGAGAACGACAAGACGCGGTTTGCCGAAGTCCCCCAATCCGAAATCCGGATCAAGGGTCCAAGCCTGTGAGCTCGCCTGTGAGCACGCCGGTGACCGCACCGTTCATTCCGGTCAATACGCCGCTGCTCGACGGCAACGAGGCCGATTATCTCGCCGAGTGCATCCGCACCGGCTGGATCTCTTCGGAAGGACCTTTCATCAAGCGTTTCGAACAGGCGATGGCGGAGGCCGCAGGACGGCGCCATGGCGTCGCGGTGACCAACGGCTCGGTCGCGCTCGACATCGCCGTCCATGCCCTCGGTCTCGCGGAAGGCTCCGAGGTCATCATCCCGACCTTCACCATCATCAGCTGCGCCGCAGCGATCGTGCGCGCCGGCCTCGTGCCCGTAGGGGTCGACTGCGATGCCGCGACCTGGAACATGACGGTCGAGGGCGTAGAGGCCGCGATCACACCGCGCACGCGCGCGATCATGCTGGTGCACATCTACGGCCTGCCGGTCGATCTCGAACCGATCATGGCGCTTGCGCGCAAGCATGATCTGAAGGTGATCGAGGACGCCGCCGAGATGCACGGGCAGACCTATCGCGGCGCGCCCTGCGGCGGCTTCGGCGACGTCTCGACCTTCAGCTTCTATCCAAACAAGCATGTCACCACCGGCGAAGGCGGCATGATCCTCACCGACGACGACGCGCTCGCCGGTCGGCTGCAGGGCTATCGTAATCTCTGCTTCCAGCCGCAGCAGCGCTTCATTCACGAGGAGCTCGGCTGGAACGCGCGCATGACCAACCTCCAGGCCGCGCTCGGCGTCGCCCAGGTCGAGCGCCTGCCGCGCACGGTCGAGCTCAAGCGCCGGATCGGCCGGCTGTATGACGAGCATCTCGCCGGCGTCGACCGCATCCGCCTCCCGGTCGCCCGCACCAACTATGCCGACAACATTTACTGGGTCTACGGCGTCGTGCTGGACGACAGCGTGCCGTTCGACGCCAAGGAGGCGATGCGCCGCCTTGGCGAAAAAGGCATCGGCACGCGGCCGTTCTTCTGGTGCATGCACGAGCAACCGGTGTTGCGCCGGATGGGCCTGATGCTCGATGAATCCCATCCGAATGCCGAATACATCGCCCGTCGCGGCTTCTACCTGCCGAGCGGACTTGCCCTGACCGACGACGAGATTGCGCGCTCGGCGCAGGCGCTCAAGGAGATCTTGGCGTGACGGTGTTCGCCGACTACGCGCCCTGGTATGACCTGCTTTATCAGGACAAGGATTACGCGGCGGAGACGGCGTTCGTCGAAGCACGCCTGCGCGATCACGGCGTTTCCTCGGGCAAGCTGCTCGATCTCGGCTGCGGCACGGGCCTGCACGCCGTCGCATTCGCGCGCCAGGGCTGGAACGTTGCCGGCATCGATCTCAGCCATGAGATGATCGCGAGCGCCAAGGCGCGCGCCGCGCAGGCCGGGCTGTCGATTCCGTTCCGGCAGGGCGATGCCTGCGAGACCGGCCCGGAACGCGACTTCGATGCGGTCGTGTCGTTATTTCATGTTGCGAGCTACCAGACCAGCCGCGATGCGCTGGCAGCGATGTTTCGCACCGCGCACGCCGCACTGAAGCCGGGCGGCGTGTTCTTGTTCGATTATTGGTATGGCGGCGCCGTGCTGGCGCAGGGCGTCGAGACGCGGGTCAAGGTGATCGAGCGGAAGCCGCTGCGCCTCACCCGCATCGCGCAATCCGACCATGACGAACAGGCCGCGACCGTTACCGTGAACTACACGCTGTTCTGCGAGGACACGGACCGCGCCACGATCCGTCGCGTCGACGAAGCGCACCACATGCGCTACTGGTTTCCGTTTGAGATCGATTCTGCGCTCAAGGCGAACGGCTTTGAGCCCGCCACGCATGCCGCATGGCTGACGCAGGACGCGCCGAGTTCGAAGAGCTGGGCGGCCTACACGGTCGCCAGAAAGAGTGGCACGCCGTGAGACCGCTGCGGCTCGCCGTGATGCTGGAGCAGGCGCTGGAGGTCGGCGGCGGCTTCCAGCAGCCGCTCAACGATTTGCTCTGGCTGCGCGACTGGGCGGCCAAGTCGGGCAACGAGATCGTGGTGTACTCGCCCCATCCGAAGACGCTGGAGATCCTGAAAGAGTTCGGCGTCGCTGGCTCCCTGCTCAAGTTCGGCGTGCTCGACTATCTCTTCCTGTTCCTGAAATATTGCGGACCGTTCGATCTGGTCCAGATCGTGCTGAAGTGGAAATCGCCGTTCGAGCGCGCGCTGATCCGCGACGGCATCGACGTCGTGCATTTCACGTCGACCTCGAAGCGGCACCTGCTGCTCTACGAGCTGCCCTTCATCATCACGATCTTCGACGGTTGCCATCGCGATGCGCCGGAATTTCCGGAGGTCCGCACCTTCGGCGAATTCGAGCGCCGCGAGATCCTGTTCGGCCTTGCGAGCACCAAGGCCGCGGTGGTGATCGTGAATGCGCCCGAGCTGATCGACGATCTCTCGCGGCGCTACGCCATGGAGCGGGGTCGCGCGGTCTGCATCCCGTTCTCGCCATCGGCCTATGTCGGCCAGTCCGCGCCCGCTGCGGCCGACGATGCGGCGGTGCTGGCAAAGTACCGGCTCGAGTCCGGCTATCTGTTTTATCCGGCGCAGTTCTGGCCGCACAAGAACCACATGACGCTGCTCGCCGCGCTCGCCCACCTGCGCGAGCGGGGCGTCACCGAACGGCTGGTGCTGTGCGGCTCGGATCGCGGCGGCCGCGACAAGATCGACGCGGCGATCCGCAGCTATGGCCTGTCGGACCAGATCTCCATCATCGGCTTCGTCGAATCCGCCGAGCTCGGCGCGCTCTATCGCGGCGCCGCTGCGCTGGTGATGCCGAGCTATTTCGGCCCGACCAACCTGCCCCCGCTGGAAGCCTGGGCCGTCGGCACGCCCGTGATCTATCCCGAGGCCTTCAAGGCCCAGGCCGGCGACGCCGCGCTCCTGTTCGACTATGACGACCCGCGCTCACTCGCAGACGCCATCGTCAGTCTCCGCACCGAGGGCATGCGTGAGCGCCTGAGCGAGGCCGGGCATCTTCGGCTCGCGCAGTTCGCCGAGGAGACCAAGGCCGGTCATCGCGAGTTCGCCCGCCACCTCGAACGGCTGAAGCACCGGCTGGCGCTGACCGCACGCTGAGATCTTCCGCTACGCCGGAACCAGCGCCCGCAGCCGCTCGCGCAGCGCTGCGTTCAACAGCGGGCTTGCGAGCCCGCCGACCACCACCATCCAGATCGCGCATTCCAGGACGAAGTGCACGAGCCCGCTTCCGGGGACGAGCATGGTGATGGCGAGTCCGATCAGCCAGACGGGCGCCACGATTCCGGCGGCGACAAGCATCAGGAACGCGATGTGCCTGAGCGGGTGACGGAGGGTCTGCCAGATGATCACCAGCGCGAGCAGCCCGAACTGAACGACGATGTCGCTCGCCACCACCGCGATCGCCGCGCCGAGCGGTCCGAACCTAGGGATCAGGACGATGGACAGAGCCAAGAAGACGACGAACTGGAGCCCCTTGGTCCGGATCAAAAGCGTGCCGCGATTGCTGTGGTTGGCAAAGACCAGTGCCATCAGCGAGGGCGCGCCCGCGGCCGAGCCGAGCAGCAGCGTCACTGCAAGCGGCCCGTCATAGGGTATGCTGCCATGGGTCCACAATGCGAAGAAATCGGGCCAGAACGGCAGAAAGCCCGCGACCACCAGGCAGGCAAGCCCGGTGACGAACGCCGATCCGTACGCATAAAATCGGCGGAGCCGCTCCGTGTCGCCGATGGCGTGATCGTGCCCGAGCTCGGCACCGAGCGGCAAGGCGGTCTGCAAACACAGCCCACGTACGAGGCTGGCGACCACGCGCGTCAGCCCCCATTGCACCACCGCGACGCGGTCGGTGACGAGCGCAGAGACGAGCAGGACCGGAACGTTGACCAGCGCAAGCTCGGTGATGTTGGCGATCGCAAAGGGTAGCGCGCGACCGAACTGGCCGATGCTCCAGCGCCAGGACGGCGCCACAAGCGGCGGCCTTGCGGGGCGTCGCAGGAACGGAAAACGGCGCGGCGCATCGACGGCGACGATGAAGATCGTGAAGAGGAGCTGCGTCGACACGAAGGCGACCGCCACCGCGAGCAGGCTTCCGAACATGGCGAGCGCGGCGAGTTGCGCGATCTGCCCGAACAGCAGTGCAGCGTTTTGCAGCCACACCGCCCGGCTGTACTGGCCGCGAACGCGATAGAGGCCGGAGCCGAGATTGGCCGGCAGGCTCAGCAGCGTTCCCAGCGTCATCACCAGCATCGCGGCGTCGAAGGTCGGCATCGCGTGAAACCCGAACACAGCCGACGGCGGCACGAGATACACGGCCGCGCAGAGCAGGACGCCGAGCCCGGCGACGATGGCAAGATAGATCAGCAGCATGCCGTGGTAGACGCTCGCCGTGCGTCCGTCGCAGTCGACACAGGACTTGAACGAGAGAAACCGGTTGATGGCGCGAAGCTGCAATCCGGCATCCGCCACGATCACGAGACTTCCGGCAGCATAGATCGCAAGCCACGCCGCGAGCACGTCGCCGCTCCAGACGTGCAGGAATGCGGGGATCAGCAGCAATTGCTGGGTCAGCCCCAGCACCATCTGGACCAGATTCGCCGACCAGCCGCGAACGAGCCGTCCGGCCCGTCCGGCACCACCCGGCACCGCAGCCTTGGCGGGCGCGTCAGTCTGCGTGTCGGTCAAACCGTATCCTTCCCGGCAGCGCTCAGAGCCCGTCCGGCAGGCCGTTCTTGGGCGTGGCGCGCGGTACGAAGGGCGCGAACGACGGGCCCCCCGGCGTCGGCGTCACCAGCTGGCTGCCGCCATTCAGAATCGCCAGCCCGGGCGCGCTTGGGGGCGCGGACGGCGTCGCCTCCGGCCGCTGCAGCGCGAGCACCTCGCTGCGATCACCTTGCTTGAATGTCACCTCACGCGGCTGGATCGAGGCCAGCGACCAGCCGTCCAGCGATTCGCCTTGCCGCAGGCGAACGACTTTCTGGTCGGTGCGCTTGATGAGGATCGCGATCGCGTCCCCCTCGCCCACCACGGCCCCGACCAGCATCAGCGGCGGCGGCCCTTCGAGCGGCTTCGGGGCCGGCGGCGGCGGGGCCTCTTCAACCGGGGCGGCCGCAACGGCGCGCGGCGGCGGCCGCCGCGTCGCCGAGAAGATCGGGCGCTCCTGGGTTCCGGTCAGCGCCGACAGCGGCACCGACCAAAGCGGATTGCCGCGAGGCGCGGGTCTGTCCGCGGCCGGCGCGGGCCGGACAATCGGTTTTACCGCACCGACATCGACGCTTGCGGCAGGACTGCCGGCGACATCGTCAGACAGGATGTCCATGCGCGACGAGGTGGCCGCAAAGCTGTCGGTGACGCCGAGGACCGCACACAACACGGCCAATCCAGCCGTTCTCAGCCACCCGGACATCGAAACTCCCCTGCGACCGGCCGCCACGTCGGCGCGCGGCAAGCCCGAGGCCGCAAACTAGTTCTGATGGGCCTCCCGATCAACCCGCCACCATCCCTTTGACCTGGCTGGCGAAGCTGCGCCGGGCGGCATGTTGCGACGCATGAAATTGTTGCCCAATGGCCACGATGACCGAAATTGCGGAGGAAACGGGCGGGAACTCTATGCAAATCGATGGCCGTTCATTGCAGCCCGTTGCGGCACCATGAGATCATGGGCCGGAGGCGGGCCGTTGCAGCCTGCGCGATTGCGTTGATTTGTTTAGGCGATTTGTGAAGGGCCGATGGCTGGATCGATCATAGCGCGCGGAAGGATGGATCGCCGGCTGCGCGCCGTCATGCGCCATTCGCTGGCGACCCTGCTGGCGACCACCGCGCTCGGCGTCGTCGCCGCGCACGCCGTGGACGCCACCTGGACCGGCACCTTCAGCAACGAATGGACGGATGCCCCCAACTGGACGTCCAACCCGAGCGTGCCGGACGGGACCGCGACGTTCAGCAACACCGGCGCCAATGCGATCGTCAACTTCGGCGGCATCGTCACCATCGGCACGATGCAGTTCACGAACACCGCGCAGGCTTACTCGTTCACGCTCTTCAACCCGTTCATCATCAACGCGGCCGGCGTCGTCAACAATTCGGGCAACACGCAGAGCTTCGAAGTCACCTCCGGCAACAATCTGGTCTTTCAGAACAGCAGCACCGCCAGCGGCGGCACCGGGGCGGTGACCATCACGAACGATGCCGGTGGCACCGTCAACTTCCTCCAGAACAGCACCGCCGGAACGGTCAGCCTCACCAACAACAGCTTCGTCACCTTCGAAGATTCCAGCTCGGCCGGCAGCGCCCAGATCACCAACAACGCCAACGGCCAGATCGACTTCTTCACCAACGCCTCGGCCGGCACCGCCACGATCGGCAATGCCGCGGGAGCGACGCTCAACTTCCACAGCAACGCCACCGCCGCCGGCTCGACCATCACCAACGACGGCACGCTGACCTTCGATGGCTCCGCCACCGCCGGCAATGCCACCATCACCACCGACAACGCCGCAACCACGACCTTCAACGACAACGCAACCGGCGGCAACGCACGCTTCATCACCAATCTCGGCGGCACCGTCGACATCTCCGGCCTGACCAGCGGCGGGATGACGTCCGGGTCGATCGAAGGCGCGGGCAATTACGTGCTCGGCGCCAACACGCTCACCACCGGCGGCCTCAACACCTCGACCGTGGTCGACGGCGTGATCTCCGGCACCGGCGGCGGACTGACCAAGGTCGGTACCGGCACGCTGACGCTGACCAACACCAACACCTACACCGGTGCGACGACGGTCTCGGCCGGAACGCTGGCGCTGTCCGGCTTCGGCAGCATCTCCGCCTCGAGTGTCGTGACGGTGAACGCGACACTGGACATCACGGCAATTACCCCGGCAGCCGCCGCGATCACGACGCTCGCCGGCAGCGCGAGCGGCATCGTCAACATGGGCAGCAAGGGGCTGTTCATCACCAACGGCTCGACCGAGTTCGCGGGCGTGATTCAGGGCACCGGCGGATTCGAGGTCGGCGGCGGAACGCAGACGCTCTCCGGTGTGAACACCTACACCAACACGACGCAGATCGATGCCGGCGCGACGCTGGCGCTGAAAGGCGGCGGATCGATCGCGAACTCGGCTAGCGTCACCTTCACGCCGGGCGCAGGCGGTACGTTCGACATCTCGCAAACGACCTCCGGCACCTCGGTGAACGCCCTGTTCTCCGCGACCAGCGACGGAATCGTCGCGCTGGGGTCGAAGACGTTGACGATCACGGGCGGCAGCTTCTTCGGCGGCGTGATCCAGGATGGCGGCATCGCCGGCGGCGCCGGCGGCAGCGTCGTGATCGCCAACGGCGCCACGCAGCAGCTGTTCGGCACCAACACCTATACCGGCACCACGACCATCGCGAGCGGCGGCGAGCTCGATCTGATCAATTTCGGCGGCGGCGATGGCAGCATCGCGACCTCGAGCAACGTCGTCGTCAACGGCGTCTTCGACATCACGGCCTTGAGCGGCGGCACCTCGATCAAATCGCTGTCGGGATCAGGCAACGTCAATATCGGCGCCAACACGCTGACCATCACCAACGGCAGCGGCACCTTCGCTGGCATCATTGGCGACGGCGGCGCCGGCGGCGGCCTCACCATGGCCGGCGGCACCGAGATCCTGTCCGGCGCCAACACCTATACCGGCGCGACCACCGTGAATGGCGGCAGGCTGGAGGTGAACGGCTCGATCGTCAGTGCGAGCACCGTCAATGCCGGCGGCACGCTCGCAGGCGCCGGCAGCGTCGGCAGCGTCGCGGTCAACGGCGGCACGCTCGCGCCCGGCAGCACGGCGAACCCGACCGGAACACTGGCGATCAACGGATCCCTGAGCTTCACGGCGGCCTCGACCTATATGGTGCAGGTCTCCTCCACCGCTGCCAGCCTCGCCAGCGTCACGGGCGCGGCCACGCTCGGCGGCGCGACGGTGAATGCGATCTTCAGCTCCGGCACCGTCAAGAAGCAGTACACGATCCTGACGGCGGCCGGCGGCCTTGGCGGCACCACCTTCAATTCGGCGGTCGTCTCCAACATGCCGTCGCTCAACGCGACGCTGAGCTACGACGCCAACAACGTGTTCCTCAACATCGGCGTCAATTTCACGCCGAGCGGTGGCAGCCTCAATGTCAACCAGCAGAACGTCGCCAACACGCTGACCAATTTCTTCAATTCGACAGGCAGCATTCCCGCCGCCTTCACCACGCTGACGCCTGCGGGGCTGACCACCGCTTCGGGTGAGCTCGGCACCGGCATCATCCAGTCCGCGATCAACGCCGACGGTCAGTTCCTCAACCTGATGCTGGATCCGACCGTCGTCGGACGCTCCAGCGGCTTCACGAAAGCCGGCAGCGTCGCGCAATACGCCGAGAGCGACGATGCGGCCGCCTATGCGTCGATGCGCCCGGCCACCGTGCGCGAACGAGAAGCCTTTGCGATGGCGACCAAGGCGCCGCTGCTGTCGTCGCAGCCGATCAATCGCTGGAGCGTCTGGGCGGCCGGCTACGGCGGCTCGGCGCAGGTCGGCGGCAATACCGCGGTCGGCTCGCAGGACCTCACTGCGCGGGTCTGGGGCGGCGCGGCCGGCGCCGATTACAGGCTTTCGCTGGACACGCTCGTCGGCTTCTCGCTCGCCGGCGGTGGGCTGAACTATTCGGTTGCCAACGCCATGGGCTCGGGCTCCGCCGACCTATTCCAGGCCGGCGTTTATGGCCGGCACAATTTCGGCCCGGCCTATATCGCCGGCGCGCTGGCCTATGGCTGGCACGACGTTACAACGAACCGCACCGTGGCGCTTGCCGGCGCCGATCAGCTCCAGGGCCGCTTCAAGGCCGACACCTTCTCGGCCCGCTTCGAGGGCGGCTATCGCTTCGCGACGCCGCTGATCGGCATCACGCCCTACGCGGCTGCGCAGGTGACGAATTTCAACCTGCCGAATTATTCCGAAGTCAGCCTCAACGGCGGCGGCCTGTTCGCGCTGAACTATGCCTCACAGTCGCTCACCGACACCCGCTCCGAGCTCGGCCTGCGCACCGACAAATCCTACGCGATGCCGAACGGCGTGCTGACGCTGCGCGGCCGGGCCGCCTGGGCGCACGATTACAATCCGAACCGCGCCGTCACCGCGCTGTTCCAGACCCTGCCGGGCTCGAGCTTCGTCGTGAACGGGGCCAGGGTCGACGCCGATTCCGCTTTGGTCAGCGCCAGCGCCGAGATGAAATGGCTGAACGGCTTCTCGATCGCCGGCACCTTCGACGGCGAGTTCTCCGGCAACCTCACCAGCTATTCCGGCAAGGGCGTGCTCAAATACAGCTGGTGAACATGATCCGGAAAAGTGTGCAGCGGTTTTCCGAGAAGATCATGCTCAAATGATAAGCTACTTCCCTGCCTGCCACTGGCCGGAGACGCCCAGGATCACCCTGACATGGCCGGTGCTGGCCTCGTTCTGCGCGGTGGTCTGCGGCACCTGGACGTCGAGCTGGTCGATGAAGAGGAACGGCATGCCGGCCTCGAGATCATAGAGCAACTTTTGCAGCGCGGGCTGCTCCAACTCGCAGCTCACGACAAGGCCGACGAAGCCGTCCTTGGTCTGCGCCCCCGAGACGTCGACCTGCGAGGACTGCACCGAGCCGCCGACATTGCCGACTGCAGTCGCAACCCGCTGCAGCAGATTGGCGCCCGCCACGGTCACCGTCGGCCCTTCCAGGAACGGCGTGCCGGGATGTTCGGCCGACATGGCCGCGGCATTCTTGGCGGCGCCCTTGCGGCCGCGCAGCTGGTCGAGCAGGTCGGAGGTCTGCGCCAGGGCCTGGCGATGCGTGATGACGTCGGCGATCGACAGGCCCGCCATCACCAGGAGCCCGCCCGTCACCGCGAGATAGAGCGTGACCGCGATCAGCGGCGAGCCGGTCAGCCACCGCGCGGCTGCGTTCTCGGCTGCGACCCCGCCGCTGCTCATGCTGCTGCTCATGGCGCGTTCCTCGGTTCGACCTGCGCCTCGATGTGGAAGCGCTCGCCGGGATCGGAGGGGCTGCGCGTCGTCGGAGCGTAGAAGGTCGCGCGGGTGAAATGCTGGGACTGCTCGATCAGCGGGATCAGCGAGGGCGCATCGCGGGTGATGCCGGCGATCTGGAGCTTGTTGCCGACCATATGCATCTCGGTGACGTAGGTATGATCGGGCAAAAGACGGCTCAGCGATTCCAGCACGATCACGCTCGCCGGCGTGTCGTATTTGCGCCGCTCCAGCAGCGCCAGGGGCGAGCGCTCGCCGCCGTCGGCACCGCGGATCGCGGCGCGGCGCTGGGTGATCTGTCGTTCGAGCTCGCTCTCCTGCGCGCTCAAGCTGTCGGCCAAATAGCCCGCGACGATCGAGCCGAGAACGGCGGCGACTGTGGCAATGGCCAGCACCACTTGCAGCGTCCTGCTCAACCGCACGGGATCGATCGCCCCGCGCGACTTCTGCTCGAACACCCTGATGCGCCCGCCCTCGCCCGGCTCGGTCAGAACCGCGATTGCCGACGGATGAAAACCGGACACGGCCTCGACATAGCCCATCGCGAGCCGGCGCGGTGCAGCCGCGATCATCGTGGTGATGCTCTCGCTGCCCTGCGCCGTCGGCGCGCTGCAACCGAACACCGCATCAGCGGCGCTCCACGGCGTCAGCCGGTCGATCTGCGCCCGCACGATGCCGTCGAGGAAATCGGCCGCACGCGCCGGCAGCTCCAATGGACGGAACAGGAAGCGCGCCGGCCGCAGCACGATCTCGACACGACAGCCGCGGACGATCGGCGCGAGATTGGCGCCGGTGAATTTGCCGTCCTCGAACGCGATCTCCTTCGGGATGTTATCCGGCTTTGCCGCCTCCAGCGCAAACGTGCCGGTCTCGCCCTCGACCAGCCGCACCAGGCGCGGCGACACCATCCGCTCGATTCCGGCGACGGTGGCGCCGGCCACCGCGCCGGTCCAGGCATCGAAGATGGTGCGAAGGGAACTGAGCGAGCTCATCTCACAGGGGCTTTCCGGCCGAGCCGTCAAAGGCGTTGTGCCACGACAATACACGATAGGGCTCATCGCCGCTTTCGAGAAGCAGGATGACGATCTCGGCCGAGCTCTGCCGGTGCGATGGCGCCTCGGCGGCGACCGTCACGCGGTAGGCCTTCGAACCCTCGATCGTGGCGCTGGCGCTGCCGGCGAGCCCAACCAGGGATCGCGGGTCCACGTTGGGATCGGCGCGGTCGCGCAGCAGGCGTTGCAGGGTCTCCGGGGTCATGTTCGGCAGCGCCGCCACCACCTGCGGCGCGGCATCCAGCACGTTCACGGTGCGCATGTTGCTGAACACGGTGACGAAAGGCAGCACGCGCTCGATCACGGCCGGCGGGATGCCGCGCACCAGCCACAGCTCGTCGCTATGCGGAAACGGCGCATGGCGCGGCAGATAGGGCGCGCCGAGCGTGCGGTAATAGGAATCCTCCGCATTGTCCTGGCCGGGCTCCGTGGACGTCCGCCACGCCAGGATCCGGTCGGCGTAAACAGCTGCATCCGCCCCGGGGACGCCGAACCCCATCATCAGGCCGGCGAGGACGCCTTTCGGCGCCATGTTGAGATCGATGCGTGCCGCCTCCGAGCGGAATGTCACGGCCACCTTTCCCGCCCCGACGCGGGCATTGAAAGTGCCGCTGGTCGGCCGTGTCGCCTCGCCTTGCGCGGTGAGCCGATAGGCCGCAAGCTCGAGGCCGGCGGTCACCAGTGCGTCGGCCTGCAACCGGTCGGCGTTGACGGCGACCGTGACCGCAGTGTTCGTGACATAGGTCAGATAGATCAGCGCGAGCGCGGCCAGCGCGGCCAGCATCCAGAGCACCACGATGACGATGAAGCCGCGCTCGTTGCGGAGCATTCCCCGGCGATGCACTACGCCGCTCACAGCTGCGGCTCCTCTTTCTGCCCCTTGGGTGGTTTTACTCCGGCCACGCAGGTCATCGGATTCTTGGCCCGCGCGCATTCGGCCGGCGCATTGATATGCGGCAACACCGCGGCCGAAACCGCCAGCACCTGCCCGTTGGCGCCGTCGCGCACCGTGATCCGGATGCGATCTGGCAATTGCGTCTGGCCTTGCCAGGTCGGCTGCCAAATCCTGTCGGGCCCGGCATAGGCGAAGCTGACACGGAACGGCGCGCGGATCAGCACCACCTGGTCGAGGAAACGAATCTGCCCGTCCGTCGGCATCGGCTGGAACGGCGCGCGCTCGCGCACCAGCGCGAGCCCCTGGGCATCGGCCTTTTCGATCAAGCGGATGAATTCCAGGCCCGGCCGCGCGCTCGGGCCGAGCGCGGTGCGCAGGAACGTCACCGACAATTCGGCGCCATCAAACAGCGGCGCCTTGGCATCGCCGTTCACGGTCATCTGCTCGGCGACCGAGAGATCGGCGACGATGCGATCGAGTCCCGTGGCCAGGCGCTCCGCGCGCTGCACCCGCGCAATGCCGCGATTCCAGTTCGGCAGCCATTGCGCCGTCACGGTCGCGAGCGCAGCCAGGATCACCGTCATCAGTAGCGTCGCCAGCAGCACTTCGAGCAGCGTGAAACCCGCCTCGGGGCGGCGCGTCCGGTGCAGGCGCTCTCCGGCGCGGGTCATTGCGCCGCCCTCGGCACCAGCTTCACCGTCGTGACCTGGATGGCGGCGCCGTCGGCGCGCTGAAGGCGCAGATTGATCGCCAGCGGCACGAAGCGATCGGTGGCGGGATCGCCGCCGGCGACGTTCATTGGCGCAATGTCGACACGCCAGCGGCTGCCGGCAAGCTGCCCGCTCTGCCGACCGGGCTTCAGCAATCCGCGCGCCGGCAGGTCCGCGAGCAGGGTCTCCGCCGTGCTCGCCAATGCCAGATGCTGGTCGATCGAGCGCGTGCCCTTCGTCGTGACGGCGATGACCGAACCGATGGTCCCGAGCACGATGGCGATGATCGCAAGCGCGACCAGCGCCTCGATCAAGGTGAAGCCGGCGGCGCCGTCAGAGCAGCTTCTGCGGGACAATCTCGACGCCTCCCGTCAGCCAGTTGACGCGCACCTCGTAGCCCATGCCGGGCCGCGCCAGCGCAATCGTGCCGCCGCACGACATGCCCGACGGAAAGAAGTCGATCGACCGTCCCGTGGCGCGATCGGCGCAGCGCGCAGCCAGCGTCGCCTGCACGACGACGTCGCGCGGCAGGCGGATGGTCTGTCCGGTGACGCCGGACCGGATCGCGCGCGCCTCCGCATCCACCTGGGTTGCGACCCTGACCTGGCGACGCAGCGCCGAGTTGCGATCGGATTTCAGCAGGGCCGCGGTCTCGACTGCGTAGCTTTCAAGCTTCGCCCGTGTCGTCGAGTGCGGGATCGCTGGCAGAATGATCGCCGCAAGCAGCCCAATGATCGCAAGCACGCACAGGATCTCGATCAGCGCGAAGCCTTGCTCATCGAAGGCTTGGGCGCTGAAAATTTGCGCAGGACGAGCGGGTTCAGCGCGCGCCGCTGACAATATCGGCTGCCGTTCCACTGCCGCCTTCCTGACCGTCTGATCCGAGCGAGATGATTTCGTAGGGAGCGCTCGCGCCCGGTGACCGATAGACATAGCCATGGCCCCAGGGATCGTTGGGCACCACGCCGCCGCGCAAATAGGGACCGTTCCAGCCGGCCTGGTTGTTGCTGCGGGTCAGCCCGGTGAGACCTTCATTCGAGGTCGGATAGCGACCGAGATCGAGGTAATAGAGATCGAGCGCGCTGGAGAAGCTCTCGATCTGGATCTTCGCGGCCTTGGCCTTGGACTCGCTGAGATAGTTCAGCACCCGGGGGCCGACCAGGGCCATGATCATGCCGATGATGGTGATGACGACGAGCATCTCGACCAGGGTGAAGCCGGCCTCTCCCCGGGCCTTGCGCCGCCGCCGGCACCTCGACGCTGGATGTCTGATCACTTCAAGCCCCTCCCAATACCTTATCGTCTAACCGACAATCTGACTCACCGACATCAGCGCCGTCATCACCGACGTGATCAGGCCGCCGACCACCAGCGAGATCGCGATGATCGCCGCAGGCCCGGCAATACCCACCGCGCGGTCGAGCGTGCGCTGCAGCTTGGCCTCGTAGAATTCGGCAACCCGGCCGGACAGCATCGGCAGCTGCCCGGTCTCGTCGCCCAGTCGTAGCATGCGCACCGCCATCGGCGGCAGCGCCTCGGTCTCCGCGAGCGCATCGGAGAGCTTCGAACCATGACGAACGCGATCGGCAGCATCGCTCCAGACCGTGGACGATCCCGTCGTCGCCATCATGTCGACGAGGATGCGCAGCGTGGTGGTGAGGTTGACGCCGCTGCCGAGCAGCAGGCCGAGGTTACGGCAGAACAGCGCCGTGCGGTATGCGCCCATCACGTTGCGGATCGCCGGCAGCCGCACCATCGCATTGGTCAGCCCGCGGCGGACGCGCTCCTGCCGCAGCACCAGCCATAACGTTGCGATGGTCACCAAAAGGCCGGCCAGGACCGCGTCGGAGTTGCTGCGTAAAAAGGTCGAGATGTTCAGGAACACGCCGACGATCGGATCGACCTTGGCGCCAAAATCCTGCAGGACGCTGGCGAATTGCGGCAGCACGAAAGTCAGAAAGAACAGCAGCACGCATCCGGCCGCGCCAAGCACGAAGAGCGGATAGCGGATCGCATCCGTCAGGCGCCGCCTCAGCGCCTCGCTGCGCGCGCGTTCGCCGGCAAGCACCTCCAGCACCTGGTCCAGCGACCCCGACGCCTCGCCGACCCGCACCAGTGCGATGTACATCGGCGGAAACTGCCCCTCGTGCCGTGCCAGCGCCTCGCCAAAGCTCTCGCCGGAGACCACGCGCGCGCGGATGTCGGCGACGACCGGCCGCAGCCGTCCAAAATCCGGATCGGCGGCGAGCAGCTCCAGGCCGTCATTGATGCGGGCACCGGCGCGCAGCAGCAGCGCGAGGTCGCGGGTGAAGATGGTGACGTCTTCCGGCTTCGGCCTGTTGAAGAGGCTGAACGCGCCGCGCGCAGCACCGCCCTCTTCCGGCGTGACGTTGTCGACCAGCACCAGGCCGAGCCGCTCGATCCGCTGCGCCACGTCGGCGGGCGCCGGCGCGGCGATGGCTCCGGAGACCAGTTCGCCGTTGGCATTGAGCGCGCGATAGCGATAGTTCGGCATGGTTCCTAGCACATCTCGGCGTTAGCGCACCGTCGTGACACGGAAGACCTCAGGCACCGTCGTCAATCCGGCCCGGCATTTGGCAACCGCATCCTCCAGCATCGTCGTCATGCCGCCCCGCATCGCGGCGGCGTCGACGGAGTGGGAGTCGGTCTTCGGCCCGATCAGCGCGCGCACCTCGTCGGACATTTCGAGGATCTCGAAGACGCCGTTGCGGCCGCGATAGCCGGTGCCGCCGCAGCGCTCGCAGCCGCCGGCTTCGTGCACGACCTCGCCGCACTTGAAGCCGATCACGGCAAAGCGCGGATCCTCGGCGAGATCGGCCTCGGTCAGCGCGTGCGGCACCTTGCAGCGGTCGCACAGCATGCGCACCAGGCGCTGCGCCACCACGGCGCGCAGCGTCGACTTGAGCAGGAAGCCCTCGATGCCGAGATCGATCAGGCGCGGCACGGCTGCCGCCGCCGTCTCGGTGTGCAGCGTCGTCAGCACGAGATGGCCGGTCAGCGCGGCATGGATCGCGATGTGCGCGGTCTCGGAGTCGCGGACCTCGCCGACCATGATGACGTCGGGGTCCTGGCGCACGAAGGAGCGCATGGCGGAGGCGAAGGTCAGGCCGATCGACGGCTTGACCTGGGACTGGTTGATGCCGGGAATTTCGTACTCGACGGGATCCTCGATGGTGAGGATCTTGCGCGTCGGCTCGTTGAGGATCGACAGCATGGTCGCAAGCGTCGTGGTCTTGCCGCTGCCGGTCGGCCCGGTGATCACGATCATGCCGTGCGGCATCGCCAGCAGCCGCGTCATCACGCTCTCGTCACGGGTCCGCAGACCGAGCTTGCTCATCTCGAGCAGACCACGGTCGCGCGGCAACAGGCGAATTACGGCGCTCTCGCCATGCTGTGTCGGCATGGTCGCGACGCGGACGTCGATTTCGTTGCGCCCGACGCGCACGCGCGCCGCGCCGTCCTGCGGCAACCGGCGCTCGGCGATGTTGAGACTGGCGAGAATCTTGATGCGCGAGATCAGCGCCTGCGGCGGAATGCCTTGCGGCGACGGCAACGCGCGCAACAGACCATCGACGCGCATGCGCACCACGAGCCCGGAGCGAAATGGCTCGACATGAATATCGCTGGCGCGCAAGTCCAACGCACGCTCCAACAGGTCGTTGAGCGCCCGCACCACCGGCGCACCGCTGGCGAGATCTCGCAGGCTCTCGATGTCGTCGTCGGATCGCTGCGCAGCGCTCCTGCCGCGCTCGTCGACATTTGCGTCATCGGCCTCGGCCCGCTGATCGAGGACTGTCGTAATGTCCTCATATGACGCGACTACGACATCGACCGTCGTTCCGAACACGATCTCGGCTGCGCGCATGGCAGCCGTATCGGACGGATCAGCCACCGCCAGACGGAGATCGCCATTCGGTGCGCTGAAGGGAAAAACTGTGGACTCTCGCAGAAATCGACGCGAAAAGCCGTCCAGGCGAGGCGTGGTCGTGAGCAGTTGCGGAAGACTGAGCCGTGGCAGGCCAAAATATTCCGACACTTCATCGGCGAAGTCGGCAGCAGAGAGATCGGTGGCTTCCCAGAATTCGCGCAAAGGGCGCGCGAGCGTGGTCGTGCCTGACCTCTCCATACGGGCGTGCGCCCGCGGCGGCAGCGCGTATTTTTCCAGAAGGTGCTGCCGGAAGCTATCGGCGGAGCGGTCTTGCATCGCAGTCACAGCGTTGACCTTGTTACTCGAATGCAACAGCTTCCGCCTGTCACGGAGTCCCTTTACCCTTGACTTATTTCTTAGCAAAAACATAATCGTGGCGCAAATTATTGCGCGTCCGAACCAAGGGGGATCGGATGCAATTTCCAGTCACTTCCAGCGTTGGCAGGCGTATTTTGTTTGAGGTGGTCCAGCCGCTTTTGCGCCGACGCTCAGCGTTGACTGGAGCGCTCGCTCTATTGTCGTCCGCCTTCCTGCTCACGGCCTGCATTGTGACTGCCGATCAGTCGGTCGAAGCGGACCCGAGGGACCCGCGCACCCAGGATCTTGTTGATAAGATACGTGGCCTCGACCTCCAGCCCCGGCAACCTGCGGATGCAGGATCGACCGGCGTCGGCCAGCCGAGGTCGTCGAAACCTGCGATCTATCTGAGCGATGGTGCACCGCAAGGCGGCGCACTGGTCGAGCGCGACGATGGCGGCGGCAGCGGCTACGACCTCAATTTTGAAAATGCGCCGGTCGCGACCGTGGCAAAGGTCATCCTCGGCGACGTCCTCAATGTCGGCTACGCGATCGATCCCCGCGTGCAGGGAACCGTGACACTCGCCTCGGTCCGGCCGGTTCCGAAGGCCGATGCAATCTACGTGCTGGAGAATGCGCTGCGCATGTCCGGCGTGGCCCTGGTGCACGACCGCACCGGCTACCGGCTGCTGCCGGCGCCCGAAGCCGGCCCCGGCCGCCTGGACCGTTCGGCAAGCACCGAAGCCGGCCAGGGCATCACCGTCGTGCCGCTGCGCTACACGTCGGCACAAAACATCTTCAAGCTGCTCGATGCCTTCGGCGTGAAGGCCTCGACCATGCGCCCCGACAACTCCCGCAACACCCTCATCGTCAGCGGCAGCGGCACCGACCGGGCGACCGCGGTCGACACAATTCTGTCCTTCGACGCCGACTGGATGCGAGGACAATCGGTCGGCATCTTCCCGGTGCGCAATTCCTCACCCGAGCCTGTCATCGCCGAGATCGAGAAGATCATGGACTCCGGCGACGGCGGCATGGGTCAGAACGTCATCAAGATGCAGCCGATCGCACGGCTCAACTCGATCCTCGTGGTGAGCCAGAAGCCGGAATATCTCAAGCGCGCCCAGACCTGGATTGCGCGGCTCGACCGTTCCGACACCGACGGCGTGAACCTGAAATCCTATCCATTGCGCTACGGCAACTCCAAGCTGGTCGTGGCGATGCTGAACGAAATGTTGTTCAATCAGAGCGCGACGAGCAATACGACGCTGGACAGCGCGTCGAGCCAAGTTGCGCCGGGAGCGGGCATGGCGACGTCGTCGTCCGGGTCTGCCGGCAGTCCGGTCGCAGCGCTGAGCGCGCTGCCGACCGCCGCATCAGGTGCTGCGCCGCCGACGAACGGACCGGCAGGATCAGCGCTCGGCGCCCGTCCCGCTCCGGCCGCATCCGCAACGCCGGCGCAGGACAACACCTTCGGCGGCCCCGGCGGCAGCGGCTCGAAGTCGGGCGTCAACGGCATCCTGCAGAACGTGCGGATCACCGCCGACGTCACCAACAATGCCGTTCTCGTCTATGCCAACCAGGATGCGCAGCGCATCGTGGAGCAGACCATTCGCCAGATCGACCGGCCGCAGCGCCAGATCGCAATCGAGGCGACGATCGCCGAGGTGACGCTGAACGACCAGTTGAACTACGGCGTGCAGTACTTCCTGGCGAGCCAGAAAGGTTCGATCTCCAACACCATTTCCGGCGTCAGCAATTCCGCGACTGTCGGCAGCGGTGCTGTCGAAACCGCATCCAACGCCGTCAACGCCGCGGCCGGCACATTGCTCGGACGTGTGTTGCCGGGCTTCAACTTCCTGGTCGGCTCGGAGAACTCGCCGCGCGTCATTCTCGACGCGCTGCACGGCGTCACCAACGTCAAGGTGCTCTCGAACCCGTCGCTGGTGGTGCTCGACAACCAGCCGGCGACGTTGCAGGTCGGCGATCAGGTGCCGTTCTCGACCGGCACCGCGACCGTGCTGACCGCCAACAACACCGTCGTCAACACCATCGACTACAAGAATACCGGCATCATTCTGCGCGTGCTGCCGCGCGCCAACGCCAACGGCAATGTCGTGCTCGACATCGAGCAGGAGATCTCGAGCGTGGCCGCAGGCAGCGCCAACTCGCTGACACCGACGATCTCGCAGCGCCGGGTCAAGAGTTCGATCGCGGTGACGAGCGGTCAGACCGTGCTGCTCGCCGGCCTGATCAGCGAGACCGAGAACAAGCAGCGCCAGGGCATTCCCGTGCTCGATGCCATTCCTGGCATGGGCGACGCCTTCTCGCACCAGACCAATACCCGTGCACGCACCGAGCTGATCCTGTTCATACGGCCGACCGTCATCAAGGACGGCGTCGATGCGCATGTCATCGCCGAGGAGATGCGCAGCAAGATGAACAGCCGCCTGGTCGGGACCAGCAATCCCGTGGTCACGGTCAGCCCGCCCAGGGCCGCGCGCTGACGGCGTGGCCGCTGAAGACGGGCATGACGGGATAGGCGCCCCGCTCGTCCTCAGCCTCGCGCTGCTCGTCGGCGTGTTCGCGAGCCTCGTCACGGCGCCGGCCGCGGAGGGCCTCTATGGCGCGTTCCTGGCCGCTCTCATGCTCGCCATCGCCGTCAGCGATGCGCGCCATTACCTGATCCCGAACGAGCTGAGCGGAGCCGCCTTTGCGCTCGCCCTGCTCCGCGCCGCCGCCTTCGTGCCCGATGTCGGCGCCGAGGCGCTGCTCTGGCCGCTCGTGCGCGCCGTGGCCGTGGGGCTTCCGCTGCTGCTCCTGATGCTGGCCTACCGGCGCTGGCGCGGCCGCGACGGGCTCGGGCTCGGCGACGTCAAGCTCGCGGCCGTTTGCGGGGCCTGGCTCGATCTTGCGACGGTCGCCGCAGTGATCGAGCTCGCGGCGCTGCTCGCGATCGGGGCCTATGTCGCTAATGCTGCATTGCAAAGGACCCCGCTGCGCGGGACTGCTTTCCTGCCGTTCGGGCTGTTCCTGGCGCCCTCGATCTGGGTCGGTTGGCTGGGCGAGACCTGGTATCTGAACTGGCTGGGCGGCTGGCCCGGCTAACGCCCGGCGCGATCAGGGCAAATCCGCATCGCCGCGCCGCTCGCCTGCCGTCCCCTACTGTGCATGGGGTTGTTTTCGGCATTTTTGCGAAACCATCTGCAATTGTTTCGCCGGGTTGACAGCAATTCCTTCTACATCCTAATAGACCGGTCGTTTCCGGATGTTTTCAATCATGTCAAATGCTACGGAGCTCGTCTCCGAAATCTCGTCGAAGATCGGGAACGCAGCGAAGGTCGTGGCGATGCGCGCGCGCCGCAGCCTTTCCCAGGGCGGCAAGGTCCGTCCCGGCTTTTTCGATCAATATCCCCAGTTCTTCGAGACCAGCGAAACGACGGCATTCGCGAACCGGTTGAACGAGCGCTATCGCGCCATCATCGATTTCAGCCGCAACGCGATCTCCGGGAAGCGCATCCTCGATATCGCCAGCCACGACGGCCGTTGGAGCTTCGCCGCGCTGAGCGCGGGCGCGAGCCACGTCACGGGCATCGAGGCCCGCGCGCATCTGGTCCAGTCCGCCGGAGACAATCTCGAGCAGCTCGGAATGTCGCGCGACAAGTTTCAGTTCATCCAGGGCAATGCGTTCAGCGCCCTGGATCAGATCGCGCCGGGACAAATCGACACCGTGATGTGTCTTGGGTTCTTCTATCACGTCACCGATCACATGGCGCTGCTGGCTCAGATCGAGCGACTGAAGCCCGCGCACGTCATCATCGATACCGCCGTCGCCGCCGATCCGCGGAATGTGGTCGTCTGGCAGGTCGAGAACCACGATTTCGAAAGCGACGCTGCCAAGACCTCGGATGCACAGAAGATCGTTCTGGCTGGCATCCCGAGCAAGGCTGCGCTCGACTTGATGCTGAAGAGCCTGGGCTGGAAGCCCCAGTATTACGACTGGGGCAATGCCGGCATTCAAAACTGGACTCACATCGAGGACTACCAGGAAGGCACGCGCGTGACGCTGCGTGTCGACGTGAGCAAGTAGCCCCGAACGCCCCGCGGGGCGGATCGAGCTCGCGGCCACCGCCGCCGCGCCGCGGCCGTGCGACCTACACCAGCAAATGAAAGCCTTGTCCGATGCTGGCAGCCAAATCGTTGCTTGTGTCGTGATCGAGGCTCGCGGCCACCGTTTGCTGCGAGGCAAGCGGAGCCGCGCCTCCGCTCCCCGTGGTGTTGACGTGGAAGTAGCTATAGGTGCCGTTGCCTGAATAGGCCTGGCCATCATAGGCCTTGACGTAGAGGTCGTCGGACGTCCCGCCACTTCCCGCAACATAGGTCGTTTGCGCGAGCTGCGCCGCCGTCACCGCATACGCGGTCTGTGCCGGCACGATCGTTCCGTTGACGGCAAAGTGCCCGCTGCTCGCCGACGGGCTGTCGTCGTAGAGATAATAGGTCAGCGCATCGCCGTCGGCATCGCTGGCGCTGAACAGGCTCGATGCCGTAAACGTCTGGCCTGCCGTCGCCGAGATCACTGTCTGCGGCACCGTCACGACCGGCGCGTGGTTGCCGCCGGGAGCGACCGCGTTGACGTGGAAATAGCTGTAGGTGCCATTGCCTGAATAGGACTGGCCATCATAGGCCTTGACGTAGAGATCGTCCGACGTTCCGTTGCTCCCCGCAACAAAGGTCGTTTGCGCGAGCTGCGCCGCCGTCACCACATATTCCATCTGTGCCGGCACGACCGTCCCATTGACGACAAAGTGCCCGCTGCTCGCAGACGGGCTGTCGTCGTAGAGATAATAGGTCAGCGCATCGCCGTCGGCGTCGCTGGCGCTGAACAGGCTCGACGCGGCGAGAGATTGCCCCGGCGTTGCCGAGATCACCATCTGCGGTACGGTCAGAACCGGCGCATGGTCGGTGACGTTTGCACTGGTCGTGTTGACATGGAAATAGCTGTAGGCGCCATTGCCTGAATAGGCCTGACCATCAAAGGCCTTCACGTAGAGATCGTCGGACGATCCGTTGCTCCCTGCAATAAAGGTCGTTTGCGCCAGCTGCGCTGCCGTTACCGCATACGCCGTCTGGGCCGGAACGATTGCGCCATTGACGACGAAATGCCCACTGCTCGCCGACGGGCTGTCGTCATAGAGGTAGTAGGTCAGCGTATCGCCGTCGGCGTCGGTCGCACTGAACAGGCTCGACGCCGTGAACGCCTGGCCGGGGGACGCCGAAAGCACCGTCTGCGTCACCGTCAGAACCGGCGCATGGTCGGCGGGCGTGTTGACGTGGAAATAGCTGTAGGTGCCGCCACCGGAATAAGACTGTCCGTCAAACGCCTTGACGTAGAGATCGTCGGACGTTCCGCCGCTGCCTGCAACGAAGGTCGTCTGGGCGAGCTGTGCCGCCGTCACCACATATTCCGTCTGCGCCGGCACGATCGTGCCATTGACGACGAAGTGGCCGCTGCTCGCCGACGGGCTGTCGTCGTAGAGGTAGTAGGTCAGCGCGTCGTTGTCGGCATCGCTGGCGCTGAACAGGCTCGACGCCGCAAACGTCTGCCCGGCGCTCGCCGCAACAACGGTCTGCGACACCGTCAAGACGGGCGCGTGATTTGACGTGATCCCAACGAGGTCGGCTGCCGTGATCGTCAGCTTGCCGACGAGGTCGATCGCAAAATCCGCGACGCCGTCGCCGTTGGTGTCGCCCTGGAGGACCGTGACGCCCCGCGCGCCGTCATAATAGAAGTTGAGCTCGCCGGCCCTGCCGTCAAAGGCTGAGACGCCAATGAAGTGAAAGGAGTCGCTTGCCGCCGTGCTGGGGATGGCGTCCATGGACGACAGGTCGATATGATCGACGCCGTGCGTAAAGTCGGTGATCTGATCATGCTGACCGACCGCCGGCGAGCTATCGCCGGCCGCAAAGACGAAAGTGTCGGCCCCGTCGCCGCCGGTCATGATGTCGACCCCGGTACCACCGACCAGGGTGTCATTGCCGCCGCCGCCGGAGAGCGTGTCGTTCCCGCCACCGCCTTTCAGCACGTTGGCGATGGCATTTCCGATAATCGTGTCGTTACCGGTGCCGCCAATGGCATTGTCGATGTAGGAGCGCACGTCGCCATTGTAGAGATAGGCGTTGTAGACATTGCCCGACGCGTAATGGCCGTTGCCGAGATTGGCCAGCTGCACGGTCGAGAACACCGACGACGCACCGGGATTGAGATTGATGGTCAGGCTGGTCGTGTAATTCGACAGGTCGTAGGTATCGACGCCGCCACCGTCCCACACCGTGTCGTAGATGCGGTTGGCCGAGCCGCCGGTACCGCCACCCGGCGCGAGCTGTCCGACGCCGTTGACGAACTCCTGCCCCGTCGTCGGGCTCCAGGTGTAGACGGTGTTGCCGCCCTGCGTGTTGTAGTTCGCGCCGTACAGCGTCTGCAGCGCGAGGATATCGTTGGCCATATAGGTCTGCGGATATCCGTAGGCCTCGTTGGTGTAACCGGTCAGCGGCCCACCGACATAGCTGCGATAGCTCATGACGGTGTATTCGCTGTCGTCATGTGCGGTCGGCACCGCGACATTGGCGACGCCGCCGGCCTCCTGGCTGTGCTTGAGACCCATGGCATGCCCGAGCTCGTGCAGCGCGGTCGTGAAATAGTAATTGCCGAGCTGTGCCTGGGTGTAATCGTACTGCGTGCCAAACCAAACGTCGCCGCCGGCCGCGTAGTTGCCGGGGTAATAGGCGTAAGAGGTCGGATTGGCCGCCGGCGACTCCGCGACCATGATGTCGGCCGTGCCCGTGCCGTTATAGGTGATGCTGGCGTTGGTGTAGCTCTGGATCAGCGCGATGGCGTAGTTGATCGCCGCCTGCATCTGGGTCGGCGCAGCCGAAAAGCCCGACTTCGTCGGTTCACTGCTGCCGCCGGAGTAAGGATTGGCATAGGTGCTGGACGAGGTGGGGAAACTGTAGCTGATCGTGCCGGACCATTTGGTTCCCGCCAGCAGGCCGTCAATGTCCGCGTTGTTGGTTGCACTAACGTTGACAGAGGTCGCCAAGAGAATCTCCAAAACAGCAAGCCCCCGATCGTTCGGAGGCGCGGAATGATTCTAGCTTGAGCCCCATTCGTTTGGTTTAAGTTTGGCGATGCGGCCTGATCTCTTCCTTAAGACCTTGTTAAACATCAGATCCCGTGGAGGTACGGCAAGAGCGACGATGCCGATTCAGCTGCCATCGCAATTGACAAGGGAACTCATGAAACCACACTTGCTCTCGGCCGGTCTGCTCAGCGCTTTCGTTGTGCTTGCGGGGCCAGATCAGCTGCCCTCCGGAGGAACGCCTGTCATGGTCGGAAAAGCCAACGCGGACGACAGCGGCAAGGCGTTGCGCGCGCCTTCGGTTCCACCGGCCCGCGCCCCATCGGCAGCGGTCGCCGAGGAGTATGAGCTGGCGCGCCAGAAGGGAACATCAGAGGCGCTCGAGCTGTTCATCGCCCGCCACCCTGACAGCGCACAGGCACAGAAGGCTCGCGAGGACCTCGGTGCGATGAAGCGGTAGAGGCCGGTGCGCCCGGCTTGGCGCCCACTCCAGCCCGTCCCCCTTCAGGTCTCGATCTAAACCAGCAAGTGAAAGCCTTGTCCGATGCTGATGGCCAAATCGTTGCTTACGTCGTGATCGCCGCTCGCGAACACCGTGTGTTGCGAAGCAAGCGGGGCCGTCCCGCTCCCGGTGGTGTTGACGTGGAAATAGCTGTAGTAGCCGTTGCCTGAATAGGCTTGGCCATCATAGGCCTTCACGTAGAGGTCGTCGGAGCTCCCGCCGCTTCCCGCGACAAAGGTCGTTTGCGCGAGCTGCGCCGCAGTCACGACATACTCGGTCTGCGCCGGCACAACTGTTCCATTGACGGCAAAGTGCCCGCTGCTCGCCGACGGGCTGTCGTCATAGAGATAATAGGTCAGCGTATCGCCGTCGGCGTCGCTGGCGCTGAACAGGCTCGACGCCGTGAACGTCTGGCCTGACGTTGCTGAGATCACCGTCTGCGGCACCGTCACGACCGGCGCGTGATTGATGCCGGTGGCCGCGGTCGAATTGACGTGGAAATAGCTGAAGTAGCCGTTGTTCGAATAGAGTTGGCCATCATAGGCCTTGACGTAGAGATCGTCGGACGTTCCACCGCTTCCAGCGACGAATGTTGTCTGGGCGAGCTGCGCAGCCGTCACCGCGTAGGCGGTCTGTGCCGGAACAACTGTCCCGCTAACGACGAAGTGCCCGCTGCTCGCCGCTGCGTTGTCGTCGTAGAGGTAATAGGTCAGCGTGTCGCCGTCGGCATCGCTCGCGCTGAACAGGCTCGTGGCGGCGAGAGATTGCCCGGGCGTTGCCGAGATCACCGTCTGCGGAATCGTGACGGCAGGCGCATGGTCGCTGCTCGCTGCCGTGTTGACATGGAAATAGCTGAAGTAGCCGTTGTTGGAATAGAGTTGGCCGTCATAAGCCTTGACGTAGAGATCGTCGGACGTTCCGCCGGTTCCCGCCACGAATGTCGTCTGCGCGAGTTGCGCCGCCGTCACCGCATAAGCGGTCTGGGCCGGAACAATTGTCCCGTTGACCACAAAGTGCCCGCTGCTCGCCGATGCGCTGTCGTCGTAGAGGTAATAGGTCAGCGCATCCCCGTCGGCGTCAGTCGCGCTGAACAGGCTCGATGCCGTAAACGTCTGGCCGGCGGTCGCCGAGATCATCGTCTGCGATATCGTCACGACGGGCGCATGGTCGGCGGCCGTGTTGATATGGAAATAGCTGTAGGTGCCGCCGCCCGAATAGGACTGTCCGTCGAACGCCTTCACGTAGAGATCGTCGGACGTTCCGCCGCTGCCTGCGACGAAGGTCGTTTGGGCGAGTTGCGCTGCCGTCACCGCATATTCCGTCTGCGCCGGCACGATCGTGCCATTGACGACGAAATGGCCGCTGCTCGCGGACGGACTGTCGTCGTAGAGGACGTAAGTCAGCGTATCGCCGTCGGCGTCGCTGGCGCTGAACAGGCTCGAGGCCGCAAACGTCTGACCAGCATGTGCCGAGATCACCGTCTGCGGCACCGTGACCACGGGCGGATGATTGGTGTGAAGGTGAAATCCCAGCGCATCAAGTTGCTGCAAGTCGACTGCGGTCAGGACTTGGCTGGTGCTGCCAGAATAGAACTCATTGAAGGGATCGTTGCGGCCCTGCACACCGCTATTGAGGAAATCGCTGGCGTCGGACGTCTGGCCGTAGTCCGCGATCTTGGTGTTGCCCCCGTCCAGCGAAAAATACGCGGCCGGCGCGGTAGCGCCGCCCTGGAAGAGGCGCGTCCCAACCCCGGTGAATCGGAAAAGGTCGAAAACGTCCGGGGCCGTACCATAGGGGATACGTCCCATCGCATGGGTCAGTTCGTGAAGCGCCACGCCAACGATGAGGTTTGGATTGATGTCCGCTGCAAAAGTCGCGCCGCCGTCATCTGTCGTCGCATCGTTGGGATTGAGCAATCCCCAGAGCTTCAGTTGCGCGTTCCAGACCGCAACGTTCGTTTGTCCCTGAATCGAAGATCCTGACGGCAACGCATTGAAGGTCGCGTCACCGGCACTCGCGTTGTTGACCAGATCGCTCCGGATCAGGGAATAGCTTTCATACAGGCCGCTGTCGGGGCCGGCAGCGGCGCCTCCGCCGGAGCCGCTGATATCGACGTTGAGGTTGACGGTTATCTTGTCGGTGATCAGCGAAGCCAGAATCCCCGCGGCCTGCGCGATCCCCGCCCTCAGGCTCGCGGAAGCCGCCATCGCTGCAGTGTCGAAGTTCAGGTTGAGCGTGAGCCCGCCAGCCGAGACCGTGACCACGTTGCCGGACGCGCTGAAAACAGGGCTCGCTGTCGACCCATCGACCGCAAAGAAGCTGGCATGAATGGCGTTCCCGACGACGGTAAAGGTCGGGTCGTCGGAGGGGTCATAGTCGTTTGGATCGGTCGCCATCTGTCGTCTTCACCTGAGCCTGCCGCCAATGCAACCCACAGTCCGATTCGCCGGCAATCACAGCCAATAGCAGAATCGGCACAGTTTGAGCCGGACGAATTGCTATTCGGTTACAAAAGAATTCACGCCGGATGCCAATTTCTCACCAGGATTTGCCGCTGTTGCCCGCCCGCCCAGAAAGGCGCCGGGGCATGAGACGCCGCGGACCTCGCGTTGGATCCAGGGGAAACGGCGGCCTCAGCGCTCGCGACTTGGCGCCCACTCCAGGGCCCGCAACCTCGCCTCGGCAATCTCACCGCGCGTCATCTTGGACGTCACGGCGTCGCGAATTCGCACACGCGCATCGCGGGCCTGGCGGGGCGCCGCCGCAGTGGACAGGTTGAGCCATTTGCTGGCTTCGACGATATCCCGCGGCACCCCTTGGCCCCTGTCGTAGAGAAGTCCGAGGGAATATTGCGCGAGGCTATCGCCCTGCTCCGCGGCACGGCGGTACCACATCGCCGCCTCGGTATAATTCTGCGGAACGCCACGGCCGGTCTCGAACATATAGCCGAGATAGGTCTGGGCAGGCGCGCTGCCGCGCTCGGCAAAGGGAATGAATGCCCGCGAGGCTGCAACGTAGTCCTGACGATTGAAAGCGGACACCCCCTGTCGGAGGGATTGCGCCTGGGCCGCCGAGCCGCTGGACCACATCGCCGCGGCAACCAGCAGGACCAGCCTTGCGCCACCAACCATTCCCCCGCCGGCGCCCCTTGGCCGACGGTTGGCGCTTGGACGATCGTTGTAGCCTGTGCCCATCCCTGCCCCACTCCCGCTGTACCCTGTCAGGTTAGCTTCCCACCTGGCCGATTTCCAGCATCTTCGCAGGGCCAAAAAGAAGAGCGGCGGGCTTCCATCAAGAAGCCCGCCGCTCTGGCACAAATCGAATGCTACTTCAGAGGTGTCGATATCGTCGGCGTGAAAGCGCCGTTCGTCGCGTTGTCGACGAAGGACGTCACCGAGGCGCCACCAATCGCATTCACTGCGGTTGCGGCACCGAACATCTTGTTGCCCGAGAGCAGCAAATTGCTCGGCGCGGTAACCTGGATCGCGAAGCTCGGATTGTTGTCATACAAGGCGGTGAACGACAATCCAGTGTTCTGGACGCCACCGGATCCTGCAATATTGAAACCGCCGGCGTTGTTGGTGATGATCGAGTCCCGGATGACGGCGCGTGCGCCGGCCGTGCCGACCAGGTTCACACCGTTTCCGGTGAAGTGCCGGATCTGACAATTCACGATCGTGGTCGTTCCGGAGCCGATGATCTTCACACCGTCGAGGCCCGTGCCAAGACCTTCGATATCGAGGCCCTGAAGCAGAACCCTGTCGGTCGCTGCGGGAAGACTGACAACGATACCGTTGGTGCCGGAAACCAATACGCCGGCTTCAAATGTCGAGCTGATGGTGATCGACTTGGTGATGGTCACGGCGCCGAAGCCACCGGGATCGAGAACGTTGATTTCGCCGAATGTCGCCGTCTTGGAGATCGCGCCGGCGAAGGTCTTGCACGGTGCTGTGCGGCTGCAAGGATTGGCATCATCGCCAACGCCGGAAACCCACGTGCGGGTCGCCTGGGCATTTGCTGGCGCGGACGCCAGGAATGGGACCAAAAAGCCGATCGTCAATATGAGTAAACCAAACCGCCTCATCTCTGCCTCCTCTGAGCTGGCCGATTTCCGGCCCAGCAAAACTGCCGAACAATCATTTCCAGGTAGAATTGCTAGTGAAGGCAGCCCCGGCTTGTGCATATCGCATGCGCGAAACGTCGCCGGCAGCCATCCCCCAATTCGCTGCAGTCCGTAGTCCATGCTGTGACGCGCTATGGGCCGGAATCACGCCACTGAATTAGAGACCCACTATGAGATCGAAGCCGTGTTGGCGTCCGCCTCACGTGCATCTGTCCTCCGTTTGGAGGATCAGGTTCAATTTGAGTTTGCAATTTTTGCGATCGCTTCTGACGGCGGGAACCAAGGGCCGCTGGCGCAAAATGAGCTTGAACTCGAAAAATGGCCTGCGAACCTCGATCGGGAAAAGATGGTAACTCAGCAATCGTTACAGGGCAATGACGTCAGGCCGCCCGCATCGACCGCTGTCCCCAGGGCTGTTATAGCTGCCTCGCCGGCCGGACCCGCGTGATTTGGCGGCGGATCTATGCACTTCTCCCTGGAGTCTCGTGAATGGCCTTCCCGCGCGCCTCGCAAGCCCTCTCCCGTTTCACCGTGCTCGACCTGACCCGGGTCCGTTCGGGACCAACCTGCGTACGGCAATTGGCCGATTGGGGCGCCAATGTCATCAAGATCGACGCACTTCTGGAGGACGGCGGCGGCGAGCAACCCGGCGGCCCCCGTCAGGGGGCCGATTTCCAGAACCTGCACCGCAACAAACGCGCCATGACGCTGAACCTCAAGGATCCCAAAGGTCTCGCTGTATTCAAGCGGCTGGTCGCGAAAGCCGATGTCGTCGTCGAAAACTTCCGGCCAGACGTCAAGACCAAGCTCGGCATCGACTATGAGAGCCTGCGCGGGATCAATCCGGCCCTGGTCTACGGCAGCATTTCGGGGTTCGGCCAGGATGGCCCCTATCACAAGCGGCCGGGTTTCGATCAGATCGCGCAGGGCATGGGCGGCCTGATGTCGGTCACGGGCGCCCCCGGCGGCGGTCCGATGCGGGTCGGCATTCCGGTCGCCGACCTCACGGCCGGGCTGTTTTGCGCGATCGGCATCCTTACCGCGCTGCTGGAGCGCGACGTGTCCGGCGAGGGGCAATGGGTGCAGACGTCGCTGCTGCAAGCACAGATCTTCATGCTGGACTTCCAGGCGGCGCGTTGGCTGATGGAAAAGGAAGTCGCCGGCCAGGCCGGCAACAATCATCCGACCAGCATCCCGACCGGCGTGTTCAAGACCTCCGACGGCTACATCAACATTGCAACCACTGGTGGGCGGATCTGGGAACGTTGCGCGCAGGCGATCGGCGCGCCCGAGATGGTCACCAATCCGGATTATGCCACCGCGCCGGCCCGCTCGAAGAACCGCGACGCCTTGAACGCGGAGATCAGCAAACGGACCGTGACGAAATCGACCGAGACCTGGGTCAAGGAACTCAACGACGCCGGCGTGCCGTGCGGGCCGATCTATGCGATCGACCAGATGTTCGAGGATGCCCAGGTCAAGCATCTCGGCATCGCGCAGGATGTGCCGAATGCGGAGAACCGGCCGATCCGGCTTCTCGCACAGCCGGTCAAATTGTCCCGCACCCCGAGCAGGATGGCAGCCCGACCGCCGGAATTCGGCGAGCAGACCGAAGAGGTGCTCGCCGAGTTCGGCTTCAGCGCGAGCGAAATTGCCGAACTGCGGCAAGGCAAGGTGGTGTGAAGCGCGGCCCCCGCTGGCGCCGCGCCTCTTCCGAACACGGCCTTCGTCACACGACCAGTATGTCGTGCGGGATGATCGTCACGCCGGCCTGAACCTGTGCCAGCGCCAGCGCTGCCCCCTGGGTTCCGTCGGCGCTGAAGTAGAGCGTCTGGTTGGCCGTATCGAACAGGAACCCGGAGAGCCCGTTGAACTGATCGCTCGCCGCAGTCTGGAACATCGGCGTCGCATCCATGCCGGCCGTCAACCCGCCGCCGAAACCGCTCGCCGAGACGGCGATATGATCGTGCTGGCTGGTGTTGTTGAAGTCGGTAATGGTCGCGGTGCCGTCGGTCGTGTGCATGAACGCGAACGTGTCGTTGCCCGCGCCGCCGCTCATGACGTGGCTTCCCGAATTGCCGAACAGGATGTCGTTGCCGCCTCCGCCGTTGAGCGCCTCGGTACCATTGGTGGCGATCAGGATGTCGTCTCCGCCAGTACCGTTGAGGGTGGTGGCGCTTGCTGCGTTGTTGCTCACGGTCGCGGTGGCCGTATTGGCGCTCGCCGCCAGTCCGTCGGACGCGGCGTAGTTGAACGAGCCGCCCAACGCGGCATCGTCCGTGAAGGACACGTTTGGACCCGACAGCGACGCCGAGCCGCCACTGCTCGAGGTGATACTGCTGACCGATAGATGGTCGATCGTATCAGGATCGGTGTCGTTGGCCGCCAACGCCCAGGTGGGAATGTCGACGGTGCCGTTGGGACCGACATCGGTGACGACATTGTCGCTCACGGCGGTGGGTGCATCGTTGCTCCCGTTGAGGGTGACGCTTATGTCCTGGTAGGTGGTGGCACCGGCGTTGTCGGTGACCGCCACGGTATAGATCTGCGTGATCGACTGCCCCTGCGCCAGGAACTGGATATCGGCATTATCGACACTGAAATGCCAGGCCACAGAGCCCGAGCCGCCCGACTCCGTGACCGGGTCGAGCGAGAACGTTCCGAAATAGTTGCTATCGTGCGGCGCGAAGCTCGCCGTATGGGTATCGCCCGGATCGGAGTCCGCGAACGAGACGGATCCGTCGGAGGTCTCGACGGCCGGTCCCGGCGTAGGGGCCAGCGAGAACTGGTCGAAATGCATGCCCGAGATGCCGGCAGTGTAGTTGATCAGGAACTGATCGGTCAGGCCGTCGCCGACAACGTCGAAGGTGTATTTGGTGAAGCCGAATGCAATCTCCGAGTCCACCGCCGACACCAGCGTCGCGCCGCCAAAGGATGCGACAAACGACTGGCTGCCGCCGCCGGCATCGCCGGCGAGATAGAAGCTCAGGGCGTAGTGCTGTCCGGCAACGGTCGCAATGTCCTGCTCCAGCGATCCGCTACCCGCGAGATCCGCCGTGTAATTGGCGAAGTCGCCGCCCAGTGCATCGAACTCGACGTTCGCACCGCCCCCAGCGATCCAGCCGGTGAAATCGCCGGTCTCGAAGCCACCATTGACGGCAAGGCTCGGCCCGGCGTCTTCGGTGATCGAGGCGAAGGCGACCGCCGACGTGATCTGCGGCGCCTCGTCCGATCCCGTGATGTTGAACGTCAGGGTGGTCGCCGTATTGTGACCGAAGCTGTCGGTGACCGTGAAGTTGAACAGGTCGGTGGCATGCTGGCCGTCGAGCAGGCCGTCGAGCGCCGGATTGGCGGTGTAGAGATAGGTGCCGTCGTTGAAGACCGTGAGCGTGCCGTAAGCGCCTGCGACGTCCAAAGCGCCGGAGACCTCATGACCGTTGACATCGGTCACGCTCAGCGAATTGGCGATGTCGCCGGCGTTATCGCCGGCATCCGTGATCATGTTGCCGACGGCGACAATGTTGCCTGCATCGGTCGCGGTCGTGTCGGCAACGCTGGCGACGTCCGCATTGATGATGGGCTGGTTGTCGGCCGCACCGGTGGCCGTGATCGTCACCAATTGCGTCGAGGTGGTCACTCCGTCCGAAACGGTGACGTTGTAGGTCACGGTCAGCGTGTCGCCCGCGCTGAGGAAATCGAGATCCTTGTCCGGAATGCTGAAGGTCCAGTCAATGCCGCCGTGTCCCGAGCCGGTGGAGTCGTGCAGGACCGTGGCCAGCGCCGACTGCAGATCATTCAGCGTCTGCGACGGCACGAAGTCGCCGCCCGACCAGACGGCGGAGCCGACATCGACGCTCACCGAATGGTGGTCGGTCAAATCAACGTCATCGAATGCGAGCGTGCCGGTCGGCGTCGGGCTCGTGCTGTCCAGCGACGACGACCCGATCGTGTCAGCCTGCTCGGCAACCGTGCCGCTCTGCGGAGCGCCGGTCATGACGACGGCATCGTTGGCGCCGGTGATGACGACTTCGACGGTCTGCGTTGCGGTGGTCGAGGCGTCGCTGACGTGGACCTGGTAATCGACGGTCAGGGTCTCGCCCGCAGCAAGGAAATCGAGCTGGCTATCGGGGATGCTGAAAGTCCAGTCGACGCCGCCGCTGCCCGTGCCGGTGGAGTCATGCAAGGCCGTGGCAAGCGCGGTTTGAAGGGCCGTCTCCGTATCGGTCGGAAGCGTCGAGCCGCCAGACCATGTTTCGGACGCCAACGACACTGCCACGGTATGGGCGTCACCGGTGTCCGCGTCCGTGAAGTTCAACGTCCCCGTCGGCACCGGGCTCGTCGTGTCCGGCGCCGCGGAGCCCGTCGTATCGGCGAGTTCGGACAAGGTGGCGGATTCCGCGCCGCTGCTGATCACCACCGGATGGTTGGTGCCGAGAATGGTGATGGTGACGTTCTGCATCGCCGTCGCACCGGCAGGGTCGGTGACGACCACCTGATAAGTCAGCGTCAGGGTCTCGCCGCCGGGGATGGCGCTTGCCAGACTGTTGGGAAGAGCAAAATCCCAGCCGACGTCGCCAAGCACATGGCCGGTCGAATCCGTCAACGACGTGGAGAACGCGCTGAGCAGCACCGAGTTCGGGATCGAGATCGAACCGCCACCCGACAGCGAGGCCGAGACCGACGTAGCGACGGAATGGCTGTCGGACAAGTCGACGTCGGTAAAGGGCAGGTCGCCATGCGCCGTGAGCTTGCCGTCTGGCGAGACGTTCTGGTCCTCGATGAGATGCGCGGCCTCGGGACCGCAGAGGAAGACCGGCTTGTCGTTCGTCCCGATCACCGTCACCACGACATTCTGCGTGGTGATCCCTCCGGCATGATCGTCAAGTTGAAGGACGTAGTTGATCTTCAGCTGCTCGCCGGCCGCGAGATAGTCGAAGGCAAGATCCGGCGCGGAAAACGTGGTGTTGATTGTTCCGCTGCTCGAGCCCGACGCCTTGACGATGTTGTTGATGCTGAAGAAGGACATCAGTTCCGCGGTGCCCAACCCACCCGGCAAGATGCCGGTGGTCGTCCCCGAGGCGGACGCTGCGACCACGCTTGCGGTGAAGTTGGTGTTGGTCAGATCGACGTCGGTGAAATTCACGGCAATCGGTGTCGTGTCAGGTGACAATGACAGGGTCTGGTCCGCCTGCTCGGTGACGGTCGCCGCTACCGACGTCGCGATCACCGGCTTGTCGTCGGTGCCGGTCACCGTGATGGTGACCGTCTGCGTCGCCGTGCCGCCATGATTGTCGCTGACCATCACGTCATAGGTGAGGACGATCACCTGGTTCTTGGACAGGAAGTCGAAATCGTCATCGGCTTCGCTGAATGACCATTTTACCGTCCCGGTCCCGTTGGTGTCCTTGGTGATCTGCGACGTCATTGCCGTCTGGAAATGCGCGAGCGATGAGGCCGGGATCACGGAGCCGCTGGACAGCACCGCGGAATGCAATGCGACGGACGTCGTATGGGTATCGCTGTGATCGCTGTCCTTGAAAGTCATCGTGTCCGAGAATTGATGCAGCGTCGTGGAATCCGTCGTGTTGCTGAATTCGCCGAAGCTGTCGCTGTCCGGACCGCTGGTGAAGACGGGCGCGTGATTGGTCATGGAAAACACCTCCCTGAGTGGGTGCAACACAAGCGCCGCCTATGATTTCGGGGGCGCGTTCAAATTTGCTTGGCCGGTTCGCGAGCACGGCAGACACGAAATCGCACGAAGTACAGAGAACGCGGAATGGTGCGCTGTCAGAACTATCGTCGTCGTTTCTCAGTTTGATGACTGGTGGAGCATCGAGGGTGATGACGGGCGGTCGCGTGACGGGCCGGTCGAAAGAAACGTCAGAAGATCTACAAAAGACTCTGGAGGGACAATGATCGTCATTCGCAACCACAGAGATCATATTCGCAACGCTGCGGTTACGTCAACCTAGGCGCGCAACGCCGCGAGAAAACCAGCAGCACGCTTGAAAACAATTTGAACGAATTGGCAAATCTTCCCGTTGTTCGCGACAAACCGACGTCGTTCCGGCGACGGAACCACTCGTCCCCTGCACATTGATCTTTTCCGGATATCAACCGGCGCGGACCTCAGCGACAATGTCGCGCAATCCGCCGCAAGAGCGCCGTCGCGATCTTGTCTCCAGGGGATTCTGAAGATGCGGGCCGCCTCTTTGGCGCGATATTCAGGAGGCCGCCTGCATGCCCCGCAAGTGGTTCTGCCCTATGGCAAACTTGCCGCCAACGGGCGATCTGCTATATTTCCGAACTATGGATTGCACGAGGGCTCATGAAGGGGACTATCTGGCGGGCAGCACCTGTTTGCGCCTTTGTCCGGTGACGACGGCCATGTCCGCGTCCCGCGCCGGCGAACCGGTCCAATGAGCGGCAAGGGAGCGCTGGGCGAGGCGGATCGCATTGCGCGGCTGTTTGGCCTGATCGCCGTTCGTGCCGGCGAAACCATCATGAGGGTCCGCGCGACGGCGAGCGATCCGCAGCACAAGAGCGATGGCTCGCCGGTCACTGCCGCCGATCTTCAGGCCGACGAGGTCATTCGAGCGTGCCTTGCACGCAATCTTGCGGGCCTGCCGGTCATCACGGAGGAGACCTGCGATGGCACGGTGACGACTGGGCATCCGCGTTTCATCCTCGTCGATCCCCTCGACGGCACCAAGGAATACATCCGGGGCGCAGCCGAATTCACGGTCAATATCGCCCTGATCGAGGACGGATCACCGGTCGCAGGCGCGGTCTATGCGCCGGCCCTGTCCCAGCTCTATCTCGGCGGATCGAACGCCTACAAGCTGCATGTCGAGCCGGGCTCATGCGGTCCCTCGTTCAGCGACATGCAGACGATCGAGGTGCAGGTCCCCTCTCCCGAAGGCCTGCGGGCCGTCACGAGCCGGTCGCACCTCGACGATGCCACGAAAGCCTGGCTCGGCCGGCACCGGATCCGGGAACTGAAGCCGTCCGGATCCTCGCTCAAATTCTGCGTGGTTGCAGAAGGTGCGGCAGACGTCTATCCACGTCTGGCTCCGACCATGGAGTGGGATACGGCCGCGGGCCACGCGGTGCTCCTGGCGGCCGGCGGACGCGTTGTCGGCCTGGACGGAGAGGACGTTCGCTACGGCAAGCCGGCCTATCGCAACGGTCACTTCGTTGCATGGGGCGGAAGCGTCGGCGAATAGCGCAACTGGATCAAAAGACGCAATATGCTGCCACGACATCTCCGCCGCCTCGAGGCTGAATCGATCGAGATCATGCGCGACGTGGTCGCCGAGTTCAAAAAGCCGGTCATGCTCTATTCGATCGGCAAGGACTCGAGCGTGATGCTCCACGTGGCGATGAAGGCGTTCCATCCGGCCAAGCTCCCCTTCCCGCTGCTCCACGTCGACACCACGTGGAAATTCCGGGAGATGATCAGTTTTCGCGACGAGACGGCCAAGCGCATCGGCGCCGATCTGATCGTCCATGTGAACAAGGAAGGCGTCGAGCGCGGCATCGGCCCGATCGCCTCCGGCTCCTCGCTGCACACCCAGGTCATGAAGACCGACGCATTGAAGCAGGCGCTGGATCTCTATCAGTTCGATGCGGCGTTCGGCGGCGCCAGGCGCGACGAGGAGAAGAGCCGGGCCAAGGAGCGCATCTTCTCGTTCCGCTCCGCCGGCCATGTCTGGGATCCGCGCAACCAGCGCCCGGAGCTGTGGAACCTGTTCAACACCCGCATCCGCCAGGGCGAGACGATGCGCGTGTTCGCGATGTCGAACTGGACCGAGCTCGACATCTGGGAATACATCATGCTCGAGAACATCCCGGTCGTGCCGCTCTATTTTGCCAAGATGCGTCCCGTCGTGCGGCGCGGCGGCACGCTCATCATGGTGGATGACGACCGCCTCCCGCTGGAGCCGGGCGAGACCGCGGAGATGCGGATGATCCGCTTCCGCACGCTCGGATGCTACCCGCTCAGCGGCGCGATCGACTCGTCGGCGACGACGATCAAGGACATCGTCGCCGAGATGCAGACGGCAACGGTCTCCGAGCGGCAGGGCCGCCTGATCGATTCCGACGAGGCCGCCTCGATGGAAAAGAAGAAGCGCGAGGGCTATTTCTGATGGACACCTCCGTTCTCCGCGAACCGCATTCGACCGGGACCAAGGACCAGCTGCGCTTCATCACCTGCGGCTCGGTCGACGACGGCAAGTCGACCCTGATCGGGCGACTGCTGCACGACAGCAAGCTGATCTTCGAGGATCAGCTGGCCGCGCTCGCGCGCGACAGCGCCAAGCACGGCACCACCGGCGACGACATCGATTTCGCGCTGCTGGTCGACGGCCTCGAGGCCGAGCGCCAGCAAGGCATCACCATCGATGTCGCCTATCGCTTCTTCACGACGCCGCGGCGCTCCTTCATGGTCGCGGACACGCCGGGCCACGAGCAGTACACGCGCAACATGGCCACCGGTGCCTCGACCGCGCAGCTCGCCATCATCCTGATCGACGCCCGCAAGGGCGTCCTGGTGCAGACCAAGCGCCATTCCTTCATCTGCTCGCTGCTCGGCATCAAGCACGTCGTCGTCGCCATCAACAAGATCGACCTGGTCGATTACAAGAAGGACGTCTTCGATCGCATCGCCGGCGATTATGTCGCCTTTGCCACCGGGCTCGGCTTCTCCTCGATCGTCCCGATTCCGATGTCGGCGCGTTATGGCGACAACATCATCGAGCGCTCGGGCAATACCGACTGGTATCACGGCCCCTGCCTGCTCGATTATCTCGAAAGCATCGACGTCGCGAGCGAGACGACCGGGCTGCCGTTCCGCTTTCCCGTGCAGTGGGTCAACCGCCCCAATCTCGATTTCCGCGGCTTCACCGGAACGGTGGCGTCAGGCAGCATCTCGCCCGGCGACGCGATCGTGGTGTCGGCGTCCGGCCACAAGAGCCGCGTCAAGGAGATCGTGACCTACGACGGCGAATTGCCGAAGGCCGAGGCCGGCGATGCCGTGACGATCACGCTCGAGGACGAGATCGACATCGTCCGCGGCGATATCCTGGCGAAACCGACCGAACGTCCTGAAGTGGCCGACCAGTTCGCCGCCCACCTGATCTGGATGGATCAGGACCCGCTCGTGCCGGCGCGCAACTACATCGTCAGGATCGGTACCCAGACGATCACGTCGGCGAGCGTCACCGCGATCAAATACCGCATCGACGTCAACACCCGCGAGCACCTGGCCGCGACGACGCTCGGCCTGAACGAGATCGCGTTCTGCAATTTCGCCGTGGCGCTGCCGGTCGCCTTCGATTCCTACGAGGCCAACCGCCGGACCGGCGCCTTCATCGTCATCGACCGCTACACCAACCGGACCGTCGGTGCCGGCATGATCGCATTTCCGTTGCGGCGCGCCAGCAACATCGCCTGGCAGCCGCTCTCGATCGGCAAGGCCGAACGCGCCGCGATCAAGAACCAGAAGCCGCGGATCATCTGGTTCACCGGCCTGTCCGGCGCGGGCAAATCGACCATCGCCAACATTCTCGATCAGAAGCTGTACGCGCTCGGCAATCACACCATGCTGCTCGACGGCGATAATCTCCGCCATGGGCTCAACCGGGACCTCGGCTTCACCGAGGCCGATCGGGTCGAGAACATCAGGCGCGTCGGCGAGGTCGCCAAGCTCATGGTCGACGGCGGCCTGATCGTGATCTGCTCGTTCATTTCCCCCTACAAGGCCGAGCGTGACATGGTGCGCGGCCTCGTCGCCGAGGGAGATTTCGTCGAGGTGTTCGTCAACACGCCCATCGAGGAGTGCATGCGGCGCGACCCGAAGGGGCTCTATAGCAAGGCGAAGGAAGGCAAGATCAAGAACTTCACCGGCATCGATGCGCCCTATGAAGCGCCCGAGCGCCCGGAAATCCGGCTGGAGACGGTCGGTCATCGCCCGGACGAGCTTGCCGATCAGATCGTCGAACTCCTCAGGCGCCTTTGAGATGCCGAGCCGCCTTGGGCTAGAGCGTTTTCGAGCGAAGTGGATACCGCTTCGCGTCAAGAAAACGCGTCAAAACCAGAACTAGAGCCCCGTTCCGATATCACCGGAACGGGCAAGGCTCTGGGGTCTCAGCCCCGCGGCCCCGGCAGCAACTCGTCAATGCGGCCGGCGGCCCGATAGGTGATCAGACCGAGCCACTCGCGGACCCCGAGATTGGTCCGCGACAGGCCGTCCTCTGCAATATCCGTGAACGAGAAGGCGTCGCGTCCCGTGCCGACGCGCCAATCGACCGGACAAGGCTCGACCGCAAATCCTACTTTGCGAAACAGACCGATCGACCGCGGCATGTGAAAGGCCGACGTCACGAGCAGCCAGCGCTCGCCGGGCTTCGGATCGACCATGGCTTTGGCGAACAGAGCGTTCTCATAGGTGTTGCGGGCGCGGCTTTCCAGCATCAGCCGGCTCTTGTCGATCCCAAGGCTTTCGAACAGCGCGGCCGCGAAGTCGGCCTCCTTCGCCTCGCCGGAAATCAGATTGGGGTTGCCCCCCGTGAAGACCACGCGCGCGCCAGGATATTTCCGGGCCAGCGCAGCGGTCATGATGATGCGGTCGGACGCGGTCGTTGTGACCGGCGTATCATGAGCCGCGGACAGGTCGACATCGATCGACGCGCCAAGAACGATGATACCGTCCGGCGCGCCCTGGGACGGGGTCCAGGCCGGGAAGCGCGTCTCCAGCGGATAGAGCAGCAGGTTTCCGACCGGTCCGAACCCGCACAGCGCGAGCATCAATGCAGACAGCAGCACCAGCGCGCGGCCGAGCCTGAAGAATCGCGTCAGGAGCAGGAGCGAGCCCAGCACGGTGAGGCCGATCAGGAAATTCTGCGGCAGCGCCATGACGCCGAGCGTCTTGGATAGAACGAAGAACACGGTTTTCCTCCGGTCGCAAACGTGATCGTCATATCATCGATTGATGGAGGAAGCAGGCTTCGCCCCAGGCCGCCGGCGGCTCGCTCAGGCGCGAGCCAGGCGCGCCGCCAGTTCGGCGCATTGATTGCGAATGTCGGGAATGGCGATGCTCGCGCGTGGATCCTTCACCACGCCCGTACAGTCCGCGACGGGTCCGAGCTGAAGTTGATGTGCGAGGAGGACACCGCTTGCTCCGCCACCTATGACGATTGCGTGTCGACTAGCGGACTGACCCATTGACCTGCAAACCATCGTTGGTACGCGTTGCAGGCCTCGTTACATACCGCGCGATGTTTTGCAACCGACCGCAAGTCGGCATCGATCGTGGATGCGGTCGTCCGATAAACGACAAAGCCCGGCGCTTGCGCCGGGCTTTGCTTGTTGTTGACGCCTCTGTCGATCAGTACTTCGCGACCACCGGGCCGCCGAACTGATAGTTGATGCCGGCGCGCAGGATGTTGTCGGTGAAGCGCGACGAAACGTTGGCGGCGATCGTCGAGCCCGGCGCCAGCGTGAACGGACCGGACGAGAAGCGGCCGAGATCCATGTAGAGATATTCGAGCTTGGCGCTCCAGTTCTGGGTGATCTTGCCTTCCACACCCACGCCGACGGTCCAGCCGGCGCGCGTTTCCGAATTCGAGCCGACCGAGGCGATCGCGACACCGGCGGGCGTAAAGCCGGACATGGTGCCGGTGGTCTTGATCGAGCCGAAGGCCAGACCGCCGGTGCCGTACAACAGCACCTGGGGCGCCGCCAGGACGCCGACGCGACCGCGGACGGTGCCGAACCATTCAAGCTTCTGGTCGATCGCCAGCGTGGTGCCGGCAGCGGCGCCCGCGGGCAGGAAGGTCAGGCCGGGAAGACAGGCACCGCCCGCAAGTCCGGAAGCAGCGCAACTGAAGCCCGCGCTGCCCTTCTCACCCGACCAGTTCAGGTCGCCCTCGATGCCGAACACCCAGTTGGCGCTCTGCCAGTTGTAGCCGGCCTGGCCACCTGCGACGCCACCGTTCATGTTGAACGAGGCGCTGGTGATGGAGCCGGCGGGCGCCGCGATCGCAGCGCCACTGGCCGTATTGTTGTAGGTGACGTCGCTGCGCGAACGGCCCCAGCTGTAGCCGCCGTTGGCGCCGATATAGAAGCCCGTCCAGCTCCAGACCGGCTCGACCATGACCGGTGCCTTGACGTAGGGCCGCGCCGCCAAATCGGCAGCCATTGCGCCCGTTGCGAACAGCGACATCGCCGCTGCGATTCCAATCACAATCCGCTTCATGAAAATCCCCTCCGCACAATCTCGTGACCAAAATATACGCCGCGGACTGCCCAAGGACTGTGCCGGCTTGGCAACATTCAGAAACAATCGATTTGAAGTGGCGCCCGCACCAGAACACCACCACCCCGACATGCAATTGATTCTAAAAGAAATTATCTCGCCCCGCTAAGGCGATGTCGTCCTGGTCCGCTGCGTCCATCCGACGCGGGCGAGCAGCCCGTCGATCACAGGCCAGAACAGCAGCACGATCGCCAGCGTCGTTATCGAGCCGACCAGACCATTCGACCAGAACACCTTGAGGTCGCCGCCGGAGCCGATCATCGACAGGCGGAAGGCGTCCTCGGCGCGGTTGCCGAGCACGAGCGCAAGGGTGAACGGTGCCAGCGGAATGCCGATCTTCTTGAAGACGTAGCCGACGACACCGAAGCCGAGCATCAGCCAGATGTCGAACATCGCGTTCTGGATCGCATAGGCGCCGATCGCGCAGGACACCACGATCATCGGCGCCACCGCCGCGAACGGCACGCGCAGGATCGAAGCGAAGATCGGCACCGTCGTCAGCACCAGCACGAGGCCGACGACATTGCCGAGATACATCGAAGCGATCAGGCCCCAGACGAAATCCTTGTGCTCGACGAACAGCAGCGGGCCCGGATTGAGCCCCCACACCATCAACCCGCCGAGCAGGATGGCCGCGGTGCCGGAGCCGGGGATGCCGAGCGCCAGCATCGGCAGCAGCGCCGAGGTGCCGGAGGCATGCGCTGCGGTTTCCGGCGCGAACACACCCTCGATGCGGCCCTTGCCAAAACTCTCGGGCTCCTTGGCGAAGCGCTTGGCGAGATTGTAGCCCATGAAGGACGCCGCGATCGCGCCGCCCGGGGTAATGCCGAGCCAGCAGCCGATGAAGGAGGAGCGCAGCAGCGTCACCCAGTATTTCGGCAGATCCTTCCAGACGCCGAGCACCACGCGCAGCGAGATGCTCGCGGCGTGACCGCGCAGTGCCAGCCGCTCCTCCATCGTCAGCAGGATCTCGCTGATGCCGAACAGGCCGATGACGGCGACGAGGAAGTTGATGCCGCGCAACAGCTCGGCGGAGCCGAAGGTCATGCGCAACTGGCCCGACACCGTGTCCATGCCGACGCCGGCGAGCAGAAGGCCGAGCGACATCGAAATGACCGTCTTGTGCTTGGCTTCGCGCCCGAGACCGACGAAGGAGCAGAAGGTCAGCAGATACACCGCGAAGAACTCGGGCGGCCCGAACTTCAGCGCAAAGGACGAGATCATCGGCGCAAGGAAGGTGATCAACAGCACCGCGACCAGCGAGCCGATGAAGGACGACGTGAACGCCGCGGTCAGCGCCTCCGCTGCCCTGCCCTGCTGCGCCATCGGATAACCATCGAAGGTGGTCGCGACCGACCAGGCTTCACCCGGGATGTTGAACAGGATCGAGGTGATCGCGCCGCCGAACAGCGCGCCCCAATAGATGCAGGACAGCATCACGATCGCCGAGGTCGGATCCATCGTGAAGGTGAGCGGCAGCAGGATCGCGACGCCGTTGGGGCCACCGAGACCCGGCAGCACGCCGACGAAGATGCCGAGCACCAGCCCGACCATCATCAGCACGAGCGTCTTCCACGTCAGCAGGACGGCGAAGCCGTGAAGCAGGAGACCGAAAGCTTCCATCGCGGGTCCGCCTAGTAGCCGAAGGCCGCTTCGAGCGGCCCCTTTGGCATGATGACGTCGAAGGCGATGTCGAAGGTGACGAACATGATCGCCGTGAACAGGAAGGCGGTGAGCAGCGATTTCCACAGCGCGATCTTGCCGATCATGCGCATAAAGCCCGCAATCAAAAGGAAGCTCGCGACATAGAGGCCGAGGAACTGCGTCACCAGGCAGAACAGCAGCGTCGGCACGAACACCGCCATCACGCGGCGGGCCTGCGCGCGCGTGATGAAAGTCTCAGCGGCCCCGCGGCGCGCCAGCAGCGCGACGATCACGCCGTAGAGGCTGGCACCGCCAAGGACGATCGACAGATAGAACGGAAAATAGCCAGGCTCGGGCCCGGTCGAATCCCAGGAGGCGCCGGTGCGCCAATTGTCGTAGCCAAGCGTGGCGGCGAGCGCCAGCAAAAGAAGACAAACGAATATCTCGATCGTGCCGGAGGAAACGACGGAAGGCGAGTCGTCTTCAGGCGCGGTCGGATCGTCGACGACGATTTCAAGATCGGTTTGGGACATGCTCTAACAACAAACGCTGCGGCCGATCCCCTCTCCCCGCTTGCGGGGAGAGGGTTAGGGTGAGGGGGAGTCTCAACGGGGACGGTGAAAGTCGGACTCGCGAAGAGTCCCCCTCACCCGCATCGCATCTGACGATGCGATGCGACCTCTCCCCGCAAGCGGGGCGAGGTAAAGACGATCACTTCGCAACGAAACCGGCTTCCGTCATCAGCGACTTGTTGGTGGCATCGTCCTCTTCGAGGAATTGCACCATGTCCTTGCCGGTCAGGAAGATCGGCTTCAACGCCTGCTTCTCCATGTAATCCTTGTACTCGGCGGTCTGCGTCACCTTGTGGAAGAGCTCGACATAGAATGCCTGCTGCTCCGGCGTGACCTTGCCGGGCAGGAACATCGCACGCAGCATCAGATACTGGACGTCGACGCCTTCCTCCTTGCAGGTCGGGATGTCGGCCCAGGACTGCGTGTCCGTCACCTTGGTGGTGTAGGAGATGCGCTCCTTGTCGAACACGCAGAGCGGACGCACCTGGCCGGCACGCCAGACCTCGAGGTTTTCGCTGGGGTTGTTGACGTTGGATTCGGTGTGATTGCCGACCAGCTGGGTCGCGGCCTCGCCCCCGGACTTGTAAGGCAGGTAGGAGAATTTCGCGCCGGTCTTCTGCTCGAGGAAGACGGTCAGCACGTGGTCCTCGCGCTTGGAGCCGGTGCCGCCCATCTTGAACGGTGCGCTCGCGGCCTTTGCGGCCGCGACGAATTCCTTCACCGTCTTGGGGCCGGCGCTGTTGTCCCACAGCACGAACTGGTCGAGCGCAATCACCGAGACCGGGGTCAGCTCGCGCCAATTGAACGGGATCTTCGCCGACAGCGGCAGCATGTAGATCAGCGAATAGGCGATCAGCACCTTGTTCGGATCGCCCTCGCTGGACTTCATGTACATCAATGCTTCCGCACCCGACGCGCCGCCCTTGAGCGAAACCACCATCGGTTGCTTCATCAGATTGTTTTTCTGGATCGCGGCCTGCATCATCCGCGCCATCTGGTCGGAGGCGCCGCCGGCGCCCGCCGCCACTACGATCTCGACCGGCTTGGTGGGTTCCCAGCCGGCAAAGGCGGGCGCGCTCAACAGCAAGGCCGTCGCAGCTCCGACGGCTTTCAATGGAATTCGCACGAGTTTCGTCCCCTGGTTATTATTGGCTTTGTGATGCCGGGAATTTTATCGGTGCATTGTGCGGACTAAAGATCGCGAGTTCAAGCAGGCGGGCCTTCCGCCGCATATGACTTTCGGCTGACGACGCGGGCGCTACTTGCCCTTCCAGACCGGCGTGCGCTTGTTGAGGAAGGCGTCCATGCCCTCGCGGAAATCTTCGCTCATATAGGCCTTGAGGATCAGGTCCTCGCCCTCTTCGCGCGAGAGCGTGCGGCGGATGCGGCGCACGGCTTCCTTGGTTGCTTCCAGCGTGAGCGGCGCATGGCTCGCGACGAGCTTTGCGGTCTCGTCGGCGCGACGCTGCAGCGTCTCGACATCAGGAACGATCTCGGTGAGCAGGCCGAGCGACAGCGCTTCCTGCGCCTCGACCAGGCGTGCCCTGAAGATCAGGTCCTTGGTGCGGGCGGGCCCTACCAGCGAAACGACGCGGCTGATGTTCGACATCGACAGGCAGTTGCCGAGCGTGCGCGCGATCGGGAAGCCCATCCGCGTCGTCTCGGTGCCGATGCGAAGATCGCAGCAGGCGGCAATGCCGGCGCCGCCGCCGGTGCAGGCGCCCGCGATGGCCGCGATCACGGGCACGCGGCACTGCTCGAGCGTGCCGAGCACGCGGTCGATCCGTGCCTCGTAGTCGAGCGCGTCCTGCGCGGTCTTGAAAGCACGGAACTGGGAAATATCGGTGCCGGAGGCAAATGCCTTGTCGCCGGCGCCGGTGAGGATCAGCGCCTTGATCGAGCGATCGGCGTTGATCTCCTGGCAGATCTCCGCCATGCGGTCATACATGGCGAAGGTCATGGCGTTGCGCGCCTGTGGGCGGTTGAAGGTGATCCGCGCGATGCCGTCCGTGATGGAGTAGAGCAGGTCTTCGTTAGCAGTCGCAGGTAAGTTCATCGCGCGCTCACTTCTTCTTCAAGTTGGATCGTTCAGGCCACCTGAGCCTTCGTCATCGGCACCGCATCGCGCCCCTTCAGCACGTCCATGGCCGCCAGCACGCCGCCGCTCCGGTGCGGAATCTTTGCAAGATCCAGGCCCATCTCGACGCCGGCGAGCGTGCCCATCAGCATCAGGTCGTTGAAATGGCCGATATGGCCGATGCGAAACACCTTGCCCTTGACCTTGTTCAGGCCGGTGCCGAGCGACATGTCGAAGTTCTCCAGCACCACCTTGCGGAAGGCGTCGGCGTCGTGACCGTCGGGCACGCGTACGCCGGTCAGCGCCGGCGAATGCGCGGCGGGATCCACGCACTGCGTCTCCAGGCCCCAGACCTTGGCCGCCGCGCGCGTCGCCGCGCTGTGGCGCTTGTGGCGGGACCAGACGTTCTCGAGACCTTCTTCCTCGAGCATCTTCACCGCTTCGCGCAGCCCGTAGAGCAGATTGGTCGCGGGCGTATAGGGGAAGGTGCCGAGCTTGTTGAAGGAAATGACTTCCTGCCAATCCCAATAGGAGCGCATGCCGGGATTGGCCTTGGCGACATTGAGCGCCTTCTCCGAGACGGCGTTGAAGCCGAGACCCGGCGGCAGCATCAAGCCCTTCTGCGAGCCCGCGACCGAGACGTCGATGCCCCAGGCGTCGTGCTCGTACTCCATCGAGCCGAGGCCGGAGATAGTGTCGACCATCAACAGCGCCGGATGCTTGACGCGGTCGAGCAGCTTGCGCACCTCGAGCGGCGGCGTGACGCAACCGGTCGAAGTCTCGTTGTGGACGACGCAGACCGCCTTGATCGCGTGCTGCTTGTCGGCAACGAGGCGCTTCTCGATCTCGGCCAGGTCGGCGCCATGGCGCCAGTCGCCCGGGATGAAGTCGACGTCGAGCTTGAACTTGTCGGCGATGCCGCGCCACAGCACGGCGAACTGGCCGGTCTCGCACATCAGGACCTTGTCGCCGGGCGCGAACACGTTGACCATCGCCGCTTCCCAGGCGCCGGTGCCCGACGACGGGAAGATGATGACGGGCTGCTTGGTGCGGAACACCCGCTGCATCGAGGCCAGAACCGCGAAACCGAGCTCGGCGAACTCCGGACCGCGATGGTCCAGCGTCGGCATGTCCATCGCCCGCAGCACGCGGTCGGGCACGTTGGTCGGTCCTGGAATCTGGAGAAAATGCCTTCCAGTATGCACGGTCATAGGCGTCCTTCCCGGTCTTTGAGGCTGTCTTGCTCGAGCGTGGCCCGCATTGGGCTCCGGCGAGCCGCTCGCATATCACTATTCGCCGGGCTTGTCCCTCGCCCGACGGGGTCCGTCAATGCACAAGAAGCAGGGCTCGCTTGCCAAGGGCCGTCACGGGAGGCAAGACGGTGCCGGCGAACAGGCGAGAGCGGACCATGGCGGCGGAAGTGGCTGGAAAATCACCGGAATCGGTCCAAACGGACCGTCTGGCGGCTCGTCTTGCCCGGGAAGTCAGCGGCGACGTCCTGTTCGATCGCTTCAGCCGCGGCCGCTACGCCACCGACGCCTCGTTCTACCAGATCGTGCCCTCCGGCGTGGTCGTCCCCAAGACCATGGACGAGGCCCTGCGGGCGCTGGCGATCGCTCGCGACGAGGGGGTGAAGGTCACCCCGCGCGGCGGCGGCACCTCGCAATGCGGTCAGACCGTCAATGACGGGCTCGTCGTCGATCTCTCGAAGCACTTGAACCGCATCCTGTCGCTCGACGTCGCGGGCCGGACCTGCGTGGTCGAGCCCGGCATCGTGCTCGACGACCTCAACCGCCAGCTCAAAAAGCATGGCCTGTGGTTCCCGGTCGACGTCTCCACGGCCTCGCGCGCCACCATCGGCGGCATGGCCGGCAACAATTCCTGCGGCGGCCGCTCGCTTCGCTACGGCACCATGCGCGACAACACGCTGTCGATGGAGGCCTCGCTGGCCGACGGCACGCTGAGCCGGTTCGGCGAGGTCTCGCGCGATCTCTCGGACAGCGACGCCGGCGAGACCATGCGCGCGCTGTTCCGCGACATGCTCGATCTCGGCGCGCGCGAGGCCGACGAGATCGCGGCGCGCTTTCCCAAAGTGCAGCGCCGCGTCGGCGGCTACAATCTCGATGCGCTCACGCCGCGCAACTCGCGCAACAACATCGCACATCTGCTGGTCGGATCCGAAGGCACCCTCGCCTTCACCACCAAGGTCGAGCTGAAGCTGTGGCCGGTGATCCGCAACAAGGCGCTCGGCGTCTGCCATTTCGGCAGCTTCTACGAGGCGATGGATGCGGCCCAGCATCTGGTCAAGCTGAAGCCGATCGCGGTCGAGCTGGTGGACCGCACCATGCTCGCGCTCGGCCGCGACATCGCGATGTTCCGCCCGATCATCTCCGCCGCGATCAAGGGCGATCCGGACGCAGTGCTGGTGGTCGAGTTCGCAGAAGAGGACCAGGCCGACAACCTCGCGCGCCTCAAGCAGCTCGGTGAGCTGATGGGCGATCTCGGCTTCGCCTGGACCAACGACACCCGCAAATGGGGTGGCGTGGTCGAGATCACCGAACCCGCCTTGCAGAGCGGCATCGCCGACTTCCGCGCAGCCGGGCTCAACGTCATGATGTCGATGAAGCAGGAGGGCAAGCCCGTCTCCTTCGTCGAGGACTGCGCCGTGCCACTGCCGCACCTCGCCGACTACACGGCACGCCTGAACGAGGTGTTTGCCAAGCACGGCACCAGCGGCACGATGTATGCGCACGCCTCCGAGGGCTGCCTGCATGTGCGGCCCGTGCTGAATTTGAAGCTGGAGAAGGACGTCAAGGCGATGCGCGCCATCGCCGAGGAAGCCTTCGCATTGGTGCGCGAATACAAGGGTTCGCATTCCGGCGAGCATGGCGACGGCCTGGTGCGCTCCGAATTCCACGAGACCATGTTCGGCGAGCGCCTCGTCGCCGACTTCCGCGAGGTGAAGCACCGCTTCGATCCCGATGGCGTGCTCAACCCCGGCAAGATCGTCGACGCGCCCAGAATGGACGACCGCTCGCTGTTCCGCTTCAAGCCCGACTATCGCGTCAAGGAGCTGAAGACGAAGCTCGACTGGTCGGCCTATCCCGGCGCCGGCGGCGGTTTCCAGGGCGCAGTCGAGATGTGCAACAACAACGGCGCCTGCCGCAAGCTCGAGGGCGGCGTGATGTGCCCGTCCTATCGCGCCACGCGCAACGAGAAGGACGTCACGCGAGGTCGCGCGAACACGCTGCGGCTCGCGATCTCCGGCCAGCTCGGCCCCGATGCGTTGTCCTCCGACGAGATGATGGAGACACTCAAACTCTGTGTCTCCTGCAAGGCCTGCCGCCACGAATGCCCGACCGGCGTCGACATGGCCAAGATGAAGATCGAGGTGCTCGCGGCACGCGCTGCCTCGCTTGGGCTGACGCTGCGCGATCGCCTCGTGGGCTACCTCCCGCGTTACGCCAGCCTCGCCTCGCGCTTCGCGCCGCTGGCAAATTTGCGCAACCGCAGCCCGCTGCTGCGAAAACTGTTCGAGCGATTTGCCGGCATCAGCGCGCGCCGTGCCCTGCCCGCCTTCCGCAGCGACGTGTTCGTGCCTCCGGCCGAGAGCGTCGGACCGGTGGCCGGCCGCGAGGTCGTGCTGTTCGCCGACACGTTTAATCGCATCTACGAGCGCGAGAATCTCGAGGCCGCGCTGCGCGTGCTGACGGCCGGTGGCTATCGCGTGCACCTGCCAAAACCTGCGAGCGGCAGCCGCCCGCTCTGCTGCGGCCGCACCTTCCTCTCCGCAGGGCTCGTCGACGAGGCCAGGTCCGAGCTCGACCGTCTCGTCGCCACCTTCGCGCCCTTTGCCGCACGCGGCGTGCACATCATTGGCCTCGAGCCGAGTTGCCTGCTGACGCTCCGCGACGAGCTGGCGTCGCTGCGCAAGGACGACGACGCCAAGGCGGTCGGCGCCCATGCCCTGACCTTCGAGGAATTCCTGGTTCGCGAGGCGGAAGCCGGAAGGCTGCAATTGCCGCTCGGCACCGTCGCCGACAAGGCCATGGTGCACAGCCATTGCCATCAAAAATCCTTCGGCGCGTTCAAGCCGGTCGAGCAGGTGCTGCGGCTGGTCCCCGGCCTCGAGGTCGAGACGATCGAATCGAGCTGTTGCGGCATGGCCGGCGCGTTCGGCTATGGCACCGAGACCTATGACGCCTCGATCGAGATGGCCGAGCTGTCGCTGCTGCCGGCCGTAAGGCGCGCGGGCCAGACCACGCTGGTCGTCGCCGACGGCACCTCCTGCCGCCACCAGATCCACGACGGCGCGCAGCGCGAGGCGCTTCACGTCGCTCGCGTGCTGGCGATGAGCCTCGATCGCGCCGAGACCCAATCCCTAACCAACCCAGTCGCAAAGGAACCCAGCCATGGCTAATCTCACGCTCGATACCGCCCGAAAAATCCTCGACGCCGCCTTCGCAAAGTCCACCGAGCTGAAGCTGAAGCCGCTGGTCGTCACCATCCTGGACGCCCGCGGCGTGCTCAAGATCGCCGCCGCGCAGGATGGCACCAGCCTGATGCGCGCCGAGATCGCCCACGGCAAGGCCTATGGCGCGCTCGCCATGGGCATGGGCTCGCGTGCGCTGTACCAGCGTGCCCAGGAGCAGGCCTATTTCATCGACGCCGTGAACACCATCGCCAAGGGCGCGCTGGTGCCGGTCCCCGGCGGGGTGCTGATCATGGACGGCGCGACGCTGCTTGGCGCGGTGGGAGTGTCCGGCGACACGTCCGACAATGACGAAGCGTGCGCTGTGGCCGGCATCCAGGCGGCTGGCCTGAAGGCCAACGCGGGCTAGCTCGTCATTCCGGGGCGCGCCACTTGGCGCGTGCCGACGAATGACGTCAGGCGAGAAGCCGATTTTGCCTTGATACACCTGTTTTGCCCGACGGAGCAAGCAATTTTCGGTAAGACCGAAAGTTCTCCAAGCGTTTCAACCCCAGCTCTACTGTGCATGGGGTTGTTTTCTCGCTCTTGAGGTGCCGGAGCGCGCCTCCCCTCTACCTTCCCGTCCAGACCGGCTTCCGCTTCTCGCCGAACGCCTTCAGCCCTTCCTTGGCGTCCTCGGTCATCGCCAGTAGTGCGATCTGGCTTTCGGTGTAGGCGATGCTCTCATCGAACGACATCGCAGCGATGGCGCGCATGGCGTATTTGCCGCGGCGGATCGCGGTCGGGGATTTGTCGACGATGCGGCCGATCAGCCAGTCGACCTTGGCGTCGAGCTCGGCCGCGGGCACGACGTAGTTGAGCAGGCCTGCCGCCTGCGCGGCTTTTGCGTCAAACGGCTCCCCGGTAAGCGCCCATTCGTTGATGAGGCGTCGCGGCGCGATCTCCTGCAACAGGCTCAGCACCTGCATCGGAAACACCCCGACCTTGACCTCCGGCAAGCCGAAGATGACATGATCTGCCGCAACCGCCATATCGGTCATGCACAGCAGGCCCATGCCGCCGGCCATGCAGACCCCGCCGACGCGCGCGATCGCGGGCTTGGTCGCGTTCTGCGACAGGCGCAACAGATCGGCGTAATCGACATTCGGCCTGGAGTGATCCATCGCGAACGCCGCACCGGAATTCTGCAAATCGGCGCCGGCGCAAAACGCCTTGTCGCCGGCGCCGGTCAGCACGATGACGCGGACGTCCTTGTCCTCATGTGCGTCGCGATAGCCGCGCGTGATGCCCGCGATGACGTCGCCGTTCAGCGCGTTGCGCTTCTCCGGCCGGTTGATCGTGATCCAGAACGCCTGCCCGCGCTTCTCGGTGATGACGCTTGTGGTGTCGGCCATGCGGTTCAATCCTTGCTCCCGGTTTGCAGCCATTTGCGGCAGCTCGGGTACGAGGTGCAAGGCCAATCTGTTAGGATTGCGCCGCTTTAGCGCCTCGACGCAAATCTGCGGCCGATTGAAGCGCGAACGCAGCTCAGGCCGCAGACGCCTTCCTGATCCAGACCTTATTGTCGTGGAACGCAGCGCCGCCGATCGGAGCAATCGTGTCCGCACCGGTCAGCATGTTGATGCCGCGGCCGCCGATATGATTTTTGTTCGGGTGCACGGACTCCGCGATCAGCACGCCACGGCGCACGCCGTCGAACAGCACGGCCCTCAGCGTGGTCTCGCCGCGCGAATTGCCGAGCGTCACGGCATCGCCATCGGCGATGTCGAGCGCGGCAGCATCTGAGGGATGGATCATCACACTCGCCTTGCCTTCACGCGCCTGCGAGGACGGGGTCTCGTTGAAGGTGGTGTTGAGGAAGCTGCGCGACGGGCTGGTCGCGAGCCGGAACGGATGGGCCTGATCGGTATGCTCGATCACCGCCCAATGGTCCGGCAGCGAAGGCATCTTGTCGAAATCGCCCATGGTCTGGCCGAACGGCGGATGCGCCCAGTCAGCCTTGAAATGAAACTTCTTGTCGGGATGAGCGAAGCCATCGAGATAATGCGAGGTGCGGAAGTCCGGCTGCAAATCGCGCCAGATGTCGGCCTCGAGACCGGCGATATCGCCATGGTTGCTGAGCTGCAGTGTCGTGTCGATCAATTCGCGCGGCGTCATTTCGAAGCCCGGATGCTGCGCGCCAAGCCGCGGCGCCAGCGCCTGCAACAGCTGGTGGTTGGAGCGGCATTCACCGGGCGGATCGATCAGCTTGGGGCCGACCGAGATGTGCTGATGGCCTCCGCCGTAATAGAGATCGTCATGCTCCATGAACATGGTTGCCGGCAGCACGATGTCGGCCATCAGCGCCGTCTCGGTCATGAACTGTTCGTGCACCGCGACGAACAAATCCTCGCGCGCAAACCCCTGCCGGACCAGCGCCTGCTCCGGCGCCACCGTCATCGGGTTGGTGTTCTGGATCAGCATCGCTTTGACCGGGCCCTTGCCGAGCAGAGCCTCGGCATCGCCGGTGAGGATGCGGCCGACCTGCGACTGGTCGAGCGCGCGGATCGTCTTGTCGATCGCGTCATGGCCTTCGATGACGGACTCGTTGAAGTGCCAGAGCGCGTAATTGTTGAAGAAGGCGCCGCCGCCTTCATACTGCCACGCACCGGTCACGGCGGGAATGCAGTTTGCCGCATGCATCTGCATTGCCCCGTTACGCGAACGCGTGAAGCCGTAGCCGAGACGGAAGAACGTCCGCTTGGTCTCGCCGACGGCCTTGGCAAAGGCCTCGATCTCCGCCACCGGTACGCCGGAGATAGCGGAGGCCCATTCGGGGGTGCGCGCCTTCAGATGCGCCTCGAGCTCATTCGGACAATCGGTGTACTTGTCCATATAGGCCCGGTCGGCATAGCCGTCGCGAAAAAGAACATGCATCACGCCGCAGGCGAATGCGCCGTCGGTGCCGGGCCGCAGCAGGATCTTGATGTCGGCCTGCTTCATGGTCTCGTTGTCGTAGATGTCGACGGCCGCGATCCTCGCGCCGCGCTCCTTCCGCGCACGCGCGGCGTGCGTCATCACGTTGACCTGCGTGTTGACGGGATTGGTGCCCCAGATCACGACGAGATCGGACAGCGCCATCTCGCGCGGATCGGCGCCGGCGATCTTGCCGGTGCCGATCGCAAAGCCGATGCGCCCGACATTGGCGCAGATGGTCTGGTAGAAGCGCGAATACTTTTTGACATGTGTGAGGCGATTGAGACCGTCCCGCATCACCAGGCCCATCGTGCCCGCGTAGTAATACGGCCAGATCGACTCCGCGCCGAACGCGCGCTCGGCCTGATTGAAACGATCGGCGATCTCGTCCAGCGCCTCATCCCAGCTGATCCGCGCAAACTGCCCGGAGCCCTTCGGTCCAGTCCGGCGCAGCGGATACATCACCCGCTCGACGTGATGGATGCGCTCGGCATAGCGCGCAACCTTGGCGCAGACCACACCAGCCGTGTAGGTCTGCTTCTTCGAGCCGCGCACACGGCCGATGCTGCGGCCTTCCACCACCTCGACGTCGAGCGCACAGGCCGACGGGCAATCATGCGGACAGGTGGAGTGACGGATCTCGATCTTGGCGTGCTGGTTCATGGCCAATTTCGTAACACCAAAATACCGGGCAGCCGAGGGCCTTTATCCGGCAATGCCCATGCAAAATGCTCAAAGCCAGCGCGCGGCCTGCTCCTTCCGCGACCGCGAAATGCCCCGCTGCCACACCGAAACGAGGCCGATATTCCGGCCGGAATCGACTTTGTGAGGCGTCGACAGTCCGCGTCCGCTACCGCTACAGTGCCGGCCAACAAAAACGAGTTCAGGGAGGTGGGTGTGACGGCCCGACGATTGATGCTGGCGCTGGCCGCCGGCCTGCTCACCCTATTCCCCGCAAACCCGTCCCTGGCGCAAGATTATCCTGCGCATGCGGTCCGCATCGTCGTGCCGTTCGGCGCAGGGGGGCCGGCCGACGTCGCAGCCCGGCTGATCGGTCAGGCGCTCCAGGAGCGCTTTGGCCAACCCTTCGTGGTCGAAAACCGGACAGGCGCGGGCGGCGTCATCGGCACGGTCGAGGCGGCGAAGTCGCCGGCCGACGGTTACACGCTGCTGATGATGTCCAATACCCAGACCGCAAATGAATCATTGCTGACGCCGGAGCAACGCAAATACGATTTGATGCGCGACCTCGCGCCGATCGCGCCGGTGAACTATTCCGATCTCGTCATCGTGGTGAACCCGCAAGTTCCGGCAAAAACGCTGCAGGAGTTCATTGCGCTCGCCAAATCGCAGGCGGGCAAGCTCAACTACGCCTCATCCGGCCAGGGCACGCCCTACCACATGGCCGGCGAACTGTTCAAAGCGATGGCCGGCATCAATGTTGTCCACGTCCCCTATCGCAACAGCGGCGAGGCCCGCAGCGGCGTGATCGGCGGCCAGGTGCAAATGATGATCGACGCCGTGCCGGCGATGGCGCCGAACATCGGAGAGAACCAGGTCCGCGCACTCGCGACCACCGGCCGGCAGCGCTCGACCGTACTGCCGAACGTGCCGACTGCCGGCGAGGCCGGTGTCGCGGGCTACGAGGCGACGATCTGGCTCGGCCTGATGGCCCCAGTGGGCACGCCCAAGCCGGTCATCGACAAGCTCAACGCCGCCGTGAACGCGATGGTGAAGCGGCCGGACATCGTCAAACTCTGGACTGAGCAGGGTGCCCTGCCCATGTCGATGACGCCGGAAGAATTCGACAAATTCCTGCGCGGCGACATCGCGAAATGGGCTGATGTCGTCAAGAAGTTCGACAAGTCCTGAGGCCGTGCTGCCTATGCCCGCCATTCAATTTCGGCTCAACGGCGCGAACCTTGGTGTGGATGCCGATCCCGATCAGACGCTGCTCGACATTCTGCGCAACCGGCTCGGCGTCACCAGTCCGCATTTCGGCTGCGGGGCCGGTGAATGCGGAGCTTGTTACGTGATGGTCGACGGCCACGCGATGGCGTCCTGCGAGATGCCGATGTGGTCGGTCGCCGACAGGGACGTCGTCACGGTAGAGGGCCTCGGAACAGTGGAGCAGCCGCATCCGCTGCAACGCGCCTTCATAACCGAGCAGGCGATGCAATGCGGCTATTGCGTTTCGGGAATCCTGATCAGCGCGGCGGCGCTGCTGCAGCGCAATCCGTCGCCGACGGAGATGGAGGTCAGGGCAGCGCTCGATCGCAATTTGTGCCGTTGCGGATCGCATAACCGCATGGTGCGGGCCGTGCTGCGGGCGGCCTCGGAGATGGCGGCATCATGATTGCTCCGTCCCCTGCCCCGAAACTGCCGGCCAGCCTGGCGGCCAATCCAAGACTGTCGTCCTGGGTGAGGTTCACCAGCGTAGGGCGCGTGGCGATCTCGCCCGGCAAGGTCGAGATCGGCCAAGGCATTGTCACGGCACTGGCGCAGATCGCGGCGGACGAGCTCGACGTCGAGATAAGTCGGATCGAGATGATCCGCGCCTCGACCGCGACCAGCCCGAACGAGGGCGTCACCTCCGGCAGCCTGTCGATCCAGCAATCCGGCCGCGCGCTGCGTCACGCCTGCGCCGAGGTGCGCGAACGCTTCCTCGCGGCAGCATCCGAACGTCTCGGCGTCGATGCATCGCTGCTCGGCATCGAGGATGGCACGATCATGGGCCCCGGCAATGTCAGGACCAGCTATTGGGAGCTCGCAGACGACGTTTCGCTCAACCATGATGCTGCCGCCGGCGCTTCGGCGAAGACTGTGGCCAGGCGCACGGTGGCCGGACGTTCCATGCAACGCGTCGACATTCCCGACAAGGTGTTCGCGCGGCCGCGCTTCATTCACGATCACGCGCTGCCGCGGCTCGTGCACGGACGCGTCCTGCGGCCGGACGTCTCGGGCGCGAAGCTGATCGCGCTCGACGAAGCCGCTGCGCGCGCCGCGCCCGGGCTAATCGCGATCGTCCGCGATGGCGGCTTTGCGGGCGTCGTCGCCGACAGCGAGGCCGCCGCGGAAGCCGCGCTGAAAGCCTTGCGCAAGGGGGCCACATGGTCGGCCGGAGAGCCGCTCCCCAATGAGAACGATCTGGCGGGCTTCCTGAGAGGCCAGCCGATCGAGAGCACCGTCATCGATACCAGGGCAGCCCCCGCATCAGGAAAGGCGGCCCGCACGCTCCGGCGGCGGTACACCCGCCCCTACATCGCCCACGCCTCGATCGCACCGTCCTGTGCGATGGCTCAGTGGAACGGTGATCATGTCCATGTCTGGACCCACAGCCAGGGCGTCTATCTGCTGCGCGCCGATCTCGCCATCGTGCTCGAGCTGCCGGCCGAAAACATCGTCGTCGAACACATGGAGGGCGCCGGCTGTTACGGACATAATGCGGCCGACGATGTCGCGCTTGATGCCGTGCTGCTGGCAAAGGCTGTCGGCGGCCGTCCAGTGCGGGCGCAATGGTCGCGCCACGACGAGATGTCCCACGCGCCGTTTGGTGCCGCGATGGCGGTCGAGATCGAGGCCGATCTCGACCCAGATAACGAGATCATCAGCTGGCGCCATGCGATCTGGAGCAACGGCCACACGGCGCGGCCAGGGCGCGCGACGCAGCCTGCCCTGCTGGCGGCGAGCGAGATGGCAAATCCCTATCCGCGCATGATCTCGACAAATCCGCCGGCCGCCAATGGCGGCGGAGGAGACCGCAACTCCGTCCCGCTCTACGACTTTCCGGCTTGGACCATCACGAGCCATCGCTTGCTGACCATGCCGGTGCGCACCTCTGCGCTGCGGACTCTCGGTGCGCAAGGCAACGTATTCGCGATCGAATCCCTGCTCGACGAAATCGCGGCCCTGCGCGGCGAAGACCCGATCGCGTTTCGCCTGCGGCACCTTCGCGACGAGCGGGCACGCGAAGTCATCCGTGCTGCCGCACGACGTGCAGGCTGGAAGCCCGCGAAGCAGTCCGGCAACGGTCACGGCGTCGGCTTTGCCCGTTACAAGAACACGGGCGCGTATTGCGCTGCCATCGCCGAGATCGAAGGCGCCGAAGACATCCGCGTGAAGCGGCTGACGCTTGCGGTCGACGTCGGCGAGGCCATCAATCCGGACGGCGTGATCAACCAGATCGAGGGCGGCGCGATCCAGGCGACGAGCTGGGTGCTGAAGGAACGTGTCCGCTTCGACCGGACGCGCATCACATCAACCTCGTGGACGGACTATCCGATCCTGACCTTCACCGAGGTGCCGGCAGTCGATGTCGAGATCATCCAGCGGCCGGAAATCGAGCCCGTCGGCGCAGGTGAAGCCGCGCACGGCCCGGTGACGGCGGCCATCGCGAACGCGGTCCACGATTGTCTCGGCGTGCGCGTGCGCGATCTGCCGATCACGCGTGACAGAATCATCGCAGCCATGGAGCTTGCATCGTGACGACAGTGAACATTCTGAGCGGTGGCGCGGCGCAAGGCCTGGTGCGTGGTCTCGCCGAGGCCTTCAAGGCCCAAACCGGCTTCGACATCGACGGTGAGTTCGGCGCCGTCGGAGTGATGGCGGACAAGCTGCGCGCAGGTACGCCGGCCGATCTCTTGATCCTGACGCAGGCGCTGCTCGCAAAACTGGCGGCGGAGAAGCTGGTCACGCCCTCCTCGATCGCGGATGTCGGCCGGGTGGAAACCGCCCTCGCCGTTCGCAATCGCGATCCCAAGGTGACCGTAAGGACGGAAGCCGATCTGCGCGAGGTGCTGCGGTCCGCAGACGCCATCTACGTTCCCGACACCAAGGCCTCGACCGCCGGCCAGCACGTCGCGAAAGTGCTGGATCAGCTCGGCATCGCCTATGAGGTCGCCTCGCGCCTGAAGATATTTCCGAACGGCGCAACGGCGATGCGCGAGTTGGCCTCGTCCACCGCGAAGCGGCCGATCGGATGCACGCAGGCGACCGAGATCATCGCAACTGACGGCATCGCGCTCTCCGGTCCGCTGCCGCCGGGAAGCGAGCTGACGACGATGTACACGGCCGGCATTGCCACGAAGGCGGCGCATCCGAAAGAGGCCGCGGCGTTGATCGCGCTGCTCTCCGGCGCAGACCACAGGGAATTGCGCCGGCGCATGGGCTTTTCCGGATAGATGCGAACCCTATTTGTGCAACTGGGTCAGACCGGTCGGCGGACCGTCGACCCCGGTCCAGCCGCCGTCCACGAACAGCGTGCTGCCGCTGACATAGCTTGCGGCATCCGAGGCGAGATAGGCCACGGCTGTTGCGACCTCGTCAGCGCTGCTCCAGCGATTGAACACGGTGTGGCCGGCGTAGAGATTGTAGATGTCGGGCCGCTGCTTGAACGGACTGGTCAGCGCGGTCTCCACGATGCTCGGTGCGATCGCATTGACGCGCACCCCGGCATGGCCAACCTCGGAGGCAAAGCCCTTCACCAAAAGGCCGATCGCCGCCTTGGTCGAGCCATAGACTCCGAGACCCGGCTCGATGGTCACCGCGCGCACTGAGGAACAGGCGATGATGCTGCCGCCCTTTTGCTCGACCATGATGCGGCCGAACGCCTGGAAGAACCAGACCGTGCCCTTGACGTTGAGGTTGAGGACGCGATCGAGATCCTCCTCGGTGTAGTCGAGGATGGTCTTGCGGATGTTGAGCCCCGGCGTCGTCACGGCGATATCGAGCCGCGGAAATTTCTGCATCACGGTCTTGGCGAGCGCATTGACGTCCGCAGCACTCGAAGCATCGCAACTCGCAGCTTCCGCCCAGCCACCCTTGTCGCGAATGCCCGCAGCGGTCGCCTCGGCTGCGTCAAGCGCGCGATCGGCGCAGACGACGCGGGCACCGAGCCCGGCGAGCGCCTCGGCCGACGATTTGCCGATGCCCGAGGCGGCGCCGAGCACCACGGCCGTCTTGCCGGTGAGATCGAAGAGCTTGCGATAGTCAGTCACGGACAGATTCTCCCTGTTGCTGTGACGCAAACTATCGCAAGCGCGGTTCGCCGGCCAATGCCGGCGAATGCACGACAGCTATCCCTTGTAGCCCATCAGCAGACGGGGCAGCCACAGCGAGAACGCCGGGACGTAGGTCACGAACATCAGCGCCGCGATCAGCGCGGCGTAGAACGGCAGGATGGTGCGCATCACCGCGCCCACCGAGATGCCGCCGATGGCGCAACCGACGAACTGCGTCGTTCCGACCGGTGGGGTGTTCAGCCCGAGAGCGCAGTTGATCAGCATTAGCATGCCGAACTGCACCGGATCCATGCCCGCCTTCATCGCGATCGGCAGGAAGATCGGCGTGCAGATCAGGATGGTCGCCGCCATGTCCATGAACGTACCGAGCACGAACAGGATGACGTTGATCAGCAGGAAGATCATCCAGGGCTGCGTGGACACCTTGCTCATCAGATCGCCAGCGAAGTCGGCGACTTCATAGAGGCCCATCAGATACTGGAACATGGTGGAGACGCCGATCAGCAGCAGCACCACTCCGGTCGTCTTCACCGCCTTGGCGGCTGCGTGCAGGAAGTTGCTCCAGGTCATGGTCCGGTAGATGAAGAACGTCAGCACGATCGTGTAGGTGACGGCAACAGCGGCAGATTCAGTGGCCGTGAAGACGCCGGACAGGATGCCCGTCAGGATGATGCCGACGATCAAGAGGCCGGGCAGAGCGGCCGCGAACGAGCGGACAACCTCGGCCCAACCCGGGAACTTGCCGGCCGGATAGCCGCGCTTGACCGCGACCGCGTAAGCGGCGACCAGCATGCAAACCATCAACACCAGCGCCGGCAGAAGACCAGCCGCGATCAGCGCGCCGATAGAGACCTTGCCCCCGGCGGCGAGCGCATAGATGATCATGTTGTGGCTGGTCGGCATCAACGCTCCGACCAGCGAGGCGTGGGTGGTGACGTTGACGGCGTAGTCGGTGTCGAACCCTTCCTTTTTCATCATCGGGATCATCACCGCGCCCATCGCCGACACGTCGGCGACGGGCGAGCCCGAGACGCCGCCGAACAGCGTGCAGGCGACCACGTTCGACATGCCGAGGCCGCCGCGGATGTGGCCGACGAGATTCTTGGCCAGCTGCACGATCTTGTCGGCAACGCCGCCATGTAGCATCAGCTCACCGCTGAAGACGAAGAACGGGATCGCCAGGAAAGAGAAGATGTTCATCCCCGACATCATCTGCTGGAAGATGACGGCGACCGGCAGGCCTTCATAGAGGATGGTGCAAATCGCGGAGAGGCCGATCGCGAAGGCGACCGGAACGCCGAGGACGAGGAAGCCGAAAAACGTGGCGCCGAGAATAATCAGTTCCATGAGGGGACGACCTCTTCGCCGCGCAGGAGAGCAATGATGTGCTCGATGGAAAAGGAGACGATCAGGACGCCGGAGATGATCAGCGGCACGTAGCGGACGACCTCGGGCAGGCCAAGGTTGGGGATATGAACGGTCCCGACCGACGCTCCGAGAATCCAGCCATTGTAGACCATCGCAACGCCGAAAATTGCCACCAGGACGTGGATCACGAGCTCGATCTTCTCACGCAAACGGTCGGGAAGCATCACCAGCAGACTGTCCATGCCGATGTGTCCGGCGTCGCGCACGCCGACGGCGGCGCCAATCAGCGTGACGTACAGGATCAGGACCAGCGCGAGATTTTCAGTCCAGGTCGGGCTTGAGTTGAGCACGTAGCGCCCGAACACCTGGTAGAACACGATGGTGACGATGATGAGCAGTCCGGTCACGGACAGATACATGCCGAGCCGAGCGATGGGAGCGTTGACCCGCGTAAGCAGACCGGTAGACGGCCGTCCGGCTACCTCCTGCTCGTGGTCTGCGACGTGAGGGTCTGTCATCAGCGTCTCCTTGCAAGGGCCCGGTGCCGCCTCGCGCCGGCGCCGGATCCGATGCGTTATGGTCTTACTTCGTGGCCTGGATCCGCTTGACGAGGCTCTGCAGCTTGTCGTCGCCGGCGAACTTGGCGTAGACCGGCTTCATCGCATCGACGAACTCCTGCTTGTTGGCGATCGTGACGACCTGAACGCCGGCCGCCTCGACGGTCTTGCGGGAAGCCTGCTCACGCTCGTCCCAGAGCTTGCGCATGACAGGCACCGATTCCTTGGCCGCCTTGCGGATCATTGCCTGATCCTCCTTGCTGAGCGTGTCCCAGACCTTCTTGGACATCACGAGGACTTCGGGCGCCAGCGAATGCTCGGTGACGTTGTAGAACTTGGCGGCCTCGAAGTGGCGCGAGGACTCGTAGGAGGGCCAGTTGTTCTCGGCGGCGTCGACCAGCCCGGTCTTGAGGGCGGTGTAGACCTCACCATACGGCATCGGCGTCGGATTGGCCCCGAGGCTCTCGATCATGCCGACCCACAGGTCGGACTGCTGCACGCGGATCTTCAGGCCCTTGAGGTCCGCAAGCGACTTGACCGGTGCCTTGACGGTGTAAATCGACCGCGCGCCGCTGTCGTAGTATGCGAGACCGATCAACCCCGCAGGCTCCATGGCAGCGAGGATCTCGTCGCCGATTGGACCATCAAGAACGGTGCGCATGTGCTGGGTGTCGCGGAAGACGAAGGGCAAGCACAAGGCGACGGTTTCCGGCACGAAATTGTTCAGTGGCGATGCGTTGATCCGCATCATGTCGAGCGCGCCGATCTTGAGCTGCTCGATGGTGTCCTTCTCCGAGCCGAGGGCGCCGTTGGGAAACACCTTCACGCCAAGCTTGCCGCCGCTCGCCGTCGCGAGCTGCTTGCCCATGAACTTGACGGCTTCGACCGTCGGATAGTCGGCCGGATGGACGTCGGCGGAGCGGAAATCGCGCGCAGTCGCGAACGGCGCCGTGACCGCCAGTGCAGCGGCTGCGATGATACCGATTAGTGTCTTCATCTGGGGCTTCCTCCTGAGTTGATTATGTCGTCGTTGGGCTGGTGCTGCGGGACCGCCTTGCGTCGCTCCACTTCAGGTGTGGAGTCAAGCGTTGCAACTGCACCACCTTCGTAGGATAGCGCGGCGGTGTCGAGTGAATTGGGCTGGTTGGCGATCTCTGCCCGGACAGTGCGACGCTCATCGCGCCCGCTCCTGCGGTGCACCAGTGCGGCAAGTGCCGGCCCCCCGGCAATCGGACCGCGCCATCGGCCAATGCCGGATGCGCGGTAACGATGCTCATCGTATCCATGGACGTCCCTCTGGTTTTGTGCTCGACCGCTATTGGTTGCGGCTTGGGGTTCGGGCGAGACGATTGCCTCATCCTGTACGAACGCGCCGCCACCGACGCGATGTCGCCAATGTCGTCCCTAGGGCGGGCGATATTCTGAGTCCAAGCCAAATCCGGCATCGATCAATGCTGGAGTTGCATTGATCGACCATTCGGTGCCTGGACCGCCAATCGGCGGATTGTTTCGTTTTCCCGAATAAGCGAGTGAGAGAGCGTGCCGAAACAAGATGCCGGCCAGATCGGGAAAGGCCATAAGGCGGGGCGGCAACATCGGCTATTGCCAATCGAGAAGCGGCATAATCTCGAGGAAGTGCCCTCGACCGGATTCACGCTCTCATGCTTCCCCGGTGAAGATCGAATGTGCATCCGCTGGCTGGACCCGCGCGGGCGCCATCATCGACGGCCAGACCGGCGACATCACTCGCCGTCGAGGCCACTCTCGGCGAGTTCGCGCAATGCATCGGTATCGAGGACGACGATGGCGCCGTGCTCGAGGCGCACCCAGTTTCGTCCGGCCCAGGCGCGCAACTGCTTGTTGATGCTCTCGCGCGTCATCCCCACCATCTCGCTGATCTCCTGCTGGGTGATCGCGAGCGTGCCGCTACCGGAGTCGAGCTTGCGTTCCTCGGTCAGACCCAGCAGCGCGCTCGCCAGCCGACCCGGTAGATTCTGCAGGATCACCTGCTCGACCTGCTGGCTGGTCCAGCGCAGCCGCGCGCACAGCAATTCGATGAATTTCATCGCCAGCGCCGGCTGACTCTTCACGAACGGCAGGAAGTCGCGGCGGTCGATGATGTAGAGTTCGCAATTGGTGTTGGCGGTCGCATCCGCCGACCGCGGTGCACCATCAAGTACGGCGATCTCGCCGAAGATTTCCCCCGGACCGATCAGGTTGAGAATGGCGTTTCGGCCATCGGGCGAAGAAGACGAAATCTTCACTGTTCCGGAGATCACCGCGAACAAATTGTTTCCGGGGTCGCCCTTGGCAGCGATCGTCGCCCCGCGCTTGACCGTGGTGTGCTTGGCGTAGCGGCAGAGCTGATCGAGCGCTTCCGGATCCAGATCTGCGAAGATCGGATGCTTGCGCAGGACGGACAGTTTGTTGCCCGACGACTGTCGGGGGTCGCCGGTCTTGTCCTGAGGCACGCCGGGACTCCTAAGACTGCGAGGCACTGGAGTTCCTGCGTAGTCAACGTTGCCCAGCTTTTCAACCGGAAAGCATGGGCACAATTTGAGGCAAACACCGTGAGAATGCCGCAATCGCCCCACGGAAAACGCATCCGCAGGGTGCGCTGACGCGATTCGGGCCATGCAAAGTTGCAGGGATGGCAACTCACGGGGAACCGGAGCGCCGAAGGACGGTCCTCGGTGGTTATGGGAGAGGCCGCGACGGGCGTGTCGTGATGCCGACGGTTATCTCAGGAAATTCAGCGCTTCGCGTCCGAATCGAGCCGCCCTGAGCTGGTTTGTCGGTCCGCCCAAGCCAGCGCTGCGCCGAATACGACGAACATGGTCAGAACGGCAATGGCCACCAGCAGCGCATCAATCGGCATCGTGCCCTCCCAAATGTTGTTCCGGGTATTATTTGCGGCGCCTGATTGGCGTCATTGATCCGGATCAAATCGGCGGGTACTCCGCGAGAGCGAAGCTTCAGGCTGCAGCCAACGCCTCAACTCGCGCGGCATCACGCAGTTTGATTCCGCCATGGACGATCTCGATCGCTCCGTGCCGTTCCAGCTTGGTAAAGGTGCGGCTCACGGTCTCGATGGTCAGGCCAAGATAGTCTGCAATGTCCTGCCGGCTCATTGGAAGAGGAACGGTATTCGACGATCCCTTGAGCGAGACCAGCCGCCCGCGCCAGCCGAGCAGAAATGTCGCGACCTTTTCATCCGCCGAGCGACGGCCGAGCAGGACCATGTGGTCGCGCGCCTGGCTCAACTCGCGGATCGCCAATTCGTTGATCCGCTGGAGCAGATGCGGCCGGTCTTCGATGAAGCGGCCGAACGGTACCTTGGCGAACTGGCACACGGTCACCGCACCAATCGCATCGGCCGAAAAATTGTGACGGCCAGACATGTTCATTCCCAGAAAATCGCCGGGCAAGGCAAAGCCCACGATCTGGCGACGACCGTCGGGCAGCAGCTTGTAGAGCCGCATGACGCCTTCGAGGAGATTGAAGAACGAGGTCGTAATGTCCTCCTCGGAGAACACGGTCTCTCCCGAGGCAAAATGAACGCGGCGGCCGAGATGCTCGAACTCCCTGAGCTCGGCCGGGTCCAGCGACGCACAAACCGCGACGCCGCGCACCGCGCAATCGCTGCAAAAATGGCCGTTCGGCTCAATCATCGTCACGGAAGCCATCATCCACCGCTCCAAGCGTCACCGGATCTCTGCACCCCACAGAGCCCACCGCGCGGAGTGCATTTTACTGCATCGCGTCAAACCCGATTGACCCAGATCAATTTTGACGCCCATCCCCACCCTATTCTGCGTCAACAGTTCGACGGGACCAATCTCCATGCTGCAAAACGCGCTGCGACACGGCTTGATCGTGCTGCTTTTGATCACTCCTGCGCTCGCCGCGCCGAATGCCGAACAACGCGGCAAAGCCTACGCGCGGGCTAATTGCGCGCGCTGCCATGCGATCGACCGTCGTTCTGAGAGCCCGCTGAAGATGGCTCCCCCGTTCCGAACCCTGCACCATCGCTACCCGATTGATGCCCTCGAGGAAGCGCTCGCCGAAGGCATCTATACCGGCCACGCCGACATGCCCGCCTTCGAGCTCGATCCGGACCAGATCCACGACCTGCTGTCCTATCTCAAGACGCTCGAATAGCCCGTTGGCGCTGTCACACGGCCTGCACCGTCCAGCCGATCAACTCCTTGGCGATACGGGCGAAGGCCGCGTCAAACGCTGCGACCGCGGCCGTCGGCTCGACCTTGTCGAGCTTCTCATTGGTCTCGACCAGGCGTGATGCGATCACCTTGCCATTCTTGTCGACGATCCGCGCCGACAGTCCGATCTCGACCCGGGTCCCGCCGTCTGTGGCAATGCGAAAGCGCCTGATGTCGATCAGAAGCTGATAGTCCGTCTGTCCCAGGTCGGCTGTCCGGAGCGGAGCGTGCGCAATATCGTAATTTTCAAAACTATCGATCAACCGCGCCTGCAGCAGCTTTGGAATACTGTCCGCCCAGAGGAATTCGGCAAAGCCTGGGTTGTCGCCGACCGGCGAGAACAGCATCCGCTGCGTCTGGAGCATCGCGACGGCAGTCGGCTCGGGGATGGTCAGCGACGCGGACAGCGTCTTGCCGGCCGGTCCGAGATTTTGCGGCGTGCGGAGATCATAGGTGATCTTCTGCGCAGGCGCGCCTCCGCCCGTCATCTTTTCGAGGCCCGCCAGAATGCCGTCAAGCTTGCCGGTGTTGCGTGCAAGGCCGTCGGAGAACGTCTTGAAATTGGCGATGGTGTCCTTGAGCGGGCCGGAATTGTCCTCCAGCACGGTATCGACGCGCCGCAGGGCGTCGCGCGCGGCCTGGGTCATGCTCTGACCCGCGCCGGCCTCGGCAATCAGGGTGGGCTGCTCGCCGGATTTGGCGACGATCATGCCGCCCTCCAATGTCACCACCGGAACGCCGGTCAGCCCCTGGAATTCAAGCCCGACCTTGGTGTCGGCGCGCACCGGCGTCGTCGAGGCGACCGAGATCGTCGCGTTGACGAAGCGCGGATTATCGGGCGCAAGGCCAAGCTGGGTCACCTCGCCGACGCGGATGCCATTGAACAGCACGCCGGCACCGACCAGAAGTCCCGGCACCGGCCCCTGGAATTGCACGTGGTAACTCGTACGCGGCCCGATGCCGCCGGTGTTGTTCAGCCAATAGACGAAGCCGAACACCGCGACGATGGCGGCCAGCACGAAGCTGCCGATCAGCACATAGGGAGCGCGGGTTTCCATGTCTTATCTCATTTGTGGTTGTAGCATCTGTGAGCGTTTACCGTGGAAATAGGCCCGCACCCAGGGATGCTCGGATTGCAGCAACTGGCGCATCGGACCGATCGCTACGATCTTGCCATCGGCAAGCGCGGCGACACGGTCGCAGACCGTCGTGAGGCTCGCGAGATCGTGGGTCACCATGAAGACGGTGAGCCCCAGGGTCTTTTGCAATGTCCTGATCAGCGCATCGAAGTCGCCAGCGGCGATCGGATCGAGGCCGGATGTCGGCTCGTCGAGAAACAGGATCGGCGGATCGAGCGCGAGCGCACGCGCCAGCGCGACGCGCTTGGTCATGCCGCCGGACAGTTCCGAAGGATATTTGTCGCCATCCTCGGCACGCAGCCCGACCATCTCGAGCTTGGCGATTGCGATCTCGTCCATCAGCTCCTGCGACAGCGTGAGATTTTCGCGCAGCGGGAATTGCACGTTCTGGCGGACCGTCAAGGAGGAGAACAGCGCGCCCTGCTGAAACAGGATGCCCCATGTCGCGGCCGTGCTGCGGTCATGCGCGCCACCGATCGGCTGCCCCATGATCTCGATGGAGCCACTACGACGCGGAATGAGGCCAATGATGGTGCGCATCAGCACCGACTTGCCGCCGCCGGACGCGCCCACCAGCCCGAGGATCTCGCCGCGGCGGACGTCGAGCGACAGATGGTCCAGCACGGTCTGGCGGCCGAAGCCGACCATGAGATCCCGAACCCGGATCGCGAACTCTGCCTGCGGTTGGGACATCGTCACATTCCGATCGAGGCGAAGAAGATCGCGAACAGGCCGTCGAGCACGATCACCAGGAAGATCGACTTGACCACCGACGTCGTCGTCTGTCGGCCGAGCGACTCCGCGCTGCCCTTCACGCGCAATCCTTCGCTGCAGGCGACGATCCCGATCACCAGCGCCATGAACGGCGCTTTCAGGATGCCGACCTCGAAATGGGTGACCGAGATGGCCTCATGCAGCCGGGCGATGTAGATCGCCGGCCCCATGTCACCGTAGAACTGCGCGACGAGGCCGCCACCATAGAGCGCGGCAATCGATCCGATGAAGGCAAGAATTGGCAGCGCGATGACCAGCGCAGCCACGCGCGGCAGGATCAGGACGTCGACGGGATCGAGCCCCATGGTCGATAGTGCGTCGATCTCCTCCCGCATCTTCATCGAGCCGAGCTCGGCGGTGTAGGCGCTTCCCGAACGGCCGGCGACCATAATGGCGACGATCAGCACGCCGAGCTCGCGCAGGACGAGGATGCCGACCATGTCGACGGTGTAGGACTCCGCGCCGAACCTGCGAAAATGGAAGAAACCTTGCTGGGCAATGATGGCGCCAATCAGGAACGTGATTAGCACGACGATGGGGATCGCCTGAAACCCGATCCGGTTGAGCTGATAGACCAGCGACGTCAGCCGCAGCGAGCGGGGCCGGCGCACGACGCCAAGCACGGCCATGAACAAGGCGCCGAGCATTTGCAGAAAGATCGCGATGTCCTCGCGGGCACCGGTCGTGGCCTTGCCGAGGTCGTTCAGCCTGAGCAGGATCGGGTTCGTCGCGGCTGTCGGCGCCGGCGTGTGGCGATTGACCTGCCGCACCTCCTCCAGCAGGCCGCTGAAATGATCGGCCACGCCGATGATCTCCGCCGGCCTTCCAGATGACGCAGCTTTGCGCGACAACTTCTCCAGCATCCACGCGCCGAGTGTATCGAGCGCGCTGATGCCCGACATGTCCAGCGTTACGGCTCTCGATCGATCAACGTCCATCCCGACCGAGCGAGACAGGGTTTCGAGCGTTGCGACGTTGGCTGCGATCCACGGCCCCTCGGGCCGCAATTCCAGCTTATCGCCGGAGGGCGTTGCGAGCAGCAGAGGTTCCGAATTCACGCGCGTATCCTCATGAGACAACTGGTCCCCGATCGCTGGTGTTCTAGGCCGGCATGAAACCGCCCGATTGACGCAAATCAATGGCCATTGGGTCCGCTCGCATAGGCTACGATCATGCAACGGAGACCGCCAATGTTCGATACCGGCAGAATGAACGATGAGCTAAAGGCACTCAAGGTCGACGTCACACGTCTGCTGAGCACCGCCGGCGAGGACATGTTCGAGACGTCAAAGGAGCGTGCCGAAGCCCTGGCCGATCAGATCAAGGCCGCGCTGGCCGAACTCGGCGAAACCGTCAGCGAAGAGCAGGAGCAGCTGCACGATCTCATCACCGAGCGCCCGGTAGCCTCGCTGGCTTCCGCCTTTGCGCTCGGCGTGGTCGTCGGCTTCATGCTGAGGAGACATTAGGTGAACACGGAAAATGTGGTCAAGCATCTGCGGGCCCTGTGGCGCACGGACAGGATCATCGCGGATATCAGGCTCCGCCACCTGCTGATCGGGCTAGGCTTGCGGGCCTTCGCGGCGCTGATCGCTGCATTCGGGCTCCTGATGCTCGAGCTGTCCGCTTATTTCGCGCTGGTCCAGATCTGGAGCGCGATCGCCGCAGCCGCCGTCCTGGGAGCGATCAATTTCGCCATCGCGGGAATCCTCTTCATCCTCGCGGGGCGTCCGCCGTCGGGCCGCGACATCGAGCTCGCCAACGAAATCCACGGCACATCGATCGAAGCTCTTCAGCTCGAAGCCCGCGCGTTCCAGGCCCAATTGACTGGCGCGGTACATCATCCACTCAGCACAATCGTGCCGGTGCTGGTGCCGCTGATCGCGATCATCGTCAAGAACATGCGAAAGCCGGCCAGAGAGCCCGCCACGACCACGGCGTCCGAAACCCGCTCGTAGCCGCGGGCCTCAGAGCTTCAGCCGAACGTCGCAGATATCGGGTTCGGTCGGGTCCGGCTTCACCTCGAAACCGAGCTGCCGGCACATCTCGAGCATCACGACGTTCTCCTTGAGCACGTCGCCCGAGATGGTCTTCAGCCCTTCCGACCTTGCGTAGTCGATGATCAGCTGCATCAGGGCCCAACCGAGCCCCCTGCCCTTGAGGTCGGACCGCAGCAGGATTGCGTATTCACCACTCTCGTAGATCGAGTCAGAGTGAAGCCGCACCACTCCGACCATCTCGTTCTTGTCATCGAATGCGATGAATGCCATTGCGCGCGCATAATCGAGCTGGGTGAGGCGCGCGATGAACTCGTGGGTAAACTCCTTCATCGGCGCGAAGAAGCGCAGGCGAAGATCGTGGGCCGTGACGTGACGCAGGAACTCGTGAATGGTTGGCTCGTCCTCGGGACGCAGGGGCCGCACCGAAATGTGCCAGTCCTCCTTGAGGGTAAAGCGGCGTTCCCATTGCGATGGATAGGCGCGGACGGCAAAATTCGCGGGGCCCGAGCCTGCAAATTTCCGTTGCGGCGGCCCCACCGCGACGCGGGCATCGACGGCCGTTACGCCGGTTTCGTCGGCAAGCAGCGGGTTGATATCGAGTTCGCGAATTTCAGGGATATCCGTCGCCATCTGCGCCAGCTTGACCAGCACCAGCGCGACCGCGTCCTGCTTGACGGCCGGCACATCGCGATAGGCGCGGAGCAACCGCGACACGCGGGTACGATCAATCAGATCTCGGGCGAGCTGCAAATCGAGCGGCGGCAGCGCCAAGGCCTTGTCGTTGATAATCTCCACCGCCGTACCGCCCCGGCCGAACACGACAACCGTGCCGAAGGTCGGATCGTCGGCGAGGCCCAGAATCAGCTCGCGCGCCTTTGCCTTGACGACCATCGCTTGCACGATGATGCCATCGATCCGGGCTTCGGGCCGTAACTTCTTCGCCCGCGCAAGGATATCGGCGGCAGCCGTGCGCACCGCGCCCGGTGTGGTCAGATTGAGCACGACCCCGCCGACATCGGACTTGTGCACGATATCGCGCGACAGGATCTTGAGCACGACGGTGGCGCCTTGCGCGAATATCTCATCCGCATAGTTGACCGCCTGCTCGATATCTGCCGCCGCATAGGTCGGCACCATCCCGATGTCATAGCACCCGAGCAGATGCTTGATCTCGACGGGCTCGAGCCATTTCCGACCATCCGCGATGGCGGTTGCGACGATTTGCTTCGCTGCCGCCACATCCGGTATGAAGGTGTCGGGCATCGCAGGAGGAACCTGGCTCAGTTCGTCGACCACCTCGCGATGCCGCACCAAATGCATGAAGCCACGCACCGCGTCGTCTTCGGTCGGGTAATTCGGAATGCCCGCGCCGGACAGCGTCGCAATAATCTCCTGATCGGCCCCGACCCAGGCCGCCAGCACCGGCTTGGCCCAACTGCGGTGCTTCTCGCGATATTTGCCGACGAGCTCGGTCACCGTCGTCGCAATCTGAGCGGCCGAAGCTATTGCAGTCTGCACGTTGAGCACGAGGATAGCGTCATTCCCGGGATCGTCGAGCAACACCTCGAGCGCAGCCGCATAACGCGACGCGTCGGCGTCGCCGACGATGTCGATGGGATTTGCGCCAGACCAGGTCGGCGGCAGCACCGCGTCGAGCCTCTCGCGCGTATCCGGTGTCATGGGGGCGGCAATTCCGCCGAGGTCCGCCAGCCGGTCGATCGCCAGGACACCGATGCCGCCACCATTGGTCAGAATGGCAAGACGCTTCCCCGCGGGCGATCCTATGCGCCCAAGCGTCTCGGCACAATCGAACAGCTCACGTAGATCGGACACCCGAAGGACGCCGGCACGGCGGAAGGCCGCATCGTAGACCGCGTCGGCGCCAGCGAGCGCGCCCGTATGCGTGGCGGCGGCCTTTGCACCCTGCGTCATGCGGCCGGACTTCACCACGACGACGGGCTTCACGCGCGCCGCGGCGCGCGCCGCCGACATGAACTTCCGCGCGTCCTTGATGGCCTCGATGTAGAGCAGGATGGCGCGAGTCTTGTGGTCCATCGCGAAATAGTCGAGCAGGTCCGCGATGTCGACGTCGATCTGATCGCCGATCGTGACGATGCCCGAGAAGCCGACGCCGCGCTGCGCCGCCCAATCCACCATGCCGGCAGCGATCGCGCCCGATTGCGAGATCAGCGCGAGGTTTCCAGCTCCAGGCATGTGCGCCGCGAAACTCGCATTGAGGCTGACGCCGGGCATCATGACGCCGAGGCAATTGGGACCGATCAGCCGCATGCCGTATTTGTGGGCCGCCGCCAGGGCGGCTTCCTCGAGCGATCCCGGTCCGTGGCCAAGCCCCGCCGAGACGATCAGGGCACCGGCCGAGCCGCGACGGCCGGCCTGGTCGATGATATCGGGAACCTCCCCCGCCGGCGCGGTGATGACGACGAGCTCAGGCACGAAGAGGAGTTGAGCCAGACTGCTCACCGCGGCCATCCCGCCGATCTCGGAATAACGCGCATTCACAAGGCCGAACTGTCCCTTGAATTTTGCCGTGCGAACATTTTCCAGGACCGCGCGCCCCACCGACACTTGACGGGGGCTCGCCCCGACAAGCGCCACGGACCGAGGCGACAAGAGGTTCTTCAGGCGGTAGGTCGACATGATCATAATCGTCCGATCGGGCAACGGGTCCGACAGCAAGAGGCTAACCCGGATATACGGTGAAACGCACCTAGTGCGACATCATCACCCAGCACGGTGGCTGGCCTATGACAGTCTTGGTCACGCCGCCCCAGACGGTCTCGTTGAGGCGCGAATGATGGTAGGCGCCCATGACGATGGCGTCGACGGCGTGGGATTGCGCCCAACTCTCCAGCACCTTGCCGATCGAGCTCCCGCTGCCCTTCACGGTTTCGAAGGACGCATAAATCCCGTGTTCCCTGAGATGGTGGACGAGACTGGTGCCGGATTGCGTAATCGCGTCGTCCTTGTCATCCGCTACCGTGATCACACGCACCGCAGCGGCAGCTTGCAGAATCGGCAATGCGTCGCCCACCGCACGCGCAGCGCGTGCCGAATGATCCCAGGCAATGATGACGTTCTCGAATTCCGGTCGCAGCGCCTCCACATGCTGCTCCGGGCAGAGCAGCAGCGGCCGGCCGGATTGGAACAGGAACGTTTCAACGAGGTTTTCAGTTCGGCTGTCGTGCGGCTTCACGGGAATCAAAGTGAGGTCACTAAAGCGCGCATGCGCGGCCAAGGTCGATGCGATCTCGTCCGCCGGCACCCTCTCTGATCGGCTTTGGGCACGAATGCCGGTGCGCGCGGCCGCGTTGGTAAATGCATTCAGGAGCTGCTGCATATCGCCCGCCTCGCGCACAGCGCTGAACTCGGCGGCCACCGGATCATCGGGAAATACCACCTTCGGCCGGACGAAACCATCGTCCTCAAGCGCGAGCCCGGTGATCCTGGCGCCGAGGTCGGCGGCAACTGCGACGCATTTCTCAATTGCGGCCAGCGTGGGCGCACGCGGCTCGCCAACGAGCGGCAGAAAGACGTCCTTGATCGGCATCGGGATTCTCCTTGCCGGCCAGAATAGGCCGCTTTTCGTCAAATCCCTTGATTCTCGTCAAGGCGGGGAACGCCGGCCGGCCGGGCGACGCCGAGCGTTGACCAAAGTCAAGGGCTGGTCGCTCCGTCACCCTATGGATAATCAGTCGGAGCGGCTCGCCCTGGAGAGGCTTATGCGTGCAATGGTGTTAACGGCCCCACGAGCGCGACTCCGAATGGAGGAGCGGCCTGACCCATTCCCAGGCGATGGCCAAATCCGGGTGAAGATCGGCGCTTGCGGGGTATGCCGGACCGACCTGCACGTCGTCGATGCCGATTTGCCCGATATTCGCTATCCGATCGTACCTGGCCATGAGATCGTCGGTCGGGTCGACCTCGTTGGCCCCAATGTGGCAACACACGCGCTTGGCGACCGGGTCGGTATTCCCTGGCTCGGCTTTACATGCGGAAAATGTCGGTTCTGCCGGGAAGGCGTGGAGAACCTGTGCGACGCGCCGCTGTTCACCGGCTACACGCGTGACGGCGGCTACGCAACGCACACGATTGTCGACGCGCGCTATGCATTTCCGCTCGACGAAGGCGATGATGACGTCGAGATCGCACCCCTGCTATGCGCTGGACTGATCGGCTGGCGCTCGCTGGTGCTGGCTGGTCCCGCGGAAAGGCTCGGCCTCTATGGCTTTGGCGCGGCCGGCCACATCGTCGCGCAAGTCGCGATCTGGCAACGACGAACTGTCTTTGCATTCACGCGGCGCGGCGATGACGCCGCACAAGAGTTCGCGCGACGTCTTGGTGCCGTCTGGGCCGGAGCTTCTGACAAGATGCCCGCCGAGCCCCTCGAAGCCGCCATCATTTTCGCACCAGCCGGCGAACTCGTCCCGACCGCGTTGCGTGCCGTCCGAAAAGGGGGTCGCGTCGTGTGCGCCGGCATCCACATGACCGACATCCCAAGTTTTCCATATGATTTGCTCTGGGAGGAAAGGCAGTTGGTCTCGGTCGCCAATCTGACCCGGCAGGATGGCTCGGATTTTCTCAAGATCGCACCGCAAGCCGGTGTGCGCACCGAGACAGCGGCATTTCCCCTGGATCAAGCCAACGAGGTTCTGGGCATGCTGCGAAACGGCCAGATTCTGGGCGCCGCCGTGCTGACGCCCTGAGGGTGCTTCGGATGTCTGTTTCAATGGAAAATCAAACGGCGGCCCAGGAGCGGATCTTCCAGACACTGGCTGGACATCCGGGCGTGACGCGGATCGATACCCACGGCGCCTCGGTCTTCCTCGACGGCGATCGCGCGTTAAAGATCAAGCGGGCGGTCAAGTACCCATTTCTCGACTATTCGACGCTTGAGAAGCGCAAGGCGGCCTGCGAGGAGGAAATCCGGATCAACCGGCCGCTGGCGCCGCAGATCTACCACGGCGTCGTCGCGATCACAGAACGGCCGGACGGATCCGTGAAGGTCGGCGGCCCCGGCCGGCCGATCGAATACGCCGTCGACATGTCGCGATTCGACGAGAGCCGGACGCTGGATCATCTGGCGAAAGCGCTAAAGTTCGATGCGGGCCTCGCGTCGGCCATTGCCGATGCGATCGCGGCATCGCATGCGGCGGCGACGCCTGCCGACAGCGAGGCGTGGGTTTCCTCGATCCCTGCACTGATCGACGGCAACAGCGATGGCCTGCGGAACGGCGATCATCTGCCGGGCAAGGAGATCGAACAGCTCGCGCAGGCCTCGCACGGGGCATTCCTGCGCATCCGCCCCTTGCTTGAAGAACGCGGCCGCCAAGGCTTCGTCCGCCGTTGCCACGGCGACCTGCACCTTGCGAACATTGTGCTGATCGAGCGGCAACCCGTACTGTTCGACGCCATCGAGTTCGACGCACAGATGGCGACGGTCGACGTGCTCTACGACCTCGCATTCCCGCTGATGGATCTGTTGCGCCACGATCAGCCGCTCGCTGCAAACGTTGTCCTGAATCGGTATCTTGCCAAGACGCCGCCCGGGAATCTCGATGCGCTCGGCGTGCTGCCGCTGTTCATGTCCATTCGCGCAGCAATCCGCGCCCAGGTGACGCTGGCGCGATTGAGGCCGCCACATTCCGACGACGCCGGCATCGTCGATGAAGCACGCCACTATTTTAACCTTGCCTGGGCGCTGATCCAGCCTCCCGCTCCCTGTCTGATCGCGGTGGGGGGACTGTCGGGCACCGGCAAGACGGTTCTAGCGGGGGCGCTCGCGCCGGCGGTCGCACCGCAACCGGGTGCCGTGGTGTTGCGCAGCGATGTCATTCGCAAGCAGATGTTCGGGGTCGCGGACACGCACCGGCTGCCGCCATCCGCATACACGCCCGAGTTGGCGGAGCGGGTTTACATAGCGTTGGCCGAGCGCGCCCGCCATGTGCTGGCCCAGGGCCATTCCGCGATCGTCGACGGCGTGTTCGCCCGCGATGTCGAGCGAGACGCCTTCGCGGCACTGGCCCGGGATTGCAACGTACCTCTCACCGGACTCTTCCTGGTCGCAGATCTGGCAACCCGGCAGGCTCGAATCGGCGCACGCCGCGGCGATGCATCCGATGCCACGCAAGAGGTTGCCGCATTGCAAGAGCACTATAATATCGGTCATATCGGGTGGACGACCATCGATGCGTCCGGGACACAAGCGCAGACGCTCCAGAGATGTCGGGACACGATCGCTGAAGGCAAATAGGGCAATCTGATTGGCGCGGATGGCGCGATCCACTACGAGTTCGACCAGGACCGCCCGTGTCAAGCCGGCGGCGAGCCGCAATCCGTTGCCGGGCCGCCTCAGTCCCGGCATGGCCTGTGATACAGCCTTTCGGATCATCGCCCGCCGTCATCTCGCAGCCGTCCTCGCCCAGCATGAGGGGACCTGCCGCGGCGATCCGGACGCTCTGCATCAGATCCGGATCGCCCTGACCCATCTGCGAACCGCGATCCGCTTCTTTTCACCCATGGTCGACGATGCCCTGCGCCCCAAGGTCTGGGCCGAATTGAAATGGCTGAACAGCCAGCTCGGCATGGTGCGGGACCTCGACGTCGCGATTGAACGCGTGGTCGCCGAGACCGGCGACGAGCTCGCCGTGATCGCAGAACTCCAACACTGGGACGAGAAGCGGGCCGAAAGCCATCGCCTGCTGGCCCGTGCGCTGCAATCGGCGCGATATCGCCGCCTGGTCGAGCAGACATCAAGCTGGATCGAGCGTGGCCCCTGGTCAACCAGGCGCAGCAAGGAGGCCATCAGACTTCGCCGCTGTCCGCTTGCCGACCACGCCACGGCGCAACTGACCGATTGGGAAAGGACGCTGCTCACGAAAGCTCGGAAGCTGCGCAAGCTCGACGTCGAGAAGCGGCACAAGCTGCGGATTCTCAACAAGCGACTGACCTATTCGATCGAGTCGCTGGAGGATCTGTTTGCCCACAAGGCGCTGAAGAAGCAGAAGTCAATTCTCAAGCAATTGCGCAGGGCGCAAAAGTCCCTCGGACAGCTGAACGACGACGCACGCGGTCAGACGCTAGCCGCTTCGTTGAACGAAGCGGTGCCGGAGGCTGGCATGCGCTTTCTCGACCGCAAGCGCGAAAAGAAGCTGTTGCGAACGGCTTCGACGGCCTATCGCAAACTCGACAAGGCCAAGACCTTCCGGTCCTCTGACCTAACGCCGGATTCGGAGCCCGAAGACTAGGTGCGAACGTAGTCGCCCGGTGCGTCGGGCAGGCTATCAATGTTGCCATGCCCGATCGGCGGCGGATCGCAGAGCTCGCCGGATTTCGCGATGAGCCAACGGCTCCATTCCGGCCACCACGATCCCTCGACATGCGGCGCCAGCTTCAGCCATTCATCGGGGCCCACATAGGGCGCGTCCGCGGCCTTGGTCATGATTTGATAGTTGTGTCCGGGATCATCGGGCGGCGCAACGACGCCGGCATTGTGGCCGCCGCTGGTCAGCAGGAACGTCAGGTCGGCATCGACCTGGTAGTGGATCTTGTGCACGGATCGCCACGGCGCCACGTGATCAGCGAGCGTACCGACCACGAACATCGGCACATGGATGTCGGACAGCGAGATACTCTTGCCCTCGACCCGGTAACGCCCCTCGGCCAAATCATTGTTGAGGAACAGCTTGCGGAGATATTCCGAATGCATCCGATAAGGCAGCCGCGTCGCATCGGCATTCCAGGCCATCAGATCGCTCGGCGACGATGCTTCGCCCATCAGGTAGTCATGCGATAACCGTGACCAGATCAGATCGTTCGAACGCAACAGCGCGAACGCGCCCGCCATCTGCGCCGTATCGAGGTAGCCTCGCTGCCACATCATGTCTTCGAGAAAGGCGACCTGGCTTTCGTTGATGAAGAGCGTCAGCTCGCCGGCCTCGGTGAAGTCGGTCTGCGCAGCCAGGAGAGTGATAGTGCCGAGGCGATCGTCGCCGTCGCGCGCCATCGCGGCGGCAGCGATCGACAGCAAGGTGCCGCCGAGACAATAGCCGAGCGCGTGGGTTTTCTGACCCGGCACGATCCGGCCGATCACATCCAGCGCGGTCATCACGCCCTGCTTACGATAATCGTCGAACGCGACATCCCGATCCCTGGCATCCGGATTGCGCCAGGAGATCGCGAAGACGGTGAAGCCCTGATCGGTGAGATATTTGACCAGCGAGTTCTGCGGCGACAGATCGAGGATATAGTATTTCATGATCCAGGCCGGCACGATCAGGATCGGCTCGGGCCGTACTTGCGCCGTGGTGGGATGGTACTGGATCAGTTCCATCAGCTCATTGCGATAAACGACCTTGCCGGGCGAAGCCGCAACAGTCTGTCCGACGATGAACCGCTCATCTCCGACCGGCTTCGCGGCCGAAAGCATCCGTATCAGATCGCCGCACCAATTTTGCCAGCCGAAGACGAAATTCTCTCCACCACTCTGAAAGGCCTTCTCCAGCACCTCCGGGTTGGTCATCGCAAAGTTCGACGGAGACAGCATGTCGAGCATCTGACGGGTCGAGAATTCGACGATGGCCTCGTTCGCGCGCGAAACGCCACGAATTCCCGTCGTGGCATCGTGCCACCAGCGCTCTCCGAGCAAGAACGCCTGCGCGAAAATATTGAACGGCGCGACTTCCCACTGCGGCTCCCTGAAACGGCGGTCTCGTCCCTCCGGCCGGATGACAGACCAGGGCTCTTGTCCCGGCGAGGTCGCGTGCGCGGCAGCTTCCAGCAAACGGCAGGTATCACGAACGACGTTGCCGGCGATCTCCATCCGGCGCTGCGGCGCCACGGCAAGGTGGGAACTCCAATCGAGCCAGGCGAGCAGCAAGGCCGCGGGCGAAATGCCGCTCGTGAACCGCGCCAGCATCGCGTGGACCGTGCGATCGAAAAGGTAGGGCTCGGCCATCGGCTCGACGGCCGGTGTCGCGGCGGACGGCTCGATATTCGTCACCGAGGGGTTGACGTCCGCAGCCTGGTCAATGGACGGCGCCGGCTGTTCGGGCCGAGGAAGAATTTGCACGACGTTCATAGCCATCCCTGCGCGCTCCTGGTCGCATATGCGCGACAGGATATGGTCAGCCGGCCAGGAGACGTTGAGCTGCATCAATTCCAGAGCTCGATCACAACCGCTTAACCGGCGAACCTGCTTGACCTGCATCAAACCGCACCGTGGGGCCTGATCTAGATTTTCTCATCGAAATTCGACAAGCCAGCGGAGCATTCTATGCGCGCCCACCAGATCATGACCCGGTCGGTTATCTCGGTCACGCCCGACACCAGCATCGTCGAGGCCGCGAATATCATGCTGAAACGTCACGTCAGCGGCCTTACCGTCGTCGACGACCGTGGCAAACTGGTTGGCGTGGTCTCGGAAGGAGACTTCATCCGCCGCAGTGAGATCGGCACCGGACGCAAGCGCGGCCGCTGGCTGAGCTTCATCCTCGGACCCGGCAAGACGGCTAGCGACTTTGTCCACGAACACGGCCGCAAGGTGTCGGAGGTGATGACAGACTCGCCTGTAACCATCACCGAGGATACGGCACTTGCCGAGATCGTCGATCTCATGGAACGGAACAACGTCAAACGGTTGCCGGTGGTGCGCAGTGATAAAGTCGTCGGTATCGTATCACGCGCCAACTTATTGCAGGCCGTGGCCGGCCTGGCCCGCGAGGTGCCGGATCCGACCGCCGACGACGATCACATCCGCGGTCGCATCATCGATGCCATGGAGAAATACGACTGGTGCCCATTCGGGCTGAACGTCATCGTACGCGACGGCATCGTTCACCTGAGCGGCGTCATCACCGAGGAACGCTCGCGGCAGGCCGCTGTCGTCGCAGCGGAGAATGTCGAGGGCGTCAAGAAGGTGCATGACCATCTGTGCTGGGTCGACACCATGTCCGGCGTCTACCTGAACTCGCCCGAGGACGACGACCTCGCCAAAGCAAGCTGAGCGCAAGAACCGACTCAGCGCGGAATGACGGCGGTGGCCTCGATCTCGACACGCGCCGCTCTCTCCACAAGGCGGACGACCTGGACCAGCGCCATCGCCGGATAGTGCGCACCGAAAACGGCGCGGTAGATCTGGCCGAGCTCCTTCAGGTTCGTCAAATATTCGTCCATGTCGACGACGTACCAGGTCAAACGCACCAGGTGCTCGGGCCGCGCACCGGCCTCAGCCAAGATCTCAGCGATGTTGCTCAGGGTCTGGCGCACCTGCGCGACAAAGCCGTCGGCGAGGCGCTCCTCGGCATCCCAACCGATCACGCCCCCGGTCACGACGAAGCGCCCCTCAGCGGCCATGCCGTTGGCATAGCCCTTTGGCATCGGCCAGCCAGAGGGCTGCAGCACCTGTGCCTTCGGGCCGGGGTCATCCTCCTCTGCGGTCGGTAGCACCGCGACCTGTGGAACTTTCGGCGTCGTCACGGACAATTTCTTGATCCTCATCTCATTCTGCCGCGACACCCGAGGACGTCGCGGCCGCGTGCGCCAATTGCCGCAGGGCGAAGCGCTTCAATTTTCCGGTCTCGGTCTTCGGTAACTGCGTCACGAACTCGATCGCGCGCGGATATTTGTACGGCGCGATCTCGCGTTTCACGTGCTCCTGCAACTCGGCTGCGAGCTTTGCATCCGGCGTTACACCGGGCGCAGCAACGACATAGGCTTTCACGATCATCCCGCGCGCCTCGTCCGGCGCGCCAACGACGCCGCACTCGGCGACAGCCGGATGCGTGAGCAGCGCTACTTCCACATCCGTGCCCGCGATATTGTAGCCGGATGACACGATCATGTCGTCCGAACGCGACTGATACCAGAAATAGCCATCGCTATCCATCAGATAGGTGTCGCCGGTGATGTTCCAGCCGTTCTGGACATATTTGCGCTGCCGCTCGTCGGCGAGATAACGGCACCCGGTCGGCCCCCGCACTGCAAGTTTTCCCATCGTACCCGCCGGCAGATCGTTACCGTCATCATCGACGATCTTGGCTTCATAGCCGGGAACGGGCTTGCCAGTCGCGCCGGGACGAATCTCGTCCTCGGTCGCACTGATGAAGATGTGCAGCAGCTCTGTCGAGCCAATCCCGTCCATCAATTTGATACCGGTAGCCTTGAGCCAGGCATCGAATGTCGGCTTGGGCAGAGTCTCACCAGCGGAGACGCATTTTCGGAGCGAGGAAATGTCACGACCCGGAAGCTTGCTGATCAAGGCGCGATACGCGGTCGGCGCCGTAAAGCAGACAGTCGTCTTGTACCGCTCGATCGCCGACAGCATGTCGTCGGGCGTCGTCTTCTCCAGCACGACGAAGGACGCGCCGATATGCATGGGGAACAGCACGCCACCGAAGCCGAAGGTGAAGGCGAGCGGCGCGGAGCCGATGAAACGGTCCTTCTGCTCGGCCCGCAAAATGTTGCGCGCGTATGCGTCGCAGACAGCCAGCATGTCCCGGTGGAAATGCATAGTGCCCTTGGGATCGCCGGTTGTGCCAGAGGTGAACGCGATCAAGCAGATATCGTCGGAAGCCGTATCAACCGCCCTAAACTCGCCACTCGCATCCGCAATCAGCGCCTCGAGCGAGTCGGGAGCGCCGTTGCCCCAATAGACCACATGCTTGAGGCCGGGGGCCGCCAGCTTCGCCTTCTCCATCTCATCGGAAAGCTTTCCGTCACAGAGCGCCAGCGTGATCTCCGCCTTCTGGATCGGATAGGACAGCTCCTTGGCGCGGAGCAGCGGCATCGTCGCCACGCAAATGCCGCCGGCTTTGATGACCGCGAGATAAGTCGCGACCATCATCGGGCTGTTGGCCGAGCGCAGCATCACGCGCCCGCCGGTGACGAGACCGAGCTTGCCGACCAATACATTGGCGATGCGGTTCACGAGCGTCTGCAACTCGCGATAGGTGTAGCTGACAGCGGGACTGATGATGCAAGGCGCATCGCCCTGCCCCTGCTCGACCCAGCGGTCGAGGAAATAGCTGACGCAATTCAATCGCAACGGATAGTGCAGTTCCGGCCGCGTGAAGATGAACTCCGGCCAGAGCTCGGGCGGCGGTAGATGCTGCCGGCCGAACGTGTCGACATGGGCGGTCGCAGCGTTGCCGTCATGCGAACCCGAAAGTTGAACCTTGGCGGCGTTGGCCATCGCACGCTCCTTTGCGCATGGAAAGCACCCGGCAGCACGAACTGGAAAACATTTTAGGCTTAAAACAATTTGGTGCAATAGCGGATTTTGGGCATCCCATGCATTTCGTGCGGCAAAGCGGGATTGGCGGGCGCGTCGGCCAGCGGACTTAGGGCCGGCGGCGACCGGCCGATTTCTGCGCCGATGCCTTGGTCTTGGCCAGGAGCCGCATCAGCTCGCGCACATCCTTCGGCGTCAGATCGGCAAAGAGATCGGCGATCCAGGTCTCGTGTTCCGAGGCCATCCGGCGAAACTCGGCGCGACCGAGTTTTGTGAGGCGGATCACCTGGACGCGGCGGTCCGTCTCCGAGGTTCGGCGGTCGAGATGGCCGGATTCCACGAGGCGCTCGACGAGGCCGGTGACGTTGCCGTTGGACACCATCATGCGCTTGGAGACGTCCGACAGCGTCATGCCGTCGGCCGCCTTGTCGAGCTGCGCCATCAGATCGAAACGGGGCAGCGTGACGTCGAAGCGCTGCCGCAGCCGGCCGCGGACCTCGCCCTCGATCAGGGTCGTGCAGGTGAGCAGCCGCAACCACAGCCGGAGTTCATCGGCGTGGTCCTCAGGCGTTTCGACGGCTTTGGTCTCGGAATCGAGCATCTCGATGCAGTCATTCGCGGCCGGCATTGGCGCCGGCTCGGATTCCCCAACGTTTTGAGCTTCAAATAAATCCACGCCGGCCGCAAGTCCAAAGCTGCAACAATCGACCGCACGCGAATTTCTTTAGGCTTCAAATAACTGGCGCGCCGCTTGCATGCACCGCCCGCGCGATGGTGACGCCTTTGAGCTTGGCTTGCCGCGAGCGCCGTCATCGGCATAAGCTTGGGTCGGAGTACGCGCCTTGCAACGCAAGCGCGATCGTTACGGGGGATAGATCATGAAGACGCAACTGACCTTGGCCGCAGCCGCACTTCTTATTGGCACCGCGATGAGCCCTGCCCTTGCCCAGGAGAAGATCAAGCTGGGCGTGATCGTGACCCTGTCGGGACCTGCCGCCGCGCTCGGTCAGCAGGTTCGCGACGGCTTTGCCCTCGCTGTGAAGGATCTCGGCAACAAGATGGGTGGCCGCGATCTCGAAGTCGTCGTGGTCGACGACGAGCTGAAGCCCGACGCGGCCGTGACCAAGGTCAAGGGCCTGCTCGAGCGCGACAAGGTCGACTTCGTCGTCGGCCCGATCTTCTCCAACATCCTTCAGGCGATCCACCGGCCGGTCACAGAATCGAAAGTGTTTCTGATCAGCCCCAATGCCGGTCCGTCGACTTTTGCCGGAAAGGACTGCAACCCGTTCTTCTATGTGACGTCTTATCAGAACGATCAGGTCCATGAGATCCTCGGCAAGGTCGCGCAGGATCGCGGCTACAAGCGCATGTATCTGATGGTGCCGAACTATCAGGCCGGCAAGGACTCGATCGCCGGCTTCAAGCTCGACTACAAGGGTGAGATCGTCGAAGAATCCTACATGCCGCTGAACACGCTGGATTTCCAGCCGGAGCTCTCCAAGATCTCCTCGCAAAAACCCGATGCGGTGTTCACGTTCATGCCGGGCGGCCTCGGCGTCAATCTGGTCAAGCAGTACAAGCAGGCCGGTCTCGCTGACAGCATTCCGGTGCTCTCGGCCTTCACAGTGGATGAATCGACCCTGCCGGCGCAGCAGGACGCGGCCGTCGGCATGTTTGGCGGCGCGAACTGGGCGCCCAATCTCGACAATCCCCAGAACAAGAAGTTCGTCGCCGCCTACGAGGCCGCCTATAACAGCGTGCCCGGCACCTACGCCTTCCAAGCCTACGACGCCGCGATGCTGATCGACAGCGCCGTCAAAGGCGTGAAGGGTGACCTCTCCAACAAGGACGCCGTTGGGGCAGCCCTGAAGAAGGCGGACTTCACGTCGCTACGGGGGGCCTTCAAGTTCAACACCAACGGTTATCCAATCCAGGACTTTTACCTGACCAAGGTCGCCAAACGTCCGGACGGCAAGTTCCAGACCGAGATCGTCCAGAAGGTCTTCGAAAATTACGGCGACCGCTACGCCAAGGACTGCAAGGCGGCGAACTAAGGCCGCGCATCGCGTTAAGGGAGGACTGCAATGAAGAGCGAAATCACCGGCATCACGCGAGCCAATGAGGGAATCCAGGGCATTTCCTGGAACATCCTCGGCCAGACCTATGTCCCGAAGAGCTGCGCCGAGAACAGCTTCTCCTGGCACGCCACGCTGCCGCCGGGCACGTTCGTTCCGCCGCACATCCACCCCGATCAGGACGAATATCTGTACATGCTGGAGGGCAAGCTCGATTTCGTGCTCGGCAATTCAGAGGCGCAGGCAACGCCAGGCGATCTGATCCGGCTCGGCATGGGTGTGCCGCATGGCATCTTCAACAAGTCGGATCAGACCGCAAAAGTGCTGTTCTGGGTGTCGCCGACCAAAAAACTGTTCGACCTGTTCTGGGGTCTTCACAACATGAAGGAGCAGAAGCCGGAGGATGTTGTCGCGATGGCCGCCGAATTCAACATCCACTTCCTGCCGCCGCCGCCCGGCGCCGGTTAGCGACGCGGTTTAGGCGCGCACCGCCGCAAGTCCCGGTACCGCGGCGAAGCCGGCCTTGGTGGCATAGCCCCGCACGATGGCCTCACGCTGGGAATAGCTCAGCACGTTATCGATATTGTCAAAGCCGTCGGGCGCCAGCTGCTCGACGGCGTCGATGACGCCTTCGGGGCCGCCGCGGCGATTGGAGCGAACGATCTCCGCGGTCATCGGCAGGCGCTTCTTCTCGTACTCCATCAGCGCCTGTCTCGGATGCTCGGCACGCACCAGCGCGTCGGCGAGACAGCGTGCATCGAGGATCGCCTGCGAAGCACCATTGGATCCGACCGGATACATCGGATGGGCGGCATCACCGAGCAGCGTGACGCGCCCCGACGACCAATATGGCAAGGGATCACGGTCGCAGGTCGGATATTCGTAGAACTCGGGTGTCGCCGAGATCAGGCTCTTCACGTCGATGTAGGGCACGGAGAAGCGTGCCACGTGCGGCATCAGCTCCTCGCGCCGGCCCGGCCGTGACCAATCTTCCTTCCGTGGCGGCGGCGCATTGCCCTCACCCACTTTCACCAGCACCGCCCAATTGGTCAGACGGCTCGCCGGGCTTGATCCCTCCGCGATCGGATAGATCACCACCTTGGCGTTGAGACCGCCGGCAACGATCATCGATTTGCCCGTGAGGAACAGCGGCCAATCGCGCGCACCGCGCCACAGCATCAGGCCGTTCCAGCAGGGCGGCCCTTCGTTCGGAAACAGCGTATCGCGGACCCGTGAGTGGATGCCGTCGGCGCCAATCAGGATATCTCCACGCGCGGTGTAAATGTGCGCGCCGGCACGATCGAAGAAATAGGCCGTAACGCCGCCTTCGTCCTGCGTGAAGGCGCCGAGCCGGCAGCCGGTGTGGATGGCCTCCGCTCCGAGCCGCTCCTCGACCGCGCGATGGATGACACCCTGGAGGCGGCCGCGATGAATCGAGAATTGCGGTACGTCGTGGCCGGCGTCCACGCCGCGAGCTTCGCGCCAGACCTCCTGGCCATGACGGTTGAGGTAGTAGAGCTGGTCGGTGCGGATCGCGACGTCGTCGAGCTTCTGCAGCAGACCGAGGCTGGCAAGCTCACGCATGGCGTGCGGCAGTGTGTTGATGCCGACGCCGAGTTCGCGGATCGTATCGGACTGCTCGAAAATCTCGCACCCGATGCCGCGGGCCCGCAGCATCAAAGCCGTGGTGAGACCACCGATACCGCCACCGACGATAATCGCCTTCATCGCCCTCAACTCCACTCAATACGCAGGCAATGGGGGTAACGTCGCACGGGCGGTCACTCCGCCGCAAGCGGCTTCGTCGCCTCCGCCTTGAGCTCAGCCCGGGTCTTGGGCTTAGCCTTAATTCTCAGCTCCTCGATATCCTGCCGGTCGCGCACGCTATTGCGGAAAATCTGGTCCTTTCCGGGCAGATATTGCGGTGGGCAGAACGCATCGTTTGCGCCGTACCAGGCCGCCGCTTTCATGGTGAAGAAGGGGTCGACCAGATGCGGGCGCCCGAGCGCGACGAGGTCGGCCCGGCCGGCGGCCAAAATGGTATTGGCCTGGTCCGCGGTCGTGATGTTGCCGACGCACATGGTGGCGACGCGCGCCTCGTTGCGAACCTGGTCGGAGAATGGCGTCTGGAACATGCGTCCATAGACCGGCTGCGCATCACGAACCGTCTGCCCGGTCGAGACGTCGACGAGATCGACACCGGCATCGGCGAAGGCGCGCGCAATCGCCACCGCGTCATCGCCAGTGATGCCGCCATCCGCCCAATCCGTCGCGGAAATGCGCACAGACATCGGCTTGTGCTTCGGCCACGCCGCGCGCAGTGCCCCGAAAATTTCGAGCGGGAAACGCAGCCTGTTCTCGAGCGAGCCGCCGTATTCATCGGTGCGGGTGTTCGTCAGCGGCGAGATGAAGCTCGCGAGGAGATAGCCGTGGGCACAATGCAGCTCGAGCATGTCGAAACCGCAGCGCTCGCCGCGTTCGGCCGCCGCGACGAACGTATTCCGCACAGCGTTCATACCGGCACGGTCAAGCTCGCGCGGCACCTGACTGTCGGGGAAATAGGGCAGCGGCGATGCCGAGACCACGTCCCAGCCGCCCTGCTCCAGCGGACGGTCGATGCCATCCCACATCAACTTGGTCGCGCCCTTGCGGCCAGCGTGTCCGAGTTGCAGACAGATTTTCGCGCCGGAATTGCCATGGACGAAATCAACGATGCGGCGCCACGCCGCCTCCTGCTCGTCATTCCACAATCCGGCGCAACCGGGCGTGATCCGCGCATCGCGGCTGACGCAGGTCATCTCCGTGAAAATCAGGCCGGCGCCACCGATCGCGCGCGAACCGTAGTGCACGAGATGGAAATCACCGGGAACGCCCTCCTTCGCCGAATACATGCACATCGGCGACATCACGGCGCGGTTGGCAATCTCCATCTCGCGCAAGCGGAATGGCTGGAACAGCGGCACCATTGGCGTGTCGGTGTTGACGTCGAAGCCGTTGCTGCGCACCTGCCTTGCGAATGACTTCTCGACCTCGGCGACGAAATCGGGCGCGCGGAGCTTGAGATTGTCATAGGTGATCGCCTTCGAGCGCGTCATCACGCCGAAGGCAAACTGCACGGGATCGAAATCCCAGAAGCGATCGACATGCTCGAACCAGACCAGCGAGACGTCGGCGGCGTGCTGGGTCTTCTCGACCTCCTCACGGCGGCCGTGCTCATAGACATCCAACGCAGCCTTGATGTTAGGCGCCTTCGCCATCGCCTCGGCCAGCGCGATCGCATCTTCCATCGCGAGCTTGGTGCCCGAACCGATCGAGAAATGCGCACTCGCCTTGGCGTCGCCGAGCAGAACCATGTTATCCCTGACCCAGCGCTTGCTGCGGATCATCGGGAAGTTGCGCCACATTGAGCGGTTGGTGAGCAGCTTGTGCCCATCGAGGAACCAGCCGAAGATGTCGGCCATCCGGGCGGCGGACTCGGTCTCATTCAGTCCCGTCAGGCCCGCGCGCTCGAACGTCTCCGGATCGGTCTCGAAGATCCAGGTCGAGTGACCAGCCTCGTATTGATAGGCATGAGCGATGAAGGGGCCCCACTCGGTCTCCTGAAAGATGAAGGTGAAGGCATCGAGCGGCCTGGTCGAGCCCATCCAGGCGAACTTGTTGGTGCGGAGATCGACTTCCGGCTGGAAGTGCTCGGCATATTTCTCGCGGAAGCGGCTGTTGACGCCATCGGCGAGCAAGATGAGATCGGCGCCGGCAAAGCGCTGCTCGTCGTCGATATCCACCTCGAAATGCAGGCTGACGCCGAGCTCGCGGGCTCGCTCCTGCAGGATCAGAAGCAATTTTTGTCGCGAGCAGCCGCAAAAGCCATTGCCGCCGACCCGATGCACCGTTCCACGAAAATGCACGGCGATGTCATCCCAGTAGGCGAACTCCTGGGTGATGCGGCGATAGCTCGGAAGATCGTGCTTCTCGAAATTGTCCAGTGTGGCATCCGAGAACACCACGCCGAAGCCGAACGTGTCATCGGCCCGATTGCGCTCGTACACGTTGATGTCGGCGCTCGGACGCTGCTTCTTGAGCAGGATTGCAGCGTAAAGACCCGCAGGTCCGCCACCAATGATCGCGACTTTCATGGGAGCCTCGCCAATCTTCCCGGCAATGAAACTATTTTAAGCCTAAACTAATTCCTGGCAAGTCCCCGTTCGAGGCCTCCCGCAGGAAAGAGCCGTTCAGTCGCCCCTGAAGACCGGCTTGACCTTGTTGGCGAAAGCCTCGAAAGCGCGCTCGAAATCGGCCGTCGTCATGCACAGCGCCTGGGCAATGGCCTCAGATTCGATCGCCTCCTCGACCGACATCGCCCATTCCATGGCCAGCATTCGCTTGGTCATGGTGTTGGCGAAGCTCGGCCCTTCCGCCACCTGCTTGGCCAGCAATTGCGCCTGAGGCAGCACCTGCTCCGGCGCGACGATGCGACTGAAAAATCCCCAGCGCTCGCCCTCTTCCGCGGTCATGAACCGGCCGGTGTACAGAAGCTCGGAGGCACGGGACTGACCGATGATCCGCGGCAGGATTGCGCAGGCGCCCATGTCGCAGCCGGCAAGGCCGACCTTGTTGAACAGAAACGCCACCTTGGCCCCGCTCGCGGCGAGCCGCATGTCAGATGCCATGGCGATGATCGCGCCGGCGCCAGCGCAGATGCCCTCAACCGCGGCCACGATCGGTTGCGGACAGGCCCGCATCGCCTTGACCAGATCACCCGTCATCCGCGTAAACGCCGTCAGCCCTTTGGTGTCCATCTTCACGAGCGGGCCGATGATCTCGAACACGTCGCCGCCCGACGAAAAATTTCCGCCGGCACCGGTGACGACGATGGACTTGACCGCATCGTCGAAGGCGCCGGCACGAAAGAAGTCCGTCAGCTCGCGGTAGCTTTCGAACGTCAGCGGATTCTTTCGTTCCGGACGGTTGAGCGTCACGGTGGCAACGCCATCGACTACGGCCAGCAGGAAGTGTTGCGGCGAATAGTCCGCGAGCGGCACGGTGACGGGGTTGGCTGGTCTGCTCATGCGATCTCCTTAGTTTCCCTGTTCCGCGTCCGCGCCAGTACGCTAGATCTCGCCGCCGGCGACGGCAATCGCCTGCCCCGTGATCGCGCCCGCATCGGCGCTGCACAACCAAAGCACGGCATTTGCCACTTCCTGCGGCGTAATCAGGCGACCCTGCGGATTGTGCTTGGCGAGCTCAGCGACAGCCTGCTCACGGGTTCGCCCAGTCTTTTTCATGATGTTGTCGATGCTGCTGGCAACCAAGTCAGTGTCGGTGAAGCCAGGGCAGACTGCATTCACGGTGATGTTGCTGCCGGCCATCTCCAGGGCAAGCGAACGCACAAGGCCGACCACGGCGTGCTTAGCAGCCGTATACGCGCTCACGTAAGCATAGCCTTTAAGCCCGGCGGTCGACGCGATCGCAACGACGCGCCCATAGGGACGATCCTTCATCCCAGGCAGCACTGCGCTGACAGCATGGACGACGCCCATGAAATTGATGTCCATCATACGCGCAAAAAGGGCACTATCCGACTTCGCAAACGGTGCGGATTCGGCGCTGCCGGCATTGGCGATCAGGATATCGATCGGCTTTCGCGCACCGGCCTCAGCGATCGCGGCTTTCAGGGATGCTTCGTTCGACACGTCAGCAACGGCAGAAAAATGCGCAGCACCTGCCTTGATCGCCTCTTCGAGAGTGGCGGCGTTCCGCCCGAGCACCGTGACGGTGGCGCCGGCGCTGACAAGGGACGCTGCGATCGCGCGGCCGATGCCGCGACCGCCACCGGTCACCAGCGCGTGCGGCGAATGCGGTAATGCGGACATGCCCGAGCTCCCCAAAGTTCTGCTGATCGCCCCTCCGATATATTTTAACCTTCAAGCTTTTGCAACGAGAGCGCGGACCGACGCCGCAAAGCGCCCGCGCAAAAGCGAGCGGCCTGAAAATTGCTTTAAGTATAAAATTATCTCTTTCCATCCCCCACAGGCCTGTTAGCATCGCCGGGCCAAGCCAAAGGATGTTGCGTGTCGCAGCCTGCGCCAATGATAACAAGGGACGGACGCTTCGCCTATGAAGCCGCCGGCGACCCAGGCGCGATAGCCCTGATTTTCCTGCATGGCATTGGCGGCGCGGCGCGAGCCTGGCGGCAGCAGCTTGCCACATTCGGCAATCGATTCCACGCGATCGCGTGGGACATGCCGGGCTACGGCGGATCGGCGCCGCTCGCCAGCGTCAGCATCGCTGCCCTGGCCGATGCACTTCAGCACTTCATCGAGCGGATCGGTGCGACAAGCCCCATTCTCGTCGGCCATTCGATCGGCGGCATGATCGTCCAGAAATGCCTGGTGCAATCGCCAAAACTCGCGCGCGCAGTCGTGCTCGCACAGACCAGCCCGGCGTTCGGCAAGGCCGACGGTGACTGGCAAAAATCGTTCATCTCAGCGCGGCTCGGGCCGCTCGATCGTGGCGAGACCATGAAGTCGCTGGCTCCCTCCCTGGTGAAGGAGCTGGTCGGCGAAAATCCAGACCCAAAAGGGATGGAGCTTGCGCGCGAGTGCATGGAAAGTGTGCCCGAGGCGAGTTATCGCGCCATGATGTTGGCGCTGATCGGGTTCGACCAGCGCAGCACGCTCAAAGACATCTCCATCCCGGCGCTGTTGCTCTCCGGTTCCAAGGATAACAACGCCCCTGCGCCCATGATGGCGAAGATGGCAACCTATATTCCCGCAGCTGATTACGTCGAACTCCCCGGCGTCGGCCATCTCGCCAACCTTGAACGTCCCAACGCCTTCGACAAAGCGCTCGGCAGCTTCGTCGATGCCATCGCTGCAATACACGGGTGACCGCGCCATGACCATGCAAGTCAGCAAGAACATCGGCGCAACCGACAAGGTCGCGCTGGATGCGCCGATCTTCGATCCCGTAGCGTTCCGCCTGAGCGAGGAGCAGGCCGCTATTATCGCGCGGGCGCGCGAAATCGGCCAGAGCGTGTTCGCCGATCGGGCCGCCGCCTACGATCGCGAGGCGATCTTCCCGACCGAGAACTATCGCGATTTGCATCGCGCCGGCCTGCTCGGCATCGCTGTCCCCAAGAAGCACGGCGGATTGGGAGCGAACTACCAGACCTACGCCCTGGCCGCGGCGGAAATCGGCCGCTATTGCGGCGCGACCGCGCTGACCTGGAACATGCATGTCTGTTCGACGCTGTGGTCGGGGCCGCTGGCCGATGATCTCGACATGGATGCGGAAATCCGCGCGGAACACGAAAAGCGGCGCGCCGTCCACTACAAGCGCATCGTAGAGGATGGCGCGATCTATTCGCAGCCCTTCTCAGAAGGCGGCGCGGCGGCAGCGGGCGGGGTCGCCTTCGGTACCGAAGCAAAGCCCGTCGACGGCGGCTGGATCGTCAACGGCAAGAAGATCTTTGCGTCGCTCTCCGGCCACGCTGACTATTACGGCGTACTCTGCACTGAGATCGAGGAAGGCGAAAAGGCCTCGCGCCGCAATACGCTTTACCTCGCGATATCAGCGAAATCTCAAGGCGTTTCTGTCGTCGGCGACTGGGATCCCCTCGGCATGCGCGGAACGGTCTCGCGAACACTGCTTTTCAAGGACGTGTTCGTGCCCGAGGATTCTGCGCTGATGCCGCGCGGCGTCTATTTCCAGGCCGCGATGCGCTGGCCCCACATGTTCCTGACGCTGTCGCCGACCTACATGGGCCTCGCGCAGGCCGCTTACGATTTCACGGTGCGTTATCTGCGCGGCGAGGTGCCGGGCATGCCGCCGGTCAAGCGGCGGATGTACCCGACCAAGCAGATCGCTGTTGCTCAGATGCAGATCAAGCTGGAGCAGATCAAGGCAATCTGGTTCCAGGCTGTCACCGAGGCGCGAGCTAATCCGGGCAAAGAGCAGGTGCTGCGCGCCTATGCTGCGCAATATTCGGTGATGGAAGGTGCCAACGAGCTCGCCGCGCTCGCAATCCGTACCTGCGGCGGGCAGGCCATGCTCCGCTCGCTACCGCTGGAGCGCATCTATCGCGACAGCCGCTGCGGCTCGCTAATGCTGCCGTGGACGGCCGAGCTTTGCCTCGACCGGATCGGGCGCGAGGCGCTGTACGAGGCTGGCGAAATGGACGACTGACGGTGGACCTCTGCAGTCTGATCGATCGCAACGCGGCGTTTTCGCCAGACAAGACGGCCATTGCCTTCGAGGGCGAACGGCTGAGCTACGCGACATTCGCCGATCGCATCGAACGGACGGCAACAGCCTTGAAGACGGAATTCGGCGTCGGCCGCGGTGACCGTGTCGCGATCCTGAGCCTGAACCGGCCGGACTATCTGGTCCTACTCTACGCCTGTGCGCGGCTCGGCGCGATGCTGGTGCCGCTGAACTGGCGGCTCGCGGTGGCCGAGCAGCTCTTCATCCTCACCGATGCTGGCGCCAAGGTGCTGATGCTCGAGCGGGCCTTTGAAGGCGTTCTTCCCGAACTCGCGCCGGGCACTGCCGTCGTTGGCCTCGATTTTGCGCCACCGCGCGGCATGACATTCGAAAACCTGCTGGCGCGTGGCCAGGGTAGCGGCCGAAATCCGCACACCGATTTCTCCTGTCCGCTGCTGATCGTCTACACGTCAGGAACGACGGGGCGGCCGAAAGGCGCCGTCCTGCGTCAGGAGGCCCTGTTCTGGAACGGCGTCATGAGCCAGCACATGCACAACATGACGTCGGATGATCATGTGCTGACGGTGTTACCGTTCTTCCACGTCGGCGGCCTCAATATCCAGACGACCGCAGCGCTCCAGCTTGGCGCGACCGTCACGATCCACGCCCGCTTTGCGCCGGACACGGCTCTAGCTTCCATCGAGCGCGAACGACCGAGCTTGACAGTCATGGTGCCGGCGATCATCCAGGCCGTCAGCGAGCATCCCGCCTGGGCCACGACCGATCTCTCGTCGCTGAAGGCGGTCGCCACCGGCTCAACCGTCGTGCCGCCGCACCTGATCGATCGCTTTGTCGCGCGCGGCGTGCCGGTGCTGCAGGTCTACGGCTCGACGGAGACCTGTCCCATCGCCGTCTACACCCGCCTCGGCGGCGACCTCTCGCGCGTGGGATCGACAGGACTTGCCGGCTTGTGCTGCGAGGCGAAAGTGTTCGATCAAGCCGGCAACGAGGTGCCGGCGGGCTCGCCGGGCGAGATCGCGGTCCGCGGCCCCAACGTCTTCTTCGAATATTGGGGCAATGCGGAGGCCACGCGCGAGGCGCTGCAAGACGGCTGGTATCGTACCGGCGATGTCGGCCTGTGCGACCGGGACGGCTATTTCTGGGTGCGCGACCGCAAGAAGAACATGATCATTTCCGGCGGCGAAAACGTCTACCCGGCCGAGGTCGAGCGCGTCCTTCTGGAGCATCCCGACGTCAGCGAATGCGCCGTGATCGGAAGACCGGACCTGCGCTGGGACGAGGTGCCTATCGCCTATGTCATCCGGCGATCCGGCTGCCGGCTCGAAGCGGACGAACTGAGAGCGCATGTTCAATCCCAGCTTGCCCGCTACAAGGTTCCACGCGAATTCGTCTTCGTTACCGACCTGCCGCGCACGGCGCTTGGCAAGGTCCAGCATTTCCTGCTGAAGCAGCTTGATGCGCAGTCGCGCGCCCAAGGAGAAGCACCTTGAAGATTGCGGTTCTGGGTGGGGGAAACGGCTCTTTCGCGGCCGCTGGCGATTTTGCGCGGTCGGAGCACGAAGTCCGACTTTGGCGTCGTGACGCAGAACAGGTCGAAGCACACCGTGCCGCTGGCTGCCGCGTCCTCGTCAAAGATCACAATGGCCGCCACGACGTGAAGCTGGCGCTGGTGACCACCGACATCGCCGAAGCCGTCAGCGGTGTCGAGCTGATCGTGTGCCCTGCCCCCGCCTTCGCACAGCAAGACATCGCTCGGCTCCTCGCGCCGCACCTGCGCGACGGCCAAGTCGTGTTTCTACCACCCGCGACATTCGGCTCGATGATCTTCGCGCAAGCTGCGCGCAACGTCGGCAATCGCGCCAAGGCCAGCTTCGCCGAAACCGGCACGCTGCCGTGGCTCACCCGCAAGCACGGACCATTCGAGGTCGCGATCACCATCCGCGCCAAGCGGCTGCCGGTCGGTGTGTTCCCGCTCGATCAGGCGCCTCACGCGCTTGAGGTGATTGGCCGCGCCTTCCCTGATGTGATCGAGCCCTGCGGTGACGCGCTGTCGGGCGCGTTGATGAATGCGGGTTGCATCATACATCCGCCGCTGATCGTGATGAACGCGGGCCCGATCGAGCACTTCGCGCGGTGGGACATCCACAAGGAGGGCACGCAAGCTGCGATCCGGCGCGTGACCGACGCCCTCGACGCCGAGCGGATCGCGGTGCGCGAGGCGCTCGGTTATCACGCGCCGCATTTTCCCCTCGCGCACCACTACGCCAAGGAAGGCGAGATCTGGATGTATGGCCGTGGCTCGCATGACCGCCTGACCGATTCCGGCGACTGGCGGGAGCGGATCGTGCTGACCGAGCACCGCTACATGCGCGAGGATTTGCGGCTTGGGCTCTCGCTGCTGGTGTCCGTCGCCGGGCTAGCGAGCGTGGCCACGCCACTGGCCAAGGCGTTCCTGGCCATCGGCGGCACGATCTGCGGCGAGGATTTTACGCGAGACGGCCGAACGTTGGAGACTCTGGGACTTGGCAAGCTCCGCAAGGCCGAATTGCAGACGCTGCTTCGCGAGGGATTCTGACCAATGAGCAGCCGTGCCAACATTGCCTGTCTCGGAGCCGGTCGCATGGGCCGCGGTATCGCCGTCGCGTTTGCCTATGCAGGACACACGGTCACGATGATCGACATCAAAGCCCGTTCGGCGGAGGATTTCGCCAGACTGGAGGCGGAGGCGCTCGACGAGGTCGGGAAGACGTTTGCCAGCCTGTCGAAGCTGGGGCTGCTGACCGAGGCGGACGTTGCCCCGCTGATCGCGCGGGTCTCGGTCGTGCCGGCCAGTCAAAGCGGCGCCGCGCTGTCCGAAGCCCGGATGGTATTCGAGGGCGTTCCAGAGGTCGTCCAGCTCAAGCGCGAGGTGCTGGGGGCCGCTTCAAAGCAGGTCGCCCCCGACGCGATCATTGCATCGACCACATCGACCATCCTCGTCGACGATCTCTCCGGCGCGATCGTGAATCCGCGCCGCTTCCTGAACGTGCACTGGCTCAATCCGGCCTATCTGATCCCGCTCGTGGAAGTGTCGCCCGGCAAAGCCACCGATCCCGCCATCATCGACGAAGTCAAGGCGCTGCTCGAAGGCATCGGCAAGGTGCCCGTGGTTTGCGCCGCGACGCCCGGTTTCATTGTCCCTCGCATCCAGGCCCTGGCCATGAACGAGGCCGCGCGCATGGTCGAGGAAGGCGTCGCCAGCGCGGAGGAAATCGACAAAGCGATCCGCTACGGTTTCGGCTTTCGTTATGCGGTGCTTGGATTGCTCGAATTCATCGACTGGGGCGGCGGCGACATCCTTTACTACGCCAGCCGCTATCTCGAAGGCGCTCTCGGCAGCGACCGCTATCGGGCACCGGACGTGATTTCGCGCAACATGCATGAAGGCCGGGTCGGCCTCCGCACGGGCGCAGGCTTCCTCGACTATTCGACCATGGACGTCGATGCCTATCGCGCAAAGCGCCTCCAGGCCATGGTCGACCTCCTCCGGCACTTCGACCTGGCCCGTCCGCCCGTTATCGATCGCAGCTAACCGAAAACGTCCTGAAGGACGCCGTCCCGCACCACCGCGACGCCATCGAGCTCGATGGTGGTTCCCATCATCGGTAGGTCGAAATGACCCGCCGTGTAACGGCCGGCGAATTCGTTGGCGCCCGTCGAGAACAGAAAATTCCCGGGCACGGCACGAATCTCCGTACCGTTGGTATCGCGCTGATCATACATCGATAGCGCTTCGTAGCGCGCCCCCGGGTTCATGCCGAAGCCGACATGCGACACGGCATAGGCCTCACGATCGCCCCAGGCGGCGAGATAGGCACGCATCATCGCGGCATCCGTCCCCTCGCCTTCCAGCTCGACGACATAGTCGTCCTTCAAGGTCATCTTCACCGGCGAGGTCAGGTAACGCTTGAAGGTAAGATTGATATCACCGGGCGCCATCACCAGCGCGCCATTGATCGTCCCGCTCTTAGGGAAGCTCACGACGATACCGCCCGGCCAATGCGCCAGTGTACCCGGCTTGTCGGTCCACCCCCACACGCCGACCGTCGAAGCACCGACCATGTCCACATCCAGCGCAGTGCCGGCCTTCGAGGTGACCCGCATCCGCTTCGTCCCACGCAACATCTTCGCGGCCGCGCGAACGCGCTTCTCGAGTGCAGGGGCCGGCACCATCCGCTCCAACGCCTCGGGATGCTCGTTCGAGATCACCAGGATACGTGCGCCGGCCTTCAGGATTTCAGGCGTCTCCACCGCATGCATCAGGCCCTCGATGGTGCAATCCACGACGAAGCCGGCCTGCTGAAGCGCGCTGATGACGGGACCAAGCTTCTGAATCGCCTCACTGGCCCCGGTCGAGCGGACCGGAACGATGTTGCGATTGCGCGGCGTCGGCATGACGACGTGAAACGGCTTCGCTCCCATTCGCAACAAGGCTAGTTCCGCCAGGTGCACATTCAAGGCGCGAGACTGGGTTTCAGAAAGGATCGCCGCGATATCGCCGGCCTTGACCGCGCATCGCTCAAAAATCTCGCAAAACGCGTCGATCCATTTTGCCTCGATGCGGTCAGCCAGCATGGTTCACTCCCGGTCTTCTCGTTTCGTATGCGTCAGGTCACGCTTCGGGGAAGCCCCGCAGGAGGTATGACCGCACAGCACCCAACAGGCCGTTCAGGATCAACCCCAGCAGTGAGATCGTAATCAGTGGCACGAACATGTCGACCGCCTGAAAGGTGCGGGCCGCGGTGACCAGCGCATGCCCCAGACCGTCCGTTGACGTGATCATCTCGGCCAGAAACACCACGATGCAGGAAATGACAAGGCCGATCCGGCATCCAGTCAGGATGGGGGGCATTGCCGCCGGCAAGACGACCTTCAACAGAATTTCGTAGCGCGGCGTTCCCGCCGCCATCGCCGACCAGATCAGCTTTTGCTCCACCGTCGACGCCCCATAATAGGTGGACAGCAGAATAGGAAAGAGCGCGTCCGCAGCCACCAGCGTGATCTTGGATCCGTGGCCAAAACCGAGTAACAGCAGCAGCGCCGGATAGAGCGCGACCTTCGGCAGCGGCGCCAGCACGCGCACGATCGGCCGGACCACAGCGTTGATTGCCGAACTGGCGGCGGCCGCAACGCCGATGCTGACACCAAGCACGACCGCGATCGCAAAACCGGCAAACAGCCGGATCAGGGTCGCCGCGATTTCCTGCTGGAACGTCCATGTCACGAGTTGCTGGAGCAACCGGTTGAAGACGATGCCCGGCGGCGGCAGCAGAACCGCGGGCGCGACACCGAATGACACCAGGCCTTGCCACAGGGCAATCACCAGCACGATTGGCGCGAACCCAACGATGACGTTTGCTGAGAGATAGCGTGATATCATGAGAAGCTCAGCGGCATGTCGAACTGAGGCTCGGACCAGCGCACGAGCCTTGCGCGGACGCGCTCGAAGACCGCATCAAGGCAGATACCCATCGCCCCGACGATGATGATCATCGCATAGACCGTGTCGTATTGGCCCATATCGAGCGCATTGAACAGAATATTTCCGGCGCCCGATTGGCGCGCGATCATCTCGCTGGTGATCATCGTGATCAGCGCCAGCACCAGGCCGGTGCGGCACCCCGTCAAAATCTCCGGAAGCGCGGCAGGTAACACGATCCGGACTAGGCGCTGCAGAGGCGAAAGCCCCATTGCCGCGCCCGACCACAACATCTTCTCCTCCACGGTTTTGGCACCTTCAAAACTGTGATAGATGACCGGGAGGCTGACGCCGAGAAAGATCACCAGCGTCTTGGTGACGTCACCGACGCCGAGCCATAGCATGATGATCGGCATCAGTGCCGCCTTCGGCACCGGATAAATCACCATCAGCAGCGGATTGAAAAAGGCTGCGACTGCCCGGCTACGGCCCATCAGCAAGCCCAGCGGAATCGAAACCAGCACCGCGATGCCGAACCCGATCGTCATGCGGCGGAGTGAAGCCAGGATGTTGATCAGGGATTCCTTGTCACCGAGGATATCCGGGATCGCGCGGATCGCTTCGAACGCCGTTGGAAAACTATCGTTCTTCAGCGCAAGCGACGCAACCTGCCACACCAACAGCGATCCGACGCAGGCCAGCACCGGCGCCGCTCGTTTCGAGATGGTGGCCGGCGAGTTCATGAGGGCGCCCCGGCTTCGTCGCTTTCATCGAACATGCGTTCGATAGCGACGACGTATTTCTGGTAGCGGGGATCGAGCAACAGCTCGTTGCGACGCCGCGGTCGCGGCAGGTCGATATCGATGATGTCCCGGATGCGGCCGGGAGACTTCGACATCATCACGACCTTGTCCGAGAGAAAGACGGCTTCATCGACGGAGTGGGTGACGAACAGTACCGTTTTGCGGTCGCGTTCCCAGATATTCAGGAGATCGTTCTGGAGCCGCGTTCGCGTATGCGCATCAAGCGCACCGAACGGCTCGTCCATCAACAGGACTTCGGGATGGTAAGCGAGCGTCCGGGCCAGCGCGACGCGCTGCTTCATGCCGCCCGACAGCTCCTTCGGATAGAAATTCTCGTAACCCTTGAGCCCGACCATCTCGATCAGAGCGCGGCTCTCCGCTTCGGCCTCGGTAGCTCGCACGCCTTGCTGGCGCGGACCATAGATCACGTTGCCCAACACCGTCTTCCATGGGAATAGCGCGAACTCCTGGAACACCGGCCCGCGATCCGGACCCGGACCCGCGATCGCCTGTCCCTTCATCCTCGCCGCGCCGTTGGTTGGGCTAACAAAACCACCGACGATATAAAGCAGCGTCGACTTGCCGCAACCGGAGGGACCGAGGATAGAGACGAACGCCCCCTCCTCGATCGTCAAGGAGATGTCCGACAGCGCCAAATGATCCTTGCGCGCCGAGGTCTGGAAGACCTGCGAGACGCGGTCGATCTCGATGATCACGGAAGCCGGCCTTTGTGACATCACCGGTCTCACCAATTCGTTCCTCGAAGGCACTACCTTCATCCTGTCTCTCGCTTCACGCACGCGCGAATGTCACGCAACCGATGAGCTGATTGTTCTCCATCAGCGGCACGAGCTTAGCAAGAAATCTGCCAAACACGTCCATTCCGCATGCGTTCTCAGTCGAACCACGGCCACTCCGCTGGTCCCTCATGCGTGACGGCTCCGCCCGGTGCCTGGCCGACCAGACGCGCATATTTCGCCAAGGCGCCAGCGCGATGCCGCGGTGGGCGTTGTTTCCAATCGCGCCGGCGTGCAGCGAGTTCCTGCTCCTCGACCAGCAGGTCCATGCGGCGGCCAGCGGCATCAATCCGAATCTTGTCGCCATCGCGCACGAGCGCCAACGGCCCGCCGACAAATGCTTCGGGCGAGACATATCCGATGCACATGCCGCGCGTGGCACCCGAGAACCGGCCGTCGGTGATCAGGGCCACCTCCTCGCCCATGCCCTGGCCGTAGATCAGCGCAGTGACGCCGAGCATCTCGCGCATACCGGGACCGCCGACCGGCCCTTCATTGCGGATCACCAAGACCTCGCCAGCCTTGTAGCTACGGTCGCGAACAGCCGTCACGCAAGCCTCTTCATCCTCGAAGACGCGCGCGACGCCCTCGAAGAATTGGCTCTTCAAACCGACGACCTTGATGACGGCGCCATCAGGGCAGAGGTTGCCCTTCAGCACCGCAACGCCGCCATCCGGCATCATTGGCGCGCCGGCCGTGTAAACCACCTCGCCATCAGGAGCATTGGCTGCGCCATATTCCTCCGCAAGCGTACGGCCCGTAATGGTCAGGCAGCTACCATCGATATGCCCGCTCTGGATCAACTCGCGGATCACAACAGCCGCGCCGCCGATGTCGTAGACGTCCTTGGCCGTGTATTTGCCGCCGGGCCGCAGGTTGCCGATCAGCGGTGTCCTGGCGAAGACTTCGCCGACATCATCGATCGTGAATGCTATGCCCGCCTCGTTCGCGATCGCTGGCAGATGCAGCGCGGCATTGGTCGAGCCGCCGGTCGCGGCAACGATGGCAGCGCCGTTTTCCAGAGATTTTCGCGTCACGATGTCGCGCGGCAGCGGTCCACCACGCTCCAGCATTTCCATGATCAGGCGCCCCGCGCGGCGCGATATCTGCGCGCGCTCGGCATAGACGCCGGGCACCATCGACACGTTGGGAATTGTGAGGCCTATCGCCTCCGACACCATGCCCATGGTGTTCGCGGTGAACTGACCAGCGCAGGCGCCAATGGTCGGTAGGCAAGCGCGCTCGATCCGCTCGAGCGTGGCAGCGTCGATCTCTCCGGTCATGAAGCTTCCGACGGCCTCATAGGAATCGAGCACCGTCAGCGTCCGTCCGTCCACGCGGCCCGGCAGCGAGCTTCCGCCGTAGATAAAGATCGACGGCACGTTGCAACGGACCATCCCCATCATCACGCCTGGAAGCGTCTTGTCGCACCCGCCGTATCCGATCAGCGCATCATAGGCGAGGCCATGAACGACCGCCTCGATGGAATCGGCAATCAGCTCGCGCGAAAACAGGGAGAACTTCATCCCCTCATGATTCATGCTGATGCCGTCGGACACCGAGACGGTCGAGAATTCGCGCGGCGTGCCGCCGGCTTCCTCAATTCCGGTCTTGGCCGCAGCCACCTGGAAATCGTGGGTCATGTTGCAGGGCGTCTGTTCGCCCTTCATGCTGACGATGCCCACCATCGGCTTGGCGATGGCGGCGTCGTCCAGTCCCATGGCGCGCATGAAAGCACGGTGCGGAGCCCGGTCGAGGCCGTCAGTCGTTATTCGTGATCGCAACTTCTTCATGCCTGCATCGTCTTCATACGATGTCCCGCACAGGGCGGGACATCGCGACCTCGTTGCCCCCGGTGAACGACCGACTATTGCAGCGGCGCGACGATGGTCGGGTGTTTGAACTGCGCGACATCCAGCTTCGGCAGCATTCCCGTGTCCGCGTAAATGTCGAGCATCTTTTGGATTGCAGGGAAATTCGGGGCAGCACCGGGATCGCGGCCGAAGTCATTGTCCTTGAGCAGGTAGGTATCGAGCACGGGAACCGGCGCCTTCAGCACCTCGGATACGACCTTCAAGGTCTCTTCGCGATTTGCGAGTGCCTTCTTCATTCCAGACGTGATGTCGCGAACATAGGCCTTCACCAGTTCCGGGTTTTTGTCGACGAAATCGGCGCGGCAGGCCTCCAGGATGTGCACAATGTTCGGCATGGCCTGCGACAGCGAGAATAGCTTTCTTGTGCCGCCCTTCGCCTCCGCGCGTGCCGCAAACGGCTGGTTCATGTTGACCGCATCGACGCGGCCCTGGCGCAGCGCATCCTCGGAGACGGCAAAGCCGACCTCGACCAGCTTGATGTCCTTGGCAGGATCGATGCCGTTCTGTTTCAGGAGCAGGTTGAACGGACCTTGCGTGCCGCCGCCGATCACGGAAATGCCGACCGTCCTTCCCTTGAGATCCGCAATCGTCTTGATCGGCGAGTCGTCCATCACCGCCCAGTAGACTGAGAAGCCACCGGGCTTCTCGAACACATGCTGGGCCACGATGTAGGCCTTGAGATTGCCGCCAACCACGCCGTTGGCAAGGGAGAGCGGCGCCTGCGTGGCGCAATCCAGTGCGCCCGCCGCCAGGGCCTGCGTCATCGGTGCGGTGCCCTGAAACTGGGTCCATTCGATGTTGTAGGTCTTGCCGAGATCGGGAAATTCGGCCGGCCTGCGCATCATCCAGTATTTGGATTCCTCGGCCGGGATGGTCCAGCCCACGCGGATCGTCTGTTGTGCCTGTGAGGTGCTTGCGCCCGTGATCATGGCCGCCACGGCCCATATTGCCAGCATCCACCTCGAAACTGCGCGCATCGTGCCCACTCCGTTGCTCAGGCGCCGACCGACGCCACCCAACCCGACCGGCCCAAATGTTTCATGGTTCAAACATTCAGGCAAGCCATGCAAGCCGGCCCGATATCGCGGCGGGCTGCGTCATGTATGGTGCACAGCGGTCGCGCGCCGCCGGCGCCACGACAGAAGGAAGCAACCTATGGCTGATGCGAGCAAGGCAATCCCGCAGGACGTCGAGAGGCTCGGCTACCTCGGCCTGGGGCTGATGGGCACGCCCATGACCCGGCGCCTGCTCGAGGCCGGTCATGACGTCAGCGTCTGGAACCGCTCGGAAGGCAAAGTAGCTCCGCTCGTCGAAGCCGGCGCCAAGCGCGCAGGCACGCCTCGTGACCTGTTGGCGAACTGCGGCATCGTCTTCATGTGTCTGACGGATGCCGCAGCCGTCGAAGAGGTGGTCTTCGGGCGGGAGGGTCTTGCTGCCGCTCCCGGTGCAGGCAAGCTCGTGGTCGATTTTTCATCGATCCATCCCGACGCCGCGCGCGATCTTGCGATGCGATTGAAAACTGCGAACGGCGCAGGCTGGATCGATGCGCCCGTGTCCGGCGGCACCAAGGGTGCAGAGGAAGGCGCGCTTGCCATCATGGCGGGCGGAGAGACCTCAGACATCGAGCGGGCACGGCCCTATGTGCTGACCATGGCGCGCAGGTTCACCCACATGGGTCCGACCGGCGCCGGCCAGACTACAAAACTCTGCAACCAGGTGATCGTCGGATGCGCAATGGCCGTGCTTGCAGAAGCAACCCGCCTTGCCTCGAATGCCGGAATTGACGCGAGCCGGCTGCCCGAAGCACTCTCCGGTGGCTTTGCGGATTCGATCCCCCTTCAGCTCTTCGTGCCGCGCATGGTCCAGGGCATTCACTCGCCGCCACTTGGCCACATCGCGACGATGCTAAAGGACCTCGACACTGTCGCCGATGTCGCCCAGGCGACGTCAACACCGGTGCCGATGGCAACCCTTGCCGGACAGATCTTCCGGCTGGCCAAGGCTGCACGCGGCGCAGACGCGGACGCGTTGGAAATCTACAAGCTCTCAGCCACGACCGCTGAACCGCGTTAAGGGGACTTTTTGCGGTCGTCGTCGGCGAGAAATCGGCCGTATCCTCCCCGCGCGAAGAGCAGCGGCTCTCTTGAGTTATAAGTATAGGCTTCAACCGCACCGAGAAAGATCACGTGATCGCCACCATAATAGCGATTGACGGATCGGCACTGAAAGCTCGCCACGCTCTCGGCGAGTACCGGCGCGTTGCCAAGGCCTGGCGTCCAGTCCACACCGGCGAATTTGTCTTCGGACGATTTAGCGAACTGGTTTGCTAGCGCCTGCTGCGAAGTGCCTAGCACATGGACGGTGAAATGGCTGGCGTTCTGAAAAACAGTCAGGCTCGATGAATAGACCCCGAGGCTCCAGAGAACCAAGGGAGGATTTAGAGAGACCGACGCAAACGAATTGCAGGTGATGCCATACGGCTTTCCATCGGCGGCCGTAGCTGTGATGATCGCAACACCTGTTCCATAGGTGCCGAGCGCGTTGCGAAAATCACGCGGATCAATCTGCGAGCTATCGCTCGCGAACTCATTGGCTGGATCGGGGACGGCCGGCTGCTTTGGCAGATCATTCATCGGCCGGCCTCACAAGGTGAGATTCTCGGACGGCAGGCCGAGTGCCACGCGCCCATAGTTGGTTCCGGCCGCATCGAAATTAAAGGCGAGATGCGAATTGATCGCATGCGCATCGCGGAACTGCCGCTGTAACACGCCCGTCGTGAACAGGCCGCGCGCGCCACTCGCCGCGAACAACATCGAGACGGCATCCGTGCACAGATTGACCGAGAACGCCCCGTCGCGCCGATACCTGGTCTTGATCGCCATGTCGGGCGTGTGCCTGCTTCGTGCGTGGTCCATCGCCTCGATGCAGGCTGCGCGCATGATGAGGCGCGCAGCATCGATCTTGGCGGAAGCCTCCGCGATCTTGATTTGCGTGCTTTGGAAGTCGCTCAGCTTGGCACGGTTGTACGTCGATATGCGATGACGGGCGACCTCCGCATAGTCGTCGAGGCAAGCCTGCGCGTTCCCAAGCGCGACACCGGAGAGAACATAAGGAAACAGCGAGAACACGGGCAGCGCGTACAGCGGATTGAGGTTCACCTTGCTCCCGGGTGTCGCGCCTCCGGCAAGATCACGCACGGCGACCGTCATATATTCGGGTACAAAGGCATCCCTGACCTCGACATCAGACGAGCCGGTGCCGCGCAGCCCGGCGACGTTCCAGGTATCGAGAATTTTGTAGTCAGCTTTGGGCAACAGGAAGATGCGGTATTCGATACCGTCAGCCTCGTCGTCGGAAGCGACGACGCTTGCCAGCATATTCCACGCGCAGGAGCCGACCCCCGACGAGAACGGCCAGCTTCCGTGCAGCCGGTATCCGCCCTCAACCTTGCTGGCGCGACCGGCAGGAAAGATGAATGATGATGCGATCAGCACGTCCGGATCTTTCCCCCAGACTAGGTCCTGCGCGCGCTGCTCGAACATGCCGAGCATCCAGTGGTGGCTCGCCAGATTGGCAAGATTCCAGGCCACCGACGCGTCGGCCTGCCCCAGCAGCTCGGCGCAATCGATCAAAGCGACGTAGTCGAGCTCGGCGCCGCCGATCCGCTTCGGCTGAAGCATCCGGAACAGGCCGGCATCATGAAGGTCCCGCTCCGTCTCCGGTGGCAGATGCCGCAGTTCCTCAGTCCGCGCGGCGCGTTCGCGCAACTGCGGCACCAACGACCGCGTCTTGGCAATCATCGTCGCATAGGCTCGTTCGTCGGAGACTAACCCTACCGACTGCCCCATACTCGGCTCTTGACCAGGCGCCATTCGTGTCCCTCGCTCTCGTCTATTTATGCGGCGGGAACCCTTCCAAATCAAGCTGGGGCAGCGCTCAGTCGGACGTTGCGGCCCTCCGCCGCCCGAATGCGCCTTTTTCGGCCAAAGCCGCAATCCGATTCTCGTCGTAACCAAGTGTATTACGCATGACGTCTTCTGTATGCTCGCCCAACAGCGGCGCAGCCACTGGATTAATTGTTGCCGTCAGGCTCATGTTGATCGGCGGCTCGATATTCGGCACCCATTGCGCCGTGCGGTGCGGGATCCGGTTCAGGCGCGCGCGTTCACGCGCTTCAGGCGCATTGAATCCCTCCTCGACGGTCCGGAGATAGCCAACCGGGATATTGGCCAGCTTCATCTTCGCCATCCAGTTCTCGAGCGTGTCGCTCGCGAACACCTCCGCAATCGCTGCACGCAGGAGCTCCTTGTTCTCGGACCGCGCCTTGCGCGTAGCGAACTGCGGCGCGTTAATGAGATCCGGGCGGTTCAGCACCTCCACCACCAGCCGTCGATACAGCCGGTCGTTGGCGCAAGCCATGTAAAGCGGTCCATCTGATGCTTCGTAAACACCGACGGTCGGAGACCCACTCGGCGAATTGCCGAACCGTCCCGGGTTCTCGCCATTGATCAGGTAGGCCATGCCGTAGAAGCCCGTCATCCCCATGGCAACGTCGAACAGCGCGACCTCGACATGCTGCCCGCGACCGAGTCGATCCCGCGCCAATAGCGCCAGCAGGATGGCATTGCAGGCGGACATCCCCGTCGCCATGTCGACAATTGGCGGGCCGGTCCGAACCGCCGGTCCGTCTGCAAACCCATTGAGCGACATGAAGCCGCTCTCGGCTTGCGTGATAGGGTCGAAGCCGGGACGCGAGGCGAACGGCCCCGTCCGCCCGTAGGCGGAGATCGAGCAATAGACCAGTCGCGGGTTGAGCGGCGCGACGGCCTCGTAGTCGAGGCCGAATTTCTTCATGACCCCGCTGGAAAAATTCTCCACGACCACGTCCGCCTTGCGGATCAGGTCCAGCGCAATCTCGCGCGCCTCCGGCACGGCGAGGTCGATCGCGATGCCGGTTTTGTTGCGGTTCAGGCTGAGATAGGCGGCACTCTCGCCACCGATTTCGGCATGCTCATAGGCACGGGTGTCGTCGCCACCATCGGGATTTTCGATCTTGATGACGTGCGCGCCGAAATCGGCGAGCGTCTGCGTACAGGCGGGCCCTGCGACCACGCGCGTGAAATCGACGACCAGCAGACCATCAAGAGCGGATGGTCCTCCCGCCGCCCGCGACGGACGTTCCGGCAATCGAGGCTTGGTGGACATCCCCGGCGCTCCCTTACATCGGCTTGTGCTCGCCGAATTTCCCGCAAGCAAACTTAAAGCCCGGCGCCGCCGACTGCGCAAGTGCTTCAACAGCAACGCTTCAATACGCAAAAAGGACCCGGCAGCGGTCAAGCTGCCGGGTCCTCGAGTATTCCAGGTGCAAAAGCCCGCGCGTTCAGCCCGCGCCGGTCAACGTTGCGAAAGCCCTCGTTCCGCACTACGGGACACCAGCTCAGCGAAGCGACTTTCGCCAATAGAGCGTATGCGACCAGGCCCAGGGCACCTCGGGCTCGTAGAGCCGGTAGCCAGCCCGAATGAAATTATTCGCAGAAAAGCTGTTATCCGTTGTGTCCGAAACGATACCATCCCATCCGCTACGCCGCCCTCGCGCTTCGACCGCTCGCATCAACCTGAGTTGAAGCCCCCTGCCCCAATGCCGCTGCAAGACTCCGACGCGCGAGAAGTAGCCGGAATTTCGGGCATAGGTGGACGGCACGACGCCTGCGAACGCGACCGGATCATCACGGCAATAGGCAAGCCACCACGCCCCGAGATCGAAATCCGGCATGGTTGCGGCATCAAAAAAAGTCAGCCGATGCAGCTCGGCCAGGATGTCCGCAACGTCATCATCAGACGCGTCAACCATACGAATTCTGTACATGGCATGACCTAAAGGAACGGGACGGACTTGCGGCGACGTCACCGCCAATCGATTTTCACTTACCCAACACGACCTTCACGCCGAGCCAGACAGCCCCCATCAGGCCGGTGGCGATCACGGTGATCACGGCTTTGAAAGTGTAGCTCTGCGCCTGCTCCACGCTTTTCCGCCACCGCCGCAGGTGCTGGAAATCGGCGCGCACTTCCTTGCGATCATCATCCTCGATGCCAAAGGAGGCCAGCACCGATGCCACCGCCTTCAAGACGATCGCATCGATGCTGTCCTGCTGGAGCCTGTGCTGCTCGGCCAGCGTCTCGGCCACGATGGCCCTGATTTCATCATCTGGCATCTTCACCGCTTGATGATCCTTGCAACATTCTCGAAGCCGCGCTTGGCGAAGTAGAAGGAAACGACGAGATTGGCGGTGATCGCCGCGAATCCTGCCAGAGGATCGGTGGATCCAAGGCCTAAAACCTTGTCGAAGACGAGAAGCTTGATCGAGTCCGCCGTATGATCCTGAAGTCCGCGGAAGATGATCAGTCCGTCGCCGGGCGTCTCGATCTTGTCGCTGAAGAGCTTGAAGCCGTGACCGAGCCCGAGGCTCGCGATCTTGCCCTCGATCAGCCGCTTGGACGATTGCGCCAGCGTCCGCTGCGCCTCGCGGATGCAGACCGCGAGCGTGCCGCGCTCGGCCTGGCAGGTCTCGACCAAAAGCTCGCCGAAGAAATGCGATTTGCCCGAGCCGCGTCCGCCGTAAACGCCCTTGTAGCGCGCCGGCCTCAGCAGCGGCTCGAAGATCTTCGCGGTCGGTATTTTCAGCGTCGACATGCGAGCGCCTCTTCTCCAGCAATGGCGCTAGGACTCCTCGACGCCAGGCTTTTGGGGATGCACGATGATGCGCTCAATCCGGTGGATCAATTCCAGCACGCCGTCTTCACTGTTCTCGACCGGTTGCGCCGCCTTGCCACAGCCGCGATCGAGGATCGCGTTGGCGGCCGAAACGCGCGCCGCCGGCGTCGCCTCGTCGCTGCGCATGACGCCGACGAGCGTGTCGACGGCTGTCCCGGCATGGCTGCGCGCGAGCGAGCGAATGTCGGTCAGCGTCCGCCCTTTTGACGGTTTCTTCGCGACAGGCTTGTGAACGTCCGCGATCCTGGGCTCATATAAAAGGCCGTCACTCAAGCAAGACTCTCCCACACAACAATTGCGACCAGGCCCGCGAGCGCGAGCGATATCAGATAGACCGTCATCGTTTCTCCAAAAAACAACAGTGCGGCAGATCGCGACACGACGCGCGATCGTTTCGGCGCGAACCTTATCCCCGTCTTGCGGGGACCGCGGCGGCGCAAGCAAAGGCTCGCGCCGCGGGCCGGCACGTTCGCGCGTGCTCGGCCAATAAAATGGTTCGGACGGCGATGCGCTGATCGGCGCTCCCTAGACGCGTATCAAGCAAGTGCGAGGCCGCAATGCGCGGGACGCCGTCCGATTCCTGACATCGAAACGAAAAAGCCCGCAGCGGATGTTTCCGCGCGGGCCTGACAAACTCGTTTCGATGATGGCATTATGCCGGTGTTTTGCCCGACGTGTCAAACGACATTGAACTGGATCGAAAAAATCTGCAGCGGATCATCAATCCTGGCGAAGCAGCGGCTGTATCCAGCGAGAGAACCAATCTCCTGCGTCGCTTCGCGGATTGGCTGAAGCTTCCAATCCCCAAATCGGTGGTGGGATAACATAGCCTGGCTCGTCAGCGAACATACCGACCGGACTGCTCACTTGGTGAAACCGCTGTTCTCCCATGCGCCAGTTTCCAAATCGGTCGTTGAATTCAGAAGAAGGCAGATAGGGTACCGGCACACTACCAGAATCAAACACACTGCCAGCGTTCGAGGCGTTCACACGCGCGAGACGCCGGACCTCTCCACCCGCCGCTGGTCCTGCGACGGAAGCGGCTGGTTCCTCAGGTTCCTTCGACGGCTGGGGCGGTGTGGCAACGACTGCAGTTCCTGGCCAATTGCCAAAACGATCATGGAAGGTACCAGCACGTATCGTTTCCTGATCCAGTGCATTGCCTGTCAGCAAGGGGATCCCGGGCTGCGCGCCGAGCAGCTGACTTGCCTTCCCATTGGAGCTCGATGTGTCTTTTGGACTAAACGGATTGTATGGAGGCGCGCCAACGGCGAACACTCCCCCGCTGAAGTCATTCGTTGGTTGCGCTCGAGCCGATGATCCCGCTGCGACACCTGCTGTGCCCAGAGCACCCAAGGTCCATGCCCACGCTGGCAACGTGGGTAGAATAAAAGGCGCCGCTACGCCGAGTGCCGCGCCACCCAGCAACCAAGGAAGCGCATCCTGTCCGACAGAGGACTCGCTACCAGGGTCACGCATCAGTGGATTATCCTGATATGGAAGTGGCGCCCCGGTCATCGGATCGAATTTGAGGACGAGTGGGTCCGATGGCGCGGCAGTGCTCGGAGGCAGCTGTCCGATCCGTTGCCAATCCGGACCGGCCGCCGGAAAACCAGACAATCCATCGACCAAACGCGGATCGCTCCGGGTGAAGCCTTCAGGGGCAAATTCTGCAAGCGGGGCTGGAATGAAGCCCGGCAACTGCGGATCGTGGTTCGGATTGGCTGGCTCTGAGCCTGGAATGCGAAAACTATCATCCGCAGCCATGAACTCCTGTTGCCAAGGCGTTCCGTCCAATTCATTGTTCCCCGAAGTGATGTTAACTCGCGGGTTCTGCCTGATTGCTTCGCTCAGCAGCTTTTCCCTCTTGGTATTGCCTAAGATTGCGGACCACTTGCCCAGATGACCATGCCCAGCCTTCGCACCCCTCTGCTCGAGATCGCGTATCGCCTGAACTACGTTCAGATTGTCCGCACGGTATGTCGCATACTCATCGACGACACTTCTAATTAATCGATCCACTTCTTCACGGGTCTTTCCAATTGGGACATTGGTGTAGAGATCGCCATTAACAAAGCCGGCGCTCATTGCGTCGATCAACGCTTCTATCTCCGCCGCGCGAATATCCGGATCAGCATATTCCGCAATTCGATCAAGAGTTCGGCTAACCGCTCCGTAATATAGTGGATCATGCCCGCCGGGGTGAGGCGATACTCTCATGTTTCTGGCCAGCTCGTAATCTGCCGGCAGATAGATCTGATTGCGTCGAGCCCGCACTCCAAGTACTTGCCTATCGATACCATCAAACGCGCGATGAGAATCAAATCGCTGAGATATAATGTGGTGATTCCGCAGAATAGCTCCGCTGAGCCTCATTGGTTGCAACCCTTCAAAATCATTCGATGTGCGATTGCTCCCGAGTGACTTTGCGGAGTGCCTGAAGGAGAGTATCGGCGCTCTACGGTGGCGGATGCGCACCGGCTAGCTGCGCGTCTTCCGTGGAAGCTCGGTCAACGCACTTGAGCGGCCGGATGATTTCAGCAAATCGCAGCGATCTGCCTTGATCCCGCAAAACTCGGATTTGGATTCGGAGAGTCCTCGCAGTCAGGCGAATGCCTTTGCCGGCGCCAAATGCGCATCGGCAGCGAGTAGCGATGAAATGAAAAAACTAGAAGCTCAGGCAGTTCGCTGCATACCTGCCGACGCATTGCGACGGCGAATGCATTCCAGCATGCCCTTAGTTTCCAAGAACGCCACGTCGAACCGCATTAGCGAAGATTCAGGACGTCCTGGGCCAGACCAACAGCCTCTTCTTTGAAGACAAGGCTGAGCTTTCCTATACCGTTGTAGTGCTTGCACCCGGCACCATCATTCAAGATTTGGCCGCGCGTCTTTTCCTCGTCGATGGCATCAAGGACGCGAATGACATCATAGAGCCAGCAATCCGCGGCAGCCTTCCGACTGAGAGGCCGCGTTTCGCATTTCAGGAACGTCACGCCTTCTCGGTCGACGACTTTAAGAACGCCCCTTCATCCGATCGGACACGAGCCACGCTGAGCAAAGCCTGTTTGCTTTGCTCTACGACGATGAGCCGTCAGTACAGAGAAAAACAGGCATGCCATTGAACCGATCTGAATTCTTGTAACGAACAGCGATGCGCTCCTTCGGATCGCCGCCAAAGGTGTCGCCGTCTCCGAGCACTCGTCCGCGCTCGATCAGATAGGCAACAAGACCAGCCACCTTTTCGATCAGCGCTGCAAGCGTCAACCTGGCAGTCTTGAATTCAATCTCACGCCCGACAAAAGCGGACAGTCCCATCGTCACCGCGCCGATACCCGCCTCAGAGCGGAATGGTAGAATATCCACCCAGAGCGGGAAAGGATAGTCAGGGAACGGCGCATAGGATTGGGCAAACAGATGCAGCCAGAGATCGGCAGGTTGCGCGACCTTCCCATCCCAGACCACAGCGCCGCATTGCGGCATCGTCGCAATTAACGCGCCAATAACGGCTGTCATCAGACGAGCAGTGGGCAACAATTGTTGGTCTTTGCCAAGCACCGAAACGATCAAATGCCCCCGGTGCTCCGCAGCAACCACCTGCGCTTCCGGCCACGTGATAGCGGTACGCGACCATAGGCCGGGATCATGTGGAATGGCCGTCGGCATAGACATGACCGTAATGAGTTGGTCGCCAAACCGGATAACCGACGCACCTCCGGAACCCTCGCGCATCTTTGCCGCGTCGTCGTCACGCATCTCTGATGCCAGCTCCGGGTGCCGGGTGCGAAGCGCCGTGGCAAGCGCGCCCGTGTTCAGACTTGCGGGGCTGTCCAGCAAGACAAAAGCAAGAAAGGATTTACTCATCGCCACCCCGCAAGAGTCGAGCACAATTGGCGTCCGTCAACTCATCCTTAGATTGAGCTTTGGATGAATAGAACATATGAAGAACAAAATCAACGCATTTTTTCGCAACGACTCGATCCGTAATTTCGGCAACTAGGCGATGAGTTCGGAAAAATGATCATCATTTGGGGCAGGCAGCCGCTCCGCCGGGGCGCGGTCCCACGTAGGTGCTCATGGCACGGATGGGTCAGGCGGCTCCCGGCAGATCGGCCCGTCAAACCAGTCTGCATCGCCAGACCGGTGCAGACCTCAAAAGGTACAGGATGGGTTGAGCCCTTGCGAAACCCATCAAACTTCGCCGCTTGATCCGGTCGCACCAACGATTTGCTCGATACTGGCACCGTCCGTGTGGCGATGGGTTTCGCAAGAGCTCAACCCACCCTTGTATTAGCCCGATCGCTTATATTGAGGGCCGTTCCGTGAGGAATGGCCCAGCCCGGGAGGCCGCCCGAACTGGGCCGCCGTTCGATCGGATCGGTACCCACCGAAGCCTTGAGGGCTGTCTGACGTAGCGAGATCGCGATCGGCACTTCATCGGGACCCGAATGGTTGAACGAACTTAAGGTTCGCATCACAAGGGAGGGATCGACGAAGATGGCCAAGTCTACCACGATCTGTGCCGGGATCGATACCGGCAAACGGAAGCTTGATGTGGCGATCGAGGGTTGCCGCGAGCCGTTGCAAGTGAAGAACACGTCGGAAGGTCACGCGGCTTTGTTGGCGTGGCTGCGACAGCATCGCGTCAAACGCATCGGCATCGAGGCGAGTGGCGGTTACGAACAGCCTGTCGTCGCCGAACTGCGGCGCAAGCGGTTTGTGGTTGTGGTGTTTCAGCCGGCTCAGGTCCGGGCCTATGGCAAATTCCACTTGCAGCGTGCCAAGAACGATAGGATCGATGCCGCTCTTATTGCCGCCTGCACCGCAGCGGTGCGCAAGATCCATGCTGCGCCCGATCCGCGGTTACTGCGGTTCGCCGAGCAGCTGACCATGATCGATCAGATCGGCGAGGATATCGCGCGCCTCAAGAACAGGATCGAAAGCTGCCGCAATGTGACGATTAACAAGATCTGGCACGAGGATATCGCTCGCCTGGAGCAACGCGAGAAGGCCGCACTCAAGGCCCTGGTCACCTCGATCCGCAAGCACCCTGATCTTGCCAAGCGGCTCGCGCTGATCAACAGCGTCGACGGCATCGGGCTGCCGACTGCCGTTGCCATCCTGGTGCGTCTGCCTGAGATCGGCCGGATCACGCGGGAGCAAGCCGTCGCTCTCGCCGGCCTTGCGCCCTATGACGACGACAGCGGCGACCAGGTCGGAGTGCGGCATATCGAGGGCGGACGAAAGCGGCTGCGGCGCGCCCTTTATACCGCCTCACTGGCTGCATCGTTTCGATGGAACCCGCAGCTCATCCAGCTCTACCAACGCCTGACCGCAGCCGGAAAGGAGCACAAGCGCGCGCTCGTTGCCTGCGCCAGGAAGATGCTCATCTTCGCCAACACAGTGGTGGCTCGCGGCACGCCATGGTGCGGCGAACCGCCGGTGAGATCATTCCCTGTTTCTTAGTTCGACCGGGACGTGTTTCTTCGTCCCGACCTACGGTCCCTCACGACGCCGCGCGCAGCGTCCGTCAAGGATGGCCGTCGCTCGCCCGCACCTCACCTGATCTGCCGCCAGGCCACGCCTTGACGGATGCGAGCACGGCGTCATCATGGCAGGCGCCGACGATCCGAAAGGCAAAACACAGCCGCCAGTTAATGGTTGCTACGAGCTAGCTGCCGAGGCCGCAGCCATTCCGCCCACGAGACCGCCGATCAGATTTCGTTGGGTGAGGTTCGAGAAAGTCATGAAAATCCGTCCCTGAAAAATGAAAAATACGAGCGGAACAATCTAAGCGCCAACCGTGGAAACACGGAAGCCCGGATCGGCCGGCCTGCAGGGAATATTTCGACCGGCCCATTGCTTCCTCTCGACTTCGGGCAAATGAAAGCCCGCGGCGGGATGCTTCCCGCGCGGGCTCGACGAATTCTTCGATGATGCCATTCTGCCAGTGTTTTGCCCGACGGGTCAAGTGACATTATGATAAACCGAATCTGATCGAGCCTAGGGGCGACAGTGCACTTAATGGCACGAGTCCTTCATGTCTTCGTTGACAGCGGGACGCGCTCGCATTTCTCAGTCACCAGCGCCCGAAGATTTTTGCGGATGATGAGGCTCGACATAACCAATGTTGGATTCCCAGCATCCAAGTAAATTAGTCTAGCTGTACGTGTCCTATGTTACAGACGGCTTGGCTGAAACCGCGCATTCTCGCACAGGGAGGGCCAATGGATGCGGAAGCCAGTCGCGTTATCGATCCGAGAGCAACGCGTCGTCGCGATCATTTTGATCAAACGACGCCTCGCGGTCATCGAGGACATGCAGCAACAACTCGCTGCTTATCTGCCAGTGCCGCAAGAGAGCGCGACAGCGCGTACGCTTGAACCGCTTCGCGACGGCGGCCGCCTCCGATTAAGGGATCGCTTGCCAGCGACGTAGAGCGCCGCTGGCTAACGAGCGCCCTCCTCCGCGCTGAGCGCGTTTGATGGCCCTAATTGTCGGACAAGTTCCCTACGATGGTGCAGTCGACAGAGATGGAGTTTCCGGACCCTGTTGCACCCTGCGCACCTAGAAAATAGATGAATGGGTACCGTCCGGGCCCGAGCTTCAAATAGGACTCCGTCACGATCGAGTAGTATCGGCCTGAGCTCCCGATCTCTACAGTCGCATTCCCGCGGATTTCTTGACCACGGCCGAGGTCACCAGATGCCCCATTCGTACTAGAACCACCTAGAGTGACTTGCCCCAGCACGAGCCCGGTCGACGTTACAACTATGCATGCAACGTGAGTGATATTCAAAAACTTGTTGGTTGGCGCTTGAGCGAACGACAGAAAGACAATGCCGGAGCCAGAATTAAAGGCTCGATCTTCATACCAAGCCCCCGAAACTATCGGCTTGTTGTTCTGCGCTTGCGCTGGCAGGGCGAAGCAGACGAGCGAAAAGAGGAGAGCGACGGATTGAGCAAAACGATTGAAATACATTTTAGTCTCCATGCTTGAAATGGAGGTCGCATCTCAATCTTGAGTAGAGGCGCAGTCAATCCAGAATCCGCCGCGTGAACCGTTCGGATCAGGGGCAACAGCGCGTAGGAAGGTTGGAGCAAACCTTTCAACTTCACTCCGCGCAAAAAGGCCCGCCACCGATCACTCGGTGCGGGCAGATCCTATTTTTCGATGATGCCATTCTGCCAGTGTTTTGCCCGACGGGTCAAGCGCGTTTTTGCTAATCCGAAGTGAGGATCATGGCAACGGCGCACTCATCCGGCTCGCGCCGACCGGCGGCCTCACGGCGTTGGCGGCTGCAGCTCGCTGTTGAGCAAGCTCTGGACATCTGAACGCTGCATCGGGTCTTCCGCCGGGAACGGCTTCTGCGTCTTCCGGCCGAGGAAGGTGTCGGGCGCCGGCTCGTTCAGCAGCGCCAGTGCACTATCCACGACGCTTCGAATGATCGCGTTTTGCTCCGCGATCTCGATCGCCAGATCGTGCGCGCGCGCGATGTGGGAATGTTTGGTCATGCGGCACTCCCTCTCCATGCAGGCGGGAGCGCGCTCGGTCTCTCAGCCACCGACGCCTACGGACAGAGCCTTGGCCGGTGATGGTCCATCAATCTGCCGATTGACGATGGGTTGCAAGCGAAATGAACCCTCCTGGTAAGGCAGCCTCGCTGTCATTTCGCGATACCGCGGCGTTGCCGGGCTCGCGAAGATCGAGGCCAGCTTGATGGCGAACGACGCCACGTGGCTCGCGCAGCTTCGATCGGACTAATCGTCCCAGACAAGTTGCCCGCACTGACACTGATGGACCCGGATGTAGCCGGCAGTTCCCGGACTCCAGATCCTCTCAATGAGCCGCGGCGGCATCTTGCATCGGGGACAGCGGATGGCGGCTTGATCCTGTGTCATGACACATCCCGGCAATCGAGATTGACGCGACAGGACCAGCGTCGTTCCTAGATCGATTGGCGTATCGCGCCCAATGAAGGATACGGGAACACCGCAGTTTCCCGGACTCCACAACCCCTCAGGTCTGGATAGAAATACGCAGGCCGGGGCTGGCATTTTCATCCCGATCAATCATTACGCCCGGCAAGGGGCCCACCGCGAGGGGCCCCTTTCGATTCCGGAAAACCCGCAACGACGTCGTGCGAGCCGATTGGCTACGATCGAGCTGTGATGCGATAGACCCGTGCGTTGCCCTCCACGCCACGCAATGGCGCGTCGAATTCCTCGACAACGTGGCCCGTCAACAGATCGCGAACGCCGGGAGCCGTGTAGAGCGCTTCTGTCAGGCAGATTTCTCCCGCATCCGCGAATGACTGCACGCGCGCGGCTATATTCACGGTCTGGCCGAAGTAGTCGAGATTCTCGTTGAGGGTCACGGCAATGGAAGGTCCGCAATGTGCGCCCATTTTGAGGATGATGGCGGGCTGGTCTCGCTCGAAGTTGAACTGGCCGATTCCCTGCAGCATTTGCAGCGCAGCCGCGACCGCGTCGACCGGCCGGGAGAACGCAGCCATCACGGCATCACCGATGGTCTTCACGATGGCGCCGGCATGCCGTTGAGCGACTGCGTCGAGCAGAGCAAAATGCTCCCTCACCAGCGCATAGGCATTCAGATCTCCGAGATGCTCGTAAAGAGCGGTCGAGCCCTTCAAGTCGGTGAACAGGAGGGTCACCTGCCGAATGCCGAGGCCTTCCTCCTCGTCCACACGCTCGGAGCGGAAGAGCTTGCGGAAAGTCTGCCGCGTCAGCAGCATGCCGCCGGACACGTAGGGGTCAAACTCGAGCGTCGGCTTCTCCGGCATGGCAACGATCTCAGGTGGCCAGTTGATCAAGAGCACCGAGCCGCGCTTCGCGCCGGTATTGCTGATCTCGAAGACGGCGCGCCCCGACGGCACGGCCGAAACATCGGATGTGAAACGCTGCCCATCGTAAGTGATGCGGATGATCGTCGGCGCGCCGGGCGGGGCTGCCGCGGAGTCCACCGCGGGAAGTGTGAAGCCGGCCTGCGTCTGGACGTTCACACCCGAGAGGGCACCGGACTTGATCTCGGTCTGCAGGGTCGTGGTCACGCCGGGTGGCAGATATGTCATGCCGCGGACGAGGGTGCGCAGAACATCGACAAATCGGGTTTGTCCGCCGGGCAACCGCCCGCTGTCCGCAAACTTCAGCTTCCAATGCAGGTCTTCGATCGAGAGGTTGTCGACGTCGTGCAAGGCGAGGCGCCGGACTTGCGGCGAGACGGAGAAAGACGCCTGGATGAAGTCGTCGAGGTCCGTCTGCCCGTCGATGTCGCACAGCCCGCAAACGAAGTGGCTCCGGAGTGCGCGGAGCTTGCCGAAGCTTTCCAGCACCAGGCCGGAATGGGGGCACAGAATATCCCAATGCAGGTCGACCAGCCCGGCGCGGGCGGCGTGGAGGAACAGGTCGATTGCTTCCGGCTCAGCCACACCGCGATCTCGCGCGAACGCCAACGGGTTGGCGCGGAAGATGCTGACCTCGTCGCCGCTGCGGATGAGAGTTTCGAACTTGGAAATGACCCGCGGGCTCCAGGCCCTGGCCTGCTCGATCTGGGTCATCTTGCTTTCGAGAAGCCGTTCGTCAATGGACGTCATCGACAGCTCCTGGCGATGCCAAATCCAGAATAAAATATCAATTTCGCAGCGCGACCGCCTCTCGCGGTGTCCATCCCGTTCAGGACATTCTGTCGGCGTTTGCCGCCAGCATTTGCCCAACGCCTCGAAGGTGCCGGACGCAAACAAGAAACGCCCCTCCTCCCAGCTCAATATGTGGTGCGCAAGGGGCTTGCTTCAAGATCCCGGCCCCGGTGTACACCCCCGCGCCTCACACCAAGCCGAGGGATCACCACATGCCTGTCCTGCTTCCGAAGTCACGCGCGCGCACCCATGCCTTGCCGACGCGCTCCGAACGCGCGGCCGACCATGCCGTCCTGATCGCCGGCGGCGGGCCGACCGGCTTGATGCTGGCGGCGGAGCTGGCGCTCGCCAAGGCCGACGTCGCCATCGTCGAGCGCCGCGCCAGCCAGGATCTCACCGGCACGCGGGCCGGCGGCCTGCATGCACGCAGCATCGAGATCCTCGATCAGCGTGGCGTGGCGGATCGCTTCCTGCGCGAAGGCAAGGTCACCCAGCTCGCCGGCTTCGCCTGGACGCGGCTCGACATCAGCGACCTCCCCACCCGGCACGCTTACGGACTGGCGCTGCGGCAGAGCCACATCGAACGCATCCTGGCCGATTGGGTCGCGGAGCTGGGCGTGCCCATCTATCGCGGCCGCGAGGCGGCAGATGTCGCGCAGGATGACACCGGCGTCGACGTGACGCTCTCGAGCGGCGAGATCTTGCGCGCGGATTATTTGGTCGGCTGCGACGGCGGCCGCAGCACGGTGCGCAAGACGGCTGCAATCGATTTTCCCGGCACGGCTCCGACGCTCAGCAATCTCATGGCCGAGGTCGAGATGGGCGAGACGCCGCCATGGGGCCTGCGTCACGACGCGCTCGGCTTTCACGGCCTCAGTCAGGCGGAGAACGGGCGCGTGCTGGTCGTCATGACCGAAGCGAGCCTCGATCGCACCGGCGAGCCCAATTTGAGCGATCTCAGCGATGCGCTGATCACCGTTTACGGGACTGATTTTGCCGTCCACAGCCCGGCCTGGATCTCCCGCTTCACCGATGCGGCGCGGCAGGCCGCCGCCTATCGCAGGGGACGCGTGCTGCTCGCGGGCGACGCCGCGCACATCCATCACTCCGTCGGCGGACAGGGCCTCAACACCGGCCTGCAGGATGCCGTCAATCTCGGCTGGAAGCTGGCGCAGGTGGTCAAGGGCGTTGCGCCCGACGGCCTGCTCGACAGCTACCATGCCGAACGCCATGGCGTGGCCGCGCGCGTGCTCCGCAACACCAGGGCGCAGATCGCCCTGCTCCGCCGCGAGGACGACGGCCGCAAGGCCGCGCGCGAGGTGATGTCCGAGCTGCTCGCGATGGACGAGCCGCGCCGGCGCTATGGCGCGATGATGAGCGGGCTCGACATCCACTATGATCTCGGCGAGGGGCATGAGCTGCTCGGCCGCCGCATGCCCGATCTCGCGCTGACGGTCGAGGGGCGCCCCATGCAGCTATTCACGCTGCTGCATGATGCACGCGGCGTGCTGCTTGACTTCGGCGGGGGCGACGTTCCCGACATCACGCCCTGGGCCGATCGTGTCACACGCATCGATGCCGCCTATGACGGCGCATGGGAGCTACCGGCGATCGGCGCGATCGCCGCGCCGACGGCCGCGCTGGTTCGGCCCGACGGGCATGTGGCTTGGGTCGGGCACGACAGCCGAGGCGAACTTGTGGAGGCGCTGACGAGATGGTTCGGCGCACCCGGCCAGAGCTGAAGCTCGGGTCCGAGGCGCTGGCAGAAACGAACAAGCCCGCGGCGTTGCGCGGGCTTGCTTCGAACTCATCTCGAGGATGCCATCATGCCGGTGTGTTGCCCGACGTGTCAAACCAAACGGCCCCGGCGCTGACGGGGGGCACGCGCGCCGGGACCGCCATTCCAGGCCGGTCAATCGGCGGCTGACCGGCCACCTCACAAAACCGGCTGCGGAACGGGAGGTTCCTAACCGCGCGAGCGATTGCGGCTGTCGTCAGCGATTCCGCTTCTCGCCTCGCTCGCTCGGAAATGGCTCCTGAGTCCTGCGACCGAGGAACGTGTCCGGCACTCCCGCCTTCAAGATCTCGAGCGCCCTGGCGATCTCGTCGCGCATCCGCGCGATCTGATCGGAGATTGCGGATGCTTCGCTGTGAATGCGGTGAATCGGCACGCGATGGTGCGGCATGGAAGCGCTCCCTTGCTTTGCAGGCGGGAGCACGCTCGGTCTCTCAGCCACCGACGCCTACAGGCAGAGCCTCGGCCGGTGATGCCGGGTAGGCTACACGAAGTTCGCTCTTGTTCAAAAGCGAACTTAAGACTCGTCGCGACGCGCAAAATGAGTAAGCGGCTCAAGTGCTGCAAATAGCGCAACGAAAACAGCGCGATAATTTGTTCGCGAACCTATCAAATGATGAAGACAGTCTCGACTACGAGTCGTACAGTTGAGCATCACCGCAAGGCCCTTGGCATTCATCGGTGATGAGAACGCCAGTCGCGCTCCCGCCCCACTCGAACGAGGGAGCAGCGCCATGTTGAAGCGGCGTCGTTTCAGGCAGACCAAGACACTTCACCAAAGGCTCGCAGACGAAGCCGCGCAATTGCGCGAGCAGGCGCGCGCGCTCGCGCCGGGGCACCGCCGCGAGATGCTGCTCCGCCGCGCGCGGCAGGACGAGATGGCGATACAGATCGATGCCTGGCTGCATTCGCCCGGCCTGAGCACGCCGACATGACGCAGCAATACCGCGCCTATCTGGTCGGCGAGAACGGCGTCTTTCGCGCCGCCGAGGCGTTCGAGGCTCCCAGCGACATATCCGCCCTCGCCTACGCACAGCAGTTCGCGCGACGCGGCGACGTCGAAGTCTGGCAGCTCGGCCGCAAGATCGGCTCGCTGAGGGGGCCGCGGCCGCACGAGGCCTGACGGGAAGCGAGCTGCTGCGAGAGCGGGGGAAGAGCGCGGGCGCGGCTACGCCGCCCGCGACACCTGCGCCGTCCGCCCGACCCGTGCCTCGAGCAAGGCGATCGAGGTCCGCAGATTGTCCCGGCGCGCACGCAACGTCAGCGCCAGCATCGAATAGGTGGGACTCAAGGGGTCGGCATTGCCGGCATTGCGCTCCTCCTCGGCAATGTCGCTCTCCAGCATCTGGATCCGCCAGTGCAGGTCGGAGATCAGCGCGTGGAGCTTCAAGGACGCGGTCGCTTCGAAACGGGACGTGGACTGCATGTGATCGCCTCAATCTGAAACGGCCCGATTGGCCGGGCCGGGATTAAGACGTGACGTAGCAAGACAGATGCCAGCTCCTGCGGAGCCGGCCGAGGCGCTCGAAACGCCTCACCCCTCGGCCAGCTTCCGCTCGATGTAGGCATCCACCGTCTCGGCGAACGAGCGCTGCACGCCGATGGACGTGACGTGCAGCTCGAGCGCGTCCTGCTGGAGCACACGCAGGCCACGGCTGCGCGCACTGACAGGTGCCATCGCCAGATAGTCGTCGATGGCGCCCGTCGCCAGCGGGATACCTTTCGGATCCCCCCGCGCGATCAGCAGACGCAGAAAGCTCAGGCAATCGGCCAAACCCGCCATGGGCGTATCTCAGCCTTGCGGCGACTTCGGCTTCGGCTTCCGGACGGGCTGGGTATGCGTCCCGAACAGCGCCAGCAGCAACGCGACTTCTTCCTTCGAACCAATCTGGATCATGACTGTCTCCTTTTCGCTTCGTTGGTCGGGCCCAATGGCGGCGGAGTTCAGGACGATCTGGTTTCAGGACTGTTTCAAAGCTGTTTCGTCGTCATGGAAGGCCGCATCGCGCCGGCCTGAAGGACGAATACCGATCGCTCAGCCGTTCGGCTGCCACCCGATGATCGCGCCAACGAGACATAGCAGCGAGCCGAAGGCCGTGCCGCCCATCTGCATCCAGTACCGGATCGGCATGGTGTCCCGGTAAAACTCCTGCCGCGACCACCTCGACCAGTCCAGCCAGTCATCGCTGACGAACAGGATCTTTCGCTCGACATAGCCGTACCAGGCCTTGCGCGCCCAATAGATGCTGATTCCGATCGCTGCGAGGCGATAAAGCAGATCGAGAGCGGGGTTCATGCAAGCATCCGGCGGCCACGGCAACAGCTCTGCCTGTCTTTGTGTCGCAGGACGGGACGCAGGTTCAACGAAAGGATCAAACTTGAATTGAATGCGACGAATCGGATTCGGCGGAATGAAATCTCTCCGCCCCATGCTGGCACATGTCCATTCTCACGTGAGGGAGCCATGTATTACGTCGCCGCCGCATTGCTCGGACTTTCAGGAGTGTTCTATTCGGCGGGCCGTCACGAGCTCGGCCAGTTCGGCGCCGACGTGTGCAGCTATGGCGGTACGTTCTGCGACACCCCGATCATCGTCTTCACCGGGGCAGCCCTTGCCGCGGCCTGGGGCATGTTCGTCAGCGTCAAGTAGCACGCAGGAAGACGGACCGCCGCGACCAGCTCACACCGCCAGCTCCTTGCGAACGGCGGCAGCCGAATTGCCGACCTTGTCGATGGCCTGTTGCAGCTCCTCCCTGGAGACACCGAGCGCATGGGTCCAGTACTTGACCTCCCAGGCCTCGTGCATGTTGATCTTGCTGCGGTCCGGCTGTTCGCGCTTCGTCAGATGGTCCATCACGATTGTCCTCCTCACGACAGAAGAACGCCACCGTGCCCCCGCCGTTCCGAGGCGGAGCGGCGGCGCGACGCTTGCTCACGAAACGCGCGCTTCGGAAAACCGGCTCGGCCACCAAGCGGACTGGCCCTGTCGCACGCAACACCGGCTTCAGACCCTGACCGGGCCTTCACTTGATAAATGTTAGGTCCGGCACCTCGCCGCGCCCGCATATCTTAACATTTGTTGTGTTCGCCTGTTTTGATAACGCGTCGTCCACAATGTTGAGAAACGGAGAGCCCATCATTTAACCTTTGTTATCAGCGGCAAGCTGGGGTCTATGCTTTTTGGCCGTCACGCGCCCAGGCGCGTGGGGGAATGAGAGACGTGACAAGCGACATGATCTGGGCGCCGCTGTTTCAGCGCCTGAAAACGACGACCGGTGCGGACGACAGGGATCTCCAAGCTCTCGCGGCGCTGCCGTTCACACTTCGCCACTACCGCGAAAACCAGACCGTGCTACGCGACGGCGAAGAGCCGAGCGAATGCTGCCTGATCGCCGACGGGTTCTGCGTCCGCTCCAAGACGATCGCGGACGGCCGGCGCCAGATCCTGTCGATCCACATTCCCGGCGATCTGCCCAATCTCCAGAACCTGCACTTTCCGACCGTCGATCATGACCTGATTGCGCTGTCCGATTGTACGCTGGCCTTCATCGCCCACAAGGCGTTGAACGACCTCATTGGCCGGCGACCGGGTGTCGGCGACATGTTCTGGCGCGACACGCTGGTGGATGCCGCCGTGTCCCGGGAATGGATCGTCAATGTTGGCCAGCGCTCGACCTACAACCGGCTTGCGCATCTGATCGTCGAGTTGCGCGAGCGGCTGCGCCTCATCGGTCGGGTGATCGACAACACCTTCGCAATCCCGCTGACGCAGGAGCAGTTCGGCGAAGCCATGGGTGTGACGAGCGTTCACACCAACCGCATTCTGCGCGAGCTGCGCATCGACGGCGTTCTGGAGCTTCAGCGCGGCACTGTGAGAATTCTCAACGAGCACAAGCTCCAGGAGCTCGCCCAGTTCGACGGGCGCTATTTGCATTTGTCGCCCTCGCCTTAAGGCAACGGACGAGCGCTCTCCCTGGGCACAAACACTTCAGAGGTATCCATGCGTACATTACGGATCGCGCGGCAAGCGTCCTGGCTCGCCCGATGACGCTCCTGCATGAAGCTCAGCAGCAATGAACGCCGCCGCGCGCCGGAGCGGTTACGCGTCGCCCCGTGCGGCAGGTCGGCGTCGAACACCAGGATGTCGCCTGCGTCGCCCGCCACGATCAGGGACGAGGCTTCGTCGGGCTCGCCGCGGTCGAGATGGCGCGGAACGACGCGTGTGGCGCCGTTGTCCGGTCCGTAGGCGTCGAGGAAGACCAAGGCGGAGACGGCCTTGGCGCCCGCACCATCGCGGTGCAGTGGCTGGTGGCCTTCGCCGGGCAGCGGCTCGCGCCCCTCAACCTGAGCCAGAAAGAACGGACCGGCCAGTATTTCGGCTCCCACCGCCAGCAGGGACGGCAGACGACAGGTTCGCTGCACTGTTGGATCCAGATCGAGCAGCGCATGGCGCCAGCCGCCCCCGCGGGGGGCCGACCATTGGTCGCTGCTGCCCACACCGGCGTCGAAGGCGGCCCGCAGCATATCGCGCCAGGCCGCCGGCACGGCACCACGGAGCAGGAGATAACCGTCGCGCACCAATGCGGCCGCTTGATCTCCCGCGAGCGGATCGACTTCAGTGAGCATCAGGCGATGGTGCATGACCGCTCACTACAATCTAGACGTGCTAAATGCAAGAGCGTCGTGCGCAGCGCAGCGGGAAGGCCCCGCACACGATGACGGCGGCACGTCGCAGGCCGAGGAACTTTACGGCTCCGTTCGTGCTTAAGCATTGAATTCGCAATTTCCGGAAGGTCAGTCCTGTCTAACCGATCCAAACTTCAAGCCTCCAGGCACGACGAGCTCGCTGCACCGACCAGGCCGGCACCGACGCTGCTGCAACGCCTGGGGCCAGGCCTGATCACGGGAGCAGCCGACGATGATCCGTCGGGCATCGCCACCTATTCCCAGGCCGGCGCACAGTTCGGCTACGGGCTGCTCTGGACGGTCTTCCTGACCACGCCATTCATGATCGCGATTCAGCTCGTGAGTGCGCAGATCGGCCGGGTCACTGGCAAAGGGTTGGCTGCCAATGTGATGAAGATTGCCCCCCGCTGGCTGGTGCTGGGGCTTGTGGCGTTGCTGGTTGCCGCAAACACCTTCAATATCGCCGCCGACATTGCCGCGATGGCGGAGGCACTTTCACTCGTTATCGGCGGACTCAACCACGAGCATGCGTTGATCTTCGCGGCCGGCTCGACCCTGCTGCAGATCTTCCTGCCCTATCGCCGCTATGCGCCCGTGCTGAAATTCTTGACTTTGACCCTCTTTGCCTATGTCGCGACCGCCTTCACCGTGCAAATCCCCTGGAGCACCGCGCTGCTCGCCGCAGTGTGGCCGAAGGTGAATGTCAGCGCCGATTATTTCATGATGGTGGTCGCTGTCCTCGGCACCACCATCAGCCCCTATTTGTTCTTCTGGCAGGCCTCGCAGGAAGTCGAGGAGATGAATCTCGGCCAGCGCGACAAGCCGCTGCGCGAGGAGACGCGACGCGGCGGCGATCCCGAGCTCACGCGCATGAAGGTCGACACGACCCTCGGCATGCTGCTCTCGAACGGCATTGCCTTCTTCATCATCCTGACCACGGCCACGGTGCTGAACGCCAACGGCGTCACCAACATCAGCTCGGCGACGCAGGCGGCCGAAGCGCTGAAGCCGCTCGCCGGCGACTTCACCTTCGCATTGTTTGCGCTCGGCATCATCGGCACGGGTCTTTTGGCAATCCCGGTGCTGGCCGGCTCGGCGGCTTACGGCGTGGCCGAGATCTTCGGCTGGCGCGCTACGCTGGAGGCAAAGCCCGAGAAGGCGATCGGCTTCTACACCATCATCGCAGCCGCAACCATCATCGGCTTCGGCCTCGGCTTCACCGGAATCGACTCCATTCACATGCTGGTATGGAGCGCAGTGCTCAACGGCATCGTTGCCGTCCCCATCATGGCGATGATGATGCTGATCGTCTCCAACGGAGCGATCATGGGGCGCTTCAAGGCCCGATCGCAGCTCATCGCATTGGGATGGCTCGGCACTGCGCTGATGGCGCTGGCCGTCCTCGCTTTGCTGGGCTCGTCCGTCATCGGCTAGCCAGAGCGCGATCGAATCCGCAGGGCTTCCTTGGCGCAAATTGCGCAGCGGTTGTCCCGCCGATTCTGCGGGTCTTCCATTCAAGCCACCGAAATCGACACCCAGCCAAGCGTTTGCAGGCTTCACGACGCCCCGTCGTTAGCCTAACAATTATGGCTGGCTCGGGCTTGCGACCCGGAACACAAAACCAATAATGCCCGGCCGGGCGACAGGGAGCGATATGACCAAATCAAGAGCAACAAGCCTCGAGATCCTCGCCTGCGACGCCGGCTGGAGAAACTACCACTTCGTCAAGGTGACGACGGAAGACGGCGTCGTCGGCTGGAGCGAGTTCGACGAGGGCTTTGGCTCGCCCGGCGTCGGCGCCGCAATCCAGCGGCTGTCCGCCCGTGTGATCGGGCAGAACGTCTTCCAGCACGAGCGCATCCATGCCGAGTTGTTCGCCGCCACGCGCCCCGCCGCCGGCGGCGTGGTGGCCCAAGCGCTCGGTGCGATCGAGAACGCATTGCTGGATGCCAAAGCCAAGTGTCTCGGCGTCCCCTGCTACGAGCTTCTCGGCGGCAAGATCCGAGACCGGGTTCGGGTTTACTGGTCGCATTGTGCGACCTGGCGGATCAATCATCCCTCCTGGTACAAGCCGCCGATCGAAAACCTCGACGGCGTCAAGGCGATGGGCCGCGAGGTCCGCGAGAAAAAATTCACCGCCCTCAAGACCAACATCTTCTCTTACGACGACGGCAAGCCCACCGGCTGGCGGCCCGGCTTCGGCACGCCGTTCGCGCCCGAGATCAATGTCGACCGCAAGATCCTGCGCGACCTGCACATGCATCTCGAAGCGATCCGCGACGGCGCCGGTCCCGACGTCGACATCCTGCTCGACTGCAACTTCAACGCCAAGACCGAAGGCTACCTGAAGATCCTGCGCACGATCGCCGATCTCGACATGTTCTGGATCGAGATCGACAGCTTCAATCCGCAGGCCCTCGGGTATATCCGCAGGCAGAGCCCGCATCCGATCTCGTCTTGCGAGACGCTCTTGGGCCTGCGTGAATTCCTGCCCTATTTCCACGAGCAGGCCATGGACGTCGCGATCATCGACACGCCCTGGAATGGCGTGTGGCAGTCCATGAAGATCGCCTCGGCCGCCGAAGCCTTCGAGGTCAACGTCGCGCCGCATAATTTCTATGGCCATCTCTGCTCGATGATGAACGCGCATTTCTGTGCGGCGGTGCCGAACCTGCGCATCATGGAAATCGACATCGACCGGCTCGCCTGGGACCACGAGTTGTTCACGCATGAACCGGAGATTGCGAACGGCCATCTGATCATTCCGGATCGGCCCGGCTGGGGCACCGAGCCAAACGAAGATGCGCTGCGCGCCCATCCGCCCAAGGCGACCGGCGGACTTCTCAACTACGGCCGCAAGAATTGAGACTTACGGCGACACCGGATTGATGGTCGGGGATGTTTTTGGCCCCGGCCGCGCAGGCTCGAGCGGCGATTTTGGTTCGGTCGGAAGCACCTGGGCGCCCGCCGCCCTGGCGGCTTCACCCGTGGTTGCGAACATCGCGACATGAGCCGGCTGGGTCTTTGCGCGGCTCCAAGGCCCGTGGTCGACAATCAGCATCGCAGCAATCGTTACGACAGCCACGATCATCGCGATCACGCCGGGGTGCCGAAGCGCCATGGAAATGGAGTTTGCGAAACGATCTGTTGCCATAGAATAATCCGCACCTCTGTCCTCTCGCGGGATAACGCTGCAATGGGCCGCCGAGTTCCGCCCATGGAGCAAGCGAGTTCCGGCCCGATGCGCGGGAACCAGGACACCATTTCCTCAATGCTTCACGTCGGGCCGCGCATCGCCGACGAACTTGTCGCGGTTTGGCATCTTGATCGCCGCCAGCGATTTGGCATCGAGCGTTGCGTCTGCACCCACCAACCCATTCAGGCTCAAGACATAAGCCGACACCGCGTAGACGTCCTCGTCGCTCAGCGACTGCGGCGCATTCTGCGGCATGGCGCGCCGGATATAGTCGAACAACGTCGGCGCATAGGGCCAATAGCTTCCGACGGTGCGGATCGGCTTGGCGGTCCCGATCGTACCCTGTCCGCCGAGCAAGCGATCGCCGACGCCGCCCTCTCCTTTCTCGCCATGACATGACGCACATTGCTGGGCGAACAGCTCGCGTCCATGAGCGACCGACCCGCTTCCCTTCGGCAGATTGCTGCCATCGCGCCCGACATCGATATTCCAGCCGGCGATCTCGGCCGCCGTCGCCGGCCGGCCGATGCCGTAGGCGCTTTGCGCCTGCGCTTCGTTTGCCCCGATAGCAAACAAGATCGCGAAGGCGACGCCGCAGATCTCACGCCAATGCATTGGTCACCTCGCCGTCGGCCGCGATGCGCCAGGGCCAGATCGCATTGTTGTGGTAGAAATAATCTCGCCACGTATCGCAAGCAGCTCCGCAAGCGTCGGCTGCACATAACCGGTCTCGTCGGTCGCGCGGCTCTGGATCACCGCAGGGCTCCCGTCCCATTGCCAAGGCAGGCGGAAGCGCGTCAGAGCGCGCGTCAGCACCGGCTCCTGCAATCGCGCATCCTGCCAGCTCTTCCCATCATCGACGGACACCTCGACGCGCTTGATCTTGCCGTAGCCACTCCAGGCGATGCCGGTGATTTCGTGGAAGCCGGGTGCGCTCAGACGCTGGCCGCCCGACGGGCGCGTGATGATCGACTTCGCTTCCATGTAGAAGGAGAACTCGCGTGCCGTGCCGTCCGGCAGCAGGTCGGTATATTTCGAGGTCTCCTCGCGCGAATAAGCAGGCTCTGCCGTCACATGCAGGCGCCTCAACCACTTCACGTTCATATTGCCCTCGAAACCCGGCAGAAGCAGCCGCAATGGATAACCCTGCTGCGGGCGAAGCCGCTCGCCGTTTTGGCTGTAGACGAGCATCGCATCCTCGAGACATTTTTCGATCGGGATGCTGCGGGTGAGTGCTGCGGCATCGGCGCCTTCAGCAATGATCCATTTGGCTTCCGGCTTCAGCCCGGCCTCCTGGAGCACCAGCTTCAGACTGACGCCCGTCCATTCGGCGCAGCTCAGGAGACCGACGAGATCCGAGGCCGTCTTGCCGTAGGGCTTGGCGTAACCGGGATTGCCGGAGCACTCGAGAAAGTGGATGCGCGACTCCGATGGAAACCGCCGCAGATCGTCCACGGTGAAGATCAAGGGCCGTTCGACGAGGCCGTGCAGCATCAAGCGGTGCTGCGCCGGATCGATGGTCGGAACACCGCCATGATGCCGCTCATAAAACAGCCCATTGGGCGTGATGATGCCGTCGAGTTCCTGCAATGGCGTCCGGCCGGACGCGGAGATGTACTGCTTGAGGTTCTTCGAGATGTTCTTGACGACGCCCTTCTCGAACGGCGAGGGCGCGCCATAGGGCTGGCTCCCCATCGGATCGCCCGGTGCCTTCATCCAATCCGGAACATTCGGCGGAAGGTTTTCCGTATCCGCGGCAGCCGATTCATCGGCTCCGATCACGACGCCGCCCACTGCGGCGCCGCCACCTTGCAGGAAGCGGCGGCGTGTGGTCTTCGCAGATCTGTCGCGGATGTCGATCGTGTTGTTGTTCATGGCGGACCCTCGGCTGAAGCTCGGTCCGCATAAGACCTTTCGCGAAGCACGTTGGCAATTCGCGTACATTTCAAAAGCAGGCGATTTCGATCAGGACTGACCTAAATTCACGGGCCGCGACAGCAGTTCCATTCCTTGCAACGCACAAAAAGACACGCGGGTCACTCACCCGGCGCGATCGCATTGCTGGGTGTCGGCCGATCGGTGATCTGCTGGCCGAACAGGCTGCCGATCAGTTCGACCGCGGTGCGTGCAGTGCGGCCACGCTCATCCAGGAACAGATTGAGCTCGACGATGTCCACCGATCCCACCACCCCGGAATCGTGCAGCAGCTCCATGATCAGATGCGCCTCGCGATAGGTCGCGCCGCCCGGCACGGTGGTGCCGACGCCCGGCGCGACGCAAGGGTCGAGAAAATCGACGTCGAAGCTGACATGCAGCACGCCGTTGCTGGCCTTGACCCGCTCGATGACGCGACGGATCAGCACCGCGACGCCGAATTCGTCGATCTGGCGCATGTCGACAACCCTGATCCGGCGCGCGCGCATCAGCTCCTTCTCGAGCTTGTCGATCGAGCGCGCCCCGAACAGGTCGAGCCTGTCCGGGTCGATCGAGGCGCGCGGATCATCTCCCAGCAGGCCATCGAGACCGGCCTCGCCGCAGAGGAACGCCGCCGACATGCCGTGCATATTGGCCGTGATCGTCGTTTCCGGCGTGTTGTAGTCGGCATGGGCGTCGAGCCAGAGCACGAACAGCTCGCGGCCACGCTCCTGCCAATGTCGCGCCATTGCATTGACAGACCCCATCGACAGCGTGTGATCGCCGCCGAGGAAGATCGGCAGAGCGCCGGTTTGTGCGATCTCATAGCCGCGACGACTGAGCATGCGCGTCCAGCGCTGGATTTCGCGGTAGTGATTGGCCCTCTCCGGCGGCTTGTCGGCGAGGTCCCTGACCTCGGCCACGGAGAGGTCGCCGTAATCGACGACCTCGAAATCCAGGCTTTCGAGCAGCGTAGCGAGGCCGGCGGTCCTCAGCGCCGCAGGGCCCATCAAGGTGCCGCGCTGCGAAGCGCCCATGTCGATGGGCGCGCCCAGCAACGCGATGCGCCGGGCTCGATCCGCGATGATTTGATCGGTCACGGCAATCTCCTGAGGTCAGCGACGCTGCACCAGCGTAACAGAGATTCGCACCCGTCGTTTCACGGGGAAACCGGAACAAATTGCCGAGCGCCGCATTTTCTCTTCAAGGCCGGCACCCGCCGTTCAAAACGGCGCCTGTCGCGGATAGCCAAAGGTCTTTCGACCCGCTGTTCAAAACGAGCGCACGCGCGGATAGCCAAAGGTGCCGGCCTCAGTTCTTTCGCCAATCCTGGAGATCGCGCTTGAGCACGGACATCCCGCAGTCCAACCAACAGCCAGGCATGGCCGAGCGCGCCCTCGACGCAGCGACCGACGTGTCCCACACCATCGGCGAGGTCGCCGGAGGGTTGCGAGCCGCCGTCGACCGCCTCACCTACGCGATCGATGAAGCGCGAAAGCCCGGACGGCCGCTGGCGACAGTGGCAGCGATCACGCGCGAAGCGCCCCTCGCCAGCCTGTTCGTCGCTTTCCTCTTTGGCGTGGCAGTGGCGCGCCGGCGCTAACGACCACGATCGAGCCCGCTTAAGCTGCGCTGACGGCTTCGAGCCCCGCCGTCAAGAATTTCTTCTCGAACGCCTCGGCGGGCATCGGACGGCCGAAGAAATAGCCCTGCCCCTCCTCGCACCCCATGCTGACCAGGAAGTCGGCCGTAGCGCGATTCTCGATTCCTTCGGCAACAATCGTCAGGCCAAGCTGTTTGCTGAGGCCGATGGTCGAGCCCACGATGGCCGCATCATCGGAATCGGTAAGCAGATCGAGCACGAACGAGCGGTCGATCTTGAGCCCATCGAGCGGAAACTTCTTCAGATAGCTCAGGCTTGCATAGCCCGTGCCGAAATCGTCGAACAGGATGCGGACGCCGAGCTGCTGAATTCGCTTGAACATGTCGAGCACGCGAACCTCGTCGTGCAGCAGGATGTCCTCGGTCACCTCCACCTCGAGTAGCGAAGGAGTAAGTCCCGTCGTCCTCAGCAACTCCGCGACCGCATGCGCGAGATCGCCGGAGTGGAGCTGAGACGGCGAGAGGTTGATTGCAACGCGCACAGCGTTGCCCGACAATTCCCACGCCCGTGCTTGGCGGGCGGCCGTCTCCATCACCCAGCTGGCGATCCGCTCGGACAGTGCCGAGGTGTTGACGATGGGCATGAACTCTCCGGGAGAGACGTAGCCACGAACCGGGTGCCGCCAGCGGATCAGCGCTTCGGCACCAGTCAGGCGACCATCGATCAGGCGAACCTGGGGCTGGTAGAACAGCTCGAACTCGCCGCGATCCGCGGCAAGCGCCAGTTCGCTCTCCAGCCTCAGCCGGCTTTCCAGCTCCTGCCTGATCGCGCTCTCGAAGATCACATGACCGCCGCGCCGCGTCAGCTTTGCCTTTGTCAGCGCGAGGTGGCCATTGCCCAGGAGATCATCTGCATTCTGTCCACCGTCCGGGTAGACGGCAATACCCATGCTGATCCTGACCCGATGCTGGCGCGTACCCGTTGCGAGCGGCGTCTCGAAGGCACGCGCGATCCGCTCGGCGAACGCGGCAACCGGCTCTCCTGCGCAATCCAGCGCAATTGCGAACTCGTCACCGCCGAGCCGGGCGACGACCGCCCTGCTATCGGATTCGACCCGCAGGCGCTCAGCCACCGCCCGGAGCACCAGATCGCCGGCCGAATGTCCAAGCATGTCGTTGATCTGCTGAAAGCCGTCCAGCCCCAGCACGAGCAGCGCAACCTCGGAGGACCGCCGCTCCGCAGCAGCGATCAGGCTGCTGAGGCCCGCATGGAGGGTGTTGCGGTTGGCAAGACCAGTCAGCGCATCATATTCGGCGAGGTATCTGACGCGTTCGGCCTCGCGCTTGCGCACCGAGATGTCGCGCAGGATCGCACCATATTGGAAGCCCTCCGTTCCCTGCCAACCCGAAAAACTCGCCTCGACCGGAAAGGTCTCGCCATTCTTGCGCCGCCCCTCGAACTCGACGACAACGGCGCCGCCGGGGACCAGCAAGGCCTGGCGTGCAGCGTCGCGGATGGCAAAAGTCTTTGTGCCGGCTTCCACCGGGATCGCACAAAGCGTCTCGAACGGGCGACCGATCATCTCGGTCGGCATATAGCCGAAGATCGCACTCGCGCCCGGATTCCAAACCGTGATCCGATGATGTTCGTCGGTGCAGACCAGGCCATCGCCGAGCGACATCGCAATACGGTGAAAGCGGCTTTCGGCAATGCGTCCCAGCAGGCTGCGGAAATCGATCTCATCCAGCGCAATCGCCGTCAGATAAGCGACGATCGCGATGTGGAACAGCGACGTGTCGATGACGAAGGGCCAATGTTCCTGCACGAGAACCGCGCCCAGTTCGATGCCTGCTCCGGCTGCGACCAGGATCGCGACGCGGACGCCCGGTGCGACACGGCGCCATGAATACATCATCAGCAGGCAGATGACGCCGAGGCCAGCGATCATGCCGGCATCGGACGTCCAGCGCAGCATGCGGTTCTGCAGGACAGATTCAGCCGCCAGTGCCTGGAGGACAGGGCCCGCGACGATGCGGCCGTTCGGCACACTGAACCGGTCGCCCAGTTCGAGCGCCGTGGCGCCGACGATGACTTTCTTGTCCCTCAGCCTGTCGAGCGCCGCAGCGCTGCCCCGCAGCACGTCGGCATAGGAAACAATGGGAATAGACGCCGCCCGGATGCTGAAGTCGATCAGGAAAGGCGGCCGTCGATTGACGTCCTGCCCGGCCAGCACCACGGCCATCGAGGGAATCTGGGCATCGCCAAGCTTCTCGCCGACCGGATAGCGGCGAACGAGCCCGTCGGATTCAACCGCGACATTGACGACGGCCGGCCACGATTGGTTGCCGAAGGGCTTCAGGGGACGATTGATGTGAGCCGCGCCACCATTTGGCGTCGGCTGCTTGAAGGACGGCAGGATCGTCGAGCCGCCGACCTCCCGAAGCGCTTTGAGGAAGGCCTCGTCAGAGGCCGGATCCGACGGCGAGCTGAAATCGATGTCGAAAGCCACGTCCTGCGCGCCGGCGGCCTCGAGCCGGTGCAACAGGTCGGCGTGCAGGCGGCGCGGCCAAGGCCACACCCCGATCTGATCGATCGAGGGCGCGTCAATCGCAACCACGACGACGTTGCCGGTGGCGGAGCGCGATTGCCATGCGAAACGGAGATCCGTGAGCGCATTGCGAAGCGCGCCGTGCCATCCGGTGGACAGCACGACCGCCAGCGCGATCACGACAAGAATATGCGGCCGATAGCGTTTCACCCGATCCTCCCGCGCTCGCTTCTGCAAGCGCGCCCCCTCGTCCCCTAGGAAATCGCTTTAGTGCTTGTTGTGGCCGTAGGCATTGCCGTGGCCGTTGCTGCCGTTACCGCCGCCATTCCCGTTGCCGTTACCGTTGTTGCCCTTGCCGTTGCCGGTGGCGCTATTGTCGTCGCTGCCTCCATTCCCTTTGCCGGAATTGCTGTTGCCGCCGGATTGTCCGCCACTGCTGCCGCCGGTCGCATCCTTGGTCGAGCCGGCGGTGGTCGCAACAGTCGTCGTTGCGCTTGACGAGGTCGATGCGGCGCTGGAAGCAGATGCGGCGCTCACAGTGACCGCAGTGACGGTCGAGCTGTTGGTCGCAGTGGTCGTCGTGCTGGCCTTGCTATCGCTCCACACGGTATCGGTGCTGGCGTTCGCGTTGCGCACGTGCCCTGGCGCGACCGACTCGTGGGCGAGCCCATGCGTGACCTTACGGAAATTCAGCTTGACCTCACCGAGCGAGCTCGAGATGCGCACCACGCCGGCCTTGGGCACGTGAGCTCCGCTTGCATGGCGCGACTGCGTCGACACACCAGCTGCCTTGCTCCCCTTGTCGATCGGCCCTAACGCATGAACAGCATGGCCGTTCGCCGCATTGCGCGGCATCGGCAGACCCGACTTCGGCACGGGAACGCGCTCGATCGTCGAAGCGCGCGGCTTGCCTTGCTCGATCGGATTGAGGGTGCCGGCACCGCTCAGGCTGAGGCCAGGCTTGCCATGCTCGAAGGCGGTCGCCACCTGTCCCGGCATCACCTGGGCGATCTGGCCGGTCTTGAAATCGGAGACTTCAACCTGGCCGCGGAGCACGCCAACCTTGGTGCTGCCTGCGCCCACTGTGACGCTGAAATGCGTTCCCTTGACCACAGCGGCGAGATAGGGGGTCTCGACCTCGAAATGCTTGACGTTGCGCTTCTCGACCTCGAGCAGGATCGAACCCGCCTGCTGGATAATGGTGGTCGAAAGTCCCTCCTTCTTCTCGGCTGGCACGCCGACCACCGAATTGGGAGCGATCAAAATCGTCTCTTCGCCGCGAACAAGCAGCACGCGCCCGTTGCGCCCGGTGCGAATGGTATCGCCCGGCTTCAGCGTCTCTTCCTGGTTCAACGACACCTGCTGGGCGCCGTTGGTGGCGAGCCAGACCTCGCCCGACGACTTGCTGACCGACCAGACGCCGTCATCCGCAGCGGATGCACCGGACACCGTTCCCAGGATCAGCGCAGCCATCAAGGTGCACCGCACTCCAACTCTCCCCAGCATGACAATCCTCGGTCCGCGTTACAGCCAGTCCTGAGGCGTACTCAAAATCACTCAACATAGACTTAGCGGGCAGCGGACAGCGGAGCAGTCGCATTAACGATTCATTGACCATAAAAAACTAAGAAAAATCATGCGGCTAATGAACCTTTACCGGCTCCTGGGCACCTCTCCGTCGAACTACGGAGAACGGCTCGGTGCGCGAGTTGAGAAGCGGCACCTCCTTACCGCGTTGGTGTTGGTGGCGCCGATCTTCGCGGGAGTTTCGCAGGCCTTCGCGCAGCAGGCGAATGCCCCCGGGTTCGATCCCCGACAGCCAGAGAAATACTTTGAAAACCAAACAGAGCAGGAATCTTTGGGCCGGCCTCCGGTGAAGCTGCCATCGGTCGGCCGCCCCAATACGGGCGGAGATACCAGGCCGCAGTTTGTGCTGCGCGGCATCGATGTCAGCGGCTCCCACGCCATCCCGCAGGACCGCATCGGCGCGACTTACCAGCCCTATCTCGGCAAGAAGGTCTCGCAAGCCGACCTCGCCACGATCGCAGGTGCGATCAGCGATCTCTACCGCGCCCAGGGCTTCCATCTGAGCCGGGCGATCGTGCCCCCGCAGGACATCGCCGACGGCCGGGTCCGGATCCAGGTGATCGAAGGCGCCATCGTCGAGGCCGAGCTGAAAGGCGATGGGGCCGAGCAGTTCGGCGTGAGGCCGGTGCTCGGGCCGGTCCTGGCCGAGCAGCCGTCACGCCTCGCGACGCTTGAACGCCAGCTCTTTCTCATCAACGGCAGGCCGGGCGTTCGGATCACCGATACCGCGCTGGAGGAGATCGGAGGTGCGACCGGTCGCTTCCGTCTCACCGTCTATTTGAAGACCTGGCACGTCTTCACCTCGTTCGGTCTGGACAATCTCGGCTCGTCGTCGGTCGGTCCCTGGCAGACCTATGCAACGGGCGCATTCAACTCCTACCTCACGCCCGGCGACGCGCTCGCGGTCAACCTCTCGACCGTCGCGAACGACCCGCGCGAGCTCGGCTTCGGACGGCTGTCCTATGACGCACCGGTCGGCGTCGACGGCGTGCGGCTTGGCGGATCCCTCCTCTACAGCGCCGTTCGACCGGGCGATGCCCGGCGCCTCGACAGCGACATCACCACGACCGAGGCGTTCGAACTGCGTGCCAGCATCGTCCCTCTACAGTCGCAATCATCCTCGCTGGTCCTGACTGCGGCGACGACCTTCAGCAACGTGTCGGAACACGACCTCTACGGTCCCTGGTACAATGACCACATCAGGACCGCGAGCCTCACTGCGGACTACCGCCTCCAGGATAATTTCGGCGGCACCAACTACACGACGATGACCTTTCGCCAGGGCCTCGACGTCTTCGGCGCCTCGCATTACGGCGACGATCTGCTGTCGCGGGACGGCGCGTCCTCGAATTTCTCGGTTCTGAACTTCTGGTTCACGCGCTACCAGACCCTCAACGACGCCTGGTCGCTAAAGCTGTCTGCGGCGAGCCAGACTGCGTCGCGGCCGCTGTTCACCTCACAGCAATTCTACCTTGGCGGCGCAGCCTTCGGCCGCGGCTATGGTTCGGCCGAGATCAGCGGCGACAACGGTCTCGCCGGCTCGCTCGAACTGCGCTTCGACCAGAAGCTCAATTTCCGCTACTGGAGCGGCTACCAGCTCTACGCCTTCGGCGACGCCGGCGCAGTCTGGAACGACGGCTATCGGCCGAGCGACGGCTTGGCGCTGACGTCAGCCGGCGCCGGCGTACGGTTCTTCCTGCCGCAGGATCTCCAGGCCGATCTCGCGGTGGCCGTGCCCTTGAGCTACCGCGCGCCGGACAATGAACGCCGCAGCCCCCGCTTCCTGTTTACCCTGTCGAGCGCGTTCAGGCTCTGCCCCGAACGCGGCAGAAACGGCTGTCTCTAACCAGGGGCGGCCCTCGATGCGGCCCATTTTGCGGCCTTCCTCACAGACTTGCCTAAATTTAATCCCGTAACGTGCTCACGATCGCTCGATCCGGGGGTTTTCAATAGCCATTTTCAGTCAAAAGTGATTGAGACGGAACCATGAAGAGGGTGTTTGCCATTCTGGCCTTTCTCTGCGTCCTTGCCGCGGGCCAGTACATTATCGTCAGCAAATTCGCGATCCGTCACGAGATGCTGTCATTGTTCGACGCTGCGCGTCAGCGGCCGATCTCTGTCGAGATTGCCGTGCGGCGCGACTACGAGGCGAAGGCGAATCTCGGCCTCTGGAAGCTTCCGGTCGCCATCATCAGCAATGGCAATACCGTCAAGGCCACCGAATATTCCTTCCTTGCCAACGTGCTTGCGGCCCGCGGGTATCTCGTCGCCAGCATCCAGCAGGATCTGCCGAGTGACCCGCCCCTGATGACCCATGTCGGCCAGCAATATGTCGGCCGGCGCGAAGTCTATATGCGGTGTGAGGCCAACATCCTCTACGTGCTGAACACGTTGAAGGAACGGCAGGCGAATGCCGACTACGACCACATCACGCTGGTCGGCCATTCCAACGGCGGCGACGTGTCCATGTATGTCGCAAAGCAGCATCCCGAGCTCGTGTCGAAGGTGATCACGCTCGACAATCTCCGGGTGCCTTTCGTCCTCAGCGACCGCATGAAGATCCTGTCGTTCCGCTCCAAGGATCCGCATTTCCAGACCGACCCTGGCGTGCTGCCTACACCGGAAGAGGCCAAGGCGCGCGGCATCGACATCATTCATACCGGTGCGCAGCACACCGAGATGAGCGATCGCGGCCCCGATGCGGTCAAGGAGAAGATCCAGGCAACGCTCGATCGCTTCCTGCGCGATAGTGCCAGCAGCGCGCTGGCGCCGGCCGATACGACCAGCCCGATGATCATGAATCCCGGCGACTACTAGCCTGCACGCTTTGCGGCAGATCAACGCAACTCCCCGCCGGCCACGATAGAAGGGCCATACAGCATCGGAGAGGCGCGTGTCGCACCATACCCAAAGGCTTGATACCGAGGGCCTTGGCCTGCCCCCAGCGAGGGTGCCGGGGTTTATGAGGCATCTCTATCGTTCGGCCCGCAGGCTGCTGCGGTCGATCATTGCCCGCATCGACCTCTCACAATTCCCGGGATCATGCTGCGGCTAGGTCGACGGCCTGCAATTGAATTTTGACAGGTGCTCGGATGCGCGAATACATGAGACGAACTTGGCTTCTGCTCGCGACAGTCTCGGGCCTCGGTGCGTTGCCTGCTCTTGCCGCCGACGCCGATCATGGGGCCGATCTCGCCCGGCGCTGGTGCGCAAGCTGTCATGTCGTGACAAGCAGCCAGACCCAGGCCAGTGCCGATGTGCCTTCCTTCGCCTCGGTTGCGCGCAGGCCTGATTTCAGTACGGAGAAACTTGCCTTCTTCCTGCTCGACCCGCATCCGAAAATGCCGAACTTTCCCTTGAGCCGGATCGAAGCCGCCGACATTGCCGCCTATATCGGATCGCTGCGTCCATAGACCGCGCCAGGCCCTCAAAGAGAAAATCCCTGCCGGGTGAACCGACAGGGATCAACAGAAAAGATGCAACTCCGGTGCCCATCATGGACCAGCACCGGAACTGAAATGCGCATCACGCCGCTCTACAAGATCGATTTGCAAGCAGACGACCGCACACGCCAAATCAGGACTTGCCTTGTCAGGACTTGCCCTTGCCCGGTTGCATGAAGTTGCCGGTCATCTGGCGCATGTGATCGCCGGCATTGGTGAACTGGCTGCGCAGGAACTCGGACTGGATTCGCATGGCTTCCTGAAGATCAGTTGCGTGAACCAGCCTGCGGGCATGCTCGAACGCCGCCTTCATGTTCTGTTCGGTAAAGGCGAGCGCCTGCTTGGACACGTCCGCGCCCGCTCCGGGAACAGATGACATTGATTTGGTGGCGGCATCGAAAAACATGCCGAATGCCTTCTCCGCCTGATCGATTGTCTTCTCGGCCAGGTCGCGCAGTTCTGCCGGTACTTCGAGCTTCGGTTCGATCATGGTCACACTCCTCCCCTTTTTCCTGACTAATTATCACATTTGTCGCATCGCCTTCCAGCGGCCAAGCTCTGGCGGCGGCCGTCATCTGGCAGTCTGCCTCAGGGCTGAAAGATGGACAAAGCGTAATGTCGGCCCGGCCGGGCTCAAGACAAGGGATGTTCGGGGAGAGTTTCGTCGGTGACGAGGTCTTCGACGAGCTTGATGACCTCGAAGCGCTGGCGGGGAGCAAGCTTGAGAAAGGCGCGCAGCAGGCGGAGACTCTCGACCGTACTGTTCGCGGGTGCGCCGAGCTTGAGGTGCAGTTCAGCCGCGAAATTGAGGTTTTTCATCTCGCACCTATGACAGGACTCGGCCCCTGGGGTCGGACGTCGGAGGCCCGATCGAGGACCAGACGCCGTCACCAAACGCCATGGCGACGACGAACTCTAGGTCAGGACATCTCAGCGTCTGACAGGCTGAGCTACGCATCTGAAGGGACTCGGCCCGACCCGAGAAGTTGTAATTATGGCAAGGAACAACCCCGTGGGCAAGCCAAACCGTAGGCCTTAGCGATGCTTCGTCGGCATCGTGCCACGGCAATTCCGGATAACAGGAATATGCGCCGCCGTCACCCACCTGCGTCAAGAAGCGCCATCAGTGACCACATGGCCCCGATCGCTGTCAATTGGACCTGCGTTTCATCTCGTTTCCGGTGTGAACGGAGATTGGCAACTGCCGGCTAGCGCTTCTTCAGCGTATACACGTAATCGTTGAGCCCGATTTCGGCGGTTGCATCGTCCACGAAATGAACGTCGATCTCGCAGCCGGTCTCCAGCGTCCTGATACTGGCCCCGGTGAAGCCGAGCGAAGCGGCAAGTGCCTTGGGATCGGCCTTTTTATCGGCGCGCTGCATCTCGTCGAACGCCCCCTGGAACAGCATGTCGGGACCGGAGGTCGTCACCTTGTATTGCGGCCTGGCGCAGGCAAATGGCCGCGGACCGGAGATTTCCCTGGCCTTCAAGACCACCGTCTTGCCCAGCAGCCGCGTGCGCTCGGTATCGTCAGGCTTGTGCTGCGGATCGGCCTAAGGCGCCACTACGGCCGTCGTCAAGGTCCAGCTTCCGACATAGAAGGGATCGGCCGCCACGGCGGCGCCAGTCGTGCCGAGAAAAGCAAACAAGCAAACGGTGCTGATGAATTTCATCCCATGAGTCCCCATGATTCTCTCTGCTTGGACTCGTCTCTCCGCATCATGGTTCATCATCGCCAATATTTCTCCCGTCATGAACCCTTGTTCAAGATCGTGCGACCAAGCGGTTGCGAAACGGCCACGCAAATCACGGGCGCCATGGCTGATGGACTGTTCGATTCGGGCGCGCGTCAGCAAAGGACGACGGCATGCTTTCTCGCTGCGATCTCATCAAGGGCGCCGCGGTTGCGCTTCTCACACTCTCGACACAGGACGCATGGGCGCAGGAGACCAAAATGAACCTTTTCAAGATCGTCACCGTCAAGGATGAGATCATCATCGGATTGTCGCCCGAAGAGCTCCAGGCGCTCGGCGGCAATGACGCGAGCGCGGTCGCGCACGCGCTTGCGCAGAAGGGCGATCTCACCGTCTGGCAGTACAACGTGCACCGCGGACAGAACGGTGAAATGCAGCAGGCCCCGACCGCCAAGATCGGCCTGCTGGCCAACGCCTCGCTCCGCGTCGAGCCCTACACCACGCCGTACCAGATCATGCCGCATCCATGAGAGGCGACGAAGGCGGGCCGGCGGCGCTAGCCGCCGGCCCCCTCATTCAGCGACGCCGCGCCGAAGCATCCGTTGCGAATCCATAGACCAGCGCCAGCCGGTCGAGGCATTCGCGAAAGCGCCGTGCAAAATAATCGTTCCAGCGCTGGGTGCGGACGGCGCGTCGCTGCCCAATCTGTTCCATGGTCAGGCCGAGCACCAGCACGTCGTGCACCAACGCAGCACCATCGGTGCCGAGTTCGCGTTCGACCCGGTTGAGCCGCAATACGGCCTGGCGCTGGCTCTCGGTCAAGGGCTCGCGGGAGCGCGCGCCGTCGACATATTCGCGGGTCGGATCCATGGCCTGAGGGCCCCGCTCCGCTCTCTCCCAGTCGTTCTGATAGGCGCGGCCACCTCGATATTGCGCCTCGTTGATCTGATGGTGCGCGTGCAGGCGGCCGAGCGGATCGTGGCGGATCGACCGCATGGCCACGATCTTCTCGTCGAGATCGAGTGCGAGAGGATTATCGACCTCGATTTCCGCCACTTCGGCATTGAACGGCAGCTCCCGCGACCGCCGATCGTGCAGTCCGGTCAATTTGTAAGACATGTTGCGTCTTGCACGTACCACTCGGAGACTCCTTGCAAATTGACATGGGAAGGGTTGGTGGCCGTGCGGGTCAGGCGGCGGAGACCAGCCTCAGCGCGACGGTGCCGGCGATGCGGCCGGCAGGAGTGCCGCAACTGCTGGCCAGATGCATATGCGGCGCGCAATAGCTCGAGCCCGGCTGACGCGGGTGACCGCAGAAGTTGATCTCCTCTCCCTCCTTGTCACCGCCATACGGATAGCGGCAATCACCCGGCTCGAGCTCGATCAGCGTGATCAGGCGCGGCCGGATACCAACGCAGCGCAACTTGACCGGACTGGCCGGCTTCAGTGCCGATGGCGGCGGCAGGTTGAGGCCGGGCACCGCGACGCAACGCGGCGGCAGCAGACAGGGTTCGCCTGGCAAGGACGGCACGATTGACGGACTCATCACCCGCTCGACCACTCCGAGTCCGAGCCGCTTGGCGCGACCAACCACCGCATTGCGCGTGTAAGCCGTTCCAAACCTTGCGTTTATCTCCTTTCCGATCTCCGCATATGACATCCCTTTGAAAAAATAGTCGCGAAGCGCGTCGGAATGCTCCGACGGCCAATGGCTCGGTTCCATGCTGCTGTCCTGTGATGTGCCTCGCGCGATCGCACGATCCGAAGGCGGAACACACATTCCGTTATTCCGAAGGCGAAGTCAAGCTGTAATTCTGATATTCATAATTGCATCAATTCCGAATTTCGGATTACAAGAGACTGCGCCATTGGCAATCGAGGGAATCACCATGTTGGACGTTGCAATGATCGAACGGGGCCTGGAGAAAACGGGCAAGAGCAAGGGCGGGTTGGCCGCTGCGATGGGCGTTCGTCCGGGCGCGGTGTCGGAAATCCTCGGTGGCGAACGCTTGGTGAAGGCTTCGGAAATCATTCCGATCATGGAATATCTCGAGCTCAACCTCGCGCCGATCATGGGCCGCGTCGGCGCCGGCGCCGTGATCGAACCGGATTTCGAGCAGGTTCCACCGGAGGGGCTCGGCGACATCGCGCTGCCCTTCCCGATCATGGAAGAGACGGTCGCCTTCGAGATCGTCGGCGATTCGATGCTGCCCAAATATGAAAGCGGCGATGTGATCGTGGTCTACAAGGACCAGCGTCATCCGCTGTCGAGCTTCTACGGTGAAGAGGCCGTGGTCCGGCTCAAAACCGGCGAGCGCTATTTGAAGACCATCGAGCGGGGCAAATCCCCCTCCGTCGTCAACCTCAACAGCTTCAACGCCAAGCCGATCGTCGGCGTCAAGCTCGACTGGGTCGGCGAGATCTGCCTGTCCATGCCCAAGGGCCAGCTCGAGCGGCTGCGCGCCAAGTCGGCCCGCCCGCGCAAGAAGGGCCGGTAATCCAGGATTTCCGAAATCAACCTTGACTTAATTCCGATTTTCGGAAATACTCTGCCGCGCACCCGACCATGGGCGCGGCAGGATCGGTTCATGCAGTATTTCGTCGTGATGATCGACTACGGGCGGCGCGGCCGCGAGGCGATCGTCGATCCCGAGATCACAAGGCGCGAGGTCATCTCCCGCATCAGCTCGGGCGAATACCAGAACATCTCGTTCATCCACGAAATCGCAGAGAACGCGGTCGAAGATGTCACCGAGGCGATTCTGACCGAGGCCTCCCTCCCCCAGGTTCCCCCTGAGGACATCGACCTCCAGGCAATCCGCCTCGATCACATCAGTGACTTGCGCAAGCACGAACGGACCTGACGCAGGCCAAAGCTGCCTGCGCCATCGCCCGATCCAGGATCACACCGTGAGCACGGTCGATCCCGTCGTCTTGCGCGCGGCGAGATCGGCGTGCGCTTTCGCGGCGTCCTTCAGTGCGTAGGTCTGGTGCACCTCGATCTTGACGGCACCGGACTTCACGACATCGAACAGCTCGTTGGCCATCGCGACCAGGTTCTCGCGCTTGGCGGCGTAAGTGAACAGCGTCGGGCGGGTGACGTAAAGCGAGCCCTTCTGCGCGAGCAGGCCGAGATTGAGCGGCTCGACCGCGCCCGAGGACGCGCCGAACAGCGCGGCAACGCCGAGCGGCGCGAGGCAGTCCAAAGACTTGAGGAATGTGTCCTTGCCGACGGAATCATAGACCACCGGCACCTTCTTGCCGCCGGTGATCTCGTCGACGCGCTTCACGAAATCCTCGCGCGTGTAGATGATGACATGGTCGCAGCCATGCGCCTTGGCGAGTCTTGCCTTCTCGTCGCTACTGACCGTGCCGATCACGGTCGCGCCGAGATGCTTCGCCCACTGACTGAGGATCAGGCCGACGCCGCCGGCGGCGGCATGCAGCAGAATGGTGTCACCGGCTTTCACGCGATAGGTCTGCCGGATCAGGTATTGCGTAGTCAGCCCCTTCAGCATCATCGCGGCCGCGGTCTTGTCATCGACCCCATCAGGCAGCTTCAACAGCCGGTCGGCGGGGATCAGCCGCGCCTCGGAATAGGCGCCGAGCGGTGATGCACCATAGGCGACGCGGTCACCCGGCTTCAGATCGGTAACGCCTGGTCCGACCTCCTCGACGACGCCCGCGGCCTCGCTGCCGAGCCCGCTCGGCAATTGCGCCGGATACACTCCCGAGCGGTTGTAGATATCGACGAAGTTGAGACCGACCGCGGTATGGCGGATGCGCGCCTCACCCTGCCCCGGCTTGCCGACATTGACCTCCTCCCAAACCAGGACTTCCGGACCGCCGGTCTTGTGAAAACGAATGGCATGGGTCATGGGCGTTGCTCCCTTATCGTTGCGTTGATGTTCCGAGAAAAGCAGGTCGGCCGGAGAAATAGGCATTTAATCCGCCCGTTCCAGCGTAGAAGACGTAACAAGAATGTCACAGCGAACGACAAACCCTCTCCGTTCCGTCTCTGTTCGAAAGAGTTGATGACGGCATCTGCTGCGACCAGCAGTAGCTTTCGCGCGGGGTTTGGTGGTCGCCTGCGAAGGAGAGCCGAGATGCCAGCTTATGTACAGCATCATCAGCACATCGAAATCGCGCCTGTGATTTGCCCGACATGCATGGGGTTCCTGCCGATGTATGTGCGCGAGGTCGAGCCGCACTGGAGCCTTGCCAAGATCGACTTCGTCTACGAATGCGCCGATTGCGGCGCCGAGGTCAGGCAGACCATCCGCAAGCCGGAGCTGCTGCAGCACTGACCGATCGGCCGCCGTTAGTATTTGCGCGGAGCGGAAAAACGATCGCTCGTGCGTATCAGGCCCGTCCCAAACGAGACTTGTTCTTTGCCGGCAACGCAGGCAGAACAAGCCCTAAGCAAGACCTTTGGGAGCGCCGTTTCGTGGCTGAACAGAAGGCCTCGACCTCGATCGAGGCAGTGGAGAGCGGCCTCGCCGCGCAGGGCTATATCGCGAGCCGGCAGATCGCGACCGCAGTCTATTTGTCGCAACAGATCGAAAAGCCGATCCTGGTCGAGGGCCCCGCGGGCGTCGGCAAGACCGAGCTTGCCAAGGCGATCGCCGCCTGGCGCGGCAAGAAGATGATCCGCCTGCAATGCTACGAAGGCCTCGACGAGGCCAAGGCGCTCTATGAGTGGAAATACGCCAAGCAGCTGCTCTACACGCAGATCCTCAAGGACAAGCTCGGCGAAGTCCTTGGCGGCGCGCAGACGCTGCACGCAGCCCTCGACCAGCTCCACGATTTCGGCGACGTGTTCTTCTCCAAGGAATTCGTCGAGCCGCGGCCGCTGCTCCAGGCGCTGGAGCAGCCGGGCGGCTGCGTGCTGCTGATCGACGAAATCGACAAGTCGGATGCCGAATTCGAATCGTTGCTGCTGGAAATCCTCTCCGACTTCCAGGTCACGATTCCCGAGCTCGGCACCGTCTCCGCGATCACGCCGCCGACGGTGATCCTCACCTCCAACAGCGAACGCGATCTCGGCGACGCCCTGAAGCGGCGCTGCTTGCATCTGCATATCGGCTTCCCCGAGCAGCGCCTTGAAGAGCGCATCGTCGAAAGCCGCGTGCCCGGCATCTCGCAAACGTTGCGTCGACAGATGGTCGGCTTCATTCACGAGATCCGCTCGCTCGATCTGAAGAAGCTGCCCTCGGTCAGCGAAACCATCGACTGGGCGCGCGTGCTGGTGCTGCTCCAGGCTTCCGAGCTCGACACCGAGATCGTCAAGGACACCCTCAACGTGCTCCTGAAATACGAGGCCGATATCGAAGCCGCGACGCCGCAGATAACGACCTTCATTGCCAAGGCGGCACGGTCCAACGTCTTCGGTTGACGCCGATGCGCGAGAACCTTTATCGTTTCTTTCGGGCGGCGCGGGGCGCAGGCGTCCATGTCTCGCCAGCCGAGAGCATCGATGCGATGCGTGCAGTCGCGCAGGTCGGCATCACCGACCGCGCCATTCTGCGCGACGCGCTGCTCCTGACGCTCGCCAAGTCGCAGGACGAGAAGCTCGCGCTTGGTGACTGCTTTGACTTGTTCTTCAGCCAGCCGGAGCCGCGCCAGGATCAGCCTGAGGCGAACAACGAAGACGACGCTTCACCGAGCCCGGATCAGTCGCCATCATCCGGCTCGGTCAGCGAACCCGGCGAAGGCCAGCCTCCCGAGGGGCTAGGCTCGCTAGCGCAGATGCTGCTCTCGCAGGATCGCAACGCGATCTCAGCCGCGATCGCCAGCGCCTCCGGTGCAGCCTCCCTGTCCGACATTCGCTATTCGACCCAACGCGGCATCTTCTCCAGCCGCATCCTCGACGCCATGGGCCTCCAGCGCCTGCGCGACGATCTCGATGAGCTCACCGGGACGAACCCGTCGCTGGCCGAGCGCCTGCGCGCCGCGCTCGACGCCCTACGCGAAGCGGTCCGTGACACCGTCTCTCACGGACTAGCGCTTTATGCCCGAGAGGAGGCCGAAAACCTCCGCAACGAAATCCTGCGCAACGCACCGCTGTCTCGCATCGAGCGGCGCCAAGTCGCGGAGATGCGCGCTCTCATCCGCCAGATCGCGCGCCGCCTGCGTGAGCGCTATTCGAAGCCGCGCAAGCGCCAGCGCCGCGGTCATCTCGACGTCCGCCGTACGCTGCGCCGCAACGCCGCCTGGGGCGGCGTCCCCTTCCTCACCGCCTGGAAGCGCAAGCACCGCGACCGGCCGAAGATCGTGGCACTGTGCGACGTCTCCGGTTCGGTCGCGCAGGTTTCTGATTTCTTCCTGCTCCTGATCCACTCGCTGCATGAGGTCGTCGACGACGTCCGCTCCTTTGCATTCTCGTCCCATCTGATCGAGGTCAGCGAGATCCTGGAAAAGAAGCCGCCCGAAGAGGCGATGGCCGAAATCATGTCCAAGGTCGGCTTCGGCTCGTCCGACTACGGCTCTTCGCTGGTCGATTTCGAGCACGATTTCATGAGCACGCTGACACCGCAGACCACGGTGATCGTGCTCGGCGACGCCCGCAGCAACAATCTCGATCCGCGCGCAGATATTCTGCGCCGAATCTCCGAACGCTCGAAACGGCTGGTCTGGCTCAATCCCGAAGGACGGCTCGCTTGGGGCTTTGGCGATTCAGAGATGCCGCGCTATGCGACCTTTTGCAGCGTGGTGCGGCAGTGCGCCACCGCGCAGCAGCTCGAGCGCGCAGTGTCCGATATCGTTGCGACATATCAGTAGGTCTCGGACTGGCAGCGAACGTCAGTTTCGCGCAAGCTCCGCGTGAGCGACGTTGCACTCGCGAAAGTGATAGGCAATTTCGTCGAGCGCACGCTGTTCCCATTCCTGGGCCTGCGCGAGCCAGAACACCCGACGCTCAAAATCGCGCGCGGCCCGCTCCCGGCACAGGGATTCCTGACAGCGAATTTCCACCAGCCTGTTCATGCACTCACACTCCTTGTCGTGTGAAGCCATTCCCCAAGAATCAGCCTAGCAGAGTCACGAACCCAGCGTCTCACCAATTCTGTGTGCATATCGCGTTCTGTGCATATCGCGACGCAGAATGAGACAGCAGCGCTTTCCATGCACTGCGGCTGTCGCAGCGCAACATCAAATGAACATCATCAATTAGTGATCAGCGATCCGGACGATAATCCCCTCCATGCGATCTTAACTATTGTGGCGCAACAGACTGCGGCAATTCGTGAAGAGACGTTCTCGACAGCTCACCGAATTCCCGACTCATTGTCGTCGCATGGTCTTCATGCAGCGCCGCTAACAGGGGCGCGCGAACGTGACTATCGCTCGAGGCAACATGAACGACGATTTCGACTTCGATCTTTCGCCGGATCAATGGGCTGCTTTGCGTACGCTTCGTAACCCTCTCACGAACAGTCGTCTTTCGAAGGCCTATCTGGTCGACAGCCTCGTCAAGCTTGGTCTCGTCGTCATCGCTGACGGCGTGCCAGCGATGACGCCGATGGGACGCAAGGCGCTGGTGCGCGGATCGTGTCGGCTACTGGATCTCGCGGCGTAACACTTGCGTCAAAATATCTGCGCGATCACGATCGCGTAGGCGATGAACACGACGCCAAGCCCCCACACCATCGCCGGAATCTGCGACCGCCGGCCGACCGCCACTTCCAGAGCGACGTAGCTCAGCGTGCCCAAGGCCATCCCGTTGATAAGGTTGTTGGTCAGCACGGTGACCAGCAGCGTCAGCACGATCGGAACCGCATTGACGAGATCGGTCATGTCGATGCGAGCGAGACCCTGCATCATCAGCACGCCGACGAGCACCAGCGCGGGGGCGGTAGCTTGCGGCGGGATGATGACGAAGATCGGCCAGAAGAACAGAGCGAGGCAAAAGAACGCCGCCACCGTCACCGAGGTCAGGCCGGTACGCCCTCCGGCCTGTACGCCGGTGATGGATTCGATATAGGCCGTCACGACCGACGTGCCGAGCAGCGGACCGACGATGGACGCCGTTGCATCGGTCGCAAATGCGGCGGTGGCGTTCGGGATCGAGCCGTCGGGTTTGCGCAGATTGGCCGCACCCGTGACGCCAATCAGCGTGCCCAGGGTCGAAAAGAATTCGGCGCAGAGGAAATAGAACAGCAGCGGCAACGCCACGACGAAATGGCTGAAGAGATAGCCGACGTCGAGCGCCATGAAGGTGCTGGTCGGCCAGCGCGGCCACGACAGGATGGCCGATGGCATCGATGTCACCATCTTACCATTGGCGCCGGGAACGAAAAAGCCGATCAGGGTCAACAACGCGATCGACAGGATCAGCGCCGCCGGCACCCGGCGCGCCACCAGCACCGGCGTGAGCAGGAGGCCGAACAGCGTCAACAGCACCGCCGGGCTTCGCAGGGATCCCATGGCGATGTAGGTCGACGGATTCTGGACGACGAATCCGGCGCCGCGCAGCGCGATGAAGACGATGAGGGTTCCGACTGCCGCCTGGATGCCGATCTTCAGCGCTTCCGGTACGTCCTTCGCAACTTTCTCGCGCAGCTTCGACAGGCTGAGGATCAGGAACAGCACGCCCGTCAAAGCAACCATGGCAAGCGCACCCTGCCAGGGCATGCCCATCTGCTTGACGATGACATAGGTGAAGATGACATTCGACCCCATCGCGGGCGCAACCGCGAGCGGGAGATTGGCCCAAAGCCCCATCATCACCGAGCCGAAGATCGCGGCGAGCGCCGTGGCGCTGACGAGATCGGCGCGATCCATTCCGGCATTGGACATGATGGCCGGGTTCACGGCGATGATATAGGCCATCGCTGCGAACGTGGTCGCTCCGGCCATCACCTCGTGGCCGACGCTCGTGCCCCGCTCGGTGAGGCCAAAGAAGCGATCGAGCGGTCCGGCCACAGCGCGCGGCGCCGGCTCTGCGGAAGCGGCCTGCGGCTTCGTCATCTCGTCCATCCCAGTTCTCCCCTACCAGACCACCGGGTGCGCTTCGCCGGTCTGCACATTGATGAAACCGAGCGGTGCCTGCTCGCACGGCGCTACCAGCACCCAGCTCCACGGCGCGCAAGTCAGCGTCGCAAACATCAGCCGCTCCGGAAATCCCGGATACCAGCGCGGCCGGAACGTCGGCTCATACATCCAGTCGACCTTGCGTCCCTCCGCGTAGAGCGCCTGCATGTCGGCATCGAGCGCTTGCGCCGAGCGACAGCTCATCAGCCCGCCGACCTCGAAGCGCACGGTGGCGACGAGCTCGCCCTCTCGCACCAGCGCCCATCCGCCCTGAAGTTCGATCAGCGCGTTCACCGCCTTTGCCATCGCCGCGTCGGACGAGCCGACCACCCAGATATTGTGCTTGTCGTGCGCCACCGAGCAGGCGACCGCCGTCTCCGGCGTGCGCGGTCCGCAACCGCGCCAGAACATCTTTGCAACATGCCCATTGCCGGAAAAGCGGTCGACGATGGCAAATTTGGTGATGGCCTCGCTCTCGTCACGCTGCACGGCACCGTCGCGCACCGGCAATTCGAGCGTGTAGAACTCGGGATGCCAATGGAAAGGGCGGATCACCGCCGCTTTCATCGTGGCCCGGCCAGGCTCGGCCCGCAGCTCGAAATCCTCAGGCTTGATCGTGCGCTTGATGTTGACCGTCCTGGTCGCCCACTCCGGCCATGCGATCGCCGGCACCTCGCCGAGATAACGCTTGCCATCGGAGACCTGCGCGCCGTCGGCCCACACCTCCGCGATCTCGAGCTTGGCAACATCCGACAGCAGCACGACATCGCCGAAGCGCCCGGGAGACAGGCTGCCCACGAACGGCGTGAGCCGCATGTGCCGCGCCGGATTGATGGTGAGACACTGGATGGCGATTTCAGGCGTTAAGCCGGCCGCGATCGCGACCCGCGCATTGTGATCGCTGGCGCCGAGCTCCAGCGTATGACTGGCACTTCGGTCATCCGTTGTGAACGCGATCTGCGACCAGTCCTGCAAACCCTTCGCAAGCAACCATTTGACGATCTCGTCCATGGCATAGACGCGCAGCTCGACGAACAGGCCGCGCGTGAGCTTGTCCCAGGTCTCCTCCGGGGTCTGCACTTCATGGTCGGATGCAAGCCCGGCTGCGGCAAAGGCGTTGATGGAAGGCAGATCCCGCAAGCCCGAGGCATGCCCCTCGACGACGCCGCGCGCCGCGAACGTGGCCTCGATCATTCCCCAGAGCCGCTTATAGGACGGGTTGTCGGGATTCCACACCGCCGGCCAGTCCATGACCTCGTCGAGGCCGGTGACCATCAGGCTTTCGCTCATGAAGCGCGCCTGCTCGTCGCGGCCATACCAGCCGCCGCCCCATTCATACGCGGTCGGCGGCACCGCCGAGCCGGGCTGCGGAAAGATCTTGAGCGGCGAGCCGCGTTTGCGTGCCTCGAACCAGAATTCGAGATTGCGTACACCATCGACATTGGAGAATTCGTGGCTTGCCTCGCAGGTCCAGGTATTGCCATGCGGCAGCACCAGCGCCGCCTCCCATTCCGGCGTCAGGTGCGAGCTTTCGATATGCTTGTGCACCTCGCCAAAGCCGGGGACGGCCGCGAGATCCGGCCGGTGCACGCGCTCGCGGATCTCGCCGGGATAGCTTCCGGCTGGCCCCACCCACGCAATACGCCGGCCCTTGAAAACGATCTCCTGATCCCCGCTCCAGGTGCGGCTGTGCACGTCGAGCAACCTGCCGACCCGCAAGGCGCGATCTGCCGGGCGGCGACCGAGCGCCGTCAGCACCAGGTCCTGGCGAATGCGAACCTCGTCGGGCGCGTTGATCAAGAGATCGTCGGGTCTCGCATTCATGGTCTGCCTCACTCTATGCTGGTGCTTTCGCAGCCGCGGTCCGCTTCCGCGGCGTCTTGCCGGCCTTTTGACCGGCCCTGCCGCTGCGCGCGGCGGCGGCATCGCGCTGCCGAACGTCTTTCAGAAGGGTCGTGAGCGCCCACTCGATGGCATCGGCGATCTCGCTGCTGGTCATGCCAAAATCCTCGCGCATCGCATTCCAGGCCAGCACGTTGTTGAGATAGGACGCGAGTGCCTCCGCCTGGCGGACGTCCTTGGCGGGGAGATGCCGCACCAGCGGTGCCATCGCCTTGCGATGCTGGTCGATCAGGTGCCGCCGGAAGCCGGCGCGCACCCGGCGCCCTGCCCGCGTCATCGCAATGGCGCGCGCCAGATGCGGATGACGGTCGAACCGCTTGCACAGCTTGCGGAAAATCTCGGGCAGTTCGTCGGGCGAAGTGAAGGGAATATAGCTGAAGACGTTGTCCTCGATCCATTCGCCGGCCGCCGCGAACAGCTCCGCGCGGGTCTTGAAGTGCCGGTAGATGGTCCGCTCAGCCACCTTCGCGCGCTTGGCCACCGCCGCCATGGAAATGTCGTCGACAGCTTCATCCTCCAGAGCCTCGACAAACGCCGCAACGATGCGCTGCCGCGTCATCTCGGCATACTCGTCACGAAGGCTGGCGATCTGTCGTTTTGCTGTACTCATGTCATAAGTCTGACATCGGGCGGATTGGAGGGTCAAGCCGAGACTTGAGGCAGCGCGCCGCAACAATGGGCGTCGGGGGCGCTTCAGGGGCTGGCGGTCCTGAACGACCGATCGCGCGCCCTGGCGGTTTCCCGACGCCGACGCGCAGGTTCGACAGCACGGCGAAAGCGGCGGAATGGACCATCCGCCGCGGACATCGCGACAATCTGGCACGGTTGTTGCTCCTTTTGACGTCCAAATCGCGTCAAACCGGGGAATCCACCATGTCGACCATCGCCGCGGCACCCGCCGCCGAGCCAAAACCGCTTTACGCCTCGCTGTTCGTCCAGGTCCTGGCCGCGCTGATGCTTGGCATCGTCCTCGGCGTAGCCGCTCCGGACTTTGCCATCAGCCTCAAGATCCTCAGCGACGCCTTCCTCAAGCTGATCTCGATGATCGTGGCACCGATCGTGTTCTGCGTTGTCGTCCACGGCATTGCCGGTGCCGGCGATCTCAAGAAGGTCGGCCGGGTCGGCGTCAAGGCATTGCTGTATTTCGAAGTCATGACGACGGTCGCGCTCGTGGTGGGCCTGCTGCTCGCCTACCTCTTCGGCCCCGGCCACGGCATGAACATCGATCCCTCGACGCTCGACGCCAAGGCGCTCAGCAGCTACGCCGACAATGCCCACAAGCTGTCAGGTGGTGGCATCGGCGCCTTCCTGATGAACGTGATCCCGACCACTTCGTTCGACGCTCTGTCGCGGAACGACGTGCTCCAGGTGTTGTTCTTCGCGGTCCTGTTCGGTGTTGGCCTGGCGCTGGTCGGCGGCGAAAAAGGCGCGCTTGTCACGTCGATGATCGATGCGGCCTCCACGGTGCTGTTCCGCGTCATGGGCCTGGTGGTGCGGGTCGCCCCGCTCGGCGTGCTGGGCGCGGTCGCCTATACCGTCGGCAAATACGGCGTCGGCTCACTGAAGCAGCTCGTCTCTCTGGTCATGCTGTTCTATGCCTCGGTCGGCATCTTCGTGCTGGGCGTGCTCGGCGGCGTGATGGCGCTCGCCGGAATCAACATCCTGAAATTCCTCGCCTACCTACGTGAGGAATTGACCATCGTGCTCGCGACCGCTTCGTCCGACGCCGTGCTGCCGCAGATCATGAAGAAGCTCGAGCGCATGGGCGTGAAGGACTCCGTCGTCGGCCTCGTCATTCCGACCGGCTATTCCTTCAACCTCGACGCCTTCTCGATCTACCTCACGCTCGCCGTCGTGTTCATCGCGCAGGCCACCAATACGCCGCTGTCCCTCGGTGATCTGCTGCTGGTGCTGGGAGTCTCGCTGATCACCTCGAAGGGCGCGCACGGCGTGCCGGGCTCGGCGATCGTGATCCTGGCCGCGACGCTGAACGCGGTGCCGAGCATTCCGGCGATCGGCCTCGTGCTCGTGCTGTCGGTCGACTGGTTCATCGGCATGGCCCGTGCCGTCGGCAACCTCATCGGCAATTGCGTGGCGACCGTGGTGGTCGCCGCCTGGGAAGGCGATCTTGACCGCGCCAAGGCGGCCAAGATTCTCGAAGGTGGCGAGTTGGTGGATGTGACCGCGGGCTGAGGCGGGCTCGTCCCGCCGCTAGCGCAGGTGTCCGCTTTCGTAGTGCTTAAGCTCGGCCGCCGTGAGCGGCGGCCGAGCAGCGCTTGCAGGCGTTACCGCAGCGACAACGGTCGCGCTTGGGCCCTGCGATGCCAGCACTAGGACGTCGACGCCGTCGGCGGTGACCTGCATCGCATAATCATGGCCGCTGAGGAGTCGGGCGACCACGCGCCGCAGCGGTCCATCGAAGACGCCCGTCATCTGCACCTCGAGCGCGCCGACCGTGCGATAGCGCAGATTGAACCGCTCTTGCAGCGCGGCCAACACGTCATGGAGGGAGGCCTCGTGCACCTCGAGATGGACCGCATCCGACCGGCCTGCGACCTTCACCTCGGACGACGCAGTTCGACCAGAGGCCAGAACGATGGCAGACACGATCACGGGGAGCAAGAGTAGCTGACGCATTGTCATACCAGTTCCGCCTCCGGAATTTCGCGCGCCAAGCGTTCGCGGAGCGGCCCTAATCGCTCGGCATGGTGGCGCCATTTCCCGACCGAGGATGCGTAGATCGGGCGGCGCACTTGAACGGCGCTGGCAGTCGCCGATGGTGCCGGGCTTTCGTGAAAACGCATCACACCATCTTCCCAGGGAAGCCCCAAAAACCGGATGATGTCCCGGCTCACCGCAGCCTGATCCCGAACAACGTCCTCGTAGTTGACCTCCATGAGAACGTCCGACGGCAACTCGGCGCGCCAGTGCCGCGTCAGGCGGCGATAAGCGAGATAGTAATCCGCAAGCTGGGTTTGATCATATGAGAAGGTGAACTTGTTGCGGAAGTGCGCCTTGTAGATCGCCCAGCACGCATCCATCGGATGCCTTTGAACGAGGATTACCTTCGCCGAAGGCAGCGCCGCGTGGATGAGGCCGCAATAAAGGTAATTTTCTAATGTCTTGTCGACGAAGCGGACATTGTCCGGCACGCGGAGCGCCGTGGCCCGATCAAGGTAGCGCCTGCCGATATCCTCGAGGTCGCGTCCCCTTGGACGTTCCGCCATGCTGCGGCGCACCTCTGCAGCGAACGCGCTGGTCTCGCCTATCGAATGCATCGCCGAGTGGCTCGCGATAATCCGCTCCACCAGTGTGGTACCGGTGCGTGGCAGGCCGGTGACGAAGACTGGCGCGGCATTGGCGTAGCCACGCGGCGCAGCTTCGATCCAACATCGCGTGTGCGCCTGGATGATCGCATCGACGGCGCCGATCTCGGCGGCGGGATCGCGCGGTAGCGACCGACGTTGCAAGTTACAGCCGGCCTCGACATGCGCGAAAGCGCGGTCCCAACGCTCCAGATCCTCGCACTCCTTGGCGAGCGCAAAGCGCAGCATGATTTCGCTCGGCGCCGACAAACGTCCTTCGGCGATCACGGCCTCCATCTCGTCGAGATGGTTGTGGTCGCTGCTCTGGATTCGCAGGTCCGAACGCAGGTAGTGGGCCAATCCGTAGCGACGGTCGCATGCAATCGCCGCATCGCAATGCACTTCCGCGTCGCCGAGTGCGCCGATCATCCGCTCGGCGGCGGCCAGATTGAACAGATACTGCGGAACGCCGGGCTTCAGGGCGACAGCGCGGCGAAAAAGCTCCCTCGCCTGCTGTTGAAGCCCGAGCAGGCCAAACATGGCGCCAACTGCGTCGAGCGCGTCCGGCTCCTCACCGGCATGCCTGGCCGCCGCTTCCGTCGCTGCACTGGCCTGGCGCGCCTCCCCCGTCACGAACAGGCATTTCGCACGCAACACCAGCGCAATCGGGTTGGTCGGAGCGAAAGCGACGGCGCGTTCCGCGCTTACCGCTGCCGCATCCAGGCGATCACGCATCAGCGCGGTCTCCGTCAGAAGTGCCCAGGCGCGCCAATCCGTCGAATTGCCTGCGAGCACCTTTGCGCAGATCGTCTCGGTGGAGCTCAGATCGCCGCTTGCAAAGGCACGGCGCGCCGCCTCGATCGAAGCGGCGCTGGCGGCGTACCGTCCTGTGGCTTCCACGCGTATGGCTCCCTGCAACGGTTGAGACGGGATTGGCCCGGCGGCTGGGCAGCCGCCGGGTCATGCTGATCAAGCTATCGGCCCCGGTCAGTCCTGATCGTTATCGTCGTCGTGACGATCGGCGAAGTTGAAGTTGCCGAAGAGATCGCCGATCGCGGGCCGATTGACGGGAACGTAGGGATTGTCGTCAGACGCAATCGGATTCGGTAAGGCGTCACGCGTCTTGGGCCCGAGTGGCTTGAGGCGCCAGTTGCGTTCGATGAACTTGGTGATCGAGACGTGGTCACCATATTCATGCGACACATGACCGCCGCGCGAGTATTTCGAGACGACGAGAAGCGGGATACGCGTGCCGTCGCCGAAGAAGTCGACCGGCTGGACATAGCCGGAGTCGTAGTAACCGCCGCCCTCGTCCATGGTGATGACGATCGCGGTCGACTTCCACAGCTCCTTGTTGGACTTCACCTGATCGACGATCTTCCTGGTGAAGGCCTCGAAGAGGTCGACACGGGACGAGGCCGGATGACCGTCGTTGAAGGTGCTCGGCTTGGCGAACGACACGGCGGGGAGATTGCCATTGGCGATGGCGTCATAGAGATCGAGCGTGTCCTTCATGTGCGCATCGCGCTGCGCCGCATGGGTCATGACCGAAGCGGAGAACAGGAACGGGTTGCAGATATTGCAGTAGAGATAGGCGACCGGGTCCAGCGCGCCGAAGTTAGTACCTTCTCCGGGGGCCGTCTTGAAGTCATTCCAGCGCTCGCCGAAATAGGCCCAGGAGACATCGGCCTGGGTCAGCGCATCGCCGATATGCCGCTGCTTGATGACCGGCGGCAGAGTGAACGGGCCATTGTTGATCGGGTCAGTCGCACCGCTGCCGATAAAGGCCGGAACGTAGTTGTTCAGCAGATAATAGGCGTTCGGCGCACAGCGCGGCGAAACATGGATCGCGTTGAGATAGGTAACGATCGGACCCACGCCCGGCTGGCTGGGATCCGAGCAGTTCGAATAGCTGCCGCCGCCATAGCCGTCGTTGAGATACCAGTTGTTGGTACCAGGCGCCGGGTTGGGATTTTCGATCTCGTTGACATATTGCGGCGGGTTGGAACCAGGCACGAGCACGTAGTCGGGCTTGGCAGGATCGCCCTTGTCGTCGGCATAATAGAGCGCGTCGGCGTAGCCGATCATCATGTGATTGGCGAAAGTGCCGCCCATCACGCTCTGATGGAAGTTGTCGTTGAGCGTGTATTTGCGCGCAAGCTCGGTCAGATAGGGCGCATCGCCCTTGGCGACGTTATAGAAGCCGAGCGCGATGGCGCCTTCCTTCAGCGCGTGCGGGGTCGCATTGCCATTGCTGCCCGACGAGACACTCTGTTCCACAAAGGTGAAGAGATCGGCCTGGCAGCCGCTTGGATTGTGATGTGTCGCCTTGGCGACGTCGCAGTCGAGCTGCTGCCACATCTGGTAGAAGCGGTGCACCGGGCTGCCGCCATAGGTCTTGTAGAGGCTGGACGGAGTTTCGCCGCCCTGCGCCAGGGTCACGAGGGGATAGGGACCGTTCGGCAGGTTGTCGGCGTCCAGGATGCGCGTGTCGGGCGAATTGCCCGGCAGGCCGGTCGCACCGGTCGTCAGCAGTGGCAAATCCTGCTGCTTCAGACCGTAATCCCCTTGCTGCGCGAGTTGGAGCGTGGCGAGACATCCCGGGCCATTGAGCGCAGCCTGATCGACGGAGGTGTAGCAGGTTTGCGGCGCATAGGAGGTGCCGGGCGTCTGCACCTTGTTGGTCGTGTGGTTATACGGCGTCTTAGGCGTCGGATTCATCGAGTAGGTATTGTTGACGACAGTGGAGAACTGCGTGGCCCTGGCGTAATTCGGACCGGGCTGACCGTCCCTGGTGATGATGCCCTTGGAGAGCAGATTGTCGACGCGTTCGCCCGGGTGCCGCGGCTCATAGGTGGCGAAGACGTGGTCGAAGGTGCGGTTTTCGCCGAGAATGACGATCACATGTTTGATTGGGCTCTCGGTGCGGTCGCCATTCTTGTTGCTACCGCCGAGTACATTGTCCATCGCATAAACGTCATGTCCCATCAGTGACAGGATCGCGGCCGTCACCACGGTACGGTCACGCAGACGCCGTGTCGTTTTTGAAAGCATTGTGCACCCCTCCGTTCATTTCCTGAATGCAGAGAAATTGTTTCAACGCATGTCAGGTTAAGAGGCGCGCTTGTCAGACGTGCTGCTACGCCGTGTCACTTCGGTTACGAGATTATGACAGCGAGCAGAGACCTATTGTCGCAAGCAGCGGGCGCTTCTCGACTGCGATCAACGGCTTGCTGCGGATTCGGCCTGACGTTCCGATGCGGCCGGCCGCGGGAAGATCGCGGCTTAATCGTTCCAGTGGACCAAGGCCGTTCCGTACGCCCTCCTCCAGACCGACAGGAAACGCGGGAACCAGGAGTGGGCCACCGCACCCTGATACGCCCAGGTACGATATTTCAGCCCCTGCTCGGAGATCAATTCCTGATAGCCACCGTGGACCTCGGTCGCGGTGCGAATGTCCTTCAAGATCGCTTGCGCACAAGCGCGGTATTTCTCGCTACCCGCGAACTCGTCGAAGTCCAGCATGCGGTCAGCGAACTCGACGTTGAAGGTCGGCCAGGAGGAGCGTCCCTGGTAAGCGGGCGCCGCAATCTTGTGGATCATCTTGTTCCGCGGATTACGGGCGGAGACGAAGAAGTGGAATGTGTTGGGGATGCGGAAGCGCGGCTCGGAGATGATCAGATCCGTCGTAGCAGCAAACAGCGCACGCTCGCTCGCATCGTTCAGATCCCAGAAGCCACGATGCACGCTGACGAAATCCAGCGCGACCAAAGATGCCGGCGCGCCCGCCGTGCTATCCAGCGAATGCCTGATATAGCCCTCCCTGCCGAACACGCGGAACAGATCCTTCTTGTACTGCGCAAGATCGCGCCCGAGCCGCCGCTTCAGCTCGTTCTCGTCGACCGCACCTAGCTCTACGCCCCACACGAAGGTCGTGTACACACAGGCATTGGTGACAAAACGTCTGCGCTCCGCGCGCGTGTCGGTTGCCGCAGAGCGCGGCCCACTGGCGTCGCACAGCAAATATCGGGTGCCGTCAGCCTCGAACGGCTCGAGGTCGCTCGCGAGCTTCAGGATCGCGCGGTTCAGATCGGCGCCATATTCGGCCAGCAACAGGCGGCCGGCACGCGCGCATTGCGACATCGCCAGATAGGACGACGCCCGCTCCTCCGCAGAGATCATCTGCTGGAGGCCGGCCAGAATACCGAGCAGCGTGTCCGAGGGGCGCGAGAAATAGTTCACTCCGAGGTAGCGACCGCGCCCCGCCGGGACGATGGTCGTCGTGACGACGTCGGCGCGAACTGCCTCGAGCAACAGGCGAACGCTCTTTTCGAGCAGGCGGGCCCGACGCACCGCATCCTGCGCATCCATGATGGTCTCCGGATCGAGAACATCGGGATAAAACCAGGCAAAATCCCGCGGGTAATAAGCGGACGCGTGCGGTGCGCCCGTGACGAGAAAAGCCTCGGTCGCCGAAAAGGCGCTGTCCATTGCGTGCCGATAGAGATCCTCGATGACCGACAATGAATGATGCGACTTCCTCAGGAACCGATCGCCGAGAAAATTGACCGCCTGCAGAGCATTCGCGACCAGGGTCGCAACCATGCCCTGGTAAAACCGATTTTCATGATGTGACGGCAAGGAAATATCGCTGTTCATACGCGCCTGGTGTCTCGTGACCCGGCGATCGCGGTCACCACTTCAAGCATGTCCGATTCGTATCTCACCCCGATGACGTGCGGTCGCAGGCAGCCAGCTCGCTCCGCGCGGGCACCGCAGTCTGCCCTCGCGCATCCAGCCAAGGGTGATGTTCGAGCCGGCGGCAGCTCCGTCATGCATAGAGATCTCCGCGCGCGAATCGGTGCGACGCACAATCTCTTCGCCGGCAAGAAGCTGGTTAAGACTGCTTAACCAGATTGCATACAATCAGTGAATACTGCCTATAAAATGACCTATCAGCTTCCTGGCCAGGATCCGACCCTCAATCGTATCTCTTGTTTTTTCAAAGACTTACATGAAATTGCTTGCCCCATGGCCTCTGGCACGAAGCTTGCGACATCTTAGCCGGGCTTCGCCAGACCGGCGCAGCCGCGAGGTCAAGGCGGTCAACCCGCCAAGGGGAGCGAGCAATGGATTTTGGCAGGATTTCACGACGTCAAGTTTTGCAGGGCGGCGCAGCCCTCACCCTAGGTGCGGCAACGGGCATGCGCCCGGCCTTCGCGGCCGAGACGACCATTGGCTTCATCTATGTCGGGTCGCGTGACGACTACGGTTACAATCAGGCGCACGCGCAGGGCGCGGCGGCGCTGAAGAAGATTCCGGGCCTCAAGGTCGTCGAGGAAGAGAAGGTGCCCGAGACAGACGCGGTCGAGAAGACGATCGAGTCCATGATCAATCTCGATGGCGCCACCCTGCTCTTTCCGACCTCGTTCGGCTACTACAATCCGCATATGGTCAAGATGGCCGCCAAGTACCCGAAGCTGCACTTCGAGCACTGCGGCGGCCTCTGGACCGACAAGGACCCGAAGAACGCAGGCAGCTATTTCGGTTATATCGACGAAGCCCAGTACATCTCGGGCATCATTGCCGGATACACCTCCAAGAGCGGCAAGCTCGGCTTCGTCGCCGCCAAGCCGATCCCGCAGGTGCTGCGCAACATCAACGCCTTCGCGCTCGGCGCCAGGCTCGCCAATCCGAAGGCGACGACACAGGTGATCTTCACCGGCGACTGGTCGATGCCGGTCAAGGAAGCCGAGGCCACCAATAGCCTGATCGACCAGGGCGTCGACGTTCTCACCTGCCACGTCGACGGCCCCAAGACCATGGTCGAGAACGCCGCCCGCCGCGGCGCCTTTGTCTGCGGCTATCACACCAACCAGTCGCCGCTGGCGCCAAAGGCGTACCTCACCGGCGCGGAATGGAATTGGGAAGCGCTCTATCCGAAGTTCGTGAAGATGATCGCCGCCGGCGAGAGCATCCCGAACTTCTACCGCGGCGGCCTCAAGGAAGAGATCGTCAAGACGTCGCCCTACGGCGAAGTCGTCTCCGCCGAAGCGCGCAAGCATGCCGACGACGTCAAGGCAAAATTCCTGTCGGCAGAGGGCTACGCCATCTTCAAGGGCGGGCTGGTCGACAACAAGGGCAAGACGGTGATCGCGGCCGGCACCGATCGCGGCCAGAAGGATCCCGAGCTCGAGAAGATGGACTATCTCGTCGAGGGCGTGATCGGAGCGACTTCGTGACATCGGAAGCAGCGGAATCTGCCGAGGAGGTCGGGGCAGTTGCCCCGGCCGCCGACCCGGGCTTCCTCCAGCGCCACGGCGGCACGATCGAATACGTCCTGATCCCGGGCGCAGCGCTCGCCGGCGCGCTCGTGGTCTTCGGCATCTTCGTCATGCTGTCCGGCAAGAACCCGCTGGACCTCTATTTCTACATGTATTACGGCGCGTTCGGCACCTGGTTCTCTTGGCAGAACACGCTAACCCGAGCCGCGCCCCTGATCCTCACCGCCCTCTGCACAGCACTCCCGGCGCAACTCGGCATGGTCATCATCGGCGGCGAAGGTGCCCTGCTGATCGGCGCGCTGTCGGCAACGGGCGCAGCACTCGCACTTCAAGGCATGCCGCCGCTCCTCGTGCAGATTGCGATGGTCATCACCGGCGTGATCGGCGGCGGCTTGTGGATCACGTTGGCGGGCGCGCTGCGGCAGTATCGCGGCGTCAACGAGACGATATCGAGCCTCTTGCTCGTCTACATTGCGCTCGCGATCCTCAATCATCTTGTCGAAGGCATGATGCGGGATCCCGCCAGCCTCAACAAACCGTCGACCCGCGAGATCGGCGCCGCCAACATGATCGGCTCGATTCCCGGCACCGACGTGCATTGGGGTCTCGTGTTCGGCCTGATCGCTGCAATCGCCGCCTACATCCTGATCTATCACACCGTGTTCGGCTTCGCTGCGCGCGTCGCCGGCGGTAACATCCGCGCCGCGAAGATCGTCGGCCTCGGCGTCAGTAAGCTCATCCTCACCATCTGCTTCCTCGCCGGCGGGGCTGCGGGTCTTGCTGGCATGGTCGAGGTCGCCGCCGTGCAAGGCCGCACCAACGCCAACCTCGCCGCCGGCTACGGCTTCACCGGCATCCTTGTCGCCTTCCTCGCACGGCAAAATCCGCTCGCCATCATTCCGGTCGCGATCCTGCTCGGCGGCATCAGCGCCAGCGGCGGCCTGTTGCAGCGCCGCCTCGGATTGCCCGACGCGTCTGTGCTGGTACTGCAGGGCATCATCTTCGTCTTCGTGCTCGCCAGCGATGCGCTCTACGGGCGCATCGGATTCCTGAAGGGAAAATCCTGATGGCAGACGGATCGATCGGACTCTGGACCGTCCCGCTCGCCGTGCTCGGCGGCGCCATTCGTGTCTCCACACCGTTCCTGTTCGTGAGCCTGGGGGAATGCATCACCGAGCGTTCGGGCCGCATCAATCTCGGCCTCGAAGGCACGCTCGTGATGGGCGCGATGAGCGCCTATGGTATCTCCTATCTCACGGGATCGCCGTGGCTCGGCGTATTCGCCGCCGGTGTCACTGGCGCGCTGCTCGGCGCATTGCATGCCGGCATCTGCTCGTTGCCGCGAGTCAACGATGTCGCGGTCGGGATCGCCTTGATGCTGTTCGGCACCGGCCTTGCCTTCTATCTCGGCAAGCCGCTGATCGAGCCGACAGCGCCGCGACTGCCCGCGATCGATTTCGGCTGGTGGAGCGATATCCCGCAAGTCCGCGCCGCGCTACGCGTCAACGTGCTGTTTCTGATCGGCGTCGCGCTCGCGCCGATCCTCTATTGGGCCTTCCGCACCACGCGCTGGGGCCTGCTGATCCGCACCGCTGGCGAGAGCTCGGACGCCGCGCGCGCGATGGGACACTCCGTGCTCTTGATCCGCCTGCGCGCCACCATGGTCGGCGGCTTTCTTGCCGGCATCGGCGGCTCGTTCCTTTCGCTATTCTATCCCGGAAGCTGGAACGAAGGTCTCTCCTCGGGCCAGGGCATCACCGCGGTCGCGCTTGTGATCTTCGCGCGCTGGGATCCCCTGCTATGCCTGTGGGCCTCGCTCGCCTTCGGCGGCGCCGCGGCACTCGGACCAGCACTGCAATCGGTCGGCATCACCTCCGGCTACCACCTCTTCAACGCTGCACCCTACATCCTGACGCTGGCAATCATGATCATCACCTGCTCGCCGAAGCGCACGCTGACCGGCGCTCCCGCCGAATTGTCGATCACCCGCTAGAGAGTGAAATCATGCCCGAGCGCTATATCAAGTCCGAGCCCTACGCCTGGCCCTACAATGGCGACCTCCGCCCCCAAAACACCGCGCTGATCATCATCGACATGCAGACCGATTTCTGTGGCGTCGGCGGCTATGTCGACAAGATGGGCTATGATCTCTCGCTGACGCGGGCACCGATCGAGCCGATCAAAAAGCTGCTCGCGGTCATGCGCAGGCAGGGTTTTCATATCATCCATACCCGCGAAGGCCACCGCCCTGATCTCTCCGATCTTCCAGCCAACAAGCGCTGGCGCTCGCGCCAGATCGGCGCCGGCATCGGCGATCCCGGTCCCTGTGGCCGCATCCTGGTGCGCGGCGAGCCCGGTTGGGACATCATCGAGGAACTTGCACCATTGCCGGGAGAGCCCATCATCGACAAGCCCGGCAAGGGTTCTTTCTGCGCCACCGACCTCGAACTGATCCTGCGCGTGCGCGGCATCGAGAACATCGTGCTCACAGGCATCACTACCGACGTCTGCGTCCACACCACCATGCGTGAGGCCAACGATCGCGGCTTCGAATGTGTGCTGCTGCACGATTGCTGCGGCGCGACGGACAAGAGCAACCACGACCACGCGCTGAAGATGATCAAGATGCAGGGCGGCGTGTTCGGTGCGGTCTCGACCTCGGACGCCTTCATCGGAGCGATTTCGTGATCATCGGCGAGCCGCCACCGCTTGTCGGCGCCTTCGGCGTCGACGCCATTGCCATGACGATGCGCTTCGGCGATTTCCTGGCGCTGGATAACGTCGAGCTGAAGGTGCGGCCGGGCTCATTCCACGCGCTGCTCGGCGAGAACGGTGCCGGCAAGTCGACCCTCGTCAAATGCATCATGGGTTACTACCATGCGACCGAGGGCGACATCCTCATCGGCGGCCGCGAACAGGCGATCGCCAATCCGAAGGACGCCCATGCGCTCGGCCTCGGCATGGTCTATCAGCACTTTACGCTGGTGCCGGCCATGACGGTTGCCGAAAACCTCGTGCTGGCGCGCGACGACGTGCCGGCCGTGGTGAACTGGCCGAAGGAGATGAAAGAGCTCGAGGCATTCCTGGCGCGGATGCCCTTCAATGTGCCCCTCGCCGCAAAGGTGTCCGACATCTCCGCCGGCGAGCGGCAGAAGTGCGAGATCCTCAAGCAGCTCTATCTGAAGCGCCGCTTCCTGATCCTGGACGAGCCGACGTCGGTGCTGACGCCGGCAGAAGCGGACGAGGTGCTGGGCATGCTCCGCGAGATGGTCGTCAGGGGCGAGCTGACCATTTTGATGATCACGCACAAATTTCGCGAGGTCATGGCCTTCGCCGACGAGGTCACGATCCTGCGCCGTGGCAAGCTCGCGGGAGCGGGCAAAGTCGCGGAGCTCACGCCGGATGCGATGGCGCGCACCATGATCGGCGCCGAAGAATTGACCGTGCAGCCGCCGCGCACAGGCGAAGCCGGACAAGCACGACTGGAGTTGGCAAAGATTCGCGCTCTTGACGACGCCGGCGCGATCGCCGTGCATGACGTCTCCCTCACCGTGCGGGCCGGCGAGATCGTCGGCATCGCCGGTGTCTCCGGCAACGGCCAGCGGCAGCTGGTCGAGGTTTTGGCGGGTCAGCGCGAAGCCGAAAGCGGCGAAGTGCGCGTTGCCGGCGATCCCTATCACGCCAGCCGCGAGGAGATGCGGCGCCACAAGATGTCGCTCCTGCCGGAGGAGCCGCTGAAGAACGCCTGCGTCGGCGGCATGAGCGTTGCCGACAACATCGCCTTCCGCGAATTCGACCGCGCACCTTTTGCCAGCGGCGGCTGGTGGCTCAACCGCAGCGCTTTCCGTGACGACGCCAAGAGGAAGATCGGACAGTACAAGATCAAGACCCGCACTCCGGAGACACCGATCTCGGCGCTCTCGGGTGGCAACGTCCAGCGCGCCGTGCTCGCCCGCGAGCTTGCGGGCGATGTCGAAGTGCTGATCGCGGCCAATCCCTGCTTCGGTCTCGATTTCGCTGCGGTGGCGCAGATCCATGCCGAGATCATGGCCGCGCGCAACCGCGGCGCTGCAGTGTTGCTGGTCAGCGAGGATCTCGACGAACTGCTGGAACTGTCCGATCGGCTGGTGGTGATGTTCCACGGCGAATTCGTGTATGAAGCACGGACCAGCGAAGCCGATCTCACCGAGGTCGGCCGGCATATGGCGGGACACTGACCCTGGAGCAGCGATGAGCGGCGCAATTGAGCGCGACGAGCACTTTTTGCGTTTATCCTTCGCGGTCGCCCGCCGCTCCCTCACCCATGGCAACCACCCCTTTGGCTGCATCGTCGTCGATGCCGACGGCATGGTGCTGATCGAGGCCGAGAACGGCTATATGCCGGATCGCGACGGCACCGCCCATGCCGAGCGCCTCGCGGCCACCCAGGCCTGCCGCAGGCTCGGTCGCGATGTGCTGGCGAAAGCCACGCTCTATTCCTCCGCCGAGCCCTGCGCGATGTGCGCCGGCGCGATCTACTGGGCCGGCATCGGGCGCGTGGTCTATGGCCTCAGCGAACACCGCTTGCGCGGCGTCACCGGCAACCACCCGGAGAACCCGACGCTCGACCTGCCCTGCCGTGAGGTGTTTGCGAGCGGCCAGCGGCCGACGAAGGTGGTGGGGCCGCTGCTTGAGAACGAGGCCGAAGCGCTGCACGAGGGCGTGTGGAAGAAGTAGACAATGCCACGAACTCGAGATCGCAGGCTTCCGCCTTCGCTCTTCGAGCCACGGCGGACAAGTCCCCCTACCCTACACGACTGGCGCCGCGCAGTCCCGCGCAGCGCCACGCCTGCGTACCCCATCAGAACTTCACGGTGACGCCCCCGTAGACCGTGGACTCGGTGCAGCTCTTGGTGCTCTGGCCGGTCGCGGCGACCGTGCAGACGCCCGGCATGGCGTTATGGTCGAGGCCGAACTTGTTCTGCCAGTAGCGATAGGCGACCCAGAGGTCGACGAAGTGTGAGTACTTGTCGCCCCAGACCGCCTTCGACGCGTCAAGGGTCAGGCGGATCGGTTCGCTGTTCAGCTCGGTCTTCGAGGCGGTCGAGAACCGGCCGATACCTGAGAGCGCAGCAAGGCCGTTCGAATCGCCCTTCGGGCCATACCAGCCGGCGCGGCCGCTGATCGACCAGAACTGCATGTTCGGCGGCAGGAATCCGAGATCCATGTAGTAGTTGATCTCGACAGCCCATGTCGGGTTGTAGCTGACGTTGCCGTCGGAGTTACAGGTCACGCCGGGCGTACCCGCGCCGAACAGGCCGCACTGCGTGAAGGCGTTGTGGTTCGAGAACTCCCAGTACATCAACGGAGCGACGTTGATATAGCCCTTGTAGGGAAGGTCGAACGCGAACTGCAGACCGGCGACGACATCGCGCTTGGCGGGTGCGAGGAAGGTGTTCTCGCTGTTGCCGTCCATGCCGACTTCGAACGAAATGTTGTGCAGCGGGCCCATGGTGAAGGTCTTGGTATTGAACAGCTCGTTCCAGCCCAAGGTCGAGCGGAACAGGCCATAGATCTCAGTTGCACCGGCGCAGTCGCCGGCGCCGCCGGTGATGGTCACGCCGGGCGCGGTGCAGGGAGAAGCAGGATCGTTATGGCCCGACTTGAACATCGAGATGGTGAAGAAGTTGGTGCCGTAGGCCCAGAGGTCGAAGTGCGTGAAGGAGTAGACCTGCTTGGCGGTGGTGCCGTTGATGCTGCCGTCGGGACGGACGCTCCACATGCCGGGGTCGGTGCCCTTGGGCATCCAGGAGAACGACACGCGGTTGTCGATCACTAGGAAGAACGGTAGGTCGGCCGCCTTCTTGGCCGCCTTGACCGGCAGATCCGCCGCGTGAGCCCAGCCACCGATGGCCAGCGTAGCAAGTGACAGCGCCGTTGCTGCAATTGCCTTGAAACGAAACGACATCCTGAAAACCCCCAAGTTCGGACGCGCAGAAATGAACGTCCCTTGGATGCGACCCTTGCGCCGAAGTCCCGTGGTGAGAAGCCTCAACTTTTTTCAAGGCATGCCGCTTGTTTCGGCAGCGCGCGGCGTGACGCAGCCAAATCTTACGGGATTTTATGCGGCAGCCTTCCCGACGATCGACAGCAGCAGGCGGATGCCATTGCCGAACATTCCCGTTTGATTCCGCTTGCCTTTTGCGCTGAAACAACAATTCGACCGCAACGATCGGAGACGATCGCCGTCACCACCGGCCGAAGCTTGCGAGCGACGATGCGAATTTGCTCAACTTCACATCAAGCCCTGCACAACGAGTTCCGATTTGGCGTAGACCGTCACAAATTTGCAACAGCCGCAGTGCGGAAGGCGAGATCACCGGCCGTCCAAGGACCGAATAGGCCTGGAAGCGGCCGCGACTCGCGATACCAAGCTTCCTGCCGAAGCGTTGGGCAAGGGATGACGCTTTTTCACACCTTACGCACCGGTTCAAACTAGCCCACTATTGAGGCATGTCATCCCATGCCAGCGTATCAACGAATGTTAGATCCGACGCCTAACGGCCTGCATTCCGGCGAGTCCCCGTTGCTCAGCACGGTCGGGCTCACCAAGCGTTATGGGGATTTCCTTGCCAACGATTCCATCAACATCGACATCTGGCCCAAGGAGATCCACGCGCTGCTGGGCGAAAACGGCGCCGGCAAGTCGACGCTGGTGAAGGCGATCTATGGGCTGATCCAGCCGAGCGCCGGCGAGATCCTCTGGCGGGGCACACCGATCGTGCTGTCCGGCCCGTCCGAGGCGCGCAGCCGCGGCATCGGCATGGTGTTCCAGCACTTCTCGCTGTTCGACAATCTGACCGTGGCGGAGAATGTCGCGCTCGGCCTCGACGGCAAGGAATCCTTCAGAGACATGTCGGCGCGGCTGGAGCAAGTGTCGAAGACCTATGGCCTGCCGCTCGATCCCAGGCGCGAGGTCTGGCAGCTCTCCGTCGGCGAGCGCCAGCGCATCGAGATCGTCCGCGCGCTGATGCAAGATCCGAAATTCCTGATCCTGGACGAGCCCACTGCCGTCCTGACGCCGCAGGAAGCCGACCAGCTCTTCCTCGTGCTGGAGCGGCTCAAGGCTGAAGGCCGCGCTATCCTCTACATCAGCCACAAGCTCGAGGAGGTGAAGCGGCTCTGCGACACTGCCACGATCCTGCGCGGGGGCAGGAAAATCCAGACCTGCAATCCCCGGCTCGAGACCGCCGCCTCGCTCGCACGCATGATGGTTGGCGGGGAGATCAGGGAAGTGAAATCGGCCGCGAGCCGTCAGACCACGATACCGCGCCTGGTCGTCAACGATCTCTCGCTCACCCCCGAAGAGGCGCACGGTGTGCGACTCCAGCATATCTCGTTCGAGCTGAAGGGCGGCGAAATCCTCGGCATCGCCGGTGTCGCCGGCAATGGCCAGGACGAGCTGTTTGCCGCATTGTCCGGCGAGCGGCTGTCGAAGGATCCCGGCACGGTCGTCATCGAAGGTATCGCCGCCGGCCACCTCTCGATCACCAAGCGGCGCAAGCTCGGCGCAGCCTTCGTGCCGGAGGAGCGGCTCGGCCATGGCACTGCCCCCCGCATGAAGCTATCGGAAAACGCACTCCTGACGGGGCACGCCGCCAGCGGCATGGTCAGCCACGGTTTCATCGACACGGCGGCCACGCTGGAGACAGTGGACCGCGCGACCGAGACCTTTGATGTGCGCAAGGCCAAGCGGGATCCGGAAGCGGCATCCCTTTCCGGCGGCAACCTGCAAAAATTCATCGTCGGCCGCGAGATCCTGCGCAACCCGGCCGTGTTGGTGGTCAGCCAGCCGACCTGGGGCGTCGATGCCGGCGCCGCCGCAGTCATCCGCCAAGCATTGCTTGATCTCGCAACGGCAGGCGCCGCCGTGCTGGTGACCAGCCAGGATCTCGACGAGCTCGTCGAGATCGCCGATCGCATCGCCGTGATGTTCCACGGCCGTCTGTCGGAGCCACTCGCCACGCGCGATGCAACACGCGAGAAGCTTGGTCTTCTCATGGGCGGCAGCAGCCTCGAGCCGAAGGAGGCCGCGCATGCAGTTGGTGCTTGAGAAACGAACTGAGCGCTCCAACACGATCGCGCTGGTCTCCCCGCTGGTTGCGATCGGCCTGACGATCGTGACCATGACCATCCTGTTTGCGGTCCTCGGCAAGAATCCCCTCCTCGCCTTGCATGCCTATTTCATCGCGCCCCTGACCGACAGCTATTCGCTCCAGGAAATCGCGGTGAAGGCGACGCCGCTGGTGATGATCGCGATCGGGTTGGCGCTCTGTTATCTCGCCAATGCCTGGAACATCGGTGCCGAGGGACAATTTTTGATCGGCGCCGTTGCTGGAAGCTGGATCGCGGTCAAGACGCAAGGCACCGACGCCGGCGTCTGGGTGCTGCCGGCGATGCTCGTGCTCGCCGCAGCCGCGGGCGCGCTCTATGCGCTGATCCCGGCGATCTGCAGGGTGAGGTTCGGCGCGAGCGAGATCCTGACCAGCCTGATGCTGGTCTATGTCGCCGACCTCTTCCTCGACTATCTCGTGCGCGGTCCCTGGCGTGACCCGAATGGCTTCAACTTCCCGACCACGGCGGAGTTCGATTCCGTCGCGACCGTGCCGCTTCTGATCGAAGGCGGCCGGCTGCATCTCGGCTCGATCATCGCGCTGCTCGTCGTCGCAGCGGCTGCGATCCTGCTCGGGCGCACCATCAAGGGATTCGAGATCCGCGTGGTCGGTGCTGCCCCGCGCGCGGCGCGGTTCGGCGGCTTCAACGCCAACCAGCTGATCATCCTGACCTTCGCGGTGTCGGGCGCACTGGCTGGCCTTGCCGGTATCATCGAGGTCGCCGGTCCCGTCGGACATCTCCAGCCCGGCATCTCGCCCGGCTACGGTTTCACTGCGATCATCGTCGCTTTCCTCGGCCGGTTGAATCCGCTTGGAATATTTATTGCAGGCCTCTTTCTCGCACTGACCTTTATCGGAGGCGAGCAGGCGCAGATCGCAATGAAGATTCCGTTGGACGTGACCAAGGTCTTCCAGGGCATCCTGCTGTTCTACGTGCTCGCCTGCGATTCCTTCATTCTCTATCGTTTCAAGCTGGTCTTCCCGAATCGACAGGTGGCTCGTGGAACTGGTTGAAGCCATCATCCTATCGGTGCTCGCCGCCTCGACACCACTCCTGATCGCGGCAACGGGTGAGCTCGTCACCGAACGTTCCGGCGTGCTCAACCTCGGCGTTGAAGGCATGATGATCGTGGGCGCCGCTTGCGGCTTTGCCGGCGCGTGGTTGACCGGATCAATCTTCATCGGCGCGCTGTTCGGCATGGTCGCGGGCACGCTGATGTCGCTGATCTTCGCCCTCATGGCGCTTGGCCTCGCCGTCAACCAGGTCGCCACGGGATTGGCACTGACCATCTTCGGCATCGGCCTGTCCGGCCTGATCGGTGCGGGCTTCGTTGGCGAACGCATCACGCCGGCGGCGCATCTTGCCATTCCCGGCCTTACCGAGATTCCCCTGATCGGCCGCGTGCTGTTCGGCGAAGACGCCTTCGTCTATTTCTCCATCGTACTCATCATCGGCGTCTGGTGGTTCCTCTACCGCACCCGCGCGGGATTGATCCTGCGTGCCTGCGGCGACAACCACGTCTCGGCACATGCGCTCGGCTATCCCGTGCTGCGCATTCGCACCTTTGCGGTGATGTTCGGTGGTGCCTGCGCCGGGCTTGCGGGAGCCTATCTGCCGCTCGCCTATACGCCGTTCTTCATTCCAGGCATGACCGCGGGCCGCGGCTGGATCGCGCTGGCGCTGGTCGTGTTCGCATCCTGGCGACCGGGCCGGCTCGTGGTCGGCGCCTACCTGTTCGGCGCGGTCACGATCCTCCAGTTGCATGCGCAAGGCTGGGGTGTCGGCATTCCCTCGCAATTCATGTCGGCGCTGCCGTATCTCGCGACCGTCATCGTGCTGGTCCTGCTCTCCCGCGCGCGGACTGGCGGCTCGACCGCACCGGCCGCGCTGGGCACCGTGTTCGTACCTGACCGTTAGCGTTTTCATTTCCACAGCGTGCGCGATGGGGCGCGCAGGTTGCGGATCGTGGCTTTCCCCTGATGTTTGGAGATTGATGATGAGGAAATCACTTCTTGCGCTGGCAACTGGCCTTCTGCTTGCCGGGAGCGTTAGCGCAGCCTCCGCTGCCGACAAATTGAAAGTCGGTTTCATTTACCTCGGTCCGATCGGCGATCTCGGCTGGACCTACCAGCACGATCAAGGACGCCTGGCGCTCGAGAAGGAGCTCGGCGACAAGATCGAGGTCACGTATCTCGAAAAAGTTCCCGAAGGCCCCGACGCCGAGCGCGCCATCGAGCAACTCGTCCGCGCCGGCAACAAGCTGATCTTCACGACATCCTTCGGCTATATGGATCCGACTTTAAAGGTCGCCAAGAAATATCCGAACGTGCATTTCGAGCACGCCACCGGCTACAAGCGCAACGCGAACATGTCGACGTATTCGTCGAAATGGTATCAGGGCCGCTACATTCAAGGCCTGATCGCGGCCAAGATGTCGAAGTCCGGCGTGCTCGGCTATATCGGCTCGTTCCCAATTCCGGAGGTCGTCTCCGGCATCAACGCGACGATACTCGCGGCGCAGACCATCAACCCCAACATCAAGGTCAAGATCATCTGGGCCAACACCTGGTTCGATCCGCCCAAGGAAGCCGACGCTGCGAAGGCGCTGATCGACCAGGGCGCTGACGTCATCATGCAGCACACGGACTCGCCGGCCGCGATGCAGATCGCCAGCGAACGCGGCAAGCTTGCCTTCGGTCAGGACTCCGAGATGATCAAGTTCGGCCCCAAGACCCAGCTGACCTCGATCCTCGACACCTGGGGCCCCTACTACATCGCCCGCGTCAAGGCTGAGCTCGACGGCACCTGGAAGTCGGAGGACACCTGGGGCGGCCTCGACAGCCACATGTTCGCGATGGCGCCGTATACCAACATGCCCGACGATGTGAAAAAGATCGCCGAGGATGCCCAGGCGGCGATCACCGCCGGCAAGCTGCACCCGTTCAAATGCCCGGTCATTGGGCAGGACGGCAAGGAGATCGAGTGCAAGGGCGGCGCCAATCTCGATGACGGCCAGATTCTCGGCATGAATTTCTACGTGAAGGGCATCGACGACAAGCTGCCGGGCAAGTAGCACGCTTCTTGCATTGCCTAAATCACCTGCTCCTCCCGGAGGAGGTTCGGAGGGGGTGGCCAGAAGCACCCGGCACTTGTGGTCGCCCCCTCCTTCTATTTTCCTATCCCACCTGCATCGCCCGCGCCGCAGCGCTGTGCCGGCGGACGAGATCGGCGACGTCCATCCCGGGGATCGCGCCGTCGACCACGGCCCAGTTCCCCGCCACCATCACCCGATCGGCCCGATACGCCCCACACAGCACCAATGCGGCCAAGGGATCGCCGTGGCCTGAGAAGCGCAGCTCATCGAGCCTGAATAGCGCGAGGTCGGCGGCCTTGCCGACCGCGATCTCGCCAAGCTCCGGCCGGCCGACGCAGGCCGCCGAGCCCTGGGTCGCCCAGCGCAGCGCATCCCTGTGACTGACCTTGCTCACGCCGTAGCGCGCCCGCTGCAGCAGGAAGGCCGCGCGCACCTCCTGCATCAGGTTGGATCCATCGTTGGAGGCCGAGCCGTCGACGCCGATGCCGATGCCGACACCAGCCTCCTCCATCTCGCAGACCGGGCAGCAGCCGGAGGCCAGCAGCTGGTTGCTGCACGCGCAGTGGCTGATGGTGGTCTTGGCCTTGCCGAGCCGTTTCATCTCGTCGGCGTTGAAAAAGATGCCATGGGCGAGCCAGGTTCGCGCATTGAGCCAGCCGCATTGTTCGAGATAGTCGAGCGGGCGGCAGCCGTACATCTGCTGGCAAAACTTGTTCTCGTCCTCGGTCTCGGCGAGATGAGTGTGCAGGCGCACGTCGAGCTTGTCGGCGAGTTCGGCGGTGGCGCGCATCAGTGATGTCGTCACCGAAAACGGCGAGCATGGCGCCAGCGCGATCTGCACCATCGCATCCGCACCGCGCTGGTGATGCCTCGCCACCACGCGCGCGCTGTCGGCGAGGATGGTGTCCTCGTCCTGCACGACGCTATCCGGCGGCAGGCCGCCGTCGCGCTGCGACAGGTTCATCGAGCCGCGCGTCAGCAGCACGCGCACGCCGAGCCGCTTTGCGACGCCGACCTCGATATCGACGGACTCCTCGAGCCCCGCCGGGAAGACGTAGTGATGATCGGTCGTGGTGGTGCAGCCCGACAGCAGCAGCTCGGACATCGCCACGGTGACACCGAGCTCCAGCGCCTCAGGCGTCAGCTTGGCCCAAATCGGGTACAGCGCCTGGAGCCAGGGGAACAGCTCGCGATCCATCGCCGCCGGCAGCGCCCGGGTCAGCGTCTGATAAAAATGATGATGGGTGTTGATGAGGCCCGGTAGCACGACATGCTCGCGCGCATCAAACACCGTGACATCTGCGGTCACGGGCGTTCCGCCGGCCGGCACGAGTTCGACGATGCGGCCCTCCCTCACGACGATTCCGCGCCCAGCGCCATCGGCGAGGATAGCCAGGGGATCCCTGATCCAGATCGGTCTTGCGTCGGTCATGCGCCTGCTTCTCCTGACATCCGCTGACGACGGGCCTGCAAGGCAAGGGCCAGCCCGAGAGCGTGATTACCGCGACTTGTTGTTGCCACTTGGCGCTGGTCTTGCAAGACTTTCCCTCGTGACAAATCACCCGGCGCAGGCGCTATCGCAGCCATGGACTTGAATACCATCACAGTGGTCTCCCATCCGCAAACCCGAGCCCAGTTGCCCGCCTGGACGCCAGGCGATGCTTGGCTCGCGGGCGGGACGTGGCTGTTCTCGGAGCCGCAGATCCACCTCACGCGGCTGATCGATCTTACTGATCTGAAATGGCCGGCACTGGCGATCACCGAAAGGCACCTCAGCATCGCCGCCACCTGCACGATCTCGCAGCTCGATGCGCTCGCCTGCCCGCCCGACTGGCTCGCCGCGCCGCTGATCAGCCAATGCTGCCGCGCCTTCCTCGCCTCCTTCAAGATCTGGAAGACGGCGACGGTGGGCGGCAATCTCTGCATGTCGCTGCCGGCGGGTCCAATGATCTCGCTTACCGCCGCACTCGACGGCGTCTGCACCATCTGGAAGGCCGGCGGCGGCGAACAGAGAATTGCCGTTGCCGAATTCGTCACGGGTAATCAGCGCAACCGCCTCTCGCCGGGCGACCTGCTGCGGCAGATCGACATTCCAATGGCTGCACTGAAACGCCGCTCCGCGTTTCGTCAGATCTCGCTTGCGCCGGTCGGCCGCTCGGCAGCGCTTCTGATCGGGAGCCTCGATGGCACCGGCGTGCTGAAGCTGACCGTGACCGCATCGACCGTGCGCCCGATCCTGCTGTCATTTCCAAGAGCGCCCGATGCGAGCACGCTTCGCACCGCCATCACCGACGAAATCACTGATGATCTCTATCATACCGACATTCATGGCAAACCCCTCTGGCGCAAGCACATGACGCTGCGACTGGCCGAGGAGATCCGGGCCGAACTCCTGGGTGCAACGACGCCATGAGCTTCGAGGTCAACGGCACGAACTTTCCGCAAGCGCCGCGCGCAGGCCAATGCCTGCGTACGTTCCTGCGGGAGCTCGGCCAGTTCGGAGTGAAGAAAGGCTGCGACGCCGGCGATTGCGGCGCCTGCACCGTTCTGCTCGACGGTGAGCCGGTGCACAGCTGTTTGATCCCGGCGTTTCGCGCGGAGGGGCGCGCGATCACCACGATCGAAGGACTCGCTGGTGACGGCGGTATGCACCCGATGCAGCAGGCCTTCCTCGACGCGCAAGGCTTCCAATGCGGCTTCTGCACCGCCGGCATGATCCTGACCTGCGCCGCGCTGAACCAGGCGCAGCGGACCGATCTCGGCGACGCGCTGAAGGGCAACATCTGCCGCTGCACCGGCTATCGCGCGATTGAGGACGCAATCCACGGCAAGACCAATGTCGAGGGATGCGTCGAGGCCGGCGACGCGTTCGGCCGCAACCTGCCAGCACCCGCAGGCCCCGACGTCGTCCGCGGCACGGCGCGCTACACGTTTGATACAGAGATCGACGGCCTGCTGCACGTCAAGCTGCTGCGCTCGCCGCATGCGCATGCCAAAATCGTCGCGATCGACAGATCGGCCGCGATGATTGTCCCCGGCGTGCACGCCATCCTGACGCATGAGGACGCACCTTCCGTGCTATTCTCGACGGCGCGGCACGAGAAGGACTGGATGGACCCTGAGGACACCCGGATCCTCGACAATGTCGTCCGGTTCATCGGCCAAAAGGTCGCGGCCATCGTCGCCGAGAGCGAGGGCGCGGCCGAGGAAGCCTGCCGAAGGCTGAAGGTCGACTACGAGATCTTGCCTGCGCTGATTGACCCTGAGCAGGCGATGACGCCGGGCGCGCCGCTCGTTCACCCTGATCGCACCAACGCGAACCGCGTTGCCGACGCGCAACGCAATCTTGTCGCGGAGATCCATGGCGAGTTCGGCGACGTCGCAGCAGCACTCGCCACATCCGCAGTCACATACGAGGCCACCTTTCACAGCCATCGCGTGCAGCACGCGGCGCTGGAGACCCATGGCGGCCTTGCGTGGCTGGATGAGGGCGGAACGCTCAACGTCCGCACCTCGACGCAGGTGCCGTTCCTGACCCGGCGCGCGCTTTCGGACATCTTTGGACTTCCCGTGGACAAAGTCCGCGTGTTCTGCGAGCGCGTCGGCGGCGGCTTTGGCGGCAAGCAGGAAATGTTCGTCGAGGATATTCTGGCGCTGGCCGCGCTAAAAACCGGGCGGCCGGTCAAGCTCGAGCTCACCCGCGAGGAGCAGTTCATCGCGACCTCGACGCGGCATCCGATGCGGGTTCACGTCAAGGCCGGCGCCGATGCCGATGGCAAGCTCACCGCGCTGCAGCTCGACGTGCTCTCCAATACGGGCGCCTACGGCAATCACGGCGGCTCCGTGATGTTCCACGCGGTGTCGGAATCCATTGCTGTCTACAACTGCCCGAACAAGCGGGTCGACGGTTTCGTCGTCTACACCAATACCGTCCCGGCGGGCGCGTTTCGCGGTTATGGCCTGCCGCAGAGCCTGATCGCGGTGGAAGCTGCGATCGACGAGCTGGCAAAGCAGCTCGGCATCAGCCCCTACGACATGCGCCGGCGCAACATCATCCGGGGCGGCGATCCCATGCTGTCGCCGCCGCCGTCCGAATATCACGACGTGCTCTACGGATCCTACGGGCTCGACCAGAGCATCGATCTTGTCGAGCGTGCGATGCAGGCCGATCAGCCGCAGCCCGAGCTGCCCGCGGAATGGCTGACCGGCGACGGCGTCGCGCTGACCATGATCGACACGGTGCCGCCCGCCGGCCACATCGCGGACGCGATGATCGCCCTCAACGACGATGGCGGTTTCGATCTCACCGTCGGCACCGCCGAGTTCGGTAACGGTACCAGCACCGTGCACCGGCAGATCGCAGCGACGATACTCGCGACCACCGTCGACAGGATCCGCCTGCGCCAGTCGGATACCGCGCATGGCGGCCACGACACCGGCGCCTATGGCAGCACCGGCATCTTCGTGGCCGGCAAGGCCACGCAGGCTGCCGCGATGCAACTTGCGACCGAGCTGAAGGCGGCCGCTGCCGGCGCGTGGCTTTGTGATGTCGGGACTTGCATCCTCGACGGTGGATTCGTCGTCAGCGGCGTGCGGCGCATGTCCTTTGCCGAGCTGGCGAAGCTCGCCCGCGAAGGCGGCCGACCGCTCGCGGCGCACGGTAATTCCGAGGGAACGCCGCGCTCGGTGGGCTTCAACGTGCACGGTTTTCGTGTCGCCGTGAACAAAGGCACCGGCGAGATCAAAATCTTGAGGAGCGTGCAGGCTGCCGATGCTGGCGTCGTCGCCAATCCCATGCAGTGCCGCGGCCAGGTCGAGGGCGGAGTGGCCCAGGCGCTAGGTGCGGCGCTCTACGAGGAGATGGTGATCGATGCGGATGGACGCGTCACCAATCCCAAATTCCGCGATTACCATCTGCCGTCCTTCGCGGATGTGCCGCGCACCGAGGTCTTCTTCGCCGAGACGTCCGACACCATCGGGCCACTCGGCGCGAAGTCGATGAGCGAGAGTCCGTACAATCCGGTTGCCGCCGCGCTCGGCAACGCGATTGCCGATGCCACGGGGATCCGCTTCACCGCACCGCCGTTCAAGCCGGACCGGCTGTTTCCGGCCCTGCACGCGAAGTTCGGCGACTAGCTCCCGCGATAGGTCGAATAGCTCCAGGGCGTCACCAGCAGGGGCACGTGATAGTGGCCCTCGGGCTCGCTGATCGCGAACCGCAGCGGGATCTCGTCGAGGAATGGCGGATCGGGGAGCTGCATGTTGCGCTCGGCGAAATATTTGGCGACATTGAACCGCAACTCGTAGCGGCCGATCGGCAGCGGGCGACCGCCGATCAGCGGCTGATCAGTGCGGCCGTCCGCATTGCTGATAGCGCGCGCGATCACGCGGCTCTCGCCGAGGCTTGCGAGTTCGACAAGCTCCACCGCGATCCCCGCTGCAGGCTTGCCGGCATGATTGTCCAGCACGTGCGTCGAGAGACGGCCATGCACTTTCAGCTTGTCGTCGGCGACGACAAGCTGATCGAGCCGCAGCGCCGAGATGCGGCCGATCTCCTCGATCGCGCGGCGCGTCTCGGTCTTCGCGATATTGCGCAGGCGCGCCTCGAAATCGTGCAGCACGGAATCCTTGGTGTGGCGCCGCACGCAGACGACATAGGGGAAGCCGAACTTTTCACGATAGGCATTGTTGACGCGCTCGAACGCCGTGTATTCGGCCTCCGACAGCCGGTCGAGGCCGGCGCTGTTCTGCTCGTCGGTCGATTCCGCCGTCAGGCCCGCGGCCCGCTGAGTCTTGTTGGCGAGATCGGGATGCGCCTGGATCAACGCCAGCTGCACGTCGGGTTCGGCAGCCTGGATCGCCGCCATCAGCGCGGCGTGCAGCTGATTGATGCCGGCAAACGGCCGCTGCGCCGCCAGTTGCTCGGCAATCCAGGGCGAATATTCGACGACATTGGCGAGCGCGGCGACGAAATCGGCCTTGCTTGCGGCGTTAAGATCAGCGAGCGAGATCAGCGGCATCGCCTCACCGGATCTCGAAGGCATCAGCCGCAAGATGCGCGTGTCTGTCGTGCCAATGCTGTGCGATCTGCAGCCGTGTCGGCACCCAGACGCGCTCATGCTTGCCGATATAGTCGAGGAAGCGGATCAGACCCGCGGCGCGTCCGGGCCGGCCGGCGAGACGGCAGTGCAGTCCTACCGACATCATCTTCGGCGCGGTCTCGCCTTCGGCATAGAGCACGTCGAAGGCATCTTTCAGATAGGTGTAGAATTGTTCGCCTTCGGCAAAGCCCTGCGGATTGATGAACCGCATGTCGTTGGCGTCGAGCGTGTACGGAATGATGAGCTGCTTGCCGTTCGTGCCCTTGACCCAATAGGGCAGGTCGTCGGCGTAGGAGTCGCATAGATAGAGGAAACCGCCCTCCTCCATCAGCAGACGGTTGGTGTTGATCGACGAGCGGCCGGTGTACCAGCCGAGCGGCCGCGCACCGGTGGCCTCGGTGTGGACGCGAATCGACTCGGCAATCTCGGCGCGCTCCTGCGCTTCCGTCATGTCCTTGTGCTCGATCCACTTCAGGCTGTGGCTCGCGATGTCCCAGCCCGCCTCCTTCATCGCCGCGACGATTTCCGGATTGCGCTTCAGCGCGGTGGCGACGCCGAACACGGTAGTCGGCCATTTGCGTTCGCTGAACATCCGCCACAGCCGCCAGAAGCCGGCGCGCGAGCCATATTCGAACATGGATTCGATATTGGCATGGCGCTGGCCCGGCCAGGGCTGTGCGCCGAGCACGTCGGAGAGGAACGCTTCGGAGGCGCGGTCGCCGTGCAAAATGTTGTTCTCGCCGCCCTCCTCGAAATTGACCACGAACTGCACCGCGACCCGCGCGTTGCCAGGCCATTGCGGATGCGGCGGATTGCGGCCGTAGCCGCGGAGATCGCGCGGGTAGCTTGTATCGGTCACTCAGATTTCCTCGAAGCGGATCGGCAACGCGCCCTTCCACAGCACGCTCTTGCCCAGTGTTGCCAGGTTCTCCAGGTCCGAGGTCACCGTGATGAAGTGATTGCCGGCGAGCTGGCCCATTTTGCTGGCAAAGCGGACGCCACCATAGGCCATCAGGATCTCGGTTTCGCTGATGCCGCCGGGGTAGAGGATGATCTGTCCCGGCGCGGGATAGCTGGTGTGGTTCTCATAATCGACGCCGAAATCGAGATCGCCGAGCGGCATCCAGACGCCTTCGCCGCTCCAGCGCACATGGATGATGTGGCTCTCGAACGGCAGTGTCTTGCGGAATGCCGCGACGGTCTTGGGCGCCGCCTGCTCCTCGAAGCGAGCATCGAAGGTGAAATCACCGGCGCGAATAACGAGTTTGCTCATCTCATTTCTCGGGGTCGGGGACGATGTTCGCCCCGCGGAAGCTTCCAAGCAAGAGCATTCCAGCGGGCTTCGCGCAAGTGGCGTTGGACCCCTCACCTCCGGTCGTAAGACCAGCCGAACAAGCCGCTCCGCCGCACCTCCGGCACCGGCTCTGCGGCCGGTGCCTCCTTTAGTTCCGCCTGCGGCGGGGGCAGCGGAGGCGCCGGCAGGCTCTCGCATTTCATGGAATAGACCAGCTTGCCGTCTGCGGTGCGCCCGATCGGTGCGCAGGGGTCGGGATGCGCCGCCGAGGTCCTGGCAGCGGGTTTCACCTGCGCCGCGGCCGGCGAGACCATCAAAAGCAGCACCAGCAGATATTTCGACATCGTTGCCGCGCCTGAAACCCGGTTGCGGCATTCAACCGGATTGTGTCGGGCAAGTCCATCGGGGCTAGCAGGGCTGCCGAATATTTAACCGGCACTGCTGCGCGGCCCCTTCCCATGTCCGGATGCGCCGCGACGCGCAGTGCCGTGGGGTGGGCAAAGACGCAAAGCGTCGACCCCACCAATTCGGTATCGGCAAGATGGTGGGCACGCTTCGCTTTGCCCACGCTACGACAGCCGGGCGTGTGACACGCAGTTCAATTCGCAGACACGCCTCAGCAGCCTCGCGGCGCATCTCGCCCGAGCTTTGCTTGATCTCTCTGCATTTCAGTAATGCGAAATGCTTTGCCGGAAGGGATCGACCGGCCAGGCGACACGGCACCTTAGCCCGGATTTCGCTGCGCTCCATCCGGATTACTTTAGCCGTCAGTACGGATTGTAGTAATACCGCGGGCCACCATAGTAGCCGTAGCCGGGCCCCGGCCCATAATAGCGCGGGCCGCCATAGTAATAATTGTCGTAGTACTCCTGGCGGCGGCTCTCGGCGATCGCGCCGCCGATCAATCCGGCAGCGGCGCCCATGAAGGCGAGGCCCGCAGCGCTCGGTCCGCGCCGATAATAGTGACGACGTCGCGCAGCACTGAAATCAGTCGCGCTGGATGAGCCCTGCCACGCCACGGCGGCGGTCGCGGGCGCCACCTTGGCCGGCATTGGGGACGCGGCAGCCGAAGGCGACATGGATGCCGCGACCAAGGCGACGCTGGCGAACACGGCCAGCGCAGCGCTGCGGCCAACTCTCGAATTCACGGGCCTGACACTCATCTTGACGTCCTCATCTCTCGCCAAAGAAAAGATACGGAAACAACGTATAATGCGCAAAGTACTGAGATGGTTTCGTGATCGCGGCAATCTGCCACGCTTTGAACGATTATAAACCGCACCACCAGCTCCAGCTTGCCCCATTCAACCTGAGCGGATAATGAACGGGCGCGCCGTTTCTCGGCTGCCGTAAGCGTTCAACGTGAACCAACGCATCAACCGACGCCGTCGGGATCGATGCCATTTGCAGGGTTCAACGTGACTGACGCGTCCTTTTCCTTGAGAGAAATCAGATGATTGCGGTTCGCAAACTGCCGGCGCGCTATGCGCCGATCGTGATGCCGTTCGTGCTGTCCATCCTCATGACGGCCGTGGTGTCGGTCATTTCGACGCTTCGAAGTCTTGGTGCTACGCCGGCCTTCATCGCGACCTGGCCGGGCGCCTGGGCGCTGTCATGGCTCGTCGCCTTTCCAACACTGCTGTTGGTGCTGCCACTGGTCCGCCGGATCGTGGTATTCCTCGTCGCGAGCCCTGCCCAACCGGGCCGATAACCGGCGCGGACGGCGCCTCACGCGCCGTCCCGCTTTCGGGATCGTCACCCAGAGAGGCGATCGTCTCCCATCATACGTTCAGGCCCGGTAGCTCCAGTATTTGCGGAGCGCATCGCCTGCGGCCTGGAGATCGAAGCGCTGGTCGGGGGCGAGTTGCTGCGCGATCAGATTGAACATGTCGTTCAGGATCGAGCGTTTCTCGCCGAAATAGGAATGGTGCAGACCGACCAGGCTGGTGTCGACCAGCGACGCATCGATCGTATCGACGCCGTCGACGATTGTCAGGGCATCGCCGGCCTCACCTGCCCGGGGATAGCCGTGCACGAATTTCGAGGCGAGAAGCGCGACGTCGCGGGACGAGGCATAGAGCGTCACGCGTGCGGCGCAGCCTTTGAACTTTGCCGCGAGCTGAATAAAACGGTCGCGATCGATGTCCGGCGCGGCAAAGATGATTTGGCCGAGCTTTGCGGCGACCGCCGGCAGCTGCCACGACGTGACGCGCTCGAGCGTGTTGATCACCGCCCGGTTGCCCATGCTGTGGGCGATGATGTGCACCTTGCCGGCGCCGATCTCCCCGAGCGCGAGTTGGAGAAACGCCTCGAAATGATCGCGCGACCAATCGATCGTGCTCTCATCCACGGTGTACTTCTTGGTGTCCGCCGCCGACGCCCAGCTGTACAGCAGCGTCCTGCCGGCGAATTTCAAGTCCACGGCAAGCTGCGCGGCGCGGCGCGCTGCATCAACGAACGTCACGTTGTAACCGTGCACGAAGATCAGGGCGTCGTGCACATCTGCAGCTGCAAGCGAGTCCTTCAGGCTCGTGACGAAGACGTCCCGGCCAAGCGCGCCGACGCTTTTGAGGATCACATGCTTTTCCGGATTGGCCGAGAACTCGAGACGCCACCAGCTGGGACTGGTGAGCTCGCCGAGGTCGCGGCCGCGCGTGGGCACGCTGACCTCCGCGACACCGAAGGACAGCGCGCCGCGCTCGCCCCGGAAATAGTTCGCCGGTGTATCGTCGCCCCGGGCGCGGTCGGTGCCATAGAAAACGGGGATGGTGACGACCCCAGTGGCCTCGTCTGTGCTCGGCTGGACAATGTCCGGGACCGTAGGCGTCACCCGGCCGCGGCGGGTCACGGTCTCCCTGGCGGCAGCGGGCGCCGCCATGTCTGCCATCACGCGCTCGACAAGTTCAATGGCCGGCGGCTCCGCGAGCAGGCGCACGACCAGCAGGTCGAGCGCCTGCCGAAGCTTGTCCGGGTCTTCGCCGCGGCTGGCACGACTGGCCAGCTCAAGCAATTCCTCGCCGTAAGGAGGCCATTTGTCGCCGAGCAGATCCCTCAACCGCGGCCCGAGTTCGAGCAAGGCAAGCAACAGGCGAAGCGTGTCCGACATCGCACGGCCCTCGTCGCTGACTGCGGCCTGGGCACCAGCCCGGCCGTCAGCCCCCAGCCTAGAGGTTGTGAACGATCTGGCAAGTCCGCTGTGCGTGCTGGCGTCAACTTGCCCCGGGGCCCGCCTTACGACAGCGCCCCCAGCACGCCGCGCGTGGCCTTGTCGATCTCCTCGACATAGCGGCGGCGGGCGAAATTCTCGGTCAGGAAGCCGACGACCTTGCGGCTGTCGGTGGAATCGACCACCGCCAGCATCTCGGCCTCGGCCTCGTCGAACACCGCCATCGCGCTCTTCACGTTCATTTCCGGGATCAGCACGATCTCGGTCAGGCGCGCGAGCTCGATGACCTGGATGTCGTCGGCAATGGTGTCGAGATCGCTGGAGAACAGATCGGGCAGCAGGACCAGGCCGACATATTCGTCAGCATTGTTGACGATGACGATTCCGGGCCGCGATCCCAGTCCGAATTCCCGCCGTGTGGCGGCGATCGTGGTGGTCGACGGCACCTTGCCGACGTCGGAGCGCATCAGCCGCTCGACGGTGAGGTTGCGCAGCCAGCCGACGTCGTTGGCACTGCGGATGGTCTCGCCGCGCAGATGCAGGCGCCAGGTCGAGAAGGAGTGGCCGAACATGAAGCGGACGCAGATCGAGGTGACGATGCAGCCGGCCAGCACCACGGCGGTGACGTCGACATTGCGGGTCATCTCGAGCACGAGAAACGACATGGTCAGGGGACCGCCGACGATGGCGACGCCCAGCGTCGCCATGCCGGTCAGCATCGCCACCAGCGGATCAATCACGAAGCTCGGGCTGATCAGCAGCAGCACCGCCGCAAAGAACTTTCCGATCAGGCTGCCGACGAACAGCGAGGCGAAAAAGAGGCCGCCGCGGAAGCCCGAGGCCAACGAGATCAAACAGGCCGTCACCTTCAGCGCGATGATGATCGCGACCAGGCCGATGGCCATATCGTGAAAGAGATCGAGCACCATGGCGCCGTGGCCGGCCGCGAGCACCTGCGGCGTGACGAGGGCGAAGCCGCCGACGATGAGGCCGCCGATGACCGGACGCAGCCACACCGGCAGCCATTTGAACAGGCGCTCGAACACCGAGGACGAGCGCATCACGGCGATCCCGACGCCGCTGGTGACGAGCGCGAGCCCGATCAGCGCCAGATATTGCTCGACGCCGACGGCGCTGACCTTGGGAATTTCGAGCGAGTAAGGCGCGCCGCCGAGCCATTGCGCGGTGAGCGCGCCGGCAAGCGAGGCCGCCAGGATCGGCGCGGCGCTGCCGACCGAATAGACGCCGACGATCAGCTCGCAGGCGTAGAACGCACCGGTGATCGGCGCGCCGAAGGCCGCCGCGATCGCCGCCGCAGCGCCGCAGCCGACGATCAGGCGCAAATCGTTACGCCGGAGATTGAAGAATTTCCCGAACAGCGAGGCGATGCCCGAGCCGATCTGGGTGTAGCCGGCTTCGAGACCGACCGAGGCGCCGCAGCCGTTCGAGATCAGGGTCTGGCTCGACACCACCACGCTGTCGCGCATCGACAGATTGCCGCCGCGCAGCGCATTGGCCTCGATCGGGTCGACCGCGCTGGAAATCTTCAGCCGTCGCCGCCACCATTCCATGATGCCCAGCGTGAGACCTCCCAGCGCGGGCGCGGTCATCGCCGCCCAGGGACTGATATAGGTGTTGGCCGAGAGGCGGACGTCGATGGGAATGCCGTAGATCACGACATGGGCGATCTGCGCGATCTCGGCCATCAGAGTTACGATCGCGCCAGCCAGTGTGCCGATGACCAGCGCCAGCGGAATCAGGTAGAATTCGTTGCTGCGCAACAGAGCGCGCAGCCGGACCATGGTGCGGTTCGTGCCCTTGCCGTCGACGAAATATCTGATCCGTGCGAACACCGCTTGCGAGCCCTACCCTTCCGACAGGCCGTAACCGGCCATGCGCTGACGGACCCGTTCGATCTCGGCGCTCGAAAGCAGCGGCGGTTTCCCGATCTGGAGGCAGCCGTGATATTGCCGCGCCAGCGTCTCGACCTCGACGGCAAGCCACATCGCCTTGTCGAGCGTCTTGCCGATCGCGATCATGCCGTGATGGTCGAGCAGGCAGGCGAGCCGTCCGACCAGCGCGCGCACCGCATGCTCGGATAGTTCCGCCGTCCCGAAGGTGGCATAGGGCGCGCAGCGGATGCTGTCGCCGCCGGCCGCCGCGATCATGTAATGCACGGGCGGGATGTCCATGCCCATGATCGCCAGGATGGTGCAATAGGTCGGATGGGCGTGAACCACGGCGTCGACGTCGGCGCGCGCCTTCAGGATGTCCAGGTGGAAGCGCCACTCGCTGGACGGCTTCTGATCGGGGGCGTGCGAGCCGTCCATCGCCATGAAGACGATCTGGTCGGGCGTCATGGTGTCATAGGGCAGGCTGGTCGGTGTGATCAGGAGCCCGCCCCCATGCCGCACGCTGATATTGCCTGAGGTGCCCTGGTTGATGCCGAGCGCGTTCATGCGGCGGCAGGCGTCGATGATGGCCTGTCTCTTCTCGAGTTCGTCCGCTGTCATCGACATCTCGATTCATCTCCACCTTCTTGGCGATGGGCGTTTGTTAGACCGGAAGTACGTCAAAGCAATATGGCAGCGCAAGCGAAAGCGGACCTGTTCAGGCGCCGTCTTGCCGGCGCCGTCATGGCACCACGAAATGAACCGTAAAATCAATGGATTAGAAGATTGCCGCAGCCCTATGACAGGCTCGCCCGAACGGCCGCAATCCCGTTGATCACGAATTGCACCGAATAGGCCGCGAGCAGCATGCCGAGCACACGCGAGAGCACGGCATTGCCGGTGCGCCCCAACGTCCGTGCGATCAGGCTCGCCGAGACGAAACAGAGCATGCAGAGCAGGCAGACGGAGAGGACGACGGCGATGATGATCCCGAGCTTCACTCCATAGCCGGCATCGCCCGCCAAGAGCAGCGTGGTCGCGATCGCCCCGGGGCCGGCCATCATGGGGATGGCGAGCGGAAACACGGCGACGTCGGAGGCGTGCTCCGCGGTTGCCTTGTCGGCCTCGCGTGCCTCGCGATGCGGCCGGTCGCCAAAGATCATCTGGTAGGACACGCCAAACAGCAAGAGCCCGCCCGCGATTTGGAACGCCGGAATGCCGATCCCGAGTTGGCGCAGCAGCCAGTTTCCGACCAGCGCGATCACGACCAGGATCGAGGCCGCGATGAAGGGCGCCCGCAGCGCGACCGTCCGCTTGATCTTGTCGGGCATACCCCCGGTCGCGGCCAGAAACGCCGGCGCAAGGCCGACGGGATCGACCACCAGCAGCAGCGTCACGAAGGCGGACAGGGCAAAGTCGAGCATGGGTCGGGCGTCTCGGGTGAGCGTGGTTCTGACGGCCAGCCATAGCGGCTCGCGCGGGCCTTCGCGAGGAACATTTGCTGATCCCGGATCTTGATCGCGTGAGGATTGAGGAAGGGCGTGCCTTCCCGTGTCGCCTCATGAGGAGGATCCATGGCCAAACGAGCAAAGAAACGTGCATCCAAGAAAAAGACCGCATCGCGCCGTCCGCGTCGGGCTCCTAAGATGCTGAGCGATCTGTTTCTGGAAACGCTGAAGGACATTTATTTCGCGGAGAACAAGATCATCAAGACGCTGCCCAAGATGGCCAAGGCTGCGCATTCGAAGGACCTTGCCGCCGCCTTCAACAAGCATCTGCGCGAGACGCAGGGCCAGGTGAGACGGCTCGAGCAGATCTTCAAGATGCTGGACAAGCCCGCGCGCGGCAAGCCGTGCGAGGCGATTAACGGCATCACCGAGGAAGGCGCCGAGATCATGAAGGACTTCAAGAACGCCCCTGCCCTCGACGCCGGCCTGCTCGCCGCGGCGCAGGCCGTCGAGCATTACGAGATCTCGCGCTACGGCACGCTGCGCACCTGGGCCGAGGAGCTCGGCATGCCCGAGGCGGCAAGGCTGCTGCAGGATACGCTGGACGAGGAAGAGGCCACCGACCATATGCTGACCGAGCTCGCGACGTCCGTGATCAACCTTGAAGCGGAGGCCGAGTACCGCGAAGCCGCCTGATCAAGTGCGCCCGCCCAATTGTTGCCTTCGGCGCCGCGGAACCTCTCCGCGGCGTCGATGCGTCTGAGCGCAAGAGGCTCCTCGCGTTGGAGGGGCCAGGCATGCCTGGGACGCACGATGCTGGAATTTGCGGGAACCATCACCATATCCCGGTTTTCCAACCGCAGCGCCTTCCCCGAGTTTTGCCATGCAACCCAAAAATCCCTTCGACTGGATGCTGTCCGAAGCCCTGGACCAGCTGACGCGCGCCGAACGGCTGCGCCAGCAGTTCGGCCGTCAGGAAGCCTGCTGGGAGCCGCCGATCGACGTGCTCGAAACCGAGCATGAGCTTTTGATTCTGGTCGCGCTGCCCGGCGTCAATCCGGACAATGTCGAGACGGTCATCCATGACGGCGTTCTGGTCATCTCCGGCCAGCGCACGCTGCCGCCGGAGCTTCGCAACGCCCGCATCCACCGGCTAGAGCTACCGCAGGGGCGTTTTGAGCGCCGCATTGCATTGCCCCTTGGCCGCTACGCCATCAGCCGCTTCGTGATGGACGGCTGCGTCGCACTGCGCCTCGCCAAATCCTGAGGTCGATCATGGCCACCGAACAGATGAATAACGAACAGACGAATCCAGACGTGAAGATCCCCGAAGACGCACTGATCATCATTCCCGTGCGCGAGATGGTGCTGTTCCCCGGCGCCATCGCGCCGATCGCGATCGCGCGGCCGAAGTCCGTCGCCGCCGCGCAGCAGGCGCTGCGCGAGCAGCGCCCGATCGGCATCGTCCTGCAGCGCAGCCCCGAGATCGACGAGCCTGGCCCGGACGATCTCTACCGGGTCGCGACCATCGCCAACATCGTGCGCTACATCACCGCGCCCGACGGCACCCATCACATCGTCTGCCAGGGCGTGCAGCGCGCGCGCATCCTCGACTTCCTGCCGGGGACGCCGTTCCCGGCTGCGCGCATCCAGCAGATCCCCGAGCCGACCGCGACCTCGCCCGAGATCGAGGCGCGTGCGCTGAACCTGCAGCGCCAAGCCATCGAGGCGATCGAGCTGCTGCCGCAGGCGCCGCCCGAGCTGGTCGCGATGTTCCAGAGCACCACCGCGCCCGGCGCGCTGGCGGATCTGGCGACCTCATTCATGGACATCAAGCCGCAGGACAAGCAGGAGGTGCTGGAGACCATCGACCTCGCCCTGCGCGTCGAGAAGGTGTCGAAGCACCTGGCCGAGCGGCTGGAGGTGCTGCGCATCAGCAATGAAATCGGCCAGAAGACCCGCGCCACGTTCGACGAGCGGCAGCGCGAGGCGATCCTGCGCGAGCAGATGGCGACCATTCAGCGCCAGCTGGGCGAAGGCGACGGCAAAGCCGCCGAGGTCGCCGAGCTGACGGCTGCCATCACCAAGGCCGGCATGCCGCCGGAGGCGGATGCGCATGCCAGGAAAGAGCTGCGCCGCTACGAACGCATGCCGGAAGCCGCCGGCGAGGCCGGCATGGTCCGCACTTATCTCGACTGGCTGATCGAGCTGCCATGGGCGCTGCCCGCGGAGAAGCCGATCGACATCAAGGAAGCGCGGCGCATCCTGGATGCGGATCACTTTGGCCTGGAGAAGATCAAGAGCCGGATCATCGAATATCTGGCGGTGCGCAAGCTGGCGCCGCAGGGCAAGGCTCCGATCCTGTGCTTCGTCGGTCCGCCCGGCGTCGGCAAGACCTCGCTCGGCCAGTCCATCGCGCGTGCGATGGATCGCCCCTTCGTGCGCGTCAGTCTGGGTGGCGTGCATGACGAGGCCGAAATCCGCGGTCACCGGCGCACCTATATCGGCGCGCTGCCCGGCAACATCATCCAGGGCATCAAGAAGGCCGGCAGCCGCAACTGCGTCATGATGCTGGACGAGATCGACAAGATGGGCCGCGGCGTGCAGGGTGATCCCTCTGCCGCCATGCTGGAGGTGCTTGACCCCGAGCAGAACGGAACGTTCCGGGACAATTACCTGGGCGTGCCCTTCGACCTGTCGCGCGTGGTGTTCATCGCGACCGCCAACATGCTGGACCAGATTCCGGGGCCGCTCCTGGACCGCATGGAGCTGATCAGCCTCGCCGGTTACACCGAGGAGGAGAAGCTGGAGATCGCGAAGCGCTATCTGGTGCGGCGGCAGCTGGAGGCCAACGGCCTGACGGCCGAGCAGGCCGAGATCGAGCCGGAGGCGCTGAGACTGGTCGTCAAGGGTTACACCCGCGAGGCCGGCGTGCGTAACCTCGAGCGCGAGATCGGCAAGGTGTTCCGCCATGCCGCGGTGCAAGTCGCCGAGGGCACGGCTGCGAAGGTCGTGGTGACACCGAAGGACATCGCCACCGTGCTCGGCCAGCCGCGTTTCGAAGGCGAGATCGCGCAGCGCACCAGCATTCCTGGCGTGGCCACCGGCCTGGCCTGGACGCCGGTCGGCGGCGACATCCTGTTCATCGAGGCCTCGCGCGTGCCCGGCCGCGGCGGCATGATCCTGACCGGCCAGCTCGGCGACGTCATGCGCGAGAGCGTGCAGGCGGCGATGACGCTGGTGAAGAGCAGAGCCACGCAGCTCGGCATCGATCCCCAGGTGTTCGAGAAGAGCGACATCCACGTTCACGTTCCCGCGGGGGCAACCCCGAAGGACGGCCCGAGCGCGGGCGTGGCGATGTTCACGGCGCTGACGTCACTGCTCACCAACCGCACGGTGCGGAGCGACACGGCGATGACCGGCGAGATCTCGCTACGCGGTTTGGTGCTCCCCGTGGGCGGCATCAAGGAGAAGGTGGTGGCTGCGGCCGCCGCCGGACTGAAGCGGGTGATGCTGCCGGCACGCAACAAGCGGGACTACGACGACATCCCAAAGAGCGCGCGGGACAACCTCGAGTTCATCTGGCTGGAGCGCGTCGACGAGGCCATCGCCGCAGCGCTCGAGCCGGCGGAAGCCCAAGCCGATGCGAACGTCGAAGCGGCGGAGTGAATGCGATGAAGAAACTGCTGGAAGACGCGAAGCGATCGCGGAAGACACAGAAGCTGCGTCAGTTGCTCGATCGCGCCATCGACCGGGTGCGCGATGCACTTGCAGGACCGGAGCCACGGCTTCAACCGATCCCGGTCCGGGTGAAGCGCCGCAAGGGCTGATCCCCTCCGTATCGGCCCCTGCGGTCACTCAAACCAAAAGGCCCCCTCTCATCGAGGGGGCCTTTGCGTTATCAGGCCACAGCGTCCTTGGCGGCCTTGACCGGGCGGGCGCGGACGATCTTCCGGGCCGGCTTGGCCTTGAACATCATCTCTTCACCCGTGAACGGGTTGGTGCCCTTGCGCGCCTTGGTCGCGGGCTTCTTGATGACCACGAACTTGGCGAAGCCCGGCACCAGGAACAGGCCGTTCTTCTTGAGCTCCTTGTGGCCGACGTCGGTCAGCGTCTCCATGACGCTCTTGACGTCGCGCTTGGAGAGCTCGGTGGCGGTCGCAATCTTTTCGATCAACTGCGATTTGGACATTTGGGCTGGCATCGTGTCTCCTCTGATTCGTTGCCGGTTGCATATTAGACCAACCGGCGAAGGCCTATAGCCTTCTGCACAGTTTTGTCGCGGTTTTACGGGCTTTTTTGGCCCCCTGTGGCAAAAACCCCTGCTTTTTAGCGGCTTCCGGAGCGGAAGGCACCTTGAGCAGCGCTTTTTGCCTTGTTTCAAAGGCCCGCAAGCAGCCTTGCTAAAGCTGATTCGATGCTTTCGACAAGCGACGACCGGCCTCTTTGTGAGAGACCGGTCGCTGGAGAAGCGCAGAAATGGGTCACCCCCGCCTCACCGCACGAGGCTTTCGGTCCGATATGCAGCCGGGTCGCCGCTGTCTGTCAGATGCTCGATGGCGAGCTTGAGCGGCGCGCTCATCGGGACTTTGAGATCGACATTGTTCGGTGAAATCGGCGCCAGAAACCATCTGGCATAGATCTTCTGGATCTCTCCGCTGCGATAGACCACCGCCAGCGCATCATCGACCACCTTCTTGAACGCCGGATCGTCGCGCCGGAGCATGATGCCATAAGGCTCGACCGACAGCGCTTCCTCCGAAACAATGTAGGCGCCGGGATTCTCCGAATTGGCCATCCGACTGTAGAGCAGGATGTCGTCCATCACGAAGGCCGCGGCCCGATCGGACTCCAGCATCCGGAACGCTTCTCCGTTGTCCTTGGCAGCCAGAATGGTGAGACCGAGCTGACGCTGGGTGTTGAGCTCACTGATCTGCTTGAGATTGGTGGACCCGATGGTGGACACCACAGTCTTGCCCTTGAGGTCCTCCAAGGTCCGCAAGCTGGCCGCCGCCTTGGCCATGAAACGATTTGCAGCGACGAAATACGAGGTCGAGAACGTCACCACCTTCTGCCGCTCGAGGTTGTTGGTGGTCGTTCCGCATTCGAGGTCGATCGTCCCGCTCAGCACGGACTGGATTCGACCAGACGGAGTGACAGGCACGAGCTTCACATCGAGCTTTTGCAGTCCCAGCTTCGCTTTCACGGCGTCGACCGCCAGATAGCAGAGGTCCATGGCATAGCCGACGACCTTCTCGTTGTTGTCGTAATACGAGAACGGGATCGACGATTCACGATGTCCGATCGCGATCGTGCCGGTGCTCCTGATCTTCTCCAACGTACCGACCAGGTCCTCGGCGGCCGCCACATGGCTCGCAACGCTGAGTGCGGCTATGGCCAGGATAATCTTGATGCGCATCGCTCCATTTCCTTCGTTGGGATCGCCAAATCGCGCCTGCAACAATTGGTCTTCGGCTTGCTCATGCCTTGGCGACCAGCCGCTCCCGGCGAACCGGCCGCCCCACGATCCCAGCATATTGGGTCATCGAGGCCGGCCGTCCGATCAGGAAGCCTTGCGCGAAATCGCAACCGGCATGGGTGAGAACATCAAGCTGAATCTGCGTTTCGACACCCTCGGCGGTGACCGGGAGCTCGAGACCCCGCGCCAGTCCGACGACGCCGCGCAAGACCGCCTTCGATTGTGCGTGGTCCAGGTTCGAAACGAAGCTACGGTCGATCTTGATCATGTCGAACGGGAATGCGTGCAGATAGGATATCGACGAGTAACCCGTACCGAAATCGTCGAGCGCAATGCGCACTCCGAGCGCCTTGAGCCGGCGCAGGATCGAGACCGCGCCAGAGAAATCATCGATCAGGACGCCTTCCGTGATCTCAAGCTCCAGCCGGCCGGCGCTCAATCCAGTCTCGATCAGGATTCCATGGACGAACCGCACGATGTCGTCGTTGCGGAACTGCACCGGTGACAGATTGACGGAAATCTTGAGCGGGTTCGCCCAGGATGCGGCTTCACGGCACGCGGCGCGCAGAATCCATTCGCCCATCGCGACAATCAGCCCGTTCTCCTCGGCAAGCGGGATGAAGGTGCCGGGCGAGATCAAGCCGCGTCGCGGATGCCACCAGCGGACCAGGGCTTCGAAGCCCACAATCTCGCCGCCGACCCGAGCCAGCGGCTGAAAATCCAGCCGCAGTTCATCATTGGCCACCGCGGATTGCAGATCATGCTGCAATTCGCGCTGGTCACGAAGCTGCGTCGCCATGTCCGCCTCGAAGAACCGGATCGCGTTGCGTCCCTCCGACTTGGCGCGGTAAAGCGCGATATCTGCATAGGCCAGAAGTGTCGTCGGATCGTCGCCGTCGGTCGGAGAGCACGCAATGCCGATGCTGATGCCGATCCGCACCTGCCGTCCGGCAATCTCGATATCTCCGACAAGAGCCGTCCGCAGCTGCTCCGCAAGCCGGCCTGCGACTTCGGCCTGGGCCTCGCCAAGCAGCACCGCGATGAACTCGTCGCCGCCAACCCGCGCCAGGAAGGCGTCGCCTGCAACCTGCTTCAGTCGCCGTGTCACCTCACACAACAGCGCATCACCGACCGGGTGGCCATAGAGGTCGTTGATCTCCTTGAAGCGGTCGAGGTCGAGGCACAGAATCGCGAAAGCCCCTCCGGCGCAGATCGTCTCGTGGACCGTCGTCGCCAGATAGTCGGAAAACGACGCGCGGTTGTGCAATCCGGTCAGCGCGTCGTGATGTGCAATGTGCGCGATCCGCCTCTCGGTGCGCTTTCGCTCGGTGATATCCTCGACCGTCTTCACGAAGCCGCCGCCGGGCACTGGGCGGAAGACGATCACCACCGCGCGGCCGTCTGGAAGCTCCGCCACGATGCTCGCCGGTTCGTTGGCCGCAATGATCGCCTTCAGCGCGTCGGCGCCGTCAGCGGGGTACAGCCCCCGCGAAAGCCGATACTCGAACACCTCGTGCAGCGTGATTCCCGGTCTCATGAGCTCGTCGGGAAGGCTGAACATCTTGGCGTAGCGGTCGTTGCAGACGATCAGGCGATGATGGGCGTCGTACATGCAGACGCCTTGCGACTGGTTGTTCAACGTCGCATCGAGCTGGATACTCTGCTTGCGGAAATGCTGCACGACCACGGCTCCGGTGCCACCGATGGCGACGACGAGAACGAGGGTGAGTCCGATCAGAAACCAGGCCTCCGTCCGCCAGCCGGCAAGTGCCGCGGGCACGGTCGTGCTGGTCGTCAGGAAGATGGGGATCTTGACGAGAGATGTCGCCGCAATCAGCCGGTCGGTGCCGTCGCGCGCGTCGAATTCCCGGACGACACCCGCGCCCGATCGGGTCATCTCGGCAAGCCGGCCACGCGAGACGGATTTGTCGACCATGGGGTCGACATACGGATAGCGCGCCAGCGTTACGCCGTCACGGCCGATCAGCGCAATGGATTCGTCTGCGCCGCGAACCAACGTCCGATAGAGCTCCTCGAAATGCCGGGATTTGATTATGCCGACCACAAGCCCGAGAAATTCACCGTCAGCACCCATGAATTTGCGGGCAAGCGGGACGGTCCAGGCTCCGGTACGCGGATCCCTGGTCGGACGGCCGAGCTTCGAACTCAAGGCCGGTGTGGCCTTCAGGGCCTGAAAATAGTCCTGATCGGCGACGTTGAGGCGTGGTGTCGGCCAGGCAACGGACCAATTGATCACCGTCCCGTCGGCGCCGACCAGCATAACAGATTCAATATGCGGAAAGCCGCCGATCTTGTCCTCCAGCATGAGCTGGATGTCGCGGCTCGCCATCGAACGTGCATAGACCTCGTCGGAGACGACGGCGAGGATTTGCATGTGCTCGATCAGATTCGCCTCGATCAGGTCGACGGCCTCGAAGTCGCGCGCCGCCTGCTCGGCCAGCACCGTCGCAGTCGCCAGCAGTTGCTGCTTGCTCTCGGCAAGCGCGTGATCGCGCAGATTGGACAGAATGAGAGCGATGGTGCACACGACGAGCGCGATCAGAAACGCGCCGCACAGCATCAGCAGGGCAACGGGCCGCGTCGCGCCGATCCGGCGGATCGGCTGGGCTCCCCCCTCCGGCACCGGCATCGCCAACCTGTCTTTGAGTGCGCGAACAGCCCGAGGCATCAGGAAACACAATTCCCAGAACGACCCATCCCACGGAGCGTAGGGCTTCGAGTATGTCGAATCCGGTTAAAACCGGCGCATGCCAACGATCGAACGTCGGTCAAGGTTACCTGTGCGTTTCATCATCTCGGATGATGTGGAGAAACACGTTCCTCTTCCCGCAGATCTACGGAGATCGATGCCTATGGAATGGGCAAGACAAATCGCCCGGCCAGGGGCGCGGCCACGGGCGCCCCATCGCATCCCGAACCGACGACCGCGGAACCCGAATCCCTTTCCGCGCGCGCAGCCGGCTAGATCCGCTCGATGATGATAGCCGGCGCCATGCCGCCGGCCGCGCACATCGTGACGAGACCGCGCTTGAGGTCGCGGCGCTCGAGTTCGTCGAGCACGGTGCCGATCAGGATCGAGCCGGTCGCGCCGATGGGATGGCCGAGCGCGATCGAGCCGCCATTGACGTTGACCTTGGCACGGTCGAGCTTGAGATCGCGGATGTATTTTTCCGCAACCACCGCAAAGGCCTCGTTGATCTCGAATAGGTCGATGTCGTCGATGGTCAGCCCGGCCTTCGCCAGCACCTTGCGCGTCGCCGGCACCGGCGCGTTCAGCATCAGGGTCGGCGAGTCCCCCATGTTCGCCATCGCTACTACGCGGGCGCGGGCTTTAAGGCCGTGCGCCTTGGCGTAGGACGGCGAGGCCAGCAGGATCGCGGCGGCGCCGTCAACGACGCCGGACGAATTGCCGGCGTGGTGCACGAAGTTGATGTCGAGATCAGGATATTTCTGCAGGATGAGGCCGCGATAGGTCGTACCCTTGTCGTCCAGCGCATAGTCGGCGATCGCGGGAAACGCGGGCTTCAGGCTGCTGAGGCCTTCCATCGTGGTCTGCGGCCGCGGATATTCTTCGTGGTCGAGCGCGAGGCTGCCGTCCTCGCGACGAACGGGCACAAGGCTCTTCTTGAAGTGACCGCCGGCAATCGCCTGCGCGGCGCGCTTCTGGCTTTCCAGCCCGAGCGCATCGACATCCTGCCGCGTGATGCCTTCCAGCGTCGCGATCGCATCGGCGCAAACGCCCTGATGCGATTGCGGATGCCGCGCGCGCAGTCGGAGATTGCCGCTATCCATCATCATCGGACCGCCGCCGCGGCGCCCCTCCATCGACATCATCTCGCAGCCGCCGGCGATGACGAGATCTTCCGCGCCTGCCATGATCGAGCTTGCAGCCATGTTGACGCTGGTGATGCCGGAACCGCAGAACCGATCCAGCGTCACGGCGCTGGCGCGCACGTCGTAGCCGGCATCGAGCGCCGACATGCGGCCGAGATCGCCACTTTGCGTTGCAACCTGCGCGCTGCAGCCCCAGACGATGTCGTCGACGTCGGCGGTGTTGATGCCGGTGCGATCGGCGAGCGCGCGCAGCACCGTTGCGCCGAGCTGCTGCGGATGAATGCCGGAGAGCGCTCCCTTGCCGGCCTTGCCGACGCCCCGCGGGGTGCGGCAGGCATCGATGATCAGCGCATCGGTCATGGGCGTTGTCCTCTTGTCATGGGCGTTGAGGCGGTTTTGAATCACGGGGAGATCGGAGTCAATGCGGGGTGTTACGCCTCTGGTCCGGATTTTCCGCTGTGCGAAAGCTTCCGCGACGTCATGCCGGGCATGACGACTTCGAGGGTTCTACGCGAGAGAACCCATCACGCCCCAGCCGCGTTCTTCGCGATCACGTTTCGGTAAAAGCTCGCGCTGAGTTTTGGGGTACGCACCTGCGTGTCGAAATTGACGTGATAGAGCCCAAAGCGCTTGTTGAGCCCGTACACCCATTCGAAATTGTCCATCAGGCTCCAGAGGAAATAGCCGCGCACCGGCACGCCCTCCGCGGTGGCGCGCTGGAGCTGGGCGAGATAATTGCGCAAGTACATGATGCGGTCTGTATCGTAGATCTTGCCGTCTTGCGTCACCTGATCGTCGCCGGAGGCACCGTTCTCGCTGATATAGATCGCGTTCGTCTTCCAGATTTTGGCCGCGAGCTTCGGCACCCAGTAAATCGTTTCGGGGCCCACGCGCAGCCAGTCCGAATTCATGTGCGGGAACGATTTCGGGATCGGCAGCGGCATGAATCCCGCGCCCTGGTCGGACGCAACGATGTAGTGCTGCGGCGAATAGATGTTGAGGCCGACGAAATCGACCGGCGAGGAGATGATCTTCAGGTCCGCCTCGGTATATTTCGGCGCGTCGGCTCCGGCATATTTCAGGAATGCGTCGGTGTAGCGGCCGGTCATGATGACGTTGAGGTAGCCGGCATTCAGCTCGCGCAGCGCGATCTCGGCGGCACGGACGTTCTCAGGCGTATCGATCGCGGGGATGCAGGCATCGATATTCTCGGCGGGACCGACACGCGTGCCGCGGCGGCCATGGGCGCGCAGCGCCTGTACCGCAAGTCCATGGGCGAGCGCGCTGTTGTGCCGGATCTGGTTTACCTCGGCTTGCGGCAAGGTCAGGCCCGGCGCATCGATGCCGATACCGTAGCCGAAATAGACGAAGCGGCCACTCTCGTTCAGCGTGAAAACGTTTTTGACGCGATCGGTCAGGTGCTCGGCGACATAGGCCGCATAGTCGCCGAAGATCTTGCAGGTCTCGGTCGAACGCCAGCCGCCGAAGCGATCCTGCAGCGATTGCGGCAGGTCCCAATGATAGAGCGTGAGCCATGGCTCGATGCCATTCTTCAGGAGCTCATCGACCAGGCGATTGTAGAAGTCGAGGCCTTTTGGGTTCGGCTTGCCGTCGCCGTCCGGAAACACCCGCGGCCAGGCCACCGAGAAGCGATAGGCCTTGCAGCCGAGCTCCCTGACGAGCGCGATGTCCTCCTTGTAGCGATGATAATGCTCATTGGCGTGGTCGCCGGTGGTGCCGTCCTCGATCTTGCCGGGGATGCGCACGAACTTGTCCCAGATCGAGGCCCCTCGTCCGTCCTCATTGACCGCGCCCTCCACCTGGTAGGACGAGGTCGCCGTGCCCCAGACGAAGTTTTGCGGAAACCCGCCGCTATCGCGCGGGGCCGCGGCCGGCTTGGCCTCGACTGATGACGCGGGACTGGCCATTCCGGCTGCGGAAAGCCCCGCCAATTTCGCGAACTGGCGGCGCGAGACCTCATCCGGCATTTCATCTTCTCCAAATGCAGCTGTGTCGAGCCGGCACAATGACCAGTCCCGGCCGATTTGAGAAGACGGCTTCGCCATGAAGTCGTGACGTGGCGGCTGGCGGGACCAATTGACCTGCATTAGCATGCCTCCAAACAGGGTATGCGATGTCGCGGCTGGTCGATCGAATTTACGAATGCGCCTTTGTGCCTGACCTTTGGCCGGAGATTCTGGCGGAACTGGTGCAACTCGGCGGCGCACTGTCCGGCTGGTTGTGTATCTCGAACGGAAACGTGCTGCGATGGTCCGCCTCAAGCGAGGAAGCACGCGCCGATCTGCGACCCTTGATGGAGAGCGGATGGATTCCGCGGTCGGAACGCTTCAACCGGCTGCTGCGCGCGAAGCAGACCGGCTTCATACCGGACAGCACCCTCTATACGCCGGAAGAAATGCGCAATGATCCGGCCTACAGGGACATGTTGCACCCGCGCGGCATGGGATGGGCCTCGGCGACCGCTATAGCGTTGCCGACAGGCGACGACATGGTGATCGCGCTGGAGCGGGCCTACGATCAAGGATCGGCGTCGTCAGCGGTGCTTGGCACCCTCAACGAGGTGCACTCCCATCTGGCCAGGGCCTCCTTTGTCGCGGCCCGCCTGCAGTTGGAGCGAGCCCGGGCCGCAACACAAGCACTCGCCCTGCTCGGCATTCCCGCACTGGTATTCACGGATAACGGAAAAGTCCTCGGTGCGAACCAGTTGATCGAGACCTTGAGCGGCTTCATCTCGTGGCGGGCGAACGACCGCATCGCGCTAAAGGACGCCCACGCCGACGCGCTGCTGCGCGACGCCATCGCGACGGTGAATGACGATGACGCTCCGAATGTGCGGTCGTTTCCCGTCCGCGATGCGGACGCCGCGATGATTGCGCATCTCGTGCCGATCCGCGGCTCGGCGCGCGACGTCTTTTTCCGCTGCGCTGCCATGTTGATGTTGACGCCGGTGACCAGGCCGGAGGCGCCGCCGGTCGACCTGATACGATCCCTTTTCGATCTCACCCCCGCCGAGGCGCGCGTCGCCCGCGGCCTGGCTGCCGGTCAGACCGTGAAGGGCATCGCTGCGGAAAGCGGCACCTCCGAGAATACCGTCCGCTCACACGTGAAAGTCGTTCTGACAAAGGTCGGCTATACCAGGCAGTCCGACGTGGTCGCGTTGCTGAATGGGCTCCGGCCGCCCGGGCCCGTAGACGACGCCTGACGCCTGCGCGGTCGGTCGCACGGCGCAAACTCCGCATCATCACCGTCGGCGCGGCGAGCGGGCTCGATGGCCTGGCGCAAGAAAATCATCGCCATCTCACCAATCTTGATGAGGCGGGCCCGTCCCGCGGGCCGTAAATGTTGGCTTCTTCGCGGAAGACGAAAGACAGGATGTCCAGCGATTTGGAGCACGCAATGATCGCCTTGGTGCGGAGATTCTCGCTTCCTTTTGAAGTCAAGGACGACGCTGACGCTCTTGAAACGCTGGCGATAGTCTCCGGCGCCGGCCTGTTGGCATCACTCCTTCTATTGCTCAATGGAGTCGATCTCGGAGCTGGCTTTCTCTGACTTCATCCTAGCTCGAATTTCTGATGTTCGTCCTTTAAGCTGCGGTTCTCGGATTTGATGCAATGTTTGTCACGATTGTCGCCGTGCTTTGCCATTTTTCAGGTCATGACTGCACCGAAGTTGCCATTACAAATTCGAACCTCGACACCCGCCTCACCTTTCAGGGCTGCCTCACCGGCGGCCAGGCAGGACTCGCTCAATGGAAGAGCGCTCACCCGATCTACCGATCCGACGACTGGCACATCGCGCGTTTCAAATGTGTGCCCGGGCTGTACGTCGCAAAGGCCAGGATCTGATCCGAAGGACCGCTGCGACGCCTCCTGCGCTCAGCGCGGGCGTTTCGGCAGTTTTGGAAGCTTGCCGGGATCGAACGCCGGGACCACCCCTGTCTGTTCAGTTGCCGCCGCCGGCTGTTCCGTCAGAATGAGTGTTCCCTGGAGGACGACGCCCCGCGCTTGCCCGGCCGTCGCCGTGTAGGTCGCGATCTTGCCGGGGCACGTCCCCTCGATCTCCAGCGTGAGCTCATCATAGACGCCGAAGACGGTGACACGCCCCTCGGTATGACGCTTCGTCAGCACGGTCGCCGTGAAGCGATCGCCGTCCACCTTGCAGGCGCCGTGATACGTCATCAGGCTGTCGCGGCCCCAGATCTGGCCGTCTGCGACATGGACGATGCCGGTGCCCTCATCGAGCGGCGTCTTGTACCACGCCGCGTAGGTACCGTCCTTCAGCATGGGAGCAGTCTCCCCTGAAATTCCCGCTCAAATCCCGCCCGATCGGAGCTAAGAAACCATTAATCGCGCAGTCCGTGTCAATCCGGGTCTGCCGTTCATGCCGGGGATAGGCGATGGTCATTTTCGCCCATGATCCGCAAAAAGCCGCCCCGTCGGGGCGGCTTTTTCTGGGCACTTCTCGGACGCCTCTGGGACCTTTGTCCGATTGGTCAGCACCAGACGACGGCGCTGCTGCGCGTCGCCTGATGACGCCGGCGATAGGCCATCAAGCCCATGCCGGCAAACCCCAGAACCATCATCGCCCAGGTCGAAAGCTCCGGGACGGATGACGCAAGCTGCGTGATCACGACGACATAGGCGCCGCTGTTGTCGCTGAAGACGTCGTCGTGCACACCGAAATAGAGCTGGGTCGGACCTGACGCTCCCGTATTCAGCTCGAATGTATAGATTCCTGTCGGATTGAAAGCCGGCACACTGCCGACGAGATAGTTCTCGGCTTCGAACAAGCCGGAGCCGGATGTGCTAAATCCCAAATTCCAGAAATGAAAGTCGGCCGGTCCCGTCGGCGGGGCATTCAGAGTGTAGAAGGCGTCGCTATAAAGATTGGCTAGCGCCTGACCCAAACCCGCGACCGTGATGGACACCGTACCGCTGTACTTGCCCACGCTCGCAACGCCATCCGGCAAGTCGAAGGGAGCGTAGACGATCTCGCTGGCGACAGCCGGCGATACCATCGAGCAAATCATCGTCAGTCCCACGATCGCGTTGCGCAGCTTGGACGTCATCTCGATCCCTCCGTGTTTCGAACACGGACCTGAGCTTCGAGTGCGGCGGGTGGAAACACATCTGACGTACGTCGTAGGCCCGGGAAAATTCTGCAGCTGCGGAAGCCTTGCTGACGCAAGTCGACGGTGCATGCGACCCGGAAACGCCGTCCGCTCAACCGGCGCTCGATCCCCCGGCGGAAAGCCAGCGAGGCGAGCAGCGTGGTCGACTTTGCAGGAACGTCGCCTTCCGGTTGCACCCCCGGCGGGCTTTTGCTACGCTGAGGTACGTGCCTCATTTCACCTCGCGGGCCGGCTGTTGGCCCCGCCCTGCCGCAAAGACGCGGATGGCGGCTGACCTGCGCGTCCCGCAGGGAGGTGAGGCATGTGCCCAATTCGTGGGTTCAAGCAGAGTTGGCCTTCATGAAGGGCTGACCGCACAAGGGGAGGATGACATGCAGCGTCTCTTGATTGCAGGTGTATCTGTCGCGTTCGCAGTGGCTCTGGGTCTCGGCTCGGCCAATGCGGCGGACAAGAAGGTTCTGGCCTTCGTCGTCAACGGGGCATCCGACTTCTGGAAGATCGCCGAGGCCGGCGTGAAGAAGGCCCAGGGCGAACTGCCCAACTACAATCTTCAGCTCAAATATCCGGAACAGGCCGCCGCTGCCGTTCAGCAGCGCATGATGGACGACCTCGTCGCCGCCGGTGCCGCCGGCATCATGGTCAGCGCGGTCGATCCGAAGAACCAGGTCGAGCATCTCAACAAGATCGCCTCGCAGACGCTGCTGTTCACCACCGACAGCGATGCGCCGAACTCGAAGCGCATCGCCTATATCGGCTCGTCCAACGTCGACCTCGGCAAGGACGCCGGCAAGCTGATGCTCAAGGCGCTGCCGAACGGCGGTAAGTGCGTCGGCTTCGTCGGTCTGCCCGGCGCCGACAACGCCCGCGAACGCATCGAGGGCGTCAAGGAAACCATCAAGGGCTCGAAAGTCGAGCTGGTCGACGTTCGCGGCGACGAGATCGACCAGACCCGCGCCAAGCGCAACGTCGAGGACATCCTCGCCGCCATGCCCGACGTGAGCTGCCTGGTCGGCTTCTACTCCTACAACACCCCGCGCATCTACGAAGTGCTGAAGGAGGCCGGCAAGCTCGGCAAGATCCAGATCATCGGCTTCGACGAGGATCCGATCACGCTGGGCGGCGTCAAGGAAGGTGCGATCGCCGGCACCGTCGTGCAGCAGCCGTTCGAGTGGGGCTATCAGGGCATGAAGCTGATGGCGAAGTACATCGAGGGCGACAAGTCCGGCGTGCCCGCCAACGGCATCATCATCGTACCCGGCAAGGTCATCGACAAGAGCAATGTCGACGACTTCATGGGCTCGATGAAGGCGATGCTCAAGAAGTAGGAGACGTGCGGGCGTCGCCCGCAGCCGTCAATGCCTGAGCCATTTCTCGAACTGATCGATATCAGCAAGAGCTATCCCGGCGTGGTCGCACTCGACCACGTCGGCCTTGCCGTGTCGCCGGGCGAGGTGATCGCGCTGATCGGCGAGAACGGCGCCGGCAAGTCGACCTTGATGAAGGTGCTCGGCGGCGTGGTTGAGCCGAGTGGCGGCCGCATCCGCGTCGACGGCGTCGAGCGGAGCGCGCTGACGGTGGCTGAGGCGATCGCCGCGGGCATCGCCTTCGTTCATCAGGAGCTCAATCTTTTCGACAATCTCGACGTCGCCGGCAACGTGTTCATCGGCCGCGAGCCCGTCCATGGCGGACCGTTGCGGCTGATCGACCGCAAGGCGCTCTACGCCAAAACGCAGCCGCTGCTGGACCGCCTGGGGGCCGATTTCGCGCCGGACGCGCCGCTCGCGGAACTGTCGCTGGCACAGCATCAGCTCGTCGAGATCATGAAGGCGTTGTCGCTCGATGCGCGCCTCGTCATCATGGACGAGCCGACATCGAGCCTGACCCTGTCCGAGACCGACCGGCTGATGCGGGTCATCGCCGGCCTCAAGGCCGACGGCGTCAGCATCATCTTCATCACGCATCGCCTCAACGAGGTGATGCAATGCGCCGACCGCGCGGTGGTGTTGCGTGACGGGCGCATGGTCGGTGCGCTGACCCGCGCCGAGCTGTCTCCCGCGGCGATGATCCGCCTGATGATCGGGCGTGACCTCAAATCGCTCTACGTGCCGCCGGCGGCCCCGCCCGGCGAGGCCGTGCTCGACATCGTCGAGGCCGTCACCGACACCTATCCGGAGCGCGCGGTGAGCCTGTCGGTTCGCCGCGGTGAGATTTTGGGGCTCGCAGGCCTGGTCGGCTCCGGACGCACCGAGCTGGCGCGGGCGATCTTCGGTGTCGACCCGCTCCGCGGCGGCATGATCAGGCTCGAGGGAGATCCGATCCGGGTCGCGAGCCCGCGCGCGGCAATCGACCATGGCATCTACCTGATCCCGGAGGACCGCAAGGGCTGCGGGCTGCTGCTCGACGTGTCGATCGCCGAGAACATCTCGCTGCCGGATCTGTCGTCCTATCTGCGCTTCTTCCTGGTGAACACGGCGCAGGAGACCGAGAATGCCCGCGGCCAGCGCGAGCGGCTCAAGATCCGCGCGCCCGACGTCGCAACCACGGTGGGCTCGTTGTCCGGCGGCAATCAGCAGAAGGTCGTGCTGGCCAAATGGCTGTCGATGCGGCCCAAGGTGCTGATCTTCGACGAGCCGACGCGCGGCGTCGATGTCGGCGCCAAGCAGGAGATCTACGAGATGCTGCGCCGGCTGACCGACGCCGGCGTCGCGATCCTGATGATTTCGAGCGACATGGAGGAAGTGATCGGGGTCAGCGACCGGATCGCCGTCATGCACGAGGGGACGATCTCGGGCTTCCTTGATCGCGGCCAGTTCAGCGAACACAATGTGCTCCAGTTGGCCGTCGGCCACGCGGTTGAGATGAGGGTGCCTTGAACAAGAAAGATCTGAGCCTGCTGGTCCTGATCCTCGTGGTCGGCGCGGTCGTGGCCTTCATCAATCCGCGTTTCCTCTACGTCGGCAACCTCTCCAACACGCTGAACCAGGTCGGGATGTTCGGCATCTTCTCGATCGCGGAAGCCTTCGTCATCATCATCGGGGGGATCGAGCTCTCGGTCGGATCGGTGATCGCGCTGCTCGGCGTTCTCTTCATCGACCTCATCGTCAATCACGACGTCAACTGGATGCTCGCCTTTACCGCGATCATTGCGAGCGGCCTCGTGATCGGCCTCGTGCATGGCGCGCTGGTGACGCGGATGCATATCCAGCCGTTCGTGGTGACGCTGTGCGGGCTTCTGATCTATCGCGGCGCCGCGCGCTATTACACCGAGGACGCGACCGCCGGCTTCGGCTTCGGCGCCAGCTTCCCGACGCTGGAATGGCTGACGGCCGGCCGCACCAACGTGCTCGGCTTTCCGCTGCCGCACAGCGTCGTCGCGCTGATCGTCGTCGCCGCTGTCGCCTGGGTGCTGCTGCACCGCTCGGTGTTCGGCCGCTATCTCTACGCCGTCGGCAAGAACGAGGAGGCCGCGCGCTATTCCGGCATCCGCTCCGAGCGCGTGATGATCTCCGCCTATGTCATCTGCGGCGGGCTGACCGCGTTTGCCGCGATCCTGTTCGCGATGTACACCCGCTCGATCTCGCCGGCCGTGCACGGCTCATTCTACGAGCTCTATGCCATCGCCGCGGCCGTGCTCGGCGGCTGTTCCTTGCGCGGTGGCGAAGGCTCGATCATCGGCGTCGTGCTCGGCACCGTGCTGCTCCAGGTGCTGCAAAACCTGGTCAACCTGCTGGGCATCCCGAGCTCGCTGAATTTCGCGGTGATGGGCGCGGTGATCCTGATCGGCGTGCTCGCCGACCAGTACCTCGTCCAGCGCCGGCAACGCGTGAGCACCGCCAAGGGCCGCGAGGCGGCCAGCATCGCGACTGCCCCGCTCGAGCGGGTCAAGGTTGAGTGAGGAAACTCGAAAACAACCCCATGCACCGTAGCCGGGGATAGCGAGATCAAGGGCTTAAAGCGCGATGTGCGCGGGATGACGGGTCATCGCGCATGAGAGCACGATATTTCCGAAAAACAGAATATCGCTTGACCCGTCGGGCAAAACAGGTGCATGCTGACATCATCGGGAAGTGTTGGGCCGGGCCCCTCCCTCCGCCACTCCGTCTCGATATCCCAGCTTCACACCGCATCCCGTGCAGCGCTGCGAAGACAGCAATCCTCAAGTCCGACGATACGCTTAACGGCTCCCTTTTGGGCTTGTACCGAGGTCCAGTCAATTTCTGGAGATATCAGTGACTTTGAGCGTCCAATGTGCAGAACACCTCCCTTTCGTACTCGAGAGGTTGACCGAGGAAAACCTGCGAGCGTCCCGTATCAAACACCCCACAGCCCTGGACGGGCAATTCTATGCTGCGTTCGGCGTTGATCATGCGTCGATAGGCGACGCTGCCGGGTTTCAACGGCTGCAAGGTCTTGCGGGAGAGTTGTTGCACGCGCCCGCCGTGACTTCGCGTTTATTGCAACTGAAATCAAAAGGTCTCTCAGTCGAGTTCGTGGTCTATGACGAGCCAGCAGGACATTTCCTGTGTATTCTCGTCAAGGACCACGCGATCTACGATGAAGCTGTCAAACATTTCGATCCAATCGTCACACAGAAACAGCGCGCTCAACCATAGCGATCACGTACCCGATCTCTTTGTCAGCTATTCGGAGACGCTGCTGTCACAGGCTCAGCAAACCGTTGCGCGTCTACACAACCGTCTTCAAGCAATTCAGGGGTTGTTCTCCGACGCATATGGCGCACGAAACGCGGCTTGGAAGCCGAGCTGCGCCTTCAAGACTAGGTCGAAGCTGGGGCGCGTCTTTCCGTCCTGGAACACCACGCCGTTCGGGCTGAAGGCGACGTTGTCCGGGTTGTTGTTCAGCGTCTGCCATTTGTACGATATGGCGGCGATACCATAGGCCGAAACCGGCTTGACCTCTCCGGGGTTGCCACGCCATTGCCGTTGGCATCGCGCCACAGGGCGAGGCCGGCCAGTTCTTTGCCGGTCAAAATGCCGTCGCGGTCGTCATCGAGCGCGGCCAGCGGCGCGTATCCGTTGTTCCAAAACATCCAGAACGTGACGTTGCCGAACAATTGCCGGCCGCTGTCGATTTTGCCATCGAGCTTCGGGTCGCTCACCAGCCAGGCAGCCTTGGGGGTAATCCAGCTCCATTCGCGACCCAATCCGCTGCCGTCCACGTCGAACGTCACCCGCGCATCGGGTGCTTCGAGGTCGGTGATCGTGAGCCCATCGGCCAGCGGCACTGCGATGGGAGTGACCGGATAAGGCAGCTTTCCCAACGTGGCAGCGTGGTCCTTCAGCGTCTCGATCTCGCGCTTATCCCTCTCGGCGTCGAGAAGCGGGACGAGGTAAGAGACGACTTCACCGGTCAGCGTTTGCCTGCCGAGACCAACCATCGTCAGGCTGTTTTCCTTCTCCCAAGCGTCAGTTGCGATCGTTCGATACTGCTTCACCGCATCGACCTTCCTGCCGGCCTGCTCGGTCAGCCAGGCGAGGCCGAGCTGGATGACAAGGTTATCCTTGTCCAGTTCCAATTCCTGCTTGTACGCTTTCAACGCAGCTTCCAGATGCGCCTGGGAGGCCGAACTCAAAATGGAGTCAGCGGCACTCGTTACCGTACCTAAAGGAACGGCCGGCGGCTGAATGCCATGGTAGGCCTTCGGTACCGTCAGCGGGTCGGACTTCTGGGCGTAGGCCATGCCATGCGCGCGACCAAGGTTCAGCAACGCCTCGACGCTGGCAGGATCGTGCTTGGCGATCTTCTCCAGGTGTTCGATGAGCCTGGCGACCGGGATCCGCTCGACTTGCACCCCCACATACCTGGCGAGCGCCGGCGACGTCGCGGCAAGGAAAACCACCAGCAACAGCAACCGCACGGCGCCTCCGTCTTGTAAGGGGAGATTGTGGGCAATCTATCCGGTGCAAACTGACGACGCCAGGGTCTGGATGGTGCTTGTGGCGCATGCACGGATTAGTCGCGTGGTAGGAAGAGTGTTTGTCACCTGCCATTGTCGATCCATGGCCCGTAGACGAACAAGCCTGAGGTTATCGCGATGTCGGCTGTCGTCTGTAGACCGGACGCGAGGTCGTGCATGCTTCGACCGCCGCTTGTGGACCCAAAGCGGTCGCTAGTTGCGGCGCTCTTCTCGGCATGGTCAATACATTTCGTTAACAGTTAGCGATGCAACTTGGCCTCAACTAGAGGTTACAGTGGTATATGCCATGATGCGGGTGCGCCGTCGCATAGGTCAGGCGCTTATTGCTGCTCTCGCGTGGACGGTGCCAAATGGTATCTGGACCTGTTTCGCCCGCGCGGACTATCTCCACTTCTCCTCGCTCGACATGACGCCGGTCCGGATCAGTCTGGTCCATAAAGTTGCGGGGAAGGCCGATTTCCCTGATCTGGTGGTGCCTCGGGCCTACGTTTATTGGGTCAATAATTTTCTACCCAGCGAGGGACCCTTGCCCTCCCAATTCAGCTCGGACCATCTCGAGTTGAAGTTCGTTGACGGCACAGGTGAAGCCTGGACGGTCGCAGCGGCGGAGCGGGGGCGGCGTGAGGGTATTGATGCCGACACGGCCGCTCATCGCATGCGCGCCGAAGAGACCATGGTTGAGATTAGCCCCAGCAGCGTTCCGACTGCAGCTTTTGCGAATGCGACGCGCAACGTAAGCGGGCCCGCGCCGCATCGCCAGGACGACAGCTTCGAAGGATTAGCGCATTACCGCGGTGTCTCCAGCTGGTCCTACTATGTCGGTGAATCCAGCGACGAGTTTTTTACGGCGCGCTGCGAGGGCAGGCTCCATCCGGTCTATTTCTGCAGCTATTCGACGTCGATCACGGAAGGCGTCGTGGCGCAGGTCCGTTTTGTCGATTTCCGACTCTATGGCGGCCGCGCCTATGCCAATCGACGCCTGCGCTTCGCTCGCCAAGTGGTCTGCCGCTATCTAACCCGCTGCTGATCTCCATCCTCGGAGAGCGACCGTTGCATCACGCCAGTGCGGCTCGGCTGCGCAGACTACGTGGTCTCGAATAGGCGAGTTCCGATTGTGGCCCATCTGCGAAGTTGTGTCGGGTCTAACGGAGGTCCGCTCATCGCGGCAGAGCGGACCAGATTTACTCAAACTGAGTTCTTCGCAGTTTGACCCGATGCGGGCATCCGATGCTTGGTCGCTCGGTGCGAAATCGCGTACACTCGGCGGCGGGATTGGAAGGGTGTGAGCGATGACAAGTCCTTCAAAGTCCGTTATCGGCGCCGGGAAAGCACTCTCGCGGCGCTCCGCTCTAAGCGGACTTGCGGCAACCTGCGTTGCGGCGTCGGCGAAATGGAGTTGGGCTGCCGAGAGCGGTGATGGTCCGTCGTTTTCCGCTGATGGCCCGGACGCCGAGCTTTACGGCGCGGCCGAGAACTACCCGATCAAGGACGGGGGGCGGATCTATCAGCCCGGCAATCCGGCGCCAAAATACCGCGTCGGCGCATTCAGTCATTACGATGAGATATTCCCGACGCGTCACGTCGATCGCGCAGCCACGGCTTGGCCATTCAAGCGAACGCCGGCGGATGTCAGCTACCAGTACAAGGGAAGCTCCGCTTCGCTTGCGGAATATCTGGCACGCAATCCGGTGACGGGCCTGTTGATCGCAAAAGACGACCGGATTCTGGTCGAGCGCTATCAGTACGGCCGCACCGACCGAGACCGGCTGATGTCGCAGTCGATGGCAAAATCGATCAACGGCATGCTGATAGGGATCGCGACCGCGGAAGGCGCGATCAAGTCGATCGACGATGCTGCGGAGATCTATGTTCCCGGCTTGAAAGGCACGGAATACGGTGCAACGCCGATCCGCGCGCTGCTGCACATGTCGTCTGGCGTGAAGTTCGGTGAAGAGAACGAAGAAGCGAGGGGCGGCGGAGGCGACCTCGATCGCCTGTGGGGCGACATGGTGCGCGGGTTTTCACAAAAAGGCACCGTTGCCAGCATCGCGCAATTCAACCAAAGGATCGCGCCGCCGGGGACGCGATTCCATTACGCCAGCATCGAGGCGGATGTGCTTGGTCTCGTGCTGCGTTACGCGACCGGTCAATCAACGTGCGGCTATCTCCAGGAAAAAGTCTGGCAGCCGATCGGCACGGAAGCCGATGCCAAATGGATGATTGATGCGGAAGGCGGTGAGGTAGCGCACGGGTTCTTCAATGCGGTACTGCGCGACTACGCGCGGCTCGCCCGTCTGCTGGCCCACGACGGAGCGTGGGAGGGCAAACAGATCATACCTGCACAATGGATGATCGATGCGACCACGGTGCGCGCCTCCGAGACGTATCTGGTCAAGGCCGAGGGAGTGTTCGGGTACGGCTATCAGGTCTACCTGTTTCCCGGCAGCAGACGGCAATTCGCGCTCTTGGGGTACCTCGGGCAGCGCATCCTTGTTGATCCGCCCTCGAAGCTGGTCATGGTGCAGACCGCCGTCGATGAAAAGTCCCCCGAAATCTGGCGTCTGTGGTCGGCCGTGATCGCGCAGTTCGGGTGACCCCATCAAAAGCCGAATGATCTGTGAGGTCTGCTTTTGGCCCATCGCTTCCCTTAGGGCGTTGCGGCGAGACGTCTGGGGTCGGGGGTAAAGCGGAAGCGCCCCGCCGCTGGTCAAATCGGCGCTGTTGACCCCAAGCCGAATTAAGCGGCAAGGCTTTTCTGTCACGCACAAAGCCCATGAGACATTTCGTGATGGCCGTCACATACCGACCGGAGCGATGATGCCAAATGTGGTCGCACCGGCATCGGATGATCGCGCCAACCAAAGAGGCATGTGATGACTGATACAATCGGAAGCAACAATATGCATAACAACAAGACGGAACTGACAGCGCGGGACCTTGAAAAGGTTAGCGGTGGCATGAAAACCGATCCCAACCATGTAAGCAGCGATGTTATCGACGCGCGCGGCGGCTCGCTTACATTTATGGGGCTGACCTTTACGAGTGACGTAAATGGCAAAGTGCACGTGAGCTGAAACGGCCTACGCCCTCGAAGAGTCTGCCCACGGCCTTGCGGATTTCTGACTTTTGTTGCGATGCATAAGTCCGCTTGTGGCCCATCTCGGACCTAGGGTGCGGTGTGCCAACGCGCCGCTGTCAGAGGCAGTACGGACCTCATACGACGTGCAGCGCGGATTTATGCGTCCGCGTCCTAAAACGTCACCCGCATCCCCGCGTAAAACGCGCGCGGCCTTGCCGGGCTCAGCGAGCGCGGGTCGGTGAAGGGGTTTCCGCCGTTGGTGAAGTTCGGCAGGGCGCCGGTGTCGAAGAACTGTCCGTAGGTCGCGTAGCGGTTGTCGAAGATGTTGTCGACCTTGCCGTAGAGCTGGACGTTCCTGGTGACCTGATAGGACGTGTGCAGGTTGAACACCGTGTAGGATGGCAGCTTGGAATATTGGTTGGATTCGTCGCCGACCAGGAATTGGCTGGAGACGAACAGCGCATTGCCGCCAACCTTCCACTCATCGGTGACGGCGTAGTCGACCCCGACCTTGACACGGTGGCGCGGGATCGCGGGAATCTGGTTGCCGGGCAACACCTGGATGTTGCCGTCGGCATCGGCGAACGGGCTGTTGGAGCCGAGCGTCAAGGCGTCGAGGAAACGGGCATCGACGAACGTGTAGCTCGCCTGGAACTGCAGCGACTGCGATTTGATGTTGACCTCGGCCTCGAGCCCCTGCCGCCGTGTCCTGCCGACATTGGTGAAATAGCCGAAGCCGGTCCGGCCGGGAACGGGGACGGCCAGGATGTCGTCATAGTTGGTGGCGCGGAAGCCGCCGATCTTCCATCCGAGCGTGCCGATGCTCAGCTCCTTGCTGCCGCGCAGGCCCGCTTCCACGGTCTTGGACACGACCTGCTTCAGCGGCGGATCGGAGACCAGGAACGCCGCGATGAGACAGGGATTGTTCGGATCGGCGCAGCCGAGTTCGAGCGGCGTCGGCACGCGGTTGGCCTCGGAATAGCCGGCATAGGCGGTCAGCTCCGACGTGATCTTGTAGGTCCCGCCGATCACGGGATTGAACCTTGTGTAGGTGTAGTCGCCGTTGAGCGCGGTGCCGAGCTGATCCTCCAGCGAGATGCGCGCCACGTTGAAGCGGCCTCCGCCGGTGATCGCGAAGGCATCCGTGACGTTGAACGTGTCCATCGCGTACAGGCCGTTATATTGATTGACGGTCCGCAGCGAGACGGGACCGGCAAACCCGGTATCGACCGAGCCGGTCGGCCCCAGCACGACGCCGCCGCCGCTCACGACATAGTTCTCTCCGATCGAACCGATCTCGGCGGTGGCATCGTAACGCGTGACGCTGGCATCATAGCTCGTGCCCATCACGAAGCGGTTCTCGTGCCCGAACAACTGATCCGTGTTGGTAGCCTGCCCCGACACGCCGAAGCTGGTCGACCGTATCGAGCTGCGGTCGATCTCGCCGAGGATCGTTCCCGGCGCAAAGGGATTGCCAAGCTGCACGCCATTCGTGCCGTTTGCGCGCGTCGCGCCGTCGCCGAAACACAGCAGGGTCGCGTCCGCCGTGCACTCGCTGACGTCGGTCGGATTGCCGTCGACGATCCTGTGCTCGTACCGGCGCACATGCGCGGTGCCTTCGAGCGTCCAGGTCGGCGTCGGGTCGGCCTTGGCGGTCAGGTTGAGATAGCCGACGCGGTTGGAGCTGGTCTGCGGTGACGTGTAGGTCGCACCCCAATAGTTGTTCAGGAGCTCGGCCGGAACGGTGGCGCTGGCGCCGAAATCGTTCTTGGCGACCCCCATATTGACGTGGAATTCGCTGTCGCCTGCCTTGTAGCCGACGTCACCGTAGAAGCGCCGTACGTCCGATTGGGAGAAGTTACGGAAACCGTTGTCGTGCAGGCCTTCGAGCGCGGCATAGATGCCGTAATTCTGGTCGACCTGCTTGCCCCATTGCGCCGAGCCCTGTATGCGGCCGAACGAGCCACCCATGACATCGAGCTCTGCGCCTTGATAGGTGAAGCCGTCCTTCATTTGCAGATTGATCGCGCCTCCGAGCGCGTTGAGGCCGAAGGCGGGGTTGTTGGTCACCAGGGTCGCCGACCTGATCGCCGCGGTCGGGATCAGGTCCCAGTTGACGGCGTCCGAGAAGGCCTCGTTGATGCGCACGCCGTTCTGGTACACCGCGAGGCCTTGCGGCGTGCCGGTCACGGGCGAGGCGATAAAGCCGCGAAACTCGACGTTGGGCTGGAACGGATTGCCGGTGACCTCGCTGATGCTGACCCCCGCGATGTTGTCGCGCAGCGCATCCGTGATGTTGAGCGAGCCGGTGCGCTTGATCTGACTGGCATCAACAGCGTTGATCGCCGACGGCACCTTGTCGACCTCGAGACCCCTGCCGGTGCCGGGCGTCGTCGGATAGACGTAGATTCTTCCTCCCCTGGGCTTGCCGGAATTCGCAACAGCGCGTGCGACAGGCCGCGGCGACGTACGCCGCGGGGTCGGCTGCGGTGCCACCACCTCGACCGCCGGCAGGTTCTGGACGTTGGTTTCCTCGTCCTGCGCGGCGCCTGCGCCGGTCGCGAAAACGAGCCCCGACAGCAGCCCGGTCGAGACCGAGGCCATCAGCAGATTTCGCGTGTGCCGCAGCTTGCGCATTCCCAACGTCCCCCACCCGTCACCTTCGGCTGTTTTCATCTTCGCCGATCGGTCGAGACGAGTGTATTCGCCGGCAGCTCGAGCACTAGCCACAAAAGGTCGGGCAATATCCGCACCCGTTTTCCCGACCAAATCGGGAATTCTTCCCGATCGGGAATTTTCCTCGCACCAACCGGGCGCGATCAGGCCGCTGCAGTCGGAACCAGCGCCTCGACGGTGACACCGCCCTCGCCCGACGCCACGTTGAGCGTGCCGCCCAGCGCCAGGATGCGCTCGCGCATGCCGACGAGGCCGAAGCCGAGTTTTTGCCCCGGCTCCATGCCGCGACCATTGTCGCTGACCCGCACCCGGGCACAGAAGCGACCATCGCGGCCCGGCTGCTCCGCTGGCTCGATCACCACATTGATCGCGGTCGCACCGGCGTGGCGGAACGCATTGGTGAGCGCCTCCTGCACGACGCGGTAGATGGTGAGGTCGGCGGTCTCGCCGGTGATCCCAAGCGCGGGCGAGATCGTGGTCTGGATCGTCACCTCGGGATGCGATTCCCGCCACAGCCGCGACAGCGATTCCAGCGCCTTGCCGAGGCCCAGCTCGGCAAGGCCCACGGGCCTCAAGCGCTCCAGCACGCGCCGGGTGAACTGCTGCAGCGCGTTGATCTGCTCCAGCAACGCGCCACCGTGCTTTCGCACGGCGTCCGCGCTCGGCGCACGGCCGTCGGCCAGTTTCGCCAGCGCGCTGGCATGCGCGCGCAGCGAGAACAGATACGGACCGAACTCGTCATGCAGCTCGCGCGCGATCTCCTTGCGCTCGACGTCCTGGAGCGACACCGCGCGCTCGGCAAGCCGCCGCTTGTCCTCGACCGCCTCTCCAAGCGTTGCCGCGAGATGATTGAGCTTGGTGCAGATCGCAGCGAGCTCGGGCGCGCCACCGGGGGCAACGCGCGCATCGTAGTCGCCGTCCTCGAGCTCCGCCATGGTCTGCGCCAATGACTGCAGCGGTGCGAGCGCCCGGCCGACCACATTCATCATCACCAGGAACAGCATCAGCGCGACGGCTGAGCCGACCTCGAGCTGCGTCACGATGGCGTCCCAGATCTCGGCGATCTCGTCATTGGGATGCGAGGTGATGACCAGCGACCCGGCCTTGCCATGGATCGAGACCGGCACGGTGACAGCGGTCTGCTCGGGATGAACCAGGCTGACGAACCAGGCCGGCGGCCCGGGCGTGTCATCATCGGTATCAGGGCGCGGCGGCGTCAGCGGGTTCCCGCCGGCGTCCCGGAGCGCAATGCTGACATGGCGCAGGCGGTTGAGGTCGCGCGCGATCTGGTTCAGCCGGGCGTCGGGATCCGGCGCCTCGTTGAGATCGGCAACGATCATCTCGATGAACTCGCGCGCCAGCCGAATCACGCTCTGGTCCTCGGCCTGCACGCGCGGCCCTGCCTCGGCGACCTGGCGGGCGATGTTGACGGCGAGCCCGAGCGCAAGCAGCAGCGCCAGCAGAAGGTTGATGCGCCCGCGCAAGGAAAGATTTTGCCACATTGCTTTCGCCCATGCCCCGCCAGGGATCACTCGCGCCCGTCCGATAGCGTTGACAGAGCCGAAGCGCCCGATATCTAATCGGAAGCGTACAGCAATCCCGGCCGGGTTGCATGACCCGACATGAGACGCGCGCGCGTCGCTCCTCGTTCGGCATCATGCGGCACGAAAACAGGCAAGTTCTATCATGGGGAACGCGCTGTCACGGGGAACGCCTATGCGCATTCTGATCGTCGACGATCATCCCATTGTCGCCTCCGGCTGCCGCGCCGTGCTGGCCGACGAAGGCGAGATCGAGATTTTGGAGGCCGCCGACGCCGAAGACGGCGAGAGCATCTTCATCGTCGAGCGTCCCGACCTCTGCGTGATCGACATCAACCTGCCGACCGTTTCCGGCTTCGAGCTCGCGCGCCGCATCCTCGAGCGCGCGCCGGAGGCGCGCATCATCATGTTCAGCATGAACGACGACCCGGCTTTCGCCGCCCGCGCGATCGAATGCGGCGCCAAGGGCTATGTTTCCAAGACCGGCGACCCCGACGATCTCGTCGAGGCGATCCGCACCGTCGGTGGCGGCGGCACCTATCTTCCGAGCGCAATCGCCCGCAGCATCGCCTTCGCAGGGCCGACGCTGGCGCAGAACCCGCTGTCGAAGCTGAACGCGCGCGAGATGGAGATCTTGCGGCTGCTCAGCGCCGGAAAGAGCCTGTCCGAGATCGCCTGGCTGGTGCAGTCGTCCTACAAGACGGTCGCCAACACCTCCTCGATCATGCGCCAGAAGCTCGGGGTGAAGACCTCGGTCGAGCTGGTGCGGCTGGCGATCGACAGCGGCGTGGCCTAAAAGCGCGCCACAAATTTCGGTCACACACGCATTGCATTCTTGATGTGGTGAGATGCCACGGAGCAAAACGGCATGACGATCCAGACTGTCTCGACCAATACATCCTACGGCGGCGTGCAGGGCGTGTATCGCCATGCAAGCCAGGCGACCGGAACCGACATGGTGTTCTCGGTCTACGTGCCGCCCCATGCCGCCGGCGCCAAGCTGCCCGTGGTCTGGTACCTCTCAGGCCTCACCTGCACGCACGCCAACGTGACCGAAAAGGGCGAATTCCGCAAAGCCTGCGCCGAGCTCGGCCTGATCTTCGTCGCGCCCGACACGAGCCCGCGCGGGCCCGACGTGCCGGGCGACGCCAACAATGCCTATGATTTCGGCCTGGGCGCCGGCTTCTATGTCGACGCCACGCAAGAGCCGTTCGCACGCAATTACCGCATGTGGAGCTATGTCACCGACGAGCTGCCCAAACTCGTGGCGGGAAATTTTCCCGTCGATGCCAAGCGGCAATCGGTGATGGGCCATTCGATGGGCGGCCACGGCGCGCTGACGGTGGCACTGCGCAACCCACACCGCTATCGCGCGGCCAGCGCCTTTGCGCCGATCGTGGCGCCGTCTCAGGTGCCGTGGGGGATCAAGGCGCTGACCGGCTATCTCGGTCCGAACAAGGATGCCTGGCGCAGCCATGACACGGTGGCCCTGATCGAGGACGGCGCCAAATATTCGGGCTTCCTGGTCGACGTCGGCGAAGCCGACAATTTCCTGAAGGAGCAGCTCAAGCCGGAGCTGCTGGAGGCCGCTTGCGCCAAGGCGAACATCCCGCTGACGCTGCGGCGTCAGCCGGGCTACGACCACAGCTATTATTTCATCTCGACCTTCATGAGCGACCATCTGCACTGGCATGCGGAAAGACTGAAGGGGTGAGTTTTGCTCTCTCCTCCCCCTCCGTTCGTACGGGGAGAGGTTTGGGGTGAGGGGCTGCTTCGGCAAAACCAGTGCGAGTTGGACTCGCGGAGACTCCCCCTCACCCGGAATTTGCTCTCGCAAATTCCGGCCTCTCCCCGCACGCGGGAGAGGCGAAGAGCCCTACTCCGGCTTGCCGTAATTCGGCGCGAGCAGGCGGTTGCGGATCAGATAGCTCATCGTGCGCGACCAGGATTCGTCGGTGTTGCCGCGCATATCTGCGCTCGCCGCCGCGATCATGTTGCCGGTCTTCACGTCGCGCAGATAAATGTTGAGGTTGATGATCAGGTTCGAGACCTTCTGCACCATGCCGGTGATCTCGAGGTCCGCACCTAGCTGCCCGGCAAGCTTGAGATCGCAGCCGCCGCAGGCCTGCAGATTGCTGTGACGAGCGGCATCCCTCACCGGCGCGATATCGAGCACCTCGAACCTGCCTGATTCCGCCAGTTCTTTGCGCAACTGCTCGCTGATATGCGCGAGCCGCGCCTCCTCCGGCCGGGAGCCATAGAACTCGCCGGGCAGGCTGGTGTCGATCAGCTCGAAATCAAATATTGCAAGCTTTGGCGGATCAGCGAGCGCAGCCGCCCCCGTCAACAGCAATGCGGCGAAACACAGCAGCGCTCGCACGATCGTGATTCCGGCGCTGGTGCGCGCGAGGACGAAATGCGGGGTTGCAAGCCTTGCCAAATCGGTCATGCTTCCAGCAGAAACAATTCTCCACCGGCGGTCAAGCCGGGGAGGATTCTTGGAGGAAACATGATCCGATGGTTGGTCGGCCTGATTGGCCTCGCTCTTGCGGCGACGCAGGCGCTGGCGGCTGACCCCATTGAGATTGGCGTCGGCTATCTCGGCGTCGCCGGCACCAAATCGACGCTGTCGCTGGTCGAGCAGCCGGCCGACAATGACGGCCTTGCCGGCGCCAGGCTCGCCATCGAGGACAACAACACCACCGGAAAGTTTCTCAACCAGCATTTCACGCTGGAGGAACGCCGTATCAAGGAAGGCGAAGACCCGGTCCAGGCCGCGACCGCGCTTGCCGAGAAGAACGGCTTCATCATCGCCGACCTGCCCGCCGACGCGCTGCTCAAGGTCTCCGATGCCCTGCGCGATCGCGGCACGCTGCTGTTCAACGCGGGGGCCATCGACGACCGGCTGCGCGAGGCCGATTGCCGCGCCAATGTGATCCACGCCGCGCCGACGCGGTCGATGCTGGCGGATGCGCTCGGCCAGTACCTGGTGTGGAAGAAGTGGTCGCGCTGGCTGCTGGTGGTCGGCTCGCATGACGCAGACAAGCTGTACGCCGATGCGCTCCGCCGCGCCGCGACGCGGTTCGGCGCCAAGATCGTGCAGGAGCGCACCTTTGAGGATACCGGGGGCGCGCGCCGCACGGACTCCGGCGTGACACTGATCCAGCGCCAGATGCCGGTGTTCACGCAACAGGCCCCCGCTTACGACGTGCTGGTCGCCGCCGACGAGAGCGAGGTGTTCGCCGCCTACCTGCCCTACCGCACCTGGGATCCCCGTCCGGTCGCGGGCTCGGCCGGCCTCATGCCGCGCAGCTGGGATGCCGCGCAGGACCAATGGGGCGCGACGCAGATGCAGAACCGCTTCATGAAGCTGAACTCGCGGCGCATGACCGCGCTCGACATGCAGGCCTGGACCGCGGTGCGGATGATTGGCGAGGCCACCTCGCGCACCAATTCCGGTGACGTCAAGAAGGTCACCGATTTCATCAGGGGTCCGGATTTCTCGGTCGCCGCCTTCAAGGGCACCAAGCTGACGCTGCGCGACTGGAATCTCCAATTGCGTCAGCCGATCCTGCTGGTCGACGGCCGCATGGTGGTGTCGGTGTCGCCGCAGGAAGGGTTTCTGCACCAGGTCTCCGAGCTCGACACGCTCGGCTACGATCGCCCGGAGAGCAAATGCAAGCTGAAATGAGAACGCGGATGTTGCGTGTGGGATTGCTGTCCGGACTGGTGCTCGCCGCTTCCCCCGCGCATGCCTTCATCGCCTATGTCTCGAACGAGAAGAGCAACACGGTGTCGGTGATCGACACCGAGAGCTGGACCGTGACCAAGACCATCAAGGTCGGCCAGCGCCCGCGCGGCATCGACTTCACCCGCGATGGGAAATTCGTCATGGTCGCGGTCGGCGACGACGACACCATCCAGATGATCGACGCCAAGACGCAAGCCGTGGTGGACACTCTGCCCTCCGGTCCCGACCCCGAATTGTTCGCCCAGGATGCCGCCGGCAAGACGCTCTATGTCGCCAACGAGAACGACAACACCGTGACCGTGATCGACCTGGAGAAGCGCGCCCGCCTCGGCGACATCCAGGTCGGCGTCGAGCCCGAAGGCATGACCATCAGCCCCGACGGCAAGACCCTGATCAACACGTCGGAAACGACCAACATGGCGCATTTCATCGACACGTCGTCGCGCCAGATCGTCGCCAACGTGCTGGTCGATGCCCGGCCGCGCTTTGCCGAGTTCAAGCACGACGCCTCGGAATTGTGGGTATCCTCCGAGATCGGCGGCACCGTGTCGATCGTCGATCCCGGCAAGCACGAGGTGATCGGCAAGGTCACTTTCGAGATTCCCGGCTTGCGAAAAGAGGCGATCCAGCCGGTCGGCATCGGCATGACCAAGGACGACAAGACCGCCTTCGTCGCGCTCGGCCCCGCCAACCGCGTCGCCGTGGTCGACACTGCGACGCGCAAGGTGACGAAATATCTGCTGGTGGGTCAGCGCGTCTGGCACATGGCCTTCACGCCGGACGAGAAATACCTCCTCACCACCAACGGCGTCTCGAACGACGTCTCCGTCATCGACGTCGCCGCGCAGAAGGTGATCAAGACCATTCAGGTGGGCGAATTGCCCTGGGGCATCACGATCGCGCCATGACCAGCCCCGCTCCCATCGCCGAGCCGCAGGGAATGCCGAGGCCTGATCCAGCCGCGGTGCCCGCCCTGTCGATCGACCGCGTCAGCCATTCCTACGGCCCGCGCCGCGCGCTGATGGATGTCTCCTTCAACGTGCGGCCTGCGAGCTTCACCGCCCTGCTCGGCCTCAACGGCGCCGGCAAGAGCACGCTGTTCTCGCTGATCACGCGCCTGTTCGGAATCCAGACCGGCCGTGTCGGCATTTTCGGCCATGACATCACCCGCACGCCCGGCGAGGCGCTGCGGCTGCTCGGCGTCGTGTTTCAGCCGCGCACGCTCGATCTCGACCTGTCGCTGACGCAGAACCTGCTCTATCACGCAGCTCTCCACGGCATCAGCCGCCGCGAAGCGGCCGCGCGCAGCGCCGAGCTGCTCGCGCGCATCGGGCTTGCAGACCGCGCCGGCAGCAAGGTGCGCGATCTCTCCGGCGGCCAGATGCGGCGGCTGGAGATCGCACGCGCATTGCTGCACCGGCCGCGGCTGTTGCTGCTGGACGAGCCGACCGTCGGCCTCGACGTCAAGGCGCGCGCCGACATCATCAGCCATGTCCGCCAGCTCGTGACCGAGCAAGGCATCGGCGTGCTCTGGGCCACGCATCTGTTCGACGAGATCATGCCCAGTGACGATCTCGTGGTGCTGCATCAGGGCAAGGTGCTGGCGCAGGGGCCGATGAGCCGCGTCATCGCCGAGGCCGGCGCGCAGGACGTCAACACCGCCTTCATGCGCCTGACAGGCGCGCAAGTGATGCCGGGAGGCGGCGCATGAGCAGCATCACCACGCGCGACGCGCCGCGCGGCTTCTCGGCCTCCGAATACATGACCTGCCTTACCGGCATCGTCTGGCGCGAGGGCCTGCGCTTCCTGCATCAGCGCGAGCGCTTTGTCTCGGCACTGGTCCGGCCCCTGGTGTGGCTGTTCATCTTCGCCGCCGGCTTCCGCCAGGTGCTCGGCATCTCCATCATCCCGCCCTACGAGACCTACATCCTCTACGAGGTCTTCATCGCGCCGGGGCTGATGGCGATGATCCAGCTCTTCAACGGCATGCAGTCCTCGCTCTCGATGGTCTATGACCGCGAGATGGGTAACATGCGGACGCTGCTGGTGAGCCCGCTGCCGCGCGGCTTCCTCTTGTTCTGCAAGCTGCTGGCGGGCACCGCGGTGTCGCTGCTCCAGGTCTATGCGTTCCTGATCATCGCCTGGTTCTGGGACATCACGCCGCCGCCGATCGGCTATCTCACCGTGCTGCCGGCGCTGATCCTGTCCGGGCTGATGCTGGGCTCGCTCGGCATGCTGATCTCGTCCGGCATCAAGCAGCTGGAAAACTTCGCCGGCGTGATGAACTTTGTCATCTTCCCGATGTTCTTTGCTTCGTCGGCGCTCTATCCGCTGTGGCGGGTGCAGGAGGGCAGTCCCTATCTGTACTATGTCTGCCAGGCCAATCCGTTCACCCATGCGGTCGAGCTGATCCGCTTCGCGCTTTATGGTCAGGTCAACTGGATCTCGCTGGCGGTGGTCGGAGCTTGCACAATCGTCTTCATGATCGCTGCGATCTATGCCTATGATCCCTCGCGCGGGCTGGCACGGCGCGGGCCTGCGGGAGGCGAAGGATGACGGTACGGACACTTGCCATGGCGGCCCTTGCGTTCGCGGTCTCGACGACCGCCGCACGTGCAGCCGATCCGCGCTACCCCGACTGGCCCTGCGCGCAGGCCAAGGTGCCGGACATTTCGCTCGCAGCCGTCTGGGCCGGTCCGGCCCTCGACGACGCCGAGAGCAAGTGGAAGGACGACAGCAAGGTCAGCGCGCTGGTCTCCAAGCTCGCGGCCCGCAAGACGCCGCTGGACGAGGCCGAGAAGTCGGTGAAGGAGTTTCTCGCCGGCTCCGCCGCCGACAAGACCGCGAACGCCAAGCTGCTGTTTGCCGGGCTGTTCGATACCCTCAACGCCCAGCGCGCCCAGGTCATGAGCGGGCTCGAACGCGTCAGCCGCAAGCAGCGCGAGGCCGCCGACAAGATCCGCGAGGAGACCATCCAGCTCCAGGCGCTCCAGGACGCAACGCCGCGCGACGACACCAAGGTCGACGCCATGAGCAACCAGCTGATCTGGGAGACCCGCATCTTCGAGGACCGCCGCAAGGTGGTGCGCTTCGTCTGCGAGGTTCCGACCACGATCGACCAGCGCCTGTTCGCGCTCGGCCGCGTCATCCAGCAGGAAATGGAATAGCGTCAGCGCTGTTGACGACGTTCATGAAAGTTCCCGTGATATCAACGCGATCATTCATGTTTGCCGCGCTATCTGCCGGAACCAAATCGATCTAGGATGGCTTGTCGATGTGAATCTCCAACGCCGGGAGGCCTCGATGGGAACAGCAAAAATCATCCTCGCAGCCGCCGCAGCCACGACCGTGCTTGCATCTAGCGCCTTTGCGGACGACATGACCGGGACGGTCACGAGCATCAATCGGCTCAACAACACCATCTCGATCCAGCAGACGCAGAAGGGCACGGTCGGCGGCAGTGCCGGCGGCGCCGGCGCGCTGCAGCAGTTCAAGGCCAAGGACGCCGCCATGCTGGATGCCGTCCACGCCGGCGATCGGGTGACGTATTCCGCGACCGACGCGGATGGCGCGGGCACGCTGACGACATTGAAGAAGCAGTAGCCGCTCGCGACACGGCGTCATGGCCGGGCTCGTCCAGGACAAGCCCGGGCATGACGCTCTTCATTCACTGCTCAGGCCGCAGCTCCGGTTGCGCCTCTTCCGTTGGTAGCTTCGCATGCTCCCAGCCATCGGTCCCCTCCGGATACCAGGCGACGTTGGCATAGCCGTACGCCAGCGCGCGCTTGGCCGCGTTCCAGGACATCCAGCAATCGGCGAGGCAATAGATCACGAGCAGCGCAGCCTTGTCGCCATGCGAGGCGCGCGCGAGGCCACGCTGGAGATAGTCGTCCATGGCCGGCGGCAACGCGCCGTAGCCGGTGTCCGGCAGCCAGATGCTGCCCGGAATATTCCTGCGCGGCATGTCTCGCCACACCGTGCCTGCGGGAAGATTTTTCGGCTTCGGGGCGCGCGGCAGCACGTCGACGAAGTTGCCACTCTTCGCGCGCCAGATCGTCTCGGCTTCCGCTGTCGTCAGGACGCGCGCGCCTTCCAGCGTCGCCGGCACCGGCGCGCGATAATTATCGGTGCGATAGCCCTCGGGTTCGAACGGCTCCTGCTGCTGCGCCCAAGCCGGCACCGCAAGGGCGGCGGCGACCAGCGCAGCGGCAAGATGTCGCCTCATGGCGATTTCTTGGCCGTCTCCGCACCGAGCGGCCGGTCGTTTTCGTCCAGCAGGGGCACGCCGAAATCGAGCAGGATCTTGTTGATCTCGCCCTGGTTCTCCTGGATCAGCTTGTTGAGCTGCCGCTTCCAGTTCTGGTCGGCGGCGCGCACACCCATGCCGATCCGATAGACCAGCTTCGGCCCGGTGGTCTCCTTCACCAGCGGCGTCACGTGCAACGAGCCGACCTTCTTGGCGTAATATCCCGCCATCGGCCCCCACAGCACGCCGGCATCGATCTTGCCGGCGGCGAGATCGTCGATCATGGCCTGCGCGGAATTGTCGTAGCGCGTGTCGATCATCAGCGGATAGGGCTTTGCATCGCCCATCAGCCCGGCGATCGCCATGTTGGTCGCCGGCGGCGTGCCGGCGACGATGCCGACATGCTTGCCCTTCAGCTTGGAGTCCTCAAGCGTATCGACGTCCTCGAGCCCACTCCCCGCCTTCGCAACCAGCGCGTAGGACGTACGGTAATATGGATTGGTGCCCTGCACGAGGTCGTCGCCCTGTGGGAAGCCCATGATGACGTCGCAGCGATGCGCACCCAGCGTCATCCGCACGAAGCCCGTGGCCTGCGGGAAGAACACGTAGTCGAGCTTCTTGCCGAGCTTGTCCGCGAACAGCTCGGCGAGCTTGTTCTCGATCCCCTCGCCCTTCTCGTTGGAGAACGGCAGATTGCGCGGGTCGGCGCAGACGCGCAGCACCTTGGGATCGACCAGCTCGAAAGAGAGGTCACCAGCATCGGTCGTCTGCGCGCGAGCGGCGCCGCCGATCGCACAGGACGCCGCCATCAGACACAGTGAAAACAACCAGCGACGATGTCGTCCGGCCTCCATCGCGCTTCCTCCTCATTTCATTCGAATGCTATCCATGCAACGCAGGATGCACCATGTCTTGCCAAACTTTGCGTTGGCTTGTTGTGCTGCAGTGCAATGCGGCAAACCCTGAACTGAGGCGGAAAAGTGTCGCAACTCACGTCAAAGATCGCAGCCCTGTCCCTGCTGGGACTGGCGACGCTAGCACGCGCCGGGGCGGCCGAATTGCCTGTGAGCGAAGTCGCGACCGGAATCTTCGTGCACTCCGGGACCATCGCGCTGATGACCCGCGAGAACGAGGGCGACATCGCCAATGTCGGCTTCATCGTCGGCGAAGAGGCGGTGGCCGTGATCGATACCGGGGGCAGCCTTCGTGAAGGCGAGGCGCTGCTGGGCGCGGTGCGGGCCCGCACCGGCAAGCCGATCCGCTACGTCATCAACACCCATGGCCACCCTGACCACGTCTTCGGCAACGCAGCCTTTGTCGCGGAGGGAACCAGCTTCGTCGGCCACAACAGGCTGCCACAGGCGCTGGCGACGCGCGGGCCGTATTATCTCGACAATTTCCGGCGCATCATGGGCAGCGAATTGATCGATCCCGTGAAGATCGTGCCTCCCAGCGTGCTGGTGAAGGACACGATGACGCTTGATCTCGGATCGCGGCAGCTGACCTTACGGGCCTGGCCGGCCGCGCACAGCGACAATGATTTGACGGTGTTCGACGAGAGCACGAAGACGCTGTTCGCGGGCGATCTCGTGTTCCTCCGCCATATCCCGGTGATGGATGGCAGTATTCGCGGCTGGCTTGCCCTGCTGAAGGATCTCGAGGCCGTTCCGGCGGTTCGCGTCGTTCCCGGTCACGGCCCTGTGAGCGATTGGCCTGCGGCTTTGGCCGATGAGCGGCGTTATCTCATGACGGTGCTGTCGGACGTCCGTACCTCGAACAAGAAGGGCGAGCCGATCCGAACCGCCGCCGAGAAGGCGGCCGCCACCGAACGGCCGCAGTGGGAACTGTTCGATGATTACAACGCCCGCAACGCAACTGCAGCATTTTCTGAAATTGAATGGGAGTAGCGGGCGCGCTAGCTTTGTCGGATAATCGCGCCGTCCGCACAGGACCCTGACCATGACGGGATGCACACGCCGCCTGCCCCTGATCGCCGCGCTGCTCGGCATTGTCTTCGCCGCGCCTGTCAGCGCCGAAGAAGCCTACGATCCCTGGCCCGGCCTGGTGCAGGATATCTTCAGCAACCGTCCGATGAACGACGGCAACGACGTCATCGCCATCGAGATGCCCTATCGCGCCGAGGATGCGGCCATCGTGCCGGTCACGCTGCGCAGCAAGCTGTCGCCAGCAGATAGCCGCCGCATCCGATCGATCACGCTGGTGATCGATCGCAATCCGGCGCCGATGGCCGCGAAATTCGAGCTCGGCGCGGATGCCAATATCACCGAGATCTCCACGCGCGTGCGCGTCAACAATTACACCGACGTCCATGCCGTGGCCGAACTCAGCGACGGCCAGCTCTACGTCTCCAAGACCTATGTGAAGGCGTCAGGCGGCTGCTCGGCACCGGCCGGCAAGAATGCCGAGGAGGCCCAGAACCGCCTTGGCCAGATGCGCTACCGTCAATTCGCCCGCGGGGACGCGCCAGCAAGCCGCATCCGCGAAGCGCAGATCATGATCGGCCATCCCAACAATTCCGGCCTGCAGATGGACCAGGTCACGCAGCTCTATATTCCCGCCTTCTTCATCAACCAGCTGAAGCTGACGCAGGACGACAGCCCCGTGCTCTCGATGGAAGGCGGTATCTCGATCTCGGAAGATCCCAACCTGCGCTTCACCTACGTCTCAAACGGCGCCAAGCGTTTCCGTGCGGAGGCCAAGGACACGGACGGACATTTGTTCCGCAACGAGTGGGACGTGGAGAAGCCGGGGACGTAGTAGCCGCGCCGTCATTCCGGGGCGGTCCGCAGGACCGAACTATGGTGCGCGATTGCGCACCTGAGAATCTCGAGATTCCGGGTTCGCGCTTCGCGCCCCCCGGAATGACGGTGCTAAATCAGAAACACCTGACCTCGGCCTCGGCCTGCGCCCGCCGCAAATCATTCACGGCCGAATTCGCCTGCTCCGACGTCCTGAACTGGGTGCCGAGATTACCGCGGACCTGGGACATGCTGAGTGCGGTCTCCGCCGTGACATATCGTTCATAGGGGACGATCGAGGCGACCACGTCGATTGAGCAGGAGCATTGCTCGATCGCCTGCCGCGTCTCGCCATTGGCCTTCATGCAGCCATAGACATATTCCGCGCGCGCTGACGTGGGATAGTCATTGGCCTCCTCGGCCCGCGCCGCGCTGAGGCTCGCCACGAGCACGACCATGGCGGCGACAATCGGTCGTACCTGTCCCGCAAAACTCATGAGCGTCCTCCCGCTGGTTGCGATGGAAGCTATGCTATGCGTATTGTCCTGAAAAGCACTCAATCTGAGGAAATGGCTCACAAGTGATGAGAGTTTTGGCACGGACATTGGCGCTCGCGGTGGTGCTGGCGCTGGGCACGCCGGCCCATGCTGCGGACACCATCCGCCTGGCCGTGCAGAAGACCGGAACGTTCTCCTGGGAACTGGCGACGATCCGCGAGGCCGGGCTCGACAAGGAAGCCAACCTGGCGCTCGACGTCACCGAGCTTGCGAGCCCCGAGGCCGGCAAGATCGCGCTCCGCGCCGGCAATGCCGACATCATGCTGTCGGACTGGCTGTGGGTGTCGCGCGAGCGCGCGCTCGGCGCCAAGCTCACCTTCTATCCCTATTCCAGCGCGCTCGGCGCGGTGATGGTGCCGGCGTCCTCGCCGATCAAGACGCTCGCAGACCTCAAGGGCCGCAAGCTCGCCGTCGGCGGCGGTCCGATCGACAAGAGCTGGCTGCTGCTGCAGGCCCGGATGAAGCAGGACGGCATCGACCTGAAGTCCGATGCGACCATCGTCTATGGCGCCCCGCCTCTGATCGCGGCCAAGGCACTCGACGGCGAGATGGATGCGAGCCTCAATTTCTGGAATTTCTGCGCCCAGCTCGAGGCCAAGGGTTTTCGGCGCCTCGCCGGCATCGAGGAGATTTTGCCGAAGCTCGGCGCCAAGGGCGCGGTGTCCGCCGTCGGCTATGTCTTCGACGAGAGCTGGGCTGCGAGCCATCGCGACACCGTGGCGCGCTTCATCGCCATGACGCGCAAGGCCAAGCAGCTGCTGGTCAGTTCGGATGCAGCCTGGGACAAGATCGCCCCGCTCACCGGCGCAACCGATCCGGCCATGCTCAAGACCTATCGCGACCGCTATCGCGACGGCATTCCGCGCCGGAGCATCAGCGACGAGGAAGCCGACGCACGCGTGCTCTATCGCGTGCTCGCCGAGATCGGCGGCCGTGACCTGGTCGGTCCGGCAGCCGAGCTTGATCCCGGCACGTTCTATCACGCAGTTCCCGGAGACTGAGGTGCTGCGCCTTCTCTCGTTCGCCCTCTTCGTCGCGATCTGGTGGACAGCCGCGCTGTTCGTCGGCGGCGCAAAGCTGCCTTCCCCGCCCGCGGTGCTCAATGTCATCATCGCCGAAGCCGCGAGCGGCGCGCTGTTCGTGCATCTGGGCGCCACGCTGGCGCGCGTCGCGCTCGCTTTCGTGCTGGCGATGTCGCTCGGCAGCGCCATCGGCTATCTGATGGGACGAGTGAAGCTTGCCGACCGGCTCGGCGATCCCTGGCTGATCCTGCTGCTCAACCTGCCGGCGCTGGTGGTGATCGTGCTGGCCTATATCTGGGCCGGGCTCACCGAGGCCGCCGCGATCGCGGCGATCGCCATCAACAAGCTGCCGACGGCGGTGGTCACCTTGCGTGAGGGCACGCGTGCGCTCGATCGCTCGCTCGACGAGATGGCGAACGTGTTCGCAATGCCGCGCTGGCGGGCGTTCCGCCATGTCGTGCTGCCGCAGCTGGCGCCCTATATCGCAGCCTCCGCGCGCTCCGGCCTGTCGCTGGTGTGGAAGATCGTGCTGGTCGCCGAGCTGTTGGGACGGCCGAACGGCGTCGGCTTCGAGATCGGCGTCGCCTTCCAGCTGTTCGACACGCCGCGCCTGCTCGCCTATTCCCTGACATTCGCCGCGGTCGTGCTCGTGATCGAGACGGCGCTGGTGCAGCCATTCGAGGCCCGCGCAACGCGGTGGCGGCCCCGTGCGGCTTGAGGTCGAGATCACAGGCAAGACCTACAGGAGCGCTGCGGGCGGGACGCACGAGGTGCTGGCGCCGGTCAAGTTCGCGCTGCAGTCCGGCGAGGTCGGCGTGCTGATCGGCCCGTCCGGATGCGGCAAGAGCACGATGCTGCGCATCATTCTCGGGCTCGACCGCGACTTCGACGGCCATGTCGCCCGCCCGCCGCAGGCGCGGATCGGCATGGTGTTCCAGGAGCCGCGGCTATTGCCATGGCGATCGGTCGAGCAGAATGTGCGGCTGGCGGCGCCTGACGTCACCGATGCGAAGCTGTCAGAGTTGTTCAAGATTCTCGAGCTGGACGCGCATCGCAGCCATTTTCCCGGCGAATTATCGCTCGGCCTCGCGCGCCGCGTTGCGCTCGCCCGCGCCTTTGCGGTCGAACCCGATCTGCTCGTGCTCGACGAACCCCTCGCCTCGCTCGACGACGCGCTCGCCGGCCGCCTGCGCGACGAGATCGCGACGCTGGTGGCGAGTCGCCCCGTGATGACGCTGCTCGTCACCCACAGCCTCGACGATGCCATCCGTCTCGGCGACCGCCTGTTCTTCCTCTCGCCACGTCCCGCCCGCATCGTGCAGGAGGTGCCGATTGCCATCCCGCGCGCCGAACGTAGCGAGGTCGATCTCGCCAGGATCAGGACAGAGCTCGCGGCCTTGCTGCTTGAATCGAAATGAAAACTTGTGGTCAACTGTGTCAAACGAGATTGTCGAGGGAGTTCACCATGCGCCGTCAGTTGATTGCGATCGGCATCCTGTTGGTTGCGATGCCGGGCGCGGCGCTCGCGCAGACCAAGGGCAAAGGCATCCGGCTCTGGAATCTGACGAGCGAGACGATCTCCGGCTTCCAGCTGGCACCGGCCGGCAAGACCGACTGGGGCCCGAACCAGTGCCTGAATGACAAGGACAAGGAGGTCGATCACGACGAGCGGTTACGCATCACCGGCGTCGAACCCGGCCGCTACGACGCCAAGGTCAGCTATCCCAACTCACGGCAATGCGTCGTCCGCGACATCGAGATCAAGGCGGATGCCGTGTTCTCGATCGCCGACAAGGATTTGAAGGATTGCACGAAGTAGCGGATCAGGCTTTGTCGTTCGGGTGCGGATATTCGCAGCGCCAGCGCACCGCCTGCCATTTCGGATGCTCACCGACCCATTGCGCGATATAAGGCGGCGCGGCCATGGAGCATTGCGCCGGTGAGCCGCCAAAGTTGAACACCAGATGCTGCTCCTCGCAGGTCGCCGGCGAGAGCACCGCACACACAGTCACCACCAGATCGATCGGGTTCATGCCGGGAATCCTTCAGGGATCATCAAGAAACTATCATAAAAATCTACGTCTCAGGCAGCCGGAAGTTTCAAACAGGCGTGAGCCATGCGGGAACGGTCACGGCTTCGCAACCACGCGCACCGACCGCCACAGAAGTCACGGACGTGCACCGGCGGCTTGCCGCCCGCCGGTTTCGTCAATAAGCTGGTTCCCGAAAACTGCTAACAGGCTGATGGCTCTTACGGAAACCTCCCGGCGCGGCGTCGCGGCCGCAGTCTGCGTGTTGGCGCTCATCGCCAGCACCTGGGCCGTTACGGGTTATGTCGGGCGAGTTGCTGCTGCCGAGACACAGCCGGACAAACCGGGTTCGGGCCGCGCTGAGCCTTCCCGCACCGCAGACAGCGACCAGCCGGTCGTCAAGCTGACGCCGAGCCAGCAGACACAGATCGGGCTCGAAACGGCGGCTCTGGAAGCAGCTCCCCATCCCGAGCAATTCCGCGCCTATGGCGCCGTGCTCGATATCTCCCGCATTACGGAGCTCGCAAACAGCTACGCCAATGCGCAAGCCCAACTCCAGACAGCGCAGGCCAAGCTCGAAGTGGCGAAGAGCGCATACGACCGGACCAAGAATCTCGTCGACTCCGCCGCCCTCCCGAAGAAAGAAGCCGAGACCGCAGAGGGGACGTTGCGGGTCGACAAGGCTGCGCTGACCGCAGCGGAATCACAGCTCAGGACTCTCGCCGCAACAGCACAGCAGGAATGGGGGCCGGTCATCGGCCGGGGAATCGTCGCGCGCTCGCCTGCCGTTGTCGGCCTGATCGAACGCGATCAGCTTCTGGTTCAGGTAACGCTGCCGCCCGGCGTCGCTGTCAGCGGCACGCCGGGAACGGCGCTGGCGCAGGCGCCGACCCGGAATGCGAATATCGATCTGCAGTACATCTCTCCGGCAACCCGCACAGACCCCCGTATTCAGGGATTGAGCTATTTCTTCTCCGTGCCGGGCGATAGCGGCCTGCTGCCCGGCATGAACACCACAGTCTATGTGCCGTCGGGCAAAACCTACGAGGGCGTGTTCATCGAAGACACCGCAATCGTGCGGTGGCAGGGTCGATCGTGGGTTTACTTGCGCGTGAGCCCCGACAGCTTCCGACGGCACCCGATCAGCATGGATCAGCCGGTCTCCGATGACGACTACGTCGTCCGGGACATCCCGTCCGGCTCCGAAATCGTCATGCGGGGCGCGCAGGTCCTGTTGTCCGAGGAGGCCAAAAGCGAGCTTCGGGGCGGCGATGACGACTGATGGCACCGGCTCCGGCAGATCAGGGCCGCAAGCCGCTCTCGTCGCATTCGCCATCCGATTCCGCGGCATCGTGCTGGCGCTTGCGTTTGCGCTGCTGGGCTACGGCTTGTTCGCACTCGGCGAGGCCAAATACGGGGTCTTCCCCGAATTCGCACCTCCACAGGTGACGATCCAGACCGAGGCTCCCGGCCTCAGCCCGGAGCATGTCGAGATCCTGGTCACGCAACCAATCGAAACGTCGATCAACGGCCTGGCCGGCGTCGAGAGTCTGCGCTCGTCATCGATCCAGGGCCTCTCGGTCGTAACCGTCGTCTTCCAGCCGCGCAGTGATATCTATCGGGCGCGCCAGTTGGTGACCGAACGCCTGGCCGTCGTCGCCGCCCGGCTGCCGCAAGGCGTTCAGCCGCCGTCGATGACGCCATTGACCCCGTTGGCCGGCACGGTGCTGGTCATTGGCCTGACGTCCGACCAACGTTCGCTGATGGATTTGCGCACCATTGCGGACTGGACCGTGGCAAGACGGCTGCTGGCCGTGCAGGGCGTGGCACAGGTCTCGACCTACGGCAAAGATGTCCGGTCCCTGCAAGTGCAGGTCCGACCGGACGATCTGATCCGCTTCCGGGTCGGTCTGAATGACGTGCTGGCCGCTGCGCGCAAGGCCACCGGCGTGCGCGGCGCCGGCTTCATCGACACGGCCAATCAGCGCATCACGCTGCAAACCCAGGGACAGTCGTTGACGCCCGAACAGCTGGCCCGCACCGTGCTTCTGCACCAAGGCGGCGCAAGCGTGGTTCTCGACGACGTCGCCACCGTCGTGACCGCTCCCGAGCCGCCAATCGGGGCCGCTCTCATCGACGGCGTGCCTGGCATCATGCTCATGGTCAGCCAGCAATATGGCGCAAATACCCGCGAGGTCACCACACGAGCGGAAGCCGCGCTGCAAGAGCTGCGACCTGGCCTCGAAGCCGACGGCGTCAAGCTCCATGCGGACATCTTTCGTCCCGCCAATTTCATCGATGCGGCAACCGAGAACGTTCTCACCGCCCTGTTGATCGGCGGAGCGCTCGTGGTCGTCGTTCTCTTTCTATTCCTGTTCGACTGGCGCACCTCGATCATCAGCTGCACCGCAATTCCCCTGTCGTTGCTGGCAGCCGTGCTCGCACTGCAATGGATAGGTGAAACTCTGAACACGATGACGCTGGGCGGGCTCGCAATCGCGATCGGCGAAGTCGTCGATGACGCCGTAATCGGCGTCGAGAACGTCGTACGCCGGTTGCGCGAGAATCGCCGGGCGACGGTGCCGAGACCCGAGCCTCGCGTCGTGCTCGACGCCTTCCTCGAGGTACGCACCGCCGTTGCCTATGCGACGTTTGCGGTGCTGCTGGTGTTCTTTCCGGTCCTGGCGCTGTCCGGCATTGCCGGCCGCCTGTTCGGCCCCCTCGGAATTGCCTACATCTTCGCTGTGATCGCATCGCTCGCGGTCGCTCTGACGGTGACGCCGGCGCTCTCCATGCTGCTTCTCGTCGGAAGAACCGGCGGACAACGCCTGCATGAGCCGCCGGCGGTGCGTTGGTCCCGTCGCTACTACCAGGCCTTGCTGCGTCGTATCGGCCGCTTCCCGAAGCTTGTGATGACGGCAGCCGCAGCCGTCACGATCGCCGGCGCGGCGATGCTGCCTTTCTTTGGCGGGACCTTCCTGCCCGACCTTCGGGAAGGCCATTTGATTCTGCACGTCTCGGCAATCCCCGGCACCTCGCTCGACGAATCTCTTCGTATCGGCAAGCTGATGACGGATACGCTGCACCATATCCCGGGCATTCGCAGGGTGGCGCAGCACGTCGGCCGGGCTGAGGCCGGCATCGACACGGTCGGTCCGCATTCCAGTGAGTTCGAGGTCGATTTGGAGCCAGGTCTCTCGGGTCAGGCTCAATCCCAAGCAGAAGCGCGCATCAGGGAAGCCCTCGCCGACTTCCCCGGGGTTTCCTTCTCGAGCAAGACCTACCTGACGGAGCGCGTCGAGGAAACCGTCTCCGGCTTCACCGCGGCGGTGGTCATCAACATCTATGGGCCTGATCTGGACTCACTCGACCGCGCTGCACGTGACGTCGCGCGAGAGCTTGACGAAGTCGGCGGGGCCGCCGACGTGCAGCGACGCTCACCGCCGGGAATGCCGCAGGTCAATGTGACGCTTCGGCCGACCGATCTGCAGCGCTGGGGACTCGATGCGGTCGAGGTGCTCGAGCTGGTGCGCACCGCCTACCAGGGCGACATCGTCGGCCAGGGCTATGAAGGCAACGCCGTCTTCAACATCATCGTGATTCTCGATGCGCCTGCCCGCGCCCGGCTCACCCAGATCGGCGACCTGCCGGTTCGCACACCGAGCGGGGCCTACATTCTGCTCAAGCAGATCGCGGACGTCTATGAAACGTCGGGTCGCTATCAGATCCAGCACCAGAATGCGCAGCGCGTTCAGACCGTAACGGCGAACGCCAGTGGACGCGACCTCGAATCCTTCGTGGCGGCCGCCAAGCGCAAGCTTGCGCGCGAAGTCAAACTCCCACCCGGCGCTCACCTTGAATTTGCCGGCGCGGCCGAGGCTCAGGCCCGGTCGCGGCGCGATCTCATCGTGAATTCTCTGCTGGCCGGGACGGGCATCGTCGTTCTGCTCGCGATGGTTACCGGCCATTGGCGAAATCTGTTGCTGGTGATGATCAATCTGCCGTTTGCATTGGTCGGGGGGGTGCTCGCACTCGCATTGACCGGCGGTCTGCTTTCGCTCGGATCGATGGTCGGCTTCGTCACGCTGTTCGGAATCACGCTTCGAAACTCGATCCTCATGATTTCGCACTACGAACACCTCGTCCTCGTCGATGGTCGCGCGTGGGGCCCCGATACCGCGATCGAGGGTGCGGCGGATCGTCTTGTCCCGATCCTGATGACGTCGCTCGTGACCGGCTTGGGATTGCTGCCACTCGCCATCGGCGCAGGAGAGCCAGGTCGTGAAATCGAGGGCCCGATGGCGATCGTCATCCTTGGGGGCCTCATGACCTCGATGGCACTCAGCCTTTTGGTCTTGCCGACCCTTGCGCTTCGTTACGCGCGTTTCAAGGCCCGTGCAGAATAAACGCAAATCCGCGTTAAGCCCTCAGCCACACTGCCAAGTGGGTCACGACGGGGGCAAAAACATGAGCTGACAGTTGAGATGTCGGGCGCGTTGCTCGATCGCTATCGCCGCCGGACGTTAGGGAAGCCGAACGAACCGCTCCGAACGCCAAAACACTGCCGCGGCTTCGACGGCATCTGCCATCGAAGCCGCGGCAGGTCTTCAGGCTTACTTGCGCGCAGCGCAGGCGTACATGTTGATTTCCATGCCGACCGGCACTTCCACGATCTTCGGAGCTTTCCAGGCCATTCGGGGTCTCCCCAAGTATTGAGCGCGACATCGCGCCGGGCAAAACCTAGGGCTGCGCCCCACACAGTTCAAGCCTCGATTCGAACCTCGAGCGTGTCTGTGCCGATTCTTCGCGGCTGCATTTCACTCTCGGGCAAAGCCAGTTCTCTCATGGTCAAACGCGACCCATGAAGAGAGCGTCTTGCGCAATGCCGCGGACGTCTCGATACGCGCTACGCCTCGCCGTCAGCAGCCCTTGTCGGATGCCATCGCATTCGGCTTGGCACCTTCGGCCTTCTGGGCCGCCGTCGGCTGGCCTTGCATCTGACGCTGTGCATCCTCGGACGATGCCGGCGTTTCGCCGCTCGCGCGATTCATCGTGCTGGTCGGCGGGTGCTGGCCCTTATTGCTCGCCGCATCCGACCGATTGGACTGCGCCGAGCCCACGGTGACAGGACCGGAACCGGCGTCCTTGTTGCCGGCGGTGGTGCCGGTGTTGCAGGGGCCCGCCATCGCCGTGCCGGCGCTCAGTGTCAGGATCCCACACGCAACAAGAATGGATCGTTTGGTATTCATCTGCTTCGTCTCCTCTCCTTCCCGCCGAGCGGGCCCCCAGCGCCCGACGGATGTCGAGGAAAACAGGTCGAATCGACCGATGTTCCGAATTTCAGGGCAGAATTCCGCAGTCCGCTCCTCGCCGGCCCGTTATCGCAACAGCCGCAGCAATGCCCGGCCGGAGCGCGAGTTCAGCTCCTTCGCATCCAGCGTTCCATCCTTGTCGGGATTCGCGGCGTTGAAGCGCTGCTCCACCACGGCAAGATATTCGTCGAGCGTCAGCGTGCCGTCGTGATCGGGATCGGCGGCGGCGAGTTCTTTCGCCGTTAACCGTCCGCGCAATTCGCGCGCGTCGAGCGTCCCGTCGTGGTCGGGATCGAGCTTTGCGAACAGCGCCGCTGCCGCCTTCTTCGCTTCGGCAAGATCGATCGTCCCGTCATTGTCGGTGTCGAACATCTTGACGGCACCGCCGGATGCCGACCAGGCCGGGCCAGAGAGCGCGGCAAGTGTGAGCGCAAGCGCAACTGAGCGACGCGATATCATTTGAGACCTCCTTGACCAAGACCCCCGATTCGACGGGGGATCTAACGACATAATTGCGCAAGCAAGCCCCGGTTCAAGTCCGGAAATGCAACCGGCGCACCGCAACATCACCCACCTCGCCGGCCCGCATACCACCGCGGATCGCAGGCGCTGTATCATGCCGCGGAATTTTTTCAGCGCCTGAGCGCAAGTGAGAGCAGATTGTCAGGTTTCCGTCAGGTGACCGGCAGACGACGTCCAACATATCGGCAAGCCGCTTTCGACTTTCGTATTGACGCGTTTTGGTTTCCGACAGAGTGTTGCTTCTGCAGCGTCAAAAGGCGCGCATATTGGGAGGAACGGATGAAACGTTTTGCGATGGCCGCGAGCCTCGTCATATCCGCATGCTCGGTTGCGAGTGCACAGACGACCGATCAATTGGTCAAGGGTGCAACCGATACGTCGAACGTTCTCAACTACGGGATGGGCTACAATCTCCAGCGCTTCTCAACGCTGAACCAGATCAACAAAGACACCGTCAAGAACCTGGTCCCGGTCTGGAACTACTCCTTCAACGACGATCGCAGCGAGGAATCGCAGCCGCTGGTTTACCAGGGCGTGATCTACGTGACCTCTCACAACGCGACCATGGCGGTCGACGCCAAGACCGGCAAGCAGATCTGGAAATCCAAGATCGAATATCCGGCCGAGACACCGCGTATCGTCTGCTGCGGCATCATCAACCGTGGCGCCGCCCTGTTCGACGGCAAGCTGTTTCGCACCACGCTCGACGCCAACGTGATCGCGATCGATACCAAGGACGGCAAGGAGCTGTGGCGGCAGAAGGCGGCCGACATCAAGGAAGGCTATTCGATGACGGTGGCCCCGCTGGTCGCCGACGGTGTCGTCATCACCGGCATCTCCGGCGCCGAGTTCGGCACCCGCGGCTTCATCGACGGCTGGGACCCGGCGACGGGCAAGCATCTCTGGCGCACCCATTCGGTCCCCTCGCCGGACGAGCCCGGCGGCGACACCTGGAAGGGTGACACCTGGAAGCTCGGCGGCGGCTCGACCTGGATCACGGGCTCCTATGATCCCGAGCTGAACACGGTGTATTGGGGCATCGGCAATCCCGGCCCGTTCAACGCGGCCGTACGCCCCGGCGACAACCTCTACACCTGCTCCGTGCTGGCGATGGATCCCAAGACCGGCAAGATCAAGTGGCACTACCAGTTCTCGCCGAACAATCCGTTCGACTATGACTCGGTGGCCGAGATGGTCCTCGCCGACATGAACGTCGAGGGCAAGCCGACCAAGGTGCTGATGGATGCCAACCGCAATGGCTTCTTCTACGTGCTCGACCGCACCAACGGAAAGGTGCTCGCGGCCAATCCCTACGTGAAGGTGAATTGGGCAACCGGCGTCGACCTGAAGACCGGGCGTCCGATCGAGACCGACGTCGTCAAGGATGCGCGCGACGGCAAGAAGGTCACCGTCTATCCGTCGATCCTCGGCGGCAAGAACTGGGAGCCGATGTCGTTCAACCCGCAGACCGGCCTCGCCTACGCCAACACGCTTGCCTTCGGCGGCAAGTACAAGTCGGAGCCGGCCACCTTCAAGCAGGGTGAATGGTATCTCGGCATGGACCTGACCGATCCCTGGGAATGGGGTGACGGCGCGCGCGGCCATCTGAAGGCGATCGATCCGATGACCGGCAAGGCGAAGTGGGAAGCGGCAAGCGACATCCCGCGCTTCTCCGGCGTGCTGTCGACCGCAGGCGGCGTCGTATTCACGGGCGCGCTGACCGGCGAGTTCGAGGCCTTCGACGCCGACACCGGCAAGAAGCTCTGGCAGTTCCAGACCGGCTCCGGCATCGAGGGACAACCGGTGACCTGGCAGCAGGATGGCGTGCAGTACATCGCCATCACCAGCGGCTATGGCGGCGTCTACTCGCTGTTCTCCGGCGACGAGCGGCTGGCCAAGGTGCCGCCCGGCGGCTCGCTGTGGGTCTTTGCGGTGAAGCAGTAACGGCAACAGACGTTGACAGACATGGCTCACAAGACGGTGGCGATCCTCGCCACCGTCGCGGTGCTGACGGTCGCGCTTGTGGCGACCGTTCGTGCCGCGGATGATTCGAACGGCAATCCGCTGCAGGCGCAGATCGACCACGGCAAGTCGACCTATGCCGAGAAATGCTCGCACTGCCACGGCCCGAACATGATGAATTCCGGCACCATCACGCCGGACCTGCGCTCCTTTCCCGACGACAAGACGCGGTTCGTCACCACCGTGAAGAACGGCAAGAACAACAGGATGCCGCCCTGGGGCGACATTTTGAACGATGACGACATCGGCAATCTCTGGGCCTTCATCTCGAGCCGGAGAAGACCATGAGGAACCGGCTGGCAGCACTCGGTCTTGCCATGATGCTGGCTGCGCCGGCGATGGCGGCGTGGGCGGCCGATCCCCTGAGCGTCTGTCTGGACGAGGACCGCCCGCCGCTCTCGGCGCACCACCGCGGCAAGCCGGACTCAGGCTTCGACGTCCTGCTGGCGCAGGCGATCGCGGATCGGATGGGACGGCCGCTCAAGATCCAGTGGTTCGAAAGCAAGCTGGATGAGGATTCGAGCCCGCAGCTCGAGGCCAATGCACTGCTCTCCGACGGCCGCTGCTCGCTGGTCGGCGGCTACGCGCTGACGACGGACTCCCTCGTCAAGCCCGGCGTGCCGACGGCGCGCCTCCCCGATTTCGCAGGCGCTACGCGCGACGACCGGCGCCGCCGCGTGGCGCTCGGCGTGCTCACGCCGACCAGACCTTACGTCTATTCGCCGATGACGGTCGTGCTTGGACCGAAGGCGCGCGAGCGCAAGATTGCCGACATCGGCGATCTCGCCGGCCTTCGCCTCGCGATCGAGAGCGGTTCATTGGGCGACGCCATCCTGATGACCTTCGACAAGGGGCGGCTGATCGACAACATCACCCATCTCGTGCCTGCCCGCGATGACCTTCTGGGTGCGCTCAATCGCGGCGAATATGATGCGACCCTGATCGACCTCGCGCGCTACGACGCCCACCGCGCCGCGCATCCCGATACGGCGATCGCGGCCTCCGGATATTATTACCCGATTGGCGTCAATCGCGGCTATGTCGGGCTTGGCAGCGATCCTGCCCTGGTCGAGGCCGTCAACAAGGCGCTGGCGGATCTTGCCGCCGAGGGCAAGATCGCCGAGTTCGGCCAGCAAGCCGGGCTGACCTATCTGCCGCCGCGCGAACCCGCGATCCTCGGCGACGTCTGGACGAAGATCATTCAGCGGTGAGGGGCGGACGCGAAGCGCCGTGATGCCGCGCTACTCTCCGCTGTCACGCCCCGCAAAGGCGGGCGACGACAGCGAGGGTGAGGCGAGATAGTCGGTTCCCCCACTGAAGTCTTGAGGTCGCTCCTGTGCTATGCATAACGCCTCATTGACACCGGTGCCCCGTGAACACCCCGACTACTCCGTCCGCCACCGGCCTGCGCGATCTCCTCTCCCGCGAAATCAAGAGCAGCGAGCTCCTGCGTGCGCTCATCGTCGTCGGCCCCTTCGTCGCCGCCTATTTCGTCTCGCGCGAGCCGGCGCTGCTGAATTTGGGACTGATCGCGGTGTCGCTGCTCATTCCGGCGCTGCGGCTGCACTCTCCGCCGAAGGTCACAGCGTGGCACTACCTTGCCATCCTCATCGCGTTCGCGGCACTGTTCCTTGCCGCTCCCGTCAAACCGCTGTTCGTGGTGCTGACAGCGCTCACCGGGTTCCTCACGGTGGCGGCAACCCGACATGGCGAAGATTTTCGCACGCTCGGCAATTGGGTGTTTATCCCGGCGGTCTATCTCGCCTGCGAGGTGCACGAGGGCATGAGCGCCTCGGAAGCTCTGCGGCATGCCGGCATCGTCATTGTCGCTTCGCCGGTCGCGCTGGCGCTGGTCTGCGGCATCCAGATCTACGACCAGCGGCGACGCACCAAAGCAGCAACCTCGTTCGGACTGCCCGCGACCAAATGGCTGCTGCCCGCAACGGCCACCGCCATCGCGGTCTTCGCCGCGGCGGCACTGGTCGAGATCCTGAATCTCGCGCAAGGGCAATGGGTGATGTGGTCGGCCGCGAGCGTCGTGGTCGGCGATCTCTCCGCCTCCACCGACAAGCTGAAGCAGCGCGCGATCGGCGCGCTCGCCGGCGTGCCCTCGGGCTTCCTCGCAGGCCTCGCGCTGCCACAGAACCGCGTCGGCTATGCGCTTGCGGTTCTCGCCGCCACGCTCACGCTGATCTCGTTCTCCCGCTATGTCGTCGGCTTCGGCCTGCGCTGCTTCTTCATTGCGCTCGCCGCATCCTTCGCCGGCGGCGCCAGCGGCATTGCGGAGGAACGCATCGGCAATGTCATCATCGGCGGCGCGTTCGGCCTGATCGCGGTCGCCCTGACCGACATCGTCTGGCAGCGCGTGACGCCGAAAGGCGGGCCGCCCCCTTCGCATCCAACCAAAGCCTAGTGTCGCAAGCGCCTTGGCCAGCTATGATCATGCGCTGTCGCCGGACGCCCCTCTCCGCTCCGGGCGAGAAAGGCCGAGCCTATGAAACCCGATGCTGTCGCCGTCGCGGCCCTGGTCATCCTGCTTTTTCCGATGGGCTATTTCCTGCTGGCTTCGCCCGCGTTCCTGCTGGTGAAGCTCGACATCCCGCCCGTCACGCAGTTGCTGCGCGGGATGTTCAACATCCAGTTCAGAATGATTGCTGTGACCGGCGTCTTTGGGACGGCCGCTTTCATCTTCGCCGGGAGACCGCTGTTCGCGGCCGGCATTGGCCTAATTGCGGCCCTCGCGATCTGGGGACGCGGTCGGTTCATGCGACGGATGGATAACGAGCTCAGCGCCAGGGATGCGGGCGACACCGAGGCCGTGCGCCGACTGCGTCGACTGCATTGGAGTGGAATGCTCTGCAACGCAGCGCTGGTCGCGGCGCTCGTAACCAGCATTCCCTACGTCGCCATGTCGACTTGAGCAGGCAGGCCTAATTTTCGCCCGCGGCAACGGCGTTCTGCTGCGCCTTGTGGATCGAGGACGGCACCACGCCGAAATATTTCCGGAACACGCGGCTGAAATGCGACGAGCTCGAGAAGCCCCAGGAGAATGCCACATCGGTGATGGTCTTGCCGGCGTGGGCCTCGAGCTCCTGGCGGCAATTCTGAAGACGCGCCTGCCAGATGTAGTCGCTCACCGTGGTGCCGCGCTCGGAGAACAGCATGTGCAGATAACGCTTGGAGCAGCCGAGCTCGGCCGAGATCTGGTCGATGCACAGATCGGGATCGCGCAGGTGCTCGCGGATGAAAAATTGGGCACGCACATACATCGCCTCGGGCCCAACACGATCGAACATCGTGTCGGCTTCGCGCAGCGGCAGCAGCAGCAGGTCGATCAGCGAATCGGCAACGCCGACCGCGCTGTTGGCCGACAGCTTCGCGGCCTCGTCGAACGTGGCATGGACGAAATCGTGGGCGATCCGCCCTGTCCCTGTTTTGGCCGACAGCTTGCAGGCCGGCATGCGCTGCGACGGGAAGCCGCGATCGCGCAGCAGCGCCTTCGGCACGATCACCACGTCGTGGCGCGTGAAGGCGGGACTGACGATCAAATGCGGGCATGAGACGTCATAGGCGATGATGTCGCCCGGGTTCAGCTCGATGTGGCGGCCTTCCTGCTCGAAATAGGACACGCCGTAGGTCTGGAAGTGGATCTTGATGTACGGGTGTTCATTGGCCTTGGCGCGCGCCAGTGTGTGCGCGATGCGATGCTGGCTCACCTCGATCTGGCAGAGCTTGAGGCGAGAGACGCTGGTGTAGTCGATGCGTCCTTCGAGCGAGGACGCCTCCAGCGGATCGACGTCGAAATGCCCACACAGGCTCGTCAGCCCATCGATCCAACTCTGGATCTGGCGCTTCGGCGTCATGCCGGTCGTCGAGAACGTGTGAATGGTGTCGGACATTAATCCAGCCACTGGTGTGTTTCGGGATTCGACGCGAATCGCGACCAGCGCTGCTGGAGCCCTCAGCCGTGATTGCGTGACGTTTACCTCAAATTTGGGCGGTCTTGGGAACGAGCGCCATCGCTCCATTGCCACCCTTGAAGGACAATCCTCCGCCTTAGTTGCACCGCCGTCAAGGGGAACCTGAGCGTTGAGAGCCGCACCGCGCAGCGTCGAAGCCGCTGAATTCGCTACTGCAAAATCAAAAACTTCGCATCCGTGCGCTATCGAGCAAATCAGCTTCTCTCTTGGGCAAGTTTCCCGGTGACGAAGTCGTTACGAATTGCGGCAGGAACAAAAAGAACGGGCCGCTCCTGCACGCGGACCTGTGGCTCTCATCAGGAGGAGGAAACAGCACAGCATCGTTTCTGGTCCCAATCGCGACCGCCCTGCACGAGCAGACGCCGGACGAGAAGCCCGGTGATTGAGCAACGCTTCGGAAACAATAAACGAGACCAACGGAGGAATGACTATGCGCAAGGTGCTACTGGCGACCTTTCTTGGCTCCGCGGCGGCTCTCGCCGTCGGGAGCGCGTCAGCCAATGACGAGCTGAACAAGATGTCGCAGAACCCGAAAGACTGGGTGATGCCGACCGGCGACTACGCCAATAACCGCTATTCCAAGCTGAACCAGATCAACGCACAAAATGTCGGCAAGCTCCAGGTCGCCTGGACCTTCTCGACCGGCGTGCTGCGCGGCCACGAAGGCGGCCCGCTGATCGTCGGCAACATGATGTACGTCCATACGCCGTTCCCGAACAAGGTCTACGCCATTGACCTTTCCAACGAGAACAAGATCGTCTGGAAGTACGAGCCGAAGCAGGATCCGAACGTCATCCCGGTGATGTGCTGCGATACCGTTAACCGCGGCCTCGCCTTCGGCGACGGCAAGATCTTCCTGCACCAGGCCGACACGACCCTCGTCGCGCTCGACGCCAAGACCGGTCAGGTCGCATGGACCGCGAAGAACGGCGATCCCAGCAAGGGTGAGACCGGAACCTCGGCACCGATGGTCGTCAAGGACAAGGTGCTGATCGGCATCTCCGGTGGCGAGTTCGGCGTTCAGGCCCACATGAGCGCCTACGACATCAAGACCGGCAAGCTGGCCTGGCGTGGCTATTCGGAAGGTCCGGATGACCAGATCCTGGTCGACGACAAGACCACCGCACTCGGCAAGCCGATCGGCAAGGATTCGAGCCTCAAGACCTGGCAGGGCGATCAGTGGAAGATCGGCGGCGGCGCCACCTGGGGCTGGATCTCCTACGATCCCGAGATGAACCTGATCTACTACGGATCGGGCAATCCCTCGACCTGGAATCCGAAGCAGCGTCCCGGCGACAACAAATGGTCGATGACGATCTGGGCGCGTAACCCGGATACCGGCGTTGCCAAGTGGGTCTATCAGATGACGCCCCATGACGAATGGGACTATGACGGCGTCAACGAGATGATCCTCTCGGATCAGTCGATTAATGGCCAGGCACGCAAGCTGCTGACGCATTTCGATCGTAACGGCCTCGGCTATACGCTCGATCGCGGCACCGGTGAGCTTCTGGTCGCCGAGAAGTACGACCCGAAGGTGAACTGGACCTCCGGCGTCGACATGGACAAGAACTCCGCCACCTATGGTCGTCCGAAGGTGCTCGACGCAGCTTCGACCGACAAGGCCGGCGAAGATCACAACGTGAAGGGCATCTGCCCGGCCGCGCTCGGCACCAAGGACGAGCAGCCGGCGGCCTACTCGCCGGATACGCAGCTGTTCTACGTCCCGACCAACCATGTCTGCATGGACTACGAACCGTTCAAGGTGAGCTACACCGCGGGCCAGCCCTATGTGGGCGCAACGCTCTCGATGTATCCGCCTGCCGGCGAGACCAACATGGGTAACTTCATCGCCTGGGACGGCAAGACCGGCAAGATCGTCTGGTCGAACAAGGAGCAGTTCTCGGTCTGGTCGGGTGCGCTCGCAACCGCCGGCGGCGTGGTGTTCTACGGCACGCTCGAAGGCTACCTGAAGGCTGTCGACGCCAAGACCGGCAAGGAGCTCTACAAGTTCAAGACTCCTTCCGGCATCATCGGCAACGTCACGACCTATGAGAACGGCGGCAAGCAGTATGTTGCCGTGCTCTCCGGCGTCGGCGGTTGGGCCGGCATCGGTCTGGCAGCGGGTCTGACCGATCCGACTGCGGGCCTCGGTGCTGTCGGTGGCTACGCTGCGCTCAGCAACTACACGGCACTCGGCGGCACGCTGACCGTGTTCTCGCTGCCTGCGAACTAGCCTCGACCTCGTCTCGCTCCGGCGCGTGGATCAACTCCACGCGCCGGCTCGTCTCCACCGAACGCCTTCGAGGAACATCTCTTGCGTAAAATCTGCTCTGTCATTGCTGCGATGATCTTCGTTGCGTCCGGGGGAATTGCTGTCGCGGACGGCTCGGGCGATCCGACTGCCGTCAAGCAGAACGAAACTGGCGAATGGCTCGATAAGGATGGCAACCCGACCTACAAGATCAATGGCGACTCCGTCGACTGGTACACTTATTCCGGATACCGCCGCTATCACTCGGACTGCCATGTGTGTCATGGCCCGGATGGCATGGGCTCGACCTACGCGCCAGCACTGAAGGATTCGCTCAAGACCATGAGCTATGCCGATTTTCTCGGCGTCGTCGCCTCGGGCCGCAAGAACATCTCGACCGCCGCAGAGAACGTGATGCCGGCGTTCGGCGATAATCCGAACGTCGCCTGCTACATGGACGATCTCTACGTCTATCTGCGCGCCCGCTCCAATGAAGCCTGGGGCCGTGCCCGTCCCGGCAAGCATGAGGACAAGAGCGACGCCTATACCAAGAATGAAGACTCGTGCATGGGCAAGAAGTGAACGTCTGGGGCCCGACTGAGACGCACGTCTTGGCGCCCTGCGAGAATTTGAGGAGCTACCGATGAAGACACGTGCTGCCGTCGCTTTCGAAGCCAAGAAGCCGCTCGAAATCGTCGAAGTCGATCTGGAAGGGCCGAAGGCCGGCGAAGTCCTGGTAGAGATCAAGGCGACGGGCATCTGCCACACCGACGCCTACACGCTCGACGGTTTCGACAGCGAGGGAATCTTCCCGTCAATCCTCGGCCATGAGGGTGCCGGCATCATCCGCGAGATCGGCGCGGGCGTGACCTCGGTGAAGCCGGGCGATCACGTCATTCCGCTCTACACGCCGGAATGCCGGCAGTGCAAAAGCTGCCTGAGCCAGAAGACCAACCTCTGCACCGCGATCCGCGCGACGCAGGGCAAGGGCGTGATGCCTGACGGCACCAGCCGCTTCTCCTACAAGGGCAAGCCGATCTACCACTACATGGGTTGCTCGACCTTCTCCAACTTCACGGTGCTGCCGGAGATCGCGGTGGCGAAGATCCGCGAGGACGCCCCCTTCGACAAGAGCTGCTACATCGGCTGCGGCGTCACCACCGGCGTCGGCGCCGTGGTCAACACCGCAAAGGTCACGCCGGGCTCCAACGTCGTCGTGTTCGGCCTCGGCGGTATCGGCCTCAACGTGATCCAGGGCGCCAAGATGGCCGGTGCCGACAAGATCATCGGCGTCGACATCAACGACTCCAAGGAGGAATGGGGCCGCCGGTTCGGCATGACCGAATTCGTCAACCCCAAGAAGATCACCGGCGACATCGTTCCGCATCTCGTCGGCCTCACCGACGGCGGCGCCGACTACACCTTCGACTGCACCGGCAACACCACGGTGATGCGGCAGGCGCTGGAAGCCTGCCATCGCGGCTGGGGCACCTCGATCGTCATCGGCGTTGCCGAATCCGGCAAGGAGATCGCCACCCGCCCGTTCCAGCTCGTCACCGGGCGCAACTGGCGCGGCACGGCCTTCGGCGGCGCGCGCGGCCGCACCGACGTGCCGAAGATCGTCGACTGGTACATGAACGGAAAGATCCAGATCGACCCGATGATCACCCACACGCTCAAGCTCGAAGACATCAACAAGGGCTTCGACCTCATGCATGAGGGCAAATCCATCCGTTCTGTCGTCGTGTTCTAATTCGAAAAACGTCACCCCAAGGAGGATCGACCCATGACTGTTTCACTCCATCCCTCGATCGATAACGGCGTCAAACAGGGCAGCGGCAGCTTTGCCGGCGGCACCCTGGTCTGCAAATGCTCGGACCATCCGGTCAAGGTCGCGGTGAAGGGCGACGTCGCTCATAACCACGCCTGCGGCTGCACCAAGTGCTGGAAGCCGCAAGGCGCCAACTTCTCGGTCGTCGCAGTGGTGCCCCGCCAGAACATCACCGTGACCGAGAACGGCGACAAGCTCCAGATCGTCGATCCCTCCGCGGTGATCCAGCGTCACGCCTGCAAGGCGTGCGGTACGCACATGTACGGCCGGATCGAGAACAAGAACCATCCGTTCTACGGGCTCGATTTCATCCATCCGGAACTGTTCCAGGAGCAGGGTTCGCAGGCGCCGCAATTCGCCGCCTTCGTCTCCTCGGTGATCGAATCGGGCGTGAAGCCGGAGCAGATGGCCGGCATCCGGTCGCGGCTCAAGGAAATCGGCCTCGAGCCCTATGACTGCCTGTCGCCGGCGCTGATGGATGCGATCGCGACCCACGTGGCGAAAGCCAAGGCCGCCTGAGCACGGCCGCCTGACACTGCCCGTCCGCTCGCTGGCTATCCGCGAGCGGACGGGTGCAGTTCCCGAATGATCGCGGCGATTTGCCGCCTGTGCACTTTGCGTATGCGAGCGCGTTCCGCTCCCTCAGTCCTGGTCTCTGAATGACTGCGCAGTGCCGCCCTCTTCTGCTTGAAGTCAGCGTGCCCTGCGATTCTCCCTCCCTCGACTGAGGACTACTGCTTCGTCCGTGCAGTCCCTCTGGCGGACGAAGCTTTTTTCACGGCACCCAAGCCCTGTATCCGCGCAACGAGCGACATGTTGCCGCGCCCTGCTTTTGACAAACCTCAGATGCAGTCTGTTCACGTCAAGAACACCCGGCTGTGATGCCGGCCCGGCGCGATCTCTGCTACGGTCGCGTCGTTACGATGCCCGCGAATTCAATCAATTAAGAACAAAACGGGAGGTATCGAGCACATCCGGACATTGCGATTCGCATTCCAGCTTCCTGCCGGGGCCTGCCCGCGCAGGACAACGGGCCAGGATGCGGTCACACGACGCAGCGGACATTGCGCCAACCGAAACCGGCAATGTTGAAATCAGCAAGCTTATGAAGAGCGAGGACGATCATGATCAAGGTGAAGATCAACGGCCAGGAACAGAGCTGGGACGGCGACCCGGATCTCCCGCTACTCTGGTTCCTGCGCGATGAAGCCGGGCTAACCGGCACCAAGTTCGGCTGCGGCAAGGCGCTGTGCGGTGCCTGCACAGTCATCGTCGACAAGGAAGCGGTGCGGTCCTGCATCACGTCGATCAACGACGTCGCCGGACGCGAGGTCACCACGATCGAGGGGCTGCATCCGGATGGCGATCATCCCGTCCAGAAGGCCTGGCGCCAGGTCAACGTCCCCCAATGCGGCTTCTGCCAGGCCGGCCAGATCATGCAGGCTGCCGCGCTCCTGATGGACAATCCCAAGCCGTCGCACGACCAGATCCGCGAAGCGATGTCCGGCAACATCTGCCGCTGCGGCTGCTACCAGCGCATCGAGAACGCGGTCCATCTCGCATCGACGGGAGTGTGACATGAATTTCATCGATAATCCCCGGAAGCTTCGTGGCTTCGAAAAGAACATCCGCGTCGAGAAGGTCTCGCGCCGCGGCATCCTGAAGGGGCTCGGCGTCACCGGCGGCTTCGTGCTCGCCGCCCCCGTGATGACGCGTCAGGCCTTTGCCTATGAGACCGGCGCCGGCAAGATGCCGCATGGCGTCGTGGTCGATCCGCGCGTGTTCGTCGCGGTCGCGCCCGACGGCACCGTCACAATCCTCGCCCATCGCTCCGAGATGGGCACCGGCGTGCGCACCAGCCTGCCGCTGGTCGTGGCCGAGGAGATGGAGGCCGACTGGTCCAAGGTCAAGGTGCAGCAGGCCCATGGCGACGAGGTCAAGTTCGGCAACCAGGACACCGACGGCTCGCGCAGCACGCGGCACTATCTGATGCCGATGCGCCAGATCGGCGCCTCGGCCCGTACCATGCTGGAGCAGGCCGCGGCCAAGCGCTGGGGCGTACCGGCGACCGAAGTCAAGGCGGCCAATCACGAGGTCGTCCACAACGCGAGCGGACGCAAGCTCGGCTTCGGCGAGCTCGCGGCCGATGCTGCCAAGGAATCGGTACCGAGCATCGAAGGCCTCAAGCTGAAGGACCCGAAGGACTTTCGTTATCTCGGCAAGGGCCAGGTCGGCATCGTCGATCTCCACGACATCACCACCGGCAAGGCGCGTTACGGCGCCGACGTACGGCTTCCCGGGATGAAATACGCCGTGATCGCGCGCCCGCCGGTGACCGGCGGCAAGCTCACCTCGTTTGATCCGGACGCGGCGCTGAAGGTGCCAGGCGTCGAGAAAGTGATGCAAGTGCGCGGCTGGCCGTGGCCGTCGAAATTCCAGCCGCTCGGCGGCGTCGCGGTGATCGCGCGCAACACCGGCGCCGCGATCAAGGGCCGCGACGCGCTGAAGCTGGTCTGGGACGACGGTGCCAACGGCAAATATGACTCGGTCGCCTACCGCAAGGAGCTCGAGGAGGCCTCGCGCAAGCCGGGTCTCGTCGTGCGCAAGGAAGGCGATGCCGACGGCGCACTGAAGGGCGCGGACAAGGTCATTGTCGGCGAGTACTACATCCCCCATCTCGCCCATGTCAGCATGGAGCCGCCGGTCGCGGTGGCCGACGTCAAGGGCGACAAGGCGGAGATCTGGGCACCGGTGCAGAGCCCCGGCGGCACGCGCGAGGACGTCGCCAAGACGCTCGGCATTCCCGAGGGCAACGTCACCGTCAACGTCACGCTGCTCGGCGGCGGTTTCGGCCGCAAGTCGAAATGCGATTATGCACTCGAAGCCGCCCTGCTGTCGAAGGAGCTCGGCGCGCCGGTGAAGGTGCAATGGACACGCGAGGACGACATCCATAACGGCTTCCTGCACACCGTCTCGGTCGAGCGCATCGAGGCAGGCCTCGACAAGGACGGCAAGGTCACCGCCTGGCGTCACCGCAGCGTGGCGCCGAGCATCGCCTCGACCTTCGCCGCGGGTACCAAGCATCAGGCACCATTCGAGCTCGGCATGGGCCTCGTCGACATGCCCTTCGAGATCGCCAACATCAGTTGCGAGAACCCGGAAGCCGCAGCGTTTACGCGCATCGGCTGGTTCCGTTCGGTCTCGAACATCCCGCGCGCCTTCGCGGTCCAGTCGATGGTCGGCGAGATCACCAACGCGACCGGCCGGGACCAGAAGGAGACGCTGCTCGCGCTGATCGGCAGCCCGCGCATCGTCAAGCCCAACGTGAAGGACATGTGGAACTATGGCGAGCCCTATGACAGCTACCCGATCGACACCGCGCGCCTGCGCAAGGTGGTCGAGCTGGTCGCCGAGAAGGGCGAATGGGGCCGTCAGGTGCCCAAGGGCCACGGCCTCGGCATCGCCGTGCACCGCAGCTTCGTCAGCTACATCGCGACCATCGTCGAGGTCGCCGTCGACGAGAAGGGCAAGCTGACGGTGCCGCGGGTCGACACCGCGATCGATTGCGGCACTTATGTCAATCCCGAGCGCATCGCCTCGCAGATCGAGGGCGCGGCGATCATGGGCCTGAGCCTCGCCAAGTACGGCGCGGTCACCTTCAAGGACGGCAAGGTGGAGCAGACGAATTTTGACGACTTCCAGGTCGTCAGGATCGACGAGGCCCCGCTGGTGACCAACGTCCATATCGTGCCGCCCTCACCCGATACGCCGCCGAGCGGTGTCGGCGAGCCCGGCGTGCCTCCGTTCGCGCCGGCGCTGCTGAACGCGATCTTCGCGGCGACCGGCAAACGCATCCGCGCGCTTCCGATCGGCAAGCAATTGGAGGCCTGAGGCTGGGAACATCAGGCGGCCTCGTACCGCCTTACGCGCCAGTGCTTCGACATCGTCATGGTGTTGGTCGCAGCCCGCATCCCACACGCAAAATGCGGCGGACGTTGCCGCCCGCCGCATTTGCCCCCTGACGCTCCGCTTCTCTCGATCCGCCTGCGGAGCTTATTTCTTCAGCGCGAACACCCAGATCACGCCGCCCTGCGGCACGTTGGACTCGATGCCGATATTATTGGTCGCGAGCGCGTCCTGGATGCGTTGCGCGTCCACGCCCCAGCCCGACTGGATCGCGATGTATTGCGTGCCGTCGATCTCGTAGGACATCGGCATGCCCATGATGCCGGAGTTGGTCTTCTGCTCCCACAGCAGCTCGCCAGTCTTGGCATTGAAGGCGCGGAAGTTGCGGTCGTTGGTGCCGCCGGCGAAGACGAGATCGCCTGCGGTTGCCGTGACCGAACCGAACATCTGCGATTTCGGGAAGTTGTGCTGCCACACCTTCTTGCCGGTCGCGGGGTCCCAGGCCTGGATCTCACCAAAATGATCGGCGCCCGGCTTGGTCTTCAGGCCGATATCTTCCGGCTTGGTGCCGAGCCAGAGCTCGCCGGGCTTGAGCGCGATCTTCTCGCCGGTGAAGCCGCCGCAGAAGTTCTCGTTGGCCGGCACGTAGACGAGCCCTGTCTTCTGACTGTAGGCCGCCGACGGCCAGTCCTTGCCGCCCCACAGCGACGGGCAGAATTCCACGCGCTTGCCGACCACCGGCTTGTGCGCGGGATCGAGGATCGGCTTGCCGTTCTCGTCGATGCCCTTCCAGACGTCGGTCGAGACGAACGGCCAGCCGGCGACGTAGTTGATCTTGGTCGGTGTGCGCTCGAGCACCCAGAAAATCGCATCGCGCCCGGGATGAACCAGGCTCTTGATGCTGCGGCCGTCACGCTGGAGATCGATCAGCATCGGCGCGTCGACCTCGTCCCAGTCCCAGGAGTCATTCTGGTGATACTGGTGGTAGGTCTTGATCTTGCCATTGCCCGGATCGAGCGCGATCACCGACGAGGTATAGAGATTGTCGCCGGGATGCATCTCGCCGGGCCACGGCGCGGCATTGCCGACCCCCCAATAGATCGTCTTAGTCTCCTTATCGTAAGTGCCGGTCATCCAGGCCGAGCCGCCGCCGTTCTTCCAGTCGTCGCCCTGCCAGGTGTCGTGACCGGGCTCGCCTTCGCCGGGAATGGTGAAGGTGCGCCACAGTTCCTTGCCGTCCTTGGCATCGAAGGCGGCGACATAGCCGCGCACGCCGAACTCGCCGCCGGAGCCACCGACGATAACCTTGCCGTCAACGATCAGCGGCATCAGGGTCATGTACTGACCCTTCTTGTAATCCTGAACCTTGGTGTCCCACGCCACCTTGCCGGTCTTGGCATCGAGGGCGACGACATGGTCGTCAGTGGTGGCGAGATAGAGCTTGTCCTCCCACAGGCCGACGCCGCGGCTGGTCGGATGCAGTTGGAACAGATCGTCGGGGAGCTGCCGCTTGTAGCGCCAATATTCATCGCCGGTCTTCGCGTTCAGCGCGATCACCTGGCCCATCGGGGTCGCCACGAACATCACGCCGTTGTTGACGATCGGCGGCGCCTCATGGCCTTCGACGACGCCGGTTGCGAAGGTCCAGACCGGTGTGAGATTCTTGACGTTGGAGGTGTTGATCTGATCGAGCGGGCTGTAGCCTTGTCCGTCATAGGTGCGCCGATAGAGCATCCAATTGCCCGGTTCCGGAGTCTCCAGGCGCTGCTGGGTGACGGGTGCGTAGCTCTCGATCGGGCCGGCGATTGCGGCGGTCGAGACAACACACGTGAATGCGACGAAGCCGGACAGCAGCCATTGCTTCCTGGACATGGACGTTTTCATGGACGTTTCCCCTTTTTCATCCGATTGAATTCTTGTTTTGAATTCTTGTCGTTCGTCCCGGCGTCCGCCCCTCGGCGGATGCGGCCTCTCGTGAGGCGGGCCCATCCCGCACCGTCCATCATCCCGGCTGCGCGCCACCTACCTTTCCGATGAAGCCACCCGCGACGCTGAGCGAGCCGTCAGCGAGCGCCAGCGGCAGTGCTGCGAGCCGCCGCGGCGCCGGCCCGAACACCACCTGCGCGCCGGCGCGGGGATCGTATTCGGAGTTGTGGCACATGCACTTGAACACATCCTTGTCGCCGACATCGCTCTTCACCCAGGCGGTGACGGGACATCCGGCATGGGCGCAGATCGCCGAATAGGCGAGGATGCCGTCGACGGCACGCGCCTCGGTCTGCTCGTCAAGCTCGGCAGGATCGAGCCGGATGATCAGGAGCTCGTTGAGACGCGAGGCATTGCGCACCACCGACGTCTTGGGATCCTGCGGCCAGGCATGCACCGGCGGGCCGCCAACCGTCAGGTCAGCCGCCTTGATCAGCTTTCCTTCTCTGTCGCCCTCCGAGAACACGAGCACGTCGCCCTTCTGCGGCCGCTCGTCGGCGCCGGGCTGATCTTCACCCGCGCGTGCCGGCGCGGAACAGCCGAAGCACGCGGTGGTGGCGAGCGCACCAAGCAGCAGCTCTCGCCGCGTCTGCTCGGCGTGCGCGTCCGCTTCGGGGTCAGCAGTGCTGTTGGAGGATGATGAAGTGACACTGAATGATGCGCGCGACATGCACAGTAGCAGGCGCTGGAACTCTGCCGAAATGAAGGCGAAGAATTGGCGCCGCAGTGCATCAATATGGCTTTACTCGCTTTGATTGAACGAGATCGCACGCATTCAAACGCGTTTTTGCCATTTCAACGTCATACCGCGCGATCGGCATGATGATTTTGCAGATCAGACCGATGATGCAGGAATTGGTGCAGCGCGCCGTCGGCAGCGCGCGGCAACCTCAACGCGATTCAACTGCACGTTTTGCAGGCAGATGCGTCGTGTTCAGGACCTGAGCACGTGACGCGGCGCGGCGATGCGGCCGGCGATCGTTGCCGACGCCATCTCAAAACTGTCGGCGATGCGGCGGGCCTTGTCGATGAAGAGGCTAGCTGCCGGCGGCGGGCAGACTTCGCGCGCAGTCTGCTCGAACAGGTCGAGCCAGCGGTCGAAATGATCGCCGATCAGGCTGAGCGGGATATGCGCCCGCATCGGCGAGCCGTGATAGCGACCGCTCATCAGCACGACCGACGACCAGAAATCCCTGAGCTTGGCAAGATGCTCGTCCCAATTCTGCACAATCGTGAACGCCGGCCCGAGCAGCGCGTCCTCGCGCACGCGCCCATAGAAGCGGGTGACGAGTTCTCCGATCATCTCCTCAGTGATCCCGGTGCGCTCGATCGCATCCTGGGTCAGCAGGTTCCGCCGTTGGGCCGCAGCTTCCCGCTCGGCCTTCAGTCGATCCGACATGTCCTTCGTGTTCCGTTCGTTGTTCCCGCGAACCGCCGTGCGACGTTGTCGGGCCAAAGCGCTGCGTTCGTCTTTGTCGTAGCGCAAATTGCGGGATTGAGCGGCGGGGATTGAAGCCCGCCGCCCACGCCAAAATCAGGCGCCGTAGGCGTAGAAACCCTGCCCGGTCTTGCGGCCGAGATGGCCGGCATCGACCATTTCCTTGAGCAAGGGGGCTGGACGGTATTTGGGGTCGTTGAAGCCCTTATAAAAGACCTCCATCACCGACAACATGGTGTCGAGGCCAACGAGATCCGCCAGCGCCAGCGGCCCGATCGGATGGTTGCAGCCGAGCTTCATGCCGGCATCGATCTCCTCGGCGGTCGCAATGCCCTCCTGGAGTGCGAAGATCGCCTCGTTGATCATCGGGCACAGGATGCGGTTGACGGCGAAGCCCGGGCTGTTCTTGGCCGTGATCGCCACCTTGCCGACGCGCTGGGCGAAATCGAGCGCCTTGGCGTGGGTGTCGTCCGATGTCTGCAGGCCGCGGATGAGCTCCAGCAGCGCCATCACCGGAACCGGGTTGAAGAAGTGCATGCCGATGAAGCGATCGGGGCGATCGGTCGCCGCCGCAAGCTTGGTGATCGAGATCGACGAGGTGTTGGTTGCAACCAGCGTGCGCGGCGACAGCGTGGCGCAGAGGTCCTTCAGGATCTTGACCTTAAGCTCCTCGTTCTCAGTGGCGGCCTCGATGACGAGATCACAATCCGCAAGCTTCGCGCGGTCGGTGGTGCCGGTGATGCGCTTGAGCGTCGCCTCACGATCGGCCGCCGACATCTTCTCCTTCTTGACCAGGCGCTCGAGGCTGCCGCCAACAGTCGAAATGCCGCGGCTCACCGCCGCATCGGAGATGTCGACCATCACGACCGAAAGCCCGGCCGCGGCGCAGACCTGCGCGATGCCGTTGCCCATGGTCCCTGCTCCGATGATGCCAACGGTATTGATCATAGCCTGACGTCCTTCTCGTTGAGCGGGCTTGGCCTCTGGCGGCGGCGAGCCCGGTTTGACCTGAATTCCGATCTGCGGCGCCTTATGTGCGGCGCCGCATCCAGGCTCTTCCTTAAAGCATCCGTGGCGAGAATAAAGTCGCCTTTCTGACCGCAAAGGGCGTGATTTCGCGGTCTCGCGGCCGTTTCGGCCCGAGTTTTGCGGCTGGTTTCGCCGTTGCCGAGTGGATCGGGACGGCGCTCCTGCTCGCCGCAATGGTTGGCTCGGCAATCATGACCCAAGGCCATTGAAATGGGCCCCCGACGTCCCGAGAGCCGGCCTGAGCCCGACGGGCATTTTCTTGCGAGCAGAGTGCCCAAACCGCTCGGCCCTTGTATTCTCCGAATGTCAGCACGAACGGCAGGGAACAGAGTGACGCAACTTCGCAGCCTCGACATCGACCATTCCAGGACACTCGGCCCGGCACTGAGGCTCCAGGCCGGATGAACGACTTCGCACGATCCATCGTCGCCGCGTTCACGCTGATTGGCGAGGCCGATCCCGAGATGCTCGGCATCGTCGCCCTGTCGGTGCGCGTGAGCCTGACGGCCAGCATCGTCGCACTGCTGATCGGCGCCCCATTCGGAGCCCTGCTCGCGATCACCCGCTTTCGCGGGCGGCAGGTCATCATCGTGCTGACCAATGCGCTGCTTGGCCTGCCGCCGGTGGTGGTCGGGCTTGCGCTTTATCTCATGCTGTCGCGATCCGGCCCGCTCGGGGCGGCCGGCCTGCTGTTCACGCCGACCGCCATGGTGATCGCACAGACGCTGCTGGCCACGCCGATCGTGGTGGCGCTGGTGCACAGGCCGGCGAGCCTGCTGTGGGCGGAATATGGCGACCTCGCACGGATCGATGGGCTCTCGACGCTGCGCAGCATCGGGCTGCTGTTCGCGCTCGGCCGGACCTCGCTGCTGACGGCCTTCCTCGCCGCGTTCGGGCGCGCGATCGCCGAGGTCGGCGCCATCATCATCGTCGGCGGCAACATTCGCGGCTTTACGCGCACGATGACGACCGCGATCGCTCTGGAGACCAGCAAGGGCGACCTGCCGCTGGCGCTCGGGCTCGGTCTGATCCTGCTCGCGCTCAGCGTGGCCGTCTCGACGGTCGCCTTCCTGCTAGTGGGACGCGTTGGGGAAAAATAGCTGCTCGCCGCCGACCTTGTAGCCGGCGATCGCATCCTGCCCCTGCCGTGAGATCAGCCAGTCGATGAAGGCCTGCCCGTCCTTGGCCTTCACGTTCGGATGCTTGTCCGGATTGACCAGCATGACGCCGTATTGGTTGAACAGCCGCTTGTCGCCCTCGGTCAGGATCGCGAGCTCGCCTCTGTTCTTGAACGACAGCCAGGTGCCGCGGTCCGACAAGAGGTAAGCGTTCGACGACGACGCCATGTTCAAGGCCGGGCCCATGCCCTGGCCGATCTCGCGATACCAGCTGTCCTTGCCGGCCGCGGGATCGACACCCGCCTCCTTCCACAGTCGCAGCTCGGCGGCATGCGTGCCGGACTTGTCGCCGCGGGAGATGAACGGCGCTCTAGCCGCTGCAATCTTGCGCAAGGCATCGGCGACGTCCTTGTCGCCGGCGATTTTCGCTGGATCGCTCTTCGGGCCGACGATGATGAAGTCGTTGTACATGACGTCGAAGCGCTTCACGCCCTGCCCCTCGGACATGAACTTGTCTTCGGCCGGCCTGTCATGAACGAACACCACGTCGGCATCGCCGCGCCGCCCGATATCCAGCGCCTGGCCGGTGCCGACGGCAACGACCTTCACTTCGACGCCCTCGGCCTTCGCGAACAGCGGCAGCAGATAGCCGAACAGACCGGATTGCTCCGTCGACGTCGTCGAGGCCACGGTGATGGTGCGGTCCTGCGCATAGGCGCATGTCGACCAGAACAGAACCGCTACGATGGCGGCAAGCTTCTTCATTGCGTCGTCCTCACTCCCCCAGACATCTCAAGTTACGCGGGGAGGACGGCGCTGAAAAGACCGATGTTCTGCGCAACAGCTCCTGGGCGCGGTCGCGTTGGCTGCGGCATCATGACAATCGCAGCTTCGCGATGATCGCCGAGACCTCGTCGAGCTGGGCTTGGGCCGTTGCCAGGAGGCCAAGCAGATCGCGTGCCGACTGCGCCGATCCATTTGCCCCCGCCTGGTCGATCACGCCGAGGCCTTCGGTGAGGCGGGAGACGACCCGCACGAGCTCGTCGCGGCGTGCCTCGAGGTCCGCAAGCGTTGCGTCGAAGCGCTCGTCGAGCCTGGCGTCTTGCAACGAGCGGATCGGAACGATCCTGTCTTCGGGAGGATCACGCATGCGAATTCTCGCTTTGCTGCCCGCGCATCCTAAGCGCGGCAGCCCAGTACGCCGCGGCGGTGCGTTGTCGCATGCAGGTTCCCGGCTCAGTTCGTTGCTGGCGGGAAGCAGCACCTTTTCACGACGGCCTCACGGCCGTTGAACCCCGCGTGAGCTGTCGCAGGATCATGCAGCGGCGCGGAATAACGCACGTTCAGGCCGATCCCCTAGGATGGAACGGTTGGAGCCTCGCATGACAAAGACGATCATCGCCACCGCCCTGCGGGTGGTCTTGTCACTTGCAATCGGCGGTCCGGCGCAAGCCTGGCCCGGACAGTCGTCAAGCATCGATTGCGCGTGGGGGAGTGCCCCCGGGGAATGCGAGGCGCTCACCATGGCGCTCGTTCGCAAGCACGCACTGGTGCACCCGCACCTCCGCAAAGCAGAGCACGCCGTCATACCGCTTGTTCCGACGCACCAGCCCGATCGCGACGAAGATCCGCTCGCATCGATGCATTTCGAATGAGCGCTGTGGCGCGCGGGCTGTGCAGATGTTCTGCAATTGGTCCCACCTCAATTGACAGGGGTGTGACGGCCGGGGCAGTTTTTCACATTGCTGGCGAATCAGCGATTGCCTAAGGCCTATGTACCTCTTGGACAATTCCCGGTGCTTTCGAGACTGATATCGTTGCTGAGCCGCATTCCCGCGGTGAAATGGGCGTTCACCCGGCTTCGGCCCTCGCCGTCCAGCGGCAGCATCGACGCGGCGCCGATCGTCGCGGATGAGCAGCCAGCCATTGTCGCCGAAGCAGCTCCCGCCCTCGATAGTGTCACCGAGCCGACGCCTCGCGACGCCGACATCGAGGTCGCTGCTCCAGTCGTCGAGGACGAGGCCGCGATCCCTGCCGTCGCCGAGAGCCTGTCCCGGGCGCTGGCTGACATCGGCGTTGGCGAAGATTCATCTTTGGAGACGCCGGCAGAGGCCGAGCCCATCGTCGAGGAAGAGATTTCGATCTCTTCGGTCGAGATCGCGAGCGAGCCAGTTGACGCGCCTGAGCTCATCAGCAGCGATCAGCCTGCGGAACTGCTGGCGGATGCTGGAGCCGAGGTCGTGGAGGAGGCACCGGTCTCGTCCGTCGACAACGAGAGCGAGCCGACCGCGACGCCAGAGCCGCTCGCCAGTAACGATGCAACACCAGGACTTCCGGCCAGAGTTGAGCCAGTCGTCGCAGAGCACGTCTTCATCGCACCTGACGTGATGGAGACGATGCCGGTCGCCGCCGACGTGGCACCCGTCATCGTTGTCGACACCGCGATCACCGCGCCTGTCGTTGCCGAGGTCAGCATCGACAGCGAGCCTGCTCCGAGCGTCGCCGCGGAAATCGAACCGGTTGTGGCCGACGATCTTTCGCCCGTCACGGCCGTTGTCCTGGAGGACACCACCGCCGATGCACCGGCTGTCGTCGCGCATATCGAGCCGGCTCCGCCCCCTGAATCTCCCGCTCCGAAGATCGTCAGCACGCCGAAGGCTCGCGCAAAGATCGTGGAGCCCGCCGACCGCGCCACGCTGATCCGGCAGCGCTGGGCGGAGACCGGGATCAGGATGTGGAATCCGCGGCTCCACGGCACCGGCGATGCCACGCTGAACATCCAGGGACGCATCGAGCTGCTTCCGCCCGAGCCGGGCGAGACGATGCCGCGTTACGACAAGCTGGAATTCAAGTTGCTCGGCGGCCAGATCGTTTGCGAGGGCGTCATCGTCGAAGCGCCCGTGCATGCCGGCCAGCGCAGCTTTACCAGGCTCGCCGAACCGCGTGGCACCGATCGCAGCCGGGAGCCGGTGCGGGAACGCCAGGCCGCGCTCGCCTGATCCTTTTCCTCTGCGATGTCGTTCGTCCCGTGCTAGGCTGACGCCCTGGATATGGGAGCTCGCATGTCCGCAAGATGGCAAAGCCTGATCGCGATCATCGCCCTCTGCGGTTCGCAAGGCGCCCTCGCCGCATCCCACAAGCCGCCGCGCCACACCCATTCGGCGGCGCCCGCCACCGATCCTGTTGCCCCCTACAAGGCCAACCGGCTCTCCACCTCGCGTGGCGAGACCATTCTCGACACGCCTGGCCAGACCACCGTGCTGACGCGGCGGGTGCTCGACGACATGAGGGCGACCAGCCTCCGCGACGCCATGCGCTCGACCGCCGGGGTGACCATCGGGCGCTGAGCCACGCCCGCACCGTCGCCGCCATGCTCTAACCGGACAGGGATCGTTATTCCGCGCATGACGCGGAATTTTTCGAGCACGAGGCCGTTGCTGCGGCTTCGCGCAACATCTAGCCTCTCGATCGATCCGCGCCGACGTCACGTGCGATCGCAACGACAACGACAATCGGGAGGACAATCCATGAGAAAGCTCGCGGCCGCGCTGTGTGCGCTGGCGCTCTTCGCACCCGCTGCGCAAGCGCAGACCATCAAGGACTTTCTGGCGGTGGTCATGAAGAAATGGACCGCACCATTCGATCCGTTTCGCCTGATCGACAACATCTATTATGTCGGCACCGACGGCATCGCCGTCTACGTCATCAAGACGTCGCAGGGCCTGATCCTGATGGACACCGCGATGCCGCAATCGACCGGCATGATCAAGGACAACATCGCCAAGCTCGGCTTCAAGGTTGCCGACATCAAATACATCCTCAACACCCATGCCCATCTCGACCACACCGGCGGCTTCGCCGAAATCAAGACGGAGAGCGGCGCGCAGCTGGTGGCCGGCGAACGCGACAAGCCGCTGCTCGAAGGCGGCTATTATCCGGGCGACGAAAAGAACGAGGACCTCACCTTTCCGCCGGTGAAGGTCGATCGCGCGGTGAAGGAGGGCGACAAGGTCACGCTCGGTGACACCACGCTGACGGCGCATGCGACGCCCGGCCACTCGCCGGGCTGCACGAGCTGGGAGATGACGGTGAAGGACGGCGGCCAGGAGCACGAGGTGCTGTTCTTCTGCAGCGGCACCGTGGCGCTGAACCGGCTGGTTGGACAGCCGACCTATCCCGGCATCGTCGACGACTATCGCGCGACCTTCGCCAAGGCCAAGGCGATGAAGATCGACGTGCTGCTCGGACCACATCCCGAGGTCTACGGCATGCAGGACAAGCGCGCGCAGCAGATCAAGAGCGAGACGCCGAACCCGTTCGTCAAGCCGGGCGAGCTTGCAACCTACGCCACCGGCCTGTCGGACGAATTCGACAAGCAGCTCGCCAAGCAGACGGCCGCGCTCCAGGCCGCAAAATAGGCGGCATCTCCATCGCTACGTGGCGGTCGTCAATGACGACCGCCGCGACATCAGGCTGCACCTTGTTGCCAGGCCCGCTATGGTTAGCAGAACGTAGCCGCGATCATTTCGGACAATCTGTCGCGCGAGACACGGCGTCCTTCCGCCTCACATCCTTAACATCCCCTCACCAATGCACGCGGGTGGCAAATCGTGCGGTAGACTGCAACCATAGCTCGTGTTCCCGGGACGGGAACATCTAACGCGCTCTTTACCCCCGCTGTGCAAGATTACCCTCGTTTTGAAGGGATTAGGGGCGCGGATTGCAATGCCTGCCGTTGATTTGAAAACCTACCTTGCCGCTACGACGCGCCTGTTTCGCGTGCCGGAAGACCCGGATCTGTCGCGCGCGCAATTCGACGCCTTCTCCAAGCAGATCCCGCTGCTCTACTTCATCCTGATCAGCAATACGATCGCGGTCGCCTATACCTACGTCAACGTCGCGCCAGATTGGCTGACGATGATCGTCCCGAGCGTGCTGACCCTGATCGCTGGGCTGCGCACATTCTGGTGGCTTCGACAGCGCCGTCTCGTCCGCAGCGATGCCGACATCCTGCGCAATCTGCGCGCCACCAACTGGATGACGCTGCCGATCGGCGCCGGCTTCACCATCTGGTCCTTTGCGCTCTATCCCTACGGCGATCCCTTCGCCAAAAGCCAGGTCGCATTCTACATGGCCGTGACCGTGATCGGCTGCATCTTCTCGTTGATGCATCTGCGCTCGGCGGCGCTGATCGTGACCTTGATCGTCGACGTACCCTATGTGCTGTTCTTCTGGGCCACCGGCGAACCGACGCTGAAGGCGATCGCAATCAACAATCTGCTGGTCTCCGGCGCGATGGTGACGGTGCTGTTCATCTACTACCGCGACTTCGCCGACCTCGTCGCCAGCCGAAAATCGTTGCTGACGCAGCAGGCGGCGACGCAGGCGCTCTCGGACGAGAATTTTCGCCTCGCCAATCTCGACTCTCTCACCGAGCTGCCGAACCGCCGCCGCTTCTTCGCCGAACTGTCGAGCGCCTTCACTGAAGCCGAGCGCAGGCACGTACGCGTCGCGGTCGGTATCATCGACCTCGACGGCTTCAAGCCGATCAATGACAATTACGGCCACTCGGTCGGCGACCGCGTCCTGATCGAGGCTGGCCGCCGCGTCCGCGAGGTCTGCGAAGGCTTTGGGCCACAACGGGTCGAGTTTGCCCGGCTCGGCGGCGACGAGTTCGGTCTCGTCGTATGCGGTGACCCCGAAGACGCCGATCTGATGCGGCTCGGCCAACGCATCGGCGAGCAGGTCAAGCTGCCCTACCAGCTCGACACCGCCCACACCGGCCTGTCCTGCTCGATCGGATTTGCGCTGTACCCGCGCTCCGCCACGACGTCGGAAGCGCTGTATGAATGCGCAGACTACGCGCTCTACCACGCCAAGCGCCATCTGCGCGGGCGGACGGTGATTTTCTCCAGCGAGCTCGAGGCCGAGATTCGCAGCCGCGGCGTCATCGAGAACCTGTTGCGGACCTCCGATTTCGGCGCCGAGATGGAGCTGGTATTTCAACCGATTGTCGATGCCATGAGCGAGCACACCGCGGGCTTCGAGACCCTGGCGCGCTGGCATAGCCCCCGCCTCGGCTGGGTCTCCCCCGCCGACTTCATTCCGGCCGCAGAGCGCATCGGCCTGATCCGGCCGCTGACACAGGTGCTGCTGACGCGCGCGCTCGCGACCGCAAAGACCTGGCCCGACCACATCCGCCTGTCGTTCAATCTCTCCGCCCATGACGTCTGCGCGGCCGAAGGCATCTTGCCGCTGATCGCCATCATCGAGAAGAGCGGCCTGCCGCCGCACCGGATCGATTTCGAGATCACCGAGACTGCCGTCACCTTCGATTTCGTGCGCGCGCAACAATCAATCGCGACGCTGAAGGCCATGGGCTGTGGCATCTCGCTGGACGATTTCGGCACCGGCTATTCCTCGCTGAGCCACGTGCACCGGCTGCCGCTCGACAAGATCAAGGTCGACCGCAGCTTCGTCGCCGACATCAACGAAAACCCGGTCAGCCACAAGATCATCAAGTCGCTCGCAGGCCTCTGCGACGACATGGAGATCGCCTGCGTGGTCGAGGGCGTGGAGACGCGCGCCCAGCTCGATACCCTGCGCCGCCTCGGCTGCGACTTCATCCAAGGCTATTATTTCGCAAAGCCGATGCCAGGCAGCGCGATTGACGAGTATCTCGCCAAGGAACGCGAGCGCCTGGACGGCGACGCCGCGCGCGCGGCCAAGGTGGTCGCCTGAGGCCGCGCTACTTCGAAAGGCTCGGCAGGTCGAGCCCCTTGTCACGGGCGCAGTCGATCGCGATGTCGTAGCCCGCGTCCGCGTGGCGCATGACGCCGCTGGCCGGATCGTTCCACAGCACGCGCTCGATCCGCTTGGCGGCCTCCGGCGTGCCGTCGGCGACGATCACCATGCCGGCGTGCTGGGAATAGCCGATGCCGACGCCGCCGCCGTGATGCAGCGAGACCCAGGTCGCGCCACTGGCGCAATTGAGCAGCGCGTTGAGCAAAGGCCAGTCGGACACCGCGTCCGATCCATCCTTCATCGCCTCGGTCTCGCGGTTCGGGCTCGCCACCGAGCCGCTGTCGAGATGATCGCGGCCGATCACGATCGGCGCTTTCAACTCGCCGCGCGCGACCATCTCGTTGAAGGCGAGGCCGAGCCGATGGCGATCGCCGAGGCCCACCCAGCAGATCCGCGCCGGCAGGCCCTGGAACTTGATCCGCTCCCTGGCCATGTCGAGCCAGTTGTGCAGATGCTTGTCGTCAGGCATCAGCTCCTTGACCTTGGCATCGGTCTTGAAGATGTCCTCGGGATCGCCCGACAGCGCGGCCCAGCGGAACGGTCCGACGCCGCGGCAGAACAAGGGGCGGATATAGGCGGGCACGAAGCCGGGGAAATCGAAGGCATTCTTCAGGCCCATGTCCTGCGCCATCTGGCGGATGTTGTTGCCGTAGTCGAGCGTCGGAATGCCCTGGGCATGGAAATTCAGCATGGCCTGGACGTGCTCGACCATCGACGTCTTTGACGCGCGCTCCACCGCCTTCGGATCGGAGGCGCGCTTCGCCTCCCAATCAGCCAGCGTCCAGCCCTTCGGCAGATAGCCGTTGATCGGATCATGCGCGCTGGTCTGGTCGGTGACGATGTCCGGCTTGACGCCGCGACGCACCAGCTCCGGGAAGATCTCCGCGGCGTTGCCGAGCAGGCCGACCGAGACGGCTTTCTTGGTCTTCGCGGCGTCCGCCATGATCGCGAGCGCTTCGTCGAGCGTTGCGGCCTGCCGGTCGAGATAGCCGGTGCGCAGCCGCATCTCGATGCGGCTCGGCTGGCATTCGACCGCAAGCATCGACGCACCAGCCATGGTCGCGGCCAGCGGCTGCGCGCCGCCCATGCCGCCGAGGCCCGCAGTGAGAATCCATTTTCCTGCGAGGCTGCCGCCATAATGGCGGCGGCCGACCTCGACGAAGGTTTCGTAGGTGCCCTGCACGATGCCCTGGCTGCCGATATAGATCCACGAGCCCGCCGTCATCTGGCCGTACATCATCAGGCCCTGGCGATCGAGCTCGTTGAAATGATCGAGCGTTGCCCAATGCGGCACGATGTTGGAGTTCGCGATCAGCACGCGTGGTGCATCCGCATGGGTGCGGAAGATACCGACCGGCTTGCCGGACTGAACCAATAGCGTCTGGTCGCTCTCGAGCTTGCGCAACGCGTTGGTGATGCGGTCGAAGCTCTCCCAATCACGCGCGGCGCGGCCGATGCCACCATAGACGACGAGCTCGCTCGGGCGCTCCGCGACGTCAGGGTCGAGATTGTTCATCAGCATGCGCAAGGGCGCTTCCGTCAGCCAGCTCTTGGCGCTGATGTCGCTGCCGCGCGGAGCACGGATGGTGCGGTCGTTGTCCAGTCGGCGGTTCATGAGAAAACCTCTTCAGGCAAGTCTGGTTCAGTCAAGTTTTGGAAACGGATCAGCCGGGAGCTTGGCGAGCGCCGCAGCCGGCAGCGCGTCGGCTTCGACCAGCGCCGCAGCCCTGCCGAGATCGCCGGCCATGTATCGATCGTCGCCGAGTGCGGGCACCTGTTCGCGAAGGGCCGCGATGACGGCGATGAGCGGCGCGCTGGTCGCATGCGGCGCGCGTAGCGTGATGCCTTGGGCTGCGACCAGAAGCTCGATGCCCAAGATGGCGGCGAGATTGTCGGCCATGTCCGAAAGGCGCCGCGCGGCATGCGCGGCCATCGAGACATGGTCCTCCTGGTTGGCGCTGGTCGGCGTCGAGTCGATTGAGCAGGCCGCAGCGCGCTGCTTGTTCTCGGCATAGAGCGCGGCCGCCGTCACCTCGGCGATCATGAAGCCGGAATTGATGCCGGGGTCCGGCGTCAGAAATGGCGGCAAGCCAAAATTGAGCGCGGGATCGACCAGCGTCGCGATGCGCCGCTCGCTGATCGCACCGACCTCTGACAATGCCAGCGCGATGGTATCGGCGGCGAAGGCCACCGGCTCGGCGTGAAAATTGCCGCCCGAGACGATCTCGCCACTCTCGACCAGCACCAACGGATTATCGGTGACGGCATTGGCCTCGACGATCAGCGTGCGCGCGGCTTGCGTGATCAGATCCAGCGCCGCGCCTGCGACCTGGGGCTGGCAACGCAGGCAATAAGGATCCTGCACGCGCTCGTCGCCTTCGAGATGCGACAGACGGATATCGCTGCCATCGAGCAGCGCAGTCAGCGTCGCGGCAGCTGCGACCTGCCCGGGTTGACCGCGCAGTGCCTGAATCTCGGGGCGGAACGGCGCAGTCGAGGCCATCGCGGCATCCACCGACAGTGCGCCGGTGACGAGCGCGGCGCGGGCGAGGCGAAATGCGCGCAACACGCCGGAAATGGCGTAGGCGGTCGAGAATTGCGTGCCGTTGATCAGCGCGAGGCCCTCTTTGGGGCCGAGCGTCAATGGCGCAAGGCCGGCCGCCGCCAACGCTTCGGCCCCGGACACGGTCTTGCCGTCGATGATAGCCTGCCCCTCGCCGATCATCACCGCCGTCATGTGCGCAAGCGGCGCGAGGTCACCGGAGGCGCCGACCGAGCCCTGCTGCGGCACCAGTGGATAGACGCCCTGCGCCAGCATGGCCTGCAACTGCTCGATCACCTGGCGGCGTACGCCCGAGGCCCCGCGCCCGAGCGAGATGATTTTCAATGCCATCATCAGCCGCACGATCGGCTCGGGCGTCGCCGGCCCAACGCCACAGCAATGCGAGACGATCAGGTTGCGCTGAAGCAGCGCGGTCTGGTCCGGCGGAATGCGCTTTGACGCCAGCTTTCCGAATCCGGTGTTGATGCCATAGACGGGTGCAGCAGCCTGAGCGGCCTTCGCGACGATCTCCGCGGCCGCCTCGACGCGCGGCCAGAACGCGGCATCGAGCACGACGGACGTGCCTTCGAGTACGCTGGCGAGATCGTCGAGGCTGACCGATCCCGGCCTGACGACGATCGCTGCGCCTGGCTCCGTCACTGGCCCCTCCAGACACGGCGGTGCAGCGGATTGAAGCCGATGCGGTAGACCAGTTCGGCGGGACGCTCGATGTCCCAGATCGCGAGATCGCACCATTTCCCGGCCTCCAGCGTGCCGGTCTCATCGAGCATGCCGAGCGCCCGCGCGCCTTCGCGGGTGATACCGGCGAGGCATTCGACGACAGTCATCCGGAACAGCGTCGCACCCATGTTCATGGCAAGCAGCAGCGAGGTCAGCGGCGAGCTGCCCGGATTGCAGTCGGTCGCGAGCGCCATGGGGACGCCGTGCTTGCGGAACGCCTCGACCGGTGGCTTTTGCGTCTCGCGAATGAAGTAAAACGCGCCGGGAAGCAGCACGGCGACCGTACCAGCTTTCGCCATTGCAGCCGCGCCGGCCTCGTCCGTGTGCTCGAGATGATCGGCGGAGAGCGCTGAAAATTTTGCGGCGAGCGCAGCGCCGCCGAGGTTCGAGAGCTGATCCGCATGGAGCCTGACCGGCAAGCCCAGCCCCCGCGCGGTTTCGAACACCCGCGCCGTCTGCTCGGCCGAGAACGCGATGCCCTCCATGAAGGCGTCGACGGCATCGGCAAGGCCGGCTTTCGCGACGGCGGGCAGCATCTTGTTGCAGAGGAGGTCGATATAGCGGTCCTTGTCGCCATCAGCCTCGACCGGCAACGCATGTGCGCCGAGGAAAGAGGTGCGAATCGCCACCGGCCGCTGACGAGCGAGGCTGCGCGCGGCGGAGAGCTGGCGCATCTCGGTCTCGGCATCGAGGCCATAGCCGGACTTGATCTCGATCGTGGTGGCGCCCTCGCCGATCAGCGCATCGAGCCGCGGCAGCGCACTTGCGACCAGTTCGGCCTCGCTCGCCTTGCGCGTTGCGGCGACCGTCGAGACGATGCCGCCGCCGGCACGCGCAATCTCCTCGTAGCTCGCGCCCTTCAGACGCAGCTCGAATTCATGCGCGCGGTTGCCGCCATAGACGAGATGGGTGTGGCAGTCGACGAGGCCCGGCGTGATCCAGCGCCCCTCGCAATCGATCCGCTCGATGGCATCGGCATCGACAGGAAAATCTGCCGCCGCACCGGCATAGACGATGTGGCCGCCGCGTATGGCGATCGCGCCATGCGCGATCTCGCCGAGATCGGGACGGTCGGCCCGCATCGTGGCGAGCCGGGCGTTATGCCAGATCCGGTCGAAGCGCTCTGCCATGCCAGTGTCCCTTCGCGAAGTCCCTGCGCCCTGGGATGCTTGACTTATATGTCTAGACATATAATCGTATGGCGGTTCTGTCCAGCCGGCGTGTCCTCATGTCCCGACTGCATTTCGCCTCCGCGCTCCTGCCCTCGGGCTGGGCCAATGACGTGCAGGTGGTGATCACCGCCGGCGCGATCGCGGCGGTGACGCCGGGCGTGGCATCTGCCGCCGGCGACGAGCGCCACGCCATCGCGCTTCCCGGGCTTGCGAGCCTGCACAGCCACGCCTTTCAGCGCGGCATGGCGGGGCTCGCCGAGCTGCGCGGCGATTCGACCGACACGTTCTGGACCTGGCGCGAGACGATGTATCGTTTCGCGCTGGCGATGACGCCGGACGATGTCGCCGCTGTCGCGACGCTGCTGTATGTCGAGATGCTGGAGCGGGGTTTTACCCGCGTCGGCGAGTTCCACTATCTGCATCACGATCGCGACGGCTCGCATTACGCCAACCTCGCCGAGATGGCCGCGCGCATTGCGCAGGCCGCCGAAGCCTCCCGCATTGGCCTGACGCTGCTGCCGAGTTTTTATGCGCATGGCTCCTTCGGCGGCGCCGCGCCGCACGACGGCCAGCGCCGCTTCATCTGCTCAGTCGATCAGTTCGCCGCGCTGGTGGCAGCGTCACGCAAGGCGATCGCTGCGCTTCCGGGCGCCAATATCGGCATCGCGCCGCACAGCCTGCGCGCGGTCGCGCCGGACGAGCTCACGGCGATCATTCCGCTCGCGGACGGCGGCCCGGTGCACATTCACGCCGCCGAGCAGGTGAAGGAAGTCGAGGATTGCCTCGCCTGGTCGGGGCGGCGTCCGGTGCAATGGCTGCTGGATCACGCGCCACTCGATCAGCGCTGGTGCCTTATTCACGCGACCCACACCACGGATGAGGAAGTTAGCGCATTCGCAAAGACCGGTGCGGTCGCCGGCCTCTGTCCCATCACCGAAGCGAGCCTCGGCGACGGCATCTTTCCGGCGCGCGAATTTCTTGCTGCCGGCGGCGCATTCGGCGTCGGCACCGATTCCAACGTGCTGGTCGGCGTCGCCGACGAGCTGCGCCAGCTCGAATACGGCCAACGACTGAAGCACCGCCAGCGCAACGTCCTCTCCAGCGGCGCCGGCCGCTCGACCGGGCGCGCGTTGTTCGACCATGCGCTCGCGGGCGGCGCGCGGGCGCTGGCGCAGCAGATTGCGGGGCTCGCCCCCGGTGCGCGCGCCGATATCGTCACGCTCGACGCCGCGCATCCGTCGCTGGCGGGACGTGCGGGCGATGCCGCGATCGACGGCTGGATCTTTGCGTCGGGCGGCAGCGCGATCGATTGCGTTTGGGCCGGCGGCAGCAAGGTCGTGGAAGGCGGACAACACAAATTGCGCCAGACCGCGCGCGAACGCTTCAACGCCGCGATGCGGAGGCTCGTTGCATGAGCCTCGCCACCGATGCAGCAGACAAGCCGACGCTCTACAAGCGCATCCGCGCCGACATCGAAAAACGAATCCTGACGGGCGAATGGCCGCCCGGCCATCGCATTCCCTTCGAGCACGAGCTGGTCGCACGCTACGGCTGCTCGCGCATGACGGTGAACAAGGCGCTGTCGGAGCTTGCACAGGCGGATTTGATCGAGCGGCGACGCCGCGCCGGCTCGTTCGTGCGGCGGCCGCAGCATCAGTCGGCGGTGCTCAAGATCGCGGATATCCGCGCAGAGATTATCGCGCTTGGGCGCACTTACGGCTATGAGCTGATCGGCCGCAAGCTGCGCGCGGCGACGGCAGCCGACCGCGAACGTCTTGGCGTCAAGAAGGCCGGCAAGGTGATCGCGATCTCCTGCCGCCACAGCGCCGACAACGTCCCGTTTGCGGTCGAGGACCGGCTGATCGATCTGTCCTCCGTCCCGGACGCTGCGACCGCGGATTTCTCGCGCGAGCCGCCCGGCTCGTGGCTGCTTCATCATGTCCCTTGGACAGAGGCCGAGCACACGATCAGCGCCATTGTGGCGGATGATCGGACGGCGGCGGCGCTCGACATCGCAATCGGCGCGCCATGCCTCGTGATCGACCGCTATACTTGGCGCAGCGCACGCACGATCACAGCGGTGCGACTGCTTTATCCCGGTGACTCTCACCGCCTTGTCGCCCGATTCAAGGGAGGTTGAGACGATGATGTCGGCACAAATCGTGCAACGCTTCGGGCAACGGTCCGTAGGGGCCGACAGAGATCAACAGGACGTCAAACCATCGATCGGCAAGAGGACGACAATCATGCGTAGTTCGAAAGTATTTGCGACAATCATTGCTCTCGCGGCCTCCACCCCTGTGCTCGCCGACGACGTCAAGGTCGGCATCGGCATCTCCGGATGGACCGGCTTCGCGCCGCTGACGCTGGCGAAGGATGCCGGCATCTTCAAGAAGAACGGCCTCGACGTCACCATCAAGAAGATCCCGCAGAAGGACCGCCACCTCGCCATCGCTTCCGGCGACGTGCAGTGCGCGGCGACCACGGTCGAGACCTGGATCTCCTGGAACGCCAACGGCGTCGCGACCAAGCAGATCTTCCAGCTCGACAAGAGCTTTGGTGCCGACGGTATGGCCGTGCGCAACGACGTCGCGTCGATCAAGGAGCTCAAGGGCAAGACGGTCGCGGCCTCCGCGCCCGGCACCTCGCCCTATTTCGCGCTGGCCTGGATGCTGAAGAAGAACGGGCTCACCGTGAAGGACGTCACCGTCGTGAACCTCGAGCCCGCCGCGGCCGCGCAGGCCTTCGTCTCCGGCCAGAACGACGCCGCGATGACCTATGAGCCGTATCTGTCGACCGTGCGCGCCGCGCCCGACAAGGGCAAGATCATCGCGACCACGCTGGATTATCCGATCGTGATGGACACGTTCGGCTGCACGCCGAAATTCCTGAGCGAGAATCCGAAGGCGGCGCAGGCGCTGGCCAACAGCTATTTCGAATCGCTCGACATGATCGCCAAGGACCAGGCCAAGTCCTATGAGATCATGGGCGCCGACGTGAAGCAAACCGGCGAGCAGTTCGGCAACTCTGCAAAATATCTGCGCTGGCAAGACAAGGCCGCGAACCAGAAGTTCTTTGCGGGCGACTTCCTCGCCTTCAACAAGGATGCGGCCGAACTCCTGCTCGAAATCGGCATCATCAAGGCTGCGCCGAAGGTCGAGGACCTCTACGACGCCAGCTTCATCAAGTAGATCCCCAACAGGCCACCGGTCCCGCCGTACGGCGGGACCGGTGCGAGATCGACCATTCGGATAGATAATTGATGCGTCCCCTGGATTCCGTGACATCGAAGCAGCGGGTGGCCTACGGCCTCGCGTTCTTCGTGCTGTTCGTCGCTCTCTGGTCCTGGGCGACCTTCGGCGGCCATGTGTCGAAAACCTTTCTCGCCAATCCGCTGACCATGGTGCAGGAGGGTTATGATCTCCTGGCCAAGCAGGGCTTCCTGTTCGACATCGGCATGACGATCTGGCGCGTCGTCGGCGGCTTTGCGCTCGCGGCGATCATCGCGGTGCCGCTCGGCGTGCTGATGGGCGCCTACAAGCCGGTCGAAGCCTTCCTCGAGCCGTTCGTCTCCTTTGCGCGCTATCTGCCCGCCTCCGCTTTCATTCCACTGTTGATCCTGTGGGCCGGCATCGGCGAATTACAGAAGCTGCTCGTCATCTTCATCGGCTCGGTGTTCCAGGTCATCCTGATGGTCGCGGTGACCGTCGGCGCGACGCGGCGCGACCTGGTGGAAGCCGCCTATACGCTCGGGGCCAGCGACCGCGGCATCATCCACCGCGTGCTGCTGCCCTCGTCCGCGCCCGAGATCGCCGAGATTTTGCGGCTGGTGCTGGGCTGGGCCTGGACCTACGTCATCGTCGCCGAGCTGATCGGCTCGTCCTCCGGCATCGGCCACATGATCACCGACAGCCAGGCGCTGCTCAACACCGGCCAGATCATCTTCGGCATCATCGTGATCGGGTTGATCGGCCTGCTCTCGGACTTCGTGTTCAAGGCGTTCAACGCCTGGCTGTTTCCGTGGAGGTTGGCATGACGATCCTCAAGATCGAGCAGGTCTCTCGCACATTTCCCGCGCGCCACGGCAACGCCCCCACGAGAGCGCTGGAGCCGACCGATCTCACCATCGGCAACAACGACTTCGTCACCATCCTCGGCCCCTCCGGCTGCGGCAAGTCCACGCTGCTGCGGATCGTTGCAGGCCTCGACCGTCCGACCAGCGGGCGCGTCACGCTCGACGGGCGCGAAGTCACCGGCCCCGGCGCCGATCGCGGCATGGTGTTCCAGTCGTACACGCTGTTTCCCTGGCTGACCGTGCGCGAGAACATCGCCTTTGGCCTGCGAGAGCGCGGCGTGGCGGAGGCGGAGCGCAACAAGGTTGCCGACGCCTTCATCCGCCAAGTCGGACTTGCCGGCTTCGAGAACCACTGGCCCAAGCAGCTCTCCGGCGGCATGCAGCAGCGCACGGCGATCGCGCGGGCGCTCGCCAATGATCCGAAGATCCTGCTGCTCGACGAGCCCTTCGGCGCGCTGGATAACCAGACGCGCGCCCTGATGCAGGAGATGCTGCTCGGCATCTGGGAGCGTGACCAGAAGACCGTGCTGTTCGTCACCCACGACATCGAGGAAGCCATCTTCCTCGGCAGCCGTGTCATCGTGATGAGCGCCCGTCCCGGCCGGATCAAGGCCGAGATCTCTGTGGACCTGCCGCATCCGCGCTCCTACAAGATCAAGACCACACCGGAATTCGTCCAGTTGAAGGAACGGCTGGTCGAGGAGATCCGCACCGAGGCGCTGAAGGTTGCCGAACATGCCTGACACACAGCCGCGCGCCAATGGCGAGCGCGTTCTTGCCGATCTCAATGCACTCCGTGCCTTCGGCACCTACAAGACCGGCGTGCACAAGCCCACATTTTCCGAGGCGCACAGGCAATCACTGGACTGGTTGGTGCGGAAGTTGCCCGACGCGAGGCTTACCGGCGCGATCGATGGCATCGGCAATATCATCGGCACCAGCACGAAGGCTGGGCCGAAACTTCTCGCCGGCTCGCATCTGGAAAGCCAGAACTACGCCGGCTGGCTCGATGGCCCGCTGGGCGTCGTCTACGCTTTCGAAGCGGCACGCGTGCTCAACGCCGATCCCACCGTGAAGGGCGCGGTGGAAGTGGCCGCATGGTGCGACGAGGAGGGCCATTTCGGCAGCTTCCTCGGCTCGCGCTCCTATGTCGGGCAGGTCACCGAGGCCGAGATCGACGCGGCGCGCGACCGCAGCAACGGGCGCACGATGCGCGATGCGCTCGCCGACATGGGCCTTGCCGGGCGCCCACGCGTCACCGCCGAGCCCGGACGGCATGTCGGCTATCTCGAGGCACATATCGAGCAGGGCGACACGCTCGAAAGCGGTAAGCTTGCGATCGGTGTCGTCACCTCCATCGTCGGCATCTGGCAGTACCGTATCAATTTCACCGGCGAGCAGAACCACGCCGGCACCACGCGCATGGCCGTGCGCAAGGATGCGGGCCTCGCGCTTGCCAAATTCTGCGTGGCGATCGACGAGCGCTTCCCGGCCGCGTGCGGTCCGCGCACGGTCTGGACAACAGGCCGCATCACGCTCGATCCGGGCGCACCGAGCATCATTCCCGGCAGCGCCGAGATGCTGTTTCAGATCCGCGACGATAACCCGGCCGTCATCGCGCAACTGGAGGAGTTGCTGCGAAGCATGGCGGCTGAGACCACCGCGAAGGGCCCCTGCACCGTCAACGTAGAGAAAATTCGCACCGGTGCGCCCGCCATGATGGATACCCGCTTCCAGGACGCGATCGACGTCGCAAGCAAGGCGCTCGCCGGTGGACGATCGATCCGCATGCCGAGCGGCGCCGGCCACGATGCGCAGATGCTCGCGACCATCATGCCCGCAGGCATGCTGTTCGTGCCATCGATCGGCGGTATCAGCCATCACTGGACCGAGAACACCGCCGATGCGGACATCGTCACCGGCGCGCAGGTCTACGTCGATGCCTGCCGACGGATACTCGGTGGCTAGAACGATGTTCCGCCGCCGAACCTGAACTCCTGGACCACGTCGTATTTGCCCTTCGTGAGCGGCACGGCGTAATCGAAGCGCAGCGGTCCGAACGGCGAGGCCCAGATCAGGCCAACGCCGACCGACGAGCGCACCACGCTGCTGTCGTCATATTGCAGTCCGCAGGTCGGGCATGCCTTGGTGTTGACCTCACCTGTGGCCGCCCACGAGGTCGGACCCTGGTAACCCCAGAGCGAGCCGGCATCGGCATAGACCGCACCCTTCAGGCCAACCTCCTTGGGCAGGAACCAGAACGGCATCTGCAACTCCATGGACGCGCCCCAGTACTTCGTGCCGCCGAGCGCATCGCCTGTGGCGCCGTACCCTGCATAGGTGATGTCGCGCGGACCGATGCCGTTGGGAGCGAAGCCGCGCACGAGGTTCGGGCCCATCTGGAAGTGGTCCAGCATGCGCAGATCGTCGTTACCGATCTTGCTGAGAACACCTCCCTGGAGATGGATCACGCTGATGAGATCGGACACCAGCGAGGTGTAGTATTTTGTGTCCAGCGCGGTCTTCAAATAGGTGACGTCGCCGCCCACGCCGGCGAAATCCTGCTTGAAGTCGACGAGCAGGCCGTCGGTCGGGTTCTTGGTGTTGTCGAGCGTGTTATAGGTCAGGGTGTAGCCCAACGCCGAGGTCAAGGTCTTGCCGTTAGCCAATTCCTTTCGGATCGGCAGGCTCGATTCGCCGTCAGCGTAGCAGCCGTAGCCGTAGTATCCTGAGCTCGTCGAGTTTGTGGGATCCGCTCCGCCCAGCACGTTCTGGATGTAGGCCGGCGTCGGGTTGAAGGCCAGCGACGCATTGGCTGCGTTGTTGTTGCAATTGTTGTAAGCGCTGGGAAGCGTGATGCTCTGCTGATAGAGTGAATAACGGAGCTGGAGCGACAGGTCCTCGCGCAGCGCGAAGCCCAGGCGCGGCGAGAAGCCCAGCGTCGTCACCCCATAGCTCGTATAGCTGTTCGACAGATTCTCGCGCCAATAAGTGTCAAATCCGAGTGCGATCCGGTAATCGAGCAGATAGGGCTCGACGAACGATAGCGACACGCCGCGGGCGTACTGGCCGTAAGTCACCGAGGCCTTGGCAAAGAGCCCCTTGCCGAGCAGATTGCGCTCCGAGACCGAGACTTCGGCGAGCGCACCGTCGGTGGTCGAGTAGCCGCCGGAGATCGAGAAATCGCCGGTCGACTTCTCCTCCATGTCGACGATCAGAATCACGCGGTCGCTGGAGGAGCCCGGCTCCGTGGTGATCTTGACGCTCTTGAAGTAATCGAGGTTCTTCAGCCGGCGCTCGGCGCGGTCGACCAGCGCGCGGTTGTAGGCATCGCCCTCGGAGATGTCGAATTCGCGGCGGATCACGTAGTCGCGCGTGCGGGTGTTGCCGCGCAGATTGATGCGCTCGATATAGGTGCGCGGCCCTTCGTCGATGTTGAAAACGACGGAGACGGTGTGCGCCTCGAAATTGCGGTCTCCGCTCGGCCGTACGACGGCGAAGGCATAGCCGCGGCGTGACGCCTCAATCTGCATCTCCTCGGTCGATTTCTCGACCGATTCGACGTTGTAGAGCGAGCCGACATTGACGCGCGATAAGCTGCGCAGCGAGCTCGCGTCGAAATTGGCGATGCTAGAACGGAACTCGACCACGCCGACGCGATATTGCTGGCCTTCCTCGATCTTGAAGCTAACGAGAAAGCCCTTCTTGTCTGGATCATACTCGGTCAGCGCCGCCACCACCTGCGCATCGGCGAAACCGTTTTTGAGGTAGAAGCGGCGGATCAGGTCGCGGTCGGCCTCGACGCGGTCGGGATCGTAGATGTCACCGCTGCTGAGGAAGCTGAGCAGATTGCTTTCATGGGTCTTGATCACGTCGCGCAGCCGCGCGGCGGAGAAGGCGCTGTTGCCGATGAACTCGATCGATTTGACGCCGGTCTTTGCGCCCTCCTCGATCGTGAAGACGAGATCGACGCGGTTGTTTGGCTGTTCGATGATTTCGGGGGTGACGCGCACATCGTAGCGGCCCGAACGGCGATAGATCTCGGCGATCCGCAGCGTGTCGGATTGCACCATCGCCCGCGAGAAGGTCCCGCGCGGCTTGGACTGGATTTCAGCCGTGAGTTGCTCGTCCTTGATCTTCTTGTTGCCCTCGAACGCGACGCGGCCGATCACGGCGTTCTCCACCACCGACACGACGATGTGGCCGCCGACCCTGTTGACCTTCACATCCTGGAACAGGCCGGTCTCGACCAGTGCCTTGAGCCCGTCGTCGACGGCAATCTGGTCAAACTGCCCGCCGGGGCCGGCCTTGAAGTAGGAACGGACCGTTTCAGCCTCGACGCGGCGATTGCCTTCGACGACGATCGCATCCGTAGTTTGCGCCGCGGCCGGCTGCGGCAGCAGCAGCGGAAGTGAGGTTGCCAACGACACGCCGGTCGCGACCACCGCGACAAGCCAGGCCCGCAAAAACGACATTCCACACCTCAAGAGCAGCTAACATGCTCTGAAACGGGAAAGCTGTGGCCACGGTGTGGCTTTGGTATTGCTGTACTGTTTCCAGGGATTGAGTTTGATTGAGCCGGCACCGCGCAAACCGCCTCGTGCGCGGCGTTTGCGCGCAGAGCCAGCAACATCGGGCAATGGGAGCTATTCGGCAGGCAAGGCGCGCATCAATCGCGAGCTCGAGATTACGGCAGATTGTCCCGCAGGAAAATGTCGATACGGATGCGCTCCTGATCAGGGCTGATCGGCTCTTCCATGCAATGCGCCAGCAGCACCCTGGCCGCGGAGCGCGCCTCGTGGCCGGGATCCTGGTTGATGATCGCATCGAGCGTGCCGCGCACCAGGAAGCGTCGCGTATGCTGGGTCAGCTCATGGGTGATCCAGACCACGTCGCGCGCGCGGCCGGAGGCCTCGAGCGCCTCGGCGATGCCGCGATTGCCGGCGCCGCAGCAGTAGATGCCGCGCAGGTCCGCATGGCGCTTGAGCAGCGCGGCAGTGAGCTCCCGCGTGCGCTCGCTGTCGTCGCGGCCCTCGATCACGGGCAATGCCGTGAGGTTCGGATACTCGCTGGACAATATCTGGTGGAATCCGAACTGCCGCTCGGTGTGATCGCGCAACGACAACGATCCCGCGATCACGGCCACCTTCCCCTCCCCGCCTGCAAGGAAGCGTCCCGTGAGCGTTGCCGCGGTTCGTCCCGCAGCCGGATTGTCGATACCGACATAGTGCAGACGGCGCGAGCTCGGTGCATCCGATACAAGGGTCACCACGGCGACCCCGCGCGCGGCGAGTTGGTCGATCGCATCGCGTACCCTGGGGTGGTCGAGCGCGACCACGGCGACTCCGTGATAGGCCGGCGACAGGTCTTCCAGCGCACCGGCGAGCACATCCGGATCGAAGACGTCGACATGGAGGAGATCGATGAAGCCACGCTGGCCGGTGAGCCAGTCTGCGGTGCGCTGGACCTGCTCGGTCAGGTTGGTCATGAAGCTGTTGCTGCCGGTTGGCAGCACGAAGGCAAAGCGGAACGTCTGCCCGCGGGCGAGCCGCGCGGCGGCGACGTCGGCACGATAGCCGAGCTTTGCCACTGCGGCCTCGACGCGTGCAATGGTCTTGGCGCGGACGCCTTCTCGCCGGTTGACGACGCGATCGACGGTGGCGAGCGAGACGCCCGCCGCGCGCGCGACGTCTTCCAGCGTCGCACGAACCGCCGGCTGGATCGCACCAGCCGTCATTCGCGCGCCGCCCACAGCATGCCGCGGGTCATCAACGTCCTGATCTCCGGCACGTCGAGCTCGTAGGCGCGGTGGCCGAGCGAGGAATAGAACACCCTGCCGGCGCCGTAGCGCTTCTTCCACACCACCGGCATCACCACGCCGTCGATCCAGGGCGCGTGCTCGCCGGTGAAGGTCGTCGTCGCCAACACCTCGTTGGCGGGGTCGACATGCATATAATACTGCTCTGAACGATGCTCGAAACTGCTTAAGCCCTTCACGATGGGATCATCCGGCTTGGTGACATCGACCTTGTAATCGATGATGTTGCCGGGATGCGCGACCCACTGCCCGCCGCACAAAAACTGATAGTCGACGGACTCGCGGAAAGCATCACACATACCGCCATGATGGCCGGCGAGCCCGACGCCACCGCTCACCGCGGCGCAGAGATTGAGCGCGTCCGCCTTCTCGATCTTCGACATGGTGTAGATCGGGATGATCAACGAGAGATCGTGGATCTTGGGATCGCCGAACGCCTCCGTCGTCGTTTCGATCCGGACCTCGAAGTCTTCGGCCTTGAGCCAGCCGCGGATCATCGAGGCACACAAATCGGGATCGTGTCCCGGCCAGCCACCCCATACAATCAATGCCTTGCGCATGGTCATTCCCTCAGTCGATCTGTCCGGTTTCGCGTCCGGCTGGCAGCATCGCCGGCCGCTCCACGCGGCTCTCGATCTTGACGCGGCGGCCCTCGTCGGCGGAGGTCTGGAACGCCTCCATCACCTCCAGCACGTGGAAGGCGAGCGCGCCGCTGGCGCGATGCGGCCGGTCATTCAGGATCGCAGCGGCCATATCGGCGACGCCGATGGACCGGAATTCGCCTTCCGCATGACCGTGCGTCAGCGGCATCGCCTCCCATTCGCCGCCGGTCTTCGCCACCTGCACCTCGCCGCCAAAGCGGTTCGGGTCCGGCACCAGCATGCTGCCCTTGTCGCCGTAGATCTCGATCGGTGCATGGCGGTGTTTCGGCACGTCGAAGCTCATCGCGATCGAGACGACCGCCCCGCTCTCGAATTCGAGCGTCCCCGCGACATGAGTCGCGACCTCGACCGGGATCATCGCACCGTTCATCGGCTGGCTAGTGACCAGCCGCTCGGATCGCGGACGGGCCGTCGAGCCCATCACGCCGGCGACCGGACCGAGCAACTGGACCAGATCGGTGATGTAGTACGGCCCCATGTCGAGCATCGGCCCGCCACCTCGCAGATAGTAGAAGCCTGGCGCCGGATGCCAGCGCTCATGGCCGGGACAGCCGAAGAAGGCGCTGCCGGCGACCGGCGTGCCGATCGCACCGTCATCGATCAGCTTGCGCGCGGTCTGGTGTCCGCCGCCGAGGAAGGTGTCGGGCGCGGAGCCGACGCGCAAATTCTTCTGCGCGGCGAGATCCATCACCTTGCGCGCTTCGGCGACGTTGATGCCGAGCGGCTTTTCGGAATGGACGTGCTTGCCGGCGTTGAGCACGGCGAGGCTGACGTCGGTGTGGGCCAGCGGCACCGTGAGATTGATGACGATCTCGACATCGTCGCGCTTCAGCAATTGATCGACCCGCATTGCCGGCAGGCCGAACGCTGCGCCCTGCCGCTCCGCGACATCGCTGCGCATGTCCGCCAGCGCCTTGACCTCCATGACCGGGAACCGCTGGGCCGCCTTGAGATAGGCAGTGCTGATCACACCGCAGCCGATGATTCCGATGCCGACTTTTCTCATTGTTATCTCCGTGAAGTCTTGCTCATCCCTTGACCGCGCCTGCGGTGAGGCCGGCGACGATGTGCTTCTGCGCCAGCAGGAACAGAATGATGGTCGGCAGGATGGTGAGCGTGATGAAGGCCAGGATCAGGTGCCATTCGGAGGAGTATTCGCCCTGATAGACCATGATACCGAGCGGCCAGGGATAGAGTGCGTCGGTGTTGAGCATCACCAGCGGCAGCAGATAAGCATTCCAGCTGTTGACGAAGGTGATGGTGCCGACGGTCGCGAGAATCGGCCGCGACAACGGCAGTGTCACGTAGCGGAAAAATTTGATGTAGCTGCAGCCATCGACCAGGGCCGCTTCGAGCAGCTCATGGGGAATGTCCTTGAAGAAGCGCCGCAGCAGCAACACGCTCATGGCAAGGCTGAAAGCCACCTGCGGCAGGGCGACGCCAAAGTAGGTGTCGAGCAGGCCGAGGTCGCGGACCCTGATGAACAGCGGCAGCACCGCGGTCGCGGCCGGAAACAGCAGCCCGAGTGTCAGGTAGCTCAGCAGCATCGAGCTGCCGTAGAACTTGACGTGCGCGAAGGTGAAGGCAGCCATCGAGGCGACGATCAGGGTCAGGGTGACCGTGAGCGTCGAGATGATCAGAGAGTTGCGCAAGAGCTGCCAGTAACGGCCGGAGAACAGGATGTCGGCATAATTCTGCCACTCCCAATGCCTGGGCAGGCCGAATGGATTGACACGCAGCTCGCCGAGCGACTTGAAGCCACCGAGCAGTGTCGCAAGCAGCGGCACCAGCACGAAGATGGCGACGAGCGCAAGGAACAGCGCCTTGAACAGCGCGGCGGGATCGTACGGTCGGCGGGCGGTCTCGGTGTTATTCATCGCGCATGAACCATCGCTTGTAGGTGAAGGCAAAGGTCACGCAAATCGTGAACAGAATGACGCCGATCGCACTGCCATAGCCCACCCGCATGCGTGAGATGCCGTTGTTGTAGAGGAAGCTCACCATGGTGTTGGAGGAGTCTGCGGGGCCGCCGCGAGTGAGCGGCATGACGAGGTCGAACAGCTGCAGTGACCCGACGATGGCAAAGAATACGGAGAGACGGATGGTCGGATAGAGCAAGGGGATGACGACATGGCGCAGGGTCTGCGCCCGCGTCGCGCCGTCGATCCGTGCAGCCTCGATCAGGCTCTTGTCGAGGCTCTGGAGCGCTGCGATGAACAGCATCATGTGGAAGCCGAAATACTTCCACACGATCACGATCAGCACCGCCAGCATCGCAGTGTCGGTCGAGGCCAGCAAATGCGGCGGCTCGGCGCCGAACGTGCGCCAGATCGAGGCGACGAGGCCGTAATCGCCGTCATAGACGAAGGAGAAGATCAGCCCGGTCGCGATTTCGGCCAGGATATAGGGCATGAAGAACAACATGCGCAGCGCCACCGCGCCACGAAACTTCTCGGCGAGCATCAGGGCCAGCGTCAGTGCAAGCGGCAGCTGGATCGCGAGCGAGACCGCGATGATCAGCCCGTTGTTGCGCAGCGCGAGCCAGAAGGCGCGCGTTTCCAGCACGAAGCGGTAGTTGTCGAAGCCGATCCAGTTGGTTGGCTTGCCGAAGCCATTCCAGTTGAAGCCCGAGTACCACGCCGCCTCACCGATTGGCAGCACCACAAACAACGTGAACAGCAGCAGGGCCGGCGGCAGGAACAGGATCAGGACCGTGAAACGGCCGTCCCAACCCGGGCCGCGAACCGCAACCTGAGGGGGCGCCTCGCCAGCAATGCTCACCGGCGAGGCGATCGCGATCCGCCGCGCCACCGTCAGTTGCCCTGCTTGTACGCTGCTTCGATCGCCTTCGCAGCGTCCTGCGGGCTCATGCTGCCACCGGCGATCTCCGCGGTGACGTCGTTCACGACGCGGCCGACCGACGGGCCGAGGCTCTGGTCATAGAAGTTCTGATGATAATTCGACTTCGCCAGATTGGCCGCGATCTGCTTCATGAAAGCACTGTTGAGGCCGGCCTCGCCGCCCTTGACGACGGGAACGATGAAGTTGCCGGCGGCGAGCCGCGCCTGCACGTCCTTGGAGATAAAGAACTTGAGGAAGTCGGTGGCCTCCTTGGGCGCCCCCTTGGTGATCAGCCAACCGGTGATGCCGCCGAGCGTGTCTGACGGCTCGCCCTTGCCGCCGGGTACGACCGGAAAATCGAACCAGCCGAGCTTGTCGTCGGCGAGACCGACCTTGTCAGCGGCAAGCGCGCGCTGGGTGTGATAGAAGGACGAGATGGCGAGGGTCATCGCGGCCTTGCCGTCACCGAAATAGCCGACGGCCTGCGGGTTCTTGAAGCCGAGGAAGCCGTTCTGGAACGGCTGCAGGTCGACGAGCTGCTTGAACAGCTCACCGGACTTCTGGAAGGTCTCGCCGGCGAAGCCGCCGTTCTCACCCTTCAGCGCTGCATCGAAGGCAGCCTTGCCGCCAATGCGCACTGCGAGATGCGTCCAGTAGAAGTGCAGCGGCCATTTGTCGGCGCCGCCAACCACAATCGGCGTAACACCCGCGGCCTTCAGCGTTTTCACCGCGCCGAGCAGATCGTCCCATGTCTTGATCTTGCTTGCATCGACGTGACCCTTGGCCATCAAATCCTTGTTGTAGAGGAAGCCGACCTGCGACAGTGCGATCGGAAGTCCAAAGACGTGGCCGTTCTGGGTGAAGGCGGCGAGCGCCGCCGGTGCGATCGTGTCGCTATAGCCGCCGCTCTTCACAGAATCGGTGATGTCTTCGAGAACACCGGCCTCGATCTGCGTCTTCAGGACGCCGCCGGCCCAACTATAGATGATGTGCGGCCGGTCCTTGGATTGCAGGATGGTCGGCAGCTTGGCCTTGTAGGCCTCGTTCTCGAGGAACTGCATCTCGACCTTGACGCCGGGATGCGACGCCTCATAGGCACGCGCGACCTCCTCCCAGACCTTCACCTGGGCCGGATTAACCTCGATGTGCAGCCATTTTACCGTGGTATCGGCTGCGGCGACGTTGGCGTCAAACAGGCATGCGGCAGCGGCGAGTCCCAGCTTCTTGAGCAGTCTCATCTCATCCTCCCAACAGGCTCTTATTCTTTGGCTGCAATCCTGCCTTCAATTTTTGAGGTACGCAACACAAATTCTGACCTATGCACCTCACGAAGGGAATGGATAAGGTCGGGAAAAGAGGCGGGGCGGCCCGTCGCGCCGCCCGCAACAAACTGGGAGTTGCCCATGGCTGCCATCTATTCCGACCTCGCCGGCAAGGTCGTGCTCGTCACCGGAGGCGCAGCGGGAATTGGCGCCGCAATCGTGCGGCACTTCGCGGAGCAGAAATCCAAGGTGGTGTTCTTCGACATCAAGGTCGAAGAGGGACAACGCCTGGCGCGCGAGCTATCCGATCGGGGACTGGCTGCGCATTTCCAGCGCGTCGACCTGACCGACATCCCCGCGCTGCGCGCCGGCGTGGCGGAGGCGCGCAAGGCGCACGGCGCGATCAACATCCTGATCAACAACGCCGCGCATGATGAACGGCACAAAACCGAGGAGATGACGCCGGACTATTGGGACGACCGCATCGCAGTGAATCTGAAGCACCAGTTCTTCGCCTCGCAAGCCGTGCTGCCGGACATGAAGGCGGCAAACGCCGGCGCCATCATCAATTTCGGCTCGGTGTCGTGGATCGCCGGACAAGGCGGCATGGCTGCCTACACCGCCAGCAAATCAGGCGTGATCGGTTTGACGCGCTCGCTGGCACGTGACTACGGTCCCTACAATATCCGCGTGAACGCGATCGCGCCGGGTTGGATCATGACCGAGCGTCAGCTCGAGAAATGGATGACGCCGGCCGGCGAGATCGAACTGCAGCAGCGACAGTGCCTGAAGCGCAGGCTGGTCCCGGACGAGGTCGCGAAATTCACCGTCTTTCTTGCCTCCGAAGAGGCCTCCGCCTGTACGGCCCAGCATTACATCGTCGATGGTGGATGGGTGTGATGCCTTGAGGATGGCGGGCGCGCCAATTCCAAGCTGTGACGCGTCCGCGGGTTGACTTGCGGAAAGGTTCAGCGGCTATTCCGGCAAACGTCTCGTCGTACCGGCAACGTCCAAGGTGGCACCATGATCAAGCGCGTCCTACCCTATGAGGGATTGCTTCACGAAGTTGTCGAGCATAATGGCGTGCTCTACATCGGCGGGATTGTTCCTGAGGACACCAGCCTCGATATGGCGGGCCAGGCAAGTGATGTACTTGGCCAGTTGTCGCGCTTGCTGGAAACCCTGGGATCGGACCGCTCCCATGTCCTGCAGGTGACGATCTTCGTGACAAAACTCAGCGAGAAGGCCGCATTCAATACGGCCTGGAAAGCCTGCTTCGCGGAGGCGTCTCTGCCGGCGCGCGCAGTCATCGGGGTTGCCGACCTCGGCCCCGGCGTCAAGCTCGAGATGACAGCGATCGCGGCTCGACGCGCGTCGAGCTGACGGCGCGAAGCAACCTCTTCAATCGCCGGGCTTCAGGGCGACGGGGCCTTCGAGTGAGCCGATGGACAAGGGTTCCGTCACTCCCACCCCCTTCACCTGCAGCCGCTCGAAATCCGGCTGGAAGCTGCCCTGCGCCATTCCCGTCAGTTCCAGGCCGGTGGCGCTGCGACGAAGGTGGAAGGTCAGAACCAGCGCATCGGTGCGCCAGGCCGCCGTATCCCCATCGTCCTCATAGAGGTCGGCAGTGGAGTGCATCACCGGCGCACCGAATATCACGAGCGACCGGTCGCCCTGACGGCCGGTCGCGTCGATGTCAACGACCGGAATCATGCTGCCGCCGCGGACGAACAGAGGCAAGCGTCCCAAGGGCGCAGCGACCTGCACCATCTCACCGCCGGCGAAGCGCCGGCCGTCGTGCCAGTCGTACCAGCCGCCGTCGTGCGCGGGCAATCGAACGCTGCGTTCGAAAGCGCCCTCCTCGAGCACGGGAGCGACGAGCAGATCGGGGCCGAGCATGAAGGCATCCTCGACGCCCCGCACCGCTGCATCATCAGGGAAATCCCAGAACAGCGGGCGGATCGCGGGCTCATGGTCGCGGCTGGCGCGCCACATCTGCGTGTAGAGATAGGGCAACAACCGATGACGCAGCGCGATTGCCGCGCGCACCTGCGGCAGCGCATCCGCGTACATCCAGGGCAGGGTCACCGAGCCGTCATCGTTCCAGGAGTTCATCACCATGCGCGGCCAGAGTGCACAGAACTCGGCGAAACGGCAGAGCAACTCGGGACTTGGCTTCGGACCATGGAAGCCGCCGACATCATGCCCGATGCTGAACAGCCCGGAGAGGCTCATGTTGAGACCCTGGGTGAGATTGAAGCGCAGCGTCTTCCAGGCCGTTGCGTTGTCGCCCGACCAGGTCTGACCATAGCGCGCAAGCCCTGCCGGCCCGCCGCGGGTAATGACATAAGGCCGCCGCAACGGCGATCGCTCCGCCTGCGCCTGGAACGACAGCTTCGTCATTAACAATGGCTGCGCCGGCCGTCCCAGTGCCTGGGCAAAGGGGCGGCCGTCTCCGGCACAGATCGCGTCCTCATCCCAGATCTCGAACTCATTGTTGTCGTTCCACATGGAAACGACGCCGTGATCGAGCAGCGCATGCTCGATGCCCGCACGCCACCACCGGCGCCCATCGGGATTGGTGAAGTCGACATGAAAACCCACTCCGTCCCAGAACTGCGCGACCGCCGGAGCGCCCGTCACGCCATCCTTCACCAGGATGCCGGAGTCGATGGCCTCGTCGAGCCGCGGATGATCGTCGAGCAGGCACGGCTTGATGTTGGTCACCGGCTGCATGCCCGCTTCGACCAGCCGCGTCATGGTCGCCGATGGATCGGGAAACTTGTCGTAGTTCCAGTTGAACACGTAGCGGCGCGAGCCGATCGAGGTGTAGCCGGAGCCGAAATGGAAGCTGTCGCAACGGATGGCGTGGCGGCGGCAGTCGGCGATGAAGTCCGTCACCCGCCGATCGGCGTCGGGCGCATCCGCAATCGCCATCGATGTAACACCGAAGCCGTAGGACCAGCGCGGTGCGAAGGCCTGGCCGCCGGTGAGCCAGGAGAAACGGCGCGTGACTTCGTGCAGCGTTGGCCCCGCGAGCACGTAGAAATCGAGGTCGCCATCGTCGGCATGATAGGACCTGAACGTGCCGTGATAATTGTCGATCGTGCAGCCGAGATCGACAGATCCGGTGGCAAGATTGTCATAGAAGATGCCATGCGCACCCTGCGGCCCGTCGACGATGACGAACGGCAGCATCTTATAGAGGGGATCGCTCAGTTCGGCATCGAAACCACAAGGATCCACCGCGTCGATGGCAAAGCGCCGTCCCGTACGATCCAGCGGGCCGGCCTTGTCGCCAAGGCCATAATGTCTCTCGTCAGGATGCCGCGCCATCATATGGGCGATGGCCGGAGTCTTGTTGGAGATGAAATAGGCTTGGGTCGGCCGGTCGCGCAGAAACGGCTGGGCATCGCCGGCGCGGCGCCAGGCAATGCCGAACGGGCGGAGCCTAACCTCGGCGGTCAGCCCGGCTGCCGCAACAGTGACGATGCCGTCGCCCGGCGTGACCGTTACCGCCGGATTGGCGAAGCCCGACAAATCGTCGCGGTTGCGTCCCTCATAAGGCGGCTCGATGCCACCAGGCGCCAACGACCAGCCCCGATCCAGCCGAAAGCCGCCAGCACGGCGCAGCGTCACCCGGCCGAGATCACCCTCGAGAATGCGGACCGCGATGGTGACGCCCTCCCCAACCTCGAACACCGCGGCTCCGCCCTCGTAACCGCGATAGCGGCCCTCAACCAGGGCTTTCATGTCTCATCACTCCATTATTGATCGCTGGTCGTTATGGACCTGCGTGATTCAGACACCGGGCCGTACCGCGGCCCCTTCGGCATCGAACAGATGAAGGTGGGCCGGCTCGAAGCGAACCGGGAGAGTCTCGCCGCGCCCCCGCAGCGCCTGCCCGTTCTGTCGCACCGTGATCTGCGGCAGACCGGGCGCGCTCGCATAGAAATACGTATCGCCGCCGAGCTGTTCGACGATGTCGATGGTGGTTGTCAGATCGGCCGCGCCGTCGGCGAGCGTGATATGCTCGGGGCGTACACCGAGCGTCGCAGACGCGCCCGTAGCGAGCGGTCCCGTCGCAACCTTGATCGGCTCACCGGCCTCGCCGACGCGCACCAGGCCCGGCGACACCACCTGCACCGGCAGCAGGTTCATGCGCGGCGAACCGATGAAGCCTGCGACAAAGAGATTGTCGGGCCGATTGTACAGATCGAGCGGCGTACCCACCTGCTCGATGCGGCCGCCGCGCAGCACCACGATACGGTCGGCCATGGTCATCGCTTCGACCTGATCATGGGTCACGTAGATCATGGTCCCACCGATCTCGGCGTGCAGCGCCGCGAGTTCCTTGCGGGTCGCGACTCGAAGCTCGGCATCGAGGTTGGAGAGCGGCTCGTCGAGCAGGAAGATCTTCGGATCGCGCACGATGGCCCGGCCGATGGCCACCCGCTGGCGCTGGCCACCCGACAGCGCCTTCGGCTTGCGCTCGAGATAGTCGGAGAGACGCAGCATCCCGGCCGCGCGCCGCACCCGGGCGTCGATCTCGGCGCGCGCCAGACCCATGTTCTCGAGGGCGAAGGCCATGTTCTGGTAGACCGTCATATGCGGATAGAGCGCGTAGGACTGGAAAACCATGGCAAGACCGCGATCCGAGGCCGGCACGCGCGTGACGTCGTGGCCATCGATCGCAATCTCGCCGCCGGTGACATCTTCGAGCCCGGCGATGATGCGCAGCAGGGTCGACTTTCCGCAGCCGGACGGGCCGACGAAGACGATGAACTCGCCATCCGCGATCGCGAGATCAACCCCGTGGATCACGGCGACCGTCCCGTAAGCCTTGCGGACGTCCCGAAGAGTCAAGCCAGCCATGACGACACCCTCGCCATCATTTCATCCCCGTATTGGCTATGCCGGTGGCGATGAAGCGTTGCAGAAAAACGAAGACGAGAGCCACCGGGACCAGCGACACCACCGTCATCGCCAAGAGATAATTCCACTGCGTCTGCAGCTCGCCCTGGAAGGCGTTGAGCCCGATCTGCAGCGTGAAGGATTCGGACCGGGTCAGCACTGCGAGCGGCCACAGAAACTCGTTCCACCGCCACATGATGGAGAAGATGGCGAGCACCGCCAGAGCGGGAGCCGCCAACGGCATCACGATGCGCCAGTAGATCTGCCACTCGCTCGCTTTGTCCATGCGCGCCGCCTCGATGAGGTCGCGCGGCAGCGTCAGCATGTACTGCCGCAACAGGAATACCCCCGTAGGCGTTGCAGCCCCCGGAAGAATGACAGCCCAGAGCGAATTGACGAGACCCAGCTTGGTGATGACGAGATAAACCGGCACGAGGATGATGGTGATCGGGATCATGAGCGTCCCGATCACCATCAGCATGGCGATCGTCTTGCCCCTGAATTCATAGATGGAGAGAGCATAGGCTGCCATCGAATTGATGAGCAGCGTGATCAGCGTTGCGATCGTCGTGACGAACACCGAGTTCCACAGATAGCGAGTGAAGGCGAATTTCTGAAGCGGCTCGGTATAGTTCGAAGTCACGAAACTCAGGTGCCGAACCGGCGCGAGCCTGGCCGTCGGCACGCGATATTGCCGTTTTGGGTCGGCAGGATCGACCATCTGGGCGATCAGCCCGATGCGCCTGATCTGCGCGAGCTCGCGACGCTCGCCGTTGTCGAGGGTGGCTGCAAAGAGCGGCAACGGCTGCGGAAAGCCCTCGACGCGCACCTCCTGCTGGGACAGCGGCAGCAGCGAGGGCGGAAATTCCAGGAGGCTTGCCTGAGTCTTGAACGAGGACAGCACCAGCCACATGACAGGCCCGAACATCAGCACGACGCCGAGCCCGAGATAGGCGTAGGCGGCGATGTCGGTCCAATGCCAATGCCCGTTCCGACGGCGAGCGCGCAGCAGCTGAATTGGCTTCATGACGCGCTCCGGGTACGCGACAATTGCGCCAGCGTGAGCAGGAACAGCACGACACCAAGCACGATCGACGCCGCCGCGGCGAGGCCGAAATTCTGCACCTGGCTCGCAAACGCGGTCTCATAGATGTACTGCACGATCATGAGGGTTGCGGTGCCTGGTCCGCCACCGGTCAGCACGAACACCTCATCAAACGTCTGCACGCCGCGGATCATCGCCAGCACGATCACCACGATGAGGTTCGGCCAGAGCAGCGGCAGCGTGATCCGAACGAGCACACGCCAGCGCGGCGTGGCGTCCATTTGAGCCGCCTCGTAGAGATCGGCGGGAATGGCCTGCAACCCCGCGAGCAGGATGAGCGTATAGAAGCCCATGTGCGCCCAGACCGAGACGAACACCGACCAGAACATCGCCCAGCCGGGGTCGACAAAGAACAAGATCTTCTGACCGCCGATCATGGTGAGCCCCGCGTTCAGCAACCCGTCGCGTTGCAGGATCCATTTCCAGACCAGCGCAACAACGACCGGCGACAACAGGACCGGAAAGAAATAGACGGCGCGGAAGAAGCCGCGGCCGCGAATCCGCATATTCAGGACCAGCGCGGTGACGAGCGAGAACGTCACCATGGAGACGAGCTGGAAGACGGTGAAGCGCATCGTGTTGGCAACACCGCGCCAAAAATGATCGACCCGGCACGAGGCGGGATCGAAGAATGATCCGCAATCGAACAGATAGGCGTACTGCTCGGTCCCGACATAGGGGCGTTGCGAAGGAAACAGCGACTCACCGCCGGTCAACGAATAGGCAAGATCGATCGCAAGCGGAACGAAGACGAAAAGCGAAAAGAAGGCGAGGTTCGGCAGCAGAAAGACATAGACCATTCGCCGCTCGCCGATCAGCCGCTGCAACAAGCCCATCGGACGGTCGATGAGACGCAACACGGCGCCGAGGATCGTCGCGCCGCTCCGGCGCAAGCGCGCGAGACGAGAGGCCGTCGGTACGGCCTGTAGTCCGATGCCATCTGGCAAATCGATCATGCCGCGGCGCGCCCGGCCTACTTCTTGTTGCGTTCGGCGAGCTGTTGCTCGATGTCGCCCGCGATACGCTTGTAGGAGTCGTCAAGGGTAATCTCACCGGAGACCGCCTGTCCCAGTCGGCTGATCACCGCGTTGAGGATCACACGGCTCGCCGGATAACCCTGCAACTGATTGGCCGCCGGGGCGAGCTGGTTGACGCCATCGCTGAACACCTTGAGCGCGGCATTCGCCACCGGCGAGGCGTCCTTGTAATCGAGGCCCTTGCGGGCGAGACCAAGATGGCCCGGCACGAACAGCGAACGCGCGTAGAACTCGGCAACGACGTCCTCGCTCGCGAGGTAATCGAGCACGCGCGCGACCTCTTCGGGGTGCTTGGTCGACTTGATGCCGACCAGCGCGGCGCCGCCGGGCATGCCGGAGCAATTCGCCGGCCCGCAAGGTGTCGGCACCGCCACCCAGTCGAAGGCCGCTCCAATCGTCTTGTCGAACTGGCTGATCTGCCAGGAGCCCGATTCATACATGACGACCTGGGCATTCTTGAATTCCTCGTTGGCGCCGCGGTAGGTCGCTCCCGCGACCGAACCCCACAGCTCCTTCGACATCACGCCGCTGTTTTGCCAGTCAAAGATCAACTTGGCCGCGCGCTTGAACCCATCGTCGATCACGGCCGGATTTCCCTTGTCGTCAAACACGGCGGCGCCTTCCGAAATCGCCATACCGAAGAAGCGATGGCCGGAACGGTCGAACGCGATCGGAAACGGCGCCTGCACCTTGGCCGCCACCTCTTTCGTCGCTTTCGCCCAGTCCTCCCAGGTCGCTCTCGGCCCCGGCATCGCCACGCCTGCCTGCTCGAACAGCGTCTTGTTGACGAAGGGACCGGTTACGGTGAGCTGAGTCATGAAGCCGGGGATCGATGATGTGTCGCCCGGCACCCGCATCCATTGCAGGAAAGGACCGTAATTCGCCTCCCAATAGGCGGCGTCCTTCAGATAGGGACGCAGGTCGAGCATATAGCGGGCCAGCCCGCCCATGTCGGCGACGCGGGCGATATCAGGGCCCTGACCGGAGGCGAGTTGCACGGGAAGATTCTCGTTGATGGCTTTGAAGGGCACCTGGTCGAGAACAACGTGGATGTCCGGGTGCTTATCCTCGAAGCGGCGCAAAAGGTCCGCCATCACCTCGCCTTCGTTGCCATCGGAATACCAGGTCATCCGAAGCGTCGTCTGCGCTGCGGCGACGCCAATGCCGAGGCTGGCCATCAGCGCCAAAAGACAAGCCGTCAACAAGGACGCGCCGATAGCCCGTCGGATAACTGCCCGCATTGCGCTCTCCCTGCGATCTCTAAGATCTTGGATTCAAGCTTGGCAAACGTTTGCCTAACCTGTCAATCTCTATATTGTCTGACATCAATGGAACACACCGAGCCAGACCCATGACACGCAAGCAACGCTCCACCCCAGCCTCGCTCGCGACCGTTGCCGCAGCCGCCGGAGTCTCGATCGCCACGGTGTCGCGCATCGTCAACGGCGAAACGCGCCGGGCCTCGGCCGAGACCATCGCGCGCGTCCGCAAGGCCATAGCCGTCGTCGGCTACCAGCCCAACCACGCCGGCCGGACACTGCGCCGGCGAGAAAGCCGCCTCGTCGCGATGCTCGCCCCCAACCTGGAGAATCCCGTGATGGCCGCCATTGCCGCCTCCACCGAAGCCGCGCTGCGCGCCGCCGGTTACGTGATGATTCTCTGTGACACCCACGATCGCCCCGACCTGCAGGACGAATATCTCAACGCGATGCGTTCGCAGGTGGTGCGCGGCTATATCATGGTCGCCAGCGTACCGAGCCCAGTGCTGAAGGACTTCGTCGCTGACGGCGCGCCAATCGTCTTCGTGAACCGCCGCCCACCCTCCGGGCGGGGCGCCTTCGTCGGCATCGACAATATCAAGGCCGGCGCCGACGCCGCCGACATGCTGTGGTCAGCGGGATTACGACGCTGCGGCGTGCTGACGCCCGCCCAAGGATCCTCCGTGACGCGGGATCGCCTGAAGGGATTCTGCGACCGCCTGCGCGCTCTTGGGACCGAGGACGTCTACAAGGCCGAGGCCACTGGCCGTTCTCATCTCGAAATCGGATATGAAGCCGTACAGCGGCTCACAGCGCGCGACGGCTGGCCTGAGGGGCTGATGTGCGTCAGCGACCAAATCGCCTACGGCGCCTATCGCTTTGCCCGCGAGAGCGACGTCGTCATCCCGGAACGCTGCATGCTCGTCGGCATCGACGGCAATCCCCTTAATCGTTGGATCGCGCCGTGGCTGCGGTCCATCGAAATCATGTACGAGGAATTTGGCCAGCCGATCGTGGAGCTACTGGATCAAGTTTGGTGCGGCGGCGGCAATGCGGAGCGCATCATGCCGCACAGCGTCGCATGAAAGCCCTTTGGACACGGCGGGACAATGTTGCGCGCCTCGAGCTGCCGGCACCGGCGCCAGGCAATCACAGCCCCGCGTGACCGGCAATCGCAGCAATGGCGATGTCAATCCGGAGATCGAAACGCAATCGTCAAGTGGTCACCGGGATCCGCTCGCGCTCGAAGGCAAAGTCACGATACCCCGCCCGGGCGACAGCGGCGCAATACTCCCGGTACCTTGGAAATCCGCCCGTGAAGAGCGTGAGCCCAAGAGGCTTGTCCTTGACGTTGGCGCCGAGGTACCAGGTCTTCGCCTTGTTGAGGAGCGAATGCTGCGCGGTCCTTGCGACGAGTTCCATCCAGCCGTCTTCCACCGCTTTGGTCGGCTCTACGGTCGCTAGGCCGTGATCGTCCATATGCGTGATTAGGTTCGCAATCCAGTCGACGTCGTTTTCGCTGATCCTGACGATATTGGCGAGCGCCGCCGGCCCGTTCGGCCCCGTCGTCATGAACAGGTTCGGGAACCCTTCCATCATCAGGCCGAGATAGGAACGCGCGCCGTGCTTCCACTTGTCGCTCACCTTGCCGCCGTGGCGGCCGACGATGTCGAATGCGGTCAGCGCACCGGTAAGCCCGTCATAGCCCGTCGCGAGGATCAGCATGTCGAGCTCGGTCTCTCCCGATTCGGTTCGCACGCCCTTCTCCGTGATCTCGAGAATCGGATCGGTGGTGCAGTCCATCAGATGGACATTGGGCAGATTGAACGTCTCGTAATATTCGGTGTCGAGGCACGGCCGGCGGGCAAAAATAGGATAACCGCGCGGCTTGAGCTTCTCCGCAGTGACTGGATCCTTGACAACCTCGTCGACCTTGCCGCGCACGAACTCGGCGACATGCTCGTTGGCCTCTTCGTTGCTCAGCAGATCGGTGAAAGTCCCGAGCATTGCAAGGCCGCCGAGCTTCCAGGCATCCTCCAGGAGCTCGCGTCGTCGAGCCGGCGTCACGCTGAAGAAAGCGCGCGTGGTCCACGGGCGTACACCACCGTTCGGACTGTTGCGCGCGGTCTCTCGAAGGCCTGCATAGTTGCGCTTGACCTCAGCAACGTAGTCCGGCTCCAGCTTCTGGTTGCGCATCGGCATGGTGAAGCTTGGCGTACGCTGAAAGACGAAGAGCTCTCCGGCCTTCCGACCGACCTCCTGCACGATCTGGATGCCGCTCGACCCCGTGCCGATCACCCCGACCCGCTTGCCGGCGAAGCTGACCGGATGGTGCGGCCACTTGCCGGCGCGCAGCAGCTCGCCCTTGTAGCGCGCGATGCCCGGAATCTGGGGATCCATAGGGACTGAGAGCGGGCCTGTAGCCATCACGCAATAGGTCGCCTCGACCGTCTCTCCGCGATCGGTCGTCACCCTCCAGAGCCTGCGCGTCTCGTCCCAAACGGCGCTGGCGACGCGCGTATTGAACTTGTAGTGCTTGCGAAGATCGAGCCGGTCGGCCACGAAATTGAAGTAGGCGAGAAGCTCCGGCTGGGACGCGAACTCCTCCGACCAGGTCCATTCCTGCTCGATCTCGGAGGAAAACGAATAGCTGTAATCAATGCTCGGCAAGTCGACCCGCGCGCCGGGATAGCGATTCCAATACCACACGCCCCCGACATCGCCGCCCGCCTCGAACGCAGCGAGCTTGAGGCCCATCTCGCGGAATTTATACACGGCGTACAACCCGCCGAAACCGGCGCCCACGATGACCATGTCCAGGCGTTGTGCACCCATCTCAGAGCTGCTCATCTCGGGCATTTCCTCGCTTGCGTCGTTGACGTGGGTTGGAGCGGCGCTTGACGATGTGCCGCATGCGAAACCGCCTGCGTTGGGCCGCAGCCTCGCGTCAAAAACCATCTCATGAGTTCTGCAGCACCACTACCGCTTTGACGGCGCGTGGCTTCAATTTCACATCTATGAAAGAGACCAAGCACGTCACGAAGCCCGTACGAGGCGCGAAAGATCACGCCCTGCCCAATGGCTTCAGCAATCGTTGCATACGGACCTTCCATCAAACGTTCGCAGAGCTCGCATCGCCGGCGTTTCCGAACGACGTCCAGCCACCGTCGACATAAAGGATCGACCCGTTGATGTAGGACGCCTCCGGCGAGGCCAGGAAATAGGCAGCATCAGCGACCTCCATCGGCTCGCCAAAGCGGCCAAGCGGGACGCGGCGCCGAATCGCTGTGCCGTCGATGCGACCTTGCGCTTCCAGAGCGGCGACGCCCGGCGTGCGGATATAGCCCGGCGCGATGGTCGCGGTACGTACGCCGTTGGGACCGAGTTCAGCCGCCATGCATCGCGTCAGCATGTCGATGGCCGCCTTCGAGGCGCCATAAGCGTGGCGGGGTGCAAACGGCAAGAACGTGTTGATCGAGCCGAGATTGAGAACGACGCCGCCGCCACTCATCAGCTTGATCGCCTCGCGGGCGCAGAGAAATGCACCGACAAGGTTCACTTCGAGAATCTTGTCGAAATCTGCGGCCGACTGCGCAACTGCCGGCACGAAACTATCGGCCACCGCGGCATCATTGACCAGGACATCGATCCGACCAAAGCGCTGCTTGATCGTATCGAAAAGCGCGAGCACGTCTTGCTCCACGGAGACGTTGAGGGCGTAGGCCAGGTGCTTTGTGCCGAGCCCGCGCACCAGATCGGCGGCGCGATCACCATCCTTGTCCGCGACGATGACGATGTCACCCGCGATGGCGAATCGTTGGACGATTGCTTCTCCGATGCCGTTGGCGCCGCCGGTCACGACCACGACGCGCTCCTTCGGTGCCTGCTCAGGCCGCGCTAGTTCTGCGGCCGGCGCTCCGACGACTGGCGGGTGGGCATGGCCCGGCTGATTGAAAGACTGCCAACCGCCATCGACGGCAAGGACCGCACCGGTCACATAGCCTGCCGCCGGCGAGGCCAGGAAGTGCACAGCAGCAGCGATTTCATCCGGCCGCCCCATGCGCCCCAGAGGAATGCGGCGCCGGACCAGGTCCAGGTTCGCGGTCCCGGAACGCTCGAGTTGCGCGACCATGGGCGTGTGGATATATCCGGGCGCCACCGCCGCGACGCGAATGCCATGCTGTGCCCATTCGCAGGCCAGCGAACGGGTCGCCGAGATCAAACCCGCCTTGGAGGCCGCATAGGCGTTGCGCTTCGGATTGGCGAGCACTCCGGCAAGCGATGCGACGTTGACGATGATGCCTCCCCGCCCGATCATACGCTTTGCGGCTTCGCGAGCCAGCACGAAGGGACCGCGCAAGTTGACGTTCAACGCGTGGCGAAACGATCCGACATCCGTATCGACCGTCGCCGCCATGGTCGGCCCGAGCGCCGCATTGTTGATCAGCACGTCAACGCGACCAAATCGCCGCTCGACCTCGGCGATCAGACTGACGACCTGCTCTTCCGACGCCACGTCGCAGAGGAATCCCGCGTGCTCGGGTCCCAGCGCGGCCGTGATAGCGACCACATCGGTGCCTGGCAGGTCGACGGCCGCAATCATGTCGCCGTCTCGATGGAACGTATCGAGCAAGGCTCGGCCGACGCCTCCGGCCGCCCCCGTAATGACCACCACCCGCCTTGGCTTTTCCATTCCTCGTCTCCTCGCCGCGTTCCTCGCTCCCCGGCGCAAGCGTTACGCGCCGCGCGCCTCGGCCAGAATCTCCTGGATCGGATCGTCGGGAAGCGGCGCGCCGATCGGCATGCGCGGCCCAAAGCGCACCTCCTCGCTTTCGGTCGGCGGCACCTGCTCCTCGACCCAGTCGAACGCCACGATGCGTCGGGCGACGCGCCACTCGGTGCCACGCTTCTCGAAGAGGTCGCAATAGCGTCCGGCAATGAAAAACTGCCGGACGACGCCGTCCTTGGCCGGCCCGCGCTGCAATGCCTGGAAATAGGACTCGACTGCGGCCCGCGTCGGGCCGGCGAATTCGATCAGGATATTGCCGACGTGATGGATGTTCCGCGCACCGCTCGTGAACACGTCTCGCGCCCAGAGGAAGAAGCCCTCAACCGGCCCGGAATAGATACCGTGCCGATCGGTGGCATCGGGCCAATAGGAGCTGCGCAGCGTCGCTTCGTCAGCCCGGTCGACACCGCGGCAGTACCGGTAGATGCAATCGCGGATCGCCTCCCGGTCCAGGAGCTCGGTCAGCCTTGCTTCATTGATCGCCATATGGCTTCCCTCCTCAATGATCCGCCGCTGACCGGCTCGCGACCAGCAGCGCGTCGAGCGGCAACACGCCTTCGCCGCGAGGCATCACAAGGACCGGATTCAAGTCGATGCTTTCGATCACGTCGGCATTGTCAGCGGCGAATTGCGAAAGCCTCGACAGCATCGCTGCCAGCGCATCGATGTCAGCAGGCGGTGCTCCGCGCACGCCTTCCAGCACGGCAAAGCCGCGGATCTCACGGATCATCCGCTCGGCCTCTGTGGCATCAAACGGCGCGGCCCGGAAGGTCACATCCTTCAGCACCTCCACGAAAATGCCGCCGAGCCCGAACATGACCACCGGACCGAACGTCGCGTCCTGCACAACGCCGACGATGGTCTCCACGCCACCCGTGATCATCCGGGAAACAATGACACCATCGGTCCGCGCATCCGGCCGTTTCTCATGTGCACGGGATAGAATGGTGCGGGCGGCGTCGCGAGCCTCGGCTTCGCTGCGCGAGCCGACGATCACTCCGCCGATCTCGGTCTTGTGCGGGATATCAGGTGAGCAGACCTTCACCACCACCGGAAAGCCGATGGCAGCCGCAGCTGCGCCGACATCCTCGTCTGACCGCACCAGCACCTCCTCGGGAAAGACAATGCCGGCGGCGCGCAGCAATGCCTTGGCCTCATGCTCGCTGAGCACGCCATCTGGCGGTGCGATGCGCGTCGTGGAGAGCGCCTCTTTGCGCGCCTGCTTCGCTACGTCGAAGCTGCGGCGAAACCAGACCAGCGCCGCCAGGGCGTTCGCCAGCGCCGAACCATCCTCGAAGATCAGGAAGCCGTCGGCCTCGTAAGAGCGAACGATCTCTGGAGGCGCCGACATGGACAGCGCCAGAATCCGCCCCTGATGTCCGGCCGTCGCCTCGCGCAACGCCTTGCGCAGCGAGGCGGAGAAAGTGGGGCTGGCCGGTCCGCTGCCGAAAATGCCAGCGAAAAGGTCATAACCGCCCTTCTCCAGCATCGCAGCAATGTAGCTCGTCATCAGCGGCAGGTCGGTCAAAGCCTGCGCGGTCGCATCCACCGGATTGCGCGGCGATGCGTATGGTAGCATCGCCTTCAGTTCTTCCTGCGCGGCGTCAGGCATCGGCGCAACGTCGAGTCCACAGGCGGAAGCGTCGTCTGCCATCTGAATGCCGAAGCCACCGGAGAGGGTGAAGATGCCGAACCTGTTGCCGACCGGATAAAGCCCACGCGCGCAGGCATACGCGACATCAAGATGCTCGGCCGTGGTGCGCGCGCGATAGGCGCCGAATTGCCGGAGCACGGCGTCGAACACGGCATCGGATCCCGCCAGCGCCGCGGTGTGCGAGCTCACCGCCTGAGCGCCGACGTCGGAACGGCCGACCTTCAGGAAAACGACGGCCTTTTCCCTGGCCCGCGCCACCTCCAGCGCTTCGATGAACGTATCGCGATCGCGGATGCCTTCCGCATAGGCCATCACGACCTTGACGTCTGGCTGGTCGATGACCCAGCGTAGCGCCTCGGCGACATCGATGTCGCACTCGTTTCCAGTGGTAATCCACTGTCCAATGCCAAGGCCGCGCTGTCGCGCCAAATGAGCGATATGGGAGCCATACGCCCCACTTTGCGAGACAACCGCGATCGAACCAGGCTCCACGAACGCGGCATCCAGAATTGCGGAGAATGTCCCGTAATAGCCTATCTCGGCGTTGAACAAGCCAAGGCAATTCGGGCCGAGTACGCGCATGCCGCTCTCGCGCGCAATGCCCGCGATCTGGTCCTGCACGCGGCGTCCCTGTTCGCCTGCTTCGGCAAAGCCGGCCGAAAACACCACGGCGGCCTTGACCTTGCGATCCGCGCAGTCCCTGAGCGCTTGCACGGTGCCTTGCGCGGGCACCGCCAGAATGGCGACGTCAGGCGTTTCGGGCAACGAAGCAACCGATTGGTAGGACCTGGCGCCCTGGACGGTATCTCGCTTCGGATTGATCGGGTAGACCGCCCCCTTGAAGCCGCCTTCGCGGAGATAGCGCAGAGGACGCCCGCCGATGCGCGCAACATCGTCCGATGCGCCAATCAGGGCAACGGATCGCGGCTTGAACAATGGATCGAGCGAGGCTGGGTGATGACGCATCAAGGTGAATCTCAACTGGAAGAATGGAGTTCGAATTGTGCTTCCGCCAAGCCGGTGACGCCTAGGCCGTCGATCGCAAATAGGAAGCCGCCGTCCGGATGTTGCGACACGGCGCGTCCCGATCCTGAATCCCTGATCGACGTCACGTAGAGCGTCGACAGCGACGGGCCGCCAAAGGCAACGGATGACGGCAGGTCCGTGGGCGCGTCGATGAGCCGATCGAGCCTGCCTTGTGGGGTGAACCGCGCGATCTTGCCGACCTGCACGAGTGCGACCCAAAGACAGCCGTCACTGTCGACCGTTGCGCCGTCGGGCCCCGACTGATACGGCGCGGTGTCGATGACAATCCGTGGCTCCGGATCGAACTCGTCGCCCGGTCCGTAGCGGTAGGCGCGGATCGCGCGATCAAGGCTGTCCGCGAAGTACATGGTTCGGCCATCAGGACTGAAGCAAATCGCGTTCGAGATACGAATATTGTGGGCGAGAGCCTTGGGCGGGGCGGCCGCGTGGAAGCAGAAGAGCTGGCCCAGCGGCTCGGCATGAACACCCATGGTACCGCAAACGAACCGCCCCCAGCGATCGACCTTGCCGTCATTGAAGCGAACGCGTGGATCAAGTGGAGCAGGCTGAAAAAGAGGCGTTAGTTCGCCGGTATCGAGATCGAGCAGGTAGATGCCGTCTGCGAGCGCCACGACGAGATGGTCATCCTCGCAAAGACCAACCGAGCCCACCATGGACGGCACGTCCCAGTGCCGCGCGGTTCCGCGCTCGGGCTCATAAGAGCTGATCCGGCGTGACACGCCGTCAACCCAGTAGAGCCGTTGCCGCGCAACATCCCAGAGGGGACTTTCGCCAAGCTGCGCGGCCGTCGTCGACACCCTGCTCACCTGCAACGCCATCAAGGGTTTCCCGTCGCGCTTACCTCGCGTCATCTCGCCGCCGCCAAGGGCACGCGAGGACGGTAAGGGGGCTATCCCACCGGCCCGTCTCGGAACTCACTGCGTCTTCAAGAGTTCGCAGACGCTTTCCGACGCCGGTCGCCAGGCATCATCGGCCGAAATAGTCCCGGTGATCTCATAGTAGTCGTAGGGATATTTGGATTCAGCCGGTGTCTTGATGCGAGCGGCATAGAGCGGCCGCATCACCTGGCCGTCGGCGCGGATGCTGACATTCTTCATTTCGAAATCATTGACGGGCGTGGCCTTCATCTGCCGCATCACCGCCTCGCCTTCATCGGTCTGCGTCGCGGCGATCGCCTTGAGATAGTGTGTCACGGCGCTGTAAGTGCTCGCCTGCGCTTCGTTCGGGATCCGGCCGCTGAATGCCGCCTGATAGCGCTTGGCGAAGGCCCGCGTTTCGTCCGTCATGTCCCAGTAGAAAGGCGTGCTCAGGCGCACGTTCTGCAGCGGCTGCAGGCCGATGCTATGCGTCTGATTGATCATTAGTCCCAATGGTGCGAGCTGCTGCTTCTCCGTCAGCCCGAATTCCTGTGCCTGCTTCATGGCGTTGGCAAAGTCCGATCCGGAATTCGCCAACGCAATGACCTTCGCTCCGCTCGATTGTGCAGTGAGCAGGAACGAGGACAAATCCGGCGAATTGAGCGGATGCAGTACCGAACCTACGACCTTGCCACCATCGGCCGTGATGAATTTGGTTGTATCGGCCTGCCAGGCCTTGCCGAACGAATAGTCGACGGTGACGAAGAACCAGGTGTCGAGCCCTCGCGCCAGGAGCGACTTCACCGTCGCCTTCGGCAGCGCATAAGTGTCCATCGCCCATTGCGTCGTCATCGGCGAGCATTTCTCGTTGGTGAAGACCGAAGCCGCCGTTCCCGCCAGAAGATATGGCTTCTTCCTATTCTTCATGACGTCTTGCACGCCGAGCGCGATCGAAGATGCCGAGCAGCCGACAATCGCATCCACGCCCTCGTTATCGAGCCAGCGCAACGCTATGGAAACACCAATATCCGGCTTGTTCTGGTCGTCGGCCACGACGAGCTCGATCTTCTTGCCACCAATGGCGCCGCCAAAGTCGCTGACGGCAAGCCGCGCGGCTGCAACCGAACCTGGTCCGCAATTGTCGGAATAGGGACCAGTCTGGTCGTTCATGACGCCGATCTTGATGACGTCCCCGGAAATTCCCTGTGCCATGACCGGTGCTGCGGCGATCGATATTGCACTCGAGAAGATCGCCATAGCGGCGACAAAGGCAGCCGATAGTCTCATTTGCTTCTTCCTCCCCATGGTCCGCGGGTTTCGCCCATGTTTTTGTTGTGGCGGGCGGACAAAATCAGTCATTGCGCGCTCAAGAAAACGCGTAGGTAATCCCTCCGTCGACGAACAGCATGTCGCCGGTGATGAAGCTCGCTTCGTCGCTTGCAAGAAATACGGCCGCATTCGCTACGTCCCGCGGCTCACCGAGACGGCCGATCGGGACGCGCGCGCGACGTCGCTCCCATGCCTCCGCGCTGACGACGCGGTTCGCGCCATCCGTCCGCGTCGGCCCCGGCGCGATAGCATTGACACGAATCCTACGCGGCCCAAACTCAGCCGCCGCGGAGCGCGTTGCGCCCGCCACAGCGGCCTTCACCGCGCTGTACATCACGCCATTCGCCATCGCGAGCACCGCCGATGGCGATCCGATATTCACGATCGCTCCGCCGCCGGCTGCCGTCATTGGCTCCAGCACCGCCTGATAGCCCCAGATCACGCCCTTCAGGCCGACATCGATCATCCGGCTGATCATGTCCTCGGTCTGCTGCTCGAGCGGACCGTACCGATTCCACATTGCGTTGTTCACCAGAATGGTGGGCGGCCCGAAGGCCGAAACAAGGCGGTCGACCGCAGCAAAGACGTCGGCTCGCGCTCCCGCATTGCCGACGATCGCCAGCGCCCGACCGCCAGCCGCGACGATGTCGCGCGCCGCGGCTTCCGCCACCTCCGCCTTCAGGTCAAGCACTCCGACCGCCGCGCCCTCGCCGGCAAAAGCTTCCGCGATAGCGCGGCCGATACCACCGCCTCCGCCCGTGACGAGCGCCACCCGCCCCTTCAACCTGCCGCCTTCCAAGACGCCCTCCACCGCGGCCAGTCTCTGTTGGCCTTGACTGAAGGCACCTTGTCATGTGCAGTTGGCGCAAACCAAATATAATTCATGCGAGACGCGGAATTTCACATTCGTGAATTTACGAACGGGGCGAGGAACGCAAGTCATGCGGGCGACGGTGCCGAAATCCGCAGCGATACCGGGCAGACCATCAACCGTGAAATCAGCGCTTCGTGCGCTGGAAATCCTTCAGTACTTCATGAATGTTCGACAGCCGCGCGCGATGTCGGAAATCGGGCTCGCACTCGGATATCCGCCATCGAGCACGACTGTCCTGCTCAAGACCCTCGTCACCATGGGTTACCTGAACTACGACCGGCGCATGCGCGTGTATTTTCCAACGCCAAAGGTGACGACGCTCGGTGACTGGATTCCGCGAGCCCTGTTCGGCAACAGCCGGGCGCTCGAGGCGATGCATGACGTCCATGCCGCGACCGGTGAGACGGTTTCCATCGGCACGACCAACGACGTCTATCTGCAATACGTCAAGATCATCCAGTCGGTTCATCCTCTTCGTTTCCACGTCGATGAGGGAACGCTCCGGCCGCTAACTCAATCGGCGCTCGGCTGGTTGCTGATGTCGACCATGTCGGACGAGAAAGTCGACAACATCATTCGGCGCGCGAACATTGCCACGCCCAACGCATCGGATCGCGTGAAGCTACCCGACATGATGGATCGCATACGCCAGCTCCGCGGCAAGAGCTATTGCTCGACCGAGAACATACCCATCCTCGGCGGAGCCACGATCTGCGTCCTGCTCCCCGTGCTGATCCAGAACCAGCCCGCAGTCCTGGGGCTTGGCGGCGCTGCAGAGCGCATCCGCCAGAATTCCAGCCGCTATCTTGCTGTGCTGCAGCGCGCTGCGCGGTCGCTCAAGGCAGACGACGGCACCGATCGGCCAGTCGGCACCGACACCTAACACGGTGCTCAGCCCGGAAGCTGCAACACCGCCTTGGCAAGAATGTTGCGCTGGATTTCGTTAGAACCACCGAAAATCGCGGGCGAACGGGAGTCGAGGAAGAGATTCATCGCGTCGATCTCGACGTCACCTGCGGCGAGATCGTCAGCAAATCGCGCCTCCTCTCCGGCAACGGCGAGCATTTCCTCGGTGATCCGCTGGTAGAGTTCGGTTGTGAACACCTTGAGAGCCGAGACGTCGGCTCCGAGCTCCCCACCGGCCCGGAGGACCTTGGCATAACGCTCGAAAGCGGAGCCGAGATCGTACAGGTCGAGCCGCAGCCGCGCGAAGCGCGACACAAACGCAGGATCCTCGAACGCTCCGCGCGCGTCGGCCAACCGCTGCAGGCGAGCAATCGCATATTCCGGCCGCGTCGGCGCACCCAGGAAGATCCGTTCGTGGCCGAGCACGGACTTGGCGACGGTCCAGCCTTCGTTGACCTTGCCGACGAGATTCTTCATCGGAACGCGCACTTGGTCGAAGAAGACTTCGCAGAAATCCGCTTCGCCACGCAGGTTCTCGATCGGCCTGACCCGCACGCCGGGCGAGGTCAGGTCGAGCAGCAGAACAGTGATGCCCTTCTGTCGCACCTTCGCGTCACGCTCGGTGCGGACCAGGACGAAGATCCAGTTGGCGCAGTGGGCAAGCGTCGTCCAGATCTTCTGGCCATTGACGACGAACTCGTCGCCGTCCAGCACAGCCGACGTTGTCAGGCTTGCGAGGTCCGATCCCGCATTCGGTTCGGAATAGCCCTGGCACCAGACGTGTTCACCCGATAGGATGCGCGGCAGATAATGAGCCTTTTGCTCCTCGGTCCCGTGCTGGATGAGCAGCGGCCCGACCAGCCCAATCCCATGATCAGGGATGCGCGGGCAGCCTAGCCGCCCCCATTCCTCGACATAGATCATGTGTTTGGCGGCCGAGAGACCCATGCCGCCATATTGCCGCGGCCAGGTTGGCGCGAGCCAACCCTTGGCAGCCAGCGCATGATACCACTCGGCGACCTCGTTGAAGAGCGGACGCTGCTTGCGCATATAGCGCAGCTGCGCCGGGCAGTTCTGGTCGACCCATTCGCGAAAGGTCGACCTGAACTCCTCGTCGGGAATGTCGTTCCAGTCGGATGCCATCAAACGGCATCCTTGAAGACGGGATCGCGCTTCTCCATGAAGGCTCGCATCGCTTCCTTGGAGTCCTCGTGCTGGGTCATCTCCACGGTCAGGTTCTGCTCGAAGCGATAGCCGTCCTTCAAGCCCATCGTCTCGACCGTATTGATCGCACGCTTGGCGAGCTTCAACGCCATCGGGCTCTTCTTGGCGATCTCCGCCGCCATCTTCATGGCCGCGGGCATCAGTTCTTCGCGAGGCACGCAGTCCTCGATGATGCCGCGGCGATAGAGCTCCGCCGCCGGCACGCGGTAGCCCGTCAGCACCATCCGGCGCGCGAGCGTGTGGGGGATAATCCGCATCGTATGTCGAACTCCGCCCATCAGCCCGACGTCAATTTCCGGAAGACCGAACACCGCGTTCTCGGAAGCCAGGATGATGTCCGAGCAGAGCGCGAGGCCAAGGCCTGCCCCAAGCGCGGGTCCGTTCACCGCTGCGATCACCGGCTTGTTGCATTCGACGATGCAGAAACCAACCTCGCGCGCCCGGCGCAGATGGCGATAAGTGTCGCCCGGCACCGCCCCGACCTTGCCGCGCGACTTGATGTCCGCACCGGCGGAGAAGGTCTTGCCGGCACCCGTCAGCACGATCACCTTGACCGTCGGCGTCTCGTTCAGCTCATCGAAGGTCGAGATAAACTCCTCGACGAATTCCTTGGATTGCGCGTTCACCGGCGGCGCATCCATCGTCACGACGGCGATGTGATTGCTGATTTCGGTCTTGATCAGATTGTTATCCATAGGTCCTCCCGCGGCCGACGCCGCTTTCGCGTTCGACGAATTCCAGGCGCAGTTGTTCAGGCTGGCCCAGCATGGCATTGAGATTGATCGCGCGTTTCAGATAGAGCCCGACGTCGCACTCGTCGGTGTAGCCCATGGCCCCGTGCAGATGCACCGCGCGCCGACAGATCGAGAAGGCAGCATCTCCAGCCCGTGCCTTGGCCGCCAACACGGCAAGCTGCGCGGCCTCGCTGTCATCCGACTGGAGGGCTTCCACCGCATTGCCTACCGCGGCGGCGGCCAAATCCGCCTCGATCCACATGTCGACCAGCCGGTGCTGGATCGCCTGGAAGCTGGCGATCGGCTTGCCGAACTGCACGCGGTCGCTGGTATAGGCGATCGTGAGCTCGAGCGCTTTTGAGGCCAGCCCGGACAGCTCGGCCGCAAGCGCCAGCCGCGTATGCAGGATGGCTTGACGGAGCAGATCCTCGGAGCTGTTTGCACGTGACAGCACGCGATCCGTCGGCACCTTGCAATCGGAAAACGAGACGGTCGCAATGGCACCGCCATCAATACCGGCGCGCTCCGACATGGTCATACCGTCCAAGTCGGCAGGAACGCTCAGCAGCATGCCGCCCTGGGCGTCCTGCGCGACCACAAGGAAGTCCGTTGCCACACGCGCCGCATCGACGAAGCGCGCTTCGCCTGATAGTGCGAGATTGTCGCTGACGGCATGCACGACGAGCGGCTTTGCACCAGATATCCAGGCCGGCACGGCGACGACGTCGCCGCTCACGATTCCGGCGGCCAGACGACTGCGTTCGGCGCCCGGCGTGGCTCCGCCAATCAGCGTTGCAGCAAAGACGGATGCCGAGCCAATCGGCTCGGACACCAGGGCCCGTCCAAGTGCCTCGCTGAGAACGGCCTGCTCGCGCAAGCCGAGCCCCGCGCCGCCGCATTCCTCCGGCAACAACAGCCCGATCCAGCCAGCCTCCGCCATCGCTGACCAGATCAGCGGGTCCGTCGCGCCGCCCAGCCCGCGCTTCTCGCGCATTGCCTTGGCGCCCGGAAAGCGCTCCGCAAAGCCCGCGACGCTGTCGCGCAGCATGACAAGTGTACCGTCGGGATCATCGAGCATCAATTCGGGCATGGTCTTTGCTTTCCGCCGGCGCCAACATCAGGTCGGCAACGCATGGTCCTTGAACAATTCGCGCAGCTTGGTCTTCTGCAACTTTCCCGTCGCGGTATGCGGCAGCTCATTCACGAACACGACGTCATCGGGCAGCCACCATTTGGCGATGCGACCGGACATGTAGTCCAGGATGTCCTCGCGCGCGGGATCGGTATCCGGCTTGCGGACCACGACCAGGAGCGGCCGCTCCTGCCATTTCGGATGTGGCAGGCCGATGACGGCCGCTTCCTGCACGGCCGGATGGGCGACCGCGACGTTCTCGAGGTCGATCGAGGAAATCCATTCGCCCCCGGATTTGATGACATCCTTCGAGCGGTCGGTGATCTGGATGTAACCGTCGGGGTCGATGGTCGCGACGTCGCCGGTTGTAAACCAGCCTGCCTCGTCCAGGGCGGCGCCGCCCTCTCCCTTGAAATAGCCCGATGCAACCCAGGGCCCACGCACTTTCAGGTCGCCGGCACTTGCGCCGTCGTGGGCAAGCGGCTTTCCGTCCTCGCCGACAATCCTGAGCTCGACGCCATAGATGGCGCGCCCCTGCTTGCATTGGATAGACACCTGGTCGGCGACGGGCAGATCGCGATGACCTGGCAGTAAATTGCCAATCGAACCCAGTGGGCTCGTCTCGCTCATGCCCCAGGCGTGGATGACGAAAGCACCGAACGTTTCTCGGAACTTCTCGATGATGCTGCGCGGTGCGGCCGACCCTCCGACTACCACGCGATCGAGCTTGATTGCGGAGAGATCAAGCGCGGGGTTTTCCTCGATGTACTTGAAGAAACCCAACCACACGGTCGGCACGCCGAGCGAGAAGTTGCAGCTTTCCTGCGCCGCCAGATCAAAGATGCTCCTGCCGTCCAGGGCCGGACCGGGGAGCACGATCTTGGCCCCGCACATAGCGGCAGCATAGGGAATTCCCCACGCGTTCACGTGAAACAGTGGCACGACGAGAAGAACGCTGTCGCTGCTGGACAGCTTGAGACCGTCGTTGGCGCAAGCAACAAACGAATGCAGCACGGTCGAACGATGGCTATAGAGCACCCCCTTGGGGTTACCGGTCGTGCCGGAGGTGTAGCAGAGCGACGACGCGGTGCGCTCGTCGAACATCGGCCAGGCCAGGACGTCGTCCTCCGCTTCGATGAGCGCCTCGTAACAGAGGCAGTCCGAAACTTGGGACGGCAGGTGAGCGCTGTCCGTCATCGCCACCACGCTCTCGACGGTGACGAGATTCGGCTGCAGCTTCCGAACCAGGTCGGCGAAGGTGATGTCGAACAGCAGAACCCTGTTTTCAGCATGATTGACGATGTAGTCGATCTGCTCAGGAAACAGGCGCGGATTGACGGTGTGCAACACCGCGCCAATGCCGGACACGGCGAAATAGAGTTCCATGTGACGATGCGTATTCCACGCGAGCGTCGCAACGCGATCGCCCGGCTTGATGCCGAGCTTGATCAGCGCCTTCGCGAGCTTCGCCGCACAAGACCGCAGCTCGGCATAGTTGCTACGATGAAGCGTTCCCTCGCAGGTCTTGCTGACAATCTCCGCTTTGGGATGATAGCGAGCGGCATACTCGATGAGACTTGAAATCAGTAGCGGCCGATCCTGCATCAAGCCAAACACCGGTGCTTCCTCCGTAGCTCTTGCGCGCAGGCAGCCCTTGTTTGATCTTGCTCGCCGCCACGCCTGGACATTTCTTGGTGGAGGCGCGCACTGTCAAACGAAACGATCGACGCGAGGTGAATTTCACATCCTTGAAAATGCACGAGCGGCGACCACATTGCCTCTTCGGCGGCGGCGTGCCTTGCAGCATGAGGTCGCTTGCGGCGATCGCTCCCGAGGTCCGCGGATTGTCGCACGCGAGGCCCGGGCTAGAATTAACGCCTTGCGGTCGCAGGGCTTCGACACGCGCCTTCTAAACGCGCCGGGACTGGCGCGCAGGTCGACTATGTCTTTCGTTCTGGCCTAAGAGAATGCATTCTGTTGACCAGCCACGCGCAACGATCCCCCCGCTATCGCCGATCGGAGATGGTTTCCCGCGGGCGAGGCATGCAACCGGGCTTGTCCGGAAAGGAAGGAGCTCCACGACCGCGTTAGCCAGGAGTTCGAGCCGAGGGAGGAAGGGCTCGCGTCCCGACTCATGCCGCACGTATCCTCGACAGGAAGCCCTGCACCTCACCGTCCAGGTGACTGCCCTCTCCGGAGAGAGCCTGCGCGGATGACAACAACTGGGCGGTCGCAGCCTCGACCTCGGCAGCACCGTTGTTGACATCGACAAAGCTCGCGGCCACCTCCTGCGTGCCCTGCGCGGCTTGATGCACGTTGCGCGATATTTCCCGGGTCGCCGCTCCTTGTTCCTCGACCGCTGCCGCGATCGCCGTGGAAATCTCCGAGATGTTGCCGATCGTCGCGCCGATCTCCTTGAGCGCCGCAACCGAATCGTTCGTCGCTGCCTGCATGGCGACGATCTGCACACCGACCTCCTCGGTCGCCTTGGACGTCTGAGCCGCCAACGCCTTCACCTCGGACGCGACGATGGCGAAGCCTCGCCCGGCCTCCCCTGCTTTCGCGGCCTCGATCGTGGCATTGAGCGCCAGCAAATTGGTCCGCTCGGCGATCGAAGTGATCAGCCTGACCACGTCGCCAACCCGCTCCGCTGCTTGGGAGAGTTCGTTGATACGAGCATCGGTCTTCGATGCGTGGTCCACTGCCGCGGTCGCAATTGCGTTCGCTGCATGCACCTGCCGTCCGATCTCCTCCACCGAGCTCGCCAGCTCCTCGGCAGCCGCGGCAACCGCCTGGACGCTCTCCGAGACGTGCTCGAACGTTGAAGCCACTTCGCCCGACCGACGCTGGGTGTCCCCGGCCGTTGCCGCCAGCGATGAGGCAGACACTTCCAGCTCACTCGCCGATGACGACACGATCGTCGCAGTTCCGCCGATTGCCTCATCGAAATCGTCGGCCAGTCGCTGCAACGTCTCTCCACGCCCGCGCCGGCGGGCCTCCATGTAGACGGAAATGGCCATGCTCATGTCGAACGTCGCGACCTTGATGATGGCCCTCTGCAGATCCGCCTTCCTCTGCTTGGCATGCCGGTCGAATACTCCAGACATGCCGCCAGCCAAGGCTTGCAACATCCCCGAGAGCACCAGGCCGTACCCGGCGATGTACCAGCACAGTTCGAAGCCCATTCTGGCATAGAGCAACTCGCCGATCCGGGTGACCGAGGCTTCGTAGGCCTCATCGAAGGTCCCGTCGAGCATGATCGACCAATGCTCCACGTACATCGCCTTGCTATCCTTGATCTGATCGGGGCTCGCGATCAAATGGGCGGTCCGCTCAAATCCGGCGTAATGAACGAAGTATGTGTCGAGCTGCGCCTGCAGATGCCGCAGGATCAGATCCTTCGACTGCCGCAGGTCCGCCAAGGCACGCTCATCGATCTGACTGAATGCGAGCCGCTGTCTGGTCTCTTCCTGTTTCATTCTGCTTTCCCGTTCATTCTGGCCAGAGCGCCACTACAAGAACATGTCGTCCAGATCTTCGGAATTCTGGTCAGCCGAAGCCGGCGCGCTCGATTCGATCGAAAAGAACTCGTCGTAAGTTCTCCGCTCGTCTTCCATCGTGTAGACCGATCGCAACTCCTCCCTGAGCCCCTGCTCGACCGCATCCGGATCTGGATTGTCGGAAGCGGTGGCCATGAACTGCTCCAGCTTGGAGTGGGCGAGGCGCCAGCCATTGCTGATGCGCTGCCGGTCCGAAACGCGTTGCGATGTCATTCCGAGCAACCATACGGTTCGCCGCCCGACGGTCTTGATCCTCTCTGTGCTCGCGCGCAAACGACCCGCAACGCGCTCGAATACGCCGATCGCAGCCGCGGCACCTTCCCTTACTGCGTCGATCTGTTGCGAATCCAGCGCGTTTCGCTCGTTCATGAGGACCTGTGTCTGGTCATCCGCACACTTCAGGCCCGCCATGATCGCACTGGCCGCCGCGACGGTCTGATTGGACAGCTCGCGCAATTGCTGGGCAACGGCACCAAGACCGCGCCCCTCCTCGCCGTCATCCACGCTGCAACACTGGATCGTGGCGTTGAAGCTCAGCATTCGAATCTGCTGCTCGATCGCCCGTATCGATTGCAGGTGCCCGACCATCTCCGCCACGGAGCGAGTGACGTCGTCAACGATTCGCTCTTGCTCCACGCGCGCGCGCTCGAACTCGCCGAGCAGAGAGCATATATGGCGCAGCTCGCCCGCTATTCGCGACAGCGATTCACTGCCGGCCGACAGCAAGGTTTGCGCCTCGTTGCTTCCGTCATTCAGAACCGCAACCGCATTCTTCGACAGGCCATTGATGTTTTCGGCAAGATCGGCGACCTCGCCTTCGAAGCGGCCGATCGCCTGGTCGAGCTGTACGAGTTGCAGACGGCCGATCGCGGCCATGGCCTCCTGCGAAGCCTGAACGTGCGATCGGTCGCGGAGCAACCCGCAAGCCTTCTCCACATGCTCGATCCGCTGCCGGGTAATATCCCCGATCTGCAGGGCGAAAATGGCCCTTCCGATCCCGCTACGGATCTGGCTCGTCGTAGCGGCCCGTTCGTCCGCGATTGATTCTACCTGCTTCCGAAACACCGCAATGGTCTCGAGTTCGGATTCGAGGGTTTTCGCGATCTGAGCGATTGTGTTGCCGTGACGGGCCACGAATGTGCTGTTCGTGAGTCGTGCAGCAGTGAGCCGCTTCGAGAGCCGTTCGTAGCCGAGTGAAAACGCATCGACGGCCTCGTTGACCTTCTGCGCCAGGGACGCCATGTCCGACGTGAACGCGGTCACGTCTTGGTTGCTCGCGCCGAACCCAGCCGCCACGATGCGGGCATTGGTCGAGATCTGTCCGATAGCACGAACGGTCGCCCGAAGATCGGACATCGGCTGCTCGACCCGCGCCGTCATTTCAGCCAGCAAGCCGACGTGGTCTTTTTCGTCGGCATGCGACACGGCGATCGCATTCACATGATCACGGATGTCGACCAGCATCTGCGCCGCCGTCGAGAACTCGGCGCTCGAGAGCTCGACCGGCAACGCTTCGTGGGCGGCAGAGAGGAGTTCGAGCAGCTTGACACAGTTGCCGAGACCGTCACCCATCTGCAGGAACGATTGCTCGATCGCCTGGCGAGGCCGGGCGAGTTCGTTGGCGACGCCCCTGAGCAAGAGGTCCTGATAGCGCAGTGCAGCGCCGCCACGAACCGGCGGACGGGTCGCCTCCCGTCCACGCGGCTCAGCGGCGTTGCCGCGATCGGAAACGGCAGGCGCACCCTGGTTCATCACGCCGCCCCCTTTCCGCGGCGCGCGTCATGAACCATCTCGGCGGCGATGCGATCAAGCGGAAGAACCTTGTCGGCGGCACCGCGCTGGATCGCTTCCTTCGGCATCCCGAATACGATGCAGCTTTCCTCGTTCTGCGCGATCGTCCTCGCGCCAGCCGCTTTCATCTCGAGCAATCCACGAGCCCCATCATCACCCATGCCGGTGAGGATGACGCCGACGGCGTTTGGCCCGGCGGCCTGGGCCGCGGAGCGGAACAGCACGTCGACGGAGGGGCGGTGGCGCGACACCGGAGGCCCGTCCTTGATGGTCACGCGATATTGGCGGCCGGCGCGCTCCAGCAGCATATGATGGTTGCCTGGTGCGATCAGTACCCTGCCGGGCAGGACGGCATCCCCTTCTGCAGCTTCCTTAATCGACATGGCACACAACGAATCCAGCCGCCTCGCGAACGCCGCAGTGAACTTTTCCGGCATGTGCTGGACGATGACGATACCTGGCGTCGCCGCCGGAAGCGCAACGAGGACGTCACGCAGGGCCTCGGTGCCCCCGGTCGACGCGCCGATGCAGACGATCGGGTCGGTCGGCGGCGTCGTGCGCCCCGGGCTGACTGCAGGAAGGATGACGTCGGCGGTGTGCTTCGCCTCGACCCGAACTGGCGCCACGACCCGCCCTCGGGGCGACCGACGCGAATGTGCCGCAGCACGGAGCACATCGCAGATTCGCATGCGCGACTCCTGCAGGAACTCCGCAGTATTGACTCGCGGCTTCGACACAACGTCCACCGCTCCAGCCTCAAGGGCCTTGATGGTCGTCTCCGAACCTTCCTCCGTCAGCGAAGAGCAGATCACCACCGGTATGGGCCGCTGCGCCATGATCTTGCGCATGAACGTCAGCCCATCCATTCGCGGCATCTCGATGTCTAGCAGGATGACGTCGGGAATCTCCTGGCGGATGCGTTCGGCGGCAATATAGGGATCCGACGCCGTCGCCATGACTTCCAGATCGGCGTCGCTCGCAATGATGTCACAGAGCGCTCTCCGTACGGAGGCGGAATCGTCGACGACCAGGACGCGAATCTTTCGTCGCGCGAAAGAGCGATCTGGTGCGTCGGTCTGCGTACTGCCCATGATCGCCTCAGACACGCTGGAATACCGCCGGCGCACACTGGCGCAGCGGCAGGCTCGAGCCGATCACCGATTCCGAGTGACCAAAGATCAGGAAGCCGCCGGGGCGCAGGTGGCTGGCCAGACGGCCCGCGACCGCCTCTTGTGTCGGCTTGTCGAAATAGATGAGGACATTGCGCACGAAGATGACATCCATCTCGCAATCGAAGGGGTACCGCTCGTCCATCAGATTGAGACGGGCAAATCGTACCTTGCGCCGCAATTCGGGGACGATACGAACCTCAGCCTGGCGCGACGACACGCTGCCAAACATGACGTAGCGATCCCGCATCGACGGGGGCACCGGGGCAATCATGTCCTTCGGATAGATCGCCAGTCTCGCCTGGGTGAGCACCTCCGTCGAAATGTCCGTGCCCAGAATTTCGAAACTGAGTCCCGTGATCCGCTCGGCGACGTCAGCCATGACCATCGCCATCGTGTAGGCTTCAGCCCCAGTCGAGCTCGCCGCGCTCCAGAGCTTGATCGTCGGCCGCTCGCCGGGCCTGCGCAGCTTCAGAAGCTTCGGCATGATTTCATGTTCGAGACATGAAAAATGCTCGGCTTCACGGAAGAAATCGGTCTTGTTAGTGGTCACCGCATCGATAAGGTAAGTGAATTCCTCCCTGAGCCCTCCCTGATCGAACAGGTACGCGCAATAGGCCGAGAGACTGCCGTGACCGAGATGTCGCGTGCGCCGACGCAGCCGTCCCTCGACCATCGTCCGCTTCGCCGGCGGCAACTTGATGCCGACGTGGTCGGTCACCAGACGAGCAATTTGCGCGAACTCCCTGTCCGTCAGGCGATCCGCCGAGGGCGGTTCATATGCGGGCTCAATACGACGAACGACTTGTGACATTGGCAATCGGGTTCACACTTCTTGCGCATTCGGAGGGCCATCCGGCAGCCCACACGTGATTTTCTCTCACCAATACAACGACGCTGCGGCTCTCAGGCTGCCCGCTCCACGACGGCAATGTCGGAAGCGGCGAACAGGCAGCCCAAGTCAAACACGGTCACGAATGCGCCGTTGCGCCGCCCGATGCCGGTAATGCACTTGGCGCTCCAGCTCGTTCCGATCTCGGGCGGCGGCTCGAGATGATTGCCGTCGAGTTCCGTGACCTCGAAGACCCGGTCCGTCTTGAGTCCGAGCGTGAGCTCACGCCCTCCGACCGTGACCTGCAGCACGATGATGCGCGTGGTCTCGGTATCCTCGCCGCTCTCGAAGCCCAGCTTCAGCCGCAGATCGACCACTGGGACGCCTTGGCCTCGCACATCGATCATGCCGAGAAAGCACGCCGGAGCGTTGGGCATCCGTGCAATCGGCTGCATCTGAAGGATCTCCCGCACCCTCTCCACCGGCAGGGCGAAGCGTTCATCGCCAACGCCCAGCGTGACGTATTGTGCACTTTCTGCCATTGCAATTCTCCATTCAGGTCGCCCGGCCGAGACCAACTTCCCCGTGCCCTACCCCTACAGCCGGCACCGTGGTATCCACCCGACTCGGGAAGAGAGACGCGGACGAGAGCGTCCGCGTCAGTCTTGCATCGAAGTTCAGGTCACGCCGCGCCCGACCGCTTGAACTCTGCATCGAGTTCGTCAGCCTCGCCGCCCATATCGAACGAGAAGCCGCCACCGCCGCCCGTTTTGCTCTTGCGCCTGACGATGCCCGGCGCGGCACTTGCTACCCGCTCCTGCATGCCGGCAACTGCGTTCCTCGCAGGCGCCTTCTGCGCAACATTCGCCGCGGCGGGCGCAGAGCGGCGCTGAACCGCCGGCACTTCGGCACGAGCACCTTGTTCGTCGAGGCGGAAGTAGCTGATGGTTGCCTGCAGCTGCTCGGCCTGGCTGGCAAGCTCCTCGGCGGTCGAGGACATTTCCTCTGCCGCTGAGGTGTTCTGCTGCGTCACCTTGTCGAGCTGCTGGATCGCCGTGTTGATCTGGCTGGCGCCGGCGTTTTGCTCGTTCGTCGCCGACGAGATCTCCGCAACGAGGCCTGCGGTCTTCTGGATGTCCGGCACCAGCCTCTTGAGCATTTCGCCGGCCTGTTCGGCGGCCTTCACGGTGTCCATCGATAGGGTCGAGATTTCGGCCGCTGCCGTCTGGCTGCGCTCGGCGAGCTTGCGCACCTCCGAAGCCACCACAGCGAAGCCACGGCCATGTTCGCCAGCACGGGCGGCTTCGACCGCCGCGTTGAGGGCAAGCAAGTCGGTCTGCCGCGCGATCTCCTGCACGATCAGGATCTTCTCGGCAATCGTCTGCATCGCCGTCACCGCCTTGCCGACCGCCTCGCCGCTGGCGTTTGCATCGTCGGCCGATTGGCGGGCGGTCTGCTCGGTCTGGACCGCATTGTCGGCATTTTGCTTGATGTTCGCGGCCATCTCTTCCATGGACGACGATGCTTCCTCGGTCGATGAGGCCTGCTCGGTCGCCCCCTGGGAAAGCTGCTCGGCGGCCGCGGACATCTCCTGGCTGCCGGCCGTGACGTTGTGCGTCGCCGTCATCACCTCGGAGACGACCTGCTTCAGCTTCGACACCATGGTGTTCAGCGCATCGATCAGGTCCTTGATCTCGTCGTTGGATTTGACCGTCGCTGTCGCGTTGAGATCGCCGGCTGCGACGGCATTGGCGAGGCCGAGTGCGCTCGCGATCGCACGACTGATGTTCAGCACGATCCAGGTCGCGGCGGCGACCGCCAGCAGCAACGAGCTGACCAGCAACGAGATCAGCAGCAGGCGCGATTGCTCGTACTGCGCCCGCGAGTCGCGCGCGGTCTGCTCCATGGCCGACTTGGCCCGGGCCGAAACGGCGTCAAGCGCAGCCTGCATCTTCAACCAGATCGGCCGGCTCTCGGCCTTCAGGAGCGCGAGTGCTTCGCTCTTCTGATTGTTGCGGCTGAGCTCGAGCACGCGGTTGTTGATGGACGCGCTTTGCTCCGAGACGGTCTGCACCGTATCAAGCAGGCGATTGCCTTCCGCATCAGCCAAGCGGCGCGCGTTCTCCAGGGCCGCCTTGGATCCGTCTCGCGCCTTGGCCAGATTTTCTTCGGCCGCCTTGACGTCAGCCGGATCGCTGTTCAGGAGGTGATAGCGAAGCTCGCGCTGAATGCGGAGCTGGTCAGCGCTCAAACTTTGAACGGCATCTCTGAGCGGCGCGGTCCGCGCGACAATTTCCGTCAGCCTATCGTCGATGCCGGCGAGGGCATTGATCCCCATCGCCATGCCGACACCGGTCATGACCAGGATGGCGGCAAACGTCACCCCCAGCTTTGCCTTCAGCGTAAATCTCATAGTCAACCCCTTTTCTGAGAAACGGACGGCCCAGCGTCGCCCGTTGCGAAAATTCTCCCCATCTCGGGGATGATAATGAACTCGTCACCACGCTTACCGATGCCGTGAACGTATTCCGGCCGCCAGCGCATGCCGATCTTCGGCGCCTGCTCGATCGTAGCTGCTTCGATCTCGCTCACGTCGTGCACGCGGTCGGCAAGAACGGCAACAATCGTCGGCTCGCCGTCGAGATCGATTTCGATCACGACGATCCTCGTATTCACGTCCGGCGGCGGCCGGTCCATGCCGAACAACAGGCGCAGATCGGCGAGCGGAACGATGCGGCCCCGCACGTTGATCAACCCGCCGACGAACGCGTTGGCATTCGGGACTTCCGTGATCGGCACCACGTCAAGGATCTCGCGCACGCTTTCGGCGTCGATCGCGAACACCTCATCCTGCAGGCGGAGCGTCAGCGCCGTCATCGCCCGGCCGGCATGACCGGGATGAATACCAGTTCTCATGCCGCCCTCCCGATCCGCTCATCGCGCAGGCGGCTCTCGAACTCCTGACCGAAGCTCACGAGATGAGCGACGTCGAGGATCAGGGCCACCGTGCCGTCTCCAAGGATGGTCGCGCCCGAGAAGTTTTCGACGTCGGCGTGAAGCTTGGAAAGCGACTTGATCACCGTCTGGCTGTTGCCGATCACCTGGTCGACCACCAACCCGACCCGGGATTCGCCGGCCGACACGATCACCACCTTTTGGTGCGGCTCGATCGCGGTCCTGGTCTTGAACAATTCACGCAGGCGAAGGAACGGCACCAAATGGCCGCGGATATTGAGGAAGTTGCGGCCGCTATTGCCAGCTTCCGCGTCCCTCGGCAGCTCCACGCACTCTTCCACCGCCGACAGTGGAATCGAGTAGCGGCCCTGCCCGACCCGCACCAGCATGCCCTCGATGATGGCAAGCGTCAGCGGCAGTCGCAACGTCACCGTCGTTCCGCCACTTGGTCTCGAGCCGAGATCGATGCGGCCGCGCAAGCCCTCGATAGTGCGCTTGACCACGTCCATGCCGACGCCTCGACCGGACAAAGCCGTGATCTCCTTCGCGGTCGAAAATCCGGGATGGAAGACCATTTGAAAAAGATCGTGGTCGGCAAGCTTTGCGTCGGGCGCGATCAGGCCGGCCTCTTCGGCCTTGGCGCGGATTCGATCGGCGTCGAGGCCCGCGCCGTCGTCGACGATCGAGATCGCCACCTCCGAGCCGGTGTGCACGGCGGACAGGCGCACCTGCCCGCGCGCGGCCTTGCCCGCGGCAATCCGTCGGCTCGGAACCTCCAGCCCATGGTCGATCGAATTGCGGATCAGATGAACCAGCGGGTCGGCCAGACGCTCGATTACCGTCTTGTCGAGCTCGGTGTCCTCGCCGGCGGTCACGAAGTCGACCTCCTTGTCGAGATCGTGCGAGAGATCGTGGACGAGACGGCGAAAGCGACCGAACAACGAGCCGATCGGCACCATGCGGATTCCCATGGTGGTGTCGCGCAGGCTCGAAGCCAGGCGCTCCATCTCCTCCGCAACATTCTTCAGATTGCCATCGTCCGAGGCGACGGCAAGCTGAGACAGCCTTGCTTGGGCAATGACCAGCTCGCCAACGCGATCCATCAGCTCGTCGAGCCGCTCCGCGGCAACGCGCACCGAGGTGCCACCCTTTGCGCCCGCGCCGGTGGAGTCGCGCGGCTTGTCGACGTCGACCGCCTTGGTCGTCGCAGCCTTGTCGTCGCGCGGCGATTCAGCGACGGTCCCGGCTAGCGTTTCGATCGACAGCTCCATCCCGTCGGCAATAAAGATGAATACGTCATCGATCGCCTGGCGCGGGCGATCTGTGCTGACGACGACCTCCCAATCCAGGTAGCAGACCTCCGAATCGATCGATTCCAGCGGAGGCACCGCATCGACCGCGACGCTCACCTCGCAAGGGCCGAGCTCGCGCAGCTCATTGAGCAGCAGAACCGGGTTGGCACCGAGCACGAGCGCGTTTTCGGCCAGACGAAACTTGACCCGCCATGTTTGGAGCGGGCTCTGGACTCGTGACGGTTCGGCTGCGCTCGCCTGGGCATCCGCGGGTGGGAAGCTGTCGGAGCGACCGCTGTCCTCGTCGCTCGAAACGATCGCACGCAGCTTTTTCAGGATCGTTTCGCCATCCGCAGCGTGCAGGCCAGGCTCGGCGATCAGCCGGGCGATGTGATCCTTTGCGGCGAGCGCCACCTGGACCAGTGGCGGACTGACCGCCACCGAGCCCTTGCGCACACGGTCGAACGCGGTCTCGAACTCATGGACGAAGCCTGCCACCTCGTCGAAGCCGAACATTGCGCCCGACCCCTTGATAGTGTGCAGCGCCCGAAACGCGCAATCGACGAGATCGCGATCGTCTGAGGACGTGCCGAGATCGAGCAGCGCCTCCTCGAGTTGGTCGAGAAGCTCTCGCGCTTCCTGATGGAAGACGTCCCGGGGATCCATCACCGTCATGGGCCGGCGACCTTCTTGATGACGGCGAGCAGCTGGTCCTGCTTGAATGGCTTCACCATCCAGGCCGTCGCGCCCGCCTCCTTTGCCTGACGCTTCATGTCCTCGTCCGATTCCGTCGTGAGAAAGATAATCGGCACGCCGGTGCTGGATGGATGCGCGCGAAACTTGCGGATGAACTCGATCCCGTTCATCCTGGGCATGTTGAGATCGGTCACCACCGCGCGAATCGGGTTGGCCGTTGCCTTGGCGTAACCGTCCTCGCCGTCGATAGCTTCGAGCGTGGCGTAGCCCGCTCCCGACAGTGTCAGCGACACCATCTGCCGGATCGAGGCGGAATCGTCGACCACCAGAACGCTCTTGCTCATGCTCCAATCTCCGCCTTCTGCAACTCGCCACCGGCCCAGAATTCTTCGTCGACGCGACGACAGGAGCCGTCGTCACCGAGAAATCCCGTCTTCGCCAGCGTGGCCCTGAACGCGCCGCTAGATCCCGTTGCAAGCGTCAGCTTGCGCCCACGCTGCTCGGCACTCTTACGCGCGCTCACGATCAACTGAATGATGCTGACATCGATGCTGCTGACGTCGCTGACATCGATTTCGATTTCGCGGGAGGCGCTGATGGCGTCCAACAGCAATCCCTGCACCTGCTTTGCGTCGCGCAGGGTGAGACTCCCCTGCAACCGCACGCGGCCTTCCGAATCCCCAACCGAGATCTTCATGAAGCCTTCGGTCCCCTCCTCACACCGCGAAACGATCGCGACCACACTGCTTGTGATTTCGACGTGTTCGCCAACTTGAGGTGGGGGAGTTAAATCAAATCTTACTATCGCGTCTCACTTGCGTGATGCGGATAGGATTTGCGGAAAGCGGATGCGAAGACCGTGTTTTTGCGGAGCTGCTTGCGCTCGCGTTCGCGTTGTCCTCGCTCTCTCTATGCGCAACCGAGATACGCACTCGTGTCGCGGTCCCTCCGCATGCATGAATTTGCTTCGCGACCAATGCGCGATCCGGATGTCGCGTTCGTAATCCGGATAGCTCGCGCATGGGTTTGGCGATGGAAGGCGCGCTTGCTCAGTGAACTGTTAACCCGGAATCTGCAGATATGGCGAGGTGGGCTCGTCGCTTCGCCGGAGCAGCCTTCAGTGCAGTTGCGTTTTCCTTGCGTCCCGTTTCTCCAACCAATGGAAGGCACATATGGCACTTCAACCCATGCACACGATCGTATTGGCGACTCAAAAGGGAGGCAGCGGCAAGAGCACGCTCGCCATCAGCCTGGCGCTGGCCGCGAAGGAGGCCGGACACAATGTTCGGCTGATCGACGCCGACCCGCAGGGAACGCTCGCAAGCTGGCGCAGGCGCCGTGCCGGTGCGGAGCCAATTGTCGAGACCGTCCACACCGTCCAGGAGATTGAGCCACGCCTGCGCGCGTTCAGGGATTGCGGCGTGACGGTGACCATCATCGATGCGGCGGGCGGTGTCAGCTCGGCAAGGACGGCGGCGATTCGCCATGCCGACCTATGCCTGATCCCGACCAGACCGACCACGGCCGATATCGAAGCAACGGCATCGACGCTCAGCCTTGTTCGGGCCTGGAATAAGCCATTTGCATTCGTTCTAAACCAGGTGCCCAGCCGCGGCCGCCGCACCGACGACGCCGCCGAAACGCTTGCGGACGAGGCGGCGGTCGACCTCGGTGACGTGCTCGCGCGTCCCTTCATCGTCACGCGCAATGATCACCAGGATGCGTTGAGTGCCGGACTGGCGGTCAGCGAGTACGCGCCGAAGAGCAAATCCTCAGACGAGATCCATCGCCTGTGGCACTGGATCGAGGCCCGGCTTGGTGCCGTCGTATCGGCCGATACGGGTGCGACCTCGCCCTTTGCAGAACTGCCTCTGCCGATTCGCGCAGAACCCGCTGCCTTCATCTTCTGACCCCGGCACGGAGCTAGGCGATACACGGCACCCCGGCACGCAGATTGCTTGCCGGATTGCGGGATACGGCCACTCTTTTCGGATATCGGATATCGTGAGGCGATATTTTCGGAACTGCGAGCGCTCATCACTCAATCCTAGGTTGAGTGAAACAGATCCAATCGGAATCCGAGTGAGATGGCGGGATAACCTTCGTAGGACTTGAACGTTCGTGCGTGCTCGTGCTTGCATCTGCTTGCCGGGATCTCTTTCTTGACGAGTTACGACTTGCCAAAGGATCCACTTCGCGAAACTCCAGTCGTTCAAGGTTCGAATTTCGAAGATCTCCTCGCCTACTACCGATCGCGCCTGCTGCCCCTGAAAATTACCCCGCCGAATCCGCGTGCCGGATTCCGGTGGTGGTCGGATTTTGCGGCGGGAGCGGGCGTGAGCGTCGTTCGCGCAGCGTATTCGAGCAGCTGGTCCTACGGTTCGGACAACGATACCGAGAACCTAAACCTATGCTTTCTCAATGCGGGCGGCTCCGAACTGACGATCGGCTCGAGAACCTTTGAGCAGACCACCTCGCGCCTGGCCATCTACGCGCAGCCGATGCTGCGACGGCAGGCCGTATTTGTTCGCAACGAAGGCCTTACCGGAGCGACGATGCGCTTCGACGCGGGCACCGTGGCCCGGCTGCTGGTCGACATGTTCGATGGAGCGCCGCTGACCAGCCTCAATCTCACGCCCACCATCGATCTCTCGAGCCATTTGGGAAGAACCCTGCAGTCGATTGCCTGTGCACTGGCGAGCGGCATGCGCGACGAACAATTGCTCCTGCGGTCACCCAAGGCCATGACCTTGCTGACGGAGGCCGCCCTCCGATTGATTCTCGAAGAGGTGCCGCACCGCCTCTCTGCGAAGCTCGAGCAGCAAAACGGAGCTGTCGCGCCGCAGCAGATCAAGCAGGCGATCGACTACATGCGGGCCAATCTTCACCTGCCGCTGACGATAACCGACATCGCGGCAGCGGTCGGCATCAGCAGCCGCTCTTTGCAGCTTGGTTTCCGCAAGCACTGCGAGACGTCACCGGCATACTATCTGCGGGGCGTCAGACTCGACGCGGTCCACAGCGAGTTGTCGTCGCCCGGAAATACATTGCCGGTCAGCGAAGTCGCCCTGAAGTGGGGATTTGCCCACATGGGACGCTTCGCAGCCCAGTATCGCCGAACCTTCGGCGTTGCTCCGTCGGAGACAGCCAGGCGCGCTGGCTCGTCCCACGTCCTCCGTCGGCAACCCTAGGAAGACAGGATGGCTCTGACCGGAATCGAGGCAAACCTGATCCGGCTCGATCACGCCGCGCGGATACCCTTCAGGAACCGCTGCACTTCCGTGCCCAGCTCTTCGCCCTGCTTGGCAAGCAGGGAGGAGGCGCGCTGCACCTGACTCGATGCGGCCACCGTCTCGTCCGCGGCATGGCTCACACCGGCGATGTTCGAGGAAACGTCGCCCGTGCCCCTGGCCGCCTGTTGCGCATTGCGCGTGATCTCCTGCGTTGCAATGCCCTGCTGCTCCACGGAGCCGGCGATCGCGGAGGCAATCTCGGAGATACGGCGAATGATCTGACTGACTTCGCGAATCGTCGTGACGGCCTCTTGCGTTGCGGTCTGAATTCCGGCGACCTGTTGCCCGATCTCGCTCGTGGCCTTTGAGGTCTGCTCGGCAAGCGTCTTGACCTCGGACGCAACGACGGCAAAACCTCTTCCCGCCTCGCCCGCACGCGCCGCCTCGATCGTGGCATTCAGCGCCAACAGATTGGTTTGCCCGGCGATCGTGTTAATGAGTTCGACGACGGTGCCAATCTTCGACGCAGCCTCGGAGAGCGAGTGAATGCGCTGATCGGCACTTCGCGAAAGTTCAACCGCTTCGGTCGAAATCCGTGTCGATTCGTCGGCCTGCCGGCCGATCTCGGTCACGGACGAAGCCATCTCTTCGCTGGCCGAGGCGACGGACTGAACGTTGGTCGAAGCCAATTCCGAGGCCGCCGCCACATTGCTCGCCCGGTGCGTCGTCGTCTCCGCAGTTTGCGCCATGGTGCCGGCGGTATCGTTCAACTCGGTCGAAGACACTGACAAGGCCTCCAGCGCGACGGTCACCTGTCGTTCGAAGTCGACGATCAAGCCGTCGACGGTCCTCTGGCGCTTTGCCCGCTCGTCCAGCAGAGCCTCCTGATAGACCGAAATCGCGAAATCCATGTCGAGCATCACGGCACAGTCCACGGCAGTGATGACGTCCCGCAGACGGGCCCTGTTCCACCGATAGGTGGAGATCGCGAGGTCCGTGAGGTGCGACAGCACGAAAGCGTAGCCCCCGATGTACCAGCGCGGCTCCAACCCGATCATGCTGTGCACAAGGCCGATCCTTCGAACACCCTCAACGTAGGCGCCATCGAAATGACCGTCGAACATACGTGCCCAGTGTGCAGATTGGGCGCCCTGCAGACGCCCCATCTGGTTGCCGACCAGCTTCGCCAATGCCGGGTTGTCCGCAAGATGTTTATAGAATCCTTCGAGGATTGCAGGCAGCGCCCTTTCGACGACCGGCCAGAACTCGCGTAGCGCCGCGCCAGTCTTCTGATCGATGCGCAAGAAGCGAAGGCGGCTCTCGCGATCAGTACGGTCATTCGAGTTGTCAGTCATAGTCCCCCACAATGTATTCGACGTCCCCGCGCTGGCGAGGCACAGACGGCCGCGAGCGTGAATGCATCCGCGAACCAGTGCTGTTGGGAAATAGACGCGGGGAGATCAAATCAAAGCTTAACTATAGTGGCGCGGTTGCGCGATCCGGACTGATTGTTCGGAAATCGGATGTCAGACCTGCACCGACCTCGTGCAGCACGTGGCGGTGCATTGGCGTTCCGCCCACGCAGCGACAGCCGTACCTTCTCACCAGAACGAGACCTGCCGCTTATCTCGGCTCCGTCCATGACCCCGGACATTCGATCCGCCAACTTGCGTAATCCGGACAGCTTTTGCGCAAACTGGATAGGATCCGACCGCTTTGCCTTCGCAAGCTGGTTGAAACGAAAGTCTCGCCGCGCGATGGAACTATACTGCCGAAACGGCGTGTGGTGAGATCTATATTGCAAGATGCATTCGAAGAGGCGCCCGTCCTGTCCGGAGCAGGCTTTGAAGACCTGCTTGCCTCGTTTGGCGCGCACTTGTTCTCAATCAAGGTCTCCCCTCCAAGCTCCGATGCCACGTTTCTCTGGCGATCGGATATCTCGGCAGGACAAGGCGTCAGCGTCTGGAGGACGCGATATTCCGCTGACTGGTCCTACTCGTCGGAATCGCCCGAGGACGACCTCGTCATGGCATTTCTCTCCGCCGGCGCTGCTGACATAACCGTTGGCACGCGAAACGCACAGAGAACGCCATCGACGATCGCCCTCGCTCCGCTATCAATGTTGCGGCGTCATCAGATGAAGGCGGTAGACGGAAGCTATGCGAACGTCATGCTGCGGTTCGATGCCAGTGTCGTCGCGGGCGTGCTCAACGCGATGTTCGGCCATGCGCCTTTGACGAAACTGGACTTGACGCCGACGGTCGATCTGTCGACCTACACGGGTCAAACTCTCCTTCAACTGTCGCGCACGATCGTTTCGGCCACGCAGGGGCAGCAACTAGGGAGGTTCTCGCCGAAGGCGATGGCCCTGCTCACGGAGGCCGCTCTGCGATTGGCGTTCGAGAGTGTGCCGCATCGCTTCATCGACAAATTGGATCAATATTCGAGCGACGTTGCGCCTCGGCACATTCAGCGTGCCATCGATTACATGCGCGCCAATCTGCATCACCCCCTCACGATGATCGACATCGCCGCGGCTGTCGGGATCAGCGAAAGATACCTGCAGCTAGGATTTCGCAGATTTCGCGATACGACGCCTGCAATGTATCTGCGACAGATCAGGCTCGAAGCCGTTCATGCGGAATTGGCGCGCCCCGAAAACCGCCTTCCGATCAACGAAGTCGCGCTGAAATGGGGCTTCACCCATATGGGCCGTTTTGCGGCGCAGTATCGCGCGACTTTTGGCGTCCCTCCCTCCGAGACCGTCAAGCGTGCCCTTGGCAGCTATTAGCCTCACAATGCAGGGTCCATCCATCGTTCCACGATACATGGACCGCGAGAATCACGTCAGCGCCTGATGCGTCAGAGCGCTGACCCGGGAAATCTCCTCAGAGGCGTCGCCCAGCGTACGCAAGATGCCCGCAACACTCGCAAGTTGCGAGGAGAGCTGGGACTTGATCTCCGTCGTATACAATTCGGTCGGCTCACCGTCTTCGCACGCGAGAAGCGCGCACTGCAAACCATCGAGGGTCATAAGACTGCACTGCAGACTTTCGATACAACCAACGATGATCTCGCAGGCGGACGTCGCCTGCTCAATTCGGCTCGAATCGATTTGGAGCTTCGCCTGAACGTCAAGCGCGAGGTCCGGCCGCCGCAGCTTCGCCAGCGAATCCACCTGCTTTTCAAATCTGACGACCGTTCCCATGATCTTCCCCTTGCGCGCAATCGGATCGCGGATCGCCACGATCGCCAAATTGTGCCGCACCAAGAGATACCTCAAAGGATAATCAAACATTGCCCGCGGAGTGCTGCTTGCAGGATACGGACAGCCCCTTCGCGAACTGGATAGATCCGACGCACGGTCGATGGCGGCGGCTTCGCGCCACGATGCGTGTCCGCGGCGTCCGCCGACATGTTGCGGATTAAGGCCAGATATTCTGCTCAGTTGCTTTCGGAAGAGCGCATCCCGCGCGCTGCCCTGCGGGTCTCGGAAGGCGACTGGCCGTACGCGGCCTGATATTTGGCCGCGAAGCGCCCCATATGCGTGAAGCCCCATTTCAGCGCCACCTCGCCCACCGGCAGCGTGTTCTCGGCCAGTGATAGCTCGGCATGCACCTGCTGGAGGCGAAGATCGCGCAAGTACGCCACAGGCGTCGTTGCCCGAAATGTCCTGAAGCCGTGCTGCAGCGAGCGCTCGCCGATTCCCACCGCTTCCGCGATCTCCGCGAGCGTGAGCGGCTCATGCATATGTGCACGCATGAAATCGACGGCGGCCCTAATCTGGCGGGGGGAAGCGTCCGTTCCGTGACGGGCCAGCCGGTCAATGAAGCGGTGTGGAAAATTCTTGAAGACCAATCGGGGTATGGCCTCGCGGAGCAGCGCGATCGCCTTCGCCGACCTGATCGACTCGTCCTTCATTGCCGCTGCGATGGCGTGGACCAGAGACCCAAGGGTCTGGCCTGCAGGACTGTCGAGGTCCAGTAGCGGATCGAGCTCGATGTTCTCCAGCGTGGCATCCTGGAAGATGCTGGTGAGGGTTCTCCTGACGTCCGCCGCCTTGAGTTTCAAGGACATGCGCCCATGCCGATCGTCGGTGCCATGCGCCCACGTCTTCGAAATGTCCTTAACGCCGAGCACCAGGGCGCGGCTCGAATCGGCTTGCAGGGACTTGCCGCGGATCTGAGCGCCAAACGTGCCAGAGGCCGGGAAGACGAGACAAAACCTCTCCTCGTCGCGCTCCGGCCAGCAGGTCCACTCGGTTTCCGTTTCCAGTTGCCACCAGGAGAGCCTGTTGGCCATGGCGAACTGGGCACGCCACTGACCTGCCCTGCGGGGCCCGTTCAGCTCGATCCTCACGTCGGGCACGAGCACCCTGAAGGTGCTCAGCAAACGCTCGTGGCTGTCCTTGCCGCTATCGAGCTCGGCAAACATCGAGGGCTCCTTCCCGATGGACGGGCGGTCTGCGAGATACATGCAATGTGGTGAAATCTATCGCCAACAGACGCCCGCTTCTCCGATGAAGCGGTTGTCAAAGCTCCGGGCTGACGAACGGCCGAGCCGGCAATAGGACTAAGTTCTTATCAACCATGGGATGGCCCAAAGGGCCGGTCAACTCCGGGCGAGCCCGGATGTTGCGCTGAGCCCGACGATGAAGCAGCCTCCTTGCGACTAAAGAAACTATGCGCATAACTTCTTTGCGAGAACCGGGGGGGGTTGGGGCCGGCGATTTCACGTCGGATTATCCCAAGGAGCAGGTCGAGCGCGTCTGTAAGGCGATCATGATCACAGAAGAACAGTGGGACAAGCTGGTCACTGATGGCCACGTCAAGCTGGAGGAACTCGAGACTGAAAAGGCCGCACGAGCGGCGGACACCGCCGAAATTCTTGCCTTGGCCCACACCGTGACGATCCAGTTTTCGAACGGCAAGCGCCGGGAGATTGGGTACGTTGACTGCAACCTGTTCGAATGCTGGGAGCAGCTTGAGGACGAACACCAACCCTACAGCGATCCCGAGCCCGGCCTGATCCGTTTGCCGTATGAGGGCTATCACCAAACGGTGTTCCTCAACCCGGAAGCATTGGATTACGTCTCATTTCCGACCCACAAGGTGGAAGGTGGCCGTGTCGAAAGTTATGACGATGGACTGACGGATGAAGGTGAGATTGAGGCCGCAAGGGACGACGCCAAGACGATCAAGCAGCCGAAGGCCAAAAAGAAGCCACCCACAGAGAAAAGCGGCACAAAATGAAGCCGAAATACAAACGCCGCGCCACCCTCACCGATCTAGGCTGCAACACCTTAACGCCAACGCCAACGCGTTGAATTCCGCACGACGTTCGCGCGCGAGGATGGTCGAAGCGATCAATTTGTCGCAACAAGTACATCGCCCGGACAAACGTCGATCACTACCTAGAGGTTTTGAAAGACACGGACCTCACGACGCAGCGCAGAGGCACTACTACCGCGCGGCTTATTGCTGACCCGTATCCAAACGCAGATCGATGATGTGGCCGGAAATTGCAAGCTGCCTGGCCGCAATCGCGGGGCAATAAAGATCGTGCGGGCGCTCGCTCAATATGGCGAGTATTTTGACCCATGCGGGCTGGCAGCCGCGCTGCCGCGCATTGTCCTGAGGCGTCACGCAAGCCAAGGCCGGCTCGGCGCGAGAGCTATGCTTCCTCCCCGAACGGCTCTATTGCTGCGGAACCGAGTTCCTGGTCCCGTGCATGAACGCCAGCATTTCTTCCAAGGTCAGCTTGCCATCCTTGTTGCTGTCCATTGCCTTAAAAATTCGTTCGTGAGCGACCTGAAACTCCGCCAATGAGATGGTACCGTCGCCATCAGCATCCATCAGCGCGAACATCATCCGAAACATCATGGGTGGCCCCATCGTGCCACGGCCCTTCATTCCGGGACCCATCATTCCCATCATGCCTCCGCTGCTCATCCCCTGTCGCTGTTCCGACTGGCTTGGAGAATTTGTCTGGCCGGGAGTCGACCCTTGGTCTTGTCCGGGATGGTGGGCCTCGTGATCGGCTGCCGATTGGCCCAGAGCGGGATAGCTCAAGGTGGCAAATAACAGCGTCATAGCAATGGTTCGACGTCGCATGGGTGTTCCTCCGGCTTCGTGTAGCGAAACAAGTGCCGATCCTTCGGTTCGGCCTTAGCTCCCACGCGGCTTGTGTTTGACCAAAATCTATCAAAGCAACGAGGCCAACCCGCGCACTGATGCAAATCAATGGGTCAGGAGCGCTGAGCGACCTCGATCCAATCCAGGCAAGCGCAGCGATGTGCGTTCGGCGTGGATCGCACAGCTCCGCTGTCGCCTATGCCGCCACGGCTTCGTAAATATCCTCCTCTTGGGCCGTGTGCATGCGCACCAGCGTTTCAATCGCCTCGATCACCCGCTGGGCGTCTCGGACAAGATAGCGGTCGACCTTCTCTGACGGCAGATCCTCCACGATCCGATCGAGCAGCCGGGTCAGGTGCAGAATTTCCCGATGGGCGCGGCTCATGGCAGAGAGGCCATGGCGCTCGCGGAGCACCTCCGCAAGCTTCGGATAGACGCTGTCCTCATCCGCGCGCTCGTGCATGACAACGCTGCTCTGAACGATGCACTGAGCATCCCCAATCAACCCCACGGCGGACTCGGGCGTCGCATCGTCCAACGCATCGACGATCTTGCGCAAGCGGTCGAGATCCCTGAAGAGGACCTGATGATCGTGATGCAATGCCAACCCCTGCTCCACGGTGATGCCTGCACCGCCGCGGGCAAGGGCCGGAGTGAGCGCCCGCAATGCGTTCAGAATGACTGCAACGTCGATTACCTCCTGGACTATGGCCGCAGGCACGGGATCAAGCCAACCAACGGTAGCAGCTACCATTGCCACCAATGACAACCCCATGCCGACAACGATGCTCTGCAAGGCGATGCGTCGTGCTCGTTGTGCGATGATGATCGCTTCGCCAACGCGATCGAGCCGGTCGGCCAAAATCACCACATCGGCAGCCTCGGACGACGCGGTCGCACCGCGCGCGCCAAGCGCGACACCGATATCGGCCACGGCCAGTGCAGGGGCGTCATTGATGCCATCGCCGACCATGATGGTCGGATGCAGGCGCTGCTCGGTGCGGACTGCCTCGACCTTGTCCGAAGGAACGCGGTCGGCCAGCACGGCGTCGAGGTCTAGCGCTGCACCGATGGCCTGCGCTGCCGCGGCGCGATCGCCCGTAACCATCACCATTCTCGCGATGCCCGCATCGCGCAGCAGCCGGATCGCCCGCGGCGTATCAGCCCGCAACTCGTCGGCCAGCAGCAGCGCGCCGATCGGACGCCCGTCCACGGCGACGAAGACGATCAGCGCCGAGCGCCACGAGGCGCGCCGGATCGCCCGCAGCTCCCAAGGCGACAGTTCGGGATGCGAGCGAAGCAGCTCTCGCGAGCCCGCGGTGACCTGGCGTCCGTCGACCAGACCGCTCAAGCCGGTGCCCATGGTCTCCTTGACCTGTTCGGGCGCTTTCAGCTTGAGGCCGCGCTCGAGGGCCGCGGCGACGACCGTCTTCGCGAGCACGTGATGCGAGGCCTGCTCGAGCGATGCCCCAAGCTTGAGAACCTCGTCCGGGTCCTCCCCGGGAGCGACCTCAACCGAAAGCAACCGTGCCCCTCCCACGGTCAGGGTGCCGGTTTTGTCGAACAGCACCGTGTGCGCGCGAGCCAGCGCCTCCAGCGCCCCTCCACCCTTGGCGAGGATGCCGCGCCGGGCCGCTCGCGCCACCCCGGCGATAAAGGCGACCGGTGCAGCCAGGATCAGGGGACAAGGCGTCGCCGCAACCAGCACAGCGAGGCTGCGGGTCAGATCACCTGAGATCCGCCACGCCACAAAGGCGATGACGAGCGTCACCGGCAGCAGGATCAGAGCAAAACGATCGGCCATCCGCACAAAGGGAGTCTTCGCCGTTTGCGCCGCCGTCACCATGCGCACGATGCCGGCGTAGGTGCTCTCACCGGCCGGCGCGGTCACGGTCAACTCGAAGGTCTCACCCGCATTCAGCGAACCCGAAAGAACCGCGCTACCGCGTGTCTTCTCAACCGGAATGGGTTCGCCGGTAACCGCGGACTCGTCGATCGTGGCCGAGGCCGAACCAACGAGACCGTCGACCGGCACGATCTCACCGGCCCTCACCAGGAGCTTTTCACCGACCGACACTGCCTCGATTGGGACCTCCTCGATCCCCTCGTTGCTCTTGCGATGTGCCTGCCGCGGTGCCCGATCGACCAGGGAACGCAGGTCACGCTCCGCACGAGCGATCGCTATATCCTCGAGCACGTTGCCGCCGGAATACATCAGCGCAACCACGGCCCCGGCAAGCGGCTGGCCGAGCGCCAACGCGGCGCTCATCGACAGCAGCGCAATCGCGTCCACTCCAAGTCGGCCGCTCAGAAGATCCCTGACGATCGAGACCGCCAGTCCGCCGATCACCGGCGCGGTGCCGAGTTCCCATGCAAGATCCGCCAGATCAGACCGGCCCGCCACCCGCGCGAGAATACCCGCACTCAATCCTGCGATTGCAACCACAACCAGGGTCCATCGCAGGACCCGCTCAAACGACATGGCTTCGTTCCATAGTTACACGGACGCCACTCTCTCCCGAAACCGGCTTCGTCGCTTGAGCAGAATCAACCGCCGAGACGAGGGAATGCTATCCGGAAACCGTCCTCAAGAGACAGCCATGACCTGGATCAACATTCGTCCGATCGTTGGATCGATACTTCGTTGCGATCAGCTTGGAGGCCCTTTTAAAATGGATCAACTCCGAAAGGCTGAGGAACGGGCTTGGCGTGCCGACCGGAAAGAGAGACGTTTCAGCACATGAACTTCTGATAGAATCGCTGATTAGGTGACCAACACTATCGTGGAGCGTCCAAGGGACACGCGTTTTCGGTGGCATCATCATAGAGCAGGCCTTGGCTGCGATAGAGACGAATCTCGCTGTGTGGCATGGCGGGTTCGAGAGCCGCCGATCAAGAGCTAGCGTGACTCTTGGGTTTTCGTTGGGAGACATTAAGTTTGCCTCCGATCATTCGAAGGAAGCCCCTGCGGCTGACATGTTCGCCGGCCGGCCGGTACTATTGCTAGCGGACATCTCGTCTCTGCGGAGCGGCTATAGCGAAAACATCATATCCGTTCGTCCTGCGCCACTCCGTAGTATCGGAGAGCCAATCTTCCGCCCCATCCGACGAAGTAGCCAGCGCTGAGGCCGGAGATCACGACATCGATTTCATAAAGTGACGATTGATCGAAGGCGTGAGCTGCGATGGCTACAGCCAGCAGATACTTGGTCCAGAAGATCGCCATGTTCCGCGTCAACGGCACCAAGGATCCCGTGACCCTGACGGATCCGATTGTCGGCCCCGGCTGAAGATCGTCCATAGGGGTGAGCCACCACGAGACAACGGCCGAGAGTGCCAGCGCCGCGAACCAAAAGACGACAAGCTCCGGATCGCCGGATCGAATAGCGGCCCCGTAGCTACCCCAGCCGATGAAAACCACCGGGACGATCAGGAGCCGCCAAAGTGGAAGCGTTCTCGGCTTAAGCGACTGAAAGCCCAACACCAGAAGCAGAGCAAAAAGCACGAAGACCCACATCGGCGTGTTCTGGATCATGCTTGCAAACACCATCAATCATCCCTTCTAGACATTGGGAAAGCACGACGCATTCGAGAGCTTGCCCAGCGCTGCGACATGCTTCTTGGCCGTCACTTGGTGCAGAGCGCAAGCACGCGAAAGCGCGTTTACGTCTCTGCCGTCCACACATCGCTACCGTTGGAGCACCAACTCGTGGTCTAGTGACGGACGCACGGCAGTCGTCTCATTCGCGCTCCGCCTCCTGAGTTGCCACACCGAGAGGAAGTGGAGCACGAAAGACAGAGGCACGGTGAAGGCCGGGACCAGGACCAGAGGATAGGCACCCAAGCTTGGAGCGAGGACGTTGGCGGGCGGAGGCAAGATCCCGGCGCCATTCAGAATGCCAAGGGTGACGGCAGACACGAGATCGAGTGTGCCGAGTGCATTCCAGCCGTAACCAATCCAGCGGTTCGTTCCGAACCTTGAGACCAGAATTGCGGCCAGGGGCGCCAGCAGCCCAACAATGACGTCGCCCACACCGGCGGGAATGGCGAACGCGCCAGACGCGTTTCCGATTGCCCACTGGGCCAGGAAAGCGGCTCCGAGGACTCTGTATGCTTGAAGTCCGATCAGCCACGATGAAGGGACGGCGTCGAGCACGGCGGCCATGACCTTCGAACGCCTGAGCACCGCAATCCAGACGATCAAAGGCACGAAAATGGCGAGCGGAACGGCCGGCGAACCTCGTCCCGGCACCGCGGGAACGAAGGCCCCCACGTAAGCAGCGTACCAAGCGATCGCGAGCCAGACGAGCAGTGGAACGGCGATCGCGAGGAAGAACCCCCGCTGCCGTTCGGGGGAAATGCCGCTCCGGCCAAGGCCCAGTGCCAAGCCGAGCAACACCAAGCCAACGTAAACCGGTCGCGCCAGGATACCGATGTAAGTGAAGTCCTCGAGCCAATGCATTTGAGCTTCTCCTATTGGTACCACATCGTACCGAAATGGTACCGACTCGTACCATCTACATTATCGAATTGCAAGGCTGGATCAGCGGCGCAAAACCCAGGCTTGATTACATTGAGAAAGATGTGGGTACGGCCCTAGGGCCGTAGCGGCTGCACCAGATCAGGCGGCGGCTGCGCCGTAGATCGCGATGAACGCGCTGGCCGCATCATCGGCGAGGGCTCGGATTTCTGCGTCGCCTGGCACCTTCGAAACTCCGAGAAGAAGCCCAACCTGAAGGTCCGACCAAACGAGACCGAAGTAAGCCCGCACCATCTTGTCGATATCGGCGGGTTTGACCAAGCCCTTGGCGCTAGCTTGCTCAAAAAGACGGGAGAGTGCGGCTCGGCTGGCGCGGCGGCCGTGTTTGTCGATCGTTCGCGCGGCCCCGGGAAGATCCTGGCTTCGGGCGATTGCGAACCTGAAGGCGGTGATCACATCCGGCCGCGCTGCGCCCTTCAGGAGCCGATATCCGAACGTGCGCAACACCTCCGTAAGCTCGCGAACAGTCTGAGCCTCTGGAAGCGTCAAGCTGTCGCTGATGGCGGTCGCGCGCTCGACAATGCAAGCGAGGAGGATGTCGTCCCTGTTGCCGAACAGAGCGTAAAGTTCGCGCTTGGAGACGCGAGCCCGGCTGGCGATATCGAGCGTGCTGGATCCCGAGAAGCCGTTTTCGGCAATCGTCTGGAACGCAGCACTCATGATCCGCTCCCGAATTGATCCTTTCGGCTCAGCTGTTGAATCCTTGGACATTCACTTCGCCCGATCTCATGCGGTACGATTTGGTACCGCGCCGATCACACGATTGCAACCGCCTGCCTTGTCTGGTCGACGGTCTCATAGGGCAAACGAAATCGTGAAAATCGCAGGACAGAGAGCAAAATCGCGGAATTGGTGGCGGAGGAGTGAATTGCCCCCTGAACCGAACAATCCGGTTCTCATTCTGCGGCAAGCCGTACCCTGCGGCGACGGGCAGAACTAATTGTCCGTTTTGCTCGCCCTAATGTCCTATTCTACGATGAGCACGTGATCGATCTGCACCATTGGATTAGCGCGCTGTATCGAATGGGGTGACGATAACGGAACAAAGGGAAAGTCGCACAGCAATCCGGCCGGGCGACCACGAAAAACGTCGCACGAGACGCGTTTTAGACCTGAGCCTGAAATCAAAAGCCCTGCCTAGGCAGGGTCTTGGGATGGTGGGCGCACCAGGGCTCGAACCTGGGACCCGCTGATTAAGAGTTCAAAACGGGCGCTTCTCTACGGTTTCTGAATCTACGCCACGCCGCGACAGCGGCCACGAAGGTCTTTTATTTCTAGGGACTTGTCGCATAGCTTCGCAGTCCAGCGAACCCAGACCTTCAAACACCTCGGCTCGCCAAAACCGTTTGAAAACCGTTTTAGCAGTTCACATCCGCCCCCATGACTGACATTCGCATTGCTCTCAGCGACAAAGCCATCGCTCAGAGTATCAGCGCTCGGTCGAGCTAATCCTTGATCCGTTTTTTGCCAAAGCAGCACGTTCGCTCTGTGACGACGGCAGACGTCGCAGAATTGCACGGTCCTTCTCTCGTATCCCCTACCAGGCGAACCGAATCCTGTCGAAAATGATGAACCTCGCTGAGACTTGGGGATAAGGGACAAGCACAGCAAATCAGACGGAGACAAAATATGCGGTTGCCGCTTTCCGCGTCCTGCTCCTCACCGGTTGCCGCTTGTCTGAGATTCAGACCCTTGAATGGCGCTACGTGGATCTAGAACAGAAAGAACTGCGACTACCCGACAGCAAGGCCGGTGCAAAGACCATTCATCTGAGCGAGGCGGCGGTCACATTGTTATAGGCATTTGCCTCGCGTAAGCGGCAACCCTTACGCTATTGTAGGAAGAAAGCAGAAATCGCACCTAACCGATCTTCAGCATCCGTGGCGGCGCATCCGGAAAGCCGCGGGACTGAATGACGTACGTATTCACGATCTCCGCCACACATTTGCGTCAGGCGCTGCGCTTCTCCGACGATACCTGGGCGACGCGGTCCGCGGTCAAGCTGCTCGCCGGCGGGTTCACGGCGATCAAGCCGAAGGTGCTGACGGTGAAGCCGTCCGACGTCGGCGCCAAGGCGATCGGCCATTTCGGCTTCTTCCGCCCCAAGCATCGCGACACGCTGTGGCGCGGCATGGCGGAATAGGTCCAGGGCGAATGAGGGCGACGCAAGGGATTGCGGGCGCGGCCCGTGCTTTCGTCGACTATTGCCGGCTGGCCGGGCTCAGCAGGAAGGCCGCCAGCTCGGTGCGATTATGCGCTCCGAAGCGGCGACACAGGTTTGCGACGTGCTCCTTCACGGTCTGATCCGAGATTCCCATCTCCCGCGCGATCTCCTTGTTGGTTTGGCCGCGACAGACGCGAACGGCCACATCGGCTGAACGCGGCGGAAGCGATGCCGAAAGCGTCGCGGCAGGCTCGGGAGCCGGGATAGGGCCGCGATGCGCCTCGATCTCGCGCGCATTCGTCATATTCGTCAAAGCAAGCGAACCGGCACGGCATAGCACTTCCATGCGCTGCCGTGTCCGCGACGTGTAGGGCGCGTCCGTATCTGTCGTCGCGGTGAACAGCACGCCGACGATCTTGTGGCTGGACCACAGCGGCCCGCCCATGTTGTAGGCTAGACCCCACTCGTGCAGCATCTCGAAGGACGGACTGTGCCGCCACCGCTGCGGGCCGACTACGGTTTCACCGTCTGCCGCGCGGCCCCTGGTCATGATGCAGTCGAGCACGGGATCACACTTCCAGAAGCCGGCCTTGTAGTTTTCGAGCAGGCCTTCCGCGACGTGACTACTGTAGACCAACTCGGGCGTCAGCCCGTCGAGCAGATAGAGACCAACGGTCGGCGATCCCGTCATTTCCGCAATCGCGGAACAGCAGGCAATGCCGAGCGACCGTACCGACCGGCTCTCGGCGATAGAGAGCAGCCGATCTGCGAGCCGCTCGGGCAGACCATCAAAATGCTCCTGCTCGGCTCTCACCACCGCTCCTCGCGAGATCGTGTCGTGCCCGAAGCGACGACGCGGAATTGCCGATTATTATAAGCCTAAAATTTCTTCCTTGCCTGTTGCTTGGTCAAGCGAAAAGAAGCGTCAAAGCCTCGTTCTAACAGCTCAGCTTTGCGGCAGCGCACCATTATCGCCCCCCCCATCATGGGGGATTGCCGGTTTGCCTGCCTCGTCTCTAGCATTCAACGATCGTAATCGCGCGACGACCTTTGCGCGGTTCCGACGGGGACACGTCGACACCATCGCAAGCCGTTCATCACACGTGCCAACTGGATTGGCGCGCGGCGGAATCGTTTTGCGAAAAGCCGCCCCCGTGTTCCCGCCGATCCAAGCCTTCCCGCCGCCGTCAATGCGCGCGGGCGACCAACAGCCTGACGTGGAGACATCGACCATGAGCCTTTCTGTGCAGCGCGCCGTAAAGTCAACCGCAACGCCAACGGTGGCCGAATTTCATGCGCGCCTCGACGCCCTGCTGCCATTGGTCGAATCGAGGGCCGCTCAGGCCGAGGCGCAGGGCTATCTCACCGATGACGTGGTGGCCGCGCTGCGCAAGGCCGGCATCTACAACATGCTGTTTCCTAAGGAGGTCGGCGGCGCTGAGCTTCTTCCCTACGACGCCATGACCGTGATCGAGCGTCTCGCCTACACCCACGCATCCGCTGGCTGGTGTGCGATCGGCTGCAACATGGAAGGAACGACACTCGCCATCTACATCGAGGATGAGGGCATAAGAAAAGTCTTCGCTGGCGGCCCCGATATCACCATTGCCGGCAACGGCGTTCCACGCGGTTTCGCCCGCCCGGTCGACGGTGGGTACATGATCCGCGGCAACTGGGCCTATGGCAGCGGCATCCAGCATGCCGAGTGGGTGCATTCCGGCTGCTTCCTGACGGACGCATCCGGCAAGAACATGGTGCTCGGCCCAAACGGCAAGCCCAAGATCGTCGTAACCCACCATCCGCGCTCGACGATCAAGCTGATGGGCAATTGGGACGTGCTCGGCCTGCGTGCCACCGGAAGTTTTGACTATACGCTGAGCGAAGGCGACGAGCTGTTCGTGCCGACCCACATGACCTACGACTTCGACATCGGCGCGCCGCGGCGCGGCGGTGTGCAGGGTGCTCTGGGACTGGCGGGCTACAGCGCCTGGTCGCATTCGGCCTGGGCGGTCGGAGCTGGACGCCGCATGCTCGACGAACTCGTGAAGGTGATCGTCCAGCGCCAGGATCCCTTCGGCAAATCGTGCGAAAGCGCGAGCTTCAAGTTTCAGTTCGCTCAGGCCGAAGCGCGCTTCCGCGCGGCTTGCGCGCTGGTGCACGAAACCTGGAAGGAGGTCTCGGACACCTGCGCCAGCGGCGAACCTCCGTCGCTGGACCAGATGACCATGATGAAGCTGTCGCTGCGCCACATCCACGACGTGCTGTCTGATGTCGGGACCTTCGCGCACCGCGCTGCCCGAGGCGCCTCGCTGCACAACACGCCGATGCAGCGGTTCTATCGCGACATCCACTCCGGCACCCAGCACATCCTGATGGCCGACCAGATCGTCGAGGAATGCGGCCGCGCCCTGCTCGGTCTCCCCGGTCCCGATGCGCAGTGGACCGTGTTCGGGGTAACGGGCTGAGCGTGCGGCCAGACATGAAGGGCGTGAACGTGAGGACATCCCGCATCGTTGGATTCTGCGGTAACAGTTGGCGACCGGCGAAGTCGCGCGTGCTGGTGGAAGCCGTCGCGGCTGACCTGCTCGGGCAGCATGGACTCGAGACCGACGTCCTCGACCTCGTTGATGCCGGCTCAGGCATAGCCGCCTTTACTCGCATCGGCCTCGACGGCCAGGCCCGCGCCGTCGTCGAGGCGATCGAGCAGGCCGACGGCCTTGTGATCGGCTGCCCGGTATTCCAGGGCTCCTATCCAGGCTTGTTCAAGCACGTATTCGACCTGATCGAACCAGGCGCGCTGCGCAATCGCCCGGTGCTGCTCACCGCCGTCGGCGGCGGCCTGCGCCACTCGCTGGTGGTCGAGCACCAACTCCGTCCCCTGTTCGGGTTCTTCGAGGCTTGCACCATCTCGACCGCGATCTACGCTAGCAGTGGCGAGTTCGAGCCGGATGAATCGCTCTCTCCAATCATCGCAGCACGGCTCGCCAATGCCGTCGAGCAGTTCGCCATGCTTCTCAACGGTCGCCAGGCGAACGCCGCATGAGAGTCCTTCGCATCACACGACCTGACGACCTCAACCGGAGATAGCGCCATGCTTGATACCGTCAAACCCTCGCCCGATCTCACCGGCTTCACGCGCGCGGAGTACGACATCAACGGAGTGCGGACGGTCGTCCACACGATCGGAAGCGGTCCGGAGCTGGTGTTCCTACACGGCACCGGCACCTTCACCGGCTTCGAGATGGCGCGCGACTGGGCGAAGCGGCACACCGTGATCATTCCCTATCACGTCGGCTTTGGCGACTCCGGTGATGCCGCTGCGATCGACACGATCGAGGATCACGTCCTCCACTACATGGATCTCTTCGACAAGCTCGCGCTTGCGCAGTTCGACCTCGCCGGCTTCTCGCTTGGCGGATGGCTCGCCGCAGAGTACGCGATCCGCCAGGCGCAGCGCGTGCGCAAGCTGGTGCTGGTCGCGCCAGCCGGCCTCGTGGTGCCGAGCGCGCCCGCCCCGGGATTGTTCGAGATCGCGCCGCAGGAATTGCCGGCCTATCTCGCGCACGATCCCGCAGCGGCGCTGCGTTACTTCCCAAAGGTGCCCGATCCCAGCTTCGACGAGCGCCTGGGTCGGGAGGTCACGGGCTTTGCCAAGCTGATCCGCAGCGAGCCGCAGGGTAATCCGAAGCTTGCGAACTGGCTGCATCGGATTTCGATGCCGACGCTGGTGTTGTGGGGCGCGGCTGACCGGTTGCGTCCGACGGCACAGGCGCACGCCTGGAGGGCCGGCCTACCCGACGCCCGCATGACGCTGGTGCCCGCGACGGGCCATCTCGTCTTCGAAGAGACGCCCGCTGCCGCGCAACACGTCATCGACTTCCTTGCCGATTGAATCCAGCAATAGAGGACATAAGCATGATCGAGATGCCCCCGGGCGTAACCCCTTCCAAGGAAGGTTTCGGCAACATCGTCTGGAACATTCTGGGCCAGACCTACACGCTCAAGCAACATTCCGAGGCCTCAATGGCCTGGCACGCCGTGTTTCCGGACGGAACCTTCGTGCCGCCGCACGTGCATCGGACCCAGGACGAGTTCGTCTATGTGCTGACCGGCCGATACGATCTCTGGCTCGATGGCAGAGATTTCGTTGCCAAAGCCGGCGATCTCGTGCGCATGCCCAAGGGCATTCCCCACGGCATCTTCAACAAGTCGGGCGAGACAGCGACAAGCCTGTTCTGGGTGGCTCCAACGCGCTCGCTGAAGGAGCTGTTCGAGCGCATCCATAACCTCCCCGATCCGCAGGAGGTCGTGCGACGCGCCGCCGAGCACGAGGTCGAATTCCTGCCGCCGCCGACCTGACGCCGCGCTTTTGCCCCGACGATACGCACCCCGCAAAGACGGATGATGACCATGCTGATGACCAACTGGACGACGATTTCCGAGAGCGACCGCCAGCGGATTGGACGATGGCAGAAGGGAATGCTGGCACTCGCCATCCTCTGCGAGATCTTTCTTGCCGCGGACTGGTACGCCTTCGCCGCAGTACTGCCCTTCGTCTCGGAAAGCCTGAAACTCAATCCCGCTGAGGCAGGGCTGGCACAGGGCATCTTTGCGCTGACCTACGGCGTCGGAATGGTGGTGTGGTCGCCGGTCAGCCGCGCAATGACGGCGCGCAATATGCTGCTGATCGGACTTGCGGGCACCGGCCTCGGCATGGTGCTCCAGGTGTTCGTACAGAGCTACATGCAGCTCGTATTGCTGCGGCTCGCAATCGGCTTCTTCGACGCTGGCATCTTCATCGGCAATATGAAGCTGATCTTCGGCTGGTTTCCTCAAAGTCGGCGGGGCTCGGTGGTAGGCATCATTCTTGCCGCCTACAGCCTCGCCATCACCATGGATTTTGCACTCGGCATTCCTCTGACGATCGCAGCCGGCTGGCGGTTCTTCTTCGCCGTGCTGGCAGTGGGCACGCTGATCGTTGCAGCGATCGACGCGCTCGTCGTCCGCAACAATCCGCGCGAGCTCGGCCTCGACGGCTTCACCTGGGGCAACGAGGCACAACAACAGCATCTGCCACTCGGCGAAATCTTCCGTTCGAAATGGATCGCGGTGGGCGGCTTCGGCATCGTGGCCTGCACCTTCGCGATCGCCGGCACGGCCACCTGGGTCGTGCCGGCCTTCATCACCGTGCAGCACATGGTGCCGGAATCCGGCGCTGTGATCGGCACCGTGATGGGACTGTCTCAGGTGCTGTTCCTGGTGATCGGTGGTTACATGTCTGACCGATTGGGCAAGCTCTTCATGATCAAGCTCACCTCGTTCCTTGCCTTCCTCACGGCACTGATGTTCCTGTGGAGCGTAGTCACGCCGATGCCATTCGGAATGCTGGTGTTGTTTGCAGCGCTCAGCGGCGTTGCGCTGCTTGGCGGCGGCGCGATCTTTGCCCTGTTGAGCGAAAAGTATTCCGATGCGCTCGCGCCAGCGGCGATCGGCTATGCCGAAGTATTCGGCATCTTCTCGGCGTTCGTGGCCCCCTGGATGATGGGCGCCATCATCGACGCCTCCGCCGGCCTGTTCACCGGGGCCTTCATTGCCTTTGCCGTGGTCGAGTTCATCATCGTCGGCCTCTTGATGATCCTCGCCCGCGACGACGTCAGGCAGGAAGTAACCATGGAAAGTCCCGCGGAATAGATCTCAACTGGTCTGGTGGGGGGCTTCGTCCTGCACCGGCGTCTTCCCTCAGCGAACGAACGTCGTCAGCGACGAGTAGCTCCTGTTCGGCTTGGCTTCGCCCGGCGCGAACTGCGCGAAGGGATCGCTGACGCGCACCGCCTGCGGCGTATCTCCGGCGAAGCGGAATTCCTTGGGCCGCGCCGTGCAGAAGCTGGTGCTGAAATAGGCGTCGTCGAAGCGCGCTTCGCCGACCCCGAACAATGCGCCCCAGACGAACGGAACGTATGCACTCGGTAAAATTGTCGAGCGCAGCGGTGCTGTGCTCGCGGCCAAGGCCGGAGTCGCGTTCGCCGCCCCAGGGCAGGCGCACGTCGGCGTAACCATGGTATTCATCCGGACCGGGCCGACGCGGGCCCGCAAAATGCTGGAGCTTGCCGATGTCGCCGCTCCAGACGCCAGCGGCGACGCTGTAGGCCGTGCCGTTGGCGATCCGCAAAGCGCCGGCCTCATCCCTGAACTTGATGACGCTGACAACCCGGCCGAAGATTTCCCCCTGCGAGATCCGCATCTCGTGTTCGACATTCGCAAACGCCGCAGGGCCAATGAAGTAGCCGCGCTCGGCGCCCCGCTTCCCGCCGGTACGAGGGTCGCCCCCTCCTGACGGCCGATGTCGACATAGTCGAGGATCGACTTCATCTGCTTCTCGAAGATGACGGGGCCAAGCGCAGTCTTGCTGTCGAGCGGATCGCCCATCTTCAGGGACTTGGCGCGCGCAGCAAGACGTTCGACGACTTCGTCATAGGCCCTCTCCTGCGCCAACACGCGGGAGCCGGCCGAGCATATCTGGCCGGCGTTGGAGAAGATCCGGGAGGCCGCGGCTTTCGAAGCTGCTTCGAGATTGGCATCGTCGAAGATAACGTTTGGCCGATTTGCCGCCGACCTCGAGCGAGACGCGCTTGAATTTGCCGGCCGCGCCTTTCATCATTCCACGACCCACGCCCGGTGAAGGTGACCTTGTCGAAATCAAGGTGATTGACCAGTGCGTCGGCGACGACGCGGCCCGGCCAGGCGACGACGTTGAAGACGCCCGCCGGCAGGCCCGCTTCGAGTGCGAGCAAGCAGCACTTCGAGCTGAAGGGGCTAACCTAGCTCAATTCGATTAGGGCATAGCAGTGAGCCTGCTTTTCGCGGATAAAAGCGAAAGCAGGCCTCAACTGGATAACGGAGATGATTACCCCCGCAGCGGAGGGACGACTCCTAATGTCACGAGAATTGCGAGCACATCGAACTGTTCCCAATGTGCAGTGATCTTGCCGTTGCGTATCGCATAAGCGGTGATGCCATTCAGGCGGAAACTTCGTCCCGTTGGGGCGATGTGCAGAAATTGTCCAACATGTGTGACGTCCGCATGCCAGATCGCCACCGCCGTCTCGCCCTGCTCGATGAGACGATCAATGTGATACACTTGGCGGAATGCGCTGTTGATGAAGCCGACCGTCTTGGCGAATCCCGCCTTATTTGGCGTCGCCCCGAAGGCCGGCGCATGGTCGACGAAGTCGTCAGCGACCCGTTCAGCTACCAGGCGCGTCGCGGCCTCGGGATCATTAACGTTATAGAATCCAGCGAACAGATCAGCGCCGAAAGGATTGATGCTCATGATGACCTCCTAAGGCCTAGCTAAATTGATGGAGCGGGAGCTACGGCGCGAGCGCCGCGGAGCGAATGTTTTTGTGATCAGGCATTTCGCCCGTGTGACGTTTTAGATTTCGGCGAGCTACTGTCTCACGGTGCGCGGCGTCAGCCAGCAGCTTTTGTGCGCTGGTGCGCTCGTCGATAACGTTGGCCGGGAGTTCACGGAGCCGTGGTCCAGAACGCTCCGCTCGCCTTTACCGTGCGTGCCGAGCACCCACCTTCCCTGCAGCTAACAAACGGCCTCAAGGGGACCACCCTGTGCGCCTGTGGCGCCGTGGACGACATAAGCCATGAACTCTCCTTAGTATCAGGCATGCACTGAGAATTTGTTGGTGCAAGAGATTCACCGGTTAAGTCAAATGCACTAATGGGAAAATCTTGTCGTAAACGTGCTGCTACTTGGCAACCGATTGGGGCGGCACCTTACACTGCTCCACCAGATGCACTGGTTGAGCCGCTCGGGTTGGTGACACGGACCCAGCAATCGAGACCGCCTGCGTGGTCGCGGACAGTTTCAAGTTGCCAACCTGTCGAACTCGACGATCCAATTTCAGCTTTGATCACTAAACGTGGCGCCTCATGCATATGAAGGTAAACTCTATTCAATCGTCGCCAGCGACTTTGGCTCGTCCGAGGATGGGCAACCGGGAAGCTACAACTGCATCTCAGGCGTGGTGGGTCCGAGTCGGGATGAACTACGGCCCCCTCTTCGACACGCGAGGTATCGCCTGTGCCAATTGCCCCCTCGGCTCCATCGTTGACGGTAAGCCGTTCCACGATATTGCGGACACTATAATCGGTCCTACGGCTTTGTCTGGATACAACGCCGCGCACGCCCGATTGCGATGGCGCTCCCAAGCCGAACAAAAGTGCAGATGTCCTTAATCGACGACTATACATTCGTGCGGGCGCGCGTTGCCGGCCGCTGGACAAGCACTTGCACTAAAGTTGATCTCGCCGGCACCGTTGTCGATCGTTATCGCTTTGACCTTGAGATCAGCGTTTCTGGATGAAACGAGTGTCGCCTATCGGCAGAAGGCGCGATATGCCTGGGAGGACGGCGGCGTCGTAAACTTGGCGTTTGACGCGAGGTTCGAGTACTCGGCTCGGGGACGACCGAGCATCTGCTGGGATCGTGCAGGAAGCGATTCTTGAGCTCCGACGGCCAGCACTACATGCGACACGCACCGGTACAAGGATGGCGTGCCATTTCGAAAGACGTTGGTCGATGAAGTCCGCGCCAAGGTTTCCCGCGAGGCCGATGAAAATGTCATCGACTTTGGCGACTCCAACTGGGCTCGCCTGCTCCTGCGCGTTGTTGATTCCATCTCCCTCGGCCAGGAACCGCTTCCCATTATGTTGTTCTTCGACTTCGATGATCGCTTCGTATCACCCAACGTTCCCTTGGTTTGCTCCAGCAAGCGCAATTTCACACGTCGATGACGACCTCATCTTTGCCCTCCGGCACCGTGCAGCAAAGCAATATCTCTGAATCGTCCAGTTCGGCGACAGGTGGCAGTGTATAAGTCACAGATCCCCTGACCAAGCGCGCGGCACAAGATCCACATACACCCGATTTGCAGCCATAAGGAGCAGTAACACCCGCCACACCAGCCGCGCCGAGTAGAGAGCCAAAAGACGAACTCCAGGCGATGGCCTTTCCAGTACGCCCAAATCTGATCAATTGGCTCGAACCAGCGGGGCGTATTTTCTCTTGCTTACGCAATACCCTTGCCGGGCCGAACGACTCGAAATGAATCTGTCGGTCCGGCACCCCCAGGCCGAGGAGTGCGTCATAGATCGACTGCATGAAGCCGCCAGGGCCACACAAATACGCGTCTATGTCGGATGTGGGCAACAAACGGGCCAGAACGTCGCGGTCGATCCGGCCGACGTGGTCAGCAAGCCTTCCAGCCTGGTCTTCCCGGTTTGGCGCACTGAGAACGAAGTGCGCTGACAAGTTCGCATGATGACGGACCTTGTGAATTATGTGTGCAGCAAAAGCGAGATTGCCACCATTCCGAGCCGCCTGCAGCCAGATGATCGGCTCAGCATGACGCGTCCGCATGTCATTGACTAGAAGACTATTCACGATCGCCACCATTGGAGTAACGCCGACTCCAGCGGAGATCAGCATTACTGGCTTTCGAGTGGCAGTGTTGAAGATAAACTCGCCTCGCGGCGGGAGCACGTCAAGAACTGCGCCTGTGGGACGGTCATGAAGCCAACAAGAGGCAATCCCGTCGCGTTTCACGCTAATTCTGTAGGTCCGGCCATTGGCCACCTCAGACAACGAGTAAGACCTAACTAGATGCGAGCCGTCATCCCCAGCTGGCACTTTGATAGGCAAAAACTGTCCGGCCAGGTGCGCAGCAACGCCTCCATCGTCCGCCGGCTCAAGCACAAAGGAAACAATGTTTCTACTTTCTTTATCCTTCTTGACAATTCGAAATGGTCGCCACCGCGTTAGTTCACGGCTTGCTTTCTGGGCCTGTACCGCCTCCGACCAGGTACCCGTTCCCTCGATCTCGGTTGATACTTCTGTCGATCCGACCGCTCGAAACGGTAACGCGCCGCACAACCTGATAATCTGTTTAATGTGAAAGCGGACAAGCCTTTGCGCGCCCGCAAAGCTCCTTAATTCTTCTCCCTCCCAAATCACCTCGGATCGGCAAGCTATCATGGTTACGTCCCCAGACTTGAAGTCCGCGAACAGCAAACCAGCACGCGGCTCTACTGACAAGTTGCCTAGTGTGTTGAAGACATAATTTCCGACAAAGTCTGGGGTCGTAATCGTTCTATCATCATCAATACGAATAAACCCGGGCCGCCCGCCACGGTGCGACACGTCAGCTCCCGCCGAAATATCTTCCGGTCCGCCCGGACTGGCACTCGCAATGTAGAACGCATCGGCACCAGCAAGCATAGTTATGTCATGCTGAGTAAGCCGATCAGAATGCTCAATGCTCGCGCTCGGTCGTTCCTGTAGAAACTCCAACTCGCGTCCTTGAATGTACTGCGGGCAGTTCCCAAAGCTCTGAACCACTCGAATTGCAAAGCCCCTCTCATCCAGTTCCAAAAAACGACCGCTGATACGATTGCGGCGGCGCGTCGGAAGCTCGATACCGAGCACACCGATCGGTGCGCCATCGACCAAGTGGCGAGGTAACGGATCGCCGGGGAGCGGATCCGCTTCGAAGCGAAGAATTACAGGATTAGTCGAGTGCATGAAACCGGGCCGCCCAACCAGCATCGATGCCCAGGGTTGCCCTTCATGGTCAACGCTTCCGATCAGAACAAACGGAAGCTGACCAAAGAAGACGCGATGCTGTTCGGTTAAGTGGTCTTGGATCACTCGGCGCGCGGCGAAGTCAATTTGCTGCCTTCGCCCGTACAGCTCGTGCAACGCCCGCTCGCCTTGGTGAAACGGAGATTGATCAAAGGGCCATCCTAAACCTGGTTTCGATATCATCGCTCCCCCTGCTCTCATGCCCATGTTGTAGCGGCTTCGATGCGACTTAGCCGAGCCCATACGTTCGAATAGCAATCCCGAGCGATCCACTTCCGGAGCAACGGTCAATATATGAAACACGAAAATCTCAATAGTGCAGCAACTGTGTCTATGTTAATGCATTTACGGCATCAGTTACGTCAAATGCACTAATGGGGACTTTCGTATGGCTCGAAAGGCACAGTTACCGTCATGTGGAGTCGAACGCTTCCTTCTCCTCCTCGGCGGCCCTTGGGCCACCCTTATTATTAGAGAGCTTTTGCACGGTCCTCAGCGCTTCATGGACCTACGCAAAGCGTTGGTAGGTATCAGCGCACACACGCTTACTCATCGACTGCGCCGGTTCGAGCAGAATGGGCTTGTGATACGCACGGCCTTTGCCGAAACGCCTCCAAGGGTGGTTTACGAACTAACGCCCCTGGGATTCTCGCTTGAAGGGATCCTCTACAGCATGAATGATTGGGGCAATTCGATACCCGAAGATGTTCTTATGACCGCGCTCGCGAATGAACGCCAATTGCGACACTCGGCTGGCTCGCCGCAAGGTCGAGCACGTTGACGCAGCGAACGCCAGCTGGAAACGCTTAGCCGAGAGCGATTAATATTGGCCCTTCCTACACATCGCGTATTCGATCTCGCTCTCGTATCTCAAAAGCGAGTTATCTAACCGGGCTCTTCCGTTCAGCCTTTGCGTGACGTATCGAGGCTCCATGCGCAATCCGGTGAGCTGGGTGCAGCGAGATTTCATCGCCATTGTCTCAGTTGATCTGGTTCGCATAGCACCCACACAGACTTGCAATCAGGTGCAACGGCCCAAAGACGGCGAAGAAGTTCCCAATGGGAGAGCTCATAACTGAGTGACCTCGACGTACTGATGGCTGCGTGCCCTCTTTATGAATATCGTACCACGCCAGAAATTTCAGGGGCCGGCATTCATCAGGATCAGGGCGGATAAATGATCGGCCCGCCATGCATCGATGCAGCAGAGAGCGCGCGTCCTCGATCGGATGAATTGCAGGAAGCTCCTTGAAACGACTGCAGATTCGCTCACCAACAGCATGGGGTCTGGCCGGGCGTCCTCAAAGAAATCCTGTCCGAACCTCGACATAGGCAGGAATATCCTCGGCGCGCAGCAGATAGTGCGTCACCTTTACGTGCATTGTCATCCGGCTAACGCCAGCATGTCGATAATTTGCGGCCACCATGTCAGCCTGGCCTGCGATGTCGGACGGTAGCTTGCCGTCAATCGCAAGCCCAGGTGTCCCCGACGTGAGCAGCCAGCGGGCATTTTCGCTCAGCTCATCAAAACCTGCCCGGGCGTACGTAACCGTCCTCTCAGGTCGTTGATAGCTTCGCCGGGGAACTGATATCGTCAGCGTGCTAAACGCTGACGATGGTGGTGAGATACCCGCTCTCATCACGCTGCTTTCGATGCTGCCGCAAGTGACGCGAACGTCTTGCCTTCTGCCGCGAGCTTCTTCAGCAGCGGGGCGGGCTCGAGGCTCGGATCGTTGGTCTCCTTGGCGTAGAAGGAAAGGCGATCGGCGATGTGCTTGAGGCCGACGCTGTCGGCCCAGAACATCGGACCGCCCCGGTAGATCGGCCAGCCATAGCCATAGAGCCAGACCACGTCGATGTCGCTAGGACGCGCCGCGATACCCTCTTCGAGGATCTTCGCGCCCTCGTTGATCATCGGGTACATCATGCGCTCGAGGATCTCCTCGTCGCTGACGACGCGCTTCTTGCGCCCCAGGCGCAGCAGCGTCTCGTCGATCAGCTTCTCGACCTCCGGATCGGGCAGCGCCGCGCGGGAGCCGGCTTCGTACTTGTAGTAGCCCTTGCCGGTCTTCTGGCCGAAGCGGCCGGCTTCGCACAGCGCATCCGCGATTTCCGACTTGATGCCGCGATCTTTCCGCGAGCGCCAGCCGATGTCGAGGCCGGCGAGGTCGCCCATCGCGAACGGACCCATCGGCATGCCGAATTTGGTCACGACGGCATCGACCTGCTGCGGCAGCGCGCCCTCGAACAGCAGCTTCTCGGACTGCTTGCCGCGCTGGGCGAGCATGCGATTGCCGACAAAGCCGTCGCAGACGCCGACCACGGCCGGCACCTTGGCAATCTTGCGCGCGATCGTCACCGCAGTCACCAGCGCATCCGGCGCGGTCTTGTCGGCGCGGACGATCTCGCACAACTTCATGACGTTGGCCGGCGAGAAGAAGTGCATGCCGAGCACGTCCTGCGGACGCTTGGTCGACTTGGCGATCTCGTCGATGTTCAGATACGAGGTGTTGGAGGCAAGCACGGCGCCCGGCTTGGCGTACTGGTCGAGCTTGCCGAACACTTCCTTCTTCACCGCCATGGTCTCGAACACGGCCTCGATGACGAGGTCGGCATCGCCGACATTCTCGATGCCGACGACGCCGTTGATCAGCGCCATGCGCTTGGCGGGCGCATCCGCGGGAATGCCGCCACGCGCGGCCGTCGCTTCCCAGTTCTTCTGCATGATACCCATGCCGCGCTTGAGCTGCTCCTCGCCGGTCTCGATCAGCGTGACGGGAACGCCGGCATTGGCAAAGGACATCGCGATGCCGCCGCCCATGGTGCCGGCGCCGAGGATGGCGACACGGTTCACGGGACGCGATTTGGTGCCGTCAGGAACGCCCGCGATCTTGGCAGCCTCGCGCTCGGCGAAGAACGCATAACGTTGCGCCTTGGACTGATCGCTGGCGACGAGCTTCAGAAAACCCTCGCGCTCCTTCTTCAGGCCTTCGTCGAAGGGTAGGTCAATGGCGTAGCCCACGGCGTCGGCGGCGGCGAACGGCGCCTCCAGGCCGCGCGACTTCTTGGTCATGGCGGCGACCGCATTGGTGAAGATCGAGCGGTCCGCCTTGGCCGCCGCGATCTTGGAATCGTCGTCGCGCAGGCGCCGCAGCGGACGCTTCTCGGCCAGCAGCTTTCGCACGAAGGCCTCGCCGCCCGATGCCGGCCCCTCGATGATTTCCTCGATCAGGCCGTTCTTGAGCGCTTCCGCCGCACCAATGGGATCACCGCCGACGATCATCTTGACCGCGAGCTCGGGACCGACCGCGCGCGGCAGGCGCTGGGTGCCGCCGGCGCCCGGCAGCAGGCCGAGCTTCACCTCGGGCAAGCCGAGCTTGGCTTCCTTGACGGCGACGCGATAATGACAGGCGAGCGCAACCTCGAGGCCGCCGCCGAGCGCGGTGCCGTGAATCGCGGCAACCACCGGCTTCGGCGAGTTCTCGATCTCGGACAGCACGTCGTTGAGGGCGGGCGGCTTTGGCGGCTTGCCGAATTCGGTGATGTCGGCACCCGCAATGAAGGTGCGGCCGGCACAGGTCAGCACGATGCCTTTGATGGCGGGATCGGCGATTGCGGCCTTGATGCAGTCCAGGATGCCACCGCGGACCGCGGCACTCAGCGCGTTGACCGGAGGGCTGTCGACCGTGACGATCCCGACTTCGTCATGACGCTCAAGCTTGACCACTTCGTTCACGGCTTACTCTCCTTCATGGCCTCTGCCAACGCTAGTCTGCTTTCTTTGCAGCCTTGTTCGCGCATCAGCGCGCGGTAGCACGGTCGTCGCCTCGATTTCAACTCGCGCCGCCTTCTCGACCAGGCGAACGACCTGAACCAGCGCTATCGCTGAAAAAAATATCTCTCGGTCCGCCTGGCCCAAGCCCGTCAGATTCGCCAGATACTCGTCCATATCAACGACGTACCAGATGAGACGCACGAGATGCTCGGGCCGAGCGCCGCCTTCGGCAAGAATGACCGCGATGTTGCTCGAGGTCTGACGGACGCGCGGCACGAGGCCATCGGCAAGACGTTCCTCAGCGTCCCAGCCGATCACGCCGCCAGTGACGACGATTCGCCCTTCCGCGGCCACGCAATTGGTATAACCTTTTGGGTATCGGCCAGCGGGCTGCAAAATCCGTGTAGCCTCATCGACGCACAGTAGATCACGAAGCCCGCATCGCCCGACGTAGGGCACGCTTCTCAATCAGGAATAACGGCGGTCGCTTGCACTTCGACTTTAGCGCGGTCTTCTATCAGTGCAGACACTTCGACGGCTGTCATGGCAGGAAAGTGCCGTCCCATCACTTGACGATACGTTTCTCCGATTTGTCTAAGCCGTGCCAGATAGTCCCGACGATCAGTAAGATACCAGGTGATGGTCGTGATGTGCTCGGGTCCTCCGCCATCGCACGCCAGGACCGAAACGATGTTCTCAAGAGCTTGACCGATCTGGTCAACCAGATCGTCGCTTTCGAATTTGCAATCCTTGTTCCAGCCAATCTGTCCTCCAACGAAGACGGTGCGACCTCTCGCGCTTACGCCGTTGGCATAGCCGATCGGCTTAGCCCAGCCTTCAGGTTGTAGAGTCTTGTACATCTGTGTTCCCAATTCTCCTATTAAGCATCCGCCTAGTTCGCAAATGCAGCGATCCCAGTAAGTCCCCGACCGATGATGAGAGCATGGACGTCATGTGTTCCCTCATAGGTGTTGACCACCTCGAGATTTACGAGATGCCGAGCGACTGCGAACTCGTCTGAGATGCCATTTCCACCAAGCATGTCGCGCGCGACACGAGCGATCTCCAAGGCTTTACCGCATGAATTGCGTTTGAGGATCGAGGTCAACTCAACGGGCGGATGCCCTTCTTCCTTCATTCGACCGAGCCGCAAGCACCCCTGCAAACCGAGACCGACTTCAGTCACCATGTCCGCGAGCTTCTTTTGGATCAACTGGTTGGCACCGAGCGGCCGCCCGAATTGTTTGCGCTCCAGTACATAGGACCGGGCGACGGAGTAGCACGCCTCGGCTGCGCCCAGGGCACCCCACGCGATGCCGAACCTTGCCGAATTGAGGCAAGTAAATGGACCCTTTAATCCCGTTACGTTCGGCAAAACGTTCTCTTCCGGAACGAACACGCCGTCGAGAACGATCTCGCCGGTGATGGAAGCTCGCAGTCCGACCTTCCCATGAATAGCCGGTGCACTCAGACCCTTTGCGCCCTTCTCGATCAAATATCCACGGATTAGACCATCCTCGGATTTTGCCCAGACCAGAAAGAGATCGGCGATGGGGGCATTTGTAATCCACGTCTTGCTACCGCTGAGGGAGTATCCACCGGCTACCTTCTTGGCCCGCGTGGCCATCGATCCTGGGTCCGAGCCATGATCCGGCTCTGTCAGGCCAAAGCAGCCGATCCACTCGCCCGTCGCCAACTTCGGAAGATACTTCTGCTTCTGAGCGACAGAGCCGAACGATTCAATCGGCGTCATAACGAGGGACGACTGTACGCTCATCATCGAGCGATATCCCGAATCGACGCGTTCGACCTCACGCGCAATGAGGCCATAGGCAACGTAGCCTAGGCCGGCACCACCGAACTCAGGCGAGACGGTACATCCAAGAAATCCGAGTTCACCCATTTCCCTGAAGATTGCCACGTCAGTCTTCTCGTGACGGAAAGCATCTCTAACTCGTGGCGCGAGCCTGGCTTGTGCATAGTCTCGGGCTGTCTTTTCGACCATCCGCTCCTCTTCCGTCAGTTGACTTTCAAGTGCAAACGGATCATTCCAATCAAGCTCTTGTAACGACATGTCTGGTCCTCATCGCGACTTGAGAAGTTCGCGTGCAATGATCAATTTCTGTACCTCGGTGGCACCTTCGTAAATTCTCAGCGCGCGAATCTCCCGATAGAGGCTCTCCACGACTTCCCCCTTTCTTACACCGCGACCGCCGAACATCTGGACTGCGCGATCAATCACGCGTTGGGCCGTTTCGGTAGCTGCCAGCTTGGCCATCGCCGCTTCCCGAGTGGTCGGCAGCTTCTGGACATCGCGGCGCCACGCGGCCCGGTACGTCAACATAGCCGCGGCGTCGGTCTCGGTCGCCATGTCGCCCAACGCGGCCTGAGTCAATTGAAAGTCCGACAGCGTCGCACCGAACATCCGACGATTTCGCGCGTGCAGAAGCGCCTCGTCGAGTGCCCTGCGCGCAAATCCAAGAGATGCTGCCGCAACAGACGCACGGAAGATGTCGAGCGTCTGCATCGCAATCTTGAAGCCTCCGCCCGGCGTTCCTAACATGCGCTCGGCGGGTATCCGACAATTAGTGCAACGCAGTGTGGCTAGCGGGTGCGGAGCGATCACATCTATCCGCTCGGCGATGCTGAAACCCGGGTCATCGGGAAACAGGACAAACGCCGAAATGCCGCGAGCACCCGGCGCTTCGCCGGTTCGCGCGAACAATGTGTAGACGTCGGCGATCCCTCCATTGGAGATCCAGGTCTTCTCGCCGTCGAGGATGTAGGCATTGTCCTCGGCGCGAGCGGAGCAGGCCATAGCCGCGACGTCCGAGCCCGCTTCCTTCTCCGAAAGGGCGAATGCCGCAAGCCACTCACCCGCCCGTACCTTGGGCAGCACTCGTGACCGAAGCTCGGGCGAGCCCGCAATTGCGATTGCGCCAGAACCGAGGCCCTGCATGGCAAATGCGAAGTCAGCGAGGCCATCGGCGTAGGCAAGAGACTCGCGAGCAAGGCAGATCGATCGAGAGTCAATCGAACCAGCGTCACCATTTGGTGTAGCAACCGCGCAATCCAGTAGGCCGGCTTCGCCCAACGCCCGGACGATTTTTCTGCATGCGCCATCGACATCGGTGTGATCGATCGCTGCGATAGCGCCTGAGTTTACGAAACGGTCGAGCTCATCTCCGAGAGCTCGGTGACGCTGATCGAAGAACGGCCACTCTATCCAATCGCGAACAATCGTTTTTGCGGGGGATCCCATCAGACACCTTCAAAGGTTGGCTTGCGTTTGGAAGCGAAGGCCTCAAAAGCTCGACGGAAGTCTCCCGTGGCCATGCAGATTGCTTGTGCCTGCGCTTCGGACTCGATCATCTCGTCGATGCCCATCGCCCATTCCTGGTTCATCATCGTCTTGGTGATTCCGTGCGCAAACCACGGTCCGTCGGCAAAAGTACGGGCCAATGCGACCGCCTCAACGTCCAAATCGCCGCTCGAATGCAGGGCGTTGTAGAAGCCCCACCTATGGCCTTCCTGGGCTGTCATAGCGCGACCCGTGGCGAGAAGCTCCGCCGCACGTCCCTGACCGATGATGCGCGGCAGGATGCCACATGCCCCCATATCCGCCCCGGCGAGCCCGACGCGCGTAAAGAGAAAGGCCGTCTTGGCTTCAGGAGTGGCCAATCGCAAATCCGACGCCATCGCCAGGATTGCTCCTGCACCGGCGCATATTCCATCCACAGCAGCGATGATCTGCTGCGGACATTTGCGCATCGCACGAACCAGGTCGCCCGTCATACGCGTGAATGCAAGAAGATCATGCATCCGCATTCGCGTCAGGGGCTCGATGATCTCGAAGACGTCACCACCCGAGCAGAAGTTTCCGCCGGAGCCCGTCAACACCACCGACCGAATGTCCGACGCGTAGACGAGATCACGAAATAGATCGCGCAATTCAGCATAGCTCTCGAACGACAGCGGATTCTTGCGTTCGGGACGATTCAGGCGAATGATCGCAACACGCCCATCGGTGCTGGCTTCGAATCTTAGGTGTTTCGCGGCGTAGGACGCGAACGGTCGGCGTCCTTCCTGCATTGCAGATTGCTCACTCATCCCGCCATCACCTCTCCACCTGCAACCACTATCGCCTGGCCATTGATTGACGACGCCCCCGGCGAGACGAGCCAGAGCACGGCGTCGGCAACCTCGTCGGGTTTTACCAACCTTCCTTGCGGGTTCGATTTGACGAGCTCAGCGATCGCCGCATCGCGGGATTTTCCAGTCTTGGCGACGATCGTGTCAATGGCGCGCTCGATGAGAGGCGTTTCCGTAAAGCCCGGGCAAACCACGTTCACCGTTACTCCGCTGCGCGCAACCTCGAGCGCCAGGGCGCGGGTAAGACCCACGACACCATGCTTGGCCGCGCAATAGGCCGTTACATAGGCGTACCCTACCAGGCCGGCGGTTGATGCCACGTTCACGATGCGCGCGCCGGCACCAAGCTGCTTGAGGTCCGGCAGCACTGCTTGAGTGACCAGAAAGATCCCGGTGAGGTCAACCGAGAGCACTCGAGCCCATACTGCCGCCTCGGTCTTCTCGAACGGCGCACTGGGTGCTTCCCCCGCGTTGTTGATCAAGATCGAGATCGGCCCAAACAATTCGCGCGCGGCCTGAATGCCACGAGCGATCGCCGCCTGATCGGTCACGTCGAAATCATCAACTACGAGACTTGCTCCCCTCGGCAGCGTGCGACTGACGTCATCGAGAGGCTGACGTCTACGGCCGGCTAGACTGACACGCGCACCGGCACCCGCCAACGAAGTGGCAATAGCTGCCCCAATGCCACTGCCGGCGCCGGTCACGAGCGCGTGGCGGCCGGCGAGAGGTTGGGTGGCGCTCATTTTGCTGACACTTGCGCTGCGGAACGCGCCAGATTGGTTTCGTACTGTACTTTTGCCGACAGGTACTGTTTCGGCCAGTTGACGGCCGTGATCCCGATACGCGCGGCTTCATGTAAGGTCCACGCGGGATCGGCAAGATGCGGCCGCGCGATCGCACAGAGATCGGCTCGGCCGGCTGCCAGGATCGAGTTGGCGTGATCTGCCTCCGAGATCGCACCCACCGCGATGGTCTCGATGCCAATCTCATTGCGGATCAGATCGGCGAACGGCGTCTGGAACAATCTCCCATAGATCGGCCGCTCCTCCTTCCAGACCTGTCCCGACGAGCAATCGATCATGTCGGCGCCCGCATCCTTGAACATTGCTGCAAAGATTGCTGCATCGGCGGGCGTGTTGCCGCCCTCGGTCCAGTCATGGCAGGAGAGCCGAACCGACATCGGTCGCTCCGACGGCCATACCGCCCGCATCGCCTTGAATACCTCCAACGGATAGCGCGCTCGATTCTCGTGACCACCGCCGTACCTATCGGATCGCCGGTTGGTCAATGGCGACAGGAAGCTCGACAAGAGGTAGCCATGAGCGCAATGGAGTTCGAGCCATTCGACGCCAGCCTCAGCTGCCCGACGCGTCGCGGCAACGTGATCGTCACGCACGCGATCCAAGTCGCTGCCATCCATCGACCTCGGCAACTGGCTGTGAGGGAGGTAAGGCAACGCCGATGCAGAGATCAACGGCCAGTCGCCAGACTTAAGAGGCTGATCTATTCCCTCCCAGGGGACTCGCGTCGCGCCCTTGCGCCCGGCATGACCAAGCTGAATGCCCACTTTGGCATGCCCAAGGCTGTGGATCAGATCGACGAGGCGGCGCCACTGCTCAGCCTGCGCGTCGTTCCAGAGCCCTAGACAGCCTGGTGTGATGCGCGCATCCGACGAGACGCAAGTCATTTCGGCGAAGATCAGCCCGGCACCACCCATGGCGCGCGCACCGAGATGGGCGATGTGGAAGTCGTTGATGAGCCCGTCCTGCGCCGAATACATTGCCATCGGTGAGACCACGATCCGATTCGCAAGCGTCAGGCCGCGCACGCGGTGTGGCGTCAGCATCGGGGGCGGCACCCGCTCGCCATCCCGGACATTGATGCCCGCACGCGCCGCGTACCAGCGCTCAAAATCCTCCAGCCAGGTGCGATCGCGTAGGCGGAGATTCTCGTGGCTGATGCGCTGGGAGCGCGTCAGCATAGAATAAAAGAACTGCGGCGGCTCGAGCGTGTCGGCATAGCGGCGCCCCACCACCTCGAACCACTCCATGGCATTCCGCGCGGCATTTTGGATGCGCGCGACATCGACACGGCGCAGCTCCTCATAGGCCTCCAGCACTGTCGCAATGTTGGCGAGATCGTGACCATGACGATCGAACTGATTGACAAGTTCGATGGCGTCGTCGAGTGCGAGCTTGGTGCCTGAGCCGATGGCGAAATGCGCGGTGTGCGCGGCATCTCCCATCAGTACGACATGCGACTTGCCGTTGAACACGCTCCATTTGCCGCAGATCAGGCGGCTGAAATTCAGCCAAGCCGAACCGCGCAGATGGCGGGCATTGGTCAGGAGCTTCGCGCCATCGAGCGTCTCGGCGAAGATCTTTTCGCAGAAGTCGATCGAAGCCTGCTGATCGAGCTCGTCCAGCCCGTGGGCCTTGTAGGCTTCTTCCGTGGTCTCGACGATGAAGGTCGAGGTTTCGCTGTCGAACTTGTAAATGTGCGCCTGGAACCAACCGTGCTCGGTTCTCTGGAAATCGAACGTGAACGCGTCGAACAACTTCTTGGTGCCGAGCCAGATGAAGCGGTTCGGCCGGATCACCATGTCCGGCTGGAATTGTTCGGCATAACGCGTGCGGATCCGGGAATTGACACCGTCGGAGGCGACAATCAAATCGGCATCCGGAAAATCGAGATCAGACTCAACCTCACGCTCGAAGATCAGCTCGACGCCTAGCGCCTCGCAACGCCGTTGCAGGATGTTGAGCAGATGCTTGCGTCCGATACCGATGAAGCCATGGCCGCTCGTGCGCTGGCGCGTTCCCTTGAAGATGAGCTCGATGTCATCCCAATGATTGAACGCATCCTCGATTTCGGCGGCGCTTTCGGGATCGGCGACGCGCATTGCAGTCATCATGGCGTCGGAGAACACGACACCCCAACCAAACGTATCGTAGGGCTTGTTGCGTTCGACCACCGTGATGGAGTGCCCTGGATGTCGGCGCTTCATCAGGAGGCCCAGATAGAGACCGGCGGGGCCGCCGCCGATACAGACTATGCGCATGTCCTCGCTCCAAGAATATTTTAAGCTTAAAATATTGAAGCATAAACTATCTTGTCAAGGGAATGTTCTGGGTCAGGTCCCTTTGGCTGATCCCGCCAGCATTTTCGCCAGCATGAAACCCGAACCAGCGCCGGTGCCTGCGCCAGGCCATGTCGATGCTCCGCACATATACAACCGGCGAACAGGCGTGCGATATCGTGAATAGCCCGCAACCGGCCTGAAAATGAAATTCTGGTCGAGGTGATGGCTCCCCGAGAGATTATCGCCTCCGATAAGGCAAGGGTTCTCCCGTTCGAGATCCAGCGGTGAAAAGACGGCTCGGCCGATCAGCTTCGAGCGCACGCCCGGCGCATACTGCTCAAGCAGATCCAGCGCGCGCTCCGCATAAGGCTCCTTGGCGCGATCCCAGTCCCGCGCCTCAATCGTGCCGGCGGCGTCGCCGACAATCGCGGACGGCAAAGCCCGTACCTGCACCCAAAGGATGTGCTTTCCTTCGGGAGCGCGACTTGGATCGATGGCAGTCGGTTGTCCGACGACAAGCACCGGTTCCGCCGGCAATAGACCGCTCGCAGCCTCCGCATAAACTTTGGACATCATTGCTAGGTCGGGGGCAATGTGGACGTACGCAAACCGCCCGAGAGCCTCGCCAGCACGCCAGTTGGGGGGGCCGTCGAGCGCCAGATGAATCATCATGGTACCAGGCCCAGGGCGAATGCGCGCAACACGAGCATCAAACTCAGCGCGCCCCGGATCGGGCGGGAGGAGCGAGCCAAAGACGAGTTGCGGGTGCAGGTTCGCGACTACAGCGCGACGCGCTACTATACGCGTTCCGTCTGCAAGCCGCACCCCGCATGCTGATCCCATCTTTGTTTCGATCTCCACAACGGGCGACCTCAAACGGATGTCGACACCTTCGGCGTGCAACAGCCCGCACATAGCTTTGATGATGGTATCCGCGCCCCCATCGCCGACAACCATTCCAAAGGACTGATCAGCCATCGCCTCAATATAGGGAAAGAGCGCTCCGCCGGCCGTATCGGGCGCAAAGTCCAGATGCATACCCCAGGCGGCCAACATCGCCTTGACCTGGGGCGAATGAAAATGCGCATCCAGGAAGTCTCGCGGAGTGGCCAGCAGTAGCCTCGCAGTGTCGGCGAGCCAAGCTCCTCCTTGCTTACGCCAAGCCGAGACGACAGCGCGCGCGGCGGCCACCGATGGCATCGGCGATCCAAGTAAGGCGAATATATGCGGCGCGTCGCCGCGAAAGCGTTCCACCATGTCGCGCCAGGCTAACGCATCCTTCTTCGATATCGCGAATATGGCGGAGAGGGTTTTGTCTAGATCCGCGCTCACGCCGAGATAAGTGTGATCACGAAAGACACTGGCAAAGCAGTCGGAAACAGGCAGAAATCGAAGTCCGTGAGCAACGAGCTCATCCTTATAAGTCGCAAAGAATTGCGACCCAGCGAACATCGACAAGTTCATTGCGAAAACGTCGTGCCTGAACCCCGGCAGCGTGAGTTCGGCCGTCTTTACCGCGCCGCCGGCCGCTGCGCCGGCTTCCACGACGGCGACTGACCAACCACGCCTACTGAGATGCACCGCGGCGGCTAGCCCATTGTGTCCGGCCCCCACCACTACCGCGTCAAAGATGTCCATTCCATCTTCTCTCGATACATACCGATGCATATATCCATTTGGTCACAACCCGCAACTTAGTTCAGACGATACGCGGATCGCCATGTTCAATTTTTCGGGTCATGAGCTACGATTTCTACCCCTTTGAAAGAATATGCTGCTGTTAGAATGCGGCTCCGGACTTCAAGGCGACTAGCCAGATACTTGCATTTTCATATTTCTTGATCTAGCTTGCACCGATAATCAAACCAGCGTGGCGCATTACACCACGCCTCGGGGCGCATACATTCCAGGGAGAAACAGGATGAGCCAACTTCTTGCAGATTTTGCCACGGCGCTCATTTCAGGCGCCGTAAAAGTCGTTGACCTTTCCGCGCCTCTCGGCCCCAACACGCCGATCCTCTATTTGCCCCCCGAGATCGGCAAGAATACCCCGGCCCTGAAGGTCCACGAAATCTCGCACTACGACAAGAATGGCCCCTACTGGGCCTGGAATTGGTTCGAGCTTGGCGAGCACACGGGAACGCACTTCGATGCACCGGTTCATTGGATTTCCGGAAAGGACCACGCGGACGGCACGACCGACCGAATCCCCGTGAAGAATTTCGTTGCGCCCGTTTGTGTCATCGACCGCTCCAAGGAAGCGTCGGAAAACCACGATTATTTGCTCACCGCCGACAGTGTCCGCGATTGGGAGAAGCAACACGGCGCCATTGAAGCCGGATCGTGGGTGCTGCTGCGCACCGATTGGTACAAGCGCAATGGATCCAGCGATACGTTCCTGAACGCCGATGCAAGCGGGCCGCATTCACCCGGTCCGACTGCGGAAGCTATTCAGTATTTGCTGAGCAAGAACATTATTGGATGGGGATCAGAGACCATTGGCACCGATGCGGGTTCTGCCGCCGGCATGACGCCACCGTTTCCTGCTCACCATCTGATGCACCAATCAAACCGATACGGCCTCGCGAGCCTTTGCAACCTCGACCTGCTCCCGCCGAAGGGAGCAATCCTGATTGCCGCGCCGTTGAAGTTCGTCAACGGAACGGGTTCGCCTATCCGAGCACTAGCACTCGTTCCCTGATCGCGGTCGCAATAGCAACGTCATCGGACAACCGGAGTGACGCGTGAGTGCCTATGATTACGTACTGGTGGGGGGCGGCATCAACTCACTTGTTGCCGCTGCCGTCCTGGGCAAGAAGGGCGCGAGGGTTCTTCTGCTCGAGCGTAATTCGACGATAGGGGGTTGCTTACGCACTGAAGAGATCACGGCGCCAGGCTTCATCCATGACGTCATGGCCACCACTTTGGTGCTTTTTCGCACTTCTTCAGCCTATGCGGCTCTCGGAAAGGACCTCGAGGCGAGAGGGTTTGCTTTCGCAGATTCTCCTTTGCCGACGGGCGTTCTTCGTCCCGATGGGTCCAGCGTTCTCTTTGCGATGGACCGCAAGCGCAATGTCGCCACGCTTGAATCACTTGCAGCAGGGGACGGCATAGCCTTTGCGCGTGAAATGGACACTCTTGGCGGCGACGCCCCCTTCTTGTTCGGTCTACTCGGCGGCAGTCTATGGTCCTTGAGCACCGCGAGGTTGGTCGTCCGGGAGGCCTGGAAGCGCGGCCTGCGCGATCTAGCTGCCTGGGCCGGCGAGGCACTGGCCCCCGCGCGAAACCATCTGGAAAACACCTATTGTTCGGACGCGGTCCATGCGCTTTGGGCTCCTTGGGTGTTGCATACCGGCCTCGGACCCGAAAGCGCCTATTCCGCCGCGATGGCGAGGGTCATCGCCTTCGCCATTGAGATGGCGGGTTGCCCAATCGCGGTCGGCGGCGCCCGATCGTTGCTTCGCGCCTTCGAGCGCCTCATTGCTGACCAAGGAGGAACAATCCGCACCTCAACCGAGGCTGCGAAGGTCTTTGCTGGCCCCAAGGGTCGCGCCGCCGGCGTACGCCTGTCGAATGGCGAGGCCGTTTACGCTCGCAAGGGCGTCATCTGCTCGACTACGCCCGACCAGTTGTATCGGCATCTGACTGCCGAGTGGGGGCCTCCACCGAAAGAAATCGCGGAGGGACTGCGGAAGTTTCGGCACGGCAAGGGCAATATGCAAATCCATTACGCCCTCTCCCGAGCGCCACGGTGGAAAGGCGACCCGGAGCTCGCGAAGGTTGCTCTGCTGCACCTCACCCCCGGGTTGGACGGAGTATCCCGAGCCAACAACGAGGCCGAACGGGGTCTGTTGCCAGCCGAACCGACAATCTGCGTCGGACAACCAACGGCGCTCGACCCCAGTCGGGCTCCTCCTGGCGCGGCCATTCTTTGGCTTCAATTGCCGGAGACGCCCCGACTGATCAAGGGAGATGCGGCCGGGATCCTGCCTACGCCGCAGGACGGGCAATGGACAGAGGCGTTGCGCGAAGCCTATGCCGATCGCATCGAGGCCAGGCTCGCTTCCCATATCCAGAATTTTGCTGAGATCAGACTGGCCAGACGCACCTACTCTCCCGCCGATCTGGAGGCCTTGAATGTTAATTTGGAGGGGGGAGACCCCTATGGGGGATACTGCGGGCTTGACCAATTCTTCATATGGCGTCCATTTAAGTCCAGTACCAACCATCGAACTCATATCCGCGGTCTCTACCACATAGGTGCATCGGTCCATCCCGGGCCAGGCCTTAGCGGCGGTTCCGGCTTCCTTGCCGCTTCCTCGCTGGAGTGACCGTCCCATGAGAGACTTTCATGAACGAGCGCTTTTACGGCAACATCATGCAGGACGGGAGCGACCAGGAAGCCCCCCCGCCGACCCTAGGCGAAATCGGTATCAATCATTTCGCCCCTTATCTGATCAACCGCATCGCCGCGCGTTACAATGCCAACATGGCGGAGGCGCTGAAAGCGCTGGGAATCACGACAACCGATATGCGGGTGTTGGCGATCCTCAGCCTCAATTCATCCATCACGATCAACGAACTCGCCGTTTATACGGTCACGCAGCAATCTACGATGAGCCGCACCCTCGACGAACTCGAAGATCAAGGCCTCATTCGTCGGACCGCTCGACCGGACGATCGGCGGATCCGGGACGTTTCAATCACCAAAAAGGGGCGACAGGCTTTCGAAAAGATCTGGCCGATCCTCTACGAACAGTTCCGGCAGCTGTTCGATGGTGTCCAGGAAGAAGAGTACCGTTCGTTCATCAACACCCTGCATCAGATTCTGCGCAATATCCGAAAGCACGAAATCTGATCAGATCAGGGAGGCTTTGCTGTGCCCTGATATTCTAGTTTTCATTTTTTGGTCCAGAAGCAACGATCATCAGCTCGAGCCGCATCGCGCGCCGGGTTTTCTCCGAAATCACAGGATCATGCCAAATGTCAGGGACTCGCTCTACGCGTGTCGCGCGTGTATTCGCAGCAGGCTTTGCCCTCCTTGTAGTTTCCTCGTCTGCGAAGGCCGAAGGTCTACCCACACTGCGCGGTCACGACCACACCGGCATTACCGTTCCCGATATGAACCAGGCCGTCAACTTCTTCGTGGACATCCTGGGCTGCCAGAAGGCAACCGCCTTCGGTCCGTTCTCCGATGACAAGGGTACCTTCATGAAGGATGTGCTCGACGTCGATCAGCACGCTGTCATCAATCAGATCGTTCTCATTCGTTGTGGATCGGGCTCCAATATCGAGCTCTTCAGCTACAGCTCGCCCGATCAAAAAATCGTGCAACCGAAAAACAGCGACGTAGGCGGCTACCACATCGCCCTTTACGTTGACGACATCAAGGCCGCGGCCGAGTATCTCAAGACCAAAGGCGTTCGGACGTTCGCCGGTCCTATCCCGATTACCGAGGGGGCAGCCGCGGGTCAGTCGATCCTATACTTCAAAGCTCCTTGGGGACTGCAGTTCGAAGCGATCACATATCCGCAGGGTATGGCGTACGAGAAGACATCGAACGTCAAGCTATGGGATCCGAAGAATCCAGGCCAGTGAGGGCCCCGTCCCTCTGCTTACGCAGCGGTTGGCGAATTGCGGAAGCCGCATCTCGGAGACGCGGCTCCCGCCTATCTCGATGCCAGTCGTTCAGGCTGACGACTATTCTGCGATCTCACTGCCGTCGAAGCCGCCGTGCTTCAGAGCCGTTCGAAGGGCTATTCTGCATCAGGTGATGTGATTCACAATTGAGAAACAGCATCGCAGTGAACACGAGTAGAGGACTCCGATGGCCAGGATCGCCGCCTCCGCCGGTCGCCTCCTACAGCCCTCCTTTTCACGCGACTTTGAGGACGTTCGATAAGCGTAGGCGAAAGCTTCGCACCGATCGTCCAAAAGGAAACCGACTGGATGGCCGAATGCCGTTCAACTTAAACCCTGGATGTTGGAGCCGTGGGCTATGGCACCGATGTGCGGATGACCTTGGAATCGACTCGATCGAAGCTAGCAAGTCCGCCGATCTGGCCGTCGACCGCTACCTACTGGGTGCCAAACAGGTTTGAGAATCCGGTTGCCGATTGCGTTGATCGCAATGGATGCGCGAGAGCAAAAACGGTGATCATGAATGGCGCTGTTCTGTTCGACAACGGACTCTTCACCTCGAAAATCGATCTCGTCCGTCTCACTGCGCCGTCGGCGCGAGGCGACGCATAAGACACCGGTAGCGTTCGACGCTTGATCCTATACGAGGGCATCCGGCGGCGCGCCCTGGTGATCAAGGCGTTGAACCAGCGCCGAGCGGAGATCGCTCGGCCATTCCGTCGCGCGATGTGTCTCGAGTGACGTGGCAACGATCCTCTGGTCGGCCAACCAGAGCGTTTTGTCCTGATGGGTAACGTGGTGATTTAGATCGAGTGATGAGGTTCCGATCTGCCTTACGCGCAGCGCGAAATTCAACCGGTCACCGTGAAAGCCGGGCTGCTTGAATGTAACATCAAGCCGAACCGTCGGAAGTCCGAGTTTTCTCTCGCGAATGAGACTTGGCCAGGCGAAGCCAATCTCCTCAAAGAACTCCTCGACTACCCCCACCAGAATATCGAGGTAGGTCGGAAAATAGACGAGACTCGATGGATCGCACTGTCCGAACTTGATCGTGCGTACCGCATTGTAGGTCACAGCAGTCGTCTCCGCTTCGTTGTGGCCGACCTAACCTCTCGCCCACGTACACGCATCGCAGGACGAGGAATCAGCCGGCGCACCTCCACATGTATCCGATAGATTTTGAGCCGATGCTTGTGCTCTTATCTATGTTTCTACTTCGCGTTCCATCATGGATGATGCGATCTCGGCGCAACGATCGCAAATCCGGCGCCGAGGGTGCCGCTTCCGCGTACGCTGATCAGATCGTCAAAGATCCTTCGCTGATTTCCTCCAAGCGTCCTCGATTGAGCCAACCCGCGTCGATGCACGGCAGCGGGATGGCATCGATGAGAAGTTGGGTGTATGGATCCTTGGGGTGCGCGAAAACCTCGTCGCATCGTCCGTGCTCGACGATCACTCCGTGACGCATGACGTACACGCGGTCGCAGACCGATCGGATCACTGAGAGATCGTGACTGATAAAGGCCATAGCGAGCCCCATCTCGCGTGAGAGCGCCTTGAGAAGGTTCAGGGTCTGGGCCTGCGTTGATACGTCGAGACCAGAAACGATCTCATCGGCGAGGACGAAATCGGGCTCGAGCAACGCCGCGCGCGCGATTCCGACACGCTGCCGTTGCCCACCTGACAGCTCGTGCGGAGCGCGATCCAAGCAACTCAACGGCAGGGCGACCCGTTCGAAAAATCGCCGCACGCGGCGCTCCGCGTCAACCTTACTCGTCGCGACGCGATGGAAAAGTAGAGGTTCGGTCAATATCTGGCGTATGCTTCGCCGAGGATTGAGCGAACTCATAGGATCCTGAAATATCATCTGCATGCGGCGCCGCAGCGGAACGATCTGGGACTCCGGCAGATGTGTTATGTTTCTTCCGTCGAAAGTGATGTTGCCGGCGGCGACCTCAGTCAGCCTCAGAAGTGCTCGACCCAGCGTCGATTTTCCTGACCCGGACTCGCCGACGATCCCAACTGTTTCGTGGCGCCCGATATGGATATCGACGCCATGAAGCACCTTTACTCCGCGGGTCTCGCCGCGTCCGACGCGACGGCGTGCCCCGTAGACGACTTCGATGCCGTTCGCTGCGATCAAGGCCTCAGGCATGATTTCTTCCGTCAGACGCGAAGATATCCGCCCGCAGGGAATTGATGATCCCGTCGGGCACCGGCTGAAGCCCGGCACCCGGCCGATCGTAGCGTGGACCTGCTGCGATCAACGCCTTGGTGTAGGGATGCTTAGGTGCTTCCAGCATCTCTGTCGTGGTCCCGGTTTCGACGACGCGCCCTTCGAAGAGGAGCGTCACCCGATCGCAGATCTGAGCAACCACACCAAGGTCATGAGTGACGAACATAATTGCCGTGCGGTGATGCGCCTGAAGATCCCGCATCAGGCGCAAGACGTGCTTCTGAACAGTGACGTCAAGGGCGGTGGTCGGCTCGTCCGCGATGATGAGCTTCGGCTCGAGAGCGAAGGCTGCAGCGATAAGAATGCGTTGGCGCATTCCTCCGGAGAGTTCATGCGGGAAGGAGCGCATGACGCGTTCGGGCTCGCGGATCCGCACCTCTTCGAGCAACTGAAGGGCCCGAACTCGTGCCTGTCGCCACGGCAGCTTGCGGCGCAGACGTAGACCGTCCGTAAGCTGACGCTCGATCCGACGCCCGGGATTCAGGGCGGTGAGCGGATCCTGCGGTATCAAGGCAATCTGATCACCGAATATCCGATTGAGCTCACGCTCGGGGAGTTCCCTAAGGTCGCGCCCATCGAATACGATACGCCCGGAGGCTATTCGCACTGTCCGAGGCAGTATCCCTAGCAACGCCTTTGCTATCGTCGACTTACCGGCCCCGCTTTCACCAACCAACCCGAGTGTCTGGCCGGGCGCGATGTCGAGGCTGACCCCGCGAAGAATCGGTCGACCGCCGAAAACCGAGATCGCATTCAAGTCGCGGATTCTGAGCATCGAGTCGGTCATCTTTTCAATACCGGATCGAGAGCCCGGCGCAGTCCCTCGCCCAACTGATTGAAGGACAGTACCGTGGCAAACAGAGCGGCAAGCGGCGCAGCCAGAACCCACCAGGTCTGATGAATATATTGACGGCCCTCGGCGATCATCCCGCCCCATGTCGGCGTGTCCGAGGAAACCGAGAGACCCACGAAAGAGAGAATTCCCTCGACGATCACGGCTATGCCCATCTCGAGGCTTACAAGCGCCAGCAGCGCTGGCATGATGTTGGGAAGGATCTCTCGGAGGAGGATGTGGAGACGCCGATAGCCGACTGCGCGAGCGGCAAGTACATAGTCCTCCTGCGCTTGCGCCAGCGTTTCCGCGCGAATCACCCGGCAAAATCTCGTCCAATCAATAATGGCGATGGCGGCGATCACGGAGGTAACTCCGGAGCCGATCACGGCTACCAGCAAGATGGACAGCAGCACCGGGGGAAACGACATCCAGATATCGACCAATCTGGAGATTGCAGCGTCCACCACGCCTCGATACCAGCCGGCCAGCAGCCCGAGCATCGTGCCGACGATCGCAGCGAGGCCCGCGGCCACGAACGCGACGATCAGGGCGATCCGGGTCCCGTAGATGAGCCTCGACAAGACATCTCTTCCAAGATTGTCTGTTCCGAGCCGATAACCCGGCTCTGCATTGGCGAAGCCTGCGGGTGGAAGCGCCGTGGCCATCAAGTCCTGATCCAGCGGGTTGTGCGGCGCGATGTACGGAGCCAGGATAGCCACAATCGCGAGCAAAAGTACGAATCCACCGCCGATCGCAATCTTCGGCTCGGTCGCCAATGCCCTCAGGCGATGCCACGAGCCATGGCCGGATTGCGCTTGAAGCACCTTCGTGAGTTCGGAAAAAGAGACGGTCTCATCCATGACGCAGCCTAGGATTGAAGACGAGCTGCAGAAAATCGACCAGCATGTTGACCACGATGAAGATCACGGCAAAAACGAGGACGAGCCCTTGGATGAGAGGAAGGTCGCGGTTGATGACGGCGTCGATTGCCATATTTCCGATCCCCGGGTAGGCGAAGATCCGTTCTGTGATGACGGTTCCGCCGACCAGGAATGTGAACTGGACGCCAGTCAGCGCGAGTGTCGGTCCCACCGCGTTTCCCAGTGCTTCTTGAAGCACCAGGCGCAACTGCGACATCCCTTTCAGCTTTGCCAGCAGAACGTAGTCCTGAGCCATCGCTTCGACGAGTGAGCCCTTCAACACGCGAGCGATCACGGCGCCGAGGGGCAAACCCAATGCGAGAACTGGCAGCACGAGATGGCGGCAAAGATCCCAAAACACGTCGGACCGAAGCCGCAGAAGGCTCTCCGTCCAAAAGAACGGGGTGACCATGCCCGAGGCCACACCTGGATTCAGGCGCCCGGAGAGCGGAAGCACTGGCCAGAGCACACCGAGGAGCAACGCGAGAGCGAGAGCCCAGACGAAATCCGGCACGGCGAGCAAAAGTCCGTTGACGGCGTCGATCAGGTCCTCAACCCACGAATTGCGCCAGACGGTTCCGATGAGGGCAACCGTGCCGCCAACGAGAGCAGCAAGCTCCAGAGCGGCAATACAAAGCTCGAGCGTTGCCGGCAGCCGCTCGAGGAGCACCTCCATAACGCTTCGACGAAGCGAAATGGAAACCCCAAGATCTCCGCTCAACAGCGCCTTGAGCCAAATGCCGAATTGCGAGAGCAGGCTACCATCGAGCCCGTAATGAGCGCGCAGTGCAGCAACGTCGCTCGCGCTTGCGCCAGGAGAAATCATCATCGCCACCGGATCACCCGGAACGATTCGAAGCAGCACGAAGACTACGATCGCCACTCCTGCGAGCGTACCGGCTGCCGTGGTCAGTCGCCGAGCAAGGGCCATCGCAATCATTGCCGAAGCCTCGGTTTGCCCGTGCCGGCCAAGGCCGACACGGGACGTCCGAAGACTTGTGTCGCAAGCCGTGCGGCGCCAACATCGTTTGCGTTCACGGGCGCGCCACAAGCGTCGGCTGCAGCGCGCCCGATGTGTTGGGCGAGACCCTCAGCTCAGACTTGTAGACGATCGGCTGAACATACTGCAGCAGCGGGATGACGTAGCCTTGTTCTGCGATGTACCTGTCGACGGCCTTCCAGCCCTCGATGCGCTTGCTTTCGTCCTTTTCGCCCCAGAGCGGACCGATCTTAGCATCGAGATCCTCCGTCTTCCAAGCTGAGTGTGGCGAGGGACCGAACATGGCGAAGCCCGTTGAGGATGTCGGGTCGGCGATCGCATTGCCCCAATTGTAGAAGGCAGCCGGCGCCAGCTTGTGGGTGGTGCGAAGCTCGAAGTGTTTGGCAATCTCGTAGACCTCGATTTCTGCCTCGATGCCGACTTTGCGCCACATGCCGACGATCGCCTGGATCATCTCGAAATCTTTGGGCTTGAAGCCGCGCGTTGTCTGGATCGTGAACTTGACCGGCTTCTCCGGCGAATAGCCTGAGGCCTTGAGCAGTTCGACGGCCCTTTTTGGGTCATACTGCGTTCTGATCGAAGGATCGTAGGCCGAATACTCAGGAGCCTCGAGCGTATCAATCGGCACGCCGTAGCCACGCAGCAGACGGCTGACGATCGCCTTCTTGTCGATGGCATGGATCGCCGCCAAACGAACGTTCTTGTCGAGCATCACGTCCTTGTTGGTGATGAAGATCATGCCGATATCTGAGATTGGCGCTGCCACGCCGGCAAGACCCTGCTTGTTGATCAACCGGTCATACTCCTCATAGGACACCTCCAGCGTGATGTCGGATGAACCGGATTCGATCTCAGCCACGCGGGTGGTGGCGTCGGGCATGAACTTGAAAATCACAGTCTGGAAGGCCGGCTTGGGGCCCCAGTAGTTCGGATTAGCCTTCAAGCGCAGGAACGCGTTGCCGGAGTATTCCTCGACCATAAAAGGACCCGTCCCGATTGGCTTCTTCTCGAAGCCTTCCGCGCCCACCTTCTCGTAATAGGCCTTCGGCAGCACGTAGCCGGTGAGGAACGCCATCCACATGAAGAATGTTGGCTCGTACCGGACGACGTCAGCCGTGATCCGATTTCCGTCAATCTTGTAGTTTGCGGCAGTTGCCCAGATGAACTGGACCGGGTTGCCTCCGTCCTTTCTTGCTGCGCGCTCAAGCGAAAACACAACGTCTTCCGGACTGAAGCGCGATCCATCGTGCCAAGTTACGCCGCTTCTGACATCCATCCAGAGCCTGGTCTTGTCTTCGTTCCATCCCCACCCAGTCAGAAGTCCAGGCTGAAACGCGAGATCCGGCTTCTGGCCGATGTACTGGTCGAAGATCGAGCGGTAGATCGCCTGGATCGTCGGATTGACGGAGGATGGACCGGACGTCGGATCGAACGACGGAACGTTGACGTTGAATGCGATCGTCAGCGTATCCTTGGCGGCGGCGATGGCACGCGAATTTGCGAAAAGTACTTCGCTCAAAAAAGCGCTCGCACCCAATGCGAGCGACTGACGCCTGGTCAGCAGCACGGTCCCCTCCCTCGTACCAGGCCATCGGACGCCATCATCATATGCGGTCGCGTCACAAGCTCGGCCATTTGCTTTAGGTCTAAACCATTGGAGCATAGCATGGCGCACCATTTTTTCAAGATGCATGAATATGGATTTATTTGACCTCCATGAAAGCCGCGTCATTTTGGGGAAAAATGCACAAAATCCCGAGTTTGTTTGACAGGCGATTTGGCAGGAAATATGCTTATGCAACTAATTCGAAAGGGAAGCAGCTCATGGCGGAGCGGTCGTTCGAGCGCGAGGTTCAGGATCTACGACTTGGCGAGGGAGAGGTTTTTCGGGGCGAAGGCATACTCGCCATCACGAAAGCTCTTCTGCAGTCCGGCGTGTCCTATGTGGCCGGTTACCCAGGGTCGCCCATTTCACACTTGATGGATGTGCTCGCCGACGCCAAGGACGTTATGGACGACCTGGGAGTGCATTTTGAGACTTCGGCTTCCGAAGCCGCGGCGGCGGCGACTCTGTCGGCCTCCGTGATGTATCCGTTGAGAGGCGCCGTGACCTGGAAGTCGACGGCCGGCACGAACGTCGCTGCAGATGCGCTCTCCAATCTATCGTCAGGTGGGGTCACTGGTGGCGCACTGATCATCATCGGTGAAGACTACGGCGAGGGCTCTTCCATCATGCAGGAGCGTAGCCACGCCTTCGCTATGAAATCCCAAATGTGGCTCTTGGATCCTCGGCCGAATCTGCCGATGTTGGTGCAGATGGTGGAGCAGGGCTTCGAGCTGTCCGAGGCCACCAACACGCCCGTAATGTTGCAGGTTCGCATTCGGACTTGCCACGTTCACGGACACTTCGTGGCCAAGGACAATAAGCGCCCTGCCTTCACCCTGCGGCAGGCGATGGAGAACCCGTCCCGCGACGTTAACCGCATCGTATTGCCGCCAGCTTCCTTCCTTCATGAGAAGGAAAAGTTGGAGAAGCGCTGGCCTGCGGCCATAGCGTTCGTCAAAAACAGACGCTTGAACGAATTCTTCGGAGCGAAGGAGGGTGACGTCGGGATTATCCTGCTCGGCGGCCTGTACAACACCGTCATGCGCGCATTGCAGCAACTCGGCTTGGCCGACGTCTACGGACAGTCCAAGATACCCCTCTACGTGCTGAACGTCGCCTACCCCATTATCGAAGACGAAATGGCGGACTTCTGCGCCGGCAAGTCGGCGGTCTTGATGATCGAGGAAGGCGCTCCCGACTTTCTCGAACAGGCACTCAATACACTACTGCGCAGGCGCGACCTGAATACGAAAGTCGGTGGCAAGAACGTCCTGCCAATGGGCGGAGAGTACACGGCGCCTGTGGTTGCAAAGGGCGTACGGGATTTCCTCCTGACGCATGCGCGTCCGCTGCTGGGAAATCAGCCCCCGATTCCTGATCCTTCCGCGATTCTAGCGCACGAGAAGGTGAAGACTCTGGCGGAGGTCGTTCCTCCGCGGCCGCCGGGCTTTTGTACTGGTTGCCCAGAGCGGCCTATCTTCGCCGCTCTGAAGTTGACCGAGAAGGAGCTTGGGTCTCATCACATTTCCGCGGATATCGGCTGCCATCTGTTTTCGATTCTGCCGCCTTTCAACATCGGTGGGACAACGATGGGCTACGGCCTCGGGCCGGCATCCGCCTCGGCGTTCAACGTCCCCGCGGATAAACGCGCCATCTCGATCATGGGTGACGGCGGCTTTTGGCACAACGGACTCGCCTCGTCTGTGGGCAACGCGGTATTTAACAAGCAAGACACCGTTATCGTCGTCGTCGACAATTTCTATTCCGCCGCGACCGGCGGGCAGGACATTCCCTCCTCGCGCGCGGACAATCCGCGGCGGAAGACTAAGAATTCGATCGTCGAAGCCGTGAAGGGAGTCGGCGCCACCTGGGTGAAGCAAATCGATCGGACTTACGACGTTGGGCGTCTGCGAGACACGTTCCGCGAGGCGTTGACGACCAAAGAGCCGGGTCCGAAGGTCATTGTGGCGTCTTCGGAATGCATGTTGAACAAGCAGCGCCGCGTAAAGCCCCAGTTCAACAGGAAGGTCGCCGCCGGCGAGCGCGCGGTGAAGGAGCGCTTCGGCGTCGATGAGGACATCTGCACCGGAGATCACGCCTGCATTCGCCTATCCGGCTGCCCATCGCTCTCGCTCAAGCATACGGACGATCCGTTGAAGGATGATCCCGTCGCTGCGATCGACAATAGCTGTGTTGGCTGTGGAAACTGCGGCGAGGTGTCTGAGGCGGCCGTGTTATGCCCCTCCTTCTATCGAGCAGACGTCATCTTCAACCCAACGCGATGGGACCGCTTCACGGCTAAGATGCGCGGTGCGGTGATTGGATGGATGCAGCGCCGCCGTGAGGCGCGACGTATCGTATTTTCGTGAGGATTCAGGAATGGACGCGTTGAGTCCGATGGCCGACCAACTTTCGCGCGAGAAGCCGCTCTCGATCGCCGTTTTGGCCATGGGTGGTCAAGGTGGCGGGGTACTGGCCGATTGGATTGTCGAGGTTGCCGAAGCCGAAGGCTGGGTGGCACAGTCAACTTCGGTACCCGGTGTGGCACAGCGTACCGGCGCGACCATCTACTATATCGAAGCTCTTCTACCACGGGATGGGGTATCACCTGTCCTGTCACTGATGCCGACGCCCGGTGACGTCGACGTGGTCATCGCCGCCGAGCTTATGGAGGCCGGGCGTTCGGTCTTGCGCGGTCTGGTCACCCCTGATCGCACGACCTTGATTGCCTCTACGCACCGGGCCTTTGCTGTCCTGGAGAAGGTAGCGCCGGGCGATGGCATAGGAGATCCTATCGCGGTCACGGAAGCAACTGACGTTGCCGCCCGAAAGGTTATCGCCTTCGATATGGAAGCACTTGCTCTTGCCAATGGAAGCATGATCTCCGCAGCCATGCTGGGGGCCCTGGCAGCGTCCGAGACGCTACCGTTCCCGAGGCAGACCTACGAGAAGATCATTGGAGGGGGCAACAAGGGAGCTGCTGCGAGTCTGAAGGCGTTTGCAGCCGCGTTCGACCGAACACGAACTGCCCCCCGCGAGACGCCTCGGCGAGGAGTTGAGAAGAGGTCAGATCCAATCCCGCCAAGCGCCGGTCATCCCAAGCTCGATGCGTTGCTGAGACGTCTGCGATCGGAGATCCCTGAGTCAGCTCAGCCGATCGCTTTCGTAGGCTTGAAGCGCTTAGTTGAATTTCAAAACATAGCATACGCACATACCTATCTAGATCGCCTGAAGCGACTGAGCGAACTCGATCGCAAGCATGGTGGCGAAGCGGCAGGATTTTCGTTCAGCCTGGAGGCCGCAAAGTATGTGGCGATCGCGATGGCATATGACGACGTCATCCGGGTCGCCGACATCAAGGTGAGATCCGCGCGTTTTACGAGAATGCGTAGGGAGATCGGCGCTAAGGATGATCAAATCGTCTATTCGACAGAATATCTTCACCCGCGCGCCGAAGAGATATGTGGCATGCTTCCCGCGCGATTGGGACAGTTTGTTGAAAGCCGTGGGCCGCTCTTTCGCGCATTGGATCGAATCGTCAATCGTGGCCGGCGCGTCGAGGTGCAGCGCCTAAGGGGCTTTCTCCAGCTCTTTGTCGTAGCGTCACTCCGTGGAACGAGGTTGGCCAGCCTTCGGCACAAGCGTGAGATTGATCATCTGGAGAAATGGCTCGCGATGGCTCGCGACGCCCTGCCGAAGAACTACCAACTCGCCGTGGAAATTCTGCGCTGCCGTCGACTGGTCAAAGGCTACTCGGACACTCACGCCCGGGGTCTGTCGAAATTCGATCGCGTCATGAATGTCGTTCCAGCTCTCCTGGCCCGAAATGACGGTGCCGATTGGCTCGATCGCCTGAAACGCGCAGCGCTTATGGACGAGGCTGGCGTCGAACTGGACGGCGCGATCAAGACAATCCAGGTGTCCTTGAATTAGGACGTTCCACTCGACTTCAGATCAAAACCTGATCATAGCTTTTCATATCGGCCTCATCGCCGGGACAAGGAAGGATGGCTAGGCAATGGCATTCCACCTTACCCTTTGGGGTGGCTTCGACGCGGAAAGTGACGGTAGGTGGCTGACCAAGGTTCGCTCGGAGAACGAGGATCCAGGGGAGAATGGTCTGATCGCAGACGTGGCGTCCGCACAGCATCATCCCGCTCGGATCGCTGTGCACACGTACGCGCGAGGTGGCTGGAGCAACGGCCGGGGCCTACCGCGAAGCGGGGGAATGACCGATTTGTCGCTGTGTCGGGAAAAGGCATTGGAGCTCGCCTCCGCGGAGCTGCGGCGTGTTTGCGAGACTTCGGTGCCGACCACATCCACGGAGGATCATACGGCCGGGAAGCCTAAATGCCATCTCAAGAGTCCTTCTCTTCAAGGCGAAGGCCCTCGCCTCGCCTTCTTCGTGCAAATGCATAATACGCTCCCAAATTCATCGATCGGGGGGCATGCTCTGGTTGAATGAGTTGCCCTCGCCCGAACTGCATGGAAGACGCGCATTGCGACCACCAGTTTCTACACGGACGCAAGCTATCCCCGGCTCGGGCTGAGCTTAGCGAGGATGTCGCCAGCCTCGCGCATCATCGCTTCGATAACCACAGCGGCCGGCTCGATCTTCTTGATAACCCCGACGCCCTGCCCACTGCATACCGGCATCTGCTCTATGTCGGCAACGGCAGACGCCACCGGAACATAGGCGCCGAAGCGTCGCAAGACGATATGTTGACCGGCCAAGGTCATCTCACCAACGACAGGCTGTGACTCGAGATCAGTCGGAACCGCATTCTCGCGGTGCGCCCACTCACCCACAAGCTTGTTGGCGACGACACGCATTGGGTTGAAGCCACCCATCTGCCGGCCCCAAAGGCTGCTCAACGTCGTTTCCGTACCGTTAGCGGTCATCAGGCGTTCCTTGTACTCAGCGGAGACATCCGCCTCTGTCGTCGCTACCATTCGCGTGCCAACCCAGACGCCGTCAGCACCCAAAGCCAACGCTGCAGCGACACCTCGACCGTCGGAAATGCCTCCCGAGGCGAGAACGAGCGCGGGGGCAACCGCATCAACAATCTCCGGCACAAGCACGAAGGTCGGAAGCGTGCCGTAGTTGTGCCCGCCAGCCTCGGTCCCTTGCGCGACTATCACATCGATGCCGTCACCTGCTGCGCGGCGCGCGTTGTCGACCGAACCAACCTGCTCCCAAATCTTGCACCCGGCTCGATGCAGGCGCTCGATCCACTCTGAACGAGGGTGCCCCCAATGAAAGGAGACGATTGCAGGCTTCAGCTCCTCGCAAAGGGCGATGTGGCTCTCGTCGGTCAAGAACGTGATGAAGTTGAGGTTCAAAGGCGCGTCGACCGCCGCGCGGATCGTCGCGACATGGTGAGCTACGAGCGGGGCCGGAAGCGGGCCAACACCGAATGCGCCGACGCCTCCGGCTTTACCGACTGCGATCGGGAGAGCCGGCGTTGAACCAGCAAAGGCCATTCCGGCGCAGGCGAAGGGATAGCGTACTCCGTATTCGCGAGTGAATCTCGTTTCGATTGTGTGTTGAGCGGCCATGGGGTCCCTTGGGAAAATGAGCCAACAGTACGGGTTGAGCGGAGACAGCTAGCGGATGAGCTTGCGATGCCTTTCAAGCAGATGTGCGATATCCTCACATGTGAGCGGATCGAAATTCACGGCAGTGTAATCCACCTTGAACGGGTGCCGTCGCAAACGTTGCATTGCAGAAAAAGCTCTGCCCGGAGGGCGGCAACGACGCGCTGCAACGACAGGGTAAGCCCTGAGAAGCGCACAACATCGTCGACTCCGGATTGAAGTTGATGCTAGTCTCGGAACAGGGAGGAGGAAGCCGTGCCCTGCGACGAGCTTCAATATTATCCGGCGCCAAATGCGCCGGCTTGGACCACCGTGCTTGATTCTTTGGCACTGCGCGCAAGTGCGCATCAGCAAGATGCTTCGGCTCCGTTTGCTGGCGCTAAGCACAGCGCGGATGCTGACGTTGATGCGTGGCAACAACGACTTCGCAGGACCTTTTGCGATCTGGAAATCGAACCCTATAGGCCGAGCAAGTTTTCGGCCCGTCTGAGTACTTTGGACAGAGGCGAGTTGAAAGTCTCTTTTCTCCTTGCGCCGGGCCAGACTGCTACTCGTTCGATGACGGGGATTCGCAGAGCGCCTGTTGAGACGTTTTTTCTAAATATTCACCTGCACGGAAACGGCTTCGTGGAGCATCGCGACGGCGTATCACAAGTTTACGCAGGCGAGGCCGTGTTGATTGATGCAATGCAACCGTACAGGATAAACTATCGCGATCCGTTCCGCGCGGCGTGCATCCAATTTCCGCAGAGCTGGCTCAGAGAACGTTGCGACAACAACCTCGACTCTTCGATTGCAAGACGGTTACCGGCAGGCACAGGCGCGCCGCGTGTGCTAGCTGCCGCCGTAGAGACGCTGATTGAGTCTAATGCACCAGGATCCACAGACGACATCTCGGTCGAACTTTTCCTGGACGTGCTTACTACCAGTCTCAAAGGGGCCGAATGTGGCAACAATTCACTGGCTCCCGGAGTGGCAATGCGCGAGGGACTTCTGCGTCGTTATTTGGCGCAGACCTATCGAGAGGAATGCCTAACACCGGCAATGGCGGCGGCAGCCTTGGGCTGGTCAGTTCGCAACCTGCACAAGATCTGCCAGGACAGCGGAACGAGCTTCGGCAAGATGTTGCTCAATATAAGATTGGCGGCTTCCACACAAAAGCTCGTTTCAGCCAGGCAAGGTCACCAACAGATTTCAGAACTTGCGCTGGAATGCGGGTTTCGCGATATCTCTCACTTCTGTCGTGCGTTTAAGCAGCGTTACGGCTTGAGCCCGAGCCGATACGCGCTGTATCACAGGTGATCGCTTACACAGGGCGGAAACAAGAGTAGCGGGGCTCGCTACTCATTGGCTGCCATCGACGTGAACAGGTCGACTATCGGAATTGATCAATCGCCTTATCGAGATATGCGCCCAAACCGAGCGGTCGTCGACCGATCAGCTCGCTTAAGTCGGCTCTCACGTTTGCTTCGTCGCCCGCAGCGCACGCTTGGGCGACTCCAGAAACCAGGCTGGCATAGCTCCACGACATCCGGCCAAACGTACACAGCATTGTCTTGAACAACAGATGGGGCGGGTTGACGTGACGAATCCTTCGCCCGAGCCTTTCACTGAGCGCTGCGCACACCTGACTCATGGTCCAGGCTTCCGGCCCGGTAAGGATAAAGGTTTTCCCAGAAAGCGATGGGTCGAGCACGACGCGCGCAGCAGCGGCGCCAATGTCCCTAACATCGACAAAGGCGACGGCCCCACCATGGGTTGGAAGCGGAAATACATTTTGCTTCCGGACGGGATCGCGGAACAGTGCGAGAGACTGGAGGAAGAAGGTCGGCTGCAAGATTACCCAACTTAAACCTGACCTCTTGAGATGATCCTCGATGGCGCCATGAGCAACACCGACGCTAACCCGTGGCGTCAGACTCGCGGTGATTGCCGATATTTTGATAATGCGCGGCTTCGTCGCGGCCTTTGCCCAGTCGATCAAGCGAATCTCCCGCTCGGCATGCCCTGGATCGTCGCCGGTGGTGAGCACCAGGTCCGTGACGCCGTCCAAGGCTCGGACCACGTCATCGCGATCTTCGAAGTGTCCCTGTCGAACATCTATGGTCGAACTCGCAAATTTTTGTAAGGCTTCGGGACGACGCGCGAGCACCCGAATGGGATGCGAGCCAACGCCTCCCTCCAAGAGCGAGCCGAGAATACATGTCCCGACCTGGCCCGTTGCTCCTAGGATGAGGATCATCGAAGCTTTCTCCTGAGCTGCCCGGTAACGTTCTCTGACGCTGGCCAAACGACGGCCAGAGATCGCTCGGCGCTCGCGTAGGCTCATGTTAGTCGGACTGAATTTGCGGTAAAGAGAGCGCGCTTTTGCTGCCATCAGCCGGTCGCTACCGTCCCCGATGGCAAATCGCTAACGACGTTCAGCGCGATCTCTACGAATCCACAGTGGCTTAGCTGATACCGCAGCGCTCCACCGACTGGCGGTTTCGCGCAACGAACTTCTAAGTCCGGGCGAGATCTGCAGCGTCAATCAATATTCTATGCGTCTCCAGCAAAGAGATTTCTCAGGACGAAAGATGAGATCGGCGTCAACATGGCGATGGACGCGAGTGGCGGCATCTTCCGAAGGGGGACCCGCCAGAAGCCCGAAGTCAAATGTGCTTCATTCGCCAATATTCTAGGACCAAAAGCCAACCTCCATCCATATCGTGCTGAGGAAGCGACTACACGTTTGGCTGCAACTTCGCAAATTGCCCATCCAAGCCGGCGTCACGCGCCGCATTTCGTTTGGACAAGATACCGCGTTTCACAAGTGACCGATGGCACTCAAATTGCGCATCAGGAGGGTCCTTTTCCCGCATCCACTTGGCCCCAGAAGCGACGAATTCCCCATCGTCAGAGCTCAGATTTGCCTCGTGGAGCGCGATAACTTCCCTTCCCTCGCTCCGGAACACCTTACGGACGTCCAAGCTTTCAACGACCCATTCCTCCAGTCCGGCGCCGGAATTTTCGGGAAAACACTCAGGCGAGTTCGATACAACACCTTGTGTATCTACTGAAATATCCTATGATGTTCCTGCGGACAACAAATTGCCGGCTGCGCGTAACGTGCCTGCGCTCGACTGCGGCGTTGTCTGGGACGAAATCGACCTGCTCGAGTGGATTGCCATAAACGCTGACGTCAAGGCCAACGGGTTCGGCCACATCAATTTGGAGAAGCTCGCGAAAGCCTTTGATTTCATCAACTTCAACGTACAGGTCACTGGCAGCAAACTCGACGCCGCGCAAACCTATGCGACGGGATTTTTGCCTCAGACGCCGATCCTGGCCGATCAGAAATAGTGGCCGATGTCCGAAACCTTCGTCGACAGAACGCGAGAGTCGTTCGTCACGGCACCGAGAGTTCTGATCGATGGCCGATCAGCACACATCGTCCACCTTTCGACCAACCAAGGAAACCCAATGCGGAAGAACCACCTCCTTTTAGACTTGGTGAACGCAATGTCTTCAGAGGAAATCCGCATTGTGGATCTGACGTTCACGCTTAGCCCGGATTTTCCAACCATTCTCCTCCCGCCAGAACTTGGCCAAGCTGCTCCAGTTCGCATCGAGGAGATTTCGCACTACGACGCGCGCGGCCCAGGACACTATTGGAACAACCTGTCGTTCGGCGAGCACGTTGGAACCCATTTTGATGCACCGATCCATTGGTATACAGGTAAGGACTTGCCGTCCAATTCGGTCGATACGATGCCGCTGAAGGACATGATTGCACCTGCCTGCGTGATCGACTGTGCCGAGCAGGCCGAGCAGGATCCCGATTTTCTTCTCACGGTGCCCATTGTCGAGGCTTGGGAAGCGCAGCACGGGCGCATCCCTGAACGAAATTGGGTCTTTCTTAGGAGCGGCTGGGCGAAGAAGGACTTTCGCGCTTATGCGAATCTTCGAGATGATGGGGCTCACACCCCGGGACCAAACGCCGAAGTCATGAAATGGCTCGTGGAGCATCGTGAGATCGTGGGGTTCGGCACCGAGACAATCGGAACGGACGCGGGGCAAGCCGGACATCTCGTTCCGCCCTACCCGGCACATCACTATCTGCACGGTGCGGGACGGTACGGGCTACAATGTCTCTGCAACCTCGACCAACTCCCAGTGACGGGAGCCGTTATCATTGCCTCACCACTCAAGATCAGGAATGGCTCGGGTAGTCCACTTCGCGTCCTTGCTTTGATTTCGAATTGAAGGGAGAAGGATTACGGAACGCAGGGCAAATGCACGCCTCGGCCACGTGAGCGGCTTATCCAAGACCCCTGCTCCTGCCATTCTCATTTCGATAAGTCGATCCTGGAGGTTCTTCGATCGACGCCAAGCCATCAAGAGTAGCCGGCATCAACAATCATGATGACGTTGTGCGAACCTGACGACCCGATGCTGGAGGTGATCTCACATGTCAAGCGACGACTTCAATAGCCAGCACCGCTCTGTCCAGATGAGGCCGCGAATCCAGATAGGACCGCCCTGATCTGTCGTGCGGCAATCCCCTCGGATTGAAGCAAACGCCAATTAAGTGAACCGCAGCGCCACGCTACCTAGCTGTCCGAAATCTGCGTGGAAGACGTCTCCTTGTTCAGCGAAGGCGACCCGAATGAACGATCCGGTCAAGATCGTCTGGCCTGGCGTCATCGCAATTCCGAACGAGCCGAGCTTATTGGCGAGCCAAGCTACGCCCATTGCCGGGTGCCCCAACACTCCAGCGGCCAATCCGGTCTCCTCAACCTCACCATTTTTATGAAGAATGCAGCCCGACCAGCGCAGATCAACTTCTTGAGGTTTGACAGGCCGTCCACCGAGCACAATGCCAGCCGATGCGCCATTATCGGAAATCGTATCGAAGATACTGCGAGGATCTTGAATGCGAGCATCCACAACCTCAATAGCGGGGATAACATACTCTGTCGCCCTTAGCGCATCGACTAAACGCACACCCGGTCCTTTGAGAGAAGAGCCAAGGACGAAGGCTAGTTCGGCCTCGACACGCGGGACGCAATACTGTTTGCGAGGGACGGCTCCTCCTTCCGGGATCAGCATCTCTTCGAGCAGATACCCGTAATCAGGCTCTTCGATCTTCGACGAGCGCTGCATCGCTTTGGATGTGAGACCGACCTTATATCCAATGAGCTTCGATCCCGATGCTAGTCGACGCCGGTTTAGCTCGGCAGAGATCTCATATGCGTCCTCGAACGTTACGTCGGGAAAGATCTTTGAAATCTGTGTTGCCTGTTGCTTTGACTGGTAAGCTGCAAGCAACATCTCAACCGCTCTAGATCGGTCCGCTTCTATCACGGCACTTCTCCAAGTGAACGCTGAAACTTTCAGGCCTCGGCGACACAGTCAATTTCCAGCAAAAACTCCTTGCGCGGGAGCCTTGCCTCCACCGTCGTTCTAGCAGGCCATTGAGCTGGATCATTGCCGAAGAATTCCTTGTAGATCTCGTTCAGTTCATCGAAGTCAGCCCGACGGTCGAGGTAAATATTCACCTTTGCAACTTTGTCGATCGAACTGCCGGCGTATTCGAGCGTCGCCTTAATATGCTTCAGCGCCTGCCTCAATTGCGCTGCGAAGTCTCCCTTTGCCACCTGCACACTCTCATCGTAGCCTGGAAAGCCGGAAACAAAGATCAGACCACCAACCTTGACCGCATTCGAGTGGGGGGACTTCGAGCGAGGAAGGCTCGGATTGTTAATGACGACACGTGCCAATGTTCTTCTCCTGCCGTTGCAACGTCGATTAGTCGTCCGCCCGGGGACGCTTGCTCGTCTCGGTGTGGTGCCTAGTACGAAATTGCTCCGGCGACATTCCTCTTCGCTTTCTGAAGAAGCGCGCAAAATGCGATGCGTGTGAATAACCGAGCAGAAACGCAACTTCCTTGATCGGGAAATTTGAATACAGGAGCAACCGCGTTGCCTGCTCAATCAAGGCGTTCTGAACGACCTCATGGGCTCCCGCTCCTGTCACAAATCGGCATGCGGCGTTGAGAACATAGACGGTGGTCGAGAGCCTCGTCGCTAAGCTTTCGACGGTATGAGACTGCGGTTTGGTCACGCCGCTCGCGAATCCGACGGATCCGATCACCGATCGCAACACACCTTGAAATTGTCGATATAACTCGGTCTGCGCATCCGCTTGATGCTGCAATTCGCCGTCTGCACTGTTCTGCACCGCGGCTCGATCCAACTCCAGTAGCAGGCAGCCCATCAGGTATCGGAGCAAGTCCCTTCTGCGATTGTCGGGCGTTTCGAAGCTGACCAACAACAGTGAGACGAGTTGTTTGACGACCGCCAGGACGTCTTTTGTGGGCAGTTTCACGAGCCGAGTGGCGGCCAGCCGTAATGCCGCTCTGTTCAACGAACCTTCGACCGAAGGAAGCCCTGCGATGAAGTCGGACGATACGCTTATGACCACGCCTTCGGCATCGCGCTCATAAGCAAACTCGTGCACCACATTGGCCGGCGTAAATACACAGGAGGGCGCACCGACAGAAATCTCTTGTCCGTCGTGGCGGAACGTGCATTTACCCCTCAAGAGTATCGAGAATTGGTCGAAATCCGGATGGCTATGTAGGGAGATGCGCCAGTTATTCGGGATGTTCCTGGCGGCCAGCGGCTCGATATGGAAGAAACCGAACACCGATTGATCATGACTTTCGCCATACAATCGGTATGCGGGAACACGCAGAACCATATCCCCCATCGGCGAGGATGCCGCGTTTGCTCCCACTTCGACCTTTTGTCTTCTCTTGGCCATCGCTCTGCGGGTTCAGGTATCAGTTCCGATACGCCAGATAGTTGGACATTCGCGGTCGCTCTTCTCCTTCCACGCCGCCCATGCGGCTTGTACCTTGGTAAGATCCTGTTCGATGTTCTCGATCAGAAATTCACCTCGGAACTCCAACCTCCCTTTCTCGTCATACCATTCCAAGGCATCGATTTCACCAGGCTGCCGATACCGTTCAATCACCAAGCCCATGCAGCCGGCTGGCCTTTGCGGCGAATGCCTGACGTGCGGCGGCAACAAATACATCTCCCCCTCGCGAACGATCACCTCACCACGTTCGCGAGTGACCGGATCAATCAGCTTCAGGGTGACGTCGCCGCGGAGTTGAATAAAGAGCTCTTCACCGGGATCGTCATGATAATCCGGGCGGTAGTTCGGTCCGCCGACCATCATAATCAAGAGGTTCTTCCAATCTCCCTTCCAGAACTGACGATTGCCTATCGGAGGCTTCAGGGTCGCCCCATTCTCCTCGATCCAGGCATCGAGATCGATCGGTAGATTTTCTAGCGCCTTTAGCACGTTGGATCTCCGTTCGGCTTCAACCGGGGTCGGCACGCAAGACTGATGTTTTCATTGATGCTTTTGGGACCGGGCCATCTCATCATGCAATGATCGATACTGCCGATTGAGATAGATCAGGCAATTCGCTTCGGGGTTCATCGCGATCGCACCAACTTCACCGAAGACCACGCTGTGAGTACCGACCTCTGTCAGGCTGGTAAACTTGCAGTCGATCGACTCGATCGCCGACAACAAGGCAGGCGCGCCCGTCGAAAGTGTGCGCCACTGGCCGGTCGCGAACCGTTCTGACATAGCCATACCCGCCTGGCCACCGAAAGCCTTGGAAATTTCCTCCTGGTGACCGCTCAGCACGTTCACACAGAAAACCCCGTTGCTCTTAAGCGCAGCCAGCGCGCGACTTTGTCGGTGAAGACAGACGAGAAGCGTCGGGGGATCGTCCGAAACCGAACATACCGCGGTACAGGTGACTCCAAGCCGGCCCGCCGGACCGTCGGTTGTCACGACCGCAACTCCAGCCCCCAAACGGGCCATGCCATTCCTGAATTCGACCGCGTCGATGGCCACGTTACGTCCGCTGCAGGTTCTTGAGTACGGAGATATCATCGTTGCTATGGTATGACGTCCCACGCCAGCCGTTTTCATCGTACTCTTCGAGGAATTCGGACGCGAGCGCCTCCATCGAGGCAAGCGCGCCGGACCCCCGAGCGTAAAGTAGGCCGTGCATCCTGATCACCTCGTGGTTGCCCGCATAATTCCGCTCGTACAACTCGTGCCGCGCCCCGAATTCGGAACCAATAGCGTCCCAAAGCGCCTTCATGATCTTTATTCGCTGCTTGTAGTCGATTCCGTTCGACCCTCTCGAGTATCTGGCCAGGTAGGCGTCAACCGTGGGGTTCTTGAAGTCCAATGCGCTGGAAGGAAGATAGATCAGACCAGAGGCCACGATCTGTTCTATGATTGCCCGAATGGCGGGATAGGCCTCGGTTGCAAATACGCGGTAGGCTTGGCAAGCTCTCATATTTGGCAAAACCGCTCCGTTGACCCAGGCATCGGGTACGGCGGCCATTGCATCGGTAAGAGACCAGAATAGGTTGCGCCAGCTGATGATTTCACCGAGTTGAACCTGTACCCCCCGAAACTCGTCCGTCCCGCATGCGCGAAGTGCCTTCACCAGCAGCCCTATGATGAAGTCGAGCTTAACGGCCAATCGGGTGCAGCCTTGGAACGTAAAGCCGTTCTGGAATCCCGATTGAGGATAGAACTTCTTCAACATGCCGATGTCGCGGTAGACGAAAACGTCCTCCCATGGAATGAAGGCATTATCGAAAACGAAGATCGCATCATTCTCGTCAAAGCGGCTGGTCAAAGGGTAGTCGAAGGGAGACCCGATCGCCGCTGCGGCCAATTCGTATGATGGACGGCAGATCAGCTTTATTCCTGGCGTGTCCATGCGAGCCATGAACATGACCGCCATCCCGTCGTCCGTAATCTCGGTCGAGATGTTCTGTCCGAGGAAATTGTAATGCGTCAGCGCCGACGAAGTCGCGACCACTTTTGCGCCGGAAATATAGATTCCAGCATCCGTTTCCTTTTGAATGCTTACATAGACGTCCTTGACGTCCTCGACAGCGCGGTGCCTGTCGATCGGCGGGTTCACAAGGGCATGATTGATGAACGGAACGGTCTCTTGCGTGAGCCTGTACCAGGCACGCGCGTTCTCGGCGAAAGCGCCGTAGAACTCGGCGTTTGCACCCAACGTATTTGTAAGGCTCGCCTGATAGTCAGGGCTCCTTCCCATCCAGCCGTATGTCAGCCGAGCCCAAGCAGCGATCGCTTCTCTCTGAGCGAGCAGGTCCTCGCGTGAGGTCGCATACCGGAAAAAGCGATGAGTCCACCCCTCAGAGCCCGTGTCCGTTGTCGTCGTCAACACATTTTTGAGCTTCTCATCGCGCAAGGCGTCATAGAGCCGCGCGATCGATACTGCCGAATTTCGAAAGGCCGGATGACGGGTGACATCCTTGACACGCTCTCCGTAGATCCACACTTCGCGCGCGTCTCGAATGGACTCGAGGTATTCCGCACCAGTATAGGGATGATCTCCCGTCGCGCTCTTCACATTGGTCTTGACGTTCATTGCGCTACTCATGTCCTGCCGCTTCCTCGCTTCAGCATTTCATCTTGCAAGAGGTTGAGGCAACGACCACTTCTTCAAAAGGAGTGACCGGCACCTGGCAAGCGGACCGCAAATATCCTTGACGACGCGTCCCCCGGTCTATTTCAGGAGAGCGCAGCCGCCGTCCGAAATGGGACGAAATGCCACTTCGCCTGGGATCGTTGAAAGAAGCTTGTAGTAATCGTAGGGATAATTTGTCTCTCCAGGACGCTTCACCTCGAAGAGATACATCGGATGGATTACGCGGCCGTCTTGCCTGATCCTGATGTTCCCGAACAGCTTGTCTTTGCCGCTTACCTTCTTCATCTCAGGCACGACTTGTCGGGCGTCGTTGCTATCTGCCGCCGCAACCGCATTCAGGAAGGCCAACGTCGACGAGTAAACGCCCGCCTGATTCCCACTTGGAACCTTGCCGTGCATTCCCGGTCGCGCAGCAAAGCGCATCGAGAATGCTCGCGTATCGTCGTCAGCATCCCAGTAGAAGGACTCGAGAAGCTGCAGGCCTTGGGCGACATTCAGGCCCATTCCATGAACGTCGTTGATGAATAGGAGGAAAGCGACCATGGACTGTCCTCCTTGCCGAATACCGAACTCGGATGCCTGCTTGATGGCGTTGATCGTGTCGCCGCCGGCATTAGCGAGCCCTATGACCTTTGCCTTAGAATTCTGCGCCTGCAGAAGCAGCGACGCAAAGTCTGAAGTACCCAGCGGGTGTCTTGCTGAGCCAAGCACCTTCCCGCCATGTGACTCGATAAAGCGGGTTGCCTCAGCCTCGAGGCCTTGTCCAAGCGCGAAATTGACCGTGATAAAGTACCAGTCCTTTCCGCCCCGCTCCATCATCGCCGCCGTGGTCGCATGGGCAGTCGCCCAGACGTCATTAACCCATTGAATGGTGTTAGGTGAGCACTCCTTGCCCGTAAGTTCGGAGGTCGCTGTCGACGACGCAAGAAACGTGACCTTCGTGCCGCGAAGCAAAGAGTTGACTGCGAGGCCAACCGCGGAATTGGGTACGTCCACCACCGCATCGACGCCGCCGCTATCTAACCACTTACGCACGATCGCGGTGGCGACATCTGGCTTGTTCTGGTGGTCCGCGAAGACAATTTCGACCTTGGTTCCCTTGTGCGCACTCTCGAATTCCTCGGCTGCCATTCTAGCCGCCTCTACCGATCCCATACCGTTGGTGTCTTGGTACAAACCCGTGACGTCGGTGAGCACGCCGACACGGACGATCTTATCGGACAGCTCCGCGTTCGCCATCTGGGAAGCAAAGATGGTGGCTGCGATCATTAGCGGAAGGATCGTTAGCTTCATTTTGCGCTCTTTGTCGTCCCTGGTTGGCGATTCAGACCTGCTTGTCCGGCACGCGAAGAATGAGACCATCGAGGGCCGCGGTCATTCGTATCTGGCACGACAGACGGCTAGTAGCCCGTCGGTCGGCAGAAACGCCGGTTAAAAGCTCATCCTCGAGCTCTTCGATTTCTTCGAGGCAACCGCTCCATCCCTCATCCACATAGACGTGACAGGTCGCGCACATGGCGTTGCCGCCGCACTCGGCTAGAATGCCCGGTACGGCGTTGCCAACGGCCGCCTCCATGGCACTCTCTTGTTCTCGCGCCTGAATCTCGTGTGATTCGCCCGAAGAGAGGACGAATATAATTGCTGGCATTTTTAGCTCGCCCGCTTGAGAGTGATTGGAAGGCTTTCAAGTCCACGAAGTGTGTTGTTGTATCGGCGCTTTATTTCACCTGAAATCTCAATCGCACGCACTCTTTTGGCCAAGGTCGACAACATCACCTCACCCTCAAGTCGCGCGAGAAATTGCCCGCTGCACATGTGTATCCCGGAACCGAACCCCACATGGCCACTTGTCCGACGACCGATGTCGTAGCTATCAGGATGCTCCCATTTTCTCGGGTCTCGATTTGCCGCTCCGAGGAACATCAGGACCTTCTTGCCGGCACCGACCTTGAAGCCGCCGATCGTGACCTCCTGTGTTGTCGTTCGGAAAAACGTTTGCACGGGAGACTCGTAGCGAATAGCCTCCTCGAATGCGTTGCGGGCGCGGCCTGGATCATCCCTGAGCAGCCTCCACTGATCAGGGAAACGAGCCAGACAATACAGTGCCGCGCCAAGTCCATTGACTGTCGTGTCAAGACCCGCGCTCAGCAGAGTGCGCACCAACAGGGGTGCTTCAGCTTCGGCAATGTCGCCGGATTCAACACAGGAATAGATACACGCCCCGAACCCCTCGGAGGATAGGTTCTCACGTTGGCATTGCTCCAAGACATACGCCTGATGCGGAGCGGAGCGCTCGAGCGCCTGTTGCCGAAGTTGGTTGGGAGGGCCGAACGCGTTAAATACGATACCCGCATATGGCAACAGATGTTCTCTTCCCTCTTTCTTCAATCCGACTGCCTCCGGAAAAACCGAGAGAGGAAATGCCTCCGCAATATCTCTGATTGCATCGACGCTGCCCCGCGCAAGCAACTCATCCGTCCTGTCTTCAGCCACTCTTGTAAATTTCTCGCGCAAGGCCCTCACGACGGCGGGGGATAGAATCCGATCGAAGATCGCTCTTATACGGGTATGCGCAGGAGGATCAGCTTCTAGGATGAGGCTGGGTGGTCGCCAGGGCTTCTCCTTGGCGAAATCAGTTAGCCCGGCGCCGCGACTTGAGCAGAAATTACGATGATCATGCAGTACGTCGTGCACCTCCTTATATCGAGCAATGGCATAGACATCCCATTTCGAAAGCCATATGACAGGTGCGATGTCACGAAGACGCTCGTGCGTGGGATAAGGATCATCGAAGAAGTCAGTCGAGAACGGATCCAGATCCAGCTCTGGCATCTGACGATCTGTCGACGTCATGGTCGCACACCCCTCCGGCTTGGCTAAAGACGTAATGATGTTATGCAGGCCCAGGCGCACTCCCCCGGAGCGTACATATTCTGCTCTAATCGGCTTCCGGCACTAATTATGCTGGAGGCACCCGCGCAGCCTGACAATGACCAATTCCGCAAATTCGCCAGCCACCCGTCCGGCCGCGACGATGATCCGCCGGGCCTACTTGGGATGCACGAACTATCGCTAGAGACGAAGCGGGGCTATCCTCAGTGAGGCTCCGTGCTTCCCGATCAAACAAAGCCAGATGCCGACCTCGCTCAATTGCTGTCGCCGCCGCGACAGCATCGCCTTGCTAGTGGCCACCCCGGGGCTGCACGCTCTAAAAAAACCGGCCGCTCAGCGCTTGCGCCGGCGGCCAGTATTGGGAGGAAACGCCGAAGTGGGACAATGCACGCGAGATCACGTCCGTACTTAGCGGCGAGGTCATTTGCGCGATTAGCCGGTCGAGCGCAATGACCATTTTGACAAAACCGCCCACCATTCATGACAAACTTGCAGCGAAAGCCGAACGGTTGGTCCCGCTCCTTCCCTCAGCGACAGCGCCTCATGTACCGCTGCCGTGAGATCATAGATCAAGGACCAGTCGACTTGACTTCGCCCTCGAACAGCACGGCGTGAAGCGATCGCCTCGCTCTCTTTCTTCATCAGTGAATACTGAGTCTCGATGATCCGGCGTTCCCTCCAAGATTCCCGTGATGCACGATCCGCAAATGCCCTCCTCACATGAAACAGCGAGCGAAAGGCCCGCTTCGATCAGAACATTCGCGGCCGATTTGTCGGGGGGCACACGCAGCTTCTGACCAGTACTGGCAACAATGATTTCAAATGGCGCAAGCTGCCCGTCCGAGATATGCTGTGGCGAGAAGTATTCTCGATGGAGACGACTTGCATCGACCCCCGCCGTTTGGGCCCCTTTCAGTACCCAATCAATGAAGCCCGATGGCCCGCAGACATATAATTGAGCGTCGGGACCCGCCTCCGAAACGACTTGCTGAAGATCCAATTTCTGATCGTCGGGACCATCATCAACGTGAAGATGAACCCGCTTTGAGTAATCGCACGACAAGAGATAGTCCCGGAATGCCATTCTGTCTTTTGATCGCGCACAATAATGTAGCTCGAATGCCGCCCCCATCGTGTTCAATTCCTCGGCCATACGGAGAAGCGGCGTAATGCCGATCCCGCCGGCCATTAGGAGTGAACTCGTCGCAGACTGAACCAACGGGAAGTGGTTCCGCGGCTCACTTATCTTTATGATGTCACCAACTTCTAGCTTATCGTGAACAGCAGTCGAGCCCCCCCGCGATTCTGTCTCTCTCAGGACCGCAATAACGTAAACATCTTGTTGGGCAGCAGTATTGCATAGAGAATATTGGCGAACTATTCCTGTCGCGAGATGAATGTCCACATGCGCTCCGGCGCTGAAGAAAGGCAACGGTTCTGCACTGGCGGGCGCAAGCTTGAGGACGCAGATATCCTTAGCGATCTGCTTTTTGTCAGTGATTCTTACGTTGAGCAGATTTTGCATCGGTGAAGATCGTTCCGGCTTCTTTCGTGGGCCAATCCCTGGAGGTCGTCCTTTTTGCGGAGGGAGGCCGAGGGCACATCGGTCAGTTTCTGCTGAAGCGCATTGGTAGCGAAGCATAGCCGCCGAGAGTGTTATTGAGGAAGATTTCTGGCTTTCCTACCTCGATCGTCTCGACTCTCTCCACCATTGCCATCAATAAGCTGGAGATTTCGAGGCGAGCCAGATGCATGCCAGCACAAGTGTGGATTCCGTGCCCGAAAGCCAAATGGTCGGTCGGTCGTCTTGAGACGATGAATTCGTCTGGTTGATCCCACTTCCTTTCGTCTCTATTTCCTGACGAAAACATGACGAGGACCCGAGAGTCTGCTGGCAGCAAGGTGCCACTCAACTCGACATCCTTCTGCACGCATCGGGTAAACGTGCGCACCGGAGATTCCAGGCGCAACGCCTCATCGATCGCTGCAGGGATGAGGGCCGGATCCTTGCGAAGCAGCTGCCACTGCGTGGGATTCTCTCCGAGTAACCGTAGGATATGACCCGTGGCAAAGATGGTCGTATCCAGACTTGGCCCGATATATTCGCGCATCATAGCAGGGCATCGCTCGGCCAACGTCTTGTTGTCACCGACAACTTTGTAAATGCGATCGGCCCAACTGCCAGGCCGCAGCTTTCCAGGAATGGCTTCTTTCAGACAGAATTCGTGCAACTCCTTGATCTCTGCTACGGCGCTTTTTCCACGCTCGTTCATCGGGCCCATCGCGTTGAACGTCGCTGCCGCCCACCTCAGCATGGACTCGCGACCATATATTGGGAGGCCTACGAGATCGGATACGATCGTGAGAGGGAGGACCTGGGCAAGTTCGGTCATCCCGTCGAAGGTTTTGCGCTCACAAAGATCATCCACAGTGCGACGGGCCGTATCTTCAATAAGAGGCTTGATCTCCTTGAGTGCTCCAGGCAGGAGCGGAGCCGACGTGATGCGTCGGATCTCATCATGAAGCGGCCGATCGGTGGTAAGCGAATTTGCTTTTGGGCCCGACGTCGCAGCGTTCACAGCGGAGTCCATTGCGACACCGCGGGAAGACACGAACGTCTCCCAGTTCTTGAGGACGTGCTTCACTTCCTCATAGCGAGGGATCGCCCATACCTGGTTGGAGGTAAGCCAAACGACCGGCCCAAGATCTCGCAATTCCTTGTATAGAGGATACGGGTTTGTGATGCTGTCCGGCGTAAAAAGGTCGATACTCGAGCTGGGGGCTTGGGCCATAGTTACCTCGATTTGCAGCAATTCGTCCGATCGGTTGAGGCCGAAGAACGTCAGCTACTAAAGTTCTAGGTGGCGCTCGCTTCGCCACCTCGAAGTTGAATGCGGCATCGTGCCTGCGGTCTTGGTATTAATTGTCAAGCTGGATCGAGTGCCAAAACTCGCAACCGCGAGCCAGTGCATCCGACAGGCTGGTGCGGTCAAATCGACGACCTTAAGCGCGCCCGTGGCGAAATGGTTCATCGTGTAGGTGATCGTGGCATGAGCATCCATCTCAAGCCTCCTCGTTTAGAAGTTCACTCCGAAGCGCTTCAAGGCCGCTGATGAAGCGGTTCGGAGAATCCGGTCGTAGAGAAATCCAAGACAGCCCAGAGTCAAAATGCCCGCAAACACCCAGTCTGTGCGACCGTAATTGCGTGCATTCCAAATGAGAGCTCCCAAGCCGACTTCCGAGGCAACGATTTCTGCGGACACGATGGTGAGGAATGAATTCCCCATCGCAATCCTGGCGCCCGTCACCAAATGCGGCACCACTGACGGCACGATTACGGTGCGCAAAGTCGCCAATCGGCCGGCACCGAGCGCTGCGGCCGCTCTCAATCTGATCTCGGGTACAGCAACTGTGCCCGCGATCGCGTTCAGGGTCATCGCAAATACAGTGGTGTAGAAAATTAAAGCGATCTTCGACGCGTCGCCGGGCCCCAGCCAGATGACGGCGAGGGTTACAAACGAGATCGGCGGGACAAATCGGAAGAATTCAATATAGGGCTCACACAGCTTCCTGATTGCACCGACGTATCCCATCGCCATGCCAAGAGGAATTCCTACCGCAACTCCGGCAATCCATCCGGCCAGTATGCGAAAGGTCGATGCGACGATGGACGCCCATAAGCTCCCATCGCGCGCGAGTTCAACCAAGGCCCAGAATGTAGTTGCCGGCGATGGTAGGAAGATTGGAGGAAACCAGAGGCTCGACAGCTCCCAAGCGACCAGGCCCGCGAAGATCGACAGGATGGGAAAGACAACCCCGCTAAGTGACGGGCGCTTGAACAACTTCGCCGGAAGCAACGAGACTTGCGGTGTCATCCCAACGGCCTTCACGCACGACCTCCCAGCACCAGTCCTTGGGCGGTCAAGACGTTGTTCACCTCGACCGCGATGTCGTCCCGAAGCGTTCGGAGGAGTTCGATTGCGCGAGAGCTTGCCAACTGGCGCGGTCGGGACAGATCTACTTCGGCTATGGTCTTGATGCGCGCCTTGGGCCCGACGGTCATCGTTACAACGCGATCAGCTAACAGTATGGATTCTCCGATATCGTGCGTAACGAACAACACTGATGCCCCGGTCTCCCGCCAAATTCGTTCGAGCTCGGTTTGGAGAACTTCGCGGGTCTGAGCATCCAAGGCTCCGAATGGCTCGTCCATAAGAATTACGGACGGCTCATTGGCAAGCACCCGTGCAATTTGGGCTCGCTGACGCATTCCGCCCGACAATTCGGAAGGAAAGCGATTTGCCGCCGACGACAGCCCGACCATGCGGAGGTACTTGTCAGCTTTCTCGGTGCGCTCGCTGCGGCTTACGCCCCGAATGCGGGCAGCATACTCCACGTTTTGACGAACAGTCAGCCATGGAAAGAGCGCCTCAGAACTCTGGAATACAACGCCCCTCTCCTTACCAGGCCCCGTGATCGGAACTCCTCCGGCGAGAACGGTGCCTTGAGCTTGAACGAAGCCTGCGATGACGTTCAGAAGAGTAGACTTCCCGCATCCAGAAGGCCCGAGTAAGCATACAAACTCGCCCGGAGCGATGCTCAGGTTTACACCGTCTGCCACAACGGTGTCCCCAAGCTTGACTGAGACGCCTTTCAATTCGATCGCTATGCTCACCGTGATCGATCCACGTAGAAGCCACGAGCTAGAAAGTGGGGAACGTCAACCTTCGCCGGACTCGACTTTCGACTAAACTGAAATTCAGCAATTTTGTCGAAGCTCTGGATATCGGAGTCGGAGAAATCCCGAAGATGAAACCTCAGGAGCCCAAAAAGCGGAAGCGTATCCGAAGCAGCGAGCTTGGTTTGCTTCTGAAAATCGGCGGCCGCCGCCGGCAGGTCGGCCTCCATTTGGCGGTTGGCTTCCGCAAGGACGTCTAGGAGCTTGTGCGCGACGGCTTCATTCGACGCCAACCAAGTCGGCGATGCCGTGACCCACATCGTGCTGAGATAGCCAACCTTGCCGTTGGTTGCGAGGCCCCTCGCTCCCTGCTTCATTGCCATTGCCGGAAACGGAGGCCACGAGAAGAACGCGTCGATATCTCCTCGGAGCAGCAGCGCAACAAATTCGGGGCCGCTTGCGTTTACGTATTTCAACGCCGAGTCCAAGCCGTATTTTTCGGCAAACATCGCCGCGCAATATTCACTCACAGTACCCTTAACGACCCCCATCTTCTTGACCTGACTTGGCTCGTCGATTCCCGACCGAGCCACGGCTTGCAAATAGTCTTCGGAGTCGTGGAGAATTGCCAATGGCCGCAAGTCAGCACGGGCCAAGCGAAGAATGACGGTTTGGTCGGCAGCAACACCGAGCTGAGCCTGCCCGGCGATGATTGCGTCCATCGCCTCGCCACCTTGCGCTACCCGCAGTAGCTTAACGTCCAAGCCGGCCTTGGCAAAAAGGCCGCGCTCTTGCGCGATGTAGACCGGAGAAAATGCCGGGTCGATACCAACGCTTATTGTGATTGTATCAGCCGCTGCAACCCGCGCGATAGCCGAGATCAGCAAGCCGCAGACGGAGAAGCAAATCAGCGATTTGCGCAGCGGGAGCGGGAGTCTAAATTTATTGGATTTGTGCATGAGCATGTCGCCCCTGATAATTGCCGGTTTCGAGCCCGGTCTTCAATCAGGCTAGCAGACAGATCCAGCATTGCGCAATCTGATATTTCTAGTGATATGCCCGATGTATAGCGGTTTGTATTTTTTGGCTGCATGTCCGTCGATGAAGCCGCTGGCTTTCGCTCTCGCCTCGCCATGGCGATGGAGGAACCGAAATCACTTGGTTAGCAAAGGCGAACGGATCCGACGTTCCGTTCGATGTTGGTCGGATTCGGCTTCCCTAGGTCAGGACCGTGAGCCCTGAACAGAGGAACGAGCCGGTCGCGCCGCGACCGCAGGTTCGGTCGAGGCGGACGAAAGGAAAGGCTGAGTAGGTCAGCCCGCCAAGTTGTTGCGCTACGGAGCCCGGCAAACGGGAAGGTGGCAGGCTCGACTCACGCCTTCGAGGTGCCAGCCATTTTGAGCTCAACAAGAATGTTGCGATAACGCCAAGTGCTGCGGTTGATCAACTCATGAGGAATTCCCGGCTCACGCCAAAGAGCCGTTCCGGGAGTTTCCTTGGTTGGCTTGCGCCGCCCGTCGGAGAAAATCATCTCATTGTCTCCGTCCGTAAGCGGTATCACCAGATAAGGAAGTTCGTGCCGATGCCACGGCTGACGCCCGCCGGGATCAAGCGCCAGACCCCAAACGCGAACATATTCGTTCTCGAAGACAATCTCATCTCCGATTGGTCCCAGTGGTTTGGAGGAATCAAACGCAATTTCATCGCCCATAGTATGTCTCCCATCTTCTATAATTGAACGGATGCTATGTTGCTTCGGAAGATGGCGTCACGCTCGTTGGGCAGCAGATTAGCCAATTGATCATGAGGATCCATCAAGCCCATCGGAAATGGCCAGTCAGATCCAAACAGGACGTGCGAGGCGCCAAAGACACTTTGGGCCAATCGTAGCGCTTGAGGATCATGAGTGACACAATCAACCATGAGGCGTTTCATCAACGCCTTGGGCGCGGGCAACGACCTATCCACTCCGGGTCGAACCGTGTGGAAGCCCATCTCGAAACGGCCTGCCAGCATCGCGGCGGCCCCTCCTCCGTGCGCAAAGCAAAACCTGATATGAGGGTAGCGGGCGACGACGCCACCAAACACGAGATGTGCGATGGCGACCGTCGTCTCATATGGATTCCCGAGGAGATTTCCCAGATAGAACGGCGCGAGGCGCCGATCTTCAGCTTCGCCCGGATGAACTAGAACGAAGGCCCGATTGTCGCTCAATACCCGCCATAACGGATCGTAGCACTTGTCAGACAACATCCGGCCGGACGCGCCGGCTGGCGAGCTAAATCGACTGAAACCACCTTCGATGGCGCGAGTTGCTATTTCGGCCGCGAGATCCGGATGCTCGATCGGCAAATGCGGCAAGGGCGTAAGACGAGCCGATGACACTCGTGTCAGCGATATGAGGCCCTCATTGACCCGGCTGATCCATTGCGCGGCAGCATCCTCGCCCAGATGCTGACGATACATCGGAGGCGGTACTGAAACATAGGCGGCCTCGACTAAGTTGGAATCCAGCCATCCAAGTAGGACCGCAGGAGAGAACAGACCTTTTGCACCGACCACATGCCCGTCGATCGTGAGGGTCGAAGACGCGGCATCCCAAGCAATGCCGTCGCTCCCAAGCACCGATGGCTCTTGGACCGGTACAAGATGAGTATGGATGTCGAGTGAGATCGCTTCCAAAGGATCAACCCTGCTGCAGGACAATTCGACGATACAGCTCATCGGCCCGTCCTGGAGTGATGGGTTCTATCGCGGCGACGTGATCATCTGGACGAATCAACACCAGGGTGTTGGGCGCACAACCCATGCGATTGAACAGCCTCTCACCGACATCCAATAGCGCGCGGTCCCGCAGCCCCGAATCCAACGGAGCATCCCATCGCGAGACGACATAGTGCTTCAAGCCAGGACTGTGAGCTGGAATTTTCGGCTTGCGGCGTGCGTCGGTGAAATACAGAGCAAGGAAGGTGTTGTCGATCAAATCGTGCAAACGGTGCGGTCGACCATCCGGGGCCTGCACCTCGAAATCAGGCACCCTGTCTCCGACCAGGAGAGGTCCCTTGTCCATTTTGACCATAGACCACTGTGCGCTGTCGTCGACACCCAATCGTACGCCGAGCATTGTTCGAGTTGCTGCGAGTCCCCAGGCAGTCCCGGACATCAGATTGGTGACATCGCCCTGCCCGCCCATATACTTGCGAGCTTGCTCCGCCATTTCTCCCGAGCCATTTGCAGCAAGAGGCATTTGCTCGCGTGCATAGCCTCGAAGGAGGTCCGGGCCTGCCCAACCGCGCAGGACCCAAGCAAGTCGCCATGGCAGGTTGATCGCATCAAGAATGCCGGTATTCAACCCAAGCGCCCACATCGGCGTAATCAAATGCGCAGCATCGCCCATGAGGAATATTCGGTCGCGCTGCCATTCCGATGCAATTCGATGATGCACGCGGTAGACGACGGTGTTTATGACCTCGAGCTTGTCGACGTCCCCGATAAAACGACGGACCTTTTCTCCAAAAGCATCGTTGCTCGGCGGCTCCATCCCAGGAGCGAGCGGAAATAAAAAGCGCCAGCAGTGAGGCTGCCGAACCAGGATCATCCACTCCTCGGGGTCCGAGAAGTACGCCAGATACGGGTAGTCCCGAGGATTTGCGAGGTCGAGATCGACCTTGAGGTCCACTAGCATGTACCGGATATCGTGAGACACACCGTCGACGGGTATATCTAACTGAGTTCGGACGGTGCTACGCCCACCGTCACAAGCAAGCAAATAGGACCCTTCGAACTCGCGTTCCCCTTGTGGAGTATCGAAGATCGCTGCCACACCGCCTTCGTTCTGACGGAACGATTTGAGGCGATGGGACAAATGCATCGAGCCAGGGCTGGCCTCGTCAACTGCTCGCTGCAGGATCGGTTCGAGGTGGTGCTGAGGCAAATTTATCACGAAGGGAAAGCGGGTATCCTCGGCGAGCACCTCCGTGCGAACCGACAGAGTCGGCTTATTGGTGGCGCGATCGAGGCCGCCAATTTCGTCCAAACGCAGGGCCTTCTGCAATACCGCGTCCGCCACGCCGTATCGCCGGAACGCCTCCAGTGTTCTGGTGAGGATTGTTCCGGCCTTCGTATCAAGCGAAAGCGTCTCGTCCTCCTCGAAGATTTTGAAAGGAAGGCCGTAGTAGTGGAGACCCAGCGCCGTCGTAAGACCGACGGGTCCTGCACCGATAATCAGGATAGGCTTCGTCTCGCTAGTATTCTTCATGCTTCACTCGCTGGATAGGCGAAGTCGCGACTGACGATGGAGGCCGTCATTGTTGCAGCGTCGGACAGCAAAAACAGAAGGGGGCCAACGACGTCCTCCGGAACTCCGACTCCCGTCGAAGCCCGCCATCGATCATCGTCGGCGCCGGCGTTGGCCGCGCGATACTGCGGCGTGTCGATGACTCCCGGGGCAATCAGATTGAAGCGCACCCGATGCTGCGCGACCTCCTTTGCAGCGCTCTTGACGAACGCGATCAGGCCACCCTTCGTGGCCGCATATGCGGACGCTTCCGGCCACCCCTGGTAGGCGAGCCCAGACGAAAACGCCACAATGCTTCCGCGTCGGCGCTCGATCATTCTTCCAATGACCACCTGATAGCACCACACGACGCCGTCGAGGTTGACCGCCATGACCTTCTTCCATTCGGCCGGATCCATGTCCTTGACCGCCGTCCTCGGCTGTATCGCCGCACCACAAACGAGGCCGTCGATGTGACCGAACGACTTTTCGATATCGGCGAAGGTCTTGATGACGGCGTCGCGATTTCCGACATCGAGCTTTTGAGTTACAATCAAGTCGCTCTCCGCTGCCAGCGACTGCATCGCCTGCTCATCGACATCGCAAACAACAACTCGAGCGCCGGCGAGGGCGGCGGCACGGGCCAGCGCTCGACCAATGCCGTTCGCGCCACCGGTGATGACGATCACATCGCCTTTTGCTTGAAAGGATACCTTCATCGTGGGGCGCTCATAGACGGTATGTTGGTTGCTCCGTAAAGGTCCTGTTCAACCAAGCGGTTGCTGAGTTCGCCCAAACCGGTACCGCGAACGACGACATGATCACCGGCCTTCATGAAGACTTGCGGCTCTCGCGCGTTACCCACGCCAGCGGGCGTTCCGGTTATGATGACGTCACCTGGCATCAGAGTCATGCCGAACGACAGTTCGGCAATTAGGTCGGGAATCGAGAATGCCATCTGCTTGACCAAGGCGCTCTGGAGCACTTCGCCATTGAGCAGGCATTCTAGCCGAATGTTCGGAATGTCCAATTCATCCCCCGTGACAACGTACGGTCCCATCGGCATCGTACCATCAATGCTCTTGCCCTTGAGCCATTGTCCTCCATGACGGCGCTGCAGATCTCGCTGAGACACATCGTTGGCGAGAAAGTATCCGAAAACGTGATCCAGTGCCTGCGCGGCCGGAATGCTTCTCCCGCCTTTCCCGATAACAAGCGCGAGCTCCGCCTCATAGTCCCATTTTGCAGAAATGCGAGCATCGAAGCCAATATCCGCGGTGGGACCGATCACCGTCCCAGGCGCTTTGCCAAAGAAGGTCGGTGCATTCGGTCGCTCGACCTCCTGCCCGTCGCGCTTCCCGCGACCTTCTTCAAAGTGGTCCCAGTAATTCCAGCCCGTGCACAGGATGTCCCGCTGAAAACGACGGATCGGAGCCAACAATTGGGTCTGCGCAAGTGGCACCCTGGGCAAGCTGTCGTCTCTCCGTAGTTTGGCGATCAGGCCATGCCATTCGTCCCCGAGCGCAATCAGATCGGAGACGCTAACCATCCGATGGGGCAGAAGCAGAACCTCATCGTGCTCGACAATGCCCGCGCGCTCTACGCCTGCGAACTTAACACTTGCGAACCGCATCAGTCCCTCTTGCTAAGCACTAGGTAGCACGGCGATGGCGTTGATCTCGATAAGATAATCGGGATGCGTCATCTTGCAGATTTCGACCATGGTAGAGGCCGGCAGCGGAGGCTTGAAGTATTCCCTGCGAACGGCGTGGATTGCGTCGAAGTGCTCCATGTTTCGCACATAGACATCTACGCGCACGACGTCCTCGAGCGAACCGCCCGCAGCCTCCACCGCAGCCTTGATATTCTCGCAAACCTGTCGGGTTTGCGCGCTCACGTCGCCCACTCCGGCGATAGTGCCATCCGGCTTCCGGGCAGTCATGCCCGAAACAAAGAGAAGCCTTCCACCAGCCTCGATAATGGTTGCCTGTGAGAAGTGACCGTTCGGTTGCCTGAGCTTGTCCGTCGTGATCTGTTTCTTCATGATGACTATTCCTTTTAGTGCTTGTGAATCAACCGATTGCAACACCGACCTTCATCGCCGCCTCGGCCAGGCTGCGCATCGTTTCCGGACTAACGTTGCAAGTGCCGGCGCTTTTCTTGGTCATTGCGTGAACCAACTCGCCAGGGGCGTAGACACGCTCAATACCGGGCGCGCGCTTGGACGACGAAATACGGCGCAGCTGTGTATCGACGCGCGACTTGAAGTCTTTCTCGGCCGCGAAGTGGGAAACGTCGATCGCAATGAACAACTGGCTGCAATTGTAGGGCTGCGATGCGTCGCCATACAATGGCCTGACCTCCGCACCGACGGCGCCGCCGGAAAGACCTCCACTCAGCATGTCGATCATGAACGCGAGTCCAAAGCCCTTCGGGCCGGCGGCCGGTAGCAACATCCCCCTGATTGCTGCGCTTGGATCGGTGGTGGAGCGCCCTTCCGAGTCCGCGGCCCACCCCTCTGGAATCGGATTTCCGGCCGCGGCAGCCAACCGAATTTTCCCCATCGCCGTAGCGCTCATGGCAAGGTCGACTTCGGCCGGGTAGTCACCCAGGGTAGGCAATGCGATCGCGATGGGATTATTTCCAACGAGCGCTTCGGCGCCTCCCGGAGCGGGCATTAGCGGCCGAGTATTCGACATCACGATACCGATGCATCCTTCGCCGGCGATCATACGAGCGTACCGTCCGGCAGTACCGAAATGAAAGGCATTACGCACCGCCACCGCGGCAAGACCGGCCTTGCGCGCCCGCGACGCCGCAAGCAGCACGGCCTGCCGTGCTGTCAACTGGCCAAATGCGTTGGCGGCATCGATAACAATAGCCCCATCCTGATCTTTTACGATTTCGCCGGCCGGCCGTTTTGAGATGGAGCCGCTCAAAAGACGATCCAGATACATTGGGACCAACATCACGCCATGTGACGGCACACCCTCGAGATCTGCCGCCACGAGGTCTTCGCCGACCACCTCAGCATCTTCACGACGAACTCCTGCCGCGGCAAAGATCGACACAACATCACGTACCAAGCTGGCAGCATCGACCGCGACGGCCGGCTTTGGACTGGCCGCCGTCATTATCGAGCATCCTGATCATTATCGTACCAGCTCGGGCGCTGGGGGTAGTGCGGGCCATCATAGATCTCAACGACGACCGTATCCTCATGCGCGATCGTTGGGCCGTGAACGTTGCCCTTCGGATTCCAGTAGAACGAGCCCGGCCTGAGCACCAAGCCATTGTGTTTGTATTCATAGTGCCCCTCCAGCACGAACATGAACTGGTTCGATGCGTGCATGTGGGGCTCTGGAATGCTGGTACCTTTGTCGAATTTAATCAAACAGATCGAGGCACCCGAAGCATCATCCCGCCAAAGCACTTTTTCATAGACTCCCTTGAGGGATTTCGGACGCCATTCCTGCTCGTTGCTCTTGATAAGCACCTCGTCGAGCTTCGGCATGTTCTCAGGCATTTGCGGTTGCGTGGTCACGTTGGGATTCTCCCGGGTTACGTCTCAAGTTTGATGTTATTCCGTCTCGCCAACCCGCGGCTGCTCAGCCGTCCTTGCGTTTGAACCAGCGCATGAATGGGAACGAACTAATTTTCGCGATGCACGTATCGGCAAGCTGCTGCCGGATGAACGCCGCGACGAAGTGTCCCCACTCCACGAGCCCCCGTTCGCTTTCGCGAGATATCGTGTCGTCGGTGCCTGCTCCGTTAAACGGCATCGCCAACTCTCCTGCGCCCACGCGAAGGCAGGCGCGTCGGCTGCAACAACGCCAGTTCCACTGGGGAGCTCTGTAACTTCAGCTTGCACAACACCTGAAATATCTGAATTATCGTCTTTGTCAATCGACCTTGAAGGCAGGGAATCGGCCTCGACCACGTTGAGTTCGCGGCGCACCAAGAGGTCGCTGCTGATCCGCGGTTTTGGGGAAGCTTGGCATCCGGGCCGACAGAATCTGCATAGAGGTCGAAATGACTGTGAGAATGATGTTGTAGTGCTTTTCGAAGTGAGGATTCACGATGTATCGCGCCTTATTCGCGACTGCTTTTCTTGCGGCGACCTGCGCAATGGCTTCCGCGGACCCGTTTCCTAATCATCCGGTCACGATCATCTCGCCTTATCAGGCAGGCGGGACGAGCGATATCATTGCACGAGCCTTAGCTCAGAAACTCCGGCAGATGTGGTCGCAGCCGGTGGTTGTTGAAAATCGACCCGGGGCCAACGGCGCAATCGGTGTGCAGGCGGTGGTTCGGGCGCCAGCGGACGGCCACACGTTGCTCGCCGTTGCGTCGAGCGCACTGACCTCCAATCCGTCTGTTTTCCAGAACTTGAGTTATGACGTTAGGCGCGACCTTGCGCCTGTCACAAGGACGGGACAGGTCCCCAATGTCCTTGTTGTAAACCCATCGGTGCCGGCGGCGACGGTGAAGCAATTGATCGCCCTCGCGAAAGAGAACTCTGGCAAAGTTAGTTATGCTTCCCAAGGCATAGGATCGAACGGTCATCTCAACGGAGAGATGTTCGGAATGCGAACGGGGATCAGCCTGCTACATGTGCCTTACAAAGGCAGCGCGCCGGCCGTTACAGACCTGATCGGCGGGCAGGTCCAGGTGATGTTCGACAATTTGCCGTCGGTATTGGCCCAAATCGAAGCCGGTAAACTCCGGGCGTTGGCGGTAACCACAGGGAGGCGCAGTCCGCTTCTCCCTGACGTTCCGACTTTGACTGAAGCTGGAATAGCGAACTTCGACACGAGCGCGTGGTTTGCGATAATGGTCGCCCACAGTACCACGGACGAGATACGCCTGAAATTGGAGGATGCATTTAGATCGGCCCTGGCCGACCCCGAGACCAAGGCTCAACTGGTAGCAGCGGGAGTTGAACCTCTTGGAAAGGGCGCAGCCGATCTGGCAGATAAAATTGATGCCGATACTGCGATCTGGAAGGAGGTTATCGAAGCCGCAAAGATCAAGGTGGAGTAGGACGGGACCGGTCAAGCAGATTGCACAGGCCCGCGCAGCAGGCCGATCTATCGTTGCAATTTCGGGCCTGCCACCTCGCGGTCCCACGTGGCCTCAGTTTTACCTCGCTCCCGCAATTTGAATTTCTGAACCTTGCCGTTTTCGGTCCGCGGAAGATCCGAGACGAATTCAATGAAACGGGGGATGGCAAAGTACGAAAGTTTTCCTTGGCAAAACCGCACCACATCTTCCTCCTGGATTGCCGCGGAATCCTTCAGTACGATCGCAGCCATCACCTCGTCTTCGGCCAAGTCAGAGGAGACGGGGAACACCGCAGCAAGTCCAATTGATGGGTGGGACAGCAGAACTTGCTCGACCTCATAGGACGAGACGTTCTCTCCGCGGCGACGAATGGTGTCCTTCAGCCTATCGATGAAACGGAAATAGCCGTCGGTCGTTCGCACGAGCCTGTCGCCGGTGTGCAACCAAAGATTTCGCCAAGCCTCGACTGTTTTGTCGGACATCCCGTAGTAGCCCGAAGCCATCGCAAATGGCTCTTTCGCTCTCAGAAGGAGCTCGCCTGGCTGACCGTCATCGACCGGATTGTCATCTTCATCAACAATAACCGCCTCGAAACCATCCATTACTTTACCGGCATATCCCGGTTTCCGGCAATCCATCGTCGAACAGATTACCGCGTTGCTTTCGGTTGAGCCAAAGCCGTCCAATAGGGCAATGCCGGTGCGCCTTTCGAATTCCACGCTTGCCTGCTCGGGCACGCCTGGCGCAAGTGCGCAGCGTACCGAGTGCTGTCTTTCGTTCTTGCCTTCGGGCCTCGAAAGCAGCATAGGCACCATCGCCCCCAACACGTACGTGACCGTCGCACCCGAGCGCTCTAGGGCTTCGTAGAAATTCGAAACCGAGAACCGCACTTCCACAACCTGCGTTGCGCCGTGCAACAGCGCTTGGAAGAAGCAGTTCAGGGCGTTGGTGTGAAAGAGCGGCAGGGTAGTGTGCAGAACATCGCGCTCGACGAGGCCGAGGGCCTTGCCGGTATACACGCCCCACCAAAAGAACTGTGCGTGTGGGCAAACAACACCTTTGGACGGACCTGTGGTTCCCGACGTGAAGAGGATCGTCAGAGGTTCTGAGGGCTTGATGACAGCCGGCTTTGCAGGGCCGCCTGGCCCAGGGAAAGGGCTTATCTTGATCGAAAGAGACTTCAGCACGCTCACCGAAGTGTCTCCCAGCACCCAAGCTTCATTGAGTGGCAGAACGCTGAGATCGAGCCCATCGAGCACGGGTAGGAACTCGGCCTCGATGAAGATCAGCCGGGCTCCGGAAGTGCTGAGCATGTGCTGGAGTTGAAGGCCTCGTGCCGCGGTATTCATTGGGACGCTGATGGCCCCCATCCAGGCGCAGCCCAAGAACACAGCCATAAATTCCGGCTTGTTGCTGCAAAACATTGCGACGCGATCGCCAGGAGCAATACCCGCTTCGTGGAGGCGAAAAGCGTATGCTCCGGCCATATCCCTACAGTCGCGATAGGTCCATGATGCGCCTCCACAGACGAAAAGATCTCGGTCTCCGAACCGAGCGGCCTGCTTTTCAAGTATGGCCGCCGTTGTTCGTTCGCCAGCGTGGAAATTTGCAACGAGCGCCTGCGCCTCGACCACGGGCGACCTCCCAAAGCTGAAGGAGGACTGCTGCGTTCCTCCATATGCTCGAGGAGTACGCCTCGAAAGTTTAAAATGTCAAGTGATATATCAGTCCGTAGGAAGCGATGCCTGCGCTGCGCTCCATTGGAATATCTCTTCCGGGGTCGCGAACCAAACGTTATCCGCCTTCAGAATGTAGTCCAAAGCCTGCTCAAAATATCTCAATCGATGTGGCGCGCCGATGATGTACGGATGAATACTCATGGACATAACGCGAGGCTGCGTCTCACCCTCATGATAGAGGCGATCAAACTGATCAGTCACGCGCGTAAGCCAGGCGGATGATTCATGTTGGTGTGCAACCATCAAGGGCAAATCGCCCATCTCGACGGAGTATGGGATCGAGAAAATGTCGCCGCTCTTCGTGCGCATTCGCACAGGATGGTCGTCCAACGGCCAGTCGACAACAAACTTGAAGCCTGCTGCAGCCAGATGATCCAAAGTTTCCGGCGTCTCGTGCAAGCCAGGCCCAAGCCACCCGAGAGGTGGCTTGCCAGAATAAGCGCGGATAACGTCGAAAGTACGTTTAATGTCTGCCGATTGATCGGGCAGAAGGTGCACTGGCCGCTGGTGATATCCATGGCCCATGAAATTCCAACCCGCCTCCTGCACCGCGCGGGCAACCGGCTCGTATTCTGATTCTAAAACCTTGCCGTTTATGGCGGCGGATGCCTTTAGCCCGCGCGCGGAGATGCTATCCCTCAACCGCCAAAAGCCAATGCGCATTCCATATTCGTGCCACGACCAGTTAGGTACGTCCGGCACAACGGCCGCGCCCCCCGGGGCCCCGAAGTACTGGCGGGGAACCGGTTGATCAAACGCCCACGCCTCTATGTTGACGATCAAATATACTGCCACACGTGCTCTATTGGGCAGTTCAAGGCGAGGTCGTTGATTGATCGGACTAAAGCCGAATCTCTTTAGCGGAAGCTCTTTCGACAACAGCGCGCCCCTGTTCCGACGTCATGGGCCGATAGGATCTACGACATCCCGATGGGCAGATCGAACCATGGAGCAGCCGTACAGTATTTCACGTAAAATATCAAGTGATGTCACTGCACTGGCGTACCTAACGGGCCGAAATGATCCGAGGGGCGCCGAAGAGCATTGGGTGAGTTGTGTTGAATTTTTTCGAGCCTATCGCGCACGGCCTGAATATGCTCGCGCATATGTTGGGCCGCAGCATCCTCGTCTCCAGCAATAATTGCTTGCGCGATCGCCGCATGCTGCCGATTGGACGTTTTCACGTCGATGGTTTGCCACAAGTTCAAATACCAAAAACGAGTAGAACGCTCATGCAGCCGTCGAGCAAATTCGCTCATCTCGATATTGCCCGCTAGCGACGCTACCTCTTGGTGGAAGCGACGGTCATTTACGGTAAAGGCGGCGATGTCTGGCGGATTTTGTTTTGGATCCGTTGCGGTTGCGAGGCTCTTGAGCCGATCGAGAATTGACGCATCCACTCCCTGTTTTGCTCGGCGCGCCGCTCCTCGTGCTAGTTCCGGCTCGACCGTCAATCTCGAATCGAGGATCTTTATGATTTGAGCAAAGCTATCGGGCTGGACGACAATGCCCTTTCGGGGAAGGATTTCCACCAATCCCTCCACTTGCAACCGCTGCAATGCCAAATGGACCGGCGTGCGACCCAGATTAAGATTGGAACAAATCGCCGCCTCGTTTAGATACTGGCCCGGAAGGAAATGGAGCATCAAAATGCGCTCCTTGATCTCCTCATATGCTTGCGTCACCAGTGAAGGAGACTGCTCTGCCTTCTTGCTGGGTGGTTTTGGGGCGGCCGCCTTCGTTTTACGCGTCTCTACCTTGCTCTGCTTCGCCATTGCGATCGTCTGACCTTCTTTTTGACCTGCAATTGTGCCATGTGGCACCACACGTGAACCTTCAGATTTCAGTCTCGATCCATACCACGTAAAATATCTCAGGAACACCTCAGAGTGGAAATTGAACAGGAATCGCCCTTTCCAACTTTCCCAGTTGGGCCTCCTTGGGAGGGTCGCGCATCCTGTGCCCAGGGTGGTTTCCTGCTGGATGAGGATATCCACGCACCTGGGCACCCTGCTTCTTGGATCGGGGGCGATCATCCTGAATTAAAGCGCCGGAGCCGCTTTACGCTCGAGCTTGCGTCACTTGGTGCGAGGACAATTTGTTCGGCCTGATCGCCCCATTCAGCCCCCCCCCTCGCCTTCACCACATGGGTCGCGATCGCGTCCATCAGAGGCGGCGACAGACAGTCATAGGGCTCGAGCCCGATCTCCTTCAGCCGCGAACGAATGCCCACCATCTGCTCCGGCTTCACGCCGGATTCGATCACGGAGGAGACGAAGGCGGCGAATTGCGGCGCCTGCGAGCCCTGCTCCTGGAACAGCTCGGGATGGACGAAGTCGAGGCCGTAGAACGGGTGGCCCTTGTTCTCGATGCGACCGTACATGTGGGTGCCGCAGGCCTTGCAGGCGTAGCGCTGGATCACCGCGGAGGGATCGACGATCTGGAGCTTGTCGCCGTTCTCGAGCACCGTGACGTTCTGGCGCGGGACCACGGCAACGACCGAGAAGTTCGCGCCCTGCGGCTTCCAGCATTTTGTGCAGCCACAGGCATGATTATGGGCTACGTCGCCCTTGATGCCGACCTTGACCGGATGATCGCTGCATTTGCAGACGAGCGTGCCGCCGGCAAAGCTGCCGCTGCCCTGTTTGAGGCCGTTGTCGATCGAGGGGTGGAGTGCAACAGTCATGGGTCGATCCTCCTTGGGGTGACGGTTTCGAGCTAGAACACGACGACTGAACGGATGGATTTGCCCTCGTGCATGAGGTCAAAGCCCTTGTTGATCTCCTCGAGCTTGAGCACGTGGGTGATCATCGGATCGATCTGGATCTTTCCGTTCATGTACCAGTCGACGATCTTCGGCACGTCGGTGCGGCCGCGGGCGCCGCCGAAGGCCGTACCGCGCCAGTTGCGCCCGGTGACGAGCTGGAACGGGCGGGTGGCGATCTCCTTGCCGGATTCGGCAACGCCAATGATGATCGAGGTGCCCCAGCCGCGATGGCAGGCTTCCAATGCCTGGCGCATCACCGTGGTGTTGCCGGTGCAGTCGAAGGTGTAGTCGGCGCCGCCGTCGGTGAGGCCGACGAGGTGCTGAACGATGTCGCCGGTGATCTTCTTCGGGTTGACGAAGTCGGTCATGCCGAACCTGCGACCCCATTCCTCCTTGGAATCATTGATGTCGACGCCGATGATCTTGTCGGCGCCGGCCATCTTGGCGCCCTGGATGACGTTGAGGCCGATGCCGCCGAGGCCGAACACGACCACGTTGGAGCCCGGCGTGACCTTCGCGGTGTTGACGACCGCGCCGACGCCGGTGGTGACGCCGCAGCCGATGTAGCAGCTCTTGTCGAACGGGGCGTCCTCGCGGATCTTGGCGACCGCGATCTCGGGCAGCACGGTGAAGTTCGAGAAGGTCGAGCAGCCCATGTAGTGGTAGATCGGCTTGCCCTTGTAGGAGAAGCGGCTGGTGCCGTCGGGCATCACGCCCTTGCCCTGCGTTGCGCGGATCGCAGTGCAGAGATTGGTTTTCTGGCTGAGGCAGCTTTTGCACTGCCGGCATTCCGGCGTGTAGAGCGGGATGACGTGGTCGCCCGGCTTCACCGAGGTCACGCCCGGGCCAATCTCGCGGATGACGCCGGCCCCCTCATGTCCGAGGATCGACGGGAAGATTCCCTCGCTGTCGAAGCCGTCGAGCGTATAGGCGTCGGTATGGCAGATGCCCGTCGCCTTGATCTCGACCAGGACTTCGCCGGCCTTCGGGCCTTCCAGATCGACCTCGACGATCTCGAGCGGCTTCTTGGCTTCGAAAGCAACGGCGGCACGTGTCTTCATCGGTAGCTCCTCAAATCGAGATGTAGCCTTGGCTTCGGCCCACCGTTTTCCCTGCAAAAGGGTATTTGACGCGATGACCCTAGGCGTTCGACCTTGGCACTCTTCCTCCCTGGATCAGTTCTTTGAATTGACTACGAGCGCCATCGCTGGGAAGCCGAAAGCTAGGGCCACGACCCGGTTCAATTCCATCTATCCGGTGTAGTTGCGCCCACAGCTCGGCTGTCTTTAGGGCGACCGACGCGCAGTTAAGGACCGGCGCGCGATCAATTCGGCACTCCCGCTCTCCAGCAATCAGCAAACCTGGCAAGACACCCGCTGGAATTATAACGTCTGCGCCAGCGGCAAGCAGCGGATCCGCACACTTGCGAAACTGCTCGATCATGCGCTGCCTAGCCCCCGCATCGCCAGCAAAGGCGGCCGAAAAGTCTTCCGGACGACAACCCAGACCAGCAACCTTGACCACGCGACCTTGAACTCCGTACCGCTCAGCCTGCTCGAGGTGCCAGACTTCGAAGTCGGGATCGAGAGTAACAAGACCTAGCCGACGTCCAAGCTGCAGACCGGCGAGGATACTCGCCTCGCCAGCACCGACGACGGGTATCCGAACAGAAGACCTTAGTTCGTAGAGGCCCGGATCTTGAAAATGGCCAATGACCACCGCGTCAAAGCCAGCCTCTTCGGCCCAAATCCCGTTGTCCACCGCCAGAATCGAGCAACGAAATTCGCTCAACCTTGAAATGTCGCTGTCGGGCGGCGACATTCCGTGCACCTCGACCTGAACGCCTGGCGCCGAAACGTTTGCGAGATACTGTGACAGACGCACGAGATAGGCATCATTCATCGATCGATCAACGAAGCTCTGCCAGTAAATCCGGATAGGCTTTTGGTCGTTCATGAGATCGGCTCCGCTACCATGGCGAACGACTCAGTCGTCTTGCGCCTTTCGCTGTCACTTGATATATCAGATGATACTTGAATGAAACGGCTTTTCCGCCTGGGATCGGCATTGCTGCGCCAAAAGCAGAATGAGATGAACGATGATTACGTGGTTTTGCGAATGGAGAGACGTTGGTGGGTCAAGGACGGGCGTGTCCGACTCTGACGTCCGAGCGATCACGTCTCTCGTCCGGATCTGCAAGCCAATCGAGAGTGCGACGCTCATGCGGCCTGCTCCCGCTGTGGATCCCCATTACCAGGACACCAGCAAGTCGTCCTGTCTCGTGATGCAAATCGATTTTCGCGACGCACTTTCTCTCGAAACTGCCCTGACAAGATCGGGACCGCTAGCCGCGCTGTGCGAGCCAATGCTTTTCCCGAGCCTTAGCGATCTCAAGCCTACGCAGGAAATCATGCTTGGCAGGAACTATCCGGTCGCCAAACGAGCGCAATCGGAGGACCAGGAGATTGCATACCTAGTCACTTACTCAGGTCAGGCTCGGGACGAATTGTCCTGGCACACCGGCTACCTCGGCCGGCACCGCGTCCTTCTGACCAAACTTGTCGGTATCAAACAGTTAGAAGTATTTACACCGGCGATTGCGGTATCAGGCCTGCCTATTCCATTCGTACGCTCGCTACAAAGAAATAGGACCATCTTCGATTCAGCGGATGCAATGAAGGAGGCGATGTTATCGGAGGTTCGCACCGAGTTACGATCTGATTTCGAGACCTTCCCGCCTTACGAGGGCGAGGCTCGACACGAACCCTTTTCTCTCGTGAGGATCGTTTAAAGCCAGGACAATCAACTTACCGGTAAGGATCCAGCGGCGCGGGTGCCGCCGAGATAGGCTGCGATAAGCTTTGGATCGTGAATCAAGGCCTCGGATGACCCCGATTGGACGATCTCGCCTGTCTCAAGCACGTATCCAAAATCCGCTGTATTAAGCGCCGCCCTGGCGTTCTGCTCGATCACCAATACGGAAACTCCGAGCCCGCGCAGTGCCGCAATGGTGCGGAAGATCTCCGCGACAATCAGTGGCGCGAGTCCAAGGCTTGGTTCGTCTAAGAGGAGAACCTTTGGCTTCGCCATCAGCGCTCGCCCAAGCGCAAGCATCTGACGTTCGCCGCCCGACAACGTGCCAGCGAACTGACTTAGGCGTTCTTTTAATCTTGGAAATCGGTCGTAAACATCATCCAGATCAGCCTTGCGATTACGACGATCCCGCCTCAGATACGCGCCAAGAAGTAAGTTGTCTTGAACTGACATTTCGGAGAACAGCTCGCGCTTTTCCGGAACGAGGCAAAGACCACGTGCGACCCGCTCCTCGACCGTGAGGTTGGATATGTCGGCCCCCTCAAAGTAAACGCGGCCGTGCGATCCCAACAGACCGATAGTCGCGAGAAGGAGTGTGGTCTTTCCTGCGCCGTTGGGCCCCAGCAGCGTCACGATCCTGCCAGGCTCGACATGCAGCGACACGTTGCGGACAACCTCGACCTTGCCGTAGCTAACGCTCACTTTATCGATCGAAAGTATCGCCATTAGACGGCAACCCCAAGATACGCTTCCTGGACGCGCGGATCATCGACAATCTCGGCAGGTCGCCCCTCGCAGAGCTTGGAGCCGAAGTCCATGACGACTACGCGATCGGCGAGGCCCATCACGAATTCCATGTCGTGCTCGACCAGAAAGATGGTGACCCCTTCTGCTCGCAACGCTCTAAGCAGTTCTCCAAGTCGTTGCTTCTCGTTCCGCCGAAGCCCCGCAGCAGGCTCGTCCAGCACGAGGAGCAGCGGATCCGCCGCCAAGGCACGCGCAATCTCCAGAATCCGCTGATTTCCGAGGGCCAGATTTCCAGCTAGCTCCAGAACGTCCCGACCAAGACCGACACGCTCCAGTTGATGAAGGGCATCGGCCGTTGCCCGCGCCTCTTCCTGACGGTCCAGTCTAAACGCGCCACTGAAAATCCCGGCGTTAGTGCGCGGATATGTCCCGAGCAAGACGTTGTCGAGAAGCGTCATGGTCGGCCGCAATTTGACATGCTGAAAGGTGCGTGCGATGCCTTCTCGTGCAATGCGGGCCTGCGATTGACCAGCGAGAGACCGACCGCAAAAGATCACATCCCCCGAATCGTATCTCAGGGCGCCCGTAATCAGATTGAACAGAGTGCTTTTTCCTGCCCCATTTGGACCAATGAGGGCCAGAATCTCTCCAGAATTGACTTCAAATGTCACGCCATTGACTGCGATCAGGCCACCGAACCTACGGACCAGCTTCCCGACCTTGAGCAATTGTGTGCCTGGCTTAAGTTGCTGGCGACGTGGCAAGGATCCATTGCCTTTGGGAATAGCTTTGGGCCGCATTGGCATCAGGCGAGCCAGAAACGGCACAAGCCCCTGGCGCGCGCGCTGTAAAAATACGATGAACAGCGCGGAGAATACGACGAGTTCGAGCTGCCCTGATCCGTTCTTGATCACGAGTGGCAGAAAATCCTGAATGGTATTCTTTAGGTACGTCACGATAGTGCTGCCGGCGACGCCTCCGAGCAAGGTTCCAGCGCCGCCAACCATTGCCATCATGAGGTACTCAATGCCGGCCCCTGCTTCGAACGGTGTAGGACTAACGAAACGGCTTAGATGCGCATAAAGCCAACCAGAAAATGCCGCGAGCAACGCAGCCAGCACAAAGGCAACCAACCTCGCATTAAAGACGTTGATGCCAAGGCTCTCGACGAGAACAGTTCCGCCGCGCAAGGCCCTGAACGAGCGACCAACGCGCGAATCAAGGAGATTGCTTAACAGAAGCAGAACGATGAGTACGATGCCCCAGATAAGGTAGAACATCTGCCAACTCTGTACGAGTTGATAGCTTCCGACCGCGATCGGCGGGACGTTTGCCAGTCCGTTGAAATTGCCAAGACCATCGATATTGCCGAAGAGGAAGCCAATTGCGAGGCCCCAAGCTACAGTACTGAGTGAAAGAAAGTGCCCTTGGAGACGAAGGGTGATCAGTCCGAGGATGGCGGCGACTCCACACGTTAGGGTAACACCAAGCAAAAGACCAACCCAAGGAGACTGGCCCTGGACAACAGAGAGCCACGCGGTGGCATACGCGGCCACGCCAACGAAGGCGGCCTGACCGAACGAAACGATGCCGCAGATTCCAGTCAGGAGCGCGAGGCCGATCGCAACCAAGGAATAGATGCCGACATAATTCAGGAGGGTGATGCTGAAAGGGGGCAAGATCGCCGGCAATCCTCCGAGCAACAAAACGACCGCGGCTATCAGCAGCTTGGATAGCGCGCCGTTCATTCTTCAGCTCCCTCTTCTGAATGCGAGTAGTTGATTGAGCGCCAAAGCAGGATTGGGATAAGGAGAGAGAACACGATAACATCCTTGAGAGCGCTGCTCTGAAAAGAAGCAAAGCTTTCGAGGACACCGACCAAGACTGCCCCGAGAGCGGTGGCAGGATAGCTCGCTAGTCCGCCAATAATCGCCCCTACGAACGCCTTCAGGCCGAGCAGAAATCCAGAGTCGTAGAAGATTGTATTGACTGGAGCGATAAGAATTCCGGACACACCGGCCAGTACCGATCCAACGATGTAGGCAATCGTGCCGGCTCGGGCCGGCTCTATCCCCATTAGGCGCGCGCCAGTTCTATTCATCGCAGTGGCGCGCAGTGATTTTCCCAACATCGTATAATCAAAGAACATAAACAGAGCCGCACTCAACGTCAGAGCTGCAAACACAATGATCAACGACTGGCCCGACAGCTGGATTGGCCCCATGACCAAGGACATGGCGGTGAGAGGCTGCGTTCGAACACCCTCTGGACCGAAAAACAGAAGGCCAAGACCTACGAGGGCAAAGTGAAGGGCCATGGACACAATAAGCAACAGCAGCACGCTGGCGTCCGCGATCGGACGAAAGACGATCCGATCGAGCAGAGGCGCTACCGGAACCATGAGAGCCAACGCGGTTAGTATCTCAAGTGGCATCGGCAAATTCAAAGTGAGCGCAAGCCACGTCGCCCCGACAATCAGGAGCGGAAGCACGAGGTACATCATCAATGCTCGCGGGATTTCCCGATATCGCGCTCCGCGAAGCAGACCAGCGACCTCGACCAGCGTTGCTAGACAGGCCAGTGCGACCACTAAACCTATTGTTCCAGGAACTTGCCCGGTCTCGATTGCCGCTAGTGTCAATACTGTGAACGCGGCAATGTCGCCGAAAGGTATGTAGATTACCCGAGTGACACTGAATATCAGTACCGTGCCGATAGCGACCAGAACGTAGATTGCGCCCGTAGCAACACCGTCAATCGCGAGAATTGCGACAATATCGCTGGTCATAGGATGTAGGAACTCGCCTGTTGCGTCGTTGGAGAATTATGGGACGTACTTCCAGGCACCACTTGTCAGCTGAACGATCACTAACGATCGCTCGTCGACCCCGTAATTCTCTCCTGGCTTGAAGTTGTATACGGCGTGCACGCCAGTCAGTTCGTGCGTGCTAAGGATCGCATCCCGCAGCGCGGCTCGAAATGCGAGATCGCCCGGCTTGGCGGTTTTGATGGCACGCTCGACTGCGTTGTCGAGAATGCGCCACGCGTCGAACGAAAGACCAGAGAACTGATCGGTAACGGGCGCCTTATTTGCGCGTTCATACGCGGCACGGAACTCCATCGACAGCATTTTCGAAAAGTGATCATCTGGGAGTTGCTCGGCAACAACCACCGGCCCCACCGAAAGTTTTATGGCCTCGGCGGCCTTACCACCTACGCGAACAAACTCGGGGTTGACTAATGCGCCCGTCCCGTAGAGCCCTCCCTTGAAACCGCGCTCGCTTAGGCTCAGCAAGGGAAGTGCCCCTTGAGTGGCCGAGCCACCGATCAACACAGCGTCCGGCTTTGCGGCCATAAGCCTCAGAATCTGACCCGTGACAGACGTATCAGTACGGGCATATCGCTCGTTAGTGACCACCTGCATGTCACCTCGGGCCTCCGCGGCCTTTGCCCCGGCATAGACAAGATCTCCCCAACCGTCGGAGAATCCAATATAGCCCAGCTTCTTGACCCCATCTCTTTTCATCCGATCGGCAACAATCTTCACCAACAGGTCAGCCGATTGAGGGACGGTTACAGCCCATTGACTCTCAGCCGAAGCCGGCTTCGGTGGGATCGGGGACACGCATATCATCGGGACCTTAAGCTCCGACGCTACAGCGATCATCGCCACCGTCGAAGGCACCGTCGCGGTGCCGATCAGAACGTCGACCTTTTCCTCTTCAACAAGCTTCCTTGCATTGCGTGTCGCAGCAGATGGGTCTGAACCGTCATCGAGCTGGATGAGGCGGACTTTCTCGCCGGCCATCTGCGCCTTGTATTCATAAGCCGCAGCAATTCCTTTTGCATAGCCCAAGCCGATCGAAGACCCCGGCCCGCTCAGCGAGGTCACAAAGCCAATGGTTATGTCGGCACGGGCCGCAGTTGCGAACGAAAGCGTCAAGACACTGACCGCAAGCGTCAATTTTCGCTGCATTTCCTAACCTCCCCAGGTCATCTGCACGACCACCGAAGCCGACCTCATCTGGCAATGAAGACGCGCGAAAGCTAAGCCATGCCTGTTGATATTTCTTGTGAAGCGTTATATGGAATATGTCAACCGCAACCGCGCAGCGTGGCTCATCAATGATCGGACAAGGTCTTCTACTTGTCCGCCGCTTCCAAGATGCCCTGTTCAGCGGCCAAAGGGTCGCGTTTCGGCGCTGAAACTGGATCGGTGGGCGACTTGGCGAATCCGGAACGTCTCGAATTGACCGTAACGCATGTGAAACGCGAAACGCAGCTTGTGCGTGCGCTCACGCTCGCGGCGCCCGACGGCGAAGTGCTTCCTGGGTGGCGTTCCGGCGCACACGTCAACGTTCAGTTGCCCGACGGACAGCAGCGGTCGTATTCGCTCGTCAATCTGATTGCCGATGCCTCCGCCACGACCAACCCGCGCTCTTATCTTGTCGGCGTGCGGCTTGAAGAGAGCGGGTTGGGAGGCTCTCGTTTTATGCATGGTTTGGAGGTAGGAAACACGCTTTCGATTTGCGCGCCTCGGAACAATTTCCCGCTCGAGTGCACGGACCGTCCCGTCCACCTGATCGCTGGGGGCATCGGGATCACCCCACTCGCGTCGATGGCCTCTGAACTGATCGCCGCGAAGCGACCGTTCCGGCTGCACTATGCTGGCCGGTCAATCGAAGATCTGGCGTTTTTGCCGGAGCTCCGGAGTTTGTCTGGAGAGAAACTGATCCTCCACGGCGACGATCGTGACGGTCAATTTCCTTTAGCCGACGTGATGCGCGCCCTGGTCAATGCAGAACCCCTCTATCTTTGCGGCCCGCGGCCTATGATCGACTCGGCAGTAGCTCTCGCTCGCGAACTAGGGTGGTCCAAGGACCGTCTTCACTTCGAGATATTCTCTGCGGCACAACCGACGGATGCCGACGACTCTTTCGAGGTCGTTCTCAAAGCTTCGGGCCGTTCGTTCCAAGTGCCCAAGGACAAAACAATTCTTGACGTATTGATCGAAGCGGGGTTGGACACACTGTTCGACTGCCGGCGCGGGGACTGCGGCATTTGCCAGGCGGCGGTCATAGAGGGCATCCCCGATCATCGAGATTATGTGCTCTCGGACGAAGAGAAATCATCAGGAAAGCTCATTCAAATCTGCGTGTCGCGATCAAAGTCGCCACGCCTGGTTCTTGACCTCTAGGGAACTGCGCAAGTGGGAGAATGCAGATGAGCCACATTCCGTTTGACGCGAACGCGATTCAAAACCTGGTCCGCGATCGGGAAGTCCATCGAGACGTTTATGTCGATGAAGAGGTCTTTCGCCTCGAGATGCTGCATTTGTTCAGCAACACGTGGGTGTACGTCGGGCATGACAGCCAGATCCCCAACTCCGGAGATTATTTCGGCACGGAGATAGGGACACAACCTGTTCTGATGGTTCGGCATACGGACGGATCCGTCAAGGTTCTTTACAACCGATGTCCGCACAAAGGCGTCCGTATCACGTCGGAGACCTGCGGCAATGCTGGTAAATTCTTTCGCTGCCCCTATCACGCGTGGAGCTTCAAAACGGATGGTTCGCTTCTCGCGATTCCCCTCAAGAAGGGTTATGAGAATACGGGACTTGCCGAAAGCCACGCTGGTCAAGGGATGAGCCCCGTTACTCATGTGCGAAACTATCGAGGCTTCATTTTTGCAAAGCTGAGCAATCTTGGACAGGGCTTCGAGGAGTACTTCGGCGACAGCCTGTCTTCGATTGACAATATGATCGATCGTTCGCCGGAAGGGCGTCTCGAAGTCGCTGGTGGCGTTTTCCGATACACCCATCCGTGCAACTGGAAGATGCTGGTCGAGAACCAGACCGACACATGCCATCCAATGGTCGCGCACGAATCATCCGCCGGAACCGCAGTCGAGGTTTGGAAGAGCGCTCCACCAGGCACCCCAATGCCCATGGCAATCGAGTTGCTGGCTCCATTCATCGGCCCGTACGAATTCTCCGAAGAAATGGGAATAAGGGTCTGGCCAAACGGCCATGGTCATACCGGCGTTAGCAAGTCGATCCACTCGAACTATTCGGCCGTTCCAGAATACTTCGAGCGGATGGTGGCCGCCTATGGTGAAGACCGAGCCAAGGGGATCCTGGGAGAGAATCGACACAACACCATCTATTTTCCCAACCTGATGGTCAAAGGTCCCATACAGCTTCTTCGGATCTTCAAGCCTTTAGCGGCCAACAAGACGCTCGTCGAGTCCTGGACCTTCAGGCTCGTAGGGGCGCCGGATCTACTTCTCGAGCGCACGCTCTCTTACAATCGGCTGATCAACGCTCCCACATCAATCGTTGGCCACGACGACCTCGAAATGTACGAGAGGGCCCAACTCGGTCTTCGCTCTAACGCAAACCAGTGGGTCAATCTTCAGCGCCTCTATTCGCCCGATGAGGATCCTGAACAAACCATCGCGACTAACGGTACCACCGAGCTTCAGATGCGAAATCAATTTCGTGCCTGGGCGAAATACATCACCCTGTCGATGTAGCGAAGTGATGACCATGCATCCGAGCAACCACGATCTGACCAACTTCATCCTCAACGAGGCGCGGCTGATCGATCAAATGCATTTCAATGAGTGGCTCGATCTTTTTACAGAGGATGCGTTCTATTGGATGCCACTCGAATGGCAACAGACCGACCCTCGCCTCGGGGCTTCTCTGATGTACGAAGATAGGATGCTACTGAAGATTCGCGTCGAGCGGCTCAAGGGTAGTCGAACCTTCAGCCAGAAGCCAAAGAGCCGGTGCCATCATCTCCTGCAGACCCCACTCGTTCTCGATCGCGATGACGCCACATCGACCTATACGACCTGGACGCCAATGCACTACGTCGAGACGAGGCAAGACGAGCAGACCCTCTTTGCGGCGTGGGCTACTCACACGCTGGTTTCCACCGACGGCACCCTGAAAATCAAGCTGAAGCGGGTCGACCTGGTAAATTCCGACGCAGCGTTTGGAAGCATTCAGCTTTTTATGTGAGGACGATTCCGATGCTTTCCGGCGATTCTGCAGCGGCGGTGGTAACTGGCGGAAGCGCCGGAATCGGTGCTGCCATCTGTCGTGCTTTGCTCGATACTGGGCATAAGGTAATCGTGCTCGATGCAAAGCCATTGACTTGGAAACATGAGCATGCGCGCCACGTAGCTGTGGATCTTTCTGACACGGAAGCTACGCAGAATGTCGCCTCCGTACTCGCAGAGGAGTTCAAGGTAACAATCTTCGTTCACAACGCCGGCGCGATAAGACCTGCCCTCGTGGAGGCGACAAAGTATGACGATCTCAAATTCTTGTCGGACCTCCATCTCGCGGCTCCGCTTGTGCTTCTGCAAGCCTTCCTACCGACCATGAAACTTCAGCAAAACGGGCGCGTGGTTCTTATTTCGTCGCGTGCACTGCTCGGCGTTCCGACGAGAAGTTCGTACTCGGCAACCAAAGCAGGCATGATCGGGCTAGGCCGTACCTGGGCGCTCGAGCTTGCAAAGCACGGCATTACCGTAAATGTGGTCGCTCCTGGTCCGATCGGGGCCACCGATATGTTCCGTGCTCTGACACCAGAAGGAAGCGAGCAGGAAGCGCGACTCGCAAACTCCATTCCGGTGGGGCGGCTCGGACGTCCCGAAGATGTGGCCAACGCCGTGCTATTTTTCGCGTCTTCCCGCTCCGCATTTGTCACGGGTCAAACCTTGTTTGTTTGCGGTGGAGCAAGCGTCGGCAGTTTTTCTCTTTAGCAACCAAATGTGCCCCGTTCGGCCGGTGCGCGCTCGAACAACGCGGAGATTGACGCATGAAGCCCGAAAGGATTCTTTTCGAAACGCAAGTGACGGCTAAAGGGGGGCGCCAAGGTGAGGTAACGAATGAAGCGGGCGATTTCGTCTTGAGGCTTGCACTCCCGAAGGAATTGGGTGGTGCCGGCGGCCCCGGCACAAATCCAGAGCAGCTGTTTGCCGCGGGCTACGCCGCGTGTTTTCTGGGCGCGGTGAAGCTCGTTGCGAGGAACAGGAAAATTCCGATCTCGGATGATGTGAGCGTTACGGCAAATGTTGGAATTGGGCCGATCGCGGTGGGCTACGCCTTGGCGATCGAATTGAAGGTCCACCTTCCCGGCGTCGATCAAGCGCTTGCAAACGAGATCGTCTCGGGAGCCCACGAACGGTGTCCGTATTCCAACGCCACTCGGGGGAATATTGACGTCGTTCTTACTGTTGTCTGAAGACGCTCTCCATGAAGACAGTTCGGCGATTGCCTTACGATGGCGTTGTAGTCGCGATTCCAGTAACCATTCGATACGCGCGTTACTCACAAGAGAGCGCGCAATGGTGGATCGGAAGAGCACTAAAGGCCCTCCTTAGTGAAAGTGGCCTACAAATAGCCGATCTCGACGGCCTCTCAATATCGAGCTTTACGCTTTTTCCTGATACCGCAGTTGGTTTGACGCAGCATTTCGGTGTTTGCGCGCGCTGGCTGGACACAATTCCACTGGGCGGTGTCAGCGGGATTGCTGCGCTTCGACGAGCCGCACGGGCCGTCCAGATGGGCGACGCCCGTGTGGTCGCGTGCATCGCAGGTGACACAAACCATGTCGATACATTTCGAAAGACGTTGGAATCATTCTCACGAGCTAATCAGGATGCAGTTTACCCGTACGGCGCGGGCGGCGCTAATGCAAGCTTTGCTCTCATTGCTCGCAACTATATGCGGACGTATGGCGTGTCGCGTGAGGACCTGGCTAAGATTGCCGTATCTCAACGCGATAACGCGTTGCGCAACCCGAATGCGTTATTGAAGCGTCGCCTCACAGTCGACGAATATTTGGCGGCGCGTCCCATTTCGGATCCGATCCATCTCTTCGACTGCGTCATGCCTTGCGCCGGTGCCGAGGCATTCCTGGTAATGGACAGGGATTTTGCAGTATATCGCGGGATTTCGGGGGCGAAGCTGCTTGCAACGATCGAACGGCACAATGCCTTTGCGCAGGATCCGCTTCAATTGCGTGGGGGTTGGGTGATCGACATCGACGAACTTTACGCCATGGCGGGCATTGGCCCAGACGAGCTCGATGTTGTTCAGACATACGACGATTACCCGTTTGTGACAATGATGCAGCTCGAAGACCTCGGCTTTTGCAAGAAGGGAGAGGCCGCCGAATTTGTGAGGAAGCACGATCTAACGATCAACGGCAGCTTCCCGCATAATACTTCGGGTGGTCAATTGTCCGTCGGGCAAGCCGGAGCGGCAGGCGGATACCTCGGTGTGACTGAGGCGCTTCGCCAGGTGTTGGGGTCTGCCGGCCCCACTCAAGTTCCGAACGCACGAAGCGCGCTCGCGTCTGGCTTCGGGATGATAAATTACGATCGCGGTCTCTCTTCCGGGGCTGCAATATTTGCAGGACCATCGGCATGACTCCTCCCCTCCAAAGACCTCCGCGCAAGGGGGTTCTTAAGCGCACACGAACTGCAACCTTGCCCCCGAACCGGCGCAGCCGGGCGGCTCACGCTTTGACCAAGGCGGCGGCGGAGTCCCGCTTCGCCCTGCAATGCTGCTCGGAATGCAACACTTTCGCATACCCACCACGAGATTGCTGCCCAGTTTGCTTGTCAACCGTGCTTCCGCTCACGGATGCTCCGAACGAGGGAGTATTGGTGTCGGACACATTGGTGCGCGTGCCTGCCGACGTCTACTTCCGGGAACGTGCGCCGTGGCGCATAGGACTAGTCCATCTCGATTGCGGACCAATCATGGTGGCGCACGTGCACGGTGACTGTCACGAAGGTGAGAAAGTTCGTATGTCTCTTCAACTTGACAAAGCTGGCCAAGCAGTCGCTTTTGCTGCTCCGACCAGCATGACGCCTAACTCGACAGACGATGCTCAATGGCGCGAGTTGACCGCGGACCCACGATTTCGAAGAGTACTCGTAACGAACGGACGCAGTGAAATAGGACAAGAGATTGCACTAGCACTTGTCGAGGCTGGCGCCAGCAACGTTTTTGTCGGCGTCGCCCAACCTTGGAAGCCGTTTCGAGGCGAGGACCGCTTGGTTGGGGTTTCTGGTATTCAATTAGTTCCGCTCGACGTTGCCGACGAAAAATCCGTGTTCAATCTCGCCGCGGATATAGCAGGAAGGACCGACATCGTCGTCAATACCGCTGAGCACATAAGGCCAGGTGGGCTTCTGACTCGAAATGGGTTAAGCCATTTTCGCGACGAAATCGAGCAAAGCTATATTGGCTTCGTACACCTGGCTCAGGCCTTTGGCCCCGTAATGCGGATTCGGGGCGCTGATGGTGCGAACAGCGCGGCCGCTTGGGTCAACATCTTCTCGGTCTATTCACTGGCAAATTGGCCAGCCTACGGAGCCTACTCTGCGTCGCAGGCGGCGGTTCTGTCGTTATCTCACTGTCTGCGTTCAGAACTGCAACCCGGAGGCATAAGAGTCATGAATGTCTTCACCGGTCCACTTGACACGGAATGGTACCAGACGCTTCCGCCGCCAAAAGTAGCGCCTAAATTCGTCGCCGACTCCGTAGTGCGGGCCTTGAGGTCTGGAGCCGAAGAGGTATTCGTCGGAGATGTTGCGGAAGACCTCAGGAAGCGGCTCGCTGCAAATCCAAAGGCGTTAGAGCGAGAGCTAGGACTTTGAGCGCGTATGGAGCCGATCCTAACCAGATGGGCCTGCTTTGCTCTTGACGGACAGCGTGTTCTGGTTGTCGCATCTTATTGCAAACCGGCACCACGGGCCCGCTCCTGCAGTCGCTCGAGGCGGCGCTGCCCCACCGAGACCGTCGCCCGCTCAAGCCGGCGCGGCAGGCGCGCGGCGCCGCCACCCTCTACTATCAAGGGGCCCGATGCGCGCGATGGAACCTATGGCTTTCAGCTGGCCTTACAATCTAGCAGCACCTATCTCATAGATGAAAGGATCCATGGGGGCAGCTAAGCAAGCTGCGTCAGTCACGACCGCCTTATTGCCTATTTATTTCATGTGAAATATCATATGACTCGTAAACGTCCATGTGTCTCTGGGTAGGACCTCTCTGGATGTTGGTGATGACGCGCCAAATCAAGGCCGCACGATCGTTGTTGGGTTGGAAGCAGAACGATCTTGCGATGTATTCTGGAGTTGCGATTTCGACTATCCGGCGGCTGGAGGGGCAATGCGACGAGACATTGGCGGCACACTTCCAGACAATTGAGAAGATCAGATACGCTCTCGAAAGGGCTGGCATCGAATTCCTTGGCAAGCCCTCTCCAGGTGTCCGCGTTAGTTTGAATGTTCACGACCAATCCGAAGGGGCGAGAAAACGGCAATCCAGAACTCGGGCTAGCCGAGAAGCTATTTACGAGTCCATTGTACGCCTCCTTGCGCTACGGCGTACGAGGCCAAAGGACTTGGCCTCAAAAGGTAAGTTGTTGGGGAGTCGCCAAGCCTGTCCTCCCACTCATCTGAGAATGGCCAGCATTTTTTTGTCGCGCGCCACGGAAAACGGCCCCTGTAGGGAGTGGCAAAGATCGTTGTCTCATGAGTCGTGCAAGCCAAGGGCTATATCGGAGACGCCGATCTGCAGGATCTGGTCATGTCGCCCAATTATGCGGATCTCAAAAACTTTCCGCTGCATGACGGGAAAAGCGACTTCCTCCCGAGCGGAAACAGCAATTTCCACCGCGCGCTGTGCGAGCCAATGTGCTGACGGAATTGGTCATTTTCGACGGTCTTCCCCACGTGCATTAGAGCACCTTCACGATGTCCGGGGTACACTTGTCTGAGCTGCCAGGACCAAAGCGGACATCCGATTGGAATGCGGAACTACCGAACGGCCGGTTGTCCCCTACATAGGTCCGCGATCGCGGGTATGGGTCTTGCCCTTCGCCAGTACCGGGACGGTCTGGGCCCCCACAGACTTCGCTGAACACAGCACCGATAGCGACGAAGTTCCTACCATGGATGTCCTTGGTCCTCTCCTCCGACCTCAGCGCTCGCTATACATTCAGAATTGACGTCTTCGCTAGATCGCCCCGTGCGGAAGCGGCCCAACTTAATGCCCGACCCAGCTCATGCCGCATTAATCGTGGCCATGAACTTCATGAGCTCATCGCGAAGCCGAGCGCTTTCCAGCGAGAGCATCTTCGCTGAATCTAACACGTTGACCGATGCCACCCCCGTCTCCCCAGCGCCACGGTCGACTTCCGTGATGCTTTCTGCAACTTCCTGGGTGTCTCGCGCCACTTCCTTCACGTTGACCGATATTTCTTGGGTCGCATCGCTCTGCTGGCGTATGGCGGCAGCGATGCTAGACGCGATCTCCGATATTTGCACGATTGTCTCACCGATCTCCTTGATAGAGCCGACGGATTCCTGGGTGGCGGACTGCATACCGGCGATTTGCGCCGCAATTTCCTCGGTAGCCTTCGAGGTTTGGCTTGCTAGCGATTTGACCTCGGCCGCTACCACGGCGAATCCACGTCCCGCCTCACCCGCGCGGGCCGCTTCGATCGTCGCGTTCAATGCAAGCAAGTTTGTTTGCTCCGCAATTGCGGTTATCAATTTAACAACCGCGCCGATTTGCTGCGCAGCATTCGAGAGTTTAGCGATACGACAATCAGTTCGTTCCGCCTGGAGAACCGCTGCTTCGGCGATGCGACTGGACTCGTGGACTTGGCGACCGATGTCGCGCACCGAAACCGCCAGTTCTTCCGTCGCGCACGCTACTGACCGAACATTGGAGGACGCCCGTTCGGAAGCACCTGCGACGCGCCCGGAGAGATCCTGTGTAAGCTCTGCCGTGCGAGTCAGCGAACTTGCCGCCCCCTCCAACTGATTTGCAGAAGAGGAGACATTTGAAACGATGCTACCGACCGCCGCTTCAAACCCTTCCGCAAGACGCTGCAACTCCGCACGCCTCATTTCCTTCTGTTCCTGATTGCGCGATTCTCTCTCCGACGCCTCGCGTTCGGCCTCTGCGAGGGCTCGGACCTTGAACTGCTCAACGGCACTCGCCATCTCGCCCAATTCGTCTTTGCGCCCGAGGCCCGGCAGCACCACGTCAAAGCGTCCGCTAGCGAGTTCACGCATTGCAGCGCACATTGCAGTCATTGGCCGTGCAATCCCCTGTCCCAAGGCCCAAGCCAATAGCGAACCGAGCATCAGTGTTACTATGCCGAGGAACGTCGCAGACCGCTTAGTATCTTGAGCGATCGCCCCCGATCGAGCAGCAATCGCTTGCTGCTGTGCGAGTAGAGAAGCCTTCATTTCGTCGCCATCCTGGGCGATCTTGCGGGCCGCTTCGTCCAACCTATTGACTAGATCGGCGATCGCCACCGAGTTGTCGACGAACTTGGCGAAGGACATTTGGTACGCGTCAAGCTGAGAGGCGAGTTCCACCATTTTCGGGGTAATCTTGGGATCTGCGTTGCTTAAAGCCTCGAGGGTATTCTTCAGCAACTGTAGGCCGGTCGTGGCGGTCTTCACGATCGATGGATCGGGTCGAGCTACGTAGTTTGAGATGGCGGTGGCGACAGTCGCACTTCTACCTGCGAGCTCATTCAGGCTCAACTGCAGTTCGGCGAGGTCCGCAAGCGCCGCGGCGTCGCGAATATCCTCGAGCTTATAGCGAAACGAATTTCCAAATCGCGCTAGATGGCTCGATACAATTTTGGCATTCTCCTTCTTCAGCTGTACAATCTGCGCAAACAACTTGACGACCTCGTCAAACTCGCTGCCGAGCTTTTCGACTTTCTTGCTCGTGGCTACGCTGGCGACATTTCTCGCATGCTCGATGGCGCGTGCGAGGGCAGCCTCGGCTTTTCGTGCGGCGTCCTCGTCACCCGACGTTCCTGTAGCGGCAAAATATCGAGTGAGTAGTTCATAGGCGACTAGACCACGATCGATGTCACGGGCCGCGTCGGTTTCACTGACGATCTGCTGATATGAGTCCATGCCAGCTGATACCTTCTCAAATCCGAAATACCCGACGCCAATGCTAATTGCCAATAGGGCCAGCACCGCGAAGAAGCCGAGCACTATTTTGGCACGGTATCTCAGATGAGACAGCATCCCTAGATTGCTGGGTGATTTGCGAGTACCTTTGAACCAATTCATTTTTGCACTATCTGGCTTATGTCAATTTCGTCAAAGCATCACGAAGCGGAGAGAGCTGCCTTCATCTTGATGCAGACGATACGGCGAAAACAATAAGTTGGGGTAAAGCTATTCAACGGCGCCGAGTCGAGATTCGCCCGATAGTGATATATGAAATACAAGTTCTTGACGCATTTCGCCGGCGTGTGCGGTCGAAGGATTGCGACAACTCTGAAACGTCTCGTCTACGCCTGGTGCCGGGATCCTGGCAGTCGCGAAGTAAGCCGGTAGAGCCCGCCTTCGCCGATCGAGCTCGAGCGTGAGATGTCTTGCTCATCAATTCGCAAGCAAATGGGCAAACGTGACGACGGCTACGTTCTGTCCGGTCCCGAGCGGCGACGGCGGTGACGAGTGCCGAGAAACGTCGGATCATGGAGGAGAGTCTGGTGCCTGGCGCCAGTGTTGTCGAGATTGCTCGACGACATGACGTTCACCGCAATCTGTTTCCTGGAGCAGATGGAGCTTGAGCTTGAAGAGTTGGGTGCAACCGCAACGGAAGACGAACTGGCAGCATAGAGGGCGGACCAAGATACAGACCGTCAGGTGATTCCAGCGCAAGCGCCGTCACGCAAACCGTTCCCGACCATTTGCCGCGCGAGCAGGTCGTAATTGCCGCACCGCAGAGCTGCTCTTGCTGCGGCTCATCGAAGCTATAAAAGTTGGGCGCAGACATTACGGAGACAACGGAGACGCTGGATGTCGTTCCCGGCATTGGAAGGTGATCCAGACGGTGCGCGAGAAGTTCTGCGCCGGGACTGCGAGACGATGACCCAGCCGCCAGCCTCTTTCCACGTGACGCCGCGCGGCTTTGCCGGGCGGAGCCTGCCGGCCATGATCCAGTTTGAGAAGTTCGGCCAGCATCAGCCCTTGAACCGGCAGAGCGAGCGCTACGCCCCGGAGGGTATCGATCTGAGCCTGTCGACACTGGCCGACCAGGTCGGCGCCTGTGCGGCGGCCTACAGCCGATCCATGGGCTGATTGTGCGCCATGTCCTCGCTGCCGGGCGGCTTCACGGCGAAGACACCACGTGCCGGTCCTGGCCAAGGGCCAGACGGTCAAAGGACATATCTGGACCTACGTTCGCGATGATCGACCATTTGGCGGGCGGGCGCCGCCGGCCGCGCTCTACTACGCCTCGCGCGACCGGCGGCAGGAGCATCCCACGTAGCATCTCCAAAGCTTCACCGGCATCCTGCAGGCCGATGCCTATAACGGCTACAACGAGCTGTATGACGCCTCGCGCGCGCAGGGACCGGTTACGCCCGCACTCTGTTGGGCCCATGCCAGGCGGCAGTTTCTTGAGCTAGCGGACACCGCCGCCAATGCGAGGCGCGACAGGAACGCCGCGGCGACCTCGCCAATTGCCCTGAAGGCGGTCAAGCGCATCGATGCGCTGTTCGACATTGAGCGCCGCATCAACGGCCAAAGCGCTGAAGAGTGTCTGCGGATGCAAAGAACAAAGCGCCTCGCTTTTGACGGCATTGAAAGCATGGCTCCGCAAGCAGCGGGGCCGGCTATCGAACTCGTCATCGGTCGCCAAGCCGATCGATCACATGCTGCGCCGCTGGGGCAGGTTTGCCCGCTGCATCGATGACGGGCGGATCTGCCTGGCAAACAATGCGGCGGAGCGCGCGGTGGGGCCTTGCCTTGGCACGCAAGTCCTGGCTTTTCGCCGGCTCCGAACGGGGTGCCGACCGCCCCGCTGTCATGGTGATGCTGATCATCACGGCAAAGGCCGACGGCGTCGATCCGCAAGCCTTCGCCGACGTGCTCGCCATGCCAGAGGAAACGCCGGAAACCGCTGACGACCCCAGCAGCGACACATCCCTTTTGAATTTATCTTTGAAGAGGATCTATCCCCCTAAATAGCGGCGTCGAGTTTCAGTGTCTTCTCTCAAGGCATCGGGAGGTCCCGAGTAAACGATCCGACCTTTGTTCATGATGTGAACATGGTCAGCGATCCTCATCACCAATCCAAAGTTCTGCTCGACCAGAAGAATCGCCATCCCTGCGCTCCGGCCCTCCTGGAGAACGTCGGCAACCTGTTGCACCAGTAGAGGCGAAAGTCCTTCAGACGGTTCGTCCAAGAGGGCAACGAGCGGATTTGCCATGAGTAGACGGCCCATCGAAACCATGCTCTGTTCTCCGCCACTCAGAGCGGCTCCCAGATTATCAAGACGTTCACCTAGACGAGGAAAGGCTTTCAAAACCCTGTCGAAGTTCCAGGCATTTGCCTTCTCACCGCCGCGTTCCGAGATCTGCAGGTGTTCTCTCACCGTAAGCGAGGGAAATAGCCTTCTGCCCTGAGGAGCAACGGCCATTCCGAGTCCGGCGCGTTTGTGCGCGGCAAGATGGGTCGCCTCGATGCCATTCAGACCGATCTTACCTTGTCGTACAGGGTGATGACCCGCAATCGACTGGATCAAGGTTGACTTCCCCACGCCGTTCCGTCCAAGGACGCAGCAAATGGTTCCGGAGCGGACTTCGAGGTCTATGCCATGCAGAACTGTGCCGTCACCGTAGCCAGCTTCAAGCTCTCGGACGATCAGCGCGCTATCCATGCTGATCTCCGAAATAGATCTTAGCAATTTCGGGATCCGAGTGGATCTCTGTTGGGGAGCCGCTTTTCACATGGCGGCCGTTCTGCAATACAGTTACCCTGTCGGCGAGGCGCATTGCCAAGTCGATGTCGTGTTCGATCAACAAGATCGTGACGTCGCGTTGCATCTTCGAAATCATTCTCTCCACGATTTCGGTCTCAGCGATGGAAAGGCCTGCCGCCGGTTCGTCGAGAAGCAAAAGCTTCGGGTGCCGTGCAAGCGCCAAAACCAGCTCGACCTGCCTTTGCTCTCCATACGAAAGTTGCTTTGTAAGAGAGGCCGCCCGGCCGCCAACTCCCCACTGATTGAGCATCTCCATCGCTTCATCTCGACAAGATTCGTACGCCAGAAGGGGCTTGAACATGCCGAAACGCGAGCGTGCGCCGGCTTGTAGAGCCAGCATTGTGCTCTCCAGAACGGTGAGATCAGGAAACAGCGTGGTGATCTGGAACGTGCGGCCCAGACCTAGCCCTACTCTCCGCGAAATGCTCATGGAAGCGACATCGCAGCCAAAAACGCTTATGGACCCACCGGCCGGCGTGATGGCTCCTGAGATCGCGTTGAACAGAGTCGTCTTTCCCGCGCCGTTGGGTCCGAACAGAACTAGCCGTTCGCCTTTTGCAACGGCCAAGCTCAGGTCACTGAGAACGGCGATGCCTCCAAAAGTGACGGTGAGATTGCGTACCTCGAGTACATTCATGGCCGGTTGCCCCGCATAGCACGAAACAATCCGACGAGCCCTTGCGGTGCAAACAGTGAGGTAAGAATGTAGATGAGGCCCAGTACCAATACCCATCTGTCAGTTATGGCACTCACGACGTTTTCGAGGCCGATCAGGATGAAAGCACCGATAACGGGACCAGCCACCGTACCCGCGCCCCCGAAGATCACCATGATGAGAACGAGCGCCGAAGTGGTGACGCTCAGATAGCCAGGACCAACAAAGCCATTTTGCCAGGCAAGCAAGGCACCAGCCAAGCCCGCAAGGGCGCCAGAGATCGCGCAGGCAATGAACTTGTGAAGCCAGACGTTGAATCCGAGGGCCCTCATCCGGCTGCCATTTTCTCGTATACCGATCATCGAGCGCCCGAAGGGTGAGTACACCAGTAATCGACTGGCAATGAGAACCACTGCAAACACCGACAGGACGATACCGTAAAAGAAGATCGCCGCATTCGATCCGAAGATTGAGAACGGAAGTCTTATCCCAGGAATGCCATCGTCACCGCCGCTAACTGCTCGCCAACTGTAGGCAGCGCCCCAGAGCACTTGACTGAGGGCGAGCGTGATCATGAGCTGATAGGGTCCAGTGGACCTTAGCGTCAGACATGCGAACGCCATCGCTAGAACCGTGCTAGCTGCGATTGCCACCGCTAGCGGTAAGAAAAAGCCGTCTACTCCAGCGCGAGAAAGGATAGCGATGACATATCCTCCAGTGCCAAAGAACGCGGCATGCCCGAGTGATGCAATACCGGTATATCCGACTAGCAAGTTCAGGCCGATCGCGAACATGCCGTAGATCATCATCTTGGCCAGCATCGCCGATGGGTAAGACCCCAGCACCAAGGGGGCCATGGCGAGAGCGCACACGAAAGCAATCGTTGCCGACCCGGCGACCGACCGCGTCTGACCTACCTGCGTTAAACGCCTCGAAATTTGTGCCGTTGACATTCTATCGTCCAAACAGGCCGGAGGGCTTGAGTGCCAGTATAAGTGCCATCGGCACAAATACCGAGAACAGCGCCAGTTCAGGAAAAAGGGCCTTGCTGACACTGTCCATCAGACCAATGAGAAGAGCACCGACCATTGCCCCTCGGAGACTGCCTAATCCGCCGATAACGACGACGACAAAAGAAAGTAGCAGGACATCGAATTCCATTCCGACCTGAACACCAAGAACGGGTGCCGCCACCACCCCAGCTAGCGCTGCGAGGGCCGCTCCAAAGGCAAACGTGACAGTTGTCAGCAGAGGAACATTCACGCCAGCGCTTTGAGCCATGAGCGGGTCGTCTATTGCGGCCCGGATCATCATGCCGATGCGGGTTCGCGTCTCGATAAGCCACAGGCAGATAGCCAACACGACGCCGAACCCGGCTACGAAGAGCCGATACTTTGGGAACACGATCCCCTGCAAACTTACGACACCCTGAAGCAATCCGGGAGCTTCTATGGTCAGGGGAGTACCGCCCCAATACCAGAGCGAAAGATCGCCCAACACAAGCATTGCACCGAACGTCAATAGGGTCTGCGGCAGTTCAGCCTTAGGAATGTATCGCAGCAGGCGTTCGATCATAAGTCCGATAAGGACAACGGCCACCACTCCACACAATGCGCCGAATACAATGCTTCCGCTCTGCCTGCCCGCCGATATTCCGATCCAAGCGCCGACCGCGTAGAATGCACCATGAGAAAGGTTGAGCACGCGCATCATGCCGAAAATCAAGGCCAACCCTACAGAAAGCGCGAACAGCGTCATGCCGTAGGAGATTCCGTTTAGTAGCTGAAAGGCCCAAAACGTCATGACACGGCAGGTCCGCTTGCCTTTCCGGCTAAAACGGGACGTCTCGGATTTGCATTTGTCAATGCTGTCCGCCACTGCTGCGGCCGGGTGCCAATCAGTGATGACGATTTTCGACGAGCTTCACGAAGTTTGCAAAGGCTCGCTGGAGCAATATTCGACTCACTCCAGAGGGAATGGCCGCTAATGGTCACTTTCGCCGAGGCCACATGTGCGACCGCTGATACGGCCGCTTCGATCTCATGCATGAAGCTTGGGGCAAGAGTGCATCCTGGAGAAGTTAAACGCATCAGTATGTCGACGTGCCGATCTGCCCCGATCGACCAGCCGAGAATGAGTCCCATGTCGATCACGTTGATGGAAACACCAGCGTTGACACTGCACGGATCGAATACCGTTGCGATCGCACGGCGTATTTCTCCTTGATCCGGGAACATCTCGCTGCTCATTCCGCCCTCCCCTCATTGGGCGCCCAACGCGACCAGGGCTGGGCGTATCCTTCGGCGGAGAGCCGGCGGGCGAACCTGTCATCCTTGATCTTTGCTTTTGCTGCTTCAATGTCGATCTCGAAGATTCTGCAGGCGTTTTCTCCGAGCACCAATTTCTTCTGATCCCTTGTAATCTGCTCAAGACCAAACTTATCAAGGATGTGCTGCGGGAATTTAAAGTCGCGCCAAAAGCGCTCGATCAGCGGCCGCGGATGTGCAAACATCGAGCCGCTACTCCAGACAACCTTCTCAGGTCCACCCCACCAGAAGAAATGGGCAAGAATATCGGCGAACCAATCGGGCGCCTTGTAAAGCAAAAGCGTGGTGACCTCCATGTTTACGCTTACATTTGGATAGCGAGCGATGGCCTGGGCTGTCTCATCCATGAAGGCCATGCCCCCATGAACGATCTGAAAGTGCAATTCCGGGAAAAGAGACGCGGGCTCGTCGATGTCATCGATGCGGTACGGGTTTAGCGGCACCGGACCGTCAGTCAGCGCCTTGTGGAAGATGAACGTCTTGATGCCCATTTTTGCCGCCTGCTCATAGAGCGAGTAGACTTGGCGGTTGTCGGCGCGCCAGCTCGCAAAGCGTTCTTTGCCTTTCTCCCAGTAGATCTGACTCGGATAAAGTTTGAGCGCGACAGGCATCCGCGGCATCTCTGTCGCGAGGTCCTTGAGGTCCTGCAGGTAGGCTTCTGGCGGCTTGGTGCAGTCGATACCGATGTAGTTTACATAGCGGTCCGGATACCGACTGGCCGCTTCAATGTTCTTCTCACGAGAAGCCAGACCGTCTTTCATCCAACCAGTGAGTTCGAGATTCATGTTGCCGATGAGATCAACCGGACTTTCCAGTAGAAGGGTCTCGATCTGCTGCTCGATCGTCAGGTTTCGATAGAAGACGTCTTTCGGAATTCGGTAACCGTCTGGGTTCCACTGATTTAGATGAAAGAAGAGATCGGCAAGGCCCTGGCCGTACCGATTGAGGATGTTATCGGGGGCGAGATTGAGCGCGTGCGAAATGGTGTCGAATACGAAAGCATCATCGATCATGATGGGATTGTTCTCAAGGCTATCGGACGGCGTATCCGCCGTCCGCAAGAATGTGCTGCCCCGTGATGTAGGAGGCATCGCTTGAGGCAAGGAAGAGCGCGACGCGCGCGATCTCATCAGGATCGGCCACCCGGCCCAGGAGCGTCAGCCTGCCTCCTGTGTCCCGCCACATCTGATCCTCTGCTTCAGCGCTGATATTTGGATGGAGCTGCCGCAACTGATTGGTTCGTGTCGCTCCGGGAGCAAGGGTGTTCACTCGAATGCCGTCCTTTCCGTAGCGGCTGGCCAGCGAGCGGGTGAATTGAAAGATTGCGGCCTTGGTCGTGCTGTAAAGCCAAGTGCTCTCGCCGCCGAACTCCATACCGACCATGCCGGCCAGCGAGCCTACGTTGACGATCGCGCCCTCTCCTCGCGCAACCATCATGGGAAGGACAGCTCGGCATACTTGGTACATGCTCTTAATGTTGACTGCCACGACTCGGTCGAACTCGTCTTCCTGCGTTTCAGTGATGTCCCGGCAGTGGAGGATGCCTGCGTTGTTGACCAGAATGTCCGCTCTTTGGGCAACCGCATCCGCTTCCCGCGCCAACGCGGAAGCCGTTGCGGCGACGGACACATCGCCAACCACCAGGCGATGATCCCGATCGGGAAGATCGGCCTTGAGTCGAATCAGGCTGTCCTGATCTATGTCATTGAGTACCAGCGTGGCGCCCTCTTGTGCAAAAGCGCGGGCGATCGCAGCCCCGATTCCGCTGCCTGCCCCAGTCAGAATTGCGGTTTTATGCGCTAGCTTGCCAGTCAATCTCTACACTCCCTAACCTGCAGCTTCTCGCCTTCCCATTCCCTCTAGCCGTCATGCGCGCTCACCAAGCGATCGGAAGTAGCCCTCGCGATCGACTGATATCGCTTTTCCGCGCTCCTTCGCTTCTGGTCCAACCAGCACTTCGGAGGCGCCCGCCTCGAGCGCGTTCAGGATTTCGTCGGCGGCCTCACGCGGACTGATTTTCGGAATGTCCAGTGAGGCGATCATCTCGGTGTCGATAGCTCCCGGCTTTGCAACCAGCACCTGAATGCCGGCGGGCGACAGCTCCGCTCTCAGAATATCCGCCATCGCGCCGGTAGCCGCCTTCGAAACGCAGTATGTCGCGAGTTCCAGGATCGGAGCGTCCGCCAGCGCAGAACCGGTGACGACGATGGCGCGATGCCCCTGCTGCTTACGCAGTTCCGGAAGCAGCGCGCGGATCACGCCCAGCGCTCCTAAATAGTTTACCTCAAGCTCGAGTCTTGCGGCCGCCAACCCGCCTTCTATCAAAAGTCCCTGCATACGGTTCACGCCCGCATTGCTGAAGACGAGTTGGGCGCCTGCGGCAGACGCCGCGAGCGCGTCCAAGTCAGACTGTACCGTCACGTCACATAACTGCCAGCAAACCCGCTCGCGCTCCTTTGGCAGCAGTGCGCCGTTGGGCATGGGCAGCACGTCGCTTGCCACCACGGACTCAGCGCCGCGGGCCAGGAGGGCTCTCACCAACGCGAGGCCAACCCCCTGCCTCGCACCTGTTACGACCGCTACCTTGCCCGCGACCTGCATCATGACTTAATCCGGAGCGACGTCTCGCCTGACGTCGAGGATTTCATATCCGCGCTTATTCCCGTCTGGCACCACCTTCACGAAATAGAAGTCGAGAAGCGGAAACTGCTTTCCGGCTGCGAACCGAAACCGACCCTGCGGCGAGTCAAAGTCGACCTTGCGGATGGCCTGGATCAATTGACCCGCCTCCGCCTTCCCGTTCGTCTGTTTCAGGCTTTCGCCAATGACTTGCCCAATCGTGTAACCCAAAGCTTCGTAATAGCCGCTCGGGGCGGAACCGTATTTTGCCTTGTAGTCAGCCACGAATTGCTTGTTCTGTGGGATGGATAGGGTTTCGAGATAGTGCGTGATCACGATGGCACCATCGGCTGCCGAGCCCATGGAGGGCAAAAGAACCCCATCCACGGTGCTGATGACACCCGTGAGCGGCATCGACTTGGTCTGCCCGAGATCCGCCCTTGCACGAACGTATTTGATGGCATCGCCGCCAGGAATTGCCGAAAGGACCGTATCTGCACTCGGCAAGCCGGCGAGGAAGGACAACCAATCGGCCGTGCCGAGGGGAATGAAGAGCTCGCTTTTGATAGTCCCCCCAGCAGAAGTAAAACCGCTCTTGAATCCCTCTGAGACCCGAATTCCGAAACCGTACTTTGAACTGACAATGTTAGCTGTCTTGTGTCCCAGTTTCGCGAACGCGTATTCGCCCATGAGCTTGCCCAGCTGCACAGCGTTCCAGCTCGGAACGAATACGTTCGGGTGCCTGACGTTTTCCGGGGGCTGACCGACCATTACGATGTTCGGAATGCCGGACGAACCGATGTAGTCCTGCGTGGCGGCTACGACATGGGCCAGAAAGGGCCCGACGAGCACATCCACCTTGTCGAGTTCGACTAGCTTGCGCACCTTCGCAAGGCCGGTCCCCGGATCGCCCGCATCGTCTTCGATGAGAAGCTTGAGATCCCTGCCGCCAGCTGTTCCGCCGATCTTCTCGAGATACAGCTTAAGGCCGTTGAGTTCGCTATTGTTGATATCCGCTGTGCCACCCGTAATGGATGCCACGACGCCAACCTTGAGCGGCTGTTCTTGTGCCACTGCGGGGACGGCCCCGACGGTCGCGATTGCGGCCAGTACCAGTAGCAGGCTCGCATGGATCAGCCAGCGCCTGCCAAGTGTGTTGGAGTTCTGCATATTTGCCCCTTGTCTCCCCGCCTGCAATGGCACGTAACCTTTCTCCTGAAATATCATGATTGTCAATCCACTTGCCTCTTCAAACGGGGGCCGCTGGGCTTCATAGGGCTTTTTGGCCGCCGCGAGCGCATCCCGCTGCTCGAAGGCTCTGCCGACGGTTCGCCCATATTCCGATGGACTCCTGGGACCCATTAAAGCCTTTATCCCCACACGACGCGAACTGTGCCGCTGATGCTTCAGACGATTCTTGAGAAGCGCTGCTGGGACAAGCCAATGCACGGCGCGAGCGCAGCGCCTGCGGTCGTAGCGCGCCAAGACTGGCGGCGGACACGGTCCTCGAAGGGTTACGCCAGATGGAAATCTCCTGAAGCCGGGATATCCACCCGGCCGCACGTTCGGCGAGATGCCCGTGCGTCACGACGCATTGGGATAGGTACGCTTCAGACGCGCCCACACTCATACGGCATTCCGGACTCGCGCCACGCCCCCCGCTTCTTGGTCGCGTGACCAGCCGTCACTCAGTCGCACGAAGTTATCGCGTGGTCGCTACATTCGCCGTCGCGCGGCAGCCCCGGAAGGCGGACGCGCTTCTTGGTTGTCCCGCTCCTCTCCATGGCCGGCACTCAATACTCATTGACTTCATCTGATATTTCATCAAAAGTATCAAAAAGGGGAGGCTCACGGAATGCGTATTTCTCGCAGCAGTACTTTGACGTTAGGTGCCCTGGCAGGAGCGCTCACGATGAGCTCCAGTTATCCTGCCGCGGCACAGCAGGACGCTCCGATAAAAATAGGCGTTGTGGCAACGCTTTCCGGACCAGGAGCGAACGTTGGCCAACAAATTCGCGACGGGTTCAATCTCGCGATCAAAGATCTCAACGGCAAGATGGGCAACCGCAAGGTCGAGGTGTTTGTCATCGACGATGAGCTGAAGCCCGACGTAGCCGTCACCAAGGTGAAGGGGCTCTTGGAGCGCGACAAGGTCGATTTCGTGGTAGGGCCCGTCTTCGGGAACGTACTGCTCGCTATCGAAAAGCCGATTTCGGCGTCGCAAGTCTTCCTGATCAGCCCCAATTCAGGCCCCTCCAACCTCGCTGGAAAAGCCTGCAGCCCTTACTTCTTTGTCACTTCCTATCAAAACGACCAGGTAAGTCAGATCCTCGGCAAAGTGGCTCAGGAGCGCGGCTATAAGAGGGTTTATGTACTTGTACCTAACTATCAAGGTGGCAAGGACGCCGTTGCGGGCTTCAAAACAGACTTCAAAGGCGAGTTGGTGGAAGAATCGTACGTACCGCTAAACACGCTCGATTTTCAATCGGAGCTTTCAAAAATCGCGGCCTTGAATCCCGATGCGATATTTACCTTCATGCCGGGTGGCATGGGAGTTAACCTCGTGAAGCAGTACAGGCAGGCCGGGTTGGCCGACTCGATTCCATTCCTCTCTGCCTTCACAGTCGACGAAATGACGCTGCCAGCGCAGAGGTCTGCAGCATTAGGCATGTTTGGCGGCGCCAACTGGGCTCCGAATCTCGACCTTCCGCAAAGCAAGCAATTCGTATCGGCCTACGAGGCAGCCTACAATACCGTTCCTGGTGCCACTGGGTTTCAAGCCTATGACGCCGCGATGCTGATCGACAGCGCCGTGCGAGCGACTAACGGCGATCTTAGCGACAAGAAAGCCGTCCGGGCTGCATTGAAGCGCGCCGATTTCAAATCGCTGCGTGGCTCGTTCAAGTTCAATACCAACGGTTACCCGATTCAGGACTTTTATCTCGTAAAAGCGGCATTGCGCCCTGACGGCAAATTCCAGACTGAGATTGTCCAGAAGATATTCTCAAATAGCGCGGACCAGTTTGCCAAAGACTGCACAATCAACGACTGATGTTGAACAGGCACGATACCCTTGTGATACCGGCTGCGCACACATGACGCTCACCTTGGCTTTGGTTCAGGTCCTCAATGGACTACAATTTGGACTTATCCTCTTTTTGATAGCGGCTGGTCTCACCATCGTCTTCGGAGTGATGGACTTCATCAATCTTGCACATGGCGTGCAATATATGGTGGGGGCTTATCTAGTCGCTGTTTTTAGCGCGTATACCGAAAGTTTCGCCGTCGGGCTTGTTCTCGCGTTGTGTCTTTCACTGGCACTTGGCCTGTTGTTGGAAGTCTCGGTTTTTCGTCATCTCTACGGTGCTGATTACCTCTATCAGGTTCTCGCGACATTTGGCGTTATCGTCTTTGTCGATCACACCCTCAAGTTCATCTTCGGAGCGGCTCCGCTTAGCGTGGCAATTCCTGACATCCTGTCAGGCACAGTGACTATCGCGCCGGGGATGCGCTATCCCGTCTATCGGCTTGTGGTCATCGCGTCAGGGATTGCCGTCGCGCTTCTATGTGCCTGGATGGTCAATCGCACCCGGTTGGGTATGCTTGTTCGTGCTGGCGCGAGCAACGCCCCCCTTGTGTCGGCGCTCGGAGTCAACATTCGGCTCCTCTTCACTGTGGTCTTCGGCCTGGGCGCGATGTTGGCGGGTTTCGCCGGCGCCCTCACGGCCCCGATTCTCTCAGTCGAACCTGGGATCGGCGCCAATGTCTTAATTCTAGCTTTCGTCGTAATCGTGATCGGGGGGGTTGGCTCGATACGCGGCTCGTTTGTTGCGGCTCTGCTGATTGGCCTAACCGATACGCTTGGCCGCAGTTTTGCTCCTCTCCTGCTTCGAGCTGTCTTCGATCCGTCGACCGCGAGCCAAGTCGGTCGCGCCCTCGCACCCATGCTGATCTACATTCTGATGGCTGCGGTGCTTTTCTTCCGACCGGCCGGCAACCTTTCAACCCGCTAGCGGAGCGTTTACGTGTCATCACAAGCTGCGCAATCATTAGAACGCGCAAGATTCTTTCGCACCGAAGTTCGCACGCAACGAGCAATTCTGGTGCCGTTGTTGTGTTTTGTGCCTTTGGCCGTCGTGCCGATGCTGCCTGAGGCGCTCGCGTCGAGCTTTGTTGTTGCACTTGTCACACGTACGATGATCTTCGCATTAGCAGCGATGTCGCTCGATTTCCTCATAGGGTACGTGGGGCTTGTCAGCCTCGGTCATTCCGCATTTGTCGCACTTGGCGCGTATTCTGTTGGGTTGCTGAGTTTTCATGGACATTCCAGCCTCGTTATTCATATGGCGGCAGCAATCATTGCCGCTGGAGGTTTCGCGATTTTCACCGGGGCAATATCACTTCGAACCCGTGGCGTGTATTTCATTATGATAACGCTTGCCTTCGGCCAGATGCTCTATTTCCTCGGCACGTCTCTTTCGGCATATGGCGGCGATGATGGAATGAGTTTGGCAAGGCGCAGTCAGCTTTATGGCTTCTCCGTCCTGAATGACCCTCTTGTCTTTTACTACCTGGTTTTCGCCATCCTGCTGGGCGCCTATTTGCTCTGCCGCTTGCTTGTTGCCTCACGCTTCGGACGCGTACTTCGCGGATTGAAGGAAAACCCGGTCCGGATGGCCGCAATCGGTTTCCCATCTTTCAGGTATCAATTAACTGCCTATGTCCTTTCTGGCATGATCGCTGGCATTGCCGGCGTTCTGCTTGCAAACCAGAGCGAATTCGTGAGCCCCGCAGCTGCATCCTGGCAGCGGTCGGGCGAGCTGATTTTCATGGTGGTCCTCGGTGGGGCAGGTTCTCTGCATGGTGCGATTGTTGGTGCATTTGTCTTCGCTCTCCTCGAGGAATATCTTTCGCAACTCACCGAGCATTGGGGAATGATCTTTGGCCCCCTGTTGATATTGGCAGCACTATTCGCCCGCAAAGGGTTGATCGGTTATCTGGAAATCCGGCGATGACGAGACCGATTCTTGAGCTTGAGCGACTGTGCAAGAGCTATGGCGCTCTATGCGTAACCGACAACGTGTCTCTTGCCGTCATGCCGGGGGAACTGCACGCGATCATAGGTCCCAACGGTGCAGGAAAGACGACATTGATACATCAGGTATCGGGTCTCCTCAGATCGGACACGGGGCGGATTAGATTTGACGGACGAGACGTCACTGCATGTCCGATCGACGTTCGGGCCAATATGGGTCTCGTGCGGTCGTTCCAGATCGTTTCAATCTTTCCCAACTTCACGGTTCTCGAGAACGTCGCCATTGCCGCACAGGCTGGAGCCGGGTCGAGTTTTAGCTTCTTCGACAATGCGGCGGCAGACGAGGACCTAAACGACATCGCGTACACTCAACTCGCCCGCGTTGGATTGCGTGAGAAGGCGGATTCACTTGCGTGCTTTCTTTCGCACGGAGAGAAGCGACAATTGGAGCTTGCGATTGCTCTCGCGACAAACCCCAAGCTTTTACTGCTTGACGAGCCATTGGCTGGCACGAGTCACGACGAATCTAGGCAGGTGATGGATCTGTTGAACTCATTGAAGCGCCAACTACCAATGATCTTGGTTGAACACGACATGGAGGCGGTCTTTGCGCTGTCGGACACGGTTTCTGTACTGGTCGCGGGCCGGATCATTGCCAGCGGTTCTCCTGAGAGCGTCCGAGGGAACGCAGAAGTGCGCGCCGCTTACCTCGGCGAAGAGGTAGCTTGATGTTGAGCGTTTCAGGTCTGCAGGCGTCATACGGCGCGGCACAGGTGCTTTTCGATGTTTCCATCGACGTCGAGGAAGGCCAAGTCGTCACCCTGCTTGGCCGCAACGGAATGGGCAAAACGACCACGGTGAAAACCATTCTTGGCTTATTGCCTCCCCGTGGGGGAACAATCGTGTTCGATGGAAAACAAGTGGCAGGGCTGCCTTCCTACCAAATTGCAAAACTGGGAATTGGCCTGGTACCCGAGGGGCGTCAGTGCTTTCCCACATTGACGGTCGCGGAAAATCTCGTCGCCACCGCAGCTAAGCGCGAAAGGCGGAATCGATGGACATTGCAGTCGGTATATCAATTGTTTCCGCGCCTCGAGGAGCGCCAGAACAACTTGAGCACCCGGCTCTCTGGCGGTGAGCAGCAAATGCTGGCGATCGGCCGGGCTTTGATGACTAATCCGAAGCTTCTGATTCTTGATGAAGCCACCGAAGGCCTCGCTCCGCTGGTACGTGGTGAGATCTGGGACTGTCTCCGACAGCTTAAAAGTGAAGGGTATGCGATCGTCGTGATCGACAAACACGTCGATGCCCTTACGTCCCTCGCCGATCGACACTTCGTCGTAGAGAAGGGACGAATCGTTTGGACCGGGAGCAGCAGCGAACTTCGCAGCGACCCAACCGTCAAAGATCGGTTTCTGCACGTGTAAAATTGCGAGGCCTCCTCGGAGCCTGAGAAAAAAGTTGAGCGGTTATGGTAGGCTTGTGATTGCTTCGGGATGTCCATGGTGCCGTCCCCATGTTGGAGGGCTGCCGAGGCCGCTTCCCTAGGCTCGAGCACGTCTGTGCCGATCGGTCTATCGCGGCAAACAGCTCGCCAACGCACTCTCAAAAATGCGGACCGTGGAGGATCGACATCGTCCAGCGACCGCCCGGGGTCAAGGGCTTCCAGCTCCCGCCCAGGCGCTGGGTCCTCGAGCGCATCTTCGCATGGATAGGAAGATGCCGGCGCCTCTCCGTATCCCTCCGCCAAAGGCCGCCTTGTTTGACGAACGCGATCGCTGCAGGTCCTAGGGGTAATCCTAGGAGAAGCGCTATGACGATTTCGAGGGCGGAGGTGATCACATCGGTCGAGCGGCGGCGCCGGTGGTCGCAGGATGAGAAGGAACGGCTAGTAGCAGCATCGCTCGAGCCCGGAGCCAATGTTTCCGAGGTGGCTCGCATGGCCGGCCTTCATGTGAGCCAGCTGTTCCGGTGGCGCAAAGAGCTTTGTAAGCAAGGTGAAGCGAGTATAGCGCCGTTCGTGCCGGTCGAGATTGGGCCGTCTGTGCCGCCGCGGGAGGTGGCCGAAGCGCCATTGACGACGACGGCGGCGCGTCGACGGAAGAGCCAGGGCATCATCGAGATCGATCTTGGTAGCGGGCACCGCATCCGGGTCGATGGCGACGTTGATGGAGACGCGCTACGTCGCGTTCTCGATGCTTTGGTACGCCGATGATCCCGGTTCCAACGGGCGCGCGAGTGTGGCTCGCGACGGGCTACACGGACATGCGCCGAGGCTTTCCGTCGTTGGCACTCCAAGTGCAGGAGGTGCTGCGCAAGGACCCGCTCAGCGGTCATCTGTTCGTCTTCCGCGGTCGCCGAAGCGATCTTGTGAAGGTGATCTGGCACGATGGCCAGGGAGCATGCCTGTTCACCAAGAGGCTCGAGAGAGGAAGGTTCATCTGGCCATCGGTTGCCGGCGAAGCAGTGACGATCTCGCCGGCGCAGATGAGCTACCTGTTGTCCGGAATCGATTGGCGCACCCCTCAAGAAACCCACCGTCCGACGCGGGTCGGATAGTCGTTTTACGGCTTGCTTCTTTGCTTCTGCTGCTTGATCTGATTCAATGGCTTCATGATGTCGAAGCCGGACGACCATCCATCGGATCTTGCGAGTGCCTTGGCGGCGCTGCAGGCCGAGCGTGAGGCGCGGCTGCAAGCCGAGGCAGTAGCTGCCAGTGCGCGGGCGGAGTTGTCGGCCAACGAGGCGCTGGTCGCGCATCTTGAGCTGCGGATCGAGAAGCTCAAGCGCGAACTGTACGGGCAGCGCTCCGAGCGCACGGCGCGGCTGATCGAGCAATTGGAATTGGAGCTCGAAGAACTCGTTACCACGGCGAGCGAGGACGAGCTTGCCGCTCAGGCCGCGGCGACGAAAACCCAGGCCGTGCGCGCCTTCACGCGTAAGCGGCCGGTACGCAAGCCGTGGCCGGACGACATCGAACGCGAGCGCATCGTCATCGAGGCCCCGACGAGCTGTGCATGCTGCGGCGGATCGCGCCTGGCGAAGCTGGGCGAGGATGTGACCGAGACGCTGGAGGAGATCCCGCGCCGGTTCAAGCTGATCGAGACGGTGCGGGAAAAGTTCACCTGCCGCGATTGCGAGAAGATCAGCCAGCCGCCGGCACCGTTCCATGCCACGCCGCGCGGCTTCATCGGTCCGCAATTGCTGGCGACGATCTTGTTCGACAAGTTCGGCATGCATATCCCGCTCAACCGCCAGAGTGTGCGCTTTAAGGCCGAGAGGATCGACCTGCCGCTGTCGACGCTGGCCGACCAGGTCGGCCACGGGACCTTCGCCGTCATGCCGCTCTTCCAGCTGATCGAGCGCCATGTGCTGTCGCGCGGCGATCAGGATGGAAGGCAGCGTCAATCAAGGTGAGAGAGTTTCGCTGGGCTCGTGACGTAGGGAGGGCGTAGCCCGACCGGAGTTACGAGCCCAGCGTCGGCGCGATCCGAGGAGGACCGCGCCGACTGGTGATCGCGGCCGGCGGGGTTATGCAAGTGGTTCTTCCGCCAAGAGGAATCACTCGCGTGCCCGGCCGACACATCACAGATCACCAGATGAGGCTCTACATGAAGTACCGTCAGACCGATAGCCCGCCAGTGGCGGCGGCCAAGGCGTCATTCAGTGCGTCGACCGCCTATCGGATCGAGAGAGACCCCCGATTTCCATCGCAAAGGAAGGCGCCCCGCGGCCGGCGACGGCCGGACCCGTTGAGCGACGTGTTCGAGACCGAGATCGTCCCGATCCTGAAGGCGGCACCTGGCTTACGCCCGGTGGCGGTGTTCGAGGAGATGCTGCGGCGTCATCCGGATCTCGGCAGCGGTATCCGTCGTACCCTGGAACGTCGGATCCGTGCCTGGCGGGCGATCCACGGCGAGGAGCAGGAGGTGATCTTCCGCCAAACCCACGAGCCTGGCCAACTCGGCCTCTCCGACTTCACAGACATGGACGAATTGGGTGTTACGATTGCGGGTGCACCGTTGGATCATCGTCTCTATCACTTCCGTTTGGCCTATTGCGGATTCGAGCACGCCCACGTCGTGCTTGGCGGCGAGAGCTTCGTTGCCTTGGCCGAAGGCCTGCAGAATGCCCTCTGGTCGCTCGGTGGGGCGCCGCGGGAGCATCGGACCGACAGTCTGTCGGCCGCATTCTGCAATCTCGATCGTGATGCACGGGACGATCTGACGCAGCGATACGAGGCCCTTTGTGCCCATTACGGCATGCGGCCTTCCCGCAACAATCGAGGCGTTGCTCACGAGAATGGTTCGATCGAAGGGCCCCACGGTCATCTCAAGCGAGCAATCGCGGACGCCTTGCTGCTGCGCGGAACTGTCGACTTCGACGATCTTGCCACCTATCGCGGCTTCATCGACGAGATCGTCAGCCGCCGCAATGCCCGCAACGCCAAGCGGATCGATGGCGAGCGCGTGGTATTGCAGGAGCTGCCCGATCGGCGCACCTCGGACTACGAAGAGGTGATCGTCCGCGTGACGTCCTCGGGCGGCTTCACCCTGCGCAAGGTGTTCTACACGGTGCCATCGCGCCTGATCGGTCACCGGCTGCGGGTGCGCCTTTACGATGATCGTCTCGACGTGTTCGTCGGCGGCACCCATCTCGTCACCCTGCCGCGTGGGCGGCCGCATCCCAATGGCAAGTACGACCAGGTCGTCGATTATCGGCACGTGATCCATTCCCTGCGGCGCAAGCCGATGGCGCTTCTCAATCTGGTCTACCGAGATCGGCTGTTCCCGCGCGATGCCTATCGAAAGACCTTCGATCGCTTGCGCGAACGCTTGCCGGACAAAAAAGCCTGCCGGATCATGGTCGATCTCCTCGCGCTCGCTCATGAACGCGGCTGCGAGACCGAACTCGCCGATCAGCTCACCGCCGACCTTGAGGCCGGCCAACTGCCCGACCTCAACCGGCTACGTGCTCACTTCGCCCCCGATCCCGCCAACCTGCCGAACGTCGTGGTGCAGCTCGTGCCGCTTGCGACCTACGAATGCCTCATCGGTACCGCCGAGACCGGAGGTGCCGCATGAGCGTAACGAACACGGTTGATGCCGCGCGCCTCAATCTGTTGCTCAATGAGCTCCGGCTGCCTGCCATCAAGGTGCTGTGGGCGCAATTTGCCGAACAGTCCGACAAGGAAGGCTGGCCGGCCGGCCGCTTCCTCGCGACCATCGCCGAGCACGAGATCGCCGAACGCGGCCGCCGTCGGATCGAACGGCACCTTGTCGAAGCACGTTTGCCCGCCGGAAAGACCTTCGACAGCTTCGACTTCGAAGCCGTGCCGATGATCTCGAAGGCGCAGGTGATGGCGCTCGCCGCTGGTGACAGCTGGCTGGGCAAGGGCGCCAATTTGCTGTTGTTCGGCCCGCCCGGCGGCGGAAAGAGCCACTTGGCGGCAGCGATTGGCCTGGCCCTCATCGAGAACGGATGGCGCGTCCTCTTCACCCGGACCACCGATCTCGTGCAGAAGCTCCAGCTGGCGCGACGCGAGCTCAACCTCGAGGCGGCCATCAATCGTCTCGATCGCTTCGATCTCCTGATCCTTGATGATCTCGCTTACGTCACAAAGGATCAGGCCGAGACCAGCGTGCTGTTCGAGCTCATCAGTGCACGCTACGAGCGCCGCTCGATGCTGATCACCGCCAATCAGCCATTCGGCGAATGGAATAGGGTCTTCCCGGATCCCGCCATGACCCTCGCCGCTATCGATCGCCTCGTTCACCACGCCACCATCGTCGAGATGAACGTCGAGAGCTATCGCAGACGAACCGCCCTCGAACGAAAACGCGGTCCAGGACGGCCGCCATCGCACGCGACACCTAAAACCGTCGCTGATTGACGCTGCGCGACAATCAGAGTTCAACAAAACTCTTGCGCGCGACAATCATCGCGGCAATCATCATCAGGCCGCGACACTGCCTCGCCATCCTAATTGCCGCGCACTTCCTACCCAGATTGCCGCGCTACAATGTGCTGTCGGCCGAGCGCCTTCATGGCGACGACACCACCATCCGCATCCTGGCCAAGAGCAAGTGCACGACCGGCCGGATCTGGACCTATGTGCGCGACGATCGGCCCTACGGTGGGCCTGCGCCGCCGGCGGCAGTCTATTACGCCTCGAGCGACCGACGGGGCGAGCATCCCCAGAAGCATCTGGCTGCCTTCACCGGCATCCTGCAGGCGGATTGCTACAACGGCTTCGAGCCTCTGTTCGACCCGCAGAGGAAGGTGCTGCCGATCACGCCGGCATTCTGCTTCGCCCACGCGCGGCGGGGCTTCTTCGAACTGGCCGACATCGAGAAAACCGCCCGGGACGGACAGAAAGGCAAACCGGTCTCCCCGATCGCGCTGGAGGCGGTCAGGCGTCTGGATGTGTTGTTCGAGATCGAGCGCGCCCTCAACGGCAGCAGTGCCGACGGGCGGTGTGCCGTGCGCCAGGAGAGAAGCAAGCCGCTTCTCGACGACATGCACGCCTGGCTGCTCCGCGAGCGAGAAACCCTATCGCGTTCCTCCGAGGTCCTGAAGCCCATGAACTACATGCTCAGGCGCTGGGACGACTTCGCCCGCTTCCTCGACGATGGCAGGATCTGTCTCAGTAATAACGCCGCTGAAAGAGCGTTGCGCGGCATCGCGTTGGGCAGGCGCAACTGGACCTTCGCCGGTAGCCTGCGCGGCGCCGACCGTGCCGCCATCATGCTGACGATGATCACGACCTGTCGTCTCAACGACGTCGATCCGAAAGCCTGGCTCGCCGACGTGCTCGCCCGCATCGCCGATCTTCCCGCATCGCGTCTGCACGAACTGCTGCCCTGGGAATGGAGGCTTCTGTGCCAAGCCGGCAAGCCCGACGATCAGCAAGCCGCCTGACCTTCACCCAACGCTATCATACAGCTCGCCACGCCCGCGCGCATGCGTCAATCAGGCGGCCTTCGTCGTATGCGTACGCCTCTCCAAAGACCTCGAAGGGCTCTGCCGCTACCGAGCTCGCCTGGCTGCTGGCCGCCCATCCGAGGCTCTTGGTTCGCCGCCTCACCAGGCCCTAAACGTTAGGCTTTTGAGTCAGGCTCTCGGGAGGAGCGGCTCTCGGATGCATTGGATCGCGGCCGCACAAGTCTCACGACATTCGAAGGCTTTTGGGTATCCGAGCGCTGTGAGCTATGCCACGAAAGGCTGTTCGTAACGGGGGTGTGATCTGCCGTTGAACCCGTCGAAACACGGCGCCCTTTGGGCAGGCATTCCTGTTCATACATGAAAAGTGCGTGGCGAGGATGTTCCGCACTGGCTAGTTTATCGGCAAGACACCGCGCCCCGAGTATCGCCCGTGATGCGCCGTTCGAGATGGCAGGATAGGCCGCATGTGCTGCATCTCCGAGCAGAGTCACACGACCGTGCGACCACTGACGGAGTGGAACCCGCTCGTACAACGGATACTCCCACAATTCACGGGTCGCTTGGATGAGGGCTGAGGCGTTGCAATAGGGAATGCTGAAGCGCCGCACATACGGCATGACATCATCCAGGACTCCGGGGCGTGCTGGGCCTGCCTCCTGTCGCTCTTCCCAAGCCCGCCCGACGTCGGCAAGCACGCTCCAGTTTGTGAGGTACTGACCTTTTAATGGACCCTCGGCAATCGGGTATAACTGCAGCTTGCTCGCAGACGCGGCAGCGATAAGCATCGAACGTCCCGTCAAAAAGGTAGGCCAATGATGCATCCCGCACCACACTACTCTTCCAGTAAAGCGGGGCCCATCGTTATGTGGAAACAGCAGAGCCCGAACTGATGAATGAAGCCCGTCTGCACCGATCAAGATGTCGCCGCTCGCTGTCCCGCAATGCGATCCGTGCCCATCAAAGAAATAGACCGTGACGCCTCTCTCGTCCTGGGTGAAGGACCTAAGTTGATGTCCGAAATGAATGCAGGATGATCCTAATCGAGCTTGTACAGCGGTGCTTAGCAACTTCAGAAGGCGTCCGCGACGCACTGAAAACTGAGGATATTCGAAGCGCGCCTCGGCGCCAGGGGCATTCCTCCGAAACTCTCGGCCCATCGAGTCGACATATACCGACTCGCGAGTTTGTAGGGCCTCGTTATCCAATTGACCCAGCAAGCCAAGCTGTACCAATTCTCGTCCGGCGCGCGGACCCAAATTGATTCCAACGTCTGGACCTGACTGGACATTTGCCTGGTCGTAGAGCTCACACTCAATGCCCCGCTGGCGAAGCATCAGCGCCATTGTCAGGCCGCCGATCCCGCAGCCTATTATTACAGCCTTCATCCAACCGCTCCAGACCGGCTACGACAACTTCACGCCGAGCGCTATTCGCTCGAAGTCTTCCCGCTGCCGGAGAGTGCTCCTTCGAGTGACGGCTGCTTAAGAAAAATCCCTCACCGCCAACAATCGCAATTGCGATAGCGGACAAGTGCGACAGCGACGCCACTAGGTGCTGGGCACCTCCCCCAACGATAAGCATCGTGCCGTCTGGCGAATTGCTGAGGCATCAGGTCCTTCATGTTAGTCTTCCGGGGCTACCGTTAGCTTGATGCCATCGAGATCATCGTGGAAGCGAATCTGGCAAGACAGCCGCGACTCCTCCGTTCGATGCTGCGAACCATCCAAGAGATCGCGCTCGTCGACGCCTATCGGCGGAAGCTCCTTTGCGGGAGAATTGACATAGACGTGACAAGTTGAGCACGAGCAGCAGCCGCCGCAGATTGCGAGGATCTGCTCTACTCCGCTGTCGCGGATAATCTCCATTACGCTTCGGCCGGCCATCCCTTCACCTGAGAGGTGGTGTTCAACTCCCGATCGATCGACTACTATTAGCTTCGGCATCACCGTTCTTTTTCCTCTGCTTCAACAACGGCGACATCAATCAGACGGGTCGTTGAACGAAATCGCAGAAGCCCGAGGCTCAGCCTCATCGCAGCTTCACTGCTTTCCGACGCCGCTTGTTTTGCCGGCATGCTGCATTTCAAGAAGGGTAGCTGAGCCGCGCTGATCATGACAATCGATCGCCTGCTACAACTGCTCCGGAAACGCATCTAATGAGCCAAAGACGAATACTTCGTACATCTTCTGGAGCGGAGCGACCGCTTTCATATTTTCAAACCGCTGCGGACCCGCGAGCCTTTGTAATCTTGATTTGCTTCCCGCATCGGACAACCGGAGATTGGCGCGTGAATTCTTATGACTACGTGATCGTGGGGAGCGGCATCAACGCACTCGTTGCCGCTGCCGCCTTAGGCAAGAAGGGCGCGAACGTTCTCTTGATCGAGCGCAACTCGACCATAGGAGGCTGCTTGCGCACCGAGGAGATAACTGCGCCAGGTTTCGTGCATGACGTCATGGCAACCACTCTGGTGCTGTTTCGCACCTCCCCGGCTTATACGATCCTCGGAAGGGATCTCGAAGAGAGAGGCTTCGCTTTCGCAGATTCTCCTTTGCCAACGGGCGTCCTTCGCGCCGACGGGTCCAGCGTTCTCTTTGCAATGGATCGCAAGCGCAATGTCGCTACTTTTGAGTCTCTTGCCGCAGGGGACGGCGCGGCCTTCTCGCGAGAAATGGACGCTCTTGGCGCCCACGCTCCTTTCTTGTTCGCTCTGCTCGGCGGCAAGCTATGGTCCTTGAGGACAGCGAAGTTGGTTGCATTGGAAGTCTGGAAGCGCGGCCTGCGCGATCTAGCCGCTTGGGTCGGAGAAGCACTGATGCCCGCGCGCAACCATCTTGAAAGCACCTATCGTTCGGAAGCGGTTCACGCCCTTTGGGCCCCATGGGTATTACATACCGGTCTTGGACCGGAGAGCGCCTATTCCGCCGCGATGGCTAAGGTCATTGCATTCGCCACTGAGAGCGCGGGCTGTCCGATCGCGATTGGCGGCGCGCGTTCTTTGCTTACTGCCTTCGAGCGCCTCATCACTGACCAGGGAGGCACGATCCGCACCTCAACTGAGGCTGTGGGGGTCTTTCCGGGTCCCAAGGGCCGCGCCGCCGGCGTGCGGCTAGCGAATGGCGAGGCCGTGCACGCCCGCAAAGGCGTCATCTGCTCGACCACACCCAAGCAGTTGTATCAGCGGCTGACTGCTGAGTGGGGGCCTCCGCCGGGAAAAGTCCTGGAGGGACTGCGAACCTTCCGGCACGGCAAAGGAAATATGCAAATTCACTACGCCCTTTCCGGAACGCCACGGTGGAAGGGTGACCCAGAGATCGCGAAGGTTGCCCTGCTGCATCTCACCTCGGGACTAGACGGAGTATCGCGCGCCAATAATGAGGCCGAACGGGGCCTATTACCGGCTGAGCCGACGATCTGTGTCGGCCAACCGACGGCGCTCGACCCGAGTCGGGCCCCTCCCGGGGCCGCAATACTTTGGCTCCAATTGCCGGAGGCTCCCCGACTGATCAAGGGAGATGCGGCTGGCATCCTGCCCACGCCGGCTGACGGCCGATGGACGGAGGCTTTGCGCGAAACCTATGCCGATCGCATCGAGGCCAGGCTCGCATCCCATATTGAGAATTTTGCGGAGATCAAACTGGCGAGACGCAGCTACTCGCCCGCTGACTTGGAGGCCATGAACATCAATTTGGAGGGGGGAGACCCCTACGGGGGCTTTTGCGGGCTTGACCAATTCTTCATCTGGCGTCCGTTCAAGTCCAGCATCAACCATCAAACTCATATTCGCGGTCTCTACCATATCGGCGCATCGGTCCATCCAGGGCCTGGCCTGAGCGGCGCCTCCGGTTTCCTGGCTGCCTCCTCGTTGGAATGAACGTCAATGATCTGCCTACCAGGCGCGGCGGGCTCCTCCGTGAAGGCCGCCACGCTATTCAAAGCGATATCAACAGCATTGCACTAATGGGCTCGGCGCAGCATTAGGCGGAACGCGCCCGCTTTCGACGCCGTCGCTCTTGTCCGCCCGTCCCATGAAGTTCGGTCATGTTGCGACTTCCGGCAGCCTCTCCACGGCTCGTCAGCAGAATTCCAGATGACCTCCGACTAGCGTATCGTGACTGAAGTCCCTGCCGCGCGGCGAAGCCCTCATGAGCGAACAGGACCGACATTGATCCAGCCAACTTCCTGTGCGCCGGCCGGCTGACTAGACAAAAGGTGCGCTAACGAGGAGTGCCAACTTTATCCCTGAAGCGACAATATTGGTCGCAAGCCGAAATACCTCAGGACGTTGCTGGGCGAGCCGTCGTTAGCCATTAATGGATCAAAGCGTCGTTCGAGAAAGCGCCGCCACGTCATTGTGAATGCGTGTTGCATTCCGCGAGCAGCCGCCAAGAACTGCGCATTGAGATTTGTGCGGCATACCGGAAGGAGCAATCACACAACAGAATTGTGTGATTGTTCATATTTTCGAGGTGCTCTCGCTCCTCGTCAGGCGTGCCTCGTCAAGATTCTTCTCGATTCGAATTAACGACCGCCGTAACCGCCGAAGATCGTTCTCAGGAATTCCCGCAATAGAAAGTCTTAGTTTGCCCATAGCAAGCGCGAGTGCCTTATGGAACGTGTCACGACCGGGCGGGTGCAGGCAGATGACGATCGACCGACGATCCGAAGCCGCCGGCACACGGGAGATCCAGCCGCGCTGTTCCATTTTGTCCAGTGCCCGCGACAAGGTTGATGCTTCCGTATCGGTTGCGTCAGACAGCGCCAGAATGCTCAGTCCATCTTCTTCATGCAAGAACGCCAGCACCCGCCATTGAGTAAACGTCAACCCGAGCGCTTCCAACTCGAGCTGGAAGTCACTATTGAGCTTCGTCACAACTCGGTTGAGGAGATAAGGAAGAAAATGACTGTGCCCAGGATATTCCTTTTCGCCTTCCTCAATCATCGCGCGTTCGATCTCCTCTCACGGACAAAGCTCCCAAACAGCGTCGGGCCCGATTTGGATAGTAGCCCGACAACGGAGGTTGCAATAAGTGGCGCGAACATGACCACCACTAGGAAGGTCCTTGGGCTGGGTGTTAAGCATTGGTTTCAGTAGGCACTCCGAGGACGCGACGCCTGCTCGGCCCGCATCGCGCGCTCGATGTGAAAGCTAAGATTTTCAAGAAGCAAGCGCCGGTAGCCTGCGAGATCCAAACCTTTCCAGTCGTAGAAGCCGAGACCGGTCTTGAGGCCCAAACGGCCCTCGCGCATGTGCTGCGCAACAATCTCCGGGCTCCCAAAACGGTCTGCCGCAAGGGCACCGGCAAGATAATGACTTGCGTAGTGCAAGATGTCACAACCTCCGAAATCGACGAATTCCAGAACTCCCATACTCGCATAACGAACGCCGAATCCCACCCTGATCGCCTTGTCAATGTCTTGCGGCTTGGCAACCCCCTCCTGCACGATCCGAGCAGCCTCATTCATAATCAGGGTCTGCAGACGTGGCACGATGTAGCCGGCGGACGGGGCGCACATCACCGGCACTTTCTCATTCTCTTCAAGAAATGCAGCGAACTCCGTAACGACGTTCGGATCTGTGTCTTCGTGAGGCGATACTTCGACGAGTGGTATGAGGTAGGCTGGATTAAGCCAGTGTGCATTGAGGCAGCGCCGAGGCCCGGGCACAAGCGCGGCTATATCGGTCGAAAGGAAGGTTGAAGACGTGGAGGCAACAATCGTCTCCTGCGGAAGATATTCGGAGATTGCGGCAAATGCCTCACGCTTGGCTTCCATGGTTTCGGGGACGGCCTCGAACAGCACACGGGCTGACGCCAGCGCAGGACGAATCCCATGGCGCGCCACAACAGTTATGTGATTAGCAAGCGCTTTATCCTGTGCATTGTCCATTTCCCCCAGCACTTGCGCCGTGAGCTCGACTTCCTTGCTAACTTCGGAATATAGGGTTCGGAAGTCAGAGTCAGAGCGCGGCTTGAGGTCAATCAAGACGCTTGACACCCCACGTCTTGCGAAGGCGAGCGCGATGCCACGGCCCATTCGACCGGCACCGAGGATGGCAACCGACGCCTCACTCATGCGACGGCTCCGACCATCAGCATGTCGCAAACTTCCTTTGGTGAGCGTCCGGCCAAACCGAGCGAGGCCATCGTGCGGGGGCCTTTTGCAAGATCCCGCGAGCAAATGGCCGACGCAATAGCAAGCAAGCCAGTGGCGGTCGGCGCAGGCACTCCGACCCAATTCGCCACCGACACCAGAAAGCCCAGACCGTAGTGCACGTCTTCAGTCATGTATCGGTGCTCGGTTAAATTGATCTTCTCACGCCAATCGCCGCTGTCCACCAGCACCTTGTGGGTATCGCCGTACATCCAGCGGTCACTACCATAGGTATCGCGCAAGGGATAATGGTAGGGCCGATATCCAAGCGCTTCGCGAACCGCGATTCGCTCCTGGTCCAGCGCGTCCATCACACGGCGCACCGATGGTTGCGTCCCCTCATTGTGAATATCGTATCGCTCCTGAAACTCCAGGGGACCGGCATTCATCAATATCAGCGGCGGATGAATGATTGGCCCACCGTTCATCAGTGCGGCAGAGAGCCCGTCCTCAATCGGATGAACTGCCGGAAATGCGTTCGCCACCACAGCAAGCCCGCGCTCACTTTGTCTCGCTGGAAAGAAACCGGTCGGCAAGCGAACGGCACGCACGGTGATGGCTACTTCGGACCGGCCGTACTTGCGCGTGAGATAGGGCAAAGTGCCAGTCTCTGCAAAGATGACGTCGGCCTTGCTGCCGCAGGCTCGCACCTGCTGCATCATCGCAAAACTTCCGAAGGTGCCCGGCGGAAGGAAGATGACCTGACCATCTGTCAAATGCGGTGCGATCAGCCGTGCAATCACGTCTTGCGCGAACGCGGGCGTAGGGATGACGATCAATTCGGAACCACGGATAGCTTCACCAATATCCGTGGTGACCAGCGCGACGGGCACTTCTCGCGCTCCCTTCTCATCCTTTAAGGTTATTGATTTTTTTTCAAGCAAAGGGACTAGGCCGGCTGCATCCCGTCGCCAAAGCCGGACACCATGGCCTTGCTCCGAAAGATCGGCAGCGGCGGCATATGATCCATTCCCTCCGCCCAACACTGTGATGTGCATATCGGCCCTCCCTTTATTTGTATGTACATGCAATAATTGTCACGAAAAGTAAAGTGGAGCTTCACCTAGCCGAATGACGGCACGACAGAGGCTTTGCGTGAAGCTTATGCCGATCGCATCGAGGCCAGGATCGCATCGATATTGAGAATTTTTCGGAGATCAAACTGGCAAGACGCAGCTACTCCGCCGTTGACTTGGAGGCCAAGAACATCAATTTGGGGGTAGACCCCTACGCCTACGGGGGCTTCTGCGAGCTTGACCAACTCTTCATCTGGCGTTCATTCAAGTCCAGCATCAACCATCGTACTGGCCTGAGCGGCGCTTCCGGCTTCCTGCCCGTTCCTCGCAGGAATGACCGCTCGGTGAAGATCCTCGTTGATCGGGCTTTAGAGCAACGTCACGGAGAAGGAATCCGCGGCGCGTGCTAGCTAGAGTTAGCAAGGCGCTGAAGCGGCGCCGCACGGAGATCGGGACGACGCTCCTCCACGTCTATCCAATGATACCAACCAGAGATGTGCTCGCATTGCTCCATCGGCGCGATGCGTTTCTATCAGCGTGTTGCGTTTCCGCCCCGAAATAAGACCAAACTTCCCAAAGAGAATAATAGCTCACTTCTGATATCTTCTATTTCGGAAGTGATCCCTGTGTCTCGCAAATGCGACGGTCGTAACTTCAAGTTCGCACACGCGCCTGCGAAGGCTTGTCTACACCCTTCATCGTGCACAAAATGTCGCACTAGCCCGTCGCCAGCCGGCCTTGGTTGAAAACTCGTGAGCAGAAGCATCAAGCCGTTTGGATGAAGGCTTCGATCATTCCGCGAAGGCGCTGATGGTATCCGTCGTTAGCTCTCGTGGTCGCACTAGGAATGTTGTTGCAAGCGATCGGTCAAATTCAGAATTGGCTTGCGAACACGCAACTCTAACTTTGGTTAAGCTTGGTCGTTTCGAAAATGTCCAATAGACCGCATGAAGATGGCACCATCCTTCCTCCGTGGAAGCTCAATCGCGCGATCGAACTACTCTCAGAAAATCTCGCGCAGCCGATTTCAGTCGACGAGTTGGCCCGAACGGTCGGCCTTTCACCCAGTCATTTTTCTCGCGCATTTACCGCTAGCACCGGCGTTTCTCCTTACGAATGGCTCAGCCGTAGGCGTGTAGAGCAGGCTAAACAGTTGCTCGAGACTACGACTAGCCCGATAACGGCCATCGCTCTCGAACTTGGCTATTGCTCGCCCAATCATTTCGCCTCACGTTTCCGCCAGTTCACCGGCATGTGCCCGCGGGATTGGCGCCGGATACGTCCGGCGTCAACATGATCGCTTTGCACGGCGGCAGACCCTCCTAATCATGTTCGCTTGACCAGTCGGTGGTCGTTGAGAGAGAGGCTCGCTGTGGCTCTCGATCGCAAACCTTGAGTGAATAAGCTTTCGATGGCAGGGCGAGCGAAGGGATAGTCCCTTTGCTGTTATATCCCTGCCGTCAAGAGTGATATCGTTCTTCAGCCAATCTCTTCCCTGGATCAAGACAAACGACCGGTCGGGCGCGATGCCCGCCGGCCACTGCGTTCTCTTGACTACTTGCGATAGAGCGGCCGTGTCGGCGACACCGGAGCCTCCGGTGCCCAGAGACGATAACTGAGTTGGGCAAATGCCGTGAAACCCTTCGCAACTGCCGCGGTATCGATGCCGGGAGGACCAGCCGTACCACCAGATGCGCGCGCCGAAAATTCCTGCGTCCCCCAGACATTGAGCTGCACGGGGCCGAAGTTGTAGCCCACTAACGCGCCAGCCGCCCAGATGTCATACCGATTCACATTGATCGCGTTCCCGTAAAAGGCGCTTGAACGATCATTGGTGATTTGCCCGACGTAGTAACCTACAGGACCGAACGTCCAATTCCCAATTGATTTAGTCGCTGTGAATTCGGCATGAAAAATGTCACCAGACTGGTACTGCGTAATTGGATTCTTAGTGTGTATCTCGTCGAAAAGGTTGACTGTAAGATTCCAACCATCCTTCAGATATGAGATCACGAGATTGGGCTGGAACGTCCACCAGGGATCACCGAAGCTTTCAAGCTTGTTGAAACCGGTCGTAGTACCGATAGGCACGTAGATGCCGAGGCCCGCCTTCACGAAAAAGCCGCTGTCCCCGAGGCGCCAACTCAACTCGTTCGCGATGAATGGATTGTGTACTCCCTCGGGGGTGACGTTGATCGGCGAGCCGACGACGCCGGAATTGACGGGCACCACACCGACCACTCCGTAGGTGCCACCGAGGAAGGTCCACCCTGGCACCCACAAGATTCCCTGCGCGGCGACATCGCCTTTCACGGTCGTTGCTTGGCCGTTCGGGCCGACGGGCGCACCAGGCCCGACGAGTTTGGCTTGATAGTGAAAGACTTGATCGAAACCATAGAGGCCTGGCGGAGGAGCAGCCGCGGCAGCTCCGATGACCAAGCCAGGCTTTTGTTCAGCACCCGGCCAACCAAACTCGTAGGCATTCGCCGTCGTGCTCGCTGAAAGAGCCAGCACGGCCAGTGCAAGAAGTCCGTGTCTATTCACCATAGTTTCCCCCATCGGTGGATCTAACAATCCGTCAGACGGGCTTTTGTATAGTCACCACAAATGCGAACATTCAGAAATCCGCTGCAATGTGCATGATCCTATCTCCGAAGGACTTTCGATGCGAAATTGTTGGCAACTGTAACTTCTTTGCTACGGGACGTGAGCGTGACTGCAACCAATCCCCTTGCGACGACAAATGATATTTCCATGCGGTTGCCACGATTTCTGCCTGCGGTCGACCACGTAGCTATGACTTGTTCTTAATAATATCACCTCTGATCTGTTTCAGCGCTCGCAAAGCGGGACGTGATCGGCACTGCGAGGGACCTCTCACGTTCATCTCCCGCTCGATTCTTCTGGACGGCAGTTCGCACCGTTGTAAGTCGACTTGGCTAGGAAGCCGCTCGCCTCTCCGGTTGAGCAAGCTCCGATCTTCGTCGTACATTTGTTACCGCTAGTCAGATGGAAATGCCGCCAGACAATATTCTGGCATCACTCCGATACTAAATTTGCGAGTTCGACAATCCGCTGTGCTTTTCTCGTCGGTGGCCATCGTAGACGTTCCGCCGAGAACTCAAGTGTCCAGCGTCAAGCTTCCGCTCTTTCCCTTCTTGGACTCCTGCGCTACTGGCCTTCGCAGAACACTACTGAGGCTTGGCGATAGTGAGCCGTACTCCGTAGTTCGGACCGTCGATGAAGCTGACGCCTGCCCGTTCAAGCGCGCTGCAGACCTTCGTGACGGTGTCATAATGTGCTTCGATGGATCCATCGGAAGCCTCGAGACGCCGGATGGTCGATATCGAGACGCCGGCCTGTTTGCATAGTTCGAGTTGGTTCCATCCCAGCAGCGCTCGCGCTGCCTTGATCTGATTGGTAACCGTCAGCATGGCAAGACCCGCGGATTGGAGTGCGCAGTGACAGCCATGGAGCTTGACGCTGCGGCGACCTCTGCGATTTCCAGCAAATGCGAAGAATTAGAATTGACGTCCTAGGTCGAGGCGGCCGACGGGGTCCCATCAAGAGCTCTGGCAGGTGCCCAAAGTCCAACGAGCTCCATGGAGCGCACCTCCGGCTTAAGATAATCCGCGAGGTGCCCGATGAGAATGAGCCATGCCAAGACGATTCCGAAGCCACCAATCGCGATCATGAGGTAGTTGAGCCATATTGATCCTTGGAACAGGAGAGCCGCGATTCCGATGGCGCCCAAGAGTGACTAGCATTCGGCCATAGCAGGCCGAGGGGCCAGTTGCTTCGCACTTCGCGCAAAGTGTAGGCACCTCGACGCTGTTATGGCGACTAGTTCAGTTCGCGATCGCGCTATCACGTACAACAATAGCGCTCTTCGCAGAGCTCGCTTCACGTGCCAGCACAAGCAGTACCACTACGAATACGACCTGCAATGCAGAGAAGGCTAAGAATGCGTGAGTAAATGACCCATTCGTTGCGTTTAGAAACAGGCCCATCATCCAGGGAGAAAGAAAGTTTGCAATCATGCCGAATATCTCGGCGTATCCAACAGCGGCTGTAGCGAGAGCGGGTGAATATTTTTCGCTGAGCAACGAAAAGATCGCACCTCCGCTGAGAACGCACATCCCACTAAGTCCCGCAATTACAAAGAGCGACGCTAGACTCATTGGATAAACCGTTGAGACTGTGAAAAGCAATGCTGAGACCAGGCCCAATACGGCGCCGATCCTGATAACGACCGTCTTCCTCACGCGGTCGGAGATGTATCCGCCCACAATCAAGAAGGCCACTTGGGATAGCCCCATAGCCATCCCTATCAGGCCCGCGATTTCCACCGGAACCTGTTGAAATTTGACGTAGGCGGGGACCACCCAAGTCGCCGTGCCAGCGATCGCGGCGACAGCGGCGGAAATTCCTACCGCAGTTACAAAAACCCATCTCTGGGAAACGAGCAGGCGGAAGGCCGCGAGCGAGGATGTCGTTTCGGTCCCCTCCGATGCGAAGCCAGGATGTCCAATCTCGGTGGGGTCATTCTTGACGAATAGCCAATTGGCAAGTCCCGTGATCAATGTCCCGGCGGCAAGTGCTCCAAAAAATGTTCTCCAGCCGAACGCGATGCTGAGTGGAATGCCAAGAGCAAAATCGAGCGTGATTGCAAGACTGTACGCAGCAAGCACTAACCCGACAACGCTTGCCCTGCGTGATTGCGGAAACCATCCGAAAATGAGCTTCATGTTTCCGAGAAAGATGGCGGCGTCGAAAACGCCGATCAACAGCCGTAATGCGATCAACTCAACATAGCTTTGCACGAACGTCTGCAGCACCATTCCAACGCCGGTTCCGACAAGTCCCATAAGCAGCATGCTGCGGGCACTCATCCGCGTGGTGACCTGCGACCAGGCCAGCATGCCGAATGCGTAGGCGAGGGCGAAGATGCCTTGCGCAAAACCAGCTTCGGCAGGATCGAGGTGCAACGTCTCGGAAACAAAAGAGATCACCGCAGCAAACGCATACCAGTCTGCTGCGAGAAACACCTCCCCGACGAGAGCGAGAGTAAGCATCCCTATTTGCCAACGCCGCAATTGCGTTTGGCCTTCCTTGGCGTGCACATTCAAGTTCATTCCGGCCTCCCCTTTCTCAATCTCACACAGCTGTGCGGCTCGTTGTTCGCTCACCTGGAGCGAATGCGCCGTTCTGAATTGGAAGAACCCTGATAAGCCGCTGGCAAATGCGCATTCCACTTGCACGGCACGCACGATGGTGCGCAGGCTCATGGGCCCGTAGTCGGATGATTGCTATCGTGATATGCGAGGACGGCCTCGATTGCCAATCGCAGCGCTATCCTTAGCAGTCGGATTGTTTCGCTTTTTGCATTCTGTCTTCGCTATTTGGGCAGACAGATAGCCTCGCTCAGTTTGCTTACGCCTTCCGCGTGCCTTCAATCGTGCGGTGCCATCAAGAGCGATCAGAATGCCCGTTCTGATAGAGGAGGCTCGCGTGCCTCACAAGGCACCCGGTGGCAATCGGCGCGTCGATGGAGGTGGTGTATCGAGACTGTCAGACAGTGACAAGGTCAACGCATAGATCGAGCCGTCGACGGCACCGTTGGTTCGAGAACGTAGAGCTTAAAAGACCGTTTGGAGAGCTTGCAGGCACTTGGCCAAGCCACGGCGTGGCGATGCGGTACCTCGCGCTTCTTGCTTTCTTGCTGCTCCAATTGCGGTAGTTGCAACGTCCCGTGCCGAAGCAATCATCAGCGCGACAAACAGTGGGCTTCGTAGCGACCAGTGCAGTCCGGGATTCCGGTACGGCGCCAAGCCCCGTTCGAACCGGCCGGCGGCGGCACAACCGCTCTCTCTGGCCTTCGTCGGCTGATGGCGTGTCAGTCGCGCCTGAATAACAGGTCCTAGACGGTAATAGACCTACTTCGCATTGTCTCGCGCGGTGTACGACCGAAGCGCAATCGGTACGCGCGCGCAAACTTGCTCATGTCGACGAATCCCGCACTGCGGGCGAAATCGCCAATCTTTGCCGTGCCGCTGGCGTGCTCGAGCGAACTCATCACTTGATCGAGCCTGTAGTTCCGCAGATAAAGCATCGGCGAAACGCCGCGAAACGCTCTAAAGCCGATTTGAAGGGTACGAGCGCTAACTCCCACGTGGGCAGCAATTTCATCCAAGGAAAGCTGCCTAGATGACTGCGACTTGATGTAGTTCTCGGCGCGCCTCACGTACCAGGGAACGGCTGTCGGCTTCTTTATCTTTGCAAGTTGACCGGAATAGTTGTGCGGTTGTGTCCAAAGCAAAGCAGTTAGGAATGCGTCTTCCAGGCGCTGATGAACTGGAGCCCTATAGCCTTGAGCATCCGAGATACCCGTCTCGGCGAGCAAAACATCAATTAGGCCGCGAAGAGGTCGAACCATATCTGAACCAAAGCGCATCTCCATTTCAAAAAGTAATGGCTTGCGCAAATCAGCACCGGTCAAAGACCTGAGATGTTGCTCGGCTTTCGTACGACTGATCTTAAAAAGGAGCTTGGTGCAATCGGCGGTCCATGTTGACGAGAAGGCCGCTTGTGGCGACATAATGCATCCAGTGCTCGCATTACCCATGACCTTTGCCGTCCCCAGGCGCGTGACACTTTCACCTGATAGAGGTACCTCCATGAAAAAGAGATCATCGCCCATGCCATCGGAATAGACCTCCAGCTCCGCTCCATAGCTCAGATGGCTAATCGAGATTCCCCCGATTTGAGCTCGAGCCAACTTTCCGTGGAACCCCCCCCGATCCTTAACGATTAGTCGGTGATTGCACAAAGACCGAGAGCTTACCGCGATCATTTCGTCGACGTTAGTCGTGTGAAATAAATTTGCTCCATTCATTTGCGCCTCCTCGGCTTATGCCAATTAAACGGTATTGTATGAACCAACGATCGCTGTGAGATCGTACTTACCTTCATGCTTGAACGCTGGCTCGGCGCCGAGCGCCTCGCGCGACATCGGGAGAACAACAGGATGAAGTTTGGGTCCCTGGCTGATGACACTGGAGACCCATCTTGCGCTCGGCTCTTGCCCTGAAGACCTGCCTGATGGCGCTCCCAAGATTGAAGTCGTCTCAATGTTGGCGGCGTTGCCGAAACCCGAGGTTCTGCACGATGACGTCAAATGACACATCACCATTGTCGAACGCTCCGTCTGACTCGTCACGATCGAAGACGATGATGAAGCAGTCTGGACGCCGGCTCTTAGAAGTGCGTTCGAGCAACGCCTTGCCGGCCCGCCATCGGTACCGTCGACCCGCATTCGCTCCTCGCTTTCGCGCCCCTTTGAGATTTTATTTTATACCTAAAGTATTTTGCGGCAAGGGCGTGGCTTGTCAAGCGCTTTCGGCCGCGACGGGCTGTGAGCACCCGCGAAAACGCGCCTCGCTGCGGTGCATTAGGCGTTTCACCGCACGAGCGATCCGACAGGTCCTCCTCAGGTACGCTAGCAGGGATCACTTCGGACCAAGCCTGGCGCCCTTTCAAGCCTCACCAACAACCGGGACGCAACCTGCGCTCAGAATGCTCGGGGTGAACTCTGTGACTGCGGGATCGCCAGGTGTGAAAGAACGTGTGTACCGCACGAACTGACGCATTCACCGCTGACGCTGATCAGATGACGATCAACGACTTGCTCGTGATGGGGCACTAATCGACATTGATTTCCCAAGCCGAGCACAGCTCGGCCGGATAACGCAATCGCCGAGAAACACCTTTTGTGCAGCGCTTGGGGGAGCTTTTCTCGACCGAGAGCCGCAAGTTGACGCGAGGCCGAAAGAGTGATTCTGATCTTCCCCCGAAAAAGTGGACGGGTTAAGCGGCTTTTAGCTCCATCTCGACTGGGGGGATATATCCCAGGGCGGAATGGAGCCTTGTTCGGTTGTAGAAGCCCTCGATGAAGGCGAAGATATCGCGCTGGGCCTCGGCGCGGGTCTTGTAGTTGCGATGATGGACGAGCTCAGTCTTCAGGGTATGGAAGAAGCTCTCCATCGGTGCATTGTCGTAGCAATTGGCGCTGCGGCTCATTGATGCGGTGATGCCGGCGCCCGAGAGCGCGCTGCGATAGGCGTGGGAAGCATATTGGACGCCGCGATCGGAGTGGTGGATCAGTCCGGCGTGCGGCTGTCGCTGCCGGATCGCCATCGTCAGGGCCGCGGATGCGAGTTCGACCTGCATATGATCGCGCATGGCCCAGCCGACGATCTTTCGACTGAACAGATCCATGACGGCAGCCAGATACAGCCATCCCTCCGCGGTGGGGATCTAGGTGATATCGGTGAGCCAGACCCGGTTCGGGGCCTTGGCGGTGAAGTCGCGGGCGATCAGGTTCGGTGCGATCGGCAGGTCGTGATGGCTGTCGGTGGTCCGCACCCTGCGTGGCCGTGCCATGATGGCGCGGATCCCGTGCTGGTGCATCAGCCGCTCGATCCGGCCGCGGCTGGCGCCACGACCCTGCCTGTGCAGGACGGCATGAACGCGGGGACTGCCGTAGCGCCCGCTGCTGTCCCGATGGACCTGCCGGATCGCAGCCAAGAGCGTGGCATTGGATTTTGTCCGCTCACTCACGGGGCGATCGCGCCAGGCGTAATAGCCAGCCGGCGAGACCTCGAGCACGGCGCACATCAATCGTACCGGATAGGTGTCGCGATGATCCTCGATGAAGCGGAAGCTCATGTCCGGGTTCCGGCGAAGATCGCGATCGACTTTTTTAAAATGTCGCGCTCCATGCGCAGCCGTTCGTTCTCCTGGCGCAGCCGGGCGATCTCCGAAGCCTGGTCCGCCGACATCGGCGTCGCCTGCGTGGTGGGGCGCCACGCCACCGATGCCGGCTCGCGCCGGAGCTTATCGACCCAGCGTCGCAGCACCGAGTCGCGAAGACCGAGCTCCTTGGCCACCGACCCGATCGAGCGGCGGCTCGACACCACCAAATCGACGGCCTCACGCTTGTACTCTTCAGTAAATGACCGACGCGGACGTTCCATTCGACACCTCCAGGCTCAACGAGCCTACTACAGGTGTCCACTCATTCGGAGGAGGTTCATTCATCCTCTTTGGATCTCGCTAATAGAGCGTCGCTTGATAGATCACTGGCGTCAATTCCTCCATCTGCTCGTAGCTATAAGGCGCATCGGGGCAGAGATCCTTGGTGATGCGGGCAATACTTGCCATCTCTCCTTTGGCTACTTGAGTTGCCGGATCCCAGAGCTGAGCGCGCATGACCGATTTTCCGCAATGCATGAAGGCTTCATAGACCTTGATGACAACTACCGACTTCGGCAGCTTTTCGCGAAAACTCATGCGCTCGAGTAGATCGGGATCGGTCGAGATGGTCGCCAAGCCGTCCACTCGTAACGTCTCCAGGCGTCCCGGCACGAGAAAGATCAGTTGAACCTTTGGATTGATCGCGATGTTCTGCATCGAAATAATCTGATTATTTCCTGGGCGATCAGGAAAGAGGATCGTGTGCGCGTCGACAACATGAACAAAGCCGGCCTGATCGCCTTTCGGTGACACCGAAGGCCGGCCCTGCAAGTCGCTCGTCCCAAGCAAGCAAAATGGGCTGCGGCGGATGAAGTCGGCATAGTGCATGTGCAGGTGGTCAATGTGCGCCATCAGACCAAGATCGAGAGGGGGACCGTAACGATCCCGCAGCGCCACGCGGGGATCTTCGGTTACGCCGACCGCATCCGATAATTCAGTCATTGGGAGCTCCGCCTTGTGCGAGTCGCGCCGCACTTGCCGTACCTTTGTTCTAAAGAAGTTATCGGTCGCAGGATGCGTCAGCAACTAATCTCACGAGGGCATATTAGCCCTCAAACGAAGCGGATGCTCCAGAAGCGAATAAGGTTGGGGTGAAACGGTCTTCATTGTCGGACTGGCCGAAGCAGCGTAGTGCCAATTGGTATGGGAGTCGGAGCTTTATCATCCTTCACAGACGTTTCTGGCGATCGGGCTAGGCAGAGCTACGCAGCTCGGGCGAGCTGAGACATCTAGGTTCTCGTTCAACGGCCAAGAGAGGCTGATGTAGATTTCCGGCACCCTAGACACCCCCGGCCCCGCCGCATTGCGTTCTTGGTGGCTTCACAGCCAAGATGATCCAATATCGTCGCCTCGCAAACGTCCGGGGTATCAACCCAAGAGCCACGCCCCTCGATTCAACCAAAAAATTTGGCCGCCGCAAAGCGGCGGCCAAGTCTAGGAAGGAGGCAGACAGCCGGTCTGCTAGCGGAGCTCGTTCATCTCAAACGGATGGAGATGGACGTGTGCCTCCACCGTCCAGTATTCGATCGACGCCCTTTAGTGGCGTGCCCTCCGTCAATCGCAATCTCAGATCTGCGGGCCGGCCGGGTAGATTGCAAAGACTAAACCACCGATCGCTCCAGCCATTGGGCAATAAGGCCCGCTGTCTCCTGCCATCCCGGTTCAAGCAGCAAGTTATGACCGCGCCCACGCAGGTATCGGTAGTCTGCTCCATAGAAATCGGCCAGTGCTCGAGAGGTCGACGGCGGCGTCAAGACATCCAGTTCTGCGCCAAGGACGAGGATCGGGCCCGACACGCGAGTCTTGTCGACCGACACGCTCCAGCGAGTGGCTTCGTAGGCCGCTTTGGGCGACTCTGGGCACAAGCGCTCGTAGTAGGGCCGGGCCTCATCTTCGGTGAGCCCTTGGAAGAAGAGCTGCATCGCCAGCTCGAAGGGAGGCGGGCCCCAGGGGCGGCTAAAATCCACCGGCACATCGATTTTCGCACCGCCGACCTCCGAAGGAACGACCGAGGTGCTCAACACCAATCCTGCCAACGAGTTCTGCTCAGCGAACTTCTGAGACGCCAACGCCCCCATGCTGTGGCCGATGAGGATCGGCTTGGCTTCGAACTGGCCGGCCACAAGCGAGATCTCTTCGACGACGTCCGCGATGCTGCGGTGAATGAGGTCGTTCTTCGGATGGGGGTCAGATCCGTTGTGGCCGTACCAGTTGAGCGCGTGGCATTCCCAACCGGCATCGGCAAAATACGGCAGAAACTTCTCCCACGACCAACTTCCATGACATCCCCCATGGACGAACAAAATCGGTGGCCGCGGCTTACCTGCTGACTTCGCTGGAGCCCTGGTTTCAACACGGATACCCTTGATCTTATACTCTCTGCTGTCACTCAATTTTGCGCCCTTTCTATTTCCCAAGCTCTGTTAAAGTTAAAATCAACGAAGCCGACTTCTCCTTGCCGGAATGCCGATCTGCTTGCTGCCGGACTCGCGTGGCGAGTTTCCACGTTCGCCAAACAAGTACGGAACTGTTTGAAGGAGGAAGGAACACCTCTTTGCATCCTCGCAGCCACTACGCAGCGCATCTCAGGTACTCTCGTCAGGCCTCTTGATGACGAGGCAGAAGCGCTGACGTTTGTACTGTTGCACCGGTGACGAATTGGCTATGCGGCGGGCCCGGGTGAATTGATGCAACGATTTCATACTGAATCTCAACGACCAGGGAATTGTCGCGTGCAGCGGAGCGCTCTTTTCACTCTTTCCCAAACCATCGATCCGGATACGACGCAAGCTCGCTATAGAAGCCGCCGCGCTTTGGTTCGCATTCGGTTCATTTGCTGCGCGAGTAGACCAGATGCGCTTGCCGCCACGTCTACCGGGACAACGCGCTCGTCGCCATGGCGGCAACGCGGCTCTAGGATGACGGGACGCAAGCACCGATTGTGAGAACATGGAGGGCCGCCAAAGCGCCTTGGCTTTCGCAACCGTAACGTGGTAGCGCCATTATGACGTCACAGTTTCTCATGATCCGGCGACGCCGATCATCCTTCTGCCGTGTGGGTTTCCCGGGACTTCGCACTACGATCAAACGGATCGTTCTCAGCCTCGAACTGGCTCGGTCTTCGCGGGCGAGCCGCAAACTCGAAGCGCCTGTGCACTGGACATCTAAACGGGACTGCGCGGCGCTTGGCAGCTCGACCGCACAGTATCCCACTACAGCGCTGTTACCTGCTACTCAGCAGCTCTCTTCCGCTATCGCCAGGTCTCCTAGACGTCTTGCATCACGCGATCGATGCGAAATTCTTTCAAGGAAAGCCCGTTTGAACGCGGCTGACACTACTGACGGACAGGCACGCCAGACAACCAGGCGCGCGGTCCTAAACCTTGATCGGGCCCGAGACTGGTGAAGCCGCCATCGACCGCAATGTCGGTACCCGTTACAAAGCTAGCAAATTCCGAACAGGCGAACAGGACAGCGTTCGCCACCTCCCGGCCACGACCGATCCGGCCCAAGGGATGAAGAATAGCGCCCCTTTGATCGGCTTTTTCGATCGACCCCGTAACCGCCTCGACGCTAGGAGACCAAGTCACCGCCGGCGAGACCGAGAGGACTCGGATGTTCCGTGGCGCCAAGGTGACCGCAAGATTCTTTGTGATCTGCAGAATCGCGGCCTTGGAAGCTGGGTACAACATACGGTTGGCAGCACCGGATTTGCCGCCAATGCTACTGATATTCACGACGACACCGCCCTCAGGCGGCATGCTGTCGACTACCTGTGCCGTGAGAATCGCCGGCCCGATCAAATTCACGTCCAGCAACCGATGCCACTGTTCCCGAGTAGCCGTCAATCCGGGATCGTCGTACATGCAGGCGTTGTTGACGAGGCCATCAATGCCTCCGAACAGCCTGATGACATTTTCGACACATGCCTCGATATCCCGATCTAACGAAAGATCAGCCTCTATGAACCGGGCCCGTGGCCCCAGTTTCCGCTCTAATGCCGTTCCCTTCTCCTTACCTCGCCCTACAATGGCAACGAAAGCGCCTGCCTCAATCAAGCATTCGGCTATGTCAGCGCCCAGTCCCTGGGTCGCCCCCGTAACGACAAACTTTCGACCATCCAGACGTATCATTCGAACCCCGCTTCAACGAGGGTGTTGACCGTGACGACTGAGCCGATGAGGCTGATGTTGAATAGCGCGGCCTCGTGCACCTCCGGGCGCGAAGCAGAGCATGCGTCCTCGGCGACGATCACCTCATAACCCATATCGGCGGCGTGTCGCGCGGTGTGCTCCACGCATGAGTTTGTGGCGACACCTGATAGAATCAGACGGGTGACGCCCAACTCGCGCAGGCGCATCTCAAGATTCGAGTCGTAGAAGCCGTTAACTCGATTATGAACCACGACGGTTTCGTCTGATATTGGACCGAGTCCCTCGAAAAATTCCGAACCCCACTCACCTTCTACAACGGCGCCTGCAGCGACAACATTACGGAAAATTGGCGCATTCTCGGAAAAAGTACCCGCAGCACGCGGTCTTGCAGTCCGGACATGTACGATCGGCAAGGACGCCGCTCGTGCCCCAAGCAGCAAGCGCTTAGCTGCGTCCATCACGCCTTTCCTATTTTCTGCATCTTGACCGAATCCGAGCCTGATCCGGCCATCAGGATGAAGGATGTCATTCTGATAATGCAAAGCCACGAGGGCAGTGCTTCGAGGGCTCCGTCTGATCACATGTACACCTCGAGTGCGTGATGAATACCGTCGCAATTTATTAGGTCGACACGCTTCTGCCGTATGCGCCACTTGTTTTCGACAAGGATGAGCGAATGCGTGTAGTGCCCCGCGAGCTGGCGAAGATCTCGCCGCGCGCGCCATTCAGTCAGTTGGAAAGTCGAGCGCACGCTCAACTTGCCCTCGCCCCTCCCTCCCGACAGGATCATCACGTTTCCAAGAACGCGCGCGGTACGAGTAACCGGCAGTTGCGACCACGCGTGGACATGCTCCAACCGTCGCCGCCTCACTTCGCGCATCATGGCATCCTCATAGAACAGCGAGGCGTGATTGAGTGGGTCCGTCTGGCCGTGAGCTAGCGGCGCCCAATAGGTGCCGTCCTCTGCGAACAGCGCTTCCCATCCTTCCCAATCGCGATTGTCCAGGAGTGCCGCCTCGCGGTAAAGATACTGCTCGATCTCGTGCTGAAGCTCCGGTGTCGTCTGTGTTGCAGGACTCGATCCATTATCCTGTAGCTTGATCGCCTTCATCTTTGTGCACCTATTCCGCCGCCGTGACCTGTTCGTTGGGTCTGGGGCTTACCGGTTGCCCCATGTACTTTTTCCAGGCGCCAAATTGATTTCGCATTGGAAGTTCGGTTACGCCCTTTCCGATGGTTTCGTGGTCCCCTTGAATGTCCTTGCCGAAGTTGCGGTGCTGACTGATCCATTGGCCGCCATCCGAAAGCATGCCCTCCTGACAGCGGCGGTAGAGATCGACGTCGTCGACCATCACGACGGATGACGGCGAGTTGACGATGTTGGTGTAGTTGATCGTCCTTTGGAAAAACTCGTCCGTCGTACCCGCCAGCCTAAAGGTGAAGAATTCGATCATGGTGCGGTTGACCGCAATCGGGCGGATAACGCGCATCTGCTGAAAGCCGACATGAGGCGAACAGCTCGGATAGATCACTGTGTTGTGCCGGTTAACCTTCAAGATTTCTTCGGCACGTTCTTCGCCATACGCTTTGACAAGCTGTTCGCGATACTCGAGCGAGATCCTGTCGCCTGGGGCATTGAAGATGGCATCGAAGAAGCTATGGCCATAATCGTAACAGCGAAAGTCGAGTGATTCCCAGAAGGCGTTCGGCTCGCCGTTGCCTTCGATAATGTGGAGCTGGAACGGAGATTTCCCTCCAAAGCGGCTCTTCGCCGTTTGCTTGGCGGCAGTCCACGACGACTCATGCGTGGCGGGCGCGTGCGCCGTATCGTTCATGTTCTCCAGGAATAGCTTCCAGTTGTTTTCTTGCCAGACGCGCTGGACGCCCCCGGCTACTATCACTCTCCCTTCGGGAGCACGGTCGGCGAAGTTGTCGAGCGTACTGATCGCGCCGCCCAGGAATGTCTTCAAGTCCGGGCCTTGTTTGCTCAGGCTTGCAAACACAAACCCCCGATGGGACTGGACACGAGCAACCGATTGCATCGAGAATGCGTCGCCCTTGGGATCAAAACCGGTCCCGTCATACCAGCTACGGTGAGGCACGCCCATCAGAGATCCATCCAGCTTGAATGTCCAAGCGTGGTAAGGACAGCGGAAGATCGGCCCGGTATTCCCGCAGCCCTCAGCTATGACCTTGGCACCCTTGTGCGGGCATCGGTTGTGCAGCACATGAACGCTACCCGCCTTATCGCGCACCATGATCACCGGATGCTTGCCGATCAGCGTTGTCCAATAGTCTCCCGCGTTCGGAACCTGACTCTCATGGCCTACATAGATCCATGCGCGTCCAAAGATCCGGTCCAGCTCGATCTCGAAGATTTCGGGATCGGTGTAGACATCGCGATGAACGTGATCCGGATAAACCAGCTCAGCAATTCGGGATTCGAAGGGTTCTTTCTGCATGGGAATTCCTCCTGATAAGCAGGGATTGTCTGAGCTCATGGACGTGTCCAAGGGGCAGCAATTGGTGGCATTAGAAACCGCCCAAGCCGCTCGTGGTGATGATGGGCAGCACGGTACGCAGTTCCACCAGGTTTCGTTCATCTTGCTGCCTGAGACCGCTTCGCCCTCCAAAGACACTTGCAATCTGGATCGCATGGCCCATGATTTTTCCACTCCTACGAAATGTCACGTAAGGGGAGGTTCGTATCGGATAGAACGTCTGCCGCCGAACGCACTCCGTTCTCGACCAGACGCTTACCCTGCACGTAGTCTTTGGTGGAATTGACGCAGTCCAACGCGATGACCCGGCTATCGCGGAGATAGATCACCGAGAAAGAACGCGACGCCGGGTCCCCGCGTACGACCTCCGCGTCGTAGCCCATCGACAATCCAATTGTCTGAAGTCGCAGGTCGTACTGGTTGGACCAGAACCATGGCAGAACTCGATAGGGTGTCAGTTCGCCCACGACAGCTCTTGCGGCCGTCGCCGCCATGTCATTGGCATTCTGCACTGATTCCAGTCGGATTTCGGCGCCGCCTGCGAATGCGTTGGCATGGAGTGCGCAGTCACCAATGGCATACATGTCGGGAAGCGTGGTGCGGCAGTATTCATCGACGATCACCCCATTGCCGTAGCGAGCACCTGCTGCGATGAGCGCGTCGATGCACGGCGCAATTCCGATCCCGACAATCACCATCCCACAATCCAGGATCTCACCATTGGCCAAGCGTACCCCAACTACGCGGCCGCGTTCGCCAACGATCTCCCTTACGACCGCGTCTACCCTGATGACGACGCCATGTGCTCGGTGCTCGGCTTCGTAAAAGTTCGAGATCGCCCGACCCGCCACGCGAGCGAGCACACGATCCTGCGCCTCCAAAACGGTAATATCTTTGCCGGTCTTTGAAAGGACGGCCGCCGTCTCCAAGCCGATGTAGCCGCCACCGATCACAACGACTTTCTCGACCTCCTCCAGATGTCCCAGAATATTGTCGACATCGGCCCGCGTTCGAACGGAATGGACACCCTGTAAATCTGCCCCGGCGCAGGGCAGGCGTCGCGCACGACCTCCGGCCGCCCAGATCAACGTATTGTAGGCGATGACACTGCCATCGCTTGCAATTACCTTCTTGTCGGACGGATCGACCATGTCGACTTCACGCCCCAGCAGCATGTCGACCTCCCGGTCGTCCCAAAAGCGCGCAGGCCGCAGCAAAATTCGCTCGAACCCCTTCTCCTGTGAAAGATAGTCCTTGGATAGCGGCGGCCGCTCGTAGGGAAGTTCAGCCTCATCGCCGACGATAGCAATCGTGCCAACGAACTGGTGTTGCCTTAACGCAATTGCTGCCTGGGCGCCCGCATGGCCCGCCCCAACGATGACTACATCGTACTGCTTGGTGAAATCCTCGCGCGTCAGCCACTTCATTTGAATTTTCTGGAACCAATGTTGGCAGAATCATCGAAACGCTGAGGTGCAGTTTTCATTGCTACTCTGCGCCGTGGTCTAGGCGCTCTTTCGCCGACAACTGCGAAAGAGACGTTAGCTGAGCCTCACCCTCAATGGCAATCGATCGAGCTCCGCGCGCTGCGCCGAAAACGAAGGGCATAAACCAAGGGCGAATCGTTTGGCTTTCCTGGGCGAACGGAGGACTTTGCATCCGTCACATCACATCCGGCGAGATGACACAGTGCCAGGCATCAATCCGCCGTTCAGGACATCATCAACTGCACGAGTCGTTCTCAGACGACGCTTCTGAGATGGTGTCGACCTGTCGGCGATCGCTGTCCCATGATCCAGGCCGTCCAGCTGACGCTTCTCTACGGTGCATGGGGAGACGCTTTACGAAGCGCGGGGGCGATAGGCATTGCTGGGTCGAGCAATTCGCCCAAAAGCGAAGAGAATGATCCAAATGCGCATCGATATCTTGCGCGAAGCCAACAGGCGTGGCGCGGCGAGCACCTCTCAAGGCATTCTGACGTTTGGTACTGCCAAGGTCCCGGTCCTGGCCCTTCCCAAATCGATGCCTGGAGCGCCTGCTCGGATTCAAACGGTCCTTGTGCGATCTCGACCTGTTGAATCACCTCCATACAGTTTTGGGTGAAATGGGTTCGCAAACTGATGCTTGAAGTGAATGAAATCGTTGGGCTAACCTTCATTGGGCCATTGGCGAATTGGTGCGGAGCCAATAAGCGAGGGTTAAGGTCGCGGGCAATTTGCTCCAATTTTGCGGTATGACGGAGACCTTTTATGGTGCAGCGAAGCATGAGGTCGATCTTCAGCTCTGCCGACGCAGATGAAATGGTCTCAATGACATCTCGGCTTTTGAGCCCGCACAAGCTACTTGTCCGGGATCGCGGTGCTTTTGGCGGACGACTTGTGCAAAGTCAGTTCGCGAGTCTTTCACTCAGCCATTTGGTCTATGGAACCGAACTGGAAGTCCGCGCAGAAAGCATGGGTGACGATGTCTTCCTACTAGCAGTGCTGCTCTCGGGAGAGAGCGTTACCAGGCAGGGCGGACAGCATGTCGTGACTAATTGCGACGTTGGCTGCATTCTAACTCCCAACACGTCGTTCTCTACTGAGTGGAGCCCAGATTGCAGCAAGATTCTGATCAAAGTCGATCGTCGTCGGGCCGAGCGAGAGCTCAGTCGGTTGATCGGGCAAGACCTGCGACGACCTCTCCGTTTCGAGATGGAAGTGGCTTTCGGCTCGGACCATATTCGCACGTTGCGGACCCTAGTCGATGTTATGCGCGCCGAAGCAAGTGCGTCGGTGATCGGACCTGAGAGGTTGCCGATTCATCGGTCCCTGGAGGCCGCTTTCGTGTCAACACTTCTGTTGAGTCAGCCTCACAACTACTCAGATATTTTGAACCATCGGAGATCAGCTGCCGTTCCTTGGTATATCCGCCGGGCAGAAGAGTTCATCAAGAGACATTCCAGTAGACCAGTCTCACTGACTGAAATTACAAATGCGGCGGGCGTTAGCGCGCGATCGCTCCAGGTTGGCTTTCAAAAGTTCCGCGGCGTTTCTCCAATGGAATTTCTCCGTGATTACAGGCTGGATCAAGTGCGAAACGAGATCGAGGCGGCCGGCGGCAAAGGCCTTGTGCGTGAATTTGCCTGCGCGGCGGGCTTCACCAACATGAGCAAGTTCGCACGATCCTACCGGGCCCGTTTCGGTCAAACCCCGCGCGAGACGTTGCGTTTCTCTGGGGAATCCCCGTATTCCCGCTAGTCCCGAGACATTATTTCGACTCCAAGAAGATCGAATTCGGACATTCCGGAGCGGCGGCTCGGTCATCGATTGAAAGGAACGGGCGAGACTATCCCTCTGGAGCGATCGTCAAGCTCAGGCCGTCTAGCGGCTCGGCGAAAATGATCTGACAAGACAACCGGGATGTCGGCTTACGATGGCTCAAGTCGTCCAGCAGTCCATCCTCTAACTCAGTCATAGATCCAAGCAAATGAATCTGTCCGCTATCGACGTAAACGTGACATGTCGCGCAAGAACAGTTTCCACCGCAAAGCGCCAGAAGCTCATCGAACCCGGCGTCTCGGATGATCTGCATAACGGTTCTTCCCGGCTCTGCCGGGAGCTTCGTGGTGCTTCCATCAAGTGCAGTAAGAGAAATCGTTGTCACTGGGTTAGGTTATCCTCAGATTGGTGCGGCAGTTAATCGGATATCAAGCGGGCTTGACGTTGACGGGCATGCTTTTCAGGCCGCGGAGGGTGTTGTTCAGTCGACGAATGGGTTCGCTTGCCAGTTCGATCGTGCGCACTTTCGTAGCCAGCGCCGTCAGCACGGCCTCTCCCTCGAGGCGCGCCAGGAGTTGGCCAGCACAGGCGTGAATGCCATAGCCGTAACCGACATGCCCGGCCGTTTTGCGCGAAATATCGTACTTGTCCGGGTCAGTCCAATGACGAGGGTCGCGGTTAGCAGCCCCCAGAAAGAGCAACACCTTGGCACCGGCTGGCAGAGGATAGCCCGCGAATTCAGTTGGCTTGGTCGTTGTACGAAAGAAGGTCTGCACGGGGCTTTCGAGCCGGACTGCTTCCTCGAATGCAGCCCGCGCAAGGGTGGGCTCGGCGCGAAGTTTCTCCCACTCGCCAGGGAAGCGGCAAAGGCAGTAGAGTGCGGCTCCGAGCCCATTGACGGTGGTATCCACACCCGCCGTGAGAAACGACTTAACGAGCGCTGCGCCATCTTCCTCGCAGATCTCCCCCGCATCGACGGCCTGGTAGATAATGCTTCCGAACCCCCCGTCCGCGAGGTTTGCTCTCAAGGACTGCTCTTTTACCCACGGGTGAGCGATATCAGCGCGCGGCGCCGAATCGCGAAAGAGCTTGTTCGGCGGGCCAAAGGAATTGAACACCATGTCACCATAGGGAAGCAGGTTCTCCCGTCCCTCCTGCTTCATACCGAGCGCATCCGGGAATACTCGCAGCGGATATGCCTCGGTCAGATCGGCGATTGCATCGAACTGGCCGCGCGCCACCAGCGCATCGACCATATCATTTGCAATCTGAAAGAAGCGCCCGCGCAGGGTCTGCATGACCGCGGGCGAAAGAGCGCGCATCAAGATGGTGCGATTCTGCGTGTGGACCGGGGGGTCGACCTCCAGAATGATACTCGGCAGCCGGAAGCGTCCGTGTCGGACATAGTCCGCCATGCCCACGCCGCGAGTCGATGTAAACGTTTCCCAGTCGCTGTAAACCTTCCTCACATCCGCAAATCTCGATACGGCTGCAATGTTGTAGCGCGAGAGCCAGACCATTGGACCGGTCTCTCGAAGCAAGTCGTGCATGGGAACCGGATCCATCAGGTTCTGGTCCGAGAACGGGTCGATGTCCAGCACCGGGATGTTTAGCGGCGGCTTGAAATCATACATCGGGGCGACATCGACACTTGCGGTCATAATCAACTCCAATGGCCAGAGCCATGCTGTGTTCGCAACATGCCATATTGATTACACAGCATGAAATGCGCGTCAACGACATTTCCTCGCTCATGCCAGGTGCCGGTTTGCTATTCTGCATGCGGTGTGATGAATTGTGCGTCGCGAAAGAACCGTCGCCCAGCAGCAACGGGGATGCTCGCAAGAAAGAACAGCTAACTTAGCTGCAAGTAATCCAGAGAAATGGCACGATGGGACGCATCAAAATCGACATTCGGAATTACGTTCCAGCGCTGCTGACGTCGATAAGTGCTATCCACCGGTCGGCACAGGCGGCCGATCTCCGACGACGCTTTCAGATCGGAATCATGGAGTGGCGCGCCATACTAATCCTGTCGTCGCGACCAAACATTTCTGGCCGGAGACTCGCAACAATATTGGGTACGGATACAGCCGCGATTAGCCGCTCTTTGAAGGCTCTGGAAGCGCGAGGTTTCGTCAAAGTAACGCGAGATCCAACTCATGTTCGCCGGCAGAAGATTGCGCTGACCCGCGAAGGTCTGCAGGTCTACGATCGAATGGCGCCCATTGCCATGCAGCGGCAGGAGCATCTCTTGGAAATTCTGACACGAGGCGAGCGCGCCCAGCTTATTGATTTGTTGCAGCGCTTACTCGATCACGCTCCGCAGCTTGAGAAAGCCCCGAGCGCGGGAAAGCCTAATCGTCGTAAACATGAGGCCAACTAGCTAGCCCGCGCCGGGCCACCTTATCAATTTCTCGGAACGAGCAGTTTTGCGTCTCTTGGCGCGATCCTCGATCCACGCCACCATCTGCAGCGCAACCATAGCCCGTGAGGTACCCCGCATTGTGGGGCCACACCTGACCATCGCACCCAAATTGCTCAGCTAGTCCGACTTGTCGACGAGATGCCATCTAATACGTCAATCGAGACCCGAGTGAACGATTATGACACACGAAATTTCCTCAGAGCTTGGCGCGGTGTTCAGGAAGATGACAATCGCTCTGCCACCAAGCGAATACTTGTGCGGGAGCCTGGACATGAATCGAATGCAGATGTTTAGCCGGCAAACCGGGAAATTTCTATTTGCCCGTCCGAACTTGCCGAGATCAAAGATGCCGCCTCATTTTTTCGGACGGACACTTTCCAAGTTCAACCCAACTCTCAACGGTCACAACAATGCACCGGATCTTTCAAACCTTCATCGATCTCCTGTCGGAGGCTGAAAATGCCGAAGGATTTCGCCAAGCTATGGATTCGACCGTGGCCGCGCTTGATCTGTCTTGTTTTGCTTATCTATCTCTGCCCAACGCGTCGCAAAAGCAGCCGCGCGTAATCTCGACATACCCTATCGATTGGACCACTTACTATCTCCGCAATCACTACGAGAGAGTAGACCCTATTGTAATTCAAGCTCTTCAAGACCCAGAGCCTTTCCGATGGGGATCCGGGTTGATGACAAACTCCTATTCATCGGCACAACGGAAGCTACTCGACCAGGCTTCCGAATTTGGCATCCGCTTCGGTTTCACGATCCCGATTCATGATGGTCGCGGTCCAATCGCAGCCCTGACTTTTGCGACCGATCTGCAAAGATTGCCGTTCGAAAAATGCATTGATTCACATGCGCGAGTGCTTCAGCTCATTGCATTGTACTTCCATGCTCACGTTCGACGTAAACTTTCGGGCGATCATTGCATTGGCGAAGTACGCTTGTCTCCCCGTGAACTCGAATGCTTGGAATGGGCTGCACAAGGGAAAAGCGCTTGGGAGATCGGGTGCATTCTTGGCATCTCGCGGAACACAGTCGCATATTACTTAGAGAATGCGAAGAAAAAGCTGGGTGTTCGCACGATCGCACAAGCGGTGACGCGCCTCGCCGCTGCAAATAGAAGAAAGCAAAATTAGGACGTCCCTCCCCTACAACTACAGGTGATGTCTGAAGTCGAGAATCGCGCTTCAAGAGAGCTGATGGACACTCTTGGAGGGACTATGATTCAGTTGATCACACCGCCTTCATATGGAGAGCTTTCCAACACCCTAGTTGAGATGCATCGGTTACGGCATCGTGTTTTCAAGCTGCGCATGGGATGGGAAGTTCAGACCAGTGGCGACATGGAGATCGATGATTTCGATGGGCTGCATCCCGACTATCTAGTACGAATTGGTGAGAACGGAAAAGTGCAAGGTTCCGTACGCCTGCTTCCTACGCTAGGCCCGACCATGCTTCGTGATGCTTTTCCTGCACTCCTTGAAGGACAACCCGCGCCGGCAACTCCTTTCGTTTGGGAGAGTAGTAGGTTCGCAATCGATGTTGCCGCGGACGCCCCGAAAGGCAATCACGGCATCACTTGTGCGGCTTACGAACTGTTTGCGGGAATGATCGAGTTCGCGCTCTCACGACAACTCACCGACATCGTTACCGTCACAGATGTCCGGATGGAGAGAATCCTTCGACGAGCCGGTTGGCCCCTGCGGCGCATTGGCAATCCTTCCGCAATTGGCAACACATTGGCTCTGGCAGGGTACCTCGAGACTTCGCACGAGGTTCTGGCGAACGTTCGTAAGGCCGGCGGACTGTCGACGCCGGTTCTTTGGAGGCCAGTGATCTCCGCGGCCGCCTAGAACCATTCACGCCGGCAAACGAGACATGTGTCCTCGCTCGGAGCGGGGACGTCGTGTCGGGTCTCCCTACGAAGCTCTGAACATGACCGAGATCGGGACCAGGAACGACCAACGAAACGCAGCGAGAGCTATTGACCTGCAACAGCTTCGACTTGCGGTCGCCGCTTGTGACTACGGTAGCTTTCGACGAGCCGCGGAAGCGCTTTCAATTAAGCACACCGCGTTCAGCCGTGCTATCGCTCAGCTCGAGCACCTCGTGGGCACTTCACTGTTTGAGCGCTCAAGCGGGGGAATCAAGCCTACGTTGACCGGATGCGCAATTTTGCGCATTGCACGGCTAATCCTGGAGCAGGTCGACATGCTCGTTGACACCGGAAGGTCCGGTGGCCGCGGCGATACTGGGCATCTTGTCGTCGGTTTCTTCACATCCATGTCCACCGGCAATTTGCGAGCGACGATAGGTGAGCTCAAGAAGCTGCTACCAGGGCTCGAACTGGCAACGATGGAACGCTCACGCTTCCGTCTGATGACTGCCCTCGGTAACGGAACCGTCGACGTTGTCGTTAGCCCAGGACGTCCGCCTTCAAAGGACACAAGATCACTATTGCTCTGGAGCGAACGCATCCTGATCTCGCTGCCGCAGGATCACGTCCTGGCGGCACGCGAGATCGTCTATTGGACAGATTTGCGTAACGAAAAGATCCTTCTAAGTGAGTATGATCCAGGACGAGAGCTTGAGGATCTCTTGATTTCGAAGCTCGTACTACCCGACGATCGCCCCAAAGTAGAACGCCATGACGTAAGCCGTGGCATTATCAAGAGTCTTACGAGTATGGGCATGGGGCTCAGTCTGGCTATGGAATCGGATATTGGTGCAAGCTTCGCTGGCCTTGTGTACCGAGAGTTGCAGGACGGAACGGGACCAAGCCGGGTGGACTTCTATGCGCATTGGCGCGACGACAATGAGAATCCGGCTCTGAAGCGTTTCCTCAATCTGTTGGCAGAACGCTATCCCTCACCCTCGCCGGCCCTTGGGGAATGACCAGATCGTCTCGCTTTTGCAAATCCACGGTCCGTGGCCATAAAGCGCGCCAGCATGGGCGCGATCAGCTTTGCCGGGTCGATACGCTGCCCACTTTCGCGCGCCAAGGCCTCTGCATAGGCGACGAGATCTCGATGTACTGACGCTGGAAGCTCAGTGGCGACCTTGACCGGCTTGTCGTCGGGCAGCGCTCCTATTCTAAGCTTGGGCATGGCGTTACTCTCCGTATGGCACAAGTATGAGGTCGCGATTGACGAGAACGCGGACCGGGAAACCAGGTCGCACAGTCAGCGTGGGCTGGATGTTGAGACTGCGCCGAACTACCTGCTGTCCGGTCTGGTTCAGTGAGTCCGACGCGCCGTGCCGCAATGCCTGAATGATTGCGCTGTCGTTGCTGTTGGTGTCCGAGCCGGCACCCAGTTCGGTCCCGACAGCCAGAAATGTCGATAGTGCTGCAGCCTTGAAGAGTTCGCCCCAGTGATTGTCGACCTGGTCTTCGAGGCCTGCATAACCGGCAGCGTCAGCGCCAAGCTGCCGCTCGAGAGCGATTGAACGTCCATTCGGCATAGTCAGCCGGGTCCAAACGAGCAGAACACGGGACTGGCCGAAAGTGACCTGGCTATCGTAGATCCCGATCAGTCGCGCTCCCTGGGGCACAAGCAGAAACCGGCCAGTCGGCGTGTCAAAAATGTTCTCGGTCACCTGCGCCGTAATTTGGCCTGGCAGGTCCGATCTGATTCCGGTAATCAGGGCTCCCGGAATAACCGTCCCAGCCTGCACGACATATGGTGAAGCTGGCTTGGTGACGCGATCAGGGCTGACTGTGCGACGGTCCACAGAGGCGTTCACGAAGGCAAGCTTGCGGTCCTGACCGTTCTGCGCATATCCGTCGTCATTGGCACCGGTCGGGCTTTGTGATGCGATGCGATCGCCCCCTGCAGCCGCGGGCTCACGCGCTTCTCTCCCAGTGGTCGAAGCAAACAGATGGCTGATGCGGGCTGCTTCGGTCTCTTGATCCCGGCGTTGCTGTTCCGGATCAGCGCCGATCGTCGGCGACTGGCCTTGGGCGGCAAGGATCGGCCGACCGAGGTCCCCGGGAAGTGGCGGACCCAGTTGGGGGATTGGCTGGCGTGGAACGCCAGCATAGTCCTTCGGCAGCGCCGTAATACCGTCGGCGATATTGTGATGGTCGGTACTGTAAAACTCATCGGCCGCCTGGTCTCGAGGGCGAGTGTAGCGCGGCAATCTGGGTAGGAAGTGCGCGGCAATTAGGATGGCGAGGCAGTGTCGCGGCCTGATGATGATTGCCGCGATGATTGTCGCGCGCAAGAGTTTTGTTGAACTCTGATTGTCGCGCAGCGTCAATCAGCGACGGTTTTAGGTGTCGCGTGCGATGGCGGCCGTCCTGGACCGCGTTTTCGTTCGAGGGCGGTTCGTCTGCGATAGCTCTCGACGTTCATCTCGACGATGGTGGCGTGGTGAACGAGGCGATCGATAGCGGCGAGGGTCATGGCGGGATCCGGGAAGACCCTATTCCATTCGCCGAATGGCTGATTGGCGGTGATCAGCATCGAGCGGCGCTCGTAGCGTGCACTGATGAGCTCGAACAGCACGCTGGTCTCGGCCTGATCCTTTGTGACGTAAGCGAGATCATCAAGGATCAGGAGATCGAAGCGATCGAGACGATTGATGGCCGCCTCGAGGTTGAGCTCGCGTCGCGCCAGCTGGAGCTTCTGCACGAGATCGGTGGTCCGGGTGAAGAGGACGCGCCATCCGTTCTCGATGAGGGCCAGGCCAATCGCTGCCGCCAAGTGGCTCTTTCCGCCGCCGGGCGGGCCGAACAACAGCAAATTGGCGCCCTTGCCCAGCCAGCTGTCACCAGCGGCGAGCGCCATCACCTGCGCCTTCGAGATCATCGGCACGGCTTCGAAGTCGAAGCTGTCGAAGGTCTTTCCGGCGGGCAAACGTGCTTCGACAAGGTGCCGTTCGATCCGACGGCGGCCGCGTTCGGCGATCTCGTGCTCGGCGATGGTCGCGAGGAAGCGGCCGGCCGGCCAGCCTTCCTTGTCGGACTGTTCGGCAAATTGCGCCCACAGCACCTTGATGGCAGGCAGCCGGAGCTCATTGAGCAACAGATTGAGGCGCGCGGCATCAACCGTGTTCGTTACGCTCATGCGGCACCTCCGGTCTCGGCGGTACCGATGAGGCATTCGTAGGTCGCAAGCGGCACGAGCTGCACCACGACGTTCGGCAGGTTGGCGGGATCGGGGGCGAAGTGAGCACGTAGCCGGTTGAGGTCGGGCAGTTGGCCGGCCTCAAGGTCGGCGGTGAGCTGATCGGCGAGTTCGGTCTCGCAGCCGCGTTCATGAGCGAGCGCGAGGAGATCGACCATGATCCGGCAGGCTTTTTTGTCCGGCAAGCGTTCGCGCAAGCGATCGAAGGTCTTTCGATAGGCATCGCGCGGGAACAGCCGATCTCGGTAGACCAGATTGAGAAGCGCCATCGGCTTGCGCCGCAGGGAATGGATCACGTGCCGATAATCGACGACCTGGTCGTACTTGCCATTGGGATGCGGCCGCCCACGCGGCAGGGTGACGAGATGGGTGCCGCCGACGAACACGTCGAGACGATCATCGTAAAGGCGCACCCGCAGCCGGTGACCGATCAGGCGCGATGGCACCGTGTAGAACACCTTGCGCAGGGTGAAGCCGCCCGAGGACGTCACGCGGACGATCACCTCTTCGTAGTCCGAGGTGCGCCGATCGGGCAGCTCCTGCAATACCACGCGCTCGCCATCGATCCGCTTGGCGTTGCGGGCATTGCGGCGGCTGACGATCTCGTCGATGAAGCCGCGATAGGTGGCAAGATCGTCGAAGTCGACAGTTCCGCGCAGCAGCAAGGCGTCCGCGATTGCTCGCTTGAGATGACCGTGGGGCCCTTCGATCGAACCATTCTCGTGAGCAACGCCTCGATTGTTGCGGGAAGGCCGCATGCCGTAATGGGCACAAAGGGCCTCGTATCGCTGCGTCAGATCGTCCCGTGCATCACGATCGAGATTGCAGAATGCGGCCGACAGACTGTCGGTCCGATGCTCCCGCGGCGCCCCACCGAGCGACCAGAGGGCATTCTGCAGGCCTTCGGCCAAGGCAACGAAGCTCTCGCCGCCAAGCACGACGTGGGCGTGCTCGAATCCGCAATAGGCCAAACGGAAGTGATAGAGACGATGATCCAACGGTGCACCCGCAATCGTAACACCCAATTCGTCCATGTCTGTGAAGTCGGAGAGGCCGAGTTGGCCAGGCTCGTGGGTTTGGCGGAAGATCACCTCCTGCTCCTCGCCGTGGATCGCCCGCCAGGCACGGATCCGACGTTCCAGGGTACGACGGATACCGCTGCCGAGATCCGGATGACGCCGCAGCATCTCCTCGAACACCGCCACCGGGCGTAAGCCAGGTGCCGCCTTCAGGATCGGGACGATCTCGGTCTCGAACACGTCGCTCAACGGGTCCGGCCGTCGCCGGCCGCGGGGCGCCTTCCTTTGCGATGGAAATCGGGGGTCTCTCTCGATCCGATAGGCGGTCGACGCACTGAATGACGCCTTGGCCGCCGCCACTGGCGGGCTATCGGTCTGACGGTACTTCATGTAGAGCCTCATCTGGTGATCTGTGATGTGTCGGCCGGGCACGCGAGTGATTCCTCTTGGCGGAAGAACCACTTGCATAACCCCGCCGGCCGCGATCACCAGTCGGCGCGGTCCTCCTCGGATCGCGCCGACGCTGGGCTCGTAACTCCGGTCGGGCTACGCCCTCCCTACGTCACGAGCCCAGCGAAACTCTCTCACCTTGATTGACGCTGCCTTCCATCCTGATCGCCGCGCGACAGGCGAGTCTTCTGCAGCGACCACAGCACGGCTCCGCTGATGACAAGCAGAGCGACCGCGCTCCCTCCTGCCAGTACTTTCCGCGACAAGCGTGTCACGCGCGGGTGCTCCGCTCTCAAGCGGAAGCTCCTGGATTGATCCTCGCGTGTGTCAGGCGGAGCAGCTTGCTCCAGATCGTTTCCATTTCGGGTGTTCATGACGACGGCCTCCCGTCGGTCCGGACAATACGGACCTTCTGCTGGTGCTCGCCACCAAGCCGCAGTTCGGCGGCTGCAAAGAGCCGATCCACGATCAGCACGTTGCCGTAGGCGCGGTAGTTGACCAGTTCTGTCTTACCATCCGGGCCAATGACGAAGAGCGGAGGCATCTCGCCCTGCACGATGCCTTGCGGGAATTCGACATAGACCTTGCGGCCATCGTCATATGCGGCGAGCGGCCGCCAGGGAGGACTGTCCCCTTCGATGGCATAGCGGGAGATGCGCTGCACCGGGTCCGGAAGAACGGGTTTCAGGGCAGCTGAGCGCGACCGTTCGCGTACCGTCTCAGGATAGTACCAGGCAACGGATGGCATATACGGCCGCTCGCGGGAACGGAGCTCGATCAGGTAGGTGCGCCGGTCGGTGTTGACGACCAGGTTGGTCTCGATCGACGCACGGGTCGGCTTGACCAGGATATGGACACGCCGTGTGTCGCTGCTCCCGCTCTCGGTATCTCCTACGACCCAGCGTACGGTATCTCCGGCCGCGATCGGCCCCGATCCCGTCAACTGCTCTCCTTCCTCGAGTGCGATATCCGTGATCTGCCCCGGTGCGGCGTAAATCTGATAGAGCGCACCGGGGCTGTAAGCGTAGATCTGCAGCGCATTGAAATACCCTCGCTTGCGCGGTTCGACCCGGGCTGCGCTGTTTGCGGTCTCGACCCGGCTCAGGGGTTCAGCGTCTTCCTTCCCTCCCGACTTGCCGCCGAAAGCCGGCTTCCAGAGGGGTGGAACGTGAAGCGGTCGCGATCTGTCGTCGAGAGCCACCGGCGTCGTCGGCAACGGAGGCACTTCAGCGTCATAGCTGATCTCCGGCGGAATGTAGGTCGCGCACCCGCCGAGCTCGTCGAACACCAGCTTACGCCGGAGCAGGTTCCGGTCTCGCGTGAGCACGAGCTGATATCGTAACGACAGGCTGTAGCAAAGACAGGGCTTGACAGTCGGAGCACCCTCACCTTCGTCTCGGCAAGGTCGGCCGTGGGCAGCAGGTAATAGGCGACGATCTCGGCATTGGACGCATCCATGCGAACGATGAGCGAGAGATCCGATTGAGCCTTGCGATCGGCGTGGACCCGCCAGCGGACCCTGTCCGAGATATAGTTCACGGCGCGCGCCGAGCCGAATGAGATGCAGCAATCATCGTTCAGCCAAAGAAAGCCGTCCGGGTCGATCATTGCTCGGCCACCCAGCCCATTGACTCGCTCGACAATCTCGTCGGCAAGCCGGGCAAGAAGTGTCCTGTATTTATCGGCCGTTTCCGCGAGGCGCTGGCGTGGCTCGGGCTGATAGCCGGCGAGTTGGTAGGCAGCCACGAGGGAGCCAAAGCGACGCCGGTAGCTTTCCGCCGACAGGATATCGTCGGCGGCAGCGATAATGGCGGTCGTCAGGTGCCCTTTCTCCCGCCCAAGGGCGGCAAGGCGATCAATGGCTTCCTGATCGGTCCGTTGCTGCCGGCGCGTGTGCATCATCTCCTGCGCCTTGGTAAAGAGCTCGGGCGCGATCACGGGCGGAAAGGCCTCGTCATGCCTGATCCACATGTCGCGTGGATTGACGACGCGGCGCTGTTTCAACTTGTACGATGACCGGTTGTAGATGAGGCTGCCGATGTAGGCCTCGTTCCCCAGGATCTTTCCAACGGTTTCACCGTTCCAGCGCAGGCCACGCGTGGTTCTGATCTGCTCTGCGTTCAGCTCAGAGGCGATCTCGCCGAGATATTTTCCCTCGGACACGAACGAGGTGAAGATGCGCCGGACGGTCTCGACCTCCCGATCCGGACCGTGAATGATCTTGATGCGGTCAGTCTGGAGATACTTCTTCTGGCCGTATTCGAGCGTCGTCCGGACCGCTCCGGCCTCATCTATCAATTGGCGCCGCAGACCATAACCGGGCATGCCGCCGCGCCAGAAACCCATGCGGGTGACGCGCGATTGGCCGAGGAAGACTTTCTTGGAAAGCTGCCGGCTGAAGTCGGCCGCATTGAACCGTTTGTTGTTCTTGAGCATGAACGACGCGAGGCTGCCGTCATTCTCAAACTCATCGGCGCAGTAATGCACGGTGATGCCCGCCCGCTGGCACATGAATTCGTAATAGGCGCTCTCGTCGAGATTCTGAAAACGGCCCCAGCGGGTGACGTCGTAGACGAGCACGCAGTCAAATTCCGCATGCCCTGACTCGACATCGGCAATCAACGCTTTGAGGCCATCGCGCCAGTGAATGGCAAGGCCGCTGAGGCCTTCATCGGCATAGGTACAAACGATGGTAATGTTGCGATCTCGGGCGTAGGCCGCGATCACCTCTGCCTGGTTTGCCGTCGAATAGCGCTGACTGTCCCGGGACATGCGGACATACTGCGCCGCCCGCGTTGGCAGCATAGAACGACCGGACGCAATCGGTATCTCGTAGGACACGACCGCACCTCGCCATGGATCGGTCAGCGCGACCCAAGCCCCAAGGTAGGCCGCAAAACCGACCGAGCCGTTTACGCGACCGCGGCGAGTTAAGCCTTAGATGACTCAAAATGCGGCGGCAATTGCTACCCTGGGCTGTGCGCAAGTGGGCCAGCTCACATTTCGGAGCCCGCAATCTATGATATTAACTGGCCTTTGGCGCACTTTTGGGGATGGTGTGCAATGCCGAAGAATATTGTGATCTTTTCCGACGGTACAGGCCAGGCCGGCGGCATCAATTTCGACGAAGCGCGGACGAACGTTTACAAGCTCTACCGCGCCTGCCGCGTCGGCCCGGACACGAAGGTCGAACCATCCGAACAGGTCGCTTTCTACGATGCCGGTCTAGGTTCGGCGTCGGACGGCGGTCATTTCAAGATTGGCTGGATGCGTTGGCTCTACAATTTAGCCAGCATGGCGACCGGCCTCGGGATCACGCGGAACATCGTCGATTGCTACGCCGCGATCATTGCCCTCTATGAGGAAGGCGACCGCGTCTTTCTGATCGGTTTCAGCCGTGGGGCCTACACTGTGCGATCGGTTGCCGGCGTTATGACCTATTGCGGCATCCCGCGCCATATGCCCGATGGTTCGCCCCTGCGCCGCGATCCAAAGAGCATTCATAAGCTGGCCGAGCATGCCGTCAAGGATGTCTATCAATTCTGCCCATCCTACTCGCGCAAGACTCTTGGATACCGGCAGTTTCTGTTGGAGACTCGCGACGCGATCGCCTCACAATTCAGACAGCAGTACGGTAGCACAACCACCATCAACGGCGCCGAGCGGGCGAACGTCTTTCCATACTTCATCGGCGTGTTCGATACGGTCGCCGCCCTCGGCCACAAATATCTCGGCACGGCGCTCGTGACCTCCGGCATTGCGCTGCTGATCGGACTGCATTGGCTCGGTGGCTTCCTTCAGCCGATCTTTCCATGGGCGGGATGGGGAGCTTGGATTCTGAGTTACCTCGGCGTCGCCACAGCTCTGATCGCTTTTCTCATGAACTATCTCAAGATCGCGCCATCCTTACCCGGCTACGGGTTCTTGAAGCGCCTCCGGACCGCGCATTTCGCCCCGCCGAAGCATAAATTCTACGACACAACGCTGAATCCGAATGTCGGCTACGCAAAGCATGCGATCTCGATCGACGAGAACCGCGCCGACTTCAAGCGCGTCGGCTGGTCGCCCACGGCCGAGAAGCAGGACGTACGCGACGCGCACGGCAACCTCTACTTCGAGCAGGTCTGGTTTCCGGGCGTGCATGCTGATGTCGGCGGCGGCTATCTGGAAAATGAGGCCCGCTTGTCGGATGTGGCGCTGAACTGGCTGCTCGCCGGAGCCTCGCTCATCCCGGGCGGCCTGAAACATGACCGCAGCGTCCTGCGGCTGTCACCCGATCCTGCCGGCCCCCAACACAATGAACAGGCGGGTGGCTTCCTCAAGGCCGGAGTTCGCGAGCTTCCCATTGATCCGAAGACTGAGGAGTCGAGATCACCCATGCACAAATCGGTCTATCGGCGCTTCGAGGCAGGGTCGGTTCTCCTATACGACCGCATCGCGGCTTATCGACCGGACAACATGAGGGTTCACGTCGACTTCAAACACTATTTCGATGGCAGTGCGGCGCAGCCGCCCCAATGCGTCGCTGACGACATAGAACAGAAGTGGGAAAATGCCGGCTATGTCGGGCGGCTCTGACCCCCAGATTGAACATTGAAAAGCGGTCCTGTCTGGCGGCCTTCGAGTCGGCTTCGCCTCCGCCTCGTCCAGCACAGTAGATCACAATGCCGAGAGTGGACCCGCCGATCGACCGCCGAAATCACCGTTTGAAAAACCGTTTTAGTTCGGTCGTCTCAAACGGTTCGCGAGGGTAAGTCCTTGAAGAACTTGGTGGGCGCACCAGGGCTCGAACCTGGGACCCGCTGATTAAGAGTCAGCTGCTCTACCAACTGAGCTATGCGCCCGAAAGGCGGTCAATGCCTTGCGAGGCCGGTCGTTTAGCAAAGCGATCCGGGTCTGGCAAGCGACGTGGCGCAAGTTTTCCAAGGTTCTTCCACAGCCCCGGAAATGGCGAAAAGCCGCTGGATTCCAGCGGCTTCTCAGAGGTTAATTCCCGGGAAATCCCGGGCTGCTCAAAGCCGCCCTTCCCGATCCGAGCCGCCATCGCGGTCGCCGCCGCGGAAGTGGTCCATCCCGTGCTCCATCATGCGGTCCATGCCGCGCTCCATGAAATGGCGGCGCGGGCCGTCCTCGCCGCCACCGAACGGGCCGCGATGGTGGGTCAGCACGGCAAGGCGGCGCTTCTGGCCGTCGTCGAGGCTCTTGTAGAGCGGGTCGGCGGCGTCGGCGATCTTCTTCAGCGCCGCAGATGTCGCGCCCATGTCGTCGGCCCGCTGGCGCAGCCGGGCGACCGGATCCTCCGGCTTGTCGCCGTTCTTGTCGGCGTCGCCCGGGCCGGCGTTCATCCGCGCATTGGCGCGGTCGATGCGCAGCTTGGCGAAGTCGCGCACGGCGGCCTCGACCGGCGGCCACAGCTTCTCCTGGTCGGCATTGAGCTTCAGCCCGGCATGGACGGCGGCGATCCGCGCGTCGACGAAGGCAGCGCGGTCTTCGGGGTTCATGCGGGTGTGGTGGAAGTGCTCCATCCACGGGCGATGAAATTGGGCATAGACCGCGCCCGAGCCGGCGATGCTGAGCACGGCGATGGCGGCGATGGTAAACTTCCTCATACGAACCTCCTCTGGAAGGATGCCCTGAAGATGGGCGCCGCTAGGCCCCGGCGCAACTTACAACTTGGACAGAGAGCCACTCTTACGAAGATGTAACTCCTTGATCTGCATCAAATCGCGAACTGGAAATCATTTGCAACAAGGGGCTTCCTTGCAGCCCTGCAACGGAAGCCCTTCATTCATCATTCGTTCAATCCAGGCCGCATCGAACCTGGTTCGCCACACGCGCCCATCCTGCTCAATTCGTCGTGCTCTTGGCTTCCTTCTGGAATTCGTCGATCAGCGGCTGGCCGACACGGCTTGCGGCGTCCTTGTAGACCGGCTCCATCGCCTTGCGCATCGCCTCGTCCTGCTCCGGCGTAAGCTTGATGATCTCGCTCTTGCCGCTCTTCTTGATTTCGGCGAGCGCGTCGTCGTTCTCCTTCTGCGACTGCGCGTTGTTGAAGTCGGTCGCTTCCTTCATCGCCTTCGAGAGCTGATCGCGGATGTCCGCCGGCAGATCGTCCCAGAACTTCTTGTTCACGATCACGACGTAGCCGATGTAACCGTGATTGGTCTCGGTGATGTACTTCTGCACCTCGTGCATCTTCTGGGTGTAGATGTTCGACCAGGTGTTCTCCTGGCCGTCGACCACGCCGGTCTGCAGCGCCTGGTAGACTTCCGAGAACGCCATCACCTGCGGCAGCGAGCCCAGCGCCTTGAACTGAGCCTGCAGCACGCGCGAGGACTGGATTCGGAACTTGACGCCCTGATAGTCCGCCGGCGTGATCAGCTTCTTGTTTGCGCTCATCTGCTTGAAGCCGTTGTCCCAATAGGCAAGGCCGGTGATGCCCTTCGGTTCGAGCAGCTTGAGCAGCCGCGCGCCGAGCGGACCTTCCGTCACCTTCCGCAGCGTCTTCAGGTCGGGAAGGATGTAGGGCAGATCGAACACCTCGAATTCGCGGATGCCGAGCGGGCCGAATTTGGAGTTGGACGGCGCCAGCATTTGCACGCTGCCGAGCTGCAGCGCCTCGAGCTCCTCCTTGTCCTTGTACAGCGTCGAGTTCGGATAGACCTCGATCTTGACCTTGCCGCCGGTATACTTCTCGGCGAGCTCCTTGAATTTCTCGGATGCCTTACCCTTCGGCGTGTCTGTCGCGACGACATGGCTGAACTTGATGATGATCGGGTCGGCGCTGGCGGTGCCGGCAAGGCCGAGTGCCAGTGCAGCGACGGACGCCGCGATCGCGAAGGTGCGCATAATCTCTCCCTGTTGTTTTTTGGGCTGTCCGGCATGCGAGCAGCCGATCTTGAGCCGGCAGCATCAATAGCCGCTGGGAGGCAGAGCCGCTATTGGCCGTTAGCAGGGCAGCTATTCATCATGAACGCTGCAAACACCTCTGCGCTCCCTCTCCCGCCTGCGGGAGAGGGTTGGGGAGAGGGTGTCTCCGCAATGGGATATTCCCTGTGAGGAGAGAACCCTCACCCGCCACGCTTCGCGTGTCGGCCTCTCCCGCAGGCGGGAGAGGCGAAGACGTCAGCTCGCTGCCGCCGCCGTCACGGTGTCGCGCTGGCGCTTCATGACGATCTTGTTGAGCGCGCCGAGATAGGCTTTTGCAGACGCCACCAGCGTATCCGGATCCGCCGCGCGGGCCGTCATCGAGCGGCCGTCATGCGACAGCCGCACCGAGACCTCGGCTTGCGCGTCGGTGCCTTCGGTGACGGCGTGAACCTGATACAGTTCGAGCTTGGCCTCGTGCGGCACCAAGCGCTTGATGCAGTTGAACACTGCGTCGACCGGACCGTTGCCCTCGGCTTCCTCGATCTTGATCTGGCCGTCGACGTCCAGCTTCATGGTCGCGCGCTGCGGGCCATGGGTGCCGGCGATCACGGTCAGCGAGGTCAGCTTGATGCGGTCGTGCGAGGCCGCCATCTCCTCGTCGACCAGCGCCTCGATGTCCTCGTCGTAGATGTCCTTCTTGCGGTCGGCGAGCGCCTTCATTCGCGTGAACGCATCTTCCAGCTGGTTCGGGCCGAGCTTGTAGCCCATCTCCTCCAGCTTGTGCACGAAGGCATGACGGCCGGAATGCTTGCCCAGCACCAGCGAGGACTGCTTCAGGCCGACCATCTCGGGCCGCATGATCTCGTAGGTGGAGGCGTCCTTCAGCACGCCGTCCTGGTGAATGCCGCTTTCATGCGCGAACGCGTTCCGGCCGACGATGGCCTTGTTGTACTGAACGGGAAACGAGGTCGCCGCCGACACCACCTTCGAGGCGCGGGTGAGCTGCGTGGTGTCGATCTTGTTCCAGTAGGGGAATTTGTCGTTGCGCACGTTGATCGCCATCACGATCTCTTCGAGCGCCGCGTTGCCCGCACGCTCGCCGATGCCGTTGATGGTGCACTCGACCTGACGCGCCCCGCCGACGATGCCGGCCAGCGAGTTCGCCACGGCCATGCCGAGGTCGTTATGGCAATGCACCGAGAACACCGCCTTGTCGGAGTTCGGCACACGCTCGATCAGTGTCTTCATGAAGTGGGTGTATTCCTCCGGCACCGTGTAGCCGACGGTATCGGGGATGTTCACCGTGGTGGCGCCGGCCTTGATGACGGCCTCGACGATGCGGCACAGATAGTCCATCTCGCTGCGGGTGCCGTCCTCGGCCGACCATTCGACGTCGTCGACCTGGTTGCGGGCGCGCGCGACCATGGCGACCGAGGTCTCGATCACCTGCTCCGGCGTCTTGTTCAACTTCACCCGCATGTGCAGCGGTGAGGTCGCGATCACGGTGTGGACGCGGCCGCGCTTGGCGAATTTCACAGCTTCGGCGCAGCGATCGATGTCAGCCGGGTGCGCACGCGCCAGGCCGGCGATGATCGAGTTCTTGGAGCGGCGGGCGATCTCGCTCACCGCCTGGAAGTCGCCTTCGGAGGTGATGGGGAAGCCGGCTTCGATGACATCGACGCCCATATCATCCAGCAACTCGGCGACTTCGAGCTTTTCCTCGAAGGTCATGGTGGCGCCGGGGCATTGCTCGCCGTCGCGCAAGGTGGTGTCGAAAATGATGACGCGGTCCTTGTCGGACTTGTTCGCGGGGGCCATTGCAAATTTCCTTTTGAGCTTTTGCGCCGTCAGTCTGCTGGGCGCTTGAGGTGTCTGGTGATCTCGACCAACCCCTGAGTGCCCAGGCGCACAGCGCCCAGCCGGCCCTCAGGGGCAAGTAAGAAGAAGCCCGCCAAGAAGGAGCGTGGGCAGCAGCGCGGCCGGGATCGTGGCGGCGGCCAGAGCCACCTCCCCCGAAATCCCATCAATTTGGCCGCGAATCAGCATTGCCAGACCCTTTTGAGCCCCAAATTCTCAGGCAAAACCGTTGACGGTTGGTTGCCGGAAGGCTCGGTGCGTCGTTCTAGACGAGAAATGGCAGCAGCTGCAACGCCAAAAGATGGTCAGGGAAGCTGACCTAGGCGCCGGACCAAGACCACACGGTTTCGCGTACGCCGGCAGATCCTGCTTCGCCCCAGGGGGCCTTGCTGGAGGCACCGTTCGCACAACGCGGCATGCAAGCTGATCACGGGACTCGGCTCAATCCACTGCCCGCCCTGCCACTCACATCCGCGACGACGCTGCCCAGCGTCCACCGCAGCCCGATCGGCGGCTCGCGACGACGTACGATCGGCCCCTTTTCGCGGATCAGGAAGGACAACACATGCGATAAATCCGAATTTCGATAAAGCGGAATATTTTGTCGCAGGCTGATTGTCCCAGCCATCATGTTTTGCACGACCGGGCGGCGGCAGCTCTTATAGTCTTGGGGCCCCGGTGGCCTCATCCGGGCTATGAGAGTCGAGGTGATGTGCCCTACCCCGTCCGCCGGGCGCGCGCCCTGGTCTCCCAGCGATCCAGCATCTGGCCGAGCTCGCCGTTGACCACAGCCGGCCGCGCCATCCGGTTGGTGGCCGTCACCTCGTTGGTGTTGGCGGGCGGGCGCGTCTGGAGCCAGTCGGGTTCCACATAGTCGCGCCAGCGGCGCGCCTGGTGCCGCTTCTTTCGGGACACTTGGTCACGCGTGAGATAGCCGGCCGCAAATGCGATCCCGAGCAATATGACCAGTACGACGACACCTTGTATCACGCGGAACTCCGGCGTTTGGCCCCCGCAAATGTTTCTGCCAGCATGACGGGCGAGGTCAAGACTTGACAGGCCTCGAAGTCAGTTTCGATTCACAACGCCGGGCGAGATGAATTGTCGCTTTCATGCAGAGCGGCACGATCATGCGCAATGCTTCGGCATCATCTTCCGCGACCATCCACAGCGCAGCACGAATTTGGCGACATCAAGGATTTCGCGCGGAGAGGCTGCAACTGTAGCGCTCGCAACCGGACGCGGACCGGACTAACCTTGCACTGCTCGGCCGGATCAACCGGCCAGCCGAACATGACCTGGGAGGACACCAATGACACGCCAACAGCAGCGTGAGCAGGATGTTGCGCTTTCACGACGAACGCTGGTGCAGGGGCTTGCGCTCGGCGCCGCGGCCACGATGGCCGGAACGGGCGCTGCGCTGGCCCAGACCAGTCCCGCCGCCCCACCGACGACGATCACCACACCACCACGCGACTTCGGTCCGCACGGCGCGCCGACCACCTATTTCTGGGACCCCGACATCATCGCGGTCGATCCCTCCTTCAACGATCTGGCGCAGCCCAACACTGCGATCAAGCGGCTCTACACCGGCGTGCTCTAGGCTGAAGGCCCGGCGTGGAGCGCACAGGGGCGGTATCTGTTGTGGAGCGACATTCCCAACAACCGGCAGATGCGCTGGAGCGAGGATGACGGCCGCGTCAGCGTCTTCCGCATGCCCTCCAACAATTCCAACGGTAACTCGTTCGACTTCCAGGGCCGCCAGCTCTCCTGCGAGCATCTGACCCGGCGGGTGACGCGCTACGAGCATGACGGCACCGCCACCGTGCTATGCGACAACTACAACGGCAAGAAGCTGAACTCGCCGAACGACGTCGTCGCGCATCCCGACGGCAGCTACTGGTTCACCGATCCGCCCTATGGCGGCCAGCTGTATGAAGGCGAGCCCGATGCAGCGGGTGGTCCGAGTAATTCCGGCGGCAAGCTCAATCCGCGGATCGGACAACCCGCCGGCTTCACACCGGGCAAGCGCGAGCTGCCGACCAATTGCTATCGTATCGACGCTTCCGGTCGCGTCGATCTCGTCGTCACCGAGGAGCAGGTGCCCGATCCCAACGGGCTGTGCTTCTCGCCCGACTTCAAGAAGCTCTATGTCGTCTCGACCGGCAAGGGACCGGGCGACACCGGCCCCGGCGGCAAAGGCGAGATTTTCGTGTTCGATGTCGGCAGCGACAACAAGCTGTCCAACCAGAAAAGCTTCTCCGATTGCGTGATCGACGGCATCAAATGCGGTCCGGACGGCGTGCGCTGCGACGTCAACGGCAATGTCTGGGCCTCCAGCAATGCGGGGCGCGCGGTCGGCTATAACGGGGTAACGGTGTGGTCGCCGGAGGGCAAATTGCTCGGCCGCATTCGCCTGCCCGAAGTCTGCGGCAACATCTGCTTCGGCGGGCCCAAGCGCAACCGCCTGTTCATGGCGGCGAGCCAATCGCCCTACGCCGTCTTCACGGCGACGCAAGGCGCGGGACCGGGGTGAGAGGGCCCAGCTTCACAAAATGGTGCCGGCGCAATCCGCCGGCACCGGATCTCGCTGACGACTGGGCCGATCCCGGCTGAAGCCGTGGCCGGGGGCCGGCACCGCCTGTCAGTTGTCGCCGCGCTTCGCAGGCGCCGGCACGGCGGTCCGGTTGGCAGGCACGATCTGCGGCTGAAACGCGAACACCTCGCGGCTGCGGTCGTCCACGAACACCTTCAGCCAATGCACGTCGTTGTTGCCGTTTTCCTGATGATCGCCGAACGTCTCGACACGGACAAAGTTTTCGAGCCGCCGGCCTTTTGCATCGAGGAATGGCCGGTCGATCCGGAAATAGTGGGAGTCGCCGTGAACATAGGCGACGGGCCGACCGAAGGCGACCACTTCATCGCGCAACGCAACCAGGAAGGCTTGGAAACCGTCGGGATTCGCATCGGTTTCCACTAGCGTCTTCGGGTCACGCAACGGCGCGCGGGTTCCGTCCGACTGATCCCAGCCCGGGTCCGCCTGCGAGATGAACATGACAGCTGCGGCGCGGTACGTTCTCGCCACGTCAAAGGTCTGCTGCATCCAGAGGATGTTGGCGCTGTTGCGCGCGGCCCATTCGGCGTCGTCGGGTAACGTATCGCAACGATTGTTGCAGGATCCCTGGATATTGAGCGTGGCGTAAACCACGCCCTTCATGATCCAGCGGCGATTCTCGACGCAGCCGGTCAACTGGTTGTTGTGATCGAGACACAGCTTGTCGTGCTGCACCTGCTGCTTGATGGGCCGCTGGCCAAGCGAGAAATCGGTGCTGAAAAAGATCTTCCGCTCGTAGTCGAGCCTTTCGCGCGAGGAGAACGAGCCGTTCGCCGGCCGATCGCAGTCGGTCCAGTCGTTGTCGCCGGGGGTAACCATAGCAGCCGATTTCAGCGCATTGAAATATCCGAGTCCCTGCTGGTACAGCGCATCGCTGCACGTGGTCGGCGTCACCGATCCAGGCGTACCGCTGCCGGCCTTCAAGTCGCCATCATGAACCGTGAAGGCAAGCTTCTGGTCGTTCATGTCGGCGATCAGGTTCGGCACGCCGAGCTGCGCCTGCAGGTCGGAATACGGCAAATCACCCCAGAGCCCGATGGCGTAAGCCCGGCTCTCGCCTCCCCTGTCGCGGTCGTCATCGTCGGCATGCGCACTGACGATCGAACAAATAGCGATGCAGGCGGCAAGCACGAAGCCTGTCCAGTGCCGCTTGCCGTAGACGCCTTCCAACTTCCCTTCACCAAGTCCCGTCATGGTCGCTCCCCAGAACAGCTTTGGACAAAAGACGGCTCACCGCAGGCAGCAACGCGAGTCGTCCTGCGCCGAACCGGTTCACGAAAATGAGAAGAAGCCCGCCCGTGGCTCCAAATTACCGCGGTGAACGTACCGAGGGGTTGTGACGCCCGCGTGAAACATTCTGAAACACGACACAGTGCTGGATCGGCCCCGGCAGGCAGTTCCAATTCCCTGAAACGGGGCTATACGAACTAGGCTGTTTCCGAACGATTGCGAGACGACCGGGCCGAGTCAGGAATAAGCCATGCGCGTTGTGATCTGCGGCGGCGGCGTGATCGGAGTCTGCACCGCTCACTTCCTCCGCCGTCTTAGGGTCGAGGTCTACGTCGTCCCGACCGGCGCGGGACCTGGCTGAGCAGGCGGGAGCTGAATTGCGACGAGGCGCCAGCGCCCCTCGCCGGCGCCTCAGACTTGTGTGCTAATTTGCCCGTTCAGAAAGCGAGAGTTTCGATGCGTCCGATCGTGATCATACCCACCCGGCTTGGTTCAACCAGGCTCCCAGGCAAGGCGCTGACGGATATCAACGGTCAGCCCATGATCGTCCACGTCTGGCGAAGAGGCCTCGAGGCCGATATCGGCCCCGTCGTCGTCGCCTGTGGCGATCAAGCCATCGTGGATGTCATCGGCGATCTGGGCGGCCGGGCGGTCCTGACTGACCCGACGCTCCCGACGGGATCGGATCGTGCACACGCTGCCCTGCAGCTGATCGACGCGGACGCGGCCTACGATGTCGCCGTCGTCCTTCAGGGCGACCTGCCGACCATTGATCCAATGACGATACGGGCGACCATGGAGCCGTTGTCCCGGCATGCCGATTGTTCAATCGCCACGCTCGCCACCGAGATCGAGGATCCCATCGAGCTTCAGGCGCCGAGCGTCGTGAAGATCGCCCTTGCAATCCAGCCGGGAGAGACGATCGGTCGCGCGGTCTATTTCAGCCGGGCCGTAATCCCCTCCGGGGCCGGCAAGCACTATCATCACGTCGGCATGTACACCTATCGGCGCGAGGCGTTGGCGAAATATGTCAGCCTGCCGCGTGGCATCCTCGAGCAGCGGGAGAGTCTCGAGCAGCTCCGGGCGATCGAGCATGGCATGCGGATGGACGCCAAGGTGATCCAGACAGAGCCGCTCGGCGTGGATACGCTGGCCGATCTCGAGCGCGCCCGAGAGCTTTTGGCAGCCAGGGCAAGGACAACCAAATGACCGTCACCGTTCGCCTGATGAATTTGCAGGAAACTGCGGAGATCATCGAATATTTCCACGCAGCGACACCAGAGCATTTGGAAATGCTCGGGGTCGATCCGTCGCGATTGCCGCCGGCATCGCAATGGCAGCGGCTCTATGAGCAGATGTTCGACCAGCCCGTCGAGCAGAGGAGCAGCCTTTTGGTAAGTTGGCTTTACGAAGACAGGTTCCTGGGGTTCTCGACTGCCGACAAGATCCGCATTCGCCAGCAGGCGAACATGCACCTTCACATCACCGATGCCTCACAACGCAAGCAGGGTATCGGCGCAGAGTGCGTCAGACAGACCGTCGAGCTCTATTTCCAGGCCCTCAAACTGAAGCAACTCTTCTGCGAGCCCAACGCGTTCAACGTGGCTCCGAACCGCACGCTCCAAAGGGCGGGCTTCAAATACGTCAAGACGCACATGACCGTTCCCGGCCCCCTCAACTTTCACCAGGCCGTCAACCGCTGGATGATTGAACGAGGCTGAGGGCCTCTCAGCGGCCGCCGACGCATTCATGCGCACACGCCCTCCCCTCCGCAGGCAAGACGTGACTTCCGGACGGAGCGCGTGATAATTGAGCCATGGCAGAGAAAATTCGCGTCGTGGTTCTCTATGGCGGCAGGTCCGGTGAGCATGAGGTCTCGCTGAAATCGGCCGCCTCCGTGCTCAGGCATCTCGACCGTGCGCGCTTCGAGGTGATCCCGGTCTCCATCGACAAGACCGGCCGGTGGCAGTGGAACGATCTTGCGACGATCGACCAGGCGCAGACATCCTTGCCGATCCTGCCCGATGCGCCCGAGATGCGGCTCGCCCGAGGTGCCGATGGACGCGGGGTCCTCATCCCGATCTCCGGCAACGCAACAGGCCCGATCGCGATCGACGTCGTCTTTCCGGTCATGCACGGACCCTTGTGTGAAGACGGCACCGTGCAGGGCCTTTTGGAGCTCGCCGACGTTGCCTATGTCGGGTCGGGCGTTCTTGCCTCTGCCGTCAGCATGGACAAGGACGTCGCCAAGCGGCTCGCTGAATTCGCCGGCGTGCCGGTCGCGCCCTATCGCGTGCTGACCCGCAAGGCTTTCGTCATCGATCGGGCCGCGTCTCTTGCGAAGGTGATCGAGGGGCTGAGCCTCCCGGTGTTCGTCAAGCCGTGCAACATGGGCTCCAGTGTCGGCATTCACAAGGTCAAGACATGGGATGCGCTCGGTCCCGCGCTCGACGATGCGTTTCGCTACGATCTCAAGGTGCTGGTCGAACAGGGCATCGACGCCCGCGAGATCGAGGTCGCCGTGCTCGAGGGCGAGACGCTGTTTGCGAGCGTCGCCAGCGAGCTCAATCCCAACGCCCATCACGAGTTCTATTCCTACGAGGCCAAATATCTCGATCCCGACGGCGCCCGCGTCGATCTCCCGGCCAGGTTAGATGAGGCCCAGATGGCGCGCGTGCGCGCGCTCGCGGTGCAGGTCTTCGCGGCGCTCGAATGCAGCGACCTCGCACGCGTCGATTTCTTCCTCGACCGGCAAACCGGCGAATTCTGCTTCAACGAGATCAACACCCTGCCCGGCTTCACGTCGATCAGCATGTATCCGAAGATGATGGAAGCCTCGGGCGTACCATATGGAGAGCTGCTGACGCGCCTCGTCCATCTGGCGCTGGATCGATATCAGCAGCGGCATGCCCTGGAACGCGGCTATTCGAGCTAGCTGATCGCGACTCGTTGGGCCACCGTCATGTGCCTTCAACCTGTCTGCATGCCCGTAGACGAAATCTGCATGCCTGATTTGCTGGAATATCCAACTGTGCACTCATTTTGCGCAAGCGCTAGACTTTAGTCCCCATCGTACAATCCTGAATACAGTTTTACTTGCCGAGGATTCTCTCACCGTTATAGTCCCGACCCAATAGCTCAAAGAAGCTTGGTTCAAGGGAGAGAACAATATGAATAAAGCACTCTCTGGTGCATTGCGAAGTGCGTTTGGTATGGCCGCGACGGGCGCATTGTTGGCAGCCTCAAGCCCGGCATTAGCGGCCGATCCGCTTCGGATCGGTGTGATCGCGGAAGCGCAGGCGATTGCCGGCGCATCGATCCCGCAGGCAGCACAGCTTGCCGCGGACGAGATCAACGCCGCCGGCGGCGTCGACGGCCGCAAGATCGAGATCATCGGTTACGACAACCACTCCTCCTCCGCCGACTCGGTGCGCGCGTTCCAGCGCGCGGTGAACGAGGACAAGGTCAACGCGGTCATCGCCAGCTACATCAGCGAAGTGGTGCTGGCGCTGGAGCCCTGGGCCGCGCGGCTGAAGACGCCGTTCGTGACGCCGGGCGCGGCCTCCAACGAAATCAGCAAGAGCGTCCACGCCGATTACGAGAAGAACAAATACACCTTCCACGGCTACCTGACCTCGGCGGCGCTGGCGCTCTCGGTCTGCGACGGCGCCAAGGATCTTCTCGTCGACAAGCTTCACATGAAGTCGGCCGTCATCATGAGCGAGGACGCTGCCTGGACCAAGCCACTCGACATCGGCTACGAGGAATGCCTGCCCAAGATCGGGCTGAAGGTGCTCGATCACATCCGCTTCTCGCCCGACACCACCGACTTCACCCCGATCTTCAACAAGATCGAGGGCGCCAAGCCGGACGTGATCATCACCGGCATCTCGCATGTGGGGGTGCAACCGACGGTGCAGTGGAAGAACCAGCAGGTGCCGATCCCGATGTTCGGCATCTCCTCGCAGGCCACCAACGAAACCTTCGGCAAGGACACCAACCAGGCTGCCGAAGGCGTGCTCTATCAGGGCGTCTCCGGGCCCGGCGTCGCGGTGACGCCGAAGTCGGTGCCGTTCGCGGAAAACTTCCGGAAGAAGTTCGGCAATTATCCGTCCTATGCCGGCTACACCGCCTATGACGAGGTCTATTACATCGCCGATGCGGTGAAGCGCGCCGGCTCGACCGATGCCGACAAGCTGGTCGATGCGCTGGAGAAGACCGACTGGGAAGGCACGATCGGCCGCGTCCAGTTCTACGGCAAGGACGATCCGTTCACGCACTCGATCAAATACGGCAAGGGCCTGATCACTGGGCTGATGCTGCAATGGCAGGACGGCAAGCAGAGCGCGGTCTGGCCGAAGGACGTCGCCAAGGTCGATATCAAGTTCCCGAGCTTCATCAAGCTCAGCAACTGATCGGACATGCTCCCGGGACCACCTCCCGGGAGCTTCCGCTTGCGGCATCCCGCAGCAACCTTCCCTCAAAGCGGCAGCCCGGCTGCCACGCGGCCAATCATCAATGCGAGCTTTCCAGATTCTGATTGATGGCTTCGCCATCAGCGCGCTCTACGCTCTCGGTGCCACCGGCTTCACGCTCATCTTCGGCGTCTCCGGCGTGCTCAACCTCTCCCACGGTGCCATCATGGTGGCGGCAGCGGTGGCGGCCTGGGCCGCCGCCAGCGTGCTCAATGTCGGCACCTATGCCGGCGCGCTGATCGGGGTCGGGGTCGCCCTCCTCACCGCGTTCGCCACTTACTTCGCCGTGGTGAAGCCGATCCAGGATTCCCGGCGCATCCCGAATGAGGAGAAGGAGATCTTCGTCCTCACGGGAACGCTGCTCTGGGGCATCATGATCCAGGAGCTGATCGCCTATTTCTTCACCAACAACGCCAAGACCGTGCTGCCGATCGTCGAGGGCGTGGTCGAGATCCTCGGCGTCCGCACGCCGAAGAACGAGATCTTCACCGCGATCGTATGCTGCCTCGTCATTGCGCTGCTGTGGCTGCTGGTGAACCGCACCCGCACCGGCAAGGCGGTGCTGGCGGCCTCGATGAACCCACGCGGCGTCACCCTGCTCGGCCTGGAGCTCACCAACATCTACATCGTGGTCTGGGCGATCTACGGCATCCTGGCCGGCATCGCCGGCGTGCTGCTCGGCATGTTCCTCGGCGTCAGCTCCTACAGCGTCGGGCCGCTGACCGCGAGCGCGTTCTCGATCGTGGTGCTCGGCGGCCTCGGCAGCGTCTCCGGCTCCCTGATCGCGGCCTTCGTGGTCGGCTATCTCGAAACGCTGACCGCCTATCTGGTCTCGCCGGCCTACCGCACCATTCCGGCGCTGCTGCTGCTCGTGTTCGTGATGTACATCCGGCCGCAGGGCCTTCTGGGGAGGCGCTGAGATGGCGGGCTTCTTTACCTCGCGCCTGTTCTTCGTCTCGCTGGCGCTCGTCATCATCGCGGCGACGCTGCCGCTCTATGTCTCCGGCTATGTGCTCGGGCTGCTCACCGTCGCGTTCTATTTCGGCGTGTTCGCGATGGCCTGGGACCTGCTATTTGGCTTCGCGGGCGAAGTGAATTTCGGGCCGACCTTCCTGATCGGCGTCGGCGCCTACACCGCCGGCATTCTCAACGCGCAGTTCGGCTGGTCAGTCTATCTCTGCATCGTGTTAGGCGCGCTCGCCTCCGTCATCGCCGGGCTCGTGCTGGCGCTGCCGGCGCTACGCGTGCGCGGGCCGTATTTCGGCCTGACCACGCTGGTCGCGGTCCTGATGCTGCAGAACTTCATCGTCGTGTTCGCCGATCTCACCGGCGGCGAGATCGGCTTGACCATCCCCGACGTCATCACCATCAATGCCGGCGCGAACTACTGGATCGCGCTCGGCTTCATGACGATCTCGGCAGCGATCCTTTACGGCCTGTCGCAATCGCCGATTGGCCTCGTGCTGCAGGCGAGTGGCCAGGATCCGGTGCAGGCCGGTGCGCTCGGCTTCAACATCGTCAAGCACAAGCTCGCCGCGTTCATCGTCAGCGCGTTCTTCTCGGGGCTTTCAGGCGCGTTGCTGGTGTTCTATTTCGGCACCGCGTCCGTCGGCACCGTCGTCGACGTCGCAGTCGGCGTCAACGTGATCGTCTCGGCCGTGCTCGGCGGCCGGCGCACCGTGCTCGGCGCAGCACTCGGCGCGATCTTCCTGATCGTCGCCGGCGAATTCCTGCGTCCGACCGGCGAGCTTGCGACCTTCATCGTCTCGGCGGTGGCGCTGCTCGTCGTCCTGTTCTTCCCCGGCGGCTTCCTCGGAGCGGCCCTCTCGCGCGAGGCTCGCCCGTAATGGATCAGAGGCTTTCAAACCGGCCCGTGCTCGAAGTCCGCGGCCTGACCAAGCGCTTTGGCGGATTGACCGCGGTGAAGAACCTCGGCTTCGACGTCAATGGCGGCGAGATTTTTGGCCTGATCGGGCCGAACGGCTCCGGCAAGTCGACCGCGATGAAGAGCGTGATGGGCATCGAGCGCCCGACCGCAGGCGACATCGTGTTCGAGGGCGAGAACGTCGCGGGCCTGCCGGCGCACAAGATCGCGCGCAAGGGCTTTGGCATGGTGTTCCAGCACTCGCGGCCGCTGAACCGGCAGACGGTGCTGGAGAACATCATGGTAGCGCTGCTGCCGGACAGCCTGTTCATGCTGTTTCCGGACAAGGCGCTGGTCGAGCGCGCCAAATGGATCGCCGACCGCGTCGGACTGGGCTCCGTGATGAACCGCCGCCCGCCGACGCTGCCCTTTGCCGATCTGCGCCGGCTCGAACTTGCAAAAGCGATCGCGCGCGACCCAAAGGTCGTGCTGGTCGACGAACCCTTCGCCGGCCTGACCCGCGCCGAGGTCGACGTGTTCTCCGACCTGATCCGCAGCTTCCGCGATGAGGGCCGCGCGGTGATGCTGGTCGACCACAACGTCAAGAGCGTCGCGGCGCTGGTCGACCGCGTGCTCGCGATGTATCTCGGCGAGGAGATCGTCACCGGCAAGGCCGACGACGTCATGCGAAACGAGACCGTGCGGCGGGTCTATCTCGGCGGCGCCATCGAGACCCATGCGCGGCCCGAGACCAGCTTCAAGGACAAGGTGCCGCTGCTCCAGGTCGAAAACGTCAGCGTGCATTACGGCAAGGCGCAGGCGCTGGAGAACGTCTCGATCCACATCCACGAGGGCGAGTTCGTCTCCATTGTCGGTCTCAACGGCGCCGGCAAGACCACGCTGTTCAATACCATCTCCGGCTTCCTGCCCTATAGCGGCGAGATCATCCGCGGCGGCAAAAAGCTGCGCGGCACGAGCCCCGCCAGGATCGCCCGCAGCGGCCTCGTGCAGTGCCCGGAATCGCGCGAGCTGTTCGGCGAGATGACGGTGCGGGAAAATCTCGATCTCGGCGGGCAGCACCTCGACGACGACAAGCGCGCCGCGCAGCTCACCTGGCTGTTCGAGCTGTTCCCGATCCTGAAGGAGCGGCAGGGCCAACTGGCGCAGACGCTCTCCGGCGGCGAGCAGCAGATGCTCGCGATCGGCCGCGCGCTGATGATGCAGCCGCAGATCCTGATCCTGGACGAGCCGACGCTGGGGCTTGCGCCGGTCATCCTCGAACTGCTGTCCAAGGCGCTGGAGAAGCTGCGGCAGACCACGTCGATCACCGTGCTGCTCGGCGAGCAGAATGTGACCTTCGCGCTGCCGCATGCCGACCGCGTCTATGTGCTGGAGCACGCCAGGATCGTCTGGGAGGGTGATCCCGGCCGCTTCGCGAGCGAAGCCGGCGCCGATTTTCTCTGAGTCGCGCGTATCAATAACAAACAACGAAAGGGAAACGACCATGCGATCATCGACGCTTCTGGGCTCCGCCCTCCTCACCTCCGCGCTGGCGCTGTGCCTCGCCGCGCCCGCCTACGCGCAGTCGAACGATCCGATCAAGATCGGCGTCATCGCCGAAGTACAGTCGATCGCGGGCGCGGCAACTCCCGGCGGCGCCCAGATCGCAGCCGACGAGATCAATGCCAAGGGCGGCATCCTCGGCCGCAAGATCGAGATCGTCACTTATGACAACAAGAGCTCGTCGGCCGATTCCGTGCGCGCCTTCCAGCGCGCCGTGAGCGAGGACAAGGTCTCGGCGGTGATCGCAAGCTATATCAGCGAGGTCGTGCTGGCGCTGGAGCCCTGGGCGGCGCGGCTGAAGATGCCGCTGATCACCCCGGGCGCCGCCTCGAACGAGATCACCAAGGCGATCCACAACGACTATGAAAAGAACAAGTACACCTTCCACGGCTACCTGACCTCGGCCGCGCAAGCCCAGCTCGTCTGCGACGCCGCGAAGGATCTCCTCGTCGACAAGCTCAAGTTCAAGACGGTCGCGATCATGAGCGAAGACGCCGCCTGGACCAAGCCGCTCGACGTCGGCTACGAAGCCTGCCTGCCCAAGGCCGGCCTGAAGGTCGTCGAGCATGTCCGCTTCTCGCCCGACACCACCGACTTCACGCCGATCTTCAACAACATCGAAGCCAAGAAGCCTGACGTGATCGTCACCGGCATCTCCCATGTCGGCGTGCAGCCGACGGTGCAGTGGAAGAACCAGCAGGTGCCGGTCCCGATGTTCGGCATCAGCGCGCAGGCGCTGAGCCCGACCTTCTGGAAGGACACCAACGGTGCCGCCGACGGCGTGCCGTCGCTGGCGGTCGCGACGCCCGACGTCGCGGTGACCCCGAAGACGAAGCCGTTCGCGGCAGCCTTCAAGGCCAAGTTCGGCACGCCGCCGGCCTATACCGGCTACACCGCCTATGACGAGGTCTACATCATCACCGACGCCATCAAGCGCGCCGGCTCGACCGATCCCGACAAGATGGTCGCCGAGCTCGAGAAGACCGACTTCGAGGGCACGATCGGCAAGATCCAGTTCTACGGCAAGGACGACGAGTTCACCCACGGCATCAAGTCCGGTCCGGGCGCGGTGACCGGCCTGGTCTTCCAGTGGCAGGACCAGAAGCAGGTCGTGGTCTGGCCGGAGAAGATCGCGGAAGGCAAGCTGAAGTTTCCGAACTTCGTGAAGCTGTCGCAGTAGAAAGCGAACGAACGACACCGCGAACGCGTGATGCCCGGGCCCTCCCGGGCATTTCGTTTTGCCCTCAAGGAGCCGAAGCACGCTTGCAAATTTGTCAGGGTCGATCACAGTAAGGACCGCACGCAGGCAGCTTGCAAGAATCTGCGGCTCATCAAGGAGGACACATGCTCCCCTATGTCGCCCACGACCCTCGCTTCGAGCGGCTGGTCATCGGCCATGTCAATCTCGAGAAACTCACCAGCGGCTGCCGCTGGGCCGAAGGCCCGGCCTACTTTCCGGCCGGGCGCTACCTCATCTGGTCCGACATTCCGAACAACCGGATGATGCGTTTCGACGAGACCGACGGATCGGTCTCGGTTTTCCGCGCGCCAAGCTTCAATTCCAACGGCAACACCACCGATCGCCAGGGGCGGCTGGTGACCTGCGAGCATTTCATGCGGCGCGTCACCCGGACCGAGCACGACGGCTCGATCACCGTGCTGGCGGATGCGTTCGAGGGCCGCCGGTTGAATTCGCCCAACGACGTCGTGGTCAAGTCGGACCATTCGATCTGGTTCTCCGATCCGACCTACGGCATCGACAGCGACTATGAAGGGCAGCAGAGTCCGTCCGAGATCGGCGCCTCCAATGTCTACCGGATCGATGGCAATTCCGGTGCCATCACGCGCGTCGTGTCCGACCGGGTGCAACCGAACGGGCTGGCCTTCTCGCCGGATGAAACCCGCCTCTATGTCGCAGACACCGGCGCGACGCATGTGAGCGGGCTGCCGCCGACGATCTGGTCCTATGAGGTCAAGGGACAAGCAGTCGGAGAGGCCTCGCTGTTCGCCACCTGCCCGGACGGGCTCTATGATGGCTTCCGCGTCGATATCCACGGCAACATCTGGACATCGGCGGGCCGCAGCGTGTTCGGCTACGCAGCCGACGGCACCCATCTCGGCACAGTCCCGATCGGCGAGATCGTCGCCAACGTCTGCTTCGGCGGCCCGCGCCGCAACCGCCTCTACATCTGCGGCCAGACCTCGCTGTATTCGATCTATCTCAACACGCGCGCGGCGGTGTAAGGGACGGACGCAGTTCGGGGTCAACCTCACACGTGTCCTGCCTGGGCAGGCTAGTTCGATATGCGATCCGACTCCATCGGCATCGCACGCAAGGTTTGTAGCAAGACCTCGGTCGCCACCCCACTTGCACACATTCCTTCCGCCGCCTGGCCGAAATCAACGAGACTATGATAGGTCGGCCCTCGGGCCTTCGTGAGTGGAACAAGCCAAGCCGCATGTCCATGCGATTTGAGCCCGTTGAAATACAGTTCCTGCGTTGAAAACGGGATGTTGGAATCACGCGGGTCGGAGATCAGGAATATCCTGCGCGCAGGTTGATCCGGTATCTGGTTCACGGAATCGTAGGGATCAAAGAAGACTTCGGTCTTCAAACGGCCGACCCATCCCCTCGCCTTCAATCGCGCGCGATACGCCGCGGCCGGAGAAGAAAGAACGACGCACTGAAGATCGTTGCGCTGAGCAAGGAGCTCTGCCGCAAGCGTCCCGCCTCCGCTATGCCCTCCAAGCACCCAGCGGCCGATATGATAGCGCGACTTCAAGGCATCGACAGCAGAAGCCATCAGCTTCGCTTCCAGTGGCGTGTGCCTGATGTCGTAATGCTTTCCCGCACTTCCATACGTGCCCGGCCTACCCAGGAAAATGAACGGCACGCCGTATCGTCCGAACTGCTCTTGCGATTGCTCGATCATCGCTGCAACGCCGAGCCCTGCTTGATGGCGCACGCCTTTGGGCCCGCCCATCACGTCACCCGGTATCCAGACGACGGCCAGTGGATTTGTCCCGTCCGTCTTCAACCCTGCGGCGTAGTATCTCAGGCAATATCCATTGCTCTCGATGCTGACCCAGACCGCGGTTTCGCGCGCCTCCATCTCTTTGCAGACCTCAGGCGAGATCTGCGTTCCGTTGATGACTTTAATTGGATCGAACATCTCATCGTCGGGCCGGGACTGGGCCAAAGCTTCCGACGACATCAGGAAGGAATTTGCACTCACAATCAAAGAGATGAGGGTTGCGATTCCAGCGAATTTCAACGTTGGCACTCCAGGATATGCAGCAGCGCGTGACCGGCGACGTCGCCTCTGAAAGCGTCGTCGCCACGATCTGGCGGCCTCAGTTACATCTGGAAAGCGGCAGGGTCAGGACCAAAATACGGATGGCAGCGATCTGCCTCGCTTGCCGCGATCGCGCTAGGGCTTCGTATTGATGAGTCTGTGTCCTAGCTCGTCACACGTTCACCGCGGCCATAGACCAGCAGCATGAAGATGATGACGAGGCCGTAGATGACCTGGCGGCCGGCCTCCGGCATGTCCATGATCGACAGCACGCTGTTGAGCAGCACGATCAGCACGACGCCGATCAGCGTGCCGAGATAGCGCCCGCGGCCGCCGAGAATGTTGGTGCCGCCGATCACGACCGCCGCGATCGATGGCAGCAAATAGGCATCCCCCATGCCCTGATAGGCCTTGGTGGAGTAGCCGGCGAGCAGAACGCCGGCGAGCGCGGCTGCGACACCGCACAGGACGAAGCAGATCACGGTGATGCGGCGGGTGTCGACACCGGCCAGATAGGCGGCCGCTTCCTTGTTGCCGATGGCATAGACGTAGCGGCCGAGCGCCGTGCGCTGGAGCACGATTGTGACGAGGACGGACACTGCGGCCCAGACGAACAGGGCGTTGGGAATTCCGAGCGTGCGGTCGCCGGCGAGCATCCGCATCAAATCCGTGGCGGCGGTCTGCGGCGCATAGCCACCGGTATGAGCGACCATCAGGCCGCGCATGACCGCGTTGACGCCGAGGGTGAAGATCATCGACGGCACGCGCAGATACGCGACCCCGATGCCGTTGATGAGACCGACCAGCAGTCCGACCCCGAGCCCGACCGGAATTGCAAGCGGTCCGCCGATCGATGTCGCCATCATCGCGGCGGCGGCGAGCGTCCAAGGCACCGATAGGTCGATCTGCGCGATCAGGATCACCATCATCATCCCGGCGGCGACGATGCCGAGGAAGGCGCCGATCTGGAGCTGCTGCAGCAAATAGGTCGGCGACAACAATGGCGCGCTGCCGAAGCGGGCAAAGGTGTAGATCGTGCCCGCCACCAGGATGACGAGGATGAACAGGGCCGCGATCAGGATCGGGCGGTCATCGCGCGAGAGACTGAGAGAGGCCGAACTCATCGAAACAGCTCCAGCGTATTCTTGACGCGCAGGACGCCGAGCGCGCCGATGCTGACCGCCGCCAGCAGGATCAAGCCCTCGAACAGCGGCTGCAACAGCGGCGCGATGTCGAAGATGCGGAAGAAGAACGAGATGACGCGCAGGACCATAGCACCGAAGATCGAGCCGATCGCGCTGCCGGTCCCGCCGAGCAGCGACGTGCCGCCGATGACGACGGAGGCAATGGAGTTGAGCGTATAGGCGCCAGCCTGCGGGATGTCGGCATTGCCCGAGGAGGTCTGGATGGCCAGGAACAGGCCGCCGCAGCCGGCGAAGAAGCCGGCAAGCGTGAAGGCCGCGATCTTGGCGCGGTCGATCGGAAGGCCGGACATATAGGCGGCACCTTCGGCCGAGCCGACCGCATAGACGGCCCGGCCAAGCACGGAGCGGCGGAACGGCACCCAGACCAGGAGCGCGATCAGGACGAGCAGCACGAACGGCACCGGGATCCAGGCCACCGGCGCAAACCAGCTTGCTGCGCCGTCATCGAAGATATGGACGGTCGCGGCGAAATCCCCGAGCGAATTGGTCATCGCCCAATTGAGATCCTCGTCGATCTTGCCGCCCGGCGTCGGCCGCAGGAACAGCGCGATGCCGATATAGACAGCGCCGGTCGCGAGAGTCGCGATGATCGGCTGGATGCGCCCGTAGACGACGATGCAGCCATTGATGAAGCCGGCCAGCGCACCGGTCGCAAGGCACACGACGATGCCGAGCAGGATTCCGCTTATCCCGCCGGGGAAGGTGCCGAGGCCGAGTTGCAGGCCGAAGATGTCGAGATGCAGCGGCGTGCCGTCCACCGCGCCCGTCAGCAGGTAGCTCGCGAAACATCCCACCATGGTCATGACAGCACCCACGGAGAGATCCAGCCCCGACGCCAGCACCGGCACGGTCTGGGCCATCGCCAGCATGGCGAGCGCAAAAATCTCGTCGCCGTTCTGCACCAGAACCGCCGACGAGAAGCCCTTGGGGTGCGCGAGATTGTAGAGCAGATAGAGGATGGAGAACAACAGGACGGCGGTGACGATGCCGATGTTCTGGCGAATCCTGATGGCGACATCGTCAAGCATGGGCAGCTCCGGGCGTGCCAGGCGCCGCCGCGTCGATGTTCAGCGCGCTCGCGATGATGTTGGTCTCGTTGAGATCGTCACCCTCGAGCTCGCGCACGATGCGCCCGTCATACATGATCGCCACCCGGTCGCAGCAGCCAATGAGCTCGTCATAGTCGGTCGAGTAGAACAGGATGGCCGCGCCCTGGTCCGCGAGCTCGCGCATCAGCCGGTAAAGCTCCTGCTTGGTACCGACGTCGATGCCGCGCGTGGGATCGTTGAGCAAAATGATGCGCGGATCGGTCATCAGCCATTTGGCGAGAACGACCTTCTGCTGATTGCCGCCGGAAAGCGTGGAGACCGCGTCGCCGGGCGCACCGATCTTGATCTGCAGCCGCGCGATGGCGCGCTTGATGGCCTCGTTCTCGCGCGCGCGGTCGACCAGAGGTCCGGTCGAAATCGCGTCGAGTGAGGCGATCACCAGATTGTCTGCGATCGACATCGGCAGCATCAGGCCTTCTGTCTTGCGATCCTCCGGCACCAGCGCGATGCCGACCGACTTCGCCGCTGCCGGTGAGCCCGGGCGCACCTCGCGGCCTTCGACGGTGACCTGCCCGGAGACGCCGCGCAACACACCAAACAGCGCCAGCAGCAGGGATTTCTGGCCCTGGCCATCCAGCCCGCCGAGACCGACGATCTCGCCGGCACCGACGCGGAGCGTGATGCCATCGAGGCTCTTGTCCCAGCTCAAATTCTCGACAGCCAACATGGGCTTCGGCGATCCACGCGCGGGCTTTGGCGGATATTGGGCCGCAATGTCGCGTCCGATCATGAGCTGAACGATATCGGCGGTCGAGCGCCTGCCTTTGTCGAAGGTCTCGATATGGCGCCCGTTGCGAAACACGGAAGCGCGGTCTGCCAGCGCCTCGACCTCGTGCATCCGGTGCGAGATGTAGAGAATGGCAACGCCCTCGGCCTTGAGCCGCGCCAGCATGGCGTACACCTTTTCGACGTCGGCACTGGTGAGAGCCGACGTAGCTTCATCGAGGATCAAAAGCTGTGGCTTCTTGCCGAGCGCCTTGGCGATCTCCACCACCTGGCGGCGCGACAGCGGCAGATCGCGCACGCGCATCAAGGGATTGACGTCCTCGCAACCGATCTCGGCCAGCAGCTCCTCGGCCCGGCGGCGCTGGGCTCGCGCATCGATGAGGCCGAAGCGGCGCGGCGGTGATGCAATCGAGATGTTGTCCGCGACCGAGAGGTCGGGCATCAGCGACAATTCCTGGAAGATGCAGACGACGCCGGCTGCATTGGCGGCGGATGGTGTCGCGAAGCTCACCTCGGATCCGCCGAGCCGCATGGTGCCCGCATCAGGCTGGACGACGCCGGCGATGATCTTGATCAGCGTCGACTTGCCAGCGCCGTTCTCGCCCAGCACCGCATGGATCTTGCCGCGCTCGCATGCAAAATCGACACCTTCGAGCGCGCGCACACCGGCGTAACGCTTGGAGATTCCGGACAAGGCGAGGAAGGCGGGCGAGGTCAGAGCAGCATCCGACATGGCAGGGCTCACGCAGCAGCGGCCCGGCGAAAGCCGGGCCGCAACCGCAACATCTCCAATGCGCTCACTGGGTGTTCTTTTCGCTCTGCGACATGATCTCCGGCGCCGTGAAGTTGACGCCGCAGGGCGTGAACTGGTTCGGCGCGAAGAAGTTCGCGTTGAGGTCCGGCCAGTAGTTGGTGCCGGGCTTCAGGTCCTTGTAGGTCGCAACCGGGATCGGGATCGAGATCAGCTGCGGCATGACGTTGCCTTGCAGCGCGGAGATCGCCGCCTTGGTGGCGATGGCGACCAGCGCTGGCGACTGGCCGTAGGACATGCCCTTGAGCCCGTCCTTGGCGTGATCGGCAATCTGCTTGCGGTACTCGTTCTCGCCCTCGCCCGACATCGGGACGAACGGGTGCTTCGCCGACATCATCGCCTGCACGGTGCCATCGGAGCCACCTTGCGTGAACACGCCATCGAAATGGCCGTGCACCGCGAGCGCGTCCGCCGTCACCTTCTGCGAGGTGCCGGTGTCCCAATTGCCGACCACTTCGGTGATCTTGAAGCTGTTGCCCGGCGCTTCCATGACCTCGCGGAAGCCAAGATGGCGGTCGCGGTCGACCGAATTGCCCGGCAGGCCTCGGACCTCGAGAATGTCGCCGGACTTCTTGCCGCTCTCATCCATCAGCCATTTCGCCGACATGCGGCCCATTTCCTTCTGGTCCTCGTTGACCATCATCACCTTGTCGGTGTCGAGGACGTTGTCGAAGGGGACCACGACGACGTTGTTCTTGTCGGCGAGGCGGATGATGCGGTCGAAGCCGTCAGGCGCCACCGCGATGGTGACGATGGCGTCAAAGCCCTGATTGATGAAGTCCTCCATCGCGCCGAGTTGCGCTGCAACATCGGTGCCGGTCGAGACGACCTTGAACTCCTTGATATTCTCCTTGATGCCGGGCTGCGCGGCGAAGGCCTTCGCGGTCTTCACCATCTGGATGCGCCAGGTGTTGCCGACGAAGCCGTTGACGAGTGCAATCTTGTAGGGCCCGGGCTTCTTGTCCCACTGGAAGAACTTGGTTTGGGACGACCAGGGCTTGAAGCATCCGGGATCGGCACCCGGGCCGGACACGACCTTGGGCCCTGCCAAGGCACTGACCGAGGACAGCAACAGGCCAGCGCAAGCCAGCCCCGCAAAACGAAGCGTCCACACCATGTCTCTTCTCCCTAAGCTTTTGTGTTCCACCCTTAACGTGGCGCGATGGCCAAGCCGGAAATTGGACTTCCCGTGCAATTTGCCCCGCTAGGATGGCACGCAACCTCCGAAGCGCACAAGCCGAATGCCGGTCATGAACCCTGGCCCGCTGCGAACGGATGGAGCAAAACCATCACAATTGCGGGAGACGCTGCCGCACCGGGGACGAAGCTGAAAACGCACGCGTGACAAGTGGATGCTCGCGCCCGAACTGATGCAGCGCCATCGAATGATCCCGATCAAGCGGCAGCAAGGCAGTCGCTCCATCAGCGCATCGCAAAAAGAATGATACTCAGGGAAAAATGCCGGCGTGATCTCGGACGGCTGCGCGTCCGAATTGCCTAGTGCGGCGCATGTTGACTTTCGTGCATGCCATCCAAATACTCGCCAAAAAAGTAAAGCCAGTCGCAAACGACGGTTCGGAGGGAGGGATAGGATGCCGACTTCACGCAGGCAGCTGCTGAAGGGTACGGCGGCTGCCGCCGCCACACTCAGCCTCGATTGGACCCGGGCCCAGGCGCAAGCCGAGAATTTGCGCATCGGCCTGATCTACGATCTCACCGGACCATTCGCCGCCGGCGGCTCGGTCGCCTCCTCGGTCGGCGCGCAGATCGCCATCGATCTCGTCAACGAGAAGGGCGGCATCGGGGGCAAGACCAAGATCGTGCCCGTCTCTGCCGACTCCCAGAGCAAGGCCGACGTCGCCATCAACGAGGCCGAGCGCCTGATCAGCCAGGAAAAGATCGACATCATCAACGGCGTCTATTCCAGCGCGCATGCCGTGCCGATGGCGGCGAAGGTCGAGCAGCAGAAGAAGATCCTCTGGATCACGACCGCGGTCTCGACCGCCGTGTTCAAGGACAAGAACCTGCAATATGTGTTTCGCGCGCAGATCCATTCCGACCAGTACGGCCAGGCTTTTGCCGGCTTCCTCACCGAGCACGCCAAGGGCAAGCTCGGCATGGAGCCGAAGGACGTCAAGGTCGCACTGATCCACGAGGACGGTCCATATGGCGTCGGCGTCGCCGCGGCCGACGAGGCCTATGCCAAGGAGGCCGGCATCCAGGTGGTGCTGCGTGAGGGCTATTCTGCCTCGGCACCCGATCTGTCGGTGCTCGTAACCAAGCTCAAGCGCGCCAAGGTCGATGTGATCTCGCATGCCGGCTACAATCCCGACATCACCCTGTTCCTGCGCCAGGCCCGCGAAAGCGGCCTACGCTTCAAGATGCTGTTCGGCGCCGGCGCCGGCTACAGCCAGCTCGACAAGCTGCGCGCGACCTTCGGCGCCGACATCGACAATTTCTGCAACATCGATCCGGTGCCGGCGCAGCTGCTCGATGCCTCGAAGCTCGCGCCCGGCATCGGCGACCTGATCAAGACCATGGTCACGCGCTACCAGGCCAAGACCGGCGCCACCGACGTGCCGCCGCATTGCTCGATGGGCTTCAACCAGACCTGGGTGCTGCTCAACAACGTGCTGCCGGTGGCGAAAGAGAAGTATGGCAGCTTCGAACCGGAGGCCATTCGCAAGGCCGCGCTCGACGTCGACATCCCGCCCGGCGGCACCATCCAGGGCTACGGTGTGAAGTTCTTCCCGCCGGGCACGCCGCTCTCCGGCCAGAACGAACGCTCGACGCCGGTGGTGATGCAGAACGCTGGCGAGCATATCTCCGTGGTGTGGCCGACCAACATCCGCACGCAAGACCCGGTGTTTCCGCTGCCGAAGGGATCGACTTACGGAGCGTGAGGCGCACGCCGCGGACGCTGTCTCTTCCCCCGCCTTAGCCGGCGCTTAGGCCGTTCTCAAGAACGGCCGCCGACGGCCGCGCGTGCCATCTTCTCCTGCAAGAGCAGAAGAATGGCGGCGCACACTTGGCATTCGCCACGGCCTGGCACCAACCCGACGAACGGCGTTGTAGCGGATGGCGCTTGCATCCAAAGGTAACTCTCTTCGCGCTGTAGTTGGATTTTTGACCGCAAAGGGCTCCGCACAGGTTGTGAGACGAAGTCTTTTTGAAATAAAAATCTTCTAGAGTGTGATCTAGATAATGAGCCCTGCTTCATCATCGTACGTACAAACCAATCAACCAGCCGCGTTCGGCGCTGGTTTGTTTTAGTCGGCACCGGCTCGCATGACCGAGCCCTGCACCGGCGGTTAGCAATTTTCAAATTGTAGATTTGCAACGATGGGGGTCACGATGCCCGCCATATTCGAACTGCTCTACAAGGAATTTTGCCGCGCCCGCCTTGCCGAGATGCGCAAGCAGCTTCTGCTCACGGGTAAACATCCAAAGCTCTTTCTGCCGGACGACGATCCCGCCGATCCGGATGGGGTCGACTCGCAACACGAGGCCGGATTGAAGCGCCCGAGGGAATAATCACGCCCCAGCAACAATATCTGTGAAAGGCATCCGTTTCAGGAGGCAACATTGAATACGCCCGAGTTCTACGCTGCGTCGATTGCCTGCCTCTCCTGCATGACCATTGTCGTGATGATGGCTGTCGGAGCCTGGTAGCAGCGCACGCGCATCGGCATCTTACAATACCACGCGCCGTCCCTCCTCCGCCGCCCAATAGCCGGCGTAGTTGACCTTGATTGTCTCGTAGGCCAGCGCGAGGTCCGACAGTGGCTGCCGTCCCGTGGCGGCGCATTCCATGAAATCCTGGATCTCCTGGAGATAACCGCGCGTCCATTCCTCCTCGAGGCAGACATACTGCCAGCCGGTTTTGCGGTCGACCTTCTCGGTGATGTAGACGCTCGCGAGCTTCTCCTCGGAGGTCTGGTAGCTCATCAGGTGCGTGTTCGGGGTGATGTTGGCGAACAAGGACCCGCCGCTGGTGTAGGTCTCGATCAGATTGCGCACGCCGCCCATGATCATGTCGCCGGAGAACACGGTGGCCTTGGTGCCATCTGAGAAGGTCGCGGTCAGCGTGCCCCAGTCCTCGACATCGACCGGATTGGCCTTGATGTAGCTGCGCTCTTCGGGCTTGAGGCCGGCCGTGACATTGCCGACATCGCCGGTGACGCTGGCAACCTTGATGATCTCGCCGCGCGCCTTGGCTTCGACCTGCTTGAGATAGAGCACGGCCGAAAGCGGATGGCAGCCCATCCGGATCAGCGAGCCGCCGCCGGTCATCGCCCATTGCGCGGCATGGGCGGCATGCGAGCCGGAATGGCTCTCCTCGCCCTTCATGAACAGGATCTTGTCTTTCGTTGCCTTGAGGATTTCGGCGGTCTTGGTCACGGCCGGCGCGTAGATCCAGTCCTCGGCATACATGAAGAGCTTATCCGTGCCTTCGATCGCGGCGCGGGTGCGGTCCATCTCCTCCAGCACACGCTCATACATCAGCGCCTTCGGCACGTGCTTGCCGATCGGCTGCCTGTCGCCGTCGCGACCGAAATAGCCGGCGAAGGGCTTTTCGCAGATGACGTGCTTGCCGGCCTGCATGGCGGCGATGATCATCTCGGCATGAAGATTGGGCGGGGTGCAGATGTCGACGACATCGAGCACGCGGTCGGCGACCAATTCCGCAAAGCTGCGATAGACCCGCGGAATGTTATGGCGGGCCGCGAATTCGACGACATGGTCGCCGCGCGCGGCAACAGCGGCAACCTCGACGTCGACACCATAGACGCGCCGGAACGCATACATGTGCAGCTCCGACACGAAGCCGCAGCCGACGAGACCGACCCTGATCCTGGCCATAGCGCCCCCTTGCTTTGAGCAGCACTATAGCGCGACAGCAGTGCTATTCCACCGAGACCCGCACCACGCCTGCGCTCATCATGCCGAGCGCGCGGGCGGCGGGCACGGATAGATCGACGATGCGGCCGCGGATGAAGGGACCACGATCATTGACACGGCATTGGATCGTCCGCCCGCTGTAGGACACTCTGAGCACGCTGCCGAACGGACGCGTCCGGTGCGCACAGGTCAGCTCGCCGCCCCTGCCGGCTTTTCCATATCCATAGTATGACGCAAGCCCGCTTTCGGCGTGGGCGACGGAAAATGCTGAAAGCGAGAAAGTGGTCAGACAAAACAGTAGCGTCGGCTGCGCTCGCACGGCACCGCTCCCGGTTACCCTGCCCCGCGCTGCAACGTCGCCAGGTTCCCCTTGGTTCCCAAGCCACTGCCGGGCGATGCCCGGCAGTGGCATCACACATTGTTACTGTTTGTGAAAGACCAGCGTGCGCACCTCGATGCTCTCGCGCGGCGCGGCATCCGGCGGCGTGGTCGGATCGACAAAGGCCGTGTGCGGCCCGAAACGGGTGCGGCCATCGCTCGCAGAGTCATAGCATTTGAGCAGCAGCGCCTCGTCCGGCGTCATCTCAGGGAAATAAAACCAGCGATGGTTCGGATTGAATTTCACCGAATAGGTCTCGCCGCGACGATTGGGATAGATGAGATCGGAGGCGACGAGATCCTCGGGCGCAACCGTCGTGCCGTCAGCCATTGCCAGCGGTGAATCGCGCAAGGGTCCGCGGATCGGCCGCCAGAGATTGATCACCTGGACGCGCCCCTTGAGCAGCTCATCGGCCTCGCCGGGCAGATGCTCGCGCACGCGGTTGGCGCCGGAGACGATGGTCTGGTCGACATGGACGCGCGTCGCCGGTTGGCGCGGACCACCGTCGCGGATATCGGCGGCGCCCGCGACGCGCTTGCGCACGGTGTGATCGAAGATGACGACGCGGTCGGCCTTCAGCGTCGCGCGCAGGAAGGCTTCGACCGCGGGATAATAGACGGCGCGGATTTCCTCATCGTTGTAAAAGTCCTTCACCCGGTTCGGATGACGTACCAGCGCAAAGCCTTCGCGATCCAGGGAGAAGTTGTTCGCAATCAATCGCGCATCGAAGATCGGAACCCGATGCGGCTCCGGCAGAGAGGTGCTCTTCGGCTCCCCCGGCGGCGGATCGAAGGCGTAGGTCCGTGGCGTGCCGGACACCGGCGCGAGGTAATTGAGTTCAGCGGTGACGAAGGGAAGCGATTCGATTCTTGTTTCTTGCAGACCCATGGCCGGTCTCCCGATTCTATCGTCCATTTGATCTTGGCGGACGCATCATCGACTGCAAGAGACCGGCTTCGAATAGCAATGCTGCTGTTGTCGGCGTCGGCAAAAGGAGAACGATCGTTTCAACCGGCAGCGACAAGTCAGCGATTTTGTCCTCGCCTCACATTCCCTTGATTACAAACCGAACATGAGCGGCGAGCTTTGCGCTTCCCACTGACACCAAATTCGGTGCCGCGAGATCGTGCTCGCGCATCTCGTCTGCATGAACCTATCTAGAGCATGATCCGGGAAAGAGCGAAGCAGCTTTCCAGGTCATGCCCAGGCAACGACCGCTCACCAATAGCCGCGAAAATAGTGACGGTGATAGACCCGGTACGGCCGATAATAGCCGTAATATGGACGGTAGGGCCGATAGTATCGCGGATAGGCTGGTCCATAGCCGTAGCCATAATAGGCCGGCGCGTAACCATAGCCGTAGCCGGGGTAACCGTAGCCGCCGTAATATGGCCCGCCGCCATAGTAGCCGTAACCATAAGGCGCTCCGCTGGCGATGGCGCCGCCGATGATCGCACCCGCTGCAAGGCCACCGAGACCCCAGCCCCATCCACCGCCGCGCCAATGCACCTGTGTGACGTCATCGCCAGCCGCAGCCTTCATGGTCGCGACATTGGTCGGCATCGGCGCCGCTGCCGCCTGCTGGATTTGGCCGGCCATGACCCCGACCGTCAGCGAGCAGGCAATCGCCACTTTCCAGATACTCATCGTCTTACTCCCTGTCTGACGTTTCGTTCGGAAGAGCATCGCAGCCGTATGATCGAGCATCCTTGCGCCAAGTCAAAGGCTCGAATTCGAGTGCAGCGCACAAGACGGCCGCGTATGCCTCAATTGTGACCAGCGGACGACGCCTCGCCCGCGCCGCTGTCAAGCCGCGGCGTCGGTATGGGCGAGCGGGCGCGCCCCGGCAAAGCGTTAAGCTTCCCATGCATTCGCAACCAACAAGCGTCTTCCCGATTTACTATTCGTACCGCTACTATCGGTTCCAATGGTGCGCGGCCGGAAGGCACTTCGCGAAGGCCTGAGCTTGCGCCAGATAAGTGGGAGGATCACATGAGTGCCGCCGGAAATGAGCCGCTTGCCCGCCAGGCCTTGGCGTTTGTCCTTGCCGGCGGTCGCGGCAGCCGGCTGCTGGAGCTGACCGACCGGCGCGCCAAGCCCGCGGTCTATTTCGGCGGCAAATCCCGTATCATCGATTTCGCATTGTCGAATGCGGTGAACTCCGGCATCCGCCGCATCGCGGTTGCCACCCAATACAAGGCGCACAGCCTGATCCGGCATCTGCAGATGGGCTGGAACTTCTTCCGGCCCGAGCGCAACGAGAGCTTCGACATCCTGCCTGCGAGCCAGCGCGTCTCGGAGAACATGTGGTATGTCGGCACGGCGGATGCCATCTACCAGAACATCGACATCATCGAGTCGCACAACGCCCGCTTCATCGTCGTGCTGGCGGGCGACCACATTTACAAGATGGACTACGAGGTGATGCTGCGTCAGCACGTCGACAGCGGCGCAGACGTGACCGTCGGCTGCCTCGAAATGCCGCGCGCGGAATCTTCGGGCTTCGGCATCATGCATATCGACGAGAACGGCTGGATTATGCAGTTCCTTGAGAAGCCCAAGGATCCGCCGCCGATGCCGGGCAAGCCGGACGTCTCGCTCGCCAGCATGGGCATCTACGTGTTCAACGCGAAATTCCTGTTCGACGAGTTGAAGCGCGACGCCGAGGACCCGAACTCGAGCCACGATTTCGGCAAGGACATCATCCCCTATATCGTGAAGAACGGCCGCGCGATCGCACATCAATTCTCGACCTCCTGCGTGCGCTCGGGCAGCGATCCCCGCGCCTACTGGCGCGATGCCGGCACGGTGGACGCCTATTGGGCGGCCAATATCGACCTCACCGACGTGGTGCCGGAGCTCGATCTGTTCGACCGCGCCTGGCCGATCTGGTCCTATGCGGAGATCACGCCGCCCGCCAAGTTCGTCCATGACGAGGAGAGCCGGCGCGGCCAGGCGGTGAGCTCGCTGGTCTCGGGCGGCTGCATCATCTCCGGCGCGTCGCTTCGCCGCTCGCTGCTGTTCACCGGCGTGCGCATCAACTCCTATGCCAATGTCGAGAACGCCGTGATCATGCCTTACGTCAATGTCGGCCGCGGCGCGCGGCTGAAGAACGTCGTGATCGACCGCGGCGTGGAGATTCCGGAGGGACTCGTCATCGGCGAGGATCCGGAGCTTGACGCCAAACGCTTCCGCACCACCGAACAGGGCATCTCGCTCGTCACCCAGCCGATGCTCGACAGGCTCAATACATGACGCCTGTTCGCGTCCTCGCGGTCGCTTCTGAAGTCTATCCCATCGTCAAGACCGGCGGCCTCGCGGATGTCGCCGGTGCGCTGCCGATTGCGCTGAAGGCCCACGGCATCGAGATGCGCACGCTGATGCCGGGCTATCCGGACGTGATCCGGCTACTCTCGGGCGCGGAAGAGCTGCGGAGCTGGCCGGATTATTTCGGCGGCCCGGGCCGCCTGCTCGCCGGATCCCGTGACGGGCTCGACCTGTTCGTGCTCGACGTGCCCCATCTCTATGTCCGGCCCGGAAATCCCTACGTCACCGCGGAGGGCGTCGACTGGCCGGACAATGGCGTGCGCTTCGCGGCGCTGGCGCGCGTGGCCGCGGACATCGGCCACGGTCTCGTTCCGGCCTTCGTGCCTGACGTGGTGCATGCCCATGACTGGCAGGCCGGGCTCGCGCCGGCCTATCTGCACTACGACGGCAGGCCGCGGCCCGGCACAGTGATGACCATTCACAACATGGCCTATCAGGGCAAATTCGATCGTACGCTGGCGGGCGCGATCGGCCTGCCGCGGGACGCCGCGTTCGACGTCCACGGTCTCGAATATTTCGGCGGCATCAGCTTCTTGAAAGCCGGCCTGCAGCTCGCCGATCGCATCACCACGGTATCGCCGACCTACGCGCATGAAATCCAGAGCGACGAAGGCGGCATGGGGCTTGGCGGCCTGCTGCGCGAGCGCTCGAGCGTGCTCAGCGGCATCCTCAACGGCATCGACGTCGACGTGTGGAATCCACAAACCGATCCGCACATCGCCTATCGCTTCAGCACCCAAGACATCGCATTCCGAGCCGCCAACAAGGCGGTGCTTCAGCAGCAATTCAATCTCGATTCCTCAGACGAAGCGCCGCTGCTTGGCGTCATCAGCCGGCTGTCCTGGCAGAAGGGGCTTGATCTTCTGCTCGAGGCGATCCCGACGATCCTGGACCAGGGCATGCAGCTTGCGCTGCTCGGCAGCGGCGAACGCGATCTGCAGGATCGCTATCAGGCCGTCGCGCGTGCCAATCCCGGTCGGATCGGAGTCTTGATCGGCTATGACGAAATACTGGCCCATCTGATCCAGGCCGGCTCCGACGCGCTGCTCGTGCCGTCGCGGTTCGAGCCGTGCGGGCTGACCCAGCTCTGCGCCTTGCGCTATGGCGCAGTGCCCATCGTCTCCCGCGTCGGCGGCCTCGAGGACACCATCGTCGATATCGGCGAGGCCGGACGCGACGCCACCGGCTTCAAATTCGGTCCGGTGACGGCCGATGCCCTCGCCGGCACACTGCGCAAGGCGAACGCCGCCTTCCATGACAAGGCGACCTGGCGCCGGCTGCAATTGAGCGGTCTTGCGACCGACGTGTCCTGGCGCAACCGCGCGGGCGAATACGCCGCGCTTTATCGCGGCCTGATGGCGTCCCGCCGAATGTGAGGGCGGATTAGCCGATAGCGTGATCCGCCGAGCAGAGCGGACGCAGAACAGGGCTGGCTGCCATAGCCGGTTTTGACCCTAAGCGACTGGTCTCGATTTGTTCTTCGACTTTCCGCACCTGCTGAAAGCGGACTTACGATGCGGTTGCAAGATTTTGTTTGGTCGCGCCGCTTAAGGTAGTAACGAGGCAACTGCCAAGGCTGCGAAAGTCGTGACGCAAATGCTCCTCAATCTCGCAGGCCGTCGATGATCTTGCATTCGACGCAATTGCCACGTCTTTTGGTACCGCTCGCCTGGATTGGCATCGTTGGCGTCGCTGCGATCTCGTCGAATTACTCGGCATTATGGTCGACGGCTAATGAAAGCGTCTTGTTGACGCTCAACGCATGTTTCATCTCGATTTTTTGGCTCGCCGTTGCCATCGCTGGCCTTGACGGCATTCGACGCTGGTCTGGGGATTCAATCCTGGTTCGGATCGAGACTACAATTCTCGTCGTCGCAGCTGTGGCGTTGATGGGAACAACCGCGAGCAACGCAATATCTTTCGGTGCATTGGGATTGCTGACTATCCCGTGGCCGGTTTTTTACACGTCGCATACTGCCGCTCTCACGTCGGTATTCAGTTTGGCTGCGTTGATCGGGCTCTTCGTAACGTCGGATCGAGCAATTACATTCGAGGCAACGGCTGTCCCAGCATTGGCTCTCGTCTTTCCGTTCGCGCTTACAGGCCTTTTCATGGGCAATGACGATGCCCACACAGTTGCGCTGCGGGCGACTGCCGCCAGTGCAGCGGTGTTGAGTATCGCCTTCGCGATCACGCGTGATCGGCTGCATGTTGCGCTCATTGCCGGCATGGGCGGCGTTCTTCTAAACTCAATCGCATACTTGGCCGTGCTGGTACCAACCGCCGCCCTCTTCGTGCCGCCTTTAAGGTCCCGGGCGCAAGCTGCATTTGCCGCGGGCGCAAACCGCGTTACCTTGTTCGGAGCAGGGATCGCACTCGTTACATGTTTCAGCGGTGTCTGGTTTGCGATGTTGTCCCCGACGCTTCGTTCTCAAATGGATAATGCAGCATTCGTGCTTGCCATGCGGCCGCTGCCAACGATCCTGGCTGCTTGCGCGGCTCTCTTCGTGCTCTGCGTCCTCTCATCTCCGCTCGTTGCCTTTTCGCTTCTAGCGGCCGCTTACGCTGCGCCTATCAACAGCGCTCTCACCTACGAAACGCAGTGCAGCGTCATCGGGGGCAGCGTTCCGATCGCAATAGCCGCAATGATTGTTCGTGCTGAATGGCAACGGTCGGCAACTGACGAATGGCGTCGGCGTGCAAATCACATTGCTGCCGCAGCCTTGTTCGTCATCGGATGCATTTGCGCCGCCATCCCGCACCCCCCGTATTTTAGTTTTTGAGCAGCGAAATGCTGCACCCACGCAGCGTCAGCACTCCCTCCAACAGTGACCGCGCCTACCGCTCTTGCAGCGAGCCATCAATGTCTCTCGTTAGCCCATAGCTGGTTTGCTGCGTCGTCCGCCGATTTGTCGGCTTGTGAGGCGAGACCGGACCTCGCGATGACGCAGCCAAAGCCGACGCGATCGCCCCCTCGCGACATACGGTATTCCGCACGAATTTGGTCCCTATTGGAGCAAAGCGACGTGGATGATGCCGCGGGGTTTATCGGTACGCGACCCAATCCGTCCGACGAGTATACGTATTCACCCAAACATATACGACGCCATCGCGACGCTTGCGACCTCGTCGACGAACACGCGCTTGCCGACGTCGCTGCCGGCAGCGCCGGCCGCGACCATCAGCGGCAGCAGGTGATCCTCGCGCGGATGGGCGAGACGCGCGCTCGGCGCATTCTCCCAATCGACCAGCATCGCGTTGCGGCGCGCAGCATCCGGATTGCTGATCGCCTCGTTCAGATAGGCCTCGAAATCATAGGAAACGGGTTTGGACTCGGCCCGCCCGAAGCCGCGCATGTTGTGATAGGTGAGCCCGCTGCCGACGATTAGAATGCCCTCGTCGCGGAGGAGGGCGATGGCCTGCCCGACCTTGATGTGCTCGGCCGCGTCGTAACTCGCCTTCAGCGACAGCAGCACGATCGGCATGTCGGCGTTCGGATACATCAGGCCGAGCGGCACGAAGGTGCCGTGGTCAAAGCCCTGATTGGGATCTTCCCGGCAGTCGAGGCCCGCGTGCTTGAGCAGCGCCCTCACCTCCGCAGCCAGTTCGGGCTGGCCCGGCGCCGGATATGTGATGTGGTAGGTATGCTCGGGGAAACCGTAATAGTCGTACACCATCGGCGGATGCGCCGAGGTCGACACGGTAAAGGCGTCGGCCTCCCAATGGCCCGTGATGACGAGCACCGCCTTCGGCCGCGCGGGCAGAAGCTGCGGCAGCCGGCCGAACTCCGCGGCGGTCTTGGCATATTGCACCCGCCGGTCCTCCATGAAGGGCCAGGGGCCGCCGCCATGGGACAGAAACAGGGTCGGAAATCGCGTCATTTGTGCCGGCTCGTCTCGTTAACAACATGCGCGGATTAAACGCCCGCGCGCTTCGCGGCGAGCATAGGCAAACCGGCATGGTTAGCAAGTCGTTAACGATTTGCCGCCCACAATCGCCCCCGTGGCCGAAGGAATCGGCCAGAAGACAAGCGAGACGTGAGATGAAGAAGTTTGCGCTGGGGGACGTCGTCAACAGTGACAAGGGCCGCCGCGGCGTCGTTCGCGCCGCCTATCGGTCCAAGGAAGGCCAGCAGTTCTATGCCGTCGAGAAGGACGGCGCGATGGACTATCTGGAGGAAGACCGGCTGAGCCCGGCACCGCGCGTCGAGCTCGCGGCCTAACCCCAACTCATCTTTTGCTCTCGCCCGCGAGCCGGTCCAGACGCTCTCCCCAAGGATCGTCGCCGCTCGCGATGCGATCGTTCGTGATCAGCAGCAAATGGTCGCGATCCGCGGCCGCATCCCAATGCGGCAGCTCGGCGTCGTTGGGATCGCCGCTTCTGGCGAAGTTGATCCAGTAGGTGCGCAGGCGGTTGGCAAGCTCGCGATCCCGCCGCGAGAAGATGCCCGCGCCGGGCACGCCCTCGACGCCGAAGATGAACTGCAACTCCCGCCCATGGCCTTCATCGGCATTGCCGCGCCGCGCTTCCGGCACATAGGCAAAGCGATAGCGGAAGGTCGGCGCGCCCGTCGCGGCGTGAAGCCGGGCCAGCATTCGCACCGGCTCGGAGAAGACCTTGTCGGTGTAGAAGCCCGCCGCAAGGTCGGACGGCCTCTTGGCTTCGGGATAGAGCCTGCGCAACTCATCAATGCTTTCACTCGACGATGACAGCGCCTCCTTGACCTCCAGCTCGCTGTCGAAGCGGGTTTCGTCGTCGTTCGAGCCGATGATGAGGGGAATGCGGCTCTCATGACCCGCGGCGAATCCGGCGGCGATGTCTTCCGTCACCAGGTTTCCATCTACCGCCGGCGCAAAGCTGCGCGGCGTCTTGCCCAAGAGACGCTTTTCCGCGGCGAGAAGGCGCGCCGGCGCGACGACGCGCAAATCGGCCTCTTGCCCGAGTGCGGCGACGAACTGCCGGCCCGTAGTCTCGGCCTCCTGCGACGACGGCAGGCGCACGCGGCCGGGCACCGATTGCAGAATGGCTTTCTGGAAGAGATCGCGTGACTGGGTGCACAGCATCAGCAGCGCGATCGATGTCGCCCCGGCGCCGTTGCCGAACAGCGTGACGTTGTTCGCATCGCCGCCGAAGGCCGCGATATTGTCGTGGACCCAGCGCAGCGCCGTGATCTGGTCCATCAGGCCAAAATTGCCGGAGCCGTATTCCGACAGCGCGGGATGCGTGAGCCAGCCGAGTGCGCCCAAGCGATAATTCACGGTCACGATGATGAGCCCGGCCTGCGCGAACCGTGCGCCATCGAACAACGGATCATTGGCGGTGCCGGCGACGTATCCGCCGCCATGGATGAACACCATGACCGGCAGCGGCCCATCGACGCCAAAGGGACGAAACACGTTGAGCGTGAGGCAATCTTCGCGGGCGGTCGGCAGCGACGGCTGGAGGCAGGGCGCGTCATAGTCGTAGGCCGTGCTCATCTCCGAGCTCTCGGGCAAGGCCTGCGGCGGGCGCCAGCGCAGGCTGCCCACCGGCGGCGCTGCATAAGCCAGGCCCTTGAAGGATGCCACCTCGCCTTTGACGGCGCCGAGCATCTGGCCTTCGCGCGTCAACGCAAACGGAAACTGGCCGACCGCCTGCGCGACGGCGGCACCGGCGCAGCAAAGACATGAAGAGGCCGCAACGAGTGCAAACAGCCACCGCATCCAGGGAATCTCGAGGCGCGGAAAGGGTCGTTGGCAGGTTACGTCTGCAGCTCGCGGCGAGGCAAGCTCTGCGATGCCAAGTTAATTGCCCTTGGCTATGATCTCCGCCAGCGCACGTCGCGCGATGATGCCGAGCTCGCCGAGCGTGGAGTGGCCGGACTGTGCGGCCTCGATCAGACGCTCGGCGATGAACTTGCGGCTGTCGTGATCGCCGCCATGCGGCAATTGGCGACACGTCTCCTCCAGGACGACGTCCATGTTGGCTTTGGTTCGCTCGCTCAACTCGGTCATGGCGCCCTGGGTACGCGTGGCTTGTAACCGCAAGCATACACAGCCGGATCGGGCATGATTACCCCGGGCAATCACGGCCATTGTGCGTCGCGATGCGTGCATTGAAGTAACGTTCGCGCCGCCACGATGACGCCGCAAACGGACTACCGAAGATTGCACTTGCTCTGATGACAAGCCGAGCCTGCAGGGCTAGCCTGCCGGCAAAACAAAATGACACGGGAGGAATACCATGCCGGACGCAATGGTCGCCGCACGTGAGTCCAAGGCGGCGAGTGGAACACTCCAGCAGGTCGATGTCGCCGTGGTCGGCGCCGGATTTGCCGGCCTCTACCTTCTCCATCGCTTGCGCAAGGCGGGCCTGTCGGCCGTCGGGCTCGAAGAGGCCGGCGACGTCGGCGGCACCTGGTACTGGAACCGCTATCCCGGCGCGCGCTGCGATATCCAGACCATCGACTACAGCTACACGTTCGATCCGGAACTCGACAAGGCCTGGACCTGGTCGGAGAAATACGCAACGCAGCCCGAGATCCTGCGCTATCTCGGCTTCGTCGCGGATCGCTACGATCTGCGCCGTGACATCCGCTTCAAGACCAAGGTCACCGAAGCCAAATGGGACGAGACGACCGAGCGCTGGCAGCTCACCACTGATAATGGCGCACCGGTCTCCTGCCGCCATTACATCATGGCCACCGGCTGTCTCTCCGCGCCAAAGCCGCCGGAAATCGACGGTGTCAAGGATTTCAAGGGCGAGGTCTATTTCACCGGGCGCTGGCCGCATGACGGCGTCAACCTCGCGGGAAAACGCGTCGCCGTGATCGGGACAGGCTCGTCAGGCATCCAGTCGATCCCGCTGATCGCCGAGCAGGCCGCGCATCTCACCGTGTTCCAGCGCACGCCGAATTTCGCGCTGCCCGCGCATAACGGTCCCGCGCCGGCCGATCGCCGGGACCTGTTCCAGAGCGATCGCGCGGCCTATCGTGAGCAGGCGCGCCAGTCGATGGCCGGCGTGCCCTATCCGCAGCAAACCGTCGTGAGCTGGCAGCTCGGCGATGCCGAGCGTCGTGAGCGGTTTGAACGTGCCTGGGCGGCGGGCGATCTCGTCCACATCCTGACGCAGCTTTGGGCCGACCAGGCCGTCGATGTCGACGGCAACAAGATCGTCCAGGACCTCATTCGCGAGAAGATCTCGGCGGCCGTGAAGGATCCGGAGACGGCGGCAGCGTTGATGCCGCACGATCATCCGTTCGGGGCGAAGCGTCCCTGCCTCGACACCAATTACTACGCGACCTACAACCGCCCGAACGTCACGCTGGTCAACCTGCGGCAGGAGCCGATCAAGGCGATCACCGCAGGCGGCATCACGACGGCTAAGCGCAGCATCGACGTCGACGTCATCGTGTTCGCGACCGGCTTCGACGCCATGACCGGCGCGATCCGCGCCGTGCATCCGATCACCGGCCGGAGCGGCAAGTCGCTCACCGATGTCTGGGCGCAGGGGCCGCAGAGCTATCTCGGCCTCACGGTCGAGGGCTTCCCGAACTTCTTCATGATCACCGGACCCGGCAGCCCGTCGGTGCTGTCGAACATGGCGGTGTCGATCGAGCAGCATGTCGACTGGGTCGTCGACCGCCTCGCTGAGTTGCGCGATGCCGGCTTCACCACGATCGAGCCGACCGCGACGGCGCAGGCCGGCTGGGGCCGGCACATGGCCGACTGCTCGATGCTGACGCTGCACCGGCTCGCCAACACCTGGTACACGGGCGCCAACGTGCCGGGCAAGGTGCAGGGCCTGATGCCCTATACCGGCGGCGTCGGTCCCTATCGCAGCATCTGCGACGAGGTCACGAGCCGCGGCATGCTCGGCTTCAAGCTGACGGGCCCGAACGTTGCCGCACAATGCAATGACGGCGAGGTGGTGAGGCTGCAGCCGGACGTGCGGCTGGTGCTCAACCTGCTGGCCTCGTTGAACCTGCCGCCGATCGAGTCGATGGGCGCAGCCGGCGCGCGCGCCTTCGTCAACGAGTTCAACAAGGGCCGGCCTGCGGGACGGCTGATTGGCGACATCGTCGACGGCACCCTGCCCGGCGCCGGCGGTCCGCTGCCCTATCGCGTCTACAAGCCGGCAACGCCGGGGCCGCATCAGACGGTCGTCTATTTCCACGGCGGCGGCTGGGTGCTCGGCGACGAGCAGTCGGACGAACCGTTCTGCCGCGACATGGTGCGGCGGACCGGCATGATGTTCATCAGCGTCGGCTATCGCCACGCGCCGGAGCATCGCTTCCCCACCGCGGCCGAGGACGGCTATGCGGCGACGCGCTGGATCTCGGAGCATCTGGCGGAGCTCGGCGGCAAGCCGGGCCCGGTGATGGTCGCGGGGTGGAGCGCCGGAGGCAACATCGCCGCCGTCACCTGCCAGCTCGCGCGCGACCGCGGCGGGCCCGAGATTGCTGGTCAGCTGCTGGTGTGCCCGGTCACCGATTGCACCTTGGATCGGCCCTCCTACAACGACAATGCGATCGGCTACTTCCTGACGCGGTCGCTGATGTACTGGTTCTGGGACCTCTACTGCTCGCCGGCCGACCGCGCCGATCCGCGCGTCTCGCCGCTGCGCGGTAACGTCGCCGGCCTGCCGCCGGCGTTCGTCGTCACCTGCGAGTTCGATCCGCTGCGCGATGAGGGCGTCGCCTATGCGGAAGCGATGGCCGCCACGGGCGTTCCGGTCGAGCAGTTGAAGGCGCACGGCCATTTCCACTCGTCCTTTGTGATGGTCGACGTGGTGATCACCGGCGTTCAGGGCCGGATGCAGATGGCCGAGGCCCTGCGGCGCTTTGCCGGCCTTCCGCCGGAGGTCAGTCGCGACGAGACCAGCCAGGGCCATGCGAGCCCAGGGCACAGGATCGCAGCCGCCGCGAGTTAAGCGTCGGCCGGGAACTTTTTCCCGGCCGCCGCGTTGTCGCGGCGTGGCTTTGAGATGCAGCGATGGGTATGGCCCTGGCACGCAGGCTTTGCGTGCCAGGGTTCTTTTTGCGTGAGGCGGGAACGATGGGAGACGCATCGAAGGTCGATTTCAGCGCGCCCGCCGTGCTGCAGAAATGGCCGTCACTCGGAAATCAGCGCCGGCCGGACCGCGAGCCCTATCAAGTGAGCGAGGGCACGCTCGATGCCTGCATTTCGGCTTTCATGGAGAAGCCCGCGCCGACCCGGCATCTCTATGAAATCCGCACGGCGGCGCAGCCGCCGCTGGTCACCGACATCCTCTCGCCCGAGCACGTCATCGAGCTGGCGCGCTTAAGAGAATTTCTCTGACTGTAGGCGGACACCGCCGCACGCCACCGACAAACGTCTTAAGCGCTTCCTGTGATCTGGCCAGGAACCTTCTTCCGGTTTTTCCCGTTAATGGAGATCGGAAGATCGTAAGCAAAGACGTGAGCAACTCACATGCTTGAAGCTGGCGTACCATCCGCGGTCGTGCCCTACGGCGCCGACCAGACCCTGTTCGTGGTGATCGATCGCCTCGACGAGGCAACCGAAATTCGCGTCGAGCGAAGCGATCTCGACACTGCGATCGGCGAGCTCGTCGCCGGCTGCTTCAACGATCCGATCAAGGTGATCTCGTTCAACACGCTCGAGCACTGGATGAAGGACATCTCGACCGATGTTGCCGATGAAATCCAGGCCCGCTGCGACATCGACGGCGTGACGCTGCCCGACTATCTCAGCGATTTCGTCGAGAGCCACAGCTGATCGGGTCGTCGCGACCCGAGCAAAGATGACGGCATTAGCCGCGCCGCCTGCCGGCGATGACCTCGATCTCGCGGCGGCGTTCGCCGGCGAAGGTCAGGAGCTTTTCGATCGTCGGCGTATCCGTGATCCGTTTGGCAAGACGCTCGGCGCGCGCAGCCTGATCTTCGAGATACTGGATCGTGTTCAAGCGCCGTCTCCCCCAAAGCGGCGAATTGCCGGGCACCCATGGTGCGGGAGAGCCGCTAACAGCCGGTTAAGCCGCGCTCTATTGAACGACGTCGAGCCGGACATTGGCGAGGCCCTTGTCGACCATGCCGAGCGCCTCGGCCGCGGACGGCGAGATGTCGACCACACGACCGCGAACGAAGGGCCCGCGATCGTTGACCCTGACGGTCACGAAGCGGCCGGAGGACACGTCGGTGACGCGCAGCCTGGTGCCGAACGGCAGCGTCGGATGAGCTGCGGTCAATTCGTTCTTGTCGAACCTCTCGCCGCTCGCGGTCTCGATGTCCGAGTAGAAGCTCGCCACGCCATGCGAGGCGGTCGGCTTGGCGCTCGCTGTATCGCTGGACCGGTGCGGCCTGAAGATCGGATGCGGATGCAGCGCCGCAACCTTGACCTTATGCGGGCGCTCGATCTCGGCCTGCTTTGTGGCTGGAGCCAGATCGGCCCTCTGCCGGCCCACCGGCGATTGCGCACACGCCGCAAGCGATGCGGCGCCGACGACGGCGAGCAGCAACCGAGACGAGGTTGCCAGCGAAATCCGGGACGTTTCGGCACGTGCAATGCAAGACATGATGCGCCCTCCGAACACGCCTGAGTTTCGGTGGGCAATCGGGGCAGAACCTTGGCTGAACAAAAGCGGCCTTGCGGCCACCATCGTTTCGCGCCGGCTGTGATGAATCCACCACAGTCAGATGTTCTGAATCGACACAAAACAGCGAAAAATCAGCCCGATACGACGCGCCAGATCATCGGACCGGTCTCCGGCCGCGCCTCGCCGGCCTCGGCGTCGCCCTTGATGAGCCGCATCAACTCACGCCGATAGAGCAGCCGCCAGCCGGTCTTCAGGCTGGCGAGAAAGTCGAGCTCCCGTTGCGTCAGCGTGCACATCTTGAACCCGATCCGACTGGAAGGGCCGCGCCGAACTTTCCGGGCCCAGGGCCGCACTGAACGATTGCGTCAGGTTACTTCGCGTAGTGTTACACAACGTAACGCTTGCGACGAGCTGACGCAAGCCGGGATTGGCGGCATCGCGGCCCTATCCCGACTCGCCGCCCATCTAGAAATTCGGTCCGAGCGCGATCTTGGTGATCGTCCCGTTTCTGACGCCGATGCGCCATTCCGCCGAACCGTTGGCGAACTGGGCGACATAGATGTCGCTGTCGAGTGCGGTGACGCCGCGGAACGAGACCGCGCGTAGCGCGCCGAGCCGCGCCAGGATGGCCTGATCGAACGGAAGCTGCTGACGCGCGATGTTGGCGACCTCGGCCGTCATGTGGTCGTAGTCGGGCTGCCCCTTGCCGATACCCTCGATGTAGTGCCGCAGCATCGCCTCGCCATTGGCGATCGGAACGGCCCGGCGCGCGGCGCGCCCCGGCCGGGCAACGAGGTTCGAGGCCTCGACGTTGTGGAAGCGGGTCTGGCGCCCCGGCACCACGATCTCCATGCACTTCCCGGACTTGTCGGCGATCACCCAGGGACTGTTCACGGTGGTCAGCGCGACCCAACTCATGTCTGACCTGACGACGCTCTGCGCCTTGCGCTGGCCGGCCCCGTCGAGATTGAAGACCTGAATGTCGTCCTCGGTCTCGTTGTAGAGCATGATCCTGATCGGCGAGGTGCCGGCGCGGCCGCGTACGCTCGCCTCCTCCGAACAGGAGACGATGCCGCCGAGCTCGTCATTGCCGTCGGGTCGGAAGATCACGTCGCCGGCCTTGCCGTCGGGCTCGAGCAGCAGGCGGAATTCCGCCGTGCCGTTCTCGAACTTGGCGCCGTAGATGTCATAGCCGCCGGGCCCGACGCCGCGGAAAAAGATCGACTCGACCGCGCCGAGCGCTGCAAACGTCGCGCGCAATTCGTCGACCCGACGGTGGATGTTGGCGGCGAGCGGCGCGCTCATGCGATCATAGTTCGGCGTGCCGCGACGCAGATCCTCGATTCCCGTCAGAATCATCTCCTTGCTGCCCGCAGCCGGGACCTGCTCCCTGAACCGATCGGGGACTTCCGCCAGGCGCCGGGCGAAGTCGGCCTCGATCGCCTGGGCCTGCGCCGCATCAATCCGCTGCGCCAGGCGAGCGCCGGACGTCGCGTTCTGGAGCAGCACACGCGAGACGCCGGCCTGCTCGTCGCGCAAGAAGATCAGGAGATGATCGCCGCGGACGGAGAAGGCATCGTTGCCCTCGGCAAGGACCGGCGATCGTCCCCGCCCGGTCTCCTGCACCTGCAAGCGATCGCCGTCGCGCCGCACCGTGAGCACGCGGTTCGGCGCGACCCTGTACCAGCCGACATAGTGATCGAGCGCGACCGGATCCGTGGCCGGCATCGGCATCTCGGCGACGCGAACAGCACGGACATCGCGGCCGTTCATGTGCAGCATCAACTCGGACGAGCGACGTTCCGCATCGATCGGGAACGTGATCTCGCCGAACGACGCCGCGTAGGACGCCGTGCCGTCGCTCGCGACGGTCATTCGCAGCCGGCGCTGTCCGGTGAGTTGCCCGTAGAGCTCGTCGCCCTCGCGGAAGATGGCGAACACCGACGTCGGACCCATGGCGTAGAAATTGACGAACGGATGGTAGTGCTCGGCAGGCAGCTGGCCGAGGTCTGCACCGGCAGGCAAGGGATCCGGCGTGCGATAGGCGATCATGCCCGCCGACACGATCACCACAGGCACGATCGCAGCCGCGATCCACAGCCGCTTCCGCCAGCCGACCGCCACGGGCATGGCGGCGGCCGTGATGATGCGCTCGACCCGCGCGCGCACGGTCGAAACCTGCGCCATCGCAAGCTCCATCGGCCGCGGCTTCACGGTAGCCGCGACGTCGAGCAGGATCTCGGCATAGGACAGCCGGTCGTCGATCATCTCGATTGCGCGGGCGTCGCTGATGATCTCGGCGAGCTCCGCAAGACGCGCAAACTGCCACCAGGCGAACGGGCTGAACCAGAACACGACGCGGTTGAGCGAGGCAAGCAGGAGGACGTAGAAATCGCCATTGGCGACGTGCGCGCCCTCATGGGCGAGCACCGCGAGTCGCTTCTTCGCATCCCAGCGGAAAAACTGCGGCGGCACCAGGATGGTCGAGCCGAAAGTGACGGGACCGCCGACGTCGCGGCTGACGCGCACATCGGCATCGATCATCTCACGGCTCTTCACCGGCTTCGCCGCGCGCGCCAGGCGCCAGGTCAGGCAGAGGCCGATAGCCAGCCGCATCAGCAGCAGGCCGGCGACACAGGCATAGACGGTGGTGGCGACCATCCACCAGTCGATCGAGACACCGTGCTTCACGATCGGCGCGATGGCGGCACCAGGCGCGATCGGCAGGGACGGCTGCGGCCGGTCCAGCATCGGGACGTCGGCCGGCCAGACGTCATCGGCTGTCGGCACGGACAAAGGCAACCGGTCGATGGTGAGCGTCGGCCAATGCATCACGAACGGCATCGCCAGCGACGCCAGCAGCACGACGATCCACGCCGTCATGTGGACGTGGGGATTGCGCACGCGCAACAAAGTGAGACCGATCCAGACGACGCCTCCCAGCGCGAAGGAGCGTAACGCCGCCTCAGCCAGAGCTGCGATCATTCTTTTTTCACTCCCCTCGCCTTCTTCGCCTTGGCCACCTGGTCGGCCAGCGCACGCAATTGCTGCTGGTCGAGCATCGCATTGTCCACCATGCCGACGAGGACTTCCTCCATCGAGCCGTTGCAGAACCAGTCGACGATGCGCTGCACCGCCTTGGCGGCGACGCGGGCGCGCTCTTCGGCGGCGTGGTAGACGTAGGTCCGCCCATCCACGGTGTGACGAGCATAGCCCTTTTCCTCCAGCCGGCGCAGCACCGTCCGCACCGTCGATTCCTTCAGACGCCGCGACAGACGCTCGCGCACGATTTCGGCCGTCACCGGCCCGTGGGCCCATACCAATTGCATGACCTCGTGCTCGAGGTCGCCCAGGTCGGGCAAACGATCGTCCATGGTGACTTACCTAGCGTCTTGGGTTTCTTGTAACGTTACAGACCGTCGCACATCAGGCAACGGCGGACAATTGCGATTCCGGCCGGAATGGTCTCGCCGTGCAGGCCTCATTGGGCGCCGCAAGTCGGACAGGCCTTCGATCTGGCGAAGAGCGTGCCTTGCCCCTCACCCGGACTGCCCCGGACGATGCTTCGCATCGCCGAGGCAATCCGATCTCTCCCCGCAGAGAGCGGGGAGAGGTTAAGAAGCGTCACCGCGAACAATCTGGTAGATCATCCAACGTCAGGAGGCGCCGCTCTCTCACTCCCTCGCCCCGTTCTGACGGGGAGAGGGTGGGGTGAGGGGCTGCCTCCGCAAGTTCGGACCGAACTGTCGACCTCAGTACTTCGGCTCGTACATGTGCGACTGGACCAGGCCCTTGACGTCGTTGGGCGCGGCTCCGCCGGCGAGCCCGCGCTGAAAGGCGACGTCTGCGACGGCGGCCGCAATGAGAGCCGAGACCTCGCGGATGCGGGGCAGCGCCGGATAGAGACTGCCTTGATCCAGGTCCTCCTTGCCGACGCAATTGGCCAGCGTATGGGCAGCCGCCATGAACATCTCGTCCGTCACGAGCCGCGAGCCGCTGGCGATGATGCCGAGGCCGACGCCGGGGAAGATGTAGGAGTTGTTGCCCTGGCGCGGCACGAAGGTCCGGCCGTTGAGCTTCACCGGATCATAGGGACTGCCGCAGGCGAACAGCGCGCGGCCCTCGGTGTAGCGATAGGCATCCTCCGCCGAGCATTCAGCCTTGGAGGTCGGGTTGGATAGCGCGAATACGATCGGCTGCTCGTTGAGCTCGGCCATCGCCTTGAGCACGTCAGGCGTGAAGGCACCGCCGACCGCGGCCACGCCGATGATCGCTGTCGGCTTGAGGGTCTTGATCGCCGTGAGGAAGTCGGCGATCGGCGCCTGATCGGAGTGGGCATAGCGGAGCTTGTGGCCGGAGAGGCCGTCGCGGCCGCTGACGACGAGGCCACGCGAATCCACCAGCCAGTTGCGTCGGAGCGCCTCGGCCTCGGTTGCGCCCTCGGCCATCATGGCGGAGACCACGAGATCGGCGATGCCGGTCGCCGCCTCGCCTGCACCGAGAAACAGGATGCGCTGGTCCCGGAGCTTGCCACCGTTCACCCGCAACGCCGAGAACAGGCCGGCGAGCGCGACCGCCGCGGTGCCCTGGATGTCGTCGTTGAAGACACAAGCTTCATCCCGGTATTTATGCAGCAGCTTGAACGCGGAATGATTGGCGAAGTCTTCGAACTGGATCAGCACACCGGGAAAGGTCTTTCGCGCGGCGGTCATGAACTCGTCGACGAAGCTGTCATAGGCTTCGCCCGTGAGCCGTCGCTCGCGCAAGCCGAGATAATAGGGATCGTTCAACAGCTCTTCATTGTTGGTACCGACATCGAGCACAACAGGCAGGCATTGCTCGGGATGCACGCCGGCGCAGGCCGAATAGAGCGACAGCTTGCCGACGGGGATACCCATGCCGTTGGCGCCGAGATCGCCGAGCCCCAGGATGCGCTCACCGTCGGTGACGACGATCAGCTTGGCCGGATAGGGCCAGTTCTTCAGGATCTCGGCGATCTGGCCGCGATCGCGCGAGGAAATGAACATGCCGCGCGGGCGCTGGAAGATCAGGCCGTATTTCTGGCAGGCGAGCCCGACCGTCGGCGTGTAGATGATCGGCTGGATCTCGTCGATATTGTCGACGACGACGCGGAAGAACAGTGCTTCGTTGCGGTCATGCAGCGCATTCAGTGCGACGTATTTTTCAAGGTCGGTCGGCAGTGCGCGCAAATTGGTCAGCACGCGATCGACCTGCGTCTCGATCGTCAGCACACAAGGCGGCAGCAGGCCTCGCAGACCGAGCGCGGCGCGCTCCGTCTCGGTGAAGGCGGTGCCCTTGTTCAGCAAGGGATCGCGCAGCAGCGTCATGCCATGCGCAGAATCGGATGATGTCGATTGGGCAACGACCCGGGCAGGTCTATTCACGAATTCCCCCAAGAGCTTCACATTGAACCGCAAACATTGTCGGTCAGCGCTCAGCTGAGATCAAGGACCGAGCGACGCGTGGGGTGATTGTGATCTCGCACCGCAGCGAGGTTTTCGCGAACGATCCGCAGCGGCGCACGACACAAAGGTTAACGCGGCCGCTCTTGCACATCATGATGAGGGCTAGGAGCAGCCTGCGCTCCCGGGGCGCGACGAAGTCGCGGGCTACGGTGCGCAATTGCGCACCGTAGCTCGCGCTGACGCGCGCTCCGGAATGACCAGAAAACCTCACAATCCGTCAGGATGAGAAAGCAATATGCGGCGATAGCGCTATTCCGGCTTGATATCCGCAGCCTTCACAACCGGCCACCATTTCTCGGTCTCGGCCCTCTGGAAAGCGCCGAGCGCTGCAGGCGATTGTTGATCGACCGGCGGGATCTCCTGGCTCAGTTCGGCAAAGCGCCGCTTGACCGAGGGATCGGCAAGCGCCGAGACGATGGCCGCGTTGAGCTTTGTGACGATCTCCTTCGGCGTGGCCTTCGGCGCCCAGATGCCGTGCCAGTAGGAGATGTAGAGACCAGGCAGGCCGGCCTCATCGACCGTCGGAATATCGGGCGCAGACGGGAGCCGCGTCGGCGATGTCACCGCGAACGCCTTGATCGCACCATTCTTGTATTGCGGCAGCGAGTTCGAGGCCTGGTCGAACATGATGTCGATCTGTCCAGCGACGAGATCGATCATGGCGGGCCCCGCGCCGCGATAGGGCACGAACTGGAAGTCGGTGCTGGTCTTTTCCTTGAAGAAGACGCCGGCGACATGCGCTCCGGTGCCGGCGCCAGCGGTCCCCGCAGTCGCCTTGCCAGGATTGGCCTTCAGCCACGCAATCAGCTCTTTCAGGTTATTGGCCTCGAGCGACTTCCGGCCCACGATCAGCTGGGTCCCCATCGCGACCAGCGCAACCGGCTCGAAATCGGCGAGCAAATCATAGGGCAGCTTGAAGATCGCGCCGTTGAGCACATGCGTGCCCCAATGGCCGATGGTGATGGTGGTGCCGTCTGGCGTTGCGCGTGCGACGCGAGCGCCCGCGATGCTGCCGGAGGCACCGGCGACGTTCTCGACCACGATCGTCGCGTGCAGCTCGGCCGCGATCCGCTCCGACAGGATCCGCGCCAGCGTATCGGTCGGTCCGCCGGCCGCGAACGGGACCACCAAGGTCATGGGACGCGATGGGAATGGTTGAGCATGGCCGGGTGCGATCCACGCCACGCATCCGACTAACGCGCAAATGACGATCACATGACCGCGCAACGCGCCCCACAGCCCCCGCATCAGCCTCTCCCGAGCTTCTTGTCGCCCGCATGTCATCAGCGGACTGCAGGGCGAGTGAACGCTGCCGGGTGTGCGGTGGCAAGCGGTAAGTTGACCGGGTCGCTACCCGGCCGCCCGCCGCGGCGTGAGATTTGCGGCGTGATCTGCCGGCGGAGCGACATGCATCAAAATGGTCTGGGTCGCGGATGCGACCTCGATGCCGTTCTGCTGGAAGCGCTGCTTCATGCGGCGGTTGAACTCGCGCTGGACCGGCCAGCGGCCGGCCTCGGTGCAGCGGATCTGGCCGACGATCGACACCATGGCGCCGTCGACCTTGTCGATGCCCCAGAGCTCGAGATCGCCGCGGATCAACGGGCGGAATTCGCTCTCGCGGCGCATCTCCTCGACGATCTCCTTGAGGATCTGGCCGGCGCGGTCGGTGTCCTCCTTGTAGGCGACATTGACGCTGACCGACGCATTGCCGGCACCGCGGCTGGCATTGGTGATGGTCGTGACCGCGCTGAACGGCACGATGTGCACGGCGCCGTCGCCGGCGCGCAGGCGAATGGTGCGGATCGAAACATTCTCGACCACGCCTGACAGGCCCGACACGCTGACGGTGTCGCCGACCTGGACCGTGTTCTCCAGCAGCAGGAACAGGCCGGTGATGAGATCCTGCACCAGCTTCTGCGAGCCGAAGCCGATGGCGATGCCGACGATGCCGGCACCCGCGAGCAGCGGCGCGACATTGACGCCGATTTCGCTCAGCGCCGTGAGGCCGACGACGGTCGCGATCAGGCAAAGAAGCGCCGTGCGGAGCATCGGCTGGAACGTGCGCAAGCGTGCCGCGCGGGCATAATGTCCATCGCGGGACAGCGTGTTGATCTGCCGGTCCAGGAGCGCATTGCTGGCTTCCCAGATTGCCGCCGCGATGATGACGGCGACGCCGATCGTCGCCACCGCCGACAGCAGCCTGCTGCCGATCTGGCCGCCATAGAACCAGACGATGGCATCGACGCCCCAGACCTCGAGCACGGCGACGAAGCCGACAAAGGCGATCACGCCGGACACGATCTTGCGCAGCAGCGGCAGATAGCGATTGGCGCGGATCTCCAGTCCGGGAAAGCGATGGAGGATCTCCGGCTGGATGCGGAAGCCGCGGTCGATCAGGCTCAGCGTCACCATGATGGCAACCCGCGTGACCAGCACCACCACGATGGTGCCGACGAAATATTGCAGCAGCAGCGAATAGCCGTTGCGGATATTCAGCGCCCAGACCGCCCACAGCGCGAGATCGAGTGCGATGGCAAGATAATGCCAGCCCCCGGCGATGCGGTTGCGCAGTCGCGCAGCGAAGCCCTGCCGGTCCGCCGGCGCGCGGATGGCATCGGCGACCTGGCGACGGCACTGCAGGATGATGACGACGACGAAGAGATGAACGACCAGCATCACCATGCGGATGAGCGCTGCGTAACCGGCGCGGTGCAGGCCGAGCAACAGCGCCACATTGGCGAAGGCGATGCCTGTCACGGCGACGCCGACGATGCGGCGCGCCCAGATCTCGACATAGGCCGCGGTCTCGGCGCGCACCGGAAACAGGCCGAACGGCCCGGCCAATGCGCGGACCACACAAATGAGCCCGCGCGAGAACGCATAGGCGTTGACCACTGCGAGGATCACGAGACGAACCGTGGCGGGCTCGCCGATTTCCGTTCCGAGCAGCGCGGTCGCGAGACCAACGAAAGCGACCACCGGAAGCAGTTCGAACAGCAACCGTCCCAGTACGAAGGGCAGCCGCAGCAGCAGCTGCCAGACGCGTGCGAGGCTGTGCCGCCGCTTGTGCAATTCGGGTTCGGGGGTGACATCGGCGACCGATGAGGGCGGATCGGCAATGGGCAACGCCTGCGCCGGCAGTCGTGCGGTCTGCGGCATGCGCCCCTCGAGGAAAGCGACCGGACGCCGGATCAGACGCACAATCACCCATTCGGCCGCGAGCGCGCTACCGAACACCAGCGCCAGCTTCCAGGCGATCTCGATCAGCAGATTATAGGCGTCAGGATCATTGGCGGTCCGCACAATCCAATAGTAGAACGCCGAAAAATGCGTGAGCGTCCGCGCCATGTCGGCGACGTCGCGCGAGATCTCGCCGATCTCCTCGGACACCGTAAGCAGAAGCTGCGCGCCGAGACCGTCAGCCGACAGCGGGATCGGTGACTTCTGTTCGGGCGCAGGCAGCTCAGGACCGGACGCATTGGCGATCGCGCGCAACGTATCGATCATTTGTCCGCGCTTCTTGTCGTCCTGAAGCGTCTCCAGCGCGCGCCTGGCTTCGTCAGGCGACAGTGTGGTCGCGTTATTGACGGCTGGCGCAGCCGGCTCGGCGCGGGCGACGGAGAGAGACGAAATGGCAAGAAAGAAGGCGGCGAGAAGCGCCGAGGCAAGCTTATGCGACACGCGGATTCCCCAAAATAAATGAAATGCGCCGGCGGAATCGTGACCGCGCGAAGCACTGCGTCATGTCGGATGGGCGTTATTCGCCCCGAGCCTGTGTCGGAAGTTTGCCAATGCGACGACATTGTCTTGGCATTTCCGCAATACAGGCATGCGTGGAACCGCTCAGGAGCTGACGGCGCAAGAGCGTGCACGCAGAAGAAGGCTTGGTTGCAGCCGGCCCAAAACGCACAGCGCCGGGTAGGTAGGGGCTATGCCTTGCTGATGCAGCCCACTAAACCTTAACCCGGCGTGCCGTTCGCGGTATCTGCCGCTATGCGATAGTCCGAACGAGCTCCATCGCAATTAACGCGGCTGGATTTGCGGAGGTGGAGTCATAGACCTCCCCTTGCTCATGAGGTGGACGCGTCGCTTGTTTGCGACCAAGGGCATGGTCCTCCCGTGACATAAGACTGTCAAGCGGGATCACGGGCGCAGTCGACAAATGTGAAGGCGGCCCTTGGCACTTTGACAGGGAACCGGGGGCAACGCTAGGCTGCCCATCTATTCATTGATTGATTTTTCGGTCCCCATGCACCGGCGCGAATTCGTCGCACTCGCAATTCTCACAGCTGCTGTTCGTCCGCCTGACCTGCACGCCGAAGCGAGGCAGTATCGCATCGCGTTACTGACACTGGATTCCAGCGAACGCGCCGACCTGATCAAGGGACCTTTGCGGGATCTGGGCTACATTGAGGGTAAGAATCTCACTTTCATTCATCGCTCCGCGGACGGCGAGCCTGGACGCCTCGCTACGATCGCGGAGGAGCTCGTGCGCGACGGGCCGGACGTGCTCGTCGCAGGCTGGGGCACACTTGCACCGAAGGCGCTGAAGGCCGCCACCGACAGGATTCCGATCGTGTTCGCGACCGTCGGCGACCCGATCGGCGCCGGCCTCGTGCAAAGCCTCGCGCGTCCAGGCGGCAACCTGACGGGCATGAGTGGGCAGTCCACCGAGTTCAAGAGCAAGCAGCTCGAATTTTTGCTCGGCTGTGTCCCCGGGCAGCGCATTGTCGGTGTGCTGCTGAATCCGGACACACCGTACAGCGCGCTCTCTCTCAAGCAGCTCGAGACGGCCGCGGAGCAGCGGGGCGTCCAGCTCGAACTCCTGCAGGTCAGGCGAGCCGACCAATTCACGCCGGACCAGATGGATCGGCTCGTGCTGAGAGGCGCCACCAGTCTCATGATTGTTGAAGACCCGCTGGCAGCCACCCTCCGCGAGGCAGTCGTGGAGCAAGCGCGGCGGTTGCGTCTTCCCACCATGACGGGCTTGGCCGACTACGCCCGTTCGGGCGGGCTGCTGGCTTATGGATTCAGCCAAACGGCCAATTACCGCCGCGCTGCCGAGTTGATCGACAAGATCCTGAAAGGCGCCCGTCCGGCTGACTTGCCGGTTGAGCAGCCGACCAGGTTCGAGCTGATCGTCAACCTCAAGACGGCGAAAGCCTTCGGTATCGAATTGCCTTCGCTGATCATGGCTGCCGCCGATGAGGTCCTCGAATAGCCGAACAGCAACCTTTCGCGCTCGGAATAATCGCCATTCGCCGGCGTTTGTGCTGCTAGGGTATCCTTCTTCGTAGTCCGATCTTTCGCCGGAAAGCCACAAATGAAGAAATCAATTTGCATCGCCGTGCTCGCGGCCCTCGTCGCCGGACTTGGCTCAGTTGCCGCGCAGAGCCCACCGCAGACCTCGACCAGGAAAGTCGACGGCACCGACAACGTCTACATCTTCCGCTACGGCGGGCATCAATCGATGTTCGTGGTGACGCCAAAGGGCGTGATCGCGACCGACCCGATCTCGTATCTGCGTCCCGCCAAACCCTATATCGACGCGATCAAGGCCGTCACCGACAAGCCGATCAAATACGTCATCTACAGCCACCACCATTACGACCACATAGCCGGCGGCCAGCCGTTCAAGGATCTCGGCGCCACCTTCATCGCGCATCGCCGCACCAAGGAGCGACTGCTCGAGCTGAAGAAGCAGAATGCGCTGCTCGCCGACGTCGTGATGCCCGACCAGGTGGTCGACGACAAGAAGACCATCACGCTCGGCGGCACCACGCTGGAGCTCGACTATGTCGGCCGCAACCATTCCGACAATTCGCTGGTGATGCGGCTGCCGAAGGAGAAGCTCGTCTTCGTGGTCGACTTTGCTCCGATCGAATCCGTCCAGTTCCGCAACATTCCCGACAACGCCTCGCCACTGGAATATATCGCCTCGCTGAAGAAGCTGGCCTCGCTCGACTGGGAGCGGATGATCCCCGGTCATCCCAATGCCGGCGGCCGGCTCGGCACCAAGAAGGATGTCCAGGACGACATCGCCTACATGGAGGATCTCTCCGCCGAAGTGAAGAAAGCGGCCGATGCCGGCAAATGCTTCGATACCGCGATGAAGGAAGTGAAGCTGCCGAAATACGAGAAATGGGCGAATTACGAGGCGAGCCTGCCCGCCAATGTCGAGCGCTTCTGCTACTGGTGGGGCCGGGGCTACTGACGCCTTGCACCGAACTCGCAGGGGGGCAAAGGCGCACTTGCGCCGTGCCCACCACCTCTCTCGGGTAAAGAAGGTGGGCACGCTTCCGTCTTCGCTCTTCGAGCTACGCCGGACAAGTCGCTTTCCCCACTCTACGAGAGCTTTGTCGGGATGATGACATCATGCCCCTGTTTTGCCCGACGGGTCAAGCAAATTGCTATAAATCCGAATAACCGCACCCGACTGTTGATTCCGCTGTCGTCGGCTACTGTGCATGGGGTTGTTTTCGCGTTTTTGGTTTCGCCCGCTTCTTGTCCCCCTTCCCTTCCTTTTCCAGCGCCTTGCGCACGTCGTCGAACTCGGCCAGCGAGGCCTTGTCGGCGCGGGGAAAGCGCAGGTCCAGCTTTTCCAGCTCCGCGATGATGACGGAGCCGATCACGACGCGGGCGAACCATTTGTGGTCGGCCGGCACGACATACCAGGGCGCGTGGGGCGTCGCGGTATGGCGCACGATGTCCTGATAGACCGCCTGGTAGCGCGGCCACAACGCGCGCTCCTTGATGTCGCCCATCGAGAACTTCCACTGCTTGGCCGGCTCCTCCAGCCGGTCGAGGAAGCGCTCGCGCTGCTCCTCCTTGGAGAGATTGAGGAAGAACTTCAGCACGACGGTGCCGTTGCGGCAGAGATAGCGCTCGAAAGCGCTGATGTCCTCGAATCGCTCCTTCCAGATATTCTTGGTGACCAGCCTTGGCGGCAGCTTCTCCTTGGCAAGAAGCTCCGGATGCACGCGCGTCACCAGGCATTCCTCGTAATGGGAGCGGTTGAAGATGCCGATATGACCGCGCGCCGGCAACGCGATGACGTGACGCCAGAGGAAATCGTGGTCGAGCTCTATGCTGCTCGGCGCCTTGAAAGCCGACACCTCGCAGCCCTGCGGATTGATGCCCTCGAAGATCGCCTTGATCGCACTGTCCTTGCCACCGGCATCCATGGCCTGGAACACGATCAGCACCGACCAGCGGTCCTGGGCGTAGAGCTTCTCCTGAAATTCGACGAGACGCTTCTTGTTCGCGTCCAGAATCTGCTGCGCCGTCTCCTTGTCCAGATCGCTCTTCTCGTTGGTCTTGTAATTCTTCAGGTGGAACTTGCCGGATCCGTCATGCCGGAATGGCGTGATGTAGCGGTCAAGTTCCTGGGCGAGCGATTTGGACGGCTTTTTGCTCATGAGCGCGGGGCACCTTGCGTTGCGGCTTCAATCGGTCGAGCAGGCTACCAAGGATGCCCTTGGGAAGGAATATGATGAAAAGCACCAGCAGCACGCCGTAGACGAGGTTGTCCCAGCCGACCGCCTTGGTGCCGAAGCCGATGCGCAAGGTTTCCGCGAGCAGGATGGTGATGACGGCACCAACGGTCGGGCCAAGCGAGACGAACAGGCCGCCGACGATGGCCGCGAACACCATCTGCAGCGACACCGCGATGCCGGAGACGGTGTCGGGCGTGATGAACATCTGGTACTGGCAATAGACGGCGCCCGCCAGCGCCGTCATCACGGCGCTGATCAGCGTGATCTTGAGCTTCTCCGCGGTAACATCGACGCCGGCGGCTGCGGCCGCGTCCTCGTCTTCCGAGATCGCCCCGAGCGCGTGGCGGCTCATGCTGCGATCGATCAGATGCCAGACCACGATGCCGCCGAGCCAGACCGCGAGCGCGATCAGGTACCACGTGGTCTTGTCGTCGAATTGCAGCGCCAGCAGCTTGCTGCCCGAGGCGCGGTTCGGCGTGTAGCCGAGCGAGCCTCCGGTGTAGTCGCGCGTCGCCGTGATGACCTGAAGCACGATGCCTGACAGGGCCAGCGTCACCAGCACGAAATAGTGCCCGGTGATACGGAACCGGAAGCAGGGATAGCCGACGATCAGCGCCAGCGCGCCGGCTGCGATCATGCTGATGGGAATGCCGATCCAGGGTGACAGGCCGAGGTGATTCCACAGCAGCGCGGTGACATAGGCACCGATCCCCATGAAACCGCCATGCCCGAGCGAGACCAGGCCGAACCGCCCCATCATCGACCACGACGTGTAGGCGAACGACCAGATCAGGATCAGCACCAGAATGTGCAGATGATAGGGATCGCGATAGAGGAAAGGCAGCGCGGCCAGCGCCGCCAATCCTATCCCCCATGCCGCAAGCCGCCCCTGCCCCATCATCGGCGCCTCGCGAGCAGGCCCGCGGGCCGGATGAACATCATGACGATGAAGAAGGCGAAGGCGAGCACGTAGCCCCATTCGAGATCGGAGAACAGGCCGCCAAGCGAGATGATCTCGGCGAATACGAAGGCGGCGATGAAGCCGCCAATGAAATTCCCGAGGCCCCCGAGCACGCAGATCAGGAAGGTGATCGGCCCGAAGGAAAGACCGACAAAGGGATGCACGTCGTATTGCAGCACCAGGAGACAGGCGGCGAGCCCGGCAAGGGCGCCGCCGAGCGCGGAGGTGATGAGATAGATGCGTTTGGTATCGACGCCCATCAGCGCCATGATCTGCCGGTCCTGCGAGATCGCGCGGATCGCGGTGCCGGTGAAGGTCCGGGTCATGAACAGATAGACCGCGACCATACCCACCAGCGCCGCCAGGAACGACAGAAGTCGCGCGTAGCTGAAATTCATGTCGCCGAAGGCGAGCACGGGCAGGCGGATGCCGAGATTGCGGAAGTCGATGCCGAAGGCGACGGTGGCAAAGCTCTGCAGTACGAACAGCACGCCGCCGGTCGCGAGCAGCTGGTTGATCGGCGGCGCGGTGAGCAGCGGCGCGATCACGAGGTAATGCAATAGCGCGCCGAGGATCGCGACGAGCAGAATGGTCAGTGGTGCAGCGATGAAATAGCTGACGCCGTAGTACTGCACCAAGAAATACATGGCGTACATGCCGATCATCACGAGCTCGGCGTAGCAGATCCAGGTCACGTCGATGACGCCGAAGATCAAATTCAGTCCGAGCGCGAGCAGCGCCAGCACGCCGCCGAGCAGGATGCCGTTGATCACGGCCTCCAGCAGGTAGATGTCGAAAATATCCAGGAACGCCTGCATATGCCCCTCACACCCCGAGATACGCTTCCTTGACCGTGTCGCTCGCCAGCATCTCGGCCGAGGTGCCGGAGGCGCGGATGGTGCCGGCCTCGATCAGGTAGGCCCGGTCGACCACGCGCAGCACCTGCTGCACGTTCTGCTCGACGATCAGCACCGTCAGCCCGCGGCTGCGGATCCGCTTCACCAGCTCGAACACCTGCTGCACCACGACCGGCGCCAGTCCGGCCGAGGGCTCGTCGAGCAGCAGAAGCTTTGGATTCGACATCAATGCGCGGCCGATCGCGCACATCTGCTGCTCGCCGCCGGACATGGTGCCGGCCATCTGGTGGCGGCGCTCCTTCAGGCGCGGAAACAGGTCGAACACGACCTCCAGCCGTTCGGCATAGTGGGCACGCGCCTCCTTCATGAAAGCGCCCATCTTGAGATTGTCGTCGACCGAGAGCTGCGGAAACAGCCGCCGGTTCTCCGGCACATGCGCAATCCCGAGGCTGACGATCTTGTGCGCTGGCGTCGTCAGGACGTCGACGCCCTCCATGGCTATTGAGCCGTGCGCGGGACGGATCAGACCGGAGATGACGCGCATCAGCGTGGTCTTACCGGCGCCGTTCGGTCCGATGACGCCGACGGCCTCACCGGCCTTGACGTCGAGATTGACCTCGAACAGCGCCTGGAAGGTGCCATAGCCGGCGTTGACCGATCTGAGCTCCAACATCATTGGCCTCCCGCGCGGCGGCGTGCTTCGGCGGCCGCAGCCTGCGTGGTCTCGGCATCGGTGCCGAGATAAACCTCGATCACGCGCGGATCGCCGGCCACCGCACTCGGCAAACCTTCCGAGATCTTCTCGCCATGGTCGAGCACCATGACGCGGTCGACGACGCGCATCAGGACGCCCATGATGTGCTCGACCCAGATGATGGTGATGCCGAGCTCGTCGCGGATATTGCGCAGCATGTCGGCCGCCTGGTCCATCTCGGACTCGTCGAGACCGCCGAGGCTTTCATCAGCAAGAAGAAGCTTGGGCGCGGTCGCGAGCGCTTTTGCCAGCTCGAGCTTCTTCAAGCCGGCCGCGCCGAGGCCATCGACACTGGCGTGGCGATCGGTCGGGAGGCCGACCATTGCGAGCGCACGTTCGGCCGCCTCCTCCGCCTTGACGCGACTATGACGGCCCTGGCCGTAGAAGCCCGCAAGCGCGACGTTCTCGAAAATGGTGAGGCGGCGGAACGGCCGCGGAATCTGGAAGGTGCGGCCGATGCCGCGGTTGATGATCCGGTGCGGCGCAAGGCCTGCGATCTCCGAGCCATCGAACAGGATCGATCCCGAGCTTGGCGCCAGCGTGCCGGAGAGCATGTTGAAGATCGTGCTCTTACCCGAGCCGTTGGGACCGATCAGGCCGAGGATCTCGCCCCGATCGACCTTGAAGGACACGTTGTTGACGGCGGTGAAGCCGCCGAACCGCTTCACCAGCCCGCTGACCTCCAGCACCGCCCCGCTCCCGTCGCTACTGGTTGCTGTAGGTGGTGCCCTTCGGCAGCGGCAGCACCGCTTCGCGCTGCGCCTGGCTCTTGGGCCACACCACCGAGGATTTGTCGTCGATGTACTGGATCACGACCGGGAACGAGCGTTCATTCTGCCCCGCCATCGGCGTGCCCTCGCCGTAGAACTTGACGCCGAAGCCGAGCATGGTGCCCCCCTCGGGGATGTCGGTGTCGAGCGCCGCCTTGCGCAACGCCTCGGGATCGACGCCGCCATACTTCTTTATCGCACGCGGCAGGACGTCATCCATGAAGACGTAGGTGTTGGACGCGCCGATACCGACATGGGCGGAGCGGATGGCGACGCCGGGCCTGATCCTGTCGAACTCCTCGCCGACCATTTTGATGACAGGCGCGAGCTTCGGATTCATGGTCTTCTGGTTGGCGAGCCAGATCGAGATCGGATCCGTGTTGAAGATGTAGTTCGCGTCGGCGCCCATCCCTTCCTTCAATTTCTCATAGACGCCGTAGCCGGCGCCATGACCGACGAGAGCCGCAAACTTCAGGCCCTGCTCGCGGGCCTGGCGCAGCAGCAGCGTGATATCAGGGTTGTAGCCGGTGTGGAAAATCACATCGGGCTTGGCCCGCTTCAGCTTGGTCACCAGCGCGGAGAGATCCGGTGCGGTGGCCGAATAGCCTTCCTTCAGCACGATGTTGAAGCCGGCCTTCCTCGCGCCGGCCTCATTGCCCTTGGAGACGTCGACGCCATAGGCGCCGTCCTCGTGGATGATGGCGACACGGAGATCCTTCGGCTCCTTGCCCAGCTTCTCTTTCGCGTTCTGCGCGATGAAATCCATCGTCATCGCGCCGAACTGGTCGCCGCTCGCCTGCGGACGGAACACGTATTTGTAGTTCTTGTCGGCAAACACGGCGGACGAGATACAGGTCGTCATCCACATGAACTTCTTGAGCTGTTCGACGCGGGCTGCGACCGGCACACATTGCGCCGAGGAGAAGAAGCCGAGCACCATGTCGACCTTCTCCTGCTCGAGCAGGCGAACGGATTCGTTGATGGCGATGTCGGGCTTACTCTGCGCATCGGCATAAACCGCCTCGACCTTGTAGCCTTCGACGCCGGTCTTGCTGAAATGATCGAGGATGATCTTGGTGCCGAGATATTCGAGCTCGGAGCCGCCGCCCGCGAGCGGGCCGGTCAGGTCGAAAATGACGCCGATCTTGATCTTCTTGTCTTGGGCTTTGTCTTGGGCTTGGACCGAAACGGTCGAGCCCATCGCTGCAGTCGCGATCAACAGCCCACGTACCAATCGGGCAGCCATGCGCAGGCGCATCTAAACCTCCCTGGACGATTGTGCATTGCAGTTTTTTGTTTTGCTTTCGCCCATCACATGGGCTGGACCGCGCGATGTCAAGTCTCGCGCGTCAGCGCGAGGCGAACTGCTGCGCGATGAAGGCCGTGACAAATCGCGGCATAGTCGGCGTGAGATCATCCATTCCGCGCACGAGATGGATCGCCGAAAGCTCCGGCTCGTCCTGGCGAGCCAGATTGGCTTCGATCCGCGCGCGAGCCGCCTCACCGGGCATATCCAGGTTGAGGATCTGGATCATCGCAAGTGCGCTACCGGTGACGACGCAGTGCCAATCCGCCTCCGCGGAATAATCGACCGGCAGCAGGCCGGTCTCCTCCTCGAGCTCGCGGACAACACTGCCGGGAATGTCGAGCGCGCCGTCCCTGACATCGTCGAGGTCGGGCGTCCCCGACGCGAAGTAGATGCGTCCGGCATTGGCGGTGTGATGCGCCATCTCGCCCATCACGAAGGCGCCATCGGAGGTACGGAGCGCGCCCATGCCGAACCCATTGAACACGGCCGGATCGGGAAAGCCCCAGTCGCGCCAGGCCAGGAAGCTCGCGAAATCCGTCTCGAAATAAGTCGCAGCGAGATGACCGTCGGTGAAGACGGCATCGCGACCGAGCAGCACCCGGCCGTTCCAGATTTTCGGCCGCGCGCGCTGTTGCTCGGCGAAATGCGCCTCGATCGCCGTGCGTCGCTCCTCGGCGAACGGCCAAACGACGGGGCGCACGGCAAGGTCTAGCGTCGTAACGCGATGAATGGTCAGTGACGTCATGACGCCTGATTACCAAGTCTTCGCGTCAGTTATTTGGCGCTCCCCGTGGTCTTCTTGGCTTGGTCGACAAACTTGTTGGTAAAAGTCTTGCTGACGTCGATCTTGGCGTTCGCCACCTCGGGCGAGCCGATGCTGAACACGGCGAGCACGGCGTCGGCGCCCTTCGGATCCATCTTGCCGGTCTCGGAGAACATCGGGATCGTGTTCTTCAGCGCAGCGAGATAGAGATCCTTGTTCTTGCCCACCATCTCATCTGGCATCTTGGCCATGATATCCTCGGGTGAATGCGAATGGATCCAGGCGATCGTGGCCAGCATTGCGTTGGTCAACGCCTGCGTTTCCTTCTCGTGTCCATTGATCCAGGCCACGGTCGAGTACAGCGCGCCACCCGGATATTCGCCGCCGAAGGTCTCGAGTGTGTCCTTCTGCGTACGGGTGTCGCTGAGGATGCGCAAATCCTTGTGGCTGCCCTGAAGCACGGTGACGGAGGGGTCGAGCATCACCGCGGCGTCGATCTGCCCCTGCTCCATCGCGGCCACCGCCGTGGCCCCGAGGCCGACGCCGATCACGGCGGTGCCGGCCGGATCGAGCCCGTTCTTCTTCAGGAGATACTTCAGGAAGAAGTCGGTGGACGAGCCGGGCGCGCTGACGCCGACCTTCTTGCCGGCGAGGTCCTTGATCGACTTGATGTCGCCCGTATGCGAGGGGGCGACCACCAGCACGAGGCCGGGATAGCGGTCATAGACCACGAAAGCCTGCAGCTCCTGCTTCTTGGCGGCCAGGTTGACGCAATGGTCGAAATAGCCGGAAACCACGTCGGCGCTGCCGCCCAGCACGGCCTTGAGCGCATCCGAGCCGCCCTTGAGGTCGACTAGGTCGACATTGAGGCCGGCCTTCTCGTACTCGCCGAGCTGCTTGGCCAGCACTGTCGGCAAATAGCACAGGCAGGAGCCGCCGCCGATCGCGATCGTGACCTTGCTTTGCGCTGCGGCAAGCGAGGTGGTCAGCGTCAGCGCGAGCAGCGCGCCCGCGAGCCTGGCAATCGTCTTCTTCATTGGTTTCCTCCGTTCGGCTGGCGGCACCATAGAGCAGCGGGACTGGCTTGAGAAGCACCGCTTAAGTGGCACTGGCCATTGGTCTTTCGGCGCAATAGCATGCCCACACGAAAATAATCGTCGACGGGGAGGATCATCCATGAACCGCCTTGCTGCCGGGCTGTCGATCACCGCCGCTTTTGTCGCCGGATGTGGCGCGACCTACCTGCTCGGACCGGCGCTGGCCGCCGAAAACATCACCGCGCAGATCATCCATACCGGCGAAATGGAAGGCGACGCGCTCGGCCCCGCCAACCAGGTCGGCTACCGCTCCAAGACTTTCATGACTGCCGACGGCTCGACCGTGTCGATCCAGGTCGGCAATGTGCCGAAGCACCTGCATGCCAACACCAACGAGATCCAATACATCCTGGATGGCACCGGAACGATCTGGCTCGGCGACAAGGAAATAACGGTGAAGCCGGGCGACCTCGTCATCATTCCGAAGGGCACGCCGCATGGCGGCACCAAGCCGATCAGCGGCCAGATCAAGGCGATCGCGATCAAGACCCCGCCGCAGGCGCCCGACGACGTCAAGCTGCTGGATTGAGCATTGTGATCGGGGCTCGCGCAGATGCGCGGGCCCTTTTGCCGCTAGCCACGACCGTCCACCGTTGGCCGCCAGACCAGGAGACGCCGCTCGACCAGGGTGACACCAAAATCGATCAGGATGACGAAAGCCGACAGCACGAACATGCCGGCGAACACGCCGGCGACGTCGAACACGCCTTCAGCCTGCTGGATGAGATAGCCGAGCCCCGCTGCCGATCCCAGATATTCGCCGACGACGGCGCCGACCACGGCGAAGCCGACCGACGTGTGCAGCGAGGAGAACATCCACGACAGTGCCGACGGCCAATAGACGTGTCGCATCAGCTGCCGCTCGCTCATGCCGAGCATACGCCCATTGTCGAGCACGGTGCGGCTGACCTCCTTGACGCCCTGATAGACGTTGAAGAACACGATGAAGAACACCAGCGTCACGCCGAGCGCGACCTTGGACCAGATGCCGAGCCCCAGCCACAGCGCGAAGATCGGCGCCAGCACGACGCGCGGCAATGCGTTGGCCATCTTTACATAGGGGTCGAAGACCGCGGCAACCAGCGGCTGCCGCGCAAACCAGAAGCCGACCAGCACACCGCCAACCGAGCCGATCACGAAGGCGAGGATCGATTCCCAGAGCGTGATTGCCAGATGCTTCCAGATCACGCCGGAGGCGAACCACTTCACGATCTGGCTGAATACGTCGACGGGATTCGAGAAGAAGAACGGCGGCAGCAGGACTTTGCCGAATACCGGGACGCTCGAAAAGAACTGCCACAGCGCGATGCAGACGACCGCGACCAGGACTTGCAACGCGAGCAGCGTGACACGCGACATCAGACCGCCTCCGCCGCTTGGGTGGATTGCGCGTAGCCCTTCATCACCTCGTCCTTGAGCACGCTCCAGATCTCGCGATGCAGCGCATGGAACTCCTTGTCCAGCCGTACCTCGAAAATGTCGCGCGGGCGGGCGAGCTGCACCCGCCAGTCGCCAATGATGCGCGAGGACGGCCCTGCCGACATGATCACGACGCGATCGGCGAGCGCGATGGCCTCTTCGAGATCGTGGGTGACGAACAGCACGGCCTTGCGGTCGGCGTTCCAGAGGTCGAGCAGCAGGTTGCCCATCACCTGGCGCGTCTGCGCATCGAGCGGCCCGAACGGCTCGTCCATCAGGAGGATTTTGGGGTCGCGGATCAAGACCTGCGCCAACGCCACGCGCTTGCGCTGGCCGCCGGAGAGCATGTGCGGATAACGGCCCGCAAAGGCGCCGAGGCCGACGGAGGTGAGCCATTTCTGCGCCTGCGGCAGCGCCTCTGCGCGCGGCGTGCCCTTGGTCTCGAGCCCGATCGCGACATTGTCGAGCGCGGTCTTCCAGGGGAACAGTGCATCGGCCTGGAACAGGTAGCCGGCGTCCCGGTTCAACCCCGCCAGCGCCCGGTCGAATATCTTGACGCTCCCGGCGGCCGGCTTGAGCAGCCCGGCGGCGGCGTTGAGCAGCGTGGATTTTCCGCAGCCGGTCGGGCCGACGATGGCGACGAACTCGCCCTGCGCGACCGAAAGATGGGCCTTCTCCACCGCCGTATAGACCCGCCCGTCCCCGAGCCGGAACGCAACCTTGGCATCTTCCAGCGCCACTGCCGTGGGCGTTGTCATGTGTTCCCTCCGAACTTGGCTTGATGCCTTAGCCGCTCGCGCGGCCAAGTTCAATCAACCGGCCAAGCGTGCTACGCATGGGGTCTCGACCACCTCCCCTCCCTCTTGAGGGCAAGCGAGCTGAGTGCACGTCCGATGCCTTCCAGGCCGATGATTGGCTATGCGCACGTCACCAAGAGCTTCGGCCCCCTCAGGGCCGTCGACGACGTCTCGCTCGATATCGCCGAAGGCGAGTTTCTGGCCATCGTCGGCGGATCGGGTTCGGGCAAGACGACGCTGCTGCGGCTCGCCAACCGGCTGATCGAGGCCGATGGCGGCACCATCACGGTCGAGGGCGAGGATGTGCGAAACGTCGATCCGGTCGCGCTGCGGCGCCGCATCGGCTACGTCTTCCAGAGCGGCGGGCTGTTTCCGCATTTGAGCGTCGCCGACAATATCGGGATCACGCCAAGGCTGCTCGGCGCGCCTCCGGCCGAGATCACCGCGCGTGTCGACGAGCTGATCGAGCTGGTGCAGCTCGACCGGATCTTGCATCGCGACCGGCTACCCGAGGCGCTCTCCGGCGGCCAGCGCCAGCGCGTCGGCGTGGCGCGGGCGCTCGCAGCCAAGCCCCGCATCCTGCTGATGGACGAACCGTTCGGCGCGCTCGATCCCCTCACCCGCGATGCGCTCGGCGAGGATTTCCGCGAGCTGCACCGCAAGCTTGGCCTGACCACCGTGATGATCACGCACGACATGACGGAAGCGATTTTGCTTGCCGATCGCATCGCGGTGATGCGCAGCGGACAAGTGCTGGCGCAGGGCACGCCGGCGGAGCTCTCGGAGAGCAGCGATGCCTATGTGCTGGAGCTGTTGCGGACGCCGCGACGCCAGGTTGAACGACTGAATTTGCTGCTGCCGCAGGGCGGTGCGGCATGAGCCTCTTCAATGATCCGCGCTGGGGCGAGGCGCTGTCGCATCTGCCTGACTATCTCGGCAATCATGTCCGGGTGAGCCTCGCCGCGCTCGCGCTTGGCCTCGCTGTCAGCCTGCCGCTCGCAATCGCGACGCGCAACCGCCCGGCGCCGCGCGCCATCCTGCTGGCGCTCGCCAGCATCGTGCAGACCGTGCCGGGGCTGGCGCTGCTCGCGCTGTTCTACCCGCTGCTGCTGCTCGCAGCGTCCGTGTCGCTTGCCTGGTTCGGCATCTCTTTCTCCGCATTCGGCTTCCTGCCGGCGATGCTCGCGCTGGCGCTGTATTCGATGCTGCCGGTGTTGCGCAACGGCATCACCGGGCTGAACGGCATCGATCCGGCGCTGATCGAAGCCGCCAAGGGCGTCGGCATGACGGCACGGCAGTCGCTCCTCATGGTCGAGCTCCCGCTGGCGCTGCCGGTGATGATGGCCGGCATCCGAACCGCCGCGGTGTGGGTGATCGGCACCGCGACGCTATCGACGCCGATCGGACAAACCAGCCTCGGCAATTACATCTTCGCGGGCCTTCAGACCCAGAACTGGGTGTTCGTGCTGTTCGGCTGCTTTGCGTCAGCCCTGCTCGCGCTCGCCGTCGATCAGCTGCTCGGCCTGATCGAGCGCGGGCTGCGCCAGCGCGACCGCCTTCGCGCCGGGGTCGGTGCGATCGGGATTGCGGCGCTGGTTGCAGCGACACTGGTGCCGACGATGGGGCGCTCGTCGTCCGGCTACGTGGTCGGCGCGAAAACCTTTGCCGAGCAATATGTGCTCTCGGCCCTGCTTCGAGACCGCCTCCAGGCGGCCAGCCTTTCGGCCACAGCACGATCGGGCCTCGGCTCGAGCGTGATCTTCGGGGCACTGAAGGCCGGCGACATCGACCTCTATGTGGACTATTCCGGCACGCTCTGGGCCAACCAGCTGCATCGCACCGACATCAAACCGCGCGCGGAGCTGGTGGCGGAGTTGAAGACGGCACTCGCCAAGGACAACATCACCCTGCTCGGCGAGCTCGGCTTCGAGAATGCCTATGCGCTGGTGATGCCCAAGAAGCGCGCCGACGCGCTCGGCATCCGCACCATCGCCGATCTCGCCGCACACGCACCGTCGATGTCGATTGCCGGCGACTACGAATTCTTCTCCCGGCCGGAATGGGCGGCGCTGCAGAAAGCCTATGGTCTTCAGTTCAAGGCACAGCGCCAGATGCAGCCGGACTTCATGTATGCGGCAGCCGCCAGCGGCGAGGTCGACGTGATCGCAGGCTACACCAGCGACGGGCTGATCGCGAAATACGACCTGGTGGCGCTCGACGATCCCAAGCAGGCGATCCCGCCCTATGATGCCATTCTGCTGCTGGCACCGAAGCGCGCCGGCGATGAGAAATTGCAGGCGGCGCTCAAGCCGCTGCTCGGCAAGATCGACATCGCCACCATGCGCGAAGCAAACCTCCGGGCCAGTAGCAATGATGCGAATTCATCGCCCGATGTGGTAGCGAAATGGCTGTGGGAGAAGGTGGGGCGGCGCTAGGGTATGCCTCCCGCGTCGCCGCCCTTTTTGCTACGCCTTCTCGGTCGCCCCTCCGGCATCAACCCAGTCCTTGAAGCCGCCGACGTTGTAGACGTGGCCATAGCCCATGTCATGAAGCAGCTTGCCGGCGAGCGCGGACCGGCCGCCGGAGGCACAATAAAGGATCACGGTCTTGTCCCTGGCGAGGGCCTTGTCGTGATAGGGCGAGTCCGGATCGGCCCGAAACTCCAGCATGCCGCGGGAGATATTCAGTGCGCCCGGGATCTTGCCGCTCTTCTCGATCTCCGGCGCATCGCGCACGTCGAGCACGAGCGCGCCCTTCCCGATCATCTCCTTCGCCTGGGCCGGCGAGATCTTCGGCACGGCCGCGTTGGCGGCCTCGAGCATCTGTTTTACGGAAATTGGCAATGATTCCTCCTGTGGTTCGCGGTTGATCGAGCGCCCCGTTAGCCGGCATCGTCCTTGATCGCGTCCCTCGTTCGGACGAGGACGCCGGGCCAAAATATCGACGGATGCGGTGGCGAATGAATGGCCGCGATCGAAACTACAGCCCGCGGATCATCCCGGCATTGATCAATAGCCGGTTCAGGCGCTGCGCTTCCGCGCCGTCCTTGCAGCCGTAGAAGATGCCCTTGCAGCGGAGCATGATCTCCTTCTGCTCGGCAAAGGACGGATCGAGCGGAATGCCGGCCGCCTCCTGGATCACCAGCGGCAGATACGGACCGTCGATCGTGTCCATCACGGCATCGCTCTTCACCGGCTCGAAATTGACGGCGTCGATGGCGTAATAGGTCGCGTAGAGGCGCGGATCGTAGGCATCGAGCTTCTTGCCGATTGCGCCTTCGTCAAGCCCGGGCTCGAGGATGTTCGGCGCGAACTCGGGCTGGTGATCGCCATAGCGCACGATCAGGAAGGGCTGGCCTGGAAAACTCTTCTTCAAGCCTGCGAGGAAGCCCTTGTATTGCTCGGCACTCATCGCCTGGCGGCGCAGATATTCGTCGATGGACGGCACGTTGCCCGGCGCGCGCCAGTTCGGCATCAGATCGGGGCGGAAGCGGGTCTCCCAGGGGAAATGGTTGGCACCGAGATAGATGAAGGTGAACAGCGGCTTGTTCGGCGTCCGCTCGCCCATCAGCCGCAGTGCCTTGTCGTAGAAGAAGCTGTCGGGTTCGACATCCTTGGCGCCGAGATCATGAGAGTCGAGGAAGCGTTCGATACCAGTCGTCAGCTGGAAGCTGCGCGCACCCATGAAGCCGCCATAGGCGGGATAGAGCGACATCGTATCATAGCCGCAGCGGCGCAACGCCAACGGCAGGCCGCGCTCGACCCGACCCGATGCAATGCGCGTCACGAAATAGGCAAAGCGGCCGAACGAGCGCGAGGAGAGACCGGCAAGCACGTTGTATTCGGTGAACCAGCTCGGCCCGCCATTGCTCTCGGCCAGGAAAGTGCGCTCCCTGCCGTCCCAGGACTTGAAGTGGCTGCCATAGCCCGGCGGCACCTTGATGCCCTGTGCGGCGCGGATGTCGAAGCTCGATTCATCATGGATCATGATGATGTTCGGCCGACGGCCGGCAGGATGACAGGCATCTACCAGCGGTATGTTGAGCCGCTCGTCGGTCGAGGCGGCCGACTCCATGAAGCCGTACTGCACGAAATCGGAGACGGCCGAGACGCCGGAGCGGAAGAATTTCGAGAGATAGCCGTCGTCGTAGTAGCCGCGCCAGGCCTCGTCCGGATGATAGGCGGAATAGAACACCAGGGCGGCGAGGCAGGCGAGCTTGCAGGCCAGCGCCGGCAGGCGGCGGATGCGGAATGGATCGAGCCACCACAGCGCGTACATCAGCGGCAGCGTGACGAGGCCGGCGGCGATCACCGACCAGCGCAGGTTCGGAAAGATCGTGAACAGGAACGCGACCGTGTCGCGGTCGATCATCATCAAGTCGATGAAGTTGACCGTCATCTGCACGACGTCGTGCTTGAGCCGCGACAGCAGCACCAGCACCACGACCATGGTCAGCGACAGCGCGCCCGACAGCGCAGGCCGGCGCAACAGCGTGATCCAGAAGAAGTTGAGGATGCCCCACGCCAGCAAGAAGGAGAGCCGCGAGCCGAAATCGGTCTCGGTCTCGTACATCAGCGCCAGCGCAGCGCAATGCGGCGCGGCCACAGCGAGCAGCCGCCAGATGCCGAGCGCGGCAACGCTCGCCAGAACGGCGGTGGTGGCGGAAGAACCGGGATTGGGCGCGGACGCCATCGAGGACACGCTGAACACGGTCCGGCGCGGTGATGCCAAGCCGTCTGGTCGGCCTCAAGACGGCCAGGGCGTCCGGCGCAGCCGGCTGCACCGTGTCATAAAACTGTAATGGAACAGTCACGCGCAAGCAACGCGATCCGCCGTCCGACCTTCGCTTAATGTTAGCGGGCAGCGAAGGACCGCAGCTCGGCAATGGCTTAGAACCTCGCGATCCCGGCGATGAACAGATCGATCACTCCCTCGGCCGTGCGCTCGATTTCGCCCTCCTCCACACCCCAGCGCGGGAAATGGCCATCGAGGTTCATCCGGGCGAAACCGTAGACCAAAGCGCGGCCAGCGATCTGGATGCGCTTCAGGTCCGTCGACCGCAGCAGGCCCTGCGTGGCCGCGTCAGCCAGCATCCGCTCGGTCAGCGCGATCACCTCGGCATTGTCGCGGGTCACCTCGGTCGAGCCGCCATGGGCGAAATAGCGCCCCGTTGAGATGATCTCGAAATGCGCGGGGTTGCACATCGCCCAGCGCAAATAGGCGAGGCCGAAGGCGCGGAAGCGGCCGAGCGGATCGGTGGCCGGTGCATCGCCCAGCGCCACCTCGATCTCGGCGCGAAAGCGCCGCTGCGCCTCCTCGGCCACCGCGGCCATCAAGGCGTCACGGCTGGGAAAGTGCCGGAATGGCGCCCCCGGCGACACCGCGGCCCGGCGCGCAGCCTCACGCACGGACACCTCGGCACCCTCGGCCGCCAGTTGCAACGCAGCATCGATCAGCACGCGACGGAGGTCGCCGTGATGATAGGGCCGGACCTCGGATCTCTCGCGTCGGACGCGCGGCTTGGACGGCTGACGGACAGGCATTGGCGCCTTCTAGCATCACCCGAACGTGAATGTAAGCAGCGATTACAATGTTGACGATAGCGTCACGCGAAATGTAATCGATGATTACATAGAGGAGGAGACTATCATGTCGCAACGTCAAAGCTGGTTCGAAGGCTGGCGGCTGCTCGCCGCCCTTGCGCTGAGCCTGATCGCCTTAAGCCTCTGGATCGCCTCGATGCGGCAGTTCGAAGTCGAGGGCGTGCGCATGGTGATCCGCTTCACGGCGCGCAGCTCGCTGCTGCTGTTCTGCCTCGCCTTCAGTGCTGCAGCGCTCGCGCGGCTCTGGCCCAACGCCTGGACGCGCTGGCAGCGCCGCAACCGCCGCTATCTGGGCTTGAGCTTTGCCGTCTCCCACGCCATTCATGCGGCCGCGATCGTCGCATTCGCCAGGATGGACCCGGCCGGCTTTATGCAGGCGACCTCGCCGGCCTCCTACATCTTCGGCGGCATCGGCTATGCTGCGATTATCGCCATGAGCGCGACCTCGTTCGACCGCACCGCTGCGCTGGTTGGGCCGCGAGCCTGGCGCACGCTGCACCTCGTGGGCGGCTATTACCTCTGGTTCCAGTTCATGGTGTCGTTTGGCAAGCGGGTGCCGGCGATGCCGCTCTATGCCGCCTTCCTCATCCCCCTCCTCGCCGTCATGATGCTGCGCATGATCGCGATGGCCGCTCGTCCACACCAACGGATTGCCGAAGCGAGCTGAACCTTCATCAGCCCTGCGGCAGAAACCCGAGACGCTTGGCGATGATGCGGTCCAATGTCCGCTTCGGCAGCACGGCGGCGATCAGATGGCGCAGAGGGTCCGGCGCGATCTGGTAGCGCACTTTGGGGCTTGCCGCAGTCAGCGCCTCGAACACGATCTCGGCGATCCGCTCGGCGGGCAGTCCGTTGGCGCCGAGCTCCATCATGAAGGCCATGACCTTATTAAGCGCCGGCAGATAGGGCGAGTTCTTGTAGACCGAGAGATCGGTCTGCTCGGCCTTGCTCCAGATCGGGGTCTTCACCGCACCGGGCGCGACGATGATGACGTCGATGCCGAACAGCATCAGCTCGCGGCGCAGGCTCTCCGACAGGCCCTCGATCGCATGCTTGGCGGTGCAGTAAGGCGCCGACAGCGGATTGCCGTTCTTGCCCGCGACCGAACTGATCATCACGATCCGGCCCTTCGGCCCCTTCAGCGACGGGTCAGCGCCGAGCAGCGGCCCGAACGCCTGCGTCGCGATGACCGGGCCGATGACGTTGATGTCCATCTGGCGGCGGAAATCATCGGCCGACAGTTCGAGGACGGGACCGGCGACGGCGACACCGGCGTTGTTGACGAGCCCCGCCAGGGTTTCACCGCCCAGGGCTTCGCGCACCTGCCGTGCGCCGGCCTGCACGGCAGCCTCGTCGGTGACGTCGAACAGCAGCGGCGTGAAGTTCGTCCCGAACTCACCTTGGAGCCGATCAGCATCGGCCTGCTTGCGGACGCTGCCAAAGACGCGATAGCCGCGCTCGATCAGAAATTTCGCGATGGCCCAGCCGATGCCGGTAGACGCGCCGGTGACGACGACAGATCGCATGGTCATTTCCCCCTTCAGTGCCCCGGCGATCATGTAGGAGGAAGCTGCGCCAGCGCAATGCCGTCAGATTCTCAAGCCGTGCACGGGAGATCTCTTTCGAGGTCCGCTAGGCCGCAAGAATCTGAAACAGGTGTCGGTTCTTAAGATGAACCGGCGCGCGAACGTCGCGAAATGCGATCGACTGCGCCTTGAAGGCGCGGATGAAGAGTCGAATCCTAGACTCTGAGGACACAGCGCTTTTGGCGATCGCAACTTCTGATAAAGTTCGAAAAAATGACGCTAGCCCAAGAATGTGGTTTAAGCGTCAATTCTTGGCTCTGTGAGAGCACATCAACTCGCGAAGAATTTGAATGAAGCTGCAACGCTTCGCGCGAGACGGAAAGAGCGAGACCGCTGTTTGCGATCTCGCTCGGATATAATCGCGAAGATTTAAGATTTGGTTTGGCGCGTGAAGCTTCTGCTCCACCCGTCATTCCGGGTTGCGCTTGGCGCCCCCGGAATGACGGCGTAGCCGTCAGTTCTTCGACTTGTCGACCAGCGCGCCCTTCTTGATCCAGGGCATCATGTCGCGGAGTTTCGCGCCGACTTCCTCGATCGGGTGCGCGGCGAGCTTGGCGCGGGTCGCCTTGAACGAGGTCTGGTTGACCTTGTTCTCGAGCATCCAATCGCGGGCGAACTTGCCGCCCTGGATGTCGGCGAGAACGCGCTTCATCTCGGCCTTGGTCTCGGCGGTGACGATGCGCGGTCCGGTGACGTACTCGCCGTACTCCGCGGTGTTGGAGATCGAGTAGTTCATGTTGGCGATGCCGCCTTCATAGATCAGGTCGACGATCAGCTTCACTTCGTGCAGGCACTCGAAATAGGCCATCTCCGGGGCGTAGCCGGCTTCGACCAGGGTCTCGTAGCCGGCCTTGATCAGCTCGACCAGGCCGCCGCAGAGCACGACCTGCTCGCCGAACAGATCGGTCTCGCACTCTTCCTTGAAGGTGGTCTCGATGATGCCGGCGCGGCCACCGCCAACGGCGGAGGCGTAGGACAGGCCGAGATCATGGGCGTTGCCCGAGACGTCCTTGGCGATCGCGATCAGGCAGGGCACGCCGCCGCCGCGCTGATACTCCGAGCGCACGGTGTGGCCGGGGCCCTTCGGCGCGATCATCAGCACGTCGAGATCGGCGCGCGGATCGAGCAGGTTGAAATGGACGTTGAGGCCGTGCGCGAACACGAGGGCAGCGCCCTTCTTCATGTTGTCGTGCAGGTGGTCGCGGTAAATGTCGCCCTGGAGCTCGTCCGGGGTCAGCATCATGACGAGATCGGCCCATTTGGCGGCTTCGGCGACTTCCATCACCTTGAAGCCGGCAGCTTCCGCCTTCTTGACCGAGCTCGAGTCCTTGCGCAGCGCAATCGCCACTTCCTTGACGCCGGAGTCCTTCAGGTTGAGCGCATGGGCGTGGCCCTGGCTGCCATAGCCGACGATGGCGACCTTCTTCCCCTTGATCAGGTTCAGGTCGGCGTCGCGATCGTAATAAACACGCATAGTCGTTTCCTCATTGAGGGCCGGAAATCGGCCGATGGTCAGTGTCCGAAGGGTGGAATTTGCGGATTTCGGGGGCTGTCTAGAGCATTTTCAGCCCTTAGGGAAACCCGTTTCTGCATGGAAATCCGCGACATCATGCATCCATGAAAACGGGGTAGAGGGAGGCGAGCAGCAGGAGCGCCATCAGGATGTTGAAGGCGCGGACCAGCCGCTCAGAGGTCAGCACCGGCCGTAGTGCAGTGCCGAAGAAGGCCCAGACCACGGTTGAGACCGTGCCGACCAGCAGGCTGATCAGGGTCTGGATGGCGATGTTGATCGGGAACTGGGCGATCGCCGCATAGGCCGTGATGGTGCCGATCACGATCACCCAGCCTTTGGCGTTGATCCACTGGAACATGGCAGCACCCCAGAAGGTCATCGGGCCGCGGCCGTCCGCTTCGCCCGGCTTGGCCGGGCCGGACAGGGCAATCACGGCGGCGAGGTAAATCAAGTAAACCGCGCCGGCATATTTCAGGATGATCTGGAGGATCGGATAGGCCAGGAACACGGTGCCGAGCCCGAGGCCAACGGTGGCGACCATGAAGGCAAAGCCGAGGACGATGCCGACGATGTGCGGAATGGTGCGGCGGAAGCCGTAGGTCAGGCCGGAGGACAACAGCATGATGTTGTTCGGCCCCGGCGTGAAATACATCACCACCATGAAGGCGAGGAAAGCATAGAAGAGCGAGTGGGCCATGTTCACCTCACGCGCTCTTCACAAGCGATTCTTTGGGTAACGCCCTGGGCCGCTTCGCAAGCACCATCACCGCGATGCCGCCGACGACGGTCAGCATGCCAGCGAGGCGCAGCGGCCCGAACCGTTCGCCGAACACGATGCTGGAGGCCGCCGAGCCGACGAACGGCACCAGCAACGCGAACGGCACCACTTGCGCGGCGGGATAATCACGCAGCAGCCGCCCCCAGAGCCAGTAGGCGATGCTGGTCGAGATCGCGCCGATTGTCAGCAGGCAGATGAGGCCCATCAGCGACATATGGATCAGCGACTGGAAGGTCGGCCCCGGCCCGTTGACGGCGACCGCGAGCGCGAACAGCGGGACCGCTGCAGTGAGGCACAACCATGCGAACAGGTCGAACATCGGCGCGCCGCGGGCGCCGTGCAGCAGAAGATTGCCGACGGCAAAGCAGATCGGGGCAATCATCAGCACCGCGAAAGCGCCGACGCTGAAATCGTAACCGACGGTGCCGCAGATCATGAGAAGGCCGGCCGCGGCGATGACGATGCCCAGTGTCTGTACCGGCGTCGGACGCTCGCCGAAGGCAATCGCGGCAAAACCGATCGTGAACAGCGCCTGGCTCTGCACGACGACGGAGGTCAGCCCCACCGGCACGCCATGCGCGATGCCGTAGGCCTGGCTCAGGAACTGCCCGAGAAACAGCGTGAAGCTGATCGCGATCAGCAGCGACCAGGCGACCTTCGGCTTGGGAATGAACAGGCACGGCACCGCTGCGATGGAAAAACGCATCGCCGTCATCAGCTCTGGCGAGAACTCGTCGAGCGCGATCCGGCTTGCCACGAAGGCAAGCCCCCAGATGATCGCCACCATGAGGGCGATGAGGATGTCGGCCGGCTTCATTGTTGTTTCCGGTTCTGCCCTGTCGTGCAGCCCTGCTTGTTGTTCTGTCTAGCCTTGCTCGCCGGCTTTCGGTTTGCGGAGGAGATACGTACCGTGCATCGGTGCGTGATAGTCGGCCGAGACCAGCGTGAAGCCGACATCGGTCAGCATCCGCTCCATCACCCAGCCGAAGGTGGAATATTCGTCGCGCATATGCGTCACCACGCTCTCGCGCGAGAAATCGTGGTTCTTGATCTGGCAGTCGGCCCATTGCTCGACGTCGCGCTCGATGGCGTCGGGCATCGAGGCATAGACGATGTCGCGCAGGTAGAAGCTCGCGCCGGGCTTGAGCGCACGAAAGATTCGCGACATCGCCACCGCCTTCCAGAAATCCGGCAGATGGTGCAGCGTGAATTCGCTGACAATGAGGTCGTAGGATTCCGGCCTGTAAGCGAAGCTGAGCAGGCCCGCCGACTGGGTCCGCACCGGCGCCTTGCGGTCGCGGGCATAGATCTCCGCGAGCGCCAGCATCGCCGGCGAGATGTCGATGGCGTCGACCTCGGCGCCCATCAGCGCGGCTTCGGTCGCCAGCACGCCGTTGCCGCAACCGATATCGGCGATACGCCAGCCGCGCTGCACTCCCAGCATTTTCAATGCGGCGCGCGCCCGCAGATCGGCATCGTCGTGGGCGTCGTAGATCGACGCCACGGCGGGCTCGATGCCCATCCGGTTCCGCTCGTTATAGTACCAGTCGCGCGCCAGCATGGTTCACATCCCTTCAGGCCCGCGACCGATCGCGGCAACACCGGTGCGCGACACCTCGACAAGGCCGATCGGGCGCATCAGGTCGATAAACTGGTTGATCTTGTCCGTATTGCCTGTGATCTCGAACACGAAGCTCTCGGTGGTGGCGTCGATGACGCGGGCGCGGAACGCATCCGCCAGCCGCAGCGCCTCGACGCGGTGTTCGCCCTGCCCGCGCACCTTCACCATGGCAAGCTCACGTTCGATCGAGCGCTTGGTCTGAGTCATGTCGACGACCTGGTAGACCGGGATCATGCGATCGAGCTGGTGCTTGATCTGCTGGATCACCATTGGCGTGCCCGTGGTGACGATGGTGATGCGCGAGAGATGCTTCTGCGCTTCAGTCTCCGAAACCGTGAGACTCTCGATGTTGTAGCCGCGGCCCGAAAACAGGCCGATGACGCGGGCGAGCACGCCCGGCTCGTTCTGCACGAGCACCGCAAGCGTGTGCGTCTCGTTCGGATCGTGACGGTCTTCGATGAAATAGGCGGATGCCGGCTGGTTCATTGTCGTCCCCTCAACTGTCTCTCGTCATGCCCGCGCAGGCGCGGATTGTGGCTGCCGTGCTCACACCAGCGCCTTGCCGCCGGCGAACGCCTTCGCGGTCGCCTCGTCGTTGGCCTGCTCGGGCAGCAGCATCTCGTTATGCGCCTTGCCGGAGGGGATCATCGGGAAGCAGTTTTCCAGCGCCGCAACGCGGCAGTCGAACAGCACCGGACGCTTGACCGAGATCATCTCCTGAATTGCGCCATCGAGATCGGACGGCTTGTGCACCTGCAGGCCGACGCCGCCATAAGCCTCCGCGAGCTTGACGAAGTCCGGCAGTGCCTCCGAATAGGAATGCGACAGGCGGTTGCCGTGGAGCAGCTGCTGCCACTGCCGCACCATGCCCATGTACTGGTTGTTCAGGATGAAGATCTTGATCGGCAGCTCGTATTGAACCGCGGTCGACATCTCCTGGATCGTCATCTGCACCGAAGCGTCGCCCGCGATGTCGATGACGAGGCTGTCCGGGTGCGCCACCTGCACGCCGACCGCGGCCGGCAGGCCGTAGCCCATGGTGCCGAGACCACCCGAGGTCATCCAGCGATGCGGCTCCTCGAAGCCATAGAACTGCGCCGCCCACATCTGGTGCTGGCCGACCTCCGTCGTGATGTAGGTGTCGCGGCCGCGCGTCGCCTCGAACAGGCTCTGGATCGCGTGCTGCGGCAGAATGACGTCGTTGCTCTTCTTGTAATAGAGCGAGTTGCGCGCGCGCCACTGCGCGATCTGCTGCCACCAGGTCTTGATGTCGGGCTTCTTCGCCTCGGCCTTGAACACCTGGAGGATGTCGCCGAGGATATTGCCGCAATCGCCGATGATCGGCACGTCGACGCGGATGTTCTTGTTGATCGAGGACGGGTCGATGTCGATATGGATCTTCTTCGAGTGCGGCGAGAACGCATCGACGCGGCCGGTGATGCGGTCGTCGAAGCGCGCGCCGACGCACAGCATGACGTCGCAATCATGCATCGTCATGTTGGCCTCGTAGGTGCCGTGCATGCCGAGCATGCCCAGCCAGTTCTTGCCCGACGCCGGATACGCACCGAGCCCCATCAGCGTCGAGGTGATCGGAAATCCGGTGACCTCGACCAGTTCGCGCAGCAGCTTGGTGGCTTCGGGGCCGGAATTGATCACGCCGCCGCCGCTGTAGATCACGGGACGCTTGGCACCCGCGAGCAGCGACACCGCCTTGCGGATCTGCGTCGCATCGCCCTTCACGCGCGGCGCGTAGGAGCGGTGCACGTCGGATTTGCGCGGCGGATGATAGGTGCCGGTGGCGAACTGCACGTCCTTGGGAACGTCGACCAGCACCGGCCCCGGACGGCCCGTGGTCGCAACGTAGAACGCCTCATGCAGCACCTTGGCGAGATCGTTGACGTCGCGCACCAGCCAGTTGTGCTTGGTGCAGGGGCGCGTGATGCCGACGGTGTCGCATTCCTGGAACGCATCGTTGCCGATCAGATGCGTCGGCACCTGGCCGGAGATGCAGACCAGCGGGATCGAGTCCATCAGCGCGTCGGTCAGCGGCGTCACCATGTTGGTGGCACCGGGGCCGGAGGTCACCAGCGCAACGCCGGGCTTGCCGGTCGAGCGGGCATAGCCTTCCGCGGCATGGCCCGCGCCCTGCTCGTGGCGGACCAGGATGTGCTGGACCTGGCTCTGCTGGAAGATCTCGTCGTAGATCGGAAGCACCGCGCCGCCGGGATAGCCGAAAATGTCGGTCACGCCGTGGTCGATGAGCGCGCGGACGATCATCGCGGCGCCGGTCATCTGGTTCGGATCGTGGCTCTTGTCGCTCATTGGCTTGCTCCGGATGCGCTGTTGTCAGCGGCTTCGTTCGTGTCGGTTTCGGGAAATAAAAAAGGCCCCGAAGAGGGACCCTGCACACCGCCTGTCATGTGGATGGCAGCTAGCCACCCCCGGCGGTGTGCCTGGGTACGACGGCGATAAGGAGTTTGGTAATAATGTTGCGCATGGCAGACGCTCGGCTTCCCAAAGGTTGCGCGAAACATAACGACCAAAGCCTCGATGTCAAGGCAAAGCGGCCGCTTCCGCGCGATTTTGCTAGTGTAGCGGTGTTCCCGGGGTTCGGCGAGAGGTAAAATCGGGAACCCGCGCACAAAAGCGCGTCAGTCCCCTCTCGTCATTTCGGGGCGAAGCGAAAGCATCGAGCCCGGAATGACGACAGAGAGGCCTCTCATCCCGCGAGCCATTCCCTCGCCTCCTCCGGCTTCACCCATTCGAACTCCGGCAATTGGTGCCTGAACCAGGTGAATTGCCGTTTGGCGTAGTGGCGGGTGTCGGCCCGGCCGATCGTGGCGGCTTCCTCGAGGCTGAGCTCACCGCGCAAATGCCGGGTCAGGGCCGGCACGCCATGGGCCTTCATGGCCGGCAGCAGCGGGTCGAGGCCGCGGGCGGCGAGCTGCGCGACCTCGGTCAGGGCGCCGGCACCCAGCATGGCCTCGAAGCGGGCGTCGATGCGGGCATAAAGCTCGTCACGCCCGGGCGCGAGGAACACCGCGCGAAAACTGTCCCTGGGCAGCAGCGGCGGCTGGCCCTCTTGGTGCCAGTCGAGCAACGATCGTCCGGTCGCCTCGATCACTTCGAGCGCGCGCGCGATCCGCGTGCGGTCGCGCAGGTTCAATCGTTCGGCCGCGCGCGGATCGCGCCGCGCAAGTTCCGCATGCAGGGCCTCGACGCCATTCCGCTCCAGTCGCGCGCGCACGTCCTCGCGCACCTCGGCGGGGATCGGGGGCACGACCGAGAGGCCCGCCGTCAGCGCCTTGAAATACAGCCCGGTCCCGCCGACGAAGATCGGCAGGCGGCCCTCGGCCTTCGCCTCTTCCAGCGACTTCGCGGCATCGATCACCCAGGCGCCGGCCGAGAAATTTACGGCCGCATCGACATGGCCATAGAGGCGGTGCGGAACGCGCGCCTCCTCATCCTGCGTGGGACGCGCGGTGATGGTGCGGAGGTCGCAATAGACCTGCATGGAATCGGCATTGATGACGATTCCGCCCGCACTCAGGGCAAGCTCCAGCGCCAGCGCCGACTTGCCGCTGGCGGTCGGGCCTGCGATAAGCACGGCCTTGCTCGAATGCCTCTCGCTCACGAAAACCTCAAATGTCCCTCGTTGCCACGCTGATCTGCAACCCCAATAATCCTGCGCTCGACTCGACCATCGTCGACGGCGCCCGCGCCGTGCTGCCTCAGGCAGCCCCCGCGCACTGGCTATTCGACGGGGTTGCAGTCGACATCCCCTTCGGCGCCAACAGTAACCTCGAAGGCGACCGTCACGCCATCGAACAGCGGCTGCGCGAGCTCCGCGGCGATTTGCCGATCGATATCGTGGTGCAGCCTGCCGGCTTCCGGCGCAAGAAGCTTTTTCTCGCCGACATGGATTCCACCATGATCGGCCAGGAATGCATCGACGAGCTTGCCGATCTCGTCGGGATGAAAGCCCACGTGGCCGCCATCACCGAGCGCGCGATGCGTGGCGAGATCGAGTTCGAGCCGGCGCTGCGCGAGCGTGTCGCGCTGCTGAAGGACCTTCCCGCCAGCGTCGTCGACGAAGTCCTGGCCAAGCGCATTACGCTGAGCCCGGGCGGCCGCGAGCTGGTCGCGACCATGCGCAAGCACGGCGCCTATACCTGCCTCGTCTCCGGCGGTTTCACGCTGTTCACGCGCGCGGTCGCCGCCAAGATCGGCTTCCAGGAGAACCGCGCCAACGAGCTCGTCGTGCGCGACGGCAAGTTCACCGGTGAGGTGAAGGAGCCGATCCTCGGCCGCGCGGCCAAGCTCGCGACGCTGGTGGATTTGATGGAATCGTTCGATCTCGACGACGTCGACTCGGTTGTCGTCGGCGACGGCGCGAATGATCTGGCGATGATCCAGGCAGCGGGGCTGGGTGTCGCGTATCACGCAAAGCCGGCGGTCGCCGCAGCAGCGGCTGCACGGATCGACCATGGCGATCTCACCGCGCTGCTGTATGCGCAGGGCTATCGGCGGGACGAGTTCGTGGAGGCGTAGCCGCCAGTCGTTCCGGGATGGTGCGTAAGCACCAGACCCGGAACCTAGAGATTCTCAGGTGCGCAATTGCGCACCATAGTTCGATGCTATGCATCGCCCCGGAATGACCGAATGTCTTACTGCACGCTCAGCGCCACGAAGCGCAGCTCGCCGTCGCCGTTTGACACCAGCAGCAGCGCGGACTTCTTGCCGTCCTTCTTGAGCTGGTCGATCCGCTTCTGGATGTCGGCGCCGCTGGAGACCGCTTCCTGCGCGACTTCGACGATGACGTCGCCGGCAGAGAGGCGCTTCTCGGCAGCGTCCGAATTGGCGTCGACATTGGTGACCACCACGCCCTTGACGCTGTCCTTGATCTTGTAGCGCGTGCGCAGATCCTTGTTCAGCACGGCGAGATCGAGGCCGAGCGCCTTCTGCGTCACCAGCTTCTCCGGCGGTGGCTCGTCGGTCTTCACCGCGGCCTGAACCTTTTCGGGATCCTGCAGGCGGCCGAGCGTGACCTTCTTGGTCTGCTCCTCGCCCTTGCGGATGATGACGACGTCGACCTCCTTGCCGACGGCCGTGTCGGCGACGACGCGGGACAGGTCCTTCGGGTCCTTGACGTCCTTGCCGTCGAACTTGACGACGACGTCGCCCGGCTCGATGCCGGCGGGCTTGGCCGGACCCTTGTCGTCGACGCCGGCGACCAGCGCGCCGCGCGCCGGCTTGATGTTGAGGCTCTCGGCGATCTCGTCGGTGACGCTCTGGATGCGCACGCCGAGCCAGCCGCGGCGCAATTCGCCGAACTGGCGGAGCTGGTCGACGACGCCCGCGACCGTCTTCGACGGCACCGCGAAGCCGATGCCGATCGAGCCGCCGGAGGGCGAGATGATCAGCGTGTTGACGCCGATGACGTCGCCTTCGAGGTTGAACAGCGGGCCGCCGGAATTGCCGCGATTGATGGCTGCATCGGTCTGGATGTAGCTGTCATAGGGTCCCGAGGAGATGTCGCGGTTCTTGGCCGAGACGATGCCCGCGGTCACGGTGCCGCCGAGGCTGAAGGGGTTGCCGATCGCAACCACCCAGTCGCCCAGGCGCAGCTTGTCGGAGTCGCCGAACTTCACCGAGACGAGCGGCTTCGGCGGCTTGAACTTCAGGACGGCGAGGTCCGTCTTCTTGTCGACGCCGACCAGCTCGGCCTTGATCTTGGTGCCGTCGTTGAGAATGACGTTGATCTCGTCGGCATCGGCGATGACGTGGTTGTTGGTCACCACGACGCCGGAGGTGTCGATGATGAAGCCGCTTCCAAGCGAGTTGGTCTTGCGCGGCTGGTTGTTTTCGCCGCCCTTGCTGCCACCACCGGGGCCTTTGCGGTTCTTGAAGAAGTCGTCGAAGAATTCCTCGAAGGGCGAGCCGGGCGGCAGTTGCGGCATGGTGTTGCTGCCGCCGCCCTTGGCCTCAACCGTCTGCGAGGTCGAGATGTTGACGACCGCGTCGATCACCTTCTCGGCGACGTCGGCGATGCCCTCCGGTCCGCGCGCATAGGTTGGCGGGCTGAACGCGCTGAAAGCGCCGATGGCGAGCGCGGCCAGCCCAAGTCGCGCATGTTGGCGCAAGCGGGTCGGGACAATGGTGGCAGCGGTCATTGTGATCTCCAGAGAAAAAGATTCGGCGCCAAGACTGCGCTCGAACGGGGGCACGGCGCAAGCACGGCGCTTAACGGGCCTCAAGATCCGGATAATACGGCGAAAACCTGCCGCTCGCCTTCACTTTGGCGTTGATGCGTCGTTCAGACGGGCCGGCGCATCACCCAGATCAGGATCAGGCCGGCCACCGCCGAACCAATCCCGACCGCCCGCAGGATATTGTCCGGCGTGGCGATAGCGCTCTTCATGGCCTTGCGCATCCAGGCGGGACTTGCCGCGAACATCAAGCCTTCCAGCACGAACAGGATGCCTAGGCCGATGAGGAAGTCGGCGAACGCAATGGACCTCATCGGATTGGAACCTCCCGGTATGCTGTTCTTGTCTGGACGAAGGGCGGCCAAACCTGCCGCCCTTGTCTAGCTTATGGTTTCGCCGGCGTCTCGGTCGTCGTCTTGCCGGACGGGTTACCAAAATACCGGAAGAAATCCGAGTCCGGCCGCAGCAAATAGCGGGTGTCATCCTTCTTCAGCCCATTCTCATAGGCCGTCATCGACCGGTAAAAGGCGAAGAAGTCAGCATCCTTGCCATAGGCTTCGGCGAACAGGCGGTTGCGCTCGGCGTCGCCGACGCCGCGCGTCTGCTCGGCCTGGGAGTTGGCTTCGGCAATGATCACCGTCGCCTCGCGGTCGGCCTTCGACTTGATCTCCTGCGCCTTCTGACCGCCCTGCGCGCGGAACTCGGCCGCCTCACGCTGACGCTCGGTCTGCATGCGCTGGTAGACCGCCTGGCTGTTCTGCTCCGGCAGATCGGCACGGCGGATCCGGACGTCGACCACCTCGATGCCGTAACCGTCGGCCTCGTGGTCGAGCTGCTCGCGGATACGCCCCATCAGCTTCTCGCGCTCATCACGCACCACGGTGATGAAATTGACCTCGCCGAGCACGCGGCGCAGCGCCGCGTTCAAGAGCGAGGTGAGCTGGAGGTTGGCGGCCTGGATCGAGCCGACGCTCTGATAGAAGCGCAGCGCGTCCTTGATGCGATAGCGCGCAAAGGCGTCGACCACGAGCCGCTTCTGGTCGGAGGCGATGACCTCCTGCGAGGGATTCTCGAGGTCGAGGATCCGCTTGTCGATGTTGATCACGGAATTCCAGGGCGCCTTGAAGTGCAGCCCGGGGTCGGTGACGACGTCCACCGGCTTGCCGAATTGCAGCACGATGGTCTGCTCGGTCTGCTGCACGGTGAACAGCGACATGTAGCCGACGATCACGACCAGAAGCGCCGCAAGCAGCGCGACAATGCCTGTAACGGGAGACCTCATCGTGAGCCTCCGCTCGGCAGCTGGCCCGTCGTCGTGGGCTTCTTGGCCGACAGTTCGTTGAGCGGCAGATAGGGGACGACGCCCTGACCCGACGGGCCACCGTCATAGATCAGCTTGTCCGAGCCGCCGAGCACGCGCTCCATCGTCTCCAGATAGATCCGTTCACGCGTCACTTCGGGCGCCTTCTTGTATTCCTCGTACACTTTCAGGAAGCGCGCGCTCTGGCCCTTGGCCTCGGCAACCGCCTGCTCCTTGTAGCCTTCGGCGGCCTGCAGGATCCGCGCCGCGTTCCCGCGCGCTTCCGGCACGACCTTGTTGGCGTAGGTCTGCGCTTCGTTCTGCAACTGCTCGAGATTGGCGCGCGCCGCCTGCACGTCGCGGAACGCATCGATCACTTGCGCCGGCGGATCGACCTTCTGCATCTGCACCTGGGTGATCTGGATGCCGGCACCGTAGCCGTCCAGCGTCTTCTGCATCAGTTCCTGCACGGTGGTCTCGGTCTGGGTCCGTGCTCCCGTCAGGATCGGCTGGATGTTGGACCGGCCGATCACTTCGCGCATCGCACTTTCGGCGACCGCTTTCACGGTGCCCTCGGGGTTCTGGATGTTGAACAGGAAGTTGCCGACGCCGTTGGGCTTGATGCGCCAGAGCACGGTGAAGTCGACATCGACGATGTTCTCGTCGCCGGTCAGCATCAGGCTCTCTTCCGGCACGTCACGGATCGAGCGGCCGCGCCGGGCCGGATCGTCGATCAGCGTCATGCCGATGGAAATGGTGGAGACGCGCAGCGCCTTCGGCAGCAGCACTGTCTCGATCGGATAGGGCAGATGATAATTCAAGCCCGGATCGACAGTGCGTACATGCTTGCCGAAACGCAGCACGACGCCCTGCTCTTCGGACTGCACGCGGAAGAAGCCCGACAGCAGCCAGAGCGCGACGACGATGAGCAGGATCAGCGTGATGCCGATGCCGGAGAAATAGCCACCCGGCATGATCTGCTGCAGCCGGTCCTGGCCGCGCCGCAGAAGGTCCTCCAGATCCGGCGGCCTCGGCCCGACCGGTTGCGGGCCTGTGCCCCATGGTCCTTTCGGACCCGAGCCCCACGGGCCACCGCCCTGATTCTTCCACGGCATTCGACGCTCTCCTCGGCAGACCGGGACTAGAACTTAAGCCGGCCCGCATTGTCCGGTCCGGCTTTATAGGGGACCGAAAGGGCCCTTACAACGCAAGCCTGACCGTCCCACGAGCTAAGCTCGGGGGTAGAAAAGTCAATGTTAACATTGGCGAATGCGGTTAATGGGACGGCCGCCGACGATATGTCACATAGGAGTAGTCGGCGCTGTCGTCCGCTCCGGCCGGATGGCGGACGCGGTTCGTTTCGTCCCATAGCGCCTTGTCGATGCCGAAATGCGTGTCGCCGTCCGGCCTCGCATGCACTTCCGTGATTTCGAGGCGGTCGGCACGATCGAGCCATTGCCGGAATATTTCGGCACCGCCAATCACGGCGATTTCAGTGGCTGAACGCCGCAGGGCATCACCAAGCGCAACCGCGCCCGCATCCGCCGCCGACGTCGTGACGATGGCACCGGCGGCGCGATAGGCCGCATCGCGCGTGATCACGATGTTGGTGCGGTTCGGAAGCGGCCGACGCCCGGGCAAGGACTCGAAAGTCTTGCGGCCCATGATCACGGGCTTGCCGATGGTGAGCGCCTTGAACCTCGCCATGTCGGATTTCAGTCGCCAAGGCATCGCATTGCCGGCGCCGATGACACCATTCTCCGCGATAGCGACGACGAAAACGATCTCCATCAGGATGCGCTCCCCGCAAGCCGCGTCAGCGCAGGTCCCGTGACGCGGCACAGTGTCCAGTCGTCGAGCATCACGGCGCCGAGCGACTTGTAGAACGCGATCGACGGCGCATTCCAGTCGAGCACCGCCCATTGCAGGCGCGACCAGCCGTTGTCGACGCATTCCTTCGCCAGATAGACCAGCAGCGCCTTGCCGAGACCTTTGCCCCGATGCGACGGACGTACATAGAGATCTTCAAGATAGACGCCGTGGCGTCCGCTGAAGGTGGAGAAATTCAGGAACCATACTGCAAAGCCGACCGCCTCGCCGTTCCACTCGGCGATCGCACAAAACAACCGCGGATCATGGCCGAACAAGGCGTCCGCAATGTCCGCCTCAGTTGCCTCGACCTCGTGCGAGAGCTTTTCGTACGCGGCGAGCTCCCGGACGAAATCAAGAACGAGTCCGGCTTCGCCCGGGCGCGCGCGGCGGATATTCAACGCCATCGGCGTCAGACCGCAACTTCCGCCTTGATATGCGGATGCGGATCATAGCCGACGAGCTCGAAATCCTCGTAGCGGAAGGAGAAGATGTCCGTCACGTCGGGATTGATCCGCATCACCGGCAGCGCACGCGGCGCGCGCGTGAGCTGAAGTCGCGCCTGCTCCAGATGGTTGGAATAGAGGTGGGTATCGCCGAACGAATGCACGAAGTCACCTGGCTTCAGGCCGGTGACCTGCGCGACCATCATGGTGAGCAGTGCGTAAGACGCAATATTGAAGGGCACCCCGAGGAAGACGTCGGCCGAGCGCTGGTAGAGCTGGCACGACAGTTTTCCATTGGCGACATAGAACTGAAACAGGCAATGGCACGGCGGCAGCGCCATCTTGTCGACTTCGGCCGGATTCCACGCCGAGACGATCAGACGGCGCGAGTCCGGATTGCGCTTGATCATGTCAATGACGTTGGCGATCTGGTCGATGCTGCGTCCGTCCGGCGCCGGCCAGGAACGCCACTGATGGCCGTAGACCGGACCGAGATCACCATTGGCGTCCGCCCACTCGTCCCAGATGGTGACGCCGTTGTCGCGCAGATATTTGATGTTGGTGTCGCCCTTGAGGAACCACAACAGCTCATGCACGATCGCCTTCAGCGGCAGCCGCTTGGTGGTGAGCATCGGAAAGCCCGCGGACAGATTGAAGCGCATCTGATGGCCGAACACCGAAAGCGTGCCGGTGCCGGTCCGATCGGTCTTCTCGGCGCCGTCTGAGAGAATCCGCTCGAGCAGGTCCTGATATTGGTGCATGTGCCAATGAGCCTTTGGGAAGGCGGCGAACTTAACGGCCACCCTCGCGCTGCGACAGCGGCGATTCGCTGATCTCGCCGATTATACCCGGAAAAGTGAGTGTTCCCGGCCCAAACGACAAGAGGCGGAACTCACGTTCCGCCCCTCGCCTATCGGCTTGATTGCACTGGTTAACTTGCCGGCTTGAGCACTGGGGTCCACTTCGCGATCTCATCCTTGACCAGGGCCGCCAGCGCCTCCGGGGTGCGTTCCGCAGGCGTGGGGATGACGCTGCCGAGCTCGAGCAGGCGCTTCTTCACGGTCTCGTCGTCGAGCGCCTTGGCGGCGGCGGCGTTCAGGCTCGCCAGGATCGCGGGCGAGGTCCCCTTCGGTGCGAACATCGCGTTCCAGGCCTGGGCCTGGAAGGTCGGAAGGCCCGCTTCGGCCGTCGTCGGGACGTTCGGCAGCGACGGATTGCGCTCCGGCGTTGCGATCGCATAGGCCTTGATGGTGCCGGCGTTGATCTGCGGCACGGCGTTGACGATCTGGTCGCACATGTAGTCGACCTGGCCCGCCACCAGCGCGTTCATGGCAGGCCCCGTACCATTGAACGGCACGCCGACCGGTTTGATGTCGAGGATGGAGTGCAGGAGCTCGCAGGACACGTGCGAGACCGAGCCGACGCCGGCATGCGCGGCGTTCACCTTCTCGGCGTTGGCCCTCACATAAGTCACGAACTCCTTCAGATCCTTCGGCGGGAAATCCTTGCGCGCCAGGATCAGGATCGGCGTGCCCGCGAGCAGGGCAATCGGCTCGAAATCTTTCTCGGGATGATAGGCGAGCTTCGGATAGAGCGGCACGGAAGCGGCGTGCGTGCCCATATGCCCGGTGATCAGCGTGTAGCCGTCATTGGCTGCGCGCGCGGCACGTGTCGTCGCAGTGGTGCCGCCGGCGCCGACCACGTTCTCGATGATGACGCTCTGGCCGAGCGTCTGCGCCATGTGGGCGGTGACGATGCGCGAGATCACGTCGGTGGGGCCACCGGCCGCGAACGGCACGACCATGGTGATGCTGCGCGTGGGATAGGTCTGCGCTTTGCCCGGTGTGACAAAGCCGCACAGCGATGCGAGCACGGCTGCACATGCGCCCGTGAGCGCGCGAATGGACGTCATCTCGATCTTCTCCGACATAAACGAAAAATGCCGGCCACAAGGCCGGCATTTTCATTTCACGAAGACATCACACAAGTCGATTGGACTTCCGAATGCGGCGGGCCGACGCGTGACATGCCGACGCAGGTGCGATGCGATCAGTTCTCGGACTCGGTGAACACCTCGTCGCGCTTGGCGCGCAGCATGGGCATCAGCGTGAGCACCAGCAGGAACGCCGCGATGGCGAGCAGCACGGCCGAGAGCGGACGCGTCAGGAAAACGCTCCAGTCACCACGCGAGATCAGCAATGCGCGGCGCAGGTTCTCTTCCATCAGCGGTCCGAGCACCATACCGAGCAGCAGCGGCGCCGGCTCGAAGTCGTGCTTGATCAGCCAGTAGCCGACGAGACCGAACACGCCTGCAAGGATGACGTCGACCGGCGCGTTGTTCACCGAATAGATGCCGATCGCGCAGAAGATCACGATCGAGGGGAACATCAGCCGGTAAGGCACGCGCAAGAGGCGGACCCAGATGCCGACCAGGGGCAGGTTGATGATGATCAGCATCAGATTGCCGATCCACATCGAGGCAATCATGCCCCAGACGAGGTCAGGCTGCTTCTGCATCACCTGCGGCCCCGGCACGATGCCATGAATGGTCATCGCACCCACCATCAGCGCCATCACCGCGTTCGGCGGGATGCCGAGGGTGAGCAGCGGGATGAAGGAGGTCTGCGCGGCTGCGTTGTTGGCGCTTTCCGGCGCCGCCACGCCCTCGATCGCGCCGCGGCCGAACCGCCGCGGATCCTTAGCCAGCTTCTTCTCGAGCGTATAGGCCGCGAAAGATGCGATCACGGCGCCGCCGCCCGGCAGAATGCCGAGGATCGAGCCGAGCACGGTGCCGCGCAGGATCGCCGGCGTCGAATCGGCCAGATCCTTCCTGGTCGGCATCAGGCCGGTGATCTTCTGTTGCACGAGATCACGGTTCATCTCGGCGCCGGCGTCGAGGTTGCGGATGATCTCGGCAAAGCCGAACACGCCCATCGCCACCGTCGCAAAGCCGAGACCGTCGGCGAGCTCCGGAATGTTGAAGGCCATGCGCGAGGCACCGGTCTCGATGTCCGAGCCGACCATCGACAGGAGCAGGCCGAACACGATCATCGCGATCGCCTTCAGCACCGAGCCCTTGGCGAGCACGACGGCGAAGATCAGGCCGAGCACCATCAGCGAGAAATACTCAGCCGGACCGAACGCCAGCGCAAGCTTCGTCAGCGGCGCGCCGAGCACAGCGATGAGCACGGTCGCGACGCAGCCGGCGAAGAACGAACCGATCGCGGCGATCGCCAGCGCCGGACCAGCGCGGCCTTGCTTGGCCATCGCGTGGCCGTCGATGGCCGTGACCACCGATGTTGCTTCGCCTGGAATGTTCACAAGGATCGACGTGGTCGAGCCGCCATATTGCGCGCCGTAATAAATGCCGGCGAGCATGATCAACGCGCCGACCGGCGGCAGTCCGAACGTGATCGGCAGCAGCATCGCGACGGTGGCGATGGTGCCGATGCCCGGCAGCACGCCGACCAGCGTGCCGACGAGCGCGCCGATCAGGCACATCAGAAGGTTGATAGGAGAAAACGCGACGACAAAACCGTGAGCGAGGTTGGCAAAGAGCTCCATGACAGCCTCACTGAGCCAGGAAACGCGGGAACATCGGCATTGGCAGACCGAGCACGTAGGGGAAGAGAAGCGCGCAGCCGACCGTCAGGCAGGCGCCGACGATGGCTGCCTCCACCCAGCGCGTTTCATGCGATCCGAGGGCGGCGATCATGAAGCTCGCGAACGCCGAGACCACGAGGCCGAGCGGCCGGATTGCCAATGCAAAGAACAGGATCGCGCACATCACGAACAGCGGCCCACGCCATGAGTAATGTGCGAGCGCCGGTCCCTCGGTCAAAAGGCCCGTCAACGCGATGCCGGCGGACAGAGCCACCAATAACCCACCGAACATCCGTGGTGCCGTGCCGGCGCCGAACGAGAAGCCGCGCATGCCCTGCAAATCGCTCGAGGCCCACAGCGCGAACAGCGCGAGCGCCATCAGGATGACGCCGCCGATGTAGTCCTGTGCCGACCTGATCGTCATGAACAGTGTGACGATAGCCACCGCAAACAGCGGATAGGAATAGATCAGCACCAGCAGCACGTCAGATGACGCCTTCTTGGTGTCACCGCCGACCGCGCCGAGCAATGCTGCCGGTGCGCCGACGACCAGTGCCGTGGCGTGGCTGAGCAGAACGGTAGCCGGACCGCGCCCGGCACCCCAGCCGAAAATCGTCCCGATCGACCAGATGAATTCGAATATTTGCGGCGCGAGCGCCAGCAGGCAGAAGCCGAGCGCCACCGACGTGTTTCTGGTGGCAGTCATCGCCGAGTGGCCCGTTGTGTCGGCCATACATGTCTCCTCCGCGACCCGTAAGTCACGAGCACTGTTGTTCTAATCGGCTGGAAGGGATCCCCGGCCCGGATCATTGCCTAGCGATTTTCATCACACAATGCCAGCAAAACCCAACAGCCCCCCTGCGAGCAGAAGCCACAGCGGATTGATGCGCGAGATGCAGGCGATCAGTGCAACCGTTGCGGTCAGAAGCAGCGCAGCAATGCTGCGATCTGTCGACTGTGCCAGGATCAGGGCACTCGCCGCCATCAACCCGATCGACAGTGGAACCAGTGCAGCCTGGATCAAACCGGGCCAGCGCGATTGGCCCGGCCGATTCAGGAGCCGGCTGACATAATAGGCAAGCAGCGCCGTCGGCAGGCACATCGCGAGCGTCGCGGCCAGCCCACCGGGAATGCCGGCCACGGCATAACCGATCAACGTGACGATCAGGACGTTCGGACCTGGCGAGAGCTGCGCGATCGCATAGGCATCCGCGAACTGCTTGTCGGTCATCCAGTGATGCACCTCGACCGCGATGCGGTGCATCTCGGGCACGGCGGCTGCCGCGCCGCCGACCGCGAACAAGGACATTAGACCAAAGGTGGAGATCAGCGCCCAGATCGGGTTCTCGCTGCTCATGCTGCTACCTTCCGCCGCATCAGATAGGTGACGCCGATGCTGAGCGGGATTGCGACCAGCAGCACGGCCTGCAGCGGCAGACGCAACACGCCGATCGCAACGAACACACTGAGCATCAGGATGAGCACGACGACGTCCATCCGCTTCAGCAGCGGCGTCATCATCCGGAAGACCACCGCGATCAAGAGGCCAACCGCCACGCAGGAGATGCCTGCGAGACTGCGACGCAGCACCTCCACATCCCCGAACCGGGCATAGATGATCGCAAGCACGGTCATGATCAATGTCGGCGGCAGCAACAGCCCGGTGAAGGCGGCAACGCCGCCAGCGATGCCGCGCAGCCGCGAGCCGAACACCATCGACAGGTTGACGATGTTGGGGCCGGGCAGGAAATGGCAGAGCGCGAAGGTCTCGTTGAACTCGTCCGCCGTCATCCAGCGGTGCTGGTCGACGATGGCATGCCGGGCAAACACCAGGACGCCGCCGAAGCCGGCCAGCGACATCCGGGCAAAGGCCAGGAACAGCGCGGCGAGACTTGGCGGAGGGGCGTGCGTGGCCGGGAGATCCGGCTCTTGATGCGACTTTTGGGCGGCCGGTGCCGAGTCCGTGGACATGTCAGCAGCTTAGAACGCCCCTCGGGGCGCGGCCAAGGTCAGGTCGTAGACCATCTCGGACCTATCCAAAGGAACCGCCTCTTCCCCGTACGAAACCTCTGTTTTTTGAAACCTTTGCCCCCTATATTGGGAGTGCCGGTTCGCCGGCTATGGAAATAAACGGTCGTCGCAATAAACCATTCGGACCCGGGGGCGGTACCCGGCGCCTCCACCAAAGCCCATCAGCGGGCTATCCCAAAAGCGGGCTTTGGCGGGGGCGAAATAGGATCGACGAGGGCGTAAAGGGCGTGCTTTTTCCCGGTATTGTTCCGCCGTTATCGGGCTACTGCAATAGTTGCCAACGACAACTTTGCTCCGGTTGCTCAGGCTGCGTAACGCAGTTTGAAAGACCATCTTAAAGTCCTAACGGGTTAAGCTCCGTTAGGCGGGGTTCGGAGGCACCTGGCAACAGAAGCCTCCACTTACCTCTGATTTCCTTCCCGGCGGGGACTCCTGCTGACCCGTCAGGCGCGGTACTATTGCGGCTTGGCGAGTCGGGCCGGCAGGGCCCGTCTCCTGGAATGCAACAGGACCACCATGGCGACCGATCATATCCGATACGATGTGCTGGCCCGCGACGCGCTGCGCGGCGTGCTGCGCAAGGTGCTGACCGATGCCGCGGCCCATGGCCTGCCGGGCGAGCATCATTTCTTCATCACCTTCGTATCGAAGGCCGAGGGCGTGAAGCTGTCGTCACGACTGCTCGCACAATATCCGGAAGAGATGACGATCATCCTGCAGCACCAGTTCTGGGACCTGACCGTGCTTGAGGACCGCTTCGAGGTCGGCCTGTCCTTCGGCGGCATTCCCGAGCGGCTGATCGTGCCGTTCAGCGCCATCAAGAGCTTCCTCGACCCGTCCGTGAAATTCGGCCTCCAGTTCGACACCTCCGATGTCGCGGAGGTCGCGGACGAAACTCTGCCGGCGTCCCCGGCTCCGTCAGCCGTTGCGGTCCCCCCGCCGGCCACCGAAACGGCTGAGGCTGCGGAAGAGCCGGCCCCGACGAACCAGGGCGGCGCCGAGGTCGTGCGGCTCGATCGTTTCCGCAAGAAATGATCTAGGTTGGGCGCGAAGGCGTCGCGTCCGGCCAAACTCCCTATATAGATGAGCACCTGAAGAGCCCGCGCGACGTTTCGCGCGGCAGAATGGATGTGCTCATGGCCAAAGCTGCGAAGACCGCCCGCCCCGCGACCCGCACCGAGACCGACAGCTTCGGTCCTATCGAGGTCCCCGCCGATCGCTATTGGGGCGCGCAGACCGAACGCTCGCGGCAGAATTTTCGCATCGGCATCGATCGCATGCCGATCTCGCTCGTGCATGCGCTCGGCATCGTCAAGCTCGCGGCCGCACAGTCCAACCTCGAGCTCGGACTGCTCGACAAGCGCCGCGCCAACGCCATCATCCGCGCCGCGCACGAAGTGATCGAGGGCAAGCTCGACGATCATTTCCCTCTTGTGGTGTGGCAGACAGGCTCGGGCACCCAGAGCAACATGAACCTCAACGAGGTCATCGCCAACCGCGCCAATGAACTGCTTGGCGGCGAACTCGGCGCCAAGAAGCCGGTGCATCCCAACGACCACGTCAACATGAGCCAGTCGTCGAACGACTCCTTCCCGACCGCGATGCACATTGCGGCCGCAAGCCGCCTCAACGCCGATCTCGTCCCCGCGCTCGGCGAACTGCACCGCGCGCTGCGCAAGAAGGAGAAGGAGTTTGCGAAGATCGTGAAGATCGGCCGTACCCACACCCAGGATGCGACACCGCTGACGCTCGGTCAGGAATTTTCCGGCTATGCCGCCCAGGTCGAGAGCGGCATCGCGCGGCTGAAGGTCGCGGTGAAGGACCTCTATCCCCTCGCGCAGGGCGGCACCGCCGTCGGCACCGGCCTCAACTCCAAGCCGCGCTTCGCAAAGCTGTTCGCAAAGCACGTCGCCAAGATCACGAAACTTCCCTTCACCAGCGCCGCCAACAAATTCGAGGCGCTGGCCTCCAACGACGCCTATGTCCTGGCGCACGGCGCCATCAATTCCGTCGCCACAGGCCTGTTCAAGATCGCCAACGACATCCGCCTGCTCGGATCGGGCCCGCGCTCGGGCCTCGGCGAACTGATCCTGCCGGAGAACGAGCCGGGCTCGTCGATCATGCCGGGCAAGGTCAATCCGACCCAGTGCGAGGCGATGACCATGGTGTGCTGCCAGGTGTTCGGCAATCATACCACGATCACAGTCGCCGGCAGCCAGGGCCATTTCGAGCTCAACGTCTACAAGCCCGTGCTCGCCTACAACATGCTGCACTCGATCCGCCTGATGGCCGATGCCGCGCGCTCCTTCACCGAACATTGCGTCAGCGGCATCCGCGCCGACCAGAAGCACATCAAGGAGCTGATGGAGCGTTCGCTGATGCTGGTGACCGCGCTCGCGCCGAAGATCGGCTACGACAACGCGGCCAAGGTCGCCAAGACCGCGCACGCCAACGGCACGACGCTGAAGCAGGAGGCGCTGCGGCTCGGCTTCGTCTCGGCCGACGAATTCGACCGCCTGGTGCAGCCGGAAAAGATGACGCGACCCGGATGAATTCCGAATTCCGATAGCCATCCGTAATGATACGGAGGCCTAAAGCTCATAATTATAGGGTTTAAAGGACAGGATTTGACTACCGTCAATGTGGCGGCGGAGGCACATGCTACGCAAAGCCTCTCTGCCCTTGACGGGGCGAAATTCATCGTTTGATGGCCATGAGGCCGATTGACGAGGACGAGCGAATGACGATCAAGTCTTGTAGGGCGCAATGCGGCACCCTGTTTCTGGAAGTTTCATCCGGCCTGAAGAGGAGAGGATGATGGAGACGCGGCATGGGGAACGTCATCAACCTGAATCGTTTCAGGAAGCGCACCGAGCGGGAAGCCTCGGCGAAGCAGGCGGACGCCAACCGAACGAAGTTCGGCCGCACGAAGGCCGAGCGATCGGCGGAGGAGAAGCAGGCGGACCAGGCGAAGGCGCATCTGGACCAGCATCGGATCGATCGCGAGGAGCAGCCATGAAGTCGCCCGTGGTGAAGCGTTCGATCGTGGTCGCCGGCCACAAGACCAGCGTCAGCCTGGAAGAGGCGTTCTGGAACGGCATGAAGGAGATCTCGGGCCTGCGCAACATGACGTTGTCCGAGCTCGTCGGCGAGATCGACGGCGCCCGTCAGCAGGGCAATCTGTCCTCGGCGATCCGCCTGTTCGTGCTCGACTACTTCAAGAGTCGCGCCATGGCCGCCATCCAGCCGGAAAAGGTCCCGGCTCAGTAGCGCCAAGGACTGGCGCTGAGGCGCGCGCCGCCCACGCCTTCGTGATCTGCACTTTAAAATCACTCTAAGGTGCAGTTTCCATGGGCGCGCGCGCTTGACCTCCATGCTCTGCGTTGAAAATACAGAGCATGACCGACACTCATGATACGCGCCGCAAGATGCCGCTGGGCTTGGCCCAGCGCGGCTACACTGGCGTCATTCAGCACCTCTCCGCCGGGGACGCGGGCTCGGCGCTCTCGGACATCGAGCTCGAGAGCCGGCTGATCGAACTCGGCTTCGTCGAGGGCGCGCGGGTCGAGGTCCTGCACGAGGGACTGGTCGGGCGCGACCCGATCGCCGTGCGGGTTGACAACATCACCATCGCGGTGCGCCGGCGCGAGGCCATGGCCATCATCGTCGCCTGAGATCGCGGCCGGATATCTGATCCATGGAATTACCTCTTCTGCATCTCGCCCTGGTGGGCACGCCAAACAGCGGCAAGACGTCGCTGTTCAATGCCCTGACCGGCAGCCGGCAGAAGGTCGCGAACTATCCGGGCGTCACCGTCGAGCGCAAGGAAGGCTTCTTCGTCACCCCGCTCGGCCGCCAGGTCTCGATCGTCGACCTGCCCGGCACCTATTCGCTGCGCGGCCGCAGCCCGGACGAGGAGATCACCCGCGACTTCGTACTCGGCAAGGCCTCCGGCGAGGCCTTGCCCGATCTCGTGCTGTGCGTGGCCGATTCCACCAATCTGCGCCTGACCATCCGCCTGCTGCTGGAGCTGAAGCGCACCGGACGGCCGATGATCCTCGTGCTCAACATGTTCGACATCGCTAGCCGCCGCGGCATCTCGGTCGACGTCGCGCGGCTCGCCAAGGAGCTCGGCGTGCCCGTGGTCACCTCGATCGCGGTACGCAAGGGCGGCACGGCCGACCTTCTGGCGCTGACCGACGAGATCTCGGCCAAGCTCTCCGCCGAGCCGGCCGAGAACAGCTGGCGCGCGCTCAGCGTCGCCGAGCTGCGCGCCACCCAGCGCGAGGCCGATCGCATCATCGCCGACTGCGTCAGCCTGCCTGCTAGGCCCGACACGTTGACCTCGCGCATCGATTCCGTGGTGCTGCATCCCGTCGGCGGCCTGGTCGTGCTGGCGCTGATCCTGTTCGTGATGTTCCAGGCGGTGTTCGCCTGGGCGCAGCCGCTGATGGAGCTGCTCAACTCCGGCTTCGACGCACTCGGCGACTTCGTCCACGCCACCCTGCCCGCCGGCCTGTTACAGAGCTTCCTTCAGAACGGCGTGATCTCTGGTGTCGGCAGCGTCATCGTGTTCCTGCCGCAGATCATCATCATCTTCCTGTTCATCCTGCTGCTGGAAGATTTCGGCTACATGGCGCGCGCCGCCTTCCTGATGGACCGCATCATGGGCGGCGCGGGACTGCACGGCCGCGCCTTCATTCCGCTGCTGTCGAGCTTTGCCTGCGCCATTCCCGGCATCATGGCGACGCGCGTGATCGACAACAAGCGCGACCGGCTGACCACCATCCTGATCGCGCCGCTGATGACCTGCTCGGCGCGCATTCCCGTCTACACGCTGATCATCTCGGCCTTCATTCCGGCCAAGGACGTCTGGGGCTTCATCAACCTCCAGGGACTCGTGATGTTCGGCCTCTACGCCGCCGGCATCACCAGCGCGCTTGTCGTCTCGTTCCTGATCAAATTCTTCATGCTGCGCGACTATGCGCCGGCGCCGTTCATGCTCGAGCTGCCGGACTACAAGGTGCCGCGGCTGAAATCGATCGCGATCGGCATCTACACCCGCGCAAAGATGTTCCTGCAGCGCGCCGGCACCACGATCTTCTCGATGATGGTGCTGATCTGGTTCCTGGCCTCGTTCCCGCAGCCGCCGGCGGGCGCGACCGAGCCCGCGATCGACTTCAGCCTCGCCGCCATCATCGGCAAGGCGCTGGAGCCCCTGCTCGCCCCGGTCGGCTTCAACTGGCAGATCGCGGTCGCGCTGATCCCGGGCATGGCGGCGCGCGAGGTCGCGGTCGCGGCGCTCGGCACCGTCTATGCGATCGAGGGCGGCAAGGAAGCGGCCGAGCAGATCGGTCAGGTGCTGGCCACCAAATGGTCGCTCGCGACCGCCCTGTCGATGCTGGCCTGGTACATCTTCGCCCCGCAATGCGCCTCCACGCTCGCCGTGATCCGGCGCGAGACCGGAAGCTGGACCTGGATGGCCGTGACCTTCACCTACATGCTGGTGCTGGCCTATGCGGCGAGCCTTCTGACCTACAACGTCGCGGTCGGCCTCGGCGCGGGCTAGTCTCCCTCGACAACCCAAACTGCGAAAACAACCCCATGCACAGTAGGCAGGGGTTGTTAAATCAAGGGGTTAGCATGTGCAAAAATCATCCGACGGCAGCCCGGATGGAGCGCAGCGAAAATCCGGGATCTTCCGCGCGCGGAAAGACCTACCAGCATTGCGCTCCGCTCCATTCGAGCTACAGACTTCGGAAAATCCGTTGACCCGTCGGGCAAAACACTGGCATGATCGCATCATCGGCTTGTGTCGGCTTCCCCTCGATCGTCGTGAAGGCCGCGATGGTCTGACGCTATAGACCGCAGGGAATTGCCCGCCCCCGGCGAGCCGGTCCCGATCGGCTTGCCGCTTTCGAAATCGTCGAAGCACGCTGCTATTTCGGCTTGGCGCTGACGCGCTGCGCCTGGCGTTGCGCCGCGATCAATTCCGCCTTGATCCTGTCCTGCTCCCGGGCAGGGATCAAAGGCTCGTCGCGCTGAGGCGGCAGATCATGGACTGGAAGATAATCATGCGCGGTGCTCCAGCCGGGCTGCCGTTGCGCGGCGTTGATGTCAGTGACATCGTCCCGGGCAAGTGTTGCACATCCGCCGAGCACCGACAGCACGAGCAGGAGGGCATGGCGCACCAACAAGGCGCGGAACTGGATACGCACGATGACGCAACCCGATTGTTGTGACGTCAGACCTCAGCAAAGAACAGCAGGTACAGGCAGCCCAGAACGGTCGGCAGGAACGCCAGCGCGATCCAGATCCAGAAGTCGGCGTCAAAGACCGCCTCTGCCGTACCGCTGTCGTGACTCGCGGGCAGTTGCGGGCGCCGCCAGGCGGCATCGGCCACGAAGAGAGGACGCCGGGGATCGTTTCCCATGCTCATGTCCTTTCGCCCTTCAGCCGGGGAAAAGCGATGCCATCGACAGAACGATGAGCGTGGTGAGGATGCGCCCGAGAGTCGCAAGCAGGATGGTCAGAAGAAAACGCTTCATCGTGAGGCCGTTGGTCCTTCGTTGGCTGGCGTCGGCTGTGGCTGCGCGCCGGAGTCGGTCCATGACGGCGGCATGCCAAGCTGCTGACCGACGAAACCGGTCACGCCCGGAAATCTGCCGAACTGCTCGCAGGCGACGTATTTTGGCGCACCGCCGAAACGTGGTCCCACGCTCTCGACCGGAGGCAGTGGCGGCAAGCCTCCGAAAGGAGACTCACCCGTCAGCACGAGCTTGGAAAAATCCGCGCCAAAGTCCGACGCCAGGTCGTAGGCGTCGCCCTCGTTCGCGATCCGCGGCGAATTGGTGATCGAGTTGGCGCCGCGCGCCCAGACCATCGCCGCCTTCTGGAAGCCCGCGAAGTCCCGTGCCTCGGCCTCGACGGACAAGCTGCCGAGACCGACCGGCAATCGCGGCACCGGCACGGGCACGCCGGGCAACGCCACGGTCTTCGCGACCGCGGCAGCTTTCGAGGCCCCTGCCGCCGTCTCGCTGGTCGGCGTCGCATGCGTCACGGTGGCCTGTATCGTGAAATCCGCATCGTCATCGCTCGCGACGATGCGAAACTTCTCACTCAGCCTGAGACAGAGCTCACGGCTGATCGCATTCGCAACCAGAGCCCGCTCCTTCTCGCTGAGAGGCGACCCGGCCCGCGCCGGAAACGTGGCTGGAGCGATCCGAACGGTCTTTGCCGCGAGCAGGTCCTTCTTGCTCGCCCGGATCTGCGCCTTGGTGATCAGGCCATTGGCCTCCGACAGGCGGTCATAGCTTCGAAGTGAGCCCGCGCGATCCAGCGGAGCTGCCGCGCAGCCCGCGAGCGCTAGGGCAAGCGACGTCATCGTGGCCACGTCCGCCCGGCAGAAACGCGAAGAGAAACGCAGCACAGGAACTCGCAACAATTAATAGACTTATCTCTCTAATAATGGATCCGGACGATCTATCAAGAATAATAGAGTTATCTCTCTATTTTTGACGCTGCCGGCGGTCGAATTGTGGTAGGCGAGTGTCAGAGTTGGAGACCCCGATCGTGCGAAAAGTGGACCCCGTCAAACACGAACAGAAGCGCCGGGACATCCTCGACGCGGCGTTTCGTTGCTTCATCAAGGACGGTTTTCACGGGGCGAGCACGACGGACATCTGCGCCGCGGCGAAGATCAGCCCGGGGCATCTCTATCACTACTTTCCGAGCAAGGAGGCGATCGTCGAGGCGATGGTCGACATGGGCCTGGAGAGTGCCGCGAGGGAGTTTGGAAAGATATCGGCAGCGCCCGACTTCATCGAGGCCCTGATCGACTATCTCGAACGTGGCAGCCTGCGCCATCGCACGGCCCAGGTCCTCAGTCTTGATGCACTGGCGGAGGCTGCCCGAAACCCGCAATTCGCCGGCATTGTCGAGAAGCACGCCAGGGTGTCGCGAAATCTGCTGGTCGATTTCATCGGCACGGCGCAGCGCCAGGGGCAGATCGATCCGGACCTGGACCCGGCTGCCACCGCCAATATTCTGCTCGCCGTCATCGACGGCGCGCGTGCGATGCCGATCCGCACGCCGACATTGGACATCGAGCAGAGCCTGGCCCATCTGCGAACCCTGCTGTCGCGCTTCCTGAAGCCGCCGCGGGAAATGTCCGCCCATATTCGACGCGTCACTCGCAGAACGAATGCGCCGCTCAACGCCAGCCGGAAGAAATAGGCGGCGACAATGGGACCAACACGGAGCGACGATCTGTTCCGACGGATTGGTTCAGCACCGACAGATTGACCGCCGAGCGACTGAGCGGGTTCGGTTTCACCGCCAGCCGTGCGATCGATCCAAAAGTTCGGTGCATTGATTTCGATCAATGGTGGGGCCCATCGGCATGCCACTTTTTCTCGTCGTCCTGCAAAGGGAGGGAGCCGATGACCAGACATGCCAAGCTGATTGGACTGTTTCTAACTGCCGCGGTGTTCACGGCAGCGCCCCTGTCGTTCCGCTACTCGCCGGCGGAGGTGCTCGCCGTGTCCGTTGACACCGCCGACGCCCGCGTCGGGCGCCCGCTCACGCCCGGGAGCGTTGCAGGCGTCAACCGCAGGGTCCATCGGCGCGCTTACTACGGTGCAGCAGCGGCGGGAGCTGCAGCCTACGGTGCCTATGGCTATCGCCGGACTTGTGGATACTACCCCTATCCACCCTGCTATTGAGACATGCGCGAGGCTCGTCGGATCGACGAGCCTCGCTGTTCATGCCCACCATCTGGTTGCGCTCGCCGACTTCCTGCACCATTCCGCGGGGCGCGCAAGCCGTTGCGCTGGATCAATACCGGACGTCGAGGTCTAACCGCAAAGGCCGGACCATGAATGCGCTGCTCAAGGAGATCCGGCACAGCCCGCTTCTGTGGATGCTCATCTTCGTGCCGGTGGTGATCGGGCTCGCGCACATCAAGCCGGACGCACATACGCTGCTGTTCGTGCTCGCCGTGATTGCGATCGTGCCGCTCGCGAGCCTGCTCAGCCACGCAACGGAGGCCGTGGCCGAGAAAACCGGCGATGCAGTCGGCGGGTTATTGAATGCCACGCTTGGCAATCTCACGGAGCTCATCATCGCCATTGCCGCATTGCAGGCCGGTCAATACATGCTGGTCAAAGCCTCGATCGCGGGTGCGATCGTGACCAACTCGCTCTTCATGCTGGGCGCATCGCTGTTTCTGGGCGGATTGAGGCATCGCGTACAGGAGTACAACCGGGCGGGCGGCAGGCTCCAATCCGCGTTACTGCTCATGGCCACGATTGCCCTGTTGTCCCCGTCCGCCGTGGCAGACCTCAACTTTCCCGGACACGAGGCAACGGTGCGGCGCTTGAGCGTCGCATTGGCGGTCCTGCTGATTGCCGCTTACGGTCTCAGCCTGCTGTTCTCGCTGAAGACGCACAAGGATCTGTTTGCGAGCGGCGACCATGGCGAGGCAGGCGGCCCGGTGCTGCCGGTTGCGGTGGCCGTTCCGACCCTGGGGGTGGTCACCGTACTGGTTGCGCTCGTAAGCGAGATCTTCGTCGAGTCGGTGCAGAAGGCCGCCGAAACGCTCGGCATGACCCCGGCATTCGTCGGATTCATCGTCGTTGCCCTGGTCGGCGCAGCGGCCGAGATGACCGTGGCGTTTTCCGCGGCACGCCGCAACCGGCTCGACATGAGCGTGAGCATCGCGCTCGGAAGCGCAAGCCAGATCGCTTTGTTCGTCGCACCCGTTCTCGTGCTGCTAAGCTACCTCGTTGGGCCACAACCCATGGACCTTCAATTCTGGCCGGGAGCGGTGACCATGGTGATGATCGCCGCCGTAGTGGCGTGCTTCATCACCAATGGCGGACGATCGGCTTGGTTCATCGGCGCGCTCCTGCTCTGCATCTACGCGATCTTCGCAACGACGCTCTACATGGTCCCGCCCGGCTCGCACGGCCCGATCTAGGCGATGGGCGGCTTCCTGGCCTCATTGCGAGGAGCTCTCGGGACAGAGCAATTCAGATCACCTTCGCAGAACAGCCCGGATTGCTTCGCTACGCCCGCAACGACGGAGTGCAGGACGCGAGCCGGTTGACCTACCGGGCAAAACTGACATCATCGCCCTCAACGACATCATATCGCGACCGGCTCGCCAGGCGACACTCTGCATGGATCACTTCAGCACCGTACGATTGACCGCCGAACGGCTGCACGACAATCACCTCGCCGACCTCGTCGCGCTCCACCTCGATCCCGAGGTATCCCGCTATCTCGGCGGGGTGCGTCCGGCGGAGGTCACGAAGACCTATCTCACCGTCAACATCGCGCATTGGGACCAGCACGGTTTTGGACTCTGGGTATTGCGGACCAACGACGGCGCGTTCGCCGGGCGCGCGGGCATCAGGCACATTCCGGTGGATGGCATCGACGAGATCGAGATCGCCTACACGTTCAAGCGCGAACTCTGGGGCCGGGGATTTGCGAGCGAGATCGCGACCGCGCTGACCGAGATCGGGCTATCGCAGCTGAGATTGCCGTCCCTCATCGGGTTGGTGGCTGTCGGGCACGGGGCGTCCCGCCGCGTGCTGGAGAAATCGAACTACGTCCTCGAGAAGAGCACGACGCATCACGGCTCAGACGTCGTGATCTACCGTATCAGGCGGTGAACGCGCCTCCTTGATTGCCCTGCGATCCCGCATGTTCCGATCCGTACGGGATGCAACATATTTTGCCTCTCTCGCCGTAGCGAACATGGAAACCTGAACAGGCGTTCAAGAAAGTTTCTTGCAGGTTCCTGCAACAGCCCGCGGGGGCGGAAGTTGTCTCGCAGACGAAGCAGAAGGAGGAGGAACAGATGAAAAAGCTGACTTACGCTCTTGCAGCGGTAGCGGCGCTTGCAATCGGTGCCCCCACCATCGCCAACGCGGCCGGCTTCGGCGTCTATGTCGGCGGCGACCGCGACGATTACGGTCCGCGTGCCCGCATCTACCAGCACGACCGCGGCTGGCATCATGGCTGGTATCACCACGATCGCGACTACGACCGCGGTGTCGTGATCCGTCGCCATACCTGGGACGACGATTAGTTCGTGCCAGCGCAGTGGAACAAGGAGGCCTCGCTTCGGCGGGGCCTTTTTGTATCTGCTGTCGTATCAGTTCACGGGATGAGCATGAGCGGCTTGTCGGCCGCAGCTCGGAAGCGAAACCTATCGACGACTGCCGAGACGATGATGGGTTACTACAGGCTACAGACTATAGCTCCACCCGGACGGGCTGGCCGCCTCACGGCTCCAATGTGTAGGAATGCCCGGGTTCAAGCACGTAGATGGTGAGGAAGCGGAGCGGATGCTCCGGGTCGCAATTGCGAAAGTGCGTATGCACAAGATCCGCCCGGTCCTGCAACGTCTCACCCGCCCGGTATTGCCGCGGCTCGTCGCTGCCATAGGCGGACTCGGCAACGCCCTCGACGATGTAGATCGCGCCGGCAACGGGATGGCGGTGAAGCGGCGCGACGCCGCCGGGCGGATAGGTGACCTCGACGACCATGAGCTCCTGATTCGTGCCGGGCAATGGCAGACGTTCGAGAACCTTGCGTGTGACGCCGGCAAAGCCGGATTGTTGCGCGCGTGCCTGACCGTCGGTTCGTTCAACCATGGGGTGCCCTTCTTCTTCGAGCAAGACTTCTGTATCTCTGCCATGTAGCCCTCGTCCGGCCATACCGCCATGTTGGAGCCGAATTGCAAAATACGTCCCACTCGAATTTGAATGGCTTTCGCGCCATCGACTGTCTATGGTCGGTGCATGTCACGCCTTCTATGTCTATTTGTTGCTGTCATTCTGTCGCTGCTGCCGGTCACTGCACCGGCTGAGCCAATGCACAAAAGGCCCAAGCAAAGCTGGCACGGCTACGGTTTTCTTCCGGGCTATCGTCAGCCGCTGAGCAACAGTCAGCCGCTCTATGCGCAGAAGAACGGGTTCCGACGTTATGCGCGCGAAAACCAGCGCCCCTGGTATATCGATCCCGTGCCGGCCTATTACCGCTACATTGACGGCGAATGGCGCTATTTCGGACGGCCCGGCTTCGGCGGCTCCCGCTACAATGGCGGCAGCTTCGGTCCGTGCTGGACGCGCACGCCGATCGGCGCGATCTGGAATTGCGGCTGATCTCTTCACCTCTCCCTTCGGGAGAGGTGAACCCAGGCCTCCGCTGACTGCGCCTCAATCAGTAGCGCGATCATTCGGAACAATACGTTCCGAAGACGCGATCCCACATGCTGGTGACCACGCCGAAATTGCACGGCCTCTTGCCGTAGTGATGGCGCGTGTGCCGGCGCTTCAGGCGCCAGAGATAGCCGCCGCGCTTCAGGCGATGATGGTGAATGACGTGGTGGAGCGCGCCGAAATAGATGTAGCCCAACATGAGCCCCGCCGTAACGGTGCAGGCGCTGCCGAACCCGACCAATAGCCAGACCGGCAGCAGCGATCCCAGACAGATCGAGCCCAGGCTCAGCCACAGCGGCGACCCCACCAGCGCGCGCGGATCGGAATGGTGCATGTCGTGCAGGGCGGCGAGATAGGCCGGACCATGCAGGGCGAAACGGTGAATGACGTATTCGGCGAGGCTCCAGAGCAGCAGCCCACACGCAAAGCCGATCGCGGCTTCGTCCCAGCGCAGCGGCTCCTTCAGCAGCAATGCGACCGCGACCAGCGCAGCGCTTGCCAGGGGATAGAACACGAAATCGGCAAAGTACAAGAATGTTTTCAATCGCATGGGTTTGCGCATGGGCCTGTCCTGCTGGACCGCTCCATAGCCGCCCTTGCTTCGAATATCTCCGGCAATGCCTGTGCGTCGGCGAACATGCCGACCACCGGGCTGAGCACGCTCAGCGCCTGCGCATCCGTTCCGCTCGCCTGATACAATCTGGCAAGCGAGAGCGCGGCGCGCAGCTCGTAGGTCGCAGCCCGTTGCGCCCGCGCGGTCTCGATGGCCTGGATGAAGGCCGTCTCCGCGGCGACGATATCGATGGGATCCTTGCGCAGCAGCAGTTCGCCGCGCCAGCGCTGGATCTCCGGCGTGAACCACTCCTGTCCGGTCCGCTCCACCGCGACGAGCTGCTCGTCGAGGATCGCGAGCGCCTCGTCGAACTGCCCCTCGCCCGCCTTTGCTTCCGCCAGCAGCGTCCAGGTCAAGGGCACGTAGAGCCCGGTCGCCATCTTGCCGACCAGCGGCAGCGCGATGGAATCCTCCATCTCCTGCAGCCCGGCCGCCCGGTCGCCAAGACGACAGCGGATCCACCCGTTCCAGAATTTGCCTGCGCGCGTGTAGAGCAGAAGGCCGTGCTCGCGACTGAGCTCGATCACGGCATCGACATGCGGCCTGGCGCTTTCAGGATTGCCGCGCACCGCTTCGAGCACGATCTTGTGGAAATGCGCGTAGACCATCGTCGCGATATGGCCGCTGTCGGCGGCACGGCGGATCGCCTCCTGCGCCAGCTGCTCGGCACGATCGACTTCGCCGAGCGGCCACAGCACCAGCGCAAGGTAGATCGCCGCCGCGATACCGTAGTCGTGGCCGTACAGGAACGCGAGATTGCGATCGTGCTCGTCGCGGTAGATGGTGAGCGCCTGCTCCAGGTGCTGCTTGGCGTCGGCGAAATTGCCCTCGAACCAGCGGGTCATGCCGCAGACCCGATGGGCAATCCCCGCCTCCGGCGCGTCGGGCCGGTCGGCGGTATCGTGCAGGAACGCCTGCGCGAGCTCCTGCATCGATTCCAACTCGCTGCGAACCAGGCTGCCGACCCACAGACCGTAAGTGGCGGCGAACCGCTCCGGCGCGCCCTTGAGCCCGGAGGCGAGCTCACGCGCGCGGGCGAAGGCGACCGACGTCTCCGGCGCGCCGTAGCCGCGCGTCGCGATCAGCGCGTTGCCATAAGCGATCTGCAATTGCAGCCGGCGGCTCTGCCCCGCCGGACTCTCGCTCAACCCTTCCGCCAGGCCGATCGCCTTGGTCAGGTGCGCGATCGCCTCCGGATAGGCCGAGCTGCGCAAGGACCGGTCTCCCGCCTTGCCCCACCACTCGACGGCGTCCTCGACGAGACCTGCCTGCGTGAAGTGGTGGGCTGCGATTTCGGGCGCCGTCGCGGCAGCCTCCGGAAATTTCTCCTGGAGCACGGTGGCGATCCGCTCGTGCAGTCGTCGCCGGCTGCTCTTGAGCAGGCTCTCATAGGCGGTGTCCTGCACCAGCGCGTGCTTGAACGTATAGACGCTCTCGGGCGCGGACCTGTTGCGGAAGATCAGTTCGGCGCTTTCGAGCTGGGCGAGCCGGGCATCGAGCTCGGCATCGTCCTTGTCGGCGATGGCGCGCAGCAGCAGGTCGGAGAATTCGCGGCCGATGACGGCGCAAACCTGCGCGACCTCCTTCGCCGGTCCGAGCCGGTCGAGCCGCGCCATCAGCGAATCCTGCAGCGTCGTCGGGATCGACAGGCGCGGCAGGCTTCCGGCGATCCTGTAGCGGCCGCCCGCTCCCTTTTCGAGGACGCCCATCTCCAGCATCGTGCGCGTCAGCTCCTCGACGAAGAGCGGGATGCCGTCGGTCCGCGTCGCGATCTGCGTGACCAGCTCGGACGGGACCGCACGGCTTCCGATCACCTCCGCGATCAGGCGCTGGACGTCGGTCTCCTTGAGTCGTCCGAGCTCCAGCGTCGTCAGGTTCGCCGGGCCCATCCACGGCAGCGTGAATTCGTTGCGGAACGTCAGGACGAGCAGGAGGCGAAGCTGGTCGGCCAGCCTGACCGCGAGCCCGAGCAGTTCGAGCGAGGTCGCATCCGCCCAGTGCAGATCCTCGACGATGCAGACCACGGGCGCCTCGGCGCTGAGGCGCTGCAAGCGCTGGATCAGCGCCGCCAGCGTGTTGCGGCGCAGCTGCTGCGGCGTCCAGTCGAGCGGCGGATAGCGTCCATCGGTCGCGATCGACAAGAGATCCGCAAACAGCGGCACCAGCGTCGGCGTCTTCAGATCGCTGCGCCCCAGCAGCGCTTGCAGCTTGCGCAGCCGCTTTGGGTTGCTGTCGCCGGCGCTGATCTTCGCCGCCCGCTGGAGCTGCGTGATCACAGGATAGAGCGCGCTGGCGCGATGATGCGGCGAGCACTGATAGCGCAAGCGGATGTGCGGCTCCGCGCCGATCCGCTCGTTGAGGAAGTGCTCCGCAAGCCGCGACTTGCCGATGCCGGGCTCGCCGGAGATCAGCACGACCTGGCCGTGGCCGCGCCAGGCCCGCTGCTTGCACTCGGCCAGCCGCTCGAGCTCATGCTCGCGGCCGACGAAGCCGGCAAGGCCCGCGGAGCGATAGGCTTCGAAGCGGCTCGCGAGCGGCGACGGGCGGTCCACCGCCCAGACCTCGACCGGCTCGGCAAATCCCTTGATCGCGCGGGTGCCGAGCTCGCGCAGCTGGAATAGATTGCCGAGCAGCCGGCGCGTCGAGGCCGCGATGATGACCGAGCCTGGTTCGGCGAAGGTCTGCATTCGCGCCGCGAGGTTCGGCGTTTCGCCGATCACCTCGAGCCGGCTGGACGCGCCCTTTGCAATGAGATCACCGACGACGACGAGCCCGGTGGCGATCCCGATGCGGACCTCCAGCCGCAGGCCCGGCTGGATGTCGATGGCCTGGACGGCGGCGGTGATCTCGAGCCCGGCGCGGACCGCGCGCTCGGCATCGTCCTCATGCGCGGACGGGTAACCGAAATACGACAGGATGCCGTCGCCCACCAATCGCGAGACGATGCCGTCATAGCTCGCGATGACCGCGGTCGCGGCCTCGCGATAGGCTTGCAGGATTTCGCGCATCTCCTCGGGATCGAACTGCTGCGACAGCGCGGTCGAGCCGACGAGATCGCAGAACATGATCGTGAGCTGGCGACGCTCGGCACCCGCATCGATCGTCGGTGCGAGCAGACGTGCCTTAGGAACGTCGAGCTCTGCGATCGAACGCAACAGCCTGCGCCGGTGCCCCAGCACGACGCCCATGGTCGCGAGATCGCGATCCGTAATCTCGGAAAGGATGTCGAAATCAATGCCGTGGTCGGAAAAGGACTTCAGGTATTGAGGGAGGCCGACCTTCTCCAACCAGGCAGCAACCTGCCCAGTCATCACGCGGGGTCCAGCATTATTGTACTAAACCTAAAGTATATCCCCCCTCGGAATGAAGTCAATCGTGGCAGGCAAGCGTCGCCATTGTTGACGCATCCAAAGCGCTGGCCCATGCTTCATGGTGGAAGCGTTCCCCATTTTCGCGTGAGAGTATTCATCCGTGAAGCAGGATCCGTATCCGACAGCGGCAAACCCGATACATCAGGCCGTCGTAAAACTGTTTTATTCGCGCGCCGCGCGCCACCTTTTCACCAACGCCTGGTATTCCCTGCTCAGCAACCTCGACAGGGACGCCGCGATCCGGTTCCTCAACTACGGCTATGCCGCGCTGAACGGCGAGCAGGTCGCGCTGCAGGCCGCCGACGAGCCCGATCGCTATGCGATCCAGCTCTACCATCACGTGGCGTCGGGGGCTGCGATCGAAGGCAAGGATGTGCTTGAGGTCGGGTGCGGTCGCGGCGGCGGCGCGTCCTACATCGCACGCTATCTCCACCCGAAGAGCTACACCGGGCTCGACATCTGCAAGCCGGCGATCCGGTTCAGCAAGGCGCGTTATGCCGATCAGGGCAACCTCACCTTCCGCGTCGGCGATGCGCTCAGCCTGCCGTTCGCGGACGCGAGCTTCGATGTCGTGGTCAACGTCGAGAGCGCGCAGCATTATGGCGACATGGGACGCTTTCTGGCGGAGGTCCACCGCGTGCTCAGGCCGGGTGGCGCGTTCCTGATGGCCTGTTTCGAAGACCGGTCGAAGGACGTGTATCCGCGCGAGGCTCTCGCCCAGTCGCGCCTGCGCCTCGTCCACGAGGACGACATCACCGCCAATGTGGCGCGCGCGCTGGAGCTCGACGGGGCGCGGCGAACGGCGCTGGCGGACGAGATCGTGCCACGGATGCTGCTCGGCGTATCGCACGAATTCGCGGGCATTCCGGGCACGCAGCTGCACGCCTCCTTTGCCAACGGCACCTGCCCCTATTACTGCTTCACCTGCCGCAAGGACTGAAGCGGCCGCTCAAAGCGTCTTGAGATATTCGATCAGCGCCTTGCGGTCGTCGTCGGTCATATCGGTTCCGTAAGCATGCCCGGCATTCGAGTTGCCGCGCATGGTGGTGTCGAATTTGAACGCGCCGGGAGTCTCGCTAGCCATCGCATATCCGACGTTGACCGGATCGAACTCCCAATTGCCGACAAAGAATGTCTTGGGCCGCTGCTCCGGCGGAAGCAGGAGATCATGGAGCGACGGAACGGAGCCGTTGTGCAGATAGGGCGCCATCGCCCAGACGCCATTGAGGGGCCTTGCACGGTACTTGAGCTCTCCGCGGTACTCGTTGGGACGTCCGCAATTGATCGCCGCCGCAGCCGCCGCGTTGTCCTTGGATTTGGCGATCCATTGATCGGCGATGTTGCCCGTGACGATCCGTGCGGCCTCGTAGTTGGCAATATCGTCCGCTCCGCCGACCTTCGACAGCGTGACCCTGCGTTCAGCGAACGTGGTCGCCTGCGCAGGATCGGTGCCGATCTCCTTGAGATCGTACGTCCGGACCTGAATCTCGTCACAGGCTCCGGGAGCTGCTGCCGCGGGAGCGGGATCGTGGCAGTTCGCGCAAGCCTTTGCGTACAGCGACGCGCCGACTGCAGCCAGCTTCGGATCGGGCGCATTGAAGAACTTGTCCGGCCAACGCGGCGAGCGTAGGTCCATCAGCGCCCGCTGTCCCCAGATCACGTTATCCATCTCGACTGCATGCGTCACCTGGTTCGTGATCATCGTGGCGTCATGCTTGATCGGCGCCTGGACGCCGAGCGCCTCGATCAGGTTGCGCGTCAACGGCTGGCGGATCGAGGCGTTGTACAGCACCCAGCTGAACCGCGGCGTGTCCCACAGCGGCGGATATCTCACCGGCGCCGTCCGCGGCGCATAGTTCCTGGCGTCATTTATCGGGTAGGCAAGCAACTGGTTCAGCCCTTCCCCGTGCGCGTCCAATCTGCCGGCCCCCGCAGGCGTCTCGGGGTTCTGCGGATCCGGCGGAAACGATGGGAGTGCAGCAAAGCATCCCAACGCCGTTCCCACTTCGGGGAGCGGATGCTGCACACGCGCTACAAAGCGCGCGAGTGCTTGCTGGTCGGTTTTGAGCGTTTGGAGCGCGCCGAAGAGCTGGGCGGTCAGGCCAGCGATGTCGATATGGGACGGCCCGCCCTCGAGGCGGATCTGCTGGCCGCGATAGCTCACCTGCCCGGTGTGACAGCCCGCGCAGCCCAATCCGAGCCAATTGCCCTTCCAGCACTTGTGCTTGCCATCGGGGAAATCGACCTGCGTCTTGTAAAGTCCGACAGGAAGCCCGTCCGGGTTGCCGGTCGGATCCGCAGGATCAGCGAGGAAGCCGAGCCGCTGCAAATTCGCGGGCGCACTGATCAGTTCGGTTTGCCCGGGCTGCTGGCCCGGCTGCTCGAGCCCGAGAAACCATTCATACGGGAAGATCGCCGTCCCCTGCGAGATGAAGTGCCAGCGCTTTGCAGTCTCCGGGCTCCAGCCCTGCGGATAGCCTGACGGCGCCTTGTCTTCCGCCGCCGCGAGAATGAGAACGCCGAGAAGGGCCCCGATGGCAAGCAATGATACGCGCACAGTAAATTTCATATTCGGCTCCAATTGCTATGAAGCGCTCGAATTCGGACTTCCAGCCGGCCACTTCCAGCCGGCCCATGTGCCGCGATCAATCAGCGCGGCCTCGCCGCCCGGCACCGGCAAACAATGACGTCAATACGTTGGCTGCGCAGGCAATCAGCAATCACACAGCCCTGATGCAGCTGCGCCCTGCACCGGAAGCCCTCATCTTCAAGCAAATGACAACGGCGGCCCGCGAAGGGTCGCGTCCCCAGCGCCTGCAGAATAACCCACAAGCATGTCCGTCCGCGTGAAACAGATCACAACGAAGGCACGCCGCTCGCAGCCGCTCCAGACCCTTTGCCTGCCGGCGCCTCGCGGCGTCTGCAAGTGGAGGCTACATCATGCCATAAATTATCGCAAAGGTAGAAATGAGGTCTGTGCTTCGCCGTTTTGGCGAGCTGTAACAAGGTCGGTGGTATCCGGACCCCGCGAATGCCGGTCCCATGGCGGCCGGAATAGGCATCAAGCTCCGAAGCTTAGCGGAAATAGCCCAGCACCAGATCGGTATCCGCGCTGCCCGCAACAGTGCCGTTCAGCTCGGCATCGATGACGCGGCGGCAGGCTTCGATCGCGGCGTGGTCGCCGAGATCGTTGGCGGCTTCCAGCACGAGCCATGCGGCGTCGACCGTCGCCTTCTCCGGAGCCGCGCCGCCGGTCTCGGCGACGAGGGTCTTGGTAAGGCTCTTGCTCTTGCGAACTGCGGTGCCGAATTGAGGCAACATTGCAAATACTCCCTCGATTTCCCGCTCAGTGAACCTGGAGCTCAGGCTGACGACCCGTCGCGGGATCGGTGCCGGCGCTGTTCTTGCGCGACTGGTAGAATTTCAGAATGCTGCGTGAGGTCTCGATCTTGAGCCGGCCGAAGTCGCGCTCGTTGTCGTGAAGCTCGCGCGCCGTGATCAGGTGATCCTTGGCGCCGAGGAACAGCAGCGACATCGTGGTGTCCCAGGAGAAGTCGAGCGCCTTGCACAGCACCAGGATCATCTCGCGATTGCGGTCCATCAGCGCCCGCTCGATCACGTCGACCGGGAGCGACGACAGCAGCGACAGGCCGATCTGCACCTCGTCGAAACGGTGCTGGCGCGCGTAGTTCGAGATCGAGACCTGGTTGAGGTTGCCCTGCCGGTACTGCGTCGTCACCACGCGCTTGGCGACGAAATAGCTGCGCGAGGACGGGCCGAATTTCGACTGCAGATCGCCGGTGACCTCGGTCACCGAGCTCTGGATCTGCGACATCATCTCGGGGCGCTCGGTCTCGAGCCGGCGGCGGACGTCTTCCGACGCCTTGGAGATCAGCTGCTGGAAGATATGGCGCGGCACGTCCTTGCGTAGGCCGAGCTGCTCGGCGAGGATCGAATCTCCCTCGGCGCGGCGGACCATGTGCAGCAGGCCCGAACCGGAGAAGCGCGCGCCCTCGTTCTTGGCGACCGAGGTGACAACCTCCTGGTTACCACGCTTGACGAGCACGTCGGTCACGGCCTCGCCGATCGCATCACGCTGGGAGATCGCGAGCAGGTGCGCCTGGCCCTTGGTCATCGCGCTCTCGACCAGCACCTTTTCGTTGATCCGGTTCGAATCGCGCAGCACGGGACCCGCGACCTCGATCTCGTCGTCCAGAGCGAGCTTCTCGATGACGTTGAGCGGAGCATGATCGCAGCCCGCCATCAGCTCGGAGAGCTGCGTCCGCGCGGCGACTTCGATCTCGTCGGCGAGCCTGCCGATGACCTCGCCGAACATGCTGATCTCGTCGTCGACGTAGCGGCCGGTGATCAGGAGATCAGTCGCATGCCACAACGCCTTCGCGCGGCTCTCGTCCGTACCACGCGCGATTGCGTCGTCCAGATCCTGTAGAAGCGTTTTCGCCCCGTCCATCTCGATAACCCCAGTTCTTGGTCGTTTCTTCGGCGATCCATCCTGCTTGTGCGGGCAGGATTCCGAATTCCTCTGGGAGCAACGCTAGCGATCAAACGCGAGAATCCAGTAAAATCTGCAGTTCAGTTTTGCCGACGAAAATTCATTCAAATGCGAGCGAATGTGGTTACCAGCACGTAACGCGAAAGTGCGCTCCCTCTCCCGCTTGCGGGAGAGGGTTGGGGAGAGGGTGTCACCGCCCCGGGACTGTTGAGGGCTGCGGAAAAAATCCCTGCGTGGTGAGAACCCTCACCCGCCGCGCTCTGCGAGCGCGTCGGCCTCTCCCGCAAGCGGGAGAGGCGGCGCAAGCCCGCGCACACCGGCCCTAAGGATTCTGCGGCGTCAGGACCAGCGGCGGTTTCGGCCGGGGCTTTGCGGGGGGCGGGCCCGGGGCGGGCCGCACGTCGATCGGCGGCGGCAGGGGCGCGACCTGCTGGCTTGCGAGCGGCGGGCTCGGCGCGGCGGGCGCGGCAAGCGGCGCCTTCGGCGTCGGCGCGGCCTTTGGTTCAAGCCTGACCTTCGGCGGCGCGCGGCGCGGATCGCGGCCGGGCATCGGCACGTCGGTCAGCGCCGGCGCGGGCTCGGGCTCGGGCGAAACCAGCGTCGGCAGCGCAGCGGTCGCCGGCGGCGGCTCGCCGCGCTCGATGGCGTCCAGCCGGCGCGTCTCGCGATCGATCGTGCGCACCGCAAGCCACGACGACAGCGGCGTGAGATCGACGGTGCGGCTGAGCTTGTCGGGTGGACCTGCTGCAAACAGCTGGATCTCCGGCGGCGCGCCGGAGAGGCCCGTCATGATCGGCGTCAGGCTGGCGCGAATGTCGGCCTGATCGGCGGGAATGTCGTAACCGCCGGAGACGATGGCGCGGGCGTTCTTCGCTTCGAGCGGGGTTGCGCCGACACGCAGGCGGCCGTCGCGGATCGTGAACGGGATCTGCGCCGAGGCAACCGTGATGGGGGCCGCAGACAATGCGGGCTCGACCAGCTGACGCAGCCGGTTGTCGTCGCTCACTTGCCCGCCATCGCTGGCGCGAATGGCGATCTCGAAGGCGCGCGGATTGAGGCCGACGATCTCAGCCGAGTCCAGCGTCACCGTGCCGTTGCCGGCGAGCGCGCCGGTGAGCGCCGAGACGCTGCGGCCCTGGCTCGTCAGCGTCATCTGCACCGAGGCGCGTCCCTTCGGCAGCGCGAGATCGCGGTAACGCAGCGACGCCGCATCGACATTGGTAAGATCGAGATGCGCGCTCAGTGCGAGACCGTTGGCGCCATTGCGCGCATCAAGGCTTGCGGTCATCTCCCCACCACCCAGGGCGCCCTTGAGGCCATCGAACGCGAGCGATTGGCCGTCGCTCCTGAGCATGCCGCTGAACGGACGCAGCTCGATTCCGCCAGGCAGACTGCCGCGCAAGGCCTGGAACGCGATACGGCCGCGCCAGCCGCTGACGAGACCCGCACTTAACGGCTCGCCGCTGTCGCGCCCGGCGGCGCCAACGGCAAGCGCGAGCGCCGGCGCCAGATCGAGCGAATCCAGCCCGACTTCGCCGTCGACGCTCTTCTCCTGACCCAGCGTCATAGCGAGATGGCCGCGCAGATGCGAACCGGAGGCGGTGCTGTCGAGATCGTCGAAGGTCAGGCGATTGCCGGCAAGCGTGAGACGGGAGGACAGGCTCACATTCTGCGCCGATTTGTCGGTCCCGAACAGCGGCGCCAGATTGGCGTTGCGCACGCGCAGATTCACGCTGCCTTTCGGCTCCGGCGCCGACAAGTCGACGCTGCCTTGCGCATCCGCATCGAGCCCGCCGCCACTGAGCTTCGCGTTCAGTTGCAAGGGACGGCGCCACGCGCCGCTCAGCTTGCCCTCGATCTGCGAGGCGCCCTCGCCTGCGGTGACCATGCGATCGAGGCCGAGCAACGCCGTGAGCGAAGCGGCCTGCGGCGATGACACTCTTGACTCCAGCGTGAAGTCGCTGGCGCGCAGACGGTCGATGTCGATGCCGTTGACGGCGGCCACCGGCATCTGCGCGGCCAGCGTCGCATTGGCCTTGAGCTGCGGCGCATCGAGGTCGAGCATGGCGCGCGCGTCGCTGCGGTCGGCATGTTCGGCATTCTTGTCGAGGCTGAGGTTGAGCGTCAGGCGCGTCGCGCCAGGTAACGCCGGAAGAGCATCGAAGCGCGCGCGCACCGCAGGTGCGATCGGCTCGAGCAGCGCCGTGACATCGCGCAGCGAATTGGCCGAGGATTTCAGCGCGAGCTTGCCGGTGGCCTTGGTGCGATCAAAGCTGCCGCTCGCCTCCGTCGTGACGCCGCTTGACTGGCCGAACCGCAACTGCTCCAGCGACAGCGAGGTCGGACCGTATCCGAGCTTGGCCGCGAACGGCCGCAGCTCCTGTCCCGCCGAAATCGCGCGGCCGATGTCGAGCGAGAGTTTCGTTTCCTCCGGCCATTCACCCTGCGGTCCCGCGAGCGCGCGGACAAAGCTGGCGGCGGCATCGAGGTCGAGACGGTCGGCCTTGAGGTCGGCATCGATCCGCGAGCCTTTGCTGGCGCCTGTTTGCACGAAGGCGATGCGGCCCTCGACCGCGCCGCCTTCGATGTCGGCTTTCAATTTGTCGATGGCGAGATGGTTGGCGGCGATCGTGACGTCGCCGGCAAGGCGCAGCGGCCGCGTGCTGCGGCGGTTGACCTCGTTGCGGCCCTGCAGCCAGGCCACCAGCGTATCGGGATCGGACGACTCGACGCTGAGCCGGCCGCTGAAGCTGTCGGCGCCGGGCGTGGCGCCTTTGAGCGAGAGCTGCGTCATGCCGGGGGCGCGCAGCTCGAGCCGCTGGAAGGTCCAGGACCGGCCGTCGGTCTGCAGCTCGGTCGTGATGTTCTGGAGCGGACGTCCGCCCAGCATGATCTGGTCGGAGTTGAATTCGATCTGTGCCGGGATCGGCGCCTGCGGGATCGCGGCGAGGCCCGCGCGCAGGGCCGGCAAAATGCGCAGCGGCTCGGCATCGTCACGGCCCGCGAGCTTGTCGGCATCGACCTGCCGCGCCGACAGTACCGCGCGCAGTAGCGGCGAAGCACCAAACCTGAGATCGCCGACGCCGCCGACCTTGAGCGTGGTGTCTTCCGCGCCAAAGCTCGCATCGATCTGGTCGAACTTGGCGCCGGCCGGGTCGGCCTTGAGTTTTGCGGTGAGCTTCCACGGCGACGGTCCCGCCTCACCCGGCTTCTTCGTTGGCGGCACGGCGAGCGTCAGCGCGCCGTCGAATTTCGGCAGGCGGTTGTCGAAGGCAAGGACGCCTTCGAGATCGACCAGGATCGCGCGCTCGCCGGGATCGATGTTGAGGTGCAGACGGGTCGCGCTGCCGTCGGGGCTCGGACCGGAGGAGATGCGGAACGGATAGCGGGTGCCGGCGGCGGTGAAATTGCCGTCGCCCCGAACCGAGCCTGCGAGCGAGCGGACGTCGCCGGAGAAGACGATGTCGTTGAGCTCCAGCGTCGAGCGGCTGGCAGCGTCGTGCAGCGCGATGCGGCCGGTGAGGTTCAGCCGCTCGATGGCGAGCGATGCCAGATTGAAGGTGCCGCTCGCGGTAGACGGCAGGTCGACCTTGCCCCTCGCGTCGAGGCCGAGATCCACCGCCATGCCGCCGACCGAAAGCTCGGTGGCCCGCCATTCGCCGCGCATCAGCGAGCCCAGGCTGAACTCGACGTCGAGCTTGTCGGCGCGCAGCCGGCCAAGATCGTTGTTACCGCCGAACGTGACCGAGCGCAGCCGCAGCGTCGGCGCCGGCAAGAGCCGCGCATCGAGCTCGCCCGCCACGCGCACCGGTACACCGATGATCCGGGTCGCCTCCGCCTCGAACTGGGGCCGAAACTGGTTCCAGTCGACGAAATATGGCCCGATCAGCGCGGCCAGCAGCGCCAAGATAAAGGCAATCGCCAATCCGAGCAGCGTCGTCTGCACGGGTCTCCCCTCGGCCAAGCCGGCACCCGGGTCAAACCCAAGCTGACAAACCAAGCTTCAGGCGCGCCGGAACTGCCCCTTATATAAGGGTAAGTGTGGCGAAGTCACAGCGACTGTTGCGCGCGGAGGTTAACGTACCCGGCCTCACCAACTGGCCGGCAGCCGCTTCAAGCCACGCAGCACGAAGGTCGGCCGCCATTCGGGGTTCTCGACGTCGTCGATCCGCAAGTCAGGCAGCCGCCGCAACAGCGTGGCGATGGCGATCTCGGCCTCGATGCGCGCCAATTGGGCCCCCAGGCAGAAGTGGATGCCGCCGCCGAACGACAGTGGCTTGACGTTGGGCCTGGCGATGTCCAGCCGCTCAGGGTGATCGGGATAGACCGCGGGGTCGCGGTTGGCCGAGCCGAGCAGGCACAGCACGGTCTCGCCCTTGGGGATCCTCTTGCCGCCGAGATCTTCGATGTCCTCCAGCGTGACGCGCCCGGTCATCTGCACCGAGGAATCGTAGCGCAGGAATTCCTCGATCGCGTTGACCATCAGCTCCGGCTTCGCCTTGAGCAGAGCTAGCTGGTCCGGGTTTCGATGGAGCGCCAACAGGCCGTTGCCGATCAGATTGACAGTGGTCTCGTGACCGGCGCCGAACAGCAGGATGATGTTGGCGGTCAGTTCCTCGTTGGTGAGCTTGTTGCCGTCTTCCTCGGCCTGCACGAGCTGGGTGGTGAGATCGTCGCCGGGACTGCGGCGGCGCAGTTCGAACAGCTGCTGGAAGTACATCTGCGCCATCATGTTGGCGGCGTTGCCCTTCGCGATCTCCTCGGGCGTCATCGGCACCGGATCAAGCAGCCGCCCACCGTCGCGCGAGCTCTTGTAGAAGACCTCGCGATGATCCTCGGGGATGCCCAGCATCTCGCAGATGACGGTGACAGGCAGGCGAAAGGCGAAATCCTCGATCAGGTCCATGTGGCCACGCTCGATCACGGCATCGATCGCCTGATCGACGATCTCCTGGATGCGCGGCCGCATGTCCTCGACGCGGCGGGCAGTGAAGGCCTTCACGACCAGACCGCGCAGGCGGGTGTGGTCGGGCGGATCGGCCTGCAGCATCCAGTGGCCCATGCTGCGGAACACCGGCTCGTTCATGATCTCGGGGCCATAGCGGCGCGTCGTGCGCTCGACAAAATCCTTGCCGAAACGCTTGTCGCGCATCACGAGGCTGACATCGGCATGACGGCTGGCGACGAACTGGCCGAACGGCGTGATGTGGATTGGATCGATCGTGCGCAGCCGGTCGTAATGCGGATAGGGATTGCGGATGAAGTCCGGCGCCAGCGGATTGAACAGAGGATCGCCCGCGGGTTGCACTTGCTCGTTCATGGTGACCTCACGTCGGTTGCCGCATGACACGATACGCCGATTGCTATCCCGGAGCCCGGCGTAACCATCCCTGTGAATTATCAACTCGATACATTGTTGTATCGAATTGCATTCTGCCCTAACCTGGCCCGATGTCAAGGGTGAGAACCAGGCCGACCAGGGACGACACGCGCGACAAGCTGTTCGAGGCCGCCGCGCGCGTGTTCGAGCGGGACGGCATCGGCGGCGCCAGCATCGAGGCTATCGCGGCGGAGGCGGGCTTCACCCGAGGCGCGTTCTATTCGAACTTCAAGAGCAAGGACGAATTGATCTTCGCCATGCTCGAGGACCACGTCGAGCAATCGATCCGGCGCAACATGGAGATCCTCGCGCAGCACGACAATCTCGACGATTTCATCGCGGCACTGAAGGCGATGGATCGCGGCCGGCAGGATCCCCTCACCCGCTCGCCGCTGCTGCATATCGAGATGATCCTGTTCGTCGCGCGCGCCGAGAAGCGCCGGCCCGAGCTCGCCAAGCGCCTGCGCGCGCGGCGCAAGCTGATCGCCGACATCGTCGAGGCGACGTTGAAGGACAAAGCGAATGGCGAGAGGCTGAATCCACCCTGGATGGCCTCGGTCGTCCTCGCGCTGGAAGACGGCTTCCGCCTGCACCGCCTGATCGACCCGGAGACGACGCCGGCCGACAGCTTCTTGCGCGCGATCACGGATTTGCGGCGCAGGACGGGATTGGCGTCGGACTCCAGCTCATGACAAGAGAAAGGCCGCCTTGCGAGCGGCCTCCTCTGCGCGTCCGCTTACGGTCAGCCTTTTTGAACGGCGGCCGCGGCCTTGCGGATCACGTCGATCACGATATCGGGCTGGGAGAGCATCGGCACGTGGCTGCTCGTCACCTCGGTGACAACAGCGCCCATGCGCTTCGAGACCCAGCGTTGCAGGTCGGGATGCACGGTGTGGTCCTGCGTGGCCAGAACGTACCAGCTCGGCTTCGACCGCCACGCGACCTTGTCCGCACTGAGCTTCTGCTGCAGGAACAGATCGGCGACGGGCGCGTAATGGGTGGCCCAGACCAGCTTCCGCTCTGCCTCTGCGAGGTCACCGCAGAAGAACTCCGTGCCGTTCGGAAGCATCCAGGCACGCCCATCCGCGACCTCGACGCGCGAGAAAATATCCGACGGATATCTGTTGAGCTGGTCCTGCACGGTCTCGCCGGCATCCGGCGCGACCGCCGCGATGTAGACAAGGCCAACTACGCGCTCGTCGGTGCCCGCGCCGGTGATGGTGGCGCCGCCATAGGAGTGACCGACGAGCAGGACCGGGCTGCCGACACGGTTGAGCGTGCGCTTCACCGTCGCCAGGTCTTCTTCGTAGGAATCCAGACCATATTGAACGGCGATCACCTCGTGCCCATCAGCCTGCAATGCCGGAATGACCTTGCTGAAGCACGAGCCGTCGGCCCAGATGCCGTGACAGAAAACAATCGCTGGTTTCGCGGGCATTTGCGCTCCTTTTCACCTGGAGGGCGCAGTATGGGCGAGAAAGGGATTACGTCTTTCGCGTTAGCACGATTGAAGGCGTCAGAACTTCTTCACAAGTCGGGCTTGCCTACGCCGACCGTTTCACCGCGGCCGTGCTCACCGGCCTGACATCGAGCCGCCCCAGCATCGCCCTCGCCTGTTCGGCGCAATGCTCGATCAGCCAGCGCTCGAAGGCGACCGGCGCGAGCGCCGGAGCATAGAGGAAGCCCTGCACGACGTCGCAGCCGAGCTCGGCCAGTATCTTGCGCTGGCCTTCGGTCTCGACGCCCTCGGCAACGACGGTCATGCCGAGGCCCTGGCCGACGCGCACCACGGCGGTGGCGATCGCGAGCGCACCCGCATCCTTGTCGATGTCGCGCATGAAGCTGCGGTCGATCTTCAGCTCGCGGATCGGCAGATGCGCGAGCCGGCTGAGGCTGGAATAGCCAGTGCCGAAATCGTCGACCGAAAGCCCGACGCCGAGTTCGCGGATCGCATGCATCGTCTCCAGCGCGGCCGCACCGTCCTGCATGAACGTGCCTTCGGTGATCTCCAGCATCAGCGCGTCCGGCGGCAGCGCGTATTCGGTGAGGACGTCCTTGAGCCGCGCGGCCAGCGCAACGTTGCGGAAATTGAGCGGCGACAGGTTCACCGACACGCTGGGAATGTTGAGCCCGGCACGGCGCCAGCTCGCCATCTGCCGGCAGGCCTCGCGCACCGACCACAAGCCGATCTGCTCGATCAGGCCGCATTCTTCGGCAAGCGGAATGAATTTCGCCGGCGAGACGTCGCCGAGTGCGGCATCGTGCCAGCGCGCCAGCGCCTCGACGCCGTGGATGGCGCCATCGCAGCTGCGGATCTGCGGCTGGTAGAAGAGGCTCAGCGCATTGTCGGCAATGGCGCGGCGGAGTGCCGCGATCATCGCCAGCCGCTGCTCGGTCAGCCCATTCATTTCGGCGCTGAACATGCGATGGGTCGACCGTCCCGCCTGCTTGGCCATGTACATGGCGGCGTCGGCCTGCTGCATCAGCGTGTCAATGTCGGTGGCGTGGTCGGGATAGAGGCTGATGCCGATGCTGGCCGACATCGGCATCAGCTTCGATCCGAGCCGCAAGGGCGCAGCCAGCGCTTCGGTGATTCCGGCCGCGACGCGCTCGGCGCTCTCGGCATTGCGGTGCGGCAGCAAGATGACGAATTCGTCGCCACCAAGCCGGCCCAGCATGTCCTCGGGCCCGATCTGCTCGCGCAGGCGCTGCGCCAGATGGATCAGCAGTTCGTCGCCGGCGGCGTGGCCGAGCGTGTCGTTGACGTCCTTGAAATGGTCGACGTCGAGAAAAGCCAGCGCGACATGGCCGCCGGTCGGACAGGCATCGATCGCGGTCGTGATCAGGTGCCGCAGCTGCGCGCGGTTCGGCAAGCCCGTGAGGATGTCGTGATAGGCGAGCCGCGCGATCTCGGCCCGCGCCTCCTTGCGCTCGATCGCGAAGGCGCCGAGATTGACGCAGGCCTCGACGATGCGCCGGTGCCACTTGCTCGGGGCGCGGGACTCGCGGAAATAGAAGGCGAAGGTGGCGATGACCCGGCCGTCCTTGGCCTTGACCGGGGTCGACCAGCAGGCGCGCAGACCAATCGCAAGCGGCATCGCCTTGTAGGGCTGCCAGCGCGGATCGGTTTCCAGATCCATCGCCAGCACCGGCTCGCCGTAGAAGGCGGCGGTACCGCAGGAGCCGACATTGGGACCGATCGCGATGCCGTCCAGCGCGCGGGAATAGTCCTCAGGCAGGCTCGGGCCGCCGAGCGGATGGACCAGGCCCGCGGCATCGACATGAAGCAGCGAGCAGACGACATCGGGCGCGATCTCCTCGACCCGGCGGCAGAGCCTGTCGGCGATGTCGCTGATCGGAACCTCGTCGGCCAGCGCGCCCATGATGAGCTGCTGGAGCGAGCGCAGCTGCTTGGTCTCGGTGATGTCTTCGAGCAGCGCGAAGATATGCTTGACCCGCCCCTTCTTGTCGCGGAAGGCGTCGAGGCTGGCGCAGACCCAGATCTCCTCGCCGTCCTTGTCGTAGACCAGCACCTCGGCCTCACCGCGGCGGCCGCCGCGCATCAGGCGCTTGATGAGCCGGGCAACCGCCTTGCGATCGGTATGGCAGCCGGCGATGAGCTCGCCCGCGCGGCGCCCTTCGGCCTCGCTGCTGGTGTAGCCGAACAGCGCCGTGAAGGCCGAATTGACGTAGACGATGTTCTGCTCGACGTCGGTGATGATGACCGCGCGGTTGGTCTGGTCGGAGACGGCGTGGAGCAACCCGATCCTGACGCGGCGCTCGGCGTCCGCAGTGACGTCGCGCGCGAATACGATGTGACGGGTCGCGCCGTCGACGGTCGCCGACGACAACGCGATCGCCGCCTTGATCCGGCTGCCGTCGTGCCTCACCAGGCTGATCTCGTCGCGACAATCCGCGACTGGATCGGCCTCGAGGCATTTGAGGGCGAGACTTGCGGCGTCGCGCCCCAGCACGTCGGCGCGCGCGAGCTTCCAGATCCGTTCCGCGCCGGCGTTGAAATGCGTGATGCGATGCGCGTCATCGACAATGACGATGCCGTCGTCGGCGCATTCGAGCGCCGCGCGCAGCACGTCCGGCATTTCGGTCACTGGGGCGTCGGAGGCGGACATCGTTGGACCCGGCAGCATACGGCAATCGGCCCGAAGCTAACGCTTCGATGGTGTCCAAGACGTTCTTGCAACCGGCTCGCGTTCAGCCAAGCCGCGACATGCTTAACAGTCCGCGAAGGATACGAAGGTAATCCGGTGCAGACGGAACCTATTCAGCGCTGGTTCCGGCCCGCAGCCCGTGCAGCCGGCCGGCCACGGCCCGCACCTTGCCGGGCGAGGCCTGCCAGACCGACACGGCCGAGAGGCCACTGACGACGATGGCGAGGGCAAAAGCGAGCGTGTAGTTACCGGCGCGATCGTAGAGCAAGCCGGTCAGCCAGGGGCCGGCCGCACCGCCCGCGAGTGCCGCCAGCATGATCATGCCGAAGATGCTGCCCTGGTGCCGGCCCTGGAAGATCTCGAACACCACTGCGCCCATGATCGAGGTGAGGCCGTAGCCGAGCGCGCCTTGCGTGAGCACCATCAGCCAGACCAGCCAGAACGCGGGTTGGTATTTCAGCGCGATCAGCGCCGCAAAGCAGATCGCAAAGCCGGCGCAGCTGATCGCCCAGACCCACTCCCGCCCGATCCGGTCGGAGACATGACCGAGGAAGATCTGCCCGGGAATGCCGAGCATGCTGACGGACCCGAGCGCCCACACCGCGACGTTCGGGCTGAAACCGATGTCGAGCAGGAATTTGGTTTGATGCACCTGCACGGCGTACCAGATGTACAGGCCGCAGAAATAGCCGAGCGCGATCCACCAGAAGCGCGCGGTCGCAACCGCCCGCTTCAGCGTCCAGTCGGTCGCGGCCCAGACGGGATCGACGATGTTGGAGACCGGCTTTGCAGTGCCCGCGGCCGGCGCAACGTCGCCGTCCGGCTGCAGGCCGATGTCTTCGGGGCGCTTGTGCAGCAGCAGATTGATCGGCGCCAGCACGATCAGGATCATCAGGCCCATCGCGGTACAGGCGGTGCGCCAGCCGGCCTGCTCGATCATGCGCTGCACCCACGGCAGCAGTGTCATTGAACCGATGCCGACGCCGGCGAAGGCGATGCCGATGGCAAAGCCGCGCTTGCGGATGAACCAGTTCGGCAGGAACAGCGATTGGCCGGAATAGCCGAGGCACACCGAACCGGCGCCGACCATGACGCCGATCGTCACGTAGAGGTGCCAGGGCTGGCTGGTGAGCGGCGCCAGCAGCATGCCGCCCGCCATCAGCACCACGCCGAGCTCCATCACCGCGCGCGGTCCTGCCCGATCCATCAGCCGTCCGATCAGCGGGCTGGCGACGCCCGAGGCGACGAAACCGAATGAGAAGGCGCCCGCGGTGACGCCGCGCTCCCAGCCGAATTCGGACAGGATCGGCGGAAAGAACAGCGAGAAGGAGGTGCGCGCATTGACGCCGATGGCCATGGTGACAAACGTCACGGCCACCACGACCCAGCCGTAGAAGAACGGAAGCCGCATTTTTTTGTTTTCATCCCTGGACGATCCTTCGGACCATCTGGGGCCGCGCGGGTCAAGCCATTTTCGCGGATGCCGCTTTGCGTGGCGCGCTCAGGCCGCGTCGCGCTGCGAGCCCTCGGCAGGCTCATCAAGCTCGATCGCGTCGATCGGCAGCGGGCGGCCGAACAGATAGCCTTGCGCGAAATTGACGCCGAGCGCCTTCAGCCGCTCGAACTCCTCTGCCGTCTCGACGCCCTCGGCGGTGACCGACATGTCGAGCCCGCGTGCCAGCGTCACGATCGAGGAGATGATGGCGGAAGAGCGCGGCTGGTGCGTGAGGTTGCGGATGAACGATTTGTCGATCTTGATCTTGTCGAACGGGAATGCGGTGAGATAGCTCAGCGAGGAATAGCCGGTGCCGAAATCGTCGAGCGCGAGCTCGATGCCGATGCTCTTCAACCGTTCCATGAAGGCGTGGTTCTCGGCGCCACGCTCCAGCAGGACGGACTCGGTGATCTCGATCTCGAGCCGTTGCGGCGACAGGCCGGAATCCTGCAATGCCGCGCAGATGACATCGAACAGATCGGCTTCCTTGAACTGGATCGGCGACAGGTTCACCGCGACCATCAGATCGGACGGCCAGCTCGCCGCATCCGCGCAGGCACGGCGCAGCACGAATTCGCCGAGCGGAACGATCAGCCCGGTCTCCTCGGCGAGCGCGATGAACTGATCCGGCGGGATCAGCCCGCGCACCGGATGCCGCCAGCGCACCAGCGCCTCGAACCCGCGCCGCGCGCCGGTGCCGGCATTCATGAACGGCTGATAGTGCACCTCGAGCTGGCACCGCGCGATGGCGTCGCGCAGATCCCCTTCCAGCGTGTTGCGCGCCTCGAGCTCGGCCGACATCGCTTCGTCGTAGATCGTAAAGCAGTTCCGGCCAGCCGATTTCGAGCGATAGAGCGCAAGGTCGGCCTTCTTCAGCAGCTGCTCCTGGTCGCTGCCATGATCCGGCGCGATCGCAATGCCGATGCTGGTGCCGATCTCGACACGGTGCCCTGGCAACAGAAACGGCTCGGCCACGAGCTTGGCGATCCGCATCGCCAGCTCGGTCGAGCAGGCGCGCTGATCCTCGCAGCTTTCCTGGATGATGGCGAATTCGTCGCCGCCGAGCCGCGCCAGCACGTCGGTGGCGCGCACCGCGGATTTCAGCCGCTGCGCCACCAGGCGCAGCAGCGCATCGCCAGCGCCATGACCGAGGGAATCGTTGACGTTCTTGAAGCGGTCGAGATCGAGCATCAGGATCGAGAAGGTCGCCCCGCCATCTTTCAGCTGGCTGTTGAGCTCGTCGAGCCGGGCGAGGAAGAAGGCGCGGTTCGGCAATCCCGTGAGGACGTCGGTCTGCGCCAGCTCGAGCACGCGCCGGTTGGCCAGCGACAGCCGCCGCGAATTGCGGCTTGCGAGCATCAGATAGGTCGCCAGCGACAGCGTCAGCAGCATGCCGACGATCAGCACGGCGCCGGCGCGATCATACGTCGTCTCCAGCGGGCCGCCGGCGGTCGGAACCGCGCGCACCTGCCAATCGGTGTCGCCGATCCTGAGGCCGCCCGACCAGTGCCGGCCGCGCGCAACATCGCGCATCGATTGCGGCGCGGCGGCTGCCGAGGCGTAATCGGGCAGCGTGCCTTCCAGGCTGACGATGCGCGCGCTGAAGGGCTGATAGACGTTGACGCTGACGGCGGGGCTCGCGCCGGTCCTGGCGCGGATGGCCTGCATCAGCAAAGGCAGGTCGAAGATGCCGACGACGAAGCCCGAGATGTTGCGGCGCCGATCGGTGATCGTGTCGCGCGAAGTGCCCTTGGCGTAGACGGGCACGATCACGAGCACGTTCGGCAACTGGCCCGCTTCGTTCCGGGCGTAGAGCTCGGTGCGGATCGCGGCGATGGTGTCATTGTCCCGGGCGCGTTCGAGCGCCACCTTGCGGTCCGGCACGCTCATGTAATCCATACCGTAGACAGGCGACGTCTTCGGCTGCGTCGAATAGAGAATGGGGAAATACTCCGCGCCCTGCGGCGCGGTCACGAAATCGCTGCCGTCGAGCGCCTTGATATGATAGCCGGACACGCCGTCGGCGATCGCGGCAGCCTCGTATTCGGCGCGCTCCTTGCGCGCGATCCGCGGCAGCCAGCCGACGCGCAGCAAGCCGGGATAGCGCTCGAACAGCCGGCCGCTGAACGTCTCGAACTCGCTCCGCGTGACCCCCTCGTTGGAGGATTCGAACAGGGTTCGCAGCGCCACGAGCCGGCTGATATATTCGTTCATGCCGTTCTGCATGACGATGGACTGCGTTTCGGCCGCGTTCTCGAATTCGATCTTGTTGACGCGGTCTTCCCAGCGCGCCACCGCAGCTGCGCCCGCGAGTGAGAACAGCAGGCCGACGGCAGCCGCGACCAGCGCAGGACGATACAGGCCGAGCAGCGGCGCAACGCGCCACCGTCCAGTCAGTCGCTTTCGATCCAGATCATTCTGATCGCGATCGCCCATCTTGTTTTCCGCAGTTCCCCTCGGCGCGGCGGCCGAACTTAGGGTTGAGCCGCCGTGGCGACTATCGGACAAGGATCGGGGTTAAGAACTGCACAACTTTGGAACCAAGGCATCCCGCATTGCGAAGCGTAGTTAATGATTGACCTGCGCATTCCCGCAAATGTGGTCGTCGATTGCCACATTTCCCCGGAGTCCTACGGATCGATCTCCCGGTGCCGGTTAGTGCCCTGTTCAGCCCGCGGATCTATCGTTGCCGCAACTTTTCCCGCATCGGCGAGCTCTCTCATGAAACGATCGCGCGCAGCGATAGGCATTGCGCTTGCCGCCATGGTGCTGGCGGCGGCAACGCTGACGGCAAGAGGCGACGAGGTCGGCGTCAGCGAGGACGCGATCCTGTTCGGCCAGGCTGCCGCGCTCGAGGGGCCCTCCGCCGTGCTCGGACAACGCATGCGGCACGGCATCGTCGCGGCGTTCACCGAGATCAACGCCAAAGGCGGCGTCCACGGCCGCAAGCTCCAGCTCATCAGCCGCGACGACGGCTACGATCCCGACCGCTCGGTGGCGCAAACGCTGAGGCTGATCGAGGACGACAAGGTGTTCGCTTTGATCGGTGCCGTTGGCACGCCGACTGCGATCGCGACCATCCCGGTGACGAGCGCCCGCAACATCCCCTTCATCGGCCCCTTCAGCGGCGCCGAATTCCTGCGCGACCTCGAACTCCCGAATGTCGTGAACATCCGCGCAAGCTACAGCGCGGAGTCGGAGACCCTCATCAAGCATCTGACCGAGGACCGCCACTTCAGCCGGATCGGCATCTTCTACCAGGACGATTCCTTCGGCCGCGACGGCCTCGCCGGCGTCAAGAACGCGCTGGCCAGGCGCGGACTCGAACTCGCCGCTGAAGGCACCTTCGAACGCAACACCCGCGCGGTCAGCGCGGCCTGGCGCACCATCAAGCGCGCCGAGCCCGAGGCGATCGTCATGGTCGGCACTTACGGTCCGAGCGCCGAGTTCATCAAGCTCGCGCACCGCAACGGCGTCTTTCCGACCTTCGTCAACATCTCCTTCGTCGGCGCCAACGCGCTCGCCAAGGAGCTCGGCCCGGACGGCGAAGGCGTCGTCGTCGCCCAGGTCGTGCCGTTTCCATGGGACCGCTCGATCAAGCTCGTCGCCGACTACCAGGCCGCGCAGACGGCGTTCGATCCGACGCTGGCACCGGACTTCGTGTCGCTCGAGGGCTATCTCTCCGGTCGTCTCGCGGCAGCGGCGCTGGAAAAGGCCGGGCCGAACCCGACCCGTGCGAACCTGCTGCGCACGATCAACGATATCGGCCGCTTCGATATCAGCGGCAGCATCGTCACCGTCGGGGCGCGCGCCGTCGACATGCCGCCAAAGGTGTTCCTGACGGTGATCCAGAAGGACGGGACGTTCACGGCCGTGGACCGGCTGTAGAGCAGCAGCTCACGGCCGCCGTGTCCAGCGCTCGGCGTTGACGGCGCCCCGCGGGGCTTCGCCCTTGATGATGGCGTCGACCTGCCGCACCGTTTCCAGGGACTGGTATTCGATCGCCTGCGGCGTCAGCCCGCCGACATGGGGCGTCGCGACGACGTTGGGAAGCTTTGCCAGCTCCGGCGTCGGCATCTGGTCGGGCGCGCGGCCGACGTCCATCGCCGCACCCGCGATGCGGTTCTCAAGCAGCGCCTTGGCGAGTGCCGCCTCGTCGACGAGATTGCCGCGCGAGAGATTGATGAAGACGGCATGCTTCTGCATGCGCGCCAGGGCCGCCTCCCCGATCAGCTTCTCGGTCTGCTCATTGGCAATTGCGAGGCAGACGACGTAGTCGGACGCCGCAAGGAGGTCGTCGAGACCGACCTGCCTGATCGCGCCGTCGCTGACATCCGCAAAGGGATCGGCGACCAGCACATCCATGCGCATGACCTTGGCGATCTCGGCGAGGTAACGCCCGATGCTGCCATAGCCGATGATGCCGATCGTGCTGCCGGCAAGCTGACGGCCCATCCGCGCCTCCGGCTTGCGGCCGGCCTGGTAGTCGGCCGTGGCCCGCGACACGCCGCGCGACAGATCGACCATGAAGCCGAGCGCGAGCTCGGCGACGGCCTGCACGAAGCCGGGACCGGCACGCGTCACCAGCACACCGGCTTGCGAAGCGGCCTCCACATCGACATTGCGGATGTCGACGGCACAGCGGACGAAGGCGCGCAGGCGCGGCAGCTGCGCGAAGATTTCGCCGCGGCCTTCGGTCATGCGGTCGGCGACGATGATGTCAGCATCTTTTGCCGCAGTCACGAGGCCTGCGGCATCGAGCGCATGGTCGCCCTCGTGCAGGATCACGTCGGCAATGGCGCGCAGGCCGTTCAGGCTCCGATCGCCGTAATAATTGCGGCGCATCTCCGGCGTGTGGGCCAGCAGGACTTTCACGGCAATACTCCTTCAGTAACCGAACGCGCGCGGCAAGGCGGTGCTCAGCCATGGCACGAAGGCGATGACGAGCAGGCAGAGGAACAACAGGCCAAGATAGCCCAGGATCGGTTTCACCGTCTGCTCGATCGGGACGTTGCCGATCAGGCAGGCGCCGTAGAGCCCGAGCCCCAGCGGGGGCGCGAACAGGCCGATGCCCATCGCAATGACGAGCACCACGCCGAAATGCAGGGGATCGATGCCGAGCTGCACGGCCACCGGCAGCAGCAGCGGCCCGAAGATGATGAGCGCCGCCGCGCCTTCCAGCACCGAGCCCATCACGATCAGCACGGCGATCGCGAGCAGGATGAACAGCCAGACGCCGGAGGTCTTGGACAGGCCCAGCATGAAATCGCCGACCGCATGCGGCACCTGCTGCAAGGTCAGCGTGAACGCCAGCGATTGCGCGGCGGCGACTATGAACAGCACCAACCCCGCGCGCGTCGCTGCCTGCACGAAACAATGCGTCGCCGATGTGAAGCTGAGCTCGCGGAACACCACGCTGCCGACAACAAGTGCATAGGCGACCGCGAACGCGGAGATTTCCGTTGCCGTGGCAAAGCCGCTCTTGAAACCGAAGAAGATCATGAAGATCAGGCCGAACGAGGCGATTGCGCCGCTCCAGAGGCCCGACACCGGCACTTGCGGCTCGACCGCCTCGGTCTGCGCCGGCTTCTTGCCGAAGATGATGGAGAAGGCGATCAGGACCGTCGCCATCAGCGCCGCCGGCAACAGGCCGGCGACGAACAGGCCACCGATCGAGAGGTTCGCGACGAACCCCAGGATGATCAGATTGATGCAAGGCGGAATGGTCTCTGCCATCACCGCGGACGCCGCGAGCAGCGCCACGGCGCTGCCTGGATTCTGCCTCGAGCGGCGCGCCGCCGGAATCAGCACGGAGCCGACGGCCGCGACATCGGCCATCTTCGAGCCGGAGATGCCGGAAAACAGCACCATCGAGGCCACCATCACGACATTCAGGCCGCCGCGCATGCGGCCGACCGCACGCTGCAGCAGCTCGATCAGGCGCACCGACATGCCGTTGGCTTCCATCAGGTAGCCGACGAGAATGAAGAACGGGATTGCGAGCAACACGAAATTGTCGATGCCGCGCGCCATCTGCTGGGCGAAGATCACGCCCGGCAGCGCACCCTCGACCCAGATGAAGATCAGCGCGGCCAGCGCCAGCGCAAAGCCGATCGGCAAGCCGCCGAACAGGGTTGCGAAGAAGCCGATCAGCATCAGCACGCCCGCCGACGGCACTGATGACGGCGACAGATAATCCCAGACAAGATAGAGCCCGGTGACGATGACGACCGCGACAAGGCCTCTGACCATGTCAGGCAGCGGCCGCGCGCGGAGATGGTCGATCGCGAACACCGTCATGAACAGTGCGCCGATGCCCATCGGATAGAAGGTGAGCTCAAGTGGCAGGCCCGAGCCGGTGGTCTGTCCCGACGTCAATGCGCCCAGCTTGATCGCGTTGTAGGCGACGTAGCCCGAGACCAGCACGACGAGCACGGCGCTCGCGGCGTCGACCAGTGTACGCAACCGTTGCGGCAGCAGATCGCGAAAGAAGGACACGCCGACATTCTCGCCGCGCGCCAGCGCGCTCGCCGCGCCGAAGAAGGCCGAGCCGACCATCAATCCGCGCGCGACGTCGTCCGACCATTCGACCGGCGCGTTGAAGAAAAAGCGCAGCAGTACGGAGCCGCAGACGACCGCGAGATCTGCGGCCAGCAAGATCGCCGCGATCGCATCACTAAGGCGAAGCAGCAGCGCGATGCTCCCGTGGCGGCCGCCCGAGAGAGACAACGCGCCGGTCATCGCCATCTCGGATTTGGCCATCTCAAGCTTGCGTCGAACGAATGATGTCGATGACCGCCTTGGATTCCGGCCGCGCCTTGATGAAGTTCTCGGTCTGCGGCGCCACGCGCTTCTTGAAGGCCTCACGGTCGCACTCGGCCACCGTCACGCCCTTCTCGGTGAGCGCCGCGAGCGCCTCCTTCTCGACTGCGAGCCCATGGGCGCGGGTATCGACCGCGGCCTTCTTCGCGGCGTCGAGAAATCCCTCCCGCAGCTTCGGATCCATGCGGTTGAAGGTCATGTCGCTGAAATAGATCGCGAGCGGCGAGAAATTGTGCTGCGTCAGCGCGTAGAACTTCGCGGTTTCGAAGAACTTGCTGGCGAGGATCGTCGGCGGATCGTGCTCGAGGCCGTCAAGCACGCCGGCCTGCAATGCCGTGTAGATTTCGCCGAACGCCAGCGGCGTCGCAGCAGCGCCCATCAGCCGCAGGCATTCCGTGATGACGGGATTGGGCAGGGTGCGGATCTTGAGGCCGGCGAGATCCTCCGGCGTCTTCACCGGTTTCTTCGCGAATACGCTCCGCGAGCCGAAATTATAGGCCCAGGCGATGATGCGGATGTTGCTGCCCTTGAGCAGGGCGTCCTCGATCGGCTTGGCGGCGCCGGCGTCGAACGCCTTGGTTTGCTGCGGGAAGCTCGAGAACAGGAAGCCGAGATCGTAGGTGCCGACCAGCGGCACCAGATTGGCCGAGATCGACGAGCCCGACACCATGAGGTCGATGACGCCGAGCTTCACCGAATTGATGACGTCGATTTCCTGACCGAGCTGGTTGTCCGGGAAGAAGGCGACCTCGACCTGCTCGCCGAGTCCGTTGCCCTTCAGATTCTTGACGAGATTGTCGTAGTAGACGCGGCCGTTGGCGAATTTGGGATCGTTCGGCAGCGAGGAGGAGCATTTCAGCTTCAGCGTCGCCGCCTCAGCGCGGCCGATGATGGCGGGAGAGAGCACGAGGCCGGCGGTCACCGCCGTCGACGACTTGAGGAACGTGCGACGGCTGACGGGCACGAAAGTCATGGTGTCTCTCCCCAGTATTTTTTTCGCGGCCGCGGTCACAGCCGCAGCTTGTTGCGCGGACTGTATGGCCAAAGCGACGGGGCAGGCAAGGCTGGCAGTTGGGGCGATGCGAGCGCGCGAGCGGCAGGCGCACCGGCAGAGATTGCAGGGAACGCCTGCGTTTGCTGATGTTTTCGCTATGCCGCATCGGGACGGACGACGGGCTATGCAAGATTGACGCAGATCGATCCAATTCAGGTATGGATCAATGCCGAACGCAGATTGATGGGAGCGCAGCAAAACGCTGCGGGACCGGGATCCCGCAGCGCTCTCATTCCTGCGTTAGATGAGGTTCAGCGCGACGGCGCGACGCTCAGCTGTCCATTCGCCGCCTCGACATCGCGCGAGGGCCGCAGCGCGAAGGCACCATCGCCGAGCAGCGCCTGTGCGACCAGCGCAATGGCCCAGAACGCGGGATATTCCCAACCGCCCTTCGGGTTCGTGAAGAAGAAGCCGGCCGCACCGTGCACGGTGAAGATCGCGCCGAGCAGGATCGGGATGCCGGCGAGCGCCGCGTAGCGGGTCCAGACACCGAGGATCAGGGCAATGCCGCTGAGGACCTCCACGGTCATCACGAGGTAGGCGAGTTCAGGCGGGAAGCCGAGGCTGCCGAAGAACTTTGCAGTCCCTGCGGGGGTGAAAACGAACAATTTCAGGCTGGCATGGGCCAGAAACAGCGCACCCAACGTCACGCGCAGCACCAGCGCGGCGTAGGGAGCGGTACGGGAATCGATCATGGCGGTCTCCATTGTTGCGGCGAGCTATGATCTATTCTCAATCGAACGACAATCAGCTATAATGGAAAAATACCTCACACTCATAGAGTGAGATGGATGCTCGACCGGCTGACCAGCCTGGAAGTCTTTGCCAAGGTGGCGGCGAACGGCAGCCTGTCGGGCGCGGCCCGGGCGATGGGCCTGTCGCAGACCATGGTCACCAAGCATGTGGCCTCGCTGGAGACGCGGCTCGGCATCAAGCTGTTCCATCGCACCACGCGTCGGCTGTCGATCACCGAGGCAGGGCGTCTCTATCTGGAATCGTCCGAGCGGATCCTCGCCGACATGGAGACGGCCGATGCCGCGGTCGCGCGCGAGCGCGCCGAGCCGCGCGGATTGTTGCGGGTCAACGTACCCGTCGTGTTCGGCACACGGCAGATTGCGCCGCTGATCGCGGACTTCTCGGAACGCTACCCCGAGGTCACGATCGAGCTCGGCCTCAACGATCGCCTCGTCGATCTCGCCGAAGAAGGCTGGGATCTCGCGATCCGCATCGGCAAGTTGCGCGACTCCAGCATGGTGGCCCGAAAGCTCGCGCCGAACCGCCTGGTGGTCTGTGCCGCCCCTTCTTATCTGGCCAAGCACGGCACGCCGCGCAAAGTGGCCGACCTCGCCGCGCATAATTGCCTCGGCTACACGCTGACGCAGCAGGGCAGCGCTGCGGAATGGCCATTCGGTGTCGACGGCGAGATCCGTATCCAGATCAGCGGAACCTTGCGCGCCAACAATGGCGATGCGCTGCGCGCAGCGACGCTGGCCGGCCTTGGCATCGCCCGGCAGCCGACCTTCATCGTCGCCGATGATTTGCGCGCGGGCACGCTGGTCGCGCTTCCGCTCGACCAGCCGGAGATCCAGTCCTCCGCGGTGCATGCGGTCTACCTGCCCGATCGCCGGCCGCCGGCGAAGGTGCGCGCCTTCATCGATTTCCTTGCGGCGCGCTTTGCGCCGGTTACGCCCTGGGACCGTGGACTGTCCTGACGTTTCGCGGCATGAGGCGTCAGCTCCGGCAGAGCTCCTGCCCATTTTGCCGCATGCGCAAGCGTGAGCTAGCGCACAGACAGAGTCTTGGCGGGCGACTAGAAAAGGTGACATCCTCGCGCCCATTGCCGATGGAGGTGACACCATGCGCCGTCCAGCCCTTTGCAATTTGATTCTTGCCTCCGGTCTCCTTGCACTTGCGCGGTTGATGACACCGACACAGGCCGCGGCCGAAACGCGGCTTGCGCTGGTGATCGGCCAATCCGCCTATCGCACGGTTCCCGAGCTGCCCAACGCCGCCAATGACGCGAAGGGCATGGCCGAGCTGCTCGGCAATGCCGGCTTCACCGTCACAGCGGCGCCGAACCTCGCGCAGAACGAGATGCGCCAGGCGATCTCGGATTTCGCCGGCAAGGTCAGCGCCAGCGGCGCCGACACCGTCGCGCTGGTGTTCTATGCCGGCCACGGCTTGCAGATCGACGGTGAGAATTATCTCGTGCCTGTCGATCTCGACCCCAAGCGTGAGGCCGACATTCCGCTGCAGGGCGTGCGGCTGAACGATCTGCTCAACACGCTCGGCGCGCTGCCGACGCGGGCGCGCATCTTCATGCTCGATGCCTGCCGCAACAATCCGTTCCCTGCGCTCAGCGGCGCCGGCCACGGGCTCGCCATCGTCGACACCAAGGCCGGCGCGCCCGGCTCCTTCATTTCCTACTCGACCTCGCCCGGCGCTGAAGCCGAGGATGGCTCGGGTGCCGACAGTCCCTACACCACGGCCGCGCTGACGGTCGCCAAGCAGCCGAACATTCCGATCGAGGAAGTGTTCAAGCGCATCCGCATCGCAGTCGCGCAATCGACCGACGGGCGGCAGATCCCCTGGGAAAGCTCCTCGCTGACAACCGACTTCAAATTCTTCGGCGACAGCAGCGGTCAACCCCCTGCTCCGGGTGCGAACGCGATGGCGCTCGCCAGCACCCCGCGCAGTGTCGCGGACTGGCGCAAGGATTTGCAGGGCAAGGATGCCAAGGTCGCCTATGATCTCGTGATCTCCGACGACACCGTGGAAGCCTATCAGGCCTATATCGAGCTCTATGCGCAGGCCTCCTACACGCCGCGGCTGCGCACGGTGCTGGAGCGCCGGCGCCAGATGCTGGCGTGGGACCGTGCGGTCACGATCAACACCCGCGCCTCCTTCGAGGCCTATCTCGCGAATTGGGACAACAGCGATCTCGCCGCGACCGCGCGCCGGCTGCTGCTGCGCGTACAGAATCGCAATTATGCCTTGCCGGTTGCGGCCGCCGCGGTGCCGGTCGCCGTCGCCATGGCGCCGACCTGCCCGTGCTCGACACCGACGCCACCGGCAACGCCGATCAACCCGACGGTTGCGCCGGTCATCAAGAAGCGCGTCGACGACACGCCGCCCAAGCGCAAGGTCGTCGACACGCCGCCGAAGCCGCGCCGGCCGCCGCCCGACGACGTCGTCGTCGAGCGCGCGCCGCCTCCCGGCCCACCGCCCGAAGCCATCGGCGTCGGAATCGGGATTGGCCTCGGCATGGGTATGGGCATGGGTGGCCGCGGCGGTGGAAGCATGGGACACGGCGACTACGGCAACCGCGGCAGGTATTGAGAGCACGTCGTGCGATACGGAGGACCGATTTGTCCTCCGTCATTGCGGAGAGGCCGCAGATGACCAACCCCCATCCGGATATCCCTGTTGATGGCTGAGAAGTTGCGCGGTCTGCCGCCTTCCACCCCGGAAATGCTGTAGTCTGATCGACTGACACAGGCTTTCCGGGGACTCGATGCCGCAAGATTCGCACGCCAAGCACGCATGGCCACTGTTCCGCTCACTGGCATCTTACTCCCTGCCCGGCGACCTGACGGCGGGACTGACGCTGGCAGCCATCGCGATCCCTGAGCAGATGGCGACCGCACGGCTTGGCGGCTTCGCGCCGCAGGTCGGCTTCTTTGCCTTCCTGGCGGGCTCGCTCGGCTTCGCGCTGCTCGGTGGCAACCGCTTCCTGTCCTGCGGCGCCGATTCCACGATCACGCCGATCTTCGCCGGCGGGCTCGCGGCGATCGCCGCCACCGGGTCACCTGAATATCAGGGGCTCGCACTCGCGCTGGCCTTGATGGTGGGCGCCATGATGCTCGCCGGCGGCGCGTTCCGGCTCGGCGGCATCGCCAACCTCTTGTCGATGCCGGTGATGGTCGGTTTCCTCGCCGGCATCTCCGTCCACATCATCGTGTCGCAGCTACCGGGCGTCCTGGGACTGGAGTCACCGAGCGGTCCCACGCTCGATCGCATCGGCGTGCTCGCAACCGAGATCGGCCGCACCAATCCCATCACGTTTTGCATCGGCTTCGGCGTGCTGGCGGTGGTCTTCATCTCCGAGACGATCAGCGCGAAGATCCCCGGCGCGCTGATCGGGCTCGTCGCCGCAACGCTGGCCACGATCGCGCTTGGTCTCGAGAGCAAGGGCGTCAACGTCGTAGGTAGCGTGCCCGGCACGCTGCCGCGCCCGACCTTCCCCGATCTTGCGCCCGAGCTCTGGGTGCGCCTGGTGCCGCTCGCGTTCGTGGTCACGGTCGTCGTGATGGTGCAGACTGCGGCCACCACGCGATCCTTCCCATCCGATCCCGACAAGCCCGCTGATGTCGATCGCGACTTCCTCGGCGCCGGCGCCGGCAGCGTGTTGTCAGGCCTGTTCGGCGCATTTCCGGTCAATGCCAGCCCGCCGCGCACCGGCATCGTCGCCGAGACCGGGGGGCAATCGCAGCTTGCGGGCCTAGCAGCAGCGGCGATCGTGCTGGCGCTGCTCGCGTTCGGAACGGGGCTGCTGCGCCATGTTCCGGATGCAGCCCTCGGCGGCATCCTGCTGTTCGTGGCGCTGCGGATCATCCGCACCAAGCAGATCGTCACGATCTATCGCCAGTCGTTCAGCGAATTCCTGCTCATCGTCGCCACCGCAGCGCTGATCATCGTGCTGCCGATCCAGCAGGGCGCGTTCCTCGGCATCGTGCTGTCGCTGCTGCATGGCATCTGGAGCACGACGCGCGCACGGCTCGTCGAGTTCGAGCGCGTGCCGGGCACCACGATCTGGTGGCCGGCGCATCCGCACATCACCGGCGAGCGCATCGCCGGCGTTGCCGTGATCGGGCTCCAGGCGCCGCTGTCCTTCCTCAACGCGCCGGGCTTCCGCAGCGATGTGACGAAGGTGCTGGGCACGGCGACGCCGCAGCTGCTGGTGCTGGAAGCGAGCGGCATGGTCGAGATCGACTTCACCGCCGCGCAGATCCTGCTCGACGTCTTCAAGGTGTGCAACGCGCAAGGCGTCACGGTGGCGCTGGCGCGGCTGGAATCGGTGCGCGCACAGGACGCGTTCGAGCGCTTCAAATTGTTCGATGTGCTGCCGAGGGAGCACGTCTTTCACAGCGTGGATGAGGCCGTGCACAAGCTGGCGAAGTAGCTGCCGCTACTGCACCAGTGCCGGATGGTCCCGCTGCACCATCTCGCGGATCCAGCTGGCTTGGATCGCGCGGAACAGGATCTGCGCCGTCTTGATGTCGTTCGCCATCATGCAGAGGTCGACGATGCGATGCACCGCGTCGTCGCGCACCAGCCCGTCGGAGATCTTCATCGCGATCTCCATCGCGACCCTGCCGGCGCGTTCATAGCGCTCGCTGTCCTGTCTGTCATTGCGCGCAGAGCCCGCCGCGCTCGCAGTCGCAGCCGCGCAGATCGCGCGAATGCGCTCGGCGGCTTCGATATCGCCGAGCGGCCCTTCGATCGCTTCGTCCCAGATATCCGCCGGCTTCTGCTTGGCGAACCACTTCATCGTCCACCCACCCCTGGTCTTTACAGCCACCGATGCATTCAGGACGTCCGGCGCGGCCCGATCGACTCGAACTGCTCCTTCTGCTCGTCATTGAGCGTCGCGTAGAAATCCTCCAGCGCCGCTCGAACCGACTTGACGCCGTCGAGCATCGTGTCGAGCCGTGTGCGGATTGAGGCCATTCGCGCCGGCGGCGTCAACACCTCGCTCGGCTGGCAGGCCGCCTTGAGCGATGCGCTGACCTTGGCGCTGGTATCCTGGAGCACCTGTAGCGCAGCACGCTGGGTATCGTTGGGATGAAGCCTCGCCTCGATGTCGGCGCCGGGCCAATCGAGCGCCGCGGTCGCTCCGCAATTCTGCACCAGCGATCGCTCGCCGGTGCTGGACGCCGTCGCGCGGCGCTGATCCTCGGCCAGCGCATTGAAGCGCGCCTTCTGCTCGTCCGTGAGCAGGCCGTAGAATTTATCCAGTGCGGGCTGAACGAGGTCGACGGCCTTCTCCATCGCCTCGATGCGCTGTTGCATCGCCATCAGCCGACCGGGCGCCGTCGCTGCGACCTGCGCCGGACAGGACGCGCGGATCATCTCCGCCGCCTGGATCGAGGCGTTGCCGAGCTCGTCGAGGCTCGCTCCTTGTGCCTCGGTCGGCTGCACCGCGGCTGCGATCTGGTCGATCGGCAGACCGACGATCTCGCGCCGGTCGCTACCGCAGAGCTGATCGAGCGCGACGCCACGCGCTTGCCGCCGTCCATAAGGACGCTGCGGCAGATAGGTTGCGAGGCCGTCATAGCCATAGGGCCCGAAGATGCCGGCATAGATGTCCGGGTAGCCGTAGCCCCAGAAGCCGAGACCATCGCCCCAGATCGCGTAGTCGTAGAGGTCGTTATAGGCGAACGGCCAGAACAGCGGCCCGACCCAGCCATAACCACCCCCGGCATGTTGCCACCATCCGCCGCCGGCACCGTGCCAGCCGGCGAGCGCGGCGGCGGCCGCGATCTGGGCGCGCGCCGCCGGATTGCCGATCAGCCGGCCGTTGCCGAAGGTGCTGGCGTGGAAATTGAAGGCGTTGCGAAAATTGGCGGGATGAACGGCCGCATTGCGGATCTGACCGAAGCTCGGGCCGCCATGTCGCGCTGCTGTTGCGAACCGGAACCCACCACCATGATGCCCGCCACCGCCGTGCGCGTGCCGGACACCATGACCGCCAAAATGACCGCCACCAAAATGGCCGCCGCCATGACCGCCACCGAAATGACCGCCTCCATGACCGCCTCCGTGCCCACCGCCATGGCCGCCACCGCCGTGACCGCCACCGCCGCCACCCTTCCCCAGAGCCGTGCCCGCCACCAGGCAGGCGAGCGCCATCACGGCAATTCCAATGACCGGTCGCAACATCGTATCCTCCCGCTGAGCCGCGCCATTGAGGCATCGGAAGTTGACGGGAATTGGAACCGGCCGGGGGGCCGAAAGTTCCGCAACCGCGACGCAGCAGGCGCGCTACGCCTCCGGCACGATCTTGCCGGGGTTGAAGATGTTTTGTGGATCGAGCGCCTTTTTCAGCGCGCGCATCGCGTCCAGCGCCTCGGGGCCGAGCTCGGCCTTGAGATATTTCTGCTTGCCCTGGCCGATGCCGTGCTCGCCGGTGCAGGTGCCGTCCATCGCCTGCGCGCGCTCGACCAGGCGATGCATGAACTCCTCGCCGCGCGCCATCTCGGCCGCATCGTTGGTGTCGCACACCAGCGAGCAGTGGAAATTGCCGTCGCCGACATGGCCGACGATCGGCGACAACAAATTGAGGCGCTTGAGATCTTCCTCGGTCTCGCTGACGCAATCGGCAAGCCGCGAGATCGGCACGCAGACGTCGGTTGCGACCACGCCGATGCTGTCGCCGGGCCGCAGCGCCTTGACGGACCAGTACGCATCGTGCCGCGCCTGCCACAGCTTCGTGCGATCCTCGGGCTTGGTGGTCCAGGAGAAATCGCCGCCGCCGCATTCTTTCGCAATCTCGCCGAACGCCTTCGACTGCGCATCGACCTCGATCTCGCTGCCGTGGAATTCCAGCAGCAACAGCGGCGTCTCCGGCAGCGTCAGCTTCGAATAGGAATTGCAGGCCTTCACCTGCGCGGCATTGAGCAGTTCGATGCGCGCCACGGGAATGCCGGTCTGGATCGCCAGGATGACGGCCTGACACGCCCCATGCACGGTCTCGAACGACACCGCCGCTGCCGCGATCGTCTCGGGAATGCCGCGCAGACGGATGGTCAGCTCCGAGATGACGCCGAGCGTACCCTCGGCGCCGACGAACAGATGCGTCAGGTCATAACCGGCGGATGATTTCTTGGCGCGCGTGCCGGTCGTGATGATCTCGCCGTCGCCGCGCACGACTTTCAGCGCCAGCACGCTGTCGCGCATGGTGCCGTAGCGCACCGCGTTGGTGCCGGAGGCGCGCGTCGAGGCCATACCGCCGAGCGAGGCGTCCGCACCGGGATCGATCGGGAAGAACAGGCCCTGGTCGCGTAAGTGCTCGTTGAGCGCCTTGCGGGTGACGCCGGGCTGGATCACGCAGTCGAGATCCTCGGCATGCACCGCGAGCACCTTGTTCATGTCGCGCAGGTCGATGCAGATGCCACCGGCCGGCGCGTTGACCTGGCCCTCGAGCGAGGTGCCGGTGCCGAAGGGAATGACGGGCACGCCGTTCTTCGCGCAGATGCGCACCACGTCCTGGATGTCGGCGGTCTCCTGCGCCATCACCACGCCGTCGGGCGGCTGGTTGACGATCCATGTCGTGGTGTGGCCGTGCTGCTCGCGGACGGCCTGCGAGGTGACGAGGCGGTTGCCGAAACGTGCGGCAAGCTGCTCCAGCGCGCTTGCGAGGGCTTTCGGCTCGACCCGCGGCGGATTATTGGTGATGGTCGTACCCACGGACATTCCTCCCGACAGAAGAAACCGTGGCAAAGGACATCTCACCGGTCAAGTCAAGCGACCGGACGCATAGCTGGGGAAGGACACATGCCGGAGACTGCCGCTCACGCGCCCGAGGCAGAGCCGTTCCGCGCCTCGATCATGCAGATCGAGCCGCAATGGATCGACTATAACGGCCATCTCAACATGGCCTATTACAACGTGATGTTCGACCGGGCGATCGACCAGATGTGGCTGCAGCTTGGGATCGGGCCGGGATATATGAAGGAGCGCAACGGCTCGACCTTCACCGCCGAATGCCATGTGCGCTATCTGCGCGAGATCCATCTCGGCGATCCCGTGCAGGTCTCGGTGTGGCTGCTGGAAGCCGACGACAAGCGCCTGCACACGTTCCAGGAGCTGCGGCACGCCACCGAAGGCTGGCTCTCGGCCACGTCCGAGAACATGTCGCTGCACATCGACATGGGCTCGCGCAAGGTGGCGGCGTTTCCGCCCGACATTCGCGAGCGCATCGCGGCCGTCGTAGAGGCGCACAGCGCCGTGCCGCGGCCCGAGGGCATCGGACGGAGCGTGGCGATGCCCTCGAAGCGGTAGTGCATGATCCGTCGCGCTATATCCTGCGGCCGCGGGCGAGGCCGACCACGGCCGAAACCAGGAACAGAACGACCGCGACGAAGAAGATGATCTTGGCGATTTCGATCGACGCACCGGCGAGGCCGCCAAAGCCCAGGATACCGGCGATCAGCGCGATAATCAGAAACGTCACAACCCAGCTCAGCATGGTCAAAACCTCTGTTTCGATGTCTGTCTGCGATCGGCGCGGCTGAGGCGCCTCACTTGCAGAAACAAGTGCCGGCTCGGAACATTGGTTCCGGCCGGCCGCCGCTGGAAATTCGTCCCGTGCCGAGGAACAAATCGGCCCGCCGCGCACGTGGAAAACCCCTCGCGGCCGCCCCATATAGGCGGCAATCCCTGTTATGAAGGCTCCCTTCCGCATCCCCGCGGTGCCATCGTGGGGCCAATGATTCGCATGACCGAGCCGAGCAAGATCACAAGCGTCCCCGACCACCAGCCCGCCGCCGGCGGCATCGCCGCGCGTGCGCGCGCCTCCGTGGGCCCGAAATACCTGACCGGGCTCAATCCGGAGCAGCGCGAGGCTGTGGAGACGCTGGACGGCCCGGTCCTGGTGCTGGCCGGCGCCGGCACCGGCAAGACCCGCGTGCTGACCACGCGCATCGCCCATATCCTGAGCCAGGGCCGCGCCCGTCCTGCCGAGATCCTGTCAGTGACCTTCACCAACAAAGCCGCGCGCGAGATGAAGCACCGGCTCGGCCAGATGCTGGGCCACGCGGTCGAAGGCATGCCGTGGCTCGGCACCTTCCACTCCATCGGCGGCCGCATCCTGCGCTTCCATGCCGAGCTGGCACAGCTCAAGTCGAACTTCACCGTGCTCGATGTCGACGACCAGGTGCGTCTGTTGAAGCAGCTGCTGCAGGCCGAGAACATCGACGACAAGCGCTGGCCGGCGCGCATGCTGGCCGGCCTGATCGACGGCTGGAAGAACCGCGGCCTGATGCCCTCGCAGGTGCCGTCAGGCGAAGCCGCGATGTTTGCCAATGGCAAAGGCGGCAAACTCTATGCGAGCTACCAGGAACGGCTGAAGATCTTGAACGCCGCCGATTTCGGCGATCTCTTGCTGGAGAACATCCGCATTTTCCGCGAGCACCCGGATATCCTGCGGCAGTATCAGCAGCGCTTCAAATTCATCCTGGTGGACGAGTATCAAGACACCAACGTTGCGCAATATCTGTGGCTGCGGCTGCTGTCGCAGGCACCGGCGACGACCAAGGCCGTCATTCCGGGGCACGTCGAAGACGCGAACCCGGAATCCAGCAGTGAGTCCGACGATCGAGATTCCGGGTTCGATGCTGCGCATCGCCCCGGAATGACGGAGCAAACGGTCAGCGCGCCGATGGCCGCCCCCCATGTCAAAAACATCTGCTGCGTCGGCGACGACGACCAGTCGATCTACGGCTGGCGCGGCGCCGAGGTCGACAACATTCTGCGCTTCGACCACGATTTTCCCGGTGCCAAGGTGATCCGCCTCGAGCGCAACTACCGTTCGACCGGCCACATCCTTGCGGCCGCCTCGCATTTGATCGCGCACAACGAAGGCCGGCTCGGCAAGACGCTGCGCACCGAAGACCACGACGGCGAGAAGGTCACGGTAACAGGCTCGTGGGACTCGGAAGAGGAAGCCCGCGGCATCGGCGAGGAGATCGAGCAGATCCAGCGCGGGGGCGAGAAGCTCAACGAGATCGCGATTCTCGTGCGCGCCTCCTACCAGATGCGCGAGTTCGAAGACCGTTTCGTCACGCTCGGCCTGCCCTATCGCGTCATCGGCGGCCCGCGCTTCTACGAGCGCGCCGAAATCCGCGACGCGCTCGCTTATTTGCGTGTCATCAACTCTCCCGCCGACGATCTCGCCTTCGAGCGCATCGTCAACGTGCCCAAGCGCGGGCTTGGCGATGCCACCATACAGATGCTGCACGACCACGCCCGCAAGCGCCGCATCCCGCTGTTCGAGGCCGCGCGTGCCGTGGTCGAGACCGACGAGCTGAAGCCGAAGGCGCGCGGAAGTCTGCGCGACGTCGTCGCCCAGTTCGATCGCTGGCGCGCCCAGCGCGAGGTCACCGCGCATACGGATCTCGCCCAGATCGTGCTCGACGAGAGCGGCTATACCGAGATGTGGCAGAAGGACCGCTCGGCCGACGCCGCGGGCCGGCTGGAGAACCTGAAAGAGCTCGTGCGCTCGATGGAGGAGTTCGAGAACCTGCAAGGGTTCCTGGAGCACATCTCGCTGGTGATGGACCGCGAGGGCGGCGCCGAGGACGACGCGGTGTCGCTGATGACGCTGCACTCGGCCAAGGGTCTCGAATTCGACAACGTGTTCCTGCCCGGTTGGGAGGAAGGCCTGTTCCCGAGCCAGCGTACGCTGGACGAACAGGGCCGCGCGGGCCTCGAGGAAGAGCGCCGGCTCGGCCATGTCGGCCTGACCCGCGCCCGCCGCCGTGCCATGATCTATTTCGCGACCAACCGCCGGATCCATGGCACCTGGTCGACCACGATCCCGTCGCGCTTCCTCGACGAATTGCCGGCGGCGAATGTCGAGATCACCGAATCCAAGGGCGGCTCGGCCTGGGGCGGCACGGGCGGCTACGGCGCCTCGCGCTTCGACGACATGGAGGCGTTCGGCTCGAGCTATTCGACGCCGGGCTGGCAGCGCGCCCAGGCGAACCGCAACCGGGGCGGCGGCCGCAATAGCGGTGGTGGTGACGGTCGCGGCGGCTTCGAGGAAGAGGCCGCGACCTTCTCGTCGACTTCATCATCCGGCCCCGATTTCGGCAGCTTCTCCTCGCGCCGCCGCGGACCGCTGACGATCGAGGGCGAGCTGGTCGCCAAATCCACCGGCACGACGTCGGAGTTCTCGCTCTCCGACCGCGTCTTCCACCAGAAATTCGGCTACGGCCGCGTCACCAAGATCGACGGCAACAAGCTCACCATCGCCTTCGACAAGGCCGGCGAGAAGAAGGTCGTGGACAGCTTCGTGCAGCGGGCCTGAGCCCAAGATGCCTCACTACGTCGCCATCATCGAGGACGCCGGCCCGGACGACGTCAGCCTGTGGTTTCCGGACCTGCCTGGCTGCATCTCCGGCGGCGACGACGTCGAGGAGGCTCTGGAGAGTGCACCCGAAGCGATCGCGTTCTACGCGCAGGACCTGATCGAGGACGGCCGCCAGCTTCCCCCGCCGAGGACGCTGGACGAGCTCAAGGCCGATCCGGAGTTTGCCGACGACATCCGGAACCACACGGCCGTCCTGATCGAATTTCCGCCGAGCGACGCCGCCGAGGAGTGAGGACTGTTCGCCGCACTGGCGCAACTCTCGACAGTTCTGGTCCGAACAGCCCTTGACCATGGCGAACTTCCCCGTATCAGATGCAACCATGGTCCGGGGCTTCGTCACACTGATCGTGCTTGCATTGGGGATGCCGTCGCTTGCGACGGCGGAGACGATGAGCTTTGGCGATTCGATCGGGCTTCTGGCGAAAAGCTGCGGCGCGGAAATCGTCGCGAATTGCCGCGGCGTCAATCCGGACTCCACCCGCCTGAAAGAGTGTCTGTCCCGCAACCGGGACGTGCTCTCGCAGCAGTGCCAGAGGGATTATCTCGCGGCGTTCGATGCCATTCAGAAACGCATCGCCGCCCGCGTCGCGGTCGCGAACGCCTGCCAGCGCGAGATCGTCAAGGTCTGCGGCGGCTCGACCAAGGAGACCAGCAAGTCGATCCCTTGCCTGATCTCGACGCCAAAGGGCATCAGCAACAACTGCCTGAAGGCCGTCGACGACGCGGGGTATCGATGACGCGCGCAACCGGGCACGTCACCGCCGGAATGGGCCTCGCATTGGGCCTGGCCCTGCTCGCTGGGGCAGCCGGCGCGCAGACGGCGCCGACCCGAGACGACATCGTCGGCAAGCTCAATCATTTCGAGGAGGCCGCCGAGGTCGACATTCCCGCGCTGAAGCAGCAGGTGATGGAGCGGGCAAAGGCCAGGATCAAGAATGATCCGGGCCCGGTGAACCGGCCGCCGATCGCGCCTGATCTGGCCAAGCTGCCCGCCTTCAACGCTCAGATCCAGTTCGACGCCGACACGCCGATCATCCAGCCGGAGTCCTACCAGACCGTCGGCCGCATCGCCGACGCAATGGTTCACGCCTCGCTGCTGCCCTACACGTTCCTGATCGTCGGCCATGTCGAGTCCAGTCAGAAGACGCGCGAGGCCAACGCGATCCTGAGCCAGCGCCGGGCGGATGCGATCCGCGACGTGCTGGTGAACACCTTCAAGATTTCGACCAAGCGGCTTCAGCCGATCGGGCTAGGCGAGGAGCAGTTCCTCGACCGCGCCAAGCCGACCTCGGCAATCAACGGCCAGTTGCAAATCCTGACCTTTGCCAAGGTACCCGAGGAAGCGCCGGCGCATCCCGCAACAGCACCTGCGCCTGCGACGAAAAAGCCCGCCAAGAAGCGTTGAGCGCATCCATTCCGGCAGCTGTTGGAACCCTTTGAACTCCCGATTGTTTTGTAACCTGTCCCAGGGCGCGACAGCATGGTCCTGCGCGACAAAAGCGCCGGTTTGTGCACTGCTCTATCAGGTGCTATAGCCACTGTTCGTCCTTACCCGACCCTGTGCTGCATGAGACCGAGATGGGTGGCTTTTTTCAACGCCAACTTGCCGTTTATGTCGAGTACCATCGCGATCCCCGGAACACGGCGATGCATGTGGTCGGCATCCTCCTGCTGTTCACCGGCGCCGTGATGCCGCTGACACTGGTGAAGCTGCCACTGTTCGGTGTCGAGATCAGCCTGGCAGTGATCCTGGCAACGCCGGTTCTGATCTATTGGCTGCTGCTCGACGTGGCGCTCGGGTTCGGGATTCTGGCCGTCTCTATTTTATTATTTTCGATCGCATCGACCATTGCCGCGCAGGTCAGCACCCTGACGATGTGGGCGATTTTCAGCGCCCTGGTCGTGCTCGGCCTCGCCGCGCAGACCATCGGCCACAAGGTTTTTGAGGGGCGCGAGGCCTCGTTGTTCACGTTTCCGTCGCACCTTTTGCTGGGACCGATGTTCGTGATGGCAAAATTGTTCATTGCACTGGGTTTTCGTCGTGACCTTGCCGCGATTCTCGCGCCTCTTCCGACCAACTCCCTTTCAACCCGATAGGCTTCCCGAAGCGGAATAGTAGCAACCTTCTTCATGACTCTCGCACTGGTTACCGGTGGCAGCGGCTTCATCGGACATCATCTCGTCGAAGCGCTCCGCAGCAGGGAGCAGCGGGTGCGCGTGCTCGACGTGCGGCCGCCGGCCACACCCTGTTCCGACGTCGACTATGTGACAGGCTCCGTCCTCGATGGCGCCGCGGTCGATGCTGCGCTCGCCGGGGTCGATCAGGTCTATCACCTCGCCGGCCTGCCCGGCATGTGGGTCGCCAACAAGCAGGACTTTCACGAAGTGAATTGCCGCGGGACCGAAGTGGTGCTCGCAGCAGCAATGAAGCACGGCGTGTCGCGCTTTCTGCACTGCTCGACGGAATCGATCCTGTTCCCCTATTCCAACCTCAACGGCGTTGCCGCCGAGGAGGCGCTGCAGCCGGCCGACGCGATGCCCGGCGCCTATACGCGCTCGAAGTCGCTCGCCGAGCATCACGTCGCAAAGGCCGCGGCCGGCGGCTTCCCGCTCGTGATTGGCACGCCGACCATGCCGATCGGCGCCGCTGACCATAACCTGACGCCGCCGACGGCGATGCTGTGGTACTTCCTCCAGAAGAAGGTGCAGCCGCATCTCGACTTCCTGGTCAACCTCGTCGACGTCCGCGATGTCGCCATGGGCCTCGTGCTGACGATGGAGCGCGGCCGCATCGGCCAGCGCTACATCCTCGGCGGCGATTGCGTCAGGCTCGGACAGATCCTGCGGATGATGTCGGCGATGAGCGGACGGCGGCAATATCCGGTTGTCGTTCCCGGCAAGATCGCCGAGCTCTCCGCCATCATGCTCGAATCGATCTCTAATCGCATCACGCGCCGTCCTCCCAACGGCACTGCCGAAGGCGTGCGTATCGCACTCGCCGCAAGCGACCTCTCGATCGGCAAGGCGCGCACCGAACTCGGCTATGCACCGCGCCCGATCGAGCCGGTGCTGCGCGAAACCATCACCCATCTGCTCGCCCGCGGCGGCCAGGCCGCGTCCAATGCCATCAAGCATCACGCGCTCTCGTCGCGCGCGAGCTGATCTGCAGCCCAAACCAAAGAACCTTTCCGCATGTCCTACGATTTCAGCAAGCTTCTTTCCGTCGCCTGGGGCGGCTGGACCACGACCTGGCCGACCGAACTCCTGGCCCTGATCTGGCTCGCCTTCCTCGCCAGCTGGGTGGGGGCCTCGTTCTGGCAGGGGCGGACCAAGAAGCAGGTCATGACGCTGGAGTCGCAGCGCTATCGCCTGCCGATCCTGATCGGCGGCATTCTGTACACGCCGTGGATTGCGGAGATCCTGGGCTGGAAGCCGCTCTGGGTGCTCGGCAACACCGGCATCACCATCGCCGCGGTCCTCTCGGTCGCCGGCATCGCCTTCGCCTGGTGGGGCCGGCTGCATCTCGGAAAATTCTGGTCCAACACCATCACGCATAAGGAAGATCACCGCGTCATCGACACCGGCCCCTACGGCATCGTGCGTCACCCGATCTATACGGGACTGATCTTCGGCATGCTCGTCACCGGCGTCGCGATCGGCTTCGTCACGACGATCCTCGGCGCGATCCTGATCTCGCTGGGCATGTGGCAGAAGGGCCGGATGGAAGAGGTGTTCCTGTCGAAAGAGCTCGGCGAAGACGCCTACGGCGCCTATTGCCGCCGCGTGCCGATGATCATCCCGTTCACGTCGCCACGGTAAGATAAGAACCCACCCCATCCTCGGTGTCGTTCCGGCGAAGGCCGAGACCCATAACCACAGGGCGATGTCTGGCGAAGATTCGTCGTTCGGTACCTCGACCATCCACAATCGATAGATCACGCGGTGGGTCCCGGCCTTCGCCCGGACGACGCTGAGAGTCTTGCGCGGTCGTATTCTTGCCATGCAAATTCGGCGTGCTGCCATTTGCGCCGTGAACGGCCCGATCCGAGCCCACACAGGTTGACCTTTTTACCGCGACCCAGTTGGATGCGCGCACAAAAGGCACGACGGCATCCATCGTCGATCTGGAGAGGTCGACGATCTGGCCTGAGCCCGCGCGGGGCTCGGTGCGATCCGGCGTTGGACAGTGCCACAGGATTCGACAGGGGCGTCTCATGACTTTTTCCAGCATCTTCGCGCAGTTCGTCGCAGTCCTCGGCGGCATGGCGCTGCAATGGCGGAAGCTCACGGGCACCGAGGCGGCACCGGCCTGGGGCCAGGCGCCCGCCATTCCCGAAGCCAAACCGCAAGGCGCGATCCCGACACTGAAGATGCCGACCGCACGCGGCTGGAGCGAGGGCCAGAAGCCGGCGGTCGCGCCCGGGCTCAAGGTCAATGCGTTCGCAGGCGGCCTCGACCATCCGCGCTGGATCGAGGTGCTGCCCAATGGCGACGTGCTGATTGCGGAAGCGACGCAGATCGCCGGTGCCCCGCGCAGCGTGTTCCACTACGCGATGCAGGCGACGATGCGCCGCGCCGCCGCGCTCGGCGTGTCGGCCAACCGCATCACGCTGTTGCGCGACAAGGACGGCGACGGCGTTGCCGAGGTTCGCGGCGTCTTCATGGAAAACCTCAACCAGCCCTTCGGCATGGCGCTGGTCGGCGACACCTTCTATGTCGGCAACACCGACGGCGTGATGGCCTTTCCTTACGTCGCCAATGCCGATCGCATCACCGCGCCGGGCAAGCGGCTCACCACCTTCAAGCCGAGCGGCCATTGGACGCGCAGCCTGCTCGCCAGCCCCGACGGCAAGAAGCTCTATGCCGGCGTCGGCTCGCTCAGCAACATCGCGGAGATGGGCATGGAGGTCGAGGAAGGCCGCGCCGCGGTCTACGAGCTCGATCTCGCCGCCGGCACGCACCGCATTTTTGGCGCGGGCCTGCGCAATCCGGTTGGATTGGCGTGGGAGCCGACGACCGGCGTGCTCTGGACCGTGGTCAACGAGCGCGACGGTCTCGGCGACGAGACGCCGCCAGACTATCTGACCTCGGTGCGCGACGGCGGCTTCTACGGCTGGCCCTATTGCTACTGGGGCAAGACGGTGGACGACCGTGTGCCGCAGGATCCGGCGATGGTCGCCAGGGCGATTCAACCGGACTACGCGCTCGGCGGCCACACCGCCTCGCTCGGCCTGTGCTGGATGCCGGCGGGCACCCTGCCCGGCTTTCCCGACGGCATGGTGATCGGCCAGCACGGCTCGTGGAATCGCAGCACGCTGTCCGGTTACAAGCTGGTGTTCATCCCGTTCGCGAACGGAAAACCCTCCGGCCCCGGCCGCGACATCCTGTCGGGCTTCCTGTCCCCCGACGAGAAGGAATCCTATGGTCGCCCGGTTGGCGTCGTGATCGGCCCCGACAAGAAGTCGCTGCTGATGGCCGACGACGTCGGCAACGTGATCTGGCGCGTGACGGGCGCGTAGCGATGATTCTTCGCCTCTCCCCGCAAGCGGGGCGAGGGAGCCGACCGCCGCTTGGGGCGGTCGCTCTAGTCCGATCCGCTCTACGTCCCCACGCAAAGCGTGGCGCGCTGCTTGCGTAGCAGCGCGATCACGGACAGCGCGGTGATCATCCCCGTCTTTGGATTTTCTGACGGGATGTTCTCGATGCCCATCGAGAAGCGCGCCGAATCCGCTTCGACCTCGATGCGATGAACATTGCGCGTCACGGTGGGGTCGGCCCAGACCTGCATCTGGGTGCGATCGGGCCCGATGCCCGCCAGCGACAGCGCAACAGCGACATTGACGTTCGCCGGAAAACCCTTCGCCGCCTCGCGCGCGCTACCCTCGAACAGCTTGAGCGGCTCGCGCAGATTGTCGATGTCGATGTTATTCTCGACGATGAACGGCGCGCCCTTCAGCCCATCGACCGGCTTGCGCGTCACCATCTTCACCGAATGAATGGTGCCGACCGCGGCGGCGTTGACGGCATCGAGCCCGATCAGCGCACCTGTTGGCACGAGGATGCGGCCACCCTTGGCGCGGGCGAGATCGATCAGATCGAAATTGTCGAGCAGTCCGCCGACGCTGACCACGACGGCGGACTTGCCGCGCTTCACCGCGGGCTCGACGATCGCGCGCAGCCGGCTGCTCGGCGCGCACTCGACCACGATGTCGGCGGCATCGCCGAGCTGGTCGATCGGCAAAATCTTTGGCGGACGGCGCAGGCCGTTGAGGAACGCCCGGTGCTTGACGGGATCGCGCACGGCCACGGCGGACAAGCTCAATCCTTCGATGCCCTGATCGAGCGCCGTTGCGATCTTGCTGCCGATCGAGCCCAGCCCTGCGATGGCCACCCGCAATTCGTTCGAAGCTTTCTGATCAGTCATCGCATCCACCTTCTCGCCGGGCCCAAGTCATAACCGCTCACGCCTCCCGCGCATAGCTGCGCAGGCGCGCGTCCAGCACCGCCAGCATGGCATCGCGGGCCGGATCGCGCGAGCCGCGCAGCCATGCCGCCGCCAGCGGCAGCCGGCCGACGGGGCCGCTCTGCTTGGGACGGAGCGGCACGAAGCGCACGCCCGTCACCGCCATCCGCGCGGTCCAGCGCGGCACGATGGCGACACCGAGCTTCGTTGCCACCAGATTGATGATCGTCTGCTTTTCGTCGGCGACCTGCACGATGCGCGGCGTCAAGCCAGCCTGCTCGAACAGTTGGATGGTGAGGTCGTGGCTGTGCGGCCGCGAGCGGCGGTCCGGCACCAGCATCGCCTCGTCGGCGATGTCTGCCAGCGTGATCGACTTGCGCGCAGCGAGTGCGTGGCGCTGCGGAAAGGCCACGATCGCGGTTTCCTGAAGCAGAGGCCGAAACTCCAGCCGCTTGTCCGGCCGGTCGGGCGGACGAACGAAGGCGAGATCAAGCGCACCCGTCAAAATCTTGGGCAGCAGCCGGATCGTCTTGTCCTCGAGCAACTGAACCGCGACTTCGGGATGCCCGGCGCGAAAGTCGCGCAAGAGCGACGGCAACAGCCCGGCTGCGGCGCTGTCGATGGCGCCGACCCGCAGCCGCCGCGCAGCGCCTGCGCGCGAGCGATTGCGCAAATTGCTCTCGACGGCCTCGACCCGGGCGAGGATGGCGCGGGCGTCGCGCAGCAGCGTCGTGCCGTCCTCCGTCAGCGAGACGGCGCGGGTGGTGCGCGCGAACAGCCGCGTACCCAGATCCTCTTCCAAGAGCCTGATCTGGCGCCCGAGCGCGGACGGCAGCATCTGCAGGTGCTGCGCGGCGCGGCCGAAATGCAGCTGCTCGGCCGCCGCCACGAAACATCGAAGCTGATGCAATTCCATCCTATGTCCTCGTCTCACCTGGAGCAAAAGATCTCTATGAGGTCGTCATGCCCGGGCTTGTCCCGGGCATCCACGTGCTTCGCGCCGCGGTCAAAAGGCGTGGATGGCCGGGTCAAGCCCACGGCTGTCCGGTTTAAATTTATTGGACGAAGCGCATGGCGTTGATTCTACTCGATCCTGGACGTCTGCAAGCGTTCCGGGACACGAATGGAGATCAGCGCCATGCCGCACCACAATACAGTATTTCGCGATCTGCTGAAGCTTGTGCCGTGGCATCGGTTCGAGGCGCTTGTGGACGATCATGATGCCGACGCGCGGGTTCGCCGGCTCTCGACCAAGGGCCAGTTTGTGGCACTGCTCTACGGCCAGCTGTCGGGCGCCTCGGGCTTGCGCGAGATCGTGACCGGGCTTTCGAGCCACGCGGCCCGGCTCTATCATCTGGGCGCGGATCCGGTCCGCCGGTCGACGATGTCGGATGCCAATGCCAAGCGGCCTGTTGCGGTGTTCGGCGAACTGCTGGAAGTCATGATGAAGCAGGCCCATCGCGGGCTGCGCCGCAAGCTCGCCGAGACGACCTATCTAATTGATTCCACGAGTGTGCGTTTGAACGAGCACAGCTCCGGCTGGGCCCGGTTCTCGTCCGGGGTCTGCGGCGCCAAGGTGCACGTGATCTACGATGCCGACGCCGATCGTCCGATCTATGCCGCGGTCAGTGCTGCTAACGTCAACGACATCACTGCAGCCCATCAGATGCCGATCACGCCGGGTGCGACCTATGTCTTCGACCTCGGATATTACGATTATGCCTGGTGGGCCGAGCTTGATGCCGTCGGCTGCCGCATTGTCAGCCGGTTCAAATCCAACACCCCGATCGATGTGGTCAAGGAGCTGCCGGTCACCCCGGGCAGCAACATCCTGTCCGATCGCATCGGCTTCCTCCCGGCACGCCAGGCCAGATGCCGCCGCAACCCGATGCGGGATGCGGTGCGCGAGGTGCGCATCACCACCGAGACAGGAAAGGTGCTGCGCCTGCTGTCGAACGATCTCGATGCCAGCGCCGAGGACATCGCCGATCTTTACCGCCGCCGCTGGGCCATCGAGCTGTTCTTCCGCTGGGTCAAGCAGACCCTCAAGATCACTCGCTTCGTTGGCACCTCAGAAAACGCCGTGCGAATCCAGATTGCCGTTGCCTTGATCGCCTTCCTGCTGCTGCGCCTCGCTCAGGCCACGCAGCAAGCCATTCGAAGTCCGCTCGTCTTCGCAAGGCTGGTTCGCGCTAATCTCATGCAACGCCGCCGTATCGACAACTTGCTCGCCCCGCCGCCGACCGTCCAAGATCAGCGGCAGATGTGCCTAAGTCTTCCTCAAACCTAAACCGGACAGCCGTGGGTCAAGCCCGGCCATGACGTGCGGCGGCCTTCCGAGGATTATATCATTTTTTTGTATAAATCAGCGCCAATTGAGTGCGCCTGCCGCCTCCGCCTAGGCTCACTGCCACACAAACCAAAACCGGAGCTTGAGGGAGGCGAGAGTGGCGAGCGAGATTCAGACGCGCGTGCTGCGCAAGATCACCTGGCGTATCGTTCCCTTCATCATGCTGCTGTACTTCGTGGCCTTCATCGACCGCGTCAACATCGGCTTCGCCTCGCTGACCATGAACAAGGACATCGGCCTGTCGCCGACCGTCTATGGCTTTGGTGCCGGCATCTTCTTCTGGGGCTATTTCCTGTTCGAGGTGCCCTCCAACATCATCCTGCACAAGGTCGGCGCGCGGATCTGGATCGCGCGGGTGATGATCACCTGGGGCCTGGTCTCGGCGGCGATGGCGTTCGTGCAGGGCGCGACCAGCTTCTACATCCTGCGCTTCCTGCTCGGCGTCGCGGAAGCCGGCTTCTTTCCCGGCATCATCCTCTACCTCTCCTACTGGTTCCCGGCACGCCAGCGCGCCGCGGTGACTGCACTGTTCATGGCGGCCGCCCCGCTCTCGACTGTGCTGGGCTCGCCGGTCTCCGGCGCACTTCTCGAGATGGACGGCCTGCTCGGCTTCAAGGGCTGGCAATGGCTGTTCGTGCTGGAGGCGCTGCCGGCCGTGCTGCTCGGTTTCGTCGTGCTGGCCTTCCTCACCGACCGCCCCGAGAAGGCGAAATGGCTGGCCGAGGACGAGCGCCGCTGGCTGGTCGAGACCATGAATGAAGAGACCACGCGCAAGGCCGCAACCGCGAGCCACAGCATCTGGCGCGGGCTCGCCGATCCGCGCGTGCTGGCGCTGTCGCTGATCTATTTCGGCACCTCGGCCGGCCTCTACACGCTCGGCGTCTGGGCGCCGCAGATCATCAAGCAGTTCGGCCTGTCGTCGCTCCAGGTCGGCTTCCTCAACGCGCTGCCGGCCACGGCTGCGGTCGTCGCCATGGTGCTGTGGGCAAGGCATTCGGACCGTACCGGCGAGCGCACCTGGCATGTCGTGCTGGCCTGCCTGATCGCCGCCGTGGGCCTCGCCTATGCCGGCCTTGCATCCGGCGTCGTCGCCGTGCTGGTCGCACTGACGCTCGTCAATATCGGCATCTCCTCGGCAAAGCCGCCGCTGTGGAGCATGCCGACGCTGTTCCTGTCCGGCCCCGCAGCCGCCGCCGGCATTGCCACCATCAATTCGATCGGCAATCTCGGCGGCTTCGCCGGTCCCGCCATGATCGGCTGGATCAAGGACCAGACCGGCAGCTTCGTCGGCGGCCTCTATTTCGTCTGCGGCCTGCTCGTCCTCTCCGCGGCCCTCACCCTGCTATTGTCGCGGGCGAAAACCGCGCCCGTCGAACCCGTCCCGCAATCCCACTGATCTCTCAAACGGAGCACTCCCATGCGCACCCATTCGATCGCAGCCATTCCCGCCGACGGCATCGGCCCCGAGGTGATCTCGGCCGGCGTCCGTGTGCTGGAGGCGCTGGCCAAGCGCAGCGGCGACATCGCCTTCAACGTCAAGACGTTCGACTGGGGCTCGGACTATTACAAGAAGCACGGCGTGATGATGCCGGCCGATGGCCTCGCCGAGCTCAAGAAGTTCGACGCGATCTATTTCGGCGCGGTCGGCGCACCTGACGTGCCCGACCACATCACGCTGTGGGGCCTGCGCCTGCCGATCTGCCAGGGCTTTGACCAATACGCCAATGTGCGCCCGACCAAGATCTTGCCGGGCGTGGCCTCACCGCTGCGCAATGTCGGCGTCGGCGATCTCGACTGGGTGATCGTGCGCGAAAACTCGGAAGGCGAGTATGCCGGCATGGGCGGCCGCGCACACAAGGGCCTGCCGGAAGAGGTCGGCACCGAAGTCGCGGTCTTCACCCGCGTCGGTGTCACCCGCATCATGCGCTACGCGTTCCAGCTCGCGCAGTCGCGCCCGCGCAAGTTCCTCACCGTCGTGACCAAGTCGAACGCGCAGCGCCACGGCATGGTGATGTGGGACGAGATCGCCGCCGAAGTTGCGACCGAATTCCCCGACGTGACCTGGGACAAGATGCTGGTCGACGCCATGACGGTGCGCATGACGCTGCATCCGAAGAGCCTCGACACCATCGTTGCGACCAATCTTCACGCCGACATTCTCTCCGACCTCGCCGGCGCACTCGCCGGCAGCCTCGGCGTGGCGCCGACCGGCAACATCGATCCGCAGCGCCGCTTCCCCTCGATGTTCGAGCCGATCCACGGCTCGGCCTTCGACATCACCGGCAAGGGCATCGCCAACCCGGTCGCAACCTTCTGGACCGGGGCGCAGATGCTCGAGCATCTCGGCGAGAAGGATGCCGCCGCTCGCCTGATGAAGGCGGTCGAGCAGGTCTGCGCCGCCGGCGTGCTGACGCCCGATGTCGGCGGCAAGGCCACGACAAAGGAAGTCACGGACGCCGTGATCGACGCGATCCACGGCTCGAACGTGTGAGAGAAACCTACTTCTTCCGTCCCGAAGGTGCCGCCGGCGGCGGCACCGCCATCGCAGCCGCGGCTTCCGGCGGTGTCAGATGCCGCGGCACGATGATCGACTGGCCCGGAGTGAGCGTCGCGTTCTCCGGCAGCGAGTTGCTCTGTAGGATCGCCCAGACCGGCACGCGATGGGTTGCCGCGATGCTCTCCATCGTGTCTCCGGCACGTACCGGCAAACGTACGCCGCTATCCCACAATTCGACCAGCGTATCGGCGGGCACGAGATAGCGCAGCGGCACGGCATCGGCCTGGGTCTGCACCTGGATGCGCGGCAGCTGGGTCACCATGTCGACGATCTGGCGATGGATGTCGTCCGACTTCTCGATGTTGATGTGCGTGACGCGACTGTTCAATTTCAAATCGTAGCTCGCGTAATGGCCGCGAAAGCCGGGCACGGCCACCACGTCGCCGCCACCGAGCACGCTGTCGGACAGGAAGATGTTGATGAAGCGCTCGACATTGAGCGGCACGTCGTCGGTCGCATGCGCGGGGTCGATGGTGATGACGAGACTGATCGGGATGTTCTCCTTGGCCGCCATCTCGGAGATGAGGACCGAGCACAGCCCGCCCATGGAGTGGCCGATCAGCACGATCGGCGCCGGGCTCTCCTTGTAGCTGGCGATGGCGCGGTTGCCGATCAGCCGGCACAAGGTGAATTCGTAGACGTCGGCCGAGAAGCCGGCCTTGGTCAGCTTCTCGCTGAGCCGGTCGATGCCGGTCGAAAAGAACGGTCCCATGGCGCCGCGGAACAGGTAGATCTTCGGCGGCGGCAGAGGTTCGGCGGGCGGCTCAGGAGGCGGCGGCGCGACAGAGGGGATTGCAGCCGGCTTTGATTTGGCGGGCGAAGCTGCGGCCAGACCGGGATTCAAGGCGAGCAGCGCAAAAGCTGCCAGCACCACAAGTCGCCTTGGATCAATCATCAAGTCCCGCAGTCCCACCACGAGAGGCACACGGCCTCCCCTGCGGCGCTTAGTGACCAGCGATTGGGTGGAATTTGGGGCACGGAACCTGCCCCGCCGCCCAAGCCCGCAGCTAGTTCCGAGCCGGCGCCGTTGCTGCCGCTGAATGCGCAGCCCGCGGCGCGCCTGGCTGGGCGATCGGGCCAGCCGGCCCGCGCGAGCGGGCGATCGCAGCGTCGATCTCGGCGATGACGCGGCGCTGGATCGCGTCGTTCTTGTCGATGGTGATGTGGCCGACGCCGCTGCCGCGCACATCGACATTGTCGAGCTTGCCGCGAAGACCGGACGCAGCCCGCACCGGCTCACCCGGACCATCGCCGATATAGATGTTGATATAGCGCTCGGCGCCGGTCGACAGCCTGGTCTTGAATACGGAATCGAGCCCGATCGCGAGCTTCACGGGCACGCCGAGCTGATTGAGCTTGGCGATCATGTCGGGCAGCGCGGTTGCGCCGGAGGAATGCCCGACCAGCACGATGGTCTTGATGCGGCCGGCCTTGTAGGCGGTCGCGGCTTCATCGGCGAGCGAGGACCAGGACACGAAGTTGGCGACAGTCACCGGGATGCCCTGCGCCTCGAGTCGGGCGCCGATCGTGTCGAGCCCGAGCGAGAAGATATTGAGCACGCCGCGGAGCAGATAGACATGCGTCGTCGCCGCAGCCTGGCTCGGCGCCGCCTTGGCGGTGGTCGGGCTCATGGCAACAGCTGACAGCAGGAGCAGGCAGGTCGCCCAGATGCGGAGAGTGGACAACTGGCTGGCGCCGGCGGTGTGACGGCCGTTCGGTCTCATCGATTGTTTCCCTGGGGACATACGCTTCGCGATCGGCCGGAATCGTAGCCACGGCGCGCTCGCAGACGCAACAAAGAGCCGCGTGAATGGCGATCTTAGCCGCAATCCGTGACCATCGCGCAACACTTGCCCGAAACCGGCCACTTAAGGGCCTGTTTTGAGACGATTTTTCTCTCGCCAATTGCGACCGGGCAAGGCCATTCCTATTTCAGGGCTCCGCCGGTCGTCCGCCCGCCAGAGGACGGATTCCGGCCCCTCCCTCCCCACCCCCGACCGGCCCTCATGTCCTCCATCATTTCCGTCGCCAATTTGTCGAAGACCTATGGGTCCGGCTTCAAGGCGCTCAAGAACGTCAATCTCGAGATCAAGCGCGGCGAGATCTTTGCGCTGCTCGGCCCCAACGGCGCCGGCAAGACCACGCTGATCTCGATCATCTGCGGCATCGCCAATCCCAGCGAAGGCCGTGTTCTGGTCGGCAGCGAGGACATCCAGACCTCCTACCGCAAGGCGCGCTCGCTGATCGGCCTCGTCCCGCAGGAATTGCACACCGACGCCTTCGAGAGCGTGTGGGCGACCGTGAGCTTCTCGCGCGGCCTGTTCGGCAAGCCGAAGAATCCTGCGCATATCGAGAAGGTACTGAAGGACCTCTCGCTCTGGGACAAGAAGGACAACAAGATCATCACGCTCTCCGGCGGCATGAAGCGCCGCGTGATGATCGCGAAAGCGCTCTCGCACGAGCCGCAGATCCTGTTCCTGGACGAGCCGACCGCCGGTGTCGACGTCGAGCTGCGCAAGGGCATGTGGGAGGTGGTGCGCACCCTTCAGCAATCCGGCGTCACCATCATCCTCACCACGCACTACATCGAGGAAGCCGAGGAGATGGCCGACCGCATCGGCGTCATCAACAAGGGCGAGATCGTGCTGGTCGAGGACAAGACGACCTTGATGCAGAAGCTCGGCAAGAAGCGGCTGACGCTGCATTTGCAGGGCAAGATCATTTCGCTGCCGGAGAGTCTCAGCCAATACGAGCTCGATCTTTGTGACGGCGGCGCGACGCTGGTCTACGACTACGACACCAAGGGCGAGCGCACCGGCATCACCAGCCTGCTCAGCGACCTCCGCACCGCCGGCATCCGCTTCAACGATCTCGACACGACCCAATCGTCGCTCGAGGACATCTTCGTCGACCTCGTGAGGACGTCATGAACCACCGCGCCATCCGCGCCATCTATCTGTTCGAAATGGCGCGCACCTGGCGCACGCTGCTGCAAAGCATCGTTTCGCCCGTCGTCTCGACATCGCTCTATTTCGTGGTGTTCGGCGCCGCGATCGGCTCGCGCATCAGCCAGGTCGAGGGCGTCAGCTACGGCACCTTCATCGTGCCGGGCCTGATCATGCTCTCGGTGCTGACGCAGAGCATCGCGAATGCCTCGTTCGGCATCTACTTTCCGAAATTCACCGGCACGATCTACGAGATCCTGTCGGCGCCGATTTCCTATTTCGAGATCGTGCTCGGTTATGTCGGCGCCGCCGCGACCAAGTCGATCATTTTGGGCTTGATCATTCTGGCGACAGCCGGGCTCTTCGTCCCATTGCATATCCACCATCCGGTCTGGATGCTGGCCTTCCTGGTGCTGACGGCGGTGACGTTCAGCCTGTTCGGCTTCATCATCGGCATCTGGGCCGACGGCTTCGAGAAGCTGCAGATGATTCCGATGCTGGTGGTGACGCCGCTGACCTTCCTCGGCGGCAGTTTCTATTCCATCGACATGCTGCCGCCGACCTGGCGCACGGTGGCGCTGCTCAACCCGGTCGTCTATCTGATCTCCGGCTTTCGCTGGAGCTTCTACGAGATCGCCGATGTCAGCGTGTCCGTCAGCATCGGCATGACCGTGGCATTCCTCGTGATCTGCCTGACCGTGATCTGGTGGATCTTCCGGACGGGATATCGGCTGAAGAACTAACCCTGATTGTCATTCCGGGGCGTGCGAAGCACGAGCCCGGAATGACGGCGGTAGACTTACCGATAGCAGTGGAAGTGGTGATAGCCGTCATAGTAGCCGCGGCAATGACGGCGGCCGTGATAGGGAATGCCGAGGATGCCGTCGACCGCACCCACGGCGCCTCCTACCCCGGCACCGACGACGCCGCCGACCGCACCGCCCACGGGCCCGGCAATCCGGTTACCTTCATAGGAGCCCTCCTGGGCGCCGCGCACGATGCCCTGGGCGTGTCCGGCGTGCGGCAGCGACATCAACGCGAGAAGGACGGCAGCAGCTGCGAACAGCAGGCGGACAGGTAAGCCGGCCGGCAAGGTTGCGGCGGCGATACGGGCTTTGTTCATCTTCGGTCCCAAAGGATAGCTGGCGGCGAAGGCCGCCTGTCAGGGTGGGTCACGATCAACGCCCGAAGCGGCCAAATGGTTGCGCCTTTGTGACGAATTGTCGGCGTTGTGAACGCAGCGCCCGCTCGCGAAAATGTCAGCATCGCCAGGACATGCGCGGCACAAAGCGGCCTTGCTTACGCCCGGCATCGCGTTAACGATGGCAGGAAGGTTAGCTTGGCAGGCCGCTGGAACGAAAGCCGGACTGCAGGCATAGTGCACGCCGGGGACGGAGAGCCGCGGTGTTATTGTTCGAGCATGATCTTTCGGAAAACCGCTACGCACTTTTCCGGATCCTGCTCTAGCGTGAACAGGCCGGAGGCCAGACGTCAGATGCGTTCATTTTTTATCGCTTTCATTTCGCTGATGCTTGTGAGCGCGGGCACCGCGCAGGCCAAGGTCGACATTACCGTCGACAAGGACAATCAGCAGATGACCGTCGTGGTCGACGGCGTCGCGCGCTACCACTGGCCGGTGTCGACCGGCATCCCCTCGCGCGAAACGCCGAATGGCGCATTCCGTGCCTTCCGCATGGAAGAGGACCACTACTCCAAGGAATTCGACGACGCACCGATGCCGCACTCGATCTTCTTCACCAAGATCGGGCACGCCATCCACGGCACCGACTCGGTCGGGCGACTGGGCACGCCTGCGTCGCATGGCTGCGTGCGGCTGTCGCGCCAGAACGCCTCCACGCTCTACGCGCTGGTGCAGGAGCAGGGTGTGCTCAACACCACGGTGACGTTGACCGGCTCGGCGCAGGTGGCGCTGGCCCGCAACCCGCGTGGCCGCACCAACAATGCGGTCGCCCGCGCCCAGCAGCCGGCTGAGGAGCAGTACGCAACGACAGGCGATCCCGTAAATCTGACGCCGCCGATGCAGCCCGCTCGCCGCTACGTGTCGCAGGACGACAACTACATCTATCCCGCCGACGGCAGCGACACCGGCGCGCGTTACCCGGCGCCGCGTCCGATCACCCGCCCCTCTGGCACGCAGGTCTACCAGCAGCTGCCACAACCGCAGCCGCAGCCGAGCTACGGCTACGATCCGGCATATAGCCAGCAGGGTTACTACTATCAGCAGCAACAGCCGCGCCAGTACTATCAGCCGCGTTATTATTACCAAAACTGAGATTATCTGAACGCGGTGTCGCCGCGTTCGACGATTTTCCGCACGGCATCGACGAAGGCGCGGGCGACCGGCTCGAGGATTTCGGGCCCGGTCGCGCTGAGATCGTCCGCGGGCGTGTGGAAGGTTTGATGACGGCCGGCCATTCCGAGAAAATTGGCGTAGCCCGCCGCATGCACGTCGCGCAGTTCGCCGACCGCCTGCTTCTCCGTCACCAGCCGTTTGGCCGCAACCGCGACGAAGGCCTCGTCGGTCAGCGCAACGGCTGACTTGCTCAGCACGAGATAGCGCTCCTCCTCGGGCCGGCTGGTGCGCGCGCCTTCCGCAAACGCGTAGCAGGCGTTCGACGAGCCGAAGTGGATCCAGGCCAGCGTCTCCTTTGGCGCAGGCGCGCCGTCCTTCAGAAACAGCTCCATGCCGCCATGGCCGATCTCGTGGCCTGCGGTGGCAATGAAGACGAAATGCGCAGGCCATTTTTCCGCCGCCGCCGTGCGTGCCAGCGCGAGGAAATTGGCGATGCCGGGGCCGCGCTCACAGACGCAACTGTACCAGCCGGTCATAGGGGTGGAGACGACGATGGTCGGCCCGCGCCCAATGCCGGTCTCGGCGATGACGTTGCGGCCGGAGACGTTGCGCTCGTAATGCCCGGCAACATCGAACGTCACCGGCGCGCCTGATGCGAGAGCCACCTCGAACGTCGCCCGCGCCTTGGCGCCGACCACGATCACCGGCACCGGCCAGGGCGTATCCTCCTGCGTGACATTGTAGGCGAAGCGGTCGTCAGCGGGATTGCCGATCATCAGCAGGATGGCGGCAGGCTTCCTGGCCACGGCCTCGGAGATCGCGGCACGATGCGCTGGGCCAAGATAGGCGCCGCGATCGAACGGCAGATCGACCCAGAGAATCTTGCCGGCAACGTCGCCCGTGCGCACCAGCGGAGCCGAGAGATGGAAGCTTGCCTTGTCCTCCGGCGGCCACCAGAACGGCGTCGCTTCGACGCTCGTGCCGCCCACTTCCGCGCTGGCCCGCTCCACGACATATTGCCGGCCGAGCACGACAGGCTGGAACCTGATGGCGTAGCCGGCCTCGGACAGCTCGCCAGCGAGCCAGTCGGCCGTTGCGCGATCGCCGGGTGAGCCGAAACGGTGCAGGCCAAAGGAAGCATAGCGCGCCACATCGGCCAGCAGGCCAGCCCCCGACAACACATCCTTGGCCGCTGCCTGTCCGACCATCAAAGCCGCCATCGTTGCGAGGAAGACAAACCGCATGTCGATCACTCCCGATCTTTTTTGAAGGCCAGTTTCGGCTTTCTTCAGCCGCCGTCAACCGCAGCACTGGACGAAACGAGCGAAGATTTCATATGCTTTCCCTTTCACTTGGGCTGCAAATTGTGATGCCGTCACCTGTTGCGACAATTCTGGCCGTGCTTTCGGTTCTCACGACGGGACAAGCCATGATAGGACAAACCATGGCTTTCGATCTCGAGGCGCATCGCGGCGGACGCGCGCTGTTGCCGGAAAACACCCTGCCGGCCTTTGCCAATGCGCTCACGATGGGCGTGGATACGCTCGAGCTCGACGTCGGCGTGACCGCCGACGGCGAGGTCGTGGTGTCGCACGAGCGCGGACTCAACCCCGATCTCGCGCGGGATGCGAATGGCGGCTATGTCGCCGTGCCCGGCACGCCTTTCGTCAAGCTGCGCCTGGCCGATGTCAGGACTTGCGATGTCGGACAGATCCGGCCGGGAAGCGCCTATGCGAAACAGTTTCCCGACCAGCGCGCCGTACCGGGGACCGGCATCCCCACGCTGAAGGAGCTGTTCGCGCTGGTGCGCAAATCCGGCAACGACAAGGTGCGCTTCAATATCGAGACCAAGATCGATCCGGGTCATCCGGATGAGTCGCTGGAGCCGCAGGGCTTCGTCGCGAAGCTGCTCGGGGTGATCGAGGACGCAAAATTCTCCGACCGCGTCATGATCCAGTCGTTCGACTGGCGAACGCTGCTTCTTGTCCAGCAGCAGGCCCCGACAATTCCGACGGTGTATCTGACGATCCAGCGCGGCTCGGCACCGACCATCGCCCTCGACAAGGCCACCAGCTGGACTGCGGGCTTCAGCCCGGCCGATCACGGCGACTCGCTGCCGCGCACGATCAAGGCCGCGGGTGGTGCGGTGTGGTCGCCCTATTTCGGCGACGTGACAGCAGCGCTTGTCGCTGAGGCCCATGCGCAGGGATTGCGCGTCGTGGTCTGGACAGTCAACAAGCCTGACGACATGGCGCGGATGATCGAGATCGGCGTCGACGGAATCATCTCTGATAGGCCGGACCTGTTGCGGCAGGTCGCCGGCGAGAAGGGCCTTGCGCTCCCGGCGGGGACGCCGGTCGAGCCTTAAGCCTGTATTTGCCGCCGGAGGGCTACTGCTCTCCGTACCGTAAGCGCCGATACAGCGCGCCCAGGATGTTGGAATAGTCGTCGGTCCAGACCCGCACCTTCTCGTTTGCGTCAGTCTCCTCCCATTGCTTGGAGGACGCCAGCTTACCGACGTCATCCGCCTCGCGCGCGGAAATGACGACGTCGGTCGAGAAGATATAGTCGGCGTCGCGGCCGGAATCCTCGTCAAAGACCCAGCTCTTCAGGTCATTGGCATCGGCAATGCCGACCACGACCGGCTCGAGATCGAGATGCCGGTTGGAGACGTGCATCACCACGGCGCCGTGCGGGGCGAGCTTGTCCTTGTAGATCTTCATCGCTTCTTCGGTCGCGAGGTGAATCGGGATCGCATCCGACGAATAGGCGTCCACGATGATGAGATCGTAGGCGCCGTCAGGCTCCCTGGCGAAGGTGAGGCGTGCGTCCCCGATCACCGGCTTCAGCTCCGGCTGGCAACTGGAGATGTAGCGGAAATTCTTCGGATCGCGTGCGGCGTCGACCATGGACTGGTCGATCTCGAAAAACTTCCAACTCTCGCCGGGCTCAGCGGCGCAAGCCAGCGTGCCGGAGCCGACGCCAATCGCCGCGACCTTCAACGGTGCGCCCTTGCGCTCCCGGATCGCAGTGATGGCCTGACCGATGCCGCCGTCCTTGTGATAATAGGTGATCGGCTCGGGCCGGCCGGTGACCGGCGTGCCGTCATTATTGCGGAAGCGCTCGGCGCCGTGAATCGTGGTGCCGTGCATCAGCACGTGGAAATAGCCGCCCGGCGTCACCACGATCTTGTGGACGCCGAAGAAGCTGCGCACGGTGGTAACGCGGCCCTCGTCGGCCGGATAGATCCGAGTCAACGCCAGCGCCAGCGCGACCGTGGCAAAAATCTTCCAGCGGTCGGCATTGAGCGCCAGCGCCAGCAACGCCGCGAGCACACCGACGGCGCCGGCAATCCAGACGCGGTGATCCTCGAACCAGGTCGCCAGATCGCCCGTCATGTAGGACGGCGCAACGAGCACCGCTGCGAGGGCGGCAAGCGCCGGCCAGTACCATTTGACCACGCCCGCGAGACGTTCGTTCGCCGGCGGCCGGCACAGCGCGGCGAGCGCGACCAGGATCGGATATTCGGCGATCCATGAGAAGGTGAAGGGCGCGACGAGGCCGGCAAAGAGACCGCCGACCATGCCCCCGAACGACAGCGCGACATAAAAGCCGGTGAGATACTTCGCGGCAGGTCGCGTCCGTGCCAGCTCGCCATGGCAGGCCATGGCGATGACAAAGAAGCACAATTGATGACCGCCGAGCGTGAGCAGCAAATTCTGCTCGCCGCCAAAGGCGAGCAGGAAGATGACGCCCGCGATCGCGACCGGCTGCAGCATCAGCATCCATTTGTGTGGCAACAGCGGCCGCGACTGGAACACCACCACCCAGGTCAGAAGGTAAAGCGACAGCGGCAGCACCCACAACAGCGGCGCCGCCGCGACGTCGGTCGAGATGTGTGCGGTGACTGCGATCAGCAGGCCGGACGGCACCGCGGCAAGGAAAATCCAACGCAACCGTGTCACCAGGGGCGGTGTCGGTACGCTTGGGTCGTCGGTCCGCGCATCGGTCACCGCAAGCCGCGGCGAACGCAACAGCAGCACGCCGCAGCACGCGATCAGCAGGATCAGCAGGCCATAGCCGCCGGTCCAAAGCCGGTTCTGCGCGTGCAGCGTGAACATCGGCTCCAGTAGGAAGGGATAGGACAACAGCGCGAGAAAACTGCCGATGTTGGAAGAGGCATAGAGGAAGTACGGATCGCGCCCGTCGGGATGCCCGGTGCGCACGAACCAGGCTTGCAGCAGCGGATTGTTGGCAGCGAGCGCGAAGAACGGCAGGCCAATCGACATCACGAACAGGCCGAGCAGCCAGAATGCATATCCGGTGCTGGGCGGCTCGCCATAGGCGCTGGCGATGCCGAGCGGCAGCGTGACGAAGGCCGCGCCGAGCAGGCCCAGATGCACCACGACCGCCACCACGCGATTCCTGACCTGCATGAGGAGATGCGCGTAGGCATAGCCCGCCAGCAGTAGCGACTGGAAGAACACCATGGCCACCGACCACACCGCCGGCGAGCCGCCGAGCCGCGGCAGCACCATTTTCGTGAACAGCGGCTGCACCGAGAACAGCAGCAGCGCACTGACGAAGATCGCGGCCGTGTAGACCGTCAGCAGCAGCCGGTTGCGCGACGAGGACGGCTGCTCCGTGGCGGCGGGTTGCACGATCGAATCCATGGGAGCTCCGGCATTCCCCCGGCGGGCGCCGGGCGCGCGCAATGGAGCACACCGCGCCTGAACCGGCAATAAATGGTCTCGTGATGTTGCCGCAGCGACTGCTTGATATTAGACGGTCATTCCGGGGCGATGCAAAGCACCCAACTATGGTGCGCAATTGCGCACCTGGGAACCTCGAGATTCCGGGTCTGGTCCTTCGGACCATCCCGGAACGACGCCAGGAACATCATGAGCGAAACCGACGTCGTCATCATCGGCGCTGGCCATAACGGCCTCACCTGCGCGGCCTATCTCGCGATGGCGGGCTTGCGCGTGCATGTGGTCGAGCGCCGCAAGGTGGTCGGCGGAGCCGCGGTCACGGAGGAGTTTCATCCGGGCTTCCGCAACTCGGTCGCGGCCTACACCGTGAGCCTGCTCAATCCGCAGGTCATCCGCGACCTCGGGCTTGCCGAGCAGGGCCTGCGCGTGGTCGAGCGGCGCGCGCAGAATTTTCTGCCCGCGCCCGACGGCAACTATCTCCTCACCGGCGAGGGCCGGACGACAGCGTCCGTGGCGCGGCTCAGCATGCGCGATGCCGATGCGCTCGACGGGTTTTCGCGCGAGCTCGAAGAGATCGCCGACGTGCTGCGACAGTTCGTGCTCCGCGCGCCGCCGAACCTGCTCGCCAATTTTGGCCTTGGCGCGATCCGCGAGGCCGCGAACGCGCTGACGACGGCCAACATCCTGCGCGGGCTCACGCTGGAGCAGAGCCGCAGCCTGCTCGATCTCTTCACCCGCTCCGCCGGCGAGATGCTGGACGAGCGGTTCGAGCACGATCTCGTCAAGGCGCTGTTCGGCTTCGATGCCATCGTCGGCAATTATGCGAGCCCATACGCCGGCGGCTCGGCCTATGTGATGCTGCATCACGCCTTTGGCGAGGTGAACGGCAAGAAGGGCGTCTGGGGCCACGCCATCGGCGGCATGGGTGCGATCACGCAGGCGATGGCGCGCGCCGCGCGCGCCCGCGGCGTCACGATCGACCTGGATACCGGCGTGCGCGAGGTGATCGTCGAGCGCGACCGCGCCGTCGGCGTGATCCTGGAGAACGGCGAGACCATCCGCGCGAAATACGTCGCGGCGAACGTCAATCCCAAACTGCTCTACACGCGGCTCGTGGCGGCTGATGCCTTGCCGGCGGATTTCCTCGCCCGCATCCGTCACTGGAGGAACGGCTCCGGCACCTTCCGCATGAACGTGGCACTCGACCGCCTACCCTCCTTCACGGCGTTGCCGGGCAATGGCGATCACCTCACTTCAGGCATCATCCTGGCGCCGAGCCTCGGCTACATGGACCGTGCGTATCTCGACGCGCGGGCACAGGGCTGGAGCCGACAACCGATCGTCGAGATGCTGATCCCCTCGACGCTCGACGACACGCTGGCACCCGCGGGGCAGCACGTTGCGAGCCTGTTCTGCCAGCATGTCGCGCCCGAGCTTCCCGACGGCAAATCCTGGGACGACCACCGCGATGAGGTCGCCGATCTCATGATCGCGACGGTGGACGGCTACGCGCCGGGCTTTGCGGCAAGCGTGCTCGGCCGCCAGATCCTCTCCCCGCTCGATCTCGAGCGCCAGTTCGGGCTGCTCGGCGGCGACATCTTCCACGGCGCGCTGACCTTGAACCAGTTGTTCTCGGCACGGCCGATGCTGGGCCACGCCGATTATCGCGGCCCCTTGAAAGGCCTCTATCACTGCGGCTCCGGCGCCCATCCCGGCGGCGGCGTCACCGGCGCCCCCGGCCACAACGCGGCGCAGGCCATTCTGAGAGACCATCGCAGCCTGTTCGCAAGCCGTGGATAGGCCTGTGGATAGATATTTGACAGTGCTGTGGGGAAGCCGTGGAAGCTTGGCTCGATCGCTTGGGATATGCGCGAGCAAGGCTGTGGAGAAGCGACAGGATAAACCGGGTATAGGCCGGTGGATGACGCGGCGATCATGAGTGGGCATCCGGTAATGTCTCAGTTTGAAATTTCGTCACTTGCGATCTGAAGAAATCACGTAGGGCGCAACCAACCCGCTCACACAATCATCAAAATCCTTCCCTTTGGCCTCGGGATATAGTCCTTTGCAGGTGCTCCAAGCGTCTCTGAAATGAGCGCTAAACTTCGCGTCAGGTTTGTTAGCTGTCAGCTTCAAAGCGAAGATTGCACCAAATATCACGGCGGCGGCGATCGCGACTCGTTTCATTGCTGCGTCCATCCCTTGCGAAGCTTACCGCTAAATGCCGCCGATACCCCGCCGACCAACTGCGGCCAAGACCTTATGATTGATGTCTTCGCGTGTTTCCGCGCCTAACGGAAAGAACCCGCTTGAGCTTAGTATCTTGTAAGAATCTGTGAGACACTACCGGGCATCCGCAGCGACAACTGCCTTGGTCGCTCCCCCAAAAACGACTTCGCCCGCCGGAGGGCAATTCCTCAGCGGGCGGTCGTCGAAAAAGCCGTCTATGAAGAAAGGAGCCCCCGTTGGGAAATGGGAGGCAGAAATTACTTCAAGGAGCTGCTAATCGAACCGAACTTGTCGTTCATCGTGGAGCCGAGGTTGTTCACCACGGTGATGATCGCCAGCGCGATGCCGGCCGCAATCAGGCCGTACTCGATCGCGGTCGCGCCGGACTCGTCGGACCAGAACTTCAGAACCATGCGCTTCAAGATTTGCCTCCATTCCATTCCAGGGTGTGTCGGGTGGTTCCAACACTCCGGAAATGTACGGAGCACAACCTACGGCCCAGTTAACCGGGGAACCGCAAGTTATACGGAAAATTGGGAACAAAAGTTCCCCAAATTGAACCCAACGGAACCCTATAATGCAGCCTTCTCCTACCCATCGCGCCAGCTTTTCAATCGGCAATGAGGCTGCTGCCAGGCGTGTCGTCGACGTTCTTACGGAGGTGTTTTTCGAGGGCGATGCGGCGGTTGCCGCCTTCGAGCGGCCGGACGGAGAATGGGACGTCACGCTGCATTTTGCCGAGGCGCCGGACCAGGCCTTGCTTCGCGAACTCGTTGCAACCTCAGCAGGAAATGACATCGCAGCGAAGCTTGCCTTCGACACGGTCGAGGCCAAGGATTGGGTCAAGGCGAGCCTGCAGGACCTCGTTCCCGTGCCGGCCGGACGGTTCGTCGTCCACGGCAGCCACGATCGCGATCGCGTGGCGCCAAACAAGCTCGCCATCGAGATCGAGGCAGCGCTCGCCTTCGGAACCGGACACCACGGCACCACGCGTGGCTGTTTACTTCTGCTTGACCATGTCCTGAAACATGCACGGCCGAAACGCGTGCTCGACCTCGGCACCGGAACGGGCGTGCTGGGAATCGCCGCCGCCAAGGCGCTGCATCGTGCGGTGCTGGCCTCCGACATCGATCCGCCTTCGGTGCGGGTCGCGGCCGAGAACGCGGCCCTGAACGAAGCCGGACAATATGTGCGGGTGATCCGGGCCACCGGCTTCGCTGCACCGGATTTTGCCAAAAGCGGCCCGTTCGACCTGGTGCTGGCCAACATCCTTGCCAATCCGTTACGCCAATTGGCAGGTCCGATGGTCCGGCACCTTGCGCCCGGCGCCCGCGTCATTCTCTCCGGCCTGTTGACCCACCAGGCGCCCGCCGTGATCGCGGCCTATCGCGCACGCGGCCTCGTGCCGCTCCGGCATCTGCGGATCGAGGGATGGAGCAGTTTGTTGCTGCGGAAGATGGGATGAGCGAGGTGGGTGCTCTCTCGCCCCGCTTGCGGGGAGAGGGTTGGGGTGAGGAGGAGTCTCCACGGCGATGGTGAAAGTTGAACCCGTGGAAAGTCCCCCTCATCCGGATTGCTTCGCAATCCGACCTCTCGCCGCAAGCGGGGCGAGGTGAACAACGCCCTACTCCGCCGGCTTGTCGTCCTGGCGCAATGCGCGCTCGCCCTGCAAGGACCGCCTGGCGCGACGCTCGGCGAAACGGTCGATCATCTGGCTGATGATGCCGCGCGGCTTCTTCGGTGTCGTTACGGCCGGTGCGCGGCGCACCGGCGGCGAAATCTTTTCAAAGGTGAAAGATGGCATCGTGTGTCCCCTCGCCGTTGAGATGAACCACCCGCGCGAATTTCCCTGTTATCCGGACGAAGCGCAACTGCCGCATCCACTACTCCACTCAATTCGAACGGAACATTTTCAAGCACAGTCCATGCCAGATGAGATGGCAATTGCGTCCACATTGCGGACTGATCCCCATGATCCTAAACTGAGCCATGTTCGAAGCACACTTCCAGACATTCGAGGAGCCCGAGGCCGGTGTCGCATTGACGGCGCGCCTGGCTGCACTCCGTGAAGAACTCGCCCGCCGCAAGTTGACCGGCTTCGTCATTCCGCGCGCCGACCAGCAGCAGAATGAATATGTGGCGCCCTCCGAAGAACGGCTCGCCTGGCTCACCGGCTTCACCGGCTCGGCGGGGCTCGCGGTGGTGCTGGCCCAGGAAGCCGCATTGTTCGTCGACGGTCGCTACACGATCCAGGCGGCCAAGCAGGTCGATGCCAAGGCGTGGTCAGTGGAATCGCTGATTGATCCGCCACCGGAGAGCTGGGTCTCGGCACATCTCAAATCCGGCGATCGCCTAGGATTTGATCCGTGGCTGCACACTTTTACGGCAGCTGAGCGGCTCTCTGCCGCCTGTGCCAAGGCCGGCGCCGAACTGGTGGCGGTCGACAGCAACCCGGTCGATACGGTCTGGCAGGACCGGCCTCAAGCCCCGGTCGCGCCGGTCGCGATCCACGGCCTGCAATATGCCGGCGTCGCCGAGGCCGAGAAGGTGGCGCAGATCAAGAGCGAGATCGAGAAGCTCGGCGCCGACGCGCTGGTGCTGTCGGACAGCCATGCGGTCGCCTGGACCTTCAACATCCGTGGTGCCGACGTCGCGCATACGCCGCTGCCGCTGTCCTACGCGCTGGTGCCCAAGGTCGGCCGTCCCACGATCTTCATCGACCACCGCAAGCTCTCGAACCTGACGCGCGATCATCTCGAGCAATCCGCCGACGTGCGCGAGCCCGATGCGCTGACGCCGACGCTGATGGCGCTCGCCAAGAGTGGCGCTGCGATTGCGCTCGACAGCGCCACGGCGGCCGATGCCCTCAGCCGCTTGATCGCCGGCGGCGGCGGCAAGCCGGTGCGCGGCAGCGACCCGATCGCGCTGCTGAAGGCCGTGAAGAACGCGACCGAGATCACGGGCACCCAGACGGCACACCGGCGCGATGCAATCGCACTGGCGCGGTTCCTCGCCTTCATCGATCGCGAGGCGGGAAGCGGCAAGCTCACCGAGATCGACGCCGTGGAAGCGCTGGAGACCTTTCGCCGCGACACCGGCGCGCTGAAGGACGTGTCATTCCCGACCATCTCCGGCACCGGCCCGAACGGCGCCATCGTGCACTATCGCGTCACGCGCAAGAGCAACCGGCGCATCGTGCCCGGCGACCTCCTGCTGATCGATTCAGGCGCGCAATATGAAGACGGCACCACCGACGTCACCCGCACCATGGCCGTGGGTGAGCCGACGGACGAGATGCGCGACCGCTTTACCCGCGTGCTGCGCGGCCATATCGCGATCGCGCGCGCAATCTTCCCCGACGGCACCACAGGCGCGCAGCTCGACACACTGGCGCGGCAATATCTCTGGGCCGCGGGCGTCGATTTCGAGCACGGCACCGGCCACGGCGTCGGCAGCTATTTGTCGGTGCACGAGGGACCGGCGCGGATCTCGAAGCTCGGCACCACGCCGCTGAAGCGCGGCATGATCCTCTCCAACGAGCCCGGCTATTACAAGACCGACGGCTTCGGCATCCGCATCGAGAACCTCGAGCTCGTGGTCGCCGCCGACATCAAGGGCGCCGAAAAATCGATGAACGCGTTCGAGACGCTGACGCTGGCGCCGATCGATCGGCGCTTGATCGATGTTGCGATGCTGGGCAAGGACGAGCTCGACTGGTTGAACGCCTACCACGCCCGCGTGCGGGCCGAAGTCGCGCCGGCGCTGGATGAGGCGACGAAGGCGTGGCTCGACCAGGCGACGGCGGCGCTGACGTAGCGCCGCGCATGGCGCTACGCGACCGGCGCAAGGCTTGACCGCTTTCGCCCGTACTCACGACGGACTTTGTACGTTCCTGACGCAGTTTGCCCGTAAAATAACGGCCTCCTGCACACTGTTATTTTGACAGTCCCGGAATCGGTATAGCCGCATTCCGAAACGCCGATGTCCGTCTTGTGTGAGCACGCTACAGTCGATTCGACTTCGAAAGACGGACACTTATGCACGGCATGATCAGCAGGCCGCCGGACGCGGCAATGAAGAACATCGCGACCTCGCACGTGGTGTTGCTGCTGCTGGTCGTCATGACCGGGATCGCGCCGATCTCGCTTTACATCCTGGTTCCGGCGCTGCCCGTGCTGGCGACGACGTTCGGACGCGACATCTCGATCGCGCAGATGACGGTGTCGCTCTACATGGTCGGCATCGCGCTGTCGCAGCTGATCATGGGGCCGCTGTCGGACAAGTTCGGCCGGCGCCCGGTGCTGCTTGGCGGCCTCGCGCTGATGGTCGCGGCGAGCATCGCCTGCATCTTTGCCGAGACCCTGCCGCAGCTGATCGCGGCGCGCTTCTTCCAGGCGCTCGGCGGCGCGTCCGGCATGGTGATCAGCCGCGCCATCATCCGCGACATCTATGAGCGCGACCGCGTCGCCTCCATGATCAGCCTCGTGGTCGCCGCCCTGATGATCGGCCAGATGGTCTCGCCGCTCACCGGCGGCCTGATCGAGACCGCGTTCGGCTGGCGCGCGATCTTCTACGCCGTCACGATCGGCGCGATCGCCGTTGCTGTCGGCATCGCGTTGGCGCTGCCCGAGACGCGGCGCGATCGCGCGGTCGGCAGCGGCGGCTTTCGCAGCGACGTCGGCACTCTCATCAAGAGCCGTGCCTTCATCGGCTATGTGATGTGCCAGGTGCTGGCATCGCAGATCATCTTCACCTTCGCCGGCGGCGGCCCATACATCGTCGTGACGCAGATGGGCCGCAGCAGCGCCGAATACGGCGCGTGGTTCGCCACGACCGGATTTGCTTATCTGGTCGGCAACCTGCTCTGCGTGCGCTTTGCGCCACGCCACTCGCTGGAAAAGCTGATCTGGTTCGGCCTCGGCCTGCAACTCTGCGGCAGCCTGTTGAACCTGCTATGGAGTTTAACCGGCTGGAACGAAGCGCCCGCCTGGCTGTTCGGCACGCAGATGATCGTGATGGTCGGCAATGCCTTCGTGATGGCGAATTCCGCCGCCGGCGCCATCAGCATTCGCCCCGAAGCCGCGGGCACCGCGTCGGGCGCGATGGGCTTCCTGCAGCAGGGCATCGGCGCGCTTTTGTCGCAATTCGGCGCCTATCTCGGTGGCCACTCCGCAACGACGCTGCCGCTGACCTCCGCCGTGCTCGCCATCTCGCTGCTCTGCGCCTCGACAATGCTCTTCATCGTCCCCCGCCGGGAGATAGTGGTGAGCGAGGAATTGATCGAACAGGCGGAAGAGGAAGAGACGGGGATGATGTGAGACTTTTTCTTCGTCATTCGGGGGCGCCTTAAAGAGGCGAACCCGGAATCTCGAACTTCCGGGTTCGATGCTTCGCATCGCCCCGGAACGACGGCACCGACTTCACTCCCCGATCAGCGTCAGCCACTCGTCCTCGGTCAGCACCTTGACGCCGTGCTTGTTGGCATCGGCGAGCTTCGAGCCTGCACCGGGGCCGGCGACGACGAGGTCGGTCTTCTTCGACACCGAGCCCGAGACCTTGGCGCCGAGTCGCTCGGCGGTGGCCTTGGCTTCGTCGCGCGTCATCTTCTCCAGCGAGCCCGTGAACACCACGGTCTTGCCGGCAACCGCCGAATTGCTCTTCGGCTTCTCAGCGTCGACGATCTCGATCTCTTTCGTCAGCCGCTCGACGATGCCGCGATTGTGGCTCTCGCCGAAATAATCGGCGATGCTCTTGATCACGGTGTCGCCGATCTGGTCGAGCGCGTCCATCTCCGCCATCGCCTCCTCGTCGCCCTTGGCGACCTTGAGGCAGGCGTCGTGGAAGGCCTCCCAGGATCCATAGCCGCGCGCGAGCGCCAGCGCCGTGGTCTCGCCGACATGGCGCATGCCGAGCGCATAGACGAAGCGCTCCAGCGCGATTCTGCGCCGGCTCTCGATCGCGCCGAACAGATTGCGCACCGAGGTCGCGCCGTAGCCCTCGATCTCTTCGAGCTTGAGCTTGGCGTTGCGCTTCTCGAGCGTGAAGATGTCGGCCGGCTCCTTGACCCATCCTTCGTCGAAGAAATACTGCAGCTGCTTCTCGCCGAGACCGTCGATGTCGAAGGCGCGCCGCGACACGAACAGTTTCAAGTGCTCGATCTTCTGATAGGGGCAGGCGAACTCGCCCGAGCAACGGGCACGGGATTCCTCTTCGCCGGCCGCCGTCTCCCCGCGCACGACGTCGGTGTGCAGCGGGCACGGGCACTTCTTCGGGAAGTGATATTCCTTGGCACTCTTCGGCCGCTTGTCGAGGACGACGTCAACGACCTGCGGAATCACGTCGCCGGCGCGCTGGATCACGACGGTGTCGCCGATCCTGATGTCACGGCCCTCGCGCAGAACCTCGCCCTTGTTGCCGATGCCTTTGATGTAGTCCTCGTTGTGCAGCGTCACGTTCTGCACGATCACGCCGCCGACGCCGACCGGCTCGAGCTTGCCGACCGGCGTGAACGAGCCGGTGCGGCCGACCTGGATCTCGATGTCGCGCAGCACCGTCATGGCGCGCTCCGCCGGGAATTTGTGGGCGATGCCCCAGCGCGGCGTGCGCGAGACGAAGCCGAGACGCTCCTGCCAGTCGATGCGGTCGACCTTGTAGACGACGCCATCGATATCGTAGTCCAGCTCGGCGCGCTCCTCCTCGATGCTCTGATGGAACGCGATCAACTCCTCGACAGAGTGGCACAGCTTGGTCAACGGATTGGTCTTGAAGCCGCAGCGCTCGAACCAACGGATCATGCCGCTCTGCGTCGCTTCCGGCATCGCACTCATCTCGCCCCAGGCATAGGCGAAGAAGCCCAGCGGACGCGAGGCGGTGATGGTCGGGTCCTTCTGCCGGAGCGAGCCCGCAGCCGAATTGCGCGGATTGGCGAAGATGGTGTCGCCGGCGGCCTTCTGGCGCTCGTTGAGCGCAAGAAAGGCCTTCTTGGTCATATAGACCTCGCCGCGTACCTCGCAGATGTCGGGGACGTCGCGCCCCTTCAGCTTCTGCGGTACGTCTTCGAGGGTGCGGATATTGGCGGTGACGTCTTCGCCTTCCGCCCCATCGCCGCGCGTCGCCGCGGTGACGAGTTCGCCGCCCTCGTAGCGCAGCGACATCGACAGGCCGTCGATCTTCGGTTCGGCGGAGAAACTGACCCTGTCGTCGTCGAGCTTCAGGAAGCGCACGATCCGGCCGACGAAGTCGCGCACGTCCTCGTCGGCAAAGGCGTTGTCGAGCGACAGCATCGGAACGGAGTGCCGCACCTTCCTGAAGCGCCCGGATGGCGCCGCGCCGACCTTCTGCGACGGCGAATCTCCGCTGACGAATTCCGGGAAGCGCTTTTCAATCGCATTGAAGCGCTGGCGCAGCGCGTCGTACTCGGCGTCTGTAACGGTGGGCGCATCCTCTTGATAGTAGCGCCTGTCATGCTCTTCGAGTTCGAGCGCGAGCCGCATGTGCTCGACCTTGGCCTGCGCCTTGGTGAGATCGGCAACGTCACGAAGCGTTCTGGATTTTGCTGCTCTGGCCATGGTGCTTGGATACGACGGAGCGGGCGGGAGGGTAAAGGCGGGTTAGTCTCTTTGTTCCCCGGATGCAGCGCAACGCGCCACGTCCGGGATACACAACTACGCCGTCGCCGCCTTGAGCAGTCGCTCCGCAGCCGCCCTCGCCTCGGCGGTGATCTCGGCGCCGGCGAGCATGCGGGCGATCTCTTCGCGGCGGTGGTCGGCGGCGAGCGCATTGACGCGGGTGGCGACGCGCTTGCCCTTGTCCAGGGCGTCCTTGGAGATCAGGAGATGCTGGTCAGCGCGCGCGGCGACCTGGGGGGCATGCGTCACCGCCATCACCTGCACCTTGCCGGCGAGCCGCGCCAGCCGCGCGCCGATGGCGTCCGCCACCGCGCCGCCTACACCGGTGTCGATTTCGTCGAACACCAGCGTCGGCGCCGACCCGCGGTCGGACAGCACCACCTTGAGCGCCAGGAGGAAACGTGAGAGCTCGCCGCCCGAGGCGACCTTCATCATCGCCCCCGCCTTGGTGCCCGGGTTGGTCTGCACCCAGAACTCGACGCGATCGAAGCCTTGCGGGCCCGGCGCGGCTTCGTCGGTCGCGACCTGGGTCATGAATTTGGCGCGTTCGAGCTTGAGCGGCGCGAGCTCGGCGTTGACGGCCTTGTTGAGTTTTTCGGCCGATTTCTGCCGCGAGGCGGAGAGCTTTTTCGCGGCCGCCGCATAGCGGCTATCTGCCTCGATCGCGGCCTGCTCCAGCTTCTTCAAGCGCGAGGCACCGGCATCGATCAGCACGACGTCGGCGGCGTATTTGGCGGCAAGCGCGGCCAGGCCGTCGACCGGCGTCGAATATTTGCGCGAGGCGGCGCGCAATGCGAACAACCGCTCCTCGATGCGTTCGAGCTCGGCCGGGTCGAAATCGGTTGCGGCGAGCGCCGCCTGGAGATGCTGGTCGGCCTCCTCCAGCGCGTTGATGGCGATGTCGATCGCCTTCACCGCGGGCTCGACCAGCGCCGGCGAGTTGACGCCGCGGCGTTCCAGCCGGCGCACGGCGGCCGACAGGGCCGCAACCGGCGAATTATGGCCGCCGACAACCTCCTGGGCCTCGCGCAGGTCGGAGGCGATCTTCTCGCCCTGCATCATGGTGGTGCGGCGTTGGGCCAGCGAGGTCTCCTCGCCGTCCTTGGGCGCGAGCTGCTTCAGCTCGCCGGACGCGTGGCGGAGATAGTCGGCCTCCCGCGCGGCGCGCTCCATGCCGGCGCGATGCTCTTCCAGCTCGCTATTGGCGCTACGGCGCGCATCCCAGAGGGTTTCGACGGCCGCGACGTCCTTCTCGAGGCCGGCAAAGGCATCGAGCAGGCGGCGATGGGTGGTGGCATCGACCAGCGCGCGCTCGTCATGCTGGCCGTGGATCTCCACCAGGGCGGCGCCGACGGCCTTCAACGTCTGCACGCTGATCGCCTGGTCGTTGATGAAGGCGCGGGTGCGGCCGTCGGCGAGCTGCACACGGCGGAGAATCATCTCGCCGGTGTCGTCGAGCCCGTTCTCGGCCAGAATTTTCGTCGCAGGGTGATTCTTCGGGATATCGAAGACGGCGGTGACCTGCCCCTGCTCCGCGCCGTGGCGCACGAGGCCGGCGTCGCCGCGGCCGCCAAGCGCCAGTGCAAAGGCATCGAGCAGGATGGATTTGCCCGCACCAGTCTCGCCGGTCAAAACCGCAAGTCCGGTGGCGAATTCGATATCGAGCCGTTCGATCAGGACGATGTCACGGATCGACAGACGCGCCAGCATGGAACCAGATTTCCTAGCCGAGACCTATAGGCCTATCTTCTTGAAGGTCCGGCTGATCCAGGACCCCTGATTCTCGCTCGGCTCGAGACCACCGGATTTTACAAGATTATAGGCGTCCTTGTACCACCGGCTGTCGGGAAAATTATGCCCGAGCACGGCGGCGGCGGTCTGGGCCTCGCCCACGATGCCGATCGACATATAGGCCTCGGTGAGACGGTAGAGCGCCTCCTCGACGTGGCGCGTGGTCTGATACTGGGTCACCACGGCCTTGTAGCGGTTGATCGCGGCCGTGTAGTCACGCTTCTGCATGTAGTAGCGGCCGACATTCATTTCCTTGCCGGCGAGCTGGTCGCGCGCACCCTCGATCTTGGCCTTGGCGGAGGTCGCATATTCGGACGTCGGATATTTGCGTACCACCTCTTCCAGCGAGGCGATCGCCTTCTCGGTCCGGCCCTGGTCGCGGCTGATATCCGGGATCTGGTCGTAGTGCGAGGCCGCGATCAAATATTGCGCGTAAGCAGCGTCCGGGCTGCCGGGATGCAGGGTGACGTAGCGGGTGGCAGCGCCGATGCAGCTGTCATAGTCGCCACCCTGGTAGGACGCGTAGGCCGACATCAGCAGCGATTTGCGCGCCCAGTCGGAATAAGGATGCTGGCGGTCGACCTCTTCGAACTTCTTGTTCGCCGCCTTCATGTCCTTCTTTTCGTTCATGAGGTACAAGCCCTCATTGTAGATCTTGTCGGCAGGCTCCTCGACGAATGTATCGTCCTTGTTGGTGAACTTGTCCCACAGCGAGCCGGTGCCGCAGCCGGCCAGCGGCAACGCGAGCACAAAGAGGGTCGCGGCCTGAAGCAGCCCCCGGGCTCGCGGTGAAACCAAGAGATATCCGCGCGTCATACGCTGTGCCGACATGAATTTATGACCTGACGCCCTGTGATGCGGTGCCCGCCAGCCCATGATCCCCGTCACGGGCGCGAAATGTGACCGTGGCGCCTGCCGCGCGACCACGTCGGTGTAACCGAAAACGATTGTTAACCCATCGGATAGGCAGGCATTCCGCCCGGATTAAGGCGAAAGCGCCGCAATCCTAGTCGATCATGGTTACCAGGAGTTTCCCGGAGAAAGCGCCGCTTTGGCCGCCTGCCGCAGCAGGCGATCAGGACACGTCCGGCCCGTAGGCCGCGGCGATCCGGCCGCCAACGATACCGCTGCCGACCTCGACCACGTTACGCGTGGTGCGGCGGGCCGCCTCGCCTTCGACCACCCGCCAGGCGGTACGATCGGCCAGCAGCGCGGTCAGGACGGCGTGGTTGAGCTTGTGGCCGCCCCGCACCGAGCGATAGGCGGCGAGCAGCGGCAGGCCAGCCAGCGCGAGATCGCCAATCACGTCCAGCACCTTGTGGCGGGCGCATTCGTCGGCGTAGCGCAGGCCCTCGGTGTTGAGCAGCCGCTCGTCGTCGAACACGACGGTATTTTCGAAGGAGGCGCCGAGCGCATAGCCCGCGCTCCAGAGCCGGGCAACATCACCCATCAGGCCGAAGGTCCGGGCGCGGCCAACGTCGCGGCGGAAGCGTTCCGGGCTGACGTCGAAAGCGTAGCTCTGCTGGCCGATGACGGGATTGGTGAAGTCGATCTCGACCTCGGCGCGGAAGCCATTGGCGTACGGACGGATCTCGCCGAAGGAGTCGCCCATCTTGACCGAGATCGGCTTCAAAACCTGGATGAACCGGCGCTGCGCCGGCTGGCTGACGACGCCAGCCTGGTCGATCGCCGCGACGAAGGCTGCGGCGCTACCGTCCATGATCGGTACTTCGGGACCGTCGATCTCGATGGTGGCGTTGTCGACCCCCATGCCGCGCAGCGCAGCCAGCACATGCTCCGCGGTGGACACCAGCGGACCGCTGCGATCGCCGAGGACGGTAGCGAAATCGGTCGCAACCACCTGCTCGGCGGTTGCCTGGATCTCGCGGTCACTTCCCTCAAGGCCGGTACGGACAAAAATAAAACCCGCATCGACAGGTGCAGGTCCGAGCGTAAGGGTGACGGGAAGACCGGAATGAACGCCGACGCCAACCACGGTGGCTTGCGCGCGAAGCGTTGTTTGCCGGCTAAATTTCATTAGGAACCGCCCCACTACGACCCACTGCGACTTATACGAGACCCGATTGATCGATCGAGATCGACCGTCCGAATCTCCGTATCCCCAAGTCACGTCGAACCATAGTCACTGCCCCAAACAGCGCCAACTCACGCTTTTTTACCGATTGTTACCCCAAACCCGCCGTATTCGCGCCAAGGCTTAACCAAATTGCGCCGAGGTTTTGGGTCGTTACCGTCAGCTTTACTGAAGCACCGAACAGGTAATTAATGATTTAAAATCAGTTGCTTGAATGCGCAATCCGGATATGCACGGGACAAAAGGAAAGGTCCCGGCAAGCTTCCCGCCGGGACCTTTTTTCGTCTGCCTTATTGTAACAATTCTTAGGTCGCCTGCCGCCGCAGGAAGGCCGGGATATCAAGATGGTCGTCTCCCTGTGGCGCCGGCGCAACAGGTGCGGGGCGGCCATGAGCGTCGAGACCCTGCGGCGCGGGCCGGCGGGCATATTCGGATACCGGCTCGCTGGCAGCGATCTGCTGCTGCACCGTCCGCTGCGGCTTGCGCTCGGGCAGCGCCGGCATGGCGGGACCGGCGGTGCGGGCAGCGATCGGAGCCTCGGTCTCCTCGTCACGACGGCCGAGGCCGACATTGGCAAGGCGCTGCAGCAGGGACAGACGGGTCTTCTGCGGGGTCTCCTCTTCCACCTCGCCACGGGCCTGGCGAAGCTCGGCCTGGGCCGGCATCGGCAGCTCCTCAAGGCGCGGCATCCGCGGCGCGCGCGCCGGGGCCCGCTCGGCCTGCGGCGGGATGAAGGTGTCCGGCGTCATCGGCTCATGCATGGCGACGGGGGCCTGCTCGGGCTCCGGAAACAGCGTGGGCTTCTGCGCAATCGGGCGCACGGTGACGTCACCATAGGTCTGCGGGGCGGGCGCCTGCGGCACTTCCGCAACAGCAGCGGCGATGGCGGCCAGCGCCGCACGTTCGACATTCGGACGCGGCGCGACGGGCGCGGCTGCGACCGGCGCAGAGGCCGGGATCTGCGATTCCAGCTTCTGGGCGCGCTCGGCCAGGCGCTGGTTGTCGGCGCGGAGACGTGCGGTCAGGTCGGCGAGACGGCTCTCGGCAGCGGCGGCCGGAACAGCGGGAGCCTGCTGCAGCTGCTGCGGCGCGACATTCGCGACCGGAGCGGAGGTGGCCTGGCTGTTGCGGGCGATTGCATCCTTCTCGATGCCGGTCGCAACGACCGAGACGCGGATCAGGCCGTCGAGTGCTTCGTCGAAGGTGGCGCCAACGATGATGTTGGCATCCTGGTCGACTTCCTCGCGGATGCGGGTCGCGGCTTCGTCGACCTCGAACAAAGTGAGGTCCTTGCCGCCGGTGATCGAGATCAGCAGGCCCTTGGCACCTTTCATCGAGCTGTCATCGATCAGCGGATTGGCGATCGCGGCTTCAGCGGCGGTCAGCGCGCGCTTGTCGCCGGAGGCTTCGCCAGTGCCCATCATCGCCTTGCCCATCTCGCGCATGACGGCGCGGACGTCGGCGAAGTCGAGGTTGATCAGGCCTTCCTTGACCATCAGGTCGGTGATGCAGGCCACGCCCGAGTAAAGCACCTGGTCGGCCATCGCGAAGGCGTCGGCGAAGGTGGTCTTCTCGTTGGCAACCCGGAACAGGTTCTGGTTCGGGATGATCAGCAGCGTATCGACCACCTTGTGCAGCTCGGCAATGCCGGCTTCAGCGGTGCGCATGCGGCGGCCGCCCTCGAAGTGGAACGGCTTGGTCACGACGCCGACGGTGAGGATGCCCATGTCACGCGCGGTCTTGGCGATGACGGGAGCTGCACCGGTGCCGGTGCCGCCGCCCATGCCGGCGGTGACGAACACCATGTTGGCGCCCGAGAGATGATCGCGGAGCTCGTCGATGACTTCTTCAGCGGCGGCCGCGCCGACGTTCGGCTGCGAACCTGCGCCGAGCCCTTGCGTCACCGCGGTGCCCATCTGCACGATGCGCTGCGCCTTCGACATCGTCAGCGCCTGCGCGTCGGTGTTGGCGACCACGAAGTCGACGCCCTGGAGGCCCGCCGTGATCATGTTATTGACGGCGTTGCCGCCGGCGCCGCCGACGCCGAACACGGTGATGCGGGGCTTCAACTCGTGAATATCAGGAACGTTGATGCTGATGGTCATGTTTGCCTCTCGATCACGCGCGCGTGGGTTCGCCCCGGCCTGCGGCCGCGGGAGTTGGTGAAAATCGATAATTGCGGAAAGCGGTCATCAAAAGCCCTCGCGTAGCCATCGTCCGACCTTTCCGAAATAACCGCCGGTCCCTGTCCTGACCTGCTGCCGCGTATGCCGCGGTTCGACATGTTCGTGATGAACATATTGCGGGTAGACGAGAAGTCCGGCCGGCACCGCGAACGCGGCGTTCTTCGCCTCGTTGGGCAGCCGGCCAAAACCGAGCGGACGTCCGACCCGCACGGGCCGGCCGAGAATTTGTGTGCCAAGCTCGACGAGGCCGGTGAGCTGCGAGGCGCCGCCTGAAAGCACGACGCGGCCCTTGGGCTCTGCCGCGAAGGGCGAATCCTTCAGCTTGTCCCGAACCATTTCGAAGACTTCCTCGGCACGATGCTTGACGATGTTGGCGATGGTGGCGCGCGAAACGATCTGCGGCAGATCCTGGTCGTCACCGGCCGTCGGCACAGACATCAGCTCACGCGAGTCCGATCCGCCCGTGATGACGGTGCCGTATAACGTCTTGATTCGCTCGGCATCGGCAATGGTCGCCGAGAGTCCGCGCGCGAGATCCATCGTGATGTGTTGCCCGCCGACCGCAAATCCGGCCGCGTGCACGAAACGGCCGCCGGAATAGACCGCGATCGTGGTGGTGCCCGCGCCCATTTCGACCACGGCGGCGCCAAGATCGGCCTCGTCGTCGGTCAGCACCGAAAGGCCGGCCACATAGGGGCTCGCCGCCATGGCCTCGACGTTGATGTGACAGCGTTCCACAGCCAGCATCAGGTTCCGCGCCACGGTGGCGTCACAGGTGACGACATTCATGTCGACACCGAACTGATGTGCGACCATGCCGCGGGGATCACGAATGCCCTTGACGCCGTCGAGCGTGTAGCCGACGGGCAGCGCATGCAGCACGGTGCGGCCCTCGCCGGTGGCGTGGCGCATGCCGGTGGAGGTGACACGGCTGACGTCGGCCGGCGTGACCGCGCCACCGCGAATGTCGGCCGCGGCTTCGACCAGCTGGCCCGAGAGACGACCGCCGGAGACCGACAGCAAAACAGAGTCGACCCGGACCTTGGCCATTTTCTCGGCAAGCCCGACGGCCTGGCGCACCGCCTGCTCGCATTCAGTGAGATCAACCACCGCGCCGGCCTTCATGCCGCGCGACTGGATCTGGCTGTAACCGATCAGTTCAACCGCATGGGTGCGGCCGCGCAGCGCTTCGCTCGGCGCCGACGGCTTCAGCCGCGCGATCATGCAGGCGATCTTGCTGGTGCCGATGTCGAGGCAGGCGACGAGGCCGCCGCGCTTGTGCGGCATCGGGCGGGTCTTCGGCGTCTGGGTGCGATCAAGACCGGTCATGCGGCGTCCCCGGCCTTCTTTTTCTTCTTGTCCTTGAACAGATCCTCGCGCGCCTTGGCGGCGTCGTCGGACAGCTGCACCACCAGACGGTCGGGCAGGCGCATGTCGATCGCGACGATGTCCTTCGAGAACAGCCGGTCGTCCTTGTCGAGCTTGGAGAGCGCAGCGAGCGCGTTACCGACATCCTGCTCCGGCAGGCGGATGTCGAGGCCGTCCTTCAGCCTCAGGTTCCAGCGCCGCTCACCGACATAGATCGCAGCCTTGGTCACCGCATTCACCTGCGGATAGCGCGCGAGCAGCGCCAGGAAGTCGCGCGCTTGCGTGTCGGCGCCCTTGCCGACCACGAGCGGCAGCGACAGGAACCGGCGCGAGACATAGGGTTCGAGCAGCGCACCGTCGTCGGCGATGACGGAGAGCCGGCCGGCCTCCTGCCACAGCGCGAACGCCTTGCGCTCGGTGATCTCGATCATGAGCTGGCCCGGATAGAGCTTCAGCACGGTCGCGTCTGCGATCCAGGGATTGGCCTTGAGCTTGTCGCGGACGTCGTCGGCATCGAGGAACAGCAGCGATGAGCGGCCGCTGACGCCACCGATCGCGAGGATCTCGTCCTGGCTGAGCTGCTTGCGACCGTTGATCACGACCGAGGTGATGCGGAAGCCGGCCGAATTGGCCATGGCGTTGCGCGCATCGCTGACTGCGGTGACGAAATCCTGGAGATGGCCGCCCTTGACGATGCCGAGGCCGCAGCTGCCGATCAGCAGCAGCACGGTCAGGGTGATCCCGACCCGGCGCGGCGCATAGCGCTCGACCAACGCGACGATACGCGGCGGCGGCTCGCGCTCGACGACAGCCTTGGCCTTGATTTTCTGCTTGGCGATGGCGCGCTTCTCAGCGCGCTTGTCTTGTACCCACTCGCGCAGAAGCACGACCGCTCCGATAGCGGCCGCCTTCAGGTCAGCTTGGGGCCTCAGCGATCTCACAAACGACCGGGTGAGGCTTCCTGCACCATCCATTGCACGAGCTCGTCAACAGTTTGCCCACGACACTGCGCGGGTCCTGGCGAACATGACGTCTCGGACTTGCCGGGCCGGGTGATGGTCTTCGGTAGAAGAAGCCGCTCCCCTTCAAAGCGTTCGCCGGCCGGATACATCCGAGACGGCTCACGCACCGGCAGCCAAAACGCCATATGCGCCGCCAGCGTTAACCTTCGGACGTCCTGGTAAACAAAAGGTAAAATTCGTTAACGCGGGATGCTTTTTGCCGAGGCCAGTGAGGCAGTTGCGTCACAATATCCGGCATTTTACCGGTTTTGGCCGCCAAACCGGGCGTTTTGGCCGATCCGGCCGTTAACCAGTCCTAACTATTTCCCCACCCGCCGCACCGCCAGCTCGATCAGGTCGCGCAGGAAGTCGACGAATTCGATGCCCTCGGCTTTCAGCGCCTTGGGGTAGAGCGAGGACTTGGTCAGCCCGGGCAGCGTGTTGGTTTCGAGATAGACCAGCCCCTTCTCCGAGACGATGAAGTCGGAGCGGGAATAGCCGGTGCAGGACATCGCGCGATGCGCCAGCATGGCCTGAGCCTTGAGGGCGGCGGTGACCTCGGGGGTGAAGCGGCCGGGGCAGATCTCCTGGGTCGACTTCAAGAGATATTTCGCCGCGTAGTCGAAATTGCCCTCGCCCGGAATGATCTCGATCGGCGGCAGCGAAATGATCGAGCCGTCGGTACGCTCCAGCACGCCGCAGGTGGCCTCGATGCCGGCGATGTAGGGCTCGATCACATATTCTTCGTGCCCGGCTGCGTTGCGGACGGCGACGAGATCCTGCTTGGCGTTGACGAAGATCAGGCCATAGCTCGAGCCATCGCGCGCGGGCTTTGCGATCAGCCCGCCGTATTCGGCGAAGGCGTCATCGATGTTCTCGAGCGCGATGTTTGCCGGCGGCGTCACGCCACCGAGCGCGGCAAAGCGCTTGGCCGCGATCTTGTCGAAGGCGAGATGCGAGGACGCCGAGCCGGAGCCGGTGAACGCCACGCCGCGCGCCTCACACATCACCTGCAGTTCGCCGTTCTCGGCGCATCCGCCATGCAGGCTCAGCACCAGCACACGGTCTTCCGCCTTGGCCTGGTCGAGCGCCTGCGCGAGCGGGATGCCGCGCGTTCCCGGCATAAACTCGTCCTCGAACGGACGGGCATGTTCGAGCAGCTGCTTCGACTGCACGACATGCACCTTGTCCTCAATATCCCAAAACCAAAGATCGGCCTCCGGCAGCGCCTGATGCAACGCCTGGGCGGACGCGACCGAAACCAGGCGTTCGCGGTTAGAGCCGCCGAAGAGGATGGTGATGCGCATTCGTACCCTCATACTTGGTCATTCCGGGGCGCGCGAAGCGCGAACTATGGTGCGCGGTTGCGCACCTGAGAATCTCGAGATTCCGGGTTCGATGCTAACGCATCGCCCCGGAATGACGGTGATCATGAAACCCCGACCCGCTTGATTTCCCAGTGCAGCTCAATTCCGGAATTTGTCTTCACGCGCTCGCGTACGGTCTCGCCCAGCGTCTCGATGTCGTGCGCGGTGGCATCGCCCGTGTTGATCAGGAAATTGCAGTGCATCTCCGAGACCTGCGCGCCGCCGACACGCAAGCCGCGGCAGCCGGCGGCATCGACCAGCTTCCAGGCGGAATGGCCGGGCGGATTCTTGAAGGTCGAGCCGCCGGTCTTTTCGCGGATCGGCTGCGCGGTCTCGCGATGGCTTTGCACCTCCGCCATGCGCGCGCGGATCGCATCAGCGTCCCTGATCTCGCCGCGAAAGCGCGCGGAGGTGAAGATGATGGAGGGATCGACGCCGCTGTTGCGATAGTCGAATTTCATGTCGGCGTTGGAAAAGACGTGCTTGGTGCCGTCGCGCCCGACGCCGCGCGCCTCGATCAGCACGTCCTTGGTCTCGCCGCCATTGGCGCCCGCGTTCATGCGCAGCGCGCCGCCGATCGTGCCAGGAATGCCAAAATAGAATTCGAGCCCGCCGATATTGGCGCCGGCGGCCACCTCCGCGACGCGCTTGTCGAGCGCTGCCGCACCCGCGGTGACGATGTCACCGTTCGCAGTGGCCTCACCAAAAGCGCGCGGCGCGAGCCGGATCACCGCGCCCGCAATGCCGCCGTCGCGCACGATGAGGTTGGAGCCGACACCGACGACATAGACGGGAATATCGCTAGCGAGATGCGCGAGGAAATAGGCGAGATCATCCTCGTCCGCGGGCGTGAACAGCACCTGCGCCGGCCCGCCGACACGAAACCAGGTGAGCTCGGCCAGCGACTGGTTCGCAAGCAACCGGCCGCGCAGCTCCGGCATCGCAGCTTTGAGTGAGGGGGTGATATCGGGGAAGCTCATAACGCTTCCTCGAGTGCGGCGGGAGGGAGCGCAGTGTGCTGTGCGGCGAATAGCCGATGCGACATCAGCATTCACCCCAGCGCCTTCAACTGGTCCGGCAGCGCATACGCCCATTGCGTGATGTTGCCGGCGCCGAGACACACGACGAGATCGCCCGACTTCGCCACGCCCTTCACGATGCCCGCAAGCTCCGGCGCTGCCGGCAGCGGAATCACCTCGCGGTGGCCATGCGCACGCAGACCGGAGACGAAATGATCGCGGTCGACGCCATCGATCGGCGTCTCGCCCGCGGCATAGACGTCGGCAACGATCACCGCATCGGCATCGTTGAAGCAGGTGCAGAATTCCTCGAACAGCGATTGCAGGCGGGTGTAGCGATGCGGCTGCACCACGGCGATGATCTTGCCGTTGGTGGATTCCCGCGCGGCCTTCAGCACCGCCGCGATCTCCACCGGGTGATGGCCGTAATCGTCGATCACGGTGACGCCGTTCCACTCGCCGGTCTTGGTGAAGCGGCGCTTGACGCCGCCGAAGCCGGCGATCGCCTTGCGGATTGCGTCATCCGAAACGCCGAGCTCGCGCGCGACCGCAATCGCGGCCGTCGCGTTGGAGGCGTTGTGACGGCCCGGCATCGGCAGCATGAGATCGGCGATCTCGTGCACGGCGCCGGTCTTGCGATCGCGGAACGCGACCTTGAATTTCGAGCCGCCGCCCGTCGGAGTGAGATCAAGCAGCCGCGCGTCGGCCTGTGGATTCTCGCCGTAGGTGACGATGCGGCGATCCTCGATCTTGCCGACGAGGCTTTGCACCACAGGATGATCGATGCACATCACGGCAAAGCCGTAGAACGGCAGGTTCTCGACGAAATGCCGGAACGCATCCTGCACGGCATCGAACGTCTTGAAGTGATCGAGATGCTCGGGGTCGACATTGGTGACGATCGCCACGTCCGTCGGCAGCTTCAGGAACGTGCCGTCGCTCTCGTCGGCCTCCACCACCATCCAGTCGCCGGCGCCGAGACGCGCGTTGGAGCCGTATGCATTGATGATGCCGCCGTTGATCACGGTCGGATCGAGCCCACCAGCATCGAGCAGCGTTGCGACCATCGTGGTGGTCGTGGTCTTGCCGTGCGTGCCGGCGATCGCGACGCAGCTCTTCAGCCGCATCAATTCGGCCAGCATCTCGGCGCGGCGCACCACGGGGATGCGCCGCTCGCGCGCCGCCATCAGTTCCGGATTGTCGCGCTTGATCGCGGTAGAGACCACGACGACCTCGGCGCCGCCGACATTCTCGGCCTTGTGGCCGACGGACACCTTCGCGCCCTTCTTGCGCAGACGGTCGAGATTGTAATTGTCGGAGGCATCCGAGCCCTGCACGGCATAGCCGAGATTGACCAGCACCTCGGCGATGCCGCTCATGCCGATCCCGCCGATCCCGACGAAGTGGATGGGTCCGATCTCGCGCGGCAGTCTCATGCTTTGTCCTATGGTTCCGTCGTCATGCCCGGGCTTGTCCCGGGCATCCACGAATCCCAAGCTACTTCATGCAAGACGTGGATGCACAGGCACTCGGTATACCGAGTGCCGTCTCTTTTTAAAGGACCAAGTCGGATAAATCCGACTTGGATGGACAAGCCCGGCCATGACGGCAAAAATACGAAAATCCGTCCGTTTAGACTCAGATTCCCGCGACTTTGACCACCAGATCGGCCAGCCGCTCGGCGGCGTCGAGCCGGCCTGCCCCCTTCGCTGCGGCGGCCATGTCGGCAAGGCGCGCCGGCTCGGCGGCGAAAACGGAGATCTCGGCAGCAAGGCGGTCAGAGGTGAACTCGGGCTGAGGAATGCGGATCGCGCCGTCGACCTTGGCCAGCACGCCGGCATTGGCGAACTGGTCCTGGTCGATCGAGCCGGGCAGCGGCACCAGGATTGAGGGCCGGCCGATCGCGGCGAGCTCGGCCACCGTGCCGGCGCCGGAGCGCGACACCACCAGATGATTGGAGGCGAGCCGCGCCGGCAGATCGGTGAAGAACGGCGCCAGTTCGGCCTTGATCTTGAGCTTGTCGTAGACCGCGCGGACGCGGCCCATGTCTTCGTCGCGGACCTGCTGGGTCAGGATGAGCCGGCCCCACAATGCGGGCTCGAGCCGTTCGATCGCGCCCGGCACGATATCGGCCATGATACGCGCGCCCTGGCTGCCGCCGACGACGAGAAGGTGCAGCGGGCCGTTCACTTCGGGGGCGGCATATGGCACCGCCGCAGCGGCAAGCACCGCTGGCCGCATCGGCGTGCCGACCGTCGTGGTCTTGCCTGCCAGCGCTGGATCGCGGTCGAGCACGCCCGGCAGCGACGTCGCGATGGCGCGAACGCGGCCCGACAGGAACCGGTTGGCGCGGCCGAGCACGGCATTGGCATCGTGGATGATGCCGGGCACGCCCGCGAATTTCGCAGCGACCAACGGCGGCAATGTCGGATAGCCGCCGAAGCCGACGACGGCAACGGGCTTCAATCGCTTGATCAGGCCGTAGGCGGACAGCGTGCCGGTGGCGAGCGTGAGCCCGGCATAGGCGATCTGAAGCGGATTGCGGCCGCGCGCGGTCTCGCTCGCAACGACGTCGATCATGTCCTTGCTGAACAGCCCGCTATAGCGCAGCGCGCGCTCATCCGTAACGAGGCGTACGCGAAATCCACGCCGGATCAGCTCGACACCGAGCGCCTCAGCCGGAAACAGATGGCCGCCGGTGCCGCCCGCGGCGAGAAGAATCAAAGGGGAGGTGTCCATAGAGAGGCCTTTTACAAGGTCTTTCTCGTCATTGCGAGCGCAGCGAAGTAATCCAGACTGCGTCCGCGGAGACACTCTGGATCGCTTCGTCGCTCCAGTGCAAAATTGCTTTGCAATTTTGTCACGAGCTCCTCGCAATGAGGCTTACGCGTAACTCCGCATCGCGTCGGCGTGGCCGCTGGCCTCGACCTCGGTGCGCGGACGCAGCCGTGTCAGAGCCAGCATCATGCCAACGCCGTAAGCCAACGACACGATCGAGGAACCGCCATAAGAGATGAACGGCAGCGTCATGCCTTTGGCGGGGATGAGCTGGAGGTTGACCGACATGTTGATCGCCGCCTGCACGCCGAACAGGATGGCGAGGCCCGAGGCGGCAAAGCGCGAGAACATGTCCTCGTTGGCATAGGCGCGCGACAGCGTGCGGATCACGACGAAGGCGAACAGCGCCAGCATGGCGAGGCACAGGATGATGCCGAACTCTTCGGCGGCGACCGCGAACACGAAGTCGGTGTGGCTGTCCGGCAGGCTGCGCTTGGCGATGCCCTCGCCAGGCCCCAAGCCGAACCAGCCGCCGTTGTAGAAGGCCTCCATCGCGGTATCGACCTGGAAGGTGTCTCCGGAGGCCGGGTTCATGAAGCGCTTGATGCGGCCCGCGACGTGCGGAACGAACAGGTAAGCGCTGAACAGACCGGCCGCGCCGAGACCCGCAAGGCCGAACACCCAGATCATGCGCATGCCCGCGATGAAGAACAGCGAGCCCCAAACCATCAGGATCAGCATGGTCTGGCCGAAATCCGGCTCCATCACCAGCAGCGACACCAGCATCAACAGCAGCACCAGCGCCATCGACGTCGCCGGCATTTCCGGCCGCTTGGTCGATTCCGCGAACAGCCAGGCCGCGATGACGACGAACGAGGGCTTTGCGATTTCGGAGGCCTGGATGTTGACGCCGAGCAGCGTGATCCAGCGCCGCGAGCCCTTCACCTCGGGGCCGATGGCGAGTGTCACGACGATCAGGATGATGCTGACGGTGAAGATGATCAGTGCGCTGCGCCGGATCGAGCGCGGCGACAGGAAGGAAACGCCGACCAGCACCATGAAGGACGGCGCCAGGAACATCACGTGGCGGCTGAAGAAGTGGAAGGGATCGAGGCCGATGCGGGTCGCGACCGGCGGGCTCGCCGCCAGCGACAGGATGACGCCGGTCAGCATCAGCACCAGGATCGCGCCGAGCAGCGGCTTATCGACGGTCCACCACCACTCGGTAAAGGGGGTGCGTTCTTCACGGGAGAGCATGGGCGGCCGCTTTCGGACAGAGGTCAGCCCATTGGTCGCCGAGGTTGGTTACCGGGGGGTTAAGGGAATGGATATCTTTGGCGGTAGATCCGCCCGCGGCCCTATTCGTAGTCGATCGCGATATCCCCGGCACGCTGCTCGCGCTTGTAGATCTGGTCCGGCTCCGGAATGAAGCCGATCCTGACTGCCCGCTCGCTGCTCCAGGCGACGACGACCTCGAGATGCCCGCGCACGCTGACAAAGGTCGGCGTGCTCTCGGGCGAGAACGTCCGGCCGCGCGCAATGATGCTGGCTTGCGTGCTCTCCGGTACCGTCGTTCCGCACGTCTTCCAGACCACGACGACCAGCTTGGCGCCGCTCGGAGAGGCGAACAACTTCTGGCGAACGACGCGGCACGCGCCGAACTCGTGCATGACGCTATCGAAGAGGACGACACAGAGGAAACCGACCGGCACAGCCAGAGCGACGACAAGTCCGATCCAGCGTCGCCGCGGCATCCTCACACCACCGGCTTCACGCCCGGCAGCGCCTGCACCAATTCGCGGAACTTGGTGCCGCGGATCTCGAAGTTGCGGTACTGGTCGAAGGAGGCGCAGGCCGGCGACAGCAGCACGACTGCGTCGGCAAACCCCGAGGCTTCCGCGTCACGCGCGGCATGGTCGACCGCGACATCAAGCGTCTGGCTGATCTCGTGCGCGACCGAACCAAGCGTGCCGGAAAACTCCTGCGCGGCTTCGCCGATCAGATAGGCCTTGCGGATGCGCGGGAAGAAGGAGGTCAGGCTGGTGATGCCGCCCGCCTTCGGCTTGCCGCCCGCGATCCAGAAGATGTCGGCAAAGGACGACAGCGCATGCGCGGTGGCGTCCGCGTTGGTGCCCTTGGAATCGTTGACGAACAGAACGTTGCTGCGGCGGCCGACCTGCTCCATGCGGTGCGCCAGGCCCGGAAAGCTGCGCAGGCCGTTCTGCAGCGCGTCCAGGCTGATGCCCATCGCGAGCGCGGCCGCGGCGGCGCAGGCTGCGTTCTGCGCATTGTGCTGGCCGCGCAGCGAACCGATGCCGCCGAGCTTCGCGACTTCGCCTCGCGCGCCGCCCGCCGTGCGCACGATGGTGCCGTGCTCGACGTGAATGCCGGAAGCCAGCGGATTCTTGACGGAGATCCGCACCACGTTCTTGCCGGCGCGATCGAGCCGGTCGGCGATGTCGCGGCAATAGCCGTCATCGACGCCGATGATCGAGGTGCCGCCTGCCTGCACGCCTGCAACGAGGCGCTCCTTCACCGCGGCGTAATGTTCGATCGTGCCGTGACGATCGATGTGGTCTTCGCTGACATTGAGCAAGATGCCGACGGAGGGATCGAGCGAGGGCGTGAGGTCGATCTGGTAGGACGACATCTCGATGACGTGGACGCGGCCCATGCGCGGCGGCTCCAGCGACAGGATCGCGGTGCCGATGTTGCCGCCCATCTGGGTGTCGTAACCGGCGACTTTCGTCAGATGCGCGATCAGGGCCGTCGTGGTCGACTTGCCATTGGTGCCGGTGATGGCGACGAACGGCGCGTTCGGGGCGTGACGGCGCCGCTCGCGGCAGAACAGCTCGATATCGCCGATCACCTCGACGCCGGCTTCACGCGCCTTCAGCACGCTCCAGTGCGGCACCGGATGCGTCAGCGGCACGCCGGGCGCGAGCACCAGCGCTGCGAAATTCGCCCAGGAGACGTTGCGCAGGTCCGCGGTGATGAAACCGGCCTGTGCTGCCTTGGCGACGTTCTCCGCATTATCGTCGGCGGCGATCACCTCGGCACCACCCGCTTTCAGCGCGTGGCAGGAGGCGAGCCCCGAACCGCCGAGGCCGAACACCGCGACCGTCTTGCCGGCGAAGGAAGTAACGGGAATCATGCCTAGACCCCGGTCATTCCAGGGCGACGCGACAGCGTCGAACCCGGAATCTCGAGTTTCTCAGGTGCGCAACCGCGCACCATAGTTCTCGCTTCGCAAGCCCCGGAATGACAGCAAGATTGAATCACCGCGACCATGATCACCGCAGCTTCAGCGTGGAGAGGCCGGCGAGCGCCAACATCACCGAGATGATCCAGAAGCGGATCACGATCTGCGGCTCGGTCCAGCCGAGCTGCTCGAAATGGTGGTGGATCGGCGCCATGCGGAAGATGCGCTTGCCCGTGAGCTTGAACGACACCACCTGCACGATGACGGAGACCGCCTCCAGCACGAACAGGCCGCCGATCACCGCAAGCACGATCTCGTGCTTCACCGCGACCGCGATCGCACCGAGCATGCCGCCGAGCGCGAGCGAGCCGGTGTCGCCCATGAAGATCGAGGCCGGCGGCGCGTTGAACCAGAGGAAGCCGAGGCCGGCGCCGAGCAGCGCGCCGCAGAGCACGGCGAGCTCGCCGGTACCGGCGACATATTTGATCTGGAGATAGTCAGCAAACACCGCGTTGCCGGCGAGATAGGCGATCATCGCAAAGCTCGCGGTCGCGATCATCACCGGCACGATGGCGAGGCCGTCAAGACCATCGGTGAGGTTCACCGCATTGCCGGCGCCGACGATGACGAAGGCGCCGAACACGACGAAGAACCAGCCGAAATGCAGCACGGTGTCCTTCAGAAAGGGAATCGTCAGCGCGGTCGACGCGGGATCGCGGTTCAGCCGCACCAGCGCATAGCAGGCGACCAGCGCGATGATTCCCTCGATCAGGAGGCGCAGCTTGCCGCCGAACCCGCTCGTGGTCTGCTTGGTCACCTTGAGGTAGTCGTCATAGAAGCCGACGAAGCCGAAGCCGAGCGTCACCGCCAGCACGATCCAGACATAGGGATTGAGCGGATTGCACCACAGCACGGTGCCGACCGTGAGGCCGGACAGGATCATCAGCCCGCCCATGGTGGGCGTGCCCTTCTTGGCCAGATGCGATTGCGGACCGTCGGTGCGGATCGGCTGGCCCTTGCCCTGGCGGATGCGGAGATGATCGATGATCCAGGGCCCGAACAGGAACACGAACAGCGCGCCAGTGACGATGGCGCCGCCGGTGCGGAAGGTGATGTAGCGGAAGACGTTCAGAACGGTGCGCACGGCACCGAAGCTCGGAAATGTGTTGGAGAGCTCGATCAGCCAGTAAAACATTCAGACGGTCCTATGGCGCCTTTCGCACGCAGAGATTTTTCAGACGCAGATGTCGCCGCACGCGCGTTCGCGTATCTTCAGCATGGGGCGGGCGACCTCCAAGAAACTTGACGGCAGGAAACCTGCCGGTTTTGCACCGCAAATACGGTGGGATTCGGGAACGACGCTTTCCAAGCAGTTTACGCCTTTGCCTGCAAGGCGGCCACTAGGCCCGGCACAAACTTGTTGACCCAGAACATCTTCTTGCTGCCCTTGACAACCACGACATCGCCTGCCTTCAGCAAGCCCGCAACCTCACTGGCTCTAAGCGTCGCGGGATCGTCGTGCCAGCCGAGCCGTTTGCCGGCGGGAAGCGCGTCATAGAGGTGACGCATCAGCGGGCCGACGCAGTAGATGCCGTCGATGCCGTCGAGATGCGTTGTGAGGGCGGTGTGGTAGCTTGGTGCGTCGTCGCCCAGTTCCAGCATGTCGCCAAGCACCGCAATGCGGCGGCCGCCGGTCATGTTGCGCGCCAGCAGACTTTGCAGCGCAGCAGCCACGCTCGCCGGATTGCCGTTAAAGCTGTCGTCAATCACGGTGACGCCACCGACCGCCTGCTCCACGCCGCGGCCGGTCATGATGCCGACGCGGTCGAGCTTGATGGCGAGCGTCGCCACATCGAGATGCGCGGCATGGATTGAAGCGAGCGCAGCGAGCGCGTTCTGCACGCGGTGCGGTGCGCCCGGCGTGAGGCTGAAGGCGATCTCCTTCTTGCCGATCCCGGCCACGATCTGCCAGCTCTCGCCATGTGGGGCGTGCGCGACCTCGTGCACCTCGGCTTTCTCCCCGAAGCGCACCACCTTGCCCTTCCAGTCGGGCGCCTTGATCCCGGCCGGCAGCACCAGCACGCCGTCCTCGGGCAGGCCGAGCGCGATCGACACCTTCTCGCGTCGGATCGCGTCGAGCGAGCCGAGCTTTTCCAGATGCACCGGCTGGACATTGACGACCAGCGCGACCGTTGGCCGCGTCAATTCGCTGAGCCGCGCGATCTCGCCAGTCTGGTTCATGCCCATCTCGACGACCCAGAGACTGGCATCGGGCCGGGCGTTGCACAGCGTCAGCGGCACGCCCCAGAAGTTGTTGAAGCTGGAGGGGCTCGCATAGGCATTGGGATAGGCCGCCAGAAATTCCTTGGTGCTGGTCTTGCCGGCGCTGCCGGTGAGCCCAATCACTGGCCCGCGAAATCGCGCACGTGCAGCGCGTGCGAGGCCCCAGAGGCCGTCGATCAGCGTGTCCTTCACCACGATCTGCGGAACGCGAACGCCCGCGATCTGATGCGGCACGATCATCGCAACCGCGCCGGAGGCTTCCGCCCTGTCCGCGAACTCCCAACCGTCGCGCGCACTGGCGAAGGCCGAGATGAAGCCACCGCTCGGCGTACCGGATAGCGCAACGAACAGGCTGCCCGGCTTCACCAGGCGGCTGTCCTGGGTGACGAAGTCGATCGGCGTGTCCGGGAATGATCCATCCGCGCCCAGCGCACGCGCCACCTCGGCAACCGTCCATAATGGCCCGCTCATGCGACCCTCGATGCTAATGCGGCGGCGACCGCCTCGTGATCACTGAACGGCAGAACCTCGCCGCCGACGATCTGCCCGGTCTCGTGCCCCTTGCCGGCAACGAGCAGCGCATCTCCATCTTCGAGCTCCTCGATCGCAGTGCGGATCGCCGCTGCGCGGTCGCCGATCTCGCGCGCGCCTTTTGCGGTAGCGAGGATCGCGGCGCGAATGGATTCGGGCTTTTCGCTGCGCGGATTGTCGTCGGTGATGATGACGCGGTCGGCATTCTCCGCCGCGATCTCGCCCATGATCGGCCGCTTGCCGGCGTCACGATCGCCGCCGGCGCCGAACACGACAACCAGCCTGCGCTTCGCGTAAGGGCGCAGTGCCTGCAACGCTTTCGCCAGCGCATCGGGCTTGTGGGCGTAGTCGACGAAGATCGGCGCGCCGTTGCGCTCGCCGACGCGCTCGAGCCGGCCCTTGGCGCCTTCGAGATGCTCGAGGCTCGCAAACACATTGGCTGCATCACTGCCGGTGCCGATCGCAAGACCGGCCGACACCAGCGCATTCTCGATCTGGAATTCGCCGACCAGCGGCAGTCGCACCGCATAATTCTTGCCGCGATGCTCGAGCGCAAGCTTTTGCGAGAAGCCTTCGACCACCGCCTCGGCGAGACGGATACCCTCGCCTGACCCATCGCCGTTGCGGCCGACCGCCATCACGCGCAGACCGCGCGTCTTCGCAGCATCAACCGCCTCCGCCGAGCAATCATGATCGGCGGAGATCACCGCGGCGCCGCCGGGCGGAACGAGCTCGCGGAACAGCCTGAGCTTTGCAGCGAGATAATGCGCGACGGTCGGATGGTAATCCATGTGATCGCGCGAAAGATTGGTGAAGCCGCCGGCGGAGACACGCACGCCGTCGAGGCGATATTGATCGAGACCGTGCGACGACGCCTCGAACGCAAGATGCGTCACGCCCTCCTGCGCGATCTCATTGAGCTGCTGGTGCAGCGCGATCGGATCCGGCGTCGTCAGCGAGCCGTAGACGGTGCGCTTCGGCGAGACGAGGCCGATGGTGCCGATGCTGGCGGACGCATGTCCCAGCCGCTCCCAGATCTGGCGCGTGAACGCGGCAACCGAGGTCTTGCCACTGGTTCCGGTCACAGCGGCGATGGTTGCAGGCTGTGCCGGGAAAAACTTTGCGGCGGCCATCGCCAGCGCGCGGCGCGGATTGCCGACAGCGACGAACGGCACCTTGCAGTCATCAGGCTCGTGATCGCCGACCACAGCCACCGCGCCGGCCGCGACCGCCGCATCGACGAAGCGCGCGCCGTCGGTCTTGCTGCCGGCGAGCGCAAAGAAGAGATCACCCGGCCTGACCACACGGCTGTCGAGCGCAATGCCGCTCACGTCGAGCGCCGCGACAGCGGGCTCGATTGCGGCATCATTGCCCAAGACATCCTGACCCAAGAGGTCGCGCAGCTTCATGGTCTTCCAGTTGCCGTGCCGGAAAGCCGAAACTTGCGGGAAATCCCCGACTCAGCAGCGGCTACGGCCTACCCGATTGATTACTGGGTTGTCCTGGATGCTGCAAGAATAAGGCGGTCAGCAGGCGGCAGGTCGTAGCGGGGCTCGATGCCGAGAAGCGGTCCGATCCGGGTAATGACGTTGCCGGCGGTCGGGACGGCGTTCCAGCCCGACGTGATGAAGCCGTAGGTTTCCTTCAGCGGCTGCGGCTCGTCGAGCATGATCAGGAGCTGGTATTTCGGCTTGTCGGCCGGCAGGATCGCGGTGAACGCGGTCAGCACCCGCTTCTTGGCGTAGCGGCCGTTGACCACCTTTTCCGCGGTGCCGGTCTTGCCGCCGATATAATAGCCCTTCACGTCGGCCTTGCGCGCCGTACCGATCTCGGCGTTCAGCCGCATCAGGAAGCGCATCTTGTCCGAGGTCTCGGGCTTGATCACGCGCTTGGCGATCGCCCGCGCCTCCTCCTCGGAGCGCTTGAGGAAGGTCGGCGGAATCAGAAGGCCGCCATTGGCGAGCGCGCTGACGCCCATCACCGCCTGCAGCGGCGCGACCGCCATGCCGTGGCCGAACGCGATGGTGATGGTGTTCAGTTCGCTCCAGCGCCGCGGCAGGATCGGCGAAGCGCTTTCCGGCAGCTCGGTGCGAAGCCGCTCGAGCTGTCCCATCTTGCGCAGGAACGCCTTGTGCGCCTCCACGCCCTGCGACAGCGCAATCCGCGCCGCGCCGACGTTGGAGGAGAAGGTGAACACCTCTTTCATGTTGAGGAAGCGGCCCTTCGGCTCGTCGTCATGGATCGCGAACTTGCCGTAGTGCAGCGGCCCGCGCGCATCCCACAGCGAGTCGAGACCGTATTTGCCGGTGTCGAGCGCCATCGCGAGCGTGAAGGCCTTGAAGGTCGAGCCCATCTCGTAGACGCCGGTGGTCAGGCGGTTGATGCGGTCGGGATCGTGGGCTTCCTTCGGATTGTTCGGGTCGAAATCCGGCACCGAGACCATCGCGATGATTTCGCCGGTGTTGACGTTGGTGACGAGGCCGGAGGCCGCCTTGGTGTGGAACTTCTCCTTGGCCTTGAGCAGCTCGTCGCGCAGCGCGTGCTCGACGCGCAGGTCGACCGACAGCTCGACCGGCTTCTGCAGCCGGTCGATGGCAAAGCCGGCGCGATGGAGATCGGCGAGGCCCTGGTTATCGAGCCACTTCTCCATGCCGGCAATGCCCTGGTTGTCGATGTTGACCAGGCCGATGAGGTGGGCGACCTCATTGCCGGTCGGATAGACGCGCTTGTTCTCGCGCAGGAAGCCGATGCCGGGGATGCCGAGCTTGTGGATGTCCTGCTGCTGCTTCGCCGTGATCTCGCGCTTGAGCCAAACGAAACCCTTGCGCGTTTTCAGGCGCTCGCGCACCTCGGCTTCGTCGAGGTCGGGCACCGTCGCGGTCAGAAGCTCGATCGCCTCGTCCTTGTCGATGATGCGGCGCGGCTCGCCGAACATGCTGGCGGCCTTGACGTCGGTCGCAAGGATCGCGCCGTTGCGGTCGACGATGTCGGGCCGCGCAGTCGCGACCACTTCCTGCGAGGCGGCGCGCCGCGCGCTGTGGGCGTCGGCGCCGATCGCGAACATCACGAGCCGGCCGCCGATCAGGGCGTAGATGGTTCCGAAGGCCAGCATCGCCAGGCCAACGCGCGCCCGGGCCTTCGCCTGGCGGTCGACATTGCGCCCGTAGAGCAGGCTGCGGACCAGGCGCTGCCGCCAGGGTTCGGTCGGCTTGGGTTTGGCCGGAGTCAAAGCGCTCATTGCTTGTCCTCAGGCTGAGGCACGGAGCCCGTTACGGTATCAGGATCGCTCGCTGCTTCGATGGTGTTGAGCATGGCGCCGATCGGATCGGGCTCGCCCGGCCTGAACATCCGCGGCGGACGATCCGGCAGGTTCTTCAGTGAATCATATTGCGTGCCGTTGACGGGCTTGAGCGGCAGATGCCGCTCGACGAGGCCCTGTAGCCGCAAGGGCGCATCGAGCTTGGCCCATTCGGAGCGCAGCTGCGCGATGGCGTCGCGCTGCTCGCGAATCTCGGCGTGCAGCCGCAGCACCTTCTCGGTGCGGGCGGTGGAATCCATCTTGATCCGGTAGACATAGGCGGCCGCGAAGATCAGCGCACCGATGACGAGGAGGTGGATGAAGCGCATGTGCTAGCCGCCCCTCATCACGTCGGAGAGTTTTGGCCAGGACGATGGCTCGTCGTCGGCATGCACCGGCGCCGAAGTGCGCTCGGCGGCGCGCAGCTTTGCAGAACGTGCGCGCGGATTGTGCGCGACTTCCTCTTCGCCGGCGATCACGGGCCGCCGCGTCAGCAGCCGGAAGCTCGGCGCGCCTTGCGCCACTTCCGGCAGGTGCCGCGAGCCGCCGCCGGTCTTCGAGCGCTCGGAGAGGAAATTCTTGACGATGCGGTCTTCCAGCGAGTGGAACGAGACCACGACGAGACGGCCGCCGGGCCTGAGCACGCGCTCGGCCGAGGCAAGCGCAGTCTGCAGCTCCTCGAGTTCCTCATTGACGAAGATACGCAGCGCCTGGAACGTCCGCGTCGCCGGATGAATGTCGCCGGGCTTCGAGCGCACCACCCTGCCGACGAGATCGGCGAGCGCGCGTGTGGTCGTGAACGGCGTCTCCTGCCGGTCGGCGACGATGGCGCGGGCGACGCGGCGCGAATGGCGCTCCTCGCCGAATAGATAGATGATGTCGGCGAGATCGCTTTCCGACGCGCGCGCGACGACGTCGGCCGCGGTCGGTCCCGTCTGCCCCATCCGCATGTCGAGCGGACCGTCGAGGCGGAACGAGAAGCCGCGACCGGCCTGGTCGAGTTGCATCGAGGAGACCCCGACGTCCATCACGACGCCGTCGATTGCTTCGACGCCTTGCGCCGCGCAGACCTCGGCGAGGTTGGAGAAGCGGTCCTCGACCAGTGTCAGCCTGCCGGCGGAACCCGCGACCAGTTCGGCGCCGCCGGCGATGGCGGTGCGGTCGCGATCAATGGCAATGAGCCGGGTTCCCGGCACTTCGAGAATGGCGCGGCTATAGCCGCCGGCACCGAAGGTGGCATCGACATAGATGCCGCCCTCGCGCGGCGCGAGATGCTCGATCGCCTCGCGGCCCAGCACGGGAATGTGCGGTGCGGCACTCATGCGTCGCGCCCGCCGGGTACGCAGGAGAGCAGGCAGGTCAAACCGGGGGCGAAGCAGCCCATCACGCCTCGAATAATTCCGCGTCGCGGCGGTTCCACGACAAAGCCCCAATCCAGCATACGCGCCGAGCCCGGTCGTCCCAGGCCGCAGACCCGGTGTTCCCAGTGGAATATGTCGGGCAACCATGGGATTTCGAGCCAAAAACGCTTTTGGCCGCCTCCGGACGCGGGTCGGCTCTTCATCTCTCAGTAACGGCGCTTAGCGTTAAGAAAGCGTTGATCGGCTCGTTACAAGTCGAAAAGGTCCTTGGGCGGTGATGCGTCATCCACACACTGAGCCGAAAATGCGCCCGTTAACCGCACCGCGCGATTGCGCGAACCGGACAGTAAAGAAATAGTAAAGAGAAGGGCTTGGCCCATTATCCTGTCCGACCTGAGTTTGTTTATGTCGTCCGGTCCGTCCACGCCGTCTGGAACTGATTCGAAGCGTCAGCGCGTTCTCCCGGTTCCCAAGGCCGCGGCGAACATGCGGACCTTCGAGCCGGATTCGTCGACCGTCTCCGACATCATCCCCTCGCCCAACCATGGCGAGCGCAACAAGGGCCGGCAGCCCGACATGATCGTGCTGCACTACACCGGCATGCCCGACGTCGAGGGCGCGCTGGCGCGGCTGTGCACGGCGGGCACCGAAGTGTCGGCGCATTATGTCGTGCTGGAGGACGGCCGCATCGTTCAATGCGTCCCCGAAGCACGGCGCGCCTGGCACGCCGGCGTCTCGTCCTGGGCCGGCGAGGACGACATCAACTCCTGCTCGATCGGGATCGAGATCATCAATCGCGGCCACGATTGGGGCTATCCCGAATATCCGCTGCGCCAGATCGCAGCGGTCATCGCGCTATGCCGCGGCATCATCCTTCGCCGCAAGATCGTGCCGCAACGGGTGCTCGGTCATTCCGACGTCGCGCCCGCGCGCAAGAAGGATCCCGGCGAAAAATTTCCCTGGCATTCGCTGGCCAATTCCGGCGTCGGCCACTGGGTGACGCCCGCCCCGATCGTGCGCGGCGAAACCCTGATGCTCGGCACCATCAGCGACGCGGTGCTGAGCCTGCAGCAGGCGCTCGCCCGCTACGGCTATGGCGTGCCGCTCACCGGCAAATACGACGCTGCGACGATGGAAGTCGTCACCGCCTTCCAGCGCCATTTCCGCCCGGCGCGGCTCGATGGTGTTGCCGATCATTCGACGCTGACCACGTTGCAAGCGCTGCTGGGGAGCCTGCCGGCGGACGGGACGGCCGTCGCGTCGAAGTGACGGCGCTAGTCGTCCATCTCCCTCACCCGCCGCGCATATAACCGCCGCAACGGCTCCAGCTGCGTCGCCTCGCTCGCCACGGCATAAGCCTCGCGCGCCTCCTGCTTTCGCTCCAGCCGCCGCAGCAAATCCGCGCGCACCGCGGGCAGCAGCTCGTAGCCATCGAGGCCGCCGCGCGCCGTGATCGCGTCGACGAGATCGAGCGCGCGCGCCGGGCCGTCGACCATCGAGATCGCGGCGGCATGGTTGAGCTCGATCACCGCCGACGGGCTGATGCGCAGGAGAACCTCGTAAAGGCCGGCGATTTGCCGCCAATCGGTCGCCTCGAAGCTCGGCGCGCGGGCATGCAGCGCGGCAATCGCGGCCTGCACCGCATAGGGCCGAGGCCGGCCCGGCACACGCAGCGCGTCATCGACGAGTCGCAGGCCCTCCTGGATCTGCGCGCGATCCCAGAGCGAGCGGTCCTGCTCTTCCAGCAGCACGATATCGCCAGCCGCAGTCTCGCGCCCGGCACGGCGCGCATCGTGCAGCAGCATCAAGGCCAGCAAGCCCTTGATCGCGGCGCGATCGGGCATCAGGCGATCGAGCAGGCGGCCGAGCCTGATCGCCTCGACCGCGAGATCGGGCCGCATCAAATCCGCGCCTGAGGTCGCGACATAGCCTTCGGTGAAGACGAGATAGATCACGGCAAGCACGCCGTCGAGCCGCGGCGCCAGCGCGCCGCGCTCGGGCACTTCATAGGGAATGCCGGCAAGCCTGATCTTCTGCTTGGCGCGAACGAGGCGCTGCGCCATCGCATCCTCACCGACGAGAAAGGCGCGCGCGACCTGCGCGGCGGAGAGGCCGCACACCGTGCGCAGCGTCAGCGCGACCTGAACCTCGGGCGCGAAGGCCGGATGGCAGCAGGTGAAGATGAGCCGCAGCATGTCATCATCGAGCATGGCCGGCGGCTCGACCGGCGCATCTGCGTTGAACTCGAGCTCATGCAGCAGCGCCTGCTGCTTGCCGCGAAAGGCGGCCCGGCGGCGGACGCGGTCGATCGCCTTGTTACGACCGACATTGACCAGCCAGGCGCGCGGATTGTCGGGGACCTCGCCCGCCGACCAGCGCTCCAGCGCCACCGCAAAGGCGTCCTGGAGCGCGTCCTCGGCGAGATCGAAATCGCCGACGAGGCGGATCAGCGTGGCCAGCGCCCGCCCCGCCTCGTCGCGAAAGATCTTGTCGATGTCGGTCGCGGCAATCACTTGTAGATCATGACCGGCCTGACTTCGATCGAGCCGTCCCTGGCTCCGGGAATCCGAGCGGCCAGTGCGACGGCGGCGTCGAGATCCTTGGCGTCGACCAGATAGTAGCCGCCAAGTTGTTCGCGCGTCTCCGCGAACGGTCCGTCGGTCGTCAGGGTCTTGCCATCCCGCACACGCACGGTGGTCGCGGTGGTGCTCGGCTGGAGCCCGTCACCAGCCTTGAAATGGCCGCTCTGGATGATCGACTGCGTGTAGGTGCCGTATTCCTCAGACATCTTCTGACGGGCGGCAGGGGTCATGTTGCTCAACTGAGCTTCGCTCCGGTAGATCAGCAGCAGATACTGCATGGGTCACTCCTGTTGTTCGGCTTGATCGCCGACACCAGTCGAACGGGGGATGCGCCAAACGACAATCTTCAGGATAATTTATTTCGGGCAAGGCGTGCGCGGCGATATCGCCTTGACGGAACCGTCACAAATGCTCCATGCGTAGCCCGTCAGTCGGCCGGACGGCCGCTCCGGCAGGTGCCGAAAGGCCGCCGGGGAGGAAAGTCCGGGCTCCCTTGACATGCGGTGCCGGATAACGTCCGGCGGGGGCGACCCCAGGGAAAGTGCCACAGAGAACGAACCGCTTCCTCCTCGGAGGAAGTAAGGGTGAAAAGGTGCGGTAAGAGCGCACCGCGGCGCCGGCAACGGAGCCGGCATGGTAAACCCCACCGGGAGCAAAACCGAATAGGGACGGCTTAAGCGGGCTGTTCGCGCAAGCGATAACGCCGCGGGGCGATGTCAGGCCCGCCGTCCGGGTAGGTTGCTCGAGGCCATGTGCAAACATGGCCCCAGAGGAATGGCCGTCACGTATCGTGCGCGCAAGCGGACGGTGCCCTACAGAACCCGGCTTACAGGCCGGCTGATCTCTTGCAACGAGGGGTTCGATGCTGACGCATCGGGCCCCTCACCATTTTGGGACCGAGCGAGCAGCCATTCAACAAGTGTCATTCCGGGGTGTGCGTAGCACGAGCCCGGAATCCATCGAGCGGCAGAGATCGTGGCGGAATGGATTCTCAGATGCGCAATTGCGCATCATAGCTCTCGCTTCGCGAGCCCCGGAACGACGACTGTGAGTTAGACGACGATCTCGTTCAAGACACCCATCAGCGCCTCCGGCGCCGTGACGTTCGGCGCGTGACTGGCGTCGAGCTCGAAATAGCGCCAGCCCTCCTCGCTCCTGGTTCGCTTGGCGAACTGCCCGAACACATCGCCCGGCGGAATGCGTTTGCAATAGATATAGCTGCGCGGCATCGCTGGGTCGCCGTGCCCGAGCTTCAGCTTCGTCTCGAAGCATTTGATCGGCATGTCGATGCGGCGCGCGTTGAGCCAGTCGAGATCGGCTTGCGGCGTATCCGGCGGCGGCGGATTCGGCGGGATGCGGTAACCATCGCCGGCGGCCGCCGCCTTGCGCATCGGCTCGCGGCCGGCCTCGTTGAGATCGAACAGCGACTGGCCATCGCGCGGCACGAAGGCGTCGAGATAGATCAGCTGCGCCACGCGCTCTCGCACGCGGTCGGCAACGCCGGTGGCGACCATGCCGCCATAGCTGTGGCCGAGCAGCACGATGTCATTGAGGCCCTCGAACTTGATGACGTTGAGAATGTCCTGGACATGCGTCTCGAGATCGACCGCGGGACTGGCGAGATGCGATCGCTCGCCGAGCCCGGTGTAGGTCGGCGCGACCAGGCGGTGCCCGGCCTGCGCCATCAGCGGCTGCATCTTCCGCCACGACCATCCGCCGGACCACGCGCCATGACAGAGCAGGAAGGTTTTTGCGCGTGCAGTCATCGGCGTTTCCATCGTTCTTGTTTTGATACGACGGAGTGTAGCGTCGGCCTGCGCGATGTAAACGCCGCGACGTGCCTCAGGCCGCGCGCGGCGCTTTCACCAGCACAGGCGCAAGCTGACCGGCCTCGCGCCGCAGCTTGCCCGCCTCAAAGCCGTGCATGCCGATCTGCCATTGCAGGCCGACGATGGCGCCCTTGGTCGGTTGCAGCAGCGCGAGCGAAGCAAACAGCGTCACCGGCAACCACACCGCCAATTGCAGCCACACCGGCGGCGCATAGGCGGTCTCGACCGCGAGGATCGCCGGCACCACGAGGTGGCCGACCACGACCATCACCAGATAGGCCGGGAAGTCATCGGCGCGCTGGTGAAACAGCTCCTCGCCGCAATGGTCGCAGGCATCTGCGACTTTGAGGAAGCGGCCGAACAAATGGCCTTCGCCGCAGTTCGGGCACTTGCCGCGAAAGCCGCGCCACATCGCCTTTGCAAGAGAGACTGAACCGGTCGCCATGACCCCACCTCTTCCGTTTTGTTGATCCATACAATAATATCTTGTATCCATACATTCAAAGGATATGGAGCCAAGTTGCATGGATTGGACTCCTACAATCTCGGAGCTCAGCGGGCCGCGTTACCAGCGCATCGTCGAGGCCATGGAGGCCGACATCGCCGCTGGCCGGCTGGTGCGCGGACAGCAACTGCCGACGCAGCGCGCACTCGCCAAGGCGCTCGGCATCGACCTGACCACGGTGACGCGCGCCTACACCGAGGCGCGGCGCCGCGGCATCATGGAGGCCCGCGTCGGCCAGGGCTCGTTCGTGTCGGAGACCAGTGCACGCCGCGCGGTCGACCTGCCGCATCCCGTCGCGATCGACCTCTCGATGAACGTGCCGCCACACCCGCTCGAAGCGCAGCTCGACGAGCGCATCATCGCTGGCCTCGAAGCCATTCGCGCGCAATCGGGCCTGACTGCATTCCTGAATTATCAGCCGCCCGGCGGCAGCGCGCATGAGCGCGAGGTCGCCGCGCGCTGGATGCGCGCGCGCGTTCCGCATGCCCATGCCGACAGGCTCGTGATCTTTCCCGGCGCGCAGACGATCCTGTTCAACCTGCTCGCGCACCTTGCGCGGCCTGGCGATGTCGTGCTGACGGAAGCCCTCACCTTCCCCGGCATCAAGGCGGCCGCGGCGCAGCTCGATATCAAGCTCGTCGGCGTCGCCATGGATGACGGCGGCATCCTGCCCGATGCGCTCGCGAAAGCCTGTCGCACCCACAGGCCGAAAGCCGTCTATCTCGTTCCGACGCTGCACAATCCGACCACAGCGACGCTTGCTCCCGAACGGCGCAGCGCAATCGCAAAGATCATCCGCGATGCCGACACAACGCTGATCGAGGACGATGCCTACGGGCTGCTTGAGCGCTCGGCCTCGCCGATCGCCAACCTCATCCCCGAGCGGACATATCTGGCGACCACGCTGTCAAAATGCATCGCACCCGCGCTGCGCGTCGCCTATCTGCTGACGCCCGATAGCGATGCACAGCTTCAGATGCGCGGCCACTTGCAGGCCACCGTGCAGATGCCGGCGCCGCTGATGGTCGCGCTGGTGACGCATTGGCTCGAGAGCGGCGTCGCCGACCGTATCATCACCGCAATCCGCAACGAGGCCGTCGGCCGCCAGCAGCTGGCGCAGCGCGCCTTGAAGGGCTTTAAGTTCCAGGCGAAGCCAGCCGCGCATCATCTGTGGCTGCGTTTGCCGGAGGGGCGGCCGGACGTCGCGGCGCATCTGCTGCGCAACGGGCTCGCGATCGTCGCCGGCGAGGCTTTCACCGTCGGAGAACCACCACCGCACGCGGCGCGCGTCTCGCTCGGCGCAGCGCGCAACCGATCGGAATTGACGGAGGCGCTGCGCATCCTCGTCGGCGCGCTGCACAAGCCCGCCGATACCAGGCAGATCGTCTAGCACACATCTATTGATGCTGACGGCGCCGCATCTGTGCTATGCGCCATCAGGCGATCGCGGCTCGGGATTGTCCGCAACCGACAGGAATTCATTTGTGGAAACATTCACTTACGCGCTGATCCTGTTCGGCGCGCTGGCCGGCGGATTTGTCTCGGGGCTCGCCGGATTCGGTACGGCGCTGATGGCGCTCGGCATCTGGCTCTACGTGCTACCGCCCTCGCTCGCGGTGCCCCTGGTGCTGATCTGCTCGGTGATCGCGCAGACCTCGACACTGCCGTCGATGTGGAAGAGCTTCGACCTCTCGCTGGTGTGGCCGTTCCTGATCGGCGGGCTGATCGGCGTGCCGCTCGGAACCATGCTGGTCGCCTCCGCCGATCCAAAAGTGTTCAAGCTCAGCGTCGGCGTGCTGCTGCTGATCTTCTCGAGCGCGCTCTACTTCAACAAGAAGCAGTTCGCCATCACCTTCGGCGGCCGCATCGCCGACGGTGCGATCGGCTTTGCCGGCGGCATTCTGGGCGGCCTCGCCGGATTGTCGGGACCGCTGCCGATCCTGTGGGCCAACATCCGCGGCTGGAACAAGCACGAGCGGCGCGGCATCTTCCAGCTGTTCAATTTCACGGTGCTCGCCACCGCGCTGGTGCTGCAGACGGCCTCGGGCCTGGTCGCATTCAAGGTGGTCTGGCTCGCGATGGTCGCATTCCCGGGCACGCTGATCGGCGCCTGGGCCGGCGCGCGCGTCTATCACGCGCTGAGCGACAAGCATTTCGGCGATGTCGTGCTCGGCCTGCTGTTCCTGTCGGGCCTTACTCTCGTCTGGAACAGCATCGGCGCGCTTTGACTTCTATCTTTGCCTACTTCGCCAGCGCCAAGCCGCCGGCGACACCGACGCCGAGCACATAGATCCAACCCGGCGCAAAGTCGAACAGATGGGAGTTCAGCAGCGAGGACAGCATATTCTGCACCACGACCAGCAGGCCTATCCAACAGGCCAGCCCCTCACCGCGGAACATCAGCAAATGCGCAAACCACAGCGCATAGAGAACGAGGACGCCCAGGACGCCCCATTGCACGGCCACGCTCAAGGTCTGATTATGCGGATTGCTGACGATCTCTCCGCGCAGCGGATCGTCGTGCGGGTCAGCCGCCACGCTTGCGAACAGACCGCGGATCGAGCCGGTGCCGTGACCGATCAGCGGCGCATCGGCGATGAATCCCAGCGACTTCCGCCAATATTCCAGACGTGAGCCCATGCCGCTCACCTTCTTGTCCTGCGCACTCATCTCATAGTCGCCCTGGAACTTCGCAACGGTCGCGCGCAGATGCGGCGAGACGGACCAGAGAGCGACCGCAACCAGAATCATCCCGCTCGCGGCCAGCAAGGCCTTACGCCAGCGCAGATGCAGCAGCGCGAACACAGCGACCAGGATCGGCAGCGTCACCAGCGCCGTGCGCGAGACCACGACGAAAATCATGTTGACGAGAAAGCCGAGCAACAACGCTGCGAGCAGCGTCGCGATGCGGGTGCGGCCTTCACGAAACAGCGTCACGATCGGATAGACCAGCGCGATCGCGCAGAGCCCGAATTCCTGGCTCTGGTCGATATAGTTACGCACGGCGACGCCGCTCTCGACCTTGTAGGGTCCGCGCGACAGATAGAGCTTCAGCGACCAATCAGCGTCGATCGCGACGGCAAAGGAGTACAGCATCAGCAGCGCGCAGGAGGCGAGAAAGGCCGCGAACACCCAGTTGCCGAAGGGCCAACGCTCGAACTGATAGATCAGGAGCGGGATCACCAGGAGCTTCAACACCGGCCCGATTGCGTGCAGCCTTTCCGGCCAGGACACGTCGGACCAGAGCGTTCCGACAAGGGCGAGACCCACCAGCGCGATCGGCAGCAGGCAGACCGGGCGGAGTAGCGAACGCGGAAACTCACGCAGATCAACAAAGGCGAAAGCGATCAGCCAGGGGATCAGCGCGAATGTCACACCCGTCGTCGTCCACGGCAGCAACAACGCGACCAGCGCGACGAAACGTGCCGGTGTGCGATAGCGCGCCGCCCAGATCGCGGAGAGCATGGACGGTCGCTGCTCGTTCAAGACCTCGGTCATTCCCATTCCATGCAGGCGCGCACGATCCCGCGGCCCGGCAAACTAGCCGGAGCCGCGGGTGGGCGACAAGCGTGGATGCGCCGCTACGCGGGCTCCCGCACCGGCGGCGCAATGGATTCGGGCGTCGCCTGCTTCGGAGCGTCCGCCTGCTGGCGCGGGACCAGGCGTTTCCTGAACTCGCGGCGCAGCAACCACAGGCTCTGGACGGCCTGGAGCGTTGTCGCTGCGTTCGACAGATACCAGACATACTCGATCCGAAAACCCGGCCGCGTCGACAGAAAAATAGCCGGCAGCGAATAAGTGAGGACGCGCGTTGCCGAGCTCCACAATACCGGCTTGGTGTTGCCGAGCCCCTGAAACATGCTGGAGCAGGTGAAGATCAACCCCTGCGCCACCATGTTCAGCGAGATCATCTTCAGAAACAGCAACGCAACCCTCATTGTCTCCGGGTCATTCGAGAAGCCGGCAAGCAACAGTCCGGGCGCGAGCTGCACGAAGATCGTGAGCACGAACATCACGACGGTCGCAATCAGCGCCGCCCTGACGAACGTCTCCCGCACCCGCTCGCTGTTCCCCGCACCGAAATTCTGGCCGACAATCGGCCCCGCCGCGAGAGCGACGGCAAGGGCCGGCATCTGGATCAAGCCGATGAGGCGCGTGCCGATGCCAAAACCTGCCTGAGCGGCAGGACCAAGATCGCGCAGCACGTAATAGATCGCGGCCATGAAGATGAAGATCATCGCGAACTCCCCACCCGCGGGCAGGCCGACATTGAGGATCCGCCTCCACTGCCGCAGCTGCGGACGCCATTGCGCTGGATGGAAGGCGACATAGCGCTCCAGCCTGCTAAAATAGGCGAACAGCATCAGCACGCCGATGAAGACGGCGATCGAGCTTGCGAGGCCCGCTCCGGCGACACCGAACGCGTGCCCCGTACCCCAGCCCGTGATCAGCACCGGTGCCAGCGCGATATTGATGAGCACCGCAAGCACCTGCACCAGCATGCTCGGCCGCACGATGCCAGTGGCCCGCAGCGCAGCCCCCATCACCTGCGTGATGAATTGCAGCGCCAGCGCCGGCACGAACCAGTGAAAATAGGTGGCTCCAGCGTCGATCGTGGCCTCGTCGACCGCGATCGCGCGCATATAAGGGCGCGCCAGTGCGAGGCCGGCGAGCAGCGTCAACAACCCGAACAGCACCGACAGCACGACCGACTGGTTGAAGATGAGATTGGCGTCGTCACGATCCTTGCGGCCCACGGCATGCGAGACCAGCGCCACCGTGCCGACGCCGAGCACCTGCATCAGCCCGTTGACGAGAAAGCCGGCATTGCCGGCCGCCGCGACGCCGGCCACCGCGGCATCGCCCAGCCCGGACACGAAGTAGAGGTCGACCAGCTGACAGATCATGATCGTGATCATGCCGACCACGATCGGTGGCGCCATGCTCAGGATGTGGCCCACGATGGAGCCGCGCGTCAGGTCCTTCATCTCATTCACCCTTCACGGATTCCTTCGGCCGCGTGACGGCAGGACTTGCGCCCCGCCGCCGCGCGTCATTCCGCTGCTGCGATATGCCCGAGCTCCACCACCTGGCGCTCGAACAGGCTGCGATAGATGCCTCCTGGCTTGCCCGCGAGCAGAGCGTGCGTGCCCTGTTCGACGATCTCGCCGTGGTCGAACACCAGGATGCGATCAAGGCTGCGCACCGTCGACAACCGGTGTGCGATCACGATCGAGGTGCGGCCCTTCATCAGCCGCTCCATCGCCTGCTGGATCAGCGCCTCCGATTCCGAGTCGAGGCTCGAGGTTGCCTCGTCCAGGATCAGCACCGGCGCATCGGCCAGGAAGGCGCGCGCCAGCGCCACACGCTGCCGCTCGCCGCCCGAGAGTTTGACGCCGCGCTCGCCGACCAGCGTGCCGTAGCCCTTCGGCAAACGCAGGATGAAGTCGTGCGCATTCGCCAGCCGCGCCGCCTGCTCGATCGCCTCGAGGCTGGCACCGGGCCGGCCATAGGCGATGTTCTCCGCAAGCGAGCGGTGAAACAGGATCGGGTCCTGCTGCACGATCGCAATCTGGCTGCGCAGCGATTGCTGCGTGGCCTTCGCGATATCCTGCCCGTCGATCAGCACGCGGCCGCCGGTGACGTCGTACAGCCGCTGCACCAGCTTGACGAACGTCGTCTTGCCGGAGCCGGAGCGGCCGACGAGGCCGACACGTTCGCCGGCGCGGATCCTGACCGACAGCCCGTCATACAGCGGCGCGCGATGGCCGCCATAATGGAACGTGACGTCGTCGAACACGATCTCGCCGCCCTCGATCGCGATCGGCCGCGCATCGACGGCATCCGCGATGCCGATCGGCTCGTCATGGATCGCCACCAGCTCCTCCATGTCGTTGACCGAACGCTGGAGGTTGTTGATGTGCATGCCGACATCCCGCAAGTAAGCGTGGATGACGTAGTAGCTCGTCAGCACATAGGTGACGTCGCCGGGCGAGGCATGCCCGTACATCCACAGCAGCACCGAGCCGCCGATCACGGAGCCCCGCAGGCATAGCAGCAGCGAGAGCTGCGCCATGGCGGTGTAGTTGTAGCGAAACCAGGTCCGCCGCACCTGCACGCGCCAGCGCATGATGACGCGGGCCAGCCGCGCATCCTCCCGAGCTTCCGCGCCAAAGGACTTCACCACCGCATTGCATGTCAGCGCGTCCGCCAGCGTGCCGCCGACCTTGGTGTCCCAGGCATTGGAGACACGCGCGGCCGGCGCGATGTAGCGGGTCGAGAACAGCACCGTCATGGTGACATAGAGAAGCGCGCCGAGCGCGATCACTGCGCCGAGCGAAGCCCAGTGCACGCCGAGCAGGATCATCGATCCGATCAGGACGGCCAGTGACGGCAGCAGCGCCAGCAAGATGGTGTCGTTGAGCAGGTCTAGCGCCCACATGCCGCGCGTGACCTTGCGCACGGTCGAGCCCGCAAAGGAGTTGGCGTGCCAGTCGGTCGAGAAGCGCTGCACGCGCAGAAACGCGTCTTGCGCGACGTCGGACATGATCTTCAGCGTGAACGGCACGATCACCTGCAGGCCACTCAGGCGCAACACCATCGACGCCGCACCCAGCACCACGATGCCACCCAGCGCCACCAGCGCGGCATGACGGGCATCGGGCTCGGACGGGCCGCGCGTCAGCGCATCGACCAGATGCCCGGAGAACACCGGCATGAATAGGTCGGCGACCGTTGCGCCGAGCAGGCCCACCGCGATGGCAAGCGTGCGCCCCGGCTGCTTCAGCCAGTGCCGGAACACGAAGGGCAAGACCACGCGAATAGCCGCGGGCTTCCTTGAAAGAGCGGTCATGACATCATCCGGCCGCTGTCGGCGCGGGCCGGCTCCATCGATGGACGCAAGCCGGCCGCGAGGGCCGAGACGGCGTCACTTAAAACTGACTTTGACTTGGGAAGCGGAGCGATCGGGACGTTTGGGCAAAACCCTGGCCCAATCGAAGCTGGCGGAAGCGACCTCTAGCAGGTCGAAAAATTACCGAGCCAGACCATCATCGAGCGCGGAAACGCGATCTGCGAATGCGACGAAATCATGCAAATCTCTCCCCGGTTCGATTGAATGAGGTGCGCTTTATAGATGTATGATTCGCGTTTTGCAACGCCTCCCGCGCGAGATCACGCACGAGTGTTGCATTTTGGTGCGACGCGCCCGGTCCTGATGCGCAATTGCTCATTTGGCCGGGCGACGACACCGTATGCGTGGCTCGCTCAGTGCGCGTCGCCGCCACCGCCGAACGGCGAGGCCGGCTTGTTCAGCAGCGTAACCAGCACGCTGAGGCCCAGATAGAACAGTGTCAGGATGAAGAACGCGTCGCCAAAGCTCATCACCACGGCCTGACGGTGCACGATCTGGCTGAGCTGCTTCATCGCCATCAGCGAGGAATCGCCGAGCCCCTGGAATTTCTGCATCAGCATGGTCAGGGTTTCGGTTGCGGTTGCATTGCCCCAGGTCACGCGCTCCTGCAGACGCGCGATGTGCAAGTCGGCGCGATCGTTAAGCACGGTGTTGATGACGGCGAGCCCGACCGCACCGCCGAGATTGCGCATCAAATTGAACAGGCCGCTCGCATTCTTCACCTTGTCAGGTGGCAGCGTGCCAAGCGCGATGTTGTTGGTCGGCACCATCGCGAACATCATGCCGATGCCGCGCAGGATCTGCGGCACGAGCAGCTCGTAGAAATCGTAATCGCGCGTGATCCAGGTCATCTGGTAGGAGCCGATCGCGAACACGATCAGGCCGAATGCAATCATGTAGCGCATGTCCAGGCTCGCCATCAGCCGGCCGACCAGCGGCGCGACCAGGAACATGGTGATGCCCGAGACGAACATGGTCTCGCCGATCATCAGCGCGCTGTAGCCGCGCACCTCGGCGAGATAGCGCGGATAGATGTAGGTCAGGCCGTAGAGGCCGATGCCGATGCAGAATTGCAGCATGGAGCCGACGGCGAAATTGCGATTGGTGAAGGTGCGCAGATTGACGATCGGTTCGGCGGCCGTGAATACGCGCACGAAAAAGGCAATCGCCGAGACGGCGCAGATCCAGGCGCAGATCGCCACCGACGTGTCCTGCAGCCATTCATATTGCGGGCCTTCTTCCAGCACGTATTCCAGCGTGCCGAGGAAGCCGGCCATGAAGATCAGGCCCCACCAGTCGAAGCGATCGAGCAATTCGAAATGCGGCTCGTCGAAATCCACCAGCGCCCACACGCCGAGGGTGATACCGATGCCGGGCACGACGTTGATGAAGAACAGCCAGTTCCACGACATCAAATCGGTGATGTAGCCGCCGACGGTCGGTCCGATCGTGGGAGCCAAGGTCGCAACAAGCCCGATGATGGGGCCGACGATGTGGAATTTCGACCGCGGAAACACCGTGTAGGCCGAGGCGAACACCGTCGGGATCATGCCGGCGCCGAGAAAGCCCTGAAGCGCGCGCCAGAGGATCATCTCTTCGATGGTCGTGGCGAAGCCGCACAGCAGGCTCGACATCGTGAAGCCGGCGGCCGAGATCGCAAACAGCAGCCGCGTGCCGAAGGCGCGCGACAGGAATCCGGAGAGCGGGATCGCGATCACTTCGGCGATCAGATAGGCGGTCTGGACCCAGGAGACCTCGCTCGAGCTCGCCAACAGGCCGGCCTGGATTTCGCTCAGGGAGGCCGAGACGATCTGAATGTCCAGGATCGACATGAACATCCCGAACACCATGATGATGAAAGCGAACAGCCGCTTCGGCGCGATGCGCTCCGAGGCGGGGGCCGCCATCATGGCAGGTGAAGCAGTCGTGGCGTTCGCCATGTTTTCAGCTCAGGTTGGAGCAGGCTGCGAGTTGGGTGCACCTCTCCCGCTTGCGGGAGAGGTCGGATCGCATCGAAGAGGCGATCCGGGTGAGGGCTTTCTCCTCTTGGGAAGTCTCCCTGGAGGAGAGACCCTCTCCCCAACCCTCTCCCGCAAGCGGGAGAGGGAGCGCACCTGCATGAGAGGCTGCGCCGCGGCTCATATCGCCACGTCCTACTGCGGATGGATCATGGTGGGATCGTCGAGATCGATCTCGCTGTCGGCGTCGGCGGCGCCCTTGTTGGTGTCGACGGTCGCGTAGACCGACATGCCGGCGCGGAGCAGGTTCTGCTTCGCGACCGCCTTCGGCACGCGGATCCGAACCGGCACGCGCTGCACGATCTTGGTGAAGTTGCCGGTGGCGTTGTCAGGCGGCAGCAGCGTGAACACCGAGCCCGCGCCGGCCGCGATGCTGTCGACGACACCGGAGAATTTGCGCATGCCGTAGGCATCGACCTTGATCGTCACCGGCTGGCCGGGACGAATGCGCTTGAGCTGCGTCTCCTTGAAATTGGCGTCGATATAGACGTCGTCGAGCGGCACGACATTGCCGAGGCGCTGGCCGACGGCGACGAAGTCGCCGGCGTTGACGAGGCGGTTGGAGAAGATGCCGTCGACCGGCGCGCGCACCGCCGTGAAAGCAAGGTCGCGCTCGGCCTTGGCGAGCGTGGTCTTGAGCTCGGCGAGCTGCGCCTGGGCTTCGGCCTTCTGCGCCTTGGCGACATCGACATTGCTCACCGCCACGTCGTAGGCGGCCTGCGCGGCCTTGACCGCGGCCGCCCCCTGGTCGCGACCCGCTTCCGAGGTCTCGAAGGTGGCGCGCGAGGCAAACCCCTTGTTGCTCAGCGCCTGCTGGCGCTCATAGTCGAGATCGGCGCGCTTGAGGCCCGCTTCCGCCGAGACGAGCTGCGCCTTGGCCTGCGCGACCTGGCTGTCGAGCGCCGCGATCTGGCGGCCGATGCGATCGATGGTGGCCTGCTGGGTCGCGATCCGGGTCGCGGCGGCGTCGACCGCGATCTTGTAGTCGCCGTCGTCGATGCGCAGCACGGTGTCGCCGGCGTGCACTAGCGTGTTGTCAGGGGCCAGGATCGAGGAGATATGGCCGGCCACGCGCGCGCCCAGCATCGTGTTGTTGGCGCGGACATAGGCGTCGTCGGTGGAGACGAAGAAGCGGCCCACCAGCGTATAGTAGCCGGCATAGCTTGCCGCCGCGAGCGCCAGCACGAGGCCGATGCCCATCATGACGAATTTGCGCTTGCCGGATTTTGGCGCGGCAGCGGCTGGCGCGGACGGGGCCGGCTGGTCGGTCACGGGCTTCTCCGGAGCCTCGCCGGTGCGGCGCTTGGTCTCTTCGACCACATGAGAGCGCAGCTGTTCGGCGAGGGCTATTGCCTTCCCGGTCCCAGCTTCACCGTCTGCCGGCGTCGTCTCCACCGCTTCCTGCCGGAGGACGCGCGCAGCCTGGTCTCTCGATGTGGCCATCAAGGCCTCCCCCATAAACGCGATCCGGGGCAGCCGTCGCACGGCCGCTTTCCCGCTCGCCCATCCCAAATACCATTGACCGAACGGTTCGGTCAATATACTTAATATTCCCGGGCGGACCCTATTGGCCCGAATCCTTTATTTGGGTTTCATGCTTCGACCCCGATCCGAAAACCTTCCGAGACGCTGAACCAATGGTTGTAGCCGGCCCTGAACCTCTGCGCGTCCTCCAGGAGGAGGACAGTTCGAAGCGCCGCCAAATTCTGGCCGGCGCCCGTAAGGTGTTCATGGATCTCGGTTTTGACGGGGCCAGCATGGGCGAGATTGCGCGCGCGGCCGGCGTCTCCAAGGGCACGCTCTACGTTTACTTCGCCGACAAGAGCGCGCTGTTCGAAGCCATCCTCGAGGAGGAAGCGCTGTTTCACGGCCAGGTCGCGTTCAACTTCGACCCCGCCCGCGACGCCGAGACCACACTGAAGGATTTCGGCCAGGCTTATCTGCATCTGCTCTGCCGGCCCGGCGGCGGATCGGCGATCCGCACCGTGATGGCAATCGCCGAGCGCATGCCCGACGTCGGACGCCGCTATTATTTGCGCGTGCTGGACAAGACCATCAACCGGCTGTCCGAATATCTCAAAGCCCATGTCGCCTCGGGCGATCTTGAGATCGACGATTGCGACCTGGCCGCTTCGCAGTTCATGGAACTATGCAAGGCCTCACTCTTCCTGCCGTTCGTCTTCCAGGCCGCGCCGCCGCCATCGGAGGAGCGCATGAACGAAGTGATCGACAGCGCGACGCGGATGTTCCTGGCCGCATACAAGGCGAAGTGAGCGGCAGCCGCCCGCGCGTTGCGCAGCGGAAACGCGCGGCACTATATTGAGTGCCATGTCCCGTGATCTTCGCCCGCCGGTCGATATCCTCCATTACGAGATCGTCCAGGAACAGGCCTCCGCGCTTGGACGCCTGGGCCGCACGCTCGAGCAGGCGCTCGCGCAGTTGCGCGAATTCGATGCCGCCCGCGCGCTGCCGGAGACGCCGGCCGCGATGCAGCCGGAAAGGCGCAAGCTGGTGATGGAGGCCGGCCAGGCGCTCTGGATGTTCGTGGTGCAACGCGAGGCGACCGGCCTGCGCGACAGCCGCCACATCATGCGGACCTACGACGTCCCGGCCGAGGTGCAGCGCTGCATGGGGCTGGCGCCTGCGCCGTCGAAGCCGGCCTCGACATGATGCTCTAGCTCGGCAGAGCCTCTTCCATCTTGCGCCAGCCATGCAGGACCTGACGCGGCTGCCGCGCAAGGGCGAAGGCATGGCCGCCGCCGGCCGGCTGATCATGGATGCGATCGATGGGATGGCCGGCATAATGGCACAACAGCAGCGTGCCGACGGCGCCGTGACCGACGAAAAGAACATCGCCCGGCCGATTGCGTGCCAGCACCGCTTCGGCTTCACGCACGATGCGCGCCTGCGCGTCGATCGCGCGCTCCCAGCCGCGGACGCTGAGATGCGGCTCCGCAAAAAACCGATCGGCGACCTCCTCGAACTCGTCCGGCCTCAGAAAACCGGTCGCCGAGCGATCGTTCTCATGCATGGCCTGGCGGATCTCGATCATGATGCCGAGCCTGCCGGCAATGATCTCCGCCGTCTCGATCGCCTTGCGCTCGCCGCTGGAGACGATCTGCGTGGTGCGCGCAAGCCAGTCGACGTTCGCGATCGCCTCGGTCCGCGTGCGCCCGACCGGGCTGAGGCTCCATTGCGGCACCGGCACGGCAGGATCGATTTGCACCTGCGGATGGGTGAGATAGCGGACGATATCGGCGGGCATGATGGATCTCTGTCTCTCCTCGTCATTGCGAGGAGCCCTTGCGACGAAGCCATCCAGACTGCCGCTGCGGTGACAATCTGGATTGCTTCGCTACGCTCGCAATGACGGCGGGAGGACGATTTTAGCAAGACAACGGCTAGTCGTCCGAGAACTCGTCTTCCTCGTTGATCTTGTCGCGCTTGCTCTTGTGCGCGCCGAGCGAGCCGGTCACGTAAGGATCGCGTGAATTCGCGTAAGGGTTCCGCCGCTGTGCGCGCGCGGCGACCTCCTCGCCGGAGACCGCGGCCGGCTGGCAGATCAGGCGGCGGCTGGCGCGGCGCATCAGATCGACGTGGATGTGATCGTAGTGATAGACGTTCGAGCCCGGCGCCAGCACCGTGGTGAAATGCGCGCATGCACCCGACTGGACGTCGCGCAAGAACCCCTGCTCTTCGGGCATGCCGTGCCAGCCGTCCTTCACGGTGATGCGGCGGCCATCGGCGAGCACGAAGGCGGCGACGTCGAGCGCGTTGCCGAAGGCGTGCTCGGAGATATGGGCGTGCGGATTGCCGTTCATGCCGCGACAGGAATAGGCGGAGATCTGCTTGATCTCGACCACGCGAGCACCGAACCAGCGCATCGCCGACGGCTGTACGCTGTCGGCGAACCAGCGGTCGAGCTCGGACACAATCGGACAGGCGAGCGTCGCCGTCGGCTTCACCGCGACGGGACCGACCGCGGTGACGGGATTGCCTTGCGCTGGACCGAGCCGCGGCAGCGCTTGTTGAGTCGGCGCCTGTGAATACGGCGCCGGACCGGGCTGCCGCGCAGGATAGCTCGGCGCATTCATGTAGCGCGCTACACCCGCGGCATCAGTGCCCTCGGGCGGCAAATCGATCTCGTCGTCCTGGGGCGCCACGCCGGGCGCGCTGAGTGATACCGGGCCTGAAGAGGCGCCATAGCCGGCGGGCTGGCGCACTGCGCTCTCGGGATAGTTCGACCGCTGCGGATAGTTGGATGCCGGATAATTCGATTGCGGCTGGCTCACCGGCCAGCGCGGCTGGTTGCCGACATTGCCGGGCGGACGCAGTTCCTCGTCGGCAAAACCGTAGCTGCTCGAACCCTCACCGATGGCCGCGACCTTCAGCGGGAACTCGGCGCCGCACATGCCGGGACCGGAGATCGGATCGATCCGGACGATGTCGGCACTTTCCTTCACGGCGCCCGATTTCAGGCACGCCGCTTCGGCCTCGGCTCGCCACGGTTCACGTTCGGCCTGGAAGAAGCCGCGTCCGCAACCCGCGAGCGAAACAAGGACGATGGAGCCGACGAGATACAAACGAACTCCGCGCGTCATGCGCGCACGTTCGGTGAATTTACTTAAAGACTCTTCAACATGTTGATTTCAGCTTTCCTTTACCATGACGCTCCCACCGCCGCAGATGAACGACAGCGACGCTGACTTTTTTCGAAGGTGGGTTTCTGTTAACCATGATGCCCAGAGGGAGTAATCCCAAGAGCCGTCCCAGGGAGCAACGCCATGATGTTCGTCGGGAGACTGAGCGTTATTACCGCGTACCTCGCCATGGCCTTCGTCGGCGCCATCGTGCTCGGCATGATCTAGCAACGTCCATCGACCTGATCGCAGGGATCGCCCGGCGGCCGGGCGTCTTGCGTTGCTCAGAAGTTCGAGCAGTCCGATCCGGTGATGCCGCCGATCTTGAAATCGCGACACATCATGCCGGGATTATCAGGATCGGGATAGCGATCATCCTTCTGGCGCACGGTGTGGCTGAAGCGCCAGCCGCGCTGGCGCATGCAGCGCTTGTACGCTGCCGACGTCGCGGTGCCGTTCTGCGGCGCGCCGAATTGCGCATCGCAGAAGGAGCTGTCGACATTGAGCGCGTCGTCGCCGCGCTTCTGCTTCAGCACATTGGTCCAGATGTCGGTGTCGGCGTGAGCCGGGATCGCGCTGCCGATCAGCAGCGCAGCGATGAGGCTGAGACGTTTCATCAGCGATCTCCTGCAGGCGTCGTCAGCCATCGGTCGCGTGCAAGCAAGATGCAGGTTCGGTACGAGACGATTACAAATCGGACAGGAGAGACGCGTTGCCCTACGACCGCGCGTCCCACTGCCGCGACGTCGTGATCAGCTGCTCCGGCCGCGCCTCGACCCGCGTCCAGTCATTGCCGGAGCACCAGAAGTGGCCGAGCGCGCAGGCTTCGACGTGGAGCGTGCCGGATCTCTTCAGCGTCATCGTCGCATAATAGGTATTGCCGCTGGAGCGGCTATAGATGTTGCCGGTCCAGACGTCGTGCGCTTTCGGCTTCATGTTGACCAGCACGCTCTCGCCCCGGGTCGATGCCTCGGTCAGCACGAAACCGCACAGCGCGGGGCCGCAGCGTTCGATGCGGACCGTGCCGTTGGCGCCGTCGCTCTCCCATTCGCCGAGCGGCATATAGGCCGTCTCGTCGTCACTGCGCGGTGAGATCGTCGTGGCCGGCATGATCTTGGGGTCCGGATTGGCGACCGGTGGCTCTGTCGGCGGCGGGGGAAGCGTCTTCGGCGGATCCAGGCGTGACAGCTCAACACGCGGCGGATTGGGGCTCAGCGCCTCGAGTTTTGGCGCCGGCGGCGGCACGACGGTCTGTGACGTCGCGGCGGCAAGCAACGGGGCGGACGGTGCGACGACCGTCGCTTGCGCCGGCCTGATCGAGGTAGCGGGATAAACCGGCTGTGGCGCCTGGACCACGGGTGCAGGCGTGGTTGGCGGGGCTGATGCCGCACCGCCATCGTCCGTCGTTCGCAGGGTTCGGCTTGAAACCGAAACACAGGCCGTCGATCGGCAGTTGCGCGGTGCCTCGACATAGAACCGATGGCCGCTGATCGTGAAGACATAGGAACCGGCCTGCGCCGCGGGCGCGATCGCCGTCAGTGCGATCAACGTAGCAGGTAAAATCGCAAGCCGTTTCATCGACGTCTCCCCTTCAGTCGCGAGGATGCTACGCAGGCGAAGGGCGGCCGAATGTGCGCTGGCTCACCTAGGCAGCCGTTGTGAGGTCCATCACAGAAGGCTTCGCGGCTTCGGCATAGGGTCGAACCACATCCGGTCCGCGACTCCAGTCCATATCGGGACCCCAGCCATTTCGGAGGTTGTCATGAACAAGCTCACCATCGCCGCCACCGCCCTCTTGCTCGCGTCGACCGCCGTTGCGCATGCCGGCAACGCGATCTCGTTCCAGATCGAAGGCCAGCGCATCCGCATCGAGACGCCGCGCAACTGCGCCTCGCTGGATTGCGTCACCATCGTGGCGCCGGGCCTGTCGAACAAGCCGATCAAGCTGAACAACATCAACCTCAACGGCCTAGGCTCGAAGGACGATGACGACACCACGCCTCCGGTGACGACGGCAAAGCCGGCACCGGCTCCGGTGCAGCAGCAGTCCGTCGCCCCGGCACCGGTGCAGGCCACCGCACCAGTCGCGCCCGCTGCTGCTCCTGCCGCTCCGGCCCCGGTCGTTGCCGCCGCACCGTCCGTCGACACGACCACGCCGCCTGCGCCGGTTGCAGCCCCTGCTCCGGTTGCCGCGCCCGCGCCGGTCGCCGCTGCTCCCGCTTATGCGCCGGTACCAGCGCCTGCTTCTGCTCCCGTGCAGGCCGCGAACACGCCGATCGGCGTCTGGGCCACTGAGGAGAACAAAGGCAACGTCCGCGTCGAACAGTGCGGCAGCAATCTCTGCGGCTATGCCGAGAAGACCAATGAGCGGATCCTGATCAACATGAAGCCCGACGGCGCCAAGTGGAGCGGCCGCATCCACGACCCCGATTCCGGCCGCAACTACGACTCGACGATCGCCATGAAGGGCCCGAACGCGATGCGCGTGCAGGGCTGCGCCTTCGGCGGCATGTTCTGCGGCGGCCAGACCTGGAAGCGAGTGAGCTGACGCGCGAAGCGCGTCATCCCGGGGCGATGCAAGCACCTGAGGATCTCCCGCGGCACGTACAAATCTTCGTCATGCCCGGCTTGTCCCGGGCATCCACGTTCTTCGTCCGACGCATCAAGACGTGAATGGCCGGGTCAAGCCCGGCCATGACGATGTGGAGAGGCCTGACCCCAGTCTAGCACCGCGCCCTTTGAACATCCGCCCGTCCTATGCGACAGATGTTCATCCGCCATTCAGCAATCTCCAGCTGATATCGGCCGATCTCGCCTCGTATTCTCACCGGGACCTCATTCGTGGCTTTGATGGTGGCTTGGCGCCGCGTCGTGTTTGCTTTGCCGCTGCTGGCGCTGCCGCTGGCCGGCGCGGACAGGGCGTGCGCGTCCGATGCAATCGAACTCGCGCAAGCGCAGACACAAGCGCAGCCGCAGGCCCAACCGACACCCGCGCCCTCGCCAGCCCCATCGGCCTCCCCTGCGCCGGCCGCCGATGCACAACCCGCGGCCGTTGAGCCGATCGGCAACGTCGCGACCGTGACGGGGATCGCGACCGTGATCCGCGACAAGAACTCATATCCGCTGAGAGTGCGTGACGACATCTATCTCAACGACGTCGTGCAGACCTCCTCGAACTCGTCGCTCGGCATCGCCTTCAACGACGCCACCACGTTCAACCTCTCCGCCAGCTCCAAGATCACCATCGACAATTACGTCTATGAGGACGGCGGCAAGCAGAATTCGGCGATCTTCGATGTCGGCAAAGGCACGGTCGCGTTCGTTGCCGCAGCCGTGGCGAAGACCGGCGACATGAAGATCGCGACGCCGACCGCGACGCTCGGCATCCGCGGCACCACCGGCGTCGTCGACGTGCCCGAGGGCGCGGCCGCGAGCAGCGCCAACAACGTCAACATCAAGCTCTATCCCGACGCCGACGGCCGGGTCGGCCATATCGAGGTCAACGACCGCGCCAGCGGCACGCGGCTCGGCGCGCTGACGCAGGCCTCGAGCGGCTTTGCGATCCGGCCGGGTGCGGCCGGCCCGGGCGGCATGCGCTTCGCCGCGGTGCCGATCACGATCCCGCCGCAGCAGATCGCGCGCGACCGCGGCTTCGTCAGCCAGGTTCACGCAGCGCAGACCACCGGCCGCCAGATCGTCACCGAGCAACGCGACTTCCGCCGCGCCAATCCGGCCGCGATCAGCCGCATTCCGCGGCCGGCGCAGCCGCCGCAGCAACAGCAATTGCGCCCGAATCCGGCGCCGAGCCAGCAGCCGCAGCGACCGAACGGACAACCGGGCCAGCCCGGTCAGAACAACCGTCCGGGCCAGCAGCCGCCGGGTGCGCCGGGTCGCCAAGGAACGCAACCGGGCACGCAGCAACCGCAGCGCCAAGGCGGCGGCGCCCAACCGAGTACGCCGCGCGCGGGCCAAGGTCCGCAGCAGCCCGGCCAGCAGGGCGCGGGACAGCCGGCCGCCCAGCCGCGCACCGGACAAGGCACGCAGCCCGGCGCCGCGCCGCAGACGCAGCCACAGCCACAGCGCAGCGGACAACCGCCGCAGCGGCCAGGCGCGATCACGCCCCAGCCGGGCACGACGCCACAGCCGCAAACGCCGCGCACCGGATTGCAGCCCGGCGGACAGCCGACCGCCCAGCCGCAGCAAGGCGCAGCGCCACGCCAGCCCGGCTTCCAGCAGCGCTTGCCCGCCGCGCCACGCAGAGCCGCGCCTGCACCGGCGCCAAAGGAAAAGAAGAAGCGATAGAGTCTGGTGTGCGCTGAAGCGCTCGGTGCGCTCCCTCGCTCCGCTCTTGCAGGGAGAGGTGAAAGAAAGATCTCACGCCTCGCCGCGCAGCCAGGCTCGCACCTTCTGCAGCAAACCGTGCCGCAGCTCATCGACGGAGGCGGCCTCAGCCGGCGTCAGCGTCTGCAAGGCCGCATCGATATCATCGGCGGCCAGTGTCGGCGTCGGCTCAGTTGCCGCAGGCGCAAGCCCGGCCGCCGCGACCGCGATCGGGCCGACCTGGGTGAGGAACGCGCGCTCATATTCGCGCGACAGGCGCGCCAGCGCGTCGTCCAGCGTCAGCCAGTCGACGGCCTTGATGTCGTTCATCAGCTTCCGGACCGGGCCGCCCTCAGCCTCCATCCGCCAGAAATGCACGACCTTGGAGCGGCCTCCCGACTGGTACACGAGCGTGCCCAGAAATTCGTGCATCGCAACGTCGTGACCGGTTTCCTCCAGCACCTCGCGATGCGCGGCCTGCTTCGGCGTCTCGCCGTCGTCGAGCTTGCCCTTGGGCAAAACCCATTCATTGCGCTTGCGCTGGCGCACGACCGCAATCAGCGGTGCGTCGCCCCGCCGCAGTACAATCCCACCCGCCGCCATCACCGGCGCCCGCGCCATCACCAATCCTGTCGTGCCGTCTCGTCGGCCCCGCCGACGATATAGGCGGCGGGGACGGCGGATTGAAGGCTAGTTTCTTTTCATCAGCGCTTGACCGGCGCGGATGCGCGTGCCTTCGGCGATGCCGTCACAGAACGAAAAGTCACCCGGTGTGAGGATGATGATGGTCGAGCCGTGCTCGAACCAGCCGAGCTCCTCGCCCTTGATCACGCTGACGTCGCAGGGGAAATTGACAGGTCCCTTCGTCTGCGCGTTCAGCACCATGTCGAGGAAGTGCAGACGGATGCTCGCGACCAGGATTGCGGCCACCGGCACCAGCGTCACGGCCTCGCCGGTCGACAAATGCGTGCGGATCACCGCGCGCTCGTTCTTGCAGAACAGCCGCTCGACCCGCTTGAGCGCGATCGGGTTGACGTTCCAGACATCGCCATGGATCAGCGTGACGCGCTCGATATGCGCATCATGGGGCGCGTGGAAGCGGTGATACATGCTCGAGGTCAGCCGCAGCGTCACGAAGCTTCCGTTGCGGTGCTGCTCGACCAGCGCGGGATCACCCAGCAGGTCGAGCAGCGAATAGGGCGCGCCCTTGACCTGAAACAGCTCGGTATCAGCGATCTTGCCGTGGGCACCGACGATGCCGTCCGAGGGACTGGCGACCACCGAAGGATCGGGATCGAACGGACGCAGGCCCGGCTTCAGCTCACGGGTAAAACAGTCGTGCAAGCTCTTGAAGTGGGTCTTACGCGCCTCCGACAGGTCGAGGTCGGAAAACAGCTTCCACAACGCGATCGAGACGTCCCGCACCAGCGGGTTCTCGATCTTGGAGAACCAGCCCATGAAGCGGGTCAGGCCTGCGCGCGGGATGCGGTTGGTCAACAGGAAGTTGAGGTCTTCCTGCTGGGTGAAAGAGGCGATGAGGGCTTTGACTGTCATGAATCTGTCAGCTCGCAGGGTTAGCGCTTGTTGTCATGGAAACGACACTCCCGATTCTCTCGATGTCCGTGGCCGCCGCAGCGTCTGCTGCCGCCGTCCTCCCGAAGATCAAGGCGCGGGTCGAGTTGTCCCGCGCCAAGCACCGCTCGCTCGCGGGGCACTCCAAGATGTCGCGCCGGGTGGCAAAGCTGCTCCCGTTCTACGAGTTCGCGGGCGACAAGTATTTCGGCTGCGACGGCGCGCCTGACAACGTGGTGAAGCAGCGCAAGGATGCCTTCTTCCGCCTCGCAGCTCTCTACGCCGAGCGCTACCCCAAGGGCCGCGCGATGACGAAGGAGGCGGCGGAGACGATCTCCGACCTCAACTTCACCGAAAGCTACCGCGTGCCGTTCCAGTTCTCGCGGCTCATCCGCGAGCATCTGGGCACCTCGACCTTCATGGAGTCCTCGAGCGGCGTCACCGTCACCGATGTCGACGGCAACACGTCCTACGATCTCACCGGCTCCTACGGCGTCAACATCTTCGGCAACGACTTCTACAAGGAGTGCATCGAGGGCTCCGAGAAGCGTGCTCATGCGCTGGGTCCAGTGCTCGGCCCCTACCATCCCGTCATCCTCGAGAACGTGCAGCGGCTCTGCCAGATCTCGGGCCTCGACGAGGTCTCGTTCCACATGTCCGGCACCGAAGCCGTGATGCAGGCGGTGCGGCTCGCGCGCTACCACACCAAGCGCACGCATCTGGTCCGTTTCGCCGGCGCCTATCACGGCTGGTGGGGCGACGTGCAGCCCGGCGTCGGCAACCCGATCAATGCGCACGAGACCTACACGCTCTCCGAGATGTCCGAGAAGACGCTGCACGTCCTGCGCACGCGCAAGGACATCGCCTGCGTGCTGGTCAATCCGCTGCAGGGCCTGCATCCCAACGTCAACGCGCCCGGCGATTCCTCGCTGGTCGATTCCTCCCGCGGCGGCAATTTCGATCGCGCCGCCTACACCGAATGGCTCAAGAAGTTGCGCGAGGTCTGCGACCAACGCGGCATCGTGCTGATCTTCGACGAGGTCTTCGTCGGCTTCCGTCTCGCCGCCGGCGGCGCCCAGGAATATTTCGGCGTCAAGGCCGACATGGTGACCTACGGCAAGAGCCTCGCCGGCGGCCTGCCGGTCGGCGTGGTCTGCGGCAAGAAGGAGCTGATGCGCCGCTTCCGCGACGACCGTCCCGCCGACATCTGCTTTGCCCGCGGCACCTTCAACTCGCATCCCTACGTCATGACGGCGATGGACGAGTTTCTGAGCCGGCTCGCCAGCCCGAACTTCCGCGCCATCTATGAGGGGCTTGACGAGACCTGGAACGGCCGCGCGCAACAGCTCAACCGCATGATGGAAGACGCCGGCCTGCCGGTGCAGTTCGCCAATTTCTCGTCGATCTGGACGGTGAAATACACCACCCCGTCCCGCTACAACTGGATGCTGCAATATTATCTGCGCGCCGAGGGCCTGGCACTGAGCTGGGTCGGCACCGGCCGGCTGATCTTCAGCCTGAACTACACCGACGCCGACTTCAGCGAAGTCGCCGACCGCTTCGTCCGCGCCGCGGAGAAGATGAAGGCCGACGGTTTCTGGTGGCACGACGGCGCGCTCACCAACAAGAACATCAAGCGGCAGATCTTGAAAGAGATGCTGGCCAAGCGCTTTGGGCGCTGAGGCTGGCTCTACCCACTCCGTCATTCCGGGGTGATGCGAAGCATCGAACCCGGAATCTCGAGATTCCGGGTTCGGCTCTTCGAGCCGCCCCGGAATGACGAAGCGTGAAGTGCCCCCCAAGACGTGGATGCCCGGCACGAGGCCGGGCATGACGCAACCATCAGACATCGGAGTATGTGGTGAGAACAGCGCGCTCAGGCGTGCTGCTCTTCGAGCGCCGGCTCGGAGATGAGGCCGAGCGTATGCTCGGGATTGAGATGCAGGCCGGGATCCATCAGCTCGCCCCGCATCAAGGCGAGCGGAGCGCTGCGATAGAGCATCAAATCGTGGAAGGGGTCGGTCAGGATCTTGGTCATCCAGACGAGGCCGGTCTCGACGTCACGGATGAAGAACAGGTGCACGGTGCGGAACAACAGACCGCCGCCGCCGATCACGAGCCAGATCTTGGCCACCTGGCGCATGAAGTCGGTCGCGCTGGCCCAGGGCGTGAACAGGCCGAACAGCGTCGGATCGACGAACAGCACCAGCGGCGACAGCGCCCAGATCGCCATCAGCACCACCTTGCGCTGCAAATTGTAGCCGACCTTGATCTCTTCCTTGTACTCGTGGGTCGCCTGGTTGATGTGGTCGTAGTCGTGCGGCTCGAAGAAGAAGTGACCGGCCTGGCGCGAAGTCATGGAGATCAGCCAGCCGACCAGCGCCGAGATCATGGGGTCGACGAACAGCCAGACATAGGCGAACAGAAAGCTTAGCGCGCTGACGAAGTGCAGGCTCTGATTGATGCGGCTGTGGTGATAGTAGCGATGGTCGTCCCAGCGCTGGATCCGCAGCTGCTCGAGATAATTCTTGATCATGCTCTTCCCCAAAATGCTTTCGGGTTCAGGATTTACAGAGATTCGATGTACGCCGTGTGACATCATCATCTTGTCATGTGACGATGCGCAGCGACGCGGTGACGCACGCGAACGCGTGAGCGGCGGAGCGAGCCGCCGCTCGTACGCAAGCCCCGCTCAGGCCGCCTTGGCGATGTCGACCTTGCGGAAGCGCACCAGCGAGAAATGGCCGAGCGGCGGAATCAGGCGACGCTCGGCGAGCTCGATGCCACGCGCGCCGGCCAGCCATTTGGCGTAACGCGACCAGGCGAACTCGGCGGTGCGGAAACCGAGCGGACGCACCACCGGCTGGAGCTTCTGCTCGATGAAGCGGCGCATGCCGGTGTCGGCGCTGACGCGGGTGAGGATGATCAGCTCGCCACCCGGACGCAGCACGCGGGCGAATTCGTCGAGCGCCTTCTCCGGATTCGGCACGGCGGTGACGACATACTGGGCCATCACGACGTCGAAGGAATTGTCGGGGAATTCGAGCTTCTCGGCGTCCATCACCGCGAGGCCTTCCACGTTCTTCAAATTGCCTTCGCTGACGCGGCGGCGCGCCTTGTCGAGCATCGCCTCCGAAATATCGGTGCCGAAGATGCGCAGGTTCGGGGCATAGAGCGGCAGCGAGATGCCGGTGCCGACGCCCACTTCGAGCACGCGACCGCCGATCTTGTTGGTGGCCGCGATCGCGGCCTGGCGGCCCTTGGCGAACACACCGCCGAACACGAGATCGTAGACGGGCGCCCAGCGATCATAGGCTTGCTCGACCGTGCCACGGGTGAGGTCGAGCTGCTGGGTGCCGTCAAGGTTCATGATCTTAGCCATCGATGAGGTTCTCGCTGTGGGTCAAAATGGGGATCAGCCGCGCACCGGCCGCCGCGCCATGCGAGGCGAGGCGCGCAGCACACGGCTGGGCTGGAGTGAGGTGAGATTGCCGACGAACTGGCGCGCGCTGTTTTCCCAGGAGCGCTCCAGCGCGAAATTGCGGCAGGTCTCGCGCGACATGGTGAGCGCGCGCAGGCACGCGGCGCGCAGATCGTTGTCGATCGCGCCGATCGGATGATCGGCAATGACGTCCTTCGGTCCGGTCACCGGGAACGCCGCAACCGGCGTGCCGCAGGCCAGCGCCTCGAGTTGCACGACGCCGAAGGTGTCGGTGAGGCTCGGGAAGACGAAGACATCGGCCGCGGCCAGATGCGCGGTCAGATCCGCGCCTTTCTTCTCGCCGAGGAAGACGACATCCGGATATTTCTTCTCGAGCGCCGCCTTCTGCGGACCATCGCCGACGACGACCTTGGTGCCGGGCAGATCGAGCGCGAGGAACGCCTCGAGATTCTTCTCCACCGCCACGCGGCCCATGGTCATGAAGATCGGGCCCGGCAGATCGAGCTTGGCCGGAGCGTCCGGATGGAACAGCTCGGTGTTGACGCCGCGCGTCCAGAAGCCGAGCCGCTTGAAGCCGCGCACCGAGAGCTCCTGGCGCAGCGAGGGCGTCGCCACCATGGTCATGGCAGCAGCATCATGGAAGTGCCGCAGCACGGCATAGCCGACCGCGGCCGGGATACCGGTCCGCACCGAGACATATTCCGGAAAGCGCGTCGTGTAAGAGGTGGTGAAGGCAAGCCGGTTGCGGCGGCAGTAGGCGCGTGCGGCCCAACCGATCGGCCCTTCGGTCGCGATGTGCAGCGCTTCGGGTGCGGCTTTCTCGATCCGCCGCGCGATCTCCTTAGCCGTAGGCAGCGCCACGCGCAGGCCCGGATAGGTCGGCAGCGGCCACGACCGGAAGCCGTCCGGCGTCAGGAAGTCGATCTCGACATCGAGGGCCTTGGCGGCGTTCGCCAGCGAGGTCAGCGTCCGCACCACACCATTGACCTGCGGATGCCAAGCGTCAGTCGCGATTAATACCCGCATGGGGAAATCCCGAGAGTTTGATGATTCTCGGTTTAGGACCATCAACGAAGGATATTTCAGGCGTGTGACGTCACAGAAGTGTCGGCCCGCTGTTTTGTTCGTTAACGGACCCCTGCGGCCACGAAACTGTCATGAAACAATCCTTGCCGCGACGAAACCGTTTTCGGTTTTCCGCGCAAATGTCCCGAAACGTTTTGTCGTTAGTGATTTAGGCAACGGAGCACCGAAACGGTGCCGGGGTGATCAAAAACACCAAGCAAACAGGGGCGACCAATGTTCAATCTGGACACGTTCAAGACGTTTTCGCGCGCCGTTGCTGTCGGTGCGGTGGCTGTGACCGCAATCGCATTTGCCGGCCCGGCCAAGGCTGCGCCCGTGCAGCTGTTTCCGTTCTTCCAGCCGCTGCCGACCATGACCGCGCCGCAGCCGCTGCAGCCTTACCAGCCCTATCAGGCGACGCCGTATCAGGCCGCGCCATCGGAGGATCAGGACACTGTCGAGACGCCGGCGCGCTTCCGCCGCCAGACCGTTTCCTACGCAACGCGCGAGGCGCCGGGCACCATCGTCATCGATACGCCGAACACCTATCTCTATTACGTGCTCGGTAACGGCCAGGCGATCCGCTACGGCATCGGCGTCGGCCGCGACGGCTTCACATGGTCCGGCGTCCAGTCGGTGACCAAGAAGGCCGAGTGGCCGGATTGGACCCCGCCGCCGGAAATGATCCAGCGCCAGCCGTACCTGCCGCGCCACATGGCCGGCGGCCCCGGCAACCCGCTCGGTGCCCGTGCCATGTATCTCGGCGGCACCGTCTACCGCATCCACGGCACCAACGCCCCCGACACGATCGGCAAGCACGTCTCCTCCGGCTGTATCCGCCTGACCAATGACGACGTCTCCGACCTCTACTCCCGCGTCAACGTCGGCACCAAGGTGGTCGTGCTGCCGATGACGGAGCGACGCGCCGAGCTGAGGTAGCGCCGCGCTTAAGCGAGATTGGGATACGAACGGCCCCGGCGATGCCGGGGCCGTTTTCGTTTTCGCCACGCACTCCGCGATGAGATATCGTTGCCCACATGATCAGACTGCTCACACCCACTGACGCCGCCCGCTACCGCGCCATTCGTCTGGAAGCGCTTGCGGCGCATCCCGAAGCTTTCGCCAGCACCTTCGCGCGCGAGCAGGAAAAGCCCCTCGCCTGGTTCGCGGAGCGCCTCACCAATTCGGACGTCTTCGGCGCCTTCATCGACGACGAGATCGTCGGCGTCGCCGGCTTCCGCCGGCAGGATGGTCCCCAGACCCTGCACAAGGCCGACCTCTGGGGCATGTATGTCCGACAGTCGGCGGGCAGAGCCGGCGTCGGTCGGCGTCTCGTCGACACGGTCATTGCCCATGCCGCAAGGCACGTCGAAAAACTCCAGCTCAGCGTTATGAGCAAAAATGAAGCGGCGTTGCGCCTCTACAAGACCGCCGGCTTCGTCGAATACGGCCGCGAGGTGAAGGCACTGAAGCAGAACGGCCGCTATTTTGATGAAGTCCTGATGGAATTGTTCGTCGACGGAAGCGGCAAATAGCGAAAACGGCCCCGGTGAGGCCGGAGCCGTCTGCGATTTTGCGCCGATAATCTGTTCAAGCCCGCCCGGCGCGTGGCCGCCCCGACATCAGCCGCAGCCACGCCGCCGAGTGAAACGCACTCATCAGCAGATACATCGGCACCATCCCGCCCAGCGACAGCCCGTGGCCGGCGGAGCAGAGCATGTCCGCCGGGCCGCCGCTGAACATGGCCGTCAGCACGGCCATGATCGCAAAGATCGGGCTGGCCGCAAGACCCAGCCATCGGGCAAGGTGGGATGCGGCTTCGCGGCTGGCGCCGGCGGGATGGAGTTCGGTCATTGCGCACCCGGTGTGCGAAGCGCGATCTCTCCGGCATCGGACACCTCGACCCATTTCTTGTCGGGCGCAGCGCCGTCCTCGTAGCTATCGTGCCAGTTCCACCATTTGTAGGTCGCCGTCTGCGGATAGCCGGCCGGCGACTGTTCCCAGACCTCCTGGCGGCCGAGCGGGGTGATGTCGAGATAGTTCCAGGTGCCGCCCATCTGCTCGTCGCCGCGGCTCTTGATCAGATAGGTGCGGAAGATGCGCGTCCCGTCGCGATAGAACACGTTGGTGCCGTGCCACTCGCCGACGCCGAAATCGACATCGAAGCTGTCGGTTATGGTGACCCACGGCATGGTCCAGCCCATCCGCGCCTTCAGCCGCGCGATATCCGCCTGCGGCGCACGCGAGGCGAACACCAGCGTGGTATCGCGGGCGTTCAAATGGGAGACGTGGGCAACCTGATCGGCCACCATCGAGCAGCCGCGGCAGGCATGGTCGGGCCAGCCGAACACGCCCGGCTCGAAGAAGGCGCGGTACAGGATCAGCTGCCGCCGGCCCTGGAACAGATCGAGCAGACTGGCCTTGCCCTTGGGCGTCTCGAATGCGTAGGCTTTGTCCACTTCCATCCATGGCATGCGCCGGCGTTCGGCGGCGAGTGCATCGCGGGCGCGGGTATGCGCCTTTTCCTTCACGAGCAGTTGCTGACGGGCTGCCTCCCAGTCCTGCGGCGACACCACCGGCGGTGTCTGCATGGCGGTCTGTCCGTTACTTCCTGCTTTGTCTGCTGATGTCATGATCGCTCTCCAAACCTTTCGCTCACCGCCCATTGTCGGCCGTCAACGATTTCTGGCACCAGACGGTTGCGCGGTGGGAGTAACAAGTGTGGCGGGATTTTCATGGAGTCGCTGATCACGGCTGCCGCACGGGCGCTGGAGGCCGGCGATCCGCTCGGCGCGCTGAACCGCGTCGCACTGCGCAACGATGCGCCCTCGATCGCGCTGCGCGGCATCGCGATGGCCCAGCTCGGCGATCTCGCCAAGGCCAAGACGCTGCTGCGAAGCGCCGCGCGCGCCTTCGGTCCGAGAGAGGCGGTCGCGCGTGCGCGGTGCGTCGTCGCCGAGGCGGAGATCGCGCTGGTCTCGCGCGACCTGAGCTGGCCGGCCAAGACGCTTGCAGCCGCACGCGCCACGCTCGCAAGCCACGGTGATCTCGCCAATGCCGCCCATGCGGGCCATATCGAAGGCCGCCGCCTTCTCCTGCTCGGACGCATCGACGACGCCGAGCGCACGCTGACCGAGATCGGCGCCGCCCCGCTCCCGCCTGCATCTGTGGTCGTGCGCGAGCTCGTCGCCGCCGGCATCGCCATCAGGCGGCTGAAAACAAAAGATGCGCGCGCCGCACTCGACCGCGCGGGCAAGGCAGCGCGGCAAGCGAATATCCCTGCGCTCCTCGCCGAGGTCGACAGCGCCAACCTCATCCTCGATACGCCGGCCGCGCGGCTGATCGCGCGTGGCAGCGAGCACCCGCTGCTGCTCGGAGAGGTCGAGCGACTGGCGACCTCGACCGCGCTCGTCGTCGACACCTTCCATCACGTCGTGCGCCGGCAAGGCACGACCGTGCCGCTCGGAACGCGCCCGGTGCTGTTCGCGCTCGCCCGTCTCTTGGCGCAGGCCTGGCCCGCGGATGTCTCGCGCGAGGCGCTGATATCGGGCGCGTTCCAGGCCAAGCACGCCGATGAGTCCCATCGCGCACGCTTGCGTGTCGAGATCGGGCGGCTCCGCACCCAGCTCAAGCCGCTGGCCGAGATCAGCGCGACCAGGCAGGGTTTTGAGCTGGCGCCGCGCAAGACGCGCGACGTCATCGTGCTGGCCCGACCCGTCGAGGAGAAGCACGCCGCCGTGCTCGCCATCCTTGCCGACGGCGAGCCGTGGTCGAGCTCTGCCCTCGCACTCGCACTTGGCATGAGCGCGCGCTCGGCGCAGCGGGCGCTCGAAGAGCTGGCGCGATCGAACAAGGTGCAGTCGTTCGGCCACGGTCGCGCCCGCCGCTGGATGACCCCGCCCGTCCCGGGATTCCCGACACGCTTGTTACTCCCCACGCCGTTGTTGAAGGCGTAGGTTGGTCGCATCACAGGGATCTAGCACATGAAGCGTTCCGCCGCAGAGATCGTCACCGAGTACGGCCCCTTTCCGGGCGTCGAGGCCGTGCATGGCGTCAGTTATGACGGCAGCCATGTCTGGTTCGCATCGGGCGACAAATTGAACGCGGTCGATCCGGCCAACGGCAAGATCGCGCGCTCGCTCGATGTCGCCGCACATGCGGGAACGGCGTTCGACGGCCGGCACCTGTTCCAGATCGCAGAGGATCGCATCCAGAAGATCGACGCGGCGAGCGGTGCGGTCGTCGGCACGATTCCCGCGCCCGGCGGCGGCGGCGATTCAGGACTAGCCTGGGCCGAAGGCTCGCTCTGGGTCGGGCAGTATCGCGACCGCAAGATCCATCAGATCGATCCCGACACGGGGAAGATTCTCCGCACCATCGAGAGCAAGCGCTTCGTGACCGGCGTGACCTGGGTCGATGGCGAGCTCTGGCATGGCACCTGGGAAGGCGAGGACAGCGACATCAGGCGGATCGATCCTGACACGGGCAAGGTGCTCGAGCAGCTCGATATGCCGGCGGGCACGATGGTCTCGGGGCTGGAGTCCGACGGCGGCGATCGCCTGTTCTGCGGCGGCGGCGCCAGCGGCAAGGTGCGCGCGGTCCGCCGCCCCAGGCGCGGCTAGCGCGGGCAGCAAGAACAAGCGGCAACGGCATGGCTGCAGCCGTTAACGCATTTGCCGCAATTCCACCCCATCGGTGCGCTCTAGCGCCCTCCTCGCCTGCCCTGTAAAATCTCGCCGGGGCGGCCAGGGGGATTGATGCGTCTGACGTTGAATTTGAAGACCGTGCTGATCGCCGTTGCGGTGCTCGCGGCGTCGTTTTTCATCAGCCTGAAGGCGATGGACTGGCTCGCGCCGCGCGCGACCAATTCCACGCCACCGGTCGCAGAGATGCCGCCGCTGCCGCCCGTGTCCAAGAGCTCGATCGTGGTGGCGCCGGTGGCGATCGCGCTGTCGGCGATCCGGGAGCAGGCCGAGAAGGCCTCGCCGCGCAATTTCGCCGGCAAGGCGGACAACCCGATCTCGCAGATCCTGGAGAACGCCGATATCGGCTGGACCGCCGCCCGCGGACCGATGTCGGCGACCGGTGACAAGGACGTGCTGACGCTGTCGACGCCGATCACCGGCAAGCTGAACGTGACGGGGTCGCTGTCGGCGAAAGCCACCGGCGCGCTCGGCGATGCGCTTGGCAGCGTGCTCGGCGGCGACGCGGCGAAACGGATCGGCGCGGTCAACATCAAGAATTTGAACGCCAGCGCCGAGATCAAAGGCAATGTCGTCGTCACCTCGCGCCCGAAGCTCGCCGCCGCCTGGCATCTCGAGCCCAATCTCGGCGCCCAGGTCAATCTCGGTGACACCAACCTCAACGTCGCCGGTGCCAAGGTCAACGTTCCCGCGCAGGTGAAGCCGCTGATCGACAAGACGGTCGGCGATCAGCTCAACGTCGTCGCCGAGCGCATCCGCAACGATCCCAGCCTGCGCGACAACGCGAAGGTGCAATGGGCCAAGGCCTGCCGCTCGATCCCGCTGCAAGGCAGCAGTTCCTCGGCCGCGCTGCCGCCGCTCTGGCTCGAGATGAAGCCGACCCGCGCCATCGCGGCGCAGCCGCGCGTCGATGCGCAGGCCGTCACCCTGCTGCTCGGCCTGGAGGCCGAGACGCGCGTGACCTCGACGCCGACCAAGCCGGACTGCCCGTTCCCCGACAAGATCTCGATCGTGCCGCCGACCGGCACCGGCGTGAATATCGGCGTACCGATCGACGTGCCTTTCACCGAGATCAACAAGCTGATCGCGGCCCAGATGGTCGGCCACACCTATCCCGAGGACGGCTCCGGCCCTGTCGACGTCACGGTGAAGAGCGTCAACGTCGTCCCGTCGGGCGACCGGCTGCTGATCTCGCTGCTGGTCCGCGCCAAGGAAAAGAAGAGCTGGCTCGGGCTCGGCGCCGAGGCGACCGTGCACATCTGGGGCCGGCCGATGCTCGACCAGGCGCAGCAGACGCTGCGGCTCGCCGACATCCAGCTCGCGGTGGAATCCGAGGCAGCCTTCGGCCTGCTCGGCGCCGCAGCCCGTGCGGTGGTACCACAGATGCAACAGGCGCTGGTGCAGAAGGCGACGCTCGATTTGAAGCCGATCGCCGCCAATGCGCGCGAGAAGATCGCAGCCGTCATCGCCGACTTCCAGAAAAGCGAGGACGGCGTCAAGGTCGAGGCCAATATCAGCAGTCTCACTTTGGCCGACATCGCCTTCGACGCCAAGACGCTGCGCGTGGTCGCGGAAGCCGGCGGCACACTGAACGTCTATGTGACCAAGCTGTCGGGGATGTAGCGCGCCGGCCCCGAGCTGGCTCGTCGCTTGCATCGCTGGCATTCTCATTGGAGGATGCTAAGCTGCCTGTCGCAACCTCGAAAAGGGGTGGCGACACCAGTGTAGCTTGATGACGCGAGGACAACATGGAAGCCGGCATGGTCACATCTGCGCCGGCACTGGTGCGCTTTTCCGGCATTCAGAAGACCTATGATGGCGAGCATCTCGTGGTGAAGAACCTCGATCTCGACATCAGGAAGGGCGAGTTCATCACCCTGCTCGGCCCGTCGGGCTCGGGCAAGACCACCACGCTGATGATGCTGGCCGGCTTCGAGGTTCCGACCCAGGGCGAGATCTACCTCGCGGACCGTCCGATCAAGAACATGCCGCCGCACAAGCGCGACATCGGCATGGTGTTCCAGAATTATGCCCTGTTTCCCCACCTGACGATCGAGGAGAACGTCGCCTTCCCGCTCTCCGTTCGCAAGACGAACAAGGCCGAAACGCAAGCGCGCGTCAAGGCGGCGCTGCGGATGATCAAGATGGAGACCCTCGCGCAGCGGCGGCCCGGGCAACTGTCCGGCGGCCAGCAGCAGCGTGTGGCGCTGGCCCGTGCGCTGGTCTTCAACCCGCAACTCGTGCTGATGGACGAGCCCCTGGGCGCCCTGGACAAGCGCCTGCGCGAGCAGATGCAGCTGGAGATCAAGCAGCTGCACGAGACGATGGGCATCACCGTCGTCTATGTCACCCACGACCAGAGCGAAGCGCTCACCATGTCGGACCGCATCGCCGTGTTCAACGACGGCATCGTGCAGCAGATCGACAAGCCCGACGCGCTGTACGAGCATCCGGTCAACAGCTTCGTTGCCAACTTCGTCGGCGAGAACAATGTGCTTGATGGCACCGTGGAGACGGTCGACAAGGATTATTGCCGCGTCGCGCTCGCGGCCGGAGGCTCCGTCATGGCCCGTGCCGTCAATGTATCAGGCGCGGGCGCATCGACGTCCCTATCGGTGCGGCCGGAGCGGGTCGCGATCGTCCCCGATGGCACCTCCAGCGACGGACCGAACCGCCTGCCGGCCAAGGTGCAAAACACCATCTATCTCGGCGACCACGCGCTGGCCGTGCTGGATGTCTCGGGGAATGCCGAGTTCATGGTCAAGCTTCAGCCGGGCGCGCATGACAGCCTGAAACACGGAGAGAGTGTCTTCATCACCTTCCGCCCCGAGGACTGCCTCGCCCTCGATCCCGCCTGATCCCAACGATCAACCTCAACGTAACGCACATGAAGAAGGAACAAGGACCATGCTGAAGCGCAAGATTGCTCTGGGTTTCGCCGCGGCGTTCAGCGCCAGCGCCGCGCTGGCCACGGTCGCGCAGGCGCGTGACCTCACCGTCGTGTCGTGGGGCGGTGCCTATCAGGAGGCCCAGAAGAAGGTCTATTTCGAGCCGTTCAAGAAGGCATCTGGCGTTGCCATGAACGACGAATCCTGGGACGGCGGCGTCGGCGTGCTGCGCGCCAAGGTCCAGGGTGGCGCCGCCACCTGGGACCTCGTCCAGGTCGAGAGCGACGAGCTCGCGGTCGGCTGCGAGGAAGGCCTGTACGAGAAGCTGGATTATTCCAAGATCGGCGGCGAGGCCGCTTACATTCAGCCGTCGGTCAATCCCTGCGGTGTCGGCGCCATCCTCTATGATTTCGTGCTTGGCTACGACAAGGACAAGCTGAAGGAAGCCCCCAAGGGCTGGGCCGACTTCTTCGACACCAAGAAGATTCCAGGCAAGCGCGCCTTGCGCCAGGGCCCGAAGACCACGCTCGAGATCGCGCTCATGGCCGACGGCGTCCCGCCGAAGGACGTCTACAAGGTGCTGGCGACCGACGAAGGCGTCGAGCGCGCGTTCAAGAAGCTCGACACCATCAAAGGCGACATCGTCTGGTGGAAGGCCGGCGCCCAGCCGCCGCAATTGCTCGCCTCCGGCGAGGTGGTGATGACCTCGGTCTACAATGGCCGCATCGACACCGCGAACAAGAACGAGAAGAAGAATTTCGGCATGGTGTGGGACGGCGCGCTGTTCACGCTCGACAGCTGGGTCATCCTGAAGGGCAGCCCGAACAAGGACGCCGCCTACAAGTTCCTGGACTTCGCAGGCAAGGCGGAGAACCAGTCGAAACTGTCGGAGAACATTGCCTACGGTACCTCGAACAAGAACGCCGCCGCCCTGATCCAGCCGGCCGTCCTGAAGGACCTGCCGACCGCGCCTGACAACATCAAGAACGCGGTCGAGATCAACGTTGCCTTCTGGCTCGAGAACATCGACAAGCTGACCGAGCGCTTCAACAAATGGGCCGCGAAATAGCGCGCGACCGAACCAGCGTGCGGCGCAGGCGGAGGGCGATGCCCTTTCGCCTGCGCCACGCCCCTTTGCCTGAAATGATCACGCCATGACAGCAGTGTCCCTGACCGGCGTCGATGCCGAGACCAAGGTGCCGCTCAAGCGCCGCCTGAAGCGTGCGGAGCGCGCGCGCCAGATCAAGGCGCTGGCACTGGTGCTGCCGTTGCTGCTGTTCTTGCTCTTCACCTTCGCCGGCCCCATCGCCGGCATGCTGTGGCGCGCGGTCGATGACCGCGAGGTGCGCCAGGTTCTGCCGCAGACCGTCACCGCGCTCGCCAATTGGGACGGCAAGGACCTGCCGGACGAGAAGGCCTATGCGGCGCTGGCGAGCGACATCGTGGCGGCGCGCGCGTCCGGCACCGTTGCGATCGCAGCCAAGCGGCTCAACTACGCCCTGAACGGTTTTCGCACGATCCTGACCAGCACGGCGCGCAATCTGAAGGCGGTGCCTGAGCAAGGCACCGCAAAGGAAGCGCTGATCAAGATCAACCCGGCCTGGCGCGAACGAAACACCTGGACGACGATCAGGGATGCCGGCGGCCCGGTGACCAGCTTCTACCTGCTGTCGGCGCTCGACCTGACGCGCAACGTGGACGGCGCGATCGTCGCGGCCTCGCCGGATCAGGCCATCTACCGCGAAATCTTCGCCCGCACCTTCCTCATCAGCATCAGTGTCACGGCCCTCTGCCTGATCCTCGGCTTCCCGGTCGCCTATTTGCTGGCGGCGCTGCCGTCCGGCCGGTCGAACCTGCTGATGATCTTCGTGCTGCTGCCGTTCTGGACCTCGCTTCTGGTCCGCACCTGCGCCTGGATCGTGCTGCTGCAGAGCCAAGGCGTCGTCAACGACAGCCTGCACTGGCTCGGCATCATCGATGCGCCGTTGCGCCTGATCTACAACCGCTTCGGCGTCTGCGTGGCCATGATCCACGTGCTGCTGCCGTTCATGATCCTGCCGCTGTACAGCAGCATGAAGGCGATCTCGCCGGCTTACATGCGTGCCGCCGCCTCGCTCGGTGCACCGCCCCTCACCGCCTTCCTGCGCATCTACCTGCCGCAGACCCTGCCAGGCATCGGCGCGGGAAGCCTGCTCGTCTTCATCCTGGCGCTCGGCTACTACATCACACCGGCCCTTGTCGGCGGCGCCGCCGACCAGATGATCAGCTACTTCATCGCGCTCTACACGACCGAGACGGCCAATTGGGGTCTCGCTTCGGCGCTGGGGGCCGTGCTGCTGCTCGCCACCGTTCTGCTCGCGCTCGTCTACGGCAAGCTGGTGCAGGGCCAGCAGGTCACGGGAGGGATGAAGAATTGAGCGACGCTCCCTCCCTCCGCACGCCCAGCCAGCGCGTCGCCTGGACCGCAACCATCGTCATCTCCACACTGGTGTTCATCTTCCTGATCGCGCCGATCCTTGCGATCATGCCGTTGTCCTTCAGCTCGGGCTCATACCTCACCTATCCACTGCCCGGCCTCTCCTTGCGCTGGTACGGCGATTTCATCAATTCGCCGCGCTGGATGAACTCGCTGAAGAACAGCATGATCATCGGCGTCGCTTCGACGCTGCTGTCGATGGCTCTCGGCACGCTGGCAGCTCTAGGGCTCGCGCAATGGAAGAGCCGGTTCAAGCCGCTGGTGCTGGCGTTCGTGCTGTCGCCGGTCGTCGTGCCCGGCGTCATCACCGCGGTCGGCCTGTATTTCTTCTTCGCGCCGATCGGGCTGACCGGCAGCTATCTCGGCCTGATCCTGGCTCACACCGCGCTGGCGACGCCCTTCGTGGTGATCACGGTCGGCGCCACACTGCAAAGCTTCGACACCAACCTCGCACGCGCCGCGGCCTCGCTCGGCGCGTCGCCGCTCGAGGCGTTCCGTCGCGTGATCCTGCCGCTGATCCTGCCCGGACTGGCCTCGGGCGCGCTGTTTGCCTTTGCGACCAGCTTCGACGAGGTGGTGATCGTGCTGTTCATGGCGGGGCCAGAGCAGCGCACCCTGCCCCGCGAAATGTTCAGCGGCATCCGCGAGAACATCAGCCCGACCATCACGGCAGCAGCGGTGATCCTGACGACGGTCTCGATCATCCTCCTCGCCACCCTCGAAGGTCTGCGCCGGCGCAACGAACGGCTCAAGGGCAGCGAGGGCTGACCTTCGCCTTCTCCCTTTGCGGGAGAGGGTGGCGCGATGAACCTCCTCCGAATGAGTGGACACCTGTAGTAGGTTCGTAGAGCCCGGAGGTGTCGAATGGAACTTCAACGTCGGTCGTTTACCGAAGAGTACAAGCGCCAAGCGGTCGAGTTGGTACTGTCGAGCGGGCGCTCGATCGGGTCTGTGGCCAAGGAGCTCGGTCTGCGCGACTCGGTGCTGCGGCGCTGGGTTGACAAGTTGCGGCAGGAGCCGGCATCGGCGGCGTGGCGCCCCACCACGCAGGCGACGCCGATGTCGGCGGACCAGGCTTCGGAGATCGCCCGCCTGCGCCAGGAGAACGAACGGCTGCGCATGGAGCGCGACATTTTAAAAAAGTCGATCGCGATCTTTGCCGGAACCCGGACATGAGCTTCCGCTTCATCGAAGACCACCGCGACGCCTATCCGGTGCGGCTGATGTGCGCCGTGCTCGAGGTCTCGTCGGCCGGCTATTACGCCTGGCGCGATCGCCCGGTGAGTGAGCGGACCAAATCCAATGCCACGCTGCTGGCTGCGGTCCGGCAAGTCCATCAAGACAGCAGCGGCCGCTACGGCAGTCCCCGCGTTCATGCAGCCTTGCGCAGGCAGGGCCGAGGCGCCAGCCGCGGCCGGATCGAGCGGATGATGCGTCGGCACGGTATCCGCGCCATCATGGCGCCGCCGCGCCGCGTGCGCACCACCGACAGCCGTCACGGTCTGCCAATCGCCCCGAACCTGATCGCGCGCGACTTCACAGCGCAAGCCCCGAACCGGGTCTGGCTCGCCGATATCACCTACATCCCGACCGCGGAGGGGTGGCTGTATCTGGCAGCCGTCATGGACCTGTTCAGCCGAAAGATCGTCGGCTGGGCCATGCGGGATCACATGCAGGTCGAACTCGCATCCGCGGCACTGGCGATGGCCACCCAGCAGCAACGGCCGCAGGCCGGATTGATCCACCACTCCGATCGCGGCGTGCAATATGCCTCACACGCCTATCGCAACGCTCTCACCGGCGCCGGCATCACCGCATCGATGAGCCGCAAGGCCGATTGCTACGACAACGCCCCGATGGAGAGCTTCTTCCACACCCTGAAGACCGAGCTGGTCCATCATCGCCACTACAACAACCGCGCGGAGGCCCAGCGCGATATCTTCGCCTTCATCGAGGGCTTCTACAACCGAACAAGACTCCATTCCGCCATCGGATATATCGCCCCGAGCGAAATGGAGCTAAAAGCCGCCTAAACCCGTCCACTTTTTCGGGGGAAGATCACGAAGCGCCGGATGAGGGGTCTCTCTCCGCGCGCCACTTAAGTGGCTCTCTTGGAGACCCCTCCCTTGTCCCGTCGTTTTGCGCGTAACCCTCTCCTAAAAGGTGAGGGCAATGATCCTCGACTTGATGGAAGTGGCGAGCATGGGTACTTTAGCGGCAGAAAACGACCGGCCTGATGATCAGACCGGCTTTTGGTCCTGCGGGTAATAATGTCTGACTCGACGTTACCGGAATCGTGGACTGACGCTCGGAAGATCATACTGGCAAACGCGCCTTGGTGCCTCTTGCTGGTGGCAATTGAGCGCGCGTTTGAAGCGCATTTTATCCAAGCCCTCGTCGCGTTCATCTTTTGCATCCTCTCCCTTGGGGTTGCCATTCATTGGAAAGCCTTTGAGGGCCTCACCCAACCTAAAGGGAGGTGGCGCTTGGCGTTGGGTTTGGTAATCGCGGGACTCATGTTTCTTGCGGCCGGCGTCTACTTATTGGCTGCTCAGCAGCCTTCTCTTCAGACCGACGAGGCTGTCAACCAATTGACCAAAGAGCTTCACGAGGCCACTGAAACTCTCGAAGCAGAGAGGAAGCAGAGGAGACAGGCTCAGTCACTCGCTTCAGGTCTCAGAGAAGAGTTGATGGCCACTCGACACACTTCTCTTCAGGCGCAACCCTCAGTCGAGGAAACGACCGACAGCGGCCCAATTAAGTGGGAGTCAGTTTTATGGTTTCCAGCATCTCCTGATGGCAGCGTCAGATTCATCATGTTGCGCGGCGAGAATTCAAGCACCTCGGCCGTACAAATAAGCGCGGCTTCGTTCACTTCGGCAATTACCGGCGAAACTAAGAATCTCAGCATAAGCATTCCTTATGGAGACGTCGGAGGAGAGAAGATCCCAGTTCAGCAGGCGAATCCGATACCTGCTGGAGCAAAAATACAATTGATCTTTGAGTGGGCGCCGCCTTTATCTGTTCAGGAAATGATGAGCAAGTGGGGAAAGACGTCGTTCTCAATAAACTATGGCGACTTTCGATTCCGCAAGGTATTCGATGCAGAATTTATGAAGGCTGCTTTAGTGCGGGATATCGTGGGGGCCGACCTAGTCCTCGGCGTTCCGCATGTAACGAAGAAAAGTCAATGAAATTTTGCTTCCCTTCTCCCTTATGGAAGCGAAGCGCCGGATGAGGGGCTTTCTCCGCGAGCTCGAATGCAAGATGGGTGCACGCGGAGAGAACTCCTCACCCGTCTAGCCGCTTCGCGCCGAGCCACCCTCTCTCGCAAGGGGAGAGGGTAAGAACACCATTTGCGCTGCTTCGGCTTTACGGCCGCGACCGCTTGTCGCTAAAACCGTCCCGCAACAAAGCCCAAACAACAACACTAAGGGAGAAAACAATATGCAAAAACTCATCGCCGCCGTCGCGGCCGGCTTCGCCATCGCCGCAACTTGCGGCACGGCGCAGGCGCAGATTTCCGACAATGTCGTCAAGCTCGGTGTGCTCACGGACATGTCGAGCCTTTATGCCGACGCGACCGGCAAGGGATCGCTCGCCGCTGTCGAGATGGCGGTTGCCGATTACGGCGGCAAGGTCGCAGGCGTCCCGATCCAGATCGTGTCCGCCGACCACCAGAACAAGCCCGACGTCGGCGTCAACATCGCCCGCAACTGGTACGACAACGAAAAGGTGGACGCGGTCATGGACGTGCCGACGTCCTCGGTGGCGCTGCCGATTTCGGCGCTGACGCGCGAGAAGAACAAGATCAACATCAATTCCGGCGGCGGCTCCTCCGACATCACGGGCGTCGCCTGCTCGCCCAACACGGTGCACTGGACCTACGACACCTACGCACTGTCGAACGTTGCCGGAAAGGCGATGGTGAAGCGCGGCGAGGATACCTGGTTCTTCGTCACCGCCGACTACGCCTTCGGCCAGGCGCTCGAGCGCGACGCCGCCAACGTCGTCAAGGAGAGCGGCGGCAAGGTGATCGGCGACGTCCGCCATCCGCTCAACTCGTCGGACTTCTCCTCCTTCCTGCTGCAGGCCCAGGCCTCGAAGGCCAAGGTGGTCGCGCTGGCGAACGCCGGCGGCGACACCACCAATGCGCTGAAGCAGGCGGCCGAGTTCGGTCTCGTCCAGGGCGGCCAGAAGATGATCGCACTGCTCCAGGAAATCACCGACACGCATTCGCTCGGCATCAAGGCCACCCAGGGCCTGATCGTCACCGATGCGTTCTACTGGGACATGAACGAGGAGACCCGCGCCTTCTCCAAGCGCTTCAACGAGAAGGTCGGCCACATGCCGACCATGATCCAGGCCGGCCTCTATTCGGCGACCATGCACTATCTGAAGGCGATCGAGGCCATCAAGACCGATGAGGCGCCCAAGGTGATGGAGCAGATGCGCAAGACGCCCATCAACGATTTCTTCGCCAAGAACGGCAAGATCCGCATCGACGGCCGCATGGTCCACGACATGTATCTGTTCGAGGTGAAGAAGCCGGAAGAGTCCAAAGGCGAATGGGACCTCTACAAGCTGATCGCCACCGTGCCCGGCGACGAAGCCTTCCGCCCGCTCGACAAGGGCGGCTGCCCGCTGGTGAAGTGAGGCACCCCCATCCTCCGTCATTGCGAGCGCAGCAAAGCCCGTCCTTCGGACCGCCGGAGGCGGGACCGGGTGGCTCCTCGCAATGACGGGTGTGAAAGGGTCACGACAGCGCGCCCGGTGAAAACCGGGCGCGCTTCGCTTCGGCACTCACGCGATCCGTATTACTCCGAGTACTTGAACTCGGGCATGTTCTTCAGCTGATCCTTGGTCGCGTTGAACACGGCATGGTCCGGATACCACTTCGACGACGAGCTGGTCGTGGTCGTTGTGGTCTTCTCGGTGCCGGTGGCAGCGCCAGTCGTCGTGGTCGCGGCGGGCTTGGCGTTCGGGTTCGCGCTGGTGCCGGTATAGGCCACGGCCTCGTTAACGAACTTCAGCTTCTCATAGGGCACGGCGACGAGATGCTCGCCCATGCCGAGGAAGCCGCCGACGCCGATCACGGCGATCTTGACGGCACCGCTCTTGTCCATCAGCAGATCGTTGATCGAGCCGATATTCTCATTGGCCTCGTTATAGACCTTCACGCCGGCCATCTTCGAGGCACGCCACTCGCCTGATGCGCTCGTGGTTGTCGTCGTCGCGGTGGCCGCGGGCGGCGACTTGTCGGTGGTGGCGGTCGGATTTTGCGCGAACGCAACGGTCGCAAGCAAAGCCGTGCCGGCGAGGCCGGCGGCGATCGATTTCATCAACATTGTTGTCCTCTCCTTCAGCAGAAAACTCGTGCGGAGAGAACAGCTACGAAGACGCGCAGTTCCTAATGTGCGTCAATTTCCCTGCGCCATTTGCAGCGTTGCGGCGCGAAGAAGGTTCCTGCCGAGGAACGTGCGCGAAGCACAATTCCTCGCCGACGATCGTGCGCCCTGGGATGAAACACGATCGCGGCGAGGAACGCGCTGGCCTGCGTCGCTTCAGGTCAGCTCTTGTAGTCGATCAGCAGGGCAGAGAAATCCGAACTGCTCGACGAGCCCGTCGTGCTGCCGTTGGCGCCGTAGGACGAGCTCTGGGATTGCGACTGCTGCAGCGCCTGGAGAAACTGCTCGAGGATCTTGGCGGTGCTGGACTCGCTCGAGCTGCTGGTCGGGTCCGTCGTCGACGACGAATCCGAAGAGCCGTCATCCGACGGCGGCGGGCCGGGAGGCGGGCCACCGGCGCCGCCGGGACCGCCGGGTCCCTTGCCGAAGGCGGACTGAAACACGCCCTTCAGCTCGTCGGCCTGGTCCGATGTCAGCGTCCCGTTCGAGACCTCGCCCGCGATGAGATCGTCGATCTTGGATTTCAGGCCGTCCTTGGACGGCTTGGTCCCGCTGGACTGGTCGCTGGAGCGGCTCTGCTGGAGCGCGGTATCGATGTCTTGCAGGGCAGTCGTCAGTGCGGACTGGTCCGACGACGAGATCGTGCCGTCCGACACTTCCGATTGCAATTCCTGCTGAAGCCGCTGGAGCGGCGACTGGTGATTACTGGCGGAGGCCGCCGAAATCGAGGTCATGAGGGCACCGTGGGTTTTGCGGGGTTTCGTACATTGCTGCGCCACGCTATGGTTAATGGGCTTAACGAGACCTTGCCGTATGACGACCCAGTCGTTGCGGGGTGTTGCGGAAATACATTCGGAAACAAACGGAAACAAAAATCTTCGCCTTTTGGCCCGAATCTTGGACAAACAAAGCTCATGGCCAATCCCTCTCCCAACATCCTGGTCGTCGAGGACGACCGCGAAACCCGGACGTTGATTGCGAAATATCTCCGCAACAACTCCTGCAACGTGACCGCTGTGAGCGACGGCCGCGAGATGTCGCGCGCCATGGCCGACCACCGCGTTGATCTCATCATCCTCGACGTCATGCTGCCGGGCGAGGACGGTCTCAGCCTGTGCCGCAAGGTGCGCTCGGAAGCACAGACGCCGATCATCATGCTGACCGCGCGCGGCGAGGACGTCGACCGCATCGTCGGCCTCGAGATGGGCGCGGATGATTATCTGCCGAAACCGTTCAATCCGCGCGAGCTGCTCGCCCGCATCAATGCGGTGCTGCGGCGTCAGGCCTCCGCGCAGGCCGCAAGCTCGATCGAGGGCGCCTCGACGCTCGCCTTCGAAGGCTGGCGCATCGACTTGCGCCTGCGCGAGCTGCGCAATCCGGAAGGCGCGCGCGTCGCGGTGACCAGCGCCGAGTTCGACCTGCTGCGGACGTTCTGCGAGCGCCCCGGCCGCGTGCTGTCGCGCGACAGCCTGCTCGACCTCACGCAGGGCCGCAACACCGGTTCGTTCGAACGCTCCATCGACGTGCTGGTCAGCCGCATCCGCCGCAAGATCGAGCCCAATCCGGCCGATCCCACCATCATCAAGACGGTGCGCTCCGGCGGTTACCTGTTTACGCCCCGAACGGAAGCGGTTACGACGCCCCTGAGCAACTGACGGGGCTTTGAGACGATGAGGCCGTTCGGGTTCTTCCACCTCAAGGGCATCGGCGGGCAGATCGCCGCGCTGGTGCTGGCTTCGACCGTCGCGCTGCATCTCGTCGTCACCACCGCCTTCCTGATCAGCCGGCCGGATCGCCCGGACACGCCGCCGGATGGCGGCCATCAACTGACCGACGCAGCGCTGCTGCTCGGCTCGGCCAGGCCGGACGACCGGCCGCGCCTCGCCGCAGATCTCGCCCGCGCCTTCCCCAAGCTCAACATCGAGATATCAGCACCTGATACGGCAACGGTGATCGAGGACAGCGAAGGCCAGCACCTGCACGGGCTCCGCCGCCATCTCGGCCATGGCTACAAGGTGGTGCAGCTCGCGCCCGAGGGCGGCGCCAACCGCATCGGCGTGCAATTGCCCGACGGCACCGTGATCGCGGGCCATGTCGAGAGCGGCCCGCGTCCGTGGTTCTGGGGCGCACCCTGGCTGGTGACGCTGATGACCGCCTTCATCTGTATCACCGTGCTCGGCCTGTGGGCCGCGCGCGCGCTGGCGGCGCCGCTCTCGTCTTTTGCAACGGCCGCCGAGAATTTCAGCCTGGACGGCGAGGCGGAGCCGCTGCCCGAGCGCGGCCCGGAGGAGATCCGCTCGGTCGCCCGCGCGCTCAACCGCATGCACGAGCGGATCGCGCGGCTGATGTCGGATCGCACCAAGATGCTGGCGGCGATCAGCCACGATCTGCGCACCCCGATCACGCGGCTGCGCCTGCGCGCCGAGTTCATCGAGGACGAGGGCAACCGCAAGCGCATGCTGATCGACCTCGACCAGATGCGCTCGATGCTGGAAAGCGTGCTGTCGCTGCTGCGCAACGACCGCAAGATCGAGGCGGTGACGCTGGTCGATATCGCCAGCACGCTGCAGCTCATCGCCGACCAGTTCGGCGACATGGGCCACGTCGTGCACTATGACGGCCCGACATCCGCGACCGCCGCCGCGCGTCCCGACGACCTGCATCGCGGCGTCACCAATCTGGTCGAGAACGCGGTGCGCTTCGGTGCCGAGGTGACGATCCGCCTCGATGTCTCGGGCACAAGGCTCGTCATCGACGTCGAGGACGACGGCCCCGGCATCTCGGATGCGCGCAAGCAGGAGATGCTGGAGCCGTTCGTGCGCGGCGACGGCGCGCGCACCATGGACGATTCCACCGGCTTCGGCCTCGGCCTGTCGATCGCGCGCGCGATCGCGCTCGCCCATGGCGGCGAGCTGTCGCTGCACGACCGCCAGCCGCACGGTCTGATCGTGCGGATGCAATTGCCGGTGTGGCAGCAGCCGCGGCTGGCCGCTTAGGGCATGATCCGGAAAAGTGTGAAGCGGTTTTCCGAAAAGATCATGCCCTCTTGAAAGACAAGCTCAGGCTGCGAGCGGCGGATGTTCGATAGCCGCCTCATGGTAGATCGCGATCGCCTCGAAGCGATAGCCGCAGGCATGGCAGCTCCAGAGATAGGAGACGCGTCCCTCGCCCGGCTCGATCCAGTCGGGCCGCGCGATCGGCGCGCCGCACTGGGCACATGGGTTCTGTGTGGGGATATCGTCGATGTCTGCTCGGGTCATGGACGTCCTCCCGAATGCTGGTGTCGCGTTTTTGGGCGGTTGCACGAACGGACAGACCTGCTGTCGCGTAAGGCACTCCGCCAGCTCCGAAATTAACCCATGTTTGAGTCGTAAAAACGACGGCTCGGCGAAAATCGCCGCTGGTGGCATTTCGCCACATCATCGCCGTGTTCCCACGGCCTAACGCGCACGGGGCGGGTCAGTTCTGCCGAGGAATACTTCAATGAAAATTTTGCGTATTGCCGTTCTCGCTGCGGCGGGGCTGATGTTGCCGCAGGCCGCCTTCGCAGGCCAGGCCGAATATGCCGAGATGGTCGCCATGCATGCGCGCGCCAACGGCGTGCCGGAGGCGCTCGTGCATCGTGTCATCATGCGCGAGAGCCGTTATCAGCCTGGCCTCGTCGGCCGTGGCGGCACGATCGGGCTGATGCAGATCAAGCTCGCGACCGCCCGCGGCCTCGGCTACACCGGCGATGCGAGCGGCCTGCGCGATCCCAACACCAACCTCACCTACGCGGTCAAATACCTCGCCGGCGCCTATCACGCCGCCAATGGCGACCACGCACGAGCCGTGCGTTATTTCGCGGGCGGCTATTACTACGTTGCAAAGCAGCAGCGCCAGCAGCAGCAGCGGGCGATGGTGCAGGAGGCCAGCAACGAGCCCTGGCTCGAGCCGAACGGCAATCCGCAGCCGATGTTCGGCAGCCTCCCGCACCGGAAACTCACCCAGCATGTCCGCAACGCGCAGGCGCAGGTTCCACACTATTGATCGTCATTCCGGGGCGATGCGGAGCATCGAACCCGGAATCTCGAGATTCCGGGTCTGGTGCTTCGCACCATCCCGGAATGACTGGTCTGTGGCTAACGCGTTGACCACCCCGCCCCACTAGCCTACATTAGAGCCGTTCCGAGGGGTGCTCCGAGGAGGAGCTGAGATACCGCTAAATGGGCTATACGGCCAACACCGGCTGCCCAGGACCGCGGTGACCCTTTGAACCTGATCCGGGTCATGCCGGCGAAGGGACAGGGATGTTGCAGACGACCAAACGACCGGATTCACCGGTATCCATCATCGGAGCAGGCATTGCGGGGGCTTGGCAGGCGCTGTTGTTCGCGCAGGCCGGCCATGCGGTGACGTTACACGAGCGCGGTGACGCCACCATGACCGATGCCACCAGCCATTGGGCCGGCGGCATGCTCGCGCCCTATTGCGAGGCCGAGGTCGCCGAACCCATCATCTCCAGGCTTGGCCAGCGCTCCCTCGACATCTGGCGGCGCGAATTGCCGGATACGCCCTTCAACGGCTCGCTCGTCGTGGCGCACCCGCGCGAGCGCAACGATTTCGAGCGCTTTGCGCGCATGACCGAAGAGCACCGCCGGCTCGATGCCGCCGGCCTTGCCGAGCTCGAGCCGTCGCTGGAAGGCCGCTTCCGCGATGCGCTGTTCTTCCCGAACGAGGGCCATGTCGAGCCGCGCCGCGTGCTGCCGAAGCTGCACGAGCGCATCAAAGCTGCCGGCGGCACCATCAAGTTCGACAGCGACGTCACCGCCCAGGACCTGCAAGGCCAGGGCGGCATCGTGATCGACTGCCGCGGCCTAGGTGCGCGCGACGAGCAGCCGGAGCTGCGCGGCGTCAAGGGCGAGATGATCCTGATCGAGACCGACGAGGTGCAGCTGGCGCGCCCGGTGCGGCTGATCCATCCGCGCTGGCCGCTCTACGTGATCCCGCGCGAGGACAATCTGTTCATGCTGGGCGCGACCTCGATCGAGGCCGAGGACACCGGCGTTTCCGTCCGCTCCGCACTGGAGCTGCTCGGCGCGGCCTATGCGGTGCATCCGGCCTTCGGCGAGGCCCGCATCGTCGAGTTCGGCTCGGGCCTTCGCCCGGCTTTTCCGGACAATCTGCCGCGCATCGGGGTGCGCGGCGGCCAGATCAGCGTCAACGGGCTCTACCGCCACGGCTTCCTGATCGCGCCCGCGCTGGCCGAGCTGACGCTCAATTATGTCGAGCGCGGCCAGATCGACAATGAGGTGATGCAATGCTTGTGACCGTCAACGGCGAGCAACGCGAAATCAATTCGGCCAGCGTCGACGCGCTGCTCTCAGAGCTCGACTACGAGGGCACGCATTTCGCGATCGCGCTCAATTACGACGTGGTGCCGAAGAGCCGCTGGGCCGAGACCCACCTCAAGGCCGGCGACGAGATCGAGATCATCACGCCGCGGCAGGGAGGGTGAGATGATGGTGGCGCAGACCCTTTCCACCTGTCGTCCCGGCGAAGGCCGGGACCCATACCGCGTGATCTCGCTTGGGCCACTCGGGGAGAGACCAACTGTCCCAACCAAATCCTGTGGTTATGGGTCCCGGCCTTCGCCGGGACGACAGTGAGATTGAGGAGACACCTCCAACATGGTGACCTTCTACGGCAAAACCTTCGCCTCCCGCCTGCTGATCGGCAGCGCGCTCTATCCCTCGCCTGCGATCATGCAGGCGGCGATCCGCGCCGCCGGCTCGAACATCGTCACGGTGTCGCTACGGCGCGAATCCGCCGGCGGCAAGACCGGGGATGCGTTCTGGAAGCTGATCCGCGAGCTCGACGTCGCCGTGCTGCCGAACACGGCCGGCTGCCGCAGCGTGCGCGAGGCCGTGACCACGGCAAAGCTGGCACGCGAATTGTTCGGCACGTCCTGGATCAAGCTCGAGGTCATCGCCGACAACGACACGCTGCAGCCCGATGTCGTCGGCCTCGTCGAAGCCGCCACCATCCTGATCAAGGACGGTTTTGAGGTGTTTCCCTATTGCACCGAGGATCTCTCGGTCGCCAACCGCCTGGTCGATGCCGGCTGCAAGGTGGTGATGCCGTGGGCCGCGCCGATCGGCAGCGCCAAGGGCATCATCAACCGCGACGCGCTGAAGCTCTTGCGCGAGCGCCTGCCCGACATCACGCTGGTGGTCGACGCCGGCATCGGCGCGCCCTCGCATGCCGCCGAGGCGCTCGAGCTCGGCTATGACGCCGTGCTGCTCAACACCGCGATCGCCAAGGCCGCCGATCCCGTCGCCATGGCCAACGCCTTCCGCCTCGGCTGTGAAGCCGGCCGCACCGCCTTTGAAGCCGGGCTGATGAACGCCCGCGATTTCGCCTCCCCCTCCACCCCTGTCGTTGGGACCCCGTTCTGGCATGCCGTATCCTGATCGCAACGCGTATCCTGATCGTTTCTATCCCGTCGTCGACAGCCTCCAATGGGTCGAACGCCTGACAAAACTCGGCGTCGGCACCATCCAGCTGCGCACGAAAGAGCTGAACGACGCCGACGCGCTCCAGATCGTCACCGATGCGCTGGAGATCACCAAGGGCACGCAAGCCAAGCTGGTCGTGAACGACTATTGGCGCGCGGCGATCGTCGCCGGCGCAAAATATCTGCATCTCGGCCAGGAGGATCTCGCCGACGCCGATCTCAAGGCGATCCGCGAGGCCGGCATGTCGCTCGGAATCTCCACGCATGACGACGACGAGCTTGCGACCGCGCTCGCCGCACAACCCGATTACGTCGCGCTGGGCCCGATCTTCTTCACCACGCTCAAATCGATGCGCTTCGAGCCGCAGGGCGTTCCAAAGATCACGGAATGGAAGAAGCGCATCGGCGACATTCCGCTGGTCGCGATCGGCGGCATCAAGTTCGAGCACGCCGCGGAGATCTTTGCGGCAGGCGCGGATTCCATCGCGGTGGTCAGCGACGTCACCCAGAACGCCGACCCCGACGCGCGGGTGCGGCAGTGGCTCGGCCAGAAGGAGCCGGCGTGATGCACTCCACTCTCTCCACCCGTCACTGCGAGGAGCACTTGCGACGAAGCAATCCAGCTTCGCTGCGCTCGCGATGACGGAGCAAGAACTCACCAGCGTCGCCCAGACGCACGCACACCAGAATTAAACCGGAGGATCCCATGAACATCCGCTCCAACCCCGACAAGACCATCCCCGCCGTCACCACCGGCCCGCTGCCCTCCTCGCGAAAGATCTTCGCCTCGCCTGACGCCGCGCCGGACATCCGCGTGCCGCTGCGCGAGATCATCCTGTCCGAGGGCGCCGGCGAGCCGAACCTGCCGGTCTACGACACCTCGGGCCCCTACACCGACCCGTCCGTAACCATCGACGTCAACGCCGGCCTCGCGCGCGGCCGCAAGCAATGGGTGCTGGAGCGTGGTGGCGTCGAGGAATATCAGGGCCGGCAGATCAAGCCGGAGGACAATGGCAGCGTCTCCACCGACAACGCCGCGCGCGCCTTCTCGGCCTATCACAAGCCGCTGCGCGGCCTCGACGGCCACAAGATCACCCAGCTCGAATTCGCCCGCGCCGGCATCATCACCAAGGAGATGATCTACGTCGCCGCCCGCGAGAATCTCGGCCGCAAGCAGCAGCTCGAGCGCGCGGAAGCAGCCCTTGCCGACGGCGAGAGCTTCGGCGCCGCAGTGCCCGCCTTCATCACGCCGGAATTCGTGCGTGACGAGATCGCGCGCGGCCGCGCCATCATCCCCTCCAACATCAATCACAGCGAACTCGAGCCGATGATCATCGGCCGCAACTTCCTGACCAAGATCAACGCCAATATCGGCAACTCGGCGGTGACGTCGTCGGTCGAGGAAGAGGTCGAGAAGATGGTGTGGGCGATCCGCTGGGGCGCCGACACCGTGATGGATCTCTCCACCGGCCGCAACATCCACACCACCCGTGAGTGGATCCTGCGCAACGCGCCGGTGCCGATCGGCACGGTGCCGATCTACCAGGCGCTGGAGAAGTGCAACGGCGACCCGGTGAAGCTCACCTGGGAGCTCTACAAGGACACGCTGATCGAGCAGTGCGAGCAGGGCGTCGACTATTTCACCATCCACGCCGGCGTGCGCCTGCAATACATCCACCTCACCGCCAGCCGCGTCACCGGCATCGTCTCGCGCGGCGGCTCGATCATGGCGAAGTGGTGCCTGGCGCATCACAAGGAAAGCTTCCTCTACACCCATTTCGACGAGATCTGCGACCTCATGCGCAAGTATGACGTCTCGTTCTCGCTCGGCGACGGCCTACGTCCGGGCTCGATCGCCGACGCCAACGACCGCGCGCAATTTGCCGAACTCGAAACGCTCGGCGAATTGACAAAAGTCGCGTGGGACAAGGGCTGCCAGGTCATGATCGAAGGCCCCGGCCACGTGCCGATGCACAAGATCAAGATCAACATGGACAAGCAGCTCAAGGAGTGCGGCGAGGCGCCGTTCTACACGCTTGGACCGCTGACCACCGACATCGCGCCAGGCTATGACCACATCACGTCAGGCATTGGTGCGGCCATGATCGGCTGGTTCGGCTGCGCCATGCTCTGCTACGTCACGCCGAAGGAGCATCTTGGGCTACCTGACCGCAACGACGTCAAGACCGGCGTCATCACCTACAAGATCGCAGCTCACGCCAGCGATCTCGCCAAGGGCCACCCGGCCGCCCAGCTCCGCGACGACGCGCTGTCCCGCGCCCGTTTCGACTTCCGCTGGAGCGACCAGTTCAACCTCGGCCTCGATCCCGACACGGCGAAGAACTTCCACGACGAGACCCTGCCGAAGGAAGCCCACAAGGTCGCGCATTTCTGCTCGATGTGCGGCCCAAAGTTCTGCTCGATGAAGATCACCCAGGACGTGCGGGATTACGCCGCGACCCTGAACGATCCGAACTCGGTGGGGATGTCGATGAGCGGCACGGTCGAAGACGGGATGGCGAAGATGAGCGCGAAGTTCAAGGAGATGGGCTCAAGCGTTTATCTGGATGCGGAGAAGGTGAAGGAGAGTAACAAGGTGTTGTGAGGGGCCCGGCATCATTGCGCCATGACCGATAGCTTACTTTCGAGTCAGGACCGCCAGGAGGCGCTATCGCGTGCTTACGCGCACGCGATAGCTGCCGCTGCCGGGTATACCACCTATGCTCCGGATCTCGATCGAGACAGCGTCGATTTAGGCTTTAGTGCCGGTGGCGCAATGAGACCAAATCTTCACGCCCAGCTAAAGGCCACGATTAGCCTCAGTAAGGCGGGCAATGTCTTTAAGTTTGTGGTAAAGAAGAAAAACTACGATGATTTGCGCGCAGTAACCCAGGTTCCTAGGCTGCTGATTGTACTAGGAATGCCTAGGAAGGAGCAGAACTGGCTGAACGTATCTCCTGCGCGTTTGCTGTTAAGACGTTGCGCTCATTGGGTATCGTTGAGGGGACTGCCGGACCTCCCCGCTGACCAAGCCACAAAGACAGTCGAAATCCCCACAACAAACGTCTTCGACGTCGATGCGCTAAAGATGCTAATGGAAAAAGCTCGCACAGGAACTCCGCTATGAAGGCCCGCATCCTCGACAAAGATGCGTTGCAGGCCATCACGCCCGCCGCACTTCGAGCCTACGTTGTCTACGAAGGTTGGCAAAGATTCGAATCGTTCGGCCAATACAGCGAGGTCTATGTAAATCCGCGCCTACCTCAAACAGGCGAACTCCTAATTCCAATTTCTAGAGAGATAGCAGACTACGGCTCGTCCATTGGCGATGCCCTGACATTCCTTTCAAAAGCTGAGCAGCGCGACGAACTCGCTATCTTCTCTGATATAGTCCGCGCGGATCGAGATGTTGTGCGCATTCGTGCGCCGGAAGCCGACGATGACGGCTCGATTAACGTCGATTCTGGCGCAGAGATCGTGCAGCATTCTCGGGACCTCTTGGCTTCGGCTGCTTGCGCGGCCTTCGATCCCAGAAGAGCCTACCATCTGGGAAAAGTCCAACAGGCCCAGGAGTACATGCGTCGAGTCCGACTTGGGCAGACTGAGCACGGCAGCTTCGTTATCACCCTACTCGCACCTATGCCCCCAAGCCTTTCTCTTTCTAGCCAAACTTCACTATGGCCAAATATGGATGATGAGCCATATGAGAGGAAGGTAACGAGATTTCTTTCGCAAGGACTTCATTCGGCCCGAAGAGCCATCCTCGAAAGCAATCGCGGAGATGGGCTCGAAGCATTTTCGAGCGCTGTCGCGTTAGGTGTTAGTGCAAACTTATGTGAGGCAATTGCTTCCATCGTCGAACAAGCTGACGGCGCCGACTTCTCTATTACTTGGGCCAAAACCCGACCCGGGCCGAAGCCGCGCGATAGCGTTGTATTTCGTCGAGCCGACGGGGAGATTTTAAAGGAAGCAGCACGTCAGTTTCGGATTCGAGAGCCTCGCCATGACGAGCGCCTAATTGGCTACGTAACACACCTTCATCGTGAGGAAGACGAGTTTGTAGGACGCGTAACCATCAAAGCGATCATTGATGGAAGAGCACGGTCTCTCGCGACCCAACTATCGAAGCTGGACTATGATGTTGCTGTGCTAGCTCACCAAAAGCAGCTGCCAATCACGGTATTGGGAGATATCGAGATGGAAGGACAGCGTTGGAGGCTTTCAGAATCTAGAGATATCCGGATTCTTGATGACGAAGAAACTTCCTAGCTTGTTGGATGGCTGACGGCAGCAAGACAATCACGAACTGTGATCACCGCCTCCCTGACCAGCTCCGCGACAACCTCCGCCTCGTCTTCGTCGGCACCGCGGCCTCGACGCGCTCAGCCGAGCTCGGGCACTACTACGCCCATCCCGGAAACCGCTTCTGGCGCGCGATCCATGAGGCCGGGATCACGCCGCGGCGCTATCAGCCGGGCGAGTTTGCGGCGCTGATCGCGCTCGGGATCGGCTTCACCGATCTCTCCAAGTCGGGCGCGGGGATGGATCACCAGATCGCGGCTGAGACGATCGACGTGCCGGGCTTCAGGACGAAGATCGAAAAATACCGGCCGCGGACGATTGCGTTCACGAGCAAGAAGGCGGCGAGCTTGTTTTATGGCAGGCCGTCAGCTGCGATTGCGCTCGGGCGGCAACCGCGCGATGCGAGTCTGCCGGAGATCTTCGTGCTGCCGTCGCCGTCTGGGGCGGCGTCCGGGCATTGGACACTGGAGCCGTGGCGGGAACTGGCGGCTTGGATTGCTGATTTGGTGGACAAACGATAGCGCCCCGCACTTGTGCGTCGTCCCGGCGAAAGCCGGGACCCATCACCACAGGCAGCGGTTTGGCGAAAATTCGTCGTTCGGTACATCTACCGTCCGCAACCGATAGATCACGCGGTATGGGTCCTGGCCTTCGCCAGAACGACAGCAGGGACTTGGCAAATTCCTTCCCCGCCTCAGCCCAGCGTCTCCAACTCCCGCGCGAGATTGGCGCGCGCCTGCCGATCATACACCGCGGCGAAGTCCGGATCGGGAAAGATCACCGGGCGGGCGGCGAAACGGCGAAGCACCCGGGCGCGGCCGATGCGAAAATCGCTGTCGCTGACATGGATGAATTCCTGGCGAATCGCAGCGGCATAGGCGTCGTAACGTGCGGGCTGGGCGCCGAGAATGCTGAGGTCGATCGAAATCAGGATCGCCCCGAGGCGATCGCCGGGTTCAACATCGTGCGTTTTCGTCAGGCGGATCAGGCGGCCGACGTCCTGGCGAAGCTCGGCGCGAACGTGCTGCTCAGCGAGCTCCGCGCTGCGCTCCTCATTGTCCCGCCGGGTCGGATCGTACACGACGTCGTGCCACCAGATCGCCTCCGTCAGTGTCTCCCGCTCGTGGGGCGAAAGTCCGCCGACACGCGCGAGCGCAGCGAGGCAGTCCTCGATATGCGCGGAATTGTGATAGTGTCGGCCAGGTGCCGCATAGGCGGCGGCCAATTCCTCGCGGTTCATCGCAAGGCCCTTTATTCCTCGAACAGCTCTTTGAACAATGCTTTCGCTCGTTCGAGGCCTTCGTCCGTGAACACGACCGACTTCACCTTGCCGACGGGGTCGAGGATCATCCCCTTGTCATGCAGGCGGCCGAGCACGTCCCAATCAAGGCCTTTCCACGCACGATAGCCATCGTGCAGGGTCAAATAAAGCAACGCCAACGCGGCATCGTCGATCTTGTCTTCGTTGATGGCCATCGTGACCCCACGCAGCGCAATGTTGAGCTATCCTATTCGACCCTAGCCAATCTGCAATGGCCTCGCATACGTCATGCGATCTATTGAACAAAATCAGAGCATGGCTAGAGATCGAAATTCGTCGGCATCATCACCACGTCGCGGATGGTCATGCCGCGCGGCCGTGTCAGCATGAACATCACCACACTAGCCACTTCGCTCGCCTCCAGAAGGCTGCCCGAATCCCTTGCTTCCTGCAGCTTCTCAGCCGGCCAGTCCGCGAGCAGCGCGGTGACGACCGGGCCGGGCGAGATCGAGCCGACGCGGATGCCGTGCTTGAAGACCTGGCGCCGCACGGTCTGGACAAAGCAGTTGATCGCCCATTTGGACGACGCATAGACCGGCTCCCATGGCGTCGGAAAATGCGCCGCCAGCGAGCTGGTGACGATGATATCGCCGGTCCGCCGCGCGATCATGTGCGGCAGCACGTCGTGCACGTTCTTCATCACGACGTTGACATTCAGGTTCAGCATCCGGTCGATCGCCGTGGTGTCGGCATCCACCAGATCGCCACCGACATAGGTGCCGGCATTCGCATGCAGGATGTCGAGCTGGCCTGCCTTCTCCAGAATGCGCGGCAGCAGCGTGGCGCAGTCTTTGGGATCCAGCAGGTCGACGACCAGCGGGATCAATGCGTCGCCATGCTTGTTGCGGAGCGCATTCAGCGCCGCCGCGTCGCGGTCGACCATCACCACGCGCGCGCCCGCAGCCAGCATCGCCTCACTGCTCGCGAGCCCGATGCCCGACGCGGCCCCGGTCACGGCCGCAACCTTGCCTTCCAATTCGCTTGCCATGAGATCACCATTCAGCTGAAGTCGGCAGTATAGCGATGCAAGACGGATTGAAGAAGCGGGTCGCTGTGAAGCTTTGGATTGCCGATCGCGCGTCAAACACCGCCGTCGTCCCGGCGAAGGCCGGGACCCATAACCACAGGCCGAGGTTTGGCGAAGGCTCGCCGTTCGGTACTTCTACCGTCCACAACCGATGGACTCCGCGGTATGGGTCCCGGCCTCCGCCGGGACGACACCGTGAGTGCCCACCCTACGGCACCGTCATCCCCCATACGCATCGTCCTCCACCGGACGATTGATCTCGCGCATCCTCCGATCGATCGACGTCGCGAGCGGACTATTGCAAGGGCGTGACCAGGGCGATACGACTTTGAGTGGAAGAACCGGGATCAACCGGCAAAATCATTCAGAGGAAGCCGCCGCATGAGCGACGATCTCTCCGGTGTCTGGGACGGCACTTACATCCAGCCTGGCACGGGAATGGTCACGTTCACGGCGACGCTGATCGAGGCTGGCGGCGCGCTCGGAGGCCACGTCACCGAGCCCTGCTCGAACCCGCGCTGCCCGGTGCGCACCCACAGCGCCTCGATATCAGGCCATCGCGCCGGCAGCGTCGTCTCCTTCGTCAAGCGCTACGAGCCGCCGGGCTATGGCTTCGACATCGTCCAGTACGACGGCATCATGAATGGCGAGGCGACCGAGATCGACGGGCGCTGGCGACTGCCGGGCACATCCGGATCGTTCCTGATGATCCGCTCCGGCAAGCGCGCACAAGCGAGCACGACGGACAAACGGGCGGACGTACCGGCCCGGGAGTAAAGGAGGCGACCATGCTGACCCTCTATTCCTATCCAGAACTGTTCGGCGTCGCCGACAACAACGGCTATGGGCTCAAGGTCTACGCCTTCCTGAAGCTCGCCGGCGTCCCGTTCGTGCATGAACACGTGTTCGATGCCTCCGCCGCGCCGCGCGGGCAGCTGCCTTACGTCGTCGACGACGGCGAGACCATCGGCGACAGCGAGACCATCATTGCGCATGCGATCGCAAAATATCACCTCACCATCGATGCCGCGCTGTCGCCTGCGCAGCGCCGGACGCATCATCTCGTCACGCGCATGCTGGACGATCTCTACTGGGTGATGTCGTATTCGCGCTGGAAGGACGAGCGCTACTACCCTGCGTTTCGCGACGGCTTCATCGCCCAGCATCCGCGGATCGACGCAGCAGGCTTCGAGAAGGCGAAGACCTACAATGCGCAGCGCTATCACTACCAGGGCATCGGCCGCTACTCGCCGGAGCAGGCCTACGCGCGAGGGCTGACTGACTTGCAGGTGCTGGCCGAGATCGTACCCATGAACGGCTTTGTGGATGGCGCGGCGCCGACCAGCTGCGATGCCGGCATCTACGGCTTCATCGCCAATATCTATTATTTTCCGATCCCGACGCCGCTGAAAGCGTTCGTCGACGCGCAGAAGAACCTCGTCGCGCATTGCGAGCGGGTGCATGCGATTGTGAGCGGGTAATCCGCCGCTGCGTAGGGTGGGTTAGCCCGCGGCTACGCGAAGCGTAGTCCGAAGGCGTAACCCACCTCTTTGGTCTCCGCAGTGACAGACGTGGTGGGTTACGCTTCGCTGACCCACCCTTGTATTAGCCCGATCGCTTATATTGAGGGCCGTTCCGTGAGGAATGGCCCAGCCCGGGAGGCCGCCCGAACTGGGCCGCCGTTCGATCGGATCGGTACCCACCGAAGCCTTGAGGGCTGTCTGACGTAGCGAGATCGCGATCGGCACTTCATCGGGACCCGAATGGTTGAACGAACTTAAGGTTCGCATCACAAGGGAGGGATCGACGAAGATGGCCAAGTCTACCACGATCTGTGCCGGGATCGATACCGGCAAACGGAAGCTTGATGTGGCGATCGAGGGTTGCCGCGAGCCGTTGCAAGTGAAGAACACGTCGGAAGGTCACGCGGCTTTGTTGGCGTGGCTGCGACAGCATCGCGTCAAACGCATCGGCATCGAGGCGAGTGGCGGTTACGAACAGCCTGTCGTCGCCGAACTGCGGCGCAAGCGGTTTGTGGTTGTGGTGTTTCAGCCGGCTCAGGTCCGGGCCTATGGCAAATTCCACTTGCAGCGTGCCAAGAACGATAGGATCGATGCCGCTCTTATTGCCGCCTGCACCGCAGCGGTGCGCAAGATCCATGCTGCGCCCGATCCGCGGTTACTGCGGTTCGCCGAGCAGCTGACCATGATCGATCAGATCGGCGAGGATATCGCGCGCCTCAAGAACAGGATCGAAAGCTGCCGCAATGTGACGATTAACAAGATCTGGCACGAGGATATCGCTCGCCTGGAGCAACGCGAGAAGGCCGCACTCAAGGCCCTGGTCACCTCGATCCGCAAGCACCCTGATCTTGCCAAGCGGCTCGCGCTGATCAACAGCGTCGACGGCATCGGGCTGCCGACTGCCGTTGCCATCCTGGTGCGTCTGCCTGAGATCGGCCGGATCACGCGGGAGCAAGCCGTCGCTCTCGCCGGCCTTGCGCCCTATGACGACGACAGCGGCGACCAGGTCGGAGTGCGGCATATCGAGGGCGGACGAAAGCGGCTGCGTCGCGCCCTTTATACCGCCTCACTGGCTGCATCGTTTCGATGGAACCCGCAGCTCATCCAGCTCTACCAACGCCTGACCGCAGCCGGAAAGGAGCACAAGCGCGCGCTCGTTGCCTGCGCCAGGAAGATGCTCATCTTCGCCAACACAGTGGTGGCTCGCGGCACGCCATGGTGCGGCGAACCGCCGGTGAGATCATTCCCTGTTTCTTAGTTCGACCGGGACGTGTTTCTTCGTCCCGACCTACGGTCCCTCACGACGCCGCGCGCAGCGTCCGTCAAGGATGGCCGTCGCTCGCCCGCACCTCACCTGATCTGCCGCCAGGCCACGCCTTGACGGATGCGAGCACGGCGTCATCATGGCAGGCGCCGACGATCCGAAAGGCAAAACACAGCCGCCATTTAATGGTTGCTACGGCACCGTGTCCTACGGCACCGCGCCTTACCGCATGGTGATCGCAAGCCCGCTCAGATCCGCATTCGCCATCAGGCCGGTCTGGTAGCCCGACAGCTCCAGCACCGCGCCCTTCTGGTTGGTCAGCACGATGGCGCGGGCGCCGCGGCCGACGGCGAGGCCGGCACCGGCCGCGCCATAGACGCCGGCGACGTCGGAGGGACGGTTGATGTTGGAGACGCGGCCGCGCAGCACGGTCTTGGAGCCGCCGAAGACCAGGCCGTAATCGAGCCCGCCGGTCGAGAGCGCATAGGAGCGGCCGTGGAAGTTCAGCACGCCCGAGCCGCCCGAACCGCCGATGAACCAGCCCGCCTTGTAGATCGTCAGCACCACGGTGCCGCCGTCGGCCTGCGCCGCGGTCGAGAGGCCGGCCAGCGCGGCAATGGCGACGAGCGCGGCACGCAAGGTGGAAGCAATCTTCATGGGGCGTCTCCGGGGCTATTTTCTGGGGAGGAAAACGAATCAGATGCCGCAATCTATCCGATCGATCGCGGCGGCAACATGATGGGGGTGTCGAGGCGCGAGCGGAGCGTGGGTGCTGCACACCCCGCGTTATCCCACCATGCCATCCTGCCCCTGTTTTGCCCGACGGGTCAATACGAATTTCTTAATTACCGAATTTCAATTTCGGCAACGATTTCTACTGTGCATGGGGTTGTTTTCGCGTTTTCTGTTTGGAGCACGCCTCGCACACCGCTACGCTCTTCGCGAACGCCGTCACCATTGCATCGAGGTTCCCATGCCGATCCAGCATTTCGCACCCCCGCCGCACGTCAAGGCGCCGCCGCTGTCCTTCGCGACGCGCGTTGGAGATCTTCTGTTCGTGTCGGGCATTCCCGGCTTCGACGCCAAGGGCGCATTGCCGGACGGTTTCGAAACGCAGTTCGCCAATGTCGTCGTCAACATCAAGCGCGTGCTGGACGAAGCCGGCGCCACCACGCGCGACCTCGTCAAGGTCAATGTGCTCTTGACCCGCACCTCGGACGTTGCCGCGATGAACGCGCTCTATGCCGGCGCGTTCGGTCCGCCGCCTTTTCCGGCACGCACCACCTGCGTGGTGCAGGCGCTGCCCGATCCGAAGATGCTGATCGAGATCGAGGCGGTGGCGTCGCTGGCGAAGTGAGCCGTGTGACTTGCCGGGCACGCGGCCAAACCAAATGTCCGGCTCCGCCTGACATATCCGTGAAACGGCCGCGCCCCGGCTTGCAAAGGGCCTGCTTTTCCCGCACGAATTTTCGCGTCACACGTCCCCAAAGGAGATACTTCATGCGTCGCGTTCTCGCCCTCTGTGCCGTTGCCGGCATCGCCAGTTCCGTCTTCGCCGTGCCGGCCTCGGCGAAGGTCGGCTATTACGTGATCCGCTGGGACAACACCGGCATCTGCCAAGTCTGGAACGAGGACCTGAAGTACAAGCCGTTCCAGTGGGGCGTGTCGACCTACAAGGTCGTCAGCAAGCCGCTGCCGACCTTCACCCAGGCCTCCGAGCTCCAGATCAAGATGCGCGCCGAGCGCCGCTGCACGCTCTGAGCCGGTCGGCTGGTCCAATTCTCGAGGGCGGGTTGCGCGAGCGGCCCGCCCTTTCTCTTTGCGCCAGGCCCATGGCCGGCGCCCGGTTTTCTTGCCGCGAATTTCGCCAATTCGTCCGTGCGCGCTTTGAACCTGATCAGCACACGGAACTACTCACACCTTGTCCGGGGCGCAACGCCAGGACGCGTCCCGCACTCCCCTCCCCGCATTGTCGGGAGGCGCATCACATCTTTCAATTTGAGGAGCTGATCCATGCGTCGTTTTTCCATGCTCTGCGCTGCCGCCGGTCTCGCTGCTGCCGCCTTCGTCGCCGCAAGCCCGGCCGAAGCCAGCTATCATTTGATCCGCTGGCAGGACAGCGGTGTGTGCCAGATCTGGGACGAGAGCATCCCGACCACGCCGTGGCCGGCCGGCTATCATCGCGCCAGCGCGTCGGTGCCGACCTTTCTCGACGCGCTCGCGCTGAAGGATCACGCACTGAAGTCCGGTCACTGCAACTGGTAGGAATTCGATCGGCGGACAACAAGGGCCGGGCAAGGATGCGATGCTAGCATCCTTGCCCGGTCGTTTTTTGAGCCGGATTGGAGCAGGTCGATGCGCACACGGACGATGACGCTGGCGGCTTTCGCCGCTTCGCTCCTGCTTGCCGCAACGGCCAAGGCGCAGGCTCCGCAATCGTTCCGCGTGATCTCGCCGATCTTCGGCCAGCTCGTCAGCTTCGCGATGCCGTCGAATTTCGTCGCCGTGTTCGAGAACACCAAGGGCGGCCACTACATCCGCGAAGCCGTGCTCAAGGGCGAGACGCCCGAACGCTGGACGCAGATGATCACAGTCACCGGCGAGAAGGGCATGACATTGACGCCAGGCGCCTCGCCGCAGATCTTCGCAGGCACCATCGCAGGCGGCTTCAAGACGGCCTGCCCCGACAGCTTTGCGGCCAGGCCTTTGGGCGAGATGAAATTCGGCCGCTTCGATGGCTTCGTCGCGGTGATCGGCTGCGGCCGCATCGACAGCGGCCCGACGCGGCACAGCGAAACAGCGCTGCTGATCACGCTCAAGGGTGCGACCGACTATTACACCATCCAATGGGCCGAGCGCGGCCCCGAGAGCGACGAGCCGCCGGTCAACGACGAACGCTGGGAAGCACGCCTGCGCGACCTGAGCCCGATCGAGCTCTGCCCGATCATGCCGGGCGAAGCCGCGCCCTATCCGAGCTGCGTGAACAAGAGCTGAGTGCCCTCACGCGTCCTTGTGCGCGCCGGGGTGAATGAGAATATCGCGCGCGGAGCTGAGGTCGATGAAAGCCTGCGCGCTGCCGCCCTGATCGGGATGCATGCCCTTGGCAGCGCGGCGATAGGCCTGGTTGATGTCGTCGCAGGTGAGCTGCACCGCGAGCGGCAGGCCCAGCATCTTGCGCGCGCGATCCTCGCTGGAAAGCTTCTTCGGCGCCGCATTGCGGCGGCCGAAGCGCGGCGCCGTCAGATCATGGACGACATCGAGGATCACGCCGACACGGCGCCTCGCCGCCAGCGTGACGCCATGATCGTCATTGTCCGCGGCCTGGCGCAGCATGGGAAGCGCCTGCTCGGCGGCCTGACGCAACATCGTATCGGTGCTCATCCGCACGATCTCGGCCACCAGCCGGCCGGCCTCGGCCCAATCGGCGTGCTCCGCCGACCGCAGGCGCTCGAGAGCGAGTTTCCAGGATTCCAGCCGTTCCATCATGCGCGCAACGTTTAGCAATGAAGATCAGTATGCCAAGGCCGCCGTTTCCGACCCCTTAATTTCGAGTTAGCCTTTCATGAAACTTAGAAACGAATTCGGGAGAAAAATGCCATGGCATTGCTGGCAAACCACATCGCTGTCGTCACCGGCGCAGGCTCCGGCATCGGCCGGGCCATCGCCGCCGGCTACGCCCGCGAAGGCGCCCAAGTGGTGCTGCTCGACGTCAATGCCGACACGGTCGCGGAGGCCGCCGAGGAGATCCGCAAGGCCGGCGGCAGGGCCGAGAGCTTTGCGCTCGACGTGACGAAGCGCAACGACTGCTTTGCGCTGGCCAAGCAGGTCGCCGACGAGGTCGGGCAGGTCTCGATCCTCGTCAACAATGCCGGTATCACCCGCCGCAATGCCTTCACCGCGGAGACCGAAGCGGTGGCGAAGGACTGGAACGACATCATCTCGCTCAATCTCAACGGCGTCTTCAACACGACACAGGCCTTCCTTAGCCCCTTGCGCGCGAGCAAAGGCCGCATCGTCAATATCGCCTCGATCCAGTCCTTCGTGCATCTGCGCACGCCGAGCTCGGCGGCCTATACTACTTCAAAACACGGCGTGCTCGGCTTCACCAAGGCGCTCGCGGTCGAGCTCGGCAAGGAAGGCGTGCGCGTCAACGCGATCGGCCCCGGTTTCATCGAGACCAACATCAACGCCAAGGTGCGCGCCACCAATCCGGCACTCGTCCAGGCCTTCGTCGACCACACCCCGCTCGCGCGCACCGGCAAGCCCGAGGACATCGTCGGCCCCGCGATCTTCCTCGCCTCGGACCTGTCGTCTTACGTCACGGGAACGATCGTGATGGTCGATGGCGGATATCGCACGATGTGAGCGAGATCGGTCCGCATCGCTGTGCATCTCGTGCCAATCACGGCAACGCGGCGGCATTCCCAAGGTCAATTCGTGCGACGGTGCGCAATTAACCTTTCGTTAACCAAACCCGCCCACCGTGGATCTACGGCTTGGGGGTCGTTTGTTCTCGATCCGCTTCCAACGGTGGAAGCGGGCGTTGATCGGGGAGTGTTTTGATGACCACAGTTCATGTCGCGGCGTCCGAGCAGGGCGCGCAATTCCTTGCACCCAACGAGATCGTTCCACTGTTGATCGGCGCAACCGTCGGCGAGGTCGAGCGCGAGCTCGTGCTCCAGACGCTCGCGCGCTGCGACGGCAACCGCACACGCGCCTCGCGCGTGCTCGGCCTGTCGGTGCGCACGCTGCGCAACAAGATCAGGCTCTATGCGGCTTCCGGCATCGAAGTGCCGGCCTATCATGACTAGCGCATGACGGCGTGATCATTCCGCGCGCGGTACCGTGTGGAAGACCATCTGATACAATTTGGCGCCGACGAGCACCGACAGCGTGATGATCGCGACCCAGGCCGCGGTCAGCGCGATCGCGCGCAAGACGAAGGCCGTCAGGATCGCCCATGACGCCTGTGGCTCTTCGGCGTAGCCGACCGGGACGACATCGGGCACGATCAGATGGGCAAGACCGACCGCTGCCGCGAGGATGATCGCCGACAGACAGAAGACTTTCCACGCTGCACGCATCGGTCGCTCCTCGCAAGCATGATGGCCTCGCGTCATCCATGACACGACGCCCCTGGCGCCAATTGATGTTGATCAAGCCCGACGCGAAGCGCGGGTGGAATTGCTGCTGTCGTCAAACGCCGCTAAGTAGCTTGCATGCGCAGAAGGAGTAGCGGCGTGGCAGACGATCAGGGACGGCAGGGACCGCAGGGTCCGCGCGGACGGCAGGGCGAGCCGGGACGGCCGGGGCCGCAGGGTCATCCGGGCAAGCGAGGCCCGGACGGTGCGCGCGGCAAGCCGGGACCGCAGGGCAAGCCGGGTCCCGCCGGAAAAGCCGGAGCGCAGGGCAAGGCCGGTCTGCCGGGCAAGCCAGGCGAAGCCGGACTACGGGGAGCAGCTGGACCACAGGGCGCCGCGGGTCCGCAAGGGGCCGCCGGTCCTCAAGGCCCGCGTGGCGAGCCCGGTCCGACCGGCCAGTTGCCGTCGATCGAGCAGGTGCTGCCGTGGCTGGAGCAACTGTTCGATGCCTGGGACGAACGCCGTCGCCAGCGCGAGCAGGAGGCCGCCGAGCGCGCGGCGCTCGAAGCCGCCGTTCACGAGACTGAAGAGGCGCCCGCCGACGACGAGAGCGAGCACGACGACGGCGACGAGCACAAGAAAAAGAAGAAAAAGAAGAAGCACGGCCACAAGGACTAGCGCGTCTAATTCGCCGGATCCTCACGCCGCGGCAGCATACCCATGCGCTCGAATTGCCAGCGCATGGCGCGGTACCAGAGATAGCCGACCGCTGCGCCGCAAAAGGCGAGGACCACAACGTTCGCGCTCGAGAACGAGCCGCTCCACCACATCATCCACGCGGTCCACAACAGCGTGAAAACGATGGCACCTGCTTTCAGCGGAAGAAGGGGGCGGCTCATGCTCGTGCTCCGGGTTGTCAAAAACCCCGGCGAACATCATCGCGCATGAAGACCGCCACTTCCGTGAGCCAGATCACGGTGGAGCTTTACGGAGCCACTAGCCAAAACGCAGCCGCGAACGCTCCTTCGCCTTCCCCGCCTCGACCTCGCGGTCGCGCGCCGGCGCGTGGGTGTGCAACGAGGTCAGCAACCGCCGCGCAGCCTCCGAGACTTCGGCCACAGCGCGGTCGAATGCCGCCTCATTGGCCTGCGAAGGCTTGTTGAAGCCTGAGAGCTTTCGCACGAACTGGAGCGCGCTGGCATGAATCTCGTCCTCCGTCGCCGGCGGTTCGAAATTGAACAGCGTCTTGATGTTGCGGCACATGAGTTCCTCCTGAAAGACGATTCCGTTCAAGGACGATCGGCGGCACCCGGATGCTACATGCCGGATCAGCCACTGTCATCGGCGTCCGGCGCGGGGTCTCAGAACGGAATCGAAATGCCGAGCCGTCCGAAGAAGGCGCGCCCTTTCGGGGTGAGACGAAGCGCGCGTGGGACACGGTGCGGGGCCAGCGCATGCGCCCCGATCAACCGCTTCAGGATCGCATTGGCGAATGGGCCTGCGAGATGCGGAACACGCTCGGTCCAATCGTTGCAGAGCCGCATGTGAGGATCGCGGCCTGGCTTGAAGTCGATCGCCTCCGCGCGGCACCAGGCGAGCCCCTGGTCGGTGATGGAGGCCTCGCGGCCGCGCAGCGTGATCAGCTTCTTGTCCACCAAACCGTCCCGCAACGCCACGCCGAGTTGGCCGGCGAGATGGCAATAGCAGGTTCGCGACTGACGGAGCGGCGTCGGCACGCCTCGCGCGCGTTCCGCATGGTCGGTCCTGGCGGCGACATTGACGAGGTTTTCGATCAGGGCCGCGACCTCATCGTCGGCGATGCGATAGTAGCGAAACCGCCCCTGCTGCCACACCGAAAGCAGGCGCGCATCCGTCAGCTTCTGCAGATGCGCACTGGCGCTTTGCGGCGACACACCGGCAAGCGCGGCCAACTCGCCCGCGGGCAGCGCCTTGCCGCCGAACAGCGCACTGACCATGGCTTCGCGCGCCGGATCGCTCAAGGCGTCGGTAAGCCGCGAAAATCCCGATTGTACTGATTGTCTGGCTGCGACCATCAAAAACTCCCGTCCCCGATGTGGGCCTGCCGCCGCGTCATCGCAATCGTTCTCCAAACCGCTCATTTCAGAATTCAGTGAAACGTGGGCGGCGCGCCTCTGCGATGACCCCGGAAGTCGCCCCGAATCCAGAGGATTACAACATGACCAAGCCAGCACACCAGAGCGAGGCAGAACGCATCTGCAAGCTGTGGGATGAAGCCCTCGGCAACAAGGACCTCGAGGCGTCCCTCGCGCTCTATGCCGATGAGGCCTCCATCGAAAGCCCGCTGGTTCAACATCTCATGAAGACCCCGGCCGGGATCGTCCAAGGCAAGGACAATCTGCGCGTCTTCATTACGCGCGTATTCCAGACCAATCCGCCGCAGCGAAGGCGCTTCAAGCAAGGCTTCTTCACTGACGGCCGGATCATCACCTGGGAATATCCGCGCGTCACTCCCGATGGCGAGCAGATGGAGCTGGTCGAGATCATGGAAATCGACAAAGGACTGATCCGGCGTCACAGGGTTTACTGGGGCTGGTATGCGCTCAGCTTGCTCCGGGAGCATTGAGCCGCCTCCCTCGCCGGCTCTCGATATATTCCGCTTGCGCGATGCACCAATTGCGAAATGTTTTGGCGGCCGGCGCCACATCCGCTCTCGATCCCTCAGGTACCCCTGATAAGATCGCGCGCGAAGCGGCCCGGATGCCAGCGGCCGCAGCGGGAGGACATCATGAATATCTCGAGCGCGCTGCTTGCCGCGGCCTTGCTATCAGTCTCGATGCCGGCGATAGCGGCCGATTACCCTGCGCCGAAACAGGGTGATTGGGTCGCCAAGGATTTCAAGTTCCACACTGGCGAGGTCATGACGGACCTGAAGCTGCACTACACCACTGTCGGCGACCCCAGCGGTCAGCCCGTGCTGGTGTTGCACGGCACCGGCGGCTCGGGCGCGAGCATGCTGACGCCCGCCTTCGCCGGCGAGATGTTCGGCGCCGGACAGCCGCTCGATGCGTCCAAGTATTACATCATCATTCCGGACTCGGTTGGCCACGGCAAATCGTCAAAGCCATCCGACGGCATGAAGGCGAGCTTCCCGAAATATAACTACGATGACATGGTCGAGGCGCAGCATCGCCTTGTGACCGAGGGCCTCGGCGTCAAACATCTGCGGCTCGTGATCGGCAATTCCATGGGCGGCATGCAGACCTGGCTGTGGGGCGAGAAATACCCCAAGGACATGGACGCGCTGGTGCCGATGGCCTCGCAACCGACCGAGATGGCGTCGCGCAACTGGATGATGCGGCGGATCATGCTCGACACCATCCGCAACGATCCCGATTACAATGGCGGCAACTACTCCAGCCAGCCGCGCATGATGAAATACGCGATTACGGCCTACGGCATCGCCAGCATCGGCGGCACGCTAGCCTATCAGCAACAGGCGCCTACCGCGGCGAAGGCGGACAAGATCGTCGATGAACGGCTGGCGACGCCGATCACGGCGGATGCCAACGACTACGTCTATCAGTGGGACTCCTCGCACGACTACAATGCCGCCGACAAGCTGGAAGCTATCGAAGCTTCGCTGCTGCTGATCAACTCCGCTGACGACGAACGCAATCCGCCCGAGACCGGCGTGACGGAGGCAGCGATGAAGCTGGTCAAGAACGGCAAGCTGTATCTCATCCCCGCGAGCACCGAGACGCGCGGCCATGGCACCACCGGCAATGCGAAATTCTACAGCGAGCAGGTCCGCCAATTGCTGCAAACTGCACCGCAGCGTACGATGTAGGCATCATCGGAGCTGCAGCGATATCGCGATGCATCAAATGCGGCGCCCCGGCGCCGCATATTTTTTGAGCATGCAATGAGCTGACGGCTCAGGCTTAATCGCCCAAACGATACGAATCGACACGCGATGAGGAGGATCGTATGCACAGGTTTGCGCTGTGCGTTTGGCTGGCCGCGATGACCGGCGCCGCGTTCGCGTTCGACAATGGTCAATATGAGAACGTGCCGCCGGATATCCGCGCCTGGTTCAAGAGCGTGATCGCACCGAACGGCGTGCCCTGTTGCGACATCTCCGATGGCCATCGCACCGATTGCGACGTACGCAAAGGTGCCTATTGGGTGCCAATCGAGGGCCAGTGGATGGAGGTGCCTGAGCGCGCCATCATCCGCGATCGTGGCAATCCGGTCGGCCACGCCGTGGTGTGGTACGTCCACCATCGCTGCGCCATCATCATCAGTTGCTTCGTGCCCGCGGACTCGGTTTAGCATCTCGCGATGGATATCGTTGGCTGACTTGGTCTCGATCGGGTAGTTTGACGCCGAACTTATCCGGAGGCATGCCGTTGACCGACCTTTGCGCCGAAGACCTCGCCACGATCTATGCGAAGCCGACCCCGCGCGTGATTGCGAAAGCGCGTCCCGCGATCGACGTGCATGCGCGGAAGTTCATCGAGATGTCGCCATTCTGCGTGCTGGCAACATCGGGCGTCGACGGCAGCGTCGACGCGTCACCGCGTGGCGGCAGCGTGGGCTTCGTCCATGTCGCCGGCCCCAATCAGTTACTGATGCCCGACCGTGCCGGCAACAATCGCATCGACAGCTTTCGCAACGTCGTCGAGGGCTCCGGCTTCGTGCATCTGTTGTTCTTCGTGCCCGGCATCGACGAGACGCTGCGCGTCGGCGGGCGCGGCACCTTGTCGGCCGATCCGGATCTGCTCGCGTCCATGGTCGAGTTCGGCAAGCCACCGCGCGCGGTGCTGAACGTTGCCGTCAGCGAAGTCTACTTCCACTGCGGCAAGGCGCTGATGCGTTCAAAGCTGTGGTCGCCGGAAAAGGTGCAGCGCTCGGTGATGCCGAGCATCAGTCAGGTTATCCACGATCAGACCAGCCTCGGCGAGCCTGAGAGCCAGGAGATCGTGGAGGAGCGCTACAAGACGCAGCTTTAGCTGGTGCCGCAATCTCGGTGTCATCCCGGACAAGCGCAGCGCGGATCCGGGATCCATAACCACGGGAAGTGGTTTGACGAAGACTCGTGGCCACCAGTTCGCGCCACAACCACTCGGCCTTCGCCGGGACGACATAGGAGTGTGTGGCTACAGCTAGCGCCTAACGGCTCAGTGCCCCTCGCCCTCGAGCCCGCCGACGTGCTTCTGGGTGTAGAGCTCGAGGCCGATGCGGCCGATCAGATCGAGCTGGGTCTCGAGGAAGTCGATGTGGTGCTCCTCGTCGCTCATCAGCTTCTCGAACAGGTCACGGGTGACGTAATCCTTGACGCCATGGCAGTAGGTCGCCGCTTCCTGGTAGAGCGCGCGCGCGCTCATCTCGGCAGCGAGATCGCACTCGATGATCTCTTTCACGTTCTGGCCGATGCGCAAGGGATCGAGCACCTGCATGTTCGGAAAGCCGTCGAAGAACAGGATGCGCGCGGTGAGCTTGTCGGCATGCTCCATCTCCTCGATGGACTCCTTGCGCCAGACCTTGGCCATGTCGAGGAGGCCCCAATTGTCGAGGAAGCGGTAGTGCAGCCAGTACTGGTTGATCGCAGTCAGCTCGTGACGCAGCGCCTTGTTGAGATAGTCGATGACTTTTGCGTCGCCTTGCATGGCTTACTCCAGCTCTTGCAGTCCAAATCGGCCCTATCCGACTTTAGAATGCTTCTAAGTCAGATTAGACATGGGGGCAACCGGCTACGGAGACGCAGCCGGGGAAAAGCTCTGGCGATGGTGTCGAAAATTTCAGCAGGCTGCGAGAGCGAACTGGACGGGCTCGGCCGTCTCGTCGTTGGCGGCGACGGCGTGGCTATGGGGGCAGCCCGAGCAGCAGGACTGGGCGCAGGGGCCAAGCGCTTCATCGATGATCGTCTTGATGGTGCGGGCGCAGCGGCCGCATTCAGCGCTGCAGCCGAGACATCCATAGACTTGCTTGGCATGACGCACAGCATCGTCGGACTCGGCGACGGCGGCGCGGATGTCGTCATCGCTCAGCACGTTACAGGAACAAACGATCATGGAAGTGGTAGGCCCTTCGGTGATGCACCATCATCGATATTTAACGGGCCGTCCGGATGCAAAAGGAAAAACCGGAATTTGAAGCTATTCCAAACTGGCCCGGAAACAGCCTAGAACGGCTCTAAAATTGCAAATTGCGCTGGATCAAGATGATGCCGAATACGGCCTAATCGCTGCTGCCGCCTCCGCCGCCATCTCCGCCGCCGCCACAATCTCCGCCCCCACCGCTATCGCTCGTGGAGCAGTTGCCGCTGTCGGTCGAGTTGCTGGAACTGTCGCTGGAGAACCAGCTTCCCAGCGAGAAACCGTCATTCGTTGTATCCGAATAGCTGTCGCTCCCTCCACCGTCGCCGCCTGCTCTCGCGCGCGGCCGCGGTGCGCGATTCTGCAAATGGGTCATCAGGGCATAGCCAATCACGCCGACGGCCCCGAGGGCGATCAGGGCATTGGTCAGGACGTTCATCACCGTCTCCTGGGCTTGAAAGCCAACGCTTCCTCTCATTTGGTCGCACCCGGCAGATGGACCGTTCATTGATCATTCAAACGAAGTATGGAACTTTGGCCGCAAGAGTTCCGTGTTCCCGTGAAAGGTCGCTCCAATGAAGAAGATGCTTATGGCAGTTGCTGCCACCGCCGCCCTTGTCCTGGCCGCGGGAACGCCGGCCCATGCACAGCGCGGTGTCGCGGCCGGCGTGGCTGCCGGGATCATCGGAGGCGCCATCGTTGGCGGGGCGCTGGCCTCTCCGTATTATTACGGACCCGGCCCGGGCTATGCCTACGGTCCGGGCTACGGCCCCGGCTACTACCCGCCCCGCTACTACGCGCCGGGTCCCGGCTACGTCGCCGACGACTATTATGGCAACGGCTGCGTCTGGCAGAGGCAGCGCTTCTGGGATGGCTATGCCTGGCGCGTCCGCCGCGTCAGAGTCTGTGGCTGAGGCGCGTTCGGCTTGCGCGATTGCGGTTGGACCGGTTCATTACGGATCCGCTGTTCATCTCAGGGCCTGAAAAAGACCGCTTTTTCTCGTCACAGCTCCGTGTGCGTTTACCGTGGATTGACCATTTGCGCGCTTCCTAGCCGCAAGGCCAATTCCATCAGAGTGTGCGTGAACCTTTGATCCCCGGACGCTCCTAACAAGGGACGTCCTTCTCCCAGGAGAGCCAAGAGCATGAAGAAGACTATTGTTGCCGCCCTCACGGTTGCGACGATCGCCGGTTCGCTGGTGACCGCCACGCCGTCCGCCCAGGCCCATGACGGCGTCGGCGCCGGTATCGCTGCCGGCCTGCTCGGCGGCGCGATCATTGGCGGCGCCATCGCCTCGAGCCGTCCGGCCTATGGTGGTCCGGTTTACGTGGCCGAGCCCGGCCCGCCCCCGCCGCCCTGCTACTGGCAGCGCCAGCGCTATTGGGACGGCTACGGCTGGGTCGTCCGCCCGGTTCGCGTTTGCTACTGATTTGATCGCACCGGCGCCCATGAGCGCCGCGATCGGAGCCCGGCCGAAACCATCGGCCGGGCTTTTTCGTTTTCGAGAGCCGTTCAGCGTGCCGCCTGGATCGAACGCAGCACGTCTTCGCTCGGCCAGCAATCGACCTTGAGCCCTGCCGACTTCTGATAGGCGCCGAGCGCAGCGCGGGTCTGCATGCCGGCCTTGCCGTCGATCTTGTCCTTGTAGAGCCCGGCGCGCGTGAGGCCGCGCTGCATCGCCTCGACATCCCTGGTGCGCAACTGCTTCGACGTCGCCCACGGCGTCGCGAACGGAAGCGGGCTCGTCATGCGATCGCTGAGATGGCCGACGAACAGCACGTAGAGGTCGGAGAAATTGTACTCCTTGATGACGAAGTAGTTCTTCGTGGTCAGGAAAGCCGGACCATAGATGCCCTCCGGCTGCAGCAGTGATGCCGGCTGCGCCTGTTCGGCAGCGCTCAGCTTCTGCCCCCGCACCGGCACGAAGCCTTCGCGCAGCCACTGGCCGATCGGCTTCGTCACCTCCGGCACGCCCGTGGTGCAATCGACCCTCGCCGGCGCCTGCACTTCGTAGGCCCAGCGCACGCCGCTCTGCCAGCCCTTGTTGACGAGCTGCTGCGCGGCGGAGGCCAGTGCATCCGGGACCGAGTGCCAGATGTCGATGCGACCATCGCCGTCGAAATCGACGCCGTGCTTGTAGTATTCGGACGGCAGGAACTGCGTGAGTCCGGTGGCGCCGGCCCAGGACGAACGCATGTCCTTGCGCGTCACCACGCCCTCGTCCAGGATCTTCAGCGCGAGGATGAACTCATTGCGATAGGTGTCCTTGCGCCGGCCGACATAGGCCTGCGTCGCCAGCACGCGGACCAGATCGTAAGGCAGCGTATAGCGGCCGTAGTCGGTCTCACGTCCCCAGATCGCGAGCATGACGGTCGCGGGCACGCCCGAGCTCTTCTCGATCTTCGTCAGCGCGGCATTGTATTTCTGCAGCAGCCGCTGTCCTTCGCCGGCAAGATTCGCAATCGAGCCTTCCCTGACATAGTCCGCCGGCACCTGCACAAACTCGGCCTGCGACGGCGCGCCGGTCGCGGGCCGTCCAGGCAGGATCAAATCAGGCAGCTTGTAATCCGGCTCGAGCCCGCGCGTCTGCTGATCGAACGTCGCGCGCGAGACCCCGGCCTCTTGCGCCTCCGGCCAGAGCGAAGCGATGAACTGGGTGAAGGCGGCGTCGGCGGCATAGGCGGGCGACCAGCCGCAGGTGATCGCGACCACCGCAGCGATGAGCGCCCGCCGCATCATCACGACGTCACCGCGTCAGCTTCTTGTACTTCACGCGGTGCGGGATGATCGCGTCCTGGCCGAGACGGCGCATCTTGTCCTTCTCGTAATCCTGGAAGTTGCCTTCGAACCATTCGACGTGGCTATCACCCTCGAAGGCCAGGATGTGGGTCGCGATGCGGTCGAGGAACCAGCGATCGTGGCTGATGATGACGGCGCAGCCGGCGAAATCCTCCAGCGCCTCTTCGAGCGCGCGCAGCGTGTCGACGTCGAGGTCGTTGGTCGGTTCGTCGAGCAGCAGCACGTTGGCACCGGACTTCAGCATCTTGGCGAGATGCACGCGGTTGCGCTCGCCGCCCGAGAGCGCGCCGACCTTCTTCTGCTGGTCGGCGCCCTTGAAGTTGAACGACGAGCAGTAGCCGCGCGAGTTCACTTCCTTCTTGCCGAGCAGGATCAGCTCGTTGCCGCCGGAGATCTCCTCCCACACGGTCTTCTTGCCGTCGAGCGCGTCGCGCGACTGGTCGACATAACCGAGATGCACGGTCTCGCCGACCGTGATCGTGCCCTTGTCCGGGGTCTCCTGCTTGGTGATCATCTTGAACAGCGTGGTCTTGCCGGCGCCGTTGGCACCGATCACGCCGACGATGCCGCCGGGCGGCAGCTTGAAGGTGAGATCGTCGATCAGCAGACGATCGCCATAGCCTTTGCTGAGCCCTTCGAAATCGACCACGTTGGCGCCGAGGCGTTCGGCGACCGGGATGATGATCTGCGCGGTCTGGGTCTGCTTCTCGCTCGCCTGCTTGAGCAGCTCCTCATAGCGCTGATAGCGCGCCTTCGACTTGGCCTGGCGCGCCTTCGGCGAGGACGCGACCCATTCCTGCTCGCGGGCAATCGTCTTCTGGTGCGCGGCGTCCTCGCGGCCTTCCTGCTCCAGGCGCTTCTGCTTCTGCACCAGCCAGGACGAGTAATTGCCCTCGTAGGGAATGCCCTTGCCGCGATCGAGCTCGAGGATCCAGCCCGTCACGTTGTCGAGGAAGTAGCGGTCGTGGGTCACGATCAGGATCGCGCCGGGATAGTTGCGCAGATGCCCTTCGAGCCAAGACACCGACTCGGCGTCGAGATGGTTGGTCGGTTCGTCCAGCAGCAAAAGCTCCGGCTGGTCCAGCAGCAAGCGGCACAGCGCGACACGGCGGCGTTCACCGCCGGAGAGCTTGGTCACGTCGGCATCATCGGGCGGGCAGCGCAGCGCGTCCATGGCCTGATCGACCTTGCTGTCGAGATCCCAGAGGCCCTGGGCCTCGATCTCGTCCTGCAGCTTGGTCATCTCGTCGGCGGTCTCGTCCGAATAGTTGACCGCTAGCTCGTTGTAGCGGTCGAGGATCGCCTTCTGCTTGGCGACGCCCTGCATGACGTTCTCGCGGACCGAAAGCGCAGCATCCAGCTGCGGCTCCTGCTCGAGATAGCCGACGCGGGCGCCCTCAGCGACCCAGGCCTCGCCCGTGTATTCCTTGTCCAGGCCCGCCATGATCTTGAGCAGGGTCGACTTACCGGAGCCGTTGACGCCGAGAACGCCGATCTTGGCGTCCGGGTAAAAGCTGAGGCGGATGTTGTCGAGCACCTTGCGGGTCGGGTAGCTCTTGGTCAGGCCGTCCATGAAGTAGACAAATTGGCGCGCCATCGGTCCCGTGAAACCTTCAATTTGAGGAGATTTGCTTGCCGCCGATGTAGCGATCCCGCCTCCAAAGGGCAATGTTTTCCCTCCGTTCACCACGGATGAATACTGGTCGGACACCATCCGGACCCTGTTCCGGACAATTGAAACCATCTTTTAATAAATCAGGCCAAAGCTCGGTTTCGCGCGGAAACAGCGCCACCCGCTCAGAATGATCGGGAGCACAGCGAGGCCCATCATGGCTCTGATCGAGACCACCTCTCACCCCGTTCCGGCAGAAGCCGGCCGCGCCTCCGCGCTCGTCTCGGAACTCAAGGGCTTCTGGAAGCGCTTCTTCACCACCGCCTTCAATCCCTACCGGCCCGAACTTCACTACATGCGCGGCCCCGGCCCGGCCTGGCGCGCCAAACATGGCATGGATGCACCGATCCGGCTGAAGCCCCGCGACCTCTGAACTGCCCTTCCCTATCGGACTTTTGAAGACCCAGACTGCTTGCGCGCTGGCGCGATTGCGCGCAACCATGGCCCGGTTCCGACGATGGCGCCCTTTCGTCCGGCGCCCTCACCTCTCGCCATGGATGAACGCTGATGACGCGGCTGCGCTGTGCAATTCTCGACGACTATTTCAACCTCGCCCTCGACGTCGCCGATTGGCCGAGACTGTCCGACCGTGTCGATCCCACCGTGTTCAGCCACCCCTTCGCCTCCGAGCAGGCCGCGGCCAGCGCGCTGGCCGATTTCGACGTCATCTGCGCGATGCGCGAGCGCACGGCGTTTCCCAAGAGCCTGTTCGACAAGCTGCCCAAGCTGAAGCTGCTGCTGACCTCCGGCATGCGCAACGCCGCGATCGACATGGAGGCGGCGAAGTCGAAGGGCGTCGCCCTCTGCGGCACGCAATATTCGCGTGACCCGACTGCACCGCTCACCATGGGCCTGATCCTGGAGCTGACCCGCGGCATCGGCCGCGAGAATGCGCGCATGCATGCCGGCGAGCCCTGGCAGACCTTTGCTGGCGTCGAGATCGAAGGCCTGACCCTCGGCATCGTTGGGCTCGGCAAGCTCGGCACCAAGATGGCCGGCATCGCGAAGGCCTTCGGCATGAACGTGATCGCCTGGAGCCCGAACCTGACGCCGGAGAAATGCGCAGGCGCCGGCGTCGGCTATGCCACCAAGGAGGAGCTGTTCGCCAAGGCGGATATCGTCACCATCCATGTGGTGCTGAGCGAGCGCTCGCGCGGCCTGGTCGGCCGCGATGATCTCGCGCGGATGAAGCCGACCGCCTTCCTCGTCAACACCGCGCGCGGACCGATCGTGGACGAGCAGGCGCTGCTGGAGGCCCTGCAGCAGCGGAAGATCGCGGGCGCCGGCATCGACGTGTTCTCGGTCGAGCCGCTGCCGATCGACCATCCCTTCCGCAAGCTCGACAATCTCGTGCTGACGCCGCACCTCGGCTATGCGACCGAGGACGGCTTGCGCATCCATTACGGCCAGATGGTCGAGGCGATCGATGCCTTCACAAGAGGCAACGAGCTGCCGCGGAAGCTCGCCTGAAACGACGAAGGGCGTGCCGACGGCACGCCCTTCTCAATGCGACTTGTCTCTCGGCGCTTAGCGCACGGTGACCGGCGCAGGCAGCGGCGGCACCACCGTCGGCTGCGTGCCCGGGACCGGACCGGCCTGGGCGGCCATCGGCGCCGGACCTGCAGCACCTGGCGCGGGCGCGGCCGATGCGGTCGCGGTGCTCGACGGCGGATTGCCCGGCATCACGACAACGCGGGTGCCGACCTTCGTGCGCTGGAACAGATCCGAGACGTCCTCGTTCAGCATGCCGATACAGCCGGAGGAGACGAACTTGCCGATCGTCGAGGGCTGGTTGGTGCCGTGGATGCGATAGACGGTCGAGCCAAGATACATCGCCGCCGCGCCGAGCGGATTGCCCGGGCCGCCGGCCATGAAGCGCGGCAGATAGGGCTGGCGCTCGATCATTTCCGCCGGCGGATGCCAATCCGGCCATTCGGCCTTGCGGGTGATCTTCTGCACGCCGGTCCAGGTGAACCCGTCGCGGCCGACGCGGACGCCGTAGCGGATCGCGCGGCCATTGCCCAGGACGTAATACAGGTAAGTGTTCGGGGTATCGACGATGATCGTCCCGGCCGGCTCCTTGGTCGCCAGCGACACCTCCTGGCGGCGCAGGTTCGGCGGCAACTGCGCCGGTGCCGCGTCAGGCTGCTCCTCCGGCGGCAACGAGGCGACCGACATCGGCCGGCCATCGGCACCTGCGGCGGGCGGTTGCGAGACCGCTCCGGTCGCGGCCGGGCCACCGACGCCTTCCGGCGGACGCATGCCGTCGCTGGCGGGCGCCTGGCCCGGACGGTCAGCATAAATTACTGCGGGCGGACCGGCGGGGCGGCCGTAACGGGGATCATCGGGCGACATCACCGGACCCTGCGGCGGGGCGGCCGAATAGACCGGCGGAGCGCCAGCAGGACGGCCATAACGCGGATCATCCGGCGACATCACCGGCCCCTGCGGCGGGGCAGCCGAATAGACCGGCGGGCCGGCCGGGCGGCCATAGCGCGGATCGTCGGCCGGACCAGGCGGCGGCAGCGACGCCTGCGGCGCCGCGTCGTCTTCATCATCCAGCGAGTCAAAATTCGGGGTGCGGTCGCCGGGCCGGTATTCGGCGGGGGCCCCGTAGCTTGGTGCCTGCTGAATCGGATAGCTCTGGGCGTGTGCGAGCGAGGTTCCCGCCGCAGCGACTGTTGCGGCAGCGCATATCGTCAGAAAATGTTTGATCATCATCGCTCTTGTATAGACCCCCGGCCCCGTCCGAGCCGTTAACGGCCAGATGACCGAAGATCGCGGCACATTCAAGACATAACCGGCTGATTTGTGCCTGACACAGCGATTTGTGATGCAATCGCACATAGTTGCCCCGTTGCATCACGGGGCCGAAATCGTATCAGGCCGTAGATTGCCGGAGTCTTCCACCCCGATTTTTACGGAACGCCGCGGAGGCGTTGCGATATGGTCGAATCAACCTGATTCGCCGTCGCTTTGAGCTCGAATCCCGCGTGGCGAACACGGCAAGCAGTACCGTCACCGCGTTCAGATGGCTCATGGGCCCCGGCCATACGCCGCCGGGGCGGAAATTCGTAACCCGTCGATGCTCCCCGGCCTTCGCTTCCTGCTTGCCGCGATCCTGCTGTCTACCTCCATCCTGGTGTTCGGCTTGGGAGCCGCCTCGCTGCTGCGGGCGAGCCACGAGCAGTATGTCAGCAACCCGTCCTGGCGAAACGGTCCCCAGGAGCAGGTGTTCGCCCAAGCCCCCGAGCCGGCCCAGCCGGTGCTCGCCGCGCTGCGCATCGAGCCGGCCGCCGATGAGGTGGTGCCGGCAATGCAGGACCAGATTCCGAGCATCGCCCTGCCCGCGGTCGAGATCGGTCCCGAGCAGATGGCCGCAGTGACGCTCAAGGCCGACGTCCAACCCGCGCCTCAAATCGTCGCCGCCGCGCTGGCTACAGAGGCTGCCGCCGAACCACCAGCCCCCGAGCCGGTCAGCGTCCAGCTTGCGGCGTCCGCGCCGACCGACACACTCACCCCGGCCGACACGACGGTTGCCATCGCCACGGCGACACCCGCACCGGCAGCGACCGAAGTGCCGCGCACCGCGACGCCGGCACTGGCATCGCGCGTGAGCGACATTGCCGCGGCCAGGGTGGCTGCGCTGAACGACCTCGCCCCCGCGAAGACCAAAGCCAACGGCGCGACACCCGACGGTAAGCCACGCGCGCACAAGAAGAAGCGCCACCGCGTCGTGCGGCGCCCGCCGCCTCAGCAGCTCCAGCAATCGTATGATCCGTTCGGCCAGCAACAGCAGCAGACGCTCGCCACGACTGCGACGCGTACGCGCTGACCTTCCTTAACCTCGCCCCGCTTGCTTGCGGGGAGAGGTCGGAATCGCGCTGAAAGCGCGGATTCCGAGTGAGGGGGTACAGGCCCCTCGATGATCTCACCTGTGGAGAGAGGCCCCCACCCAGCCCTCTCCCCGCAAGAGCGGGGCGAGGGAGCGCACCGTCGGCGCGGTTAGTCTCGAATGATTTACGCCGGCCCCGTCGCGATCGGCGGGCCCTTTTCCTGGCCCCATTCCGACCATGAGCCGTCATAGAGCGCGGTGTCGGTGACGCCCAGGCGATAGAGCGCGAGCGTCAGCACGCCGGCCGAGACGCCGGAGCCGCAGCTGGTCACGATCGGCGCATCGAGCTTGACGCCGGCGTTCGTGAAGGCCGCACGGAGATCGTCGAGCGGCTTCATCGTGCCGGTCGCGGCATCGAACAGCTGGCTATAAGGCACGTTGCGCGCCCCGGGGATGTGACCGGAGCGGATGCCCGCGCGCGGCTCTGGCGCGCGACCTTCGAAACGGTCGGCAGCGCGGGCGTCGATCACCTGCTCCGCGCGGCTTTCGACGTTGGCGACGAGCTGCTGCATGCTGCGCACGCGCTTCGGATCGTAGCTCGCCTTGAAGGTCGCAGGCTTCGGCTTCACCTCGCCGCTCTCCACGGGGCGCCCCTCGGCGCGCCACTTCTTCAGGCCGCCATTGAGGATGCGCACATTGCTATGGCCGAAGGCCAGGAACATCCACCACGCGCGCGGCGCTGCGACCCAGCCGCCGGCATCATAGAACACGACCGTGTCGGTGTTGGAGATGCCGAGATGACCGACATCGCGACCGAACTGCTCGGCGCTCGGATACATGTGTGGCAGCGGGTTGGAATGGTCGGACACCGCATCGACGTCGAAGAACGCGGCACCCGGCAGATGCGCGGCGAGATAGTCATCCTTCGGCAGCGGCAGCACGCCCGGCAGCTTGAAGCTGGCGTCGATCACCTTGACGTGAGCGTCGTTGATGTGGGCGGCGAGCCATTCGGTGGAGACGAGGGGGTCGGTGGCGGTCATTGCAAGGTCTTTCTTGTCATTCCGGGGCGTTCGCAGCACGAACTTTGATGCGCAATTGCGCATCAGAGAATCCATCGTGCGGCAGAGTCAGCGGATGAATGGATCCCGGGCTCGCGCTTCGCGCGCCCCGGGATGACGAGAGGTTACCCCTTCTTCTTCGGCTCCCACGGCTCCGTCGGGCCGCCGGCATCACGCCAGGCGGCGTAACCGCCGGCGATGTGGGCAACGGGCTTGAGGCCCATGTCCTTTGCGGTCTTGGCCGCGAGCGCGGAGCGCAGGCCGCCGGCGCAGTGGAAGACGAATTTCTTGTCCTCCTGGAAGATCGGCTTGGCGTAGGGGCTTTGCGGATCGATCCAGAATTCGAGCATGCCGCGCGTGCAGGAGAACGCGCCGGGGATGCGGCCGTCACGCTCGATCTCGCGGGGATCGCGGATGTCGACGATGACGACGTCGCCGTTCTTGGAGATCTCGATGGCGTCCTTGGCGGAGAGTGTTTCGATCTCGGCATTCGCCTCGTCGATCAGCGCCTTGATGCCGCGGGTGATGTTTTGGGGCATGGGTCTTCCCTTCTCTTTCGTCATTCCGGGGCGGTCCGCAGGACCGAACCCGAAATCTCGAGATTCCGGGTTCGCGCTGCGCGCGCCCCGGAATGACAGCAATCAGTGCGTCAATTCCTTCATCGCACCTTCCAGCCCCTCGATGGTGATCGGGTACATGCGGTTGGCGAAGATGCGTTTGATGATGGTGGTCGATTCCGAATAGTCCCAGTGCTTCTGCGCAACCGGATTCAGCCACACCGTATGCGGATAGGTGCGGATGATACGGTCGAGCCAGACCGAGCCGGGCTCCTCGTTGACGTGCTCGACCGAACCACCCGGCACCATGATCTCGTAAGGCGACATCGAGGCGTCGCCGACGAACACGACCTTGTAGTCGTGCGGATATTTGTGCAGCACGTCCCAGGTCGGCGTGCGATCGGTAAAGCGGCGCTTGTTCTGCTTCCACACGCCCTCATAGAGGCAGTTGTGGAAGTAGAAATACTCCATGTGCTTGAACTCGCTCTTTGCCGCCGAGAACAGCTCCTCGACCTGCTCGATATGCGAATCCATGGAGCCGCCGATGTCGAAGAACACCAGCAGCTTCACCGCATTGCGCCGCTCGGGTCGCATGTGAACGTCGAGATAGCCGTGATTGGCGGTCTCGCGAATCGTGGTGTCGAGATCGAGCTCATCCGGCGCGCCCGTGCGCGCGAATTTGCGCAGGCGGCGCAGCGCCACCTTGATGTTGCGGATGCCGAGCTCGACATTGCCGTCGAGGTCCTTGAACTCGCGCTTGTCCCACACCTTCACGGCGCGGTTGTTGCGGTTCTTCTCCTGGCCGATGCGGACGCCCTCGGGATTGTAGCCGTACGCGCCGAACGGCGAAGTGCCGGCAGTGCCGATCCATTTCGAGCCGCCCTGGTGGCGGCCCTTCTGCTCCTCGAGGCGCTTCTTCAGCGTCTCCATGAGCTTGTCCCAGCCCATGGCCTCGATCTGCTTCTTCTCTTCCTCGCTGAGGTATTTTTCGGCGAGCTTCTTCAGCCACTCCTCGGGGATCTCCGCCTTCTCCATGGCGTCGAGCAGGCTTTCCAGCCCCTTGAACACCGTGCCAAAGACGCGGTCGAACTTGTCGAGGTTGCGCTCGTCCTTCACGAGGGAGGCGCGGGAGAGATAGTAGAAATTCTCGACCGAATAGTCCGACAGATCAGCGTCGAGCGCCTCCATCAGCGTGAGGTATTCGCGCAGCGTCACGGGGACCTGCGCATCGCGCAGAGACGTAAAGAATTGCAGGAACATGGGTGACAGATTGCCCGTCGGATGGCGAACGTCAAGGGGCGGAGACCGGCGCTCCGCGCTGGACCGGCAGGCTTTTTGCTCTAGAATTGGGGGCCTCAAGGGGTTGTTTTGGGGACGTTTGCAATGGGAATTATCGCAGCACTGATCATCGGCGCGGTCGCCGGCTGGCTGGCCGGCAAGATTGTCCACGGGGCGGGATTTGGGCTGATCGGCAACATCGTCGTCGGCATCATCGGTGCGCTGGTGGCGGGCTGGGTGCTGCCCCAGCTCGGCATCGCGCTCGCCACGGGTACGCTGGGCTCCATCATTGACGCCACGGTTGGCGCAGTGATTGTGCTCGTCATCCTTTCGCTGATAAAACGGGTCTGAAAGCCTGACCGAACCAGGAACGGCCGCCATGAGCGGCCGTTCCCATGTCGTGACCACGGCAATGCAATTGGCAATTGCTGGGACGACGACCAACAAGGACGCGCAATGAAATTTACCGGCACCAAGGACTATGTTGCGACCGAAGATCTCAAGGTCGCTGTCAATGCCTCGATCGTGCTGGAGCGCCCGCTGCTCATCAAGGGGGAGCCCGGCACCGGCAAGACGGTGCTGGCGGAGGAAGTGGCGAAGGCGCTGAACGCGCCGCTTTTGACCTGGCACATCAAGTCCACCACCAAGGCGCAGCAGGGCCTCTACGAATACGACGCGGTGTCGCGCCTGCGCGACAGCCAGCTCGGCGATGCGCGCGTGTCCGACATCAAGAACTACATCAAGCGCGGCAAGCTGTGGGAGGCCTTCACGGCCGAGCAGCGCCCGGTGCTGCTCATCGACGAGATCGACAAGGCCGACATCGAATTCCCCAACGATCTCCTGCTCGAGCTCGACCGCATGGAATTCCATGTCTACGAGACCGGCGAGACGATCAAGGCCAAGCAGCGCCCGATCATGATGATCACCTCCAACAACGAGAAGGAGCTGCCTGACGCCTTCCTGCGCCGCTGCTTCTTCCACTACATCAAGTTTCCCGACGCCGATACCATGGGCCGCATCGTCGACGTCCACTTCCCCGGCATCAAGAAGCGCCTCGTCGAAGAAGCGCTGCGCATCTTCTTCGAGGTGCGCGAGGTGCCTGGCCTGAAGAAGAAGCCGTCGACGTCGGAGCTGCTCGACTGGCTCAAGCTGCTGCTCAACGAGGACATGAGCGTCGAGCAACTGCGCGAGCGCGACCCGCGCAAGCTGATCCCGCCGCTGCACGGTGCGCTGCTGAAGAACGAGCAGGACGTGCACCTGTTCGAGCGGCTGGCGTTTCTGAGCCGACGGGAAGTTTGAGAGGCATTACTCGTCCCGTCATCCTGAGGTGCGATTGGCGCGATGCACAGCATCGCGCCGGGAGCCTCGAAGGATGAACGGCCGAGATGCAGCCGGGCCGTCGCCCTTCGAGGGCCGCTGAAGAAGCGGCCACCTCAGGCTGACGGTGAGAGGTTTGAGAACGCCGCTCTCTCCATTCGTCATTGCGAGCGCAGCGAAGCAATCCACAATCCATCCCCGGTAAGGCTCTGGATTGTTTCGCTGCGCTCGCAATGACGGAACAAGCGGCATCGCCGTCATCTTCCCACTCGCATCCGAAACTGCAGCTATAGGGTAGGTTAGCGTCAGCGTAACCCACCTCTTGTGTTTCCGCGGCGGAAGAAGTGGTGGGTTACGCTTCGCTACCCCCTCCTACGCAGCCGCGCTTCTCATGCCACCGCCGCATCCGGAATGCGCGCGGCTTCCATTGGCGCCTTGCCACGGATGAGGTCGGACGCGCGGTCCGCGATCATCATGGTCGACGCATTCAAATTCGCCGAGATCATCCGCGGCATGACCGAGGCGTCGATGACGCGGAGGCCTTCGAGGCCGTGGACGCGGAGCTGGTCGTCGACCACGGCCCACGTGCTATCCGCCGGGCCCATGCGGCAGGTGCAGCCGGGATGGAAGGTGGTGGTACCGCGTTCAGTGGCGGCGGCGAGGAATTCGTCGTCGGTGTTGATGTTGGGGCCCGGGAAATCCTCGTAGGCATAATAGGGCGACAGCGGCGCGGACTTCAGCAGGTTGCGCGCGAGCTTCATGCCACCAACGATGACGCGGCGGTCGAGCTCGGCATCGAGATAATTGGTCTGGATGATCGGTGGCGCAAAGGGATCATTGGAGCGGATGCGGACATAGCCGCGGCTTTCCGGGCGCTGCTGCCAGGATGCGACCGTCATGCCGGGCTCGTCCTCGAGCTGGCCCTGCACGCCCTCCTTGTAGGATGCGGGCGTGAAGGTGAGCTGCAGGTCAGACGAGTCGGCGCTCTCGCCGGAATGCCAGAAGCAATAGACCATGGTCGGCGACAGCGAGAGCAGGCCGCGGCGCGCGGTCGCCCATTTCAGCGCCTCGATCCACAGCGAGAAGCCGCGGCGAAGCTCGTTGATGGTCTTGATGTCCTTGACGCGCGCCACTGTTCGCGGCGCGTAATGATCTTGCAGACCCTCGCCGACCGGCAGCGCGTGGCGCACGGCGATGCCGTGAGCGCCGAGCAGTTCGGGCGAGCCGACGCCGGAGAGCTGGAGCAGCTGCGGCGAATTGTAGGTACCGCCGGAGAGGATCACTTCCTTGTTGGCGCGCACTTCGATCGGCGTGCCGCCACGGCCGCCTTTGGTATAGCGCACGCCGACGGCGCGCTTGCCCTCGAAGATGATCTCGGTCGCGTGCGCATGCGTGTGCACATGCACGTTGGGCCGCTTCATCGCCGGCTTGAGGAACGCGGTCGAACCGGAGACGCGCAGGCCCTTGTCGATGGTGCGCTGGCAGTAGGAGACGCCTTCCTGCTTGGCGCCGTTGTAATCGGGATTACGGGGGATGCCGAGCGAGACCGCGCCTTCCATGAAGGCTTCGCAGAGCGGATCGCGCCACTCCATCGTGGTAACGGTGAGCTTGCCGTCGCGCCCGCGAAAAGTGTTGTCACCCTCGCCGACCCGCTTCTCCAGCCGCTTGAAATAGGGCAGCACGTCGGCATAGCCCCAGCCGCGATTGCCCATCTGCGCCCAGGTGTCGAAATCCATGCGCTGGCCGCGGTTGTAGATGTGGCCGTTGATCGAAGACGAGCCGCCGAGCGTCTTGCCGCGCGGCGCGTAGATGCTGCGGCCGCCGGTGTAGGGCCCGACCTCCTGCTGGTAGGCCCAGTTAATGCTCTTCATGTGGAAGGTCTTGATGAAACCCGCCGGCAGATGGATGTAGGGGTGCCAGTCGTTCGGACCTGCCTCTAGCACGCAGACGCTCGTGTTGGGATCTTCGCTGAGCCGGCTGGTGAGGACGCAACCGGCGGAGCCCGCGCCGATGATCACATAGTCAAATCTATCCATGGTGCCCCGGCCGCCTCTAGCGCGGCTTGTCGTTGAGTTGATATTCGAGATGCGACTTCACCGTCGGCCATTCTGCCGCGGTGATGCTGTACACGACCGTGTCGCGCAGCGTGCCGTTCGGCGCGACCTGATGGCTGCGCAAAATGCCGTCCTGCTTGGCGCCGAGGCGCTCGATGGCGCGGCGGCTCTGGTGGTTGAAGAAATGTGTGCGGAATTCCACCGCAATGCAGTTCAGCGTCTCGAAGGCGTGAGTCAGCAGCAAGAGCTTGCACTGGGTGTTGAGTGGGCCGCGCTGCGCGCTCTTGCCATACCAGGTCGAGCCGATCTCGACGCGGCGGTTGGTGGCATCGATATTCATGTAGGTCGTCATGCCGACGATGTTGCCGCCTGCGTCGAACACGGTGAACGGCAGCATCGAGCCCGCGGCTTGCAGCCCCAGGCGACGGTCGATCTCCTTGCCCATGTTCTCCGGCAGCGGGATCGCGGTGTACCAGAGCTTTGAGAGCTCGCCGTCCTTCACGGCTTCCGTCAGCCCCCCAAGATGCTCTTTGGACAGCGGTTCGAGACGGGCGTGCTGTCCGCGCAGGGTGATGGGATCAGGCCAGGGCATTGTTTACTCCATTATGATTTCCGTCATTCCGGGGCGCGACTAAGTCGCGAGCCCGGAATCCATAACCACCGTTCGGGGTTATGGATTCCGGCCTGCGCGCTAGCGCACGCATCCCGGAATGACGACGGAATGTATTGGCACGCCTCGTCCAGATACATTCACTTGTTCAGAAAATTCAACGGCAAACCGCCACGCGGCCAGTCCATGGCGACGAGCTCGCCTTTGCCTGACAGCGTGATGTAGGCGGTCTTCAGCTCGGGGCCGCCGAAGGCGATGTTGGTGGTGACGCGGTCGCCGGTCGGGACCTGCTCGACCAGGGTCCCGTCGGGCGCAATCACCGAGATGCAGCCGGAAACAAGCGTGGCGACGCAGATATTCCCGCTCGCCTCCACGGCGAGCGAGTCGAACATCTGGTAGCCACCGAGGCCGCAGATCGGCTTGCCCCGCTCGCCGCGATAGATCGCGTCGCGCGGCTTTAGCGTGCCGGGTGCGGAGAGCTCGTAGGCCCAGAGCCGGCCCGTCGGCGTCTCCGCGATATAGACGGTGTTCTCGTCCGGCGAGAGCCCGATGCCGTTGGCCGGCAGCACGCCGTGCACGACCTCGACGATCTCCGTCATGCCAGGCTTGAGATAGTACATGCCGCCGACATCCATCTCGCGCGCTCGGCGCTTGCCGAGATCGGAGAACCACAGACCGCCGTGCTTGTCGAAGACCAGATCGTTCGGGCCGCGCAGATCGTGCTCCCCGCATTTGGTCACGACGGTCTCGATCTTGCCGGATTGCAGGTCGACGCGCTGGATCGAGCCACCGAGATAATCCTCGGGCTGCGGACCCGGCATGATCATGTTGCGGGTCGGGATCCAGGAGAAGCCGCCATTGTTGCAGATGTAGATCATGCCGTCGGGGCCGAGCGCCGCGCCGTTCGGGCCGCCGGGCACTTTCGCGACGATCTCCTTTCGGCCATCGGGATAAACGCGGGTCAGGCGCTGACCGCGGATTTCCACCAGCACCACCGAACCGTCCGGCATCACGACCGGCCCTTCAGGAAATTCGAGGCCGGTGGCGAGAACGCGGACGTTGGGTGTGGCAGTGGACATTTGGGGCCCTCCCGGCTTGCTTGTTATGGCTCGCGCGGGATGTCCGGCACGGGCCCCGCTGGCAAGTTTTGCCAGCGGTTATGACAAAGTCGATCTCCCTTGCCAAGCAAGCGGGATGGTATGCCTGCGTTGCAGCGCAAAGTGCGATGAGGGTCATCGCGCCTTGCATTTTCGATTGAGCATGATCTTTTCGGAAAACCGCTTCGCACTTTGCGCGAACGCGGCCCTTCGGGTCCGGATCATGCTACTCCCTGACCGGTATCCAAATCTCGAAGCCGCCGTTGCCGGTCACGGGATCGAACTTCTCGTCATAGCGCTCGAAGTTCGGCGCGTCCGCGGCCTTGAGGCCCGACGCCGGCAGCCATTGATTCCAGATCGCGTTGACGGTGCGACGGACCGAGGCGACGTGGTCGGTGTGGGTGAACACCGCGTAGCGCTGCTCGGGGATGCGGATGCGGCCGAAGCGGCGCGGCAAGTCAGAGAAGTCCGCGACCTCGACGCCGGCGATGTAGTCGAAATTGCCGGCATCATCGCCGTTGCAGCAAACGCCATAGGCGACTTGATCTTTCCCTTGGCCGACGCGCGCCGGAATATCGGCGACCTCCTGGTGGAAGCGCTGCCACAGTCCCGGAATGGCCGCGCCGTTGTCGCAGGCGATGCGCTCGGCAAGACCGGCGATGAGAAAGGCCTTGGCTGTTTCGAAACGCGGAGCTTTGAGGTTGTCTGATATGGTGGAGTCCATGAGGATCGGCTCCTGAAGCTTGAGGTGACCGGTGCAAGTCGCGGCCCGGACCGCTTCGGGCGTGGTGCCAAAGTGATCGCGGAACGCGCGGGTGAATGCTTCGTGCGAGCCATAATCCGCCTCCAGCGCCAGCGACAGAATGTCCGGCGCGCCCTGGGCAAGGCTGCGCGCGGCTTCACTCAGCCGCCGTGCGCGCACGTAACGCATCACCGGATAACCGGTGGCTGCGGCAAACGCCCGCACCATGTGGAACCGCGACACGCCGGCGATCGCAGCGATCTCGTCGAGCGTCATCGGCTCGGCCAGATGGCTTTCGATGTACCAGAGCGCGCGCTGGGCTGGGTTCATGGGTTACGGCCTTCGTTCGAAGCGTGGCCATGGTGCGCCGTCACCGCGCGTCTCGCTTGATCGGGATTGCTGTCGGGCCGCAGCGCTGGAATCGTAGGACGGACAATGGCGCGCTTGCGCCGTGCCCGCGATTTCTCGTTCGTCGTGGAATGGCGGGCACGTCGCTTGCGCTCCTTTGCCCACCCCACAGCACCTATTTCGTATCCTTCGGCGGCGGCGCGTCCTGCTTCTTCTTCAGATCGTCGGCCTGTTTTGCCTGCGCGGCCTGGAGATCGCCGACGGTCTTCTGGAGGCCTACGAGTGTCACCTTCAGCACATCGATCTGTCGGTTGGCGGCATCCAGCTTCTGCTGATGATCGAGATTGAGCTTGGTGATGGTCTTCTGGAGGAAATCGACATTGCTCTGCAGACAGCTGGTGCGCCGCTCCATGGTCTTCTCAACCGTGCAGATCTCGATGCCGGGGACGTCCTGCGCCGAAGCCGGTGTGTGCGCGACGAACGGTAACATGACGAAACAAACGACAACGATCCGGCGCGGCATTCGGGTTCCTCATCAAATTGATCACGGCAATGTGCGCCGATTGCGCGCAGCCGACAAAGGCTACCACACTCGCACCGCATTCTCGCGTTGAGCTTGGCGTGTTCCCTCGGACGGGGAGCAGTAAACCGCACGTGGAAGAAGTGGGCGTTCTTGCCGCGGCTTTGATTAGGGGAGATTTTTGGAATGGCAACGCGCGACAGACGTCTGGCCGAATTCGATGGCGCTGGCGAACCGCCACCCGGCCTGGCGGTCGAGGTCTTATGCGAAGATCATAGCGGAACGTATCAATTGCCGTTCGCCTGCCGCTATGTTGAGGGACGCTGGCAGAACCATGAGGCCGGCATCGCGGTGGAAGCCACCGTCATCGGCTGGCGCGTGCCGCGCGTGAAGCATTCCGGCGTGGCCTGACAGCGTTTCTGTCTCAAAATGTAACGGCGGCCGCGCTCCGCCTTAACGAACGGAACGCGGCCTGAACGAATCACGGCCGAATCAGCCGCTTGGCGTCGTACGCGGCTGTTCACGGCTAGATGTGGCCAGGGCACCGCCGGCACGCACAAGATATACGCAACGCGGCTGCGGCCGAACGCCGGTGACCGACGCCAAAGGTTAATGATAGCAAGGGCATAGAGGCCGGCGAGGACGTCGGCCGTCGCCGCTCCGGAAACAGGCAGGGCCGTGATCCGTCTGCCTAATATTCGACCTCGAGTTCCTCGATTTCGGCCGGCTCTTCCCTCGCCGCCGCGATCCACTCCTTCATCTCGTCCATCGCCATGATGGTGTCGGCATAGGCCTTCAGCCGCGGCTCGAGCTTGACGTCATAGGTGACGAAGCGCGTCACCACGGGGGCGTACATCGCGTCGGCCATGGTGCGCGTCTCGCCGAACAGGAACGGGCCACCCGATTTCGCCAGGCAATCGCGCCAGATGAACCAGACGCGGTCGATGTCGGCCTGGGCGCGCGACCAGACCTTGAAGCCGGGGAAGTGCCCCTTCAGGTTGACCGGCAGCGAGGCGCGCAGCGTGGTGAAGCCGGAATGGATCTCGCCTGAGATCGAGCGGCAATGCGCGCGCTGGACCCGATCAGCCGGCAAAAGGCCAGCGTCCGGCATCACCTCGTTGAGATATTCAGCAATGGCGAGCGTGTCCCAGACCGTAGCGCCGTCATGCCGCAGGCAGGGCACCAGGATCGAGGACGACAGCAGCAGGATTTCGGCGCGCGCAGAGGCGTCGTCCGGCGCGGTGACGATCTCCTCGAAATCGAGCCCGGAAAATTTCGTCAGCAGCCAGCCACGCAGCGACCAGGACGAGTAGTTCTTGCTGCTGATGGTCAGTGTCGCCTTCGCCATAGGGCTCTTCCCTCACGTTTCCGTCCACACGAGCAGCAAGCGACGTGCCAATTGTGAGGGCGGCCCAGCTCCCGTCTGGCTCCGATATTGCATAGCCGCTGAGGATGGATGGGCGTTTCAGTATGATGTCGATGTATTATCAGGCCTTTCAGAACCAGATGGACCTGACGGCGCCGTGGCGGGCGGGAGCCTCGTCCGCGCTCAAATTCCTCAATCTGGTGCCGCAGGGGATGTCGGACCAGGTCGTCGGCCGGCTCTCGGCGGCGCTGGAGCTGATCTCGCGCTCCACCCTCACCTATAACCGCCCGGCCTATGGCATCGACAGCGTGATGGTGGGCAATCGCGAGGTCGGCGTCACCGAGGAGATCGCCTACGCGACGCCGTTCGGCTCGCTGCTGCATTTCAGGAAGCATGGCGTGACCGAGCAGCCACGCATGCTGCTGGTGGCGCCGATGTCCGGGCATTTCGCCACGCTGCTGCGCGGCACCGTGAAAACGCTGCTGCAGGACCACGACGTCTACATCACCGACTGGCATAACCCGCGCGACATTCCGCGCAGCGAAGGCCGCTTCGGGCTCGACGACTACACCGAGCACCTGATCGACTTCCTCGGCCAGCTCGGCCCGCGCCCGCACATGGTCGCGATCTGCCAGCCCTCGGTTTCGGCGCTCGCAGCCGCCGCGATCATGTGCGAGGGCAATCATCCGTCACGGCCCGCGACGCTGACGCTGATGGCAGGGCCGATCGACACGCGCATCCAGCCGACCAAGGTCAATGACTTCGCCAAGAGCAAGCCGATCGAATGGTTCGAGCGGAACCTGATCAACTATGTGCCGGTGCAGTGCCGCGGCGCACTCCGGAAAGTCTATCCCGGCTTCGTGCAGCTCACCGCCTTCGTCTCGATGAACCTCGAGCGCCACATCAAGCAGCACATGGATCTCGCCAACCACATCGCCAAGGGCGAGAAGGAGAAGGCGGCGAGCATCAAGACCTTCTACGACGAATATTTCGCGGTGATGGACCTGCCGGCCGAGTTTTACATCGAGACCGTGCGCGACGTGTTTCAGGAGCATCTCCTGCCGCAGGGCAAGCTGATGCATCGCGGCCGCCCCGTGGACACCAAGGCCGTCAGCCGCATGGGCCTGATGACGGTCGAGGGCGAGAAGGACGACATCTGCTCGATCGGCCAGACGCTCGCCGCCCAAGACCTCTGCACCGGCGTACGCGCCTATCGCCGCGTGCATCACATGCAGGCCGGCGTTGGCCATTACGGCGTGTTCTCCGGCAAGCGCTGGAACAACGAGATCTATCCGTTGCTGCGGGATTTCGTGCACGTCAATTCGTAACCGTCATTCCCTGCCGCCAAGATGATCCGCCAGGGAAACGGCGCGCGCCTCATGCTCTTGCGCGAGCAGCTCTTTCGCTTCCACCAATTCAGGAAGGTTGCGCTCCGCCTCGAATTCAGCGAGCACCGGCGCGAGCACCTCGGATACCGCACCTGCTCGGCCATTTGTCTTGTGCAGGCGGGCAAGTCCAAGCGCGCTGCGCAGTTCGAAGGTCTTCGTCTGCTGGTGTCGCGCGATTTCCAGCGCTCGCTTGAGAGCGACTTCGGCACTGGATTCGTCCGAACAATCATGACGCCATAGCAGCTTTCCGCGGACACGATGCAGCTCGGCATCAAGCCAATGCTGGCCGGACTGTCCGGTCCGGACGATGAGTTCGTTCAGGATGTCGAGCCCTGTTTCGACATGGCCCATCTCCGCATTCGCTACGGCGACGTGCAGCCCCCAGAACGGTTCGCAGAGGTAGCAATCGTTCTCGTGCAGCAAGGTCCAGCCGTGACACATGTCCGCCAGTCCGGCGATTCGGTCGCCGGCACGCCACTTGGCCAGTCCATTCAGGTAGGTGCCCGCGGCCACATACAGCGGCATCGTATGATCGCGCGCGAGACCGAGCGCCAGGATCGTCTCTGTTTGCTGCAACATGCCCCCGCATACGCCGTCGAACACAGCGCGGTGAACCAGCGCATTGGCCTGGGAAAGCGCCCGCTTTTCTCCCGACGCACTCACCGCTTCGGCGGCGAGCTTGCGCGCGCGCGCAGTGAGACCGAGCGGCCAGAGCACGAGGGCAAGGAATCTCATGATCACGAACGGCAGATCAAGCGCCGAAGCCCTGAATGTCGTGGGATCCGGTTCGGCACCATAGATGGCCAGCGCCTGCTCAAGATGCGTTCGCGCATTCACGTATGCGCCCCCGAACCAGCAGGTGACGCCGTCCGTCCAATGGGCAACCACGGCCGCCACCGGCGAGTCCGGTCGCCGGTCGGCAGCGCTCCTGATGGTATCCACCAGCTCCCGCATTGGCGCGAATTCGCCGTGTGTCAGGCAGGCATTGAAGAGACCCGAATGAACCGGCGCAAGTTCAACGGGATCATCGATATCGGCTGCGAGCTGGCGCGCACGCGTCCATGCCGCAATCGTTTCCGGAGCACTGTGCCCGAGGCTGCCCCTGAGTGCGCGGCCATATGAGATTTGAAGATGCAGCCTGCTCATCATCCTGCGGGGCGCGTCAGGCAGTTCGTCAGCGATCGCAACCGCCTTGCCGAGATGCGCGACCGCCTCGGCATAGGCAGAGCGCTTCAGCGCCTGCTGGCCCGCCTTGCGCCACCAATCGAGCGCGACCTCGCTCAACCCAGCTTCAGTGAAGTGACGCGCCAGAACTTCCGGCTCGATCTCGGCCACGACTGGAAACTTCTCACGCAGGACCTCACCGATTCTCGTGTGAAGCAGCTGCCGTTTGCTCTTGAGCAGACTCTCGTAGGCCGCTTCCTGAACGAGGGCGTGCTTGAAACTATAATTTGCCTCGGGCGGAGCCCCGCGGCGAAGCAGCAGCTCGGCCTCTTCAAGTTGTTCAAGCGCAGCACTCAGCGTCAGATCATCGCGTCCCGCCACGTCCTTCAGCAACGCGTATGAGAAGTCGCGGCCGATGGCGGCGCCGATCTGCGCCACCTCCTTGACTGGAGCGAGCCGGTCGAGCCGCGCCATCAGCGAATCTTGTAGCGTCGCGGGAATAGCGAGCGGCGGGAGCGGACTGTTCAGCCGATAGCGCCCGGCGTCTTCGACAAGCAGGCCGGATTCCAGCACCATCTTGGTCAGTTCCTCGACGAATAGCGGGACGCCATCCGTCCTGTCGATGATCTGCTTCATCATCTCGCGTGGCAGCTGGCGACCGACAACCACCTGTTCCACCAGCGCGCGCGTATCCTGCCGATCGAGCCGGTCGAGCCGCAACAGGCCGACATTGGCAAGGCCCGACCAGGAAGGCTCGAACTCCGGCCGGGACGTCATGAGCACGAGGATCGGCAGTGCCCTGATCCGATCGACCGCGAGATCAAACAGCTCGAGGGTCGTGGCATCGGCCCAATGCAAATCCTCGCAAATGATCAGGAGAGGCTGGCCTCGCGCCAACCCCTCAAGCTGATCGAGAAGGGCGGCGAATGTCTGTCGCCGCTGCTGCGCCGGACTCAAGCCAAGGGGCGGGCAACGGTCGCCGGTTGGAATCGAAAGCAGAGCCGCAATGAGCGGCGTCGCCCGGGCGACCTGCTGGGTTCCAAGCGCCAGCATTGCCTCGAGCTTGTCGAGCCTTTCTTCTGGCGTGTCGTGCGAGCGAATTCCGGCCGCGCGCTCGAGCTGCGCGACAAAGGGATGAAGCGCGCTGTTTGTATGATAAGGCGAACACTGATATCGCACCCGACGGTGCGTCCCCAACGAGGGACTTTCGGACAGCGTTGCAGCGATGCGCGACTTGCCGATGCCGGCCTCGCCGGAGATCAATACGATCTGGCCATGGCCCTGCCATGCCTCCCGCTGGCGCGAGAGAATGAATTCGATCTCATCCTTGCGGCCGACAAAGCCAATCGAGTGTGCGGCACGGACCGCCTCGAAGCGGCTCTCGGATGCGGTCGCTCCCTCCACCGCCCACACTGCGATGGGTTCGCCGATCCCCTTCACTTCGCGGCGGCCGAGATTGCGAAAAGTGAAGAGATCCCCCAGCAGGCGGCGAGTCGATGACGCCACGACGACCACGCCGGGTTCCGCGAGGCTCTGAAGCCGTGCTGCGAGATTTGGCGTATCGCCGATGGTCGCGTGCTCCTCGGACGCGTCTCCACTGATGAGGTCGCCCACCACCACGAGCCCGGTCGCAACTGCAATCCGCAGCTCCACCCGCTCGCCGGCACCTGTTTTGAGCTGGCGAATCGCGGAGATAATGTCGAGGCCCGCGCGCACCGCGCGCTCCGCATCATCTTCGTGGGCGCGCGGATAGCCGAAATAGACGAGTATTCCGTCACCGACGAACCTGGCTATGCTGCCGTCATAAGCGGCAATGACCCGCGCGCATGCGGCACGGTAGACCCGGATCACTTCCCACATATCCTCGGGATCGAGGCGCGCCGAGAGCAACGTCGAGCCGACCAGATCGCAAAACATGACGGTGAGGTGGCGCCGCTCGGCGTCGTGAGGAGGGGCCGGGGATGCGATCAATGCGGCTGGATCGAGGTCGGCAATGGCTCTGAGCATTTTGCGGCGATGACCTAGCAGGACTCCGAGCTTGTCGAAGTCCTCGTCCATCAGCTCGGGGAGGACGCCAACGTCGATCCCGTTCTCGGCAAAACGCTCCGCGTATTGCCCAAGCCCCAGCTTCTCGAGCCACTCCGCAATCTGCATGGCTCACCCATCTTGTGGCTGGCGGTTAGCAGAGTCTTGGACCACGGCCGCGCCGGGACAATATCCCAACGTCACCATGATGGCACGTCTTGTTTGTTAGGTTACTCGTTACCGATGACGCTTCGGTCGGGACACGACCCGATGCGAACGGCTGTGCTACCAAACATCGCTGGCACGCAGCGTTGGACGGCAGAGGTTGCGATGAGTCGTCACGACTCAATCCATATCTGAAGCCGACCGACACTGCGCTTTGTGCTCGCATACATTTCCAAGGGAACGTTTCCTCATTGCTCGTTCATCGGCGCTTCGTGACTGCGAGCGATCGTACCCGCCGCGACCTGAAGCGAAGAACCAACCGCCCAGCAGCCGGCAACAAAGCCTATCAGGGCGTTGGACAGATTTTGATCAAGGACAAGAATGCTGACGGACAGGGTTGCAGCAATCGCCGCGCCGAACGTTCCGGCCGCACTCATGATTTCAGCCGGCTCGGAACCATTCCATTCTTCCGAAATGCTCGATTTCGGGCGCCGTGCGAGATTGCCGGACAAGTCAATTCCGACATAATAGCTGAGAGCTCCGTAGAACATCGTTGCCGGCACGATCCAGCCGCTTTCAAACAGTCCGCCTTTCTGACGCAACAGGGTCGCACCCACATAAAGGCCGCAAGAGGCTCCAACGGCTGCCAGCCCAATTCTTTCAAGGACATGGGCCGATTTGATCAGACTGGAACGGGCGATCCCAAGACCGCTGACGTACCTTGTGAGGGAAAATGCGCTCGAAATTGCACTGCTGATCTTCATTGGGGGCTCCTTCTGAGTCATTGGCAGCCTGCTGGCCGACCCCGAATAGAGGCTGCCGGGACGCGGTTCTCGATGCCCTTGATTTTTTGATTTCAGAAAGATCTGAGCTGAGTGATGGGGCTGACTTGCTCGGGAAGGCGAGAGCCTATCCAGGGCTGCGAGCATGCCGCTGCGCAGGTTCTGCAACTCACCCGTGTCTGTCAGCTGGCTCCGGGTGCGGCAATTTCTTACGCGAGTGGTAGTTCAAAACGCGAGGAATGGACTATGAAGCGGTTCACAGATCGCTGTTCTCTGTCGCTCCATCCGGTCACAAGGACGTGTGAAGCTCGCAGTCAGTCCGACCACTCCTCGCCCCAGACCTGCACGACGTGGCCGGGCGAGACTTCGCGATATTGCCGGACGGGCGGCTGGTAGTCCGGCGCGCGCACCGGGCTCCTGATCTCGTCGTTGGCAATGCCGCGCCTGGCGCCGCGACGTGCGGGGTCGGGCACCGGCACTGCCGCCATCAGCTTCTTCGTGTAGGGATGCTGCGGGTTACCGAAGACGGACGCGCGCGGGCCGATCTCGACGATCTCGCCGAGATACATCACCGCGACGCGGTGGCTCATGCGTTCGACCACCGCGATGTCGTGGGAGATGAAGAGATAGGTAAGACCCATGCTGGCCTGAAGATCGAGCATCAGATTGACGACCTGCGCCTTGACCGAGACGTCGAGCGCGGAGACCGCCTCATCCGCGACGATCAGTTTTGGTCCGAGCGCGAGCGCGCGCGCAATGCAAATGCGCTGACGCTGGCCGCCAGAGAACTCGTGCGGAAAGCGCGCAGCCATATCGGCTGTGAGGCCGACGCGCACGAGCAGATCGGCGACCTTGTCACGCGCCTGCGACGCCGTGGCGAGCCCGTTGGCGAGCAAGGGCGCGGCAATCGCCGTTCCCACCGACATACGCGGATTGAGACTTGCGAACGGATCCTGAAACACGATCTGCATGTGCTTGCGAAAGTCGCGCAAGGTGCGGCCATTCATGGCCAGCACGTCCTGGCCGTCGATCAGGACGGTGCCGGCGTCGGGCTCGGTCAGCTTGAGGATCGAGCGGCCCGTCGTCGACTTGCCGCAGCCGGATTCGCCGACCAGCGCCAGCGTCTCGCCGGCGCGCAAGGTGAAGGAAATGTTCTCGACCGCATGCACGCGGCCCGAGACTTTCCCGAACAGGCCCGAGCGGATCGGAAAGCGCGTGGTGAGGCCCGCCACTTCGAGCAGCGGACGCTCAGCAGTCGAGACCGTGTCGGGCGTCTCGGTCGGCTCGTCCGAGCTGCCCGTCACCTTGTCGACGATGGGAAACCGCATCGGCCGCGTGCGTCCGTCCATCGAACCGAGGCGCGGCACGGCGGCGAGCAGCGCGCGCGTGTAGGGATGCGCGGGCGCGGCGAAGATGCGCGACGTGGCGTCGGTCTCCACCGTCTGCCCGCCATACATCACCACCGTGCGGTCGGCGATCTCGGCAACGACGCCCATGTCGTGGGTGATGAAGAGGATCGACATCCCCTCCTCCTGCTGAAGCTCCTTCAAGAGCTCCAGGATCTGGGCCTGGATGGTGGCGTCGAGTGCGGTGGTCGGCTCGTCCGCGATCAGCAGCTTCGGCTTGCAGGCGAGCGCCATCGCGATCATCACGCGCTGGCGCATGCCGCCGGAGAAACGATGCGGATGCTCGTGGAAGCGTGATTTCGCCGCGGGGATGCGGACGCGACCGAGCAGGCGGATCGTCTCCGCCTCCGCCGCCGCGCGCGACAGGCCGCGATGTTGGATCAGCGCCTCTGCGATCTGGAAGCCGATGGTGAGCACCGGATTGAGGCTCGTCATCGGCTCCTGGAAGATCATGGCGACGTCGTTGCCGCGGATATCCTTCATGCCCGCTTCGGGCAGCGTCAAAAGATCGCGGCCGGCAAGCGTGACGCGGCCCTCGATGCGGCCGCTCTCCTTCGGAATCAGCCGCATGATCGAAAGCGCGGTGACGCTCTTGCCCGAACCGGACTCGCCGACGATCGCCACGGTTTCGCGCGGTGCGATATCGAAGGAGACATTGCGGACAACAGGGATCCATTGCCCCTCGCGCAGGAAGGACGTGGTGAGGCCGGCAACCGACAGCACCGGCGCCTGCGCTTCGGCCGCGATTGGGTCAGGTCTGGTTGCGCCGATGCTCATGCGAAGCCGCCGATAGCTGCCGCGAGGAAGATGCGTCCCCTCCCCCGCCTGCGCGGAAGGGTTGGGGAGAGCATGTCTCGGCAACGAAGGTTCCCCCAGGGGAAAGAACCCTCATCTCTCCCGCAAGCGGGAGAGGTGCACCGAGTTCGTTGTTGCGCCGGTGTTCCCATCACCATCCGCCCCTCAATAACCACGGCTGCGGTCGACCAGCCCCGGCAGCTGCTCGCCACGGCGGTGACGCGAGATGACATCAAGCACGAAATCGACGGCCGTATCCGGCGTGGTCATGCTGGCATTGTGCGGCGTCAGCAGGATGCGCGGGTGGCTCCAGAACGGATGCCCCGCCGGCAGCGGCTCGGGATCGGTGACGTCGAGCACCGCACCCGACAGTGCGCCGCTGTCGAGCGCGGCAAGAAAGTCGGCCTCGATGAGATGCGGACCGCGTCCGACATTGACGAGCCCCGCCCCGCGCGGCAGGCGCGCGAACAGATCGGCGTTGAGGATGCCGCGCGTCTCGTCCGTCAGGGGCAGCAGACAGACGAGAATGTCGGCCTGCGCGAGGAAATCTGGCAAGGTGTCCGCACCGGCGTAACAGGTCACGCCTTCGATCTCGCGCGGTGAGCGATTCCACCCCGACAACGGAAAACCGAATGCCCTCAGGCTTTCGAGCACGGCCTGACCGAGCTGGCCGAGCCCCATCACACCAACGCGCCGGCGCCTGGCCGGCGTGAACCGGATCTCGCGCCAGACCTGTTCTTTCTGCTGATTGATGAAGTGCAGGAGATCGCGATGCAGGCCAAGCACGGCCATGGTGACGTATTCGACCATGGTCTCGGCAATGCCGGGCTCCAGCATGCGGACCAGCGGAATATGTGCCGGAACTTTGATGGTATCGAACTGATCGACGCCGGCGCCGACCGAGAAGACCAGCTCGAGATTTGGAAACTTTGTCGCGATATCATCCGGCGGCACCCAGGCCACGAGATAGCGCACCGCGGCGGGATCACCGGTGTCGGGCCAAAGCCGGAACGGCATATCGGGCGCGCGCTCGGCGAAGAAGGTCGCCCATTCCGCGCCGCGCACCATGTTGGCCTTGTAGAGAACCGTCATGCGGCCTCTCAGAACGGGCTGACCGGCGCGAGCCGCCGGCCGTCGATCATGCGCTTGTGGCTGTAGGCGGCGGGATCGACCAGCGGCGTCGCGCCGGTAACGATGTCGGCGGCGAGCTTGCCGGCGGCGGGGCCGATGCCAAAACCGTGACCGGAAAAGCCGGTCGCGAGGAAGAAGCCGGGCAACGCGTCGACCGTCGAGATCACGGGAATCGTATCCGGCGTGCAGTCGATCGTGCCGCCCCAGGCCTCCGCGATCTCGATGTCCTTCAGCTCCGGGTTCGCCTTGATCAAGGAGGCGAGCGCCGCATTGACCAGCGACATGTCCGGCTCGGGGTCGCGTACGCGCTCGGTCTCGAACGGCGACGGCTTGTCAAAGCTCCAGCTGGTACCGCGCATGATCTGGTCGAAGAACGACTTGCCGAACGAGAGCTTCAGACCGTTCTTGCGATGCTGATAGGTCGGCCAGAAGGTGCGCGCATAACGAAACAGATCGGGCGACAGCTCCACCGTGCCGCGATTGCGCAGCGCCAGCGTAAAGCCGCCATCGAGGCGGCGGCGGATGCAGTAAAGGTCGGTGCCGAGCGCGCCGGATGTGATCTCCGGCGCCGGCGTGGTTCGGCATGCGGTCGCATTGACGAGCCCGATCGGCAGTTCGATGCCGTGACGGCGGCAGAACAGCGACGACCACGCGCCGCCCGACAGCAGCACGGCCTGTGTGCGAATGGTGCCCTTCTCGGTGACGACGGCGCTTACCTTTCCGCCCTGGGTCTCCAGTCCGCGTGCGGCGCAGCCCTGATGAATGGTGACGCCGTGCTTTCGTGCGGCCGTCGCGAGCGCGGGCACGGCCATCGACGGCTCGGCACGGCCATCGCTCGGCGTGTGCAGGCCACCGACCCATTTGTCGGTATTCCCCGGCATGCGCTCGGCGACCTCGGCCGACGTCAGCACGGTCGAATGGACCTGCATCTCGCGCGCGACCGCCGCCCAGCGCTCCCAGCTCGCGAGCTCGTCCTTGTTCTTGGTCAGAAACAGCACGCCGGTGCGGCGGAATCCGGCATCGACCCCGGCGTCGTTCTGCATGTCCTCCCACAGCCGCAGCGCTTCGCGCGCGAGCGGAATCTCCTCGCGGGCGCGGCCTTGCTGACGGCACCAGCCCCAATTACGGCTCGACTGCTCGCCGCCGACATGGCCCTTCTCGACCAGCGCGACGGAGAGACCTTTCTTCGCCAGATGATAGGCCGCGGAGACGCCGATAACGCCGCCGCCGATGACGACGACATCCGCCTGCGCCGGCAGGCGTTCGTCGCTGTTTATACGGTTGAGCGGCGGGGACATGATGCACTCCTGGAGATCAATTCGAGTCTTTTCGTCATGAGATGTTCATTCGCGGATCGAGGGCGTCGCGCAGGCCGTCGCCGAGGAAGTTGAAGCTGGTCACCGCAAGCGTGATAGCAACGCCCGGCACGATCGCGAGCCACGGCGCGCTGGTGAGATAGATCTGCGCGTTGTTGAGCATGTTGCCCCAGCTCGCGGCCGGCGGCTGGATGCCGTTGCCGAGATAGCTGATATAGGACTCCAGCAGGATCGCATTCGCAACGTTCAGCGTCGCCGACACCACGATCGGCGCGATCGCGTTGGGCACGAGCTCGCGAAACATGATCCGCAGATTAGACGAACCGAAGGCGAGGGCTGCCACCGCGAATTCGCGCTCGCGCAGCGAACGCACCTGGGCTTCGACGACACGGGCCACGCCCATCCAGGCGGTGGCCGCGATCAACACCGTGGTGGTCACGAGACCGGGCTCGGTGAGCGCTGCAAGCGCGAGCAGAAGGAAGATGCTCGGAAAACACAGCACGGCGTCGACCAGGCGCATCAAGACCGCTCCGACCACACCGCCATAGAAGCCGGCGAAAGCGCCGACCACGACGCCGACCGCCATCGCGATCCCCATCGCGACGATGCCGATCGAGAGCGACACCCGCCCCCCCATCATCAGCCGTGCCAGCACGTCGCGGCCGAGTTCGTCGGTGCCGAGAATGTGCGCGCCCGAGAGCGGCGGCGCGAACCGCTTCATGATGTCGATATAGGTGTCGTCGAACGGCAGCAGATAAGGACCGAGCGCCGAGCCGAGAAGAAGAATGATAATGATCACCGCGCCGGCAAGCGCGAGCCGATGCCGGCAGAACCGTCGCCACGCGGTTTGGCCGGGTTCGGATTGAGCAGTGGAGAGAGCCACAGTCGCCATCGCCTAGCCCACCCGGATGCGCGGGTCGACGACGGCGTAGAGGATGTCGGCAATCAGCGAGCCGATCAGCACCATGATCGCCGAGAACATCAGGATGCCCATCACCACGGGATAGTCGCGATAGCCGATCGAATCCAGGAACAGGCGCCCCATGCCGGGCCAGGTGAACACGGTCTCGGCCACCAGCGCGCCACCGAGCAGCGTCGGAAACTGCAGGCCCGCCACCGTGATCATCGGCAGCAGCGCGTTGCGCAGCGCGTGGACCGTGAGGATACGCCATTCCGGCAGGCCCTTGGCGCGCGCGGTGCGGATGTAGTCCTGGTTGATGACCTCGAGCATGGAGGAGCGCATGAAGCGGCCCCACATCGCGGTCTCGACCAGCGCCAGCACCATGGCGGGCGCGATCAGATGATGCAGCAGGTCGAGAAAAGAGCCGTCGCCGACGGTTTCGCGGTTGCCGGCCGGCAGCCAGCCGAGCGTCACCGAGAATACATAGATGGTGATGAGGCCGAACCAGAAGGTCGGGATCGACAGCGCGATCATGGCGCCGACGGTGGCGAGCGAATCGAACAGCGAGTATCGCCGGAGTGCGCCCAAGATGCCGATCCAGCAGCCGAGCAGCACGGCGACGATGGTCGCGGTCGTCATCAGCTCCAGCGTCGCACCGAGATGCGAGGAGATCACCGACAGGACCGCTTCCCCGTCGCGATAGGACTTGCCCCAATCGCCTTTCAACATGCGGCCGAACCAGTCGAGATACTGGATCGGCAACGGGCGATCGAGCCCGAGTTGTTTGGTGACGCGGTCGAGATCCTCCTGCGTCATCTGTGCGGACGCCGCGAACTGCGACAGCGGCCCGCCGGGCGCCAGATGCAGGATGGCGAAGCCAATTGCGGAGACGATCACCAGCAGCATGACCGCCTGCGCGAGGCGATTGAGGACGTAACGGGCCATCTCAGGCGATCCCGCGAACGGAGCGCATCAAGCCCAGTACCACTCGCGGACGTTCCAGCAATTGCTGGAGGTGTTGATGTTGGGACTGAAGCCCTGCAACCCCTCCTTCACGCCCTCGGCGATGAAGGCCTGGAACAGCGGCAGGATCGCAAGATCCTTGCGGATCAGCTTTTGTAGATCGCCATAGGTGGTCCTGCGCTGCGCGAGATCGAATTGCTTGGCGCCTTCTGCAAGCAGCCGATCGGCCTCCGCGCTCTGGTACTGATAGGTGTTGTAACCGCGACCGCCCTTGGCAGGAATTGCACCGGAGCCGAACCGCGGCGTCACGTCGGGATCGCTGCCCAGCATGAAGTTCACGCCCACGATCACCGAATTGAACTTCGACTGCTGCCAGAAATCGCCCCAGATCACGGCGGCCGGCATGTTGTTGACGCGCATCGCCGCGCCGATCGCGCGCCAGTCCTGGATCAGCAGTTGCTGGGTCTGCTCGCGCACCGCATTGCCTGACGTGGTCGAATTGGTGAACTCGAGCTTGACGCCGCCCTTCTCGCGCACGCCGCCGGAGCCCCGCACCCAGCCGGCCGCATCGAGCAGTGCATTGGCCTTGGCCGGATCGTATTTGTGTTGCGGGAGGCCCTGCTGGAACGACCACGCCTGTTGCGGTACGAAGCTTTCGGTTTGTAACGGCAGGCCGTAGTTCAGCGCATCGATGATCGCCTGCTTGTTGATGGCGAGATAGAGCGCCTCGCGCACCGCGCGGTCGGCGAAGGGGCCGAACTCCAGATTGGGCGCGATATGCTCCACCGACGACGTCGACGAGACGAAGATCTTGCGCCCCTTCAGCGCCTTCGCCTCCTGCACGAAGTTCGGCAGGATGCCCTGCGTTCCGGTGTAGTCGACCTGACCGGTGCGGAACTGGGTGTAGAGAACGGTGAGATCGGGAATGTATTTGAAGACCAGGCGTTCGAGGTAAGGGCCCTTGCCGTGATAGCCGGCATAGGCATTGAACTGAATGTGGTCGCCGGGCACGCGCTCGCCCCAGCGGAACGGCCCGGTGCCGACGGGCGCATTGTGGAACGGCGAGGCGTTGGGGTCGGACACCTTCTCCAGAATGTGCTTCGGCACGATGAAGGTGAGCGACAGGATCGACATATAGGGCGAATAGGGCGCTTCCATTCGCCAGTGGATCTCGTCGGGCGCGACGATCGTGATGTCCTTGACCAGGCTGTGGCCGACGCGGCTGCGCACACGGAAATCGGGATTGTTGATCAGGTCCAGCGAGAACTTGACGTCCTCGGCGGTGAAGGCCGTGCCGTCGTGCCACTTCACGTCGCTGCGCAGCTTGATCTTCCAGGTCAGGCCGTCGGCCGACAGGCCGCCATTCTCGATCGTAGGCACTTCACGGGCGAGATCGGGCACGAACTTGCCCTCGGGATCGATGAACCAGAGCGGCGAGAACACCTGCCACCAGACGCCCTGATCGACCTCGATGCCTGGCATCAGCGGATGAAAAACGGTCGGCTCCTGCGACAGCGCCGCGATCACCTGCCCGCGCGGCTTGTTCGGCGGATTGCTCGGGCGCTCGGTCTGCGCAAGGGCGCTACCTGAGAGCGTCCATCCCGCCGCGGCCCCTGCGCCGAGCTGGAAGAATTGCCGGCGATTTGGAATGCCGAGATGATGCAGTCCGCCAACGCCGAACTTGCCGGTGCTGTCTGTCATGACCCGTCTCCGTTCCCGCACACGGCACCGTCCCCCGCATCCCCGAACCCCGGCAAAGGGACAGGAGTGGGCTTTAGTGCTTCTAAATTTTTCAGCCAAAATTTCATCATGACTAAATACAGCTGTCAATCGCATTGCTAGTATGCGTGACCTTTTCACTCCGACTGACGCTGCGGACCGATGCGGTCCGCGGCCGAAATGATGCATGGGAGAGCGACATGGATGGTCGCGGCGACACTGAAAGTCCGAAAGACGTCCCGGCGATCGAGACCGACGATGCGATCGACCAGCGCCTCGGCGAGACCGTGCGGCTCCTACGCCAGCGCGCCGGCCTCTCGATCCAGGACGTCGCCAACAAGACCGGCCTCTCCAACGGCATGATCAGCCAGCTCGAACGCGCGCGCGCGATGCCGTCGGTCCGCACGCTGCGCCTGCTCAGCATCGCGCTCGAGGTACCTATCTCCTATTTCTTCGAGACCAGCGATCCCGCCGAAATGCAGCGCTACATCGTGCGCAAGAACAACCGCCGCCTGCTGCGCCTCACCGCCAGCGGCGTCGTCAAGGAAGCGCTGACGCCGGAAGGCAAGGGACAGCTCGAGCTCTACGAGCTCACCCTCAATCCCGGCGCCTCCTCGGGCACCGACTTCCTGCAGCACGACGGCGAGAAGGCCGGCTACATCCTCTCCGGCAGCCTGCGGCTGTGGCTCGACAACCAGGCTCACGTGCTGGAAGCGGGCGACAGTTTTCGCTTCCCGAGCATCGTGCCGCATATGTTCGACAACCCGACCCAGCAGGCCGCGCGCGTGATCTGGGTCACAACGCTGCGCCAGACCGATTCGCCCGCAAGTTGAGGCACGCGGCCTCCCCGCCTCGATACCGCCGGAAATTGCACTCGACGCCGCCGCGGGGAGTCTGTAGCTCACAGGGAGCCGGACCCATTTGACCGGGCGGACTTGGCGGTTGCCTTGGGGATCCGCAGCTGACGTCGGCGGTGTGAGACCATGAAACTCAGGGGGCTTCTGACACTCGCGATGACCACGCAAGTCGTCGTGACCGTCGCGGCTCTCCTCGTCTCCTATGCCGTGACCGGGCCCGGGTTCGGCATTGCCCAGATTGTTGCCCTGCTCGCAAGTGCCTCCGTTGCCGTACTGCTCGCACGGCTCTGCGCAGCCAGGATTGCGGGATTACAGGAGAAACACATCGCCGCGCAGCAGGCGCAGGCACGTGCGGACAGTGCGCAGATGACTCAAGCGGTCATCAAGGCTGCGCTCGACGCCTTCATTCAGACCGACGACAGCGGAATTGTCCTGGCGTGGAGTCTCCAGGCCGAGGCGCTGACCGGATGGTCGCGGCCGGAAGCGATCGGCGCCGACGTCGTCGAGCTGCTCGTCGCCGAGCCGCTGCGCGCCGGCTTCCGGCAACGCATGATGCGGCTGTTGCCCGAATTGTCCGACGCGCCGATCGGCATCCGCTTCGAGGTAAGCCTCGTGCACCGGAACGGCGACGAGATCCTGACCGAGGCATCGAGCACGGCTCTGCGCGTCGGCGACCGCACCATCATCAACAATTTCGTCAAGGACGTGACGCAAAAGCGCGCCTCCGAGGAACAGTTGATCCAGTCCCAGAAGATGGAGGCGGTCGGCCAGCTCACCGGCGGCATCGCGCACGAATTCAACAACATGCTCACGGTGATCACGGGCACGATCGAGATCCTCGCTGACGCCGTGAAGGACAGCCCGCCGCTCGCCACCATCACCAAGCTGATCAGCGAGGCAGCCGATCGCGGCGCAGCGCTGACTTCGAGCCTATTGTCCTTTGCACGCAAGCAGGCGCTGCGGCCGGCCGAGATCGACGTCAACGACCTGCTCGAGGAGCTTTCAAAGCTGCTGCTCGCGACCTTCGACAAGAAGATCGAGATCGTGCGGAAGCTCAACGGCAACATCTGGCTGGCCTTCGCCGACCGCGGGCAGCTCTCCTCGGCGCTGCTCAATCTCGCGATCAACGCCCGCGACGCGATGCCGGATGGCGGCAGGCTCACGCTGACGACGCGCAACGTGGTGTTCGGCGTGCGCGAGGCCGTCGCCGTCGGCGCCGGTTATGCCGGCGACTATGTCGAGATCGAGGTCGCAGACACCGGCACCGGCATTCCACAAGCGATCGTCGAACGCATCTTCGATCCGTTCTTCTCGACCAAGGAGGTCGGCAAGGGCACCGGTCTCGGGCTCAGCATGGTCTTCGGTTTCGTCAAGCAATCCGGCGGCGGCATCAAGGTCAGTTCCGAAGAAGGCCACGGTACGATCTTCACGATCTATCTGCCGAAGGCCGAATCCAGCGCGCTTCGTCCCGCCAGCTATGACGCGCGCAAGATCGTGGGCGGGACGGAGACTATTCTCTGCGTCGAGGACGACCGCGACGTCCGCCAATACGTCACCGTCCAGCTCAAGAGCCTCGGCTATAAGGTCGTCCCCGCCGCCAACGCGACCGAGGCCCTCGCGATTGCAGCCGACGGCACGCCGTTCGACCTGCTGTTCACCGACATCGTGATGACCGGCGGCATCAACGGGCGCGAGCTCGCCGACCAGATGGTGGCCGCGCGGCCCTCGCTTCGGGTGCTGTTCACGTCGGGCTACGTCCACGATTCCCAACACGGACCGGGAGGCGCCACCAGGGGAGCACCGCTTTTGACAAAACCCTACCGCAAGGCCGAGCTCGCGCGCATGCTGCGCCGCTCGCTCGACACCGCCGTCGACGCCGCGGGCGACGCGATCCCGACGCCCTATTCGGTGCAGGCAGACGTCGAGGGTTTTCTGCGCAGACAGGCCGCCGAAGACAGCGGCTCGACGCGGTCGCAAGAGTAGCTCTCTCGTCTAGAGCGTTTCCCGTTCCGATGGAATCGCAACGGGGCTCGAGATTCTTGTTTTGACGCGTTTTCTTGACGCGAACCGGTATCCACTTCGCTCGAAAACGCTCTAGCTCATCCGCCGCCGCAGCGTCGCCGACGGTGTCTCGCCGAATTTTTCGCGATAGGCGCCGGCCATGCGGCCGAGATGGGTAAAGCCGAGGTCGAAGGCGATGTCGGTGATCGAGACTTCGGGTGACGCCTGCGCGAGCCGGGCATGGAGACCTGCGAGGCGCATATCAAGCAGCATCTCCGAGATCGACAGCCCGAAATGACGGCGGAAGCCGAGCTGGAGCGCGCGGATGCCGATCCCCGCCGCGCAGGCGAGCTGCGCGAGGTCGAGCGGCTCACCGGCATTGTCGGCAAGATGGTCCCGCGCGGCGCGGAGTCCGTGCGGCAAACGCTCGGCCTGCCCCGAGAAAGTCCTGATCGCACCCGACAGGTCATGCCGCTGGCCGTTGAGGAGATGATCGAGCAGCAGCTCCCGCCAATCGGCCATCGCAACCGGTGAAGGCCGGCCGGACGGCCCGAGACGTTCGGCGAGCCTCATCAGTTCGGCAAGACTGGTCCGCAAGGCCCGCCCCGACGATGTCTCCAAGTCGATCACGGGATCGAACTCGACCGCGCCGGCCGCCCGGCCCGACAGCGCCGCAGCGCGCTGCTCGACCATGCGGCGGTCGAGCAGCAGGATCGCTTGCGCGCAGTCGTTCCACATCATCCGGGTCGGGATGGTCGGCGACAGCAGCGAGGCCGTTCGGTCCGGGGCAGCCTCGAACTCGCGTGCGCCGGCCCGAATGCGAGCCGCACCCGTGAGTGGAATTTGGACCAGGAAGAAGCGATCGAGGCAGCCGGGATCGATGCTGACCGATCCACCGTAAGCGACGTAGTTGATGGAAAAGCCGTCGAATGCCGCGCAATTGTGTCGGGCCGAGAAGCCCGCCGACCGCGCCCGCACCGGCGCCAGCTCATGCGGACAGAAGATGCGCCCGATCTGCTCGGCCGCTTCGTCGACATCATCGGTGCTGACGCGAGCAAACCCCGCAAGCCGTTCGGCTGAGGGAGCCCTTTCGTTCATTTCCAGCACGGCTGCGGACATTGTCGACCACGCTTCGCGTCACGGAATTATTTTAAGCCTATAATAGTTCCCGTGACACGAAAAGGGCCGCCTCCGCAAAATCGTCGTGCTGCACGGCAACAACCACGTCCGGATTCGTTTAGCGGATAGACAGGCCGCCGGTCGCTGGCGGAAGCTCCCTCGCCGGATTCATGAGGAGGCGAGCATGACTGCACTCGAAAAGGGCATTACTGCGAACGGTACAGGCTATGGCGGCAAGAGCTGGAATATCCTTGGCCAGGTCTATTTTCCAAAGGCCATTACCGATTCCACCTTCGCGTTCGAGACCAACAGCGACCCCGGCCAGTTCGTGCCGGTGCATATCCATCCGACCCAGGACGAGTTCATCCTGGTGCAGGAAGGCACGCTCGACCTCAAGCTCGATGGCCAATGGGTCAAGGCCCATGCCGGAGATCTCGTGCGCATGCCGCGCGGCATCCCGCATGGCTATTTCAACAAGTCCGATAAGCCGTGCCGCGCGCTGTTCTGGGTCTCGCCGATGCAGAAGCTGGAGGCGCTGTTCAACCAGCTCCACAATCTGACCGACCCGGCCGAGGTCGTGCGCATCTCGGCGCTGCACGAGGTCGACTTCCTGCCGCCCGAGGCCAACGAGTAGGCGCAGCCTCCTCGTCACTTTCATCTGCTTGCAGCTCCGCCGGCCGCGCCTTGCAGCCGAACGAGGCCGCTTGCGCGCGAAACACAATGATTGCGAGCCATCCCATGGTCAGCTCCAAGCATGTCTGCGTCATCGGCGCCGGCGTTTCCGGCCTTGCCACCGCAAAGGCGTTCTCCGCCCGCGGCCACCGCGTCACCGTCGTCGAGCGCAGCGCCGATCTCGGTGGCGTCTGGGAGCCGGCACGCTCCTATCCCGACGTGCAGACCCAGAGCCCGAAAGATCTCTACCGCTACACCGATCGCGCCATGCCGGAGTCCTATCCGGAATGGCCGACCGGCCCGCAGGTTCATGCCTATCTCGCCGACTACGCAAAGAGCTTCGGTCTCGACCGCATGCTGCGCCTCAACACCAAGGTCGACGGCATGGCGCGGCGCGCCGACGGCAGACCGGGTTGGACGCTCGCGCTATCAGGCAAGGACGGCACGACAACGAACGACGATTTCGATTTCGTCGCGATCTGCACCGGGCAGTTCAACGAGCCGCGCGAGCTGCATTGCTCGGGCGAAGACGGTTTCCTGGCGCAGGGCGGGCAGGTCATGCATTCGTCGAAATACGGCGATCCCACGCTTGCGAAAGGACGCCGCGTCGTCGTGCTCGGCGGGTCGAAGTCCTCGACCGACATCGCCGTGAATGCGGTGAAATCGGGCGCGCGCGAGGTCACCATCGTGATGCGGGAACCGGTTTGGCGGATTCCGTATTTCATCGGCGGGCTCGTGAACTTCAAGCGCATCCTCTACATCCGCGCGCAGGAGGAGATGTTCCCGGGCTGGGGCATCAGCGCTATGTCACGACTGGCGTATCGCATGACCGCACCTCTCGTTTGGGCCAATTGGCGCGGGCTGGAGAGCCTGCTGAAGGCGCAGCTCAAGCTCAACGCGTGCAAGATGGTGCCGAAGGAGCGGATCGAGGACGGCGTCAACTGCTCGGTGCCGATCGCAACGCCCGGCTTCTACCCGATGGTCGCCGACGGCCGCATCAAGGCCGTGTTCGGTACTTTCGATCATTATGAAGGTGACACCATCGTGATGAGCGGCGGCCAGCGCATTGGCGCCGACGTCGCGGTGCTCGCGATCGGCTACAAGCTCGGCGTCCCCTTCCTGCCGGAGGCCTATCAGTCAAAGCTGGTCGATGCGGACGGACAATATCGGCTCTATCGCCTGATCGCGAACCCCGACTTGCCCGACCTCGGCTTCGTCGGCTTCAACTCGTCGTTCTGCACCGTGCTCTGCGCCGACCTCGCCGCGAACTGGCTGGTGCGCTACGCCGACGGGCAGCTCGCGAACCAGCCGACGGCGCAGCAGATGCGAGACAACATCGAGATGATGCTGCACTTCAAGCGCGTCGAACGCCCGGCCGCCGGCGTCTATGGCGGCTTGTGCGTCGCGCCCTATCACTACCGCCATTTCGACGAGCTGATGGCCGACATCGGCGCGAAGACCCGAAAGCGCGGCGGGCTCGCCGGACATTTCCAGCCGCCGAATGCGGATGATTACGCAAAGTTCCTGACCTCGGCGCCGGAGTATCGGGCGGCGTGATGAAATCCGACGATTTGCAACTCGCCAGGCCGCGGGTTTGATGTTTACGATCCCATGATCGACGAATCTCCTGGACATGGGAACCCGCCATGGGACGACGAAGTCACGCCGCTGCCGCCATGGCGGTGCTTGGGCTGATTCTCACAACGCCCTCCGCGAGCCAGGCGCAACCGCTGACGCCAGCCCAATCGGACGCGCAAGCCGCCTACGATCGCGCGCTTGGTGATTTCAAGTCGATCCTGGCCGAGCGGCGCCGCCAGATCGAGGCGAAGCAGCCGCTGCCCAACCTGCCGGGCCAGGCGCTCTATCTCGCGCGCGTCGCGGTGATCAGCACCTACAAGGATCTCACCGACGCAATGCCGTCGCGCATCGGCAAGCCGAACAAGTTCGGGATTCCCCCCGCCTATTTCGATGCCGCCATCGAGCCGCTGATCGACGAATATGCAGACATCTTCGAGATCATGGAGGCGCCGCCCGCGAGCGCACAAGATTCGGCAACACCGTTCAAGGACGTCGTCGATCTCGGCACCGCGATTGCCCGCGCGAAAGGGCTTGGACCGGCTGACGCCGCCGCCGCGGGCCGCATCAGTCTCGGACTGTTCTACGCTGAGACGAACGGCAAGCAGAATGTCCGCAACGGGCGCTCGAACACCTATATGGGCAGTCTCCAGACCGGCCCGTCCGAGGACCGCAACGGCCAGCGCAAATGGGAGGCCATCAAAGGCACGTTCGCGGCTGCAGATCCCGCATTGAACGCGCGCGACGACAAGGAAGAGGCGCGGTCCCGCGGCACCGATCGCCGCTTCAATCACTGGACCAATGTGCGCGACGGCCTCATGAACGCGCATGCTGAACTATTTGCCGAGATTCCGGTAATCGTGAAGACGCTGCCCGACCCGATCGACCAGATGAAGCTGTTTGAGCTGATTCAGATCATCCCGACGCCGACGCGGTCCGCGCTGAGATCGGGCGACCTCTTGAACTATCGGGTGTCCAGCCCCACCATCATGAAGCACTTGCGCAACAACAGCATCTTTGCCTTCGGCAAAACCGACCGCGCGCGAAGCTCGGCGAGCTTCCGGGAGATTCTCGGCGCAATGTGGCTGTTCAAACGGAAGTTCGAGAAGGCGATGGTGAAATACGCTGAATTCAAGCCGCGCTAGTTCTCCACCTTGTATCCGTCCGTCAGCGTTTTCAGGAAGGCGATGACGTCGGCCTCGTCCTGCTCCGTCATCGCCGGCTTGTCGCCGGGGTGACGATCGAAGGGCGGATCGGTGACGTCGACATTGGTGTGATAGTTTTGCGGCAGGTCATTGTATTTCTGCACCGTGCCGTCGGCCGCGTGCGGAAACACTTTCTCAGGATTGGTATCGCGGAAATTGTAGAAATCCAGCACCTGTTCGAGGGTTGTGAAGACGCCGTTGTGGAAGAAGGCGCGACGCGTCGCCGTGTTGCGTAGCGTCGGCGTCAGGAACATGCCGCAATATTGCGTCTGCTCGGCAATGTCGGCGCGATGCGGTCCGCAGACGCCGAGATCGAAATAGTTGGGATCGCGGTTGCCGGCGAGCGCGGCGTTCCGCGGCGCGCCGAGCGCTTCATACTGGTGATCGGTAAATATCGGTGGCAAGCCGTCGCGCGTCGGCGCAGAGGTATGACAACCGGCGCAGTTCGCCTTGTCGGGATCGTTGAACAATTGCAGGCCGCGCAATTCGCTCTCGGACAGTCGTACCTTGCCCTCAAGCCAGTAATCGTACTTGCTGGTGTAGGGATGGAAGCTCGGCTCTTCAACCTGGTAGCGCGCAACGGCGAACATCGCTTCCGCGATCAGGAGGCGTTGATTCCTCAGCACGCCGGCGCCGAACAGCTCGACGAAGCGCTGGGCGTAAGGTGCGCGGCGAAGCTTGTCGGCGACGATTTCCGCACTGCCGCCGTCCATCTCGTTGGGATCGAGCAGCGGGAACAGCGCCTGGTCCTGAAGCGTATCGGCGCGGCCATCCCAAAAGAGGCCTCCCTGCGGCACGATGTTCGCCGACGCGCCGGTACCGCCCGCGGTCTTGGTTGTACGCACAGCCTGCTGGCCGAGTGCGGCCATCTGCGCGAGGTCGACGATGTTGTCGTCGTCGCCCTTGTCGGGGCCGATACTGAAATTCGGCTGGCGCTCCAGATAGGACAGCGACGGAACGGCGCGCGCGCCTTGTCGCAACAAGTCGGCGCCGCCCAGCATCACCGGTCCGTCGTTGGGTGGGCCGTAAGCGTGATCCGGGCTGTGGCAGGATGCGCAAGAGAGCGAACCGGACGATGACAGCGACGCATCGTAGAAGATGTCCTTACCGAGCAACGCCATCGCAGAAAGCGGCGCGACGGGCGGACGCATGAGATGAACAGGATTAGGGTTGATGCCCGCGAGGTTCACCTCTGCAAGTCCTTGCGTCCCGGCCGCAAAGACGGCGCCGGCCAGAGCGAGCAGGCCGGCGCCGAGGAGCCACAAAGTGCGGCTGTTCATTGTGACGTCCCGTTGGACTAGTGGTGGTGATGTTCGTCCGGCGGGCTGACGATGACCGTGCCAGCGGTCGGATCGAGGAACAGCGCGTCAGTGCGGAAGTCATGGCTGTGATCGTGCTCGAAGTCGAACAGATCCATGATCGATCCGGTGGTGGCATCGAACGAACCGCTGTCCAGACGCTTGCCCTTCAGCCAATTGTCTTCGATGAACCGCACTACCGAAGCCTGCGAAATGGCGGTGTGGCTGACGAAGTTGGTCTTGGCGTAGGGCGAGATCACGATGAAAGGCACGCGGGTGGCGGGGCCGCAACGGCCGTTCACCGGCTTGCCGCCGACGCCGGGCAGTTGAGGCTGCTTGGCAACACCGAGGCCGCACTGGCCGGCACCGTTGACCTGGTCGGCAGTCGGGTCGTAGGAGGCGCTGCTGGGCTTGGCGTACGCGTGGTCATACCAACCGTCGGAATCGTCGTAGGTGATGATGACGGCCGTCTCGCGCCATTCGGGCTGCTTCTGGAGGAAGTTGATCAGCTCGACCGTTCCCTGCTGCTCATCAAGAGGATCGGAATAGCCGGCGTGGCCATCCTGATAGGCCGGCAGCTTGACGTAGGATACCGCCGGGAAATTGCCGGCCTTCACAGCTGCGTAGAGGTCCTCGAGGTCGTAGCCGTGATTGGCGGGATCGAGGGTCTTGCCGTCCTTCTGGTAGGTGTGGCCAATCGCGTGGACCGAGCTCGGCCGCAGATGGTTCCAGTTCGCGGTCGACTTGTAGTACTGGAACCAGGCGTGATGCGGAACGTAGTCCGCCTTGGAGGCGCCAACCACGGTTGAGAACGTGCTGCGTGCACAGCCGGTCGTGCCATTCGCGTTGGTCACGGAAAGATCGAAGCCACCCATGAAAGAGCCCCAGCTGATGCCGGCATCGTTGAGCAAGTCACCGATGTTCTTGCCGGTCATCGTGACCTGCGTCGTGTAGCCCGGGGTGCTGCAAGGATCATAGGCGGGACCGGGATCGCCGATCACCGTGAGGCCCCCCTGGCCGTCCGGGATGATCTGCGTCGCAGCATTGCCGAGCACCGCCACCGCGCCATTGGTCTGGCCCGAAATCACATTCAGCGCGCCGACCGTCGACGGACCATAGGTGTCGGTGTAGGCGTTGTCGTTCATCGAGAAGTGCTGCGCGTAAGTCCAAAGCGCGGTGACGGTGTTGCCGTCAAAATAGCCCATGACCTGGCCGGTCGTTCCGAACGCGCCGACGCCGCCGGATGTGCCGCGCCCCGTATATTTCGGGAATAGATCGGCCTTGCCGTTGTCATAGGCTTGCTGTTCCGCCGTGTAGGCGTGATTCTGCGACTGCGTGTTGGCCTGGGTGCGGTCGAGGCGGAACGGATCCGTTGCTCCGGCGCCGTTGGCCGGATTGCTGTTCGGGTTGTTCACCAGCAGGTTGGCATTGGCGAGATTGTTGACCTTCGGCGTATGCGGCTTCGGCACGAACGGGATCGAGCCCGAGGGATTGCTGGCATTCGGATAGGTCGCGAAATAATGGTCGAACGACCGATTCTCGTTGAAGATGATCACGAGATGCTTGATCGGCGTTTCGGTATGCATGTGATGCGCATGATGATCACGATCATGGTCACGATCGAAATCTTCGGCAAACACCGGAATGCTGCACGCAAGCGTCGTCGCGGCCGCGAAAATCGCAGCCGTCGTCAAAAATTTGGTTTTCATCTTTGTTTGCCCCGAAGGAGTGATCCGGCGACCGTAGCGATCACGAGTGACAGAGCTGTGTCAGTTTGACGCAAGAGACATCTTGCGCAGTTGTTGGGACAAAATTATTCACAGGCGCGCTTCAGCGAAGCCGCCTCGATCGCGAGCTAGCGTGGCGATGCCATTTATTCCGCGGCCGTTGCGGTTGCTTTTGGCTCACGGCAAAGGCCTCCGACCGGAAGGAGGTCCCGACAGGGAAGACGCCGCCGCTGGCGACGAATGCTCAACGATCGAGCGAGGTGAGGTACTGATCGGCGATCGCGCGCCACCGCTCGGGATAGAGCCGCAGCAAATGGCCGTCGCCGGGAACGCCGTGCAGCAGCTCGAACCACGCGTTTCCGCCTGCGGCCGCGAATGCGTGCTGATATTCGCGGACCAGGTCTTCCTTGTAGAGGCGGTCGTTGTCGGCATAGAGCCAGAGCTGCTTGACCTTGTCGCCCGCGCCGCGGCCGGCATTGGCATAATAGGGCGTGGTCACCGGTCCGTATGGGTACCAGCCGCCGCTGAAATTCACGACGCCCATCACCTCGCCGGGCTTGAGACCGGCGTAGTGCATGGCGAGGAAGCCGCCGCGCGACTGGCCAGCGAGCAGCACCTTGCCCGGCTTGACGCCGGGCAGCGTGCGACCGTAGGCGATCGCGGATTCGAGATCCTCGACGGCCTCGGCGACACCGGCCGAAACATCGATCAGGCTGCCGTCGTGATCGCGTCCGAAGGTTTCCTCGCCGTTGATCCCCTCGGAGCTGCCGCGTCCGCGACGCATCAGCGCCAGCACCGCAAATCCGTTGTCGCGCAGCCAATGCGCCTCGGTCGAGAACGACCAGGACCTGAGCTGAATGTGGCCGATGTCGGAGCCGTGGGTGAAGATCGCGAGCGGCACTGACCCCTGCCCTGACGGCGGATAGAACGTGCCCTCGAGCGTGATCGGCCGGGTGCCATCAGGCGTGCGAACCGTGAGGTGCGGAATCCGGACACGCTCGCCGGGCCATGGCCAGTCGATCGGCCGCTCGCCTGCGGCGAGGCGTGCCGGATCGGCGCGGACCAGCGCGCCTGAGGTGACGACACCATTCTGGAGCGTTGCCGTCATGTACAACCGGTCCGGGCCATCGAAGGCATAACGGAAGGTGCGAAACCCCGTCACGGTCAGCACACCATCGACGACCGTCGCCTGGTCCCGCCACCATTCCCGATTCATTCCGTTGAAGGCCGAGTCCGATCGGGCGAAGACGAGATCGGCATGCCCGTCAGCCCGAACGCGCTCGACAACGAGGATGTGCCGATCATCCTGCCAGGTCCCGATCCACGCGCCCTGGAAGCGCGCGATCTCGGGCGGCACGCCGGATGCCGGCGGCTCCATGTCGAACTGCGGCGGCAACGGCACGATGGTCTCGGGATCGACCGTCAGTGGTTGGGCCTGGGCGCTCTGCATCATCAAGACCAGTAACAATGTAGCGGTTGCAATCCAACGTCCAAGCATGTGCGCCCAGTCAAAATCCAATGTGGCTGGATGGGTAAACCTATTCGGTGCGGATCGGCGCGTCCTGCAGGCCGTTATTATCGTAGGCCTTGCGCAAGGTACCGTTTGTCACTGCCTCGGTCATGAATTTGGTGACGAACGCCAGAGCCTGGCTGTGGCCGAGCGGGACCGCAACGGCCGTCACCGTCTTCTTGAACGTCTCGTCCAGCACCTTTGTCCCCGGAATCTTCTGCGCCATCTTGTTGAGCTGGTCGCGCGACAGCGCGAAGGCGTCGATCTCGCCGCTTTTGAGAAGGCCGAAGATCTCGTCATAGGTCTGATAGCCCGTGACCTTCGCGTTCTTCAGATGCGCAACGGCGCCGCGCATCGTGGTCGTGGCGTTGACGGCAGCGACCTTGATACCAGGCTGATCGAGCGTGGCGAAATTGGTGACGACCGAACCGGCCTTGACGATATAGGTGGCGTCCGCGACCTCATAGATCGGGCCGAACATCATCTTGGTCTCGCGCTCGGGGTCTTTCGGCAACCAGGTGACGTCCCAAGCGCCTTTGCCCGCCGCGTCGGTGATCTGCCCGGAATTCTGGTACACGACGTAGTCGACGGGCACGCCAAGTTGCGCGGCCATATCCTTGCCGAGATCGACGGGGACCCCGGCATAGCCCGCCTCGGTCTTGGTCGACCAGAACGCGCCGCCCGCCGGGCTGATCGCGATCGCAACCCGCAGCTTGCCGGTCGGTGCGATCTCGTCTTTCAAGCCATCAGCTAGCGCGGGCATGGCGACCACAGCGGCGAGAACGAGGCCTGTACAGGCCGACCAGAACGGCGTTGGCATGTCATTGTCTCCTCGCGCCTCTTCTCGTGTTGTCCGCGTGCCTCGGTCCGTCCGCCCGCCTCGCATCGCGCGCGCGGCCTTTGACACAATTCTGGTCGATCATGCGCTCGGTGAAAAGCGATTTGTCGCGACAAAACTGTCAAAGGCCACGCCGCTGTTTGCAGTGCAAGGGCTGTGACTGCCATGGCTATGGTGTTCCACGGCCGGCCATTTGTTGATAGCCTGCCGCACCGACAGACAATCATCGGGGGCCACCGAATGACCTCAGCAAATCCCGCCCGTCCCGCACAAGGCAATGAAGCGTGGAGGCATATCGGGCGGGCCCTGGCCGCCTCGGCGGCCGTGGTGGCGCTCGCGGCCTGCGAGGACAAGAACACGTTCGTCGCGCCGCCGCCGCCGAAGGTGGACGTCGCAACGCCGGTGCAGCGTCCGGTCACGCGCTATGTCGAGGCCACCGGAAACACCGCGCCGATCAAGAGCGTCGATCTCGTCGCTCGCGTACAGGGCTTTCTGCAAACGATCGACTACGCCGATGGCACGTTCGTCAAGCAGGGCACCCAGCTGTTCACGATCGAGCCCGAGACCTACAAGCTCAAGCTCGACCAGGCGCAGGCGGCCGAGACCGGAGCGCAGGCCTCGCTCAAACAAGCGGAGGCCGACTACAAGCGGCAAGTCGATCTGGTGCAGCGGCAGGCGGTCTCGCAGTCGACCCTGGACACCTCGACATCGACCCGCGACAACGCCCAGGCCAACCTCCAGCAGGCCCAGGTCAACACCAAGCTCGCCGAGGTGAACTATGGCTACACCAAGGTGACCGCGCCGTTCGACGGCATCGTCAGCGCGCACATGGTCTCGGTCGGCGAGCTCGTCGGCGTGTCCTCCCCGACCCAGCTCGCGACCATCGTCGCGATGGATCCGATCTATGTAAACTTCACCGTCAACGAGCAGGACGTGCTGCGCATCCGCGCCGAAGCCGCGCGCCGCGGGCTGACCGCCTCCGACCTCAAGCAATTCCCGATCGAAATCGGCCTGCAGACCGAGACCGGCTATCCGCACGAAGGCAAGCTCGACTACGTCGCGCCGACCCTCAATTCATCGACGGGGACGCTTGCGGTGCGCGGTCTCGTGCCCAACGACAAGCGGGTGCTGTTGCCCGGCTATTTCGTCCGCGTCCGCGTGCCCTTCACCCAGGAGAAGGACGCCCTGCTCGTCCCCGACACCGCGCTCGGCAGCGACCAGGGCGGACGCTATCTGCTGGTCGCCAACAAGGACAACGTCGTCGAGCAGCGCAAGGTGCAGATAGGTCCCACCGACAACGGCCTACGCGTGATCGAAGGCGGCCTGAAGCCCGATGACCGCGTTGTCACGTCGGGACTGCTGCGCGTGATTCCGGGTCAGAAGATCGACCCGCAGCAGACCAAGATCGAGCAGCCGCAGGCCGCGAGCAAGTGAGGCGGCGGTCATGATCTCAAAATTCTTCATCGAGCGGCCGGTCCTCTCGAACGTCATCGCGCTCCTGATGATCCTGATCGGCGGCGTCGCGCTGTTCAATCTCGCGGTCGCGCAATATCCCGATGTGGTGCCGCCGACGGTACAGGTGACGACGCGCTATCCCGGCGCCAGCGCCAAGACCGTGATCGACACCGTGGCGCTGCCGATCGAGCAGCAGGTCAACGGCGTCGAGGACATGCTCTACATGCAGTCCTACAGCGGCTCCGACGGTACCTATACGCTGACGGTGACCTTCAAGATCGGCACCGACCTCAACTTCGCGCAGGTGCTGGTGCAGAACCGCGTCTCCAGCGCGCTGTCGCAACTGCCCTCCGCCGTGCAGAACCAGGGCGTCACCGTGCAGAAGCGATCGACCTCGATCCTGCTGTTCGTGACGCTGACCTCGCCGGACAAGACCTTCGACAGCCTCTATTTGAGCAACTACGCCACCATCAACATCCGCGACGAACTCTCGCGCCTGCCCGGCGTCGGCAACGTCACGGTGTTCGGGGCCGGCCAGTACTCGATGCGGGTCTGGCTCGATCCCAACAAGCTCCAGGTCCGCGGCCTTGTGCCGCAAGACGTCATCAACGCGATCCAGCAGCAGAGCCAGCAGGTTTCGGCCGGACAGGTCGGCGCGCCGCCGACGCCGCCGGGCCAGGCGTTCCAGTACACGCTCAACGTCAATGGCCGGCTCGACGACACCAGCCAGTTCGAGAACATCATCGTCAAGACAGGCACCAGCGGCGACGTCACGCGCGTGCGCGACGTCGGTTCGGTCGAGCTCGGCGCGCAGACCTACAGCCAGATCTTCTCGCTGAACAAGCAGCCGGCCACCGGAATCGGCGTGTTCCAGTCGCCCGGCGCCAACGCCCTCGAGGTGGAACAGGCCGTCGAGAAGAAGATGGTGGAGCTCGCCAAGCGCTTTCCGGAAGGCATCAAGTACGACACGCCGTTCGACACCACCAAATTCGTGAACGCCTCGGTGCACGAGGTCTACATGACCCTGATCGAGGCCGGCCTGCTGGTGCTGGTCGTGATCCTGGTGTTCCTGCAGGACTGGCGCGCGATGCTGGTGCCGGCGACCACGGTGCCCGTCACCATCATCGGCGCCTTCGCGGCGATGGCCGCGCTCGGCTTCACCATCAACATGTCGACGCTGTTTGCGATCGTGCTCGCGATCGGCATCGTCGTCGACGACGCCATCGTCGTGGTGGAAGGTGCAGCCCACAATATCGAGAAGGGCATGAACGGCCACGACGCCGCGATAAGCGCCATGGACCAGCTGTTCGCGCCGATCGTCGGCATCACGCTGGTGCTGATCTCGGTGTTCTTGCCGGCCTCGTTCCTCGCCGGCCTCACCGGGCGGATCTACTCGCAATTCGCACTGGTGATCGCGGCGACCGCGCTGCTGTCCGCCATCAACGCAGCGACGCTGAAGCCGACCCAATGCGCGCTGTGGCTGCGACCGACCGTGCCGCCGGAGCAGCGCAATTTCTTCTACCGCGGCTTCAACGCAGTCTATAACCGGGTCGAGCGCGGCTACACGCGGCTGATCACGTTCCTGGTGAAGCACGCGACGATCTCGGTCGCGTTCGCGCTTGTCGTGATCGGGCTCAGCGGCTACGGCCTGTCGCGGGTGCCGACCGGCTTCCTGCCGATCGAGGATCAGGGCTATCTGATCGCCGCCGTGCAACTGCCCGACGGCGCCTCGCTCGAGCGGACCCAGAAGGTGCTCGACAAGGCCGCCGACATCATCAAGCAGACGCCGGGCGTCCAGCAGGTCATCACCATCGCCGGAATCTCCGCGCTCGACAACAGCGCGAGCCTCGCCAATGCCGGCGTCGCCTACATCATCCTGAAGGACTGGGATGCGCGCGGCAAAGGCGAGGATCTGCGCTCGCTGGTCTACGGGCTCAACGACAAGGTCGCTGATATCATGGAGGCGCGCACGCTGGTGCTGCCGCCGCCGCCGATTCAGGGCATCGGCAATGCCGCCGGCTTCTCGATGCAGGTCGAGCTCCGCGACGGCAACAGCGATTTCGCCAAGCTGCAGGCGATCACGGGGGCGATGGTCAGCAACGGCCAGAGCCAGAGCGCGCTGCAGCGCGTGCAGTCCTCGTTCCGCTCGTCGGTGCCGCAATTCAACGTCGAGATCGACCGCATCAAGACCCAGACCCTGCATGTGACGACCGACCAGGTGTTCGCGGCGCTGTCGACCTATCTCGGCTCGTCCTACGTCAACCAGTTCAACAAATTCGGTCGCGTGTTCCAGGTCTATACGCAGGCCGATCCTGCCTTCCGCGTCACCGAGCGCGACATCGCCAACATGATGGTGCGCAACTCGAACGGCGACATGATCCCGATCGGCACCGTCGCCACCATCACGCCGGCCACCGGCCCCTCGCTGATCAGCCTCTACAACCTCTATCCCTCCTCGACCGTCATCGGCCTGCCGGCGCAGGGCTACTCTTCCGGCCAATCGCTGAAGCTGATGGAGGATATCGCGGACAAGACGCTGCCGCCGGGCACCGGCTATGAGTGGACTGCGATGTCGTACCAGGAGAAGGCGGTTTCGAATCAGATCTACTGGGTATTCGGCCTCGCCATGCTGCTGGTCTATCTCGTGCTCGCCGGTCAGTACGAAAGCTGGTACGCGCCGATCTCGGTGATCCTGGCCGTGCCGCTGTCGCTGCTCGGGCCGATGCTGATCCTCTCCGGCCTCAAGATCGACAACAACCTCTACTGCCAGATCGGCCTGATCCTCCTGATCGCGCTGTCGGCCAAGAACGCGATCCTGATCGTCGAGGTCGGGCTCGAGCTGCACGGCCGCGACGGCAAGCCGGTCGTTGAATCCGCGATCGAGGCGGCGCGCGCCCGCTTCCGCCCGATCCTGATGACCTCGTTCGCCTTCATCCTCGGCGTGGTGCCGCTGGTGATCGCGACCGGCGCCGGCGCCAGCGCGCGCAAGTCGATCGGCATCACCGTGTTCTCGGGCATGCTGGCCTCGACCTGCCTCGCGGTGCTGTTCGTGCCGGCCTTCTTCGTGGTGGTGCAGCGCTTCGAGAACTGGCGCGCGTCGAAGAAGACGCCGAAGACGAAAGCGGCCGTGGAGGTGAAATCTTGAAACAACCCCATGCACAGTAGGGATGGGGTTGATAAATCTCGCGAAAGTTCGACTATACCGAAATTACTTGCTCCGTCGGGCAAAACACCGGCATAATGGCATCATTGGTGGCATGCGTGAGGCGCCGCGCCCTCTCCCCTACCCCTTCTCGCTTGGCGCCTGCCGCGCCTCGCCGCTCGACACCAGCAGCACCGACACCTTCGATTGCCGCAGCACGGCGTCAGCCACGCCGCCGAAGGAGAGATGATCGGCCTGGATGCGATCGACGCCCAAGACGACGAGATCGACATCCGTAGTGTCGATCTCGCGCAGGATCGCAGCTTCCGGCGCCCGGTTCACGCGCAGGGTCGTGGTGATGTCGACATCGTAGCGGGCGGCGAGGTCGCTGGCGTCCTTGAGGATACCGGCCTCCTGGCTGAGCCCGCGCGAGGCGCCGCGCTGGGCGCCCTTGTCGCGCGTCGTCGCCACATAGATCACGCGTAGCGAGCCTGATCCGGCCTGCGTCAGCGCGACCGCGACCTCGGCGCCGCGCTTGGAAACGCTGCTGCCGGAGACGGGAACGAGAATGTTGAGGCTATCCGGCATCGGCTGCTTCAGATGCTTGCCCTTGGCCGCCACGATCGCGAGCGGCCCTTCGAACGTCGCAGCAATGTCCTCGATCTTCCGATCGAACCGATCCTTGGTCGCAGCAACCCTGTCGACACCGACGACGAGGAGATCAAAGCCCTTGCGCGCCTCCTCAATGATGGTCTCGCCGAGCTCGGCGCGCCTGGCACGGGTGACGACATCGACGCTGCCGGCATCGCCGTCTCCGTTGGCCGATACCGTTTCGGCCGCCTTCTTCACCACGGCTTCGTGGCTCTCCGCTTCGTCGCGGCTCTGCTCCTGCTCCATGGCGCGGTTGCCGATATGCAGCACGGTGACGGGAAAGCCGCGCATGCCGGCGATCAGGCCTGCGATGTGCGCGGCGAAGGTGGCGTTGACGCTCTCGTCGACTGCGAGCAAGGGACGTTCGAGATTGGCGACGAAGCCGCGCTTCTCGAATTCTTCCCGGTCCAACCGCTCCTTCTCGTCCTTGTTCATCGGCAGCCTGGCCAGCGCCGCGCGCAGCATCGGCGGCATCGCCATCGTGGTCACGATTGCCATGGTCACGATCATCGTGAACAGGTTCTGGCTGAGCACGCCGATGGAGAGGCCGATGGTGGCGATGATGACCTCGGTCGAGCCGCGCGCATTCATGCCGCTGGCCAACGCCAGCGACTCCCGCGTGCTCAAGCCGCCCACGGTGCCACCGACGAAGGCGCCGCCGAACTTGCCGACGCTGGCGATCACGACCAGGAGGCCGGTGAGCATGAGAAGCCTGGGATCGCGCAGCACCGACAGATCGGCGCTGAGGCCGGCGAGCCCGAAGAACACCGGCATGAAGAAGCTCGAGATCAGGCCGCGCAGGCGCTCGTCGATCTGCCGCGTCAGGATCGGCGACTCCCCGACCAGAATGCCCGCGACGAAGGCGCCGAGCACGGTGTGGACACCGATCGCATGCGTGATCAGCGCCATCACGCCCATCAACAGCAGGATCACGGTGATGACCGCCGCGGTGCTGACAAGGTTGTCGTTGGCCCAGCGGATGAGCTGAAACACCAGCCGGCGGCCGATGGTGAAACTGATCACGAGGAAGGCAAGCGTGCCCAGCACGGCCTGCGCGACGGACGCGACATCCAGCGCTCCTTGCGACGCCAGGCTGAAGATGACGGCGATGATGATCCAGCCGATGGTGTCGTCGATCACGGCCGTCGCGACGATGATCTGGCCGACATTGCGGCGCATGAAATTCATCTCGCGCACCACCACGGCGACGATCTTCACCGACGAGATCGACAGCGCCGTGCCCATGAACAGCGACGCGACGAGCCGCTGCTCCGGCTTCGGCAGCAGCGCATCGGGAAGGAATTCGCCGAGCGCAAAGCCGCAGGCGAAGGGCACCAGGATGCCGGCAACCGAAATCGCGATCGCGGCCTTGCCGACCTTCCTCACCAGCTTGAGGTCGGTCTCCATGCCCGTGAGCAGGAGCAGCAGCAGGATGCCGAACTGGGCGATGCCGTCGATCATCGCCTTCTGCTCGGGTGTCTTGGGGAAGATCGCGGCTTGCGCCTCCGGCCAGATCCAGCCGAACAGCGACGGCCCGAGGATGATGCCGGCGAGCAGCTCGCCGATCACCGAGGGCTGGCCGATCCGTTGCATGATCTCGCCGAGCCCGCGGCCGACCGCGATCAGCAGCACGATCTGCGCCACCAGCAGGAATTCGGATGGGCCAGCCGATTTGCCGCCCTCGGCGCCCGCCGCAATGGTGGTGAGGACAAGCGCCGCGGGGACAAGGCCAACCGGTCGGAGCAGGCTCCACTGCATGCAGGTGTCTTCCCCCGTTTGCCGCCCGGCAAAGTGCCGGGCCACAGGGGTTAGAACCCGCGGGAGGCGGGGCGGGTTCCCGATGGTCGCGTCAGGGCCATTTCATATGGACTTCACGAAGTTTGTCCGCGAGCTTGCGCCGCCTCTCCCGCTTGCGGGAGAGGCCGACGCGCTCGCAGAGCGCGGCGGGTGCGGGCTCTCACCACGCAGGGATCTCCTCCGCTATCCCTAGCAATCCCGACGCGGAGACCCCCACCGCAACCCTCCCCCGCAAGCGACCCGCAAGCGGGAGAGGGAGCCGACTGCCTGCCGCCGTGTTGTGCGCGCGCTCCGCTCGCGAATGTCACGAACGACATTGACGATCGCAGCGATTTTGGGGTTGATCGGGCAGCCGTGGGAGCAACATGGGCATGTCCGTTTCTGCATATATCGATGAAGTCCGCCGACAGAAGGGGCTCTTGACCCCAGCCGAATTGATTGATCTCTCCTGTCGAGGCAATCTCTTCTATGATCCGTACTCCGTGCTCATCTCGGCCCGCGCTGTCATCGGTCGCGACAACGTCTTCTTTCCGGGGGTCTATCTGTTTTGTACCGATGGTGGCGCTCTTGAAGTTCAAAACGGCAACACATTCCACGCCAACACCCTGATCGAAGCATCGAACGGCAGCATCCGAATCGGCAGCCACAACCAATTCGGTGAAGGCGGATTTACGGCGAAGGCCAATCGACGGGTGCGTCGATATCGATCGGTGATGAAGGCCGCTATCTCAACGGCGCATCCGTGTTCGGAGAAACCGATCTCGGTTCTGGAAGTCAATTGCTCGGGCAGATCACCGTCGACACCTGCACATTGTCGGCCGGCGGCAGCTTCCGCGAAGCGGATCCTGATCGCCGAGCAGGGCTACTGAAGGGGACCGGCGTGGCGCGCAACCTGACTGTCCCGGTTGGCCAGGTCGCCGTCGGGGCCGGCTCGTTCTCGGCATCGGACTTGCAGCCTCAGTCGAATTTCCACCCCAAGGCCTGATCGCGTCATTTGCATCAGCCGGCCGCAGCTCGCTGTAGCGAAAGCGGCGGCTGCGCTTCGCGCGACGAACAGAAGCCAGGGCGCGTACTCATAGAATTTTGGTCACGTCCGCTTCGCTCCCGATGGCAACCCTTGCCCGCCCAGCAAATGACGCGAAGGGCCGTGAACGGACATGGATGGCGACGCAAAGTCGTAGCGCGTAGGATGGGTAGAGCGAAGCGAAACCCATCAAACCTCGCCGCTTGATCCGGTCGCACCAACGATTACTCGATACTGGCGCCGCCCGTGAAGCGATGGGTTTCGCAAGAGCTTGACCCATCCTACGCGCTGTGATCCGAAAAGAGGCCGCCTCCGTTGGCGGCCTCCACAGGTTCACCGGCTTGGTTGTCGATCAACTTTCCGACGATAACGCACGTAGCACTGAGGATGAGGTGGCCTCCGTAAAATCGCGGTTAGTTATCCGTCAGGTTTCCGACGATGGTACAGTTGGCGCTGATGGAAAAAAGTCCAGAAGTTGCACTATCTGTATTGATGTAAATCGATGGATACCGCCCCGGCCCCATCTTAAAATACACTGCGTCTGTATTGATACCGTAGTGTTTGCGCTGCCCGATTTCCGGAGACATCGTGCCACGAATAAACATCGGACGGAGTAGATCACCTGATCCACTTGTCGTTCCCACGTATAACTCAACGTCTTGGAGAACTTGGCTGGTGAGTGTCTGGATATAGCACGTGACGTGCGTGACGTTCAGGAACTTGTCCGTGGGCGATTGCGAGAAATTCAGCGACATCGATGAGCCACCAGTCGAACTAAAACTCGCCCGATCTTCGTACCAATCGCCTGACCTGATCGGCTTGTTGTTCTGTGCGTGAACCGGCAGAGCAAAGCCGATCATCAAGAAAAGCGACACTGCAGCAGATTTGACAGAAAAATGCATTGTGGGCTCCATGGTTAAAACAACAGGCGCATATCAAAGGTAAACAGACGCGCCGTCAATTTGAAACCCGACTGGCTGGGTCGATGCTCCGCCGAGTGACGACTGTCAATTTGGGGGCATTTGCGTCGATTGGATCATCTCGCGAGCACGTCCGGCTCCCTTCACAGCTGACGCCACAGCAAGTACCGGGGTTGGAATCATTGGCCAAGGAGGCGACATTCTCTGCCTGGCCTGATAATCAAGAGGTCGCCGACTGAGAGGTGCACATGACCGACCAGAATGAAGTCGAACGCAACTGCCCTGAGTGTGACGGGACAGGCCAAGATAGGGGCATGCATCCGGTTCGCTTGGGCGAAAAGAATGAGTTTCGTCCCTGCACGAAATGCGGCGGATCGGGGAAGATTAAAGAGACCGCCAACTGAGGCGACCTTCGGGGGCGGCTATGGCGTGGCCAAACGCCTTCGCGACGAGATTTGGGGCAAACTCAACACCTCTCGCTTAGGGGCATTCGAGTCGCGAAGCGAAACCCGTCAAGCTTCGTTCGCTTGATCAGGTCGCACCAACGATTGCTTGATACTGCGACGCCCGTGAAGCGATGGGTTTCGCAAGAGCTCAACCCATCCTACAAGGTTGGCGAGAGCCTTACGCCGCCGACTGCAGGGCCTGAAGCCTCCGGACGAATCCCAACGCCGCTTCGTTCAAATCGCCAAATCTGCTGCGCAGCGCCTCCGCGCGCGTGCCTGCGCCCTGGGCAATCGACTGCCCCATGACGGCCTTCGAACAGACATCCTCGACCGACTTCTGGAGATGCTCGGCCCCTTCGGCGGCGCTCCGAGCCGCGCGATTGATGTCGCTCGTAGCGCCGCTCTGCTCCTGAACCTCCCTGGCAATCGTCGCGCTCTGCTCTCTGATGTCCCTGATGACGTCGACGATCGCAGCGATTTCACTTGCCGCCGCCTGCGTCGCCGACTGGATGCCGAGCACCTGCGAGGAGATGTCCTCAGTCGCTCTCGCGGTCTGCGTTGCAAGCGTCTTGACCTCCGCCGCCACCACCGCAAAGCCGCGGCCGGCCTCGCCCGCCCGCGCCGCCTCGATGGTCGCATTCAGCGCCAGCAGATTGGTCTGGCCGGCGATATCGCTGATCAATTCCACGACGCTTCCTATCTTTGTCGCCGCCTGCACCATGCTCTCGACCATCAATCCGGCCTGGGTCGCGCGGCCGCTGGCGATATCCGCCACCTGGCTTGCTTCCTGGGCCCGCCCGTTGATGTTGCGGGTGGAGGCATCGAGCTGCTCGACCCCTGCGGCCATGGTCTGCACGCTGCCGGCGATGTCCTCTGCGGACGCCGACGCCGTGCGGCTGCACGACAAATTGTCTGCGTTGAACCGCTCCAATTCCTGGATCGCATCGGCGATCTGTCGGGCCGCCTCAACGACCTCATCCACCGAGCCGACGACCGACTCCTCGAAAGATGAGGTGGCGCGCGAGAGAACGTCCTTCAGCTCGCTTTCTGCCTGCATCTTGAGCTTCGCCTGCGACACCTGAAGCGACAACCGGTCGGCCGAATGGTCACGCAAGACGGCGACCGCCGCGGCCATGGCCCCGATCTCGTCGCGCCGATCCAGCCCCGGAATGTTGCCTTCGATCTCACCCGACACGATCTGGCGCAGACGCTCCTCGAGACGCCGCAGCGGCCGGGAGATCGTACCAGCGATCAGAACCGCAAACGCCACGCTCATGAGCACGACGAGCAAGGCAAGACCACCGAGCCGCAGAGCTGCCGCCTTGAACGACTCGTCGAGATCGTCGACGTACATGCCACTGATGACCATCAATTTGAGGTCCGGAAGCGCCCTGACGAAGGCCCTTTTGCGCAGCGGCTCCGGTTGGCCGCTGCGGGGAAAGTAGTAAGTGACGGTGCCGGCCCCGGCGCCATGCGCGAGGTCGACGATTTCGCGCCGGAACAAGTGCCCATTGACATCGCCCTTGTCGATCAGGTTCTTCCCGACGTTCTCGGGGGTGCCGCCATCGGCGAGATTGAGCCCGTCCCAATCGTAGACGAAGAAATAGTTGTTGCCGTCATATCGCGATTTCGCGACGATCTCCCTGATCCTCGCAACCATCTCGTCGCGGCTCATCCGGCCCGACAGCACATCTAGCTGATAGGCTGCGATCTGCGATGCGACCACGTCCACGGCGCCACGCAGCGCCCGTGTCCTCTCAGCCTCCATCTGGTCGCGCAGCTGGACCAGGGACACGCCGACGAGAACCATCATCGCCAGAACACTGCCAAGCGTGAGCATGCCCAGCCGCCACGCGATCTTGGTCTTCTTCATGCGAAATCCCTTGCCCTTGCAATGAATGCTGAAGCTTGCAGCCGAAAGCTTGACGAGGACTTTCACTGACAACGTCGAACGCGATGCCATCGGCAAATTGTTATGCGAAATTTGCATCGGCAAGTCGCATCTTGCATCGAAGCGAGATGGTCATGCCGGCCGGAACGAAGGGCCGCGACAACGGTCCGAGCGACAAATGGGAAATGGGACGCGCGCTCATGAATTGACCAATTCCGCCGCGCTTCCGAGAGTGACCACCCTTGTCGGCCCAGCAAAAGACGCGAAGGGCCAGACGCGGACATCCGGCAGGCTTCCAAATCGCTCGAAAGTGCGGTCATATGCCGTCCGGGACAACTTGACGTTTTGGTGCAAGAGGCTCGGCTTGCCGGAGGAGAATGCGCGTGAAAGAACTCGCTGGAAAGACTGCGTTCGTGACCGGTGCAGCGTCAGGCATTGGCCTGGGGATCGCGACCGCTTTCGCCCAGGCCGGGGCGAAAGTGATGCTTTGCGATATTGAAGAAGAAGCTCTGTCCGCGGCGCTCAAGCAATTGAAGCTCACCAACGTCGATGTCGAGGGCGTGAAAGCCGACGTCTCACTCAAGGCCGAACTCGTGGCGGCCGCCGAAGCCACGACCGCCCGCTACGGCAAGGTGCACATCCTCGTCAACAATGCGGGCGTCGGCGGCGGCGGGCCCTATGGCACCTGGACCGAAGCGTCGTGGAATTGGACCCTGGGCGTCAACCTGATGGCGACCATTTGGGGGATCGAGATCTTCGGACCGTTGATCGAGCAGCATGGCGAGGGTGGACATATCGTCTCCACGGCCTCGATCGCCGGCCTCATTTCAGGGGGGAGCACTGCATACAATGTTTCAAAGTACGGCGTTGTCGCGCTGTCCGAGGGATTGCGGCAGGAACTCGCGCCCCGCGGGATCGGGGTGTCGGTGCTGTGCCCCGGGTTCATCCGCACGCACATCATGAACTCAAGCCGCAACCTCCCCAAACGCTTCGAGGGGGAAGTCCGCGCCCCGCCGACGTCGGGCCCGATTGCCGAGCGGATCAATCTCATCCGCGAACGCGTCACTCAGGGCATCGATCCCCTCTATGTCGGTGAACTCGTCCGCGAAGGCGTCGAAAACGACTGGCCTTATATCTTCACCGACCTCGAATTTGAGCCGATCGTCGAAGCGCGCTTTGCCGCAATCAAGCAAGGTTTTGACCATATCCGCGGGCGCAACCCGAAACGTTGAGCGCGCAGCCTTCCACCAGCCTGATGTTGCTCTCATCGGGCCGTGCAATATGAGCTCAAAGGCCCCGGGACATCTCCCGGGGCCTTTGGATTACGCGTGTTATTTTCTCGAGAATGGGCCGACCAACCGGCTCATCCGCCCGCCGCGCCGGCAACGGCCGCGCCGGCGACGGCGACGGCCGGCACCGCGGTCTCGGACGATCCCTCTTCGGCCAGTCCTCGCTTGTCTTCCCACTTCGCCACGGCAGCCGTGGCAATGCCGTTGCCGATGACGTTGGTCATGGTCCGCCCCATGTCCAGGAACTGGTCGATGCCCATGATGAGAAGCATGCCGCCCACCGGCAGGTTGAACATCGGCAGGGTCGCGGCAACGACCACGAGCCCGGCGCGCGGCACGCCGGCGATGCCCTTGCTGGTGACCATCATCACCAGCAGCATGACGAGCTGCTGCGTGAAGCTGAGCTCGATGCCGTAGGCCTGGGCGATGAACAAAGCCGCAAAGGCCTGGTACATCATCGAGCCGTCCAGGTTGAACGAGTAACCCAGAGGCAGCACGAAGCCCGAGATGCGCTCGCTGACGCCGAACTTCGTCAGTTGCTCGATCATCTTGGGGTACGCGGCTTCGCTGCTCGCCGTCGAGAACGCGAGCAGCATCGGCTGGCGCAGCAGGCCGATGAGATGAAGGACGGGCCGCCCGAGGGCCACCAGCCCCACGAGAACGAGGACAGTCCAAAGCACCGCGAGGCTGAAATAGAAGGTCGCGATGAACTTGCCGTAGGTCAGGAGAACGCCAAGTCCCTGCGTGGTAATCACCGCCGCAATCGCCGCGAACACGCCGAGCGGCGCGAACTTCATCACGAAATTCGTGATTTGCAGCATGATATGCACCAGCTCGTCGATGGACGCCGCGATGGTCCTGGCATGGCTCGTCTTCAGCCTGCTGAGCGCGAGCCCGAAGAACACGGCGAAGACCAGGATCTGCAAGATCTCGTTCGTCGACATGGCCTGGGCGATGCTGGTTGGAAACACGTGGGTGATGAAGTCCTTCAGATTGAATCCGGCGGTCTGCAAAGTGTTGGTAGCATCCGCACTGGGAAGCGGCAGCTGCAAGCCGTGACCCGGCGCGAACAGGTTCGCAAAGATCATGCCGAGACCGAGAGACACGAGTGAGGCCGAGACGAACCAGCCCATGGCCCTGGCGGCAATGCGGCCGACCGCGCCGCCTTCGGAGCCGAGGCTGGTGATCCCTGAGACGATCGTGGCGAAGACGAGCGGCGCGATGATCATCTTGATCATGCGCAGGAACACGTCGGTGACGATCGAGAAATAGCCGGAAATGGTCTTCGCTGTCTCCGGCGTCGGTGCCAGCTCATGACAGGCGTAGCCCGCCAGGATGCCGAGCAGAAGGCTGACGACGAGAGCATTGGTGAGGCGGTTGGACCGCGCAGGTGAATTGTCGACGTTCGTTGCCATTTCTTTATTTCCTCCCTTGGGCGCGCGGGTTCAGGACAGCCGGGCCACGACCCGCGGCGCAATCGCGTGGTGACGCAGTTTTGCTGATAGCTTCAGCAGACCGGCTGTGGCTGGCGGCCGTCATGATCCACGGCGGCAAGGCTTTGCGGCCGCGTCAGCATTTCGGGCTTCAGGATCGCCGCAAGCGTGGCTTCGGTGAGCAGCCCCCGCTCGCGCACGAGCTCGGCAACGCCGCGACCGGATGCATGCGCCTCCACGGCGACGGCCGTCGCGGCGGCGTAACCGATATAGGGATTGAGCGCCGTCACGAGGCCGATCGAGTTCTCGACATCGGCCCGAAGGCGCTCACGATTGGCCGTGATGCCCGCGACGCAGCTCCGCTCCAATGTCAGGCATGCCTGCGCGAGATGGCTGATGCTCTTGAACAGGCTGTGCGCGATGATCGGCTCGAACGCATTGAGCTGCAATTGGCCGGCTTCGGCGGCCATCGTCACCGTGATGTCGTTGCCGATCACCTCGAAGGCGACCTGGTTCACGACCTCGGGGATCACCGGGTTGACCTTGCCGGGCATGATCGAGGAGCCGGCCTGGACGGCCGGAAGGTTGATCTCGCCGAACCCGGCCCGCGGTCCGCTCGAGAGCAGCCGCAGGTCGTTGCAGATCTTTGAGATCTTGACCGCGACGCGCTTCAGCACGCCCGAGATCTGAACGAACGCGCCGCAATCCTGCGTCGCCTCGACCAGGTCCGGGGCGGTCACCAGCGGCAAGCCCGTGATCGCATTCAGATAGCGGCAGACGAGGCGCGCATAATCCGGATGCGCGTTGATGCCGGTGCCGATGGCGGTCGCGCCCATGTTGATCTCGTGAATCAGCAGCCCCGCTTCGCGCAGGCGGTCCTGATCCTCGCCGATCATGACGGCATAGGTGTTGAACTCCTGCCCCAGCGTCATCGGCACCGCGTCCTGCAGCTGGGTACGGCCCATTTTCAGGACGTCCTTGAATTCCTCGGCCTTGCGCGCAAAAGCGAGCCGCAGGACATCCATCGCCATGACGAGAGTGTGCAGGCCATGAGACGTCGCGATCTTCAACGCCGTGGGGTACACGTCATTGGTGCTTTGGCTCATGTTGACGTGCTCGTTCGGATGGAGCGAGGCGTACTCGCCCCTGACATGGCCGAGAAGCTCCAGCGCCCGGTTTGCGATCACCTCATTGGCGTTCATGTTGGTGGAGGTGCCGGCGCCGCCCTGGATGACGTCCACCACGAACTGATCGTGAAGCCGGCCGGCGCGCAATTCCTCGCAGGCCGCCACGATCGCCCGCCCGCGCCGCTGATCGAGAAGACCGAGCTCCATGTTGGACAGGGCCGCCGCCTGCTTGATGGCAGCGAGCGCGCCGATCAACTCGGGGTAGGCTGAAATCGCGATCCCGCTGATCGGGAGGTTTTCGACGGCGCGCAGCGTATGGACCCCGTAATAGGCCTCGAGGGGCACTTCGCGCTCGCCAAGCAGATCATGTTCCGTCCGCACGTCATCTCCCGCTGGTCGGCTCCGTTGTTCGGAGACAGTGTTGCCGGTCGAGAGCCTCGCGCCGATGCGTTTGAGGCTTCCCGCCGCAAGGGGATGCATGCGCTCGGAGATGGAGGGCCGTCCAATGTTATGCCGGCAAGCTCTATTCCGATTTTGCATAGATTTCGCTGGGATAAGCGGGCATCTTCCCGGAGCGAACTCTCCAATCTGGGGGCGCAGGCGAAGACCGGAGCGGACACGATGGAATTGAAATGGCTGGAAGATTTTCTCAGCCTCGCGCGAACCCGCAGCTTCTCACGCGCCGCGGACGAGCGGCACGTGACGCAATCTGCGTTCAGCCGCAGAATCCAGGCGCTGGAGCTTTGGCTCGGCGTGTCCCTCGTTGACCGCAGCAACTATCCGACCACGCTGACCGCCGAAGGGCGCGAATTCCTGGAGACTGCAGAGGAGACGGTTCGCATGCTCCATGCAAGCCGTCTCGCGCTTCAGGCCAGCAAGCGGCCGAGCACGCAGATCGTCTCGATCGCGGCCCTGCATACCCTGTCGCTGCATTTTTTCCCGCGGTGGTTCCGGACCATCGAGAAGGACGTCGGACCCATCGGCAGCCGGCTGCTGCCCGACGATTTTCACAGCTGCCTGCAGGCGCTCGTCGAAGGGAGCTACGACTTCCTGCTCACCTTCCATCACGCCAACGTAGCGATCCTACTCGAGCCCGAGCTCTATCCGCATATCGTCGTCGGCATGGACAGTTTCGTCGCCGTCCGCAGCACAAATTTGGCGACGAACGATGCGGCTTCCCTGCCCCTGCTCAGCTACGCCGCGAACTCGTTCCTTGGGCGGGTCGCCACCTTCGCGCAGGCCCAGGCCGGCTCGCCGCCCGCGCACGTGACCCACACCAACGAGAACGCCATGGCCGAGGGGCTCAAGTTCATGGCGCTGGAGGGCTACGGCCTGGCGTGGCTGCCGCGCAGCCTCGTTGCCCGGGAATTGGACGAGGGCACCCTCACCATGGTCGGGCCGGAGATTCCGCTGGAAGTCCGGCTCTATCGAAGCGCGCGGCGAACCCGGCCCATCGTGGAGAAGGTCTGGAACGCCGCTCAATCGGCCGCCCCCAAAACTATGTAGAAGCCGCATATGCCGTTCTGAACAGGCATTGGATTTGCCTGAAGCGACCGTGCATCGTGGCTGCGACAAGGAGACAACGATGCTTGGCATTCTGGGCGGCATGGGTCCGATGGCGACCGTGGATTTCATGGGCAAGGTGATCCGGAACACCCCGGCATCCTGCGACCAGGACCACATCCAGATGGTCGTGTGCTCGGCGACTGATGTGCCCGATCGCACGGCCGCCATTCTCGGCCAGGGCTCTGATCCCTTCCCCGCCATGCTGAATGCCCTGCGCCGGCTCGAGCTGTCGGGCGCGACCCGGATCGCGATCCCTTGCAACACGGCGCACCATTGGCACGGTGCGCTCCAGGCCAAGACGTCAGTGCCGATCATCCACATCGTCGACGCCGTCGCCGACGCGCTTGCGGAGCAGCGGATGAGCCCAGCCATCGGCCTGCTTGCGACGGACGGCACGGTCCGCGCCGGAATCTACCAGCAGCGTCTTGCCGAACGGGGCTATGCGTGCGTGGTGCCCGATGCGAAGGCGCAAGCGGAGGTCATGCGCGCGATCCGCCTGGTGAAAGCAGGATGCACCGACGAGGCTGCCGTGATCCTGGGAAGAGAAGCAGAAGCGCTCGCGGCCAGGGGCTGTTCGCATATCGCCATGGCCTGCACCGAAATTCCACTCGCACTCGCCGCGCTGGACCGCGACGTGAGCGCGGCATTGCTGGACCCCACCGACATCCTGGCCCAGGCCTGCGTCAGATCATGCCTGGCCGTGCCGCAGGATTTGGTTCAGCAGGTTGCCTAGCAGGGCCCGTACCTGCCGCCATGCCTTCCCTCACGCCGCCGCCGGCGTCCGGATCTCGCGCGGCAGGATGATCGCGGCCGCGATCGCGAGCAGGCAGAGGCCGGCGAAGGCGTGCAGCATGGTGACGAAGCCGCCCTGCTCGTAGAGCCAAGCCACCAGGCCGACCGACGCGCCGGCCGCGGTGAAGCCGATGAAATAGCGCACGGCATAGGCGCGCGAGCGCCATTCCTCGCTGGTGTATTTGCCGACCATGGCATCGTTCACCGTGACCTGCCCGAACGCGCCCATGACGATGCCGATGGACACCAATATCAGCGGCAGATTGTTCAGGCTCGCGGCCAGATACAGAAACGGCGCCAGCATGAAGGACAGCGGCAGCGCCACCGTCTTCAGCGAGTAGCGGTCGAGCAGCCGGCCGATCGTGTACTGCGTCATCGCGCCGAACACGTAGACGCAGGCCGCGATGACGCCGAGCAGCGCCGGGCTTTTCGTCAGGTCTGCGAGACGCTCCGCGAACAGCTTCGGCAGCGCGACGGTGACGGCGTTGAACGTGGTGGAGATGGCAATCACCACGATCAGCAGCGACAGCACGACGCGCCACATGTCCTGCTTCGCGACGCGCGCTTGCGCGGCCGCCTGCCTGGAGCCCTTGCGGTCCTCGTGCACGACCAGCATCGCGAAGGCGATGCCGATCAGGATGGTGACGAAGCCGGGAATGATGAAGGCAAAGCGCCAGCCGAGATATTGCCCGATCACGCCGGTGACCAGCGCGGACGAGGCGACGCCGAGATTGCCCCAGACGCCGTTGATGCCCATCTCGCGGCCGAGCCTGTCGGCATAGGACACGATCATCGCGGTCCCAACAGGGTGATAGATCGAGGCGAACACGCCGATCGCGAGCAGCGCGGCACCGAGCTGGACTTGTGTCTGCACGAAGCCGACCGAGATCATGGAGGCGCCGATGCCGATGAAGAAGATCAGCATCATGTGGCGGCGGCTCCAGCGGTCCCCTAACCATCCGGTGAGCAGCGAGCCGGCGCCGAAGGCGATGAAACCGGGGGTCGCGTAAGGAAGCAGCTCCGAATAGGCCATGCCGAGCGCCGGCCCCATGATGATCACGGCGGCGGCGAAGATCAGCATCGCATAATGGTCGATGAAATGGCCGGCATTGACGAAACTGATCACCCGGCTGGGGCTGTTCATTCGGAATCCTCTCCTGCTCCGAAATGAGTTATATGTCGAGCGAATGACGGGATGTTGCCAATGACTGTCGTCGAAACGCCAATCCTGCGGGAAGTCCGGGGCAACCACCGCTCCACCGCGGGCGTGCACCTGGTGGCGCGCGACTATCCGAAGGGTCTGCGGATCGATCCGCACATGCACCGCGAGGCGCAGCTGATCTATGCCGCGAAAGGCACGATGCAGGTGACGACGCCGGAGGGGCGCTGGCTGGTGCCGCCGGATCGCGCGGTCTGGGTGCCGGCCGGGCTCGAACATGCCATCGACCTGCTCGCCGACATCGAGATGCGCACGCTGTATTTCGACCTCGCCTGGCTCAAGCGCGAGCAGCGACTTGAAGAGTTGACCAGGGAATTCGTCGTGCGGGTGTCGCCGCTGCTCAACCAGGCGATCCTCGCTCTGTTCGAGGCGCACAACACCGAGGAGCGCACCGAGCTCTTGGTGCGCCTGGTGATGCTGGAACTGCATCAGGCCGAGGATTCCGCGACCTTCGTGCCGCTACCGCACGAGCCGCGCTGCCGCCGCGCCGCGATGATCGTGCTCGACGATCCCACCGGGCTCCACGACATCGACATATTGGCACGCGAGGTCGGAACCTCCGCACGCACGCTGTCGCGGCTGTTCTCGACCGAGACGCAGCTGAGCTTCAAGAGTTGGTGCCAGCGCGCCAGGATTGCAGCGGCGATCCAGCGGTTGTCGACAGATGCGAGCGTGTCGGTGAAGCAGCTCGCCACGCAACTCGGCTATGCCAGCGTGCCGGCGTTCTCGGCCGCATTCCGCCAGGTGACGGGGCGGACGCCGACGGAGTTTGCAGGGAAGACGTGAGGCGGCCGCAGCTGCCGCCTACCCCGCCCCATCCACGGGATCGTTGCCGTCGTCTCACATTCGGTGTCATCGCCCGCGGGGCGATCCAGTACTCCGAGACGGCAGTGATGGACCGAGACGCTGCGGAGCACTGATGCCCCGCCTTCGCGGGCGCATGACAGCTTGCTTGGGGTGAGCACACCCCCGCTCCATCAACGCCCACGCGGCGCATGACAGCGTGCAGCGGGATGCATAGTACCCCTAAAGATACAAAATTCCCCTGCTTGATTGTGATCGGCATCCGCCTAAATCCCGTGTAAGCTTCCGCACCGCACAAACCCGAATTCGAAAAGCCCAGATGGCCAATGCCTTCTTCTCCGACCTGCTCGCCACAATTTCCGAGCGCGGCCGCACGCTGCTGCGCCGGGGGGACGGCCCCGACACCAAGCAGGATGCCGACGGACTGATCGAGCTGTGCGGCGCGCTGCTGTCGGGCCGAGGCGAGGCCTCCGGCACCGCGATGGCGCGCGAGGTGCTCGACATCTACCAGGAACTGGATGCGGCGGGACGCCGCGCCTTCTTCGAAGGACTGGTGCGCGATTTCGGCCCCGACCATGAGCGTCTGACCAGGGCGATCGAGAAATGGCGCGCCAATCCGAGTGATGAGGACGGAAGCTCGCTGCATTTCGCCTCGGAACCTCGGCGGCAGGAACTGATCCGCCGCCTCAACCGCGCGCCGGGCGGCACCGGCGATCTCGTCGCCATGCGGGCCGACCTGCTCGACATGATGAACGGACACACCGATCTCGCTGCGCTCGATCGCGACGTCTCGCATCTTCTCTCGTCGTGGTTCAACAGGGGGTTTCTCGTGCTGCGCCGGATTGACTGGTCGACCCCGGCCAACATCCTCGAAAAGATCATCCGCTATGAAGCCGTGCACGAGATCAGCGACTGGGACGATCTGCGTCGCCGCATCGATCCGGTCGACCGCCGCTGCTACGCCTTCTTCCACCCGGCGATGGTGGACGAGCCCTTGATCTTCGTCGAGGTGGCGTTGACCGAGACGATTCCAGGCGCGATCGCGCCGCTGCTTGCGGTCGATCGCCAGCACTTGTCGATCGAAAGGGCGCGCACCGCCGTGTTCTACTCGATCTCCAACACCCAGCGCGGTCTCGGCGGCATCTCCTTCGGCAGCTTCCTGATCAAGCAGGTGGTCGAAGAGCTGCGCCGCGAGACGCCGAAGCTCGACACCTTCGTGACGCTGTCGCCGGTGCCGGGCTTCATGCCATGGGTAAAGCAGGACAAGGATCTGCCGCTGTCGGACGAGGACCGTGAGATCCTGAAACGTCTCGACGATCCCAAATGGTATGAGAACCCTGAAACGACGACGCAGCTGCGTGGCGTGATCGAGCCGCTCGCCGCCCATTACTTCCTGAAGGCGCGCACGTCGAAGGGCCGCCTGATCGATTCCGTCGCCCGCTTCCATCTCGGCAACGGCGCCCGCCTCGAGCGCATCAACTGGCTCGGCGACCTCTCGCCCAAGGGCGTGCGCGAGTCCGCCGGCGTGATGGTGAACTATCTCTACCGCCTCGACGACATCGAGAAGAACCACGAGGCCTACGCCAATGACGGCGAGGTCGTGGCGTCCAGCGCGGTGAAGAAGCTGCTCAAAGGCGAAGGACGCCGGTTGCTGGATATGCGGTTGTCGTAGGAGCGAGAATAGCCAGGGCGCTATTGGGATTCATATCGCAATGACTTCCGATCGCGCCGCGCCTCCCCATCCGACAAATCCCTCGGAGCGGATCGATGCCATCGACGTGCTGCGGGGGATCGCCCTGTTCGGCGTCATGGCCATCAACCTCGTGATGGAGTTTCGCGTCTCGATCTTCGACCAGTTTCTTGGTCCCAGAACGCTGGCCTCACCAATCGATCGTGCCATCGAAGCGATCCTGACAACTGCCGTCGAGCTCAAGGCGTTCGCGCTATTCTCGCTGCTGTTCGGCGTAGGCCTTGCCATTCAGTTCGACCGGCTTGCGAGCGCGCGCCGCACTGCCCTGCTCGTCCGCCGGCTTGCCGCGCTGCTGGGGTTCGGCGTCATTCACTTGTGCCTGATCTGGAACGGCGACATCCTCACCGAATACGCGCTTGCCGGGTTCATCGTGCTGCCGTTCCTGTCTGGCCCGCGCTGGTTGCTCGCTCTCGCCGTGCTGGTGTTTCTGGCGCTGTATCTGGCGATGCAGGCTTTTCCGCCGGTCGGGTTGTTTCCGAGCAGGGCCGTGATCTGGCGGGACGTCATGGATGCCAATCGCATCTATGCGACGGGCGGCTTTCTCGACGTGCTTGCATTTCGTCTGCGCGAAATTCCGCTCATCGCCTCGCTTCACGCCTTCATCTTCCTGCGCACGATCGGGCTGTTCCTTCTGGGTGCGCTGGCCTGGCGCAGCGGCGTTATGCAAAATGCCCGCGCCCTGTTCATCATCGCGCTTGCCGCGATCGCCCTCGGCGCTGGCCTGCTTTATCGTGGCAGCGAGCCGCTCGGCACCGTCCTGCTGGCGCTGGGCTATGGCGCCGCCGTTCTCGGCATCGCCCATTTCGAGCGCGGCAAGAAGCTGCTCGGCTGGGCCGCGCCGCTGGGACGGATGGCCTTCACCAACTACGTCGCGCAATCCGTCATCTTCGGCTGGATCTTTTACGGTTACGGCCTCGGCCGGTTCGGGCAACTCGGCATCACCCAGGCCCTCGCTATCGGCATCGCTGTCTACGCCGCGCAGGTGCTGCTGAGCGCCTGGTGGCTGCGCCACTACCGATACGGTCCGCTCGAATGGCTGTGGCGGTCGCTGATGTATGGAGCGCGGCAGCCGATCGTGGTGGCACGGGTGGCGGCTGCGATGCGAACTCAACTGTCGTCCCGGACAAGCGAAGCGCAGATCCGGGACCCATAACCACAGGATTTGGTTTGGCGAAGACTCGGAATGACCAGCTCGCGCCATAACACCTCCCTGGGGTTATGGGTCCCGGCTTTCGCCCTAGGGCATGCACGTATCTCTGAGGCTCCATCCGGCTGCGGCGGCTTTGAAGTATTCGAGGCCGTTTTTGAAGGTGATCGGGCCCGGCGGTTTGGACGATGGATAGCCATCCCAACCGCCGAGGCGGCCGATGATCCAGGCGGCCCAGGCGAGGCTGTCGGGCGGATGCGGGTTCTTGAGTCGTTTGCTCTTGGCTTCGAGTTGCTTGTTGAGAGCAGCAAGCGCACCGATTTCGCCGTCGTTGAAGGCAACGCGATGGAGCTGCTGACCGCCACCGCGCGCTTGCAGAAGCTGGATCGTGATGACGGCGGCCTTGGCGGCTATAGCGACCAGCTTGAGAAGGCGATCGGCGGTTCCGATCTGGCTGTCTTCGAGCTTAAGGCCTTGCGTCTTCAGGGCGCGGAAGAACTGCTCGATAATCCAGCGCTGCTTGTACCATTGGACGATACGCCAGGCGTCTTCAATGCCGGCGACGTCGTGAGAGGTGAGAAGCCGCCAGTGCAGCGGCTCGACGCCGGTTTTGGCATTGATCTCGCGCACGTCGACCACCGCCAGCGGCAAGCTTTTCGGCAGATGGCGCAGGAACTTGCTCTGTGGGCGGGCAAGCTCGATCGTGCCAAAGCGAAGTTCGAGCTGGACCAGACGTGCCGGCCGTGCGGCGCGCGCAGGCAGTTGGACCGCACGCCGATCCGCCGCGGCCATGGCATCGCTGACCTCATATAAAGCGTTGCGGTCTGCAAGCTTGCGGTCATGCATACTGCGCGCGATGACGTGGAAGTGCTGCTCGGCCGAACTGGCATAAAGGGCAAAGATATCGCTCTCGCGATCCCCCAGCACTGTCACCGCCGAGGCCTTGGTGAGCAGCGGCCTGGCCGCAACGGCGGTGGATATCCAGCGCTGCGATTCCTTGTCCGATAATTCCCGATTGTCGTGCGAGGTCGTGCGGCGGCCTTGGCGCGTCCATATCTGTCCGCTCAAAAGCCCAAGACAGGTGCCATCGTCGGCATCCACCGCCAGCAGCGGGTGCAACAGCACGCCATAATTATTGCCTTTGCCGATTTCTCCGAGCCCGCGCCGTCGTTGTGGCGTCGTGTTGAAGTGGATCTCGCTGGTGTCCTGGATGGCCAGCACGTGGCGGCCTTCCACCGCGGTGATCGTGCGTTCGCTCCAGCTTTCGAGAATCCGCTCCGCCGTCACCTTGTCGTGGCCGAGAAAGCGGTTGAACCGCACTTCCAGCGCGCGATCTCCCTTGGAAAGCCGACGCAGGCAGACCGTATTGCCCGCAACCATGCGTTCGACGAGAGCCGCCCCCCTTTATCGAGACGACAATCCCCGAACCGGCCCAAGGTCCAATCGATGCCTGACAGCATGCCAACACCTCCGCCAAAGCCGAAGTGTCGCAATAGGAATCACACAAAGTGCCGATTCGGGAATCCCCCAAGGCAACTTCCTGCCAAGAAAGATGTGTGCATGCCCTAGGGCTTTCGCCGGGACGACATTGAGTGTGTGGCGCGGCCGTCGACTGCAACGCTACTCCGCCAGCGCCTTCATTTCCTTGTAGAGGTCGGACTTGCCTTCGAAGCCGATGCCGGGGAGATCGGGCATGGTGATGTGGCCGTTCTCGACGCGCACGCCGTCGGGGAAGCCGCCGTAGGGCTGGAACAGATCCGGGTAGCTTTCGTTGCCGCCGAGACCGAGGCCGGCGGCGATGTTCAGCGACATCTGGTGGCCGCCATGCGGGATGCAACGGCTCGGCGACCAGCCGTGGGTTTTCAGCACGTCGAGCGTGCGCTGATATTCGCACAGGCCGTAGGACAGTGCGCAGTCGAACTGCAGCCAGTCGCGGTCGGGGCGCATGCCGCTGTAGCGGATCAGGTTGCGAGCGTCCTGGTGGCTGAAGAGGTTTTCGCCTGTGGCCATCGGGCCGGGATAGAATTCGGCGAGCGCGGCCTGCAATGCGTAGTCGAGGGGATCGCCGACCTCCTCGTACCAGAACAGCGGATAGTCGCGCAGCATCTTTGCGTAGGCGATACCGGTCTCCAGGTTGAAGCGGCCGTTGGCGTCGACGGCGAGCTGTGCGTCCTTGCCGATCTCCTTCAGCACCGCCTCGATGCGGGTGCGGTCTTCTTCAATTGGCGCGCCGCCGATCTTCATCTTGACGACATTGTAGCCGCGATCGAGATAGCCGCGCATCTCGCCGCGCAGCATCGAAAGATCCTTGCCGGGATAGTAGTAGCCGCCGGCGGCGTAGACGAACACACGCGGATTGGCTTTGACGCCGTGACGCTCGGCGAGCAGGCGGAACAGCGGCTTGCCGGCGATCTTCGCCACTGCGTCCCACACCGCCATGTCGATGGTGCCGACCGCAACCGAGCGCTCGCCATGGCCGCCCGGCTTCTCATTGGTCATCATCGCGCCCCAGACCTTGTCGGGGTCGAGATTGTCGCCGGAAGCGTTGAGCAGCGACTTCGGATCGGCCTCCGTGATGCGCGAGGCAAAGCGCTCGCGGATCAGGCCGCCTTGGCCGTAGCGGCCGTTGGAGTTGAAGCCGTAGCCGACGACGCGCTTGCCGTCGCGCACGACATCCGTGACGACGGCGACGAGGCTCGTCGTCATCTTGGTGAAGTCGATATAGGCGTTGCGGATCGGGGACGAGATCGGCTTGGTGATCTCACGGACGTCGACGATGCGGACGGACATGGGCGTGGCTTTCTCTTGTCGTCATTCCGGGGTGCGCGTTAGCGCGAACCCGCAATCTCGAGATTCCGGGTTCGATGCTTCGCATCGCCCCGGAATGACGAAGGCTTATTTCTTATCCCTGAAATACGGCTCGACCGGCCCGTGCACCTTGATGGTCAGCGGATTGCCGTAGCGGTCCTTGGCATTGCCGGCGGTGACGCGGACCCAGCCTTCGCTGATGCAGTACTCCTCGACATTGGTCTTCTCGATGCCCTTGAAGCGGATGCCGACGTCGCGCGCCAGGATGTCCGCGTTGTAATAGGGGCTGTTCGGATCGACCGACAGGCGGTCCGGAAATTCGTCGCTCATGATTGTCTCGCTCATAACAGGGTCTCGATTTGCTGCCGCAATCCTTCCGGCCTTGCGGTCGGCGCGTAGCGCGCGATCACCTTGCCGGCACGGTCCACCAAGAATTTGGTGAAATTCCATTTGATGGAGGCACCCAAGAGTCCGGATTGCTGCCGTTTCAGGTACTCATACAAGGGGTGCGCGTTGGCGCCGTTGACGTCGATCTTCTCGAACAGCGGAAAGGTGACGTCGTAATTGGTCGAGCAGAACGCCTGGATCTCAGCCGCCTGCCCCGGCTCCTGCGCGCCGAACTGGTTGCAGGGAAAGCCGAGCACGGAAAAGCCGCGCGGCGAGAGATCGCGATGCAGATCCTCGAGCCCGCGATATTGCGGCGTGAACCCGCACTTGCTCGCGGTGTTGACGATCAGCAGCACCTGCCCCTCGAAACGGCGCATCGGCACTTCTTCGCCGAGAAGCGAATTGGCCTTGAAGTCGTAAATCTCAGGCATCGCTAACCCACGGGATCGATCGGCGACGGCGGCACGCCGCCCGCCTCGATCGCCTCGCCTGCGAGCAGGCACAGATCCTCGCGATAGCGGCCCGAGACGATGTGCACGCCGACCGGCGTCTTGCCGACGAGGCCGGTCGAAACCACGAGGCCGGGGAGGCCCATGAAGGGCGTCGCGATCTGCGGCAGTTGCGCCTCCCAGACGCGCTCGAAGGAGGCGTCGTCCTTGCGGTCGAGATGATCGGGGAACGGCAACTCGCCGGAGACCGGCGTCAGCACGACGGCATATTTCTCGAAGAACAGCATCCAGTCACGCGTCAACGTGGCGCGGCGGGTCAGCGCCATCGCGTAATTCGCCTGGTCCATCGGCGTGACCTTGGCGCGGTTGCCGCGCAGGCACGCCAATGCGCCGGGATCGCCCTCGCGCTCGGCCATTGCGAGTTGCGCGTCATAGGCATCGCCGAGCCAGAGTTTACGCTGCCACTCGACGGCCTCGCGCATCGGCGGGGTGTTCTCGATTGTCTCGACGGTCCAGCCGGCGCGCTCAAGCCGCTTGCCGGCGTCGGTCACGGCGGCTTTCACCTCAGGCGTGGTCGCGAGGCCATCGGGGCTGAGGCAGAGCGCGGCGCGCTTCGGCCGCACGGGGCCTTCCAGCGGCACCGGCACATACCAGGGATCGCGCACGTCGCGCGCAGACATCGCGGCGAGCGAAATGCGCAGGTCATTCACGGTGCGGGCCAGCGGTCCAGAGACCGCCATGATCTGCGGCCCGATCGGACGCTCCGGCAGCGCCGGATTGAAGGCGGGGATGCGGCCGAGCGTCGGGCGCAGGCCATGCACGCCGCAGGCATAGGCGGGATAGCGGATCGAGCCCGCGATATCGGTGCCATGGGCGATATGGCCGATACCGGCCGCGACCGCCGAGCCGGCGCCGCCGGACGAGCCGCCCGGCGTCAGCGACGCATCGCGCGGGTTCTTGGTGTCGCCATGGACGAGGTTGGTGGTGAACCAGCGGTAGGAGAAGGCCGGGCAATTGGTGCGGCCAAGCAGGACGGCGCCGGATTTGCGGAAATTGGCGACCACCGGATTGTCCTCGCGCGCGATCAGGTCGCGCTGGAGTTTCAGGCCATTGGTGGTGGCAAAGCCCTCCTGGTCGACATTGGCCTTGATGGTGACGGGCACGCCGGCGAGCACGCCGGGGTCCTCGCCCCTGGCGATCGCGGCATCGACGGCGTCGGCCTGCCTGAGCACGTCGTCGGGCCGGTGGTCGATCACGGCGTTGAGCTTGGGATTGACGGCGTCCAGGCGGTCCAGGCCGGCCTTGGCCGCCTCCCGGGCGGACACTTTCCTGGATTTGACGAGGGTCGCGAGGTCGGCGGCCGGCAGGCGCCAGAGATCTTGCATGACGTGCTCCGTGTGACCGGCGTCTTTTAGCGCCGGGAACGCGGCAAAGCCATGCGGATTTCGCAGGGATAACGCCCCGTCCTTGCGAGCAAAGCGAAGCAATCCAGAATCTTTCCGCGGAAACAGTCTGGATTGCTTTCGTCGCAAGGGCTCCTCGCCATGACGTGGGGAGAGCCTAATGCCGCGTCGCCGACTGGTCCGGCATGTCCAGCAGGGCCTCGCTGAAGGGAAACTCCAGCACGATCTCGCCCGCGACGTCGGTGACCTCGATGACCGCCTCGAGCAGGGCCGGCTGGGCGCCCTCGGATCTCACCACCTCCAGGATCATCTGGCGGGCGACCTCCCAGGCGCGATCGGGGTTGCGCAGGTCCTCGCCGTCAGGATCCACGATCAGTTCGTCGCCGATACGGGTGTTGAAGAAATATCTGGGCATCTCTGATCCAATGGGGTCGCCTGTAGCCGATTGGAAGCGGTTCTCTACTCACAACTGGTTTATCCCGACAGGGATCACGACCTATCGGCGGTGTCGCGTCTTCCTTCGCGCAACTTTACGGCCGCAATACGCTCTCCTTGCAGTGCAGCAATTCCGCCGGCCTACTACCTATGTCCGGGAAAATTTCACTGGCGAACTTTTCCGCCCGCACTAATTTAGCGCGTGGGCGGATACGTCCGAATTCGCAAAAATGGAGAGCCGAAAATGGCATGGAAAGCCCCGAAGATCGTCGAAGTGCCCTGTGGCATGGAAATCAACATGTATGTGAGCGCCACCCGCAAGTAAGCGGTTGACGATCTTGCGTTCTGCGCCGGTGGATTTTTCGGTCACGACGCGTTTCCGAAAGATAGAATCTGTGTCGGCTTTCGCGTCGGCCTGAGATCCACCGCGCGTGTTCCTTCCAGGAGACGGATCATGCTTCGCGTCGTCGTCCTGGGCGCCGCAGCCGGCGGCGGAGTTCCCCAGTGGAATTGTGGCTGCGAGGGCTGCCGGGCGGCCCGCAGCGGCGGGCATGAGTTGCACCGGACGCAGGCCTCGGTTGCTTTCAGCGGCGATGGCGAGCACTGGTTCCTGATCAACGCCTCCCCCGACCTTCGCCAGCAACTGAATGCCACGCCGCAACTGCATCCCAAGGCAGGTGCGCTGCGCCATACGCCTGTTGCGGGCGTGATCCTGACCAACAGCGAAGTCGATGCGGTCGCAGGCCTGCTCACGATGCGCGAGGGCTCGCCCTTCACGGTCTATGCCCATGAGAAAGTGCTGGCGATCCTCGCCAGCAACAGCATCTTCAACGTGCTGAACGAGAAGAACGTCAAGCGCCAGCCGATCGGAATCAGCGAGCCCTTCGAGCCGCGATTGCCCGATGGCGCGCGATCAGGGCTGGAGGTGCTGCCGTTCGCGGTGCCGGGCAAGTCGGCCTGGTATCTGGAAGGCAAGGCGCATCCCGGCGGCGAGAGCGGCGACGGCGATACGCTGGGCCTGAAGATCACCGACAAATCGACCGGCAAATGCTTCTATTTCATCGCCGCCTGCGCCGAGGTGACCGATGCGCTCAAGACCGAGATCGACGGCGCCGCGCTGGTGTTCTTCGACGGCACGGTCTGGCAGGACGACGAGATGATCAGGTGCGGCCTCGGCCACAAAACCGGCAAGAGCATGGGGCATGTCGCGATGTCCGGCGACGACGGCGCGATCGCGCGGCTAGCCGATCTCAATCTCGACAGAAAGATATTTCTGCATATCAACAACTCGAACCCGGCGCTGCTGCCTGCCTCGGCTGAACGCAAGACTGCTGAACAAGCGGGGTGGCAGATTCCCGCCGACGGAACGGAGATCGTGCTGTGAATGCCGCGTCCATGACTGGAATGACTGCGCTCTCGATCGGCAAGGACATCAGGCTCAACTCGGCCGAAGAGCTCGAGGCGACGTTGCGCCACATCGGCGCCACGCGCTATCACAGCCTGCACCCGTTCCATAAGCTTTTGCACGGCGGCAAGCTCAACAAGGGCCAGGTGCAGGCCTGGGCGCTGAACCGCTACTATTACCAGAGCACCATCCCGATCAAGGACGCGGTGGTGATCTCGCGCTTTCGCGACCGCGCCACGCGCCTGGAATGGCGCCACCGCATCGAGGACCATGACGGCGATGTCGGCTCTGAGGGCGGCATCGAGCGCTGGATCAAGCTGACTGAAGGCCTCGGGCTCGACACGGCGTATGTCGAGTCGACCGAGGGCATCTTGCCGGCGACGCGCTTCGCGGTCGAGGCCTACGTCCACTACTGCCGCGAGAAGAGCCCGCTCGAGGCGATCGCCTCCTCGCTCACTGAGCTGTTCGCGCCGAGCATCCATGAAGAGCGCATCGCCGGCATGTTGCAGCATTACGACTTCGTCAATCCCGACATCATGAGCTATTTCAAGCGGCGGCTGACGCAGGCGCCGCGCGATGCCGGCTTCGCGCTCGACTACGTCAAGGCGCATGCGACGACGCCGGAGCAACGCGCGCAAGTGTGCAACGCCCTGATCTTCAAGACTAACGTGCTGTGGGTGCAGCTCGACGCACTCCAGCACGCCTATGTCGAGGGCAACATTCCGCCGGGTGCGTTCGTGCCCAAAGCGAGTTGAGGGATTAGAAGTATGGCCGGGCCGCGTAACATCAGCGTCAGCGAGGCGAGCCGCCCCGTGCTGCCGCGGCACGCCAAGCTCAAATATGACGAGACGCGCAAGGTCTGGGTGATCCTGGCGCCGGAGCGCGTGCTGGCACCGGACGAAATCGCGGTCGAGGTCTTGCAGCTCTGCGACGGCAAGCGCAGTGTCGGCGACGTGTCCGATCAGCTCGCCGCGAAATACGCAGCCCCCCGCGAGGCGATCCTCGCCGACGTCATCGTCATGCTGCAGGATCTCGCCGACAAGGGCTTCCTGACCGAGGCCCGGGAGAAGACGTCATGAGCGATGTGCTCCCGACCATCCCGCCTGACGCCAGCGACAGCCTCGCGGTGCTCGAAAAGCAGCGCTCGACAGCGGAGACCTTTGGCATTCCGCTCGCCGTGCTGCTCGAGATCACCCATCGCTGCCCGCTGCAATGCCCCTATTGCTCCAATCCGGTCGAGCTCGACCGCTCCGGCAAGGAGCTGACCACCGAGGAGTGGAAAAAGGTCTTGAGCGAGCTCGCCGAGATCGGCGTGCTCCAGGTGCATTTCTCCGGCGGCGAGCCGACGGCGCGGAAGGACCTCGTCGAGCTGGTCAAGCATGCCAGCGACGTCGGCCTTTACACCAATCTGATCACGTCGGCCGTGCTGCTGACGCGCGAGCGGCTCAGCGAGCTTGCCGATGCCGGGCTCTGCCATGTGCAGATCTCGTTCCAGGGCATCGAGGAAGGCCTCGCCGACCGCGTCGCCGGTTACAAGGGCGGCCATCGCAAGAAGCTCGAAGTCGCGAAATGGACGCGCGAGCTTGAGCTGCCGCTGACCGTCAATGCGGTGATGCACCGGCAGAACCTGCACCAGCTCCCCGACATCATCCAGATGTCCATCGATCTCGACGCCGACCGGCTCGAGGTCGCCAATGTGCAATATTACGGCTGGGCGCTGAAGAACCGCGCCGCGCTGATGCCGACGGTGGCGCAGCTCGACGAATGCACCCGCATCGTCGAGGAGGCCCGCGAGCGGCTCAAGGGCACGCTCGCCATCGACTACGTCGTGCCAGACTATTATGCGCTGCGGCCGAAGAAATGCATGGGCGGCTGGGGCCGGCAGTTCTTCAACATTTCGCCGGCCGGCAAGGTGCTGCCCTGCCACGCCGCCGAGAGCATCACCGGGCTCGATTTCGAGTCGGTGCGCTCCAACCATTCGATCGCCTGGATCTGGCAGAACTCCGAGGCCTTCAACCGCTATCGCGGCACTGGCTGGATGAAGGAGCCGTGCAAAACTTGCGAATTCCGCGAGATCGATTTCGGCGGCTGTCGCTGCCAGGCCTTCGCGCTGACGGGCGATGCCGCCAACACCGATCCGGCCTGTGCGCTGTCGCCGCTGCACGAGACCATCTTCAAGCAGGCCGAGCGCGAGGCCGAGGGCGAGACTAACCGCTTCCTCTACCGCAACTTCGCCGGCGGCACCCTGGAATCCGAGAATGGTGCCTGACGCCGACGCCGCTGCATCCGCCAGACGCGCCGATCCCTTTGCGCCATTGACCTCCGACATGCTCGATGTCGGCGACGGCCACGAGCTCTATGTCGAGAGCGTCGGCCGTGCCGACGGCATCCCTGCGGTCTATCTGCATGGCGGACCGGGCTCCGGCTGCCAGCCCGATCATCGCCGGCTGTTCGATCCCGATCGCTTCTGCGCCGTGCTGTTCGATCAGCGCGGCTGCGGCCGCAGCCGCCCGAAGGGATCGCGCGAGCACAACACCACGGCGCATCTGATCGCGGACATGGAGAAGATCCGCGAAAAATTCGGCTTCGCGCGCTGGATGGTGGTCGGCGGCTCCTGGGGCGCGACGCTGGCGCTGGCATATGCAGAGGCCCATCCCGAGCGCGTCTCCGGCATTGCGCTGCGCGCGACCTTTCTGGGCACGCAGGCCGAGGTCGAGACGGCCTTCACCTCGCGCCTGGCGCAATTCTATCCGGCGCTACAGGAGGACTTCCTGAGCGTGCTGCCGTCGGAAGAACGTGCGCAACCGGCGGACGCCTATTATCGCCGCATCCTCGATGCCGATCCGGCCGTGCATGGTCCGGCCTCGCGCGCCTGGCATGACACCGAGCGCGCGCTGTCCGAGCACAAGCCGGCCAAGACGCGGCTGGACCTGGCCTCGCTCAACGTCTGGCGCACGCTGCCGGCGACGCCGTTCATGGAGGCGCATTATTTCGCCAACAATTCCTTCCTGAGCGAAGAGCAGTTGTTGCGAAATGCCGGGAAGCTCGCCGGCATTCCCGGCATTATCGTGCAAGGCCGCTACGACCTGTTGTGTCCTCCCGAGACATCGCAGGCGCTCGCGAAAGTTTGGCCGGGTTCCGAGGTCAGGATCGTGGAAGAAGCCGGCCATTCGCTTTATGATGCCGGTGTCCGGGACGCGGTCATGAAGTCGATCGCCGATCTCGCGTCGAAGGCCGCGCGCTAGAGGCGCGAAACAAGGACAACAAGAGAATGCCGCTTGCCGGGACAGGCATGCTGCTGACGTCGATGAACATCGACGCGGCGGATGAGGCCGATTTCAACCGCTGGTACGATCGCGAGCATCTGGAAGAGCGCGTCGCGATCGAGGGTTTTCTGGAAGCCCGGCGCTATGTCGCGCACGCCGCCACTCCCAAATATCTCTCGCTGTACTCGACCGCGACGTTAGAGGTGCTCGACAGTCCCGCCTACCGGGCGCGGCTCGCCAACCAGACCGAATGGTCGCGGCGGAGCATGGCGCATTTCAAGAACATGCTGCGCGTCGTCGCACGCATCACCGTCAGCAAGGGCACCGGCCGCGGCGCCGCGCTCGGGATGGTGCGGCTGCGCCCCACAGCCGACAATGCCGGCTCTTGGCGTGACGCGCTGCAGGAGAAGCTTATGCCGGGCGATCGCGACGGCATCATCTCGATGCATCTGCTCGAGAGCGAGCCGGAATTGTCGGGCGCAACAGCGGACATTCCAGCGGTGCGCAACGAAGGCGCGCGCGACTGGTTCGTGCTGATCGACGGCACGCATGTCGGTGCGGTGTCGGCGGCCATCGCCGAGCGCTTCACCGGCCCGGCGGCAGCACCCTTCCCGCTGCCCGTCTCCGTCGGCACTTACAGCCTGATGTGGGACCTCGCGAAAAGCGACATCGTGCGAGGTTGATGCGTTCACATTCCCCGCGGATGCTGCACCGCACGCGCCGCATTAATGCTGTGCGCGCTTAGCTCCCATGAAAGAGGGGACGCGCGAAAATTTGCCGTTGTACTTGGGAACGGTTCTAATAAGCTAACCCAATGACGTCATTCAGAAACCAGATCGCTGCGCGTTAAGCGTTCGCCAAGCTCAAGAAGAGGCCGCCGGGTCTTTGAGCCTGCGCGGACAGGGTAGGAATGAAACCGACCGATATCGCGGCCCCCGACTACTTTCACAAAGTGGTCGATTGCCAGTGGGCCTGTCCTGCGCACACCCCGGTTCCCGAATACATCCGATTGATCGCACAAGGGCGCTACAGCGACGCCTACATGATCAATTGGAAATCGAACGTGTTTCCCGGAATTCTGGGACGCACCTGCGATCGTCCGTGCGAGCCGGCGTGCCGCCGCGGACGCGTCGAGGAGACGCCGGTGGCAATCTGCCGCCTCAAGCGCGTCGCCGCCGACTTCAAGGACGACATCAAGCAGCGCCTGCCGCACCCGACCACGAAGAACGGCAAGCGCGTCGCGTTCGTCGGCGGCGGTCCGGCCTCGCTGACGGTGGCGCGCGATCTCGCACCGCTCGGCTATCACTGCACCGTGTTCGACGGCGATCCCGAAGCCGGCGGCATGATGCGGACCCAGATCCCGAAATTCCGCTTGCCCAATTCCGTGATCGACGAGGAGACCGGCTACATCCTGGGTCTCGGCGTCGAGTTCAAAGGCGGACATCGCATCGAAAGCATGAAGGCCCTGCTCGCGGAAAAATATGATGCGATCTTCGTCGGCTCCGGCGCACCGCGCGGCCGCGAGCTCGACATTCCCGGCCGAAAGGAAGCCGCTGCCAATATCCACATCGGCATCGACTGGCTGTCCTCAGTCTCGTTCGGCCACACCGACAAGATCGGCAAGCGCGTGATCGTGCTCGGCGGCGGCAATACCGCGATGGATTGCTGCCGCACCGCGCGCCGCCTCGGCGGCGAGAAAGTCACGGTGGTGGTGCGTTCCGGCTTCGAGGAGATGAAGGCCTCGCCGTGGGAGAAGGAAGACGCGATCCACGAGGATATTCCGATCCTCAACTACATGGTGCCGGTGGAATTCAAGCATGTCGCCGGTAAGCTCATCGGCGTCACCTTCCAGCACGTCAAGGCCGAATACGACGCCAAAGGCCGCCGCAATCTGGTGCCTTCGGGTGATCCCGATCAGACCATTCCCTGCGACGACGTGCTGGTCGCGGTCGGCCAGGAGAACGCCTTCCCCTGGATCGAGCAGGATTGCGGCATCGAGTTCGACAAATGGCACATGCCCAAGGTCGATCCGAAAACCTTCGTCTCGACCAATCCAAGAGTGTTCTTCGGCGGCGACGCCGCGTTCGGCCCGAAGAACATCATCTGGGCGGTGGCGCAGGGTCACGACGCGGCGCTGTCGATCCACAAGATGCTCTCGGGCGAGGACATCACCGAGCGGCCGCTGCCGGAGGTGCACGTCTCCTCGCAGAAGATGGGCATCCACGAATGGAGCTATGACAACGACGTCTCCATCGACAAGCGCTTCAAGGTGCCGCATCGCGACAAGGTGGTCGCGCTGAAGGACATCCGCACCGAGGTCGAGCTCGGCTACGACGTCAAGCTCGCGCTCGGCGAAGCACATCGCTGCCTGAACTGCGACGTCCAGACCGTATTCTCGACCTCGCTCTGCATCGAGTGCGATGCCTGCGCCGACATCTGCCCGATGGACTGCATCACCTTCACCAATAACGGTGAGGAAGACGATCTGCGCCATCGCCTGAAGGCGCCCTCGCCGCATCCGGACCAGGACCTCTACGTCTCGTCCGACCTCAAGACCGGGCGCGTGATGGTCAAGGACGAGGACGTCTGCCTGCATTGCGGGCTGTGCGCCGAGCGTTGTCCCACCGGGGCCTGGGACATGCAGAAATATTTCATCGAGATGACTCACGCAGGTTCGACATGTCCGACAAAAAGCCGCTCAGCAGCGTAAACGACTTCGTCGTCCGCTTCGCCAACGTCAACGGCTCGGGCTCGGCCAGCGCTAACGAGATGTTCGCGCGCGCGATCCTGCGCCACGGCGTTCCGGTGTCTCCGCGCAACATCTTCCCATCCAACATTCAGGGCCTGCCGACCTGGTATGAGGTGCGCGTCACCGAAGACGGCCATCTCGGCGCCCGCGGCGGCGTCGACATGATGGTGGCGATGAATCCGCAGACCTGGGACAAGGACGTCGCCGGTATCGAGCCGGGCGGCTATCTGTTCTACGATTCCACCAAGCCGATGCCGTCGACCAAATTCCGCGACGACATCACCGTGATCGGCGTGCCGCTCACCGCCATCACCAACTCGACCTACACCGATCCGCGCCAGCGCCAGCTGTTCAAGAACATCATCTATCTGGGTAGCCTCTCGGCGCTGCTCGAGATGGACCCGAAGGTGATCGAGCAACTGATCGGCGAGCAGTACAAGGGCAAGGAGAAGCTGCTCTCCTCCAACGTCCATGCGCTGCATCTGGGCCGCGACTGGGCGCTGCAGAATCTGAAATGCCCGATCGGGCTGCGGGTGAAGAAATCCGACAAGGTCGGCGACCGCATCTTCATCGAGGGCAACAGCGCTGCGGCGCTCGGTGCCGTCTATGGCGGGGCCACCGTGTGTGCGTGGTATCCGATCACGCCGTCCTCGTCGGTGGCGGAAGCCTTCACCGCGCATTGCAAGAAGTACCGGCACGATCCGGACACGGGCAAGGCGAAATACGCGATCGTGCAAGGCGAGGACGAGCTCGCCTCGATCGGCATCGTGATCGGCGCATCCTGGAACGGCGCCCGCGCCTTCACCGCGACCTCGGGTCCCGGCATCTCCCTGATGACCGAGTTCATCGGCCTCTCCTACTTCGCCGAGATCCCGGCCGTGATCATGAACATCCAGCGTGCCGGGCCCTCGACGGGCATGCCGACCCGCACCCAACAATGCGACATCATCGCCTGCGCCTATGCTTCGCATGGCGACACCAAGCATGTGCTGTTGTTCCCTGAAGATCCGGCCGAAGCCTTCGAGTTCGCGTCAGCGGCCTTCGACCTCGCCGAGCGGCTACAGACCACGATCTTCCTGATGCTCGACCTCGACATCGGCATGAACCACCGGCTCTGCCGGCCGCTGAAGTGGGACGATGCCAAGCAGTATGACCGCGGCAAGGTGATGACCGCGGAGATGCTGGAAGAAGGCCGCGACTTCGGCCGCTATCTCGACGTCGACGGCGACGGCATCCCCTACCGCACCTATCCCGGCACGCACCCGACCAAGGGCTCCTACTTCACCCGCGGCACCTCGCGTGATCGCTATGCGCGCTACTCCGAGGAAGGCTCGGTCTATGCCGACAACATGCAACGTCTCGTGCGCAAGTTCGAGACGGCGCAGGACCTCGTGCCGCGGCCGCTGCAGGCCAATGCGGAACGTCCGACCAAATATGGCGTGATCTATTTCGGCTCGACCTCGCCGGCGATGGACGAGGCGATCGGACTTTTGGAAGCGCGCGGCCATCAGCTCGACCGTCTGCGCATCCGCGCCTTCCCGTTCCACTCCAGCGTCGCGAGCTTCCTCGCCGAGCACGACTTCGTCTATGTTGTCGAGCAGAACCGCGACAGCCAGCTCCGCCAGCTCATCGTCAACGAGAACGGCATCGATCCCGTCCGCCTCGTGCCGATCGTGCATTATGACGGCACCCCCATCACCGCCCGCTTCATCGCAAAAGCCATTGGCGACCACCAGGATCACCTCAAGGTGACCCCGCTCCGCAAGGCCGTGTCATGACCTACATCGCAAAGCCGAAATTCCATCACCCGGGCCTCAAGAAGAACGAGCTCGGCTACACGCATCGCGACTATGAGGGCAAGATCTCGACGCTGTGCGCCGGCTGTGGCCATGACTCGATCACGGCCTCGATCATCGAGGCCTGCTACGAGCTCTCGATCGAGCCGCACCGCGTGGCAAAGATCTCCGGCATCGGCTGCTCGTCGAAGACACCGGACTATTTCCTCGGCAATTCGCACGGCTTCAACTCGGTGCATGGCCGCATGCCCAGCGTCTTGACCGGCGCCAATCTCGCCAATCGCGACCTGATCTATCTCGGCGTTTCCGGCGATGGCGATTCCGCCTCGATCGGCTTCGGCCAGTTCGCGCATTCGATCCGGCGCGGCGTCAACATGACCTATATCGTCGAGAACAACGGTGTCTACGGCCTGACCAAGGGCCAGTTCTCGGCGACCGCCGACCGCGGCTCGAAGTCGAAGAAGGGCGTCACCAACACCGACAACGCCATCGACCTCGTCGCGATCGCGCTGCAGCTGGGCGCAACCTTCGTCGCGCGCTCGTTCTCCGGCGACAAGACCCAACTGGTGCCGCTGATCGCGGCCGCAATCGGCCACAAGGGCGCGTCCTTCATCGACGTCATCAGCCCTTGCATTGCATTCAACAATCACGCCGGCTCGACCAAGAGTTTTGATTATGTCCGCGAGCACAATGACGCCGTGAACCGGCTCGACGTGCTGGTCGGCCGCGATCCCATCGCGGTCGATTATGCGCCGGGCACGGTACAGGTGGTCGAGCAGCATGACGGCAGCAAGATCGCGCTGCGCAAGATCGACGCCGATTACGATCCGCATGACCGGTTAGGGGCCCAGACCTTCCTCGCGAAGCACGCCGCCAAGGGCCAGATCGTCACCGGGCTGCTCTACGTCGACCCGGACGCGGAAGATCTGCACGCCCATCTCAACACGGTCGACGCGCCGCTCAATACGCTCGAAGCGGATACGCTGTGTCCGGGCTCATCGGTGCTGGACAAGATCAACGCCAGCCTGCGGTGATCGACCAGCCCAGGACACCGGAGGTGGTCGGCTAAGGCCTAGCGTGCTGCAACGGGCTGCCTGACACGTATCGTAATTTTCTCCGAGACGACAGGCGGGTCGAACGGATAGTGCTTCGCATCGCCCAGCACCAGTTGGAGCGTGTGGGTCCCCGGGGGAAGCTCGAGCTGGGTCTCGGTCTGCCCTGCCCCGAAATGCAGATGCGACTTGTCCTGCAAGATCGGCTCCTTGGGGTCGATGGGATCGTTGACGTCGACCAGCAGATGATGGTGACCGGCATTCTGATAGTCGTCGCCGGCATGGGTAACGCCCATGTTGCGCAAGCCAAACCGGACCAGGAAGGGACCGCGAACCCTCTGCCCGTCATGCGGGGTGATGAAATAGACCTTTGCGTCCTTGGGAGCGGTCTTGCCTTGCGAAAAGGCGGCGCCAGAAAGCGATACGAGCACCGCCGACAGCGCAATGCAGCGAAGAATTTGCATCAAACCTACTCCTCCACATTGAGGACTGCGCTCAAGGAGTGAGCGCGACGCGGAAGCCATGCGTGGGGTAACGGACATTGGTATCGTAACCATCGCGATTGGCCGGCCGCACATATCTCGAATCGTTTTTCCAGGAGCCCGAGCGCAGAACGTGCGAGCTGCAATCTCCGCCGTTCCATGCCGAACCGTCAACGGGTGCGCCCTGATGGGTCCTGCGCCAGCAATCCTCGACCCACTGATCGACACCGCCACCCATATCGTAGAGCCCGAACGGATTCGGCTTGAAGCTGCCGACCTTCGCCGGCTGCTCGGCCGCAAGGTCTCCGCAATCCTTGCATCCGGCCATGCCCGGCTGGAGCTTGTCGCCCCACCAATATTTGGTCTGCGTTCCGCCGCGTGCGGCGTATTCCCACTCGGCTTCGCTCGGAAGTCGATAAGGCTTCTTGGTCGCCTGCGCGAGATACGCCACATATTGTTGTGCGTCGGTCCAGCTTACATTGCTGACCGGCGCATCGTCTTTTCCGGTGGCCGTGAATCCGCACGCCTTTGCAGCCGCGCATTCGTTCCACTCCTGCACCGTCACCGGATATTTTCCGATCGAGAACGGCTTGATCGTGACTTGGTGAACGGGCCGTTCGGTCGGATCGTCATTGCTTCCCATCGCAAAGCTGCCGCCGCGAATGGCGATCATCTCGGGTTCGCGGACTGGCGGTACCGATTGGCTTGGTGCTTGGCTTGATTCCTGACTTGGCGCTGGAGCGGGCGACGGAGGCGCGGGTGACGGAGGCGCCGACGCCACTGAGGGAGACGGCTGCGGCGTTTGCGTCGCGGCTTCGCGCGGCAGAGGTTGCGGGCTCGGCGATGCGACCGGAGCAGGAGTCGGCGCAGCGGCCTGCTCGCCCGTGCCACCCCGCGACTGCGTCAGCAGATACCACAGTACGCCGGAGGCAATCACGAGCAGCGTAATGCCCAGGAGAAAGATCAGGGTATTCTCGCGCCGGCCCCGCGTACGGCCGACCGCATCCGCGTCCGGCAGCACGCGATAGACGCGCACGGGATCGGTGATGTTCTTGACCTTGCGGTCTCCGAGCGATTCATAGCCGCACACCACCTTGTGCTTGATCTGCTCGTAGATCGCGCCGGAGATGTAAACCTGACCAGGCTCGGCAATGCCCTCGAGGCGCGTGGCAATATTGACGCCATCGCCATAGATGTCGTCGGGCTCGACGATGACGTCGCCGAGATTGACGCCAATACGGTATTCGATCCGGGAGTGTTTCGGAATCGAGGCATTGCGGCCGATGAGGTTCTGCTGGATGACGATGCTGCATCGAACGGCCTCGACGGGGCTGTCGAAAATGGCGATGAAACCATCGCCCGTGGTCTTCACCAAACTTCCATGATGCTCGACGATGCTGGGTTCGATGAGGTCCCGCTCGATCCGCTTGACGCGGACATGCGTACCTTCCTCGTCGGCCTGCATCAAGCGGCTGTAGGATGCAATGTCACCGACAATGATGGCTGCGAGACGACGAGGCATTCCGCCGTGCGGAGGCGGCTCGTTCTGATTCCCGGATCTGAAATTGCGAATTTCGCCCATTGCGGGGGACTCCACAAACCTACAAGAGGCGGCCCCAGCCTACGACTTCGAGAAACAATCGCGTGTGAACGCTATCACATTGACGAACTGGGACAACGTGGAAGGAATCGCCGACAGCGGGTTCCGGAGCGCAGGGGCCAATGAGTTGCCTGAACCTTCCTGGCCCAACCTGCGACTAAGGCAAGCCTGATCTTTAGCTGACCGGCTCCGCCGCGGGTTCGGGCACCGGCTTGGCGTCCACTTCATGGGCCGGCCGTCCGGCCCCCCAATATTGCCTGCAGGTCTCGAGCAATGTTTCGGTGTCCATGGTCAATCCGCCTGCATTGACGATGACGCTGTCCGTGCCAAGCGCCTTGTTCAACAGCGCCAAGGCCTGCGTCGCAAATCCCCCGGAGAACCGCTGGGCGATAAGGGGATCGACTTTGAGCACCACGAATTTCTGCCCGCGCTGCTCCCATGGAAAGATCTTCCGCACAGCGCTCCAGGCGATGGTTTCGTCGGCGAGCCTGGTGTCGCGAATGCCGACACGGGTGATGAAGACCAGCGGCCGCCTGGCGGTGACCAGCCGCCAGAGCATCCGCCAGGTGGCGAGGCCGAAAAATACCGCGCCGACATAGCAGACGGCGACCTGGAACGTGGTGACACCCCTGCCTTCCTGCCAGCTGAATGCAAGCCCGGCGCAGAGCAGCGTCAGCAGCAGGCTGCCGCCGAACAACATCAGGAGCCGGGCCCGGGAATAGCCGATCGCAAGATTGGGCAAGTTCTGACTTTCGGACATTTTCGATCGCCTTCAGCCATTGCAGCAGCCTGGGGGCTACCCTGCCCTCCAAGGGGGTAAGCCTGGAACCTTGCGCGAGGCTGCCCGCGGAACGGCGAGGCCTTCGCACTTGAACGCGCCGCGTGGGGCTTGCGACTAACCGCCAGTTGCCCTCACCGTCCCCGATGCGGACCGTCAATCGCCAATGCCTCCGGTGTGATCATGAAGCTTGCCCTCATTTTTCCGCTTGCCCTTGCGGCCTTCGTCGGCGTTGCCCGAGCCGAAGAGGCCGACGACATCCGCGAGGCAAACAAGACGGAGACCGAGGCCTTCAATGCGCGCATGTATGCGGGGGCGCCCGGCAAGACGGCCTATGCCTGCTTCGTCCGCCGCTACGATGCCGATCACCTGACGCGGCATCCGAAGCAGAAGGTCGCCGCGATGAAGCTGCTGGTCTCGGCGGAGACCGACCCGGAGGACAAGCAGCTTCACAACTCCTTCCGCCTCGGCTTCAAATACCGCCACCGCAGCGGCGATTTCGACTCCAGCGGCTCCTGCCACCACGTGGTCTTCACCAAGGACGGCGGCGAGGTGCGGCTCGGCTGCGGCGTCGACTGCGAGGGCGGCGGCATCGGCGTCGCGCTCTCGAAGGACGACAAATCGGCCATCGTGCGGCTCGCGAGCGTCAGGGTCTGGCTGCACAACAAGCCGGATGACGAGGCCGAGCGATCGCTGGTCGCCGGCAGCGATGACGGCATTTTCCGGCTCGACCGAGCCGACAACAGCGAGTGCGCCGCGCTCGTGACCGACCGCAAGGAACTCGCAGCGCTGCGCCACAAATGATATGTCTCCGGCGAATTCAGGCTTAGCCGAGGAGAAATCGCCATGAACCGCCGGAACATCTTGTGGAGCGCCGCCTCCGCCCTCGGCGCCGCGTTCGGTGCCTCCCGTGCGAAAGCCGCGACCGAGGCTCCGCCGTCGAACAAGCTGAAGGTCGTCTATCACCTCAGCGACGCCGACAAGGTCAATTTCGTGCTCGGCAACATCCAGAACCATATCGACGGCGTCGGCGGCCCCGACCATGTCACCATCGCGCTGGTGATCCACGGACCGGCGCTGAAGGCATTTCACTGGGCACAGGCCAATCCTGACGTCAGCAAGCGGATCGGCGATTTCTCCAAGGACGGCGTCGAGCTCGCCGCCTGCGGCAACACGATGAAGGCGCAAAACATCACGCTGACGGATCTGCTGCCCGGGTTCGTGAGTGCGGAGAAAGGGGGCGTGGTTCGTTTGGCCGAGTTGCAGTCGCAGGGGTATCTGTATTTGCGGCCATAAGGCGCGGCGCGAATTCGGTGCGCTCTCTCCCCCGCTCGCTTGCGGGAGGTAAGCCGGAGCCCGCAGCCACCTCCCAACTCACTCGATCGCACTTGACTTATCCATAACCGTGCGGTTATGAATTAATCCATAACCCGTTAGTTATGGATTCTGAATGTCCGCCGCCCCTGATCTCCTGTTCCGGACGCTCGCCGACCCGACACGGCGGGCGATCTTCGAGCGGCTGTGCCGCGAGGGCGAGCAGACGGTGGGGGCACTGACGGCCCGATCGGGCGTTTCCCAGCCGGCGGTCTCAAAACATCTCGGCGCGCTGAAGCAGGCGGGCCTCGTGCGCGACCGCCACGAGGGACGCCAGACCCATTACAGCGCGCAGCCCGCTGCGCTCAATCCGCTGATCGACTGGACCAGCCAGATGGCAGGCTTCTGGCAGAACCGGCTCGATGCGCTCGACGATTTGCTGAAGAGGATGGACCAATGACTGAAGCTGCGACCGAAACACGCTCCGTGGTGATCGAGCGCGAGTTTGCCTATCCACCCGAGCGGCTGTGGCGCGCGCTGACGCAGCCGCATCTGATCGAAGAATGGCTGATGAAGAACGACTTCAAGCCGACGGTCGGCCACCGCTTCAATCTGCGCGGCGAATGGGGTGGCGTACTGGATTGCGAGGTGCTCGCCATCGAGCCGCAGCGCACCCTCGCCTACACCTGGAATTTCACGCATGACGACGCGGCCTACGATCTCAAAAGCGTGGTGACGTTCACGCTCACCCCGCAAGGATCAGGCACGCATCTGCGCGTCGAACAGGCGGGCTTCCGCCCGAGCCAGAAGCAGGCCTATGGCGGCGCGCACGCCGGCTGGAAGCAGTTCTTCACCAAGCTGGACGAGCTGCTGGCGCGGTCGGAATAGCCCGGCCACCGGCGTCCAATCCCGATATTTTACAGGAGACCTGAATGAGCCCGAACATGTGGATTCGACAGATCCATCGCTGGCTGTCGATTGCTTTCACGCTCGCCGTCATCGCCAACATCGTTGCACTGACCATGCAGATTCAAGCGACGTGGATTGGACTGATGGCCTTCGTACCATTGATCCCGTTGCTCGCGACCGGGCTCTACCTGTTCGCGCTGCCTTATGTCGGCCGTCGCAACAACGACGTGAACGAGGTGAATGCATGAAGAAAGCCGTGACTGCCAAGAAGAGCAGTGCGAAGGACACGGATGGGCCTTCGCCGTCCAACATGATCGACGGCAGGATCAAGGAGCTCGGCGACTGGCGCGGCGAGACGCTGAATCGGATCCGCGCGCTGATCAAGGAGGCCGATCCGGAGGTCGTCGAGGAATGGAAGTGGCGCGGCGTTCCCGTGTGGGAGCACGACGGCATCATCTGCACCGGCGAGACTTACAAGGCCGTGGTGAAACTGACCTTCGCCAAGGGCGCGGCACTGGACGACCCAGCCGGCCTGTTCAACTCCAGCCTCGACGGCAATGTGCGGCGTGCGATCGATATTCCCGAGGGGGCAAAGATCAACGAGAAAGCGCTGAAGGCGCTGATCCGCGCGGCCGTGGAGCTGAATGCGTCGAAGGCGAAGAAGAAGCGGCCGGCGTAACGCATCATGGACTCACCTTGATCGTCTTTGGCGGCCGCGGGTTCTGAAACCTCTCCCGCTTGCGGGAGAGGTCGGCGCGCCCCGGGCGATGCGAAGCATCGTCCCGCACGCGCCGGGTGAGGGTTCTTTCCTCTGGGGGAGTCCCACCGCGGAGACACCCTCTCCCCAGCCCTCCCCCGCAAGCGAGGGAGGGAGCGCACCTTCATCGGAGCGCTCCTCGAGTCTCATCCATCAGTTATAGCCAGCCGCCCTCAGGCCACCGCTGCCGGGATCGGACGCGGGCTGACGACATATTCGCGCAGCACCTTGTCGTTGGCGTCGACCTCGATCAGCGCGACGTCGTAGGTCCAGAGATCGGCGAGATGCTGCAGCACACGCTTGGCATCGGTCTCGTTGAGCTGCGAGCCCTTGACGACGCGGTGGTGCAGGATCAACCGGCGGTCGCCGGAGAGATCGACGTCGACCACTTCGATATTGGCGTCGATGAAGCCGACATCGTGCTGCCGCGCCAGCTCGCGCCGTACGCGGCGGAAGCCGCGCTCGTCGTGGATGGCATCGACCCGGATGCCGGCGCGCTCCTCGGGATCGTCGTGGAGGTGGAACATGCGGAAGTGCCGCATCAATTTGGGGCTCAGGAACTGGCCGATGAAGCTTTCGTCGCGGTAATTGGCCCAGACGTCGCGCAGCACGCCCATGACGTCGCCCTTGCCGGCGATATCGGGGAACCACTCGCGGTCCTCGTCCTCGGGATTGGTGACGATGCGCTCGATGTCCTGCATCACGGCGAAGCCGAGCGCATAGGGATTGAAGCCGGAGAAGCGCGGATCATCGAATTCGGGCTGGAACACCACATTGGTGTGCGATCCCAGGAATTCGAGGAAATTGCCGTCGGTGATGCGGCCCTGCTGATGCAGCTTGGTCATGATGCGATAGTGGACGTAGGTCGCCGTCCCCTCGTTCATCACCTTGGTCTGGCTCTGCGGATAGAAATATTGCGCGATGTGGCGGACGATGCGCAGCAGCTCGCGCTGCCAGGGCGCCAGCCGCGGCGCACTCTTCTCCAGGAAGTAGAGCAGATTTTCCTGCGGCAGGCCGAGCAGCTTGCGGCGCCGCTCAAGAGAGATCGCGGACCGGGTCTTCGATGCGCCCTTGGGCACGGTGCGCCAGAGATCGTTGAAGACTTCCTCTTCGTGCTGGCGGCGGCGCCCTGCCCGCTTCTCCTCCTCGCGCAGATCAAGCTTCTTCTTGCCGGGATAACGGTCGATGCCGTGCGACATCAGCGCATGCGCGGCGTCGAGCGTGCGCTCGACCTCGGTGCGGCCGTAGCGCTCCTCGCACTGCATGACGTAGTTCTTGGCGAAATCCAGATAGTCCAGGATGCCCTCGGCATCGGTCCACTGCTTGAACAGATAATTGTTCTTGAAGAAGTGGTTGTGGCCGAAGGCGGCGTGCGCGATCACCAGCGTCTGCATCGTCGCCGTGTTCTCCTCCATCAGATAGGAGATGCAGGGCGAGGAGTTGATCACGATCTCATAGGCGAGGCCCATCAGGCCCTTGCGGTACGACGCCTCGTGATATGCGAAATGCTTGCCGAACGACCAGTGCTTATAGAACAGCGGCATGCCGACGGACGAATAGGCGTCCAGCATCTGCTCGGCGGTGATCACCTCGATCTGGTTCGGGTAGACGTCGAGCCCGAGATTCTTCAACGCCACCTCCTCGCAGGCATCGGTGATGCGCTGCAAGGTGTGGAAATCCCAATCGGCGCCTTCGAACAAGCGTTCCGTCATGGAGCGGCTTTCTCCTGGGCAGTTTCGCGGCGCTGGAACAAATCGTGGAACACCGGAAAGATCTCGCTGCGCTCGCTGACCTTGCGCATCGAGAGCGGTGCGCCGCCGTTGCGCAGGCGCTCGTAGAGGGTCCAGAGCGAAGAATCGGAGAGATCGAAGGCGCTGCCGCCGGATTCACCGACCTCGAGATAGGCAAAGAACTGGCAGACCGGCAGGATCTTCTCGGTCAGAAGCAGGCCGGTGAGCTCGCCGTCGGAATAGGAATTGTCGCCATCGGAAGCTTGTGCGGCGTAGATGTTCCAGTCCGACGGATTGAAGCGCTCGCGCACGATCTCGTGCATCGCCTGCAGCGCGCTGGAGACCAGCGTGCCGCCGGAGGCGGGGCCGTAGAAGAAGGTCTGCTCGTCGACCTCCTCGGCGCGGTCGGTATGGCGGATGAAGACGATCTCGACATGCTTGTAGCGCCGCTTCAGGAACACGTAGAGCAGCATGTAGAAGCGCTTCGCCAGATCCTTCATGTGCTCGGACATCGAGCCGGAGACGTCCATCAGGCAGAACATCACCGCTTGCGCCACCGGCCGCGGCACTTTTTCGTAACGGCGGTAACGGATGTCGAGCGGATCGATGAAGGGGATGCGCTTGGTCTTCGCCTTCAGCTTCTCGAGCCGGGCTATGAGCTCCGCGCGCTCGTCCTCGTCGGTGCAGGCGGCAATCTCGGCTTCCAGCTCTTCGACTTCTTCCTTGCGGGGACGCTTGAGCGCGATGCGGCGGGCAAGCGCCAGCTTCACGGTTCGGCTGACGGAGATGTTGGCAGGCGAGCCCGACGTGGTGTAGCCGGCGCGCTGAATACCTTCGCTCTCGGTCTGCGCGATCTTGCGCTTGGCGAGATCCGGCAGTTCGAGATCGTCGAGGAAGAGGTCGACGAATTCGTCGCGGCTGAGCACGAATCGGAAGGCGTCCTCGCTGTCGCCTTCGCCGGGACCGGAATCCTTGGCGCTGCTTTGGCCGGAGCGCTGCAGATAGTCGCCTTCGATGAACTTCTTGTTGCCGGGCAGCACCATGTCGCGCGTTCCGCCTTCACGGCGGAACCGCGGCTCGTGCATCCCGTCCAGCGGGATCGTGACCTCACCACCCTCCAGGACATCCTTGATGTCGCGTTCCTGCGAGGTCTTCTTGACGGCGCCCTGCACCAGGGATTTGGCCCGACGCAAGAACCGCTGGCGGTTCTCAAGACTCTTGCCGCCTGGATTCAGGCGCCTGTCAATAATGTGAATGGCCACTTTCTCATCCGCCTCAACCGGCTTGCTTCACGCGCATGTACCATTCGACCAGCCGGCGAACCTGACGCTCGGTGTAGCCGCGCTCCACCATGCGTGCCACGAACTCGCCGTGCTTCTTCTCCGTCTCGCCGTCCTTCTTCGAACCGAACGAGATGACCGGAAGCAGGTCCTCGACCTGAGAGAATATCCGCTTTTCGATCACATCGCGAATCTTCTCGTAGGAGGTCCAGGTCGGATTCTTGCCGCCGTTCTGGGCCCGTGAGCGTAACGAGAATTTGACCACCTCGTTGCGGAAATCCTTGGGGTTGGCAATGCCCGCCGGCTTCTCGATTTTCGTCAGCTCCTGGTTCAAAAGTTCGCGATCGAGCAGCTGGCCGGTGTCGGGATCCTTGAAGTCCTGATCCTCGATCCAGGCATCGGCGTAGTCGACGTAACGGTCGAACAGGTTCTGGCCGTAATCCGAGTAGGATTCCAGATAAGCTTTCTGGATCTCGTTGCCGATGAACTCGGCGTAACGCGGCGCAAGGTCGGCCTTGATGAATTCGAGATAGCGCTTCTCGACTTCCTCGGGCAACTGCTCGCGGCGGATCGACTGCTCCAGCGCGTACATCAGATGCACCGCGTCGGCGGCCACCTCCTGCGGATCGTGGTTGAAGGTCGCAGCCAGGATCTTGAAGGCGAAGCGGGTGGAGACGCCGTCCATGCCTTCGTCGACGCCGGCGGCATCACGATATTCCTGGACGCTGCGCGCCTTCGGATCGGATTCCTTCAGGCTCTCGCCGTCATAGACCCGCATCTTGCCGAACAGCGTCGAGTTCTCGTGCTTGCGCAGCCGCGACATCACCGAGAACCGCGCCAGCGTCTCCAAGGTCGAGGGCGCGCAAGGCGCGGCCGCGAGCTCGGAGCCCTGGATCAGCTTCTCGTAGATCTTCTGCTCTTCAGTGACCCGCAGGCAGTACGGCACCTTGATCACGCAGATGCGGTCGATGAAGGCTTCGTTGTTCTTGTTCGATTTGAAGCTCGCCCATTCCGCTTCGTTGGAGTGCGCGAGAATGACGCCGGTGAACGGGATCGCGCCGATATTCTCGGTGCCGATATAGTTGCCTTCCTGCGTTGCGGTCAGCAACGGGTGCAGCATCTTGATCGGCGCCTTGAACATTTCGACGAACTCGAGCACGCCCTGGTTGGCGCGGTTGAGGCCGCCGGAATAGCTGTAGGCGTCGGGATCGTTCTGCGCGTAGGTCTCGAGCTTGCGGATATCGACCTTGCCGACCAGCGAGGAGATGTCCTGGTTGTTCTCGTCACCCGGCTCGGTCTTGGCGATCGCGATCTGGCGCAGCCGCGACGGCTGGATCTTGGCGACGCGGAATTGCGAGATATCACCGCCGAAAGCTTCCAGCCGCTTGTAGCACCAGGGGCTCATCAAGCCGGTGAGACGCCGGCGCGGAATGCCGTATTTCTCTTCCAGCATCGGCCCCAGCTGATCGGGATCGAACAGGCTGAGCGGGCTCTCGAACACCGGCGAGAGTTCGTCGCCGGCCTTGAGCACGTAGATAGGATGCACCTCCATCAGCGACTTCAGCCGCTCGGCGAGCGAGGATTTGCCGCCGCCAACCGGTCCGAGCAGATAGAGGATCTGCTTGCGCTCTTCGAGGCCCTGCGCCGCATGGCGGAAGAAGCCGACGATGCGCTCGATGGTTTCTTCCATGCCGTAGAAGCCGGCAAAGGCCGGATAGGTACGGATCGTGCGGTTCAAAAAAATACGGCCAAGGCGTGGGTCCTTGGCCGTGTCAATCGTCTGGGGTTCGCCGATCGCCGCTAGTAATCGTTCGGCCGCATTCGCGTATTTCATGGGATCGCTTCGACACGATTCCAGATATTCTGCCATCGACATGTCGTGCTGGCTTCTCGCCTCGAACGACCGAGCGAAAGCGTTGAATAGAGAATCGTTGTACATGATCCCTCTCCGCGTGAGTTCCGCTACAAGCTGAAACGAAAGCAGTTACTAGACCGTTCCTCAGGCCGCTTCTCGAATCAGCGTGAGCACTTGACGATCATTGGACACCCGGGTGCAGACACGACGCAACGCACAAGGTAGGCACTCCGTGAATTACGAACAGGCACTTGCCTGTAATTTGTGCGAATCTCTATCTATCTTGGCTCATTTCTAGAAATTGTCACTGGCTCGCCACATCCGGGCAATACCGGGGACGAGTCTCCGGCACTGCAACATGACAATCTGCGAGCGGCAAACTTATGACGCTCGCGAGGCGACTGCTCGCGTGTCGCGTTCATCTTCTGCTGCAATGCAGTGCCAAGGATTCCTCGAGCCTGCTTGCAGCATGCTGTCGCGGCAAGCGCACAGCGCTGTGTCAAAATCGGTCGCCAAACCCTCCGAAAGGATTACGTCGTTCCGCGCGGCAGCTCGGATGCAGAAGAGCGACCGCAGTTGACTTGAAAGGAAAGCTTGCGCTCGTCGTCGCGACGCGCGCCGCGGCCTGGAGCCGCATGACGGATTGAGCGATGTCGAGATCATGGGATGCGACGATGCAGACGACTGGCACCAGCGATGGCCGGCGGTCGGCGATGGCAACGCCATCAGGACGTGCGCGCATGCTCTCCCCCAGCATGGTCATTCGCGACCGGGCCACTGACGATCAGACGGGTCCGACTCCGCTGACGACGCTCCGCGACGCGACAGATGACCTCACGCAACAAGACCTCGGCCGAACCGTCCCGGCCAGATTTTTATTACGCAAAACCGCGACTGCCGCCTGGATCGCCATGATCGCGGCGGAGTTACCCTGGGGGGATGACGCCAACACCCTTGATTGGTTCCCTCCCGGGAGCATGTGGGTTAAAGGATAGCGCGTCAGGACCGGCGCGGAAACCCCCTCCGCCCGAAGGCTTGGAGATAAAAAGCATCATGAATCCCGTCAAAGAACTGGAAAAGCACGGACAGGCCGTCTGGCTGGACTTCCTCGCCCGCGGCTTCATCGCCAAGGGCGACCTGAAGCGGCTGATCGACACCGATGGTGTCAAGGGCGTTACCTCCAACCCCTCGATTTTCGAGAAGGCGATCGGGAGCTCGGACGAGTATGACGCTCCGATCGGCAAGGCGCTGAAGCGCGGCGACCGGACCGTGGCCGATTTGTTCGAGGCGGTTGCCGTCGAGGATATCCAGGCCGCCGCCGACGTCCTGCGCCCGGTCTATGACCGCCTCAAGGGCGGCGACGGTTATGTCAGCCTGGAAGTCTCGCCCTATCTGGCGATGGACACATCAGGCACGGTCGCCGAAGCGCGCCGGCTCTGGAAGGACGTTGGCCGCAAGAACCTGATGGTGAAGGTGCCGGCGACGCCGGAGGGCCTGCCCGCAATCGAAACGCTGATCGGCGACGGCATCAGCATCAACATCACGCTGCTGTTCTCGAAAGCGGTCTATCTGCAGGTCGCCGAGGCCTATATCGCCGGTCTCGAAAAATACGTCGCCGGTGGCGGCGATCCCTCGCATGTCGCCAGCGTGGCGAGCTTCTTCGTCAGCCGCATCGACAGCGTGGTCGACAAGCAGCTCGACGAGAAGATCGCCCGAGCCAACGATCCATCCGAGAAGGAGCGGCTCGCCGCGCTGAAGGGCAAGGTCGCGATCGCCAACGCCAAGGTCGCCTATCAGGACTACAAGCGGCTGTTCTCGGGCCCGCGCTGGGAGAAGCTCGCCGCCAAGGGCGCCAAGCCGCAGCGCATGCTGTGGGCCTCGACCGGCACCAAGAACAAGGACTACAGCGACGTCCTCTATGTGGAGGAGCTGATCGGCCCTGACACCATCAACACCGTACCGCCGGCGACGCTGGATGCCTTCCGCGACCACGGCAAGCCGCGCGACAGCCTGGAAGAGAATGTCGATGACGCCCGCCGCGTGCTGGAAGAGCTGGAGCGCTCCGGCGTCTCGCTCGATGCCATCACCGAGGAGCTCGTCAAGGACGGTGTGAAGCTGTTCGCGGACGCCGCCGACAAGCTCTACGGCGCCGTCGCCCACAAGCGGGCCACCGTGCTCGGGACGGCAATCGATCGCCAGCAGCTCTCGCTCGGCGACGGGCTCGGCAAGGCCGTGGCCAAGAGCACCGAGGAATGGCGCGCATCGGCCAAGATCCGCAGGCTCTGGCAGCGCGACAAATCGGTCTGGACCGGGACGGACGAGGACAAATGGCTCGGCTGGCTCGACAGCGCCGCCAAGGCCGACGTTGCCGACTATGAGGACTATGCCAACCGGGTGAAGGGCCAGAAGTTCTCCGACGCCGTCGTGCTCGGCATGGGCGGATCGAGCCTTGGGCCGGAGGTGCTGGCTGAGACCTTTGCCCGGAAGCCCGGCTTCCCGAAGCTGCATGTGCTGGATTCCACCGATCCGGCCGAGGTCCGCGCGATGGAGGCCAAGATCGACATCGCCAACACCGTGTTCATCGTCTCCAGCAAATCCGGCGGCACCACCGAGCCGAACGCGATGAAGGACTATTTTCACAAGCGCGTCGCGCAGGCCCTCGGCCCGAAGGCCAAAACCGGCTTCCGCTTCATCGCGGTGACCGATCCCGGCTCGTCGCTGGAGAAGGCGGCGAAGAAGCTGAACTACGCCCGCATCTTCCATGGCGAACCGTCGATCGGCGGACGCTATTCCGTGCTGTCGCCGTTCGGCCTGGTGCCGGCGGCAACCGCCGGCATCGACGTCAAGACCTTCATCAAGCATGCGCTGTCGATGGCCCGCTCCTGCGGGCCGGACGTGCCGCCAGCCGAGAACCCGGGCGTGCAGCTCGGCCTTGCTATGGGGCTTGCCGGCCTTGAGGGCCGCGACAAGGTGACAATCCTGTCATCGAAGAAGATCGCCGATTTCGGCGCCTGGGCCGAGCAGCTCATCGCGGAATCGACCGGCAAGGAAGGCAAGGGCCTGATCCCGATCGCAGGCGAACCGCTTGGCGAGTCCTCGCTCTATGGCAACGACCGCTTCTTCATCGACATCCGTACCGAAGGCGAGACGGACGCCGCGCATGACTCGGCACTCGCCGGGATCGAGGCGGCCGGCCATCCCGTGGTGCGCATCGTCATGAAGTCGATCGACCATCTGGGGCAGGAGTTCTTCCGCTTCGAGATGGCGACGGCCGTGGCCGGCGCGATCCTCGGCATCAACCCGTTCGACCAGCCCGACGTCGAAGCGGCCAAGATCAAGACTCGCGAGCTCACCGCGTCGTTCGAGAAGACCGGGGCGTTGCCGGCCGAAGAACCCGTGGTCAGCACCGATCAAGCCGATCTCTACACCGACGCGGCCAACGCCACGGCGCTCCGCGCCGCGGGTGCCAACGGCGACCTCACCTCCTGGCTGAAGGCACATCTGTCGCGCTCGGGCCACGGCGACTATGTCGCCCTGCTCGGCTACATCGCCCGCGACAAGGCGACGATCGACGCGCTTCAAGCGATGCGCCTCGAAGTGCGCGAGAAGCGGCATGTCGCAACCTGCGCCGAGTTCGGACCGCGCTTCCTGCACTCCACGGGCCAGGCCTACAAGGGCGGGCCCGACAGCGGCGTGTTCCTCCAGATCACCGCCGACGACGCCAAGGATCTCGCGGTGCCCGGCCAGAAGGCGAGCTTCGGCGTGATCAAGGCGGCGCAGGCGCGCGGCGACTTCGACGTGCTCACCGAGCGCGGCCGACGCGCGCTTCGGGTGCATCTCAAGGGCGGGCTCAAGAAGGGTCTCGCGGCGCTCAATGCCGCCCTCAACGACGCGCTGAATTAAGGGAATCTCTCACATGCAACTCGGCATGATCGGCCTCGGCCGGATGGGCGGCAACATCGTTCGCCGCCTGATGCGCCAGGGACATTCGACCGTGGTCTATGACAAGGACGCCAAGGCCGTCGCCGGTCTCGCTGCAGACGGCGCAGTCGGCTCGGCCACGCTGGAAGAGTTCATCTCGAAACTCGAGCGGCCGCGCACGGCCTGGGTGATGCTGCCTGCCGGCCGCATCACCGAGCAGACCATCGACACGATCGCGGGCGTGATGCAGGAGGGCGACGTCATCATCGACGGCGGCAACACCTTCTGGCAGGACGACGTCCGCCGCGGCAAGGCGCTGAAGGCGCGCGGCATCCACTATGTCGACGTCGGCACGTCCGGCGGCGTCTGGGGCCTCGACCGCGGCTATTGCATGATGATCGGCGGCGAGAAGCCGGTGGTCGATCGGCTCGACCCGATCTTCGCCGCGCTGGCGCCCGGCGCCGGCGACATTCCGCGCACCGAGGGACGCGAAGGACGCGATCCCCGCATCGAGCAGGGCTACATCCATGCCGGCCCCGTCGGCGCCGGCCATTTTGTCAAGATGATCCACAACGGCATCGAGTACGGCCTGATGCAGGCCTATGCCGAAGGGTTCGACATCCTCAAGAATGCCAATATCGATGCCTTGCCGGCTGATCATCGCTACGATTTCGACCTTGCCGACATCGCCGAAGTGTGGCGGCGCGGCAGCGTGATCCCGTCCTGGCTGCTCGACCTCACCTCGACCGCGCTCGCCGACAGCCCGCAGCTTGCGGAATATTCCGGCTTCGTGGAGGATTCCGGTGAGGGTCGCTGGACCGTGAATGCGGCGATCGACGAGGCCGTGCCGGCGGAAGTCTTGACCGCGGCCCTCTACACACGTTTCCGTTCCCGTCGGGAACACACCTTCGCCGAAAAAATTCTCTCCGCGATGCGCGCGGGTTTCGGCGGCCACAAGGAGCCGAAGCAGCCCGGCGCTTCGAAGCCAAAATAAGACCTACAGCAAGCGAAGGCCAATCTTTCGTGACAAAAGACCCGCAAGCCAAGCGCAAGCCGGAAAATTGCGCCTTCGTGATCTTCGGCGTTACCGGCGACCTCACGCACCGCCTGGTGATGCCGTCGCTCTACAATCTCGCCGCCGAGAATCTGTTGCCGGAAAAATTCTGCGTCGTCGGCGTGGCCCGCAAGGGTCAGTCCGATGACGAGCTGCGCAACGGCCTGATGGACGGCTTGCGCAAGTTCGCGACGCGCCCGGTGGACGACGTCGTCGCCAAGCAGCTCCTGCAGTGCGTCACCTTTGTCGAGGCCGACCCGAAGGATCCGCCCTCCTTCGACCGCCTGCGCACGCATCTCGACGGCCTGGAATGCTCGCAAGGCACCGGCGGCAATCGGCTGTTCTATCTGGCGACCCCTCCGGCCGCGTTCGCGCCGACCGCACGCGAGCTCGGCCGCACCGGCATGATGAAGGAGAACGGCGCCTGGCGGCGGCTGGTGATCGAAAAGCCGTTCGGCACCGACCTCGCATCGGCCAAGGCATTGAATGCCGAGCTGCTAAAGATCATGGACGAGCACCAGATCTACCGGATCGATCATTATCTCGGCAAGGAGACGGTGCAGAACATCCTGGTGCTGCGCTTTGCCAACGGCATGTTCGAGCCGATCTGGAATCGCAACCATATCGACCACATCCAGATCACGGTCGAGGAGAAGCTCGGCGTCGGCCATCGCGGCGGTTTCTACGACGCCACCGGCGCGCTGCGCGACATGGTGCCGAATCATCTATTCCAGCTGATGTCGCTGGTCGCGATGGAGCCGCCGGCGCGTTTCGATGCGCACTCCGTGCGCTCCGAGAAGGCTGATGTGCTGACGTCGATCCAGCAGCCGAGCCGGGAAGAAGCGCTGAAGAACTCCGTTCGCGCGCAATATCTCGCCGGACGCATCGGCGACGACGAGATCACGGACTATCGCAAGACCGAGGACGTCAAGCCCGGGAGCACCACCGAGACCTTCGTCGCGCTGAAGCTGATGATCGACAATTGGCGGTGGGCCGGCGTGCCGTTCTACCTGCGGACCGGCAAGGCGCTGGGCCACAAGCGCACGGAAGTCGCAATCAAGTTCAAGCAGGCGCCGCTATCGATGTTTTCAGGCACCACCGTCGATCGTCTCTCGCAAAACTTCCTCACCATCGGCATTGCGCCGACCGAGACGATCGAGCTTCAATTCAACGCCAAGATTCCGGGACCGAGCATCACGATCGACGGCGTCGAGATGAAATTCAAGTACGGCGACTATTTCCGGGCCGATCCCTCCACCGGCTACGAGACGCTGATCTACGACTGCATGATCGGTGACAACATCCTGTTCCAGCGCGCCGACGGCATCGAAGCCGGATGGCAGGCGGTGCAGCCGTTCCTCGACGCCTGGAAGACCGCGGGCACCAACGGCATCGAGACCTATGAAGCCGGCAGCGATGGCCCGGCCTGCGCCGACGAGCTGCTGCGGCGCGACGGCCGCAGCTGGCGGAAGTTTTCGTGATGGCCGCGGCCGAAGAGCCGAAGCTGATCGTCGTCGCCGACGCTGAGGCGCTGGCGCAGGCCGCAGCCCAGCGCGTGATGGCGCGGATTGCCGCCAATCCCGGACGCATCGCGATCTGCCTCACCGGCGGCTCCAGCCCGAAGAAGCTCTATGAGCTGCTGGGCAGCGCCCCCTGGCGCGGCAAGCTCCCCTGGGATCGCGTGCACTGGTTCATCGGCGACGAGCGTTTTGTCCCCGACAGCGATCCCCTCAACAACATGACGGTGGCGCGGGCGACCTTTCTCGACCGCGACGCGCCCGCCGGCCACATTCACCCGATTCCGACCGCGGTCGAAAATCCCGAGGCCGGCGCCGAAACCTACGCGCGCGAGCTGCAGGCCTTCTACGGCTCTGAAAGCCTCGATCCGGCCCGGCCTCTGTTCGATCTCGTCCTGATGGGCGCGGGCCCGGACGGCCACACCGCCTCGCTCTTTCCCGGCTACCCCGCCGTGGAGGAGACTGCGCGCTGGGTCGTGGGCGTCCCCAAGGCCAATGTCGCGCCCTTCGTGCCGCGGGTCTCGCTGACGCTCCCTGCGCTGGCCTCCTGCCGCGAAATGCTGTTCGAGATCGCTGGGCATGACAAGCAGCCGATCTTGACGCGCCTCCTCAATGGCGAGAATCTGCCGGCGTTGCGCGCGCGCTCGGAGGGGGAGACCGTCTGGCTGGTCGACAGGGCCGCGCTTCCGGAGGGAATTCGTGGCGGGCGTTAAAGCACCTTGTGCGTTGATCGTGATGGGCGTGTCGGGTTCAGGCAAGAGCACGGTTGCAGGGGCGCTTGGCGAGCGGCTTGGCTGGCGGTTCGAGGACGGCGACAGCTTTCACCCCGCAAGCAATGTCGAGAAGATGCGGGCCGGCCATCCGCTCACCGACGAGGACCGCTGGCCCTGGCTCAACGCCATCGCCGACGAGATTTCGCGGGTCTGCGACAAGGGCGAGCATGTCATCATCGCCTGCTCGGCGCTCAAGCACACCTATCGTGACGTGCTGCTGCGCGGCCGCGACGACGTGCGCTTCGTGTTCCTCAAAGGCACGCAGGAGCTGATCGCCGACCGGCTTGCGCACCGCAAGGGCCATTTCATGCCGCCCGGGCTGCTGACCAGCCAGTTCAACACGCTGGAGCCGCCGGAGGCGAGCGAACATGTCATCACGGCCTCGATCGACGAATCGGTCGAGGCGATCGTCGACGGCATCGTGCGGCAGCTGAAAATTGACGGCGGCAAGAGCAAGGCCGTGTAATCCCAAGATTCTGTCATAGAGATTCTGCCATCGAGGTTCTGCCATGACGAAAATCTCACTCGTGGTCTCCGACGTCGACGGCACGCTGCTGACCAAGGACAAGACGCTGACGGACCGCGCGCGGAGTGCGGTGCAGCGGCTGCACCAGGCCGGGATCGGCTTCACCATCACCTCCAGCCGCCCCGCGATCGGCATGCGATTCCTGATCGCGCCGCTGGCGCTTTGGCTGCCGGTCGGCCCGTTCAACGGTTCCTCGATCGTCGATCCCGAGATGAATCCGGTCGAGCAGCATCTGATCCCGAAAGGCGCCGCCGAGCGGTCAGTTCAGATCCTCCGCGAGTTCGGCGCCGACATTTGGCTATTCACCTACGACAAATGGCTGATCGACAACGCAAGCGGTAAATACGTCGCTCACGAGCAGCACACGATCCGCTCCGATCCCACCATCGTGACGGACTTTACGCCTTACCTCGCGAGCGCCTGCAAGATCGTCGGCGCCAGCGCCGATGCGGCAGGCCTGGAGCGTTGCGAAAAGGCGATGCAGGAGGCGCTCGGCAGCGAGGCCACCGCGGTCCGCTCGCAGACCTACTATCTCGACATCACCCCGCCCGGCTTCAACAAGGGTACCTTCGTGCAGGCCATGGCCAAGCGCCTCGGCATTTCCACCGACGCGGTCGCCACGATCGGCGACATGCAGAACGATCTCGCGATGTTCCGCGTCAGCGGCACCTCGATCGCCATGGGCAATGCTACCGACCACGTCAAGGACCAGGCCACCCACGTCACCGCGACCAACGAGCAGGACGGTTTTGTGGAGGCAATGGAGATGATTTTGAAGCGGAACGGGGTTGATTGAGGCTTGACGACCTCAACTATCGCCTGCCGCTTGGTTTCCACCTCTCCCCAGCGGGGAGAGGTAAAGAACCTGCCGTGTCGATCAACCACGCTCACTACTTCGACCGCTGAATTGCCGGCTTCTCGCTGCTCTGCCTTGCCGCCGAGAGGTTGTGGGCGGTGTTGATCAGTGCGATGTGGGTCAGCGCCTGTGGGAAGTTGCCGGTCTGGCGCCGCGCGACGGAATCATATTCCTCGGCCAACAGCCCGACATCGTTCGCGACACCGACCACGCGATCGAACAAGATTTGCGCCTTGTCGAGATCACCGGACAGGACATAGGCATCTGCGAGCCACAGGCTGCACGCCAGGAATGCTCCTTCCAGTGGCGGCTGGTCCGCGGGCAGCTCGCGCGGATCATGCCGCAGCACGAAGCCGTCGCGCATCACGTGCTTTTCGACGGCGGCGATCGTACCGCGGACGCGCGGGTCGTCCGCCGGCAGGAAGCCGACTCCCGGCAATAACAGCACGCTGGCATCGAGCAGCTTCGATCCATAGGACTCGACGAAGGCGCCCTCCTCCGCGTCAAAGCCCCGGTTACAGACGTCGCGGTGAATGGCTTCACGCAGGGCACGCCAGTGCAATAGCGGCGCCTTGAAGCCGAACGTCTCGGCACTCTTGATGGCACGGTCGAAGGCGACCCAGGTCATCACCTTGGAGAAGACGTAGTGCCGGGGCTCGCCGCGGCGCTCCCAGATACCATGATCGGGCTGGTCCCAGACCTCGGCGAGATGCTGGAGCACGGCGCATTCTAGCGCCCAGGTCGCTTCATCGTCGAGCTTGAGCTTGGCCATGCGCGACTGGTGGAAAGCATCGATCAACTCGCCATAGACGTCGAGCTGGAGCTGCGCGTGCGCCGCATTGCCGACCCGCACGGGCTTGGCGCCTTCGTACCCGTCGAGCCAGCCCGCTTCCCATTCCAGCAGCCGCCGCTGGCCCCAGATGCCGTACATGATCTGCATGTTGGATGGCGAGCCGGCCGCGGCGCGCAGCAGCCAATTGTGCCAGGCCAGGGCTTCCTCGGTATAGCCCGAGTTCATCAGCGCCAGCAGCGTGAAGGTGGCGTCGCGCAGCCAGCAGAAGCGGTAGTCCCAATTCCGGCTGCCGCCGAGCTTTTCCGGCAGCGAAGTCGTCGGTGCGGCGACGATACCGCCCGTGGGGCCGAAGGTCAGCGCCTTCAGCGTGATCAACGAGCGCACGATGAGATCGTGATAAGGGCCATCGCGGGTGCAGTGGCGGCACCAGCCGTTCCAGAATTTCTCGGTCTCCCGAAGGGCCATCTCGGGGTCGATCGGCTCGGGCGGATCAAGATGCGAGGGACCGTAGGTCAGCACGAACGGTATGGTCTCGCCGGCCTCGACCTCGAACTCGGCGACCGTGGTCAGATCCTCGCCGTGGGTCTCGACCGGCGTGCGCAGCACCGTCATGTCCTGACCGGCGACCGCCAGCAGCGAATGATCGATCCGCCGCACCCAAGGAATGTCGACGCCAAAGCCGAAGCGGATCACGAGCTCCATCCGCAGCTTCACGGCGCCCGTGAGGCCGCGCACCAGCCGCACGATATCGGAGGCCTTGCCGCGTGGCGGCATGAAATCGACCAGCGCAACGGTGCCGCTCCTGGTCTCGAAGCGTGTTTCGAGAATGAGGGTATTGCCGAGATAGCGGCGCGAAATCGTCGTCACTTCGTCGCTTGGCGTGATCAGCCAGCGGCCGTTCTTGTGGGTGCCAAGGATCGCGGCGAAGCAGGCGTCGGAATCAAAGGCCGGCCAGCACAGCCAGTCGATCGAGCCGTTGCGTCCGACCAGCGCCGCGGTCTCGCAGTCGCCGATCAGCGCATAGTCCTCGATCTTCTGTGACAATGTCTTGCGAGCCTTGGAAAACCCGAGCCTTGGAAAACCCTCGGCCCATCAACTCCCGCCGTGCAACGAACGTTCCCGAGTCGCGGCCTTCAAAGCCGCGAGATCGACCTTGGACGCGATCTTGTCGAGGGCAACAGGCAGGCGCTGGCGCCAGTTCGGATGCTCGTCGATCGTGCCGGGAATGTTGGGCTGATCGATCACGCCGAGCAGATCTTCCATCGACACCGCGAGCAGCCGCGACGGCGTGCGCGACAGGAAATTGAGCACCGAATAGAGATCGTTGGCGCTGATGCCGTTCTGGCGCAGGATGTCGTCGAGCCCGCCGAGCGCATTCCAGCGCGCCTGGTCGTCCTCGCCGGGATCGAGGCCGAGCGAGCGCTTCATCCTGAGATCGCTGAACGAGCGCCAGCCCGCATAGGTGCAGAGATCATGCGTGTTCAAGGTGACCAGCGCGTTCGGCCGGTAATGGTCGATGTTGCGGAAATGGCCGGCATCGTCGCGCTCGAACATCATGACGAGATAGGACCAGATGCCGAAATCCTGCATGGTCTCGCGAAAACCTTCCGGCACGGTGCCGAGGTCTTCGCCAATCACGATGCACTTGTGGGTAACGCTTTCGCGCACGACCGCGGCCAGCAGCGCCTCGAGCGGCATCTGCACATAGGCACCGTTGTCAGGCTTGAAGCCGCGTGGCACCAGATAGAGCCGCTTCAGTCCCAGCACGTGATCGAGCCGGATCGCGCCCGCATGCCGCATCGAGGCGGCCACCATGTCGGCGAACGGCACGAAGGATTGCGCCTCCAGGCCGCCCGCGTTGAAGCCGGCCAGCCCCCAATCCTGACCGACCGTGTTCAGCACATCAGGCGGTGCGCCGACCGCAAGGTGGCGGGAGATCGCGGTCTGCTCGTTCCAGGCATCGAAGCCGTTGGACTGCACGCCGACGGCGACGTCGAGATAGAGCCCGACGCGCATGCCGAGCTCGGCCGAGAGCTGCTTGGCCGCGTGCAATTGCGCGTCAGCGGTCCATTGCACGAATTCGACGAACTCGACCTCGTGCTTGTCGGGACCGTTGCGCAAACCGGCGCATTTGGCATCGTCCGGTTGCTGCCATTCCACCGGCCATTCCCACCAGGGCGCGGTAAAACGATGGCGCAGCACCTCGAAACAGGCAAAACGCGACAGCAGCGCGCCCCGGTCGGCACGGAAAGCATCGAACTGGTTACGACGGACACCGCTCGCAGTTTTCACGAAACTGTCGAAGGCGGCGCGCAGGCCCAGCCATTTTAGCGCCGCCATATCGGCATAGGGGACACGGTCACCTTCGCGCAGCCGCGCGGCCGTCGTAGCCGCGTCGGGGATCAGATCTGCGGAAAATTCCGGGATGGCCTCGACGTCGATGTAGAGCGGATTGAGAAACAGCCGGCTGTTCGGCGAATAGGGACTGCAATCGGCCGGATGATCGTCGAACAGGACATGCAACGGATTGAGGCCGACGCCATCGGCGCCCAATTGCTTGGCGAGCCTGACAAGGCCCGCCAGATCGGTGAAATCACCGATGCCCCAATTGCGGTCGGAGCGGACGCTGTAAAGCTGCACGGCGAGCAGCCAGCCGCGGTCGAAATCGCCGCCGAAGGCGCGCTCGGGTGCCACGATCATCGGCACCTCTTCCGTCTCGCCAGTGGCATCAGTCAACGTCAGCCGGTGATAACCAAGCGGCAGCCCGGCGGGCCAGGCGATCACGGGCTCGCGGGTCTCGCCCTGCGCGATGACATTGCGGCCGGCCTTGATTTTCCATTGCAGCGGCGCGGAGCCAATGGCCGCGAGCTCGGTGCGCGGATTACCCAGCGCGCGCACCACGACCGGCCCGCTGACGAAGCGGTAGACCCGCTTCTCCGGCAGGGCGTCGAGGATGGATTTGAGCGCCTCGGGCGCGGTGACGCGCAGCTTTCCGAGGGCATCTGTGAATTCGGATTGAACGCCCTTGATCCGGGCTTGAGTTAAAAGGTCCATTCGGCACGCAGCTTGCAGGCCGTCAACCGGCCGGGGGGCATCGATTTTAACGTGGTCGCGGAAGAGGTTAGTCGCACTTAACTCACAAACCGCGGCTGCCGTTCCCAAGGGAACCAATGACACACAAGCGGCTTTCTATATAGGTATCAAGCGTAGGTTCCCGACAAGGGAAACGGGCCCCTGCTTTCTTGTCAATGGCATCACCGTGAACAAGACAATTCAAACTGTCGAGAGTGCCGCTGCCGGCAGCGCTTTCCTGATCGAAGACGTCTATCCCTTGATCGATGGCGGCCGCTTCGCCGTGAAGCGGATCGCGGGCGATCGGATCGAGGTGTGGGCCGACATCTATCGCGACGGCGACGCCACCATCCGCGCCGCGCTGGTCTGGCGCGGCGAGCAGGAGCGGGAATGGCGGCGCGAGAGCATGACCCGTCACGGCGACGACCGCTGGTCCGGCGCGTTCGTGCCGACCGAGCCCGGCCAATATGTCTATGCCATCGAAGCTTGGACCGACGAATTCGCAACCTGGCGCCACGGGGTCGAACGCAAGCAGCAGTCCGGCGGCGACGTCACGCTCGATGCCATCGAGGGCGCCGGCCTGCTGACCAAGGCGCATGGCGCGCGGCAAGACGCCGCGGCCGTCATTGTCAGGCAATGCGAGGACTATCTCGGCAGCGGCGACGTCGCGCCGCTGCTTGCGACCGAACTCGGCGAAGCCATGGCCGAGAGCCAGACGCGCCCCGACCTGACTCGCTCGCCGAACTTTCCGCTTGTTATCGACCGCGACAAGGCGCGCTTCGGTGCCTGGTATCAAATGATGCCGCGCAGCCAGGGCGCGGTTGCCGGCCAGCACGGCACGCTCCGCGACTGTATCGCCCGCGTGCCCGATATCGCGGCGATGGGTTTTGACGTCTTGTATTTCACGCCGATCCACCCGATCGGCCGCACCCGCCGCAAGGGCCGCAACAACTCGCCTGTCGCGACAGAAGGCGAGCCGGGCTCGCCTTACGCGATCGGCGCGGCCGAGGGCGGGCACGATGCGCTGCATCCCGAGCTCGGCATCATCGAGGATTTTCGCGCGCTGGTCGCGACCTGCCTGGAATACGGCCTCGAGCTCGCGCTGGACTTCGCCGTGCAATGCTCGCCGGATCATCCCTGGCTGACGCAGCATCCGGAATGGTTCAAATGGCGGCCGGACCGTTCGGTGCGGGCAGCGGATGATCCCTATTCGGACATCGTGATCCCCGATTTCGCCTCCGTCGACCGGATCGGGCTGTGGAACGCCTTCCGCGATGCCATGCTGTTCTGGATCGACCACGGCGTCACCATCTTCGCGATCGACAATCACGACACCGCGCCGCTGCCATTCTGGGAGTGGCTGATCCGCGACATCCGCTCGCGTCATCCCGAGGTGATCCTGTTCTCCAAGACGTTTGCGCGGCCGAAGCTGATGAAGGGCCTCGCCAAGCTCGGCTTCGCGCAGTGCTTCAGCTATTTCCCCTGGCGCACCCAGAAGTGGGAGCTCGAGCAATATCTCGGCGAGCTCACGCGCTATCCCGAGCGGGACTTCTATCGTCCGAACCTGTTCGTCAACACGCCGGATCTGCTGCCCTATCATCTTCAGAGTGGCGAAGCCTGGTTGTTCAAATCGCGCATCGCGCTGGCCGCGACGCTGTCGGGCAATTACGGCCTTTACAGCGGCTTCGAGCTGCTCGAGCACGAGGCCGTCCCCGGCCACGAGGAATATCTGGATTCCGAGAAATATCAGATCAGGCAGCGCGACTGGGACAAGCCCGGCAACATCAAACCCTGGATCACAGCGCTCAACCGCATCCGCCACGGCAACGCGGCGCTGCAGCAGACCAGCAATTTGCGCTTCCTCAGCATCGAGGACGGCGAGACGATCGCTTTCGTGAAAGAAGCAGCCGAACCGGCCAACATTGTCGTTGTGGCCATCGCCCTCTCGCGCCATGTGCGCGAATTCTGGTTGCCGCTCGGCGACCTCACCATCGACGTCGGCGGCGAACGCCGCCACGTCACGACAATCGAAAATCTCATGACAGGCGAACAGTCCCGCATCGAATGGGGCGGGATCAGGTTGCGTATCGATCCCTACCGCGATCCGGCCCTGCTCTTCCGCTGCCTGGCGTAAGGATCGCGCCATGAATGTTCTGTCTTCCGTCGACACCAAGAAAGCCGAGGCTGCCGAGATCGTGGATGAACTCTGGTACAAGGACGCCATCATCTACCAGCTCCACGTCAAGGCCTTTGCCGACAGCAACAATGACGGCATCGGCGATTTTGCCGGGTTGACCGAGAAGCTGCCCTATCTGCAGGATCTCGGCGTCACCGCACTGTGGCTGCTGCCGTTCTACCCGTCGCCCGGCCGCGACGACGGCTACGACATCGCAGACTACGGCGCGGTCAATCCCGATTTCGGGACGATGAAGGACTTCAAGCGCTTCATCCAGGAAGCGCAAAAGCGAGGCCTGCGCGTCATCACCGAGCTGGTCGTCAACCACACCTCGGATCAGCACAACTGGTTCAAGCGCGCGCGCCGCAGCCCGGCTGGCTCGAGCGCCCGCGATTGGTATGTCTGGAGCGACACCGACCAGAAATACCAGGGCACGCGGATCATCTTCACCGACACCGAGAAGTCGAACTGGACCTGGGATCCGGAAGCCGGCGCGTTCTACTGGCATCGCTTCTTCTCACACCAGCCCGACCTCAATTTCGACAATCCGCGCGTCGTCAGCGCCATCATCCAGGTGATGAAGCGCTGGCTGGATGCCGGCGTCGACGGTTTCCGGCTGGACGCGATTCCCTATCTCTGCGAGCGCGAGGGCACCTCGAACGAGAACCTCCCTGAAACGCATGCCATCATCAAGCGCCTGCGCCAGGAGCTCGACGCCTACTCCAAGGGAAAGCTGCTGCTGGCCGAGGCCAATCAGTGGCCGGAGGACGTGCAGGAATATTTCGGCCGTGGCGACGAGTGCCACATGGCCTACCACTTCCCGCTGATGCCGCGCATCTACATGGCGATCGCGCAGGAAGACCGCTTCCCGATCACCGACATCCTGCGCCAGACGCCGGACATTCCGGCGAGCTGCCAATGGGCGCTGTTCCTGCGCAACCACGACGAGCTGACGCTGGAGATGGTCACCGACGTCGAGCGCGACTATCTCTGGACCACCTACGCCAACGATCCCCGTGCCCGCATCAATGTCGGCATCCGCAGACGTCTCGCGCCGCTGATGGACAACGACCGCCGCAAGATCGAGCTGATGAACTCGCTGCTGCTGTCATTCCCGGGCACGCCGATCATCTATTACGGCGACGAGATCGGGATGGGCGACAACATCTATCTCGGCGACCGCAACGGCGTGCGTACGCCGATGCAGTGGAGCCCCGACCGCAACGGCGGCTTCTCCCGCGCCGATCCCGCCCGCCTCTACGCCCCGCCGATCATGGATCCGGTCTACGGCTACGATTCGGTCAACGTGGAAGCGCAGTCGCGCAGCCTGTCCTCGCAACTCAATGCGACCAAGCGCCTGATCTCGGTGCGCAAGTCGACGCTCGCCTTCGGCCGCGGCACCATGACCTTCATCCGCCCGGCCAACCGGTCCGTGCTCGCCTATGTCCGGCAATATCGCGACGAGGTGATCCTCTGTGTCGCCAATCTGTCGCGCGCGGCGCAGGCGACCGAGCTCGACCTGACGCCCTGGAAGGATCGCATCCCGCAGGAGATGCTCGGCCGCACCCGCTTCCCGGCGATCGGAGAGCTGCCCTATATGATCACGCTGGGGCCCTACGGCTTCTACTGGTTCCAGCTCCAGGAGCGCGACAAATCCGAGCCGGTGGCGCCGCGCGCGGTCCCGGAATTCGAGACGCTGGTGGTGCCGGTCAATTCGAACTGGGTGTCGCTGGCACGAGAGCGCAGCGTATTCGAGCGCGACGTGCTGCCGGGATTCTTGTCACGGACGCGCTGGTATCCCGAGCATAATTCCAAGCACATCCAGGCTACGCTGACGTCGGCGGTGCCGTTCAGCGACATCGGCGACAACCGGCCCTGGATTGCGTTCTTCGAGACGACGCAGGACGACGTCACGACGCGCTACGTGCTGCCGATGCAGATCGAGTGGGTCCGCTTCGACCGCGAGCGCTTCAACCCGAAGGCACTCGCTGCGGTGCGCCAGGGCGCACGCGAAGGCACGCTGCTCGACGTCGCGACTGACCAGATCTTCATAGGGCTTTTCCTGCGAGGTTTGTCGCAGAACCTGGTGGTGGACGAGAACAATCTGCGGCTCGAGTTCAGGCCGACGAGCCGGTTCGCCGATTACACCGCGAAGGAGCCCGCGCGCATCCGGACGGTCGAGCAGTCGAACAGCACCGCGCTGGTCGACAACCAATATGTCGCCAAGATCTATCGCCGGCTCGAAAGCGGCCCCAACCCGGAGATCGAGATCGGCCACTATCTCACCGAGGTCGCACGCTTCCCCAACACACCGGCGCTGCTCGGCAGCGTCGAGCTGGTCGAGGGCGACAGAGGCAGCGCGCTCGGCGTCCTGCATGCCTATGTCGAAAACCAGGGTGACGGTTGGGCCGTCACCGCGGGCTATCTCGACCGCTATGTCGACGAGCAACGAGTGCTGCCGCCAGGCGAAATGCATCGCGAGACCCAGGAGCAGGCGCCCTATCTGCACTTCATGGCGCAAACCGGCCGGCGGCTAGCCGAGCTGCACATGGCGCTCGCCGCCGCAAAACCCACCGATCTTGCCCCTGAGCCGATCGCCCCCGCGCACGTCAAGCAATGGGCGTCCGACCTCAAGGGACGGGCAGAACGGGTCTTCGAGCGGCTTGCCGACAGCCGGGAGGGCCTGCGCGAGGGCGACCGGCCTCTGATCGACCAGCTCATCGCGGCGCGCGCGACCCTGGCGGACCGCGTCAACGCGCTCTTGCCATCCGACATCAGCGGGTTGAACATCCGTCATCATGGCGACTTCCGCCTCGGGCAGACCCTGATCGTGAAGGACGACATCTTCATCATCGACTTCGACGGCGATCCGCATCTCGCCCTGGCCGACAAGCGGCGCAGGTTGCCGGCGGCGCGCGACGTCGCGGGCCTGATCCGCTCGATTGATCTTTCGGTTAACGCGGCGCTTCACCGGGCCCTCTCAGGGGGGAGCGACGAGCTGAGCCGGCTGACGACCGCGCTTGACGAATGGCGTGACCGCGCCACCGCGACCTTCCTGTCCGCCTACCGCGAGGCCATGACCGACCGGCGGCTCTGGCCGAAAAAGGACCATTCGGCGGAAAGCATGTTAAGGTTTTTCCTGCTTGATCAAGCGTTCGACGAGGTAGAGTACGAGCTGTCCCACCGGCCGGAGGGGCTCCATGCGCCGCTGACCGGCCTGCTTCGCATTCTGTCCAGTGCCGAGAGCGAAGCCCATGCCTAAACTGCCAGCCGAAGCCTATGCCATTATCGAGGGCCGCCACTCCGACCCCTTCCATTATCTCGGGCTGCATCCCGAGGGCGGCAGGAGCGTGGTGCGCGCCTTCCTGCCCGACGCGTCCAATGTCGAGGCGGTGGGCGAGCATGGCGAGGTGGCGAAGCTCGACCGGGTCCACGCCTCGGGCCTGTTCATCGGCGCCCTGCCCAACGGCTCGAAGCACTATCAGCTCCGCGCCAAATTCGGCGACAATGTCGTCGAGTTCGAGGATGCCTATCGCTTTCCGCCGATCCTGACCGATTTCGATCTCTATCTGCTCGGCGAAGGCACGCATCAGCGCATCTACGACAAGCTCGGCGCGCATCCGATGCGCCTCGAAGGTATCGACGGTATCGGCTTCGTCGTGCTGGCGCCGAATGCACGTCGCGTGTCGGTGGTCGGCGATTTCAATTTCTGGGACGGGCGGCGTCACCCGATGCGAGTACGCGGCGCCGGCTATTGGGAATTGTTCATCCCGAACGCCACGGCCGGCGACCATTACAAATTCGAGATCATCGGGCCACACGGCCACCTGCTGCCGCTCAAGTCCGATCCCATGGCGTTCGCCAGCGAGCTGCGGCCGAAGACGGCTTCGATCGTGTTCGACGAGGCGCATCTGCCACGACCGCGGCCCGCGCCCGACGGTATCAATGCGCTGTCGGCGCCGATGTCGATCTACGAGGTCCATCTCGGCTCGTGGCGGCGCAAGGACGGCAATGAGTGGCTGACCTATCGCGAGCTCGCCGAGCAGCTGCCGGCCTATGCCCGCGACATGGGCTTCACCCATCTCGAATTCCTGCCCGTGAGCGAGCATCCGTTCGACGGCTCCTGGGGCTATCAGCCGACCGGCCTCTATGCACCGACCAGCCGCTTCGGCTCACCAGAGGATTTTGCCGCGCTGATCGATGCCTGCCACCGAGAGGGCATCGGCGTGCTGCTCGACTGGGTGCCCGGTCATTTCCCGGACGATCCGCACGGGCTCGGCAGCTTCGACGGCACTTCACTCTACGAGCACGCCAACCCGCTGCAGGGCCGCCACCTCGACTGGGGCACGCTGATCTACAATTACGGCCGCACCGAAGTGACGAACTTCCTGGTGTCGAACGCGCTGTTCTGGCTGGAGCGCTACGCCATCGACGGACTGCGCGTCGATGCGGTCGCGTCCATGCTCTACCTCGACTACAGCCGCCCGCCCGGCGCCTGGATTCCGAACCAGTATGGCGGCCGCGAGAACATCGAGGCGATCAACTTCCTGCGCCGCTTCAACACCGAGCTGTTCGCGCGCTTCCCGCAGGCGACCACGGCGGCCGAAGAATCCACCGCATGGCCGCAGGTATCGCGCCCGGTCGAATTCGGCGGGCTCGGCTTCGGCTACAAGTGGAATATGGGCTGGATGCACGACACGCTGAACTACATCAGCAAGGATCCGATCCACCGCAAATATCACCACGACGAGATCCTGTTCGGCCTGCACTACGCCTTCTCGGAGAATTTCATCCTGCCGCTGTCGCATGACGAGGTCGTGCACGGCAAGCGCTCTATCTTCGGCCGCATGCCCGGCGACGAGTGGCAGCGCTTTGCGAATCTGCGCGCTTACTACAGCTTCATGTTCGGCCATCCCGGCAAGAAGCTGCTGTTCATGGGCGGCGAGATCGCGCAGAGCCGGGAATGGAATCACGACCAGTCGCTCGACTGGCACCTGCTCGAATACAAGTATCATTCCGGCGTCCAGGCGCTGATCCGCGACCTCAACCGGCTCTATCGCGCGGTGCCGGCGCTGCACCAGATGGATTGCGACCAGGCCGGCTTCGAATGGCTCATCACCGATGACGCCAACCGCAACGTGTTCGCCTGGCTGCGCAAGGGATTTGACGAGCACGCGCGGTGCCTGGTGATCGTCAACTTCTCGCCCAACGTCTACCGCAACTATCGCGTCCCCGTGCCCTTTGCCGGCAAGTGGAAAGAAGTCTTCAATTCTGACTCCGCCCATTACGGCGGCACCAATGTCGGGAACATCGGCGAGGTCCAGACCGTTGACGGCAAGAGGCCGGAGCTCCGTCTCACCATTCCGCCGCTTGCCGCGATCTTCCTCGTTCCGGAAAGCTGACCGATGCGCCTGACTGCTGGATCGCCCGCACGCCTCGGTGCAAGCTGGGACGGACGCGGCACCAATTTCGCGCTGTTTTCCGCTAACGCACAGAAGGTCGAGCTATGCCTGTTCGACACCCAGGGGCGGCGCGAGCTCGAGCGCATCGAGCTGCCGGAGCGCACCGAGGATGTCTGGCACGGCTATCTCAACGACGTCTCGCCGGGCCAGCTTTACGGCTATCGCGTGCACGGCCCCTACGAGCCCGAGCACGGTCACCGCTTCAACGCCAACAAGCTGCTGCTCGACCCCTACGCCAAGCGCCTTGCTGGACGTCTGGTCTGGAGCGACGCACATTTCGCCTACCGCACCGGCTCGGCGCGCGAGGACCTGTCGTTCGACCGGCGCGATAATGCGCGCGGCATGCCCAAGGCCGTCGTAGTCGACGAGACCTTCAACTGGGGCCGGCGCGAGATCCGCCCCAACATTCCCTGGGAAGACACCATCATCTACGAGGCCCACGTCAAGGGCCTGACGCAGAAGCGCGACGACGTGCCGCCGAATTTGCGCGGCACCTATGGCGGGCTGTCGTCGCCGGCGATGATCGAGCACCTGAAGAAACTGGGCGTCACGACCATCGAGCTGCTGCCGATCCACAGCTTCGTCGACGACCGCATCCTGGTCGAGAAGAAGCTCGCCAATTATTGGGGCTACAACACGCTGTCCTTCTTCGCACCCGAGCCGCGCTACGCCCAGGACAATGCGCTCGATTCCTTCCGCACCACGGTCGCACGCCTGCACGACGCCGGCATCGAAGTGATGCTCGACGTCGTCTACAATCACACCGCCGAAGGCAATCATCTCGGACCTACGCTGTGCTATCGCGGCATCGACAACGCCTCTTATTACTGGCTGAACCGCGAGAACCCGCGCTACTATGACGACTTCACCGGCTGCGGCTCGTCGGTGAACCTGACCCATCCGCGCGTGCTGCAGATGGTGATGGACTCGCTGCGCTACTGGGTCGAGGTCTGCCATGTCGACGGCTTCCGCTTCGACCTCGCCACCACGCTCGCGCGTAGCCCGAACGGATTTGACCGCGGCATCTCCTTCCTCACCGCGATCCGCCAGGACCCCGTGCTCGCCACCGTCAAGCTCGTCGCCGAGCCGTGGGACCTCGGGCTTGGCGGCTACCAGGTCGGCGCATTCCCTTCGCAATGGTCGGAGTGGAACGATCGCTATCGCAGCGCCATGCGCCGCTACTGGAGCGGCGAAGGCAGCCTGATCGGCGATATCTCCAGCCGCATGACGGCGTCGTCCGACCTGTTCAACCATGACGGACGGCGGCCGCGCGCCAGCATCAACCACATTACCGTGCACGACGGCTTCACGCTCGCGGACCTCTTCAGCTACAACGAAAAGCACAACGAAGCCAACGGCGAGGACAATCGCGACGGCTCCAACGACAACCACAGCAACAATTGCGGTGTCGAGGGCCCGACTGACGATCCCAACATCCTCGCGCTGCGACGGCAGCTGCGCAAGAATGCGCTGGCCTGTCTGATGCTGGCGCAGGGCATCCCCCTGATCCTTGCCGGCGACGAGATCGGCAACACGCAGTCCGGCAACAACAACGCGTATTGCCAGGACAACGAGGTTGGCTGGGTCGGCTGGGACAATCTTGGCAGGGACGACGACGACATGGTCGATTTCGTCTCAGGTCTCGCCGACATCCGCCGCCGCTTCTCGCAGCTTCGCAGCCATCGCTGGCTCGACGGCAGGCCTAAGGACGGCATCTCCTACGGTGCGCTGTGGCTGACGCCCGCCGGCGACGAGATGACGGAAAGCGACTGGACATTCCCGGATGGGCGGTTTCTCTCTTATGTGATGGGACCGATGGAACCGGGCAGCGCGGCGATCTTTATCGTATTGAACGCAGCCCCCGAAGAGATTGCATTCAAATTGCCCAAAATGCCCGAATACAAGAGCTGGCAGCAGATCCTGAACACGACGGATGCCAAGCTGAACAGCGTTGATTTCCTGGCCGGAAGCGACAGCAAGGCGCCGCCGCGCTCCGTGCTCGCCTTCGCGGGGGCGCTATGAGGCCATCATTCGGGGCGAGGCCGACCAAGGACGGCGTGTCGTTCCGATTGTGGGCGCCCGGTGCGCGTCGGGTCGATCTGCTGCTCGACCGGCGGCACGCGATGCAGCGTCGACAGGATGGCTGGTATGTCGCCGAGATCGGCGGCCTGTCCGTCGGCAGCCCCTACAAATTCAGGATCGACGACGAGATCGACGTGCCCGATCCGGCATCCGCGTTCCAGCCCGAGGACGTGTTCGGCCCGAGCGAGGTGATCGATCACGACGCATTTGCGTGGCGCGCAAAGGAATGGCGCGGCCGCCCCTGGGAAGAGACGGTGCTGATCGAGACCCATGTCGGCACCTTCACGCCGGACGGCACCTATCGCGCCATGATCGACAAGCTCGATCATCTCGTCGCGACCGGCATCACCGCGCTGGAGCTGATGCCGCTGGCCGACTTCGCCGGCCGCCGCGGCTGGGGCTATGACGGCGTGCTGTGGTACGCGCCCGACAGCGCCTATGGCCGCCCCGAGCAGCTGAAGGCGCTGATCGACGAAGCACATCTGCGCGGGCTGATGGTGTTTCTTGACGTCGTCTACAATCACTTTGGGCCCGAAGGAAATTACCTCGGCCGCTACGCGCCGAGCTTCTTCACCGATGCGCACACTCCCTGGGGCAGCGCGATCGATTATCGCGTGCCGCAGGTCCGGGCTTTCGCGGTCGAGAATGCGTTGTCCTGGCTGACCGACTATCGCTTCGACGGCTTGAGGCTGGATGCCGCCAACCACATCATGGCGATCCCCGGCGAGCAATCGATGTTGCAGGACCTCAGCGTCACCGCGGGCGAGCTCGCCAAGGCCACGGGGCGGCACATTCATCTCGTGCTGGAAAACGGGGACAACCGCGCCGGCCTGCTCAATGCCGCGCAGGAGCCGCCGAGTGGCCAATATCGCGCACAGTGGAATGACGATTATCACCACGCCTGGCATGTCATCCTGACCGGCGAGCACGCCGGCTACTACGCCGACTATCAGACACCGCGCATGGATCTGGCGCGCGCGCTCGCTTCCGGCTTCGTCTATCAGGGCGAGATCTCGGAATTCTGGGGCAAGAAGCCGCGCGGCGAGGCGAGCGGTGAACTGCCGCCGGCGACCTTCGTCAATTTCCTGCAGAACCACGACCAGATCGGCAACCGGCCGCTCGGCGAACGGCTCGAGAGCCTGGCATCGCCTGAGCAGATCGAGGCGGCGCTTGCGGTGACGCTGCTCGCGCCGATGGTGCCGATGCTGTTTCAGGGTGAGGAGTGGGGCTCAAAAGCCCCCTTCCCGTTCTTCTGCGATTTCCAGGGCGGGCTTGCCGACGCCGTGCGCAAGGGGCGCAAACAGGAGTATGCCTGGGCCTACGAAAAGTATGGCGACGAGGTGCCGGACCCGCTCGCTCCCACGACGCCGCAATCGGCCTTGCTCGACTGGAGCGGCCGCACGCCGGAGCAGGACGGACGGCTTGCGCTGGTGCGCGATCTGCTCGCGCTTCGCCGCAAGGAAATCGCACCGCGGCTAAAGGGCGCGCGTTTCGGCGACGCCGAGGCGGCAGACGGTGGCCTGCTCACCGCGCATTGGCGCATGGGCGATGGCACGACGCTGCGGCTCACTGCCAATCTGTCGGGCAAGGATATCGTCCATTCCAGCAATCATGCGGGCACGCCGATCTGGGGCGGCGCGGCCGGCGACCGGCTTCCGCCCTGGTCTGTGGCTTGGTATCTCGGAGGTTGATATGCCTTCCGCGATTCCTCTCGCGACTTACAGGCTTCAGCTCACCGCGGATTTCGACTTCGACAAGGCCGCCTCGGTGGTGCCTTATCTGAAGGCGCTCGGGATCACCCATCTCTATGCTTCTCCGGTGATGAAGGCCCGCAAGGGTTCGACTCACGGCTACGACACCGTCGATCACAGCCAGCTCAATCCGGAGCTCGGCGGCGAAGCCGGCTTCGCGCGGCTGAGCGAGGCGCTCAAACGGCACGACCTCGGCCTCATCATCGACTTCGTGCCCAATCACGTCGGCGTACACTTCGCCGACAATCCCTGGTGGCTCGACGTGCTGGAATGGGGCCAGGCCTCGCCGCACGCGATCTCCTTCGATATCGACTGGGATCAACTGGCCTTCCGCGCCCGCGGCGGCGTGCTGCTGCCGATCCTCGGCGCGTCCTATGGCGAGGCGCTGGAGCGCGGCGAGATCGAGCTGCGCTACGATCCCGACGAGGGTAGCTTTTCCGCCTGGTATTTCGAGCATCGCCTGCCGATCGCGCCGGAGCGCTATGGCGAGATATTGCGAATGATCGTGAAGGAGTCGGACGCCGCCGATACCGTGGCCGGCAAGCGCCTGCTCTCGCTCGCCGCGCGCTACACGGGCCTGCGCAGGCCGAACCGCAAGGAAGCCCCCGCCTTCAAGGCCGAGCTGAAGGAGATCACAGGCAGCGCCGACATCATTATCCACGGCCTCGCCGCCTACCGCGCGGCCCAAGACCGCCCGGCGCAGACGCTGGCGCTGCATCATCTGCTGGAGCGCCAGCACTACAAGCTCGGGCACTGGCGGCTCGCCTCCAGCGACATCAACTATCGCCGCTTCTTCGACGTCAACGGGCTCGCCGGCCTGCGTGTCGAGGAGGCGAGCACATTCGCCGCGACGCACCGGCTGGTGAAGCAGCTCGTCGCCGACGGCAAGCTGCAAGGCATCCGCCTCGATCACATCGACGGCCTGCGCGATCCCGCGCAATATTGCCAGCGGCTGCGTCGCCTCGTGCGTGACGCGCAAGGCAACACAAAGCCGTTCTACACCGTGATCGAAAAGATCCTCTGCGAGCACGAGAAGCTGCCGCACTTCGCCGGCGTTCAGGGCACCACCGGCTATGAGTGGATGAACGCCATCATCCAGGTGCTGGTCGAGCCTAACGGGCTGGAGGCGCTGGACGAGACCTGGCGGCAAATCAGCAACCGGCCGCCACGGCTCGCGCCTTACGTCAAGGACGCCAAAAGGCGCGTGCTGGAGACGCTGCTGACCAGCGAATTCACCGTGCTGACGCGCCTGCTCGCGCGCATCGCCAACGGGCACTATTCGACCCGGGACTTCTCCGCCGACAGCCTGCGGCAGGCGCTGGAATTGTATGTGCTGCACTTCCCGGTCTACCGCACCTACCTGACCCACAGTGGCCCAACGGCCCTTGATCGCAAGCTGATCGACGACACCATCGCGCGCGCGCGCGCCGAGTGGTTCGCCGCAGACGAAGGCATCTTCGACTTCCTGCGCGACGCCTTGACCATGGACCTGCTCAAGCCCGGTCGCCCGCCGCACAGCGCCCCGCGCGTGCGCCGCTTCGCACTGAAGGTGCAGCAGTTCACCGGGCCGATGATGGCCAAGTCGCTGGAGGACACGGCGTTCTATCAATTCCACCGGCTGCTGGCGCTGAACGAGGTGGGCGGCGATCCCGCGAGCAAAGGCCTCACTATTCCCGCCTTCCACGAGGCCATGCGGGCCCGCGCCAGGGAATGGCCGCAAGGGATGACGGCGACCGCCACCCATGACACCAAGCGTGGCGAGGATGCCCGCACACGGATCGCGGCGCTCAGCGAGATTCCCGGCGAATGGACCAGCGCAGTGGCGCGTTGGAAGGTGCTCAACGCGCCGCACCTCTCCCTGCACGGCAATCTGCGCGCGCCGTCGGCCACGTTCGAGTACATGCTCTATCAAACCCTGCTCGGCGCCTGGCCGCTTCAAGGGCCGCTGGATGCCGACTTGGTCGAACGCATCCAGGCCTATGCGCTGAAAGCCGCGCGCGAGGGCAAGGAAGAAACGAGCTGGCTCAATCCGCATGAGGCGTATGAGAGCGGCATAAGGGACTTCATCGCGAAGATCCTCGATCCCACGCTGTCGGGCGAATTCCTGGCGGCGCTTCAGACGCTGGCCCGTCGCATCGCGTTGCTCGGCGCGCTGAACTCACTGAGTCAGCTCACACTGAAGGCAACACTGCCGGGCATACCCGATTTCTACCAAGGCACCGAACATTGGGACCTCTCGCTGGTCGATCCCGACAACCGCCGCTCGGTGGATTTTGCCGCGCGCAGCACGGCCCTGGGTGCCCTGGAGGCGCCGGATTGGACCAGCCTGATCAAGAGCTGGCCGGATGGCCAGCTCAAGCTCGCCTGGACCCGGCATCTGCTCAAGCTGCGCAACGCGCTCGCCGACGTCTTTGCACAGGGCGAATATCAACCGCTGGAGGTAAGCGGCACGCACGCGGACCACATCATCGCCTTTGCCCGCCGCCATGGTCGCGACGCGGCGATCGTCGTGACCGGGCGCCAGTTCGCGCCCTTCACACAAGCGGGCCGGGAATGGCCCACGCTGGAGGGTCTTGACGCGACAGTCGACATCGCCGGCTATACCGCTCCGGGCCTCGCGAGCAACGAGCTTCCAGTCACGCGGGCTTTTCGCGATTTTCCTGCTGCCGTCATCGAGGCCCGCACGGCAAGCGCCATCAGATCCGCGCAGCAACGCGTCCGCGCCTGACGCCTACTTGCCTTCGTCCTTGGTGAGCAGCAATTGCCCGCGCTTGCGGATCGCGGCCTGCGCCATCTCCGCGAAGCGCTGCAATAACCACGGCAGCACCACCTCGACCTTCACATGATCGTCGGCGACGTCGACCTGGCCGCTCGCGATCTGTCCGAGCGCGCGGATGCGGAAATTCATACTGTCGCCGCTCCAGCGCTCCTCCTCGACCTGCATCACGGGAATGCTCGCTGCAGCGCGGCCGAGCCCGGTCTTGAGCCGACGCACCGCCTCCTCGCGGCCGAGACGATGCGGAATGGAAACGACAAGCGGTGCTGACATGGTCTCTGCCCGTGGTGACTGATCCTCACATAATCATGCCGTCGGGACGCGCAAAGGTTCCATGCAAGTTGGGACCTGCCGTCCCGTTTCGAATCCGGAACTTTAAAACATGCGGCAAGTTGCCTCCGCACAAAGGGACAGGTGCAAACGACCCTTTCAACAAAGGGCTGGAGGAGATTCGCATGTCTATCGGTACGATCATTCTGATCATTTTGGTCATCGCGCTGCTCGGCGGCTTCAGCGGCATCGGCGGCGGTCCGTTCTATGGCACCGGTTACTATGGCGGCGGCGGCCTCGGCCTCATCATCGTCATTCTGCTGATCCTGCTGCTGATGGGACGGATCTAGCGACACAACGAGGATCTCGTAGGGTGGGCAAAGGCGCCTTTGCGCCGTGCCCACCTTTCCTCTCCGCTACAAAAAGATGGTGGGCACGCTTCCGCCTTCGCTCTTCGAGCTACGGCGGACAAGTCGCTCTGCCTACCCTACAAGAGCTACGCCCGTAGCACCGACCTACTTCATCTTCCCCGCAAGCTTCTTGATCGCCGCCTTGATCGGCGCGGCCGCATCGTCATAGCCATCCCATGCCTTCGATCGCGCCAGCAGGCCGGGCACAGTGCGCACCGTATAGCGCTTCGGATCGAGATCGCCCTTCACCTGCGCCCAGGTCAGCGGCATCGACACCGTGGCACCAGCGCGCGCTCGGGGCGACAGCGGCGCCACCGCCGTCGACATACGATCATTGCGCAGATAGTCGAGGAAGATCTTCCCGTTGCGCAGCTTCTTCGACATGTTGAGCAGATAGCGTTCGGGATCATCGTTTGCCATCCATTGGCAGACGCCTTGCGCGAAAGCCTTGGCTTCCTTCCAGCTCACGCTATCGCCCGCGCCGTAGAGCAGCGGCACCACGACGTGCAGCCCCTTTCCGCCCGTGGTCTTGCAGAAGCTCTCCATGCCGACATCGGTGAGCCGCTGCCGCATCTCCTTCGCCGCTTCGACGACCTCGGCGAACCTGACGTCGGGGGCCGGATCAAGATCGAACACCAGCCGGCCCGGCGTGTCATAAGCATCAGGCGCGCAATTCCATGGGTGCAACTCGACCCCGCCGATCTGTGCCACCGCGGCGAGTCCCTCGATGCGGTCGATCTGCAAATACGGCTTGCGATCGCCGGACACCTTTGCAAGTTCGAGCAGGTTCGAGGTGCCCTGCATGGCATGCCGCTGAAAGAACTTCTCGCCGCCAATGCCGTCAGGCGCGCGCAGGATCGAACAGGGACGGCCCTTGATGTGCTCGATCATCCATGCGCCGACCGCCTCGAAGTATCGCGCGAGATCGAGCTTGGTGATGCCCCCGCCGTCTCCGCCATCCGGCCATAGCTCCTTCTCCGGCTTGGAGATGACGACCCCCATGACTCCGGAGGTGCCAGCCTTCGATGGCTTGCTCGCCCTCGAGGCGGCACGCTTCCTGTCCGCAGGTTTTGCCAGTTCGACATCCGCCGGCGTCTCCGCCTCCACCTCCTCCGCCGGCTTGTCCTGGCGCAGGCCCTTGAAGGCGGCCTGACGAATGTTGCCGTCCGCGGTGAAGCCGGCAAACTCGATCTCGGCGACAAGTTCCGGCTTCAGCCAATGCACGTCCCGCGTCTTCTTCGGCGCATTCTTGCCGCCGAAGGGGCTTTCCTTGGCTTCCATGGCTTTCAGCGACGGCATGATGCGTTTGATCTTGTCGGCGCCAAACCCGGTCCCGACCATGCCGACGAAAGCGAGATGATCGTCGCGATGCACGCCCGCCATCAGCGAGCTGAATTTTCCATTGGTGGTCTTGTAGCCGCCGATCACGACCTCATGGCCAGCGCGACACTTCGCCTTTGTCCAGCTCTCGGTGCGGCCCGACCGGTAAGGGGCATCGAGCTTCTTCGACACCACCCCCTCAAGCTCCAGCTTGCAGGCCGATTGCAGCACGGCATCGCCACCGCTCTCGAAATGCTCGACATAGCGAATCTGGCCGGATTTGCGCTTGCGCGCCTCCAGCAACTTCTTCAGGCGCTCCTTGCGTTCGCCCAGCCGCAGGCGGCGATAATCGAGGCCATCGGCGAACAGCAGATCAAAAGCAAAAAAGATCAGCTCCTCGGTCTTGCCGTCCGACAGAGCGGCCTGGAGCGAGGAAAAATTCGGCGCGCCATTGTGATCGAGCGCGACGATCTCGCCGTCGATCATGCCATCGGGAAGCCCACCCGCCTCCTTCGCGATCGAAGCGAACTTATCGGTCCAATCGAGGCCCTTGCGCGTCTTCAGCGTCGCCTTGCCGTCCTCGGTGCGGAGCTGGACGCGGTAGCCGTCGAACTTGATCTCGTGGCACCAGCCGTCGGCGGCCGGCGGCCGCTCGACCGGCGTGCAGAGCTGTGGCGCGACGAAGTCCGGCATCTCCGAGACCTTTTTAGCGGTCGTTGCGGTGGTAGTCTTCTTCTTCGCCGGCTTGCCGACCTTCAGCGCCGTGCGAGGCGCGGGCTTAACCGTACGCCCCTTGGTCTCCTCGGCACGATTGGACTGCCAGACCGCATCGGCCTTGCCCGCGCCCTTCGCCAGCATGAACGGCTTTGGCGCGCGTCCCTTGCCTCCGGCGATCTGCGCCATGGCGCGGCCGGAGGCGACCGACTTGTCCTCCGCCAGAATGTCGTCGTCTTCGCTGGCATATTCGTCGCGGTGCTTGATCAGCAGCCAGTTGGTGCGCTTTTCGCCGCCGCGGTTGCGCATGCGCACCAGCACCCAGCTTCCATGCAGCTTGTCACCATGCAGGGTGAACTTGAGGTCGCCCTTTTTGAAGCCAGCTTCGGGATCATCGGATTCCCAGGTGCCGCGGTCCCACAGCATCACCGTGCCGCCGCCATACTGCCCTTCGGGAATCGTGCCTTCGAAGTCGCCATAGTCGAGCGGGTGATCCTCGACTTCGACCGCCAGCCGCTTGTCGTGCGGATCGAGCGAGGGGCCCTTGGTCACCGCCCAGGACTTGAACACGCCATCGAATTCGAGGCGCAAATCATAATGCAGCCGGGTGGCATCATGCTTCTGGATCACGAAACGCCGCTGCTTCGATGGCGCCACTGCCGTCTTGCCCGACGGCTCCGGCGTCTTCTCGAAGTCACGCTTCTTTCGGTAAGTGGAGAGTTTTTGCAGCACGACCGGTCCCGCTTCTCTTTCGGCATTCAGCCTATCACGGCAAAAGTCCCACCCGGAACCAAAACCCGATCGCGCGGTTGGGGTTCCAAAACCTCTTGAAATCACTGGAGAACGGAATGGCTCCGCGCGCCTATTGGAAGGGAACGTTGAAACTCTCGCTGGTGAGCTGCCCGGTCGTACTCTACCCCGCGACCACGGCGGCCGAGAAGACCCGGTTTCACATGATCAACCGCGAGACCGGCACCGCCTCAAGCAGCAGATGGTGGATGCCGAGACCGGCGACGTCGTCGAAAGTGACCGGAAGGGTCGCGGCTACGAGTTGCGCAAAGGCAAATACGTCGAGATCGAGTCGGAGGAGATCGAGGCCGTCCAAATCGAGAGCAACCACACCATCGACATCGAGAGCTTCGTGCCGAGCGAGGAGATCGACCAGCGCTATCTCAACCATCCCTATTATATCGCGCCCGAAGGCAAGGCGGCGATCGACGCCTTTGCCGTGATCCGCGACGCCATGAAGGACCAGGAGCGTGTCGCGCTCGCAAAGATCGTGCTCACCAACCGCGAGCACATCATCGCGATCGAGCCGCTTGGCAAAGGCCTGCTTGGCACCACGCTGCGCTTCCCCTACGAGCTGCGCGACGAAGACCAGTTTTTCGACGACATCAAGAGCCCGAAGATCACCAGGGACATGGTCGAGCTCGCGGGCCACATCCTGCACACCAAGGCCGCGCATTTCGATCCCAGCAAATTCAAGGACGAGTACGAGATCGCGTTGAAGGCACTGATGAAGCGCAAGGCGAGCGGCAAGACGATCGAACTGCCGGAGCCGGAGGAGCGGCCAAGCAACGTCGTCAGCCTGATGGATGCGTTGAAGCAGAGCCTGAAGGGGCGCGGCGGAAAGAAGACGGCCGCGAAGTCGCATGCGAGGCGCGCAACCGGCCGGCGGCAAGCTGCCAATAAGGCGCACCGCGCGAGGGCACGGCATCGGAAGGCGGGCTAACAAGCAACGTCATTCCGGGGCGCCTCGAAGAGGCGAACCCGGAATCTCGAGGTTCTCAGGTGCGCAATTGCGCACCATAGTTCGATACTTCGCTCGCCCCGGAACGACGACCAACTCAATCCCCCGCCTTCAATCGATACCCGATTCCCGTCTCGGTCAGCACATATTGCGGGCGCTCCGGATCGGCCTCGATCTTCTGGCGGAGCTGGCGGACGTAGACGCGCAAGTATTGCGCATCAGTCAGCTCGTCCCAGAGCTCCTTGAGCAGGAAGCGATGGGTCAACACCTTGCCCGCATGCTGGACCAGCACGCGCAGCAGGTCGTATTCCTTGGGCGACAGCTTTATCTCGCGCTCGCCGAGCTTGACGATGCGCCGCACGAGATCGACCGAGAGATCGCCGGTGCGAAAAATCGGGCGCTCGCCCTGCACCTGGAGCTGGTGGCGTAGCGCGGTGCGCAGGCGTGCCAAGAGCTCGTCCATGCCGAACGGCTTGGTCAGATAATCATCTGCGCCGAGATCCAGCGCCTGCACCTTGCCGGCCTCGTCGCCGCGGCTCGACAGCACGACGATCGGCACCGCCTCATTGCGGGCGCGGATGGTGCGCAGCAGCTCATGGCCCTGGATATCGGGCAAGCCGAGATCGAGAATGATCAAGGCCGGCCCCTCTGTGAGCTTCTCCAAGGCGATCTTGCCGTTCGACGCCTCCAGGATTTCGTAGCCCTGTGTTGAGAGTCCCATCCGCAACAATTTGCGGATCGGCGGCTCGTCGTCGATCACCAGAACCTTGATCGCAGCTGCACTCATGCGGCGGTATCCAATGCGTGGGTCTGTGCCGGAACGGGCAGACGAATGGTGAGGATCGCCCCGCTCCGGTCGCTGCGGTTGGCGGCCGTGATCGTACCGCGCATCGCCTCGACGAAGCCGCGCGAGATGGCAAGCCCGAGCCCGGTGCCCGGACGGACATGGTCGCCCTTCTGCACGCGGTAGAACTTGTCGAACACGCTCTCGAGCTCGTCCGGCGGAATGCCGGCCCCCTCGTCGGCAACCTCCAGCACCACCTGATCACGCTCGCGCCGGCTCCTGATCGCGATCGCGGTGTCGGGCGGCGAGTATTTCGCGGCGTTATCGAGCAAATTGAACAGTACCTGCTCGAACAGCACGGCATCGAGCTCGAGCATGGGTAGATCTGCGGCCAGCACCAGCTCTACCTTATGGGCCGCGAGGATCTTGGAAGCCCGCCGCAGCGCGCTGCCGACGATCTCGCCGAGATCGTGCAGCGCCGTGTTGGGCACGATCGCGCCGGATTCGAGCTTGGTCATGTCGAGCAGATTGGCAATGAAGCGGTTGAGCCGCTCGGATTCATCGATCACGGTCGCCAGCAGATCGCGCTTCTCGGTGTCGGACAGCGCGCCGGCGAGATCGCGCATGGTCGAGGCTGCGCCCAGCACCGAGGCGAGCGGCGTCTTCAGATCGTGCGAGATCGAGGTCAGAAGCGCCGAACGCAACCGTTCGGACTCGACCGTACGCTTGACCCGGTCCATGTCCTCGACCAGCAGCACGCGCTCGATTGCGAGCGCGCCCTGATCCACCAGCGCGTCCAGCAGCCGGCGCTGGTCCGGTGTCAGCAGCGGGCCGGTGCGATCGTTGTCGATGCCGATGACGCCGATCGGACCACGCCCGGTGCGCATCGGCAGGAACAGCCGCTTTGCGCCCGGCAGCGTATCTGCACCGCGTCCGGCCGAGCGATCATTGCTCCAGGCCCAGTTTGCGGCGGCAAGGTCGGCCTGGTCGAGCTGGTCCTCCGGCGGATAGCCGGACTTCACCGTCAGTAGCCCGTCCTCCGGCAGCAGCAGCACCACGCGGACCTTCAGCATCAGCGCGATCTGATAGGCCGACGCCCATAGCACGTCGTCAAGCGTGGCGGTGCCGGCGAGCTTGCGGCTGAAGGCATAGAGCTGCTCGGTGGTCCTGATGCGGCCAATCGCGGTGTCCGCTTGCGTGCGCACGCGCGCGGCGACGTTCGACACCAGGATCGCGATCAGCATGAAGAAGAAGAACGCCGCGACGTTGGTCGGATCAGTGATGGTGAAGGTGTAGACCGGCGGCAAGAAGAAGAAATTATAGGCGAGCGAGGCTGCGAAGCTCGCGAGCAGCGACGGCCACAATCCGTAGCGCACCGCAACGCCGACCACGGCGGTCAGCAGCACGAGATCCACGTTCTCGATACCGAACCGCGGCTGGAGCAACTCGGCGGCGCCGAGGCCGACCAGCACGATGCCGAGCGACTTCAGGTAAGGCAGCGGATCGAACGGCTCGGACCGCGCGGCGGTCTGCACCGCCGTCTTCGGTGCCGTCTCGTCCGGTTGCTCGTCGCCGGGAATGACGTGAACGCTGATATTGCCGGCGCGGCGCACCAGATCATGCACGACGGAGCCACGCGTCATCTCGAACCAGCGCGAGCGCGTCGACTTGCCGATCACGATCTGCGTGACGTTGTTGCCTTGCGCAAAGCTGATGACGTCGTCGGCAATACGGCGGCCGACGGCAGGAATCGTCAGCGCCTCGCCGCCGAGCGATTCAGCCAGCCGTAGCGTATCGGCCAGCCGGTCGCGCTCCTCATCGGAAAGCTGAAGCGAGCGCCGCGTCTCGATCGAGATCGCGGTGAACGGCGCGTGCAGCCGGTCGGCCAGCCGCTTAGTGTAGCGCACGAGCCCGGCGGCGCGCGGATCCTCACTGACACAGACGAGGATGCGCTCGCCCGCGGCCCAGGGACCCGCGATGGCGTTCGCCTGCATGTGATTGAGCAACTGCTCGTCAACCCGTTCAGCCGTGCGCCGCAGGGCGAGCTCGCGCAGCGCGGTCAGATTTCCGGGCGAGAAATAGTGCTCCAGCGCGCGCTCGGCCTGCTTGGGGACGTAGACCTTGCCCTCACGCAGGCGCTGAATGAGATCGTCGGGCGTGAGATCAATCAGCTCGATCGCATCGGCGCGATCGAAGATCGAATCTGGAACGGTCTCACGCACCCGGACGTGGGTGATCTGGGCGACGACGTCGTTCAGGCTTTCAATATGCTGGATGTTGACGGCGGTGTAGACGTCGATGCCGTGGGACAACAGCTCCTCGACGTCGAGATACCGTTTGGGATGCCGGCTCCCGGCCGCGTTGGTATGGGCGAGCTCGTCGACCAATGCGATCTTCGGCCGTCGTGCGATCACGGCATCGAGGTCCATTTCCTCGACGATCTGGCCACGATAATCGAGCCGCTTGCGCGGGACGACCTCCAGCCCCCGCACCAGCGCTTCGGTCTCGGCACGGCCATGGGTCTCGACGAAACCGACCACGACATCGATGCCGGCCTTGCGTCTGGCATGGGCGCTTTGCAGCATCTCGTAGGTCTTGCCGACGCCGGGGGCGGCGCCAACGAAAATCTTCAGCTTGCCGCTCGCGCTCTCCTCCCGGCGCGCGGCTTCCAGCAGCGCCTCGGGAGACGGTCGTTGTTCGGGATCGCGGCGCTGTTGAACCATCAGCCCAATATAATCATCCTGATATTCTCAGCCTAGAGCGCTACTTCGCGGCGGCACGATCCAGTGCGAGGTTCAGCGCAAGAACGTTAACCCTCGGTTCGCCCAGCAGGCCGAGCGGCCGGCCCTGGGTGTTCGAGGCAACGAGCTGATTGAGCTGGTCCTCCGACATATTCCGCGCCTTGGCCACGCGAGGCACCTGAAATTGCGCCGCTTCCGGCGAAATGTCGGGGTCGAGACCGCTGGCCGAGGTGGTGACCAGATCGACGGGCACCGCGGCGTTCGAATTCTCGGCTTTCAGCTTGTCCACATCCTCCTTCAGCCGGTCGGCCAGCGCCTTGCTGGTCGGGCCGAGGTTGGAGCCGCCCGAATTGACGGCGTTGTAGGGCGCCGCGACCGTCTTGGTCGAATCATTCGGGTCCGGCGCCAGCGTCGCCGAGGGGCGGCTGTGAAAATATTTGCTGTCCTTGAACTCCTGCCCGATCAGGGTGGAGCCGACCACCTTGCCGTCCTTCTCGATCAGGCTGCCTCGCGCCTGTGCGGGAAACATCGCGCCGGCGATGCCGGTCATGGCGAGCGGATAGGCGAGGCCCGTGATGGCGGTGAGCACCAGCAAGAGGACGATGGCAGGGCGGATTTCTCTGAGCATGTTGGGTCTTCTCCTATTATTTCATCACGGCGAGCGAAGCTTCTCTCCCGTCGTTCAGGGGTGATGCGAAGCATCGAACTGGTGCGCAATTGCGCACCTGAGAACCTCGAGATTCCGGGTTCGCCTCTCCGAGGCGCCCCGGAATGTGGAGGCTTGATTTTCCGCTCGTCACTCGCATCGATATTTCAAGCCAGGTGCAAGGCAACAACGACGAGGTCGATCGCCTTGATGCCGATGAAGGGAATGACGATGCCGCCGAGGCCGTAGATCAGCAGGTTGCGCCGAAGCAGCGCGCCGGCACCAACCGCGCGATAAGCGACACCCTTCAATGCGAGCGGAATCAATCCGACGATGATCAGCGCGTTGAAGATGATCGCCGACAGGATGGCGCTCTGCGGGCTCGACAGGTTCATGACGTTGAGCACGTTGAGCTGCGGGTAGAACGCCAGAAACATCGCCGGGATGATCGCAAAGTACTTTGCGACGTCGTTGGCGATCGAGAACGTCGTCAGCGCACCGCGCGTCATCAACAGCTGCTTGCCGATCTCGACCACTTCGATCAGCTTGGTCGGGTTGGAGTCGAGGTCGACCATGTTGCCGGCCTCGCGCGCGGCCTGGGTGCCGGTGTTCATGGCGACGCCGACATCGGCCTGCGCGAGCGCGGGCGCGTCGTTGGTGCCGTCGCCGCACATCGCCACCAGCTTGCCCTTGGCCTGCTCGTCGCGGATCAGCTTGAGCTTGTCCTCAGGCGTTGCCTGGGCCAGGAAATCGTCGACACCCGCTTCTGCGGCGATCGCGGCCGCCGTCATCGGGTTGTCGCCGGTGATCATGACGGTACGGATGCCCATGCGACGCAACTCGGCAAAACGCTCGCGGATGCCGCCCTTGACGATATCCTTGAGCTGAATGACGCCGAGCAGCCTGCCATCCTTGGCCACGGCCAGCGGCGTGCCGCCGGCTTTCGAGATGTCGTCCGCGATGGTCTGGATCTCGCGGCCAATCTCCGAAAGCGCTGCAGGCTGGATGGCCCGCGCGGTATTGCCCGAGGCCACGGCCATCGGCGCGCCGCCGCCGACATAGTTGAGCATGGCATCGACCGCGCCTTTGCGCACCGAGGATCCGCCGGCGTCGACGCCGCTCATGCGGGTCTGCGCCGTGAACGGAATGAAGGTGGCCCCTAGCTCGGCCATGTCGCGGCCGCGGATGCCGTACTTTTCCTTGGCAAGCACGACGATGGAACGACCTTCCGGTGTCTCGTCGGCGAGCGAGGCCAGCTGGGCGGCGTCCGCCAGCTCCTGCTCGGTCACGCCGCGCACCGGGCGGAATGCCGTCGCCTGGCGGTTACCGAGCGTGATGGTGCCGGTCTTGTCCAGCAGCAGCGTGTCGACGTCGCCGGCTGCCTCGACCGCGCGGCCGGACATCGCCAGCACGTTGAAGCGCACCAGGCGATCCATGCCGGCGATGCCGATCGCCGACAGCAAAGCGCCGATGGTGGTCGGGATCAGCGTCACGAACAGCGCGACCAGAACGATCACCGAGATCGAACCACCGGCATAGGCCGCGTAGCTCGGAATGGTGACGGTGGCGAACACGAAGATGATGGTGAGACCGGCGAGCAGGATATTGAGCGCGATCTCGTTCGGCGTCTTTGCGCGCTCGGCCCCCTCGACCAGCTTGATCATGCGATCGATGAAGGTCGAGCCTTGGGCCGCCGTGATGCGGACGCGGATCCAGTCGGACAACACTTGGGTGCCGCCGGTCACCGCCGAGCGGTCGCCACCGGACTCGCGAATGACCGGCGCGGATTCGCCGGTGATGGCGGCCTCGTTGACCGACGCCACGCCCTCGATCACCTCGCCGTCGGATGGGATGGTGTCGCCCGCCTCGACCAGCACGATGTCGCCGACCTTCAGGCTGGTGCCCGGCACTAGCTTGAAATCCTGACCCGCGCCGGTCAGGAGCTTGGCCTGGCTCTCGGTACGGGTCTTGCGCAGCGAATCCGCCTGCGCCTTGCCGCGGCCCTCGGCCACCGCTTCGGCAAAATTGGCGAACAACACCGTGAACCAGAGCCAGACGATGATCTGGAAGGTGAAGCCGAGATTCGTTCCGCCCGTGACGAGATCGCGCAGGAAGATCACGGTGGTGAGCGCGGCGACGATCTCGACCACGAACATCACGGGATTCTTCACCATCAGCCGTGGGTCGAGCTTGGCGATGGAGGCGCGGATCGCAGGCATCACGATTTTGGGATCGAGCATCGCCGAGACGGACGCGCGCTTTTGCAGTTTTGTCGTATCCATGGAGGTCGCTCCAGACAATCAGAAGAGGTTGCCGGCGTTCATCGCAAGATGCTCGACGATCGGGCCGAGCGCGAGTGCCGGGAAGAAGGTCAGGCCACCCATGATCAGGATGACGCCGACGACGAGGCCAACGAACAGACCTCCTGTGGTCGGAAACGTACCCATGGAGGGCGGGATGGATTTCTTCTCCGCGAGCGACCCCGCGATTGCCATGGCCGGGATGATCATGAAGAAGCGGCCGACGAACATCGCGCTTGCCAGCGTGAGGTTGTAGAAGAAGGTATTGCCGGTGAGGCCCGCGAAGGCCGAGCCGTTGTTGCCGGTGCCCGAGGTATAGGCGTAGAGCACTTCGGTGAAGCCGTGCGGGCCGGCATTCGCCATGGAGGCGACCGCCGCGGGATAGACCACGCCGACGGCGGTCCAGCCCAGAATCATCAGCGGCAGCACCAGGATGGCCAGCATCGCCATCTTGACCTCGCGCGCCTCGATCTTCTTACCGACATATTCGGGCGTGCGGCCGACCATCAGCCCGGCGACGAAGATCGCGAGGATGACGAACAGCAGCATGCCGTACATGCCGGCGCCGACGCCGCCAACGATGATTTCGCCGAGCTCGATGTTGATCAGCGGGATCATGCCGCCGAGTGCGGTGAAGCTGTCATGCATGGCATTGACCGCGCCGCAAGAGGCGGCCGTGGTGACCACGGCGAACAGCGAGGAGGCAACGATGCCGAAGCGGACCTCCTTGCCCTCCATGTTGCCGCCGTTGAGACCGAGCGCCTGCAGCATCGTGGTGCCATTGGCTTCGGCCCAATAGGTCACAGTGACGCCGGCGACGAACAGCACGCCCATCACGGCCAGGATCGCCCAGCCTTGGCGCTGGTTGCCGACCATGCGGCCGAACACGTTGGTCAGCGCCGCGCCCAGCACGAAGATCGACAGCATCTGCACGAAGTTCGACAGCGCGGTCGGATTCTCGAAGGGGTGCGCGGCGTTGGCATTGAAGAAGCCGCCGCCATTGGTGCCAAGCATTTTGATCGCAACCTGCGAAGCCACCGGACCGACGGCAATGGTCTGCTTAGCGCCTTCGAGAGTCGTCGCCTCGACATAGTCGCCGAGCGTCTGCGGCATGCCCTGCCAGACCAGGAACAGCGTATAGACGATGCAGATCGGCAGCAGCACGTAGAGCGTACAACGGGTCACGTCGACCCAGAAATTGCCGACGGTGCGCACCGAGGCGCGCGAGAAGCCGCGGATCAGCGCAACTGCGAGCGCAATGCCGGTGGCGGCCGAAAGGAAGTTCTGGTGCGTCAGGCCCACCATCTGGACCAGATAGGAGATCGTGCTCTCACCGCCGTAGTTTTGCCAGTTGGTATTGGTGATGAAGGAGATCGCGGTGTTGAAGGACAGATCCTCGGCAACCGCCCCCTGCCCGGCCGGATTGAAGGGCAGCACGGCCTGCAGGCGCATCACGCCGTAGATGATGAGAAAGCCACCGACGTGGAACAGCAGCATGGCGACCGTGTAGGTCAGCCAATGCTGCTCGCGCTTCTCGTCGACGCCGGATACCCAGTAGATGCCGGCCTCGATCGGACGCAGCACCGGCGAGAGAAACGTCCGCTCGCCGTTGAACACGCGCGTCATGTACCAGCCGAGCGGCTTGGTCAGCGCGACAATGATGACGCAGAAGAGAACGATCTGGAGCCAACCGATCACAGTCATGGCATTAACCCTTCAGGCTTGGTGTCCGGCGCAACAGCGGCAGCAACACCGCAAGCAGGCAGCCGACGAGCGCGACGTCGGCCAGCAGCAATTCGACGAGCAGCAGCACGGCTCAAAACCGTTCCGGCCGCAGCAGCGCATAGGTGAGGTAGATCAGGAGGCCGAACGAGACGGCACCGGCGAGCGCATAATCGAAGATCATGATCCGCTCCGTCACAGCCGTTCGCAGGCGTAGGTGTAACCGATCGCAAGGGCGAAGAAGCCGAAGCCCAGCACCAGCATCAGAATGTCCATCATGGGGATGCTCCTCGTTGCGTCCCTATGTCGGGAGCAACACTCTCTCGGGGACCCGGCGAAGCTCGTGGAGAGATGCGCAACGCATTCTCATGGCTCCAAGCGGGCCTTTTGACCGTGCTGAAGTGCCACCACGCCCATAGGTTTTCGAGACGAGGGCTATGGCGAAGTTATAGGAATCTCATAAAGGACGGACGGATAGGGCAATGCCCGCGAGACACCTCCACTGTCGTCCCGGACAGGCGAAGCGCAGATCCGGGACCCATAGCCACAGGGAGATATTTGGCGAAGACTCGTGGTGAGAATTTCGCTCCACAACATCTCCCTGGGGTTATGGATCCCCCGCGTTCGCGGGGATGACAGCGGAGGGCGCTGGCAACGCATCGCGTCCATACGCGGGGCGTGCCAGCTTTTATGAGATTCCTATATCTCCCATCTCCTTTCCATCTCGTTTTCAAATGGCGTTCCCGCCACCCTGAAGAGGCCGGCCGACTGACCGACGCCCATTCCAGGAGGCTGACATGACCGCCCTGCATTACGATCCCTCCTCGCTTGCCGGCCGCCTGCGCCATGCGCAGACAATGACCCGGCCATTGATGCTCGAGATCATCGACAAGGCCTGCCGCCGCTTTCCTTCGCTCGGGCAGTCCGAACGCACCGCTCGCGTCATGCGCCTGATCGACGCGGAGGCCTGGGCCGATGCTGCGCTGGTGCTGATGGAGCTCGAACTGCCGCTGTGGCACGTCCGCCGCATCGCCTACGACGAAGGCGAGTGGCATTGCGCACTGTCGCGCGAACGCGAGCTGCCGGATTGGCTCGACGCGTCAACGGAAGGATGCCACGGCGACCTCGCGATCGCGCTGCTGTCGGCTTTCGTGGAGGTGCAGGCGCGGGCCGCGGAAGCCTCGCGACCGAGCGTCCCTTCCGTTCGCCCCGCCCCCGACCCGTTCTACGAACCAGTCGGCTGCGAGAATTTCAGCTGAGCCACCGGTCAGGGCATGCCTTGCCGCAATCTTCGGACATATCGCGGGCCCTGAACCCGACGCGGGTGATAGCGCGCTTTGCCGTGCGCGTGGCGCTTCTGGCCGCCTTTGCGGCGTTCGGCAGCATCGGATTCGGACGAAGCCTCAAAGCGCTACTGTGGATGTCGATCATTCTGTGCGCTGGTGTTGCCCTTCTCAGACGCGAGGCGCCGTTCGGTCCCGTTCTCAATCATTGGGATGAATGCGTCGCGTTTGGCGCACTTTTTGCCCTGGTTCATATCGTCAATGAGCTGACCTGAACGCCCGCCTTTATGACGCGCCTATGAGATCACCGCGCAGCCTCACTCGAAATCATATCTGCTTGCTCCGATATTGATCGGACGGTTGCGGGACATGCGCCCGCGACCTCGTTCAATCGGAAGGAATACGTCCGTGAAACTCGTCGAACCTCCCTCGTGCAGCTCGCCGTCGACCATCGTCTTCATTGGCCGGAACCAAAGGGGCCAATGGATCGCGCAAGAGCAGAACGGCCTCTATGGCGGCCTATTCGTCAGCCGCGCTCAAGCCGTCAAATACGCGCTGTTCGAGAACGGATACCATCCCGAGACCATCGTCGAGCTGCCGCGCGAGATCGAGCTCGACATGGGTAAGAACCCCAACACTATCGTCTCGCAGCGCGCCGCCTGAGCGGGCGCCATTTCCGCGGGAAAGCCATGTTCATTCCTCCCTCTGCCTGGTTTACCGGTTTCATTCCGGATCTACCGACGCCGTTCGATGCGGCTGACGCTGTCGATTTCAAGGCGTTCGCGGCACTCTGCGAGCGCCAGGTCGCGGCCGGCGTTCCCGCGATCGTGGTCTGCGAGACAGCCGGCGAGGCACCGACGCTTTCGCCGGCCGAGCAGGAGTTCGCCATCCGCACCGCAGTTGACGTCGCCCACGGCCGCGTGCGGGTTATCGCCGGCGCGATGTCGAATGCAACCAGCGGCGCGGTCGAGCTCGCGCGGCGTGCGGAGGCGGCCGGCGCCGATGCCATCATGTCGGTGGTGCCCGCCTACAACAAGCCGATGCAGGAGGGGATGCTCGCGCATTTCCGCGCGGTTGCCGGCGCGACCCGACTGCCGGTGATCCTGCACGACGTTCCCTCCCGCACGATGCGCCCACTCGCCGACGAAACCCTTTTGCGCCTCGTTGAGTCGCGCCAGTTCGTCGGCCTGCGCGATGGCGGCGGCGACACAACCCGCCCGATGCGGCTGAGCCGACTACTTCCGGCGGGCTTTCGCCTGCTGTCCGGCGAGGATACGACCACCTTCAGCTATATCGCCGCCGGCGGCGACGGAGCGATTTCGGAGGTCTCCAACATCGCCCCTGATCTTGGCCGCACGATCTTCTCGCAGGTCAGGCAGGGCCGCCTGCAAACAGCGCGCTATCTGCACAAGCGACTGATTCCGCTCACCACCTGCTTCGCGAAAGACAGCCCGGCCGCACTCAAATACGCCCTGAGCGTGCTTGGCCTGATGTCGGCCGCTACACGGCTGCCGATCGTGCCGCTGGACGCCGTCGCACAGAGAGCGGTTGTGCGGGCATTTGCTGCGATCGCCGACGAGGAGCTGATCGACAGCGTCGGGGCTTGACGCTTCGCAGGGCATTTCATGCTGCAATCAGTCCAAGGACCTCACAAGCTGCTCCGCGCCTGGCAGCTGGCGCTGCTGCGCCTCGCCGTGACCCGGGATGAATCCGACAGGCTCAACGTTGCGGCGCTGGCGACCGAGCTCGATCGTCTCGGCGGTGACACCGGGGATTCCCTCCACTTCTTCCGACGAACCAGCTCCCGGCTCTGCGCGGCACTTACCGGGCGGCGGCAGGACGCGGAGGCGACGCTGGAATGCTTCTGCAGGCAAATCGAGGAACCTCGACTGCGGCTCGCCTTTGCCGCAGCGATCGGCATGACGCATTCCGATCCTGCACCGGCTCGGGTCGGGCCGAAGCGGAACGCCGATCTCTTCAAAGGGCTGCCGGTGCGACGATCAGCATCCTTATGACAATCCTATACGGCGGCCGTGGTGCTCATCTCGCAATCCTACGTCGCGACGGACATCATACGAAGCAGGTTGGAGCGGCCGTCTCACCGCGCCAGGGAAGGATTTCCAGATGTCGATTTTGTCCCATGGCTTGGACCGCTCGTGCGACGGAGCCGAACAGCCTGCGCGGCTGTCAGCCGCACGCAAGGCCCAGCTCAGGCGTATCGCGGCGCGCGCGCTGACAGTACTCCCGATGGGCAGCGTACTCACCGGGCTCATCGCGCTGAAGACTGTCATCTATGTCTGGCATCTGCGCGCCTAAAGGCAGCGGAGACCACCATGACCCTGCAAATGTGTGAGGAGGCCGCCATGGCCGCGATTGCTCTTCAGGCCACTCATCACCCGCCGCGGCGGCAGCCTGTGGCGGAGCTCGAGCCGCTCGATCCCGACGTGATCAGCGCCGCCATTCCTGCCTTCTTCATCGGCCGCAACGGAGCAGGCCTCTGGGTCGCGCGCGAGGCACGCGGCCGCACCGGCGGCTTGTTCCTGTTCAAGAGCTCGGCCGTCGACTTCGCCAACCGCCAGAGCACGCCGTTACGGTGTGCGCTGGTGTTTCCCGCCGAGACCTTCGAGCTCGACACCGAAAACCGTGGCAATCCGCTGATCGTGCTGGCCCAGCAAGCCAGACGGCTCCTGGCACGCCTCGCGAGGTAACGCGACATGATCGAATTCAAGATCGCCCTGCTGCTCGCGCTGATGGGCGCATTGCTGCTCGGCATGCGCCTCACCGCGGCGCCCGCCTCGGACAATTAGCATGCCGTTGCTTAGGGGAGATCTCGAACACGCGGTCACCACGACCATCCTGATCATGACGTTGAGCCTGGTCTGGGGTGCGGTCCTGACCATCGTGATCACGCTCGCAGCGCGCGGGCTCGGCGTCTAGATCCCTTACCTCGCCTCTTCAGCTTCGATCAGCCGGGCCAACTCCGCCGCGGTCATCTCGATCGGCCGGCCGCTGCGCTCGACACGGGCCTGCACCAGCGCGCCCTGAAGCGCCGAGGTGCAGAGCACGGCAAGTGTCTCCGCCCGTGGCCTGGCAAAGCCATCTGCAATCAGCTTGTCGCGAAGCAGCGCAATGCGTGCCGCATAAGCCTTGCGCCCGGCTTCCGCCACGGCGCGCTCGCGCGGCGCAAGCTCGAGCAGCACGGTCGTGATCGGGCAGCCGTTGCGAAAGCCGGAGCCCTGCATCCACCCCGCCAGCAATCTTGCGTGCGCCCGGAGCAGCTCAGCCGTCGAGCCACACTCGTCCGCGAGCTTGGCGATGGTCGCCGCCACGCGGCGGCCCGCCTCCTCGACCGCAGCCACGGCAATCGAGGATTTACCATCCGGAAAGTAGTGATAGAGCGAGCCCTTCGGTGCGCCGCTGACGTCGACGATATCGTTGAGGCCGGTGCGGGCAAATCCCTGGCGGCGGAATAGCGTCACCGCGGCGTCGATGATGGGCTGGCGGTGTCTTGGCACGGCCGGCATGGGCTCTCCTCCGGGGTAAGAATTATATTGATTGGTCTACATCAGCTCCCGACAGTCAAGCCCGTGGCAACGACAGGGAGATCAAGATGCCCATGGGCGTGAATTACGAACTGAAGGATGGCGTGGCGCGGATCGTGCTCGACGACGGCAAGGTGAATGTGATGTCGACGGCGATGCTGGACGAGATTGGAGCCGCCTTCGACCGTGCCGAGAAGGAAGCCGAAATCGTGGTGCTGTGCTCAGCGCGGCCGGGCATCTTCTCCGCCGGTTTCGACCTGAAGGTGTTCGCCGCGGGCGATGCCGCAAAGAGCCTGGACATGGTCCGGGCCGGCGCCGAGCTGGCGCTGCGGCTGATGTCGTTTCCGCATCCCATCATCGGCGTGATGGAAGGCCACGCCTTTCCGATGGGGACCTTTCTGCTGCTCGCCTGCGACGTCAGGCTGGGCGCGCGCGGGCCGCACCGGATGGGGCTGAACGAGGTTGCGATCGGAATCGCGCCACCGAGTTTCGCCATCGAGCTCGCACGCAGCCGCCTGCATCCGGCCTGGCTCAGCCGCACCGCAGCGCTGGGCGAGATGTACGAGCCCGACGAGGCGCTGACGGCCGGCTTTCTCGATCGCGTGGTTGCGCCGGAGGCGATCGATCGCACACTCGAGGAGACCATCGCCGCGCTGCGCGCCATTCACAAGCCGTCGCACGCGACCGCCAAGAGGCGGTTGCGTCAGCCGGCCATGGACGCCATCCGCGTGGCGATCGACCGCGAATTGACCATGGCTGCCTACGAGGCGAGCAACCGGGCACGAACGGCGGTTGCAATGCCGGGATAGGGCCCCCGCTCTCTGTGCGGAAAACGCCCGGCCGATCTGGCGCAGTTTCTCGGAACCGTGTTAGATCGGTTGTATGAGCACAAGCAGCGTGAATGTCGTCGCCCACCCCCTGGTCCAGCACAAGCTTTCCCTGATGCGGGAGAAGGACCGCTCGACCAAGAGCTTTCGCGAGATCCTGAACGAGATCGGGATGCTGCTCGGCTACGAGGTGACGCGCGACCTGCCGCTGGAGCTGGTCGAGATCGAGACACCGATCTCGCCGATGCAGGCGCCGAAGATCGCCGGCAAGAAGCTCACGCTGGCGCCGATCCTGCGCGCCGGCGTCGGCTTCCTCGACGGCATGCTGGCACTGATGCCCTCGGCCCGTATCGCCCATATCGGGCTCTACCGCGACCCCGAGACATTGCAGGCCGTGGAATACTACTTCAAGGCGCCGCAAGACCTGTCCGACCGCACCGTCATCCTGATGGACCCGATGCTGGCGACCGGCAATTCGGCCTGCGCCGGAGCGTCGCTGCTCAAGGACCGCGGCGCCCGCGACATCCGCTTCGTCTGTCTTCTGGCCGCGCCGGAGGGCATCGCCCAATTCCAGAGCGAACATCCCGACGTGCCGATCTGGACCGCCGCAATCGACGAGTGCCTGAACGATCACGGCTACATTGTGCCGGGTCTCGGCGATGCCGGCGACCGGATGTTCGGCACCAAGTAGACAGGTTTGCGCGATCGGGCTACTCCGGTTGTCATGGACGCCGACGATGTTTCACTGCAATCGTTGACCGGGACGGAGATCTCCGCCGATCCCGCCTTTGTGTTCGACGGCGTGCCCGTCTCGCGCGCGGAGTTTGTTGGGAAGGTCGAGCAGACCACGGCCTGGCTTGCCGCGCAGGATATCGGCAAGGGCGACGTTGTCGCGGTCTGGCTGGTCAATCGGATCGAATGGATCGCGCTCCTGTTTGCGGCGGCCCGGCTAGGTGCGATCGTTGCCGCCGTCAACACGCGCTATCGCAGCGCGGAAGTCGCGCACCTCCTGAGACTGTCCGGCGCGAAGCTGCTCGTGGTCGAGGCGGCGTTCCGCTCGATCGATTTCGCCGCCATTCTTGCTGACATCGCCAGGGACGAGGTGCCCGCGCTGAAGAAGCTCGCGGTGGTCGGCGCCGGTGCGATCCCGGCGCAATGGCCCTGCATACGCTTCGATGCGTTCGACAAGCCCTACCCGCCGGCTCCTTCTCAGGACGATATCGATCTGCCGCTGCTGCTCTACACCACGTCGGGCACGACCAACGGTCCGAAGCTGGTCGCGCATTCGCAGCGAACGCTGGCAACCCATGCCAACGCCGTTGCCAAGGCGCTCCGGCTTTCTCCACAGCGTCACGCGCTGCTGGCAATGCTGCCGTTCTGCGGCACCTTCGGCATGACGAGCCTGCTCGGCTTCATCGCCGCCGGCGCGGCCGTTCATGTGCTCGACGCCTTCGAGGCGGCGCCGGCCCTGAAGATCCTCAGCGCGCACAAGATCACGCACGCCTTCGGCTCCGACGAGATGTTCCGCCGCATCCTCGCGCTGACCGACGCGCCGCGGCCCTTTCCGCATCTCGAAATCTGCGGCTTCGCCGCATTCCAGCCCGGCTGGCGCGGACTGGCTGCGGAGGCCGAGGCGCGCGGCCTGCCGCTGTTCGGCCTCTACGGCTCGAGCGAGGTGCAGGCGCTGTTCTCGATCGCCCGCGCCAGCGACGCCTTTGCCGATCGCATCGAGGGCGGCGGCTGGCCGATGTCTCCCGAAGCGAAGGTCCGCGTGCGCGACACCGAGACCGGGGAACTTGCGGCGCAAGGCACCTCCGGCGAGATCGAGATCAGCGCGCCGTCGCGCTTCCTCGGCTATTTCAATAATGCCGATGCGACGCGCGCTGCGATCACCGCGGACGGCTTCTTTCGCACCGGCGATATCGGCAGGCTGCGCGGCGGCGCCTTCGTCTATGAAACCCGCGCCGGCGACGCCATGCGGCTCGGTGGCTTCCTGGTCGCGCCCGGGGAGATCGAGGACGAACTCAAGGCTTGTGCCGGCGTCGCCGATGCCCAGGTCGTCGCGGTCGATCTGAAGGGCCAGGCGCGCTGCGTCGCCTTTGTCATTCCGGCCGGGACTCCGCCGCGACAGGAGGTGCTGACGGCGCGCCTGCGCGAGCGGCTAGCCAGCTACAAGGTTCCCGCGAGGATCTATGCCGTGGACGCCTTCCCTGTCACCGACAGCGCCAATGGCGTCAAGATCCAGCGCGCAAAGCTCCGCGCCATGGCGATGGAGCGGATCGCGGCCGATTAGGCCTCGGCTATTTCAGGTAGCTCGCGAGATTTATGCTGAGAATCTTTGACATCGCCGAATAGGAGGCCGTGAGCTGTGCCTGGTAGGTCGAGAGCTGCGCGGTGATGGCGGCGACATCGACGCCGGTGAGATCGTTCGACAGGCTCTCGGCGTAGCTCTTGTAGTCGGTCTGGCGTGCACTTGCCGCCTCGATCGAAGACGCGGAACCTGAGAGTTTTGCCTGCACCGCCGCGGTATCATCGAGTGCCGTGCCGGCGAGATCGAGCGCGCTGGAAATGTCCGAGGAAGACAGCGAGGTGCTGTTGGCCACGAACTTCAGCACGCGCATCACTTCCTCGAACGCCGAATTATCCGCCGTGACGCCGTACGAAACGGTATTGTCGGTGGCGACACGCACCGACGCAATCTCGTCATCGCCCTGGTAGTAGCTGGCATCCGCCGTGGTGGTCGAACCCGTGCCCGACGAAAAGCTGGTGAGGTCCACCGGCGCCGTGTCGGTCTTGCCGCCGGCAAAGACATACTGGCCGTCATATTGCGTGTTCATCAGCGAGCCCATTTCCTGGAGCATCTGCTGGGCTGAAGAGATCACCGAGGTTGTCTCGGTCGAGCTTCCGGTCGAGGCGGCGCTAAGCTGGGAGCGAAGCTGCGTGATGATGTCCGTCATCGACCCGACGGCCGAATACATCACCTGCACCTTGCTGTCGGCGAGCGTGGCCGCATCGATATAGGACTGCGCGCGCATCACCGACACCTGGAGATTGACGACATGCTGCGCATTCGAGCCGTAGCCGCCGAAATCGGTCGAGACCACGCCGGAGGATTCCTGGACCTGCTCGTTGGCCATCACCGACTCCACGCGCATCGCATCGGCGATCATCTTGCTCGACTGGGCGAACGTGGCGATCCGCATCGCGACCATGGTTGTGCTCCCCGCGCCCTACGACGACTGCACGGCGGAGATGAGCGCCGAGTACATCGCGTTGATCGCCGAGATCAGCGCCGAGGCCGCCGAATACTGGTTCTGAAGCGTGCTCAGATTGGCTGATTCCTCGTCGAGGTTGACGCCCGACTGCGACGACAGCGAGCTCGCATAGGTCGATTGCGCCGTCTCCTTGGCGGTGTAGTTGGTGGACGCCTGCGAGGATTTGCTCGCGACGTCGGCCACGATGGTCGAAGCATAGTCGGCAAAGGAACCGGTGGTGGCGGCGAGCCCTCCGGTGGACGAGAACGTCCGGGAGGCCGTCAATGCGCTATAGAACGCATTGACCGTGGTCGCCGATCCCGATGTCAGCACACTGCTGCCGACCGTAAGGCTCGACGAGGAATCCAGCGTGGCAAGCTGGAGTTCGTTGGTGCCTGACAGGATGCCGCTGTTGACCGCGATATCCGACGCGCTCGTTCCGGTCACGAGGTCGTTGAGGCCGAAATAGTCCGAAAATCCCTCGCTCGAGCTGCCGACCGAGCTCGTCATCTCGTTGATGGCGACACCGTTGCCCGAGCCGGTCGCCGTAATCGAGAGATGGCCGTCCGCATCGACCGATGCCGACATCCCTGAAATGCCGTTGATGGCGGTGACGAGATCCCCGACCGTGGAGTAGGACGACAGGTCGAGATCGCTGTAGGAAACCAGATTTCCGCTCTGGTCGGTGACAGCAAGGCGTACCGTGCCGGTGGCGGACAGCGCCGTGCCGCTGGTCACGCTGGTCGTGCCGGTCAGAGTGGTCGGCGCCGGCACCGAAGAGGCGCTGTTCGAGACGGTATTGACCGCGGAGGCGAGCTGGGTTGCGAGCTGGTCGAGTTGGGACTGTGCCGCAGGCAAGGTCTTGTCGCGGAGCGTGATCAGCGCGCCAATGCTGCCGCCGGTGATCTGGGAGGTGATATCGACGCCGTTCACCGTGATCGCGCTGAAGCCGCTCGATGAGGACCCCGCCGTGTAGGTCGTCGACGACGACACATTCGCTGCGGCGGTATAGCTGATCTTGTGGGCGGAAGAGTCGACCAGCGCCTGCCCGGTCGTCGTATAGACCTGGAGATCACCGTTCGACGCCGTGTAGTAGCTGACGTTCATCTTGGAGGCGACGTCCTGGAGCGCGGTATTGCGCTGGTCCTCCAGGTCGGCGGTCGACTGGCCGGTAGCCGCCGTCTGCTTGATCTCGGCGTTCAGGTCCACGATGTTCTGCAGGTCCGTGTTGACGTCGTCGATCGCCGACGAGATGTCCTGGTCGGCATTGGCGCGAAGCTTCTGGATGCCGCTCGAGGTCTCGCGCAACTGACTCGTGACGTCGTCGAGCGCGCTGACGACGTTGGACTGCAGCGAAGCGCTGCTCGGCGTGCTCGCCAGCGACGACAGCGCCGATTCCAGCGAGGCGATGCTGTTGGCCAGCGAGGTCCCGGTCGACGAGCTGTCGGTGCTGCTGGTCGAGCCGTAGAGCTTCTCCAGCGAGGTCAGATAGCTATTGGTCGTGTCGGCCGAACCGAGATCGGAGTCCGCGCTGACCAGCGACTTCAACAGCAGCTTGTCGACCGTCGAGGTGATGCCCGTCACCGTGACGGCGGTGCCGACGCCGTTGGTGACGCTGCTCGACTGGTTCGCGGTCTTCTTCGTATAGCCCGTCGTGTCGGCGTTCGAAATGTTCGACGACGTCACGCTGATCTGCACCGACGTGGATGACAGGCCGCTGAAGGCGATCGATCGCGCGATATCGAGCGACACGGCGGGCTCCCCGGCTCGTCAGGCGCTGCGGCTGGTGCCGCTGGAGACGGCGCGCGCGGCCACCCGGCCGGAGGCGCCATAGGGCGACACCGCGGCGATCTGCTCGCGGATCGCCTGCATGACGGCCTCGATCCGGCGGTTGCTGGCCTCGATCGCGGCGCGCAGACGCACCAGGTTCTCGTCCATCGCCGCGCGCAGCTTGAAAATCCGATCCAGGAGCTGCTCGCGCAGGATCCGGTCGCGTACGTTCAGGGTGGTCGTACCGGCCGCGCACTCCGCGACCGTGCGCTCGAAGATCTCCGCCAGGCGGTTCTTCTCGTCGACCTGCTTCAGGCGCGAAGCCGGCAGGCCCTTGGCCAGCTCCGCATTTTCGTCGGCGACCAGCGCGATCAGGACGTCAATCAGCCCGATCAGCGACTTGATCCGGACGTCGCCATTTGCGGCGTTGGTCCGCGTGGCTTGGTGATTGGCTTGGGCTACACTCATGGTCATGGCCTTCTTCTAACTATGCCGTTTGCCGCGATGGGCTTGCGAGTTACGCAAGTAAGCGCCAATCGCAGTCGTCCTGACGGTCGCCTGTCTCATCTCGCTTTCGATTCCCGCGCATTCCTTCAACAGGCCGCGCCGCGTCATCTCGATATCGTCGAGCAGCGCGAGGAGCTGCTTGTGATCGGTTTCCTTGACGGTCGCCGCCCGCGCTACCAGCCGTCGCAGCCGGCGCAGCAGCGCTTCTCCGGCGGCGCTCGCCTTCTCACCGCGCATCGCTCACCTCATCGCCGAGATCAGGGTGTCGTACATCTTGTTGACCGTGGAGATGACCTGCGACGCGGCCGAATAAGCCTGCTGCGCCGAAATCATGCTGGAGAACTGGCTGGAAGTGTCGGTGGTGGATGATTCCAGCTCGCTGCCGTAGATCGTGCCTGCGCCGTTCTCGCCGGAAGCCTGCAGCGCGGCATTCCCCGACGCCACGGTCGCGGAATAGAGACCATCGCTGGCGGCGGAAAGCCCGGTTGGATCGGCAAAGGTCGCAACTGCGATCTTGTAGATCGCGATGGTCTGGCCGTTGGAATAGGTGGCGTCGACGATGCCATTTTTGCCGATCGAGATGCTGGACAGCTTGCCGTAAGACAGGCCGTCCGACGAGATGCTGGTGACGTTGACCGTCGGCGTCGTCTCGCCCGAGGCGTATTGTGTCAGACCGTCGGTGCCTCCGGCGGTGCCGAGACTCATCGTGATCGTGCTGTCCGCGGCCCCGTCGGTCCAGCCCGTCACCGCGACGGTCGCCGGACTCGGGCTGGTGCTCGCCAGCGAGCCGTCGCTGTTGAAGGTGATGTCGATCGTGCCAGAGGCCGTGCCGGTCGCGGTCGTGGTATCGGATGTCGAGGTCGGGTTGGCGAAGCTCGCACTCCAGGTGTTGGTCCCGGTCTTGGTCCAGGTGACCTGCATGGAGTTCGCCGCACCGAGCGAATCGTAAACGGTCATCGAGCTGGTATAGGTGTCGCCGGTCGTCGCATCCGACGGCAGGTTCGCCGCAATCGTGGTCTTGGTCGTGGCGCTGCCGCTGGTCGAGGCGACCTGGGTGTTGATGGCCTCCAGATTGCTCGCCGATTCATTGCCGACGACGTTGCCGTCGGCGTCGGTGCGCCAACCCTCCAGGTAACTGCCGTTGTTCTCGAGATAGCCGGCATTGTCGGTCGAGAAGGCACCGTTGCGGGTATAGGAAACGGTGCCGCCCGACGTGGCGCTGGTCACGACGAAGAAGCCGGAGCCCTGGATCGCGACGTCGGTGGCGTTCGAGGTCGTGGCCAGCAGGCCCTGCTGCGTGATGTTGGCCCGGCCCGAGACGGTGACGCCGCCCGAGGCATAGGCCATCGTGTTGCTCGACGCGGTGACGAGATCGTCGAACATCGCGGACGTCGTTTTGTATCCCGTCGTGCTGGAATTTGCGATGTTGTCGCTGATCATCGACAGGGACTGGCTCTGCGCGCTGAGCGCGGAGATCGCCGACGAGAGTGCACCGGTGAGACTCATGATGAAACTCCGAGAAAATCAGGACGCGCGATCAGGACGTGACGCCGATGATGTTGGAAGCGCTGACCGAGACGCCGTTCACGGTGAGCGAGGGCGTGGATGTCGAGGTATCGATGCCGGTCACCGTGCCGGTGACGGTCGTGTAATTGAGGACCGAGTTGCCGGCGGAATCCGTCGCCGTCACCGAGATGGTGTACTGGCCGCCGTCAGCGAGCTGGGTGCCGCTGGAGCTCTTGCCGTCCCAGGTGAAGGTGTTGGAGCCGGAATTTCCGGTCCCGGTGCCGGTGTAGACCGTGTTGCCGGAGGAGTCCTTGATGGTGATCGCGACGTCGGACGCGGCCGAGGACAACGAGTAGCCGAACGTCGCCGAGCCGTTGCTCAAGGTCGCGGTGTCGGTCTTCGCCTCGACGGTGTGGCCGATATAGTTCACCGAGTTCAGCGTCACCAGGCTCGAGAACGAGCTCGCGAGCGAGGACAGATTGGTGTTGATCGACTGCTGCTGGCTGAAATTGGCGTAGGAGGTGAGCTGATTGATGAAGTCGGTGGTCGAGGTCGCGTTCAACGGATCCTGGTTCTGCAGCTCGCTGACGAGCAGGCTCAGGAAATCGCTGGAGGTGAGCGACGAACTGGACGACGTGCTCGACGATGACGATGTCGTCGTGGTCGCAGTCGTTGCAGAACTCGTTGCGGAAACTGTCATCAGGAACTCCGGCTTTCTCGCGCAGCCGGCGACGGCGATGCCGGTCGGTGCGCTTGAAATCTGTGTGCTGATGAAACGCGTGGCTGCGCGGATTCAGGCGCGGATTCACCCGCGAGGAATTCGCTTTCGATTAGGCAAAATCTGCCTCGTGGAAGCGCGTGAAACGCTTCCACAACGTCATCGCCGGGCTTGTCCCGGCCATCCACGCGACGCTCGCAATCTCAAGAACGTGGATGCCCGGGACAAGCCCACGGCTGTCCGGTTTAAATTTATTGGACGAAGCGCATGGCGTTGATTCTACTCGATCCTGGACGTCTGCAAGCGTTCCGGGACACGAATGGAGATCAGCGCCATGCCGCACCACAATACAGTATTTCGCGATCTGCTGAAGCTTGTGCCGTGGCATCGGTTCGAGGCGCTTGTGGACGATCATGATGCCGACGCGCGGGTTCGCCGGCTCTCGACCAAGGGCCAGTTTGTGGCACTGCTCTACGGCCAGCTGTCGGGCGCCTCGGGCTTGCGCGAGATCGTGACCGGGCTTTCGAGCCACGCGGCCCGGCTCTATCATCTGGGCGCGGATCCGGTCCGCCGGTCGACGATGTCGGATGCCAATGCCAAGCGGCCTGTTGCGGTGTTCGGCGAACTGCTGGAAGTCATGATGAAGCAGGCCCATCGCGGGCTGCGCCGCAAGCTCGCCGAGACGACCTATCTAATTGATTCCACGAGTGTGCGTTTGAACGAGCACAGCTCCGGCTGGGCCCGGTTCTCGTCCGGGGTCTGCGGCGCCAAGGTGCACGTGATCTACGATGCCGACGCCGATCGTCCGATCTATGCCGCGGTCAGTGCTGCTAACGTCAACGACATCACTGCAGCCCATCAGATGCCGATCACGCCGGGTGCGACCTATGTCTTCGACCTCGGATATTACGATTATGCCTGGTGGGCCGAGCTTGATGCCGTCGGCTGCCGCATTGTCAGCCGGTTCAAATCCAACACCCCGATCGATGTGGTCAAGGAGCTGCCGGTCACCCCGGACAGCAACATCCTGTCCGATCGCATCGGCTTCCTCCCGGCACGCCAAGCCAGATGCCGCCGCAACCCGATGCAGGATGCGGTGCGCGAGGTGCGCATCACCACCGAGACAGGAAAGGTGCTGCGCCTGCTGTCGAACGATCTCGATGCCAGCGCCGAGGACATCGCCGATCTTTACCGCCGCCGCTGGGCCATCGAGCTGTTCTTCCGCTGGGTCAAGCAGACCCTCAAGATCACTCGCTTCGTTGGCACCTCAGAAAACGCCGTGCGAATCCAGATTGCCGTTGCCCTGATCGCCTTCCTGCTGCTGCGCCTCGCTCAGGCCACGCAGCAAGCCATTCGAAGTCCGCTCGTCTTCGCAAGGCTGGTTCGCGCTAATCTCATGCAACGCCGCCGTATCGACAACTTGCTCGCCCCGCCGCCGACCGTCCAAGATCAGCGGCAGATGTGCCTAGGTCTTCCTCAAACCTAAACCGGACAGCCGTGGGACAAGCCCCGGCATGACGATCTCTTGGAGCAATGGGAAAAATCAGAAGAGCCGTTCAGCTCCCCGCGGTCTCGCCTTCGGTGCGCGGCTCGGCGATGTCGCTCTTCGTTTTTGCAGCCGCGGCCGCGATGCGGTCGGCGAGGCCGGCGGGTGCCCGCACCGGGGGAGCCGCGAGCGCGTGGCGCAAGGTGCGCATCTCTTCCAGCAAGGCCTGGGCGGCGGTGGAACGCGCGAGCAGCTCTTGCGCAGGCAAGCGCCGATCGTCGGGCCAGAGGGAGAGATCCTCGCCCAGCCGATCGATCAGTTCCTCAAACTCGGTGACGTCCATCGCCCGCCGATCCCGCCTCGGTCAGGCCCATCATAAAGCATCGCAGGTGCGGCGGAAACCGATTTCCGGCGGCCTCACGCGCCAAAAGTGCCCGGGCCACTACGGAAAGAGGCCCAAACTGCGGAGCAAAGATCGGCGGGACGCTTCGACGACCCGCCGCCCCTCGCCTTTCAGCCCGTGCGGGCCGAATCGACCGGCGCGGCCTTGCCGGTCCGCACCGTCGCGTCGACCTGCTCCCAGGCCTCTCGTAGTTCGGTCACGGCCGCGATGATGCGCTGAAAGCTCTCCCGCGCATGCGGCCGGCCGAACGCCTTGTGGCTCGCCACGATCAGGCTGCTGTAGGTCTGGAACAACCGCTCGGCCACTGCCCGACCCTTGGCCCCACCCTTGGTGAAGTCGAGATTATGGCTGAGCCCGCGCAGGATCGCGGTCGCCTTCAGCAAATAGTCGTGCGCCTCCTCGAAGCGCCGCGCTTCCTGCGCGGCCAGCGACTTCTGGAAGAAGGTGATCGCGCCGCCCAGCAGCATCGAGATCGCCTTCAGCGGCGGCACGCTGGTGGCCGCGCCCCGATAGGCCTGATTGGCCATGTACGCCATCGGATTATGCATCATCAACTACTCGAGCTGGAGTTAAGCAAGGCCTTGAGATAGGTGAGCGTGTTGTTCGCGCTCGTGATCGCGGCCTGGTAATTCGCGTATTGGGTCTGGAGCTGGGTCTGGTAGGCCGACGCGGCGCTCTCGATGTCGTCGACCTTCTGCTGAAGCTCGGTGTCGCGATCGGTCAGGTTCGTGATCAGCGTCTGCAGCGAGCCCGAGCTCGACGAATAGGTCTTGGACAACTGATAGAGCTGGGTGGCGATACCCGATGTCGAGGTCACCGTGATCGACTGCGACGTCGACCCGGAATAGCTGAAGGCCATACCGGCATAGGCCGTTCCGGCCGCACCGATGATCGTCGTGCCGCTGACCGTGAACAGCGAGGAATCGCCGCCGACCGAGGCGGAGGTGAGGTTTCCGGACGAATCCACCGTGAGATCGAGCGTGAAGGATTGCGGCGAGGTCCCGGTGTTGACGACACTGAGCTGGCTCGACGACGTCTTGGTCTGCGCCGACAGCAGCGTCGTGACACCGCTCAAATTCGTGCTGAGGACGTTGGACAGCGTCGAGGTGTCGAGCTCGAGCTCGTTCTTCTCGTTGAAGGACAGGCCGAGATCGGCCATGGTGAGGCCCCCCACCGTGCTGTTGAGCGCGTTCTGGAGCGAATCCATGATGTCGCGCGTGGTGCCGTCGCCGAACAGCACCGCGCTCGAATCCGCCGTGCCGTCCGAGGCGGTCGCCTGCTGCGCGATCACTGCATCGCGGAACGTGTTGTAGTTGGTGACGAGGTTCTCGACCGCGGTTTCGATCTGGCTGGTGTCGGGCTCGATGCTGATGCTGAGCGACGTTCCGCTCGGCGTCGCCTGTAGCAGGTTGAAGGTCACGCCGGTGAGCACGTCGGTGATATCGTTGGTATCTCGCGTCATCGAGATGCCATCGACGGAAAATTCGGCCGCCTGCGACGTCTGCAGCACGTCGGCAAAGGCGCCGGTGCTGTCGGTCACGCCGAGTTCGTTCAGAATATCGTCGCCGGACGTGCTGGAATAGCTTATGTCGGCGGCATCCTCGGTGCCGGTCAGCACCATTTCATATGACCCGCTCGACACCTGAACGATCGAGGCCTGCACATTGGTGGTCGAGGTCTGGGCGTTGATGGCGTCGACGACGTCCTGCAGTGACATCGTGCTGGTAACGGTGATATCGGCGGTGCTGCCGCTGCCGAGCCCGAGGGAGAACGTGCCGGAATAGCCTAGCGCGCTGGTCTGGCTCGACTGCGAGGTGCCGACCACCTTCTGCGCGGTCGCGACCTGGCTGATGGTCAGCGTGTGGTCGCCGGTCGCCGCGCCATTGCTGACGGACATCGAGAGCGCGGAGGACGCGCTCACGTCGCCGGACGAACTGATGGTTGCCGCGCGCGTGGCGAAGGCGTTGGTCGCGAGCGAATTGACGACGGCGGTCGCGAGCGAGGACAGGCCGCTGGAGAGCGTCGAGAGATCGGTCTGGAGCGTCTGGTAGGCGGAGACCTTGGCCTCGTTGTTGGTGATCGAGGTGGAGATCGTTGTCGCTGCCGTCAGCTTGGCGTTCACCGCGGCGGTGATCAGCGCGCTCCAGTCCACGCTGGTCGACGTCGTCGTACCGGTCGTGGTCACCGTGGAGGCGCTCGACGCGCTCGTGCTGGCGGTGCTGCTGGTGCTCGAACTGACTGACGTCACTGTGCTGCCCGATCCATTCCAGGGTGAACCGGGCCGGCATCATGCCGGCCCGGAGATCACTGGCCTCAGCGCTTAGCCGAGCAGCTTGAGCAGGTACTGCGGCATCTGGTTCGCGGCGGATTCGGCCGACACCGCGGCCTGGGTCTTCACCTCGGCCGAGGATAGCGTGGCCTGCTCGGCGGCGATATCGACGTCCTTGATCGCCGAGTTCGCCGACTGCAGGTTCTGGGTCTGGGTCGAGATCGAGTCGGACGAGAAGTTGAACCGCGATTCCTGCGCGCCGATGCTGGCGCGGGCGGCCGAGACCGTGTCGATCGCGGTATCAAGCGTGTCGAGGGCCGAGGCCGCATCCGAGAGCGAGCTGACGTCGAGCGACGAAACACCGAGCGAGGACGCCGTCAGGCTGGTCAGCGTGATGGTGATGGTGTCCGAGCCCGAGGAGCCGACCAGCACCGAGACGCCGGAGGCAAACACGCTGGAGCCGTCGAGCAGGCTCTGGCTGGAATAACGCGTGCCGCTCGCAATCGAATCGATTTCACTCGTGAGCTGCGTAAATTCCGAGTTGATGTAGGCGCGGCTGGAGTCGGTCGTGGTGCCCGAGGCCGATTCGGAGGCCAGCGACTTCATGCGCGCCAGAATGTCCGAGATATTGGAGGCACCGCCGTCGGCGGTCTGCAGGATGGCCGTGGCCTGCGAGGCGTTGGTCGCAGCCTGCTGCAAGGTCGTGACGTCCGACGAGATGCGGGTCGAGATCGCGAGGCCGGCGGCATCGTCGGAGGCGGAGGTGATGCGCGAGCCGCTCGACAGCTTGGCCAGCGCGCTGCTCTCCTGCGCGGAATTGATGTTGAGGTAGCGAACCGCAGAGTTCGCCGCGGTATTGGTGGAAATTGCAGGCATTGGAAACTCCTGTGCTGATGGGCATGGCGTGCCGCATCGTTGAAGACGATTGACGACGCGGACCGCAGCCCCGTCCGTTCGCTCAAACGGGCGAGCGCAAGGAGATCAGGCGCGAAAATTCTCGCGCGCCGAATTTTATGGTTAGCAATCGGTGAACGCAGTGCGGATGTCGCGTTCGTGCTTGCGCAGCAATTGGCGCAGCTGCTGACGTCCGCGCTTGAGCAGGGACTCCACTGCCGCCACCGTGGTGTCCATGACTTGGGCGATCTCGCCGTTGCTCATGTTCTCGTGGTACGAGAAGATCACCGCGATGCGCTGCTGCTCGGGCAGGCGCTGCATCGCGAGCTCCAGCATACCGTTCAATTCATTCCGCTCGATGAGCTCGACGGCGCCGGGTTGGCCGTCGGCGACTTCCGGCACGGCCTCGACATTCTCGTTGCGCGGCTTGCGGCGCAGATCGATGCAGCGGTTGGAGATGACGCGGTAAAGCCACGTCGAAAACTTCGCGCGGCCATGCTGCCAGCGCCCGCGATGGCTCCAGATCTTGAGCATGGTGTCCTGCACCACGTCTTCGGCATCCGCGGCGTTGCCGACGATGCGTAGCGCGATCGCGTAGGCGCGATCGATGTGACGCTCGACCAGCACGCGGAACGCGGCCTCGTCGCCGGTGGCGAGCTTGTCCAGGAGTTCGCTGTCCTCGTCGAAGACGATGTCGGCAGCGACCGGCGTGCTGTCCGGCGCCAGCGGCACCGATGGCGTCACGGGCACGATCTCGTCAACCGGCAGCGTCGTCGTGATCTCGGCCTCGGCGGGAGCCCAGACATCAGCAGCGTAACTCATCCCGCAATCTCCAACCCGCAATGCCGGCGGCGCACATGCCGCACGGCTTCCAGGCGTTGAACGCGGGGCCAAAACAATCCAGGCGGAGAATTTTTGTTATTTTTCAAGATGTTAGCCGGTATCTTTTGCCGAGTGTCGGGCAATAATTGCCGGGCGCGCGCGTTCTCCGCGCTTCACACCTGCAATCATCACATCGTCTCGCGCCATGACGGATCATCCATCCTGAACAGATGTCGTTGAGAGAAAACGCTGACATTACGCTACACTAGGTGATCAAACGCGACGCGCGCGATGCGCATCAAGAAGCGACTGTGTCCGAGTGTGAATGAACGCGAGACCACTTTCGCACCCGGCAATTTTTTCCGAATCACCATTTTCGAACCTAGCGATTTTTTTGAATCTGTCAGTCGCGACGAATGCGTTTTTGAATCGCGGGTAAATTTTTTTTGCGCCTATGACGCCTGACATCGCGATCGCGCACGTTAATCGATCCGATTGATGGGGAATCCTGGGATGACGATCGCAACCGCTGGCGCGAAGCGTCGCGCACAAATTGTTTCTGCTTGGTCGTTCGATGTTTTCGATACATTTCTTCTTCGCGCCTGCACGACGCCCGATGGCGTGTTTGAAAGGACTTACGAGCTGTCCGGCATTTCACGGACTTGTCCGAATGTTTCCGCGAGTTTCGTTCAACATCGCATCCAAGCCGAAGCACGCGCGCGGAGAACCGCAAAAGAGAAGCGCGGCACAGGCGAAGTCCGCATCGATGAAATCTATTCCTATTTTCCGTTCAGGCTGTTCGGCCTCGCGCGCCGCCAACTGAACGACCTCGTCGAATCAGAGTTCGCAGCCGAGCTCGAGCTCTGTCGCGCCAATCCGGACATGCTTCGGCAATATCTGGACATGAAGCGTGCCGGCCACCGCGTCGGATTCATCTCAGACACCTATTGGGATTCCGATCGATTGGCGCGACTGCTGCGCGCATGCCGCCCCGACCTGAGATGGGACTTCCTCTACGCCTCCTGCGACCATGGCAGCGGCAAGAGCGAGGCACTTTTCGCAAGATATCTGACCGAGCAGGGCTTCGACGCCGGGGCCTCCTTTCACGTCGGCGACAACGACAGGGCCGACATCAAAGGCGCCAGGCGCCACGGCATTCACCCGCGCTATTATCCACAGGCGACCGCCCAATTGGCCTCGAAATTCCAGCGCGAGACTACGCTGCTCGAACTGTTATGCGCCGGCGCGCCATCCTGGCTCGATCACGGAGCGCGGACCTTGCGGCGCATGGTCGCCGCACGCAACGCCGAAAGATCTCCCGCCTTCCATCTCGGCATGACCGTGCTGGGCCCGGTGATGACGGCCTTCGACGCCTTCATCGCCCGGCGCTGCGCGGAGGTGGCGGGCCCCGGCCGAAAGGTCGCCCTCGCCTTCCTCGGCCGCGACGGTTTTCTGCCGCACCGGATCTGGGAGGAATTGCACGGTCCCACGTCGGCCTATCTCGAGATCAACCGGCGCGTCAGCCTGATCGCATCGGCCGATACCATGCAGCCGTTGGTCGATCTTCTCAGCAAGGTGTTGAAGATCGACGCGCCGACCTTCCGCGACATGATCAAGCTGCTGCCTCCGAAAGTCGCCATGTTCTTCGCTGGATATCCCGACGGAATCGCGCTCGGCGAGGATCTCGCCGAAGCCCTGCCGGAGCTGATGGACGCCAGCGAGATCGTCGGGCTCGCCGCCGATCTGCGGGCGCGGCTGCTTGCCTATCTGCGCCACACGATTCCTGGTTTCGACGGATGTACCGACCTCGTGCTCGCCGATCTCGGCTATTCCGGCAGCGTGCAGAAGGCGCTGCGCCGCGTCTTTGACCTGGCGGGCCTCGAGATCCGTCTCCACGGCGCCTATCTGATCTCGCTCGACGACGCCTTCGATGATGTCACCGACGAGGACAGCGCGACAGGCTTCATCTCGGACCTCGTGGTAACGCCACACGTCAAGCGCATGCTGGTCCGCAACATCGCGCTGCTGGAACAGATCTGCTGCTCTGCCGATGGTTCGGTCCGCGACTATGACGGCGGCCAGGTGTTGCGCGAGATCAATCCGCGCTCCGCCAGCCAGATCGCGCTAGCTGCGGAGATCCAGGCAGGCAGCCTCGCCTTCGCGAAGAGCGCGGAAGATGTCGCGCTCGACTTCGGTCTCAGCCCCTATGCCGCGCCCGACGTCGCCGCGCGCTGGTGCACGGCGACACTGGCGCGGTTCCTGTTGTTGCCTGACGAGGACGAGCTGGCGCTGCTCGGCGGGTTGAAGCACGACGTCAATCTCGGCACCCATGCGCTGGCGCCGATGACCGACGGCGACTTCATTCGCCGGCAGATCACCGCCCGCGGCTTCTCCGCCGCCTGCACATCAGCTGCGCCGCCGATGTGGCTCGCAGGCAGCTTCGCCCGCCTGTCACCCTCGAATGCCTATCTCTACACGCTGTTCGGGGCCAACCGCCTGCCCGCCGATATCTTCGAGGAGAGTCCCTGCGGCCAGGTCCAGATCGGGCTGTTCCGCGCCAATACCGAGGCGACCCTGGAAACCGCAACCCTCTATCGCACCGGTCTCGGCGAGCTACGCCTGCGCATTCCCCTCTCGCGCACCATGGGCATCGCGATGATCGCGTTGCCGCTGCCGAAATTCGCCAAGGAAGGCCTCCTGCATGGCGTAACCGTCCAATCCGCCGACGACGTCGGCGACGCCGCCGAGAGCCAGGATGTGACCGGTATCGCCGCCGACAGTCTGATCTATGCGGGCATTCAGCGGAACGGCTCGCATTATCGCGTCGAGAATGACGACGCCTGCCTGCTGATTCCGGCCGCCCCGATGACGCAGGACATCGCGATCTATTCGGTTGCAATCACCCCGCTCGGTTCCGGCCTCAGATAGTGCGCCTGATCGCGCCAGCCCGGCCGTTGAAGTCCAAGGGCTGACCGGCGACGCGAGGGGGGCACGGAATTGACGGACGGGACGCATGCGAACCTTGATGACCTCCTGCGATCCGGCGGCATCCGGCTTGGCCGGGCGCAGCGCGATCGCCTGGACTGGCTGACCGGCCAATATGGCGCGCCCGCACTGGATGACCTTACCGGCGGCCGGCGCAGCGGCGTGATCATCCTGAAGGAGCCGCCGAGCGGCGCGGCGGCGGAGCTGTTCTACCGCTCCCTGAATCCCGGTTGTGCCGTCGTCATTCCCGCAAGCGAAAATCCCGGCTTCGACTTCCTGAAGTCCAAGCTGACCGAGTACGGCACAGTCGGCCCCTGCGGCGCCGACGGCCCGCATGAATTGTGGTGGGGCGGCATCGGCTGGTCGAAGTTCCTCAGCGCTGCCGATGCATTCGTCGTGCGCCCGCGGATCGTTTCCTGCTATCCGCGCGGCGGCGACGCGACCGCCGCCTTTGCACTCCGGCAATCGCTCGAACGGTTCGATCTCGCCTGTCATATCGAACCGATCGATACCCAGCTCGGCGATCGCCTGCTCTGTTTCGAGAAAGCGGAGTTCCTGCTGCGAATGTGGAACAAATATCGCGAGCCCCTGCTGTTCGTCGAAGCCGGCGCCGTGCTCCGCGAGGCGCCATTGCTGCCGTCCTTCCTCGGCTGCGACGTCGCGCTCCACAAATGGAATCGCTGGGAGATGTCGGCGCGCACGCTCTATCTCGGTCGCACCAGGGCTGCGGAGATGCTGCTGCGAGCCTGGCAGCATCTCGCGGCGTCCTACCCGGCGATCTGGGAGGGCTATTTGCTCGACCAGGCCTGGAGCCTGACCTCGTCGCAGGTGCCACTCGACACGGTGTGGCTGCCGCGGTCCTATCACGCGCTCGCAGGCGATCTCGGCGCGATGCGCGCCACGGTTCTGCATAACCAGCCGACGACGACGCTGGAGCTCGGGCCAGATCCCGCTTTCGCCGCTCTCGTGCGGACCGCCCGCCGCGCCGGCCGCACCGGCGCGCGCGATGCTTTCATGGTCATGACGTCGAAGCCCGAGGCCGGCAAGGGCATCGCCGTGATCCTGCGCGACATCTCGGCCAGCGACGCCGGCGCGGTCGCCGCCACCGTCGAAGCCGTGACCGGCGCTTATGCCGCCGATTGCGGTGGCTTTGGCCGCTTGGAATTGTCGCTCTGCGCCTGGCAGGACGACGTCGGCGCTGCGCGCGATGCGGCTGCGCTGGCGCGCTACCGCATCCTGGAGATCGCGCCGGGACAGCACATCGCCAACGACTTCTTCGCCCACCACGCGGCCGACGACGCCGTCATGACCGCCCGCCATCTCTTCCCCTGAGGGACATCAGACGATGCTCAAGACCATCATCCTGCTCACCGATACCGTGCAACAGCAGCAGCCGCTGGCCAATCTGCTTCGTGAACACAATCGCGAGCTCGACTTCTGCTCCGCGCTGTGTGCCCAGGACCTCAGCGCCATCGATCCGGAGATCTTGAGCGAGGCGCGTTTGGTGTCCTTTGCCGCCGACGTCGCCGTCCCCGAGAAATTCCTGCTGCAGCTCGGCTATGGTGCTTACAAATTCTATGCCGCAGCAACGCAATACCCGGGGCTGCCGACGGCGCCCGACGAGAGCGATGAGCCCCCGAGCTGCTATTCCGTGATCGCGCAGTCGATGATGATCTGGCCGGATTTCAAGAAGGTCGTGGGCCTGGAAACCGTAACGATCCCGGATGGCACCGCTGCCGCCGAACGTGAGCGGCTGGTATTCACCCGCCTCGCCCATTTGTTCTGGCGGATGTCGATCATGATCGCGGGCGAGGTGACGGATCTCCCCGGGATCATCGGATCCACCGAGAGCCAGCGGCCGACGCTGGCCATGATGAACTGAGCTAGCGCGTAGAGCCGCGGAGCCGCTCCGACAACACATCGCGGTGCTCCGGCGCCGCGATCGCAATCATGCGGCGCGCGCGCTCGGCAAGACCGCAGCCACGCAGCTCGGCGACGCCCCATTCGGTGACGATGGCATCGACATCGGCGCGGGGTGTCGTCACCGTCTCCACATCGGCAACGATCCGGCTGGTGCCGTCCGATGCCGTCGCCGGCAGCGCGATGATCGCCCGTCCGCCGGCGGACACATTGGCCCCGCGGACGAAATCGAGCTGTCCGCCGATCGCCCCGATTGCAACGCCGTTCAGCGTCTCGGAATTCACGCTGCCGTCGAGCCCAACCTGAAGCGCCGAATTGATCGCGACCAGCCGGTTGATCCGCGCCAGCACGCTTTGGCCGTGCGTATACGACGTCGGCCGCACCGCGACCGCCTTGTTCTCGTGGACCCAGCGATAGAGCCGCCTGGTGCCGATCACCTGGTTGGTGACGGTGATCCCTACATCGATTCCCTTCTCCGCATTCGTGACCGCGCCGCGCTCGATCAGATCGACGACGGCGTCATTGATCAGGCCGGAATGAATGCCGAGATTACGCGCGTGGGAGAGCGAGGAGAGAATCGCGTCCGGAATGCGGCCGACGCCGAACTGGAGCGTGCTGCCATCGGTGATCAGACCCGCCGCATGGGCCGCGATGCGCCGCGACACATCGTCCAGAGGTGGGGACGCCAATTCAACGGGGGAATGGCGAGCGGCCACGCGCGTATGGATCGGAACATCCTCCGGCCATTCGGCTCCGAACGTGAAGGGGGTATCCGGATTGATCTCGGCAATGACGAGACGTGCGCCGCGCGCGGCATCGATGACGTAATCGTTGGAGAGGCTGGCACTGAGCCGGCCGTCGCCGGCTTCGGCGAGTTGCACCAGAACGACATCGGCCCGATGGCGGTGCGCGGCGAAGTCGGCACAGAAGGCGCTATAGTTGCTCGGGATCACATCGAGCCGCCCAACCCTGGCCAGCCGCCGCGCATGGCCGATCACGCCATAACTCTGGAAAGAGATGTTGGGCGCGCAAGACCCGGAGAACGTCTCCGAGAAGATAGGCCCGACCATCATCCGGAATGCCGGCAGATCTTCCGCCTGGGCGATCAGAGCTTCGGTCAAGGTGACCGGCTCCGCCGTCGCCTGGCCGCACACCACGAGATCGCCGTCACGGATCAGGTCGGAAAAATCGATCCGCGACGTGCGATCGGGCATCGGCATTGCTCCGAACAATCCGCAGGCACGCTAGTACGACTTGGCGAGCCCCAGCACCTTCTCCGCGATGAAGCTCAGCGCGAGCTGCGGGCTGACCGGCGCGATGCGCGGGATCAGCACCTCGCGCAAATAGCGCTCGACATGGAATTCCTTGGCGTAACCGAAGCCGCCATGGGTCATCACGGCCTGCTCGCAGGCCGAGAAGCCCGCTTCGCCCGCCAGATACTTCGCGGCATTGGCCGCAGCACCGCAGGGCATGCCCTTGTCGTATTGCCACGCCGCCGACATCACCATCAGCCAGGCCGCCTCGAGCTCGACCCAGTTGACGGCGAGCGGATGCTGGATGCCTTGATTCTTGCCGATCGGGCGGTTGAAGACTACGCGGGTCTTGGCGTATTCGGTCGCACGCGACAGCGCGAGCTTGCCGAGCCCAACGGCTTCTGCGGCGATCAGGATGCGCTCGGGGTTCATGCCTTCGAGGATGTACTGAAAGCCCTTGCCCTCTTCGCCGATGCGATCCTCCATCGGGATCTCGAAATCTTCGAAGAACAGCTCGTTGGAATCGACGATTTTGCGGCCCATCTTCTCGATCTCGTGGACCTTGATCTTGTTGCGGTCGAAATCCGTGTAGAACAGGCTGAGGCCGTGGGTGGGCGCGCGCACCTCCTCCAGCGGCGTGGTGCGCGCCAGCAGCAGGATCTTGTGCGCGACCTGGGCGGTTGAGATCCAGACCTTCTGGCCATTGACGATGTAACGGTCGTTCTTGGCGACGGCGCGGGTCTTGAGCTGCGTGGTATTGAGGCCGGTGTTAGGCTCGGTGACGGCGAAGCAGGCCTTTTCGCGGCCCTCGACCATCGGCGGCAGCATGCGCTTGCGCTGCTCCTCGGTGCCGAACACGACCACCGGATTGAGGCCGAACACGTTGATATGCACCGCGGAGGCGCCTGACATGCCGGCACCGGACTCCGCAATGGTGCGCATCATGATCGCGGCTTCGGTGATACCGAGGCCGGAGCCGCCATAAGCTTCCGGCACACAGATGCCGAGCCAGCCGGCATCCGCAAGCGCCTTATGAAAATCATGCGGGAAGCCGCCGTCGTGGTCCTTCTTCAGCCAATAGGCATCGGGAAAGCCTTCGCAGATTTTTGCGATGGCGTCGCGAATGGCTTCCTGCTGATCGGTGAGCGCGAAATCCATGTTCTTGATCTCCTTCTTGGGAGCCGCGAGCTCCGATCTTAGCGCCCCATCTGCGAAGGCAGCCAGAGGATGATAGACGGAAACGCCACCAGGATCGCGATCGCGATCAGATGCGCAATGAAATGCGGGAAGGTGCCGTGGAACACCTCCGCCACCGGCCGCTTGGCGTAGCGGGCGACGATAAAGCAATTCAGCCCGACCGGCGGCGTGATCATGCCGACTTCGGCGGTGACGATCTTGATGACGCCGAACCAGATCGGATCGAAGCCGAGCGTCTTGATCAGCGGCAGCACGATCGGCACGGTCAGCACCAGGATCGCAATCTGGTCCATGAACGAGCCGAGCACGATGTAGCCGCACAGGATGAGGGTGATGATCACCCAGCGCGAGGTCTGCAGCGAGCCGATCCAGGCGACGAGATCCTGCGTCACATGGGTGAGCGTAAAGAAGTAGCCGAAGATCGAGGCACCGACGAGAATCATGATGATCATGCAGGTGCCGTGGCAGGCGCGCAGCAGCGTCTTGTAGAGCGAGGTCGGCGTGATCTTGCCCTTGACGATCGCGAGCAGGAAGGCGCCGAACGCACCGAAGGCGGAGGCTTCGGTCGGCGTCGCGACGCCGAGATAGATCGTGCCTGTGACGATCGAGAACAGCACTACCATCGGCGAGACTTGCCAAAGCAGCGCGAACTTCTTGCGCCATGGCACCGATTTCGCGGCGGGCGCACGCGAAGGGTCCTGCCAGACCAGGAAATAGATCGTGGCCATGATGGTGATGGTGACGAGGATCGCCGGAATGATGCCGCTGATCAGCAGTTTTCCGATATTCACCTCGGCCAGCAGGCCGAAGATGACAAGCGCAACGCTGGTCGGCAGCAGCATCGACAGCGTGCCCGAGATCGCGACGACACCAGCCGCCATCTTCGGCTCGTAGCCCTGACGGATCATCGCGGGAAGACTGGTCGAGGACAGCGTCGCGGCGGACGCCGTCGAGGTGCCGCAGATCGCACCGAACCCGGCGCCGGCCAGTGCCGTCGCCATGCCTAACCCGCCTGGAACACGACCGACCCAGGCCGAGGCCGTCTTGAACAGATCGTCCGCCACGCCCGAGAGCAACACGAGGTCCGCCATCAGCAGGAACATCGGAATGGTAATCAGCTCGTAGGAGGAGACGGTCGAGAGCGGTGCGGTCTCCAGGATGCCGGACAGCGTCGGAAAGCCGCCGACCATGACGAGGCCGACCGAGCCGGAAAACGCCATTGCAAAGCCGACGGGCGTACCAAGCGCGAGCAGGCCGAACAGCAGAGCGAGAACGATGAGAGGTGTCATGGATGCCTGCCGTTACTCGAAGCCGCGCGCTTCGCCGACGCCCGTCACCGGCGGCAGCGGATAGAGGTCGCGTCCGCTGACGAGGCTCATCACATTGCCGATCAGCTGGAGCACCAGCCGCAGCACCAGCACGCCGCAGCCGAACGGCACCAGCGCCGCCGAAATCCAGGTCGGCCAGGGAATGGCGCCCGAGAGCACGTCGTGTTGCTCGTAATTCTCCAGCGCACGCGCGAAGCCGACTTTGCAGATCAGGGCGAACACGAACAGGCCTGCAAGCGCGGTGACGATCTCCGACAGTCGCCGCCCCGCCGGTGAGAAGCGCGACAACAAGATATCGACGCCGACATGCGCATGCTCGCGCAGCGCGTCCGACAGCGTGAAGAAGAACACGCCGGCGAGCAGATAGAGCCCGATCAGATCATAGGTGAAGGAGAACGGGCTGTTCAGCGCATAGCGCATGAACACGTCAGTCACGACCAGCACCATGATCACGAACAGGAACACCACCGCGATCACCGTCAGCGCGCGCTCCAGCCCGCCGAGCACCTGCCCCGCCCGTTCGATCACCTCGCGCCTCCTTCTTGGTCTCGCAGATTACTTGCGGCCGGAAGCCAGCAGGTCTTCGAACTCCTTCAGCGCGGCGGAGGCCTGCTTGCCGCGGCTATCGAGACCGGCGGCCCATTCATGACCGACGCCCTTCAGCTTGTCCTTCATTTCGGCGCGCGTCGCCTCCGGCAGCGGATCGAAGGTGACGCCTTCGTCCTGCATCTGCTTCTTGGTGACTTCGCCTTCCTTGTCGACATCGGCGCAGGCCTTTGGCGTGATCGCCTCCGAGGCCTCGTTCATCGCTTTCTTCACGTCGTCGGGCAGCTTGTCCCAGACCGACTGGTTGATGGAATACGCGACGATGAAGCTGCCGAAGCTGACGCCTTCGGTGGCGTGCTTGACCAGCTTGTCGAGGCCGTATGCGACGACGCTGTCGAGCGGGAACAAGAGCCCGTCCATCGTGCCGCGCGAGAGCGATTCGTAGGCATCGGGAGCAGCCATGCGCACCGGCACGGCGTTGAGCGCGCGCAGCGTGAGATCCTGCGCGCCGCCGGTGGTGCGCAGCTTCAGGCCCTGCATGTCCTTGGTGGTCTCGACCTTCGACTTGACGGTCCACACCTGGTAGGGCGGCAGCACCACGGCCATCAGCAGCTTGATCTTGTTCGGTGCGTATTCCTGCTTGGCCAAAATGCCTTCACGTGCGGTCTTCCAGTAAGCGAGCGTGCCCTGGCAGCTGGTCGCGAATGCGCCCGGCAATTGCGCGACTTCCGACAGCGGCATCTTGTCCGAGACGTAGGACGGCCCGATGTAGCCGATATCGACGACGCCGGACTGCGTCAGCCGCAGCATGTCGGCCGCCTTGCCGATCTGCTGGTTCGGATAATAGGTGAAGGTCACGGCGCCATTGGTGCGCTTGGTGACGTCGTCCATCCAGGGCTTGAGCATCAGGCGGACGAGATAATGGCCGGCGGGGAAGCTATCGGCGACCTTCAGCTCGAGCGCCTGCGCTGACAGTGTCGAGACCGGCAGCGACAAAGCGAGCACGGCTGCAGCCCGGACCAGATTCTTCTTCATTTCATTCTCCCTGACGCGTCCCACGCCGAAAGGCGGCAGCCATGCACCGCCAGCCGTTCGGCTCCTCGCCTATTTCTTGCTTGAGGAAAATGTACATATACATGAATTTATCTGTCAAGTATATGAACTGCGCATGGCCGCATGCACGAACACGCCAATGCGCGGAATTGACTTCGAAAAACTGTGAACTTTAACTCCACGTATATGAATTAATTCCACGAGGCCTTATGGGACCGCTCGCCGGCTTCACCATTCTCGACCTGACCTCTGTGCTGATGGGCCCCTATGGCACCCAGGTGCTGGCGGACATGGGCGCAGACGTCATCAAGGTCGAAAGCCCCGAAGGCGACATCGTTCGCCAGATCGGCCCCGGCCGCACGCCCGGCATGGGCGGGATGTTCCACAATGCCAATCGCGGCAAGCGCAGCATCGTGCTCGATCTCAAGAAGCCGGAGGCGCGCGACACGCTGTTGCGGCTCGCCAAGCGTGCCAACGCGCTCGTCTATAATGTGCGCCCGCAGGCGATGGCGCGGCTCGGCCTCGATTACGAGACGCTCGCCGCAATCAATCCCGCTCTCCTCTATGTCGGCGCTTTCGGTTACGGCCAGTCCGGCCCCTATGCCGCAAAGCCGGCCTATGACGATCTGATCCAGGGCGCAGCGACGATCCCCACGCTATTGGCTGCCGCCGGCGATGGCACGCCACGCTACGTTCCCGTCACCATCGCCGACCGCATCGTCGGCCTGATGATGGTGAATGCCATCATGGGCGGGCTGATGCATCAACAACGCACCGGCCAGGGCCAGCGCATCGACGTGCCGATGTTCGAATCCATGGCTGAGTTCGTGCTGGTCGATCACCTCGGCGGGCTCACCTATGATCCGCCGCTCGACCATGGCGGCTATGTCCGCCTGCTGTCGCGCTATCGCCGGCCCTACAAGACCAGCGACGGCTATCTTTGCGTCCTCATTTACAACGACAAGCACTGGCGCAGCTTCTTCGAGACAATCGGGCAGCCGCATTTCCTCGAGCAGCCGCGCTTTGCGAACCACGCCGCGCGCACAAAACATATCGACGAGATCTATGAGGAGATCGGCCACATCTTCGCAACGCGTACCACAGCGGAGTGGCGCGAGTTACTGGAGCGCGCCGACATTCCAGTGATGCCGATGCATACGCTGGAGACTGTCCTGGACGACCCGCATCTCAAGGCGATCGACTTCTTCAAAACGGTGGATCACCCCGTCGAGGGTCGCATCCGTCAGATGCGCGTGCCCTCGACCTGGAGCGTGACCCAGCCGGAGCCCGCCGGCCCGGCACCGACGCTCGGCCAGCATGGCCGCGACATTTTGCACGAGGCCGGTTTCTCCACTGAGGAGATCGAGCGGCTCGCAGAGCAGAAGGCAATTCACCTGGCTGCGCCGCCTTAAGCGGACGCGGGCCAAATCGCAACGATACAGGGAGGAAGCCGCGATGGCCGGACTTTATTTCGAAGACTTTTCGGTGGGCCAGGAGTTCAGGCATCCGCTGACCCGGACCGTCACGGAAATGGACAACACCATGTTTAGCCTGCTGACGCTCAATCCGCAGCCGCTGCATATCGACGCGCATTTCGCGGAAAAAACCGAGTTCGGCCAGCGCATTTTCAACAGCCTTTATACCCTCGGCATCGTGATCGGCATGACGGTCTATGATACGACCATGGGGACAACCGTTGCCAATCTCGGCATGACCGACGTGGCCTTTCCAAAGCCGGTCTTCCACGGCGATACGCTGCGGGCGACGACGAAGGTGCTTTCTTTGAGAGAATCCAAATCGCGGCCCAAGGCCGGCATCGTCGAGTTCGAACACCACGCCCTGAATCAGAACGACGAGATCGTCGGCAAATGCCGCCGCATGGCGATGATGCACAAGAGGCCGGTCTGATGCGTTCGATGCTGTTCGTGCCGGGCGATTCCCCGCGCAAATTCGAGAAGGCGAGCGAAGGCAAGGCCGACGCGCTGATCATCGACCTCGAGGACTCCGTCGTCACCGACAAGAAGCCTGAGGCACGCGGACTGACGCTGACGATGCTCAAGAGCCGTCGCGGCCCGCACCTGCTTTATGTCCGCGTCAACGCGCTCGACACCGGCATGACGCTCGCCGATCTTGCCGCAGTGATGCCGGGCAAGCCCGACGGCATCGTGCTGCCGAAATCGCAAGGCGGCGACGACGTGCGGCAGGTCGCGACCTGGCTCGAAGCTTTGGAAGCTGCATCCGGCATCACGGTCGGCGCGACGCGCATCGTGTGCGTCGCAACGGAGACCGCCAGCTCGATCTTCGGTCTCGGCAGCTACAAGGGGTGCTCCCCTCGCCTTGCCGGACTGATGTGGGGCGCGGAAGACCTCTCGGCTTCGCTGGGCGCCACCGAGAAGGCGTCGAATGGCGTGTTCCACAGCCCCTATCGCCTCGCGCGCGATCTCTGCCTGATGGCGGCTGCTGCGGCCGAGGTCGCGCCGATCGACACGGTCTATACCGACATCGACAACCTCGCCGGCCTCGAGCAGGAGACGCACGCGGCGCGGCGCGATGGTTTTTCGGCGAAGGCGCTGATCCACCCGAAACACGTCGATGTCGTCAACGCGGCATTCGCGCCGACGGAGGCCGAGCGCAACTGGGCGGAGAAGGTGATTGCAGCCTTCGCGAGCAATCCGAATTCCGGCACGCTGCGGCTCGATGGCCAGATGATCGACAAGCCGCATCTCCGCGCCGCGAAGAAGATCCTCGGCCAGCCTTAAGAAGCAGGAAACAAAGCCCACCATGATCGTTCGCCAAGCCGCAAACGTCCTGGAGATCATGGAATTCTTCGCGCAAACGAAGAAGCCGGCGACGCTTGCCGAGATCGCCGATCATTTCGGCTGGCCGCGCTCGTCGACCTTCAACCTGCTCGCGACACTGTCGGAGAAAGGCTATCTCTACGAACCGCGACCGCGCGCCGGGTTCTATCCGACGCCGCGGTGGCTGGCGATGGCAAGGATGATCTCCGAGGTCGAGCCGCTGCCGCCGTGGACGCATCAGCTGATCGCCGATCTCTCAGCAGAGACCGGCGAGACGGCATCCATCGTCGCGCCGGCCGGCGTCATGGCCGTTTTCATTGACGTCGTCGAGTCCCAGGCGGCGATCCGCTATTTCGCCACCATCGGCCACCGCGTGCCGATCCATGCCACCGCGAGCGGCCGCGCGCTGCTGCTGCAATATTCGCCTGACGAGCGCGACTCCGTCTATCGCAAGATCGAGTTCAAGCAATACGGCCCGTCGACGCCGATCAGCATCGAGGCGGTCGAGACCGAGCTGCGCAATTCGATCGCGCGCGGCTACTGCCAGAGCTTTGCGGATTACAGCCGCGACCTCGCCGGCGCTGCGATCCCGCTGCCGATCGGCGACCGACGGTTGTCGGTGGTCGTGGCAGGGCCGGAATTTCGGATTGGACCGAAGGTGGCCGAGGTCGCCGCGCTGATCGCGCGGACTGTGGACCGGCTGCGGCCGAAGACCACCGCGGCCTAGAGGATTTTCAGTCGAATCCCTGAACGGGTGGCGTCGTGGTCTCCGCTGGCGCAACTTGAGCCGGTTGCACCACGGGAGCGGCTTGGACCGGCGGATTGTTGGCCGCTCTCATTTGACCGTTGGCCTCCAACGCCTCGCGTGTGCGCGGCGGAGCACGGGTGACGGTAGTCCCGTACGCCTCACGACGTGGCGGCTGTCGGTGTCTTGCCGAGCGCGAACCTCCCACGCCCCAGGACCGGGCGATTGAAGGACCGGCGGTATAGCCGATCACTGCGCCGGCAACGGCACCGACCGGCCCCAGCACGACCGCGCCGGACACGGCTCCGAGCGCCGCAGAGCCCGCGCGCTCCTGCGCGATGGCGCTTGCAGGCACGCTAGCCAGCATCGCGATGGCAATGATCAGAACCTTCTTCATCAGAGCGCCTCCCTCACCGGAGATCACTCTGACTCAAATATGGCCGCACGAAGTTTGTCCGTTGCCCAACACGGGGCGGTGAGCAATGGAACTCCGGCAATTTAAAGGCTTGCACGCACGCTACGGCGCGACCTTGTCGCTGATGAATCCGTTGCCATCGAGCGCGCGACGGACCGTGCCATCCGCCTTGGCGCCATCCAGAAACTGCGCGGCCCAGGCCTTCGCGGCGGTCTTGCCCTTCGGCACGACCACAACCACGCCGGTCGACTGGATCACGTCATCCAATACCTTGGTCCCGGGCAGTTTCCGCAAGAGGTCCTCCAGCGCCCCCATGCCCATCGCCAGCGCATCGAGCTCGCCCTTGCCGATCAACGCGGCCGCCTCTTCCGGCTTGACGAACTTTGTCAGCTTCGCCTGCTTGATCGACTTCTCGACCGTCCGCGATGTCGATGTCCCCTCGATGCAGCCGACCCGCATACCCGCGCGATCGACATCCGCCGCAGAGCGAATGTCAGAACCGGCACGAACGAGATAGCCGCTCATATAAGCGACATAAGCAGGCCCCTGATCCACAAACACCTCACGCTTGACATCGGCCGGCATGAAGGAGAGATCCCAGACGTCCATGCCGCTGGCAGCGGCGATCTCGTCCGAGCTCTGGTATTCGACGAGCTGCAGCGGAACGTGCAGCTTGTCGGCGGCAGCCTTTGCCAGCTCGACCGTGACGCCGCGCGGCTTTCCGGTGGAGGGATCGCGCGTCGTCCAGAACGCCGACGCGGCGGGGCCGACGGCCACCGCAACGCGGAGCGTTCCCGTGGGTGCGATGTCGCTCGGCCCCTCCGCTTTCACATCAGGGGCTGCGGTCATAAAGAAGACAAATCCCAACGCAGCGATCAAACCATGCCGTAGCATCTTGCGTCTCCAGGGTTGGACGATCACCGACAAGACGGCGGTGTACTCCCTCGCCCCGTTGTTACGGGGAGAGGGTTGGGGTGAGGGGCCGCCTCCGCAAAGATGGTGATACATGGGCTCGCGGAGAGTTCCCCTCACCCGGAAATCAAGCTGTGCTTGATTTCCGGCCTCTCTCCGCAAGCGGGGAGAGGCGAAGAGAGGGCCGCTAGACGATCTTGATCGACATGTCCGGCAAGCCCTCGAGCTTGCACAACAGCACGTCACCCTTCACGACCGGGCCGACATTCTCCGGCGTGCCGGAATAGATGATGTCGCCGGCCTTGAGCTCGAACGCTTCCGAGAGTTTTGCGATCTGCTCGGCGACGCTCCAGATCATCTTGCTGAGATCCGAGCTCTGCTTCACCGTACCGTTGATCGCAAGCGAAATGGCGCCCTTCTCGAAATGGCCGGTCTTGCTGGCCGGGTGGATCGGGCCGATCACCGCGGCGTGGTCAAAGCTCTTGCCGATCTCCCAGGGCTTCTTCTCCGCGGCCATGCCGTTTTGGAGGTCGCGCCGGGTCATGTCGAGGCCGAGCGCGTATCCATAGACATGGTCGAGGGCCTTCTCGGCCGGGATGTTGATGCCGCCGGATTTCAACACTGCGACCAGCTCGACCTCATGGTGATAGTTCTTGGTCAACGACGGATAGGGATGGTCGGCAACCTCGCCGATCGCGACGTTCTGGATCGCATCGGTGGGCTTCTGGAAGAAGAACGGCGGCTCGCGGTTCGGATCCGAGCCGCGCTCGATCGCATGCGCGGCCTAGTTGCGACCGATGCAGTAGATGCGGCGGACCTGGAACACGCTCGTTTCTCCGACGATCGGAATCGTGACCATCGGCACCGGGAAGATCGGCTTGGGTGTGCCTTGCGCTGCCGCAGGAGGAGTGTCGGCGATGGTGGCAGCGGTCACCACGGCGGCGCTTGCGAGCAGATCGCGTCGCGTGGGTGAGGAGGTCTTTTTCATATCTTATGCTCCAAGGGACGGCCATTCGCGTCGGATCGACCGATAGTGGATCAGACATCTCCGGGCAACGCCTTTGGCCTCGATATCGCAGCGCATCATGCGGACGACGCGCTAGGATCAGTCATTTGACAAGGCAACCGCCATGCAGGGGACCGGGTGGAGAATTCTGGATGTATCTGCGCGCGCGATCCGCGCCGCCGGAATGGCACTGCTTATCGTCGCGCTATTGCAGGGGACCGGCAAGAGCGCGGAGATCGTCGATCCCAAAGCAATGAGAGCGATCGGCACGATCGATCCGCGCTTCCAGTCGTACAACATCGAAATGGTAGAGGTGACCGGCGGACGATTCTGGAAACCCTATGCGCAAGGAGGCGGTCACAGCGATCGCTACGCTTATCGACCGCCGATCGATCTCGCTAGCACGCGCCTGCGCAAGCTGGCCGCGGCGCTCGGGCCGGCCTATTTGCGCGTAAGCGGCACCTGGGCGAACGCGGCCTTTTTCGCCGACACCGACGATCCGCCAGCCGCACCGCCTGCCGGCTTCGACACCGTGCTCAACCGTACACAATGGCGCAGCGTCGTTGACTTCACGCACTTCGCCAATGCGGAGATCGTGACGTCCTTTGCCGTCAGTCCCGGCAGCCGCGACACTGACGGCGCCTGGACGCCGGATCAGGCACAGCGCCTCGTCGATTTCACGCGATCGCTCGACGGCCGCATCGCTGCCGCCGAATTCATGAACGAGCCGACGCTCGCGGCGGACAATGGCCCGCCGGCGGGATATGACGCCAATGCATACGGCCGCGACTTCAAGATCTTTCAGACATGGATAAAGCGAGCATCGCCAGAGACGTTGATCGCAGGACCTGGCTCGGTCGGCGACTCCGGCTCATCCTCGGCCACCGGCATCAACACGCGCGATCTGCTCGCAGCGTCGGGCCCGGGCCTCGATCGCGTCTCCTATCACCACTACAATACGCTCTCGCCTCGCTGCGGCGTGCACGACGATCCCGCCCAGGCGCTATCCGAGGACTGGTTTTCGCGGACCGACGCGGCGCTTGCCGTCCACCGCGGACTGCGCGACGAATTCGAGCCGGGCAAGCCGATCTGGGTGACGGAGACCGCGGATGCCGCCTGCGGCGGCAACCGCTGGGACAAGACATTTCTCGATACCTTTCGCTATCTCGACCAGCTTGGGCGGCTGGCGAGGGCCGGCGTTCAGGTGGTGATGCACAACACGCTCGCCGCCAGCGACTACGGACTGCTCGACGAAGGGACATTCCTGCCTCGGCCGAACTACTGGGCCGCCCTGCTCTGGCATCGGCTGATGGGAACGACCGTGCTCGACGTCAGCGCAGGTGCCGCGCCCGATCTGCATCTCTATGCGCATTGCCATCCGGGTCAGCGCGGTGCGGTGTCCATACTTGCGATCAACACGTCGCAGCGGACATCGCGCGCCGTGACGCTGTCAGCTCCCGCCGAACGATACACGCTGCATGCGGCCCGGCTCCAGGGCGCCATCGTGCAAATGAATGGCAAGACGCTCGCATTGAAGGCCGATGACGAGCTACCCCGGCTCGAGCCGCGAGCAGCGTCCGCGGGCACGATCCGACTTACGCCTGAGACCATCACTTTCCTGGTGTTTCCGGACGCGGCGAATCCCGCCTGCCGGTAGAGGCGCTCACGACCTCAGCGAGTCGCGCGCCGTCTCCGGCGTCATCAATGTCGCGATGATGGTGATGATCGAAAGCGCGATGATGTAGAGCGACACCGGCCAGTACGTGCCGGCCCAGGCGAGCAGCGCTGTCGCGATCAGCGGCGAGAAGCCGCCGCTGATCGCAGCCGCGACATTTGCCCCGAGCGAGGCGCCGCTATAGCGCACCTGGGTGCGGAACAATTCCGGCATGAACGCGGCCTTTGGCCCGAACAGCAGCGCATGCGTCAGCGTCATCGTGACGACCAGCGCAAGCGTGATCAGCACCGGCTCTTTGGTATCGAGGAACCAGAACAGCGGAAACGCCAGCGCCACCGAGAAGACGCCGCCGGCAAGATACAGCGCCTTGCGGCCAAAAATGTCCGACAGCCAGCCGGCGAGCGGCAGCGTCGCGAACTCGACGATCGCGGCGTACACGACCGCATTCAGGATCACTTGGCGCGGCAGCCCGAGGCTTGTCGTGGCGTAGACCACGATGAAGACGGTGAGGAGATAAGCGAGCCCGACTTCCGACACCGTGATGCCGATCGCCAGTAGAAAGCTGCGCCAGTCGCGGCGAAGCACTTCCCACACCGGCTGCGTCAGCACCTCCTTGCGCTCGACCACCTCCTTGAAGTGCGGCGTCTCTGCAAGTCTCATGCGCACGATGAATCCGACGCCGACCAGTACAATGCTGATCCAGAACGGCACGCGCCAGCCCCAGCTCAGAAAATCGGCCTCCGGCAATTGTGTCATCAGGCCGAAAATGCCGGTTGAAGCCGCGACGCCGACGGGAAAGCCGATCTGCACCAGGCTGCCATAGAAGCCACGGCGATTGCCGGCGTGCTCAACCACCATGACCACCGCGCCGCTCCATTCGCCGCCGAGACCGATGCCCTGAACGAAGCGCAGGATCACCAGCAGGATCGGCGCCCACACACCGATCTGGCTGTAGGTCGGCAGGCAGCCGATCAGGAATGTCCCGAGCCCCATCGCGATCATGGTCGCGACCAGCATCCTCTTGCGTCCGAGCCGATCGCCGTAATGCCCGATGATGGCGCCACCAATCGGCCGCGCCACGAAGCCGACCGCATAGGTCGAGAATGCCGCGAGCGTGCCGACGAAGGCATCGAAGCTGGGGAAGAACAGCTTGTTCAGCACGAGCGCGGCTGCGGTGCCGTAGATCAGGAAGTCGTACCACTCGATCGCGGTGCCGAGCGCGCTCGCCCACACCACATGCGCCGTCGTCGACCTCTCCGCCGCAGCGGAGATCCCTGTTGCTGCCGTCATTGCCATGCCGCCCCAAGATTCCGGTGGGCATCATGGATAATCGGGATCAGACTTGCAACCTGCGGAGGCATCGCCTCTCACCAAGATCACAATGCGAGATTTTCGCACCACTGCCGCCTCATCGTCGTCCTGGCGAAACCCAGGACGACAGCGGGGTACGCCGTCGGCCCCCTATTCGCCATTGACAAATTCATTCGCTAATATCTAATTTATCGGCAGAATAGCCGGCCGTGCCAAGCGGTCCAAAAAAGAGAGGGAACGACGATGAGAGGGCTTTTGGCCTGCGCCATGCTCGTGGCGATGACTTCGGCTGCCATAACCACAGTCGCGAGCGCGCAAGTCTCCGACGATGCAGTGCGGATCGGCGTGCTGACGGACCTGTCGAGTTGGGGCCGCGACAACTCTGGACCGGGCTCGGTCGAGGCCGCCAAGATGGCGGTGGAGGAGTTCGGACCGACCGTGCTCGGCAAGCCCATCGAGATCATCAGCGCCGACCACCAGATGAAGACCGACGTCGGCGTGCAGATCGTGCGCGGTTGGTTCGACAACGGCAAGGTCGACGCCGTCGTCGATATCCCCAATTCCGGCATCGCGATCGCCGTGCACAACATGGTGCGCGAGCGCAACAAGATCGCCCTGCTTTCCGGGCCCGGCGCGAGTTCGCTGACCGACGAGCTGTGCAGCCCAAACACCGTGCACTTCACCTACGACACCTACGCACTGTCGAAGGTGACGGCGTCCGCCGTGATCAAGGAAGGCGGAAAGTCCTGGTACTTCATCACCGCGGACTACGCCTTCGGCCAGCAGCTCGAGAAGGACGCCACCCGCTTCATCAACGAGATGGGCGGCAAGGTGCTCGGCGGCGTCAAGCATCCGACCAACACCGCCGACTTCTCCTCCTTCGCGCTGCAGGCACAGAGCTCGAAAGCCGACGTCGTCGCCTTCGCCAATGCCGGCCAGGATACCGACAACGCCATCAAGCAGTCCGGCGAGTTCGGCCTCGTCCAGGGCGGCCAGAAGCTCGTCGGCCTCCTGATGTTCGACACCGACGTGCATGCGATCGGCCTGAAGTCCGCGCAGGGCACCTATATGACCGCGGCGTCGTACTGGAACATGGATGAGGCGACGCGCGCCTGGTCCAAGAAGTTCTTGGCCCGCACCAATGTGATGCCGACCATGATCCACACCGGCGTCTACGGCTCGGTTCTGCATTACCTCAAGGGCATCAAGGCCGCCGGCACCGACGATCCGGCCAAGGTGATGGCCAAGATGCGCGAGCTGCCGATCGAGGATACCTTCGTTCACGGCGGCAAGTTGCGCGAAGACGGGCGCGTGATCCGCGATATGTATCTGGCCAAGGTGAAGTCGCCCGAGCAGTCCAGGGAGCCCTGGGATTATCTGGAGATCGTCAAGACCGTGAAGGGCGAGGACGCCTTCCGTCCTGTCTCCGAATCCAAATGTCCGCTGCTGAAGAAGTGAGGTGAGACATGACCGGCAACGAGCGCAACGCAAGCGAAACATACGAGTGCGATGTGCTCGTGGCCGGATCGGGCTGCTCCGGCATGTCGGCGGCGATCACCGCGCGTTATCGCGGCCTCGACGTGCTGATCGTCGAGAAGGAGCCGCGCTTCGGCGGGACTACCGCCCGCTCCGGCGGCTGGCTGTGGATTCCCGGCACGTCGCTGGCGAAAGCCTACGGCATCGAAGAGACACCGGAGCAGGCCCGCACGTATCTACGCCACGAGGCCGGCAACAATTTTGACGCGGCGCGCGTCGATGCGTTCCTGGGTGCCGGCCCCGAGGCGGTTGATTTCTTCATCACCAAAACCGCGCTGCGCTTCGACATGCCGCTGGTGTTTCCGGACTATCATGCCGAAGCGCCCGGCGGGGCGCAGGGCGGCCGCTCCATGGTGACGCGCCCGTTCGACGGCCGCGAACTTGGCGACCAAATCAAGGCGTTGAGCATGCCGCTGCCCGAGCTCACCGTGTTCGGCATGATGCTCGGCTCCGGCAAGGACATCGTCCACTTCATGCGTGCGACGAAATCGTTGACCTCGGCGGTCTATGTCGCAAAACGCCTGTCCCGCCACCTGATGGACGTCCTGCGCCATGGCCGCGGCATGACCCTGACCAACGGCAATGCGCTCGCCGGGCGCCTCGCAAAATCCGCACAGGATCTGAAGATCCCGATGTGGCTGTCCTCGCCGGTGCGCGAGCTGACGGTCGAGAACGGCGCGGTGACCGGCGCGATCGTCTCGCGCAAGGGACGCGACGTCCGCGTCCGCACGCGCCAGGGCGTCGTGCTCGCCTGCGGCGGCTTTCCGCATGACGTCGAGCGGCGCAAGAAGATGTTTCCGCATGCGCCCACCGGCAACGAGCATTTTTCGCCGGGACCGACCGGCAATACCGGCGACGGCCTGCGCCTTGCCGAAAGCGCCGGCGGACATATCGAGGATCGCCTGCCGAATGCGGCCGCCTGGGTGCCGGTGTCGCTGACGACGCGCAAGGACGGCTCCAAAGGCGTGATGCCGCACTTCATCGACCGCGCCAAGCCCGGCGTAATCGCGGTAATGCGCGACGGCAAGCGCTTTACCAACGAAGGCAATTCCTATCATGACTTCGTCCAGGCCATGATCAAGGCCGCAAAGCCGGGCGAGGAAATCGCGGCCTATCTGGTCTGCGATCACCCAACGCTGCGCAAATACGGCCTCGGCTGCGTGCCGCCCTTCCCGATGCCAACAGGTCACCACCTCAACACCGGCTATCTCATGCGCGGCGACACGCTGGTGGCGCTGGCGGCGAAGGCCGGTATCGACGAAAAGGCGTTCACCGAGACGGTCAGGCAATTCAATGCGACCGCGCCGCAGGGTCACGACGCCGCCTTCGGCAAGGGCTCGAAGGCCTATAACCGCTACCAGGGCGACGCCATGCACGGCCCCAACCCCTGCATCGCGCCGATTGAGAACGGTCCGTTCTACGCCATCAAGATGGTGATCGGCGATCTCGGCACCTATGCCGGCATCGTCACCGACGAGAACGCGCGGGCGCTCGACGCCGAGGGCCGGGTGATTCCGGGGCTTTATGCCGCCGGCAACGACATGGCGAGCATCATGGGCGGCAATTATCCCGGTGCCGGCATCACGCTTGGGCCGGCGCTGACCTTCGGCTACATTGCCGGCCGTCATCTCGCCGACAGCGCCGCCAAGCGCAACGCGGCGTAAGCCAGGCGCATCGGAGGCGCATGAAGAGAGAAAGTCGCGGCATCCAGTCGATCGAGGTCGGCGGAGAACTGCTCCGCGCCCTCGCCAGGAGCGGCGAGCCGATGATGCTGCGCGATCTCGCCCGCGAGGCCGGCATGACGCCGGCCAAGGCGCATCCTTATCTCGCCAGCTTCTCCCGCATCGGGCTGATCGAGCAGGACGAGACCACCGGCCGCTACGAGATCGGCGCGCTGGCGCTGGAGCTCGGCCTGATCAGCCTGCGTCGCCTCTCCGGCGTCCGCATCGCGCAGCCGAAGATCGCCGCGCTCGCGAGCCAAATCGGGCATGCCGTCTCGCTCGCGGTCTGGGGCACCCACGGGCCGACCGTGGTGCAACTCGAAGAACCCGGCCAGCCCGTGCATATCGTGATGCGCGCCGGATCGGTGATGGCGCTGCTGGAGACCGCCACGGGGCGCGCCTTCGCGGCCTTCCTGCCCGAGAAGACCATCAACGCCGCGCTCGAGAGCGGCCTCGATCGTCACGGCGTCGGCTACAATCCGAAGCGCGCTGTGAAGGGCGCTAAGGTCGCCGAGATGCTGGCGGAGGTCCGCAAGCACGGCCTCGCCCGCGCGCTTGGCGATCCCCTGCCCGGCGTCAATGCATTCTCAGCGCCGGTGTTCGACCATGCCGGTCATGTCGCGCTGGTCATCACTGCGATGGGACCGGAAGGCACATTTGACGCGCGTTGGGAAAGTCCCATCGCTCACGCCTTACGCGACTGCGCGGGCGGGATCTCGAAGCGGTTGGGTTATGGGATGACGATCGCGGCGGAGTGAGGGGCAAACTGCCCGCCTCACAACAACACCTTAGCAGGTATTGCACTTGCATCGTGAACCGAAGGGGCATCCAGTACGTCGCAGCCGATCGGCTCCATCACTGTTGTCTCGGCGTACCGGATCGCCCGGTCAAGCCGGGCGATGACACCGAGAATGGAGCCGCCCCCTACTTGTCCTTCACCGGCACCGTGTAGTTCAGGACCAGCCTTCCGCCATCCGGATAGATCGTCTGTCCGGTGATGTAGGACGCATCGTCGCTCGCAAGGAACGCGACTACAGAGGCCACCTCGCTCGGCTCACCGCCGCGGCCGGCGGGCGTGCGCGACATCACGGTCTTGCGGGCATCCTCGGAGGTGTAGATCGACGACGCCACCATGTCGGTCAGGATTGTGCCAGGCCCTACCGCGACAACGCGGATGTTGTGCGGGGCCAACGCCACCGCGGCAACTGACGTGAGCTGCTTCATGCCACCCTTGGACATGGCGTAGGTCGCAAGCGCCGGGATCGCGAGCAGCGCGTTCACCGAGGACATGTTGATGACGACCCCGCCACCACCTTGCGCGATCATCTGCTTCGCGGCCGCCTGCACGCCGAAGAACGCGCCCTTCAAATTGATGCCGATGACTTCGTCGAATTCCTGTTCGGATATCTCGAGCAGGTCGCGGTTGCGGGCGACGCCGGCATTGTTGACCATGATGTCGAGGCGGCCGAACTCCTTCGCGGCGGTGGCAACGAGCTGGTGTACGTCGGGGCGCTTGGCGACATTGCCGACGACGGTGCGCAGAGCATCCGGCCGGCCGAGCTCGGCTGCCGTCGCAGCAAGGCCCTCGGCATCGACATCCGAGATGACGACCTTGACGCCGTCATCGAGGAATCTCTTTGCGCAGGCCTTGCCGATGCCGCGTGCCGCGCCGGTGATGGCGGCGACCTTGCCGGATAGTTTCATGGGTCTCACTCCAGGATAGCTGCTTGGGGCAGGCCTACGCCGGATCAGGACCGGGGGCTAGGCCGCCGCGAAGCCGAGATGAGCACGGAACCGGTTCTTGATAAAGACGGCGTCGCGCGAGGGCAGCGAGCGCGGTGGATTTTCGGCCCTGACCTTGATGACAAAAAGCCGCGGACCGTCGGCAGGCTCGACCATTTGCGTGGCGAGGCGCTGCACCTCCTCGAGCGTCCGCACGGTCGCGGCCGCGACAAAGCCGCAAGCCGTAGCGATCGCGGTGAGATCGACACCGCAGCCGGTGTGGCTCGCTTGCATGCCGGTTTCGCCAAAATGCTGGTTGTCGATCACGACGATGTCGAGATTGCGCGGGCGCGCGACGCCGATGGTGGCGATGCCACCGAGGCCCATCAGCTGCTCGCCATCGCCGGTCAAGGCAACAACGCGTTTGCCCGGCTGGGCCTGCGCGAGCCCCAGCCCGATCAGCGCAGCGCCGCCCATGGCGCCCCAGAGATAAAAATTGTCGTCGCGGTCGCCGGTCGCATGCAGATCATAGGTCGGCGAGCCCAGACCGGAGACGACCGGGGTGTTCTTGCGGTCCTTCAGGATCGCCGCAACGGCGGCGCGACGATCGAGTTGAGAGGGAACGGACATCGATATCACCACTTCTTCTTGCCGATCAGGCGCTGCCCGATCAGGACCGCGATCTGCTGATCGGACTCGTAGGCGAGCGAGGCTGCAGCTTCGACCGTCTCGACCAGATTCTCCGCCGTCTCCGCACGCATCACCTTCAGGCCGATCGCCTCCAGCGAGGGCTGCGTCGCCCGGCTCATCGGCACCTGCCAGGGATTGAACTCGGCCCATTCGCCGCGCATCGTCACCAGTATCAAGAGCGGAAAGCGGCCCATCGCCGACAACGACAGCATGTTGATGCAATTACCGACCCCGCTCGACTGCATCAGCAGCACGCTGCGCTGGCCGCCGAGCCAAGCGCCCGCCGCGATGGCGATGCCCTCCTCCTCCGTCGTCAGCACATTCGTGATGACGTCGCGGTCAGCGGAGAACATGCGGATCAGCTGGCTATGGCCGGCATCCGGCACATAGGACATCTGCCTGACCTCGGCGGCTTTCAGGATGCGATAGAGCTCGGACGGCCAGTCATCGCTGGCGCGCGTTTCGAGATTCGGCTTGGGGCTGGGCACAGCGTGTCTCCGTGACATTCGAGCGGCACGCTAGCGAAGTTGGGGCGCGAAGGCCCTGACCGTCTGGCACGATCAGATATCGAGGGATTGTATAGCTGGCTTGGCCGCGAGCGGCGGTGTGCTCCATCGCCCGCTTGCGGGGCGAGGTGAAGAGAACTCAATTCGCCGCAGACCTCGCCGCGGCCGGCATGTAGATCTGCGCGTAGCCTTCCTTGATCGCGGAGGTGATGCGGTCCAAGCGGCGGTCGATGTGCTTCTCCAGCACCGAGATACAAGCCTCCTCATCCCGCGCCTTCAAGCCTTCGACCACGGCGCGGTGCTCGGCTTGCGTAGTGGAGCGATTGATGCTGTCCATGTCGATCCAGCGTACGAAGCGGATGCGGGCGTTGACGTTGCGCAGCACACGCAGCATCTCGGCATTGTTCGACATGCCCATCAGCCGCTCGTGGAAAGTCTCGTCCAGCTCGACCAGCTCCACCGAGGAGCGATCGCCGGGATCCGGCCCGGTCGCTTCAAGGAACTTCAGCAGCGCGTCGATGTCCTCGTCCTTGGCGCGCTTGATGGCGAGGCGGACCGAGGCAACCTCGATCGACTTGCGCAGCTCGTAGAGATCGAAGATCTCATGCGCATCGAGCTCGCGGCAGAAAAAGCCCTTGCCCGGTATGAAGCGCAGGAAGCCTTCGGTGTTGAGGCGGTTGAGAGCTTCGCGCAGCGGGGTACGGCTGACACCGAGGCGCTTCGCCAGCTCGCCTTCGTTGAGCCGCTCGCCCGGCTTGAACTCATAGCTCACGGCCATCGCCTTGAGCTGCTCATAGACGCGATCGACGATACTATCGGAAGCCAGTTCCACGTTGCTCATCATCAGCTGCAATCATGCCCCAACACACCCAAACATATACCGGGGTGGCGGGGCCGATGGCAATGCAAACGAGACGGGAGACCGAACCGGCAAAATAGGTCGTGGCGCGCCTTTAGAGGAAGCGCGTCGGCGCGAACGGCGCGAGCGGAATTTCGGGCTGCCTGCCGCTCAAGAGCTGGGCGACAAGACGGCCGGTGCGGGCGGAGCCGACCAGGCCGACATGGCCATGGCCAAAGGCATAGACGATGTCACGCGAACAGCGCGCGTAGCCGATGCAGGGACGTCCATCGGGCATGCTCGGGCGATGACCAAACCAGGTCTTGATGCGCGAGGGGGGGATATCCCTTGGCAATTTCGGGAACATGCTGAGAAGATGGCCGCGCAGAATCTCGGCGCGCTTCCAGTTCGGCGCGGCCTCCAGGCCGGCGATCTCGACGGTGCCGGCGGCGCGCAGGCCCTTGTTGGTCCAGTTCACCACCATCTTGGCGTCCGATGCCATCATCGAGCTGCGCGGGCCGGACTCCGGGTTCTCGATCATGACGTGATAGCCGCGCTCGGTCTCCAGCGGCAGCGGATCGCCAACGGACGCGGTCAGCCGCTTGGAATGCGCGCCGGCCGCGACCACCGCAGCGTCGCACGCAATTTCGCCGGTCTCGGTAAGAACGGCAACGAGCTTGTTGCCGTTCAGCTTGAGGCCGGTCGCCCGGGCATGGACGAGCTTGGCACCGCTCGCCAGCGCATGCTGGGCGAGCGCGGCGACATACGCGCCGGGATCGCGGCAGCGGCCGGCCTCCTCCACCACCACGCCAAAGCTGTAGCGCGGATCCAGGTCCGGCTCGCGCTGACGCATCTCGTCGGCATTGAGCTCCAGCCATTCGACGCCGACCTTCCTGCGCAGGCGCCAGCCGAGGTCGTTGTCGAAATTTCCACGCGACGGGAACACATGCATCACGCCGTTGCGCTCGATCAGCTCGGGCACGCCCGCTTCTTCCGCAAGTTTCCGGTGCAGCAGCGGTGCATCCTTCAGGAGATCGCGCAGCGCGAATGCGGTCTTCTCGACCCGCGCCGCGGTCCAGCCCGAGAGCAGGTACTTGATCAGCCAGGGCAGCGCCTTCGGCAAGTATGACCAGCGGATCGCAAGCGGCCCGAGCGGGTCCAGGAGATAGCCCGGCACCTTCTTCCAGACGCCAGGTTCTGCCGGCGGGATCACCGAATGCGAGGAGAGCCAGCCGGCATTGCCATAGCTCGCCGCCTGCTCGCCACCGGGCACGCCTGCGTCGATCAGCGTGACGCCATGGCCCTCGCGCAGCGCCTCGATGGCACTGATCACGCCGACCGCGCCGGCTCCAATGATGGCGACGTGGCGGCCCTCAGGCATCGGCTAGGCCTTCACCGCGGGCGCAAAATCCTTGCCGACCGAGAGCGCGCGCGGATCGATGATGCAGTGAAGGATCGACGGCTTGCCCGAGGCCAGCGCGCGCTCAAACGCCGGCGCAAACTCCTCGGTGCGCTCGACGCGCTCGCCATGGCCGCCGAACGCCTTGGCGTACATCGCGAAGTCGGGATTCTTCAGCTGGGTGCCGACGACGCGGCCGGGATAGTCGCGCTCCTGATGCATGCGGATGGTGCCGTATTGCGAATTGTCGACCACGATGACGATCAGCGGCGCGTCGTACTGCACGGCGGTCGCGAACTCCTGGCCGTTCGTCAGGAAGCAGCCGTCGCCGGCAAAGGCGACCACGACACGATCCGGATATTGCCGCTTGGCGAGCACGCCCGCCGGCACGCCATAACCCATCGAGCCCGAGGTCGGCGCTAGCTGCGCGGCAAAGCTGTGGAAGCGGTGATGGCGATGGATCCAGCCGGCATAATTGCCGGCGCCGTTGCAGACGATCGCATCCTTGGGCAGGCGGTCGCGCAGCCAGGTCATGACCTGACCGTACTGGAACGTGCCCGGCAGCTCACGCGCCTTGTCGGTCCAGGCGAGGTAATCTGCATGCGCCTTGGCGGCCTCGCCCTTCCAGGCAACGGCGCCTGCGGGCTTCAGCGTCTCGACGGCAGCCGCGAAGGCCGCCGGCGTCGCCTGGATCGCGAGCGCCGGCTGATAGACGCGGCCGAGCTCTTCCGAGCCCGGATGCACGTGGATCAGCTTCTGCTTCGGCGCGGGAATGTCGAGCAGCGTGTAGGATGAGGACGGCATTTCCGACATGCGGCCGCCGACGAGCAGAACGACGTCGGCATTATCGATGCGCGCTTTCAGGCCGGGGCTCGGTCCGATGCCGAGATCGCCGGCATAGTGGGAATGATCGGCGTCGATCAGCGATGCCCGGCGGAACGAGGTCGCGACCGGCAGGTCGAAGCGTTCGGCGAAGCGCGCGATGCTCTTGGTGGCGTCATCGGTCCAGCGCGAGCCGCCGAGGATCACGAGCGGCGCCTTGGCACCGGCAAGCATCGCACCGACTTGCTCGATATCGGCGGGCGCCGGCCAGCTCACCGCCGGCTCGATACGCGTGGCATCGGCAACGGCGGCGGTCTCAGTCAGCATGTTCTCCGGCAGCGCGATCACGACGGGGCCCGGACGGCCCTGCATGGCAACGCGGAAGGCGCGCGCGACCAGCTCGGGAATGCGGTCGGGGCGATCGATCTCGACCGCCCATTTCGCCATGGGGCCGAACACCGCCTTATAATCGAGCTCCTGGAACGCCTCGCGCTCGCGCATGCCGGTGTCGACCTGGCCGACGAACAGGATCATCGGCGTCGAATCCTGCATCGCGATGTGGACGCCATGGCTCGCATTGGTCGCGCCAGGGCCGCGGGTGACGAAGCAGACCCCCGGCCGTCCCGTGAGCTTGCCATAGGCCTCCGCCATCATCGCGGCACCGCCTTCGGCGCGACAAATCACCACGTCGATCGGGCTGTCATGCAGCGCGTCGAGCGCCGCGAGGTAGCTCTCGCCCGGCACGCAGGTGACGCGATCGACGCCCTGGGCCACCAGCTGATCGATCAGGATCTGGCCCCCGGTACGGGTGTTGCGAATGGTCATGACGGCTCCCTGCAGGCTTTGGCGATGCGCTTCAAGGCTTCGCGCAAGTTTGTTCCGAGGTGGCGTAGGACAGGCGGAATTCAGGTGCAAGGCCGAAACAACCGCCCGGCGTCGTTCTGCGGGGCCCCACGGCGGTCGCGGGCCTCGGATGCCCTGAGCAAACCGGGAGGCAGATATGCAGCCGGCCTTCGCAGCACTTCCGCCGTTGACGCGTACCGATGCGCGTTTAAGTAGGTGAGACAAAGAGTGCAGGGGATGGCGACGTTCGCTGGGTTGGTTCCCATTGCCGCCATCCATGCAGGACACATGACGACCTCGCCTCACGCGACCTCGCCAAAAACGAAATCGGCTTCCGCACCCCCTCATCTCGCCATCGTTCTGTTCTCGCTCGCGATGGGCGGCTTTGCGATCGGAACCACCGAATTCGCATCGATGAGCCTGCTGCCGTTCTTCGCGGCCGACCTTCATATCGACGAGCCGACGGCCGGACACGCGATCAGCGCCTACGCGCTCGGCGTGGTGCTGGGCGCGCCGCTGATCGCCGTGCTCGGCGCGAAGTTCGCGCGGCGCACGCAGCTGCTGGCGCTGATGACGGTGTTCGCGCTCGGCAACGCCCTCACCGCGCTTGCACCCGGCTTTGGTTCGATGGTGGCGGCCCGCTTCCTCTCAGGCCTGCCCCACGGCGCCTATTTCGGCATTGCCGCCCTGGTTGCGGCCTCGCTCGTTCCGCAACACCGCCGCTCGCAAGTGGTCGGCCAGGTGATGCTGGGCCTGACTGTCGCCACCATCATCGGCGTGCCGCTGGCCAATTTGATCGGTCAAACGGTCGGTTGGCGCGCGAGTTTTGGCCTCGTGTCGGTGCTGGCGCTGCTCACGGTTCTGCTGTGCGCGCTGTTCGCGCCGCGCGACCAGGCCGGCCGGTCGGATCCGCTGCGCGAGCTCGGCGCGCTCAAAAGCCGCCGCGTGTGGACGACGCTCGCGATCAGCGCCATCGGCTTCGGCGGCATGTTCGCCGTCTACACATATCTCGCGACCACCCTGATCGAGATCACCAAGGTCAGCACTGAGGTCATTCCGTTCTTCCTGGCGATCTTCGGCATCGGCGCCACGCTCGGCAATCTGTTCGTGCCGCGCTTCGCCGACCGCGCACTGATGCCGACGGCGGGAGGCATCCTGGTGTTTGCGGCCGTGGCGTTGCTGGTGTTTCCGCTTGTCGCCGGCAATCCCTGGCTGCTCGCGATCGACATTTTCGCGATCGGCGCCAGCGTCGCACTCGGGGCCATCCTGCAAACGCGGCTGATGGATGTCGCGGGAGACGCGCAGGCGCTTGCCGCCGCGCTCAATCACTCGGCCTTCAACACCGCCAATGCGCTGGGCCCGTTCCTCGGTGGTCTCGCCATTCGTCAGGGATGGGGCTGGACCTCAACCGGTCCTGTCGGTGCCGCGCTGGCAGTCCTCGGTTTCCTGATCTGGATCGTCGCCTATCGCGACAGCGGCCCCGCGCCGGTCGAGCACACTTCAGGCAGTGACGAAGCACCTCGCGAAACTGCTCCGCTGAAGCGCGCACCGCCGTTGGCGCCGCGTGAGCGGAGCCGTTCGGATCGCGCGGAGGATCCGGTCGCCTGACCGATCGCAACAGGCTCAGAACAGAGCGGCGTTGAGGGCCTGTCCGTAGATCATCGCGGCCACCAGCGAAACCAGCAGGCCCGCGCCGGAGAAGATCATCAGGATCTTCAGAGTTTCGACCTCGACATTGGTTCCCGTCGCGCGGGATATTGCTCTTGCCAGTGCAGCAATCATCGCCAGCTCCGAACCCGGCCGCGCAAACGCGGGGCCTGACTTCATCTAGCGCAGATCGTCGCATCCGCCTGTGAAGCAGATTACAGGTGCAGCCCGGCTGTCGTCCCTCGGCTGAGCACGAAAAAGCACGGGACTGAACATCATGTTCAGTCCAAAATACCTCTTGGTCATTGACAGCGAAAGCCGGGATCGCCGAGCTTCCACCCAACAACAATGGGAGGGACTCCATGCACCTGCGGCATCCGCGCGTCGCAAATTCGATCATCACGGCCTTTGCGCTTCTCACGCTCGGAGTTGCGAGGCCGGCCTCGGCGGAGGAGAAAACGATCAAGGGCGGCGTGCCGGTCAATCTCGCGACCCTGCAGCCCGGCGTCACCTACACCGACATCCCGAACGGCTTTGCGCGGCCGCATCTGATGATGGACATCATCAAGCCGGTCAGTGACAAGCCGGTGCCCGCCATCGTGTTCGTCTCAGGCAATGGCTGGCGCAGCATCGACCGCGCGGCGCTGATCCCGCAGCTGTCGCCGATCGCCAAGGCCGGCTATCTCGTCGCGGCGATCGACTACCGCATCATCGGCGAAGCAAATTTCCCCAAGCCGCTCGAAGACGTGAAGACGGCGATCCGCTTTCTGCGCGCCAACGCCAAGATCTATAATATCGACCCGGACCACATCGCCGTCTGGGGTAATTCTGCCGGCGGCCATCTCTCGGCGATGGCGGCAACCACAGGCGAGACCAGGGACTATGACAGTGACCGCTGGCCCGGCCAATCGAGCGCGGTGCAGGCAGCCGTGATCTTTTATGGTCCGATGGACCTCTCGCACCGCATGGATTCCAATGCCGTCAACGGCAGCCCGGGCATGTCGGTGGAGAGCGCCTTCCTCGGCTTCGACGCCAAGGATCCCGCCAACGCCGAGAAGGTGAAGAAGGCCAATCCGGTCGCGCAGATCTCCGACAAGACGCCGCCGATGCTGATCGTGCACGGCACCAAGGACGTCGTCGTTCCCATCAGCGAGAGCGAGAACCTCTACGCAGGCCTGACCGCCGCCAAGCGTCCCGCCACCTTCATCCGGGTCGAAGGCGCCGGCCACAGCTTTGGCCAGGTCAGCAGCAATCCCGAGGTGATGGCCGAGGTGCTCGCCTTTTTCGACCGCACGCTGAAGGGCAAGCCTTGAGGCCCGCGCAGGACCGGACAGGGCAAGTACTCATAAACGCTCGTCGTCAGCTTGCCGATGTCTGCTCCACCCTCGATAGCGGCGGAATAGCGAACATCCCTCAACTGTCGCTTCGGCCAAAAGCAGAAAAGAGCCGAGGCGACACCCCCGATGTAAATGTGACGGCAATGGTTATTATCTTGCCTGGATGGCCATTGCTCCTAAAACCGATCGGGTAAAGGTCTGCACATGATCAATCGGCGAAAGCTTTTGACTTCCTTAGGCGCCATGGCTCTGGCTTGCCCAAGAGCAGCTCGCACACAACCGGCGCGCAAGATGATCAGAATCGGCGTCGTCGTCATCGGCTGGACCAGTGATGACATAACTGGGCCGTTGCCCCGCAGTCGTAATGTGCGCATGTTTTTGCGTGGCATGGCCGAGTTGGGCTATGTTTATGGGCGCGACTTTGTCACCGAGCCGCGAGGAATCGAGAATCTTGCGACCGTTACCGAACTGGTCGATCTCAAGTGCGACGTGATCGTCGCGACGGGCGGTGGCGCAACCCTCGCATTGCTCAAACAGGCGACCCGCACCATTCCGGTGGTCATGACGGCCGCGCCCGATCCGGTGTCACAAGGATACGTGCAAAGCCTCGCCCGTCCGGGAGGGAATTTTACTGGAATGAGCCTGCAGAGCACGGAACTCACGGGCAAGCGGCTGGAGCTGCTGAAAGAACTCAATCCGGCCGCGGAAATCGCGGCTGTTTTCTGGGACACATCGAAACCGGAGTTATGGACGACGGCTCAAAAAGTGGGGCAGGCGCAAGGATGGAAAATGGTTTCAGTCCAGATCGGGGAGCCGTCGGAGATTGCGAACGGTTTCAAAGTTGCTGCCGATGCCGGCGCTGGCGCGCTTCTAATTCCTGCCTCCGCCATCCTGTTCAGTCGCGCGAGAGAAGTTGCCGAGCTCGCCGCGCAGAGCGGCATTCCAGCGATGTATGAGCTCCGACCGTACGTAGAGGCCGGAGGGCTGGCTTCTTACGGCGCCGATATCGAGGAAATCTGGCGGCACGCCGCCACCTACGTTGACAAGATACTCAAGGGCGCCAATCCCGCAGAACTGCCGATCGAGCAGCCAACCAAGTTCGAGTTTGCGATCAACACGCGGGCGGCGAAGTCGCTAGGTCTCACCGTGCCGCCCTCGATCCTCGTTCGCGCCGACCAAATAATTGAGTGAAGTAAGGATCTTCCTTGAAGGTCCGCTCCGGGTCACACTGCGACGTCGCTCCACACCGGGGCTGGTCCGCTCTAACCCACAAATCAGAGCCATGGTCGCTCGCCTAAAAAGGTCAGCAATGACCGACATCGGGCTATTCGAAACGAAGAGGCCGCCTTGGTGGCGGCCTCTTCTATGCTCATGCGATCTGGCGAGAGATTAAAAAGTACACGACCACTTCTTACCATCCGGGGTGGTGCCGACCCACTTCTTGGCTTTGGTACATTGTGCACCGGCAGCTTCGCAGTTGGTTCCAGTCTTCCCTGAACTACGGCTTTCGCTGCAATAGGCCTGCATGCCCGCACAATCGGCCCTCATACACTTGCCAATGGCTTTTTGTGCAGAGCTTGGAACAGAAGTCGAAATCAAGGTCATGAAAATAGCTGCGCAATAAAGCGTTCTCATCAAAATACTCCAAGGAAATGACCTGCCATAGATTTATAGTGAAACCCTCATGCCCCGGCAATGGAGGCGCCCAACTTCAGGAACGGGGCACAAGCAGCGGTCGAGGCAGGCACGCCACGCGTCCGGTCCGCCGACGATAACCGACATCACGACAGTCTCGGGCTTGTTCAGCTACAGGCGACAAGCTGACCGGATCACCTCGCTCGTTGCCAAGTCACATCGGCGACATCTCCCGCCGGCGGACGAACGGTCAGTGAAGCGGTGAGTAACTCCATTCTCGAATCCGAACATGTCACCAGGTAGATGAAATGCGCTGATCTGGCGACGGCCGTCTGTCAGCAACTTGTGGGTCCGGACTGCTCCCGCCGTGATTTGATACACGTAGTCAGCCTCTTCGCCCTCGCCGAAAATCTCGGCTCCCCTGCGATATCGATATTCACTGCAAAGCACCCGCTCGCCAGCAAGAGCGGCGAAGTGTCCGTCGACGGGCCGTCGATGCGTGTTGATGTTCACCAGCATGGGCGCCTCCCTGAAAACTTAGCGCAAGCTAGAGAGAGGGAGCGCGACCACGGCTTGACGAAGCGCAAATTCGGCCCAGCCTACATCATTGTCCGTAGGGAGCTGCCAGGCGCAGGGTTGACGAAGGCGGAAAAAGAAAGCCGCCAGCCCTTGGGGAAGCCGACGGCTTGGGTTGGGGTCGCGTAGTGGGGACTACGCGACGTCTTGTCTAGCCAAGCAGGAGTAGGACCTGTTGATCTGGATCAAACGTCATCAGCGGAGTCGATGCGGCAAGCCAGTTGGGTTGGCAGTTCTGCTCTGGGTCTGACTGTCCGCTCGCCCAAGCGAAGCAGACCTCAACAGCGGCGAGCGCGCAGCTTCGCCGACGGGCCGGGTCAAAACCGGTAAAGCTCACCCCGCGCAGATGTTTTCCGCTTGGCCGTCGACAGCCGACATCGCCTTTATGAGCACACGCTTCAGGTCATGCCCGCGAAGGCCGAACCTGTGTGCGGCCACTCACGGTAATGACAGATTGACGCACCCTCCGAAGTTGGACGAAGATGCGGCCCTTATACTTTCTCACATTTTGGAGGCCGAAATGCGTTTTTCTAGATTCGCTCAATTCGCCGCCACGTTGTTTCTGTTTGCTATCGCTTTGACCGCTCCTGGTCACGCGCAAGGCAACAAGCAGATTATCTCCGGCACCTACTACGAGGATCGCGCCAGTCACGTTTCCAGCGGCAACAGCATGATCACACTGACACTGACACAAACGCCGACCAACAAATTTGTGAACATTACCAACGTGTCTTGTATCGTCGCCACATTTGCCTCCCAGGCCTTCCCTTATGGACAGCTGCAACTCGGCACGGCCCCGGGCCAAAACGATATCGGCAGGACCTACACCCTAAGAGGGATCAGCCCCATTCCAAATGCGGGCGGTTACAATTTCTATTCTGTCGGAGTCGACGGAATGTTTTTCAAGATTGGGCCCGGCCGCTTCCCGTCGATCGCCCTTTATAGCACCGTTCCATCGAGCGGGGGTCTCTACTTGTGGGGAGATTGCACCGTCACGGGGACGCTGTCGGACAGCTAGCGTTTTTTCAGTCTCTTGGGCACATCGGCGTGCGGGTCCTTTTTGACTGTTCCGACACCCGCACGCTGTTTGCCGGCTTCTCATACAATTCTGCAATGCTCTGAAGCTGATCGCGCCGATATTGGACAGACGCCTTTACAGCTGCTTGCTGCAATGATCAGCCAACGCAGCGCATTCCTGGGAGGTCATAGCTGCGAAACAACGGCCCCAGTCTTCGTTCCAACTCCTTGCGCGTGGAATGGCCGCCGGAAGTGCTAGATTTCGCGCGAGTTGATCCTTGCTCGCAGGCGATGGCAGAAATCCTCCAGAAGCGTCTGTAGATTTTCGTAATTGACCAATAGCCGGTCCGCCTGTTCGCGTTCCGTCGTGCCGAAGGCGAAGGCATCACGCAGGCGCCTGACATGGTCCACTTTTTGGCGACCATTGGCGGCGCGGGTTTCCGCAAATTCAAGCTGCTCCAGATCGTGACCGAGCTTGTCTTCTTCCTCGACGAGCAGCTTGGTGATGGTGGCGCGATTATGCGCTGCAAGAGCATCGCCGTTCAGGAGGTCGAGATAGTGATCCAGATTTGCTCGGGCCACGTATCGGTGCATCACGCTACTCCTGACCGGCCGTTTACATCAAACGGCGCTTGCCGAGATGCCGCCCGCACGCGGGCAACCGGTATTTTTGCACCGCAACCATTGGCTTAAAACAAGAGGCCAAACAACCAAGCTAGGACTCGACGAAATTGAGGTAGCTCAAAAAAATCCGCCTACCCGAACTAAATTAACATAAGTTACTGAATTGGGAGGCGCAAGAATGAAATACCGCGGCGATCCCGCTGATAGGTTGGCCATAACCAGCGATCACACCAAAGCTCGGAAAAATGGCAGCGTTACTGCCGGTATTCGTTTCAAGATAAACGAGCTTGGTGCCTTGCAGTGCCCACCCTTGGCTAACAAAACCGGGGTCGTCATCGAGGTCAGCACTCGCAGCACCGGCGTCACGGTGTTGCTTGATGGCGCGACACGACCAACATGCATTTTCCAGGGCTATATATGCCCACTGTCACGTTAGCTGACTTATCTGCTTCGCGGAACTCATCGCATCTCGTGCATGCTTCGTACGGCCGGGAAGGAAGTCTGCAATGGTCAAAACCGGTGAAGCTCACCCAGAGCAGATGTGTTCCGCCTGACCGTCGACAACCGACATGCCATTATAGGTACACGCCCTAGTCCCGCGACACCCGCGGTGTCGACGGGGTGACGTTGGCGGGCGTATGGAAATCGAGCCGCGCCCGGTTTTCCTCGCGCACGCCGGTGTCGTCGCCGAACTCGACATAGGCCTGCGCGTCGGGCTTCCATTGCGGCCACGGCGTTGCCGACGTCGCCGGATTTCCCGTGCGCGCGAAGGCGACGAGCGTGTCCATCATGCGTTCGGACAGCGCGCGATCGAACTCGGTCCAGTTGCGCGTGGTGCGGAATCTGTTGAAGGCGTCCTGCGTTCCGAACCAGTAAGGCACGTCGGAGGTGTGATAGGCGCCGATCTTCTGCGGGCTGTCGAAGAAATCGACGCCGGGCGCGAAGGGATGCACGCGCGAGAACATGTACATGTAAAACGGCGCCTTGCCGGTCTTCGCCTGCGCTTCGGCCCAGTTGCGCGTGCCGATCTCGACCAGGCCCTCGCGCGCGGCGGTGAGGCCCATGGCCTTCGCTTCGCCGTCGGTCTTGGCAGGATAGAGCGCGAGGAAGCGATCGGCCTGATCGCCATAGAGCTTTCGCGCGGCAGCGACATAAGCTTCTAACGTCCCCGCAGTCCGCAGATCGTTCGAGCTTTCGTCGCTGGTGAAACCGGCGACGGTCGCAACGTCATTCTGCTTGCCGGCAGCAAAGATGTTCGGGACCGTATCGGGCAGCACGTAGCCGTCGATATCGGGCGTGACGGCGATCGTTCCCGCGCAACCGAGCTGGCAGTCTTTCTGGATCGCCAGGATCTTGTCGGCCTGGATCTGCCGCATCTCGGCCAGCGAGGATGCGCCGAGCGCCGCCTGCACCTCGAGGCCGATCTTCTCGGCGGCCGGCAGCGCCGGGAATTTGAAACGGTTGTCGAACATGCTCAGGCTCATCGCGAAGCCGCGATTGAACAGGCCCTTGGCGAGCGGGCTTGCCTCCAGCGCCGACACCGACATCGCGCCGGCCGACTGCCCGGTGATGGTGACGTTATCTGGGTCGCCGCCGAACTGTGCGATGTTGCGCTTGACCCATTGCAACGCCGCAACCTGGTCCATCAGACCGTAATTGCCGGAGGCGTGGTTTTGCGATTCCGCGGTCAGCTCGGGATGCGCGAGATTGCCCAGAATGCCGACGCGATAGTTGAAGCTGACGAAGACCGTGCCTTTCTTCGCAACGTTCTCGCCGTCATACATCGCCATGCCGCTGGAGCCGAGGGTGAAGCCGCCGCCATAGATCCAGACCACGACCGGGAGCTTCGCACCCGGCTTCGCATCCGCGCTCGCCCAGATGTTCAGATAGAGGCAGTTCTCGCTGGTCGCCTCCTCGCCGAAATAATGGTTGAGATTGTGCCGGCGCAGCACCTGGATGCATTCGGGTCCCAGCCGGTCGGCGTGATAAACGCCCTTCCACGCTTCGACCTTCTGCGGAGCGCGCCAGCGGAGATCAGCGAGCGGCGGCGCGGCAAAGGGGATGCCGAAATAGGCCTTTACGTTCGACGGCAGCACTTTGCCGGAGACGGCGCCGCTGTCGATGTTGACGGGGTCTCCGGGAACAGGCGTCGCGACGATCTGCGCAGTCACGGGCGAAGTCGCCAGCAGCGCAAGGAGCGAGGCGATCGCGACAGTGGACCACGTAGCGCGCCCGTTCACGATGCTCATACGGCCTCCCTCATGTTGTTTTTATCGTTGGAGCCTGTGCTCAGTTCCGCCCACAGGCGGAAGCGCGCGCCTTCGTTGAGAGGCACAATATGAAACGGCTGGCCGAAGATTGCGAGAGGCTCCTTGCCTCGCTCGAACCGCGGCCACGCTTCAGCGACATCCGGCGCGCCCGATATCACGAAACGCAGCAGGCTCGTCTGAAACCGCGCCGCGACGTCGATATCGGCCGGAGTCATCGGGCCGCCCTTGCGCTTTAGGATCGGACGATCGATGAAATCGGGTAGATGCGCCCAGAGACAGGCGTTGTCGGCGCCATGCGTCGGCCCTTGCGACAGGAACGGCTCCAGCGCCGGGCGATGGTCGAACCGGCTCAGCCACACCGCGCCGCCTGCGGCCGCGTGGCACCGCGCGAGATCGGCCATCGGACGATGCCAGAACGCATCCGACAGCAACGCCTCATACGGATCCTCGCCGAGACGCGTCGAGCCCCGATAGCAGACCAGCAAACGCTCCCAGCCGGCATCGCCGAACGCAACCCGCACGTTCCGCTCGGTGGTGCGGATCATCGCGGCCGGCGGCGTGCTCTTCAGGAACATCACCATCTCGTCGCGGCAGGAGCCGAGCCAGAGTGGGATGTCGCGCAAGCCGCCCTCGGCAAAGACATCGCGCGGCTCGCGCGGGACTACCGTGCCGTCGAGCACCGGGCCGAACACGGTGCCGGCATCGGTCTCATCCGCGAGCCTGCGTCCGACGCGCTCGACCGCCGCAAAGAGTTCTGGCAGTGGCATGGAAGCGATCGCGCTCGCGTCGTCCTCGAGCGCAAGCTCGGCCAGCACGCGGCGCGCGACGTGGTCGGCATGATCGGCGCTCATGATGTTGCGACCCGGCGCACTCAGCGCCAACGCGCGGGCAAACTTTCCTTTGGCCTGCGGCAGCGTCGCGAGCGCAATCACCATGGACGCGCCGGCTGACTGGCCCGACAGCGTGACCTGATCGGGATCGCCGCCGAAATTGGCAATATTGGCGTGCACCCAGTCGAGCGCGGAAAGTGAATCCGAGATCGCCAGATTGTTGGCCTCGCCCAATCCGTGACGATGCAGCTGCAGGAAGCCGAGCGGGCCCAGCCGATAGTTGATGGTGACGATGACGGCCGGGCCGTGAGCGGCGAGGAATGCGCCGTCATAATCGGCGCCACCGCCGGTGACGAAGGCGCCACCATGGATGAAGAACAGTACCGGCAGCGGGCGATCGGCCCCGACAGGCGTCCAGATGTTCAGGCTGAGACAGGATTCCTCCGGTTGATCGAGATGCCCGGGCTGCGGCGCATACGCGCCGTAGTCCGTGCAGCGGCGCGGCTCCGCCCACGCAAGCGGCGCTGTCGCCTTGGCAAATCGCCGCGCGGTCGCAAACGGCACGCCCTTGAAGGCGCGGACAGCACCCTGCTCGGCCCCGATGACGGGTCCGAGCGTGGTCGAAACAGCGTGGGTCAGCATACGATCGTTGTCCTGTCCTGCGCCTACGCGCGCCGCTTGCCGAGATCGGCGATGTCGACCTTGTGGGTTTCGTGCGCGGTCATTGCGGCTGCCGCCGAGGCGACGCAGCAGCCGGCGACGAAGATCGCGACCGGAATCCAGCCCGTCGGCCCTTCGCCGACGAGGCTCGCGCTCACCAGTGGCGTGAAGCCGGCGGCAAGGAAGCCGAGCTGGGTGCCGATCGCCGTGCCGGAATAGCGCACGCGCGCCTCGAACATCTCCGCGTAGAACGACGGCCAGATCGCGTTCGGTGCCGAGTAGATAATGTAGAGCCCGATCGCAGCGGCGAAGATCGCGGGCGTGCTGCCGGAGGTCACCAGCATGAAGTAAGGGAACAGCAGCACGGCACAGCCGAGCACGCCGCCGATGAACACCGGCTTGCGGCCGATCCTGTCGGCGAGCAAGGCCCAGAGCGGCTGCGCGAACAACGCCGTGACGTTGCCGAGCACGCCTGCCCACAGCATGGTCGGGCGCGCCACGCCGAACTTGCTGGTGGCATAGCCGAGTGCAAACACGGCGGTCAGCGTGCTGACGGTCGCGATCAGGGCGCAGACGATCACGCGCAGCACGTCCGGCCAGTAGTCGCGCAGCAGCGCTATGACGGGGAAGCGCGCCACTTGCGCCTTGTCCTTGATGTCCTCGAACACGGGCGTTTCCGGCATGGTCCGGCGCACCAGATAGGCGACCAGCAGAACCAGCGCCGAGAGCAGGAACGGAATGCGCCAGCCCCAGCTCAACAATTGATCTTCCGGCATGCTGGAGACGGGAATGAACACCAGCGTCGCCAGGATCGCGCCGGCCTGGGTGCCGCTCAGGGTCCAGCTCGTGAAGAAGGCACGGTTGGAATTGGCGGAATGCTCCAGCGTCAGCGAGTTCGCCCCGCTCTGCTCGCCGGCCGCCGACAGGCCCTGCAGCAGGCGCAGCAGCGTCAGGATGATGGGCGCCGCGTTGCCGATGGTCTTGGCATCCGGCAACAGACCGATCGCCAGCGTCGAGGCGCCCATGATCACCAGCGTGAACAGCAGCACCGTCTTGCGGCCGATACGGTCGCCGAAATGGCCGAGAATGACGGCGCCGACGGGACGCGCGATATAGCCGATGCCGAACGACAGCAGCGCGAGCAGCGTCCCGGTCGCGGGATCGACATTGGCGAAGAACACTTTCGGAAAGATCAGCGCGGCTGCGGTGCCGTAGATGAAGAAGTCGTAGTATTCGAGCATGCTGCCGACGAAGCTGACGAGCGCGGCGCGCTTCGGCAGCTTGTTTTGAGTGGTCTCCTTGCCGGCCGACGCGTGCAGCGATGTAGTCGAGATCGAGCTCATCAAAATTCCTCCCCGTGTGCAATGTCGGTCGCGTCTCGCGTCACGCCCATCCGGCCGTACCCGCGCTTTTTGCTTTTGGTTGCCGCAACCTTGGTTTGATCTCATAATGTACGAACTAGTACGTTTATGCAAGATCACACCGAAAGATGTCGGATTGGGCGAAATTTGCCTTCACCTTCAAGGTGATCCATAGAAACGGCGGGAGAAATTGTGATGCTCAAGCGCATGCCGCCACCCTCGAAGCGCACCAACGACCCCGAGCGTACCAAGCGCGACATCCTCGAAGTGGCGATGGCCGAATTCGCCTCGGAGGGCTATTCCGGCGCCCGCGTCGACGCGATCGCGGCGCGCACGCGCACGTCCAAGCGGATGATCTATTACTATTTCGGCGGCAAGGAGCAGCTCTACCTTGCCGTGCTCGAGGAAGCCTATCGCAGCATCCGCGCACTGGAGGACCAGCTCGACATTGCCAGCTGCGACGCCCGGGAGGGCCTGCGCCGGCTGATCGAGGCGACCTTCGACCATGACGAGCGCAATCCGAACTTCATCCGCCTCGTCTCAATCGAGAACATCCACCACGGCAAGCACCTGAAGCAGAATCTGCAACTCCGCCAGCTCAACGCCAGCGTGATCGCGACGCTGGACGGCATCCTCAAGCGCGGCCGCGCCGAAGGCGTCTTCCGCGATGACGTCGACGCCATCGACCTGCATCTGGCGATTTCATCCTACTGCTTCTTCCGCGTCGCCAACCGCCACACCTTTGGTGCGCTGTTCGACCGGGATCTCAGCGAGCCGAAGGTGCTGGCGAAGAGCAGGACGCAGATCGTGGAGATGATTCTGGCGTGGCTGGGGGCGAAGGATTGAGGCAAAAGCGCGCCTCCGTTTGACGGAAGCCGCTGCCACACACTCAGTGTCGTCCTGGCGAAAGCCAGGACCCATAGCCACCGAATGCAGTTTGGCGAAGACTCGGAGTGACCGCTCGCGTAGCGGCATCTCCCTGGGGTAATGGGTCCTTGCTTTCGCCAGGACGACGAAAAACCCCTACCCCGCCTTCTTCTGCCGTGCGCTCGCCAGCAGCACCAGCATGAACGATGCCGCCGTCATCAGCGTCGAGATCGCAGCGATGGTCGGATCGATCTCGTCGCGCAGCGCAGTGAACATGCGCTTGGTCAGCGGCTGGTACTGGCCGCCGGAGATGAACAGCGCGACGATGGTCTCGTCCATCGCCGAGATGAAGGCGAAGATGCCACCCGCGACCACGCTGGACTTGACCTGCGGCAGCGTCACCGCAAAGAAGCCGCGCAGGCGATTCATGCCGAGGCTGCGCGCGACCATCTCCTGCGCGGGATCGAAGCTCTGCAGGCCTGCGAGCACCGAAATGACGACATAGGGCAAGCCCAGCATCACATTGGCCAGCACAAGGCCCGGCAAGGTCGCGACCAGGCCGACCTTGGCGTAGACGAAGAAGATGCCGACCGCGGTGATGATGATCGGCACCACCAGCGGCAGCAGCAGCGCCATGTGGATGATCCGCATGATCCGCAGCTTGGACTGGCTGATGGCGTAGGCGGCGGCAACGCCACACGGCGTCGCGATCAGGACGGTCAGGAACGCGACCGTCAGCGTCACCCGCGTTGCCTGCATCCAGGCCGGGTTGGCGAAATATTGCTGGTACCAGCGCAGCGAGAACGACGGCGGCGGGAAGGTCAAAAAGCGCGCGCTCGAGAACGAGATCGGCGCGATGATCAGCACAGGCAGGATCAGATAGACCAGCACCAGCGCGCTAATCGCATAGAGGGCAATCCGTGCGGGCGAGGCGCGCATCATTTCTGCCCCAACACGCGATCGAGCGAGATGAAGCGGCTGACGACGAAGAAGATCGCGAGCACGCTGAGGAGCAACACCACGGCGACGGCGCTCGCCGCGCCGAACTGGTTGTAGAGCTCGACATTGCGGCTCACCAGCATCGACACCATCACGGTGCGGCCGCCGCCGAGCAGCTCGGGCGTGATGTAGAAGCCGAGGCAGAGCACGAACACCATGGTGCAGCCCGCGAGCACGCCCGGCAGCGACAGCGGCAGGAACACGCGGACAAACGTCAGCGACGGACTTGCGCCCAGGCTGGCGCCGGCCTGGATGAGATCGCCGGGGATCTTCTGCATGGTGGCGTAGAGCGGCAGCACCATGAACGGCAGCAGGATGTGCACGGTCGCAATCACCGTGCCGAAGGTGTTGTGGACCAGCGCCAGCGGCTCGGAAATGACGTCGAGATAGCGCAGCAGCTGGTTGATCACGCCGGTGCGCTGCAGCAGCGCCAGCCAGGCATAGGCACGCACCAGCACGCTGGTCCAGAACGGCAGCACCACCAGCGCCAGGATCAGGATGCTCCATCCCTTCGGCACCGCGTTGGCGAGATAGGCCACGGGATAGCCGAGCAGCAGCGAGATCACGGTGACCGCAAGGCTGATCTCGAAGGTCAGCGCAAAACTGCGCCAGTAGATGTCCTCGGTGAAGACACGGCGATAGTTCTCCAGCGTGAAGCCGTCATGGTAGATCGACTGCCAGGCGAGCCAGCCGACCGGCAGCACGATCAGAGCCAGGATCACCAGCAGCGCCGGCGACACCAATGCCAGCATCAGGCCGTGCTCACGGCGCTGATGCTTCTGGGAGGGATCTGGCATGGATGTCGCCAACGCTGCCTCGCTTCGCTTACTTCTGCATGAACGACGCCCAGCGCTTCTCGGCGGCTTCGCCCGCGGGCGAGGACCACCAGGCGTAGGACATCAGCGCCTGCTTGGCCGCATTCGCGGGCTCGCTGGGGAGCTGCGCGGCGCGCTCGGGCTTGATCACATTGGTTTCGAACGCCTTGGGATTGCCCGGGCCGTAATCGATGTTGAGCGGCAGGTTGGCCTGGTGCACGGGATCGACGGCCTCGTTGAGGAATTTCACAGCGGTATCCAGATTCGGCGCACCCTTGAGGATGCAGAGCGAGGTGCTCTGCAAGATGCCCTGGTTGTAGGTGAAGGTGACCTTGGCGCCTTCCTTCGCGACCGCGCTGACGCGGCCGTTCCAGGCCATCTCCATGTCGACCTCGCCGTCATTGAGGAGCTGCGCCGACTGCGCGCCCGAGGTCCACCACACCGTGATGTTCGGCTTGATCTCCTCGAGCTTCTTGAACGCGCGATCGACATCGAGCGGATAGAGCTTGTCCGGCGCAACGCCGTCGGCCATCAGCGCCGCCTCGAGCGTCGCGATCGGATGGTTGCGCAGCGCGCGGCGGCCGGGGAATTTCTTGACGTCCCAGAAATCCGCCCAGCTGTTCGGCGCGTCCTTCGGGAACGTCTTCTGGCTGTAGGCGAGAACACTGGAATAGAACTCGTAGGAGACCGAATAGGGACTGCGATAGGCCTCCGGCATCGCCGCAGCATTCGGGATCTTCGCGAAGTCGAGCTTTTCGATCAGCCCCTGCTCGCCGCCGCGCAAGCAATAGCCGGTGGGGGTGTCAACGACGTCCCAGATCGGCTTGCCGCTGCCGACCTGCGTCTTGATCGCGGGCCAAGCGTCGGGAATGGAATCCTGATTGATGGTGATGCCGAGCTTCTTGGCGGAAGGATCGAGGATCGCCACCGTCTGCGCCTGCTGATAGGCGCCGCCTTGCGAGACGAAGGTGATCTGCTCGGCGGCGTTTGCCGCACCGGTCAATCCGATCGCGCCCAGCAGCGCGCAGCCCAATCCAAAATTCTGCTTCATCGTCATTCTCGCCTCCTCCATCACCAAAGAGATTTCACCGACCGATCGCATCGAGAAACTGGTACCAGCCGGCGACCATGCGCACGGCGGGCTCGCGCAGCGGATAGAACGGAATGGCCTTCATGCGGCTGACATCGAGCAGCGCGACATCCGGCGTCTCGCCGCGCACGAAGGCGGCGAGATAGCGGCCCATCAGGCTCGACATCGCAACGCCGGCGCCATTGTAGCCCATCGAGACCAGCGTGCGGTCGTCGATCCGGCCGATATGCGGCACCGAATCCAGCGTCATGGCGACGAGGCCCGACCATTTGTATGCGAGCGGAACGTCGGCCAAATCCGGGAAGATGCCGACCATCGCCTTGCGCAGCGCCTCGAAGGCCGCTTGCGAGTCCTGCTTGCCGAACGCGCCGCGGCCGCCGAAGATCACGCGGTTGTCGACCATGCGGAACCAGCGCATCATGCGCTTGGTCTCGGTGTAGGTGCGCCCCGTCGGCATCAATTTGCCGGCGAGATTGCGCGGCAGCCTTTCGGTCGCAATCAGCGCGCTGCGGAACGGGATCAGCGTGCGCTGCATGCGCGCGGTCGCACTTGTGAGATCCGAATAGCTGTTGGTGGCGATGATCGCCTGCTTCGCGCGCACCGCGCCTTGCGGCGTCTCGGCAACGACGCCGTCGCCCTCCCGCCGGAGCTTGATCACCGGCGATTCCTGGAAGATCGGAACGCCGCGGCGCGCCACGCCATCGGCGAGGCCGCGCAGATAGTTCAGCGGATGGATGCCGCCGGAGCCGGGATTGAGCACGCCGCCGACAAAGATGTCGGAGCCGGTCTCCTCGCGCACACCACCCTTGTCGAGGATGCGGACCGCGGCAGAGCCCATCTCGCGCGTCATCCAATTGGCTTCGTCGATGGCGGCCTGCAGCGTCGTCTCGTTATGCGCGGCCTTGACCTGGCCGGTGCGCGTCAGGTTGGCGCTGGTGATGCCGAATTCGGACACCAGCTCCTCGACCATGTCGGTCGATTCGTGCGCGATCTCGTACATCCGCTTGGCCATGGCGCGGCCGTGCGCGGCGTCGATCTCGCGGAACGAGAGGCGGAATTTTGCGGTGATCACGCCGCCATTGCGCCCGCTCGCGCCCCAGCCGGGGCGGTTGGCTTCGAGCACGATCGGCGACAGACCGTCCTTGGCGATGTGGTGCGCCGCGGAGAGGCCGGTATAGCCCGCACCGATGATCACCACGTCCGCCTGGTGCTCACCCGACAGCACGGGAAAGTCGCGCGCCGGCTCCGCCGTGGCTTCCCACAGCGAATTTGCCGATGGCTGCGCGCTCCAGTCCCGTGTCATGCCGCCACTCATCTCTTATGCCGGGCCGATCGCCGCGTCGGCGAGCGCCTTCAGCGTCGGGAAGTGGAAGTCCGGCTTGGTCAAGGTTTCGACAGCGGGCGTGCCGCCGAAGCCCGCGATGCCCTGGCGGCGCTCGATCCAGCACACCTTGTAGCCGAGCTTCCGCGCGATCCCGATGTCGTGGTACTGACTCTGCGCGACGTGAAGAATGTCGGACTGCTTGTAGCCGAAGGCGGACTGGCGGCCCTTGTTGTAGGCGAAGAATTCCGGATTCGGCTTCGCGACGCCGGTGTCGTCGGCACACACGGTGTCGTCGAAGGGATTGCCGAGCGCGTGCGCGTAGCAGGACAGCGCGACACGATCGGCGTTGGTCATCGCCACCAGACGAAACTTCGTGCGGAGCCGCTTGAGCGCCTCGACCGAATCCGCGAACGGTCCCCAGCGCAGCACCGAGAGCTGGAACACGTCACAGGACGCATCGTCAGCGGGCAGCCCGAGCTCGGTGGCAAGATGGCGATAGACGTGGAACATCACCTCGCTGGAGCGCTCGTAATGCTTGTCGCGGCCGCGCTTGTAAGGCTCGAAAATCTGCTCGTCGCTGAGCTCGGCCGGCGTCTTGCCCGAGATCCTGCGCACCGCGTTGAGCACGCCGGTCTCGAAATCGATCAAGGTGCCGACGACGTCGAAGGTGAGAACCTTGAAATTGCTGAAAGCGGCTTGGGTCGACATATCAGTTTCTTCTCTCGGTTGAACAAGGCTTGAGTTCAGTCCACCCTGGGCACCACGATGGTGTCCTCGGGGTGGAGGGTGACGGTGAGGCTGCCGCCGAGCGGCGGAATACGGCTATAGGCCTGGTGGTAGCTCGGCTGGCGCAGGCTGAGCGCGATGCCGTCGGCTAGCGCCAGGAAGATACGCAGGCTCTCGCCCTGATAGACGATGTCGGTCACCGTGCCGGTCAGCCGGTTGCAGGCGGCATCCTGCGCGCCGTCGTCGATCAGCAATTTTTCGCTGTGCACGGCGAGCATCAGCGCGTCGCCGTCCGGAATGGCGCGAGCGCTGCGCAGCAGCGCATTGCCGAGCGCGACGCAGGCCGCATCGACCCGGCGGACCGGCAGCATGGTCGCTTCGCCGATGAAGCTCGCGACAAAGGAATCGGCAGGATGATCGTGCAGCCGCGCAGGTTCGTCGATCTGGATCAGCCGGCCGTCTTTCATCACGGCGACCCGGTCGCTCATGGTCAACGCCTCGCGCTGGTCGTGGGTGACGTAGATGATGGTGGCGCCGATGCGCCGGTGCAGCGCGCGCAGCTCGATCTGCATGGATTCGCGCAGCTGCTTGTCGAGCGCGGACAGCGGCTCGTCCATCAGGATCAGCCGCGGCTCGAAGATCATGGCGCGCGCGAGCGCGACGCGCTGGCGCTGACCGCCGGAGAGCTGCGCGATGCCGCGCTCTTCATAGCCGGCAAGCCCGACCATGCTCAGCGCGGCACGCACCTTGTCGGGCCAGCCCGCTTTCGGCACGCGACGCGCGCGCAGGGGAAAGGCGACGTTCTCGCCGACGCTCATGTGCGGGAACAACGCGTAGTTCTGGAACACGACGCCGATGTCGCGCTTGTGCGGCGGCATGTAGGTGACGTCGCGGCCGCCGAAGAGGATCGTGCCTGACGACGGCAGGATGAAGCCGCCCAGAATGCCGAGCAGCGTGGTCTTGCCGGAACCGGATGGACCGAGCAGGGAGACGAACTCACCGGCGCCGACACTGAGGGAAACGTCGTCGAGGGCGCGAACGGCGCCATACGCCTTGCTCGCGGACCTGATCTCGACGCTTTCCGCTCGCTTGTCCAACGATCGACCTCGCCTCATCCCCAGCGATGGCGTGCCTCACTGCGCGCCATAAGCCTGCTTTATAGACAGCGATTGAGGGCATGTGCGGCCGTAGCTGCACCGCACCAAATCCTCGTTCCGAACACCCTGTCTTTAGGCTGTGATGGCGATGACACCAGACTTGGAAAAACTCGGCAATTGCCAAATTCTCACGCAGATCATAACATGACGTTATGCCTGAGCTGCGCCGGATGCTGCCCTCCAGTAACGCCCTGTTCGTCTTCGACGCAGCGGCGCGCAATGGCAGCTTCACGGCCGCAGCCGCCGAACTGAACGTCACGCAGCCGGCAGTGAGCCGCATGCTCGGACAATTCGAGGAGCATCTCGGCGTCCGCCTGTTCGATCGCAAGGCGGGCCGCGCGGTGCTCACCGAGGAAGGCGAGCTGCTCTATCGCCGCGTGCTGGAAGGCTTTCGCAGCATCGAGACCGGCCTCACCGAGATCGAGCGGCGCCGCAAGGGCACCGAGACGGTGACGCTGTCGGTCTCCTCTGCCTTCACCACGCATTGGCTGATGCCGCGTATCGACAAGCTGCAGAAGCAATTCCCGCAGGTCGATCTGCGCTTCCAGCTGATCTCCGGCGCGCTGCGCGGGCCGGTCGACAATGTCGACCTCGGCATGCGCTTTCGCGATCGCGAGGAGCCGTCGTCCGGCGGCACGCTGGTGATGAAGGAAGTCATGCTGCCGATGTGCAGCCCGACCTATCTCGGCGAGACCGATCCTACCGAAGGCAACACCATCATCCGCCTGGCCGAGACCCCGGGCGACTGGGCGGCGGATTATTCGTCGCTGCTCACCGGGCGGCGCGGCGCGGCCAAGGCGCTGAGCTTCACTGACTATGCCGTCGTGGTGCAGGCCGCCCTGCTCGGCCAGGGCATCGCGCTCGGCTGGCTCACTGTCGCCTCGCACTGGCTATTGACCGGCGCACTCGTCCCGGCGTCCGACACGCTCACCACCACGCGCCGCATCTGCGAATTCCTGCCGCCGCGCAACCGTCCGATGCGCCCGATCGCCGCCGAGATCCGCGACTGGATCATCGCGCAGATGCACAGCGAGATCGCCGCGATCGACAAGCTCTATCCGAAGCTCGGCGCGATGGCTGCGTGCTATTAGTTGCTCCCTCTCCCCGCTTGCGGGGAAAGGGTCGGGGTGAGGGGGACTCTCCGCGGGCGCGGTGAGAGTTGGACTCGCGGAGAGTCCCCCTCACCCGGATTGCATCTTCGATGCAATCCGGCCTCTCCCCGCAAGCGGGAGAGGCGAAGAACTCACCGATGCTCGATCGCGCGGATCGCGCCGCGCAGCTCGGCGAGCCCGCGCAGGCGGCCGATCGCGGTGTAGCCGGGATTGGTGCGCTTGGTGGCGGCGAGATCGTCGAGCATGCGGTGGCCGTGATCGGGCCGGAACACGATTTGCTCGTCGGGCGCGCGCCGCGCATTCTCCTTCAGCAGCGCCTTGAGCACTGCAACCATGTCGACGTCGCCGTCGAGATGATCCGACTCGTAGAACGACAAGCCGTCGGCCTCGCGCTTGGTGGCGCGCAGATGCGCAAAGGCGATGCGCGGCCCGAACCGTTCGGCCATCGCAGGCAGATCGTTTTCGGCGCGCACGCCGAGCGAGCCCGTGCACAGGCAGATGCCGTTGGCCTTGGACGGCACCGCATCGAACAGCGCCTGATAGTCGTCCGCGGAGGACGCGATGCGCGGCAGGCCGAACAGCGGACGCGGCGGATCGTCAGGGTGCAGCGTCAGCGACACACCGAGCTGCTCGGCGACCGGCGTCACGCGCGCGAGGAATTCGGCGAGATGCTGGCGCAGGATCTTTGGCGTGATGTCGCGATAGGTCTCGAGCCGGTCGCGGAATTGCGGGATGGTCATCGGCTCCGTGGTCGATCCCGGCAATGCGCTGGCGATCACCATGACGAGATAGTCGATATCGGCCTGGCTCATCTTCTCGAACAGCGCCTTTGCGCGCGCCTGCTGCTCGGGCGAATATTCCTGCACGGCAGCAGGCCGCTTGAGGATATGCAGCTCGAAGGCCGCAAAGCGGTCCTGGTCGAAGCGCATGGCGCGGGCGCCGTTTGGCAATTCCCATTCCAGATCGGTACGGCACCAATCGACGACAGGCATGAAATTGTAGCAGATGACCTTGATGCCGGACGCCGCCACCGCCTCCAGGCTCGCGATCCAGGCTTCGATCGACTTGGTCGCTTTTCCGCCGAGCCGCTTGACGTCGTCGGGAATCGGGATCGATTCCACCACCGACCAGGTCAGTTGAGAACGGCCGGGCTGGCCGTTCTCGATAAGGTTCTTGCGCTCCTCGACCGCCTTGCGCGTCCAGGCCTCGCCGATCGGCACCTGATGCAGCGCCGAGACGATGTCGCTCGCCCCGGCCTGCCTGACATCATCGAGCGAGACCGGATCATCGGGCCCGTACCAGCGCCAACCTTCGAGCATCATGAGTTCTCCAAAAGCGTTTTCGAGCGAAGTGGGCACCGGTTGGCGTAAAGAAAACGCGTCAAAACAAGAATCAGTTCGCGGTCAGCACGACCTTGACGCTCTGCGAGCGGTCGAGCGCCAGCCGCAGCGCGTCCGGCGCGGTCGACAACGGCCGCTCGGCGGTGACCAGCGACAGCACATCGACGCTGCCGGCGCTGATGAGTTCCACCGCCGTCATGAATTCGAGCCCGAAGCGGAACGAGCCGCGCAGATCGATCTCCTTCGCCATCACCGCATTCGACGGCGTCGGGATCTGGCCACCCGGCAGATTGCCGATCTGCACCACGACGCCACCGCGCCTGACGATGCCGATGGCGCTGGCAAGACCCGCGGCGGTGCCCGAGACTTCGAACGCGACGTCGTAAGGACGCGAGGCGGCCTGCGCCTTCAGGCCTTCCTCGCCGCCGGAGACGTTCTCGACATGGGACGCACCGAGCTTGGTCGCGAAGGCGAGCGGCGCCGGTGCGATGTCGGCCACCGTGACATCGGCCATGCCGGCGCGGTGCGCGGCCAGCATGGTCAGAAGCCCGATCGGGCCGGCGCCAAAGATGATGCCGCGCTTGCCCTCGATGTTGCCGGCGCGCGCGACCGCGTGCAGGCAGACCGCGAGCGGCTCGGCCAGCGCGGCTGCCTGATAGGAGACATGGTCCGGGATCTTCACGCACTGTGCCGGGACCGCGTCGAAATGGCTGGCAAAGCCGCCCTGCATGTGTGGCGTCTTGGATGCCGAGCCCATGAAGTAGATATTTTCGCAGAGGTTCTGCCGGCCCTCGCGGCAGGCAACGCATTGGCCGCACCAGCGGGACGGGTTGACGGCGACGCGGTCGCCAACCTTCAGGTTGGCTGCGGAGCCCGCGATCTCCACGACTTGGCCCGAAATCTCGTGACCGAGCACCAGCGGCGATTTCACTACGAAATCTCCGGTCCGGGCGTGACGGAAATAATGCATGTCCGAGCCGCAGATGCCGCCGGCACCGAAGCGGATGCGCACCATGCCGTCAGCGAGCTTGTCGAGCGGATGCTCGATCATGCGCAGGTCTTCGGGGCCGAACAGGGTTGCGGCGAAAGCGGTAGATGTCATTTGGAAAGTCCCATGTATTTCGGCAGCCAGAGGGTGAGATCAGGAATGTAGGTGATCGCGATCAGCGCGATCAGCAGCGGCACCAGCCAGGGCAGGATCGCGACCGTCGTACGTTCGACCGAGAGCTTTGCCACGCGGGCGAGCACGAACAACACCATGCCCAGCGGCGGATGCAGCAGGCCGATCATCAGATTCAGCGTCATGATCAGCCCGAAATGGATCGGGTCGATGCCGAGCTTGAGCACGATCGGCAGCAGGATCGGCACCAGAATGGTGATCGCCGCCGTGGTGTCGATGAAGCAGCCGACGAACAGGATCAGGACGTTGGCGAGTGCCAAAAACACCCATTTGTTGTGGGTGATGCTGAGCATCCAGTCCGAGAGCAGTTGGGCGGCCTGCGACACCGTCAGCAGCCACGCAAAGATCGAGGCCGCCGTAACGATGAACAGCACCGAGGCCGTGGTCTCGATGGTGTCGAAGGTCGCCTTCGCCACCGTCTTCAGGGTCATGGTGCGGTAACGCACGAGGCCGAGGAACAGCGACCAGATCACGGCGGCAACGGCAGCCTCAGTCGGCGTGAACCAGCCGAGCGTCATGCCGCCGATCAGGATCACCGGCGCCATCAGCGCCATCACCGCTGAGAAGTCGAAGTACCAGTCGATCGCGAGCAGCGCACCGAGACCGATGACGACCGCGAGGTTGGTCGAGAGGCCGGCAAGCGTCATCAGCCAGATCGCAAGCGGGAACGAGAACACGATGGCGATCTCGAGGCCGGCCGAGCCGAGCTGCGGCCAGGAGAAGGGCGTGTCGCTGCCCCATTTGTTCTTGTGCGCGAAATAGGTGACGGTCGCCATCATCAGCAGCGTCATGACGATGCCGGGAATGACGCCACCCAGGAACAGCGCACCGATCGAGACGTTCGCCATCATGCCGTAGATCACGAAGGGCAACGACGGCGGGATGATCGGGCCGAGCGTCGCGGAGGCCGCGGTGACGCCGACCGAGAATTCGGTGGTGTAGCCGTGATCCTTCATCGCCTTGATCTCGATGGTGCCGAGACCGGCCGCATCCGCGATCGCGGTGCCGGACATGCCGGAAAAGATCACCGAGCCGATGATATTGACATGGCCGAGGCCGCCGCGCATCCAGCCGACCAGCGCGACCGCGAATTTGTAGATGCGCCCGGTGACGCCGGCGATGTTCATGAGATTGCCGGCCAGGATGAAGAAGGGCACGGCGAGCAGCGGAAAGCTCTCGACGCCCGCGATCATACGCTGTGCCAGCGTGACGTCGGGCGTCACGCCGCTGACCAGGATGTAGAGCAGTGACGACGCGGCCATGGCAATCGCCACGGGAACGCCGAGCAGCATCAGAATGAGGAAGCCCCCAAGCAACAATAGCATAGCGTTACCCTTCAAAGCCGTCGTAGGCGCCGGGACGTTCGAGGATCGAATAGCCCTGCCGCAGATGCTGCAGTGCGACCTGCAGTGAGCGCGCGAACATCAGCACGAAGCCGAGCAACACGGCGTAGTAGACGTAGTTCTTGGGAAAGTTGATCGTGGTCATGGACTCGTCGCCGATGATCTGGATGTAGACCCAGACCAGCTTGATGGCGTAGCCGAAGAAGGCGATCCGGATCAGGTCGATCGCGGTCGACAAAGTTCTCGCGACGACATGGGGCAGATAACGGTAGATCAGATCGACCTGAATGTGCCGCGACAACCGCACGCACATCGAAGCGCCGATGAAGACCACGCCGATAAGGCAGTAGGTCGCGATCTCCTCGGTCCAGGCGTAGCTGTCGTTGAGCACGTAGCGGGTGAAGAACTGCAGGAAAACGGCGAGCGCCATCACCCAGAAGATCGCCAGCGCCACCCAATCCTCGAAAGCGTAGATGCCGAGATCGACCTTCGGCGTCGCCTCTTCCTCGAAAGTATGGGCGATTTCGTCTCCGGTGATCTGCCGGTGCACTTCGGCGGTCGACATGTGGTTACTCCTTAAGCTCCTACTGTCATTCCGGGGCTCGCGAAGCGAGAACCCGGAATCTCGAGGTTCCCAGGTGCGCAATTGCGCACCGTAGTTCGACGCTTACGCGTCGCCCCGGAACGACGGCGCAAATTATTTGACCGCCTGGATCCGCTCCCAATCGGCCTTGCGATAGCCGAAGGTCTCGAACGAGACGTTCTTGAGGACGGTGTCGCGGAACTCGTTCTTGTCGACCTCGGTCACGGTCAGGCCCTTCTCCTTGAAGAAGGCGACGAGCTTGGCCTCGTTCTGCTTGATCTCCTCGGTCGCCTTGGCCGCGGCCTCCTGCGCGACGTCGGTGAAGATCTTCTTGTCCTCATCGCTGAGCTTCTTCCACAGCGCGCCCGCGACCACCGTATTGAGGTGATCGACGATGTGGCCGGTCAGCACGATGTGCTTCTGCACCTCGTAGAACTTCTTGGCTTCGATCGTGGTCAGCGGGTTCTCCTGCGCTTCCACGGTGCCGTTCTGGAGCGCGAGATAGACTTCGGCGAACGCGATCGGCGCCGTGTTGGCGCCGCAGGCGCGCGGCATGGCGAGGTAGGCCGGCACGTCGGGCACGCGCATCTTCAGGCCTTTCATGTCGGCGCAGGTCTTGATCGGCTTGTTCGACGAGGTCTGGCGCACGCCGTAATAGGTCACCGCGACGATATGGTGGCCGCTCTTGTCCTCATAACCTTTGGCAAGCTCCTTGAAGATATCGCTCTTGGTGTAGGCGAGCAGATGATCGGCATCACGGAAGGTGTAGGGATAATAGGTCACGCCGATCGGCGGGAAGCTCTTGGCCGCGAAGCTCGAGCCGGAGATGATGATGTCGACCGAGCCGAGCGAGAGGCCCTGGTTGATGTCGGCTTCCTTGCCGAGCTGGGAGGCCGGATAGACGTCGATCTGGTAGCGCCCGTTGGTGCGCTTGCCGATCTCCTGTGCGGCCCAGACCGAAGCGGTGTGGAACGGCTCCGAAGTCTCGTAGACATGGGCCCATTTCAGCTTGGTCTGCGCCATGCTGGCCTGGCTCGTCGCAAACATTGCGGCGACCGACATCGCCAGCACCATCGTCGTTTTCTTCAACACTGAATATCCTCCACTGACTAAGTCTGCTTCTTGTTCACCCGCCTCATAATCGAGACGAGCCGCCCAATCTCATCATCGTCGTGCGCCGCCGCTTTCGGCTCGGGTCTTCGACGGTCGCTTTGGTTTCGCCGGCTGCGCGCCGGACCGCGTCGTCCGCTTCCGCGTCGAGGGCGGTGCTGCGGCGGATTCGGCGCCAAAGTTCTGCGCAAAGCGCTCCTGCGAATGCGCAAGATGATCGCGCATGGCGTCGCGGGCCGCCTTGGGCTGGCGCGCCGCAATGGCATCGCGCACGGCGCGGTGCTCGTCGAGCGCAGTGCGCCACGTCCCCGGATTTTCGAAGTAATGCGCAAGCTGCGCGAAATAGGGATTGAGGCGCTGGTCGAACAGCTCGCCGACCACGCGCACCAGCACGGCATTGCCGAGGCATCCGGCGATCGCGATATGGAAGGCACGGTCATGGACCATCGAGGCTTCGCCGGGGTGCTCGACATTCTCCATCGCGACGAGCGCGGCGTCGATGCGCGCGACGTCGTCCCCGGTCGCCACCCGCGCGGCCTGCTCGGCGATCGCGCTTTCCAGGAATTCGCGGGCGCGCAGCAGTTCGAACGGTCCCTCGATGACGGCGGACGGCGCCGGCGCGGCGTCCGCGGGCTCGGTCACGTAGATGCCTGAACCGACGCGGATGCGGACGCGCCCCTCCACCTCGAGCGCGATCAGGGCTTCGCGCACCGTCGGCCGCGACACCTTGAGCTGATCGGCGAGCTCGCGCTCGGTCGGCAAGCGGCTGCCGACCGCGTACTCGCCGCTGTCGATCAGGCTTCGCAATTGATCGGCGACCTGGCGATAAAGCCGTCTCGCCTCCACAGCTTCCAGCGGCACGCTGGCCTCCCCGAAAGGGTCTCGCCGGGAAGGCTTCCTGCCCGGCGGCCCGCCAATTTTGGAAAATTGGTCTTACCAATTGACCGGAGCATTGACCGAGGACGGCCGCCATGTCAAGCAGCGGCAAAGCAGAGGGGAGACGTCCATGCGCCATAATTCGGTGCGCCTTGGGAGCGCCAATCTTGACCGGCTGGCACCTCGCATCCGCCGCCCGGCCTATGACCGCTCGCGCGTCACACCCGGTATCGTGCATCTCGGCCTTGGTGCGTTTCATCGCGCCCATCAGGCCGTCGTCATCGACGATTGCCTTGCCGCGGGCTCCACGTCATCGGCCAGCTCCTGGGGCATCGTCGGCGCGAGCCTGCGCAGCCCGGACACACGCGACGCCCTCGCCCCGCAGGACCATCTCTATACGGTCGCCGTGCGCGCCGCCGAAGGCACCGAGCATCGCGTCATCGGCGCGCTGCTCGACAGCGTCGTCGCACGCGAGAAGCCGGCAGCATTGGTCGAGCGGATGGCCGATCCCGCCATCCGCATCGTCTCGCTTACGGTCACCGAGAAGGGCTATTGCCACACGCCCCAGACCGGCGATCTCGACGAGCGGCATCCTGACGTCGTGCACGACCTGAATAATTTCGATGCGCCGCGGTCGGCGCCCGGCTTCATCGTGGCGGCGCTGGCACGCCGGCGCGCGCTGGGCATTGCGCCTTTCACAGTGTTGTGCTGCGACAATCTCGCCGCCAACGGCCACACCTTGCAGCGGATCGTGACGCAATTTGCCGCGCTCCGCTCAAAAGAGCTGAGCAAGTGGATCGCTGATGCGGCCACCTTCCCCTGCACCATGGTCGATCGCATCGTGCCTGAGACGCTGGAGGCCGATCGCGATGCGGTCGCTGCGGCGCTGGGGATGCGCGACGCCTGGCCGGTGATGACCGAGCCATTCACGCAATGGGTGGTCGAGGATTGCTTTGCCGCGGGCCGGCCCGATCTCGCGGCCGCGGGCGTCGAGCTCGTCAGCGACGTCAAGCCGTTCGAGCTGATGAAGCTGCGATTGCTCAATGCCAGCCACTCGGCACTGGCCTATCTTGGCTATCTCGCAGGCTACGAGACCATCGCCGACACCATGCAGGATCCACATTTCGCGCGCCTGGCCGCGCAGGTGATGGAAGAGGCCGCGGTGACGCTGACGATGCCTGCTGGCGCCGATCTCGCCGCCTATCGCGCCTCGCTGCTCAAGCGCTTTGCCAATCCGGCGCTGCATCACCGCACCTGGCAGATCGCGATGGACGGCTCACAGAAGCTGCCGCAACGCCTGCTCGGTGCGATGCAGGATCGCCTCGCCAAAAACCTGCCGATCGCCACGCATGCGCTCGCGGTGGCCGGCTGGATGCGCTACGTCACCGCAACAGACGAGCAAGGCCGCGCCATCGACGTGCGCGATCCCCTCGCCGACGAGCTCGCCAGTCTCGCACGCGAGGCCGGCCCCGTCGCGGAACGGCTCGCGCCCGCATTGCTCGGCGTCGCAAAAGTGTTCGGGCCGTTCGGTGCCGAGCCGCGCCTGCGCGACAACGTGACTGCGGCGCTCGCCCGTCTCTACAAGGAAGGTGCGCGGCGCGCCGTGGAGACGCTGGTTTCGGCCTGACCACAAACTGGGCAGCCATGCTGCACTGCGTTCAAAGTCGGCCTGAAGTCGCGCTTGATTTTTGCCTGCCATTGGCCCACCCGAGAGACATGGCAAAGGACAGCAAGGTCATCGCCGCGAACGCGGCCTTTTACGCCGCCTTTTCGTCGGGCGATTTCGACGAAATGAAGCGGATGTGGGCGGATGACGACGCCATTTCCTGCATTCATCCCGGCTGGCCCGCGATCGTCGGCCATGCCACGGTGATCGGAAGCTGGCGCGACATCCTGCAGAATCCAGAGCGTCCGCAGATCGTCTGCGCCGAGCCGCAGGCGATCGTCGACGGCGACAGCGCGCGCGTGCTCTGCATCGAGATCGTCGACGGCACCGCGCTGGCCGCGGCCAACCATTTTCGCCGCGTCGGCGACGGCTGGCGCCTGGTGCACCACCAGTCGAGCCCGATCGCGCAGATTGTCGAGCAGGCCGAGGACGATAGAGCGAGCCACCGGGTGCACTGACCGCGGCCTTCACGCCAGCGTGATCTACTGTGCATGGGGTTGTTTTTCAGTTTTTGTTTTTGAGCCTCCGAGTTCCGACAAATCATCCAGCACTGCCCGTGCCGCGGCGAAGTCGTCATCCCGAAAAAACATGCTGCGGGTAATCAGCACCGGGATGTTCGCCCCGGACGCCGCGATCAGCCCGTTGGCGGAGTCTTCGATCGCGAGGCAGTCGGGCCCGTCCAGCTTCAGCCGCGCCAGGATCTCGAGATAGACGTCCGGCGCCGGCTTCTTGTGCTTCACGTCGTCGCCGGCCACGATCGCGTCAAAGTCACCAGCCCAGTTCGGCCCCAGCGCCCGCGACAGCAGCGCATCGATATTGCCGTGCGAGGTGGTGGTTGCGATCGCGAGCCGCTGGCCCCGCGCCTTCGCGGCAGCCAGCAGCTCCGCCACGCCGGGCCGCAAGGAGCAGCAGCCGGTCTCGACCAGTTCGGCATAATGCGCGGTCTTGATGCGGTGAAGCTCGGCGATGTCAGCATCCGACAAGGGCGGCGCGATCCACTGCCGGGTGTGGAAGGCGCGGATGCGCTCCTTGCCGCCGGTCACGCGCAGCAAATCCTTGTAGGCGGCACGGTCCCAATGCCAGTCGAGACCGTGACGGGCGAAGGCGAGGTTGAACGCCCGCCGATGCAGCTCCTCCGTCTCGGCCAGGGTGCCGTCGACATCGAAGATCAGCGCGGCGGCGTTGCGGATCAGCTCTGCCGCATCCGCTGGAGCGATCGCTTCTGCCTGCATCGACGCCTCCCCGTGAAGGGTGACCATCGCCCGAGGCGGGAAGCGAGTAAAATCGCAATATCTTTTGCCCGACCCAAAAATCTCTTATGAGCGGACAACGCGCCGCTGGCGCGAACGGGAACTCCGACCTGCACAGGAGACGCATGCGGCTCTTCATCCTTGGCCTCGGCTATAGCGCCCGGCATTTCGTCCGCAGGTTTGGCGACCGCTTCTCGCATGTCGCCGGCACGGTGCGCGATCCCGCCAGGCGGGACGATCTTGCCGGCCTCGAGCTGCACGCCTTTTCCGGCGGCCGTCCGGATGACGCGACGGTCGACCGCATCAGCGATGCCGACGTCCTGCTGACTTCGATCCCGCCGGGCAGCACCGGCGATCCCGCGCTCGCGGCGCTCGGCGACGTGCTGGCCGCGGCCCACCGCAAGATCGTCTATCTCTCCACCATCGGCGTCTATGGCGATCACGCCGGCGGATGGGTCGACGAGAGCACGCCGCCGCAGTCCACCCTCGATCGCGCGCGGATGCGGGTCGCGGCCGAGCAGGCCTGGATGGACACGGCCGGTGGCAATGTCGCGATCCTCCGGCTTGCCGGCATCTACGGTCCCGGCCGCAACGCGCTGGTGACGCTGCGCAGCGGAACGGCCCGCCGCATCATCAAGCCCGGCCAGGTCTTCAACCGCATCCATGTCGACGACATCGCGAGCGCGATCATGGCCGCGATCGACCAGCGTGGCGGCGGCACCTGGAATGTCTGCGACGACGAGCCCGCGCCGCCTCAGGACGTGATCACCTATGCCGCGCAGCTCATGGGCACTGCGCCGCCGGACGAAGAAGCGTTCGCGACCGCCGAGATGTCGGCGATGGCGCGCAGCTTCTATTCCAGCAGCGCCCGCGTCTCCAACGCGAGACTGAAGCGTGAGCTCGGCGTAACATTGGCCCACCCGACCTATCGGCACGGCCTCGATGCGCTGTGGCGTGATGGCGAGGCGAAGCTTGTGCCCTGAGACAAAAAAGGCGGCCGATCGGCCGCCCTTTGGAATTTCGTGTCAGCTCAACACGCCGTATTTCCTAAACCAGGCCTGCGCCTGCTTCCAGGCATCTTCCGCGGCGTCCTTGCGGTAGCTGCCGCGGTAGTCGGCATGGAAGCCGTGCGGCGCGTCCGGATAGATCTTGAATTCGGCCGTCTTCTTGTTCTGCTCGAGCGCCGCCTTGAGCTGCTCGACCTGCGCGACAGGAATGCCGGTATCGGCGCCTCCATAGAGGCCGAGCACCGGCGCCTTCATCTCGCCGGCGAGCTGCATCGGGCTCTTCGGCCACAGCGGGTTGGCGGGGTCGACCACCGTGCCGTAGAAGGCAACACCGGCCTTGAGCGCGCCGCCGTGGGCGGCATATTCCCAGACGGTGCGCCCACCGCGGCAGAAGCCGATGATGCCGAGCTTCGCGGTGTCACCGCCCTGCGCTCCCGCCCATGCCACCACTGCATCAAGGTCGGACAGCAGCTCGGCGTCCGGCTTGGAATTGACGACCGGCAGCAGATCCTTGACGTCGGTGACCTTGGTGAGATCGACGCCTTTACGGAAGTAATAATCGGGAGCGACCGCCAATGCGCCGAGCTTGGCCAGGCGCCGCGTCACATCCTTGATGTACTCGTGCAGGCCGAAAACCTCCATCGCCACGATGATCACCGGCGCCTTGGTGTTGCCGGCGGGACAGGCGAAATAAGCTGGCATCTCTTCCGAGCCGACCTTGATCTTGGCATCACCGGCCTGGAGGCCTTCGGTATCGGTCGCGATGGCCTCAGCACGGACAGGACCTGCCGCAAGCGTGTAGCCGGCGGCCACCGCCGCAGTGGCGCTCATGAATCCGCGACGCGAGACCGGGGCCACTTTCGTCAGCCCGACGACGTCGGATGTCATGGTAATTTCAAAGCTCATAGATGTGTCCTTCCTGCTTCCTGGCCCTGATCCTTCAGGCGACGCATTCGCCAACAACTGCCGACGAAACGCAAATCACCAGCGTGCGAGGCTGCCGTATCCGCTTCCGGTCGGGAAGAAGGTACGGCCGATCTGGATCGTGCAGAAGCTGTAGGTGATGAAGTCGTAGAACTCGAGCATGTTGCCGACTGTGGCGGCCAGTGCGGCACACTTGACGCTGAACGCTTCGTCTTGCTCGTTTCGCGCCGACACGCTTGAAGTCCTCGATCCGATGATGGTCGATTTAACCGCGTGGCCGCATTGCGTCGCAACATCCATTAACCGAGAAACGGGGTTCTACCGGTCCCCGCCGCGCCAGTACGTGTTGCAGATGATGTGCGGCTTCGCGCCGTTCGACACGCTTCGCCGCGACAATCGGGCCCGATCGTGGCCGCATCGACACATCATGTTGCCCAGACACAGCACAGCGCCCGAAAATCGGGTGCGAGCGCGTGCCATTTGACTGAAATTTTCGGATCAGTTGAGCGGTCACATTTACTCGAACTTTCGTTATGACGCTCTAGTTCCACTCCGGAATGTTCCGTCTCCAGAAGGGGAAAGCGTCTTCCAAGCGCGGCAACTGTTTCCGCTTCGAGCGAAGCGAGGTTCGACAGCTTCGTTCCGACCCGCAGCGATTGCGCCCCAAAGGCCCAGTTGAATAAGGCTTTATCCGATCTGGCATCGAAATGAATTTGGCTCGCGAAGCGATTGAATTAATGGGACAGGTGGCGCGGATCCTGTGGTTCGAAGGCACCAAGCACGGCATGCGCGATCGTGAGTGGATGGCGCTGCGATTTCTCTCCCGTGCCAACCGGTTCTCCACAACGCCTTCGGCGCTGGCGAGCTATGTCGGCACCACGCGCGGCACGGCCTCTTTCATCATCGGCGAGCTCGAGCGGCTCGGCTATGTCGAGCGGAAACGCTCCGCCAAGGACAAGCGCTCCGTCATGCTGAGCGTGACGCAGCAAGGCAAGAAGTTTCTAGCACGCGATCCCGTCAATGGCCTGGTCGATGCCATCGCCGTCCTTGATGATGACAGCAAGATCCGCTTTCGCGACACACTGCGACACGTGCTCGATCAGGCGGACGCCGCCGAACAGCGGCATCATACCGACGTCTGCAAGCGATGCATCTTCCTGCGGGAGGATCGCACTGCTTCCGAGAACAAGACCACGGTCGAGTTCACCTGCCGGCTGTTTCGCGCGCCGATCGCGGAAGCCGAAATCGACCTGCTATGCACCAGCTTCGAGCATCACCGCCAATAGAAATGGCCGCCGCTCATTTACGCGCGGAATGAACCACGCCGCCGCTGGTCTCGACGACAAGACGGCCGTTCTCGTTCCTGATCTCCTCGATGCGGCCGAGGCCCGGGACCTGCTGGCCAAGCACGGCCTCGACGACGCCGTTCGGCCCTTGAAGGATCGCGATACCCTCATAGGCCTGACGGACCGACCAGCCTTTGATCACCTTTCGCGGTGCCGAGCTGCGTTCGACCGGAGACACTGACCCCGTGGTCTCGGGGGCAGTGACCGAGGCCATCATCGGCATCGCCGGCGAGGACGGCTGCACAGCAGCGGGAGGCGGCGGCTGGACCTGGGCCTGGGCGAGCCTGTCGAGCTTTGCCGTCGAGGACGAGCTCACCCGCTCGATGCGATCCAGATTCTCGGCGAACCGGCCGAAACGATCGCTGGTCGCCTTGCTCGACTGATCGACCGCGGTTCGCAGGCCGTCGAGATTCTCGGAGACGCCGGACAATTGCTTGCGCAACTGGGCGACCGTATCGCGCAGATTCCTGATCTCCGCATTGGCCGCGGCATTGGTCTGGCTCGGCTGCGTAGTGAGATAGGCAATGACGCCGGTGCAGGCGCAAACCACCAGGATGGCGGCAACCGCCAATGTCGCGAGCGGTGCGACCCATGTCGGACGCGGCGGCGGCGGCTTGGCCACGATCACCGCCGGCTTGATCACCACCGGCGCAGGCTTTGGTATCGCCATCTTATCGAGGCGCGCCTTGGCGCGAATGCGCTTCAATCCCTCGAGCGCTGCCTTGGCCGCAACTTCGTCGCTCGCTGCAGACGCGGGCTTGGCAGCTGTCGCAGGCCTGGCCGCGCGCTGCGCATGATTGATCTTCGTATCGCGCGTTTCCGGAGCCGGCTTCGCCGCGGCGGCCGAATCCGCAGTTTCAGCGGGACGCGTTTTTCCATCGGACAACATTTGAAAATGCTCCGTTCGTTTTCGATCTGTCGAACGAAGCTAATTGGCGAAGCTTGCCTGAAACGTGCGCATCAAAAATTCCATTCGTCACAAGCAATGCGACATCGAATGGTGTCCAACGCGTCATGCACGAGGCAAAAGTGCGACTCGAAAGACACACACTCGCCAAGATTTCGCCAAGCTGGAGTCTCGCCGCGATATATGAGTCGAGTTGTCGCACCGGAGTGCGCAGCAAAGAGAGTCAATCCGGGGTTGAAAACCCCTCACTGCGGCGGCCCGGCGGCACTACCCAAAATAGCTGTATTTGTACGGGTATCCGGAACTTTATAACCGTCACGGTGCAAAACTAGTTCGAATTCCAAATCAACTGATGTGAAACGACATACAAAGAAACAACCGGAAACAAACCAACAGCATCAAACACACGTAGCAAACGCTTTGTTTCGCACGCTTGATCGGAAATCGGCAATTGTTACGGTTGACATCAAGTGATTCTCGCCCGTTGGCGAGGAGATCGACTGAGTTCAGTAGTGTTCGAGCGCAACGAGCAACGTGACGCAACTGTACCAGGTCGTTTTCTCAATCCGCCCCGCAAGATGATACGTAAGACATCCGCCGGGCTTCACGCAGTAAGCGTTCAGTATCGAGTCGAAGTAACAGGCCTGCTCACGCAGGCACTGAATGCGTAGGGCTGCCCGCGAATATCGAAACCATAACAACGATTCGCGGGAGGGAAATATCGTCAAACAGCATGGCTGACGAGCCGGGGCATCACAATAAACCTCCCGGCCGCTGCAAGTGCGAAACAGGGGCGACTGACTGATGTATATTATCGTTGATGATCGCGAGAGCGTCACGAACAGCTACGTAGGAGGGCTCGTTCGCGAAGGCGTATCGTCGATCGGCTTCTCCTCCGGAGAATTCTGGGACTGGCTGCAATCCGCGAACGAATCGGACCTAGCAGCCGTTGATGCCTTTCTTCTGGGGGACTGCGATGCCCGCGGAAGCCTGCCACGGGCGATGCGCAAGCGATCCGCGGCTCCGATCATCGCGATGAGCGGCCAGAAGATGCTCAAGAACACGTTGGAGCTGTTCGAGGCGGGCGTCGACGACGTCGTGCACGTGCCGATTCACCTGCGTGAGATCCTCGCCCGGACGGCCGCGATCGCACGCCGCCGGGTGGGCGAACTGCCAAGGCCCTGCGAGACCAGGATCCAGGTCTTCTTCAACGGACGTGATCCCGAGATTGCAGGGCACGCCCTCACCCTACCCCGCCGCGAGCTGCGCATTCTCGAATATATGGTCAGCAATCACGGCAAGTGGGTCACCAAGACGCAGATCTTCAATGCCGTCTACGGTATCTTCGAATCCACGTTCGACGAGAGCGTGATCGAGAGCCACGTCAGCAAGCTGCGCAAGAAGCTCCGTGACCGCCTCGGTTTCGACGCCATCGTGGCGCGGCGGTACGTCGGGTACCGGCTCAATATCCCGGCCAACGAGGCCATCGACGAGTCGATGCAGGATCTCGACGAGGTCGGCATCCTGTTGAACCGGGCTCATGCCGTTCCGGCGGCGCACCCGGCCGGCAACTGACGCGCTACAGAGCCGCTCGCAAACGACCACCGGCCTCTGCGGGGAGATCCCACAGAGGCCGGTTTTTTTGTAGGCAGAAACGCGGTTACGCCGGCCGAGCTTCGCGGCCCGGCGTGTTACGGCTTCTGCTGGAATTCTTCCTTGGAGACGTAATTGAAGTCCTCGACCAGAACATCCTGGACGATGTCGGCCCGCATCCGCTCATTGACGCGCTGCTTGATCGCCGCGGTGAGGACTGAAAGATCGTACCGGGCGAGCTTCCTGAAATCGAGCTTGTCGTCGGCATAGACTCTGCGGAAGGCCTCATCGACGACGAATGGTTCCGGAGGAACGGTGAGCTGGTGCATGGTCTTGGCCTCCACGGTGTAGACGAAGCGCGCGACGATGTAGCCTTGCACGGCACCGCTCTCGACCATGGGCACGCTCAGCGCCCGCGTCTTCTGATATTGCAGCCCGTCGAGATATTCGTCCTTTGCGGGCAGCAGGCTACCGTTTTCCTTCCAATAGGCCACGCCATAGCTCGTGCCCGCAGTGAGGATGCATACCCAGAGCCCGGCCAGCACGAGTTTGATCATTTTCCGTCCCGCGCTGCGCGACCGGTATAGGTGCCGTCGGACTCGGCCTCTTTGATCGCCCTGACGATGATGGTGGCGACCTCACGCACGGCGTCGTAGTGCATCTCGAGGAGGGAGCGGTTCCGCTCCAGTTTCTCGCGCAGCCGCTGAATCTCCTCGGTGATTTCGGTCTCGCCGCCGAGATGCATCCGTGCCCGAATCAGGCGGACGAATTCCAGCATGCTCCGGCTCTTCCGGGCGCTGAAGTCGTCGAAATCGACCTTCTGTCCGGTCGCGAGTGCGGTGGTCTCCTCCTCGACGATGTTCTCGAGCCGGCGAATAGCGGCCAGCAGGCCACTGACCTCCTCGGACCGCGTCGCCTCCAACCTTGCCGCTTCCGCGTCGTCAGAAATCATGCCGCTGCCGATATCGGGCAGGAGCGCGGGCAACAGAGCATCGCCCGGCGCGACCTCCGTCATTCCCTCAGTGTCCACGACCGGCTGCTCCATCACCGGAGCCGTCGCGCTCTGTTCTACCTGCATAGCAAATTCCCCCCTCAACGTTCGTCACCCATTTCCCAGATCCATCACCCGGCCTTGCCCGTCGCATCCGGAGCCGCCGGATGGGCCGATGCGAGCTGCTTGGCAATTCCGATCCCCTTGCCCTTCGCGAGCTGGGCGCCGAGCTGCTCGGCCAGCATCGATTTCCAGATGCCGCCGGCGGTGCCCTTGCCAAACACCTCTTCCGACTCCTTCGGCAGCATCGTCTCGACGAAGGTCTGGAGGATGAACGCCTCGAACTTGCGATAGACTTCGTCCGGGCCCGGCTTCTTGATCACCTGCACCGGCGGCCCGTTCACCACGCCAGATTGCGCCTCGGCCATGCTTGCGGCGGATTGGTCAGTCGCCCTGCTGGCCGCTGCGTCCATCGACTCGGCGAAATCGACGTCCGACGATTTCAGCGCGTCGAGCTTCGCGGTCGCTGCGCGTTGCGCCACAGGATCGGCGGCGTCGAGGACGTCGAGAACGAGGTCGGATGTCGCTGTCACGATCATGGCTTGTTCCGGCTGGCTGGCCGCGGCGTCAAGTCGCGCACGGTGGCATGTGTGCCCGTCATGTCCTCGAGCGATCGCTTCTCGGCCTCGCGCAGCTTGTCGGCCAATGCCGCCTTGGCGACCTCCTCGAGCTGCTTGACGCGCCGATTCTCCGAGCGAACCTTGTCGAGTTGCATTGAAGCGCGCTCCTGCACGGCGCGCTCGCCGACGCTCGTCCTGTTGAGGCGCCGCGCGATCGAGTCGCTGGACGATCCCGCAGGCGGCTTGCCCCCATTCAGGGTTCCAACCAGCCACGCCTGCTCGTCCTGCATGGCCTGCTCCTGCTGCCGCAATTGCGCGAGCTGCCATTCGGACAGCCGGAGCTGAAGCTTCACCAGCGAGACGATTCGACCGACCTTGTCCGCGCGGGATGTCATTGCCGTCACCCCGCCAGCCATGACGACAGACCGAGCATGAACTGCGTCAGCAACTCGTCGCTGGTGAGGTAGAGCAGCAGGAAGCCGCCGAACAGGACGAACGGCACCGAAACGAAATAGACCGGAATCGCCGGCGTCAGCTTGTTGATGAGACCGACCGAGAAATTGACGACGATGGAATAGACGATGAAGGGACTCGTGATGCGCAGCGTCAGCGCGAATGCGTCCGTGAGGCGACTCACGAGCTGGTTCAGCGCCATCTCGCCGCTCAACTTCTCGCCGGGGTACCAGACGTCGTAGGAGTTCATCAAACCGCGCAGGACCTGCCAGTGCTGGTCGGTCAGGAAGAATAACGTCGTGACGGCGGCCATGACCAGCGGCACGACGGGCGGCGCCGGATCTGTGTCGCCGACCGGTGTGCCCGGGATGCTGCTGAGCCCGATCGCGCTCGCCATCACGGCGAGCATGGTCTGGAGCGCGAGGAAGAACACACGTCCACCAAGGCCGATGACGCAGCCGACCAGCAGCTCCGTGCCAATCAGGAGCGCCAGCGTCAGCGGCGACGCATCGTCCACGAGCGGCTTCAGGATCGAGAGCAGGATCGGCGTCAGCGCGAACGTCGTGACCAGTGCGACGAACAGACGTATCTGCGGTGGAACGTTCACGCTGGAGTAGCCGGGCACAAGCATCAGGCACGCGCCGATACGGCAGAACACGATGAACGTGGCGAGCACGTTGTCGGCAAGGCCGTTGATCACGAGATGGCTCCGAGCGCCCGAATCTCGGCACTGCGAGAGACCTCGACATGCGACAGGATGGGCAATGTCGGGAACACCCGTTCCAGGATCATGCGGACATAGGGCCGCGCTTCCGGGGTCACCGCCAGCACTACGCTGGTGCCGTCCTCGGTGAATTTCCGGATCGCGGCGCTCGCTTCGGTCGCGAACTGCTCGATCAGCCGCGGGTCGGCGTCGAACTCGACGACGTCACCCTTGCCGTCGCGCTTCAGGCTCTGGTGGAAGGCCAGATCCCAACGGTTGCCGAGACGAAGGACATTGAGGACGCCGTTGTCGGAGAGGTCACCGCAGATCTGCTGGGCCAGGCGCATCCGCACATGCTCGGCGACCTGCTCGGAGCGCCGCACATGGGGAGCGATCTCGGCAATCGCTTCCAGGATCAGATGAAGGTTGCGGATCGACACCCGCTCACCCAGCAGGATCTTCAGGATTGCCAGCAGACCGGAATAGGAGATCTGTGACGGGCAGAGATCGTCGACCAGGCGCTTGTATTCAGGCTCGAGCCGGTCAAGTAGTCCGCGCATGTCCTTGTAGGACAGAAGCTGCGAGAGATTTGCCCTCAGCACCTCGCTCAGATGCGTGAGCAGCACCGACAGATTGTCGACCGGCTTGCAACCCTGACGCTTGACCTCTTCGGTGAACGCTTCCGTCACCCACAACGCCTTCATGCCGAAGGCGGGTTCGATCACCTCGTCGCCGGGAACGTCGGGCTTGCCGTCCTTATCCACCAGCACCAGCACCTCGCCGATCCTGAGCTCGCCATGTGCGACACGGGTATCGTGGATCCGGATCTGGTACCCCTTGGGGTCGATCGACAGATTGTCCGACAGCTTGATCTCGGGAATGACGAAGCCGTATTGCTTGGCGAACTTCTTGCGGATCTTGCTGACGCGGTGGGCGAGCTCGTTGCGCGATCCGAGCAGGTGGACCGAGAGATGGCTGCCGAGCGACAGCTCGATCTCGGCGGTCTTGAGCGACTCCTTGACGGATTCCTTGGCCTCGCTCTGCGCCCGCTCTTCCGCCTTGCGCGCGTCTTCCTTCTGCTTCGCGGCCGCCTGGCGCTTCGGCAGCGAATAACCGACGAAGGCCATGACCCCGCCGAGCAGCACGAACGGCGGCATTGGCAGCCCCGGCATCAAGGCGAGGACGAACATCATCAAGGAGGCCGCCGACACTGCGCGCGGATAGCCGCCGAGTTGCCGCAGCACCGCCTGCTCGGCCGAGCCCCTGGTGCCGCCCTTGGACACCAGAAGACCTGCGGACAGCGACACGATCAGCGCCGGCATCTGCGTGACCAGACCGTCGCCGACGGAGAGTTTTGTGTAGACGTCGGCGGCGCGCGACAGGGTCAGACCGTGATGGGTGACGCCGATGATGATGCCGCCGAAGATGTTGATAGCCGTAATGATCAGGCCGGCGATGGCATCGCCGCGCACGAATTTCGAGGCACCGTCCATCGCGCCGAAGAAGGAGCTCTCCTCTTCGAGCTCGCGGCGCCGGCGTTGGGCTTCCTTGTCGTCGATCAGGCCCGCAGAGAGGTCCGCGTCGATCGCCATCTGCTTGCCGGGGATGGCATCCAGGGTGAAGCGGGCGCCGACTTCGGCGATACGCGTTGCGCCCTTGGTGATCACGACGAAATTCACCGTGACCAGGATCGCGAAGATGATCAGGCCGATGACGAAGTCGCCGCCCATGACAAACTTGGAGAAACCGGCGACAACGTGGCCGGCGGCGGTCTCGCCCTCCCCGCCGCGCGACAGGATCAGGCGGGTGGTCGCGACATTGAGTGCGAGCCGCAGGATCGTTGCGATCAGGAGCACGGTCGGGAAGGCGGAAAAATCGAGCGGCCGCTGGATCCACAACGCGACCATCAGGATCAAGGCAGCCAGCGCGATCGAAAAAGCGAGGCCGAGATCAATCAGGATCGGAGGAATTGGCAGGAACAGGATCGTGAGCATGGTCACGATACCGCCCGCGAAGAAGGCATCCGCGCCGAAGCGTCGCGGGTTCGGCAGGCTAGCAGCTAACGTATCGGCCATGGGTCACCGGCAGCAGGGTCCGCCCCGCAATTTGCCCCGCAAAGCTTACGCGAGGGTGGTGGCCGGGCCGGGCCCTTCGGATCAGAAGCCGTGTTCGATCCGCGAATAGACCATCTCGGTGAAGGTGGAGAGATGCGCGCCGATGAAGGAGCCGGAGATGGCCACGACCACGAGGATCACGATGATCTTCGGGACGAAGGTCAGCGTTGCCTCCTGGATCTGGGTCAGGGCCTGGATCAGCGCGATGAGGATGCCGACCAGCATCGCCGCGCCGACTGCGGGTCCGCAGGCGACGAGGATGGTCCAGATCGCCGCCTGGACGATGTCGAGGGCGTCCCGCTCGTTCATCGCTAGCTGCTGATCGTGAGGCCGGGACCGACCGCGACCTTGGTGCCGTCTTGAAGGGTCGCGATGGACCCGGTGCTGTTGATGGAGATCGACGCGACCTTGCCGGTGAAGGTCGCTCCGGTCGAGTCGGTGAAGCTGACGGTCTTTCCGATCAGCCCGTCCGCCTGCGACAACGACTGTGAAGACAGCAGCGAATCCAGCTTGGTGTTGGTTTGCATCGCCTGCTCGACCGTCGACAGCTGGGCGAACTGGCTCATATATTGCGACGTATCCGTCGGATTGGTCGGATCCTGGTTCTTCATCTCGGCGATGAGGAGCTGGAGGAAGGTGTTGTAGTCGACACCGGTGCTCGACGTGCTCGATGTTGACGAGGTCGAGCTGGTGGAATTGGTGCTCGTGGTATCGGTCGCGCTGGAAACGTTCATGTGCTTCTCCGCTGTCAGGCAGCCTTGAATGGGGATTCCGTAGTGGCGCCGGCCAGGATCGCCTGTTCCAGCGGAAACAGCGCCCGGATCCGCTTGAGTGCCTCGAAGTAGCGGGTTCCGCCGACCATCTCGTCGATCATGGCGAGCCCGTCCAGCATCTCGGGGTTCTCGCACACGGCGAGCAGCGCCGCGTGGTGCTGTCCATAGAGCGATGCGGCGGCGCCGACATCGGTCGGATTCATCAGCATGAGCTGAACGATGAAATAGAGCTGGCGCATCGCCGTGGTGGCGTCGGAGGCCTGCATGACCTGTGCTTCGAGCAGGAACATCACGTCGTTGACGAGCTCGAGCGAGACCTTGCGGTCAACGCGCAGCACCGCGCCGTTGATGTAGACCCGTTCGCCCGCACGCAAGGAAATCTTCATTAAAGCGCGTCTCGGATTAGGCGGTTGATTTCGAGGAGTTGCATCACGTCGTTCGACCTCTCCTCGCGAAGACGATCGGCTTCCTTGACGACCCACAGGCCGATCGAGATGATGTCGGCACGCAGCTGCTCGGGCAGCCCGTTCTCCGGATGCGCGAGATCCTCGATGAAGATCGTCCACAACCGCCGGACGTAGAGCAGGCTCTGGACCTGATCCTCCATGCTGAAGCGCTGCTCCTTCTGGAGCCGCTCCAATCGGTCGATGCCGAGGCTGAGCGCCTGGCGCTCTCGCCCCCGCGCCTCGTAACCACTGTCTTCAACGACGGTTTCGTAGGCTTCAAAAGTCATCCGGACAACTCTGCGCAGGAATTTGCAAAAAACTGAATTGAAGAGCGTCGACGGCCCGGGCTCAGAGATAGTTGATGAGGCTGATCTTCTGGAGCTGCGAGGTGAGCGCGAGCGCCGTCTGGATCTGGGTCTGCAGCGCATTGACGCGCGTCGATGCTTCCGCCGGATCGACCTGCTCCATGCCGACGATCTGATTGTTCAGAATGTCCTTCTGGGTCTTGAGCTTGTCGGTCGCGGTGGTGATCCGCTGCTGCACCGTGCCGACGCTGCCGCCGAGCGCAGCCAGGTCGGTGATGGCGCTGCCGACGAGGCCGATGGCCTTGTCCACGACGACCTGGAACGTCGACTGGTTCAGGTTCGCATTCCCGAGATCGGCCATCATGGTGTAGGCCTCGGCAAGCTTGCGGAAGCCGATCTGGTTGGCACTGACGGACGTATCGGCGATCTCGGTCGTAGAGATGCGGCTTTGCATGACCTGGTCGGTGGCCGATGACCAGTTGGTGTTCCAGGCCGGGCTGGCGAACTCGGCATCGAAACTGGTGTTGAGGAACGTCTGCATCTGAGCCGGGGTAATGCTGCTCACGCTGGCCGAGGATTGTGAGAAGCCGAAGGCCGCAAGAAAGTCGGCATCGACCTGGTTCTTGCTGGCCGAGCCGGCGGTGTACGCCGTGATCGGCTGGTTCTGCGTATTGATGCCTGAGAACAGATACGAACCGTTGTAGGAGATGTTCAGCGCGCCGATCAGATCCTGAAGGTTGGAGGACGCGGGCGGCAGAATGATCCGTCCGCCGCCGTCGGTGCTGCGGGCTGCGATCAGATCCTTGAGGAAGTCGGTTGCGGTCGAGCTGAGCTGGGTGATGCGGTCCTGGGTCACGTCCAGGCGTCCCGCCACGAGCCCGTTGGTATCGACCAGTTGATCGGCGAAGTTCAGGTCCGCCCGCAGGGTGACGTCGCCGCCTGTCGTGGCACCGAGCTCGAGGCCGACATCGGCGAAGCGGCCGGTGGTCGCCTCGGTCGAGGCCTTGCTCAGCGCAGCCTGATTGTTCGTGATCGAGTACCTCAATGACGAGGACAGCATCAGGGTCGAGATATAGTTCGCGCTCATCATGGCTTAATTCCCCACCGCGGCCAGCAGGCTCTGCAACATTTGATCAACGGTCGAAATGATTTTCGACGACGCCGAATAGGTGCGCTCGACCTGGAGCATCAACGACATCTCGTCGTCCATGTTGACGCCGTTGACGTTCGACAACGCCGTCGTGCTGCGGTCGAGCAACGTGCTCTGGTACTGAGAGTTGTCGTTGGCGGTCTTGCGCTGATTTTCGATCCAGCTCGTCGACGACGACGCGTAGTCGATCAGACTGCCGTTCGGCTTGCCTTGCGTGGTCGCGTCGAACGGCTGTGATCCATCCATATTGCTGATGAGCTGCTGGAGCCGGGTCGAATAGCCGCCATTGCCGGCAGTGTTGTATTGGTAGGCGACGTTGCCGCTGATGGCACCATCGCGCAGCAGATTCGGGTTGCCGCCCTGGGCCGGGTCGACCGATGCCGCGACCGAGATGGTGCCGGCGAGGCCGACCGACACGGTGGCGCTCGCAGGCATCGCCGGCGCACCGGGATAGGTGAAGAGGCCGGGAACGTCGGGTAGCGCCGCACCCGATTGATCGCTTTCCTTGAAAGCATTGACCAGACCGCGGGCGATTTCGTCGAGCTGGCTCTGATACGTGACTGTGTCATTGTCGCGCAATTGGGCGAGACCGGCGAGCTTGCCAGATTTGATCGGCATCACCGAATTGGCGCCGGTCACGGGCACGCCATCGATAAAGACCGCGTTACCCGTGATGCTCGCCGAATAGGAGGTGGTCGGTGCGAAGCTCACGGTCCGCGCCGTCTTGTCGAACAGCACCACGCCACTGTCGGTGTAGAGCGCGGCATCGCCGTTGGTGCGGATCGACATCGTGACGCCGACCTCCTGCGACAATTTCGAGACGATACCGTCGCGCTGATCGAGATAGTCGGTCACGTCATCACCGGCGATCGTTCCCTTCACGATCGCCGTATTGACCATCTGGAACTGGGAGAGCAGCTGGTTGATGTTCTGGACCGAAATGTTCATGTCGGCATCCGCGCCCTCGCGGACCGATTGAACGGTCTGGGTTGCTTGGTTGAGCGCGGTCGCCATGTCCTTGGCGGAGGTGACAGCGGCCTGCGCCAGCGTCGCGTTATCGGGCGCGTTGGCATATTGTTGAAGCGCCTGCTTCAGCGCATTGAGTTGCGCCGTCGGCGACTGGTCGAGCTCGGGATCATCCACCGTGGCGGAGGCGATCTTCTGGAGACCGTCATAGATCGCGCTCTGTGTCGCGGCCGAGGAAGTCGCGGTCAGGACGTTGGCGTACAAGCCCGACGAGGCGGCGCGCTGGATCGCGGCCACATAGACGCCGGCGCCGGGAAGGTTGTCCAGCTCGGTGATCTTCCGCGAATAGCCGGTCGTGCTGGCGCCGGCGATGTTGCGCGAGATGGTCGACGACTGGATGCCCGACGCCATAAGCGAGGAGCGGGCGGAGTCGAGGGCTGACGTAAGGGACATGACGTGCTCTTGCCCGCAATCGGCGCTGAGGGGCTCAGCGCTTCAGGTTGACCACGACGTCGAGCAGGTCGGCGCCAGTCTGGAACGATTTCGAGTTTGCGGTGAAGCCGCGCTGCGCCTCGATCATCGACGTCAATTCATCCGCGAGATCGACGTTGGAATCCTCGAGCGCACCCGACTGGATGGTTCCGAGACCACCCTGGCCGGCGAGGCCGACCTGCACGTTTCCGGAGTCGAGGTTCGGCGAATAGACGTTGCCGACCTCGGGCGTCAGATGGTCCGGGCTCGGCACCGTCGCGAGCGCGACCTGGAAGCTCGGCAGCTCGGTGCCGTTCTTGAGCACCGCGGTCACCACGCCCTTGCTGTCGATATTGACCTTCTCGACGGCGGATGGCGCGTTGCCGTCGACGGTCGCCTTGAAGTCGAAGCTGGAGGCGACCTGGGTCATGGCCGACATATCGATGTTGAAGGCCGAGCCGCCGGGAATGTTCACCGAGAGCGCCGTTGGGCTCGTTGCCGCCAGCGCGCCCTTGCCGGCTGCCGTGACGTCGAAGGTGAATGTGGTGGCGGGCCCGCTCGTCGTCAGCGCGGTTGCTCCGTTATAGACCTCGATGTCCCAGGTATTCGCACCGGTCTTCGCGGCATAGACGTCGAGCGTCACAGCGTTGCCGATGTTGTCATAGGTCACCATCGACGTCTTCGATGTGTAGCTCGACGGGCTGGCCGGGGCCGCCGGAACGATTGCTGCGGCACTCGGGTCCAAATTGGCGGCCACGGTCGCCTTGGTCGAGGGCGATGCCTGCAGCGCCATCTGATTGACGTTGATGACCTGGAGGCCGCCGAAGCCGTTGGCGGCAACGTTGGGCGCCGCGCCGTTCTGGATGTTGTAGCCCATCAACTGGAAGCCGGCCGTGTTGACGAGGTTGCCCGTGCTGTCGGGCACGAACGAGCCGGCCCTCGTGAGAAAGTTGGTTCCGTTCGCGTCCTGCACGACGAAGAAGCCATTCCCCTGCACCGCGAGGTCCGTCGTCGAGGTCGTGAACTGGAGATTGCCGGGATCGGTGATGGCGTAACGGACCGTGGTCTCGACCGCACCGGAATCGTAATTGCCGGAGCCGCTCTTCAGGATCAGCGAGGAGAACTCCGTCGAAGCCCGCTTGTAGCCGACCGTGTTGACGTTCGCGATATTGTCCGAGACCGTCGACAGCTTGTTGGATTGCGCGTTCATCCCGGAAACGCCGGTGCGCATAACACCATACAGGCTCATGAAGTAGGCTCCTTTGGCAGATTGTAATTACAATGGGGGGTCTTGCTTGCGCGGGGCTGATGATTATCGGCGATGCACAACTTCATGCAGCCGTTGGTCATCTCATGTTGTTTTGGGCTGACAGAACGAGCGCGCCTTGTCGGTCCAGGCGCCGAAACCGCTGGAGACGAGATGCGCGACGATGTGGCAGACATAGCGCCTCTGCGCCGGCTGATTGTTGGGGCCCGCATTGTAGCGAGCGACCGCCATGGTCCAGCTTCCCTCGTGCTGCTTCAGCTCCTTGAGAAAGCGCGCGGCATAGTCGACATTCTTGGCCGGATCGAACATCGCCCGTACCGAGCTGAACTTGTCGCCGTGAAAATAGTGGTTGATCTGCATGCAACCGAGATCGATCAGCTTGATGCCCTTGGATCTCATCGCCTCGAAATTCGCCATCGCATCATCCACGTCCTTGGCGAACACGGTCTGTCCTTCGGCACCGAGCGCGTAAGGATAGAGCGCGCCGCGCCGGCCGGTCTCGGTGAGGCCGACGGCATAGAGAATGCCGAGCGGAATCCCGTGCTGCTGCGAGGCGCGCGCCATCTCGCGCTCACAGGGGCGCGCAGCGTCGGTCGCCGCCGCCTCGACGAGGCCGGCGTTACAGATAAACAGGGCCGCGGCGAGTATGCGGCGCCACGTCCTGGTCATGGCGTGCCTCCTGGTTGGGCTGCTGTTCCTGTCGGGTTTGCCTGGCTCCGCCGTCCGACTGACCGGACGACGTGCCCGCACCGCCGAACGCGCCTTGCGACTGGGATGATTGTTGTTGCTGGCCCGAGAGCTGCGGCTGCGACTGGCCGGATCCGGCCTGGAATCCGTCGAGCGAGCCGTGCTGCACCGGCGCAACGTCGGCTACGTACCCCGCGGACTGCATCAGGTCGCGGATCTGGTCGCGCTGCTGATCCAGCATCGTACTGGTGTCCTTGCGTTCGGCAGCCAGCTGAACCGAGACCTCGTTGCCGACGAGACGAAGGCGCATGGTGACATTACCGAGCGTCGGCGGCTCGAGATTGACGGTGAGGATCCTGAGCGGCTGGTTCGGCGAATTGCCTTGGGCCCCGACGAGATCTGTCGCTGTAGCCGCCGCCGGCGTCGGCGAGCCTTTCAACTCCGACATCGCCGCATTTGCGACTTGCTGGGTCGCGCTGAACTGCGCCACGGGAGGCAGATGTGTTTCCTGCTGAACCACCGTGACCTTGGTCGTTTCCGGCGGCGCGTCCCGCCCCGCGGAGTTTACCGCCCGCTCGACATTCGCCGCGATGGCCTCGAAGCCAGGCGTGACGGTCATGGCTTTCGGTTGAACGTCGCTTCCCGCCGGCATCATCTGGTCGGTCGCTGCGGCCTGTGGGCTCACAGGCTGCAGGCGCGGCCCGGATGTATCGGTCGCCGAACGCGCGACGGTCGACGGCGCGGCGGCAGATCGCCCAGCATCAGCCGTCGGCATGCCTGCCATGCTCTGAACCTCACGCTTCGTTGCAGACGGCCGCTCGTCCCGAGCCGACGTCTCCTTCTGGTCGCTCGACGCCTGCGGCACCTGCATCGTCACGACCGGCGCGGCAGCGAGCTCCTGCCCCATGATCGTCGATACGCTCAAACTGCCCGGGACGTCCGCCTTCGCCGATCGATCGACCGAATCTTGCTTGGTCGGCGACTTTGTCTCCTCGGTGCGCCCGTGCACCGGCGCATCCTTCGGCGTGTCACGCCCGGTCAGCTGGGCCAGGCGCGGGCGCAACGGAGCGGCCTTCGTGGTCGTATCGGTACCCTGATCGTCCAAGGCTCGCTTGGCCATGTTCGAAACGGTGTGGAGCAGATCGTGGAACGAGGAATCGTCGGCCGCTTTCCCGCCCGTTGTTGCTGTACCCTTTACTGAGCGCGACACCCCGCGCGTGAGGGCTTCGGCGAGACCTGCGAAGAGCTGTCCGGAGGTTCCACTAAGCTTGGTCATGGACGGCGATCCTTGGTGAGAAGCTCCAGTTCGCCGAGCTGCGTCTTGGCGCGCGCGAGCATTGCGTTGGACGACGCGAGATCGATCCGCGCCGGGGTGAGCGGAGGCTTTTCGGCCGACGCGACCGCGGGCGGAGCCGTAATCGGCTTGCGGACGTCGAGTGCGAGCTGAAGAGTTGCGTTGAGCAGCAGGGCATCGCGCTCCGACAGCTTCGATTTGTCGAGCGCCTTCAGCTCCGCAAAGCCGCCGTCATACTCGTCGGTGAGGGCACGGGATGCACCACGGTAAAAATGCGCGCGCTCGCGGTCCGCCGTGGCATCGGCGCTGAGCGTCAGCGCCCGCTCGCCTGCAAGCCGCGTGACGGCCAACTTGCCGCGAACCAGCGCGCCGCGCGCGATCACCAGATAGAGCTTGAGGCGGCTGGCGCGGTCGACCTGTTCGAGCAGCGCCGCGATCCGCGCAAAGCGGCGATCTTCCAGGGCAAGGCTTGATTGCGTCAGGCCCGTGGAGAAGCGCTGCCAGAAATCGCCGGCATAGACCGAGTTGCGGAAATGGCGGATATAAGCCAGCGTCAGGAACTCGAACTTGTCGAAATCCTCGGCCTGCCCGACCAGCAGAATCTCGCGCCGCAACGCCGCCTCTTCGACGAGCGTGCCCGGCAGCAGCAGGCGTGCGTCGTCGAGGCGCGCGATCGCGAGCGACACCTCGGACCGGGCGAACAGCGCGCCCTGGACCAGCGCGACTTGTCCGCCCATGCCCGACGGGATCGCGCGCGGCTTGACGTCCTTGAGCAGGTCCCTCGCCTCGTCCTGTCGGCCTTCAACATAAGCGAGTGCGCCGTCGAACAGCCGTGAATCGACGCTGATCTTGTCACGCGGCAGCTTACGGACGATCTGCGGCGCGCCGCCGGACAGCAGGTAGATCACGACCGCCTGTCCGTTCTGCGGATTGCTCCACACGCTCGCGTCGGCGGCGAGAAACTTTTCGCCGATCTGCCGGATCAGCGCGATGTGGCTGTCATGTGCCGCGGTGTCGCCATTGGCGATGCCATCCTGCACCGCCTGCAACGCGCGGACGAGCTCGTACGGCTCGCCGGACGGCGGTGCCGGCTCGGCTGCTCCGCGTGTCGCGACGAGCGACAACACCATCAGCAGCGCGGCGCGGAGCAGCGGCCTCGTCAAAGACGCTTCTCCCGGATCAGGATCTCGATTCGCCGGTTCTGCGCGGCGGACGGATCGTTCGGAAGCTTTGGCCGGCGGTCGGCATAGCCTTCGACATGCTCGATCCGCTGCGCATCGATGCCGGAGCGAACGAGCATGTAGTAGGCCATTTGCGCGCGCGCGGAGGAGAGCCGCCAATTATCGTAATTGTCCGATTTGTATGGACGATTATCAGTGTGACCGCGGACGATGATCATGCCGCGGCGCTTCGCGATCAGCGGACCGATCTTGTCGATGACGCGGACGAGCTCGGGCCGCGGCTCGGCCGATCCGACCGCGAACATGCCGAAGCTTGCATCGTCGGTCAGGCTGACCAAAAGGCCCTCCTCGACCTGGCGGACTTCCGCCACTGGTCCGGCGCCGGCCTTGATGTCCGACAGCGCATCGGCAATCGCCGACTGAAGCTGCTTGACGGTCGGCTGCTGGGTCTGTGCCGCGTCGCGCGGCTCGGATTCCTTCGGAGCGTCGGCGGAACGCGCCTGCGGCGCGGTGTTGGCCTGAAGGTTAGCCTGCGTGTTCGCCTGGACGCTGCCGTCGCGCGAAGACGATGACGCCGGTCCCGGCGGTAACAGCGGCGACAGGCTCGTGGACGACGCCTGCGCGTCGGGAGCCACGCTGCCGCCGGCATCATCGGTCTTGCCGCGGCGCGGCTCGCCCTGATTTGTGCTGGCCGGATTGTCGCGCGCGACCGCATTCGGCTTCGGCTCGACGTCCATGATCCGGTCCGCTTCCTTGGAAGCCTCGGGCGCGAGCTTCCAATAGCCGGGATCGAAGGGGTCGCGATAGGCGTCACCGCCCTTGAGGCCATCTTCTTCCGCAGATGTCAGCGCACCTGCGCGCCGCTGTCCCGAGGCCTGGTTGGAGCTCGCCGCGATCTCGGCGAGCGTCGCGTAGGGATCGCGGAACAGAACCTTCTCTTCGTAGAAGGGCGGCTTCTCGGCCGTCGGCGAGTCGCCGCGGCGCTCCTCATTCGGCCCGGACGGCTGGCGCTTGCCATCCTGCCCCTCAAACGTCGTCGGCTCTTTCTTGGTGAGGTCCTTCAGGCCCTTCGGCGCGGGCGCGTTCTCGGCGAGCTTGATCGGGTTGAAGTAGCTCGCAACCACCTGCTTCTGGTCCTGGTTGAGCGCATTGAGCAGCCACATCACCAGGAAGAACGCCATCATCGCGGTCATGAAGTCCGCATAGGCGATCTTCCAGACGCCACCGTGCGCCTTCTCATCCTCGAAGGCGCCCCGCCGGCGGATGATGACGAGCTCGTGCTTGACTTCCTCCATGGTGCGGCTACCGGCGCGCCTCTTTCAGCCGGTCCATCCAAGCCGAGATCTGCGTCTCGATCGTGGTCTGGTCGGCGAGGACCCGAACCTCGACGGTGTCGGCGGACTGGTATTCGACGCCGGTGCGGCCGGCGAGATTGAGTTGCGTCCTGACGAGGTCGATGAGCTCGCTCGGGCCGGTGACTCGGAACGCCGGCACCGGAGAATTGGAGGTCAACGCCGAGATCTGCTCGATGAGCGATCCGATCGCCTTGTCGCGGACCGCATCGGCGAGGAACGGCAGCAATATCCGCGCTACGGAGCTTGCGATGTTGCTCTCGATCTCACGGCAGGCGGCGTCAAAGCCGTTGACGATGGCGACGGCTTGCTGGTCGGACCATTTGGCCCGCTCCTCGCCGAGCCGAATCGCGCTGCGGACGCGCTCTTCGGCGAGCTTGGCTTCGCCTTCCGCAAGGCCGGCGGTATGACCGCGACGATAGGCGTCATCGAGAAGATTGACAGGCGCGGCTTCCGGCGCGGGCGCCGGGGGCGGCTGAAGTTGCGGCTGCGCTTGCGCCTGGCGCTGCGGTTGAGGCTGCGGCTGCGATTGAGGCTCGCGCCGGACCTCCTTCTGTCTTGTAAGCACGTCCTGGATCTTGGGCGGCGGAGGCGGTGGCGATTTGGCCCGGCCGTTCGCGTCGAATTGCGTCAGGAGCTTTCCAATTGCCGCGTTCATGCTGCCTCCTCGCGCCGCATCCAGTCTTTAAGGATTGCTGCCGCCTGCATCTGATCGAGGCGAACGATCTGCTCCAACCGCTTCTGCGGCGTGCGCTGCATCTTGCCTTCGAGATCCTCGACAAGGTTGAGCTCGGGATCCTGACTGTCGGCCAACGCAAGGGCCGAGGCCGCCTCGAACTCGGCGGCCTCGGCCGCCTCGGTCAGCTCCTGCTGCGCGCGATGGGTCAGGATGCCGTTGACCGCGGGCCGAAGTCCGAACCAGACCAGCATCGAAGCGACGGCCAGGATCGTCACTGCGTTGATGACGCTGCCGAGCTGCTTGTTCATCATCTCGACGAAGCTGATTGGCGGCACCGGCGCGAGGTCGCGAGAGCCCTCCACGAAGTCGACCGCGGTGACCTGGATCTGGTCGCCACGCGCCTTGTCCAGACCACCGGCGGTCGCAGCGAGCTGACTGATCTCGGCCAGCTTGCTGTCGACGATGGCCTGGTTCGTCTTGTCGCCGAGATCAGCGACCAGCCGCACGCGGTTGACCAGGACGGCGATGAAGAGCTTTTTGACCGAGTAACCGTCGCTCACCGTCGTCGTGGTCTTGGATGAGACCTCGAAATTGGTGACGTCCTCGCGACGCGTCTTGTCTTCGCTGGAGTTCTTGGTGCCGCCGGCGTTGACCTGCTGGTCCGGAAGATTCTGCTGCACCGTGGTCGGCGTCGAGCGATCCGCATTCGACGACTTCTCGTTTTCGCGGACATTGCGGACGGAGCGCTCGGCGCGGGTCTCCGGATCGTAGACGGTCTCGTTGATCTGGCGCTTGTCGGTCGAGAGTTGCGGCGCGACGCTGACCTCGAAATTGTCCAGGCCCAGATAGGGCGTCAATGCCTTGCGGATGTTCTCCTGCACCATGCCGCCGACGGTCTTCTGCAGGCTCGCCATCTTGGTCGGCGCGGCGCTGGCTTCATCTTCCTCAGCCAGCAGCATCGAGCCGTCGGCATCGAGCACGGTGACCTTGTCACGCGTCATGCCGGGAATGGCGGCCGCGACGAGATGGCGGATCGATTGCGCCGTGCGCGCCTCGATCGCTCCGTCGGTGCGCAGCACGACCGAAGCCGAGGGCGGTTGCTGCGTCGCGCGGAACGAGCCGCGTACCGGCATCACGATGTGCACCCGAGCAGCCTTGACGCCCTTCATCAGCTGAACGGTACGCGCGATCTCGCCCTCGAGCGCGCGAAGCTTCGTGACCTCCTGCATGAAGGAGGTCAACCCGAGCGACCCGATCTTGTCGAATAACTCGTAGCCGGAGTTGGCGCTGGTCGGCAGCCCCTTCTCGGCCAGCAGCATCCGCGCCTGGCTGGTCTGGCTCGGCCGAACTGAGACGGCATCGCCGGCCGCGTTGACGTCGAAGGCGATATTCTGCTCGCGCAGCGCGGCGCCAATGCGCGTCACGTCTTCGCGGGTAAGGCCAGTGTAGAGGGATTCGAATTCCGGCCGGCTCAGATAATAGGCGCCCCCGACCACGGTGACGAGGACGGCAAAGCCGATCAATCCCAAGGCCATCAGACGTCGCGGCCCAAGTTCCAGCAGATTGTTGAGCAGCTGCTGTAGCTGCGCGCGACTGAGCATATGACCTCGTACCTATGCGAACTGTAAGGACACTCCGCCGCCAACCTTGTCTGAAGGTTGCGCGAAAACGTGAATGTGCCGCTTCGCAGACGAGGCGTTGCAATTTTACAAGAGCTTTGGGCGACGCAGACGGGTCGTAGGCGACGAGCGGGCGATCGAGCGCGCGACGACGCGATCGGCTGCAGCAAATTGCATGAGGTCAGGCGTCAGGAAATTGATTGCGGGCACATCATGTGCCATCCCCAACCGCCGGTCGGCGGCGGGACCGTGCTCCCAAAGGGAGCACGGTCATGTTCGAAGCCGGAGCTTACTTGAACAGCGAGAGAATGCTCTGGCTGTTCTGGTTGGCGATCGAAAGCGCCTGAACACCGAGCTGCTGCTGGGTCTGGAGCGCCTGAAGGCGGGTGGATTCCGCGTTCATGTCGGCGTCGACGAGCTGACCCACACCGCGGGTCACCGAGTCCATCAGGGTCTTGACGAGTCCGTGTTGGTCGCGATGCGGTTCTTGACGGCACCGAGGTCGGCGGCGGCAGAGGCCACCGAGTTGATCGCAGCGGTCACCTGCGTGATGTAGCCGGTGAGCGTGGTCTGGTCGGCTGCCGAGTCGGTCAGCGTGCTGATGTCGATCGTGTTGACCGACGCACTGCCGCTCACCTTGTCCAGGATGCCGCCCTGGGAGCTGGTATAGAGCGAGTAGTTGGCGATCGTCAGGGTGATGGAGCCGATGGTAGGCGTGCCGCCGACGCGAGAGAACGACGACACCAGGTCGAAGGTCGCCGGCGTCGCCGTCGTCGTGCTCAGCCAGTTCACGCCGTTGAAGGTCGCCGCCGACGCGGTACCCTGCATCTGCTGCTGGATCTGGGTGATGTCGGCCTGGATCTTGGTGCGATCGATACCGGCGGTCTTGGCTTCGACCAGCAGCGACTGCAGCTTGGTCAGGCCGCCGGTGCTGTCGCCGACAACCGCGGTGAGTGCGGTATATTCGGTATCGACGGTCGCAGCCGACAAACCGAGCGAGTCGGAGACGGCGGAGAGCGCGGCGTTGTCGGCGCGCATCGAGGTCGCGATCGACCAGTAGGCGGCGTTGTCCGAAGCGGTCGCGACGCGCTGGCCGGTCGAGATCCGGCTTTCAGTGGTCTGGAGGCTGGAGCTGACGTTGCGCAGGGTCTGCAGCGCAGTCATCGCAGCGGAGTTGGTGAGCAGACTTGAACTCATGTTTGACGTCCCCTTGAAAACGAATTGAGATTTTTGGGACATACCGGGCTTGCACCGGTACGGCAGGGCGGCATCATGCCTTTGGGCCGCGGAAAAGCGCGCTCAACCTGCCGTAACAGCGGCGATAGCACGCGAAGTTTGCGCGAGGCTTGTGGCTATGTGACCGGACCGCAGCAGGGTGAGCCCAATTCGAGACGCCCAGTTGACATCTCGACGCGCGAACAGCGCACACCAAAATGAAAAGAGCCGCGCCTCTTGCGAAGCGCGGCCCTCTCGGGTGGTTATTTGGGCTTAGCGGAACAACGAGAGGATGCTCTGGCTGTTCTGGTTGGCGATCGAGAGCGCCTGGACGCCGAGCTGCTGCTGGGTCTGGAGCGCCTGAAGGCGGGTGGATTCCGCGTTCATGTCGGCGTCGACGAGCTGACCGACACCACGATTCACCGAGTCCATCAGAGTCTTGACGAAGTCCGTGTTGGTCGAGATGCGGTTCTTGACGGCGCCGAGGTCGGCGGCGGCGGACGCCACCGAGTTGATCGCAGCGGTCACCTGCGTGATGTAGCCGGTGAGCGTGGTCTGGTCGGCCGCCGAGTCGGTCAGCGTGCTGATGTCGATCGTGTTGACCGACGCACTGCCGCTCACCTTGTCCAGGATGCCGCCCTGGGAGCTGGTATAGAGCGAGTAGTTGGCGATCGTCAGGGTGATGGATCCGATGGTCGGCGTGCCGCCGACGCGGGAGAACGACGACACCAGGTCGAAGGTCGCCGGCGTCGCCGTCGTCGTGCTCAACCAGTTCACGCCGTTGAAGGTCGCCGCCGACGCGGTGCCCTGCATCTGCTGCTGGATCTGGGTGATGTCGGCCTGGATCTTGGTGCGGTCGATACCGGCGGTCTTGGCTTCGACCAGCAGCGACTGCAGCTTGGTCAGGCCGCCGGTGCTGTCGCCGACAACTGCGGTGAGTGCGGTATATTCGGTATCGACGGTCGCAGCCGACAGACCGAGCGAGTCGGAGACGGCGGAGAGTGCGGCGTTGTCGGCGCGCATCGAGGTCGCGATCGACCAGTAGGCTGCGTTGTCCGAAGCAGTCGCCACGCGCTGGCCGGTCGAGATCCGGTTTTCAGTGGTCTGGAGGCTGGAGCTGACGTTGCGCAGGGTCTGCAGCGCGGTCATTGCAGCGGAGTTGGTGAGAAGACTCGAACCCATTTTGATGTCCCTTTGAAGATTGAGTTGATTGGGGACATACCGGACTTGCACCGGTACGACAGGACGGCGTCATGCCTTTGGGCTGTGAAAAGTGGTTAGAGCCCAACCTGTCGTACGGCGACCGTAACGGCTGAAGCTTGTGCGGAGCTTGTGGCTCTGTGTTCCGGCAGCAACAGGGCAGCCGGAATTGCGACGTGGGCGAGACGTGGCATCAAACGAAAGGGCCGCGCTTCGCGAGAAGCGCGGCCCCTTCAGATGGTTTTCAGGCTTAGCGGAACAGCGACAGGATGCTCTGGCTGCTGCTGTTGGCGATCGAGAGCGCCTGAACGCCGAGCTGTTGCTGGACCTGAAGGGCCGACAAGCGGGTGGACTCCTGGTTCATGTCAGCGTCGACGAGCTGGCCGATACCGCGATCAACCGAGTCCATCAGCGACTTCACGAAGTCCGTATTGGTCGAGATACGGTTCTTGACGGCGCCGAGGTTAGCGGCGGCCGATGCCACCGAGTTGATCGCAGCGGTGACCTGCGAGATGTAGCCATCGAGCGTGGTCTGGTCGGCCGCTGAGTCGGTCAGCGTGCTGATGTCGATCGTGTTGACCGACGCGCCGCCGCTCACCTTGTCCAGGATGCCGCCCTGGGAGCTGGTATAGAGCGAGTAATTGGCAACCGTCAGCGTGATGGCACCGGTGGTCGGCGTGCCGCCGACGCGGGAATACGACGACACCAGGTCCACCGTCGTCGGCGTCGCCGTCGTCGTGCTCAGCCAGTTCACGCCGTTGAAGGTCGCCGCCGACGCGGTGCCCTGCATCTGCTGCTGGATCTGGGTGACGTCCGCCTGAATCTTGGTGCGGTCGATACCGGCCGTCTTGGCTTCGACCAGCAGCGACTGCAGCTTGGTCAGACCACCGGTGCTGTCACCGACAACCGAGGTCAGAGCGGTGTATTCGGTGTCGACGGTCGCGGCCGACAGACCGAGCGAGTCGGAGACTGCGGAGAGCGCGGCGTTGTCGGCGCGCATCGAGGTCGCGATCGACCAGTAGGCTGCGTTGTCCGAAGCGGTCGAGACGCGCTGGCCGGTGGAGATGCGGGTCTGCGTGGTGGCGAGTTGGGAGCTCACAGACCGCAGGGTCTGGAGGGCGGTCATGGCGGTCGAGTTCGTAAGCAGGCTTGACATTGCGAATGTCCCTTTATGTACGCGTTACATTTTCACGAGGGGACATACCGGGCTTTCACCGGTACGGAGGGGCGGCATCATGCCTTTGGACTGATATGGGTGGGGTCCAACCCGCCGTGCCGCATTGCTAGCACGACGAATCTTGCTCCCGGATTAATACGAGCCTGAATTATCAAGCAAAATCATATGGTTAACATCACTTTTTGCTAACCTTAACCAACCGTTAGGTCGATGGTCGCTGCTATGAGAACGACCGCACCAGTCCGGAGGCCAGCAGATTCCAGCCGTCGATCAGCACGAAGAACAGCACCTTGAACGGCAGCGCGAGGATCGATGGCGGCATCATCATCATGCCCATCGACATGGTCAACGTTGCCACGATCATATCGATGACGAGGAACGGCAGAATGATGAGGAATCCGATTTCGAACGAACGCCGGAGCTCGGAGATCATGAACGCCGGGATGATGACGCGCATGTCGATGCGCTTGTCGTCGAGCTTCTTGCGGAAGCTTTCAGCGGCGAGCGATTCGAACGTCTGCAGGTCCTTGTCGCGGACATGCGCCAGCATGAACTCGCGGAACGGATCGCTGATCTTCAGATAGGCATCCTCCTCCGAGATCTCGTTCTTCATCAGCGGTTGCACGCCGGTCTCCCACGCGCGGTCGAAGGTCGGCGCCATGACGTAGAAGGTCATGAACATCGCGAGGCTGATCAGCACGAGATTCGGAGGCGTCGTCTGGAGGCCGAGGCCGGCGCGCAGGAACGAGAGCGCGACCGCGAAGCGCGTGAAGCTCGTCACCATGATGAGCAGCCCCGGTGCAACGGACAACACCGTCAGCAGCGCCATCAACTGGATGATGCGGCCGCTGGTCGAGCCGTTACCCGGCGGCAGCAGCGAATTGAGGTCCGGGATCTGGGCGAACGCCACTTCGGGCAGCACGACCAGCAACAATGCAAGCAGCAGGACTCTCAATTTCACTGGATCACCAACGTCTCAATGATCAATTCACGGACCTTGCCGGACGAACGGATGCTGGCGCGCTCTGACAGGTCGTCGCGCAGATGCTGAAGCCCGCGCGTGCCTTCAAACTGCGCAACCGAGGCCGACCGCAGATAGGTGACGATGTCCTCGCTGATATGGGCGGCGAGGATGCCGGCATCCTCGTCGCTCATGCTGTCGGTCACCATGGAGGCCTCGACCCGGGCCCAGTTGTTGGCCGGCGCGGCGAGATTGGTCACGATCGGCGACAGCTTTCTGAGCCGCGCGCTGCCGGTGTAGCTCGACGCAATCGGCGGCGGGGTGGCGCCCTTCTTCGCGTCGGCAACGCGCTCGGCGGCGGCGAACAGATGCAGACCCGCAAGCGCGCCGGCGCCGATGGCGACCAGGGTCAGCACGATGGCGGCGATCAGACGCATCACGCCCCCTGCTCCCACGACGCTCGAGCCTCAGAACGGTGCCACGGCATCATAGATCCGATGTCCCCATCCCGGCTGCTGCACGTCAGACAGATTTCCACGACCACCATAGGACACGCGCGCCTCGGCGATCTTCTCGTAGGAGATCGTGTTGCCGCGCGAGATATCGCGCGGACGCACGATGCCGCCGACGTTCAGCACCCGCATCTCCGTGTTGACCTTGAATTCCTGCGAACCGCTGATCATCATATTGCCGTTCGGCAACACGTCGGTGACGATGGCGGCGATCGAAAGCTTGATATCCTCGGCGCGATCGATCTGGCCGTTGCCTTTGATTTGGGTGTTGGTCGAGAGGTTGGCGTTGGTCTGACCGGTGTCGCTCCACCCGGCGACGTTCATCAACCAGTCGAGCCCGAACTTGATCTGCGAATCACGTGAACGATCGGTCTTGTTGTCGAGCTTCGCCTTGTCCTGCATCGAGATGATCACTGTCACGACGTCGCCGGTGCGCCGCGCGCGCGGATCACGGTAGAGATCGGTGCCATCGTCCCAGGTCGACCGATAGCTCATGGGGGTACGGACGCGCGGCGTTACGGGAATGGGATCGGCCTGCGACCGCAGGCCGCTACCGACCGGTGACACCTGCGGGCCGGTCAGGACCTCGGCGGGGTCGTGGGAGCATCCGGCAAGAAGCACGAAAGACAGGATGAGGATCGGCTTCTTCATTTACTTGGTCTTTCCGTCGTCCACGCGACGCATTCCGCCGAGCACATCGGCGAGATGGGCCGCGCGTGACGTCTCCATCTCGTTGAAGATCGCGCTCGAGCTCCGCGGGCTGAGCTTTGCAAGCACTGCGGCGGCGGTCTCGTCGGCCATGCCGGCGATCTGGGTCGCGGCCGCGTCCGGCTTCATGCGCGAATAGATCTCGACGACGCTCGCTTCCGCTTTCTTCAGGAAATCGTCGCGCAGCGCCATCCACTTCTCGTATTCGGCGCGCTTGGCCTCGACTTCGGCAATCCGCTCTCGCAGCAGGCTCTCGGCCTTCTCCAGTTCTTTCAGCTGCCAAGCGAGCCTGGCATCGACGGCGGGATCGGCCACGTTGTTGCAGAACAGAACCACTTCGTTGTCCGTAGGCGCGATCGCCTGGGCGGGCGCCGGCTTCGGCGGCGCGGTCACGCTGCCGGGCCTCGCCGGACGCGTCGGCACGGATGCGGGCGCCGGCGCCGGCACCTCCGACGTCGGCACCGCACCAGTGATCGCCGGACCCGAATCTTCGGCTGCCCAGGCCGTTGCCGGCGTGTTGTCGCCCGGTGCCGGTGCCGCCGTCGCATGCGGTTTCTGCGGTCCGGGCGCACGCGCCCGGGCGAAGGAAAGCAAGTTGAGCGGCTTCGACGGCTTCGGTTCGTCCAGCGCCAGCACCGGTGATGCGCTCGCGAGCGCGAACATCGCGGCCAGGAGAAGGAGTTGCGCTTTTTGATCCAGCTTCAGCATCGGGCCGCGTGCGATTCTCGGTCGAGACCTGAGCATTGAGCGACCAAGCTTGCACGACGCTTGTGCATCATTGCACGATGACTTCAGCCTGCAGAGCGCCGGCCGTCTTGATCGCCTGGAGGATCGCGATGATGCCGGATGGCTTCAGTCCGATCTGGTTCAACCCGCGCACGAGACGCTGGAGATCGACGCCGCTCAGGATCGCCACCTGCGATCCGGCCTCGTTGGCCTCGACCACCGTCTGGGGCACCACGACCGTCTGGCCTTGCGAGAACGGCGCCGGCTGCGACACCACGGGCAGCTCGGTAACACGGACCGTCAGATTGCCGTGCGTGACCGCGACGGTCGAGATCCGCACGTCGCGTCCGATGACCACCGTGCCGGTGCGTTCGTTGATCACCACCCGCGCCGGCGTGTCGGGTTCGACGGTCAGCTCGCCGATCTCGGCGAGGAACCGAACCGGGCCGACATAGCGCGGCTTGGACAGCACGATCGTCCGGTAGTCGCGCTCGAAGGCGATCTGGGCGCGATAGCGGCCGCCGGCATAGCGATTGACGGCGTCGAGGATTCGCGTCGCCGTGACGAAGTCGGGATTTTTCAACTCCAGCACCAGGTATTCCATCTCGTGGAGGCTTCCCCGCACCTCGCGCTCGACCAGCGCGCCGTTCGGGATGCGGCCCGCCGTCGGCGTGCCCTGGCTGACGTTCTGTGCCTGTCCCCCGACGCTGTAACCAGCGACCGTGACCGCGCCCTGCGCCACCGCGTAGACCGCGCCGTCAGCCGCGCGCAATGACGTCATCACCAGCGTGCCGCCGAGCAGCGACGTCGCATCTCCAAGCGACGAAACAGTCACGTCCATCCGTTCACCCGGCCCGATCGACGGCAGCAGGTCCGCGGTCACCATCACGGCGGCGACGTTGCGCGTACGCAGCGTCGTCGGCCGCGCCGGATTGGTGGTGCTGGTCGTCTCGTTGCGAACGTTGATGCCCATGTTTTCGAGCATCGACTGGAGCGACTGTTCCGTGAACGGCGCATTGCGCAGCGTGTCACCGGTCCCGTTGAGGCCGATAACCAGGCCGTAGCCCACGATCTGGTTCTCACGCAGCCCCTTGATATCGGCGATGTCCTTGATGCGGACGGCTGCCTGGGCGCCGGCGGCGGAAAAAGCGAGGACGAGCGCGAGCAGAAATCTGGTCATGACCCGTCCGCGACCTTGACGGTGCCGTCCGCCTGGACGATCGCCCTGATGATCACGCCCGTGTCGGTGTTCCGCACGGTGATGAGCGAACCCGGCGCGCCGGATTGCATGGCCGCACCGTAGGTCACGATCGACAGGCCGGAGTCTTCGACCACGACCTTGACCATGGCGCCACGGGCGATGGTCCAGGGATCTTCCACGGAATTGGTCGGAATCGGCTGTCCCGGCAGCAGCGCCCGCCGCGCCATGCGGCCGACGAGGACCTGACGCCCTTCGACGAACATGGCGACGCCGAGCACGTTCGGCGCAAAGCTGCGCTCGGTGATCATGTCGTCCCTGATCAGTTCGCCGGCGCGGATCGCGACCGCCGGCACGGGAAGCCGCCGCTCGTCCGCCGCAGCGAGTTGCGCGGAGACGAGAACCAGCAGCGCAGCGGCCAACCCGCGCACGATCAGGCCCACCCTGTTCAACATGGACACACCGGAACTAACGACTGAGACCCTTCGATACCGTCGAGGCCATTTCATCCGACGCCTGGATGACCTTGGCGTTCATCTCATAGGCGCGCTGCGCCGAGATCAACTCGGTGATCTCCTTGACGGGATCGACGTTCGAGGCCTCGAGATATTGCTGGTTGATCTTGCCGTAGCCAGCATCGCCGGGGAGACCAACGACCGGCGTGCCCGACGCCGTGGTCTCGCGATAGAGATTGCTGCCGAGCGGCTCGAGACCGGCCTCGTTGGCGAAATTAGCAAGGTTGAGCTGCCCGATCTGACGCGGATTGATTTCCGTATCCAGCTTGGCGAACACCTGGCCGGTCTGGTTGACAGTAACCTGCACCGTTCCCTGCGGCACCGTGATGGCGGGATCCAGCAGGTAGCCATCCATCGTCACCAACTGGCCGTTGGCGTTGGTGTTGAACGAGCCCGCGCGGGTGTATTGCACCTCGTTGTTCGGGCCGAGCACCTGGAACCAGCCGCGACCGTTGATCGCGAGGTCGTACGGATTCCCGGTCTGCGTCAGCGCACCCTGGATGTGCAGTTTGCGGATCGCGGCCGACTTGACGCCGAGACCGAGATTGGCGCCCTCAGGGATCGGCGAGGCACCATTGACGTTCGCGACGCCCTGCATGCGGTCCATCTGGTAGAACAGATCAGTGAATTCAGCACGCGCCCGCTTGAACGACGTCGTGTTGATGTTGGCGATGTTGTTCGCGATGACTTCGATATTGGTCTGCTGAGCATTCATGCCCGTGGCGGCGATGGCGAGCGATTTCACTTATGTCATTCCTTCAGATCAAATCGACATCCGAACGACTTCTTGGTAGGCCTGCACGACCTTGTCGCGGACCGCGACCGCGGTCTGCAAGGCCTGCTCGGCCGACATCAGCGCCTCAACGACCTTCCGCGTCGATTCCTTGCCCTGCATCGCCGAGATCGACGCCGCCTCGCCCGCCTTCAGAGTCCCGATCGCGTCCGAGGTCACCTGCTTCATCACGGAATCGAAGCCGAGATCGCCGGCGGACTGGACCGTGGACGTCCCGGTCGGCACAATGGACTGCGTTTCGGTGGCGCGCGACGCAGCTTGTCCAGCGGTGATCGCGGTAGATGAAATCGCCTCTAGCATTGTCAGCTCCTCAGCAGATCAATGGTCATGCCGAGCATCGACCGCACCTGTTTCACAACCTGGAGATTGGCTTCATAGGATCGGTTCACTTCCCGCATGTCCGCCATCTCAATCATCATGTTGACGTTGGGCATCTTGACGTAGCCGGCCTTGTCCGCCGCGGGATGACCCGGGTCGTACTCGACGCGATACGGCGTGGTGTCGACCCCGATCTCCTTGACCTTCGCCAGCTGCGTGCCCGAAGCGCGATCCATCGCGGCATCGAAGGTGATGGTCTTGCGCTGATAAGGATCGGCACCGGCGGTACGCCCCGTCGAGCTCGCATTGGCGAGGTTTTCCGAGACGATGCGCATGCGCGTCGACTGCGCTTCGAGCCCGGAGCTCGCGACCGTCAATGAAGCCGATAGAGGGTCAAGCATGTCGATTCACCTCAGGTCTTCGCACCGGTCATGACCATGCGGTTGAACGACCGCACGATCGCCGAATTCATCGAATAGTCGCGATTGACGTCGCTGCCCTTGATCATCTCCTGCTCGAGGCTGACCGAGTTGCCGGAGTGGACGACGTCCCAGCTGTCCTTCTTCGCGGTTGCGCGCGTGTCGGTCTCCGCTGGAGACAGCTGCATGTGCGCGGGCGATGTCGTCGCAAGCCTGACCGGCATTCCGTCGAGCACCTTGTTGAACGGCTCCACGTCGCGTGCCTTGAAGCCGGGCGTATTGGCATTGGCGACGTTCGTGGCGATGGTCGATTGGCGAAGCTCGAGCCAACGTGCTTGCGACGATGCGAGTTCGAAGAGATAAAGCGGTCCCACGACAAACCCCATTGTGATCCATTGGAAAGAACCCTAGGGCGTTAAGCTTTCGTCAAGCTGTTGCGCGAAGCACCATCCTCGGAAATCTACTGAACCTTCTCGGGACGCGGCGCCTGCTTCGACTGCAGGAAGTAGATGATTTCGGCGACCGGGCGGAAGAATTCCGCCGGGATCACCTGGTCGACCTGCACGGCCTCGTAGAGCGCACGCGCGAGCGCTTTGTTCTCGATCACCGGGATCTTGTTCTGCTCGGCGACCTCGCGGATCTTCAGCGCGACCAGATCCATGCCCTTGGCCACCACGAGCGGCGCCGGGTTCTCCTCGCGCTGATAACGCAGCGCAATCGCAAAATGGGTCGGGTTGGCGATCACCAGCGTCGCGCGCGCGGCGGAAGCGATCATGCGCTGGCGCGAGCGGTCGCGCGCCAGAGAACGCAGGCGCGCCTTGATCAGCGGATCGCCTTCGGCCTGCTTGTGCTCGTCCTTGATCTCTTGCTTGGTCATGCGCAGCTCGCGCCGCCAGTGGAAGCGCGCCCAGGCGAGATCGATTGCGACCAGCACGATGGTCGCGATGCAGATCGCCGATACGATCCGCATCGCAATGGTGAGGATCATTTCCGGCAGTGCGACGGGATCGGTGTACATCGCCTCGAACGCCCTCGCCTCCGACGATCGCAGCACGAAGCAGACGACGGCGGTAACCGAGGCGAGCTTGAACAGCGATTTGGCGAACTCCACGAAGCCCTGCGTTCCGAAGATCCGGCTCCAGCCACTGGCCGGCGAAATCCGTGAGAAGTCGGGCATGATGCGGTCCAGCACCAGCCGCGGCGCATTCTGCAGCAGCGAGGCCGCGAGCCCGAATACCGCCAGGATCACGACCAACGGCACCAGGAATCGCAATGCTTCGAGGCCCACCACGGTGAGAAGGTTCTGCGCATCCGCCGCGGAGCCGAGGGGGAAGCCGGCGGGGTCGTCGAGAAATCCCTTCAATGTCGGCGTCAGCTGCTGCACGCCCTGGCCGATCAGGAACGCTTGAATCACCATCAGCGCCGCCATGGACGCGAACATCGACGCCTCCCGAGAGACCGGAATGTTGCCCTGTTCGAGCGCATCGCGGACTTTCTTCTCGGTCGGCTCTTCTGTTTTGCTATCCTGGTCGGATGTCTCTGCCATGCCCGTTCAGCGGTCAGCGGAAGACCAGCTCATCCTCCTGCTCGGGGTTGAGCTCGATTTCACCCTTCTCGGCGAGGTCCAGCGCGAGGTCGGTAATCACGCGGCGTGCTTCCAGCACGTCGCGCTGGTTCGACGGCTCGCCGATCGCGAGTTCGTGCTCGACGACGCGACGGACGCGCGAGGCGACCGAGGACAGGATCAGCTCGCGGAAGTGCTTGTCGGTGCCCTTCAGCGCCACGACGATGCGGTCGGTCGGCACCTGGTCGAAGATCATGGTGCGCGCCTTTGGCGTCAAGTTGACGACATCGTCGAAGGTAAACAGCAGCTCCTTCAGAACTTCGGCCGACTTCGGCCGCTTTTCCGACAGGCTCTTCAGCATGTCCTCGATATGGCCACGCTCCATCTTGTTGATGATGTCGGCGACGCGGGCGTAGGTATCCGCGCCGAGGTTGCGTGCGAAGTTGAGCGTCAGGTCTTCGTGCAGCGTCTTCTCGAGAACCTTCATCGCGTCATCGACGATCGGCTTGAGGCTGAGCACGCGCCGCATCAGCTCGTTGCGCAGGCTCGACGGCAATTGACTCATCACCTTGGCGGCGCAGGACGGCTTGACCTTGGACAGGATCAGCGCCGCGGTCTGTGGATGCTCCTTGGAGAGATAGGTCGCCAGCGAATTTTCCGACACCGACGAGACGCGGTCCCAGACCGACCGGCTCGAGTTGCCGAGCAGGTCCGACATGATCGCCGTGACCTGGTCGGCGGGAAGCACGTCGCCGAGCACGGCTTCGAGGCCACCGATGGTGCCGAGGATGTTTGCGCCCATCGAGAACTGCTGGGCGAACTCCTCGACGATCGCCTCCAGCTCCTGCGCCGTGATTGGCCGCAGCTCCGCTGCGGCCTTGGTGACGATGCGAATGTCCTGCGGCTCGAACTGCGCGAGCACGCTCGCGGCCGCCTGGCGGCCCATGGCCAGCAGAAGCGCCGCGACCTTTTCCGTTCCGCCCAGCGTGGCGACGCCTCGCTGCTTGATGGGAGCGATGCCGACCTGTGCCGCCATGGTCAGGAATCACTCTGCCCCAGCGGGCCGACGATCTCGGTCAGCGAGACACCGAAGCGGGAGTTGTCCTCTTCCACGACGACCACCTCACCGCGGGCCACGACGCGGCCATTGACCACGACATCGACGGGCTCGCCGACGCGATGATCCAGCGGAACCACGGCACCGCGGCCGAGCTTCATCAGATTCGCCACCGGGATCGTCGCCGATCCCAGCACCACCTGCATGGTGACGGGAATGCGCAGGATGGCATCGACATTGGCGAACTTGCCGGTCTCTTCGGCGGTGCGCGCGGCAATCTCCGCCAGCCGCTCCAGCGGAGACGTCTCGGCATCATCGGATGCGGTTGCAGACTCGTAGTCGAAGGATTGCGCCATTTGGTATCGCCTCTTGGTATTTCCGCTCCCGGAGCGCCGCGACGTTCCGATTGATCTCTTCAGCCGGTGCCAGCCTCAATGCTTATTGAGCTCGGCCCCGCTCACACTCGCAGCAGGCTGGAGCCCGCTGCGCGCATCGAGTGCAGCGATCGCCTCGTGGGCCTGATCGATTTTCGTGCTCAGCACATGGGCGAGCCGACCCAGATTCGCGGTGGAATCATGCGCCGCGGTGATCACGGTATCGAAAGCCCCTGCCGTCTCGTGGACGATGCTCGAGAACTCGCCCTGGTAGCTGCGCAGCCGCGCCAACTCGCGGTGCATCCGCATCACCCGCATGCTGGTGAACGCCAGCGCAATCAGCAGCACCGCATCAACGAGATAGGATATCATCGACGAACTCCCGCTTCTGATCGACTGGATCTGCCACCTGCATGGCGTAGTAGCCATCGAGCTGGCCGATCTGACACCAGAACAGCACCTGGTTGTTGCTCTCGAGCCGCGCCAGCGTGCGCGGCGTGGCCTCGAGCTCCAGGACCTGCCCTACCTTGAATTTCACCACGTCCTCGAGCGAAATCATCTTCTCGTCCAGCACCGCACTCAGCGTCACCTCGGTGCGATGAACCTCGCTCTCCATCTGCTCGCGCCAGCGCGGGTCAGCGGCGCGACCGTCGCTGACGACAACGTGAGCGAGCTTCTGCCTGAGCGGGTTGAGCGCGGAGTGCGGAATGATGAGGAACATCTGACCGCCGCGATAGAGCGCCTGCACCATGATGTTCGCGCAGATCGACATGTTGCCGCTGCGCCCGATCGCCAGGGATGCCATGGCGGTCTCGACCCGCTCGACCCGGAAGGTGACGTTGGAGGTACCGGCGAAGGCGGTTTGCAGCGCCTTGGCGAACCGCTCGAACAGCGCCTGGACCAGACGGATCTCGATATTCGAGAACGAACGCTCGACGTCGAGCGGCGGCTCGGCGCCGTCGGAGCCGAACATCGCCTCCACCATGGTGAACACGAAGTCGCGGTCGAGCACGATGATGACGCGAGAGTCCCACTGCTCGGCATAGAGCACGGCGGCGACCGCATTGCCCTCGTAGTCCTTGACGATGTCGCCGACCCGATCGTTGGTGATGCCGTTGACCGAGAAGTAGCAGGGTGTTCCCGCCATCGGCTGCAGGCTGTCCGTGCATGATGCTGCCATGCGATCGAAGATCACATTGAGCATCGGCATGCGTTCGATCGAGATGCCGGCGGCATCCAGCAGATAGTTCGGCAGCTGCTTCCGCTGATCGATCTCGACGTCTTCCATCGTCATGCGCGTGCAGCCTTGGGTTCAGCGTCGCTCACGACAGCCTTAGGACCCGCAATCGTCTCGTTTTCGACGACGTCGATCGACGGCCGCTCGCCGCTCGCGATCATCTTGCGGCCGTGCTCGACGGCGATCTGCGGCATGGCGCCGTTCATGAATGCCAGCAGCGTCTGCTTGACGATGATGTAGGGGCGGCACTTCTTCTCGCGCGTCATTTTGATCTTCAGTGCGAAGGGCGAAATGATGCCGTAGGACAGGAAGATGCCGGCAAAAGTGCCGACCAGCGCCGCACCGATGAAGCCGCCGAGCAGCTTCGGCGACTGATCGAGCGCACCCATGGCCTTGATGACGCCGAGCACGGCGGCGACGATACCGAGTGCCGGCAACGCCTCTGACACCGTCACCAGCGCATGGTAAGGCGTCAGCTTGCTCTTTACGATGGTGTGGATCTCCTCATCCATGAGCGCCTCGATCTCGTGCGTGCGCGCATTGCCCATGATGATGAGGCGAACATAATCGCAGATGAACTGGAGCAGCGCCGGGTCCCCGAGCACACTCGGAAACGCCTTGAAAATCTCCGAGGACGAGGGATCGTCGATATGCGCTTCGACCTCGTTGCGGCCCTTGCCGCGCAGCTCGCGCATCAAGGCATGAAGCGCTCCGAGCAGATCGAGATAATAGCGCTCACCTGGCACCGCGCCGGTGATGGCCTGCATGCAGGCGACCCCGGTGTCCACGACCGTCTTCCACGGATTTGCCACGATGAAGGTGCCGACCGCGGTGCCCATGATGATCACGAATTCCCACGGCTGCATGAGCACGGCCAGATGCCCGCCCATGGCGGCAAAGCCGCCGAGCAGTGCCGCCACCGTGATGAAAATCCCCACGAAACTGAGCAACCCACCACTCCATCGCCGATCCCATCGGGAATATCTAGTCGGCGACGCTTGCGCGAAGCTGGTTTCGGCATGGCCAGCCCCGCGCAAGCAATTCGCGGCAGCTTGGGACGATGTCGCAAAGGCGGCCAAAGGGGCGCGTGCCATGCTATCGACCATCGCGGACTACACCAGAATAACGAGCAACATGAGCAAGTCGATGACGCAAGTCGCGACGGAGCCGGATGTCAGCCGCGAGACCGACTATTTCCTGAGCCATATCGGCAACGTGAAGACGATCGACGACTTCCTGGGAGACTATCGGCTCTACTCCTATGCGATGAAGGCCTATGGCCTCAGCGACATGACCTACGCCAAGGCCTTCATGCGCAAGGTGCTGACCGAAGGCGTCTCGGACAAGGATGCCTTCGCCAACAAGCTGAGCGACTCCCGCTACCGCGAATTCGCCACGGCCTTCAATTTCGCGGCAAACGGCACCAACGCAACCTCGACCACCGCGGCCACCACCGGCACGGCCACCCAATACGTCACGCAGACGATGGAGCAGAATGCCGGCGACCAGAATGAGGGCCTGCGGCTCGCGCTCTATTTCACGCGCAAGGCTTCTTCGATCACCAACGCCTACCAGATCCTCGCCGACAAGGCCCTGACCCAGGTGGTGCAGACCGCCCTCGGCTGGTCGTCCACCGTCAGCTCGAGCGACATCGACGCTCAGGCCAACATGATCACGAAGAATATCAATCTCACCGATTTCCAGGACCCGACCAAGGTCACCAAATTCGTGCAGCGTTTCGCGGCGATGTATGATGCGACCCAGGCGCAGAGTGACACTTCGACCAACCCCGCGCTGGTCCTGATCACCGGCGCGTCGACGTCGTCGGCCACCATGGATACCGACATGCTCACGACACTTCAGAACATCAAGTTCAACAGGTAAACCATGCAATCGGCCCTCTACGTGGGATTGTCGGCGCAGGTTGCGCTGGAAAAGCGCCTTCAGACGATCGCCAACAACGTCGCCAACGTCAACACGTCCGGCTTTCGCACCGACGTCGTGAAATTCGAGACGGTTCTCTCCAAGGCCGCCGCCAATCCGGTCGCGTTCTCCTCGCCCGGCGAGAACATCATCTCGCGCGAGGCCGGCAACATCACCGAGACCGGCAACCCGCTCGACGTCGCCGTGGTCGGACAGGGCTGGATCGCCTTCGCCGGTCCCAACGGCACGGTCTATACCCGCGATGGCCGCCTCCAGATCGCCCCCAATGGCGACCTTCAGACGGTGTCGGGCTTCCCCGTCATCGATTCAGGCGGCGCGCAGCTTACGCTCGACCCGAACGGCGGACCGGTCGCGATCTCGCGCAGCGGCGCGATCACGCAGGACAACAACGAGATCGGCACCATCGGTCTGTTCAACATTCCGGCCGATGCCAATCTCGATCGCTACGGCAATTCCGGCGTCACGCCCGACCGGCCCGCCACCGCCATCGCCGATTTCAGCCGGGACGGCTTCAAGCAAGGCTATGTCGAGGGCTCCAGCGCCAATCCGATGATGGAGCTGACGAAGCTGATGTCGGCCTCGCGCGCCTTCGACAGCACCAACTCGCTGATCGACGGCACCGAGAGCACGCTCCGGAACGCAATCCAGACGCTGGGCGATCCCAGCAAGTAGACTGCGCGTCGCGCGTAATTTGGGTGGACGGTTTCCTTGAACGCTCTTCGCCAACTTGAGTGGGCGCTGCTCGAACTGCAACAGAGCACGCCGCTGGCAAGCATCAGCGGCGCGATCTCCGAGATCGCACCGACACATTTCCGCGTCTCCGGCCTGTCGCGTTCGGTCAAGCTCGGCGAGCTGATCGGCGTCAATTCCGGAGGCAGGCCCCAGATCGGCGAGGTTGTGCGGATCGACAGCGACGGCATCGTCGCCAAGCCGTTCGACCGGCAATTCGCCGGCGGCCTCGGCTCGGTCGCCTACCGCATGCCGGCCCTGTCGTTCGCACCGGATCCGAGCTGGAAGGGTCGCGTCATCAACGCGCTCGGCGCGCCGCTGGACGGAATGGGTCCCCTCGCCCCGGGATCGCGGGCCGTCTCGGCCGAGACCGAGGCGCCGTCGGCAATGAAGCGCGCGCGCGTTCACAAGCCGCTGCGCACCGGCGTCCGCGTCATCGACCTGTTTGCACCGATCTGCGCCGGCCAGCGCGTCGGCATCTTTGCAGGCTCGGGCGTCGGCAAGTCGACCCTGCTCGCCATGCTCGCCCGCAGCCAGGGCTTTGACACCGTCGTGCTGGCGCTGGTCGGCGAGCGCGGCCGCGAGGTGCGCGAATTCATCGAGGACGTGCTTGGCAACGATCGCAACCGCTCCGTCACGATCGTATCGACGGGCGATGAAAGCCCGATGATGCGGCGGCTGGCGCCGAAGACGGCGATGGCAGTCGCGGAGTATTTCCGCGACCGCGGCGAATCGGTGCTGCTCGTGGTCGATTCGATCACCCGGTTCGCCCACGCCGCCCGCGAAGTCGCGCTTGCGGCCGGCGAGCCCGCGGTGGCGCGCGGCTATGCCCCGACGGTCTTCACCGACCTGCCGCGCCTCCTGGAGCGCGCCGGGCCCGGCGAGGAAGGATCCGGGACCATCACCGGCATCTTCTCCGTGCTGGTCGACGGCGACGACCACAATGAGCCGATCGCCGACACCATCCGCAGCACGCTGGACGGGCACATCGTGCTCTCCAGGCACATTGCCGACCAGGCGCGGTATCCTGCCGTCGACGTGCTCGCCTCGGTCTCCCGCCTTGCCCACAACGTCTGGGATCCCGAGGAGCGCGAATTGGTGAGCAAATTGCGCACCCTGATCGCCAAATACGAGGACACCCGCGACCTCCGCCTGATGGGCGGATATCAGTCGGGACGCGATTCGGGGCTCGACCAGGCCGTCGACATGGTCCCACGAATCTACAACGCGATGCGACAGGACGCCTCCGCTCCGCCCAGCGCCGATCCGTTCCGCGAGCTGCGGGACATGCTCAAGGGCGACTAGCGGCGAAGGCACGCTAGCCGGGTGCGCTGGCGGATGGCCTGCGTCCGCGCATCTTGCGCTCGATCCACGCATCTCGTGGCACAAACTGCATAGTCGCTTGATCGCCAGCAACGTTCTCCGCGCGAATCTCAACCATTGGGAGTGAGCCGATCGGCCTTGTCGTGGACGTACGACATACGGATGATATTTGCGGGCACGACATCGCGACAACCGCCACGTGCAATCCCTGCAAATTCCCCCGGGCGCTTTCCTTGGCGATTTCCCTGGCGATTTCGCAGGCAGATCGCGGAAGTTGTGGATGACTGTCGCGATACATATCGCCTGTCGTGCACAAGCTTCGATCAATTGCATCGAGGACGAACAACAATATCCGTGCAATCAAACTGTCGTAAAGCTGCGCGCACCTAGCCCGCTAGACTACGTATGGCGTTCACCATCATGTGTCCTGAACAGTGAGATTGTCTTGAACGTTACATTCGACGGCAACGACATTCGTTCTCTACGGGTGTCTTGACTTGATTTTGTTGAGAAGCTCATTCATCGTTTCGACGGAACATAAGAAACGTCTGCGTGTAACTTGAACTCTGGGACTTCGGTTGAACAACTCCGATCCATCGTCCGGCAGTGACGGCAGCTCGGGCTTACACCATGGCGGAAAGCGGACTTGGGGCGCCGCACGCGCGAATCCCGGGGCGAGGTAGGAATTCATGCCGTTGGCGCGCGAAGCCGTCGAGCTGCTGGTTCAGGCGGCCAGAGCCTGGTATTTCGAAGGCAATCAACACGGGTTGCGTGATCGGGAGTGGATGGCACTGCGCTTTCTCGGCCGCGCCAATCGATTCTCGCGCACACCATCCGCGCTCGCCGGTTTCATCGGCGCGACCAGGGCGACCGCATCGCAGATCGTCAAGACGCTGGAGAGCAAATCCTTCCTGGTGCGAAAGCCGTCGCAGGAAGACAAACGCTCTGTCGTGCTGCACGTCACCCCGCAGGGTGAGAAATGCCTGAACCAGCACGATCCGATCAATCACGTGGTGAATGCCGTCGATTCGCTCGGCACCGAGGAATGCGTCAGGCTGCGCGACTCGCTCCGTGAAGTCCTCAATCATCTCGATGCGGCCCATCAGCGACTTGATGCCAGCATCTGCCGCGATTGCATGTTCCTGGCCGAACGCAGCCCCGGCACCGGCAAGGGACGCGGCGCCGCCGAGTTCATGTGCCGGCTGTACCGCGCCTCGGTCTCGCTCGACGAGACGGAGTTGCTCTGCACCAGCTTCGAGCGCACCCGCGACCGCCCCAAGATCGGGGAGCAACTCGATCGCGCGCGCGTGGCGAGCCAGGGTTGAGGTCGCGGAGCGCGGCGCGGCAGTGCACATCTCACCGCTCTCTCCACCTCGTCATCGCGAGGAGCGTAGCGACGAAGCAATCCAGAATCCCTCCGCGGAAAAGACTCTGGAATGCTTCGCTTCCGACTTCGAGCTTTGGCGGACAAGGCGCTCGCAATGACGCAGTATGGCACAGACTCGTCCTCCAAATGACGCTGTCATTCCCTGCGAAGGCGGGGAATCCGGTACGCCGCGGCCTCTCGGCTCAATCACAACCGCTTCTGGAATACTGGATCGTCCGGTCAAGCCGGACGATGACAGCGAGTGTGTAGATGCGGACACGCCCTCGCGTTCTCGCGGCGCAATTCGCCCGAGCTTTGCTTGATCACTCCGCCCTCTCATCCGAGAGGGCGCAGGGAAGGCCGGGTGCTGACCTCGCACCCGCGGTCCGCTGCGCGAATGTAGCGCAGTGAAAGAGCGCACAGCAGCATACAGGTGAAGCCCAACACACGGCCTTCCCTGCGCGATGGGTTGACGGCTTATGCCGTGCTCTCCCGGGAGCCGAATTCCTTCTGGCCTCCCTCGCCTCGCGAATTGACGATGTGGTTGATCCGGTTGGACGCTCCACATCTCCGCGACGGCTTGACCGTAGCAACGACGGCCGGGACCACACGGTTTTGCCGTACGCGCATTCGCCTGATGCCACAGGGTTTTCCCGCACTGTCGACCTTGCGGTAAAAATGTTGGCGAGACGAATTTCACAGCGCCGCTCGTCTGCACGCGGTTTCGGGCTCACAGGGACTACCCGCCCTGCCCGCACCCTCTCGTGCCGACGCTGCCGCGTCCACCGCGTCCCCGGCTAGCAATTCGTGACGACGTACGATCGCCCCTCAAGGATGAGCCGGGATGGACGACACATGCGCCATTTCCGAAATTCGGTAAAGCGGAATATCTTTTGGGGTGCTTGACAGCCGCCGCAGGTGTTTCGCCCGTCGGGCACCGCCCGGGTGACGGAATATCCGCCCGGCACCTTGTATGCATTATCCCAGTTGCCATTATCGAGCAGTTCGCTTTACATGCCCCCAACCCGCCCTCGGGCCACGGCCGGGGCGCAACAATCACATGACATTCCAGGGGACGAGACATGGCGCGTAACGTATTGATTCTGGGAGCCTCCTACGGCTCCCTGCTGGGCACCAAGCTGCTGATGGCCGGGCACAACGTGACCCTGGTCTGCCGCGCCAAGACCGCAGAGCTGATCAACCGCGACGGTACCGAGGTGCGCATCAAGCTGCGCGACGAGGCGGTGCACCGCGCGATCTTCTCGCGCGACCTGCCCGGCAAGCTCGACGCGGTGACACCGCAGAATGTCGACCTCTCGCGCTACGACATGGTCGGTCTGGCGATGCAGGAGCCGCAATACACCAACCACACGGTCCGCATGCTGATGGTCAAGATCGCCGCGGCAAAGCTGCCGTGCCTCTCGATCATGAACATGCCGCCGCTGCCCTATCTCAAGCGCATCCCCGCGCTCGCCGACATGGATCTCGAAGAGGCCTACACCAATGCGCAGGTGTGGGAGCGGTTCGAGCCGGGGCTGGTGACGCTGTGCTCGCCCGATCCGCAGGCCTTCCGTCCGCCGGAAGAGGCCGCCAACGTGCTGCATGTCGGCCTGCCCACGAATTTCAAGGCCTCGGTCTTCGCCGACGAGAAGCACAACAAGGTGCTGCGCGAACTCGAAGCCGACATCGACGCGGTGACGCTCGACGGCCACGATGTGCCGGTGAAGCTGAAAGTGTTCGATTCGCTGTTCGTGCCGCTGGCGAAATGGTCGATGCTGCTCACCGGCAATTACCGCTGCATCACGCCGAACGAGCCGCAGTCGATCCGCGACGCCGTGCACGGCGACCTGAAGCGCTCGCAGACGATCTACGACCATGTCGACGCCATCGCCCGCCGCCTCGGCGCCGATCCTGCGGACCAGGTGCCGTTTGCGAAATACGCCAAGGCCGCCGAAAGCCTGCTGAAGCCGTCGTCGGCGGCGCGGGCCGTAGCCGGCGGCGCGCCCTTCATCGAGCGCGTCGACCTTCTGGTGAAGCTGATCTCGCATCAGATCGGCGCGCCGAATGCCGAGATCGACCGCACGGTCGAGACCGTCGACCAGAAGCTCAACGAGAAGATCGTACAGGGCGGATCGGGCGCGCAGTGACGGTGTCAGGCGCGGCCGCGCTGCGCCTCACACGATCACCTGAGTAACGGGCCGGCGCAGGGATTTCGGCCGCTCCGGCCCGGCGCCGAAACGGATCACGAGATCGGGCAGGCGCGAACCGAGATCGAGATAGGCAGCAAGCTGGCGGCGAAGCTGCGGCACTTCGACCGGCTGATTGACGAAGGCATACTTCAGTCCGAGTGCGGTCGCCTGCAGCGCAAAGCGCTGGCAGGCGCGGCCCACCTCGACCCAATGCGCCGCGTCGTCATGCTCGGCAACGAACACCGCAAGACCCGCGGAGCTTTCGATGCAGGCGCGATACTTGTCGTTCTCGCCGCGTTCGGTGAACACGAAAGGCAGCAACGGCCGCGCCAGCCATCCCGGCAAGGCCGGATTGCCCGACGCGCGCGAGAACAGGCCGTCCATCGTCGCAACCGCCTCCCGCTCGCTGAAGCGCAGCCACACCTTGAGCTCGTCCATGAACCTGGCGTCACGCATCTGCGTCGTATTGCCCTCGACCACATAGTCCGTGACGGCTGCCATCTGCCCGCGATCGGTGATGAGGAGGATCGCGACGCCTTCCCCGCTGCCGGCCCGCCCGAGCTCGCGTAGCAGATCGGTCGAGACCGGCTTGCCGTCGTAGACCGCGCGCGTCGACTGACGGTGAGGGATCGCGGCCAGCAGGGGCGATCGCTCCGCCGAAACGTTCTCGAAATCGGCCATGATGGCGTTGGCTTCGAAGCGCAGCGTCGGCCGCAGCCCGAGGGCGAGGGCCGCATGCGTCAGGTTCTCGGCCGCACAACCAAGGCTGACGAAGACATGATGATCGTTCGGGTCGACCGCAGGACAGCGTCGCGAGACATCCGGCACGATGGCGATGCTCCGCGGCCCCACGGTGAAGCGCCAGGGCTGGGTATTGTGGCTGTTGGCGGCCAGCGTCGCATAGCGGACGATCTCACCGAGGCCCCCTTCGGCGCGCAACGGCGCCCAGGTCGCGCGCACCGCCTCCTCGTAGGTCATGGCCGCAGCGGCGCGCGACGGCTGCGGCCGCATCGCGGCCGCGCTGGCAACTCCCGCCATGAAACTCCGTCGGTCGACCATGCAAGTCCAATCCCCTGCCTCGGGGAAGATGCCGCGTGCAGGCATGCCCGACGTTGACGCCGCGCAAGCTCGGCCGGTATGGCGGGCAGGTCGGCGTCAATTCCTCTCAGGCGTTCCAGAAGGATTGAAGCCAGATCAAGCCGGTCACCGCGACGAGCGTGACCGCGCCGGTCCGCGTCACGAGATCGGGATATCCGAGGCGACGGGCACTGCGGCCGAGCGTTGCACCGAAGGCGAGCCACGCTGCTCCGGCCGTGACGATTTGAAAGGCGATCAGGGCAAGCCAAGGTGCGAGCTCGATCAACCCGGCCTGAAGCGGCAGGAGCAGGAAGGCGAAGACGATCGCCTTCGGATTCAGAAGCGTGGTGATCAGCACCTGACCGAACCTCACCGGCGCGCCGTCGCGAAGCTCGCGCCTGTTGACGCGCCAAAGCGTAGCCGCGAGGCACAGGATGTAGACGGTCACCGCCACGCGAAGCATGGCGGCTGCAATCGGGATGCTGCTCATGACGGGACCGAGCGCGATCCGGAGCAGGACAATCGCCAGCAGATAGCCGCACAGCTCGGCCACGAGCAAATGAAGCGAACGGAAGATGCCGATTCCGGCGCCCGACGTCGCAAGCAAGGTGTTCGTCGGCCCCGGCACCGCCAGCAGGAAATAGGCCGCCATCAGGAAGGTCGGAAAGTTCATGCATCCAGCTAGCAGGCCTTGGCCCTTGCGAGCTTGATCTGGGTCATTCTTGCCCCACCGATGCGCGTGGGCAACATGCAAGCCCCGAACCGGCCCGCACTTCTACGGCGTTCGAATCTCGGATGAAATCCGCCGTGGGCAACAGGCCGTGATTCGTCCTGTTTCGCTCGACGCATCCCGCTTCGATTGATAAGCCCCTTGCCGCGAATGACGGGACTTGAGTCGGGAACATGACGGTTGCAATCGAGATGGGGCTGACCACGGCGGGCGCCGCGGCGGCCATGGACCTCGAGGAACTGCTGGCGACCCGGCTCCTGGTCCAGGGCAATTCCGGCTCCGGCAAGTCGCATCTGCTGCGGCGCCTGCTGGAGCAGAGCGCGCCCTGGGTGCAACAGGCCATCATCGACCCCGAAGGCGATTTCGTCACGCTGGCCGAGCGCTTCGGCCATCTCGTGATCGAGGCCGAGGACCACACCGAGCGCGGCCTGCAAGTGGCCGGCGAGCGCGCGCGACTGCATCGGGTTTCCACCGTGCTCAATCTCGAAGGGCTGGATGCCGAGAACCAGATGCGGCGCGCGGCCGCCTTCCTCGGCGGAATGTTCGACGTGGAGCGCGACCATTGGTACCCGATGCTGGTGGTCGTCGACGAGGCGCAGCTGTTCGCGCCGGCGGTTGCAGGCGAAGTGTCGGACGAAGCGCGAAAACTCTCGCTCGGCGCCATGACCAATCTGATGTGCCGCGGCCGCAAACGCGGACTTGCCGGCATCATCGCGACGCAACGTTTGGCAAAGCTCGCCAAGAATGTCGCCGCCGAAGCCTCGAATTTCCTGATGGGCCGCACCTTCCTCGACATCGACATGGCGCGCGCCGCCGATCTGCTCGGCATGGAGCGGCGGCAGGCGGAAGCCTTTCGCGATCTCGAGCGCGGGCAATTCATGGCGCTGGGGCCTGCGCTGTCGCGTCGTCCGTTGCGGCTGAACATCGGCCCAACCGCGACGTCCCCGCGCAATTCGACGCCGCGGCTGATGCCGCTGCCGGAAGCGACGCTGGAGGATGCACGCGCGGTGATCCTGGCCGCGCCGCCGCCGGATGCCAGCCGGCCGCAGCGCCGGCCTGCGCCTGATCTGCTCGAGCAGCTCCGCGCGGCCAAGGCGGCAGCTCCCGAAATCAGCCCCGAGGTGGCCGAGGTCCCGGTCAGTGCCGAGGAGCTCGCGGAACGACGTGAGCGCGTGGATCGCACGTTGCGCGCCGTGCTGGCCGCGCCCGATGCCGGTTTCCGCGCCATCGGCGTGCTCTATCAGGAATTCGTGGTCCGCTGCCGGATCGAGGGCCTCGGCACCGCCGTGCCTGACCTCGGCGAATTCCGCCGCATGCTGACGCATGCGCGCGCCGGGCTCGGCACAGAGATCGCCGAGGACGACGCCTGGCAGGAAGTGACGCTGCGCGCCTCGATCCTGCCTGACGACATGCAGGGCGTGTTCATGATGATCGCGCGCGCCGCCAAGGAAGGCTGGCCCTGCCCCGGCGATGCCGCGATCGCGCGCGCCTATGGCTCGCACTCGCTGCGCCGGGCGCAGCGCCTGCTCGGCTACATGGAGGAGCAGGGCCTGATCGTGGTCCAGCTCGACGGCGGCGGACGCAGGTTCGTCACGCTGGTGGAACTGGCCTGGGCGACCGCGCCGGGCGATCCCAATGGCGACGATCAGCCGGCGGAGTCGATGCCGAGCGCGGCGTCGGCTTAAGTCACCAGATTCAGGGACACCTCGTCAATTACGCCGCCTCGGTCGCGTCCGGCAAACGGCGCGCCTCATCCACAAATACGCGGCGGTAAAGCACGCTTGAGACAAGCCAGGCGATCACGAACAGCGCGATCACGGCGAAGCCGACATGCGCGAGCGACTCGTTGAGGCTATCGACCAGCGCCCATACGCCGCCGGAAAGTCCCAGCCGATCGGAGATCAGGCCAAGCGCCTCGATGCCGCCGATCAACAGTGCGACCGCGACGGACGCGCCGGTAATGGTGAGGTTGTACCAAAGCTTGCGCATGGGATCGACGAAGGCCCAGCGATAGGCGCTCACCATCAGCGCGGAGTCGGCGCTATCGACCAGCGCCATGCCCGAGGCGAACAGCGCGGGGAAGACCAGGATATCGGCGAGCGATGCGCCGCGTGCGGCTTCCGTGGCGGAGATGCTGAGCAGGCCGATCTCGGTCGCGGTGTCGAAGCCGAGGCCGAACAAAAAGCCGAGCGGAAACATGTGCCAGGGCTTTGTCACCAGGCGGAACATCGGGCCGAGCAGCCGCGCGAGAAATCCGCGATGGGCGAGCAGAGCATCCAGCCCCGCGGCGTCGTGAACGCCATGCTCGCGCGCCGCGCGAAAGGTCCGCCAGAGACCAACGAAGATGGCAAGGTTGATCACCGCGATCACCAGCAGGAACAGCGCCGACACCGAGGTGCCGATCAGGCTGCCGATATCCTTCAGGAGGCTGTCGCCGCCAAGGCTGACCACGCCGAGCGCGAGCAGCACGGTCGCGACCACGACGACAGTGGAATGGCCAAGCGCGAAATAGAGACCGACGCTGCGCGGCGTATCGCCCGCCTGCATCAGCTTGCGCACGACATTGTCGATGGCGGCGATGTGGTCGGCGTCGACGGCGTGGCGCAGACCGAACACCCAGGCGAGCAGCGCGGTTGCCATCACCGCGGGCTGGTCACCGAACGCCGCAAAAGCCCAGGCCCATGCGGCGACATTGGCGGCGACGAGCCCGCCGAACAGCAGCACCATTCCGGGCTCGGCCGCCCGTACAGACCATCTCGTCAAGACACGCATTTCCGCCGCACGCCTATTGCGCCAACGGTATGATCTTTTCATAGGATGGTCATACTGACCAGCCCCGGCTGCTACCCGATGACCGCGTATGCGAATTTGCAGGAGGTCGCCATGCCCGGGCTTGTCCCGGGCATCCACGTTCTTGGAGCAACAAAGTAAGGCATGGATGGCCGGGTCAAGCCCACGGCTGTCCGGTTTAGGTTTGAGGAAGACCTAGGCACATCTGCCGCTGATCTTGGACGGTCGGCGGCGGGGCGAGCAAGTTGTCGATACGGCGGCGTTGCATGAGATTAGCGCGAACCAGCCTTGCGAAGACGAGCGGACTTCGAATGGCTTGCTGCGTGGCCTGAGCGAGGCGCAGCAGCAGGAAGGCGATCAGGGCAACGGCAATCTGGATTCGCACGGCGTTTTCTGAGGTGCCAACGAAGCGAGTGATCTTGAGGGTCTGCTTGACCCAGCGGAAGAACAGCTCGATGGCCCAGCGGCGGCGGTAAAGATCGGCGATGTCCTCGGCGCTGGCATCGAGATCGTTCGACAGCAGGCGCAGCACCTTTCCTGTCTCGGTGGTGATGCGCACCTCGCGCACCGCATCCTGCATCGGGTTGCGGCGGCATCTGGCTTGGCGTGCCGGGAGGAAGCCGATGCGATCGGACAGGATGTTGCTGCCCGGGGTGACCGGCAGCTCCTTGACCACATCGATCGGGGTGTTGGATTTGAACCGGCTGACAATGCGGCAGCCGACGGCATCAAGCTCGGCCCACCAGGCATAATCGTAATATCCGAGGTCGAAGACATAGGTCGCACCCGGCGTGATCGGCATCTGATGGGCTGCAGTGATGTCGTTGACGTTAGCAGCACTGACCGCGGCATAGATCGGACGATCGGCGTCGGCATCGTAGATCACGTGCACCTTGGCGCCGCAGACCCCGGACGAGAACCGGGCCCAGCCGGAGCTGTGCTCGTTCAAACGCACACTCGTGGAATCAATTAGATAGGTCGTCTCGGCGAGCTTGCGGCGCAGCCCGCGATGGGCCTGCTTCATCATGACTTCCAGCAGTTCGCCGAACACCGCAACAGGCCGCTTGGCATTGGCATCCGACATCGTCGACCGGCGGACCGGATCCGCGCCCAGATGATAGAGCCGGGCCGCGTGGCTCGAAAGCCCGGTCACGATCTCGCGCAAGCCCGAGGCGCCCGACAGCTGGCCGTAGAGCAGTGCCACAAACTGGCCCTTGGTCGAGAGCCGGCGAACCCGCGCGTCGGCATCATGATCGTCCACAAGCGCCTCGAACCGATGCCACGGCACAAGCTTCAGCAGATCGCGAAATACTGTATTGTGGTGCGGCATGGCGCTGATCTCCATTCGTGTCCCGGAACGCTTGCAGACGTCCAGGATCGAGTAGAATCAACGCCATGCGCTTCGTCCAATAAATTTAAACCGGACAGCCGTGGGTCAAGCCCGGCTATGATGGCTTAGATGCGTCCGAGCCTACGCCGCCTCGGAGCCACCGAGATAGGCATCGCGCACGCGGGGATCGTCTTTCAGCATCCGGGCCGGCCCCGACAGCACGATCCTGCCGGTCTGGAGCACATAGGCCTCGTGCGCGATCTCGAGCGCGAGACTGGCATTCTGCTCGACCATGAAGACCGAGACGCCCTCCTGGTTGATGGTGCGGATCAGCTCCAGCACGCGGTCGACATAGAGCGGCGACAGGCCCATGGTCGGCTCGTCCATCACGATCAACCTTGGCCGGCTCATCAGCGCGCGCGCCATCGCGACCATCTGCTGCTCGCCGCCGGAGAGCGAGCCGGCACGCTGCGACAGCCGCTGTCCGAGTTTTGGGAACAGCGTCAGCATCCTGTCGAGATCCTGCGCCACGGCGTCGCGGTCGTTGCGCACGAAGGCGCCCATCAGGATGTTCTCGCACACGCTCATGTCGGCGAACAACCGCCGCGCCTCGGGCACCGACGCGATGCCGCGGCGAACGATCTGCGGCGTGGTCAGCCCGATCAGCGAGGCACCGTCGAACATCACCTCGCCCGAACGCGGCTTCACCAGACCTAGAATGATCTTCATGGTCGTCGATTTGCCGCTGGCGTTGCCGCCGAGCAGGCAGACGATGTGGCCGCGGCCGACCGTGATCGACAGGTCGAAATGCACCTGCGCCTCGCCGTAGAATGTGTTGATGTCAGACAGCGTCAGCAGCGGTTCGGGTGTGCCCGTGGTCATGCCGCGCTCTCCTGCTCCGATGTCCCCGACAGACCGTGGCCCAGATAGGCCTCGATCACCTTGGGATCGTTGCGAACCGCCTCACCCGGTCCTTCCGCAATCTTCTTGCCTTCGTCCATGACGATGACGCGGTCGGAAAGGCGCATCACCATCTCCAGCTTGTGCTCGATCAGAAGGATAGTCAGTCCCTCCGCCTTCAGCTCGGCGACCAGCGCCTGCATCTCCGCGGTCTCGCTCGGGTTCATACCGGCGGTCGGCTCATCCAGCAGCAGCAGGCGTGGCTTCAGCGCCAGCGCGCGGGCGATCTCGACGCGACGGCGGTTGGCGTAGGACAGGCTGTAGGCGGGCTGGTCGATCCGCGGCAGCAGCCGCTCGCCGAAGCGGGAGAGAATGGCCTTCACCTCTTCGCGCAGCCGCTCTTCCTCGTCCCTGACGCTTGAAGGGCGCAGCAGCGCCAGGCCAAGCTCCAGAAGCGGTCCAATCACCGGCACCGCCGGCTTCACGGCGCGCAGGCGTGTGTGCGCGCCGATCAGGACGTTATCCATCACGCTGAGATTGCCGAAGACGCGACCAAGCTGGAACGTGCGCGCGATGCCTTGCGCGGCCAGCCGCTCCGGCGAGAGGCCGGTGATGTCGTGCCCCTCGAAGCTGACAGTGCCCGCATCCAGCCGGTCGAGTCCGGTGACGAGATTGAACAACGTCGTCTTGCCGGCGCCGTTCGGGCCGATGATGCTGACGAGCCCGCCTTTGGCGAGATCGAGATCGATGCCGTCGACGGCCGTCAGGCCGCCGAAGCGTCGCGTCAGCCCGCGCAGGGACAACAGCGGTGCATGCGCTTCCGCCATCAGATCGTCCCCAACAGGCCTTGCGGCCTGAATCGCACGAGCAGCAGCAGCACGATGCCGTAGATCAGGATGCGGTACTCCGCGGCGATCCGGAAGACTTCGGGCAAACCGACCAGCGCGACCGCGCCGACGATGGCGCCGACGACATTGCCGAGACCGCCAAGGATCACGACGGTCAACGCGAGGATGGACTGCTGCGTATTGAAGGTCTCGTGGTTGATGTAGGAATAGAGATGCGCGGCGATGCCGCCGCTGACGCCGGCGGCGAACCCGCCAAAGATGAAGGCGAGCGACTTGTAGCGGTTCAGGCTGAGTCCATAGGCGCGCGCGGCGATATCGTCGTCGCGGATGGCGCGAAAGCTGCGGCCAAGATGCGAGCCGAGCAGGCGCGCCTGGAGCAGCGCGAGCACGACCATCACGGCAAAGCTGAACCAGTATACCGAATTCGGGCTGATCAGATCGTAGCCGAACAGCGACAGAGGCGGGATGCCGGAAATGCCGATCGGACCACGTGTGACGCTTTCCCAGTTCAGGATCACCAGCGACACAATTTCGCCGATCGCGAGCGTCGCGATCGAGACATAGTGGCCGCGCAGCCGGAACGACGGCGAAATCAGGATCGTGCCGAGTGCGGCACTGATCAGGCCGCCGGCGACGATGGCGAGACCGACGGGAACGGAGAGCGTCAGCGACAGCAGCGCCGAGGTGTAGGCGCCGATCGCGAGCAGTGCGGCGTGTCCGAGCGAGACCTGACCGATCGTGCCCGCCACCAGCGTGAGGCTGAGCGCGAGCATGCCGAGCAGCCAGGCGTTGATCAGGGTCTGGAGAATGTAGAACGACACCGGAAGCAGCGGCAGGATCGCGAACGCAGCGACCGCGACAGCCAGGGCCCAGCGCGGAATACGCACGGGGCGGCTCGGCGCGATGAACGTGCCGGTGAGCGGCTCGGGCGGCGCCTGCCGGGCGCTTGCGAATAGGCCGTTCGGCCGCAGCACGAGAACGACGACCAGGAGCAGGAACGCGAACAGATTGCGGTAGCTGGTGCCGAACACGGCGACGCCGTAGCTCTCGACGAGGCCAAGCAGCAGGCTGCCGACGACAGCGCCCGGCACATTGCCGGCGCCGCCGACGACCTCCGCGACGACGCCTTTGAGCGTGGCCTGCAGGCTCATCGCGGTGTCGATCTGGTTGTAGTACATGCCGACCAGCAGGCCGGAGACGCCGCCGAGCGCCGCGGCAATGCCGAACACCGCCTGATTGACGCGGTTGACGTCGACGCCCATCTGCATCGCGGCGTCGCGATCCTGCGAGGCCGCACGCACCGCCCAGCCGAGCTTGCTATAGCGCAGGAACACGAACAGCAGCAGCGCGCTCGAGATGCCGACGCCGGCGATCAGGAGGTCAAGCGGACCGATCGTGCCGCCGCCGACCTGGAAGCGCACGTCCGGCAACTGGCTCGGCAGCGCGCGCGGATTGGGCGAGAAGGTCAGCATCACCAGCTGATCGAGCACGAAGCTGATGCCGATCGTCGCCAGCAGCGGCGCGATGCGCACCGAGTTCTGCAAGGGCCGCAGGCCGAACCGCTCGATGATCAGCCCCACCAGCGCCGTCACTACTGCGACGAAGATGATGGTGAGCGGCAGCGGGGTGTGCAGCTGCACCACCGCGACCCAGCCGATATAGGCGCCGACGAGATAGATCGAGCCTTGCGCAAAGTTGATCAGCCGGCTGACGCCGAAGATCAGCGCGAGCCCGACTGCAACGAGGGCATAGACGTTACCGACGATCAGCCCGTTGATGGTGTAGTCGAGCCAGGAAGACACGCAGGGTTCCTAATCAGGGGAGAAAGGCCGGCGCGAGTGCTCCGGCCATCATGTCAGGTCGGCTTGCCGTCCCAAAGCGCGAACTGGCCCTTGCGCACGACGAGCTCGGCGTTCATCGCGCCTTTGACGCGACGGGTGGCGACGTCGAACGTCGCGGTGCCGAAGATGACGCTCGGGACGTCCTTGACCCTGGCAAAGGCATCGCGGATCGCCTTGCGATCGGTGCCGCCGATCTTCACCACGGCCGCGGCCATGTTCATCGCGTCATAGGAATAAGCGTTGAAGGCATCGGGCTCGAGCCCGTTGTACTTCTTCTTGAAGCCGGCGATGAACTTCTGCACCTCGGGCCGCGGGTCTTCCGGGAAGTAGCGCGTGCCGACATGGACGTCCTCGACGGCATCGCCGCCGAGCTCGAGGAATTTCGGCGAATAGACCGAGCTCGCGGCGCAGATCACCTGCTTCAGCCCGACCTGCCGCGCCTGGCGCGCGATCAGCGCACCGTCCGAATAATAGGAGATCAGCACCAGCCCGTCCGGATTGGCATCGCGCACGCGCACCAGCGTGGAGCGGAAGTCGCGCTCCTCGGCGATATAACCTTCGGTGACGACGATCTCCGCGCCATATTCCTTGGCGGCGTTGTTGAAATAGTCGCGGCTGGTGCGGCCCCAATCGGTGTTGAGATGCAGCACCGCAAGCTTCTTCAGACCGAGGCTCTTCACCGCATATCGCGCCAGGAGCGGCTGCTCGTCGGCCTGGCTCACGGACGTGCTCCACATGAAGTCGCCGCCCTTGGTGAAATCGGGGTGCGAATTGGTGAAGCCGAACTGCACGAGGCCGCCGCGCTGGTAGATCGGCGAGGCCGCCATGGAGGCGGGGCTGGAGAAATCGCCGAGCTCCAGCACGATACGGGGATCGGACACGAACTTCTGCGCAATCGCCACCGACTGGCGCGGATCGCTCTGGCTGTCCTCGAAGGTATAGGCGAGCTTGCGGCCGTTGATGCCGCCGGCGGCCTGAATCTCGTCGAGCGCGAGATCAAAGCCCTGCTTCCATTGCGTGCCATATTGCGCGTTCGGCCCAGTGAGCGGACCGCTGACGCCGAGCAGGATCGGTTCGGCGTCCGCGAAGGCAGCGCGCGAAAACGCAGTTCCCGCGATTGCAGCGGAGAGCGAGCTCTTGATCAGGGTTCGGCGATTGATGTTGCTCATGCACGGCTCCATCCACTCAGGTGTTGAAAAGGATTACTTCGAGGGCTCACCGAGCGACAGCATCAGCCGGTTCGCCCAGTTGAAGAACGAGGCGCCGTTGATGACGTCGACGATCTCTGCATCGTCGAGGCCCGCGCGGCGCAACTCCGCGATGTTCTCGGGGCCGAACGCGACCGGCGTCGACGCCAGCGCCACCGACGCCTTGACCACTGCATTCCAGCGCTCACCGAGATCGGCGTTGACGCCCTCGTCGAGCAGCTTCTGTACGTCGTCACGGCGCTTGGAATAGGTGCTGGCGAAACGCGCATGCACCGAGGCGCAATAGATGCAGCCGTTGTAGCGCGAGGTCGCCGCCGCCGCGAGCTCGCGCTCGGCGCGCGGCAGGCCGTCGGCGACGTTGTAGAAGATGTCCTTGTCGGTCTTGGTGCGGGCTTCCAGCACCTCGGGATCGCGCACCAGCAGGCGGAAATATTCCGACTTGGCGCGGGCGCGATCGACCAGGCCGGCGAAATGCCGCTCGGTGAGTTCGGCCTCGGGCAGCGGCTCGATCCAGGAGACCCAGCCGAGCTCGTCCTGGGTGAATACGACCGGCGGATTGACAGCGGCGCTCATGATGCAGCCTCCTCTTATGCGTTTGCGGCGGCGAGCGTACGCAAGCCGCTAACGACCCGCACCTGAAACGACAGGAACGCGACGAGTTGGGAGAAGGTGACGATGCCGGTGTCAGACCAGCCGGCGGCCAGCAACGCCTTCATGTCGCCGGACGCCGCATCGCGCGGCCGGAACACCAGCAGATGCGCGTGCTCGAGCGCCGCGACGAGCCGGGCGCCGAGCGCCGACTTGCTCGCCGCATTCACGTGATAAATCAGCCCGGCCGTATTCTCGATCGACAGCGGGCCGGCCGGAAACGAGCCATACGGGCCCGAGGTCTTGCCGCGCGCGATCTCGGCGTCGATCGCTTCGAGCACGGCCGCGCCACCCGCACTCGCCGCAAGCTTGTCCCGGTAGAAGGAAGCAACGGGGGACTCGCCATGGAGCCCGGTGACAAAGGCCGCCACCGCGGCACGTTCGAGCAGCGAGAACTCCCCGGCGTCGATCGGCTCGAACAACGAAAGATAGCTTTTCTGCGCGTTCTCGCGTGCCTGCAGGCGCCGTGCGCGAATGGCGTCGAGCGCTGATCCCGGTTCGATTCCGACAAGCATGTCGATGATATCCGTCGATGCCATCATTTAGCCTCGTGCAACGCGTTCACATTCATGGCAATTAGCCCGCTAGCGCCACGTCAGGCGCCGTCCGGGTCCAGCCCAGCGCCGGCGCGACCTTTTCAGCCACCAGCTCGATCGAGCGCAGGACATAAGGGTGTGGCGCATCGACGGAGTGGACCTGGAAGACCAGATCGGTCACCCGCTCCAGCGTCGCATCTGATCGCAGCGAGGCGATCACCTCGTCAGTGCCGCCGACATGGGTGTCGAACGCCGCGATCATCTCTTCCGGCGTTTCGCCCGGAGGAAGGTGACCGCCTTTCATGAATTGCGGCAGCGCGCGGCGCAGGCCGATATCGGCGAGCCGCATCGCCTCGCGATGATCGTCGGCGGCGAACACGCTGCGCGAGGCCATGATGCGCGGCTCGGCGCCCGGCGGCAGCGCTGCGAGATAGGCATCGATGATCGGATTCTGGATCTCGGCGAGCGTGGCGCTTGGCGCGTCCTTGTCTCGCGGCTGGGTGCGCGACAGCAGCAGGCCGTCGCCGGCCTTGCCGGCACGCGCGCCACCCGCCACGGAAAAGGTCGCCTGCCAGATGCGCTTGTCCAGTTGCGGCCGCTGCGGATAGAGCGTGTCGCCGCCATCGAGCGGCTTGCCGGTCAGCGCCTTGCGGACCACCTCGAGGTTGCGCGCAAAGATCTCATTACGCTGGGCGCCGTCGAGGCCAAAGGCGGCAAAGGCGGACGGGTTGCCGCCGGTGCCGACGCCGAGTTCGAACCGGCCGTTGCAGAGCAGGTCGAGCACCGCGGCGTCCTCCGCCACCCTCACCGCGCTCTCCAGCGGCAGGGTGACAATGCCGGTGCCGAGGCGGATGCGCGAGGTCTGCGCTGCGACATAGCCGAGGAAAGTGAAGGGCGACGGCAGCCCGCCCTCGCGCTCGTGAAAATGGTGCTGCGCGATCCACGCGGAATCGAGCCCCGCCTTCTCGGCGCGCACGATCTGCTCGGCGGCGAAGCGATAGCGCTCCGCCGGCGGCGCCTCATCGAGCAGCCGCGTGAAAAATCCCAGGCGTTTCAGGTTTGCAAAGCGTTTCATACGACCCCTGTCGGGCGAGGATGGCCAGCCGATGATGTCGGTTGCTGCGGCCGGAGACAAGCGGGCAATGTGCAAGGCTTGCCCGCCGGGATCGCGCCCCTCGCGCCGGGCTCCGGCTAGGCAGAGTGCCTACCAGCTCGGCAGCACCGCTCCCTTGAACTTGGTGAGGACGAACTCCTTCACCTCGGGCGTGTGATAGCTGTCGACGAGAATCTTGACCCAGGGCTTGTCCTTGTCGGCGGTGCGCACCGCAATCAGGTTGACGTAGGGGCCCTTGGGGTCCTCGCGCAGGATCGGATCCTTGACGGGATCGAGGCCCGCCTGGGTTGCATAATTGGTGTTGATCGCGGCGGCGTCGACGTCATCGAGCGCGCGCGGCGCCTGCGCGGCATCGACCTCGACGAATTTCAGCTTCTTGGGATTCTCGGTGATGTCGAGCACCGTCGGCTTGAAGCCGGCGCCGTCCTTCAGCTTGATCACGCCCTTGTCGCGCAACAGCAGCAGCACGCGGCCGCCATTGGTCGGATCGTTAGGGATCGAGATCTTGCCGCTGTCGGGAATGTCGGCGAAGGCCTTGTGCTTCTTCGAATAGACGCCGATCGGGAAGTTCACGGTGAGACCGACCGACTCGATCTTGTAGCCGCGGTCGGCCTTCTGGTTGTCCAGGTAAGGCTGGTTCTGGAACGAATTGGCCTGGATGTCGCCGGCATCGAGCGCTGCGTTCGGCACCACATAGTCGGAGAACTCGATGAGCTGGATGTCGAGCCCCTGCTTGGCAGCGACCGGCTTCACCGCCTCGAAAATCTGCGCATGCGGCCCCGGCGTCACGCCGATCTTGATGGTCTCGGCGCCAGCTGCGGCCGACCATGCGGCGAGCGCGGTTGCGAGGATCAGGGCGGGGCGAAGCGACATCTTGGTCTCCATGACTCAACGAAAATGATGAGGATCGTATTCGCTTCTCCGTGAGGCGAAATCAATAAAAAGGAAATCCATATTGATTGCCTGTGAGGGGGAACATTTCTTCATTCGGGAGAGAACATGAAACGAATTCGCAACGGACGGCAAGCGTGAGGGGCGTCACGGCGAAGCCGGACCCAGCGAGCGAAACTGACGGCGCAATCAGGCAAGAACCGAGACAGGAACCCAGCCATGACCGCCAGTCCCGCCCCGGAACTCACCAACCGGGATCACCTCGAATGTTTTGCGCTCTATGCCCTGCTCCAGGGCGTGCCATTCTATTCCGCCGTCGCATTGACGATGAAGCTGATCAACGGGTCCGAGTTCATTGGCGAGCCCTTCGGGGCTGCAAACTTCATTGCGATGGCGTCGACCCTCCACGCGCTGGCAACGCCGTGGCTAGGGCCGAAGTTTCCGCGTTTTTTCAGACACTGTTTTGAGCCGCTGTTCGCCGATCCGGTGCTGTCCTTCTCAGAAAAGGTCACGCGCTGGCTGGCGCAGCCGGGCACGTCGCTCAAGTTGCTGAGTAATCTGCTGCTGCTGTCGGCGCTGGCCGTCGGCGTCGCCGGTATGCAGTGAGCCTGCTTAGTCGGTCCGCCAGGTCGCGGGCGACAGCATGATCAGCACGCAGATCGCGGCATAGGCGGCGAGCGACGCCGTGACCATGGCGGCAAGCCCGGCCATTCCCGCGCCGAAATACGCCACAGCAATCCAGCCGCCGCCGGCCGCGATCAGGATGCGCGCGACCGAGGACAAGAGCGGGCCCAGCGCCCGGCCTGTGCCCTGCGCCGCGAACGACGAGACGAAGCCAAAGCCGAGCGCGGCATAGGCGGGCGCGACGATGTGCATATAGGTCACGCCCTCATTCACGACGTCGGCGTCGTGGCTGAAGAGATGCAGCCAGGCGGTCGGAGCGATCGCGACCAGGAGGCCGATCGAGCCGGTCATGATCATGCCGGCGGCGCCGCTGACCCAACCGATCCTTCGCGCCCGTGCGGCCTGGCCCGCGCCCATATTGACGCCGACCATGGTCAGCGTCGCCGTGCTGATGCCGAACAGCAGCGGGATCATGATGTAGTCGAGTCGCGAGGCGATGCCGTAACCGGCGAGGGCCGAGGTGCCGAACAGGCCGACCGCGCCGGTGACGAGAATGACGGTGAGGTTGGTGAGCACGGCGTTGAAGGCGGTGGGAATGCCGACCTTCAACATGTCGCCGAAGATTTTTACGCGCAATGGCACGATGTGCAGCCTCAGACCGGATGCCCCCGAGGACATGTAGCGCAACAGGAACAGCATCGCCGCGCTGTAATAGAGGCCGAAGGCGACGCCGGCGCCGCCGATGCCGAGGCCTGGCACGGGTCCGTAACCGAAGATCAGCAGCGGCGAAACCGGGATGGTCACGATGGCGCCGATCAGGGTCACCAGCGCCGGCACTTTGACGTTGCCGGAGCCGCGCAGCGCGGCGGCCTGGAGGTTGACGATCCACGCCGGAATCGCGCCTGCGAAGAGGGAGTTGGAATAGATGGTGGCAGCTTCGAGCGCGCCGTCGCGGCCGCCGAGCGCGCGGAACAGCGCCGGACCGCCGAGATGCGCCCCCAGCGTGAACAGCGCGCCTGCGATGATCGCCAGCACGATGGCATGGAACAGCGCCGCATCCGCATCTTCGCGGCGGCCGGCGCCGACCGCACGCGCCACCGACGAGGCGACGCCGGAGCCGAACCCACCATTCGACATCATGGTCATCAGCATGAAGATCGGGAATACCAGTGCCGCGCCCGCCAGCGCATCGGTACCGAGATAGCCGACATAATAGGCCTCCGCGATGTTGACCGCGGTCTGCGCCACCAGCACGGTCACCGTCGGCAGCGCGAGCTGGAGCAAGGTCGGCAGGATCGGTGCGGTCAGGAGCGCGGCGCGGTGCCGGTCGGCCGGGGTCGGTGCAGGACGAGGCGCCGCCGCGCTGCGCGCAGCGGCCTCGATGACGGACAAGGGCGGCGCGGCAACGTCCTCAACTGACATTTGTTGGTGTCCCGTTGGTTATCGTGACTGCTGAGGATCCGGCAGCAATTGCATTATGCTCATAATTCATTATTATGATCGTAATGCAATGGCAAATCGATCACGATCCCGTGGCGATGCCTTTTCCAGGCCGGGCATCGGGAAGGAGTTGAGGCCCATGCGCTACGACAAGGGACACAAGCACGAGACGCGCCGGCACATCCTCGATGTCGCCTCAGCCCAATTCCGCGAGAGCGGAATAGCGGCGGTCGGCCTCGCCGGCATCATGTCGGGGGCGGGCCTCACCAACGGCGCCTTCTACTCGCACTTCGCCTCCAAGGAAGACCTCGTGCGGGAGGTGCTGACCGACGCGCTCACAAGACGCGAGGAGCGGCACAAGGCCAATCTGGAGAACGGCGTCGCGCTCGAGACCACGATCCGCGACTACCTTTCGGCACGGCATCGCGACCGCGCCGGCACCGGCTGTCCGACCGCGGCGCTGGCCGCCGAGATCGCGCGGCATCCGAAGGCGACGCGCGAAGCCTTCACCGACAAGATCGCCGACATCATCGTGCTGATGGCGAAGCAGATCGGTCACGGCTCCGCGCAAGAGCGGCGGCGCAAGGCGATCACGATTTATTCGACCATGGTCGGCGCTTTGCAATTGGCCCGCGCGGTCAGTGACAGGCAACTGTCCGACGAGATCCTGCAGAATGCCGTGGAAGCGGCGGTGGCAATCGCGAACGAACGCTGAACCATTCGGCGATCCGGCCGCCATCTGTGGCGGTTTAGAGGCGGCTGAAATGATTCTCTGGCCGCTGCAACACAGCGAAACTTGATGTGCCCGGAGCAGCCAGGTTAGCGTCTGCGCGCGGCCTTACAACTTCCCCAAGTTCACTGAGTTCGCACTGGACCGTCGCCTGAATCTGCTGTCAGGCGACGGTCCAGATTTCACTTCCGCAAAGCGGCAAGCTTGCGCCTGCGATCGTTACGCCGGATCGAACGCCCGGATCGGCGGCAGATTGCCGGTGAACTTCTCGACCTCCACGGTCGTGAGCTGGCCGGTGCAGCCTTGCGCGAAAGACGAAGTGCCGACGTCGCGCGTGAGCACGTTGGGATTGCCGTGAACGCAGAGCGGCTCGTCGTCGTCCGGATCCATCGGATCGTACCAGGCGCCGGTCGGCAGCTGCACCACACCGGGCGCGATGCTGTCGGTGACGTGCACCGCGGCAAGGCAGGCGCCGCGTTCGTTGAACAGGCGGATGATGTCGCCATCCGCAATGCCGCGCGCGCTCGCATCGCGCGGATGCATGCGCGCGACCTCGCGGCCGCGATGTTTGGCGCCAAGTGAATGACCGCCGAAGTCGAGCTGGCTGTGCAGCCGCGTTACCGGCTGGTTGGCGACGAGGAAACACGGCGCGCCGGGCTTCGGCATATCGCTCTTCTCGAGCCAGACCGGATGACCCGGACAATCCACATCGCCGTGGCCGGCAATCTTCGCCGAGTAGATTTCGATGCGTCCGCTGGGCGTCGGCAGCGGGTGTGCGACCGGGTCCTCGCGAAAGCTGCGCAACCGGCCGCCATCGTCGGGCTGCTGCGGCACGACCAGGCTGCCGCGCCGCCAGAACTCCTCGAAGCTCGGGGCCTCCAGGCCGCGCTTGGCGAGCGAGGCGCGGGTCGGCTCGTAGAGATGCTCCAGCCATTGCCGCGAGGTGCGTCCTTCCGTGAAGGGCTCGCGCGCACCGAGACGATCGGCGAGACCGGCAAAGATCTCGTAGTCGTCGCGCGCCAGCCCGAACGGCTCGGCGATGCGATGCATCGCGACCATCAAGGGATCGTTGCTGGAATAGCCGATATCTTCGCGTTCCAGCGTCATGGTCGAGGGCAGCACGATGTCGGCGTGGCGCGCGGTTGCTGTCCAGGCGAGCTCGTGCACGACCAGCGTGTCGACCTTCGCGAACGCCTTGCGCAGGCGGTTGATGTCCTGGTGATGATGGAACGGATTGCCGCCCGCCCAATAGACCAAGCGGATGTCCGGATAGGTGCGCGTCTCGCCGTTGTAGCGATAGGTGCTGCCGGGATTGAACAGCATGTCGGCGATGCGCGCCACCGGAATGAAATCACGGACGCCGTTGCGTCCCTGCCCCAGTGTCGGCCCCGGCACGTCGTTGACGCGGCGGCCGTAATAGCCGATTGCGCCGAGGGAATAGGCGTAGCCGCCGCCGGGAAGACCGATCTGGCCCAGCGCTGCCGCCAGCACCATGCCCATCCACACCGGCTGCTCGCCATGCTCGGCGCGCTGCAGTGAATGCGAGACGGTGATGAGCGCGCGCCTGCCGACCAGGCGCCGCGCCAGCGTACGGATCGCATCAGCATCGACGCCGCAGATCGCAGCGGCCCACGCGGCATCCTTGGCCTGCCCGTCGCTCTCACCGGTGAGATAGCGCAAGAACACCGGCCATCCCTCGGTGTAGCGATCGAGGAAGGCCTGATCGTGCAGGCCTTCGCTGACCAGCGTGTGGACCATGCCGAGCATCAGCGCGGTGTCGGTGCCGGGGATGCACGTCATCCATTCCGCGCCGGCCTCGACCGGCAGGTCCTCGCGCAGCGGGCTCATCAGGATGAACTCGCAGCCGCGCCGGCGTGCCGCCGCCATGGCACCTCGCTCGACATGCTTGCTGATCGAGCCGCCCGCCACCATCGAGTTCTTCAGCGCCATGCCGCCGAAGGCGAGCACGATCTCGGTCTCGGTGGCGATCTGCTCCCAGGTGACGTTGCGCTTGGTGATGTCCTCGTAGCCCGCCATGATCTGCGGCAACAGCACCGAGGACGCGCCGGAGGAATAGGAATTCACCGAGCGGACATAGCCGCCCATGGCGATGTTGAGGAAACGGTGCACCTGGCTCTGCGCGTGATGAAAACGGCCCGCGCTCGCCCAGCCATAGGAGCCGCCGAACACGGCCCCGGGGCCACGCGTGTCGCGGATGCGCGTCAGCTCGTCACCGAGCAAGTCGAGCGCCTTCTCCCAGCTGACCGAGACGAATTCGTCGCGGCCGCGCTTGTCATCGGGACCGGGACCGCGTTCGAGCCAGCCACGGCGGATCGCCGGCTGGGCGATGCGCGCCTGGTGGCGTAACGCGCCGGGAAAATTATCGATGATGCCGTTCGGATCGGGATCGCCGGCATAGGCCCTCACCTCCAGACCGGTGTCGCTGTTGCGTGCGGAAAACACGCCCCAATGCGAGGTGTGCGGCTTGAATCCATCAGACAAATCGAGACCCGGATCGGGGAAACCAATCGTATCGTCCATCGCGTCGCCCTCATCGCGGAACGCCGTACAGGCGGCTCCGGTCGCAATCGTCGCGCCAATATAAAGAGGCGGCCTCGTGAAGGGCAACGGATTACCGATGGCTGGAACCGAGCGCATGGCGGCATCCCGCGCCGTGCAGTCCTTGAGGGCGGAGTTCAAGCCTCGTCGTTGCGTTCCAATGACCCGTCATCCCTGCGCAACGGCTAGGCCGTTGCGCAGGGATGACGGGGACGGAGTTGCGCTCGTTGTCCTTCATCCGCCATTTCGCCGCAGGGCCCTCCGCCTTTGTCGGCATTGCCGCCTAGTCTCCGATGCAACATGATGGGGGGCCGGTGACGACTGTTCTTGTGGCAGGTGGAGGTCATCTGATGGACGAAAACGACATCCGCGGATTTGTCGCGGAGGTGAAGCAGGGCACGCTGTCGCGACGCTCGTTCATCCGGACCATGGCTGCAGTCGGCATCGCCGCTCCAGTCGCGAGCCAGATCCTGCTCTGGAACGACGTGGCGATGGCGGACGCTACCCTTGCCTACAAGCCGACGAAAGCCGGCGGCGGCGGTCCACTGAAGATGCTGGTCTGGCAGGCGCCTACCCTGCTCAATCCGCATTTCGCGCTCGGCACCAAGGACCAGGTCGCCTCGCGCGTCTTCTTCGAGCCGCTCGCGGGCTGGGACAGGGAGGGCAACCTCATCCCCTGCCTCGCCGCCGAGATTCCGACCAAGGCCAATGGCGGCCTTTCCGCCGACGGCAGGAGCGTGATCTGGAAGCTGAAGCAGGGCGTGAAATGGCATGACGGCAAGCCCTTCACCGCCGACGACGTCGTCTTCACCTGGGCCTACGCCGCGGATCTCGCCACCGCCGCCTACACCACGGGGTCCTACCAGAACATCACGGTCGAGAAGATCGACGACCACACCGTCAAGGTGATCTTCAAGGCGCCGACCCCGTTCTGGGCCGACCCGTTCGTCGGCTCTGTCGGTCAGATCCTGCCGAAACATCATTTCGGCGACTATGCCGGCGCGAAGTCGCGCGATGCGCCGGGCAATCTGAAGCCGGTCGGCACGGGTCCCTATACGTTCGTCGAGTTCAAGCCGGGCGATCTGCTTCGCGCCGAACGTAATCCCGACTATCACGTCAAGAACCAGCCCTATTTCGACACGTTCGAGATCAAGGGTGGCGGCGATGCCGTCTCCGCGGCGCGCGCGGTGCTGCAGACCGGCGAATACGACTATGCCTGGAACCTGCTGGTGGAGGACGAGATCCTCAAGCGCATGGAGGCCGGCGGCAAGGGCAAGGTGGAGTTCACGACCGCCGGCGGCATCGAGTTCATGATCCTCAACACGACGGATCCTTCGATCGAGGTCGATGGCGAACGTTCCAGCGTCAAGACCAAGCACCCGACGCTGTCCGATCCGGCCGTGCGACGAGCGATCAACCTGCTGATCGACCGCGACGGGATCCAGAAATTCATCTACGGCCGCGCCGCCGTCGCAACGGCGAGCTTCGTCAACCAGCCCACTCGATTCAAGTCGGGCAAGCTGAAATATGAGTTCAACGTCGACAAGGCGAACAAGATTCTCGACGAGGCCGGCTGGAAGATGGGCGCGGACGGCATCCGCGAGAAGGACGGCAAGAAGCTCAAATACGTCTTCCAGACCTCGACCAATTCCCCACGACAGAAGACGCAGGCCATCATCAAGCAGGCCTGCCAGAAGGCCGGCATCGAGATCGAGCTCAAATCGGTCACCGCGTCGGTGTTCTTCTCGTCGGACGTCGGCAACCCCGACACCTACTCGAAATTCTATTGCGACATGGAGATGTACAACGCTACGCAACCGCAGCCGGATCCGGAGCGATTCCTGAACCAGTGCGTCTCCTGGGAGGTCGCCAACAAGGACAACAAATGGCTCGGCCGTAACGTCTCGCGCTGGTCAGATCCAGAGGCTGACAAGGCCTACAAGGCCGCGCAGCAGGAGCTCGACCCGATCAAGCGCGCAGCGCTCCTGATCAAGGTCAACGAGATCTTCTGCGAGGCCAACGTGTTCCTGCCGCTGCTGTCGCGTTACATCGTCGGCGGCGCCGTCAACAGCCTCGTGACTGATATCTCGGGGTGGGATGTCACGACGTGGAACTTGGCGAGCTGGTATCGGAACTGACACAGCAGTCCATGGACAGGCCCCTCACGCACTGCCCTGCCGGCGCTCGATCTCCGTATTCGTCCGGAATTCGCAAGATGCAGCGCCTGCCCTAGCGTGAAGCCAGGATTGACGCCTCGACTGCCAAAAATTTGGGCATCTTGTCTTCCGGGTTCCGAGAGGTTAGCTTCGATCCTATTTCTTCGTTCATTTCCGGTGGCTTAGGATGCGGATCGTCCTCACAATTTTGGCTATTTGGGTTCTGCTCAACATTCTGTTCGTGTTGCTCGTTATTCGCCCGCGCAAGCCTCTGCCGACGTCTCGCGCGAAAACGCTCTCGCCGGCGGTCATCGAGCGCAGCCAGAGAGAAGCAGACCAGGACGAACCGCTCTTGCTTCGGCACGTCATCGTTTCCGTCGCGATGGGCGCTTTCTTCGTCCTCGCGCCGCCGCTCATCGCGCTCGGCGATACGATTATGCGCTTCTTTCGGAAGCCGCCGCCCAAGTGAAGCCGGGGCTGATTGGTGCTCCCCTGCTGATCCGCCTCAAGATGCTGGCTCAATAAGCTTCCTGGAACAGCACAGCCGAGGCCGTGCGCGCCATGATCTTGAGATCGAGCCAGATGCTCCAATTGCCGACGTACCAAACGTCATACTCGACCCGTTTTTCCATCAGGTCGATCGTCGGCGTTTCGCCGCGGAATCCGTTCACCTGAGCCCAGCCCGTCAGGCCCGGCTTCATGTGATGGCGATAGACATATTTGCTGATCAGCTCGTCATAGTAGTTGTCATGGGCGAGCGCATGCGGACGCGGCCCGACCAGTGACATGTCGCCCCGCAACACGTTCCAGAGCTGCGGCAGTTCGTCGATACTCGTCATGCGAAGGAAGCGCCCGATCCTGGTGATCCGCGCATCCCTTCTGGTTGCCTGCCTGATCGTCTCACCATCCTCGCAGACCGTCATCGTGCGAAACTTCCAGATCTCGAACGGCTTGCCATTAAAGCCGCGGCGTGACTGCCGGAAAATGATGGTTCCAGGGGAATCCAGCTTGATCAGAACGGCAACGGTCAGCACCAACGGCGTCAGGAGCACCAGCGCAAACAGCGCCACTCCCACGTCGAGACAGCGCTTTTGCAGCCGTTCGAAGATGCTGAGGGGCGGTCGCTGAATCTCGATCGCGACGCTTCCGCTGACCGGGAGAAACGGACGGGCCACCAGATCTGCGATCGGATCGTCGGGCAACAGGCGTATCGGCTGCGGCACAGCGCGCAAATAAGGCCCCAGCTTGCGCAGCAGCGGCAGCTCATTCCAGTCGATCGCGAGCAGATATTCGTCAACATCGGCCGAACGCGATTGACGGATGACGTCGCGGATCGCTCGCTCCCAGTGATCATCATCGCAATCGCCCCCGAGGACAAAATGGCGAACGACATCAAAGCCGTTCCGCCGCAAATCCTTGAAGCGGCTAGAGGTGAAATCGAGCGGCCGCAGACTCAGCAAGATCACCTTGCGATCAACCAGACGACTTCTCGCAAAGCTCGTACCGAACACGGCCTGCCAGACGAAGCGGAGACTGATCAGGCCGGTGCCACCGATAGCAGCGAAGACGAGGACAGTTCCTCGGGAGAGGTTGTCCGTCGACTTCAATAAGAAGGCCACGACGGCCAGGATGGTCAGCGACGTCAACCAGATGAAGAGCGCCTTTCGAAGCTGCCAGACCAGATTGAGCAGTCGGTGCGTCGCATAGACATCCCGAAAATAGGCGACCGTGACGAAAACGACTCCGACGAACAACCCGGCTCCTACCGACACGCCATCTGCGGGTGAAGCAACTGCTGCACCGTAGAGGGACGCCCCAATCACATAACTCAGCAGGATCAGCAGGAAATCGGCAGCTATGATCACGATCTGAAACGGTCTCTGAAGAGCACTGCCGCGCGCGGACAACAGCGCATGCGCGCCTTCATAACCGTAAGTTGCAACAGCCATTCGAACCTCTGCGTGTCGAGGAGTGCCTGACGCTCATCGTGATGCTGAAAGACTCGCCTCATCCCCGCGCGACAAGGTGTTGAGTGATCGCAGCGAGATTGTGGCGCCGCACGCAAAACTTTCGCGACGCAAGGATTGAGTGAGTGTATTTTGATTGATTTGCAACTGAGCAAGCATTTGTCACAACGTCGACACACGAATGCGCTGGTTGCCGCATTTCCAATCAAGTTCCGCTTCGAAATTACGCGCACACAGATGCGTAGATGCGCACGTCAGGCAACTGCGCTCGGCGAACAGCCGTCAGTTACGAGAAGTTCATCGGATTGCCATCTGAAGGTGCATCACGACAAGAGAGCGTCGGCATGCAACTCTGCCATGAATTTTGCTTCAGCATTGCAGCTGGCGTGGACTTGCCGCAGTCGTCGAGCGCGACGAAGAACCGATTCGGCAGAAAAGCTGCGCCGTTCGCCAAGTGCAACCTGGCAGAGAGAGCCTGGCACATTTCGGGACGCTCGACTTGGACGCAAGCCCTGCGAGAGCTGATCGTCTTAGAGGTTCTCTTACACCGATCAACGACACGCATGTTATGTCGTGGCAGTCGAAGGCCATAGCTGCCGAACGACGCTTAAAACCCCGAGGTCTCGGAGCGCGAACGACGCCTTAATTCGCCAGGCGGCCCCGCACCGCGATTTCGAAGTTGGACATGCAGGTTTCGAGACTGCGACCGGGGCTGTCATACAGATTCTTTGCCAGGTCGCGAAGACGCGTATGGGAACGTCCTTCGATTTCATCGAGGTCGGACGCGATATTTTCCAGCGCTTGCTGGAGACGCCGCAGATCGGAAAAATGAAGTTCTGCTCGGCCCATAGATTGCCCCACGCGAAAAACTCGGCGAGGAATCGAGTCTCGATGGTCTAGAGGGATTCGACATCCGGCAGAAACGGGACCGCGAAGGACAGCACCTTCGATTTCGGCATGTCGTTGCCCCAACCGCCCCCTCGCCAAGGGAGATAAAAAGTCGATTTAAATAATTGCCAATGTTGTTGATTTTTTAATCGCGGTCAATACCGAATTAATACGGCTCATTATATAGGCAAGGATACGGTCCAAGGGTAGATTGCTCGCGGCCCCCTGCAAGCCTGTGCCGAGACGGAGCGAGCCTGCCATAGCGCCGCCTCCGGGAGGCAGGTCCCTCTCTCAGTCTCACGATTGCACGGAGCAGCGAAGACCGCCATTTGCCGCCGCTAATGTCACGGTCACCATCCGATTCTTTCGGACCGCGAACTCGCAGAGTTTTCGGCTTGTCTCACCCCGTCTGACCTGCAGACCGGCCGTGCCGGTCGGCTGCTGAATAACGAGGCTGCTGCGGGTGCCGAAATCGAGCATCGTTTCATTGAGGACCAGCGTGTCGCCGACGGCCAAGCTGGCAAAGCTTTTCTTCACCTCGACGAAACCTGTTTCCTCGCGCCAGTCACACCCAGCCAGTCCAACCGCGAGCGCAGCCAAAACGGCGCAAGTAAGCTTCAGCCTCATGACTCCGGCGGCGTGAGGCTTCGGATGAAGAGCTTCAATCCTTCCGAGGCTCCCCGCACGTCACCGGCGAGATTCCGCACCACCCTGACCATCTCGTCAGCGTTCTCGACCTCCAGCACCTCGGAAGCATAGTCGCCCCGGGTCTGGACGGTCTTCAGGAGCTGCGCAAATTCGCCGCTGGCCTTGGCCAAATCGTCCGTCGCTTTCACCATTTCGGCAACGTTCTGATCCCAGCGCTTCTGCAGGGCCTGCCGTTCGGACGGCGTGAATTTGGTGTCGTTGTGCATCTGCTCCTGCTTGGAGCGAGCATATCCCAGCGCGCGGGCACCAAGCTTCGCAATCTCGCCGTTGTCCGCGACCAGCCCCAGCGTCTGAGAAATCAGGGCCTGAAGCTCCTCGACCTGCTGCTTCGCAGCGTCGGGCCTGGACAGGGATTCGATCGTTTTCGCCTTTTCCTCAATCCTCGCGTTCACCCCTTCGAGGCTCTTGCGGACATCGCCCAGCTGAGTGCGAAAATCGTTGAGCGGGGTGGAAGGGGCCGCTGCGGACGCCGGTGACGACGGTCCGTTCTCTGCGGCGCGCACCGGGATTGTCGTGACCATGGCAGTGCACAGCAACGCGGCACAGATGGCCCCGCGCAAGGACAAGCTCAGCTGTCTGGGGGTGAACAAATCAGTCATCGCAAACCTCCAGGACCGTTAGCAAACCAATTGAACATCCGGCGGCCCGACCAGCGAGTGCCGATCATCCATGCCGATCGCAGCGCATTACCACCAGAAATAGGGAAATACCCGATACTTCAGCCGCGGATTACCGTAGTAGCCAGGGCCCTCATATGGGCCGTAAAAATTGCCGTCCCCATAGACCCAGCGTGCGACCGGCTTGCGGACCGGGGGACGATAGCAGCGCCCGCCCTCGTCGCAGATCACTTTGACTTGCTCGACCGCCAGATTGGAATGAGGCACCGCGGTTTGAGCCAGAAGCGGCGCCGCGGACGCCACACCTGCCAGCATCATCGAAAGACCGGCGATTGCTCCAGCCAGTTTCAGCATTGTCTTGCCCCTCGGATCCGCCCGATTCAAATTCCACAGAGTTAATAGTCTTAATAGTCTCTTATCCGCAGGACAAGGCCACAAGGCCGGCCCTGGGCCGTCTGGCTCTCGCCGAACCGCCGTTGCGATCTATCTGCCACATCGGCCGCCGATGGGCGGCGCGGCAGCCCCGGGGAATCAAGGCTAGCCGGGGCGGCCAGAGGGATGACGAGCCAGTTCGTTGGAGGCGAGCGCCGCCGCCCAAGGACATTGCTAACCAATTCCGTTTGCCATGCGAGGAGCGGTCGCGCTTGCACTGATTTCCGCTCGATGAGTTGGATGCTATGTCTGGGCTCAATTCAAACCGCACCCCAATCCCGGCATGGCCTTTCCGTCAACTTTCCGCAGTCGCTCTTGCCTACGGCTCATGGGCCTTGCGACACTGCTATTGTCCCTCCCGATCGCCATGGCCCCCCGGAGCCAGGGACAAGAGATCGGCCGCCTGTACGCGACCAGACCGCCGCCGGGATATGCCTTCATCAGGGTGACCACATTGTCCGACGGGGATCGCCCTCAGGTTCAGGTCAATTCGGCGGATCTGCAGATCAACGAGGCCACAGGCGCGAGCGCCTATCGTGCCGTTCCGGGAAAGAAGCCGCTCAACCTGGCCGTCAACGGCTCCACGATCTCGAAAGATGTTGTGCCGGGCGCCGAGGCCTATCTCACCCTGGTAATCTCGAAGACGAACTCGAGCTGGGCCGTCCAGTCCATCGACGAGGGCCAAAGCTCCGGCGATGGCCTGAAAGCCAAGCTGCGCTTCTTCAATCTCGTACCCGGGTGCACGGCCACGCTGAAAATTGCGGATGGACCGACGATCTTTCAGCAAACTCCGTTTGCCACCGTACAGTCTCGCACGATCAATCCCGTAACCGCAAAGCTCGAAGGCGCCTGCGGCGAAGCCAACGCGTCCCTGACGCTGCCTCAGCTGCGCGCCGGCGATTACTACAGCCTATTCCTTCGCAAGGATTCCGAACGGCTTCGTCTGACCGGTCAATTGGATGAGACCGAGCCCTATCGAGAGCGCTAGGCCGCACGCCGATGGTGTTCGTCAGCGACTCCTTCGTCTTTCTTTTTCTGCCTGTATTTCTGCTCGTCTATGCGATCGTCCCTGCCCGCTTCCGAAATGCCTCGATCCTGCTGTTCAGCCTGATTTTCTATGGCTGGTGGCGGTTCGACTTTCTCCCGCTCCTCATTGTCATCGCCTGCTGGTCGTGGGCGACGGGCCTCTGGATCGTCCGAAGCGCAGGAAGAGAACGTCGGATCGCGCTGCTCGCCGCCATCCTTGCGCCTCTCGCGAGCCTGATCTGGTTCAAATACGCAAACCTGCTCGCTGAAAGCCTGCTGGCTCTGGGAGCGCCGATTGGACATTGGACGGCGGTGCCTTTGCCAATCGGCCTCTCGTTCTTCGTCTTCGGCGCCATCTCCTATTCGGTGGACGTCTTCAGAAAGACCGTCGCCGCCGAGCCAAGCCTGGTGAATTACGCCACCTATCAGGCCATGTTCGGCCATCTCGTCGCAGGTCCCGTGGTGCGCTACCAGTCGGTGGCGGAACGACTGACGTCGCGCTCCTTCGATCTTTCGGAGTTCACCGAAGGATGGCGCCGCTTCATGCTCGGTTTTGCCCAGAAGGTGCTGCTCGGAGACACGCTCGCGCCGCTCGTCGATGCCGGCTACTCGCTGCCGAACCCTGGCATGGCCGATGTCGCCTTGACCGTCACCGCCTACACGCTGCACCTCTACTTCGATTTTGCCGGCTATAGCAGCATGGCGATCGGGCTGGGCCTGATGGTCGGTTTGAAGTTTCCGGAGAATTTCGACGATCCCTATCTGAGCAAATCGATCACCGAATTCTGGCGCCGTTGGCATATCAGCCTGTCGAGCTGGCTCCGCGATTACCTGTACATACCTCTCGGCGGAAACCGCGTCGGCACGGTCCGCTCCTATTTCAACTTGCTGGTGACGATGGCCCTTGGCGGCCTCTGGCACGGCGCAAGCTGGACTTTTCTGGTCTGGGGCATTTGGCATGGGCTGGGGTTGATCGCGGCGCGGCTCTGGAATTCGGCCGGTGCGCCCGCCATCTCGGCACTCGTCTCGCATCTCCTGACAATGATTTTCGTCATGATCGGTTGGCTGCTGTTTCGCGCTCAGGACTGGCAGGTGGCCCAAACGATGATGTCGGGACTGCTGGGATTTAACGGGCAGTCCTTTTCGTCGCCGATGATCGCGTCGGCGCGGCCGACCGAACTGCTGACGCTCTGCCTCGGTCTGTTCGTGGTCTACGCGCCGGCGCTGCCCGACCACCCGTTGCGGCGCTACGTCGCGCGCCCACCGTTCGAATTGGCACTGCTCTTGTGGCTCTGCGCCTTATGGACGATGCAAAGCCGCACCGTGATTCCGTTCCTGTATTTCCAGTTCTAGGGAGCACGCGCGATGATCAGGGCTCTCCTCGTGCTCGCAGTGATCTTCTCAGGACTGGCCGCGGTGCTGACCAGAGGCCACGACGCGCTCGGCGAAGTGCTGAGAACGACGACCGTGAATGATCTCACCAACGGCCAATTTGCCCAGCACATCGACAAGGCGATTTTCAATGCGGTGCCGCGGAGCTCCACACTCGACGGACTGGTGATCGGCGCGCAATATCGCCTGCTGCATGATGCAGGCCGCCAGGTTCACGCGGGATGCGGTGATTGGCTCTATTCGATCGAGGAACTGAGGGCCGATAGATCTGACGCCGACTACATGAAGGCGCGCGCAGAGTTGCTGCCCTATCTCGTGCGCTCGGTGTTGCGGCTCGGCACTGCCCTCGTGATCGTGCCGGTCCCGGACAAGGCCGAGCGGGTCGAAGAGCAATTGTGCGGCATGCGAGCGCTTCAGTCCCGGAGTCGCGATCACTTCCGGGAGGAGCTTGCGCGCATCAACGGCGCCATCATCGTCGATGTGAGACCGGATTGGCCCCGCCCGGGCTACTGGCACCAGGATACGCATTGGGATCAATCGGGTGCCCGATTTGCAGCGGACAAGATCGCGCAAGCGATCACGGTGACGATCGGACCCGGCGGCGACAGGGTTCGACTGTCCGAAGGCACCTGGCGCAATCGGACAGGTGATCTCGCCCGGCTCGCAGGCCTGACCGAGGCGCCGATCCGGCTGGCACCGGCGCCCGAGCAGGAGCGCGACGTGAAGGCCGAGATTGAGCGCGGCGGCGGCTTGCTTGACGATGCCGAGGACGCGTCCGTCATTCTTGCCGGCTCATCCTTCTCGCTGAACTCGGCATTCGCCGACTATTTGCAGGTGGCCCTGTCGCGAGAAGTCGCACAGGTCAGCGAGCCCGGAGGCGGCTTTGCGGGAGCTTTGCTGGGACTGCTCGAAAAGAACCCGAGCGGCCTGGCAAAGGCCAAGGTCGTCATATGGGAATGGCCGATGCGATCGTTGACCGCGCCGCTCACCGATGCGGAGCGGCGCTTTCTCGAGCGGTTGCGCAAACAGGCTGCGCGATAGACCGTTCAGCCGCACAAACATTTCGGGGCGATGGACGTCAACGCCAGAAAGCAAGAAGGCCGCCTCACGGCGGCCTTCGCGTATTGAGAATAGTTTCGCGTCGCTCAGGCGAGCCGCACGTTTCCGGCAGAACGGCGGTAGGCAAGGAAGCCGACGCCGAGGAAGCCGAAGATCATCATTGCCCAAGTCGAGGGCTCCGGAACGGCGGAGATCGTCGTGGAGAGGAACATCTCTCCGGTCAGATCCGGGCTCGACCAGATCCACTGCGCGCTCGTCGAGATATTGCTCAGCGGCTGGCCACCGTTGTTGTTGGTCCAGATGTTCGAACCACCATTCGTGCCGTAGCTGATCGGGGTTCCCGACGGCGCAGACCAGTTAACCGCTCCACCGGTGGCGTCGGACGCGCGCCAGTTGGTCGTGTTGGTCAGGAGGGATTGGGAGCCGTTGGAAAAGACATAGTTGCCGGTCAAGGAGAACTGACCAAGGAAAGCATCAGGATTGCCGCCGGCCATGTTGGCCGGACCAAAGAAATTGTCACCGACGACATGAAGATAGTAAGTGCCGGACGAGAGGTTGGTCGAGAACGAATAGGTCGTCGGCCAGTTGTTTCCCTGCGTCAGCAGCGTGCCGATAGACGAGTCGTTCGTGCTGATGTAGACCGAGAACTGGTTGTCGGCGGTGAGATTACCCGTCAGCGTCGCAGCCTGGGATGCCGTTGCACCAAGTCCGGAAAACGCCAGCGCGAAGGCCACAGCCACCACGGATTTAATATTCATCAGCTCACCTCCCTTTAATTAATTAAATTTTAATTGACGGTAATCCATAGCGCCTGATGCACCTCCCTGTCAATCGAGCAAAAACCAATCAGACTAAGTATTAAGTCACGAGCTGATGGCCTCTTGGCGCCGGGCCAGTTTCAGCTATCGTTGCCGCGAACCGCCAAAACAGCCCTGACTTGCATGATTTTTGCCCAGCCTGCGCCGGACGCACCGGTTTTTTCCCCCATCAGCAGCCGTCTGATTAAATTCAAAAAAATCGTGGCGGCGACAGGCCTCCTTCTATGTCTCGCGGCGATGCCGGTTCAGGCCAATGACGCCGTCGTGGAAGGCCGGTCCAACTGGCTGTTCGCGGGTTGGGAGAGCCTGACGACGGCAAAACCGGAGGCCGAAAGGGCCTCGCTCCGGCTGATCTCGGAAACGGCAACCCTGCTGGCCGAGAAGAACGTTAAATTGGTCGTCGTGGTGGTCCCCCTGAAGCCACGCTATTACGAAGCCCTGCTCCCCGACGGCGCAGCCATGTCCGACCTCGTGCGGGCACGCTACGACCGGCTGCTTACCGGGCTGCGTGCCGAGGGCATCAAAGCTCCCGACGTCCGGGACGCGCTCCGAACCGTGCTGGCCGCAAAAAAAGAGGTGTTTTACCGCACCGATTTCCACTGGACGACTTTCGCGGCGGAAGCCACGGCGGATCTGGTCGCCGATATGATCACGACCGAGGGACCGCTGCCGGGAAAGCCGGGCACCGGAGCCCCGCTGGGCGAATGGATGAGCGACCGGCACCTGGGCGATCTTGCCGCCAACTTCCTGCCTCCAGAACGAAAACGAGCGATCGGGCCCGAAGCCTACGTCATCCGCGCGGCGGCTCCCCCTGCAGCCGGGCTGCTCGACCCAGACCCGTCTCCGGTCGCCGTCGTCGGCAACAGCTTCGTGCAGCCCTATTTCGGGTTTCCGCAGCGCCTGTCCAACAAGATCGACCGGCCCGTCGCCTTGAAATGGAATCCCGGAGATGTCGGGCCCTGGGCGACGCTGCTGCAATATCTCCAATCGAGCGAATTCACGACGGCCTCCGTCAGGTACCTCGTCTGGCAGTTCAACGAAGCGCAAATCCAGAACGGGCCCGACGCCGTTGGCGAATGGGCACCACAGAGTATTTCCACTTCTGCCGCGTGGCGCGGCAAGGTTGCAGATGCCTTAAAAAATCGATGAAAAGCTTAATTTTCTCTGATGAGCGGCCTGCTACCTGAAACTGCAGAACAATTATCGAAGCAATTGCGCAACACACCGCGGAAAATCATGACTTTTGAAGGCCTTGTTGCGGTCGGAGATCAAATTCCGGTTCCGCCAAATCGCCCCCTCCGCTAATCTCTGGGACGTAAGTTTTATCCGCCTGTTGGGGGCCATGTTTATTTGGGGTGCTGAACGTCCGGGACGACGTAAGCTGCGGGCTGCCATCGGCGGTCTTCTGCTTTCGCTTGTCTTGGGCTGCCCGGCGGGCGCCCAAAGCGCTGACCCGGATCGTCCGCTCGAGGGCGAAGCCTACACCTCTGCCGAAGAGGCCTATAAGGCGTTTGGACAAGGCAACTATCAAGCGGCCGCGGCGCAGGCTGCTGCATCGGTCGCGCTGCGGCCCGACATCCTCCGCTTGCGATTGCTGTTGATCGACTCGCTGGTTGCCGCAGGAAATCTCGCATCGGCTGAACAGGCGACTGCGGCGGCGCTTGCGACCTTCGCCTCGAACCAGGAGCTCGAGTCCCGGCAAGCCAGCATTCGCCAGCGCCTTGCACAACAGCCGGCTGGCGAGGGCTACAAGGCGCTCGAACGGGGTGACACGAAGGCCGCCATACGTGCCGCTCGCAAGGCCGTGGAGTACGGACCGGACGTGATGTCCTATCGGCTGCTCTTGCTCGCGGCCCAACTCGCCGACAACAGCCTTGCAGGTGCCGCCGAGACCGCATCGGAGGCGATCAAGCTCGATCCCGGTAACTACGTGCCGGTGGTCTGGCGGGCTTATATCTACCAGAAGCTCGGCAACCGGACCCTCGCCGCCGCCGACTTCAATGCGGCACTTGGTCTGCCCGATCTCACCGACACCGAGAAGAAGCAGATCCGATTGATTGCGGCCGACGCAGCCCTTGCGTCTGGCGACGCTCGAGCGGTCCAGAGCCTGCTTCAACCCTATCCCAAGACGGACCCGCTGGTCGTCACACGGATCGGCGACGCTGATGCCGCTGCCGAAGGCAAGGCGACGCTGAAGGGCGACGGCAAGCTCATGCCGATGCCCGTGCAGGATTGCCGCGATACGCCCTATGGCTCGGTGTGCAGTCTGCAGGCGCCGCTCGTTCAAAGCGTTGCCACGCCCATCGACAAAAAGGCCGAGGGCATTGAAGCGGCTGGAAAGGCCTACGAGGCCAGCCGGGCCAAGAACTACGGCGTAGCGATCGAGGAGGCCAAGAAGGCGATCGCGGACGCGCCCGAGATCGCCAGCACCCGGCTGCTGCTGATCAATCTGCAGCTCACGGCCGGCCGGCCCGCCGAAGCTGAAGCCACAGCCAACCGTGCGATCGCTGACGGCCTCGCCAATGCCGAGATCTACGCGCAGCGCGGGTTTGCACGGAGCCGCAACGGCAATGACCGAGGCGCGATGGCCGATTGGGAGACCGCACTTGCGCGAGGGCTTCCACCCGAGCAGGTGCGGAATGTCCGTCTCGCGCTGGTCGACACCGCGCTCAAGACCAAGGATCTGCAGCGAGCACTGCGCTCCATTCCGCGCGCAGGCCTTGACTATGAATTCACCATCCGGCGCGCCTACGCTTATCAAGGCCTGGGACGGAAGGAAGAGGCCTTGCGGGACTTCAGGTCCGCTGAGCGCCTGTCGCTGACCAACGTTCAGCGGGATGGCGCCATCCAGGCGCAGATCAACACGCTTCTGGAGCTGGATCGGAAGCCCGAAGCACGGGCGATCTTCGATGCGGCAATCGCGCGCGGACAACTCCGGTCGATCAGGGACGCGGACGTGGCATATATCGGCGTTGCGGTCGGCAACGATAAGGTGGCGCTGGAGCTGTTCGATCGCGCGAAAGCCAATGGTGCACTTCCTCCCCGGGCGACCATCGATGCCGGGTACACGGCGATGCGGCAATTCCAGAATCCGAAGGCCGTTGCCTATCTGATGGAAGGCATCGATGCGAAGGCGGACGGGCGCATCAATATCGACGACCAGAAGCTGTTCGAGACACGGCGGACGGTGGCGGATCTGACACGCGTCTGGGGGGTCAATAGCTCGATTTCCTACGGCAAGGTTGGATCGGCTCCCAATCCCTTCCTGACCATCAACTCGCCGGCAAGCACCTACACCTCGCAGTTGGGATCCGAGATCTATTACCGGCCCGAGGAATTCGGAAACCGCAACGGCGCGCTGTTCGAGGTTTTCGGTCGGGTATTCGAGACACTGTATGACCAGGCTGGCGGCCCCACCGGACTGCGCACGACCCAGGGCATGGCCGGCGCGCGGTGGAAGCCGTTCTCCGACCACAACCTCGTCCTCGAGGTCGACAAGCTGTTCCGGCTCGGCGACGCGGCGCGCGATGATACGCTGCTCAGAGCAGCCTATTCCTACACGGTCGGGACCGACTTGCGGGCGATCGATACTCACTGGCCGACCTGGTACATCTACACGGAGGTCGACCGCTTCTTTGAGAAGACGCAGCTGGTCGGGCTGTTCGAGGGACGCTTTGGTCACAGCTTCCGGCTGGATCCGATCAGCAGAAACCTGGTGTTCTTCCCGCACGCCGTCATTGCGGCCAGCTACGACGATTCATTCGCAGTTCGCGACGCTTACTCCGCCGGCCTCGGCGGCTCCATCCGCTACTGGTTCGGCGAGACAAAGTATATTGCGCCTCCCTCTTATTGGGAGCTGACGTTGCAATACCGATTCAGGGTTGCCGGCGACAAGCGCGCCGAGGGCATCTTCGCGCAGACGTCCATCAACTATTGAGCAGCCGTCGTCTGAAGGCGCTCGCTCAATTGGGGCGAGTCGTCACGTCCGTTACTTTGCGGAATGTGCTTTTTTGCCTATCGAAGCCGCAATCGACCGGCCCCGAGCGCGATCTGATGAACCAGGCAATGATTCGTCTTCCAAGACCGCCCTCGGGCGGTCCTTGTCTGGTCGCTGGTCTTATGCGCCAAAGATCCACACGATTCCCGTGGTGATCGCCCAAAGCCAAGCAACCATCCCGACCACGAGTGACGTGACGTAAAGCGAGCGCATCTTCCAAATCCTTAGTGACGATCGAGGCGCCAGGTATCCGCCTCGAGGACACGCTGCCTGAGCCGCAAGACTTCAAGGTAGCGCTCAGCAATAGTTTCTCCGACCGGAGGCCGCTTTGGCACCCGCTTGGCCTTCTTCAATTCACGGGGTTTCCGTCCCTTCGGAAAAGCACCTTTCATGAAAATCTCCAAGGTCTAACAAGAAGCAAAACGTGTACCAATGCATTGAACCACAACGACCGAAGCAATGTTGGTCACGCGACGTGCAGCGTGGTTCGATCAACGTCCCGTAGACCCGCTCAACATGCAAAAAATTCCAAGCCAAGCAAACAACCGCAGCAACACCACTCCACGTGGGGAACGCAGCGCACGAAAATTCGGGCGTACGTGACGAGATTCTTGCTGTGGTATTGCGATGAAGCCTAACGCCCTGGCTGAGTTTTCGTCAATTCGATTCTGGTCAACGACGCAAAATGCATGTTGGAAATGAATGGCCGTTTATGAAGATGAACAAAGTCGACGACGTTGATCACGTGCGAGGGCTGCAAGGACTGCTCGGACTGAAGCCTGCTTGCTACGAAAGTTGAGTTCCGCGAGATGCGCGTGACCAAGCACGCCTGCGTCACCAAGCTCCGAATGAGGATGCGGCAAATAGCCCGGACGTCCGTTGCCTCACTGTCATCAAGGCATCGGAACCGTCGTGCGACGTCTCCCTCACTCTAAGAAAAATGGGAGCTGTCTCTTATGTTTCGTAAAATAACTGCACTTTCCATCGCAGGATTTCTGGCCCATGCGGCCCCTGCGTCAGCTGACGTGATCAGCAATCCGACCAACACCGACAGCTTTATGTACCTCTCCGGCGCTTCGGTCGGCGGTCAGCAAACGCAATTCGTGGGACAGACGTTCACCGCTTCGACGACGGGCGCACTTACCGATTTTCGGTTCACGCTGAACAGCTCGACCATCCCTTCGCTGTATGGCGCGGTGTACCTGTGGGACGGCTCCAAGCCGACCACTCTGCTCTGGCAGAGCCCCGTCGTGTCTGGCGCAGCCGGCCTTCTCGACTTCTCTCCCGTGGGTGCCAACGTCACGCAAGGCCAAACCTATGTTGCGTTCCTGAGCACCTACGGAATCGCCAACGACAGCGGCCTCGCGACCGTTGGGGATTGCTTGTCGTTTGGCGCCTGCAACTCCAACGCAATCCCCAACCTTGGCAACATGGTGTGGGCCAATGTTCTTGCCGACGGTCCCAGCTGGACGTCCGTGACCTTCAGGGACGCCGCCTTCTCGGCGACGATCACAAGCCCCGTACCCGAACCGTCAACCTGGGCGATGATCATCCTCGGCTTCGCCGGCTTCGGCTTGCTCGCCAGCCGTCGCAAGCAGGAAGGCGCACTCGGCGCAGCTTGAGCTCTTGCCCCGACGCATGTCGCACGGAAGACCGCCTTGGGCGGTCTTCTTTTTGTCCTCAGAAGAATGGCGACCAGGCTTGGTGATTTCCAACCGAGACGACCAACCAGCGCAAATTTAATCGAGGAGCACCCGAAACCGGGCCCCCGCGGCACAATATGACCAGGGGTTCACACACCGTACATATAAACAAGGCGGTCTCGAATATTTTAACACCGTCTTAGTGTTACACGTTGACCGCGCTACGAAATCGGCTTACGCCGAAAACGCGAGTTAAAAGAAATTAAATCAAAAAATACCAACAGGGCAGAAAATGAAGATTAAGAACATTGTCTTGGCTGGCCTGGCTGCTACGCCCATCCTCTGGAGCGCGCCAAGCCAGGCTGCGCTTGTCTATAGCTATTCGACGAGCGGATGCTTCACGAGCGGACCGAGCTGCACGGCCGCCGCGACTGCCTCGACTGGCGGAGCGGTTCACGGCGAAGGCGGGCTCAACTTCAAGGGAACGACGGCTACGAACAAGTCGGGGCCGAGCCTCAACCTCGGCAGCATGTCGCTTCAGAACTTCCTGTTCGACGACCCATCGGCAACGACGTTCGACCTGAAGGTCTCGTTCACATCGCCGACCGGCGCCGGCTCGAGCATCTTTACCGCGGACCTCGTCGGCCTGATCTTCTTCGGCCTGGGCTACGTCGAGATCGATTTTGGCAAGCCTCAGACGATTAAGTACGACGGCGGTTCGTTCAAATTGGCGATCGATGACATCTATCTATTTTCGCTTGATGCCAAGGATCCGATCACCGGGCACCTCTCGGACGTGACGTCGAACCCGCCTCCCGTCGCTGGCGCGGTGCCCGAGCCTTCCACCTGGGCCATGATGCTTCTGGGCTTTGGCGGCCTCGGTTTCATGACCTATCGCCGCAAGCGGGCGATGGCGACCGCTACAATCTGAAAGGCTCTCAGAAGGCATGCGAGCCTGACTTCATCGCGCGATGATCTGCGCAGTCCGGCACGAACACACAACGCTCCTTGATGAACTTAGCTAGCGCCCCAGCTCCGATCCGAACTCGGAGCTGGGGTCTTGTGTCTATGCCAGACCCCATTGGCTGCAGGAATTGGATTGCTGGCAGGATCGACTTTTCGTTCGAGCTCATGACGGAGCGCGCAGCAAGCCTGGATGGCACGCCTTAGCCCAGCCCCGACACCCCGCGGATTTCGACGGTCAGAGCCCCTGGGAAATTGACGACAGTGAACGCATGGTCATCATTCTCACTGGCGGGTGGACCGCGAAGCATGCGCCTCGAGCAACCGCTGTCTTAACCGCAATACTTCCAGATATTGCTCCGCGATACTTTCTGGAGTCGGCGCCTTCTTACGAATGCGCTTCGGCTTCGTCGTCTCGCGCGGCTTCCGTGCCTTCGGCAATATCTCTTTCATGAAAATCCCCGCCCAAAAAACCAAGCAGACTGGATCCGAGCAGATCGATTGTCCGCTTTCCCTGCGTTGGTCACAGGCCGATGCAAAGGAGTTCGATCAAGGTTCCGTGACACTCTTCGTACCGCGAGCTGCAAAACGTGCCCAAGCATCAATGCTCATGTGCTCGCAACATGAACACGGCGCCTCAGCAGCGGGATCGCGGCTACCAGGCAGCTCCGAAAAAGTTTCGCATAAGCTAGAATCGGGGACAGCCGCCGACAAAGCGCAACACACGTTGGCCAATGAATATCGTGCGCATCGCCATGGCTCGATACGTCTCGCCACGGCTTTCGACAACGAGAGTACGAGCGCTGGGACATGCATGTCAGAGGGCAGAACCGCAACACCAGAGGCGCGCGCTTCAATCGCGCTGAACGTCGAGCCGGCGCAAGCGATCCCAGACGACGCAAATGCTCAAGATAGTCGCCGCGGCCACCCCATTCACGCAAAACGCGCCGTATTCCGGCAGGCAATTCAGACAGGTTCCGACGATCTGCATGGGCAAGCTCCCGAGGCCGTGAGCAGCTTACGCCACCCCGAGGGCCTGTCCAAGCCGGGAAGATTACCGGCTGTCTGCGCTCGCAGTTGAGCTGGCCAGCGTTCAGCTCGCAAGAGCTCTCAATCGGCGTCCTCGGCGCAGCACTATTGCGATTCCGAGAAAACCGAAGATCAGCATGGCCCAGGTGGGCAGCTCCGGCACCGCGCCGACCGCGCTCAATTCAAGGGTCCCTAGCTCGCCGGGAGAATAGAGCGGCCCGGAATCGCCGCTTGTCGTCGAGGTTGGAGGATTCGGCAGGAAGGCAGAGAAGCCCGGGCTCGCATCGGGAAACGGAGGAGGAAAAGTGGAAAGCGCGGGATCGTAGGAGAACAAATTGCCGTAGTTTCCGGTCCCGAACGAAAACAGGATTCCGTAGAAGGAGAAGCCTCCCGCGGCAGGATCGAACTTATTGTCGACCACGAAGAAGGGCAGATTGTTGGAATCCACTGGGGAAGCAACGATGCCATGGATTGCACCGCCAAATCCCGCAGCAAGGCCGGTTGCGAGAACCGTCCCGGTAATGTTTTGGACGTCATGCGTGGCGTTGTCGTACGTAAACTGTCCCTGAATGACGTAGGAATCGCTCTTGAAATTGAACTGCTCGGTCACGACGCCGGCGTTGGCGGATGTCACCGCAAGCATGCCGCCAAGCAGAGCAGCCGACGCAATCTTCAAAATGTTCACGAACTTGTCCTCGTCAATTGAAGCGGGAATGAAAACAGCTTTGCCGGCGAGCCCTTGCTGATCGTCGTCATCCGCCGAGGCGAATCGCAAAGGCCAGCCGCGGGAGAGCACTCTCGCGTCGCTAGATCTGTCTTGCTGGGATTTTCGGGATATTGAATCGAACGCTTACTGATTCGTGACAAAATATAGCCGAATCGACAATCCGCCGCGCGCGAGAAATGCCCCTGCCAACCGGACAAGCCGACTCACGCGCCAGTGCGATGAAGCCTCCGAGATCGCAGTCCGATCAAGACGCCGACTTGAATTTTTCCATGCTCAAACAGATGGTGGCCGCAAACCGGTTCGGACGGTCTTCTCCAAAATCCGGCATCGACAGCTTGGCAAAATTGGCCAGGGCCTGCGCGGCGGGAGCGGCTTCAGCGCTGATCGGTTCGGTCAGGGTCGAATCACGCTCGACTGCCTCGTCTGCCGCGTTGAGCGCGGCGAGCAGCACGCTCGTGATCGAGTCAGGCAACATCACATGTCTCCGCCAAAGGTTGCGCGCCGCAACCTCCCATATCATCTCGGCCAACGAGTCGACAGATCGACTCCCAAGCGGCGGAGGGATTTCTCGGTGGCGTGACATCGTTGCGTCAGGGCGCGACAACAAGTAGCAGTCGCTCGCCCCTGATGAGATCGCCTCAATGGGAATAAAAACCCTGCTCGCCTATTCGCAAGGCAAGACAGTTCGGCTCGGCCGACACAGATACATCGACTCTACCAACTCGACCCTGTGGAAACGGCCCGTACGCCCTTCAGCGCGCATTCCTGCTACTGAAGGAGCGCCAAGAAAGATCAGGCGGACGCCAACTCGCGCCTGCGGCGATAAGCAAGCGTGCCGATCCCGAAGAAACCAGCGATCATCATGATCCACGTCGAGGGCTCGGGAACAGCCGACGAGAAGAACTGCACTTCGCTCAACATGATCCAGGGCTCGTAGCCCAAACCATTATTGCCCAACGCCGCATTTTCGTAGAAGCCGCTAACGTCATCGACGAAACACATCGGATCACATACCTTGCCTGCGTTTGGTCCGACGACGTGATTATCCCGGTAGTTGATACCGTCCTGCTGCAACGCTCCCCGCTCGAGCGTCAGGCTGAACAATGAACTCGAGGACAACGAGCCGAACCCGCTCAGCGTGATCATGGCCGTAAACGGATTGAGCAGGGTTTCCGCCATGCTCGCTGCTACGGACTTGCCATCGACATTCAACAGCACATTTTGCGGCGCCGCGACCAGACCGTTGAGATTCCCAATGGCAGGGTTGTTGGCTGCAACATAGAGGTTGATCGAACCAACCTGACTGCCGGGCTGCAGGTGAAATACGATGGTCGGATCCTGGTATTTCCACCCGACATACTGGGTGGGCTGCCCGTTCAGATACGTACCATTCTGAATCGTTCCGGTCGCACCTGTCACCAATGAATAGACCTGAGTTGCGATCGTCCCGTCGGCCAAAATGCCCTTGCCACCCGTTAGCAGTGCATCCTTGGGCGCAGCATTATTAGGGACCGGCTGGTTCGAGCCATTTTTGCCGGCGTTCGGGTCAACCGTATGCGTCACGTTATTCGTGTAGCTGAAGTCGAAATAGTTTGGGCCGAACGTGTACTGCGTCGCCCCATTACCATTGTTCATGTCATAGCTCGTCACCGTAATCTCAGAGGCCAGGGCCGACGACGAGGCGAGGCAGGCGGCAATGAAAGCGATGGATGAAAATGACCTAAACGACATTCCAATTCTCCGGCTGGCCCGACGATTAAGTTGGGACCATTTAACCTGCTATTTATCTTAGATTTTACCGTTTGTCGTCATCAATGATGGAGGTAAGCCCAAAATCACTCAACTGTGCGTGGCAGGGTTAACGTCAGCGCACCCGCCACAGCGCCGCCATCGTGCGGGCTTAGTCGCTTCGGAGGTGATTTGGGTTCAACCCTGCGTCCCACGCTACGCAAACCCCGGAACGCTGATTAAATCGAACTCGGCACAGCTGACCTCGCCAAAAATCAAAAGCCGCCTGGCGGCGGCGCAGAAAATTCTGGCTCGGAGGATCGCAGACAAAAGAAAAGCCGCTTTGCAGCGGCTTTTCCAAGATCAGGTCAGTCGTTTGGTATTAGGCCAGACGAAGCGAGGACCCAGCGCGACGGCGATACGACACGAAGCCGACGCCCAGGAAGCCGAGAACCATCATCGCCCAGGTAGCGGGCTCCGGAACGGCGGTCACGAGCGGGCCATCGCCAGAGCCGGTGTAGTGGTGTGTCGCGGACGCGCCGGGATACGTCGCGTTGAAATCATAGGTGTAGGACGTCGGATACTGGCCGGGCGGCAGGCTGAAGGCCGAATAGGAGAAAGTTTCCGTAACCGAGCCGGTGTTCTTGTTCACGTTGACCGTCATCGGGCCGACGACCTTGACGTCGCCGTTGCCGTCGAGGAACGAAACAGTGCCGTCATACTTTTCGAGGTTCTTCGGACCCGTGTCGTAGGTGAAGGTCAGCTGCAACGAGAAGGTCGGGCTACCGCCGGCCGCAACCGTGGTCGGGGTGACCGTGAACGAGTCCACAATGACCGACGCATCGGCCTGGCTGGCCGAGAAGCAAATCAGGCTCGCAGCGGCAATAAACAAAGACTTAAATCGTGTCATTTTCGACAACTCCTCCGACCTGATGGTCCACAATGTCTGGTGGGTGGAACTGTTAGCGGCTGGTTAGGGGCAACGCAATATCAATCTTCAAATAAATTCGATTAAGTTTTTAGCAGAATAAAGCCATTATTTAATCAATCATCGATCGCGGTGAGATCCCGATCCAAATTCCTCAGGAATTTCATTGCTTGGGGACTACGGCGCCGCTGCCGGCTCAATTAACCAAGCCGGGATTTTAAATGGAGCGGCGTTGTTGCGCTGCATTCACATTCCGCAGAAGCGGGCGAGAATCGGCCTCCCGAGGGCCGCTGAATAAGCTCAAAACGACGAATCGGCTGTAATTAATTCATCGGGTGATATCAAGCGAAAGAGCCTCGAGAAAATGCTCCGCCTTCGGCGGGATCGCTCATTCCGGCTTTTGGCGGTCCGTCCGGACCCATTCTGATGCCCGCCCCCGCGCAAGACCTCGAAACAGGCGCAACCGCTGCGGGATCTGACTCATGACCGAGAGGACTTTCCCACCCGGCAGGACATCACGGCCAAATCTGCTCCAGGCGAGCATGATCGAGACGGCAAGCAAGACGAGGTTGAGAAAAGCCAGCGCCGCCGGAAGCGGGTCCCCCGTAAGCAAACCGAATGCAGTCGCGACCACCAGAGCACCGCCCGCGATCATCACCAGCAGCGAGAGCGGAGGCACCAGCAGATCGAGCGCCAGCGCCAGCAGATCGACATTTCCCCTGACGAGGGTGGTTGCGAGCAGACGCGGGACGTAATCGGCGATCGTGGCCAGATGCCCCTGAACCCAGCGCTGCCGTTGCGTTTCAGCGCCGCGCTCCGTCGCGGCAAATTCGCTGGTGACGCGAACCGAAGACAGAAAACAGGCCGGACTGCCCGAGAGAGCCAGATCCAGTCCGAGCTTCAGGTCCTCGACGATGTTGCCGCTCGCAAGCGGCGCAGACCGGATCACGCTCCAGGGAAACATCATGCCAGTGCCCATGAGCTGTACCGGACGCCCCAAGAAGGTCAGGCCGAGCGGCCGAACCCAGTTCTTCAGACGCCAGGCGAATTCGGCGACGCGCTGGCTATCACTGGGAGGCTCCGGCGCAGTCATGAGGTAGAGTGCCTGAACTGGCCTCGCCCGTTGGCTGCAGTGGCTGAGCACTCCGGTCACAAAATCGGACTGCAAGCGGCAGTCCGCATCCACGAAGAGAACGAAATCCGGCGGATCGTTCGCCAGATGCCCCACGGCCCAGGCCATCGCGTAACCCTTGCCGCGCTTGTCGGGTTCGTTCCGAACGAGGACCTGTGCCCCGTGAGCTGCTGCCACGGCCGCTGTGTCGTCACTGCAATTGTCCGCCACCACGATGAGGCGGTCGCGCTCTCGCAACTGAGGCACGATGTCTCTCAGCGTCGGAATGATGCCGGCACTCTCGTTGTGAGCCGGGATCACCACTGCGACCGTGCCCGCGACGAGGCCGCCGTCGGAGGCTGGCTCGTGGCCTGGCGCAATCGCTGCCAAGACCTCGACGAAAAGCGTGAGCGTCGGAATTAACGCCAAACCGATTATGAGGGTCAGAAACACCATCTGCCGTTGATCATTCAGCCGACTGCGGGATAGTCATTGGCGCACATCCAACCTTGCGCCGAGGAACTTCGATGGAAGGCTGTATGAGTGCCTTCAGGTCGGCAAAACTACAAGCAGCCTCGCCACCCAGTCAAACCGGTCGGCCGAGCAGCGAAAGCAGCCCGAGATCGAACCGATGAAAATTGCTTATCTGGTTAATCGGTATCCTGCCATCAGCCACAGTTTCATTCGCAGGGAAATTCTCGCGCTCGAACGCCAAGGTCACGAGATCCTGCGGATATCAATTCGGGGAGACGGCACAGATCACCTCGGCCCCGAAGACCAGTCGGAAGCACAGAAGACACGCTTCGTCCTCCAACGCGGCACCAAGGCCCTTCTTCTCGCTTTCTTCAAGATGCTGGCGAGCCGACCGGCCGCCATGTTGAAGGCACTGGCACTGGTTTGGAAGCTGGGGCGACGCGCAGAACGGCCGCTGCCTGTGCACTTCGTCTATCTGCTCGAAGCGTGTCTCGTCTCCCAGTGGATCACCGCTGAAAAGGCCGAGCATCTCCACGCCCACTTTGGGACGAACTCGGCTGAAGTCGCCATGCTGGTTCATGCATTGGGCGGGCCGCCCTGGAGTTTCACTGTTCACGGCCCCGAGGAGTTCGACAAGGCTCAGTTCATTGCCTTGCCGGAGAAGATCAGGCGCGCGAACTTCGTCGTTGCGATCAGCTCCTTCGGACGCAGCCAGCTTTTCCGACAGGTGGCCCACGATCAATGGCACAAGATCAGGATCGTGAGGTGCGGCCTCGAGCCTTCGTTCTACGGACACACCGACGTCACCTCCCTCCCCGCGGCCTCTCGGCTCATTTGTGTCGGCAGGCTTTGCGAGCAGAAAGGCCAGCTGCTGCTGCTCGAGTCGGCCAAGCAACTCATGGACACAGGCGTCAAGTTCGAGCTCGTTCTTGCCGGCGATGGCGAGATGCGTGGCGAGCTCGAAAGGCTGATCGACGCCTACCAATTGCGATCCGTTGTGAAGATCACGGGCTGGATCGAGAGCGCCGAGGTCCGAGCACAGATCCTCGCCTCCCGGGCCCTGGTCTTGCCCAGCTTTGCCGAAGGACTTCCCGTCGTCATCATGGAAGCGATGGCGTTGCAACGCCCGGTCATCAGCACGTTCGTTGCTGGCATACCGGAGCTGGTTGAGCCCGATCAGCACGGATGGCTCGTATCAGCTGGAGACGTCGATAGCCTCACCGCCGCGATGCGTGCCTGCCTGGAAAGTCCTGGCGAGCAAATTCAGGCGATGGGCGCGAAGGCTCGAATGAAGGTGCTTCGCTTCCACGATATCGATCGTGAGGCGGCCCGTCTGGCCGAACTTTTCCAATCTGCCGGGAAGGCACCCGCGACTGCTGCCTAGGTTGAAACCCGTCGCGGGGGGACTCTCGCTGGTCGCCGAAGAGGTTCGCGGGTCCGGCCTCCCATTATTCCGCGTGAGGCTTTCCGCAAGCTTCCAGAAACTCGACACTGCCTCCAGGCGTATCGTCACAAAATATCCCAACGACAAGTCGCCCTGTCCTCCACGCCATGGCGTCGAGATTGGTCTTGCCCTTGGACACGACCGGACCACGCTCATCGGCATGATGTCCATGAACCACATGACGCCTGCCATGCCCTAAACTGAACCCTTTTGGATATCGCTTCCAAAGCAAGGTCTGCTCGCGCTGCTGATTGAGCGGGACTAGCGGGTCCACGCCGGCATGGACAAATACCCGGTGCGTGTCCGCATAGATGGTCGGCAGCTCACCGATCCATTGCAAATGCCGCTCGGGAATGAGGCTTCGAATCGAATCGCCCGCACGAAATTCGCCATACGACGCCAGCGTCGCGTCACCACCATTCGCGAGCCAGTACTCGCTCTCAACGAGATTGTTGCACGCCTCCCACATCATCGCCTCGTGGTTACCCTTGAGAGGCACGAGCCGCAGGCTCGGAAACGGCCAAGCCATCAGCAATTCGATCACCTCGCGGCTATTGGGTCCGCGATCGACATAGTCTCCGAGGGTTACGACGCGCGCATCTTGGCCACCAGCGTGCTCCAGAATCTGCGACAATGCCAGGTCAAGCAGATCGAAGCGGCCGTGAAGGTCCGGAATGGCGTAGGTCAGGGTCATGCTCGCCTACAACGGCGAGCACCATGCCGCCGCTCCAACTCCGGAAATCCCGCTTGCAAATCGAAGCCACAGCGCAATCTCGGCATTGAGCCCGCATCAGGCCGCGGCAGCGCCGCGTCCCAGTTTGGCGACCAGCCTGATGATCATCCCCAGAACTCCATCGAAGATGAACAGCAGAAGCAGCGCCACGACGAACAGGCTGATGCCGGTGAGATCGTGAACGACGCCCTCGATCAGATCAGGCCCACCGTAATAGGCCATCAGGACCAACGCAAAGACGCGAATGAAGTTGGAAAGAATCGTGATCGGAACGATCGACAACAGGAGCAGGAGACCGCGCAACTTCTCCTTCCATCGAAAGGCGTAAACGTAGAACACGCCAATGGCGGACAAAGCGAAAATCGAATTCATGCCGGAACAAGCGTCTTTGACCAGCAGTTGATAGGTTCCGATCATGATCATGACGCCGTTCTGGGCGACGGGGAAACCAGCTGCATAAAGAACCCTGGTCACCGTGTCGGAAATGAACACTTTCAGCGGGACCGTCATCGAATCGACGAGCCAGTCGGGCATCGGCACTGCGAAGATCAGGAAGCCGATCGGAAAGGCCAAGCTCCGAAGCATCGGCCAGCCGGCACAGATCAGGATCGACCCAACAATAACGGGAAGGACCGACCCCATCTCGACGGTCAGCAACCCTTGCTGCAACCGCGAGAGGTACAATAGCACTAGCCCGGACAGCAGGACCGCCCAACCGGCAACCGGCGCCGGCGCAAGCTCGACCCGCTTCAGGCGATCCCGCGATTGCCAAACCAGCCACAGCGTCGCGGCAATAATGAGAGGTCCGTGCCCCTCCTGCTCGGTCTGCCAGGGGCCATTGATCAGGCCACGGATCGTCGGCGCATAGGCGCCAAGGATGGCCACGCCAACCAGCACGGGCCCCAAAAGGGATGCCGACAAACCCGCTCCGAACGATTTACGGATATGAATATCAGTCATCAATTTGAGCTCTGCGACAAAATATCAATTCTCATTTAACGGCAGAAACTACCATTGCCCGCTCCAACAATCGACTATCTTTTAATGACCAGCGCAGCGAAGACTATTCCCGCCACGACCAGAACCGACGCAAGAATAAAATGTCCGGCATTCCCGACCTGATTGGCGACGGCAAAGACGACGCCTGCCAACATCAAGTACACGAGCGTCCGAATCTCGCGATCTGAGAATTGAAAGAAGGCGATCACCAACCCGACAAAACTCGTGACGGTAACGACGTCAAATACGGTTGCCATGTTCCATACACTGAACAAAAGAGGAGTGGCTTGGACGGCGGCCGCGTCGGCAGCCTATTGTGACTTGGCGTCACCCTGCTTCATGAGGTCGGCATACTCGCCCTCATATTTCGCCTCGAGTCGTGCTGAATAAGCGGCCAAGCCGAGCTCAGCGGCGATTGTGTCCGCCCGCATCGCCTGTCGTGCCGTGTTCAGCGCAGCCTCCCCTTCCAGCGGGCGCGTCTCTTCGCTCTTCACCTTGAAAAACATCCCGTTCAAACCCACGCGGGTGAAGAAGATGTCGTCGTCCTTCCGCCTCTGGACCAGCCCCGCGAGCTCCTCCGAAAAATCGCTGCTCGAGAGTACGCCGGCTTGGCGCGCATGGGGGATTCCATTTGCCGCCAGTTGTTGCTGCACTTCGTCGAGCGTCTTGGCGTCCTTGTTCGCGCTCACGAAAGCCTGCGTGGCGGGAGTCATCGGAATGATGACCTCTTCCACACTGAACAACTTTCGATCGCCGAACTTCCATGCGTTCTTTGCGATGTAACGATCGAGATCGGTTCTGTTGGCCGCTTTGGCGTTCGCGGCGCGATTGAGCGTCGCATTGCCAAGAACCTGTTCGCGAGCCCGCAACAGATCCAGAAGCACTCCGGGTTCGCGATCCAATTTCGCCGTCATTGCCTGCTGCATAAGGTATTTTCGCACGACGATCTCGCCGAGCACCCGCTTCAGCACCTCGGGATCCTTCTGCTTGTCCGGCGGGACGTTGGCGAACCTGAACTCGTTTTCGAGCTCCTGCGTGGTGATGACTTCGTTTCCAACGTGGGCAACGACCTGGCCTTTGGCTGCAGTCGGCTGCTCTCCGCTCTTCTGTCCGCAAGCACCGAGAACCAAGCCGGACGCCGACAGGAACAACACCACACGAGCAATGTACAAGTTGCGAAGCCTATTCACCCGACGCTCCGTTCTTCAATTCAAAATCGTTAAGGGTCCAGGAGCAACCAAAGTCCGCCCCGGCTTTGAGCATGGAAGCATCAGTAAAGGCCCGATGGGCAGCCGTCGAGACGGCCGAACGCGCCCCGTCGAGAATTCGCTATTTAGCTTAATCCGGGAATTCGGGGTTGCGGCCCGTCCGTGACACTTTTGTGAGGTAAGTCAGCAGCATCGGCCCTTTATCCGACTGGCGAGAACGGCTAACAATCAAACCGTCGCAACAGGAGCCGCACGATGAAGTCCAGCCGGGTTGGAGTTGTTCTCGCATCGATCGCGATTGCTGGCACGGCCATAGCAGGAGAGGTCTTCGCACCACGTCAATTGATGGCGCGCACGACAGCGTCCCAGAGCCTCGAAACCGTCATTCCGAAGCAGTTTGGCACCTGGAAGCTGGTGCCCGAAATCAGCCCCGTCAAGCCGGTCGATCCGGAAGCCTATGTCCAGCCGCCGGACCCTCTTTCAGCCAAGGTCTACAGCCAGGAAGTCGCGCGGGGCTACACCGACGGCGAAGGCCATATCGTGATGCTGCTGGTCGCCTACGGCCCAGTTCAGAACTACAAGCTGAAGGCTCATCGGCCCGAGATCTGCTATACCGCGAATGGCTTTCGCGTGTCCGAGAAGAACGCCTCGACACTCGCCGTTGCCGACGGCGCGCTGAAGATCACGCGGCTGATTGCGGAACGAGAATCGCGTTACGAACCGATCACCTATTGGATGAAGGTCGGCAACGAAATCTCCAACGGTGTCGTCGACAATCAGATCAGCCGCCTTAAATACGGGTTGCGGGGCATCATTCCCGATGGCTCCCTGATCAGGGTATCGACAACCGGCCTCAACAAGGAGGCGTCCTTCAAGCTGCAGGACCAGTTCATCCGCGATCTGCTCACCGCGTTGCCATCTCAGGAGAGGGAATTTTTCCTGGATAGGTCCTGATCGGATTTCGAATGGCGGCAAGCGTGATAGCTTCGGCTGACGAACGCAAAGGCACCAAGCGATATATCGATCGTGGTAGAGAGAGCGCCAGCCATCCCATTCGGGTCACCGCATGGATGGCGTTGCTGCTGTTGGCAACCGTCAAGGTTGCCACAGCCCAAACGACCGACGAGACCCTGCTCGCATACGCCGTGAATATTCATCAAACTCCCATGCAGACATGGGGGCCCGGCTACGGAATCTATCTCGGACAGGGCTATTTTCTAACCGCGGCGCACGTCGCCGGCCGGACATGGTTTACGCGACCAAAGGTCACGATCTCGGGCCAAGAGTTTCCGACGCGGGTCATCAAAGAAGGCCAGCTTGAGGCAACCGACCTGACCCTGCTCGCGGTCGAAGAAAACCTCCTGCCAATGCGGCTGAGGCTCAGACGCATGCGTCTTTGCGACACTCCCCCGCGGCCGGGCCAGGAAGTCGTCACGGTCGTGCCCGAAGCGGTTGTCCGTTCCCGCATCATCGCCCCGGAGCGTATTCCTGCGGCAGTTCGACGATTCAATACGGCGATTGTCGACGTCGCGAAAACCGGCAATTCCGGATCGGGCGTCTTCGATGTGAAGCAGAGGTGCCTACTCGGCATCATGAGCCGGAAGATCAGTCAGAAACGGACCAATCTGGTGACCCGAAAGGAGGAGACGTACGACATCGCCAAATACTTCGTACCTGCGGCTGAGATCGCGGCGTTCGTTCCTGCAGGAACGTTTGATGCACGATAGGATCTCGATTTGACCGTCCGCCAAACCGAGCGATCCCGCGCCCCTAGTAGTACCCGTAATAGGTATCGATCTTTTCAGATGCCTTGTTGACGACAACACGCACAACGGGGACACGCTCGAGGTGCTTCTGACATTCCTTGACGTCGGCCACCGATGAGCTTCCCACGCCGGTCACCAGCAGGACCGCATCCATGCGCGGCAGGATCGAGATCACGTCATCCCCGAGCAGCATGGGCGGCAAATCGAAGATCACGGTATGGGAACGGAACTCCCGTTTGATCGCCTGAAGCAACACCGTCATGGTCTGTGAGGCCATCCACTCGGACGAACCGTGCGTTGGCGCCGAGCCTGGCAACACAAACAAGCTGTTCGGCCCGACCGCGGCCTTTGTAACCGCCGCCGAAACCGGGATCTGTCCATCGAGCACACTGAGAACGCCGCCGCTCCGTGGCAATCCGAAATAGTTCGCGACCATAGGCTTGCGCAAATCGAGATCGACGATCAGCGCCGACCGCTCGGGAAGCCTTGCAATGCTCATCGCGAGATTGCACGCAGTCACGGTTTTTCCGCATCCAGCAGTGGGCGAAGTGACAGCGAGAAACTGCCAGTTCTTCTTGTCCATCTCCTGCAGCACCTGGGTGCGCAACATGTCGTAGTAGCGGCCGCTTTCGCCACCGGTCGTGAAAGCCACGATACGATTGGCCTCGAGATGATCCGGATCGAGACGGACTTCTCGTACCGAGACCGGCTCGCGCTGCCCTGCAGCGATCGGCTTCGATCCGCCGATGAGCTCCTGCTGTACGAGACTGTCGCTGGAGCGCGCCAGCTCCACGGCCTGCTTGATCGAGTCCATCAGAACCTCTCGGATTAGCGGAACAGACCCGCCCGCGCCTTCGCGAGCATGAGATCGAGCGGCGGCATGAAGAAGTAGGCGCCTCCAAGGAGGGCGACGACGACCAGGACCACGACCACGACGGCAGCGATGCCGCGAACCTTCTGCCGGCGCAGCTCCGCCTTGGTCGCAATATAAGGCACCGGAACAATGAGACGGTTATCGACGATCGCAGATAAATCGCTGCTTCGCCGAATCGCCTTGTCGGTCAGCTCGAGAACAAACGTCAGGCCCACGCCAGCTGCAAACGCGAGAGCCATCGTAAGGGCCAAGAGCTTTGGACGATGCGGCTTGATCGGCTCCTGAGGCGCGGTCGGCTGTTCGATGACCTCGAGCTTTTCGGACTGCTGATCCTTTTCGAGGTTTTCGCCCAAGCGTGCGGCCATCAGCTTGGCAGTGGCTGTTTCGAGGTTTTTCTGCAAGCTTTCCTGCTGAGCGACAAGAGCATCGAGGCTCGCCGCTGCCGCGGCGTCATTTCCGGTTGAAGTCTGAGCCGGCGCCTGAGCTACGCTTTCCATCGCCTGAATCTGGCGCTTCAGCGACTGGATTGTCGGATGCTTGTCCGAATAAAGCGCGCTCTTCTGAATCAGCTCTGCCTTCAATTGAGCGAGCGTGCTCGTCGGCTGGTCCGGGCCGGAGGACGTCGTCGCCGGTTTACCCTGGGCAATGCGAAGTTGGGCAATCTTTGCATCGAGTGCCGCATTCTCGGTCTGCAGCCGCTGAACTTCGCGGGACAAGAACCGCGACGTGTCTGTCGCGCGGCTCGTCCGATCGCGCAGATCCTCGTTCAGAATTCGTGTCATCAGTTCGTTGGCAACACGAGCTGCAACGGCAGGATCGCCATACTCAAAGCCAACCGAAAAGACGATCGTCGGATTTTCCAGGGCGGCCCTCGTCCGCTGCTTGAAATCGAGGATGGGATCGACCGGCGAAATCTTGGTCGATTTCTTCATCAGCTCGACCAGCTCGGTCACCGACATGAGCGTACGCTTTTCGGGAAAAAGCTGGAACTTGTCGGCGATCGCGATCAGGTTGTCCCGTGTCATCGTGCGCTGTTGAATGACCTGGATTCGCTCCTGCGCCGCGCTGGTGACGGTCGGCCGCACGAGCTCGGTGGGAATCTGCTGCGACTGGACGAGAATCTTGCCCTCGGAAAGATAGGTCGGGGGCCAGATCAGCACTGCAGCGGTTCCGGCAACGGCAATCAGGATGAACGGCAGGACAAAGAAGGGCCAGCGCCGTTTGATGATATCGAGATAATAGGAAGGCCGCAGCAGATGAGACCGATCCTGCTCGACCTGACCGTCGAAACTGTCTTCAAAATCAATCTTTTGCAGCATGCGTTTTCAGAAACCTGGTTGGTGCGACCTGCAAAGCGCGAAAACGTAATTTTGTAAGTTCGGCCAGCCTGCAATCTTCCAAATGGATTTTAGCATCGAAATTGCATAGAGGCTCATTAATTATTGCGCCGCGAGAAGGATTTGAATTGTCAGCCTTAATGACGATCGTGAGTCGTTCTTTAGGCAATTTCGTTCAATACTCGCGGCGGCCCGGATAGCTGGTTTTGCGAGAGGTGAGCTATAAGGCGGCGAAGGCAGGCTAGAGAACGGCAGAATGTACGAGTCATATTATCAACTGCGCGAGAAGCCATTCTCGATTCTGCCCGACCCAGACCTGATCTACTGGGGCAAGATGCACTCGATGGCGTTCACGATGCTGGAGTTTGGCATCATGAACAATGCCGGGTTTACTGTCATCACCGGGGAAATCGGCTCCGGCAAGACGACCCTCGTGCGGCACCTCCTCAAGAAGCTCAGCCCGACATTGACGCTCGGTCTGATCTCAAGCTCACCGCAGGGGCGCGAGGAGCTGCTTCAATGGATCCTGATGTCTTTGGGACAGCCATTCGACGGAAATTATCCACACCTTTTCAAGAACTTACAGGATTTTCTCCATGGCCAATACGCGACTGGCCGGCGGACGGTTCTGATTATCGATGAAGCGCAAAATCTCGAGCCGGACGCACTCGAGCATCTGCGGATGCTGTCCAACATCAATGCAGACAAGTTCCAGGTGCTGCAGCTGATCCTTGTAGGCCAGCCGCAGTTGCGCGACCTGCTGTTGCTGCCCAAGCTGCACCAGTTCGCCCAGCGAATTTCGTCGGATTTCCATCTGCGGCCGCTGGATACAAGGGAAGTTGCCAACTACATCGCCTTTCGCCTTCAGGCTGTGGGCGCCCCGCGCCCCCTCTTTACGCAAGAGGCCTGCGCGCTGATCGGGGCCGCCAGCGGCGGCATCCCCCGGATGATCAACGTCCTCTGCGACACCGCACTGGTGTACGGATTTGCCAACAACCAGAGGGTCATCGGCGACCAATTGGTCCGGGACGTTATTGCAGACAAGCAACAGTACAGCATTTTTCCCGTCAAGCAGCTCTCCCGGGTTCCTTAAGTACCTCAAACCCAGTAATTTCCGAGTGTTGCCCGCTTCAGCGGGCATGTCTTGGCTCGAGTTGATCAGCAAAGATTAGGATTAAAACTTTACTTCGCGCATCTGCGCCCTTCGCGAAGAGGAAACAAGCATGCGGACGGTTTTGCTGGCAGTGTTGATGGCCATTTTCGCCACCTCTGCCTTTTCACAGACGCTCAAGCCTGGCGATACCCTGTCAATCACCGTGTTGCAGGATCCAAAGCTCGACCGGACTGTGGTGGTTGATCCGCTGGGCGAGATTGCCTTTCCGCTCGCCGGGCATATCCGGGCTCGCGGGCTGACCCCCCTCGCACTCGAGAACGTCCTCAGAGCGAAGTTGAAGCCCAACTACAAGGACGACGCCCTGGACGTAACGGTCGCACTCGCCAATGCGCCGAAGGATGTTCCGGAAGAAGACTTGAAGCCGAAGGTCTTCGTCACGGGCGAAGTTTTGAGGCCTGGGCCTTACGTCGTCCGGCAGCCGACCACCCTGATGCAGGCGATATCGCTTGCCGGTGGCCTTGGTCCCTTCGCCGCGAAGAAGCGGATTCAGGTGCGTCGACGGGCCCCCGGCGGCGACGAAACGATCTATATGTTCAACTATAGGGCTTATGAGGCCGGCGCGGATCTCGAAGGCAATATCGTCCTGCGAGCGGGCGACGTGATCATGGTCCCGGAACGAGGATTCTTCGACTAAGACGCAAGTTTAAGTGCACCCGGGGGCGGGACCAACTGTGAAGAGGATTGCGATTGCGGTCTCGATGTCGCTCGGGCTTGCTCCGGCGGCCGCATTCGCGTGGGATTGGTCGCTCAAGACCTCCGAGAGCGAGACGATCGAGCTCAACAGCAACCAATTTCTGAGGTCGTCCCCGGCGGGATCGGTCGGTTCCTACTCGACGATCACCGGGACGGCCGAGGCTCTCACACCGACGTCCAAGCTCACTTTCGATGGTGATGGCACTTACAGGAAATATTGGGGTCCTGGCGTCGAAGGAGCCTCGACCGAATCTCTTTCCTACGGCGCGAAAGCGCACTACGAGCAGCACGAGAAAAACAAGTTCGACCGCGAATTCGTCGAAGCCGCATGGAGACAGCAGAGTACGGCACTGGCGCTGTTGAACGACCTCGGCGTCATCTCCCCGGCCACAGGCTTTATCGATCGGGTCACTGCAACCGGCGGAATTGATCGTGCTCTGAGCGCGCGTGATACCGTCAGCCTCTTTGCGACCTCGACACGAACCTATTATGAGCCATCGAGTGGCGGCACCGCCTTTACCGACACGCTGGCACGCGGATCGTGGCGACACGGCGTCTCTTCCACGACTGGCGTCAGCCTGTCGTCGGAGGCCGAGCTGCTCGCCTACGACAATGCATTCAGCACGCAGGTCGACATCTATCGCAATCAAGTCGGTATCGACACCGCCCTGTCGTCCGTACTGTCCTTTAGGGGCAATATCGGCGCTGCGTATCTCGTGACGGACCGCGGCGTTTCGACATCCGCGATCGGCGGCGTCACCTCGGCCGTCCCGATTGGAAGCACCGCGCTGGATTGGATCGGCGACGCTGTTCTCACCTACAAATTCATGAAGACAGCGACGCTGTCGGTCATTGCCAGTCAGTCTGTTGGACCGAGCATCGTAGGTTCGCTGATCAAGCGAGACACCGTCAGTGCCAGTGTGAATTATCTCATCAACAGCCGCGAGAACCTGACTATCTCGGCGAGCGGCAACCGGCAGATCACCACGACCACGACCGACTACGCTTCGATTTCCGCAACCTACGGATACAATCCGATCCGCGACGTATCTTTGCAGTTCACCTATCGCTATCAGCACCGCTTTGCGAGCACAGGGACGACGATCTTCGATCCTCTCACCGGCACGCCGACCGTTTCTGGCACCGGTCCCGCAGACTCACACAGCCTGATGTTCGTTGCTACCCACAATTTCCTCGTGCTCCCGCACGGCAACTAATCAGGCGCGGAACGAGCACCGCAGTCGGGCGAAAGCCTCACAAAGCGCGACGATGATGGATCATCATTGCATGCTGAGCGGAGCATGTTCCTTGCAAAATGCGGCCTCGCGCTTTCCGGACTGTGCTTTGAACTAGGGCTGCTGCTTGAGCGCGTCCTGGATGCTCTTCTTGAGTTCGGTCCCGTCGGGCTCGGCCTTCGCGGCTGCCGCCAACTCCTCTTTCGCCTTTTGCGCCTGACCGTCTGCTGCGTAGGCAAGACCAAGATGATAATGGACGGCCGCAAAATTAGGCGACTTGGCCGCGGCCGTCTCCAGGATCGCAATCGCGGATTTGGTGTCGCCGTGCTTGAAACGTGCCCAGCCTATCGTGTCCTGGAATTGCGGCACGTTCGCCACCTTGAGGCTCTCAGCCAATGCCGCAGCGCGATCAAGGCTCTCCTTGTCAGTGCGCGTGTCGAGCAGCAGACTTGCCAGATTGTTGATAGCGATGAGAGACTGAGCCTGCGGCTGGTCCTTCAAGATCGCCTCATACTGAGCGATGGCACCCGCGCTGTTGTTCTTCAGAATTTGCAAGCTCGCCGAAGACATCTTCAGATTCAGGTTCTGCGGATTTTCCTTCATGGCGCTCTGCAAGACGCGCTCGGCAGCGTCATAATTCTTGCCGCGAATGTAGAAGTCAGCCAGCGCGCCATATCCGGACGGATCCTTCGGCTGCTGCTTGATCGCTTCCTCAAAGTTGGCAACCGCCTCAGCATCCTTCTTCTGCGCCAGTTTCGTCTGCCCAAGGACGACCAGGAGTTCCGCATTACCCGGATAGCGCTTGTTCATGTCCTGCAGAAGGTTCACCGCGTCGTCGCTGCGTTCGGACCGAATGTAGGCGGACGCCAATGCAACAGCCGGCTGGATCGCTTCCGGAAGCGCCTTGTGCGCATCTTCCAGCGCCACGATGCTCTCCGCAAACCGCTGCTGGCCCGCATAGGCCGCGGCTTTGATCTGGTCCGCAACTACGCGACCGTCCTTGATCGTCGTGATGGTGTCCGCAAGCGTCAGCGCTCCAGGCCAGTTCTGACGGGTGAGCTTGATCTGCGCCAGCGACGAGAGAACCTGCAAATTGCCGGGATTACGACCTGCTACTTCCGTCAGCACGTCATCGGCACGCCCGGCATCGTTCCTGCGTTGCAGAAACGCAACGTATCTCAGCGCCACCTCAATATTGAGATTGGAGTTCTTCAGGGCGTCCGCGTATTGGCGATCCGCGAGTTCGGGCTTACCGCCCTGCTCGTATGCAAGGGCGAGCGCGAGCAGCAATTCCGGCGATTTCGGTTGGTCGTTGAGCGCCTCACGCAGGTCGGCGATCGCACTATCCGTCTGCCCCTTGTCCAGGCTGAGCGCAGCGCGAAGACGAAGGCCGCCGGAATTTCTACGGTCTTTTGCGAGCACTTCAGAGATCAGCGGCTCTGCCGCCGCCTTGTCGCCCTTGGCGACCAGCATCTCAGCAAGCCTGACCTGGGTCTTCAGCTTGCGATCGGCGTTGTCCAACTCCGAAACCAGCTTCTGGAGCGACGAGATAGCTTCGCTCTGGTGATTGCTCACAAAATCCAGCTCTGCGAGTGCGAACTTATAGTCGAACGTGTCCCCGCCAGCCTTGATCCGCGACTCGAGTTCGGCGTGTGCAGCCGCCGGGCTCTTGAAGGTATTGAGGAATCGAACAAGGTCGAGACCGACTTTGGTGTCGGTGGGACTGGCGGCGACCCGTGCGCGCAACTCCTGCTCCGCCTCGTCATATTTGCGCTCGGCCGTGAGAAGCTGGATCAGCCCGAGACGATACGAGGCTTCCTGCGGAAAGTCGGTCACCAATTGCCGGGCCAGTTTTTCCGCGCCAGCCAAGTCGCCCTTCAGCCTGAGGATCTCGATCCGCAACTGCGCGGTGCTGGCACGGTCTGTCGCCCGCGACAGCGGCGGCAGCGCATCGAGCATTCGCAGTGCGCCGTCGATGTCTCTGTCGGCAACTTTCTTCGACACCAGCAGGTTCACGGCCTCGATGTTCGCGGGATCGATCTCGTAGGCCCGCTGCGCCTCTCGAAGGGCGGCCGCTGGATCGCCTGTTCTGATGAGAGCCAGGGCTCGAACGGCATGAAGCATCGCGTTCGGCTTGTCGCCTTCATTGGCGGCATCCAGGATCTTGATGGCAGGTTCGGCCGCCCCGCCAGCCACCATGATCCTGGCGAGCTTCACTCTGGCATCGAGGTCCTTGGGGTCGAGCTCGACGATGCGCCGCAGATCGAGAAACAGGGAATTGGCCTTGGTGCGCTCATCGATGCCAGCCAGCGCTTTCCAGACTTCGACCTTGTCGCTCTTGTATTTGACTGCCTTGAGAAGCTCGAGCCGCGCGCCGAGATCATCATTCTTGGCGATCAGCGCCATCCCGCTTTCGTAATATTGCTGGGAACGCTGCTCGGGCGAGCCGCAACCGCCGAGCAACGCGGCGGTCAGAGCAAAGCCGAATGTCTTCACGACCACCTGGCGGGCAAAGCGAGGTTCCAAATCGAGCCTGGTCTTCATTTTGGGTATCCAAACTTTGCGTGCTCGCATCGCACGGAGGTCGTCTTTTGCCGACGCAGGATTACCGATCGGACAGAAGAAATTCAAACCTGTTCAGCCGGAAAATTCGCCGCAGACGCGGAGAAAGACCAACGATGGTCAACGACAGATTTTGTCGCGCAAGCTGCCGCTTCACGCCGATTAATACGCCGAAGAACCGGCCGTCCATATAATCGACGCCGGCAAGATTAATTTCGATCGACTTGTGGTCCCTCACGGCCTGCGTCGCGAAGGGGAGCAGGGAATTGGCTTTATCGGCCGTGGCTGCGCCTGTGAGGCTGATCGTCATGCTCTCGTCGCGCTGGATGGAGCGGATCGCAAATTCGGCCTGTTGCCGGGAGACCCTGGCAGCGATCGCGAGCGGAAGGACGCAGGTGCAGAGGACCTGTAGCAGCGCTTTGCCATCGGCCCAGTAGCGCCGCCACAGATAAGGCTCCTCCTTGATTCTCCACAGCCATTCGAACCCCGTGCTCCGCATCAAGGGCGGGGCGCGGCGAATTGTGCCCGCCTCGAAATTGATGGTCGCGCCGAACTGCGCGCGGATTGGAACCGACAGGCGATGATGGTTGCGCAAGAGCCAAGCCTGCGCCTTTTCGGCATTCAGGAACACCGCGAGCAGATCCGCCCCGCTGGCGTTGATCTGCGCGATGATGTCGGGCGAGCTCAGTTCCTCGACGGAACCGAAGCCCGGATTGAGCACGCCCACGCATTCGAGCCCGCATTTTTCGGCATTCAGCTGCAGACCGACCTTCTCGGCGAGGTCGCCCGTCCCGCCGAACAGAAAGACCCGCAAGCGGTTTTCCGTTCTGGATTTCAGCCGGCCGAACAGATCGGAACCTGCCACCCGTTCGTGGATCGGAACGCGGAGCAGCTTTGCGATCCAGATCAGGGGCATGCCGTCGGCGAGACAGACGTCGCTCAGCAGCATGCTGTCGCGGAACGCCACGTCCTGATGGCTCTTGATGAGGAAGTTGACGTTTGGCGTCGAGATGAGGAACGGCTCGCGCTTCGCGGCGGCGGCGTCCATGGCCTGGATCAGCGAGCGGAAATCGACGGCATCGACGGGCAGCCCGAGCAGGCCGTACAGATCCCGCGTGGCCTCGCCCTTCTCGCCATCGTCGAGGTTTTTTGGCGCCGGGCGCGCGACAGGAGGGGCCGGCTGGCCGAGACGGGCAGTCTGGAACGTGCTCAAAATCGAGGTCTCGCGAACTGATGCAGTGTGAACGGCCGGGCAAACTGCCCAAAAAACCATTTTTTAAAGATCGCCCCTAAATAACACACGTGAGGCGACGGCTGGAAGCCGATTTAATGGCGGTGATTAATTTCGCGACGAAAGTAGGTGTCCGGCGACAATTTACCTTGCCGCAGCATCGCAAGGCCCTTGGGCCCTTCGTTCGGGGGGTTAATCTTGCGCATAATCAGCCCGGCACGGTAGGCTGCAAAGCTGGCAATGGACCGGACAGGCGGTCTCGAGACCATTTATTTCTGGCTGGCTTCATTCATGTTCGAAAACGTCAGGGCCGACTATGCCGCGCATGGCCGCGACTGCGGGGCCCAGGGCTTCTGGGTCATGCTGGTCTACCGGTTCGGGCGCTGGCGCTACGGCATCCGGCCGGCGCTGCTACGCAAGCCGGTCTCGGTTCTCTACAAGGTCCTCTACAAGCTGGTTCAGATCCTGACCGGGATCGAGCTGCCGTGCGAAGCCGTGGTCGGGCGCAATTTCGTGATTGACCATTTCGGCGGCATCATCGTCAGCGGCTATGCCCGCTTTGGCGACAATTGCCGGATCCGCAACGGCGTCGTGGTCGGATTGCGCCGGGTCGACGAGCCCTGCGCGCCGGAGATCGGCGACAATGTCGATATCGGCGCCGGCGCCAAGGTGCTGGGGCCGATCAAGATCGGCGACAACGTCGTGATCGGGGCCAACGCGGTGGTGCTGTCGGATGTGCCGGCGAACTCGATCGCGATCGGCGTGCCTGCCGTGATCAAGCCGCGCCGGCCCGAGGCGCTGCGGGACGTGGCGCTGTGAGTGGGAGCGAGAGGCCGCTTCCGTTTGCCTGCGGCGTCGTGGCGATCGGCCGCAACGAGGGCGAACGGCTCAAGCGGTGCCTCGCCTCGGCGGCGCCGGCGGCGCGGGTCGTCTATGTCGATTCCGGCTCGAGCGACGGGTCGGTCGCCTTCGCGCGTGCGCAGGGGATCGACGTGGTCGAGCTCGACACGCGCGACGGCTTCACCGCCGCGCGCGCCCGCAATGCGGGGTTTCGGCGGCTGATGCAATTGGCGCCCGAGCTGCAGCTCGTGCAATTCGTCGACGGCGATTGCGAGCTCGCCGCGGGCTGGCTCGCGGCGGCCGGCGCGTTTCTCGATCAGCGGGCGGATGCGGCTGCGGTGTTCGGCCGGCGGCGGGAGCGGCATCCGGAGCGGTCGATCTACAACCGGATCTGCGATGCCGAATGGAACACCCCGCTCGGCCAGGCGCGCGCCTGCGGCGGCGACGTCATGATGCGCGTTGCGGCGCTGGAGCGGGTCGGCGGCTATCGCGACGATTTCATTGCCGGCGAGGAGCCGGAGCTGTGCGTGCGCCTGCGCGCCGCCGGCTGGACGATCTGGCGGATCGAGGCCGAGATGACGCGGCACGACGCCGCGATGACGCGGTTTGGCCAATGGTGGCGCCGCAACGTGCGGAGCGGCTACGCCTTTGCGCTGGGGCGGTCCGCGCACGGCGCCCCGCCCGAACGGCTCTGGGTGTGGGAGAGCCGAAGAGCCTGGCTGTGGGGCATCTGGCTGCCGCTCGCCTGTGCGCTCGCCGTGATCGCCTTCGGCGCGCCCGGCCTCGCCTTGCTGCTGATCTACCCCCTGCAGCTCGTGCGCCGCATCCCGCGGCAGCCGGGGGCCTTGCGGGACCGGATCGGCTTTGCCGGCCTGGAGCTGCTCGGACGATTTGCCGAAGGCCTCGGCCAGCTCCGCTTTGCGGCCGACCGGCTGCTCAAGGGGCGGAGCCAGATCATTGAATACAAGTGATGCGCAGCGCTGCGCGGACCGCCTCGAACATGAAATGTGAAAACAACCCCATGCACAGTAGCTAAGGCATTGAAAAGCCGAAAATATTTAATTTTCGCCGGTCTCCGATTATGAGACCGCAAAAATCTCATGAAAATCATACTCTTAAGCGCTACCAAGCCGGGTAAGCCGATGGAGCGACGAGAGGGAACGACAACCTTACCCTGTCAAAGATCAGGCCTAGCTTTGGAGATAGAACTTCAATGACCTCCAGCACAACTTTTGTAACCTGCGTTGAAGCGGGAGGACTAGAACCGCAAGTCCTGATGCTCGCCGAATCCTTGAGAGCTTTTGGGGGCGCATGGGCTAATGCACCGTTCATTGCTGTAAAGCCAAGACGCGGCCCCAAGTTGAAGGCCACAACGATATCCGAGTTTCGTCGTCTTCAAGTGGAGTTTGTGGACGAGCCGTTCAACTCGAAATTGGCTTGGTGGAACAACGCCAATAAGAGCGCCGTGATGTCCGCGCTTGAAAAGCAAGTTTCAACGCCGAACATCACTTGGCTTGATGGCGACATGGTCATCTTGCAGCCTTTGGATGACGTAACCCCTGCTGAACATGCTCAGTTTGTAGCGCGCGCCGGCGAGGGTTATCTCGGCTCTGATGGGTCCGATGCAAACGCAACCTATTGGCGCAAACTCTGCGAGATTTTCAGCCTCAATTTCGCGGATTTTCCGGAGATCGTATCGTTTCCCGAGCGGCGAACAATCCGAGCATATTGGCAAGGAGGAATTTACACATACAGGACCACGACAGGACTGGGCGCAGCACATTTCGAAGTCATTGCTCGCCTGTTGGAAGAGAAGGTCGGCTCCAAGCAAGCCGGCATCTATCACCAAGACCAAGTGTCTATTTCACTTGCCGTCCAAAAACTAAAGCTGAAGCATTCAGAATTCACGCCAGCAATGAACTTCAATATCAATCCGCTGGCTAAGCAGAATGCAAACCTGCTGGCGATGGGCGATGTGAAGATCCTCCACTATCATAACTCTCTACATAAACCCGCTTTGAGCTGGGCGAGCGAATACATCCGGCAATTGCCGCCCGATCGCGTAGAACTGATTCAGAAATACACTCCGATCTCGACCGACGCGGCGCTCGTGACTCGCCTGCAGCGTAGACTCCTCAAACTTGCACGCGAGCGACGCGCTACACAATTCGCGAAACAAGCGACCCACTACTGAGGAAGACTTGATGGATCCTAAGGCGATCTATTATGCCGCGGTTGCCGGGGATGTTTCGGGAACTTATCGGCGGTGGCGCGAAGGACTTCGCGACGAAAGGCAACTTGCAGAAACGTATTCCGGCCAATTTTTTGATCTTTGCAAGCGCCTCGGTCGAAGGGGCATAGCCTCCTTCCCATCCGACGCATCGGCGGCAATCTCTGACACGAGCTTTGAGATTCGCGCACGTCCGCGGCCTTCAAAGTCCGCTGGCTTAGGCTTCCATGTCGACCAATGGCGCCTTGCTTGGCACCTCTGGCTTGATGCCTGGAAAAGCAAATCGACCGACGTAATCGTCATGGACGGCGTGACAAGCTTCTATCTGCTTTCTCCGCTGTCGATGATGGGTAAGCGAGTTTATGTCTCTATTCATACAGTCCTGCGCGGCAAGGGTGAGACAAGGACTTCAGCAAGAAAGTTTGTCGATGTTCTCAACAGATGGTTCTTCGAACATCACTGCGCGGGCTGCCTCGTGGCCTCCCCTATCATCGAAAGGCAAATTCGTGAGCTGGGAGCCGTCCGCGTACCGATAACAGTTTTTTATCCGCTCTATTCTCGAGCCGATTTTGAGCGATTTAGCCCGCCCAGTATTGCTCAGTCCCCCTTCCGCATTCTCTATGCTGGACGGATTGAAATCGACAAAGGCGTTTTCGATCTAATGAGCGCCGTCCGCAACTTGATCGCTTGCGGTTACTCCCTGAGAGTCGATTTCTGCGGCGATGGAGCTGAATTGAGCAGCTTGAAAGAAGCAATTTTATCGTCTGGCCTTGGGCACGCCATGTTCGCCCATGGCCATCTTAGTCGATCGGAGCTAAGCGAGTTCCTGGATAAGTCAAATGTTGTGGTCGTGCCAACTAGAAGAGCATTCCCGGAGGGGCTAAATCAAGTTGTTATCGAAGCCGTTTTGGCACGACGCCCGGTCATTACGTCGGACGTATGCCCGGCTCTAAGGCTGATCGAAGAGGCAGCGCTCGAAGCGCAGCCTGATGACGTCACCAGCTATCAAAGCTGCATCCGCAGCTTAATTGACGATCCCGAGTTGACGACTAGGCTGGTCCAAGCGGGTGATCGTTATCGAGAGCAATTCTTTGATCCGTTGCTAAGCTGGACTGAAAAGGCAGCAAACCTAATCAAGCAGGCCGACGAGCTTCCTTGACGCCTCGCCGACCATCAAATTCACGACGGCTGTGGAGATTGCGCAATTGAACCGCGGGCTTTGCGTCGGCTTAGCTTCTCGCGCACAGGCCTCTCGAAATATTTCGTTATGATGTGGGAAGCCAGCAAAGCAAGCAGAAGGGCAAAGACTGGCTCGATCTGCCAAGGCAGTTGCAGGGACAGGCGCTTCAGCAGACCATGTGCCACCAACATCACCGTCATATGGAACAAATAAAAGACGTACGAAATGTCCCCGAACCATAGCGCAAACGCCGGCGCCCTGAGCTTGGTGGACAGCCAAATCGCCAACGATACAAGTGTGGAGAACGCACTGGCTTGGGACAGCCCTAAAGCATAGGTCGATTCAATCGATTGATCGACGAAGAACGATGCTGCGCATACTACGGCCGAAATCCCAGTGACGCGCCCGATCGCACCTGCACGAAACGCCAATGCGAGTCCCATTCCCACAAAAAAGTACAGATTCACGTTCGCCGTGAGAAGAAGCCATGCGGGCGATGTGGGCGTGGTGGTCGAATTCTGAGCCATACAGCGCTGTGCAGCGATTGTCAGCATTTCACAGGGCGTTTGATGGACGACGTTCCACAGCAGCAGAGCCAGCCAGATCGAAAAGGCGGCAAGTCCCAATCGCTTATCAACAATAGCCAGCGCAAAGAGGGTGTAGAACAGCATCTCATGCCGCAAAGTCCACGCCATAGGCACAAGCAAATCAGGAAGGCCCGGCCAGAGCGCAACGTTTCCCGCGAGCTCCATTGGCGTGAACACCAACCTGTAGTCAGGATTCCCAAGTCCATTTCGGACGGCGATAAAAACAGATAGCGCAAGCCAATAAGTTGGGAATATTCGGATAAACCGGCGCCACAAAAAATTTGAAGTTTGAGATGGCGCTCCGATGTCTCTCCAATGGACATGGGCGATGATGAAGCCACTTAACACAAAGAAAAAGCAAACACCCCAGCGGCCCCAAAGAAAAGTGAAGTCGTACTGCGCCGGCACGCCCATGTAAAAACCATGGGCGACGAAGACCATGAAGGCAGCCCATCCCCGGCCAAACTCGACCCAGCCCAGCCTATCTTTCAATTCTGAGCCCCATCTTCTCTGGCTCCTCGCAAATAGCAAATAGTACGACGCCAAGGGGTGAACCGGACAATCGAAGGGTCACGGATGAAAGAAGTGCAGCGTCCATGAGAGAGCCTGTCCTGCAATAAGCCCGACCGGGATAACGGTAAGCAACAAAAGCTCTCGCTTAAGATTGAGTATCTTCAGGCGGGCAAGCCAAAACAAGATTGCGAACACGGGAAGCAATTGACTCGTAACGATACCCCATAGCGCGCCGGCGAGTCCGAACAAGTGGAAGCCGAGCGCCAAGCCGGCGGCCAAAGCTATCAGACGACCAACAAGGATTTGCGTATATATGTGGGGCTTACCCAAAGCGAAGAAACATTGAATGGCTACTTGATACGGAACTGTGAGAGCTCCAAAAATCAGAATTTGGAGCATCCATCCCGCATCGGAGTATCTAACATCGTAGAGCAGATTGACGAGGTCTTGGCCCCACACAATCACAACGCCACAGCCAAAAAAGCAGGCGGCAGCAATGGTGCCAAAGACCTTATAGTAAACTTGCCTGAGTTTTTCCGGCCGCTCCCTGACGATTTCACTAAATGCAGGAAACGCGACAGCATTGATCAATTTCGACATGATAAGATCGAGCGCACTCGCGAGAGTAAACGCGATGGAATAGATTCCAAGTGTTCGAGCGCTAACGAATCCTCCGAGTAGAAGCCTATCGGCGTTTGAAACGAAGAAGCCGAGAATGGATGAGAGAAAGATCCATTTTCCGAAGTCAAAAATCTCGCGGAACGCGGAGGTATTCCAACGCAATCTGTTACTGTGGCCATCCAGCCACAAATGCGTCAAGCTCGTCTTCGCAAGGCTCCCGCCGATCGCACCAAATACCAGCGCCCAGATAGAACGATCGAAGTAGATCCACGCGAACATGCAGAGAAGACCGATCACTTGGGCGGCTATATCGAGCTGAGTTATCTTAGCTAACTGAACATTGCGCCGAGATTGGGCGCCTTTGGTCGACGCAAAGCCATCGATGAGTGCAGTTGCTGACAGGATAGCGATCACTCCAGGTAAACTCGGGTCGGCATATACGCTCGTCGAACCTACCAGCCCTACCCTAGCCCCAACAGCTAGAGCTAAGCTGACGAGCATTCCCACGAGCCATAGCAGTGCGCCCCGCAGGACTTGGACTGTCCACACGGTGTTGGTGAAGACAGTTTCCTCACCACGGTGACTGCGAATGATCACCTGACCGAGCCCGATGTCGGAGAACATCGATAACCCAACAAGCAAAACGGTCGCGATCGCGACCACACCAAACATTTCTGGAACGAGCAGCCGCGTTAAGAGGAGATTGCTACCCAGCCGGATAACAAGTCCCATTCCATAGCCCGCGAACGTCCAGGCACTTGCTCCGATGAAGCGCTTGGTTAATGGTTGCGGCTTGGAGCTCAGTTTTGCAGTTAACGACAAGCGAATGGCTTTACAGGATTACATAGGGATCAATGGTTGCCTTATCTTCTTCCTATAGAATGGAATTGGTAATATACAGCCATTTTTGGCCCAAAGGGCGGGCAGCGTAAAGCGCATTACAGCTTTAGTTACCAAGTCCCGCCGTCCCGGCAGACATCGGCATGACCATGATACCAGGCCACTGAAAACTTCAGAAAAACCTAAGTTCCTCGTAACCGTACCTCGTCATTTCGGGCAGCCCGCTGTTAGATTTACCCGAAATTAAGCTGCGAGACGATGAGGTGTACACGAAAAGGTGGAACTCGGAGCTTATAATGGTCACTTCTTCATTCACGCGGCGCCAGGCCATCCAGTTGATCTCGGCCGCCAGCCTGGTGACGTCCGCAAAGGCAGCTCCCGCCCCCTTGGCGGCGAAGGTAGGCACCACCACCACGACCGCGTTGAAGCCGGCCACATTGGGGCTTTGCGGACCAACCTACTACAACGGCTACAGTCCTTTCCTGAACTGGTGGAAGACCGCCAACACACCCACGATCGGGCGAACGTTAGGAGATCTTGCCGGAACAGCAATCTGGAGCGCGGGCATTTACCTGTCGCCCGTCACAGGAGAAATCCTAAGTCCTGCCCCAGCTGACCTGCTGAACATAAGGCGCATCTTCTTCGCTCCTCCATCAAGCAGCATTCAGGTGGCTGCCGGCTGCGACTATTCCGGCGAGACATGGATCGCAGAGTGGGACGGCAGTGCCGTCGGCAAAATCGATTTCTTGACCGCCGGCGGCAGTCAGACCGCTGTTGGATCGAATAAGATCACCTTTCAGATGGGCTCGCGTCCGGGCAACACCCAACTGACGTTAACACTGAAGGACCGAAACAATCCGCCGCACAATATTCGCATCTACCAGCAGCGATACGCGACTAACGTCGCCGCAGGCGAAACCTTCAATCCGGACTGGCTCGGAACTATCAAGAATTTTGATACGCTGCGGTTGATGGATTGGCAGTCCACCAACAATTCCGACGTAATGAATTTTTCTCAACTGGCCGACGAAAGCTACCTAGCCTGGTGTCAACCGCTTAAATCCAGCCTCGGCGCTAAGGGCAGCATCCACCCGTGGCTACTATGCAAGCTGGCAAATCAAACAGGCCACAGGATACACGTCTGCCTGCCCGCCAAGTGCACAGACGCTTTTGTTCAAGAGTTCGCGACCTACATGAAAGCGAACACGAAAGTTGAAGTGACCTACGAATACAGCAACGAGTGCTGGAATTTCGGCTTTCAACAAGCCTCCTATTGTCTCGATCAGGGGAGCGCGATCTGGCCCAATAATGGCGCTCGCTACAATATGTGGTACGGATATCGCGCCGCGGAAATTATGAAGATCATTCGCGGCATCTACAACGACGCATCTCGTTGGCAGGGCTGCATCAACACTCAGACGGTTACGACCGGCCCCCTGAGTCAGCAATTGGCTGGCGTTGCTTATTCTTTGCGCAGTACGCCGACGTTGCATGTCAACGACCTGTTCAAGGGCGTCTACGCCACTGGATATTTTGGGGATCTCCAGTCGTCGAAACCCATTACGAGCATCTCAAGGACAAATCCCGCATTCGTGCAGTGTAAGGCGCACGGCTATAAGGAAGGCCAGCGCATCAAGATATTCATTCAAAATGGAATGAAAGAGCTCGACAACGTCTTCGCAACTGTCACGAACGTTTCGACCGATAGCTTCGAACTTATGGGCGTAGACGCGACGAATTTCTCACTTTACGTTACAGGCAACAACTATGCAGTGAATGCCCTCGTTTTCGATGTTATGGATCGAAGCAGCGCAAAGTTTGCTGCTGATCCGATTACTTATCCGACGAAGTACACATATTTCAGCCAACAGCTCGCAGCCAGTTTACTCAGTGGAACTTGCTCTGAGGGCCTTACGACGATCGTCAGTGTATCTAGTCTCAAATCAACCTACTGGCCCGCATTAAAAACCATGGCGAGCGCCAACGGCCTCGAGCTCCGGCAATACGAAGGCGGTTCGCATTTCGTAGGCGACATATATCTGAACGGTTATGGCGGGCAGCCCCAGTTTACTGAATTCTTGATCAACAGCGGACACTCGGCAGAGATTGCCGCTGTGTACGCAGCAGGCTACGCGGCCTTCCTCAGCGTAGGAGGGACCCGCCCCGCCAAGTTCGTGGAGGGCGGGTTGACCAGCCAGTTCGGGACTTGGGCCGGTATTCGGTACTGGCCCACAGCCGGAAATTCAAACAAGACCGACACTGCCAACCCGGTATGGAAGGCAACCACCAATTTCATTGGAACAACCTGATTGCCAACAGAAATAGTTCGCTCAAAGTCACCACCATCGGTTCAACACAAAAACAATTTCGGCATTCTGCGGCTTTTGCTTGCAAGCTTGGTGATCGTTTCTCACTCGGCGGAGATGATCGACGGGAACAGGTCGCGCGAAGCTCTCTTGCACTTCGGCGGTATCATGACGTTCGGGGAGCTGGCTGTTGACGGCTTTTTTATCGTCAGTGGCTACCTCGTGCTACAGAGCTTCCAGACCTCCGAGAACCTGTTTGATTACCTACTTAAGCGCGTACGTCGCATTTATCCGGGCTTTGTGGCTTGCGCCATCCTCGTTACTGCCCTCAGCCCACTCGTGGGATCGACCCTACTTTCCTGGAACTGGAAGAGCTATCTCAAGGCAGGCGCAAACATCGCTTTCCTGAATTGGCCCGATATTCGAGGATATCCCGACCTGGCGTTTCACGCACTCAATGGGTCGGCATGGTCTATCCCATATGAATTTCGTTGCTACGTCATGGTGGCGTTGCTTGGATCGATAGGGCTCTATCGCTCTAGACTAGCGGCACTCATTCTGACCTCTTGCCTTCTGACGAGTTACGCCGTTGGCTGGCCGACCTACATCGGACCGCTGGCTAAGCTTGTCGGCTTTCCGCAATTATTCATCCGTATGGCTGGAATGTTTTGCGTCGGAAGTTGCTTCTACCTCTTCCGGGACGTCATTGTTTATCGATGGTGGCTCGCTCTGCTTGCGCTCGGATCATGGATTGCGAGCTTTTCAATTCCGCAGTTACAAGAGCTGACTTTTGCTGTCGCTGGAAGCTATCTGATCTTCTACTTTGCTTTCGGAATCCACTCAGACCGACTTGCAAGGGTGAATAGCCGGACAGATATTTCATACGGAACGTATCTCTATGCATGGCCGATAACTGGGGCGCTCATTGCAGCTTTTCAGATCCGTTCACCGCTGTTGGTATTCAGCGCGGCCCTACCGCTATCTCTCCTCGCCGGGTGGCTGAGTTGGCATCTGATCGAGCGCCCGTTTGTACGAAAGAAAGCGAACTCGATCGTCGTTGTAGCGCCATCGTAGTGGGCAGCGAGGTACGCTAGCTCGTTAACGACGGCGCTCGTCCAACCCGCTGGGGTGCTCGGGCAGCGTGTTTGGAGGAGCGGCGGCACAGCTCAATCTTCCCCAAGAGTGCACCCGTGATCAACCAGGCCCAGGGGTTGATGGAAGCATTCGGCAACTGGTCAATAATTCTTGCCCCCTGGATCAACGCCAACGCGCCCAAGAAGATCGCTGCTTGTCGGTCGTGCAAGCGACGGACAGTTCCGAACGCATAGAAAATCGGAAGCGCGAGCAAACCGAACTCGCAGATAAAGCCGAATGCACCGAATTGTCCGAACGTAATGATCCATCGACCATCGGTGATAACCTCTGTACCGTAATCGTCGTAGATTCGATTACGACCGTAACGCCCCCAGCCGAACCAGAATCTCTCCGAAGCCTTCGCAAGCAGGAGATCGTCGTTCATGAATCGGAAATCGAGCGAAGAAGCTCGGTCGTGACTGATCGATTCTGCCAGACTGACTATGGTCTCGCGCGGAACAAGATTATAAGTTCGCATCACCGGATAAGCGAGGCCGATCATCGCTAGAACTACCGCAACACGGATCTGCGCGCGCGGACTGCTCCAACGCACCAGCGGTGCCAAGAGGATGCCATACAAGAGCGATCCCAGACTCTTGCACGCAAGAAGGACGAGCGCGAGATACGCACTCACTCCTGATGCAGGCAAACCGATAATTGGACGTCTCAACCGCCAGAAGACCGCAGCCGCGACGAAACTGCTCATGAGAAAAAGGGAGGCTAGCAGGCCGTGCCCCATAAACGCCATTGGACGAAATCCGCCACCTCTAATGGACTGGGCGAATTGGCTTGGATAGAAACCATAGACCCAATAATGCAATTGCGGGCTCATCCTGACTTCGAACAGCAGTAAAACCGAGTAGAGTATTCCTGCTACGACCAGGACCTTCAAAACGTCCGAAATATCATCGTCGCTCTGAAGAATTTGTCGACCGAGCAGCAGGGGAGAGAAGATGATGAATTGCTGCAGGAAGGCGGAGCCGGCGTCGTAGAGACCAACTCCCGGCAGCGTTCGGTCACCAGACTGAACTGGATCCCCGTTCAATATCGAGGTGAGGAATGGGCTTACCAAGTAGCCGATTACAAGCAGGTTGAGAGCGCGGAAACGCGAAAACGGAGCGGGCAGGCGACCGACTTTCAATAAGCAGCCCACTGCGGCCGACACGCTTGCAACCGTGCCCTTATCGATTTGGGGGATCATCTCGAACTTGACGGATAGGCCGGCAGGAAGCAGCAGATCTGCTCCCAAGACTGCGATGGCGAACGCAATCGGCAGCCGCAGGACGAAGAACAGCGGGATGCTGACCAATGGCCATGCGAAGAGGGCAATGTAGGCAAAGGTGTTCGCACCCTCTGTCATAGTTTCAACGCCTCACGGTCCGGATTATTCGTCCACGCACCAAGCTTATGCCGAAAAGGAAATTCGATCGCCTGATGGGCCTTTTGCGAAGCCCTCGACCATTTGGCTGTGTGGCGATCATTCATTCGATCCGCTCCACCATCGTTCCAAATACAGCCGGTATCGTACAGGATCGACGCCGTCCTTCGAGTGGATCATCACGGCCACCGTCCTTCGATCGATGCTGGAGAAGAAGCGTTCGAAGTCTTCATCCTTCAAGAACGACACGTCCCACGACGGCTTGACGAGTGGTACCGCAGACGGAGCTTGGCAGGTCGCTTCGTATCCAAGGACCTCACTCACGAAAACACCGTAGATCATGTATTCGGAAAAACGGGGCGTGCGCGCGAGAGCCACCTTCCAGTCGACGCCGCTGGTTGCCGCAATCCGCTGCTGCATGGCCTTAACGATCTCACGATCCCAGCAGATCATATTCCCCACGTAGTTTCGCGAACCGGGGCGATTGTCTTTCGGCAGCCCGAGCAACTGGCGCGCAACGGCCGTCCACTGCGCGTGTCCGGCAAACTCCACGTCGAGCAGCCCCATCTTCCCGTCGATCAGGAGGTCCTCGCGGGCAAATCCGCGAATGAACGCAGTGTCGGAATCGCAGAAGATCAATGTTTGCTCGGAGACAGCGTTAATGGCCGCAATCTTGAGAATCTGCTGGATGATCCATCCCCGCACCGGCGGAGCCTTCAGGCTGAGCCAGTAACCTTTTGAGGTCGGCGTCCTCCGAATCCAGCCGCCCAGCAGCGCTTCGGACTCGATTAACCGTCTCCTTCGGCCCTCGAGATGCCTGAACGCCGCGCGATCCCGCCGATCGACGATCAGGTAGTGTGGAACGTCAGGATTGGTCCGATCGAGAGATTCCGCCAGAAGCTCGCACCTCTTTAGGTCCGGCAAGTATGTCGGTGTAACTATGGCGAAGGTGCCTGAGTTTTCGATCACCGCTTTCACTTCCAATCCAATCCTTGTTTCGGCTATATTCATAACGCGACCGTGCGGTCTTAATTTTCCGCTCAAAATGCGCTTTCACTCATACTCGTCCTGACCGCGAAGAGCCACTCATTATCCCAGTTGGTGCAGAACGACGAAACTGGCTTGCCCTCAAGAGCGGATTTCTCAAAAAGCACCTCGTTCATGCGCTTATTGATCGTCATCGTTAACTTCCGCGTCGCCGGGCTCACCATCGACTGCCTGCGGACGCTCCGGGACGAGATCGCCGCCGTGCCCGGCACGCGCGTTTCGGTGTGCGAGAACGGGAGCGGCGGCGACGATGCGCCGCGCATCGGTGAGGCGATCGAGGCGAACGGCTGGGGCGCCTGGTGCTCGCTGCTGGTGAGCGAGACCAATCTCGGCTTCTGCGGCGGCAACAACGTGCTGATCCGGCCGGCGCTGGCCGCGGCCGAGCCGCCGGATTACGTGCTGCTGCTCAACCCCGACACCGTGGTCCGGCCGGGGGCGATCAAGGCGCTGGCCGACTTCATGGCCGAGCATCCGGACATCGGCATCGCCGGCAGCCGCCTGGAGGATCCCGACGGCACGCCGCAGCGTTCCGCCTTCCGCTTCCAGTCGGCGTTCAGCGAGTTCGAGGGCGCGGTGCGGCTCGGCCCCGTCAGCCGGCTCCTGAGCCGCTGGATCGTCGCGCCGCCCGTGGTGGACGCGCCGGCCGCGACCGATTGGGTCGCCGGCGCGAGCATGATGGTGCGGCGGCAGGTGTTCGCCGACATCGGCCTCCTGGACGAGGGCTACTTCACCTATTTCGACGACATCGATTTCTGCTTCAACGCCGGCCGGAAGGGCTGGCCCACCTGGTACGTGCCGGCGAGCCGCGTCGTCCACCTGGTCGGGCAATCGACCGGCGTGAACCACACGCCGCGGCGCCTGCCGGCCTACATGCTCGAGGCGCGGCGGCGCTATTTCCTGAAGAACCATGGCGCGCTCTATGCGGCGTTGGCCGATTTCGGCAAGCTCGCCGGGCTCGCCCTGTTCGCCTTGCGCAACCTTGCGAGCGGCGGCAAGCACAAGACGGCGCCGCACGTGCTCGCCGACTGCTTCCGCCACAGCGTGTTCGCGCGCGGCTTTCGCATTCCGGTCGTCCAGGCGCCTGCGAGCCGGCCGCCGCGCGGTTGATTTTTCGGCCGCGGCACAACAAGCTGGACCACCATGCCGTCGATCTCACAGCCGTTCATCAAGAGGCCCGTCGGCACCACGCTGCTCTCGGTCGGGCTGATGCTGCTCGGCATCGTGGCCTACCGCTTCCTGCCGGTCGCCTCGGTGCCGAACGTCGACTTCCCGGTCATCTACGTCTACGCGTTTCGCCCGGGCGCCGATCCCTCGATCATGGCCGCAACCGTGGCGGCGCCGCTGGAGCGGCGGCTCGGCGAGATCGCCGGCGTCAACCAGATCACCTCGACCAGCACGCTCGGGCTGAGCAGCGTGCTCTTGCAATTCGACATCGGCCGCAGCCTCGATCGCGCCGCCAGGGACGTCCAGGCCGCCATCAACGCCGCGCTGCCCGACCTGCCGGGCGACCTGCCCTCGCTGCCGCGCTTCGGCAAGGCCAATACCTCCGGCGCGCCGGTCTACGTGCTCGCCCTCACCTCCAAGACGCTCTCGACCGCCGCGCTCTACGACGTCGCCGACACCGTGCTGCTGCAGCGCATCGCGCAGGTGCCGGGCGTCGGCAACGTCACGGTCTCGGGTGCGGATCAGCCGGCGGTGCGGATCCAGCTCAATCCGGTCGCGCTGTCGAATGCGGGGATTTCGACCGACGCGGTGCGGACCGCCATCATCAACGCCAATCCGCTCGGCCCGGTCGGCATCTTCAACGGCGAGCGCCAGAGCGAGACGCTGTCGCTGAACCGCCAGATGCGCACGGCAAGAGAGTTTCGCGACATCCTCATCAAGAGCTCCAAGGGCAATTTCGTGCGGCTCTCCGATGTCGCCGACATCGAGGATTCCGTGAAGAACGTGCGCTCGGTCGCCTGGTTCAACAAGCAGCCCGCGGTGCTGATCGAGATCCGCAAGCAGGGCGATGCCAACGTCATCGACACCGTCGACGGCGTCAAGGCGCTGATCCCCGAACTGAAGCAGTGGATCCCCGCCGGCGTCGACATCTCCACGCTGGTCGACCGCACCGGCACGATCCGCGCCAGCGTCACCGACATGCAATGGACGCTGCTCGCAACCGCGTTCCTCGTCATGCTCGTCGTGTTCGTGTTCCTGCGCCGGGCAACGCCGACCATCGCCGCCGGCATCTCGGTGCCGCTGGCGCTGGCCGGGACCTGCGCCGGGATGTGGGTCGCCGGCTTCTCGATCGACAATCTGTCGCTGATGGCGCTCGCCATCTCGGTCGGGTTCGTGGTCGACGACGCCATCGTCATGATCGAGAACATGTACCGCAATCTCGAGCGCGGCATGCCGCCGTTCCAGGCGGCCGAGCTGGGCGCGCGGCAGATCGGCTTCACCGTGGTCTCGATCAGCCTGTCGCTGATCGCCGCCTTCACGCCGCTGATCTTCATGGACGGCATCGTCGGCCGCCTGCTGCGCGAGTTCTCGCTGACGCTGACCTTCGCGATCGTGGTCTCGACCCTGGTGTCGCTGACGGTGACGCCGATGATCTGCGCCCATTACGTCCGCCAGGCCACGTCGGGATCCGCCACGCTGTTCGACCGCCTGATCGAAGGCTCGCTGTCGCGCATCGTTGCGTTCTATGCGAGCACCTTGCGCGCCGCGCTGGAATTCCCGCTGCTGACGCTGCTGGTGTTCTTCGCGACCATCGCCCTCACCGTCACGCTCTACATCAAGGTGCCGAAGGGCTATTTCCCGACGGATGATTCCGGCTTCGTCATCGGCGCCACCCGCGCCTCCGCCGACACCTCGTTCCAGTCGATGCTGGGCCTGCAGCAGCGCCTCGCCGACATCGTTCTCGCCGATCCCGCGGTGGCCGGCCTCGGCTCGGTCGTCGGAAGCGGCGGCGGCGTCGGCGGACAGGGCGCCAACCGCGGCGTCATGTTCATCAACCTGAAGCCGCCTGAGCAGCGCGGCCACGTCTCGACCGAGATCGTCATCGACCGTTTGCGCCGCGCGCTCTATCCGGTCGCGGGCATCCGTCTGTTCATGTTCGCCGCCCAGGACGTCCGCGCCGGCGGCCGGCAGAGCGATTCCAACTACCAATACACGCTCACCAGCGCCGATCTCGGCCTGCTGCAGCAATGGGCGCCGATCGTCGCCAAGCGCATGGAAACGGTCGAGGGCATCACCGACGTCTCCAGCGACCGCGACCCGAACGGACTGCAGCTGACGCTCTCGATCGACCGCCAGAAGGCCTCGATCCTCGGTGTCCGCGTTCAGGACATCGACAACGCGCTGAACAACGCGTTCTCGCAGCGGCAGATCTCGATCATCTACACCCAGCGCAACCAATACATGATCGTGCTGGAGATCGATCCGAAATTCCAGGTCGATCCCTCCAATCTCGACCGCGTCTTCGTCCGCGGAGCGAACGATACGCAGGTGCCGCTGTCGGCCGTGGTGCACGCGAGCCGCGGGCTTGCCGCGCTCGCGGTCTATCACTCGCAGTCGTTTCCCTCGACCACGGTGTCGTTCAACCTGCTGCCCGACGTGCAGCTGCAGACCGGTACACAGAACATCCAGCGCGCGGTCGACGAGTTGCACATGCCCGAAGGCATCCGCGGCAGCTTCGACGGCAATGCCGGCGATTTCGCCCGGACCAACAGCCGCCAGCCGCTGCTGATCCTTGGCGCGCTGGTGGCGATGTATATCGTGCTGGGCGTTCTCTACGAGAGCCTCGCTCACCCCCTCACCATCATCTCGACGTTGCCCTCGGCCGGGCTGGGCGCGCTGCTCGCGCTGCAGATCACCAACACACCGCTGACCGTGATCGCCTTTGTCGGCATCATCCTGCTGATCGGCATCGTCAAGAAGAACGGCATCATGATGGTCGACTTCGCGCTCGATGCCGAGCGCCAGCGCGGCCTGTCCTCGGCCGAAGCCATTTTCGAGGCCTGCCAGGCGCGCTTCCGCCCGATCCTGATGACGACGATGGCCGCCTTGTTTGCCGGCATTCCCCTGGTCATCGCGACCGGCCCGGGCACGGAGCTGCGCCGCCCGCTCGGTATCACCATCATCGGCGGCCTGTTCGTCTCGCAAATCCTGACGCTCTACACCACGCCCGTGATCTATCTGCTGATCGACCGCCTGCGCCGGTCGCGCGCACCGGAGGCGAACGTTGTCCCGGCGGAATGACCCGGCGCGGCGGACCTAGGCTGCGTCGTCGGGCCGGCCGATGATCTGCAACTTCCATTTCATCTGCGGCTGGCTCTGCCTGACGCAGAACCGTCCATCGATGACGGGGAGCTTGAGGACCGAGCTCGGCTGGTTGCGGCAGCAGCTCTGGGTGCTGTCGGGAAATCCCGGCTGGTAGACGTAAAGCCGGGTGTAGAACGGTTCGACCGAAATCAGCAGATCGATCGTCTTGATGGCACGAGGGATCTTGCCGCTGAGATCGATCAGCCGATCTCCGGGATTGCAGGCGAGCGCTACGAGTGCGAGGGCCCAGTACACCATCTGAAATTAGCCGAACGATTGGAGGACGTCAGCGAGAAAGCGCGGCTCGTCCTGATCGCCGATTTGACCAGAGCCGCGCGGTAAGGTTGACCGGTTAGGTTAAATTCCAAGTCCAGTTGCCCGCGCTGCGAACCTCACTATTGGTTCCTTATGGGCAAGAAGCAATCCAAGCCTTCAACAAGTTTATCGCCGACGGCGGCGCTCAGTCGCATGCGCGAAGAGGTGCTCAGGCTGAGGCGGGAGCTCGAACTCGAACAGGCACGAGCCGATGCCATCGCAGCTCAGCGACACGATCATTTGAAGCAGACCAAATAGGCCGGCGCTCAACGTCAGCATGAATGCCGATCAGTCCTGCTCGCGAGTCTTTTTGTCGTCGCCCCTTCGCATCGCACAGACAACTCTCTGGGCCAAGACCGCATGATCGGCCCCGCTCCGGTCGCCCGTAATCCCATCGCTTGCCGGCGCCCGCAATCGCGAAAGTTCGGAAAGAGACTTGAGGGTCAGCTTCGGCTTGAGGCGCACACCACCAGAACGAAAAAAGGACATGGGTGTAATCTCATGTAAAAAGCCAAGTCTAACGGCTGCGCGGCAGCCGTCAATTCAGCCGGGCATCGGAAGAAAGACTATCGTGAACTCCGGTCGCGGCGAGCCGAGGAGCGTCGGCTCAACTCCGTCGTTTCACCCGTTGTCTGCCCAAGCGCGGTTCGCGTTCGCTGCGGAGGTCGGCTTCTTCGCCCCCCTGCCGGTCGGCCCGAGCGAGTAGACATTGTATTCGCCCTGCTCCGAGACGGAGTACTGATACGGCCGTCCCCACGGATCGAGCAAAGTCTTCGCGTTCTTCAAATAGGGGCCGTTCCAGCGAGGCGCTTCCGGCGTCGCTTCGACCAGAGCCCTCAGTCCAGCGCTCGAGCTCGGATAGGAGCCATTCTCGACATAGTACATCTCGAGCGCCGTGTTGATGTTCTCGATCTGAAGCTGAGCGGATTGCGTCTTCGCCTTTCCGAAATAGCCCATCACTTGCGGCGTCGCCATGGCGGTCAGCGCGGCGAGGATGCCCATCACGACGAGCAACTCAAGCAACGTATACCCGGCCATCCCTGGCCGACGCTTGCTACGACGAAGCTTCCCGACGCGCTGCGGCGCCGAAGATCTTTCTCTGTCGACGGTCATGAAGCCCCCAAACGAGTATCCTTGTATTTCGGGGTATCCTCATCACGGCTCGTGTTTACGGGGTTAATGGAACCGGCGACTTCGAGCCAGTCTGAATACGGGGGTAGCAAAACGGCAAGAATGCATAGCCGCATGAGAGCCAGGCATTAAGCTTTTCGGCAAGTTAACGCACGCATGGGCGCAACGAATCGGCCGTCAAGCTTAACCGGCGAGTTTGTTTGTACCGAAATCCGCCCGCTCCTATAGCTGCGCGCCATAGATCGAAAAACCAGCAGTTCGTTAGATGTTTGCGGGAGAATCCGACTTGCAGCGCATCAATGTATCCAAGAACATTGCACGCGACCCGATCGAGCAATCGTTGATCTTGCGCTACGCCGAGGTTCTCGCGCTTCGCGAAGCCGTGCGGAAGGAAAGCTCCACCGCGCGAACGAGGACGCCCAGGCGCAGCGGCAGCAAGAGGGCGCGCGCGAACGGCAAGTGAGATTGCTCACGCACGCCTTTGACCGAGTCCGGAGACGCTTCTCCTTGCGATCTTCGGCCAAAGCGCAGACCGCCCCAATCCTTCGGCGCAGAGACCTGGCTTCAGGAAGAGACTTGGCGTCAGTAAAAGACCTGGCGTCAGTAAAAGACTTGGCGTCAGTAGCAGCGATTGAGGCTGCGCCATCGCGCACCGTCGAGCCAAACCAGGCGACAGCGCGTCACATCCGGGCGGCCATAGGCATCGCGCGCCCATCTTCCATAAATCGCATACTCTCCGTAGCCGAACGGATATTCGTAACTGTCATCCAGCCTGCTGTAGACGTAACCCGGGACGGGATAGGAGAGGTCCGGCGTCACCACGGTCGCCACAGGGGGTGCAATCCGATCATAACCGTACGCGCTGCGCCAGTGCGGCCTGCGATAGAGTCTCGCCCCGTCGCTTGCTTCAACAAGGGAAGGAGCGAGCATCGCGACAATCGCGACAGCGGCTCCAGTAAACGTCGTGGCTTTCATCGATCTCCTCGCTCCGTTCGCCCTCCCCTTTGGCGCGACAATAACCAGTCTATCCCACTCTCGGCCGCAGCGAGTACTGCTCGCCCGAGACGTGGTTAAGCTTTCGAGCGCGCCGAGATCAATTGAGGCTGGTTAACGCTGGGAGCATTGCGTTCGGAAGGGATCTCACCACGAAAATGATGGACGCTTCGCGCTTTGCTCTGCATAAGCGGGGAATGAATAGATCGACTGTCACAACCGCGTTTGCCATTGCCGCCTGGGCCGCGGTGTCTCTGATTGGTTATGCCACGCTGACCAAGGTGGAATTCATCTATTTCATCTACAGCAGGATCAAGCCGTTCCTTTTCGGGGTGGACGTCTCGACGTGGGGGCATCTGGAGCACGCCGTCGCCTTCCTGACACTCGGTAGCCTGTTTGCATTGGCCTACCCTCGGCGCACGCTTATGGTGTGCGCGATCGTGATCGGAAGCGCCGTCATCTTCGAGTTTCTTCAGACGCTGACCCCCGATCGCCACGGCACCGTGTTCGACGCATCCGAGAAGATCGTCGCAGGCTGCGTGGGCATTGCCGCGGTCAGGCTCGCCCGGTTCATTCTGGCGACCAGGAAGGAAGCGTGAGGCTGGAGCACGCGTCCGACGATTGCGCGCCTATCCCAGCACGAAGCTGATCGGATCGAACACCCACGCCAGCCACAGCCCGACGGCGAGATGAGGGCCGAACGGAATGGCATGCCGGCCATCGATCTCATAGCGCGCCGACTTGAGCAGAAAGGCACTGGCGAGCGCCGAGACGAGTGCGATCAGAAGCAAGGCTGGAAGCGAGCGAAGGCCGATCCAGAACGTAGCGGCCGCAAGAAATTTCACGTCACCAAAGCCAAGCCCATCATAGCCGCGAATCCAACGATAGATCGCACGAAAGGCGGCCATCGCGATTCCCACGATGACGACTTCCGCGATGCGGTACGTGAGCTCGTCCGGCTCCAGAAGCCAGACCGCCAGCAGGCCGCTTGCAGCCGTCGCGGCGACAAGTTTGTCAGGAATGATGCCGAACCGCGCGTCAATTGCGCAGATTGCCGCCAGGAGGGTGGCGAGCGCAACGCTCAGCGAGAAATAGGCGATCCACCTCTGGTCGATTTGGCCGCTCAGTAGGATCCAGAACAATCCGAAGACCAGGAGCCAGACAACAAGCACCTGGTCCCGGTAGGGCTCGCGGCAAACCAGAGAGCGCGTCAGGTAGTGGCCGGTGCGCGTCGCCGTCTTGCGCAGCTCCGCGATCATTTCAGGACGGTCAGCGGCAGGGTCTGCCGTTCACCGTCGGCCTCGAGCACGACTTCGTTCGGCCTCACCTCGGAGAGCCGCCACCCCGACCATTGCTCATTCATTGCGATCCAGACCCCTACCGGGTGGTCCGATGAGGTCAGGAACGCCTTGGCTCGCCCGCCATTCATGAAGACGCCCCTGAGCGCGACGCTGGGGTCGAGCATCGCCCGTGCCGATGACGCTGGCGCATCGACAACGACGGGAGGCGCGGCAACAGCCAGGAGCTGGCGGTTCCGGGAAAACAGCGGACGCTGCAGGATATTCTCGTAGCTCCCGGCACCTCGGCTCTCCCGACCCATTGGGGCTCGACTGCCACCTCCCGACGCGGACTGGCTGGCGATCGCGAGCTCCAATGACACGATGGCCACGATGGGAGTGATGACCGCGAGCGCCGTCAGCGCGGCAAGACCAAGCAACAAACCCCGCTTGAGAGGCGCCACGGACTTCAGCTCTCGCCGGCTGGGAATTTGGCTGCGCACGAGCGAGCGAAAGCCCGCGGTCGTAAGCTCGATACGCGACCTTTGGATGGCCTGCCGCCACCGACCGTGTTGGGATGCCAACTCGGTCATCGGTTGGTTGCCTTCACATCGCCGCCGGGCCGGTTCTCGCTCAACAACGGTCCGGCAGACGACGCAGGCGGGCTGCGCAGTGCTCCTTCGACCGTCAGGCTCGCGCGCATACGACTATCGTCTCCGTCGGCGAGTGTTCGCAGCGACAAGTCTGTGATGAACAGGAACGGCGTCTGGGTCTCGATCGCGGCGACCAGCTCCCGCACAGCAGCGGCCGCCCCCTCGACCTCCAGCCCGACCGGGACGGCTCGCCATTGTCCCGCCTGGCGGCCCGGCAGACCGCGAACGGCCTGGACCGCCAATCCCTTGGCGCCAGCCAGGGCTTGGAGGTTGGCCTGAAGGTCGGCGCTCGCAACGCGCTCCTCGGCTCCCGGCAGATACGGGTCAATATCCGATGTCGAAGTCTTGGCGAGCTTGGCCGCGTCTTCCGTGATGCGCCGGATCTGCGCCAGCTGCGCTGCGCTATCCAATATGTCGTCATTGCGCTCGGCGAAGTGAGCAGCGATTGGCGCGAGGATCGCAAGGCAGACCGCCAGCGCGATCGCGCCATTCAGCCCGAAGAAGATCAGCCGCCGCCGGAGAAGCGCGCCCGTCATGATTCAGGCCTTTCCGCCGGCTTGGAAACACGGCCTGCACCACCCTTCCGCAGTTTCAGGCTCATGCGAAACCGGTCCCGCCGCTCGGTCGCGTCAGGTGTGATCGGCCCCACCAGGGTTGCACCTGTGAAAAGGCGGGAGCCATCCAGAGTTCGCACGAGTCGGGCGGCATCGGACGACACACCCGACAACGTGATGGTTCCCGCGGCAATCCGGACCTCGGTCAGGAACGTATGGTCCGGAATGACGCGAGACAACTCGTCCCAAGCCGCCAGGCTGCCCGGCACGGCCTTGAGCGCCACAAGGCGAGCGGGCGATCCCGCTTCCTGTTGTCCCAGTTGAACGCCCTGCTTTGCTTCGAAGAGTTCGTCCTCGAGTCCCGCCGCTCGACTTGACTGCCACCACTCGAATCCGAGCAATCCAGCCATCGTGGCAATCAACAGAGCGACCGCAAGGATGCGGGTTGTCCGCAATACCCAGGGCGGATCATCCTGCCGGCTTTCCCCCAGGGTCACCACAGCGATGGGCGCACCAGTCGCCGGCGTGACCGCAATGAAATCGATCTCCGGCACTTGCAAGCCCAACCGGGCGATCTCGGTCGCGACCCGATCCTTCGGAATAATCCAGTGCCGAAAGCCCGCTACACCGTCATTCGACGGCGCGTCCGGCGTTACACCATGCCAGATGTCGGCGAGCTGGAAAGGCGTGCGATGAACGACCTCTTGCGCGAGAATCCGATTCAGCGCGTCGAGCTCTGATCGCGGCAGCCTGAACTCGCGCTGAAAGAAGAGATCGGATTCCAAGGCGACACCGACCTGCACGGCATCGCGCTCGCATCCGCATTCCGCAAGCCAATCATCGACCTGCGCGCGGTTCAGATGCCCCGCTAGAAAGCGGCGTTCCCGATCGCCCGACGCAGCAACCAAATGACAGACGACGGCATCGCGGTCCGCCCAGATGAATAGCCGCGTTTCGACCCGAGCCTGCAAGACGCGATGCCAGGTCTTTGGCGAACACTCACGCAGCTCATTCATCCACCAGCGCGTGAACTTTTGCCACCCCTCCGCAAGTGCACGCGGGGCCTGCAGTCTTGTCACCGAGACGTCGGTCATCGGTCCATTTTCCCTGCAAATCCGAACATCGATCCGACCAATATATTTACCAATTGTTTACGAGGCGTAACCCCGGCCGTGGCTTAGGAGCCGCCGGGCGCCCCTTCATTGCGAAGCGCCACGACGACCGCGGGACCATTGCGCTCCGCCTCCCTGAAATTGAAGCCAATCTCGATCAGCGCAGGCAATCGCCCCGCCTTGATCCAGTCATCGCGCCAGACCGCCTCGCCCTTCGAGCCGGCCACTCCAAAATAGCGGAAGCGTATGTCGCGCAAGCCCATCACAATGGTAGTCGAGGAAACCGGCGATTTGCGAGCTTCGCCTTCTCGCAACGATCCGAAGACTTCGACAACCAACTCATCATTCCGCCGACGAATACGGATCTCCTGCGGGCCACCTCGCAAGGTGCGCCCCTCGCTCAAAGCCACGAAGCGTAGTTCTTCACGTTGCCCATCAAACAACAGGCTGCCAGCCTGCAGCGCATTGGCCGCGGGCACGGCCGAGGCGATCAAGCTGCGGAGGCTCTCCCCGGCGGCATTGGTCGCCGCTTCGACGCTGTTGCGGCGATCTGCACCAAATGCGCGGATCGCGGTGGACAATCCGCCGACGATAAAGCTCGTCAGAACCGTCAAGATTGCGAGAGACACCAGAAGCTCGATCAAGGTGAGCCCGCGCTCGGACTCGCGACGACAGATCCTGTGAAGCCTCCGAGGCTGCCCATATCCCCTCATTGTGCAGCTCCCGGGGCAAGCTTGAGCGCAGCCAGCTTCGTCTCCAACCCGGCCTCGTCCTGCACGACGATCTCGACCCACGACGGCACGACCATGTTGCCCGGAGAAGCCGCTCCATCCTGCGTCGTGGCTTTTCCGAACTGGACAGTGGTCACGACCTCGCGCCAGCGATATCGCCCGATGCGTCCTTCGCGGCGACCGCTCTTCAACGGGCCGCTCCGGCCGGCCGCCTCGAGCCTGGATTCAGCAATCTGGTCGAGAATATGCTTGTTGTGCACCTTGGCATCGGTTCGCAAAGCGGTCGTAATTCCAACCGCGAGGGTGCCGAGGCCGATGGCAAGCACGACGAAGGCGATCAGCACCTCGATCAAGGTGAAGCCGCGTTGGGCCGTGAGACGGCTGCCAAGTGCCGACGATCTGCATCTCGAAGCGCGAGCCGGCATCACTCGATCCTCGCATCGCCGGTAAACCAGTTGACGACGACACGCTCCGTGCGTCCCCGATAGGTGAGCAAGATTTCTCCGCCGCTCGAACCACCATCCGGATAGAACCGCACGCCGCCGACTGCGCCATGCCGCTCAGTTGCCGCGACAGTCAAGGACACTTCCATGCCGGCAGGCAACCGACGCATGGCGTCCACGGTTCCGAAGCGCCTGTTCTGGGTATCGACGCCAACGACGATTTCAGCATTGCGGGCTCGGGCCCGGCTGCGAGCGAGTTGGAGGCTCGCCGCTATCGAGCGGGCTTCGGCATTGATCCGTGCGGCCGCCGTTCTCGGCTTGGCCGCCAGGACCGCGGCCGAGACCAGCGCCATGATCGAAAGAACGACGAGCGTCTCGATCAGCGAGAAGCCCCCGGACGTTGAAACGATCCGCCTCATTGATAGGCCAGATTGTTGATGGACAGGACGGCGCTCATCACCTGCAGGATCAAGGTGCCGACAAGGCCGCCGATCCCGACGGTCAGCAACGGGGTAAGCAGCCCGACGAGCTGCTCGATCTTGCTCTGAACCTCGGTTTCCAGGTTGGAAGCGACGCGGACAAGCATCTTTGCGAGCTGTCCCGTCTCTTCGCCGACCGCGATGAGGCGTATCATTGCGGGAGGAATCAACCCCAGGCCTTCGAGCACTTGATTCAGCGCCCTGCCCTCGGGGACCCGGCTGATGGCCTCGCTGTAGCGAGCACTCAAATATCGATTGCTCACCAACGAGCGGGCCGTCTGCAATGCGCTCATGAGCGGCACCCGGGCCTCGATAAGGCTGCCGGCCGAGCGCGCAAACTGGCTCGCCTCACGCCGCTGAACCAGAGCGCCGATGATGGGCAGGCGACATTTGAGATGATCGAGCCGCTTCATCATCGTTTCGTCGCTGACCATTCTGCGATAGGCCATCCAACCGACGACAATTCCAAGCGCGCTCCAAAGCAGAAGCTTGGGCCAATTGTCCGGCAGGTCGGCAAGCACGGCCAGGATGCCGGGCAGAGGCAGGCCCGCATCGGAAAAGATGGGCGTGAGATTCGGAATCAGCACGAAGACGATCACAGCAATCGACATCAACGACATCATCAGCAGAATCGCGGGATAGACCAGAGATCCGCGAATCTTGTTTCTGATCTCGACCCGCCGGGCCAGCATCTCGCCCAGCAGAGTGAGCGCCTGCGCCGTTTGGCCACCAGCTTCGCCGCCGGCCAGGATCGCAACGTAATCAGGCGGAAAAACCTCAGGCCTTCGCCCCATGGCCTCGGACAGTTGCAGACCGGCCAGAATATCCTTGAGCAATCCGTTCGCGAGTGCGATCCGCCTGGGTGATGCGCCGGCGCCAGCGAGCACTCGAAAGGACGCATCGACGGGAACGCCGGAGCTCACGAGTGACGCAAGCTCGGTCGTGAATGACGACAATTCCTTTAGTCCGACGCGCCCGGACCCCTGCCCGCGCAGGCCAAGAGCACTCCGTTCGATCGGGCGAGCGGCCGACGGTGGATCATGATCGGCGCAAAGCACCGTCTCCACCGGCGTCAGGCCAGAGCCATAGAGCGCCTCGACGGCCGCGTCGAGTTCTTCGGCGACGATCGTGCCCGACGTAACGATGCCTTGCCTGGTATAAGCGCGGTACTGGAACGTGGACACGCGATGCTCTCCTAACCAGATCGCGAAACCCTGAGCACTTCCTCAATCGTGGTCTCGCCCCGTGAGACTTTGATGAGGCCGGCCTCATAGAGAGTGTGGAAGCCTGCATGTCGCGCGAGGGCGATCATGGTCCGTCGATCATCGTTCCGCCTGCCGACGGCCTCCCGCATCTCGTCATCGATGACAAGGAGCTCTGCAACGCTGGTTCGCCCGAGATAGCCGGTGCCATGACAAGCGTCACAGCCAACGGCCTCACGCGCACCCGCCCAGTCGATCGCAAGACCTTCCGGAACAGGCCATTTCAAGCGTGACGTGGCCTCGGCGCGATAGGCGGCCGGGCGCGCGCAGTGCGGACATAGTCTGCGCACGAGACGCTGAGCCATCACGCCGGTGAGCGTCGACGCCAGCAGATAGCGTTCGATGCCGATGTCCATCAGGCGTGTGATGGCAGCGATGGCGCTGTTGGTGTGAAGCGTCGAGAAGACCAGGTGTCCTGTCAGCGACGCCTGGACGGCGATCCGCGCCGTTTCCAGGTCACGAATTTCGCCAACCATGATGATATCCGGATCCTGGCGCAGGATCGAGCGGAGCGCTGCCGGGAAGTCCAGACCAATCTGCGGCTGAACCTGGATCTGGTTGATACCAGCGAGCTGATATTCGATCGGATCCTCGACGGTGAAGAGCTTCAATTCCGGACGATTGAGCTCCTTCAACGCCGTATAGAGCGTCGTCGTCTTGCCACTTCCCGTCGGGCCCGTCACCAGGATGATGCCGCTCGGCAACGACATGAGCTGGTGCAATCCGGCCTGAATGTCCTGATCGAGGCCGAGCTTGGAAAAGTCGAGCTCGACCCTGGTGCGGTCGAGAATTCGCAGGACAAGGCTCTCGCCGAACGCCGTCGGCAAAGTTGACACGCGAACGTCTATCTCGGTCCCGCGGACGGCGGTCTTGATGCGCCCGTCCTGCGGCAGACGACGCTCGGCTATGTCGAGCTTTGCCATGATCTTGATGCGTGTCGTCAGCGCGGCCTTGAGCGTCGAGGGCACGACGCGCTCCTGCTGGAGAAATCCATCAAGCCTGAACCGGACCAGAACCGTGTCTCGCCCCGGCTCGATGTGAACGTCGGACGCGCCGCGCTCGACTGCGCCTGCGATAATCTGATTCACCAGGCGTATGATCGGCGCTTCATTGGCGATGTCGCGCAGGCGCTCGACGTCCATCTCGTTCCCGTCGGTCGCGCCGACGGCGATCATTCCCTGATCGTCGCCGGTCGACGGGACGCCCGTATCTTGGTAGAGCTTGCGAAATGCACGTTCGATGTCCGCGGGGGCAATCACCGCGAGCTCGACCTTGCAGCCGAGCATGTAGCCGATCGCTCTGTGGGCCTCTTCGTCGAACGGATCGACTGTCGCGAGCAGCAGCACGCCGGCGGACGCCGATATCGGCAAGGTGCGGCTCGCTTTGAGAAACGGCAGCTTCAGCCGCTCGGGCAACACCGGTTGCGGCGGAACGTCGGACGATCGTACGACCTTGAGCCCGCAATAGGCGGCATACGCGCCGCAGAGATCCGCCTCCGAGAGCAGACCCAGCTTCACCATGACGATGTCCAGGCGTTCGGACGCGGCTTCCGAAGCGCGCCTGGCCCTCGCGACTGCGCCGGCGTCGACGAGACCCTCGCGCACCAGAAGCCCGGCGAACGCGTCGGCGTATCCGTCCTCCTTCGGCGACAGGACCTTGACCACGCCCGCCGCCGGCGGCTCCTCGCGTGTCAACGTCTGTAGATCGGCGGGCATCGGCTCTCGAAAATCCTGGCATCAAAATATGGACTTTCACGCTAGAACGATTTTGTTAATTAAGGCTTTTCATACTTTATTTGCCATTTTCATTTACGAACTCGCAATCGATGCGCGAACGAGGCCGATCCTTTGCGAGCACAATCCATGTCGGTTGCGCCTGCACGTCACCGCATGCGGCATCATCGCGGCGTCCCGAACAGGTCTCCACCGGGCCTTCGTAAGCATCACGGCTTCGCGTTGATTACGGTGATCTGGGGTCTCGGTCTGCTCACGCTGCTCGGCGCAGCAGTGATCGTTGGCGCTCGCTATCGAGCCCGGGCCGCTTCGGCCGACGGCTCGGTGCTTTCGTCGGCGGCGGCCGCGGAAAGCGCCGTGAATTTTGCCATCGCCAGCATTCTCTCGCCGACGCCGAACGCCAGCTTTCCGAAGAAATGCAGGATGCCCGGCGGCGAACAGGCCGAAATCGTGGTCGAAGAGGAGGTCGGCAAGATCGACATCAATGCCGCCAGCCTGACGACGCTCGAGCATTTTTTCGCAGCAGCCGCGCAAGACAAGGCGCTCGGAAGCAGGATCGCGCAGAACATCGTCACTTTCCGGAAGCCGCTTCCGCGCAGAGAGACAGCCAATCAGACGGCATCCTCCGGCAATCAGACCACACCGACGAACGCTGCGAACGAGGTCAAGGGCTCCGGCTTTTCGACCATCTTGGAGCTGGATCAGGTCGACGGCATGTCGCCCGCATTGCTCCGCTCCGCCCTGCGCTACACGACGACGCTCTCAGGCCGGGTCGAGCCCGCACCGGAAGCAATGACGCCAGCCCTGCGTTTGCTGATGGGTCTCGATCAAGCCCGGCCGGAGCCCAGGCGCCCGACGCTGCCCGGACATTTCACGATTCGAGCCGACGTTCGCGCGAGCGATGGGTCCAGGTTCATACGGGAAGCTCTCGTATCATTCGGAGCATCCTCCGCCCAGCCCTATACCATCCGCGAATGGCGCCGCGGCGACATCATGGGTGGCTCGGCGAGCCCGCTGCCGGCCGGCGAGCCAGCGCAGGCTTGCATCAAGCTCTAGATTCTAGTCTTGACGCGTTTTCTTGACGCGAACCGGTATCCACCTCGCTCGAAAACGCTCCAGCCGCCGAAGGGCAGGACCGGTCAGCCCTTTGACCGAAGCACGGCCTGAGGCCTGGAATTTCTCGCCGACTCTTCCAATCGCTCCCTCTCCTCTGCGACGGCAGGACCAGGCTCGATCACCGTGCATCCCTTCGTGCGCTGGAGATCCGTCAAGGCATCCAGCCGCCGGCGCTCGTCCATCAGCTGCTTGGGCGCATCAAGCGGAAATCTGTCGGAATCGTAACCGGCCAGGGATCCGGCGGCGAGCCAGTATTCCAAGCGCGCCGCGCGCCTGACCGAAAAGCGGAACGAGCCCGCGATCGCGTTGCAGGACATCGACTCGTCGACGGGCAGCAGCATATAGGGCGGTGGCGGCTCCATCACCATGGGCTGGTCGGTCACGCAGCCGGCCAACAGAAGTGGCAATGCGCAAACCATGCCCAGCCGGGAGACCGTGAGAGCGGCGCGTGTCACGGCGTCACCAGACGCTGCGCCGTATTGAAAGGTGCCCGCTGGCGCGTCGTCGCGTGCGGCATGTAGACGTTCATCTTGCGCCGGTATTCCTCGGTGACCAGCCGGCTTTCCGTGCCATCGCGAACCACCTTCGGCGTGATCAGGATGACCAGCTCGGTCTTCTGGACCGAGTCCTTTCGATTTGCGAACACTGCGCCGATGCCGGGGATGTCCCCGAGGATCGGCAGCTGGTTGCTGCTCTTGTTCGCGCTGTCCTGGATCATGCCGCCGAGCGCCAGGACCTCGCCATCGCTCACGACAACCGTCGTCTTGACGCGGCGCTGCTGGATGGTCGGAGAATCGATGTTGGACGTCGTGGTCTTCACGACACTGCTGACTTCCTGCTCGATGTCGAGCTGGACACGCCCGCTCTCGTTGATCCGCGGCGTCACCGAGAGAATCACGCCGGTATCCTGCATCGTGATGGAATTCACGATCGCCGTCTGGGCGGTCACCGTGCTCGTCGCCGTCTGCGTCGTGATCGGAACCTGATCGCCGATCTGGAGGCGCGCGGTCTTGTTGTCGAGCACCATCAGCGACGGCGTCGAGATGATGTTGACGTGCGTCAGCGCGTTCAGCGCGCTCAGGGTCGCGGCAATGTTCGCCGTGTTGACCGCATAATTGAAGCCGGGGAAGGAGGCCGCGACGCCGCCTGTGAGGGCGTTGGAGAATGTCGCAGTCGGAGTGCCGTTCTTGGCGAACTGCCATTGCAGCCCGAACTGCAGGTCGTCGTTGAGGGACACCTCGGCGATGACGGCCTCGATCAGGACCTGGCTGGCGACCACGTCGAGCCCCTGCACGACGCGCAACACGCGCTGGTAATCGCGATCATTCGCCATGATCAGCAGCGAGTTCTTGGTTTCATCGGCGACGATCTTCATGACCGGCTCGGGAGCGCCGTTCGATGCAGAGCTGTTGTCGGCGATATCGGTGACCTGGCCGTCGGGGTCCGTGTTGAAAGCACGCGACGTTCCCTGCAGATCCGCCGTCTTGCCCAACCCGGCCTGCATCGTGGGATCCGAAACACCCGCGCCGCCCGCCGAAGCTTTCGACGTGTCGCTTGCGAAGGAGACCTGCTTGGATTTCGGCGAGACGTTACGGCTCGTTGGGCGCACGACCTTCATCTCTTGCGAGAACATGGACTGAAGAATTCCGGCGAGCTCGGCCGCTGTCCGGTTCTGGACCTGATAGACGTGCAGCTGCGGTTCTGTGCCGCTGGCGCGGGCATCAAGGCGCTTGATCCAGGATTGCGCACGCGGCAGGTAGCTTGGATTGGAGGTCACGACGAGGATCGCACCGAGCCTCGTATTGGCAATGAACCGCACCCTCCCCTTCAGGGGGCCTTCCTTATCCGAGGCAAACACCGCTTTCAGCTCGTCGACCATCTTTTCCGGCTGGGCGGCCTTGACGGGCACGACGGCGAAAGACATGCCCTTCATCACGTCGACATCGAAGATCGACACCGAGTCGAGCATGCTGTCGATCTCGGCTTGTGAGCCCTTCAACGCGATGATGTTGCGTGCGTCGTCGGCCTGAACGATGGAGCCCTTCGGCACCATCGGCTCAAGCACCCGCGCCACCTCGGTGGCGGCGACGTATTTCAGCTGCACGATGCGGACGCCACTGCCCGTGACCGCACTGTTGGTGGCATCGCGGACGGTGCTCACGGCCCCGGTCGCGGCCTGGTCGGCCGGAGCGATCCGGTAGATGCCGCGGTTCTGGACCAGGACCGCGCCGATCGGCGCGATGGCCGTCTGGAAGAGCTCGAGGGCGTCCGCCTTGGAGACCGGGCTACTGGTCTGGACCGAAACAACCCCATCGACCCGGGGGTCGACCACGTAATTGACGCCGATCAGATCGCCCAGCACCGTCTTGGCGGCCTGCTGCAGGGGGACGTTGGCGAGATTGAGCACCACGTTGCCGTTGGCTGCCGCAGCGCTCGACTTGCCGGCGGTCGAGCCGATCATTCGGCCGTCGCCTCCCTCTACGCTGGCAACCGCTTTGGACGAGGGGGTTGGAAGCGCAATGGCGCCCGTCGGCATCAAATCCTGAGCGTTCGCCTCGAGAGACACCGGCTGGCCGGAGAGCCTCGGCTGAGTGTTCAGGGTCGGACTGACGATTCCCGGGGCGCCACAGCCAGCGACGAGGCTCGCGAGCAAGCAAACCGCAGAACCCGTAATTGGGCCACGAGACATCGGCAAAAGGGGCTCCGAACATCGATAAAAGGACGCACGCGCGGGAATTCGAGCGTAAAGAATGGGTAAATCATCATGGTTAACCCAACGTAAAAGGTTCCATGAGCCCGGGATCGCACGGACGGTGGCTTGTTACCTATGGAACCAACGAGCCCTCCCGCCCCCGGATACAACCCAGAGGTACGAACACACCGAGTTGCATCCGATGCCATGAGGACGCGTAAAATCTCCCGCCTTGGCGCAGGCGCTGTCTGCAGTGATCAATGATCGGGGAGTTCGGCGGGGCCGTTACCTGGATTGGGATTGGCATCCCTGGCGACAGACCTGAGCCTGGCTGTCGCAGGAGGACATGCAGGGCGCGCCGAGGGTCGTGGGGCAAACCCGCTTACATGCCGCATTTTGATTGTCACAATTGGACAAGCAAGCGTCGGTAGCGGCGTCAGCCAGCCGCAGCTTCGCTCGGCTGAAGTTCTCAGCCCAGGCGCTCCCGAACGGAGACCCCGCGATGCAGACAAGAAGGACCAGAGCTACTCTCATGAGAACCTCCTGCTTTGGGTGCAGCGTTCCGCCTCAGCGTACCGCCACTTCGCGGCGGCCAGGACAACTATCCGTTCGAGATGAGGAAATCCTCGATCGAGTGGCCGGTCCGCAGAGCGGCGGCAAGCCATTTCGGCTGTTTGCCTCGACCCGACCAAGTCTCGTGCGGAAGGTTGGGGTTGCGGTATTTCGGGTGAACTCTGGGATAGGGACGCTTCGGGCGCGGTGCCGGCTCCGAAGGAGCTTTCGCCGCTTCATTCTCCCGGCGAAGCTGGGCCAAGCGGGTCTCAAGCGCGCGCTTTTCGGCGGTCAGCCGAACCGACAACAATCGGTTGAGCTCCTCGTGAAGTTGCCAGAGCTCATCTAACGAAAGGCTGTCGAGGTTCGGTTTCTTCATTAGTTCGTCATAACCCAGATGTTTCCGGCTGCCCAATCCAGACCCCTGATTCGATCTGCCAATAATGTTGCTATTTTCTCGCTTTTTCCAATCGCCAATTATTTTGGTCATAGCATGGCGGAAGCGGAAAACCGGGCGGTACCCCTAAATATCTACAAACTCAGCAACTTATCAGGCTGGATGGGCGCGGTGATCTGGTGGGCAATTTGATAAACGGCAGAATGCCCGACTAATATGCGTTTCGCTTCCGCGCGACCTCAAAGAAGGTCTTGATCAGAATCTGAATATCGAGCCAGAGACTCCAATTGTTGACATACCAGAGGTCGAGCCTCACGCGCTCGGCGATGGCTTCGACCGTCGGCGTCGCGCCCCGCGAGCCGTTGCACTGGGCCCATCCCGTAAGGCCAGGCTTCACATGGTGCCGAAACGCGTAGTCCTCCAGGATCTTTTCGAAATAGCTGTCGTGAGCCAAGGCATGCGGGCGGGGGCCGATCAAGGACATCTCCCCCTTCAGGACATTGAAGAGCTGCGGCAGCTCATCGATGCTGGCGCCGCGCAGGAAGCGTCCGATTGACGTCACGCGCGGATCCTGGCGCGTCGCCTGGACGACGACGGCACCATCTTCCTGCACCTTCATGGTGCGGAATTTCAGCATTACAAATTCCTTGCCATTGAAGCCCTTGCGACGCTGGCGGAAAATGACGGGCCCAGCGCTGTCCAGCTTGATGGCGATCCCGGTCAGAATCAGAATTGGAAACAGCAGGCTCAAGGCGACGCCGGCGACCAGGACATCCATGGCCCGCTTGACGAAACGCTCCGCCCCACTGAGCGGGGCGCGCTGCACCTCGACCGCAAGCACGCGTTGGCGGGCGGACGACACGAAGTTGGACAATGACCGGATGTGCATGTCCGGCAGCAATCGCGCCGAGACCGGAAGACTTTTGAGGTGTTCACGCACGAAGTCGATCCGCACGTCGTCATTCCACGGCAGCACCAACAGCACTTCACGGCAATTGGTGCGGCGAATGAAATCTCCAACCGCTCCGAACATATTCTTGTCTGCGACCAGCCGCTCTGCGGGATCAGGATCTCCGCTCAGGCGGAATTCCTTGACATCCGTCGCCCCGAAGAGGGCGAGACGATCACGAGGGCCAAGGGCAGCCAGCTCGCGATGGTCTCCGACGAGAACAGCGTCCAAACGCCTGATGCCCCCCCTGGTCACCGCCGAAGCCAGGTTCGCTTTCGTGAACCTGCGCACCGCCAGCAAACCCACCGGGGCAATGAAATAAAACGTAACGAACGCGCCTCGGGAATAATTGCCGCCGATCTTGAGCAGGAATGCGAAGAACGCCAGCAAGATGCCGGTGCTGAACCAGCAGACCAAGATCTGCGTAATCTCGGTCCCCGGCTTGGCGCTGTCGGGAAGGTCATAGTAACCGATCCCGCTCATCCTCAAGATGTAGATGAAGCTGGCCATGAGGCCGACCGCACAGCACGGAAGAAGGTTCGGAATCGGGCTGCCGGTGACGAGGTGATACCCTACGCCTCCTCCGACGCACGCAAGGATGATGACCAGCGCATCCAAGGTGGAAAGCACATAGGGAATGAGGTCGAGGGACCACAAGGTCCCCTTGCTCTTCCCCTGGTCGACCTTATGCGACTCTTCACGGAAATCCGATCCGATCGACATCGAACGTCACCTAATCCCAACGACCTGATACTCAGGAAATAACCACAGAACCCAAGTTTTCTGATAACTCTTTGTTAATATGGTTTAAAGTAGACTTAATAGGGGTCGGAAGCAACGGGATAGTTCCCGTCGACATCGATCTTTTCACGAGACAAAGCCCCTTTTTTCCTGCCTGGATATTTGGCAGCTGCTTCGGCTCCCAGATTCAGATGCGCCCATTCTGGGAGGGCGACGCGCAGCAGCGGCAGCGTCAATCATGTTCGCTCACGCTGGAGCCGGAAACGAGCTCAGGTTGCCGCACGAACTGGGGTCTCGGCGCCCAGTCCTCGCCCTGAGCAGCGCGCTTTCACCATCGATTTCACAATGCCACGCGAGGGTAACCAGCATTGTCCTGTTGAGAGGTCTTGCGGGTTTATCGTTCGCAAGAATTGCGCGCCACATCGCTGGCGGACTATAAGTTTCGGAGTTTTCCCGCCCGTTGCGCCGTCAGTGGCCTTGGAGATGATTAAGTGGTTCATCGCGAAGCTCCGAAATCGTTCCTTGTGAGTATTCTTTTCACGGTGAGGCGATTGCTCGGAATTGCAACTTTCGTCCTTATCCTCGTCCTGCTGATCCCGAAGCTCTTTCTGCTCTTCGACAATCCCAAGAATGCCAGCTTTTCGGCGACCTTGCTCGAGGCGCGCGACGTTGTCCTGAAGAAATCGGCTCCGCTCCTGCATCATTACATTCCCACCAACATCGCGGGTGCGGACCGCTCGGACTGGATCTTGATCGGGCTTGCCATGATGGTCACGTTCATCGTCGGCTCGCTCGCGCAACGAAGCCAGCAATCGCTCAATCGGCGATTGCTCCGAAAGTCGGCGGCGGCCTGGCGCAAGAGCGAAGGCGTCAAACCGGGATCCGCGCTGGACAATGAGCTGGAAAGCACCTTGAGGGTCGCGGAGGCCGGAAACACCGTCAATCGGCAAGAGCTTCTGCGTGTTTTCGCCGAGACCAAGAAGAAGCTCGACTCCTTCGGCCGCGAAGTTGCCTTCCTGGCGATCGACGTCGTCGGATCAGCTGCAATGAAGGCGGGCGAAGATCCGGCATCCGTTCAGTACGACTTCGCCGAATATCGAAAGTTGGTGGAGCGCATATTCCGCGCGCGGGGAGTGCTGAAGACCGCCTGGACACCCGACGGAGTCATGGCTTGCTTTGCACATGTGGAGGATGCGTGCCAGGCCGGAAAGGACGTGATCAAGAGCCTGAAGGCGTTCAACAGCGAGGTGAAGATTTCCAAGGCCGATTTTTCGGTGCGCTGCGGGGTCAATGCCGGTCTGGTGTATTTTGACGACTCGACCCAGCTGGAGACCATCTCTGACCGGGTCATCGACATCGCCGGGCACATGCAGAAGCACGCCGAGCCCAACACCGTGCTCATCGCAAGAAAGGTGATCGAGCCGCTGCGGCAATTGCAGGAATTCACGCACACGAACCAGATCATCGATGGTTACGAGGCAAGCGTGTGGCGCGAGCGGCCGGAGGGCTAGCTCGCAAATTCCGGACATTTACGGTGTAGGTGGGATCGGGGCGGTCTTCCGGTCCCATTTCTGCGCCCGACCGGACCGACAATATTTACCCTCTCCGGTCAATCCTTTGAAATCAGGCCGAAAACTCAGAAACATCAATTGTCTGGCGCAGCCGCTCAGTTTAAACTGGTTTTGGATTAAACCTTGAGACATCAAACCCGGCCTTGCGCGGCACAAATTCGGCGGCGCTAGCACGTCGATTTTTGGGGCTTATGCATGCATCACCCGCCTCAGGTTCAATTTTCGCGTTCTATTCCTTTTCGGACCTTTCTCTTCGTCATCGGCACCCGTCCTGAAGTCATCAAGGTTGCGCCGATCATTCGTCGCTTGCGCGAGGCGAGCTGGGCCAGCGTGAAGATCGTCGCCAGCGGCCAGCAGAGCGACCTGCTTGACCAAACGCTGGCCGAGTTCGGCTTGACGCCCGACATTACGATCCGCCATCGCGATGCGTCATCCGGCCCGGCACAGGTCGCTAGCCGCTTGATCAATCGGCTGGACCGCATCTTCGGCGAGGAAAAACCGGACTGCGTCCTCGCCCAGGGGGACACCACGACGGCCTACGCAGCTTCGGTCGCCGCCTTCTACCGGAAGATCGACTTCGCCCACATCGAGGCCGGATTGCGCACGTCCGACCTCGATTCGCCGTTTCCCGAAGAGTTTCATCGGCGGGCCATCGCGGTTTCCGCAACTCTGCACTTCGCACCGACCTCGGCCGCGGCCCGCAACCTGATCGGCGAGAACGTGCCGAAGGACAGGGTGCATGTCTCGGGCAATACGGTGATCGATTCGCTGCTGGAAGTGGCGGCGACGAGGCCCCCGCCCCCGCCCGAGTTCGGATCTCGCCGGATGATCCTGCTGACCGCGCATCGCAGGGAGAACTTCGGTACGAAATTGCGGGATGCGCTGACGGGCGTTCGCGCCTTCGTCGATCTGACGCCGGACGTCGGTGTGTATTTCCCGGTTCACCCCAACCCGAATGCACGCGACGCCGCTCACGAGATTCTCTCCGGCAATCCGAGAATTCATCTCGTCGAACCGCTCGGATATCGCGAGATGGTCGCGGCGATCCAGAATGCATGGTGCGTCGTCACTGACAGCGGGGGCCTGCAAGAGGAGGCCCCGGCGCTCGCCAAGCCCGTCCTCGTGCTTCGCGATCTCACGGAGCGCCCCGAGGCTGTCGCGTCTGGTGTCGTCGAGCTGGTCGGCACCTCTCGCGAGGGCGTCTTCAAATCGCTCTACGCGCTGCACAAATCCCCGGCGAAATATACCCAAATGGCGCGTCCGGTGTTTCCCTATGGCGACGGACATGCCAGCCGAAGGATAGTCGACGCGCTCTATCGGCATTTCTCGACCGCTCAGGAGCGGCAGGATGCGACGGTCGTTCCTCTTCAATATGCATCGTAGTCCATGGCAAATCTGACTGGCTTCCTGCCCCAATATCTCTACGTGATCGAAATCATGATGCTCACCGCGGGCATCATCATCGCCATTTCCAGCCTCGACGATCTCCTGGTGGATCTGCTGTACTGGAGCGGCAGACTGTTCGGTATGGCGAAGGCCAAGTCGAGCGAATTGCCCGACGTCGAGGTTCTCGAGCAACTGCCGGAGCGGCCACTCGCGATCATGATCCCGTGCTGGAAGGAGCACGACGTGATCTTCTCGATGCTGTCGTCCAACTCGCGGCTTCTTCGTTATCGCCAGGCCCACTACTTCGTCGGCGTCTATCTCAACGATCCCCTGACCCAGGACGAGATCCGCAAGGCACAGAGCCTCTATCCGAATATCCACATGGTGCTGGTCCCTCGCGATGGTCCGACCAGCAAGGCGGATTGCCTCAATCAGATCACGTCGGACATCTTCATGTTCGAGGCTGAGCACGGTATCCAATTTGCCGGCATGGTCATGCATGACTCCGAGGATCTGATCCATCCGCTGGAATTGAAGCTCTTCAACAAGCTCGTCGACATCTACGACTTCGTCCAGCTGCCGGTCTATTCGTTCTCACGTCCCATTCTGTCCCTGATCGGCGGAATCTACATGGACGAGTTTGCGGAAATGCACACCAAGGACCTCGAAGTCCGGCAACGCATTTCAGGCGTCATTCCCTGCGCCGGCGTTTCCGCCTGCTTCAGCCGCGAGGCCATCCTGCACCTCGTCGACAAGAACCAGGGCGAAGCGTTCCGCGTCGCATCCTTCACTGAAGACTATGACATCGCTTTCCGCGTCTCCGAGCTTGGCTTCAAGTCGGCTTTCGTTGCCTATCCCGCGAGCTACTCCATCGACATCGACATCGATGCGGGCGCCCCGGGTATCCTGCATCGGAGCCTCCCGATTGCGACTCGCGAGTTCTTTCCCACCGGGCTGGAGGCCGCCTACCGGCAGCGCGCGCGGTGGTTGTTGGGGATCGTCTTTCAAGGCTCCGAAGAAATCGGCTGGAAGGGCGCATTCGGAACGAAGTACTTCCTGGCGCGCGATCGAAAGGGCGTGATCACCAGCCCGGCCGTGATGCTCGCTTATTTTGCGATGGCCAATCTGATTGCCTTCGAGATGTTTCGATGGTTTTTCGACCCCAACCTCGAACTGACCTATACCCTGTTGTCGGCCGAGTGGGTCCGGACGCTGTTTTGGGTGACCTTCTCGTTCCTGATCTGGCGCCTGCTGAATCGCATGATCTTCACGGGGATGATCTACAATTTGCGGCACGCGTTGATGTCGGCGCCCCGGCTCATCGTCGGCAACTTCGTCAATTTCTTTGCGACGTGGCGTGCGGTTCGCATCTACACCAGTCATCGCCTGTCCGGGAAACCGCTGGTTTGGGACAAGACATCTCACTCTTATCCGATCCAGATGGGCGAGCTTCAACTCCCGATCCCGGCCGATCCGGCCCCGAACGCTCCAGGCGCCTCCTAGTCGAGTTCAGGAAGCTCTTCTGACCGAATTGGATCGGCTTTACAGGTACGACGGCTCTCGCGCGCCGAATGCGCTGCGAAAGGCCGTGCGCACGACCATGAAGCCGGCGCAGACGCCGATGGCAGCGAGCTGCAGCTCCGGGTGCAGCACAACCGAAACAAGCACGGCCCAGCCGCAGATGATGGCGAGGATATCGAGCGATTTCTGTCCGCGCGAATGAGGCGCAGCATCCAGGCCCTGGTCGAGCGCCGCAGCGATCGCGGCAAGGCCGTCCACGGCATCCCTGCCCGGAGGCACGGCGAAATCGCTCAAAATGCGGTAGTTGCTAGTAGACATTAACGCCCCCGTCGCAAGCCTCTTGCGGGCTCCACGAGGGCATTTGACTTCGGAGCCTATTTCCTCCGGCTCAAACCGATTGCTACAGTTTTACCGACTCTCCCATTTTCGACGGCGAAGGCGGCGCTTGAGCGGAGATGGATAAAGGCTGCTTAACGGATTCCTTTCAATGCTCACGTCCTGCATCGAGAAGGGACATGATGCAGTCTCGAACGCGTGAGGGGCGCATTCGTTCCGAGGCAGAAGATGCAATGGCGCATCCCCGGATACCGCCGGCCGCAGCCTCCATCCTCTCGAACGCGGCGGTGCATGAGTGGTCGCGAAGGCCAGCGACGCACGCCAATCCAACCAACAAGGACAAATTTTGCCGGATTGTTTAAACCAGCGTTAGACGCGCCGGCGTAGCTTCGTAGGGACATTTGGAGTCTCCACGTGACGATGCTCGCCGCCTACACCGTATTGATAGGGCTCATGCTCGGCCTTCGGTATCGCGTCGTCGTACTGCCGCCGGTCATTCTTGCTGGCTGGCTCGTCATCGCTGCGATCTCGTCGCAACCTTGGTCATCGGCCCTGATCTTCGCCGTCCTGCTGCAGATGAGCTATTTGACCGGAATGGTTCTCAGGAGTTCCAGCAGAGCAACCATCGCTCGGCCGGTGGATGTCGCTTCCGGCTCCAACGCGCATTGAGCTCGCCTGCGCGGCGCAGCGAAGGCGCCCGATTTAAATCTCAACGAACGAACCCGCGTTCTCGTTCTCGCGGCACTAGCCTGAGCGCGCCTCGACATGCCTTTACGGTGTGTGCTTTGGGTCACAGCAGAATCGGGCGCCATTGCCTAGAAGGGCTGGGCATGGCCGCAAACAAGGTAACGGCGGTACGCATGAGGCTGCGGAGGCGATCAACAGCTACGGACTTTTCGAAGCCGCTGGGGTGAAGAACCCGGCGGCTTTTTTTCTGATCGGAAGTTCCATTCCCTGACGGACCAAGTCGGTTCGCCGCCCATTGCCAGGTCGTGTCCACCTCGACGATCACGACCCTCGTCTTCAGGCCCTCAGCCGTATTGCAGGTGCATGGCACGCTTTCACCGCATTGGCATCCGCCCGCCTCTTCAGTCCAGGCCCATAGCCCGCGATGCCACCAGACGAATTCGACGCCGGTGTGCGCCGCATAGCTGGCGGGACACGGCTTCAGCGCCAACACATCAACGATGCGACTAGGGCGATGCCGACAAAGGCAAGCCTATGTCCGCCCAATCAGCTGGGCGATCTCCCAGACATGACCTGAAGGGTCGGCGAAGGATGCGGTTCGGCGTCCCCATGGACGGTCGATCGGGCCGTTGAGCAGATTGACACCAACCGCCCGAAGGGCGGCACACACTTCATCGACGTCAGCGACCCTGATTGTCAGGAGGACGCGAGCCCCAGTGGAAGACGGGCCGACCGGCAACGGCTCGACCAGCGGAGGCGCCCGCGACGCGTCGAGAAGATTGATCAGGAGCCCGCCGAATCTCAAGACAGACGAGACGGCATCCTCCCAGACTGTCTCGGACGCGAAAACCTTGGCGTAGAACGCCTTCGAAGACGCAATGTCATCGACGAACAGCGTGATGACTTCAACTTCGCTCGGCAGACCATTGACCATGTCGTCCCACTCCCCATCGCCACGGCAGCACCGTTCAAATATACGCGGGAATTGCGGTTCCGGTGCATTATTGAATGCCTTTTCTCGGTTTCTCCACTGAACTGGGACGAGCAATCGAAGCGTCCGGCGCGAACGCCTCGCTGGCGCCAGTACTCCCGTGACGATCGGAACGAGAACCTTTACCGCGCAAGAAGCTCATTGGTATAGAATGACGCGGGCGGTCTTGGCGCGCCGATGTCCTCAACGGCCGCGATGAGACGAACGGCATCCGAGATCGCGCTGTCCTCGATCCAACCGAGGGGCTTTGCCGCCGCAGCTGGAATTGATCGTGAAGTTGCTTCAACCTGCTCCCGGACGATGGCGTCGGATGGTCCGACTTGCCAGACCGTCTTGAGCGCAGCGGTGGCGGCATCGGGCTCGCGCCGCGCCATCTCGATTGCCTTGTCCGTTGCGACAAAAAACCTCCGAAGCACGGCGGCGTTCTTTTCCACGGCGTCGACCCTTGCGACAACCGCCAGACCAGGGACGGCCAGTCCGAACTCGGGCAGGTCGAGCACTGCAAAGTTGCTGCCCGTTTTCTCCTTGAGCAACGGCAGGTCGCTGGTGCGATAGACACCAACCACGTCGACCTTTCCTTGCATGAACTGCGAAATTCGAATTTGGCTATCCATGTTGATCTTTTTTATCTTGCTGCAGTCGATCCTGTTTCGACTGCAGAACACATCGAGATACGCAGTTGACGTTTCGCCGACCGCACTCGCGATCGACCTTCCCTCAAGATCCGCGGGCTTCTCAACCGGGCTCTCCTGGTGCGAGAGAAGCACCACCGGAGCCGCCGGCTGATACAGGGCCACGATCTTCACCGGCATCCCTTTCTGAATTGCGGTAATCGCAAATATTCCGGGAACAACAGCCAAATCCTCTCGCCCCTGCACGACGGCCGCGAGCGCCGACTGGGCTCCAGCGCCCTCGCCAAGGTTTACATCGATTCCAGCATCCCGATAGATGCCCTTGTTTTTCCCGAGATAGAAGAATGCGTACTCGCCTTTCAGCTTCCAGCTGAAACGAAGATTCACGGTCTCCGCGAATGCGCTTTGAGATAGCAGGACGACGGCACTCCCCGTGCTCAGCACCGCCATGCTAACCAGATTTCTGATATACGACACTTTCTCCTCCGCAGCGGACGCTTCGTTTCCTGCTCTAGCTTGACGCGTGGCAGAACGAACTAAAATCGAACAGCGCTTATCGAATACAATCAGGATCGCGGATGCTCACCCTCAATGAGGGCGGACGGCGTTTGGTCGCGATCTACAGCCTTAGCGCTAACTAACGAGCTCATTTGACTACATCCGATCGGCATCGAGCTTTCACGCCTGAGGGCAGGCCCGCTCCCACGCTGGAGGTCATCAGCGTTGGAAGCGGGCCATTGTGGTTCCGAGCCGGCTGGTCAGCGGTGTCGGAACCAGATGATCGACGACCTCAACGGCTTCGGTGATCGTCCAACGAGAACAACCGCCCGAACTTGGCAAAACGCCTAGATGACACCGTGGAGTCGATCATCGCGCCACCGTTCTTGCTTCGGCCCTTACAAGGCTAGAACTTCACCGAGACACCCGCGCTGGCTGATTTTTCAGTGCAGCTGTTGGTGCTGGCACCAGTTGCCGCGACGGTGCAAGTTCCGGGAGCGGCGTTGCTATCGAGGCCATACTTGTTTTGCCAGTAACGATAGGCGACCCACAGGTCGACAAAGTGACTGTATTTGGGGCCGATGAAGGCTTTGCCAGCATCAAAGGTCAGGCGGATCGGTTCGCTGTTCAATTCGATCTTGCTGGCGTTGCTGAAACGTCCGACGCCAGACAGCGCAGGGAGGGTGTTCATATCGCCCTTCGTTCCCGTCACCGACACACGCCCGCTGATCGCGAAGTACCTTATGCTCTCAGGAAGGAAGCCCAGATCCATGTAGTAGTTGGTCTCGACCTTCCAGGTAGGCGGAAACCTCCTGTTTCCGTCTAAAAGGCAGGTTACGTCGGGAGTCCCCGGGTTGAAGAGACCGCACTGAAGAAACGATTTGTGGCTCGCCAACCCTGCGACGACCAAGGGCGCGACATTGAAATAGCCTTTATAAGGCAGGTCGAAAGCGAATTGCAGACCACCGACGACGTTGTTCGTCGTTGGTGCGTAGTAGCTATTTGCCGTACCAAGATCGACGCCAACCTCGAACGAAATATTGCGCAGTGGTCCGATCTTGAAGGCCTGAGTATTAAAGATCTCGTTCCAGCCGAACGTACTGCGCTCGATGGCGTAAAACTCCGTCGCGCCAGCGCAAGATCCTGTCACGCCAAATGGCAGGGCACCCGTGGGCTGGCAAGGTGAGGCAGGATCATTATGGGTGGATTTCAACATATCGACGTTGAAGAAGTTCGTGCCATAAGCCCACACGTCGAAATGGGTGAACGAATAGACCTGCTTTGCGGTCTTGCCGTTGATGCTCCCATCTGGCTGGATGCTGTAAGCACCGGGATCCGTGGCCGTAAATTGATAGGAGTAGGTCAGCCTGTTGTCGTTCACCAAGAAAAATGGAGCATCCGGAGCCGGATTTGCCTTGACCGGCACCGTAGCCACGTCGGCCGCCTTGGCGAGGTCGGTCGGCGCGACCGCGAGAAGTGCCGCGACCGACAGCATAGCTGCTGTGATTGTTCTATTGCGGTAGAGCATAGTAAAGTCCCCCAAGTTGATGATCACTCATTCGCATCGAAAAGAGCGCGCCCGAACCGGGCGCACGACACCGGTCCCGTTCCCCGTCGGGATACAGGCTCGAATGACTTTGTGTTGAGGAAGCCGAGAGCGCTCGAGCTAATCAGTGAGCGACGAGGACGCCTCTGGCCTCGAATATGTCGCGGATCTGCCGGACATACCCATGAAACTCCTTGTTCTCATGGATTGCGCTCCACTGGCGTGGACGCGGCATGTCGATCTTGAGATCGAGATCGATCCTTCCGGGACGTGGAGACATCACGAGAACGCGGTCGGCGAGAAAGACGGCTTCGTCGATCCCGTGGGTGATGAACACCACCGTGTTCTGCACCCTTAGCCACATCGCCTGCATATCCATGATCATCTGCTCACGGGTCAGGGCATCGAGAGCTCCGAACGGCTCGTCCATCAGCAGCAAGCCGGGCTCCTGGATCAACGCACGGCAGATCGCCACGCGCTGACGCATGCCGCCCGAGAGTTCTGACGGGTACTTGTTGCCGAAGCCCTCGAGCCCGACTTGCGCGAGCAACTCCTCGGCACGCAAGCGGAATCTGGCAAGGTCGAGCTTCTTGATCTCGATCGGCAGCAGGACGTTGTCCAGGACCGTGCGCCAGTAGAGCAGAAGGTCGGACTGGAAGACGACGCCGATCTTGGGATGCGGCTTCCTGATGACGTCGCCGTCGATTGCGATGTCGCCTGTCGAGGCCGACGTAAGGCCGGCCAGCAGCGAAAGCATGGTGCTCTTGCCGCATCCACTCGGCCCCACCACGGCAACGAAAGTGCCAGGCTCAAACCTGAGGTCCACCTTCTCGATGGCCACGACTTCATCATTTTCGCGCGTCTCGTAGACCTTCGAAAGTCGCGAAATCTCAACCGCTGCGCCCGTGGACCGAATAGGGACGTTCATTGCGCTACCTCGCTGTAGCCGTGTGGGTTGTTGCCGATTGCCTGTCGATTCACTTGCCGGCGTCGCGCTTGTAGGAGACGCGGGCCTCGATCACGTCGATGATGAAGTAGAGGATCACACCCAATGCCGAGATCGTGACGACGGTCGCGAAGTTCAGTGTGGTGTCGAACTGGGAGTTTGCCTGAAGCTGCAGGTACCCTAGGCCTCGCTCCGCGGCGACGTACTCGCCGATCACCGCACCGATGACGGCAAGAGAGACCGCGACCTTGAAGCCGCCGAAGATATTTGGCAGCGCCGCAGGCAGGCGTAGCTTGAAGAAGGTCTGCCACTCATTCGCTCCCATGGAGCGGACCAGGTTGACGAGATTCTTGTCCAGGGATTGCAGGCCAACCACCGTCGAGATCACGATCGGAAAGAACGAGATCAGGAAGGCCAGCACGATCTTAGGCGCCCATCCATAGCCGAGATAGAGCACCAGGATCGGCGCCAGCGATATCTTGGGAACGGTCTGGAGTCCGACGAGGATCGGATAGATGGCTCGCTCGAAGGCCTTGGAATAGAAGATGAAGAGGGCCAGCGGGACACCCATCAGGACGCCGATGGCGAAACCGAAGACGACTTCCAACAGCGTCACGTAGGTATGGGCCATGAGCAACGATGCGTCGCTGACGATGCGCTTGCCGATCGCCAACGGCGTCGGCAGGACAAACTCCGAAAGTCCTGACAACGGCACGAGGATCTGCCAGGCTCCGACGAGCACGACACCGACGAGAAGCGCCGAGTAGCGATCCAGCCAGCCGCGCCGAGTTCTTTTTTTGCCGCTCATGCTCTGGCCCCGCGTTCGCTGCGCCTCACCGACATTCGCAATATCCGTACTCGCCACCGTAGCCTCACCACTTTAGAAGATTACAGTTGTTGTTGAGCAGAATTGCTGCCGTCGGCCTTCGAAGCTCCGACAGCGGCGTGGTTGCACCGATATCATCGGCCGTTCATGACGGGCTCCGTCACGCGAAGGCTGCACGACATCCTTGGTCCCCTTTCAGCGCCGCGATGACGTGAGCGTGACGCCGGCGCCGCTGTCTTAAATTTGATCTCAGGATGTGATCACATTTTTATCTTGTCAAGCGCTTAGTCTCGGCGCTGCCCGCTCGTTTTTCGTGCAGGTATCGGCTGAACCGAAGATCAGCGAGAGCCAGACAACCATCGGAAATTGCGATGTATTCCATCCATGCAGCCGATGCGCGGCATGTCCTCTTATTGCGGTGCATAAAAAATGCGCGCGAGGCGCGTCAGTGCGGCTGACGATTTCTGATTTTTAGTATCGAGTCGTAAGCAAACTGCGCAGGGAATTTTCGATTGCCGCACGCGTCAGGTTGCGCGCGATGAACACCAGCCAGCCGCGTGGAGAGCCTTCCGGCCATCGTGGCAGGTATTCCGGCGGATAGACGACGTGCTGGACGCCGTGAATGACGACTGGCCGCTCATCGCCCTTGACCGGCAACAGGCCCTTGACGCGGAGAATGGATTGGCCGCGCGCCGCCAGCAACAATTCCAGCCATTCGACAAAAGCCGGCCATTCCACCTCTCCTGGCACTTCGACCGTGAAGGTCTTGATGCCGTGGCTGTGCACTCCCTGTACGGAGCCGCTTCTGAGATGCTTGGGGTTTTGCTTGGGGCTTTGCCCATGGTCGAAGACGTCGCGCGCGGACGCCATCGCGCCCTTCCCCGACATCAGCGACCGCACTGAAGGATTGACCCGGGCAATTTCGACCTTGAGCGCGTCAACCTGCCAAGGCTGGACAAGCTCCGTCTTGGTGATGACGACGCAATCCGCCAGCGCGATCTGCTGGGCCGCTTCCGCGAAATTCTGGATGCTGTTTGATCCGCTCACACCATCCACCGTCGTGACGACGGCTCCGGCGCGACAACGATGCAGCAACTCGGGAGCACTCAATACGGCATGGATGATAGGCGCAGGATCGGCGAGGCCCGTCGTTTCAATCACGACCTGGCGAAACGGCGCGACCCTGCCGGAGCGGGCCATCTCCAGAAGATCGGCCAGGGTCGATATCAGGTCGTCGCGCACTGCGCAGCACAGGCAGCCCGACGACAGCAGGACCACATCCTCGGAGACTTCCCGCACCAGGAGGTGGTCGAGCCCGACCTCGCCGAACTCGTTGATGATGACCGCAGTGTCGGCGAGGCTCGGCTCGTCGAGCAGATGCCGAAGAAAGGTCGTCTTGCCGCTCCCCAGGAATCCCGTCAGCACATGAACCGGGATCCGCGCATCGAGGGAGGGAGCGGCAGGCAGCATGGTTCAGCTAACCTCGAAGATCGCGTCGACTTCGACGGGAACGTTGCGTGGCAATGAGCTGCATCCGACGGCAGCACGGGCGTGACGTCCTGCCTCGCCAAACACCTCCACCATCAAGTCCGAGGCCCCGTTGATAACCTTGGGATGATCCCTGAATTCGGGCACCGCGTTGACGAAGCCGCCGAGCCTGATGACGCCAACCACCCTCTCGAGGTTTCCGTCGAGCGCCTGCTTGACCTGGGCGAGGATGTTGATCGCGCAGAGACGGGCGGCGGCCTGCCCCTCCTCCACCGAGAAGTCCGAACCGAGCTTGCCGGTATACTTGTCTTTACCGCCTTCGCTAGGGACTTGCCCGGAGATGTACAATTGGCTGCCTACCTTGCGCGCCGGAACGTAGTTGGCGCTGGGGGACGCGGTTGTAGGCAGACTGATGCCCAATCGAGCCAGATTCTGTTCGAACGTTCCTGCCATGACGTGGGGCTCCTCATTGCTATTTCTCTAGTCCTCGAACTGCAGCTCCATGCCTTGCGCGAACGGCAGCTCGATTCCTTGCGATCCGGCGATACTAAGCAAAGCCTTGCAGGTCGTGCGGATGTCCTGGATGGTTCCGCGCTTGACGGCGGTGGCATTGCCTTCCTTCAACCCGGCCAGGATGTCCGCGTGGTACGACGCGCTCCAAGGCATCGAGGGGATCAGCAGCGACATGTACATGGTGGGTCCGAACTGCAACCAAAGTGACTCGATCAGCAGCGTCAGCGTCTCCGACTCCCCAGCCTGGTAAAGTGTGAAGTGGAACTTCTGATTGGAGGACAGGCAGTTCAGGATGTCGCGTTTGGCGATCGCCTGGAGCAATTGCTTGTTGATGGACGTCAGCTCGTTGACCAGGGCAGGCGTCGCCTTCTTGGCGGCGAGTTCGGCCGCCGAACCTTCCAGAAGCTCCCTTACCGAAAAGATGTCGCTGAGCTTTTCCGGGCTGAGCCGCGGCACGCGCACCGAGCCGCCCTTGGTCTCCTCCAATGCATTGGCTGCGACGAGCTGGCTCAGAACTTCGCGAACGGGCATCGGGCTCGTGCCGAGCCCTGCCGCCAGCTTGCGCAGGCTCATGACCTGGCCGGGAACAAAGGCTCCCACCATGAGGCCTCGGCGCATATAATTCAGAACGCGCTCGTAGATGTGACCGCGCTGCCGCTTACGTTCTTCGGTGCCGCCTGCGCCAGCTTCTGTTTTTTCAGTCCGCATCTCCCCGTCTCTCTTTCTTGAATGCACGCTGCACGTCGCCGATCTGGGGTCTTCGGACATCGAGCCGGCCCGTCCCGAGAGGAAGACGTTTGATTGCTGCATCCTTGTGATCTGATCTTGTGATCAATAGCGGAATTGGAGTTGAGCGGCAACCGCACCGGTCGTAAGGACTGTTTGTCGGCAAGCCTGGGTTGTTCAGGCCTGCCTGCCGAGCAGACTGGCGAAGCCTTTCCGTGCGAAGGCAGCAAGATCAGGCGGTCGCCCCCACCTGGTAAAGCTCCACCTTCGTCCCATCGGGATCTGCGATGTAGATGGTCAACCCGTAAGGCCCATCGTGCAGTTGATCATAGTAACGCACCCCCGCCTTCTTCAGCTTTGCGTCGAGCGCCCGCACGTCGTTCACCTCAAAGGCGATGTGATCGAGCTGGCGATGATCTTTGGTTTTGCCGTTGATCAGCGCGATGCCCTGGTGGAATGCGACGAAGGGCCGCCCGTCCGCGAGCGGCTTGGCCGGCCGGATCGTGAATCCCAGTTGATTGGTGTAGAAGTCGACCGACTTGTCGATGTCATTGACCATGATCAACTGATGTCCGTAGTTGGTGACCCGCGGCTTCACCTGTTCGCCGAGCCAGTCGATAACCTCGGACGATGGCGCAACTTCGCAAAAGTATTGCTTCCAGACCTGCTTAGCGGTCGCTTCCCAGTCTGCATTGACGCCTGACACGCAATCGTCGACCGCGATCACGTCGAAATCGCGGAGGTAAGCTTCGCGAATGGTCGTTTCAACGCAGGCGTTGGTGGTTGCTCCGGTGACGAAGAGATGCTGTGTACCCAGCATCTTCAGCATCATCTCGAGCCGGGTTTCGTAGAATGCACCGAAGCGGTGCTTGCGGATCACGAAGGACGGATTGAACTCGGACAGCGGCTTCAACTCGTCGATGATCTCCTCATCCCAACTGCCCGCGAGCGCGGATACTTGCTTGCGCCGGGCGGTATGGCCGAGCAGCTTTTTCTTTGCGCGGTTCTTGTCGACGGCAAAGTGTTCCTGCATCGTCCAGATGACGGGGATGCCGGTCTCCTGGCACCGCTTGATCAGCTTGGCCAGCGGAGAGACGATCGTGGATAGCCGTTTGGTATCCACGCCGGAGATACCCAGCGTGCCTTTTTCATGGATGAAGGCGTTCTGGAGATCGATGACCAACAGTGCCGACTTGCGATAATCGAGGGCTTCGAGGCTCATTTCCTGTCCTCCACCATGTCAATCCCGAGCACGCCGGCGCGGCCCCAGCTATCCTTCGGTGTTTCGTGGATCACGACATGCAAATGGTCGGGCTTGCACGCGGCCTCCTCGACCATGGCCGTGGTGATGGCCTTCACGAGCCTTCGCTTCTGCTCGACCGTGCGGCCTTCCCACATTTCGACGATCACAAATGGCATTATGTCTCTCCTCTTGTTTCGGCTGGCGGGCCGCCGGAGGCCCAGGCGGGCGCGGCAAGCGAGAAGCCCGTAACCAGATCGTTGTTTGCCCGATCGACACCGCTGAGCAGCCACAATGGGCGGTTGGCATAGTTGATCAGGACCTGCTCTTCCATGCATGCGCGGTGCGCTGGATGCAGCGGATTTCGATCGAAATGGCTGGTGCCCGGCAACAGTCTGATGACGTAGATCGGATCCAACGGATCTCGCCTGTCGAGCAAGCTCTCCTGCATGTCGTTCAGACTGATGGCCTCGGGTTGCGGGTCGGCCCCGCCGATACCGAGCACGACGATCGCTCCGGCAAGTGGCCTCACGGGCCAATAGCGGCCTTCCCTGCCCTCCCGCAGGAACTGCGCATATTTGCGCGCTTCTGGGAACAGCTCACTGTCCCACAGGATGATGTCCGGTCCCAGGATGCTGCGCGCTTCATCCACGACAGCCTGGCTCTCACAGATGCCCAAGAACGTCCACGGATCAGTCAAGCCGATGGCATGCCCCCAGGGATTGTGGATTCCCGACAGTCTCTCCTGACGGATCGTCGCCTTCTGCGCCACGATCCTGGCGACCGCTTCGCTCACCGATAGTTGGCCGGGCATAAGCGGCTCCCGCCCCGCCAACTCCAGCCGGTGAAAGGCGATGTCCGTCATGACGGTCGGGTTACACATCGGCCACGACCGAAGCCGCTTTCCGCAACAATTCCGTTTTCGTAGACGACGTCACCGCGCGCGACCGTCAGCACGGGCCAGCCCTTGAGCTTCCATCCCTCGTAGATGCAGGTGCCCTTCCCGGTATGCTTGACCGTGCGCTCCTCGTCGAGATCGACAAGCACGAGATCAGCGTCGAAGCCGACGTCAATGTGACCCTTGCGTGGCCACAGGCCGAAGCGACGAGCGGGGTTGAAGGAGTTGAGCTCGACAAGCCTGCTCAATGGCAAGCCGCGCTGATGGACGCCGAAATGGAGCATCAGCGACAGCTCCCACGGGAAGCTCACGACGCCCGGGAATTCGGTCCATAGGTTCTCCAGCTTCTTGGGCAAGAACGGCACGTGGTCCGTTCCAAGGCTGTACACCGAGCCGTTCAGCATCCCATGCCAAAGCCCCTCGAGTTCGTTACGATCGCGGAGCGGCGGCGATATCTTGGCCCGCATGTCGAGGTCTTCGTCGTAGCAGGTACGGGTGAGATAGTGCGGGCAAGTCTCTACCGTGACATGCACGCCGCGCGCCCGCGCCTCGGCGGCGAGCACGGGACCCATGCCCACGGAGGTGTGGACGAGGTGAAGCGAGCAGCCGGTTTTCTCCGCAAGGAAGATCATGCGACGAATCGTTTCCACCTCGCAGAAGGCCGGGCGGGACTCGGTGTATGCACCAAGATCCTGACGGCCGGTGGCGGCGATCTCCTTCTTGATCCATGAGGCGATCTGCGTGTTCTCGCAATGGACGTTGATGACCCCGCCCGGGACTTTTGCCAGGATCCGCATCGCCGCATAAACCCAGCCGTCCGTCGCAGGCACGATGCCGATCGGATTGTCCGGCTCGTACCCGAAATAGCATTTGAAGGATTTGACGCCGGTCTTTGCGATGACCTCGGGAATCTCGGCGATATGCTCTTCGCGCTGGATGCCGAAATGAAAACCGAAATCGATGAGCGAGTTCTCTTCGCCGATCGCCCTGCGCTCCTCGTAAAACGGCAGATAGGATTCCTTGAGATTGCGAATATAGAGCAGCGCCGTGGTCACGCCGCCGGATGCCGCGGCTGCCGTCTCGGTCCGCATATCCTCGGCGAACGGAAACTTCACGCCGAGGTGACAGTGCGGATCGATCAAGCCCGGCATCAACACCCGTCCCTCGGCATCGATCGTGCGCTTTGCGTCCGGGAGAGCGTCGTCCGATCCTGTCAGCGCGATTTTCCCATCGACTACCGCAACGCCGCCACGGAACTCTCCGTCGTGGCGCACGACCCGCGCATTCTTGATGACCAGGTCCGCTTTCATGATTTTCGCTCCAGTATGTTCTCTATGCGCCGACTGATGCCGGTCCACTGACTCCGACCGACGGTGATCGGGGCACGCGCACCCATGCCGCGCGCCCAGACCGCCTTCAGCCCAAGCTCGGCAGCCGCATCCCGATCGATGGTTCCCGGAGGTGCTGCGACATCGACCAGCAGCGCGTGCTTCGGCAACAGAACCAGCTGGTCGCGCTCGAGCAGTCGCTTCGGAACGCTGCCGATGAGGATGTCGGTGCCGGGCAGGATTGCCGGCAACTGCTCGAGCGTCAGCACATCAGCGCCCGCTGCGTAGGCGGCCGCGCGCTGGACCGGGTTGCGCGCCGCGACATGAACACGGGCCCCGAGGCCGACCAGCGTCTTCGTCAACAGCGAGCCGATCGTGCCTTGGCCGACCAGGCAGACATTGGATTTGTGGATGGTGATCTGCGTATTCTCGATGATCACCTTCAATACGCCCTCGACGATCGCCGGGCCGCGCAGCAGCATCAGGTCGACATCCCACTCGTATTCATGCAACGTAATGTCGAGGGCTTCGCAGTGAGTCTTGAGGTTGCGGTCGGCCCAACCGAGTATGATGCTGGCGGACGGTCTCATGCCGGCCAGCATCTCGCGCGTCGGAATGATCCTTTCGGGGCACTTCGGCGCAAACAGCGCGCCTTCCGCGCTGATGCCTGGAATCGGAAAGAGCGCGATGTCAGCCCCCTTCAGCGCGTCGGCTGCGTCGGTAGCATGATAGACGCCCTCGATGCCCTCATCGGGCCATGGAAAGCCGTACGCACGAACGACGGCACCAGCCCTCACGGCACAACGGGCAATCTCCTGTTCGCGTGCGTCGCCGGCGACTATGGCGATTACTGTGTTGTGCCAGGTCATGATGCCCTCACCTTCTCGATGAGCTGATCCCTGGACATGCCGGAGATGCCCATCGCTTCTGCGGTCCGCCCACCGATCCGATAGTCTGTTCCGACAACGGTCTGCGCGAGCCGATAGAGCGAAGCCGCCACCGGCACATCTACGTCTGCGATCCGCGCAAATTCGAGGAATGGGAGGAGGCCATGCCCGAAGTCCTCCTTATAGTAGCGGGACGCGAGCGAGTCTGGCCCCCTGATACGGCGATTGGCCGCGCCGCCGGCAATCGCTGCGCGGTAATCGGTAACGTCGACCACATCGGCTTCCACCGTACCGAGCAGCTTCATCTCCTCGATCAAGTTCGGCAATTGATGCCCGAAGGCACGGGCGACCGCCAGCCGCTCATCATCCAGTTGCCGCATCACCCGGGCGACGCCGGGCGTCATTGCGTCAACGTAGAAGGTGAAGTCACCACCGGTCGCTTCCACCCAGGCGGCGGCCAGCACTGCGCCCGGTGGGTGCAGGACCATGTTGACGTTGGAGAGATCGGAGGCGATGACGTCAGCAACGGGTGTAACGCCCGCATAGAGCTTTGCAGCCACCTCCAAAGCCTGTGCGCCGCCCTTGAGAGCCGCAGCCTTCAGCTGCTTCGCTCGACCGCTGATGCTGACACCATCGGGACGGTACTTGCGCGCGACATAGGTGAGCGTTGAGAACTCTGCTACCGGAGGCACCGCGCGGCCTGTGCGCGAATAGGTTTCGGCGAACTCCAACGCTCCGCCGGTGTGGCCGGGATTGAGCACGACCGGCCTGCTCGACGGCCAGCCAGCCTTGGCGAGTGCATTAGCTATGGCCGCGTGCGAGAACGTCGGCAGCGCAACCACCGCCACATCCGCTCCCGCTATGGCCGATTTCAGATCAGTCGTAATCAGGACAGGCTTGGCGATTCCGTCGCCGAGCTTTCCGTCAAACGCCACGCCTCCGAGCTTGAGATGCGGCTCGAGCGTTTCGGCGGAACGCCCCCAGAAGTGGACGGAGTGGCCCGCCAGGACCAACTCCGCAACCGATGCTGCGCCGCCCGCGCCCGCCCCGAGTACTGCAACCTTCATTCTGTCCTCCGCAGATCCAAGGGCAAACGCATCTGAATAATTTGATCACAGATTATGATCACAAATGCTGTTGTCAAGCCGAACGAGCACTTCCTTGCGAAAGAGGGCTATGCGATGGCGCATAGGCTCATGCCTGCATCGCTTATGCCATTCGATCGGCTTCCAAATGGAAGCGTTCCGCACGGTTTGCAGTCAATTCGCCGGCGACGCACTCGGCAACCATCTCCGCAGTTGCGGCCGAAAGTGTCCAACCCAGATGGCCGTGGCCGGTGTTGTAGAAAACCCCAGGCATCCTGCCCTTTCCGACCCGCGGCATCATATTGGGCATCATCGGACGCAATCCCGCCCAAGGCACCACCCTGTTGGTATCAACGGACGGGAACAGCGCCCGTGTCCAGTCGACCAGCGGCTTGATGCGGTCCTGGCGTATGTCGCGATTCATGCCGTTGAGCTCCGCCGTCCCCGCGACGCGGAAGCGATCGGCGCCCAGTCGGCTGGTGACGATCTTGGCGCCGTCATCGAGCAGGCTGACCCAGGGAGCCGCCTTCCTGCTCTGCTCGTCGTCAAGATGCACGGTGATAGAATAGCCCTTCACCGGATAGATGTTCAGGCGATCGCCGAGCATCGCCGCAAAGTTGCGGCTCGCCGAACCTGCGCATATGACGACCCCATCGGCCTCGATGATCTGATCGACCCGCCCTTGGTCGCCGGAAGGCGCGTCATGCGAGTATTCGATGCAATGGACACCGTCCCGATCGATCCGCCTCACTGTGGCGTCAAAGATGAAGCGGGCGCCTCGCCGCTCGCATACCTTGGCCAAACCGTAGGTGAACTTATGGATGTCGCCGGTGGAATCCGACGGGGTGTAGAAGCCGCCAAAGAAATTGCCATGCAGGGCTGGCTCGATCGACTTCACCTCCGCGGCGGTGACTGGGCGACGATCCAGCCCTCCGTCCACCAGAATTGCATTGACCTTCAGTGCCTGCTGGAAGCTCGCCTTGTCTCGATAGATGTGCAGGATACCGCGACGCTCGTGATCGAAGTCGATGCCCTCGCGCTCGGCAATCGCGAACAGATGCTCGCGCGCAGCAATGGCGAGCCGCACGGTCTCAATTGTATTGTTGCGATAGCTTCCGATGTTGAGGACGAATTCGCCAAGCCAGGCATATTTGTGCCAGGTGGGCGCAGGATTCATCAGGAGCGGCGCATCGCGCCTCAGCATCCACTTCACTCCCTTGAAAACCGTCGACCAGCTATTCCAGACCTCGGCATTGCTTGCCGAAAGCTGGCCGCCGTTGGCGAACGAGGTCTCCATTCCGGCATACCGCTGCCGGTCGATCACCGTGACGGAATAGCCGCGATTGAGAAGGGAATAGGCAGTGGTGACGCCGGTGATACCAGCGCCGATGATGGCGATATGGGGCATTTGCTCTCTCCGCGATAGAAAATGGGAGCGGGCCGAAGCCCGCGGCTCATCCCCAATCTGTCGCTGTACCTGAGAGATTGGCCGCGACGGCTTGGCCGTTGCGGCGGTCCCCTTCGGTGGGCACTCGCAGTGCCGCTCTCCAGATCGTTCAGCTGCACGGTCACCTCTGCCTGAGAGTTTCCTGGGGGTTGCTCCTTCGGCGCCGGTCAATACCGCCACGGCGGCGACCGGTCTCTTCCATGCAGCCTCTTGAACGTGTGTTGTCCTTCTGCCTTGCGCCCCCGCCACGGAAGGCGATCTATCAATTCCCTTCGTCGTAGAGTGTGGTGGATGTTTCGACCTGTTCGTCATGCAGACCGGCGCGCTCGACCGCCGCCGCCGCGAGTTCGCGAGCCTTGCGCCGAATCTGCGCCTCATCGACGCCCTGCACCTTTCCGTCGGCGTACGACACCTTGCCGTCGACCCACGTCTGGGAGATCGAAGCGGTCGATGCCGAGAACACCAGCGCTTGCAGCGGATCGTAGAACGGCGTCCACTCCACGTGATCGAGATCAAACAGGATGAGATCAGCCTTCTTGCCGATCTCCAGCGAACCGATCTCGTCGTCCCACATCAACGCCTTCGCACCTTCGATGGTCGCGGCGCGCAAGGCCTGCCGCGCCGTAAAGATGTCGGGTTGCAAGCGTGCATCCTTGAACATGCCTGCGACGATCAGCATCTGCCGCATCAGATTCATGTTGCCGGCGGCCGACACACCGTCGGTGCCGAGTCCAACCTTCACGCCCGCCTTCACCATCTCCGGATATTTGCCGATGGCAGTTGCACCCTTGCCAAGCTTGAACGACGAGCACGGGCAGAAGGCGACGCTGGCACCACGATCGGCAAGTAGGCGAACCTCTTCGTCCGACACCGCCGCACCATGGGCGATCACCAGGTTTTTCCGGATGCCCCCCGCCTTGTCGATACGGGTGATCGGCCAGGAGCCGTATTTCTTCTCGCAGACCCTCGCCTCTTCGATCGACGTTGCGAGGTGGTAGGTCGTGCCGACACCTAGCCGCTCGGCAAGCTTCACGGCGCCCACATGGAGCTCGAGGCTGCACGGCTCCTTGCCCTCGATATTAACCCAGCAACGAGCACGGCCATCGAGGGCCCCGTTGTAGCGGATGACGCAGTCTTCCAGGACCTTGAGCGCCGCTTCGGCGTTCGGGAAGAAATGATGATCAACCATTTCCTTGGTCCAGCCACGGGGGAGCTCGGGCGGGGGATTGTCGGCGGCGTGGCGCCCGGTGATGCCACGAATGCCTACCTTTTCCATCGCGCGAACGACGATTCCGGGGTCGTATTGTGACCCCATGTCGAGGAAGCAGGTGGTGCCACAGCGCAGCATCTCCGTAATGCCGAGCAGCGCGCCCCAGTATTCGTCCTCTTCGGTGATGTGAGCGTAAAACGGCTTCGCCCAGTGGAAGACCCAGGCGCGTGTGTTGAGATTATCCGGGAATACCGCGCGCGACAGCGTCTCCGAAAGATGAACGTGGCTGTCGACGAAGCCGGGACAGGCGCCGAGCATCCTGCCATCGACCACCTTGTCGAAGCTGGCGTTCTTGTGCCGCGCCGCCACCTCTCGAGAAGGGCCTATATCGGCGATGCGGTCGTTCTCCACCACGAGGCTGGCATTGCGCAGGACCGTATCGTTCTTGTCGACCGTGAAAGCGAAGTTCAAGTCCTTGATCAGTGTGCGCATGCCTCTTCACCCAATACTTGCTTTCGCGGACTGTATGCCTGGCTCCCCGCCGTGACGACGGGAAATTTTCGGCAGCGCGATCGGACGAAACCATTCGTCCGATCGTTTGCGGACCGAAGAATCGCCGCTAGGCGACCGCGGCCCGCTTCACCGCTCCGCCTTTCTTGGCGGTTCCGGTGGGAATCAGCCGATCGGTGTTGGCGTAATCCGACAGCAACTCCGAGCCTTTGGCGGTCACCAGCAACATGTCCTTGTTCTGCATGCCGAAGCCATGGCCGGTGTCGTAGCAGAGCGGCTCGAAACCGAGCACCATGTTTTCCTCCAGCGGCGCGTCACTTCCCGGCTTACCCAGCACCGGTGTCACTCCGAGGTAAGGATCCTCGTGAAGGTGCAGGCCGATGCCGTGCCCCACGAAGGAAATCGGCGGCAGATTGAGCTTGCTCAGCTTGGCGATGAACGCATCGTAGATCTCGCGACAGCTCGCGCCAGGCTTCACTTTCTCCATGATCTCGTACTTGCACTCGACCAGATGCGCCCAGATCTTTTCGGCCACGGGTGGCGCCTCGCCGACGAACGCCGTACGACAGACGCCGGCCTGGTAACCGTCGATGACGGAGAAGATTTCCACGCGACAGATGTCGCCGCGCTTCAGGATGCGCTCCGACGGGCCGACATTGGGCAACACGCTGCGTTCGCCGGTCGCCACGATCATGAGCTTGAAGTGATCGGCCCCCAGGGAATACACATTGCGGGTGAGATGGCCCGCGATGTCCATCTCGGAATCGCCTTCATCGACCACCGCGAGCGTATCCGTTATGGCCTGATCGGCAATCCGGGAGAGCCTGCGCAGAAGCGCAATTTCCCCCGGTGTCTTGATTTGACGAAGCCGCGCCAGGATCGGCTCAGCGTGCTCGAATTTCGCCGCCGGCATGGCCTTCATCAGCCGGGCAAAGTCACCGGCGGGCAGGTAGTCCATCTCGAGGCCGATGCGAGCCTGACCGAGACCGAGACCGGCCAGCTGATCGGCAAGCACAATCATCGGATCGTCGCTGAACTCGGCCCAGATGCGGGTCGGCACGTCCGGCTGGCGGCGCTTGATGGTCGACGCCTCCATATCGACGCCGAACAGGGCCTTGCGGCCGTCGGCGGTGACGATGGTCATGGCATGGCGGTGACGGATGAGAGGTTGCGAGGGGACCACGAACCCGGCGGTATAGGAGAAGTTCTCCGGCGAGGAGCAGATGATGGCATCGAGCCCATACCGGGACATTGACTCGACCTGCTTCGCGACGATTTCTGCCCGCATGATTTCTCCTCTTCTCTCCAGGCTTCTTTGTTCCGCGCTCAATCACGCACGCGGTATTTCTCGATTTTCTTGAGATCGACATCGATGCCCATCCCGGGGCCGGATGGAACCATGATCGCGCCGTCGACCACCTTCATCGGCTCGACGAGCAGATCATCCTTGTAGTAGATGCCACCAACCTGACCGTGCTGGAATTCCGCCGGCGTCGAAACCGGAATGACGCAGGACAATGTGACGGCCGGCGATGCCGCGGCGAGCTGGACGTTGGCGAGATTGCCGATGCCCGTTTCGATCGAGCCGTTGACGTTGCAGATGATGCCTGCGGCGCGGCACACCGCACCGACTTCCGTCGCCTTGTACAGACCGCCGGCCTTTGTCGTGTAGATGGACACGATCTGGATTCCGCCGGACCGGACGATCTGGATCGAGTCATGAGCATTCCACGCCGACTCGTCGGCCATCACCGGCGCGTCGATGCGACGACCGACCTCGGCAATGCGCTCGATTCCCATGACCGGCTGCTCGACATATTTCAGCCGGTTCTTCTCCATCCGCCGAACGACCTGCACCGCCTCTCCCGGCGTCTTGTAGCCTTCGTTTGCATCGACGCAGATTTCGACGGCGTCGCCAGCGACCTCTCGCACGGCGTTGACCATGGCGACATCCCGGTCGGGCTCGACCCCGATCTTCACCTTGATGGTGCGCACCCCCTCCTTCACGAGCTTTGCGACCTCGAGACGGGCCTCTTCGATCGAGATCAACCCGATGGAATGCGTCACCGGCACACGATCGCGCGCCTGTCCGCCGAGCAGGGTGGAGACGGGAACACCGAGCCAGCGACCAGCCAGATCGTAGGCGGCGAATTCGACGGCGGCCTTGGAATAGGGATACCCCCTGATGATGGCATCCATCCGCGCATGCAGCTCGGCAATATTGCCGAGCTCGACGCCGACAACGGCTGGCGCGAGATAGGTGTCGATCACGGTGCGGGTGATGAGCGCGGATTCGCCAAAGTAGCGCCCGAATTCGCCGCCCCAGTCCTTAAGTGCCGGCGCTTCGCCCCAACCGACCCTGCCGTCGCTGTCCACCATCTTGACGATGACGTATCGGCCGATCACCTCGGTCAGCCCCGCCCATTTGTGCTCGCGCCGCGTCGGCAGTTGAACAATCAATGTTTCGATGGATTTGATCGTGGGCAAACCGGCCTGCCTTTATCTGTTGTCGCTGCGAATTAGGCTCGATACACTGGCATTGCGATCTCTTAGTGTGATCACACTTTATGATCATGTAAATGGAAGATCAAGTGCCGCAGCACCGAATTCTCGCCCGACATGGTGCTGCGCTGCGAAGTCGCGGCCAGAGGGGGAACGAATTGACCATCGTCGAAACAACCAACTATTTCGCCAAAGACGGCCAAGCGCCGGTGGTGCTCCAACAACGACGAAGAGCGACAGCGATCAGGCGCGCGCTCGGCCTCGAGCCCGGAGACATTTTCGTTCTGCGCGAGGGCAACGGGCCCGATGTCCGATGGGAATGCAGATTTCCGTCTCGCGAAGCCTATGAGGCCGATCTTGCCGTCCGGGGCGGCTCCGAGGCATTTGCGGAAGCGCGCCAGACGATGCATACGCTGCTCGAACGGTTCGAGCGACACGTCTACGAGATGGACGATGGTCGCTGAACTGGAGCGCCGGCGACAACTGCATGCCGTTGTCATGGGAGTGGCCGTTCTCAAACGAACGCGCGGCCTTGGCTCGCCCGGCGAACTATCGGAGATCCAGATAGTTCGCATTGAGAATGCTGATTTTTAAAACCTTTCCAACAATGGGACTTTTGCCCACCGCGTTCAACAGGCGGAGCAAAAGAGGAGCCCATGCCGTTCATTCAAAACACCTGGTACGCAGCCGCATGGTCGACTGAAGTGACCCGCAATCTGCTGGCCCGAAAGATTGCCAACGAGAACATCGTCTTCTATCGCACCGAAGCCGGCAACGTCGTCGGCCTTACCGACCGCTGCCCGCACCGCTTTGTTCCGCTGCATCTCGGACGGCTCAAAGGCGATAGCGTTGAATGCGGCTACCACGGCCTTTGCTTCGACCAGACCGGCGCGTGCACGCTCAACCCGCATGGCGACGGACAGATCCCCCGGGCGGCCAAAGTCAAGAGCTACAAGATCGCCGAGAAGCATGGCGTCGTGTGGCTCTGGCTTGGAGAAGCGAGCAAGGCCGACGAATCCACAATTGCGGACTTCAGTGTCCTGACGAACCCGAAGTTTCGCACGGTTTGCAGCTATCTTCACGTCCAGGCGAACTACCAGCTCATTTCCGACAACCTGCTCGATCTGAGCCACGGACAATACGTCCACCCGATGTTCAAGAACGCGGAGGGGCCGCCACGGTTCGAAGCCGAAAAGGATGCGCAATCCAACGAGGTCTGGGCGAAATTCTCGCGCCCCAATCAACTGCCCAACAAGTATTTTCAGATGCTCGGATATCCCGGGGATCAACGAGGAGACCATCGCAACTTCATGCGGTGGAACCCACCGTCTCTCCTCCTGCTCGACGTGGGCATGACGGGCGTCAACAGACCAGTCGAGGAAGGAATTTCGATCCCGACCTCGCACCTGCTGACGCCGGAAACCGAAACGTCGTCGCACTACTTCTGGGCGATGTCCCGTGACTTTCGCCAGAACGAAGACGACCTCAGCCAGGAATTGCTGCGGGTCGGCGTCGCCGTTTTCGATGATGAGGACAAGCCGGTCATCGAGGCTCAGCAGCGCGCGGTGAATACGAGCGAGCTCATGTCGTTGAAGCCGGTCCTTCTGCACACCGATGGACCTGCCGTCAGGGCGCGGCGGATCGTGGAAGCCCAACTCCAGGCTGAACAGAGTTAGTCGTCCCGCTGCCGCTTCGCGACAGGAAGAACTCCGGTCGCGGATGCGGTCGTCCGATTTCCTCCCAGACTTGGCCGCCACGTCTTGCTGGCGGCCACTTTTTGGGCCGCGGGTCGGCTGTCGCCAGCGCGCCCACTCTGGAGGCTCGCTGCTGGATCGGGGATTCCAACGCGAGAGTGGACTGTGCTAGATTTCGAGGACTATCTCGTCGGACAGCGAGCGTGAGCAGCAGATGGCAATCCGATCATTCGTGAGCTTCTCGGCGGCCGTTTGGAAGCTATCCCTGTGCTCAGGCTGACCTTTAAGCACTCTTGTCAGACACGTTCCGCATATTCCCTGCTCGCACGACAGATCGACGCTTATTCCATTTTCTTCGAGAACCGTCGCGATGGATTTGTCACCGGGCACCGTCAGCCTCCGGCCGCTTCGTGAAGCAACGACAGTGAACGAGTGTCCGCCTTTGACATCGCCACCTGAAAAACTTTCGGTATGCAGCCTTTCGTCCGGACAACCTGCTCTTCTCGCACCGGACACGGCAAAGTCCATAAAGCCCTTGGGACCGCAGACGTAGACTCTTGCCTGCGAAGAACCGAACTGGATATCTCTCTCGGGCAGAAAGCACTGGTCTGCCGGCCCGTTGTCGACATGTAATCGGAACTTGCTCGCAAATGGCGTCGCCGCGATTTCGTCGAGGAATGGCGCGCGATCCAAGGTACGGACGCACAAGTGAAGATCGAATTCTGCGCCAAGTGTCTGCAATCTGTACGCCATCGACAGCAGCGGAGTAATCCCGATCCCTCCCGCAAGAAGGATCGCACGTCCGCCGTCTTCAATGAGCTCGAAATTATTGCGGGGTTGCCCGATCTTCAGGCTCATTCCCTCACGAAACGTCTCGTGAACCGCCCTGGATCCTCCTCTCGAGTTCGCATCCTTCAGGATTGCAAGTCTGTAGTAGCTTGATTCAGATGGATCATTGCAAAGCGAATACTGACGCACGATCCCGTCCGATACGTGAACGTCAACGTGCGCACCAGCAGAAAAGGCCGGCAATACGCTGGAGGTTGCCGACTCGAGCTCGACGCTCACAATGTCGGTCGCGATGTGATGTACTTCTCGAATCCTCACATCCATCGTATTTCTCGAATCGACCATCGCCATAACAGCCAGATTTTGTGAAAGATCAGCTCGGCGGCCAACTGGTCGCTTGCTGACGGCGAAGGTTATTCAATTCGACTCGATGGCGGAAATTGGTTTATTGGAGCCGAACTATCGACCTGATCGATAGCTCGTGTGTTCAGGGGACGGAGGGCAGCCTACTTCTTCAGCAAATCATTGGTGTAGAAATCGGCAAGCGGCTTGGCCGACTCGAGATGCTCCGTCGCCGACAACAGACTTAGCGCATCCGATATCGTCTTGTCCTTGATCCAGCCAACGGGCTTGCCTTGCCCCGACGCCATCGTTTCCGAAGTTGCAACGATCTGAGCCTTTATCAATTCGTCGGAAGGAGCCGCACTCCAGGCCTTCTTCAGGGCGGCGGCCGCCATCGCGGGCTCCGACCTCGTCAACTCGATTGCCTCCGCAGTCGCAGCGAGAAAGCGCCTGAGCAGATCCGCCTTCTCAGTAATTCCCTTATTGCTGGCAACGACGGCCAGTCCAGGAACACCGAGGCCAAATTTCGGCAGGTCCAACACGGCAAACTTCTTGCCGGTCCGCTCTTCGACCAGAGGAAGGTCGACGTTTGTATAGACGGAGATGAGATCCACGCGCCTTTGGATGAACTGCGCGAACCTGAGCTGTGGATCGAGTTGAACCTTGTTGATCTTGTCGCAGCTAATCTTGTTCAAGGCGCAAAAAACATCGAGGTAGGTTGTGGCTGGATCCCCGACCGACACGGCGACCGACCTCCCCTCCAATTGCGCCGGTGTCGTCACCTGCTTGTCGGGCCAGGAGATGAAGGCCATTGGGGCTCGCTCCTGGTATATCGCGGCTAGCTTGACCGGCATGCCTTTCTCGATCGCCGAAATGGCGAAGATCGCCGGCACGATCACGACATCTTCGTTGTCGCGGACAAGTCCACCGAGCGCGGCTTGCGCACCCGCGCCTTCTCCGAGGACCACGTCGATTCCGTTTTTCTGGTAAAGGCCCTTCTCCTTACCGAGATAAAAGAACCCGTATTCTCCCTTCAGCTTCCAGCTAAACCTGACGTTCACCGTGTCCAACGCGCGCGCCGCCGTCGTGAAGGACGACACGGCGATTGAAGCTGCGACAAGAAGCTTGAACAGTCTCGGCATGGGTGCCTTCCTCTTTGCGGACCAGCGCGCCGGATCGCTGAACATCCCGTTGCAATCACAAACTTGATCTAATATTGTGATCACATTTAGTTCGTGTCAAGCGGTTGCGTGCCGCCGCAAGCGGAAAAGCTCAATAGCCATCCGCGTGTCGGATACATTCATGCCCGGGATGGGAGGCCAGACCTCCTTATAGTGCCATGGAAACCCCAAAGAGGACCCCCATGCGATTCCGGCACCTGGATATGAACCTGCTCGTCGCACTGGATACGATCTTGACCCACCAGAACATATCGCGGGCCGCCGAGCGATTGTTTCTGAGCCAGTCCGCCACCAGCGGAATCCTGTCCAGACTGCGGGAACATTTCGAGGACGAGTTGCTCGTGCGTCGCGGTCGCCAAATGGCTCTGACTCCTCTCGCCGAAGAACTGACCGGCCCGCTTAGGGCCATTCTGACCGAAACGGAAAAGCTCCTGGCGATGCGAAGCTCCTTTGATCCCGCGACGTCCGAGCGGCAGTTTACGATCGCGTGCTCCGACTACGTATGGGCAACGCTTATTGTCGATATCCTGGCTGAACTGCGTACGACGGCGCCTTCGGTGGACATCTTCTACCAGGGTCCAAGCACCCGTTTCTTTCGGACAGAAATCGATTTCCTGATCGTTCCCGATCGCTTCATGTTGGAGGACTGTCCATTCACTGCTCTCCCCGCAACAAGTTACGTGTGCATCGTGTGGCAGGGCAACGAGACTGTCGGGGACAGCCTGACGCTCGATCAGTTCCTCGAGATGCGCCATGCACAAGCCTATAGCGAACGGACGACGTTCATCGAGACCTGGTTCTTCAAGCAATTCGGTCGCGCTCCCCGAGCCGGGATAACCGCGCCAAGCTTCACGCTCATTCCGGAGGCCATCATCGGGACACGCTTCCTGGCGCTGATACCCGCAGACCTGGCAGAGCGCGCAGCGACCACCTTACCTATTAGGAAAGTGGAATCTCCCATATCGCTTCCGCTCATGACGGACGTCCTTCAGTGGCGCATCTCCCACGAGAGAGACCCCGGGCTGCAATGGTTACGATCTCTCATTCAAGATGTCGCGCAGCGACGACACCAGCGCCTGATTGCACGCTCGTAGAGGGACGCGCTCGGATACTGCCCCGGTATGTGCGGTGTTTCGAGCCGCATGCAAGAAGAACGCGGCTGGCTATTGTCGAGGAGTGTAGAAATCGACAATCGCGGTCACCGTTGAGTACAAAAATGGCCTCGGCGGCTGAGCTTAGTTTGAACAATTTGAACCGGGCCGCCGCTAGTCGCAATTTGCTCCTGAGCGGACAGCGAGGCACCAAGAACATCCAAACTATCTGATATTCTTTGCAGGCAATTTGCTTGCAAAACTGAGAATCGCCGAAGCGATTTTTTCCGGTTGCTCTGGTAGCATCGCGTGGCCTGCGCCATCGATATCGACCAATACGACGCGATCACCCATTGCTTCTTTCATCATATGACCATTTTCGGGCGGCGCTACAGCATCCTGCAGTCCCTGGATCACCAAGAGCGACATAGTTGAGCCAGCATTCCACCAACCTTCGACTGGAGTTGCTTTCAACGCGGACATTTGTGCTCTTGATACCTCAGGATACCAACCATCGCGCCATGCGTTCTGGTCATTGCCGGGAGCGAAGAACGCGAACTTCACATCTTGCATCCGTTTCTCAACGGGTTGGTCAAGCCGAAAGCTTCCCGCTAGAGCTTCCTGAGCACCTGGCTTAAGCGGCGCCTTGCCACCTGCGGCGATCATAATCACGGCTCGGACCAGATCCGGGCGATCAGATGCAAGGGTCCGTGCAACACGCTGCCCAAAAGCATGGCCAATTACAATGACCGGCTTAGCGGGAAGCGACTCGATGACCGCTGCGGCATCCGCGGCCAGATCATGCAATGTGATGTCATTCATCGGCCCCGTGCTCTTCCCAACCCCACGCGGCTCCGGACGAACAGTGGTAAAACCCGCATCGACCAATCGGCGTGACAGGCCGTCGAAATCGGTGGCGCCGCGCCCGAGCGATGCGATCATCAATACTGCTGGCCCGCTGCCGTCGATCTGAAATTCGACCTGCCCGCCGGTTTTGGTTGAGATAACCCGGTCGTCAGCGTGCGCGGACGTGAGCGCACTCATCGTCAGGGCTGCGAAACCAATCGCGATCAACGGCGCAACATTCTTCATGCAGCTATCTTCCAGAGCACAGTGTGACGAACCGCAGCAATGCACGAGACTCTCGAATGGGAGCGCAATTGTAGAACGATGTCGAGGATTTTCTTCCGATCGCCGAAGCTATCGATCGTCAATGTCCTCACGCGCGAGGTTCGCCAGGGACGTTTCGCCCACCGCGCGACCCATCCAACCTTGCCCGGGTCGCTGACAGCCCTCGCGGCGGCAACCGCCTGGTTGGCGCGCCCTTGCCGCCAAACAGTTACTAGTAGCCGCGAGGCGTGAAAGCTCGTTATTCAACTAGCTATGACTCAGCCACATCCATTTTGCCGCGATCATCTCAATTCGCGTCCCATAGTAGCGCAGCTCCCTAAACGCAATTCGTCGCTCCGAGCCTGGAGGAAGGCGAACGACCGAATCCGCTAATGCTCGAAATTGCTCAAACAAATTCACTAGCTCCTGCTCCCGATGCCAGCGGAAATCGGCGTCGATCATCGGGCAATTCCAAGCAGTGTGCCCCTTCTTTCCACCACTTGTCGACCTCAATGCCCACGCCCCTTCATCCGAAAAGCGAAACTTGGACTAGCCGCGCAACGCGCATTAGCGCTAAACTTGACATCTAGCCGATTACCGAACCGGCAATGCATGTGGTCAAGTCATCTCTTCAAGACGGCGCAATCATGCGCCGCTTGCCAGTGGACGAACACGACGTACGTTCGAGCAAAGCAATTCTCCGCTGTTATGAACGTTCATCGAGTTAGTTGGGCTGTTAGGATGCCATAGACCATATTAGCTCTGAACTTTCGCTCAGCGTTCGGTCCTTCGAAAAGGAGCAAGGCTCGCGTTAGAATCGGTAGCGAGCCCCCACCGTCGCATTGAAATTCGAAGTGTGAGTGTAGCCGTTGGAGAACCCACCGTTCACCCAAGTGTGAGACAGGCCGGCATACCAGTCCAGCCGCTGCGTCATCTGATAATCAATCGTTCCAGAGAGCCAATTGAGTTTGCCTGCACATTGAGCCAGCGTCGCGGTTCCGGCTCCAGGATTGGTGCAGGCTGCTCCGGCGCGCACATAGCTATTCTGGTCCACGGTGTACCACGCTCCCGCAACCACCCACTTCGGGGTGATCTGCCAACGAGCGCCAAGCCAATAGACATCCAGCTCCCTCGCCGTCGTAAAGGACGTGAAGGTGGTGGGAGTGAAGTTTAACCGGTAGCCACCGATCGTTCGGTAACCGGCCGGAAGCACGCTCGAAGGATTCGTCATCGAGATGTTTTCATAGCCGCCCATGGCGGTAACACCCGGAAGGCCGAGCGTCTTGAAATTGTAGAGCGCCATGATCGACCACGCGGTGTTGTCCGAAACCGTGGCGTTCAGGACGTCAAGATACTGACAATCAGCAAGGCTCACGCCCAGCGACTGGCAGCTCCCGGCCGCTTTGGCTGTCGAATTTGTCAGGGATGACGCAACGATGCCATCGTTAAAATGCCCCCATGTCGCGCTGAGCTTGGCTCCATCGAACAGGCCCCAACCATCGACTCCCGCACGAAGAGCCCACGCTGTACCGCCTTGATCAGCGCCCGCAAACCGATACTGAGCTGCGAAATTGAACTGGCCGATCGTTTCCTTGTACTTAAGCGAGTTGTTCCAGTGCTTGTCCTCTGTCGCACCGAAGCCTCCCGCGTATGTGCCCGACGTGCCAAAGAGCGAATTGGCAAATGACAATTTCTGCGGGTCAAAGACCGCGAAGTCATCAAACATCAAGCTGTTCTGACGTCCGAAACGAAGCTCTCCAAGAGTCGTATGCTTGAAACCGGCCCATGCTTCTCCATTGAAGATCTGCCCACAACGACTGCTGTCTGAGTTCGCGGTCGTGCCGGGAACGTTGCCGGTGCCGTTAGCACGAACGAGCGATTTGCAGGAATCCTGAATGGCCATGAACGCTGGATTGAAGCCGCTTTGCAGGTCCGAGACGAAAGACCATCCCTGAAGGCTCGGCGTCGAGAACAGTTCGTCAAGCTTCTGCTCCGTCCGAATGCCGAGTAGCGACTGGCTCATGGCATTGTTGGTGAACGCGAACCGCGGCCCATCGCTGTTCTTGGCAACGAGGTACTGTCCGTTCATGTATGGGCTCGGCGGGACGCCGTGGTCCTGGTACGATCCCGTCAGATCGAAAATTCCATAAACCGTAATACCGGCATACGACAACTTTCCAGGTTCACCGTCGAATATCGTTGAAGCGATCGAAGCCGGCGCCGTACGGGCTTCCTTGGTGGCCATATCGCCCGCATTGGCCGGACCGGCCGAGCAGGCGCCAGCCGAAAGCAGGACGGCTCCCATCAACGCGCGCCGAATCGTTGTATTTCGAGTCAATGTTATCCCCCCACGCGTAGAGATCCGTACAGATCTTTTCGCCCCGAATTCGATTCCTTGACTTTGTGCCCAGCAGTCCAATGGGTTTCAATCTCGCGGAAAGGCATAACAGTTATAGCCGGATCCCCTTGGCTCACTGTGGCAACGCACGCGCACGACCTAACGGCGTTACACTTCGGGATGAGCAGTGCGCGCGAGCCCCCAGACGAGAAACGCCGCGCACACCGCGCAAGTAGAGAGCCCATCAGCGCTTCCTGACTTCAGAGCACATGTGCTCTCTCACCAAGTTGGGCAGCCATAATAGGGCATCGATCTGGCCCGCCTTGATCAGGCACACCTCTGTACTCGTCAGCAGAGCTGAGCGAATGGTCGGAAACCGCCGGGAAACGCTGACGAATGGCCGACAAGACCGCTTTCGTTGCAATAGTCTGGGGCCTTTGCATGGATGTTGCGACAAACAGTCTGGGCACGGGAAGTGGGCCCGTTAGCCGTCGGAAATCCAGCGAGCCGTCTTGGGCCTGTGTGCGCACGACATTGAACGGCAGGATGGTGAAGACGATCTTCTCGCGCACCAACTCCAGCAGGCTTCCGGTGCCAATCACTTCCAGGCTGATCGTTAGGTCGATGCCTGATTCACGCGCCGTAGTATCCAGCGCGTTTCTGAGGCGATGGGGCCTCGGCGCGAGAGCCAGCGGCAAGTCCTTGACATGCTCCAGCGAGATATCGTCACCAAAATGAGATAGGCTGCCTGGTGCTCCTACCAGGACGAAATGGTCATCCATCAAATGGTCGATATTGAGCGTACTTGTGTTGGGTGAGTTATAGAGAACCGCAATGTCGACAACCCCGTTGGTCAACATCTCGATGGCCGTTGCGGAATATGCTTCGATAAGATTTAGGACGATATCCCGGTACTCTTGCCTGCAACGCTTGATCAAGTCGATCGTCAGCACGCTACCCGACAGAGGCGGCAGCGCAACGATCACATTTCCAGACCGCGCTCCGCTGAGTGCTCGCAATTCGTCCTGCGCATGTGAAAGGCTGCGTAGGATCGACGTCGCATGCATCAGCAGTTGATCGCCGGCTCTGGTTAGCGAAATTCCCCGGCCGTTCCGGTTGAAGAGCTGAACGCCGTGAAATTGTTCCAGACACCTTATTTCCCTGCTGAGGATCGATTGACTGATGGAAAGAGCGTACGCCGCCTTTGAAAAGCTTCCCGCTTCCGCGACCCGCACGAAAAAATAGTAGGGCTTCAGATCGAGCGCGGCTCGTTGTTTAGGAGGCAAAATCATGTGATAGACTTCACCATTTTCGGGTTGGAGTCGAACTGGAGGGAGGCATCTTAGAAGGAGGTCGGCGCTCCAGTTCTTCACTGGATAGGCCTTTCCAGAAAAGCGACGATCGTCGTTCGATTGGCTAGGGAGACAACTCCTCCAATGCTCTTCCCTTGGTCTCAATTCCACCCAGCGCGGTAATCGCGGCACCTGCCAGCAGAACGCAGGCAAAGACACCAAAGACGTACTGGATTCCAAAACTCGCGATGATCCATCCCACTACAATCGGACCGGCAGAGGAGCCGAGACGAAGCCAGGCGCTCCCGAACCCCGTTCCGATTGCGCGCAGCCGGGTTGGATAGAGCTCGGACGAGTAGAGATAGAGTGAGAATGTGATCGTCTGGACGATGGCGTAGGCGAGACCCGCAAGGACCAGGACCTGGGTCGCACCGCCGGCTCCGAGCAGGGCGAGCAAGGCCAACGGTATGGGCGCGAGCAAGAAGGCTACGACATACCAACGTTTGCGCCCCACCCGGTCGATCAATAAGGCGCATGCAACGGCAGCGACCACGCCTGCCACCGACGTCAGCAGGCCATAGCGCAGGCTGGTCTCGAGCGGCAGATTGAAGGTCTGACGGTACAGCGTCGGCAGCCAAGTGATGATGCCGTTTGCAACGAGGTATGACGAGAACCACATGCCCCAGATCGTCAACGTCCGCGCGCGGTAGATTCCCTGAAAGAGTTCACGCCAGTCGGTTACCGATTTGGTGGGCGCGCCGACTGAAGGCTGCGGGTCGACAAGAATGTGGCCGCTCGCGACCGCACTGCGCTCCAAGGCTGAGACGATGCGGTCGGCCTCGACATAGCGTCCGCGCCCAGCGAGCCAGCGCGGGGACTCCTTCATGAAGAAGCGCAGAGGGATGAGGATCGCGGCCGGGATCAGTCCGACAACAAACATCGCCTGCCAGCCGAAGCGTGGCACCAGCACGCTACCGATCAGGCCAGCTCCGACGAGGCCAAACAGGAACATGACTTCATACAACAGGAAGAAGCGGCCACGCCCCTTGGAGCTGATGAACTCGTTGATATAGGCACTTGCAACCGGCACCTCGCCGCCGGTTCCGATGCCCTGCACAAGGCGAAAGAGCATCATGGACAGGGCACCCCCGGCGAACAGGCACGCCACGTCCATGCTGACAAAGAGCAGGATCGTGCACAGCAAGATCTTGAGGCGTCCGAAGCGCTCGGCAAGGGAGCCAAAAAGAACAGCTCCAAAGACCTGCCCCAAATATCCCACCGAAAGGATCAGGCCGGTCTGTTGCGGATTAAGGCTCCATTGCTGAACCAGAACCGGCATTGCGTAAGCAATGGCAATGACGGTGTAACCATCGAAGAATGTTGCGGCCCCGATCACGTTACGGGTCCAGAAGACCGGTCGGGTCACCGGAAGCCGCTCAATTCTGGCACCAATTTCTTGTCTACCGTCCAACTGCGTGGTGGCCGAAGTCGGCACGCCGGCCTGCGCCGTCATGAGCATGATCTCCTCCGTTTTTCGGCTTTTTGCCGCTATATCTTTGCTTGGCCACGTCGTTGGCCGATCGGCGGCGGTTACCCGCCGCCGATGTTCGTCTTCGTCGCCGCGGGGAGATCAGGCAGCTTTGGCGGCACCTGGAATGAGGCCGGCCTGCGCCAACGCATCGCGGATTTCCTTTTCCGCACCGCCAGCGAGCGGCATCAGAGGCGAGCGCACCGTCGCATGATCGAGCTTGCCGCGCGCCACAAGGCCAAGCTTCAGAGCGCAAGTGCCTTCCATGTGCGAACCGCGATGATAGACCGCCTTCGTCACGGGGAGCAGCCGGTCGTGATAGGCGCGCGCAGCGTTGTAGTCGCGCGCCTTAGCGGCGGCGAGGTACTCCACGAGCGGCTCCGGTGCGAGACCGCCATAACCGACCAGCAGGCCGTCGACGTCAAACATGGTCGGCAACAGCCACTCGTCGTGACACGTCAGGATCTGCAACTCGGGAAATTCCTTCCGCAGCACCGGAATCTCAGTGTCCCAGCGCTTCATGTCGCGAACGCCATTCTTGGTGGCAACGACGCCGGGCTGTGCGGCAATCTCGACCTGGGTCTGAAGATCGTAGGAAGCCTTGGTCGCGTTCGGATACTGGAACAGGATGCATCGCAGTCCTGACGCCTCGTGGATTGCCTTGTAACGATCCTGCGGTGCGCCCTTCTGGAACCCGAAGCGAAGCCAACCGTGGTTCGGATAGACCAGTGCGCCTATCGCGCCTGCGTCGGCAGCCCGTTTGGCTTCCAGCGCGGCGACCTTCGTGCCTTCGCCGGTGATACCGGCAATGATCGGAACTTGCTTTCCGACCGCATCGACGTAAGTCCTGATCAGGTCGAGCTGCTCTTCCGAGGTCAGGAAGGTGCCTTCACCGGCATGACCGAGGATGACGAGGCTCTTCACTCCCTTCACGGAGACAAGCCAGCGCGCCAGATCTGCATTGGCCTTGTGGTCAACTGCACCATCGCGAGTAAAGGCGGTAACGGGGGCAGGGTTCAGCCCCCTGAGATCCATCACAGGCATATTCAACTCCCTTGAGTTTAGGCGGTTTTGCGAACGCTCCCTCGCTCGACTTTCATGCGGGAACGATGTCAGGATCGATCTCGGGAACGTTCCCACGTTATAATTGAGGTGCCCTTGTGTCAATCGTTAAATTTGGACTACCTGCGGGGACGCAGAATCTAAAGGCGAATCAGATGGATCGCGGTGATGAAGCCCCCGAACGGCCGGAGCGGGTGACCCTGCTCGACGTGGCCGAGGCTGCGGGCGTGTCGAAATCGACGGTGTCCCGCATCCTGGACGAGCGCCTGCCGCGATCCGAGAGCGAGACCGCGAAGCGCGTCCGCCAGATTGCCGCCAAGCTCGGCTATCTCCGAGACGTCTCGGCAAGCAGCCTGCGGCGTGGCAACACGATGACGATCGGAATGATCGTTCCCCGCCTGACCGACACCGTCATGGCAATGCTGTATGAGTCCTTTACGCACGCATGCACCCGGTCCGGACGATTCGCCATCGTAGCGACAACAGGCGACGAACCGCGTGCCGACCGTGACGCAGCGCAGACATTGTTGCAGCGTGGCGTCGACGGACTCGTGATGTCCACGGCCCGCATCGGCGATGATTTTCCCGAACAACTCGCAGCGCGGGGCGTGCCCTGCGTTCTGGCCTTGCGCACTGACGGACGCACTCTCTCCTCGGTCGCCGACGATCGTCTCGGCGGATACCTTGCAACACGACACTTGCTGGATCTTGGTCATCGACGTATCGGCCTTATCGCCGGCCCCTCCTACGCTTCAAGTAGCATCGGCCGAACCAAAGGCTATCAACAGGCGATGATAGAAGCCGGCATCGACCCGGATTCCGGCTGGATCGTCGAGTCGACATTCGGCATCGATTCAGGTGCTGACGCAACAGAAACTCTGATGCGCTGCTCGCCTGCACCAACCGCAATCTTTGCCGTCAACGACAATACGGCGATTGGCGCCCTCTCAGCCCTACAAAGGCTCGGGCTATCGGTACCGGGCGATGTATCCATCGTTGGATATAATGACATCCCAATCGTGAGCCGGCTGCCAACGCCACTGACAACGGTCCGCGTTCCCTTTGACCAGATTGCAAACGCTGCATTGGACCTTGTTGCCCATGGTCCTTCGAACGAGCAGGATCGCATTCGTGTTGCGACACCGACGCTTATTCCTCGACAATCTACGGGCAGGCCCAGATCCGCGGCTGGCTCGCCGTAACGAGGTAGTCGGTCTCCGCGTGTGGCACCTCACTCCTCCGGGCTACTAGAAGTTCGCTGCGAGACCGGAACGAGCGTTTATGGCGACAGCAAGCATGGGGACCTTCACACATCGTGCCCATCCATCACTCTCGACAGAAAAGTAAAGCGCCGTGGTCGCATGGCTCGCTTCTACCAGAGCGGTTCAAGGCATCCGTAGTACGTCCGGATGAATCAGCGGTGCGTCCTTCACCCAGAGCCTAGCCCCGCGCGGACCGGCGACCGCACGCAACGCATCACCCGCTGGCAAGCGGATCCAGCCTTGCGTCGTTAGAGTCCGATCGCCGATCGTCAGATCGCCATCGAGAACGAGCGCCTCTAACCCCCGTTGGTTCTCGATTATCGTCGCGGCGCCTGTTGCGAGAGTTTCGAATCGGACATTCTCGGATCCGTCGTTAAAGAGTTCGATCGCGCCAGGCGCAGATCGAGCCTGTAAGGGCTGGCGGACGATCTGCTGATGGTCCCCTTCTCGGAATTGCCACAGCCGCACAAAGATCGTGCAGCCCTCCGCCGAAGCGGGCACGTGAGAAGTGCCCGGCGGGTTGCGGAAATAGCTGCCGGTAGGATAGTCGCCATGCTCGTCCTGAAACACGCCTTCTAGGACGACGATCTCCTCGCCGCCACCGTGTGTATGCCGGGGAAATGCACTCCGCGGTGCGTAACGCACGATCGATGTGGCGCGAGCGACCTCGTCGCCGATGCGGAACAGCATTCGCCGATCCACGCCGGCGGCAGGGCTCGCCATCCATGGGAGCTCCGAGGCTTGGATGATCACGGGGATCGTCAGATCGTCATTGATGCGCATGGTTTGCCTCCGTCATGGTGAGTACCATCCTGAAATTCGCCTGGCCGGACCTCATCCGCGCGACCGCCTCGCCCGCCTTCTCCAGCGGCATGATTTCGATGCGGGGTCGCACTGCGGCCAGCACGCTGAAGTCCAGCGTCTTCTCGTTCTCGAAGGGCGTGCCGGTGATCGATCCAAGGATGCTGCGCTCGCCGACGACGATGTGTCCTGGGGACACCGGCAGAGGATCCTTTCCGGCTCCCAGTAGGACCAACCTCCCCTGCGGCGCGAGAGCGCCCGTCAACGCGGCAACAGCCTGGACGTCGCCGATGGTCGTTATAATGGCCTTGGCACCGCCGAGTCCTTGCAAACGTGCGACGGGGTCTTCCTTCTTCGAGTCGATGTAGACGTGCGCTCCGAGGGTGATAGCGTCGGTCGAGATATCGGCCCCGCGCCCCACGGCGACGACGCGGAAGCCCATCCGTCTCGCGTACTGGAGTGCGAGATGCCCCAGCCCGCCGATGCCCTGCACGACGACCGTGTCTCCGGCTTCCGCGCCGCACTTCTTCAGCGCATTGAATGTCGCGATGCCTGCGCAGAGCAGCGGCGCCGCCTCCTCCGACCTCAGCTCATCGGGAATCGAGACCAGCCCGGTAGCCCGGGCGATCATCATCTCGGCGTAGCCGCCGTCGCACGTCGACCCGACGAACGGCTGGTTCATGCAGAGCTGAAACTCTCCGCGGCGGCACTGGGCGCATTGGTTGCAGTGTCCGCCGAGCCTTCCGATACCGACCCTCTGACCGATCTTCCAGATCGAGGGCACGCCGGCGCCGAGCGTCGCGATGCGGCCAACGACTTCGTGACCAGGCACGCGAGCGGGGAACATCTTCGGATCGGCCCGGTCGATGTCGCCCGCGTCGGCGCCGCAGATCCCGCAGGCCTCGACCGCGATCAGAACGTCTCCCGCGCCGGGTGACGGCGTCTCGCGTTCGGCGATTTCGAGTTCGCCGGGTTTCGAAACCTGCGCGACGCGATGGGAACGCCTCATTTCATTACCTCCGATGGAGTTCCACTTCAGCCGTTCGCTGCCGACGACAGCGGATTGCTCTGCGCAAGCTTACGCCCGCGCGCGATCACGAATGCCGCGGCGCGCTCCGCCGCGTCGACGGCGCCGGGGTTGCCGCGCGGATCCGTCGATCCGATGCGCCCTTGTCCGGGGTCTCTGGCGTGCGGATGGTCCACCGTCGGAAATCCAATTCAATTGACGTCCCGGCTTCAGGCCGCAACGCTTTCTCTGGATGGCTTCGGCGACGCCACGAAAAGCGCGGCCACGGCAAACAGCAGAGGCGGAAACGAGAGCCAGAGCACCGTGTCCCAACCGTAAGCCGAGAGCAGTCCACCTGACAGGAAGGAGCCGAACGTCATCGTGCCAAACACCACGAAGTCGTTGAGCGATTGGACTCGCGCCTTTTCTTCCGGCCTATGACACTCGAGAACCATCGCAGAGGCACCGACGAAGCCGAAGTTCCAACCGACGCCCAGAAGGATCAACGTCGCCCAGAAGTGCGCGACCTGGATGCCGAGGAGTCCGACCGCGGACGAAGCAGCTGTAAGCAGCAGACCCGTCGCAACCACCTTCGAGGCGCCGAACCGGGTGATCAGACGGCCGGTCCAGAAGCTCGGCCCGTACATCGCGATGACGTGCCACTGGAGGCCGAGGTTCGCGGATTGCTGCGGCAGGTTGCAGAACTTCATCGCAAGCGGCGCAGCCGTCATGAGGAAGTTCATCAGAAGGTACGAAACCACGCCGCAAACGACCGCACCGATAAGCCGCGGCTGCCGCGCAATAATGGCCAAGGGACGCCCCTTGCCAGCATCTGTCGCCGTCGGCGCCGGCAGACGCACGCCGGCGAGGACCAGGAGCGAAATGGCCGCGACGGCAGCTTGTCCGAGATACGTCGCAGCGAACAGGTACGGCTGCCAAAGATCCATCGTGTAGGTGACGAGCTGCGGCCCAATCACGCCAGCGAAGACGCCGCCCGCCATCACGGCCGACAGTGCCCGCGGTCGCCGTTCGGGCGCAGCGCAGTCGGCGGCGGCAAAGCGAAAGGAGAGCACCACCGCGGCATAGACGCCCCCGAAGAACGTCGCGAGACAGAACAGCCAGAACGAGGCCTGAAGCACGGCCAGCGTTCCGATCAGACCACCCGCGACGCCGCAGCCGGTGCCGATCATGAAGGCGGCACGACGCCCGTGACGCTGGGCGATCGCGCCAGCCGGCAACGTGCACGCGGCCATCCCGACGACGAAAACCGAGATCGGAAGCGTAGCAAGCGCCTTTGTCGGCGCCAGCATGTCTCCGATCACAGCGCCGGTGGCGTAGATGACGGTCGAGTTCGCGCCGGCCAGCGCCTGCGCGATCGACAACCTCACTACGTTGGCGCGCTCGAACCGGGTGGTCGGCACTGCGTCTTCCAGATCTTCCACCACAACTTGGGTCATTTAGGCCTCGATTTGATGACGCCAGCGCGTGTCGCGCTGCGATGGACGGCGATGAAGACGGCGATCCAGCAGATCGCGCGCTTTGGCGGACTGCCCACTGCGCATCATCGCGAGCAGCAGCATGTCCTCGAGAATCTCCCGCTGGGCGCCGCTACCGCCGACCCGAGCGAAGTCCCTCGTCAACGGTTCGAGAATTCGTACGCACTCGGCGTAGTCGGCATTCGCGAAAGCGACGGCCGCTGAGCCAACCGCCGGGACGACGGGTCCGGCCGGCAACGCCCCGTCCGCGATACGCCGCGAGTTCGCATCGATGCGGTCGATCGCGGCGACGTGCCGTCCGGTTGTTGCCGAAAGAAGTCCCATGTGGACCTCGACGAACGCGAGTCCGGGGTTCGCGTACTTCGCGCCGGCATAGCGTTCGGCCTCGTCCCACAGACCGACCGGCACTTCGTGTCCGTACGCCTGCAACCGCCACAGCAGCGAGACCGCATCGCTTACGACGTTGATCGGAAGTCCCAGCGAGACCGAAGGACGCACATGCTTTGAATAGATCGCAAGCGCGTGCTGCGGATCGTCACGCTCAAGCGCGGACAGAGCGGCATGCCACGCCAGGTGCCCATGCAGCATGCCCGCCCGGTCGTAATCAGGAAGCCAGCCTTCAATCAGAGTCTCGGCTTCCTGCGCCGCGCCCTGCTCGAACATGGCGTGCGCGACGGCATGGGCGGCGTTGGCGTTGGCGCGCCGGCGCTCGAAACCGCGCTGCGCCAGATCGCGGCCCTTGGTGACCGCGCCGTTCTCGGCGTGCGACCAACCGCGGTAGGTCAGAAACCACCAGTCGTCCGATTCGTAGCGATCCGCCAACTTCTCGCACAGATCGACCCGTGCCTGGTCGTGATCGGCCCTTCCCGAGAAGGCAAATAGACCGAACGCGCCCAGCGGAAGCGAGAGGATCAGGACATCGCGGGGCCATTGATCGAGATGGGCGAGCGCGCTCTCCAAAGCCTTGACCGACTGCCCGGTCACCGCAAGCGAGAGAATCGACACGTGGCTGATCTCACGGGGCGCTCCGTTTCGGGCGACGAACTCCTGCGCCCTCGCGACGCTGGCGCGCGCCTCGGCCGGCTGGCCCTTGATCGCCCGCAGACGCGCGAGAGCGGCGTGCGCGAGGGCGAATTCCGGATCCAGATCGATGGCCTGGCGCAGCGCCTCGTCCGCGCCGGGCCATGCCGACAAGAGAAGATCGACGCCCGCGCGGTAGCCTGCCGCCGCTTGCGGCGAGTTCGTCGAAATCGGAAGACCGCGACTGTCGACCTCGACCATGCTCGGCTCCTACAGCGGACGGGCCCGCCGACCTGGCTGCCCCTTGATTTCGACCGCTACCAGAGCGATATCAGGCTGTCTTTCGACGTTTTGCCAATTTATGTCGAATATCCGCCAATCGGAGACGGCATGTCCTGGACTGCGATATCGCCCCCGCCAGACGCCCTTCCCCCGCAACCGATCACGATGCGGGCCCAATCGATTCCTCCGAGGCACGAATTTCCGGAGCACGCGCACAACTGGCATCAGGTCGTCTACGCCGTCGACGGTGTGCTCATGGCGATTGCGGAGAACCGGTCCTTCGTCATCTCGCCGGAACAGGCGGTGTGGTTGCCGAGCGGCATCCGCCACAGGGTCGGTTCACTTCTGGGCGCCGAATTCCGCAGCCTATGGATCTCCGTCGACTCCGGACGAAGTTTGCCGACGGCTCCGACGGTGCTGGCCGTCTCACCCCTGTTGAAGCAGTTGATCGTCGAGGCCGCCGCCATCGAAGCCAGAGAGGATGACGACGGATACACGGACCGCGTCACGACACTCATTCTCGACCAACTCGCCAGAGCTCCAGCGCTCACTGCCGGATTGCCGTGGCCGCGCAGCGGGCGCTTGCTGCGCCTTTGCGAAGCTCTCTACGTAGATCCCGCCGACGAACGCGGCTTGGACGATTGGGCGAAGGTGCTTGGTACTTCGTCCCGAACGCTCACGCGGCAGTTCGAAGCTGAGATGGGTTTGAACCTGCGATCATGGAGGCGGCGAGTACGGCTTCTGCGTTCGATCGAGCTGTTGCGCAGCGGAACCAAAGTAACCGAGACGGCCCTGCAACTCGGTTATGCCTCCACGTCAGCGTTCATCTTCGCCTTCCGGACTGAAATGGGATCCAGCCCGCATGCATATATGAGAAAGGCCCCCAACTCGCATTGATCGCGATGCTATCTCAACCTAGAGGACGGAGGGGCAGGCGCCCTTACTTCTGGGGTGCTGATTATCTATCGACCAGTAGATCTGCTGACGAGCGATCGCACCGAAACGCCTTCGAACCCACATGCGGGGCGCGGCGCACGGGGAAAGTGGGAATTTCGAATCAAAAAAGTTCGAGCTTCGCCACGAGCCGTCCCGCTCATGGGAGCAATCTAGCCGAGATAGGCATTCGCCTCGCGAAGCTTCGCTTGCATCCGCTCGACTGGCAATTCTCTTGCCCCAATATTTCCTTCGGCGATCATCGCAGCTGCGAGGCCGGCAGCATGGCCGATCGCCATCGTATTCGGCATCACGCGAGTGGACGCGTGCGCCTCATGAGTCGAGGAGATCCCGCGTCCAGCGATCAGCACGTTGTCGAAGCCGGACGGCACGATTGAGCGATAGGGGATCTGATAGCTGTGGTCCTTGCCGAGCGTCTCGAATCCCAGACCCGTGCCGGTGGCCGGGTGGACGTCGATCGGATAGGCACCGCATGCAATCACGTCGGAAAACGTCCGGCCCCGACGCAGGTCGTCGACGGTGAGGATGTAATTGCCGCTGACGCGGCGCGTTTCTCGGATGCCGAGCTGGGCCGCGAGCGCCACCAATCGTCCGCCAGCGCAGCCGGGAACATTTTCCCGGATGAAGTTTGCGGCCGCGAAGGCCTGCCGTCGCCCCTCGACTTCGGCCCGACTGAGATCGAACGGATCGGTTGCATCGACGCTGACGCGGCTAACGTTGAACCAGCCGTCCTGCGTGCCGGTGACGCGACTCTGGTGCAGCGCCGCTCGCGCCAGCGCGCCTTCATGGACGCCGCGCTGGGCCAGCGCCTGTATCTCCGGTGTGGGGATGGCGTTGAACGCCTCGTAGTCGATCGGGCCAAAGCGAAACATCATCGTCGCAGGCTGTAGCGTTTCACCTTCCTCGAGTGACAGAAACGTCGCGCCGGCGCGCGCAAGGACGTCGAGATCGCCCGAGGCATCGATCACTACTTTAGGCCGCAGCGCAATTGGTCCCTTCTTGGTCAGCACGGTTACCTCGTTGATCGTTCGCTCAGTGCGCGCGACCGACATCACGACTGTGTTGAACAGCAGATGTGCTGGCGCCCTGGTGACAAGCTCGTCCAACACGATCTTGAGGGTTTCCGGATCGTAGGAAACCTGATCCATGCGATGGCCGGTCGACATCACGAAGTGCGAGTGGCCGTCCGACGCGCCGCGAGCACGGAGGTTATCGACAATCTCCTCGGCGATGCCGCGGATCACTCTCCTGCCGGCCTCGGTTTCCCAGCCCACGAACTGACCGACGGCGGCGGCCGTCGCTGAGCCACCGAGAAATCCCCATCGTTCGACGAGCAAGGTCTCGGCACCGTTGCGTCCAGCGGCGATGGCTGCGACGGTCCCGGCCATCCCGCCACCGCAGACAAGCACGTCGATGTTGATGGGATTCATCGCAAGACCTTCAGTGCAGGATTAACGCCAATACGATCGTTCGCAGTTCCTAGAGATGGCCGCCAGCCCGGCGCACCAATTTCGAGATGATCACGGCGCTAATTGCGGCGATCGCGGTCGGGACCGTGGCAACCATGAACAAATCGCGGCTCGACCAGTGCAGGGCGATCAGCACCCCACCGACGTAAGGACCGGCGATGGCACCAAGGCGGCCGATACCCAAGGCCCAGCCTACCCCGGTCGCTCGAATGCTGGGGGGATAGACCAACGAGCTGACCGCGTTGGCCCCGGTCTGCGTGCCGATAACGAAGAAGCCGGCAATGAAGGCGACGACCATCAAATAGGCAACCGAACTGCCCGCCATAGCAATCAGAAGCAGTGCAACCGTTCCGCCCATGTAACCGATGCTCATGACGACAAAGGTGTCGAAACGCCGGGCCAGTGCGGCCAGCGTGAGGGTTCCGACTATGCTGCCGACCTGAATCAGGGAGGCGGCGACCAAGGCGGAACTCACGTCGACACCAGCTGTCGTCGCGAGCGTTGGAAACCAGGAAATCATGAAATAGAGCGAGAGAATGTTGGTGACGAACATCAGCCAAAGCCACAGCGTTCGCGGAGTTCGGCCCCCTGCAAACAACTGGGCGACGGGAAAGCCGATGGCCTTGTCTTCGACCTCAAGCACCCCCGTGGGGTCGATCTCGACGGTAGAATCGATCCGGCGAGCGTAGGCGGCGATCAAGTCGTTGCGGGTACCGCGATAGGCCAGATAGGTGATGGACTCCGGGAGCCATAGCCAGACGGCAATCAGCAACAGCAACGGCAACACTGCGCCAAGGACAAAGACGGCGTGCCAGGTCAAGATCTGCAGCAGGTACGCGCTAATCAATCCGCCTCCGGCAGCTCCGATCGCGTAACCGCAATAGATCAGCATCACGATGGTAGCTCGGCTTCTCTGTGGACTGAATTCGGCACCGAGCGCCACGGCGATCGGTGTTGCGCCGCCAAGGCCGAGACCACCGACCAGACGGACGATCATCAATTGTTGTAGGTCAGCAGCCAAGGTGGTCAGCAGCGAGCAAACGCCGAACAATGCAATGCACCCGATCAGCGCGATCTTGCGGCCAATGCGCTCCGCCAACGGAGCGATCAGCAAGGCGCCCAGCACTGTTCCCACAAGTCCTGCCGAAAATACCGGCCCCAGCATTGCTCGTTCGATGTGAAAGGCTTCCGTAAGGACCGGCGCGACATATGCGATCGATTGCACATCAAAGCCGTCGATCATGATAACGAGGCCACAGAGGACGAACACACCGATCTGGAAACGGCTCAATCGACGGGTATCAATGACATTTGAAACGTCGACCCCGCCAAGCGAGATTGCAGGTGTTTGGATATCCATTTTTCGTTTCGACCCTCGGGGAACCCTGTCATTCTGCAGGGAGCATCAATGTCTGCGTTGTGCGCGGTAACGCGACCAAGTTGCGATGCAAGCAAACGAGCCGCAACGCATAACCGCATCGAATGATTGAGACATCATCGCCTCGACGTTTCCTGTTTCTGCTCGGGGATATCTGCCCCTCTTTTTCAATAACCTTAGGAGACCTTTCGCTTTGCGCACAAATACCATTGAATAAACACGCCATAACATGGTGTTATGTCCCTCTGATCCCCTTCGCGTGGTCGGCCATGAATCTACGTCAGATCGAGGTGTTTCGTGCCGTGATGATCGCAGGTTCGGTCAGTGAAGCCGCGCGCCTGTTGCATATTTCGCAACCGGGCGTCAGCCGGATGCTGGGGCATATCCAATCACAACTCGGCATAACGCTTTTCGAGCACATCAAGGGAAGATTGAATGCTAGGCCCGAGGCACACACCCTTTTTGCCGAGGTAGAGCAGGTCTATCGAGGCGTTACCCGGATCGAGGACTGCGCCCGGAAACTGAAAACCGGAGGCGGACTCTCGCTCAAGGTTTTAGCGACTCCCAGCATGGCACTTGAACTGGTGCCGCAAGCCGTCGCGGACACCAGCGCGCATTTTCCGGCCGCCAGATTCTATACGCAAACGCAGTTGGTCCGAGAGATTCTCCATCAGCTGTTGGCGGGAGAGGCTGATATCGCCATCTCGAGCTTGCCTATCGAACACACGCTGATCCATTGCACCCCGGTCGGCCAATGGTCGTTGACTTGCGTGTTCGCCGCTTCTCACCCGTTCGCCGCACGACGCCGGATAAGTCCACGCGATATCCTGAAGGAGCGGCTGATCGCCTTCAGCCCCGATACACCCCAAGGTCAATTCATCGCAAAGTATTGCGCGAAGCTGAAAATCAAGCCGGACACTCGCATCGAGGTACGGTCGGGTCAGACGGCTTGTTCGTTGGCCGCTTGCGGAGCTGGCGTTGCCGTGGTGGACAGTCTAACGGCGCGAGCTTGGCGCAGTCCTGGCCTCGCCTTTCTGCCGATCAACGAAGGCCCAACTTTCAAAGCGTTTGCCGTGCGGAATGCGAGTATTGCCACTTCGTTGTTAGCTCAGACCTTCGTTGAGCGCGTGCGAGCAGGCTTCCAGCGACTGAAACTTTGAGAGTTAAGCTAACTCCCAGCGATTCGATGAGTCGCTCCGTTTCCGTGCCGCCGGACCTTGCACGAAACTATATCTGCGGTGCTCGATCGGCTCGTGCTCTCAATCGTCTCCCGATGACACGCCTTGAACGGCGGTGCCTGCCGTGTTCATGACCTTCTCGACGCTTACCGAAGAGAGGTGCTGCTTCATGAACTTGGAAGCATCGAGACGCCTGTCTGCCAGCAGGAGATCTACAAGTTCGACGTGTTCCCGACAGCGAATGATCGCGTATCGCCGATCGAGCGACTGCCTGTATTCCATCAACCGCCGCAGCCGGTCGACACGCTTGAGCCCATCGATAAAGAAGGAGTTCCGGCTGCACTCGATGATCGCCTCATGCAGCTTGCTGTTCATGTCGAACAGCGCGGGGCTCGAGACTGACCAAATCTCGCCGTCGACCAGGCGCTGCTGCTGTTGCCGGCAGGCCTCCAGCGGAGCACGGTCGAGCACGAAGCCTGGCTCCAGGATCGCCGCAGGCTCGATGGTGAGGCGGAAGCGATAGCTGTCCTTGTAAGCTTCGATCGAGGTGAGCATGGGCAGGAATGCCCAACCGTGTCCGGGCAGTCGCTCGATCCAGCCTTCGCTCAGGATGCGCCGCAGCAGCCGCGCCAGTTCGCCGCGCGTCAGGTCATAGCGCCGCTGCAGTTCATTCTCGGTGACACGCTCAGGAAGCAGATTGTCGAGACGATCCTGCGCAATCCGTAAGTACATGGCCTCGTCGTTGTTCGGGATCGACTCTTGCTCAGGCCACGAGGCTTCGGGAGTGTCGATGGTAATGAAGCCGCCGCTTCCCGCGACGCCGAGCATACCCTGGGTGTGGAGCAGTTGCAGGGCCGACCGGATCGGCGAGCGCGAGACGCGAAACCGCTCGGCCAATTTGCGCTCAACGAGCCGCGTCCCCGCCTGCGGATTCTCCGCGCGCAAATGCTCTGCAATCTGTTTGGCAAGCTCGCTGATCAGCGGCGTTGGCTGCATTTCAGTTCGACTCATCATTCCATCCGGTCGCCCTTCATAGCGAAAGCCACGACATCGATACAACGTGCGGCGGTGCCGTAGGTGTCGCCTCGCGCCGAGGCTCCGTGACCGCAAATGGCGGGCTGAAGCGCGCGCCATACAGGCCGTTCCGCCCGACACAACAAACCGGAACTGCAAATTCTGGCATTTTACTATTGCAAAATACCAAAAATCAACGTACGAGCTGGCCATCCCTCGCCAACAGAGGGGCCAAGGGAAGCGCTCATGATCATGCAAAACGCTCGGTTTCCGAGCCGGAGGGACGTGCTCAGCGAGGCCGCCGCGGCACTCGCGATGTCGAGCGTGATCGCCGGTGCGATCTCGCAGACGGAGGCGGCCACCGCGGCCCCAAAGGTGCAATTCCCACCGGCGGGCACCACCGACTGTCACGTCCATGTTTTTGAACCCGATCGTTTCCCCTTTGCGGAGCCAAGGACCTACACGCCGGGAGCAGCGTCCGTGACGGACCTGCAGAGCTTTCGGCGTGGCCTTGGGGTCGATCGTCTGGTCCTGGTGCAACCCAGCGTCTATGGCGACGACAATCGATGCCTGCTGAACGGCTTGCGCGAGCTCGGCCCAGGAATATCCCGGGGCATCGCAGTGATCGATCCTGACCGCATTCGTGACGCTGACCTGACGAAGCTCACCCAAGGCGGTGTCGTCGGCGTCAGGGTGAACCTCAACGTCAAGGGCGAGGACCGCGCCGCGGCGGCGGTCGCAGCGGTCGCAAAGACCATGGCGCGCGTCGCACGTCCGGGGTTGGCCGTGCAGATCTATGTCGATCTGCCGCTCGTCGAGCCGCTCGCCGAGACCATTACCGCCTCGCCCGTACCGGTCATCCTCGATCACTTCGCCGGCGCAAAGGCAGCGCTCGGTCCCGAGCAGCCGGGCTTCGCCACGCTGCTCCGCCTGCTCGATACCGGGAAAGTCTGGGTCAAGCTGTCCGCCGCCTATCGCGCCTCACAGCGCGCACCCGACTATGACGACGTAGCGGTGCTTGCCCGCACGCTCATCGCTGCCAATCCAGAGCGCCTGATCTGGGCGTCGGACTGGCCTCACACCGGCGGCGGCGCGGAGCGCCGCGAGCGCAAGCCGGGCGAGATCGAACCGTTCCGGCAGGTCGACGATGCGCACCTTTTGTCCCTGCTCTCGTCGTGGACGGACGATGCGAGCATCGATCGCAAGATCCTCGTCGACAATCCAGCGCGCCTCTACGGCTTCTGAACCCCGCCGACAAACAGCGACAAGACGATCATTTGGGAGCGAACGGGATGGCTGAGCAGACAATGTCGGTATCGCCGGGTGAGACGGATCGGAGCCAAACCGCGAGCACTCTCGGCCGCCTGTGGCGCGCGTTCATGGACACCGACGTCGGCATCATACCGGCGCCCGCCTATGTCGTTCTGATCGCATTGCTCGTGACGTTCAGCGCGACTGGCCATGTCGGCGGCGAGATCGCCATGGTGGTCGGCATCATGGCTGCCTTCGCCTTCACACTGGGCGAGATCGGCAACCGCCTGCCCGTCATTCGCCACATCGGCGGCGGCGCGGTCCTCGTCACCTTCGTCCCCTCCTACCTCGCCTACAAGGGCTGGATTCCCGCACCGGCAGTCAAGGTCGTCGGCGACTTCTTCAAATCAAGCAATGTGCTCAGCCTGTTCATCGCGGTCGTCATCGTCGGCAGCATCCTGAGCATGGACCGCACGATCCTGATCAAGGGCTTTGCCAAGATCTTCGTGCCGCTCGCCGCCGGCAGCGTTGTCGCAGCCCTCGTTGGTACCGCAGCGGGAAGCGCGCTGGGATTGGGAGCCTTCGACAGCTTCTTCTTCATCGTCGTGCCCATCATGGGCGGCGGCGTCGGCGAAGGCGCGATCCCGCTGTCGATCGGCTATGCCGGCATCACCGGCGTGTCACAGGGCGAAGTCCTCGCGCGCGTGCTTCCGGCGATCCTGGTCGGCAATCTGACCGCGATCATCCTGGCGGGATCGCTATCCTATCTCGGCAAGCGGCGCCCCTCCCTCACCGGTGAAGGACGGCTGCAGCCGGTCGGCGATGCCGACCTCACTGAACAGGCTAATACCTTGAAGACTGACGGCAACATGCAGAACTTCGCAGCTGCCGGCATGGTTGCCGTGACGCTGTATCTGTGCGGCGTCCTTGCCTTCCATCTGCTGCATTTCCCGGCGCCGGTCGTGATGCTGTTCATGGCGGTCGTCCTGAAGCTGTGTCACGGCGTCACGCCGCGCATCCAGTCCGGTTCCTACGCGGCCTACAAATTCTGCCTGACCGCCGTCGCCTATCCCATGCTGTTCGCCTTCGGCGTGGTGCTGACGCCCTGGGACAAGCTGGTTGCGGGCTTCGCGCCCGCCAACCTCATCACCATCGTAGCAACCGTCTCGGCGATGGTGCTCACCGGGTTTCTCACCGCGCGCTGGGTGAACCTTTATCCGATCGAGAGCGCGATCGTCGCGGGAACGCACAGCGGCATGGGTGGCGCCGGCGACATCGCCATCCTATCCGCCAGCAACCGCATGCGGCTGATGCCATTTGCCCAGATCGCAACCCGCATTGGGGGCGGCATCACCGTCACCATCGCGCTTCTCGCCATGGCCTATCTCAACCGCTGACCACTTCCAACAGAGCAGACACCCATGAAAATCATCGTGCTTCCCGGCGACGGCATCGGCCCCGAGATCACCGACGCAACCCTGCGTGTGCTCAAAGCCGCAGACCAGTCGCTTTCTCTTGGCCTTGAGTACGAGACCCATCAGATCGGCCTCGTCAGTCTCAAGGAACAGGGAACGACCCTACCCGACCAGGTCATGACACGGATTCCCGAAGCCGACGGCGTCATTCTCGGCCCCGTCTCGCACTACGAATATCCGTCGCGCGACAAGGGCGGCATCAACCCATCCGGGGAGTTGCGCGTCAAATTCCAGCTATACGCCAATGTGCGGCCCTGCCGCTCGCGGAAAGATCTCAGTATCCTGCGCAAGCCGATGGACCTCGTCATCGTCCGAGAAAACACCGAAGGCTTCTATTCGGACCGGAACATGTTCGCCGGATCCGGCGAGTTCATGCCCGACCCGGACATGGCGTTCTCGATCCGCAAGATCACCGCCAAGGCGTCATCGAGCGTCGCCCGAACCGCGTTCGAGCTGGCGCGCGGCCGGCGCAAGAAGGTGACGGCCGTGCACAAGGCCAATGTGGTCAAGATGTCCGACGGACTGTTCCTGCGTGAGGTGCGCCGCGTCGCCGCTGACTTCCCCGATGTCGAGCTGGAAGAGCTCATCGTCGATGCCACCGCCGCGCTGTTGATCCGCACGCCGGATCGCTTCGACGTCATGGTCACCACCAACATGTTCGGCGACATCTTGTCCGACGAAGCTTCCGAACTGTCCGGCAGCCTCGGTCTCGGCGGCTCGATCAATGCCGGTGAGAGGATCTGCGTCGCTCAGGCGCAGCACGGCTCCGCCCCCGACATCGCGGACAAGGACCTCGCCAATCCGACGTCGCTGATCCTGTCGGCCGCGATGCTGCTGCAGTGGCGCGGCCAGCGCGACGGGAATCCCCGGCTCGTGTCGGCTGCGCAACTGATCGAGCGTGCGGTCGAAGAGGTTCTCGACGATCCGACAACACGCACTCGCGACGTCGGCGGCCAGCTTGGGACGCGCGCATTCACTGATGCCGTGGTCGCGGCGCTCACCGGTCTGCTGGCGAACAACGCCGCGGCCTGATCCATTGCAGAGCCTTGAGAACGCCATGACGATCATTTCAATCAATCCCCATGACGGCGCGGAACTCGCACGTTTCCCCTCGCACTCGGCGCAACAGGTCGATGAGGCGCTCACGGCCGCCGCGGCCGCGCAGTTCCGGTGGCGCCGGGTCCCGATCCGCGAACGGATCGAGCTTCTGCGCGGCTTCGCACGCGTCTTGCGCGCCGACAAGCCGCGTTTCGCGAATCTGATCACGCGTGAGATGGGTAAGCCCATCGTGGAATCTGAGGCCGAGATCGAGAAGTGCGCCGTCACTTGCGACTACTACGCAGAGCACGCCGCGCGTATCCTCGCTGACGAGCAGACAGCCTCGAACGCCAGCGAGAGCGCCGTGGTGTTCGATCCCCTTGGCGTCGTGCTTGCGATCATGCCGTGGAACTATCCGTTCTGGCAGTTCTTTCGCTTCGCAGCCCCGGCACTCGCCGCCGGCAATGGCGCCATTCTCAAGCACGCCAACAATGTGCCGCAATGCGCGCTGGCGATCGAGGAGATCGTTCGGCAGGCCGGCGCGCCGGAGGGACTGGTGCGGACGCTGCTGGTCGATTCGTCCACAGTCGCAGGTCTCATCGCCGATGACCGGATCGCGGCCGTCACCCTCACCGGCTCGACGCAAGTCGGCGCCATCGTGGCGGGCCAGGCGGGCCAGGCCTTGAAGAAGCAGGTCCTCGAACTCGGCGGCTCGGACCCATTCATCGTGCTCGCCGATGCCGACGTCGAGGCGGCCGCGGCGGTTGCGGTGAAGGCGCGCTTCATCAATGTCGGGCAGAGCTGCGTCAATGCCAAGCGCTTCATTGTCGAGCATGCGGTGGCGGACCGGTTCGTCGCGGCTTTCGTCGAGGGTGTGCGCAAGCTGAAGATCGGCGACCCGATGGAGCGCGACACCCAGATCGGGCCGATGGCGCGCGCCAATCTGCGAAGCGACCTGCACAGCCAGGTGGAGCGAACGCTTGCCGCAGGAGGAGATCTCAAGCTCGGCGGGCAATTTGTCGAAGGACCCGGTTTTACCTATCAACCGACCGTCATCGATCACGTCACCGTCGAGATGGCGGCCTTCTGCGAGGAGACTTTCGGCCCGGTCGCCGCCATCGTTCGCGCGAAAGACGCAGACGGTGCGGTCGCGCTCGCGAATCGTACGGAGTTCGGGCTCGGCGCAGCATTGTGGACCGGCGATCTTGCTCGCGCCCGCAGGCTCGCGCGCGAGATCGATGCCGGCGCGGTCTTCATCAACGGCATGGTCGCGTCCGACGCCAGGTTGCCCTTTGGGGGCATCAAGAAATCCGGCTATGGCCGTGAGCTCGGCGTCTACGGCATCAAGGAATTCACCAACATCAAGACCCTCTGGATCGGGCCCGCCAAAGCCTGAAACTCTCTCACAGCAAAGGAAAGATCATGACGACGTCCACTGCAAAGCCTGCCATCCTGCGGCCGTCCGACATCCCGGCCCGCCAGCGCGGCGGCGGCGCCAAGACGATTCCGCTCGTCACACGCCGCACCGGCTCGACCAGCTTTATCAACGGCATCACGATCTTCGAGCCGGGTGCCGCTATCCCGCTGCACAAGCACAATTGCGAAGAGAGCGTCTTGCTGCTCGAAGGCACGGCAGTGGCGGAGGTCGATGGCATCGAGTATCCGATCCAGGCGGGCGACGTCACCTTCATCCCAGCCGAGGTCCCCCACCGCTTCCGCAATGTGTCGCAGAGCCAGGGCATGAAGATTCTCTGGACCTACGCTTCCGTCGACGCTACCCGCACCTTGATTGAGACGGGCGACACCCGCTCGATCGACGACGAGCACAAGGCTGCGCTGGCGACCTGAGAGGGCCAAGCCTCGCGATTTCAGGCGGACATGTTGTAGGGCGAAAGATGAAATCAGTCACCGTGACTTGCAATTGACCGGTGAAGCCCGAGAAACGAGATGCCGAATATGGAGGACAGCCTCTCTGCATTCCGCGCCTTTGAGGTGACTGCGCTTCTCGTCTGCTGTTCCTGAGGTACCGCAAATCCGGGCGCGACAAACCTAACCGCGCCCGGATCGTCCAGTCCAAAGCGACGCGATCGAGGCGGCAGCCGGCAGTTGTCACCCACTGGGCGCGCCTTCCTCACTGAAATTGGCGCGCGTCTAGACGAGCAGCGAGCTCGTCACTTCCAACCACGAGCGATATCGAGTAGGGCCGGAGCCGACAGCGCTGCGAAGGCGCCGATCGCCGCGACATTTTGTTCATTATACCATCCAGCTTGATGAAGCAGGTTGAGTGTTCCGATCGTCTTTCCGTTCCAGCGCACGGGATAGTTAACGGCACTTTCGCAACCGAGCGATCGGATAAGTTCATGATCGAAGAATGCGCGCTTGGTGTCCTCGTAGTCGTAACAGATGCGCGGCTTTCCGGTTAGTACGATCTCCTTATAGAAGACGCTGGACCGATCAATAGGCTTGCTCCCCCCAACGGGATAGGCCCCCGGCTGATTGGAATAATAGCGTTGATTCTGGCCGACATCCTCGTTGAGCACCAGGACGGTGAACAGCTTATGTCCGATCGTTTGTGCCAACGCCATGTCGAGCCGAGCTAAGAGGATACCAGGCTGCCCTTGCTCCGCCCCTGCTCGTGCGACGTCGTCTATCGCGGCCAGATGGGCTTTCGGATCAGATGCGAAATCTGACCCTGTCGCGGCCTGAAGCGGGTCGCATATCGGCATCGCAACAACCGCCCCCAATCCACTTACCAGTAAGCTACGGCGCGCGAAGAACGACGATTCGATGGACGACATTGTTGCTCCTTTTCCGTCGAAAGTTGGCCCAGACGTTTCCGCCTGAGAGGCGCCAACAGCCTTAGTGAGAACTTGAAACCCTTCAGATCAATCATGCTGGCGCGAGCCGCTCCGACGGACCACGAGACACCTTCCCGTACCGCCGAGCGAAACCGAGGCTTCCGAGCACGGTAAAGGCCATGGTGAAGAGCAGAAGTATGAACGCCAATGCCGCGCCCATGGGCCAGTTGTTGCTCCTTATGAACTGATCATACACAGCTGGCGCCATCATCTTGAACCGAGGACCTCCCAGGAGAACCGCGGTCGCGTAAGTGTTCATGCACAAGACGAATACGAGCGTGCATCCCGCGGCAACGCCCGGCAGCGCAAGCGGAAGAACGACTCTCCGAAAGACCACTATCGGGGAAGCCCCGAGATTGGCGGCCGCTTCCTCGAGTTGAAGGGGAATGCTCTCGATTACCGACGAAACGGTGATGATCATGTACGGCAATACCACCGCTATGATACCGAATACGACCGCTTTCGGCGTATACATGAGCTGCAGCGGGTGTGCGATCAAACCGAGCCGTGCAAGCCCCCAGTTGATGAGACCGTCGCGATCAAGCAACGCCATCCAACCTGCAGATCGGACCACGTTTCCGACCAACAGAGGAAACAGGGTGGCAATCAACACCACACTCTTCCAGCGGTTCTCGACCCGGCCAAGCCAGTAGGCCGCCGGAAACGCGATAACGAGCGTGATCGCTGTGCACAACAAGGCAACGCCGAGCGTCGTCAACACGATCTGCTGATAGTACGGATCTGTTGCAGCGCGGACGTAGTTGTCAGCGCTCAGCGCTTCCACCATCAACTGGGTCGGGCCGAGCTCGTTCAACGAGATCCGGAACATCAAGCACAGCGGGCCGACGAGCAGGCCGAGAATAAGAATACATGCAGGAACCAGCAAGATTGCCATGATCAGGCCTTGAACTGCTTGTTCCAGAAATCAAGCGTGCGTTGTGACCGCCCCGTCGAATACGCGTAGTCGAGCAGCAAGAGCCTCGTACGTTCCTCCTCGTTCAGGAGCACCTCCCGCGCCAACTCTTCCGGAAGGGTTGCATCGCGCACCGTCGGCGCGTAGCCCATCTTCTCGGCAAAGCCCGTTTGCGCCCTCGGGTCCAGCATTGCATCGAGATATGCAAATGCCTCCACCTTGTTCTTGGCGTTGCGGGGGACACCTGCCTCAAACACCACGGTAGGAGTTCCCCCTTCCGGCACAACGTGGGCGAGCGGGATTCCAGCCTTCTTCCACATGAAGCCGCGCGCGAGCCACATGACGGTGATCCAGACTTCCTCCGACTTGAGCGCGGCCGCCAGCGCCTCGTTGGACGGGTATATCTTCACGTCCAACGACCGCAGCTCCAGGAGCTTCTTTTCCGCGGGATCGAAATTGCTGACGCTGCCGCCGCCTGCGAGCGCAGCAGCAAGCGTGTTGGCGCCGTAGAGAATATCGGAAAGTCCGATCCGACCACGCCACCTCGCATCCCAGAGATCGGCATATGACCGTGGGGGGACGGGAATCTTGGTTGGGTTATAGAGGATGACTTGCGCGGAGTAGATGTGTGGAATCGAGCACTTCTTGCGCAACTGCCGGAACACCGAACCAAGCCGAGATACTTGGTCGGCTCCAACCTGCTCCAGCACATCCGATTGCGACAGCAGATACGCGTCCGTATCGGACAGGCAGGCTACATCCATCGACCCCCGACGGCTTCCGCGCTCCGCTAATAATTTAGTCTTCCTTGGATCGACATTGGCGACGTCTTGAACAACCTCGATTCCTTTGGCGGTGGCCAACGGCTTGTCTACCAGGTCGCCCAGGAGTTGGCCGTAATCGCCTCCCCACGTCCCGACCACGATCGGTCCCGCCGACGCGGCGACCGATCGAGAGTTGCCGACGAGCAGGGCAGCTCCGCTGCCACAGCTCAACGATAGGAACGTACGCCGAGAATAGCTCATCTTGTCTAGTCCTTCGCCGTTTCGGGAATCAGCCTTGGAGCTTCCGTGTCCCACGTGAGCGAGACTGGATCATTGGTCCGCACGGAGAGCATAGGATCATCCCGGACTGGCGTCGGACGAGTAACGACCACCCGCTCCGACTCACCCAGTAACACTTGGTACTCCGTATGCGCGCCGAGATACGTCACTGCCTCAAGCTGCCCTTTGATCTCTGCGTGGTGGCCAGGCTCGATTGCGATGCGCTCAGGCCGAATAGCCAGCGTGCTCGCCGAGGACGATTCATCCGCTCGTCTTCTCGACGACAGCAGAAGCCCGCCGCGCGTTCTGACGCGCTCGTCGTCTTCGCGCGTGGCCGGCAACAGATTGCAGCGTCCGACGAACTCAGCGACGAAGGCGTCTCGTGGCTCCTCGTAGAGTTCGCGCGCGGAGCCGACCTGCCGAACCCGTCCTCCCTCCATCACGACCAGCCGATCGGCCATGGTCAACGCCTCTTCCCGGTCATGCGTGACGATTAAGGTCGTCAGACCGAGGCGCTGCTGAAGCGACCGAATCTCGGTACGGACTTCCGCTCGGAGCTTGGCATCGAGATTGGACAGCGGCTCGTCCAGCAAGAACAACTTCGGACTAATCGCGAGCGCGCGAGCGAGCGCGACACGCTGCTGCTGTCCTCCAGACATCTGTTTCGGGAAACCGATCAGCCAGATGCGATAGCCTCACGAGACCAAGCGCCTCGGCGATGAGTGGCCCCCGTTGCGCGCGGCTAACGCCACGCATCTCCAGCCCGAATCCAACATTCTCAGCTACCGTCATGTGCGGGAAGAGAGCGTATGATTGGAACACGAGACCTGTCTCGCGGACATGCGGCGGGACGCGCGTGATGTCGTTTCCACCTAGCAACATCCGACCACTTGTCGGGGCAACGAAGCCGGCAATCATGCGCAAGGTGGTGGTCTTCTCGCAACCGGATGGCCCCAGCAGCGCCACCATCTCCCCCTGTGCGACCTCAAGAGTGAGCTCGTCCACCGCGATGGACGTTCCAAATTGCTTCTTGAGTCGTTCGACCGTCAACTTTGCCATCAAACGATCCTCGAGAGCTTCACAAACCGATCAGTTACAAGCATGAGCGCACCGACCAGGACAATTTGCGCCGTCGCCACCGCGGCGAGCGTCGGATCCATACGGAATTCCAAGTAGTTCAGCATGGCTACCGGCAATGTGATGCGTCCAGGTCCGACCAAGAGAAGCGTAAGATCCAAATTCTCAAAACTCTGGATGAACGAGAACATGGCGGCCGCGACGATGCCAGGCCGCATCATCGGCAGCGTTATCCTCCTAAAGACAGTGAATGGCCCTGCTCCGAGATTTGCCGCAGCTTCCTCGATCGCCTCGTCGAGACCTTGAAGGCTTGCGACAACAAGTCTGACCGTCCAAGGAATAGTGAGCATGGTGTGCGCCGCCACCAGACCGACCATTGTTCCCTTGATGTCGGTATCGAGCACATTCTCCGCGGCAACGTACATCATGTAGATTCCGGCACCGGTGACGACACCCGGAAGCGCCAAGGGTGCGAGCAAGAGCACGTTGATGCCTGCTTTTGCCGGAAACCTCGAACGCACGAGAGGTATTGCAGCCGCTACGCCGATAGGAACCCCAATTGCAGTGGTCGCCATAGCGACTTGGACACTGGTAAGAAGACCGCGTGAAAACTCGGGCCTAGCCCAGGCATTGGCGTACCAATGCAGCGTCAAGCCGTTTGCGGGAAAACTCACGATCTCTTGCGCAAAGAAACTTATAAGCACGATCATCGCAACCGGAGCGAACACCAGCAAATATGCACCGGCAACGCACGCAGCGAAGATGAAGCGCCCAAGCCTGGGGAAGCCTCGACTCATGGAACGAGACGATACCAGCCCTCGAAGTGCCTCCTCCGACATCAATGGACGATCTGACTTTTGATGTCTTTGGGAGCCTTGGTCAGAATTTCAGGCTTCCGCCCCACGACCACGGTGTCATCCATGCGGAAACCGCCGAGGCCGTAGACATAGATGCCAGGCTCTGCTGAATACACTTCATTCTCCAGAAGAGGTCGATGGTTGAACGCCATGTCGTGCGGGTACTCATGACCGAGCAACCCCATTCCGTGGCCCGTTCGGTGTCGAATGAAGCCGCCACATCCGGCATCTTCTATGATCTTTTGCGCGGCCGAATCGATCGACGACACCGGAGCATCCGTGACGGCGGCTGCTGCTGCGGCTTCATTGGCCGCGCGAGCGATCTCATAATATTTGCGCTGATCCGCCGAAGGCTCGCCGGCAAACCAGGTGCGCTCGTTTTCAATGACAATACCGTTCAGACGAGGAATGACGATATTGACCAGAACGTCGCCCTTGCCGATCTTCGCCCCGCACGAAGCGCCGTCGCCATGCGGAGACGCCGATGCGGGACCGCTTAGAGTCCAGCACCTCAAGACCTCCAGATTTGCACCGGGAAAGCGCCGCCCACCCTCTTCGACCATGCAGACCGCCATCTGGTAGTCCAATTCCTGAACGAGGCGACCCGGCCTTATGTTTTCTCGATATCGCTCCTGGATGTAGTCAGATAGCGATGCCGCATGCCGCATGATCTCCAGCTCCTCGGCATGTTTGACCCAGCGCATGGACCGCATCTCCTCCAGACACGGAACCAGCTTGAGTTCAGGCAACATTCCGGCGGCCCTAGCCAAGCTGGATTGGGTCGCATCAATGCCTATGCGAGACGCTTTCAATCCGCATCGGCCCAACAGATCATGGATCATCTCGGGAAGTTGAGGCAGCGAGAACCCACGCTCTGTCAGCTTCGGGTGCTCGAAGTAGAACTCGACGTCATCGATCCAAAATTGTGCACGCTCGCGGGCCATACGGACGTGGTGCGTCGACAGCTCATTCATGATCGCGCGCGGCTCTCCATCGAATGGCACGCAAACCAAAATCGGCCGCTCCCAAGTCTGCACGTCGACGTTGAAGTTCGTCGCGAACTGGAAGAAGTCGGCGGTGACGAATAGAAGGGCATCGAGGCGATTTCTGGCCATGACGTCTCGCATGAGTTTTCGTCGATAGTCCCAGACCGAACGGCTCAAAAACTTCATGATGCTGCCAACGCTCCACGTAGTACGATAGGTTGTCCCGGGTCATTGCCTTGATCAGGCGCATCGAGCGTGGCGATCCTGATCCGCCCTCGCGCAAACCTGCTCTCACATGACATTGGCATGATGGATGGGAACGAATGAGTGCATCCGGCGGACCCTTGCTGAAATCGGTCGATTCCTGCTTTTCTTAACCGAAGGTTCGCAGAGCGAGCTTCTAGTGCGCTCTTGTCCACGGTGGAGCGCAGAGATGGACTGGCCGTTTTGTGCTCAATGCTGCCGGATACTGCCAATTTCTGATGGCGTCACTTTACGGTCATCGTCAATTCCTGTTCGATGAATCCCACGAGATCGGTAGCCGCAATGACATTTGCGCGACCAAGGACAGGACCGGATCGATACCGATGGTCAAGTCTGCAATATCTTTCTTTGGGTGAACCTAGGTGATGATTTCAAAATCGGAGTACGCTCATCGGCTGGAGCGGCTGCAGGACAAGATCCATGACGTTGATGTGTTCATCATCACGTCGCGCGAAAGCATCTACTATCTCACCGGTGCAGGCTTCGAACCGTTGGAGCGACCATTCTTTCTGCTCGTACCAAGGAAAGGCGCTCCAACCCTGCTGACACCGATGCTCGACCACGACCATCTCGGGAAGGCGCACAATATCGAGCCGGCGAGCCTGATAGCCTATTGGGACTATCCGGCGCCGCGCGGCAGGGGGTGGCGCGAGGCCTTGCTGGATCTGATTGGTCCTTCTGCAGTGATTGGCGTGGAGCCTAGCCTTCGCATGGAGATTCGGACGGAACTTCCGGGAGAGGTCCGAATTCTACCTCTCGTCGAGGAACTGAGGACGGTCAAGTCACCGGCCGAGATCGATATGATCCGTCGCGCAGCGCGACATGCCGACGCAGCCGTGCAGCAGCTTACGGCCGCAGCCTACTTTGGTTCCACAGTTGCCGAAGGCATCGCTCGCACGCGGCACGTCACGGCAGCAATGATCCGAGAAGTCCCGGATTTCGAACTGGCCGATTCCAATGTTCTCATGGCCACTTGGGCGGCCCCCCGGAGTGCGCAACCCCATTCCATCCCTGCGCTGTCTGACAGAACCCTCAATGGCCCGCACGTGGCACTCGCGCTGACGCGCTGTAATGGTTACGCCGCGGAGTGCGAGCGAACTTTTTTCACCTCAAAACCAGGAGGTTGGGCGCTGGGCGCTTTCAAAGCTATGATGGCTGCGCGCGAGCTCGCAACGTCTCTCGTGCGCCCGGGCCTTCCGTGCGCAGAACTCGACAAGCGCGTGACCGATTTCCTGCGCGACGAAGGTTACTTCGGCGACGAAGCTCGCCTGCACCGAGTTGGCCACGGCTTCGGCCTCGGCAATCACGAGGCACCATGGATTTCCGAGGGAAGCGAGGAGATCCTGCAAGAGAACATGGTGATTAGCATCGAGCCTGGCATCTACGACAAACACGAGGGCGGCGTTCGTCACTCAGACACGATACTCGTCACCCGAGACGGCGCGGAAATGCTCACCAGGTTTCCCGACGGCTTGGATGAGCTGACCTTGAGGGGAGCGAGGCTTGGCTCTCGCATCCGTGGAGCATTGGTCACACGCGCCCTCAAAGTCTCGCAAGGAGCTGCCGTCAATTGAGACGACGATAGTCTCTTGGGGACTGGCCAACGACCGATTTGAAGACTCTGCTGAAATGCGACGCATCCTTGAATCCGCAATCCAGTGCCACTTCCAATATGTCTGCGCGGCGATCCAGCAGTTGCTCCTTGGCCCATTCGATTCTCTTAACGAGCGCGTATCGAACAGGGGATTGGCCGGTGGACAAACGGAATTGACGCGAGAAGTGAAACGGACTCATTCCGGCTTCCTTCGCCATCTCCTGCAGCGACACTCCGCTGGAGATCGTTGAAGCGATGAGATCCGTAACCCGTCTGAGCTGGGCCGGTCGCAAGCCGGACGTCGAATGCGGCGGGGTTTTCCGCGTGTATTGCTGTAGTAAATAGGCCAACAGAGCGTGCGTAACACCGCAGGCAAATTCAACGCCGAAGCGCCCGTCCTGCTGCATGGCCCACAGTAGCTGATTCCCGATCTGTAGAATCGTATCGTCGCGCGTATAAAGTGGATCGGCGAAGCGGATCCTCTCGTCGCTAGCGGTCATTTCCGCGACAGCGCTCCTTGGGATCATACAGTGGAGCAAATCGAAGCCGCTGTCGGTAAACCATTCTCGCTCACAATCCGGATCGACGATTCGCACCGAATTTGCGGGGATCGGGCCAGTCCAGATCTGCCGTCGGTCAATGAATGACCGGGCCTTCATGGGCTTCAGAACGAGTGACAGGAGATAATGGTTCGCTCGCGGAGCCTTCTGACTAAATGAATCGCCTGTCCCCATCCGCCGCCAACGGGCGAGCGTTATGCCGCTCTTCGGTAAAGGCGCCAGAAACGCGGCCGGAGGCATTCCCCACCTAGCGGTGATTTTGGTCTTAGCCTCCTCAGCAACTGATGTCATTTCCGAAGCTCCTACTTGTCCTGCGCGACCTCCGTGAGGTGCGTTACAAATGGGACGCACCTCACAGGTACGACCCCGTTGGACACCATCAAGCAAAGAACATGCCCCGGGATGTCTACTACGCAGGCTTCTCGGCACAAATAGGATATCCGCCAATTTCCGGCCATGGAAAGATGAATGCGCTTCTCACAAGCGCCCCCGGTTTGCGAGCCGATGCGAGCCCACGCGTCTGCCGCATCAAGGGGACGCAACCTCGTACCTTTTTACCGCCAACAGCCCACCCTTGATCAGAGCGTAAAGCGGACCGGCTGTCGGAAACAGGGTCTCAGGCGACGGATTGTCGATCCACGTTTTGCAACGCGCCACCATACTCGATTGTGTTCGACCACATGTGACGGCTGCCACCAAAACAAGGTCGGAACCGCCTGGCATTCCCCGTCGTCGTCGATCTCGTTGGAAAAGGCTGCACTTGGGTGAAACATGCAGCCCGTCGTTCTCGAACCTGTGATGCGCGGATTCGCAGTGGTGCTCTAGGACATCAGCATCAGACGGTCACTTGGAGCCAGTTGCTCGAGCCGCCGCCAGGACCGTTCAGGTCCTGTTGCCAAGTAAAGCGCGATCCACTCGGTGAAATCTAGGTCCTTCCCTTATGAGCCGGGGCCCTCTTGGTGTACCGATCCGCGGTCGGCTTGGCGCCAAACCGCAAACCGTCAATGAACAGACCCACCATCCGCTTCGGATCCGTGGGTTCGCCGCAGCTAGGCGGAACACACAGCATGGCGACGGCGTGAAGAAGTTCGTTTTGCTTCACCCCGGCCCTAATCTCGCCGGCGGTCGCCGCAGTATCCAGCAGCCGCTGAATTCCTGGACCTAGTTGTTGCTGAAAATAGGAGGGCAGCCCCTCCAGTGCCGGATCTCCAGAGTTCAGGGCCGCTGCGAGCCCCCGGTGGGCGGCGATAAAATCGACATAGTGGGACACCCATCGTGTAAGCGCGTCTCCAGCTGGATGGTTGGCCGCCAACACCGACAGAGTATCCACGCATTCACCGACCTCCTTACGAAACACCGCCACGACAAGGTCGGAACGCGTCGGAAAATGGCGGTAGAGCGTACCAACACCTACCCCTGCCCGCTCGGCAATCTCACGCATGGGCACATCTACTCCTGACCGAGCGAACCGCTCAGCAGCTGTCTGAAGAAGCAAATCGATGTTGCGCTGCGCGTCGGCCCGCAGGTGGCGCTTGGTACGCGCGCTGGCCGCTGCCTGCCGCTTCGACTTTTTGTCGTCGTGAGCCAATTTTACCTCTTGATAAACGGAACATCGTTCCGCATATGACAACCGGACGCACGTTCCGCATATAGCAAAAGACAAGTGGGTTTCCCACCCGCCAATAGGAGATAAAGATGCATGGAAAGCCCGTGGCTCTTGTTACCGGAGCCAACAAAGGAATCGGCCTGCAAATCGCAAAGGATCTTGCGCAAAACGGATACACCGTACTCATTGGTTCGCGCCGCGTCGAAGCGGGCGAAGCGATTGCCAACAGCGTCGGGCCCGATGCCAAAGTGGTCCAGCTCGACGTTACTGACCAAGCCTCAATCGCGGCTTCAGCCATCCATGTCCGCAAGGTGTATGGCCGGCTGGACGTTCTCGTGAACAACGCAGGCGTATCGCATGCCGGCCCGCAAAGCCGGACAGCGGAGCAAATCATGCAAGCAACCTATTTGTCCGGTGTAAGCATGGACGAATTGCGCGCCGTCTACGAGACCAATGTATTCGGCGTCGTCGCTGTCACGAAAGCGATGTTACCGCTCCTACGTGAGGCACCCGCGGGGAGAATCATCAACGTTTCAAGCATGACTGGTTCGTTGACGCTGAACGACAACCCTTCACACCCGCTGCGCCAGTATGCCGGAACTTATTCGTCATCGAAGACTGCCCTAAATGCAATCACGCAGGCGTTCGCTGTCGAGCTTGAGGGCACCAACATCAAGGTCAACGCGGTCTGTCCCGGCTTTACGGCCACTGACAACAATAAGTTCATCGGTCCCGGTACGGTCGAGGAAGCCGCGCGCGAGCCCATCCGAGTCGCTCTGCTGGGTCCGAACAGCCCTACGGGCGGCTTTTCAAATGCCCAAGGCCCGCTCCCCTGGTGAAGTAGACAGACGTTATTGGGCAGCCCGTCTGGAGCACGTCGGTAGCTCGTCGCTGATCTTGCTCTGGACGGCGGTCCTGCTGGAGGCGTCGAGACTTGCTTTGTCGAAGCACCGTCTTCTCGACATGGCGTACGCCGGATGGCCCGCCCCAGGCGGATTGGGGCAGCGGCCAAAGTTGGGGAGAAAGCAGGTTACCGACCTGCCAGCGATAAAGGAGGCGTACTCCGGAGCTACGGACTTGCTCCTCCTGGCCACTACCGCCCCTTCCATTCCGGTTTTCGCTTTTCTGCGAAGGCCTGCGGACCTTCGACTGCATCCACGGAGGCGAGCATCGCCTTCATTGCCGGGTAGTTCCATTCTTCCGACAGCCCCTCCGAAACGGATCGGGAAAGCCCGCGAAGAACCGCTTCCTTGGTGGCACGCACCGACATGGGGCTGCATGCAAGGATCTCGTCGGCCCACCGCTTGGCGGCGGCCATAAGGTCACCGCGCGCCACTTCGTTGACCAGACCGAGCAAGAGCGCCTCTTCGGCGCTGACCCGTCGCCCCGTCAACATCATGCCCATTGCTCGCTTGAGCCCGATCTCGCGAGGCAACCGCTGAATTCCTCCAGCGAGGGCTGCCAGGCCAACCCGCGGCTCCGGCAGAGCGAAGACGGCGTTCTCGGAGGCGACCACGATGTCGCACGCCAGCGCGATCTCAAACCCGCCTCCCATCGCCACCCCGTTGACGGCTGCGATGATCGGCTTCGCCAGATCAAAGCGCTTCGTTATGCCGCCGAAGCCCTTGGATGGAGTTGTGAGACCACCGCCAGCGGCTTGCTGCTTTAGATCGTGCCCTGCGCAGAAGGCTTTCTGTCCGGCTCCCGTGATGATCGCGACCCATTGTTCGTCATCCGCGGCAAACTTGTCGAAGACCGCTTCAAGTTCGGAATGGCAAGCCGAGTTCAAAGCGTTGTGCGCCTCGGGCCTGTTGATCGTGACGATCGTGCAGTGCTCCTCACGTGACACCTTGACATTTTCGTACGTCATTTCCGATCACCCTTTCGAATTCGGTACGCGGAATAACATCCTTGAAGCGGATCGCCGATGCGGGTCCGCGCAATCTTTGCAATCGCGAGCGATAAAATCTCACGATTTGTGTGGAGTTCTCGGAGCCCTCTGCCTCAAAGTCCTTGGAAGGTTGCGAATTCCGACAGGTCGGCGCGATCTGCACGCAGGCTGTTGATCGGATGTTCCGGATCCATGTAACCCAGAGCCATGCCGCAAAAGAGCATGAGATGGGGAGGCAACCCGATGAACTCGCCTACGGTTTTGTGCCAGAGCGCCCACGCTTCCTGCGGGCAGGTGCTCAGTCCCTTCTCCGCCGCGAGTAACATGATGGACTGCATGTACATACCGAGATCGGCCCATTGCCCAGGCTCCATCTGCCGGTCGATCGCAAAGAACAGGCCCACCGGGGCACCGAAGAACGTGAAGTTCTTTGCAAGCTGCTTGAGGCGCGCCGCTTTGTCCTCTCGCGGAATACCGATCGTGCGATACAGATCTTCGCCGTTCTTGAACCGCCGAGTTCTGTACGGCTCTTTCAATTCTGGCGGATAGATATTGTATTCCGACTGCTCGCCCATCGGATTGCTCTTAACCCGCTCGGCCATCAGCGCTTTGAACCGTGCGAGTTCTTGGCCGCTGAGCGCCCAGACGTGCCACGGCTGCAGATTTCCGCCGGAAGGTGAGCGGCTGGCGCCGAGCAGTATCTCTTTCACGATCTCTGCAGGGACTGGAGCGTCCAAGAACGCTCGGACAGAGGTCCGCGAATTGAGAGCGTCCGACACTTTCATGAGAGTTTCTCCAAATACCTAAATGCGGAGGATCGTCAGCCGATCCGCACGACCATCTTTCCGAGCGCCGCACGCGTCGTCATCGCTTTGAACGCTTGGTGGAAATCCCCGAATGCAAAGACCTTTCCCACCACAGGAACGAGCGTCTTTTCGCTCAACCAAGTGAATAGCTGCGCAATGACTCGATCTCGCACCTCCGGTTCGCGACGACCGATCTGCGCGAGATCGACACCAAGCAGCGCGCCCCCTTTCAGCAGAGGCAGATTGAATCGCAGCGCTGGAATCGTTCCGGAAGCAAAACCGATGACCAAATGCCTCCCATTCCACGCGATCGAACGGAACGCTTGCAGGCTCAACTCTCCTCCGACGGGATCGTAAATCACGTCGGCGCCGCGACCGTTGGTGAGTGCCTTAAGCTCGTCACGCCACCCGTCGCGCGTGTAATCGAGGCCTTCATCCGCGCCAAATTTGATGGCAAATTGTCGCTTCTCCTCGGTCGAGGCTGCCGCGATGACCCGGGCGCCCAGCAATTTTCCGACCTGAACAGCAGCGATTCCCACGCCACCCGCCGCCCCAAGGACCAGGAGCGTTTCGCCGCGCTGCAGCTTTCCCCTGGCGCTGAGTGCGTAGAGCGCCGTGAGATAGTTGGCGAAGAACGAGGCACCGACCTCGGGTTCAATGCCTTTTGGCGCCACGAAGAGGTCTGCAGCCGCCGTGCAGATATATTCGGCTAGACCGCCATTTCTGACCATTCCAATGACGGGCGTACCGGGCGGGAAGCCCTCAACGTCTGCGGCCGCCTCGTCGACGATGCCCGCAAACTCCGAACCCGGCGTAAACGGCAACGGGTCCTTGGTCTGGTACAGGCCCTGCACCTTCAAGCCGTCAACGAAGCCTATGGCAGCGGCCTGAATCCGAACGCGGACCATTCCCGCTGACAATTCCGGCTTGGCCACCTCGTTGATCGTGATGTTGTCGATATGGTCGTAGTTCTCAACCAAGACTGCTTTCATGACATCCTCTCGAGCGAGCCGATCTGGGGCGGCCAACAAGTTCACGCGATAGAGTTCGGGCACTCGGCAACCTAGAGCGCCCTGGAAATCACTTCCTTCATCATTTCGCTGGTCCCACCGTAAATACGTTGCACGCGTGCGTCGGCGTACATGCGAGCAATGAGGTACTCGTTCATGAATCCGTACCCGCCATGCAGTTGCAGACACTCATCGACAACCTTACCTTGCTGTTCCGACGCCCAGAGTTTTGCCATCGAAGCCGTGGCAGCATCCAGCGTGCCAGAAACCAGTGCTTCGACGCACTCGTCGACAAAGCATCGTGTGACCTTCGTGACTGTCGCCAGTTCAGCGAGCTTGTATTTTGTGTTCTGGAACTCAGCGATCGATTTTCCGAACGCCTTGCGTTCGCGGACGAAGGCGAGCGTGGCCTCTAGCGCACCCTCCATCGCTGCCACCGCCATCACACCGATAATGGTGCGCTCATAAGGCAGGTCAGACATCAGTTGATAGAAACCGCGACCTTCCACGCCTCCGAGGAGATTTGACGCCGGCACCATAACCTCGTCGAAGAACAGTTCGGACGTATCCTGCGCCTTCAGCCCGAGCTTATCGAGTACGCGGCCGACCCTGAAGCCGGGAGCTTTTGCCGTCTCGACCAGAATGATCGACATCCCACTCGCCCGCTCAGCCGGATTAGTCTTCGCGACAACAAGCACCAATCCTGCAAGGAGGCCGTTGGAGATGAACGTCTTGGATCCATTGATCACATAGCTGTCGCCGCACCTCTCGGCGCGTGTTCGAATGGATTGAAGATCCGAGCCCGCCCCCGGCTCGGTCATCGCGATGGCGCCGACCAGTTCTCCACTGGCCAAGCGCGGCAAATATTCGCGCTTTTGCGCCTCCGTCCCGTGGTTCAGCAGGTAGCGGGCCACAATTGTGTGCACAGACGGGTTCATCCCCGTCAGGCCGCGCCGTGACATGGCGTCGTACAAGATGGCCTCATGTCGAAAATCGCCCCCACCGCCGCCATACTCTATCGGAATGTCCGAACACAAAAGCCCGAGCGCTCCGGCCTTCAGCCAGAGTTCGTGCCCGACATTGCCTCGCTCACGCGCTTCTTCGTCCAGCGGCACCATCTCCTTCTCGATGAAGCGGGACACTGTGTCTCGATACATTTCGAGGTCAGAATCGAGCCAAGAGGGTCGAAAGTCGATCATGCGCCTTACTCATCATTGTGAACGAACGCAAAGATTGCGTTCAATGTCCCAGCATTGGCAAAATTTGGGCGATCGCGCAGGCTCGAATATCGAGCCGGATGCCCAGCTCCTGCCGGGCGACTGCTTACGGCCGTCCCGCGCACACCTGTCGACAAAGCCTCAAAATCAAAGGCGCTGTGCGAAAGGCGTGCGCGGGATACTCCGTCAAGTAATCAATCGTCCGTGTCGCCGTTGATCACGTCACCGAACAGCTCCCACTTCTCGCCGCTCAGGCGCATCAGACGCAGTTGACTGATCGGGGCAAAGTCGGTCGGCGAGGTGTTCATGTAGATCCCCGGCAAGAGCGCTTCGGTCCGCCAGTCCTTCAGGTTCGCAGCCTGCTTCATGACGTTCTCGCGAGTGAGATCGTCGCCGCACTGCTTCAGCGTCTGAGCCAGCGTCTCGGCAAGCGCGTAGCCGGTGATCAACAATATGTCCCGCTTGTTGCCTTCGGGATAGTACTTGGCGAGGAAGCTCTGAAACTCCTTCATGCCAGGATCATTGTCCCATTGCGGATCCGACGGATCCTTCAGGTAAGTGGCGGAAACAACACCTTGCGCGTTCTCGAAGCCGGCGGGCTTGATCACGCTTCCGATGGAAGAGGAAACGTTGCTGAGGATGTGCAGCGGCTTCCAGTCGATTTCGGTGATCTTCTTGATGGCCTGGGCCGCAAATTTGGGGGAGCTGATATTGACCAGCGTATCGGCGCCCGACGCTTTGAGCTTGACGATATGAGTGTCGATCGTCGGCTCGGTCGTCTCGTAGCTCTCCTCGGCGATAATCCGCGCGCCGAGTTTGTCCTTGAGACCCTTCAGATAATCCTTCCCGAGATCGTCATTCTGGAAGAACACGGCAACCTTGGCGTTCGGTTTTTCCTTGAGAATATACTTTGCATAGGCCCGCGCCTCGCTCTGGTAGGACGGCTGCCAACCCGTAGTCCAGGGAAAGTTCTTGGGGTCGTTGAACTTCGTTGCGCCCGCCGCGACGAACAGCTGCGGAACTTTCTTCGACGTCAGATATTTCTGGATTGCAGTATTGTTGGCCGTGCCCAGCGGATCGAACATGAGCAGGACCTCATCACTCTCCACCAGCTTGCGGGTCTGTTCGACCGCTTTCGGCGGCGAGTACGCGTCGTCATAGCTGATGAAGTTGACCTTGCGGCCGTTGATGCCGCCCTTGTCGTTGATCATCTTGAAGTATGCCGCCTCGACCTGGCCGATCACGCCATAGGCGGATCCTGGACCGCTATACGGCATGAGATTTCCGACCTTGATTTCGGTGTCGGTGGCCCCTGTATCGTATTTCTTCTGCGCAAGCGCGCCGCCCGAGGCGAGCGAGATGACTGCGGCCGCTAAGGCAGCCGCCCGTATAGTCCTTCCAAACATCTGAGGTCTCCTTGGTTAAGTTTCACTTCTGTTTGATTTTGGCGATCCAAGCTTCGCTTTGGACCACGACCTGCCTTGCGCCGTGGGGCACGAGGTAGATGACGAGGAACAGCAGCACGCCGAACACGGCGCCGGAGAGGCCCTTGGAGATCCCCTCTGCGATGTTCGGCACGAAGATGATGAAGGCGGCGCCGACGATCGAGCCGGGCAGCCAGCCGACGCCGCCGACGACCATGCCGAGGAACAGCTGGATCGCGAGCGTGATGGTGAAGCTGTCGGGCGCGACGAACTGCACCGCAATGGCGCTGAGGCCGCCGGCGACGCCGGTGATGGCGGCGGAGACGCCGAAGGCGAGGGTCTTGTAGAGCGCGACGTTGATGCCCATGGCGGAGGCCGCGATCTCGTTGTCGCGGATCGCCATGAAGGCGCGGCCCGAGCGGGAGCGCAGCAAGTTCACCGAGAGGATGTAGATCGCGAGCACGACGACGAGCGTGAAATAATACAGCCACATGTCCTGCGACATCTTCAGGCCGAACGGCGCATCGGGCTTGGTGACGACGAGGCCCTGCACGCCGCCGGTCCAGTGCTCGAGGAAGTTCAGCTTGAGAAGTTGCGGCATCGCGGTGGCGAGCGCGAAGGTCGCGAGCGCGAGGTAGACGCCGGAGAGCCGCAGCGCCGGCTGGCCGAACAGGAAGCCGGCGCCGAAGCACAGCACGGCTGAGACCGGAAGGCAGAGGAAGTAGGGGACGTTGAACTGCTCCATCATGACAGCGGTGACGTAGGCGCCGATGGCGTAGAACGCGCTCTGGCCGAGCGAGAACTGCCCCGAGCCGCCGGTCAGGATGTTCAGCGCCAGCACCGCGAGGCCCAGATAAAGCAACTGGGTCAGCTGGAAGATCACGAAATTCTTCGCGAACAGGGGAACGGCGATGAGAAGCAACAGCACCACCACCGAGGTGCCCGTGCCCAGCGTCATGGCCCGCTTCGGAACGGCTTCGACCGCCTCGTGGCCTTCGGCGACGACTTCTTCTGCTGCGCTCATGATCAAACTCGCTTGACGATGTGCCGGCCGAACAGACCAGCGGGTTTGACGACCAGGACGGAGATGATCAGCGCGAGCGCGATCGGGAGTTTCAGCTCATTGCCGACGCCGGGAATGTAGGTGCCGGCGAGGTTCTCGAAGATGCCGACCAGAAAGCCGCCGACCACGGCGCCGAACGGGCTGGTCAGGCCGCCGAGCACGGCCGCGGCGAAGCCGTAGATCAGCACGCCACCCATCATGTTGGGCTCGAGGAACACCACCGGCGCGATCAGCATGCCGGCGATCGCGCCGATCGCGGTCGCCATGCCCCAGCCGAGCGCTATCATCCAGCTGGTGTTGATGCCGACCAGGCGGGCCGATTCAGGCACCGAGGCGGCGGCGCGCATGGCAAGGCCGATGCGGGTGTACTGGAAGAAGAAATACAGCCCGAGCAGCAGCAGCACGGTGACGCCGATCATGCCGGCCTGGTGGGTCGAGATCAGCTGGCTGCCGAGGAACGGCGCGGAGCCGAACGGGGTCGGATATTGCTTGATGGTGAAGTCCCAGATCAGGCCGGCCGAGGAGTTGATGATCGCAAACAGCGCGATGAAGCCGGCGACGTTGGTCAGAACAGGTGCCTTCGCGAGCGGCTTGAACAGGATGCGCTCGATCGCGATGCCGGCGACGAAGGAGAACGCCAGCGTGATGATGAAGGCGCCCCAATAGGGCACGCCCCATTGCATCAGCTGCCAGGAGATGAAGGTCGAGAACATCGCCATCTCGCCCTGCGCGAAGTTGAGATGGTCGATCGCCTGATAGATCATGACCACGGCAAGCGCCATGCAGGCGTAGATGGCGCCGGTGGCAATCCCGGCCAGCACCTGGTTGGTGAACAGCTCCATCGTGCCGGCTCCCTAAAACTTGCCCAATTTGATGTGAGCTCCGACGGCGTCGGAGGTCCACCTCTCCGTTCGGGAGAGGTCGCGCCGAAGGCGCGGGTGAGGGGTTACGGTGTCACGGTGAAGCTGCGGCCCCTCACCCGGATTGCTGCGCAATCCGACCTCTCCCCGCCGGGGAGAGGTGAAGCGAGTGCACCGATACATTGTTGCCATCATCCGCTCCCTCAGTAACCCAGGTAGGATTTGCGGATTTCTTCGTTGTTCGCGATGTCCTTGGCATTGCCGGACATCACGATGCGGCCGGTCTCGATCACATAGGCCCGGTCGGCGAGCTCGAGCGCGAGCTGGGCGTTCTGCTCGACCACCAGGATCGACACCTTGTCCTCGCGGTTGATCTTGCCGAGGATGCCGAACAGGTCGCGCACCACCAGCGGCGCGAGGCCGAAGGAGGGCTCGTCCAGCAGCATCAGCCGTGGCCGCAGCATCAAGGCGCGGGCGACCGCGAGCATCTGCTGCTCGCCGCCGGAGAGCGTGCCGGCCTGCTGGGTGTGCCGCTGCTTCAGCACCGGGAAATGCGCATACATGCGCTCGATGTCGGAGACGATGCCGGCATTGTCCTTGCGGGTGATGGCCCCTAACTGCAGGTTCTCCTCCACCGTCATGGTGGTGAAGGTGCCGCGGCCCTGCGGCACATGGGCGATGCCGAACCGCACGATGCTCTCGGTCGATTTGTTGTTCAGCGGCTTGCCGTCGAACTCGATGCCGCCGGTGGAGCGCACCATGTTGCAGATCGCGCGCAGCGTCGTGGTCTTTCCGGCGCCGTTGGCCCCGAGCAGCGTCGTCAACGAGCCCTCGTTGAGCGAGAAGGACAGGCCATGGAGCGCCTGGACCTGGCCGTAATAGGCGCGCAGGTCCTTGACGTTGAGCAGCGTCGTCATTGGTCCTTGCTCCCGAGATAGGCCTTGATGACGTCGGGGTCCGCCTGCACCTGGGCGGGCGTGCCTTCGGCGAGCTTCTTGCCGAAATTGAGCGCGACGACGTGGTCGGCGATCGACATCACGAGGCCCATGTGATGCTCGACCAGCAGCACGGTCATGTGGCGCTCGTCGCGGATTTTGCGGATGAGGTCGCCGAGCACGTAGACCTCTTCGTGGTTGAGGCCGCCGGCGGGCTCGTCGAGCAGCAGGATCTTCGGGTCGGCCGCCAGTGCCCGCGCCAATTCGACGCGCTTCTGCGTGCCGAAGGGCAGGCCGGACACGACGGTGTGGGCGACGTCCTCGAGGTCGAGATAGGCGAGGATCTCGTGCACCTTCTTGTTCACGCTGCTTTCGCTGCGGCGAATCCAGGCAAGGCGCAGCGAGTCGCTGATGATGTCGCTGGAGGTGCGGGCGTGGGTTCCGACGCGGACATTGTCCATCACCGAGAGGTTCGGAAACAGCGCTACGTTCTGGAAGGTGCGGCCGATGCCGATCTCGGCGATGCGGTGCGGCGGCCGCGTCAAAATGCTCGCGCCATCCATCAGGATGTCGCCGGACGACGGCTGATAGAGGCGGGAGAGGCAGTTGAACAGCGTGGTCTTGCCGGCGCCGTTGGGGCCGATCAATCCGAGGATCTGCCCCTGGTGCATGTCAAAGGACACGCCGTTGAGCGCGACGATGCCGCCAAAGGCAACCGTCACGCCTCGAACGGAGAGCAAAGCTCCTTGATCTCTCATTTGCCTCACTTGATACATGCACTTCCCCAAACGCCGGCGCGGACCAGCACTCTCTTTTCAGACCGGGAGACCTTCGGGCTTCAACAATCCAGCGAGCCGCCCATGAATGGTGCCTCTGGCATCGGCAACGATCCGCTCGATCAGGTCCTTGCAGGTGGGTACATCGTGAATGAGCCCCTGCACTTGCCCGGCCCAGATCAGCCCCGCATCAAGGTCACCGGCCTCGAGCGCAGCGCGTCCCCTCGCCCCTGAGACCAATGGCCGGACATCGTCGAACGAGGCCTCCGGCACGCTTGAGATTTCAACGACCCTATCGGACACGCTGTTCTTGGCGACGCGGCCCGTGTTGCGAAACTTGCGAAAGATGAGGTTCGTTGCCCGTTCGTCGTTCTGAACCAGAAATTGCTTCACCGCTGCGTGTATCGGGGCCTCGACCGTCGCGCAGAACCGCGTGCCCATATTGATTCCGTCCGCCCCAAGAGCCAGGGCAGCCGCAAGACCACGACCATCGCCGAAGCCGCCACTGGCCAGCATCGGAATGGAGATCTTGTCTGCCGCAGCGGGGATCAATACGAGGCCAGGTACGTCGTCCTCGCCGGGATGGCCGGCACATTCAAAGCCGTCGATCGATACGACGTCGACTCCCATCTTCTCGGCGGATATGGCGTGCCGGACCGAAGTGCACTTGTGAATGACGATGATGCCGTGGGACTTGAACTCATCCACATGCTCTTGTGGTCGGGCTCCCGCCGTCTCGACCACCTTGATCCCGCTTTCGATGATGGCCTTGCGATACTCGGCGTAAGGCGGAGGTGTCACCGAGGGCAGTATCGTTAGGTTGACTCCGAAAGGCCTGTCGGTCATCGACCGGCAGCGGTCGATCTCCCGCCGCAGATCATCCGGCGTCGGCTGGGTCAGGGCCGTGATGACACCCAACCCGCCGGCATTGGAAACCGCGCTGGCGAGCTCCGCACGCCCGACCCACATCATGCCGCCTTGCATGACGGGATGCCTGATACCGACAAGCTCCGTGAAACGGGTTTGGAATGTCATCCCAACGCCTCAACGATGGTCACGTTGGCGATGCCGCCCCCCTCGCACATGGTCTGAAGGCCATATCGCTTGCCCCGAGCCCTCAGAGCGTGGACCAGAGTCGAAAGGAGCTTCGTGCCCGAGGCGCCGAGTGGATGACCAAGCGCAATCGCGCCGCCGTTGACATTGAGCTTTGCAGGATCGGCCTCGATCGCCTGAAGCCATGCGAGCGGTACTGGTGCGAAAGCTTCGTTGACCTCATAAAGATCGATGTCGCCGATCTTCATTCCGGCCTTGGCGAGAGCGCGACGCGTCGCGTTGATCGGCTCCTCAAGCATGATGACGGGATCGCCGGCGGTTACCGTAAAACCGACAATGCGCGCGATCGGCTTCAGGCCGTGTTCTTTGAGAGCCTTCTCACTAACGACCAGCGCCGCGGAAGCGCCATCGCAGATTTGGCTTGCATTGGCGGCGCTGACCACACCGCCTTCCTTCAAGAGCTTCACCGAGCCGATCGACTCCAGAGACGCGTCGAATCGAACTCCCTCGTCCACCGCGTGTTCGCCACTGTCGATCTTCAGCGGAACGATCTCGTTCTTGAAGGCTCCGGCCTTCGTTGCCTCTGCGGCGCGCCGATGGCTTTCGAGAGCGAACCGGTCCAATGTCAGCCGATCGAACCCGTACTTCTGTGCAATCATTTCGGCGCCCTCGAACTGGCTGAAGGATTCCACGCCGAACCGCTTCTGAATGCGGTCGCTGATCGGGCCCGTGCCAATGCCTTCCTTCTGGTGCAATGAAATGTTCGAGAACATCGGCACACGCGTCATGCTTTCCGCGCCGGCCGCTATTACGACGTCCTGCGTACCCGACATCACCGCTTGCGCCGCGAACTGCACCGCCTGCTGGGAGCTGCCACATTGACGATCGATTGTCACGGCCGGAACGGATCCCGGGAGCTTGGAGGCAAGCACCGCATTCCGTCCGAAGGCGAACGCCTGCTCGCCGGCCTGCGTCACGCAACCTAGGATCACGTCCTCGATGGCGGCCGGGTCGATTCCCGAACGATCTACGACCGCATTGAGTGTTTCCGCAGCCATGTTGGCGGGATGCCAACCAGCCAGCTTGCCGTTGCGCCTACCACCCGCGGTCCGCACTGCTTCGACGATATATGCTTCTGCCATGGCCTGTTCCTTGTCATCCTTTTGAGTTTCGACGAGCGGCGAATGCCGCGACACGGCGACGTGAGTCTTCGGAGCCGCCCAGCTCGGCAATGCTCCACATCTCCAGCTCGAGTTGCGCCTCCAACGAGCTTTCGTAGCTTTCGAGCAAGAGACGGCGTGTCGCGCCGAGCGCAGCCACCGGTTCTGCCGCAAGCTTCGCCGCAATTTCAGCGCCGGCAGCAAGCAGCTGCTCGCCATCAACGATGCGCGTAACGAGACCAATTCGCTCCGCTTCGTCGCTCGGCACGCGCCGATTGGACAGGATGATCTCCTGAGCGCGCCTGAGGCCCACCACGCGTGGTAACAGCCAGCTCATTCCTCCGTCCGGGCTGAGGCCTAAGGCGGTATAGGCAGCGCAGAAGTGCGCTGAACGCGCCGCCAACGCAAAGTCACCGATCATGGCGAGGCTCATGCCGGCTCCGGCTGCAGGGCCGTTGATAAGAGTAATCAGCGGTTTACGCATGTACATGAGCCGCACGATCGCCGCGTGCAGGGTGTTCGCCAGATCCTCCAGGAAGGCCGATACGTCGGCGCCGGCTGCGGCAAATGCGCTGACGTCCCCGCCCCCGCAAAAGAGCTTGCCTCGCCCGGTCAGCACGACGCATCGGATATCATCATCGGTGTCGCAGCGTTCGGCGGCCTGCAGGAGAGCGCCAGCCATGGCGGGATCGATCGTGTTGCCGTGCTCGGGACGCGACAAGGTCACGGTTGCGATGTTGTCGGCGCAGGAGAACTCGATAGTAGTCATGAGAGGTTCTCCAGGGCACGGACAGCCAGCGCCGCCAGCTCTGGGAACGTCTTGCCGCGTTCGATCGCCTGTGTGGATGAAGCTGTACCGCGCAGCGCGCGCCCGGCGATGCCGTGCATGATCGCCGCAAGCCGGAAGAAGTTGAACGCAACGTAGAAGTGCCAGTCCGGAATCGTTTCGCGCCCAGTCGCTCGGCAGTACCTCTTGATGTATTCCGCCTCGCTCGGAATGTTGAGGGCCGCCAGGTCGGCTGCGGCAAGACCAGCAACAATGTGCGGAGGCGTGCGATACATCATCGCGTGGTAGGCGAAGTCGGCAAGGGGATGCCCCAGGGTCGAAAGCTCCCAATCGAGTACGGCAATGACTCGCGGCTCTCGGGGATGAAAGATGAGATTGTCGCAGCGAAAGTCCCCATGGACGATCGCGATCTCCTCATTTTGGGGGATTCGTTCCGGGAGCTCTTTGACGAGGCGGTCCATGTTCGCGTCGCGCCCGGCGTCCGGGTCTTCCTGATACTGACGCGACCAGCGACTGATCTGCCGCGAGAAGTAGCTGCCTGGCTTTCCATAATCGCCCAGGCCGATCGAAGCTGGGTCAATGGAGTGGAGTTGCGCGATGACGTCGCACATGGCGTAGAAATAAGAAGGGCGCTGGCCTCGGCTTACGTCAGGGAAAGTTGCATCCCAGAAGATCCGTCCCTCGACGAGCTGCATCACATAGAATTCGCTGCCGATAACCGACGTGTCGGCGCAATAGCCGTAAATGCGCGCTACCGGAAAGCCAACTTGCGATAGCGCGCCCTGTACGCGCGCCTCGCGGTCGACTGCGTGCGCGCCGGACACAAGCGACCCTGGTGGTTTCCGCCGCAGGACATAAACGCCGTCTGCTGATTGAAGGCGGTAGGTCGGATTCGACTGGCCCCCCGTGAATTTCGAGATGCTGAGAGGCCCTCGAAACCCATCGACATTGGCCGCCATCCAGCGCGCCAGGGCAGCCTCGTCAAGACGATGAGCATCAGAGGGCGCCGCCAATCCCGAGTTTGCAGATTGATCGGGAGCGCTCACGGGGTCGCCCTCTTCTGCCAGTCGCGCTTGATCTTCTTCGCGAGCGACCATTTGTGCACTTCGGTGGGACCGTCATAGATGCGAAATGCACGAACCTCACGGAACACTTGTTCGACGATGGTTTCGTTGGTGACGCCCGATCCGCCCATCACTTGGACGCAACGATCAGCAACCCGCATGAGCGCCTCGCTCACCGCGACTTTGGCCATCGAGCTCTCGTTTGTTCCGAGTGAGCCGGTATCGAGGACGCTCGCGCACCAGGAGATCATCAACTCGGCTTGTTTGAGGTCGATCAGGTTGTCTGCGAGCATGAACCCAACGCCCTCATGATCGATGAGCGTCTTGCCGAACGCCTGTCGGCGGTTGGCGTAGTTGGTTGCGATCTCGTTCGCACGAATGCAGGCGCCCAGCCAGCGCATGCAATGCGACAGCCTGGCCGGCGCAAGCCGGACTTGCGCGTACTTGAACCCCTCGCCCGGTTGTCCGAGCATTTGGTCGGCTGGAATGCGCAGATTGCGGATAGTCACGACAGCGTGCCCGCCTGGCATCGAACTATCGATCGTATTGGGCACGTGATCGATGGTTATTGCAGGATCAGGCAGATCGACGAGGAACATGCAGGCGCCCTCTTCGGCCTTTGCCATGACGATGCCGACCCTGGCACCGCGGGCACCGGTGATGAACGCCTTGCGACCATTCACAACCCACTGGTTGCCGTCCGGTCGGCAGGTCGTCTTCATCATCGAGGGATCGGATCCCGCTCCCCCCTCTTCAGCCGGCTCGGTCATGAAGAACGCGGACCGAGCACGCCCCTCGACGAGCGGTTTGAGAAAGCGCTCCTTGATCTCCGACGAGCCGATCTTGCCCAGAAGGTACATGTTGCCTTCGTCGGGAGCCGCCGTGTTGCATGCGAGCGGACCAAGCGGCGATAGGCCGGTCTTCGCCAGAACGATTGCGGTTTCCCCCTGCGAGAGGTGTGAACCGTCGGCCAGAATGTGTGGCGTCAATACGCCCGCGGCCCGTGCCAGCTCGCGCAGCTCCGTGACCAATTCGTCCTTTGGGCAATCGTGATGATCCCGCCGGGGATCGCGCTCGAACGGGACAACGACGTCCCGAACGAAGCGCTCGACGCGATCCGCGATCTCTCGAGTACGCTCGGCGCCCACCCCGCTCATTTCGGTGCCATCCGGATTGCGCCATCGAGACGGATTGTTTCACCGTTCAGCATCGGATTGGCGACGATCGACTCGACCATTTGAGCAAATTCCGACGGCTGCCCAAGCCGGCTGGGAAATGGAACCTGCTTGCCGAGCGACTTCTGCGCTTCTTCGGGAAGCGACATCAGCAGCGGGGTAAGAAAGATGCCCGGCGCGATCGTCATCACACGGATTCCGTAGCGCGCGAATTCGCGAGCGAGAGGCAGTGTCATGCCGACGATTCCGCCCTTCGACGCGGAATAGGCGGCTTGGCCGATCTGGCCATCGAATGCAGCCACGCTTGCCGTGTTGATAATGACGCCCCGCTCCTCACCGGCAGTCTCGGCCGTGTGGAGGCGGGCGGCAAACTTCGAGAGCATGTTGAAGCTGCCGATCAGATTGATGTTGATGGTCCTGGCGAAGTCTCGCAGCGGCAGCGCCTTGCCGTCTCGACCGATCGCCTTGCCGGGCGGTCCGAGTCCGGCACAATTGACCAGGATGCGCGCCTTACCTTGCACGCGCTCTGCTGACTCCAGAGCCTGTTCGACGCCATCTTCGTCAGTCACATCGACCTTGATGAAGTGCCCACCGATGCTCTTGGCGTGCGCCTCGCCCAACTCAGCATTGAGGTCCAGGATGGTGACCTTGGCGCCCGCAACCCCCAGTCGCTCCGCTGTCGCGCCACCGAGGCCAGACGCACCGCCGGTCACAATCGCGGCTGTTCCGTTGATTTGCATGATGCTTCCTTGTTTTTCCGATTTCAGATCTCGATGGCCATCGCCGTCGCTTCGCCGCCGCCGATACAGAGGCTGGCCACGCCGCGCTTGAGTCCGCGCGCCTTGAGCGCGGCGAGCAAGGTGACGATAATCCGCGCGCCGCTCGCGCCGATGGGGTGGCCGAGGGCGGTCGCACCACCGTTGACGTTGAGCTTCTCGGCCGGAATATCGAGCTCCCGTGCAGCGATCATCGCCACCACGGCAAAGGCCTCGTTGATCTCGTAGAGATCAACGTCCGAAGCAGACCAGCGGGCCTTGGCGAGAACCTTCTGGATTGCAGGAACGGGAGCGGTTGTGAACAGAGCCGGCGCGTGGGCGTGGGCAGCATGGGCCCGGATCGTCGCGACAATCGGCAGGCCCAATCGCTCGGCGACGCTGCGCCGGGTCATGACCAGGGCGGCGGCTCCATCGGAAATCGACGATGCGTTGGCAGGGGTGATCGTGCCGTCAGGAGCAAATGCCGGCTTGAGGAGCGGTATCTTCTCCGGCTTGGCCTTTCCGGGCTGCTCATCGGTATCAACCACCAATCCCGCCTTGGGTGCCGGCGGCAGTGCCACGATCTCATCGGCGAATGCTCCGCCTGAAATGGCGACCTTGGCCCGGTCCAGGGACCGGAGCGCATATTCGTCCTGAGCGCTGCGACTGAATTGAAATTCGCGCGCGGCATCTTCCGCAAACGCGCCCATTGCCTTGCCAGGAGCGTACGCGTCCTCCAATCCATCCATCATCATCGTGTCGACGATGCGGTCGTGCCCGATGCGCGCGCCACCGCGATGCTTGGGCAGGGCATACGGAGCGTTCGTCATGCTTTCCATGCCGCCCGCAACGACGACGTCGGCGGATCCCACTGCAATTGCATCGTGAGCCAGGATCGCGGCCTGCATCCCCGAGCCGCACATTTTATTGACGGTGGTTGCCTGAGCACTCAGCGGCAAGCCCGCCCCGAGCGCGGCTTGTCGAGCAGGCGCCTGCCCAAGGGCGGCTGGCAGCACACACCCCATGAGAACCTGATCTATCTTTTCGGTCGCGACGCCGGCCCGTTCGACCGCCGCCTTTACCGCTGCAGCGCCTAGCTCGGTGGCCTTGAAGCGAGCAAGCGATCCCTGAAACGACCCGATGGGCGTTCGTGCGTAGCCCGCGATGACGACTGGATCGGACATGGAGGCGCCTCCGGATATCTCGGTGCTAGTCACGTGCTGCCGCAGCTTTCGCGAGGTCACGCGCAATAACCATTCTCTGGATATCCGATGTGCCTTCATAGATCTGGCAGACACGGACATCGCGATAGATTTTGGCGATGGCAAAATCTTCCAGGTAGCCGTAGCCACCAAAGGTCTGCAGCGCACCGGAGACCACTGCCTCGGCTGTTTCTGAGGCCACGAGCTTGGCCATCGACGCTTCTTTTAGACACGGCAGAGCCGCGTCCTTCATCGCAGCAGCATGCAACACGAGCTGATGAGCGGCCTCAAGCCTTGCAGCAAGATCCGCAAGACGAAACCCGACAGCCTGATGAGAGATGATCGGGGCTCCGAAGCTCTTGCGCTCGCCGGCGTACCTCACCGCCGCATCGAGAGCGGCCTGCGCCATCCCCACGCATTGAGCCGCAATACCGATGCGGCCAGCCTCAAGATTGGAAAGTGCGATTGAGTAGCCCGCACCTTCAGAACCAAGCCGCATTCCCTCTTCGACGAAAACGTCATCGAATCGAATGGCACAAGTATCGGATGCTGCCTGCCCAAGCTTGTGTTCGATTCTCTCGACGCCGTAACCAGGACTGTTGGTGCGAACGAGGAAAGCCGAGATGCCGCGCTTGCCCGCGGCGGGATCGGTTACGGCGAACACGATCGCAAGACCGGCAGTTCTCCCCGACGAAATGAACTGCTTGGCTCCGTTTAGCTTGTACCCACCGTCTGCGCGAACAGCACGCGTCCTCAACGCCGATGCATCCGAGCCCGCTTCCGCTTCTGTTAGCGCGAACGCGCCAATCATTTGCCCGCCGATGAGCGAGGGCAGGAATTTCGCTTGCTGCTCCGGCGTACCATCCTTCAACAGACCTGATACGATTAGGCTGTTTTGAATGCTCAGTATCGTAGAGAGCGCGCCGTCCGCTGCGGCGATCTCGATGAGTGAAGCCGCATAGGATACGTAATCCGCACCGGCTCCGCCGACGGCTTCGGGAGCGGTCATTCCCATCAGCCCCAGACTCGCGAGCTCCTCAAAAAGCTCTGAAGGATATCCCTTGGCTTCTTCGTACGCGCGCGCGTGAGGGGCAATGCGCTCCTGGGCGAACTTGCGCACCTCGTCACGGATAGCAGCTTGCGTCTCATTCAGGATCACGCCGCAGACCCCACCGTATATTCGTCAATGCCGGGAAGAGAGCAAACGACCGCAGGGACGCGGGGATTAAGAGAACGATGCAATGAAGACGTTGCTTTCATTGGCTCTTTTGCCGAGTTGCTCGGCTCCTCCCCTGTTGAATTTCCGCGCTTCTGGACCGGCGCCAAAAAGTGATATTGACGTCATATTACTGGCAGTCGCCGCCGTCAAGGCTTCGCGTTACTGCCGCAAGTCACTTTCCGGCAATGAGCGCTCGACCGCTGCTGGCAGCCTCTGCCCGCCAAGCACAACGCGCCTCGTTGCCAGCAGCTCGCGGGGGCGTATTTGATGGTCGACCGCGTCCCCAGCGACCGGATCAATCGATGACGATAGGCGGCAACCCTGTGCGGTTACGTTGCCTTATTCGCGCATTGCTCTCGTGCACGGGTCAATTGTCAGTCGGCAGGCAACCAACTTACTACCGTCAAAAACTTCCGGGGAAGAAGCGCAGACCGGACAACGGCACTCGCCTATTTCGCCTGGCTGTGACGATAATTCGAGGCGACGAAATCCAGAACAAACGACATCGCTCGTTTCATGTCACACCGGTCCAGACCGAGATGTCATAACTTTCGAAACGCCGAGTGCGGCCAAACGAGGTGACCTTTGGTGCTGCCGTCAGATGCCGTTAAGCGCAGGACACTAATTTGGAGCAGCGTGAACTTCGCTGGGCGCGCCGAACACGCCCCGATACCAGATCTTCCCGCAATGTGAGCCTATATGCTCAATCTCGGCTTCGCTCGGATCATTCGCGGCGAGATCAAGCTTCATGTAGGAAACTTGCTCCATCGTAGCTCCGAGCACTTCGGCAGCCATCTCTGGATCAAGCTCACGACTTAGTTCGCCCAATCCTTGAAGGCGCGTCAACCAAGTGGAGGTGCGCCTTACGAAGCGACTACGTTCCGTGACATAGAGAGACAGAAATGTCGCTTTCTCGCCGCGAGCTGCCGCCTCGCGCATCACGCGCAATAGCTTGCGGTGTCGAGCGTAGATCTTGAGGTAGGCGATCGTATTCTCAACGAACTCCGCCTCGGTTGCCTTGAGCGAGCGGCCAATTCGGCGCTTGCTCGCAACGTAGATCTCGTCGACCAAAGGCCGCAATACGGCCAGCAAGATCTCGTCCTTGTTTCGAAAGTGCCGATAGAAATTGCCATAGGAGGTGCGAGCAATCTTGACGATGTCCTCGACCCGAGTGGCCTCGTATCCTTTGCGTGCGAATACACGTGCCGAGGCGTTGAGCAGCCGCTGACGCATCGCCGCCCCCTTTGCCGTTGCAGGGGCTAAGGGCTCCAAAGCAGAATCATCGGTCTCCAGCATTTGCCATCCATAGCATTGCAGCAGCTTGACCACCAGCGCACAATCAGTAATGTGACATCAATATCATTTCTTGCACAAGCTCGAACTTCAAGCAAATCAAAGGGTGGGAAGGCGCGGAGGGCGTTAGCCGCCTGACCAAATCAGTGACAAAAGGCATTGGCGCGAGGGAGGGTCCGGCTCACGGGTGATCAATTCGATGATCCCGAACCTCACCAGCCGATTTCGTTCGAAACCAAGACCGCCACTTCGTCGGAAGGGCGACATCCAGGGAGTGCTTATGTATCCGGGGATTCATGCGCTTACAAATCCGGACCGCCCTGCTCTCATCATGACGGCAACCGGCGAGGTCGTGACCTATGCCGAACTCGAGGATCGGTCACGGCGGGTTGCGAACTGGCTCTTTGACGCGGGTCTGCGGCCTGGCGATGTCGTGGGTGTCCTCTCCGACAACAGCCCCTGGATCTTCGATATCTACTGGGCCACTCAGCGTTCGGGTCTGTACCTGATGCCGATAAACTATCGGCTGAGCCCGGATGAAGTCGACTACATGCTCGCCAATTCCGGTGCCGCGGCGTTGTTCGTAGGCCGAGGCGGCGCCGAGACGGCATCGAAACTTGGCGGACATGGCCAGCTCAAGCGTCGCGTCAGCCTCGAAGGGGACTTGGCAGGTTACGAGTCGTACCAGCAGATCCTCAAAGCTGCTCGCACCACCTTGCCATCTTCGCAGCCTCGTGGCGCCGACATGCTTTACTCCTCCGGCACAACGGGCAGGCCCAAAGGCGTAAAGCATGCGTTGCCGGAGCGACAGGTTTCCGAGCCGGGCGACACCATGGCGCAGATGTTTTCGTCGAACTTCGGCTTCAATGACAAAACCATCTACCTGTCTCCCGCCCCCCTGTATCATGCCGCGCCGCTCCGAACCTGCGCGACCGTCCAGGCGCTGGGTGGCACGGCTCTCGTCATGGACAAGTTCGACGCCGAAGCGGCTTTGGCCGCTATCCAACACTATAAGGTGACTCATAGTCAGTGGGTTCCAACCATGTTTGTCAGGATGCTCAAACTCCCTGAATCAATCCGTAACCGATATGACGTCAGCAGTTTGCAAATCGCCATTCACGCCGCCGCACCGTGTCCGGTTGAAGTCAAACGAGAGATGATGACGTGGTGGGGGCCAGTCCTATGGGAGTATTACTCCGCCACCGAAATGAACGGGATGACCGTGATTGGACCAGAGGAGTGGCTGAGAAAGCCCGGCTCTGTCGGCCGCACGGTTCTTGGAACAATCCATATCTGCGACGAGGAAGGCAATGAACTTCCGATGGGGCAGACGGGCGTCATCTATTTCGAACGCGACAGGTTGCCGTTCGTCTACCATGACGAGCCGGAAAAGACGCGAGCCGCTCAACATCCTGCGCATGCTTTCTGGACAACGGTCGGTGATATCGGACACGTCGATGCGGATGGCTATCTTTTCTTGACTGACCGCAAGGCGTTCATGATCATCTCCGGCGGAGTGAACATCTACCCTCAAGAGATCGAGAACGTCCTGGTCGTTCATCCCGCTATCGCAGACGTGGCCGTGATCGGTGTTCCGGATCCAGAAATGGGCGAACAAGTGAAGGCGATAGTGCAACTCATGCCTGGCCTCGGAGGGAGCGATAACCTGGCGCAAGAGATCATCGCATTCGTGAAGGCTCGTGTTGCCGGCTACAAGGCACCCCGCACAGTCGACTTTGTGCATGAAGTCCCGCGTTCGCAGACGGGCAAGCTTATGAAGCAGGAGTTGCGCAAACGATATTGGCCGCAGATGACAGGCTAACGCCCGCTGCCGGGGCAACCGAGGCGACACGCGACGGATAGGCCGCGCGAGGGACTGCGTCAGCGCCGCTAGACGGCGCCTCTCCAACGATCCGTCGTGGCAGGACCACTGGTGGGACCGACCCGCTCCGTCTCAGCATCTACGATGACCGACTCTTCCCTTCGCGGGATGAGGTCTCGCCTTCGCCAATTCATTGCGTCGAAGGCACAATTCTTCGATCTTCGCCAGCATTCTGCTTACAGTTGCCTCCGCCGAGTTGACGCGTATTCCAGCACGTTGGAGACGGGCAATCTCTCGGCGATGGCGCCCAACCTGAACGCGCATGCGATCTATTTCGTGACGGATCAATTCAAGAGTTGGCATGCTTCAAGCTCGGCTACGCCGCCGCCTCGCTGTGCCCGAGCCGGGCATTCAGCTTGCGGATCAGCTCTTCGGCAGCGTCCGCGATCACCGTGCCGGGCGGGAAGATGGCCTCGGCGCCGGCCGCACAGAGCGCATCGTAATCCTGCGGCGGCACCACGCCGCCGACGATGATCATGATGTCCTCGCGGCCCTGCTTCTTCAGTGCGGCCTTCAGCTCCGGCACGGCGGTGAGATGCGCGGCGGCGAGCGAGGAGACGCCGAGAATGTGGACGTCGTTCTCGACCGCCTGTCGCGCCGCCTCGTCGGCGGTGGCAAACAGCGGTCCGATGTCGACATCGAAGCCGATATCGGCAAAGGCAGACGCAATCACCTTCTGGCCGCGGTCGTGGCCGTCCTGGCCGATCTTGGCGACCAGGATGCGCGGACGGCGGCCCTCGGCCTCCTCGAAGGCGTCGATCAGCGCCTGAACCTTCTCGACCTGGTTGCCCATGCTGGACGCCTCCCGCTTGTAGACGCCGGTGATGGATTTGATCTCGGCGCGGTGGCGGCCGAACGCTTTCTCCATTGCATCAGAGATTTCGCCAACGGTCGCCTTGGCGCGCGCGGCGTCGATCGCGAGCGCGAGCAGATTGCCGTTGCCTTCGCCGGCCGAGCGCGTCAGCGCGGCGAGCGCGGCGTCGACGTCCTTCTGATTGCGCTCGGATTTGAGCCGCGTCAGCTTGTCGATCTGCAGCCGGCGCACATTGGTGTTGTCGACCTTGAGGATGTCGATCGGCGTCTCGTCGGTCGGCTTGTACTTGTTGACGCCGATCACGGCCTGCTTGCCGGCATCGATGCGGGCTTGCGTCTTGGCCGAGGCCTCCTCGATGCGCAGCTTGGGTACGCCGGCTTCGATGGCTTTCGCCATGCCGCCGAGTTCCTCGACTTCCTGGATGTGGCCCCACGCCTTCGCGGCGAGGTCGCGCGTCAGCCGCTCGACATAGTAGGAGCCGCCCCAGGGATCGATGATGCGGGTGGTGCCGCTCTCCTGCTGCAGGAATAGCTGGGTGTTGCGGGCAATGCGGGCCGAGAAATCGGTCGGCAGCGCCAGCGCCTCGTCGAGTGCGTTGGTGTGCAGCGACTGGGTGTGGCCTTGCGTCGCCGCCATCGCCTCGACGGTGGTGCGCATCACGTTGTTGAACACGTCCTGCGCGGTCAGCGACCAGCCCGAGGTCTGAGAATGCGTGCGCAGCGAGAGCGATCGCGGATCTTTTGGATTGAACGGCTTCAGGAGCTTCGCCCAGAGCAGTCGCGCGGCGCGCAGCTTGGCGACTTCCATGAAGAAGTTCATGCCAATCGCCCAGAAGAACGACAGCCGCGGTGCGAAGCGGTCGACGTCGAGACCCGCAGCAAGTCCGGCGCGCAAGTATTCGACGCCGTCGGCGAGCGTATAGGCAAGCTCGAGATCCTGCGTCGCGCCGGCCTCCTGCATGTGATAGCCGGAGATCGAGATCGAATTATATTTTGGCATCTTTTGCGACGTGTAGGCGAAGATGTCCGAGATGATCCGCATCGAGGGCGCAGGCGGATAGATATAGGTGTTGCGCACCATGAACTCTTTCAGGATGTCGTTCTGAATCGTCCCTGAGAGCTTCTCCGGCGGAACGCCTTGTTCCTCGGCGGCCGCAACGTAGAGCGCGAGGATCGGCAGCACCGCGCCGTTCATAGTCATGGACACGCTCATCTGGTCGAGCGGAATGCCAGCAAACAGCGTGCGCATGTCGTAGATGGAATCGATGGCGACGCCCGCCATGCCGACGTCACCGCCGACGCGCGGATGATCGCTGTCATAGCCGCGATGGGTGGCGAGGTCGAAGGCGACCGAGAGGCCCTTCTGTCCGGCCGCGAGGTTGCGACGATAGAAGGCGTTGGAATCCTCCGCCGTGGAGAAGCCGGCATATTGCCTGATAGTCCAGGGCTGGTTGACATACATGGTCGGGTAGGGGCCACGCAGGAACGGCGCGATACCCGGATAGGCCTCGAGGAAATCGAGCCCGGCCACATCGGCCTCGCCATAAGCGGGCTTCACCGGAATGCCCTCGGGCGTCAGCCAGGGCTCGGCGCTGCCCGACGGCGCGGCGATTGCGGTTCGCTCGAAGGCGACGTCGGCGAAATTGGGAATGCGGGTCATGTCACGTCCATCCGTCGATACGCATCGTCCAGCGTGGCAAGCGCATCGCCGCTGGCGAAGACAAAACCCGTAACACCGGCGGCCCGCAGCGCCGCCTCTGCATCGGTCGGACGGCCTGCCAGATAGACCGCTCGCGCACTTGCGGTTTGCAGGGCCTTCGCCGCAGCTTGTGCCTGACCAGCGTAGACCTTGTCGCTGGAACAAAGGCAGGCGAGCTCCGCGCCGGACGCCTTGAAGGCGTCGGCCAGCTTGGCCGGATCGACAAAGCCCTCGCTGTCGACGGCCAGAATGCCGCCGGCCTCGAAAAAGCTTTTGGCAAAGGTCGCGCGCGCCATGAAATCGACGGGCGTCCCGAGATTGGCCAAAAACACCTTTGGCCGGTTGCCGTCCGCCATCAGCTTCGTATCCGATTTATCGCGCAGCTGCTCGAACGATACGGCCAGACGCATCGGCGAAAGGGAAGCGAACCTGAACTTCTCCGCGCCGTAGGGGGCGAGCGCGATCGGCTTGGCCTCGAGCACCTCGACGTCGAGCTCGTGCAGGTTCGGAAACTCGCTTGAGCCGGTCAGCACGTCGCGCCGCCTTGCAATATTGGCCTCACGCGCCTTGCGCGTCGCCGCGACCTTGCCCTGAAATAATCCCTGTTGGAGCGCTGCGAACGCGCCGCCCGCCTCCTCCGTCTCCTGGAACAGTGCCCAGGCAGCGTCACAGAGCTCTGACGTCAGCGTCTCGACGCCGCCCGCGCCGGCCGCGGGATCAGAGACCTTGGCGAGATTGCTCTCCTCGAGCAGCAGAAGCTGCGTGTTGCGCGCCACGCGGCGCGCGAACCGATCGGGCAATCCGAGCGCCAGCGTGTGCGGCAGCACGGTGATCGCGTTGGCCCCGGCAAGCCCGGCGGCGAATGTCGCCATGGTGGCGCGCAGCATGTTCACGTAGGGGTCGCGCTGGGTCAGCATGCGCCAGGCGGTGTCGGCGGCGATGAACAGCGGCTTGGGCGTGAGGCCGCAAGCCTGCTCGATGCGCGCCCACAGCAGCCGCAGCGCGCGGAATTTCGCCATGGTCAGGAACTGGTCGGCGTCCGCGGAGAGCCGCGCATAAACCATGGCCTGCGCCTGCTCGAGCGGAACGCCGGCTTCTTCGATGGCGCGCAGATAGGCGACGCCGCAGGCGAGCACGAAGGCGAGCTCCTGCACCTCCGAGCCGCCGGCATCATGGATCACGCGTCCATCCGCCGAAGCAAACGGCCCCTTGAAGCCGAGCCCAGCCAGCCCCTTGATCCCGCTCGTCACGGCGACCTTGATCTCGTCCCACGTGTATGGGCTGTGGCCCCACACCGCGCCGGCCGCGAGCGGATCGAGGCCGAAGCGGATGTTGCAAGCCGCCGGATCGATGCCCATCGTCTTGACGTACTCCGCGACGTGGATCGCGGCCATCCGCGATTGCGGGCCGACCTGCAGCTCGATGGCAATGCCGGCATCGACATGGACATCCTTCAATACCTTCGCGACCGCATCGGCGGAAGGCTCAAGACCGAACCCGTGAGCGCCGCTGCCGGCCGCGAACACCAACGCAAGCCCCGTTGCGCCATTCTCGAGATCGGTCAGCGCCTGCGCATTCGCGAGTGCCACATCGGGATGATCGATCCGCTGCATGATCTGCCACGGCGCGGCTGGCGGCCGCCCCACCACGGGCGCAGTATCCTTGGCGCGCTGATAAAGCGGCTCGATCTTCAGGCCGTCATAGGTCTTGCCGACCAGCTTCTCGAATGGCGCCCCCTTCAGCACGCCGTCGACCAGCTTACGCCAATCCGCAAGCTGCCCCTCGGGAAGCTCAGCAGCCTGCGGCACGTCATCCCGCGTCACGTTCTCACCCTCCTCACACATCGGCGCATATTGCAAGTCGCATCTCCACGGCAGCAATTGACCATCGGAACAACGACCTATCGTTCGCCCTTCCAGGAGCCCAGGATCTCTGCAAGCGACAGTTCTTCCGGCTCGCGAGCCATTGAGGGGGTTCTTGAGAACCGCGGCGCAGGAGCAGGCTGGAGGACACCGTGGCGAGTAAGGAAGACTTCACGGGACACCATGTGCTCGTGTCGCGATGCTTCCGTCATCGTCAAGACTGGAGCGAAACATACGTCGCTGCCTTCCATGACCTTGCACCATTCTTCGCGGGTCTTGCTCTTGAAAACTGCGGCAAGCTTTTGTTTCAGCTTTGGCCAAGCTCGGGGATCCATTTGAGCGTCGAATTCCGCGTCATGCAGGGCCGCCTGCTGCCGCAAAATCGCGTAGAATTGCGGCTCGATGGACCCGATCGAGATGAAATTGCCGCACGCGCATTCGAAGACACCGTAGAAATGAGCGCCGCCATCCAGCATATTTTTCTCGCGGCCTTCGACCCAATTCCCCGTAGCTTTCATGTCGAAAAACATGGTCATCAACGAGGCTGCTCCGTCACACATTGCAGCATCAACCACTTGTCCTTTGCCTGACTTCTTCGCCTCAATCACGGCGGCAAGGACTCCAACGACAAGGTAGAGCGCGCCTCCACCGAAATCACCGACCAGATTAAGCGGGGGGATCGGCCTTTCGCGTGGACCGATCGCAGCGAGCGCGCCTGTGATCGAGATATAGTTGATGTCGTGACCAGCGGCGTTGGCCAGAGGCCCATGCTGGCCCCAACCGGTCATTCGTCCGTACACAAGTCGAGGATTGCGGCCAAGAATCACGTCTGGCCCGAGCCCTACACGCTCCATCACACCCGGACGGAAACCTTCGATGAGAACGTCGGCCGTACTGAGAAGCGCGATTATCTCGTCCCTGCTTTTTTCATTCTTCAGGTCGACATGGACCCACTTGCGCCCCCGTGAGGCAACTCCCTTCAGGTTCCGGGGAGCACCCACACGGTCGAGCGTCACAACCTCCGCACCCATGTCTGCCAACATCATGCACGCGAAAGGGCCGGGACCGATGCCTGCGAATTCTACGACACGAACTCCAGCAAGCGGGCCGTTGGCTCCAGTCGTATTCGAGCCTGAAATAGCTACCATGTTGGATCCCCCATCAGGCAATTTGTGACCGCCGGCTAATCGCCTGGTGAACGCGACTATCCGAACTCCAGGATCAGCGCGTCGACCGCGAGCGTCGCGCCGGCACTGGCGTGGATCTTCTTCACGGTGCCGTCCTGCTCGGCGCGCAGCACGTTCTGCATTTTCATGGCTTCGACCACCGCCAGCGTCTCGCCGGCCTTGACCTCCTGGCCTTCGGTCACCGCGATGGAGACGATGAGACCGGGCATCGGACACAGCAGCTTCTTGCCGGTGTCGGAGGCCGTCGTCACCGGCATCAACCGTGCAGAGGCCGCTTCCGCCTCGGTCCAGACATAGACCGGCACCTCGACGCCCTGATGCGCAAGACGAATGCCGTTGGCGATCGGGCGCGCCTGGACCGCGACGAAGTGACCGTCAATGGTGCCCTGCCAGACCGGATCGCCCGGCTTCCATGCGGACTGCAACAGATGCGCGTTGCCGGCCTTGCCGTCGGCATCGACGAAGCGGATCGCAATGGCATCGCCCTCACGCGCGACCTCGAGCGAGATTTCCTGGCGGTCGAGCCAGACCGCGCGCCGGCGCTCGCGCTGCACGACGCGGCCGCCAAGCTGACCCGAGATCTGCCGCTTGCGCTCCCCTAACACATGATCGATGGCAGCGCCGACCGCAGCGACGCGACGCGCGACCTCGCCTTCGGGCACGCGTACCGCAAAGCCCTTGGGGAATTCCTCGGCGATGAAGCCGGTCGAGAGCCGGCCCTCGCGCCAGCGCGGATGATGCATCAAGGCCGACAGGAACGGGATGTTGTGCCTGATGCCGTCGACATAAAACGAGTCAAGCGCGGTCGCCTGCGCCTCGATCGCGGCCGCCCGCGACGGCGCGTGCGTGACCAGCTTTGCGATCATCGGATCGTAATGGATCGAGATCTCGCCGCCCTCCTGCACGCCGGTGTCGTTACGCACCGTGATGCCGTCATGGCTCGCTTCCGCCGGCGGGCGATACTTCACCAGGCGCCCGATCGAGGGCAGGAAGTTGCGGAACGGGTCTTCGGCATAGAGACGCGACTCCACGGCCCAGCCGGTCAGCGTGACGTCCTTCTGCGCGATGCCGAGCTTCTCCCCGGCGGCAACGCGGATCATCTGCTCGACGAGGTCCACACCGGTGACGAGCTCAGTGACGGGGTGCTCGACCTGGAGGCGCGTGTTCATCTCCAGGAAGTAGAAGCTCTTGTCCTGGCCTGCGACGAACTCGACGGTGCCGGCGGAATCATAGTTCACGGCCTTGGCCAGCGCCACCGCCTGCTCGCCCATCTTGCGGCGCGTGGCCTCGTCCAGCAGCGGCGACGGCGCCTCCTCGATGACCTTCTGGTTGCGGCGCTGGATCGAGCATTCGCGCTCGCCGAGATAGATGACGTTGCCGTGCTTGTCGCCCAGCACCTGGATCTCGATGTGGCGGGGATCGACGATGAACTTTTCGACGAAGACGCGGTCATCGCCGAACGAGGCCCTGGCCTCGGCCTTGGCGAGGTTGAAGCCCTCGGCGACCTCGGCCTTGGAATGTGCGATGCGCATGCCCTTGCCGCCGCCGCCGGCGGAGGCCTTGATCATCACGGGGTAGCCGATCTCGTCGGCGATCTTGACCGCGTGCTTGTCGTCCTCGATCACACCGAGATGACCCGGCACGGTCGAGACCTTGGCCTTGGCGGCCGCCTTCTTGGATTCGATCTTGTCGCCCATCGCGGCGATCGCGCCCGGGTTCGGGCCGATGAAGACGATGCCGGCGGCTTCCAGCGCCCGCGGAAACGCCTCGCGCTCGGACAGGAAGCCATAGCCGGGATGCACGGCCTCGGCGCCCGTCTTGCGGCAGGCCTCGACGATCTTCTCGATCAGCAGATAGCTCTCGGCCGCTGCCGGCGGGCCGATCAGCACGGCCTCATCGGCCATCTCGACATGGAGGGCATCACGGTCGGCCTCGGAATAGACGGCGACCGTCTGAATTCCCATCTTGCGCGCGGTCTTGATGACCCGGCAGGCGATTTCGCCGCGATTGGCGATCAGGATTTTCTTGAACATGATCACAGAGGCAAGTTGTCGTGCTTCTTCGCGGGCATTTCCGTCTTCTTGTCCTTCAGCATCGCCAGCGCCCGCGCGATCCGCTTGCGCGTCGAGTGCGGCATGATGACGTCGTCGATGTAGCCGCGCTCGGCCGCTATGAACGGCGACAGGAAGCGGTCCTCGTATTCCTTGGTGCGGGCGGCGATCTTGTCGGGGTCGCCGATGTCGCTGCGGAAGATGATTTCCACCGCGCCCTTGGCGCCCATCACCGCGATCTGGGCGGTCGGCCAGGCGTAGTTCATGTCGGCGCCGATTTCCTTCGACGCCATGACGTCAAAGGCGCCGCCATAGGCCTTTCGGGTGATGATCGTCACCAGCGGAACGGTACACTGCGAGTAGGCGAACAGCAGCTTTGCGCCGTGCTTGATGAGACCGCCATATTCCTGCGCGGTGCCGGGCAGGAAGCCCGGCACGTCGACGAAGGTGACGATGGGGATATTGAAGGCATCGCAGAAGCGGACGAAACGCGCGGCTTTCCGTGAGGCGTCGCTGTCGAGCACGCCCGCCAGCACCATCGGCTGGTTGGCGACGAAGCCGACGGTGCGGCCGGCGATGCGGCCAAAGCCCGTGACGATGTTCTTGGCGAAGGCTTCCGCGATCTCGAAGAAGTCGCCCTCGTCCACGACTTTCAGGATCAGCTCCTTCATGTCGTAGGGCTTGTTCGGATTGTCGGGGATCAGCGTGTCCAAGGACATGTCGATGCGGGCGGTGTCGTCGAAGCTCGGCCATTCCGGCACGCCGTCGGTGTTGTTGGACGGCAGGAAGTCGATCAGGCGACGCATCTGCAGCAGCGTCTCGACGTCGTTCTCGAAAGCCCCGTCCGCGATCGAGGAGCGCGTGGCGTGTACCGAGGCGCCGCCGAGCTCTTCCGCCGTGACGACCTCGTTGGTGACGGTCTTCACCACATCGGGGCCGGTGACGAACATGTAGCTGGTGTTCTTCACCATGAAGATGAAGTCGGTCATCGCGGGCGAATAGACGTCGCCGCCGGCGCAGGGGCCCATGATGACGGAGATCTGCGGGATCACGCCGGAGGCAAGCACGTTGCGGCGGAACACGTAGGAATAGCCGGCGAGTGCTGCCACGCCCTCCTGGATGCGGGCGCCGCCCGCATCATAGAGACCGATGATGGGCGCCCGCGCCTTCATCGCCATGTCCTGGAGTTTTGTAATTTTCAGGGCGTGCGTTTCCGAGAGCGAGCCGCCGAACACCGTGAAGTCCTTGGCGAACACAAAGGTCTTGCGGCCGTTGACGGTGCCCCAGCCGGTCACGACGCCATCGCCCGGCACCTTGTTCTTCTCCATGCCGAACTCGGTGGAGCGGTGCTCGACGAACATGTCGAACTCCTCGAACGATCCCTTGTCGAGCAGGAGCTCGATGCGCTCGCGCGCGGTCAGCTTGCCGCGGGCGTGCTGCGCCTCGATGCGCTTCCCCCCGCCGCCGAGCCTGGCGCCGGCACGTCTGCCTTCGAGTTTAGCCAATGTCGTCACAGCAGCGTAGTCCTCACAGTCAGGTTCGACTTGCTCCGAACCAAAAAAAGAGCTCTCTCTAGGGAGAGGGTGTAGCGTCGCTCTGATCCCGGGCGCGAACCGCGGGCTCTGCGATCATTTTCCCAAAGTCTCGCAAGTCGGCAGCCCCGGCGGGATGAGTCCGCAGCGGCCACAATCTTCCGAACTTCCAAATTGGGCGGGTAGGCCAGTTCTCTATGCCGGAGCATCGAGGCCTTTGCACCTCACCCGAATGTATGCAAACTTAGCAAACTGGCGCTCAGGGGGGGCTCAATAAGTGCATAAAACTGCTGACGGCCCGATACTTTTTGTAAAGTATGTAAAGTGACCAGGCACCACAAGATCTTTGCCGGCGATCGGCTGCGGCGGATGCGCGAACAACGCGGGACAACACAAGCCGAACTCGCGGACGCTCTTGGCATTTCGGCTGGCTATCTGAGCCAGATGGAGGGAGATCAGAGGCCGATCACGCGCAAGCTGCTGATGCGGCTCAGCCGGCTGCTCGGCATTGAACCGAACTATTTCGCAGCCGATGACGACTTGCGGCTCGCAAGCGAACTTCGCGAAAGCGCCAGCGACCCGCTCTTCGGGTCAGCCATCTCGACCGACGAGGCGAGCGCGGCCGTCCGGGTCGCACCTGACATCGCGCAGCGTTTTCTCCATCTCTATCGAGGCTATCTCGCGCTCGAAGAGGAGCATCGTTCCCTGCAAACGCGCGTCGCGCAGAGCGACGTGGGAGCTGCGAGCCGCTTTCCTTACGATGAGGTCCGGGACTGGGTGCAATCGAAGCGAAACTATTTCGATGCGCTTGACCGCGCCGCCGAAAGACTCGCTGAGGCACGAGACTTCCATCCCGAGAACCGCAACGAAGACTTCATCAAGTACTTGCGCGACGCGTATGGGATCCGAACGGGCCAAGCTCGAGAGGATCTTGGTAAGGGGATGATCTGGCGGCTCGATAACAACGCAAAGACCCTATTTCTGTCCGAAAATGCCCCCGTAGAAAGCCGGCTGTTCTGGATCGCTCACGTTATCGGTCTGCTCGAACAGCGAGACAGCATCGAGCGCCAAATCAGACAGGCTCGACTGAGTAATGAGGAGGCTGCGTCGCTGGCGCGTGTCGCTCTCGCCAACTACTTTGCCGGTGCACTTGTCATGCCGTACGAATCATTCCTCGCCACCGCGCGCGAAGTTCGGTACGACATCGAGCGCCTTCAGCGGCGCTTCGGCACGAGCTTCGAGCAGGTCTGCCATCGCTTGAGCACGCTTCAACGTCGGAGTTCGCCCGGAATTCCGTTCTACTTCTTGAAGATCGACATCGCCGGAAATGTGCTAAAGCGCAGCAGCGCTACTCGCTTCCAGTTCGCCCGCTTCGGAGGTCCCTGCCCCCTCTGGAACGTGCATCAATCATTCTCGCAGCCTGGCCGCATCTTAATACAATTGGCTGCCACGCCGGACGGAACGAGGTATCTTTCCTTGGCTCGAACCGTGAGTCTCTCGGCAGGCTCCTATCTTAGCCGCCCGCGCGCCGTTGCGGTCGGACTCGGGTGCGAAATTGCCTATGCAAACGAGACGGTTTACTCGAAAGGTCTGGACCTGGACGACCTGGATGCGACCGATCCCATCGGCCCAGGATGCAGAGCCTGCGAACGCAAAGATTGTCGTCACCGCGCGCTACCGCCGATCGGACATCCACTCGACGTGGGTACAGTCGAAAGAGGCGTCGTCCCGTACCAAATCGACACCAAGATTTCGCGAACCGGCGGCATCAGATGACGGCACAGGAGCCGGCCCGGCGACAGCCTGCCGACAGATCCCGCTCGACGGAGCGGTCCAAAGATCGGAAGCATATCCTTCGTCAGGAAGGTATTGCCGCGCAGACATGGGACACGGAGAAGTCGAAATAAACTTCGCACCGAGAAACCCAGAACCACGCTCTTAGCGAATTACGTCCAAGCGACGAGATATTGCGACCGCCTCTGCTCGGCCGCGGGCTCCCAACTTCCGGTTGATGTTTCGAAGATGCGTGCGGACCGTGCTGTCCGTCGCGCCAACCTTCGCGGCGATGTGCGTGTTAGAGCCCCCCTCGGCGACGCGCTCAAGAATTTCGATTTCCTTAGGCGTCAATGGTTCTATGAGATGATCCACGCCATCGAGATTTTCTGCTTCGACGTAAGCCTCACCTGAGGCCTGCACCAGCTCTTTCAGATATCCAAGCAGGATCGGATCGCTGGTCTTCGATGCCCCCTTTGGCTGCAGTGCTTGAAATCGCCTGACGAGGCGCATGATCGGCTCACCCTGATCTAGAACAAGGCGCATGAGCCCTTCTCGACTGGCTTGCCGGAGAACGCCCGCAAGGACGTCCATTGCGGCTGCCGGCTTGCCGCTTCGTTGCAGTGAGAGGCTCTTCAGTAGCCGCAACACCAAAGCACGTCGATGTCGTCCCTGGCTCGCACACCGAGCAATTTCCTCGTCAACCGCGCAGATACTCAGTCCCGTACGTCCGGTCCAGATTTCTAGCCGAAGATGTCCAATCAGAATATCTTCAGTCTCATGTGCGAGCAGACACTTGTCTCGAGTGCGCGACCACACTTCGGAGTCGCTTGCGCGTTCCAGCTCCGTTCGTGCTCCGTCAGGATTCTCCTGAAGCAGGAACAACCGGGCTCGCTCAAGCTTCGCACTGGCTACAAGACGGGGTAGTTTGCGGGCATAACCCACATTTTCCATGCCAACGAGCGTCCCAAAAGCCTGATCGATGTCGCCATTCAGGTAGGCCAATCTGCTGCGGATCGCGTGTCCCAAGATGATATGATCGGGAAGTCCGACCTCCAAAGCGACTGGCATGTACACGTCAAGCAACCGCTTGGCGCCTTCTAGATTATTGCGCTCATAAAGCGCTACGGCATACAGGATACCTGCCCATGCATTGCCGGTTAGATCGTTGTGCGTGTTGTCGGTGGTCGCCAGCGCGGACTTAAACCGGCTAATGGCCTCGCTAAGCCGCCCAGCCTGAAAGGCCAAAAGTCCACTCAGCGACTCGCTATACATTTGAACGAAGGGGCTTTCTGCACCTGAGCACCTTGCCGCCTCCAGCAACTGACGTGCTTCCACTTCCTCTCCAGCGACAGAAAATAGGTAGGCGGCGGCATTACATAGCACGCCATCGGCAAACGAGTTCGCGGTAGGAAGTCGCGCCAAGGCCGCCTTGGCGGCTGGAACAGCCTCTTCGTAGCGGTCTTCAATTCCTAGCAACAATGGCGTCAAGGTATTCATATATCCTGTAAGACAGGGAACATGATTGCCCTCGCCTTGCCGAATTAGAGTCAGCCGGTTTGCGGCTTTGTCCGCCCCGCGGGTGAAGAGCGTCGCCCAAACCGAGATAGCGGCTAGAACGCGGTATCCATGAAGCTTTTCAAGAGAGATTACATCGAACCATCTGCCAAGGGTTCGAAATCGCCCCTGTTCGAGAAGGCGAGGAGCGCAACGATCAAGCAACGACAGTGCTCGGGCATCATCGCCCGCCTCAAGAGCATGATCAATCGCTGGGATCGGTCGATCGTGGCTGTCATACCAAGCCGAAGCAGCGAGGTGGAGAAGCGGTACATCGTGCGGGTGATCTCGTAGTAACCGTTCTCTCAAGAAGTCGACGAACAGATTGTGATACCTATACGAGCGTTGCTCCGTTCCAGCGGCCACTATGAAAAGGTTGCGCTCTTTGACGGCCTCAAGTAGCTCGCCGGCGTTCATCCCGGACAGAAGGGCTTGGCATACGGGCAACTCCAATCGCCTAAGAATGCTGGTTCGAAGCAGGAATTGTCGAACGGCCTCCGGTTGACTTGCAAGGACATCCTCTGCCAAAAATTCGGAAATGACCTCAGTAGATCCCGAGAATCGTTCGAGATAGCGGGCTACATCCTTTTGCTGAGCCAGGGAGAGAGAGGCGAGCCAAATGGCCGCAATCCAGCCTTCGCACCTCTGGTGCAGGAAGCCAATTTGGTCCGCCGAAAGATCCAGCTGCCGACCCTGGAGCAGATACTCCTCCGTCTCACTCAAATGAAACCTTAGGTTCTCCGCTGACATCTCGAGGAGATGTCCTCTTGCGCGCTGCTTGGCCAACCCGAACTGAGGAAGATTCCGGGATGCCATAAAGATCCGAACAGATCCGTTCAGACGCTCAATAAGCTCGCGAACAACCGACAACGCGGCGGGATCATGAAGCACCTCACAGTCATCAAGAAATAGAGCGACGGGATTTCCGCGAGCCGCAATCTTACCAAGCGCCGCAGCAGGATCAGCCCTTGAGATCCCTTTGGCGATGCGTTCTAGAGAAGCACGAAGCGACGCAAGAAGGCGCACAACGTCATTATCAGCAAGATCAAGCGTCAACCAAGCGGTTGTAACACCATCGTTCTCTAGGCGTTCCCGAAGCTGCCGCATTGCGGTTGTCTTGCCAAATCCCGCAGGCGCTTGCAGCAGAACCAGCTCCGCCCAGCTGCTATCACAAACAGCGCTTATGACGTTCCGTCGCGCAACTTGAGCATCTTTTCCGACTGGGCGATCGACTCTCCCAGAGGAGTCCGGAGGGCTTGGTAGAGCGCCAGATGGGTCTTTCTTTCCAATCCGGGTGTCCAACTTCCTGTTTTCTCTGGTCATTGACGCACCGCACAGCGGAATGAGTTTTGGCTGTGCATTTGATCAAATCACGATCGCTCCAGATCAACAAGGACGCTCTGTCTTCTGCGTCGATTCAGAATTCTAACGCGAGTTCGATCAGGTCTCGCCATATCATTGACGTAGGGCGATTAGGGCCTTGTTGTCAGGAACGGGGGCTTGAGATTTCGAGCGCCCCCGTTTCGACTTGGTGGTCGTCAGGATTTACCGAATCCCGTCCTGACTCTTTTCAGTGCTGGTCGTGGTCTGAATCGGGCCGGCACTCAAAGCTCGCTGCATCGTTGGTGTCAACGCCGGTATAGACCGCTATTTGCGGATAGGGACATAGTGGCCGCGTAAACGGCTTGCTAGGACTAAAAGCGTTGTTCGTTCCTGAGGCGACAATTGCATGAGGTGGGCTCCCTTTCTCGACCCAATATTCGAGTGCTGCAATAATATCGCTTCCGGGGTTGCCACCCGGCAGCCCGCCATCAAACGAGCCAAAGTAATTTGGTCCTTCCCCGCCAAAGCAGTGACCCATGCCGGGAACAAGGTACAGGCGGTAGAAATCCTGCGTCTCGGTGAGTGGATTGGCGCCGCCCTGACCATTTCCGTCGTTGCGATCTCTATTCTCGCCACGACCATCTCGATTCTTGCGATTAAAGTCGACGACCGAGTTGTAATAATCAATCGCGAACTTGGGGGTCACTTGCGGGTCGGCGAGACCAGCATACTGAATCATCTTGCCGCCGCGCGCCTTGAATTTCCGAAGATCAGGATCTACCGCATCCACAATTTTTCCTAGATCGTTTACGAACCCCTGCCAATCGGTGTCGAAGTTGAACCCCGCCAAGGTGACGGGCGGTCTCAACCAATAGCTGAAGACGGCGGTATCCAAGAATGCTTGCGATGTAGTGGGCGTTGCCGGCGGTGTCTGAGCGTCATTGATGATGGTGCCCACCCACCCCGCGAAATCAGGTTCGTAGCCAGGCGCAATTTGACGGCCGTAGCTGGTGCGGGGGCCCTCAAGCACCGCCTTGACACCATTGATCTGCGGATAGGTCAAGCAACTGTTGTTGGACGCGCCAGTGCAGACCAGCTTGCTGAAGTCGATGCGGCACTTGTCGGGATAGGAGAGGAAGCGGTCCGTAGGCACCGCCTTGGCATGCTTGCATTGTTGATCCATAGCCGGAATCAGCGCACCCGCCACCTTGGCTGCCGGCACGAAACCTGGAGTATTGAGCTGAACAGCTTGAACGTTCAAAGCCCAACCAGTGATCAGGCCCGTCGAATTATTTGTAGCTGCGCCGCCTAGGATTCCATCGAAATCGTCGGGATGACGCTGCGCAGAAAAGTGAGACTCACCTCCGCCCTTTGAACAGCCGGTGAAGTATGAGTACTGGGGTCCCTTGCCGTAGAAGGCCTGGATGAGCGCTTTGGCATTGACGTTCGTCATATGCACCGCGCGCGATTCATAATCCTCAAGCTTGTCGCGAGATTGACCGAACAAGCCCGCTGGCTGCCCCGGCAGTTGGCTGCTGCCGTCGTCGGTGCCTGCGACGACATTGTTCTTGCTTGCGCCGAAGGACATGAAAATTGCAGGAACAGTTCCAGCCAAGCCACTGTTACCAACCTGCTGGTATCGACCGCTCCAATTCGAGTTGGGTAACCAGACCTCGAAATTGATGTTTGAGGCCGCCGTCGGCGTGGCCATGCCAACCACCCGGCATAGATCGACGGGCGCTACAACACCCGGTGCTAGAGTTTGGCCAGCGGAATAGGACTGGGCTGAGGAAAGGGTCGTATTGGGGAGTGTCAGAAGCACCAGGTTTGAGCAGGTCGGCGCGGCAGCTGCCGCGGACGAAATGCTTGCTGTAAGCACGGCCAGCGAAACGCTCGAATACATAGCCAAGGCCGAGCGTGGATTTTTCTCGGAACGCATCAATCCCTCCCAATGTTGTTTTTTAGCGTCATATACGGATCAGAATATTCTTCCTATCGTCGGATTCGACGATGCCGCTCCCGGGACAGGATCGCCGTTGGTGGGAATCCGACGATCGTCGCGGCAGCATTGGCGTGGCATCTTTTTGATAATGAAGGTGCTGGCGATCTTGATAGAGTGCGCGTCGTGAGATCCACGTTCACCGGACCGATCATACTGCGCGCCCGCAAAAGAATAGGATCTCGGCCCCGGTGAGAGGTCGGCTTCAGGGTGCCTTTCGCAACACCCGGTGGCTTGCGATCGATCTAAGAAAGAACAGCTATGATCGCCGCTCGGGCCGAAATCATCGCTAAGACGAACAAGTTTTTCACCCGAGGTCCGGGTCCGTGCGGTTCGGATGGTTCTGGATCACGCGAGCGAGCAACCCTCGCGCTGGGCGGCGGTGACCTCCATTGCGGCCAAGATCGGCTGCACGCCGCAGACGCTGCATGACTGGGTGAAGAAAGCCGACATCGACAGCGGGCAGCAGGCCGGCGTTCCGACCGACGTGGCCGAGAAGCTGAAGGCCCTCGAGCGAGAGAACCGCGAACTCCGGCAGGCCAATGAGATCCTGCGCAAGGCAAGCGCTTATTTTGCGATGGCGGAATTCGACCGCCGGTCCGAGCCATGATCGCCTTCATCGACGATCATCGTGGGGCGCATGGGGTCGAGCCGATCTGCAAGGTCTTGCCGATCGCTCCCTCGACCTACCATGCCCATGTGGCCAGGCGGCGCGATCCGGACAAGCTGTCGGCACGCGGCAGGCAGGATATCAGGCTGAAGATCGAGGTTCGTCGCGTGTTCGATGAGAACTTCCGGATCTATCGCGTGCGCAAGGCCTGACGGCAGCTCAAGCGCGAAGGCTTCGATGTTGCCCGTTGCACAGTGTCGCGACAGATGCGGGACATGGGCTTGCAAGGAGACATCCGCGGCAAAATCCGTCAAGACTACAGTCAGCGACAAGGCCGCACCATGCCCGTTGGATCACGTCAACCGAAAGTTCAGGGCGCCGCGGCCGGGTGTCCTTTGGCTCTCCGAGTTCACCTATGTCGCGACCTGGAGCGGCTTCGTCTACGTCGCCTTCGTGATCGACGCCTATGCCCGCAGGATCGTCATAGCGATAGTGGGAGCCAATACGTCTCTATCAAGTACACCGAGCGCCTGGCTGAAGCTGGCGTCGAGCCTTCCGTTGGCAGCGTCGGAGATTCCTACGACAACGCTCTCGCCGAAACCATCAACGGTCTCTACAAGGCCGAGGTGATCCATCGGCGCGGACCATGGCGAAACTTCGAGGCCGCTGAGTTCGCAACCTTCGAATGGGTCGATTGGTTCAACAACCCGCGGCTCCTCAGCCCATTAGCAACATACCGCCAGCCGAAGCCGAGCAACGCTATTGCGCCATGCTGGAACAACCGGCCAGGGCGGCATAACTTAAACCAAAAGGCCTCCGGCAATCCCGGGGCGGTTCAACTTGATCCGGTCGCTTTTCCGAGAGTCTTTTTCGCCTGCAGCCGAATGTGATCTCGGCCCAACCCCAGGGGCTGGGCGTCAATCGGCATCATCCACCATGCTGGGGTTAAGGTAAGCCAAACCCGCTGCAGAAGTCTGCGGTCGCCAGTTGCAACTCTTACGAATCTTGTACGAGGAGGACTTTCAAGCGGTCGACGCGGAGAAGGTGTAACGCCGAGAATTTGATGAATAACGAACAAGATCAATATGGTAGCGGGAGAGGGACTCGAACCCCCGACCCCAGGATTATGATTCCCGTGCTCTAACGGTTTGGATCCTTGATGAGTCCTTGGGGCGGGTATCTTGCGCCAATTCGGCCGAAAAGGTGGTAAAAACTGCACGCCGCCAGGGACTTGCACGGGTGATTTTCCGCCCCTCCCCGGCCCTTGGTGCTACGATAGCGCTACGGGCAGGGGCCATGGAGGTGGCCATGTCACGCGCACGCAAACCGCCTGAGAAGTCGACGCGGGTCCTGATCAGCGACGCGACCGTGACCGCGGCGCTGACCCGTGCGGCGCGCGCCAAGGATTCGGAAGAGGTCTACGACTACTGCGACACGCAGCAGCGCTATTTGATCCTGCGCCAGCGAGGGCCCCGCATCGGCTGGTTCGTCCGGGCCAAGCCGCGGATGCAGCGGATCGGCAACGCCAAACGCGAGCCTGGCGACGACAGTTATCTCACTGTGAAAAAGGCGCGCGACATCGCCGGCGCGCGCTACTATGCGATGCGGTCGGGCCGACGCCCGCACACAAAGGGGTGGAGCTGGGCCGACCTCGACCGCCAATTCCAGGCCTCGCGACGCGTCAAGCGCAAGAAGGGCAAGCGCGTCAAACCGCCGGCGCCGAGCACCTTGAGCGACATCGCAGGTTGCTTCGACAAGCCCCAGTTCGCCGCCTGGCAGACCAAGAGGCTGACCAATCTGACCGACGTCGACCTGATCGAACTGCTCGATGCCGTCCACCGCGAGCGAGGGCACGGCGCCTGCTGCAAGACACTCGCCTGGGTGCGGGCCGCGCTGACCTGGGCCCGTTCCGAACGAACCATCGAGAGCGGACTCGTCGGCGTCGTACCCTGGTGGGAGGAGATCAAACCACCGCAGCCGACCGCCGATGAAATCGAAGAGATGGAGGACCGCGATCGCGAATTCAACGCCGCAAGGGCGGCGTTCAAGGTCGAGGCGCTGGGTCAGCTGCTCGTCATCCACGAACGCTATTGCGCCGGCCGCAGCGGAAACCGCAAAGTCTCGCCTGCAGTCCGGGCCAGCCTGTGGTGGCTGGTGTTCACGCTCAACCGAAAATACACCTGCACCCAGCTCAGGCGGAGCAAGCTGCAATATGTCGATCCGCTGAACCTGTATTCCACGGCCGCTCAACCCTGGGGCACGGCGGAATGGCCCGCGGAGGGCGTCAAGAACAAGCGGCGCTTCATGCTCCCGATCCCGCCCTTCCTGCTGCACATCGTACGCTGTTGCGAGCGAGATTTTGAAGCGCTCATCGCCAAGAAGCGCGGCCTGCGCAGCAGAAGCGATTGGATGTTCGCCTCCTCCCGAAGAAGGAGCCGCCGCAATCACCCCCAAAACCCGGATCTCGGGCTCTATCCTAGCAGCCTGAATGCGCATTTGCGCGCCATGGGCGGCAGGAAGAAGAACAGCAAAGGAGAGTACACGGAAAACTATTTGCGGGATCTGCCGCGCTTCTGGCCCCACCTCGTGCGGACTATAGGAACAGATTTCCTGAAGGAGCATCCCGACAAGGTCTCGGGGGCGGCCGTGTCGGCCCTGCTCGGCCATGTCCTGCCGCACGACCGCAGCGATCCGGACGACGAGATGTCGGAGGTCACGCGGGAGTTCTACCTCACGAGCCAAGAGATGCCATTGAAGACCGAGGCGATGAAATTGTGGAGCGACGCGGTGCTGCTGGCCTATGTCAAGGCCGGCGGCACGTTGCCCATGCCGCACGAACTCGACCCGAACAGCCCGGCGAAGCTCGGCTGGCCGCTGCCGAAGCTGCCGCAGGTCCCAGGACCGCAGCAGCACCGGGGCCGCTCGCAGCCTCGCCGCGACCGCGGTTCACGACCGGCGGCAAACCGCGGCAAACGGCAGCAACGCCAAGGGCGGCTTCGCAGCGCGTGAACTTGGCGCTGCCGGACCGCCGCTGTCGGAAACACCGGCGGCCCTCCTGACCCGAGTCCAGCGCTCGGCCGTTCGCCGAGGGCATTGCCCCAGCGACCGCATTTGTTCACTGCGGAACAGAAAAGGACTAGGACGCGTACAAACGGTGACGGACGGTCAAGACGCACTCACGCCACGATCTGCCCAGCGACCGCATCGTAGATTTTGACTTGCAGCATGGGAAATCGCCGCTTCAGATCCCGCGCCGCGATCTCCACCCCCATCTCTCGTCGCGAACTCGGTCTTCACAAGGCCATCGATCATGATTGCGTAACCGCTGGTGGGCAGATTTCGGCTCGGCTTTGGCATCTTCGGCTCACGTACGAACTTGGTAGCTGGTTCTTGGTTAGAGTGAGTCTACCGCCTCGGGCAAGCACGGCATCGATCCTCCGCAGCCTTTCGATGTTCGTTTCAACGATGCAATCGAATTTTTCATCCACCGCAAGGATTCGTTCGACCCTGCTCATGTCGATCAAAATTCATCGAGGAACGCTACATTCCCAAAGATTTCGCCGATCTCATTTGACCTAGCGAAAAGCGACTGTTGCACATTTGCGGCCGAGCCGGGTTGGAGACCTGTGGCCGTCCGTTTGACTCTGCTATTTGAAGTCGGGGACGGACGAAATGCTCGGTCGGAAATGTGGCGCCGTCTCGCCTAACATGTCAAACTGCGGTCCTTCCAAACCAAGGATTCCGGGAGTGAGCGCTTGGCGACATCTGAATCCTTCCTTGAGGCTCAATCGCAGCTGCGGGCGACGCTGGCCCGCAGGGTCAAGGAGCGGCGGCAGTTATCGAACTTGAGCCAGCGGGATCTGGCCGAACGAGCCGGGGTCCGCCAGGCGCTGGTCAGCCAGATCGAGCTCAGGGAGGCCAACGTAACGCTGGACTCCCTTGTTAGAATTGCAATCGCGCTGGACGTTGATCTTGCCGGCTTGTTCGCGGCGAACAGCGGCGATCCGCGGGTCGGATCCGGGCATTCCTGAGCCACCGCCCATTTGGCGCGGAAATTTGGGCTATCCGGATTGTCGTGTTGGAGGCCTCACGAGCCTGAGCCTTTTGCCCGTGTAGAGTTTCCGCGGAGAATCCACGCCTCTTCGGCATCGTCTCCAGCGATCTCATCGAGATCCCTAACAATCTCGTGCATTCTCTCCACATCTCTCAGCTGCATTTGGAGCAGCTCGTTTATGTAAGTCTCGACGTGTTTTCCTTCGCGCGATGCCGCAGTGGCCGCGCGCGCGTACAGGTCGGCGTCGATTTGAACCGGCTTTGGCATAGCTAGATCCTCGATCACACAAAGCGGGAGAAGGCGGCTGCACCAACCTAGAGAATATCACGCGATAATCCGAGCTGCACGATCGCTGGATCACCACGATCTCAACACGATCATCAGGATAGCCGAAATTTAGCTGGTTGATCAGTCAGATCTTCGACACTTTATAGCGTGTCATCGTATGCGCCAGTGGAACCGGGAGGAAAGATCGTTTTCGGAATCGTGTTGGATTGGCTAGACCCAGATCAGTCAAACCTCGGATTATCGTGTTGAAGCTTGGGGATTGGAACGAACTGTCGGCCGAACGCGGGCGGCGTCTATGAGAACGAGGACGGTTGCTACTGGAGTGGTGTGCGCGAGTGGCACCGCCACACGCTACGGCCCCTGCCACCACGCCGCAGGGATCCGTCGGCGTCGCCCAACATTGCGGTTCGCACGATTTTCCGCTGTGGTGGCTGACCGCCATATCTTTGGCGCAATTTTGTGACACGCTTTAACGTGTCATCGACCAAACCTCCGAGCTGGCCTCTTGACATTTGGGTCCTACAGCATGCGACCCGGCAGAACAGCACTGTTGTTGAACTGACGCACTCACAAGTTCGCCTCGCATTCAGCACATCGAAAGCGCTCGTCCTGGGCAACCAGACCTCGCTCGTACTCGGCTTCGCTTGTCCGGCGCGGTCCGCCGAAATCGGTCTTTTCGAATTCACCTATGGAAGGAACGCGCTCATGTTCATCGATCATCACCGTCGTCCGGAACGTCGCCGTCTGCTCCGCCAACGCGTTCAGGACACCGTGTCATGCATGGCAACCAACCCCTTCGCAAGGCAACATCGACCACCTTCTCCGGCCCGAAATGCAAGGTCGCCATTCCCGTTGAAAGCCTCCTCCTCCGTGACGCGCTCCAGGAGGCGAGCCTTGATGCGCAGGTACGCGCGCTTCAGTATCGGAAGGCTCCGAACCCATATGGTACGCCGCCCACGCTGATGAGCGTGGTGCTGCAAAGGATCGACGGAGATTTCCTGCTCGCCGTCTGCGAAAGGCGACCGCAGCGATCCGCAGCCGACTACCAGCGACTCAGCGAGGTGCTGACGTCGGAAGGGCTGCGCCTTCTGGAACGCGATGCCGAGGACATCAGACGCGAGCCGATCTACTCCAACGTGCGAGAAGTCTGGTCCAACGCGCGCTTCCACGTATCTATCAGGGACCGACTGAAGATCGCAGCGGCGCTCGCCGAAGATGGCCCGCAAACGATACTTGAAATCGAGGAGCGCGCCCGCCCGTGCTGCGACATCTTCGCCGCCGTGTGTGCGTTGGCGTGCGAAGGGCTGGTGGAAATCGAGATCCACGACGGCCCCTTAGGGCCGCGCAGCGTGGTGCGTGAGCGTTAGAGAGACACCTCGACGGCTGCACGAAAGAGCCGGGTCCGCACTCCGGTAGCGATCACCGGATCGATGTCATTCGCCGGCTCGTCGACAGGCACAACTCTTTTCGTCACGAGACACTTCGATGGTCAATTCCAACGATTGGCGGGCCAAGCTGGTTGACGCTTATCCCGATATCTTCCACCCGGTCGGCGATCCGCCCTTGGCGCAGGGCTGGCCCGAGGTCGGCAACGGCTGGCGCGACCTCCTGGAGCGGTGCTGCGGCCGGATCCGGACGGCGGTCCAGGCCGAGGGCGGGACGTTTCAAGCCACGCAAATCAAGGAAAAGTTCGGCACGCTGCGATTCTATTGGCACCGCATCAAGCAGAAGTTCGGGATCCTGCGCATCGGCTGGGAAGGCAATGTCTCGGAGGAGACCAGGGCCAGCATCCTTCGGTTCGTCCTGCATGAAGTCGAACAGCCGAACGGGTGGTGCCGGCCATCGTTCATGCTGAGACCGCCAGTCTCAAGATCGAAGCCCTCGCTGATCGGTGCCGCACCGGCTGGCGCCCGGGATATCCGGACGAGATCGACCGGGATATCTCCCAACGGACGCTGCGGCGCGCGCGGTTCGGCATCGATCTGATCCGCTATCCGGATGAGGAAGAGTTCTACAGCCCGGCCACGATCTTGATGGGCATCGAGACGGGCACGGGACCATCGACGAGCCTGGTCGGGAAGAGCCACGGAACGGTATGCGTCACCGGAGAGATCCTCTGGATCGCTGCCGCACGCGAGTGGGCGGTCTGCGAGGACGGCTTCTGGTGGACCCCGGCGGAGGAATAGCGATGGCCAGATTTCGCTGCCGCGCCTGCGCCCGGGAAGGCGAGTTCACCTACGATCCGAGGCGGCACGAATGCCCGCGCTGCGGCTCGCCCAACGTGCAGTTCGCTCTTGGCATCGACGAGATGCCGGACGAGCTCATCGACCGGATCGTCCAGTCGCGACGACAGTAGCCGATTGAAGCAGAAAGACTCAGATCGAACGAGAAACGACAGTAGTTCTTCGAGTAGGGCCGACACTTCTTCGGAGATGCCTCCTTATGCGAATATCGCAGGGGGAGCCTCTTTCGATCTTGGCTGGATCTGAGTCATTCGCGCTGGATTCGATTCTGCATCCCTACGGGCGCTGCGCCTGCGGAACACGGCCAGGCGAACTCGTCGCGAGAGACACGGTTCGCGTAATGAACCTTATGAAGACCGTGGAGGTCTATGACCACCCTGCTCCCTGCGGAGTTCGTCACCCTGGTTCGCCAGATCAGGGACCACGGCGCGGCAACGATCCCTATTCGCGGATCTGATCGATCGGCTTGAAATGGTCGCCCTCGACCGCATTGACGAAGATCACGGCGGACTTGTTGTCGCCCTTCTCGGTCCACTGCACCGGCCTCGCATAGGCGATGCCCTGGAAAGTCAGCTTGCGAAGCGCCGCCACGACATCGGCGCGCGTCGGCACACCTTGCTTCGCCTTGGCGGCATCAGCGATCGCAACCATCAGCACGCGCGCCGAATCGTAGGAGCTTGCCGCATAGTTGTTGATCGGCCCGTACTTCGCCGTGTATTTCGCGCCGAACTCGGCGCTGCCGGGAACGGTCCCGATCGCGGGCGCGGCGGAGAGAATGCGAACACCTTCTGCTTTCGTAGCGGCGCCTTCGGATGCCTGAATGAACGCTTTGGTGTCCCAGCAGCCGTCCCCGCAGGTGAACAGTTGCGTCAGTCCTTCTGCGCGCATCTCTTTCAGGATCAGCGCGCCTTCGCGAATGCCGGCAAAGAACACCACGTCGAAATCCTTCGGCCACGACTTGACGAAATCGGCAAAATCCTTCTCGCCCACCTTCACTGATTTGCGCGCCACCACCGTGCCGCCGCTGCCAAAACCGGCGACGAACTGATCGGCCAGTCCGACACCATAGGACGTGCCGTCGTCGACCACGAGCGCGCGCTTCTTGCTCATGTTCTCGATCAGATAGCGTGCCAGACCCGGCCCCTTCCTGTCGTCGCGGTTGGTCAGGCGGAAGACGGTGGCAAAGCCGCTCTCGGTCACTTTCGGGTTCGACGCCATCGGCGTGATCACCGCAAACGAGCAGTCCGCGTAAATCTGCCCCGTCGCGATGGCAACGCCGCTGTTGACGTGGCCGACCACGCCCAGAATGGCCGGATCATCGCAAAAGCCCTTGGCCACCGCCTTGCCGGCTTCGGGGTCGGCTTTGTCGTCCACCGCCACGGCCAACACCCTGGCGCCGGCGATGCCGCCGACCGCGTTGCGCTCATCGACGGCGAGGTCGACGGCCTGTTTCATCTCGACGCCGAAGCCGGCCGAGGTCGTCGTCAGCGGCCCGCCAATGCCGATCTTGACCTCCATGCCGGCCATTTGCGCGGCGGCGGGGGCCGCGACCGCCAAGGCAACCACAGACCCAACAAGAACGGACACAAGCAGGGGGAGAGCGCCGCGACAACGGGTCATGGTAACCTCCAAACGACGTTTTGCCGGTCACAGGCTGTCACGCACCTCGCTTCCCGTCAATCATCGATAGACGGTTACATTTCCTCCCTTGCGCCGCCGCGCGAAAACGCCTGAGATGGGGCGCTTTCGTTGCGCGGTAGATCAGCGCGGGCTCCCAAAACGCAGTTTGATGGTTACACATGAGCAACCATAGCCGGACCAGAACCGTGCTCCCGCCCTCACGTGCCGGCAGCCTCGATCTGGTCGGCGGGGAACTGGCATGGGATTTCACCAACACGTCCTCGGCGCGCGGCTTGCCGGCCCACCAGGAGCACTTGAGGGATTTCGACACGCTGATGCAGTGGGTCGAGCACGCCCGCATAATGCCGCCCTCCGACTGCGCCCACATACGTTCCACGCTGTCAGGCCATCCGCGTCGGGCGCGCCGCATCTTCGAACGCGCGATCGAGTTGCGCGAGCTGATCTGGACGATCGGCACCGCGCTCGCCGAGCAACGTCCGGTCTCGGCCAGACTGCTCGACCTGCTCTCAGCCGCGCACGCTGCGAATCTGCGCCACGCCGAGATGCGGATGCGTCTCGGCAGCTACATCTGGGTCTTTGATCCGCGTCGCGACATCGAAGCGGCGATCCTGGGTCCGATCACGCTGTCGGCCCTGACACTGCTCATGGAAAAGGACCTCTTGCGCACCAGGCGCTGCGCAGGCCAGGAATGCGGCTGGCTATTCTTCGACACCACCAAGAACAACGTCCGCCGCTGGTGCGAAATGCGCGTCTGCGGCAATCGTGCCAAGGTGCGGGCCGCCCGCGACAGGCAGAGACGCACGCCGCGGCAAGATTGAATGATCTCCCGTCATAAACGCGCGGCACCCGCATCAGACCAGTGAGGACATCAGCGAGGAACGCGACGAGTACGCCATCTGGGAGATCGTTGACCGAGAGTTCGCAGGGGAGGAATTTCGCTGCCCGACGTGCGATCTATCCCTCTACAGCAGCGCCGAGATCGCCGCTGCCGGGCTGGACACGGGCTACAGGATCGACAAGAGCGAGAGATGGAGTACGAGTCCTGATTACGGGAATGACTAACTCTCGCGACCTTTGCTCGCTAGACCCCGCGCCGCAAGCATAGCGTTCTGCACAGTCGGTGCGGAACAGGTGGACAAGCCGCAGCCCTGCCGATTGCGAATCCCTGCCCCGTGCTAACCGCCCGGAACGAGCACCGGGTCGTAAGGATTCGCCCCCGGCAGGAGCCAACGCGATGCTGATGACCAAGGAACGACGGCCCGCCATAAGGACCCTTCGTGGATGGGCCATTTCCGTGCTGCAGCAAGCCAGCGCTGTCCGCGAGTGCGAAGAGCACGGTTGGATGCAGGACCGGGCCGACCCGCACGCCCGTGAACGCGCTTTTGAGATCGCCAGGCAGGATCCGCCGACCGGGTGCTCGCCGACCGACGCCGCCGAGGAAGTCCGGGACGTACTGGATTCGATCGGCGACACCTGTCCGGAATGTCTGGGCGGATAGCGGCCCTGTGATGGGCCTATTCCCTCGCGCGGCGCACCGCATCCTTGAGCTTCTCCCTCCGGGCTTCCCAGCGCCTGTCCTCCGCCTCGATCCGCTTCTCGAGATCACGCCGCTCGGCTTCGAGGTTTCGCGACCGTTCGTCATGCTCCCGCTGGGCAGCGTCCAGCGCCGCCTGCGCTTTGGTGACTAGCTTCTCGCGCTTGGCCTGCTCCTTCTCCCGAGCCGCCTCCTCCTTGCGGCGCTGAGCATCCCGGCGCTTCTCTTCGCGCTCGAACTCCGCAGCGGCCTTGCGCGACTCCTCGACGCTGATCTCCCGTCGCTTCGTCGAATGACGGACCTTCTACGGCGCTCTCGGCTCACCGTCTAGATCGGGAAGTTCGGCATGCTCGGCGAAGCGTCCGTTAGATCCCACCGGGCGCTTCAGGACCACGCCCGGCTTCGCCATAGTCGCGGCGATGACCTCGGGATCATCGGTTGCTCTGGCGGCCCGTTGATGAAAGAGATTGCCGCCGGCGCCCCAGGCCTCGAGGGCGGCCTTCATCGATGGCGCCGCGATTGCGAGATCGTCGAATCCGAGCGAAGTCTGGTAGGTCCTCAGTTTGCGCGGCATGAAGGCTCAACTGCGAAATGGCGTCATCTTGTGGTACCATGACGCATACGGGGTGTTCTTGTGTGGATCGGCGTGGCTTTTGACCCCCGACCGGCGCCCAAGGTTGACCCCGCCTCTTACGCAGTAAGTGGCTCAATCCATTTCGGATCAAAGCGGTTTGCCGGGGTCAATGTTGGAAGCCGAAAGGGGTCAATATTCGGGGCCGCGACACACCCTAGCGATGGCGCTTTGCACACATGCAAACAAAGCCAACACTGCAATAATACTTCGCATCGAATTTCCCTTTTTACGCATGTGGTCGATTGGCGCATGGTTACGAAACCAAAATCTACTTCCAGGAAGGCCACTCCCATCCGACACTTTTCGAGAAGAGCCAACGGGCATAAAATATCACTTGTCCCGTCGCAGGCTCCTGCACTGATCGTTGCGCCACCATCTCGCTGAAATCGAGAGTTTGCTGCCATGGTCCGATCTTTCGGTTCGGCCGCCGCCGCAATTGTCTCGATCTTTCTCGATTCAGACATAACGCACGCCAGTCCTCATTGCTGAAGAAGCAGTGACGCAAAATAGACATCAAGGCATCGAGTCGAACTCAGCCGGCACCCTACCTGCTCGAAAGAACACAGTCGGCTGGTCGTCGTAGTCGCCCGTCTCGGTATCCGAGCTTGTCGGGAAGGCAACGACGCCTGCCTTGCTCATGGCAAGCCTTTCGGCAGTTGACGCGCACTTTCCTCGCTCCGGCACGCAATTGGCGCATCGGCCTTTAACTGATCGCCTTTCGCAGGGTCAAAGGATTGAACGAGAAAGTGCGTCTGGCGCGACATCGTGACCGCTCTTCAGGACCGTCGTCCATTTTCTACCGACCAGCTATGCATTTCCTGACGCGCAGTCTCGATCCGACCAATTGAGCTCAGATTGACGCACCTGCGATTCGTCACGTTTCGGCTTCATCGGCTGCCGTCGCGGGTGCCTCCGCTTCGTTAGCGCACAGAATCGAGCCGGCGTCATCCGCACCTCATGAAGCACGAATGGCAATCTCGGGTCGCAATCCTTGACCCGGCTTGCTGGTACGCTCGTCAACTCTTTGTCGCTGCGTTTGCGAGTTCCGTTTCGATCCCGGTGGCACAAGCCTTTGCGAACGAGTAATCCATGCTGGTGGATGCCACATTCTTCACGAATTCGCTGACGACGTTCTCTTTGGAATAAGCGCTTGCCGCCTTGAATTTGGCGAGAGCGCCGTCCGCGGCTGTGAACTGAGCGACGCAAAGCGGTACCAGAACGGACATCCGGCCGCTGGTCTCCGCCGTAGTGCGCATGATTCTAGCGCTTTCCCCTGTGACCCAACCGCCCCAGATAAATCCAATCGCCATGGTCGCCACCGCGCCGAAGGCAATCCCCTGAAGGAAGCGGGTCCGTGCCTCGCCTTGCAAGATTGCAGGAGGTTTCATGAAGGTCGCCTTTCTTGAGCGCGCGCAGAGACGCACCTGCGACGCTGGGGCGCTGTGATAAACACAATGTTATGATTGCGCCTTCCGATGGCACGTGAGCTGCTGCTACGACGACGACTGGCGGCGACTTCGGAAGTCGCTACTTCATGGGCAGCTTCGAGGTGAGCATTTTGCTAACCTGTACGCGGACGCTATATGGCTAGCTTGATGGTGTAAAGGGCGTTCTGCTCTGCGGCGGGCTGCGCACGCAGGTTGTCACTCGTGTCGTGAACGCTACTGGAGAGGGATTGCGACCGTTGGCTACTTCCACTGCTCATCGGATAAAGTCCTCGACGATTGGCCCGCTTTGCGAAGCACCATGTGGCATGCCCCGTCACCGCCGGTCAGCGCGACGACCATCCCGACAAAACACTCCTCCGCAGTGTGCAATTCGCGAAGAATAGCGATGGCTCGCTTGTCGCTCATTCGCGGCAGCAACATCACGGTATTAGCACCTGACATTTCGAGCACTGAAAGCTGCTGGTCTCCGGATCAATGCAGGCAAACCCGGCCGGCACATGATCGGCGCGTGTAGCGATGTCCCCCCTCACATAGGCGTAGCCATCCGCCTGTGAGAGACGTGCCACGTCGAGCCTCCCACAACGTGGACACTCAAGGTCTACGGTCCATTCGTCGCGCGTGGTCATTCGCTGCTTTTCGGGACGAAACCACGCGACCCCAGCTCATCGGCCTGGCCAGAATCAATGAATTCCTGGGCCTGCGCCTTGGTGGCGAAGGTGATGAGTCCATTGCCGACTACACCACCCTCAAGCAGTTCGGCCACTGCGTATTTGCCGCCAATGGAGGGGCAAGTCGTCCAGCCGATGCGGTTTTTCATTCGTCGAGTATGCACCCTGGCCGGTCAACATACCAGCCCGAACCTCACCACAATCCGAACTGACCCATCGTCCAAGATTGAGGAATGCTTGGAAGTCGGCTAGCTTGGCAACCATCACCGATCCGACCTGGGCATTTTCCGGTGACAGAGAGACGCTACAGCGCTCCCGCCTTATTCGGGAGCAATTGCATGCGTAGGTACTTTTTCGATCAGCGCGAAGGTGACGAGATGATCCCCGACGAACAGGGGATAGATCTCGTTTCGCTGGAGGCTATGCATCACGAAGCAACCTTGGCGCTGGCACACTTGGCCAAGGATGAAGTTCGACGCTGCACTATCGATGCTCCTGCCCGCCGTCTTGCAATCAACGTTCGTGACGAAGATGGACCGGTCTTACGGGCGACGTTCACCTTCGAGATTAGACGTTTCCAGTGAGGCCCTATATCCGCCTCTCGCTCGGTGCGAGGGGTCGGCCAACGCCCGATGCGGGCAACAGAGCTATCACAGTAATCAAAAGCAGGAGAAACAGTGGGGCGACCACCGGCGGCACAATAAAGTGGACCTACGCGAAGCTATGAAAATGGACGCTCCTCGTCTTTGGCGGGAGCAAACTTAACTCTCAGTGACCGATGGATGCCGACGAATTGGCGGTTATGGGACGTCATGACGCGTCCTTCGGCGGAACAACGAGCGCTTGAGGCGTTCCGCGCCGCGACATCGGACGGTGAGAAAGCGGTGGCTAATGCGGCTGAAAGAGCGCATGGTTGCTTATGGGCGAGCCGACATCGGCGCCCGAGCATTGGTAAAAGGCGGGCGTAAATGAAAACTCGCTCGCGACGGGAAGTGGTCACCTTCAAGCATTCGTTCCAGATCAGAGGTATCGATCACCCTCTCCCTGCCGGACGCTACGAGGTCATCACTGACGAGGAGATGATCGAAGGGCTTTCCTTCGCGTCTTATCGCCGCGTGCGACCATGATGATCGTGCCGGCAGCCTCGCACGGCGCCAGGATGGAGATGTTTTCCATCGGTCCGGTCGATCTGGCGGATGCACAACGGATCGACGCGAGCATGCCAGATGAGTGACGAACCGCTCGATCTCGACAAGCATCGCGGGATGGCGGCGCAGAAGGCGACGGAAATCCGCCGCGCAATGACGGATGTCGAAGGCCGTGCGCGGGAGCTGCGCGAACGGCAAAGCGTGCTGGAAAGCGGACTCATGTCGGTCGCCGCGACCTCTTGGCCGGAAGCCGCCGCCAAGGCACGGTACGTGCTGAATATCTACGCTGCGAGCCTGTTGCCTGACGACACAAGGCATCGCGATCTCGTCGCGGCGATTCTGGCGGATTTTGCCCGGCTCGATGGGCAGGGCTGAGCCGGCTTCGGCCAACGGCAACGGATTAGTCGCATGGCACTTGAACAAGCTTGTTTCACCAGTTTCGAGTACGACCGCATGATCGTCCAGTTCTCGATGCGCGACGGCGCGAAGGTCGTCCCCTGCGCGATCTCGACCTCCGCAATGGATGAGCTGGAAGGCGCGGGACGCGCAGCATCGAGCGAGCGCGAAGCACAGTTCATGCGACTCCGAGCGCGCATTGAAGCCCGCGCCACCGTCAAATACATGGCGGGCGAGTTCGAAGGTGTGCCCGCCGGGATCATCCTAAGAAGCATCGACTTCAGGAAGCAGTAAGGGTCGCAGGCCACCGAGGTCGCGAAACCAAGGGAGACCACGCTTGAAGGGCGACATAGTCAACAGTGATGGCGTGCACGTCGCCGTGGTGATCGATTCCGCTATTTTCGACCTTAAGGGGCGGAAGCTTTACGACCTGAAGGGCAGCAGGATTTATCGGCTCTCCGGTGAACTGGTCGGTCACCTCAACGAAAGCGGCGGCTCCTTAAGACGGCTCGACAAGGCGACGGACAGTTTGTTCTAGCAACTTCAGCACGGAAGCACTGTCGCTAGGAACCGGAATGACACCAGGACGTTCGACGAAGGCGGCGCGAGGTCAAGACTCGTAAGGCCGCGGCCGGTGACGGCGAACGCACCGAGGCCTAAGTCGAAGTCGCGTCTCCCAGTCCCGTCTCATAACTCAGGAATGATGGAGTGCCAGGGATGATCAAAGATCGAGCCTTCCGCCGCCAGGATTCAACCGCCGCGGTGCGAGACAGGGTAGAGATGTCCATCGTCTCGGATGTCGAAGAAATAACGGATCATGGTTGGCTCTCCCGTTCCGTTAGAGGCGGGAGCGCATCGCGTCTCTCAGCCCCCAGCGCCCAAGGACTTCGTGCCGGTGATGTCCTTACAAACGAAACTCTCGCGGGTTCGTTTCTACCGATTGCTCGAAGTCCCGAAACTGGGGGATGTCGGCCCATTCTTCCCATTCCGCCAACTGAGGCGGGTTTACTTCTGTTCGGGACGCAATTCGCGCTTCTGATCTTCGTAATGTTTGGTCAGAAGGGCCATCCCCGCTAAGGTCAGCTCATCGGTTACATTCGGGGACAGCGCTTTTAAATGCGCAATCTTGCCGTCAAGTTCGACGCATTTTTCGCACATGACACGCTCCCAGTCCGTGAAAGGCGGGAGCGCAAACCGGTCTCTCTGCCACCGGCGCCCGGTGTAGTTGTCGGTGATACCGGGATAACAGGGGCCGCCATGGATGCGTTCCTGTAGAATTCGTCTGGCCAGCAAGGGTTTGACCGGAACTCCGTTCACCCATGGAGAACTCCCGGAGACATACCTTGCTTCAATGGGTCATCGGCGGCGGTATCGAACCGATCAAGCGCATATCCTCACTGCGGACAGTGACGGCGCGCCCGGTCTCTCGTGCGATCTTCCGGGCGGCCCTCATGGCGGCATCAAAAACGCGACAAAATGAACAATCTACCAAAGTAGTGCTAGAGCGAGAACTTGGCTTATAAGAACAGTCGCAACGAAGCGTCCGAATTTGTCACCAAACCAGCCTGAGAAGACCGACAAGCAGTCCCGACAGGCTTATCGTGAGCGCAACATCAACAAGGAGGAGCAGCCCTGCAAGAATGCTCCGGTTCAATCTCACCTTATCAATTCCTTGCGGACTGCAGCAGCAGAATTGCCTACCTTGTTCATTACCTGCTGTAGGCGAGCGCGCGTGATGCCGAGTTGGCGGGTCCAATATTTGACCTCATAATCCTCGTCCATGTTGATCTTGCTGCGGTCAGGTTGCCCCGCCTGGTCAGCTTATCCATGTGACGTCCCTATTCGGGCTGCGGAAATTTTCGTAACCTGCGCTGGATAACCGGAAATCGCTCGGCGAGTGGCCCACTACAAGAATGGGCGATCGTTCAATCCACTACGCGATCTCGTCAGTCCAGACCCTAAAGCTAACCAGAGAATTCTGCCCGAATGTCTGGGTAATGGGAACATCAGCGGCGTCGCGCTCGTATGCGATCAAACTGAAGTGCGCTCAATTTGGCTCGGAGATAGCCTCTCGAACCAGTTTGACCAGCGATGGCATCGTGTAGGGTTTTGCCAGCCAGCCTAGCGGAGCGAAGGGCTCGGCTCTCACACGCGTCTCATGATCGTCATGTGCTGTTGCGAATACGCACCTCAAGCCAAGTTCGTAAAACAAGTCTCGCGCGGCATCGATACCATCGCGCGGGCCGGCGAGGCGAACGTCCATAACGACGAGGGCGGGCTGGCGCTGCTTCGCGAATGCAAGGGCCTCTTCGGCCGTGGTAGCGATACCGCTCACGGTAAAACCGGCGTCAATCAACGCGATCTCGGCTTGCATCGCGATGAGGAAGTCGTCTTCAACAATAAGGATTATGCGGCCTTTGCCGTTTTCCTTAGTCGTTTCTTCTTGTTTTCGTGCAATTCTTTCATCGTCTGAACGATCGGATGATGCTGCGGCGGCCAAGGGCGAATAAGCAAAATCCGAATTAGGCATTATGCGCCTCTTCCAGAGGCGAAACGCAGGCTCGCTCGCGAGGGCGTTCTTGTCACCTCGAAATCGGCATGAAGCTGGCGCGCGAGGCCAAACACAAGGCGTAGTCCGGAGGAGCTATGACGGACCTCATTCAGATCGAACCCGGGCCCATCGTCTTGGACATGAAGCTCGAAACGGCCGTCGCGCTCCGCCAGCCCAACCTGCACCGTGTTGTTTGCAGAGTCCTTGACACCATGCTTCGCCGCGTTGGTTACAAGTTCATTCAAGATCAAAGCCAGCGGCATGGCGATGTCATTGGAGAGAACGCCATTTGCCTGGGTTCGAGCGATCTTCACGCCCGCCGGCAACGTCTGTTGTATGGTCTCTACGACGGCACCCAGGAACTGGTCAGGCGAGAAGTTGTTTGCGTCGGTGGTGCCATAGAGGACACGTTGCGCGGCCGCCATCGCCGCGATTCGTCCACTTGCTTCTTCAAGGACATGACGTGCTTCCTCGCTCCTGGCATTTCTGGACGCCGCGGCCAATAGCGATTGCAGAACCTGCATGTTATTCTTGGTGCGATGGTTGAGCTCGTTAAGCAGCAGGCGCTGCTGGGTTTCGGCCTGCTTTCGCTCGCTTAAATCAACCAGCATGTTGATTGCGCCGGTGATCCTTCCGGAGGCGTCTCGCAAAGGAGTGGGAAACGGTATAAACGGCACGCGCGTGCCATCGGGCCGCTCCGCGACGGCTTCCGCGCCGCGAATTGGTCGACCTTCTCTCAACGCGATCGCCATCGGACACTGATCATGAGGCAGGGGCGTACCATCCGGATTGTAGAGCTTCCACGTCACGCACCATTCGTCACTGCCGAGGATCGGGGTTCGACCGGCGAATTCGACCGCGGTCTGGTTAAAATAGGTGATCTTGCCTTCCGCGTCCGTTGTGTAGATCGCGGCCGGAATCGCCGCGAGGAGTTCCTGCAGCCGCCGCTCGCTTTCCTGCAAGCGTGATTCGGCAAGTTTACGCTCTGTGATATCGCGCGCGATCTTCGACGCGCCGACGATGCGGCCGGAGCGATCCCGTATGGGAGATATGGTCAAGGAGATGTCGATCAGGCTGCCATCCTTGCGCTTGCGCACGGTTTCGTAGTGTTGAACACGATCGCCAGCTCTGATCTTCGCTAGAATTTCTGGCTCCTCGTCCTGCCGGTCGGTAGGTATAAGCATGGTAATCGACTGCCCTAAAGCTTCGTCCTTGCGATAGCCGAACAATCGCTCGGCGCCGTCGTTCCAGGACTGAATGACCCCGTCGAGGTTTTTGCTGACGATCGCATCGTCGGAAGATTCGACGATGGCTGCGAGTTGTTGCGCGTCGCGCTCGGCGGTCCTGCGCGTTTCCTCCCCCGCCAGTCGCGAGAGGCTGAAACCGAGGAGTCGAGCCAACGCAAGCGAGGCGGCGATTTCCGGCTCGCTGAAGCAGTGTGGCACACGATGATACGCCATGAACTTGCCGGTCAACCGGCCGTCCTGCATAATCGGAATGAAGGCGGCTGAACCGATGCCTTCGGCGATGATTGATTGCTTCAATTCGTCGGAGAACTTGGCGCTCTCGATATCCTCAACGCAGACTGGGTGCGGATCGGTTTCATCCGGCGTCCATGGGGAATGCCCTTCGACCGCGCGCCGGTATGGTTCAGAGAGTCCGCGCCACGCGACGAAGCGCATGACGCCGGCCTCATCGAACAACAGAATGGATGCTCGATCGCACCCCAAAGCTCGGGTGATAGCGGCAAGCGCAGCTTCATGGACTTGTGCGGCCGACGTACAGTGCTGGAGTCGCTCCGAAAATGCAAACAGCGCGGCCTGTTCCTCCATCCGCCGGGCGAGCGCCTGCTCCGCACGCTTGCGGTCAGTGATATCGTGCTGGACGCGAACCGCGTAAAGGAACTTTCCTGCGGCATCGCGGATGCTCGAGGACGTCACCGACGCCCAGAAATGGCCGCCATCCTTGCGGTAGATGCGCTTCTCGATGGTGTATCGCTCCACCTCACCCGCAAGCTGACGATGGAATTGATCGCGATCTTCGGACACGTCCTCGGGAAGCGTCTCCTGAAAAATCGTTCTTCCAAGAAGCTCGGAAGCCGTATAGCCCGTCAATTGGCAAAGCTGCTGATTCACCCGTAGCATTCGGCCATCCTGGTCGATCTCGACGATGCCGGCTCCGACATGCTCATAGGTTGCGGCAAGGCGGTCGTCTCTGGCTCGCAGCCCATCATCCGGGTGCGCATCAGGAAGCTCCAGCTGACCGCCACCAAGGCGCTCATGGAAGCAATTGATGGCGCCGGCCGTGTTGCCCTCTTCGTCGACGATCGGCGCGATATGCACGATGGCCCAGATGTGAGATCCGTCGGGTCTTTCTACGCGGCTCTCGACTCCGCGGATGGGGATACCCGTCCGTAGCACTTCTGCCATGGGAGTCTGTTCGCGCGAAATGGGGCGTCCATCGGAGACCGGTTTGTATGAACCGCAAAAGAGCTCGCTGTCGTCGCCAATGCGCGGTAAGCGGCCCCACAGTTCTACAGCGCGCGAGTTGAACCAGAGGATGCGGCCTTGCATGTCGCAAGCGTAAATAGCAATTGGGAGTTGCTCGACAAACTCCGCTGAGGGGTTTCGCCAGACGATGGAAGCGAGGGATGTAATGTCGCGAATCGGATGTCTCGTCTGATCCTGGATATTCATACGCCTGATCCTACAGACCCAAAGAGATTGCTTTGCTTGGATTATGCCCTGGTGCCGATTGGCGCCATCGACAGCTTTGTGAATCGAGCGAACATTTCCTAAATGTTGGAACCGGAAAAGGTTCCACTGATAGGCAATTTTCGACCCCAGCCGACTGCACTTTGGAGGGCAGGCGAGCGGCGGGCCAAAGCTAATCCATGAAATCTCGAGGTATTAGCCAAGGTCACGTAATGGCTCTCTGCTCCCGAACCCCCCGGTCACTGTCGATCTGAAATGCATCGTGTAACGGTCGATTACGGCGGTGCATCGCCATCGCACTGATAAGCGCGCCCCGTTGAAAAACGAATAGAAGGTCTCGGGGTTGGAACGCAGGCATTCGCCAACGGTTGGCTTGCGAAACAAATTCAGGAGGTAACGCCATGGACTGGAATCGGGTTGAAGGTAATTGGAAGCAGGTGAAGGGCAAAGTAAAGGAGCAATGGGGCAAGCTGACCGACGACGACATCGACGTTATCAATGGCAAGCAGGATCAGCTCGAAGGCCGACTCCAGCAGCGGTATGGTTACGCCAAGGACCAGGCGCAGAAGGAGATCAACGACTGGTACGATCGCCAGAAGTGGTGAGCCTTGGCGAGCTTGCCGGCTGAACGCTCAACCGCGAGGCTCGTTAACTGGCATGCCGTCTCACGCAGCGGCGTGTCGAGAGAGCCACATATTATGGAGGCCGCCATGCCCCGAGGCGACAAGTCGAGTTACACCGACAAACAGAAGCGTCAGGCTGAACATATCGAGGAGGGGTACGAGGACCGCGGGGTTCCCGAGAAGGAAGCAGAGCGCCGCGCTTGGGCGACCGTGAACAAGGAGACCCATGGCGGCAAGAAGAGCGGCTCAGGCCGCGGCGCGCCCGAAGACCACTCCGCCTCTCGAAAGGGAGGACATCTGGGCGGTGCCGCATCAGCGAGCCGCCCGGCGGCAGAACGATCGCGATCCGCCAAAAAAGCCGCTCAGACGCTAAAGAGACGCGCGGGTTGAGCAGGATGCTAAGGCAAGCAGGGCGCGGATAAGGCGCTTCTTGCGGGAACGGCGCCTGGTGAGTGAGTTACTCATCTTGCACCATTGGCTAACGGTTATCCGGTCCACAAAGGTCATGGCACTTCATGAGCCCCTCGGAGCAGACCGCGGTGGACGCCAGCAGGATACATTTTGTCAGAGTGAGGACCGACGACCGGACGTAGCAGTTGTGGGCCGCGGCAGCGCCGCGCAACGAGGCGGTCGACCGTGTCCTCGATGCCATCCCCGAAGGGTGGACCGCGCGTCTTTTAGAGGAGCAGTTAAAGCCACCGCCCGACGCCATATCGAATATGGTACCGGGTGAAGTACGAAAGCTAGGCGAAACGAAGGACTGGTCTGATCTGAATTAAAAGGCATCGCATGGCAAACATCCGCATTTGCACAAAACTCTGTTGTTAGTCGGAGATTGTGATGCCAAATACTCCGGCATTGCGTGCATGTCATTCTCCGTCTGCTAGCTTGCTACCCAGAACTAGCTATCCTGCGACGGCTTGGCGCTCCCCACCCTCTCGGTTCAGCGCGCGGGCGAGGGTTTCTGCAAGCTCTCCAACCTCAAAGGGCTTGCCCATCGTCTGTGCCTTACTGATGCTGGCAAGCTGCGCTCGATCGGCATAGCCGGTCACGAATACGATCGGCAGCTTTGGATAGCGCCTCAGCACCCGATGCGCGACTTCGGCGCCACTCATGCCGGGCATGGCGAAATCCAATAGGAGTAGTTCGATTTTCTGGGATTCCAGAATATCAAAGGCGGCCCCGGCGCTGCCGACTTCTACTACGTCGTAGTCAAGCTCGTACAGCATGTCAGCGGTCACTTGTCGTACCGCATCATCGTCATCGACGAGAAGAATGCGCGCCTGCACACCAGGGCTGAGCGCTCGCCCCTCTGCAACGATGTCGTTCTGCGGAACGAGTGTTGAGCGCGGCAGGAAGATACGGATCGTGGTGCCGTTATTTTCAGCCGTATCGATGCGCACGCCGCCGTTCGATTGCATCGCGAACCCCAATACCTGGCTCAGACCGAGCCCCGAGCCCTTTCCAATCTCCTTGGTCGTGAAGAAGGGTTCAAAAACACGCGCGCGGACGCTTGGGCTCATACCAGATCCAGTATCAGATACACATATTTCTACATATTCGCCTGCGGCCGGCTCTTCGGGAGCCATGGGTTCACCAAGAGAGGCGTTGCTGGTAGAGACCTTCAAAAGGCCTCCAACACCCATCGCATCTCGGGCATTAATCGCCAGATTAAGCACGGCGAGTTCAAGCTGGGTAGGGTCGACCAACGCATGCCAAAGTCCGTCCTCGAGTGAGGTCTCGATGCGGATGCTGCCTCCCATCGTGCTCTGCAGGAGATCGCGCATGCCTGCAATAGCACTGTTAAGATCGAGAACTTTTGGCTCGAGGTGCTGGCGTCGGGAAAAGCTCAGCAATTGGTCGGTGAGTTTCGCGCCGCGTTCAGCTGCGGCTCGCATGAACTGCAGTCGTTGAGACAGCTTGCCGTCGATGCCTCGCACGGCGAAATCCTTTTCCATGAAGGAAATGTTGCCCAAAACAACGGTCAGCAAATTGTTGAAATCGTGTGCCACGCCCGAGGTCAGTTGCCCAACGGCTTCCAGACGCTGCATCTGGCGCAACGTGCTCTCGACACGTTCACGCTCCTCCATTTGGGCCAGCAGCTGCCGGTTCGCCGCCGCGAGTTCGTGAGTCCGTTCCTGGACCCGCAATTCAAGTTCCTCATTGAGCCTGCGGCACTCGTACTGGCGGCGCCGGCCACGCAAATGCGTACGGACTACGCTGATCAGCGTGGTTGGATGAAACGGGCGCTCAAGAAAACTAACGCTGCCAAGCGCCTCCGTAAGCCGTGCAGCCTGGGGGTTTCGTTCCAATCCGCCGCCGTGCCCTGTAAGCACGATGAACGGAAAATCCGACCAGGCCGGCTGTTGATTGACCCAGCTCGACAGGAGCCGCACGTCAACGTCGCGCAGCGATTCCTCGGTGAGGATGGCCAGTTCACAGCCTAACTCAATGCGGGAGAGGAGATCAGGAAAGGAATTGCAGATGTCTGCACGAAGATGGGCCTCGCGCAGAATACCTTGCGCGATCGCGGCGTCTCGTCCGCGCGGTGCAAGTATAAGGGTGCGCTCACCCGTCTTTGACAAATCCGCTTTACTCACGGGTTCTCCATCAGCGGCGCCTTGCTGCCAAGATAAGTCGGGATCCCGCGCAAGACACCCTGAAACTCGACGAGGGGTTGGCCTACGGTGATGCCTTGCTCGCCAATCGTAAATTCGCGTATCGTGTCCTCGTGGGAGCCGGTGCGCTTTTTGATCACAGAGATGGCGCGGCGCACCCGGCCCATCGCCTCAAAATAACGGAGCATGAGGACGGTGTCGGCAAGATAGGTCACGTCCACGGGCTGCCTCATGTCACCCATCATGCCATGCTGCGCGACGGTGAGTAGCGTCGCAGCACCCCGCCGGTTGAGGTATTGAAGCAATTCATGCAGGTGGAGAATAAGAAATTGCTCCTCCGGCATTGATGCCTGATAGCCATTTAGGCTATCGACGGCAACGGTGCGAATGTTTTCCTGATCCACGCATCGACGAACCCGGTGGCTGAACTCGCCTGGCGACAATTCGGCGGCATCGAGTTGCTCGATGAACAGCTTTCCCTCACCTTTCATGGCTTCGAGATCGATGCCGAGGCTCTTGGCGCGAGACAGCAAAAGACCAAGCTCCTCATCGAAAACGAAAAGAGCTGCTCGCTCGCCGCGACGGACGCTCGCTGCAAGGTACTGAAGGGTGAGCAGCGACTTCCCGGTTCCGGCCGGTCCAATAATCAGCGTGCTCGAACCGGCGGTCAGGCCGCCGCCAAGCAGTGCGTCCAGCTCGGCAATGCCGCTCTTCAGAACGGAGCCCGAAAAACCGACCCGGTGTTCTGCGGCGACCAACCGCGGAAATACCTGCACGCCACCAGCGCCGATTATGAAATCATGATAGCCGCCGCGAAAGCTTTGGCCTCTGCATTTTGCCACCCGCAACCTCCGCCGCTCGGCCCCGTAGTTCGGCGCGAGTTGATCGAGGTGGATTACGCTATGCGCAATGGAGTGCACGGCGCGATCGGTACTTTCGGTGGTGAGATCGTCGAGCGTGATAACCGTGGATTTGTTGCGGGCGAAGTAATGTTTTAGCCCGAGAATTTGGCGACGGTACCTCAACGAGCTTTGAGCAAGTAACCGGATTTCCGACAGACTGTCGATAACAATGCGCTGGGGCCTGTGCTGTTCGATTGCGGAGAAGATACGTTCAACCGTCTCACCGAGTTCAAGATCGGACGAGTAGAGCAGACTTTGATGCTGGTCTGGATCGAGCACACTTTCCGGGGGCACCAACTCGCAGATTGTCACCCGCTTATCGATTGACCAGCCATGCGACGCTGCTCCCGCCCGCAATTCCTCTTCGGTTTCTGCAAGGCTCACGTAAAGGCCAGTCTCCCCAGAGCGTGCTCCAGCCAGAAGGAATTGCAGGGCGATGGTCGTTTTTCCGGTGCCCGGCGTGCCTTCCAACAAATGCAGCCGGTTCTGGGCAAGGCCCCCTTCAAGGATGTCATCAAGGCCGTCGATTCCTGTTGCGGAGCGCGGCAGAGTTTGGCGTGCTGAAATCATTGGTTAGCGTGAAAATGGGTCTAGGCACTTCGCTTAACGCTCTGGCAGTATTGCCGGTTCCTTTACCGGCTGGTCGGGGACCGCATGCTAATGAACTTCGGAAATGCAATTAAATCTGAAATGGTTGGCTCGCTGGTGAAGGGAAACGCGCTAGGGGCTTTACTCGGTCTCCTGCGCCAACCTTGCCCACTCTTCGGCAAGCTCCAGCCAACAGTCTTTGAAGGGGCTCACGGTTGCTCGAGCCATTTGATGGCATAACTCAGCTTGCAAACGGTAGTGCTCCGCTAGAACCGCGGAGGGAGTCACTTCAGATAGGCGCAGTCTCGTCGCCGAGGGTGCCTTTCGGGGCGATCGCATCATTGCTGAATGTTTTGATTAGCGCCCATTGGCACGCATGCTGGGGCTGAGGCCAGTCCGCGACGAGTCTGAGCCTAAGACCTGTTGTCGCTTCTTCTTGTCCTCAAGCCACTCCACGTACTGAACTTTGTAGGCCTTGGTGCCGCCTGGCGCCTCGACCAGCACGGTTGCTCCCTTGGTCTTGCCGATCAATGCCCTGCCAATGGGTGACGTTACAGAAATCCTTCCTTTACTCGCATCGGCTTCCGGCTCGCCGACGATCTGCCAAGTTCGTTTCTCCCCGGTATCTTCGTCGATCAGCGTCACGGTGGCGCCAAATTTAATCGTGTCGCCGGAGAGCTTGGATACGTCGACGATTTCGGCCAGCGCTAGCTTGTCTTCCAACTCGGCGATCCTGGCCTCATTGACGTTCTGCTCCACTTGCGCAGCCTGATATTCCGAGTTCTCAACCAGGTTGGCGTCGTCGGCGATCGCCTGCTGAATTCGCTGAATCAGACGAGGTCGTTCGATTCTGATGCGGCCCTTCAGTTCATCTTCAAGGGCGGCGTGACCTGCAGCCGTCATAGGAAACCTTGTCATCGCATCACCAATCTGCCCCACCGAGTCTGCTTCAGAATTTTATGGCCAAAGGGAATGCAGACGCCAACAGCCCTTCAAAGGTTGACAGCCGTTCACGAAGGCGTTTCTCCACAATCTCTCGCTCAGCTTCAGCGAGCTCAGTTTGGAGCAGCCTGCGATAGCGCCAGATTTCGTTACGAACGGATCTGATCTCACTGATGCTGTCATCAATGGTAGCCATCACCGAACCGATCCCACTGACCCTCAAGACCTGTCAGCTCCGCAGTTCTTCAGCGAGCCGCCGCTCTATGAAGGTGCGTTCAACATCGGTCAATTGCGTGTTCAGGAGCTTTCGGTATCGTCGCACGTTTGCGTCGCGCGTCCATCGCGAATGATTTGCTGTGCGCGGCGCTGGCATTGGCCGATGCCGCCTCGTCGCTGCATGCCTTCCGAACACACGCTGCGGTTCGACGGGCGCCGTGCAATCAAGCGTGCTGAGACGAGGCAGCCGCATGGCCAATGCCCCACGTGGCGGCGGATCGTCCTCGTCGTCAAGCTGCTTCAGCGCCGCCAGGATGTCGTCCAGATGCAGCCGGTGCGGGATTCCGGGGACTTCGCGAAGCGCGGGGCGCGATTCGACGACATACATATCCGATGCCCAGGACGACAAGATGACTCGCTTCTCGTCGGTCGACAGCTTGACATCGCTCAAGACATCGTCAGGTGAATTGTAATGAGATACCGGGTGGAAAAAGGGGCCAACATTGTTGGCGGTACGATTGGCCTGGCTCATGTTGTGTCTCCTATTGCTCCTTTCGTCGAGAGACAGGTTGATTTGAGAGGATCTCAAAGGCGGCGGCATTGTGCCGCCGCCTTCGGTTCTCAGTTGGTGTTGATCGCGATACGCTTGACGTTGCGGTTTGACTGCTCAGACTTCGGAAGTGTTACCGTGAGCACGCCGTTCTTGAAGTCCGCTTGCGCCTTGTCTTCTTCGACGCCCTCCAGCGAAATCTGGCGTTCGAACGAACCGTAGTAGCGTTCGCTAACGAATTTGGAGTCGTCGCTGCGCTCGGCCTTTTTCTCGCCGCGGATCGAAAGAACGCCATTGGCGATCTCGACCTCGACGTCCTTTTCGCTGAGACCCGGAAGTTCGGCGGAAACCGTCACCGCCTTGTCAGTTTCACTGAGTTCGAGCCGAGGCCAGGTGAATTGGCCCTCCATCAAGGGATTGCCAAGACGACCTAGCGAGCCGAACCCGCGAAAGGCGTCGTCGAAAAGCCGGTTCATCTCGCGATGAAGCGTGAGAAATGGATCGAAAGGCTCTCGACGGGTGGGGAGCTGCTGACCTTTCGTCCACGGAACAAGATCACGAATAGCCATGATATCCTCCTTGACATGAAGCTAGTCGACGCGCGGACGGACAATTTGCGGCCCGCGCGACGAGATCAGGCGAAAGGCGGGCTAAGCTGCCTTCTGCGTGATTTGCCCGGCTGAGGCACCGCCGCCGATGGCGATGCGCCGGGGCTTCATGGCCTCGGGGATTTCCCGGACGAGCTCGATCCGGAGCAAGCCGTCGTCGAACGTGGCAGTCTTCACCTGCACGTAGTCAGCAAGGTTGAATTGCCGCTTGAACGGCCGAGCCGAGATGCCCTGGTAGAGATATTCGTGCTGGTCCTTGCTGCCCTTGCGGCCTTCCACGGTGAGCACGTTCTGCTCGGCCGTCACCGCGATCTCATTAGGGCCGAATCCAGCCAGAGCCAGTGAGATTTGATAGCGATCTTCGCCAAGCCGTTCGATGTTATAGGGCGGGTAATTATCCTCGGTCCTCTGCTGAGTTTCGTCGAGGAGATCGAAAAGGCGATCGAAGCCGATGGTCGAACGCCACAGGGGAGCGAAATCGTGAGTCCTCATAGCCAAGTCCTCCTGAGAGCAAGATGGATACGAAGGAGCGCAAGACACCAGGGTCTGGCGCCCTGTTCAGTTCACCGGACCCAAAGCTGGCGCCCGGCACCGCTTCAAGCGGCAAAAAACGACTTAGAAGAAGGGGAATCAATTTCAAGGGCATCCCGAAAATTTTTGCGGCGATTTTTCTTCGGCTAATTTTGCGTTGCAGCGTATGTAGCGATGCTTCAAACCGGGCTTCGGCCTCGCTGACCAAGTGCATCGGCCGGCGTTGTTCTTCCATCAGTAGGCCGGGATTGTCGAACAGTTGTTTTGCAATGCAAACTAGCTAGCCCGGCGCTCGCTCGAGATCAGGAAACTACGAATCGGGTCGCCTGCTGGCGGGCAAGACCATCCGGATGGGGAAGACGATCCTGATAGAGTTTGCAATGCCAATACGAGCAAGAAAGCTTTCAGCGCAATGCGCTTTCGCGTCATCAGACGCGGCGGCCAGCAGTCGCCAGTGAAGCCGGTTTCGCCCACTCAGGGCTTTAATGCAACCCAAGGGCATGGCGCCATTCTCGGCGCCAATGCCGAGGTCATCGAGCCGAAATTCCGAAGCCACGCAGCCTTACGATTGCAGGCCGCGCTAACTCACCTGAATCTTGCGCGGCTTGGCCTGCTCCGCCTTGGGCAGCACAATCGTAACCACGCCATCTTTCATTTGGGCGCTGATCTTGCTCTGGTCGACCTTGTTGGAAATCTGAAAGCTTCGCGCGTAGTGACCTACGTTGTATTCGGTGTAGACGGGCTGCATCCCCTCATATTTCGAGAAATCAATCCGACCTTCAATAGTGACGACGTCGTCCTCGACGCTCGCCTCGATGCTGTTACGGTCGACGCCCGGCATCTCCAGCACAACCGTCAGCGCTTCGGGGGTCTCAAATATGTCCGTCACCGGCACGAATGCCCGTCCCGGCGTGGTGCCCTCAGTTTTCTTCTCGACTTCGCGCTTTTGCTGGACCTGTAGTTCCTGGGACTCTGCCATGGTAGCCTCCCTTAGCTTACCTTGATGGAACGCGGCTTGTCGGCCTCTGCCCGTGGTATGAACAGCGCGAGGATGCCGTCGCGACATTCAGCCCTGATTCGATCAGGTTCGATCCGAATCGGCACCGATAACGTTCGGTCAAATACGCCACTGATACGCTCGCGACGATGGAGGCTCGCCTGCTCTCCATAGGCGATCGTCTTTTTGCCCCGGATACGAATGGTATTTTCCTTCGCTTCGATTTCCAGATCGTTTTTGTCGACACCTGGCAGCTCGACGACCGCGACAAGGTCGTCGTCCTTCTGGAATATATTGATTGGCGGGAAACTGCCGATTGCAGCGGTTCCACGTCCGATCCAGTCGCTTGCGACGCGTGCGTCGAGTGCGCGCTGTAGAGCCAGCAGCGCTTCAAATGGGTCACTAAAGTTTGCGAACATCTATTCCTCCATTGACGGCCTTAAAGGGCAAGCACAAGACTGCTATTTGACCAAGCAACGTGGACAGCAAGTCGCTGCCCGCATTGCTGATGAAGCAGCAATCAACTCAATGTCGACGAAGGCAGATCCTGAGGCGATTTCGGGACACCCCAGGGCGTGATGCTCGGGGACATGAGCGTATCGATCCTCAATGCCGGCGCCGATGCCTTCCAGTTCATCCAAGGCATCGAATCGAGATATCGGATTGGTGGCAAACGCAGCATGTCGCCAGCTCTCGCCCTATCCCGGTCCGGCGAACTCTCAGTTCCCCAAGCTGCCAGCGACGGCAGCATCAAGGCCGATGCAAGCAATGCCGTCATCAGACGTTGCACGATGCGACTGTCGGCTTGATCTTTCTCCGCACGAGCGGAGCCAATGGTTTGATCTTTGATCATCTCATCCTCCTATCGTTCGAAAACTTACCCATGCGATGGTTGCAAAGCCTTGGGGTCAGCACGAGCCAATTCAGGCAGCCCCACTCTTGCGCAACAGAGCTTCGATCTGGGTGCTATTTTGGATCCTCGTCCCTCGTTGTGTTGGCGATCTCCTTGCTTAGAGATGGACCGAGCGCCCGGCCGTCGGACGGCCGGGCGCAAGTCTTGTCAGAAGTCCATCGGCGGCGCGGCGGCCGCGTGAGCCTCGGATTTCTTTGGCTTGTCGGCGACCAACGCTTCCGTGGTGATCAATAGAGCGGCGATCGAGGCTGCGTCCTGCAACGCCGTACGGACAACCTTTGCGGGGTCAATCACCCCGGCCTTGACCAGATCCTGATATTCACCAGTCGCAGCATTGAAGCCCCAGTTGTAGCTGGCGTTCTCAAGCAGCTTGCCGACCACTAGCGAGCCGTCCTCGCCGGCGTTCTGGACAATCTGGCGCGCCGGTACCTGGATCGCCCGGCGCACGATGTCGACGCCGGCCTTCTGGTCCGCGTTCGCCGTCCTGACGCCATCGAGCGCCTTGAGCGCGCGGAGCAGCGCGACGCCACCGCCGGGGAGGATGCCTTCCTCGACTGCAGCGCGCGTGGCATGGAGCGCGTCGTCAACGCGGTCCTTCTTCTCCTTGACCTCGACCTCGGTGGCGCCGCCGACGCGGATCACCGCAACGCCGCCAGCGAGTTTCGCGAGCCGCTCCTGCAGCTTCTCGCGGTCATAGTCCGAGGTGGTTTCTTCGATCTGCCCCTTGATCTGGGCGACGCGGGCTCCGATGTCCTTCTTGGCACCAGCCCCGTCGACAATGGTGGTGTTCTCCTTGTCGATGACCACTTTCTTGGCGCGCCCGAGCATGTTGAGCGTGACATTCTCGAGCTTGATCCCGAGATCCTCGGAGATCGCGGTACCACCGGTAAGTGTGGCGATGTCTTCGAGCATGGCCTTGCGGCGATCGCCGAAGCCCGGCGCCTTCACCGCAGCGATCTTCAGGCCACCGCGCAGCTTGTTGACGACAAGCGTTGCCAGTGCTTCGCCCTCGACGTCCTCCGCGATGATCAAAAGCGGCTTGCCGGTTTGCACGACAGCCTCCAGCAGAGGAAGCATGGTTTGCAGCCCGGACAGTTTCTTCTCGTGGATCAGGATATAGGGGTCTTCGAGCTCGACCTTCATCTTTTCGGCGTTGGTGACGAAATAGGGCGATACATAGCCGCGGTCGAACTGCATGCCTTCGACCACTTCGAGCTCGGTATTGAGGCTTTTGGCCTCCTCGACCGTAATGACGCCCTCGTTGCCAACCTTCTGCATTGCATCGGCAAGGAAACGGCCGATCTCCGTGTCGCCATTGGCCGAGATCGTCCCGATCTGCGCGATCTCGTCATTGGACGTGACCTTCTTGGCATGCGCCTTCAAGTCGCTAACAATTGCCTCCACTGCGAGATCGATACCGCGCTTGAGGTCCATCGGATTCATGCCGGCGGCAACCGATTTCGTGCCTTCCTTGACGATGGCCTGCGCCAGCACGGTGGCCGTCGTGGTACCGTCGCCGGCCAGATCGTTGGTCTTGGACGCCACCTCGCGCACCATCTGGGCGCCCATGTTTTCGAACTTGTCTTCCAGCTCGATTTCCTTGGCGACGGTGACGCCGTCCTTGGTGATGCGTGGTGCGCCGAACGACTTTTCGATCACCACGTTGCGTCCCTTGGGACCGAGCGTGACCTTCACCGCATTCGCCAGTGTATCCACTCCCCGCAGCATGCGCTCGCGGGCCTCGGTCGAAAACTTCACGTCCTTGGCAGCCATGTTCAAGATCTCCTTTCCTTTATGACTGTCAGTTTTTCAGCGGGGTCAGGCGGCCTTCTTCAACTTGCCGCTTTGTTCGACGATGCCCAGGAGATCGCTCTCCTTCATGATCAGGAGATCCTGGCCATCGATTTTCACCTCGGTGCCCGACCATTTGCCGAACAAGACCCGGTCGCCGGTCTTCACATCGAGCGGGACCAATTGACCTTGCTCATTCCGCGCGCCCGGACCAGCAGCGATGATCTCGCCTTCCTGCGGCTTCTCCTTTGCGGTATCGGGAATGATGATGCCGCCGGCAGTCTTCTCCTCGGCATCGATGCGGCGCACGAGCACACGGTCGTGCAACGGACGGAAATGCATGCACATCCTCCTTAACAGTCTAGCGATGTCATTTAACCGGGGCCGGTAACCAGCCCCCGGCGGAAAAACGACCTAGGAACCGAAAAAATCCAATTCAAGAGGGGCGGCTAAAATTTTTGGCACTCCCAACAAAGGACTGCCAATGCGCTCTTGAACAGCTTGCCGCGGCGACCCAACCGGACGCACGACAATCCTTGTAAAATATTGTTATTAAATGAGAAATTTCGCTTGTCTTGGTTGGCGGTCCGAATCGGTGCGGGGCGATCTCTGCTGCCCATATGGTCCCGGATCACGCTAGTCCCGGGAGTGTCGTTGCTGGTAGCGCCTCGCGCATTGCCGCTGCAAGCGACTATGACCTGGCCGGCATCAGGACCTACGCGTCGTTGGTGGTGATCGAAATTGGTGCCTGGTGACTTGGAAACAGATCGCGGGTCACTAAGTGCTAGAACCGAAAGTGCGAACCCTACGGTTAGGACCCGTAAGCACGAGGTGGTGTCATGAAAATTCGCCGCCGTTTTAAGCAAACCGTCACCCTCGAAGGACGTACGCATACGACGAAGGCCGCCTGATTGACGCATGCGCGCGGGCGTGGCGAGCTGTATGATAGCGTTGGGTGAAGGTCAGGCGGCTTGCTGATCGTCGGGCTTGCCGGCTTGGCACAGAAGCCTCCATTCCCAGGGCAGCAGTTCGTGCAGACGCGATGCGGGAAGATCGGCGATGCGGGCGAGCACGTCGGCGAGCCAGGCTTTCGGATCGACGTCGTTGAGACGACAGGTCGTGATCATCGTCAGCATGATGGCGGCACGGTCGGCGCCGCGCAGGCTACCGGCGAAGGTCCAGTTGCGCCTGCCCAACGCGATGCCGCGCAACGCTCTTTCAGCGGCGTTATTACTGAGACAGATCCTGCCATCGTCGAGGAAGCGGGCGAAGTCGTCCCAGCGCCTGAGCATGTAGTTCATGGGCTTCAGGACCTCGGAGGAACGCGATAGGGTTTCTCGCTCGCGGAGCAGCCAGGCGTGCATGTCGTCGAGAAGCGGCTTGCTTCTCTCCTGGCGCACGGCACACCGCCCGTCGGCACTGCTGCCGTTGAGGGCGCGCTCGATCTCGAACAACACATCCAGACGCCTGACCGCCTCCAGCGCGATCGGGGAGACCGGTTTGCCTTTCTGTCCGTCCCGGGCGGTTTTCTCGATGTCGGCCAGTTCGAAGAAGCCCCGCCGCGCGTGGGCGAAGCAGAATGCCGGCGTGATCGGCAGCACCTTCCTCTGCGGGTCGAACAGAGGCTCGAAGCCGTTGTAGCAATCCGCCTGCAGGATGCCGGTGAAGGCAGCCAGATGCTTCTGGGGATGCTCGCCCCGTCGGTCGCTCGAGGCGTAATAGACTGCCGCCGGCGGCGCAGGCCCACCGTAGGGCCGATCGTCGCGCACATAGGTCCAGATCCGGCCGGTCGTGCACTTGCTCTTGGCCAGGATGCGGATGGTGGTGTCGTCGCCATGAAGGCGCTCGGCCGACAGCACATGGCGCTCGATCAGCTGGAAGAGCGGCATGACGGCGAAGGTCCCGTGGCCGACCTGGTCGGCCAGCGTCGACAGCGGCAGGTCGATCCTCTCGGCCTTAAAGCGCACACTCTGGCGGTTGAGCGGGATATGCATGCCGAACTTGTCGAACAAGATCGTCGCCAGCAATTGCGGACCGATGAAGCCGCGCGGCGTGGCATGGAACGGTGCCGGCGGCTGGCTGATCTTCTCGCAATCGCGGCAGGTGAACTTTTCCCGCACCGTCTCGATCAGCTTGAACCGGCGCGGGATCTCCTCCAGCGTCTCGGTCACATCCTCGCCCAGCTTCGCCAGGCGCGATCCGCCGCAGCATGCACAGCTCGTCGGGGCCTCGATGACGATGCGCTCGCGTTCGATGTCGTCCGGCCACGGCTTGCGTACCGGCCGCTTACGCGTGAAGGCGCGCACGGCCTGGGTTTTCGTCGCCGCGGCCTGAGCGGCAAGCTCGTCCTCGCTCGCCGTGGTAACGAGTTCTTCGAGCTCCAATTCCAATTGCTCGATCAGCCGCGCCGTGCGCTCGGAGCGCTGCCCGTACAGTTCGCGCTTGAGCTTCTCGATCCGCAGCTCAAGATGCGCGACCAGCGCCTCGTTGGCCGACAACTCCGCCCGCGCACTGGCAGCTACTGCCTCGGCTTGCAGCCGCGCCTCACGCTCGGCCTGCAGCGCCGCCAAGGCACTCGCAAGATCCGATGGATGGTCGTCCGGCTTCGACATCATGAAGCCATTGAATCAGATCAAGCAGCAGAAGCAAAGAAGCAAGCCGTAAAACGACTATCCGACCCGCGTCGGACGGTGGGTTTCTTGAGGGGTGCGCCAATCGATTCCGGACAACAGGTAGCTCATCTGCGCCGGCGAGATCGTCACTGCTTCGCCGGCAACCGATGGCCAGATGAACCTTCCTCTCTCGAGCCTCTTGGTGAACAGGCATGCTCCCTGGCCATCGTGCCAGATCACCTTCACAAGATCGCTTCGGCGACCGCGGAAGACGAACAGATGACCGCTGAGCGGGTCCTTGCGCAGCACCTCCTGCACTTGGAGTGCCAACGACGGAAAGCCTCGGCGCATGTCCGTGTAGCCCGTCGCGAGCCACACTCGCGCGCCCGTTGGAACCGGGATCATCGGCGTACCAAAGCATCGAGAACGCGACGTAGCGCGTCTCCATCAACGTCGCCATCGACCCGGATGCGGTGCCCGCTACCAAGATCGATCTCGATGATGCCCTGGCTCTTCCGTCGACGCGCCGCCGTCGTCGTCAATGGCGCTTCGGCCACCTCCCGCGGCGGCACAGACGGCCCAATCTCGACCGGCACGAACGGCGCTATACTCGCTTCACCTTGCTTACAAAGCTCTTTGCGCCACCGGAACAGCTGGCTCACATGAAGGCCGGCCATGCGAGCCACCTCGGAAACATTGGCTCCGGGCTCGAGCGATGCTGCTACTAGCCGTTCCTTCTCATCCTGCGACCACCGGCGCCGCCGCTCGACCGATGTGATCACCTCCGCCCTCGAAATCGTCATAGCGCTTCTCCTAGGATTACCCCTAGGACCTGCAGCGATCGCGTTCGTCAAACAAGGCGGCCTTTGGCGGAGGGATACCGAAGGACGGCTCGCCGACGAAGCCAAACGCATTAGAGACGAAGCAAAAAAGCTTCCTCCAGGGCCGGATCAAGCAGAGCTTCTACGAAAGGCTCGCGAAAACGAAATGGTAGCCGAAGTAGCTGGCTGGATCACATCTCGCGGACTACAGCCACCGAAGTGAGACGACTTCCTTTAACGGCTTCAGATCATTCGTCTCTGACAGCCTTACATGCCCGGCGCGCTACCCTCCGAAATCCGCGTGAATTCCTAAAGTACTGGCTCAACGCGGCAAGCAAGCCTTTACTTCGGTAAGACAAGCATCCAATTGCGCCTTTATCTCACGCACCTGCTCCTCCAACGCTGCGAACGAGCCTTCACGGGCCGTGAGCACAGTCCTACCGTCCTGGTCAAGAGAGCCAGCTGCAACTCCAAGATAAGCTCTCGGTGGCAGCTTACCTTGGCCACACTCAATGACAGTCTCTATACGGATTGCCATGGTCAAACCTTGATCTTCCCCCGAAAAAGTGGACGGGCTTAAGCTGCTTTTAGCTCCATTTCGATCGGGGCGATATATCCGATGGCGGAATGGAGCCTGGTTCGGTTGTAGAAGCCCTCGATGAAGGCGAAGATATCGCGCTGGGCCTCGGCGCGGGTGTTGTAGTCGCGATGATGGACCAGCTCGGTCTTCAAGGTATGAAAGAAGCTTTCCATCGGGGCATTGTCGTAGCAATCGGCCTTGCGGCTCATCGATGCGGTGATGCCGGCGCCGGTGAGAGCGTTGCGATAGGCGTGTGAGGCATATTGCACGCCGCGATCGGAGTGGTGGATCAATCCGGCCTGCGGGCGTTGCTGGCGGATTGCCATCGTCAGCGCCGCAGATGCGAGTTCGATTTGCATATGATCCCGCATGGCCCAGCCGACGATCTTTCGGCTGAACAGATCCATAACGGCCGCCAGATACAGCCAGCCCTCCGCGGTCGGGATGTAGGTGATATCAGCGAGCCAGACCCGGTTCGGGGCATCCGCCGTGAAGTCGCGCGCGATCAGGTTCGGCGCGATCGGCAGGTCGTGACGGCTGTCAGTGGTGCGAACCCGACGGGGTCGCGCCATGATCGCTCGAATGCCATATCGACGCATTAGCCGTTCGATCCGGCCGCGGCTGGCACCGCGTCCCTGTGTCCGCAGAGCGGCATGAACGCGAGGACTGCCGTAGCGTCCGCTGCTGTCGCGATGGACCTGCTGGATCTCGGCCAGGAGCGCGGCATTGGATTTTGTCCGTTCGCCCACCGGGCGATCGCGCCAGGCATAATAGCCGGCCGGCGAGACCTCGAGCACGGCACACATCAGCCGTACCGGATAGCTGTCGCGGTGGTCTTCGATGAAACGGAAGCTCATGTTCGGGTTCCGGCGAAGATCGCGATCGACTTTTTTAAAATGTCGCGCTCCATGCGCAGCCGTTCGTTCTCCTGGCGCAGACGGGCGATCTCCGAAGCCTGGTCCGCCGACATCGGCGTCGCCTGCGTGGTGGGGCGCCACGCCGCCGATGCCGGCTGCTGCCGGAACTGGTCGACCCAGCGCCGCAGCACCGAGTCGCGCAGACCGAGCTCCTTGGCCACCGACGTGACCGAGCGACCGCTCGAGATCACCAGCTCGACCGCCTGGCGCTTGTACTCCTCGGTAAACGACCGACGTTGACGTTCCATTCGACACCTCCGGGCTCAATGAGCCTACCACAGGTGTCCACTCATTCGGAGGAGGTTCACCTCGCCGGAGCGCAGCAGTTGGCCCTTACCTCTCTCTTCCTCAGCTGCTAACGAGCTTCGAATGCGGAAGTCGTCTTAAAGAAATGGCGCCGCAAATTCGAACCGCGAAGTCATTGGTCCTTGACGGCAAGCGATCTAGAGCAGCGTGGGCAATCTTCAAGAGCGGGTGCCCGAGCGAAGGCTCCAGAATATCTTCGATCGGCGTCATACAGCGGATCGACCGGCAAGCGTATGGAACTCGCCGAGCCTGAACTGTCGGCCAGGTTTGAAACCATTGCTTCGGGCGAGGTTCACAGAGTGTCACCCTGCATCAAAGGCCCGAGGGTGAACTCGGGACCCCTCAATACCAAAATTCGCCTACTCTTCAATGGTAACCTGCGACTCGGTTGCGAGACCAGCAAGAGATTCCGCAAGAGTGTGGCGCAGAGCTTCATCTGAAGCATCGGTCGCTTTCCAGATCGTGATGTGCGGCACCTCGCTACGACCACTCCAGACAAGACTGTACTTGCGGATTAGTCCGCTTGCCTTCACGCAATCAAGGGCCTCCGTCAACGCATCATGAACCTTCGTAGTCATCACAACCTCATCGTGAGATGAGACGATGTTGCTCCCCGTCATTCAAGTCCAGTCCGTACCATGGCTCGCGCCACCTCAAGCTCGCTAATCGCCTGGCGCAGCGCTGCTCGTGCCGCAGCCTTGTCGCCATTCGTGCAAGCTGCGCAGAGGTCTTCGAGATGGCGGGCCGCCGCCTTAGCGTGTGCGATAAGGCCTGCGGCACCCGCAAAGGCTGGGCGGCGCTTTTTGTCAATCATTAAACCTTCTCCCACCTTTCTCTCGAGCGCGTGTCTCCATGAGACGAGTGTGGCGACCGCAGAGGGCTATGCCGCGCGTTGTACCTGGGGCGATCGCCCTTCGAGAAACTTCCGCAAAGCTTCCTCTTCTTCCTCCATACGCCCCTGGAAACGTTCCCGCTCAGCGCGGGAAGGAGCGGAATCGCGCAGGCGCCGATAGTGATCGATGATTTTCTCGTGCCCGCGGATAATGAAAGCTTCGAGCCCAGACATGGCGCGCCTCTACGCTGCTGCGTCCGCCGATTGCCCAAGCGCCGGCAGACTGAAGGGAAATGTCGCTTTGACAAGAGCTTCGGCTTCGGCCTGTTCTTCCTCCAGCCGCTTTGCAATGAAGGCCCGCTCCAGGTCCGAGGCTTGCGTCGCGAGCAACCGCTGGTAGCGGCGAATGTTGTTGCGGTACGCCCGCAGGCGGGCAAGGTTCTCATCGATCATCGTCGTCTCCTGACGGTCGTCATGCTTTCCTTGTGCAAGAGGAAAAGCCCCCTGGCGCCGAAAATTTAGGCGTGGGCGGCCCACCGTCAAGACTCCGCGCGGCCACTCAACGGCCGGTTAGCCACGCCGTTGCGGCAAGCAAAAATTTTTCCCCGCCCTCTTGAACTTTTTCCAGGCTTGAGGATTCTTTTGGTCACGCAGAGATGCGTGCCGGGGCGCCAAATGGGCTCCGGACTGAAGGCGGGCACCGGCAGGTGTCCGGTGCCTGCTCGTACCCAACTTGCTCTCAGGAGGATTTGGCTATGAGGTATGATTGGACTCCCCTCTGGAGGTCGACCATCGGCTTCGACCGCCTTTTGGACGTTCTCGACGAGGTCCAGCGGACTGCCGACGAGAGCTATCCCCCCTACAACATCGAGCGTCTCGACGAGAACCGCTTCCGAATTTCGGTGGCTCTGGCCGGATTCACGCAGGACGAGATCGCGCTCACCGTCGAGCAAAATGTCCTGACGCTCGAAGGCCGCAAGGCTGAGAAAGAAGCGAAGAACTTCCTGCATCGCGGCATTTCGGCACGTTCCTTCCGGCGCCTATTCACGCTGGCCGACCATGTCGAGGTCGAGAGTGCTCGCTTCGAGCAAGGCCTCCTTATCATCGACCTTCTGCGCGAAATTCCGGAAGCGATGAAGCCGCGGCGCATCCCGATCGGCGAAGTCAACAAAGGCAATGTCAGGCGGATCGAGGCGAAGGCCGCCTGATCGATCTTTCACTCGGGCGCAGTCCACCCGTGCGGATCACCGCGCGGTTACTCGATCTCGTCCTTGGATTTCTCGCGAGCAAAGTGGCCGCCAAGACGGCGGCGACTTCCTCGCGATGACACGCATGCAGCCAGCAAGAAAGGAGCGAACATCATGGTGAGCACGGCAGCACTTCCCTCGGTCTCCTCGGATGGAGGGCTCTCCCGATACCTGACGGAGATTCGAAAATTTCCGTTCTTAGAAGCGTCCGAGGAGGCCAGCTACGCCAGGCGCTGGCGAGATCATGGCGATCGCGAGGCCGCTTATCACCTGGTGACGAGTCATCTCTGGCTGGCGGCAAAGATTGCGATGAAATATCGCCGCTACGGTCTGCCGATTGCTGATCTCGTTTCGGAAGCAAATCTCGGATTGATGCAGGCCGTTAAGCGCTTTGAACCTGAGAGGGGCTTTCGTCTGGCCACCTATGCGATGTGGTGGATCAGGGCATCTGTCCAGGAATACATTTTGAGGTCCTGGTCACTCGTCAAGTTGGGCACCACGGCTGCCCAAAAGAAACTGTTCTTCAATCTCAGAAAGCTCAAGAACAGGTTGTCCGCTTTTGAGGATGGCGATCTGCATCCGGACCAGGTGAGTTACATCTCGGAACACTTACAGGTAAGTCCGTCGGAGGTGATCGAGATGAATGGGCGACTGCGTGGTGACGCCTCCCTCAATATCTCGATATGCGACGATGATACTTCCCAGGAATGGCAGGATCGTTTGGCTGATCCTTCGCCCGATTCTGAAACCCTACTGGCGGACGCCGATGACTACGAACGACGGCGGGCTGCTCTGTCGGAGGCACTCAGGGTGCTGTCGGCGCGTGAACGCGCGATTTTGGAGGCGCGGATGCTAACCGACGAGCCAAAGACGCTGGATGACTTGGCGCGAGAGCACCGCGTTTCGCGCGAGCGAATTCGACAGATCGAGCAGCGCGCCTTCGAGCGCCTGAAGGTCGCAGTACATACCAAGGTCGGCAATTCCTTGCCGCCCCCCGCTCGGAAGCGGGACGAAAGGGATGCAAAGCCTAGCTCTGCTAGCCAAAGAGCTCTTGAAAATTCCTGCGGTTGACCTAGGTCGTCCAGCGGCTGGGCTCTCTGGCTATCACGGCAAGGAATTAACATCCTTCGGGAGAAACGATCATGAGCGCGAAGGAGGTTCTATTTTCAACGGGCGCACGGGAGAAGATGCTTCGGGGTGTCGACGTACTCGCCAATGCCGTCAAGGTGACGCTCGGGCCGAAGGGCCGTAACGTCGTGCTCGAAAAGAGCTTTGGCGCCCCGCGGATCACAAAGGACGGGGTGACCGTCGCCAAAGAGATCGAGCTTGAAGACAAGTTCGAGAACACGGGCGCACAGATGGTGCGGGAGGTTGCTTCGAAGACCTCCGACCAGGCAGGCGATGGGACCACGACTGCGACCGTGCTCGCGCACGCAATCGTGCGGGAAGGCACCAAGGCTGTTGCGGCCGGCATGAATCCTATGGATCTCAAGCGCGGTATTGATGTTGCTGTCGAAGCGGTCGTCAGCGAACTGAAGAAAAATTCGAGAAAGCTCGCTTCAAACGAAGAGATCGCGCAAATTGCTACTATTTCCGCCAATGGCGACACGGAGATTGGACGATTCTTGGCGGACGCAATGAAGAGGGTCGGCAACGAAGGCGTCATTACGGTCGAGGAAGCCAAATCGCTCGAGACTGAACTGGAGGTCGTCGAGGGCATGCAGTTCGACCGCGGCTACATCTCACCCTATTTCGTTACCAACACCGAGAAAATGCGGGTCGAGTTCGACGAACCCTACATCCTACTCCACGAAAAAAAGATCTCGAGCCTGCAGACTCTGCTTCCTTTGCTCGAAGCGGTGGCACAAAGTGGAAAGCCCCTGCTGATCATCGCGGAGGATGTGGAAGGCGAAGCTCTGGCGACACTCGTCGTGAACAGGCTGCGCGCCGGGCTGAAGGTCGCCGCCGTCAAGGCGCCGGGGTTTGGTGATCGTCGCAAAGCCATGTTGCAGGACATCGCTATCCTCAGCGGGGGGAACTTTATCAGCGAAGATCTTGGCACCAAACTCGAAAACGTCACGCTGAACATGCTTGGACGTGCCAAGAAGGTGATGATCGACAAGGATAACACGACGATCGTCAGCGGCACCGGCAAAAAGCCCGAAATCGAGGCGCGTGTCCGGCAGATCAAAACGGAGATCGAGGAAACCACCTCGGACTATGACCGCGAGAAATTGCAGGAGCGGCTTGCAAAGCTAGCGGGCGGAGTTGCCGTGATCCGAGTGGGCGGCTCGACCGAAATCGAAGTCAAGGAACGCAAGGATCGGGTCGACGATGCCATGCACGCGACGCGTGCCGCTGTCGAGGAAGGTATACTCCCGGGTGGTGGGGTGGCACTGCTGCGAGCTTCAGCCGTGCTGGCAAAACTCAAGCCGGCAAACGACGATCAGCGCCACGGGCTGGAGGCCGTCAAGCGGGCTCTTAGCTGGCCGGCACGGCAGATTGCAGAGAATGCCGGCGAAGATGGATCACTCATTGTTGGAAAGATACTTGAAAACAAGGAGTACGCCTGGGGCTTCGATGCCCAGACGGGAGAGTACGGCAATCTCTTCGCGAAAGGCATCATCGATCCGACCAAGGTCGTGAGGTCCGCGCTACAGGATGCAGCTTCGATCGCGGCGCTGTTGATCACAACAGAAGCGATGGTTGCTGAGGCGCCGAAAAAGAGGAACGGAACTGGCCAGGGCGTCCCTGCTGGTGCGGGCGAAATGGATCTTTGATTCTGACACAGGCCCATCCGCTAGCGAGGAATTTCGTCATCTGCCCGCGAGAGGTCCGCCGCCCCTTGCAGGGCACCCTGTGCTTTGCTCTTGGTCTCGATCACTCCTCGGCGAACGGTTGAGATGGATTACATGTTGGTCTTGACGCGAATTTCGTGATCGCACAAGCGCTCGATCTGCGCTCATGAACGAATCCAATATTGTCCTACTTATTGTGAAACGCCACATGGCGCTCGTGGCGCGGAGCCCTGCCGCTTTTCCCCAATATCTGCCTGACCTGCGATACCCCTTCTTCAATCCTGAGCTTTTTTACGCGTCGCTGAAGCTCAGCGACGCGCCTAAGCAGCCAACCTATGCTGCTCTTCGCCTTCCTCCGGCTCGCCGCTTGAAGCCTTCTTCAGGAAGCGGGCGAGAGCAGCCTTTCGCGAATCGCGATCCAGTGCATACGCGGTCTGCTTGAACTCAATGCCATCAAGGAGCCCTTGGATGTAGCCCGAGATTGTGTCTGCGGCCATGATGAGCGCGGTATCAAGCGTATGTATGTATTTGCTCGTCACCGAACCCTTGGCATGGCCGACCAAGGCCGCAATAGTTACCTCGGTAAAGCCAAGATCGTTGGCGATGCTCGCGAAGCTGTGGCGCAGGACATGCGGCGTAACATCGGATAGCGGTGAGTCCTCGAAGAGATGCTTCCAATGGTTCGGGAAACTGCCGAACACGTTATCCTCGCCCTGCCCCCGGAAAACGTGTGTACCGACACCGCCTGTGCGCCGCCGCTCGAGGTATTCGACGACGGGCAACCCAATGGGACGGATAGACTCACCCTCCTTGCTATCCTCTAATCGCAAGCAGCTCGCCGCGGTGTCGGCCTCCGCCCATTTCAAGCCGATCATCTCACTCCGGCGGCAGCCGGTCAGCGCAATCTGGCGAACAATGTCCACGATAGTCGTATATTTCTCCTGCTTGGCGGCGTCGCGGAGCATCCGACCCAGTATTCGATACTCCGCTTCCGAGAGCCGACGCTTTCGCACGTTGTCCTTTGGCTTGCGCAGACCATGGGCCGGGTTGCTCTCGATGATCCCTGCTTCGACGGCATAGGTAAGGATGCCGCCCAGAAGACCCACGGTACGTGTGGCCGTTCCGGCGCCGCCGCGGACGATGGCCTTTCCGCGCAGCTTCTTGGTCTTGACCGAAACACGCGTCTTTCCGGCCATGATGTCCTTGAGGACCTTGTTGATGTCGGCCTTGGTAAGATCCTTAACTCGCCGGGTCCCTACGAGCGGAATGATGTGCCGATCGATGCGGCCGGTGTCGGTGACGATCGTAGAGGCCTTCTTCGGTCGCCCACCTTTCCCGAGGATGAGGCCGGCCTGCAGATCGGCGAAATATCGGCCACACAGCTCCTTCACGGTGATCGCCTTGTGATCGAGCTGGCGATCTTCGACTGGATCATCACCCGCGGCGACCCGACCGAGTTGCACCTTCGCCTCTCGTCGTGCAGTCTCCGGCGCCCAGGCTCCATGAAGCCCGATTGTGTAGCGACGTGAGCGACCCCCTATTCGATACTGAATGACGTAGCTACGCTTGCCAGAGCTAAAGACTCGGAGCCCGAAGCCAGATAGCTCATCGTCCCAGACGACGTAGTCCTTCTCGCGGGCTTCCGCCGTCTCGACAATCTTCTTCGTGATCTTGACCATAACGTTCCTGCGTTCCGGGGCTCGATCTCTCTCGCGTAAGCAGGACGTAAGCAGGCGGGAGAAAATCGGTGCGGGTCTTCGGATAGGAACGTCGCTGTTGGGGTTGAGAATATCCAGTCGTTTCAGCTGGATAGCGTAGAATAGCGTGCCCTATCGCATTTTTCGGATGGGCACGTTATCTTGCTCCGAAGGCAAAGGTCACACGTTCGAATCGTGTCGGGTGCGCCATTTCGGAATACGCTGTCACCACCGAAGGCCGCTGTTTCCTCTACCCGACCCATTCGGTTTCGTTACAGGCCGCCATCGCGATTCCGAAGAAGTGCAATGGAATTGAGTGCACTGGACTGCACCCCTTCAGGGGTGCAGTCCAGCACTGAAGATCATCTAGCCGGCCTTCGCGAGTAAGAAGGCGGTGGAGCTAAAGTGAATTCGAACCGATCGAATCACTTTTGGCCACGAGGAGGCGAAGATGATGTACGGTGGAATTGACCTGCATTCCAACAACAGCGTTGTTGCTGTCATCGACGAGAGCGATCGGGTTGTGGCGCAGAAGCGCCTGCCCAACGAGATCGGGAAGATCACGGGCTTTCTGGCTCGGTGGCAAGACGAATTGGCCGGCGTGGTGGTCGAGTCGACCTATAACTGGTACTGGCTGGTTGACGGCTTGCAGGACGCCGGCTTCCGCATGCACCTCGCCAACACGGCGGCGATCAAGCAGTACGAGGGATTGAAGCACAGCGGCGACGAGACGGATGCGCGGCATCTTGCGCATCTGCTGCGACTGGGCATCCTGCCGACGGGCACGATCCTGCCGCGGGAGCACCGCGCCGTGCGCGATCTGGCACGCAAGCGCATCCAGCTGGTGCAGTCATGCACGACACATGTCCTGGCGATCGAGAACATCATGGCCAGGCAGCTGAGCGGGCGTATGACCAGCAATCAGATCAAGCGGCTGACCAACGACACAATCGACAGCCTGCCACTGGCAGCGGATGTAGGCTTGGCAATCAAGGCCAACGTTGCTGTCATCGCGACACTGCAGTCGCAGATCGAGGTTCTGGAGAAGCGCCTGCAAGAACGGGTCAAGCCCCAACCGCAATACGGACTGCTCACCAGCGTGCCGGGCATCGGCCAGACGCTGGCGACCGTCATTGTTCTGGAGACCGGCCCGATCGATCGGTTTGCCGACGTCGGCAACTTTGCGTCCTATGCGCGCTGCGTCGACAGCGTGCACATCAGCAATCGCAAGAAGAAAGGCGAAGGCAACGTCAAGAACGGCAACAAATATCTGGCCTGGGCGTTCGTCGAGGCGGCGAACTTCGCCAGGCGCTTTTGCCCGGAAGCCAAGCGTTTCTACGAGCGAAAGAAGGCCAAGACCAACAACATTGTTGCCACCAAGGCATTGGCACACAAGCTGGCGCGCGCCTGCTACCACATCCTGAAGGAGGGCAAGCCGTTCGACGTCACGCGCTGCTTTGCCTGAAAGGACGACGGCGATCCGGCGAGCCAGGTACGGTGACTGGGGTGCTTCAACCACCCGCACTGAATTGGACGCCGGATCGCCGTCACCAGTCGCGGTGACAGCGGATCGCCCGCACCGTAAGCCATCCGGAGATTGGCGCCGGCCCACCGGCAGCCACGGTTCTGTGAAACTCTCTTGGATACGGGACGGTACCAACGTTCTTCTGGGGCGGCCTTGCCGCCAGGGCAAAAGGTCTCGTTCAGACCGATGCTTGATCCTCATGGGTGTCTGGCGCGATCCGTCACGCGGATGCAGCCATCAACCGAAGAAACGGGCGCGGCCCGAGCACAGCGGCCCGGAAGCGAACCATGAGACACGCTGGCAGCTCGCGCTGCCAAAAAAAATCGCTCGGCATCTTGACGACCGGCCGGCTAATGGGTGTCACCGTAATTCGAGGCAGCTTACGACAAGGCTGATGGCGGGCCGGCCCTCCATACTTGACCGCGCGACGTTGTCCTAGCTGTACAGCAAACTGAAGATCATGGCTTGGAGGCGGGTGAAGCCGCTGCGATCTTGTCGAGGACGGCAAGCGCCGCTTCGAGCGTTCGGCGTTCCTCGACTGTCGCATGATCGCGTAAAGTTTGGGCGATCCATTCGGCGCGCGCTCGGCGGTCGGCCCGCAGCGTGGCGCGGCCTTGCGTGGTGAGCATTACGACTTGGGTGCGGCGGTCGCTGGCGTCCGCGGTCTTCTCGACCAACCCGTCCTCCTGGAGCTGGACGACGACCAGCCGCATGCTCTGATGCTTGACGTTGCGTCGTTCAGCGAGCGCCGCCGTGCTCATCGCTCCTTCTCGATCGAGAAGCCCCAGTGTCTCCGAGCGAGCGGTCCTTGGAGTTTCGGCCAGTGAGCGCGTGGCGCGGACGAAATCGCCGACGGACTGCCGCACGCGCTCCGCAAGGGTGAAAAGCGCCTCGTGATCGGATGGGGTCTCCGTCTGTCGACGCTTCACGTTCTCAGCCCCGCCAGAACGGCGGGCAGGCTGTTGATACCCCAATGCTCGACATAACGCTGGTCGCGGACACGCACGATGTCGATCACGTCGATCGAAACGACCCGGCCTGTCGGCGCGATGCCCATGAGTGGCCCGGTATGGACGCCACTGATCGTTTTGCGGGTCGTCACCTTGTCGCCTTCCGCGATCTGGTCGTGGATGGTCACGGCCAAGTCCGATAGTGCGGGGCGGAGCACAGACTGAAACGTAGCCCACATGCTTTCCGCATCATGAGGAGTGCCGGCGGGCGCAGTCCGGTTCACGAAATCGGGCGCCATCAGATCCTCGAACGCATCGCGTCTGCCGTTCTGGATGACCTCGATATTGAAGCGACGGACGACGTCCTGGTTCTCGGGCATGTTCCACCTGTAGGGGTTCATCGTGCGCTCGATACTATACAGTAAAACTGTATATATCAAGAGGTGGGCATGCTGAGGGCCGGGGCATCAAAGGGGAATGGCCGCCGACCCACGGGTGGCTGAACGCATCCACGGAATCGCCATTGACGGGTTGTCTAATCCTTAGAACACTTCCGCCATTGACTGGTTTCGCTTGAAGGCAACCGCCCTCTCCTGCACCAACCTTTCGACTTCATCGCGTACACTCACAATTCTTGTTACGCCTCCTACTCCATGGCCGGCGCTCCAAATATCGCGCCACATTTTCATGAGATCGGTATCGCGATTTACGCTGAAACCTTTGTGACTTCCGCCATCGATAAAGCCCGATCTTTCCAGACTGGCACGCAGGATGTTTGCCGGGATACCGGTCAGCTTGTCGGTCGTCACAACGTCGTCAGCGCCGCTTTCGATGAGCATTTCTCGATAGTTTTGATCCGCCTCGCTTTCATGCGTTGCGATGAAAGTAGTGCCCATGAGGACAAAATCCGCTCCCATCATTTCGGCAGCTGCGATCTGCTGTCCTGACGAAAGCCCTCCCGCAAGGGCGATCGGACCATCAAAAAATCTCCGAACTTCCGCCATGAACGAGAATGGATTTAGCCAGCCCGTATTGCCACCTGCGCCGGCGCTTAGCAGCACAAGTCCGTCAACCCCTGCTGACGCTGCGCGCTTTGCGTGGCGGACCGTCGCGGCGTCGGAGAAGACCAGACCGCCGTAACTATGGATACTATCTATCAGCCGATCCGGGCTGCCGACGCTGGATATGACGATCGGCACCTTGTGCTTGATCATCAAGTCGACGTCGGCATCGAGCCTCGTATTGCTGGCGTGGGCGATAAGGTTCACTGCGAATGGAGCTGTCGCTCCTGCAATGTCCAGCTTCGCGACAATATCGCTGATCCAAGAGTCCAGGATCTCAGTGGTTCTCGCGTTGAGAGCCGGAATGGACCCAAGAACGCCGTTTGACGAACACGCTACTACGAGGTTTCGGCCGGAAACGAGAAACATTGGCGCGACAAAGAGCGGCAACTTGAGCTTGGCCCGGAGCCGAGCGGTCACTTGTGGATCGCCATAATTTCCCATTTTGATTGCCTTTTACTGAGCCGATTCCATCGAAGGACGAGATTCAACGCGCAGACTTGATTGCGCTTCTTGCGCGCCAGACGTCGGAAAACAAGGCGCTCGAGCGTCATGGTCTGAGCCAATCAGCGCTCATAAAACCATTCGCATTTGGTCAGGTAAATTGCGAGAAGTCGGCGCTGCGCTTTTCTTTGAAAGCATTGACCGCTTCGATTGCTTCAGCTCCATGCTGGAGACGAATCAGATGCTCTATTTCGACCTTTATCGCCTCGCGAACGTCCTCCGCAGTTGACCTCTTCATTAACATTTTCGTCGTTCGGACCGATGTGGGTGGCTGACTCGCGATGAGCGCCGCCTTCGCTTTGACAACCTCTTCAACCTGATCATTCGAAAAGACGCCATTCACGATTCCAAGCTCAAGCGCCGTAGTCGCGTCGAACGCCTCTCCTGCGAGCAGGATTTCGCTTGCGCGATGATGCCCGACCAGTCGGGGCAGTAAGTAAGACGATGCACACTCCGGGCAAACGGCCAGCGGCACGAACGGAATTCTGAAGTTTGTATGTGACCCGCAGTAGACGAGATCGCAGTGCAGAAGCATCGTCACGCCGATACCAACGGCAATGCCGCATGGCGCGGCAATGATTGGCTTGCTGCATTCCGTCAAAGCAGTCATGAACCGACCATGTGGTCCGTCGAGCCCCTCGATAATGCCGTCGGACAAGTCGTTGCCGGCCGTAAAGCAATCAGCGTTCCCCGTCAGGACGACAACCCTGATGGAAGCGTCGGCCTCGGCCCGTTCAAGAGCCTCTGCGAGGCAGGAATACATCTTGCGAGTTAGCGCGTTTCGCTTTTCCGGGCGGTTTAAGCGGATAGTCAGAGTTCGATCACCAATTTCGGTTAGCACATTGTCCATCATGAGCGACCCTTCAAACACAGGGGATTCGGTGGTTCAGGCAACGCCGCGTTCGAGCACAGCAACGTGGGCAACGGCTTCCTCGAACGCCCAGAGTCCCCCGCCATTTTCCTGGACGGCGATCCGCGCATTGTCGACTTGTCGCGACCCTGCCTCTCCGCGCAACTGCGCAACAAGCTCGAAGATCTGTCCGATGCCGGTCGCCCCGATCGGATGGCCCTTGGATTCGAGCCCGCCCGACGGGTTGATGGGCACGCGGCCGCCCAGCGTCGTGGCTCCACTCTGTGCAAACCTGCCGGAGGCTCCGAGTTCGCACAGCCCGAGATTGGCGCTCTGGATGAGTTCACCGATTGCGGTGGCGTCATGGACCTCCACCACGTCGACGTCCTCAGGCACCACGCCCGCCTGTTCATAGGCAGCTCTTGCCGTGAGGCGGGTGATGTGGTTCTCGAGATCATCACCTCCGCGCGCCGTCGCGGAGCGGATCACGCTCGCCCGCACCTTCACAGCGCGAGACGCTTGAACGCCTAGGCGTTTGAGCGCGGCACCGGTGCAGATGATGGCAGCCGCAGCGCCATCGGATATCGGCGCACACATCGGCAGCGTCAGCGGGTAGCTAATGGCGCGCCCCGCCAAGACTTCATTGGCAGTCATGGATTTGCGATACTGCGCTCGTTCGTTATCGACCGCGTGGGTGTGGTTTTTGGCGGCGACGAAAGCCATCTGCTCCTGAGTGATGTTGTGCAAACGCATCAGCTGTCGACCGAGAGCGGCGTAGACATCCATGAAGACGCTGTAGGGCCGATCGGACATGCTCCCGGGAGGCGGATCGATACCCTGGCCGAGGGCGATCAACCGATCCGCATTTTCCTTCGGCGTATGGACATCCCAACCCGAATCGAAGATGGCGAACATCTTCGCCCTGTCCTCGTCGTACATTTTCTCGGCGCCTATTGCGAGGGCAACCTCACCGGCTCCGGCGCGCAGATGGTTCACCGCGAGATTGAACGCGGACGACGCCGTCGCACAGGCGTTTTCCACGTTGAAAACCGGGATTCCATGAAGGCCCTCGGGTAACAGCGCGACCTGCCCGCGGATGCAAGTCTGCCCCTCCATGAAACCTTGGACGGCGTTTCCAAAGAAAGCAGCTTGGATCTCGGATCTATCGATGGCCGCATCGCTCAACGCATCATTTAAAGCCCAGGCGACAAGCTTTTTCAGGCTCTTATCCAGATGCCGACCGAACGGCGTCATTCCAACACCGATGATATAGACGTCTTCCATGTGAATTCCTCCGAATTAGATTGAGCGCCAGTGGCCTTGCCAGAATTTTTCGCGCACTACGCGTCTCAATAGCTTGCCGACTGGGCTGCGTGGCAACTCGCTCCAGATCTCCACGCGCTTAGGAGTCTTCATGCCGCCGAGGCGTTCGCGACACAGCGCCAATACCTCGTCTTCGGTCAACGCATGGCCCGGCTTGAGTTGGATGACCGCAGTGACGGCCTCTCCCCACTTCTCGTGCGGTGCTCCGACAACGATACAGTCCAGGACAGCTGGGATCTCGTAGATGATCTTTTCGATTTCGGAGGGGAAGATATTGAACGCGCCGCTAACGATCATATCCTTCTTGCGATCCACGATCGTGACGAATCCCGCATCGTCCATGATCCCGATATCACCGGTGTGGTGGAAACCGAAGGCACTGACTTCACTCGTCGCATCGGGGTTCTTGTAGTAGCACTTCATCAGGGACGGTATCCTGACCACAATCTCTCCCCGTTGCCCACGCGGGAGGATATTGCCTTCGTCGTCCATGATTTCGATGCGGACGTACTCCGCCGCACGCCCTGCGGAGCGCAGAACCGACTCGTTGAATGAACCGTCGTTCAAGATGTAATCTTCGGGCGCTTTGACCGTCACCGGCATATGCGTTTCCGACTGCGCATAGGACTCCCATACAACGGGTCCCAGCAGGGCGACTATCTCCTTGAATTTTTCCGGCGCGATCGGGGCGGCCCCGGTCAGGCACATCTTCACGGATGAGAAGTCTGTGCTTTTGACCTTTGGATGCATCAGGAGCGCGCCGATCATTGTTGGCGGCATGAACAGGTGCGTGATCCTTTCCTGTTCGATCAGGTGAAGGACTTTTTCGGCGTCGAAGCCCGACATGATCACGTTGGTGCCCGCGGACGGATAGAACGCCATGGCAAACATTCCAGCGGCGTGCGACAGCGGCGCTGTGGTTAGGACGCGCGAGCGCGCTTGAATCCTGAAGCCCTTTTCCTGGGCGATCAGTCCTTGTTCGAGCGTATAATGAGTGTGCACGACGCCTTTCGACGGACCGGTCGTACCTCCCGTCGGCACAAGACACGCCCGCCGCATCATATCGGGCTTGCAGTACGGAAACTCTTTGAACTTTCCGTCCAGCCAGCTCGCCAAGCTTTCACCCTCGGGGGTGTCGGCATCAATGCAGATCCATCTGCGAACCCTGCTGTTGCCAGCCTTCAGTTGCCGCACCTCCTTCTCGTAACGGCTGTTGAAAAAGACCAGCTCGGCGTCCATGAAGTCGAGCACTTCCGCATTGGTTTCTACGGCGTTGCGATCGTGCACGCCAACCCAGGCGAAATCGGCCCGGTTGATCCCCATCTGCAGCATGGAAATACGGGGATCGTTCGCGCTGTAGATCCCGATCACCGCTCCCGCCGTCAATCCGGGCTCGCCGCTCAGAGCCGTCGCAATCGCATGCACCGTCTTGCGCGCTTCCGCGTAGGTCAGGCGCAGATCCCCGAAAACCGCAAACTCAACGTCGGGATTGGTAAGCGCCGCCTTTTCGAAATAGTCCGATACTCGCACTCTTCCCTCCCAGACGAGGCACGCTGATGTTGCCCGAGGCGCCCTTGATCGCGCGGGCCGCCGTCGCATGTATCGCCTGATGCACAGGCCCGTAGCGACGCGAGACCCGCACAAGCAAGCCCGAACGATATTTAGTACTTGATCGTCTCAATTTCTGACTTAAAAGTCAATCGCAATCGAACCCTTTTCATGAGCAGGAGAATAGCGTGGAGCGCCAGACACAGAAGGTGATTTGCGAGCGTCGTAGTCACATCCTCATCATAACTATCGACCGCCCTGAAGCCCGCAACGCCGTGGACTACGAGGCGTCGCTGCAGATGGAAGCCGCCCTGGACGCGCTCGATGCGGATCCCGAACTTCGCGTGGGCATCATCACGGGGTCGAACAAGATCTTCTCGGCAGGAGCGGACCTGAAAGCGGTCGCCAAAGGAGAGAGCTCGATCACCGAACGCCGCGGCGGCTTCGGTGCTTTTGCCCGCCCCTCGCTTAAGCCGACGATTGCAGCAGTCGAAGGTTTCGCAGTGGGAGGGGGGTTCGAGCTTTGCTTATCCTGCGATCTCGTCGTCGCGGCGCGAAGCGCAAAATTCGGGCTCCCGGAGGTACGCCACAACGTGGTGGCGGTCGGAGGTGCCTTGTTTCGGCTCCCCAAGCGGATTCCTTACAATGTTGCCATGGAGATGGCGATCACCGGGCTGTTTAGAACCGCCGAGGATCTTCACGCTCTCGGCTTCGTCAATCGGCTGACCGAGGAAGGTCAAGCCTTATCCGTCGCCCTTTCGTTTGCCGAAGAAGTTCTTGCCAACGGACCGACGGCCGTATGGGCAAGCCGCGAAATCATGTTCCAGTCTAACAACTGGACTGATGAAGCAGCCTGGAGCGAGCAGTGGAAGATTGCCAGGGTCGCGCTCCACAGCGAGGATGCAAAAGAAGGCCTGCGAGCCTTCGCGGAAAAGCGTAAACCCCAATGGAAGGGGCAGTAGATCACGTTTGATGCCAACGCTTCGGCGCGCCGCCTTTGATGCCGGTCTGTCGGTTGCGCCGAGACAGGACCGCGTCCAACCTCACTTACATGGCAAACGAGAAACCTCCGTTGACCGGATAGGTCTGTCCGGTCATCCAGGAGCCTGAGTCGCTGGCGAGCAGCGTCACCAGGCCTGAAATGTCTTCGGGGCGTCCAAAGCGGCGGATGACATAGCGTTCAAGCTGACGCTTCGTCTTCTCGGGAGGCTGCGCCTCAATTATCGGCGCTATGGTCGGGGTCAGCGTTGCGGCAATTGCGACGCAATTCGCGGTAATGTTGTAGCGACCCAAGGTGCGCGCCACCGCCCGCATGAAGCCGGCGGCACCGGCCTTGCCGCCTGAATAGACCTCGATCCCGGACTCCCCAACCCGTCCCGCGTCGGAGATGATCGTGATCAACCGGCCGCTCTGCTGCTGGACCATAAAGGGCGTTGCAGCGGTCACGCAGGCGATCACACCAAAGAGATTGACGCCAAGCCAGCGCTGCCAGTCTTCCGGGGACGTCTCCCAGAATGGCTTCGGCGCAGTGCTGGACGGGTTGGCCCCTTCGTTACCGGCGTTGTTCACCAGCACATCCAGCGTGCCGAACTCATCGACGGTGCGGCGCATCATGGCCCTGACCCCACTGAGGTCGGTCACATCCGCCTGGACAGCGATCGCTTGACCGCCGGCATCGACGATCTCCCGTGAGACCTGATTTGCGCGTTCCAGAAAATAATCGTTGACGACGACCTTTGCGCCGTGAGCCGCGAGCGTCAGCGCAAGTTGACGGCCAACTCCCTGCCCGGCACCGGTGACGACTGCCGCCTTGCCATTCAAATCAAGAATGCTCATCGATCCCTCCTTCCGGGAACTCCCAGCGCCAGCGTTGGCACACGTTCTCTCGATTTCTAATACCAGCGATAGATCAGAATTGACTATGAAGTCAATTTACTTCTCTTGTCATACAATTTGCGGAGATAGCGGGATTGCTAAAGCTGAGATGGCGCATGCCGGATTTAACACGCTCGGATATCCTTGGGCGGCAGACTATTCCCGCGCCTGAGCCAACGATGTGAGGGCTTCCCACGCGATCGGTAGCAAGCCGCCCGACGCAGTCGGTCGCAGCGAATTTGCCCGCCGACAATCGTCCACCCGCCGCCCATCACTCGACGCCCTTCCGAGCTGGGCGCTTACCGAGAAGCCAATTTGCTTTACTCAAGAATGTAAAGGGATTACTTCAAAGTCAGGAATTTGGGTCGATGATTGACGCGAGCACTTAGTTGTCGGACTGTCTTCCGATCAGATTTCTGAAGATTCGACACGATGCCGCACCGCCCATTATGAGGAGCTGAGAACGAAGTGCCCCGATGGAAGAATGTCCTTCAAACCAGTGATGAGGTTTATCGCGTCAAGCGGAACGCGGTGCTCCGCGAGGCGACGCGCATCATCGCGAGAAAAGGCTTTCACAACACGTCTCTCGACGACGTCGCCGAAGCCCTTCAGGTCTCGAAGGGCACGCTCTACAACTACGTAACGGACAAGCTCGAGATACTTTTCGAGTGCCATATGATGTCCCTCGACATGGGGTTGCAAGCCGCCGCCTTCGCGGAGAAGCATGGAACGACGGGTTATGCGAAGCTTCGGCTGAACTTGCGCACCTACATCCGCTGGCAGAACCAGGCCCTGGGCGCCGGTGGCGTGACGTCGGACGTGACCGCTCTGCGTCCGGCGGATCGACGCAAGGTAATTGCCAAGCGTGACGAAATCGAGGATCGCCTTGTCTCGTTTATCGAGGAAGGTATTAAAGACGGCACGATCCGGCAGGTCGATCCAAAACTTGCTGTCTTTACGTTCATGGGAGCGGTGACGAATGTTCAGAGCTGGTACTCACCAAAAGGCCGGCTCGGATTGGACAAGATCGCGGATGGAATGGTCGATCTGTTAATGCATGGCTTGGGGACGAGCGCAGATCCTGACGATTTCGACCTTATGGAAATCCCTGCTGAAATCCCTCTTGACGTGTTCGGCGCCGAAACCGCCAGACAGGCTGCAGACGCGTCGATCGCTCTGACAGCATCTAAAAGTGCTGATATGGGCTCGCCGGAAAAAGCGAGGCGTCGTCGCGTTCAGCAGACCGGAGGACCCCGGCCTGGAATCACAGCAAAGAAAATTCGGCCATGATTTGCGGTCGCGTGCCAACCCTCGCGCTCGAGCTTTGAGAGTCCGATCGCTTGGAGTCGAACTGCAGTCGGAGAGTGCATCCCCTGGCTTCGTTGAGAGCCGGTCAACTTTTGCGATAGGTTGATGATATGTCGATCCTGCAAGGTTTACGTGTCGTCGAAATAGCCGGCCTGGGCCCTGGTCCGTTCTGCGGCATGCTTCTTGCGGATTTGGGTGCGGATGTGATTGTCGTTGAGCGCAAGGATGCGACGACGCCATTGCCGCGCCCGGACTACATTGTGAACCGAGGGAAACGCTCGATCGCACTGGACTTGAAGCAACCGCAGGCCATCGAGGTGGTATTGCGGCTCGTCGAGCGGGCCGATGCGTTGATCGAAGGCATGCGCCCAGGCGTCATGGAGAGGTTGGGCCTTGCTCCCGAGGTCTGTCTGGAGCATCGCCCTTCGCTCATCTATGGCCGTATCACTGGGTGGGGACAATATGGTCCGCTCTCTCACGCGGCGGGGCACGACGGGAACTATGCTGCATTGTCGGGCGCTCTCTGGTACTCAAGTCCTCCGGGTATCGCGCCAGTAGCCCCGCCAACCTTGATCGGGGATGTTGGAGGCGGTGCACTCTACCTCGCGATCGGTTTGTTGGCCGGCGTTCTGAAGGCGAAGCAGAGCGGTTGTGGACAGGTCGTCGACGCTGCCATCGTGGACGGTTCTGCGCACATGCTGAACTTGCTACTCAGCGCGCTGGCCGCCAACGACGCGGGCTATCAACGAGGTGTCCATCATTTTGATTGCGGTCCCTCGGTCAATACCTACCGCTGCTCGGACGGTGGTTGGGTCGTCGTGTCGCCTCTCGAAACGAAATTCTACGAAGAACTGCTCAAACGCATCGGACTTGCCGGGAATCCCATATTCGAGAACCGGACCGACGCCGCGGATTGGCCGCTACAGCGGGCTGCATTGTCGGAGACTTTTGCCAAGCGGACGCAGGCCGACTGGCGCGCGATACTCGAAGGAACCGATGCTTGCTTCGCCCCTGTAAACGATCCCGCGGACGCGGCGCGCCACCCGCATATGGCAGCGCGACAGGTTTTTGCCGAAGTTGGCGGAGTATTACAGGCCGGTCCGGCCCCGCGCTTTTCTCGGAACGCTCCAACCGACTGGCGGCGAGGTGTGCCGCGTGTTGGCGAGGATACCGAAACGATCCTCCGCGAGACCGGCTATGATGAAGGCAGTATGAGCGAACTAAGCACGTCCGGAGCAATCTAGGTTTGTATCAATTCGCGCCGCCCTTGACCGGGTCGCTGGACACGCCCCCTGTTGGCCTGCCACGCCTCCAATTTCCCCCTCGCAAGACGACGCTCATCTCGCCGACATTTCATGACCGCCGGCCAGAGAACGCGCACGAATCACTGGCGCCCACCTAATTGTCCCCCTTGTGAGCCCTATTGCGGAACAATTTGGACGAGCCTTTTCCCGATGGCAGTCCCGCGCATCATGCTGATCAACGCTGAAGGCGCCTGCTCCAGCCCTTGAACGATGTCCTCATGGAAGTATATCTCACCAGCCTGCAGCCACGAGGCTACTCGAGTTTGATACGCAGCAAGCTTATGCACGTGGTCTGAAACCATGAATCCGGTCATTGCGATGCGCTTTGCGAACATCGCCTGCATTCCCTTGACACCGCTCTCGTTGACCGCGTTATACTCTGATATCATTCCGCATATCGGAAAGCGCGCCCCCACATTCGCATGCCGCAGTGCAGCCTCCAGCGTACTTCCGCCCACATTATCGAAGTAGACGTCAATCCCCTTTGCGCACAGTTCGTACAGCGCTTCATCCATTGCCCGCTTCCTGTAGTTGAACGCCGCGTCGAACCGGCATTTCGTCTGGACGAAGGACACCTTCTCGTCGCTGCCAGCCGAGCCGACCACGCGCGCGCCGGCGCGCTTGGCGAACTGCCCTGCCAACTGACCGACCGCGCCCGCGGCTGATGAAATGTACACTGTGTCGCCGGGTTGCGGTCGACCCAACTCTATCGCGCCCACCCAGGCGGTGAGGCCCGGCATGCCCAGAGCGGAAATTGCCAGGGTTGGACGGCCTAGTGCCGGGTCGATCAAGTGGAGGCCCTCCCCGCGCGGCAGCACGGAGCGTTCGGCCCAGTCCAGGAAGCCCCACACGTAATCTCCTTCGCTGAAGCGCGCGCTTCTCGACTGAAGAACGCGACCTACCACGCGCGAAGCTAAAGGCTTGCCGACTTCGAAACTGGGCGCATACGAGGCTTCTTCATTCATCCGGCCCCGCAAATAGGGGTCCAGCGACAACCAGACCGCCTGGACAAGCACGTCTTCGGCTCCACAGGACGGCTCCTCACGATCCTCGATCCTGAAGCAGGATTCGTCGACCCATCCTGTCGGACGCTTGGCAAGCAAAACGTGTGCGTTCGTACGACCTGGCTGCGGCATCTTTCGCTCCTCGTGCTGTCTGGGTCGACGATGGTCACGACCTGCGTCTGGTGTTCATTAGACGGTGGCGCATACATCAGCTTTCGGCGGTCGCATTCGATCTCAATCGGCAAGTACGTTTTTTAAGCGGTCGATCCTTCTGCCGATCCGCGCGTCAATCGAACAGCTGTTCCTATCGCTGCTTAAACTTTGAACTTCAGCGGATCACGTCCGTGCATGACCGTAAGTGTCTGCGCGGTGATGCCGGCGCTTTCATCGGAGAGAAAGAACAGCACCGCATTGGCGATGGCCGGCGCGGCTGATCGGCTGCCACGCGCTATGCGTTCATTGTCGAACAGCCCGCAAGCGTCGGGGCCAAAGCAGGGCGGCTCGCATTGAGGGCCACAATAGACGAGATTTGCTCGAATCGCGCGCGGTGCCACTTCGTCCGCGACGTTTCGCATGAGTCCCACGATGGCTGCTCCAGCCGAGTCGTACGCCATCCTTTTCCGGCCCGTCAGGCCATTCACCGAGGCAGTGAAGACGACCGAGCCACCCTCCCTGAAATTGGATAGCGCTTCGCGGCAACATAGCATCGGGCCACGTACATTCAGATCGAAGATCTGGGTCCATTCCTGCGCATCGAGTTGATGATGCTCAACGTTACCTCCACTGGCGGCATTCAATACCAGCCCGTCAAGGCCGCCTCCCAAGGCTTTGCACGCTTCGTGCATCATCCAACCCACGTCGGCTTCAAAGGCGAGATCGGCTCCTATGGCGTACGCGTTTCCTCCATCGCTCCGGATGCGGTCGACCGTCTCCATGGCAGTTCGCTCGTCGGCGTCGGCGATCGCGACCCGCGCACCTTCGCGGGCAAACAGAAGACCCATTGTCGCTTCTGTGGGAGCTCCGGTAAGTGCGGCATCGTGCCGCTCCGCTTTGACGACAAGCACGCGGCGCCCCTCCAGTCGTCCCGGCCTGGAAACAGCGACGTTCGATGGTAGCAAGTTCAACACGCTAGCCTCGCTGTCAGGAACGCCTATCATCAGGCGCAACTCTCTCCTGTGGAGGGCCTGCTCGACGATCGAGGAGCCCTCCGCAGCGGCTACGATATGATTGAATTGACGCCAAAGTCAATTTATTATATCTCGTCTATATTCGATGACCCCCACGAGCAGAGAAGGTTCTGGATGCTGCCCCCCGCCTTGAAGGGTCGTTTGCGACTCCCTGCCATAGCTTCGCCGATGTTCCTGGTCTCGGGCGTCGACCTCGTCGTCGCGACCAGCCGGGCCGGATTGGTAGGAAGCTTTCCAAGCCTCAATCAGCGCACTTCAGAGGGATGCGAGGCTTGGCTGAAAGATATCCGGTCCTGCCTTACGGACGCTGATGCGCCTTGGGCCATACAGTTCGCGGTTCACCACACGCATAAGCGCATGGAGGAAGACATCGCGCTGACCGTAAAATATCAGGTGCCCATTTTGATCAGCGCCATAGGAATAACGAGAGAGGCGACGGACGCCGTACACTCATATGGGGGTCTTGTCTTTCACGATGCAATAAATGTACGGCACGCAAAGAAGGCGCTCGACGCGAATGTGGATGGGATAATCGCCGTGTGCGCGGGCGCCGGCGGGCATTCGGGCACGTATAATCCATTTGCCTTCATCGGCGAATTGAAACCCCTCTTGGGCGATAAGGCGCTTATTCTGTCCGGTTGTATTGGTAACGGTCATTCCCTTGCGGGAGCAATAGCTGCTGGCGCGGACCTCGGATACCTCGGCACTCGCTTCGTAAACACCAAGGAGAGCATCGCATCCGAGCGTATGAAGCAGCTGGTGATCGAATCCGACATCCGGGACGTCGTATATTCCTCCGAAATCGATGGTCTCGGAGCCAACTGGCTGAGACAAACCCTTCCGGACAAGCCGGTCGGTAGTGACAAGCCGGGCGCTAGTCTTGCGGAGTTGCTATCTGACCACAAGCGCTGGCGCGATATTTTGAGCGCCGGTCAGGGCGTGGGCTCGATAAACGACATTCCAACAGTTGCAGAGTTGGTCGAGAGAACCGAGCAAGAGTACTTCTCCGCCGCGGAGCGACTGCAGGTGGACCGAGAACCCCATCAGTACAACGGGAACGTTCGGACGGCCGGATCAACTCTTTCCGATACTTCAGCCGTTGAGTTATCGCGGTAGTGCGCGTGCCGCACGATCGCACCAAGCGATAGTTGGAACAGAAAGAATCGAAAGGGAGAACGCCATGGATCGACGCACTCTACTCTCGCTTGCAGCGGCTACTGCTCTTGGAGCCACCAGACGTGCGTCGGCTTCAGAGACGCCCGGTGTGACTTCGACCGAAATCAAGATCGGCAACACGGCGCCCTACAGCGGGCCTGCATCGGCGTTCGGCGTCATCGGCCAGGCGCTGAGCGCTTACTTCAAGCAAGTGAACGACAACGGTGGCATCTCGGGGCGGAAGATAAACTTCATCTCGCTCGACGATGCCTACAGTCCGCCCAAGACGGTCGAGCAAACACGGCGCCTCGTCGAGAGCGATGAGGTAGCGTTCATATTAAACGGTATCGGCAGTGCTCCGCAGTTGGCTGTTCAGCGATACATGAACCAACGAAAAGTCCCGCAGTTGTTCGTCGGCGCCGGAGTGGACAGATGGAGCCAACCGGAAGCACTTCCGTGGTCAGTTGGGTGGCAGCCTACTTTCCGTACCGAGGCATCGATCTACGCGCGGTATATCGATGCTGAGAGGCCGAGCGGAAGGGTTGCTATGCTGTATTCCTCGGAAGATGCCGGCAAGGATTACGTTGCTGGATTGAGGTCTGTATGGGGGAGCAACTTCGATAAGAAGGTCGCCCGTATGGCGACGTACGAATCGAGCGACCCCACAGTCGAGAGTCAGCTCGTCTCATTGCACGCCTCCGGCGCTGATGTTCTAGTGATCACGGCAACGCCCAAATTCGTGGCTCAGGCGATCAAAAAAATCTACGAACTGAACTGGAAGCCGTTGACGTTGATCACCAACACAGGGATTTCTGTTGCGGCCGTAATCAATCCTGTAGGACCCGAGAAAGCAGTAGGCATCGTTTCTACCGGCTATCTGAAAGACAACGGCGATCCCGCGTGGAACGATGACCCCGGCATGAACGCATTTCGCAGGTTCATGAAGCAATATATGCCGAACGCGGATTTAGGCGATTCGAACTATGTTTTCGCCTACAGCGTCGCCGAGACCGCGCTCCATGTTCTCAAGCAGTGCGACGGGAATTTTTCGCGTGAGAACATCCTGAAGCAGGCAACGAACATTCGCAATTTGACGCTCTCGTGCTTGCTTCCCGGCATTATGGTCAACACCGACCCGAACAATTTTCGTCCGATACGACAAATGCAACTTCAAAGGTGGACCGGTACGCATTGGGAGCGCTTCGGCGATCTAATCGACGGGTCGGCCACGTGAACACAACCGCAATTTTGCAATTGCGAGGAGATTTGCCGGTACGTCCGCCAACTGTCGCTCCGCCTCGAAAATCCCGCCTTCCCTCCCTCTCGAGACGTTAGGGAGTTTCCAACTCTCGGGTGCTGCGCGCTCGCAGAATGCCCCTCATCCATCTCGGTTTCTGTACAAGCAGCTCCCGATCCGACCAAAAGAGGAACATCAGTTATGACTAATCACGAAGCTTGGAAGATATACGAGAAATATCTAAGCGCATGGAATACAGCTTCGATCGAGCAGCGGTTGGAAATCGCCAACGAAGTCTTGAGTGAGACCATAGAGTATCAGACCGCTAGACATGATTTGTGCATCGGTCGATCGCAAGTTATTGAAGATATGGCCACGTTTCACGAGAGGTTCCCGGGTGGCCATTTTGAAATAGGCGGAGTCTCTTCGCACCATAATGTGGCTTTATTAACTTGGGTCATCATTCAGGCCGATGGCAAGGAGTTTGCTCGCGGAGGTGACCAAATCACTGTCGATCACAACGGAAATATTTCTAAAATTACTACCTTTGCCCCATCTGTAAAAGATCCGAACTAAGCTCTGAGAAATTTGAATACGGAGCTCACTGATGCTTGAGATTGGAGTGGCAGCAATTGCTGATATCGTGCTGCAGCCTCTGAAGCGTATCGACGTAACGCGAGGTGTTTGATGACCGCGCTGATCGAAAATAGGCGGCAGCGCGGCACTTCGAACGTCGTGTTTGTAGAGAGCGTCCCGTCAGCTGGGCCTTTCAAAAAGGCAACTATGGGATGATCGCGTCCTACAATAGCTCAATCGGCACCGTCTTCGGAGCGCAAATTCTGAGCTAACAATGACGCGAGCGGGATCCGCGCCAGCCGCTAGTCGAAATCAGTTGATTGCCCGACAATTTCAGGGCGCATTTGGAAAAAAATGATCAAATTCGCTTCTTTTAAGGTCAATTGCTGAGTAGGCATTTCAAAACGGATGAGCCCCTCTCTCAACGAGATCGTTTATTGAGGCACCCGCGGTCGACACGAGTTGCGTAGACCTAACGAGGGGGAGATTCTCAACCATTTTGGCGGCTTGAGCTCGCAGGATACGACGTGAGGCGGAGCTCTGGTCCGGCGGAACCAAAGCTATGCCGCCTTGGCAAAGCCATAGAGCGTCTCGGGATTGTTGATCAAGATTTGCTTCCAGGCTTCTGATCCCGCCCACTCCGCGACGAGATCGAACAGGAGAGCGTCGTTCGGTGCGCCAAAATTGCCCTTTGCCGGATGGGGCCAATCTGATCCCCATACAACACGCTCGGGAGCACTCTGGATATAGGCTTTGGCGACTTCACCGACGTCGGCGTAGGACGGCGGGCCGAACTTCGTGTCCTGGTACATGCTCGAGATCTTGACCCAGGCCTTTCCGTCGCGGAGCATCCGCATGATCATGGCAAACGCCGGATGGGTCTTTCCCTGCGGCTGCGGAATGCGTCCCAAATGATCGAATACGACCGACACGGGCAGATGTTCGAAGACCGCCGCATTGGCGACGATCGCATCTGCCGGCATGTGAACCTGCACGTGCCAGCCGAACGCCGCGACTCGATGTGCAAGCGGCTCGATCATCTCGACTGTGGTGGCGCCCGCGCGCGCAATATTGAAGCGGATCCCACGGATGCCGTGCTCGTGAAGCCGCTTCAGCTCGTCGTCTTTGACGCCGGTATCGACGACAGCAACACCGCGCGCGCTGTTGCCCAATTCGGCCAATGCATCGAGGGTGCAACTGTTGTCGGTGCCGTAGGTCGACGGTGTCACGATGACGCCGCGCGAGAGACCAAGCCGTTTTCGTAACTGAAGGTAATCCGCAACACGTGCATCGGGAGGTTTGATCGTGGCGCTCGCAGCAACGGGAAAGTCGCTGTTGTAAATATGGAGATGGCAATCGCACGCGCCGGCGGGTGGCCTGAGGACCGGCGAGCTCCCCGCGGAATGATCGGCCTTCCCATCCGCAGCATGCGCAGATCCACCAAGGAACGCGGAAACGGTGGCCGCGGCGCCCCCGCCAAGGACGGAGCGGCGCGTGATTTCGACATGATCCTTCATGAGCGGTTCTCCGATTAAGGTCGTTTGCGATTGCGCGCCTCTTGCTCGGCGGCCTTCATATCGGCCCAGCTCGTTGGTTCCCAAACACGCGCTTGAGCTCATCGATCTGTGTGGCATCGAGCTGTCGAATGGGCGCGCCACGAAGCAGGATGACCAGCTTGGCTGTCTCCTCGAGCTCCTCGGCCGCGTAAACGGCCGATCTCAGATCCTTCCCCGCAACGACGGGACCGTGGTTCGCGAGGAGAACGGCCGCAGAGCGGCCCTCGAGCGCACGGATGAGATCGCCGGCCCTCGGGTCTCCCGGACGGACATAAGGGACCAATCGTACTTGCCCTACGCGCATGACGACATAGGGCGTGATCGGAGGAATGCAGTCGTTCGGATCGGTCCCGGCGAGGCAAGATAGGGCAGTCGCAAAGGTGGAGTGAAGGTGAACCACCGCACCGGTACCAGGACGCGTCTCGTAGAACGCGCGGTGCAGAAAAATCTCCTTCGAGGGCGGATCGCCGGATATGTGCCGCCCCTGACGGTTGATTTTGGAGATGCGGCCGGGATCGAGGAATCCGAGACAGGAATTTGTCGGCGTGATCAGGAGGCCATCCTCAACCGTGACGCTGATGTTTCCGGCTGATCCGACCGAAAATCCGCGCGCGAAGAGCGAGCGCGAGAGAAGTGCAATCTCGTCCCGGAGGTGGGCCTCGGTCATGCCGACCTCCCCAGCTTGAGCAAGGCCTTGGCGAAAAAGTCCGGTGCACCGAAATTTCCCGACTTCAGGGCCAACGCCAGGGAACGCGGCCCGCGGGTCAACAGGACAGGGACACCGGGATCGATCTCCGGCCCGATCGTCAGCGCATCGAGGTCGAGCGCCGATACGACAGCACCGGACGTTTCACCGCCGGCCACCACCAGGCGGCGGATGCCACCCTTCACCAATCGACATGCGCTCTCGGCGAACAACTGCTCCAGGGCTTGCGCAACGTGCCCCCGACCATGACGCTGCTGGGCCCCTGCAACATCCTCTGGTCGGCCTGAGGAATAGACCAGAGGCGCCCGACCTTGATGTGCACGGATGAAGTCAACCACTTGCTGGGGTCCGGTGCGGCCCGCCAGCACCTCATCGACGCCCAGGTTTAAGCAGGGATGAGAGGCCGCGTGGACCTCGATCTGTTGTCGCGTTGCGCCCGAGCAGCTCCCGGCAAGGATCGCCTCCGGCCCGTCGACCCCTGCGAAATCAGCAGCGCCGCCGGTCGCCAGACCGTCCCGAAGAAAATTGGCCGGCAGCCCCAGCGCAATGCCGGAGCCTCCCGTAAGCAGCGTCGCATCGCGACAGGCCCGACCGATCGTGATCAAATCTGCATCGCTCAGCGCATCGACGATCACCAGTGTCTGGCCGAGGTCGGCGGCTTGCATAAGCGCGGCACGCAAAGGATCGACGCCGGCCTGAACGGTTGGCCACGTCACGAGCCCGACAGGTGTCTTGGATTGACGCCCGAGCCAGCGGCGGATGTCCGGGTCGGTCATCGGATTGAGCGGATGGCTCTCAAGTCCGGATTCGCTCAAGAGCCGATCGTTGACGAACAGATGTCCGCGATAGACCGTGCGCCCGACCGTCGGGAACGCGGGACAAGCGATCACGCCCTTGACGCCGAGCGCTTCGGCCAGGGCCTCCCCGACAGGGCCGATATTTCCGTCCGGCGTCGAATCGAAGGTCGAGCAGTATTTGAAGACGAACTGCCGACACCCTTGAGCCCGCAGCCAGGACAAGGCCGCCAGCGACTGCGCCACCGCCTCGCCCGCCGGAGTCGACCTGCTTTTGAGCGAGATAACGCCAGCTTCGACATCGGACGAGGCCGGCCTGTTCGGCAGACCGAGGAACTGAGTGGTTCGAAGGCCTCCCTGACCCGGGATTCCCTTGGCCAGGGTATTGGCGATGTCGCTCGCCCCGGTGAAATCGTCAGCGATGACTCCAAGCAGCATCTTCGCACTACGCGCCGACGATCAGGCGTCGCATTTTCTGTACCGCGGCGTCTGGACTGGTGAAGACTGGCGTCGCAGTCACCGCGCGCACCGCTGCGGCCGCACGCGAGGTCGAAAAATGGGCGAGCACGATAGCGTCAAACCCTTTCAGGCCGGCTGCGCTCTCAGCAACAAGCCGATTGTGGGTCTCCGCATCGCCAGCGCGAAGAGCGGCTATGGCGCCGTCTGCGACGACGGTGGTCAGGCGCGCGTTCTTGCCGAGGCGCTTCGTTTCCTCGGCAAATTCGGCCTCCATACCGTGCACGGCCGGGGCAAACGTGGCGATCATCGCAATATTGCTCCCCTTGCAGATCGACGCTTCGAACATGGCCTCATTCGGCTTCAGCACGGGCACGTCGAGGACCTTCGCGGCGTCCTCGATAGCGGTGCCGAACGCCGAGCAAGTGAATAGAATGCCATCGGCGCGGGTTCTTCGAGCGTAGCGGGCAAGCTCGACGATGCGTTCGGCGAGATCCGCAGAAAGCTCGGGCTCACGCGCCCGGTCCGGCGAAAGACTGTCCTCCAGGATGTTGATCGCCTCGGCCGCGGGCCAGTGAGCGCCAAAGGCCTGATGGATCGGCTCCATGGCGATCGGTGTGGCATGGATAAGTGCGATACGCGGATTCGATGACACAACGGTCTCCATTCAACTTCGAGGCTCTCTGGATGGCTTGCGCCGATTGCTAGCGGCGATTGCGCTCGCCAATTCGTGCACAAATTGCCGCGCTGACCTGCCTGGTGGTCGCCGTTCCGCCGACATCGCGGCTTCTCGTCTCCGGCCTTTCAAGCGTCGCGTCGACAGCGGCATCGATCTCGTTGGCTGCCTGGCCGTACTTGGTTGATCCGTTCTTCTCACCGAACCAGCGCAGCAGCATGGCTGCGGACAGCACCAAACTGACCGGATTGGCAATTCCCTGGCCTGCGATATCGGGAGCGGACCCGTGTCCTGCATTGGCCGCCGCATGGGTTTCTCCGACATTGAGAGCCGAAGCCAGCCCCACGCTACCCGCCAACGCATTCGCCAGATTGGAAAGGATGTCTCCGTACATGTTGCTTGTCAGAATCACGTCGAAGCCCTCGGGACGCGAATAGAGCTCGGCTGCCATGGCGTCGACATCCACCTCGCGCAACGTGACCCCGGGATGCCGTGCCGCGACGGCCTCGGTTTCACGCCAAAAGAGCCCATCGGTCACCTGCAGCACGTGACGTTTGCCGACGAACGTGACGTGACGCCGACGCTTCTCGGCAATCTCGAAGGCTCGTTCGGCAATGCGGCGCGACGCACGGGCCGTGATTAACCGCAGCGACATGGCGACGTCAGGGGTCGGCATGAACTCCCCATAGCCCTGATGCAGATTGCGATCGGCGTAAAAGCCCTCCGTGTTCTCCCGCACGATCACGCAGTCCAGATTTGGCTGCGCTTTCAGGACGCCCGGACGCGAACGTGCTGGCCTGATGTTCGCAAACAAATCGAAGTTCTTTCGGACGGTCCCCGGGACGTTCAGTCCACCCTCGGCACGCGGTGGGTAGGCGGTGATGCCCGCCGGGCCAAGCAGGATGCCGTCGGCCTCCCGCGCTCGCTCCAGCACGGTATCCGGCAGAGTCGTGCGGTGCTTTCGGTAGGCCGCCATCCCGACCTCATTCATTTCGAACGTCAAGCCGAGGCCGTAAGCCGCATCGGCCGCCTTCAGCACTGTCAAGGTCGCTTCGGTGATTTCCGGGCCGATATCGTCGCCGGGTAGCACGGCAATTCTCATGATCGCATCCTCATTGAGCGCTTCTTGTTGCAAGTGTGTCGAAATCAGCGTTGCTCGGAGAAGACGACGCAGGTCGGACTTCCCGTTCTGACCAGCTGCCCCGTCGGCGTGAGCGTCCCGGCCGCTTCGTCGACCCGGAATGCGACCACGGTGTCAGTCAGTTCATTCGCCGCGTAGAGCAGCTTGCCTGCCGGATCGAGGGTGAAGAATCGGGGACCGCCGCCTTGCGTGGGCTGCCAGCCGATCGGGCTCAAAAGCCCGGTCTTTTCGTCGACAGCATAGATCGCGATACTGTCGTGGCCGCGATTGGACATGTAGACGAATCTGCCCGACGGAGCGATCGCGATGCCTGCAGCGGTATTGTCGCCCGCAAAGGAAGACGGCGTTGCCGGCAGGATCTGCAACGGTTTCAGGGCACCCTGCTCGGCGTCGTAGGCGTAAGCCTCGATGGAGCTGTCAAGCTCGTTGGAGAGGTAGGCAAACCCTCTTGTCGGATGGAAGACGATGTGACGCGGTCCCGCACCCTGACGCGACTTTACCGTCGCGGTGTCTTTCGGAACGAGCTTTCCGGCAATCGGATCGAAAGCAAAGACGCAAACCTGGTCCCCGCCCTTGTCGGGCACGACAATGAAGCGCTGCGCCCGGTCATAGGTGACCATATGGGGATGTAGCGCGGTCTGCTGTGTCTTATGGGGGCCTGGCTGCCCCCGCAGCTGAACAAGATCATGCAGGCTCCCGAGTGAGCCATCCTCGCTGATGGGCAGGACGCCGACCGAACCAGTCGCGTAGTTCGCGATCATCATGAATGTGTTGGCGACATCCGGCGTGAGATACACCGGGTTCTTTCCACCGCAGTCCTGCGTGTTGATCAGCGACAGTGTTCCATCGACCTCGTCGACCTTCAATGCGCTCACGAACTGCGTATCGCCGTGGACGGCATAAAGAAACCTGCGCGTCCGGTCGAAGGCGAGATAGGAAGGGTTCTCGTGCGGCGTGCGCAGCAGCTGAATGTGCTTCCATTCGGCGGTCGCAGGATCAATGGCGTAGACGTTGACGCCATCGCCACGCGCATTCCGTTCCCTGGTCGTACGACAACCGGTGTAGGCGTAAGTCAACTTTGGCATCACTAGTCCTGCTGCCGAGAGCTTCTTCGCCCCCAAGGATTGTCTGGTGGCCGCGAGGTGCGCGCCGGCGGCAATGGCGCCAGTGACGATCGTCCGGCGGCTGAAGCGATTGCTCGTCATGCCCGGATCGTTCCGTCTGCCTGCAAGCCGGCTCCTTCACGCCTGTCTTCGATTGTCATTGGGCGCCGGGTCATCGTCAGCGTCGCGGTCGCGCCGGCGAGCAACAGAATTCCGGCGATAACAAAGGCCCAGTCATAGCTGCCGGTCCAGGCAATGGCATAGCCCGTCACGATCGGCGCGCATAAGCCGAAACTATTGCCGCCGACGACGAGGAAGCCCATGGCCTTTCCGACATCGCGCGGATTCGGCAACAGGTCGTTGAGCAGCGCCCAGTTGAGCGATGTCGTCGAAGAAATGCCGGCCAGCGAGATCGTGATCAGCAGCAGAATGATCCAGAGGTTCTCGACCAGCGGCGCGGCCAGGATGACAGAGGCAATCACCATCGCCGCTGCAATCAGGTAGCGACGGCGGCCGGTCGCCGTCCCACTATTGCGCAGGAATCGATCGCTGAAGCGGCCCATGGCGATGCAAAGCACGACGGCGACCGCGTAGGGCACAGCCGTGTAAAAGCCCGTGCTGAGGATGGTGAGATGCTTGGTGGTCTGTAGGTAGCTCGGGAGCCATGTCAGGAAAAGGTACTGCGAATACACGTTGCATCCCTGCGTCAACGCGAGGCCCCACAAGGTCGGCGTTCGCAGCAGCCGCAACAGACCTAAAGGCTCGGCATTGCGGTCCAGATCCTGAATCTTTGCGCCGCGCTCGGCGAGGATCTTGTCGCGCTCGGCTGTGCTCAGCCAGTTGACCTTTTCGGGACGGTCGAAGACGAGGACCCAAGCGATCAGCCACACGATGCCGATCGCGCCGGCAACGACGAAGAGCGCGCGCCAGCCATGGGCCTCGATGATTGCTCCGGCGCCGAGCGCGCATATTGCCGGCCCGGCATAGGAGCCGCTGTTGAAGATCGCGCTCAGGACGCCGCGTTCGCCTGCAGGGACCCATTGACGCACGACGCGCGCCCCTGCCGGATTGGCGGTCGCCTCGCCGGCGCCCATGACGAGGCGGGTCAGAAGCAGCGATGGATAGCTGAAGGCAAAGCCGGTCAGCACCGTTGCAGCAGACCAGACCGCGATTCCCCAACCTGCGATCGCTTTGGCACCAAAGCGATCGACGAGCATTCCCATCGGGATCAGGCAGATGGTGTAGGTCCACAAAAATGAGGAGAACAGGTAGCCCTTGGTAACACTGTCCAGGCCAAATTCTTTGGCAATCGGCCCGATTGCGAACGAGAGGGTGATCCGGTCGATGTAGTTAATCATGGCCAGCGAAAAGAGAAACAGCGCGATCCACCCGCGACGATATTGCATGCTCGATTTCCCTCCCGTTGCGCGGTTCTCATGACCGCTGCAGGGGAAATCGATACAAAGCAGCGCGCAGCGAGGGAATGTGCGTTTATGTGCTTTCAAAAGTCAGGAATTCTGAATTTGCCGCAACTAGCTCCAACGCTTCGTTCTAGCCAATGAGAGCTAACGCCGGTTGCGGGGCACGACTTTCCGATCCGCGAGTGCAGCGGTAGCCTCATTCACGAAGGCGCGGATCAACCATTCTCGCGGCGAGCTGCGCTGGGACAACAAGCCGATCTCGCGGCGGGGCGCGTTCGGAATACGAATCTTCCTGATCTTCAAGCCCTCCGGCCAGGGCGGAGGCCAGTCCGGAAGAATGGACACGCCGAGGCCACGATCGACCATCACCGCGATCGCCTCGAGTGAATCGAGCTCGTACTGTTCGTTGGGCTGGATCTTCATCTTGCGCAGATAGCGATCAACGACGCGTCCGCCCCAATGATTGCGATCTTGCCGGATGAACGGTTGCTTGCTCAGGATAGCGCGCGAGTCCCTGGCATCCATGTGCTCGGGCACCAGCATCACCAGGGGTTCTTCGCGCAGCAGGCGCCAGTCCAGCGTCTTTGGCAGCTTGAAATGCGGCTTGACGGCAATGGCGAGATCGAGCTCGCCGAGAACCAATCTCCTATAGAGGTCTGCGGACTGGCCTCGAACGATGTACACATCGATCCCCGGCCGATTTCGCTTCAGCGCGGAGAGCACATCAGGCAAGATCCCGGTCATCGCGGTGTTGAAGACGCCTACGGTAAGTCCGCCGACCTCGAGATCTCCTACCGCGATCGCATTGAGGTCGCGCGCCGCCTTCACGATCCGCGTTGCTTCGGCGAAAATGGCTGCGCCGGCGGCTGTCGGACGCATGGAGTGGCCGGCGCGATGAATGAGCTTGCACCCGATCTCGCTTTCGAGAGCGCGAACTCGCTGCACGACTGCCGACGGCGTGATGTTGAGTTTTCGGGCGGCCTCGGCAAGCGAGGACGTTTCGACGACCACGACGAAGGTCTGTAGAAAACGCGTTTCCATCAGCGGCCTTCTTGGGTTTCAGAACGGCAAGTGCTCTTGCAGGCCATACTCCGCAGCGACCCTTTTCAGATCGGCAAGAGTGTCGTCTGGAAGGAGCAAGCCTTCCTCTCTGTTCCTGGCTTCGTTGCGCGCTTCGATCTCGCCGGGATAGAAGACCTCGGAAAAGCCTTGGGCGAGGGGTACGGACTTGATCTGCGAGATCAGCTCCTCCATCCGCGCGTTGAACTCCGTCGGCGGTTGCATGGCCTCGATATTCAGCGCAATCATCAACTGCCCGGCCCGGCTGCGCCGTTCAGCCTGATAAGGCCCGGCGATCTCTGGTCCGAAGCCGCTGCCCGTGAGCACGCCGGACAGCATGTCCATCATCAGCGCAATCGCGTATCCTTTATGCTGCGCCATCGGGAGGATGATCCCTTCGATGGCTTCAGCGGGATCAGTCGTCGGTACGCCGGCAGCGTTGATCGCCCAGCCTTCCGGTATCGACAGGCCCTTCTGCTTTGCCAGATAGATCTTTCCGCGCGCGACCCCGGTGTTGGCGATGTCCAGCACCATGGGCGGGTGCGATCCAGCCGGACACGCCCATGACCAGGGATTGGTCCCGACCGTCTTCTTCCGCCCACCCCACGGCGCCATCGCCGGGCTCGCGTTTGTCGACAGGAAGGCGACGCATCCTTCGCGCGCTGCCATCAGCGTGAAGTAGAGCGCCGTACCGAAATGATTGGAGTTGCGGATGCCGACCGCAGCGATGCCGTGAGCCTTGGCGCGCCGAACGGCTTCCCGGGCCGCGTGCGCAGTCAGAACCTGGCCCATGCCGTCATGGCCATCGATCAGCGCAAGACCGCCGGCATCGACGACCAGCTCGGGCTTGGCCTTGGGGTCGCAAACGCCGGCTTTCAAACGCGCCGCGTACCATGACAGCCGCATCACGCCGTGCGACTGGTGTCCCCACAGGTCCGCCTGCACCAGTGTGTCAGCGCATAGATGCGCGTCTTCCTGCGACATCGCTGCGGCGACGTAGACGGCTGTCGCGAAGTTCAGCAGTCGAGTCGGATCGATCCTGGTGGCCGTGGACATCGGACAATTCTCCGTGCTTAGGTCTTCGCCGGCATTTGGAACGAAAATCCGAGCTTCCTTCCGAGATACGAAGCGCTGACTTCGCCTTTCGGCGCCGATACGGCGAACGGTATCGAGGCCGAGCCCGTAGAAATGATGCTTCCCTTCGGCAGGATCGTGTTCCGCTCGCGGGCGATCGCAACAAGATCGGCGAAAGCGCCGTAAGGATCGGTTGCATCGTCGCCCGCCGCCGCACGGGCCATTTGCTGACCATCGACCGACACCACGAGCGAAGACATCAGCTCCGGGATCTGGCCTTCGTCGATGCGTTCACCCACGATCAGCGCCTCGAAGCCGGAATCGTCAGCCGCGAAACTCGGCCAACCGACCGAACGGCGATCGACAAAGCGCGCCATGACCAGCTCGAACGTGACGCGCGTTTCCGCGATCGCGCTTCTCGGATCTCCGGAGAAGCTGGGATCGAGGTCCGTCCCGAGAACGAACGCAATCTCGAACTCGATCGTCACTGGCGCAGCGAACGACAGTCGGACAGCCGCGCCCGGCTCGTGCCGGCGTGACTCGAGCACACGCCCAGCGATCGACCGCCCGACGCCGGATTGCTGCTTCAGCCTGGCGCTGCCGACGCCCAGCTTCCAGCCAACCATGGGCACACCGAGCAGATCGATCAGGCGGTCCTGGATGTCGTAGCCCTGATCGATGTTCGCCGGCCTGACGTCGGGCGGCAATTCCGAGATCTGCTGCGAGCCATGCCAGACCTCCGCGAGCAGGCGCGCTGCGGGATTGGGATCAAATGAGGTCGTCATGGCGCCTCTCCCTGCGTCAGGAAGTCGAAGTCGCACCCGTCGGGCGCCTGCAGCACCGTGCGTCGGTACAGCGATTTGTAGCCGCGCTTGGGCGCGGGTGGCGGGCGATGGTCCTCAAGGCGGCGTCTGATCTCGGCGTCCTCGACCAGAAGATCGATCCGCTTGTTGGCAATCGACAGCCGGATACGATCACCGTTGCGCACGGCGGCGAGCGGCCCTCCGACCGCAGCCTCCGGCGCGACGTGCAGAACGATCGATCCGAAAGCCGTTCCGGACATGCGTGCGTCCGAAATCCGGACCATGTCCTTGACGCCGGCCTGAGCCAGCTTCTTCGGAATCGGCAAGTATCCGGCCTCCGGCATGCCCGCTGCGTGCGGGCCCGCATTCTGCAGGACCAGGATGTCATCGGGACGCACGTCCAGATCTGGATCATCGATGCGCTTGCTGAGATCTTCGAGGCTGGAAAACACCACCGCACGTCCCTCCGACTCGAACAAACCCGGCGTGGCGGCGGCGCGCTTGAAGATCGCGCCATCGGGGGCAAGGTTGCCGGTCAGCGCGACAAGGCCACCATCCTTCGACACCGGGTCGTTGAACGGCCTGATGACCGCAGGATTGACCCAGTCGAGCGGCTCTTCAAGCCGTTCAGCCAGCGTCCGCCCCTCGACGTCGATGGTGTCCAGATGAAGCAGCGGCTTCAATTCGCGCAGCAGGGCGCCCATGCCGCCTGCGGCGTGGAAGTCTTCCATGTAGCCTTCGCCGACCGGCTTCAGGTCGACCAAAACGGGAGTCTCGTCGGAGAGCTCGTTGAACCGCGAGAACGGGATCTTGATGCCCAACCTCCCGGCGATCGCGGTGAGGTGCACGACCGCGTTGGTCGAGCCGCCGACGGCCTGCAGCACGCGGAAGGCGTTTTCGACCGACTTCCGGGTGATGACATCGCGCGGCAAAATCTTGGTGCCGATCAGACGCACGGCGGCCTTGCCGGTCTCTTCCGCCGCAACCAGGCGGTCGGCGTGCACGGCCGGGATCGCGGCAGTGCCCGGCAAAGACATCCCCAGCGTCTCGGCGATGCAGGCCATGGTAGACGCAGTACCCATGACGGCACAGGTGCCTGATGTCACCGAGAGGCGGCCTTCAACCGTATTGATCTCGTCCTTGTCGACGGTCCCCGCGCGGTACTTGGCCCAGAAGCCACGGCAGTCCGTGCAGGCTCCCAGCCTCTGTCCCTTGTGTCGCCCCGTCATCATCGGCCCCGTGACGAGCTGGATCGCCGGCAGATTGGCTGAAGCTGCGCCCATCAGTTGCGCCGGCACCGTCTTGTCGCAGCCGCCGATCAGAACGACCGCGTCCATGGGCTGGGCACCGATCATCTCCTCGGTGTCCATCGCCATGAGGTTGCGATACATCATGCTCGTGGGGTTGAGGAACACCTCTCCGAGCGAGACCGTGGGAAACGGCCGCGGCAGTGCGCCCGCAGCAAGCATGCCGCGCGAGACCGCCTCGACCAGCTCCGGCATGTACCGATGACAATTGTTGTAGCCCGACGGGGTCATCGCAATGCCGACAATCGGCTTGGCGAGCATCTCGCGGGATAGTCCCATCGACCGCGCAAAGGAACGGCGCAGAAACCTGGCAAAATCCTTGTCGCCGTAATTGGTGAGTCCGTTGTCAATGCCGTGATTCGTCATCACTTCGCTCCCGACTGTGCCGACGCGCCTTCTCGACTTCGGTAGCCGACGCCGAGCAGCTCTTCGAAGACCGTGACCATCCCTCCCTTGTCCTTGTCGCCGTGTCCCTTCAGCAGCGCCATCTGGTAGGTCGCGGTCGCCGCGGCCAGGACCGGCATCGGGATCGAGAGATTGGCTCCCAGTTCGGCGCCGCTGATCAGATCCTTGTAGGCGTACTTCATCGGGTAGCCGTCGCCGAAATGTCCTTTGAGGATCCGGGGAATGAAGAACTCCGAGGCGTAGCTCCGGCCCGTCCCGCTATTGACGACTTCGCCGACCAGATCGGCATCGAGTCCCATCTTCTTCGACATCGGCAGGATTTCCGCGAGAGCTGCGGCATTGATGTCGAACAGAAGCTGATTGATCAGCTTCGTGAGTTGTCCGCTGCCGGGGCCACCCATATAGAGAATCCTGCTGCCGATCAGGTCCAGGAGCGGCTTCACCCTGTCGAACGCCGCACGATCGCCGCCGCACATCACCGTCAGGGTTCCGTCGATCGCTCGCGCCTCCATGCCGGAGATCGGCGCATCCAGGAACTTGACGCCGCGCGCTGCCAGCTTCTCGGCGACCGAACCTGTCGTCTTGTAGGTGATCGTGCTGAGGTCGACTACGATCTGGCCGGCTCGGGCGTAGGTCAAGAAGCCGCCCTCACCTGCGACGACGTCCTCGACTACCTTGTCGTTGGGCAAACAAAGAAAGAGGATGTCGGCATCGAAGATCGTCGCCTGCTCGGTGGACGTTGCCGCACCCTTGCTCTCGAATTCGGCGAACGATTTCGACGAACGGTCCGTGACCGCCAATTTCGTACCTGACTTCAGCAAATTCAGCGCGATCGGGCGTCCCATCTGCCCGAGGCCTGCAAAGCCTATCTTCATCCGTGGCTCCTTGTTCAATTCGGTGAATTCACGCTGTGTTGTCGTGCGCGCGCGAACGCGATGCAGGTCGGACTGCCCGTCTCGATCACGCGGCCTGTCGGCGAGAGAGCGCCGGTTTCGGCGTCGATCTTGAAGGTCACGATCGTGTCGGTCAGTTCGTTGGCGACGTGGAGCAGACTTCCGCTCGGATCGATCGTCATGAAGCGCGGCCCACGGCCGCCGCTCGAGATCCACCCGACCGGGGTCACACGTCCCGACGCGGCGTCGATCGAGAAGGCCCCGATCAGATCGCTGCCGCGGTTCGACACGTAGACGAAGCGGCCCGTGGGATCGACCTCCACCTCGGCGGAGGTATTGGCGCCCACGAAGGAGTCCGGCGTCGACGGGACGATCTGGATCGGCGTGATCACGCCCGTCGCGCGGTCGAAGCTGTTAACGCTGAGCGAGGAATCCAGCTCGTAGTTCACATAGACGAACGGCAGATTTGGATGAAACGAGGCGTGCCTCGGGCCTGCGCCGGGCCGGGTCGCAGCAAAGCCAGGCTCCGTGAGCTTCAGATTCGGCTTTGCGGGATCGAATTCGAGTGTGAAAACCCGATCGCCGCCCTTGTCAGGCACGACGAGGAAGCGGCCCGACGGATCGTAAACGATGTGATGCGGATGCGGGCCTGTCTGCTCGACCTTGTGCGGCCCTCCATTGCCCGGCAATTGCAGCAATTGCACCAGGGGCTCGAGGCCCCCATCGTGACGTAGCGGAAGCACCGCAGGCGAGGCCGTCGCATAGTTCGCCACGATCATGAAGCGGTTGGTTTGATCGGCGACCAGATGGACTGGATTCTTCCCTCCGGTCGACTGCTGATTGATCAGGGCCAGGGTCCCGTTGTCGCGGTCGATCCGGAAGGACGAGATCTCGCTGAAGTCGCCGTGCACCGCGTAGAGAAAGCGCTGTTCCCGATCGAGGGCCAGGAACGACGGGTTCACCAGATTTCCGACGAGCTGTACGTGAGTCCACGCACCGGTCGCGGGATCGACGCGATAGACGTTGACGCCCTCGCCCCTTGCTCCGCGCTCCCTGGTCGTCCGGCAGCCCGTGTAGGCGAACCGGGCAAAACGAGATTGGTCCGCCGCGTGCGCGGCCGCACCAAGAGACGTCGCCGTACCAACTATCGTCATCAGCAATGCTCCCCGCAGGATGTTGCGGCGTTCGAAATCGACCCTGTCCATGAGAAAACTCTAGGCTTCCGTCGCCAGCTTCCGCGGAGTGACCGCGGGAACTTCGGCGTCGTCCCCCAATGGGCGTCGCGTGAGCGTCAGGATGGAAGTGGCGCCGACGACGAGCAGCGCGCCTGCGATGACGAAGGCCCGGTCGTAGTTGCCGGTGCTTTCGACGACGTAGCCCGTCACGATCGGCGCCAGCAGGCCGAACACGTTACCGCCCACGACGAGGAAGCCCATCGCGACGCCGACGTCGCGCGGCATCTTGAGCAGGTCGTTGAGTAGAGCGAAGTTCAAAGACGTCGTTGACGCTACGCCTGTGAGTGAGATGGCGATCAAGCCCAGGATGAGCCAGACGTCCTTGACAAACGGAGCGAACAGGATGACCGCGGCCAGCAGCATCGCAAACGCGATCATGTAGCGTCGCTTGCCGCCGCCCACGTCGCCCTTAAGCAACCGGTCGCTGATCCGCCCGACGAAGATGCAGAGCACCACAGCCACCGCGTAGGGAATAGCGGCGTACAAGCCGGTCTTCGCGATCGTGAGCCCCTTGGTCGCCTGCAGGTAGCTCGGCATCCAGGTCAGGAAGAGATACTGCGAATAGACGTTGCATCCTTGGGTGAGAGCCAGGCCCCACAGCGTCGGCCCCTTGCGCAGAAGGCCGATGAGACCGACCTTGGGCGCCGATGCATCGAGATCGACCTTCTTCGCACCGCGTTCGGTGAGGATCTTCTGCCGCTCCTCATCGCCAAGCCAGGAAGCGTCCTCCGGACGCGCGAACCAGGTCAGCCAGCACGCGAGCCAGATGAATCCGATGCCGCCGGCGACGAAGAACAGCGCCGGCCAACCGAAGCTCGCGATGATGGGACCAGCGACGACCGCACAGACGGCCGGTCCGGCGTACGATCCGCTGTTGAAGATTGCGTTGGTCATGCCCCGTTCGGATGCGGGGATCCATTCCCGGATCACGCGGGCGCCGGCGGGATTGCTGGTGGCTTCGCCCGCCCCCATCACCAGGCGCGTAGCGAGCAAGGAGGAGAAGCTTCCGGCGATGCCGGTTGCCGCGGTGGCCGCCGACCAAAGCCCCAGTCCGAAGCCGGCGACCTTCTTGGCCCCGAACCTGTCGACGAGCATGCCCATCGGGATCAGGAAGACAGTGTAGGTCCACAGGAAGGACGAGAACAGGTAGCCGAGGGCGACCGGCGAGAGGCCGAACTCCTTGGCGATCGGAGAAGCCGCGAACGACAGGGTGACCCGGTCGATATAGTTGAGCATCGCCAACGAGAAGAGCATCAGCGCAATCCAAAACCGCTTCTTCTGCATCACTTCCTCCTTGACAGAAACGCGACCGACTTCGCTTTCAGCTTCACGTTCTTCTCCCTGTTTTTCTTTCTTTGCGGCGGATCCCGAAGCCGTAGCGCCGGGCCCGCCGAGGGTGCCTCCGAGCCCGGAGGCGTCGATTGCTATATCTCGCTAGATATGACAATGTCATTTGTCAACAGAAATGACAATCCCAGGAGACGGCCGTCAGACCGCGGCCCGGCAGACAGCCGGGCGGATCTTTGTTAGAGGCAGAGCTCGTCGGAGGTCCGGCATCGGATCGGACCGCGCAGCTCGTATTCGCAATGAAACAGTCGACTGATTTTTCTGAGAGGGCGATCGGGTCGCCCAACGCGCTCCATCGGGAGATCGCGCAGCGTATCCTGACGCACATTCGAATGGAGCACCTTCCGATTGGCGCGCACTTGACCGAGACCTCGCTCGCCCAGGTGGTCGGAACATCCCGCGGCCCCATCAGGGGTGCCTTGGGCTATCTCGCCTCGGCCGGATATCTCGAACGTCGGCCTCATCAGGGGTTCTTTCTGACGAGGACTGAGCCTCGTACGGGGAAAGCTGCGGATGCCTTGGCTGCCGCCGATACCGAACAGCTTTACCTGAAGCTCGCGGAAGATCGCTTGCGAGGAAAGCTCGCGGACTCAGTAACGGAGGCAGACCTGATGCGCCGCTACGACGTTCCGCGGCACACCCTCCGACGCATCCTGTCACGGATCGTCAACGAGGGCTGGATGCAGCGGCGTACCGGACATGGGTGGGCGTTTTTGCCGATGATCGATTCCGTCGAGGCCTATCGCGAGAGCTACGAACTCCGGCGCCTTCTGGAGCCTCAGGGACTGCGATCCGCTACCTTCAGGCTCAATAGCGCCGTCCTGTCAGAGCAACGCAAGCGCCAGGAATTTCTTCATAGCGCAGGTTACAAGACGCTCGGCCAGGTCGAGCTGTTCAAATCGAACAGCGACTTCCACGAGGCACTTGCCCTGATGTCAGGCAACAGGTTCTTGGCCCAGACCATCGCGCGGCAGAACGAATTGCGGCGCCTGATCGAGTACCGTCAGACGCTCGACCGGGATCGCGTATGGCGGCAAACCGGGGAACACCTGGCTATCATCGAAATGTTGGAAAAGGGCTCGCTCGAGCGTGCCGCCAAGCTTCTCGACAAGCATATAGGCGGAGCCTTGAAGGAGAAGGCTCGGCCGGAGCTCTTTGGTCCCTAGTGCCTGGACAATCGGATACTGGGGAGAGCTGTGGCGTAGAAATGGCGGAGAGAGTATCAGTCAATCCCTGTTGAAAGATAAGGCATTTTTGACTTTTGCGGATCAATACCACCGTTCGAACTACGGCCGAAAATGGGTTTCCGCCCGACAAACCTACGCATGAGCCGGCGCCGATTCTCTTGCTTCGATCGCCTTCACCACCGCGGTGTGATCCTGACCGCGGCCGAGCGTCTCGGCGGCTTCGCTCCAGAGCTGAATACACCGATCGGACGGCGATGCAGAGCAATCGAGTTCGCTCGCTATGGACTTCGCGTTGTTGAGATCCTTGACCATGAGATCGAGACCAAACCCGGAATCGAACTTTCGAGACAGCACGAACTGATGCATCTTCTTGAGCGACGAATTGCTCATGCCGGTCGATACGTTGAGAATATCGACCATGCGGACGGGATCCAGACCGGCTCGCTCGCCAATCTTTACCGCTTCAATCGTTGCGAGCAGTGTGCAGGCGGACACAAGGTTGTTCAGCGCTTTCATCGCCTGACCGCTCCCCACTGGCCCTGTCTCCAGCACCGCCGATCCCATCAACTCCAGCACCGGACTGGCCCGCTGGATGTGCGCGACCTCGCGACGGAAAATGCGACAGACGCGCGTTTTGGGAGCCGCGGATTGAACAGCTCAACTTTACTATACTGTATCCACCATGATGCGGATCGCGAGGTTGCGCGCCACCGTACTTCCGCATCGCCTCGAGCCCCGATATCAGTGCATCAATCCAATCCCTATGCTCTCGGTAAGCTTCGGCACCCTCTCCAAGATGAGCGCTCGCAACACCTTCGGCTGCCTCACAGATTTCCCTGTGGGGCGCTCTTGATGGATGTATTGGGATAACGGCGCCTCAACCGGCCGACGACTGCCTGATAAAGCCCGTGCCACCCCTTCGGCATGACCAACATGAGCACGATCAACAGTAGTCCGTAGGTGCCTCCGGCCAGCGCAGGGGACAGTTTTTCGGCGAGATTCGGCACGAGCACCATGAACGCGCCGCCGACAAAGGCGCCGGGCAGCCAGCCGACGCCGCCCACCACCAACCCAACCACGAAATAGACCGAGAGAAAAAACGAGAAGCTGTCGGGTGCGATATACTGGACGACAATCGCACTCAGCGTACCGCCGATGCCCGCATAGAAGGCGCTGAGTCCGAAGGCGAGTGTCTTGTAGTGCGCCACATCGATGCCCATAGGGCGGGCAGCGGTGACGTTGTCCCGGATTGCCGCCATCGCGCGGCCGGATCGACTTGAGATAAGATTCGCGGCTCCCAGATACATCAGCACCGCGGTGAACAGGACGAAGAGGTAGAGCCACTGATCCCGGCCGATCGGTAGGCCGAATGGCACCTCTGGAGGGAACACCATCATGCCCTGCACGCCGCCCGTCCAATGCTCCAGGAAGGAGAGCTTGAGGATGGGCGGAACCGAGACAGACAGCGCGAAACTCGCCAGCGCAAGATATACGCCATCGAGTCTCAGAGCAGGCAGACCAAACAGATAGCCGAACACGAAGCAAATCAGACCGGCGACAGGGATTGCTAAAAAATACGGGAGACCAACGGACTGCGTCAGAACGTGGAACATATAGGTGCCTACCGCGAAGAAGGCGCCGTGGCCGAGCGAAATCTGCCCGTTGATTCCAGTCAGAATGCTCAGGCCCATGATCGCGATGGTGTAGATCACGATGATCGTGGCCTGGAAAACGATGAAGTCCGGCGCCGCGAAGGGAAAGACGATCGCCGCCGCCGCAATAGCTGGGACACCAAAGAGACCTTGTATCGACATGTCAGAAGTCCGTTCTGTAAGCGTCGGTTTTCAGACGAAAGACCGTCAGACGCGCTGTAGGATGCGCTTGCCGAACAGGCCGTTCGGCTTCACCACCAGCACGCAGATGATGATGACAAGAACTATCGGCAGCTTGAGTTCGATGCCGATTACGGGGATGTAGGCCCCCGCGAGACTCTCGATCACGCCGACGACGAATCCGCCCACTACCGCACCTACCGGCGACGTCAGGCCACCCATCACCGCTCCGGCGAAGGCCGGCACGACGATGCCAAGCATCATGTTGGGATCCAGAAACACCAGCGGAGCGATCAGCAATCCCGCGATGGCGCCGACCGCCGCTGACAAGCCCCACCCCACCGCTGTGACGTGAGCGACGTTGATACCCACGAGCCTAGACGATTGCGGGTTCGAGGCGATGGCTCGCATGGCGAGGCCGATACGCGTCTTCTGGAAGAAGATGCTGAGCAGCAGGAGTATGACCAAGGTGACGGCGAGCATTCCGATCTCATGCGTTCCGATAAGGCCGCCGCCAAACGCGCCTTTTTCGCCGAAAGGGCTAGGAAATGACTTAACCGTGAAAGTCCAGATGAAACCCGTGCCGCTGTTGATGAGCAGGAATAGCCCTATAAACATGACGATGTGGGTCAGCACGGGTGCGCCGGCGATGCGCCGGAAGAGGAAGCGCTCCAGTAGGTATCCTCCCATGAATGACAGGGCGACCGAGACGCCAAGCGCCGCCCAGATCGGCAGGCCCCACGCGAGCGTTTGCCAGGCCGCGTACGCGGATAGCGTCGCCATTTCGCCTTGGGCGAAGTTGATGTGTCCGATTGCCTTGTAGATCATGACAACCGAAAGCGCGATGCAAGCATAGATGCCGCCGCTGGCAAGTCCGCTTAGGATGTATTTGATCAGGGTTTCCATGTCTGATCCTAATTTCCCATATACGACGCTAGCACAGCTTCGTTGTTCATCATTTGCTGGGCTGTGCCGCTCAGCACAATCTTGCCTGCTTCCAACACGTAGGCCGCATCGGCGAAATCCATCACCAGCGCGGCGTTCTGTTCGACGATGAGCAGGCTGATACGCTCCGCCTCGCGGATGGATTTCAGGAGGGAGAAAAGCTGCTCGATGATCAGCGGCGCGAGGCCGAAGGAGGGTTCGTCGAGCAGGAGCAGACGCGGTCGGCTCATCAGCGCGCGCGCCACCGCAAGCATCTGCTGTTCGCCGCCGGACAGCATGCCCGCCTGCTGCGCCTTTCTTTCTTCGAGGACCGGAAAATAATCGTACATGCGGCGGATGTCAGCGCGGAAACTGTCGTTCACAGGCCGAGCAATGCCGCCCAGTTGCAGGTTTTCCTCGGTTGTCAGCGTTGAGAACGTGCCCCGTCCCTCGGGCACCAGGGCGATGCCGCGCCGCAAGATATTCTCGGTCGGCTGCTGGCGTATCGTTTCCCCGCAATATTCTATCTCGCCGGTTGCCGGCACAAGGCCGCAGAGGCCCTTCAGGGTCGTGGTCTTGCCGGCACCGTTCGCGCCCAACAGGACGATGGTCTGTCCTTCATGCACATCGAGATCGATTCCGTGCAGGACCTGGGCATCGCGGTACGAGACACGGAGATTTCGTACCTTCAGGTCAGCCCCCATGGGTGGCACCTCCGAGATAGGCTTCGATGACACTCTTGTTGCGCCGGATTTCCTCGGGGCTTCCTTCGGCCAGCTTCCGGCCGAAATTCAGCACGTTGATACGATCGGATATCGACATGACGAGGCTCATGTGATGCTCGACTAGCAAGATGGTGATGCCCCGTTCGTCACATATGCGCCGGATAAGGTTGCCCAGTGAGTCCACCTCGGAGTGGGTCAAGCCGCCTGCGGGTTCGTCGAGCAGAAGCAGGTCGGGCTTCGAGGCGAGAGCGCGGGCGATCTCCACTATCTTCCTCAACCCCAGAGGCAAGGCGGAGATTACGGTGTCCGCTAGGCGATCGAGGCCGAAATAGGAGATGATTCGGTTGATCTCCACGTCCGACTCCCTTTGGGCCCGGCGGACATTCGGCAAGCCCAGTATGTCGCCGATGAAATTGGTCGCAGTCCGACAATGCGCACCGACGCGTATATTGTCTCTCACCGAAAGCTCGTGGAACGACGCTACATTCTGGAAAGTCCGGCAGATGCCTTTCCGGGCGATCCGGTGCGGCGCCTCATTGATCAGGTTGTCGCCGCGGAAGTGGATCTCCCCGGCGCTCGGTTTGTAAAGACCAGTCAGGCAATTGAAGAGGGTGGTTTTGCCCGCGCCGTTGGGACCGATCAGCCCGACGACCTGGTGCGCGCCAATGTCCATGCTGACGTCGTTCAACGCCTGTACGCCACCAAATCTGATGCCAAGCTTGCGGATCGACAGAAGACTGTCCAATGATGGCGTGCTCGGCAATTCGGTCGCGACGACCGGTGTCGGCATGTTCAGAATCCTCCCACGCACGGTTCTTTTTGTCGCCAACCGCGGAAGCGGCTTCTAGCAATTCGGGCGTTCCGGAAATGGTGGAGCGCGCTTAGCCTCTGGATATCGGCAAACCGGCAGAGGTGGCAAGAAAACGCCATGAAGCGGCGGCGATGGCGCCATCGCTTGGGGCGATGGCGCAGAAATTGATTGCACATCCCCCTTGTGCGACGTGTGAGGCAAGCTCGCTACGGGCACGTTGGCCAGTCACGTGAGCCTCAGACCATGAGTTATCCAGTGCTCAGAAAAATCGCGCGAAGGGAGGAAGAAGGAAACATGCAACACGGCTTCTTCAAATTTGTTGCGATCGCCACGGCGATCAATGCGGTCGTGGCCGTACACACGGCGCAGGCCGAAGACGCGCCGCGAGTGATCAAGCTTGGGCAGACCATGCCCTACAGCGGTCCGGCGTCCACCTATGGCGCGGTCGGACGCGCCGAGGCCGCTTATTTCAAGATGATCAACGACAAGGGCGGCATAAACGGCCGCAAGGTCGAGTTTCTCACCGTCGATGACGCGCTGTCGCCTGCCAAGACCGTCGAGCAGACCCGCCGTTTGGTGGAAGGCGAGAAGGTCGTTGCCCTGTTCGGCAGCTTGGGCACGGCGACCAACATCGCCGTCTCACAGTACCTCAATCAGAGGCGCGTGCCGCAGCTCTTCGTGGCCAGCGGCGCGGCGCGGTGGAACGATCCCGCCAATTTCCCCTACACGGTCGGCTGGCAGCCCAGCTACGTCACCGAGGGCGCCATATTCGCCAAGTATGTTCTGGAGAACGTAAAGGAACCCAAGATCGCCGTGCTCTATCAGAACGACGATTCCGGCAAAGACTATATAAAGGGCTTCCGTCAATATCTGGGCGACAAGGCTGACACGCTGATCGTCTCCGAGAAGAGCTACAACCTCACCGACGTCAACCTGGATACCCAGATTCTGGCGGCGCAACAGGCAGGCGCCAACGTCCAATTCACGCACGCCAACCCCAAATTCGCGGCCCAGGCGATCCAGAAGATGGATGATATCAACTGGCACCCGCAACACCTCCTGGCCAGCGTCGCCAATACGATCAGCGGCACGCTGAAACCTGCTGGCCTGGAGAGGTCGCAGGGAATCATCTCGACATTTTTCACCATGGACCCGGATAACGCGGACACGAGGAAGACCGAGGACTACAAGGAATATACTGCTTTTCTCAAAGCGTATGCGCCCGATCTGGACCCCAATGAAGGTTGGGTGGTCTACGGCTATGTCGCGGCCCAGGCGATGAGAGAGATTCTCATCCAGGCCGGTGACGACCTGACCCGCGACAACATCATGAAGCAGGCGCGAAACTTCGTCATCTCGCCCAAGATGGTGCTGCCCGGGATTGACGTCTCCACATCTGAGGAGAAGAGGAAATATGCCCCGATCACCGGCATGAAGCTCGCTCGCTTCAAAGGCGAGAGCTGGGTTTTGTTCGGCGACGTGATCGATGTCAGCAAGTAAGCCAGCGCCCGCGCGCCGACGACAGCGCAGACAGCCGGGAGAGGCCCGGATCGTGTGTCCAGGCCCCTTCCGCGACAGACCCCTTCGACTCGTGAACAGACGACATCTCACAGGCGATCCGATCGCGCAGTTGATGGTGGGAATTATTGTGGAATCGCGGTCCCTTCCGCTCACCGGACACGCGTCGATGCGAAAGGCAGATAGAATGCAACGTCAGTCAAAAACCTGGCCGTCGCCCCGAGAACGAACGCTCGGACAAATCCTCAGGCGTAAGGCTGCAGACAATCCTGACAAGACCTTTGTCGTGTTCAAGGACAGCCGGTGGACGTACGCCGAATTCGACAGGTGGGTCGACCGGATTTCTCGCGGCCTGGTCAAGCTGGGCGCGACCAGGGGATCCAAGGTTGCCGTAATGCTGCCGAACTGCGCGGAGTTCGTCGGCGTATGGTTTGCCTGCGCCCGCATCGGCGCCATCGAGGTGCCGGTGAATACCAACCTGCGAGGCCCGCTACTCAAGCACGTTGTCGGGCATTCGGACTCCGAGATTCTCGTGGCCAGCGTGGAACATCTGGGCGAGATCGGCAAGGTTGTCGGTGACTTACCCGCGCTTGCCAGCATCGTGCTGTGTGGCGAGGAGAAAGTGAACCTGCCCGGCGCGCCCTCGTTGCGGCAGATGCTGTTTACGGAAATTGAAGACGAGGATTCTTCGCCGTTCCAGCACGATGTTGAACCTTGGGAGCCGCTGGCCATCGTCTTCACTTCGGGCACCACCGGGCCCTCGAAGGGCGCGGTCCTTTCGCACGAATATTTCTGGTGGTTCGGCGAGCGAAGCTGCGAACTTAGAAAGATGACGGACAGCGAAGTCCTCTACACTTGCTTGCCTCTGTTCCACGCCAATGCCCAGGTGCTGACGACGATGCCCGCGCTGCTGCGCGGCCAGACCGCAGTGCTGGACGCTCAGTTCACGGCATCCGGCTTCTGGGATCGTATCCGGTCATTCGGCGCGACGCAGTTCAACTACATTGGCGGCATGATCCCGATCCTCATGAAACAGCCCGAAAGACCAGAGGATGCCGAAAACCCGATCCGGATTGCCTTGGGCGCGGCCGCACCCGGCAACCAATGGGAAGCCTTCGAGACGCGGTTCGGCTTGCGGCTGGTCGAGTGCTACGGCCAGACCGAGAACTGCGTGGCGACCGTGAATCCGCTAGAGGTCACGCGTATCGGATCCATTGGCAAGGCCGAATGGGGCTACGAAATGCGCGTGATCGACGATCACGGGCATGAAGTGCCTGACGGGACGATCGGGGAGTTCGTGGTACGGCCGCAGTGGCCGGGCATCATGATGCTCGGCTACTACAAGATGCCCGAGGCGACGCTGGAGGCATTGCGCAACCTCTGGTTCCATACCGGCGATTACGGCTCGCGCGATAAGGACGGCTACTTCTACTTCATGGATCGCAAAAAGGACGCGATCCGGCGCCGGGGCGAGAACATCTCCGCCTACGAGGTCGAGGTGGTTGTCAATAGCCACGCGGCGGTCATCGAATCCGCCGTCTTTGCCGTCCCTTCCGACGTCGGCGAGGACGACGTGATGGTCACGGTCGTTCTCAAGGACGGAATGACGCCGACAGCCGCCGAGCTCCTGCAATATTGCGAAGAGAACCTCGCCTATTTCGCCTTGCCCCGCTACGTCGAGTTCGCCGAAGAACTTCCGAAAACCCCGACATATAAGGTCGAGAAGTACAAGCTCCGACAGAGGGGCGTTACTCCGGCCACGTGGGACCGTGAAAAGGCAGGGTACAAACTCAAGCGCTCTTAATCAGGAGATATGCTGATGACCTACAACTATTCCGATCCCCGTGAGTATCTGAAATACGCAGGTACCAGCAAAATGCCGCCGTTGATCGTCAGCGCTGCGATCACCGGCGGCATCCAGGGCAAGGAGGTTAACCCCAACCTTCCCGAGACGCCGGAAGAGCAGGCGCTGGAATGCATGCGCTGCTACAACGCCGGGGCGAGCGTGGTTCACATCCATGCACGGAATCCGGACACGGGCTATGTAGCGCCAGCCAACCGTGCCTGGGACTACCAACTCGTCAACCATCTCGTCCGGGAAAAGTGTCCCGACCTGATCATCGACAATACGTCCGGAGGCGGCCTTGGCCTGACATTGGAACAGCGCCTGTCATCCCTCGATGCGCGCCCGGAGCTTTCCGACATCGACATGGGACCGTTCGATATCGCACTGCCTTTGCGCCGTCGCGAGGCGCCACTCAGTGGCCGCGATGCGGACGAATTCGTCGATGACCTGCTGCCCGTCACAATCGGCGAAACAGAGTTGCGCGCGAGAAGGATGGCCGACCGCAAGGTCGGAATCACCATGGCGCTGTTCCACAACGGTCACTGGAGTTCCGTCGACAATTTGATCCGCAAGCGGTTGGTCACGCCGCCCTATCGCTTCCTGTTCTTCCTGGGCATGACGTCAGGCGCATTGCCGACGCCGCAGACGTTGCTGGATTTCGTGCGCGATGCGCCGCAGCCATCCCTTGCTTTCGTCATGGCCGTGGGCCGGCACGACCTTCCTCTCATCACCATGGCGACGATGATGGGCCTTCACGCGATGGTCGGACTGGAAACGAACCTTTATGTTCGTCCGGGCGTCCTGGCGACTTCAAGCGCCCAGCTTGTCGAGCGAACGGTGCAGATCGCGCGTTCGCTCGGGCGCGACATTGCGACGCCCGCGCAAGCGCGTGCCATGCTCGACCTGTCCGCAGAGCCGCGGCGATACGCGCCGCCGGAGGCACCATTTGCGCCTGCATGATCGCCTGGGCATCGTCCCCGCATCGCAAACGGGCCGTGACTGACGTTCCCCTTTGGGCCAGAGCGTTTCGACGATTGCAGATACCGATGAAAACAAGAATTACGAAGCTTTTGAACATCCAGCATCCCATCATGCAGGGTGGAATGCACTATGTCGGCCTTGCTCCGCTCGCCGGAGCGGTATCCGAAGCCGGCGGCCTCGGCGTCATTACGGCGCTTACCCAGCGTACGCCGGAGCTTCTCGCGCGCGAGATCGCGCGGACCAAGTCGATGACCGACAAGCCCTTCGGCGTCAATATCTCCTTCCTCCCCACATTTTCGAAGCCGCCCTATGACGAATACATAAGCGCTATCTTCGAAGGAGGCGTGCGCATCGTCGAGACGGCTGGCCGCAACCCGGAACAATACATGCCGGCGTTCAGGGAATGCGGGTTCACCGTCATCCACAAATGCACCTCCGTTAGGCACGCGCTGAAAGCCCAGGCGATCGGATGCGACGCCGTCAGCGTCGACGGCTTCGAATGCGCCGGGCATCCGGGCGAGGACGACATTCCGGGCCTTATCCTGCTCCCCCGTGCGGCAGACGAGCTGACGGTGCCTATCCTGGCGTCGGGTGGCATGGCGGACGGGCGCAGCCTCGTCGCGGCTCTGGCGCTGGGCGTCGACGGGATCAACATGGGCACGCGGTTCGTCGCGACGCAGGAGGCCCCCGTGCACGAAAGCGTCAAGCAGGCGATCATCAACGCCACCGAGCGAGATACTCGGCTTATCATGCGAAGCCTGCGCAATACGGAGCGCGTGCTCAACAATTCCGGCGTGCGACGCATCGCGGAGATGGAGGCCGAAAAAGGCGCTGCACTGCGCATCGACGATATTCACGACCTGGTCGCGGGTGTCTACCCGAAGGTCATGCAGCAAGGCGACCTGGAGGCGGGTGCATGGAGCTGCGGCATGGTGGCGGGTCTGATCGACGATATTCCGACCGTGGCAGACCTCATTCGGAACATCATGGAGCAAGCCTCCGGAATTATCCGGTCGCGGCTCCAGGATCTTCTCGACTGACGCCGGACGGGGCGACTCCGGTCGCGTCCAGCACCAATTTTCCGACCGACTGGACCAGCCGGCGCAGCCAGCGGTGGGCGGCGTTGGAGTCCATCCGCTCGTGCCAGATCGCACGCACCGGAAGCTGCTCGGATACGAAAGGAACTGGAAGCACCCGCAACTTGCCCGACCCGACAAAGCTCCGCGCAAATCCAGATGGGATCGTCGCAATCATGTCTGTCGCCTCCACGATGCCGGGCATCATCGACAGCGAAGGGACATGCGCGCGGATGCATCGTTCAACGCCAGCAGCCTGCGTGGCGCGGTTTAGCATGACCTCCAACGACGATATGAAGGTAGGGGGAGATGCATAGGCGAGGTGATCTTGGGCTGCGTACTCTTCAAGCGAAATACTTTCTCCGATTGACGGATGATCGGTCCGCACAAGGCAGATCAGCGTTTCTGTCGTAATGGTCATCTGCAGCAGACCGTCGGAGAGATCGTGGAAAAACCCCACGACGAGGTCGATCTCACTGTTGGTGAGCGCCTGCCGGATACGGTTCGGTTGGGGCGCCGCCACTGTCAGCGTGATGCCGGGCGCCTGATCGCGCAGGCGGGCTAGGATTTCCGGCAGAAACAAGCGGCCGACGTAATCGCTGGCCATGATCGTGAAGGCCATGTCGGCCGCACCGGGCTCGAAACGCGGGCCGCCGAGCAGCGCAAGGTCAATCTCGCGCAGGGCGCGCCGCACACAGCCAACGATTTCCGGCGCCCGGTCCGAAAGGGTCATCCCTTGAGATGTGCGAACCAGGATGGGATCGTCGAACACGGCGCGCAGTCGCGCAAGGGCCGTGCTCATCCCCGATTGGCTCATTTCCATCCTCTCTGCGGCCCGCGTCACGTGCCGCTCGTCCACCAGGGCTTCGAAGCAACGTAGCAACCGCAGGTCGATTTCGAGTTTCGTCACAGCTTGAGTCCCTCCCGCCCGTTTTGCCCCGCCGTCGCGCGCTTCGATGACGCCGAAGCGCACCGCATTTTTGCGGAGATTCTAGCTCGCAACCGACTTGGGCAGCAACCGGCTTCGCCTCCGGCGTTCCGGCTATCGATAGTGGCAACCGGCTTTGCCCGAGTTGTCTTCGTGTTGGGAGCGCTTGCCTTACACGCTTGGCAGCAAGGGCATTCCCTGGAAGCGGAGGCTGCATGTGGCCGTCAGCATCGCCCTTCTTCGGTGCTCCACTTGGGGACGACTCGACACCATCTTCATGCTTCCGCCCCACGGGGGTACGATATGACGGATGCGTCCGATCTTTCGTAGCCGCTCCTAGAGTGGGTCAGGCCTGATGGAAATCGTTCTGCCCAAACGCATCGAACAGATCCTTTTGGCTTCGGACTTGTCGTCCGATGCACCGCACCTTCCACCTAGCCCTAGCCCTAGCCGTACTAACGCATCAACCGCCAACCACCGTCAATCGTATATTCGCTTCCGGTAATGTAGCTTGCAGCGTCCGAAACGAGAAATGCGATCAGATTCGCCACGTCTTCGGGTCTGCCCGGGCCGCCCAACGGAATCCTGGCGGCGGAGCTATGGGCTCCCTGGCTCGCCTCCGCAGTCTGGCGCTGGTCCAGCCGGGCTAGGATGCTGTCCAGCATGCGCGTCCTGATCATACCCGGATGCACGGAATTGCATCTGATCTGGCCGCCATTCTGGGCACCTTCGAACGCCACCGATTTAGTGAACTGCATCACCGCACCCTTGCTGGCGCCGTAAGCGACACCCTGCGTCGTCGGGTAGTAGGCGCCAACAGACGAGACGTTGACGATCGCTCCGCGATCCCTGAGTCTCATGACAGGCATCACTTCGCGGCATCCAAGGAAAGTGCCGTCGAGATTGACGGAGAGCACCCTGCGCCAGTCCTCAAGCGTTGTGTCACCAATCGCCCCGGCCTTGACGTTCCCCTCGATGCCGGCGGCGTTAACCAGAATGTCAAGCCTGCCGTACCTTTCAAGGATCAACCGGACGCTGGAGCGCCATGCGCCCTCATTGGTGACGTCCAGCTCGTGGAATTCGCCGCCCAGTTCCTGTGCCAGCGCTAGCCCTCCAGTGCCGGGGAGGTCTCCGATGACGACGAGAATTCCATCGCTTGCAAGCTGACGCGCGGTCGCCGCGCCGAGCCCCTGCGCTCCGCCCGTGACGATTGCAACTCTTCTCTCTATATTGGTCATGTCTCGCTACCTTTTTTGCCGCGAAGGTGGATGACCCTCAGGGATCCGGAGAGCTACCGGGCCGGCAAAGCGCCGCCACTAGCCGATCTTTCGAATCGGCTCGGAGCCGTCCCAGTTCTTGGCGGCTTCCGCAATCTGATCGAACACCACCTTCTTCTTCGGGCTGAGACAGGATAGTTCGATGACGGTGCCCGGATGCGCCTCCTGCTCGAAATAGACGAGCTTGCCCGCCGGTTCGATGGTTGCGGCGGACATGCCAACGGTGAAGCCGGAGGCCAGCGCCTTAGCGAGAACCGCGTCGTAGCTTTCAGGCAAGTGCCAGAAGGCAACATGCTGCAGCCCCTCGCGACCCGCCTCCAGAAAATCGCGGTACATGGAAGGCGCATCGTTGCGTTGCTGGATGAGTTCGATCTGAAGATGGCCGCACTGGGCAAAGGCGGCGCTTACCCAGAGATCGGAAGGCTTGCCCTTGTGCCGGAAATCGATGAATTGGGGCCGCTCAATATGGAAGAACGGTCCGACTTGCATGATCTCGATCCAGTGGCGCATCGCGGCTTGCAGATCCTTGACGACATAGCCGAGCTGTCGAACGTTTCCGAAAAGTTTGCTCATTGCTTTCCTTTAATGTGAATGCCTGGAAGGCCGCTCGGCGCAGTTCTACGCGACTTCCAAAACGATCTTCCCAAAGTGCTTGCCGGATTTCATGTAGTCCTGGGCCGCCGCCGCCTCCTCCAACGGATACACGCGGCCGACCAGCGGCCGGAGTTCGCCGGTCTCGAAGGCGGGCAGAAGCGCTTGCGCGGCGCGACGGGCCACATCCGCATGCTCTTCGACCGATCGCGTGCGAAAGCTTACGCCAATCAGCTTGATACGCTTCTTGGAGTGTTCGTCCAGGTTGACTTCAGCCGTCCACTTGCCCAATCGACCGACATTCACGATCCGGCATTTCACCGCGGCGCACGCCACGTCCCCAGGCAGTGTCTCGCCACCGATGTTTTCCACGATGACGTCCGCACCATGCCCATCCGTCGCGTCGAGGACCGCCTTGACGAAGTCTCGCGACTTGCTATCGATGCCGACCTGCAACCCTATCTCGCGAAGGCGATCAAGCTTCGCGGGGGAGGTTGACGTGCCCATGACAAGACCTGCGCCGAGATAGCGCGCAATCTGGACCGCCGCAATTCCCACCCCCGAACTGGCTGCCTGTATCAGGATCTTTTCGCCCGGAGCCATTTCTCCATTCGTGATCAGCGCGTCGTGGGCGGTCATGAATGTCGCGGCGGTGGCGGCGGCGTCTCTCCAACTCATCTGCTTGGGCACCGGCATGACGAGCGAATGATGGATGAGACAATACTCGGCATAGGTGCCCGTTGTTAGGCCCATCACTCGGTCGGAGGGGGTAAAGCCCTTTACTTCGCTTCCCGTCGCCACGACCTCACCGGCCATTTCGAGTCCGGCAACGGCGTGTTCAGGGCCGGCAGAGGCACTGAAATGCTGTTTGGCCCGGTAAAGGTCAGCGAAATTGACGCCGGCGCAGCGCACGCGCACAAGCAGATCCTGGGGGCCAGGCTCCGGCCGTCCGATGTCACCCACGACCAGTTCCGACCGGCCGTTGTCCAGATGGTCGATCAGGACAGCTTTCATAAAAATCCTCCTCTGACGCCCTCCGAGGGCGACTTGTGGCTCGTGCTCCACGGTGCGATCGAACGCTACCGGATGATTAGACAAGCAGCCGGAAGGGCACCATGAAGCAGGGATGATAGCGCCATCGCCGCTCACGATGACTTTGCCTGCGCGGAAGGAGCGACGAACGCGACCACGCGTGGCAAACGTGCTTGCCGCTGAAAAACAACGGGGATGCATCATGCCGAGCTATGACGCGCCGGTTGCCGAACACGTCTTCGACTTCGACGACGCCATGGCGGAAATCGGCCGTGAAGGAGTCGACGCCCATCTGGCCGTCAACATTCTGGCGGGGCGGGAAAGCTGTGCACCCAGGTGCTCAATCCGCTGAACGGGTCCGGCGACCAGGAAGGCAGCCGGCTGGAAGGCGGCGCGGTGCGTACACCGAAAGGTTTCCCCGAAGCCTACAGGGCCTACGTGGAAGCCGGCTGGCCCAGCCTGTCGGGTGCGCCCGAGTTCGGTGGCCAAGGATTGCCCCGTGCAATCGAGGCGCTGCTAAACGAGATGGTGTCCGCCGCTCGGGCGGCAGTTGTCCCCCTGGTCCCGCGGCACGGCGAAGATCCAGTTGGGCGCGGATGATCAATGAGCCGCAATCTTCAACGGACGCTGCATCAGGCCTCGAGACTCGACTTCTCGTCCGGACTGAGACCGACAACCAAGGTAAGAGCCATTCACGATCGACACGATAGCCGTGCCATCATAAGCTTCCACACCTGCTCGCGTGACTCCTATTAGGAGCCGCAAACCTATTCAGGATCGGCTGGTATCACATTGACACCAACCAGGGCCAAAAGAGACTGCACAATGACTAGACGACGGCGACCGATGGTCGTCGTGGCAACTCGACCATCCCCGATTAGTTCATAAATCTTGGTCCGCCCGAGACCTGTCGCCTCACAGGCTTCCGCGACGGTACACGTCAACCGCTGCGCAAATGGGAGGCAACGCAGATCGCTGGGCATCGGCTCATCTGCGACCGCATTATGTTTAACTTGCCCACTGCTTTCGACGTCCCGGCCATGCCGAATCAAGATTCCGTCTCCTCCACAATCGAAGGAGCTACCGTGAGGCCCGCCGCATTCCACGTCAACGGAAGCAAAGGAGTAGAGAAGCGGGCAATAGCGAACGTCAGGAAGTGTCAGACTTGGCTACGAAAGACGGTGCAGAACTCTTCATAATTAATATTGCAGGAATGGTGGCTGCGGCGGCTCACAACTCCAACTCTTGCCAATGGTTGAGCGGACCATTTCCCGCCGAACGGCTTCTGTCCGAAACCGAGCTAAACGCCGTAGTCCGATAGAGTCGAGGGAATTCCTATTTGGTCCGGTTTCGTTACCGCTTCCCGCTGTCCGGCAATGAGTACACCGAGAAGAGCAATGATAGCGGCGCAGCTCATCCAAGCTCCCGGAACCGCTCCGTTGCCCGACAGATGAATAAGTCCGGTGCTGATGGCTGGCGTCATGCCTCCGAAGATCGTGGCGAGACTGTAGGACAGCGAGAACCCCGAAGTCCTGGCATCCTCGGGCATTACCTCCGTCAAATAGACGATCATCGCGCCATTATAGCAGCCGTAGATCAGGCTCAGCCACAGCTCCACCGCAAGCAAATTGCCAAAAGAGGGGTTCGCGACGAGCCAAGCCAGCATCGGATAAGCGCTGACGATCGCGAGAAGGCTGCAGCCAATCAGGATGGGACGCCGGCCAATTCGATCCGAGAGAGCGCCACTCACAGGAAGCCAGAACAGGTTCGAAGCCCCTACGCAGATAGTGACCACCATGGCCTCGAGATCGGTCAGCTGAAGAACCTTCCGACCGAAAGTGGGAGTGTAGACCGTGATGAGGTAAAATGAGACAGAGGTCATCAGAACCATCATCATGCCGAGGGCCACGATACGCCAGTTCTGCACCATGGACCTGAAGATATCGGCAGCGGAGACATGGCGTCGGCGCTGCAAGAAGACCTCGGTTTCCTCCAGTGAGCGGCGAAGGAAGTATACGAGCGGAATGATTGCGCAGCCGATCAGCAAAGGAATGCGCCAGCCCCAGGCCTGCATGCTTTCTGGAGACAGGACTGCCGTCAGGGTGGCACCAAGAACAGCGGCGAAGATGACTGCGACCTGCTGACTTCCGGACTGCCAGCTGACATAGAAGCCTTTGTTCCCGGGAGTTGCGATCTCCGAAAGATAAACAGACACGCCCCCGAGTTCGGCGCCTGCCGAGAAACCCTGAATGAGACGGCTGAGCAACACGAGAAGAGGTGCGGCAAGGCCAATCGAAGCGTAGCTCGGTATCACCGCGATTGCGAGCGTGCCGACGGACATGAGGGTGAGGGTCGCGATGAGGCCGGCGCGTCGACCGAAACGGTCCGTATAAGAGCCGAGCACGAGAGCGCCCACGGGTCGCATGAGAAAGCCGGCTCCAAACGTCATGAGCGCGAACATCAGAGAGATGAAATCGGCTGACGCTCCCGTTCCTTCTGGGAAAAAGGTTCGCCCGATCGCGGCAGCGTAATAGCCGAAAATCGTAAAGTCGTACATTTCCAGGAAATTGCCGCTGGCAACCCGCAGAACGGCCATTTGCTTTGCGCGACGCTGTTGCGCTTTCATGCTCCCCTCCCCCTTTTTCGCTTCGTTTGATTTTTTGGTTCTGAGATCAGGCGATACGAAGCAACGGTTTGCCTATCGTCGCCCGCTGCTCGAGCGCCTCGTGCGCGCGTTCAATCTCATCAAACGCGTAACGACCGGCCACCTCGATCTCGAGCGAGCCATCGGTGATCGCATCGAAGACATCGGCCGCGCGCTTGCGGATCGTTGTAGCGTCGTCGAGGTGATCGGCGAGGCGCGGTCTCGTCAGGAAAAGCGATCCGGCTTCGCCGAGTTCGATCGGATCGAGATCCCTTATGGGACCACCGACACTCCCGAAGCTGACGACGAGACCTTTTTTGCGCGTCGCTCGCAGGCTGTCGCGCAATGTTGGCCCACCGACTGCGTCGAACACGACGTCGACGCCTCGGCCGTCCGTCAGAGCCCGGATGCGATCAGCGAACCTGCCCCCGTCATAGAGGAAGGCATTGGCCGCCCCTCTGCGGCGGGCAACCTCCGCCTTCGCTTCAGTGCTTGTCGTCGCATAGACCGTCGCACCGAGCCGCCTGCCCATCTGCACCAATAGCTGGCCGATTCCTCCCGACGCGGAATGGACGAGAGCGGTGACACCCGGCCGGAATCCCCCGAGATCATGTGCGAGGTAGTGAGCGGTGAGTCCATGAAACATCGCCGAGGCCGCCGCCTCAAGTGACAACGCATCGGGCACGCGTACGAGACGCCAAGCTGGCACGACGGCAAAGTCGGCATAGCTTCCCCAGCACAGGCAATAGGCGACGCGATCACCTGTCTTCAAATCAGTAACACCCGCTCCGACACGTTCAATTGTTCCTGCACCCTCGATGCCCAAGGTTGTCGGGAGAACTTGCGGGTAGGTGTGAGATTGAGCGTATTTTCCTTGACGGGTGTGGACGTCCATAAAATTGATGCCAGACCAGGCGAGGCGTATCAGAACTTCGCCGGCCTGCGGCTGCGGCACCGGCACCTCGCGGTGCACCACCACTTCAGGGCCGCCATATCGGTCGATCTGAATGGCTCTCATTGCAGCGATTCCGTGGAATAGCGCATCTCCATGGCATCGAACGCTGGCTTGTCGACGAGGCGCTGACGCTCCTTGAAGCTTGCCAGCAGCCCGCCAGCTTCGTCGATGGCACCGTGTTCTTTCAGAGCGCCGAGTGCCACTTGCATACCCCGAATGGCTCCTTGCAGCGCCGCGTTGGCGTAGAGCAGCAAACCAAAGCCCAGCTCGGCCGCTTTGGCGTGGTCAACCGTAGGCGTGCGCCCACCTGCGACAATGTTGAGAATCTGAGGCACGGCGAGGCGGCGCGGAATCACATTCACTTCCTCGATGCACTCCGGCGCCTCCACGAAGGTGATATCTGCGCCCGCTTCGACGTACCGCGTGGCGCGCTCGATCGCCGCTTCAAAGCCGTCTACCGCCCGCGCGTCCGTCCGCGCGACAATCAGAGCGCCTTCCTGACGCGCGTCCACTGCGGCCTTGACCTTGCCGACCATCTCGGCGGCAGACACGAGCTCCTTGCCGGCGAAATGGCCGCAGCGCTTGGGGCTCCGCTGATCCTCGAGCTGAATCGCGCTGGCACCCGCGCGCTCGAGCATGCGGACCGTGTAGGCGACGTTGAGGGCGTTACCGAAGCCGGTGTCGGCGTCGACAATGAGAGGCAAGGCGGTCACGTTGCGGATTGCCATGGTGTGCGTCACCACCTGGCTCAGATCCATGAAGCCGAGGTCCGGCAAGCCGAGATGCAAGTTCGTGAGTCCGGCGCCGGTCAGATACATGGCCTCGAAGCCGACATCCGCGATGATGCGAGCGCTGAGAGCATTCGCAGCGCCTGGCAGAAGCACGCCCTTCTTTTGGCGGAGACAGCTCTGAAGTGCTCGAATGTCTGATCTCATCGTGAAAATTCTTCTTGGGCGCTGGTGGCTGCAGGCGGCTCGCGACGGAGACACGGTAAGCGGCCGGAAAGCGGAGGTCCAATATATTGACAGATGATAATTGATAAGTTTCATATATCGGAATGGAGCTGCGCCATCTCAGGTATTTTGTAGCCGTCGCAGACGAGGGGCACGTGCATCGTGCGGCCGCGCGGCTCGGCATTGCGCAGCCAGCATTGACGCAGCAAATCAAGGCGCTGGAGCGCGAGATGAGCGTGAGACTGGTCGTCCGTGAGGGACGCGGGATTGCGCTGACCGCAGTCGGGCGCGCTTTTCACCTCGAAGCGCGCAGCATCCTGTTGCAGGCTGAACGCGCTCTCGCCATGGCGAGGGACATGGAGGCGGGACGGGCCGGCATGATACGCGTGGGATTTACCGAGTCCGCATCGTTTCATCCCATCGTGACGCAGACCCTGAACCGCTTCCGCCTGGCATGGCCGAACGTGGAATGCCGCCTCGAGGAGAAGCACACCGAGGCTCTCGTCACATCCTTGGAAGACGAAACCTTGGACGCTGCCTTTGTTCGGCCACCCCTCCGGACCTCGAAGGCTGTTACATTCCGCAGACTGGCGAGTGAGTCCATGGTCGTCGCCTTACCGCGAGACCATCGTTTTGCTGTTCGCCGTCGTCTTTCTGTCGGGGAGTTGGCCGACGAAGCTTTTATCGTCTACCCACGGCGCGACGGAACCGGGCTCTCGGACGCCGTCGTCGCCGAATGCCGTCGAGCTGGGTTTATGCCAAGGATCTCACAGCGGACGCCGCAGCTCTCATCAACGGTGAACCTTGTGGCGGCGCACATGGGAATTGCCATTGTACCGCACTGCATGCATCTGCAGCGCGCGAAAGACGTTAATTTTGTTCCACTGGTGGGCAGCGAGTTGCGCGCCGAGCTCGGTCTCGCTTATCGGCGGGGAGTGACCTCTCGATTGCTTGCGAACTTTGTTGAAGCCGTGGATTCGCGTCAGCCGTGACTTCACCTAACTGCGACAGTCGCGCTATTTTCATGCTTTGCTGTCGCTTCGAACGGCTGGATACAGTGGAGAAGCGGTGCAGCGGAGAGAGTGGGAGTCAAACTCACGATTTCCGATCATTCCACGTCGAACAGCTGAGACTGCACGTCAGCACTCGCCCGCCTCCTGTCGGGCGCGCCAGTTTCTTGGCGGCGTCGCGAAGCATCCGACCCAATATTCGGTATCCGCCAGGCTAAACGTCAGCAGCATCGAAGACCCCAACCGTTCGGCTGATTTGTTTTGGCCGCCGTCGTTTATACGTCGACGCTTAATGTTCATCCGTTCGAATAGATGAAGCGAATTTCGTTCAGCGAGAGGCCGATATTCGACGACTCTTCCACAGTGGCTCTAGAGCGGTTCACGGATTTATTGAATCGGAAGGGATTCCGGATCTGGGGCGAATATGATTCAAGATGCTGGCTGGGCTGGAGGCCAGCATCTGATGGTCCGACCAATTTCCAACGATTTGCGTAAGCGCGCGGTATCCGCTGTTGCCAAAGGTGAGAGCTGCCGATCTGTGGCGGAACGGTTTGGTGTGTTGCGGTCTCGTCAGTTGTGAAGTGGTCACAACGCTATAGAACGACCGGCTCGGTAGCGCCTGGCAAGATGGGTGGTCACCGCAAGCCTGTGCTTGATCCGCACCGCGCCTTCATCGTCGAACGGATCACCGAGAGGCCGCACCTGACGCTGCATGGTCTGAAGGCGGAACTGGCAGCCCGCGGGGTCAAGGTCTCACACAATGCGGTCTGGCTATTCCTGCGCCGGGAAGGGCTGCGGTTCAAAAAAAACACTGTTCGCCCTCGAACAAGCTCGCGCCGACGTCTCCCGTAGGCGCTTGCGTTGGCGATCCTGGCAGGCCGGGCTCGATCCGAGCCGGCTCGTCTTCATCGATGAGACCTGGATCAAGACCAACATGACCCCTTTGCGGGGTTGGGCCCCCAAAGGCGCACGCCTGCGCGGCTTCGCCCCGCACGGCCACTGGCGTACCCTCACATTCCTCGGCGCACTCCGCCATGACCAACTCACGGCACCCTGCGTCTTCGACGGTCCGATCAACGGCGAATGCTTCCGCGCTTATGTGAAGCACCTTCTCCTGCCAACCCTGCGCGAAGGCGATATCGTCATTCTCGACAATCTCGGAAGCCACAAGTCGAAAGCCATCAGGCAGATGATCAAGGCTGCTGGCGCCAGACTCTGGTACCTGCCGCCATACTCACCCGACCTCAATCCGATCGAACAAGCCTTCTCCAAGATCAAACACTGGATGCGGCAAGCTCAGAAGCGCTCCATCGAGGACACTTGGCGACACATCGGCCACCTCGTCCAAGACATCCAACCTCGCGAATGCGCCAACTACTTCGCCAGCGCCGGCTATGGTTCAGTCAAAATGTGAAACGCTCTAAGTCGTTGAATTCTGGCGCGCCATTCAGAACAAAACTGCGAACTCATATATCATTGAAGTTATTATATAAAATGAACATGCCTGACAAGTGGTCGAGTTTAGGAAGCGAGTGCTTCCCGAACAAGTACCGGGGCTTGTGAGCGGGGCGGAGCCCAATTTGGGCAGCTGTTGAGTTGCACAATTGTCGGCCGAGGGACCGAAATGTGGACACGGACATTGTGTGGTGTCCAGGGCAGCTTTTCCGAATGCCGCGAGATTTCCAGATTGTGGCCCGCGGGGGAAGCCGGTCCATCCTAATTGCGGTCCCCGGCCAAGCCCACCTTAGCGCTACGCGCCTAGATATTTCCGAAATGGGGGAACGCCGGTCTGGGGGGACTATTGCCTCTGCGGCGGCGGAAATTTTGCGAGGAGCAGGACAGTCACCATCGCGGCCGGAGCGGCGTAATGCCCGCTTAGTCGCGATCAAGCCATCCCTCCAAGCAAGAGAAATATCATGAACAGGTCGAAGCCAACCCATTTCCGCAACTCGTTGAATTTGAGAGACAAGGTGCAGGTCAAGATCCTGCGCAAGCGGCTCAAGCTGACGGATGAGCAGTTTAGCAGCGTCCTTCGCAAATCGGGCATTTCAATCTCGGCTATCGCCAAGGAAGCCGCTACTTTGAAGTAACGAACAGCAGCGACGGGCATGAAGATAGTCTTGTCTCCATTGTCTTGCGACGCGATTGATTGTCTTTTCGATTGTCCCAGTAGCTCAATCGCGACAGATGCTTCCAGATTCGTCGGCGTATCGCCAACGATATAGCGCCCGGGCAACCGGATCACGCGGCGCGAACATGGCTGGGTTACTGACTGCCGGCCGGTCATCACTCATTGAACACCAGCCGTCCGCCTTAATGCAGATCTCGACTCGAGCGTCCCTTTGCGCTCGATACGGATTATTTGTCCCACCGTTGTGAGCTTCCGTCCATTTTGCCGCGTCGGAGGCCGTTAACTTGTCTGCATCATTCTCGCACTGCTTTGCGATCTGAATCAGACGGTCGCGGGGAAAAGCATAGTATCTCACGGCATGGGGAATCAGCGCGAGCGCAATGGCTGCTGCCAACGTGAGCTTGATCAATCTCAGCAAATGGCGCCCCAACCGACAAACAAAACAGTAGAAGAATGCTCGACAGGCTTCACCTCGGGGCCGCACGCTGCGCCAAGGTATTTCACCGCTTCACAGGCTCAGTCGGTTTCGCGGTATCCCATGGGCGTTTGCCGGACGCGTCACGATCCCATGGGCGCGCAACCGATGCTGATTTCTCTTCCAATACATCTTTAGCGCGTGCCGCCTTGATCTGGTCGCGAATTGACATTTCTGTTGCAGCAGGCGCTTGCTCGGCCGCTCGAACATTAGCACTGGATGACAAGAAGAGGATCGCGCCGACCACCAAGATCTTTTCCATCAATGCCGATAGCACGATCACCCGTTGTTGTCCGATCTATCTTCGACCCCAGCGCGGAGCTAACAACAACGATCGCCTTCCACGCAACGCAGTCGACGCAGTGATAGTCAGCCGAAGGCTGCCGTGCAGCTTACGCAGGTGTGCCAGGCTAGACAGCGGACTTTGAGATCCTCGTGCGGGCCGCCGGACCAGCAACCATTTTCTGCCACATCTCTTGTCCTCCATCACCGATCGAGGCTGCACAAGGGGCATCGGTCGCTGGCACATGGAACTCCCGTCTGTCTCCGGAGTGCGTCATGACCCGGTACTATTTCGATCTCGTCGACGATGACGGCCTGTTCCTTGACGAGGAAGGTCTGGAACTTGCTGACTTTCGGGCGGCGCAGGTTGAGGCGGCAAAGTCATTGGCCGACATGGCACGGGATGCGACGTATGAATCTGGCAGTTCTTCAAAGCGCCATATGGCAATTGCGGTACGGGACGACGCCGGTCCCGTGATGCATGTGGGGTTCGAATTTGGCGACGGAGGGCGGCAACAGTGACAGGGCCTATGGGTGCCGGCGTTGCTCCTCGATCCACCTTCGAGCATCCATGAGGTGGCCCCTCGTCGCGCCGCAATAGCGGTCAAGCGTCCGCCTCACGCTTGACTGCGCCGCCTACCTCTTTTTTGCCGACCCGAAATCCGGCTGCCAGGCGACCTCTTTCCGGCTGGGCTGTGCTGCGATCACCTTGGCTTTTTCCTTCTTCGGCTTCTTGGCTTCGCGATTGCCGCGTTGCTGTCCCTTGGCCATGACGTCCATCTCCTGTTGGGGTTCAAGTTCTTTCAGTTCGTCCGACTGCAGGATGCGCCCGCGAGGCGTGCAGACGCGGACATCCATGTAACCGTCGCGCAGCAGCTTTCGCGCGAGCCGCAGTGCAACGATCGCGCTGCCACGGCCGAGATTGGCGCTGCCATATTCGTTGGTCCCCATGACCAGGTAAGGCACGCGCGTTGCCTTAGCCATTGAGGATGGCCGCAGCACACACCAGAAGCAAAAGGAACAACGGAACGATCACCGGCGGGACCATCCATTCCGAGGCGCGAAAACGCGACATCGAGCGCTCCTGCAACTCTGTCGGCGGGAGCGCACGTGACCCTCAGTCACCGGTCGATGCCGTTGAGAAGTGCGGTGATGCGACAACCCTACGCCTGCGAGGCGCCAATAGCGAGTGCTAAAACGCAGTTCGGGCAAGGCTGCACTGCGACGTCAGCGCGCGGCAATGGCGAATGTGCTGGCTATTGCTCAATGACGGGCGCATGGTCGTCGCTGTCGGTCGGTTAGGGCCCCTCTTGCAAAAAGGCAGGCGTGCATGACCATCCGCTCACGGCGAGAGACCGTCACGTTCAGACATCCGTTCCGAATCCGCGGCATCGAGCGGCTGCTGCCCGCCGGCGCCTACGAGGTCATCACTGATGAAGAAACGATCGAGGGTCTCACCTTCTCGGCCTATCGCCGCATCGCCACGATGATTATGGTGCCGGCGGAAGGCGTTCGCGACTCAATGGAGATGCTCTCGATCGGCTCAGTCGATCTCGCCAATGCGCAGGCTGCGGATGCGAGCGCCGCATGACTGACCATCCCGTAGATCTCGACAAGCATCGCGGCATGGCTGCGCAGAAGGCTACCGATCTGCGCCGCGCGCTGGCAGACGTCGAGGCCCATGTCAGGGAATTGCGTGAGCGGGAGGCCGAACTTGAACACCGCATGATGACGGTGCCCGCCGCTTCCTGGCCGGAGGCTGCGGTCAAGGCGCGGCACCTGCTCAACCTCTATGCCGCGAGCCTGCCCGCCGAGGATACGAGGCACCGGGCGCTGGTCGCGTCGTTGCTCGACGACTTCGTCCGGCTCTCGGGCGAGGACTGACGGCAGAGCAACTCTCCGCACGCGCGATCGTGCCAGCAACGGTCACTTAAAGGAGGAAGCCATGACGCTCACGAGCGGTCGCTACATCGGCCACGAATATGACCGGATGATCGTGCTGTTCTCGATGCAGGACGGCGGTAAGGAAATTCCCTACGCGATCTCGACCACCGCGATGGACTATCTTGAGCGCGGCCCGCAGGTCCGCCCCGAGCAGCGCGAAGCCCAATTCGTCCGCCTACGCGACCGCATCGAGGCCCGCGCGGCCAGCAAGTATCGAGCGACGGAACTTGAAGGAGATCCTCGGGGTATCGTGCTGCGCGGCATCGATTTCAGAACCTAAACAACATGCCATGTCGTGATCTGGGAATCGCTTAGGCGAATTCTTCACAAGTTGGCCCCGGCGCCCGATAACTCGCCCAGCAGAGACGGACAGGCCGATGCTCAAGACAACGTCAATGCGTTCTGGACGTCGCAAGGAACCCGTAAGCGACTGAAGGCCAGTTAACGATCAATAGTTTTTCTTGAACGATCGACGCGGACGGCCCTGAACTCCGATGGTCCCTCGATCAAACGCTGCCTTCGCATCGCTTGATCATCGCCCTTCGCAGAATTGTCCGCCCTCTCGTCTATAACTTTGCCAGCCAGGTGAGCGGCACGCGCGCGTTGGGTCAGAATGCGATGATCACTCGTGCCCGTCTTCGTCATCTCGATCTCCTGGATTACAGACCGCGACTGAAATCTGGCAGCTACGCACCCCCGCTTTTGCTGCGTCGAACTCGGCGCAACCACCATGGCAATTAATCTATGGCAATAACGTTCCTCTACGCGCATTCCCGTTACGCGCGCTCCTTGCCGGCGATCTGCGGCAAGGGAGGCTTGCGCTCGGGAAGCTTCTTTTTCGGGGGCGCCGGCAGCAAACCTTCCCTGATGGCCTGCTTCCGAGCGAGCTTACGGGCCCGGCGAATAGCCTCGGATTTTTCGCGCGTCTTTCTTTCGGAAGGCTTTTCGTATGAGCGCCGCTGCTTCATTTCGCGAAAGACACCCTCGCGTTGCATCTTCTTCTTCAGAACACGAAGGGCCTGGTCGACATTGTTGTCGCGAACAAGTACCTGCAATTGACATTCCTCGCTGGGCTGCGAATGCGCAAGTCCTGCATGCAGCCAATTGCGCAGGAGTCTCGTGGCGATTGCGATGATGGGAGTGACGGCGTCTTCTTCCGCCGGCCTCGAACAAGCCGGTCTATGCGTCACGGCAATCAAGTTCGGTAGAGCAACGTGACCACTGTCAGCCGCGCTGTCAATGGATAGAGCCGTTCCCACACGTCGTTTGGAGCCCTCGATCGCAAAGGAACGTTCGCCCACACGCGCTCGTGTAGCAGCGCTCTCGGAAACAATTTTGAGTGTTGCCTTGCAAAAAGCCGAAAATGATATATATTAAAGAAATTCGATTAGCCGCTGTGCCTTGTTGAACGCGCCCGCGGGCTCCTTTTCCAAAGACATCGACGAAGTTGAAGTAATCGCGTGCTCGTCACGCGATACGCGCTCGCGCGCTTTGGAGAATGAAAATGACGACAGGTACTGTTAAGTGGTTCAACGGCCAAAAAGGCTTTGGATTTATCCAGCCGACCGACGGCAGCAATGATGTGTTCGTTCACATCAGCGCGGTCGAACGGGCTGGCCTTGCGGGTCTCGCCGAGGGCCAAAAGGTTAACTTTGAGGCCAAGACCGACAAGATGCGCGGCAAAGTGAGCGCCGAAAACCTCTCGCTGGCTTGATTTGTCGACGCCGCTTTCACGGATGTACTGAAACGGCAGGCTGCCCGCTCGATCTTCGGATGGAGCGGGTTTTGTTTTTCATAATGCGGGTTGAGGATGATCGCCAGGAAATCGGCAGAGCCGTCGCCCGAAGGTATCGCGCGCTCGAACCGCAAGCGATTGGCTGCTGAAGACGGCGCGCGGGCATTGGCTGACGCGGAACGGCAGGCCATCGAGGTGCGAAAGAACATGGCGCGCCTCCGCGAGCTGCGTGAGGCCAAGGAAGTTGCCGACATCGCGTTTCGGGCATCGCTGCCTGCGCCCGCACCGACGAAGCGCAAAAACAGGTCGGCGCGATAGTCGAACTCGCGATCGCACGGCATCATCGTGAAACCGAATTGCACGGGCTGGGTGGATGCCTAGAGTCAAAGCAGACGGCGGGGGAACGATCACTTTCATGCTTGCGCTTGGCGCAGCACGGCAGATGTGCAGGCTTACAACGACGTTTCAGACCGACAAGCAGGCCTTCAGTTATCTTCACAAATATCGAAAAGAATTCGAGCATATAGCCCGTGCGCGGCTCGCCTCCGGCGAGCTCGAAAACGGAATCGTCGTGCTCTCGATGCTCTAAATCGAGAGCGACGATTATGCCCGGGAGTCTTTCGGCTTGGCTTCACGCGCCAATCGGGCCGCCTTCAGACGCTCGTGATTATCGTGCAGGGATTGCTGATCTTTCGCGTAATCGGTCATTGGTTTTTCTGTTCGCACCAATTTGAACGCGTTGTTCGCCTCCCGCAGATGCCGGGCAGCCTTCGCTTCGTTTTTCATCATTTTGATCTCCAGGAATTGGATCAGCGCCGGTCTGGGGCTCGGATATTCGCCATGACAGCCCAAGCGATATTTGCCGGGAGCGGATCAGCGTGAACGCTCCGCTTTGCGCCAGATCTTTCGCGAGGTCTCAGCGCGTTGTCGAACAACGGCAAGCGGACGCTGCCTACAGTTATCAACGCTTTCGCGGAACGCATGTTCCCGAGGGGCGAGCCGAAGCCCACGCCGCCGCTCGTCTGCCAGACGTTCAGCTAAAATCGCAACCAGTGTGGCGCCGCTCACGAGCTAAGCGCTTCCACCAGAACTCAGGTTAGCACATCATCGGCGTTGTGTGCGCGTTTCCTTGCCGATTCCTGAAGGCGGTAATCGCCATATGCACCAAGTGCAGTTTGCCCTCGACTGCGGGTGAAATGTCGAACGGGTACGCGTCGGCAAGACCAAGTGAGCGGTTGAGGCGGTTGATCGTCAGAGCGAGCGGGGTCCACAACTCAAGGAGCGCACCGAAATCGCTTTCCAGATACGGGTCATTCAGCGTGTGCTTTCCGCGCGCGTCCAACGACAACGGAAGTCCTGCCAGGGAATCCAGGGTCGAGACGATGTGCAGGAAGTGAGCGAAAGTCTCTGCCCAATCCTCCCAGGGATGAGACGTCGCATACATGCTAATGTGACTCGCCGGATCGCAAGACCAATCCTGACGGGCATAATAATAGGCAAGCGCTGCCTGGTAGTTCTCTGTCTCGTCGCCAAACACCAGCCGAAACGGCGCTCGAAAACCCGCTTCGTGGATCAGGGCATTCCAGTAAAAGTGCCCTATCTCGTGTCGAAAGTGATCAAGCAGGGTGCGATAGGGTTCGCGAAAGGAAACACGCCTGATCTCGCGTTGTACGTCATCGGCCTCCGCAAGGTTGAGCGTTATCAGGCCGGATTCGTGACCGGTCAGGACCGGCCCATGCTCGTCCGAGAGAATCTCGAATGCCAGGCGAAATCCACCCGCGAACGCGATCGGCACGCGAAGCCGTCTCAGGTCGTAGATCAGCCTGCGCTTGGCTTCCTCCACGCGCTTCCAAAGGGCTACGTTACGGGGATTCTGTGTGGCGGGAATGACATGGGTCAGGGAGCAGGACATGCAGTAGGAAGTCGTGGAAACCGCGCACCAGTTGCAACCGATGATATTCCGATTGACGCATTCAAGGGCACTTTCCGCACCGATCATCGCCATATTCTCGGGATCGAAGATCAACGGCTGCATGCAGCCGTTGCATTTGGAGAGCTCGAAGGCCGATAGTTGCCCGCAATGAGGACATTTGAAATCTCTCATGATGGCGCACGACCATTGAGGGTGTCGATCAACGCACGTTGCTTCTTCAACGCGCGCTTCCTCAGAATATCAGCATCAACCTCGCTCACGGTTCGACGCGCGCCCTGGTAAGAGGCCTTCTCAGATACAGGCCGCGCCCCCCAGTCTTGCGTGGGTTGAATGGACATGGGCGTGACCCCGGATCGCATTTTCATCTTCAACAAAGCCTTCAGTTTGAAACGGGTTCCGGTCAGGCGCTGGGCGGATGTTCTCCACTCAATCGAGCATACGGCTGGCGGTCGGGACAGCGATGGCATACTGTTCACACCCGAGCGCTCGCAGCCTTCATCGGTGACGATGCCCAAATGGGGGTTCGTAACGGTCGCAATCATCTCTTTGGAGCTACTTCCATGAAGATCCGCGTCGGCTTCGAGATGATCTACGACTTTCCGCAACCGACCCCTCTTATCGCAGTTGTCGGCACTCACTTCACACGGGCATCCGACATTGTCCTGCCCGATCATCTTGTCAGCGAGCCGTCGGTGCCGATCACGCCCTACCGCGACGGTTTCGGGAATTGGTGCAGTCGTCTTGTCGCGCCAGCCGGCCGCATGCGCCTCTCAGCGGACGGCACAGTCCGAGACAGCGGTCTACCCGACGTGATCGTACCATCGGCCCAACAGCACGCAGTGGAAGATCTTCCGTCGGACACCATCGTATATTTGCTCGGCAGTCGGTATGTCGAGACTGACCGACTTACCGACGTGGCGTGGAAGTTGTTCGAGAAGACCGCGCCCGGTTGGGCACGGGTCAAGGCGATCTGCAACTTCGTGCATAACCACATTGCTTTCGGCTACGAGCACGCCCGCCCGACCAAGACCGCCTGGGAAGTGTTCAACGAAGGCAAAGGCGTTTGCCGGGACTATGCACATCTGGCTATAGCGTTCTGCCGCTGCATGAACATTCCTGCGCGCTACTGCACCGGCTATCTCGGTGACATCGGCATGGCGCCTCCATATGCCGCCGGCGATTTCGCGGGCTGGTGCGAAGCCTATATCGGTGGTCGCTGGTACACGTTCGATCCACGTAACAACATTCCGCGGATTGGTCGCGTCCTGATCGCGCAGGGCCGCGATGCCGCCGACGTTCCGATCACCCAGACATTCGGACCCAACACGTTGCTAAGTTTCAAGGTTTGGGCCGACGAACTCACCGGCTGATCGCAAAAGGGCTGCAATGCGACGGTCCACATCGAATCCCCGGAACCGCGAAAGACAGAACTATTGCCCGGCCTTATTCGCTTCGAAGGTCAACGCGGCTTGAAATACGTGCCCGGCTTCCGTTCGAACCTCGATAGCAACGTCCGGCCGGTTTTCCTCACCGGCCAAATCGCGGGCCAGTCCCGCCAATGTGTGAGCCGCCTCCATCTCAGCCTCACGTTGCGTTGAAAACTCTATTCCGTCTTCGTCCGGGTACAGTTCCCGATCGTCTCTGATATCGAAGAAATATCGGATCATCATGAGCGCCTGTTGGAAAGATGTCTGCGCCAGCGCGAGAGGTCCGCAAGCCGATCCAGGATTCGAATTACATTGGCGGCTGAAGTCCCGGAGAACTGAGCCACCTGTTCACCTCCAGGGCAACATCGATCTGCCGGGCCTTCTGAAGTAGTTCGGCGCGCCGGACGCAAACAGGCATCTCTTGAGCCTGCTGGCGCAAATTGATCGCCTCTTGAGTGAGACGGTATTCGAATGTCGAAGATTGAGACTCGCTACGAACCTGCACGGCTTTCTCCCTTGAATGGGCGGGAGCGCGACAGGCGTTCTCATCACCGATGGTTGCCTCGGGTGGGGCGGTGACGACCTTGATATATGTGCTCCAAGGCGCTCCGACCAGACATGATTGAAGAAATGTTTTTGGACAGCCTTACGGCTAGTCGAGTACTCCAACTGGAGCCGGAGACCCAGTCGAGATGGAGGCGTCTGTTCTCACAGGCAGCCTCAATGTTTCGTGCTCTCACTTCGATAGACGATCGATACGCAGAAAAGCCGTTCAGTCATCGAGCGCACTTCAACCGCCAAATCTGGACGACTGCCTTTGAACACGGACTCTCTGGCGATCCCCGTCAGCGTTTGCATCGCTTCAACTTCAGCAGCCTTCTGATTGGGCAGTCGTAGTCCTTCCTCGTCGGCGAAAAACTCGCGGCCACTCTGGATGTCAAAGAAATAGCGTTCCATAAGAGCACTCCACTTCCGTGCAGGCGGGAGCGCTCTCGGTCTCTCAGTCACCGACGCCTACGGGACAAGCCTCGGCCGGTGATCGGAAGACAATACGCCAGCTCTAACTTGGTTGCCAGAGATTCCGGGGCCAGCCGGGTCTAAGCAGCGGCAACTTGGACAGACTGCCTCCGTAAGCGCCTCAGAATCGAATTCGAGCCATCGGGCATCGACCACCATCACCTGACTTGGTCAACGGATTGTTCCGACGACAAGACTATCAGACCGGTAGCTGCAATTCCGGCGAATGCGCCCATTCATCCAGGTGGCAGGCGACATCGGCCTGACGGGCCTTCTTGATCAGCGCATCCCTTTCTGGTCCCGGCGGGAGCTTGGCGGCCTGGTCAAGAACTTCTTTGGACCACGCTGTTAGTCGCTCCTGCAACGTGAGTTGTTGTTTGAAACGACGTCGCTTCTGCATGGCGTTCATCTCCAAGTTGATGGCGACAACCGGCGATCTGCTCCGGGCAAAGCCGCGGGCTCACGGTGCACATAACGCTACAAAACAGACAGGTTCAAACCATAACAAAGATCAATGTGACCGAAAAAATCTGGCGCAGGCCGCACACAGCAGCTCTCCGTTCTAATGCATCCAGATTCGGCTGGCCGACAGGCCGATACAGAGAGCTTCTTGGTGTCTTGAGCTACTTACTCAATCTACTCTATCTACCCGCAGGAGCGACCTAGGCCGTGTACCCATAAACCCGGCGACGTGAGGTGACTAAGCAATGTCTGCTTTGCCCCTATAGCGACCGACTTCGGGCGGCAGCGCAATATGTCGCGATGGGCCAACTCCGGATCTACGTAACCGGCCCACAACTCCAGCGCACGTGCACACGAAGTCCGAGCAAGGGTCGGGTAGAGAGACCCCCGGCTCGGCGAACTGTGCGCCGCCGCTGGCTCTGGGCCGCAAGCTGGACGTATCTCCGCCAAGTGATTTCGGAACGAAGTGCCTCGGGGCGACTTGGCTCGGTGAAACCGTCGCTCGCCGCCAACCAAACGGCGCATGTCGCGGATAGCCAAAGGTCCACCACCGGACCTGCCGTTCTCCGAGCGCTCGCGCAGACAGCCAACAGTGGCTGTCTCCAGTTCCATAGATTGGGCAGCCGTGCCCGCACACGGAAAGCTGCGGAGGAGCAGGCGCTATTTCTGAATCTCGGCGCCGCATTGGCCGAAGGAGGCTTCGCTATGCCCCATCCCAAGGACATAGACCGCAGCCACAGTCGAGCAATTATGAAAGTGATTGGCCAGCAACTGCGTGCGTCGCTGAAGCTTGAGCCGGAACAACCGGAAAGCTTTAGAGGCCAAATCGAACGGCTGCGGGAATTGGAGGAGCGGTCACCAGCAATTGTTCCCGCTGACGAGGATGGGCAACAACGCGGCTGAGGTCGGCTCTGTTTGAGTTGCTGCCGGCGCGACGGACACCGAAATTACGTGTTTCATGAAGCCGGGGTAAGCTGGAAATTTACTTGCGTTAATGCAGACCAGCCAAAGCGGTGACAGGATGGCTGTGCTGATTTTGGAGGCCGATCCAATCTGCGACGGAGCCAGCATGCCGCGCTACTTCTTCCATATCTCTGATAGCTCTTCGCTGGATGATGCCGGCACTGAGCTCCCCGACATTGCAGCCGCACAAGCTGAAGCCGTGCAAATGAGTGGCCAAATCATCAAACAAGGCTCAATGGGAAATCTGTGGAAGGACATTCCGTGGGAGATGAAGGTAACCGACGGTCCATTACCACACGGCCGGACGCTCTTCGTTCTGCGGTTTGCCGCACTTCAATCTGAGCCTCCCTCCTAAGGGCGTGGTTTGCTGCCGAGAATGCTAACAGCTCCGAGGTCATGTTCCCCCCGGAGTTTTTGTGTTAGCGTATCAGCATTGCTGGCGTTAATGCAGGGTAGCTGGCAACTGAGAGTGTTGTGCTCCCGCCCCAGAACTCGGGTGCTGCAATGCCAAGCAAAATATTGATAAAACGGCTGCAAGCCGTTGTTGGACTCTCCGACGAGGACCGGACCAAGCTCGCGAACATGCCCCATACGGTGAAGGAATTCACTGACGGCGAGTACATCGTTCGTGAAGGAGACAGAGCGTCCCGGTGCGCCATCGTGATGAGCGGGTTTGTGTTTCGTCAGAAGGTCGTCGGCACCCGAGCCCAGATCCTGTCGATCGACCTGGCTGGCGATATGCCGGACCTGCACACTTTGCAGCTACCCGTCATGGACCACAATATTTGCAGTGCGGGTCCATCGACCGTTGGCTTTGTGCCGCACACCTATCTCAATGATATCCTGATTAGCTCTCCCGGACTGGTTCACGCGCTCTGGCGCGAGACCCTTGTCGATGCCGCGATTTACCGCGAATGGATTGCAGGCCTTGCCCGCGACGCGCGCTCACGAGTGGGGCACCTCATCTGCGAGCTTGCGGCGCGACTCGAAGTCGTCGGATTGCTGGAGAACGCCAGCTTTTATCTTCCATTCACCCAGCAGAACATCGCGGATGCCTGCGGTTTGTCCGTCGTGCACATCAATCGGACTATACAGGAGCTAAGACAACTCCGACTCATTGAGTGGGAGAGGCGCACGTTGACGCTGCTCCGACGGAAGGAGCTGGAGGAGCTGGCGGACTTCACGCCAGAGTATCTCCATCTCAGGGATGAAAAACTTTGACAGCCCAAACCTGCGCAATTAGGGGTATTGAACCTTGAACTGAAGCCCTTCCGAGCACATGCGTACTATGCGGCTCGACGCGAGACACGTCTGGACGACACGGCGTTCGGCCCCTACAGGCCCCCGAACGCTAACAGCATAACGAGTCAGCTCTGGGTCATTTTCGACGCATTTGGCAGGGATTGAGGACTGGTTGATGTCCGCTCCTGTCCGTAAGCGCCGTACCAAGAGCGGGCCAGGAGAGTTGCGTTTGGCCGGACTGCCGTGATTCAAGGTCCCGAACTGGGGACTCGAATCATGCGCTACGAACTCGCCGACCATGAATGGACCGCCATCAAGCCGATGCTGCCGAACAAGCCGCGTGGCGTTCCTCGGGTGAACGACAGTCGGGTCCTGAATGGCATTTTCTGGGTCCTCCGATCAGGAGCACCCTGGCGTGATCTGCCGACGGCGTTTGGCCCATACACCACTTGCTACAACCGTTTCGTTAGGTGGCGGCGGGCCAATGTTTGGGGCCGCATCATAGAAGCGCTTGCCACTGCCCATGATGCCGCTGTCCAAATGATCGACACCTCCATTGTCCGCGTGCATCAGCATGGAGCCTGCATCACAAGGAACCAGCGCCAATCGATGGGAAGGTCCCGCGGCGGCTTGACGAGCAAAATCCATGCGATGGTCGATGGCAATGGTCTGCCGGTACGGCTGGCGCTGAGCCCGGGTGAGGCCCATGACGTTCGACTCGCCGGAAAACTGCTGTCTCGTCTGAAATCCGGGTCGATGCTGCTTGCTGACCGTGGGTATGATGCGGACTGGGATCAGGGAGCTTGCCATGAAGAAGGGCGCGTGGGCCAACATCCCGCCGAAAAGCAATCGCAGCGATCCGATTTGCTTCAGCCCTTATCTCTATCGTGCTCGCAACCAGGTCGAGCGGTTCTTCAACAGGATCAAACAATGTCGTCGGGTGGCGACGCGCTACGATAGGCTCGCCGCCAACTACCTCGCATTCATTCAACTCGCGTCAATCCGGCTATGGCTGCGCCTTAATGAGTCCGCGTCCTAAGTCGTTGCAGGCATGCTGAACTCAAAAATTGTCTCTTTGCCGCTCGAGACGACCTTAAGCGTCCCGTCATGGGCTCGCGCAATCTCGGATGCGATGTAGAGGCCGAGACCTAAACCTTGCTGGCTGGGACGGTCGCCGCGGGTGTAAGGCAGAAACAGGCTTTGCATCGCCTTGTCCGAGATCGGCGTACCGTAATTTGTCACCCTGAGGGTAAATCTTCCATCGCTCGTCCTTGCCGAAACAATGATTGGCTTGTCGATGTCGCCATAGGTGACCGCATTCCCGAGTAAATTGGAGAACAATTGGCTGATCTTGATGCGATCGCATCGAACCGGCTCGTTTAGGGCAATATCGGTCTCGATGTTAAGGCTTGGCCACGCCAGACGCATTTCGTTGATGACGTGTTCGATCACGGGGGTCAGTGGCTCGTTTGCGTCGGGCCTGATCGTCAATCCGCCGCCGAGGCGGCCGCGGGCAAAATCCATGATGTTGTCCACCAGACCCGCCATTCGCATCACGGATTTCTGGATTGATGCGACGATGTCGGGCGCTCGCTCGCTATTCGCATTCTTGAGGAGAACACGCATGCCGCCGGCTATTGACGCCAGCGGATTGCGGAGGTCGTGTCCCAGCACGCCGATAAATTGCTCGCGCAGCTCCGACGTCTTCCGTTCGTCAAGAAGATCGGCTCGGGTGCTTTTCAGGTCCGCTTCGGCAGACTGCCGCCCCACCTCACTGGCCAGCAGGCTTTCTGACCTCTTGGCAAGGTCGGCCTGAGATTGCTCGAAGCGCTCGTTGAGATCCAAATGCGCAGCGATCAATTCCCCAAAAAGCCGCAAGCTTTCGACGATCTCAGGTCGATTTAACTCACGCGGTCGCGGATCGATCGCGCAGAGCGTGCCCCAGATGTCTCCGTTCGCACGCTTGATCGGAGCTGAGATGTAGCTCCTGAAGCCATACATGCGTGGCGTCGGGTGATTGCAAAATCTGGAATCCGTCTCGACGTCATCGATGACAACCAGTTCGCCGTGGCCGCGAATTTCATTGCAGATCGTCGTTTCGACGTGAAGCTCGCTCCCTTCCACGAGGCCGAAATCTATGCTGTCGCGAACAGCACAGCACAACCAGCGATCGCTGGTCACCCTGGCGACCGCTACGAAGCCCATGCCCGTTAAGCGGGTTACGGCATCCAAAATTTTCGGAACAGCATTGATTTGCTGAACGGCGGTGATTTCGCCGCTAAGTTCGGTTATCATTGAACTATACTCAGGGGAGCATCTGGGTTCCTGACCCAACTCTGGAAGAGATAGAATGTTCTCGGAACAACGCGAGGCGGGAGCCGTTGCGTGTTGACCTCTAGAGTAAAGTACCCCTATTCGGTGGCTCACAAATTTGTTGTTTTGATAGTCGAGGACGAGTTCCTCATTCGTCTGAACGCGGCTGAGATGGTACGCGAGCTGGGCTACGAGGTCGTAGAGGCCGCCGATGCGGATCACGCAATCGAGCTCCTGGAGAACACCGCCGATATAGCGATCGTATTTACCGATATCCAGATGCCCGGCTCGATGGATGGCCTGGGACTTCTAGCCACCGTTCGCGACCGTTGGCCTCCGATCGCACTGCTGGTCACTTCGGGCCAGGTAGAACCTGCCGTCAAGGATCTTCCCGCCGGAGCCCGCTTCCTGGCCAAGCCCTATGTGCAGAGGCAGCTCGGCCAGCATCTCCATGCTCTCACCGGATGATGGCCAGCCGCCCGTCCCCTGTGTTTTGATTTCGATGCGGGCCTGCGAAGGTTTGGAAAATGGTCAATCACGCAGCGTGCTTAAAGCGTCTATCTGGGTCAGAAGGACAGCTTACACTCTTGCCTTGGCGGGAGTTCCCAATGCCTGGCGAAATTGGCTTCCGCATAGGCGTGATCGTACTCGGGACTATCCCGGTCGTGTTGGTGATCGCCGCCGTTTTTGGAAGTGAACCGCCCGATCCGGAGACGCAATCGACTGCCAATCTACTTTCGGCAGCAATGGACCAAGATTGATCTGGCTCGGTGGTAAGAAGACTGCTATAGCATTGGTATCACCGCGCGCTTAGTGGCTGTTATCGGTGACTGAGAGCTTTGCGCTCCCGCCTCAACCCAGTGAAGGCGGTAAGATGTCAAAATCCGACAAATTCGAAATCCGTGAGTGGCTTGTGCCGCCGCTATTGGTGCCGGTCTTCCTCGCACCGCTGATCGCGGTTGTGGCTATTCTGTAGCTGCAAGCGGTTCAGCAACCATGCGTTCAAAATGCAAATCGAATGCCTGGAGCAAGTTTGGGCCAATGGGAGCCGATAATGGCAAACACCGCAATCATCAGGGATGCCTACGGCGTTCCGGCAATTTTCGTTGGCTCGAAAACAGGCCGGGACGATGCGCCTTTTGTTTTCGTGAGCGTCGGGGGTGAGGAGCGCCGGATGCGCTGCTCTGAGTGGGATGCTCTTCCAATCTGGACCGGCCAGCGTCCTTCTTGGGTCAACAAAGGTGGATCATGACGGGACCTTCGGTGTGAGCAGAACTCGATCCGGTATGCGGACGGCGGCGCTCCTGCTCGCGTCGGGATTAAGCACATCTGCGTTAGCCGCTTCCGTAGCGGAACCGAATTGCAGCGCGATCGAGAGCACCAGTGCCCGGCTCTCCTGTTACGATGCGGCGTTTCCGCCAAAGGCCAAGAAGCCCGCCGAAACCGATAGTGCCCCATCGTCAGGGTACAAGGACCCATTCGTTGCGGAAGAGGCTCGAACCGCCGCAAAGCTGAAGAACATTTGCCGCGGTTGCTGAGCTTCGCCGACCGAGCGGGCGTATCCGATCATGTACGCTCCTATTTGAGGGTTCAATTTGATGACTAACGAGGATGCAAGAGGTCGTCGGACGGGCCGCCAACGAAGGCGAGCCCTTCGTTTGGCGGGTGCGGTGTTGGATGACAGGGCCGACAGCTCCGCGAGCTCGCAGGAGCACCAGATGCGCAAGCAGCGTCTTCTCGACGGGCCCGCGGAGTTTCGGGAAGTTCGAGTCGATCGTTCAGAGAAGACTTCAAGCGACGCTGATTGATCAGCGTTTCTCGCTGCCTACGTGTTGTTTCGTCGCGGAGCGATGACGGTGCATGGAACATCAGGGTATTGAGTATACGGTGGTTCAAACGATCAATCCACCTGGCTGGAAATGGTCGTTTGAGCGAGCCGGTCGGTCATCGAAAACAGGCATCGGCTTCAATCGAGCAGAGGCTATCATCGCAGCTCAACGTGCCATCATCCAATGGCTCAGGGAAAAGCAGCTTCGATCAAATACGCTCGGTCTGCGACCTACCGATTCTTGAATTATCTTTGACCTCGGGCGTTGCCACTCGATGCCGATGAACCTTAGGGCGACACGTCGGGACTAACCTTTGTCGGGATTTTACCCTCACCCTCCCGGGGCTGGTGATCCGCCGCCTGCGCTTTATTTAAGCGGGCGGCGTTTTTTGTTCCCTTTGTCCCAAGCGATGACTCTCTGACAGATGTTTGGGTTTGCTATCGGCGCATCGCCATATATTGCGCTGCCGGCGCGCCTCCACCGGCACAAGGCTGACGTCGCTCGTATCATCGTCGTTCAAGGTCAGCGACCGATCCGTTTCAAGCCACGGGTAAAGCACCTCATGGTGCACAGGTGTGGTCTGGTCTCCGCAAACTTCTGCATTTTTCTGCTCGGCAGGCAACCGGCTTCAGGGCTTTGTAGAAGTGATGGGGGCCGAGAGGTCGAGCTGTCTTTCTATTCTAAATTCCGAGCCCGCGTTTTCGGCCAAATTGCCAGGAAATGTCATCGCCACGCATGATGCCGACGACCTCTCGGCCGATTTCCTTCTCAATAGCCGGGCGCCACGGTACGAGGCTGAAGCCGAGTCCGCCATCGATCATGGCGAAGCGGCCGCTGGCGAGTTGGGTGGATCCGATCAACTTGCCGCGAATGGTTTGACCATCTTCGATCGCTTGGAAAGCAAGGCCTCGTTCAGCGGCGAGCTTCCGTCCAACTCGCTCGACCTCTCGACGTTCGAGCGTGGGCAGAAGGTCGGCTCTCGCACGGACGCCACCATCGGGCATGCGCCGGGCGTGGCCCCGCCGGATCAATTCGTCCTTCCGCCGTTCCAAGGCGTCCCGCACCTCAGCGCCGAAGCCTCCCTCGGCCAGCATACCGCGGTTGGGATTGACTAATTGCCGGTCGAGCCAAGTAGCGCCGTCGCTGGTCACCTGGCGATCAAGATCGAAGGCCGAGTGGACCCGCAGACTCGTCCGCCGGCCAACGCCGGCCTCATAGGCCTGTGCGCGGGCTTCGAGATCGTCCGGTATAATCCAACGGTCGGGACCTGCCCGCTCGACGATGCCGGCCCGGCGCAACGCCTCCAGGCGGCGGATGTGGCTTTCGACATAGGCCTGATAGTCGCCGCCGGGAACACGCACGTGACCTGCCTCGGCAAGCGCCCGATGCTCGTTCGGGTGGTACTCGCCGGTGCCTCTCGCAAGCTCAGCGATATTGCGGTCGGCGGGACGTGGGCCGGCCGGCGCGCGCCCAATCTCGACGATCGCGCCGATCCTCGCCTCGTCGGCAATCGCAGCGTCCCTCAAGGCCACGTGGTGGACGCGTCCGTCGATGCCATCGACGATGATTCCGACCCTATCGGCGAGCTCATCAGCCAGCTCCTTGCCGATGACCCTGCCGATCACCGGGGCCGATGTCGTATCGCCGTGGAGGAGGATGTTCTCTGCGCCTCGTGCTTGCCCCCGCGCGGCGAGGGAACGGTTGATGGACTTGATGATATCGCCGCGTTCGCCAAGCTCTCTCAATGCCGGCTCGAGCCGATCGGACAGGTGCCAGACGCCGGGTTCAATCTCCCTTGCCAATCCGAAGCGCCCCAGCACCTGCAATCGTCCGATCCGGAGCGTCCGATCGAAGTCGGCGTGGCGCTGACCGGCGTCCGGCCGCAGGTCGAGGAAGCCATTATCGGCCGCCCCCACCATCGCGCGATCAATGCGGGTGAAGCGCTCGGCGGCGATCTCCGCCTGAAGCTTCGTCCGCACCTCAATATCCGTCTCAGGTCCTAGCTCTAGGGTCGCCCGGTCCTGGGCGCGGAGCCGCAACCCATCCGTGATGTAGTCCTGGGCGATAATGAGATCCTTACCGAGATCGTCCTTGCCCCGGATCACGATATGGCTGTGAGGATGGCCGGTGTTGAAGTGGTCGACCGCGACCCAATCGAGGCTCGTGCCGAGATCCTCTTCCATTTGCCGCATCACGTCCCTCGTGAAGCCATGGAGATCGGACAGACGATCGCCGTCCTCGGGAACCACGATGAAGCGGAATTGGTGGCGGTCCTCGCGCCCCTGCTCGACGAAGGCCCGGCCATCCACCCGCTCGTCATCCGGTCCATAGAGCTGACCTCGCCCGCCGTCGCGGGTCGTCCCATCGCGCTGGAGGTAGTTGAGATGCGCATGGGCAGCTCTGCTGCCGATCTTCAACCGGACGATCCGTGCCTTGACCACGACACGGCGCATACGCTGGCTCGCGTCCCGCTGCCCCGCCGCCAACTTCAATCGATCGGCCGCGGCTTGGCCCCGACCGATCCGCGAGCAACGACCTTTTTTGGGACGCGTCGACCGCGAAGGACCTCTGTTCTTGCCGCGCGACTGTCCCGGCGTCAGGGGGCCTCCATTGGCCTTCACGGCAGCCTTCATGACCTGCGCGAAGAACGACTTCGGCCGCCGCGCGCTGCCTCCTCTGTCACGGATGCGGCCGGGGCGGGGGCGGAAATCTGATTTGTCGTCGCGGCTCATGCAAGCGATGTCGCAGCCTGCGTCCTCGAACGCAATCATCGGCATGCCGCCATCGCATCAACGGCAGCAAAAACAAGGAATTGGCGGATTCAGCGCCCCCGCTCTGGCGACATCGGCTCTAAAACCAGTGTGCAGACAAGGGCTTCGAGCAAACGCTAGTTTGCTTTAATCTTGCCCTCCACCGTAGCTTCGCCGATCATGCGCCAATCCACGCTAGATCACGACTGCCATTCGAAAGAAAGTCTCAGCATCTGTGAGATTGATCGCGCAATGCCAAGCAATATCTCGACGTTGAGAGTACGTCTTCGCCAATACGAGTACATTCCTAGTGATCCGCAACGATCGAGTAATCAACGTAGGTCTCGCGATCTCCAACTGCACACATCCGGTTTTCCTTTCGCAAATTCGTAGCGCCAATCCGCGTCTCCGAGCTGCGAGGCAAATGCTCTAGCGGAAGCCAACGTCTGTCAACAAACAGTGTTGCGCCGGCAACATTCTGGCATCAACGACGCAGCGCAAAAGTCGGCGCGGAGCGTATACGGTTGTTGTCGGATGTCGTATAGCGATTGTTCGCACGGCCAAGACCCTGCCCAGGCCATGCCGCCGCCTCGGATGTTCACGAATGCTTCGATCGCCGGTAGGAGCACGCATGTGGTCATCGTGGTGGCGGCAAGATCTCCCCGTTGATCGCTTGGCCGCGCGATTTCCGGGCAGCGGGCGCGGTCAATGACGCGCTCACTTGGGAGCGCGCCGCGAAGCGGTCGAAGATCATTGACCGCGACCGTTGCCCGGAACACGATGGCTCGCTTGCGGTCAGCAAGTGGTGGTGAACCACTTGCAGCGCTGCGAGCCGGGCAGGCGAAAACCACCCGCTTCGCCGAGCGGACGCCCACCCAAAGTAGCTCAGTCCTACATGACAGACGCAAGTGAGACTGTATCCCAGGATCGTCCTGACGGTGGGACAAACGGAAGCCACTCCGCCGTTCGCTTGTCATCGTGCGCTATGCTGCGAAGGCCGCCACCATCGATTGCGCCGGCGCTCCCATTGCATTCCCTAGCGGGATGGCTCGCAACGATCCGCATCGAACCAAGCGCAAGCTGCCGACAACAGCGCAAGGCAGCGCGGCCGCCGGCCCCCTTCCGTCGACCTGCGATGGCGGTGATGACCCAGTCTGCGAAACCATCGCTGTCGTCGACGACTTACCGACAAAGATCGCCATATCTTCGCGCGAATTGGACGTCATTGACGCGTTCTTGGGACCGCTGCTCGATGACCTGCTCAAATGATTTCGACTCGCGAAGGAGCCGTTCGTGAATTTGCAAATGTCCATCCCCTCGCGTGCTGCACTCTACCTGCGAGTCTCGACCATGAGGCAGGCCGAAGTCGATCTCTCGATCCCTGACCAACGCTCGCAGACAGCCTCCTATTGTGAACGGCAAGGGTGGCAGGTCATCGCGGAGTATGTCGAGCCCGGCGCATCTGCGATGGACGACCAGCGCCCGGAATTCCAGCGCATGATTGAGCGCGCGTCCGACGACGATCGGCCCTTCGACGTTATCGTGGTGCACAGCTTCAGCCGTTTCTTCCGCGACGCGTTCGGGCTTGAGATGTACATCCGCCGGCTGGCCAAGTACGGGGTTCGGCTAGTGTCGATCACCCAGGAGTTGGGCGATGATCCCTCGCAAGTGATGATGCGGCAGGTGATCGCGCTGTTCGACGAATATCAGAGCCGCGAGAACGCCAAGCATGTGCTGCGAGCGATGAAGGAGAACGCTCGTCAGGGCTTTTACAACGGCTCTCGCGTGCCACTCGGCTACACCGTCGCGGACGTCGAGAAACGTGGACACCGGACAAAAAAGCGCCTCATCATCGACCCTGTCGAAGCAGAGACTGTGCGGTTGATCTTCAAGCTCTACCTCAACGGTGAAGCAACGAGTGGGCCTCTTGGCGTCAAGGAGATTGCCAAAACCTTGAACACACGCGGCATGCGAACGCGGCTCGGCGCGCGCTTTGGCGTGGGGCCGGTGCACAAGATCCTGACCAATCCAATCTATATCGGCGAGTGGCGCTTCAACCGGCGCCATGCAAAAACCGGACGCGAGAAACCGGTCACGGAAATCATCGCCGTGGAGGTGGCGTCCATCATCGAGCGCGCCGCCTTCGACGAAGTCCAGCGCACGCTCGTCGCGCGCAATCCACGAACGACGCCGCCAAGGGTGACCACGGGACCGATTCTACTGACGGGGCTCGCGCACTGCGCTAGTTGCGGCAGCGCCATGACGATGCGCAGCGGAACCTCCAAAACCGGGCGAGTTTATCGATACTACTCCTGCTCAGCTGCTGCACGTATGGGCAAGACCGCGTGTAAGGGGCGGTCGATCCCAATGGACAAGCTAGACCAGTTGGTGACCAGCCATATTGCCGATCGTCTGCTGGTTCCAGATCGTATCACCGCTCTCCTTGCGGAAATCGTTCAGAAGCGAGCGGTGGCCGGTGGCGAAGTCCAGGACCGCATCGACCAATTGTCACGGCAGGCAAGGGCCGCTGAGGAAAAGCTCCGGCGCCTCTATGCCCTGGTCGAAGATGGCATCACGGATCTGGACGAGGTCCTGAAAGCTCGTCTTGCCGATATCAAGGCAGATCGAGATCAGGCGCAAAGCGCGCTTGACCGGATCAAAAGCCGAGCGTCAACCGCGTGCATCGACCGGAGCAAAATCGAACGCTTCGGCTCCCTGATGCGCGAAAGCATAACCGCGGGCAGCGTTCCGTTCCGCAAATCCTATCTGCGCTCACTGATTGATGCGGTCGAGGTTGATGACCGCGTCATCCGTCAAAAACGACCCTCGAACAAGCCATTATGGCCAGCGATCAACCGGAAAGGAGGGTTCGCGGTTTTGTACGCAAATGGCGCTCCCTAGGGGAATCGAACCCCTGTTTCAGCCTTGAGAGGGCTGGACATACTTCCCGCCTTGGTTCGCAGTCGTTCGTCATAATATAGCCTTGTCAACAGCTTATATAGAAGTCATTCGTCGTCGATCGGCTTTGTACGCCGATGCTTATTCGACGGATATTCGACGACTCCGGGTTCGTACGCCATGACAAAGACGCTCGCTGAGGCCCAGATCACGACTGCCAAGGCGCGCTCGAAACTGGAGCTTGGCGTACATTGGCGCCGCCTCGACGCCGAAGCGCATCTTGGCTATCGCAAGGGCAAGCGGAGCGGCGTTTGGTTCGTGCGCTGGCGCAATCACCATGATGGAGCCAACTACAAGCAGGCGCCGGTCGGCATCGCCAACGACGTCAACGACAAACGTGCCGAAGGCACGCTGACTTTCGAGCAGGCGGTGACACGAGCGCGGGAACACATCACCCGGTCCAGAATAGAAGCGGCGGCCCAAGCCGCCGGACCGGCCCCCACCGTGCGGACTGCTGTGGAGACATATATCAGGGAACGTAATGCCCGTGATAGCCGAAGGGCCGGTCGCGAGGTTCGATCCGATGCTGGTCACCGCTTGCGGCGTTACGTTCTTGGTCAAGAGGAGCGCGGTAGCCAGGAAGCCATTGAGACCGCCTCGCTCGCCGCAGTGCACCTGCACGCGCTACGGGAAGATGATCTTTTGACGTGGCGCGAGGACCTTCCTGTAGAATTGAAGGCGACGACAAAACAGCGGCTCATAAATGACCTGAAGGCTGGGCTGAATGCAGCATGGCCCCGCCTGTCGGCGGAGCAAAAGAAGCTGAATCCAACCTTCCCATCAATTGTGAAAGACGGGTTTAAAGCTGAGCGCATCGATGATGATGATGAGACATCAGTCGCCCGAGACAACCAAGTCCTTACGGATGCGCAAATAGGCACCTTACTTCGAGCCGCGCGCGAGATCGACGAGGAGCAGGGATATGAAGGCGACCTACATCGCATTGTCGTGTGCCTTGCAGCCACGGGCGCGCGATTTGCTCAGGCAAGGCGGATGCGCGTAAGTGATGCACAACGGCAAGAGCAGCGCTTGATGATACCAGGTTCCTACAAGGGGCGTGGTGGCAACGGTGGCTCCGTTCCAGTTCCAGTGGGCGAAGATGTCATCGAAGTCCTCTTGCCAGCCATTTTAGATCGCTCAAAAGAGGCGCCATTGTTCGAGCGATGGAGCTACGTGCAGGAGGTCGGCAGCATCGTTTGGAGAAAGTCAGAACGCGGTCCTTGGAAGACGGCAGAACTTACTCGTCCGTGGCACGCCATCCGCGATCGCGCAGCACTACCAGAAGCCATTCCTTATGCGTTGCGACATTCCAGCATCGTTCGCGGCTTACGAAACCGACTCCCTATTCAACACGTTGCTAAGCTGCACAACACTTCCGTGGAAATGATCGAGCGGCACTACGCGAAATATATCTCAACGGCATTGGAAGATCTCGCGCGGGCGGCAGTTATCCCCCTGGTCCCGCGCCACGGCGAAAATTCGGTTGGGCTCGGATGATCAATAAGACGCGCTCGCCAGCGTTTGTTCGGCGTCCCAATCGACCTCGCTTCACTCCATTTGACTGACCATGCCGGGGCGGGGAGTAGTCAGAGTATCGAAGCGCGCGATCCCCCGAACATCGAGGTGCTTGCTCCGTGTCGGCTACGTCAACGATCGCTTCGGCAAGCTGTGCAGGCAGGACATCAAGCGTCCGGAGGTCCCGGTCCTTCCAAAACGGTCTCGCCCGTCGAAAGAGCGGACCGAAAACGCGCGAGTAAGACTGAGACCCATTGGCTGCGCAGCCAAAGTGACGTGTCAAGAGAAGGCCAATAGCGGCGGTTGCTCATGCCAATACGGCCGTGCCTAGGAATGCGACGAGCGATCGCACTATCACCAAGCGACGGCGTCCAACCCGTTGTAGTGATGACTTGGCCGGCACCTATCAGCTCGTAAAGTTTTGTGCGCCCCAAGCCGGTCGGTTCGCAGGCTTCATCGATCGTACAGCTGAGCCGCTCAGAGAATGGAACTGGCTTCGGCTCTCTGTTTCGCAGTCACGGCAGCGCATCTCGACTTCTGCCTTCCGTCGTTATCCGATCGACCGCCCATCATAATCCCTCCTTGTCCCGAATGCAGACGCCTAGATAATCCGGGGTTGCAAGAAAGCACCGGCTCTTACAAAGCGCAACAAGAGCAAGACTTCAACATGTTCGCAGGATCGCCTGGATGAGCCGCGGCTATTTCAATCCAGCCATCTCACCTGTACGTCCAAATTCGGCAAATACGGGCACACGCAACGAAACGGTACAATAAAGCGTGAACAGTCAGATGAGATATAGACCTCGAGAATAGGCGCTTGATGTAACCCTTGTTCATCGCGTCCACGGCTCCCTCCGAAACCAACTATGAGGACATGACTTACTTAGACGCCGCACGGCCCCAAGGCTCATAGAAGCAAGAGTTTCGGTGTGGCACGTAGCGACCCTATAAGCCCAACGTGATCATGGCGGGGAGAGCGGCACGTTCTGCAACTACATTGCGGCGGGAATGCCGGCCTGAGCTTGTTTCGGCTCAAGTTTTGCGGAGGTTTACCACCATAGTCGACGAAAATGGGCGGCGCGCCGTCAGCTCGCCGCAGCCTCATGTCTCGCATTCCCAGCCGCCTTGCGCGACCAGCGAATTGCGCTTGCCAAGCGGCACAAGCGCTGAAAAGCAAGGAGAGCAGTCGCCCATGAAACCGTCGCAAGCCCTATATCGCTTGACAGCGTAGGCGAGTGCTCATCGTGCCACGCGCATGCCCCAAAGGCAAAGAGGGTCAAAGCACAAAGTTCGTTTGGACCCGGGTGCTCTCGCATGTGGAAGGGTCTCCGTAGCTCTAACGGAACTAAACTACCTGTGAAATGCGATATTGTAAAGGAGAGTACATCAAATAGCCTATCGCTCTAGCTTAGTTAACTAATCTGTTATTGAAGACCGGCTGACGAAAACGCGAAGATTGGCCATGAAGCCAAACGAACGCGTCAGGACGGGGTCTTTGGAATGGGGCAACGAACGTCGGAACACTCGCGTTGTGGCCGCCGCCAGAGCCGGGCGGCGGCCAAGTCAGGGAGCAGCAGACAACCGGCCAGCCAGCGGAGCTTCAGGAGTTCGCGCTACGGCTCAACTTTGCCCTGATCCCAAAACTGCGCCATCCCATGATCAAACTTTCCAATAGCTCGCAGCACAACGTAGACGCACGATCGGGAGACATTCCTGAGCCACACACCCGAGTTATGTAAGTCGTTCCCTCGCTCGAGATTGCGCCAGTCGGTCTTCAAACGTTCTCTCTCCCAGGCGAGCGGAGCATCCGCTCCGATGAGCAACAGAACCCGGCGAGCTCCCATCGGTCTTCCACCGCCGTCATGCCCAAGCGGCGTTCATTTGTCAGTGACGACTTCGGCTTGCTCTCCACTCTTTTCGACCGAGGCAGCACCCTTTGACGTCGCCTTGGCCCGATGACTTCCACTAGGCTCTTGATCGGTACCGCCGACATCGCTGTCCTCGCCGTCGCGAGGCGTCCGGGACCGTAAAAAGACTCGATCAGCCAAACGGGCCACACAAAGGCTGCACATGGCGATCATGATGGTGTCAATGTAACGTGAACAGCATCCCGGCTGCCGACAATCTCTCGTCCAAGGGTCCGCACCGCGTCGGTAACGTGAGAGAGCGGAAACGAGTGTGAACAAAGCTCCCGAAGTGCGTCCCCTTCTTGCCTGATCATATTGATTGCCATCTCGGTTGACTGCCATCCCGCGCTCAGGACGCCGACGAGTTCGATTTCACTTAGAACAACCTTATCGATGGGTAGACCATTCAGCTTGTTCTGGCCTTTGAGACCTGCCAACACGACCCTTCCACCACGCTTTACCATGTCGATTGCCTGCAACACAGGCGCCATTGCTCCTGATGAAACGTCTAGAACGACATCGGCAAGTCGGCCATCTGTGAGCTCGATAACTCGCTGAACCGGATTGTCTTCTTCCACATTAATGGTGGCCGTCGCCCCCAATTTCGCGGCTAGTGCCAGTCGTTCTGCATCCGCGCGTGTTCCTGCCACGATGATATTCGCAGCGCCTGCCTTCTTCGCCGTTGCGACCGCGAGGAGTCCTCGTTGCCCAGGGCCTTCGATGACGACAGTCGAACCCATTCCGACCCTTCCGATTTCGTACGCCCAGCGGATCGCGTTCGACAAGGGGTTTACCAGCGTCATCAAATCCGTCGGGATGTTTGAGGGCAGTCTGTGGACCATCGTGCGCGGATGCAAATAGGTATGCGTAGCGTATCCGCCCCAAAGCGAAGGGGCGACATTGGTGCTCTGATAGAGCCCATATCCCAAATCCGTCTGGCACCGGGTATAGGCGCCCCGAACGCAATCCTCACAATGGCCGCAGGGGATGATCGGTTCGATGGCGACACGATCTCCCTCTTTCACGTTCCACAGCTTGGAGGCCTTCGGTCCCACTCGCTCGATGAACCCCATGATTTCGTGCCCGGGGATGATCGGCATACCACCGCCCCAATCTTTCAAATGCCCGAGCCATTGGTCATAGTCCGTTCCGCAAAGCCCACATGCCTCGACACGCAGGAGGGCATCGTCGTCGGCGATCTCAGGGATCTTGAACTCGCGAAACTGAAAGCTCTTCGGGCTTTCGAGAACGGCTGCGAGCGCTTTGGCCATAAAACACCTCAGATAGACGATAGAGCTTTGTGCAAAGGAGCGACTGCTTTCGCAGTTTTAACTCACGCGTTTCAAGCGGCCCACGAGCCACTTCCATACCAACCTGACTGAGCTCACGAGCACGGGACTTCCCTCACCCACCGAGCACCCGCACGGCAGCCAATGCCCTTTACGAATGCTCTCGTAGTACCAACCTTCGTCGTGGTGCGAGACTTCAGTAACCTTCATGGTAGTTTCGCCAGGTTCGTAAGCTCTGACGGAGAGATCGGTGAATTCGCGAGTATCATCCGCTTCGCCTCGCGTAGTTCACGAGGATTGTTGAAGGCTGCGATCGCACTGAGACGCTGGTCCGCGACAAAAAACTGCACGAAGCGGCCGGCGTCGCGGTCGCCCTTCACGTAAATCTCGTCAGCGCGGCCCGGTATCCCCAAGAGCTGAAAATTGAGGTCGAACTGGTCGGACCAGAACCACGGAAGTTCGCGGTATCTCCCATCCTCATCAAGCATGGCCTTAGCAGCCGCGATTCCCTGATTCTGAGCGTTGTGCCACGTTTCAAGACGGTGTCGCAGTCCCACTCGATCTACCGGGTGGCTTGCGACGTCTCCGGCAGCAAAGATATAGGGATCGGAGGTACGGGTGGTCTCGTCCACAACGATTCCGTTGTCTACACTAAGTCCGCAGCCGACGGCGAGCTCAACATTCGGTTCTACTCCCACCCCGACGATCACAGTTGTGGTGTGCACAGGCTCGCCGTCAGCAAAACTCGCCCGCTCGACGGCGCCGTTACCCTCGAACGCAATGAGCTTTGTATTAAGCCGTACCTCTACTCCGCGACTAGCGTGTAGTTCCTGGAAGTACGCAGCGGTCGCTTTGGGCAGCGATCGCCCGCACAATTGATCGCCCGCTTCCACGAGCGTCACCCGCACGCCCAGACCGATAGCGGCCGCAGCTACCTCCAATCCGATCCAGCCACCACCCACGACAAGGACATGGGTGGCCGCTCCGAGCGATTGACGAATACGAGCGCTGTCCTCAATTGTGCGAAGATAATGGATCCCTTTGAGATCCGCCCCGGGCATAGACAGCTTTCTGGGCCGGGCGCCAGTGGTCAGCAGCAGCCGGTCATACGGGATCTTTTCTCCATTCCGGAGCACAAGCTCATGTCCCGACCGGTCGATCGCTGCCGCGGTGGATGCTCTACGCACATCAATGTCCGATCCGCGGAGCTTCTCCATCGAGAACAGATAGGTGCATGCTGGGTCCTTACCCGAGACGAGAAAGTCCTTCGAGAGCGGGGGACGTTCATACGGCGGATGGTCCTCCTGGCCAACAAGTACGATCCGGCCAGCGAAACCGCGTTCGCGGAGCGTTCGGGCGGCCCACCCTCCAGCCTGTCCCGCTCCCACGATAACGAATTGCTGACCGTTTCGCGTCGTTTGCATACCCGAAATCACATGTCCACGAGGATCTGTTCGTCTTCCAAGCGAACTGGGTAGGATCTCAAATCCGCATCTGCCGGCGGCCCCAAGCAGCGACCACTTGGAATATGGAAGAGTGCGCCATGCAGGGGACATTCGACAGTGTCCCCCTCCACAAAGCCGTCCGACATCAGCGCAAAAGCATGCGGACAGACATTGTCTAAGGCGTAGTAAGTGGAGGCGACTTGAAAGAGTGCGAGGTTGCGTTCCCCTATGGTGAACGCAAACGGCGCCTCTGGCGAGACCTTGTCACGAGTCGTCACTTGCTTCCAGGCCATATTCTATTCCGCCGCTTGAGGCCTCTGTCTAAGCCGCTTCACGCTTTGAAGTGAGCTGCCCGTCGTGCTGCGCCAAAAAGGCGTCAAGTTCGCCATGTTCAGACACAACATCAAGTGGCTGTACAGCGTATGCCGCACCATCCTTGATGGTCTGCTTGAACTTTGCGAGGCTTGCCTCGTCATGCACAATGTCTAGGATTCGGCGGCGCGCACGAACGATGCCAATGTCGGCAGCCACAAGGAACTCTTTGGCTCGATCGACGATGCGACCGCTGCTACCTTCAAGCGCAAGCATGCCTTCCTGCATGGCTCGGTCTTGATCGTTAAGACCATGGATGCCGGTCGGGCTGGAAAGGCTCTGCCCCTCCCGATTGATCAAGTAACTATTGAGGGCAGTGCGGACGGGAACGTACGTATCGATGATTGTTCCAGTATTCAGTTTGAAGGGCTGATACGTGCTTTCCGGCGGGAATGCCAGGCCTTTACCAACGTAGTCTAGGAAGGCCTTAGGCAGATCGCCCTTCGCATAGTAGTTGAAGTCCCACGTGTAGGTGTTGTGATCGTCAATCGGGATAAACGCTCGACCACCAATTGGGAAATCTGCGCTAGGAATAGAGCTGAACGCGGGGACCATGAACTGGGATACACGCCAGTAGAACTTGCTGTCCGCGTTTCGCCGGGCGATAGCAAGAACGCCTATGGCAGTGTTTTTTGCATACAATTTTGGAGAAAGGTCCGAAGCCGAATAGTGCTGATGCACGGGCGACGTGGCCATCGTGGCTGGATTGGTATGAAGGATGGACACGTGCGAGCTGTCGAGCTCGCCCTCCATGCCTTGAAGCCAGTTGGACTCCTGGATCCAGACCGTTGCATTCCGCTGCGATTTTGGCAGGCCCATCCATGGAAATTTCGGCAGCTCCGGCGGAGTGTCCTGCCCCATATAGACCCAGATGACATCTGCCTGTTCGACTACCGTATAGGACTTGATCTTGACTTTGCTACAGACCGCCTTGTCTGACTCATTCTGCATGTCCAAACACTGGCCGGACTTGTCGTAGAGCCACCCGTGGTAGGCACAACGAATTCCCTGCTCTTCGACGCGACCGTAAAAAAGCGGTGCTAGCCTGTGAGCGCAGTTCGCCTGCACTATCCCCACCTGACCGTTTCCGCTGCGAAAAGCGATCAGTTCCTCACCGAGCAGCTTCAAACGTACGGGCGCGCAGCCGGGCTTTGGCAGTTGGGCGGACAGGAGCGCCGGCAACCAGACCGAACGAAAGAGCTCGCCGACCTTAGTGCCAGGGCCGACATGGGAAAGAACATCAACTTGGTAGGTACGTGCCATGGTCCGCATCCTTTCAACGTTGTCAGAGGGCGAGGAAGCCGCCATCGACTGGCAGCATCACCCCATTCACGAAACTTGCCATTGGAGAGGCAAGAAACACGACGGGACCGACGATCTCGTCGGCTCGTCCGAACCTCTTCACCGGAGTATGAGACAGAACAAAAGCCACGCGGTCCGGGTTCGCGCGAGATGCTTCTGTCTGTGGCGTTTCGATAAACCCCGGAGCCACTCCGTTGACCCGAATCCCGTATCGAGCGAACTCAACGGCCAGCGCCTTAGTGAACATAAGGACCGCGCCCTTGCTCGTTGTGTACGCGGTCGTATCATTTGGCGCCGCGGTGAATGACTGGATCGAACCCACGTTGACGATGCAACCGCGCGTCTGCTTCAATTGATCCAGGAAGGCAGTTATCCCAAACATTACACCGTCAAGGTTGACGGCCATGATGCTTCGCCACGTGTCGACGTGTTCGGGCGCGCCGACCAAGCCTCGACGATGAATTCCCGCATTGTTCACGAGAATCGAGATATTGCCAGCAAGCTCCTTCACCTCGGCGGCGACCCGCACCGCATCCGCAGCGTCGGATACGTCCCACACGAGTGGCCAGGCCGTACCGCCACGCTGTTGAATTTCGTTGGCTGTCGCCTCGATCGTTTCGGCGTTGACGTCGCACACGATGACGCGCGCGCCGGCATTTGCCAAACCCAACGCGATCTCTTTCCCCATACCTTGACCAGCGCCGGTTACGACTGCTGCTTGACCGTCGAGGAGTGGCCTACTGTCCATCATTATGCTTCCTAGTCGTCCTATGCTGCGAGAGTTCGCCTAATCAGATCGTGAGCCATCGATAGCGTATCTCTTCGCCATTGGTTCGAAAGCCTTCGCCCGTGACCGTCTCGACGATTCTCCCCTTGGACATGACGAGGATGCGGTCGGCGACATTCTCTGTAAGATTGAGGTTCTGCTCCACCAGGAGAACAGCAACTCCCTCGGCCTTCAGGCGGCGAATGACGTCTCCGATCTGATCCACGACCTTCGGCGCGAGCCCCTGAGTGGGCTCGTCGAGCATAAGCACCTTAACGTCGGTCACGAGAGCGCGCGCGATGGCCAGCATCTGCTGCTCCCCGCCCGACAAGGTTCGGCCAGGATTCTGGGATCGCTCCCGCAGGTTCGGAAACAGCTCAAGAAGGCGTTCCTCGGTCCAGACCTGGGGGCGACGACGTTGACCAACCCGCAGGTTCTCCAAAACCGTCAATGTCGGATAGATCTGTCGTCCCTCGGGCACGTAGCCAATGCCGGCACGAACCACCTCGTGGACCTGCTTTCGGCTAAGATCCTTGCCGTCAAGCGAAATTTTGCCGGCACTCACGGATAAGAAACCGAGAATCGCCTTCAGCGTCGTCGTCTTCCCAACACCGTTGCGTCCGATAATGGCGGTAACCTGCCCGGCAGGCGCCTCGAGATTGACCCCGAATAAAACCTTGCCGCTGCCGTAGCCGGCCTCCAAGCCCTCAATGTCCAACATTGCCTACTCCCAGATACGCGTGCTGCACGACGGGATCGACCTTTACAGCTGCGGGCGCTCCGTCGGCAATTTTTCTGCCCCGATCGAGCACCACAATGCGATGGGCCAGTCCAAAAACGACTTCCAGATCATGCTCCACAAGCAGGACGGCGATGTCGGTGTCTTTGAGCAAGGACTTAAGCAGGTCGACTGTACCGCGGGTCTCCTCAACCGACATTCCCTGTGTCGGTTCGTCCAACAGCAAGAGCTTGGGTCGCATCGCCAAAGCAACCGCGATTTCAGTGAGACGCTGGTCTCCGTGCGACAGCTGACCTGCAAGTGAACCGGCCCGCTCCCGGAGACCTACTTTGCCCAGCCATTCAAGTGCTTCGCCCGTCGTTGAGTCATGAAGAGCTTTAAAGAACAGCGGACGGCTGCGAGACGGCTTGCAGGCCTGAACGGCCAACCTGACATTCTCGAGAACTGTGAGGCTGGGGAAAAGCGAGGTGATCTGATAGGTTCTGCTCAAGCCACGACGAGTGAGTGCCGCGGCGGACAAGCCATCAACCCGATTGCCGCAAAACGAGACAGCTCCCGCCGTCTTCGTTATCCTGCCGGCGATCAGATCGAACAAGGTCGACTTACCCGCTCCGTTCGGCCCGATCAACGCGACGACCTCGCCAGTTCCAACGGCGATGTCAACGTCGCTGACCGCCGCAAGTGCGCCCCACTTCTTGGTCAGTCCGGTGCACTCAAGAAGCGACATGGTTCACCTCCAAGCGCCTCGCTTTCCGCAGAGCAAGTGCATTCAATATCGACGACTTGATTCCCCAGAGCCCGTGCGGAGCTACCACCACGACGATCATGAAGAGCAGCCCCATAAAGAGTGGCCAGCTCGTCGCCACTGCGCTCAGTTGATGTGCGCCGATGACCATCAACGCTGCGCCGATCATCGGACCAATCAGGGTCCCGCTGCCGCCCAGCACCACGGCAACAAGAACGTAGCCGGATAAGGTCCAATGAAGCAGCTCAGGCGAAACGAACAGCAAGAAGCCTGCATGGAGCGCACCAGCCAAACCGGCTCCCGTATTCGAGATGACGAATGCAGCGAGCCGAAGTTGACGCGGCTCGTAACCAATCGCGATGGCTCGCTTCTCGTTCTCTCGCACAGCAACAATGGCGGTCCCCATTGGAGACCGAACAAACTTGCTCGCGAGCCACGCCGCTCCCACCACGACAGTAGCGGTGAGCCAATAGAAGCCCTCCCGGGACCCAAGACTGGAAAATCCCCAGGGTCCAGAATTACGGACGAGTCCCGTAATTCCGTCTGAGCCGCCCGTTACGCTATTCCACTTGAAGACAACGGCAAACGCCAGCTGAGCGAACGCAAGCGTAAGCATCGCGAAGGCGACGCCGCTTGCCCTGGTGCACAGCCAACCGACCGGGATCGACAGGATGAACACAGCGGCCACAGCGATCAGAATAGCGACCGGCAACGGCAGCTGACCAACGACCAAGGAAAATGCTGCCACGTAAGCCCCGACCCCGTACGGCGCGGCATGACCGAACGAGAACATACGAGCATAGCCCACCTGGACATCGAGACTCATGGCAAACAGCGCAAAGATCAGAATCTCCGTCAGAAGGGTAACGTGGAAGCCCGAAACGAAGAACGGCGCCAACGCCAGAAGTACGAAGATCGGAATTACGTACTTCATCACTCTTGCTCTCCGAACAATCCACCGGGCCTATACAGAAGCACCCCAATCATCAGCAAATAGGTCGCAACCAGCGCCAATTCCGGAACATAGAAATTGCCGAAAGTCTGCGTGAGCGCGACCAGGACACTACCCGCAACCGAGCCGAACAAGCTCCCCATGCCACCGATCATGACGATAACGAACGAGTCGATGATCGCCGCTCCACCCATACCGATGTAGCCAGTGATCAGCGGGACCGCGAGATAACCACCCAGGCCCGCGAACGCGCAGCCAACAGCGAAGGTCAACGACCTCATCAGCCCGACGTCGATCCCAAGCGCCTGGGTCATTTCGGCGTTCTGGGCGATCGCCCGGATCAACAACCCCAGCCGCGTGCGTAAGAACACGTAGGTCAGCGCAAGCAAAACGACGACGCCCCACAAGATCAGGAAGATCCGGTATGCGGGAAACGGGTCGTCACCAATCCACAGCACACCGGAGAGTATCTCGGGAAGATCCACGTCACGGGTGTTCGGCCCCCAAATAAGGCGAACCGACTCGCTCAGGACCAAGCTCAAGCCAAACGTGATCAGCAAAAAGCTTCCGCCGTCCCGCCGATACAGCCGTCTCAGCAGAGTGATCTCGAAGACACAACCGAGGAGGCCCGCGGCGAGCGGCGCGACCAACAATCCAATCCAGAAATTTCCGAGAAGGGCAGCCGCCGATATGCCAGAATAGGCTCCGAGCATATAGATCGCGCCATGAGCAAAGTTCATGATGCGCAAGATGCCGAAGATGAGAGTGAGGCCCATCGTCAGCATCGCGAGCAACGACGCTAGAGCGAGAGTGTTCAAAGTCAGATTGAGCAAGACTTGCCAAGAGATCATCTACGCATCCCTCGAATTCCGGCCCCTCCCGAGCGAGAGGCCGAATCTCTGCGCCTCAGTAAGTGTCCTTGCGGCAACCCGGCATCACCGCATCGATCGCATAGGTCTTGCCGATCTTCGGCACTGGGTACGCCACCTGCTCAGTCTTCTCGACCTGCGCGATGAAGACCTGCTGCTCCGCCTGGTGGTCGCAGGCCCGCATCTTCACCTTGCCCTTGACGCTGTCGATTTCTAACCCTTCGAGAGCGGCACGAACGGCCGCGGCGTCCGTCGAGTTCCCACGACGAATGGCTTCAGCCAAGAATTCGAGGGCCTGCCATTGCTCGCCCTCGTAAGTATCCGGCACCGCGTTGTACTCAGCCTTAAACGAGCGAACGAATTCAATGTTGCCAGGCGCATCGTACGCAAAATTGTACTGACTGACGCCGTACAATCCGACCGCAGCCTCGCCAAGGGGCTTGATATTCAGGATATCCAACACCTCGGTTACCAACTGCATTCGATCGGCCAGCCGGTATTGGGCGGCCTGCTTGAGGAAGGCCGTCGCATCGTCGCCGCTCATTGCGATGTAGAGCACTTCGGGGTTAGCCTCCCGAATCCGCGCAATAAAGCTCGAGTAATCCTTGGTGCCCAGCGGGGACAACACCTGCCCCACAACCTCCTTCTTGAGGTCCGTTATGAGCTTCTCGAAGGTCGCAACACTGCTCTTGCCCCAAGCATAGTCCTGCGCGATCGCAAAGTAACGCTTCTTGGGGGAGTCCGCCAACCACAGAGCAATCGTCCTCGCACGCATAGGCCCGGACGTGCACGCGCGGAACGCATTTGGCACAAAATTGGCGGCGGTCATTGACCCAACGCCACTGATGCTACCGACATAGATCGCGTTCCAGTCGTTGAGGCGCGGCATCACGGCCAACGACTCGGGACTCGAAATGATGCCAGTGATCAGATTGATCCCCCCGCGCTCGACAAGCTCGGTAACCTTGCGCACACACGCAGCAGGATCGCCCTGGGTGTCCTCATAGATGAATTCGATGGGCCGGCCATTAATGCCGCCCTTGGCATTCACGGTCTTGGCAAACAGTCGGCACGACCGCTGCACCTGCTGGCCCAACGCCGCCCAGTTGCCGGTAATTCCGGTGGGAACACCGATGCGGATGGGGCCCGCCTCCGCCCTAGCGGACCTGAGAAAGCCAGGAAGCAACGCGCTTCCAGAAGCGGCAGCAGTACTGACCAAAAGAGACCTTCTGCTTATCGACATCGCAACCTCCCCTGTGAAAGCGAGCCACAGTCGGCACTGTTTCTCCACATCCGCAATCTAGCTTCGTCGCATACATTAGTCAACAAACCTATTTGACTAATAGACGGCGCTAGCGAAGATCAATCGATGTACTCGACCGTTGCACCGAAATTGATCAGCCCAGGCGCGACAGGCGCTTGCCGCTCTTCTTCGATGTGCGCCGCCAATCCTGCGCAACGACCGACGGCCGCGACCGACCGCATGGCTCCAACCGGAAATTCAATTTCGTGCAGAACAGCGCCTAGGGCGCCTGTGACGTTGAGCGCGATATGCCGCTTGGCATCCTTGTCGATAGCCGCACTGAGCAACTTGATCAGGCCGATGTAGTCGCCTTTTACGCCCGCACTCTCCGCAATATTGAAGAGTCGCTCAGTGCGCGGATCTCCTGACGTGTATTGCTGGTGGCCAAAACCGGGAATGCGCCGCCTTGCTTTCTTGAAGTCCTGGACTACCTGCTCCGCCCATACCTGCTTGTCGCCCTGAAATGCCATGCCGTCGCTCAATATGAGACCGGCGCCGGTCATCGTACCAGCGAACCGATTGCCCACCATAAGAATGCCGGCAGCCAACGAAATTTGAACATCGTCCGGATTCGAGTCTGCCACCAGACGAGCAACGAGCGCCCCCGGCGTCAGCCCATGATCCATCAGAATCAAAAGCGCTGCATCGAGGACCTTGGTCTGGACCTCCGTTGGGCGACGCCCCGTCACGATGAAATAGAAACCCTGCGTGAAGGTCATCTCCCCGACGACTTGAGACAGCGAGTCACACCCTCTCATTCGGAGACGAGCGACGTCATTCGGGTGACTACCAATTCTGGTCGTGGCCATTTCACTTCCTTCCAAGGTCGAAGCCGTTTGCGCGAGTGCCGCAGAGCCTACTAGCCGCGCTGCAAATCCGATATCGCTTCGATGGAATAACCCAGCGGACCGAGCACCTCAGCCGCGTGCTCGTTGAGATCGGGAGCGGCATTCAACGGTTGGTCCGCCCGCTGTCCGTCATACCGAACCGGACGCCTGATCGTGGTGTGCGGACCATGGAGTGGATGGCTTATCTCGGTGAAAGTATCGAGATGGCGCACCTGAGGATCATCCATCACCTCCTGGAGAGTAAGGATCGGCGCATGAGGAACATCGTTCTCGACGAGACGATCGATCCAATATTTGCGCTCTTGAGTTTTGGCGACAAGTCCCAGTTCGTGCGCCAGCTGTTCGTAATTCTCCATACGGCCGGCACGGCTCTCGAATCTTGGATCGACACCAAGATCCAACCGACCGAACGCCTTCTGGACACCAACCCAAAACTTCGTTGGCGAAGACATGTGAATCGCCAACAGCGCTCCATCACTGCAGCGCAGCGCGTAAGACTGCGACGCCCGCACCCGCATCAGCGGATCCGCCTTGATCCCGGCCATGTTATAGTTTGCGAAGGGATCAGCGATGAAAGCAATGGCCGATTCGAGCATATTGAGCTGGATCGTCCGCGCCATGCCGGTTCTTTCGCGCTCGAACAATGCCCCTAGAACGGCGTAGCTCGCATACATACCGGTAAGATTATCAACTACAGACGGCCCTGTGATTTGCGCATCAGCCCCGAGCATTAGGCCTGAAATCCCACTCAGCGCCTGGCCGACCGCATCATATGCCGGACGATCTGCATACGGCCCCGAGTCTCCGAAACCCGTGATCGAACAAATTATGAGGCGCGGATTCGCCTCCCGCAGACGGGCAACCCCGAGTCCGAGCCGATCCATGACACCGGCGCGAAAGTTTTCGATAAGAACGTCGGCGATCCCGATCAGCTTGAGGAATGCCTCGCCTCCCTTCTCTCCCTTGAGGTTGAGAACGACGCTTCTCTTGTTCCGATTATATGTGCAGAAGTAGGGGCTGTAGTTTCCCCCTCGGAATGACCGAAAGGGATCGCCATCAGGCGGATTTTCCACCTTGATGACGTCGGCACCTAAATCGGCAAGCATCGTACCCGCAAGCGGCCCGGTGATCATCGCGGTGAGTTCGATGACCCTGACGCCTGTGAGGGAGCTGCGCGCGTCCTTGTTCATGATGAGCCCGCTCGACTTCGTTGGTTTTCATTGTCAATTTCAGCAAGGATATATTGGAAAACTACCTTTGTCGACATATATTCTTTTGGTTCAAAAGGAGCGCCGGGCCGCCGATGAAAATCACATCAAAGATTGTGAAAGTCAAAATCGAAAACTCATACATGGGCGGCTACCTCGCTGTGCCGCGGGACACCCGTCGCGGAGGGCTCGTCGTTCTACAGGAGATTTTTGGCGTCACTCCAGCCATGCGCGCGATTGCCGACGACTTCGCCGAAGAGGGCTATGCCACTCTGGTGCCGGACATCTATTGGCGAATGCAGCGTGATCTCGATCTTGGTAACGGCGAAGATCCGGTGCAACGACAAACGGCCGTCGATTTCTCCGTGCGTTTCGACGAACGAGTTGGCGCGGCTGATATTTGCGCGAGCATTGATTGGCTTGCCAACTACGTGAACACGCCGTCGCGGCCGGGCATTCTGGGCTTCTGTCTTGGAGGTCGCCTCGCTGTTCGAGCTGCGTCCGCTACCGAAACGGCCTGCATGATCTCGATGTATGGCGTTCGGCTAGACTCGCTCGGCGAGGAGATCAGGACAGCAAGAAGTCCGATGCAATTTCATTTTGGCGAAAACGACAATCACAATCCCTTGGCGACGATCGATCGGATTCGCGAGATGGTGACGGACAGAGGTAAGGCGGAAGACGAGTTCTTCACCTATCCCGACGCCGAGCATGCATTCTATAATCGGTTTCGGAAGGACCGGTTCGACGAGAAAGCCCATCAGCTCGCCAGATCGCGCGTGCTGAGCTTCCTTGGGAAGCATATTGTCATGGAATGAAAGTCGACGTTTACGCCCTGTTCAAGTGAGCGACTTGAGCCAGCAGGGCGTCGTGGCCCGATCCCTAGACGCCTAAGAGCAGAACTATCCCGGCCATGATCCCCACGACGCAGGCTCCCACAATAACGATTCTGGGCCCATCATCGACGACTCGGGCTCTAGGCCCGTTCGACGGGGCTCTTCGTGCATCGCTCCGATAGAGCGGTTCAGAGCTGTCGATGAGATACGTCTCGGAACGCCCCATCGTGGCAGCCGCCCGATCAAACCAGTATGTAGAGCTTCTCATACACCCTGCCCCACGACCATCTTGCTGGAGCGCGTCGGGGGGCGGGCTCGGCCACCCCCCAAACGCAGAAACGTCAAAAAGCTGGAAGACCAAGCGCTTTCTCAACGAGTCCAGTCGCCCTGTTGAAATCATAATTCCGGAACATGTTCTGCTTCACCAAGAATGATGCTCCGCCGTAGAACTTCTCGTACTGCTGCTGCCGACTTCCGAACTCCGACCCGATAAAGTCCCAAGCCATACGCATTACGGCAACACGCGTTTTGGCGTCCGCCGTTCCCGACTGCATATAGCGCTCAATATCAGCGTTCATCTCGGCGTTCTCGAAATCCGCTGCCGACGACGGCAGCGTAATCATCGCGGCGCCGCTCAATTCGCGAATGATCTCGAGCATCCGAGCGTTCAACTCGGATTGCAGGGCCATGATCGAATACAGCGCCGTCTTGCAAGGCCAAAGCACGCCACTGGAATCGATGGATGCCGTCACCTCTTGCGACAGCAGCATATTCTCGATGATGGAAACCAGCGAAGCCAGCTCGCCCATCTGCACCTGGACCGCCGGGTTGCCATCGTTTCCGGACAGCTCATTGATGCGCTTGGCCAAGCCGATCATGAAGCGCACTTTCACGGTGTACCGGGCTTGAGCTTGACAGTTGCCATAGGCATGAGCCGGCGTCTTCCACCACTGATCCCGGCACACATCGATGTTGCGATGGATGAATACATTCTCCCAGGGGACGAATACATTGTCCAATACGACGAAGCAGTCAGGCTCATCGAAGCGCCCGGACAGTGGGTAGTCGAGTGAATTCGACGCCACCGCGCCGAAAGGACGCCGCGGATACAGCTTCAGTCCCGGAGCGTTGGCAGGAATCATGACGCCATTAGCGTAATTCTCGTCTCCAGGCTGAAGTGGATGGATGCAGCTAAGATAGACATAATCCGAATACAGGCCACCTGTTGCCAGCTGCTGGGCACCCTTGAGGACGATACCCCCGTCCTTTTCGGACACGATCCCGGCATACAATGTCGGATCAGCCTGCTTATGAGCCGGCTTACTGCGATCGATCTGCGGAGGAACGATCGCGTAGCTAGCATAGAGATGATTGTCGCGCATCTTCTCGTAAAAGTTCACGACGTTCGCGGCGAACTGAGCGCCGCCAGTCTTGAAGACTTCAGGAACGGCCGCATAGCCGCAAAAAAAACCCGCCACGTGATCAGGGGTTCGTCCCATCAGCCCGAAGGTTGCCTCGGCCCACACCTCTGAGAACAAGCGGCGGGCCCGCAGATCTTCAGTCGTCTTCGGGATTTGGTAAGCCCTAAGCACCGGCTGTCCAGTCTTTGGACTGGTAAAGGTCATGCGATCCCTCAGGCCGGGTTCAGCCGCCAGATCAAACAAGCTGGCAAGCGTATGAGCCGTTCGCGCCAGAGACGGGTGCTTCGTGACGTCCTTTACCAGCTCGCCGTCCAGAAAGACCTGGCGGCCATCTTTCAGCGACTCCAGGAAATCGCGACCGGAACGTAGGCCGCCGGCGGATGAAGCGGTAATGCGTTTGGGCTGAGAGTTCACTGGCGAGCTCCATTTGGTGGCACAAGAAATGTTTTGACATACGTCAGTTAACAGAGGTATTCTACTTAGCGTTCGATTTCAACCGAAAAAGAGCGGCCCAATCAGTTCATTTGCATTGCACTGCACGGATGGGCGGCGAAAACACACGTGGCGGAGTGGCAGAAAGTGACGAAATTCGATGCGCTTATCGTGTCAGAGCGAGGAGGGTCGGCCGATCTCGTCAAGGCGACAATCAGCGATTTGATCATTGCCGGCTGGACTGGCCGCAACGAAGCCGCGCTATTGGCTCACATCGAGGAACTCGAGAAATTGGGAGTACCGCGACCGAAGACGACCCCAATTTTCTACAGGATCGCCTCATCGCTCCTCACGACGGACGAACTGATTGAAGTCGTCGGCAACAATTCGAGTGGAGAAGTTGAGCCGGTTTTGATGCGGCTGAAAGAAGGTGTCTGCCTCGGCTTGGGTTCGGATCATACCGATCGCAAGATCGAAACCATTGGCATCACGATTTCAAAGCAGTCCTGCCCCAAGCCCATTGGCCGCAGCTGGTGGCGTCTGGCAGACGTCGAGGATCACTGGGACGAACTTCAGATGCGTTCCTACGCTTTCATAAACGGCGAGCGCCGGCTGTATCAGGAAGGATCACTAAGAGCGATGCGACATCCCCACGATCTGATGGCACGTTGCTTTGGTGCGGGCAGCCGGCTGCCGACGTCGACCGCAATGTTCTGTGGGACCCTACCCGTACATGGAGCGATCGAACACGGCGATGCTTACGAGCTGGAGTTAGTAGACGCAGTTCTCGGGAGGGCTCTCCATCACAGCTATACGGTCAAAACCCTGCCAACGGAGTGAGCACGAATATGTCGAACGGTAAACCTCATCTCGAATTCCACACGCTTGATCTGCAGAGCGGTTGGGAAACACCGCCCGGTTATCCAGAGGGCATCAAGCAGAAGATTCTCGCAAGCGATTTCAACGAAGACGGCAAGACGGGCGGCAGGAGCCGCCTGCTCCGGTTCGATCCCGGCGTGTTTACAACCGATCCATTCGTACATGAGTACTGGGAAGAGGTGTTCCTCATTTCAGGTGACTTGACCGTCGGCAATGACAAGTCGGGCAATGGAGGCACTGCATTCGCTCCGAATACCTATGCTTGCCGTCCCCCGGGGGCTTACCATGGCCCGTTCCAGTCAAGCGGAGGGTGCATGCTGTTCGAGCTGCATTATTTCAGCGAAAAGCCAAACAAGTGATGACGGCGTGTGTGCATGATGTCGCTCAAGGGCAAGACGGTCCTCATTACAGGCGCCGCGCGCGGGATCGGCCGATCAATGGCGGAAGGTTTGGCCGAAAGCGGCGCAAATCTTGTCCTTGTCGATATTGACGCACAGGCGTTGACCGCAATGGGCGCGCAACTCAAAGCCAAGGGTGGGCAGGTCCTCACCCGGGCAATGGACGTTGCGGACCCCGCGTCGGCTGAGGCACTGAAAGTTGAGGCGGAGAGTCACTTCGGGGGCGTCGACGTTCTCGTGAACAATGCAGCAATCGGGCCCGAGAGCATCTCCAGTCGGTATCTCACCGACAGGGCAAAGTTCTGGGAGGTAAGTGACGAACTCTGGCTCGCTATGCTTCGTGTCAACGTATTCGGGCCTCAACTCATGTCTCGAACCTTCGTGAAGCCGATGCTTGAAAAAGGTTGGGGCCGAATAGTGAATATCACCACGAGCCTTGACACGATGTATCGCCCCGGCATCGGCAGTTATGGACCCTGCAAGGCTGCATTGGAGGCTGCATCACGGATCATGGCTGGTGATGTGGACGGGACTGGTGTGACGGCCAACGTCCTGGTTCCAGGAGGCCCGGTAAACACACGCCAGGTGCCGTCAGAAAACGGCCTGCCAGCCGACAAGTTAATCCAGCCCGAGCAAATGCGTGCCCCTCTAATCTGGCTCTGCTCGGACGAAGCGGATCAGATCAACGGGCTTCGCTTGATCGCCCGCAGGTGGAATCCTCAACTGCCGCTCGAGCGTCGGCTGGCCGAGGCCAGCGCGCCTGTTGCCTGGCCTCAGCTAGGCGCTCAGTCGGTCTTCCCTTCCACTCAATCGTGAGTATCCGCATGAAAATCGGAGTGCCCGATCTCATCTCGAATTCCTACTTTCCGGCTGTCGCGGCCGTCGAGCTCGGAATCATGAGGGAAGAAGGGGTGAATGCTGAGATTGAGCTCGTCTTCCCTGTGGACCGTGCCTACACAGCGCTGCAGAACGGCGACCTAGATTTTGTTGCAGGTTCGGCTCATTCGGCGCTTAGCGCGTTTCCCGAGTGGAACGGTGTCAAGCTCGTCTGCGCGCAAGGCCAAGGCATGTATTGGTTTCTCGTCATGCGCAAGGATCTCAGACCGCAGCGGAACGATCTATCGATCGTAAAGGGGCGGAGAATAGGTGCCGCGCCTTGGGTCGATATGGGGCTTCGCCAGTTACTCATCGCCGGCGGAATCGACCTCGAACGGGACGACGTCCAAATCGCGCCGGTGCCTGGCGCCATAGGAAAGACTGTGAACTTCGGTCTCACAGCGGCTCATGCCCTTGAAAAGGGATTGATTGACGGCTTTTGGGCAAACGGCATGGGTACAGAAACAGCTGTACGATCCGGCGCGGGATCGGTGGTGATCGACGTGCGCCGCGGCGACGGTCCACCAGAATGTTTCAACTATACCATGGCGTCAATCGCGACGACTGAACGGAAGATCGCGACATATCCACAGCAGGTCGAGGCGGTTGTCAGGGCGATCGTTCGCACCCAGGAGATCCTCAAGGCCGCTCCAGAGAAAGCTGCTGAAGTAGGCGCCAAAGTATTCCCCGCTACGGAAGCGAAGCTGATAACCGATTTAATCCGCCGTGACATTCCACAATATTCGGCAGGGATCTCAAGGACGTTCGTTGAAGGCATGAACGTCTTTTGCCGCAGACTCGGTATTTTAAATGGTGCGCCGGCCTATGATGACGTAGTGGCGACGCGCTTTCAATCGTTATGGCAACCAAAAAATACCTAGGTGGGCCAGATGGAAAGCTTTGACTCTCGCGCCTTTCGAGATGCTCTCGGGTCATTCGCAACCGGCGTTGCCATCATTACCGCTGAAACGCCTCAAGGACGTCTTGGGGCCACCGTAAGCTCCTTCAATTCGGTATCTCTGGACCCGCCGCTAATATTGTTCAGCTTGTCTCGGCGCGCACTCGGAATACATCAATGGCGATCGGCCGCAGACTACGGCGTTATCATCTTGCCGGAAGACAAGAAGGACCTCTCAAACCGATTTGCGAAAAGCGGAGGCGATAAATGGGCGGATCTGACGGTCGGCCAGATGCAAAACGGGTCTCCATTGTTGTCCGACTGGCTCGCATACTTCGAATGCGCCGCCTACGCTACATACGACGGAGGGGATCACGACATATTCGTCTGTAGGGTGTCACGGTTCAAAACTCGAACAGCTGACGCGGGTCCGCTGCTCTTTTTCCGGGGCAGTTACAGCGCTTTGGCGCAAGCCTCCACGGCCCCAGCATCACCGGACATCGATTTCGCCCTCCATGGCTGGTGATATTGAAGCAACCCTACGACAACAGTTCAAGCACGAGCTGATTTCGCCGAAATGGAGGAGCGCATGGCGCTGGCACAAACAATTCGGGCCAAGGTGGAGCATTGCCTCGAGAACGCGGCGAACCCCAGGGGCGAAGGCTCTAATACCTTCACGCGAATTTACGCGGACCAGGCGAGGCTTACTGCCGATTATTTCGATCAGGCGCTCGCTCTCGGGATCGAGCTGCCTCCACTGGCGGGAATGATCATCTCAATTAAGGACCTGTTCGACGTGACAGGTGAGGTGACGCGCGCCGGCTCGCGAGCGAGAACGGGCGAAGAGCCAGCCCCACGCGACGCAGAGATCGTCCGGCGCCTTCGGGGGGCCGGCGCGATTATCGTCGGGCGCACGACGATGACCGAATTCGCCTTCAGTGGGCTCGGGCTAAATCCTCACTTCGGAACGCCAGCCAATCCATGGGAACGAGACCAACGGCGCATCCCGGGCGGATCCTCGTCCGGCGCGGCAATATCGGTTACTGATCGAATGGCAGAAGCAGCTATTGGGACCGATACCGGCGGCTCGGTGCGGATTCCTGCGGCGCTATGTGGTCTCGTTGGGTTCAAACCGACGGCCCGAACGGTACCTCTCCAAGGAACTCTTCCTCTCTCCCCCTCATTTGATTCGATCGGGCCGCTGGCTCCCAGCGTCGGCGAATGCGCACGGCTCTACGGCGTGTTGTCCGGTCAGAATTTATCGCCTCAGTCGCCCTCCATGCGCCACCCCGCTACATTCATGGTGCTGAAGAATCAGGTCTTGGAAGGTCTCGACGCTCAAGTCGCCCGCACTTACGAGCGAACGCTTAATCTTCTGTCTAATTCGGGATTCAAACTGGTTGAACGCCACAGCAGCGCCGTAGCTCACCTGGCCGAGATCATGCAGGACGGGGGTATCGTGGCTGCTGAGGCATTCGAATGGCATGAAAAACTGCTTGAACGAAAGGGGGCTGCCTACGATCCGCGGGTACGCTCTCGAATAGAAAGAGGTGCTCATCACCGAGCCGCGGACCATATCCGTCGCCTTCAGCTGAGAACGCGCCTAATCTCCGAATGGGAGCGAGAGTTGGCAGGATTCGATGCCGTCCTGGCACCGACCGTCCCGACGATTGCACCCCGAATCGGTGAGATCGAGACGAGCGACGAGGCGTATTCCCGCGCCAATCTTCTGATGCTCCGAAACACAACTATCGTTAATGCCTTGGACGGCTGCGCGATCACCCTGCCTTGCCAAGAACCCACAACAGCTCCAGTCGGCCTGATGCTGATCGGCGGTAGCCGTGGCGACTGGCCGCTACTTTCGTTGGCCGCAGGGGTCGAGACCCGCATCAATGCTGTGCGTTTCACGGGTGGGTGACGTTGACATGCCCAATCCGGTAAATATATCTACGTAAATTCACTTACTTACCTTGTGTATCCATGTTATTTGCCAGACTGAAGTAGCTGACTCACGGCACCGACTGGAAAGATTGGATATGGCAACTAAAGCAAAAAGAGCCGACGAGCGCACCCGAGAACCTGCTCCGTCTCCGGCCCTCACTCCTCAACCACTCGATCTTGAACGACTGAGGCGCCGACGGAACGCGGCAAAACGATCTCGCGAGACGGAAAATAAGCACACGTATTTCATAGGAGTGGCAGAAGCTCGCTATGTTCTACGCAAGGCCTTCCGTATAGTCGAGGATCAGGCAAGAGCTTTCGGGATAGACCCCTTGGCCCATCAGGCTCTCATCCAGATCTACGGCAGCGCTGAAATGCATCTGCAGGTAAATCAGATCGCCGCTCGGCTCGATATACCTCCGGCCTTTGCTTCCACACTGGTGAGGACCTTGGTTGAAAAGGGCTTGGCAGATCGCAGGCGCGACGACCAAGATCAAAGAGTCACATTCGTCGGTGTTACCGACTCGGGAAAAGAGATCCTCCACGCGATCGACGAGAAGGTGAAGTTTCACGTCGACTACTTCGCTGGTCAACTCACGCCTAGTGAGCGCGAGAGCGCACTTTCAATACTGACGTTCTATGTCGGAGCCAAACTGTAGAGTTGAGCTCACGGCCTCGCCTTGGGGTAGGCCGAGTTGCGGGCAGCGACATCCTAAGACGATCCGTTGCGCTTTTTCACTGTGCGATCAAAACTCTTCACATCCAGTACGACAGTCTGAGATAACTTCGGGTGCACGATCGTCCCCCCGATAGCGACCGAGCGCCCGATCCCCGTCACCTCCTCGCAGCCGACATGTCCTCTCCCGCGTCGTACCAGATCCAGCACTGTCCGGCGAAATCATCGATACCGTCTCGAATGATCTGGTGAAACCCCATGCGAAGTCTTTTCGTACTGCTCGAATAACCTGCCGCGCTTCGGCAAGAAGATCGTCGCCTGTGGCCCCCTTGGAATTCGTGCATCATTGGCGTCGACTCATTCAGCTATCGATGCCGGCGAGAAGCTGCTCTGTCGGCAACTTGATGCGCAATATAGCGCGCTGTACCGCACGAAAGATTTCATCGAAGGAAGTGCTGCTGAGAGAGAGGGTCGCAAGCCGGTCTATCGCGGCGACTGACGGAGGTGCGTCTCGGCGGATCAGATCGAAATGTCTCCGCGCAGCGCGAGCTGGCAACGTGACCGGATGTCAGCCGTAAGGGGTAGTCTTCAGTGAGCGCCTCACCTGACTCGCGAAGCGCCGCTGTCGGAGCGCCGACGGACTTAACCTCTTGGAGCCATAGGCAATCTGGCGACGAATTCAATATCAGGCGGCAGCGAGTATGGCGGCAACTGTCCCCTGGCATGCTGGGCGATCTTCTCCGCGACGTCAGCTGATGGTCTCCGACCGGAATTGAGGACAACGAACGCCTTGACGACTTCACCGCGCAGCCTATCGGGCCTTCCGACGATTACGGCCTGCGCCACGGCTGGGTGCGAAGTTAATGCCGCTTCGAGCTGGCTGGGTACGACCAGATAGCCGCTGCTGCTGATCGCATCTTCCTTCGTTCCCACGAAATAGACATTCCCTTCAGCGTCTATCCGGCCGATATTCCCCGTGAGATAGTACCGGCGGCCAAACCTGTACCTCACCGTCATGCCTTCAGTTTCGTTGTAATATCGGTCGAACCAATGCAAAGGCGACCTTTCGGTATCGATGGCGATTTCGCCTTCTTGGCCTATCGGACAATCACGGCCTGCAGCGTCCAGGATGACCACTTTGAAGCCCGGGACCTGATTGCCGTGCGACGCGACCTCCCGCAGCAGAGCAACAGCTCGCTCGAGGCTCTGTGTCCCTGTCCCGGCTTCGGCTACATCTGTACCATGCATGTAAACTCCCTCGTTCGGTAATCGCGTCGGGCACTGCGAGTAGTCCATATAATGGACCTGTCGATGACGAAATAGCGACTCGAAAACCGCGCGTCGTCTTGCGAGACGCTATCGTGCTTCGTAGCATTGAGAAGTACACAATCAAGGTCCACCATATGGACCTCAAGACGACCGGTCATGCAAATGATCGGAAGCCTGCACAACAGTAGGCATCAGAGGGAGGTCAAGCGTGCGCGACAGCGCGAGGCACGGGAATTCTTCCTCGACTTCAGTTCGCAAAAATTGGTGACCGAGACTGTGCCGGCGGATTTCACATCGAATCCGTGATGGAGCTCAAGTTGACGACTCTGGCAATCAGCTGCTCGCGTGACTGGCATCAGGCGCCGCGAACCTCTCCAGGGCCGGCTGGTATCGCATTGACACCAACCAGAGCTAACAGAGATTGCACGATGACTAGACGGCGGCGACCGACAGTCGTCGTGGTAACTCGACCATCTCCGATTAGTTCATAAATCTTGGTCCGCCCGAGACCTGTCGCTTCACAGGCCTCCGCGACGGTGCAGGTCAACCGCTGCGCAAATGGGAGGCAACGCAGATGGCTGGGCATCTGCTTATCCGCGGCCGCACTACGTTCAACTTGGACACCGCTTTCGAGGTCCTGACCACGCCGTATCAAGATTACGTCTCCTCCACAATCGAAGGAGCTACCCTGGGGCGCGCCGCATTCCACGTCAACGGAAGCAAAGGAGCAGAAAGGAGAGCCTTGGCGAACGTCAGGCGGTGTTCGAAAAGACTCGGCTACAAGAGACAACGCAGAATTTTTCGTAACTAATATTGCATGAATCAGTGACCGCAGCGTCATCGACGTAAACACTCCTACAAAGACAACCCACTTCCATCAGTGTCAGCTACGTAATCCGTTCATCTTTTTTTCTGCGGCGGCAGATCCGTGCAGTGGCCTGCGAACACTTCCGCCGCCATGCCGATGGACTCGACCAGCGTCGGATGCGGATGAATGGTCTTGCCGATATCGGACGGCTCGCAGCCTATCTCGACCGCAAGGCAGATTTCACTGATCAGATCGCCGGCAGGGGTGCCGACAATGCCGCCACTGACCACGCGATGGGTCGTCGTATCGAACAGCAGCTTGGTGAAGGCCTCGTCGCCGCCGTTGGCGATGGCGCGGCCGGAGGCCGCCCACGGAAACACCGCCTTGCCGACCTTGAGGCCCTCGGCCTTGCATTGCTCCTTGGTCTTGCCGGCCCAGGCAACTTCCGGGTCGGTATAGGCGACGGAGGGAATCTGCCGCGCGTCGAATTACGACTTCTCGCCATGCGCGACTTCCGCGGCGCCATGGCCCTCATGCACCGCCTTGTGCGCCAGCATCGGCTGGCCGATGACATCGCCGATCGCAAAGATGTGCGCCACATTGGTGCGCATCTGCTTTTCGACATCGATGAAGCCACCGGTCGGTCACGGCCACGCCGGCCTTTTCGGTGCCAATCTTCTTGCCGTTCGGGCTGCGGCCGACCGCCACCAGAACGAGCTCGTAGACCTGCGGCCCGGCAGGCGCCTGCTCGCCCTCGAAATTCACCTCGATCCCGGCGTCCGTCGCCTTTGGCGCCGACCGTCTTGTATCTCAATCCAGCGTAACGAACCACATCACGCAGTTGGAGCGGCATCTCGGCGCCAGGCTGCTCAATCGAAATACTCGCGGGGTTGGCCCGAGCGAGGACGGGCATACGCATTACCAGCGTTGCAAACGCATCATTTCTGAAATCGATGATGCTGACGATTCCGTCGGTCTCCGTAGACAAGAACTAGGCGGGACGCTGCGTCTATCGACCTCGCTGACTTTTGGGCGCAGAGTCCTGGCTCTGATGCTGATTGAATTCATGCGGCCGCACCCTCGAATCAAGGTCGACCTTGTTTGCGACGATCGATTTCTCGATCTTGTCAGCCATGGTATCGACGTCGGTTAGTGCCTCCCGGACTCTTCGCTGGGGTGTCGGTACATCGGGCACAATCCGTGGATGATGATCTGCTCTCCAAAGTACCTCTCCGAAAACAGCTTCCTCGTGATCTTGAAGGACATCGCTGCATCCTTTACTCGAGTGTTCAAGGAGAGGGAAAGCCCGAACTCTACCATCCCCACAAACAACCCTGGCGGGCGCGCAAGCGCGCGTCATTGACCGCTCCTGCGCGCGCCGTCGAGAAAGCGCGGGTCGGGGCGGAGAAACGGGCTTCAAATCGACCAAGAAATCGTCCCTCAGGGCTGATCAAGTCTCTATCCATGGCATGACAAACGCGGCGCACCCATCCACGCCTTCCGGGAGCGCCCAAAAAGTCCAAAACGAAAGCGACAGAGCTACAAAAACACGACATCCTCACCCGCTACGGACAGACAATGACGTTAAGACAATCATACTCCATAAGCGGAGAGCACGGCCCGACGAGGCGGCCGGCCTATTGGCAAATGAGTTGGAATTTATGAAATGAACGCGTCGCGATTTGTAATGGTCGCATTTCGGAAGGAGGCCGCGGTGGCCTCGGCAGCGTGCCGAAGCGGCGATTGAGTACGTCACGTTGACGTCGATATTGCACCCGCCTTGTTTTGGATCGCCCTGAGCACATGACGTATCAATCAATCTTGATCAGCGATCGGAGCGATCAAAGTCCACGTGGAATTTCGTTTGAGCCCCCGTGCGGGCGTCTTCAAACATCCGCTAGGAGCGGCGTGTTGGGGCTGCACCTAGTCATGCGATTTGTGTTCTGGAGAAAGGCCGGAGTCTTCTAGCATTGCCACCATATTCTCGTCGAGCTTCGTCAGAAGCTCTACGAGCTTGCGCCGGTCAATGCCTCGCAACAGGGATTTCTCGCGCTCCTTCGACTGGGGGAGCAACGAGGTCTGCAGTTCTCTACCTTGACGGGTGAGAGACACCAGCATTGCTCGCGAGTCATCCGGGTCAGGAACGCGCTTCACAAGTCCTTTTTCTTCAAGTTCTCGCGCAAGGCGACTGATCCAGGCCTTGTCGACGCGCGCGCGTCGGCTGATCTCTCCCACTGACAACTTATCGCCGCTGTGCAGGAGGGCCAAGATCCGCATATCGGTCATTCTGATCCCGTATCGGTCCTCGATATTGAGGGTCCCCAAGCGAGTGATCGCCTCTGACATCCGTGCAATTCGTACCACAATCAAGTCATCGAGGTGTCTAACTGGATCCACAACCGGCTCGTTCCCACCAGAAAGTGTACCGCGGCCACTGCGAGATTTGCTAAACTTTTTTAGTCGAGGTCGATTGGTAGCAAGGTTCACGGCTGAGCGGTCCAAAGGTTATACAGTGCATCAAACATGTGGCCTAACGCCGGGCGACATCACTTACTCCTGGAACCAAAGCCCAGAATCAGAGCGAAGTGCCATGAACACATTACCCGCCCGTAGCAGCTCCTATCAACCTAGCATTTTCCACCAGTGGCCTTACCCATCGGCGGCGGTCTAGATGAGGAGCCTCAGCAGGTTGTTCCTGGCCAGGGCGAGTGTGCTGATGGGTGGTATCGAGCCGATACTGCCATGCGGCCGGTGCTAATTGTAGCTGTGAAGCCAACTCCGCAGTTCAGCGGCTCCCTCTTTTGAGGTGTTGTAAGCGTGGGCATAGGCCCATTCGCGCAGGCTGGTCTGGATGAAGCGCTCGGCCTTACCATAGGGCTTGGTGCGGATGAGCTTGCGGCCGACGCGCTTGCGGGTTTTGCAGAAGGCGATGGATTTGTAGCAAGAGCCGTTGTCGGTCATCACCTGCTCGACCTTGATGTCCAAGCTCGCGTAGTAGGCGATCGCGGCCTTGAGGAAGGCCACGGCGCGCCCTGTCGCTCGCTTTGGAGGCTTGATCCTCTCCACGAGACATCCGCCGGTCTTCGACCGGCAATGTGAGGTTCAATCGATGGAGCCAGACTGCGGTGCGACGACGCGCACCGCAGGGTCGCAAACTATCTCTATTCGGAAACAAAGCAGCCATGAAACGCTTGCGGCTGGTTGAACGGCAAGCGAATTGTTGCAACCGGACCCTCCGTCATCTTTTCTGCGTCGATCACGACGAGCTCGGCTCGGTTCTCGGCATCGACGTTGACGAGGCACACAACAAAGCCTTCTCCTTCACGAGCGTCGGGCGCTCGGGGCACAAACACGGGCTCCTGGGCGCCGCCGGGCGCGTTGGGGGTAGCATACACGGAACGTTCGCCGTTTTGCCAATCGATCCGCACGATACCGTCGCGCGATTTGTGAAAGCCATATCGATATCGCTTCGAAGTGAAGCGCTCGTCGCAGCGTGGCATCTCGCCGATCGATCCTGGGAAGGGCTTGATGCTGACGTCCCCGCCTTTGAGGTCGAACGTTAGTCTCGAAATCGTGGGTATCCCCATTGTGGGATCAGTCTGATGTCCAGAGACGTCACGGAACATTCCGAAGCTGTTGCCGCGTGCGATCGGTGCGTCCAGATGCACAAGATGTCCCTCGGAATAGGCGTTCATGACGTGCGCCATGAACGCCCCGGGAGCCTTGAACCATCGGATTTCAGAAACGCTGCCGCTGCGCGGCATAATGCCGTAGACGGGGGCGAGGTCGGGATCGTATGCGTAAAAGTCGCCGCCTTGTTTCACACGCCTCATGTCGACCGTGAGCGGCATTATAGGAAAGATGATGTGCTGTTCCGTAATCGCGAAATCGTGGCTGATACCAGGATAGGGAGTCATGAATTCCTCTTCCCGGATCAGCCTTCCATTCCGATCGATGACCTGCAAATTCATCTCGCCTTCGTAGCGCTTGTAAGCGAACAGGCCATAGCTCCACCACTCACCGGTGTCTGGATCGATCTTCGGGTGCGCCGTCATGGTCTTCGATTTCAGGCGATTGCCGCAATTCCAGGTGCCTAGTGTCTGAAGCGTCCTGGGATCGATCTCGGTGGGATGGCTGTCCTCGCGCAAAGCGAACAGTCGGCCGTGGTGCGAAAATGCGTATGTGTTGGCGGTATTGTCGCGGTCCGTCCCGGTCGTCGAGGCGTCATCAGTGAATTCGTTTCGGTATTTGCCATACAGGCGGCGCCGGACCCGACGCTCATGTCGCAGCCGTTCAGTCTCGACGTAGCGACACCGATAGTCCACTCCGCCGTCCTCAAAGCGGAACATTGACATTATCCCGTCACCGTTGATGAGGACGTCATCCTCGAGTGAAGGATAGGCGCGGTCGCCGCCGACTCGAAAATATGCACCGATGAGGTCACGAGGAAGTTGGCCAATCACTTCGCAATCGCGAATGTCTGCTTCAAACCTGAACGCTGGTACGGGACCGTAGAATCCCTTGGATGGAAAGACTGGTTCCGGCATATGTCGCCTCCTCTTCGATCTGACGCCAATCGCTTGCGGAGTGCACTCCCACCCTTCGCGCTCGGCTGTTGTTCGGCCCTGGTGTCGCCTCAATCGAAGTGCGACTGAAAACTCATATCAGCTATATTGATGTCTACACAACATTCAATTTGTTGTCTTGACAACTATCAATGTTGATATAGGTTTGGCTTATGTGACGCATACGACAGGGTAGTGGACGATTTTACGTGAGCGGGGCTCGCAAGGCGGCGGACTGGGTGCGTCAGCGAGAGAGGTTATGTACATCGCAACAAAGAGCAATGGAGTCGTCGTGAACGACATGCATGAAAAGATTCGCTCGATGGGCGCTGAGTTTACTCCCGCTATGGTCCAGGCCTCCGTCGCGCTGTTTGCCCCACTGTTGCCCCCGTACCCGGAGGCGGCCGTCATTCGCGACATCAAATATGGATACGATGAAAGGCACAGGCTGGACCTATTCGGCGCGCAGAAGCACGTCAGCAAGCGGCCGATCGTCATCTACATTCATGGCGGCGGCTTCGTGGCCGGCGACAAGGGCAATGCTGGCCAGCCCTTCTATAACAATATCGGCATATGGGCGGCAGCTCAGGGGTGCCTCGGGATCACGGCAACCTATAGGTTGGCACCTGCGCACAAATATCCCTCCGGCGTCGACGATATAGGCGCCATCGTCGCATGGGTGCGTGCAAATGCGGGAGAGTATGGCGGCGATACCGACCGGATTGTACTAATTGGCCAATCCGCCGGGGCATCACATGTCGCATCGTATCTTGCCAACTCGAAAACGCGCGCGTCGGCGGCGCAATCGCTGGCCGGTGCCGTCCTGATGTCGGGCGTCTTCGATTTGACTGCTGCCGAGCCGGGGCATTTCGAACGCGCCTATTATGGTGAGGATGCGTCGGCTTTTGCAGCATGCTCCAGCGTCGAAGGGCTGGCTAAAACGCCAGTTCGGTGCCTGTTCACGATCGGTGAAATCGAGGATCCGATGTTTCAGCGGCAAACATCATTGGCCGTGGGGCGATGGGTCGAGGAAAAAAGCAGGTGGCCTGATTTCCATCTGCTAGAGGCACAGAATCACATCTCTCCGGTACATCAGATCGGTGGTTCTGCCGACGAGGTTGGACCGTTGCTCGCGAAATTCGTCAAGAAGGTAATCGCTTGACGCATCAAGATTCCGGCCAATGTTCTGGGGTGAAATGGCATCGGCAACTCCGGTCTGCAAAGAGGACGTCGTTTGCTCTCCGGCATTCGTAAAGGCGAATTATGCATTCGTGCAACGGGTCAGCGGCTTGCCAATAGACTTGTGTAGACAACGATGTTATGACAACTATATGTGTTGGATACCGTTAGAATCGTCCGCCTGCGTTCGAACGAGCGTCGAAGGGGGCGTATTTCAATCGACCTGGCCGCGCCTTAGCGCCCATTGGATGATGAAGAGGGCGCCGCCAGGCGGCGTGCGGATGCAGGAAACAAAGCTGCACTTTAAGCAGCGTCTCACGAAAGCAATTGGAGGAAGATCAAGTGGAGGAAGATCAAGTGGAAGCATTGTGCCTATCGGGGCGAGCGATCTCTCGGCAATTGTCGGAATCTGCGTGTCCTTCCTGCTCGTGTACGCTGTTGTCCTTTTATCCCTGTCCTCGCGCCTCGTCCGCGATGCTGGAGAGGCGCCGATTCGAAGCTGACGCTACAACGCAAAAACAGGAAGACGCCCAATGACGACGAGCCCATCAATCGAGCGCTATGTTCGCCACGCCTGGTACATGGCCGGCTGGGACCGCGAATTCGCGCAGGTCCCGGAGGCCCGCATTATCCTTGGAGAACCTCTGGTCATTTACCGGGCCGACGACGGTAAGATCGTCATTCTCGCTGATCGCTGCGCTCACCGTCACGCGCCGCTGTCGCGTGGTCGATGCGAGGGACGGCAGTTGCGCTGCCTCTATCATGGGTTGTTGTTCAACCCCGATGGTAGTTGCGCCGAGATCCCGGGGCAGGAGATTGTACCGCAGTCGGTGCGGGTACGCGCCTATCCCTCAGTCGAAAAGCACAATGCTGTTTGGGTTTGGATGGGGCCTCCTGAGCGGGCCGACGAGGCACTGATCCCTGATTTCAAGGGCTACGCGCATGCTGATTGGGCTCTCGAACCAGGCTACATGGACATGGAAGCGCCGGCGCATCTTATTCATGACAACCTTTTGGACCTCTCGCATGTCGGCTGGGTACACAAGGATAGTTTCGGCGGTGGAAGCGATCGCGCCGTCAAAGGGTGGATCTATGGTGAGACCAGGATCCAAAAGTTGCCCCGCGGCGTCCGTGTCACGCGCAGGATGGAGAAAATTCCCCCGACGCCTGCAGGTGGGCTCCGCGTCCTACAGGACAAAGGTCCGGGAGATTTCTATTCATCGTACGATTTCCTCGCTCCGGGGGTTTTTCTGCAGTTTGCTGGTCGCTATCCACTAGGCGCACTGGCGCAATCCGGTGACAGCCGCCCACAAGCTGAGCCGCTGTTCTCTTCATACACCTGCCAGGCGGTGACGCCTGTAACCGACTACAAAACGCGGTATTTCTTCGCCTTCGGTCCTGACTCGCGCTTCCCGGGCGAGAAGCAGTTCTTCTACGATTTGAGTCGCCAAGCCTTCGGCGAGGATAAGGCGATGATTGAGGCCCAATATAAGATAATGCGGAAGTCAGGTGAGTTGCGAATGATGCGCCTCGCTATGGACAAGGTTCTCGCAACTTATGAAGGTGTGCACAAAGAGCTGTTAGCGGCAGAAACGTGACCCAGCTCGTCTCTCGATCGATTCGCCGAACCTCCTGTTTAAGAAGAGGGATCGGCAGTTTCATTCGGGAGCGCCGCGTCGTCTAACTGTAGCGCTGCTCGGGTAGCCTGCTTCGGCGGCAAGATAGAAGCGGGCAGGACCGCCCTCCGTGAATGGAAATGAACTCGGTTCGAGATCAAACCGTCTCTCACGCTGCGAGCAGGGACGCCCCGCGGACCAATCCATCGCCGCTTTCATCACGACAAATCGCAAATCAATGAGCATCACCGTGGACTCCCACACTCAAGTCGTCATCGTCGGAGGCGGACCCGTCGGTCTCGGGTTAGCCATCGAGCTTGGCCAGCGCAACATTCGTTGCATTCTGATCGAGCGCTTCAGGGCTCCGCAGCAGATTCCAAAAGGCCAGAACCTGACCCAACGAACGCTGGAGCATTTCTACTTCTGGGGTGCGGAGCAGTCTCTGCGCGCAGCTCGCACAATTCCCCGAGCCTATGGCATTGGTGGCATGACGACCTATGGAACGCTGCTGAGCGGTTACGAATATGACTGGCTGCAGCGCGACTTAGTACGGCCATATTACTTCACGGACAACGAACGGCTCCCGCAATACGCGACAGAAACCGTTCTGCGCCACCGGCTCAGCCAACTGCCGAGCGTTGAGGCGGTCTACGGTTGGACGGCTGAAGCGATCGAGCAGGATGGCGATGGCGTGAAGGTCGCCATTTCCGATCGTCACGACCGCCAACGCCGCACGCTACGGTCGGATTACGTGGTTGGTTGCGATGGTAGCCGTTCACTGACTCGTGAAACTAGCGGCATCACTCAAACCATTTCGGATCATGACAGGTTAATGGTACTGCTCGTGTTTCGCTCAACCGGCTTGCACGAGCTGCTTGAACGATTTTCCAACAAGTCATTCTACAACGTGCTGCATCCCGATCTGAAGGGGTACTGGAAATTCTTTGGTCGAGTCGATCTCGGCACAAGCTGGTTTTTCCACGCGCCGGTGCCGATCGGGACCACGAAGGATAATTTCGATTTCCAACGCTATCTCCATACTGCCGTTGGCGAAGAGTTCGACATTGATATCGAACACATTGGCTTCTGGGATCTTCGGGTGGCAATCGCCGACGACTACCGCAAGGGGCGCGTATTCGTTGCGGGTGATGCTGCGCACAGTCATCCGCCCTATGGTGGCTACGGAATCAATACCGGTCTCGAAGATGCAGCCAACTTGGGCTGGAAACTTGCGGCGGTACTGAAAGGCTGGGGTGGGGCCAGGCTGCTCGACAGCTACGCAGAAGAACGGCAGCCGGTGTTCGCGTCAACGGCGCGCGATTTCATCGAGAAGGCGATTAACAGCGACAGAGAGTTTCTCGCAAAATTCGATCCTGCGATCGATAAAGAAGCATTCGAGGCAGCGTGGGCAGCGCGGTCCAACGGCGCGCGCTCTGAGGTTAATTCCTTTGAGCCCAACTACGAAGGCTCGTCGATTGTTGCCGGAGCGTCGGGCAGCATCTGTGGCGCAATTGGATCGCATGAATTCAAGGCGCGGGCCGGTCACCACTTGGCTCCCTTTCAGCTCGCGACCGGTCGTGACATTTTCGAGGAGTTAGGGCCAGAGTTCACGCTACTTGATCTTGGCGAACCGAAGAAGGCTATTGCTGATATCACACTGGCTGCGGCGGCGAGCGGTGTCCCGCTGAAGGTGCTGAGGGACGACCGTGCGCAGAGCCGCGCATTCTATAATGCTACATGCATTCTAATTCGTCCCGATCAGTTTGTTGCGTGGCGTTCGGTGAGAGACACATACAATCCTGTTGACATAATTCAACGGGCGGTTGGAGGAGCGTGCTAGCGCGTTGTTGATATGCCGAGCGGACAACACGTTATGAAAGGCGCAATGGAAAACGGGACCGAGGGACTTGTCGCCAAAGCTGGAGGTCGGCAGACGAGTGGCACTTGCCGCGTTTACGTCGATGGGGCATTCGTGAATCCGCCTGTGAGCCTTGAGGAATTGTTCGAAGCAACGTCCTCGTCACGAGAAGCTAACAGCAAGCTGAGTTGCCAGATCACCGTTAGCGAAGGGCTGTCCGATCGGACGATTAGGAATCCTGAGACGCAACTAGGGCGAATTTGTTCTACGGGCATTCGGCGAAAAGGCGCGAGTTCTTCGTCCTGCGCCGAGTCTTGGTCAAGGCTAGCGGCGGTCGCTTGAGCGCGGCTCACTAGTCAGAAAGGGAGCGAAATCAATGCAGACCAGGAGCAACGCAGAAGCAGCTATCCACGAGATGATGTTGATCGGTGGGAAGTCGGTTGATGCCACCGCTAGGCTGGAGGTTAGAAATCCCGCGAGACCGGAGGATCTCGTCGGTACCATACCGAGGGGTGAGGCAGACCATGCCGACCAGGCGGTGGCTGCGGCGAAGAAGGCGCATCCCGCCTGGGCCACCCTCACTTATGCCGAACGGGCGGAATTTCTCAAAAGTGCATTGCTTCGTCTCGAATCCGAGATCGAGAAGCGCGCTGCCGTTTTTGTGCGAGAAAACGGGAAGCCGCTCGCTGAAGCGCGCGGCGAATTGCTGAGCGTGCCCCGGCGTCAAGAGATACAACTCGAATATGCTGCTCAGCTTGACACGGAATGCCAAGTTCCCGCTGCAAATGGTCGTTCTCTGGTCCTGCGTCGACCCTACGGTGTGGTGGTTTCGATTGTACCTTGGAACTCGCCGGACGTGTTGGCCTTTACGCAAATCGTGTCGGCGTTGCTTGCTGGTAACTGTGTGGTGCTCAAACCACCCGAGACCTGTCCTCTGACCCTAATTCAATCGTGCCGCCTATTCGCGGAAGATCTGCCGCCGGGGACGATTAATGTCGTCACCGGACTGCCCAACGAGATCGGCGACGCGCTCACGACCCACCCCGATGTGAGTAAGGTCGGATTTACCGGAAGCATTCCGTCCGCGCGTCACATCATGACTAATGCCGCGAAATCTATTAAGGGGATCACACTCGAATTGGGTGGAAACGATCCGGCAGTGATTTTGGAAGATGCAGATTTCGGTTCGGGCATGATTGATCGCATGGTTCATGCGACGTTTAGGAATTCTGGCCAAGTGTGCATGGCGATCAAGCGAATTTTTGTACCGGAGAAGCGCGGAGATGAGTTCATCGATGCCTTCAAAGCCGCGGTGCAGAAGCTCGTCGTAGGGGACGGATTGAATCCGTCCGTCACTATGGGCCCGCTTCATACGCAGGGGGCGCAGATCAAGGCACAGACCTATATCGGGGATTCGCAGTCACGCGGCGCCGAGATTCACGTTCTCGGGACGATCGAGAATGAATTGGTCTTCGATAAGGGCTACTTTGTCCGCCCGACGGTGGTGACGGGACTAGGAGATAACGCTCCCCTTATGACAGAGGAGCAGTTTTGTCCGGTGGTGCCCATTACTCGTTACGGTGACCTGGATGAGGCTCTAGAGCGAGCCAACCGTACTCAGTTCGGCCTTGGTGGCTCCGTCTGGAGCAAAGACGCAGAAGACGGCATCGCAGTCGCCCGCAAGATCGACGCTGGTTTAGTTTGGGTCAATGCGCATGGCGTTCTCGCCATCAACCCGCGCACCGCTTATGGAGGCGTCAAGCAGAGCGGAATGGGCAAGAAGTCTGCTCTTGATGGTATTTTGGAATATACCCAGGGACAGATTGTAAACGTGCTTGAGCAATAGCCAGGTTGTGCCCACGTAGAGACGAGAACAGAATATGTGGAGGACTCCCGGGCGTCGGAAGACACAATAACCTGGAAATCATCCGATCCGCGGCGCTCCGGGAAAGTGATCGGCCTCTCAGCGGCTTACAAGGGGCCCTTCCCTTTTTTCGGAAGGCGATCAGTGGGCCGCTTTTGCGGGCGAGAATTGCTGCGCCGAAGCCGAGCCGGTCAGAATCGGTCACTGAAACAACCGGATAGCCTAGGTCAGGCTCGTTGCGGGCGACCGGTCGTGCTGTATCCCAACCACCTGTGGCCGACGAAAGTAGATCGTGCAGCCGCAGTAGCAGTAATCGCTAGCGCTACTAGCGCTTCTTAAATTGGAGTCATTTTGCGGTACCCAAAGGCAGAGCGATGAAGTGGTGCAGAAAGCCTATGTGCAGGGCGTCTCGACCCGATCCGTCGATGATCTGGTCCAGGCCATGGGCATGACTGGCATCTCCAAGAGCCAGATGAGCCGACTGTGTGCCCAGATCGACGACAAGGTGAAGGCCTTCCTCGCCCGCCGATCGAGGGCGACTGGCTGTATCTGTGGATCGACGCTACCTACGTGAGGCTGCGCCAGAATGGCCGGATCGTCTGGGTCGCGGTGATCATCGCGGTCGGCGTCAATAGCGACGGCCGGCGCGAAGTTCTCGGCATGGACATCGGTCCCTCGGAGGCTGAGACGTTCTGGACCACGTTCTTGCGCAAGCTCGCTCGGCGCGGGCTTCGTGGCGTCAAGCTCGTGATCTCCGATGCATATGAGGGCATCAGGGCCGCCGTCAGCAAGGTGCTCAACACCGCTTGGCAGTGCTGCTGCGTCCACTTGATGCGCAACGTCCTGGCCCATGCCGGCAAGAGCGGAAGACGCGTCGTCTCCGCCTTCATCGCCACACCGCCTTTGCCGAGGACGATGCCGAAGCGGCCCGGGCTCAGTGGCGCAAGGTCGCCGACCAGCGCCGTCCCAAACTGCCGAAGCTCGCTGCCTTCATGGATGAGGCCGAGCCGGACGTGCTCGCCTATATGAACTTCCGTACGCATACGACGAGGACCGCCTGATTGACGCATGCGCGCGGGCACAATGAGTTCTATGATCGGTCGGGTGAAGGTCAGGCAGCCTGCTGACCGGCGGGCTTATCGGCTTGGCGCAGGAGCTTCCATTCCCAGGGCAGCAGTTCGTGCAGCCGTGACGTGGGAAGGTCGGCGATCCGGGCGAGGACGTCGGCGAGCCAGGCCTTGGGATCGACGTTGTTGAGGCGGCAGGTCGTGATCATCGTCAGCATGATGGCGGCGCGGTCGGCGCCACGCTGGCTGCCGGCGAAGGTCCAGTTCCGTCGCCCCAAGGCAATGCCTCTCAATGCGCGCTCGGCACAATTGTTGGTCAAGCAGATCCTGCCATCGTCGAGGAAGCGGGCGAAGTCGTCCCAGCGCCTGAGCATGTAGTTCATGGGCTTCAGGACCTCGGAGGAGCGCGACAGGGTTTCCCGCTCGCGGAGCAGCCAGACGTGCATGCCGTCGAGAAGCGGCTTGCTCCGCTCCTGGCGTACGGCACGCCGCTCGTCGGCACTACGGCCGTTGATGGCGCGGTCGATCTCGAACAACGCATCCAGACGCCTGACCGCCTCCAGCGCGATCGGGGAGACCGGTTTGCCCTTGAGGCCTTCCCGTGCGGTTTTCTCGATATCGGCCAGCTCGAAGAAGCCTCGCCGCGCATGGGCCAGGCAAAATGCCGGCGTGATCGGCATTGCTTTCCTTTTTGGGTCGAACAACGGCTCGAAGCCGCCATAGCAATCCGCCTGCAGGATGCCGGCGAAGGCGGCCAAATGCTTCTGGGGATGTTCGCCCCGTCGGTCGCTCGAGGCGTAATAGACTGCCGCCGGCGGCGCCGGCCCGGCGAACGGCCGGTCATCCCGCACATACGTCCAGATCCGGCCAGTCGTGCACTTGCCCTTCGCGAGGATGCGGATGGTGGTGTCGTCGCCGTGAAGACGCTCGGCCGCGAGCACATGACGCTCGATCAGCTGGAACAGCGGCATGACGGCGAAGGTTCCGTGGCCGACCTGGTCGGCCAGCGTCGACAGCGGCAGGTCGATCCGCTCGGCCTTGAAGCGCACGCTTTGGCGATTGAGCGGGATATGCATGCCGAACTTGTCGAACAGGATGGTTGCCAACAGTTGCGGACCGATGAAGCCGCGAGGCGTGGCATGGAACGGTGCCGGCGGCTGGCTAATCTTCTCGCAATCGCGGCAGGTGAACTTCTCGCGTACCGTCTCGATCACCTTGAAGCGACGCGGGATCTCCTCCAGCGTCTTGGTCACATCCTCGCCGACTTTCGCCAGCCGCGATCCGCCGCAACAGGCGCAATTCGTCGGAGGGTCAATAACGACGCGCTCGTGTTCGATGTCGTCCGGCCATGGCTGGCGAACCGGCCGCTTGCGCATGAAGGGGCGGACGTGCTGCGTCTTCGCCGCTGCGACCTGCGCGCCAAGCTCATCCTCGCTCGCAGTGGTTACGAGTTCCTCGAGCTCCAATTCCAGCTGTTCGATCAGCCGCGCCGTGCGCTCGGATCGCTGCCCGTGCAGTTCACGTTTGAGCTTCTCAATCCGCAGCTCAAGATGCGCGATCATCACCTCGCTGTCCGACAGCTCCGCCCGCGCGTTGGCGGCATCCGCGACTGCCACATCGCGTTCAGCCTGCAACGCCTCGCGCTCGGCCAGCAGCGCAAGGTAGGCGCTCGCGAGATCCGACGGAAGATCGTCCGGCTTCGATGTCATGAAGCCATTGAATCAGATCGAGCAGCAGATTCAAACCCAAAACGGTTATCCGACCCGCGTGGGACGCTGGGTTTCTTGCGGATTGCGCCAATCGATTCCGGACAACAGATAGCTCAACTGCGCCGGCGAGATCGTTACCGATTCACCGGCAACCGATGGCCAGATGAACTTTCCTCTCTCGAGTTTTTTTGTGAACAAGCAGGCTCCCTGGCCATCGTGCCAGATCGCCTTCACGAGATCGCTGCGGCGACCGCGGAAGACGAACAGATGACCGCTGAGCGGGTCTTTGTGTAGCACCTCCTGCACTTGGAGAGCCAGCGACGGAAAGCCTCTGCGCATATCCGTGTAGCCTGTCGCGAGCCATACTCGCACATTCCCCGGTACAGCAATCATCGGCGTCCAAGCACATCAAGGACCCGCGCCAGCGCCTCCGGATCAACGTGCGCGTCCACCCGGATGCACCGTCGGTTGCCGAGATCGATCTCTATCAATCCAGTACGCGCGGCTGCCACCGAGCGAACTCGGCCATCAACAGTAGGCAAAAGCTTCGGAGTTTCCTCGGCCGAGGCCGCTACGGCGGCGATCTGCACCGGCGTAAAAGATGGTATAACTTCTTGTTCCGATGTCCGTGCTTGTCGACGCCAGGTAAACACCAGGCTGGCCGCTACTCCGTTGCGACGCGCAACCTCAGTTACCTTCGCGCCCGGTGCCAGCGTCTCCTCGACAATCCGTGCCTTGTCGTCCTGCGACCAACGCCGCCGCCGCTCCAGCCCGCCCAAAACCTCGACCCGCATCGCCCGATGACCTTAATGCTAGACTTAAGGTCACACGCTTCGCGAATTACCATCCGTCACGCAAGACGGCCCTCGTCGGAGGCGTACGAACTTCCCGCCTCAACAGCATGACAAGCTGCATTCGACCAATCCAATCGAGCGCCTCAGCGGCGAGATCAAGCGGCGGACTGAGATGGTTGGCATCTTCCCAAAGGAAGACGCCGTCGTTCGCCTCGTCGGCGCGATCCTGCTCGAGCAAGAACGACGGGTGGGCCGTTCAGCGGGCCCCGCTACATGACGCTGGAAACCATTGCGCCGTTGAGCCGCGATCCCCATCGTCGGCTTGCCCGCCGTGGCAGACTGACGCCTTCCGGCCCGCCGGAAAATCGGCGGTGACCGGCCGTCAGCTACACCACGCCATGGGACACGATCGACAGTGGGACGAACTGACGCCGCTCAGCCAGTCACTGGCCTGTTTGCGCTTCTGCCTGATGCCCCGGCTTAGGGGGTCAATATTGCAGGATATGATGTAAGGGGCAACCGCGCACAGTAGGGCTAGCGTCCTCCCGATCGAAAAGCCAAGCACGAGGGCGACCTCTCACGATCGCCTCAGGACGAGAGGGCGAGTTCAGGCCAATCGATGAAAATCGCACTCGTGACCTACGCCCCAATTACTGTTCTTGAGCTCGCGACGGCCAAATTGGCTTCCTTTTTTGAACGAATGCTGAGAGCCCTTCGGCGGCATCCGGTCCAGCATTTGCGCTGAACTGGATACTCCGATCAAAGGGAGCAAGATCGCTATTGATAGACTTCTTGTAAAGTGCTCGCGATGCGGGAGACATCTCCTGAATTTGGCTGACAATCTTTCGGGTAGCCCCTTCCAGCTCGTCGTGCGGCACTACGTGAGTAACCAGGCCGGCTCTCAATGCGTCGCCGGCGTCCAGAATCTCGCCGGAGAACATCATCCATTTTGCTCGTGCGACGCCTACCATCCGCGCAAGCCTCAGCGGAACAAAGGGATCTGCAAGACCTACCCTCCCTTCAGGGACCGCGAAATTGGAGCGATCCGAAACAACGCTCACGTCACAGCTCAGAAGCATGCAAAGACCGCCGGCGTGACATGGTCCATTCACCATCGCGACGACGGTCTTGGCCGAACTCTCCATCAATTGGAACAGACGTATGGAAGCGTCCGCAAACTTATGCACGATTTCGATTGCCGCCGCGGGGCCCTTTTCTATTTCCGCCAAGATCTCCTTTAGATCACCTCCGGTACAGAAAGCGCGCCCAGTAGCTCCGATTACGATCACATCGATGGCCGGGTCGGCAGAGGCTTGGAGAACGGCATCCCCTAACTCCAGGTAGTCTCGGAGCGCGAGACAGTTGAGTTTCTCAGGCCGAGATAGCATCATCCAAGCGACGCCGTCTTTCTGCTCGACGCGCATTTCTCAAATTCCTTTCACGACGGAGAACAAACAATGTGCCAAAGCACCCCGCTAAGAGAGCCATCGTACGATTCAATCAGATCGTGGCAGTATCCCACAACTTTCCATGCATAGGCACTTGGTCTTCGTGCCAAGTTTCGCAAATCTCGCTGATGGGAGCGAACCAAACACCTGAATGACTCGCCATGTAAGCGATGAGCCGCTCAAGCATCATGATCTGTGGCGCTCGTCCAATACATTGGGGATGAACTGTCAAGGCCATCACTCCTCCGGGGACTTCTTGAAGTGCGTAGTCGAAATGATCCTTCCATCTTTGATAGACGATCTCTGTTGATGCCAAGCCGACGGCGACGCGCGGGACATATTCGAAAGCGGGAAAGTCGTCCAAGAGCCAAGACACTGGGATTTCAAGAATTCGGCTTGGAGGTCCGAAACTGCTTCCTCCGTAGTCGCGCAGAGTGACGGGCCGCGGGTGGTAGGGCTCGAAATCCCGCCCCATCAGGGATGAATCCCAATCGAAACCATTGTCCTCCAGTATTCGAAGGGTATTTGGACTGAAGTCCCAGGACGGGGAACGATACCCGCGGGGCCTCTTACCGACAAGCTTCTCATGCAGTGCGATCTGGCGTTCCATGAGCGCGCGTTCGACAGGCTCCTCCATGCTACCTATCTTCTCGTGCAGGCAGCCGTGGGCACCGATCTCATGCTCTTGCTTTAGGATCGCTTCGAAGGCGCTTGGGAATGTCTCCATTGTATGGGTGGGAGTGAACCAAGTCGTTCGAATTCCGTATTTAGCGAACAGCTTCAAAAGACGCGGTGCACCGACCTCTGCGCAAAAATCTCCCCTGGAGAGATATCCCGGCGAACTGACTCCGAAAGCTGCCGGCCAAACCGAGTGGCCATCGAAATCCACGCCTATGCTAACCGCTAATCGATAGCCCGTTGGCAATGCTAACGTCATTTGACGTCCCTTCTTTGTTGACTCTCATCGCACAGGATTGGGGTTATGCATCCAGCTCGATTTCATCACCCCTTGCTCGCGAAACGCAGATCATCATGTAGTTACCAGCCTCGCGCTCGGACGGCGACAGAACCGAATCCCGATGATCGACCGCTCCCGAAAGCACGCGTGTTTCGCAGGTCCCGCACGTCCCCTCCTTGCAAGACGAGGGAGGCCGCAATCCTTCGCGGACCATGGCGCCCAGGATAGTCTCATCGACACCGACGCAAATCGATTTTGCTGAGGCCCGCAGATGGACAGTGAATGGCCTGCTGACCGTGCGGGGATCAGGAACTATCGGGCTGAACCTCTCGACATGCAGGGTGTCTTTGGGCCATGCCGCGGAACGATCGACAAGGGCATTGAGCAAGCCTTCTGGCCCGCAAGCATAAACCAGGCAGCCTGAGGGGATATGTGGGGTGATGGTAGCAAGGTCCAGGACGCCCAGATCATCCTGCGGGATGATGTGTACCCTGTCGCTGAACGCCGCCAGCTCGGGAAGATAGGCCATCGAAGCGCGGCTGCGACCGCCATAATACAGCGTCCAGCTGACGCCCCATCGCTCGGTTTGCTCAATCATGGGGATGATAGGCGTGATACCAATGCCACCGGCGATAAAAATGTACGAGGAGGCCACATCGAGCGGAAAGTGGTTTCGCGGGCCCTTGCAATGAAGGATGCCGCCTACCTTTACGTTGTCGTGCAAATATGCAGACCCGCCCCGGCCATGCGATTCCCGCAGCACCGCGATGCGCCACGTCTCCCGATTGTCGAGACCTCCGCACAAAGAGTATTGGCGCTCAAGTCCGGGCTGCAGCTGAAGTGAGATATGGGCACCCGGCCCCCAGGCCGGCAATGGCGCACCGCCTACCGGAGCGAGCACGAACTCGGTCACCTGGTCAGCCCTGACCTGCCTGTCGACGACACGCAGGTCAAAGTAGTTTATGTCGCTCATGGATGTTTCGCTCACCGACGTGGCCAAGCCTTGTCTCGGCTAGATGTTCCGGGAGACACCCTCGCGCGGCGTACTGCCGTTGCGCTTCAAGTTGAAGAACTTGTAGGGTGTTTCGACGAACATCTTGTTGCGAAGCCGCTCTGGCAGCTTGGTGTAGGCAGCGATCGGATCATCCGCGTCCCAATGCGGGTAGTCACTGCTGAACATCAGCAGTTCGTCCGCGTTGATCAATTCAAGCATCTTCTCGAGATGCGAACCGCGTCGGGGTTCGTAGAGCGGCTGACTCGTGAGACGCACGCGCGCGGTAACATACTCGCTCGGCAGTCGCGTGACCCACGGGATCTCCGAACGAACACCCTTCCACTTCTGGTCCATTCGCCAGAGTATTTCGATCAACCAAGCGTAACCAGTCTCCTGAAATAGTACATTCATGTTCGGGAACCTATCGAACACGCCCTCCGCAACAAGACTGACGAGGTTCGTCTGGCTCGCCTGTCCGAACAACGTATGATACTCGAAGTAGTACGACGGGGCGCCGACGGCGAACATGTTGCCGTTCGCGCCTGCTCCTTCGCTACCGGGGTGGTTGGCGATCGGCAGTCCGTATTCGTTGGCGGCCGCATAGATCGGGTAGAAGTGCCTCTTGCCAAGCGAGATGCCTTCGATCGAAGGGATGAAAACTTGGACCATTCGGGGGTCCTTGCCCCATTTATGGACCTCCTTGGCGGCTCCCTCCGGATCGCGCGGACTGACGACTATCGAGCCGAGCCAGCGCGGGTCCGAAGCTAACCACTCTTGCGCCTGCCACTCGTTGATAGCGCCGGCAATCGCCGTAGCCATGTCAGGGTTCGCGAAGCCTCCAAGCTGAAGCGCCGGTCCGGGAGTGATCAGAGCGCCCCCAAGATCGTTGACGTCTAGAAAGTCACGATTCATGACCTCGGGGACAGAACCCGGGACTCCACCGCCAGGCGGCATCGTCTCAGGCCGCATAGTGCCGTGGGGATTTGTGTAAGGCTGCACCGGAATCGTGATCTGGTTGCCATTCACCCGCGCCCCCCAGTCGGTCATGATGTCGAGCCCAAGGCGGTTAACCCACGCACTAGACAAATAGGGCTTGAGGCTACGCAGGCCGTCGGCAACGTTGGGATGGACATCGGAATCGATGGCCCAACTGGTGATCAACGGCTCCGTGGATTGAGAGGGGCTGACACGCAAGTTCATCGCTCGTCTCCTGCCGAAAGAGGCTGGTTTCTGTTTCGCTAGTCCGGGATTTCGATAAAAATCTTGCCGTCTCGTTGTTCGACTGCAAACTTCTCAAGCCTTGTGCGCGGATCGGCGAGACAGGCCCCGTCGCGCAGGTCGAATTCCCAGTGGTGCCAAGGACAGATGAACACACCGTCCTCATAACCCAATTCCAGACGGTGAGGACAGGAGGCCACGGTTGTCCTGCTCACGGATCCGAACAAAAGTTTTGCTCCTGCATGGGGGCAGCGGTTGCGGATGGCCACCAAGCGACCGTTGAAGCGGACGACGCCGATATCTCCTTTTTCGTGAGGAACGATCTTATGCCTCCCCTCAAGAATTTCGTGTTCGGCACATACCTGCAGCAATGCCATAAGCGCGTGTCCTCTTGGCTAAGTCCCCGGCGCTTGCTCGGGCGATGGAACTTTCAACGACGTCACTACAATACAACTGTAGGACATTTTTTCAGTTTAGCAAGGGAAGTTCATCGATCTCGCGCACGAAACAGAACGTTCGGCGACCATAGACAACTAGGAGACGACAACTGGTACCTGCGTCCTGCGTCTACTCAAAGAGAAGCGGCTTATCGCTAATTTGAGAATCAAATCACAGCTGATTAAGAGCATAGTGAAACTCGCCTGTCCCGGGAGCCACAGGAAATGCCAACTCTTACTCTCCCTCGGCACAGCACCTTGATCTGCCTACGGGCGCACGACCACGAGAACGTAGACATCGCAAACCGGAAGGACCTCGGCCGAGGCGCTTCATCTGAGACGTCCAGACGCTACGTTGCTTTGTGGCACGTCGGCCAGAAAGCGGAACTGAAGTGCTATGCGCTATAACAACTTAGCGCTTGGCTATTACGAGGATCAAGCGACCGGCGTTTGCACTTCGGTCTCGGCGGCGAACATCTGTTCCAGTTTTGGCCGCTCGATCTTGCCCGTAACATTGCGTGGAAAATCATCGATTCCAATGAACCGATAGTGCTTGGGTATCTTCCACTTCACGATCTGTGTGGCACAGAAGTTGTCTAACTCGTCCTGGGAGATGTCTCTTCCATCGTGCGTGGCAATATAGGCTGCGGGTACTTCACTCCATTTCTCGTCCGGCACCTTGATAACCTGCACCTCCGAGATTTTCGGATGTTTCAGCAGGACATGCTCAATCTCTGCAGGGTAGATGCTCTCCCCCCCTGACTTGATCATATATTTGCTGCGGCCGACATGGTCGAACGTTCCATCCTTGTGCATCACGCAGACATCGCCCGAGTGGTACCAGCCGTTGCGCATTGCCTCTTCTGTCGCTTTAGGATTATTCCAGTAGCCGCTGAATAACGTGGGGGTACGGTACAAAATCTCCCCGGGCACACCTATCGGACAATCCACATCGTTCGCATCGACGATGCGCACGCGGGAAAAGGTCGTTTGCACTTTGCGGAAATGGACCTCCTCTCCGGAGAGGTCAATGGTGCCATAAGAACTCGGCACGGTGCCGACTTCCGTCGTGCCGTAAGTGTTGAAGTAACCGGCACCCGTAACCTCAGTAATTTTTCTTAGCGAATGGATCGGCGACAGATCTGCCATACAGCCGACATAGCCAATACCTTTTACAGGCTTGCCAGTTGCCCGAATGGCATCGGCGACTTCATCCAGCACGCCGGGAACGAGGAAGAGCCAGCCGATCCGCTCGCGCGTGCAGAAGTCGGCGATTGCCGCAGCATCAAAGCGCGGCGTCATAAATACCTTTCCGCCGCGCGCATGGGTGATCAGCACATAGTCCGAGCAGGACATGTGGAAGAGCGGATGCCAGGCGACATAATTATCATGCCGCGTCAGCGGCATTTCGGCCGCCATGATGCTGGCGCGCGCCATGATGGCGCGGTGAGACAGTGCCGCTCCCTTCGGCGCTCCGGTCGTGCCACTCGTGTACACGATGACCAAAATCTGTTCCGGATCAACGTCGATGTGTGGGTCATTCTTTCTGGACTGGCGCAGACTGGCGCTGAGATGCGGCTTTCCGCCATCAAACTCGTTCTTGTCCCACACAATGATCTGCGGCGTCTGCAGGTGTTCGGGATAATGAGGCATTGCGTCGCGCAACAAGGGCTCGAGCGATGCCGAAACGAAAACAAAGCGCGGCGCAACGACTGAAATCGAGATGGCCACCTCGCGCGGGGCAAGCCGAAAATTGCACCCGGCAACGGCGACACCAGTCTTTGAGGCACCATAGATCAGGCCAAGATAATCCAGCGTATTCTCGGAAAGGACAACGACGGCCTCTCCTGCGGCGACGCCCAGGTCGACCAGCGACCAAGCACATTGGTTCGCGATCTCGTTCAATTCCCGGTATGTGAAATTGTGGCCGAGATACTCGAGTGCTAACCAGTCTGGCGTCACCATCACACGAGTTTCAAGCACATCACCCAAGGTGACAGCTGAGGCGTGGCTCAAATTCTTCTTAACTTCGTCGCTAAACACCGGGCTTCCCTCTTCGTACTGTCTAAGCAGTTGTTGTTTCCCTAGGCACGCAGGCCTCGGATGCCTCTACATCTCAGCTTGAAAGCCGCCTTGAATCTCGGCATTGAAATCTAATACGCCGATCTCGCCCTTCGGGGCCGGCTTATACTTTTGTTCGCCAATTCGGCCGTCACGCATACTTGCCACGGCGACATCCCCATCAAGTCCTTCCCGACCCACACTTGCTGGGGACCCGCCCCATCCTCGACGGCTGCGGCAAACATTTTCGTGAGCGCCATCCTGTCTAATTGCAGGGCAGGAGATTACTCCGCCTTGACTTTCGAAGCGTCTTTGGAAGGGATCAGAAGATCCGCCGGCAGATTGACCTTCTGCAAAAACGACAAGAGTGTGCCATCCGCGCGCCAGTTTTCAATGTCCGCATCGAGTGCTTCGGTCAGGGCGTTATTGGCTTTGGTGTGAATGATTTGCGTGTGATTTGGCGTGTTGAATGCGGCAATGCCTTCATGCGGTCCGGGCACAACGACCTTGAGTCCCCTACCTGGAGCGAGGGAAATCCGATACTGGGCGTTAATCTCTCCAAACAAGCTGACAGGCAACCGCCCAGTCTGCAGATCGGCAAAGGCTATATCTGCAGAGTCATAGAGACGAAGATTTGCCTTGCCCCAGGCCTGGACGTCACTGTTCCAGACGAACCCTGTAACCGTTCCCAAGACTTTCCCGCCATAGTCGTCTAGATTGGCGCTCGGATCTTTTCCCACGAAAACAGCACGGTTATAGTACATTTTATTGGTCAGCCCGACGACCTTGCCTCGCTCCGGCGTACCGGTGAAGCCTGGGCCGCCTACGTCAGCCAATCCGTTCCGCACCGATTCAACGATACCGCCAATAGGGAGAATCATTACTTCTACCTTGAGGCAATTCGCCTTGGCGAACTTCTCAAAGAACAGACCATCGAGCCCCCCCATAACACCATTCTTATAGGTGAAGATCGGCGGGAAGTCGGGCTCCGCGATGGTAAGGACACCCGGTTTGATCGTTGGAAATTTGTGGTCAGGCGTGCAATCGGACTGTGCGGATGCCGCTCCGGCAACCAAGGCGGTCAATGCGAGGGCAGCCGCGCCGATCCCCCGCCCATTTCTTGGAAGCATTTTCATTTCCCTCTCTACATTTCTGGTATTCAGCATCTCAAATGTTACTCAGTGACCTAGCTTGCTATCGCGCTCAGACAGCTGGTTGACATATCGAGCCGCCGGGATGCAGAGGACGGCATAGAGAACGCCGGCAAGCGTGAGCGCCTCAAGGAAACGGAAATTGTCAGAAGCCACCGAGTAGGACTTGTTCATCAATTCGGGGACGGCGATTGCGTAAGCAAGCGAAGTCGCCTGGAAGAAGCTGATGACATAGCCAAGAATGGGTGGAGTGACGATCCGTACCGTCTGCGGTAGAACAACTTTCCAGAATGCCGCTCCCCGTGACAATCCGATAGCTGCCGCTGCTTCAATCTGTCCGTTCGGGACCGCTAGCAGTCCTGAACGAAATACGTCAGCTACGAATCCAGCCATGCTGATGCCCAAGCCTAGGCAGGCAGAAGGCACCGAGTCGAGCACCACGTTAAACTGCGGAAGGCCAAAATAGACTATATAGAGCATGACCAGCGCGGGGATTCCGCGACAGATTTCGACAGCGATCAGCGCAATGACTCGTATCATCGGGCTTTGGTTGATCAAACCGATGGCAAGAAGTAGGCCAAGGGGGATCCCGATCAGCACAACACCGACGATCACCTGCAGACTAACGATCAGTCCCGGCAACATTGCGCTGAGGAAAACAACAAGCGTACCCATCATGCCACGCCTAGTCTGCGGCTCATCCATGGAGCCGCAAATCGACCAATGACACCGACTGGCACGCTTACCAGCATGTAGACCGCGCCTGCTGCGACGAAGACGTCAAATGGATTTGGTGCCGAGTGGCTGAGCGCGAGCGCTCGTTCGGTAATGTCACTGACGCCAATCACCGAAACCACCGCGGAATTCTTGAGGACCGCGATAAAGTAGCTGATGGCCATGGGCAGGATAATCACCGCCACCTGTGGACATATGACCCTCGTGAATGCTGAAAATCTCGACAGACCAAGCGCCTTGCAAGCTTCGATCTGTCCAGATGCGAGGCCATTCCAACCGGAGCGGTAGATCTCTGAGATATAAGCCGAGCAAATCAGCCCCAGACCAAGGACTGCTGCCGAAAAACTCGAGAACCGCAGTCCGAGCTGAGGAAGACCGTAAAAAATGATGAAGAGCCAGGTGATCGGTGGGATTGCGCGGACAACGGAGACATAAGCAGCTGCGGCACGGCTCAGAGCTACATTTCCTGACAACCGAGCGAACACGATGACCAACCCCAACAGCGCACCGACAGCAAAGCAGATAATCGCCAGGGTGATTGTCGTAGAAACTCCGAGCGCGATGATCGGAATGTACTTGAGAACCTCAGTCATCGGTCGAACACCATCTTCAGGAACTTTTGTGTCCGAGCCTGCGTAGGTGCGCGCAACACCTGTTGCGGCGAACCGGTTTCGATTATTTCTCCGTCGGCCATGAAAACGATACGGTCAGCGACGCTTTCTGCAAACCGCATCTCATGCGTGACGACGATCATGGTCATTCCGCTGCCGGCCAACTCACGCATAACGGCCAGAACTTCATAACCGAGCTCCGGGTCAAGCGCCGAGGTGGGTTCGTCGAACAACATCAGTTCAGGATCCAGAGCGAGCGCGCGCGCGATTGCGATCCGCTGCTGCTGACCGCCAGAACAGCGCGCAGGCTTCGTATTCGCCCTCGCCTCAAGGCCGACTCTCTTGAGAAGATCCATGCTACGCTCACGCGATTCAGTGCGGGAGCGGCCGAGCGCCGACACCTGTGCCAAATCTATATTCTCGACGGCGGTGAGGTGCGGGAAGAGGTTGAACGACTGAAAACACATGCCGACCTTGCGACGCAAGCGCATCAACTCAGCGTTGGACGCTCTGCCCTTGTCGTTGCCAATCCTCTCTCCGTCGACATAAAGCGACCCGGACGTTGGTGGCTGAAGATAGTTGAAGCAACGCAGGAGCGTGCTCTTGCCGGACCCGCTCGGACCAATAATCGCAACAACTTCGCCCTTGCGGACCGAAAGATTCGCCGACTTGACTGCCTCGAATGTACCGAACGCCACCGTTACATGGCGGGCTTCAGCCAAAACAACCTCAGACATGGTCTGCAATCGATTTTCATCGGCTCGCTTCTCTGATTCCGCCAATTTCACTGCGCTTTTCAATTCGACCTCTGTTCCTTGGTCTCTCTGGCCATCGCGTTGGTCGGAGCTGGTCACAAAGCAAGTCGATCACATATATCTACATGAACGCAAGCCTAATGTTGTATTGTAGCACACTTCAAGTATTCACGCCAGCCTGACGAACGAATGATCTCTTTCGATCTGGGCACAGAGACGAAGAACATCTGCATCCGCGCCGAACCGGCCAATGATCTGAACGCCAATTGGCAGGTTTGCTTGGGTCCGATAGAGTGGGACATTGGCGGCGGGCTGTCCGGATGCATTGAACACTGCGAGGAAGGTGGTGTAGCGTGCGGCCTTGCGTCTGAAGGACCGGAAATCGTCATTCATCGACAAGGCACCAAGCGGAAGAGGCGGCAGGCTCAACGTCGGAGAGAGGATGAAGTCGTAATCCTGCATATAGGCGTCCACGATGCGCCCAATCCGATGAAACGCATTGATAGAGGCAACATATTGTATCGACGACATGTTCTGCCCGATCATGCATGCGTCGAGGATTGCCGGCTCAAGTAGATCCTTCCAATTCAGGCGGGGGCTAGTCTTCAGGAAATCGCCAATTGACAATGCTGCATTCGTGCAAAGCACATTGATCAGCGCCTCAATGAAGCCGTCATAGTCGATCTGCGGCAATGGCGCCTGCACGACTTCGTGCCCGAGGTTTGTCAAGACGTCGGAGGCTTGAGAGATCGCAGCCAGGCATTCCGGCGCGATCTCGACGCCTCCCCAGGCCTCGGTCCAGCGCGCGATCCGCAGCGGCCGCTCGAATGGAACGCCCAACTCTGCGAGATAGGATTTCGGCTTGGACGGCGCAGCATAGGGAGAGCCGGGCTCCATACCGGCGATGCCGTCCATTGCCGCCGCGCTATCCCGAACACTGCGGCTGATTACACCATGAACGGCTAGGCCTCCCCAGCCCTCTCCCCTCGCCGGCCCATGCGGCACCAATCCGCGTGAAGACTTGAACCCGAAAACACCGCAACAGGCGGCAGGGATACGGATCGAACCTCCACCATCACTACCATGGGCTATCGGTACCACTCCTGTGGCAACAGCGACCGCCGCTCCGCCACTAGAGCCCCCGGCTGACCTACCCGGGTCCCAGGGGTTGCGCGTTGGACCTCCGTTTTGAAGCGCCTCGGTCGTCGGCGACATGCACATCTCCGGCGCGGACGTCCGACCGAAACTCAGAAGCCCATCAGCGCGAAACCGAGCAGCGAGGGTTGAATCAGTGGTTGAGACAGACCCCGCGAAAAGGCGAGAACCGATGCTGCCTTCGTGGCCCTGCGCTGCTATGCCCGAGTCCTTGATGACGAAGGGAAGCGCGCCAAAAGTCCCCTTCAGCTCAGCCTTGTCCGCTTCCTTCAATGCCGCCTCATGCCGAGGAAAGCAGAAGGCATTCAATCGCGCGTTGACTACATTTGCCGCTGCGATTGCGTGTTCCATAAGTTCACGCGGGCTAACCTTCCGGGCATACAGCAGGCGAGCAAGACCCAGACCGTCATTTGCCGCGTACTCACTGTCATTCAGTATCATATCCTGCACCTCACTCATGCGGGAGACCGCTCCCGCCAAGCCATCATTCATCCCGAGATACCCCCGGATATGCTCACACCCTTCTTGCGTGCGGGCCTCGCCACCGCAGCCCCGCGTTAGCAGGATGAGCCTCGTCGTCGTCGATGATGCCGTGCGCAGCATGTCGGTGGCAGCGTCTGCCCTTCCCAGTGGTCAAGCATGAGCGGGCCAAAACCGGTCGTGGCAATCGGGTTGGCCTGCTGTCTTCCGGCTGGTGCCGATCTGTGGAGAGGCTCGAACATCGACCGCACGCCGCTTTCCGCTCTCAGTGTCCCTCGCAGCTCGTGATCAGTCCGGCATACCAGCGGCAATCCAGTTCGCAGTGTCCGCCAGAGTCTGTTCGAAAGCATCGGCCAATTCCGTCACCTGAGCTTGGGTGATGATCAGCGGCGGACAGATGGCAATGCTGTCCCCGATTGCGCGCACGATGAGACCGTGGCGATGCGCCTGCTGGAAGAACCACATACCCACCTTACCCGGCTTATCGAATGGCGCCCTGGTGCTTTTGTCGGAGACCAGTTCCACAGCTGCGATCAGGCCAGCCCCCCGAACCTCTCCTACCAGTGGATGATCGGCCAGCTGGCCAAGACGCTGATGCAGAACCTTGCCCATTCTGTTCGCATTGGTTATCAACCCGCGCTCCTCGATAATCGCGAGGTTCTCAAGCGCCACGGCAGTCGCCACCGGATGACCGGAAGCAGTATAGCCATGCCCGAAAGTGCCGATCTTGCCGCTGTTGGCGGCCACGATGTCGTAGATCGCGTCTGAGATCATGACCGCGGCCAGAGGCTGATAGGATGAGGTGATCTGCTTCGACAGCGTCATGATGTCAGGCTGGATGCAATAAAAGTCGGCTCCGAACGCCACACCAAGCCGGCCAAAGCCAGTAATCACCTCATCTGCAACGATGAGAATGTCGTGACGTCGGCAGATCTCTTGAATTTTCTGCCAGTAGCCGTTGGGTGGGGTGATGACCCCCCCAGCTGACATTAGCGGCTCACCGATGAAGGCTGCAATGGTGTCGGCCCCCTCTTCGGCAATAACCGCCTCGAGTTCGGCCGCAAGCCGATCAACAAACCCGGCTTCGGTCTCTCCAGGCAATCCGAAGCGATAGAAATGCGGGCAAGTCAAATGACGCACCGGAATTGCTGGTGCGTCGAAGTCGCGATGATTGTTTGGAAGGCCAGTGAGGCTCGCCGCCGCTACGGTCACGCCGTGATAGCCAAGCTTGCGCGCCAGAAATTTCTTTTTTTGAGGCCGCCCCAAGGCGTTGTTGTAGTACCAGACAAGCTTGACGACGGTATCATTTCCTTCCGAACCGGAGTTGGTGAAGAAAACATGGTTAAGCCCTTCCGGCGTCATAGCAGCCAATTTTTCGGCTAGCTCAATCGACGGCATATGCGACTTGTGGGAGAAGATATGATAGTAGGGCAGCCGTTCGAGCTGGCGCGCAGCAGCTTGGACCAGACGTCGTTCGCCGAAGCCCACGGCCACGCTCCAAAGCCCCGCGAGCCCCTCGATATATCGATTGCCCATGTTGTCGTAGACGTAGATTCCCTCCCCTCGTTCAATGACGATCGGGCCACTCTCAGCATGTTTGATTGCATTGGTGTATGGATGCAACTGATGTGCAATGTCGCGCGCAGCGGCGGAGTTCGAGATAATCATGATTGCTTCCGATCTTGCGGATCCGTGGTGGCGATCACCAGTGGACAGAGACGTATCGAGGCTCGAGGAACTCCATCATTCCATGATGGCTACCCTCTCTCCCGAGCCCGCTTTGCTTCACGCCGCCGAAAGGCGCCGCAGCGTCGGACACGACACCGCGATTGATCCCTGTCATGCCGCTTTCGATCCGCTCAGCAACGCGTAGAGCGCGAGCCAGATCCCGTGTGAAAATATAGGCTACCAGGCCATACTCCGTGTTGTTGGCCATGATGATGGCCTGCTCCTCATTGTCGAACGGAACTACCGGAGCGACGGGACCGAAAATCTCTTCGCACAGTATCGGAGCGTCACAGGGGACATCAGCGATCACCGTCGCCGGATAGTAATAGCCAGCGCCTTTGATCGGCCTGCCACCGGTGACGATCCGGGCGCCACGGCCTACCGCATCATCCACCAGACGGCTGACCCTACCGACGGCGGAGTGTGTAATGAGGGGGCCCAGCTGCGTAGTTTCGTCCAATCCCGGCCCCACACGCAGCTTACCCATCTCCTCGCCGAGACGCCGCACGAACGCATCGTAAATGCCGCGCTGAACATAGAAGCGGTTCGCGGCGGTGCAGGCCTCGCCGCCATTGCGCATCTTGGCGATCAACGCGCCGACGATTGCTTCCTCCAAGTCCGCATCGTCGAAGACGATGAACGGAGCGTTTCCACCAAGTTCCATAGAGCAGCTAACGACTTGATCGGCCGCTTCGCGCAGCAGGATTCGCCCTACATTGGTAGATCCCGTGAAGGATAGCTTACGAACGCGCGGATCGTGCAACAGGGCGCTCACGATGGGACCAGCCGAACGCGTAGGCAAAATGTTGACCACCCCCGCTGGGACGCCCGCTTCGATCATGATCTCACCTATCGCGAGTGCCGTTAGCGGCGTTTCGGCCGCAGGTTTCAAAATGCAGGTACACCCGGCCGCCAAGGCGGGTGCGATCTTCCTCGTCGCCATCGCTGCGGGGAAGTTCCAAGGTGTCACCAGCACTGCAATGCCGATGGGCTGGTGCTGAACGAGGATCTTCACCCCCTTTCCGGCGGGAGCGTGCCCCACTTCGCCTAAGCCCCGGACCGCCTCCTCGGCGTACCAACGAAAGAATTCGGCGGCATATGCAATCTCGCCGCGCGCGTCGCTCAGCGATTTGCCGTTCTCGAGGGTTACCACTCGCGCAAGCCATTCGGCGCGCTCGCAGATGAGGTGGAAGGACCTCATGAGAAAATCCGCGCGCTGGCGAGGCGCGGTTGTAGCCCACGCCGTAGCAGCGATTTCCGCAGCGTCTATCGCTCGTATTGCGTCCTGGACAGTCGCGTCAGCAACTTCGGTCAGCTCTTCACCGCAGGACGGATCAATGATGGGAAACGTGTCGCCACTCGCCGCGAGCAACCATTGGCCCCCGATCAGGAGCGAGGTCGGGATAGAGGCCACGATATCGACCCGGCTAGCCATCTTGGGCGGGTTTCGTGCTGCGTCCATCATCATCCTTTTCTCGCCACCGAATAATGGCAAAACCATTCCTTCGGAATCACCATTATTGGTCTTGAACCAATCGTCAATATGGACCAAATTGGTTGCGTCATTTCTATTGCTCAGAAGGCGCCCCAAAGTGAGCGTAGCTCTCAAGGATTTTATCCAAGCGGAGAATCTCAAACCCGGCGATAGGTTACCTCCGGAGAGAGATCTCGCACCGAAGCTGGGTCTACCTCGCACCGCTTTGAGGCGCATGCTCGCCAAACTCGAGTCCGAGGGACAGGTAGTCCGTCACGTCGGGAGGGGAACGTTTATCGCTGGAGCTTCCGTTTTTCACACGACATCAGCTAAGGCCTCATCAGGGCGCGAGGCTCTTCGCACTTATCCGGCCGAAGTTTTTGAAGCGCGTTTGATCATCGAGCCGCCAATTGCAGCGCTCGCAGCTCAGAGAGCCTCACCACATGAAATCGACGAGATGGCTCGATGTATAGAAAAGAGCCGAGCGGTCGAAACACAGGCGGAATTTGAGCGTCTCGATGCCATTTTCCATCGAACAATCGTTAAGGCTGCGCGCAATGAGCTGCTAATTGCCCTGTACGAGCGTATTGATGAATTGCGAGCGGGAAAGCTCTGGGGTCGCATGAAAGAACAGTCGTTAACTCTGGATCGCATGATTATCTACAGGAAGAGTCACGAGGGCATTCTTGCATCGATTCTAGACAGGAGTGCTAGTGACGCAGAATACCTCATGCGACAGCATATTCTTCAGGCTAAGACCAATATCTTAGGGGAATGAAAGAAGGCTCGAACTCCTTGGCGTACCTTCCTCTCTTTTTTGCCGGCGGCCGCCGTCATCCCACCGCGGGTCGTGAATGGTTTTGTCGCCGAGGCTCAGATCCTGATTGCCGACGCCGAGGTTAGCTGGAATGGACGAAGTACAGCTGCTCCCGGAGATGTTGCACTGTCTCAGAACTCGAACGGCCGGCCCACCGAACGACAACCGGCGCGGACGCTCTCGGCGAGACCGCCCAGTCTTCATCGGTCAAGCATGTCAATTTGAGATCCTTTCCTACCGAGGTTTCTAAAAATGAGGTCTCTCACACGGCTATAGTTCTTGCTGATGTGCTGCTCGACTTCTTCTCGCGCCAATTTCGAGCTTCCCGTTTCGATGGCGTTCATAATCGGATAGTGTTCGTCTACCACCTTGGCCGATCGCAAGAATTCCTTGTTCTGTTCGCATAAGTACACTAGGTAGAAACGCAGCTCGCGCGCCAATTGATCAAAGAACTGATCAATTCGGGGGCTTTCGAGCATCGACACTATGGCGGCATGGAACGCCAAATCATCACGCACAATCACATTCACGACTCGAGACTTTGTGGACTCGATCAATTGGTCGTATGCGCGCCGGACGTGTTGGATCTTCTCCTTGGAGCGCCGCTGCCCGACCGCACCCGTTTCGAGAACGAGGCGTGCGCTGTAGAGGCTTTTCAAGCTCTCTGGCGTTGGCGAAATCGCAACAACGCCGCGATTAACCTCCACGCGCACCAAGCCTGCAATTTCAAGCAACCGAATCGCCTCGCGAATGGTGTTGCGGGCGACGCCGAGTTCCGAGGCCATGGCACTCTCGCGAAGACGCTGACCTGGTGTAACTTTACCTGAAAGAATGAGGTCTGAAAGGCCATCCGCAACCTGCTGCGCGGCCGTGGTCTTGCGAACCACGATATCGCGAAGCCCAGATTCTCCGACAAAATCTCGCATTGTCGTCATCGATCGTATTGCAACCCATTCCAGCTTAGACGTTCGCTGCCCAAAAGCCCAATCACCAGGACAGCCGGCGCGATGACGACCATTATTATAATCAAATGTATTACAGTTGTCGAGGAGGGAGCGGCGTCGATCACGCGGCCGGGGCATGGTTCAACGAGCGCGTCAGGGAGCCTTCGTTCAGGAGCGAGAAGTACGACACCGTCTATAGCCTCCTGCATCTTGCGGATGCTGCACCAAAGTCCTGGAGTGAAGGGAAACCGCTCGAGGTCACGTACGAACGTTTCGGCCGCCGCGGGTGAGATCGAGCGTCGCTTCGTTGTTCGGACCTTACCGCCAGCCGAGTGGGCCTCGATGTCGTGGGACGAGAGCACCTTTTCGAAAAACTCCCAGCCAGGCCGGCGCGAGAGGCCTCTCAGCGGCTATTTGTCGGCACGGCGGGTCGTCGGTCGCCAGATCGATAAGACCCTGAATCCATTCCGCTAGAAGTTGTAGCCGGCCCGAACCGGTTGCCGCCCTGGGCTCAGGGCGGTTCATGCTACAACGATTGACCCTAGACGAATCTCTCTCGTCCGGAGGTGCAGGCCACCGCTCGCGCTTGTTTCTGGTCGAACTAGCCGTTGAACAATGCGAAGATGTCCTTCGCGATCGCTTGCCCCTGCTTGATGCCGTCGTCGGCGTCATACTGCCAATGGATGCCGAGCCAGATGCGGCTCTGCCCGTTTGACGACCTCCGCCTCAGCGAGATTCTTGAACTTGCGTTCGAATTTCGGTCCCGGCGGCAGGTGCGGATCGGCCAAGACGAACGGCATCACCTCGTCCAATGTCCTCCGAGCGCCACCGGAAGCTGGCTGGGATCGATGTCCCAGTCCCGCTTCCCGATAGGCCCTTTGAACAAATCCGTGAAGCGCGCTTGTGGACAGCGATTGCATGCCGGGCTGCGCCTTCGATCCGTCACCGAACTTCCCAGTAGCTGGATCGTATTTGCGGGTCGAGAGAATGACTTTGGCGGCTGCGGATCCGATCTTGGCGCCGAGCTGGACGGCAGGCGCCGGATCGTCGATCACCAGTTCCGGTTTGTTGAATACGACCTTGGTGTAGGCGATCTTGTTCTTAATGAGAATCGCGAGAGTATCGTAACCGGCAGAAGCGAGCGCGGCGCAGACGCTAGGCCTTTGGAGGCTCACGGTAGAAGCTAGCTGGGTCGCTTTAGTTGTGGTTGCGGCCCCACCAGTTGCGCTGAGCGTGGAGCAGCAAGGCGAGGCTGTCCTGATCCTTCACCTCGTACACGGCAGCGGCTTTGCACCAGGGGCAAAACCCGGGCTCAGGACTGCGCCGGAGTACTTCTGATCGAGGCGGGTCCAGTTGAAGTCACCCGAGAAGGTCAAGTTCTTCACAGGAGTCCAACGGGTGATGATGCCCGCTTGAGTGATGTTGAAGTCCGGGTTGCAGGTCGAACCGGCGACCAGGAGAGAGCACCCATGGCCGCGGAACCGCAGATGAACACCTTGCTGGTGTCGTTGAAGCGAACGCCAGCATACGCACCGTAGATGCCCGTGTTCCAGTAGGGATCCCAGTTGTGGGTGTAACCACCGCGGAAGCCCCAGGTCGTGATGCTCTGCTGCGAGCCACCGGTGATGAAGACGGTGTCCGGAGCGTTGGCAAAGCCGATGAGCGCCGGCGAGGCCAGCACCGCTGTACATGCTGAGCGAATTCGGAGCGACAACCTGAATGTCGTACCGGGTCGCACCGTCGGTGTAGACGCCATGCAAGTTGATCGTGTCACCCGCGCCAGTCGGGATGTTCTTGATCGACAGGGCCAGCTGAGCAGCCCAGCCCCACTTGTCGTCCGGACGGCCGGTCAACTCGGTGGCGCCGTAGTAGCCAACGTGGTTGTCATGCGCCGCGAACGATGCCTGGAAGAGGCCCCAAGCCTGGTCGACGCGGAGCGAAGCGAGGAGGTCCGGAGAGCGCGTGCCACCGAGGGTGTTCGAGCCGTACGAACCGCCGACGATGCCAGGGGGCCCGCCCGTAATTCGTTGCGGCGAGCTTGCGCGAACTGTGGACATCGATATGGGCCGCAATGAGATAAGCGCCTCACTAGTGGGTGGCGGCATCGAGACAATCATGGCTAGTCAATTCACACAGTTCCGGGCCGTCTACTCGCTCTACTTTCGGGAGGCGAGGAATGTCGGCCCGCAGCACAGTCTGCTCATCGAAGTCAGTGACATCCATCATATCTGGGCCGCGGTGCTGCTTGCGGCGCGGCACCCGCGCGCAACACTGTCGATCAATCCTCGGATTGGGCAGCATGACGTTCCAGTCGGGCAGGCCCATTTCTCCCGGCCGGAGCACGTGTAAACCTACGTAACGAATTGTCGCCACTCGCACCGATAGAGCCCATTGATTTAAAGCTCTGAGAGGAAGTCCTTCAGTTGCTGGGCAACGAAGGCGTACTCCGCTGTCTTGTCGCTCTCGGGCCAACAGGCAATGTGCCCTAGATAGCTCGGTATCTCTATGTACTTGTTGTTTTTGATGCCTTGGGAAAGCTCCCGTGCCAGATACGTCGGTAGTGTGCGATCTGTCATGCTCGGCATAATCAGCGCCCTCGCCTTCACCTGCGCAAGCGCCTTCATTAAATCGCCTCCGAACGGCTTGGAGGCATCGAAATTTCGAGAGGCACTGTAGCGATAGAGAAGGCCGTTAGCGTCCCATTCTCTCGCCCAGAATTCGCCGAACGCTCGAAGAGCCTGGTCCCATGCATCATCACCGATCGTGTTTATGTGCTCATCGCTATAGAGCCAAGGGAAGTAGACCATGCCAGCAAGGACGATTCCGTCCACTGGATTCTCGGTGTACTTCCCATTCTTATAGTTGGGGTCGAGCTTGATAGCGGCTTGGAACGCATCCACAATGGCATGAAAGTGCCGGTCGCTCCGTCCTGCAGGAACGATCAATATCAACCCTTTCATAGCATCCGGGTAGTTGATGCCCCACTCCAGTCCCTGGAAAGACCCCATGGACGGTCCGCCAACTGCGTGAAGTTTGGCTATCTCAAGATGCTTCGTTATGAGATCATGTTCGGCACGGACGATATCGCGAATGTTGTAACGCGGAAAGTTTGCAGCGAGGCCGTCCTTGGGTTGGCTCGATAGCCCAGCTCCAATACCATCGACGGAGATGACAAAGTACTTGTCAGTGTCGAAGGCGTTGCCGGGTCCGACAAAAAGATTGTATGCATTGCGGTCCTGACTCGTGCCGGGGGTGACAAGAATTGCGTTCGATTTCTCGGCGTTAAGCGTCCCATAGGTCGAATAGCCGAATCTCATGTTCTGAAGTTTCTCGCCGCTTTCAAATGTAAAGTCCGGAAGGATGTATACTTGGTCCAACGTTGCGGGTCGTCCATTCGACGATGCGGATATTTTCATTGCTGGCGACGTCCCACATTGATCTGCATCTGATTGCTCCTTTCTTGTGAGTTGGGACCGCCACCGTCGTTTCAGACAAATCGGCCTTCGACGACACTTTTGTCGTTTCGGATTGTCTATCTAGTCCCGGACCTCACCTGAGATGATGTCTCCGAATCTTACCCAGCTCTCGCCTTCGAACTTGACGAGCTGCTCCTGCTCGATTGGATAGAAGTCGGTAGGCGACGTGTTGATCTTAATACCCGGCAAGAGCAAACCGAGCTCAAAGTCCTTGAGGTTGGCGGCTTGCTTCATGACGTTCTCGCGTGTCAATTCGTCTCCGCATTGCTTCAGTACTTGCACGAGCGTTTGCGCAGCCATCATGCCGTAACCGACGTTGGCATCGATGCGATCTGCATCTAGATACCACTTGGAGAGAAAGGCGTCGTACTCCTTCACGCCAGCATCCTCCTTCCACGCAGGGTCGGTGACGTCTTTGCTATACGTGACCGAGATTACCCCCTGGGCTGCGTCATAACCCGCGGGCTTGATAATGCCGCCAATCGATGAGGAAACGCTGGGAAGGAAATGCAGCGGCATCCATCCGAGCTCCTTAACTTTCCGAAGGCTTTGGGCCGCGAATTTGGGCGAGGTCATGCTGACGTAGATATCAGCGCCGCTCGATTTCAAATTGACGACATGACTGCTGATAGTGGGGTCAGTCAGTTCATAGCTTACCTTTGCGACGATCATGTTGGCTTTGGCGCCGAGACCGTCCGTCAGACCCTTCAACATATCTCTGCCAAAATCGTCATTTTGATAAAGAATGGCGATCTTGCCATCAGGCTTGGTGTCGAGGATGTACTTTGCAAAGATGCGAGCCTCGGCCTGATAGTTTGGCATCCAGCCCATTGTCCATGGATAGCTCTTTGGATCGCCCCACTTGGTCGAACCACTCACGAGAAAAAGCTGGGGAACCTTCTTGGCGTTCATGTACTTATGGATCGCCGAGTTTGAGGCGCTGCCGAGCGGACTAAATAGCAGAAAGACCTCTTCGCCTTCGACGAGCTTGCGCGCTTGCTCGACGGTTTTCGGTGGGCTTGCACTGTCATCGATGCTGATGAAGTTGATCTTGCGGCCATTGACACCGCCTTCCGCATTGATTTTGTTGAAGTAGGCGGCCTCGCTCTTGCCAATCACGGCAAAGGCAGACCCCGGTCCGGAATATGGAATGGTGTTTCCGATCTTGATTTCGAAGTCGGTGACCCCGGTGTCGTATTTCTTTTGGGCGCTTGCCGGTGTCCCAGCAAGTGAAATTCCGACTATTCCCAGCAAGCTCAGCATAAGAAAACTGCGCCGTACTCCCGGCAACGCATCGTTGATCGCTTTGAAGTACGAAAACTCGGTTCTCGCAGCAAGAACACGAATAACCTGATCCGTCATCATCCTCTCCTTTCGCATTAGCGGTTATTGTTGCGTGGTACGCCGTCTCGCTCCGTGAGCATGTGCCTCAGGTCTTTTTTGCTGACCTTCCCGTATCCGGACTTTGGAATGGCTTCCCAGAACAGCATCTGCTTTGGCCAGCGGTATCGCGCGCAGCGGCCTTCCAGGTGGGCAAGCAGGTCTTCCTCGTCGACCATCTGTGCGCCTTCCTTACGGACGACGACTGCGATGCCGATTTCACCCCATTTAGGATCGGGGACGCCGACCACCGCGACCTCGGCAACGCCCGGGTGCATCAGGATGACTTCCTCGACTTCGCGCGGATAGACGTTGGAGCCGCCAGAAATGTACATGTCTGACTCGCGGCCCGTAATGTAGAGCAAGCCGCGTTCGTCTAGCCGTCCAAGATCGCCGGTATGAAACCATCCGCCGCGAAGTGCCTTGGCAGTCGCCTCCGGATTAGCGTGATAGCCAGAGAACACCGCTGGTCCGCGGCAGCAGATCTCGCCCACAGTCCCGACCGGCACCGAGTTCAGATTTTCGTCGAGGACGGCGACCTCCATGCCAGTACGCGGGCGCCCGCACGAACCAATGTTGGCATTGGGGTCGTCGTCGTTCAGCGAGTGCATATCCGGGGGCAATACGGTGATGCACCCAGTCACCTCGCCCAAGCCGAAGTATTGCACCAGCACGTTCCCCAGCTTCTGCAAGGCGAGCTGTTGGTCTGCGCGATACATCGGAGCTCCTGCGTAAACGACAAAGCGCAGAGAACTATGATCGTGCCGATCTACAGCGGGGTGCTCGACCAGCATCTTGATGATGGTTGGCACGGTGAACAGATTACTCACTCGATGCTGCTGCACGAAGCGCCAGAAGATTTCGGGATCAAGCTTTTCCCCGGGCAGAAGGACGGTCGCCGCCCCACGCGCAACGTTCAGTAGCGCATGAATACCGGCGCCATGCGAGAGCGGCGCCACGGCGATCGAGCGATCCGTCTCCTTAGTCCCGGGGATGAGATCGGAGAGATGGTTGGTGACGACGAAAGCCATCTGACCATGTGTAAGCACGCCAGCTTTCGGTTTTCCGGTCGTGCCGGAGGTGTAGAAAAACCATAATGGGTCGTCGTACTCCACAGCAGCCGGCCCAGGTCGTTGGCCTAGGAAGCGCTTCACCAGGTCTTCATAGGCATGCTCTCCCTCACGCGGGGAATTGAGACACACAATATGTTCGAGTGTACTTGAGGCCGATCGCACGGCGTCAACATGTCCGGCGAAATCGCCTTCGTAGATCATGGCCTTGGCGCCGCTAGAGGCGCCCAAGTAGGCTACCTCCGGAGGCGTGAGGCGAAAGTTTGTCGGAACCCAGACGCAGCCAAGCCGGAACGCGATCCAACAGCTTTCGAACATCTGAATGTTGTTTCGCGACTGGACGAGAATCCTGTCGCCCTTTTTAAGGCCGAGTTGACGAAGCGCCGCCACCACTGCGTCGACGCGCTGGTCGATTTGACGCCACGTCCATCGCTCTTCGTCACGGATCACACCCACATGCTGCGGATACAGCTGTGCGGTTTGCTTGAGAAGACTGCCGAGATTCATGACTTGGGCCGCGTTCATGTCGCCTCAAGCACGCTGAGATAGTTCGCAACGGCCGCGCCGCCCATATTGAACACGGCGCCCAAAGCGGCGTCGGGAATCTGCATCTCCTTCGCTTGCCCCGTCAGTTGCATCGCCATCATCACGTGCTGCGAGACGCCGGTGGCGCCGATTGGGTGCCCGCGTGACTTCAATCCACCAGACGGATTGACCGGTAACCTCCCCTGTTTGGCGGTTACACCATCGAGAATCACTCGCGCGCCTTGGCCGGGCTGGGCCAAGCCCATGGCCTCGTACTCGATCAGTTCGGCGATCGTGAAACAGTCGTGCGTTTCGACAAGATCGAGGTCTGTGAGGGCGACCCGAGCTTGAGCAAGACCTTTCGACCAGGCGAGAGCAGCGCCCTCGAACCGAGTGCAATCGCGAAGGGAGAGCGGCAGATAATCGTTGACCTGCGCGCGAGCACGCCATCGGACAGAATTCACTCCCGATGGCGGCTCCATCGCGATGACTATTGCTGCGGCGCCATCGGATACCATTGAACAGTCAGAACGCTTCAAAGGTCCTGCCACTTTCGGGTTCCTGTCGGAAACGGTTCGGCAGAAATCAAAACCGAGATTGCGACGAATGTGCGCGTACGGGTTGTCCACGCCATTGCGATGATTCTTGGCGGCGATGGCTGCGAGCGCATCGGACTGGTCGCCGTACCGGCGAAAATACTCGCTCGCAATCTCGGCAAAGATTCCGGCGAAGCCGCCGGGCTTGCCGCCCTCCTGCTTCACATAGGAGCACTTGAGCAGGATCTCGCCTATCTGTGCACTAGGAAGAGTGTTCATCTTCTCGAAGCCCACAACCAATGCTCGCTTGATCCTGCCACTCTCCAAAGCATCGAGTGCCGCCCACAAGGCCGCGGATCCTGTGGCGCAGGCATTTTCAAGACGCGTGGCCGGCGTGTGACGAAACTGGGGAAGAGCAACCGCGGCCAGGGAGGCGCTGAAGTCTTGCGCAACAAAACCGGCGTTGAATGTCCCGATAAAGATGCCGTCGATGTCCGCCGGAGCGACGCTTGCGGCTTCGAGCGCAGGGAGCGCCGCGTCCCGAATGAGCTGCTCGATGTCTACAAGATCGAGCTTTCCAAACGGGGTATGGCCCCAGCCAATGATGTGCGGTGTCGGCATTAAATGTCTTTCATTTGTCGTTCTACCAATAGGAGATCACGCAAGCTCTCCCACGGCCGCCTCGAGTTTGGCCCAGGCCTCGTCGCCAAATTTGATCTTCCACTCGGCGTAAAATCCGGCCTCTTTAAGGGCCGCACGAAATGCCCCGGGCGCAGTCAAGCCCTTGGGCGCCAAAACTTTTTCCAAGGAAGCCGCAAGCGCTTCGCTGTCGGCCCGCTGAGCGAGTGCGGCCATATCGAAGTTCCTGGTGACGGTCTCTAGCAGAGACATCGGCAGAACCTCGAAGGCTCGCTTGTTGCCGAGTAGCCAATACCCATCCCAAGCGTGGTTCGTTAGCGCGCACCATTTCTGAACTTGATACAGCCTGCTCTCCGCGATGATCTGCAGTGGATTCTCTTGCGCTTCGACGATCTTGGTGTGTAACGAGGTGTAGAGCTTGTTGAAATTGATCACCACGGGCGCCGCCTTCAATGTTCTGAACAGAGAGAAGAGCAGCGGGCTTGGCGGGACACGAATTTTTAGATCGACTAGATCTTGCGCCACGCTGATAGGGGTGCATGAAGTGATTTGTCGAAAGCCGTTGTCCCAAACCCTGTCGAACACCGTAAGATCAAGTTTCGCGATATGTGCGCGGATGTAGCGACCTAAATGACCATCCATGGCCCTCCACACTTCGGGATAATCCGAGAAGGCGAAGCCTACTCCGTTCAGCGAAGCGACCGGGGCCAGGTTGCCAAGGACCAGTCCGGGCAGACTAGCGAGTTCAACAGCGCCAGCGACAACTTGGCCGAATAGGTCGGCATCCGATCCAAGCTGCCCATCCGCGAACACGCGGATATTCAGCTCTCCGTCGGTCTCGGCGCGGATCTTGTCCGCCGCCTCCTTCAGACGGATGCAAATCGAATGCGTAGACGGAACGTTGGTCGCGACCTTGTAGTTGAAGGTTTTCGTCCGCCAATCACGGTCCGCACTGGCATGGCCAGCGTCGGCGACCTTCTCGCGGTAACGGTTCGAAACACCCACAATGCCCCCCCTAAACTCAAATCAGGCGCATCGGGCGGTGAGCCCGCCGTCGACAATCAATGTCGTGCCCGTGACGTACCTTGCCTCGTCGCTGGCAAGATAGAGGGCAGCGTAGGCAGTGTCCCAAGCATCACCCATCTTACCGGTCGGGGAGAGCTTGTCGCGCTGCTCGATCATCGAGTCGACGTTGCCGCCATATACCCGGGCGAGAGGCTCACGGATCAGGGGCGTGTTCAAGAAACCGGGCAGGACGCAATTTGCACGGATGCCGTCAGCCGCGTACTGGATTGCTATGTTCGACGTCATGGCTACCATTGCAGCCTTGGTGGCGCTGTACGCTAGATAAGGAAAGCCAATCCACCTGGCGGCCGCGATCGAAGCAATGTTCACGATTGATCCCGACTTGCGTCGTAGCATGTGGGGAATGACGTACTTGCAGGAGAGAAAAACGCTGGTCTGATTTACCGCGATCATCCGATTCCAACTTTCCTCAGACGTCTCGACAGGACCGCCAGTCTCCACAATGCCGACATTGTTGTGTAGAACGTCGATCTGCCCGTACATCTCGACGCACGCGGCGACCATACGGCCAATGTCATCCGCTTTCGAAACATCAGCCTTGAAGGCTGCACACTGCCCTCCTTCGCCCTCAATGGTACGTTGCGTTTCCTCCGAAGCTTCGAGCCGATGATCGACCGCGAATACTCTGGCACCTTCACGGGCATAAAGTGCTGCGGCTGCTTTACCGTTGCTCCATCCCGGTCCCGACGACCCAGCGCCGCTGACGATCACTACCTTGCCTTTCATGCGTTCGGCCACGTCTTGGTTCCCGTATGTCCGTTGATTGGATCGATGATGCCAGTTCTAATCCGGTTGAAGCCGCGTCGGTCTTTCGGTCGACGCGTGCTCGGCCGCGAGCGACATGGGTCGCCGCCGAGCACAACACTCGAAGGCGAGCCAGCGTCACGCAGTTTCGAGCGCTTGCGCACTAGCGAAGCGCTCCAGCGTGTCGCCAGCGCCCTTTTTCAAGGGCGTAAAGTCGCGATGAGCGATGAAGTCCGGACGGGTCGGATTGCGAATCTTATTCGAGACTGCCGAAAGCGTAAGATATACGATGCGACGCGGGTACGGTGTGATGTTGCCTGCGGACCCGTGCACGATGTTGGCATGAAACATCAAGAGCCCCCCTGCCTTGCCGGTCGGGCTAACGATGCCGTTGGCATCGACTAGCTTGGTGACGGTTTCGTTGTCCAAAGTCCAGAGCGGATACGATGTCGTCGAGACGTCATGCGACGACTCAAGCGCGCCTGATTTATGGCTCCGGGGAACGAGCATCAAAGGACCATTGATCGGAAGGACGTCGTCCAGAAAGACAGCAATGTTCATTGCCCGCGGTTCCGGCATGCCGTCATCTTTGTGCCATGTCGGAAAGTCTTGATGCCACTGCCAGACTTCACCGGTGAAGGCTGCCTTTGCGTTGACTTTGAATTGATGGATATAGACGTCTTCCCCGAAGAGCTGCTCCAACGGCTCTACGAGCCTCGGATCGGCACTGAGAATGCGCAATGCCTCCACGTACTGATGGCACGCAAACGCTGTGCGAGGCGTACCATCCTTCTCGCGCCAAACCTCCTCACGCTGAGCCGCGAGCGCATTGGCTGCGCTCGCGCGAAGGACGCCGACTTCTTTTGGCGTAAAAGCATCAGGAATGAACACGTAACCGAGTTCGTCGAAGCGAGCCAATTGATTCGGATCAAGACGCATGTAGCCTCCGTGGTTGATTAAGAGTTGGCGGAGCGACCGATCTGCGTTGATGTGCGAGCGGCCCTTATTTGGTGACAGCTCTAGCTAACCACGCCCCCCTCGCATGTCGCCAGAGACCGCAAATATGCGCAGCGCGTTCAAACGCCGACTCAAATCTGCGCATGCTCGATGCAGGTGCTTTGTGGAAATATCCCGAGAATCGTCGGCCCTCCCACCTAGCACGGCTGTTGCGATAAGGCTGTGTTCTTCCCAAGCTCGCGTCGGAACACCTGGATCATCGAGGACCGCCATCATCGAGCGCATCAGATGAGGCCACTGGGAGGCCATCATCTGCTCTATCGCCGGGTTTGCCGACAGCCGATAGAGCGCGGTGTGAAAGCGGAAGTCGGCTCTCACGAGCGTCGGCAAGGGCGTGCGTTCGTCGCACGCCGCTTGTCCGTCAGCGAGCGCCTTTGCCAGCTCTTCCAACTGCCGCGGAGCCGCTTCCCCGCTCCGAACCCGTTCCGCGGCGAGTGAAGCGGCTGTCGCCTCAAGTGCCGACCGAGCGCGGTACAGGTGGACGACGTAGTCTGGATCGATTGGCGCGACCTCCACACCCTGCTTGCCTGCATCGCGGACTAAGCCCTGATGCTTCAACACCTGCAAAGCGTGACTGACGGGCTGGCGGGAAACTCCGAAGCGGTCAGCGAGCTCGGTTTGCCGAATACGCTCGTTAGGCTTGAGTTTTCCTAGCGCGATGGAATCCAGCAGCAGCTCAAATACTTGATCAACGTACTGGGGCGACGTTTCAACAAAATCCTGCATTCTGAATCCTGAATCCTGAATTCCGAATTCGTGTCAGCATCTAAAACGAGTATGGCGAGAAAGTCAAGCAGGCGCGGCTGAGGGTAATGTCCTAATTTGAAAACTCAGCAAGAATCGTGGTGGGGCAGCCGGGATGGCGGGCGAATAATGCATTTTACATGTGGGGCTTCGCTTCCTCCGTCATCCGCTCGATAGCCAAGCTGCAAAGTCCACCACGAACGCCTGAACTGGCATGAATGCCAACTTGACATCTCCCGCGAGACATGGCCGCGTGCCCGAGAAATGCACTGAGCGCGAGACTGACCATGCAACGGCCAATCTTATCGCCCGCACAACGAAGGCGGGAAACACAGCGCGAAAGGATCATCGCAGAGGCGGTCCGGCTGTTTCAGGAAAACGGCGGAGAGCCAAGCGGAGGTTTTGAGGCGACGACCATCGAGAACATCGCCGAACGTGCCGACATTTCGGTTCGCACCTTCTTTCGCTATTTCGAAAGTAAGGCCGACGTGATCTATCTCGATACGGCCCGTTCGCTCGAAGACTTGCGCGGCGCCATCGTGGAGAGGCTGGAAAGCGATCGCCCACTGCGGGCGGTCGTCAGCGCGACGGTGGACGTGCTCAAGAGATTTACCGCGAATCCGGTTAACAAGGCGCGCCTTGCGCTGGCGCTGACGTCGAGGAACTGGATCGACCGTCGCGCGTTGTGGACGATTCAGAAGCGTCAACTCGTGACCGAACTGCTAATGCCCTTTTGCGACGACGATGCTGCGGGTTTCGAACGGGCCTACATGACGGCGATCATCGGCCTGTCCGTCACGGACTCGGCGACCGCGACCTGGGTGCGGTTTCCCAAATCGAATCTGCTTCAGTTGGTGCAACTCGCTCTCGAACGCGCGCAGCCTCTGATCGCTCAATACGAGCTTCCGGCCGCCGGCAAGCCGAGAGTGCGTCGCGCAGCGAAGGGATAGGCTGGCCGATCAGGAAGCCTGCTCGGGAAACAACGCGAGGAGTGGCGCCTCGCCTCGCCGCCAGACCATGACCGAGCGCTGGAATTCGATCACCGTCTTTCCTTCCTGGTTGATGCCGCGGGTCTGCACGGTCACGACGCCTTGCGCTGGCCGCGACCTGGAACTGCGAACCTCCATTACCTCCGTCTCGGCGTAGATCGTATCGCCCGGAAAAACCGGATTGGGAAGCTTGATCCAGTCCCAGCCCAGCGCGAAGCCGTTTTCGCTGACGTCGGCGACCGCAAGCCCCGCGACAATGGAGAAGGTAAGGGCGCTGTTGACGAGCGGCCGCTTGAATTCCGTCTTCTCGGCATAGTGCCGATTGAAATGGATCTGATTGGTATTGTTGGTGATCATCGTGAACTGGATGTTATCGGTCTCGGTGATCGTCCGGCCAAGCCTTGCCCGATAGACGTCACCGACCGCGAAATCCTCGAAAAAGCGTCCTTGCCAGCCTGGCTTGACGGTTGCCATTCCAATCTCCTCATCTTTCCGGTTGGTAGGCGGCAAGCAGCCGCAGCGCGCGCATGACGATCGGTTTGTCGACGAGCTGCCCGCCGACCGCGACCGACGCATCGCCTCGTTGCTCCGCCGCGTGAAATGCATCGGCTATCTTGCGCGCATAGGCGATGTCCGCAGGACGCGGCGAGAATTCCGAGTTGATCTGTTCGATCTGGCGCGGGTTGAAGGTGGATTTCGAGGTGAAGCCGAGCCTGCGGGCTTGCATGATGTCGGCGTGAAGACCGGTGGAATCGTCGAGGTTGGGAAACACGCCGTCGACGCTCAGCACCCGGGCAGCCGTCGCCGCTCCAACGATGGTCGACCTGGCATGGATCAATTCGGCCGCTTCGGCGACCCGGTTTGCCGGCAGTCCGAGTTCGAGGGCGTAGTCCTCGGCGCCGAAGATCAGACCGACGATCCGCGAATGAGCCTGAGCAATCTCCAGCGCGCGATACAAGGCGATCGGGCTCTCGATCGCCGCGAGTATCCTGACATGGCCGGCGACGATGCTCTGCTGGTACTCGATCATCTCGATCATCCCGGCTGCACGCACGACATCCGCGGCCGACGTCACCTTGGTCAAGCAGATGCCGTCCAGTCCCGGCGCGGCGACGGACGCAATGTCGGTTGCGAGCAGTTCGGTGGACGGCGCGTTGACGCGAACATAGCGAAGCGGACCGCGCCAATCCTTCCGGTTCAGCATCGCGGCGACCATCGGTCGGGCGGCCGCCTTTTCCGGCCAGGTCACCCCGTCTTCGAGATCGAACATCACGGCGTCAGCACCGGAGGTCTCGGATTTCTCGAGATAGCGCGGCTTGTTTCCTGGTACGAACATCCAGGACCGCAATTGAGCAGGCGGCATATCGCCTCCATGTTGAAGTTGTTGTGTCGGCAGCATTTCGATTACGTTGACGAGCGAGAGCCGCTCACGGCACTTGCGCGGTTGAAGCTGCGAGTTCGTCTGCTATTTCGCCGTTGTGCTGGCCGAGGGCTGGTATCACCCGCGGATTTGCCGGATGAGCCAGCGGGAAGCGCACAATCGGAACCGTGCCGACCGGCGAACTCGCCTTGACGAACATCTCGCGTGCCAGCGCCTGCGGATGGTTGACGACTTCGGCCATCGTGCGCACGACCCCGTAGGGCAATCCCGCCGCCCGCATCCGCTCGATCCAGACCGCGCGCGGACGCGCGGCAATGGCTTCCTCGACCATTTTTTCTGCGAGCTCGCGGTTGTTGGTGCGGGCTGACAGCGTGGCGATACGCGGATCGTCGATCCAGTCCGGCCGCTCGACGACGCCGTTGCAAAACGCGACCCATTGCGGTTGGTTGGCGATTGCAAAGCAGATGTAGCTTCCATCCTTCGCCATGTAGGGTCCATACGGACAGAGATACTGATGGCGCATACCGGACATCGGCGGCTCCGTGCGCCGGTGCCAGGCGTGATGGGGAAAGTAGCCGAGCCAAAGCAGGGAGGAATCCAGCATGGCGACATCGAGAATGCGGCCCTTGCCGATGCGCTGGCGCTCGATCAGCGCAGCTTGAATGCCCATGACGGCATTGGATCCGGCAATCAGATCTGTAATGGGAAGGCCCACCTTCGCGGGCATGCCGGGATAGCCGTTGGAGAGCAGGATGCCGGCTTCGCATTGCACGGTGAGGTCGTAGGACTTGACGTCCCGATAGGGTCCGTCCTGTCCAAAGCCGGACAGGCTGCAATAGATCAGTGCCGGGTTCTGTCCGCAGATGCTCACCGCATCGAAGCCGAGCTTGGCCGTGGCGCCCGGACCGAGATTTTCCATGAAGATGTCGGCGGTAGCGATCAGTTGACGCAAGATCGTCTTGTCGCTCTGCCTGGCAAGATCGAGTGTGACGCTGCGTTTGTTGGAATTGACCCAGACAAAGCCGCTGGAAAGCCCATCGACCACGTCGTCCCAGCCGCGAACGACGTCACCCGTGTCAGGCCTCTCGATCTTGATGATCTCCGCGCCGAGCTCGCCGAGCACGAACGAGCAGTATGGGAGCGATACCGCCTGTTCGAGGGCGACGACCCGAATGCCCGCCAGCGGGCCGCGGCCAGGACCGCTGTCAAAGTTTCGTTCGGGGCCGCAGGTCATTGGGTCATGCCTTGCCGTTGCCATCGGTCAACGCCAGCATTGCTGCGGTCGGCTGCAACGGCTTGTAGGTGTCGACGCTGACTGCGGTCAGCATGCGGCGCATGCCAGGCACGCGCTTCCTGTTGAACTCCTGCCGGAACGCGTCCGGCGGGCCGTGGAGAATTCCCTGCGGCGAATGGATCAGCATCGATGCGTTCCGAATTTCGTCGTGGTGGATGAAGATGGCTTCATCGCAGTCGATGTTGCGGTGATTGGAGGGAAGCTCCTCGGCCTGCAGGTCGTTGACGGCCGGTTGCGGCAGGAACGTCACGAGCACGAAGCCGGAGGATTCGAATGTCGCCCACGCGGACGGCGCAATATGCAAGCGCTCGGAGGTCAGCACGTGAATATCGCGGATGTTGACCTTGAACGGGAACAGATCGCCCTTCCAGCCGACCACGTCGAACGGGGACTTGGCGTAGAAGACCGACGTGATGTCGCCCTGGTAGCGGATGCACAATTCCCATTCGTCCTGCGCGGGCCAGTCGTATTCCTCGACGGTCGGCACGGTAATGAGTTGGGGATCGAACGGAAAATGCCGGCCCGCCTGCGGGTGGCTGGCGAAGTCGATCGGGTCGCGCGATTCGACGACCAGCGCAAACGTCGGGCTGTCTGGCATCTGGCGGAAGATCGTCCCCTTGGGGATGTACAAATAATCGCCGGGTTCGTAGTCCAGAGGACCGAACTCGGTTGCCATGGTCCCGCTGCCCTGATGGATGAAATACAGGAGGTCGCTGTCGGCGTCCCGGAATGCGTAGGGCATGGCCTGCTGCCGGCGACTAAAGCTCATCGTGACGTCCTCGTTTTCGAGGACTGGTAGCGGCAAGGCGCGGCCGTCATTGCCTTCGCTGGCGGGAAACGACAGCGCCGACACAATCCGCTGCCTGAGCTTGCCGACAATGCGCAATACATCTCCAGGCGGTCGGGAGTGGTAAAGCATGGCGGTCGGACCGGAAAAACCCTGGCGTCCGAACAGTTCTTCGCGCAATGCGCCAAGGCCGACACGGGCCTGACGGACATAGTTCCCGCGCGCCAGATGGATCCACGACGGCTTCATGCCTACCTCCCAGAACTGTCATTATTAGCATATTGGCAGTAGTGCCGTTCCTAACCGCCTTGCGACAGGGACGCAAGTAGATATTGACATCATCGCAGAAATGGCACTAATGCCATATTGGCGATAATGGCTCGCAAGAAGCCGGCCTGCGCCGGGGGAGGACGAAATGGCCAGCGCGTTCGACGCCGGCGGCCGATCGACGGCGGCATTCCTGCTGCTGGGACGCGCGGCAATCGCCGTGCTGTTCATCGCCGCCGGTTACGGAAAGATCTTCAAGGGACCGGCATTCGCCGCCGCAATGGCGGCCAAGGGCATGCCGTTTCCCGAGCTGTTTCCTCACCTTGCGGTCCTCATCGAATTGCTCGGCGGCCTGGTGCTGCTGGCGGGATTGAAGACCCGCGCGCTGGCCCTTCTGTTCATCGCCTACACGGTCTTCGCGACTCTGCTGGTGCATAACTTCTGGAGCATGGCCGAGGCGCAGGCTTATGCGACGAACCAGCTCCACTTCCTCAAGAATTGCGCGATCGCAGGCGGCTTTGCGCTGCTCTACGTAACGGGTGGCGGAGCGTGGTCGCTTGATGCGCTGCTCCGGCGCAACGCCACTCTGGCTCGCAGGGCCGATGCGGCGGGATAGGAAAACTCTTCATCGAAAGGTCAGCTGCAATGCGTGAAGAGGTCTACTTCAACAAGGTTCATGGCTATCACTACGCCGCGGTTTCGCCCGTCTACAATCTGCTGATCGCGCACGGAATCGGCGGACACGGCGGCACGTATGACGTTTTCTGCGAGCCCTTGTCAGCGCGCGGCGCCGACATTTATTCGCTCGATCTTCCCGGTCACGGCAAGGCCCGCAACGAACGAGGCAATTTTCGCTTCGTCGAATGGCTCGAGGATATCGATGAGGCGGCAAGGGCGGTGAAACAGCGGAACGGATTGCCCGTCTTCGTGCTCGGGTCGAGCCAGGGATCGGCGGCGGCGTTTCACAGCCTCGCGTTCTCGGACGCCGTCGACGGCGGCATTACAATGGGCCTCTACCTGAACGAGGTCGAACCGCAGCCGGACACTCATTCGGGCAGGCGGCATTTCTCGATGCGGACGGCCGAAGCGGCCCGCATTGCCGAGACGGAAGGGGACACGCGGCGAATCGATCTTGCGACGGCGATCGACTGGAACAAGAACTACGCCAAGGACGATCCCGACATCCTCGCAAAGAAGCGCCAGGATCCGCTCCGGGCGTGGACGTACGGCTTCGCCAGCGTGCGCAGCTACGTCACCTACGAACCGCCGATCCCGGCAGCGAAAAATTCAAAGCCCGTTCTCGTGACGGTCGGTGCGGATGATCCGCTGATACCCCAGGCCTACGTTCGCAGGTGCTTTGACGCGATCGGCGGGCCGAAGCGGCTGGAAGTTGTGCCGAAGGGAACGCACCAACTTATGCTCTACCACACCGAAACCTATGTGCCGCTGGTCGACACCTGGATCAAGGAGCAGCTCAGCGGCCTGCTGCGGAAGGCCGGATAAAAGGAGCAATGGCAATGATCGATAGGCGCCTCGTGCTGAAATTGCTCTCCACCGCTGCGCTAATGGACCTGGCCGGCCCGGCTGCGGCGAACGAATTCGCCGGCAAGTCTGGGAGGATCATCGCGCCGTTTTCGCCCGGAGGCCCGGCCGACACGCTTTCACGCGTGATGGCCGAGGGGTATCGAAGGCATCTCGGAGTCACCTACATCGTGGAGAACAAAGTCGGCGCGACGGGCAACATTGGCGCTTCCGAAGTTGCGCGTTCGAACCCGGACGGGCTCACCTTGTTGGTGACGAACACGTCGCTCGTAATGAATCCGTTCCTCTTTAAGAAGACGAAGGTTGTCGATCCATTCGCCGAACTGTTACCCGTGACGGCACTTGCCACGACAACCTTTGCTTTTGTGATTCCTGGCAATAGTCCCGAGACGACGTTCGAAGGCTGGGTCAACCGCGTTCGCAAGACGGGTCGCGCAACTTACGGATCCTTCGGCGTCGGTTCGGCAAACCACCTTTATGGCTTTGCGTTGGGAAAGAAGCTCGGAATTAACCTAGATCACATTCCCTACAAAGGCGACGGACCCGCGCTGACCGATCTTATGAACGGTATCATCGACTGCGGCTTCTTCTCGGTCGGCAGTGTTTCGGAACTGGTCAAGAGCGGGAAGCTGCGTGCACTGGCTGTGACGGGAGACGAACCGAACACAGTCGTTCGGAACGTTCCTACTTTTTTTGGGTTGGGTATCTCGGACTACGGGAAGGGTGGCTGGCTCGGCATCTTTGCACCTGCAGGAACATCGGAAGCTCTGCGCATAACGCTTGCTGATGCCACCGCCACGACCCTGAGTGAGCCGGTGGTGAATGCCAGGCTAGGCGCATTCGGCTTCAACCTGATGTCGAGCACGCCGACGCAATTCGCCGAAATGGTCCGCGATGAATCCGAACGTCAGGCGCAGCGGATCGCCGAATCGGGAGCTTCGTTGGATTAGATAGACCGATCAAATCTCAAGGACGGCAACGGGTCGAGTTAGCGCAAGCCATTTGCGTCGCTTGCTACATCAGGAACCAGAGCGAGCTACGTAAACAGGGAGGCGCCGGTGGAGATTGTTACGTCGCAAAACCACATTGTGACCGCCCGGCGGGGCCCCGTAGATCAATGTGATATCAACTCCGCGAGCCGCTTCGAGGTACGGAATGAATAGCGTGCGTCCATCATAAGTTCGACGGCAGGAACAGGCACGACTTTTCCGCGCGCCGCTCTCCATACATGATCACTGATCACTTCGATAATAGGATTCGATTGCTGTAAGCGCACTCCCATTCTCTTTTAGTCGACAACAATTGTTCTCAACCCTCAAACAAATTCGGTTCCGTTTGCCACTCACCTTCACGCTCAACTGAATGCAAAGACGCGTTGATGACCGAAAGTTCGAACTACCAAGACAAACGACAGCAAGGCGGGCGTCTGCGCATTGATTTAAAGCGAATGGAGCACGCGATAGCCGCCGAGGAATACGGTAGCTTTCGACAAGCGGCAGAGGCGTTATCTATTAAACAATCCACGCTCAGTCGCTCTATCCTGACGCTTGAGCATTTTCTTGGCCTAGATATCTTCGAAAGATTTAGCGGGGGAGTTCGAGCAACACCGCTGGGTCGTCAGTTTCTACGGAGAGCTCGTTCGATCCTTGAGCAGGTAGAGATACTCACCTCGGCAACAACGGCAAACGGCCGCGGCGAAGCAGGACGTTTGGTCGTTGGCTTTTGCACGTCGCTCACTGCAGGAAACCTGCGAGCAACTCTCCTTGAGTACAGAACGAGATTTCCGCAGGTCGAACTGGGGACAATCGAACGATCAAGAGCGTATCTCACTACCGCTCTCCGCAACGGATTTGTCGATGTACATATCTCGACAGGCGATGCCTCACCGTTCGACTGCAAGACAGCTCCGCTCTGGAGTGAACGCCTTTTGGTCGTTCTGCCGAACAATCATTTCTTAGCCACACGGGATGTGGTTCACTGGACGGATTTGCGCAGCGAGACGGTCTTACTCAGTCAATATGATCCAGGACACGAGTTCGAAACCCTCCTTAACGCCAACTTCTCGTGCCTTGCGAACGCCCACGCATTGAACGGCATGATGTCAGTCGAGGCGTGATAGAAAGCTTAATCAGCATGGGCCTCGGAGTTATTCTCGTGCTGGAGTCTGACACGGGCGCAAATTTCGCCGATCTTGTCTATCGAGAACTACGCGATGGAACAGGACCAAGTCGCATCGGCTTTTCGGCCATTTGGCGCGGCGACAATGAAAGTTCGGCACTCAAGAACTTTCTAACTATGCTCTCCGAGCGCTATCCGCTTGTTAAGGAGGAGTGACGCGCCGGAATTTCGCGAACGCGCGGTCCGTGCCCTTGAAGCGCGTGAGCATGGGAACGATGAGCTTTGCCGGATCGCTGATCGGCTGCCCGCTCTGACGCGCTAACGCCTCCGCGTATGCGACGAGATCGCGATGTAGAGATGCTGGCAATTCGACGCTGATCTTCACCGGCTTGTCATCGGCGAGAGCGTCGATCTTCAACTTCGCCATCGGTTAACCTTTGTATGGTTCCAGGACGATATCACGATTGACAATTACCTTGACGGGGAATCCAGGTCGTATCGTTGGCGTAGGCTGGATATTTATGTTCCGACGAACGACCTGCTGTCCGGTTTGGTTCAGGGAACTTGCTGCGCCGGTGCGAAGAGCTTGAAGAATTGCGCTGTTGGACCCACTGTCCGTTCCTGATCCGAGCTCGGAGCCGACGCCGAGCAGGGTTGACAAAGCAGCGGCCCCCAACAACTCTTTCCAATGATTGTCCACCTCGTCCTCGAGACCGGAGTATCCGGCAATATCCGCTCCAGGTTGCCTTTCAAGCACGATGGAGCGGCCATTCGGCATGATCAGTCTGGTCCACACGAGCAGCACGCGCGACTGTCCGAACGAGACTTGGCTGTCGTAAGTGCCTATGAGACGCGCTCCCTGCGGCACAAGACGAATTCGTCCCGTCGGGGTATCGAACACGTTCTCGGTCACTTGCACCGTAATTTGACCTGGAAGGTCGGAGCGAATCCCTGTGATGAGCGCTGCGGGAATGATCGTGCCTGCTTGAACGACAAACGGTGAAGCTGGCTTTACCAGGCGATCCGGACTTGTCGTTCGCCGATCGACTTGCGCGTTGACGAAGGCGATTTTGCGATCTTGTCCGTTCTGTGCATACGCGTCGTCGGAAGACGTCGGTCCGCTTGTCGAACTGTCGCTTGTCGGAGTGGCCGTTGCAGGGCGGGCCACAGTCGTCGCAAAGACCTTGCTAGTGCGGGCCGCCTCGGTCTCTTGATTGGTCCGCTGTTGCTCGGCATCAATGGCAAGTGGGCCGGTCGATGTTTGTGAAGCAACGATCGGTCGGCCAAGATCGCTGGGCAAAGGTGGACCCAGCTTCGGTACGTCGCGTGGAAGCTCCGCGTAATCTTTCGACACCTTAGAATGGTGGCATGAGTGCTTGGCGAGGTGCCGGAGGTTCGCTACATCGCGAAACCCACTATCGCGTTGCGCGGGCTCGGAACACGCGATTCTTGCGATTGGTGAATAGCGTTGGTCCACGATCGGTAAGCGGCGACGTTTGCCCTCCGAAGGCACGTGTCAAGCCGGCGGGTGTGAAAAGTGAGGAAGAAAGAGTATTGTACTGCAAGGGCTTGCGAGGGCTACGTGTTGAGGCTTAACTCATCGCGAAATCCGCGTAAGCACTGCGTAAGCGGTAAGCACCCGTAGCTCAGCTGGATAGAGCGTCGCCCTCCGAAGGCGAAGGCCACACGTTCGAATCGTGTCGGGTGCGCCACCGCTTTCGATGGCCTTGACTGGCCAGCACACGCGATTGATAGCTGTTAGGTTTGTGAGGCCGCGCCTACGTACACGCAGCACGAACGCGCCTCGGGGTTGAACAGCCGACGGTAGCCGAACCGTCGGAACTTATGGGCGAGATTGCGCAGCTGGGCACGAAGCTCCGCATCCGAAGGCGGCGAGACCGGTGGCGGATCATTCGCCGATCCGCGCCGAGGATCGTGCAGGCCCGCCGCTCCGACAGACCCATCTGGGCCTTCGGGCGCGCCGCAGCGGCGCGCTTAGGGCCCTACCATTTTTTGACAATAGCTCGCCGGAGTGCGGCCGCCGTCACGCGGAGCGGATACCGATAAGGAAGGCGTGAATGCTCGCGCGGAGCTGGTCGGCTTCGCGGCGCAGGTCACTGGAGGCGCTCAGCACCTGCTCGGCGGCAGCGCCGGCTTCGGTCGAAGCCTGCCTGACGCCGACGATATTGCTCGACACGCCGGCGGTACCGATCGCGGCGTGCTGGATGTTGCGGGCGATCTCGCGCGTGGCGGCGCCCTGCTGCTCGACGGCGGCGGTGATGATGGCGGTGTACTCGCTCATCTCACCGATGGTCTGGCCGATGCTGCGGATGGCGCCAACCGCCGAGCTCGTGACCTCCTGCATCTGGGTGATCTGGGCGCGGATTTCCTCCGTGGCTTTCGCGGTCTGGCTCGCCAGCGTCTTCACCTCCGAGGCCACCACGGCGAAGCCGCGGCCTGATTCCCCGGCCCGCGCCGACTCGATGGTGGCGTTGAGCGCGAGTAGGTTGGTCTGCGAGGCGATGGTCTGGATCAGGTCGATCACCACGCTGATCCGGCTCGCGCTGTCGGCTAGACCCTGCATGGTGGCATCGGTCTGGCCGGCCTCGGCGACCGCCTTGCTGGCGATCTGCGAAGAGCTGTTGACCTGACGGTTGATCTCCTCGATCGACGACGACAGTTCCTCGGTGCCGGCCGCCACCGTCTGCACGTTGATCGAGGTTTCCTTGGCCGCCGCCGCTACCGCGTTGGCGAGCTCGCTCGAGCCGGTCGCGGTCGCGGTCATGCCCTGCGCCGTCAACTGCATCGAGTCGGAAGAGGCGATCAGGCCGTCGAGCGAGGCGCGGACGCTCGCCTCAAAGCGCTCGATTTCCTGCTCAATCCGCGCGGTGCGCGCCGCCTTGGCGGCTCGGTCCTGGTTCTGCGCGGCGCTCATGTCGCGCGCCTTAACGAGGCCGGCGCGGAACACCTCAAGGGCGCCGGCCATCGCCGCGATTTCATCCTGCTGGCGGCCCCTCATCACGTCGGCGCTCATGTCGCCGTCGGCGAGCCTCTGCATCACCAGCTGCAGGTTACCGATCCGGCGCAGGATGTTGCGGCCGACGTAGAGCCAGACGAACAGCGCCGAACCGACTAGCGCCAGCGCGCCGAGCGCGATCATGATCGCGGAGGCGACCGACACCGTCTTCTGCGCGCCCGCGATGGTGGCGTCGGTGTTGGTGCGCACGCCTTCGACCAGCTGCTTGACGCTGACGTCGAGGCCGCGGTTCAGTTTGCGCGTCTCGTCGAGAATGAGGTCGGCGTAGTCCGCGGCGTCGAGCTCCTTCTGGCGCAGCTTGAATACGCTGCCCTTCTTGTCTTGGCCGAGCGCGATCAGCTTTCGGGCCTCGTCGACCAGCGCGGCGGCGCCGTTGTTACCGGAGAGCAACTGCAAGAGCGGCTCGACGCGCTTGCGCGAGGCGTCGAACGAGGATTGCAGCGCGTCGAGGTCGTCGGTCGCGGCGAACGCCGCCATCATGTCGGCGGTCATGCCGTTGGTGATCGCCACCATGCCGAACAGATAGTTGAGCTCATTGGCATTGGCGCGCGCTGTGTCAGTGTCGAAGTCCGAGGATCCGAGCAGCGTCGTGAGGCGCTCCTCGGCCTGCTTCAGCAGCGGGTTGGCCTCCTTGACGAACTGTGCGCGCGTGCCGCGCAGGGTTTCGTACATCTTGTTGCGCGCCGCGAGTATGTCGAGGCGTTCCTTGGCTGCGCTGCCGAAGCTGTCGACGGTGTCGTCGATGCTCTTGATGGTATCGCCGAGAGCGCTGACGATGGGCTTGTCGCCCCCGAGCCGCGTGATGTCACCCAGCTTCGCCATGGCGGTCGCCTGGGTGTCCTTGAGGTTCTGGGTCAGCTCGAGCCGCGCCGCTTCGTCCTTGGCGGCCAGCAGCGCCGGTCCCTTGGCGGACAGGCTCTCGCTCAGGCCCGACAGCTCGAGGCTGGCGGTCAAGCGGGGCACATCGCGTCCGCCGAGGTCGACCATAGTGTGCCCGAGCCGTCCGAGCACCACGCTCGCGGCGGCGCTAATGACGATCGACATGCCGGCAACGGCGAACAGCGCCAGAAGCAGATTACCCTTCAGCCCCAGCCGAAGGCGCAGGCGCAGGCGCGCGCGCAACGAGGACAGCGCGCCGGTCAGCCGCAAGATGCCCATGGACAATTTCATTTGCTTCCCCCTGATGGAATCCGCTCAGTTCGTAGGCATAACGTGCCTAATCAGGATGTCCTCCGTGACTCCCTTAGTCGGAAAAACACCGCTGACGACGCCGTGTCGGAAGGTGGCGATCCGATGACTTAGGCCCAGGATCTCGGGCATTTCCGATGAGATGAGGATGATGCCCATCCCTTGACTCGCTAACTCGCCAATAAGCCTGTGAACCTCAGCTTTGGCGCCGACATCGATACCTCGGCTTGGCTCGTCAAGGATCAGAAGTTTTGGTCGGGTCGCAAGCCATTTTGCCAGTACGATCTTCTGTTGGTTGCCGCCGCTGAGCGTAGAAACAGCAGCTTGAGGACTCGACAGTTTGATTTGCAGCAGATTGCGGTATGCGTTGAAAAGTTCGGACTCTCTGCTCGAACGACGAAAACCTACCGTTCCAAGTTTCGAGAGTACTGCAAGACAGACATTCGGTTGAGAACCCATGCCGAGTACGAGGCCTTGCTTCTTTCGATCCTCAGGAACTAGTGCGATACCGAGATCCACAGCATCGCGTGTAGAACGGATCGTCCGAAGTACGCCCCTCCAGTACAGTCTTCCCTGCTGGATGGCCCGTAAACCAAAGACAGCCTCGACAAGTTCTGACCTGCCAGCACCAATTAGCCCGTACAGTCCCAAGACCTCGCCTTCGCGAACGGATAAGTGCACCCCGGAAGCGAATCCCTCGATGGCAACCCCTTCCAGCCGGAGCAGTTCGTCCCCACACTTTGACTGCGCTCGCTCGAGATATTTGTCGAAGGGACGGCCAATCATCAGGCTTGTTACTTCTCGCTCGTCGGTCGACTTTTTCGGAAGTGAGCCCGTAACAAGGCCGTCTCGAAGAACCGTAATGCGATCAGCGAGCGCAAACACCTCGCTCATCTTGTGTGAAATATAGACAATACCTACGCCTTGGCTTCGAAGGCGCTCGATATTCGAAAACAACACCTGTGTCTCACGGTCTGTGAGTGAAGACGTCGGTTCATCAAAAATCACGATAGACGATTTGAATGCAGTCGCCCGCGCGATCTCAACCATTTGCTGCTTCGCGACGGGAAGATCACCTACCATTTCTGTCGCTCGAATGTCATAGCCGCATTCCGCGAGCACGCTTCGTGCATGCCGACGCATAGCCTTCTCGTCAACGCGCCCAAAACTCTGTGTCGGTATATTTCCGAGGAAGATGTTCTCAGCCACGCTGAGGCCAGGAACTAATGAAATTTCCTGATGTACCAGGAGAATGCCTCGTCGGCGGGCTTGAAGAGGATTCTGGAACGTCACGCCTTCACCGCGATGATGGATGGTTCCAGAGTCAGGGCGGAGGCATCCCGCGAGAACCTTCATGAGAGTCGACTTGCCCGCGCCGTTCTCACCGCAAAGCGCGTGCACCTCGCCGGCCCGTACTTCGAACGACACATCGCAAAGGGCACGCGTCCCGGGAAATACTTTGGTGATGCGGCGAGCTTCCAGCACCGTGGCTGTGTCACCTTGGGGAGTAGCAGACGAATGGTTTTTCACGACGGTCCGACCTCAATAATGTGGCTATTCCCCAGTCGGTCCGGCGCGCTTCCCGAAACCGCGATCCAAAACAAGCGCGACAATCAGCGCAGTTCCGATAATCAGTGGAATGAAGAAAGGGGGGACGTTCAGCAGGTTTAAGCCATTGCGTAAGATCGCCAGCGCCAGTACCGCAGCGAAGGTCCCAATCACGCTTCCCTTTCCTCCCCGAAGACGAGTCCCACCCAGGACGACAGCAATCACCGCCCAGAGTTCGTAGTCTCGACCAAAGCTCGGAGCGGCCGCTCCAAGATTCGCAGCCATTGCGACGCCGCATACAGCCGCCATGAGTCCACAGAGAACAAAATTCGCAATGACGTGCTGCGAGACCAGAACGCCTGCGTCTACGGCCGCGGCGCGATTACCTCCAATTGCAAACGTGTTGCGACCATGGACCGTCCTATTGAGAATCCATTGGAAGCCCGCAACGCTAAAGAGAAAAAGCAAAGGAATAGCCCCGACTGGCCCGACCGATAGATCGCTCAGATTTGAGAGCCGGCCATCAATCGGTGATACAGACGTGTTACCTGCGTAGAGAAACGCCAGCCCTCTGATTCCGATCATGCCCGCTAGGGTAACGATGAAGGAACTGATGCCAAGCCTTTCGACCAGAAGTCCGTTGAACAGGCCCAGTGCGGCGCCTACGGCGAGCGTCGAGCCAATAGAGATCCCAAGGCCCAGCGCTTCGAGTTTTGTCACCAAGCACGCAGACAGGCCGACGACGGCGCCAACTGTTAGGTCAATGTTTCCGCTGATCACAACTGGCGTCAGTCCGACAGCCAGAAGTCCAACAAGGGTGCTTTCGAAGAGTATGTTTGAAAGATTATAGGCCGAGAGGAAGTGAGGCGTGGTGAGAGAGAACACTACCATCAACAGTACCGTAGCTGGCCAGACGTACTCACGGCGAATGATGGACAGCAGATTTGCGAGTGGCGCCTTATCTGCTGTTTCACTGAGCAACGAAACAGTCATGCAAAGATCTTCCCACGAGTTGATGCTATATCTATCCATGCGGCGCCGATGATGATTGCCCAGGTGATCAACCACTGAAAATAATATGGCATACCGACTAGCAGCAGCGCGTTTTGGATGACCCCAAGCAAAATAACCCCGAAGACAGATCGCAGGACGCTGCCCGACCCACCAACCAGGCTCGCCCCACCGAGTATGATGCCAGCAAGCACGGCCAGCTCATAACCTGAACCGGAATCGTTTTGTGCTGCCATCACGCGCGAGCCCAATACGATCGCCGCAAGGCCGGTAGCCGCACCCGAAATGACGTAAGCGGCAAAAATTATCTTGCTTGCACTAATTGCCGCGAAGACCGCGGCCGTTTCGTTACCGCCGACGGCCATCAGACGACGACCAAAATTAGATCTTTCGAGAATAGCCGCCATTGCCGCCGCGAAGGCAATTAGGATGATCACCGGCATTGGAATGCCGAAGAAGTATCCTCGTCCGAACAGTGCAAACCAGGTTTGGTTTGGAGTTGCGATCAAAGCATTCTGACCACTCGAGTAGAGCAGGCTCACGCCTTGAAGAAGTGACAACATGCCGAGGGTTGCAATCATGGAATTGAGACGAAGCACGGCAACGAGGAGACCGTTGACGCATCCGACAATAATGGCAATGGCCAACCCTGCAGCCATCGCCAGCTCCGGGGAGCATCGATCATGAAGGTTCACGATCGTCACCGCACAGAGCGAAAGCAGCGAACCAACGGACAAATCGAGACGCCCAGCGATCACGACGAAGGTGACGCCAGACGCTATGATGCCAGCCACAGAGACCTGACGAAGGACTTGCGTAAGGTTGGTAAGACTGAAGAATCCCGGAATGGCGCTTCCAACGGCAAGGACGACAAGCAAGAGGACCGGGCCCAAGAGCCGTCTAGCATTTAGGTGATGCGCAACTCGCGTCATTGATTATCCGGACTTCTTTTGCATTTGCTCTATCGGACGCTCTGACCGACGCAGCAGCTCATCCAATATTCCGAACGGTAGTTCAGCTCGATTAGCGTTACCGCTGCGAATTGACCGCGGTCTTCGGCGAACTAATTCAGCCGATAGAAGGATGAGGCAGTCCGACGATAGATGGCGTCTCTTTCATCTTCCGATAATTCCGAAAGATGTCGGTCTACGGTGGCAACCCAATTTTCGTAGGTAACTGCATGGGTAGCGACCGGCCAGTCTCCACCGAACATGATCCGCTTGGGTCCGAATGCGTCAAGCGCAGTGTCCATGAATGGTATAAGGTCGTCGTAGGTCCATGTCGTATGACTCGCCTCCGTTGCGACCCCGGAAAGTTTGCAAACGACGTTATCCCGTCGCGCAAGCTCGAACATCTGGGCGCGCCACGGATTGAGTTGCTTCTCTCGGACTCTTGGCTTGCCAAGATGGTCGAGAACAAACGAGACGGTTGGACACATATCGACCAGCCTGGTCAAATTCTCCAGCTGAGGAGAAACGATGCAGGCGTCGAACGACCAATTAAACCGAGACAGCAACCGAACACCTTCGACCAGCGGAGGTCGGGTACAGAACTCGGGATCGAGCTCGGCCTGAATTAGCCGCCGTATGCCTCGTATCAAATTAAAACGGGAGAGCTGTTCGAGATGGGGAAGCGCGAGCACTCCCTGATCGAGAGGCGCGTGGGCAACGATGGCACGGATACGTTGATCTTGCTTTGCCTGTTGCGAGACCCAGGCGACCTCGCGCAAAGCGTCGGCTGCCGCGACGTCGCATTCCACAAACACCATGGCTTCGACTACTGTCCGCCCACATGCGAGGTTGAAATCAGCCAAGGAAAATGACCGATCCAGCAGAGCATCCGATGCCAACCAGGGGATCGATACCGCTTCCCGGTCCCAAATGTGCAGATGGCTATCAATTATCGGGCTTGCTGGCACTTACGTATCCCCTTCCGACGTCAGTTTGGCAGTCGATTTTGAGCCAGGATGTAGGCACAGGCACTGTTGAGGTCTGCGGCAAGCGCCTGCTTTGCCTCTTCACCGTCCCCAGCGCGGAGAGCTTGAAGGAGCCGCTCATGATGTTCGCAGGGGATGCGTTTGCTAATGCGCTCGGAGCCTGACCGCACATCATAATTCAGAACCGGTCCGATCTGCAGCCAGAGCCCCTCAATCATCTGAAGCAGCACGGGCATCCGAGCTGCGCGGTAGATCGTAAAATGGAAGTTCTTGTTGAATACGATGAGCTCACCAGGATCCGGGCTTGATGCGTCGCATTCGCGATTAAAATTCGCGGAATATTGAGCTGCCTCATAAAGTTCATCCCGTCTGATCTCCTTGGCGGCGCGCTCCACGGCCATACCTTCGAGATTCACACGGATGTCGCGCAGCTCCAAGAATCGACTTCGATTCATAAGGGGGATACGGAAGGTCCGGTTTGGCAGCAGCTCAATGGCTTGGTCGACCATCAGTTGTCTCAAGGCGTCCCTGACTGGCATCGGGCTCGTCCCGATAGCGCTCGCCAAAGTGCGCAGCGTGATTCGTTCGCCGGGGGCGAACTTTCCCGCCATCAACATTTCCCTCAATTGCCCATAAACCCGCTGACCGAGAGTCTCGTGTTCGACGGGGGTTACCGCTGCAAGTCCGTTCACTGGTTCAGGCCCTCCAAGAATGTCTCGTCCTCCCTGCCAATATTAACCTGAAATCTGGCCTGCATCATCAAAACGCGCTTCTAGGAGCCTTCTTCTCCTGTTCGAAAGTCAAAACCGGCGGTCAGCCCGGCATCGACCACGATCTGCGCGCCTGTGATCCCAGACGCTGAATCCGAAGCGAGAAAGACTATCGCGCGGGCAACTTCATCCGGGTCGAGAAGACGTCCGAGTGGATTCCGCTGCTCTCGCGCTCTCAGAAACCGCGTCGGGTCCACGGCGGTATCGAGATGTCTGCGGAAGAACGGCGTATCGGTCACCCCGGGGCAGACGCAGTTGGCCCGAATCCCGTCCCGGGCGTGGTCTAACGCCAAGACCTTCGTCAACTGCAGGATTGCCCCTTTCGAGGCGCAATAGGAGACCAGCCCCTGTTCGGCCATGAAGGAATCGATGCTTCCGACCGTCACGATCGAACCACGCCGTCGCTCGATCATGCCGGGCAATAACCGGCGCAATGCCTTGATCAAACCACCCACATTGACGTCAAAGGTTCGACGCCAGGCAGATTCGTCCAAGTCCAGCACGGTTCCGACTTTCAAATAGGCCGCGGCCGCGACAAACACGGAAGGGACCCACCCTCGCTCGCCAAGAGCTTCGTCCACCTGGTCCCACGTATTTGTGTCGGAGATGTCGCCCTTAACGTACGTCACGCCACCCTGCGCAGCATCCGCAACATCGATGCCAAGCACATTGTACCCAGCCTCAGCCAACTGCACGGCGGCACGAGCTCCGATGCCGGATGAAGCCCCGGTTACCACGGCGGTGTCAGTCATCGGTTCTCCTTCCGAAGGTGCGCTCATTCAGTCCCACTGGCATCTGCCTCATCAGCGGCTACGGATATCCCGAGTACCCCGGCCGAATGGTCGTGCTCAGAAGCTCGGCCTCTCAAACTGATTGATATTGTCTAGAGTGATGGCGGGTGTATCGAAGTAGAGCGTCTTCTCGACCTTCTGGCTCTCTGCGATCCGGATGGCCGCTTGAAGCGCTGACCGCGCGTCAAGAACCGGTGACTGCAAGACCGAGCCGTAATAGTCACCCGATTTGATCGCGTCGTATCCAGCGGCAAACAACGTGCAATCAGTAAACTTGATATGACCGGCTTTGAGCTTTCCTTCTGAAACCGCGGCTCTCACGGCGCTCAACGCGCCAACACCCATGTCCGAATCTGCGGAGTAGACACCGTCGATCGTGTCACCGAAGCGAACGATATAGCTCTCCATTACGGACTGAGCTTTCTCTCGCGACCAGTTGGCCGGCTGGCTATCGAGGATCTTTATGTTTGGATATTTCGCAATTGCGTCGAGAAAACCCTTCTCTCGCTGCTGCGCAACTGTGTACCCGGGCAGGCCGCCGATCAGCACGACATTGCCTTTGCCGTTGAGCGCCTTGTTCATCATTTCGGCGGCGGCCTGGGCCTCTCCATAGTGGTCCGGTCCCGAGAATGTAGTCACGTACGCATCTGCAGCCGGATCGGCTTGTGAGTTCGTGACGACCACGGGCAAGCCCACGTCATGTGCACGGCGAAGGGCCGTCACGATTGCCTTGGCGTTAACTGGCCAAGCGATCAAGACATCGACCTTTTGGGCAATGAGATCCCGAATCTGATCAGACTGCTTGGCGGCGTCAACCTGGGAGTCAAGGACGACCGTCTTGACCCCCAGTTCCTTCGCGTATGCATTGAAAGTCTGGTAGTAGGTCGCGACATAGCTGTTCACCCCCGAGCCGAGGGTCGAGAAGCCGATGGTGATTTGATTGAGCGGCCTCGGTAACGGCGAGGGCAGCCAATCGGGCTGTTGGCCGTTTACGGTCCCGGTCGTTAGGCCAAGAGCAACTAGCGCACTCACAACTATCGATTTACCCATTTCCCTCTCCTCGTCCTGAGGCCAAAGCGATTTCGGACCCTTAGGTCAGCGTTTGCGGTCCAGGCACCGTGACAGTCATGCCGCCGTCGAGAGTTATCGTCTGCCCAGTGACGTAGCCTGATGCCGGCGAGGCAAGAAAAACGATCGTGCCACCGAGTTCATCCGGTTCTGCCCAGCGACGCAGCGGTGTCCGCGCCACGACCGAGTCGTGGAAGGACCGATCATCGAGAATCTGTCGGTTCATCTCAGTATAGAAATAACCGGGAGCGACAGCGTTGCTGGTGATCCCATGGGGACCAAATTCGGCCGCAAGCGACTTCGTAAGCCCAACGACGCCATGTTTTGCCGCCACGTAAGTCGCCTGCCCCGCTCGACCGACATGTCCCATGATCGAAGAGAGATTGATGATACGGCCATACTTCCGAGCGATCATGGATTGTGAAACGGCGGCTGCGAGACTGAACATGGATACGAGATTGACGTCCAAGACCCGCCGAAACTCGCTGGCGCTCGTCTCAAGAAGGGGCTTACGCAAGATCACGCCCGCGTTGTTTAAAAGTATGTCGATGCGGCCGTGACGGTCGAGTGTCTTCTCGATCACGCTCTTGATGGCCAGGTCATCAGTGACATCGAGCCGATCGGCGCTCGCGGACCAGCCATGTTTCTGAAATTCTACACCTCGCGAAAGAAGTGCGGCTTCGTCGACATCAGTCATTGCTATGGTTGCACCGGCCCTTGCAAGAGCGACCGATGCCGCCGCTCCCAGTCCTCGCGCCGCGCCTGTTACCAAGGCGACTTTCCCGGACAGATCGAACTCAGATGCCATCAATCGTTCCCCGCACTTCCGACGTCATTTTGAGCACGCGAGCAATGGCGCTCGTTAGAGATCGAGTACCTCGAAGCAGTACCTGATCGTTGTCGGAGCACCTGGCGTCAGCTTGACAGCCGTGGGCACGCCTTTTTCGTTGATCGGATTTTGCGCCAGCGCTGCCGGACTTCCCAGGTCAAACGCAGCCGCTAGCGGTTCAACGCCAAGACACAGGTTGCGACTATTCCAGGGAGCGTAGCTGCGCCCTCGATTGCTGATCCAGAGCAAGAGAGACGGCAAAATCGACGAATCCCAACTCAACCGATAGCGCACCCCTGCCGCCTCACACACGAGCGTTATCGTGCCGTCGGTGCCACAGAGCTGGAGGATTTCCTCGGTGTCGTGAGCGAAGGGCAATCGTGCAAACGACTCGCGCTCGCCACCAATGGTCGGAACCCGCTCAAGATTCTCGAAGAATGCACCTGGCTCGGCGCGAGAGACTCCACGCTCGGGTCCCGCGGGATGGACCACGCCGAACAGGAATCTGCCGGGCTTGAGCCGGACGGCACCGTTAACCGCCGGCAGCGCTAGGTTTGGATGGAGACCAACAGGACGACGGGCTTGTTCGCGAGATTCGATTGTCAGCGTGAAGTCAATGGCTGGACGATCCGGATCCGCTCGCAGTGTTCGGGTCAAACGACGAATTGGTGAAGTTTCCGGGTACGTGATCCCGATTTGGATCTCCCCATCCTCCTGACCAATAAGCTCCCAATTTGAGATGGACGAATATCCATGGAGGATATCGTCACTCGGATCGAGCTTGCCCTCGCGGTCGGCAGTTCCACCAGCGAGACTTGAGCGCCACGGAGCCGTCGCGCTTTCCGCGGCGTGGGGAACACCAAAGGGCACGCAGGGGAATTCGCTGCGAAGATGGTTGAGAAGAGGAGGCTCGAAGGTGTCCGAGGCTCCAATCCAAGGCGCTTCGTAGAATGGTTTGATCGAACGATCACCCGATTTGAACGTGACGTTGCCGAGCATTCCACCACGAGAGTGGAGCTCGAACGATCCATGTTTAGATTCCACATGCCAAGTTGTATCCACTGCGAAAATCTCCCTAGAGTCTTGGCGAGCTTGAATTGATGCACCTACAAAGGATGAGGATCCACGACCGGAGCTGCAGGCTGGGGTCCTGCATCGAAACAGCCGATCACGACCTGATCGAAGTCGACGATTGAGCCAGTCATAAGTCCCGACTCCGGGCCGGCCAGAAAGGCGGCGGCGCGAGCGACTTCGCGCGTTTCAACCATTCGCCCGAAGGGTAGCTTGGCAGCGGCGTCAGCGAGCCATGCGTCGGAGTTGGCGCCGAGCACGGAGGACATCATTGCGCGCTCACCCGGCGAATTGGTCCAACCGATGTTAAGACCGTTCACTCGTATCCGATCGGACAAAAGCGAAAAGGCGACGTTGCGGGTCAGGGTCGCAAGAGCGCCCTTTGAGGCACAATACGGGGAAATGAAGCTCTGACCGCCGTGGCTTGAAATGCTGATAATGTTTAGGATCGCGCCAGCTATGCGCTCGCGGCGCATTATTTTCGCGGCCTCTTGGATAAGAAAGAAGGGCGCCCGGACATTCACAGCGAAGAGACGATCGAAGGTCTCAACAGATGTGTCCAATATCGTTCCACGGCTGGTGTCTCCAGCTGCATTGACCAGAACATCGACCTTGCCGAAAGTCGTATCGGCCGCGCGGATGATTCTTGCCGCGCAGACGTGATCGGCAAGATCGGCCTGCACAAACACAGTTCGACACCCTTGAGATGTAATCTCCGCTGCGACGTTGGCGCCGCGATCTTTGTTGCGCCCGGCAATAACTAGTCCCGCAGCGCCGCGGTCAGCCAGCAGTCGGGCTATCTCAGCGCCTGCTCCCTGCGTGCCACCGGTGACGACCGCAACCTTTCCCGCAAACTGGGGCGCATCCGAATGCATCCACGCTTCCTTCCAATCATTCTTGGTTGATTCGACTGATACACGTTATTTGTTATCACAGTCAAGTCCGGATGACGGTGGCCGTTGGTTAGACAGAGTACGAGACAGAGCCATCTGATCTCAGCGGAATCTGGTGCAGATCGCACGACAGGGGACTGAGCCAGACGTCTCGCGTGGACGACAGCCGAACGCCGAGCCCGGGCTCCTCTGGCAACATAAGATATCCGCCCTCGCGCTGAAGACTGCTGACATATGCGGACGCCGAAGCCGCCTCGTCAATTTGTGAGTATTCTTGGACGACGAAATTGGGGATTGCGAAATCAAGATGCGCCGACGCAGCCGTTAGCACGGGGCCAAGGAAATTGTGGCTGACGACGGCTGCATGGAACGATTCAGCAATCGCTGCGATCTTCTTGCAATGGGTTATGCCGCCCGCAAGTCCTAAGTCCGGTCGCACGTATTGGCTGCCCCCGAGCGCAAGTAACTCGCGAAATTCCCATATGGTGTTGAGGCGCTCGCCGTTTCCCATCGGAACGTTCACGCGGCGGGCGATCTCCGATTGACTGACAATGCTGTCGATCTGAATCGGATCTTCGACGAACAATGGATTGAATTGCCGCACGCACTCGATAACTGACAGAGCCTGCAATGGCGTCAATCTCCGGTGCAATTCAAGGATAATGTCGATGTCACGTCCCACGGCAGCACGCGCGGCAGCAACACGCTCGGTGACCGCGTGCACAAGCCTGTCAAGTGACAAGTCGCCTGCCGCGGTCGGGATTGGATCAAACTTGATCGCTGTGAACCCTTGCTCCGCCCCTTCCAGCGCCTTGTTTGCAATGGTTTGGGGATCAAAATCTCCAAGGATCAGCAATTGAAGGCGGATCCGGTTTCTACAGTTGCCTCCCAGGAGATCCCAGATTGGCGCTTGATAGTACCTACCCTTGATGTCCCATAGTGCGATATCGATGGCGCTTAGCGCTCCGCCAAGGATGGAGCCGCGAAATGGCCCCATGCGATAGAGCTGCTGCCAGTGGTGTTCGGTGCGGCGAGGGTCTTTGCCAACCAGGTAGCTTTCGAATTTGCTGACGACAGCGCCCACCGCCTCAGGATAAGCCCAGCATCCGGACTGCCCTAAGCCCTTGATACCGTTATCGGTCGTCACTTCGACGAAGTGTGCGCCGCCAATGAGCAACGATTCCACACACTCTATTTTCATGCCCTCTCCCGTGAGATCCTGAAAGCAGACGATCGGAAAGCTAGACCGTGACGAGCGGTCAGGCTACATACTGTGATAACAGATATCATAAAACGATCAAGCTTTGGGCCACCTCCCGCCTGCCAAACCCAAACAAAGTGCAGCGCACAATTTGGAGCAAACCGTATGAATGCCGGCACACCGATCAAATCGTCCGCAATTCGCCCTCAGGATTCTAATTTTGCGCGCGAGATGCTGGCGCGGATCGCGTTTATCCGCGCCGTGGAAGCGAAAGCCTGGTCGCTTACGCAGACCAATCCACCTCGGGTTGCGGGATCAATGCACTTTTGTGCAGGCCAAGAAGCTGTTCCGGTGGGTGCCATTGCCGGTCTCCGCGAGGACGACCAAATCGTCGCCACTTACCGCGGCCATGGCTGGGCGCTGGCTTCGGGAATCGAGGCGCGCTCGGTGATGGCCGAAATCTGCCAAAAAGCGGATGGCCTCAACGGGGGCCGAGCCGGATCTGCCTATATGATGGCCCCGCACACGCGCTTCATTGGAGAGAACTCCATCGTTGGCGCCGGGACCACAATTGCTTGCGGCGTCGCGCTGGCGAACGTTGCCCATCAGAACGGGCGCATTGTCGTCGCCACCATCGGAGATGGCGCAATGAACCAAGGCGCGGTGCATGAGGCATTCGCCTTTGCGGCCGTTCGTAAACTGCCTGTAGTTTTCGTCGTCGAGAACAATGGATGGTCGGAGCTCACTCCCACGACCGATATGTTCTGCGTCGAGCGGCTTGCACAACGAGCAAGTGGATACGGCATCCCAGCAGCGACAATCAATGGCGCTGATCCGTTCGCAGTCCGCGACAGCTTCGTTATGGCTGCAGCTCGAGCCCGCAAAGGTGACGGGCCGAGCCTCCTTGAGTGTCGCGTGCCTCGCTTGTGGGGACACTACAACCGCGACGTGGAGCACTATAGATCGAAGGAGGACAAGCGAGCGGCTGAAGCTCTCGATCCACTTCGCGCTCTCAGCGAGCGGATCGTTGAAGCAGGGATAATGACACTTCACGAAGTTGACAAATTGCAAACAGAGCAAGAAAGGGCCGCAGAAGAGTTAGGCGAATTCGTCATGGCGTTGCCAGATCCAGATCCCGCGCATGCAACTGCACACGTTGTCGCAGAGGTCGGGAAGTCAAGCACTCCTCGCGTCATCGAAACCCGCGAGATGACCTACATTCAGGCTGTCAATACTGCCCTTAGAACGGAGCTCGAGAACGATCCCGCGACGCTGATCTATGGGGAAGATGTTGGTAAAAGCGGCGGCATATTCAGCGCTAGTCGATATTTGCAGCGGGATTTTGGAGCCAACCGTGTTTTTGATACGCCGATTGCGGAGAACGCCATATTGGGATCAGCCGTTGGCGCGGCGCTTGGCGGTATGAAGCCAATCGTAGAGATCATGTGGTCGGATTTCATATTCGTAGCGCTGGATCAACTAGTGAACCAAGCCGCGAACGTTCGGTACCTCACACACGGCCAAGCCTCAGTTCCGATGATTGTGCGAACTCAGCAAGGAGCAACGCCAGGGTCTTGCGCGCAGCATTCTCAATCAATCGAGGCGATCCTAGCTCATGTGCCGGGCTTAAAGGTCGCGCTTCCGGCAACGGCTTCTGACGCTTATGCCTTGCTCCGTGCCGCCGCGGCCGATCCCGACCCGTGCGTAGTCATTGAGTCGCGCAGCCTCTACCAAGTGAGCGGGCTGGTCAACTTGACAGACGTCCCAGAGGAGGCCGGCAAAGCTCGGTTGCGTCGTGAGGGCCGTGATATCGCAATCGTTACTTGGGGCACGATGGTTGCACCATCGCTTGCCGCTGCCGACGAACTTGCAACTCGCGGTATCGAAGCTGCTGTCCTGGATCTTCGTTGGCTGAACCCACTTGACGAGGACGCACTCACGCACACCGTCAAACAGGCTCAGGGCAAAGTGCTGATCGTGCATGAGGCGGTTCGGACTGGCGGATTCGCCGGTGAAGTAGCCTTGCGCATCCAAGAACTGCTCCCCGATGTCGCGGTTAGGATCGAGCGTCTGACAACGCCAGACGTCCGCATGCCATCCAGCCCCACTCTGCAAGCTGCACTGCTACCTAACGCGCAAACCATCGCCAGAAGTGCAGAGGCGATATGTCGTCGCTTACTGAAGACGACGAGCCCGTAACGAGGGACCTGACTTATTCCCGATGAGGCTGATCGGAATGAGGTCGCCCGATACGCATTTTCGGGCGATACAGTCTTAGAAACAGCTTCGACTGCTTAAATGCGAGCCGGAGAATAAATTTGTCAGCTTCGGCCGCAAGCGCCTATTGGGTCCAAGTTTGCCACGCCAATCGGATTAAATAGAAAGATTCGCATCTCATTGTGTTTGCGTCGCAATCTTCGTCGCGAATAACCGTTGCGTCGCATCTTATTTAACCGAGCCGGTCGGTTGACCCACTCCTTTAGCATGACCTAGATGAAGCGGCACAGCGTTTTGCACGTCGTTACCAGTTCGTAGCGGCGTGGGGGCCGCCTCAGGAAATTAGAACTAGCGGAGCTAACCAGGTGGACGTTTACATCTATGATGCGGTCCGAACGCCTCGCGGCCGCGCCGGACGTGGAGGGGCGCTCAGACACATCACACCCGTTGAGCTCTTGAAAACCGTGCTGGTTGCGCTGCGCGATCGAAACGCACTCGACACGTCAATGCTCGACGATGTCATGATCGGATGTGTCGAAGCAATCGGTGAACAGGGATCCGATATCGCCCGAACCGCTCTCCTCATGGCGGACTACGACCAATCAGTGCCTGGCGTGCAGATCAACCGTTACTGCGCATCCGGAATGGACGCGTGTAATCTCGCCGCAGCGCAAGTTGCCGCGGGGATGTGCGATCTCGTTGTCGCTGGCGGCGTCGAATCCCTTTCGCGAATTCCAATACTCGCTGCTGGTGGGGCCATCCATTCCGATCCTGCGGTGGCCACCAAGACAGGATTTGTTCCGCAGGGCATCGGCGCGGATGCTCTAGCTACACTGTTCGGCTTCACACGTGGCGACGTCGATTCCTTCGCTCACTTGTCGCAACAGAAGGCCGCGTGGGCGTGGCAACAAGGCTACTTCACCCGTTCGGTCGTGCCGGTCATTGATGAAAACGGCCTAACCGTCCTCGACAAAGACGAACACCTCCGTCCCGAGACGACAATGCAGTCGTTGGCCGCACTATCTCCGGCATTCGAACGGGCAGGTTCCGAGGATGGCTTCGATGCAATCATGCTCAAGCGCTATCCGCAACTCGAGCGGATAAACCATGTGCATCATGCCGGCAACTCCTCGGGCATGGTCGACGGAGCATCGGCAGTCCTGCTTGGCTCCAAGCGAGCTGGCCAGAAGGCCGGGCTGAAACCGCGAGCTCGTATACTCGCTTACGCATCGATAGGAAGCGAGCCGACGCTAATGCTAAGCGGAACGCCTGGAGCCACGCAACGCGTGCTCGATCGAACAGGGATGACAACCGCAGACATCGATCTGGTTGAGGTGAACGAAGCGTTTGCCGCCGTTCCTCTCCATTTCATGGAAACGATGGGCTTCGATAGCGGTTCGGTCAACGCGAACGGCGGCGCCATCGCGATGGGACATCCCCTTGGGGCCACCGGAGCCATGCTGATCGGGACAATCGTGGACCAGATGGAACGTAAAGACCTTGCTACTGGCCTCGTTACGGTTTGCGTTGGTGCGGGAATGGGGACGGCGACTATTATCGAGAGAGTATAAGGAATGAGCGATTCACTTCGTTGCGAGATTGTCGAAGGCAATATCGCTGTCATTACATGGGACCTTCCCGGTCGACCGGTCAATGTTATGAACCGGAAGACTTTGGATCTGTTTGCACGCCTGGCGAAGGCGGCCATAGACGATCAAACCATTTGCGGTGTCATTGTCACCTCAGGCAAACGAGACTTCATAGTGGGGGCCGACCTAACGGAAATCATAGCTGACCGTGATCCCATGGTCGTTCACGCAAATACGCGGCAGGTTCAAGACATCCTTCGAGCGATCGAAGTTGGTGGGAAGCCGTTTGTTGCGGCAATCAATGGATCAGCGCTGGGAGGTGGCCTTGAGATAGCGCTGGCCTGCCATCGCCGCATCATGGTCGAGCGCCCTGGTTCCGTATTGGGGCTACCCGAAGTAACGCTGGGATTGCTGCCGGGAGCCGGCGGTACGCAACGCCTACCGCGGCTGATTGGCGTCCGAAAGGCTCTGCCTTACCTCCTGGAAGGAAAACGAATCGGCCCAAGGGACGCACTGGCGGATGGGATCGTCGATGAGCTCGTCGAGCCGTCGGAATTGATGGCCGCGGCCACAAAGTGGGTCACAGCAAGCTCTAAGGAAAGCTCCGTGAAGCCTTGGGATCGTCGGGGGTTTGTTGTGCCCGACGGTCCGCTTGATGTTGCGACCATGTATTCCGTTTTCGCAGTTGAAACGGCTCGCGTGCACGCGAAGACTATGGGCAATCTTCCTGCCCCCCGTCACATCCTCTCGAGCGTTTATGAGGGGTGCTTAACAGATATGGATAGCGGATTGATGGCGGAAGCTCGCCACTTCACGGCATGTCTCTGTTCGCAAGAAGCTGTCAATTTGACGAGGGTCTCCTTTTTCGGAGTGGCCGACGCGGCGAAACTGAAGCGCCGACCACAGGCCTACCCAAAAGCCGAAATCGCCAAAGTTGGCGTCATTGGAGCCGGCATGATGGGGGCAGGAATCGCCTACGCCGCGGCCAACGCAAAACTGGACGTTGTTCTATTGGACAAAACGCTCGCCGCGGCCGAGCAGGGCCGTGGGTCGGCTTCAGCGATCGTTCAGCGAGCAGTCAAGCGCGGTCGCATGAGCGACCAAGAGGCATCGGCGGTCGTCAATCGTATCATTCCGACTGTCTCAATCTCCGAGTTGGTAAACTGCGACATTGTCGTCGAGGCGGTCTTCGAGGACCGGTCGATTAAAGCAGAAGTCATCCGTGAGGCAGACGCAATATTGTCGGACACCACCGTATTAGGCAGCAATACATCGACCCTTCCTATTTCCGGGCTCGCTCAAGCATCCCGTCGTCCTGAGAATTTCGTCGGAATCCATTTCTTCTCTCCAGTTGATCGAATGAGACTTGTCGAGATCATCAAGGGAGACAAGACATCGGACGGATGTCTGGCGCGTGTAATGGATTTCATCAAGCTGATTGGCAAGGTGCCCATCGTCGTGTCGGACTCGCGAGGTTTCTATACGACGCGCGTCTTCACCGCCTATCTCAACGAAGGTCTCGCCATGGTTGCAGAGGGCGTCCAGCCCGAGCTCATAGAGAACGGAGCCCGGCAGGCGGGCATGGCCGTTGGACCGCTCACTTTGGCGGACGAGGTTTCGTTTGATCTCTTGTACCGGCTCATGCGCCAGGCGCAGGCGGATCTTGGAGACTCCTACGATCCCCCGGCCGCTGATCGGGTAATTTCCGTCTTTCACGACAAGCTGAAGAGGGTTGGTCGAAAGGCTGGTGCAGGTTTCTATGACTACGGCCCTGACGGAAAGACACTGTATCGAGAAATTGCAAACCACTTTCCTTGGGCTGCGCGGCAACCATCCGTTGCCCAAATCAAAACGCGATTTCTTCACGTTCAAGCTGTCGAGGCTTTGCGCTGCCTCGACGAAGGTGTCGTTGCCGATCCTCTTGATGCGGACGTTGGCGCGCTACTTGGATGGAGCTTTCCTGCCCATCTCGGCGGACCAATCAGTCTCGTTCATTCGATCGGCATTCATCGCTTCCAGCAGGAGTGCGATGAGCTCGCGAAAGCGCATGGTCCACGATTCGATCCTCCACCACTCCTCCATCGCATGGTCGCGTCCGGCGCCACGCTGTACCCCGGTGAATAGTGATGTCGGCCCAAGAAACCAGATCGAACGAAGACCAGCGAATAGTCTCCGGCGCAACTGATTTCGCGCCGGCAGCGGTTCTTATCGAGCGAAGGCCCGACGGAGCCATGGTCTTCCGATCGCCGCAGACACTGGAGGCATTTCCTGCAACAATTGGCGCAATGTTGGATGCCACGGTCACCAGCGTGCCCAACCGGATTTTTATTGCGGAGCGGAGCGGCAATGGCTGGTCGTCGTTGACCTATGCGGAGGTCAGAGACCGCGTAGGTGCATTGGCCGCGGCAGTTCTTGCTCTCGGAGGATCGACCACAAGACCGCTGGCGATCCTCTCGGACAATTCAATCGACGTCTTGCTGATGACGCTGGCCGCTCAACACATCGGCGTGCCGGTCGTCGCTACCTCCCCGGGCTATGCGAAAAATTCGCAAGATTTCGAGAAGCTCCGTTCAATTGTTGATCAAACCGACCCGGCCATCATCTATGCGGCCGACGCTCAATCCTATGGCCGGAGTATTGGAGCCGTTGCGCGCGCAGGTACTCGCATCGTGGTCAGTGATTTGAACGGCGCTAGTGAGGGCTGGTTATCCCTCACCGACCTGCTAGCGTGCCACAAAGAGAACGATGAAGTAGCGGTTGCCGCGGCTAACGTAACAGCCGACGCGGTCGCGCGCATCACCTTCACATCGGGTTCAACGGCCCAACCCAAGGGCGTCATCACGACTCACGGAATGTTGACCGCGCACCAGCAGGGGATCGCCCAGCTGTGGCAATTCCTGCATGACAATCCTCCCGTACTCCTTGACTGGCTGCCTTGGAGCCATGCGTTCGGCGCCAACCATAATCTACTGATGGCACTGCGACATGGTGGCTCGCTGTACATTGATGACGGGCGCCCCGTTCCGGGCCTTATTGACAGGACTGTCGCGAATTTGCGCTCCGTCAGTCCCACGCTGTACTTCAATGTCCCGCATGGCTATCAGACCCTCCTGCCTTTTCTCGAGGAGGATGCCGAGTTGGCGCAAGCTTTCTTTCGAAGGCTTAAGGTCATTTTCTACGCCGGTGCGGATATGCCCCCTCCGCTGTGGCGGCGCTACGAAGCACTGGCGAAGAAGTCCGGCAATGAGCAACTTCGACTGATGACGGGATGGGGCCTCTCGGAGAGTACGGCCGCCGCGACACTGGTTCATTTCAATGTCGAACGCGCTGGCAATATCGGCCTGCCGCTACCCGGCGTCGAGATCAAGCTTGCACCAGTTGACCAAAAGCTGGAGCTTCGGATCCGAGGGCCGAGTATTACACCGGGATACTGGCGTCGTCCCGACCTGGATAACTCAGTCCTGGATGAGGATGGATTCTTTCGAACGGGCGACGCTGGAAAGCTAATCGATCCAGAAAATCCAACGGCCGGATTCACTTTCGACGGCCGCATCGGCGAGAATTTCAAGCTCTCCAACGGTCGTTGGGTCTTTGTTGGAGAGCTCCGGATCAAAGCCATTGCAGCCGGTGCGCCCGTCGTCGAAGACGTGGTCGTGGCAGGACATGACCGAGCCGAGCCTGCCCTCCTGATCGTTCCAAGCTTGCAGGGATGCCGGCGCATCTCTCTTGACTTGGCTAGTTGCAGCTTCAGCGATCTAGCACTTCATCCCAAGGTCCGGGCTCGGGTTTCCGAGATGCTACGAACGCTCGCCCAGGACCGAGACGGAGCCGCGCAGATCCGCCGCGCTCTAATACTCAGGCAAGCACCGTCCGCGGAAGCCAACGAAATTACCGACAAAGGATATATCAATCAAAGGCTGCTCCTGGCGCGCCGCACCGTTGAAGTGGAGCAGCTGTATAGGCAACCACCGCCCGGCGACGTCATCTTCCTGGATCCCCAACGTTAACTACTTCATCCAAACAGGAACTTACCAATGATCAAACTCACCGCTTGCGCTTGCCGCCTTCCCACACTGACTCGAGAGGAGTTCGATAAGCACTGGCGCGAACGTCACGCAGCGCTGATTCGCAAGCACGCCGCGACGCTGCGTATTCGCGGGTACGTGCAAACGCCGACGCTGGATAATCCAACTGTGCAGGAAGCGATTCGCGCTACGCGGGACGCGGAGGTCGTACCATACGATGGAATCGCAGAGCTCTGGTGGGACAGCCTTGAAGAGTTGCAAGCCGCCCGGAGCACACCTGAGGGTCTGGCCGCACTCAAGGAACTCATCGAGGATGAGCGGCTATTTCAGGATCCGAAGCGCTCTCGTCTTTGGTTTGGCACCGAACGGCATGTCATACCTCCTCCTGAGCGCGCTTAGTTGCTCGTCAGAGATAAACTCGTGAGCACCACCGGCCAGCTTCCCACCTTCGCAAGTGGCGCCTTTTACACAAACAGGCGCGATCTCGTCGTGGAGTGGGGCCATTGCGATCCAGCAGGAATCGTCTTCAATCCGAGGTTTGTCGAGTACTTCGACTGGTGCAGCGCGCTGCTGCTGGAAGCAGCCCTCGGATTGAAGAAATCTGAAATGAGGGCCGCTTACGGACTAGCCGGAATTCCGGTGGTGGACATGCAACTCAGATTCCTCGGTCCCGTCACCTACGACGACTCGATCCAGATCTATTCGACAATCGCCTCGCTCAAGCATTCTAGTTTCGTCGTCAACCACCGGCTCCTGAAGGCAGACAATCTCGCAGTTGAATGCTCGCAAACCCGTGTTTGGTGTGGACACAACGCCGAAGACCCCAAAAAGTTGAAATCCTGCGCGATTCCGATCGAGGTCGTCGAGAAGCTGAAATCGAAATCGTAGGCGCACCAACGAGAGCTATCGCGACAATTTGATAGCCCTACACCTCTACCACCTCGTTAGTCTCAATTGTCCTATGAATTGTATGGCGGGATGTCTTACAACTAAGTCTTCCAGTTAGGATCGAGCGGCAATCGAAGGGCTGCGACAAGGTTTCCGGCGATTTCATTCGGAGTTGCCTTTCCTGATTTGTACCAGATGCTTGCCCAGTTGAGTGCGCCAAGCACCAGCAGTCGCAGAATCCCGGCATCCACCTGGCGAGGCAGCTGAAGATCGTCAATGAGCGATTTGAAGATCGTCTCATAGCCGTTGTTCATCTTTACAAGTCTCGCTTTCACCCGCCCGCCAATTGCGGGCAACCGGGTCGGAATGGCGACGCGCGTGAAGTCGTCATCAACCTCCATCTGCTGCAAGTGTGCGGTGCATGCCGCTAATAGGCGTTCAAATGGCGACGTTGCTTGCGCGATCGCATTCGTCACCGCCATCGTCAGTCTTCGGACTCCTTCCTCATAAACGACCCCGAACAATTCGTCCTTGGACGGAAAGTGGTAGTACAGAGATCCAATAGGGACGTCAGCGGCCTTCGAAATGTCACGCAAAGAAGTCGCATCATAGCCAACTGCCCGAAACAGACGAGCAGCAACGACAGCGAGGTAATCCGCTCGCCCAGCCCCGTCTCTACCAACGGCTTTTGAGATAAGCCGCTTTGATCGTCGACTCACCCGGACCCTTTCTCTGGCGATCAACTGAGGCTTGGTCAGCGCGGTCGGATTTTCTCCCAAGACCAGCTCGATCCGAGCGACCCTTTTTTCGAGCGTGTGGAGGTCGTGACGCTGCCAGACGTACCGCACTCCCGAAGCCGAAACGAATAGGCGCCTGGTTCGCAGTTCCTGCGCGATGCGGTCTTGGCCAAAGCTCGGCTGCTCAAGCGCGAGACGGAGAATGGCTTTTTCAACCTCAGCCGCCACTCGCGGCCGAGCGTTCCTCGGTTTCCGAACGGAAGCCGGGTTGCCCGAAAGCCCACGCCCGATCGCGTTCATCGTCGTGGCCCGCATATCTTTGTTCTTACGTCGCAATTTTCGTACCCAACAGTTGTTGCACCGCATCTTATTTAACCGAAGCGGTCGATTGACCCATTCATTTAGCTTGATCTAGATGAGCTTTACAACGTTTGCTTCGAGACGTGAACGGTCGAGCAGTCGCTATGGGACGCCCCTCCGCGTCCATTGAAAGCGGGACGGCAACCATCATCGAGAGGGCCTAGGGGCATGAGCGCTACGCCTTGCGTCGAGTTTTGTCGAAAGCAACATCGCAGCCATCACGCGGTTGCGCGCCCCTCACATCATGAGCGGGACCCGATGCGTTTGTCTACGAGCAGGGTCCGCAATTCCCCTCGCCGCTCCTGTGCGCGTGTAGAGGCAGATCGAGATTTGGTGCACGTGGGTACAATGGGAGTGACAATGGCAACGCTTCGCGTCATTTCTACCGCAGCCGTCGCTGTTACCCTCTTTGCTAGCTGTGGGGCGGCGTCTGCTCAAAAACAGTACGATCCTGGTGCCAGCGACACCGAGATCAAAGTCGGCAACACAATGCCGTACAGCGGGCCAGCTTCGATATATAGCGTAATTGGCAAGGTCGAAGCCGGCTACTTCAAGATGATCAACGAACAAGGTGGGATCAAGGGCCGCAAGATCAACTTCATTTCCTATGACGATGCCTATAGCCCACCGAAAGCAGTTGAGCAGGCTCGCAAGCTCGTGGAGAGCGATGAAGTATTGTTGATCTTTAACAGCTTCGGAACTCCGTCCAACGTTGCCATCCAGAAATATCTAAACGCTCGAAAGGTACCGCAGCTCTTTGTTGCCTCAGGTGCCGCTTGGGGTGATCCCAAGAATTTTCCCTGGACCATGGGATGGCAACCTCCGTACCAGAGTGAAGGCCGCATCTACGCCAAATATCTCCTGCAGGAGAAACCACAGGCGAAGATCGGAGTGCTCTATCAAAACGATGGCTTAGGTAAGGAATTGCTCAAAGGACTCAAGGATGGGCTCGGCGACAAGACCTCGAGGATAGTCCTGGAAGAGAGTTACGAAACCTCGGAGCCGACGATTGAATCGCACGTTGTCAAGCTAAAGGCATCTGGAGCCGACACGCTTATCCATTTCGCAACGCCAAAGTTCGCCGCCCAGGCGATAAGAAAGGCGGCAGAGCTCAATTGGAAGCCGTTGCAGATCATCGGCAATGTCAGCGTTTCGATCGGCGCGACAATCAAGCCCGCTGGCTTTGAAAACGCCCAGGGACTTATTTCTGCGACCTACGCGAAGGATGGCTCTGACCCGCAATGGGATGATGACCCAGGTATGCAGAAATTCTACGCGTTTCTTTCGAAGTATGTCCCGGAAGCCAACAAGGTCGACAGTTCTGCCGTCTATGGTTATGCGGTAGCTCAGTCCCTCGTCAAAGTGCTGCAGGAGTGCGGGGATGATTTAACCCGAGAGAACATCATGAAACAGGCGTCAAGCCTGAACGAATTCTCCCCCGATCTTCTCCTGCCTGGCATCAAGATCAACACGAGCACGTCTGATTTCTATCCCCTTAAGCAATTGCGGCTCATGCGGCTGAAGGGAGACAATTGGGAGCTGTTTGGTGACGTCATTAGTGGAGAAATCGGCAAATCGCCGTGAAGAGAAAGTACGGCATGCGGGCCCTGGGAATCGTTTTCTCCGATCACGCCGCCAGACACATGCGCCGCTAGTTGCGGTACGAAATTGCGAACCGCGCACGGCCGTCTAGCCGACTGAACCGGGCAAGCACTCCTCCCAAACTTGCCGAGATCAACATGATCTCGGCTCTTTTTTTCCGGCTACTCATCTTCCGATTCGAGAATCGGTCTCCCTTGGCCCCGCCAATGCACCGTATTTTTCAGAATTTCATCGATCTCTTGTCGAAAGCTGAAAATGCCGATGCATTTTGCGAAACTATGGCTTCGACCGCGGCCGCACTCGATTTGTCTTGCTTTGCGTATCTCTCACTACCGGACGCGTCGGACAAACAGCCGCGTGTAATCTCCACATACCCAACCGCCTGGACCACATACTATTTGCGGAATCACTATGAACGAGTTGATCCAGTTGTAGTGCAAGCTCTCAAGGATCCGGAGCCATTCCGATGGGGGATTGGCCGGACGACTAGGCTCATGTCACTGGCGCAACGGGAGGTTCTCGATCAAGCCTCCCAATTCGGGATCCGCTTTGGCTTTACCGTCCCTATTCATGATGGTCATGGTCCTATTGCGGCCCTGACCTTTGCTACTGACCTGCAACGACCGCCGTTTGAAAAATGCATTGATTCGCATGCTCGTGTGTTGCAGCTCATGGCAATGTACTTCCATGCCCACGTCCGACGTAAGCTCTCGGGCGGTCATAAGATTGGCGGAGTACTCCTGTCTCCCCGTGAACTTGAATGCTTGGAATGGGCCGCACGCGGTAAGAGCGCTTGGGAAATAGCCCACATTCTTGGTATCTCACGTCACACCGTAGCATCTTACCTTGACAATGTGAAGGAGAAGCTGGGCGTACGCACAATCGTGCAGGCCGCGGCACGCCTAGTGGCTGCAAAAGGAGAATAGCACAATTAAGGCGGAAGTCCCCCCGTAGGTACGGGTGCTGCCTACAATCAAGAATCGAGCTTCCATTAGGCATGACAGATCCTTCTTGGAGGCATTCATGATTCAGCTCATCATCGAACGGTCGTATGGTGAATTTGTCGAAACTCTCATCGCGATGCACCAACTCCGTCATCGAGTTTTCAAGGAAAGGTTAGGCTGGGAGGTCCATACCAGCGGAGATATGGAGATAGACAATTTTGACGCGCTCCATCCTGCCTATCTCGTTCAACTAGCGTCAGATGGCCGGGTACAAGGCTGCGTTCGACTGCTGCCCTCCGCCGGGCCAACTATGCTGCGTGATACCTTTCCCGAACTCCTTGCCGGTCACAAGGCGCCGTCTAGCTGCTCAATATGGGAAAGCAGCCGCTTTGCATTGGACATCACGACAGACGCTCCAAAAGGGGCGCAAAATATTGCCCGCGCCACATATGAACTGTTCGCTGGAATGATCGAGTTCGGTCTTTCGCGACGACTTTCTGATATCGTCACTGTAACCGACGCTCGAATGGAACGAATCCTACGACGTGCCGGCTGGCCTCTCCGGCGCTTGGGCAACCCGTGCAGTCTTGGAAATACCTTGGCCATTGCTGGCTATCTCGAGATATCCACAGAGATACTGGCCGGGATTCGGAACGCCGGCGGCCTTGCCGGGCCCGTCCTTTGGGAGCCGGTCGTTCTCGCCGTCGCCTAACGCAATGTCTCGCGACAAACAACGTTGCTAGCTCTCAAGCGACATCGCTGCATGCGGCCCGCTACAATGGCATTTCAAGTTGATGGATCAGTCAAGCGTGTTCCAAATACCTGCCGTTGACCTGCAGCAGCTCCGGTTTGCAGTCGCGGCTGCAGATTACGGGAGTATTCGGCAAGCCGCCGAGGTACTGTGCATTCGGCACTCGATGCTGAGCCGATCCATTCGACAGCTTGAGCATCTAATCGGCGTCGCGGTCTTCGAGCGCTCAGGCGCCGGGGTAAAGCCAACAATGGCAGGGCGAAGTGTTCTGCGGATGGCCAGGTTGATTCTGGAACAAGTCGATGTGCTTGCCGCGACCGCAAAATCGAATAGTCGTGGCGAAGCGGGTCGCCTTTCGATCGGCTTTTGCACTTCCATATCCGCAGGCAACCTGCGAGCGACGATGACCGAATTCAAAAGCCGGTTTCCTCAAGTAGAACTCGCGACCGTCGAGCGTTCCCGAATACGCCTGGCAACAGCACTGCGAAATGGTACGGTCGATATTCTGGTCGTAACTGGGGACGTGCCGCTGCCGGACAATGACGTTCGCCTCCTCTGGAGTGAGCGTATCCTGATCTCTTTGGCGGAAAACCATCCATTAGCTGCACGTAGCGTGATCTATTGGACCGACCTGCGAAACGAGACGGTACTTCTAAGTCAGCACGATCCCGGGCGCGAGCTTGAGGATCTCCTGATATCGAAGCTTGTTTCGCCTGCAGATAGACCGAAGGTCGAACGGCACGACGTCAGCCGCGGGATTATCAAAAGTCTCATCAGCATGAAGCTTGGGATTAGCTTGGTCTTGGAATCGGATATTGGTGCGAGTTTCGCCGGCTTGGTTTATCGTGAATTGCGCGACGGGACGGGACCGACACGCGTTGATTTCTCCGCACATTGGCGCGCAGACAACGAAAATCCCGCCTTGGAGCGTTTCCTTACGCTCTTGACTGAACGCTATCCGTCGCCGGCCCGCGATTGAGGAATGCGCCTCAGCCTCGCAAAGCCGCGATCCGTTGCCATGAACCGTGCCAACATTGGCGCGATAAGCTTGCCGGGATCGACGATGGACTGACCGGTTTCGCTTGAAAGGGCTTTCGCATAAGCAACCAGATCTCGATGCACGGAAGCCGGCAATTCGACGTTGACCTTGACGGGCTTGTCGTCGGGTAATGTTCCAATCTTGAGCTTAGCCATTGGTTGTCATCACCCTCTATACGGCTCGAGTACGAGATCACGATTGACGATCACGCGCACCGGGAAGCCCGGACGAATAGTCAGCGTCGGCTGAATATTGAGGCTGCGACGAACAACCTGTTGGCCGGTTTGATTCAGCGAGTCCCCCGCTCCGTGCCGCAGAGCCTGAAGAATCGCACTGTCGTTGCTGTTGGTATCGGAACCCGCGCCGAGTTCGGTACCGACAGCCAGCAGGGTCGAGAGGGCAGCAGCCTTGAACAGCTCGCCCCAGTGGTTGTCGACTTCGTCTTCCAAACCTGAATACCCGGCCGCGTCCGCGCCTGGCTGTCGTTCCAGCACGATCGAACGACCATTCGGCATGATCAGGCGAGTCCAAACCAGCAGGACGCGAGACTGGCCGAACGCGACCTGGCTGTCGTAGACACCGATCAGGCGCGCTCCCTGCGGGATCAGCAGAAGGCGTCCGGTCGGCGAATCAAAGACGCTTTCTGTTACCTGCGCGGTGATTTGTCCTGGCAGGTCCGATCGAATGCCGGTGATCAGGGCGCCTGGAATGACAGTGCCAGCCTGCACGATATATGGTGAAGCCGGCCTCGTGATGCGGTCGGAGCTTACGGTGCGGCGATCCACGGATGCGTTGATGAATGCAAGCTTCCTGTCCTGACCGTTCTGCCCGTATCCTTCATCGCTACTGGAAGTCGAGATCGATGGAGCGCGATCGCTTCCCTGAACCGCGGCAGCAGGCGGACGCACTTCTCTCCCGTTGGTCGAAGCGAACAAGTGGCTCACGCGGGCTGCTTCGGTCTCCTGGTCCCGGCGTTGCTGTTCCGAATCAGGAGCTGCACCGCCGAGCGCCGGCGACTGGCCCTGGGCGGCAAGAATCGGCCGGCCAAGGTCTCCAGGGAGAGGCGGGCCGAGCTGCGGGACGGCTTGGCGCGCCACACCCGAATAGTCTTTCGGCAGCGTCGTAAGGCCATCGGCAATATTGTGATGCTCGGTGCTGTAAAGCTCATCGGTCGCTGGGTTTCTAGAGCGATTGCTCTGCAAGGACCACAAGACGGCCCCGCCGATGACGAGAAAGGCAACCGCACTTCCTCCCGCCAGGACCCTCCGCGACAACCGTGTCACGCGCGGATGCTCCGCTCTTAGCCGGAAGTTCCCAGTAGGGTCGTCCCGTGTCTGCGGCGGAATCGCCTGCTCGTGATCGTTTCCATTCTGGGTATTCATGACGACGGCCTCCCGTCAGTCCTGACAATTCTAACTTTCTGCTGGTGTTCACCCCCGAGTCGCAGTTCTGCGGCTGCAAATAGCCGATCCACGATCAGCACGTTGCCGTAAGCGCGATAGTTGACGAGTTGGGTCTTCCCGTCGGGGCCGATTACGAAGAGCGGCGGCATCTCGCCCTGGACAATTCCTAGCGGGAATTCGACATAGACCTTGCGGCCATCATCGTACGCGGCAAGCGGCCGCCAGGGTGGGCTGTCCCCCTCGATCGCGTAACGAAAGACGCGTTGGGCCGGATCGGGAAGAACAGGTCGCAGTGTGGCCGTTCGCGATCGTTCGCGAATGGTTTCCGGATAGTACCAGGCTACGGATGGCATATATGGCCGCTCGCGGGAACGGAGCTCGATCAGGTAAGTGCGCCGGTCGGTATTGACGACAAGGTTGGTTTCGATCGAAGCGCGCGTCGGCTTCACTAGGATATGGACGCGTCGCGTGTCACCGTTGCCGCTCTCGGTATCGCCCACAACCCAGCGCACTGTGTCTCCGGCGGCGATTGGTCCGGACCCGGTCAATTGTTCTCCCTCCTCAAGCGCAATATCCGTGATTTGTCCGGGTGCGGCGTAAACCTGGTAGAGCGCCCCGGGACTGTACGCGTAGATCTGGGCCGCGTTGAAATATCCCCGCTTGCGCGGTTCGACGCGCGCGGCACTATTTGCGGTTTCAACCCGGCTCACAGGTTCGGCGTCTTCCTTCCCTCCCGCCTTGCCGCCCAGAACAGGTTTCCAAAGCGGCGGAACATGAAGCGGCCGCGATCTGTCGTCGACCGGCACTGGAGGCGCCGGCAACGCAGGCACTTCGGCGTCGTAGCTGATCTTTGGCGGAATGTAGCTTGCGCACCCTCCGAGAGCGGACGAACAAACCAACAGAGCGAAAAAGACCACCCGCTTCGAGGTCACGAGCCCGGCGAGCTCGCGGTGTGGGATGAAATGGTTTGCATAAGCGTTGGACATCGTCTTGGTCACTGACCCAGCTCCTTCGACCAGTTGATGGCGCGGACGTAGACGCCAAGAGGATTTTTGCGCAGGCGTTCGGCATCGCGCGGCGTCTCGATGACGACCGTGAGTATCGCGGTCCAGCGTTCGGTCGAGCTCAACGAGCCGTTGTCGTAAATGCGTTGGGTCCACGCGACCCGAAAGCTGTCAGGTGAGGCACGAATGACGCTCGAGACATCGACGGAGATCTGCGCCTTGCCCAGCTTTGCAAAGGGATCGTTGTTACGCGCGAAGTCGTTGAGCGCGGCGGCGCCGCGATCGGTCGCAAAGTCATAGGCCCGAAGCCAATTCTGGCGCAGAACAATGCCGTCGGCCGGTAGCCCTCTGACATCCTCGATAAAGCGTGCCAGATGGTAGGCAATCTGCGCGTCGGTGGGTTGATAGTCGAAATTTGCCGGCGCAACCCTCTGGGCCTGACCGAGCCGATCGACTTCCACCACCCAGGGCGTGATCGATCCCTGTGCCGATTGCCAGACAAGTCCACTAGCGAGGCCGGCTGACAGCATGAGACAGCCGAACGCCATGAGGCGCCAGTTCTTGGCCTGCACGCGGGCAGATCCAATACGTTCATCCCAGACCTGTGCTGCCTTTTGATAAGGTGTAATTGGTCCGGGCATGCGCCCGTAGTGAACAGAAGGTCGTTTGAACATCGATAATGTCCCATTGGATCGAGTGATCGGTGTGACGTCGTGCGGTTTCATGGCTCGGGACGTCGCTGCCTACGACGATTGGAAGGCGACCCTGGCCTCGTTTCAGCGTTCTCCTTCGGACAGATCGACGGAGGAGCCGCTGCCGCCATGATCGCCGGAGCGGACCGCGTGGCCGGCGGTCGACGCGCCATGTTGGATAGTCTGGGCACGCTTCATGCGCCGCGCCCAATCGGGGGGCCCGTCCGCAGAAGCGCTCGCGGTCGGTTCACTCGCTTGTCCGCTACTGGTGAGCGCGGTCGCAGCTCGACGTAACGGGCTCATGGCGGCCGAGCTACCGGCTTCAGCGATGCCGGCAAGTCCTCCGCTTCGATAGGCCGCGGATGCACCGGTCAAGACGGCCGCGCCGCCGCGCGCGGCACCTGCGAGCGCTCCCGCGGCGAGACCGGCACCACCGGCGGCAAGGCCGGCGCCCGCCGCAACGACACCGCCAGCGGCAAGGCCGGTTCCGATCGCAGCGCCCGCACCAAGTTGCGGTCCGCCGGAGGCCAGGCCGTTTGCAATTCCGGGGCCAAAGATACCAAGGCCCAACAATGAGAGTGCCGCGAGCACTAGTGTCATCGCGTCTTCAATCGTCGGCTGTGCGCCGCCGAAGCCTGAGGTGAACTGTGAGAACAGGGTCGAGCCAATGCCGACGATGACAGCCAGGACCAGGACCTTAATGCCGGAGGATATGACGTTGCCCAGGACACGCTCGGCCGCGAATGCAGTCTTGCCAAACAGACCGAAGGGAATGAGCACGAAGCCGGCCAGCGTCGTGAGCTTGAACTCAATCAGGGTGACGAAGAGCTGGATCGCCAGAATGAAGAAGGCCAGCAGCACCACGACCCAGGCGAACAGGAGAACGACGATCTGGACGAAGTTCTCGAAAAAGCTGATGTAGCCCATAAGGCTCGAAATCGAATCGAGCAGCGGTCGGCCGGCATCGAGACCGACTTGAGCGATCTTTCCCGGTCGCAAGAAATCTCCTGACGATAGGCTTGTGCCGGACGCTTTCAGCCCAAGACCCGCAAAGCTTTCGAAGACGATGCGCGCCAAGCCGTTCCAGTTGCCGATGAGGTAGGCGAAGACGCCGACGAACAGCGTCTTCTTGACGAGGCGCGCGACGGTGTCCTCGTCCGGTCCCCAACTCCAGAAGAGCGCGGCAAGCGTGATGTCGATCGCGGCCAGGGTTGTCGCGAGATATCCGACGTCGCCACCCAGCAGCCCGAAGCCGTTATCGATGTAGCGCGTGAATGTCTCGAGGAATTGGTCGATGATGCCGGTGCCGGTCATGGCTTGCTCGCTTCAGGCAGCGCCACGGATGGATACCCTTGGGGCATCCGGCTCTCGTCCTTTGGCGCGTGCGTCAGGCCCGCGACTGGATCGGGATGCCGAGACGCGGCAGCACTATCCTTCCTGCCAAAGAAGTGTCGCCGGTTTTCACCCCAAACTTTCTGGCAATGCTGATAACCTTCCGCATCCTCCGGAGTGATGGTGCGGCAGCGGGCTAGATCGGAACCGTCGACGTCAGAGTTCTGCTTTGCCTTTGGCGGCGCTGAACCGCCTTCTCCGCCACGAAGCTGGATCGTGCAGGCCGCGACGACCAGTATCCCGATGCTTGTGAGTAGCGATAACGCCTTGAACGGGCTTGTATCGGTCATCAGTGGAACATCCGCACGTCTTGGGATTGATAGCCCTGCCCCGGCGTCAGAAACCGTCGGAGTTGCTCTCGGCCCTGGTCTTGCGCAGTCGCGCGCTGCGCCGCTTCAAGGCTCTGCGCCCTCCCCTGTGCGGCCACGGTGGCGGTAAGATCGGCAAGCTGCTGCGCCTGAAGCGCAAGGATCTGGTTGCCGGCCTGGGTTGCCTGCAGGGCGCCGCTGGCACCCTGACTTGACGTCACAAGCGCCGAAGTCTGGATGCGGTTGGTATCGAGATTGCCGACGACTCCCGCCTGGACCCGGAGTGAATCCTGCAACGCAGCGACCGAGTTCTGCCAACGCGATTGCGCGTTGGCCATCAGTACCTGATTGGACTGGCTTCCGGTCACCGGTCCATAGCTGGTCGAGAACACGCGATCGATCTGCTGGACGTCGTAGGCGATGCGCTGAGCCTGGGCCAGCAATTGCTGGGTCCGCTGGATCGAGAATTGCAGTTGCTGTAGCGACGAGTACGGCAGGTTTGCCAGATTCTTTGCCTGATTGATCAGCATCAGCGCCTGGTTCTGCAACGAGGTGATCTGATTGTTGATCTGCTGCAACTCGCGCGCGGCGGTCAGGACGTTCTGGACGTAATTGTTCGGATCGAAGACGATCCACTGCGCCTGTGCAGGCGCTGTGGCGCAAAGCGTGACGGCGACGGCGCCGGCAGCCAGCAAAGAGCTAAGACGGCTCATAGCGATCTCTCCAGATTGCCGAGATTGGGGATCAGGTCGGTGGCCCAGGCGACGCCACGGTGCTGGAGCCATGCGGCCATGAAGCCGTCACGTCCATGTTCCGCGAGCAGTTGCCCGATGGTAGCTTGGTCGGTCTTGGAAGAGGCCGCCGTAAAGGCGAGCGCAACTTCCCCAAGGCCAAGTTCGAACATCCGGTTGCCGCGGCGCGACTGGCAGTAATAGTCACGCTTCGGTGTGGCGCGGCTCAACAGCTCGATTTGGCGGTCATTGAGGCCGAAGCGGCGATAGATCGCGGTGATCTGCGGCTCGATCGCCCGCTCGTTCGGCAGCAACAGCCGCGTCGGACAACTCTCGATGATCGCCGGCGCAATCGCAGAGCCATCGATGTCTGAAAGCGATTGGGTAGCAAAGATAACGGAAGCATTCTTCTTGCGAAGCGTCTTCAGCCACTCCCGGAGTTGACCGGCGAAATCCTCGTCGTCGAGAGCAAGCCAGCCCTCGTCGACGATGAGAAGTGTGGGCCGGCCGTCGAGACGATCCCCGATTCGATGAAAGAGGTAGGCCAGCACGGCCGGTGCCGCGCTCGTTCCGATCAAGCCCTCGGTCTCGAACGCCTGGATCGAGGCCTCGCCGAGGCGCTCGAATTCGGCATCAAGCAGGCGCCCCGACGGACCGCCCAGGCAGTAGGGTTGCAAGGCACGCTTCAGAGAGTTGGATTGCAGGAGGACCGATAGCCCCGTCAGGGTGCGTTCCTGCATCGGCGCCGAGGCGAGCGACGTCAGCGCCGACCACAGGTGATCTTTGACCTCCGGGGTGATCTCGATCTTTTCTCGTGCCAGGATCGCGCCGATCCATTCCGTCGCCCATCCGCGCTCGGAAGGATCATCAATCCAGGCCAGCGGCTGCAGGGCGACGGGTTGTTCATCTCCGTCGGACAATGCGCCGCCGAGATCATGCCAATCACCGCCCATGGCGAGGGCGGCCGCCCGAATCGAACCACCGAAGTCAAACGCAAAGACCTGAGAGTTCGGGTAACGGCGGAACTGCAGCGCCATCAGCGCCAGCAACACCGATTTGCCCGCCCCTGTCGGTCCCACCACGAGGGTATGGCCGACGTCGCCGACATGGAGGGAGAACCGGAATGGGGTCGATCCCTCGGTCTTGCCAAACAGGAGCGGCGGGCCCTTGAAATGCAGATCCCTCGCCTCTCCCGCCCACACAGCCGACATCGGAATCATATGAGCGAGGTTGAGGGTCGAGACCGGCGGTTGCCGTACATTGGCATAGACGTGTCCCGGCAGGCTGCCGAGCCAGGCTTCGACGGCGTTCACCGTCTCGATCATGCAGGTGAAATCGCGGCCCTGAATGACCTTTTCGACCAGCCGCAGCTTTTCGTCGGCTGCACCGGGATCGCCGTCCCAGACGGTAATGGTCGCCGTGACAAAGGCTTGTCCGATCTGATCCGAACCCAGTTCCTGGAGGGCGGCGTCGGCGTCGATTGCCTTGTTGTGAGCGTCGGTATCGAGCAGCGTCGACGCCTCGTTGGTCATGACCTCTTTGAGAATGGCGCCAATCGATTTTCTCTTTGCGAACCACTGGCGACGGATTTTGGTCAGCAGCTTGGTGGCTTCGGTCTTGTCGAGCATGATCGCGCGCGTCGACCAGCGATACGAAAACGCCAGGCGATTCAGGTCATCCAGAATTCCCGGCGTCGTCGTACCCGGGAAGCCGACGATCGTGAGAACTCGCATATTGGCCGAGCCCAACATCGGCTCGAGCCCGCCGGTCAACGGCTGGTCAGCGAGCAACGCATCGATGTACATGGGAATTTCGGGCACCCGAACGCGGTGACGCTTGGTCGAGATCGTCGAGTGGAGATAGGTCAGCGAGGCCTGATCATCGAGCCAGGCGCATTCCGGCATGAACCCTTCAACGAGTTGAAGCACGCGGTTGGTTTGATCGACAAACCCGCGGAGCACCTCGCGAGCATCTGCTCCAACGCTTCGATCGCGGCCCTCATAGAGCAGTCGCTCTGCCTTCGCCGCGCCTTCCTCCGGCGGGAGATAGAGGAAGGTCAGGAAATAGCTCGACTCATAGTGAGCGCCTGCCTCCTCGAACTGTGCTCTCCGCTCGGCGTCGACCAGTGCAGATGCGACATCCGGAAAGGTGTTTGGCGGGTAGACACCTGCAAAATGGCGCTGTGCCTCAACGAACACCGCCCAGCCGGATCCCAGACGGCGCAAGGCGTTGTTCAGACGGCCGGCGACGGCGACAAGTTCAGCCGGCACCGCACTGTCTAGGTCGGGTCCACGAAATTTGGCCGTCCGTTGAAACGAACCGTCCTTGTTCAGAATAATTCCCTCGTCGACCAGGGCTGCCCAAGGCAGGAAGTCGGCGAGACGGGCATTGGAATGGCGATATTCGGCAAGGTTCATCATGACCAGGAGCTCAGACGTTGAGATGACCGGGAATGCGCAGATGCCGGCGCACCACATCGACGAAGGCGGGATCGCGCTTAGCAGCCCAGACGGCGGCCATGTGACCAATGAACCAGAGGACGAGACCCGCGATCCACAGCCGCAGTCCAAGTCCAAGGGCGGCCGCCAACGTACCGTTGACGATCGCGACCGATCGCGGCGCACCGCCCATCAGGATGGGCTCGGTGAGCGCGCGATGAACGGGCACGACAAAGCCTGCTGCCGGCTCATCCATCAGATCACCACGCCGCCACCGAAGGAGAAGAACGATAGGAAGAAGCTCGAGGCGGCGAAGGCGATCGACAGACCGAAGACGATCTGGATCAGCCTGCGGAAACCACCGGACGAATCGCCGAAGGCGAGCGTGAGCCCGGTCACGACGATGATGATGACGGCAATGATCTTCGCGACCGGACCTTCAACCGACTGCAGGATTTGGTTGAGTGGCTGCTCCCATGGCATGTTCGAGCCAGCCGCCCACGCCGGCGCCGTCGTCAGAAGAACCGTGCCGAAAGCTGCCAGTGAAGCCGCTTCTCGAAGTAAGCGACGTTGCAGACGCATGTTAGTCTCCTGCTGATGAAAGGCTGTAGTCGCCGGCACTCCCCAGCCCTGTGACCAGGGCGAGTTCGGCGAGGCGTCGGTCCGAGCCGCGGCCGGCGAGCACGGCGACGAGGTTGATGGTCTCGGCGATCAGGGCACGCGGGACCGTGATGACGGCTTCCTGGATAAGCTGCTCGAGCCGACGCAGCGCGCCGAGCGCGGTACCCGCATGGATTGTCCCGATGCCGCCGGGGTGACCGGTGCCCCACGCCTTGAGCAAGTCTAACGCTTCGGCGCCCCGGACTTCACCGATCGGGATGCGGTCAGGACGCAGCCGAAGCGAGGACCGGACAAGGTCAGATAGCGTCGCTACGCCGTCCTTAGTCCGCAGCGCAACGAGATTGGGCGCCTTGCATTGGAGTTCGCGTGTATCTTCGATCAGAACGACCCGATCGGAGGTCTTTGCCACCTCGGCCAAGAGCGCGTTGGTCAACGTTGTCTTGCCGGTCGACGTACCGCCAGCGACGAGGATGTTCTTGCGCGTGTCGACCGCAACCTTTAAGGCGCTGGCCTGATCCGATGTCATCGTTCCCGCGGCAACATAGTCGTCGAGTGTAAACACCGCGACCGCGGGCTTACGGATAGCGAAGGCGGGAGCCGCAACGACTGGAGGTAACAACCCTTCGAAGCGCTCGCCGGTCCCAGGTAGCTCGGCAGAGACGCGCGGCGAGCCAGCATGCACCTCCGCGCCTACATGGTGTGCCACCAGGCGAACGATACGCTCGCCGTCCGCCGCAGACAAAGTTTCGCCGGTATCAGTGAGGCCACTTGACAGCCGATCAATCCACAAACGCCCATCCGGATTGAGCATGACTTCGATGATTGCGTCGTCTTCCAGATAACCCGCAATCGCCGTACCAAGTGCGCTACGCAGCATTCGCGCACCCCGCGAATTCGCCTCCGATTGAAAGGAATGGATTGCCATCGCCGCCCCCACCGAATGAGGACGTCCAAAGAGCGTCCTCAGATGGGTTGATTAGAAAAGCCACTGAACAATTTGAGGCAACAAGCGCTTACGGTGATCGTAGGCTGGCGTAGAAAAAGAAAAACCGAGAACAGATATTTGACCCCTGCTCGAACGAACAGGTTCGATAGCGACGAATTTTGATCAGTGTTCGTCGGGAAGGGTTTGCACGCAACGTTGCGTGTCGCGGCTCACCACTCCGCATCGCCATCGATCGGTATTAGTACGATCGCTTGCTCGTACGGAGTTGCAGGTTCAACTGCCTCGGAAGCGATAGTTGGCGCGAAGAAGGCAATTGAACCCATCCACCTAGTGAAGGATCGGAACGACGGTAGCGCGAACCAAACCAACGCCCCGATCTGCAGTACAGCGTTGACACCAAATGCGATCTGATATGCCAGGATGGCCCTATGGCTATCATCCGTGCGCCATTGCTCCAGAATCAAGCCCGTCCCGTATTGAGCCACAAATGCCCACCCGAAGTGCAGGACGTTCAAGGCACCGTTGGCACGTCCGGCAAGCTCTGGCGGAAAGTAATCAGCTATGACCGCAAAACTGACCACGGTCGCCGTTCCGACAATCGCGACAACAGACCACGGCAATATGGAGGGCAAAGGCGCGCGCAGGATCAAGGCAAGCTCGGCTGCGATGAACAGCACTGCGACAATCGCCAGTATCGTTTCCGCTCCAGATCCTCTTCGTCGCATGCAATGGACCGTTGTGCCGAACAACCAGGCACCGCCAGAAAGTACGATCGACATGATGAACAGCTGTCCGACGAGACTCTCACGACCAAGTCCCTCTACGTCCGCCAGCCATGGTGCCGCCCACAATCCCTGCAGAGACCAGGCTGATCCCACGCAAGTCGCCGACAACGGGGCAATTCGCCAGAAGCGCCTGTCGCCAAAAACGGAGCTGAGGGTGGCGGGGATTGATCCTATTGATGGGGTGATGACACGTTCAGGGACCACGATGTAGATGAGCACGGCCGTGGCGCCGGTCGCGACCGCCAAGATTTCAAAGAGCTGTCGCCAGCCAATCCAGGCGAGCAGGTGTTCGGCGGGGGTCGTGGCGGTCACCGCTCCGAGCGAGCCCAGCATGATCATGTAGCCGTTGAGCAAGGCCACTCGTTCCCTGGGAAACCAGAGAACGATGGATTTCAACCCCGCTGTCAGCGCGGCCGCCACCCCTAGGCCGATCATTGCTCGCGAAATCAAGAGCGACGGCAACCCGGTCGACATCGCGAATAGGCCGGCACCCGCCGCGGCGACCAAGAGCAAGCAACTTTGGACGCGACGCGGACCAAAGCGGTCCAGCAATATCCCGATGGGGATCTGAGCCGCCGCGAACACCAGGAAATAGACTGACGTGAGCAACCCGAGGTCAGCAGTCCCGAGCCCGGTCTCCGTGATGAGATGGCCGGAGATCAGAGCGTTGATCGTTCGGAACAGGTATGAAAGATAGTATCCAGCAGCGAATGGAAGAAAAACGCGCGCGATGAGGCGCCACGCCACTGAAATTTGCATGCTGGCCCCTTTGCTCTTCAGCTCATTCGAGCCGATAGCGCGTCCAGCTTTCTGTCGGCTTGGCTAAATTGCTGCGTCGTATGGTGGCGTAGAAAAAGAACGGCCGGCGAAATGGCTCCCACGTGGTTCAATCAGGTTTCGCTGCCCGGCTCCTGACGAACGATATCTTCGGGGATCTCGCGCAGGAAGCTCTGCCCCTTCTGCAAGCGACGACCGAGCGCTTCGACAAATCCTTCAAAACGCTCCCGACCCTTGAGCTGCGCCGTCGCCTGTGCGTCATTGGGCAATGGCGGCGTGATCGTCAGCCAGAAGCGGATGAAGAGGGCCAGGGTTTCGGCCGTCAGGCCGACGTCACGCTCCAGTCTCTGCATCTGACGCGATAGACGGTCCAGGCGACGGGTGAACGCCGCCTCCCGCCTGTCCACCGCGTCTGGTGACAGAAAGGACGCAACTGCCGCTTCCACAATCGCAGACCTGGAAAGATTCTTCCGATCGGCAAGGTCCGCGATCTGCTTCAGAAGTTCCGGCGGAAAATATACGTTCATCCGGTCGCGCATATAACGGTTCAGGGCTCCATGCCGTCGTTGGGATCAAGGGCTGCTTGGCGGGCAACGCCGCGCATCTGTTGGCGTATGAGCCGGGACTGGCGGACCGCATCCTCGTCGTCGTCGAGAACAACGGCAAACTCTTCTGCCGGCGTATGCTCCGTTGTCTCCTTGACGATCGCAACGTGATCGGGAAGCTCGGGCTCACGACGAAGTCCACTATTGGCCGTGTCCTCCCTCTGCCCTGCCCTGTCGGTTGGATCCGTCGCCGGCTCGGGCAGACCAAGCATCGACCATCCGTCCGTTCGCGATGACCGACCGGACGCCGCCGGATCGGGCGGCGGCAACACCCGCTCGGTGAATCGGCGATCCTCGTAATAGCGAGCCTTCATTGCCCGGATCGGCGGCGTGCCCGCGACCATGACAATTTCGTCTCGCGGCGGAAGCTGCATGACCTCACCTGGGGTCAAGAGTGGCCTCGCCGTCTCCTGTCGAGATACCATGAGGTGCCCCAGCCAGGGGTTCAATCTGTGCCCGGCATAGTTCTTCATTGCTCTCATCTCGGTCGCCGTGCCCAGTGCGTCGGACACGCGCTTGGCAGTCCGCTCGTCATTGGTCGCGAAGCTGACCCGAACGTGGCAGTTGTCGAGAATGGCATTGTTCGGCCCATAAGCCTTCTCGATCTGATTGAGCGATTGCGCGATCAAAAAGCTCTTGATGCCGTAGCCCGCCATAAAGGCTAGCGCGGACTCGAAGAAATCGAGCCGCCCGAGCGCGGGGAACTCGTCGAGCATCATCAAGACACGGTGCCGGCGGTTGCTGGCGTGCAAGTCTTCGGTCAGGCGCCGGCCGATCTGGTTCAGCACCAGGCGGATCAGCGGCTTGGTCCGCGAGATGTCGGAAGGTGGCACCACGAGGTAAAGCGACGCTGGCCAGGGATCGGAGATCAGGTCGGCAATTCGCCAGTCGCACCGGCGGGTCACCTCGGCCACGACGGGATCACGATAAAGTCCAAGGAACGACATCGCGGTGGACAGGACCCCGGAACGTTCGTTGTCGGATTTGTTGAGAAGCTCTCTCGCGGTCGAAGCAACCACGGGGTGGGCACCCTGCTCACCAAGGTGCGGCGTCGTCATCATGGCCTTCAGCGTCACCTCGATCGGCCGCTTCGGGTCGGACAGAAAGGCGGCCACGCCGGCCAAGGTCTTGTCAGGCTCGGCATAGAGGACGTGGAGAATGGCACCGACCAGGAGCGAATGACTGGTCTTCTCCCAGTGGTTCCGCTTGTCGAGTGAACCCTCGGGGTCAACCAGGACGTCGGCGACGTTCTGGACGTCGCGAACCTCCCACTCCCCGCGCCGGACCTCGAGTAGCGGATTGTAGGCTGAGGAATTGGTGTTGGTCGGGTCAAACAACAGGACGCGCCCATGACGGGAGCGGAAACCGGCGGTCAGTTGCCAGTTCTCGCCCTTGATATCGTGAACGATAGCCGAGCCGGGCCAAGTCAGCAGTGAGGGAACGACGAGACCGACACCTTTCCCGGACCGAGTGGGAGCAAAACACAACACGTGTTCCGGTCCATCATGGCGAACGTAGTCATCCTCGAGCTTGCCCAGCACCACGCCATCTGGACCGAGAAGACAGGCGGCTCTCACCTCTTCCAGACCGGCCCAGCGCGCCGAGCCGTAGGTCTCGACATTCTTGGCCTCGCGGGCCCGCCAGACCGACATCCCGATCGCCGCCGCGATCGAAACGACGGTCCCGGACGCCGCAATGAAGGCGCCCTCGACAAACACCCGAGGTGCATACGCATCGTAGACGAACCACCACCAGAAGAAGATCGGCGGATAGTAGATCCTCCAACCCCACAACTCGAACCAGGGGTGCCCAAGCTCCGGCTGGTAGGCGAGCCGCCAGGCTGTCCATTCGGTTGCTCCCCAGATCGCCATCAAAACGATCAGGCCGACAACGATTACCTGGCCCCAGAGGATCTTGGTTCCTGACATCCCGAAGGTCCTTCCCAATTGAATTGGCGAGATAGCTAGAGGCCCAGGTCGCGCTTGCGGCCAAAGCCCCATTCGATGCCCCCGCCGTCCTTCGCGACGCCGGTGACGTGTTGGCCGAACTTCTTCTCGAGCTCGCGCGACCACGGCACGAGCTGGAAGCCGAGCCCATTGTCGATCATGGCGAAACGCCCCGACGCCAACGTCAGCCGTTGGCGATACGTGCCTGCCACATGCTCCCCGGACGCTGACTTCACATGAGGCAGACCGGAGTCTGCCGAGACCTTGGCTCCCACCTCGTCCAGTTCGCGTCGACGCAGCGTGTTCAGGAGATCGCGTTGCAGGATAATGCGTTGGCCCTGCCGCCGTGCCAGGCCGTCCTGAATCAGATGCTCGGTCCGGGCTTCCATGGCGTCACGGGCCTCGCGGCCGAATCCTCCCATGGCGAGCGGCATCGGATCGCGCTCGACCAGCCTGTGGTCGAGCCAGGTCGCCCCTTTCGCGGTGACTTGCTCACCAAGGTCAAGATCGGAACGGGTCGCCAGCATCAGCGTTGGACGCGGATCGCTAGCTTGACCAAAGCGTCGGACTTCGACGATGCCGCCGATCGGCGGCGCATGTTCGAAGGCCTCGATCCCGTGGAAGCGGACGTGATGTACACGTCCGTCGGTTCCGTCGATCACGGCGAAGGCCTCGCCGGTCAGTTCGTCATGCAGTCCTCGATCAATCAAGCGTCCGACGATCTGGGATGCCGGCGGTCCACCTTCGATGACGTAGTCGGCAACACCACGCACTTCCCCACGTTCGGTAAAGGCGCGGTGCATCGTCTTGATGATGTCGCCGCGCTGGCCAAGGTCGCGCAAGCTGCGTTCGGCCTCGAGCCCTACCATCCATTCCCCAGGTGCCGCTGACGCCGCAAGGCCCATCTTGTCCAAGTGCTGGAGTCGGCCAACCATCAGACGCCGGATCTCGGGATCAGCGCTGCCCGGATTATCGGGGCGAAGATCGATATAGCCGGTCTCGTCGGCTGCCAGCCGGATCTCCCGATCGAGTCGGGTCCATCGCTCTGCCGTAACCTCCCTCTCCAGCGACTTGCGGATCTCGTGCTCTGGTTTTGGGCCCAATTCGATGCCGACCAGTTCCTCAGCGCGTGAGCGCAAGCCTCGGCTGATGTAGTCCCGGGAGATCACGAGATCAGCGCCTTCCTCATCGACTCCCCGAACGAGAAGATGGACGTGAGGATTGTCTGTATTCCAGTGATCAACAGCTACCCAATCGAGCCCCGTGCCTAGGTCGATCTCCATTTGCCGGGCCAGGTCGCGGGTGAAAGCCCTGAGGTTGGTCATGTCGCCGGCGTCCTCGGGCGAGACGATGAACCGGAAATGGTGACGGTCGTCCTTGCAGCGTTCCGCAAAGGCCGCGCCGTCGGCCCGGTCGCTGCCGGCGTCGAACATCACGGCCCTCTCGCCGCTCCGGGTGACGCCATCGCGCTTCAGGTACGAAAGATGGGCCGTCAGTGGTGCTGAGCGGAAGGCTCGACCCTTGTGACGTACAACGCGCGCCTTCGCCACAACGCGCCGCGTTGAACTGAACAATCGACTCCGGCTAAAGGCGAGCCGGCCGCGGCCAAACGTCGAGCGCCCGTACGCCGCAGAACGCTTGCCAACTGCCGCCTCCCCTGAGGTGTGCCCGGCTTTCTTCGCGGCGCGTAGCACCTGATTGATGAAGCTCTTCGGCTTGGGTGCACGGGTGCTGCGAATGCGCCCGGGCCGAATACGCAGATCGCTGTCGCCAACAGTCACGGCCGGGCCTCGATGAACGCAAAGGCGCCCACAGTGCCGAAAATGTCCTTGATTGCATTGTTAAAACTACATGGCGCGGCACGCGCCACGACCGACCGACACGCCAGAACCCAAGCCATGCCAATGGCTTGCGGTTCGACCGGTGAGCCCCTTTTATCTCGCCGTCCTGACGTCGTAGTCCCCCGGCCGCCCCCGATTGTTTGCGAGCGCTTGCGATAGCGATCGTTACCCGAAGGGCCGAGACACCCGTAGGGTGGCTCGGTGAGGAGCGAAGCGACGAGTAGAGCGCGGGCCGAAGGCATCGCCCATACGCCATCAGCACGTCCCACTTGCTCGGTGAAGCACGCCAAGATTTGCGAACCCGTACACTTGGTCATTGCAATCCCTCCGCAACCGATCGAGGGACGAACACGCCAATAGGCCGGGGGACCATGGGCGAAACATCGGGCGCCGAGATTGCGGTCGTGACACCGCTCGACGGCATGAGCGCCAGCAACCGATCGCGCGTTTTCATGAGATCGGATCGCGTGACGAAAAGCGTCGCAGCGGCTGATGACTGTCCGCGGGACGTCCACCTCGGCGGCAGTTCGATGGCAAGCAGATTTGCAAGCTTTGCGACGTATACTCGCGTCTCGTCTGGCAGAGAGCCGCCTGCGAGATGCTCTTCATAGCGAGATGGTCCCGCGTTGTACGCGGCAAACACGCCAGGCGAGCCATACCGATCGAACAGTTCGCGCAAGTAAGCCGTGCCGGCCAGAATGTTGTCGTGCGGGTCGTAGGGGTCGTTCCCGAGATTGTAGCGCTCGCGAAGTTCCGCCCAGGTCGCCGGCATGATTTGCATCAGGCCCATTGCGCCCTTTGGCGATCTGGCGTGCACGTCACCAGCACTCTCCATGCTTTGGACTGATCGGATCCAGTTCGGCGCAATTCCAAAGCGTTGCGAGGCTTCATTGATGAAGCCAGCAAATGAGTGAGCGGTCTGACGGATCGCCGGCTGGGCGGCTGATCCGCTCTGGGCCAAAGCAGCACTGTCGAACGCGGTCAGAAGAAGCATCAGGGGCACGACAGCACAAACGCGCGTGCCTAACCGACCCAAGCACGCGGTCGGGCTCGCGCCAGCCCTGCGGACATCGATCGAGATGGAGGAATGGTCCCGCAATCGATCGGGCAAGGAAGTGGCGAGGAGAACATGTCGAATACGCACGATCACTCCTCCCACGTCCACACCGGCATCGCACGGCCGATCACGGCCGACGCTGGAAGAAATCCAAAATACCGGCCATCAAGAGAGTCGTCCGACTGCCAGTTCATCAGAAACAGCTCGCCGTAGCCGACGACGCGGCAGCCCTGCCATTTCGGTAGCGGCCTGCCTCGTCTGTCGCGATCCTTCGCCTCGCCCACCGCGACCTCGTCGACCGAAATCGCAAGGCCGCTTCTGCAAACACTCTGCCCCGGAAGGGCGAGCACGCGCTTCAGCATGGGGACGCCAATGGGCAAATAGCCGTTAAGGTCGAGGAAGGTCGCGAGCGGCTCCGGCGGTTGAACGGCGACCAGCTCGGTTACATGGAAGCGCCTCGTCGGCCGTAAGCTGTAGAGACCGATTGGCACGCTCGCCGATGCATTCCAAATGTAGAGCGGAAGCGGCTCCAGGACGATTGTCGCGATGAGCGCAGCAACAGTCCCAAACGTCGCGGAGAGTATCTTCAGGCGGCCTGTCATCGCATCACCCTTTGACGATGGAGCCAAGCCTGGTGGCGCGCTTTCGTATACGGACGCGGGTTTTCGTTGACGGACAGGCGGTTATGAACGTGATGCCAATGATCAGGCGCGACATCAGCTGGATCGATGCCGATTGCCTCAACGGCATCGGTCATTTGCAGCACTCGCTCGACCTTCGGCCAGCCGGACAGACGCAGCAAAATCTCTCCGCCGGGTGTCACATAAGGGACGGTCGAGCAGCGCTGCCCAGGTGAGACCGCGCGCAAGATGTCGATCCGCGAAATGATTGTCCCAAAGTCGTTGGAGGTCCATCGGACGAAGGCAAAGATGCTGCCGGGCGCAAATGACAGGACGCGCCGATGGCGATCAAGCTTCCGTTCTTTGACAATGCGACCGAACCGAACGCGGTTTTCGATACGTTTCTCAAGCCACAGCACTTCTACTTCGGTAAGATCGCTCACGCCGCCGCTCCCAGATGCTGGAACGGAGTGCGGTGAGCGTTGGGGCCGGTGAAAGACTGGCACGGCTTCTGCCGGCGAGCAGGATTGACGGCCCCCCGCTGCCAGTCACCTTCAATGCGGCTGGTCGTCTGGTCCGTTAGAAGAAATCCGAAGGATTTCTGGTTAGCCGGGGTACTGACCGGTGCCCCCTCGCCGGCCGTGCCGCTGCGAAAATGCCTCGCAACGATTCGCGAACGGAACGCGCGGTGCGGTCCGGCGGTCGGCGGTGGAGGCGAACGATGGACTTCTATGCAGGGCTCGACGTGTCGCTGGAGGCGACGAACATTTGCGTGGTGGACGGCGACGGCCAGGTCGTCCGGGAAGCGAAACTCGAGACCGATCCGGATGCGATCGAACTGTTCCTGGCAGAGTGGGGAATCCACCTCAAGCGCGCCGGGTTGGAAGCGTTCTCGTACAGCGCCTGGCTGTTCACGGCGCTTGCCGAAAAGGGCCTGCCCGTGATTTGCATCGAGACCCGACACGCCAAGGCGGCGCTGAACGCCATGCTGAACAAGACCGATCGCAACGACGCCAAGGGCATCGCGCAGATGATGCGGACCGGCTGGTTCCGCGCGGTCCATGTCAAATCGGAGGGCGCGCAAACGCTGCGCGCGCTGCTGGTCGGACGCAAGGCGTTGCTTGGCAAGGTGCTCGACATGGAGAACATGATCCGCGGCTTGCTCAAACCATTTGGCCTGAAGGTCGGCGAGATCTCGGTCGGACGTTTTGCAGCCCGGGTGCGCGAGATCGTGGCCGGGAAGAAGGAATTGGAGGCCATCGTCACGCCGCTGCTGGACGCCCGCGGTGCGATGCGGCAGCAACTGGCAAAGCTGCAGCGCCTGGTGCTGGCGGCCGCACGCAGCGACGATGCGGTGCGGCGGATGATGACGGTGCCGGGCGTCGGCGCGCTGGTGGCGCTGACATTCCGCGCAACTGTCGACGACCCGGCCCGCTTCAGGAAGTCGAGCAATGTCGGCGCCCATTTCGGCTTGACGCCACGGCGCTACCAATCCGGACAAACCGACCGCGTAGGCGGCATCTCCAAATGCGGCGACGAGCTGACGCGGGCGATGTTGTATGAGGCCGCGATCGCGATCCTCACCCGCATCCCGAAGAATTTTAAGCTGCGGCTGTGGGGTCTGCGGCTCGCCAGGAAGAAGGGTCTGAAGCGCGCGGCGACGGCAGTGGCGCGCGCGCTCGCCGTACTGCTGCACAAGATCTGGACCAGTGGCACGACCTTCCGGTTTGGCGCCGGCGGCAAGCGCGGCCGGGTCGCTGCGGCGATGTAAGGGCCTCCGCGACCCGGCCGCTTCCACGCGCGCCTTTTCCTTCCGCCACGGCGGAGCGGCGTCTCCCGAGGAGACGGGGATTTGGGTGAGATCGCAACTTTTCTTGCCGGCGGCTTCATGACGACGCTTGAAGCCATCAAGCACGGCGCTGGTTAGCCTGACCGCCCTTTCCTCAGATTCCGGCTTGTGGTGGCCATCGTGCCAACCACGGATGTTAGCGAGTTCTCCTCGACGAGCGAATGGCTGCAAAAGGACGTGACGCGCACCAGGCGATGATGTCGACGTCAGCGATCGCGCAGATTTGCGCGTGAACGCGCTCGCGCGCGTGCATTGGCGACAAGACTCGCATTGCAGCGAAGCTTTGCGCGTGCGAGAGTGGATGCATGAGGCATCCTCGTTGCACGCGCGGCCGACTTGTTCACAACGTACTGATTCACAACAAGAAGTTAGTGTCAGTATGTTAGTAAAGTTAGAGCCGCTGGAAAGCTCGCAGAAGCAAGCTCTTAAGCTTGCTTCAGGTCCCCGATAGCACGAGGATCGGGTCCCCGATAGCACGAGGGTTGCGGTCCCCGATAGCACGAGTTGACTCACAGGTTGTCCTCCGAATTTGGAACGAGACCGCGCCGGCGCAGGCGTGCCGTTAAGGGATCAACAGGCGTAGGCGCGAAGTTCAGTCGCTCGGTGCCGTTCCGGTCTCGCGTGAGCAGGAGCTGATAGCCGGGCAATGTTTGGCGCTGGACGATCTGGCGTATGTCGTAAGCAAAGTGCTTGAGCGGGGAGAGGATGCCGGACTTGGCATGGAGGTGCACAAGATCAAAGCTCCAGCCGCCGTCCTGGCGTCCACCGTGCTTGCGCACGAGCCGGTAGAGCCATCGTTCAAGTCCGCCCGTCAGCTCGAAATAAGCGCGATCGATCGTCAGGACGAGCGCGTCGTCGATGACGCCGGCATAGAACCAATCAGGCAGGATCAGTTCGAGTCCAAATGGACGACCGTTTGCATCGGCCGTCTCCTTCCACTCGTTGATCCAGGAGAAGCGATGCCGTCGCCGTTCTGTCGGCTGGCGGATCGAAGTCATCACCGTCGTTGACTGAAGTCTGTCGAGACCAGCCTTCAACCGGTCATAGTCTCGCGCGCTAGTCCCGCGCCCGACAAACGTCAGGATCTCATAAGGCGTTGCAGCCATCAGGCGCGACGTCTTCAAGCCAGCGTCGCGTGCTTCGACGATCTGTGACGCAGCCCAGATCAGAAAGTCCGCATCCCAGATGGTTGCCATGCCGTGTTCCGGCACAGCCTCGACCCGAATTGAGATCGCACCCGCACGGAAATCGATCGGCACGATCCGCTTGGTCTTTGCGAGCGAGAAGAACGGATAGGCCATCAGATCCTGCGCATCGCGCGGCGCGAGATCGCCGGGCAGCGCTCGAAAGAGCTCAAGCTGGTCGCGCTCGGAATGGTGTTTGCGCCGCATAGTCACTGCTCTCACGCTGACATCAGCGACGTTCCTGACCTGCGTAGGGACGCAGGGCCGGATGCTTCTTGGCGGGCAGCACGGTCCCCTTGCCGGGATCGGATGTCGACGTCTTGGCGCCGCGGTCGGCCCACGCTTTCAGGTCATCGACGGCGTAGACAACACGTCCGCCAATCTTCCGATACGTCGGTCCAGTACCGTACGTGCGGTGCTTCTCGAGCGTGCGACCGGACAGGCCAAGGTAACGCGCGGCCTCAGGTGTACGCAGAAATCGCGGGGGAAGACCGGCCATCGGATCGGACATTTGAGAACTCCAGGAGGACAGCGCACTACGCGCGGCTAGGCCGGCGCGTGTGCGGTCATCATGGAGGAGCACGATCTCGGAGGGGGATGCCGAATGTTGGGGGTGCGATTTTTGGCACCCCTCCGGGGCGGCACTACTCGTCCGTGCGCCCGGGCCTCAGAAGCTTGCGGTAACCACCGCGCATCAACGCGACGCCACCTTGCACCAAGCGGATTGTTCGATTGCGCAGATCATGCGTCTTCCAGGCACGATCGGGGATCCGCTTTTTGTCGAAAAGCGCCTCGGCGATAACGCGGTAGCTTCCGCCGGCGCTGTGAGCATCGAGCGCACGGATCGCAGCGCTCAGGCGTTCGCGCCGCTGTTTCGATAGTTGGTGAAAGGCAGGACCTGGCGCGCGTCCACTGATCGCGCGCCACAGCCGGCGCGCTGCATACGCACGCGCGTCGAAATCGCGATCAAACGGCAATTCGGCTGCGTATGACGCGCCGAGCACCGGCGGCTCTTTGGACCAGACACGGTGATCTATCGCACCGATGCGCAGCACGGCATGCCAGCCGTCGACAGCGCGGCGCACCTGGCCAACTGTAAGGTCAAGCAGTGGCTGAGACGCCGATACGAGGTCGGCCGTCGAGGCAACCGTCACCGGAATGACCGTGGCTAGAACCTCCGGCGCCCAAAAGATCGTCTGCTCGTCGAATGACCTCTGCGGGTCATGGGCGAAAGCAGATACCCCATTTCCTCCTGAACTCCTCGGTCACTTCACCATCTGGGCTGCTTGCGATCATTGCTTCGTACTCGCGTCGATAGTCCGCGTTACGACGGAGACATTCCCAGGCGATGTCGGTGATTTCGGCGTCTTGTAGGCTCTTGTAGGAATCCGGCGACCGCCAGTCGAATTCAGGCATTGCTTCCGCCCCATTGCACGCTGCTAACAACGATTGCGCCGCAATAGGTATGAACGAGGCGGTTGTAGGAAGCCCCTAGTTTGGCACCACGTGGTGCACCGGAATGACCACCGGTTAGCAAAAGAAAATAGTTCTGCCTGCAAGTCGCCAGCCGGCGATTTTCTTCTATTTCGACCCGGCACCGCGCAAGAGTCGCCCTTGCTCCGTCACCCATTTGGCGCGCGCAAGATGACTCTGATATGCGCGGAGCGCACGATCCAGCTCTCGCTCTGGGTCCATATGCAAGACCACTCGAGCAACTTCGCGCCAGTCCGCCCCCTCGCCCTCCGCCTGCAGGAGGCGCATGTACGTAACGACATGCTGTTCGTCATAGGCAGTCAGCAGCGGCTCGTTCGGCGCACTGTCAGCTACGTCTGGATCTAGGGATGGCTTCTGCATCATACCCGCTTTTAGAATGCCTATAAGCTACGCCATGGTTTGGTCGCAATCCAGACCTCCGCTTCCCGTTGGAATCCTGAATATTCGTTCGGTAGATCGGCGGCCGAGTTCGGTCGCGCACGTAGCGCCGCCACACTCGATAGCATGTTCGGACACGAATAGGAACGATCGTTCCTAGAACGATCGTTCCGGCTCAGTTCCCATATCGCCATGGATCTCAAAGAGATCATGGCTGTGAATCTGCGTCGGAAACGCCACGATCTACAAATGACGCAGGAGGAGCTGGCCGAGCGCGCGCGTTTAAGCGCCCGTTACGTCGGCGCCATCGAGCGCGGCGATGTATCAGCAAGCGTCACCGTGCTCGGACAAATTGCTGAAGCATTGGGGGTCGAACCGGGGGACCTGCTCAAAAAGGCTGCGCGGCTTAGCAAATCGTAAGCCCCTTCAGGCCGACCGCGAAGCGCCCCGCCCGGCGGACCGGACGGGGCTTGATGGGCGCTCTTACTCGCCGGTCTTGCGCGGTCGCGACCAGAGCAGGGTGTAGCCTTCACCGCCTTCGTCGTCGAACAGGTTCGCGTAGATCGGCGCGTTGAACGAGGGGTCAGCGAGCTTGAGCGAAAGGTAGTCGCGGCCCTCTTCGGAGCGCTTCGACCAGGCCGCGCCGATCTCCGCGCGACCCACATAGATGCGGTGGCTCGGAGCGTTGTCGTTGGATCGGTTGGTCTCGGCGACGATGCGGACGCCCTTGGCCTTCAGGCTCAGGGTCACGATCTCGCCCTGGAACTCGTTGCCGATCTTCTTGAAAGAACCGATGTTAGCCATGTCACTTCTCCTGTTGTGTTTCGAGCCCGCGACCACCGCGGCCTCGATGGCGATCTGCAGGCCAAAGACGATCGGCGACGCACCCGCTCGCGGGCCGAAGCGCAGCGGAGGACGCCGTTGTGGCGACTTTCTTGTCTCGCGAGGAATGGGCGAAGCCCAGGGGAAGAAAGTCGCATCAACGGCGTTGCGGCTCAGACGATCGAGGCGAAGCCGGTCTTCGGCCAGATCAAGCCATCAACGAGGCCACGTGCGTCCGCGTGCTGAACCACAATCTCTGGAGAAGCGTGGCTAACTCGGTTTTGATGAACAAGAGGTCGGAACGATTCAGCGCGGAAAGAGAAACAATCTGCTGCAAAGGGCGGCATCGTCTCTGAAGAAACGATCGAGACGTCGCCGCTCCGCCGCAGGCTTAGTGGGCCTGCTCGAAATGGGTGCGACTTGGGCGAGGCACTTTGAGGAGGATTGCCCTCCCCGCTCATGACCCGATCGTCCCTCGTTCAATACGCCGATCTACGCGAGCCTGCTCGACGATGAAGACCGTGAAGGGTCATCCCTCGCGCGTGGCGACCGGAAGAACTGGGTGTGAGGGATGCTCCACCACGCCAGCCAGTTCGAACGGGCGGGGGTCCGCAAAAATGGTCAAGCGCATCACCGCTGTGCCGCCAACACAGACCGCGCCGAGGCAGGCGAAAGCCTCGCGCCAAGCTATCGAGGGTATACCGATCTGGGACAGGGCGAACACCACATGATAGCCCGCGACGGCAGCGGGAACAGCAAATGCGATCGCGATGGCGATGCGCAAGGTCACGGACCGGGTAATAGCGACGGCGGCCTGACCGACGGCAAGCGTCAACGCCCCACCCGCCGTTCCGAAAAGCAGCGCGCCGACCATGCCGGCGCCATTCTGAAACGCCGTCATCCCGATACTCAGTGCGACGAAAAACGGCAGGGCATACACTGCGAGCGCGAAAGTCGCCCAGCAGAATAGGCCGATGCCGAGTGTGTTGAGAACAAGCCCAATAGCGAGCATGGTGGTGGCTCCATGTGCATAGATGTACCAGTTGCGCCTTCCACCACCACCACGGCGCAACTCTGGATATGAGACCGAAACGAGGCGGAGTTGCGGCGTGAGCAATTTCGCCTCAAAGACTCAGTCGAGCAGACGGCGCTCACGCGCCGCCGAACATCCAGACCGGGATGCCGAGCCGCTTCGCCTTATCGGCCAGGTTGTCCTGGATTCCTGTGCCCGGGAAGTGCATGACGCCGATCGGCAGGATTTCGAGCATGGCATCGTTGCGCTTGAAAGGTGCTGCCTTGGCATGCTTCGTCCAATCAGGCTTGAAGGCGATCTGAGGCACCTTGCGGATCGTCGCCCATTTGGATGCGATCAGTTCGGCACCCTTCGGGGAGCCGCCATGGAGCAGGACCATGTCGGGATGCTTGGCATGAACCTTGTCGAGACGATCCCAGATGAGGTGGTGGTCGTTGAAGTCGAGCCCTCCGGTGAGCGCGATCTTCGGCCCAGCGGGCAGCATGACCTCGGTCTCGGCGCGGCGCTTGGCCGCGATGAAGTCGCGGGAGTCGATCATCGCTGCGGTCAGCGTACGATGGTTCACTAGCGATCCTGATCGAGGGCGCCAGAATGAGCCGGTGTGAGTCTCGAAGCGTTCTATGGCCTGATCACGGAAGAGCTCCAGGCAGTTGCGGCGCTCAATCAACGTGATGCCTTCCGCCGTGATGCGTTCGAGTTCGACGGATCGAACTTCGGAACCGTCCTGCTCGCGCTGACTCTTCTGTTGCGCCTGTTCGTTGTCGTCGAGTTGGCGACCGATGCGGTCGACGGCACGATGGAACAGGTTGACAGTCGACCAGAGCAAATCGTCGAGGTCCGGCTCGAGCCGCGTGTCGCTCAACGTGGCGACCATGGCATCGAAGATGTCAGCGACGGCACCGGTAATGATCCTGCCCTCGGGAAGCGGCCGTGGATCGGGCTGGTCGTCGAAGGGGCGGTAACCGAAGAGTTGCAATTCGGTAAGAACGTGTTCGGTCGCAGATGCGGCGTCCGGCGGTTCGATGTCATCGTGGTCGGTCATGGAGGCGATCCTTTGCCGGATCGGCCGCGACCATCGCGGCCTTCGTGGCGATCACTCAGACGGCAGGCGGAACGGGCCAGAACCCGAAGCAGAGCGGAGGGCCGAAGCGCAGCGGAGGATGGCGGAGGCCGGCTATTTTGCTTCGCGATGCAAAGCGCGCTCGCCAGATGGCTAATGTGACTTCTCGTCGCCGGCGCGCGGCGGAAAATTGCCGGACGCAGCCATTGCCGGCCCGAGCCGCTTGCCGTCCGATCGCCCTCTAGAAGGCCGTGGTCGCGTCCTCTTCCGGCAGTGGCCGCACCGCGACCGACCTGTCGACGCAAATCGAATTGCCGGGGCTATTCCGCGGTTGCCATCTTCGAATGCAGGAAACGGACGACGTCCTCCGGTACGAGTTGCAGTAGCAACGCTGCTCGGAGGGCCGCGAGGCCGAAGACGTGCAGATCTTCGTTGAAGTCGCCCAGCCGGGGCGACAATGCGATCGCTTCAATGCCGGCGGCTTCTGCGCGCTGGGTGAGAATAGCCTGTACGGCATCTCCGGCGGCATCTGCGTCACGGGCGATATAGAGTCGGCGTAGGCCAGACGGCAGCAACATGGCTGACAGGTGATTGGCCGAGAGAGCAGCGGTCATGGGCAAGGTCGGCAGTACATAACGCAGCGACAGCATGGTCTCGATCCCCTCGCCCGCAGCGAGCACGTCGTCCACCACGCCGAAGCGAACGGCGTTACCAAGCAGGTCGCCCATGGCCCGTCGTGGCGTGTCGATCGGGGCCTTGCCGAGCCGCACGCGATCAAAGCCGTGTGGATCGAGCCAAGTGCGGTGTACGCCTGTGATCCGTCCATCGAGGTCGGTGACACAGGCTATCATCGCCGGCCAGGTTTCGATCGACGAATGCTCGTCTGGTCGATAGTAGCAACGAGGATGGAAGCGCAAGCTGCCACCATGGTTGATGCAAGTAATTCTGCGGCGTTGCAAGTACGTCTCAGCTAGTGTCCCTTCAATCGGGCTGGATATCACAAAGAGCCGACGAGCGGCTTCCTGCGATCCGGCCGGCACGACTGGACGAATGGTTTTCGGAGCAAATTGCGGCTCTGAACGAGGCAGCTTTAGAAACCGCCTCGCCTCCTCGGCGACCTCGCGAAAGTCTCGCAAGGCCAGACTTTCGCGGATGATGTCGAGGAGATCGCCATGCTCCCCGGTCGCGGCATCGGTCCATTTGCCGGCGGGGCCCTTCAGCGATTCGTGCAGCCGCACGAACAACGAGCGGCCCGGCGTGTTGTGAACGTCGCCGACCAGCCAGTACCGCCCCGCCCGCCTGCCATTGGAGAGATAGTGTCGACACACCGCCTCAGCCTCGCGCGAGAGGCGGCGTGCCAGTTCGGAAGCATCGCGGGACATCAGGCGGCCTCCCGCTCGCCGATGCGCGCCACCGGATAGGTGTCGAGCACTCTCGACAGGATCTCGACACCGCTCGTGTCCGTGGGCACGAACATGCGCAGCTTCCAGGAGATGATCTCCCCAAAGAGACCGTAAGCCCGCAGGCGATCGCGCATCGTGTCGTTGAAGCCCGACAGCTCGATGCGGTAAGCCCCCATCACCCGAACGCGGCGAAGCTGGAGTTCTTCCGCGAGTTCGAGGACGGTCCGTCCCTCCACCAGCGCGGCAAAGGCAGCGCCTGGTGTCAGCGCAGGCGCGTCCGTCGCAAGGACGCTTGCGACCCACGCGGCCGAAACCTTGCGCCCGATGATGCGTTCGCCCGCATCGGTCTGGAGCCGATAGACGCGGGTCGATTCGTTCGGCAGCCGCTTCCAGATGGGTAGCAGCAGTCCCGCAACGACGTGTATCGTGCTTTCCGTGAACTCCGGCACCTCGGCAAGCTCCGCCAGCCAGGCAGCGGCAAAGCGCTCGCGATCCGCTTCAACCCAATGGCTCTCCACCATCATGTTCAAGGGGACCTGGTGCTGCTCCATCGGTCGGATCAACCGGACGCGGCTCTCGATCTCGCCGTCGTCGAGCATGATGCTCGAGGCCGGGACCTGCACGGCCGCCCTGCCCGAGCGCTCGTTGATCAGCAGGACAGCATGACTAGAAAGACGAGCAAGGGCGTCATCCAAACCAACAGGATGGTTACGCTGGCGCTGGATGATTGTGAGCAGCCGGGTCTCGGCGCTGGTGCCCGGATGGACATAGATCGTCCGCCGGTCGGTGACGACAAAGCTTTCGGCGCGGAGCGTTTCCAGCCCGAGGTCGTAGGTGCCCGACGCGACAGCGCCCTCGATCCGAGCGGTCAAGAGCTGCTCGAAGGCGGTGAACAGGACATTCTGCAGGTCGATGGTGAGCGCCAATAACCTGTTCAGGAAGGTCGTGATCGGCGGCAGGTCATCCCTAAGGCCATTGATATCCGTCAGTTTCAGGCCGGTCGCATCCTCGAACCTCTCGAGCGAGCAACCTTCGACCTTGCCTCGGACGAGCAGCGTGTAGAGTTGACGCAACGCATCGCGCCCGTACTGACTTTCGAGATTGTCCTCCGGCCGGAATAGACCCTGCCCTCCGGTCTGGCGCTGGCCGCGCGTGATGGCCCCCAACGTGTCGAGCCGGCGGGCAATGGTGCTGAGAAATCGCTTTTCGGCCTTCACGTCGGTCGCGATCGGGCGAAACAGCGGCGGCTGCGCCTGATTGGTCCGGTTGGTTCGACCGAGACCCTGGATCGCAGCATCCGCCTTCCAGCCGGGTTCGAGCAGGTAATGAACCCGCAAGCGGCGATTCCGGGCCGACAACTCGGCGTGGTAGCTCCTCCCCGTGCCGCCCGCGTCGGAGAACACAAGGATGCGCTTGACGTCATCCATAAACGCCGAGGTCTCAGCGAGATTGGCCGAACCCGCGCGGTTCTCGACCACCAAGCGCTCGCCCTTTCGGATGACCCGTCGCGAGCGGCCAGTCACTTCGGCGACCGTGTCGGTGCCGAAGCGCTGCACGATTTGATCCAGCGCGCCGGGTACCGGAGGCAGCGAGGCGAGTTTCTCGATGAGGCGATCGCGGCGTGCGACGGCTTCCCGGCTCTCGACTGGCTGTCCGTTGCGATAGACAGGCCGAGAGCATAGGTTGCCCTCAGAGTCGGTGAACGGCTCGTAGAGCTGGACCGGGAAGGAATGGGCGAGATAGTCGAGCACATACTCGCGCGGGGTGATATCGACCTGGACGTCGCCCCAATCCTCGGTCGAGATCTCGGCGAGCCGGCGCTCCATCAGCGCTTCGCCCGTTGAAACAATCTGGATGACAGCGGCATGGCCGGCGTCTAGATCGCGGTCGATCGATCGGATGAGCGACGGCGTCTTCATCGAGGTCAGCAGATGGCCGAAGAAGCGCTGCTTGGCGCTCTCGAAGGCGGATCGGGCCGCGGACTTTGCCTGCCCGTTCAGCGTTCCGGTTTCGCCGGTGATGTTGGCGGCCCGCATCGCAGCGTCGAGGTTGTTATGGATGATGCTGAACGCACTGGCATAGGCGTCGTAGATGCGAACCTGCTCCGGCGTAAGCTGGTGCTCGAGGAGCTCATACTCGACGCCTTCGTAAGGGAGCGAGCGGGCCGCGTAGAGGCCGAGCGCCTTGAGATCACGGGCCAGCACCTCCATCGCCGCGACCCCGCCCTGCTCGATCGCTTCGACGAACTCGGCGCGCGTGGCGAATGGGAAGTCGGCGCCGCCCCAAAGGCCCAGGCGTTGGGCATAAGCTAGGTTGTGGACCGTGGTAGCGCCCGTCGCCGACACATAAACCACGCGAGCATTGGGCAGGGCGTGCTGGAGCCTCAGGCCCGCGCCCCCCTGCTGAGAGACCGCCTGGTCGCCGCGCTCGCCCTTGCCGCCGACCGCATTCTGCATGGCATGGCTCTCGTCGAAGACGATCACTCCGTCGAAGTCGGAGCCCAACCATTCAACGATCTGACTTACGCGCGAAAGCTTCTCGCCACGCTCGTCGGTGCGTAGCGTGGCGTAGGTGGCAAAAAGGACGCCTTCCGAAAGCCGGATCGGTGTGCCCTGGCGGAACCGGGACAGGGGCGTAACGAGCAGCCGCTCCATGCCGAGCGCGGACCAGTCGCGCTGCGCATCTTCGATCAGCTTGTCGGATTTGCTGATCCAGACAGCACGGCGGCGGCCCTTGAGCCAATTGTCGAGCAGGATGCCGGCGACCTGCCGTCCCTTGCCCGCACCGGTCCCATCACCCAAGAACCAGCCGCGGCGAAAGCGGACGGCATCTTCTGCGTCGTCGCGCGCGGCGGCCACAAGGTCAAAGGTCGCATCGACGGTCCAGGAGCCCGCGAGAAATTCGGAATGCGCCTCGCCGGCATAAATAACGCTCTCGATCTGGGCATCCGACAGAACTCCGTCTGCGACCAGGCTTGAACGCAGATGCGGACGATAGGAGGGCTTCGGTGGCGCAACGGAGGCCATCGCCGCGGACTGCACGAGCTTGGTCGGATGTGCGCATGATCCGGGAATACGGATCGACTGCAATCCGTACTCCTCATACAGCGCATCGGTGAGGCGGGCGCCTTCCGGCGGCGACCATTCGACGGTCTCGTACGCAAGTTCCACACCTTCCGGCGCGCTCCGCGCATTCGACGAGGGGCTTGGTGCAATGGCGCCGGCCGATCGGAGCATCGCAGGGCGCCTAACGATGTCGGCCACGACCGGCACTGCGACGGGCAGCCTCGCTGGCACATACTGGGTCACCCAATTGAGCAAGGTGGTGACATCGCCGGCCATGCCTTGCGAGGCGGGAAAAGCCTTCGGATGGGCGGCGGGCAGCTTGTCGATCACGAGCAGCCTCGTGTCCATCTGGGTGCCGTGCTTGGCGTAGACTGCGCCGTCGATCGCGGCGGAAAACACGACCCGCCCGCGCTCCTGGATGCGAACAAAGGCCTCTAGCCACGCCGGGTTATCCGGCGCAAGGCCTGCGCCAACGATGGCGACGAGGCGTCCACCATCGCAAAGGCGCGCGAGAGCCGAAGCGATGTGCCGGAAGGCGGCGTCCGCCATCCGTCGATCGACATTCGTTACCGCGGAGAACGGCGGGTTCATCAGAACCACGCTCGGCACAACGTTCGCGTCGAGATGATCATCGATCTGCGCGGCGTCGAACCGCGTGACCTCAACGTCGGCAAACAAATGATCTAGCAGCGCCGCGCGGCCTTCAGCCAACTCGTTCAACATCAGAGAGCCGCCGGCGAGCTCGGCAAGGATTGCGAGCAAGCCGGTCCCAGCGGATGGCTCCAGAACGCGGTCGGCAGGCGTAATGCCGGCTGCGGTGCATGCGGCCAGCCCAAGCGGGATCGGCGTCGAAAATTGCTGGAGCGCCTGACTGTCCTCGGAGCGCCGCGTATGGGTCGGCAGACAGCTCGCGATTCTCGCGAGCATTGGCAGCATGGCAGCCGTCGAGCCAGCCTTGGCGCGGATGGCCGGACCGAACTTGCGAAGGAAGAGAACGGTTGCCGCCTCGCAGACATCATAGGCGGTCTTCCAGTTCCAGGCGCCGGCCGCGTCCGAGGCACCGAAGGCAGCCTCCATGGCGCCACGCAGGACTGCGGCATCGATGCGACGGCCGCGTTCGAGATCAGTCAAGATCTGTCGGGCGGCCTTGAGGGCGGCAGTGGTGAGAGTGGCAGCGGCACGCATCGAGAGCGGCGCGGCGGCAGCGCCGCCCGCGAGAGATTCGGTCATGACAGGATTTCTTTCGAAGAGCAGGAACGGGTCGAACCATCAGGCGCTCTTCTCTGACCCCAACGGCTCAAACCCCTCCCGGCCCGACTCTCCCTCTCAGCGCTCGCCAAAAAAAAAATGGGACCGGCGCTGCACACCGGCCCCCAAGCAACGCGGGATGGCTGGAGCCATCCCGCTCTATGTCACTCAGCCGCGTCGAGCTGTTGCGGGTCATCGTCGCCGGCCTTCTCCCGATCCTCATCGCCGGCGAGGAATTCGGGCAGCGGGCCCGCTTCGCCCTCCTGCACCACCGGCGCTGCATCGGGATCGACAAGGCGCAGCGGCTCCGGCAACCAGGCCGAACCATCGAGTAGACGCTCGGCCTCCTTTGCCATCTCAGCCTTCTTCAGATGGTCGATCAGTTGTGCGGACGGCTCGCCCTTGGCTTCCCGCACCGCCTCTAGAATGCGAGGCTTGGTGACCCGGCCGAGATAGGTGTCGACGGTCGGTCGCCAGCCGGCCTGCACCATGTCGAGCCCGACCGCGCGCGCCAACACATCGGCCTGGTCGAGACGCGTGCGGACACCGTGGGCAGAGACACGGCCCTGATTGTAGCGGTTGGCTGGCTCGTACAGCGCGTTGACCGCAAATGACGCACAGTGCGCGAACAGGGACGCCTGAGCGGCGCCGTCTAGGGCTGTGAGCGCATCCCAAAGATCGTTCTCGCCCTTCGGCAACCGTGCTTTCCAGGACTCATGCCGCGCCTCGACGGCCTTCGCGGACGCGCTCTCCCGCAGGCCCGGGGCTTGAGCGGGAAAGTTCGGCGTGCGGAGGCCGATCTCAAGGCAGCTTCCGGACGATGCGAACCGGTAAAAGGCCGTCAGCACGAAGTTATGCAGCACCGCTTGGAACGCGATCGCAGGATTTTCTGCCAGCGCATCGCGCAACGCCAGCGTCCTATGCGCCGTCAGCTCGATGATGAGACGGTCCGGCAGCGGTCGCGCGGCATCCTCGTCATCATCCTCCGTATCAGCAGCACCGCCAGCAACCGAGATGGCCGTCCGCTGCACACCGGGATTGCTAGACCCTTGGCCGCCGCTCGACGATGTATGGGCGTCCTGCCCGACGGCCGCATCCTCCTGCGGCGCTTCATCCTCGGGGCGGACATAGCCGCGGTCCACCGAGAGCCGTCCTTCGGAATCAATGCTGACGAAGACTCCAGCGCGGGAGATGTCGACGGGATCATAGATGATCGAGCGCTCTTCGAACGCCATCAGCGCAGCTTCGATTTCACCGAGGCGCTGATCGACGTCATCGGGCAGCTCGTCGGCGTCCTGGTAGTCGGATTCCAGCTTGGCATGCTCGGCGTTGAGGGCGTCAATGGTCGCCTGCTCCTCCGCGGTGAGGTCGGCAGGTTTGCCATCGAGTTCCCGAAGGCCCGTGGCATGACCGAAGGGGAAGTCCACGGCAACCGTGATCCACTTCCATCCTTCCTTAGCGATGGTCTCGGCCTCAGCGGTGAGTTTTTCGCTAACGAGCCGATCGAGCAGCGCGACGTCTTGCAGCCAGCCGCCATCATCATGCTGAAAGAGGTCGCGCTCGACGGCGCCGCCTGTCTTCTCGTAGGCGTCAACGCCAACGAAGCGAGCACGACGGTCCGAGGCGCGGACGGTATTTTCGGTCAACGCTCGGCGGATTTGGTAGGGCTCGTCATGGCCAGAGCGACAGGCGTTCTCCCAGACCTGCTCCTGGCGAGCCTGGTCGCCCGTGACGGAGAACGCCATCAGCTGTTCGAGAGTCATGCCGTCTTCGGCATACACATCGTGCAGCTTCGGCGACACCGACGCCAGCCGCAGGCGTTGCTTGACGATCGCCGGGGTCACGAAATGGCGCGCTGCGATATCTTCCTCGCTGAGGCCAGCATCAGTCAGAGTCCTGAATGCCCGGAACTGGTCCAGCGGATGCAGACCGATCCGTTCGTCATTCTCCGCGAGCGAGTCATCTTCTGCGATGCCGCCCTCGCGGACGACGCACGGAACCGCCTGCGTCTTCGTCATGCGCTTCTGTTTCACCAGGAGCTCGAGAGCCCGATAGCGCCTGCCGCCTGCCGGCACCTCGAACATGCCGGTCTCGTTGCCATCTGCATCAACGACGGCCCGGACGCTCAGACTTTGCAGAAGCGTACGCTGCGCGATGCTCTCGGCTAGCTGCTCGATCGAGACACCGGCCTTGACGCGTCGAACGTTCGACTGGCTGAGCACGAGCTTGTTAAACGGAATGTCCCGGGAAGGCGACAGCGTGATCTTTTGTACGGCTTTCGTCATTTCGGCTCTCCACGACGGGCGGCCGTGAGACTCTCTCTCGGCTTCCAACCCGTCGCGAACAGCCTTCCCTCCTCTCACTCTCGCGCGAGGCCGAGCATCACGCCGGCTCGCGATCGGCGACAGCCGAATCCAGCGACGCGGGCTCAACGGACCTGGGAGTGAAGTCGAGCAAATAGTCCGCGGCCTTGCTCGCCTGCGAGGCGGCCCGCACGATGGCCCGATTGTCTTCGCGCAGGACTTCAAGTAATCCGCAGCAGCTCATAATGTGAAGGAGACTTTGCGGATCTTCGTCCCAGCAGCGAACTGCCGTGTGATGGCGATATTTTGCTGCGCATTATTTTGCTGATGACATCCGCGGCCGTTACTTCCATCAACTCTCAGCTAACGTTCGCTCGCAGCGGCATCGCTCGCACGCCGCGACGGCGATCAGTGGCCTCACTTCATCCAAGACGGTAGCGGCAGGCTCTTCTTGCGTAGGAAGTCCGGATTGAAGAGCTTGGACTGGTAACGCTGGCCACCATCCGCGAGGATGGTGACGATGGTCTTGCCTGGACCAAGATCGCGTGCAAGCCGCACGGCCCCCACGATGTTGATCGCGCTTGAACCGCCCAGCACCAGCCCCTCATGCTCGATCAGGTCGAATAAAACGGGTAGCGCTTCCTCATCAGTGATTTGGTAAGCCATGTCGATCGGTGTGTCCTCAAGGTTCTTCGTCACACGTACTTGACCGATACCTTCTGTGATCGAGTCACCTTCTGTCGTCAGCTCACCCCTGGTAAACCAATTGTAGAGAGCGGCGCCCATTGGATCGCTAAGTGCAATCTTCACGCCGGGGTTACGTTCCTTGAGGGCACGCGCAACCCCACCCAAAGTCCCGCCACTGCCGACGGCACATGTGAAGCCGTCAACCTTTCCGCCCGTCTGCTCCCAAATTTCGGGGCCAGTTGTGCGATAATGGCCATCGCGGTTGGCGACGTTGTCGAACTGATTTGCCCAGAATGCGCCCAGTTCCTCAGCGAGGCGACCGGAATAGCGAGCATAGTGGCCGGGGTTGGAATAGGGCACGGCGGGTATCAGGCGCAGATCGGCGCCGCAAAGCCGCAGCATGTCCTTCTTCTCCTGACTTTGCGTGTCGGGCATCACGATCACGGAACGATAACCGCGCGCATTGGCGACAAGCGCAATGCCAATGCCGACGTTGCCGGCTGTGCCTTCCACGATGACGCCGCCCGGCTTGAGTTGGCCGCGCTGCTCGGCGTCGTCTATGATGGCTAGGGCCGCACGATCCTTGATCGAGCCGCCCGGATTAAGAAACTCGGCCTTGCCGTAGATGTCGCAACCCGTGATGTCCGACGCCGCGCGCAGCCTGATCAATGGCGTATTGCCAATGGTTTCTAGAAAGCCAGATCGAACATTCATAGGTGGGCCCCGGCCAAACAGTGGTTTTGTGCTATTATTGTAGGGATTTCGGCAACCTCTTTGTCGCGCGGTATGCGAGATTGGCAATCTTGTTGTTTTGGACTTCCCGTTACCAACGACATAGCGCGCGGACCTGCTGAAGCAGAGAATAGGATCAGTAGAGCCATTTTTTTATGCGTCGTACAATCTTCGTTTTTCGACGCCGCGGCTGCGGGTCACTTCTGCAATCGGCCATCACGTCGACCCCGGGATGTGTGTTGATGGGGCTTGGCCTGCTGGGCGTGCATCCAGTCGGCGACCTGCTGCGCCTTGCTCGCGGCGGTGAAGATGGCGCGTTTGTCGGACCGCAAGACGTTGAGTAATCAGCAGCAGATCACAATGTGAGGGAAGATTCTTAGCGCGTTCGGCTTGTGGAGATCGGCGAAAGAGCCTCACGACTTGCTGCGCATTATTTTGATCGTGACACCCTCGGCTGTTCATCAAACACAGTTGAGGAAGCCTTCATGCCACATGGATACGGTACCCTTGTCGCGGAGCTTAACGATGCGCTGACGCGACAGCGATATAATCGAGTTGCAGTTCACAACTATTGCCGCAACGCCGACTACTTTCTTGCGTATCTGGCGGCGCGCAAAATTGCTCTTGAAGCGGTCACGCCGGCAGACGTAACGAATTATCTGCGCTTTGCGGTTCGACAATTTCGCAAACATCATGCCCGTGCTCCAGCTCGCTATTGGATAGGCATTCCCAGATCAGGAATCCACGCGCTGCTGAAGCTCGCGTTGAAGCGCTGGCCACCTGAACCTGCGGCCACCGATGCTGGCGAGCGGCTTTGTCGAGAGGTATGCGATCAGTATCACACATGGCTGCGGGAGGAACGTGGGCTCGCCATGGCGTCGGTCGACGCCTTGCTGTGGGAAGCCCGAAATTTTTGTGCCTGGCTCATCAAGCATTCGAACGCCAGTTTTGCAGACCTGACCGTCCGCGACCTCGATATCTACATGGACATGCGGGCTCGCGCGCTAAAGCGGAAATCCTTGAAGGATGTCGCTGAGCGGCTTCGGTCGCTGCTGAAACATCTTCACAGGACGGGTCGCATTGCGGTCGATCTCTCTCAGCATATTATTGCCCCGCTGCTCTATGCGTATGAAGGCATCCCATCCGCGTTAAGTTCGGATCAGATCTCGATCGTCCTGGAATTTGTCCGAAAAGACCGGTCGCCGATGGGCTTGCGCGACCATGCCATCCTCCAGCTTCTGGCGGTCTATGGCTTGCGTGCCGGTGAAATAATCCGGTTGCGACTGGAAGATGTCGATTGGCGCCGCGATGTTCTGCACATCCGCCGCTCCAAAACGGGTGATCGTTCTCGGCTGCCTTTGTTTGAGACCGTCGGGGAGGCGCTGATCGATTATCTCCGGCACGGCCGCCCTGAAACTGATGCGCGGGAAATCTTTGTTCGCACCCGCGCACCCTACGTTCCCATGGTGCGCATTTATAGCGAAGTCAGCCGGCGGATCGAGGCGGCAGGCATCACACTAAGCGGCAAGCGCGGCCCGCACATCTTCCGGCATGCACGTGCAGTCAGTCTGCTACGGGCGTCGGTCCCGCGAAAGCTGATCGGAGACGTATTGGGTCATCGCTCAATGGAATCGACGATCCCCTACCTGAAACTTGCCACGGAGGACCTGCGCGCAATCGCCCTAGAGATCCCGGGACAGGAGGTGCGCTCATGAACGCTTGGCCCGACACCGATGGCAGAACGATTGCCCGTTATCTTGGTCAGCTCCGGCTACGCCGCTCGACCACTCCGATCTATTACCGTCAGGCGCTCCGAACCTTCCAGGAAGTGGTTATCCGGGATCAGTGCACACCCGGTCAGATTGGCCGAGAAGTGCTCGAAACGTGGTTGCGCGAATATGCCATGCACTGGCCCATGGCGACGCTGCTGCATCGCGCCCGCATCGTCAATCGCTTCCTCGACTTCCTCGTGGGGGAAGCGCTGATCGTCAGCAATCCCATTGCTGATTTGCGTGCCGAGTACCATGCGAAAAGCGACAAGGCGATCGTCCGGTCGCTGCTCGCGCCCGATCCCGAACAGGCACTCGAAGCGCTACGGCAGTTCCCACCGTTCGGCAGTGTTCTCGGCGACCTCATGCGCAACCACATCACGCTGATGCAGGCGAGAGGTTATCGCTATCAGACGCAGGCCCGCTGGTTCTGGCGGTTCGATCGCTTCTTGCAAGCGCATCCGGAGTTGGCGGGAGAGTCAGTGTCGATCATGTTGCAGCACTGGGCGGCCGCGCGATCAACCGCCAACCATGCCGCCGAATGCGAAAAGCTCGCTCGCGCCTTGGCCAAGGCACAGCATCATCTCGATCCCGGCATCAAACCAAGGCGTCCGGATCCCCGTCCCGCACAGCAGGTCGCGAGCCAATGGCGTCGGCCTTATATTTACAGCCAGGAAGAGGTTCGTGGTCTCCTCGATATCGCTCGAGCTTACCCCTCTCCACGTTCACCGTTGCGGCCGATCAGCCTCTACACCATGCTGGTCCTGACCTATTGCGCGGGATTGCGGCTGGGAGAACTCGTACGCCTGAACCTTGCCGACATCGATCTTCAGGTCGGCGCGATTACCATCCGGGAGACGAAATTCTTCAAATCGAGGATCCTGCCGTTGGCTGACAGCCCGCTGTCGGCACTGCGGGAATATCTGGAGGCGAGGCGCAAGGCAAAGGTGCCACAAAGCCCTGAATCGGGCCTGTTCTGGCACGATAAGGGTAACGCGCGCTACACGTCGCACGCCATCGCCGGTTGCCTTGTCGACATCCTGCGGCGCGCCGGACTCAAGCCGGCGAAAGGCAAAGCTGGCCCTCGCATCCACGACCTGCGTCACTCGTTTGTCGTGAACCGCATTCTCGAATGGTACCGCGCCGGCATCAATCCGCAGGACAAGCTTCCATTCCTCGCGACATATTTGGGGCACCGCGATATCCACTCGACGCTGGTTTACATCACGGTCACCCAGGAACTCCTTCAGCAAGCAAACGAACGCTTCCGGACGTTCGCGTCACATTGCCTGCACGCGTCAGAGAGGGTGCAGCCATGAGACCGGTCGACCCGTTCCCGAGGCTGCTTCACGCCTTCTTTTACGAGTGGATGGTTCAGCAGCGAAATGCCTCTGCGCACACCGTTCGGTCCTACCGTGACACATGGCGCCTGTTCCTCAGGTTCGTGGCTCAACGCCGACGCCGGGCGGTAGCCCAGCTCACACTGGGCGACCTGACGGCCTCCGAGGTCAAGGCCTTCCTGCAACACACCGAACAGGAACGCGGAGATACGATCGGCACACGCAACTGTCGCCTGTCCGCGTTGCGCAGCTTCTTCAGCTTCATTGCTGATCGTGAGCCGACGGCTATCGAGCAATGTACCCAGGTTCTGCACGTACCCATGAAGAAAGCGCCGATCCACGCGCCGTGCTATCTGGAGCCCGAGGAGGTCAAGGCCATTCTGGCCCAACCCGATCGATCGACGATCGAGGGGCAACGCGACCACGCACTCTTCTCCTTCCTCTACAATACCGGCGCGCGCATCCAGGAGGCACTCGATGTTTGCCCGCGGGCTATCCGGTTCGACTCGCCAACCTGCGTGCGTCTTTATGGCAAGGGACGAAAAGAACGACTGAGCCCTCTTTGGCCAGAGACCGTGTCGCTGCTAAGATCGCAGCTCATGCGACGGCCGAGGGCCGACGACGAGCCGATCTTCGTTAATCGGTATGGCGTCCCGCTCGGCGCATCGGGTGTCCGCTTCAAACTAGCGCAATACGTCGAAGCGGCAGCGAAGATCACGCCCAGCCTGACTTCGAAGCATGTAACACCTCATAGCTTCCGTCATGCGACGGCGGTGCATCTGGTGGCGGCAGGTGTTGACGTCACTGTGATCCGAAGCTGGCTCGGCCATGTCAGCCTCGACACCACAAACCACTACGCTCAGGCAAATCTGGAAACAAAGCGCCTGGCACTGGAACGCCTCGAAAGCCCCTCACGATCGACAAAGCGACCATCGTGGAAACAGGACCAGAGCGTTCTCGCCTGGCTCGATACCCTTTAGCGGCAAGGAAATAATGTGGAGGAGATCGCGCACTATCCCGACATAACGCCGGAAACGTGGTGCTCCTTCACATTATAGTCTGCTGCTGATTACTGGAGTAATGGCGAGCTCGCCATTACTCGAGCCAGGAGCCGATATAGTCGGCATGGCGCACGGTCGGGACGATCCCGAGCGACGCGCAGCTGAACGCGGAACTCAACTCGGCGACCAGTTCTTCGAAGGCATACTTCTTCGTACCGTAGGATCCACTCTGGTCGCGGTTGAGGCGCGAGGGATGCCCAGTTGCATGACCGAGTTCATGCAAGGCCGTGCGGTGCCAGTTGATGGGTTCGAAATAGGCCTGTGGCGGCGGGACCTGCACGTAGTCTTCGGCGGTTGCATAGAAAGCACGATCTCCACCAATCCGAAATGGAATTCCGCTGGCCTTGATCAGGGCGTCGACCCTGGGTTCGATGAGGCCAGCCGGCGGTGGCGGCGCAGCAGTGGCAATCTCGTCAGGCAGATCTGCGCACTGATCGACGTTGAAAACTGTAAATCGTTTGAGGAATGGAATTGCCTGCGCATCTTCGCCGGTGTCAGCGGCGCGTCGCCTTTCGTCATTTGGCACGAAACGATCCGCGTAGACAACGGTGGTACCGCGCTCTCCTTTGCGAACGTGGCCGCCAAGCGAGAGCGCCTGGCGGAAGGTGAGCCAGCTTTGCCCGGTAAATCCGCGTTCGATCACGGCGCCCCAGAGAATGAGGATGTTAACGCCGCTGTATTGCCGATTGGTCGACGCATTTTTCGGCATGGCCAGCGGCGCTTTCGCCGCGGACGTACCCCAGGGCTGAACCCAGGGGACCCGTCCGGCCTCGAGCTCGGCAATGATCTTGTCGGTGATTTCGGTGTAGAGGTTCGCCCGGTCCAGCCCGGCGCGCGCGCAAGCAGTAGGGTTTGACATCGCGGGTCTCCGCGACGGGCGCCGCGAGCCTCTCTCGCAGCTTGTAACCCGTCACGGAAAAACCAGCCTGCACTCTTACTCTCAGCCCTTGCGCCATCTACCGAGGGCCTCATTCGCGATCAGGCGTGCGCCCAAGGGCGCATCGCCGCAGCGGAAAATGGCACCCGGAGAGCGTGAGCATAGCGACCCGAAGGGGCACGCGGGTCCGAGTGCAGCGACGAGACCGGTTCAATAGCGGCACCCGGGAACGGGGCAGTGATAGCGATCGCCGCAGGCGAGCCCCTTTCCCGAGTGCCCCCGGCGAGGAGCACCAAAGCTCTAGCGCGAGGGATCAAAGCCGCAAGGCCGAGACGCTGCGCGGCTCGGTTCACGAGAGCCCGGTGCGGCCCTGGCCGCACGCGCCAAAACCTGAGCGAACGTGATGCAGGCAATGAATACGAGAACCGCCCGACATTTTCACAGAGTCTCACAATTATGGAAGAGAGGCCTGTGGGCGGAGCGACAGCGAAGACCACTCGCGGACGCGGAAGAGGCACCCGCAGGAGGGTCAGCATAGCGCCGACGCGTAGCGGCGGGACCTGGGACCGAGTGCAGTCGCGAGACCGGTTAAGAAGGCACCCGACCCGAAGGGCAGTGATAGCGACGCCGGCATGCAATGACGGCGGGCCCGAGGGGCGACGCCGGCATGCAATGACGGCGGGCCCGAGGGCGAGTGCCTCCGGCGAGTGACTCAATGCGGCTTCACGTCTGCTTGGTATCAATTTTGCTTTTGTGATAACGTCTCACTCGTGCGCATGTCTATGCACGGCGTGGGCATGTTCACTGAGAGCCAATTCTTACAGAGGACGACATGGCCAAGAAAGCGAAGAAGGCAAAGAAGACCGCGAAGGCAGCTACCAAGAAGGTGGCAAAGAAGACTTCCAAGAAAAAGAAGTAGTCGTATCGGCTACTGATCTATTGCCGCCTCCGGGTCGCAACCCGGATGAAAAGCGAGACCTCCCAAAGGATACGAAGCGTCCTTTGCAGCCTTTCGGTATCGCGGCACGCTGAGATAAGGCCGGACCTTTGTGCAGGCGGCTGCTGCATAAAGGTCCGGTTTTTTGTTTCTGCCCCGCGAGGGCGTGATCTGGTCGTGCGCGAGGGATCGAAGCCGCAAGGCCGAGACGCTGCGCGGCTCGGTTCACGAGAGCCCGGTGCGGCGACAGCCGCACGCGCTAATCGGACAAGGAGCAACCACCTGAGCTCGGACGTCTGAAGTATTGGAAAAATGGTTTCTTCAGTTCGTTCTAGCCCACCCTAGCACCTCGCCAAGCTGAAAATTCAGCCTTCGAAGAACCACGAGATCCCACGATCCCGAATCCCAGTCGTGTGTCAGCGATGGGGAACGTCTGTGGGACTAAACGATTCGTCTCAGCGTGGGAGAACCTTTCAATGCTGATGACCAAGCAGAGACGGCCGGCGATCCGCACCCTGCGCGGTTGGGCGATCAACGTGCTGAACGAAGCCGGCGCCATCCGCGAATGCCAGGAGCACGGTTGGATGCAAGACCGCGCCGATCCGCATGCACGAGAGCGCGCCTTCGATATCGCCCGTCAGGACCCGCCAGCAGACGTCTCCCCTCAAGCAGCGGAGGCCGCAATTCGCGACGTGCTGGACTCGATTGGTGATAGCTGCCCAGAATGCGCCCCTGACGAGGAGGACCGACGCTAAACATCGACGCCAGCCCGTCCCGGAGTCAGCGGCCTAGCCGTTTCTCCACACGCTTGCGCGCGTTGCCGACCTTTTTGACAGCCTTTTTCACCGCCGGTGCCGACCTTCCGGTCTTCTTGGCCTCGTACTGCACCTCGTAGTCCTGCCGGCCGGCCACCCGTGCCCGGTCCTGCTTGCGTCCGCGGGACGTCTTCGACTTCTTCGCTGCCGCCATGGATACCTCCTGTTCGTGGCGTCGAGGCAACGCAACAAGGATTCGACGGTTCCGGAACGATTCGAACTGTGCCAATTTGAATCGGCTGTAGCGTGGAGTTCTTCAGTGGCGTTTCAGCGTAAAATGCCGGCGGCTATCGGCGTCAAGGCGCCCTTCCCCGGCTTTATCGAACCGGCCCTGGCCACCTCGATCGAGAAGGTGCCATCCGGAGAGCGCTGGATTCACGAAATCAAGTTCGACGGCTACCGTGTTCAGGTCCATCTGGCCAACGAGACGGCGAAGATCTTCACCCGGCGCGGCCACGATTGGACGCATCGCTTCAAAAAGGTCGCTCATGACGCCTGGCGGATTAAGGCGAACTCGGCCGTGGTGGACGGCGAGATCGTGGTACCGGCCGCCGACGGCACGACTGACTTCTCGGTCCTGCAGAACGAACTCAAGGGCAAATCGAAGAGCATCGTGCTCGTAGCGTTCGATCTGCTCTATCTGAACGGCCGAGATATCCGGAAGCTAGCGCTTTTTCAGCGCAAAGCCGAACTCAAGACGATTCTAAGCGGCACGGACATCCAGTTCAGCGAAAGCTTCGAGATAGACGGCCGCGAGATGTTCGCGCACGCCTGCAAGCTCAGCCTCGAAGGGGTCGTCTCGAAGGTCCGGGGCAGCGCCTATCCAACGGGACGTACGAATGAGTGGGTCAAGAAGACCTGCGTACAGCGTGAGACGCTGACCATTGCCGGTTTCGCTCTCGATGGGACGAAGTGGGACGGCATCTACGTCGGCCGGCGCAAGGGCGACGATCTGGTCTATGCCGGCAAGGTCGACCACGGCTTCGACAAGGTCTCGGCCGCCGATCTGCAGAAACGGCTTAAACCCCTCATCCGAAAGACCCAGCCTTATATCAAGCGCATCGGTCACAAGGGCATCTGGGTCGAACCCAAGCTTCTGGCCGAGATCGAGTATCGCGCGAAGTCGGCTGAGGGAAAGGTCCGCCACCCGTTATTCCGGGGCCTGCGGGAGGACCTGTGATGGATGCGTTCGATCGCTTCTGGCAGTGGGCGGACAAGCCCCCGGAAAGTCTGCTGACGATCCCGGCCGAGCTGCATCAAGCGGTCATGGAGCTCGCTCCTGAAGACCGACGAGACCGCACCGCGGTGAACCGAGCCGCAGCGCGCATACCAGACGCCGAACGATGAACGCTTGACGGCACCTCTGCCTTCCCTCGATGCCACTGAGAAGAACCCGTAAAGAAACTAACTCCGCGCACGCTGCAGCGCAGCTTCCAATCGCTCCTTCTCCTTATTCCAGCGATCGTCTTCGGTTTGCGATCTCTTCGCGAGAACCTCAACCTCGGCCTGGATGGCGGCGGCCCGCTTCGCGTGCTCGTGCTCCGCCTTCTCCAACGCAGCCTGCGCCTTGTCGACCGCCTGCTGACGGCGCTCACGTTCTCTCTGCCTGGCGGCCTCCTCCCTCGCCCGTTCACTCTCCCGGCGCCTCTCCTCCCGTTCGTAGGCAAGCGCAGCCTTCCGCTCGGCCGTCTTGTCGACGGGACGTGAGGAAGGCTTCTTCGCAATTTGGCCCTTCGATTTGCGCGGGGCGTTCGTCGATCTTCTGTCCCCGCCGAGATCGGAGGGCAGTTCGGCTTGCTCGCTGAAGGATCGGTTGGATCCGACCGGGCGCCTGAGAACGACGCCCGGCTTCTTCATGGCCGCAGCGATGACGTCCGGATCGTCGCTTTCCTTCGCCGCGCCCTGGTGGAAGAGATTGCTGTTGGCGCCCCAGGCTTCGAGGGCCGCTTTCATGGAAGGAGCGGCGATAGCCAGATCGAAGAAGCCCAGCGAAGTCTGATAGGTTTTCAGTTTTCTCGCCATCGGTCTGATCCGCCCTCCTTAATCGAGCGTCAACGTCGCATGCCACGGAGCCTGCGGAACACGACGCGGCCCCGAAGCGTTCCCTAATCCTTGAAGGACGTCCATGCATTTCGCAACGTGCTCTTAAGGATTGGCCTCGAATGAGCCGGACGTCGACCCTGCCCAAGCGCCTGCAGCCGATGCTCGCCACGCTCACCGACGCGCCGTTCGACGATCCCGGCTGGGTTTTCGAGGACAAGTATGACGGCTTCCGGATGATCGCGGAAATCCGGCGGGGCAAGGTTGCGCTCTACAGCCGCAATGGCAAGATCATCAGCCGCAGCTATATCGAGGTCGCCGAAGCGCTGGAGGGCGTGAAGGGCGATGCCGTGATCGACGGGGAGCTCGTCGCGATCGGAAAGGACGGCGTCTCGCATTTCCAGTTGCTTCAAAACGCGCTGCGCCATGAGGCGAAGCTCGTGTATTGCGCCTTCGATCTCATGTTTGAGAACGCAACAGACTTGCGCAAGCGGCCTCTTCTCGAGCGCAAGAAACGGTTGAAGGCAATCCTGCCGCGCGACAAGCTGATCGCCTTCAGCCCTCACCGCAAAGGGGACGGTACGAAATTCTTCACCGAGGCCGAGCGGAAGGGCCTCGAAGGCATCATGGCAAAGCGCGCCGACAGTTCGTATGCGTCGGGAAGCCGGACCCCGGATTGGCTGAAAATCAAGACGGCAAAGCGACAGGAAGTGGTGATCGCCGGCTTCACGGCGCCCAGGCGCACCAGGCCGTTCTTTGGCGCGCTGGTCCTCGCCGTGCGGGAAGACGACGCATGGCGTTACATCGGGCATGTCGGCACTGGCTTCAGCCACAAGGCCCTGCAAGACCTCTATGCCAAGCTCTTGAAGCTGAGGGCCTCTAAGTCACCCTTTCTTGCCAAAGTGAAGGACGAGGCCGCCACGACCTGGGTCAGGCCCTCGCTGGTTGCCGAGGTCAAATTCGCGGAGTGGACAAGCAAGGGCGAACTGCGCCAGCCGGTCTATCTCGGGCTCAGGTCCGACAAGCGGGCCAAGGATGTCGTGCGCGAGCGAGAACGTTCGCGCAAATAGCGCTTCCGTTCGGGCGTAACCGGCCAACGGAACGAATTAACGCATTCGCCTCCTTCGCTGTGAATTCCGTCCGCAGTGGTTCGCTCAGTCGCCTCCAAGGTCGTGGATTTCCGGGCGCACGCCCTCACGCGTGACTTCAAGCGTCGCAAGCGTGATCGGCAGCTTGAAGCGCCGCCGTCCCGCGCTGCCGGGATTCAAGTAAAGAACGCCACCGACCGTGTCGATCTTCGGCACGTGGGAATGCCCGGAGACAATGACGTCGATGCCGGCGCAGGGATCGATCTGCAGCGTCTTCAGGTCGTGCAGAACGTAGATCGACTTTCCCGCTAAGCGCACGAGTTTCGTGTCGGGATATTGGTGGGCCCACTTGCCGCTGTCCACGTTTCCACGAATGGCCGTGACGGGCGCGATCCGCCGCAGTGCGTCGACGATCTCGGGGCGCCCGATGTCGCCGGCATGGATGATGTGATCGACACCCGTCAGGCCTCGTTCCGCCTCGGGCCTCAACAGGCCGAGCGTGTCCGAAATGATTCCAATCCTGAACATCATTTTCCGTCGCTCTCAGCCGCGATCGCCAAAAGACGATCGAGAAGTTCGACCTGCCCGGACAGCATCTTGGTCCGCGCGAACTCGATATTGAACCATTCCGCGCGGTCGACTTCGGGAAAGTTCTGCCGTCGACCGCTTCGTGGCGGCCATTCGATATCGAAGGTATTGCTGGTCAGCGCCGCCGGGTCAAAATGGCCTTCGCCGGCGAATGCGATAACGCGCTTCCCTCCTCCCTGTCGGACCTCCCCCAGCGCCCGGAGTGGACCAATCGAAGCACTCGGGCCGAGTTCTTCGGCAAACTCGCGCCGCGCGACCTGCTCCGGAGTATCCGCGCCATCGATTTCGCCCTTCGGAATGGACCAAGCGCCATTATCCTTCTTGCGCCAGAACGGACCGCCGGGATGAACGAGCAGAACCTCGAGCCCGCGAGTACCCTTGCGGTATGCGAGAATGCCCGCACTCAACATCGATCTCCTGGAAGTCTTTTTCAGCGCAGCCATATCGCTCCCTGCCGCGGACGACGAACTAACGGCCGTCTGGCATCACGGGACGCTTCACGACGCGCTAGGCCGACTTCCGCTGCGGTCTGGCCGCCGGCTTCTTTGCCGCGGCTTCCTTCGCTGGCTTCTTGCCGGCAATCGGCATCAGCATTTCCTTCTGCCCTGCCGCCGCCTTGCGCGGCCTCTTGGCCGGCTTCTTCGGCGCCTCGGTCGGGGCCGCCGCCTCTCGTCCGATGCTCTTGCGCAGGGCGTCCATCAGGTCCACGACGTTCTCACCGCGAGGACGCGCTTTCGCGGTGATGGGTTTGCCGGCACGCTTCTGATTGATGAGATCGATGAGGGCGGTTTCGTACTGGTCTTCGAACTTGTCCGGCTCGAAATGGCCCGCCTTCTGATTGACGATGTGCTTGGCGAGATCAAGCATGTCCTTCGTAACTTTGACATCCTGGATATCATCGAAATACTCATCCGCGGAACGGACTTCGTAGGGGTAGCGCAGTAGCGTGCCCATCAGTCCCTTTTCGAGAGGCTCGAGCGCGATGATGTGCTCGCGATTGGTCAGCACCACACGGCCGATTGCGACCTTGTTCATCTCGCGGATGGTTTCCCGTATGACGGCGAAGGCATCGTGCCCGACTTTACCGTCGGGACGCAGGTAGTAGGGGCGAATGAGATATCGCGGATCGATCTCGCTGCGGTCGACGAATTCGTCGATCTCGATGGTGCGCGTCGATTCCAGCGCGACATTCTCAAGCTCCTCCTTGGTCACCTCGATAAAGGTATCGGTATCAACCTTGTAGCCCTTGACAATGTCCTCGTTGTCGACCTCCTCCCCGGTGTCGGCATCGACCTTGGCGTACTTGATCCGATGGCCAGTCTTTCGGTTCAGCTGGTTGAAGGAGACCTTTTCGGAATCCGACGTGGCTGGATAGAGCGCCACCGGACAGGTGACGAGGGAAAGACGCAGGAAACCTTTCCAGTTGGCGCGGGGGGCCATCGGGGGGAACTCCATTACTGATGCCGGATTCAAGACGAACCAACCGGCTTGGTTCCGACATCGCGACCCATCCCATAGGAGGATTTTTAGCAGCAGCTGCCTGGTCGGACTCGACATTTGTTCTTGTTATGTTCTAAATCAGGCATGACCGACCAACCCGCGAGCTGGCGCATGCCGACCCCGAAGCAGATGGAAAAGCTGGCCGCTGAAGCCGCCCGTAGGAAGAGCCCTCCCACTGCGGCTCCGGATGCGCCGCTTCCAGCCGAATACTGGGAATCGGTCCTCAAAGACCCTCGCGCCGGCACGACCGAGGCCCAAATGCGGCAGCGGCGTCTCTCCGAAATTCAGCGCCACGTACTACGCGTCTCCTGCCGCCGCTGCGAGCGGACCTTGGAAATCCAGACCGCCGATGCTGTTCGATTGTATGGCGCTAACGCGCTCTGGAAGGACGTGGCGCAGCGGCTGCTCGACAACACCTGCCAGCAGCGCACCGGCAGGCATGAAGAAGACGGGTGCTGGCCGGCGTTCGAGACGCCGTAGCCCGCTCTGGATCGCCGATCCGATCTTTTTGCGCCTGGATGTCCGGATGGCCCCGAAGTATCACCCTACGCCCCTGTCGGGCGGCGACCGAAAGGCTCTGGCGAAAGAGCTCGGCAAGGCGCGGGCAATGGCCAACATCCTGGCTACCCGATCGGCGGAGACGCGAGCGAAGGGGGAAGCGCTCATCCAGCAGGCCGACAAGCTGCTATGCGAGAGTTGGAACGAACGCATGTGGTCAGACGGAGAACCGATTGATCCGTCCCCGACGATCGACCAAGCGGTGAATGGCGGCTTCCCTTGGCTGGAGATCCAGTGCGCGCGCTGCAAGACGCCGAGCGACGTTGACCTCGCGGCGATGAAGCATCCGCCGACCACCTTCGTGCACGATCTCGCCAGCCGGCTGCGCTGCCGCAAATGCGCCAAGGCGGGCCGGCATCCTTCCGCGACTCTGCTACAACTGGCCTGGCAGCCGCGCCACCCTCGGACCGAAGCCTGACCGATGTGCAATCTCTACTCGATCACGACCAACCAAGCTGCAATCAGCGCGTTGTTCCGCGTCGTGAACCGATATGTCGGCAACCTGGCGCCGATGCCCGGGGTTTTTCCCGATTACAAGGCACCGATCGTGCGCAACGGGGCCGAGGGCCGCGAACTCGCCACGGCGCGCTGGGGAATGCCGTCGTCGTCAAAAGCGCTGATGGACGCCACCAAGAAGCGAGCCGAGAAGCTGCAGTCCAAGGGCAAGACCGTCGATTTCAAGGAACTGCTGCGGATGGAGCCGGACGGCGGCACGACGAACATCCGCAATGTGAAGAGCAAGCACTGGACGCGATGGCTGGGAGTCGAAAATCGCTGCGTGGTGCCGTTCAACTCCTTCAGCGAGTTCAACAAGGCCGAGGGCGGCGACATCTGGTTCGCGCTCGAAGAGACCCGTCCCCTCGCCTGCTTCGCCGGCATCTGGACCAACTGGACGTCCGTCCGGAAGGTCAAGGAAGGTGAGACGACCAACGACCTCTACGCGTTCCTCACGACGGAGCCGAACGCCGAGGTCGGCGCCATCCACCCCAAGGCAATGCCGGTGATCCTGACGACGCCGGACGAAGTCGAGACCTGGATGACGGCCCCTCTGGAAGAGGCCCTGAAGCTGCAGCGGCCGCTTCCGGACGGGTCGCTGAAAATCGTCGCTCGCGGCCTCAAGGAAGATCCGACTGGGCCGGCGCCGTGAGGCGATCCGGCCGTTTACAGCTTAATCAGATTACCAGAAGGACTCCGCGAGACGACAGGCCGGTGGATACACTCACTGCCCTTGAATACAATTGCACTTGCCGCACATATCGATCACGGGCCTCCGAGAGCTCTCGATCTGTCTTGAAGTCCACCACGGTCCATCCGGCGAAATCGGGCAGATCCTCTCGAAACGCGAGGTCAACGACCCCTTCGATGAGGACTTCGTCTTGCATTAGCATTACTGGGATTTCCCGGCGCAATCGGCCAATTTTCGCCGCGTCCGCAGCGCGTTGCAATAGGGGATGCGTCTTGGCACGAGAGACGGTCGAAACCGCTGCGTCGATCTCTTCCTTCGTCGCGCCGACTATCTTGCCCTGAACAGCGGCGATCGCTGCTAGGTCAACACTGGACGACTGTAGGTCGATCAACGCCAGCACCGCGTGAACAAGTGTTCCAAAACGTCGCCCCCCAGGACGATCAGTGCCATCCCGTGCCACCACGTGCACCTCGACAGGCTCAGCGCGCGGCTGTTGTGCTTCCCCGTCTTGAGCCAACGAAGTGATTGTTCGCGTCCGCAATGTTGGCAGAGACGCTTCTGCCAACATCGTAAGACGTTGCGCCTGCCAAGCATCATGTTTCCGAACGCTGTCAGTGGCAGCAACCTCGCCGGGATCCAATTCCAGAAGTCTCTGATGGCGAAGCGGCGCCAATTCTTCGGTCTGGAGATTGAGGGCAGCCGGGTCCCACCATGTGACCTGCACGTTACCAGGCTCCCGCAGATGCAGGCCCGGCCTCACCGATCCCGACAGTGGCGGTTTGCCCTTTGGACCGCGGTCGAGGACGCTCTCTTCTCCGAAAGCTGGGCATCCAGCTGCAGGAACTGATCTCCGACGCGCGGCATCCGCCGGATACAAAAGAGGGTTGAGGGTTTCAAACCATCCATCGATCGGTTCATCACCGCAGGTCGGGACGACCAGAAGATCGCGGGCCCGCGTCGCAGCCACGTAAGCTACACGCACAGCTTCGGCCCGATCACGCTTAAGCTCGAGATCACTAGCTTCCAAAAGTTCGACTGGCGATGCCCCGCAGATTTGCTCCAACCAGATAGAACGGCTGGTATCAATGTGGCGGCTTGGGCGATCCCGCGAGGAGGGACAGGTTGGATCGCCAAGAATCACGACAGGAAACTCCAATCCTTTAGCCTTGAACACGGTCATTACGCGAACGCCTTCAGTCCCCTCCTCAACGATAGGTGCTTCGTCAACTCCACCACGCTCGGCGTCGGCTTCGATACTCTCGACAAACGCGCGGAACGAGGACGCGGTTCGCTCAAATCGTCGGGCTGTGTCTATCAGTCGTTGGCAATTGGCGAGCGCCTGTTCACCATTTTGCCAAAGAGCAATGCCAGCCGGCGCCCGGACTGCTTGCAAAAGCATCGTCAACGTTTCCGCAATCGGTCGGCTGTTGCGCCCAGCATGAAGTTGCCGAAGGAGATCAAGGGCGTCGGCCACCTCCAGCGCCGCCGGCCCGAGAGTGGTGCGATCGGCAACGCGCGTTGGATCGAGCCGCCGAATTATCAGATTCCCTTCTTCATTGATTGACTGGCGATAGAGGAGAAGTGACTCGTCGCTCAAGGCGAACAGGGGGCCTCGGAGAGTCGCAAACACTTTGAGCTCATCGTCCGGCCATTCGATCGCAGTGACAGCATTTCGCAGTGCGACGACCTCCTCGCGGTCATGGAACGACCGACCGCCCACCAGCACGTGGGGTATGCGTCGGGCTTCCAGTTCGCGCACATATGGTCGCGTCACGTCAGTCCGGAAATTACGAAAGCGGCGGAATAGAATGGCAATATGGCGAGGTCGGATCGCGGTTTCCTGGCCTGCCTCTTCGACCGTCCATCCGCTTTCGTTGACTAACCAATCAACGAAGGCACCCACGGCGACCGGTAAGGATTCATTGATGCGCCAGTCGGTAACTTTACCGAAGTCACCGTATGGTCGGGGGGCCGGCAGTGCAACGATCGTCGGGCGGCCGCTCACCTCGGCTCGCGCTTGTTCGAGCGCAACGTACCCGTCAGCCTCTTCATCTGCGGCGATGGCGGGCGCGAACGCCGAGTTGATGAATGCCTGAATCGACGGGGTCGCGCGAAAGCTCGTAGTCAGATGAAGCAATTCGGCGCCTATGCCGAGCAGGAGCCTCTTGATTTCTGCGTACAGCGCGACGTCCGCGCGTCGAAACCGATAGATGGACTGCTTCGGATCGCCGACAAGGAAAAGCTTTCCGGGCACCGGCTCGACAGCCCGCCAATCCGTTACCGCGTGATCGTTGGCGGCAAGCAACATAAGAATCTCCGCCTGAAGCGGATCGGTGTCTTGAAACTCGTCGACAAAGAAATGAGAGAAACGGCCCTGCAGCTCCTTTCGGACCTTCTCGTCGTTGCGGACGAGATTGCGCATCTTGATCAGCAAGTCCAGGAAGTCGAGAGAGCCTGTCTTCGACTTCAAGGACTCATAGTCCACGATCGCCTCTTGCAGGGCGTCGTGCACCAGAGGAGCAAGATCGGCGTCACTCGAGGCTACGAAAGCCTTGAGCTTAGTCCGCACGCCATCCCGGCGCGCCAGGACCTCGTCGCGGGACAGACGTCCGAATGTCGTCCTCGGAGCGCCCTTGTGATCCCACCCCTTGAACCGTCGTCGGTTCGTGGCAAGGTCGCGGAGATCCGCTTCAAGTCCGTCGTAATCGCGTCCGCGGACAGCTTCGAGACGCGTCGCCTCCCTGACGAAGGAAGCGATTTCAGCCAGATTGCGCGCGAGATAGTCGTCCGTCCACGAGCTCAAGGATGCCAGCTCGCCGACTTCCGCCAACTCGTCGAGCAAAACGTCGATTGCCTTCTGGCGATCGAACGCATCCCGCCGCCAAGCCTGCGCGAAATCACGGTGGTTGCACAGCGCGTGCATCGCCGTTCGGAGCTGTTCATGCGGAGGCTCGCTGCCGGACCTCCTTCGCAGGATTCTCCTCGGACCCTCGGGGGGATCTGCCAGGATCCTTTGCAGCCATCGTTCGAACGCCTGATCTGCGATCGCCTCGGCCGCCGCGTCATCGAGCATCTTGAAGGCAGGATCTACGCCTGCCTCCACCGGCCGTTCGCCCAAAAGGTCCCCGCAGAACGCATGGATCGTCCCGATATGTGCGAGCTCAAGCTCTTCGAGTGCTTTGTCGAGGCGATTCCGCTCGGCCGGGCCGGCATGGAGCCTGGCCTTTTCGAGCTCGAGGCGAAGGCGCAGCTTCATTTCGCCCGCGGCCTTTTCCGTAAACGTCACCGCGACGATTCGGGCCAACGTCCCTTTTCCGCTACGGATCAGGCCGACGATCCTGCCAACCAACGCTGTCGTCTTCCCAGTCCCTGCCGCGGCTTCGACGAAGAGGGTCGTTTCGTAGTCGCTGAGAATCCGATCGCGCGCCTTGGCGTCAACTAGTTCGGTCATTCCCAAGCCCTCAGCGTCTGCAGCATATCGAGGTCCCTTTGAGGCTTTCGTGCCGAACGAAGCTCCTCATAGGGACCACAAACGGTCCGATAGTCACAGTGCCCGCATTCCCCTTCTCCGGGCGCTGCCGGGAGCTGACTTGCCAGGCATGCCGTCTCGTTCTTCGTGAAATTGCCGACCCGGCCCCTCAGAACAGCGATGCCCCCTTGATTTCGCGTGTATATTGCCTTGCAGGCAACCAACCCGCAAGGCTTGGAGACCGTCTATTGGTCCAATACCGTGTCCGACGCGCGATTTGCCGGCGAGGTTCTGAAAGTGATGCGGAATTTCCGCAGAATACCGGCGGTAATTCCGGTTGGAATGTTTCCGAGAAGAGATTCGAAAAGGCGGATTACGCCAGCTGCGCTCAACTTGCTCATGTAAAGGCTGTGCGGGCGAGTCTACGACACCGTCCGACGATGCCTGCTCGCAAAGGGAAGCCAGGGCACAAGCCCAAGACAAAGAGAACGCACCCCGACCTTTTTTAGGAAATGCGGTATACGCTCCTTTAGACCGACGGACGAAAAACGCCTTGGATGCACGACAGGTCGCGCACCGCTATCTGCACATGCGTTTCGCGCTGAATAAAGGCGCCAGGGTAAAGCGGGCCACCCTCGACAAACATACCCCTCACGGTCTGAAACTTCGGCTCCGGCAACGACTCGTATAAGTAGTTGATGACTGCGCAATCGAGAGGCCGACGAAGTTCATCGATATTTTCGGGCAATGCCTGCTTTGCTACCTCGGACACTGTCACAAGTCCGTCGTAGGCAGTTCGGATGACGTCCAAAGAGGACTGCGTGGTCAGGTCGAGGCAGAGGCCCAGATCGATGACCGCCCCTACTACGGTGGGGTCTTTTATTTTCCCGTTCTTTCCGGGACGGTCTCTAAGCTTCTCAGCCCATCGCATCGCTCGAAGCGGGTCGTTCTCCCAGAAGTATGCCCCCGCGCCCAACCAATCGTAGTTGTTGGTACTGGCTTCAAACGGAGAACCCGCGAGGAGCTTTTCTGCGATGGACCTGTCACAGCCGTGATAGCCAAGGACAAACCCGGTAACCGTGCGCCGCACGTCAGCCCTTCGGTTTGGGGCGCTCTTCGGCCCGCGCGATGCCCAGGCGCTCAAGCATCTTCTGCGCCTCGTCCCGATTTCGGGCGGCCCGGTCCGTGAATGCCTCAATCTCCGTTCGGATCGCCTTCACCTCTTGCGGCGTGGCGTTACCGAACAGCGGCATGCTGGAGGGAGTTTTGTTTGCCATATAAACATTCTAAGCAAGTTGCTCGCAATTTCCAAGCCCCTGGCGGTGTATTTTTTTGGAACATCGGCAAGGGCGGCCGGTTGGATTCAACCTTTGCTTTACGCCAGGGTTGCAGAATGCGCGGCAGTATGCACTTAGTTTACGAAATTCGCGACAGCCACTCGCGGAAGGTAGCCGATGACCCCGCCAGCTTCGGATCCCAAAAAGGCCAGCGCCGAGACCTCGATCGTGAAAGTGCTCAACCCAGTATCGGAAAACGCCCGGCGCGTGGACATGCGACAGCTCGGGTTTAAGGGATCGGTGTCCGAGACCGCTCTCGAGCAGATCGAGCAGACGGACGCGCGCGCGCAGCGCGTTGTGACGACCGCGACCCGCTTCGCTTTCCGGTAGACTTTAGGATCCGTTAACCCCTTTTTTGTTCCGCACGGTATAAGTGTGGAATGCGCGTGATTCTAAAGGGCGTAGTGCTTACGCCGCAAGGCGCACAGTCGCTGCGCCAACAAATTGCAGGCGATAGGTCTAACGCCAGCGTGGATGCTCTGCTCGACCACGTCATCGAGCTCGGGGCAAAATACGCGATTGTAGAATCCCCCTACACCGACCGCGACTATACGTCGGACTATCTGAGCTTCTACGCCGGTGCCTTCAAGGCCCATGCGAGAGGCACCAAGCGCATCCATTTTTTCCGGACAGACATCAGCAAACTGTTCGAGCTTCCTCTTTCCAAGCAGGTCGTCGAGCTTGAACGCCTCGCGGCCAAGGACAAGAACTATTGCGGGTTCGTGGTGATCAGGCCTATCGCGCAAGGCCCCATTGGCAGAACCGTTTTGCGCTTTCCGTCGATCGGAAAGCTTACCGTCAGGCCGGCGGCGCGTGCAGATTTCGAGTCTCACGTTCTTGGGGTTCGGGTGAAGGTAACCGGAGCCCCCTTCATTCAACAGGACATGCGGCTCGGTGCTTGCGCGCAGGCCGCAATTTGGATGGCAGGACGAGCAGTAGAGACCCGGCACCGACGAACGAGCTCGTACACAATTGCGGAAATCACCAACCTGGCGATTAACCCGACGGACTCAGAACTTAGCAGATCACTTCCTGCCGGATCCGAGGGGCTGAATCCCATGCACATGATCCGTGCGTTGCGCGGCATGGGGCACCAGCCACTCCATATGCTCTTCAAGGAGCTCGACAGCGGCCAACAGGTTGCTCCGACCATCCGTGCCCCGGAAGTCATTCATCGCTACCTTGATTCGGGGTTGCCCGTTGTAATCGCCATGGCGGACATGGGTCATGCGATCTGCGCCGTGGGCTACGTCGAAGTACCTGGCAAAGCCGTCCGCGACGGAGGCACACACGCCGTGTTCGCTCGCGGATTGATCGTACACGACGATCAGAGGGGGCCCTATCGAGTACTGCCTCTCAGCGTAGACGATATCGAGCATCTGCCTTCAGCGCGCCTCATGAAGTGGCAGCAAAAAATCCTCACGGTGGAGGAAAACGTCTCTCACATGTTCGTACCGTTGCCGTCACGCGTTTTCTTACGGGCCGAGAACGCTGACATTGTCGTGAGAGACTTTATCAAGACGACGAGTTACGTTTCTGACCAGATCGTGACGGCCGTAGGCAATGGCAACTCCACTGCTGCGACCAGCATCCGAGCGTTCTTCGACGGATTTGCCGCAGGGCGCTGGATACAGCGGACGTACTTGACTACGGCCGCTCGCTACCGACGCCACATCAGCGCAAGCGGGATGAACGAACCGATGAAAAGCGAGATCGTTTCTCGCGCGCTTCCACACTTCATTTGGGTCACAGAGCTGATCGACAGGTCGTCCAAGCAGGAGCGGCGCACCGGCGCTAGGCCCGTAGTCGGACATTTCGTTCTCAATGCAACGAGCAGCACGGACTACAACAACGATCTCTTGATCGCCCAATTTCCGCACTTCATTGTGCACCGCGACGTCAATCCTGTCGCGGACAACGGAGACGTCCTAGACGTCCCCGCCGAGAGTATGGTCAGCTTCGATACGAACAACGAGTATCTCGGCCGAACCAGGACCGTTGCCTAGCGACCGCTAACGTGCTGGGCAGGCGACGATCGGTGAGACGGGCCGGCCCATGACCTGACTAACTGCTCTCTTTGAGTTGACGAGATCAAAGTCGACCATTTCACAGCAGGAGCCGGTCTCTATCGCGCGGCATAATTGAGCTACCTGCATTGCTGCCGCTGCAAGAGCCGTGCATGGCACGCCGACCGGCTGATTTTCTATCGTGATCGCGCCGCACTCGTCCAAAACCCCAGCTTGAACGAGCGACTGAATGTTTCCGCGCTTGACTACATTCCCCTCGCCGACCCGCTCGGAAGGTTCCGCTTCCGGCCAAGCGTCGAGTGGCATTCTCGAGCCAGGAAAGGCGTGCAATCGCACGTCAAAGGCCTCGTTCGCCGTCGAGCCAAGTCCGGCATCAATGAGCAGATCAAACCCTGCGGAGGCAGCGAAGCGCCGCGCATTCAAATTGTCGACGCCAACAAGCGCGACTCGCGGCTCGTCTTGATCAGGTCTGGAGGTCGCCAGAAACTTGCGTTCGTTCAGAACCGTTCGAAAACCAACGCGTTCAGCCCAATCTGCAGCACACCTGACCTTCGTCCTACCAATCCAGTTCGGCTGCGTAAGAAGCTGGACGCCCAAGTTCTCCCAGCCACAGATATCCGGATCGTTGAGCAACAAGCGGACTTGCGACGTGTCCCGATAGGGAAGCAAGCCCAGCGTAAAGAGCGTCGCTTGCCCCAGGTTTCCCATTCCAAGCAACCATAAATCAGCCGGGAGGTTGCGCAGTTCTGCCGATGCAGCCGACGACTGTCCCTGCGGCTGCCATAGATTATATTCGAGCATTCTTCGGGCTGCGATGGGATCGGACAGGACGGATGCTCGAAATGCAATGGCTGTCGACGCCGCACCGGCGAAAATGCCACTGAGCTCGTTTCCCGGCGAGGTCATGGCGGCGGGCTTGGGGCCGACGATCGCTTTCCAACCGCTGGCGGACACATAGATGTGGCCCGCCCCCTTCGCGCCTATGCAAATGCGAAAGGCATGGGCGGGGGGCGGCTCCTTCCGACAACCCGCTTCAAGGAGTGCGCGCTTGAACAATCTTGGCAGCCCGTTCCCGACAACCGTCTCACATTCAGGCTGGCGTGAAAGAAAGACACCTCTTCGAAACATCTTGCTACCGCACGCCACGGTCGCGATCGCGCAGGCCTGAGCCCATGCGGTCTGCTCGACATCGTCGTCGATGATGATTTCGAGCGAGGCGCGATCGAGGGCCATTCTAGCGCCCTGCAGATCCATATCTGGAAGGACCGCCAGCAGCAGTTGGGATCCGCGGTCTGCTTCGATATTTGACGTCATGCAAACCTCCTAACCCGGAAGAGCTTTCGTCCGAGTGAGCTTAGGTCCGACCATCCATCGCGACGGCCTCTGTATTCATGGATGCCAAATTCGCCTGGCATGTAGTCCCGATTGGCATAATTTGGCACGATTAGTGCGAGATGCCCGCGCTCGGGTATCATCGGATGGCTCTGATCGACATCGCTTTGGCGATATGACGCGCCTGGATGAGTATGAACGTCAGCGACTACGCTACACCCTTGCTGCTCGCAGATACGCCACACGTCGTCCATGCGCGATCCATCGAAAATGATGATTCCTTGGAGACAATGCGGATCAACTGCGTCGTATGGCAGAAAGGAGGTGATGATTTTGGTCTCACCTTCCACTCTGCCTAAGAGGAATCCTCCGCTCTCGCGACGCCCCTGCCCGCGGACGCGCAGTTCTCGGAGAATCTCACGCCACAAGCGTTCGTCGCAGCGCAGCCGCGGCGTCGGGCGCAGTCGAGACCAAATAGTCCGGATTATTGATAAGACCATGGACGATTTCCAAAAGTGTCACGATGGTTGAGCCGGGCTTCCAGGTGAGTTCTTCGAACTGGTTCGGCCAGTGGTCCCGAGCGATGCGATCGATCGGATGGTAGAGACATGCGTTCCATGGCGTGAAGGCCACCAGCACACCCGTCCTTCCCATGGGCCGCTGATCAACGCTCAATGCTGTATCGGTCCGGCCGTCCCACAATTGGGAGGTCGGTGCGAGGGCCGGATAACTTCGGCAGTCGACCCGAAGCAGAAAGCGCTTCGGTCCTTGCTCGCGCTTCGGCGCCGCAATGGTGAAGTAGGCAATAGGAAACTCGAGAGCTTCTAGTCCCCACTTCCCTCGCTTCGAACCAAGTTTGAACGTGAGGCTGTCTATGCCCGCGCGGAGAGCCGCATGATCCGGGGTCATGAGGCACCTTGCGGCTTGATGCGGAACACGAGCGAAAAGGCGATCTTCTTCTCGCCTTTGGCGACTTGGCCAAGGTGCAGGTCCGGCGGCAGGACTTCTGAGCCGAGCTTCAGCTGGTACTCTGCCGGCACGCCTTCGAGGTTGAGTGCCGAAGGCGAGATCGCCCATGCAATGATCGTTTCGATCGTAACGCTTGGAGCGAAATCTCGGTGAACTTGGCGAGAGTTGTAGACCACCGTAACGGTAATCTTGCCTTTGGAGGCGACGTGAATGAGCCGGAATTCCTCGATCACGAGCTCAACAACCCGGTGCTCCTCGACGAGACACTCTTCCTCATCCTCCAGGAAGATCTCAGTCAGCTCGGTCCGCTTGGTTTCAAGCACGACCGCTTCGATGACCTCCTTGGCGGTCGCGCTGCGTGACACCTGGATCTGACGGGGTCCGCGCTCCCCCTCGATGGCCAGAACCAGTTCGTGCGAATCAACTTGGTTGTCCATTTCAGTGCTCCGCGATTGAAGAACGGGCACCTTTTACACTTGCATTCCTTGAATGTCAATATTACAAACATTATGAATTTACTTGTATCATAAACTGTTGGTAACACAAACATTTCTTGAAATTTGGTTTTGACGGTGTAGAATAAGGCATGGATTCAAACCTTTATCGTCTGTTCGGAGACCGAGTCCGGGAGCTCCGAGAGACCCGCAGCGTGACCCAGGAAGAGCTTGCTCGCCGGGTCCAGCTCTCACGCGCGTCGATTACGAATATCGAGAAGGGACGGCAGCGGGTGCTGCTGCATCAGCTGATTGAGATCGCGGATGCCCTGGACGCGAAACCTTCCGAACTCATGCCTTCACCGCAGTCGCAATCGGATCCCACGATGCGGCAGGATGTAGCGCGCGTCGTGGAGATGCTGAAGAGCGAGAAATCAAGGTCGGATAAATGAAGCCTCGCATCGGCTACGCACGCGTACGCCGCAAGGCTGCAGAGCTTCTTGAGGGCCAGAATTCTCCACCGGTTTCGCTCGATCTTGTAGCGGACTTGCTGGGTGCAGAGATCCGGGAAGTAGAGCTCGATGACGATGCGTCGGGAATTCTATTTCGGGGGAACGGCCGCAAGGTAATCGCGGTCAACAGGTCGCATCACCCTCTGCGTAAGCGCTTCACAATTGCCCATGAACTGGGCCATCTCGCTCTCCATAAGGGAGCAGAGGTTCATGTCGATCAGGTCTTCAGAATTAACTTAAGAGACGCGCGCTCGGCCACCGCTGAAGACGTCGAAGAGATCGAAGCCAATGCCTTCGCAGCCAATCTGTTGATCCCGGCGCAATGGATTAGGCTTGATGTTGCGGGCTACACTCTCGATCTGGAGAATGAGGCGCGCATCGACGCTTTGGCCGATCGCTACCAAGTGAGCAAGCAGGCGATGATCGTTCGGCTGACATCGCTGTTTTCCCCGAAATAGAAGAGTTGGCCGATCATTCGGAGTCGGCGGATCGCTTTTCTGTCTTACTGGCGAACCCTGTCCGGCACAGAACTTCACCGAACGGCAGCGAGCCGAGATGTCGTCCTGCGTAACGAGCATCTCTGCGAGTTGGTAGGAAGCGCAGGCAGCCATCCGGGGAGATGCTGCGGCGCTAATCGAAATGGTCGTCTCACCGGGCTTAATCGCAAAAGTCGTTCTATCCGCCAGGACGGTATCTGGAGCAGCGCGAAACGTTCCAGCGCACTCGCTATGAGGAGAGAAAGCCGCGAATAGCTCATGATGAGCAAAATCAACTCGCCTCCTGGGGTGGATCACCGAGGTCCTGCTTAGTCGCCGGCGCGGCGTGACGCGATCAAAAATGAATCCGCGTCACCGTCGACCTTCACGGGCGAAGCGCCAGCAAGCTCGGATCGTCGAGCCTAACAAAATTATCTTCCCGATCGCTGTCGCGGGTGCGGCATTCTTCTGGACCGAGTCCGAACTCGGTTACACCGCCGAAGATGCGGAAGCCTTCATTTGCGGCACGGAAAACATCGCGCATTCAAAGCATGGAGCGCGGCCAACCAGGTGCGAGCACACCGCGTGCTCGGAAGCGGATTGCATGTCGTTGTGGCTGTCACCGCCGCTCGAATTGCCAACGGAGCTGTCGGCTCTACGCGCGCGAACCTGCGTAGTAAGATCACTGAATCAGTGTGTCGCAGTCCGCCAACGTCCGCCGACGCTTATTCAACGGATATTCGACGACTTCGCCATCGCAGTTCTAAGTCGTTGAATTTTCTGGCGCTCCCTAGGGGAATCGAACCCCTGTTTCAGCCTTGAGAGGGCTGAGCAGCAGAAGCGAGTTCGCGGCCGACATCGTCGCCAGCTTCAAGACCGTGTCCTCGAGCAGCGCGGAGTACGCGATCCGGCCTTGATCCATCAAGGATTAGATTGCTGGCTCGGCTTTCGTCAGAATGCGTGGCTCGTTCCACTTGATGCGTGCCGGCGCGGAGGATCGAGGGGCCTGCCGATTCAAGCGAACGAGAAAAGCTGCAACGACGACGGCCTTCGAAAGATTACCTATGAAGGATTCAGCTACGAGCGCTCAAGGACTAGATTGCCGTTCGCATGCGACGCGGCGCTACAGATGCGCTACGGATCGAGATTCGTGCCGACGTGATCCGCCTAATCTATTGATGTTGTAGTGTTTTCTGGTAGCGGGGGAGGGACTCGAACCCCCGACCCCAGGATTATGATTCCCGTGCTCTAACCAGCTGAGCTACCCCGCCATAGGGTCGCGAACGGCGGAACGGCCGATCTCGCGAACGCGCGGCATATAAGGAAGGGGGCGGCGGGAAGTCAATCCGAAAAGCTTCCGCCTTCGCCAAGGCTTCGGCGGGACAAGTCCGCGGAAAGGCGAGCGTTTTCCGGCACTGGACTCGGGGAGAGTCCCGCTCACTCGGAACCTGCGCTTTTGCGCGGATTCCGCCCTCTCCCCTCGTCCGCTTTCGCTGAGGTTTCGTCAGGAAGAGGCGAAGAAAGGAGCGGTGAAACTGTTTTATTTCGGCTTCACGGTGGGATCGCCGCCGGGGCTGCCGGGAGGCGGGATCACCGGCATGCTGCCGTCCGTGCTCGGCGCGGGAGCGTGCATTTCGGGGTCGACGCCGGCGGGCGGGCAGAGCACGCCGTCGGATTTGGCCAATCTGTCGCCGAGCGGTTCCCGGGATTGGCCAGTCGTCGTGCCGTCCGGGGCGGTGGCGCGGTTCGGGCGATCCTGCGGCATGCAGTTTGCCGCGTGTTGCGGGGATGGCGGCGCGGTCGCTTGCGGCGGCGTGGCCGGGGCGGGCGGGGCCTGCGCGATCGCTGGCGCAGAGGCTGCGATCACGAGGCCCGCTAGAAGGATGTTTGATGTCGTGCGCATGGGATCAAAACGCACGAGCGATGGGCGGTGTTCCGTCCGCGAAGATTACGATTTGTGGTAGCGGATCAGCGAAAAATGGCCCATCGGCGGCATTGGGCGGCGCTCGGCGAGCGTGACGCCGCCGTGTTTGGCGGCCCAGCTGACCAGACGGTCCCATGGGAATTCCGGGCGCCAGCCGAGGCGGCGGGCGACGGGTGCGAAAGCCAGCTCGAACAGTTTTCGCGGGCCGCTCTCGGCGCCGATGTGATTGACCAGGATCAGCTCGCCGCCCGGCTTGAGCACGCGCACGAACTCGTCAAGCGTGCCTTCGGGATCGGGTACGGCGGTGATGACATATTGCGCGACCACCGCGTCAAACGCGCCGTCGGGAAAGGCGAGATTCTTCGCATCCATCACCGAGAGCACTTCGACATTGGAGAGGCGCTGGGCCCGCACGCGCGCCTGCGCCTTGCGCAGCATCGGCTCGGAAATGTCGACGCCGCAGATCTTCGTGGTGCGCGAATAATCGGAGAGTGAGAGACCGGTGCCGACGCCGACGTCGAGGATGCGGCCGCCGATGCGATCGGCTTCCGCAATGGTCGACTGCCGGCCGGCGTCGAATACCTTGCCGAACACGAGATCATAGACCGGCGCCCAGCGGCCATAGGCCTTCTCGACCCCGGCCCGCGAGATGTCTGCTGCCATGCCCCCCTGCCCTACGCGAAACTCTAGAGTGTGATGACTGTTGGTGAAATCGACGCCAGCCCTGAGCGCAGTCTAGCGCCTCTCCCGCTTGCGGGAGAGGTCGCGCCGAAGGCGCGGGTGAGGGCTTTATCCGTTCGTGATATATCGCCGGTGGACAGAGCCCTCTCCCGAACCGTCCCCCGCAGGCGGGGGAGGGAGCGCACTTCCGGTGTCGCGAGAGTGCGATCCAAACTTGTCATGATTAGCCGCGCACGGCTTCCGCGAGCGGGCGGGATGTCGCGGCGGAGATCTTCGCCGCAGCGCTCTGAATGAAGCCGCCGCCGAGCACGCGCGCCTGCCCTGAGGGCGCGTCGTAGAACACGCAGGCCTGGCCGGGCGAAACGCCCTCTTCGCCGGCGACGAGCTCGACCTCGTAATGACCATCGGCGCCGCGCAGCCAGGCCGGCTGAGGGCTGCGGGTCGAACGCACGCGCACGAACAGCTCGAGACCGTTGCCGATTGCGCTGTCGATGTCGCCGCCGCCGATCCAGTTGACGTCGCGAAGTGCGATGCGGTGCATCTTCAGGGCATCGCGCGGGCCGACCACGACGCGGCGGTTGGCGGCGTCTAACCGCACCACGAACAGCGGCGCGCTGGCCGCGATGCCGAGGCCACGGCGCTGGCCGATGGTGAAATTAGCAATGCCGTGATGCTGGCCGAGCACGCGGCCGTCGAGATCGACGATGTCGCCGCTTTCCATCGCATTCGGACGCAGGCGGGTGATGATGTCGGTGTAGCGCCCCGTCGGCACGAAGCAGATGTCCTGGCTGTCGTGCTTGTCGGCGACGGAAAGGCCATAGCGGCGCGCGAGTTCGCGCGTCTCGGGCTTGGTCATGTCACCGAGCGGGAAGCGCAGGAAGTCGAGCTGTTCCTGCGTGGTCGCGAACAGGAAATAGCTCTGGTCGCGGTCGCTGTCGGCCGCACACACCAGCGCGCGCGAGCCGTCCTCGCCGCGGCGCGAGGCGACATAATGGCCGGTGGCGAGCGCCTGCGCCCCCAACTCGCGCGCGGTCTTCAAGAGGTCGCGGAATTTGACGCTGCGGTTGCACTCGATGCACGGCACCGGCGTTTCGCCGAGCGCGTAGCTATCGGCAAAGTTGTCGATGACGGACTCGCGAAAACGATCCTCGTAGTCGAGCACGTAATGGGGAATGCCGAGCTTGGCGGCGACGTCGCGGGCGTCGTGGATGTCCTGGCCGGCGCAGCAGGCGCCCTTGCGATGGGTCGCCGCGCCATGATCGTAGAGCTGCAGCGTGATGCCGACAACGTCGTAGCCCTCCGCCTTCAGCAGCGCAGCCGTCGTCGAGGAATCGACGCCGCCCGACATGGCAACGACGACCCTGGTATCCTCAGGACGGCCTTCGAGATCCAGACTGTTGAGCATGGGCCTAAGCTGACGTGACGGCGGCGTTTCCCGCGATTCCTGATGCTCTGGACCGGTCCACCAGGAGTCCCCGGGAACTTCGGTTCCCGAAAGGCACTGGCTGGCCCGGTCGAAAGCGGCTGAGAGCAGCCTTTAATATAGGTGGCATTCCGGTGAAGCAATCACGGCCGCCACACGCTCAGGGCAATTCTTGCCGGGGCGGCAGAAATGGCGGGGCCGGCGGGGTGCCGACCGGGGCGGCCTCAATTCTTCAAGCATTTGATTTTACTATATAAAATGCCCCAAAGAAGGACTGGCCCGCTCCTTGCTAACCTCCTGATCCGAAGATGTTTTCAAGGGGTACGCCTGTGGTTGGTGTCACGTCAGACGTAGCGGCAAGCGCGCAAGTGTCGAGCGCGCAGCAAAAGCCTGCCCGCTCCCAGAGCACCAGGGACACCACGCCGAGCGACTCCTTCGGCGCGCTGGTCGACAGCAACACCCAGGCCATCAGCAACAACGCTCCGTCCTCCGCCCAAGACCAGGCGCCGCCGCGTCGGAGCGATTCATCGTCCTCGTCGTCCTCCTCCACGTCGGACAAGAGCACGCGCGATACCGCCGCGACCGACTCCTCCTCGCAGAGCAAGGCGAGCGACAGCACGGAATCTGCGGCGACAGCCAGCACCGACACGCCGGCCGATCCGACCAAGGCCCCCGGGAAATCCAAGGACAAGAACAAGGCTGACGCCTCCGCCGCCAAGTCGGACGACAAGTCCGACAGCGCGAAGAGCGACAAGACCGACGGCACCAACGGCCTCGCCGCCGCGGTCGACGCCTCGGCCGCCGCACAGGCCGCTGCGACGCCGGCGGCGACACCCGATCAAACCGCCGTTCCCGTGGCCGCGCCCGCGGTGCCGGTCGACCCGAATGCGGCGGCCAGCCAGGCCACAGGCACCGCTTCCTCGCCGCTGACGATCGCAGCCGCCGGCATCGCCGCGAGCGCCTCCACCGCGGCACAGATCACGGCCACCAAGGCGGACGCGACCGGCAAGACCGTCAAGACCGGCGACGCCAAGACCACCGATGCGAAGGCCGCGCTCGCCGATGCGGCAAACGCAACAACCGACACGGCCGCAACCGATGCCGCGGCGAACGCCGCGCAGCTCACCGCAGTCGACCAAGGCACGCCGAAAACCTCATTCAGGGCCGTCGCGACCACGCAAGGCGACAGCGACGTCTCCAATATCGGGCAAGACGCGGGCAAAACCGCGCAGGCTGCTGCCACCGCGCAAAATCCCGCGATCGCGACGACCCCCGGCGCCAACGCGGCCGCGCATCCGCAAGCTGCAAAGCCGCAGACTGATGCAACTGCTGCCGATGCAAAGGCTGATGCTGCTAATCGTACCGCCGATGCCACGCCAGCCGCACCCGCGACGCACGTTCATGCCGATACGCAAGTCGCGCCTAGCACGGCAACCGACACCAGCACGCAAGCCGCAAACGCCGTGCAGGCGCCGCTGACCAACACGACCTCGACATCCACCGCCTCCACCGCGACACTCACCGCGACCGCGGCAACATCGACGGCGGTGCCGATCAGCGGCATTCCGGTCGAGATCGCGGCCGCCGCGCGCGCCGGCAAGACTCGCTTCGACATCAGCCTCGATCCGATCGATCTTGGTCGTATCGACGTCCGCATCAATGTCGACCGCAACGGCCAGGTCACCTCGCATGTCACCGTCGAGAAGCCGGAGACGCTGCAGATGCTGCGGCAGGATGCGCCGCAGTTGCAGCGCGCGCTCGACGATGCCGGCCTCAAGACCGGCAGCAACGGGCTCTCCTTCAGCCTGCGCGACCAGAATTCGTCGGGACAGAACTCCGGCCAGAACAACGACAATTCCGGCAATTCCCGCCGGCTGATCATCAGCGAAGACGATTCAGCCGCGGCGGCACCCGTGAGCCGCAGCTATGGCCGCATGCTCGGAGCGAGCAGCGGCGTCGATATCAGAGTGTGAGGAGTATTCGCTAATGACCACCACGAATGCCGCCACCGCCCCGTCCGTCGTCTCCGGCACGACCCCGACGTCATCGTCGTCGTCCTCCTCGTCGAACTCGCTGAGCTCGACCACGGGATCGACGCTGGCTGGCAACTTCCAGACCTTCCTGACGCTGCTGACCACGCAGCTGCAGAACCAGAACCCGCTCGATCCGCTCGACACCAACCAGTTCACCCAGCAGTTGGTGCAGTTCGCCGGCGTCGAGCAGCAGCTCAAGACCAACGACTCGCTGTCTCAGCTCGTCACCCTGCAGCAGACCACGCAGGCGACCCAGGCGCTGGGCTTCGTCGGCAAGACCGCCGTGGTCGACGGCGCCACCGCAACGATGTCGCAGTCTTCGGCGACCTGGCACCTCAACGTGCCCTCCAGCGCCACGGTCAACATCTCCATCGCCAATTCCACCGGCCAGACCGTCTTCAGCGGCCAATATACCGCCGGCGCCGGCAGCGACATTCCCTTCACCTGGAACGGCCAGGGCAATGACGGCACGCAATGGCCTGACGGCAAGTACACGATCACGGCGACGGGCAAAGACGCCTCAGGCAACAGCGTCGGCGTCGCCGCGCAGGTGCAGGGCACGGTGTCGTCCGTCGACCTGACCCAGTCGCCGCCGCTGCTCACCATCGACGGCAGCAGCTACACGCTGAGCCAGGTGAAGAGCATCGTCGCGACCAGCAGCAATTGAGGGCGCACGCGCCCGCCACACACGCGGTGTCATCCCAGCGAACGCCGGGATCCATAACCACAAAGAGAAGTTTAGCGAAGGCCCGTGGTTAGGAAGTCTATCTTGGTACTGCCAGTTGCGTGTCATCGATAGATCACGCGGTATGGGTCCGGGCCTTTGCCGGGACGACAGTTTGGGCCTCGGCAAGCATCGCGCGCAGGCCTCGTTCGTTAGTAAAGCATTTACGAAGACCCCGCTCGGCTGGCTGAAATCACCCTTTTCGGCCCGCCGGGCGGTTTCGTTCCAGCAGGATTCAACGAGAATTGTATTGAAGCCTTAGGCTTAGCGGATTTTTAAGCCGGCACGCGTAGGGTTACGGCGTGAGTTCAGTGGTTGAGAGTTTGTGAGTACGCCATGACAGAACCCCATCGCCCGAGGGTAAAATACGTCATCGGGCCGGACGGCAGTCCGCTGACGATTGCAGATCTGCCCGCACCCGGCACCAAACGCTGGGTCATCCGCCGCAAGGCCGAAGTCGTCGCCGCAGTTCGTGGTGGACTTCTCTCGCTTGAGGAGGCCTGCAGCCGTTATACCCTGACGGTCGACGAATTCCTCTCCTGGCAGTTTTCCATCGACCAGCATGGTCTGGCGGGTCTTCGCACCACCCGCATCCAGCAATATCGCCAGTAAGCAATCCGGAAATCTGCTGCTTTTGACGAAAATCGGCCTCGCCTTGCGAGGCCGATTTTTTTCATGTCGCTACTTTTGTCCCAGCTCTTAACCTTCGTTAACCATATCGAAACCATCACCTAGGCAATAATTGCCCACTCGGCCGCTCTTGGAATGCGGGTCGAATCTGTCGGGGCGGTTGCTTGCAAGGTCTTGCGGACTTTTTAAAAGGTATCGGCGCCGCCCGCTTCGGGGCGATGATTGCGGTCACCGCCGCGCTCATCGGCTTCTTCGCGTTTGTCATCATGCGGGTCACCACGCCGCAGATGACGACGCTCTTCACCGATCTGTCGGTCGAAGATTCCTCCAGCATTATCAAGGACCTGGAACGCCAGGGCATCCAGTTCGAGCTGCGCAACGAGGGCACCATCATCATGGTGCCCAAGGACAAGGTCACCCGTCTGCGGATGAAGCTTGCCGAGGGCGGCCTGCCCAAGGGCGGCGGCGTCGGCTACGAAGTCTTCGACAAGTCGGATGCACTTGGCACCACCTCTTTCGTCCAGAACATCAATCACTTGCGCGCGCTAGAGGGCGAGCTCGCCCGCACCATCCGCGCCATCGATCGGATCCAGGCCGCCCGCGTCCATCTGGTGCTGCCCGAGCGCCCGCTGTTTGCACGCGAGGCGCCGGAGCCGTCGGCCTCGATCGTGGTACGGGTCCGCGGCTCGCTCGAAGCCCAGCAGATCCGTGCCATCCGCCACCTCGTCGCCTCCGCTGTCAACGGATTGAAGCCTCAGCGGGTCTCGATCGTGGACGAAGCCGGCCAGCTGCTCGCCGACGGCGCCGCAACCGATCCGGAGCAGGCCCTCGGCGACGAGCGCCGCACCGCCTTCGAGAAGCGGATGCGCAAGCAGGTCGAGGACATCGTCTCCTCCGTGGTCGGCTCGGGCCGCGCCCGCGTTCAGCTCTCCGCCGATTTCGACTTCAACAAGATCACCCAGACCTCGGACAAGTTCGACCCCGAAGGCCGCGTGCTGCGCTCGAGCCAGACCCGCGAAGAGCAGAGCATGACCGCCGACAACAATGGCCAGGTCACGGTCAACAACGAGCTCCCCGGCAACCAGCAGAACAGCGGCGTGCCGGCGAAGGACCAGAGCAAGAAGTCCGAGGAAACCAACAATTACGAGATCTCCCGCACCACCAAGACCGAGGTGACCGAGGCCGGCCGGGTCAACCGCATCTCGGTCGCGGTGCTGGTCGACGGCATCTACACCAAGAATGACAAGGGCGAGCTCGCCTACACCGACCGCACCAAAGAGCAGCTCGACCGCATCGCCACCCTGGTGCGATCGGCGATCGGCTTCGACCAGAAGCGCGGCGACCAGGTCGAGGTCGTCAATCTGCGCTTCGCCGACGCCCCCTCCACCGCCCCGATCACCGAGCCCTCCGGCTTCCTCGGCATGCTGCAGTTCACCAAGGACGACGTCATGTACTTCGTCGAGCTCGGCGTGATGATGCTGCTCGGCCTGGTCGTGCTGTTCATGGTGATCCGCCCGCTGGTCAAGCGCATCCTCGCCTCCGACGAAGTCGCCGCCGCCATCTCCGGCGTGCTCGCCGGCCCCGCGACCTCGGACGAGGCCGCACCCGCCAGCGGCCAGCCGCTCCTGCCGAGCGGCACCGCGAGCGCGATCGACGTCGCCACCATCCAGGGCCAGGTCCACGCCCAGTCCGTTCATCGCGTCGGCGAGCTCGCCGAACGCAATCCCAACGAAACCGTTGCCATCATTCGTCAATGGCTGACCGAACCCGCGAAATGATCGAGTGAACTGACATGGCCGCTTCCCTGCAAAACGCCAACTCGAACGACATCACCAGCGTGATCTCTACGCTCGGCCAGCGCGCCGGCAACCGGACGGGCGCCAAGATCGAAGCGGTGGCCGGCCCGAAGCGCGCCGCAATCCTGATGCTGGCGCTCGGCGAGCAATATGGCGGCAAGATCTGGTCGCTGCTCGATGACGACGAGGTGCGCCAGCTCTCGCTGGAAATGTCGACGCTCGGCACCGTCGAGGTCGACACGGTCGAGGACATGCTGCTCGAATTCGTCTCCCGCATGTCGGCCTCCGGCGCGCTGATGGGCAATTTCGACGCCACCGAGCGGCTGCTCCAGCAATATCTGGCGCCCGAGCGCGTCAACGGCATCATGGACGAGATCCGCGGCCCGGCAGGCCGCAACATGTGGGAAAAGCTCTCCAACGTGCAGGAAGAGGTGCTCGCCAACTACCTCAAGAACGAATACCCGCAGACCATCGCGGTGGTGCTGTCGAAGCTGAAGCCGGAGCATGCCGCACGCGTGCTCGGCATCTTCCCCGAGGACCTCGCGCTCGACGTCGTCAACCGCATGCTGAAAATGGAAGCGGTGCAGAAGGAGGTGATCGAGAGCGTGGAGAAGACGCTGCGCACCGAATTCATGTCGAACCTATCGCAGACCCGCCGCCGCGACGCCCACGAGGTGATGGCGGAAATCTTCAACAATTTCGACCGCCAGACCGAAACCCGCTTCATCACCTCTCTCGAAGAGGAAAACCGGGAATCGGCCGAACGCATCAAGGCGCTGATGTTCACCTTCGACGACCTCGTGAAGCTCGATTCCGGCTCGGCCCAGACCCTGATGCGCAACGTCGACAAGGACAAGCTCGGCGTCGCCCTGAAGAGCGCCAACGAGGACGTCCGCAACTTCTTCTTCGGCAACATGTCCTCGCGCGCGGCCAAGATGCTGCAGGACGACATGGCGGCAATGGGCCCGGTGCGCCTGCGCGACGTCGACGAGGCCCAGGCCCTGCTGGTCAACCTCGCCAAGGACCTCGCGGCCAAGGGCGAGATCATGCTGACCAAGAACCGCGCTGACGACGAGCTGGTGTACTGATGGGCGCTCCCGCCAAATTCCTGTTCGATACCGACTTCGCCGCCCCCGACCGGACGCGCGAGAAGGCCGCGACTGCAGCCGAGATCGCGCAGAAGGTCGCGGAAGCTGAGGCGCGCGCCTATCAGGACGGCTTTGCCGCGGGCCAGCGTGAAGCCAAGGCCGAGAGCGACCGCCGGGTGGCTCTCGCCATGGAAGAGATCAACATCGCAATCCGGGGCATTGCCGCAGGGATCGGCAACATCGAGAGCAAGATGGAGACCGAGGCGGTCGACGTCGCGGTTGCCGTGGCCCGTAAGCTATGCGCCGACCTGATCGCCGCCGAGCCGCTCGGCGAGATCATGGCGCTGGTCAAGGACTGCTTCTCGCATCTGGTCGCGACGCCGCACCTCGTGGTCCGCATCAACGACGCCCTCTATGACAGCGCACGCGAGAAGATCGAGCGGCTCGCCAAGCAGAGCGGTTTCGAAGGTCGGCTGGTGATCCTGGCCGAGCCCGAAATTGCCACCGGCGACTGCCGGATCGAATGGGCCGATGGCGGCGTCGTGCTGGAGCGTAGCGCCATCGCGGCCAAGATCGACGACATGGTCGGACGCTATATCGCGTCCCGCAAGGGGAATTAAGCCATGAGCGACACCGATGGACAGGTCCCGCTGCCCGACCTCAACGGCCCGCTGCCGCCTGGCGGCACCGATGTCGGCTACAACGAGGACGAATATGCAGCGCGCGTCGCGGCCGACCTCGAAGCCGTCTTCGACGTGCCGGTGCAGGTTTCGGCGGTGCTCGGCCGCTCCAAGATGGACGTCGGCGAGCTGTTGAAGCTCGGGCCCGGCACCGTGCTCGAGCTCGACCGCCGCGTCGGCGAAGCGATCGACATCTACGTCAACAACAAGCTCGTCGCCCGCGGCGAGGTGGTGCTGGTCGAGGACAAGCTCGGCGTGACCATGACGGAAATCATCAGGACGGAACGCGGCTAACGCACGCAGAAAGAATGACGCGCGGCAGCGCGAACAGACGGACAGGAGACTGACATGCGGCTTCTCATCGTTGGCACATTGAAGGGCCAGCTCACCACCGCCACCAAGATCGCGATGGACAACGGCGCGACCGTGACCCATGCCGAGGATCACGAGCAGGCGATGCGCGTTCTGCGCGGCGGCAAGGGCGCCGACCTGTTGCTGGTCGACGTCGCCCTCGACATCCGCGACCTCGTGATGCGGCTCGAGGCCGAGCACATCCACGCTCCTATCGTCGCCTGCGGCATCACCAACGACGCCCGCGCCGCGGTCGCCGCGATCCATGCCGGCGCCAAGGAATATATCCCGCTGCCGCCGGATCCGGAGCTGATCGCCGCGGTGCTGGCCGCCGTCGCCAACGATTCCCGCGAGCTGGTCTATCGCGACGAAGCCATGGCGCGCGTCATCAAGCTCGCCCAGCAGATCGCGGGCTCCGATGCCTCGGTGATGATCACCGGCGAATCCGGCACGGGCAAGGAAGTGCTGGCCCGCTACGTCCACACCCGCTCGGCCCGTGCCAAGCGCCCGTTCATCTCGATCAACTGCGCCGCGATCCCCGAGCATCTCCTGGAGTCCGAGCTGTTCGGTCACGAGAAGGGCGCCTTCACCGGCGCGATCGCCCGCCGCATCGGCAAGTTCGAGGAGGCGACCGGCGGCACGCTGTTGCTGGACGAAATCTCCGAGATGGACGTTCGTCTGCAATCCAAGCTCCTCCGCGCCATCCAGGAGCGGGTGATCGACCGCGTCGGCGGCACCAAGCCGGTCACGGTCGACATCCGCATCATCGCGACCTCGAACCGCAACCTGGCGGATGCCGTCCGTGAAGGCACGTTCCGCGAGGACCTTCTGTTCCGTCTCAATGTCGTGAACCTGAAAATCCCGCCGCTGCGCGAGCGTCCCGCCGACATCATGGAGCTCGCCCAGCATTTCGTGAAGAAATATGCCGAGGCCAACGGCGTGCCGATGCGCCCCATTTCGGCCGAAGCCAAACGTGTGCTCTCCACCAACCGTTGGCAGGGTAACGTCCGCGAGCTCGAGAACACGATGCACCGCGCAGTGCTGATGGCCCAGGGCGACGAGATTGGTCCCGATGCGATCCTGACGCCCGATGGCGACCGCCTCGACCTCGCCAAGACGGCACCGGCCGTGGCTCATGCCACCATGGCCGCCGAGCAGGTCACGCGCGCTCTTGTGGGACGCACCGTCGCCGACGTCGAGCGCGACTTGATCCTGGAGACGCTGAAGCACTGCCTCGGCAACCGGACCCACGCCGCCAACATCCTGGGCATCTCGATCCGCACGCTGCGCAACAAGCTCAACGAATACGCCGACGGCGGCATTCCGATCACCCCCGCCGGCACGCCCGGCGAATATCCGCGCATGCCGGCGCTGGGATGAGCGCCGAGCTTCAGACTCCCTGTCTGCAGAAAAAGGCCCGGAGCGGGAACCGCTCCGGGCCTTTTGATGTCAAGATCTGCCCGAACTACTTGCCCGGCGGGACGTAGGAGCTTGCGAGCTTCGCAGCCTTTTCCGCAATGCTCTTGAATTCACCCATCTTCCAGGCGCGCACGGTTTCGATCTTGGAAACGGCGCCGGCGGCGGCGGCAACCATTCCAATCGCGATCGCATCGGAGCCGTCGGGAAACTCCGTGACGAGCACTGCATCGTGCTGACCGGTCGTCATGAAAGCTCCCTGGAGCTTTCCGCCGGCCCTTTCGACCAGCGCACCGATGGCCGAGGTGCGATCGATCGGCTTGTCGACCATTCCCTTGATACCCGCGTTTGAGTATGAGACGTACGAGATGAACAGCGGCATGTTTCTCTCCGTCGAGGGTTACGACAACAGCATTCAGGTTCTGAAAAAGCGCTCTGATTGAGAGCGAGGCATGGCCTGCCGACAGCATGCGAGTGCTGCCTTGAAATCAGAGACAATGGACTTCGGCACGTCCAGCTGGCAGCTGGGCGCGAACTATAGCGGCTTTTCGCTCCGACACAATGCAGCCATGCACGAGCATGGAGCCCGGCTCGGGGGAGGGCTGCATTCGGCGGCTAGGTCGTCGATCAGACAGGACTTATAGGTAGGTCAGTATTGATGCACGAGGTGATGATGCTGGAAACTCAAATCACGGATTGGCTGGCGTCGCAGCGGCAGGCGATGATCGATCTGCTGCGCGACGTCGTGAACATCGATTCCGGATCCTACGACAAGGAAGGCGTCGATGCGGTCGGTGCGCGGTTCGAGCGGCACTTTGCCGAACACGGCATTCCCTCGCGCAGGGAGAGCCACGGCACGTTCGGCGATGCGCTCCACGCGGACGTGGCAAAACCCGGCAGCAACGAAAAGCCGGTGCTGTTGATGGGGCATCGCGACACCGTGTTCGGCAAGGGCGAGGCCGGACGTCGCCCGTTCACGATCAAGGACAACCGCGCCTATGGGCCCGGCGTCGCCGACATGAAGGCCGGCCTCGTCATGAACGTGTTCGTGGCCACCGCCTTCCACAAATTCGGCGGCGCGCCGCATCCGATCAAAGTGCTGATCACTTCGGACGAAGAGATCGGCTCGCCCTCGTCGCGGCCGGTGATCGAGCGCGAAGGTCGTGCCGCGCGCGCGGTGTTCAACTCCGAGCCTGGCCGCCCGACCGGCAATGTCGTCACCAGCCGCAAGGGCGGCATCTTCATGCACATGGCCATCACCGGCAAGGCCGCGCATTCCGGTGCCAATTTTGCCGCCGGTATTAGCGCAATCGGCGAGCTCGCGCACAAGATCATCCAGATCCACGCGCTGACCGACCTCACCAAGGGCATCACGCTCAATGTCGGCCTCATCTCGGGTGGCCAGTCGGTCAACACGACCGCGCCCTACGCCGAGGGCCAGATCGACATGCGCTATGTCGATCCGAAGGATCGTGCGACCGTGATGGCCGAGATCGAACGGATCATCGCCACGCCGTACGTACCCGGCACCAGCGCGACGCTGACCATCAAGGGCGAGTTCGTACCGGTGGTGCAGAGCGAGGGCTCGAAGGCATTGTTCGAAAGCTACCAGGCCGCGGCCGCGCAGGCCGGCCTCACCACGCTGCAGGGCGAGTTCTCCGGCGGCTGCGCCGATTCCGGCTTCACCGCCGCGGTGGGGACGCCGACCATCTGCGGTGTCGGCCCGGTCGGTGGTCTCGCCCATTCGCCGGAGGAATATCTCGAGCTCGACAGCATCGTGCCGCGCGCACAGGCGCTGGCGCTCGCGATTATAAAGGGCTGATGTAGGTGCCGTGGACAAAGCGACTTGTCCGCCGTAGCTCGAAGAGCGAAGGCGGAAGCGTGCCCACCAACTTTTTCGCGATCATGGCGAGATGGTGAGCACGGCGCAAGAGCACCTTTGCCCACCTACGAAACCGAGCAAGTCCTACGAATAACTCGGCGTGTCCGGCTTGCGGAAAATATGAATGGGATCGCCGGGCACGAATGGCTCGCCGCGGAACATCGCATAGGCGTAGAGGGCGAGATAGGCAATCGCCAGCGCACTGACGGCGTAGAAGGCCCAGGTCCCGACGCGCTTCATCGCTCCGCTCCATGGCCGTCCCGTCATGGGAGGCTCGGGGGCTTCTAGAGCGATGAGCGAGAAAAGGCCAGCCCAGCGGACCTCAAGCCCGCTGCGATCAAGCGCCGCGCAAGCCGCGCGCGGGAACACTGACCTCGGCGAGTCTTGCGGCGTCCTCGTCCTGGTCCACCGCCACATACTGGCCGTGCCAATAAGCGAGCGCCGCGTTGCGCACCGAATTCTTGATGTTCCTGACCCGGCCGATGACGATGCCATGCGAATGGCGCTCGACGATCTCCTCGACCTCGCAATCGACCGCGGACAAGGCGCCGACCAGCAGCGGAACGCCGGAGACGGCCGTGACCCATTGGGCGCCGGCAAAACGATCGGCGCCTTTCAGCCCGCCCTTGCCGGCAAAACGCTCGGCGACGTCGAGCTGATCGGCCGCGAGGATGTTCACGCCGAACGCGCCGTGGCGGCGGATCAGCGGGAAGGACGAGGCATCGCGGTTGATGCTGACCAGCAGCGTCGGCGGATCGACCGACAACGAGGTCACCGAGGTGACGGTCATGCCGGTGACGTCCCTGCCCCGTCCGGCGGTGATGATGCTGACGCCGCCGGTGAGGTGGCGCATGGCGCCGCGGAAATCGGCGGACGAGACGGCAGTTTCGGTCATGAGCTCGCGAGGGACTACATTCATGGCATGCTCCCCGGAAGCGGGGTTCCCTTCTATTTAGGTACGATCATCCGCCGACAAAAGATGGCTCAGGATCGAGCCTTCGAGGCCGGTGAGCTCGACCGAGCCACGCGCGCGCGGCCGGGCCGCATTAACCAAGACGTCATGGGCGATCCGCCCCTCCTCGATCACCAGCACCCGATCGGCCAGCGCGACGGCCTCGGAAACGTCATGTGTCACCAGGATTGCGGTAAAGCCCTGGTCGCGCCAGACCCGCTCCAGCAGCCGCTGCATCGAGATTCGGGTCAGCGCATCCAGCGCCCCGAGCGGTTCGTCGAAGGCAAGCACCCGCGGCCGGGAGACCAGCGCGCGCGCCAGCGCGACGCGCTGTTTCTGGCCACCCGACAGCACTGACGGCCACTGGTCGCGCTTGTCGGCGAGACCGACTTCCGTGAGCGCCTCCTCGGCGCGCGCATGCGCATCATCAGAGGCACGATCGCGGCCGAGACCGACCTCGACATTGGAGAGCACCCGCGCCCACGGCAACAGCCGCGGCTCCTGGAACATCACGCGGATGTCCTCCGCTTGAACTTCGTCGCCAAGACTGATGCTACCGGCGTCGATCTTCTCCAGGCCGGCGACGAGCCGCAGCAGCGTGCTCTTGCCGCAGCCGCTCTTGCCGACGATCGCGACGAACTGGCCGGCCGGAATGTGCAGATCGATGCCGCGCAGCACCTCGTTGTCGCCGAAGGACTTTCGCAGGCCGCGGATGCCGAGCGGCAGACCGCTGACATGAACCGGACGCTCCTCGCGCGCGACGCGGGCGTGAGGGACAAAGTTGGCTCGGCCGGCGGGCTCGATTTCCGGAAGAGAAGTCCGAAGGGCTGTCTGCATGTCACTCTCAGCGTTTCTGGAAGGCGGGGTGCCAGGAGAGCGTCGCGCGCTCCAGCACACGGGAGGTGCTGTCGGCGAGCTTGCCGAGCAGCGCGTAAATCAGGATCGAGAGCACGACAACGTCGATCAGCATGAACTCGCGCGCCTGCATCGCCATGTAGCCGAGCCCCGAGGATGCCGCGATGGTCTCGGCGACGATCAACGTCAACCACATGATGCCGAGCGCGAAACGGATGCCGACGAAGATCGAGGGCAGCGCGCCCGGAAAGATCACGCGGCGGAACAGCTCGCCGTCGCTCATGCCGTAGATTCGGCCCATCTCGATCAGCTGCGGATCGACGGTACGGATGCCGTGCAGCGTGTTGAGATAGATCGGGAAGAATACACCGAGTGCGACGAGAAACAGCTTGGCGCTCTCATCGATGCCGAACCACAGAATGACCAGCGGGATCAGCGCCAGATGCGGCACGTTGCGCACCATCTGCAGCGTGGTGTCGGTAAGCTTTGCCGAAAGCTGCGACAGGCCGTTGGCAAGCCCGAAGGCGAAGCCGATGCTGCCGCCGATCAGAAAGCCGATCGAGGCGCGCCAGAACGACACCCAGATGTTGCGGACGAGCTCGCCGGAGAGCAGCAGCTTCCAGCCGGCAAGCGCGACGTCGCTCGGCGCCGGCAGCACGCGCACCGGCACGACCCCGGTGACGCTGGCGACCTGCCAGAGTGCGATGATGGCGATCGGCACGATCCACTGCACCAGGCCGTCGAGGCGCGGCAGGCGGAAGCTGCGCGGGAGAGAGATGCTGTCGATGAGACTCATGATTGCGACACCCGATGCTGCGGGCGGTAATCGCTGCCGACCGTCTCGCCGAACGGACCGCCGTTGAAGTGCAGCCTGGTCACGTTGCTCGGCTGCTCCAGCGAGAGCAGCGGGAAGACCAGCTCGGCAAAGCGATAGGCTTCTTCCAGATGCGGGTAACCCGACATGATGAAGGTATCGATGCCGATGTCCTGATACTCCTTGATCCGCGCGGCGACCGTCTGGGGATCGCCGACCAGCGCCGTGCCGGCGCCGCCGCGCACCAGGCCGACGCCGGCCCAGAGATTCGGTGCGATCTCGAGCTTGTCGCGCTTGCCGCCATGAAGCTGCGCCATGCGTTGCTGGCCGACCGAATCCATCCGCGCAAAGTTCTTCCGCGCGGCCGCGATGGTCTCGTCGCTGACATGCTTGATCAGCTCGTTCGCAGCGCGCCAGGCCTCTTCGTTGGTCTCGCGGACGATCACATGAAGGCGGATGCCGAAGGAGAGTTTTCGGCCACGCGCGGCGGCGACGTCCCTTACCCTCGCGACCTTTTCGGCGACCAGCGCCAGCGGCTCGCCCCAGGTGAGATATTTGTCGACGGTGTCGACCGCGACGTCGATGCCGGCATCCGAGGAGCCGCCGAAATAGAGCGGCGGGCGCGGCGACTGCACCGGGTGGAACAAGAGCTTGCCGTCCTCGATGCGGATGTGCCTGCCCTCGACATTGACGGTCTTGCCCGCGAGCAGGTCGGCATAGACATTGAGGAACTCGCGCGTGACCTCGTAGCGCTCGTCATGGCCGAGAAAGATGCCGTCGCCCTTGTTCTCGACGGGATCACCGCCGGTGACGACGTTAATGAGCAACCGGCCATTGGTGATGCGATCGAGCGTCGCCGTCATGCGCGCGGCGACCGTCGGCGATTGCAGGCCGGGACGGACGGCGACGAGATAGCGCAGCCGCTCGGTGAGCGGCGCGACTGAGGAGGCGACGATCCACGAATCCTCGCAGGACCGTCCGGTCGGCAGCAGCACGCCGTAATAGCCGAGCTGGTCGGCTGCCTGCGCGATTTGGCGCAGATAGTTGAAGTTGACCTCTCGACCGCCGATGCCGGTGCCGAGATAGCGGCCATCACCGTGGGTCGGCAGGAACCAGAGGATGTTGCTCTTGCTCATGGATGTGCTCCTAGCCGTAGGTCGTGCCGACCGCGGCGGCGACGACGCCGATCGACATGACGATGGCGGCGATCACGCGTTGGACGATGCGCTTCATGTTCGGACCTCTATGGATGGGAAGGCTGGTCGGCACGATCAGGTCGCCGTGCTGCGTCAGACGATGTCACGGACAACGATCGGCTTGAGGCCGAGCTTGTAGAAGCGATCGAATGCAGCGGCCGCCGCAGTTCCAACGGATAGCTTGAGAAAGTCTCGACGCTGCATTCCACGCTCCCGGCCGCAAGCGGCCGTCTCTCATTCAGTTCGAGAATGATGGTGCGGCTCAGCGGAGGTGTCGAGACATCCGGAAAAATAGCGATGCGAGCACTGCGCGCGTCGTGGAGCGCGCGATTAATCTTTCAAGCTGCCGCGATGATGCAGGCGGAATTTTTCCGCACGCGATTGTGAGCGCCGTGCGGACTGATCAAAAAACGCGAAAACAACCCCATGCACAGTAGCCCCGCGCATTCCCTCGAAACGTAATTCTCTTTTTGCGAATTTTTATTGACGCGTCGGGCAAAACAGGAGCATGATGCCACCATGACCGCGCTAGGGGTGCAGGGTCCCCTGCCCTGCTATTGCAGCCACGTCACCGGCAAATTCTGCAAGCCCCGGAACGCCCAGCCGCCGATCCGCACCGGCTCGTCATCAGCGATCTCCAGATGCCGGGCCCGCCCAAACACCGTCGGCAGCGCGACGTCGGCGATCATCGCGCGCGAGGCCCAGGCGCCGGCGCAAAAATGCGGACCGGCGCCGAAGGCGACGCTCTTCGACGTGTCACGCCGCACGTCGAACTCATCGCCGCGCTCGAAGTGCTTCTCGTCGCGATTGGCCGAGCCGAACATCAGGAACACACGCTCATCCAGCTCGAACGCGACGTCCCGGATCGACCACGGCTTTGCGATGCGTCGCGGCGACATGCCGATCGGCGAGATCCAGCGGGCATATTCCTCGAACGCCTCGAGCCACGTGACCTCGCCCTTGCGCACGAACTCGAGCTGCTCGGGATGCGTCAGCAGCGCCCACACCGTGCCGGCGATCGCCTTGCGCGGCTCGTTCTGGCCGCCCGAGATCGCGAGTTTGACATTGGCGCGCACGCTCTCCATCGGCATGCCGGAGGCGAGGAGAACGCCCAAAATGCTCTGGTCGGGATTCTTGCGCATCACCGGCAGGATGTCGTCGATCGCAGCATCGATCCCTGACGTGGCGGCATGGCAGCGCGCCTCGACCGCAGGATCGCCGCCGTAATTGGCGATGCCCTCGATCATGCCTTGCGACCACGCATCCATGTCCTGGAAGCCGATATTGGTGAGGCCGGTGATCGACTTCAGGCACTCGCCGGAGAACGGCAGCGCGAAGTCGCGCATGAAGTCGATCCGCCCGGGCGCGATCGCATCGAGAATGCGGTCGGCATGGGCCTGGAACAGCGCGGTCCAGTGCGCCTTCACCGTCTTCGGCGACACCGTCGGAAACATCGCGCGCCGCTCGATTTGATGCGCCTCGCCATCCTTGCGCATCATGTTGTGGCCCATCAGCCGGTTCATCAGGCCGGCGGGCTGGTGCGAGGAGAACACGTCGATCTGCTTCTCGGAGATCGAGATGTCGTCGCGGCTCGTCAATAGCGTCGAGCCGAGCTGCGGCACGAAGGCAATGGGCGCTTCCTTGCGCAATTTTGCGAGCATCGGATAGGGATCGGCCCAGAACGCTGTGGGGTCGATGTCGACGCGCGGCGCGGTGCTCAAGGCGGCCTCCCCGGGGATTTTCGTTTTCCTCGGGACCAGTCTAGCGGGCTTCTCAGCGGGCGTCTGTCCCTAGCGATAGGGACGGGCGGCATCAAGGCGCTGGCGTCGCGGCGTTCGTCCGCGTATGCGGTCGAAACCCTCCTTGATCCCTGCGAAGCGCTTGTCGGCGACGCAGAGTACCGCAATGAACGCGCGTAGTCTCATGTCCCGCGCTCCTGAGGGAAGCACGCGGTCCGCGATTGCTTGCGTGAAATCAATTCGGCCGCTCGTCGGCGGGAACAATGTACGCGAGGTCACAGGACCGGGAAACCGCATGCTGCCCTTTACGCCCGAGCAATTTCTCGCTGTTTTTTCAGATTACAACCAGGCGATCTGGCCAGTGCAGGTAGCAGCGTATCTGCTCGGAGCTTTCGCGGTCATATTGCTCTTCTTCAAGAGGCGAGAAGCAGCAGACCCTGCCATTTCGGGAATCCTAGCTTCGATGTGGCTATGGACTGGGATTGGCTATCACGGCCTTTGGTTCGCTGCGATTAACAAGGCTGCTTATCTCTTCGCCGCCTCGTTCATCATCCAAGGCTGTTATCTTTTCTATTCGGGCTTTTCACGCCAAATCCATTTCGGTGTACGACCGGGTACAGCGACCTGGGTCGGGATGACGTTCATAGCCTATGCTGCAATTGTCTACCCCCTTATTGGCACGGCCACGGGCCACTCTTATCCGCACATGCCGATGTTTGGCGTCACGCCTTGCCCGGTGACCATTTTTACATTCGGGCTCCTTCTGTTGACCACGAGCCCCGTGCCGCGCTGGCTCCTGGTCATTCCTTTCGCCTGGTCGTTGGTCGGTGGCAGCGCTGCCATTCTTCTCAGGGTGCCGCAGGATTGGCTGCTTCTCGTGAGCGGCTTCATTGCGGCCGCATTGATCGCTTTCCGAGATAGCTGGGCGACCCGGGCTGCTGGAAAGCCAAAGTCGGCTTAAGGGCAGAAGCGGCATCAGCGCGGAGGGTTGTCTGCGCGTCTCACAACAGCAAACACTGAGACATGGGGTGGGACAACGACCAGCGGCGCAGGAGCGCGTTAGAGCCACACTCCCTGCGTATTGGAGATGACAGCGACTAGTGCCGTCAGCAGGCTGACCGTCAGGAAAAGAACGACAGCTTCCATTCTATCGCGTTCAACTTGTGAGCGGACAGCTTGGCTTGTGTAAATGGTTCGTGCTGGAATGGACGTCGGCATGAATGCTTCCGCTGGGCCTGCCTCGGAGATGCCCAGCCACAGCCTGACTCCGGGACGACGATCGGTCATCAACCAGACGGTTGAGCAAGCCACCAAAATTCGGCTCCTCTCCAATGCTTGATCGTGCCGCGGTGGAGGACCTGCGGCCGTCGAGCCGCACCGTTCCTCTAACGACTTCGCGACTTGCAGGTCGCCGCGCGTTTTGCCGGAAAATGCGACGACTCTGCCGACAACGAAACTACTGATTTGCCGCCGCAGCGGCGGTCGCCACGTATTTCGTGTAGAATTCGGCGACCCGGCCGCGCCACATGCCGACGAACGCCTCTGAAGTCACGTTGTCCACCGATTTCCAGGTACGCTTGAACGCCGGGAGTGCATTGCCCCAGATCGCGCGTTTGCACCACCTCTCGCCCTTCTCCTTGCCTTCGCCGGTGGCGCACATGGATTTCCAGGCCGTGCGAGCAGGCCGGCTGATGTGCTCAGCGGCGCCTTCCCAGCCCTGCTGATGGATCAGGTAAAGATCGCTCATGTCCGGCTTCCGGTGCGTGATCCACTCGAACAGGACGCCTTCGGTAATGACCTTGTAGGCGGCCGCAACGGCGTTGTCGCGCGGACTGAGAATCTGCCCGGAGCCGAACTTGCCGAACTCATACTTGCTCAGCTGAAACAGGCCGATATACGACCCGGTGCGTTGATTGGGGTTGAATCCGGATTCGATCTTGGCAACCGCCATCATGAAATTGAAATCGAGACCAAACGCGTCGGAAGCGCGCTTGATCTCTTCGGCCGGCGTTCCAACCGGGATGTCCTTGAACGAACGCAAGACGATCTCCGCCGGTTTCTCGGCGGGCGGCAGTTCGGACCAGATGTAGTAGATCAGATAACGGAAATCCTGCGTCAGCGCCGCTTTGGGGGCATCGTCGGACGCATCGCGTGCTGCCGGCAGCGGCTGGACGACATCCTGTCCCAACGAAGCCAATTTCGGCGCGGCGGGATCATCAGCGATTTCGGCTCCCGTGCTCAACGGCCCGGAACCTGCTGACGTCACCGAGCCAAGCTCTGCTCTTCCTGCCCGCAGCGCTGCCGCAAGTCTGGCGGATGCCTCAGCGTAAAGCGCGGGCGCCACCATGTTCGCAGGAGCCGCCATGTTCGAGGGAGCTGCCACGTTCGCCGCCGCTTCCGGCATGACATCCGGCACCGTCGCGGCCGGTATGTTTCCGTTGGCCAGATAAAGTCCCACGGCTGCGATAACAGCCACGATGCAGCTGGTCTGCAAAACCTTCATTGCCCGAAGTCCATGGATGGCTTCTGTACGAAGGCTGTTCGCATGTTCCTGCGGCCTGTGGTGAACTCCCCTTTGTAAAATCTTAAGGTTTAGATGTGGTGAACGGGAGCCGATTTTCTGCATCGCCGATCATCGGTGGCTCCCGCTTTGGGTCAAAAGGCTGCTCTCGGCATCCGGCAGGGCCGCAGGTCGCCCGGCGTCAATCCCCCGCCCCCTCAGTTCAGGGCACGCGGACCGGCGGCAGACCTCCTGCTCGCGCGGCGTCAGCGCGGAGAGGGGTGTGCGCGTCGCAAACAGCGCAGCGAGGTTCTGGTCGGGCGCAGCAGCCGCGGCCTCTTGGAAATGACGTGCGACGCAGGCGCCAATCGCCGGCGCAATTGTTTGAAGCCGGGCACGCTCGGCATCGCCGAAGCGGCCCTGGGACGTGATGCGGTAGAAATTGACATAGAAGCAGGTGTCGCCGGTCCAGATCGCGGTGGCGCATTTGTCGACGATGTCGGAGTCGTTGAAGAAGATTTTTCGGTAGCGCGCGCCATACATGCGCGGCGAGAACGATGGCAGCATGATCGGCGCGCCGGCCTCAGCCTCGAACAGCATATCCCGGTTGGGATCGAATTCGTGGAACTGGCCGGCATAGGCGGCGCCGAGATCGCTGCCGGTCGGGATGTTGCCGGCATCGAGCAGGCAGCGCGCCGCGCCGGCGCGCGTCAGCGCGAACACCATGCAATGGCCGACGCCAGCCTGCCGGCGCAGCGTGTCGATGAGGATGTTTGGGAAGTCCGCCCGGCCGATGGCAAGCACCGCGGGCGTGACGTCGCCGGTCGCTGGGTTTGGGGCCATCCCGTGGGACCGCATTGGTTGCCTCCGCAAGACATCGTTTGCGAGAGGATATCAGCACGGGCCGCGGGCCGGAAGGCGCCGTCGCAGCCCTGCATCCCCACTGGGTCGTCCTGGCGAACGCCAGGACCCCAGCGCGAGCGCCCTGCGCTCGTCGCGATGACCCCAGGGAGCAGTTTGGCGAAGATTCTTCGTTCGGCACGGCTAGCTCGCACCACCGATAGATTCCGCGGTATGGGTCCTGGCTTTCGCCAGGACGACGATGTTGAAGCCGTGTGCGTCTACATGCAAAACCGCGTGATGCTCTACCCCGCCGCCGCTTTCGCCGGCGCGACATTGATGGCGAGCTTGCCGTAGCGATCCGTAAAGGCCTCGGTGTCGATCTCTTCCAGCATGATCTCACCGCTCATCACACCCTGCTTCCAGGCGGCCTGCGCCGGATCGTTCTGAAACGCCGGCATCACCTCGCGGCCGAACAGCTCGAGCGATTCGCAGATGTGCTCATGGCTGTTCTTGCCCGCTTGATTCAACAGGATCACCTGGTCGATGTGCGACGACTGGAATCGCTTCAGCTTCTTGCGGATCGTCTCGGGCGAGCCGATCAAGCCGCCGCGCAGCGCGGCCTCCTGCGCCTCCGGATTGTCGCGTTTCCACTTGTTGTATTCGTCCCACATATTGACGGTGTAGGGCGCAGGCCGCTGGCGGTTCTGCGAGGCGCCGTAGAAGCGCAGCGCGAACTGGAAGAAGGTGGCACCGTCGGCGCGGGCCCGCGCCTCCTCGTCGGTCCTGGCGCACATGAAGAACGACACCAGCGCCATGTTCGGGTTGATCTCGTAATCGGCGAGCTTGTGCAGCCGCTTGGTCATCGCGTTGTAATAAGCATGCACCCAGGCATGCGCGGCGTCGGCGCTGACGAACTGGAAGCCGAGCGCGCCAAACCCATGGCGGCCGGCGCGCTCGATGGTCGGCAGCTGCGAGCAGGCCATCCATAGCGGCGGATGCGGCTTCTGCACCGGCTTCGGCACGACGTTGCGCAAGGGGATGTCGAAATACTTGCCGTGATGCTCGCTGCCGGCATCCCTGAACATCGGGAAGATTGCCGCGACGGCCTCCTCGAACACTTCCTTCTTGGTCTCCATGTCGCGGCCGAACGGGGTGAGCTCGGTGATCGACGCGCTCTCGCCCATGCCGAATTCGCAGCGGCCGTTGGACAAGAGATCGAGCACCGCGACGCGCTCGGCAACGCGAGCCGGATGGTTGGTGGTGAGCTGGAGGATGCCGTGGCCGAGGCGGATGTTCTTGGTGCGCTGGCTGGCGGCGGCGAGGAAGGACTCCGGCGAAGGCGAGTGCGAATATTCCTCGAGGAAGTGATGCTCGACGACCCAGGCATGATCGTAGCCGAGCTTGTCGGCAAGTTCCATCTGCGAGAGTGCGTTCTGGTAGAGGGTGAGCTCGTCGCCGGCCACCCAGGGCCGCGGCAGTTGCAGCTCGTAGAAGATGCCGAACTTCATGACTTCGCTCTCCCGCATTATTGTTGTTAGCGTCATCTTAATGCGTGAGGCGACGCTGTCTACGCAGTCGCAATTCCGCCTCCCGGCAGATGGATGCTTCGCCCGCACGTGGCCATGACAGCCCGATTCCGGCGCGCGCTACAGCCTGCGGCGAACTCGACAGGTTGATCCAGATCAACGCGTTAGCGGCTCGAACGTATCAAAAGTACGACAAGGCAACGGCCCGGATGCCGTCCCGATTCCCCATACTTTTTCAGAGAGTCCGAATATGTCGGCCCCTGACGACACGATGTCGCGCGTGCGCCGTAAGCGCATGGAGATTTTTGCTTTCCTGTTCCTGACCGCGGTCGTGATGCCCGTCCTCGCCGTCGGAACGGTCGGCTCTTACGGGCTCGGCGTCTGGATCTACCAGATGTTCGCAGGGCCTCCCGGCCCACCCGCTTCCCCGCATTGATCTCCTCACAGCGAAAGACAGGCATCATGGCCCACCCCACACTCAACCGCCGTGCATTGATCACCGGCCGGGTGCTCAGCGCCGAGCGCGTCATCGCTCCGCCCGGCTGCGAGATCGCCAGCATCGTCGTGCAGGCGCGCCCCGAGCGCCTCGTCGAGCTGGAAGCCGAGATCGCCGCGCTTCCCGGCTGCGAGATTCATGCCCGCGATGCGCGCGGGAAACTCGTCGTCGTGACCGAAGCGCCGGATGCCGGCAGCCTCGGCACCATGCTCAACACCATCCAGTCGCTGGGAGACGTCTATTCCGCAGCGCTGGTCTTCCACGCCATCGAAACCGCCTGAGTCAGGAAGAGCCATCATGACATCGCCAAAGCTCGACCGCCGCCAGATGCTGAAGCTGGAGGCCGCCGCGATCGCAGCGGCTGCCGCTGGGCTCCCGGCACCGGCGCTCGCCGCCAATCTCGTCACCGAACGCGACAACAACGAACTGAAATGGGACAAGGCCGCCTGCCGCTTCTGCGGCACCGGCTGCTCCGTGATGGTCGCGACCAAGGACAACCGCGTCGTCGCCACCCACGGCGACATCAAGGCCGAGGTCAATCGCGGCCTGAACTGCGTCAAGGGCTATTTCCTCTCCAAGATCATGTACGGCCATGATCGCCTGACGCAGCCGATGCTGCGCAAGACGGGCGGAAAGTACGACAAGAACGGCGACTTCACGCCGGTGTCCTGGAATGAAGCCTTCGACATCATGGAGGTGAAGTGGAAGGAGGCGATGAAGAAGCGCGGGCCGAACGGCGTCGCCATGTTCGGCTCCGGCCAGTGGACGATCTGGGAAGGCTATGCCGCCTCGAAGCTGTTCAAGGCCGGCTTCCGCACCAACAACATCGATCCCAATGCCCGCCACTGCATGGCCTCGGCCGTTGCCGGCATGATGCGCACCTTCGGCATCGACGAGCCGCCCGGCTGCTATGACGACATCGAGGCCACCGACGCCTTCGTGCTGTGGGGCTCCAACATGGCGGAGATGCATCCCATCCTGTGGACGCGCCTCGCCGACCGCCGGCTTTCCGCTCCGCATGTCCGCGTCGCCGTGCTCTCCACCTTCGAGCACCGCTCGTTCGATCTCGCCGACATCGGCATGGTGTTCAAGCCGCAGACCGATCTCTACATCCTCAACGCCATCGCCAACCACATCATCAAGACCAACAGGGTCAACAAGGATTTCGTCGCCGCGCACACCACGTTCCGGCGCGGCCAGACCGACATCGGTTACGGCCTGCGGCCCGAGCATCCGCTGCAGAAGAAGGCGACCGGTGCGGCGAAGGCCAACGACTCCACCGACATGACCTATGACGAGTACGTCAAGTTCGTCTCGGACTACACGCTGGAGAAGGCGGCGCAGATGTCCGGCGTGCCGCTGAACCGGCTCGAGGCGCTCGCCGAGCTCTATGCCGATCCCAAAACCAAGGTGGTCTCGTTCTGGACCATGGGCTTCAACCAGCACACCCGCGGCGTCTGGTGCAACAATCTCGTCTACAACATCCACCTTCTGACCGGAAAGATCTCCTCGCCCGGCAACAGCCCGTTCTCGCTGACCGGACAACCCTCGGCCTGCGGTACCGCGCGCGAGGTCGGCACCTTCTCGCACCGCCTGCCCGCCGACATGGTGGTGACCAACAAGGAGCACCGCGCCAAGGCCGAGCACATCTGGCAGTTGCCCGAAGGCACCATTCCCGACAAGCCCGGCGCGCACGCCGTGCTGCAAAGCCGGATGCTGAAAGACGGCCTGATCAACGCCTATTGGGTGCAGGTCAACAACAACATCCAGGCCGGCCCCAACGCCAACGAGGAGACTTATCCGGGCTTCCGCAACCCCGACAATTTCATTGTGGTCTCGGACGCCTATCCGTCGGTCACGGCGCTCGCCGCCGATCTGATCCTGCCGACCGCGATGTGGGTGGAGAAGGAAGGCGCCTACGGCAATGCCGAACGCCGCACGCAGTTCTGGCATCAGCTCGTCGCCGCCCCCGGCGAATCCAAATCCGATCTCTGGCAGGTCATGGAATTCTCCAAGCGCTTCAAGATCGAGGAAGTCTGGCCGGAGGAGCTGATTGCCAAGAAGCCGGAGGTGCGCGGCAAGACGCTGTTCGACGTGCTCTACAAGAACGGCCAGGTCGACAAATTCCCGGTCTCCGACATCGAGGCGGGCTACCTCAACGACGAGTCCAAGGCGTTTGGTTTCTACGTCCATAAGGGCCTGTTCGAGGAATACGCCTCGTTCGGCCGCGGCCATGGCCATGACCTCGCGCCGTTCGAGACCTATCACCGCGAGCGCGGCCTGCGCTGGCCCGTCGTCAACGGCCAGGAAACCAAATGGCGCTTCCGCGAGGGCAGCGACCCCTACGTCAAGCAGGGCACCGACGTGCAGTTCTACGGCTACCCCGACGGCAAGGCGCGCATCTTCGCCCTGCCTTACGAGCCGCCGGCGGAATCGCCCGACAATGAATACCCGTTCTGGCTCTCGACCGGCCGCGTGCTGGAGCACTGGCATTCCGGCACCATGACGCGCCGCGTGCCCGAGCTCTACAAGGCGTTCCCGGAGGCCGTATGCTTCATGCATCCCGACGACGCGCAGGAAGCCAAGCTCCGGCGCGGGGATGAAGTCAAGGTCGTCTCGCGCCGCGGCTTCATCCGCGCCCGCGTCGAGACGCGCGGCCGCGACCGGCCGCCGCGGGGCCTCGTGTTCGTGCCGTGGTTCGACGAATCCAAGCTGATCAACAAGGTGACGCTCGACGCCACCGATCCGATCTCCTTGCAGACCGACTTCAAGAAATGCGCCGTGCGCATCGAGCGGGTGAACGTATCATGATGAAACGATTTGGAATCGCCCTGCTTGCCTGCGCAATCGCGGCCGGCGCGAGTTCACTGACCGCGCAAACCGTCAGTTCGGGCCTCCGCGGCCCGGCCCCTCTCAACGAGGAAGGTCCGGCGCCGCCGATGCTGCCGAACCGCAACACCTCCGAGAAGGAGACGCGCAACTATCCGGAGCAGCCGCCGGTGATCCCGCACAACATCGACGGCTACCAGATCGACCTCAACGGCAACAAATGCTTGTCCTGCCACGCGCGCGCGCGCACGGCGGAATCGCAGGCGCCGATGCTTTCGATCACGCATTTCATGGACCGTGACGGTCAGTTCCTCGCCTCGATGTCGCCGCGGCGCTTCTTCTGCACGGAATGCCACGTGCCGCAGAACACCGCGACGCCGCCTGTCAGCAACGACTTCACCGACATCGATACGCTGCTGTCGCGCGCAAGCCCGGGTGGCCGCAGATGACCACGACCGCTGACGAGCTGAAGGCCAAGCGCGGCTTCATCGCGCGAAGCTGGGACTTTCTGCGCGAGCTCTGGCAGGTGCTGATCCGGCCAAGCTCGGTGTTCGGCCTCGGAGTGCTGGTGCTCGCCGGCTTCATGGCCGGCGTGATCTTCTGGGGCGGCTTCAACACCGCACTGGAACTGACCAACACCGAGAAGTTCTGCACCGGCTGCCACGAAATGAAGGACAACGTCTACGCCGAGCTGAAGTCGACCATCCACTTCAGCAACCGCTCCGGCGTGCGCGCGACCTGTCCGGACTGCCACGTCCCCCACAACTGGACCGACAAGATCGCGCGCAAGATGCAGGCTTCAAAGGAGGTCTGGGGCAAGATTTTTGGCACGATCGACACCCGCGAGAAATTCCAGGATCATCGCCTCGAGCTCGCCGCGCATGAATGGGCGCGCTTCAAGGCCAACGATTCCCTGGAATGCCGCAACTGCCACAGCGCCGACTCCATGGACATCACCAAGCAATCGCCGCGGGCCTCGGTGGCGCACCAGCGCTTCCTGTTCACCGGCGAAAAGACCTGTATCGACTGCCACAAGGGCATCGCCCACCATCTGCCCGACATGCGCGGCGTTCCCGGCTGGCAATAGGACCGGAAGCGACGGGATTCGCCCCGCTTGAACCAGCGGGGCGAATGGTTAGTTTTGGGGGACGGCGAATCGCCTCGTTTCGCCCCTCCTCAAGACAGATATGGCCACTTTCACCCCGCATCAGGATGCCGCCCTCAAGGCCGTTGGCGATTGGCTGAAGGCCAAGCCCGGCCGCAATGGCACGCCGCCGATTTTCCGCCTGTTCGGCTTTGCCGGCACCGGCAAGACGACGCTGGCGCGGCACATCGCCGAAGGCGTCGACGGCGAGGTGAAGTTCGCCGCCTTCACCGGCAAGGCGGCTCTCGTCATGCGCAACAAGGGTTGCGACGAGGCCTCCACCATCCATTCGCTGATTTACCGCGCCCGCGAATCCGGCGAGGAGCAGCCAAGCTTCGAATTGTGGGACGACGCGCCGGCGTCAAAAGCAAAACTGATCGTGATCGACGAATGCTCGATGGTCGACGCCGAATTGGGGCGCGACCTGATGTCGTTCGACTGCCCGCTCTTGGTGCTGGGAGATCCTGCACAGCTGCCGCCGATCCAGGGCGGCGGCTTCTTCACCAACACCGAACCGGACGCGATGCTGACCGAGGTGCACCGCCAGGCCCAGGATGATCCGATCGTGCGGATGTCCATGGACGTGCGCGAGGGCCGCGAGCTCGACATCGGCCGCTACGGCGAGAGCGAGGTGGTCTCGCGCAAGGAGCTCGACCCCGATCGCGTCATGGGCGCCGACCAGGTGCTGGTCGGCCGCAACAACACCCGCCGCGCCTACAACATGCGGGTACGCCAGCGCCAGAACATCGAGGACGTCTTTCCGGTCGCCGGCGACAAGCTGGTGTGCCTGCGCAACAACCGCAAGAAGGGCCTGTTCAACGGCGGCCTGTGGCGCGTGAAGTCACGCAACACCTCGCGCTCGAAATCGCGCATCCTCTCGATGCGGCTCTCGCCGGACGAGGATTTCGGTCACAAGGTCACGAAAGTCTCGGTGCGCGCCGATTGCTTCGAGGGCGGTGTCGAGCAGATCGCATGGGAGCAGCGCAAGCCCTATGACGAGTTCGACTACGGCTACGTCCTGACCGTGCACAAATCGCAGGGCTCGCAATGGGACGACGTCGTGCTGTTTGACGAGAGCTTTGCGTTTCAGGACAGCCGGGCGCGGTGGCTGTACACCGGCATCACGCGCGCGGCGAAAAGGTTGAGTATTGTGGTATGACGCTGCCCGAGGGTGGGCAAAGGCGCGAAGCGCCGTGCCCACCTTTTGTCCACCTGTATGGCTCGTTATTTTCTCCGTCATTCCGGGGCGGCCCGAAGAGCCGAACCTGGAATCTCGAGATTTCGGGTTCGGGGCTTCGCATCGCCCCGGAATGACGGATTGAGTTGATCCGCAACCCAATCCGTCATTTCCCCGCCACAAAATAAAAATCCTCGCGGCCCGGCGGCGAGCCATACGTGAACGGCTGCTGCTCGTGCTTGGTGGCGGACCAGACGTCGTCGCGGACGATATCGAACAGCTTTCGAAGCTCGATCTTCGGCACCTTGATCTCGCGGGCGAGCGCGGTGGAGAACGGGCTGTCGGCGCCGTTGTCGCCGTCGATCGCGGTCTCGCCGTGCTTGGCGGCGTAGACCACCATGAAGCCGGCACCGGGCTCGATGTTGGAGAAGCCCTTGTCGACCAGCTTCAGCGACAGCGTGTGCTGCATGGTCGGCGCGAACGGATTGTCGCGGCAGGCATCCAGAATCACCAGACGCACTTTTCTTGCCGCGCCCACCGCTGCGATCACCTGCTCGAGTGCAACCGCCTGGGTCTCGGCGTCCCGGTCGACGGCGAGCTTGGCGTCGATGGGAACGAGGTAGTTCACCCCGCCGATCTCGAAGCCGTGGCCGGCGTAGTAGACCACCGCCCAATCGGCTTTCTCCGCCTCGTCAGCGAAGGTCTTCAGCGCCTCGAAGAACTTGTCGCGGGTCAGGTCACTGACGGAGATCACGGTCTGGAAGCCGACATCCTTCAGCACGCTCGCGATCATCTTCGAATCGCGCGGCGGATTGGGCAGGGCGTGGACGTTCTTGTAGGCGCCGTTGCCGATCACCAGCGCAACGCGCCGACCGGTGGGCGCGCCCCCCGGCGTTTGCGGCGTCAGCGCAGCGAGCCGCTCCTGCGCGATGGCGCGGGCGCGAGCGACGTCGAGCTCGTCGAATTTCGTCAGCGAATAGGCCGCGGAGCGATAGTCGGCGCGGGCCTGGGCGACGTCGTGCTTGCGCTCGTAGATCTGGCCGCGGCCGGAAAGCGCGCGGACACTGTTCGGATTGAGCTGGAGCGCCGCGTTATAATCCTTCAGCGCGGCGTCGAAATCGCCCTTCATGACATAGACCTCGGCGCGATTGTTGATCGCGTAGACATTCCTCGGCTGCCGCTCGATCAGACCGTTGCAATCGGCAAAGGCCTGGTCGTATTTGCCCATCAGGCCGTAGGTGGTGCAACGATTGCCGGCGATCTGCTGCGCGGTCGGATCGATCTTCTCGGCCTCCGCGAAATCGGCGATCGCGCCGTCGTAATCCTTCATCAGCGTGCGCACGCGGGCGCGATTGGTCCAGCCGAGCAGGAATTTGGGCGTGTACTTGATCGACAGGTTGAAATCGTCGAGCGCACTTTGTAGCGCGCCCCGGCGCAGCTGAATGGTCCCGCGATTGTTGTAGGCGAAGCCGAAATTCGCCCGCTTCTGGATGGCAAGATTGTAGTCGGCCATCGCGAGATCGTCCTCGCCCTTGTGCTCACGGGCGACACCACGCACGTTGAGGGCGCCGACGTTGTCCGGATCGGCCTCGACGGCAGAATTCAATGCCTCGATCGCACCGTCATAGTCGCGCTTGGCGATCAGCGCGTTGCCGCGCACGACGAGCGCGAGCGACTTGTCCTTGCCGGTCACGCGGTTGGCGTTGAGCAGATTGTTGCAGGCCGTCGCCCGCGCCTGGCCGTCGCTCTGGCGATCACGGCAGGTGGCGAGGTCGTCGCCCGCCTGCGGCTCGGCCACAGCGATCGCGACGCCGGAGAGAAGTACGACGAATGTCAGGGAGACGACGCGCAGCATGTTGTCCGATCAGCTCCAGCCACCACATTTTTAAGTCGATCAGCGATGGCGCCGGTTCATCTAGCCGGAGTTCCCCATCGCGCCAAGCCGGGCCGTCGGACGCGGCCTTTTTCACGGACTCGTGTCTCTCGCCCCGTAACAATCGCCCGGCCCGTCCGTATCTCCGATGTCTGAAAATGCCGGGCAGGCTGTTCGCCCGCCCTCAACCGCCCTAGACTGTCAGGCCTTCCGAAAGAGGATCCGCCATGCGCCGCTCCGTCCTGTCCCTGCTCGCCGCCACCACCGCCTTGACGCTGGCCTTTGCCGCACCGACCCGCGCTGCGGAAGACGCCGTCGTGATCCCCGCCCCCGCAATGGACGCAAGCCCCGCGAACGGCATCCAGACCGCGGTGGTCGCGGGCGGATGCTTCTGGGGTGTGCAGGGTGTGTTCCAGCACACGGCCGGTGTCGTCAACGCCGTTTCCGGCTATGCCGGCGGCACCAAGGCCACCGCCGACTACCAGACCGTCTCGACCGGCCGGACCGGCCACGCCGAGTCGGTCGAGATCAAGTTCGACCCGAAGAAGATCTCCTACGGCAAGATCCTGCAGATCTACTTCTCGGTGGCGCACGACCCGACCCAGCTCAACCGCCAGGGACCGGACAGCGGCACGCAATATCGCTCGGCGATCTTCACCACCTCCGACGAGCAGAAGAAGGTCGCGGAGGCCTATATCGCCCAGCTCGACGGCACCAAGGTGTTCGGCAGGCCGATCGTGACCAAGGTCAGTGCGCTGGAGGCGTTCTACCCGGCCGAGGCCTATCACCAGGACTATCTGACGCTGCACCCGACCCAGCCCTACATCGCCTATAACGACATCCCGAAGGTCGAGAACCTGAAAAAGCTGTTCGCGGATAACTACATCGAGAAGCCGACGCTGGTGAGCGCCAGCAAGGCCACCAACTGATCGCAAGATCATCCAAAGAAACGGGAGACCCATGCCCGACGCCAAGACGAAAACCACAGAGACGAAAACCACCGACGACAAGGTCATCAAGAGCGAAGAGCAGTGGCGGCGCGAATTGTCGCCGATGCAGTATGCGGTGCTGCGCGAGAAGGCGACCGAGCGTCCCTTCACCGGCGAGTACGAGCACGACCACCGTGCCGGCACCTATGTCTGCGCCGGCTGCGGCAACGTGCTGTTCGAGTCTGACGCCAAGTTCGATTCCGGCTGCGGCTGGCCGAGCTTCACCGCGCCCGCCGTCGAGAACCATATCGATGAGGAGCGGGACGCGACGCACGGCATGATCCGAACCGAGGTGCTCTGCTCCAAATGCAGCGGCCATCTCGGCCATGTCTTCCCCGACGGACCGGGGCCGACCGGCCTGCGCTACTGCATCAACTCGGCGGCGCTGAAGCTCGAGCCGAAATAAGATCGCGCGCCGACGGGTTCCGCCATGGAACCCGCCGGCGCGATATGCTTTTCTCTTCCAGCGGTGCAGCTGTTGAGGTTTGTCCGGCGGCCGCCAGGGAGGACATCATGTCACTCGGGACCATCCTGATCATCCTGGTGCTCATCTATCTCTTGGGCGGCTGGTCCGGCCGGATCGGCGGCTATGGCTACGGCATGGGCCATTCCGGCATGGGGATCGGCGGCGTCGTTCTCGTGGTGCTGGTCGTCCTGCTGCTTCTCGGTAAACTATAAACCAAATAACTATTTGAAATTACTTTGTTTATTTCGTTTGCGGGGCTGCCATGCGCGGATTCATCATCTCCCATCGCAGGGGTCGCATTTCTGTCAAAACGGCCTATATTAGAGGACGAAAATGACATGTGGCGGGCCCGCTTGATTGCGGCCTCCGCCCTCCCAAACCCCACGCGCTTAAAGCCCCAGACAAGATCACGAGGTCTTTGACCATGCGTCCACTGCGTCCGTTCAACTTCAACACCTCTGCCGAGCTCTTCCCCGCCGCCATCCGCAAGAAGAAGCGCGCGGGCTTCACCTATCGCCGGTTCGGCACCGCGGCCGAGGCCGTGCAGTTCGCGATGGAGCAGTTGCCGACGGATTCGCTGAATGGCGCATATCTCCAGGTCGAGGAAGCCCGTTTCGACCAGAACGGCATCCGCTCGCTCTATGAGAGCGAGGCCTTCCCGCTGCCGCGCCACCGCAAGCCGGAACCGGTCGCCGAGACCGACGCCGACGCGGCGTAAGTCTTCTTAAAAGCTCCAATGTGCGCAGACAGCGCGATGGCCGAAAGGCTGTCGCGCTTTTTGCGTTTTAAGTTCTCCCTCTCCCGCTTGCGGGAGAGGCGTTGAGGGTGTCTCCGCAATCGAGGCCCCCCAGAGGTGAAAGCCCTCACCCGCCGCGCGCGGGACGATGCTCCGCATCGCCCGAGGCGCGTCGACCTCTCCCGCAAGCGGGAGAGGTGCACCGAGATTTGACGCTCGCTCTCAAATCCGCGGCTGCTTGTCGAGCCAGCGGCGCAAGAGGCGCACGTTGCGCATGTTGGCGCGGAACATGACGTCGAAGGCATCGCCCGCGAACGGCACCATGCCAACGACGCCGTCGACGGCGACATTGCCCAGCATCCGCGCGGTGATGTACCAGGGCGCGCCGAGCGCGCGGGCCTCGCGCACCAGCCACAGCGAGATCGCGGTGGTGATGATGTCTCCGATAACGGGAATCAGGCCGATCAGCCCGTCGATGCCGTAGCGGATATTGGTGCCCGGCAGGATGAAGGCGACGTCGAGCAGCTTTGCAATCGCCTCGAGCCGCGCAATCCGCTGCTCGCGCGTCAGATTGCCGAACGGGCTGCCGTTGCCTTGCCCGAACGCGAAGCGAAACTCCTGAAACCCCTGTTCCAGGGTTTCGGGGCGGATCTCGTGGCCGTCCTGGTCGATGATCGGCCCGCGGGCCTCGCGGCCCGAAAAATCGGCGCGCGAATGGGTCCCCGAGCGGGACTTGCGTGGCGCGAGAATGTCGTCGTCGGTCATGGTCATGCCATCAGGGAACGCACCAGCGCAACAGAGGTTGCTGCGCCGCGTCCGAAGGTCGCGCGCTCAGCCCGCCGCCGCCACCGGCCGCGGCTCCTCGACATAGTGATGCACGAACCAGGATGAAAGCACCGCCGGCACGAAGCCGACCAGGCCGTACAGGATGAACTGCACCGCGCCCGAATCCGACCCGCGCGAACCGTAGGTGAACGCGGCGAGGATGAAGGCGAACAGACCAACCAGCAGCATCCGCAGCATGGGCCGGACACGCCGGACGTGGATCAGGATGTCGTCGACCGCGCCGATCATCAGCGACGGCAGGAAGCCGAACAGATAGCTGTATTGCAGGGTCTTGAAGAACACCACGAATAGCTTGCCGACCTCGCTGAGGCCGGTCTGCGCCCAGTAGCCGGACTGGTAGGTCGTCGTCAGCAGCAGCAGGAAGCCGCCCACGAATGGGCCAACGAGCGCAAATACCAGATAGCGTTTCATCGAGAACTCCTCATACCCAAGGGCATTTATAGCAGCGCGCCGGGAACCTTGGATAGCGGTTACGCGCCTTGGGGGAACAAGTGGCAAGGCGACGAGTTCAGACAGGACCTGAAAATCATCCGTCAGACTTGGAGCCGCCGATGTCTCGTAAACTGTTCTTGCTGGCGACAATCACGCTCTCGGCCCTCGGCGGCCTGTCCAACACACCCGCCTTCGCGCAAGGCCATATGGGCACGCCGCAGGAACAGAACGCCTGCTCGCGTGACGCCTCGCGGCTATGCCGCAAGGATCTCGGCAATGACGGTGCGGTGCAGGGCTGCCTGCAGGCCAATCGCGCCAAGCTGTCGAAGTCATGCAGCAAGGTGTTCGCGAGCCACGGGATGTAAACGCGCTCCGGCTTTTTTGCGTGACGGTCGCGCAACAGCTGCGAATTCCTTCGCATCTCCCATTGAAGCTTCGCGACAATCGCGCATACTCGAATCGGGCGGCGCAGCACTTTTCGATTCGAACATCACGAAATCGAGCGACCACATGCGGGACTAGGCTCCCGGCGTGAAGGCTGTGACATGCGGCAGATCAAGCCGCGTGCGGCGCCCCAAAACCAAGTGGTTCAAACCACGGAACTCGGGGACGCATCCTTCATGACACGCTACCAGACGCTCGCTTCGCTGCTAAAGACCACCGCTTCGCTGGTGGCCTTCGCCACCACCGCTATCACCCTCCAGACATCGCCGGGCCTCGCCTTTTCGTCCGAAGCGCAGCAGATGTGCACGGGCGATGCGATGCGGCTGTGCTCCAGTGAAATTCCCGACATCCCGCGCATCAGGGCCTGCATGGTCCATAAAAAGGCGCAGGTCAGCCCCGGCTGCCGCGCCGTGATGGATCGCGAAGCGGCCGCCGCAGCTTCATCGCGCAAGCGGGAAGCGGCCGCGCAGTAGTCCGGCAAGTTTCAAGTTGACAGCTGGCGGTTGGTGGCGCGTTTCACCTCTCCCGTAGGGAGAGGTCGGAGCGCATCGAAGATGCGATCCGGGTGAGAGGTTACACTCTCACTCAACGTTGCGGCCCCTCACCCGGATTGCACTGGACGATGCATCGCATCGCCAGGCGCAATCCGACCTCTCCCCGCTGGGGAGAGGTGAGCAAGCTCAGTCGCCCCACTGCGCGAAGGCGTCGTTGAAGGCGCGCTCGCCAGGAGCACCCTTCTCGATGGCGATGATGGCGCGGCGCTGGTTGGCGTAGACCAGCGGCACGTCGAACCACGAGCGCTCCTTCAGGAGCTGGACGTTGCGGCTGCGGTCGGCGTCGACGTTGGAGAGGCCGACCAGGAAGAAGCCGTCGGTGACCTTGACGGCGAGGCCTGCGAGCGGCGTGCCGCGCGCCTGCTCGTTCGACTTCATCAAAATGCCCGGCACGTTGGAGACGCTGCCGCCCGGAAAATCCGGCGGCAGGACGAAGGTCAGCTCGGCCGTGTGACTCGCCGGCAGCGACGAGTCGGTATTGCGGCGGAACGACATCGTCATCTTGAACTTGCGGTCGGGGATCTCGATGTCGGCGCGCACGGCGACGTCGGCCTTCTGATTGCCCGACGCCTTGATCGGCTCGAGCCGCCACACCACCGAGCCGACATATTGCTTGCCCTTCGGATCGGACGGATCCTCGTCATAGAGCACGACCTTCTGCGCCACCGGCGCGGCCGGCTGGTCGCTCGCCGAGGGCTGGCCGACGCGATCCGGAATCTTGGGCTTGCTCTGCGGCTGCGACGTATCCTTCGGCGCCTCCACCACCTGGGTGGGCGAGGGCTTGAACAGATTGGTCGCGGTCTGGACCAGCTGTTTGCCCCAGAGCAGGCCGGCGCCGACCAGGATCAGCACGATGCCGATGGCGATCGCGCTCTTGAACGGAAAGATCGAGCCGGTACGCGTGCGCTTCTTGTCGTCGCGATTGGGCGCGATGCGAGGGCGCGGCGACGGCGGCTGTGGCGTGTAGCGCTCGGCCTCCTCGACCGACTCGTCATAGGAATAGGGCGCATCGCCTTCGGCGGTGCGGTTTTCCAGGCTCGGCTCGAGCCGGTCGAATTCCGGCGAGGGCGAAGGCACGTTGGCGTAGGTGCGGCGCGCGGCGCGATTGGCCTGCGCGGCAGCGCCGCCGAGATCGTTGACGTCGGCGGTGATGTCGCGAAAGCCGCGCACGCCCGGTGCCGGCGGCAATGGCGGCGGCGGTCCGCCATCCGGCGGGCGACGCGGAGGCGAGCGATCGCGCCCGGCCGGCGGCTCCGGTGGGCGCGGCGCATCGAAACGCGGGGCGCGCGGCGGACGGGCGGCATCGCCCTGGTCGTCGCTGCCGGGCGGGCGATCGTTGCGCGGCGGCGGCGCGGCGGGACGAGCCCGCGGCGGAGCGGCCGCTTGAGGAGATGCCGGCGCGTTGGCTTCGGCCGCACGGGCGCTGGCCCGGCGGAACGCATCGCCGCTGCCGCCGCCAGTCTTGGCGCCGCCACCGGGGCGCGAGGCCTCGCGGGCACGCTGGGCGGCCTCCGATTCGACCTTGCGGACGGCCTCTTCCAGCGACAGCCGTTCGCGGGTGATCTCGGATTCGGAGAGCGGCGGCTGCACGCTGCGGAGCTGTGCGATCAGGGCCGTGCGCGCCCGCTCATAGAGCGCGCGCCGGCTTTCGCCGGGAGCGTTGGGGTCCAGGGCGGCAATAGCGCGGGCGATCAGCGGATAGTAATCAGCCATTTCTACTCAACTATACCCGCGTCCTGGTAAGAGATCGTTAAGCCTCAAACGGATTTTGCACCAGGATAGTATCCTCGCGTTCGGGGCTGGTGGAAAGCAGCGCCACCGGGCACCCCACCAATTCCTCGATCCGGCGGACATATTTGATGGCCTGGGCCGGCAGGTCGGCCCAGGACCGCGCGTTGGCGGTCGGCTCCTTCCAGCCTTCGATGGTCTCGTAAATCGCCTCGACCCTGGCCTGGGCGCCCTCGCCGGCCGGGAAATGGTCGATCTCCTTGCCGTCGAGCTTGTAGCCGGTGCAAACCTCGATCGTGTCGAAGCCGTCGAGAATGTCGAGCTTGGTCAGCGCCAGCCCGTTGATGCCGCAGGTCCGGACCGCCTGGCGAACCAGCACGGCGTCGAACCAGCCGCAGCGGCGGGGGCGACCGGTGTTGGTGCCGAACTCGCGGCCGCGCTCGCCGATCTTGCGGCCGATCTCGTTGTCCTGCTCCGTCGGGAACGGACCCTGGCCGACGCGGGTCGTGTAAGCCTTGCACAGGCCGAGCACATAGCCGACCGCGCCCGGTCCGAGGCCGGCGCCGGTCGCGGCCTGCGCCGCCACCGTGTTGGACGAGGTGACATAGGGATAGGTGCCGTGATCGACGTCGAGCAGCGCGCCCTGCGCGCCCTCGAACAGCATGCGCTTGCCTTCGCGCCGCTTGATGTCGAGCAACCGCCACACCGTCTCGGCATAGGGCAGCAGCTGCGGCGCCAGCGCGCTCAGTTCCTTCAGGATCTCCTTGCCGTCGAACTCCGGCAGGTTGAGACCGCGACGCAGGGCGTTGTGGTGGGCGAGGAGCCGGTCGATCTTGTGCGGAAGCGTGTCGAGGTCGGCGAGGTCCATCAGACGGATCGCGCGGCGGCCGACCTTGTCCTCATAGGCGGGTCCGATGCCGCGGCGCGTGGTGCCGATCGCGGTCGCCGCATTGGAGGATTCGCGCAGCGCATCGAGCTCGCGGTGCAGCGGCAGGATCAGGGTGACGTTCTCGGCGACGCGCAGATTGTCCGGCGAAACCGCGACGCCCTGCGCCCTGAGCTTGGTGACCTCGTCGAGGAAAGCGGCGGGATCGAACACCACGCCGTTGCCGATCACCGACAGCTTCTGGTCGCGCAGCACGCCCGAGGGCAGCAGCGCGAGCTTGTAGGTCTTGCCGTTGATCACCAGCGTGTGGCCGGCGTTATGACCGCCCTGGAAGCGGACGACGATGTCCGCCTGCTCCGACAACCAGTCGACGATCTTGCCCTTTCCTTCGTCGCCCCACTGGGCGCCGACGACGACAACATTGGCCATTCGCGGGTAATCCTTCGAGAATTTTAGATGCGCCCAGCCCAATTCCCGGCCCAAGGCCGTTCGCACGCGAGGCAGCCCCACCGGATAAAGGAAGCGGCCTCTCTAGGCAAGCAAGAACGGGGCTTTTTTCGGGCTCAATGCACGATCCAAGCCTTTGATATCCCCTAAAAATCCGCCTTGCCGGGCCGGCTCTACGACGTTAGGCGCGGATGCGGCCGTCGATCACTTCGATGATGCGGTCGCAGCGCCGCGCCAGGTCCATATTATGGGTCACGAGCAGGAAGCTCGTTCCGCCGGCGCGATTGACCTGCCGCGTCAGCTCGAACACGGCATCGGCCGATTTGGTGTCGAAACTGTCCCCTGCCGTCGGGAATCGAGATTGTTCTAGGTCAAGAGGTTACGTCGAATTTGGAGGCATCTGCCGCTACGAGACGCCCTGACCTGGGAGCTGCGTTTGCTGGAAAATCCAAACCGTCCTGACATCCAGTTCTGGCACCTGTCTCCTCACGAACTCTGCAGCCGCCTTGGCTGCGGGCTCACGGGCCTGACCGCGGCGGAAGCCGCCGAACGGCTCGGCCGTTTCGGGCCGAACAGCGACGCACCACCGCGTATCGAGGGCGCGATGCGCGCGATCCTGCGCCGGCTGCTCGAGCCGTTGTCGCTGATCCTGCTGGTGGCCGGCATCGTCTCGATGCTGACGGGAGACGATATCGGCGGGCTCATCATCGTCCTGATCCTCGCGCTCTCGATCGGGCTCGACACCGTCCAGGAAGGACAGGCGGTTCGCGCCGCCGAGATTCTGCGCCGCTCGGTGGCCTTGAAGGCCGAGGTCCGGCGCGACGGCGCCTTTCGCGAGATCGACGTCGACCAGGTGGTGCCGGGCGATCTCATGCGCGTCCGCTCCGGCGACATCATCCCGGCCGATGCGCTGGTGCTCGAAAGCACGGCGTTCACCTCGGGCGAGGCCGCGCTCACCGGCGAGCCCTACCCGGTACCGAAGCGCGCCGGCGGCACCACCGGTGCCGACGACACCTCGAACGCGCTGTTCCGCGGCGCGGTGGCGCAGACGGGCGAGGCGATCGCGCTGGTCGTCAGGACCGGCCGCGACACCGTATTCGGGGCCGCGGCCTCCGCGCTTGCGGAAACGCAGGCCCGCTCGCCCTTCGAGCGCGATTTGCGCGAATTCGGCCTCGTGATCGCGCGCGCCACGCTGGCGCTCGTGCTGGTGGTGCTCAGCATCCGCGTCGTGTTCGGCCGCCCCGTGCTCGACTCGCTGCTGTTCGCCGTCGCGCTCGCGGTCGGTCTGACGCCGGAGCTGCTGCCGATGATCACCACGGTGACACTGTCGCGCGGCGCGTTGCGCATGGCCGGGCGCAAGGTGATCGTGAAGCGGCTTGCCGCGATCCACGACCTCGGTGCCATGACCGTCCTGTGCACGGACAAGACGGGCACGCTGACCTCGGCCGAGATCACGCTTGCGAGAAGCCTCGATGCAGCGGGCAAGGACGACGTCCGCGCCGCGCATCTCGGGGCCATCGCGGCATCGCTCGGCGGCGACCGCGGCGCGCTCGATGCCGCACTCGTCGCCGGCCGGCCGGACGCCGCCCGGGGCTGGACGCTCGCCGGACGCCAGGCGTTCGATTTTTCACGCCGGCTGGGATCGGTGCTCGCGACCGGTCCGGACGGCGCGCGGTTGATCGTCAAGGGCGCGCCGGAAGCGGTGCTCGCATTGTGTGCGATGGACGAGACCGCGCGCGAAGCGGCGATGGGCCGCGTGCACGCGCTCGCGACCGACGGCCTGCGTACCGTGGCCATTGCCTCGCGGACATGGACCGGTGCCCTGCGCGACGTGGAGACGGACGACGAAACCGACCTCGTCCTCGAAGGTTTCTGCGCCTTCGCCGATCCGCCGAAGCCGACGGCCGCGGCCGCGATCGCCCGGCTCGCCGCGAGCGGCGTGAGCCTGAAGATCCTGTCCGGCGACGATCCCGTCGTGGTGAAGCGGCTCGCGGGCCTGGTCGGGCTGAATCCCGAGCGCGTCCTGTCGGGGGCCGAAATTGCCGAGCTCAGCGACGAGGCACTCGCCGTGCAGGTGCGCTCGATCGACGCGTTCGGCCGGCTCGCGCCGGATCAGAAATCGCGGATCGTGAAGGCGCTTCAGGCCGGCGGCGAGGTGGTTGGCTTTCTCGGCGACGGCATCAACGATGCGCCGGCGCTGAAAGTCGCCGATGTCGGGCTGTCGGTTGACGGCGCCACAGGCGTAGCGCAGGCCGCGGCCGACATGATCCTGCTGGCCTCGGATCTCGAAGTCGTTGCCGACGGCGTCGAGGAGGGCCGGCGCACCTTCGCCAACATCCTGAAATATGTCCGCATGGGTGCAAGCTCGAACTTCGGCAACATGCTGTCGATGGCGGCGGCCTCGATCGCGCTGCCGTTCCTGCCGATGCTGCCGACGCAAATCCTGCTCAACAACCTGCTCTACGATCTCTCCGAGCTCGGCATTCCCTTCGACCGCGTCTCGGCCCAGGCGACGGCGCAGCCGCAGGTGTGGAGCATGTCGCGGCTGGCGCGCTTTGCCGCGATCATGGGGCCGCTGTCGTCGGTGTTCGATTTCCTGACTTTCGGCGCGTTGCTGTATTTGTTCCAGGCGTCGCCGGACGAATTCCGCACCGCCTGGTTCGTCGAATCCATGGCAACGCAGATTCTGGTCATCTTCGTCATTCGCACCAACGGGCGGCCGTGGCGCAACCGGCCCGATCCCGTGCTCGCGGCCTCATCGCTGGCCGCGCTGCTCGTCGCGATGGTGCTGCCGTTCACGCCACTCGGAGCCTGGTTCGGCTTCGTCGCGCCGCCACCGGTCATGATGGCCGGCATCGCGCTGCTCGTCGTCGTCTATCTCGCCTGCGCCGAAATCCTGAAGCCGTTCGCGATCCGTGCGGGGCGCAGGCGCTGACGGTTCCGCCGCATCGCGCGATGCATGATGGCGATGCGCCTCGCGCCATTGATATCGGGCGCATTTCCGTGTCTTTGAATGGTGCCGGGCCTCGACCGGCCCGGACACAGCCGGGCTGGCGGCCTTGCTGCACTTCACGCGGGGCCACAACAATCACAATGTCCGCCACCGGCCAGACCACGAGCGGCGAAACATCCGGCCCGCACTGGATTGCCAACCAGCCTTATCTGCTGCTCAGCATCACCGCGCTGTGCTGGGCCGGCAATGCGGTCGTCGGACGGCTCGCCGCCGGCCACATCCCGCCGGTGACGCTGTCCTTCCTGCGCTGGAGCTTCGCCTTCCTGCTCGTGCTGCCGTTCGCCCGGAAGCATCTCGCCCAGGACTGGCCCGCGATCCGCGAAAAACTCGGCCTGATGATCGTGCTGTCGATCACCGGCATCGGCGCCTTCAACACCCTGCAATATTGGGCGCTGGAGCATACCCAGGCGCTCAACACCCTGCTGCTGCAGTCGGCCGCGCCTTTGGTCGTGGCGCTGTGGTCGCTGGTCATCCTCGGCATCCGCCTCACCGCGGCGCAGGCCTTCGGCGTGCTGCTCTCGATGTGCGGCGTGCTGATCATCCTGCTGCACGGCGATATCACGACGCTGTCGAACATCGCCTTCAACAAGGGCGACCTGATCTTCATCGTCGCGCTGATCATCTTCGCGCTCTATTCGGTGCTGACCCTGAAGCGGCCGCCGATCCATGGCCTGTCGTTCCTCGCCTTCACCTTCGGCGCCGGCGCGGCCTGCCTCATCCCACTCGAGATCTGGGAATTGTCGGCGCGCCCGGTCATGAAGCTCGACGGGCCGAACCTGCTCACGCTGTTCTATGTCGCGGTGTTTCCCTCGACGCTCGCCTATCTCTGCTTCAACCGCGGTGTCAGGCTGATCGGCGCCAACCGCGCCGCACCGTTCTTCCACGTCGTGCCGGTGTTCGGCTCGATCATGGCGATGGCCTTCCTGGGCGAGCATCCGCAAGCCTTCCATTTCATCGGGTTTGCGCTGGTGCTGTCCGGCGTGTTCGTGGCGTCGAGGAAGCAGACGAATTAGCCCCCTCGCCTCAGCCATCCCGCGAAACGGAGACGGCAAATTGCGCACGCGATGTCCAACATATTAACCGCCAAGGGCACCTTCTCAGCTCATGCCTGCATTGTAGCGTTGCGGCGGCGTGACTTGCGTCACGACGGCAGTCCGGCGCAAGCTGGTATCCGACGCCAATGACGATCGCTTCGCCCGCGCCAGCTGCCTCGAATCCGGCCAGCTGGCTCAATAACCAGCCTTATCTGCTGCTCAGCCTGAGCTCGCTGTTCTGGGCCGGCAACATCGTGCTCGCGCGCCATGTCGGCGCGCATGTGCCGCCGTTGACGATGACCACGATCCGCTGGTTCGGCGTGTTCCTGATCCTGCTGCCGTTTTCCTGGCCGCATCTGAAGCGCGACTGGCCGGCCCTGCGCAAGAGCCTGCCGCTGATGCTGTTCCTGTCGCTGGTCGGCTTCGCCTTCAACAACGCGATCTCCTACTGGGCGATGCAATACACGGAGGCGCTCAACGCGCTGCTGATCCAGTCGGCAGGTCCCCTGTTCGTGGCGCTGTGGTCGCTGGTGCTGTTCGGCGTGCGGCTGACCGGCGGACAGCTCGCCGGGATCGCGATCTCACTGATCGGCGTGCTGATCATCATCCTGCGCGGCGATCTGGCGGCGCTGGCGAGCATCTCGTTCAATCGCGGTGATATCATGTTCGGCTCCTCGCTGGTGGCGTTCGGACTCTACTCCGCCTTCATTCCGCGCCGGCCCAGGGTTCACCAGCTGTCGTTTCTGTCCTTCACCACCTGCTGCGGCGCCACGATGCTGCTGCCGATGGCTGTCTGGGAAACCTGGAGCGGCCGCGTGCTGCATTTCGACACCGTGACGCTGGCGACGCTCGGCTACATCCTGATTTTCCCCTCGACGCTCGCCTATCTCTTCTTCAACCGCGGCGTTGCCCTGATCGGGCCGAACCGTGCCGCGCCGTTCTTTCATCTGGTGCCGGTGTTCGGCTCGGCGATGGCGATCCTGCTGCTCGGCGAAAGGCTGCAGCCGTTTCATTTGATCGGCTACGCGCTGGTGCTCGCCGGCGTCATCATCGCCTCGCGCCAGGGTTCGGCGGTGAAGTAATTCCGCGCTGCGGACGCGGTGCGCGTCCGTGCCGTCTTCCGGTTTTGATGTGGACCGGCTAGATTCCCCGCCAAGGAAAAAGAGGGAACGTCCGAACATGCTGTCATCGCTGCTGCGCGCCCTGCGCAACCTCAGCGCCGCCGCGCTGTGTCTTGCCTCCGCATCCACCGCGCAGGCCGATACGCAGGCCAGTACTTGGCCGAGCCGCAACATCACGCTGGTGCTGCCGTTCGCAGCCGGCAGCGGCACCGACACCACGACGCGGCTGATCTCGCAGCATTTGTCGCAGGCGCTCGGCGTCGGCATCGTCATCGAGAACAAGGCCGGCGCCAACGGCATGATCGCCGCGACCTATGTTGCGCGCGCCGCACCCGATGGCTACACGCTGCTGGTCACCACCAACACCACGCATTCGGCCAATCCCTATCTGCTCAAGAGCCTGACCTACGACCCGGTGAAGGATTTTACGCCGATCGCACGCACCGGCGATCTGCCCTTCATGCTGGTCGTTCATCCGGACGTGCCGGCGAAAACCGTCGCCGAGCTCGTCGCCTATGGCAAAGCCAATCCGGGCAAGCTGAGTTACGCCTCGGGCTCGTCCTCGGCGATCGTGTCTGGCGCCACCTTCGCGCACAATGCCGGGCTCGATCTGTTGCACGTGCCCTACAAGAGCTCGCCGCCGGCGCTCAACGATGTCATGGGCGGCCGCGTCTCGATGATGTTCGTGGACATCCTGACCGGCCTGCCGCACGTCCAGGGCAACGCGCTGCGCGCACTTGCCGTCACCACCAAGGACCGCACGCCGCTGATCCCCAGCCTCCCCTCGATGCAGGAGGCCGGCGTGCCTGATTTCGACATCTCGTCATGGCAGGGTTATTTCGGCCCCGCCGGCATGCCGAAGGAGATCGTCACCCGGCTCAATGCCGAGATCCGCAAGATCGTCGAAAAGCCTGAGATCAGGACCCAGCTCGCCACCCTCGGCATGGACGCGTTTTCAGGCACGCCGGAAGAGCTCGGCACGTTCGTGAACGAGCAGCTGGTGCTGTGGGAGCGGCTGATCAGGGACGCGGGAATCGAGAAGCAGTGACGCTGCGCCCCACGAATGCAGTCATCCCCCGCGAAGGCGGGGGATGACTGCGAGCAAGATCAAGAAGAAAAGGTGGGCACGACGCTTTCGCGTCTTTGCCCACGCCACGAATTCAGCGCAAGCCTTACGCCGCACGCACCTTGGCGAGGAAGCCGTCGACCGCGCTGCGCAGCGCGCCGGACTGGTGATCCAGCTCGCGAGCATTGGTCAGCACGTCGCCGGCGGCGGTGCCGGTCGCTTCCGCGGCCGAGGTGACGCTGCCGATATGGGCGTTGATCTCGCTCGAGCCGGCCGCGACCGACTGGATGTTGCGGGCGATCTCGCGCGTCGCCTCGCCCTGCTGCTCGATCGAGGCCGAGATGCCGGCGGTGATCTCGCTCATCTCGGCGATGGTCTGGGTGATGCCGCCGATCGCCGCGACCGCGTCGCTGGTCGAGGTCTGCATCGCCGCCACCTGCGCGGAGATTTCCTCGGTCGCCTTCGCGGTCTGGTTGGCCAGCGCCTTGACCTCGGAGGCGACGACGGCGAATCCGCGGCCGGACTCACCGGCACGCGCCGCCTCGATGGTGGCGTTGAGCGCGAGCAGATTGGTCTGCGCCGCGATCGAATGAATGAGCTTGACCACTTCGCCGATCTTCTCGGCGCCGGTCGAGAGCTCCTGCACCGTGGCGTTGGTACGCTCGGCATCGCTGACGGCGCGGCTCGCGACTTCGGTCGAGCGCGTCACCTGGCGGGAGATTTCCGCAACCGAGCTCGACAGCTCTTCGGCAGCGGCCGCGACCGTGCCGACATTGCCGGAGGCCTTTTGCGAGGCCGCGCCGACCGTTGCCGCGCGTGAAGAAGCGTCGCTCGCGGTCGCGCTCATCGACTGCGCCGTCGATTGCATGCCGGTCGCCGCCGAGGAAACCGAGCGGACGATGCCGTTGACGCTGCGCTCGAAGTCGTTGGCGATATCTTCCATCGCGCTGCGGCGTTCCGCCGCGGCACGATCCTTCGCCGCGGCGTCGGTTTTCTCGAGGTCGCGGATACGGACCGCGTTGTCCTTGAAAATCTGGACGGTCGCGGCCATCGCGCCGACCTCGTCGCCGCGGCCGACGCCGGGAATCTCGCCCTCGAGCTTGCCGTCGACAAGGTCTTTCATGCGCGTGCCGAGCAGCGCCAACGGACGGCTGATGCTGCGGCCGATCAGCCAGGCGACGCTGCCGGCAATGATGACGATCGCGAGCATGGCAAGACCGAGCAGCCAGTAGACCGGGCCCATCTTCTCGTCGATGTCGTCGAGATACGCGCCGGTGCCGAGATACATGTCGAAGCCGGGGACCGCGACGGAATAGCCGAGCTTGCGGATCGGCTTCTCCTGGCCGGGCTTGACGTATTCGTAGAACAGCAGGAGCTCGCCGTTGGCTTTGACGCCGTCCATGATCTCGCGGGACAGCTTCCGTCCATTGGTCTCCACGTCCATGCGGTTCATCCCGATCTGTTTCGGATCGGGCGCGAGCTGCGTGATGCCGTCATAGGTGGTGCCGAACAGATAGCCAGCTCCCTTGTCGTAGGTCATCGCATTGCCGTAGCGACGCAGTTCGGCGAGCGCGGCGTCCTTGGTCATTTCACCGGCATTGACGCGCTTGACCAGGGTGGCCGCGTAGTTGCGGGCCAGTTCGACGATCGCCTTGGTCTGATCGATGCGCGCGTTCACCATCTCGCGCTTCATCAGATATCCGGCGAGAAGCCCGGCCACGCAGAGGCCAAACAAAGTGACGCCGACAAGGATGCCAAGCTTGGGGGCGATCTTCAGATTGCTCAACTTCACGATGGGCTCCTCGAACGCGCGGATCTGGCGCTGGTTATTTCTGATTTGAATCAATTTTTAGTGGGAGAGCCCTTAGCAAGTTACTTACGCGCCTCCGTAGAAGCCCGGACGCTGCCGGAAAAAACGGCAAAATATCTCGACTCCGGCAACCGGGAATTGTACGCGGCTCCGCCGATTTCGCGTAAAAGACGCAAAGGCCCGCGCGAGAAGGCCGGGTCACAACAAGAACCGACAAACCAAATCGGGAGCAGGAAATGCCGAAATACAGGGTGGTGACGCCGAAGGGCGCGAGCTTCACGGTCGCGGGCAGCGATTATTCCTACGAGCGCGAGGCGCTCGATCCGATCGATGCCGAGATCGTCGAGGCGCCGGCCAACGAGGCGGAGTTCATCGCCGCCGCGAAGCATGCCGACGCGATCTACGCCAAGGGCATCCCGATCACCAAGTCGATCATCGACGCTCTCGAAAACTGCAAAGTCATCACGCTCGGCTCGGTCGGCGTCGACAGCGTCGATGTCAAGGCCGCGACCGCGCGCGGCATTCCCGTCACCAACATCCCCGACACCTTCATCGAGGAAGTCGCCGACCACGCCATGATGCTGCTGCTTGCCGGCTTCCGCCGCCTGGTCGAGCAGGACAAGATGGTGCGCAGCGGGCGCTGGGCCGAGGGCCGGCCGGCGCTGCTCAAGATTCCGCGGCTGATGGGCCAGACGCTCGGCTTCATCTCGTTCGGCCGCGTCGCGCGTGCGGTTGCGAAGCGCGCAGCTCCCTTCGGCCTGCGCATGATGGCCTATGATCCCTTCATCCAGGAAACGCTGATGTACGACCACGGCGTGATCCCGGCAACGCTGAACGAGGTGCTGTCGCAATCCGACTTCGTGTCGATGCATGCGCCCGCCCGGCCGGAAGTGCATCACATGCTGACCGAGAAGCACTTTCGGCAGATGAAGAAGGGCTCGATCTTCATCAACACCGGGCGCGGCGCCACGGTGGACGAGGAAAGCCTGATCAAGGCGCTGCAGGAGGGCTGGATCGCGCATGCCGCCCTCGACGTGCTCGAGAAGGAACCGCCGTCGCACAATAACCCGATCCTCAGCATGGAGAATGTCACCCTGACCGCCCATGTCGCCTCGGCCTCGGCACGGTTCGACGAGGCGCGCAAGCGCCGGGTGGGCTACGAATTGTCACTGGTGCTTCAGGGCATGTGGCCGGTAAGCTGCGTCAACCCGTCGGTGCTGCAAGACACCGCGCTCCGCCGCTGGCAGCCCGTCAGCATGGACCGCGGCCCGAACAGCTAAGGCGGCCGGCGCAAAACGCGCCGAAAGACCGAAACGACCCTTCACCGGCGATCAACGCCGGGAAGGGAGACATCATAGGGAGGTACTGATGAGGAACGACATCACACGTCGTGATGCCTTGGCGCTGGGCCTGTCCGCTGCAACGGTCGCTGCCACTGGTGTTGCAGCGCACGCTCAATCCGCGATCAAGGCCGCCGACGTCCCCGCCCCGAAACTGCCAATCGAGAAGGGCGCAACGCTTCGCATGCTGCGGCCGGTCCGCTTCGTCCAGGCCGACGAGGACGTGTTCCGCGCCAATGCGGCCAAGTTCACCAAGGAGACCGGCGTCGAGGTCAAGGTCGATTTCGTCGGCTGGGAGGACATCAACCAGCAGACCGCGGTGACCGCCAATTCCGGCGCCGGCCCCGACATCATCATCGGCTTCTCCGATGCGCCGCACATCTATATCGACAAGCTGATCGAGCTCACCGACGTCGCCGACTATGTCGGCAAGCGTTATGGCGGCTGGCTGCCGCTGGCGCAGCGCTACGGCAAGAAGAACAAGAGCAGCACCTGGATCGGCCTGCCGTTCGGCGCGACTGCAGGTCCGCTGATCTACCGCAAGTCGATCCTGCAATCGGTCGGCTTCGACAAGGTGCCGGAAGACCATGCCGGCATCCTCGACCTGTGCCAGAAGCTGCAGAAGGCCGGCAAGCCGGCAGGCTTCGCGCTCGGCAACGCCAAGGGCGACGGTAACGGCTTTGCGAGCTGGGCACTGTGGTCGCACAACGCGGCGCTGCTCGATGAAGATGGTAACGTCACCATCAACAGCAAGGAGACGATCGCCGCGCTGAACTGGGTCAAGCAGCTCTATCCCACCTTCATCCCCGGCACGACGTCGTGGAACGACGTCAGCAACAACCGCGCCTATTCCGCGCAGGAGATCGCGCTGACCGCCAACGGCGTCTCGCTGTATTTTTCGCTGAAGAACGATCCGGCGACCAAGGCGATCGCCGACGACAGCGAGCATCAATTGCTGCCGAAGGGCGTGGCCAAGGTCTCGCCGATGGCGGGGTTGACACTGAACGCCATGGTGTTCAAGCACAGCCAGTACCCCAACGCTGCGAAGGCATTCCTGCAATTCATGCTGGAAAAGGACCAGTACGAGCCTTGGCTCAACGCCAACTCCGGCTACTGGGCGCAGCCACTCGCCGCCTATGCCGACGCCGCCGTGTGGTCGCAGGATCCCAAGGTGAAGATCTTCAAGGACACCATGAACAGCACCTATTACGACGGCTATGCGGGTCCGATCTCGACGGCGACGGGTGCGGTCAGCGCCGACTACGTGCTGATCCAGATGTGCGCATCGGTTGCGACCGGCGCAGCCACGCCGGAGACCGCAGCTGCGGAAGCCGAGCAGCGCTGCAAGCGGTACTTCCGGCGGCAGAAGTAGCGATCGTCATTGCGAGGAGCCCGCGACAAAATTGCAGAGCAATTTTGCGCTGGTGCGACGAAGCAATCCAGACTTTCACTGCGGAGACAGACTGGATTGCTTCGCTTCCGCCTTCGCTCTCCGAGCTACGGCGGACAAGTTGCTCGCAATGACGGTGGAGTGACCTTCAAGAACAGGACAACGCCCTGATGTCCGTGACCACCCTCTCCTCTCCCGTGCTGGCCCAACGGCAGCCGAACTGGCTGGTGCGCCTGTTCGACTACAAGCCATTCCTGGTGGCGATGTGCCTCGCGCCTGCACTCGGACTGCTCGCGGTGTTCCTGACCTATCCGCTGGGGCTCGGCATCTGGCTCGCCTTCACCGACACCACGATCGGCCGAAAGGGCGAGTTCATAGGTCTGGAGAACTTCCAGTATCTGCTCACCGATTCCCTGTGGTGGAACGCGGTGTTCTACAGCGTGGTCTACACGGGAATCGCGACCTTCGGAAAGTTCGCACTCGGCTTTTGGCTGGCGCTGCTGCTCAACAATCATTTTCCGTTCAAGAGCCTGCTGCGGGCGATCATCCTGTTGCCCTGGATCGTGCCGACGGTGCTCTCGGCCCTGGCCTTCTGGTGGATTTACGATCCGCAGTTCTCGATCATCTCCTATCTGCTGGTCGACGTGTTGCACTGGCGCGACAGCAACATCGACTTTCTCGGCTCGCCCTGGCCGGCGCGGTTCTCGCTGATCGCCGCCAATATCTGGCGCGGCATTCCCTTCGTCGCGATCTCCCTGCTCGCGGGCCTGCAGACCATCTCGCCCTCGCTCTACGAAGCCGCCATGCTCGACGGCGCCAGCGCCTGGCAACGCTTCCGCTACATCACCTTCCCGATGATGATGCCGATCCTCGCCATCGTCATGACCTTCTCGATCATCTTCACCTTCACCGACTTCCAGCTGGTCTACGCCATCACGCGTGGCGGCCCGGGCAACTCGACGCATCTGCTGGCGACGCTGGCGTTTCAGCGCGGCATCGCCGGCGGCGAGCTCGGCGAAGGTGCGGCGATCGCGGTGTCGATGATCCCGTTCCTGGTGTTCGCGACGCTGTTTTCCTATTTCGGTCTGGCACGCCGCAAATGGCAGCAGGGAGAGGCCAATGACTGATACCGTCGCGCAAGCCTCCGCTGCTGCCAACGCAAAAGCCGCGCCCGACACCATGGCCTGGGATTCCGGGCTGCGCCGGCTGATGATGATCTATCTGCCGCTCGGCTGCTTCGTGCTGATCCTGCTGTTTCCGTTCTACTGGATGGCGATTACCTCGTTCAAGCCGAACGCCGAGCTGATGAACTACCGGGAGCACAACCCGTTCTGGATCTCCTCGCCGACGCTGGCGCATATCAAGCACCTCCTGTTCGACACCGCCTATCCGCGCTGGCTGTGGACGACCATGCTGGTCGCGATCGGGGCGACCACGCTGTCGCTCGTCGCGAGCACGCTCGCGGCCTACGCGATCGAGCGCCTGCGCTTTCGCGGCAGCCCCTATGTCGGCCTCGGCATTTACCTGGCTTATCTCGTGCCGCCGTCGATCCTGTTCATTCCGCTCGCGACCGTCGTGGTGCAGTTCGGACTGTTCGATTCGCCGCTGGCACTGATCCTGGTCTATCCGACCTTCCTGGTGCCGTTCTGCACCTGGCTGCTGATCGGCTATTTCAAGTCGATCCCCTACGAGCTCGAGGAATGCGCGCTGGTCGATGGCGCGACGCGGCTGCAGATCCTGCGACGGATTACCCTGCCGCTCGCGGTGCCCGGTCTGATCTCGGCCGGTATCTTCTCCTTCACGCTGTCCTGGAACGAGTTCATCTACGCGCTCGCCTTCATCCAGAGCGGCGCCAACAAGACCGTGCCGGTCGCGATCCTGACCGAGCTCGTCACCGGCGACGTCTACCAGTGGGGCGCGCTGATGGCGGGTTCGCTGCTCGGCTCGCTACCGGTTGCGATCTTCTATTCGCTGTTCGTGGATTACTACGTGTCTTCGCTCACCGGCGCGGTAAAGGAGTAACCGCCCGCTGCGGCGTTTGGCCCGGCTTCACAAAACTGCAATGTGCGATCCGCATAAGGCGTCGTCCGCCAACAGGAGACGCATATGCGCGCGACTTTTCTCTCTTCCGTCGCAACGATCATTCTCACCGCGAGCACCGCGCTCGCACAGAGCGAGGGCGAATTTCCGGCCAAGCTCGCCGGCCACGTGGTGATGCCGGCCGCAACCTTCATCGACGCGCCGGCTGACGCGCCCGCCGATCTCAAGACGTCAGGCAAATACACCACGGGCAAGCGCGTCGACGCGCTCGGCACCGTGATGGGCAAGTCGTTCGAACGTTCGACCGGCGTCTCGCTGCCGTTCAAGGGCCAGCCGCTGCAGGGGCATTCCGGCATCAAGGCAATGCCCGACGGCAGCTTCTGGGTCATCACCGACAACGGCATGGGCGCGCGCGCCAATTCGATGGACTCGATGCTGTACCTGAACCACTACAAGATGGATTGGGCGGGCGGCAAGATCGAGCGCGAGGAGACCGTGTTCCTGCACGATCCCGACAGACGCGTCCCGTTCCGCATCGTCCACGAGGACACCGAGAAGCGCTACCTCACCGGCGCCGATTTCGACACCGAGGGTTTCCAGATCATCGGCGACACCTTCTGGATCGGCGACGAGTTCGGCCCCTACATCCTCAAGGCCGACAAATCAGGCAAGATCCTCGCGGTGTTCGAGACCATCGCCGACGGCAAGCCGGTGCGTTCGCCCGATCATTGGGCGGTGGCGACGCCGGGCGCACCGGGCGCGACCTATACCAACGTCAATCTGCGCCGCTCCAAGGGCTTTGAAGGTTTTGCGTCTTCGAAGGACGGCAAGTTCCTCTATGGCCTGCTCGAAGGCCCGCTGTGGGATGCCGACAAGAAGGATTGGGAAAAGGTCGACGGCAAGGAAGCCTCCCGCATCCTCGAATTCGACGTCGCCGCCGAAAAATTCACCGGCCGCTACTGGCAATATGTGTTCGAGCAGAACGGCAATGCTATCGGCGACTTCAACATGATCGATCCGAACGCCGGCCTCGTGATCGAGCGCGACAACGGCGAAGGCACGCCCGACAAGGCCTGCCCGTCTGGCACCCGCGGCGAGAACTGCTTCCCTGATATCGCCAAGTTCAAGCGCATCTACAAGGTCGAGCTGACCGAGGCCAATATCGGCAAGCCCGTGCGCAAGATCGGCTATATCGACCTGTTGAAGATCCAGGACCCGGACAAGAAGGCACGGAAAGCCCTCAATGACGGCGTCTACACCTTCCCGTTCTTCACCATCGAGAACGTCGACCGCGTCGACGACAGCCACATCATCGTCGGCAACGACAACAATCTACCGTTCTCGTCCAGCCGCGATCCCAACAAGGCAGACGACGACGAGTTCATGCTGCTGGAAGTCGCGGATTTCCTGAAGGCGAAGTGAGGCGAATTCTGCGCTCCCTCTCCCGTTCTTACGACCCGCTTGCGCGGGGAGGACTGGGGAGAGGGTGTCTCGCAATCGAGAACCCCCAAGAGGATAGAGCCCTCACCCCAGCCCTCTCCCGCAAGCGGGAGAGGGAGCGCACCTTCTTTGTGGCGCGACGGATCCTAGCCCGACGGCACGATCACCATGCTCTTGTCCTTCGGCCAGCGGACGCGCCAGGCGAAGTTGATGTCCTTGACCTCGCCGGGCTTGGCGTCGAACGACCATTCCAGCACGCCGCGCTTGTCGCGAATATTGCTCGCGGTGGGCGGTGTGGTCGCGGGCAGCATCTCGACGACGATCTCGTCGTTCTCGCTGACCGGCAGCTGATCCTCGATTACAACGTGAATCGGGAAATCGTGGCCGTTGCGGATAGTCGTCTTGAAGGCGCGCTCGTCGGTCTTCGAGGTCGTCACGATCAGGCCGGCCGAGCCCTCGTTGCGCTTGAGCACCGCGCGCTCGATCTTGACCTTGTCGTCGGCGCCGAAGCCGAGCCGCACGATATCGTCCTTGGCCGAGGCCGAGAGCTTGCCGCGGCCGACGAAAACGCCATCACGGTAGATCGCGACCTTGCCCGGCAGCAAGGTCGTGTCGTCGGTCTGCTTGAAGCTGGCTTCGAGGAAAGCGGTGGGGTCCAGCACCGGCGCGGCGCGTGCCGCAAGCTCGGCGGGCACGCTCATGGAAGCGATGCGCAGGCTCTTGGCACCCTCGGCGGCACCAAGGCTGACGCGGCCGGGGATTTTGAAGGTGGCCTGGAAACCACCGATCTCCGCAACGGCTTGCTGTTCGTCTGCACGCTCGCGCGGCTCGGGTGACTCCGCAACCTTGGCCGCGAAGGATGGCGTCAACATCTGACGCTGGGCGGGAGCAGGCCTTGCCAGGTCCGAAGCGGCGCCGAGCGCCATCGGCTTCGGCACCTGCGGATATTGCGCCACCAGCGAGCCGAGCTCCGGTGCGCTGCCGCCACGGGCGATACGCACGGTGGAGACGCCGAGCGCGACGTTCGACCAGTTCTCGCCGGTGGATTGCGTCACCTCGGCGCGACGGACCAGCTCGAGCTGCGGCTTGCGATCCTTGGCGCCGGTGTCGAGCCGGGCGTCATAGAGCGGCAGCCAGCGCGCATTGCGGACGGCGTAAGTGACGCGCAGCGTCGCTTTCGTCGCAGCCGCGGCGGCGACGTCGATTCGAACCTCGAGCTTGCGCGGCGGCTTGTCGGTTCTGTCAGCTTCGAGCTGCGCGATCTGGCGATCGATCTCACGCTGCTTTCGCACCGTCTCGCGGATCGCGCTGTCGGCGGCCGCGATCTCCTCGGAAACCGCCGCAAACGCCGCGCGCCATTCGGTGATCGGGCGTGCCTCGCCCTTGTCACCGAGGCCGGCGGGAGAGGCCTCGGCGAAGCGCTCCGCGAATTTACGCCGGGCCGTCGCTGCATCGATCGTGCCTTGCAGATCGGCGCGCTCGTCCTTGAGCGCCTCGATACGCTTGTCGAGCTCGGGAAGATTGACCGGCGGCGCCGCGCGCGGGGGCCGCGCATCAATGGTGCCGATGGTGAGTTTTGCGCCCGCCTCGCCCTCGACCCGGAGAGAGGATGGATCGAGCGAGAGCGGAAAATCCTTGGCGACCAGCGTCGAGTCGCCGGAGGCGAGATCAATCGCGATCACGCGGGTGACGGTGGCGCCATCGGGATAGACGGTAACGGTGTCGATGGCCGATGTGGCATCCACATCGGAGGCCCATGAGGGCGAGCCGAGTGCTGCGGTCACCAGGACCAGGCTCGTCGTCGCCAGACATCTTGCGATCGTGCGCATCAAATTTCTCCCTGCCGATATCGCCGCGCGCCGCCAGCCGGACGCTACGAAAACATGCCACGCCATCGTGGTGAGACGCGGCAGGGAAGGAACTGGTTCGATTGGGGTTTCCGTGGGGCGCCGCTGCGGCGGCACCATGGCCGCGGAACGCGTCACCACGCCACGGCACAATCAAGCTTGGGAGCGTTCAGACCTGGCTGGGCGACGCCTGGCCGAAGATGCGGCGGAGCAGATCCGTCACGTTGCGGGCGCCCGCCTTCTTCAAAATGCTGGCGCGATAGCCCTCGACCGTGCGGGCGCTCAAATGCAAGCGCCGGGCGATCTCCTTGTTGGTCCGGCCGGCGGCGAGATGCGCGAGCACGTCGTTTTCGCGCGCGGTCAGGGGCTCGCAGCCTGGCAGCCAGCGGTGCCTGGCCGAATCGGGCTGGGCAGACTCATCGATCGCAGCATCGATCCGGCCGACGAGATCCTGGGTGCGAAACGGCTTTTCGATGAAGTCGGCAGCGCCGCTCTTGATCGCATCGACCGCCATGGCGATGCTGCCGTTCGCCGATGTCATCAGCACCGGCGCCATGCAGTTTTCCTCGCGCAGGCGCCTGAGCACATCGAGGGCGGAGCGATCCGGCGGCATCTCCAGCAGCACGCAAGCCGGCATCCGCGCCTTGGCTTCCGACAGCAGCGATGCGCCGTCGGCAAAGCAGATCACGTCATAGGCGCTCTGTTGAAGCGCTTTGGACAATTGTTCGCGGGAGGCAGCGTCGGTGTCGATGACGAATACCTCGCCCTTGGAAAACACGTTCCCCGGCATAATCCCGATCCAGCAATGTCTTGGTCAAATGATACGAGACGGCCGCGGGGCCAACCGCCCTGCTGCGCCGTCATGAGCACGGCATTCCCGCCGGTGCGTCGCTTTTCCCTATGTATGTTCCGCGCTGTTCCCGGATTTGACGGATCGGGACAGAAACTTTACATTTCGAGACATCTGCAGGAATGGCTGGCAGGAATTGGTCGCATGACCGACCTCGTTCGCAGCGCAGGCCTGAGCTGTTACCCGGAAGTCGCCCGGACGGTCGGGCTCGACCCCAAGCAGATGATGCGCAAGGCCAGGCTGCCGCCGGCCGTGCTCGACAAGCCCGATACCCCCATCGCCGTTGCAAGCGTGCGTCGCTTGCTCGAATTGTCGGCAGAAGTCTCCGGTGCCGAAGATTTCGGCTTGCGGCTGGCCGAGCGCGGAGGGCTGACCAATTTCGGCGCCGTCGGCCTGATCGTGCGCGAACAGGCAACCGTCGGCGAGGCGATCGAAGCATTCTCCCGCTTCATCCATGTCCACCATGACGGCATGAAGCTCGACGTAGTCAGGGACAAGCAGACCGTGACCGTCCGATTGCATTTGCGGGGACGACGGCCGACCGCGCCGCGCCAGTCGATCGACATGGCGCTGGGCAGCGTCCACCGCATCATCCAGTCACTGTTCGGCAGCGACTGGCGGCCGCAGGAGGTGCACCTGCACTACCCGCCGCCGCGCGACCGCAAGCGCTACCGCGACTTCTTCGGTTGCCGCGTGGCCTTCAATGCGGCGGAGGACGCGATTCTATTGTCGGCGCATGACATGGAGCGGCGGATTCCGAGCGCGCATCCCTTGATCGCGAGCTATCTGCGCAAGCGGATCGAGGCGATCGAGACCCGGCCGGCGAGCTGGGAGGGAAAGGTCGACGAGATCGTGCGAAGCCTGCTCGCGACCGGAGACTGCACGGTCGAACGCGTCGCCGAGCATCTCGCCTGTACCCGCCGCACCATTCACCGGCACCTTGCCGCATCAGGCACCAGCTTCTCGGCCATCCTTGATGCGCAGCGCGCCGATCTCGTGATCCAGCTGATCGAGGACCCCGGCCGGCCGTTGGCGGATATTGCCGCACAGCTCGGCTTCTCGGCCCAAAGCGCCATGGCCCGCTGGTTCCGCGGCCGCTTCGGCTGCACTCTCACCGACTGGCGCAGGGGCGTTCGTCCGCCGGCCACGGCGGTCGACGCTCCCTCGGCCTCAGCAGCCTAGCTCACACTCAAATCAGGCGTGCTCGAACGGGCCGACTTCGCGGATGACCTTGCAGATCTGCAAGCGGCCGCTGGCATAGAATTCGGCATGCCCTCGTTTCATCGCCTCGATATGTTCCGGATGCGTGCGCCAGGCTTCGAGTGCCTCCTCCGAAGCAAAGCGAAACACGGTCAGCTCCTCGCCGTCGTCGGCCTTGAACGATTTGACCGACAGAAAGCCCGGAAGGCCGCTGACAATGTTGTACATGCGCTCGCCCAGCCGATCATATTCCTCGATCCGGACACCATCACGCAGATTCAGGCCGCCAATCACAACGACTTCGCCGATCATTTTCGATCCATTCCTCGATCGCGTTTCCACGCCAGGCTAGCAGCCGGCGCACCTCGAAAGATAGTTTCGGATCGACGACGACGTTTGTTACGCCGGGACGAAATTTCAGCGTGCCGGAGCCGGCATGCCCATGATGGCGAGCGCGCGCCGCGGGTTGCCGGCGAGCAATGGCCCGAACGCGGCTGCAAACCCGAGGAACGCGACGATCCAACCGCAGGCCGCAATGTGCAGCAGCACATCGCTGTGCGCCGGAAACACCACGGCAGCGACCCGCGCCAGCGCCGCGACGATGATCGCAGCGTAGATCCCTTGCGTGGCGGGTGAGGCCATCAGCGCCTGTCCGGTGTGGCCGAGGCTCGCGCGCGTCATGACCGCGAGCGTCATGATTCCAGCCGCGCCCGTCATCCAGGCGTGAATGCCGGCGCTTGGCGGCAGCACGCCGAAGCCGGCCAGGGCGTTCAGCAGGAAACCTGATGGCACGAAGGCGTAACCGACGTGAAGGATCAACAAGAGCCGCTCGCGCGTGGTGCGGTCACCGGCCCAGCGCGCAAACCGCACCAGGTGCAATAGGCCGACGAGCGCCATGACGACGCCGGTGATCAGGTTCAGCGGCGCCACGATCCAGCCGATCAGCGCGAGCGCGCTCAATCCGATCACCACGCCGTCGAAGCGTCCGAACGGTACCGGCAGGCGGCCGGCGTTGAACTTGACCAGCCAGTTGCGGGTGAAGCTCGGGATGATGCGGCCGCCGATGAGCGAGATCAGCAGCACGACCACGCCGATCCCGACGCGAATGCCGACATCGGCCGCGCCCTCGTAATGTGCTTCAAGATGGAAGGCGACATTGCCGGCGAGCAGCATCAGCACGAGCACCACCACCGGCAAATTGCGCCAATTGCCGCCCGCGATGATCTCTCGGGTTGCGGCCGCGACGACCAGCGCCAGGAAGCCGGCGTCGAGGGCGAGCGCGAACGCCCAGCCGATCTCGGCGGACAGTGCCACCGCGGCGCGCCCGGCGAGCCAGACCACCAGCAGCGCCCCCAGCGACGTGCCCTGGATCGGCAGCCGACCGGTCCAGTTCGGGATCGCCGTGAACAGGAACCCGGTGATGACAGCGGGCAGAAAGCCGTAGAGCATCTCGTGAACATGCCAGTCCCGCGGCGCGAAGGCCGATGTCACCGACAGCTCGCCATAGAACATCGGCAGCCAGACCAGGATCGACAGGCCGGCCTGGATCGCGCCGAGCAGAAAGAAAGGCCGGAAACTGTTCGCAAACAGCGGCCAGCCCGCAAAATTACGGGATCGGGGACCAGCCATCGGGGCAACTCCTGTGAATTCGCAACTGTTGCTTGGAAAAATACTGCCGCCCGGCCGACCCGTTTTGCGCTATCGCAAACTGTCCGACGATTGCAGGTGCCATCACACTCCCGAGCGTCAAGGAGGCAGAATGGCCAAGGTCGACACATCGCTGGTTGCGCATTTGCCGCTGTTTGCCGGCGTCAAGCCGGACGACCTCGACGAGATCCTGCGCGAGGCCCGTTCGGCGCGCTATCCCAAGAGCACCGCCATTTTCGAGCAGGGCGCGGACGCGAAGTCCTTCTTCCTGCTGCTGCACGGCCACGTCCGTGCGGCCAAGACCACGCCGACCGGCGAGCAGATCGTGGTGCGCTACGTCGCGCCCGGAGAGACCTTCGGGCTCGCGATGGCGATCGGCACGGCGCAATATCCGGCGACCGCGATGGCCGTCGACGACAGCGTGGTGCTGATCTGGCCGACCTCGGCCTGGCCGCGGCTGATCGAGCGGTTTCCCTCCCTCGCCGCCAACACGATGCAGACCGTCGGCAAGCGGCTGCAGGAGAGTCACACCCGCATCCTGGAAATGTCGACCCAACAGGTCGAGCAACGCGTCGCGCATGCATTGCTGCGGCTCGCCAACCAATCCGGCAAGAAGCTCGAAAAGGGTATCGAGATCGACTTCCCGATCAGCCGCCAGGACATTGCGCAGATGACCGGCACCACGCTGCACACGGTGAGCCGCATCCTCAGCGGCTGGGAGAGCCAAGGGCTCGTCGAGAGCGGCCGACAGCGCATCATCCTGCGCGAGCCGCACCGGATCGTCGTGCTGGCGGAACGAAACCCGGACAGCGGCGCGGCGTAACTTATCCTCTCCCTCTCCCCGTTCTTACGGGGCCGCGACGAGCTTCGCTCGCGCTGAGAGGGTTGGGGTGACGGCTTCCTTCCACGTATGAGATCGTAGCGAGGCCTGTACCCCCTCACCGGGATTGCATCTTGCGATGCGATGCAATCCGACCTCTCCCCGCAAGCGCGGAGAGGTGAACACAAAAATTAGGGGTGAGGGCACTTTCGCTTGCGGCGAAAGCTCTCCCTCACCCGGAAATCCGCGCGCCCCCGCGCAGACTCCGATCCGCCTCATGCCGGTACGCAATCGCTCAGCGCAGCCAGGAATTTGTCGCGGTCGATACCATGCTCGCGGCAGGCATCGTCCACAGTATGGAAGGTTGCGATCGGACAGCCGACACAGGCCATCTTGAAGGCGAGGAACACGCGGATCGTGTGCGGCGCCGTACGCATGATGTCATCGACCACATCGTCAGATCGGAAAGGCATGGACAACTCCGTTCCGAAACGAAAATAGCGGAGGTGGCCGGAGTTTCTTTGTTGAAGCGCAAGCTGTCGCCAGTTCCTCAACTCGTCATTCCGGGGCGCGCCGCTTTGGCGCGAGCCCGGAATCCATCATGCAGCAGATCACGTGGAAAAATGGATTCCGGGCTCGTGCTTCGCACGCCCCGGAATGACGGAGAGAGGCTACACCGCCCGACTATGCAACTGCTTCCCCGGATCGAGATGCGCATCGAACGCGGCAGCAACGCTGCGGACCAGGAAGCGCGAGTCGTTCGCAACCGCGAGACGGTCGCCATCCAGCTTCACTACACCATCCGAGATCAGGGACTTCAGCCGCGATGCCGACGCCAGCATCGCCTCCGGTTCGGCGCCATGTCGCGCGCAGATGTCGCCGAGATCGGCGCCGAACTCGCACATGATCCGCTCGATGATATCGGCGCGCAGACGGTCGTCGTCGGTGAGCCTATAGCCCTTCGCTGTGGCGAGGCGGCCGTTCGTGATGCTGTGCTGATAAGCGCCGATCTGCACGTCGTTCTGGACGTAGCCTTGCGGCAGATGCCCGATCGCGCTGGCACCGAAGCCGAGCAACACCTCGCCCTGATCGGTGGTGTAGCCCTGAAAGTTGCGCCGCAGCGTCCCCTGATCGAAGGCCACGGCCATGGCATCATCGGGACGCGCAAAATGGTCGAGGCCGATCTGCACATAGCCGGCCTCCTTCAGCGCGTTGGCGATGGCGCAAGCCTGGTCGTGGCGCGCAAGGCCGTCCGGCAGGTGCGCCTCATTGATCATGCGCTGGTGCTTCTTGAAGCTCGGCACATGCGCGTAGCCGAACACCGAGAAACGGGCCGGCGCGAGCTCGAGCGAACGCCGCACCGTATCCAGACAGGACGCGATGGTCTGGTGCGGAAGGCCGTAGATCAGATCGAAATTCAGTCCCTTGATCCCGGCACGCCTGAGCCTGTCGACGACGGAGGCGGTCTGCTCGTAACTCTGCACGCGGTTGATCGCGCGCTGCACGACGGGATCGAAGCTCTGCACCCCCAGGCTCGCGCGATTGACGCCGGAGAGCCGCATGGCCTCGACCATCTCTGCGGTCAATGTCCGTGGGTCGATCTCGACGGCGATTTCGGCCGAGGGCAGCACGAAGAAGGCGTGACGCATCGCCGCCATCAACTCGGCAAAGGCTTCCGGCGCCATGATCGTCGGCGTGCCGCCGCCAAAATGGATGTGCTCGACCTTGATACGGCGACCGATGGTCTCGGCGACCTCTGCAATCTCGCTGCAAAGCGTTTGCTGATAGGCCGCGATCAGTCCGTCGCGACGGACGATCTGGGTGTGGCAGCCGCAATACCAGCACATCTCGCGGCAGAACGGCACGTGCAGATAGAGTGACGCACTGGCATCGCCGGGAAGCTCGGACAGCCAGCGTGCGTAGGTATCGGCGCCGATCGCCGGTGAAAAATGCGGCGCGGTGGGATAGCTCGTGTAGCGCGGCAGACGCTCCTCGCCGTAATTGGCTGCGAGATCGATCCTCATGTCTTACCCATTCGTAAATTGATGCCGCTGGCAGTCGCGGCCGACTCCGGATGGCATTGGATTACCCGTTTTCTGCCCGACGACCTTGCGCTTGCTCAATGTCTAAGCGCCGGATTGGGCCCATGGTGTCAACCATCGTCCCTTATCGTCCCTTGGGAGATAGGCCATGGCGTCGTTCGCGCTCGATCTCGTTCTCTGGCTTGTCGGTATTCGCGGCCATATCCCCCGCTTCGACGATTTTCGTCCCGTCCCCGTCGCGCCGGCCACCGGCGCGGGCCAGCTCGTACGCGTGCTGGCCATTGCGGCCGTCGTGCTTGCCGCACTCTCGCTCGCAGTCTGGGCGACGGTCTGGATCGCGATCGAGCTTCTCTGATCGACGCATTCAGATCATTCACGATCGAACATCACTGAACATGCGAATGACTTGCCGCTGACGCGGCTATTGGCGCGACTTGTGTCGCGTGCTCTGCCGTTGCGCCCTTCACGCGGTGGCTCTTCGGCAAACCTCTTAAGGATTTTACCGGAGGCGAATCCGGCAAAACCTTGTCGCAGCGCAAACACGCTTGCCAGGATAGGCGCACACTGCATCCGTCATCAAAACCCTTTCACATGAAGGATGCTTCCGATGTTCACCCGCAGAGCCGCATTGATCAGCGCAGCAGCGACCGCCCTGATGCTGGCAACACCCGCCTTCGCTGCCGAAGATCTCAAGCTGCCGCGCCAGAAGGTGGAGCTGGTCGCTCCGCCCTTCGTGCATGCGCACGAGCAAGCGACGAAGCAGGGTCCCAAGATCCTCGAGTTCAAGCTCACGATTCAGGAGAAGAAGGTCGTCATCGACGAGAAGGGCACCACCTTCCAGGCCATGACCTTCAACGGCTCGATGCCGGGTCCGCTGATGGTCGCGCATGAGGGTGACTACGTCGAGCTGACGCTGGTCAATCCCGCGACCAACACCATGCCGCACAACATCGACTTCCATTCCGCAACCGGTGCGCTCGGCGGCGGCGCGCTCACCCTGGTCAATCCCGGCGAGCAGGTCGTGCTGCGCTGGAAGGCGACCAGGACCGGCGTGTTCGTCTATCACTGCGCGCCCGGCGGTCCGATGATCCCCTGGCACGTCGTCTCCGGCATGAACGGCGCTGTGATGGTGCTGCCGCGTGACGGCCTCAACGACGGCAAGGGCCACGCGCTGAAATACGACAAGGTCTATTACATCGGCGAGCAGGACATGTACGTGCCGCGCGACGAGAAGGGCAATTTCAAGTCCTATGACTCGCCGGGCGAAGCCTTCACCGACACCGAAGAGGTGATGAAGAAGCTCACTCCCACCCATGTCGTGTTCAACGGCAAGGTCGGCGCACTCACCGGCAAGAACGCGCTGACCGCGAATGTCGGCGAGAACGTGCTGATCGTGCACTCGCAGGCCAACCGCGACAGCCGTCCGCATCTGATCGGCGGCCATGGCGACTATGTCTGGGAGACCGGCAAGTTCTCCAATCCGCCGGAGACCGGACTTGAGACCTGGTTCATCCGCGGCGGCTCGGCGGGAGCGGCGCTGTACAAGTTCCTGCAACCCGGCATCTACGCTTATGTCACGCATAATCTGATCGAAGCCGCCGACCTCGGCGCCACCGCGCACTTCAAGGTCGAGGGCAAGTGGAACGACGACCTGATGACCCAGGTGAAGGCGCCTGCGGACATACCGGCCGCCAGCACCAACTAAATGGCGTGAAGGGGCCGGCAATCACCGGCCCCTTCTTCTTTCGGGGGAACGACCATGCTGATTGCATTCAAGCTCAAACTGGCACTTGCCTGTGCTGCCGGCTTCGCGGGACCGCTGGCCGTTGCGCCGCTGGTTTCCGAGATGACGACGCACGGCGCGCAGGGCGAGCCCGCAATCGTCGAGATCGCCGCCGGCAGCTTCGCCTATCGCGAAGCGGGCGACTTCACGCGCGCCGGGCGGCAGGCCGAGGCGCCGCTACGCGCATTGCAGTTCACGCGGCCGCTTCACATCATGCGCGAGCAGGTCTCTTCCGCTGACTACCAGCTTTGCGTCCGGGACGGCGGGTGCCGCGGACTCGATCGCGATGTGACCATCGCACCCGACCGCCCGGCCGTGCAGGTCAGCTGGCACGATGCCGAAGCCTACGCATCCTGGCTCTCGCGCAAGACCGGCGTGCACTATCGCCTGCCGAGCGACGAGGAATGGGCCTTTGCGGCGGGCAGCCGGTTCAAGGACGACGGCGTTGCGGTCGACGCGAACGACCCGTCCAAGCGCTGGATCAGCCGCTACGAGCGAGAATCCGAGCGCGACCTCTCCGACACCACAGCCTACCCGTTCGGCAAGTTCGGCCTGAACGAGCGCGGCGTCTCCGATCTCGCCGGCAATGTCTGGGAGTGGACGTCAACCTGCTTCGTGCGCTCGCGTGTCGACGAGGCCGGCAATGCCGGCCGGCCGACGGTGAATTGCGGCGTGCGCGTCGCAGAGGGCGCGCACCGCGCCTATGTCACCGACTTCATCCGCGACGCCCGCGCCGGCGGCTGCGCGCAAGGCGTACCGCCCGCCAATCTCGGCTTCCGCCTGGTGCGCGAGGAGCGGTCGTGGGTGGCGAGCGTGTCGGCGCGGTGGAGCAAGGTCTGGGCGGCGAGGTCGTAGCCGACTCTCAGCCTCGCCATTCCGGGATGCGCGCGCAAGCACGCAGACCCGTAATGACGTTTGTGGCGAGACAAACGAAAACGGCCGGGACGAAGCCCGGCCATTTCACGATGATTGCGATCGCCCGCTTACGTGTTCTTCAGTGCGACGCGGAATTCGGCTTCGGTCTTGGCCTTGACCTCGTCGAGCGTGACGCCGTCGGCGAGCTCGATCAGGGCCATGCCGCCGTCACCGTGCTTGTCGATGGTGAAGACGGCGAGATCGGTGACGACCATATCAACGACGCGCTCGCCGGTTAGCGGCAGATTGCACTTCTTCAGGAGCTTGGCGCCGTCCTTGGCCGAATGCTCCATCACCACGACGACGCGCTTGACGCCGGCAACGAGGTCCATCGCGCCGCCCATGCCCTTGACCATCTTGCCCGGGATCATCCAGTTGGCGAGATCGCCGTTCTGGGCCACCTGCATGGCGCCGAGGATCGACAGATCCATGTGGCCGCCGCGGATCATGCCGAACGAATCCGCGCTCGAGAAATACGAGGTCGAGGGCAGCTCGCTCACGGTCTGCTTGCCGGCGTTGATCAGATCGGCGTCCTCTTCGCCCTCATAGGGGAACGGGCCCATGCCGAGCATACCGTTCTCGCTCTGGAGGCTGACGTCGACGCCGTCGGGGATGTAGTTCGAGACCAGCGTCGGGATGCCGATGCCGAGATTGACGTAGTAGCCGTCACGCAATTCCTTCGCGGCGCGCGCAGCCATCTGTTCACGGGTCCAGGCCATCAGATTTCAACTCCTGTTCCGGCCGCGGGTGCGCTGGTCGGGCGCGGGCGGGTGTTGCGGAATTCGATGCGCTTCGTGGCCGTGCCGACCTCGACGATGCGCTTCACGAAAATGCCGGGCGTGTGGATGTGGTCGGGATTGAGTTCACCGGCGGGAACGAGATGCTCGACCTCGGCCACCGTGATCTTGGCGGCGGTCGCCATCATCGGATTAAAGTTGCGCGCAGTCTTGCGGTAGATGAGGTTGCCGGCGGTGTCGCCCTTCCAGGCGTGCACGATGGCGAGGTCGGCGAACAGGCCGCGCTCCATCAGGTACTTCTCGCCGTCGAACTCCTTCACTTCCTTGCCTTCGGCGATCAGCGTGCCGACGCCGGTCTTGGTGTAGAAGGCCGGGATGCCGGCGCCGCCGGCGCGGATGCGCTCGGCGAGCGTGCCTTGCGGGTTGAATTCGAGCTCCAGCTCGCCGGCCAGGAATTGCTGGGCGAACAGCTTGTTCTCGCCGACATAGGACGAGATCATCTTCTTGATCTGGCGGGTCTCCAGCAGGCGGCTGAGCCCAATGCCGTCGACGCCGGCATTGTTCGAGACCACGGTCAGCCCCTTGACGCCGGAGTCGCGGATCGCATCCGACAGCGACTCGGCGATACCGCAGAGGCCGAAGCCCCCCGACATGATCATCATGTTGTCCTTGAGAATGCCCTCAAGAGCCGACTTGGCGTCGGGATAGACCTTGTTCATGCAAAAAAACCTCGACTGAAGCTGCAGCTTGCAGGCGTCGCGCCCTTATTGGCGGCGATTATTAGGCGAAATCGTCCGAAGCCGTCAATGATACGGGGTTCTCCGTTCCGAGAGCCGGTGGTAGAAGCTGCCCACGCCGTGGGCAGACCCGTCCCCGGCCTTGAAAGCGACAAGAAAACCCATCAAGTTGCGGCACTTAACTAACAGGACTTAACCTAACAGGACTTGGGCGTGGGGCGCGCAGGTTTCCCGGCCCGCCCTTCCGGCTCCAACGACCAACCCGATCAGGACATGCCATTGACCATGGCCCAAGGAATGAAGCGCCTCGGGACGCCGATCGCGGCGCTGCTCGGCGTCGCGCTGATCGCCCTGATCGCGACCTCCTGGCTCATCAACCGCGACGCGCTGCGCAAGGCGGTGGAAGCGCAGATCCGCGACGTCACCGGGCTCGAGCTCAGCGTGGCAGGCAGCATCGACATTTCCGTGCTGCCGGCGAGCTACATCTCCTTCCATGACGTCGGCCTGAAGGGCGGCGGCACTGCCGACCCCGCGCTCCATGTCGACGTGCTCACCGCCAATCTCAGGCTCCTGCCCCTGCTGCTGCAGCGCTTCGAGATCGCCGACCTGACGCTGCTCCGGCCGCACATCCATGTCAGCCTGAAACCGGATGGCGAGAGCAACTGGACGCCCTTCATCCAGACCATTGCGCGCACAATGAAGCCCGGCGCCGACAATCAGGTGTCGTTCTCCGAAATCAGGATTCAGGACGGCGTGCTCCATTACGAGGACGCGGCCACGCACGCCACCGAGCAGTTCGACGACATCGACCTGTCGCTGGCCTGGCCCTCGATCTCGCGCTCCTTCGCCGCGACCGGGCAGTTCGACTGGCGCGGCGAACGCGTCGACGGCTCGATCAGCTTTGCCGACTTCGTCGCCGCCCTGTCCGGCGACCGTTCCGGGCTGAAGGCGCGGATCGCGAGCGCTCCACTCAAGCTCGCCTTTGACGGCAGTGTCGCCAACCGCACCAGCCCGATGATGGAAGGCACCCTCACCATCGACAGCCCGTCCTTGCGCAACGCGCTGCGCTGGACCGGGCAGCCGCAGCCCGGCAGCGGCGGCTTCGGCCGCTTCACGCTGAAGGCGCGCGCCAACGTCGTGGGCGCCTCGATCGCGCTCACCAACGTCAATGTCGAGCTCGACGGCAATGCCGCCGAAGGCGTCATGACCTATGCCAATAATGGCCGGCAGACGCTGCAGGCGACGCTCGCCGCCGATGCGCTCGACTTCACGCCCTACATCTCGACCTTCCGCCTGCTCGCAAGCGGCGCGCGCGACTGGAACAGGCAGCTGTTCGACCTCAACGGCCTCTCGACCACCGACCTCGACATGCGCCTGTCGGCGGCCAGGCTGACGGTCGGCCCGACCAAGCTCGGCCGCACTGCAATCGGCGCCAATTTGCGCAACGGCACTCTGGCACTCTCGGTCGGCGAGGCGCAGGTCTATGGCGGCATTGCCAAGGGTTCGTTCGGCATCTCGCGCTCCGACAGCGTTGCCGACATCAAAGCACAGTTCCAGTTCACCGACGTCGACCTGCAGGCCTGTGCCACCGAGCTGTTCGGCCTCAACAAGCTGTCCGGCCGCGGCAACATCAACGTGTCTCTGCTCGCCTCCGGCTCGAGCCCGTTCGGCCTGGTGCAGTCGCTCGACGGCACCGCCACCGTGACCGGGCATGACGGCGCGATCTCAGGCTTCAATGCCGAGCAGCTCTTGAAGCGACTCGAGCGTCGGCCGCTGTCCGGCGGCGGCAATTTCCGCAACGGCTCGACGCCCTATGACAGCCTCACGATCGCAGTGAAATTCGCCGACGGCATCGCCACCGCCGAGGACATCCGCATCGAAGGCCCTTCGGCGAAGATTACGCTGACCGGCACCGCGTCGGTGCCGACGCGCGAATACGACATGAAAGGCGTGGCGAGCCTCAACACGACGTCCGGCTTTCAATTGCCCTTCATGGTGCAGGGTCCGTGGGACGATCCACTGATCTTCCCCGACCCCGAGGCCCTGATCCGGCAATCGCCTGCGGCGTCTCCTTTCCTCGACCTCTTGAAGCAGCGCATCACCGGCGGAAAGCGACAGGCGCCGGAGGGATCGCCTACGGCGGAGAATGCGAAGGACAACGCCAAGTCCAACTAAGGACGCCACAGGCTGCCTTGCCAAACTGAATACGACGACCGTTTCGTCCAAAGCGGCATCAAGCGGCCGATTTCGTCGTCGAAATCCAGCTCTCGTTCTCCTACATCGCTGGTGCTACCTCGATCGTGGTCCCGACCGCGACCTCGAGAGCGCCATGCTGTCCGAGTTCGCGGGCCAGCACTTCGCGGTCGCAGGCGTTCTCCCACAGCGAAACCGTGATGGCCGCGACGCAGTTGCTGATCATGCTGGTCAGCGCCCGCGCCTCCGACATGAAGCGGTCGATGCCGACGAGCAGCGCCACGCCGGTCACGGGCAGGTCCGGCATGACGGAGAGAGTCGCGACCAGCGCGACGAAGCCGCTGCCGGTGACTCCGGCCGCCCCTTTCGACGTCAGCAGCATCAGTCCGAGCATTGCCGCAACCTGTCCCCAGGACAGATGAATGTCGCAGGCCTGCGCGATGAAGATAGACGCCAGGGTGAGATAAATGGCGCTGCCGTCCAGATTGAAAGAGTAGCCCATCGGCAGCACGAGCCCTGATACGCCTTTCCGGCATCCGAGCTGCTCCAGCTTGCGCAGCGCGCCAGGCAGGGCCGGCTCCGATGATGACGTGCCGAGCACGATCAGCAGCTCTTCCTTGAAGTAGCGGATGGTCTTCCATAGGCTGAAGCCGTTCAGCCGCGCCAGCGTACCAAGCACGACAACGACGAAGACGGAGCAGGCGATATAGAAGGTCAGGATCAGCAGTCCGAGCGAGCCGATCGAACGGATGCCATAGCGGCCCACCGTGAACACCATGGCGCCGAAGGCGCCGATCGGAGCGAGCTTCATGATGAAGCCGAAGGACACGAACAGCACCTGCGAGAACGACTCGACTGCCTTCGTCACCACGGCACCACCCTCACCGGCACGGCCGAGGCCAAAGGCGATCAGGATGGAGATCAGCAGGACCGGCAGCACTTCGCCATCGGCAAACGCGCCAAAGAAGGAATGCGGGATGATGTGCAGCATGAAGTCCGCAAATCCGGTCGCAGCTGCCTGCTTGGTGAATTTCGCAGCCACCGAAGGATCCAGCGTATTGACGGACACATGCATGCCGACGCCCGGCTGGATCAGCGACACCGCGATCAGCCCGGCCAGCAGAGCGAGCACGGTCAGCAGGTAGAACAGCGCCATGGATTTCACCAGCGTGCGGCCGACCTCGCGGGAATCGCTGACACTGTTGATGCCGCTGACGATGGTGCAGAACACGATCGGCGCGATCATCATCTTGACCAGCTTGACGAAGCCATCACCAAAGGGCTTCAGCGCGGCACCAAATTCCGGCCAGAAATGGCCCGTGAGGACGCCCAGCACGAGGCCGATCAGCACCTGGACGTAGAGAATCCGGTAGAATGGCTTTCGCAGTTCGCCGTTCGCGGGCTCAGCCGGCGCTTGCATCTGCATGCTCGTTTCTCCCTTGGGTCTGATTATTGAAGGCTTCGAAGGCGGTCCGGCGTCAGGCCGCCAGTACCGATTGCGGCAGGTGCGATCGGCGGGCGAAGACGTGCCCCTCGAAAATTCGCCGGGCTGTCCGCTGCACCCGGGCGACCGGACCCGGCTCCAGCCGAACCACGAGTTGGCCGGACGGATGGGCCAGCGTGATCGGCGCCGGCAGAGCCAGCGGCCCCACCGTCTCTGCGGCAATCGTCCCTGCCGTGATACAGGCCGTCGCGATCGCGACGGCGCCGGTCACCGCGAGCGCGCCATGGCAGTCGTGCGGCATGAAGTACCTGACGTTCAGCGTCGCCTCGTTTGCAGGCGCGATCAGAACCGGTTTCGGGATCACCATTGCCGCCGAATTTGGAAAGCCCATGAGGCGACCGGCCTCGATGCGCAGATGTTCGAGACGCGCGCGGAAGCAGTTGTCGGTGAAATCCGACGGTGCCTCACGGCCGCTGCAGCCGATATCCGCCGCGCGGACCAGCATGACCGGCATGGCCGCGTCGATGCAGGTCACGTCGATCCCGTCGATGCGATCGACCGGCCGTCCCGTGGGAAGGAGGCGACCGGTGCGCGCGCCGGCCGCGTTCGGGAACGACAGTTCGATGGGTGCCGCCGTTCCCGGCACACCGTCGATCCGCGCCTCGCCCTCATAGGTCACCCGCCCTCGGGGAGTGGCAACCGTCGCATCAATCAGCTTGCCGGTGTTGACGTTGTGGATGCGTATATGGGTGCGATCGCCGGCGGCCGCGACCAAGCCGGCTTCAATTGCGAACGGCCCTACGGCCGCCAGCATGTTTCCGCAGTTCGGTGACGTATCGACGATCCCTTCCCGAACGCGCACCTGGGCAAACAAATAGTCGACGTCGGCGCCCGGGACCGATGCCGGTCCGACGATCGCGACCTTGTTGATGACGGCATTGCCGCCGCCGATTCCATCGATCCCGAGGTCGTGTCCGCTTCCCATCACGGACAATAGAAGTGCATCGCGCAGGCCGGGGTCGGCGGGAAGATCGCGGGCCAGGAAAAACGGGCCCCGTGAGGTCCCCCCGCGCATGACCCCACAGGGAATGGCAATCTGATCGTTCATGGAGCTGTTCCGTTCGGCGACATCTTCGTCCGAGCCAGAACATCCTCGCTCTCAACTATTTTGTGAAATGCAAATATCTGAGGTATTATTCCGCTTATCGACATAATGGAGCGAGCCCATGAACGCAGAGCTGCTCGACCTCAAGGCATTCATCACCGTCGCGGAGACGGGAAGCTTCGTGCGGACCGCCAAGGCGCTGAACCTGTCTCAGCCGGCGCTCAGTCGACGCATTCAGAAGCTGGAAGAAAGTCTCGGTGCGCCGTTGCTCGAACGCTCGACGCGTCACGTCAATCTCACCATGACCGGCCGCGACTTCCTTCCGAAGGTGCGCCGCCTCATCGACGAGTTCGAGACCTCGGTGCTCGCCATCCATGATATCGGCGCGCGGAGTTCGGGTTTGGTCTCGGTGGCTGCGGTGCCGACGGCGGTGTTCTACTTCCTGCCGCGTGCGATCGGCCGGTTTGCCGAAGCGTATCCCCGCATTCGCATCCGGATTCTGGACATCGGTGCCAATGAGGGATTGGAGGCGGTCGCGCGCGGAGAAGTCGACTTCGGCATCAATTTCATCGGCGCTTCGCATGCCGAAATCGAATTTGAGAAACTGGTCGAGGATCCTTTCGTCCTGGCCTGCCGCCATGATCATCCGCTGGCATCGCGCAAACAGGTCAGCTGGTCGGAGATCGTATCGCACCGGGTCATCACTGTCGGTCGCAACAGCGGCAACCGCGCGTTGATCGACAATGCGCTGGCGCGACAGGGCCTGCAGCTGAACTGGTCCTATGAAGTCGCTCACCTCTCCGGCTCGCTCGGCCTGGTCGAAGCGGGACTGGGCATCGCCGTGCTGCCGAGGCTCGCGACGCCCGCCGCCGGCCATCCGATCATTCACACCGTTCGGCTGATCGAGCCGGAGGTGTCGCGAACGATCGGAATCGTGCGCAGGCGCGGAGCGACGCTATCGCCTCATGCCAGCCAGTTTCTCAAGATGCTCCTCGAGGCATGGCGCTCGCCATCCCGGACGAGCGGACATGGCAAGCCTCGTTCCGCTGAGGCGATCGGCCCAAAGGGGAAACGCTGATGGCCCGCGCGCGCAGCGGCGCAAGAGCGTTCCGCAGAGGCCTCCAGCAGGCAGGTCTTTCGCTGGCGGCGAGCAGGTATGTCGGGAGCGAATGGTCGGTCGAGGCCGGAACGCACGAGGCGAATTGATTGCCGCGAATTGATGCGGTGATTGGATCGATGCGCACATTAAGCATCTCCGAGAGCCCGGCACCCCTCGACCTAGGTCTGACAACATGGCGCTAGATCGGATAGCGGGCATGGGCTAGTGTTTTATACGACCGGTTAAAAACACCGGCCGTTTGAGGGAGAAAAACGTGAGATCCAAGGTTATTGGCGCAGTATCATTGGCGGTCGCTGCGGTTGGGCTGTTCGCGGCCACTGCACCCGCCTTTGCGCAGCAGAAGACAATTACGGTCTGGTGGGGCAAGGGCTTCTACCGCTCCGAAGACGATGCGCTGCTCGAGACGATCAAGAAGTTCGAAGCCAAGACCGGCATCAAGGTCGAATTGTCGCAGTACGCGATTCAGGACATGATTCCGAAGACGGTCGCCGCGCTCGACGCCGGCACCGTGCCCGACGTCGCCTATTCCGATTCCTATGACGTGCAGGCGCAGGGCAAGTGGGCCTACGAGGGCAAGCTCGAGGACCTCACGGATGTCATGGAGCCGATCAAGGGTCGGTTCGTGCAGAACACGCTGGACGCCTCGATCCTCTATAACGACGTCACCAAGAAGAAGGCCTATTACGGCTTCCCGCTGAAGCAGCAGAGCATGCACGTCCAGATCTGGAACGACATGCTGGAGAAGGCGGGCTTCAAGCAGAGCGACATCCCGAATGATTGGGAAGGCTACTGGACCTTCTGGTGCGACAAGGTGCAGCCGGCGATCCGCAAGGCCACCGGCCAGCGGATCTACGCCGTCGGCCAGCCGATGGGTGTCGAATCCACCGACGCCTTCCAGTCGTTCTACACTTTCATGGACGCCTATCACGTCAAGCTGGTCGATGACGACGGCAAGCTTCTGGTCGACGACCCCAAGGTCCGCGACGGCCTAATCAAGGCGATGAAGGACTACACCGACACCTACATCAAGGGCTGCACCCCGCCGTCCTCGACGACCTGGAAGGATCCGGACAACAACGTCGCCTTCCACAACAAGACGATCGTGATGACCCACAATTTCACGATCTCGATCGCGGCGAAGTGGTACGAGGACTCGCAGAATCAGGCCCTCACCCAGGAGCAGCGCGACGCCGGCAAGAAGGCTTATGAGCAGGACATCATCACCGCGTCCTTCCCGAAGGCGCCGGATGGTTCAACCATTCGCTATCGCTCCGACGTCAAGACCGGGCTGATCTTCACCGCAGCGAAGAACAAGGCCGAGGCCAAGCAGTTCATCAGCTTCCTGCTGCAGGAGGAGAACGTCCGTCCCTATATCGAGGGCGCGCTCGGCCGCTGGTTCCCGGTGACCAAGGAAAGCCAGGCCAGCCCGTTCTGGCAGGCTGACAAGCACCGCAAAGCGGTTTATGCCCAGTTCACCGGCGGCACCGCTCCGTTCGACTTCACCAAGAACTGGAAGTTCACGATCCTGAACAACGAGAACGTGTGGGCGAAGGCCATGAACCGGGTCGTCAGCGAGAAGGTCCCGGTCGACAAGGCCGTCGACGAGCTGATCGCCCGCATCAAGCAGGTTGCAGGCTAAGTTCTCTTTCTTCCTCTCTCCGCTGGCGCGGGGAGAGGCAAAGCGCTAACACCGGCCGCCTCGTGCGGCCGGAAGTCCTTTCAAAGAGTCCCAAAGAATGGCGATCACGCTCTCTGGCGATCAGTCGATCCCCGCTCCGCCCTTGTCGCCGCGGCTGACCCCGGCGCAGGTGTGGGGCATCGTGCTGCTTGCGCCCTATCTGCTCGTTTTTCTCGCCTTCGTCGTCTATCCCGTCTGCTACGGGCTGTGGCTGGCGCGGGCGCCGTCGAACTATGTCGCGCTCTATAACGACCCGATCTTCGCGCGCGCCGCGGTCAACACGCTGATCTTCCTGGTCATCGGCATCAACATCAAGATGCTGATCGCGCTGTTCCTGTCCGGCTTCTTCGCGCAGCAGCGCCCCTGGATCAAATGGCTCTCGGTGATCTTCATCCTGCCCTGGGCGGTGCCGTCGATCCCGACCATCCTGTCGGTACGCTTCATGCTCAACCCCGAATGGGGCATGGTGAACCATTTCATCTTTTCCTTCACCGGCGACGACGGTCCGAACTGGCTGAACGATCCCACCGTGGCGCTGACCATGGCGATCGCCGTGCACATCTGGAAGTCGCTGCCGTTCTGGACGCTGATCCTGATCACCGGACGTCTCGCGATCTCGCACGACCTGTTCGAGGCCGCCGAGGTCGACGGCGCCAGCTGGTGGCAGAAATTCCGCTTCATCACCTGGCCGTCGATGCAGACGCTCTACGTGACCTGCACACTGCTCTCGATGATCTGGACGCTCGGTGACTTCAACAGCGTCTATCTGCTCACCGGCGGTGGTCCGGCCGACCTCACGCATGTGCTGTCGACGCTCGGCATCCGCTATCTCCGGCTCGACCAGCTCTCGCTCGCGATGGCTTCCATCGTCTGCGCGATGCCGTTCGTCCTGCCGCTCGTGTACTTCATGATGAAACGGTTGTCGCGATGAAGCTTCCCGGCGTAAGCGAGTTTTCCTGGCGCGACGTCGCGACCGAAGCCCGGTTGCTGCTGATCGGCATTCCCGTCTTCCTGTGGACGATGATTCCGATCTACCACATGTTCCTGTTCGCGATCTCCCCGAAGGAAGATGCGTTCTCGGGCAAGCTGTGGCCGGATCATCCGACGCTGCACAACTTCGAGATCGTGTTCAAGCAGCAGCACTATTTCCTGCGCGACTTCTACGTCCAGTTCTGGAATTCGACGCTGATCGCGGCTTCGGTCGGCGTGCTGACGCTGTTCATCGCCACGTCCGCGGCATTCTCGATCTCGCGGCTCAAAGTGCCGGGCGGTCGCATGGTGCTGAACCTCGCGCTGTTCACCTATTTCATCCCCGCGGCATTCCTCGCCGTGCCGATGTACCGCACCATGGGCAATTACGGCCTGCTCAACAATCACTGGTCGCTGATCCTGGCGATGGTGACGATCGCCAGCCCTTACGCGATCTGGGTGCTCAAGCAGGCCTCCGACAAGCTCCCGGTCGAGCTGGATGAAGCCGCGGTGATGGACGGCGCCACCACGCTGCAGATCTTCCGCCTGGTGTACCTGCCTCTGATGATGCCCTCGCTGGTCGCGATCGGCACCTATGCGGTGCTGCTCGCCTGGAACGAATATCTCTATGCGTTCCTGCTGCTCTCGAACGACCGCGAGATCACGCTTCCCGTCGCACTCGGCAACTTCCTCGCCGCCGACGATTCGCCCTGGGAGCTGTTGATGACCACCGGCTTCATCTACGCGCTGCCGCCGGCCGCGGTCTATTACGCCTTCCGCCGCTACATGGTGGGCGGTCTGACGGCGGGTGCCGTGAAGTCCTAGAGCATGGTCCGGAAAAGCGTGACGCGGTTTTCCGAATAGACCATGCTCAAGCTTCAAGCATCGGCTGCGCGCTTCCTGCGGTAGGCAATCAGGAGCGCGATCATCGAGCCGAAGAAGTAGCCGGCGGTCGCGCCCGAGATGGCGCGGCCAACGATGATTGCGAGCGCACGGTCGCCGGCATCGATCGCCGAGATCACACCGACGGCATATTGCAGCGAGAACACGATCAGATTGCGGACCAGCGCAAACGCGCTGCCGGGGCGGATGATCTCGCCCGTCTTGTGATCGACATCGAACGGACGCGGCGTCAGTACGCCGAGCGGCAGGAGCACGAGCGCTGCCGCGATCCACGCGACGAGCGGCCAGGCGTTGGCCTGTTGTCCGAATCCGATCCGCGAGATTCCCCACACGATGAAAACGACCGGCACGATCAGCGCGCGCCAGATCGGCGCCTTGCGCGGCTGCATCGCCTTGATGCCCTGCCAGACCAGGTAGGCGAACAGGATCCAGACCCAAGGCGGCGTATGGACCAGTATCTGATAGGCGAACATCATGATCCGTTCCTCCCTACAGCGGGGCGGCGCTCTCGCCCTGCGAGCTCGACAATTTCGAGGCAAGCGAGGCGATGACGATGACGACTGCGATCAGGGCGATCACCAGCGTGGAAATCGCGTTGATCTCCGGCTTCACCCCCAGCCGCACCTCTGAATAGATCCGGATCGGCAAGGTTGCCGACCCCGGCCCCGTGGTGAAGCTCGCGATCACGAGATCGTCGAGCGAAAGCGTGAAGGCAAGCATCCATCCGGCGACGATCGCAGACGCGATCAGCGGCAGCGTAACCGACAGGAAGGCGCGGACGGGCGCGCAGCCCAAATCCATCGCCGCCTCCTCCAGCGAGCGGTCGAGCGAGCCAAGGCGCGACTGCACGACCACGGCAACGAAGCACATCGTCAGCGTGGTGTGGGCGATCGTCACCGTCCAGAAGCCGCGCTCGGCGTTCAGCGCCACGAACAGCAGCAGAAGCGACAGGCCCGTGATCACCTCCGGCATCACCAGCGGCGCATAGAGCATGCCGGAGAACAACGTGCGGCCGCGAAAGCGTTCGCCGCGCGACAGCGCCACCGCGGCGAGCGTGCCGAGCAGCGTGGCGATGGTCGCAGACGTGGTCGCGACCCGCAGGCTCATCCAGGAGGCCTCGATCATGGCGCGGTCGGCAAAGAACTCGCGATACCAGCGCAGCGACCAGCCACCCCACACCGTCACCAGCCGCGAGGCGTTGAAGGAATAGATGACGAGAATGAGGATCGGCAAGTAAAGGAAGGCGAGCCCCAGCGCGAGCGAGGCGACATTGAAACGGGACAGGCGGGAGAACTGGCGCATCTCACCGCTCCTCCAGCTGCCGCCGCTGCAGCCGCTCGTAGAGCAGAAGCGGCAGCAGCAGCACCACGAGCAGCACGATCGCTGCGCTCGAGGCAACCGGCCAGTCCTTATTGGTGAAGAATTCCAGCCACAGCGTCTGGCCGATCATCAGCGAATTGGAGCCGGCCAGAAGATCCGGGATCACGAACTCGCCGACGATCGGGATGAAGCACAAGAGCACGCCGGCGCCGACGCCCGGCAGCGACAACGGGAACGTCACCAGCCAGAACACCTGCCAGGGTGGCGCGCCGAGATCGCCGGCTGCCTCCTCCAGTGCCGGCTCCATCTTGGCGAGCGTGGCGTAAAGCGGCAGGATCATGAACGGCAGATAGGAATAGACGATGCCGATATACATCGCAGTGTCCGTGGAGAGCCACACCACGGGCTCGCCAACCAGATGCAGCGCCAGCAGGATCTGATTGAGCAGGCCGTCGTGCTGGAGGATGTTGATCCAGGCATAGATGCGGATCAGGAACGAGGTCCAGAACGGCACGATCACCAGCACCATCGCCACCGCCTGCCAGCGCTTCGGCAGTCGCGCCATGCCATAGGCGATGGGATAGCCGATCAGCAGCAACAAGGCGGTCGCCGTGACGGCAACGATGAGACTGCGCAGGTAGGCGAACACATAAAGGTCGTCCGAGGTGAGCAGTCTGAAATTGTCGATCGAGAGCGCGGCAAAGGCCGCCCGGATCGCCGTCCATCCCGCCGTCAGGTCGAACACCGGCTCGTAAGGCGGCTGCGCGATCGCAGTTTGCGACAGGCTGATCTTCAGCACGAAGCCGAACGGCACCAGGAAGAACAGCACCATCCAGACATAGGGCGCGATCGCGGCGAAGCGCGCCGGTCGCGCGAAAATCCGGCGGGCGCTCATGACGGCAGCACCACGCAGTCGTCGGGCGTAAACCAGGCCACGACATGCTGGTTCAGGCTGTAGGCATCGACATCGAGGCGCGCGCTGTTGGCGACGGACGCCTGCACCAGGCCGCCGGAATCGAGCTTCACCTTGTAGGTGGTGGTGCCGCCGAGATAGCAGATGTCGGCGATCACGCCGTCGAGCCGGTTGATCGCGGCTTCACGACCGGCTTCGCTCACGGGGCCACGACGCGACAGCTTGATCTTCTCGGGGCGGATCGCGACCGAAAATCGGCTTTCACCGACGGGCTGGCGCGGCTCGGCCACCACCAGCGTGCCAGCATCGCGCGTGCCAACGACCAGGCGATGACCGTCTCGCAATTTGGACTCGGCGTCGAACAGATTGATGTCGCCGACGAACTCCGCGATCCAGCGTGACCGCGGCGCCTCATAGAGCTCACGGGGGCCAGCGACCTGGACGAGCTTGCCGGCGTTCATCACGCCGATTCTATCAGCCATCGTCATCGCCTCCTCCTGGTCGTGGGTAACGATGATGAAGGTCATTCCGAGACGGCGCTGCAGCTCCATCAGCTCGCCTTGCGTGCTCTCGCGCAGCTTCTTGTCGAGGGCGGCGAGCGGCTCGTCGAGCAGCAACAATTGCGGCCGGCGCGCCAGCGCGCGGGCCAGCGCGACGCGCTGTCGCTGGCCGCCGGAAAGCTGGTCGGGCTTGCGCTTCTCCAGTCCCTCGAGCTTTACCAGCGCGATCATCTCCGCGACGCGCGTCGCGATATCGGCGCGCCCCATACCGGCGCGCTTGAGGCCGAAGGCGATGTTGTCGCGCACCGACAAATGCGGAAACAGCGCGTAATTCTGGAACATCATGTTGATCGGCCGCTCATGCGGCAGCGCCTGCGCGATATCCTTGCCGCCGAGCAGGATGCGCCCTTCATCCGGAGCTTCGAAGCCCGCGAGCATGCGCAGCAGCGTGGTCTTGCCGCAGCCGCTCGGACCCAGCAGCGCAAAAAACTCGCCGGCCTTGATGTCGAGCGACACGCCGTCCACGGCACGGAACGTCCCGAATCTCTTCGCCACGTTCTCGATCCGCAGCAGCGGCTCACCCCCAGTCGGCTGACTGTCTCCAGCCACGGCGTCCGTTTTGGGCAATTCGTCCGTCATGGTCCCTGCCAACCCCGATGCCGCCGCACGCTAGCGGCGGATCGTCCTTTGCTCAACCGGTTCGAGGCGGATCCGCCATGAACACAGCCAGTGCGTCGCGGTCCCCCGCGGGCATGGTCAGGCCGAGCTTGGAACGCCGCCACAGGATGTCCTCGGGGAAGCGCGCCCATTCGCGGGTCATGAGATAACGCACCTCGGCGCCGGTCAGCTCGGGACCAAAGCCCGGGCCGAGCTCGTCCCGCGTCTTCGCCTCGCCCAGCACGGCCGGCAATCGCGTGCCGTAGGCCGCAACCAGGCGCCGGGCCTGCGGTTCAGAGAGAAAGCGCCAACGATGGCAGGCGAGATCGACTTCGGTCTCGAAACGATCCCAGGCGAAATCTCCTCCCGGCAATGCTGCGCCGGCAGTCCAAGGTCGCGACATCGGATAGAACGGCGTCAGCCGCGTCACTGCCCGCTCGGCGCGAAAGCGCGAGGTCGTGACGTCGCCGCCGAACATGGTGAGCAGCGGCGCTTTGCGCCGGCGCGCATGAAACAACGTCGTCCCGTCGCGCCGCCACGCGGACGCGAGCGTCAGATTGACGCCGGAAACCGTGCGCACCACGTCGGTCGGAGCAACGCGCTCGCGGAAATAGCGGCTCGCGGCGCCGCAGAGATAGCTGACGTCGGCCCCCGGCATCGCGACGATCGCGGGATCGCCGATGAAGTCGCGCGTGACCGTGCCAACCAGCGTGAAATCCCGCTCGAACGGGCTGGCAAAAATCAGCCGACCGTCATTGTTCTGGAACACATAGACGTTGTCGGATTCAAACAGCCTCGGCACGACGATCTGGCTCATCTGCATCGCCACCATCGGCGGCTGCGGCTGCCGCAGCACGGTCTCCGCAACCATCGACGTCCAGCCGCCGGTGGCATTGGCGAGCGCATTCGCCGTGATCACTCGGCGATGGCCGCGATCGACCAGAGCGAGTCGCCAGATGTCGGTTCTGTCGGCGCGCACGCAACGCGCGCCAGTGCGGATCGCGGCGCCGCGCTCGGCGGCATCCAGCGCCGTGAGCACCGCCAGGCGCGAATCGTCGACGACGCAATCGGCGTATTCAAAGGCGATACCGAACGGACGCTTCAGCGCGTTGCCGACCGGATGATGCGTGATGTCGAGGGTCGTCGATCCCGAGAGGCCGCCGCGGTTCGTGAGAGCGTCGTAAACATACAGGCCCGCACGCAACAACCATGGCGGACGCTCGTCGGAATGGGCGGGGATCACGAAGCGCATCGGCCGCACCAGATGCGGCGCGATTCTGAGCCAGGTCCGGCGTTCGGCCAGCGCCCGGCGCACCCGCCGGAAGCCGCGCCGCTCCAGCACCGCCAAGTCGCCATGGATCAATCGTGGCGTCGCCGACGAGGCGGCAGCGGCCAGATCGCCCTGCTCTATCAGGATCACCCGCAGCCCGCGGCCGGCGGCATCGCGGGCGAGACTGACGCCGTTCAGGCCGCCGCCGATGATCGCGAGATCGTAGTGCGCCATGAGACCGTCGAATGGGAGCGAAGCGCTCCATCACTAGAACCATTTCCGTTCCGATGAAATCGGAACGGGGCCCTTGATTGCTATTTCGACGCGTTTTCTTGACGTGAACCGGCCGCTACTTCGCTTGACGACGCTTTAGCCGGTCTTGAGCGCAAGCTCCAAGGCCTCGACGCGGCCGACGAGGCCGGCATATTGCCCGATCGGAAGCGGCTTGCCGAGCAGATAGCCCTGCACGCCGTCACAGCCTTCCCTGGCGAGGAAGGCGAGCTGGTCGATCGTCTCGACGCCCTCGGCGATGATCGACATTTCGAGGCCGTGACCGAGGTCGATCACGGCGCGGACGATCGCCGCCGATTGCGGGTTGCGGCCGAGATTGATGATGAAGGCGCGGTCGATCTTGATCTTGTCGAACGGGAATGCCTGCAGATAGCTCAGCGAGGAATAGCCGCTGCCGAAATCGTCCATCGAGATGCGGACGCCCAGCGCCTTCAGCCGGCGCAGCAACGCCAGGCCGCGATCAAAATCCTCGATCAGCACGCCCTCGGTGATTTCGAGCTCGAGCCGGCCGGGCGCCAGCCCGGTCTCGATCAGGATCGAATGGACGAGCCCGACCACGTCGCCGTGCATGAACTGCGCCGGCGACAGATTGACCGCGACCTGGAGCGGCTTCGGCCACGACGCCGCCTCGCGGCAGGCCTCCCGCAGGATCCATTCGCCCATCTCGACGATCAGGCCGCTTTCTTCCGCGATCGGGATGAATTCGGCCGGCGAGACCTGGCCGCGCACCGGGTGCTGCCAGCGTGCCAGGGCCTCGAAGCCGATGATCTCGCTCTCGGCGACGCTGTTGCGCGCGATCCCCTGCGGCTGGAAGGCAAGCGACAGCTCGCCGTTCTTGATTGCCTTCGACAGGTCCTGGTGCAGCACGCGGCGGTCGCGGATCTGCTGGTCCATCTCAGGCTGGTAGAGGCTGATCGTGCCGCGCGATTTTTGCTTGGCGCGGAACAGAGCCGCACCGGCATTGGCGAGCAGCGCGGCGCCGTCGGGGCCGTTGTGCGGGAAGATCGACATGCCCGTGGTGATGCCGGCACGGACAGCGCGGCCATCGATGTGGAATTCCGGGGCCAGCGCCTCGCCAAGCTGCTGGGCCAGCGCGAGGCCCACGTCGGGCTGCTTGCCGTCGATGATCAGGCCGAATTCGTCGCCGGAAAGACGCGCCACCAGGCCGCCGCGTGCGGTGTCCTGGAGCCGCTGGGCCACCTCGACCAACAGCTTGTCGCCCAGCGCATGGCCGAACACGTCGTTGACTTCCTTGAGGCCGTCGAGATCGACGCAAAGGACCGCGAATTCCTCGTCGGTCCCCTCGCAAGCCTCGATCATCTGGTTGAGCGCCTGAAGGAAGGCGGCACGGTTCGGCAGGTCGGTGAGGCCGTCATGGTAGGCCATGTGCGCCATGCGCGACTCGGTCTGCCGGCGGTTGGTGACGTCTTCGTGGGTCTTGATCAGATATTGCGGCTCGCCGGCGTCGTTGAGCACCGTGGCACGGCGGGTCAGGAACAGGCGCAGGCCGTCCTTGGTGGAGATCGGATGCTCCTCGGTGATCATCCCGCGTTTCTTGATCGCGGCTTCGTCGCGCGCGATGATCAGCTTGGCTTCCTTGGCATTGAAGATGTCGGAGGCGGTCAGGCCGGTGGCTTCCTCGCGCCTGCGATTGAGGATCGTCTCGGCGCTGCGGTTGGCGAGCAGATAGCGGCCATCCTTGACCTGCTCCACGATCAGCGCCACCGGGATGTTGTCGACCACGAGCTCGAGGAATTTCTTGGTGCTCTCCAGCTCCTGCGACAGCGACTGCCGATCGGTGATGTCCTCGAACACCACCAGCAGAAATTCTGGCTTGTTGCTCTCGTTGCGAACCACGATGCGGATCGAGGCGACCATGCGCCGCGCGCCGGCACGATCGACCTCGAACTCATTGCGGTACTGGCCGTCCGGCGAATCGAGCGCTGCCCGGTCGGCCGCCTCGATGCTGGCCGCCGAGCCGGGTCCAAACAGCTCCCGCGCGTTCCTGCCGACGGCAAAGTCCCGCGACAATCCCCAGAACCGCTCATAAGCGCTGTTCGCGAAGATATAGCAGCCGTCCTCGATGTTCTTGGCGGCCACGCAGGCCGGCACGTGGTCCAGCACCGATTCCAGGAATTGCTTGGTGGAAGCGAGCTGTCGCGACAGCCTGCGCTGTTCGCTGACGTCCAGATGCGTCGCCACCGAGCCGCCGTTCGGCAGCACGAAATATTTCACGAGGATAGCCCGTCCGTCCGGCAGTTCCGTGATCAGGCCATTGGAGCTCGACGCCTTGTCGAAAAATTCATCGTCGGAGGCGCCCAGCACCCCGCGCTTGCGTCGGAGCTCGAGGAGTTCGTGACCGTTCATGCCGGCCCGCAGGTCCGACCGCGTCAGGCCGTAGATCTCGAGATAGCGGTCGTTGCAGAAGATGATGCGGCGCTGCGCATCCGTCATCACCACGCCCTGGTTGAGATTGTTCATGGCGGAGGAGACGAAGGCGTTGCGCCGCAATTGCGAACGCTTGCTCCGGCGCAGCGCAGAATGGATCCACAGCGCGATGGCGACCAGAAACGCGCAGATGACAACGCCCCCGATCAGGGCTTCCCAGGCCAGATTGGGGTCGACATCGCCAAGATGACTCGGCGGAAAGAGGCTGTTCGCATAGGCACGCGAAGGCGCGACCGCGCTGGCTAGGCACACGACGGCCTGCACAGCAATCGGAAGCATGCTGCCTTCGTGCCAGTTCTTCTCAGCCATCAGCCACCCGCGATTTCAACTGCGGATTGTCTGGCTTCACGGGTTTGGATCGGGTAAACGCCTGTACGCCCAACAGAAAAATGTGACGTGAATTACGGCAATTGCCCTGACATGATAAATGCTTCCTTAACGGAAAATGGTCGCGCGGCACGTTTCCCAAGCAAACCGGCGCCCCCGGCACCTTCAGCGGGACTTCTGCACAATCATGGATAAGGTCGACTGCGTCGTCATCGGAGCCGGCGTCGTCGGGCTCGCGGTGGCAAGGAGGCTCGCGCAGGCCGGGCGCGAGGTGATCGTGCTGGAGCAGGCCGAGGCCATCGGCACCGTCACCTCCTCGCGCAACAGCGAAGTGATCCACGCCGGGATCTATTACCGCGCCGGAAGCTGGATGGCGCGGATGTGCGTCGGCGGCAAGCAAGCGCTGTATCGCTATTGCGGCGAGCGCGGCATCCCGCACAAGAACTGCGGCAAGCTGATCGTCGCGACCAATGCGAAGGAAACCGAGAAGCTGCAATCGATCAAGGCGCATGCCGAGGCCAATGGTGTGCTCGACATGCAGCTGCTCTCGGGCGAGGCCGCGCGTGCGCTGGAGCCGGCGCTGGCCTGCGACGCCGCGCTGCTGTCGCCGTCGACCGGCATCATCGACAGCCATGCCTACATGCTCTCGCTGCGCGGCGAGGCCGAGGACGCCGGCGCCGCCTTTGCGTTTCACACGCCGCTGATCCGCGCCAAGGCCGACGCCGGAATGATCGAGATCGAAACCGGCGGCGAAGCGCCGATGACACTGCAATGCGGTCTGCTCGTCAACGCTGCGGGGCTTTCGGCCACGACCGTAGCGCGTCACATCGACGGCATGCCGGTCGACCGGATTCCACCGGCCTATCTCGCCAAGGGTAATTATTTCAGCTGCAATGCGCGCGCCCCGTTCTCGCGCCTGATCTATCCCGTGCCTGAGCCCGGCGGGCTCGGCGTCCATTTGACGCTGGACATGGCAGGACAGGCGCGCTTCGGCCCCGACGTCGAATGGATCGAGACCATCGACTATGAAGTCGATCCGTCACGCGCCGAGCGCTTCTATCCGGCAATCCGCAAATACTGGCCGGCGCTGCCCGACGGCGCGCTGATGCCGAGCTATTCGGGCATCCGCCCGAAGATCGTGCCGCCGGCCGTGGCCACGCAGGATTTTCTGATGCAGGGTCCGCGCGACCATGGCGTCGCAGGACTGGTCAATCTGTTCGGCATCGAATCGCCGGGACTGACATCGTCGCTTGCGATCGCCGACCACGTCGCGGAGCTCGCGGAAATCTAGGGAGTGTTTTCAGGCGGCGTTCGAGCAAGACCGACGCAAGCGCGACCATCATCGCGCAGCGCGCACCCTACAGCCAGGGATGAGTGCAAAGGCTCTCATCCCTGCCTGAAAGGATATGATCAAACTCTACGCTGTTACGGGGGTTACTAGTGAAGCGTGTCGCCGGTTTGCTTCAGACGCTCGATCTGGTCCTTGACCATCAATTTGCGGCGCTTCAACTCAACAATTTGCAGGTCGTCTGTTGAAAGGTGCACGAGAGCTTCGTGCAATTCGTTTTCGAGAGTTTTGTGCTTCCGTTCCAATTCAACCAGATGTGCCTGAATTGTCATTCGAAACCTCCTCGGTAGGGGTGAACCTTGGATTCGATCCGGACGAGGAAGTGTACATCACCGATTCGTTCTGTCGATGGGTATCCGTCGTCGCACCGTCATTTTTGAAAATTCATATGTAACGAACCGTGAGTAAGGAACCACGCGGCGAAAAATCCATGATATCAATGTGCTTGCGCGACACTGCTGCGAATCGTTGCAATATCTTGCGAGAGAGCGGTGAGCGAAGGCCGTAGATCGCTTGCGGTCACGCCGCGCAAGGACGATAATTTCCACAGGGCATCCACAGCCTTAATCTCAAGCCTATCGGTTTTCGGCCACCGCAGACATGACCCATGAAGACGAGCGTGAGCTCGAAGCCGAGCTCACCCGGTTGCAGCAGGAACACCGAGATCTCGATGCGGCGATCGATGCACTGCATCAATCGCCCGCCCCCGACCTGTTGCGGTTGCAGCGGTTGAAGAAGCGCAAGCTGTTGTTGCGCGACCGTATCGCCTTCATCGAAGACCAGATCACGCCCGACATTATCGCCTGATCCACAGCGGTCGCGGTCTGCCGCGCTTGAATCCGCTTGACTCAATAAGAACAAAATAGGAACATTTGATCGCTCCAACGGCCCAGAAATCGCCCGAGGAAGGCCCCCAAGGAACGCCCCGAGAAACGCCCCGAGAAACGCCCCAAGCACCCCCCGCGAGGACAATGCAGATGTCGGCAACTGCCCTTTTGGACAACAGCTATTACGAACAAGCCTGCGATCAGGCGATCGCGATGTGCGACGGCAATCTGCGCAGCACCATCAAGGCGCTGATCATGGCCAACGAATATCTGGAGGCCGAGCTGGAAGAGCTGCAGGCAGCGATTTCGGCCGGCTGCATTCCCGAGACCTCGCGCAGCTGGACGCGAGGCAAGGGCAGCGCCGCATAGTTTTGATCACCGGAGCAACGCCATGTCAGATGTGACCTACTACGTTGCAATGCCCTTCCTGATCGATGCCGACGGATCGCCCGTCGCGGGCGCCGCGGAGGAATGCCAGAGCTCGACAGCCGCGCTGCGGCGCGCCGAGGCGCTGGCGCACGGAGCCGGCCATATCGGCGCGGTCGCATTCAGCCGCAGTGGGGATCCCATGACCGGCGAATTCGGCGACGCCACGCTGCTGCGCAAATTCGGCAACGTGCCGGAAGATCTGGCCACGCTATAGAGTCAGCTGCTCACGAGCCTGATCCGCGGCTCGTGCCGCCTTTGTGCCTTGCGCACATACATGGCGGCATCGGCCTCCTCCAGTGCGCGGGCGGAATCGGATTGCGCGCCGAGCGGTGCAACACCGGCGGAGGCGCCCGCGGTCACGTGCTGGCCGCGAAAGGTGAACGACAAATCGTCGATCGCCTGCTCGAAGGCAGCTGCCTTCGCCTTCGCATCGGTCTCGCTGAGATTCCACAACAGCAGAGCAAACTCGTCGCCGCCGAGACGGCCGACCACGTCCGAGGCGCGGATCTGCCGCGCCAGGGTCGCGGCGATCGACTTCAACACCTCGTCTCCGGCGGCGTGGCCGAAGGAATCGTTGATCGGCTTCAGCCGGTCGACGTCGAGCACGATCAGTGCGCCGCTGGCGCGGTAGCGCTTCATGTAGGCGATGGCGCGGTGAAGCTCGCGCTCGAAGCCGCGCCGGTTCGGAATGTCCAGCAGGAAATCGGTGTCGGCCGCGGCCTCGAGCTCGGCGACGCGCCGCAGCGCCTGCGTCAGCTTGGTCCGCAGGCCACGGATGATCGCCTTGCTGGTGTCCTTGTTCGTGGCTTTGGCCGCGCCGGCGAACGCACGGCGCCCCGCCACAGCCGCGAGCCGCTTGGGTGCGGTTTTCGTTCGGCTTCCGCTGGTTTTTCGGCCCTTTTTGGCCTTCGCGGCGGTCGCCCTTTTTGGTTTCTTCATGGGCATCCTGCTCAATGAAGGCTTGCGGGGATTCACCAAGACAGGATAGTGCATTCCCTTCTCCTTGCCACCGCCTTGCGAGCCGCCGGCCGGAACCGTTAATCTGGCCTATCTTTCTGTTTTCCGAGCACAATTGACGTCATGACCGCGCCGATCGCCATCATCATGGGAAGCCAGTCGGACTGGGAGACGATGCGGCACGCTGCCGACACGCTTGCAGCCCTCGGCGTCGCCTCCGACACCCGCATCGTTTCGGCCCACCGCACCCCCGACCGGTTGTTTGCCTTCGCCAAGGGCGCCAAGTCGGCCGGCTTCAAGGTCATTATCGCCGGCGCCGGCGGCGCTGCGCATCTGCCCGGCATGGCCGCGGCGCTGACGGAACTGCCGGTATTCGGCGTGCCGGTCGAGTCCCGGACACTCAAGGGTATCGATTCGCTCTATTCGATCGTCCAGATGCCCGCCGGCATTCCGGTCGGCACCCTTGCGATCGGCAAAGCCGGCGCGATCAACGCGGCGCTGCTCGCGGCGTCCGTGCTGGCGCTGTCCGATCAGGCCCTGTCCGACCGCCTGGCCGCCTGGCGCAAGGCGCAGACTGAGGCCGTTGCCGAGCGCCCGGAGGACAAGGCGTGACTGACGCAAAGCAGGTGAAGCTGAAGCCCGGCGACACCATCGGAATCCTCGGCGGCGGACAACTCGGACGGATGCTGGCCATGGCTGCGGCACGGCTCGGCCTGCGCTGCCAGGTGTTCTCGCCCGATCCGGATTCGCCGGCCTTCGACGTCGTGCTGAACGCGACCTGCGCCGAATATGCCGACGTCGAGGCGCTCGAGCTGTTCGCCCACGACGTCGACGTCATCACCTACGAATTCGAGAACGTTCCGGCGGCAGCCGCCATGGTGCTGGACGCGCGCCGCCCGGTGCTGCCCAACCGCAAGATCCTCGAGACCACTCAGGACCGGCTCGCCGAGAAGGATTTCGTCACCCGGCTCGGCATCGGCACCGCAGCCTATGCGGACGTGACGTCAGTCGCATCGCTGCGCGAGGCGATCGTCAAGATCGGCCTCCCCGCCGTGCTGAAGACCCGCCGGTTCGGCTATGACGGCAAGGGCCAGGCCATCATCCGCGAGGGCGACGACATCGCGAAGGTCTGGACCAGCCTCGCCACCAAATCGGCGATCCTGGAAGCCTTCATCCCGTACGAGCGCGAGATCTCCGTGATCGCGGCGCGTGCTGCATCGGGCCAGGTCGAATGCTTCGACGTCACCGAGAACGAGCATCGCGACCACATTCTGAAGATCTCCCGCGCGCCCGCGCCGATCCCGGATGGGCTCGCCGAAGAGGCGCGCAGCATCGCCGGCAAGATCGCGACCGCGCTTGACTATGTCGGCGTACTGGCCGTGGAGATGTTCGTGCTCGCGAACGGCGGCGGATCGAAGGTGCTGGTCAACGAGATCGCTCCGCGCGTGCACAATTCCGGACATTGGACGCTCGACGGCGCGTCGGTCTCTCAGTTCGAGCAGCACATCCGCGCCATTGCCGGCTGGCCGCTCGGCAAGCCGGTGCGTCACGGCGAGGTCGTCACCATGACCAACCTGATCGGCGACGAGATCAACGATTACGAGAGCTGGCTGAGCGTGCCCGGCGCGACCGTCCACATCTACGGGAAGGGCGCGCCGCGCCCCGGCCGCAAGATGGGCCACGTCACCGAAGTCCGGCCGTCAAAGAGCAAGTGAGGGGACCGCAGCAAAGCTGCGATCCCTGTGCATCATCACGCCGTCTTCGCGCCCACGACGACGCCTGCGGGCTCCTCGCTGAGCCAGCGATAGATCACCCCGCCCAGTGCGCCGCCGATCAGCGGCGCAACCCAGAACAGCCAGAGCTGCGACAGCGCCCAACCACCGACGAACAGCGCAGGCCCCGTGCTGCGCGCCGGGTTCACCGACGTGTTGGTGACGGGGATGCTGACGAGATGGATCATCACCAGCGCAAGCCCGATCGCGAGCGGCGCGAAACCCGCGGGCGCGCGGCCGTGGGTCGCGCCCATGATGACGAACAGGAACATCATCGTCATCACCACCTCGGTGACGAAGCAGGCGATCATGCTGTACTGGCCGGGCGAATGCGCGTCATAGCCGTTGGAGGCAAAGCCCTTGGTGACGTCGAATCCCGGCGCACCGCTGGCGATCACATAAAGCAGCTCGGCGGCGACGATCGCACCACAGACCTGCGCGATGACATAAGGCAGGATCTGGCCGGCCGGAAACCGCCCGCCGGCGGCAAGGCCGACCGTGACGGCCGGATTGAGATGGCAGCCCGAGATATGGCCGATCGCATAGGCCATGGTGACGACGCTCAACCCGAAGGCCAGGGACACGCCGACCAGGCCGATGCCGACTTGCGGAAAGCCGGCTGCAATCACCGCGCTGCCGCAGCCTGCGAATGTGAGCCAAAACGTGCCGATGGCCTCGGCAGCATATTTCTTCATGTCCATGTGGCATCTCCCCTGATTTCAAAGATTCCGGAACAATGTCCGCTACGGCCCTTCTTAGCGCCGATTCTCCCAAATCAGGGCCGCAAGGGGGCATTTTCGCCGCATTTAGTGGCTGAACTTGGCCCGAAATCCCGCTTGGCAGGTGGACATCCAGGGTTTTGTCTGATACATCCGCGCCCTCAAGGTTAAGGGCTTGCGCTTTTTGCCATCCCCTTTGACTTACCAGAATTCAAATCCGATCCACTGAAGAGGATGCCGCGTGCAGGTTCTCGTTCGCGATAACAATGTCGACCAAGCCCTCAAGGCGCTGAAGAAGAAGATGCAGCGCGAGGGCATTTTCCGCGAGATGAAGCTCCGCGGTCACTACGAGAAGCCCTCCGAGAAGAAGGCCCGCGAAAAGGCCGAAGCCGTGCGCCGCGCGCGCAAGCTGGCCCGCAAGAAGCTGCAGCGCGAAGGCCTGCTGCCGATGAAGCCGAAGCCGGTGTTCGGTGCTGGCCCCGGCGGCGAGCGCGGTGGCCGTGGCGGCCCCGGTGCAGGTCCGCGCGGACCGCGCTGATCTTGCCGATATTTCAAGACTGAGTTTTCAATAACGCGGGCTCCTGGCCCGCGTTATTATTTTGTGAGCGGTGCCTTTCTGGGACGGGGCACTACCGATGCGGCGCTAAAGCGCGATGAGACTGAGATTCATCATCGCGCCTTAGCTTTGTTGTTTGAGCATGGTCTCCGCGCAAACGCATTCCGCGTTTGTCGCGAGGGAAAACCGCTGCACAGTTTTCCGGATCATGCTCTAGCGCGAGCGAACCGTAGATGGCCTCCCCTATCCCTGAGCCCGGCTTGGCGCGGCTACGCCAGATCTGGCGCCAACCGCTCGCGCTGACCTTGGTGGGGATCGCGCTGTGCGGATGCTCCTTCGATCTGGGCTCGCTGACACCGGAAAAGGACAAGCCGCAGGAAACGCCCAAGGCGGCGGCCGCCCCGGATAGCGCCGTGAGTGCCGCCAACGTCGCCGAGGCCCAGACCCACACCGCAAAGGCCCAGGCACTCGCCAAGTCGGGCGAGACGCAGGCAGCGCTGGACGAGTTCAACCGCGCCGTCGCGCTCGATCCCTACAACGCACAGGCTCTCTACGGCCGCGCCCTTCTCTACCAGGGCAACAACGAGCACGACTTCGCGATTGCCGATTTCGGTGCTGCGAGCGGACTCAATCCGCAGAAGGCCGAGCCACTGCTCGGCCGCGCTGTCAGCTATCTCGCCATCGGCAAGGTCAAGGAGGCAGCAGCCGACCTCGATGAGGCGTCCGAGGCCGATCCGCACAACGCCCAGGTCTGGACGACGCGCGGGCAGGTCTATGAGCGGCTCGGCGACAAGACCAAGGCGGCTGCGTCCTACAACAAGGCCGTCGCATTGCGCCCACGCGATGACGCCGCCCGCAGCGGCTTGGCCCGCGTCGGCGGCTGAAAGTTATCGGACAGCGCAGGCGCCATCCTGGTTAATCGGGGGTGGCGCCCTTCGGCAGAACCGCGTGGAACATCGACTTCATGCCCGACAGCATGTCGTCGGCGACATTGGTCTTGGGTCGCGGCGCGGCCGCACCAGCGTCGGCGCGCAGATCGAGCGGCGGCGCGATCACCGGCACCGGAATGTCGGCGGGCGGCGTCAGCCGATTCGGATTGTCATTGCCGATCGAGGCCGTATAGGGGGGATTCGCCTGCGACGGGCCACCATTGCCGTAGGCCTCGGGCGACGGCGTCGACACATTGATCGGCGGCGGCAACGGGCGCACCGTCGACGGCACCGCAGTCACGACACGGGGAGCCTCCGGAACACGGGAGGCTTCCTGAACCGCCGGCTGGTCCGGCGTCCTCTCGGCCGCTTTGGCCTCGGCAGGCTTGACCTCGGTCGATTTGGCCTCGGCTGCCTTCTCAGCGGCTTTGCCCTCAGGCGACTTGCGCAGGCGCTCGATGGCGGCTCGCGCCAGATCGTTGGCGTCGGGAGTCGCGGCTGGGGAAGCCGCAGCCGGCGCTGAACTGGCCTCAACCACCGGCGCCGCGGCGGGCGCAGCCGGAGTGGACGCGACCGAGGAGGACTTCGCGGCCGCCTTCTCATGCGCCGAAGTACGGCCGCGCGATGCCTCGCCGGGAGCGACGTCCGCGGCCTTGGTCTCGGCAGGCTTCGTCTCGGCAGCCGGCTTGTCCGACGCGGCCTTCTCGGAAATGCTCTTCTCGGGGACGCCCTTGGCCTTGACGCCGGGGGCCGGGAGGTTGGCCACGTCGGCGGGCTTGCCGTTCTTGCCGGCATCGGCAGGCGTCACCACCGCGGCGGGGGTATCCGCCGCCGGCCTGGCGTTGATGTAGTGGTTAACGATGTAAGCCCCGATGATCGTCGCGAGCACCGAGGGGAAAATATCCATCGAGATTTTAGCGAGGTATTTCAGCATTTCTCGGCCACTCCCCGCGCGTTCTGATGCGGGAACTTTGGGGCATTGTAAGGGATCAACTGCGACGGATCGATGGCAAAGTTTACGCGTGCCTTACGGCTTCAGCTCAATCTCAAGGAACACGATCTCGGTTGAGGTTTCGTTAAGTACGTCGTGTTGGACGCCGGCTTTGCGGAAGTAGGATTTTCCGGCCGCGAGCTGTGCCTTGGAACGCCCGCCATCGGGCGCCACGATGGTCATTTCGCCAGCGACGACGGGAACGATCACGTAATCCATTCCGTGGGTGTGATGCCCGGTCGCGCTGCCCGGCGCAAGCTGCCATTCGGTCACCCGGACCTCGTCATTGTCGACCTGAACCTCGGACTTGGCGGCAAGCATCGGAATTCTCCTGGAGAATCGGTTCAGGGCACGAACACCATGAACACGTAGACGGCAAATACCACCATATGGACCAGGCCGAACAGGACGTTGGTCCTGCCCGTGCCGAAGGTCAGCATGCTCAGCAAGAATGTCAGGAACAGCAGGGCCGTGTTCTGGGGATTGAGGCCCAGCACCAGCGGCTGCTCGATGACGTAGGTGGCGAGCCCGACCGCCGGAATGGTGAGGCCGATGGTGGCCAGGGAAGACCCGAGCGCCAAATTGATGCTCTTCTGGAGATCGTTCTTACGGGCCGCGGTGACCGCGGAGACGCCTTCCGGCATCAGGATCAGCAGCGCGACCAGGAGGCCGGCGAACGCCGGCGGGGCGCCGATCCTGTCGGCGACGGCGTCCACCACCAGGGAGAATTTCTTGGCGAGAAGGACGACGGCCAGAAGCGAGATCAGGAGCAGCGCGATGCTCAGGGCCAGCATCTTGCCTGACAAATGCGTCTCCCCGCCCTCGCCGTCCGTTCGCTCGTGAACGAAGTAGTCCTTGTGCAGGACGATCTGGGTGTAGAGGAACACGCCATAGAGCACGATGGTCACGAGGTCGACGAAGCCGAGCTGGAGCGTCGAATAGATCGGGCCCGGCGTGGTCAGCGTGTAGTTGGGCATGATCAGCGTGAGCGTCGCGAGTGCAATCAGCACGCTGAGATAGACGTTGGCGCCGGAGACCTGAAAACCCTGCTCACGGTAGCGAAGTCCGCCGATGAAGACGCAAAGGCCGACGAGGCCGTTGCAGACGATCATCACCACCGCGAAAACGGTGTCGCGGGCGAGCGTCGGCGCGGGCTTGTCGCCCAGCATGATCGTGGTGATCAGCGCGACCTCGATGATGGTCACCGCAAGCGTGAGCAGCAGCGTGCCGAACGGCTCGCCGATCCGCTCCGCGATCACCTCGGAATGATGCACGGCCGCGAACACGGTTCCGAACAAAATCACCAGCAGCACGACCGCGAACACACCGCCGCCGGCCGACAGGGTGAAACCGTAGCCCGTCACGGTGACAATCAGGAACAGCAGCACCGCCAGGGCGGGAAAGATCCAGGACGACCGCGGCATCGGTCCGTGCGCACTCATGCAGGCGATTCCTTCGTTAGACGGACCGATTATGCGCGAGAAGATCGCGCCCGCCAGCCCTCAGGAACCGTTGATGAAACCCCGCGCGATCTCGACGATGCCGAAATTGCCGAGATCGTCATGCCCGCCCGCAGGGATCCTAACGAACTGCTTTGGTTCTTGCGCCAGTGCGAACAGCTTCTCGCCGAAGGCGATCGGGATGGTCTGATCCTGCGCACCATGGACGATCAGCAGCGGCACCGTGACGCGTGCGATGCGCTGGTCGGAGTGAAGCGGATCCCGGATCAAGAGGCGGACCGGGACGAAGCGGAATTGCGCGGCCGCGACGTCGGCGATCGACGTATAGGGCGCCTCGAGGATCAGCCTTCGGATGGGATGTTCGGACGCGATCGCAACGGCAACACCGGTCCCGAGCGAGAATCCCCAGGCGACGATGCGCTGCGCGTCATAGCGCGCCGTCGCGAACGAATACGCCGCCGCCCCGTCGCGCAGCAGGCCGTCTTCGCTCGGCGCCCCGCTGGATCCCGCATAGCCGCGATAGGACAGCGCGACCAGACCGGTGCCGTCGGCGGTGATCGCCTTGAAGCGCCCGGCGAGGCCGGCGAGAAAATCGCCGTTGCCGTGGAAGAACAGGACCACGGCATGGCCGGGCTTTGGCGGCATGTGCCAGACGATGACCTTCTCGCCGTCGGACGTGGTCAGGATGTGTTCCTCCGCGTCCGGAAATCCAGCGGCGGCAGGTGTGGTGCGCTCGGTGGTCGGGATCGGAAACAGCATGGTGCGCTGTTTCGCGAACAGCAGGACGAGGCCGGCGCAATAGCCGGCTGCGAGGATGATGGCGATCCATTTGAGCAACGTCATCGCGGCCCCCTCATTCCGGAGTTCAGGGCTTGGCGCGGCTCTCGAGCAGTTCGAGGACGTCGGCGCGGATACTCAGAGGGATCTCGCGGCAGCCGCCCGCCGCGGCATGGGCCGCGTGCCAGGCGACACGCTGCTCGCGCGTCGCCTTCGTCGGCATGCGATGGGACCGGTGCCACTCCCTGTTCAGGGCCACGGTCCGCGTCCCCTCGCGTTACATCGCCTTGACGATATTCTCGGTGACCTTCTTGGCGTCGCCGAGCAGCATCATGGTGTTGTCGCGGTAGAACAGCGGGTTGTCGATACCGGCATAGCCAGACGCCAGCGACCGCTTGATGAACATCACCGTGCCGGCCTTCCAGACCTGGAGGACCGGCATGCCGTAGATTGGCGAGGTCTTGTCCTCTTCGGCCGCCGGGTTGGTGACGTCATTGGCGCCGATCACGAAGGCGATGTCGGCCTGCGCGAATTCGGAGTTGATGTCCTCAAGCTCGAACACCTCGTCGTAGGGCACGTTGGCCTCGGCCAGCAGCACGTTCATGTGGCCGGGCATGCGGCCCGCAACCGGGTGAATCGCGTACTTCACCTCGACGCCTTCCTTCTTCAGGATGTCGCCCATTTCGCGCAGCGCATGCTGGGCCTGCGCCACCGCCATGCCGTAGCCGGGCACGATGATGACCTTCGAGGCGTTCTTCATGATGAAGGCCGCGTCATCCGCCGAGCCGAGCTTGGCGGGCTTCTGCTCGCCGCCGGCTCCGCCGCCGGCCGCCGCGGTCTCGCCGCCGAAGCCGCCGAGGATGACCGAGATGAAGGAGCGGTTCATCGCGTGGCACATGATGTAGGACAGGATCGCGCCCGACGAGCCGACCAGTGCGCCGGTGATGATCAGCGCGGAATTGCCGAGCGTGAAGCCAATGCCTGCCGCGGCCCAACCCGAGTAGGAGTTCAGCATCGAGATCACGACCGGCATGTCGGCGCCGCCGATCGGGATGATCATGAGCACGCCGAGCGCCAGCGCCAGGATGACGATCATCCAGAAGTCGAAGGCACTGCCCGACATCACCAGCCCGACGATGAAAACGACGAGCGCGATCGCGAGACCGATGTTGATGATGTGACGGAACGGCAGGATGATCGGTGCACCGCTCATCCGCGCGGACAGCTTCAGGAACGCGATCACCGAGCCGGTGAAGGTCAGCGCGCCGATGGCGACGCCGAGCGACATTTCGACCAGGCTCTGCGCATGAATGTTGCCGGGAGTGCCGATGTCGAACGCCTCGGGCGCGTAGAACGCGCCGGCGGCGACCAGCACCGCGGCCATACCGACCAGCGAGTGGAAGGCAGCGACCAGTTCCGGCATCGAGGTCATCGGCACGCGGCGCGCGATTACCGCACCGATCGCACCACCGATGGCGATGCCGACAATCACCAGCACCCAGGCGAGACCGTCGGCTGGCGGATGATTGGCCAGCGTGGTGGCGACCGCAATCGCCATACCGATCATGCCGAACAGATTGCCCTGGCGCGACGACGCCGGGCTCGAAAGTCCGCGCAGCGACAGGATGAACAGCACCCCCGCCACGAGATACAAGAATGCAGAGAGATTAGCGCTCATCTCAGGTCCCCATTGATCCCATCAGCCCGAGGTGGCCGCTTACTTCGACTTCTTCTTGTACATCGCCAGCATGCGCTGGGTGACAAGGAAGCCGCCGAAAATGTTGATGCAGGCAAAAATCAGCGCGACGAAGCCAAAGGCACGCGCCCAGCCCGAACCGCTCGAGACGTTGGCAACGCCGCCGGCAAGCAGCGCGCCGACCACGATCACCGAGGAGATCGCGTTGGTGACGCTCATCAGCGGCGTGTGCAGTGCCGGGGTCACCGACCACACCACGAAATAGCCGACGAAGACGGCGAGAACGAAAATCGACAGCCGGAAGATGAAGGGGTCGACGACCTGTGCAGCATGCTCCATGACGGCTCTCCTTAAACCTTCGGCTGGAAGTTCGGGTGGATCACGGCGCCGTCCTTGGTCAGTGCGGTGGCCTTGACGAGCTCGTCGTCCCAGTCGACGGCAAGCTTCTTCTCTTTCTTGTCGACCATGGTCTCGATGAAGGAGAACAGATTGCGTGCGTAGAGGCTGGACGCCGAGGCCGCGACGCGGCCGGCGACGTTGGTGTAACCGACGATCTTGATGCCATCGAGATCGACGACCTCGCCGGCCTTGGCGCCCTCGACATTGCCGCCGCGCTCGACGGCAAGATCGACCAGCACCGACCCCGGCTTCATCGACTTGACCATCTCGCCGGAGACGAGCTTCGGCGCGGGCCGACCCGGAATCAGCGCGGTGGTGATGACGATGTCCTGCTTCTTGATGTGCTCGGCGGTGAGCGCGGCCTGCTTGGCCTGATACTCTTTCGACATTTCCTTGGCGTAGCCGCCGGCGGTCTGTGCGTTCTTGAACTCCTCGTCCTCGACGGCGAGGAATTTCGCACCAAGCGATTCCACCTGCTCCTTCGTCGCGGGCCGCACGTCGGTCGCGGTGACGACGGCGCCGAGGCGGCGCGCAGTCGCAATCGCCTGCAGGCCGGCGACGCCGACACCCATCACGAACACCTTTGCAGCGGGCACGGTGCCGGCGGCGGTCATCATCATCGGAAAGGCGCGGCCGAAGGCCTCGGCCCCCTCGATCACGGCACGGTAGCCGGCGAGGTTGGCCTGCGAGGACAGCACGTCCATCACCTGTGCGCGCGTGATGCGCGGCATCAATTCCATGGCGAAGGCGGAAACGCCGGCATCGGCCATCGCCTTCAGCGCGGCTTCGTTGCCATAGGGATCCATGATGGCGATGACGAGCGCACCGCGCTTGTATTGCGCAAGCTCGGAGGCCTCGGGACGCTTCACCTTGATGATGATGTCGGCGTCCTTCAGCGCATCGGCGCTGACAGTGGCCCCCACAGCGGTGAATTCGGAATCCGGGAGGCCCGACTTGATGCCTGCGCCCGGCTCGACGGCGATCTCGGCGCCCAACGCCTTAAACTTCTTCACCGTATCGGGCGAAGCCGCGACCCGCGGTTCAGACGGATCAATTTCCTTGGCAACGGCGATCTTCATAGGTCCTCCGGCGGCGCGGGACAGCGCGCGCACAAAAAAGTAGCGTTACTCCCGCAGCGTTGCATACCGGCTTTAGAACCGGCTTGTTTGCAAAATTTGTGGGCAGCTGCCGCCGCAAGCGTGGGCAGCTGCCAAAGTCGATTTAGGTGAGGAAGATCGCCATCAGAATCACGATCAGCGCGACCGATGCCGTGCCGTACTTCACCAGCTTGATGAAGCCCTCATAGGTCTGCTCGTGCGCAACGTAGTCGTTGCCATCGGCGGTGCTGTACGCAACTTCGCTATGATCTGCCATGATTGTCCCCAGTCGAAAGTCGAATTCTTCGGCTGGGATACCTTAAACCTTCGGGCAGGGCAACGGCACGAAGGCGCGGTTTTCCAGCAAATAGGCTCATTTGGAATCCCGATTATCGCGGATCCGGGCCGCCCGATTGCCCTCGATGAACCACAGTTCAACTGATCCGGCGCGCCGATCCTGCCCTAAATTCAGGCACTCGCCCTCAGCCCATCGCCTCCAGCTCGTCGATCATGCCGGCGATGACGCTGAGCCCCCCGTCCCAGAATTTCGGGTCCTTGGCGTCGAGCCCGAACGGGCGCAGCAGCTCGGAATAGTGCTTGGTCCCGCCGGCGGCGAGCATGTCGAGATAGCGCTCGGCGAACCCTTCGGCCGCGTTCTCGTAGACCGCATAGAGCGAGTTCACGAGGCAATCGCCGAAAGCATAGGCGTAGACGTAGAACGGCGAGTGGATGAAGTGCGGGATGTACATCCAGTAGCTTTCATAGCCCGCCTTGATCTCGATCGCCGGCCCCAGGCTCTCGCCCTGCACCGACAGCCAGAGCTCACCGAGGCGCGTCGCGGTGAGCTCGCCGTTCTTGCGCTCGGTGTGGACCGCGCGCTCGAAGGAATAGAACGCGATTTGCCGCACCACGGTATTGATCATGTCCTCGACCTTGCCGGCGAGCAGCGCCTGACGCTGCTTTGCGCTCTTGGTCTGCGCCAGGAGCCGCCTGAAAGTCAGCATCTCGCCGAACACGCTCGCGGTCTCGGCCAGCGTCAGCGGCGTCGGCGCCATCAGCGCGCCGTTCTTCGCCGCGAGCACCTGATGCACACCGTGACCGAGCTCATGCGCGAGCGTCATCACGTCGCGCGGCTTGCCCTGGTAGTTCATCAGCACGTAGGGGTGCGCCGACGGCGTGGTCGGATGCGAGAACGCGCCCGGCGCCTTGCCCGGCCGCACCGGCGCATCGATCCAGCGGTCGGTGAAGAAGCGCTCGGCGATGTCGGCCATCTTGGGCGAGAAGCCGTGATAGGCCGTCAGCACCATGTTGCGCGCATCGGGCCAGCCGATGACGTCCGTCGCCGCGAACGGCAGCGGCGCGTTGCGGTCCCAATAAGCGAGCCGCTTCTTGCCGAACCATTTCGCCTTCAGCGCGTAATAGCGGTGCGACAGCTTGGGATAGGCCGCGCGCACGGAAGCGACCAGCGCATCCACCACCTCGCGCTCGACGCGGTTGTTGAGGTGGCGGGAATCCGCAACGTCCTGGAAGCCGCGCCAGCGGTCGGAAATATCCTTGTCCTTGGCGAGCGTGTTGGTGATCAGCGCAAAGGTGCGCTCATTGGCCTTGAAGGTCTTTGCCAGCGCTTCCGCCGCAGCCTTTCGCTTGGCGCCGTCGCGGTCCTGCAGGAAATTCAACGTCGGCTCGATCGCCAGTTCTTTGGAGCCCACCTTGAAGCGAAGACCCGAGATGGTCTGGTCGAACAGACGGTTGAAGGCAGAATAGCCGGTCTGAGCCTTCTCCAGGAACAGTTGCTCGAGCTTGTCGTCGAGCTGATACGGCTTCTCCTTGCGCAGATCCTCGATCCACGGACGGTAATGCGCAAGCTCGGCGGCTTGCATCGCGCGGTTCAAAATATCGTCATCGATACGGTTGAGCTCGAGCGCGAAGAACAGAAGATGCGTCGATGCCGCCGTCAGCCGCTCGGAGACGTCGCCGTAAAACTTTGAAATCTTGGGATCAACGCTGTCGCCGGCGTGAACGAGACCCGCAAAGGAGGCAAGACGGCCGGCGAGATCGTCGATCGCCTCATACCGCCGCACCGCTTCCGCGAGCCATTTTCCGCCATCTTCGTTTGCTGTGCCTGTTGCGAGCTTGCCCTTGTAGTCGGCCTCGAACGCGACGCAATCGGCATCCATCTTTGCAAGATCGCGCGCCACTTCCGGCGCATCGATCCCGACATAGAGATCGGCGAGGTTCCACTCTGGAAGCTTACCGGTCTTGCTCGCAGGCTTTGTCGACGACTTGGCCAGTGACGACTTGGCCAGTGACGACTTGGCCAGTGACGACTTGGCCAGTGAAGGCTTGGAGGGCTTTGCCTTGGCAGCGGATTTCTTGGCGACAGTTGATTTGCGGAGAGCGGTCTTCTTGAGAGCGGGCTTGGAGCGCGAATTCATTGTGTGGGAAACCTGTGTTCAACAAGCGCGACGGCGGGCGGGGGCATCAAGGTTTAAGAGTGCGTTAATCGGCTTCGGCCAGAGTGCCCCGATTCGAGACAGATAGTAGTAGCGTGCGGGGAACACCATGGCTGCCAGTATTTTGATCGCCGATGACGACGCTGTGGCCCGCCGCCTGGTCGAGAACATGGTGCAGAAATGCGGCTATCAGACGATCGTCGTCGAGTCCGGCGACGCCGCGGTCGCCGCCCTCACCGCTCCTGACGCACCTGCGATCGACGGCGTGATCCTCGATCTGGTCATGCCCGGCCTCGATGGCATGGGCGTGCTGGCGAAGATCCGCGAAGCGGGCCTCAGCGTACCTGTCATCGTGCAGACCGCCCATGGTGGCATCGACAACGTCATCTCGGCGATGCGCGCCGGCGCCGCCGACTTCGTGGTCAAGCCGGTCGGCCTGGAGCGGCTCCAGGTGTCCCTGCGTAACGCACTTAACGCCTCCGCGCTCAAAGGCGAATTGCAGCGCATCCGTCACAGCCGCGAAGGCCGGCTGACTTTTTCCGACATCATCACGCGCGCCGAAGCAATGGCGGGCGTGATGCGCGCCGCGCAAAAGGCGGCGAACTCCTCGATTCCCGTGCTGATCGAAGGCGAGTCCGGCGTCGGCAAGGAGATGTTCGCGCGCGCCATCCATGGCAGCGGCGAGCGCAAGGCAAAGCCGTTCGTCGCGGTCAATTGCGGCGCGATCCCCGACAATCTCGTCGAGTCCATCCTGTTCGGCCACGAGAAGGGCGCCTTCACCGGCGCAACTGAACGGCATATGGGCAAATTCCTCGAGGCCCATGGCGGCACGCTGTTTCTGGACGAGGTCAGCGAACTGCCGTTGACCGCGCAGGTCAAGCTGCTCCGCGCACTTCAGGAAGGTGCGGTCGAGGCAGTCGGCGGCCGCAAGCCCGTGAAGGTCGATGTCCGCATCATCTCCGCGACCAATCGCAAGCTGCTGGAGCGGGTCAAGCAGGGTCACTTCCGGGAAGATTTGTTCTATCGCCTGCACGTGCTGCCGTTGACGATCCCTTCGCTCAGGGCCCGGCGCGAGGACATCCCGCACCTTCTCAGGCATTTCCTGGCGCGCTTTGCCGCCGAGGAAAACCGCCCGATCTCCGGCGTCAGTGGCGAGGCCGTGGCGCATCTCGCCCAGCTCGACTGGCCCGGCAACATCCGCCAGCTCGAAAACGCCGTGTACCGCGCGGTGGTGATGAGCGAGGGCGACCAGCTCGGTCTCGACGATTTCCCGCTGGTGGCCTCGCATCCGCACACCGCGACGGAGATTCCGACCGCGCCGCTCATGATCGAGCCGATCGCCGCGCCCTCGGTCGTATCAGGTAATGAAATACCGATCGCGCCACTTCCCCAGGTCGGCTACCTCTCGATGTTGACCCCCACCGGCGACGTCCGTCCGCTCGAGGACATGGAGAGCGAGATCATCCGCTTCGCAATCTCGCACTACCGCGGACAGATGTCGGAGGTGGCACGTCGCCTCAAGATCGGCAGGTCCACGCTCTACCGCAAACTCGACGAAGCCGGGGTTCCCGGCCATGGCGGGAAAAGCGGTGAAGAGACGCACTGAACCTCATGCGAACGGAGGTCCGCGCGAGCGGACATTTGCGCCCGCAAGCCGTTGAATTACGGCAAAATTCGGCAGCGAGCCAAACCGTGACTTGGAAGTGACAGACACTGGGAAAAGCGTGCGGTGAAACCGCACAATCCGTTGCAAACGGTCTGTCTTGAAGTCAGTTTGTCGTGAGTTTCCCGGGGTAGCGCTAGCTGCAAAAACGGGGCCTGTATATCGTCGGCGTATGAATCGTTGCGTGCAGGCGTGCAACTTCCGAGAGGCCGGCGCGGTTTGGCCGAAGCTCAATTTGGCGACAACGAAAGCTGTTCCACGAGGGACAGTTCACCCAAGGGGTGCGACACAATGCGTGACTGTTTGAACCACCGTGCAGGCTTCGACCGTGTCTTGATGACGGTCGCAGCGACCTTCCTCACGGTATCGGCCGGCTCAGCCCTGGCCCAGGATCAGGCGCGCAGCAGCGCCGCCGAGCTCGCGATCGAAGCCGCGATCCCGCGCCCCGAGCCTGCGAACGTCCCGCCCCCGACCGCATCCGACATCAAGCTCGACACCACCGCGACGGTGCAGGACGCGCCGAAGGAAACTGCGAAGGAGCCGGTCAAGGCCGAGGCAGCTCCGGCCCCCGACAAGGTCGAGACCAAGTCGTCCGACGTCGCCACCACGCCCACAGCCGACGCGCCGAAGAGCGAGACGGCCAAGACCGAGCCCGCGAAATCTGAACCTGCCAAATCGGAGCCAGCCAAGACTGACACAGCGGTAGCACCGGCGGCTGCTCCCGCCGCTCCTGCGGCTGCAGCCACGACCCCGGCCGCCGAGCCGGTGAAGGCCGCGAGCAACGTCCCCGCCGCCGACCAGCCGGTCGCCGACAAAATCAAGGACATCATCGGCGCCAAAACCTCGCGCCATTTCGACCGCAAGAACGAGCGGGCCGCCGTCGAGAAGTTTTATGGCGCGCGTGACTTCGCGCCGGTCTGGACCCAGGGCGGCAGCCTCACTGCTGCGGCCAAGGGCGTGATCGCGCGGCTGAAGGATGCGGCCTCCGACGGTCTCAATCCCGCCGACTATCCGGTGCCGGATTTCGCCGCCGCCACCACGCCCGACGCGCTGGCCGATGCCGAGCTGAAGCTCACCGCCGGCATGTTCGACTATGCGCGCCAGGCGCAGAGCGGCCGCATGCACTGGTCCCAGGTCAGCGCCGACATCCTCTATCCCGAGCATCCGGTCGATCCGAACGACGTGCTCACCAAGGTCACGAGCGCAGCCGATGCCTCCGCGGCGCTCGACAGCTACAATCCGCCGCAGAAGCTCTACAAGGAGCTGAAGGCAAAGCTCGCACAGCTGCGCGGCCAGGGCGACGGCCCGGTGATCGAGATCACCGAGGGCCCGGCACTGAAGTACACGCCAGCCAAGGGAAAGAAGCAGGCTGAGATCGTCGTGCAGGATCCGCGCGTGCCGCAGCTCCGCACCAAGCTCGGCATCACCGAGAACGCCAGCGACGACCATTACGACGCAACGGTCGCGGAAGCCGTGCGCAAATTCCAGGACGGTGCCGAGATGAAGGCAACCGGCGTGCTCGACGCGCCGACCGTGAAGGCGCTCAACAGTCCGAAGCGCGACAAGCAGATCGATACCGTGCTGGTGAACATGGAGCGCTGGCGCTGGCTGCCGCGCGACCTCGGCGTGCCCTCGCTGGGCGACGCCTATGTCATTCTCAACATTCCCGACTACACTCTGAAGGTGATGCAGCGCGGCCAGCAGGTCTGGACCACCCGCGTCGTCACCGGCAAGCCGGGCCAGCACGCGACGCCGCTGCTGACCGAGACGATGAAGTACATCACGGTGAACCCGACCTGGAACGTGCCGCCGTCGATCGTCTATGGCGAATATCTGCCGGCGCTGCAGCAGGACCCGACCGTGCTTCAGCGCATGGGCCTCAAGCTCGAGCAGAATCGCGACGGCTCGGTGCACATCTCGCAGCCGCCCGGCGAAGCCAACGCGCTCGGCCGCATCCGCTTCAACTTCCCGAACAAGTTCCTGGTCTATCAGCACGACACGCCGGACAAGAACCTGTTCGCCAGGGAAGATCGCGCCTTCAGCCATGGCTGCATGCGCGTCCAATATCCGGACCAGTACGCCTCGGTGCTGCTCAACATCGCCATGCCGAACGAAAAGTACACGCCGGAGCGCGTGCGCAGCATGTACGGCTCGGGTGAGATCGATCTGAAATTCCCGACGCCGATCCCGGTCAACATCACCTACCAGACCGCGTTCGTGGACGATGCCGGCAAGCTGCAATTCCGCAAGGACGTCTATGGCCGCGACGCGACCATGATCAACATCCTGAAGAACGGCCGCGGCAAGGATCTCGAGGCGGTCGTCGCGCACTCGCAACCGAGCTATTCGCGCCCGGCAACAACCCTGCCGTCCGGCGTGGCGGTGGCCAACAATGGCGGCGGCTTCGGCTCGTCCGGCCCGAGCTTCTTCGAGCGCCTGTTCGGGGCTCCGACCCCGCCGCCGGCTCCCGTCGGCCGCCGGCCGCCGCAGCGGGTGTTCACTCGCTGAGCTTCGGCCAAGGGCGTCAGCCCCTCAAATTCTTCAATAAGATCAACGACCCCGTCCCAAGGATGGGGTCGTTTAACGTTAACCATTCTCCTCCCGAGTTCCGGCCGCGGGCGTTTTTTCGCCACACTCAGCCGGTTAGGATTGTAGTCTGACTTGGTTTGGGGGCGGGAAGGTCAACCTCGAATTAACCTTCTCGCTTTAAGAAAGCGTTCATCCTCTTTCGCGCGCTAAACGGGGTTGGCGGGAGAGTCCATTTTGAACGCTCGTCGACTGGGTGGGCTCATACGTGCTGGCTGGTTTCGCACGCCGATTTGCTGTGCTGTCGTTGTCCCATGCGGGAGTGAAGGTCGGATCTCGGATCGGCCTCGCCTCGCTGGTGCTGCTCGCGGCTGCCGGTTCGGTCCATAACGCTGCCGCGCTGAACGAGACCAAGACACTCTCCTTCCACCACACCCATTCGGGCGAAGACCTCACCGTCACCTTCAAGCGCGATGGCCGCTACGACGAAGCCGCGCTGAAGACGCTCAACCACTTCCTGCGCGACTGGCGCACCCAGGACGAGACGGTGATGGATCGTCACCTCTTCGACATCCTCTGGGAAGTCTATCGCGACGTCGACGGCAAGCAGCCGATCCAGATCATCTCGTCCTATCGCTCCCCCGCCACCAACGCCATGCTCCGCCGCCGCTCCTCGGGCGTGGCGCGCTTCAGCCAGCACATGCTGGGCCATGCGATGGACTTCTACATTCCGAACGTGCCGCTGGAGCAGATCCGCTTCGCGGGCCTCCGCCTGCAGCGCGGCGGCGTCGGCTTCTATCCGACCTCCGGCTCGCCTTTCGTGCATCTCGACACCGGCAGCATCCGGCACTGGCCGCGCATGACGCATGATCAGCTCGCGCGTGTGTTCCCGGACGGAAAGACCGTGCACCTGCCGACCGACGGCGTTCCGCTGAAGGGCTATGAACTCGCCAAGGTCGAGATTGAGCGCCGCGGCGGCGGCGACGACGGCGCCAGCAAGCCGGGCTTCTTCGCCGCCCTGTTCAAGAGCAAGCAGGCCCCAGCCGCCAGCGCCGACGAGGATGATGAGGGCGCCCCTGCCGCGGCCGGGAGGCCGCCCACCGTTGTCGCAGCGGCCGCGAAGCCGGCTGATCCGGTGCCGACGCCCCGCGCCAAGCCGTCCGTCGCCGCCGCCGCGATCCAGCTCGCCTCGGCCGATGCGCAACTCGTTGCGCCGCCCAAACCGAAGCCCGCGCCCGTGGCTGACAAGCCGGCTGCCGGCAAATCTTCTGACGGAAAGCCCGAGACCCCCGCCGACATCATCAATGCCCGCGGCTTCTGGGATGCACCGGCCATGCCGCAGCAGGCGACGCCAGCTCAGGTCGCTGCGCTGAAGGCGCGCCAGGCGCTTGCCGCCGCCACCGAGCCGCAGGCGACCGCGAGCGTCTCCAACGCAACCCTTCAGGCGCTGGCTTACGCGCCGGCCGCCTCCCCGGTCGATCGCGCCAAGGTCGTCGCCGCCTCCGCTCCGATCCCGCGCGGCGTGCGTCCCGTAGCCCGCAACGCCGCGCCGGCCACGGAAATCAATACCGTCGTCAGCAAGAGCACCGACGGCATGATCGCCACCGCGACCCGGCTTTCCGCCGCCAAGGGCGAGAGCATCTGGCTCAAGATCGTGATGCTGTCGCCGAGCGCCAGCCGCGCGATGTCGGTGACGCTGATGGGTGAGCTCGACATGGCCGCGATGCGCGCCTATTTCGTCAAGCCGCAGACCGTCGTCGCGATGGGCTTTGTCGAGGATCCGATGCAGGGCCTGTCCTGCGATAGCTTCTCGGGCAGCGCCACCACCAAGCTGGAGACGACATCGTTCGTCGTGCGCACGGCCGCGCTGCGCTAAGGCTGATCGCCTACCGCGCCTTCTTAGCCCGCCGGTCCAGATGATAGGTCAGCGCCAGCGACAGGCAGACTGACAGCTCCTGCTTCGGCAGCTTGCCCGCCACCGGCAGCAGCAGCGCCCTGGTCTGCCGATATTCGAACCCATCGGGAAAGCGCTCGCGAAAGGTGTCGACCAGCGTCGTCTTGCAATTGAACAAAATGGCGGCCTTGTCGGAGTCTTTGAGGCGGCCGAGCCGGATGGTCGAGCCGCTGCCCGTCTCCTCAGTCAAGTAAGCGGGCTCCCCCCATTTCAGCGTTTCGGTGAGCCGGCCGACCTCGCCATCCTTCGCGGCGATCGCGAAGATCAGGTCACGCACTTGAAGCAGCCGCTTGCCGATCGGCGCAGGAAGAGCGCCGAAGGCACGGTTCACGTCACGCGGCGGCGGTGGAGCAGTCACTGATGTCTCCGTTCACAAACGAAGTGCAACAGCCGCAATGTGTAGCCCGAGCGATGTTCGAGGCACAAACGCCTCAGATCATCCCCAGCGCCTGCATGTAGGTCTCGAGAATCGTCTCGGCCTCGGCACGCTCGTTGGGGTCCTGCTTGCGCAGGCGCACGATGGTGCGCAGCGCCTTGACGTCGTAGCCGTTGCCCTTGCTCTCGGCATAGACGTCACGGATGTCGTCGGAGATCGCCTTCTTCTCTTCCTCCAGCCGCTCGATGCGCTCGATGATGGATTTGAGCTGGTCCTTGGCAAATTTCGTCGCGGGCTCGTCGTCGCGGACGGCGGCGGAGGTGGCCATCTTGGTACTCCCAATGGAACTGGCAAAACGAGGTGACGCCGGCATCCTCACCGCGCGTGCTGGCAGAACCCTTAGGGTTCGTGCGGACTGCGTTCAAGCAAGCATCGCGCTCGTCCACAGCGCGCCCACACCTTCCTGCGCGGGAGCCAAGAAAGCTGTTGTGTAATGCGACTCAGCGCGCGTGCCCGGCAGTCCTCCCTCAGTGACTGTGGGGATGGACCTTCTTCATAGTCTCGATCTGCTCGGGTGTCGCCGTGCCCTGGTACTTCGACTTCCAGGTCTCGTAGGGCATGCCGTAAACGGCCTCCCGGCTCTCGTCCTTGCTTAAGGACACGCCTTGCGCGTCGGCGGCGTCCTTGAGCCAGTTGGACAGGCAGTTGCGGCAGAAGCCGGCCAGATTCATCAGGTCGATGTTCTGGACGTCGGTCCGCGTCTTCAGATGATCGACCAAGCGCCGGAAAGCGGCCGCTTCGAGCTCCGTTCTGGTTTTGTCGTCAATTGCCATGGCTGGACCTCTCGGCTGTGACCTAGATGGTGGTCACCCTTACGGGATCAGGTGGGGTCCTGTCACAGATTTTGCCATATCGCGGCGCAAACGGCCGCTGAGCCGACAAATGGGCCGTTCCCCGCCCCTACGCCAAATCGTCAATCATCTGGTATACGTTCCGCGACAATGATCGCCGAATCTCCCCGCTCCCCCCTTCGCCTGCTCGCCCGGTTGGTCCCGGCGCTGATGGTTGGCCTGCTGTGCCTCTGGGCCAGCCCGGCCTCGGCCGATTTCCGGCTCTGCAACAACACGTCGAGCCGGGTCGGTATCGCGCTCGGCTACAAGGATGCCGACGGCTGGACCACCGAAGGCTGGTGGAACATCTCGTCCCGCTCCTGCGAGACCCTGCTCAGGGGAACGCTGGTCGCCCGTTACTATTACATCTACGCGATCGACTATGACCGCGGCGGCGAATGGTCGGGGCAGGCCTTCATGTGCTCGCGCGACAAGGAATTCACCATCCGCGGCACCGAGGACTGCCTGGCGCGCGGCTATGACCGGACCGGCTATTTCGAAGTCGACACCGGCGAGCAGCGGGCCTGGACGGTGCAGCTGACCGACGCCAACGAGCAGCCGTCGCAGCAACGTGTCCCCGGGATGCCCGGCCCTGTTGGCCCTGGTGGCGGCGTTCCGGGTTTGCCCAATAGCCCGCCCGGTGCTACGCCCCCGGGCTCGCCCGGCCTGCCACCGGCCGCCGCCCCGCCCCCGCCTGGAAATAAGCCATGAGGCGTCTTCGCCGTATCAAGATTCTCGCGACCCTCGGACCTGCCTCCTCGGATCTCGCGATGATCCGCCGCCTGTTCGAAGCCGGCGCCGATGTGTTCCGCATCAATATGAGCCACACCCCGCATGACAAGATGCGGGAGCTGGTGGCGACGATCCGCAATGTCGAATCGAGCTACGGCCGCCCGATCGGCATCCTGGTCGATCTCCAGGGCCCGAAGCTCCGGTTAGGTGCCTTCGCCGAAGGCTCGGTCCAGCTTCAGAACGGACAGACCTTCACGCTCGATTCCGACAAGACGCCGGGCGATGCCAACCGGGTCAATCTTCCCCACCCCGAGATCCTCGCTGCGCTCCGGCCCGGCCATGCGCTGCTGCTCGACGACGGCAAGGTGCGGCTGATCGCGGAGGAGACCACGAAGGAGCACGCGGTGACGCGTGTCGTGGTCGGCGGCAAGATGAGCGACCGCAAGGGCGTCAGCCTGCCCGACACGGACCTGCCGGTCTCCGCCATGACGCCGAAGGACCGCGCCGACCTCGAGGCGGCGCTGGTTACCGGCGTCGACTGGATCGCGCTGTCCTTCGTGCAGCGCGCCGATGACGTGATCGAGGCCAAGAAGATGATCCGCGGCCGTGCCGCCGTCATGGCCAAGATCGAGAAGCCGCAGGCGATCGACCGCCTCGCCGACATCATCGAGGCCTCCGACGCGCTGATGGTGGCGCGCGGCGACCTCGGCGTCGAACTGCCGCTGGAGCGCGTGCCGAGCCTGCAGAAGCAGATGACGCGCATGGCGCGCCGCGCCGGCAAGCCGGTGGTGATCGCAACCCAGATGCTGGAATCGATGATCCAGTCGCCGGTGCCGACCCGCGCCGAAGTCTCCGACGTCGCCACCGCCGTCTATGAGGGCGCCGACGCCATCATGCTGTCGGCGGAATCGGCGGCCGGCAAATTCCCGGTCGAGGCGGTCTCGACCATGAACCGCATCGGTGAGGAGGTCGAGCGCGACCCGACTTACCGCTCGGTCATCACCGCCCAGCGCCCCGCGCCGGAATCCACTGCGGGCGACGCCATCGCCGACGCCGCGCGGCAGATCGCCGAGACGCTCGACCTGCCCGCCTTGATCTGCTGGACCAGCTCCGGCTCGACCGCGACGCGCGTGGCGCGCGAGCGGCCGAAGCCGCCGATCGTGGCGATCACGCCGAACATCACCGCCGGACGCCGGCTCGCCGCGGTCTGGGGCGTGCATTGCGTGGTGGCGGAGGACGCGCGCGACCAGGACGACATGGTGAGCCGCGCCGGGCAGATCGCTTTCCGCGATGGCTTTGTCCGCGCCGGCCAGCGCGTGATCATCGTCGCCGGCGTGCCGCTCGGCATTCCCGGCACCACCAACATGGTGCGCATCGCCTCCGTCGGCCCCGAGGGCGACGCGAGTATCTAGGTCCACCGGACCGCGACAAACAAAAAGCTCGAAAACAACCCCATGCACAGTAGCCGGCCCGTCCGGCTGCTTTGCCCGGGTTGTGCGAAAAAACGTGCTCAGGCAAAGGCCTGAGCACGGTCAGGCCCTCATCCCGACAGCAACGACGTCTTAAGCCCCGACCAGCGCCTTGGTCGTCGGCAGCAACGTCTGCTGCACGACGAGACCGCGGGCGCGGGCGTCCATGACGCCGACGGCGCGCAGCGCGAGCAGCGTCACGGTCTGCACCGCATCGCGCATCTTGACGGGATCTTCGAGATTGTCGGGCGCGAGCGGCCCGACCAGCGCCTCATGCAGTGCGCCCAGCAGCGCGGTCGCGGCCAACGCGGTGTCCTGCGCCGGCAGATGACCGGCACGCACCGCAGCGTCGATCCGCGCGGCGATCTCGCCGGCAATCTCGCGGCGGCTGGCCAGCCGTGAGGCGCTGACATCGACATCGACAGGCTCAGCCAGAATGCCCCAGGCCAGCCGGCGCTGCGACAGCGTATGGACCGCCACCGTGGTGACGGCCGCTGCCAGCGCCGAGGACGGCCCCGGCGCGGCATCCGCCGCGCGCCGGATCGCCGCGAGCTCGTCGCGGGAGACCTCGGAAATCAGCTCGGAGATCAGCTCGGCCTTTGAGGGGAAGTAACGATAGACGGTGCCGGCCGCCACATTGGCCCGGACCGCAACCGGTGCGATCTGCACCGCTGCCATGCCGCCTTCGGCTGCGGCTTCCCTTGCCGCCGCCAGGATGGCGCTGCGCCGAGCCGCAAGGCGCTTAACCACTTGATGCGTCCGCCGATAAACCATGGCGCGCTTCCTGTCCCACAACGCTTGCCGCACGCCCGCGGCCGAACGCTTCGTCACTGCAAGAGATTGCAAATCGCCCCGCAAGGACTGAACAACTATTCAGAAGGGATGACAAGAACCAAATGTGTGATGGATCGTTCGCGCGCCAGGTAAGCGCTCGCTGCATCGATTCATGCAACCTTAACTGGCTGGTCATAGTCCTACGGGGATCAACCGGAATTCGGCAATGCGCCCTACAAGCATATTTTTTGCGTCGCATCCCGTTTTCGAAAAGGCGCTGCCATCAGACGTGGCGTCTTGATGCTGCAGCGCACGACAACCCCTGCTGACTTGCCCGACGCCAATTCCACGCCCGCGGCCGGAGGCCTGCGGCACCCGTGGACAATGGACCTGCGCGGGAAGGCCCTTGCACCCGTCGCCATTGTCGTCTGCACGATGCTCGCAGGCGCTCTCTACACGCTTGCGATGGGTGAGGACGTCAACTGGGATTGGCAGAACTACCACGAATACAATGTCTGGGCCGTGCTCAACGGCCGCTATGGCGTCGATGCGGTGCCGCCGGGCTTCCAGACCTACTTCAATCCGATCGTCTATTTTCCGGTCTACTATCTCCGCCACTTCCTGCCATCGCCCTATGGGCTGATGATCATCGGCGCCATTCACGGCCTCAACCTCGCGCTCATTTGCCTGTTTACGCGCGTGATCCTGCGCGAGGCCGCAACCATCGCGGCGATCGCAGCGGCGGTTGCGATCGCGGCGTTCGGTCCGATGACGCTTTCGGAGGTGGGGACGAGCTTTTCCGACGTGCTGCTTGCACTGCCGGTGATCGGTGGTTTCCTGCTGATCCTCGCCGCAGACCGATCGCCCACAGCCAGCCACCTGCTGGCCGGGCTGTTGATTGGCGCTGCGGTTGGATTGAAGCTGACCAATGTCGTCTACGCCGTGGGCGCAGCGGCTGCGGTGCTGGCCGCCTCGCGTCCACTCAAGGCCACTGTCCTTCTTGGACTCGGCGGCATCGTCGGCGCGGCGCTCACCGGCGGCGAATGGTGCCTGATCGCCTGGCGCGACACCGGCAATCCGATCTTCCCGTTGTTCAATGCAGTCTTCCAGTCAGGCGAAGTGGCGGCCATCAATCTGATGGATGCGCAGTTCATGCCCCACGGCGTGCTCGACGCATTGGCCTACCCCTTCTACTGGCTGGTGGGCGATCACAGAGGCGCAGAGCATCCGTTCCGCGACGCGCGCTTCGCGGTCGTATCGGTCTTGTTCGTGCTCGGCCTGGTCACGCGCATGACGCGAGGCACTGCGATCCTCACACGACGCGACGTGCAACTGGTGGTGCTGTTCGTCGTCTCATACCTGGCCTGGCTCGGCCTGTTCTCGATCCAGCGCTATGCGGTCGTTCTCGAACTGTTGTGCGGGCCGATCATCGTTCTGCTGCTCGCGCGCCTCGCGGCGAGCGCGCGGTCGACATGGCCTGCGGCGTCCTCCGTTCCGCTGAACGCGGTGATGCTGACGGTTGCAGCAGCGGTCGCACTGTGGTCACAGCCGGCGGATTGGTGGCACCGCTCATGGTCCGATACCTATAGGCCGAAGATCGCGGGCGAGCTCGATCAGCCCGCGACCTACTTCATCCTCGGCAAGCCGCTCGCCTACATCGCGCCGCAGCTTCCGCCGCAGTCGCGCTTCTACCTGCTCGCCGATATCGGTGTGCCCATCGTCCCCGGCGGCATCTTCGACCAGCGTATTCGCGCCGGGCTGAAAGCTCCCCTGCCCGGCGGTCTCCGCGAGTTGCACATGCGCGGCGAACCCGACCGCAGCGCGCTGCTGGACCGCTACGCACTTGCCATCGATCCCTCGCGGCCCTGCGTCACCATCGAGGGCGCCCGCCCCGGCACGATCCTCGAAAGTTGCCCGCTGATCGAGCGGGCCTCGCGGTAGATGGGCCAAATATCCGACATTCGACGTGTCAGCCAAATATCCCCACTCGGCTCGCGCAATTGCCCAACATTGGTGAACTGAAGCGCCTTGGCGAAGAGTTAGCCTTCTCGGAGTTCAGCTATTCGAGCGCCGCAACCAATGTTACGAATTGACGTAACGCTTCAACCATTATTTTGGCACAAGAATCGCCGGAATTTCCGTCCGTTTCGAGGCTCCCGATGTCCCTCGCTCAGCAATTGTCGCAACTCCGTCCCCTGATGGTCCCGGCCGAAATTGAAGCGCTTATTGGGCCGGAGGAAACGAAGCGGGCGCTGGATACGTTCGGCGGCTTTCAGAGAACCACTGGCGTGTCTGTAGATTTTTCGCATGCAGAAGGGGTCATCGATTCCATCTTCTATTCGGCCATGTCTAATTTCCCCCGGGACGTGGCGGTGTGCGGCGTACAGATCGGCATGACGGTCGACGCCCTGCGGAAGGCCCTGCCTGATCTGCGTTTGGCGGACGGCCAGACCGGCAAGCCCAACGAGCACGGGTTTATCAGGTATCAGTCCGAACCAGCCGCGTTGCATGCGAGAATCGACGTCTCCATAAAGAATGGGGAAGTGTATTCGTTCGGCCTGTATCGGGCCGACATCGCCGAGGTGCGGGAGCGGCGGCAACGGCAAGAGGCCGAACGACGTGCCGAAACGAATCGCAAGCGGGAGCTCGCCAACAAATGGAAATCCGTCGAAAACACGGATGAGATGCTGCTTAGCTGGGCCGAGCATCGTTCGCCTTGGAACGAGTACACGCCCCAGAGATTTGTCAGGTTCGCCCGTTGGCTCATGGCCACTTCCGATCCCGATGTCTGGCACATCGTGGCGACGAGCTGGAATTGGGATTACAGCCACGCGCCGCTGCTATGGATCATCCGGCAAGAGAAATGCGATATCGCGACTGCGCTTGAAATCTTCTTCCTGGCAGACCCGACCTATTATTTCCGATGGGCCAAGGATCGTTCGTCGGTCCCGCCCCGCAACCTCGAGATGTTCGATTTTCTGGCGGAACTTCGTCAACGACTTGCGCGGGGATTTTATCAGCGATCCGAAATCGCCTTCGATGGCGAGACGCATATGTTCTACGTCAATCGAGGGCAGGAGACGGCGGAAGACAGGGTCTTGGCCCAGAGTTTCTTTCCGCTCAAGGCCGGGCAAAAGATTCCAGGCCGCGACCTGAAGGACAGTGAGGACGACAAGTTCGGGGAATGCCGCGCCATGTTGGCGACCGTCAATTAGGCCCGGCTGGCCAGGTCGGCTTTTCATCCTCGGCAAGCCGCACGCAAACGGCTGGCCCAACCGACGATTAACCGAAGGGCAAGCGCGGTCGGTCGCTGGCTGAAGTTCGGAAAGGCGCACGGCGGTAACAGGATGCACGTCCGACGGGCCTCGTGTCCGCTTCGTGCACCGAGCCGGGAAGCTCAGGTAACATTTTCGCAGGATAGGCCGGGTAGGATGTGACTTTACTCGCCGACAGGCCAGCTTTTGGGATTGCCATGAGTACCCATTGCGACGCTGAATTAGCAACCATCGCCCGAGAAATTGCATCCACGCAACGCCACATTGAAAACCAAACTGCGTTGATTGACGTGCTTGAACGAGACGGACACGACGTGAGCGAGCAAAGAAGAAGCCTCGCGACCGAGCGATCGAAATTGGCAACGCAGATCGCACGACAATTTCGGCTGCTTGAGACAAGCTGCACATCGGACAGATGAGCTAATTTTGGGCGGCATGAAGTGATGGAACGTCGAAAGCTCGAGCGCATCGATGTCGACGAAGTCGCCTACATCTTCGGCGACGGCGCCAGCTTGCGTTGCCGCGTGGTCAACATGTCGGATCAGGGCGCAGCAATCGAGCTTCCGACGAAGCAATACGTGAACTCCACATTCAAACTCATGTTCGAGAAGGATCGCGTCGTCCGAGCTTGCCGATGGGTCTGGTCGAGTGACAATCTCATCGGGGTCGCGTTCGAGGATCTTTGACGGCTAAGGGTTGCGCTATTGCCTCGTCGCCGCGAGCTGCAGCGATGCAGCCTCGGCGGCCCGCCAGGCTGCGCAGCGGCCGAGGATCAGGCCGAAGACGATCAGAATCGCCGGGAAGCCCACCGGCATCCCGAGAAACAGGAACGTCGCAAGCAGCGCGAAGACGAGAGCCAGGGCCATCACCTCATGGCGCGCGAAACCGTCATCGAGGCCGGCACGGATGAGAAAGGCCACCGCGATTCCCAGAACCACCAGATCGTACATGAAGAGATAGGGCGTCGTGAGCAGCGTTGCCGCCGCGAGCATCGCCGCCTTCAGCGCGTAGGGCAGCCTGCTCCGCCACATCGCGACCAGCACGACCGCAACCGCTGCCGTCAACACCCACTGGAAGATCCATCCGAGCTGCTCGGTGCCGCCGACATAGCGCACCAGCGCGAAGATGCTCTGCATCTTGAACCAGGGCGCCCGTCCTTCGGTCAGGAAGGCCTGCGAGAACATCGGGATCCAGTGGAAGAAGGCCTGCCAGCTTTCGGTCCCGAATGCGAGCCAGGATGCGACTGCGATTCCCACGGTGACGATGGCGGCCGTGAAAAGTACCGTCCACTCGGCGGCGGCGATCAGCACCAACGGAAACAACAGTCCGTATTGCGGCTTGTAGCTCAGAAGGCCCAGGCAAATGCCAGCCAGCACCGGTCGCGTCGGCAGCAGATAGAGCATGCCGCCGATCAGAGACGCGGTGAGGAAGCCGTTCTGCCCGACCAGGATGTTGATGAAGGCGGCGGGAAATCCGATCGCAAGCACAAGCCCGGCGTTACGCCCGATGATCGCGCGCATCACGGCGAGATAGGGCACCATGCTGAACGCGGCCCAGCCGATGAAAGCCACTGCGTAGGGAAACTGGGCGAGGAAAGATGCGACGAACAGGAAGGGCGGCGGATAATGCCAGGCGAAATGGCCGACGAAATCCTGCTTGAGCAGCGCAAGCTCGACCTGCTTCTGGATATCCCAATCCCAGGCCTGCGCGGGATGCCCCTCGAGCGCCAGCTTTCCGGCCGCCCAGACATTGACGAAGTCCGTCGGGATGCCGCGCCCGTCCGCGCCAAAGATCCACGCATGGGCGAGATAGGCCGCCGGAAAATACGCCAGCGTGACGATCGCCAGCACGAAGGAGATGTTGAGAAGCGCCGCAGGGATTGCGCCGTGACGACCAACGGCAGGCGGGACAGACGAAGCTTCGGCCATGCGGCTTCCTTTGACGCAATACGGTAACGCAGATGCGTCTAAGCCATACACCCGGTGGCTTGAAGGAGGCTTAAGGCCCGATTGTCGAATGCGCCGCGCGGCTACTCTCGGGCAAAACAAAAGAGCCCCGTCGATGACGGGGCTCTTCGTAATTCCGGCGATCGTCTAGCTTACTTGAGGCTGGACGAGATCGAGCCGAACTTGGTGTTCAGCGTGGAGCCGAGGTTGTTGACGACGGTGATGATCGCCAGCGCGATGCCGGCGGCGATCAGGCCGTATTCGATGGCGGTGGCGCCGGATTCGTCCTTCACGAAACGCGAAACGAGGTTCTTCATAGACTGCTCCCAAAAGGTACACGAGGCTTCAATGGTCTGGTCTTCTCGGCTTCCCAGCGCCGCCTGACCATGGAACCGAACTTAAATGCAAAGAATTGCGCCGCAGTTAATTCGGCCGCGTAAACTTGGAACCGTTTGCGTGTATTCGCCGATGGTAAACCGAAATCTAAAACAATCAGTTAAATTGCGCGGAGACACAGCGGCGCTCTTTCCGTTCCCTCCCCCACAAGGGGGGAGGGAACGTACCTACGTCGCAGCACTGGTCGAGTCCCCCATCAGATGCCGCTTTGGTTCCGCTGATTTACTGGAAGTTATGACCGCCATGGTCCAATGCCGCCCGCTCGGCCAACAGGACCAAGAACAAGACGAGGCGGCATGTCGCTTTCCTTTACCAACAGCATTGCGGTGCAGGGCCGCGCGCGAGCGCTGGTGCCGCTGTGCGTCGGCGCGGGCGCCTATCTCTTCTTCCTCCATCTTGGCGGCACGCTGCTCCAGGACTCCGACTCGTTCTGGCAGATCAAGATCGGCCAGTGGATCCTCGATCATCACGCCCTGCCCTATACCGACTTCTATTCCTTCACGCGGCCAGGGGAGCCCTGGATCTCGACGTCCTGGCTGTCGCAAATTCTGTTCGCCGTCTCCTACGGGCAATGGGACTGGGCCGGACCGGTGGTCCTCACCGCGCTTGCGATCGCGGCATCGGCCGCGATCCTCGTCTATCTGCTCGAGGCGCATCTGGAAATTCCGCGCGCAGTGCTGTTCGCGATGCTGGCCGTGGTGCTGTCGCTGCACCACATCCTGGCGCGCCCGCATATCCTGGCGCTGCCGGTGATGATTACATGGGTCGGCATCCTGATGAATGCGGCCGACCGCAAGGTCACGCCGTCCTGGATCTGGCTGCCGCTGATGTCGCTGTGGGCGAACCTGCACGGCGGCTTCGTGCTCGGCCTCGCGCTGATCGGCCCGATGGCGCTGGAGGCGATCTGGACGCTGGAGTCCGGCAAGCAGGTCCGGCTGCTCGCGCGCTGGTTCGCGTTCGGCGTCGCCGCGATGCTCGCCGCCTGCGTCACGCCCTATGGCTGGCGCACGCTGCTGGGCGCGACCAACATCCTCAATCTCGGCGAACTGCTGTCGGTCATCTCCGAATGGACGCCGGCGAATTTCGCGTCGTTCTCCGCATTTGAAGCCGCGATCCTCGGCCTCATCGCGATCGGCCTGTTCAGCGGCCTCACGCTGTCGCTGCCGCGCATCCTGCTGATCCTGCTGCTCACCTGGATGGGGCTCACCCATGTCAGGAGCATCGAGGCCTTTGCCTTCCTGGTGCCCCTGGTGCTGGCCAAGCCGCTCGGTGAGAATTCGCCGCGGCCGCAACTCGCGCAAGCCGGCGAGAGCTGGCCGGCGCGCTACGTCACCATCACCGGCGCGCTGATGATCGCAGCCGCAGCCTGGACCTCGACCTCGATCTACATGGCGCATCATCGCTTCACCTTCACGATGGACCAGACGCCGGTCGCCGCCGTCGACCTGCTCCAGGAGCGCAAGGCGCAACGCATCTTCAACGGCTATCAATTCGGCGGCTATCTGATCTCACGCGACGTGCCGGTGTTCGTCGACGGCCGCGCCGAGCTCTATGGCGAGAAGTTCGTGATGGACTTCTTCAAGGCCACCGAAGGCAAGAAGCCCGAATTGCTGCCGCGCCTTTTGGACGAGTACAAGATCGACGCGACGCTGCTGGGAGCCGATACGCCGGGTCCGCAATTCCTCGATCACCTCAAGGGCTGGAAGCGGCTCTACGCCGACAACATCGCCGTGATCCATGTGCGCGATGACCGGCCGGGCACGGGCGATACGCCCATGCCAGCGTCATCCAACTGAGACGCCGGACAATGTCGCCGCTCGTCCCACCGACCGGGCAACGATCGACCGCGGAGCCGAAGCCTGCGATCGTGCTCGCGCTGGCCTGGGCGACGATCGTGCTGGCGCTCGGACTCCCCGCCATCAAGGCCGGCGTGTTCGACACGCTGTCGACCGACGACGCCCTGCGTCTGGTCGAAGTGCGCGATCTCTTGGCCGGCCAGGGCTGGTTCGACCTGACCCAATACCGGCTCGACCCGCCGGGAATTGCGATGCACTGGTCCCGCATCGTCGATGCGCCCCTGGCCATGCTGATCCTCCTGTTCCGCCCGCTGCTCGGCCAGCACCATGCCGAAGCGCTCACGCTGGTGCTGTGGCCGTCGCTGTTGATGGGGGCGGCGCTTTGGCTCGCAGCGTCGATCGCGAGTCAGGCAGGCGCCCCGGCAGACAGGCCGCGGACACAGCTTGCGGCGATTCTGGTCACGGCGCTGTCGATCCCTGCCCTGATCCACTTCCGCGCCGGCGCGATCGACCATCACAATCTACAGATCGTGCTGCTGCTCGGCTTCGTGCTCTGCATCTGCGACCTGGAACATCGTGCAGCCAAGGCGGCCTGGGCGGGATTCCTCGCGGCGCTGTCGCTGTCGATCGGATTGGAAATGCTGCCCGCCATCGCCATGGCGAGCGCGGCCGTCGTGGGACTCCTGGTGTGGAAAGGCAATGACGTGCTGCGTCCCGCCTGCGCCTTTGGTTCAGGCCTTGCCGGGTCGTCGCTGCTGCTGGCGCTGCTGCTGCTCCCGATGAACAGTCTCCACACGCCGGTCTGCGATGCCTTCGGAGGGCCCATCCTGCTCTTGTGCGCGGGCGGCGGCGTCGCGCTGCTCGCAATTGCCGGTGTCAGCCGGCTGCGCGCGGGCTTGTGGACTCGGCTTGTGGCGAGCGCCCTCGCCGGTGCGCTCCTGCTGGGCGCATTCTTCAAGTCATATCCGAGCTGCGTGGCATCACCCTACGCGCAGGTCGATCCCCTGCTCGTCAGCTTCTGGTTGGGCCGCGTCGTCGAGACCATGCCGGTGACGGAGCTGGCACAGATGCAACCACAAAAGCTGCTGGGCTATTATGCTTTTCCATTGCTGACGCTCGGCCTGTGTGTGGCCGCCATGATCGGCTGCGCGCCGCAAACGCGCTTTCGCTGGATCGTCTCGACCGTCACGCTCGCAACGCTGTTCGGCGAGAGCCTTTGGGAATTGCGCGGCGCCGCTGCCGCCAACATCGTTGCCGCCCCGCTCTGCGTCGCCGGAATTGTCAGGCTTCACACCAATGTCGTGGCCGGCTGGCGGCTGGTACGTGTGGCGCTGCTGGTGTCGCCGGCGACGCTTGGCGGCATCGGCCTTGCGGTCTGGCCGGCGCTCGCCGCCGGTACGGGCGGACCAAAGATCGCGATGCCCGATCCCGTCGCGTCCTGCCAGACCATCTCCAGCGCCGCGCCGCTCGCCGGCCTGCCGCCCGGGCGGGTGATGGCGCCGATCGATTCGGGGCCTGCGATCCTGGCCGCGACAGAACATTCCGTCTTCGCTGGTCCCTACCACCGCAACAATGACGGCAACCTCGTCCTGCTGCATACGATGACGGACACACCGGACGCCGCGCGCGAGCTGCTCCGTGCACGGCAGGTCGACTACATCCTGACGTGCAACGGCTCCTTCGATCAGGACGATCTCGTCCGCATCGCGCCGGAGGGCCTGGCCGCGCATCTCGGGCGCGGCGATGCTCCGGACTATCTGGCGCGAGTGCAGGCCGTGTCGAAACCCGGCTGGACGGTCTGGCGCGTGCGCAAGTAAGCGAGCGCGAATTCCATTTTCAACGGCCCGTCGTGCTCATCGCGGGAGGCGTCCGGCGCTGGCCCCTTGAAGAAGCGTCAGGATCGCTTTTGCATATTTTTCCCGAATTCTGGAACAGGGACAGGTTCTACCGGTTAGGTGCCTGCACAGAAGGAGGACAAATCCATGAAGGTCGCTATTGTCTTGCTGTCGACGGTCGCCCTCGCTGGCGCGGCTCTTGCGCAGAGCAGCACCTCGACGAAAACGCCCGGTCACGAGATGCAGCGCAAGGGTTCGAAGGCCGGTACCACCGGTGCATCCGGTTATTCGCCAGGGCACGAAATGCAGGCAAAAGGCGCCAAGGCTGGCTCGCCTGGCGCGTCGGGATATGCGCCCAGTCAAACGACCGGCTCGGCGTCCGGCACGGCAAGCAGCCACACCAAGAGATAGATTGAGTGCCGCCGATGCCCGCCGATCCTGCCGGCGGGCATTTTGCTGCGTCGTGCCGTCCCTGCTGCAAACAATGCCGAGAGAGGTCGACAATGCGCTTCCTTCCGATCATTCCCGCAATTTTTCTGCCCTTGTTCATGCTTGCCAGTCCCGCTTCGGCAAGGATCGGCCTGCCTGCTGTGGCGGATGACGAAGCGGTCATCCAGGTCCGGGGCGGGCACGGCCACGGCCACGGCCATGGATGGCACGGCAATCGCGGCCATCACTATGGATGGTATCGCGGCCGCGGCAACTGGAGGCATCGGTACTGAGGGCGCGCCGGCCAGCGAGCCTTTGCTCCGCGGCGCCGGCGAGAGACGACGTGTTGAGAGACGACTTGATAAGAGACGACTTGATAAGAGACGGCTTGCACACATTGATCCGCCTCCGGCATCATGAAGGCGGAGGCTCGCATTTCCGTGTCATTGAAAAATCCGGACGCAATCGCTGCCATCGTGTCAGCGCTTCGCCACGTCCACGGTGACGACATCGCACGAATGATGTTGGTCGAAGGCATGACCCTCGCCAACCTGATCGACGCGATGTTTTCCGCGCCCATGACGCACCGTGAGGCCGTCCGGGCGATCACCGACGGGCTGGACGATTTTGTCATTACGCCGGACCTGGGGGGCGTGTGGCACCTCAAATACATCTATGGAGACGCGCCCGGCTCTCTGCACGTCGTCGACTTGGAGATCGCCACGCCTGACGGTACGTTGGCGAGCAAGGACGTCTGGCTTCGCTTGTCGTCATGAGACGACGGGCCGGGTCATGGCGGCACGACGTCGTCACTTGGCCCGGACGCGGTGCGGAATGGTGGGGGCATGGCGCTTTCGCGCCTTTGCTCATGCGACGAGACCGGTGTTGCGGGCCGATGCTACTTCGCTTGCTTCGCGCGGTCCTTCACGGGGATCACGAGTTTCAGTCCCGACCAGATGTCGCTGACGGCGCAGATCTTGATATTGACGAGGCCGCTCGCGAGCGCGGCTTCGCGCACCAGGGCTTCCGTCACGTCGGTCACGACGCCTGAGGCTTTCTTCGGCCACGACGCCCAGATCATGCCATCCGGCGCGATGGCCTCGCGGTAGCGGCGCAGTTTTGCGGCGAGGCCTTTGGCCTCGGCTGCGAAGAGATGCACCATGTCGAGCGGCGGCCTGGAGGTCGTGGCGATGGTCACACCATCAGGCAATTCGTCGACGATGTCACGATAGGGCGTCGCAAGACCGTCCACGAAAATACAAAAGCCCGGCTTGATGCCGAGCTTTTGCACTAAAGGTTTGCCGGAGTAGCCGGCCATGTAACGCTAAGCGTTACGCCTGCGGCTGCGGCTCCAGGCCGGGATCCGCATCGGGCCGCGGGCGCGGCGACTTGCCGGCCGGAGGCACCGCGGAGGCGCGCGGCGTGGTCGGCTCGAGCACGGACTCGCGGTTCGGCTTCTTGCCCTTGAGCAGATCGACGATCTCGTCGCCGGAGAGCGTTTCGAACTCGAGCAGGCCCTTGGCCAAGGCTTCGAGATCGGCGTGCTTCTCGGTGAGGATGCGGGTCGCTTCCTTGTAGCCTTCCTCGACCAGGCGGCGAATCTCGGAGTCGATCTTCTGGACCGTCGCTTCCGACGCGTTCTGCGTCCGCGAGACCGACATGCCCAGGAACACCTCGTCCTGGTTCTCGCCGTAGGAGACCGTGCCGAGCTCCTCGGACAGACCCCAGCGCGTCACCATCATGCGGGCAAGGCGGGTGGCCTGCTCGATGTCGGAGGCGGCACCGGAGGTCACCTTCTCGCGGCCGAAGATCAGCTCTTCGGCGACGCGGCCGCCCATCATGATAGCGAGACGCGAGGTCATCTGCTCCAGAGACATCGACAGCTTGTCGCGCTCGGGGAGCTGCATGACCATGCCCAGCGCGCGGCCGCGCGGAATGATGGTCGCCTTGTGGATCGGGTCGGTCGCGGGCACGTTGAGGCCGACGATGGCGTGGCCGCCCTCGTGATAGGCCGTCAGCAGCTTCTCTTCCTCGGTCATGACGAGCGACTTGCGCTCGGCGCCCATCATCACCTTGTCCTTGGCTTCCTCGAACTCGGCCTGGGTCACCATGCGCTTGTTGCGGCGGGCGGCGGTGAGAGCGGCTTCGTTGACGAGGTTCATCAAGTCGGCGCCGGAGAAGCCCGGAGTGCCGCGCGCGATGGTCTTGAGGTTGATATCCGGGGCCAGCGGAACTTTACGGACATGCACCTTCAGGATCTGCTCGCGGCCGACGACATCCGGATTGGGCACCACGACCTGGCGGTCGAAGCGGCCGGGACGGAGCAGCGCGGGATCGAGCACGTCGGGACGGTTGGTCGCGGCGATCAGGATCACGCCCTCGTTCGCCTCGAAGCCGTCCATCTCGACCAGCAGCTGGTTGAGCGTCTGCTCGCGCTCGTCATTGCCGCCGCCGAGACCGGCGCCACGGTGACGACCGACGGCGTCGATTTCGTCGATGAAGATGATGCAGGGCGCGTTCTTCTTGGCCTGCTCGAACATGTCGCGGACGCGAGAGGCGCCGACACCGACGAACATTTCCACGAAGTCCGAACCGGAGATGGTGAAGAATGGCACGTTGGCTTCGCCCGCGACCGCGCGTGCGATCAGGGTCTTGCCGGTGCCGGGAGGGCCGACCAGCAGCACGCCGCGCGGAATGCGGCCGCCGAGGCGCTGGAATTTGCCGGGATCGCGCAGGAATTCGACGATCTCCTGCAGATCCTGCTTGGCTTCATCCACGCCGGCGACGTCCTCGAAGGTGACGCGGCCGTGGGCCTCCGTCAGCATCTTCGCGCGCGACTTGCCAAAACCCATCGCCTTGCCGGCGCCGCCCTGCATCTGCCGCGACAGGAAGATCCAGACGCCGATCAGCGCGATGAAGGGAAGCCAGGAGACCAGCAGCGAGACGAACCACGGCACGTTGTCGCCGGGCGGCTTCGCGGTGATCTGCACCTTGCTGTCATACAGGCGCTTCACCAGCGTCGGGTCGTTCGGCGCGTAGGTCTGGAAGCTCTGGCCATTGGTGAAGGTGCCATGGATGTCAGGTCCCTGGATCACGACGTCACGGACACGGCCCTGGTCAACGTCGCTCAGCAGCTGGGAGAAAGCGATGTCCTGCGAGGAGGCCCGCTGACCCGGATTCTGGAAGAGCGTGAACAACGCCAACAGCAGCAAAACAATGATGACCCAGAGGGCGAAATTGCGCAGATTGGCGTTCATCGATCTTCCTTCGTGGTCGCGCGGATCGCGGCCTCATCCTTGGGCTTTACGAGGAAATCCCCAAGGAATCCTCATCGTTAGACGCATACAATTTAGGTGCCGCCCCGCTCGCTGCCAAGGGAACGAGATGGGACTATTTAGCCCATCTTAGAGCGATTCCCGCTGAAATAATGGCACCAAAGCCGGGGTTTTTCCTGCCTGGTTAAGGCGTCCTGACGGCAGGCCGCAGAAACGGCCGGTGTCATGATCCGCCCTCATCCGCCCCCCTTGGGCCCAATCCTGGACCGCCGGGCCGGCGCAGGCGCGATGTGGATACGCCCCCCGGCAAGGCTGATCAAGGCTCCCGCCAGTGTCTGCTTCAGGATGGCGCGCCCATTTGCCGGTGCGCGGGCAGCCAAGGCCTGACCGAGCAGGCCCTGATCGAGCATGGCCTGATCGAGCGCGGCCAAGAGGGTCTCGACCTTGCCGAGTTCCGCCGGCCCTTCGTGCCCGAGCCCGTCGATGGCCCGCAGCAGGAGCCGCAGTCGGACTTCTTCCGGCAAGGTGGCGAAGGCTGTGGCTTCGAAGCTGCGAACGCCCGGCTGCGGCGCAACGCCGCGATCCCGCAAGCGGAGGAAGCGCTCGGCGCCGTCGGTCAGCACCTCGACCGCCGCATTGGCGCGGGCGAGCCGCATCGAAAGCCGCACCAGTGTGCGGGTATCGCCGCCCTCGGCTGCGAGCTGCGGCAGCAGCGCCCGCAGCCGCGGCCGCGTGAAGGACGCGTCGCGGTTGGTGGGATCGTCGGCAAAGCTGATCCTGGCCCGCTTCAGGGTCGCGATGAGCTGCGATTTCGGGACGTCGAGCAGCGGCCGCGCCAGCACGAGACCGTCGCGCCTCGTGTGGCGCGCCATCGCCGAAAGCCCGGCAATGCCGCTGCCGCGGAGCAGCCGCATCAGAAGCGTCTCGGCCTGGTCGTCGCGGGTATGGGCGGTCAGCACATGGCTCGCGCCGGCTGCGCGCGCGGCTTGCGCCAGCAAGCGGTAGCGCGCCTCGCGCGCCGCCGCGGGAAGTCCCGTCTTCGGCTTGGCGCCGCGCCAGCGCAGGGTCCGGTGCGTCAGGCCGAGCTCGGCGGCCAGCCGCTTGACCTCGCGCGCCTCGCGCGCCGCCTCAGCGCGCAGGCCGTGATCGACGGTGACGACGGTGAGCTCGGGGCCGCGCGCGAGGCTGCGGCGCCAGCGCGCCGCGAGCCACATCAGCGCGACCGAGTCGGGGCCACCGGAGACGGCGAGCACCAACGCCGGCGCAGCTTTCAGCTCGGCGAAGAGCTGCTTCGCCGCGTGCGCGGAGATCGGAGAATTGTCGTCGTCTGACATGACGCGGCCCAGCGGAATGGCGGGCATGACTTTAGCGCAGCACCATCCGCCTTGTCAGCGAGCAGCGTCGTGCGTCAGCACTTCACCCGCTTCTGCTCGCGGTCGACGGCGGCTTTGACGCCGGCCGAGGCGCGCGGATATTTGCGGCCGACCTCGCCGAAGGCGGCGCAGGCGGCCTCCTTCTCCTTCAGCGCGGCGAGCGACTGGCCGAGCCGCAGCAGCGCATCCGGCGCCTTGGCCGATTTGTCGTATTTGGTTGTGACGGCGAGAAAGGCCTCGGCGGAATCGCGATATTGCTGGCGCTGGAAATAGCTTTCGCCGAGCCAGTATTGCGCGTCGCCGAGCAGCGGGTCGCTCGGATATTTCGCGGCAAAATTCTTCATGGTCTGCTCGGCGAGCGCGTAGTCCTTGCGCTGCATGTAGCCGATGCCGAGGTCGAACTCGTCGCGCGGCGTCGCCGAGGGCGGCAGGGTGGCGAGCGCCGGACCACCGGCCTGCGGCGGAGAGCCCTGCTGGGCCGGCGGATAGCCGGGCTGGACTGGCGCCGCTGCCTGCGGATAGCGGCCGCCATTGTTGTTGAGGTCGAGCGGCTCGCCGGCGCCGCGTCCGCCGGGCGCGCCGCCGGCCTGCATCGGCTGCTGGCCGCCGCCGAGCGCGCGCGGTGCGCCGGGCGCATTCGGGCTCTGGCTCGGATCAAAGGCATCGCCGCGGCGGCGACTGCCGGGCGCACCGGGGCCCGGCTGCTCCTGGACGATCGGCGCGGGAGACGCGATCTGCGGCTGCTCGTAATTCGGCTGCACCGCCTGTTGCTGCGGCGGCTGCTGACGATAGGCCGGCGCGACTTGCGCGGGCGGGACGGCGGCGACATTGGGCTGGACCGGCGCCTGGCCGGGCGCGCCTTGCGCGCCGCCCTCGAGCGCCCGCAGCCGCTCTTCGAGCTGGCGGTTGCGATATTGCAGCTCTTCGTTCTGGCCGGTGAGCTGGCGCAGCTGGTTCTCCAGCCGCTCGATCCGCATCTCGGGATCATCGTCCTGCTGGGCGAAGACGGGCGAGCACAAGGGGAGCAGCGCGGCGATGGCCACGGTGCCGGTAAAGACCTTAAATCTGGATGACATCTTGCCCTGACGACGAAAGCGAAATGGCCTGCGACGGAACATGCGACGCGCCACACATTGAAGGGGAGTACGCCAAAACTGTGGCTGCTACCAAGGGGTTTTAGGTCACAGATCGCTGAAACGAAACCGGCGCCCGTGAGGGCGCCGGCATATTCGGTTGCCAAAGATGAACGGCGCCTGAAGCGTCAGGAGCTCGCGTTCAGCACGGTCACAGCACGACGGTTCTGCGACCAGCAGGAGATGTCGTTACACACGGCCACCGGGCGCTCCTTGCCGTAGGAGATCGTGCGCATGCGGTTCGGATCGATGCCGCGCGAGGCGAGGAACGAGCGCACCGACTGGGCGCGGCGGGCGCCGAGCGCGATGTTGTATTCGCGGGTGCCGCGCTCGTCGGCGTGACCTTCGATAGTGAAGGAGTAGCGCGGATAGGTCTGCAGCCACTGCGCCTGCTTCTCCAGCGTCACGATCGCCTGCGGGGTCAGATCGGTCTGGTCGCTCTCGAAGAACACGCGGTCGCCCACGTTCACCACAAAGTCCTGCTGGCTGCCCGGCGTCGCCGCGCTGGCATTGGCATCCATCCCCATGTTCTTGTTGGCGCAGGCGCCCATCGACAGGGCGATGGCAAGCACCGCGGCCAGCTTCAATCCCTGGAGGATACGCATAGGATATTTCATTCCGGAGCCTCCACGCTCACGTTCGTCCACTGCTGTCCGGTCTACAGGGGGTTGGTTAAGCGAACGTTCCGTCAACCTTGACGGAACCTTGCCTCAGCCGGTCAAATGCCCCCAACCCGCGAAAAGCACCCATCATGGTTAATGGGTTGTAAATGTGGCGCGAGGGTGAAGGCAAGCCGCGTTAAGCGGGAAACTGCCGATTCCGCCGGAATTCTGAGCCTTGATGGCCCCGCAACGCGGCGACGGGCGGAACTGCTGCCGATCAGGCCAGGGTGACGGCCGAAACACCGCGCGCGCTCGGAACGAGCGTCGGCCGGGAGACGGCCTGAGTCTGGGCGGCGCGATCGAACAGCATCCGTCGCTCGAACGCGCTCGAGCGCATGATTGGAAAGCGCCTCAAGACCCGTTCCTTGAGATTCGCGAAATCGGAGGCCATCAGGACCACCTTCCTGGAGTGCCAGCCTGGAAACGGGCGCGGCTCCGTCAGGGTCTCATGAAGGAAGATCCGGCGATAGAACGCCTGGTGATCCGTTCGCACCATGGCAAGTCCGAGATCTGCATTGAAATGATCGCAGGCCAGATAGGCCAACCTCAGTGTCAGATAGGGAAGCTCGTGAAACCGCTGGCTCTTTTCCGGGTCTGCAGCAAAGCGCGCGGGATCGACGAAAACCTCGCCACGATCGAGGCGAGAGTTGAGAACATCGCCGAACAACTCGGTGGTGTAGGACATCCGCAATTCTGATGTCAGGACGTGAAGGCGAAGAGAACTGCAGAGCTCTCCGTCGAGATAGACGCCGAATATCCAGGCGTTGGGGGCGTCGTCGTATGTATCGACGATCCGCTGAGACGCGGATGGGGAGATCAATCCGCCATGCAGATAGGCCCTGTAGCGCATCGCGTAGACAGCATCGCGATCCTCGGGGGTTTCGATGAGGCGGTAGTCGACGCGGTCGAACAACGCGGCTCCACGAATTTCGAGCGGCGCACGCGACTCGGCTCCTGACTTCATCTGATACTCCCGCCGCCCGGGCAACTTCCGCGAGCATCCGAAAGATTAATGACTCCTTAACCGAAATGCAAAGGGTTCGAATCGTTAGGGTTAAGAACGGCCCCCGTAATAACCCGGGGAAACGCAAGAGAAATCTGCAGGAAATAGCGAGAAAACATCGCGGGCGAGTGCGTGAAGCTAGGCAAACGACCGCGAGGAAATCGCGACGACCTGAGCGTCCGCGATGCGACGACCATGGGAAGCGTCGAGCAATTGACGAATTCGGATCGCCGGAACCGGTCGGCTGAACAGGTAGCCCTGCCCTTCCGAGACGGTGCCGTCCGCACTGATCAGTTCGAGTTGCTCGTTGGTCTCGATGCCCTCGACCACGACCGACATGCCGAGATCGGCGGACAGCCGCGCCACGCCGCGCAGCAGCGTCAGCGGCCGATCGGTATCGATGCCTTCGAGGAAGGAGCGATCGATCTTCACCTTCTGCATCGGGAAGTTATGCAGGTAGCTGAGGCTGGAATAGCCGGTGCCGAAATCATCCAGCGAGATGCGCACGCCGAGCGCGTGAAGCTGTGACAGGATGTCGTGCGTGAGCTGGGTGTTGCGCAACAACGAGGATTCGGTGATCTCGATCTCGAGACGATGCGCCGGCAGGCCCGACACTTCGAGCGCGTAGCGGATCTCGCTCAGCACGTCGCGCTGGTGGAACTGCTGCGGCGAGAAGTTGACGGCGACGCTGACGCCTTCGGGCCACTTCATGCACTCCATGCAGGCGCGGCGCAGGATCCAGCGGCCGAGATCGACGATCAGGCCCATGTCCTCGGCGACCGGGATGATGTCGATCGGCGATACGGTGCCGCGCACCGGATGATTCCAGCGCAGCAGCGCCTCGCAGGTGGTGATCTTGCCGGACTTCAGATTGACCAGCGGCTGGTAGAACAGCTCGAATTCCTCGTTGGCGAGCGCCTTGCGCAGGTCGAGCTCGAGGATACGGCGGGCCTCGACGGTCGCGGCCATCTCGTCGCGGAAGAAGCAGAAGGTGCCGCGGCCGTCGGCCTTGGCGCGGTAGAGCGCCATGTCGGCGTTCTTGAGCAGCGTGTCGGCGCTGATGCCCTCCGGCGAAGTCAGCGCGATGCCGACGCTGGCGCCGATCTCGACCAGGTGATTGTCGATCCGGTAGCGCTCGCTCAGGCGCTCGACGATACGGCGGGCAAGACTCGCGGCATCCTCTGCCGCGTTGATATTCTGCTGGAACACGACGAACTCGTCGCCGCCGAAGCGGGCGACGAAGTCCTCGGGCCGCAGCATCTCGCGCAGGCGGTTGGCCACCGCACAGAGGAGCTGGTCGCCGCAGGGATGGCCGAGCGTATCGTTGACCTGCTTGAACTGGTCGAGGTCGATGAACAGCAGCGCGCAGAGCCGGTCGGAATGACGCGAGGCCGCCAGCAGGGATTCGATCTCGTTGCGGAAATGGACGCGGTTGGGGAGCGCCGTCAGCTCATCATAGCGGGCAAGATGCGTGATCTTGGCCTCGGCGTTGCGCCGCTCGGTCACGTCCTCGAGCAGCAGCACCGCGCCGCCATCGGCCATCGGCTGGACTGTCCAGGACAATGACCGGTTTCTCGCCTCGTCAGGGTCGACGGTAACGATTTCCCTCGCCTGTGAGTTCTCGATCTCGGCGATGATCGTCTCGGCGCTCGCGGCCGAAATGGCGCCGGAGCTGGCGCAAGCCGTCAGGATATCGCGCGCGCTGGTGCCGCCCCGAATGAGATCGTCGGGAAGGTTCAGCATCTCGCCGAACCGATGGTTCATCACCGCGAGCTGCCTGTCGACGCGGAACATGCACAGGCCGTGCGGCATGTTGTTCAGGGCGGTGTCGAACTGGCCGGCGAGCGCAGCTTCGCGTTCACGAGCCACGACCGCCCGCATGAATATTTTGTGCAGATTGGCCGAGAGTTGCATGATCGCCAGCAAGAATGCGGCGCTCACGAACGACATTGCGATGTAGTAGGGCGTGCCATGCGATGCCAGCGCGATGACCGCCGGACCGAACATGAGCCCGGCCTGCAGACGGTATATCGACGGCCGTCCGTAAGCGCGTCCCGCACCTCCACCGACAATCCCGGTGGTGATGGACAGAGCGATCATATGGACGACAGCGTCGTCAGTGCTCACCAGTGCCAGGGAGCACCAGATTCCAATGGCCGCGGCCTGGATCAGCGCCCCGGCCAGGTAGCGCTTTTGCCAGAGCTCGGCTTCTCGGGCGGTCAGGGTCGCCTTGCGAGGCAGGAATCGCCGCAAGTCCAACAACCGGATAGCTCCGGCCAGGATGATCAGCGCCACCGTGGCCCAGGTGACACTTTGTCCGGTCCTCAGCGCGGTGATGGCAGCGCCGATGGCCACGAAGACGATACCCGCAAACAACGGACCGGGCGCCTCGAACAGGGAATCGTTCAGCGCCGCCGAAATTATCGGCGAGGCCTGCCGTTTGTCGGGCTCTCCGCTGTGGCTTGCGAACTGCATCTGTTTTTGTACGTGCGTCCTGTCTGACGCGTACTTTTACCCAGACCAGATGAAGCCTTTCTGAGGGAACATCGTTAAAGTCGAGTTGTTTCGCGGCAATAGCGAAGCTATTTCTGCTGAAATATCAAGCAACTAGGCAAGGCTTGCCGAGCACAAGGTGAAGGAAAGCTTGCCGCGCGCGCAGAACTCCGAAAAATCGGCGCTTGTTTTCGACAACATCGCGCGTTGCGAAACGCGCGATGGATCTATTGACCCGCGGTCGCGGAGAGCAGCGGCGACCATGCCGGATCGGACGCGAAGCCCGGCGTCGGCACTTTCAGTTCGTTACGGCCGGAGATGTCGACGGAGTAGAGCGACGGTCCGGCATTGCCGCCGGGATCGCGGAAGAACATCAGCACGCGCCCGTTCGGCGAGAAGGTCGGGCCTTCATTGTGGAAGCCGGAAGTGAGCAGCCGCTCGCCGGAGCCATCGGGCTTCATGACGCCGATCGAGAACTGTCCGCCGCCCTGCCGTGTGAAGGCAATGTAGTCGCCGCGCGGCGACCACACCGGCGTCGAATAGGTCGCGTTGTTGTCATCCTTGGAGAAGGAGATGCGCTGCGCCTGGCCGCCGCCTGCCGCCATCACATAGATCTGCGACCTGCCGCCGCGATCGGACTCGAAGCAGATGCGGGTGCCGTCCGGCGAATAGGACGGAGACGTGTCGATCGCCGGCGTGTCGGTGAGGCGCGTGGTCGAGCGCGAGCGCAGATCCATCACGAACAAATTGGAATTGCCGCCCTGCTGCAGGCTCATGATGACGCGCTGACCGTCCGGCGAGAAGCGCGGCGCAAAGGTCATGCCGGGGAAGTTGCCGACGATCTCGCGTTGGCCGGTCTCGATGTTGAACAGATAGACCTTCGGATCGCCCTGCCCGAACTCCATGTAGGTGATCTCTTGCGAGTTCGGCGAGAAGCGCGGCGTCAGCACGAGGTCGGAGCCGCGGGTCAGATAGCGCACATTGGCGCCGTCCTGATCCATCATCGCAAGCCGCTTGACGCGGCGCTCCTTCGGCCCTGACTCGTCGACGAACACGACGCGGCTGTCGAAATAGCCCTTTTCGCCGGTCAGCTTCTCATAGATCTGATCGGAGATGATGTGGGCGATGCGGCGCCAATATTCCGGCGACGTGAAATATTGCTGGCCCGCGAGCTGCTGGCCGGTGATCACGTCCCACAGGCGGAATTCGGCCTTGAGCCGGCCGTCCGGCTGCCGCGTCATGCGGCCGGTGACGAGGGCCTGCGCGTTGAGGGTCTTCCAGTTCTCGAATTGCGGCGCGACGTCGATGTTGCTGACGCGCTCGATGAAGGCGGCCTGGTCGATCGGCGCAAACAGGCCCGAGCGCTTCAGATTGTTGGTGATGACCTGCGTGACGCCGTTGCTGACATCGCCGTCCGCGGGCGAGCCCGGCACGAAATTGGTGATCGCAATCGGGATCGGCCGAAACTCGGTGGGATTGACTATGATCCGCTTTTGGTCCTGCGCCAAGGCCTGTCCGCCCCCGAGCATCGCGAGCGTCGAACCGGTCAGGGTCATGAAGTGGCGGCGGTTCATCGATCGAACGTCATTCATTGCAAAATTCTTTTGTCCGGATGTCACAACATGTCTTTCAGGCCGAAAGTCATCGGAATGAGCTTCCAGCTGTCGTATTGCTGCTTCGGCAGGAACGAATAGACTTGGCACTGCACGATGGCACGCTTGGCACTCTCCGCCACCGCCTGGGCGATCGACCGCGACGGTCCGCGCACCGCGACGATGACCGGCTCGGATGCGAGCGATCCGTCGATCCTCATGGGAATGTCGATGTCGGCTTCGTATTGGTTGGCGTCCTGCCCGTTATAGGTGGGCGTGAAGCAGCGCTTGACCGCGCCCTGGAATGCACCTTGCCAGGTCGCGACATTGTTGGCGGCTGTCCCTGATGTCGAGCCCAGCGACGCCGACGCGTTCAGCGCCGAGCCGGTGAGTTCGTGCCGGGTCGCAGCACGCTTGTCGAGGTCGCGGGCAATCTGTGCGGGATCGAAGGTGCGCTCCTTGGGCTTCGGCTGCTGCTGCGGCTGCACCGCCGCGACCTTCTGCTCCACGGGCTTCGGCGGCGGCTTCTTGGTGTCCAGCTTCTTCTGGAGCTCGGCGATCGGATCTTCCTTGGCCGGATCAGGCTTCTTTTCCTGCGGCTTCGGCTCTTCTTTCGGCTTGGCCTCCGCGACCGGCTTCGGCGGATCGGGTTTCTTCTCGACAGGCTTCGGCGGCGGCGTGTCGGGGGTCGAGTTGGTCTTGATCAGCTCTTTCTTCTCGGTGACCTTGCCGACGGCATCTTCCTCGGGCTTGGCCTCGGCGATCTTCTCGACCTTGGGCTTCGGCTCTTCCTTCTTGCCGGTCTTCTGGCCGTTGGTGATCTGCGCGAGCTGGTCGCTGGAGATGATGTCGATCGGCAGCGATTCTTCGGGCGCGATGAAAGCCTTGCTGCTAAAGGTGAGCAGCCCCCATCCGATCACGAGGACGTGGAGGGCAATCGACGCAACGAGTGTCTTGTCGACGTTCACCTTCACCGCTTCAAGTCCCCTGATCCGCTTCGGTGACGAGCGCCAGCTTCTTGAAGCCCGCCCCCGACAATTGGCCCATCACCTTGGCCACCGTGCCGTAATCCGCCTTCTTGTCGGCGCGCAGATAGATGCGCTCCTCGAGGCCGCCGCGCGCGTCCGTGATCGCCTTCAGCTTCGGGATCAGTTCGTTCAGCGCGACCTCGGCGTCATTGATGAAGACCTTGCCGTTGATGTCGATCGACATCTGAAGCGGCTTCTGGTCATTGTTTTCGAGGCTCTTGGCCTGGGTCTGGGGCAGGTCGAGCGGCACGCCGACCGTCAACATCGGCGCCGACACCATGAAGATGATGAGCAGCACCAGCATCACGTCGACCATCGGCGTAACGTTGATCTCGGCCACGACCGGCTTGCGCCGGCCACGGCGCCCGCCGCCTCCGGACGAACTCGCGACGTTCATGCCCATGGCTTGGTGCCCAATCCCGCCTTCACACTATACCTCCCGTCCCTCAGCCCCGCTCGTCGATCTGGCGGGACAGGATGGCCGAAAACTCGTCAGCGAAACCCTCGAGCCGCTGGGCCTGCCGGTTCACCTCGGAGGTGAACTTATTGTAGAAAATAGTGGCAGGAATGGCGGCGATAAGGCCGACCGCGGTCGCAAACAGCGCTTCCGCGATACCGGGCGCCACGACCGCCAGAGAGGTATTTTTCGACGCAGCGATCGACTGGAAGCTCGACATGATGCCCCAGACCGTGCCGAACAGGCCGACGAAGGGGCCGGCGGAGCCGACGGTGGCGAGCACCAGCAGGCGGCGCTCCAGCCGCTCGACCTCGCGGGCGATCGAGACGTTCATGACCTTGTCGATGCGCATCTGCAAGCCCGCGACCGAGCGGGCGTGGCTCTCGAAGGAGCGCTTCCATTCGCGCATCGCGGCGACGAAACAGGCCGCCATGGAATGGGTCGGCTTGGCCGAGAGCGTGCGATAGAGCTCCTCGATCGACTCCCCGGACCAGAACGCCTGCTCGAAGCGGTCCATCGAGCGGCGGGTGCGGGCATAGAGGAAGATCTTGTCGATCGCGATGGCCCAGACCCAGACCGAGCAGGACAAAAGGCCCAGCATGACGCATTTCACGATCCAGTGAGCCTGCCAGAACAGCGCAATCAGCGACACGTCGGCGGAGGCGGCAACCGGAAGGGCGGACTGAGCCATTTCGGCCGGATTCATCAGTAGTATCCTCTCAAGACGATCGTTTTTGGCGATCGTTACCTATGTCCCGGCTAGCCAAATGGCGAGCGGTTCCCCAATAGCCGCGCTAGAACCGGCGCGGCCGGCAAGCCCGCTCAAAGCCTTGTCTTTCTGGGGTACAGGGGGCTTGTCCAAAGCCGCCGCCTGCATTCCCTGCCAAGATGTCAAAACTAAGGGCCTCGACGACAGCTCCGGGCGCGATTGTCCATGATTACCAGAGCCCGGCGATGGTTAATGCCGGGTTACCAGGGACGAATTTGGCTGCGGGAAAGGAAGGCAGCGCAGGGGGATGGCGCGTGTCGGGCGCGGGGCCGGAGGTCGCAGGGTGCGGCGTGCTGCGCCGCGTATTGAGCCTTGCAGCAGGCACGGCCAGGACCTGTCGCGTCGCCCGGAGGAACCAGCCCCTCCCCAGAGAATTGGCCCGAAATCACTCTTGGCGAGGATTTGCCACCGCCGCGCGGCTTGAGCGAGGCGCGCGTCAGGCCACGCGTTCAGCGCAATTGGCCAGCCGCGCAGGATTGCCAACCGCGGTGCAGCCGCCGGGGACATCCGATGTCACGACCGTGCCGGCGCCGATCTTGGCAAAATCGCCGATGCGGATGTCGCCGAGAACGCTGGCACCGGCGCCGATATAGACATGGCGGCCGATACGCGGCGAGCGCGTCGGCAATTCACTGCTGCGGCCGATGCTGACGTTTTGCAGGATGGTGACCTCGTCGCCGATCACGACATGGGCGCCGATGACGATGCCGGTGGCATGGTCGAGATAGACCGCCGATCCGATCGTGGCGGCGGGATGAATGCTGACCTGCAGGACGTTCGAGGACTCGTTCTGAAACAGCAGCGCCGCATCACGATGGTCATGACGCCAGAGCCAGTGCGAGACGCGCCAGGCTTGCAGCGCGACATATCCCTTGAAATGCAGGAGCGGCGGCAACAGGCCGGCAATGGCGGGATCGCGGCGTACGATGGCCTGCAAATCATGGCTGGCCGCTTCTATCAGATCCGGCTGGCTGCGAAAGGCATCGCGGGAGAATGCAATGAAACGTTCGCGCTCCGCGGCGCTGGCGCCAAGCCGGCGTCCGATCAGATCAGCGAGCGCCGCCGCGAAATCATCATGGGCAAGAATGGCGCCGGCAACGGCCTTGCCAAAGATTGGATCCGCGGCGGCGGCGCGCTCCGCTTCGCCGCGAATGCTTCGCCAGAGGCTGTCGCTCGCCATGATCGCAGCTTCCGCCATCGTCGCCTCCGGTATTTTGATGCTTCCCAATATAGGTCGTGGGCAAAGCAGCGCCAGCGGCACCGCCGAGCCGAGCATGATGCCGCAGCTCCCCGTGAGGCTACGAGCTTGCATGCCAGAGGCCCGCGACCCTATAGTCCGGCGGATTTTCGGCCGACGCTGTGTTGGCCGGGAATGTCGAAAGCATCTCAAGCCCGCGCGGTGGTCCGCCATCCGCGGGTTTTTCGTACCCGGTGGCCTCCTGCGCTACCGACACCAGTCCCTGATCCCCTCATCCGAGGTTACGCCAAGAACATGTCGCCCAACGCGCCCGCCGACGACCAGCACGACGACATCATGTACCCTTCCGCCGTGCCGTTCCTGCTGGTCCATCTCGGCTGCTTTGCGGCGATCTGGTCGGGCGTCACGTGGCAAGCCGTCGCGATCTGCGGATCGCTGTATGTCGTGCGCATGTTCGGGGTCACGGCGGGCTATCACCGCTATTTCTCCCACAAGGCTTATGCGACCAGCCGGGTGTTTCAGTTCGTCCTGGCCTTCATTGCGCAAAGCACCGCACAGAAAAGCGTGTTGTGGTGGGCGGCCAAGCACCGACATCATCATCTGCATTCCGATACTGAACACGACGTGCATTCGCCGCGTCAGCGCGGCTTCCTGTACAGCCATCTTGGCTGGATCTTTTACCGGGAGCACGACACGACCGACCTCGTGAAGGTCGGCGATCTCGCAGTCTATCCGGAGCTGATGTGGCTGCATCGGCTGGAGCTTCTGCCAGCCGTGACGCTTGCGGTGCTCTGCTTCCTGGTTGCGGGCTGGCCGGGTCTGGTCGTCGGCTTCCTGTGGAGCACGGTGCTGGTTTATCACGCGACCTTCTGCATCAATTCGCTCGCCCACGTGCATGGACGCAAGCGCTACGTGACGGGCGATGATTCCCGTAACAACTGGCTGCTGGCGCTGCTCACTTTGGGTGAGGGCTGGCACAACAATCACCACGCCTACCAGAGCAGCGTGCGACAGGGCTTTCGCTGGTGGGAAATCGATGTGACCTTTTACGTCCTGACGATCCTGTCCTGGTTCGGCATCGTCTGGAACATGAAGGCGCCGCCGGAGCAGGTGCTGCGCAACGAACAGCCGCTCGGCGCGCGCGTCATCAATCGCGCCGCCCGCGAGCTTGCCGGGCGGTTCGATGCGCACGCTCTGGCGCACGCGATCTCGTCGGCCCTGCACCGGGCCGATCCCGCCCAACTGCACCTGCCGACGCTGCACGACATCCTCAATCGCGCGCATGATGGCGTCGATGCGCTCACGCATCTGCATCTGCCGAAGATTCCGACCCGCGACGAGTTCCTCACCGAAGCCAAGGCGATGTTCGCGCGAACGCGATCCCTCAACGAGATCGTCGACCACGCTTACGAGCACTTCCTGACGTCGGTGCGCGCGCAGCTCGCGACAGTGCGCTGAAGCGCGCGGTCATCGCGCGCGTTGCCTGTCCGCGTTCGCTTGCGCAAATCGAACGCATAGAGCCAGCCACCCGCCGCGACGAGGGCGGGCAGGATGAAGAGCGCGATATCGCTGAGCAGGATCATGGCTCGAGGCCCGCTTTCGCAAAAATGATGGCGCGGCTGAGCGCAAGCGAGGCCAGAAAATAGAGAAAGCAGCCGAGAAAGAACTTCCAGGATTCGCCGACCTGCCAATGCGGATAGAGCTCAACCTTGGTCGGCCATCGATTGAGGAATGCGATCGCCATCGGAATAAAGCCGCCGAACCGGTCGAACAGCGCGCTGACGCGCTCCAGCAGCGCGATGCGCTGGTCGATCTGCTTGCGTTCGGCGTTGGTCATGGTGGGACCTGTTGGCGCGCTGGGCAGCGTTGTCAGGGTTTGGTCGTGCCCCGCGGGAAACAGGTTCTATGGCGCCGGGCGATCTTGGGCATGGCTGGATACGACACCGCAAAACTGACGGCCGCAGACGCGCAAATGGCAGTCGGGATCGCCCGCGCAGCTGCCATAGACGAAGCTGATATAGCCCAGCACCACCAAGGCGGTGACGCCGAGCAGCAGGCGGGTGGTGAAGTCCATGACGCGTTTGACCCAGACATGAGATGTGTGTCGGCCGAAGCGGCACACGCAACTCTTAGTGTCGGGTAGCGCAGCCGAGGTTCTGGCTCCGCGGAGCCCCTCAGACGCTCGATCGTCTCCCTCTCCCCGTTCTTACGGGGAGAGGGTTGGGGTGAGGGGCCTCTCTCCACACGCTCGATCGACGATGGACCTGTACTCCCTCACCCGAATTCGATCTGCGATCGAATTCGACCTCTCTCCGCAATCGGGGCGAGGTGAAAAACCAAACCGCCCGCCTGCGGGGTGCGCAGGCGGGCGGCTCGGGGCCGTCAGGACTTTGGGGGCATGCGCCTGAAGGCTTTGAGAGGTATCAGCCCTGCTGCTGGTCGGTCGGCGGCGGGGTCGGACGCGTCTTGTGCTGGGCCATGAACTGGTCGAACTCTTCCTTGTCCTTGGCGTGACGCAGACGGTCGAGGAAGTTCTTGAACTCGACCTGCTCCTCCTCGAGCCGGCGCAGCGTCTCGCTGCGATATTCGTCGAAGGCGCGGTTGCCGGAGGTCGGCGGGCCGAAGCCAAAGCCGCCGAAGCCGCGGCGCTCCATGCGGTCCATCTTGTACTGCATCCGCTCCATCTTGTTCTGCCAGCGATCCGAGTTGCTCCAGCACGACATTCTTCTGCTCCCGAGTGTGAAAAAGAGAAGGGCAAGTCCGATCGGCCACCAGATGATGAAGCCGAGGATGGTCACGGCAATCCAGCCAGGATGCCAGGGTGTATCGAGCATGTGAGGCCGCTCGTACGATTGCTGTTGGTCCGAGGGGCCGCGCCAGCGATTGACATCAGCGGTGTAGGCCATTTCCCTTCTCCATCACGGCATCGCGCCGTTGTGAATGTAAATAACATTTACATAGCTAGACCATCCCGCGATTTTGTCAAGCTGGCGGCCCTGCACGCCTGCGGAATTATTTGCGCAACTTTATTTCGGCTTGCCCCAAGGACCAGCTGGAGCGCCGCCCGGCGGCACGCCGGAACCGGAGGCCGCCTCCGGTGGCACCGGCGGCGGCTCGGCGCTTTTCGCTTGCGGCCTGCGGTCGGTCGGGAAGCCAAGGCCGCGCAGATAAATCAGCACTTCGGCCTCCAGCAGCTCATCCGGCGACATCGGCAGTTTTCGCCGCGCGGCGTCGCCACGCGAGAACAGCGAGGCGACGCCGTGCGCCATCGACCAGATGTGCAGCGCCATCATCATCGCCGGCGGGCGCGGCGTGCCGGGCGGGGCGAGCGCCGCAAGCCGCTCGGCGGCGGCGCGAATGACGTTGAAAGCGCGCTCGCTTGCGGCCTGGAGCGCCGCATTGGCATCGACGGGCAGACCGGATTCGAACATCGCGTTGTAGAAAGCGGGCTCTTCGCGGGCAAAGGCGAGATAGGCCCGGCCGACGCGCTCGAACGCCGTGACGGTGTCCGGGCGCCCGTCGTCCCAAGCTGCGGTCAGCCGCGATTCAAACTGCTCAAAACCGCGCTGGGCGATCGAGGACAACAGCTCGTCACGGTCGCGAAAATGCCGGTAAGGCGCCGCCGCGCTGACGCCCGCCATGCGCGCGGCATCGGCAAAGGTGAATCCGGCCGCGCCCTTCTCGGCGATCAGCCCGAGGGCGGCCTGCAGAAGTGCTTCCTTCAGATTGCCGTGGTGATAGCCGCGCTCGGCGCGGCGCTGCTCCTTGCGCCAGCTCATGTGAACGATCTTTACATGAGCTGGTGGTGAAGGTCACTAGCGGCAACGGGTTTTGGTGAACCCGAACTTGTGCGTCTGCGACGATCCGATGAGCCCTAGCCGCCCGGGATCGGCAGCACCGGCATGATCTCGACGCACTCGCCCGGGAAGATCGCGAAGTGCGGGTGATTTTCGAACATCTTGGCAGCGGCCTCATGCGAGGCGGCGCGGACCACGGTGAAGGCGCCCATCTCGTTGGCGATGTCGGCGACGCCCTTGCCGTCGACCTTCTTGGTCTTGCCGAGCGGACCGCCCATCGCCTGGATCGCGCCCTGGTGCTTCTCGACCCAGCCCTTCCAGGCCGCCATGCCCTCCATTTCCTTCGCCTTGCGCTCGGCCTCGGACATCGCGTTCCACGCAGCCCATTTCGGGCCGCTCTTGCTGCCGAGGAAGACGGCGAGATAGGTATCGGTGCTCATCGGTTTTCTCCCTTGCTCGATTAGTTCTTCAGGTCGTCGAAGCCGGCCGCAGCCGCCTGCACGTCGGGCGGAAAGTCGCTCATTTCCTGCACCTGACGGATCTCGATGATCTCATTGGCTGAGGCCGGGCACTGCTTCGCCCAGGCAATCGCCTCGTCGCGCGAGGCCACCTCGATCATCCAGTAACCACCCAGCACTTCCTTGGCTTCCGCGAAGGGGCCGTCGGTCACGACGGGCAAGCCGGTCGCAAACGAGACGCGGGCGCCCATCGACGGCGGATGCAGGCCGTCCAGCGTGATCAGCACGCCGGCATCCTTCAGCGCCTCGTTGTAGCGCATCATCGCGGCGACCCGTTCGGGATCGAGTTGCACGTCCGCCGGCGCTGTCTCGTAGCCGAGCGGGATCATCAGCATCATGAATCGCATGCGGTTCCTCACGAGCGAGCCGTCCGACCCGCGCTCACTTCTAAGACGAACGGCCTTCTACAAGGCCGACACGGCCGGGAAAATTATTTCGGAGGTCATTGCCTGGGGCCGGCGCGACTGTTGGAGCGCGCTGCGTCAACGCGCCGCGCAAATGAGCCCCCCGTACAAATACGACCCTACTTATGAATCCTACCGTGCATAAGAATCGCGAACGTGTGCGCCCCGAAGGACATGGCCGGAGCACGTTCAATTACGGAGCCGATTCCGGTTCCGGCAAGAATTTACAGTTGCTCAAGCAGCTCATGCAACTTTTCGGCTGGGGGCAAACGGGACGGCAATCCTGCCGATTCGCGTTGGGAACGTTGCGGGGCTTACGTGTTCAATTTTCAAAGCAAGAAGGTCAGGCACGCGGTCGCCGAAGTTGAAGCGCTCGACCGCTCGCAGGCCGTGATCGAGTTCGGCCTCAACGGCACCATTCTCGATGCCAACGAAAACCTCCTGAAGATGAGCGGCTACTCGCTCGCGGAGATCAAGGGCAAGCACCACAGCATCTTCGTCAGCCCGGCCGAGCGCGAGAGCGCGCGCTATCGCGATTTCTGGGCCAGTCTGAACCGCGGCGAGTTCCAGACCACACAGTACAAGCGGTTCGGCAAGAACGGCAAGGAAGTCTGGGTCCACGCCTCCTATGCGCCGCTGCTCGACGACAACGGCAAGGTGGCTTCCTTCATCAAGTTCGCCACCGACATCACGGCCTACAAGATCAAGACCATGGAAGATTCCGGCAAGCTCGCCGCGATCAACCGTGTTCAGGCCGTGATCGAGTTCAATATGGACGGCACCATCATCACCGCCAACGAGAATTTCCTCAGCGCGATGGGCTATTCGCTCGACGAGATCAAGGGCAAGCACCACGGCATGTTCGTGACGCCGGAGGACCGCGCCAGCGCAGCCTATGGAGCGTTCTGGGCCAAGCTGAACCGCGGCGAGTTCGAGGCGGCCGAGTTCAAGCGGATCGCCAAAGGCGGCCGCGAGATCTGGATCCTCGCGAGCTACAATCCGATCCTGGACGAGACCGGCAGGCCGTTCAAGGTGGTGAAGTTCGCAACCGACGTCACCGCGCAGAAAATGAAAGCGACCGACAACGACGGCCAGCTCGCCGCGATCCAGAAGTCGCAGGCAGTGATTGAATTCAACATGGACGGCACCATCCGCACCGCCAACCAGAACTTCCTCAACGCGATGGGCTATTCGCTGGCCGAGATCAAGGGCCAGCATCACTCCATGTTCGTCGAGCCGAACGAGAGGAACTCGGCGGCCTACCGCCAGTTCTGGGAGACGCTCAACCGCGGCGAATATCAGGCCGCCGAATACAAGCGGATCGCCAAAGGTGGCCGAGAGATCTGGATCCAGGCGTCCTACAATCCGATCTTCGATCTCAACGGCAAGCCTTACAAGGTGGTGAAATACGCCACCGACATCACCGCGCAGGCGATCGGCCGCAAGAAGGCCGACAATGCCCGCGGGCTGATCGAAGCGGTCGCCGCCGGCAGCGAGCAGATGAGCGCCTCGATCCGCGAGATCTCCGAGACCATGGCGAAGTCGCGCGAGAACTCCAAGACCGCGACCACCCGGGTCGACGCCGCCGACCTCCAGGCCCAGAAGCTGAACGCAGCCGCGCAGGCCATGACCGGCATCGTCGAGATGATCGCCGGCATTACCAGCCAGATCAACCTGCTCGCGCTCAACGCCACGATCGAATCGGCGCGCGCCGGCGAAGCCGGCCGCGGCTTTGCGGTGGTAGCGTCCGAGGTGAAGAACCTCGCCGGTCAGGCCAAGCAGGCGACCGATACGATCACGTCGGAAATCGACGCGCTGAACACCATCTCCGGCGACGTTGCGAGTTCGCTGACCGCCATCAAGGTCGCAATCGCCGGTGTCAACGAGTTCATCGCCTCCACCGCCGCCGCGGTCGAGGAGCAGAGCATCGTTACCTCGGACATGTCCGCGAACATGCAGCGCGCGTCGGCGGAACTGTCTTAGCTTCCACTCTATCACCGTCATCCTTCGAGGGCCGCTAAGAAGCGGCCACCTCGGGGGGGGGGGACGGATATGACCAGTCTGCCGGCTGCATTCACTCATCGTCTGCCCTCTTCCTCGCTAGGACTAAAGCGCAGTAAAAGGAGTGGGTACCTACACGCCCACCTCGTTTCGACACAGGACAAACCAGCCCATGCCACCCTCCCCGCAGAAAGTCGCCCTCGTTACCGGTGCCGCGCGCGGCATCGGACTTGCGACCGCGAAGAAGTTTCTCGCGGAAGGCTGGCGCGTCGCGCTGCTCGATATCGAGGGCGAGCTGCTCGCCAAGGCCGTCGCCGACATCGGCAAGAGCGACGACACGCAGGCGCTCGTCTGCGACGTCTCGGACGGCGCCGCGGTCGGTGCCGCGATGAAGACTGTCGAGCAGCGTTTCGGCCGGCTCGATGCGCTGGTCAACAATGCCGGCATTGCGGTATTCGCTCCGCTGATGGAGACGCCGGAGACCGACTGGCGCCGCGTGCTCGAGGTCAACCTCACGGGCCCGTTCCTCTGCACCCGGGCGGCAGTGCCGTTGATGCGCGACAGCGATGGCGGCGCCATCGTCAACATCACCTCGATCTCGGCCGTGCGCGCCTCGACGCTGCGCTCGGCCTACGGCACCAGCAAGGCCGGGCTCGCACATCTCACCAAGCAGCTCGCGGTCGAGCTCGCCTCGCTCAACATCCGCGTCAATGCGGTCGCGCCGGGGCCGGTCGACACCGCGATGGCGAAGCAGGTGCACACCAAGGAGATCCGCGCCGACTATCACGACGCCATCCCGCTCAACCGCTACGGCCTGGAGGAGGAACTCGCGGAAGCGATCTTCTTCCTGTGCTCCGGAAGCGCGAGTTATATCACCGGCCAAATTTTGGCCGTCGATGGCGGCTTCGATGCGGCAGGCATCGGCCTGCCGACCTTGCGCGGCGAACGGCGGAACGGGTAGAACCTTGTAGGGTGGGTTAGCACTGCGGCTACGCGAAGCGCGGCCGCTGCGCGTAACCCACCTCTTCTCGCGCGGCGCGAAGATGGTGGGTTACGCCTTCGGCTAACCCACCCTACGGCACTGAATTCGTGGAGTGCTTCATGCGACGCGTCACTGTCCCCAAAGCCGTTGCACTCGCTGCCGCCCTGCTCGCTTCCGCACCTGCCGCGGCCGAGATCCGGATCATCCAGTCCCCTGGCGGGCAGGTCGGACCGTTCCTTGATCTGTTCGAGAAGGTGCGCGCGAGCGGCCAGCGCGTGGTGATCGACGGCCCGTGCTTGTCGGCCTGCACGCTGGTGCTCAGCATCGTGCCAGGCGAGCGGATTTGCGTCACGAAGCGCGCGGTGCTCGGCTTTCACGCCGCACGTTCGGTCGATCGACGTGGTCGGTTCTATGCCGAGCCGGAAGCATCCGAAGCCGTGCTCGAGGCCTATCCGGGCGCGGTCCGCGACTGGATCAGCCGCCGCGGCGGCCTCACCTCACGGTTGCTCCTGCTGAAGGGCCGCGATCTCGCCGCGATCTATCCGCGCTGTCGATGATCGTCACTCTTGCAGAAAGGAACCCATCGGGCCTTCGCCCTGATTCCCAATCACTTGCGCAGTCGCAACGGTCGGCTGGCTCTGCATGCTCGCACAGGGAGCCGCGGCCGTCACAAACTGGCTGTTCCTCTACGGGAAGGCAATCTGGATCATCGGCGCGAGCTTCACGCTGGCGCAGATGAGCATTCCCCACAGAGCAAAATTGATTTGTAGCGCCGCCGCCATCGGTCGCTCCCTTCCAAGTCACGCCCGCCCTTATTTGTAGCTATTGTGAACATGATTAGCGATTCCGGCGGAAGTTCACAGCCTAATCTTGCGCCAGTTGTTGTGCGATGCGATCCGCTTCGTGTCACAAAGCCGCGCACGCAGTTCTCGCAACGTGACGCGCGTGCACGAATCTCCTTTCGGCCATGCTGGCGACGTCGTTTTCCCTCAAGTCCCAGGTAAGCGTCGCAATGCAAAGTTTTCCACGCGAATTTGCGTGGCGTATCGCACAGTAGGTTCGGCATGGCCCGGCACATTTTCGTCTTGCTCAGTTTTTGCGCAGCGCTCGCGGGATGCTCGGCCGCGCCGGCGGCGGAGCGTCGCCCAATCGCATGGGACGGGCTCGGTCGTGATCCCAATCGTCCCATTGTGACAAAGCATCGCCTTGCCAATCACACAGCACCAGAGAGCGACCCCAATGTGGAGCGGCGAAGGGTGCTCGCCACGCTGCGCCCCTATTCCGACGCATGGTGGGCTGTCCACGACGAGATCGAGGCCGAGAACGACAGGCAGCTCGGCTCGAGGCTCGTGATCTGTCGCAGTTGCGTGACGCAGCCGCCAAGCGAGGACGTGACCGGATCGATCCGCTGAGATCCTGCCGGGTGATGCGGTTCCGCGCGCCCCTCTCTCGCAAACTGTTCAAACATGGAGAGAGGGTCTCGCCGCTCAACGCATATCGCCCGTGTGCTCACATCCCTTCGGCCGGACAGTTCACCATCCAGGGAATCCCGAACTTGTCGACACACATGCCGAAGCCCTTGGCCCAGAACGTCTTGCTGAAGGGCATCGTGACGGTTCCACCGTCGGCGAGCGCGTTGAACTTGCGCTCGCCCTCCGCGGGGTCCGCGACCGTGAGCGAAATCGAGAAGCCCTGGGGCTTTTGGGCATGCTCGGGCGGTGAGTCGGATGCCATCAGCACGCTGCCGTCGGGCAGCGACATCCGCGCATGCATGATCATCTTCTCGCGTCCAGGCGATGGGCGCATATCGGCGGGCGCTTCGCTCGCACGCATCATCATCTCGATCTTGCCGCCGAGCACCTTGGCGTAATGATTGAATGCGGCTTCGCAGGTGTCCTGATAGAACAGATAGGGATTGAGCATCGTTTCTCTCCTCTTCGTTTCGCCGGACGGTGACTGACGTTACTTCTCCGTGAGCTTCTTGAGGCCCGCGAGGCCGGCCTCGAAATCCTTGCCGATCATATTGTCCATGTTGACGAAGACCTGCATCACCTTGGACATGAAGGGAGCCGGACCGTACATCGCCCATGTGACCAGTGTGGCATCGCCTTGCGGCACAAAGGTGAACTCCGCGGTGTTGTGGCCTTCGAAGGGCCGCTCGAAATCGAGCTTGATACGGAGTTTCGACGGCGTGCTCGCCTCGAGGATCTCCATATGACCGGCGCCGACATTGTTGTTGCCGTCCCAGGCATAAGTGGCACCCTTCCCGGCTGCAGTTCCCCCGAAGGAGCGCTTCATCGCGGGATCGCGCTCTTCATAAGGCGACCAGTTGGTCCAGAAGTGGAAATCGGCGACCAGCGGATAGATCGCCGCGGCCGGCGCCTTCAGCGCGAGCGAGCGCTCGACACGGAACGTGTCGGGTTTGGTCGACGCGAAAACGAAGATGCCTGCGATCCCGACCGCGAGCACGACAGCGATAATGGCAATGAATCTCAACATGGACGACTCCCTTGATCCGGGATTAAGACGAAGGGGGGTGGCCGTGGCCGACACACGGGAAGCAAATTTTTGCACCGTGCCCGCTCCGCGTCATGGCCGGGCATGACGTCGAGGAGAGAGTTGCACGCTATTTCGCCTTGACGCCCTGGCGGGCGCCGCCGCTCTTCGGCTGGCTGTCCCGGATCAGGCGATCGATGTGCATGCGGATGTGGGCGGCCTCGGCCGACGTGTTGGCGAGCGCGATGGCGCGATCGAAGGCGATGCGGGCTTCGTCGTTGCAGCCGAGTTGCATCAGGAAGGCGCCGCGCACACCGTAGAAATGGAAGTAGTTGGCGAGTTTCGGCGCCAGCGGCTCGATCAGGTCGAGCGCGGCTTGCGGCCCGCGCACCTTGGAGACGGCGACCGCGCGGTTGAGGGTCACCACCGGCGAAGGCTGCACAACTTCCAACGCACCGTAGAGCAGGTCGATCTGGGCCCAGTCGGTCTCCTCCGGCGTCGCCGCGCGCGCATGCAGTGCGGCGATCGCGGCCTGGATCTGGTAGGGCCCGCTGCGGCGGTGGCGCATCGCCTTGTCGATCAAGGCGAGGCCTTCCGCGATCATGGTGCGGTTCCACAGCGAGCGGTCCTGGTCGTCCAGCAGAATGAGCGAACCGTCTTCGGCAAAGCGCGCGGCGCTTCGCGCATGCTGCAACAAGATGAGCGCTGTGAGCCCCATGATCTCGGGCTCGCTCTGAAACAGCCGCAACAGCAGCCGCGCCAGCCGGATCGCCTCCTCGCAGAGCGGCTTGCGGATCTCGGCCGTGTCGCCGCTCGCAGAGTAGCCCTCGTTGAATATCAGATAGATCATCGCCGCGACGCCGGCGAGCCGCTCGGACCGCTCGACCGCGCCGGGCGCCTCGAACGGCGTCCCGGCTTCCGCGACCTTTGCCTTGGCGCGGGTGATGCGCTGCTCCATCGCGGCTTCCGAAACCAGGAAAGCGCGCGCAATCTGCTTCACGGTCAGACCCGAGACGATGCGCAACGCGAGCGCGATCTGCTGCGTCGCCGGCAATTGCGGATGACAGCAGATGAACATCAGCCGCAGAATGTCGTCGCGGTAATGCGAGCCGTCGAGCCGCTCGGCCAGCGCGCCTTCGGCGTCGTCGAGATCGGAGATCGCCTGGTCGTCCTCGGGCAGCGGCTGCTGCTTGCGGGTGCGGCGCACCTCGTCGATCGCGACATTGCGGCCGACCATGATCAGCCAGGCCGCGGGGTCGCGCGGCGGTCCGTTCTGTGGCCAAGTCTTCAGCGCACGCAGGCAGGCGTTCTGAAACGCCTCCTCGGCCGTATCGAGATCGCGGAAATAGCGTAGCAGTGCGCCAACCGCCTGAGGTCGCGCCGAGGTCAGCGCGGTCTCGATCCAGGCGGTGTCGGTGTCGCTCACGCCGAAATTCCTCCGGGCCGGAACACGCCGACCGGCCGCACCTCGTAGGCGCCGCCCGGGTTGGCCGCGCCAAGGTCGCGCGCGACGTCGAGCGCGTCGTCCAGGTTCTTGCAATCGACGATGTAGAAGCCGAGCAGTTGCTCCTTGGTCTCGGCATAGGGGCCGTCGAGCACCAGCGGCGGATCTTCCTTGCGCAAGGTCGCGGCCGCCGTGGTCGGCAGCAGGCGGGCCACCGGTCCGAGCCGCCCTTGGCTCGTGAGCTTCTCCTGCACCACGGCGAGCTTCTTCATCACGGCCTCATCCTGGTCCTTGCTCCAGGAGCCGACGAAGTCCTCGTCATGATAGCAAAGGATCGCATAAAGCATGGGCAGCACCTTCCCTGAACGCTTGTTTTGAAGACGATCCACTATGCCCCGCCCCGACACGGCTGCGGAAAAAATTTGCGAGAAAAATCCGTCGGATCGTGCCAAGGAGGGTTCTTGAAAGCGGAACCGACGAGGCACTTCGAATGACCCTGGGCACCCTGGCCGTCTTGATCAACAGCACGCAGCAGAACTGGCTGCCGGAGCGCTGGAAGGCCCGGTTCGACGCGGTCTGCGGCGGCCGCCGCGTCGCGCTGCTGCCGGATGCCGGGCTTGATCCGGCCGAAGTGCACTATGCCGCGGTGTGGAAGCCGGTGCCGGGCGATCTCGGCTCATTCCCCAATCTGCGGGCGATCTTCAATCTCGGCGCCGGCGTCGATGCGCTGATGGCGGACAAGAGCCTGCCCAACGTGCCGCTGGTGCGTGTCGCGGTGCCTGATCTGACCAACCGCATGACCGAATATGTCGTGCTGCACGTGCTGATGCATCACCGTCAGGAGCTGTACCTGCGCGACTCGCAGCGCACCAAGCGCTGGGAGCCGAAATATCAGTGGCCGACGAGCGCAGTCACGGTCGGCGTCATGGGCTTGGGCACGTTAGGCGCCGACGCGGCCGATGTGCTGCGGCGGCTCGGCTTCCGAGTCACCGGCTGGAGCCGCAGCCCGCGCACCATCGCCGGTGTCGAGTGCTTTCACGGCAGCGCCGGAATGGATGCGTTCCTGCGCAAGACCGACATCCTGGTCTCACTGCTGCCGCTGACACCGGACACGCACGGCATCCTCAACCGCGACGTCTTTGCAAAACTCAACCGCAAGAGCCCGCTCGGCGCGCCCGTTCTGATCAATGCCGGCCGCGGCGGCCTGCAGAACGAGGCCGACATCCTGGCCTGCCTCGACGACGGCACGCTGGGCGCCGCCTCGCTCGACGTCTTCGTGCAGGAACCACAGCCCGCCGACAGCCGGTTCTGGACCCACCCCAGGGTGGTGCTGACCCCGCACAACGCCGCCGACACCGACGCGGATGCGATCTCGGCCTATGTCGCCGAGCAGATCGCGCGGTTCGAGGCGGGGGGAGCGCTGGAGAACGTGGTAGACCGCAGCAGAGGGTACTAGGATTCGGTAGCGCGCCGCTCTTACGGTGTCGTCCCGGCGGAGGCCGGGACCCTTACCGCGTGATCTATCGATCGTGGTTGGTCGGAGTACCGAACGGCGATCTTCGTCAAACTACTCCCCGGCCTTCGCCGGGATGACCCGCGATGTTTTGGCCGATAGCCAGCATCACACAACCATCACCCCCTGTTCCGCCGGTATCCCGTTCACCCTCTCTTAGCGAGAAGTTGATAGGTGTTGTTAATCAACGCTCAACGAACGAGTCGGACATGCGGACGAGCCTCGGCCTCAGGATGCGGATCACGGTGGCACTAGCCGTGACGGCGGCAGCGACCGCGCTGATTGCCGTGCTCGGCGCGATGTGGATCATTGCGGGGATCATCGACCGCGCCGATCAGCGGGAACTGCGCAGTCATTACGATGCTTTGTTGTCGCGAATTGCCGAAGAGTCCCACCGCGCCGCCGCCATGAGCACGGTCGTGGCCGCGATGCCGGCGACGCAGGAGGCGATGGCGAAGCAGGATCGCGAGGCGCTGGTGCGCCTGTTCGGCCCGGTGTTCGCCGCTACCAAATCGGAGTACGGCGTCGAGCAGTTCCAGTTCCATACGCCGCCCGCGACATCCTTCCTGCGCGTGCACCAGCCGGCGAAGTTCGGCGACGACCTCTCGAGCTTCCGCAAGACCGTCGTCGACGCCAATCTGGAGCGCAAGGTCGTCGTCGGCCTCGAAGGCGGCGTCGCCGGGCTCGGCATCCGCGGCGTGGTGCCGATTGCACAAGCCGGCAAGCATCTCGGCTCGGTGGAATTCGGCCTGAGCTTCGGCCAGTCCTTCCTCGACGATTTCAAGCTCAACCGCCACGTCGATATCGCCTTCCATCTCGCCGACGGCGCGGGCTTCAAGCTGTTCGGCGGCACACTGAAGGGCAAGAGCTTCTTCGAGGTAGCCGATTACGGCCGCGCCGCCACCGGCGACTTTACGGTGCGGCAGGCGACGCTCGGCACCACACGGGTCGCCGCACTGCTCGGACCGATCAAGGACTTTTCCGGAAAGCCGCTCGGTGCCGTCGAACTGGTGATGGACAACTCCGACTACGTGGCCTCCGCCGATCGCGCCTGGCGGCTTTCGATCGGCATCGCCGCACTCGCGTTGATCCTCGCCGCCATCGTCGGCTATCTCATCGCGCGCGGAATCTCGCGGCCGATCCTCTCCATCACGAACGTCATGCGCGAGCTTGCCGAGGGCCGGCTCGACGTCACCGTTCCCGAAAGCAAAGCGAACGACGAAGTCGGCGCCATGGTGAAGGCGGTCGCGGTGTTCCGCGACAATGCCGTCAAGTTCGGCAAGCTCCAGGCCGAACAGCTCGAGGCCAAGGTGCAATCCGAGGCCGAGAAGCGGCGCGCCTTTGCCGCGCTCGCTGATAATTTCGAGGCATCCATCCGCGACGTCGTCACGACGGTGTCTTCGGCTGCGGTCGAAATGGAGCACACCGCGCGCTCGATGTCCGCCATCGTAGAGCAGTCACGACAGCAGACCCGCACGGTGTCGTTGGCCTCGGCGCTCGCCTCGGAGAACGTGCAGACGGTCGCGGCCGCGGCGGAGGAATTGTCCTCATCGATGACCGAGATCAGCCGCCGCCTCGCGCATGCGACCGAAGTGGTGGGTAAGGCCGCGAGCGATGGACAGGCGTCAAATGCGCGCGTCCAGAGCCTCGCCGATGCCGCGCAAAAAATCGGCGACGTCGTCTCCTTCATCAGCGGCATCGCCGGGCAGACCAATCTGCTGGCGCTGAATGCGACGATCGAGGCGGCGCGCGCGGGCGAAGCCGGTCGCGGCTTTGCGGTGGTAGCATCCGAGGTCAAGGCGCTCGCGACCCAGACCGCCAAGGCGACCGAAGAGATCAGCGCGCAGGTGACCGCGGTCCAGGGCGAGACCACTGGCGCGGTCGACGGCATCCAATCAATCTGCGCAACGATCCAGCAAGTCGACGAGATCTCCGCCGCGATCGCGGCAGCCGTCGGCCAGCAGGGGACGGCGACGCAGGAGATCGCGCAGAACGTCCAGCAGGCCGCCGCGCGCACCGGCGAGGTCTCGCAGAACATCGCGGGCGTCACAGACGGCATCGCGGCGACGGGCACGGCCGCGGAAGAGGTGCTGGCCTCGGCAGTTGAGCTGTCAAAACAGTCTCAGCGCCTGCGCGACGAGGTGAATCGTTTCCTCGCGCATATTCGCGCCGCCTAGGCAGGGGCGCGCGCCCCAGGTTCTTGGAAATCGACTACGACATAAGCGTCTTCGACCGTGACGGGATATCGCTCCGCCACATAGGGTCCCATTACGAGATCGGAACCGGCCTCAAGCTTCACCTCGAAGCTGCGCACCCTGGTGCGGCGCGGATCGCACCAGGATTGGCCGGTCGCCATGTCGAACTCCCAGCCGTGCCAAGGGCAGCGCAGGAACTCACCCCGGCGTTCCAGACGATAGTCGCCCGGGCCGGACGACTGGCTAAGGCCGGTGACCACGCCAGAGCAGATCGCAGCCCCGCCGTGCGGACAGCGGTTGAGCAGCGCATGCAGGCGCCCCTCGACATTGAACACACCAATCTCGCGGCCGTCGACGACGACGACCTTGCGCGCACCGGGCGGCAACTCGGCTGCCGGGCAGACCACATGGCGACTCATGCGAGGCGATACAATGCCAGCGCATTGTCCCTGAAGATCATGCGGCGCTGCGGCTCGGTCATCGGGAATTTGAACGCAAAAGACGGATTGTCGTAGTCCCAATGCGGATAGTCCGATGAGTAGAGCAGCCGGTCCCAACCGATCCAATCAATGATCTCGACGATGTGGCGTGCCTGCGCCGGCTCCTCGATCGGCTGCGTCGTCCACCAGATGTGCTCGCGCAGATATTCCGAGGGACGCCGCTTGAGATGCGCGACCTCCTTGCGGAACTTGTCAAAATGCTTGTCCATGCGCCACGCCAGCGCCGGAGCCCAGCCGAAGCCGCCCTCGACCAGCACGACCTTCAGCTTCGGGAAACGCTCGAACACGCCCTCGATGATCAGGCTGCTGGCGAGGGCTTCCATGCAGGCCACGAAGACATAGTGCTCCTGCAGATAGAAGGTCGGCCAGCCAGAGCCCGTGGAAGGATGACCGCCATTGTAGCCGACCGGATGCAGCCCGATCGGCAGGCCAGCACGTTCCGCGGCCTCATAGATCGGCCAATAGCGCCGATGACCCAGCGGATCCGAAGGCCGCGACGACAGCATGATCTGCACGTAGCGGCGATCGCCGGCGCAACGTTCGATCTCGGCCACAGCCGCTTCGGGAAACTCCTGCGGCACGACGATGCCGGCGCGAAGGCGCGGCTCCTCGCGCACCCAGCGATCGATCTGCCAGTCATTGGTGGCGCGCGAAAGCGCCGCCGCAAGTCCGGGATTTCGCTCCTCCATGCCCCCCTTGCTGAGCGCCATCAGCAGGCCGAACTCGACATTGACGGGATCCAGATGCTGCCTGCGCAGAAGATCGAGATCCGACCCCGCGGGACCGCCCTTCTCGGGAAGCGAATCGGCGCGCATGCCTGCGGCCATCATGCGCGGATACATCAGCCCGCTCTGCAGCGCCTGCCGCACATGGACGCCATGGGTCTCGTAGTGCTCGCGCCAGCGCGGTTCAAGATAGGGCAAGAGCTCGCCCGGCGTACGGTGAGCCGGATGGATATCGCAATCGACGACCGCGAGAGTCTGCCGCGCTTTTTGTTCGACGAAGGGTGCGTTCATCTCGCGTCCTCCTTCGCTCGCTCGGCGGCGGAGGCCGCGCCCTGCGCCAGCCGAGGATAGGTTGCGAGCGCATTGTCGACGAGAATCCTCTGCAGCGAGTCCGGCGGCAGGCCGTCAGGCAGCGCGTCATCGCCGTCAAACTGCCAGTGCGGATAGTCGGTTGAGAACAGCAGCACCGCGTCGGAACCGATCCGGTCGAGCGTCTGCGCGACCGCTGTCGCATCCGGCGCATCGAACGGCTGGATCGAGAAGCGCAAATGCTCCTGGATGATCGTGGACGGCCAGCGGTCCACCCAGGGCACTTCCGGCCGCGCGCCGCGCCAGGTCTTGTCGGTGCGCCACACGGTCATCGGCAGCCAGCTCACGCCGGACTCGAGCATCACGACCTTGAGGCGCGGAAAGCGGCGGAACACCCCCTCTGCGACGAGGCTGATGGTTTGGTTGGCGAAAGCCTGTGCTTGCGCGACGTAGTCCTCGAACTGATAGGACGGCCAGCCTACGATCGTCGGCGCGTACCGATAGGTGCTGCCTGCATGCACGGCGATGACAAGCCCGTGCCGTTCTGCCGCCTCATAGAGCGGGAAGAACTCGCGCCGGCCGAGCAACTTTTCGCCCATCACCGGCAGCACCACCTGCACAAAGCGCCGGTCGGGCGCGAGGCGCTCGATCTCGGCAACAGCCTGCGCCGGATCTTGCGGCGGCACCAGAATGGACCCTCGCAGCCTTGGCTCGCGATCCAGCCATTCCGCCCGCAGCCAGTCGTTCACGGCACGGCAGATCGCTGCCGCCATATCGTCATTGTAGAGCGCGATCGCGCCGTGCATCACGTTGGCGATGCCAAACTGGAGATCGAAAGCATCTAGGACATGAGTACGCAGCCTATCGAGATCGCTCGGCCCGGCCTGAGCGGTGCACCAATCGGCGCGCGCGCTGATCGGCGCATTCGGCGGATAGCTCATCATCGCGAACGACATGCGGTCGATCGCGCGGTTGGTGATCTGGTCACGCCAGTAGTCGTCGAGATACGGCAAGAGCTGCGCCATGCTCGGCATCGGCGGATGCAGGTCGCAATCGATCGCGCCTGCGAAGGGCATTTTCATCTTTCGGACTCCATCGCTTCGCGCCAACGCGTCTAGGCTACGGCTGTTTGATCGATCTTGTGTGCGGCTGCCGTGTGCTTGCGCTGCGCGATTCCCAGCACCAGGACGCAAGCCGCCACCACCAGCGGCGGCAGAGCGGCGAGCAAGAACAGGTTTGAGAAGGGCAGATGCTGCGCGAGCAGTATCCCGGCGACCAGCGGTCCGCTGATCGAGCCGATCTTGGCGACCGACAGCGCCCAGCCGACGGCCGTGGTGCGGTTGGCGCTGGAATAGAACTGTCCGACCGAGCTGTTGAGGCCCTGGTGACCGCCCACCACGAAGAAGCCGACGCACACCATCGTCGCCAAATAGGTGCTGTCACCAAGACCGACCCAGCCGAGCGAAGCGACCAGCGGTGAAGCAATCAGCGGCACGATCGCTATGGCAATGACGCCAAAACGATCGAGCACGCGCCCGATGGTGAGACCGCCGACGGCACCGCCGAGGCTGAATACGGTCAAGCCCATGGCCGCCTGCGCGGGCGTATGCCCGGACGCCTCCGCCAGGATCGGCGTCCAGCTGTTGAGGAAGAACATCGTGATCGAGCTCGCGATGTAAGCCACCCACAGGAATGGAGTCATGATCGCAAGCCGTCCATCGAACAGCGTCGCAAGCCGTGACATTAGCGCGGTGCCGGCGCCAGCTCCGGCTGTTTCGTCGCGCAGGACGAAGCGCGTCGTCGCCTGCGCCTGGAGCGAGGGCTCGATCCTGTTGAGGATGCGCGCGATTTCCGCGGGCTCGCGATTGCGGACCACCAGGAACTTGATCGACTCCGGAAGCGCGAAGTAGCACAGCGCAGCGCCCAGCAGGGGCAGCACGCCGCCGATCCAGAACACGATGGTCCAGCCGAATTGCGGTACCAGGCCGGCAGCGATGAAGCCGCCGATGCTGCTGCCCGCGACATAGCCGACCATGATGATCGCGACCGCCGTGCCGCGATACCGGCTAGGCGCATATTCGAGGTTGAGCGCGTAGCACAGCGGCGACAAGCCGCCGATGCCGATGCCCGCGAGGAAGCGGAGCACGATCAGGCTCGTGACATCATTCGCCCACACCGTCGCCAGCGTGAAGCTGCCGAACACCAGCATCGAGGCCACGATCGACAGACGACGGCCGATGCGGTCGCCGAGCGATCCGAACACGAGGCCGCCGACGAGGATGCCAAAAATGCCTGCACTGAAGACGATCCCGAGCGCGGCCCGGTCGATGCCCCAGGCCCGGATGATCGACGGCGCGGCAAAGGCCATCGCCTGAAGATCATAACCGTCCAGGAACATCATCGTGGTGGACAGGATCAGAACCGTCAGGACCAGGCCGTTGCGGCGCTGACGCTCGATGACATCGGTGACATCGATGATGTCAGATGCACTCATGCTCATCCTCCCCTTGCCGTTCGTTTTTTGGTGACGGCTTGCGGTACCAGGAAGCCTATTTCCTTCGAGAATGGAGGAGAATATGCTATTTCGCACGATCATCTTTTCCAGGTTGGATTAAATGGCCGATAGTCTTTTGAATATGAAGGCGTTTCTGGCGACGGCGCGGGCCGGAAGCTTCTCGGAGGCGGGCCGGCAGCTTGGGGTGGCACCATCGGTCATCACCAAGCGCGTCGGACAGTTGGAATGGTCACTGAAGGCTACGCTGTTGCGGCGGAGCACGCGGCGTCTTGCACTGACCGAAGTCGGCGAGCGCTACCTCGACAGCGTCCGCCAGATCGTGCGCGAATACGACGAGATGGCGAAAGGGATCATGCGATCCCCGAACGAGCTCGAAGGCCAGTTGCGCATCAAGGCGCCGGCGTCGCCGATGATCATCGACCTCGCGCAATTGCTGTCGTCGTTTCAGATCAAGTACCCGCGCGTGACGCTCGACGCAGTGTTGGTGGACCGCACGGTCAACCCGGTCGAGGAAGGCTTTGACATCGTGCTCACCATGATGCCGTCATCCTTCGATGGCGTGCTCGAGGAGCCCTTGCACGTCTTCGAACGCGTGCTTTGTGCGGCGCCCTCTTATCTGGCGCGGCGCGGCCATCCCCGGCACGCTCGCGATCTCGTCAATCACGATTGCATCGTGTTTTCGCCGATCGGGCCGGCCTGGACCTTCGAAGGGCGCAACGGCGTGACGACGGTTACGGTTCGGCCGCACCTCGTGACCAACAACGGCGCGCTCGTCATCGACAGCCTGTGCGCAGGCAGCGGAATAGCAATTGCTTCGCGCACAGCTGTGGCCGATCGGCTCAAGTCCGGCGCGCTTGTCGAGGTGCTCCCGCAACTCCAGGTCCCCGATCTCTGGGTCAAAGCACTTGTTCCCGCAACGCGCTCCAACCTCGCTCGCGTGCAGACACTGCTGGGCTCTCTGCGCGATGCCTTCCGGGAAGCCGCGACATTGGCGCCGGCACTCGGCCGGGAGGCATGACGCCAAAGAGGATTTAGGGCGAAGCCCTAATTCGAGGTCGTCGCCTGAGGCCTCCTGGGGTTACGCGCCCCGCGCCCGGCGCTTGGCGCTTGGCGCACCCAAGAAGGCATCGAGGAGGTAGCTCAGGGCCTTGTACCCGCGCCCACCATCACATCGATCGCGCCCTTCACGATTCCCTCCAGCTCCTTGCGTGGCACGCGCGCGCGGGAGCGGATGGCGATGGTGTGGACGGTAGCGGACGCAAGTTGCGCCAGCGCGGCAGGATCGGCGCCTGCGGGTAGCTCGCCCTTCTCCTTGGCGCGGCGGAAGCAATTCGCGAACGCCTTGTCGAGCTCCGCGAGCCCCTCCAGCACCATGGCGCGAATCTCCGGGTCGCCCACCGCTTCGGACGCCGCCGTCACCACGGTGAAGCAGCCCCGCGGGCCGGTCTCGCCGGAAAGATAGATGTTCAGCGCAGCGGCATAGATGCGTTCCAGCCGCTGACGCAACGGCATCTCTTCGCGAAAGATCTCGACCATCGATGCGCGCGCGTCCTCGCGATAGCGCTGGTAGCTCTTGATGTAGAGCTCGCGCTTGTCGCCGAAAGCGCCATAGAGGCTCGGGCGATTCATCCCGGTCGCTTCACTGAGATCGTCGAGCGAGGTCGCGGCAAAGCCTTGCCTACGGAACAAATCGAGCGCCTTGCCAAGCGCGACATCGGGCTCGTAGGTGCGCGGCCGGCCGCGGCGCTTGGGCTCGCCGCGGCGCTCGGGCTCGCCGCGGCGCTCGGGCTCGCCGCGGCGCTCGGGCTCATTGGCAGCAGCTGGCGGCTTCGATTTTTGTACCATCTCGCAAATTAATCCTTGACCCAGTCCATATTATGCAACACAGTACAAAAATCAATCTGGCCAGGTTGAGCGACACCCAAAGAGGAATTGCCCAAGGAGGCTACAGATGGATCTCTATTTCTCGCCGCTCGCCTGCTCCATGGCGACGCGCGTCGCGCTCTATGAAGCCGGTGCCGAGGCGAATTATCTCGAAGTCGATCCGCCGACCAAGAAAGTGCTGAACGACGGCACCGACTTCCGCACCGTGAACCCGATCGGCCTGGTGCCGACGCTGCGTACCGACGAGGGCGTGGTGCTGACCGAGAACGCGGCGATCCTGCAATATGTCGCCGACCGTTTCCCGCAATCGGGCCTCGGCGCGGCGCAGGGCATCGATCGCACCCGGCTGCATCAATGGCTCTGCTTCATCGGCACCGAGCTGCACAAGGGCCTGTTCATCCCCGTGCTCGATCGCAAGGCGCCGCAGGAGACCAAGGCCTATGCGCTGGAGAAGAACCTGTCGCGGCTCGACTATCTCGACAACCACCTGAAGGGACGCGAGTTCCTGCTCGACCATTTCAGCGTGGCCGATGCCTATCTCGTCACGGTCATCAACTGGACCATGGCGACGCCGCCGATCGAGCTTTCGAAATGGCCGAACGTGAAGGCCTATTACGAGCGCCTGCGCCAGCGGCCGTCGGTCGCGAAGGCGATCGCGGAGGAGTTCGAGCTGTACAAGGCCGAGCAGGCGCGAAAGAAGGCGGCGGCGTAACGTCGGTTCATCAAGACATCGTCCCGGCCGATGAGACCGGGACGACTTTTTCAGCGCCTCAGCGCGTGTAGCCGTATACCGCGGCCGCGTTGTCCGACGACACCAGCCCGCTCTCGACGTCGTCCCTAACCGCGGCACGATCGCGTTCACCGGGCGCCCCTATGCCGGCGCCGCCGGGCGTGTGCACCACCAGTCGGTCGTCCGGCGGCACCTGTTGAAAGCCCTTGCCGCGCAGCTTCTTGCCGGACTTGAGACCGACATAGCCGGCCTCGCCGTTCTTGCCGCCGTCGCGGCCGCGCGGCGGATGATCGATGCGATCGAACGCCGCCAGGATGTCGAACGGGGCATCGACACCGCTGCCGACCTCGATGATCTGGCCGAGGCCGCCGCGGGTGCGCCCTGCCCCGCCGGAATCGGGACGCAGCTCCTTGCGCCAGAAGATCAGCGGCGTCTGCGTCTCCGCGATCTCCACCGGCGTGCCGCGCACGCCGCTGGGATAGGCGGTCGCCGAAAGTCCATCCTTGCTGAAACGCGCACCGGTGCCGCCGTTGGACGTGACCGCCATCGAGAATCCGTAGTTGCCACCGACGCCGCTGCGGGTCTGCCCGCGAACGTTGAGATTCCACAGGCACGACGTGCCCTCCGCCGGCACGCGCTCGGGAATGATCTGGCGCAGGCAGCCGAACACGACGTCAGGCAGCATCTGGCCGATGATGTGGCGCGAGGCGACGGGCGCCGGCTTCGGCGCGTTGAGGATCGCGCCTGCAGGCGCCGACACCGTCAGTGGCGAGAGCGAGCCGGCATTGTTCGGAATCTGCGAGGCGACGACGCAGCCGAGGCCGAACACGGTGTAGGCCGTGGTGTAGGACAGCGGCACGTTGATGCCGAACTTGGAGGCCGCCGAGGTGCCGTCGAAATCGACGTGGATGCCTTCGTCCGAGATCGTCAGCGTGGCCGCGAGCGTGACCGGCGCGTCATAACCGTCGACCACCATGGTGTTGCGCCAGCTGCCCTTCGGCAGCTTGGCGACCTCGGACAGCACCGCTTCGCGCGAACGGTCGCAGATGTAGTCGCCGAGCTCGTCGAGCGTGTCGATGCCGAACTCGGTCATCATCTCGACCAGGCGCTCGCAGCCGACGTCGTTGCAGCCGGCCAGCGAATAGGTATCGCCCTCGGTATCGATCGGCAGACGCGTGTTGGTGCGGATCATCGCCATCAGCGTCTCGTTGACGACGCCCTGGTCGATCAGCTTCAGCATGGGAATGTAGAGCCCCTCCATGAATACGTCGGTGGCATCTGGGCCGAAGCCGATGCCGCCGATGTCCATGAGATGGCTGGTGCAGGAGAACAGCGCGACGACCTTGCAGTCCTTGAAGCAGGGCGTCGTCACGACGAAGTCGTTGAGATGGCCGGTACCCATCCAGGGATCGTTGGTGATGTAGGCGTCACCCTCCTTCATCGTCTCCAACGGGAAATGGTTGATGAAGTGCTTGACCGATTCCGCCATCGAGTTGACGTGGCCGGGCGTGCCGGTCACTGCCTGTGCCAGCATCCGCCCTTTGAGGTCGAACACACCGGCCGAGAGGTCACCGCATTCGCGCACGATCGGGCTGAACGCGGTGCGGAGCAGCACCTGCGCCTGCTCCTCGACCACGGCGATCAGCCGGTGCCACATGATCTGAAGGTCGATCAGGCTCGCGCCTTTTGCCTTGGTCATGATCAGGCCGCCTTCCGTTCCATGACGATACTGCCGGCCCCGTCGATATGCGCGTCAAAACTGTTCGAGACGAAGGTGGAGGTTTCGTCCTCGGCGATCACCGCAGGACCCGCGATCGTCGCGCCCGGTGCCATGTCCTCGCGGCGATAGAGCGGGATCTCGATCACCTCGCCTGCCCTTCCGTCGAAAAACTTTCGGCTGCCCGAGGCTTTGGCCGCGGGCTTGCGCGCGACGGCCGCGACCGCAGGAGGATTGCGTGCCTCGGTTGTGGCAAGCACCGACCAGCTAAGCACCTCGATCGCCGCACCCGGGATCGGCCGCTCGAACATCGCAGAATAGTCCGCCTCGAACTTCTGGCGCAGGCCGGCGAGATCGGCCGTGGTCAGCGGCCGGTTCGGCAGCTCGACGGTGATCTCGTGGCCCTGGCCGACGTAACGCATGAAGGCGGCGCGGCGTTCGCGCACGGGCGCTCCGGCCGCGCCGGGCTCGACCAGCGCACGCGCCTCCGTCACCATCTCCTGCAAGAGGTCGGAGACTGCCCCGGTGTCGAAATCATCGAGCCGGACGTGACGGCTGCGCACGAGCTCATAGGCGATCGGAGCTGCGAGGAATCCGACGGCCGAGCCGACGCCGGCATTCGACGGAACGATCACGCGCGACACGCCGATTTTCTCGGCGACACGCGCCGCATGCAGCGGCGCGGCACCCCCGAAGGCGATCAGCGTATGCTGGCCGACGATCTCGCCGCGCTCGACCGCGTGCACGCGCGCCGCGCTCGCCATGTTCTCGCAGACGACCTCGTGCACCGCATAGGCCGCGGTTTCCGCCGACATGCCCAGCGGCTCCCCCACGCTGCCGAGCAAAGCCTTTTTCGAAAGCTCCGGATCAAGCTTGATCGTGCCGCCCGCAAAGGCGTCGGGATCGATCATGCCGAGCGCCACGTCCGCATCCGTGACAGCCGGGCGCTGGCCACCGCGGCCGTAGCAAGCGGGCCCTGGTTCAGACGAGGCACTCTCGGGGCCGACAGTGACGCGCTTCATCGCGTCGACATGGGCGATCGAGCCGCCGCCGGCGCCGATCTCGACCATCTCGATCACGGGAATGCGCACCGGCAAACCGGAGCCTTTCAGGAAACGCGCCGCGCGATCGACTTCGAACACGCGCGAGGTCTCAGGCTGGTATTTTTCGATCAGACAGATCTTTGCAGTGGTACCGCCCATGTCGAAGGATAGCACCTTGCTCTCGCCGAGACGCGCGGCAATCTGCGCCGAGAAGATCGCGCCACCGGCAGGACCGGACTCGACGAGGCGCACCGGAAAGCGCCGCGCCGTCTCGATCGAGGTGACACCACCGCCGGAGGTCACGAGATAGATGGCGCCGCGGAACTGCTCGACCTGCAGGGCATCCGCCATGCGCGCGAGATAGCCGTCGATCAGCGGCTGGACATAGGCGTTGGCGACCGCCGTCGAGGTCCGCTCATATTCGCGGATCTCCGGGCACACGGCCGACGAAACAGTTACGGAGATGCCCGGCAACTCCTCACTGATGATCGCGGCCGCGCGGCGCTCGTGCTCGGGGTTGGCATAGGAGTGAAGGAAGGCAATCGCGACGCTCTCGATTTTCAGCTCACGCAATTTCGGCGCGAGCGCGCGCACCGCCGCTTCGTCGAGCGGGAGGCGGACGGCACCGTGCGCATCGACACGCTCGGGCACGGTGAAGCGGAGGCTGCGTGGCGCCAGCGGCTTCGGCTTGTCGATCGTGAGATCATACTGGTCGTAACGGCTCTCGGTGCCGATATCGAGCACGTCGCGAAAACCGTCCGTCGCAATCAGCGCAGTCTTGGCGCCGCGGCGCTCGATGATGGCGTTAGTCGCAAGCGTAGTGCCGTGAATGAAGACGTCGATGTCGCTGATATGCGCGCGTGCGTCCGTGAGAATGAGACGCATCCCATCCAGCACTGCCTGCTCGGGACGCTGCGGCGTCGTCAGGACCTTGCGGGTTTTGCGCACCGCGCCAACGTCCAGCACGATGTCGGTGAACGTGCCACCGATATCAACGGCAAGCCGCACCTCGGCTCCCTCAAGCATTCCAGAATTCTCCGTGCTGATCGTCAAGACTCAGGTCGAAAACGCAGCAATTTCCATGCCATGGACGACGAGGACGGCACCGCGCCCGGCTATTCTGCTTGGCACCTATGCAATAGGCAAGGCGTGTTCGCCGCCAGCGCGGTCAGAGCAGGAATGCAAGCGCTGCTTCGCAGCGCTCCTCGACCTTGAGGGTCAGAAGCTCATCGGCGCGAGTACGCCCGAGATTGACGGCGGCAATTGGGATCTGCCGGCGCACAGCCGCTTGCACGAAGCGAAAGCCGGAATAGACCATCAGCGACGAACCGACGATCAGCATGGCATCGGCCTGCGACAGATGGTCCTGCGCGGTCGCGACCACGTCGCGTGGGACGTTCTCCCCGAAAAACACGACGTCAGGCTTGAGAATGCCGCCGCAGGCTTCGCAAGCCGGCACCCTGAACGACGAGAAATCCGCATGCTCCAGATCGGCATCGCCATCGGGCGCATCAGCGGCGTCGAGCGCCAGCCATTCCGAATTGGCACGGCCGAGCGCATGCTGGAATTCGTTGCGCGGCGTCTTGCGGCCACAACCCATGCAACAAACCAGGTCGAGCCGCCCGTGCAAATCGATCACCTGCCGGTGGCCCGCAGATTGATGCAGCCGGTCGACATTCTGGGTGAGCAGCATCTCGCAGCGGCCGCCGGCCTCGAGCCGGGCCAGCGCGCGATGCGCATCGTTCGGCTTCGCCTGGCCGAACCGCCGCCAGCCGATCAGGCTGCGCGCCCAGTAGCGCTGGCGGGTATGCTCCTCCGACGTGAAGGCCTGGAAGTTGACCGGCTGGGTCCGCTTCCAATTGCCATGGCTGTCGCGGTAGTCGGGAATGCCCGAATTGGTACTGCAGCCCGCGCCGGTCAGCACGAACAGTTTTTCGTGCCGGCCGACGAAATCCTGGAGGAGAGGGTTTGCCGCCGGAGAGTATGCCATGGCGCAGATGTAGTCTGCGTCGCGGCATTTTGCCAGATCACACCCGCGCCGCCGGCTCGAACCCGCCGATCAGCTTGACGAGCTCGCTCTGCCGCGCCGTCCCGGTCTTGCGGAAGACGTTGTGGAGATGGGTCTTGACGGTGGCCTGCGTCAAGCCGAGCAGCTCGGCGAGCGCCCTCACTCCGCTCACCTTCATCACGGCGTCGATCACCCGGATTTCGCTCGCCGTAAGCTTGTAGAGCTTGGCGAGCGCCTCCAGCGGAGGCGGACTTGCAGGCGAAGATCTGCTCATGAAGACCGCGGCCACGGCGGAATGCAGTTCGCCGGTGCGCTGCCGGTCGCCCGAAGTCAGCGGCAGCACATTGGCCAGCCAGCGGCCGAGAGGCGTCGAGATCAGAATCGGACCGCCCGCTCCGACCGCGCTGTCGCCGTTCTCGGCGGCAAGAAGCGCATCGCGCAGCGCACGTTGCACTTCGGGCGCCGTTGCAGCCAACGCTCCGTTCCGTTGCGTCAGGAGCGTGCTCTCATCCAGCATGAGGCGGCCCGGCGCGTTCGCAAAGGCGAGGCGGGCGCCGGGACCGACCAGGAAGACGGCCGCCGATACATTGTCGAGCGTCTGGGTCAGAATCGCCTGCGACGCTTTGCTCTGGTCGAACAATCGTCCAATTGAGACCGCGCGCTGGAAATGCGGGACGATCAGCCCGAGACGACGGCGGTCATCGGCATCGGCGAGGCCGTCCTTCTCGTGCATTCGGACGGCAAGGACTGAGGCGCTCGTCGCACTTTTCTCCAGATTCGCTCCGAGAGCATCGATGATGCCCTGCGGCTTCATCCACTCCCTGTAGAACCGCGTCTCCACGATTTCCTCGAAGGGAATGAGGTCGGTGGATCCCCACACGAGACCGGCCTCGATGAACGCGCCGGCGGGAAAACAGGGATTGAGCGGCAGATATTTTTCGAAATAGAGCTTCGTGTAGTGCGGATCCTCATTGAACATATGGAGTGCCGCGGATTGCTCCGTAGCCGCATCGTGCCAAAACAGGCTTCCGGAGGAGCCGCCGACGAACAGGCAGGCCTGCGCCAGCGCGCGCGGCCACAGGGTGGGATCGAGCGCGGCGTCGTAAACGAGGCCGATCAGCTCTGACAGCAAAGCGGCTTCAGAGCTCACGGCCGACCTTCATTATTCCAAACGGCATGCGGGGCATTTGCGCCTTCGAAGACCACGGTATTAGACCGCAAGGACTGTGAGACAGGAGGCCAGATCGCACATCAACCGTTCGGCTGAGATCACCCGGCTCCGCGGCGCCGGGCTCAGACTGCGTCGCTGGGAATCAGCTCGCCCAGTTCTCGCGGAACTCGGGGAACAGCGTCAGGCCTCCGCAGGCATAGATGGTCTGCCCGGTGATATAGCTGGCATCATCGGAAGCGAGGAAAGCAAACACCGCGGCGATTTCTTCCGGCGAGCCGACACGGCCGAGCGGAATGTGGCTGGTGACGACGCCGCGCATGTCTGCATCGCCGGTCCAGGCCGCGTTGATCGGCGTGTCGATCGCGCCGGGGCCGACCGCATTGACGCGAATGCCCCGGCCGGCGAACTCCAGCGCCAGCGTGCGGGTCAGGTTGGCCATGCCGCCCTTGCTGATCGAATAGGCGAGATAGCCGGGCTTCGGGATGATCTGATGGACGCTGGAGCAGTTGATGATGCTGCCACCTCCGCCGCGGGTGACGAAATGCGCGAGCGCCTTCTGTGCGCAAAGCACGGCGCCGTTGAGATTGACGTCGATGATGCGACGGTATGTTTCGATGTCGAGCGCCTCGCTCGGCGATTCCCGCTGGAAGCCGGCATTGTTGACGAGACAGTCGAGGCGCTTCCAGCGCACCAGGACCGTCTCGAACATCGCAGCGACCTCCTGTTCATTGCTGACGTCGGCCCTGACGGTCACATGGTCGAGCCTGCCATGGCCGCGATCGCTCGATCCTGTCCTGGCAAGCGCAAGCGTCTCCTCCGCCTTCTCGGGATGATCGACGTAATTGATGGCGACGGTCGCACCTTCCTGGGCGAGCCTGATCGCGACGGCACGGCCGATGCCCTGGGAGGCACCGGTCACGAGGGCATGTCGGCCGACGAGGCGTGACGGAAAGGCGGGCGAGAGTTCAGTCTGTGGCATGAGTTTTCTCCGGGATGCCTCATCATGGATGGAACCGAGATTTTGTTCCATCCCGCTGGCGCATCGCTGGGATTCATTCCGCGCGGCGCGCGAGCGGAGAGGTCAGGATCTGATACAGGATGATCGCGCCAAAGGTCGCGGTGCCGATTCCGCCGATCGTGAACGCGCCGAATTTGAGTGTGAGATCGCCGGCACCCGCGGTCAGCGCCACGGCGACGGTGATCAGATTTGCGGGATTGGCAAAGTCGACCTTGTTCTCGACCCAGATCCGGCCCGCCATCGCCGCGATCAAACCGAACAGCACGATCGAAAGGCCGCCGATGACGGGCCCGGGGATCGAGAGGATGAGCGCGCCGAATTTCGGCGAGAAGCCGAGCAGGATCGACACCGTGGCAGCGAAGGCAAACAGCAGGGTCGAATAGACCTTCGTCGCCGCCATGACCCCGATGTTCTCGGCATAAGTGGTGACGCCGGTGCCGCCGCCGCAGGCCGCCACGATGGTCGCGAGGCTGTCGGCGAACAAGGCGCGGCCGAGATAGGTATCGAGGCTCCGGCCCGTCATCGCGCCGACGGCCTTGATGTGCCCGAGGTTCTCTGCGACGAGGATGACCGCAACCGGCGCGATCAGAAAGATTGCGTCGGCGTGGAAGGTCGGCGTCGTGAAGTTCGGCAGGCCGAACCACGGCGCGGCCGAGAGTTGCGCGAAGTCGATCGGCTTGCCGAAGCCGAGGCCGTTCGCGAACAGCAGGTACAAGAGATATCCGCCGATCGCGCCGAGAATGATCGGCAGCCGGCGCCACAGGCCGGGAGCGGCGACGGCGACAACACCGATGATCAGGACGGTCGCGAGCCCTATTCCGGTGTCGAATCCATTTGCACTCACCGCCTTGACCGCAACAGGTGCGAGGTTGAGACCGATCGCGGCAACCACGGCGCCGGTGACGGCCGGCGGCATCAAGCGCTCGACCCAACCGATCCCCGACCACATCACGACCAGCGCGATCACGCCGTACAGCACTCCGGCGCCCACAATGCCGCCGAGCGCAACAGAGATGTTGGGATTCGGCCCCTGCCCGGCGTAACCGGTGGCGGCGAGGACGACGGCGATGAACGCAAAGCTCGAGCCGAGATAGCTCGGCACGCGCCCCGCGACGATGACGAAGAAGATCATCGTGCCGATGCCGGAAAACAGGACCGCAACATTGGGATCGAAACCCATCAGCAGCGGCGCGATGATCGTTGATCCCGACATTGCGACGCAATGCTGGAGACCGGAGACGATGGTCTGGCCCCATGACAGCCGCTCCTCGGGCATGATCACGCCCGAGGTCTTGAGCTTCCAATGCGGAAAATAGCTCTGCGCCTGCTCGTCCGCGCCCGTTGCGTTCGACATATTCCCCCCTTTGCAGCGCAGCGATCGAACTTCGTGCGATCCGACAAAAATGTGATTGTTGCTTATGCTGCGATCATCACATGATGTAAATCGGGCAAGATCAATGCGCGCCGAGACTTAGCTTATGACACAGATCGCGATCCAGCCAGCCGCCCGCCGCCGGCACCAGTCCTGGTACAAGATTCTCTATGTCCAGGTGCTGATCGCGATCGCGCTCGGAGTGCTGATCGGCTACTTCTATCCGGATCTCGGCAAGGCGCTGAAGCCGCTCGGCGACGGCTTCATAGCACTGATCAAGATGATGATCGCGCCGGTGATCTTCTGCACCGTGGTGCACGGTATCTCGTCGATGGGCGACCTCAAGCGCGTCGGCCGGGTCGGGCTGAAGTCGCTGATCTATTTCGAGACGGTCTCGACGGTGGCGCTGGCGGTCGGCCTCCTGGTCGGCGAGGTGCTCCAGCCCGGGCACGGCTTCAATATCGACCCGGCCACGATCGATCCGAAGTCGGTGGCGACTTACGTCACCAAGGCCAAGGAGGACGGTATCGTCGCCCACCTGATGGGAATTATTCCGGACAGCTATTTTGGTGCGATCGCGCGCGGCGACCTGCTCCAGGTGCTCCTGGTTTCGATCCTCTCCGGCTTCGCCATCGCCTTCCTCGGCAAGGCCGGCGAGCCGATCGCGGAGGCCGTCGACAAGGCGGCCAAGATGTTCTTCGGCATCATCCGCATCATCGTGCGCGTGGCACCGATCGGTGCGTTCGGCGCGATGGCGTTCACCGTCGGCGCCTACGGCCTCGGCTCGCTGCTCAACCTCGCCGCCCTGATCGGCACGTTCTATCTCACCAGCATCCTGTTCGTGCTGATCGTGCTGGGCGCGATCGCCCGCCTCGCCGGCTTCTCGATCCTGCGCTTCATCGCCTACATCAAGGACGAACTGCTGATCGTGCTCGGCACCTCGTCGTCCGAGACGGTGCTGCCGCAGATGATCCAGAAGATGGAGCATCTCGGCGCCTCGCGCTCGGTGGTCGGCCTCGTCATCCCGACCGGCTACAGCTTCAACCTCGACGGCACCAACATCTACATGACGCTGGCGACGCTGTTCCTGGCGCAGGCGACCAACACGCACCTCACGATATGGCAGGAGCTCGGGATTCTGGGCATCGCCATGATCACCTCGAAGGGCGCCTCCGGCGTAACCGGCGCCGGCTTCATCACGCTGGCCGCGACGCTCTCGATCGTTCCTGATATCCCGATCCAGTCGATCGCGATCCTGGTCGGCATCGACAAGTTCATGAGCGAGTGCCGTGCGCTGACCAATTTGATCGGAAACGGCGTCGCCTGTGTCGTCATCAGCATCTCCGAAGGCGAGCTCGATCGCGAAGCGCTGCACGAGACCCTGGCGCATCCGCTGGAGATCGGCGAAGCGCTGGAGCCTGGCGGCAGCGCGTAACGATGACCGCACATCGTCGCAGCGTGGTTCCAACGCGGTAGGTTCCCGGAGTAGTAAATTGGTGAGGCACGCGTCACAACAATGACGTTGGGATCACCGATTGATATTCATCCATTCCACCCGGCGCGCTGGGGGCAGAGCGTCGGGTTTTTGAGCCTTACACGAACGACGCGGCGGGATCAGGTGATCCCGCCATCGGCGCGCAGCACGGCGTCGCTGAGATCGAGCCGCCGCGTGATCCCGATGGTCTGCAAGAACGTCTCATCATGACTGACGACAAGCAGAGCGCCGTCATAGGCGCTCAAGCCCGCTTCGACCGCTGCGATGGATTCGAGGTCCAGATGATTGGTCGGCTCGTCCAGGATCAGAAGTGACGGCGGCGTCGATCCACCCAGCACGCAGGCAAGCCCCGCGCGAAACAGCTCCCCACCGCTCAGGCTGCCGACGATCTGCAAGGCTGCGTCGGCGCGAAACATGAAGCGCGCCAGGGCGGCATGGCATTCATTCGCGCCCGCTCTTGGATTGAGGCGTTCGAAATTATCGAGGATCGAGGTCGCGGGATCGAGCAGGCTGACCTTCTGATCGAACAGCGCGAAGTCCGGCCTGACCCGCACGGTGCCCGCAACGGGGCGGAGCTCGCCCGCGACAAGCTTAAGCAGCGTCGTCTTGCCGGAGCCATTGGGTCCGACAATCGCGACGCGCTCCGGACCGACAATCGTGAGCGACAGATCACGCAACACCGGCCGCTCGGGCTGATAGATGGCACTGACGCGATCGAGCCGGACGACTTCCCTCCCCGCCGGCAGCTGCGTCGAGGGCAGCTTTACGGATAGCGGCTGAAGGATCTCGATGCGCCGGCGAGCGGTGTCGACCGCATCGACCGCCTCCGCGCGCCGCCTCTCGGTGATCTGCGCGGTCTTGCCGCCGCTGTCTTCGCTGCGATCCTTACGCGCGCCCGCCAGAATACGCGGCATGTCGCCCCTGGCGCCCTTCTTCCTGCCGCCGCTGTCCTTGCGGGCCTTGCGTTCGGCCGCCTCCTGCGCTTTGCCGTCGATCTCGAACAGATGTTTCTCGGCATGCGCGAGGTCATGCCTGACGGCGGCGAGCTCGACAGCCTTCTGCGCGCGATAGCTGCTCAAATGACCGCCATAGCGCGTGGCTCCGAGCGAAGTCAGCTCGACAATGGCGTCCATGGTCTCGAGCAAAGACCGGTCGTGGCTGACGACGATCGCGCCGCCGAGCCAACTCGCCAGCAGATTGATCACGGCACGGCGCCCGTCCCGATCGAGATTGTTGGTGGGCTCATCCAGCAGCAGAAAGTCAGGCTCCGCAAAGAGCAGTGCGGCGAGACGAACGCGGGTCACCTGCCCGCCCGACAGGCGGTCCAATGCGGTGTCGGGCGCGATATCGAAGCCGACGCGGGCAAGGGCGGATGCCAGCCGCGTCTCGAGGGTCCAGTCGACCTCGGCAATTTCATCTGCCGAGGCTTCGCCGCGCTCAGCACGGCGGAGCACGTTCAGAGCATCACGCGCGCCGAAGAGGTCGACGACCGTCGCATCCGGACGAAGCTGAGCGTCCTGGCGCAGGAGCCCGACGGCTCCATTGACAATCACGCGCCCCGACCGCGGAACATGCTCGCCCGTGATTGCGGCAAGCAGCGTTGTCTTCCCGACGCCGTTGCGGCCGACGAGGCCGGCGCGTTCCGCGCCGAAGGTCAGATCGATGTTGGAGAGAAGCGAGCGGCCGTCAGGTGTGGACAGCGACAGGCGCGACAGGATGATCGAAGCAGGCATGGAATTCCCCGTGAGCAAAGCGAATGGGCGTTGCGGTCGGGGTAAAATCCATGGCTGTAAGTATCCTGATTGAGAACTGTTAATTAGCCCTGCTGAGGTTGGAGATCAAGCCGCACCTGGCGCAAACGGCAGCTACGCGGCCAGCCTGTCGAATTGAACCTTGCCCGCCTTCATCACTAGCGGAATGTGCTCGCCCTGACCGAGCAGACACGTGACGTCGCGCAGTGGATTGCCATCGACGACCAGCAGATCCGCAAGAGCGTCGGGCACGATCCGGCCGAGCTTGCCCTGCATGCCGAGCACTTCGGCACCGATCAATGTCGCGCTAGTGATGACCTCGCGCGCGCCGAGAATTTCCGCGCGAATGCGGAATTCATCGCTCTGGAGCCGCTGCGACGGTCCAAGCAGATCGCTGCCGTAGCCCATCTTCACCCCGGCCTTGCGATAGATCTCGAGCGAGCGCAGGCCGGCATCGCGGACGTCGGCGATCTTGCCGACGCTTTCCGGCGGCAGGCCGTATTGTGCCCCCTCATTGGCGAGAGCCTCATAGGTCACGAGCGTCGGGACCACATAGGCGCCCTTCTCGGCCATCAGCCGCGCGGCCGCCTCGTCGACGAGATTGCCGTGCTCGATGGTGCGCACCCCGCAGCGGACCGCGCGCGCGATCGCCGCTGCAGTATAGGCGTGGGCGAGCACATAGGTCTGGCGGCCCTGCGCTTCCTCGACGATGGCGCGAATCTCGTCCTCGGAGTAGCCGAAGGCGCCGACCGGATCGGTCGGAGAGGCGACGCCGCCGGACGCCATGATCTTGATCTGGTCGGCGCCCATCTGCAGCTCCTCGCGCACCGCCCTGCGCACGCCGTCGACACCGTCGGCAACACGCGCCAGCGCACCGACGCGCACGCAGCAGGGACACGTCGTGTCGCTGGCGAGGTAATCCGAGCGCGCCCGCATGTCGCCATGCCCGCCGGTCTGGCTGAGCGCGCGGCCGGACACGAACAGCCGCGGGCCGTCGGTCAGGCCGGTCTCGATGGCCTGCTTCATCGCATGGCCGGCGCCGCCGGCATCGCGGACGGTCGTAAAGCCTCGCCGCAGCATGCCGCGCAGTAGTAGCGTCGAGCGCAGCGTCACCAGCACGTTGGGAATGTGGACCTGCTGCGCCAGGTTGAGCTCGATGGCGATGGTGTGCACGTGAAGGTCGATCAGGCCGGGCATCAACGTCTTGCCCTCCAGATCGATGGTTCGATCAGCGGTGACCTTGATCGGCCGGTCCGAGACCTCCTTGATCAGATTGTCCTCGACCAGCACGTCATGGTCCGTCAACAATTCCGGCTGGAGCGGGTCAAGCAGAGCGGCATTCTTGAAGAGGATGCTGGGCATGGTGGTTTCCTGTCAGAGCGCCGGCGCAAGGAGTGCCGGCAATGTCATCTGGGCAAAGGGGAGACAGGCAGCGACGTCGTCCTCGTCATACCAGCCGGCCTCGTGCAGCAGATTGAGTGAACCAAGCGTGCGTCCGCGCCAGCGCACGGGCATGTTGAGCACGCTGGCGCAGCCAAGCGAGGCAATCAGCTCGTGATCAGAAAATACGCTGCGCAAATCGTCCTGCGTGCGGCCGATATAGGCTTCGCCGCGGTCAAGCACGGCTTCTGTCCACGGTCCCGGCGCCAGGCGCTTGCGTCCGCCCGTGGGATAGGAGCCGGGAAGATTGGAATAGATCCGCGCGGCCTCACCGGTCTCGCCGTCATAAGTCAGGATCGTGAACAGCTTGTGCCCGATCGCCGACTTGAGGGCCCGGTCGAGCGCTGCAAACAGCGCGCCCGGCTGGTCCACCTTGCTCTGCGCCGCCGCGACGGCACAGAGCCCCGGATCGGCCTTGGCTTTGGTCCGCGTCATGCAACCTCACCCGTCGCAATCTCTTCCAGAGAACGACCGCGCGTCGGCACGCCCATCAGGACGACGGTGACCGCTCCCAACAGCAGCACGGTGGTGGTGACGCCGAACACGCCGGCGAAGCCGAAATTGGGATAGAGGTAGCCGACCAGGATTGGCGACACGATGGCGCCGATGCGACCGATCGCCGAAGCAAGCCCGGCACCGGTGGTCCGGATCGGTGTCGGGAACACCTCGGCAGTGTAGGCATAGACGCCCGCATAGGTGCCGTTCATGAACAGCGACAGCAGAATTCCCGCCAGTATGATGTGCTGATCCGTCTGGGCGAAGGCGAGGCCGAGCGCGCTGATGCCGCCGAGCACCATATAGGTCGCAATGGTCGCCTGCCGGCCGATACGCTCGTTGAAATACGCCGCGCTGAAATAGCCGGGGATCTGCGCGCAATAGATTGCGATCGAATAGCCGAAGCTCTTGGTGATGCTCATGCCGTTCTGGACCAGAAGGCCGGGGATCCAGACGAAGAAGGAATAATAGCTGAAGGTGATCGCGAGCCACATGATCCAGGTCATGATGGTGATGCGTGCCTGACGTGCGACCAAAAGTGCGGCGAAATTGGCAAGCAGCGTTCCGCCGGTGCCGGTGGGCGCCGCGGCTTCGACGACCGGCGGCGGCAACACACGGCCCTCGCGGGCAAAGCCTGCCTCGATTCGATCCAGCACGGCTTCAGCTTCCTGCTCCCGCCCGCGGCTTTCGAGCCAGCGCGGCGATTCCGGCAGCGCCCGCCGCCACCACAGCAGCATGACGACCGGCACGGCCGTGATCACGAGCACGATGCGCCAGCCATTATCGTAGGAGGGCACGATGAAGTAGCCGAGCAGGGCCGCCGCCACAAAGCCGAAGGAGAAGAAGCCGGCCAGGGCACCGGTGAAGCTGCCGCGGTAACGCCGCGCCACGAACTCCGCGAGATAGGGTGCGATAATCGCGCTCTCGGCACCGGTCCCCATTCCAGCGATGATGCGAGCGACAAAGAACGACGACCATGTATCGACCATCGCGCTGACGATGGATGCCACGCAGTAGAGAGCCAGGGCCGACATCATCACCGCACGCCGCCCGATCAGGTCACCGAGCGTGCCGGCAAACAGGGCGCCAAAGAGAAAGCCGATATAGGTGCTGCTGCCGAGCACACCGATCTCGACGCTCGACAGTTTCCACGCCGTGCGCAGCACCGGCAGGATGAACGCCAGCACCGCAGCGTCCATCGCGTCGAACATGTAGCCGAGCCCGCCCATCAGCAGCAGGTGCTTGTGGAAGCGTGCAAACGGAAGGCGCTCGATGCGCGCCGAGATCATTGACATGAAAATCCCCCTTGAATGCGGCACGCCGCGCCTCGCTCGGGAGGGAACCATAGACAAGGTGACATTATCGTCATAATTTATAATCTTGATCTAATATATCACCACGGTGAATGTGTGTCGTTTCGCGCGCTCGACCTCAACCTCCTGAAAGTCTTCGAGGCGCTGATGACCGAGGGCAGCGTCACGCGCGCCGCAAGCGCGCTGACGATGACCCAACCCGCAGTCAGCAACGCGCTCGCGCGTTTGCGTGATGCGCTCGGCGATCCCTTGTTCGTGCGATCAGGCACCGGGATCCGCCCCACGCAGCGCGCCGTGGTGCTGTGGGAGCCGATCGGCGAAGCGCTCGAAAGCATGCGCAGCGCGCTCGACGAGCAGGTGTTCGATCCCGGCCGCGCCCAGACCGAGTTCACGCTGTCGATGTCGGACTATGTGGCCTCGCTGGTGATGCCGGACCTGCTGAAGCATCTGGACAAGGTCGCACCGAAGTCGCGCGTCCACACCGTCCCGAACACCGTCGTGGAGATCGCCGACCAGCTCGAGGACAACAGGGTGGATTGCGTCTTGAGCGTCTATGTCAACGAGGCGCAGCAGCCGGCCTCCATTCGCTCACGCTCGCTCTGGACCGTCGATTATGCCTGCTTCATGCGGCGCGGCCATCCGCTCGCCGCCGGGAAGCGGCTCGGCACGCGCGCCTTTCTCAACGCGCGGCATGTCGATGTGAGCCTGGCAGGAAAGACGCAGCCGTCCTACGATCTGTTCCTCGCCTCGCGCGGGATGTCGCGCAATCTGGTGGCAACCGTGAACCATTACAGCGCCGCCTACGAGACCGTGCGGCAATCCGATCTCATCGCGGTCCTGCCGCGCGACCTCCGCTCCGAGTCGCGCCATGCGCCGTTTCTGCACGCGATGCCGCTTCCGCTCCAGGCACCGGCGCGCATCGTCAGCCTGTTCTGGCACCAGCGCAACGATACCGTTCCCGCGCAGCGCTGGCTGCGCGAGACCCTGGTTGGAATGTTCGCCAGAACTGCCTGACCGGATCAGCCCTTGAGCGCGGTGACGACCACCTCGATCAGCGCCCCGCCGCCGAGATCGGCGACGCCGACGGTGGCGCGGGTCGGCAGATTGTCGCCGAAGAACTCGGTCCAGGCTGCATCCATCTCCTTCTTCTTGGAGAGATCCGTGACGAAGATCGAGGCGCTGACAACGCGGCTCTTGTCGGTGCCGGCTTCCTTCAGGCTGCCGGCGATCTTGTCGAGGATGTTGCGGGTCTGGTCGCCCATCGAGACCGAGGTATCGTCGGCGATCGTGCCGCCGACGAAGACGAAGCCATTGGCTTCGACCGCACGGTGCATGATGGGCGTACGAATGCTGCGGGTGATGCTCACGATGTCCTCTTCTTAGAGTGTGGAGGGATGGAAGCGGTCGATACCGAGATCGCTGACGCGCGTCTGGGTACCGCCGTCGACGATCAGCTCCGCCATCACGGCGCCGGCGCCGGGGCCGAGTTGGAAGCCGTGCAGCGAGAAGCCGAACTGGTGGTAGAGCCCCCTGTGGCGGCTACTCGGCCCGAACACGGGAATGTCGTCCTTCATCTTCGCCTCGATGCCGGCCCAGGCACGCACGATCGTGGCGCTGCGCATCACCGGGAACAGCTCGAACACGGTGCGCGCGCTGACGGCGAGGCTCTGCCAGTCCAGCACTGTCTCGTTGCGATCCTGATAGGGCGTTGCCAGATGGCCGCCGCCGATCAGCACGGTGCCGTTGGAGAATTGCTTGAAGGAGAGTTTTCGCCCGCGCAGGATCACGACGGGATCGATGAAGTGCGGCACGCGCGAGGTGATCATCAGCATCGGCGCCACGGTCTCGACCGGCACAGGCTCACCGAGCGCAGCCGCGATCCTGCCGGCCCAGGCCCCCGCGGCATTGACCAACACCGGCGCGGCAAAGGTCTCCGTGCCGGCATCGACGTACCAGAGGCCACCGCTATAGCGGATGTTGCTGGCCGCGACGCCCTCGCGCACAATCGCCCCGAGCTGCTGGGCCTTGCGCCGGAACGCCGTCGTGGTCTGCGCCGGATTGGCTGCGCCGTCGCGGCGCGAGACCACGCCGCCGGGACAGGTCTCGGCCACCGCGGGCACGAGGCGCCGCAGTTCAGCCGCGTCGATCAGCTCTTCATGGGTAAAACCGAGCGCGTTGAGCTCGGCGACGCGCGTGCGGCAGACGGTGAGCTCCTCGTCATTCTCCGCAACCAGTACCTGGCCGTGGCTCTCGAAGCTGCAATCGTCGTCGAGGAGATCCTTGATCTTCTCCCAGATCCCCATCGAGCGGATCGACAGCGGGATCTCGGGGACGTGCCGCGCGAGCTGGCGAACGCCGCCGGCATTGACGCCGGAGGCGTGACGGCCGGCATAGTCCTTCTCGATCAGCACCGGCTTCAGGCCGGCAAGGCACAAATGCAGCGTTGTCGAGCATCCATGGATGCCGCCGCCAATGACGATCGCATCCACGTTTCGGCTCATCCGCGCACCACGGCCTTGATATCAGCCTCGCTCTTCGGGACGGCGGCGAGTTCGGCGAGCGTGATCGGCTTCACCGGCGCGCGCAGCCGGTAATAGCCAATCTCCTGCGGAGTCTTGCCACGCGCCTGCGCCATCAGCTCGGTGACGGTGAGGCCGCAGAGCCGGCCTTGGCACGGGCCCATGCCGGTGCGGCGATAGGCCTTGAGCTGGTTCGGCCCGGTCGCGCCGATCGCGACGGAATCGAGAACGTCCTTGGCGGTGACCTCTTCGCAGCGGCAGACGATGGTCTCGCCTGAGGGAATGCGGAACTGAGACGCAGGGCGGAACAGCGTATCGAGGAAGACCCGGCCGCGTTCAGCCTTGGCAAGGTCGGCGCGGAGCGTTGCCATCGCCGGCAGCTTTGCGGCAGCCGCGGGCGCCAACGCCTCGGCCGCGGCGCGTGCCGCAATGCGGCCACGGACCACGGCGGCATTGGCACCGCCGATACCAGCGCCATCACCGGCAATCGCAATGCCGGCAACCGACGAATTGCCGCTCGCGTCCAGCACAGGCGACCAGCATAGTTGCAGATCGTCCCAGCGATGCTCAATGTCTGCAGACATCGCAAGGTTGACGTTGGGCACGACGCCCTGATGCAGCAGCAGCAGATCGGCAGGAATGGTCTCGCGTTTGCCGCCCGCAACATAGCTCACGCTCGCAAGCTGGCCGTCGCCAGATGCCGCAAGCTCGGTGACTCCGGAGACGACCTGCACCTTGGCCTTGACCTCACGCATCATCGACAGGCCCTTTACGAAATAGGGCGAGGTCAGGAACGCGAACGCGTGGGGCAGCGCCGCGAAATAATTGCCGCGCTCGGTGGTGTCGAGGATGCGGTCGATGCGGCCGCCGAGGCGCAGGATCTGTGCGGCGAGCAGCCAGAGCAGCGGTCCCTGCCCCGCGATCACGGTGCGGCCGTCCGGCACGAGGGCTGATGATTTCAGCATTGTCTGCGCCGCGCCCGCAGTCATCACGCCCGGCAGGGTCCAGCCGGGAATCGGAAACGGCCGCTCCAGCGCGCCGGTCGCGAGGATTACGCGCTTGGCCTTGACGAAAGCGGACGCGCCGCCGACCGAGACAGCGATATCGAGGTTGCGATCGAGGCTCCAGACGGTGGCGCGGTGAATGACCTCGGCACTGCTCGCGCGTAGCGCCTGCACAAGATCGGCACCGACCCAATAGTCGGCACCGAGTTGATTGCGGTCTGTCACGGGTGTCGAGGCGATGGCTCGGAACACCTGGCCACCGGGGCCGATGTTCTCGTCGAGCAACAGCGTCGAGAGGCCAGCTTCGGCGGATGTCGCGGCAGCGGCAAGACCGGCAGGTCCTGCGCCGATGACCACGACGTCGTAGTCTTCGCGCTTGGGAGCCACAGTCATCTTTCGATCTCCCGCTTGCCCTTCTGAATCTCGATCTGCATGCCCTCGGCGACGGGCACGAGGCAGCCCTGGCGATTGCCGACACCGTCAATGGTGACGAGGCAATCGAAGCACACCCCCATCATGCAATAGGGCAGACGCGGCGCGCCGCTCACTGCCGTCGAGCGCCGCGCGTCCTGACCGGACGCCAGCAGCGCGGCGGACACGGTGTCGCCCTGACGCGCCGCGACGGCGACGCCGTCGACGAAGATCTGCACTTGCGGGCGCTTGTCCTGTTCGGATCGTCTAAACATGGGATGCCTCTTGGCTCCTTCAGTATCTCTAATATCCGCTGTTGTTCGCAGCGCCCGCGCCGCCGAAGCGGCTTGCAGAGAACGCACCGACCAACTCCGGCTCGAGCGCGCCTTGCGCCACCATGCGCGCGATCTCGAAGGCGTGGTTGGAGGCGAGCGTCACGCCGGAATGGCAGCAGGCGACGAAGGCGCCGGGATGCGTCTCCGACTGGTCGTAGATCGGAAAGCCGTCCTGCGGCATCACGCGGATGCCGGCCCAGCTTCGGACGACGTTGAGCCGCGCGAGATGCGGAAACATCCGCTGGGCGCGATCTGTCATGACAGCGCTGATCGAATGCTTCAGCGTGCGATCGTCCAGTTCGTCCTCCTTACTGTCGCCGATCATCACCGTGCCCTCGTCGGTCTGGCGGATCGTGGTCAGCGGATGCGGCAGGAACGGCATGGTGCGCTCGGTTACGACGACTTGACCGCGGGTCGGCCCCATCGGCGCATAGAGGCCGACCATCGGCGCGAGCGTCTGGTTGGCATTGCCGGCGGCGAGCACGATTTTGGCGGCGCGCAGCTCCCCCTTCGGCGTGGTCAGGCGGAACTCGCCGCCGCTCTTGCTGATCGCCGAGACCGGCAGCTCCGGTAGATAGTCGATGCCGAATTCCCTGAAGCCGGTGTGGAAGGCGCGGAAGGTGCGAAGCGAATTGACGTGGCCGTCGAGCGGACAATAGCTGCCGCCCGAGACTTCCGGCCCGATCAGCGGCAGCGACTTCTTCACCTCGGATGCCGAGAGCATCTCCATCTTGTAGTCGGCGGCACCCGTCTGATTGTGCATACGCTTGACGAGCTCGGTGCGCTGACCGAATTCGTCGTCGCCGAGCGTCAGATGGAAGCCGCCATTTTGCTGCAGAGAAACGTCGAGCCCTGTCTGCTCCTTTAGCTCCGAGGCGAGCCGGCCCCACGCCTCCGACGCGCGCACGGTCCACACCGTATAGGCGGGCATGCCGAGGCCCTTGCTCTGGACCCAGACCAGAGCAAAGTTCGCGCGCGAGGCGCGCTTGGTGATGTCGCCTTCGTCGAGCACGGCGACGCGCTTGCCGAGCCTTCCGAGGCCCCAGGCAATGGCGGAGCCGAGCAGTCCGCCGCCGACAACGGCGACGTCGTATTCCCTGGACATGGGTTCTCCTATCGTCCCGTATCGCCCTTGCCGGCGAGCACACGGTCGAGCCCGTAGAAGCGGTCGAGTAGAATGAGGGCGGTCATGGTAACGGCGATCACGCACGCCGAGACCGACGTCACCAGCGGATCGATGTTGTCCTGAATATAAAGGAACATGCGCACAGGCAACGTCTCGGTGCCGGGCGCTGCAAGAAAGACGGTCATGGTGAGATCGTCGAAGGACTGGATGAAGGCAAGCGCCCAGCCGCTGATCACGCCCGGCAAGATCAGGGGCAAAGTCACGCGGCGGAATAGCGTCCAGCCGCCGGCGCCGAGCGAGACTGCGGCCATCTCGACCGTGCGGTCCATGCCGGTTGCTGCCGCCAGCGTCAGCCGCAGCGCGAACGGAAACACGATGATGACATGGGCGATGATCAGCGCGGCAAAGCTGCCGCCGAGCCCGGCCGAGGTGAAGAAGCGCAGGAAGGCGATGCCGAGCACCACATGCGGGATCATCAGCGGCGACAGGAACAGCGCCGCCAGCGCATCACGCCCGCGAAAGCGATAGCGCGCGATCGCGAGCGCGGCCGGCACGGCGAACAGCAACGCGACGAAGGACGACAAGGCGCCAAGCCCGAGGCTGACCCAGAACGCGTGGATGAATTCGGGGTAGTTCGCGATGGTCCTGAACCAGCGCAGCGAAAAGCCGTTCGTCGGCAGCGACAGAAAGCCTTCGGGCGTGAAGGCGACGAGGCAGACCACCAGGATCGGCGCCACCATGACGATGACGAAGATGGTATGGAAGATCAGGGCGAGCGGGCCGTTCCGTCTCATCGGAACACCTCTGCATAGCGGCGTTCGATCAGGGCATTGCTGCCGACGACGATCAGCACCAGCGCGACCAGCAGCAGTGTCGCGACGGCGGCTCCCAGCGGCCAGTTCAGCGTATTGAGGAATTCATCATAGGCGAGCGTCGCCGCGACCTTGAGCCGGCGGCCGCCGATGATGGCGGGCGTCGCGAAGGCGCTGGCCGAGAGCGAGAACACAATGATCGCGCCCGACAGCACGCCAGGCATGATCTGCGGCATGATGATGCGGCGGATGATGGTCACGGATCCTGCGCCGAGCGACATCGCAGCATTCTCGATCTGCGGATCGAGCCGCTGCAGCGCCGCCCATACCGACAGCACCATGAACGGCATCATCACATGCGCGAGCGCGACGACCATGCCGGTTTCGGTGAACATGAAGGGAATGGGTGAATGGATCGCGCCGAGCGACATCAGGAGCTTGTTGACGAGACCGTTGTTGCCGCCGAACAGCAGCGCCCAACCGAGCGTGCGCGCGACCACGGAGATCAGCAGCGGCCCGAGAATGACCAGCAGGAAAAAGCTCTTCCAGCGACCACTCATGCGGTTGAGGATGTAGGCCTCGGGTGCACCAAGCAGCGCGGTGAGCAGCGTGGTCAGGATCGCGATCCGAAACGTCCGCCAGAACATCTCGGCGTAATAGGGATCGGTCGCGATCTCACGCCAGTTCTTGAGGATGAAGACCGGCTCGATGCCCTTGTACTGACCCCAATCATGGAACGACAGCATCACGGTCATCGCCAGCGGAATCAGCAGCACGCCGACGAACAGCATCAGGGCGGGCGCGGTCAGCGCCCAGGGCGCACGCGCGCCGCGCTCCTCCGCGGCCGCGCTCATGCGCCGGCCCTCGCACGCACGCTCATGTCCTCGGGCCGCCAGGCGAGTCGAACCGCCTCGCCTTCGGCCGGCTGCGCCTTGCCGTCATTCTGGCGGATCACGATCGCCGGGCCGCATTCGCTGTCACACTGAAACAGCCAGTGATTGCCCTGGAAGATGCGCGTGACGATCTTCGCGCTAAGGCCGGCATCTCCGAAGCCGATGCGTTCGGGGCGAATGCTGACGGTGACAGGGCCGCTCACGCCTGCCGGCGCCGGCGCGCTCCACGAGCCTGCCACCAACTGCCCAGGCGCCACGGTCCGATCGATCGTGCCGGCAAAATCGTTGGTCTTGCCCAAAAACTGCGAAACGAAGGCCGAGGCCGGTCTTTCGTACGTCTCCTGCGGCGTGCCGATCTGCTCGATCTTGCCCTGGCTCATCACCACGATGCGGTCGGACAGCGACATCGCCTCGTTCTGATCGTGGGTGACCAGGATCGTGGTGGTGCCGATGGTGCGCTGGATCTGGCGCAGCTCGATCTGCATCTCCTCGCGCAGCTTGGCGTCGAGGTTCGACAGCGGCTCGTCGAGCAGCAGCACGCTCGGCTTGATCACCAGCGCGCGCGCCAGCGCCACGCGCTGCTGCTGGCCGCCGGACATGCGGCGCGGATGGCGGTCCTCGTAGCCGGCGAGGCCCACCATTGCGAGCGCGGAGCGGACGCGCTCGCCCCGCTCATTGCGCGGCACGTTGCGCATCTCGAGGCCGAACGCGACGTTCTCCGCCGCCGTCATGTGCGGAAACAGCGCGTAGCTTTGGAACACGATGCCGAGCCCACGTTTCGCGGGATGGATCGCGGTCAGGTCCTTGTCCTCCAGGCGGATCGCGCCGCTTGTAGGATCAAGAAAGCCCGCGATCATCTGCAAGGTCGTGGTCTTGCCACAGCCGGAGGGGCCAAGGAAGGAGATGAACTCCCCCTTGCCCACCGCGAGACTGAAGTCATCGACCACAGTCGTCGCGCCGAACTGTTTTGCGACCCGATCGAGCTCGAGAAAGGCCATGACGCTGTCTCCGCTGCGACCGATCAGCGTTCGACCTCGCGGTTCCAGCGCTTGGTCCAGTCCTCGCGCTTCTCGTTGATGACGGCCCAGTCCGGATTATAGAGCTTGGCCGCGCGCTCGCCGATCGGCGCCATCTTGCCGAGTTCCGGCGGCACCTTCAGGGATTTCAGCACCGGGCCGTAGCCGTAGTCCTTCAGCATCACGAGCTGGATCTTGGGATCGAGCAGCATCTTGACGAAGCTGGACGCCAGCGGCGAGGCGTTCGGCTTGGTGATCGGACAGGCCGTCGTCAGCAGCGTCGCCGCGCCCTCCTTCGGGTAGACGAAGTCGACCGGGAAGCCGGTATTCGCAAAGCTCTGCACACGGCCGGTGCCCCACACCGCGATCACGGCCTGGCCGGATTGGAACAGCTCGGTCATCTTGCCCGGCGACGGCTCGTAGGCGAGCACGTTCGGATTGATCTCTTCCTTGAAGATCTTGAAGCCGGAATCGACGTTGGACTCGCCGCCACCGTTCATCTTTGACAGCATCACCAGTGCTTCGAGGCCATAGGTATTGTTGATCGGCGGGATCACGAGCTGTTTTGCGTATTTCGTGTCCTTCAGGTCGTTCCACGAGGTCGGTGGCGCCCAGCCTTTTTCGGCAAACACCTTCGTGTTGTACATCAGACCGGTCGCGACGATGCCGATCGCAACCGCGCGATCATCCTTGAAGCGCGCGGTGTCGTAGAGATCAGAAGCCGGCAGACCGTCGAGCTTGCCGCAGAAGCCGAGTTGGATCGCCTGGTACATCGGGCCGTCGTCAACGATGGCGACGTCGATCTGCTGATTGCCCTTCTGCGCCTGGAGCTTGGCCAGCGTATCGGTGGAATTGCCGGCGACGTACTCGACTTTGACGTTGTTCTCCTTCTCGAAGGTGGGGATCACCTCGTCGCGGATCGTCTTCTCGAACGAGCCGCCGTAGCCGGCGACATAGAGCGTTTTCTGCTGGGCCGAGGCGGCGGACGGAACGGCGATGAGAGCAGCGATGCTGACCGCGGTCAGAAGGCGAAAAGTCTTCATGTGGACCGATCTCCAATACCGGAATGAGGTGACGTGCCGACAAATCACTGGCCGAAGCGCGTTGCCGCATTTCCTTCCGCGCAAACCTTCTCCGAACGGGCTCCGGCCCCTGTGTTCGGCTGGTTTTGGCGCGATCTGGAGGGTTGAACCCCTCCAATCTGCCGAAAAAGCGGGCCGACTCCGGCTCTGATGAAAAAGATCGCAAACCCAAGCTTCCATCGTCCAATGAATAATGGCACCGTCTGCATGCTCAAATGTTATGAATGGAAATCGAGATGGTGCGGATTAATTCGCGGCAGGTGGAGGCCTTCCGCGCGACGATGCTGACCGGCAGCGTCACCGAGGCCGCCAAGCTGATGGTGGTGACGCAGCCGGCGGTGAGCCGGCTGCTGCGCGACTTTCAGGCGCTGCTGAAGATGGAGCTGTTCGAACGGCGCGGCACGGGCCTCGTGCCGACCGCGGCGGCGATGGCGCTCTATACTGAGGTGGAGCGTTCCTTCATCGGCCTCGAACGCATCACCGCAGCGGCGGAAGAAATTCGCGGCCGCCGCACCGGCTCGCTGCGGATCGCCGCCCTACCCGCGCTGTCGAACGGCTACCTGCCGCGTCTGACCGGTCAGTTCCTGAAAGACCGGCCCAATCTCAACCTTGCCTTCTTCGGCGTCATCTCTCCGATCGTGGTCGATTGGGTGCTCAACAATCAGTGCGACGTCGGCTTTGCCGAGGTGCCGATCGCCCATTCCGGTCTGCCGAGCCAGAAGCTGCCGGCGCCGGCGCGCGTCGCGGTGCTGCCGACAGGTCATCGCCTCGCGGAAAAGGAGGTCCTGGAGCCACGCGACTTCGAGGGCGAGACGTTCATCTCGCTGTCGGCGGGATCGTCGAGCCGGCACCTCGTCGACCAGATCTTCCATCGTCACGATGTCCGCCGCGTGCTGCGCGTGGAGACCGCACTATCCGAGATCATGTGCGGCCTGGTGTCATCGGGACTTGGCGTTGCGATCTGCGACCCCTTTACCGCGCAGGAATTTTCCACCCGCGGCGTCGTCGTGCGCCGCTTCCTGCCGCGCATCGACTTCGAGTTCTCCGCGGTGTTTCCGGCGCAGCGAAGCCCCTCGCCGGTCGCGCTCGACCTGGTCGAGACCATCCGCAAATCCCTTGTCGAGTTCGAGAGCTAGCCGTTGCGCTTTGAGTTGAATCGATCTCGCCACGAGCCCGCTGCAATCTCTCCCGCTTGCGGCGGGAGAGGGAGCACACCTTCTTCGTCGAGGCGCCCTCAGCCGTTGAACGCGGCCTGCGCCTCCGGCAGATCCCAGATCTTGCCGATCGCGGCGGCGCCCGCCGCGGTGATCGCGGCTTCATCCGCGCCAAGATAGCGCCCCTCATCGACCAGCATGCGGCCATCGACCATGACCTGATCGATGTTGGCGCGGTTGGCGAGCGCGATCAGCGCGCGGCGCGGATCGAACAGCGGCTGAAGATGCGGATGGGTGAGATCGACGACGGTGAGATCGGCGGTGGCGCCCGGCTCGATCCGGCCGAGATCCGGCCGCTTGATCACGTCTGCGGCGACAGCCGTGTTCGCCTCGATCAGCTCCGGCGAGTTCGCGACATCGGCACGTTGCGAGGTGACCTTGGAGATCAGCGAGGCCGCATTGAGCTCGCCGAGCAGGTCCATGTTGTAGCCGTCGGTGCCTACTACCGTGCGGACGCCATGCTCCGCGAACCGGCTGAACGCCGCGGTGACGCCGGCGCGCGCGAACACGCGCGGGCAATTGAGGACAGTCATGCCGCGCGCGGCCATCAGCTTGAGATCGTCGTCACTGCTGAACATGCAGTGCGCCGCCATCAGATCGGGCGCCAGCAGGCCGAGCCAGTCCAGATATTCCGCCGGCGTGCGGCCGCCATAGCGCTTGCCGATGGTCTCGACCTCGGCGCGGCTCTGCGCCATGTGCGTCGTGATGGGCACGCTGAGCTCGCGTGCACGTGTCGCGCAGGCTTTGAGCAGATCCGGACCACAGGTATCGGTCGCATGAGGGCTCATCGCCAGGCTGATGCGGCCGTCGCCGCGATTGTTCCAGCGCTGGTAGAGCGCATCCCATGTCGCCATGTCGGCGGTGCCGTCATCGCCGGAATAGCGCACCACGCCATCGGGGCCGGCCTTCGCATCGGACGTCGAGAACAGATACGGCGCACCATAGAAGCGGATGCCCATCTCCTCCGCCGCGTCGAACATCTCGGGGATCGAATTCCTGAACGGCTCCATCACCGTCGTGGCGCCGCCCTTGAGCAGCTGGAGGATGCCGAGCCGCGCGACAGCGAGACGCTCCCTGGCCGACAGAATCTCCGCGCCGCGCTTGGTCAGCGGCAACAACACCGTATAGACGATGCTCTGGTTGTTCTTGCGGCCGTTGCCGTCCTCGCTGTGGCTGCGCGCCACCGCTTCCGAGAAACAGTGATTGTGCAGGTTCAAGAGGCCCGGCAGCACGAAACGGCCGGGGCGATCGTAGACCCGATCGGCGCTGGGCTTGTCGCGCGTGATTGCGGCGATGGTCTTGCCTTCGACCAGGACCCAATGGTCGCGCAGCACATCCTGCGCGCCGTCTTTGCGTGATAGCACATAGCTGCCGAAGATTGCGGTGCTCATGCGGGGCGCACGTTCCAGAAGACGGCGGTGCCGTCGAGAATGCCGGTGATCTCTTTGCGATAGGCTGTCGGCTGCTTGTACAGGCCGATCGGAATATAGGGGATTTCCTCGAACGCGACGGCCTGGATCTCGCGGCAGATGCGCTGCTGCTCGGCGAGTTCGGACGCCGCCAGCCACTGGCTGCGCAAGCCCCCCATCTTCTCGCTCGCATACCAGCCGGCGACCTTGCCTTCGCCGCGAATGTTGGTGTTACCGGCCGGATTGAGCCAGTCGATGCCCTGCCAATTGCCGACCGCCGCGCTCCAGCCGCCCTGCCCAATCGGGTCCTTCTTGAGCTGGCGCTGCAGGACGACGGCGAAGTCGAGCCCTGCATATTCGACGTTCATGCCGGCCTTACGCAAGCTGTCGACCGCGATCTCGCCGAGCGGCTTCTGCGCCAGCGAATTGGTGGGGACGAGCACCACGATCTTCTCGCCATTGTAGCCGGCGGCCTTCAGGTCGGCCTTGACCTTGTCGTAGTTGCGCGGACCGCGGAACACGTCGAGGCCGACATCGCTCGCCATCGGCGTACCCGGCGCAAAGTAGCCGACCGGCGAGACCTGGAACGCGGGATCTGTGCCGGCAACAGCGGTCATGAACGCGGCCTGGTCGATCGCACCCAACAGCGCGCGGCGGATGGCGGGGTTACCGAATGGCGGCTGCAGATGATTGAGACGCAGCATGCAGGCGTAGCCGCGGGGATCGAGGATCCGCGTCTCGATGTCGCCGGCCGCCCTGATGATCGGCAATAGATCGTGCGGCGTGGTCTCCTGCCAGTCCTGCTCGCCGGTCTGGAGCGCGGCGACGCCGGTGCCGGCATCGGGCGTGGTGGTCCAGACCACCCGATCGTAATGGACGATCTTGGGACCTGCGGTCCAATCCGGCTTGCCGTCGGTACGCGGTTGATAGCGCTCAAATTTGGCGTAGGCATTGCGGGCGCCTTGGACGCGCTCGTCGGCGAGATAGCGAAACGGACCGCTGCCGATCACTTCTGTCAGCGGCTTGAACGGGTCCTGGCTCGCCAGCCGCTCCGGCATCATGAAGCAGGCATTGATCGCGGCCTTGCCAAGCGCCTGCGGCAGCAGCGGGAACGGACGTTTCAAGCGAAAGCGAATGGTGCGGTCGTCAACTGCCGACAGCTCAGCGGTTGCCTCCATCAGCTCGCCGCCAAAACCGTCGCGCGCGGCCCAGCGCCGGATGCTGGCGACGCAATCGCGGGCGAGCACGCGCTCGCCGTCATGCCAGAACAGCCCGTCACGCAGCGTGAGGTCCCACTGGAGCTGGTCGGCGGAGATGGCATGGCCCGACAGCATTTGCGGCGAAACGTGGAGCGCAAAGCTCATGCCGTACAGCGTGTCGTAGACCATGAACCCATGGTTTCGCGACACCTGCGCAGTCGAATAGATGGGATCAACGAAGGCGAGGTCGATGACGGGAATGAAGCGCAGCGTGCTCTGGGCTTCGGCGCGGACGATGCCTGGCAGCGAAAGTGCCGGCGCGGCTGCGGCAGCCTTGAGGAGCGAGCGGCGGGAGATGGGCATTAACAGAGGCTCCTGAAGATTTACGTTTTCAACAAGACCGCGCCGATCGCAACAGCAACCGCCTGCTGCGCCGGCTCGACCACCGGCACGCCGATCGCTTCCGCAATAGCTGCACGATGCGACGCCATGCCGGCGCAGCCCATCACCACGACATCGGCACGGCATTGCGTGACCAGCGCGCGGCCGGCCTCGATCAGCCGTCCGCGGATATCCGCGCCCGCCGTTTCCGCTGCGCTCGCGCCGACCGACCAGCTGCCGGCATAACGGCTGTCCACGCCCATCACCCGCGCCATGCGCTGCTGGCGGCGGATGCTCGACGGTGACAGCGCGATGATGCCAAAACGCTCGCCCAGCATCAGCGCACGAAAGATGCCGCACTCTGCAATGCCGAGCACCGGGCGGCCGCCGGCGGCTTCACGCACCGCATGCAGGCCGGGATCGCTGAAGCAGGCGAGCACGAAGGCATCCGCGTCGTCGCGCGTGACGCGATTGACCAGCGGCATGACGACGCCGTCGGCATCGCGCTGCGAGCTGATGCTCGGTGGCCCCTCGGCGAGGCCGACCACCTCGATCCCGGGGCCGCCTGCGATGCGCAGCGGCGCCACCGCATTGTCGATCGCCGCCGTCACCGACGCCGAGGAGTTGGGATTGATGACGAGGATGCGGCGGGTCATGGCATGCCTCAACGGTTGGCGGCCTCGTGGCGCAGGAAGTTTTCCGCGATCTTCTCGCCGGTGGTAATCCAGACGTCCGGGCACGATTTTGCGTAGGTCAGGAACTCGCGCAACAGGCGCAGTCGCATCGGACGGCCGCTGCATTGTGGATGCAGCACCGTCGTCACCATCGCGCCCCAGTCACGAACTTCGTCGAGCTCGTCCTTCCACATCGAGAGCACATGCTCCTTGGGAAAGATCGAGCGCGGGCTGAAGCGCGCGGACAGACCATGCATCCAGTCGTCATAGCTCGCGGTCACCGGCAGCTCGATCGTGCCGGGCTTGCCGTCGGCAAGGCGATGGCGATAGGGCCGTACGTCGTCGCGGAAGGAGGAGGTGTAGACGATGCCGTGGCGCACCAGCGCGACGCGCAGTTCCTCGGTGAATTCGCCGTAAGGCGCGCGATAGCCGGTCGGCTTGACGCCGAGCCGGCGCTTCAGAGCCTCGAAGCCACGCTCAATCTCCTCCTCGATCCAGGGATCGCCGGGATCGGGCAGCAGATGATGGTAGCCGTGATGGCCGATCTCGTGGCCTGCCTTGAGGATGGATTCGGCCATCGCCGGATGTGCATCGACCGACCATCCCGTGACAAAGAACGTCGCCTTGAGACCAAGCTGATCGAGCAGTTCCAGCAGCTTCGGCGTGCCGACGCGCGCCTCATAGCCGCCATAGCTCATGGTGATGAGCCGCTGCGCGTGCACCGCGTCCTTGCTGGTCCACGCGCTTTCCGCATCCACGTCGAACGAGAGGAACATCGCCGCCTTGTACGGCTTCGGCCAGGGATAGTCCGGCGCGGGATCCGCGGTGTTGGCCGGGGTGAGCGGGATGCTCTGGAGTGCCTTACTGTCCAGCATTGATGGTCGCCTTCTCTATTCCGTTGTCGCTCAGTTTCCATTTCGCCAGCAGCGTACGATACGTTCCGTCAGCGATCAGCGAGTCCAGCGCATCGACCATCGCCTGCTGCAGCACCTTTTCCTTGACCGGCAGCGCAATCCCCGTGAACTGCGTCGCAAACGCGTCGCCAACCGGCGCATAGGTGCCCGGCTCGAGATCCATCAGATAGGGCAACGTCTCATTGCCCTGCACGGCGGCGTCGATACGGCCCTGCTTGAGCTGGTTGCGGACGTCGATCGAATTCTCGCCCGGCACGTATTGGATCGCCGGCTTGCCGGCCGCCTCGCAATTTGGCTTGCTCCATTTCTCGATCTCGACCGGGAAGCTGGTGCTGCGGGTGGTGCCGACCTTCTTGCCGCACAGATCGGTCGCGGCCTTTGCCTCGCTCTCCGCCATCACGAAGAACTGCGGTCCGGTCGTCAAGTAGTCGACGAAATCCGCGCTCTCGCGCCGGGAGGCGCGGTCGGAGATGCCTGAGATGATGAAATCGGCACGCTTGGTCTGGAGCGACGGGATCAGCTCGGCGAACGGCGTCTCGCTCCAGACGATCTTGAGACCGCCGAGCCGCTTGGCAAGCTCATTGGCGAGATCGATGTCGAGGCCGACCAATTCGTTGCTGGCGGGATCGCGATATTCCATCCGCGCGTAGGTCGAGTTGACCGTGAGCTTCAGCGCGCCCGCTTGCTTGATTTCCGCCGGAAGCTCGCCCGCCCGCAACGACGTCGCCGCAGCCAGTGCTGCAAGCCCAAGGAAATACGAGAGGCGCGTCATGTCAGCTCCTTTGCCAACGTTTTGCTTTACCGATCCATTGCCAGCGTCGTGCCAACGTCAGTCCGCATCGAGAACGGCCGGCTCGATGACGCCGGCGCGCTCGGTGATCACCCTGTATTGCTCGGGCCGCCGATGGGCGGCGAAATCGAACATCTTGTCCTTGCCCTGCCGGCAGAGGTCGAGATCGATGTCGGCGACAATCACCTCGTCGGTCAGGGTCGCGGCCTGCGCGACGATGCGCCCGTTGGGATCGACGATGCAGGAGCCTCCGATCAGCCCGGAGCCGTCCTCCTCGCCCGCCTTGGCGACCGAGATCGCCCAGGTCGCGTTCATATAGGCGTTGGCCTGCGTCACCAGCGTCGAGTGGAAGGTGCGCAAGGAAGCATCTTCAGTGACGCCGCCATTGGGATCGTAGGCCGCCGAATTGTAGCCGATGCAGACCAACTCGACGCCCTGCAGGCCAAGCACGCGCCAGGATTCAGGCCAGCGACGATCATTGCAGATCATCATGCCCATGATGGCGTGCGCCCAGGCCGAGCCGGCACGAAACGCAGGAAAGCCGAGGTCACCATATTCGAAATAGCGCTTTTCGAGCTGCTGGTAACGCGCGCCCTCGCGCGGCTCGACCGAGCCCGGCAGATGCACCTTGCGATAACGGCCAAGGATCTCGCCGTCGCGATCGACCAGGATCGCGCAATTATAACGGCGACCTTCTGCTGTCTGCTCGGCATAGCCGACATAGAAGCCGACGCGCAGCGCACGCGCACGGTCGAACAGCTTTGCCACGGCGGGGTTGGGCATGCCGTGCTCGAAATATTGCTCGAGGGCCGCGCCCTCCAGCAGCCAGCGCGGAAAGAAGGTGGTGAAGGCAAGCTCGGGAAACACCACGAGGCTGGCGCCGCGGCTCGCAGCTTCCTCCAGCATGGCCAGCATCCGCGACAGCGTATGCTCGCGCGCATCGGCTCTCTGCGTCGGCCCCATCTGGGCGGCGGCGGCGCGAAGGACACGAACCAAGATGGCCTCCAATCTGTGCGCGTGCTGCCTCAATGGGCGAATGAACCCCTTGATCCAGCATGCAAATCCGCGACCATTAGGCGCAAGTGGGGCTGCAAAAGCAATTCATGGTGCTATGATGTTTTGGCCCTGAGTATAATCGGCAGTGATATGAACCTGCGTCAGCTCGAGATCCTACGTGCCGTCATCCGCCACCGCACCACCGTGGCGGCGGCCGACGAGCTGGCACTGTCGCAGCCCGCAGTCAGCAATGCGCTGAAGACGATGGAGGCACAGGCGGGCTTCGCGCTGTTCGAGCGCGTCAACAACCGGCTGTTTCCGACCGCAGAGGCAATGGCGCTCTACAAGGAGAGCGAGGCGATCTTCGCGCTGCACGCCAAGCTGGAGAACCGCGTGCGCGATCTGCGCGAGAACCGCGCCGGGCATCTCGCGATCGTGGCGACGCCTCCGCTCGCCTACAGCATCATTCCCTCCGCATTGTCAGGCTTCCTGCGCCGCCGTCCGGAGACGCGCATGTTCTTCGACGTGCGCCGCTATGAGGGCATCATCGAGGGCGTGCTCAGCCGCGTCGCCGAACTCGGCTTCGCGCTCGGCCTGACGCATCATCCCGGCATCGCGCATGAGGTGGTGCACACCGGCGAAATGGTCTGCGTGCTGCCGCCTCAGCACCCACTCGCCGACAGGCCGGTGATCTCGGCCTCCGATCTGTCCGGCCTGCCCTTCATCGGGCTCGAGCGCGGCACGCGGCTTGGCGAGGCCGTGCGCGACAGTTTTGCCAGGGCCGGCGCGCCGTTCCAGGCGACGGTCGAGGTGCGCTATTGCAACACGGCCTGCGTGCTCGCAGCCGCCGGCGTCGGCGCCGCCGTGGTCGATCCCTTCTCGCCGCGCCAGAACGGCGGCCATGGCCTCGTCGTCCGGCCATTCACGCCGACGACCCGCGCGGTCGCCTACATGCTATGGTCGGAGGCGGAGCCGCTGTCGCGCCTGGCCAAAGCCTTTCTCGGCGAGATCCGCAAGGAGAGTGCGCTGTTGGAGCACACAGCGCCACACCAGCAACATGGGGCAGGAAGCGACTGAGCTTCGCAGCCTTTGACCTGAGGGGCACGTCTGGGTAAAAAATTATGGCACGCATCACCATCATCGAGACCGGACAGGTTCCGCAAAAATACCGCGAGCAGCACGGCTCGTTTCCGGACATGTTCGAGCGCATGGTCCACGCCGAAGACCCGACGGCCACGGTCGACGTCGTCAGCATTCCGAATGGCGATGCGCTACCCGACCCGGGCAAGCTCGAAGCCGTGCTGATCACCGGTGCTGCCGCCGGCGTCTATGACGGACTGGACTGGATCGCGCCGCTGGAAGATTTCGTGCGCACCGCCTACGCCAACAAGACGCCGATGGTCGGCATCTGCTTCGGCCATCAGCTGATCGCACAGGCGCTCGGCGGCACCGTGCGCAAATCCGAGAAGGGCTGGGGCATCGGCCGGCACGTCTATCAGGTGCTGCCGGAGAACGGCGTCGTCGAGGGCGAGGCGGTTGCGATCGCCGCCTCACATCAGGACCAGGTCATCGAGCCGCCGAACGATGCGCTGACGATCCTCTCGTCCGAGTTCACCCCGCACGCCGGCCTGCTTTACGCCAACGGCGCGACGTTGACGGTGCAGCCGCATCCCGAATTCGACGTGGAGTTCGCGCAGGTGTGCTGCGAGCTGCGCGACGGCAAGGCGCCGGATGAGGTCGTGGCGACGGCAAGGGCGTCGCTGACCGAGCCGATGGACAGCGCGAAGCTCGGTGGGGCGATTACTAGGTTTCTCGCAAAGCGCACGGCGCCTCGGTCGCGCACCTCTGGACGTCTTAGGCTGGATAGGGAATGAGTCCAATTCGTCGCACGGTAAGCCTGATGTTTGCATTCGCCTTACTTGTCGTAGGGCTGGGGGCTGCAGTCTATCTCCTGTTCTTCGCACTTCGGTGGAAGGGCTGGATGCTAATGGCCGCCGGTTTCGTGACGGCGTTAGGCGGCATGTGGTTTTGGGAGGACTTCCCAAAAGTGAAAGGCAAGAGCGATGCGGGCGGTTAGGTGATCAGAACGGATCGGCTCCCAGCCCCGGCACATCCGCCGGCCGCGGTCCCGGCGCGAGCCAGTGAAACCGGCGGTCCTTTTCCGCGATCGCGATGTCGTTGATCGAGGCCTCGCGCCGCCGCATCAGACCGTGCTCGTCAAACTCCCACTGCTCGTTGCCGTAGGAGCGATACCACTGGCCGCTCGCGTCGTGCCATTCGTACTGGAAGCGCACGGCGATGCGGTTGTCGTCGAAGGCCCAGAGGTCCTTGATCAGGCGGTAGTCGTGCTCCTTCTCCCACTTGCGGGTGAGGAATGCGACGATGGCCTCGCGCCCCTGAAACACTTCCGAGCGATTGCGCCAGCGGCTGTCCTCGGTGTAGGCGAGCGACACGCGCACCGGATCGCGCGAATTCCAGGCGTCCTCGGCCATGCGAGCCTTCTGCGCAGCGGTCTCTCGGGTGAAGGGCGGAAGCGGTGGGCGCGACATGATGGCCTCATCGGTTTGCGGGACCGCAATCTATCCCCGCTCGCCATGGAGTCGAGAGGCGATCCCCTATCGGGCGATCACGAAATCAGATCAGCCTTCATCAGCGTGCGGATCGATTTGGGGATCGGCTGTGCGCGGCCGCCGCTGATGAAAGCGACGCGCACTTCGGCCTTCACAAGCACGTCCTCACCGCGCCGCACCTCTTGCGCCAGCATGATCGACGCGCCCTTCACCGCGACCGGCCAGGTCACGACGTCGAGCACGTCGTCCATTCGCGCAGGCTTGAGGAAATCGAGATGCATCGAGCGCACGACGAAGGCAAAGCCGGCACCTTCCGTCTCGGGCTGATCGAACAGCGCCTGCTGCTCGGCGCCCATCAGCCGCAGATGATTGGTGCGGCCGCGCTCCATGTAGCGCAGATAATTGGCGTGATAGACGATGCCGGAGAAATCCGTATCCTCGTAATAGACACGGACCTGCATATGATGGCGGCCGTCGCGGATCTCGCCGTCGAGATGAGCTGTCACGTCGCGAGCCTCTTCGCTTGTCGCTGCCGGCCCGTTGTGCGCAAAAACGGCCGGCCGCGCAAGCGCGGCTAGGACACAGCCGCCACGGGTGCCCGCCCCAGCGTCACCTCGACGATCTCGGGCGGCACACCGACGCGGACCGGCATGATGCTGCAACCGAGGCCGCCGGAAACGATGACGTCGCACTTCAGGCGGAAGTGACCATAGGCGAGCCGGAGGCCATGCTGACGCGAAACGGCCGGCGACCAGCCGAGCAGGCGGATCTGGCCGCCATGGGTGTGGCCGGACAGTTGCAATGCGACACGAGCAGGCACGCGCGGCGCGATGTTGGGCTCATGCGCGAGCAGGATCACCGGCGCGTCGTCGGTGACCTTGGCGAGCGTCGCATTGAGATCATCGGCGCCGAAGCGTCCCGTGCTCCGGAAGCGCCGCGCCGGCAGAAAGGCGAGCTGATCGCCGAGGCCGGCGAGCCAGAACGGGCGGCCATCCTTGCGGAGGCGGACGGCGTCATTCTCGTAGACGGGAATGCCGGCCGCTTCCAGCGCGCGATGCGCGACCGTCGGTCCTTGCCCTGCCTGTTGCACGTTTCTGTCGGCCCAGTAATCGTGATTGCCCATGACCGCATGGACGCCGAGTGGCGCCCTGAGGCCGGTCAGCACCTTGGCCCATTCGTTCGCCGGAATGATGCGCGTGACCTGATGAAGGCCGGCAACATAGTCGCCGAGCAGCACGATGAGATCGGCATTCAGCGCGTTGGTACGGTCGACGATCGCCTCGATCCGCTCCAGCGACATCCAGGGATCGCAGGCATGGATGTCGGCGATCGCGGCAATCTTCAATGGAAAATCCGCGGGCCATTGCCGCGGCATCGGATGATAGCGGGTGACGCGAAGCCGCAGCACCGGCTCGACGCCGACCCCATAGGCCGCCGTCGAGACGCCGAGGGCGGAGAGACCGCCCATGGAACGGATGAGATGACGGCGCGTGATCATGATAGCCCGATGATGATGCAGCCCCGTGATGCGGCTCGATTGAAGCGGAATTGGGGTGCGCTCGTGCAGATCGCCTGCACGAGATTACCGGAAATTCATGAGAATCGGAGCACGCTGCCCTTGCGCGAGATCAGTCGTCGCTCTCGTCCGTGCCGAACAGGCCGAACTGGGCCGCGGCATCGCGCGACGGCTCGGCAATGCCGAGATGGCGAAAGGCGTGCGAGGTCAGCAGGCGGCCGCGCGGCGTGCGCTGGAGATAGCCGCATTGGATCAGGTAGGGCTCGATGATGTCCTCGATCGCATCACGTGGCTCGGATAAGGCGGCCGCCATCGTCTCCACGCCAACCGGGCCGCCGCCGTAGTTTTGCGCGATGGTGGTGAGATAGCGGCGATCCATCGCGTCGAGGCCGGCGGCGTCGACCTCGAGCGCGCTGAGCGCATGGTCGGCGATCTTGCGATCGATCGTATCGGCATTCGCCGCCGAGGCAAAATCGCGCACACGCCTGAGCAGGCGCCCGGCGATACGCGGCGTGCCGCGGGCGCGGCGCGCGATCTCGTTGGCACCATCGGCGCTCATGCCGACATTGAGCACGCGCGCGCCGCGGCTGACGATGCTCTCGAGCTCCTCGATTGTATAGAAGTTGAGCCGGACCGGAATGCCGAAGCGATCGCGCAAGGGATTGGTCAACAGACCGGCGCGCGTGGTGGCGCCGACCAGGGTGAATTTCGACAGCTCGATCTTGACCGAGCGCGCCGCCGGCCCCTCGCCGATGATGAGGTCGAGCTGAAAATCCTCCATCGCGGGATAGAGAACTTCTTCCACCGCGGGGTTGAGGCGATGGATCTCGTCGATGAAGAGCACGTCGCGCTCTTCGAGATTGGTCAGCAGCGCTGCGAGATCGCCGGCCTTGGCGATCACGGGGCCTGATGTGGCGCGAAAACCGACGCCGAGTTCCTTGGCCACGATCTGCGCGAGCGTGGTCTTGCCGAGCCCCGGAGGGCCGACGAACAGCACGTGATCCAGCGCCTCGCCGCGCTTGCGGGCGGCTTCGATGAAGATCGAGAGATTCTTGCGCGCCTGCTGCTGGCCGACGAAATCGGACAGCGACTGCGGACGCAGCGCGGTGTCGCCGACATCGTCGCTACGGCGCTCGGGCGAGACCATGCGATTGGCCTTGGGATCGCTCACTCAGCCAACTCCTCGTAGGGTGGGCAAAGGCGCCCTTCGCGCCGTGCCCACCATGTCTCCGATCGCTCCAAAGGTAGTGGGCACGCTGCGCTTTGCCCACCCTGCGAGACTGACCATTGACGCGCTCACTTCGAGAGCTCCTTGAGGCCGAGGCGAATGAGCTGTGCCGTTTCGGCATTCTCACCCGCGCTGCGCGAGGCCGAGGCGATCGCCGCGGCCGCCTGCGGCTGGCCATAGCCGAGATTGACGAGCGCGGAGATCGCGTCCGCAACCGGACGCGGCGCGCGCTGATCGTCGACGGCACCGGCGAGATGCACGACGGCGGGATCGACATTGGCAAACGCCGGCGCCTTGTCCTTCAGCTCGGTGACGATGCGCTCGGCCACCTTGGGCCCGACGCCGGGCGTGCGCGCCACCGCGGCCTTGTCGCGCAGAGCAATGGCGTTGGCGAGATCGGCCGGCGCCAGCGTGCCGAGCACCGCGAGCGCGACCTTGGCGCCGACGCCCTGTACGGTCTGGAGCAGGCGAAACCATTCGCGCTCCTGGTCGGTGCGGAAGCCGAACAGCTTGATCTGGTCCTCGCGGACATAGGTCTCGATCGACAGCACGGCGGCTTCGCCCGGCGAAGGCAGATGCTGCAGCGTACGCGCCGAGCAATGCACCTGATAGCCGACGCCGCCGACGTCGAGGACGACATAATCCTCGCCGTAGGAATCGATCAGACCTTTGAGCTTGCCGATCATAGTCCCGCCACCTTCAGCCTGAGCGCCGTGCCCTGGCGATGATGGGCGTGGGTGATGGCGATCGCGAGCGCATCGGCGGCGTCCGCCGTCGGAGGCTCGGCCTTCGGCAGTAGGATCTTCAGCATCATTCCGATCTGCTGCTTGTCGGCATGACCGGCGCCGACCACGGTCTTCTTGACCTGGTTCGGCGCGTACTCGGCGACAGAGATGCCGAACATTGCTGGCGCCAGCATGGCGACGCCGCGGGCCTGGCCCAGCTTCAGCGTCGCTGCGCCGTCCTTGTTGATGAACGTCTGCTCGACCGCCGCTTCCATCGGCTTGTGATCGGACAGCACGGAGGCGAGCCCCTCGTGAATCGCGAGCAGCCGGCTCGACAGCGGCAAATCGTCCGGCGGTTCCACCGAACCGCAGGCGACGTAGATCAATCGGTTGCCGTCGGCCTCGATCACGCCCCAGCCGGTACGGCGCAGGCCGGGGTCGATTCCGATGATGCGAACGGGTTGGCGAATCGGGAGCGCGGTCATGGGCCAGTGATAGCGGTTGGCCCATGATAGCGAAACAGAAACAGAACAGAAGTCCCCGGGGAAAGGCGCCTGCGCCCTACCCGCCCATCTTCGCGACCAGCGCGTCCGACACCTCGAAATTGGCGTAGACGTTCTGGACGTCGTCGTGCTCGTTGAGCAGGTCCATCAGCTTGAGCAGCTTCTCGCCGGTCTCGTCGTCGACCGCGACCGTGTTCTGCGGTTTCCAGATCAGCGCGGCCTTGCGCGGCTCGCCGAACTTGGCTTCCAGCGCCTTGGCGACGTCGCGATAGCCTTCGGTCGAGGCGTAGATTTCATGGCCGCCTTCACCCGAGACCACGTCGTCGGCGCCGGCCTCGATCGCGGCATCGAGCACCGCGTCGTCGTCAGCGACGCTGCGGTCGTATTCGATGATGCCGGTGCGGTCGAACATGAAGGAGACGGAGCCGGTTTCGCCGAGATTGCCGCCGGATTTGGTGAAGAAGGAGCGGATGTCGGAGGCCGCGCGATTGCGGTTGTCGGTCAGCGCCTCGACGATGACGGCGACGCCGCCCGGGCCGTAGCCCTCGTAGCGAATCTCGTCATAGTTCTCGCCCTCATTACCGAGCGCCTTCTTGACCGCGCGCTCGATATTGTCCTTCGGCATGTTCTCCTGCCGCGCCGCGATGATGGCCGCGCGCAGGCGTGGATTCATGTTCGGGTCAGGCGTGCCCAGCTTGGCCGCGACGGTGATTTCCCGCGCCAGCTTGCCGAACAGCTTCGACTTCTGGGCATCCTGCCGCCCCTTGCGGTGCATGATGTTCTTGAATTGGGAATGTCCGGCCATGCGTGGTCTTCTCTAGAGGATCGTCAGCCAAAGGTAACGGTGGGAAGCGCGGCCTTATAGGCCGCCAACCCGCCGGAATCAAAGGGCTCGGCTGCTTTGAGGTAGCACTGTAGCGGTACCCCCGGAATGGTCCGTGCCTGGATGTCGGGCATTGTTAACCCTGATTTCATTCCGGACTGCGAAAATAGCGCCCGACCGTCCCCCGACAAGAGAGACCTGATGGCGTTCGGACTATTTCGGAAGCGTCTGCCGGAGATGGCTGCGCCTGCGGCTGCTCCGCAGGCCGCGCAGTCGCCAGCCAATTCCGAGGCGGCCCCCGCTCCCGAGGGTGATTCGGCCCGGGAGATCCTGGAACTGCTGGAACTCGAGCTGGGTGCCATGATCCGCCAGCTCGAGCGGGCTGCCAATTCGGTGGCGGGCGGCGCCGAGGCCACGGCGGCAACGCTGGCGGATATCCGCCAGCGCACCGACGCGCTGACCGGGCGGACCAATGCCGCGCAGTCGAACGCCTCGGGCTTTGCGCATGCCGCGGACAAATTCACCCAATCCGCGCAGGGCATCGGCGCACAGGTTCGTGAGGCCGGCAAGCTCGCCGACGAGGCCAGCGCCGCGGCACAGGAAGCCCGCGCCAACGTCGATCGCTTGCGGGAATCGTCGGCTGCGATCGGCAACGTCGTCAACCTGATCGCGCAGATCGCGCGGCAGACGACCCTGCTCGCGCTCAACTCCACGATCGAGGCCGCGCGCGCCGGCGCCGCCGGCAAAGGATTCGCCGTCGTCGCCACCGAGGTCAAAGCGCTCGCGGTGCAAACCCAGGGGGCAACCGAGGAGATCTCCAAGAAGATCGACGCGCTCCAGCGCGATGCTGCAGGCTCCGCGGACGCCGTGCACCGGATCTCGCAGGCCATCGAGGCAATCCGTCCGGTGTTCGACACCGTCAACGGCGCCGTGGCCGAGCAGAACGCCACCACCAGCGAAGTCTCCGGCAACGCGACAAGCGCATCGGAATTCATCATCTCGGTCGGCGAGAGCGCGGCCGAGATCGACGCCGCGACCAAGGCCGCCGAGACCCATGGCGAGAACGTCGCCAGCGCCGGCAAGGCCGTGACGACCTTCGCGCAGAAGCTGAAATCGCGCTGCGCGGTCCTGCTCAAGCAGAGCGAGCACGACGACCGCCGCAAGACCGAGCGGCTGCCGTGCCATCTCAAATTCGAGAGCACACGCGGCATGTTGCCGGTCTATGAGATCGCGATGGACGGCGTGCTGATCGGCGGTGCGGAGGCAAGCCGGCTCACGCCGCAGGCGATCATCGATGGCACCCTCGAAGACGTCGGCACCTGCCGGCTGCGCGTGGTCGAGCAAGCCAAGGCCGGCGCCCGTGCACAATTCGTCGCCCCCGATCCCGCACTGCGCGAGAAGATCGAAGACAAGCTCTGGTCGATCCACGAGGAGAACACGGAGTTCGTCACCCGCGCGATGGAGGCGGGCAACGCGCTGACCCGGATATTCGAGCAGGCGGTCGCGCGCGGCGAGGTCAAAATGGATGACCTCTTCGACACGGACTACGCGGAGATCGCGGGCACCAATCCGCAGCAATACCGCACAAAATATCTTGATTGGGCCGACCGGGCTTTGCCGCCGTTCCAGGAAGCCTTTCTCGCCAGGGAACCACGCATGGCGTTCTGCGCCATGGTCGACCGCAACGGCTTCCTGCCGGTCCACAACAAGATCTATTCGCATCCACAGCGACCGGGCGATACCGCCTGGAACACGGCCAACAGCCGCAACCGGCGAATCTTCAACGATCCGGCGGGGTTGGCCGCCGCGCGCAACCTGCGCTCGTACCTGGTCCAGAGCTACGCGCGTGACATGGGCAATGGGAATACCGTGATGATGCGCGAGATCGACGTCCCGATCCGCGTGCAGGGCCGGCATTGGGGTGGATTCCGCACAGCTTACAAGCTGTAGTGCACGCTCAGGCAAGACGCCGGGCGCGAATCATCCTTTAACGTCGGAATCGGAATGGGAATGCCGCGGTGAGCCGATGGACGGCTCCGCCTGAAGAAAGCCCGTAAATGTCCCTCGCACAACTTGCAGTACTGGACACCGGCTCCAACCGAACGCTGGCCGAGCGGCTGATCGACCAGCTTGCCGATCGCATCGGCGGTCTTGGCGTGGAGCTCGCCGACATCGCCGGCAATGTCCAGGAAGTCGCAAGCCGCGTCGCCAACCAGTCGGAACGGTTCCACCACCTGCAGAAGACGGCGGAGACGATGGTCTCGGCCAATCACGACATCGCCAATGCCTCGCAGGCCGTGCAGACGACCACGTCGGCGGCGGTCGGCGAGATCGCGCAGTCGCGCAGCGCGGTCGATACCGCCGTCAGCCACATCTCCGAGCTGGTGGCGGCGGTGGAGCGGATCGAGGCTCGCCTCAGTGCCGTCGGCTCGGCGCTGGCGCAGGTGGCAAAGGTGTCCGGCTCGATCGAGGCGATCGCGAAACAGACCAATCTGCTGGCGCTGAACGCCACCATCGAGGCGGCGCGCGCGGGCAACGCGGGTCGCGGTTTTGCGGTGGTCGCAAGCGAGGTGAAGAACCTCGCCGAAGCCACCCGCCAGGCCACGCATCAGATCTCCGACACCGTGCGCGATCTCGACGGCCAGATCGAAGGCCTGATCGGCGAAAGCAGCGACGCCTCGCAGCGCGCCAAGACCGCCGGCGAAGGCGCCCAGCAGATCTCCGGCATCATCTCGCGGGTCCAGCAGGGATTCGCCTCCGTGGAAGCGGAGATCGACAGCGTCACGCGCGCGGCGACCTCCAATCTTGGCCATTGCGACACCGTGATCAGCGAGCTCAACGAGCTCGCCAGGGGCGTCGACCTCTCCTCGCGCGACCTCAAGAGCGCCGACCAGCGCGTAACAAAACTGCTCGACACCTCCGAAGGCCTGATCGCGCTGATCGCCGACAGCGGTGTGGAGACATCGGACGCACCGCTGATACGTGTCGTCGTCGACACCGCCAAGCGGATCTCCGCCGAGTTCGAAGCCGCAATCGACCGCGGCGAGATCACGCTCGACCAGCTCATGGACGAAAACTACCGCGAGATCGCCGGGACCGATCCCAAGCAGTACAACACCAACTACGTCGACTTCACCGACCGCGTGCTGCCGGCGATTCAGGACCCGATCCAGAAGTCGGATCCGCGCATCGTGTTCTGCGTCGCCTGGGCGAGGGGCGGCTACCTGCCGACGCACAATCCGAACTACCGCCTGCCCCAGGGCAAGGATCCGGTCTGGAACAACGCCAATTGCCGCAACCGCCGCCTGTTCACCGATCGCACCGTGAAGAAGGTCGCGGCCAACACAAAACCCTTCCTGCTCCAGACCTACCGCCGCGACATGGGCGGCGGGCAGTTCGTGCTGATGAAGGACCTCTCCTCGCCGATCATGGTCCGCGGCAAGCATTGGGGCGCGTTCCGGATGGGATTCCGGCAGGGCTGACGGCCGTTGAATCAAAACCTGAAAAACAACCCCATGCACCGTAGCCGAGGCGTGGGGAATCAACGGCTTACGCCTGTAGGCCGCGACGCAATTTGGCTCGGACGGGCAAAACAGGCGCACAATTTTTCGGACAGTGGAGTCGCGTGGGGCGAGATTGACACGTGACCGCGCGTCAATCTCTGCCGTCGTCCCGGACAAGCGAAGCGCAGATCCGGGACCCCTACGCCGCAGCGGTCGTTTTGCGAAGGCCCGGAGTGACCAGCTTCGCGCAGCAACTACTCCCTGGGATTATGGCTTTCGCCAGGACGACACCGAGTGTGCAGCGCCGCCATTCAGCTCAACCAGAATTTCGGCGTTGCCGGCTCCAGCCTTCCGCCCACACGCACCGGCGCGATCTTGAGTGCGAGCCCCGTTGCGTCATCCGTCTCGACCGCAACACCGCTGAGCGTCGCCGCACCCGCCGCCGGCTCGAACCGGCCCGACGGAATTCCTGAGGTAAACCGCCGCAGCGGCTCTTCCTTCTGCATGCCGATGATCGAGTCGTAATCGCCGGTCATGCCGGCATCGGTCATGTAGGCGGTGCCGCCCGACAGGATCTGGTGATCGGCGGTCGGCACATGCGTATGCGTGCCGACGACGAGGCTGGCGCGGCCGTCGCAGAAGAAGCCGATGCCCTGCTTCTCACTGCTCGCTTCGCAATGGAAGTCGACGACGATGGCATCGGCTGCAACGCCGAGCGGACAGGCGCCGAGTTCGCGCTCGAGCGCAGCAAAGGGATCGTCGAACGGGGTCATGAAGACGCGGCCGAGCGCGTTGACGACGAGGGCGTGCTTGCCGTTCTTGGTCTCCACCAAAGCGGCACCGCGGCCGGGCGTGCCGCGCGGATAGTTCGCCGGCCGCACCAGGCGCTCGGCGCGCTCGATGAACACCAGGGCTTCGCGCTGGTCCCAGGAATGATTGCCGAGCGTCACCGCATCGGCGCCGGCGTCGAGAAACTCCTGATAGATCGCCTCCGTGATGCCGAAGCCGCCGGCCGAATTCTCGCCGTTGACGACGACGAAATCGAGCGACCAGTCCTTGACCATGCCGGGGAGATATTCGGCGATGGCGTTACGCCCGCTACGGCCGACGACATCACCCACGAAGAGAATGCGCAACTTCAGAACTCCGGAAATCGAACACGTCGGATTCCGTTAGCACATAATCCAGCGCCACGTCGTGCGATAGTGCCGGCACCGCCTTGATCTCCTGCGCCGCAAAGGCGAGCCCGATGCCGACGATGTGCTTGGTTTTCCGCAAATGCGCGAAGGTGACATCGTAATGCCCTGCACCATAGCCAATGCGATGGCCGAGACGGTCGAATGCCGCAAGCGGCGTCAGCATGATGTCGGGAATGACTTCGGCTGCTGCCGGCGACGGCTCGGGAATGCCGAGCGGGCCGAGCATCAGGCGGTCGTTCGGATGGAAGAGGCGGAAGATCAGCGACTGACCGCGCGCGGTGACGCAGGGCAGCGCCAGCCTGGCGCCTTCTTCGGCGAGCTTCTTCAGCAGCGGGATCGGATCGATCTCGCTGCGGATCGGCGAATAGCCGGAAACGATGCTGCCGGGCAGCAACTCGAACGGCAGCCCGCGCTTGGCGAGTTTTGCAGCGGCCGTGATGCGTTTCTTCTCGCTCAGCGCATCGCGCGCCGCGAGGGCTTTGGCGCGGAGTTCGGATTTGGTGTTGGTCATGTGCGCTTTTCCCGAGGGCAAAGTCTTGCTCCGCCGTCATCACCCGCCTTGTGCGCTCTTTCGCACTGGGGCGGGTGATCCAGTATTCCAGAGACGCAGTGCTAGACCTCGACGCCGCGGCGTACTGGATGCCCCGCCCCCCGTGCGCAATTGCGCACTAGGCGGGGCATGACACCGAGCCTCAATAGAACCGCAAGCGTGTAGGGGACGCAATTTCGACAGAAACGAACAGGCCAACAAAAGTGCGAAGCCGCGGACGCCGTTGAAGCACTCGATCCCGGAGTTCCCTACGAAAGTAGGTGGGCACCATATGTCCGGGCCCACGGGCCCGGCCAGGGACAGTTCCCTAAAGGATCGATAAGGCCCCGGGGATATATGGCTCCGGACGCGCGTCGCAGCCTCGCTTGCGCAATGTAACAACGATACTGACGAATCGCCAGCCCGGCTGCCGGTTACTCACCTCCTCCCGCTTGCGGGAGAGGTCGACGCGCAAAGCGCGGCGGGTGAGGGTTCTCTCCTCTTGGGGGTTCTCGCCCGGCGGAGACACCCTCTCCCCAACCCTCCCCCGCAAGCGAGGGAGGGAGCGCACCGCCCGCGTGGTGGCAGCCCTACCCGATCGCGATCCCGTTGCCGACGGTCCGGTTCAAGACCTGGGTCGACTTCTCGATGCGTTCGGCGGCGGCGTTCAGCGCGTTGACCACGGCGGTCTGGGTCATCCGGGCGCGCTCGACGGCGGCATTACGGAAATCCCGGAGCTCAACCAGTTCCTGCTCCATGGCGCGGATGCGGTTGCCGGCGTCGATCAGTTCGTCGCAAACGGTCAGCGCTGCCATCACGGTGAGACGGGCATCGCCGATCTCTCCGAATTTTCCACGCAGCGACTGAATCCGCGTCTCCAGGCTCTCCGCAAGCTTCAACAGCCGGACTTCCTGACCTTCCTCGCAGGCCATACGATATTGCCGGGCGTTGATGGTGACGTTGATGTGGCTCATCCGTCCTCTCCGGTATCGAGCACCGAGCGTATCGTGACGATCGCGGAATCCAGCCGATCGGAGATCTCGCGGTTGGTGCGCTCGAGCTTGCGCGCCTTCACCAGCGCGCCGTCGAGCTCGTCGGCAAGCCGCGAACGGTCTGCGCCCAGCGCCTGAATCCGTGTCGCGAGCTCGTTCTCGTCACGGTCGGCATCGCGCCTTCGCTCGACCGCGCTTTCGAGCGCATCGAGCGCCGCCGTGAGCCTGCGGGTCGCGATCTCGATCTCGACGGCAGAGGACTCCGTCATGGCAGAGCTGTTGGATACGCGATCGTTCATGCAGTCAGCGGCGGAACCTATGGGCTTAGCCCGTGGCCTTTACCTCGGAGCTTGCCGTCCGGCAAAAGACTCGGTTCGGCAAGCGGTTAGAAGCAGAAATTTACGTGGCAAGCTAGCCGAGCGCAACGCCGCCGCGAAACTATGCACTGCTAAGCAACTTTTACGGCCAAACCGACGTTTGATTGCCTTGGACTCCCGGAACCGAGGTGCTATCCCAGCCCCCACCTTTCGTGGCCGCCAAGCTCCTCCCACGCGGCCGGCACCACCGCCAAGCGCCTCATTTCAGACGGATTTCAGACATGACGCAAGTCGACCACACCCGTATGGCCAACGCGATCCGTGGCCTCTCGATGGACGCTGTCGAGAAGGCGAAATCGGGCCATCCCGGGCTACCGATGGGCGCCGCCGACATCGCCACGGTGCTGTTTACGCAATTTCTGAAATTCGACGCCGCTGCAATCGACTGGCCCGACCGCGACCGCTTCGTGCTCTCGGCCGGCCACGGTTCGATGCTGCTCTATTCGCTGCTGTACCTGACCGGCAACGCAGGGATGACGCTGGACCAGCTCAAGAACTTCCGTCAGCTCGGCTCGCTGACGCCGGGTCACCCCGAGAACTTCCACACCAAGGGCATCGAGACCACCACCGGCCCGCTCGGCCAGGGCATCTCGACCGCGGTCGGCATGGCGCTCGCCGAGAAGATGCTCGCCGCCGAGTTCGGCAAGAAGATCGTCGACCATCACACCTACGTGCTCGCCTCCGACGGCGACCTGATGGAAGGTGTATCGCAGGAAGCGATCGCCATGGCTGGTCACTGGAAGCTCGGCAAGCTGATCGTGCTCTACGACGACAACGGCATTTCGATCGACGGCCCGACCTCGATCTCCGACTCCGTCGATCAGGTGAAGCGCTTCAAATCGGCCGGCTGGGCCGCCGAGAAGATCGACGGCCATGACCAGGCTGCCATCGCCGCAGCGATCACCCGCGCGCAGAAATCCAACAAGCCGACGCTGATCGCCTGCCGCACCACCATCGGCTTCGGCGCGCCACACAAGGCCGGCACGGCGAAGGCGCATGGCGAAGCGCTCGGCGCCGACGAGCTCAAGGCCGCCAAGGAAAACCTCGGCATCTCGCTTGAGCCGTTCTCGGTGCCGGACGATGTGCTGAAGGCCTGGCGTGCAGCCGGCAGCCGTGGCGCGACGGCACGCCAGGAATGGGAAGGACGTCTCGGTGAGCTCGGCAGCCGCAAGCGCGCCGAGTTCGAGCGCCGCCTGCGCCACGAGCGTCCGGCTTCGCTGGCAAAGGCCGTGCGCGCCTACAAGAAAGAGCTCTTGGAAAAGCCGATGACGGCCGCCACCCGCAAGTCGTCGGAAGCCGTGATCGAAGTCATTGCCGGCGCGATGCCGATGGAGTTCCTGGCGGGCTCGGCCGACCTCACCGGCTCCAACAACAACAAGGCGAAGTCGGCGACCGCCTTCTCCGCCAAGACGCCGAAAGGCCGCTTCATCCATTACGGCATCCGTGAGCACGGCATGGCCGCGGCGATGAACGGCATCTTCCTGCACGGCGGCTTCGCGCCGAACGGCGCGACCTTCCTGGTGTTCACCGACTACGCGCGGCCTGCGATGCGCCTGGCCGCACTGATGGGCGCCGGCGTCGTCTATGTGATGACACATGATTCCATCGGCCTCGGCGAAGACGGCCCGACCCACCAGCCGGTGGAGCATCTCGCCGCGCTCCGCGCCATTCCGAACATGCGCGTGTTCCGTCCCTGCGACGCCATGGAGGTGGCCGAGTGCTGGGAGCTTGCGCTGAACCGCATCGACGGTCCGACCACGCTGGCGCTGACGCGACAGAACCTGCCGCAGCTCCGCACCACCGCGCCGAATGACAACCCTTGCGCGGCCGGCGCCTACGAGCTGGTCGCCGCCCAGGGCGAAGCCAAGGCGACACTGTTCGCTTCCGGTTCCGAGGTCGAGATCGCAGTGGCCGCCCAGAAGCAGCTCGCCGAGCGCGGCATCGCGTCACGGGTGGTCTCGGTGCCCTCGCTGGAGCTGTTGTTAGCGCAACCAGAGGCCAAGCGCGCCGCCATCATCGGCAATGCACCGGTGAAGGTCGCAATCGAGGCCGCGGTGCGCTGGGGCTGGGATGCCGTGATCGGCCAGGATGGCGAATTTATCGGCATGCATTCCTTCGGCGCCAGCGCGCCGGCGAAGGATCTCTACAAGCATTTCGGCATTACCGCCGAGGCTGCGGTTAACGCTGTGCTGAAGCGCGTCAGCTGAGAGTTGAGGTTGCCAAAAAAAAGGACTACGTAGTCTCTCATATGATCAAGCATCGCCCGGCCGAACCGGGCGTCCGCCTCTAAAAAACCCTCGCAGGCGCGCAAAGCGCGTTGTGCGGGACGATGGGGTTATTGAACAGCCGTCACTGAACGGTCATAAGGAGACGAAACATGGCAGTCCGCGTTGGAATTAACGGTTTTGGTCGCATCGGCCGCAACGTCCTGCGGGCTATCGCCGAGTCCGGCCGCAAGGACATCGAGGTCGTCGGCATCAACGATCTCGGTCCGGTCGAGACCAATGCTCATCTCCTTCGCTTCGACAGCGTCCATGGCCGCTTCCCCGGCACCGTGACCGTCGACGGCGACTCGATCAGCCTCGGCGCCAACAAGATCAAGGTGACCGCCGAGCGCGATCCCTCGAAGCTGCCCTGGAAGGATCTCGGCGTCGACATCGCGCTGGAATGCACCGGCATCTTCACCTCGAAGGACAAGGCCTCCGCGCACCTGGCCGCCGGCGCCAAGCGCGTGCTGGTCTCCGCCCCGGCCGACGGCGCCGACGCCACCATCGTCTTCGGCGTCAACCACGACACGCTGACCAAGGATCATCTGGTCGTCTCCAACGGTTCCTGCACCACCAACTGCCTCGCGCCTGTCGCCAAGGTGCTGAACGATCTCGTCGGCATCGAGACCGGCTTCATGACCACGATCCACGCCTATACCGGCGACCAGCCGACGCTGGACACGCTGCACAAGGATCTCTACCGCGGCCGTGCGGCTGCGATGTCGATGATCCCGACCTCGACCGGCGCCGCCAAGGCCATCGGCCTCGTGCTGCCCGAGCTGAAGGGCAAGCTCGACGGCGTCGCGATCCGCGTGCCGACCCCGAACGTCTCGGTCGTCGATCTCAAGATCGTCGCCAAGCGCGCCACCGACGCCAAGGAAATCAACGCGGCGATGAAGCGCGCCAGCGAGCAGCAGCTCAAGGGCGTGCTCGGCTACACCACCGCGCCGAACGTCTCGATCGACTTCAACCATGATCCACACTCCTCGACCTTCCACGAGGACCAGACCAAGGTGCAGAACGGCACGCTGGTGCGCGTGATGTCCTGGTACGACAACGAGTGGGGCTTCTCGAACCGCATGGCCGACACCGCCGTCGCGATGTCGAAGGTGCTGTAAGGATCTGGCGCATTCGAGCACCGTCATTCCGGGATGGTCCGAAGGACCAGACCCGGAATCTCCGAGATTCCGGGTTCGCGCTACGCGCGCCCCGGAATGACCAGAGGCCCGGGACAGAGAGCCAGAGATGACCAACAAATTCCGCACCCTCGACGACGTTGATGTGAAGGGCAAGCGCGTGCTGCTGCGCGTCGATCTCAACGTGCCCATGGACAATGGCCGCGTCAGCGACGCAACCCGGCTCGAGCGCGTCGCGCCGACCATCACCGAAATCTCGGACAAGGGCGGCAAGGTCATCCTGCTCGCGCATTTCGGCCGGCCGAAGGGGCGTGATGCCAAGGACTCGCTCCAGCCCGTCGCCGAAGCGCTGTCGAAGGTCGTGAAGAAGCCCGTCGCCTTCGCCGAGGACTGCATCGGCGAGCCCGCGGCCAAGGCCGTGGCGGCGTTGCAGGACGGCGACATCCTCTGTCTGGAAAACACCCGCTTCCACAAGGAAGAGGAGAAGAACGATCCGGCCTTCGTCGCGGAGCTCGCAAAGCTCGGTGACATCTGGGTCAACGATGCGTTCTCGGCGGCGCACCGCGCCCACGCTTCGACCGAAGGGCTCGGTCACAAGCTTCCGGCCTATGCCGGCCGCACCATGCAGGCCGAGCTGGATGCGCTGGAGAAGGCGCTGGGCTCGCCGACCAAGCCCGTCATCGCCATCATCGGCGGCGCGAAGGTCTCGACCAAGATCGACCTGCTCGAAAACCTCGTCAACAAGGTCGACGCGCTCGTGATCGGCGGCGGCATGGCCAACACCTTCCTGCACGCCCAGGGCGTCGCGGTCGGCAAGTCGCTGGCCGAGAAGGATCTCGCCGCGACTGCGGTGCGCATCATGGAGAAGGCGGAAGCGGCCAATTGCGCCATCATCCTGCCGGTCGATGCGACGGTTGCCTATCATTTCGCCGCGAATGCGCCCTCGCATGCTTACGGCCTCGATGCGATTCCGGCCGACGGCATGATCCTGGACGTCGGCCCGCAGTCGATCGTGCGCGTCCAAGCCGCGATCGACGATGCCGCCACGCTGGTCTGGAACGGCCCGCTCGGGGCCTTCGAGATGCAGCCGTTCGACCGCGGCACGGTGGCGGCCGCCAAGCACGCCGCTGAGCGGACCAAGGCGAAAAAGCTGATCTCGATCGCGGGTGGCGGCGACACGGTTGCGGCCCTTAACCAGGCCCATGTGGCCGGTCAGTTCACCTATGTCTCGACCGCCGGCGGCGCATTTCTTGAATGGATGGAAGGCAAGCCGCTGCCCGGCGTCGAAGTGCTTCGCACCAAGTAATTCAAGGCAAGAAACAAGCGGCCCGAGAGGCCCAAACGGAGAAGAACACACATGGCTCGGATCACGTTGCGTCAATTGCTCGACCATGCGGCAGAGAACGATTACGGCGTACCGGCCTTCAACATCAACAACATGGAACAGGCGCTGGCGATCATGGACGCGGCCAACCAGGTCGACGCGCCCGTCATCATCCAGGCCTCGCGCGGTGCGCGCTCCTACGCCAACGACGTCATGCTCAAGCACATGATGGACGCCGTGACCGAGATCTACCCGCACATTCCGGTCTGCGTGCATCTCGACCATGGCAACGAGGCCGCGACCTGCATGACGGCGATCCAGGCCGGCTTCACCTCGGTGATGATGGACGGCTCGCTCAAGGCCGACGGCAAGACCCCCGGCGACTGGAATTATAATGTCGGCGTGACCAAGACGGTGACCGACATGGCCCATCTCGGCGGTATCTCCGTCGAGGGTGAGTTAGGCGTGCTCGGCTCGCTCGAAACCGGCATGGGCGACAAGGAAGACGGCCACGGCGCCGAAGGCAAGCTGAGCCACGACCAGCTCCTGACCAATCCGGACGAGGCGGTGAAGTTCGTCCAGGAGACCAAGGTCGACGCGCTCGCGATCGCGATGGGAACCTCGCACGGCGCCTACAAGTTCACCCGCAAGCCCGACGGCGACATCCTCGCCATGAATGTGATCGAGGAGATCCACCGCAAGCTGCCGAACACGCATCTGGTCATGCACGGCTCCTCGTCGGTGCCGCAGGACCTGCAGGACATCATCAACGCCTATGGCGGCAAGATGAAGCCGACCTGGGGCGTGCCGGTCGCCGAGATCCAGCGCGGCATCAAGAACGGCGTGCGCAAGATCAACATCGACACCGACAACCGCATGGCCATGACCGGCCAGATCCGGAAAGTGCTGAAGGACAATCCGGAAGAGTTCGATCCGCGCAAATATCTGAAGCCGGCGATGGAAGCGATGACCAAGCTGTGCAAGCAGCGGCTCCAGGAGTTCAACACCGCAGGCCAGGCCGCCAAGTTCAAGAAGATCCTGACCCCCGCCGACATGGCCAAGCGCTACGCCAAGGGCGAGCTGGATCCGAAGGTCGCGTAACGATCGCGCTCTATCGCTCCCTCGCCCCGCTTTTCGCGGGGAGAGGGTTGGGGTGAGGGGCTCTCTCCGCGAGTTGTGCCCTACCGATAGACCTGTACCCCCTCACCCGGATTTTACGCGTCGCGTAAAGTCCGACCTCTCCCCGCAAGCGGGGCGAGGTTGAGGGCAGCCAGCCCGGCCAAACGTATCCCCGATGACCTCCCCCCTTTACCCTGCGACCAACGTTAACTCGGCAATTGCCCGAGAACCGTCTATTTTCACAGGCAAGGGCAGAATCGTTTTGGGAGGACCTCTCGATGAATCTGACTGAGCTCAACAAGGTCGCGACCGCCATGGTCGCGCGCGGCAAGGGCATCCTTGCCGCCGACGAATCCTCCGGCACCATCAAGAAGCGATTCGACGCGATCGGCGTGGAATCGACCGAAGGCAACCGCCGCGACTATCGCGAGATGCTGTTCCGCTCCAAGGAGGCCATGAGCCAGTACATCTCGGGCGTGATCCTCTATGACGAGACGATCTGGCAGGACGCGAAAGACGGCACGCCGCTGGTCAAGCTGATCGAACAGAGCGGCGCCATTCCCGGCATCAAGGTCGACGAGGGCACGCAAGCCTTGCCGATGTGCCCGGGCGAGCTCGTCACCGTCGGACTCGACAAGCTCGCCGAGCGGCTGAAGAAATATTACGAACGCGGCGCGCGCTTCGCCAAATGGCGCGCGGTGATCGACATCGCCAGCGGCGTTCCCTCGATGACCGCAATCAGCGTCAACGCCCACGCGCTGGCGCGTTACGCCGCACTGTGCCAGGCCGCGCAGATCGTGCCGATCGTGGAGCCTGAGGTGCTGATGGACGGCGATCACGACATCGACCGCTGCTACGACGTTACGAGCCGCGTGCTCAACAAGACGTTTCAGGAATTGCGGGTGCAGCGCGTCGCGCTCGAGGGCATGGTGCTGAAGCCGAACATGGCGATCTCGGGCAAAAAATGCGCAAAGCAGGCCTCCGTCGAGGAAGTCGCGGAGAAGACGATCCGGCTGCTGAAGGCCTGCGTGCCGGCGGCCGTGCCCGGAATCGCCTTCCTCTCCGGCGGCCAATCCGATGAGGATGCGACCGCGCATCTCAACGCCATGCACAAGCTCGGCCCGCTGCCCTGGGGCCTGACCTTCTCCTATGGCCGCGCGCTGCAGGCCGCGCCGCAGAAGGCCTGGTCGGGCAGGCCTGAGAATGTTACGGCCGGACAAGACGCATTCAGTCATCGTGCGCGCATGAACGGCCTCGCCTCCAAGGGCGAATGGCAAAGCAGCCTGGAAAAGAAGGCAGCCTAGATCTTGTCGAACAAGCCGCCTCCGCCGCGCCCGGCGCCACGCCTTTATCTCGCGACGCCTGTTGTCGATGATCCCGCATCGCTTGTTGCCGAGCTGCCGGGCCTGCTCGCAGCCGCCGACGTTGCAGCGGTGCTGGTGCGGCTGAAGGAGACCGACCAGCGCACCATGATCTCGCGGATCAAGGCCCTGGCCCCGGTTGTGCAGAATGCCGGCGCGGCCCTGCTCGTCGACGGCCATCCTGAGCTCGTCGCGCGCGGCGGCGCCGACGGCGCGCATCTCCCCGGCATCGCCGCACTGAAAGAGGCGATGCCGTCGCTCAAGCCCGATCGCATCGCCGGCGTCGGCGGGCTGACGACGCGGCACCATTCCATGGAAGCGGGCGAGACGGGCGCCGACTATTTGCTGTTCGGCGAGCCCGACGCCAACGGCCAGCGCCCCTCTCCTCAGGCAATCGCCGAGCGGCTCGACTGGTGGGCCGAGCTGTTCGAGCCGCCCTGCGTCGGCTTCGCCATGTCGTTCGAGGAGGCGCATGACTTCGCCGCCAGCGGCGCCGATTTCGTGCTGGTCGGCGATCTCGTCTGGGCCGACCCGCGCGGCCCCAAAGCGGCGCTGATCGAGGCCGATGCCACGATCAAGAAGGCCTTCACGGCTGCTGCCGTGGGCCAGGGCTAGCGCCCGCCATGAAGCTCCCTCGCATCACGCTTCTGGCCGCGCTGGTCCTGGCAACGCCTGCGGCTGCGCAGCTCCAGCTCACGCCGCCGGCCACGATCCCGAGCCCTGCGCCCGACAAGCAGAAGCCCAAAGAAGCGCCCAAGGACGCGGCAAAGGACAAGCCGAAGGCCGCGCCGCACACGATCACCAAGAAGAAGGAGGCCGCGCCGGCGCCAAAGCCGTCGGCCTCGCCGAGCCCGACGCTGCCGGCCACCGTGATTCCGGCGCCGGCGACCGACAATTCCAACGTCGACCTGGTGTTCGGCGCCTATCAGCGCGGCCAGTACAAGACCGCCTTCGACCTCGCCAGCGCGCGCGCCAAGACCGGCGATGCCAAGGCCATGACCATGCTGGGCGAGCTTTACTCCAACGCCATGGGCATCCGGCGCGACTACGCCAAGGCGGTCGAGTGGTACAAGCGCGCCTCCGATGCCGGCGACCGCGAAGCGATGTTCGCGCTCGCCATGCTGCGCATGGCCGGCCGCGGCGGCCCGGTCGATAAGGGCGAGGCGGTCAAGCTGATGGCCTCCGCCGCCAAGCTCGGCGAGCCCAAGGCGGCCTATAATCTCGCGCTGCTTTATCTCGACGGCCAGACCCTGCCGCAGGACGTCAAGCGCTCCGCCGAGCTGCTGCGCCAGGCGGCCGACGCCGGCCTGCCCGAGGCGCAATACGCGCTCGCGACCTTCTACAAGGAGGGCACCGGGGTGCCGAAGGACCCCGAACGGTCGGTGCGGCTGCTCCAGGCGGCCTCGCTGGCCGACAATGTCGATGCCGAGGTCGAATATGCCATCGCCCTGTTCAACGGCACCGGCACGCCGCAGAACCAGCCCGCGGCCGTGGCGTTGCTGCGCAAGGCCTCCCGCCAGGGCAGCGCAATCGCGCAAAACCGGCTGGCCTGGGTGCTGATCAACGGCATGGGCACAGCGGTGGACAAGGTCGAGGGGTTCAAATGGCATCTGGTGGCCAAAACGTCCGGCAAGGGCGATCCGGAGCTCGACAAGCAGCTCTCCGACCTGCCGGCCGACGACCGCGCCAAGGCGGAGGCCGCCGCCAAGAAATGGCTCGGGACCAAATGACTTGACCTTTGGCCCCTCGCGGGGCACCCAATCCCACTCAAATGGCGCGGTTTTCGCGCCCCCTCCCCCCGATCAAGACCAGAACTCATGCTGTATTCCGCAACTATCAACGTCATGGTCAAAGCCGCGCGCCGTGCCGGCCGCAGCCTCAAGCGCGATCTCGGCGAGATCGAGCATCTCCAGGTCTCGCTGAAGGGGCCGGCCAACTTCGTCTCGCTCGCAGATAAGCGCGCCGAGGAGATCCTCTACCAGGACCTCGCCAAGGCGCGACCCGGCTACGGCTTCATCGGCGAGGAAGGGGGACAGCGCGAGGGCACCGACAAGAGCCACACCTGGATCGTCGATCCCCTGGACGGCACCACCAACTTCCTGCACGGCATTCCGCAATTCGCGATCTCGATCGGGCTCGCGCGCGAAGGCACCGTGATCGCCGGCGTGATCTACAATCCCGCCAATGACGAGCTCTACATCGCCGAGCGCGGCAAGGGCGTCTTCCTCAACGACCAGCGCCTGCGCGTCGCCGGCCGCCGCCAGCTCAACGAATGCGTGGTGGCCTGCGGCCTGCCCCATATCGGCCGCGGCGACCACGAGGAATTCCGCCGCGAGATGACCGCGATCCAGGATCGCGTCGCAGGCCTGCGCCGCTTCGGCGCCGCCTCGCTCGATCTCGCCTTCGTCGCCGCCGGCCGCCTCGACGGCTATTGGGAGCGCAATCTGCAATCCTGGGACATCGCCGCCGGCATGCTGATGGTGCGCGAAGCCGGTGGCACCGTGAGCGACATCAACACGCCGGGCGATCCGCTGCTGACGGGTCACGTCGTGTGCGGCAACGAGTTCGTGCACGGCGAGCTGGTGAAGATTTTGCGGAAGCCAGCGTAGCGCGACGCATCGACGGTGCGCCCCCTCGCCCCGCTTGCGGGGAGAGAGGGTGAGACAGCGTGCGCTCCTTACCAGCCTGCTGGCTGCTACGGTTTCACCGGCGCTGGCGGCCCATACGCCTCGGCTTTCGCCCTCGGCTCCCTGTCTCCCGCCAGCACGCGCTGCACGGAGACGAAGAACACCGGCACCATCAATAGCGCCAGGATCACGACCGCGATCATGCCGCCCATCACGATGGTGCCGAGCGATTGCTGGCTGGCTCCGCCGGCGCCGTGGGCAATCGCCATCGGCAGCACGCCGCAGATGAAGGCCAGGCCGGTCATCAGGATCGGGCGGAAGCGCAGGCGGCAGGCCTCGATCGTGGCCTCGACCAGGGGCTTGCCTTCCTTGCGCAAATCCTTGGCGAACTCGATGATCAGGATCGCGTCCTTCGCCGCGAGGCCAATGATGGTGATCAGGCCGACGGTGAAATAGACGTCATTGGGCAGGCCGCGCAGCATCGCCGCCACCACCGCGCCGACGATGCCGAGCGGCACCGTCAAGAGCACCGCGAGCGGAATGGTCCAGCTCTCATAGAGTGCGGCGAGACACAGGAACACCACGAACACGGACAGCGCCAGCAGGAACGGCGCCTGCGAGCCGGACAATTTCTCCTGGAGCGACTGTCCCGTCCATTCGTAGCCGAAGCCGCGCGGCAGCTTGCCGGCGAGCTTCTCCATCTCGGCGATCGCATCGCCCGAGGTGAAGCCGGGCTTGGCTTCGCCCGAGATGCGCACGGCGGGATAGTAGTTGAAGCCGGCGATCTGCGTCGGGCCGCGCGACCATTCGACGGTCGCGAAGGAGGAGAACGGCACCAGCTGGCCACGGCTGTTCTTGACGTTGTAGTTGAGGATGTCCTCGGTCTTCATGCGGTCGCGGCTATCGGCCTGCACCACGACGCGCTGCATGCGGCCGCGGTTCGGGAAGTCGTTGATGTAGTTCGAGCCGAGATTGGTCGAGATCGTGTTGTTGATGTCCTCGAAGGTGACGCCGAAGGCGCCGGCCTTCTCGCGGTCGATCACGAGATTGACCACGCCGGCCTCGGGCAGGCCCTCGACATAGACCTTCTGCAGCACCGGGCTCGCATTGGCCTCCGCGATCAGCTGGTCGGCGGCGCGCATCAGGGCCGGATAGCCTTTCTGTCCGCGATCCTGGAGACGGAACGAGAAGCCCGAGGAATTGCCGAGATTGTCGATCGGCGGCGGCTGCAGCGCCGAGATCTTGGCGTCGCGGATCGACGCCGACAGATCGCGGTTGATGTCGGCAACGATCGCGGCAGCGGATTCCTTCGGTCCGCGCTCCGACCAGTCCTTCAAGGTGATGAAGGCCTGCGCCGTGTTCATGCCCTGGCCGGAAAAGCTGAAGCCGGTGAGGAAGGTGACGTCGTCGACCCCCGGCCGCTCCGCCAGGTATTTCTCGACCTTCTCGATCACGGCCTCGGTGCGGCCGTAGGACGAATCCGACGGCGTCTGCACGTCGGTGGTGACAAAGCCCTGGTCGTCGACCGGCAGGAAGCCGCCGGGCAGACTGACGAAGGCCCAGGACAACCCGACCAGCAGCGCAGCATAGATCATCATCAGGCGACCGGTGCGCTTGAGCGAGAAGCCGACGGTGCGGGAATAGCCCTCCTTGCCGCCTTCGAGCATGCGGTTGAACCAGCCGAATACGCCCCTCTTTGCGTGACCATGACCGGCCGTGACGGGCTTGAGCAAGGTCGCGCACAGCGCCGGCGTCAGCGACAGCGCGAGGAAGGCGGAGAAGCCGATCGCCGCGACCATGGTCACCGAGAACTGGCGGTAGATGATGCCGACCGAACCCGGGAAGAACGCCATCGGCACGAATACCGCCATCAGCACCAGCGTAATGCCGATGATGGCGCCGGTGATTTGCGACATCGCCTTGCGCGTCGCCTCCTTCGGCGGCAGACCTTCCTCGGCCATGATGCGCTCGACGTTCTCGACCACGACGATGGCGTCATCGACGAGGATGCCGACCGCGAGCACCATGCCGAACATCGAGAGCATGTTGATGGAGTACCCTGCGAGCAGCAGCGTGGTACAGGCGCCCAAGAGCGCCACCGGCACCACGATGGTCGGGATGATGGTGTAGCGGATGTTCTGGAGAAATAAGAACATCACCACGAACACCAGCACCACGGCCTCGAGCAGCGTCGTCAGCACCTTCTTGATCGAGGCCTCGACCACCGGCGTGATGTTGTAGGGGATCTCGTAGGAGATGTTGGCCGGGAAGAAGCGCGACAGCTCCTTCATCTTCTCCTCGACCGCGCTCGCGGTCGCCAGCGCGTTGCCGGTCGGCGACATCAGCACGGAGAGACCGGCCGTCGGCTTGCCGTTCAGGCGGGTGTTGAACTGGTAGCTGAGGCCGCCGACCTCGACGCGCGCGACATCGCGCAGCCGCACCGTTGAACCATCGGCATTGGCGCGCAGGATGATGGCGCCGAATTCATCCGGCGACGAAAGCTGGCCCTTGACCAGCACCAGCGCGGAGGTGCGCTGGTTGTCGGTCGACGGCTCCGCGCCGATGCTGCCCGAAGCGACCTGCGCGTTCTGCGCAGCGATCGCCTTGTTGACGTCGTCCGCCGTGAGCCCGTAGCCGACCAGCTTGGCCGGATCGACCCAGACGCGAAGGCTGCGTTCGGTCGAATAAAGCGTGGCGCGGCCGACGCCGGGAATGCGGCGGATTTCGCCGAGGACGTTGCGGATCATGAAGTCGCCGAGACCGACCTCGTCGAGGCTGCCGTCGGTCGAGTTCAGCGTGATGATCTGCAGCACCGCGCTCGAGGCTTCCTCAATCAAGATGCCCTGCTGGATCACCGCGCGCGGCAGGCGCGCCTCGACGCGCTTGATGCGGTTCTGCACCTCGACCGAGGCCGCGCTGGTGTCGGTGCCCGGCTGGAAATTGGCGATGATCTCGACCTGGCCGAGCGAGTCGCTGGTCGATTCGAAATTGAGGATGCCGGAAGCGCCGTTGAGCTCCTCCTCGATCAGGCGGGTGACGCTGTTGTAGAGGTTTTCCGGCGACGCGCCCGGATAGCTCGTCGAGATCGAGATCGAGGGCGGCGCGATGATCGGATATTGCGCGATCGGCAACAGCGGGACCGAGATCGCGCCGATCAGACAGATGAACAGCGCGACGACCCAGGCGAAGATCGGCCTGTCGATGAAGAAGCTCGCCATGATGCGTTACCGCGCGACCTTGAGGGCGTGCCGGTTATCCGCGCTCGCCTCGGCCTCGGACCAGGATTGCGGCTTGACCTTGTCGCCGGCCGCGAACTTCTGGAAGCCCTCGACCACGACCTTGTCGCCGGCCTTCAGGCCGTCGGTGACGAACCAGATGCCGTCCTGCACGGAGCCGGTCCGGATCGGCTGCACCGCGATGCGGTTGTCGTCCTTGACGACGAACACCTCGCTGCCGCCGCCGCCATTGCGCTGGACCGCCTGCTGCGGCACCGCGATCGCATCGGAGTCCAGACCCTGGTCGAGACGGACACGCACATACATGCCCGGCAGCAGCTCGCGCTTGGGATTGCGGAACTCGCCGCGCAGCGTCACCTGGCCGGTATGGGCGTCGACCTTGGCGTCGGAGAACAGCAGCTTGCCATCGAGCGCATAGAGGGTGTTGTCGTCGAGCACGAGGCGCACCTTGACGGCATCGGCCTCGATGCGATCGAGATCGCCGCTTTCAAAAGCGCGGCGCAGCTGATTGAGCTCGGTCACCGACTGGGTGAAGTCGGCATAAATCGGATCGAGCTGCTGCACGGTGGCGAGATTGGTCTCGTTCTGCACGACGAGCGCGCCTTCGCTGACGAGTGCGGCACCGACTACGCCGTCGATCGGCGCGCGCACGGTCGCATAATCGAGATTGAGCTTTGCCCGCGCGAGCTCGGCCTTGCGGCCTTCGACCTCGGCCCTGGCTTGCAGCTCGGCGGCGATGGTCTTTTCGTTCTCGGCCTCCGGCGCGGCGCGCTGGCTGGTCAGCGTCGCGATACGGCGCGCCTGCTGCTGCGCCTGCATCAAGGCCGCGTCAGCCTTGGCAAGCGCGGCTTCATTGGCCATCACCTCGACCTCGAACGGGCGCGGATCGATGCGATAGAGCGGATCGCCCGCCTTCACCTCGCTGCCCTGGCGAAACAGGCGCTCGACCACGATGCCGGAGACGCGAGGGCGCACTTCGGCGACGCGCGTCGGCGAGATCCGGCCCGGCAGCTCGCGCACCACGGCGCGCAGCTGCGGCTTGACTGTGACGATGCTGACGTCGGGTTCGATGGGCTGGGCAGCCGAAATGGCCGATGAAGATTCGTCGCAAGCAGCTAGCAGCGGCGCAAGGGCCGCGAGCATCATTGCAACGCATGCCGATCGCGCTCGAAGTCCTGACATGAAGTGGGGTGCCCCAAAATTGTTGAAACTGATCACGCCTCGCGCAACGCCCGTCCTGGACTTCCTGCGCGGCTGATGCGATCAAAATAGAATGGGCGTACTGCGACGCAACGCATCGCGCGGGCGGCTCAATGTCACACGCGCTATCGCGCTGAGTTCAGGCTGATTTTTGGGACTCACCAGATTGTGAGTCAGGTTCCACGGCGCCGCGCTGCGACAGAACATCGCAATGGCGCAGCCTCTGCGCGTGCCTCTCAGCTCAATGTCATTGCGAGGATGGAGCTTGCGACAAGCTACTGGGCCTTATCGTAAGCCTGCAGGATCCTGACAAAATCAGCCATGCTGGATCGATCTTGGTTGTCAGCCATGGCCGCAACCTGAGTGTTGGGCGCGGGCTGGCTCCCCTGCCAGAGCCACACGAGGAGATCGGCGATGTTTCTCATGGCGTACTCGCTGCACCAGCTGTGACGGCCAACATCAGTTGAGTGGCAGAGCAGGGAGAAAGGCCGGTGGGCACTACGCCGCCGGCCTTGTCCCGCAACTGCCGGCTCGCTGGCCGGTTCCGTTGCCTTTCACTCTGGATGTATCGGTAACACCAAGGACCTGGCCGGACTATCGCGCGCAGGTATGAAGTGACCATACTTAGGTAGGCTTGGACTACGGCGCGGAAATCATCACGACGCGCCCCGCCCCGCCGCCTTCATCCGATAGTGGCTGACGCCACCCGTTCCGTCGGCGTAACCGAACAGGCCTGAGGCTGCGAGAAGAAACCAACGCCAGCGCCGCATCGAGAGCGATCACGAGCCCCAGCCAAAGTGATCGACCGGTTCACGGGGGGGACTTGCCCAATTGTAAACTATAGATTACAAAATGATCGTGGTCGATGTCGTAGAGACGGAAGCATTTCGGAGCTGGCTTGGCGGATTACGCGACCGTCGCGCAGTTGCGCGCATCGTAAGCCGAATCACATTGATCGAGCGCGGCGCACTTGGCGACGTGAAGTCTTTAGGTGGGGGCCTGTCTGAATTCAAAATAGACTACGGCCCGGGGTACCGTCTCTATGCGGCGCAACGCGGAGCCGTGACGGTCATCCTGCTCTGTGGTGGCGACAAGCGAAAGCAAGATGCGGACATCAAGCGAGCACGCGCGATGCTTGCGGAACTGGAGTAGTGCAATGGCGCTGAAAACAACACCATTTGATGCGGCGGAATATTTGGATACGCCGGAAGCACAAGCCGAGTTCATTACAGCGGCGCTGGAGACTGGCGACGCGGCGTTCATCCGCGACTCTGTGAATACGGTTGCGCGTGCCCGCGGCATGAGCGAGATAGCAAAATCGACCGGGCTGAGCCGCGAAGGGCTGTACAAGGCACTCGGCGAGACCGGAAATCCGGAGTTCTCAACCATGCTGGGGGTATTGCGCGCGCTTGGCTTAGGTCTGACTGCGCGCCCCTTATCCGGAAAGTCCGGCAAGCCGCGCAGATCGGCGAAGCCGCGAACCCGCAAGGCTGCTTAGGCTCAAAGGTCTGCCGCCTTCATCCGGTAGTGGCTGACGCCCCACTCCGTCCCATCGGCATAGCCGAACAAGCCGGCGGTGGCGAGAAAGAACCAGCGCCAGCGCCGCATCCACAAATAGGTCTCGTCGCCATAGACGTTGCGCAGAGAGGCTTCGATCGTGTCGCGTTGCGCGTCGAAATTGGCGAGCCAGTCGTTGGCGGTGCGCTGATAGTGCGTGCCGCTCCAGCGCCATTCCTTCTCGATCGCGAAGATGTCGGCATATTGCCTGACGAGATGATGGCTCGGCATCACGCCACCAGTGAAGAAGTGCTGCGCGATCCAGTCTTCGCGATTGGCGTGGTCGAACACGTAGGAGCCGACGCGATGGGTGAAGATGTGCATGAAGAAACGCCCCTCGGGGGCGAGCCATGAGCGCACGCGCGTCATCAGCTTACGCCAGTTCATCATGTGCTCGAACATCTCGATCGAGACGATGCGGTCGAACTGGCCCTCCGCCGCAAATACGTTCATGTCGGCGGTGACGACGCGCAAGTTGAGCAGACCGCGGCTCTGGGCCATCCCCTCGATATGGGCGCGCTGCGACTGCGAGTTCGACACCGCCGTCACCTTCGCATGCGGAAATTGCCGCGCCATCCACAGCGCCAGCGCCCCCCAGCCGCAGCCGAGTTCGAGGATGGTCTGCCCGTCGGCGAGACCGGCGTGCTCGACGGTCTGACGCAGCGCTTCCTCCTCGGCTTCCTGCAGCGTCGTCGCATCGGTCTTGTAGAAGCAGGAAGAGTATTTGCGGTTCGGGCCCAGCACCTGCGCGAAGAAGCTCGACGGCACCTCGTAGTGCTGGGTGTTGGCGGCGTCCGCGTGCTCGGCGATCGACCGCAGCATCATCCGTCCGGCAAAGGCGGCATCGTCACCTGCCCCGTGCGCCGACAGGCGCGTTGCGGTACGCGAGCACAGGCGCTGGATGGCGGCGCGGACCACGAGATCCGGCAGCGGCACGCGTTCGGCAGTCCCAATGATCGTGGACACGACGCTCATGCGGCCATTCCCTCTCTCGGTGGCAGGGGAAAGAACATGCTGGTTCTGGATTGATAGGCGCGGTAGCGCTCGCCGCGCGATCGCAGCATCTGCGCCTCCAGAGGCGGGATGCCGGTGACGTGGACCAGAATCCAGTACATGAAGGCGGGCGCGAGCAGGCTGGCCCAGCCCCACGCATATCCGTCGGCAAGGCCGATCACGGGATAGGCCAGCCAGCCGAGCCATTCGAAGAAGTAATTGGGATGGCGCGACCAGCGCCACAGCCCGGCATCGCAGACCTTGCCGTGGTTGGCGGGATCGTGCCGGAACCGGCGCAACTGCGCATCCGCCAGCGCTTCGCCGGCGATCCCGATCAGCAGGATCACAGCTCCGAGGACGTCCTGACTCCGCAACGCCGGCATAGGGACATGCGCCGCGACGAAAATGGAAAACACCAGCGGCACCGAGCCGAGCGCCTGGTTCTGCAGGAAGATGAACATCCGCCGCGGGGCGTTGAGCCCCCACTCCGCGGCGAAGGCGGCATAGCGGGGATCGTCGGTGATCCCAGCGGTGCGGATCGCGATATGGGTGCCCAGCCGGAGCGACCAGACCGCCACGAGGCCGGCGACCAGCCATTGCCGGGCGTTGGGACCGTCCCCCGCGATGGGCCACAATGCACTGCCCACCCCGACCAGGCCGACCGCAAAGGTCCAGATCGTATCGACCCAGCCGGAATTGCCGGTGCGCTGCTGCACGACCCAGGCGAAGGCCATCAGGACCGCGAGCGAGAGCGCGATGGCCGTCAGTCCTCCGAGAAACATCGCCATGCAAAAAATCCGACTTAAGCCTGTGGAATGCCGAAGTTTTTCAAAATACGTCTCTATCAAAGCCCGGTTTCAGCTTCGGGTTCCCCACCCTTCCCGAAATCCGCACATCCGGCGCTTTTTTTGGGCGAGCGCTGTGCCATAGTGCGGAGGCAAGCAAGCAGTCGTAATGGATGATACCGGCCATGCCGTCAGGCGCCTCGCCCCGCTCCTCCCTCGATATCGAGTACACAAAACTATCCTCGCCAAGCGTCTTCCTGGTCCGGATGCTGGTCTTCCTGGTGCTGTGCACGCTGGTGGGCGTGGTGCTCTACAAGCAGATCATCCAGGCCTTCTTCGCCAATCCCGGGCTGAACGCCCTGATCGGGGCCGTGCTGTTCATCGGCATCGTGCTGGCCTTCCGCCAGGTCATCCGGCTCTATCCCGAGGTGTCCTGGGTCAACAACTTCCGCATCGCCGATCCCGGCCTGGCGCCGGCCCGGCACCCGAAGCTCCTGGCGCCGATGGCGATGATCCTGGGCGGTGAGCGCACCGGGCGAATGTCCATCACCCAGACCACGATGCGGCACCTGCTCGATTCGATCGCGACCCGCCTGGACGAGGCCCGCGACATCTCCCGCTACATGACCGGCCTGCTCGTCTTCCTCGGCCTGCTCGGCACCTTCTGGGGCCTGATCGAGACGGTCGGCTCGGTCGGCAAGGTGATCGACGGCCTCAAGGTCGGCGGCGATGCCGGCGCCCTGTTCGACACGCTGAAGGAGGGGCTGGCCGCCCCGCTCGGCGGCATGGGCATTTCGTTTTCCAGCTCGCTGTTCGGCCTCGCCGGCTCGCTGATCCTCGGCTTCCTCGACCTGCAATCGAGCCAGGCGCAGAACCGCTTCTACACCGACCTCGAGGACTGGCTCGCCACCACCGTGCGCGAATACGGCAGCGGCGAGGTCGCCGCCATCGCGAGCAGTGGCGGCGGGGTTGCCAGCGGCGAGCTCCAGGCCGCCGTCGAACGCTTGCGCTCCGTGCTCGAGGAAGGCAGCGCCAGCCGCGGCACCACGGCGGCGATGGCGAGCCTTGCCGAAGCGATTCAGGCGCTGGTCTCGCATATGCGGACCGAGCAGCAGATGATCCGCGAATGGGCCGACGGCCAGGGCGAGCAGAACCGCGAGATCCGCCGCCTCCTGGAGCGCATCGCGCGCCAGCCCGAGAAGAGTTAAGCAATCAGCATTTGAGAGGCGAGCATGGCTCTAGCCCGCGGCCGCCGCAGCGAAGGCGCCTTCAACTACTGGCCCGGATTCGTCGACGCGCTGTCGACGCTGGTGCTGTCGATCGTGTTCCTGCTCTCGGTGTTCCTGGTCGTGCAGTTCTTCCTGTCGCAGGAGGTGACCGGCAAGGACAAGGCGCTGGAGCAGCTCAACGCCAAGATCGCCCAGCTCACTGAGCTGCTGTCGCTGGAGAAGCTCGGCAAGCTCTCTCTGGACGATCAGGTCTCGCAGCTCAAGGCTGGCCTCGCCTCGGCCGAGACCGAGCGCGACCGCATGAAGGGCCTCTATGACGGGCTCGCCGCTGCCGGCAACGACGCGCAAGGCAAGACCTCCGAGCTCGGCAAGGCGCTCGACTCCGAGAAAGCGGTTTCGGCGCGAGCGCTGGCGCAGATCGAGGTGCTGAACCAGCAGATCAGCGCGCTGCGCCGGCAATTGGCGGCGCTCGAAGAAGCGCTCGATGCTTCAGAAAAGAAAGACAAGGAATCCCAAAATCGCATCGCCGATCTCGGCTCGCGCCTCAACGTCGCGCTGGCGCAGCGCGTGCAGGAATTGTCGCGCTATCGCTCCGAGTTCTTCGGCCGGCTGCGCGCCATCCTCGGCAATCGCCCCGACATCCGCGTGGTCGGCGACCGCTTCGTGTTCCAGTCCGAAGTGTTCTTCGACACCGGACAGGCGACGCTGCTGCCCGAGGGCCGCGCCGAGCTCGATACGGTCGCAGCCGCGCTGATCGAGCTCGACAAGAAGATCCCGGCCGAGATCGCCTGGGTGCTGCGCGTCGACGGCCACACCGACGTGCGTCCGGTGAATGGCCCGAACTTCAAGTCGAACTGGGACCTGTCCGCGGCGCGCGCGATCTCGGTGGTGCAGTATCTGATCTCGCTCGGCGTGCCGGCGCAGCGCCTGGTCGCCGCCGGCTTCGGCGAATTCCAGCCGCTCGACACCGCCAACACCGAAGACGCCTACAAGCGCAACCGCCGCATCGAGCTGAAGCTGACGGAGCGGTAGTGGTGCTTCTTGAGACAGTCATTCCGGGGCGATGCAAAGCATCGAACCCGGAATCTCGAGGTTCCGGGTTCGCGCTGCGCGCACCCCGGAACGACGGTACATACTGATGACCTCCCTCCACCTCCGCCCCTATGTGGACGCCGACGAAGCGGCGGCGATCGACCTCTGGCATCGCACCTGGCAGCAGGCCTATCCGCAGATCGACTTCGCGGCACGGCTGGACTGGTGGCGCGAGCGCTGGCGCAGCGAGCTGGTGCCGAAGGCCCAAATCATCGTCTCGGAACAAGATGGCGTGCTGACCGGTTTCGTCACCATCGACGGCGAGGGCTATCTCGATCAGCTCGTCGTTGACCCAAACCATTGGGGCTCGGATGCGGCACGGTTGCTGGTCGACGAGGCAAAACGCCTGTCGCCATCGGGCGTCACGCTGCTGGTTAACAAGGACAACGGCCGCGCGATCCGCTTCTACGAACGCAACGGCTTTGCCCATGCCGGCGTAGACGTGAACCCGACGTCGGGACGGCCGGTGCTGAAGATGACGTGGCGGCCGTGACTGATGTCACGCAATAGCGCGGCGGGATTCGCTAGCGTGACAACGACCAAAGCAGATGGAGAGGATCGATGCGGCTGAGCGATCTGGCCAAGGGGTCTTCGGTGTTTCTCGGCGTCATCGTCGCCGGCTATGTCTCGACGATCTATGTCGATCAGCGCCTCGCTCCGCTCCCCAAGACGGCGAGTGAGACGGGTTCGCCCGCGCCAACGAATACCCCTGCCCCGACAGACAGCCCGGCGCCGGCCAATGGTGGCACGGCCTGCATCGGTGAGGGCGGCAGCTGGAAAAACTGGCCCTGGCCGAACGTGCCGATGGGCTCGCCGAAGTGCCCGTGAGCGCCCCGCGCCTCACACCCCCTCGAACTGCAACCTCGCCAGCCTCGCATAAAGCCCGTTCGCCGCAACGAGCTCGGCATGGGTGCCCTGCTCGACGATCCTGCCCTGGTCCATCACCAGAATACGGTCGCAGGACAGCACGGTGGCGAGGCGATGCGCGATGACGAGCGTGGTGCGGTGGCGCATCAGCTCTTCGAGCGCGGTCTGCACCAGCGTCTCGCTTTCGGCGTCGAGGGCGGAGGTGGCTTCATCGAGCAGCAAAAGCGGTGCATCGCGCAAGATGGCGCGTGCGATCGCGATGCGCTGGCGCTGGCCGCCGGAGAGCGTGACGCCACGCTCGCCGAGCGGGGTGTCGAAACCTTCGGGCAGGCGGCGGATGAACTCGGCGGCATGCGCGAGCTCGGCGGCGCGCTCGACCTCGGCATCGGTCGCATCGGGACGGCCGAAGCGGATGTTCTCGCGGGCGCTCGCCGCAAAGACATTGGATTCCTGCGGCACCAGCGCGATACATGAGCGGAAATCGCGCGGGTCGGCGGCCTTCACCGGCACGCCGTCGAGCGAGATCGCGCCATTGCGCGGATCGTAGAAGCGCAGCAGCAGATGGAAGATCGTGCTCTTGCCCGCGCCGGACGGGCCGACGATCGCGACCTTCTCGCCTGGGCGCACGGTGAACGACACGGCGTCGAGCACATTGACGTCGCGCCGCGCCGGATAGGCGAAGCTGACCTGATCGAAGCCGACCTCGCCGCGTGCCGGCACCGGCAGCGCGCGCGGCGTGACGGGCGCCTTGATGTCGGGCTGCACGTGCAGGATCTCGAACAGGCGTTCGGCTGCGCCTGATGCGGCCGACACCTCGCCCCAGACCTCGCTGAGCTGGCCGAGGCCGGCCGCGGCAAAGGCCGCATAGAGCACGAACTGGCCGAGCCGGCCCGGCGTGATCGTGCCGGTGAGCACGTCATGCGAGCCGATCCAGAGGATCCCGACCACGCTTGCGAACACGATGAAGATGACGATGGCGGTGAGCACGGCGCGGGCCTGGGTGGAGGTGCGCGCGGCCTCGTAGGCCTGCTCGACCTCGCCGCCGAAGCGCTTCGCGGCCAGCCCCTCGCTGGTATAGGCCTGCACGGTGCGGATCGCACCGACCAGCTCGCCGGCATAGGCGGACGCGTCGGCCAGCGTGTCCTGCGCGTTACGCGACAGCCGCCGCACCCAGCGCCCGAAGGCGACCAGCGGCAGCACGATCAGGGGGATCGCCAGCAGCACGAAGCCGGAGAGGCGCGGGCTGGTGATCACCATCATCGCAGCTGCACCGAAGAACATCATGAGGTTGCGCAGCGCGATCGACACCGAGGCGCCGACGGCGGATTTGATTTGCGTGGTATCGGCAGTGAGCCGCGACACCAATTCGCCGCTGCGCGCGGAATCGAAGAAAGACGGCGACAGCGAGAGCAGATGCGCAAAGACATCGCGCCTGAGATCGGCGACGATGCGCTCGCCGATCGTCATCACCAGATAGTAGCGCGAGGCGCTTGCGAGCGCGAGCACGGCCACCACCGCGATCATCACCGAGAAGTAGCTGTTGATGAGCTCGATGCCCTCGGGCGTCAGGCCGAAATCGATCATCCGGCGCACCGCGACCGGCACCAGCAGCGTGGTCAGCGCGGCAACCGTGAGCGCGACGAAGGCCAGCGCCGCCCGGCCGCGATAGCGGTTCACATAGGGTGCAAGCGCCATCAGCGGGCGCAGCCTGGCGCGGCCCTTGGCGGGCTGCTCGATCAGCTCGGCTTCGATTGAGGCGGTCTCAGCGGGCGCGATCTGGCCCTCGCGATATTGGTCGTCAAGCCGTTCCACTGCGCTCATGAGATCGGACCCAGGAAGAGGAGTTAGCTCCACATAGGCCGGTGCAAGGGTAGTGGCAAATCCGGTAAGTCCCTTAGGGGACGGCCCGGTTCTCCTGTCCCCACAATGGCTTGTTTTAAGGGGGCCCGTGAGGTATAGACCCGGCCAAATCCGTCATTCGATAGCCCCTCAAGCAAGGCGCCGGGCGCCCTAGGAATTGCCATGAAAGCCGAAATTCATCCGGATTATCATACGATTAAGGTCGTGATGACCGACGGAACCGAGTACCTGACCCGCTCCACCTGGGGCAAGGAAGGCGACACGCTGAACCTCGACATCGACCCGAAATCGCACCCGGCCTGGACCGGCGGCAACGCCCAGCTCATGGACCGCGGCGGCCGCGTCTCGCGCTTCCAGAAGAAGTTCTCGGGCTTCCTCAAGAAGGATTGATCCTGGCCACAAGGCTGGACACGAAAAACGCCCCTGGGAAACCAGGGGCGTTTTTGTTTTTGCCGTCATTCCGGGGCGCGACGTAAGTCGCGAGCTACGATGCGCAATTGCGCATTCTGAGAATCCATAACCACGATCGAGAGTATGGATTCCGGGCCCGCGCCAAGTGGCGCGTCCCGGAATGACGATTGAAATTGTTGATAGGAGCTTACCGCTCGAACGCAGCCTTCAACGCGTTGAGATGCGGCACCAGCGGGTTGCCGATCGCGATGTGGTCGGCCGGCGGAGTGTGGATGGTGGTGTCGAGGCGGCGCACTCGGGTCTGCAGGCTCATCGAGCGATGGATCAGATCCTGGAGCTGGCTCGGCAGCTTCTCGATGGTGTCGGCGGGGCCGGGATCGGCGGCGGTGAGCTTGACCTTGGTCTTCTCGCGGTTGGCCTGGACCAGCGTCATCTCGCCCTCCTTCACTGCGCGGTGCAGCAACAGCCAGGAGGCAAGCTGCATCAGGCGCGTGGTGAGGCGCATGCTTTCGGTTGCATAGGTGAGGCTGACGGCACGATCGAGCGCCTTGGCCTCGGTGCGGCCGGCGCCGTCGAGATAGGCGGCGGTCTCTTCAACGAGATCCATGCCCTCACGGAACAGGACGCCGAACGCCGCAGAATTGGTGAACCGCTCGCTGAGTTGAACGAGAGCACCTTCGGCTTGCAAACGTTCCATGGTTAACGCCCCTTACGCAACTGTTTACCTATCCGGCTTTGGCGCCGGCTTATGATGAACAAATCATTGCGCGGGCGGATCGCGGAGTCCAGCGACAAGCGCGGATATGGTTTCCGCGGGTCATTCCCAGGAATTCAACCCAAAAGAGAGGCAAAAAAAAGAGCCGCCGGAGACCGGCGGCTTTGAAAGTTGATAACAGGGAGGCGTCAAACAGAGTGGACAGGAGCCACTCGGTGTCCAAACGAGGACGGTTCCAGTCATAAACTCGAAAGCTTAATGGTGCGTAAACGAACGAATTCTTTGAGAGTTCGTTAGCCATGTCGGTCACTGGCCGAGTGGGTGTTGCGCGCGCTCCCCGCCGTCATTCCGGGGCGGCGCGTAGCGCGGAATGACGGCGGAGAGATCGGCGCGACGCGCGCCAAGACACGCAAGCCTCACGATTTGAAGAAACTGTTCGCGGCGTCGCGCGAGGCGCGCTTCTTGGACGCGGCGTCTTCCAATCGCGTGATCTCGGTCCTCAGCAGAGCGACCCGCTCGGTCAATTCCTCGACCGACAACAGTGAGAGATCCTGTCCAATTTCATGGGTGATCTTCTTGCGCGGGCGGTCGTCGTCTTCCATCGGCATCGTCGTTCCTCCTGCGTTCGTGTCCGGCCACACGGCTGAGGCGGTTGCCAGCTTGGACCGCGCTGGCTAAGCAATGGCCTCGTTCCTCCCGCACCTTTGCTCAAGGACACATCATGGACAAGCTGCCCGCGCAAATGACCGTGGTCGCCATCTCCACTCCCGGCGGACCCGAGGTGCTGGTGCCGGAACAACGAGCACTGCCGCAGCCCGGCCCCGACGAGATCCTGGTCAAGGTTGAGGCCGCCGGCGTCAACCGTCCCGACGTGGCGCAGCGCTCCGGCGCTTATCCGCCGCCGCCCGGCGCCAGCGACCTGCCCGGCCTCGAGATCGCAGGTGAAGTGGTCGCCGTCGGCAGCAACGCCAAGCGGCACAAGATCGGCGACAAGGTGATGTCGCTCGTCGCCGGCGGCGGCTATGCGCAGTATTGCATCGCGCAGGACGCCCAGGCCATGAGCGTGCCGCCGGCGCTGTCGATGAAGGAAGCCGGCGCACTGCCGGAAACCCTGATGACGGTGTGGCACAATGTGTTCGAGCGCGGCGGCCTGAAGGCCGGCGAGACGCTGCTGATCCATGGCGGCTCCTCCGGCATCGGCACGATGGCGATCCAGCTCGCCAAGGCATTCGGCGCAAAAGTATTCGTCACCGTCGGCTCGCAGGACAAGGTCGATGCCTGCCTCAAGCTCGGGGCCGACCGCGCCATCAACTACAAGACCGAGGACTTCGTCGCCGTGGTCAAGGAAGAGACCAACAAGGCCGGCGTCAATTTGATCCTCGACATGGTCGCGGGCGAGTATGTCGACCGCAACTATGACGCCGCCGCCGTCGACGGCCGCATCGTGCAGATCGCAACCCTCAACGGCCCCAAGATTACCGCCAACATCGCCAAGGTGATGGTCAAGCGTCTGACGCATACCGGCTCGACCTTGCGGCCCCGTAGTAATGCGGACAAGGCGGCGATGGTGGCCGCCATTGAAGCGAAAGTGATGCCGCTTCTGCGCGAAGGCCGGGTGAAACCGCTGATGGACAGCTCTTTCCCGCTGGAAAAGGCATCCGACGCGCACCGGCGCATGGAGACCTCAGCACATATTGGCAAAATTGTGTTGGAGGTCTAGGCCAGCGGCCCACAGGAGACGCCGGAAACCCTTTGATTTTCCTCGCTTTCGTGGCATCTATCGCGGCGCGCCGAACCAATTCCGTCCGGCGTGAAATCGTCTTGCACCGAAGAGTTGCGTCGAACGCGGAGAACTGACCTTGCGTCTGATCAGGTGCCTCGCGCCCATCGCGCTGGGCCTCATGGTTCTCGTCGCCGCGTCGCCTGCACGCGCGCTTGACGCCGTCAGCGTCCGCGGCGACGCGCCCGCGATCGACCTCACCGGCGTGCTCGAGCATCAGCGCAGCGACGCCGACCGCATCCAGGTCTCCACCGCGCCCGGCACCGACGGCATCGTCCGCCGCATCGAGGTGCGCGCCCGCGAGGGTGGCCAGAACTGGGTGGTGTTCGCGCTCGCCAACAACACCGACGACCAGCTCGACCGCCTGATCGTCGCCCCGCACTACCGCATCGTGTCCTCCGGCCTGTTGTGGCCCGACCTCGGGCTGTCGCGCATCGCGACCATCACTCCGTCCATCGGCGACCGGCCGGAACGCCAGGAGAGCGCGACCGCCGACGTGTTCCGTGTCACGCTCGACCCCGGCGCCGTCGTCACCTTCGTCGCGGAACTGCGCACCGACAAGCTACCGCAGCTCTATCTGTGGGAGCCGGAAGCCTACAAGGACAAGGTCAACTCCTTCACGCTCTACCAGGGCATCGTGATCGGCATCTCCGGCCTCTTGGCGCTGGTGCTGACGATTCTGTTCGTGGTGAAGGGCAGCATCATGTTCCCGGCCGCCGCGGCGCTGGCCTGGGCGGTGCTGGTCTATATCGGCGTCGATTTCGGCTTCTGGGGCAAGGTGCTCGACATGTCGAACAACGCCGAGCGCATTTGGCGCGCGGCCGGTGAAGCGATATTGGCGGCAACGCTACTGGTGTTCCTGTTTGCCTATCTCAACCTCAGCCGATGGCATGTGCGCTATTCACACATCACGGTGGGCTGGCTCGCGTTCCTCGGATCCCTCGTCGCGCTCGCGCTGTTTGATCCGGCTGTTGCCTCCGGCATCGCGCGCATCTCGCTGGTGCTGATCGCCTTCGCCGGTTTCGCGCTGATCGTCTATCTCTCCACCCACGGCTTCGACCGCGCGGTGCTCTTGATCCCGACCTGGTTCCTCCTCGTGGTCTGGGTGGTCGCAGCCGGCATGACGGTGGCGGGCTCCGTCACCAACGACATCGTCGGCCCTGCTTTGCTTGGCGGCCTCGTGCTGATCGTGATGCTGATCGGCTTCACGGTGATGCAGCATGCGTTCGCGGGCGGCGGCGCCACCACCGGCGTCGTCTCCGACATCGAACGCCGCGCGCTGGCGCTGGCCGGTTCCGGCGATCTGATCTGGGACTGGGACGTCTCCGCCGACAAGGTCTTCACCAGCCCCGAGACCGAGGCGCTGCTCGGCCTCAAGCGCGGCACGCTGGAAGGCCCGGCCGCGTCCTGGTTAGAGGTGCTGCATCCGCTCGACCAGGACCGTTTCCGCGCCGCGCTCGACAGCGTGCTCGACCAGCGCCGCGGCAGGTTGGTGCAGGATTTCCGCCTGCGCACCCCGGACGGCCATTTCATGTGGTTCGCGCTGAAGGCGCGGCCGGTGGTCGGCTCGGACGGCGAGGTCTCGCGCGTGGTCGGCACCCTCACGGACGTCACCGAACTGCGCAACGCCGAGGAACGGCTGCTGCACGATTCTGTGCACGACAACCTCACCGGCCTGCCCAACCGCAAGCTGTTCATGGACCGGCTCGGCGCAGTCGCGCATTTCGCCAAGTCGATGCCGACACTGCGGCCGACGCTGATGGTGATCGATCTCGACCGCTTCAAGCAGGTCAATGATTCCGTCGGCATCGCGGTCGGCGATTCCATCCTGCTGACGCTGGCCCGCCGCCTCACCCGCATCCTGAAGCCGCAGGACACGCTGGCGCGGCTCGCAGGCGATCAGTTCGGCCTGATCCTGCTGTCCGAGCAGGATCAGGCCCGCATCACCGCCTTCGCCGAGACCATCCGCAAGACCATCCGCGCGCCGATCGCCTTCAACGACCGCGAGATCTTCCTCACCGCTTCGATCGGGCTCGCCCTTTCTGATCCTCAGACGCAACTGACTGACGAGATCATCAAGGACGCCGAGCTCGCGATGTATCACTCCAAGCGCATCGGCGGCGACCGCATCGACGTCTACAAGCCCGCGATGCGGGCGCGGAAGACGGACCGGCTGACACTGGAAAGCGAGCTGCGCCGCGCCATCGAGCGGCAGGAGCTGACGATCCTGTATCAGCCGATCGTGCGGCTGGAGGATCGCTCGGTCGCCGGCTTCGAGGCGCTGGTGCGCTGGGATCATCCCAAGCTCGGGCGCATGGCGCCGTCGGAATTCATCACCATCGCGGAAGAGACCGGCCTGATCGTCGACCTCGGCATGTTCGTGCTCGACCAGACCGCGAAGCAGCTCTCGGTGTGGCAACGCGCGATGCGTTCGCGCGAGCCGATCTTCGCGAGCGTCAACGTCTCGTCGCGGCAGTTGCTGCGCCACGACCTGATCCACGACATCCGCACCGTGCTGTCGCGCTCCTCGGTGGCGCGCGGCACGTTGAAGCTGGAATTGACGGAATCGCTGGTGATGGAGAATCCCGAGCATGCGGCGCAGATGCTGACGCGGATCCGCGAGCTCGGCACCGGACTGTCGCTCGACGATTTCGGCACCGGCCATTCCTCGCTGGCCTATCTGCAGCGTTTCCCGTTCGACACCATCAAGATCGACCAATCCTTCGTCCGCACCACCAACCGCGGCACGCGCCCGGTGATCCTCAAGTCGATCATCGCACTCGCGCATGATCTTGGCATGGACGTGGTGGCGGAAGGCGCCGAGACCGATTCCGACGCCGTCGAGCTGTATCAATTGGGCTGCGAGTACGCGCAGGGCTTTGCCTTCGGCGAGCCCATGGATGCGGATGCGGCGATGCGCCTGCTGACGGAAGTGCGGCTCGAAGCTGCGAGCTGATCCATCCATGAGTTCGGTATCGTAGCAACCTTTGGAGAGCCGCCCTCTCCCTTCAAGGAAGCTTCAACCGCCTGCGCCGCTCTATCCCGGCCTGCGTCCGTCCTTCTTCCGCTTGGTAAACCGCACGCTCTGGCCGTCAGGCATCCGCGTCGCCACGAAGCCAGCGGCGAGGCAGGCTTCGCGCTGCGGCATCTGGATGTCGGGACTGCGCAGGCTGTCCCACCACGACGCACGGTTGGCCGCACGCGGCAGGGCCGCACCGATGATCTCCTCGATCTGCTCAAAGCTCAGCACGAATTCCATCTGCTTCTGCCGCAGCAGGTAATCGCGTAGCGCGTCGTAGTCGTTCACCGCCGTCCCCACCTTTGTCCGCGGCCTGATCTGCGCAAAAGCGATGCCTGCGGAAACCAATCCTTAACTCATTGCAGCAGCGCCGTCGCGACTTAAACACTATGCAAGATTTCAGGCGCATCCACTCATATCGGGAGCAAGCGATGCTGTCTGGATGGCGCGAAGCCAAGGCCCGCCGGCCGTGGCGCATTTCGGCGAAGCTGCTGATCATCTCGTCCGTCGTGACGGTGATCGGCTTTTCCGCCATTTGCGTCAACGTCATGCTCGACATGCGCCGCGGCGAGGAGGCGCTCGCCCGCCAGACGCTCGAAAACCTGGCCACCACCATCGACTCCGACGTCACCCGCAATATCGAGATCTACGACCTGTCGCTAAAGGCGGTCGTCAACAACATGCTGCTGCCCGAGATCGCCACGGTCTCGAAGCCGGTGCGCCAGCTCATCCTGTTCGACCACGCCACCACGGCGCGTCATTTCGGCGCCATCCAGGTCTTCGATGCCGACGGCAGGCTGACCATTGATGCCTCCACGCTCGATCCGCCGGCGGAGAACCGCGCCGACGAGGACTATTTCCGGATCCACCGCGACAATCCCGATGTCGGCCTGTTCATCAGCCGGCCGATGTTGTTCCGCGGAGCCTATTCGATCGTGCTGAGCCGGCGTATCAGCGACACCGACGGCGGCTTCCTGGGCGTGGTCGCCGGCTCGATCCGCTTCGGCTATTTCCACGAGCTGTTCGAACGGCTGAGCCTCGATCCCGCAGACACCATCACCGTGCTGAAGCGCGACCGCACCATCATGATGCGGCGACCGTTCGACCTCGACATCATCGGCAAGAACCTGGGAACGCAGCAGGAGTGGAAGCCCGACAATCTCAGGGCCGGCGGATCCTACGCCGGAAAGGGACCGGTGGACGTGACGCCGCGCCTCTACGTGCGCAGCAGCGGCTCGGGTCCTCTGTTTGTCGTGGCGGGTAAACCGCTCAGCGCCGTGTTCGAGCTTTGGCAGAAGGAGGCCTATCGCATCGGTGCAGTGGTGCTGGCGCTGATCCTGTTCGTGCTGGCATCGACGCTGGTCCTCGCCCGCGAGATCAGCCGCCGCGCCGATGCCGAAAACAAGCTCGAGGAGATGGCGACGACGGACGCACTCACCGGCTTGCGCAACCGCCGCAAGTTCGATTCCGTCATCGACATCGAATGGCGGCGCGCCATGCGCGAGAAGACGCAGATCGCGCTCCTGATGATCGATGCCGATCACTTCAAGGCCTACAACGACACGTACGGCCACCAGGCCGGCGACCAGGTGCTGGTCGGCATCGCCATCTGCATCTCGGATTCGGTGCGCCGCGCCGGCGACTGCGCCGCACGCTACGGCGGCGAGGAGTTCGCCGTGCTGCTGCCGAACAGCTCGGCCGCCGATGCCTTCAGAATCGCCGAGACCATCCGCGCCAAGGTGCAGGGCTGGTCGGACGTCGAGGCGGGATCGACTGTCTCCTGCGGCATCGCCAGCCTCGCGCCCACCGCCGGCATGGATTGGGCGATCCTGGTCGCCGCCGCCGACAAGGCGCTCTATGCCGCAAAAGCCGGCGGCCGCAACCGATCGGTGGTGGCGAGCCTGCCGAAGCTGTCGCTGGTGGCGTGAGCGTCTCTCTCCGTCATTGCCAATGACGCGGCGCTAGGACTGCCCCAGATACTTCTTCATCTCCGCAATCAGCCCCTCGCGCAGCTCGGGCCGCTTCAGTGCGTAGGCGATGTTGGCGCGGAGGAAGCCGGGTTTGGAGCCGCAATCATGGCGCTCGCCCTCGAACTCGACGCCATAGAACTTTTGCGATTTGGAAAGGCCGATCATGGCGTCGGTAAGCTGGATCTCGCCGCCGGCGCCGCGCTCCTGGGTCTCCAGGATCTTGAAGATTTCCGGCTGGAGAATGTAGCGGCCGGTGATCGAGAGGTTGGAGGGCGCGGTGCCCTTGGCCGGCTTCTCGACCATGCCGTCGACCTCGAACATCTTGCCGGTGCGCTTGCCGACGCCGCAGATACCGTATTGATGGGTGAGATGATCGGGTACCGCCTCGACCGCGATCAGGTTGGATTTCTCGCCGAGCGTTGCAGCGGTTTCGATCATCTGCTTCAGGCAGCCGGGCGAATTGAGCACGAGCTCGTCGGGCAGCACCACCGCGAACGGCTCGTTGCCGACGATGTCGCGCGCGCACCAGACCGCGTGGCCAAGGCCGAGCGGCGCCTGCTGGCGAGTGAAGCTGACGGCGCCGGCTTCCGGCTGGTTCTGCGCCAAAATCTCCTGCTCGGCCTTCTTGCCGCGCTGGCTCAGCGTCGTGTCGAGCTCGAACATCCTGTCGAAATGGTCTTCAATGACATTTTTGTTGCGGCCGGTGACGAAAATGAAGTGCTCGATACCGGCTTCACGCGCCTCGTCGTACACGTACTGGATCAGCGGCTTGTCGACGATGGTGAGCATTTCCTTCGGCATCGCCTTGGTCGCGGGCAAGACGCGGGTCCCGAGGCCGGCGACGGGGAATACAGCTTTGCGGATTTTCATGTGATTGATCGAATACCCTGGAGCGCAGGTGAAAGAAGCAATGACATCTTGCTAGCCGGTTTGCAGCCGGTAACAAAGGCGGATGTAGGGCTCGGTCTCCGAGAATTTGCGAAAAAGGTGACCAGCAGAAATTCACCTTTGTTAAGATATTGGCAACCGTAACGAGGCCTCCTGATGGCGAATTTTCGGCCAGACGGATGGGACATGATGCAATTGATGGCAGGACTGGCAAAACGCACGGGAATTATAGCCGGCGCAACAATGATTGCGGCCGGCCTGCTGTTCCCAGTGTCCGCGCAGGCCCAAGGACAACAAGGGCAGCAAGGGCAAAATGGCCTGTCAAAACTGTTCGGCGGCATTTTCTCCGGCTCGGACCCGGCACCGTCGCAACCTGCGCCCACCCCCGGCGGTGCCCAGCCCTGGAGCGGCGAGGACGGTGCCTCCGGCCATCCGCTGATGACGGCCACCGCGATCCGCGAGGCGGCGGGCAATTTCGACAATTGCGTCGCGGGCATGTGGCCGGATGCCGCACGGCGCAACATCACCCAGGAAAACTTTCAGCGCTTCACCGCAGGCCTTACGCCCGATCTGCGCATCATGGACCTGATGGATTCGCAGCCCGAGTTCACCAAGTCGATCTGGGACTATCTCGACATTCTCGTGAACGACAACCGCCTCGCCAAGGGCAAGGAAGTCCTCGCCAAATACAAGGCGCAGTTCGACGCGACAGAGAAGGCCTATGGCGTCGACCGTTATATCATCGCCGCGATCTGGGGCATCGAGTCCAACTATTCGACGCAGATGGGCGACCGCAGCGTGCTGCAATCGACCGCGACGCTCGCCTGCATCGGCCGCCGCCAGGCCTATTTCAAGGACGAATTCCTCTCCGCACTGGAGATCCTCAACCGCGGCGATCTCAGACCGGAGCAGATGCGCGGCTCCTGGGCCGGCGCGTTCGGCCCGACCCAGTTCATGCCGACCGCGTTCAAGCGCTTTGCCGTGGACGGCGACGGCGACGGACGGCGCGACGTGGTCGACAATCCAACCGACCTGATCGCCTCGACCGCCAATAATCTCAAGAAGGACGGCTGGCAAAGCGGCCAGACCTGGGGCTTTGAGGTCGTGGTGCCGCAGGGCTTCAACTACATGCTGGCCGACCGCGCCAAGATGATGACGATCGCGCAGTGGGAAAAGCTCGGGCTCAAACGGGCGACGGGCCAGCCTTTCCCGCATCCGGCGGAAAAGGCCTATCTGCTGGCGCCAGCCGGCGCGCAGGGACCGGGCTTCCTGATGCTGCAGAACTTCCGGGTCATCATGAAATACAATCCGGCCGAGGCCTATGCGATGGCGATCGGCCATTTCGCCGACCGCCTGCGTGGCGGAGCACCCTTCGTGCAGCCGTGGCCGCGGCAGGAGCGCGAATTGTCCAGGGGCGAGCGGCTGGAACTTCAGCAGCTTTTGGCCCAGCGCGGCTTCTACAAGGGCACCCCGGACGGCCAGTTCGGCGGCCAGACCCGGGACGCACTGCGCAATTTCCAGGCCTCGATCGGGGTACCCGCAGACGGGTTTGCCTCCTCCGACGTGCTGGAACGCCTGCGCGGGCGGTAAAATCGCGCCAAAAGTAACCCTGAGCGGGGATTTTGGCCGATCGTCGGTGTATGGCCCTAAGATTCTGCAAGAGAATTTGCCCGTTTGGCGCCCGATTCCGTTATTATATGGAGCTAATCCCAGACCCGCTGCGCGCGCCCGAGATCGCATGTCGAAGCCCAAATCCTTTTTCAAGGCGCTGACCGAGACCGGCCCGCTGATCGCGCTGGGGACATCGCTTGCGATTCTGATCTCGATCGCGGGACCGGCTTCGGCGCAGTTCTTCAACTTCCCCGGCTTCGGCGGCCCGCCGCAACGCGCGGCCCCGCCGCGCAGCGGCGGCGGCGGCTGGTTCGGCGGCGATTTCTTCGCGCCATTCCAGCAGCAACAGCCGCAGGCCCCGCGCCAGGATTTTTCGCGCGCGCCGGCGCCCGCCAAGCGCGACACCATTGCCGACAAGAACGCGCTGGTGATCGGCGACGCCATGGCCGACTGGCTCGCCTACGGTCTGGAAGACGCCTACACCGAGCAGCCCGACATGGGCGTGATCCGCAAGCACCGGACCACCTCGGGTCTGATCAAGTATCAGCCGAAGGGCGAGCCCTCGGATTGGGCTGCGGCCGCGAAGGGTATTTTGGAGACCGAGAAGCCCGACGTCATCGTCGTCATGCTCGGTCTCAACGACCGCATCGCGATCCGCGAAGCTGCGCCCGAGAAATCCGACAAGGACAAGAAGAACGACAAGGGCGCACGCGCCAAGCCGCAAGGAAAAGGTGACGCAAAGCCGGGCGAGGCCAAGCCTGACACCGCCGCCAAGCCCGACGACAAGCCTGTCGACACCGACCTGCCGCAGGATGACGCCGACAACGCCGATACGCCGGCCGCCGCACCTGAAAAGACCGCGCGCAACCCGAACGGCCTCTACGAATTCCGCGACGACCATTGGGTCGAACTGTACGGCAAGAAGATCGAGGAGCTCGCGAACGTCCTGAAGGCCAAGGGCGTTCCGGTTCTCTGGGTCGGCTTGCCCGCGATCCGCGGACCCAAGGGCACCGCCGACATGCTGTTCCTGGATTCGCTCTATCGCGAAGGCGCGGCCAAGGCCGGCATCACCTATGTGGATGTCTGGGACGGTTTTGTCGACGAAGCCGGCCGCTTCCTGCAGAAGGGCCCGGATTTCGAAGGCCAGATCCGCCAGCTCCGCAGCGGCGACGGCGTCTACTTCACAAAGCCGGGCGCCCGAAAACTCGCGCACTATGTCGAGCGCGAGATCACGCGCCTGCTGGCGGGGCGCTCCGGCCCGATCGCGTTGCCGAGCGAGCCGGCGACGCCGGATACCAACGCCGAGCCCGGCAAGCCCCCGCCGCGGCCGCTCGCCGGTCCGATCGTGCCGCTGGTTGCGGCCTCGATCTCGACCGATCAATTGCTGGGCGGACCGGGCACACGTCCGGCCGCCGTCGATGCACTCGCCGCGCGGACGCTGGTGAAAGGCGAGCCGCTGGCCGCGCCCGCCGGCCGTGCCGACGACTATTCCTGGCCGCGCCGCGAAGTCGGTCGTGAGCAGGCCAAGGGCGATACGCCCGTCGCGGCGACGACTCCCGACGGTGGTGCTGCAGCTCCCGGTACGCCTGGCGCGCCGGGCGCAGCCGCCGCAATTCTGCCGCCCAAGCCGCTCGCGCCGAAGAAGCCGACGACGCCGCAGCAGCCGGCTCAGGCCACACCGTCATTGCGGGAATTCTTCGGCTTCGGCTCGCCGCAGCCAGCGCCGCGTCAGCTGGCGCCCGCCCCGCGAAACCCGAATCCCGCGATCCCGCGTCCGCCGGGTAACGTCGGGCATTCGGCGGAAGTGGTTCGGTAAGCGTTGCTCTGAATTAAATTGTCATTCCGGGGCGCGCCTCTTGGCGCGAGCCCGGAATCCATTCATCAACATTGACGGCGGCTCGATGGATTCCGGGCTCGCGCTTCGCGCGCCCCGGAATGACGAGCGACTAACCGTAATAGCGCCAGCGCGGCGGCGGGCGACGTGCCGGGCGTGACATCAGAAGCGCGAGCGCGAAGCCGATGCCGCCGGCAACCAGCAGCGCGCCGAGCGGATTGTCCTGCACCTTCTTCGACAGCGCCTGTGAGCCATCGCGAAGGGTCTCGCCGCTGTTCTCATAGGCATCCTTGGCGTAGCTCGCGGCGGAGTCAGTGGCGTCACGCACGGCGTCCTTGGCCTGGCCATAGAGATTCTGCACCGTGCCTGCGGCTTCCCGCGCCTTGCCCGACGCCTGCGTCTGCGCGTCGCCTGCGAGATCGCCGACGGCGCCCTCTGCGCGTCCAGCAAATTCCTTGGCCGATCCGACAATCCGATCCTTGTCCATAATGCTCCTCCTCGGGGGTCTGCCCAAGTAACCGATCAGGAGGAGCGCAGTTCCATTGCTGCTCAGAGAATGAGTCCACCATCGACAACCAGCGTTTGCCCGATGATGTACGACGACAGCGGCGAGGCGAGGAACAGCGCTGCGCCTGCCATGTCGGCCGGCGTGCCCAATCGCCGCAGCGGAATGCGTGACAATGCACCTTCGAGCCGCTTGGGGTTGTCTGTCGTCACCTTCGTCATCTTGGTATCGACGAGGCCGGGCGCGATGCCGTTGACGCGGATGCCGTCTTCCGCCCACGCCTCGCCCAGCGTCCGCGTCAATCCGACCGCGCCGGTCTTCGACGCATTGTAGGCGGGATTGCCCATGGTGGAATGATAGGCCGCGGTCGAGGACACCATGATCAGCGCACCCTTGGAATCCCGCAACATGGAATGAAACCGCGTTGCGCACGCCATCAGGCTCATGAGGTTGACCTCGACGACCTTGCGGAAGCCTGCCATCTCGAACTCGCCGCGGCGATAGATCACCGCACCCTGCGCCAGCACCAGAATGTCGAGCCGATCGAAGGACGGCTTGAACGCTTCGATCGCGCCGGGGTTGCTGACGTCGAGCTGTGCATAAGCAAGACCGGTGAGATCGGAGCCCTCCTCCGCCAAATATTCCGTGTGCCGAGCACGCGTGCCGCACACCGCGACATGCGCGCCTCTTGTGCGAAAGGCTTGCGCGATGCCGTTGCCGATACCGCTGGAACCACCGACGACCAGCACCTGCTTGCCTGTGAAATCGAGCTCGCTCGCCATCGCGGCCTCCCTTGGTCCTTGCTTGTTTGACCTGTCTGCGGATCGGTGCCAGCCTTGTCTATCTCACAACAAGAAACAAGAGACACGAGGAATGCCATGTCCGAGTTCAAGCAGCTCAGCCGCTCCGTAAAGGATCTGGTCGTTCTCGTCACGGGCGCAGCCAGCGGCATGGGGCGCGCCACTGCGCGCGTGTTCGCAGCCGAGGGCGCCAACGTGGCGGTGACCGATCATGACGAGCAGGGCGCACATGCGGTCGCCAAGGACATCGCGGCAAGCGGCGGCTCGGCCAAGGCGTGGAAGCTCGATGTCGCCGATGGCGGCGAGATCAAACGCGTGGTCAACGGTGTCGCTGCGCATTTCGGCGGGATCGACGTCGTCGTCAACAATGCCGGCATCTCCGTGCGCGTCGCGATCGACGACGAGGGTTACGAAGATGCCTGGTCCAAAGGCATCGCCGTGATGCTGACGGCGCATCCGCGCATCATCCGCGCCGCGTTGCCGCATCTGCGCAGATCGAAGTCGCCGCGCATCGTCAACATCGCTTCGACCGAGGCGCTTGGGGCCACTGCATTGCACAGCCCCTATTCTGCTGCGAAGGGCGGTGTCGCGAGCCTCACCCGCTCGCTCGCGGTGGAGCTCGGTCGTGAGGGCATCACCGTCAACTGCATCTGCCCGGGGCCGATCCGCACCGGGATCACCGACCGCATCTCCGAAGAGCACAAGACCATCTACGCCAAGCGCCGCACGGCGCTCGGCCGTTACGGCGATCCCGAGGAAGTCGCGCATATGACGCTGAGCCTGTGCCTGCCCGCGGCATCGTTTCTTACCGGCGCGGTGATCCCGGTGGACGGCGGGCTGATGGCGCGCAACGCGTAAGAGCCATGCACGCGGAGCGTTGACATCAACCTGCACCGGAGTAGCTTTTTCATCGACAAGGGCGGAGCAACCGCTCATCTTCGGGGAGAGTCGCCATGACGATCGCCATCCGGCAGCTTCAGAAGCATTTTGTCGGTGAGGTTTCCGGCCTCGACCTACAGAAGCCTCTCACACCGGATCAGGCCCGCGAGATCGAGTCCGCGATGGACAAATACGCGGTGCTCGTCTTCCACGACCAGGACATCACCGACGAGCAGCAGATGGCCTTCGCGCTGAACTTCGGCCAGCGCGAAGATGCGCGCGGCGGCAACATTACCAAGGCCAGCGAATACCGCCTTAGCTCGGGCTTGAACGATGTTTCGAACCTCGGCAAGGACGGCAAGCCGCTCGCCAGGGACAGCCGCGCCAATCTGTTCAACCTCGGCAACTGCCTCTGGCACTCCGACAGCTCGTTCCGCCCCATCCCGGCAAAATTCTCGCTGCTGTCGGCGCGCGTGGTGAACCCGAAGGGCGGCAACACCGAGTTCGCCGACATGCGCGCGGCCTATGACGCGCTCGACGACGAGACCAAGGCCGAGATCGACGACCTCATCTGCGAGCACTCGCTGATGTATTCGCGGGGATCACTCGGCTTCACCGAATACACCGACGACGAGAAGGCGATGTTCAAGCCGGTGCTGCAGCGACTGGTCCGGACCCATCCGGTCCATCGCCGCAAGTCGCTGTATCTCTCATCGCATGCCGGCAAGATCGTCGGCATGAGCGTTCCGGAGGGACGACTGTTGCTGCGCGACCTCAACGAGCACGCGACACAGGCCGAGTTCGTCTACGTCCACACATGGAAGCTGCATGATCTCGTGATGTGGGACAACCGCCAGACCATGCACCGCGTCCGCCGCTACGACCAATCGCAACCCCGCGACATGCGCCGCGCAACGGTGGCGGGGACCGAGCCGACGGTGCAGCAACAGGCGGCTGAGTAGGTGCTTTGGACTAGCCACAAATTCCGCCGTCGTCCCGGACAAGCGCAGCGAAGCGGAGCGCAGATCCGGGATCCATAACCACAGGCCCTGGTTTGGCGAAGACTCATGGTGATGAGCCTGCCTCAAACTCCGCCCTGGGAGTATGGGTCCCGGATCTGCGCGCGCTCGAGGCGCGCTCGTCCGGGACGACGGCGGAGAGTGGGGCGAGCAGCGAGGACGACGGCCACCAACTACGCGTGCCCCGCCTCGTTCGACAGCATGCCGGGATCGATTCCGATCTTGCGCAAGGCGCGTCCGTATTTTTCGTCGACGTCGTCGCCGAAGATCAGATCTGCATCCGCGTCGCAATGCAGCCAGCCATTGCTCTGGATCTCGGTCTCGAGCTGGCCCGGCGCCCATCCGGCGTAGCCGAGCGCGAGAATGGCGTGCTTGGGGCCGGAGCCGTTGGCGATCGCACGCAGGATGTCGACGGTTGCGGTGAGGCAGACACCGTCATCGATCCGCAATGTCGCGTTCTCGATGTAGAAGTCGCTGGAATGCAGCACGAAGCCGCGCCCGGTGTCGACCGGCCCGCCGCGCAGCACCTTCATGCTTTCGGCATTCTCCGGCAGCTTGATGTGCTCGCCCTTCTTGACGATGCCGAGCTGTTCCAGCAGCTCGGGAAAATCGATGCTGCCGGCCGGGTGATTGACGATGATGCCCATCGCGCCCTCGGCCGAATGCGCACAAAGATAGATCACCGAGCGCTCAAAGCGCTCGTCGCCCATCACCGGCATCGCGATCAGGAGCCGGCCGTCGAGATAGCCGGCCGAATTGGGAAGCGCGGGGCCCGCGCGGCGCGTGCTTTCGCCCGTCCTTTTGCCTGTGGGAGCCATCGGTGAAGCACTCCGGTTTCAATTCCTATCCTGATGTCGGGCCGCCCTGCTGTCAAATCAAGGCTTGCAGAGACCTGATTCGAGTGCATCCATCACAAGCAATTCAATGGTTTGCCCCGGGGTGACCCTGTAAAGACGTGCCATGCTGACAAGAGTTCCCCTGCATGCGGCGATTGGCGTCGCAACAACCCTGCTTGCGTCGTCATTGACGACGGTAGCCCATGCCGACGACGCCTCGCCGTGGCAGCGCGACGGACATTCGGCGGTGCGGCTCTTGGCGGGATCGCGCAGCGGCGCGGTGCTGCTCGGCGGCATCGCCGTCCAGCTCCAGCCTGGCTGGAAGACCTACTGGCGCATGCCGGGCGATTCCGGCGTTCCACCGCGGTTCGACTTCTCGAAGTCGGACAATGTCGAAGCGGTGACCGTGATGTGGCCGGCGCCGCAAAAGTTCGACGACGGCGCGGGCGGCCATTCGATCGGCTATCACGACCAGATCGTGCTGCCCTTGCGTATCGTCGCCAAGGCCGCCGACAAGCCGGTGACGTTGCGTGCCGAGATCAATTACGCCGTGTGCGAAAAGCTCTGCATTCCCGTCGAGGCCAATGTCGAGCTCGGTTTCAACAACGTCGCCTCGACTGAAGACGCCAATCTGCGCACTGCGCTCGACACCGTGCCGAAACCCGCCAATGTCGGCGATCCCAATCCGCTCACCATCCGCGATGTCAAGCGCGACGGGCCCAAGAACGTGGTGGTGGATGTCGTTGCGCCCGAGAACAGCAAGGTGAATCTGTTCGTCGAAGGACCGACGCCCGAGTGGTCTTTGCCGATTCCCGATCTGGTCGAGCACAGCCCGCCCGGCGTGAAGCGATTTTCGTTCGAGCTCGACGGATTGCCGCCGGGCGTCAAGCCCGACGGCGCAGCGCTGAAGTTCACATTGGTCGGGCCGGAGAAATCGTACGAGTTCAATACGAATTTGGAGTAGGTGTCGTCCTGGCGAGAGCGTGTGAGTTGCGCTGCTAGCGCCCACCCTCAGCTGTCGTCCCGGACATGCGAAGCGCAGATCCGGGACCCCGTGCGAGCGCTTGTGCTCGTCACGATAGCCACAGGGAGTGGTTTGGCGAGGACTCGGAGTTGCCGGCCCGCGAAACGACTTCTCCCTGTGGTTATGGATCCCCGCGTTCGCGGGGATGACAGCGGCGGTTGGCGCGACAACACGCCCACCCAACCGAATCTTAACGAATGGTTGCTAATCCCAGGGACCACCGCACCAAGCCTGCCGCAGAATGCGCGGAACGCCCGGGGATTTTTCGAATTGGCCGTGATGGATGCAGAGCCTGCAACGACCGGACCGGCCGGGCTGATCGCGCGGCTGCGCGCCAGGTTGACGGGCGGCTCGAGCGAAGCGTCGCTGACGCGACGGCTTGCCGGCACCATTTTCATCATCCGCGTCATCAGCGCGGGCCTCGCCTATTTCTCGCAGGTCCTGCTCGCGCGCTGGATGGGCACGTCCGACTACGGCATCTACGTTTATGTCTGGACTTGGGTGCTGCTGCTCGGCAGCATGATGGACTTCGGCATCTCGGCTTCCGCGCAAAAAATCATTCCGGAATATCGCGCCAGCGGCGACCACGCGCTGCTGCGCGGCTTTCTCTCCGGCAGCCGCTGGCTCACCTTTGCCGTCTCGACGCTGACGTCGCTGGCGCTTGCCGGAATCGTCAAGCTGCTGTCGCCCTGGATCGATCCGGCCGAGGAGCTGCCGCTCTATATCGGCTGCATGACGCTGCCCGCTTTCGTCGTCGCCAACACCCAGGACGGCATCGCGCGCTCGCATGACTGGATGCAGCTCGGTCTGATGCCGCAATTCATCATCCGCCAGGCGCTGATCATCGGCATCACGGCGATCGCGTTCCTGCTCGGCTATCATCTCGGTGCGGTCGCGGCGATGGTCGCGAGCGCAGGCGCCGTGTGGGTCGCCATGACCGGGCAGATGGTGGTGCTGAACCGTAAGCTCGCCGGTCACATCGCGCCCGGCCCGAAGGCCTATGACATCAGCGGGTGGCTCGCAGTGTCGCTGCCGATCCTGCTGGTCGAAAGCTTTTACCTGCTGTTGTCCTACACCGACGTGCTGGTGCTGCAGCAGTTCCGTCCGTCGGACGAGGTCGGCGTCTACTTTGCCGTAGTGAAGACGCTGGCGCTGGTGTCCTTCATCCACTACGCGATGTCGGCGACGACGGCGCACCGCTTTGCCGAATACAATGCGCTCGGCGACAAGGCGCGGCTGTCCGCCTATGTCGCGCATGCCATCAACTGGACGTTCTGGCCGTCGCTGGCAGCGACCGCCGTGCTGCTCGCGCTCGGCAAGCCCCTGCTCTGGCTGTTCGGGCCGCAATTCGTGGTCGGCTACGACATCATGTTCGTCGCCGCGATCGGCCTCGTGGTGCGCGCCGCGATCGGCCCGGTGGAGCGTCTGCTCAACATGCTCGGCCAGCAGAAGATCTGCGCACTGGCCTATGCCCTGGCCTTCGTGATGAACGTCGTGCTCTGCATCGCGCTGGTGCCCCGCTTCGGCGGCCACGGCGCCGCCGCCGCGACCTCGATCTCGCTCACCTTCGAGACGGTGCTGCTGTTCTGGATCGTGCGGCAGCGGCTGGGCCTGCACGTGCTGGCGTTTGGTAAATAGGTACTTCGCACTTATATTGCCGCTCCCCGCGGAACGTCTGTTTCGCAACGAGCCCGAGAACAAGGCGAAACACCTAGCCAGTTCCGTTTCAGAGCAGAATTTTTCTTATTCCGTCCAAGCGGTTGCGCCCTGGGGGAAATTTATTCTACGTCATATTGCCCAACTGACGAGATAAACCTAGATTTCCCCGACCATGATTGATCCGCTTTACGTCGCCTCGGGTTTCGGCGTCGGCCTGCTTGTCGGGCTGACCGGAGTGGGAGGCGGCTCGTTGATGACGCCGCTGCTGATCCTGCTGTTCGGCATTCACCCGACCACCGCCGTCGGTACCGACCTGCTCTATGCCGCCGCCACCAAGACCGGCGGCAGCGTCGTGCATGGCTGGTCGCGCAGCGTGCACTGGCCGGCGGTGCTGCGGCTGGCCTGCGGCAGCATTCCGGCGAGCGCCCTGACGCTGCTGGTGCTGTGGAAGCTCGATCTCAAGAGCGATGCCGAGCGGAACCTGGTCAACCTGGTGCTGTGCTTTGCGCTGATCCTGACCGCAACATCGCTGATCTTCCGCAAGTCGATCATGGAGCGCTATCGCCGGCGCATGGAGCAGGTCAGTGAGCGCACCACGGTGATTGCCACGGTTGTCACCGGGATCGTGCTCGGCGTGCTGGTGTCGATTTCGTCGGTCGGTGCCGGCGCGGTCGGCGTGACCGTGCTGCTGTTGCTCTACCCGCGCCTGCCGATGGCGACCATCGTCGGCTCCGATATCGCGCACGCGGTGCCGCTGACGCTGGTGGCCGGCATCGGACACTGGATGCTCGGTTCGGTCGACTGGGGCCTGATGGGCGTGCTGCTGCTGGGCTCGCTGCCCGGCATCATCGTCGGCAGCTACAGCGCGACGCGCGTGCCGGAGACGGTACTGCGCGTGGCGCTCGCCAGCGTCCTCGTCGTGGTCGCCGGCAAGATCATGTTCGCGGAGCTCAACCTGCAATCCGCGATCGTGACGGCTCTGGCCTGGAGCCACTGAGGCAGAAGCTGTCGCCACACTCTCGCTGTCGTCGCCCGGCTTGACCGGGCGACCCCGCCCTGGATGCCTCGGTCAAGCCGGGCATGACAGAGGTTGGATTTACTCCGCCGTCCAGCCGCCGTCGATCGACAGGTTGGTACCGGTGATCTGCGCGGCATCGTCGCTGCACAGGAATAGCGCCAGCGCTGCGACCTGCTCCGACGTCACGAACTCCTTGGTCGGCTGGGCGTCGAGCAGCACGTCGTTGATGACCTGCTCGCGCGTGAGATTACGGGCCTTCATCGTGTCCGGGATCTGCTTCTCCACCAGCGGCGTCCAGACATAGCCGGGGCTGATGCAGTTGCAGGTGATCTTGCTGGTCGCGACTTCCAGCGCCACGGTCTTGGTCAGGCCGGCGATGCCGTGCTTGGCCGACACATAGGCCGACTTGAAGGGCGAGGCGACCAGAGAGTGCGCCGATGCGGTGTTGATGATGCGGCCCCAGCCCTTCTTCTTCATGCCGGGAACGGCGGCGCGGATGGCATGGAAGGCCGAGGACAGGTTGATCGCGATGATCTGGTCCCACTTCTCGAGCGGGAATTCCTCGATCGGCGAGACGAACTGGATGCCGGCATTGTTGACGAGAATGTCGACCGAGCCGAACGACTTCTCGCCGAGCGCGATCATCCCGGCAATCTCGGCCGGCTTGGTCATGTCGGCGGGCGAGTAGACCGCCTTCACGCCGAAATCGGACTCGATTTTCGTGCGCTCCTTCTCGATGTCCTCCGGTGAGCCGAAGCCGTTGATGACGACATTGGCGCCGGCAGCCGCGAACGCGCGCGCATAGGCAAGGCCAATGCCGCTGGTCGATCCGGTCACGACGGCGTTCTTGCCTGACAGAGTACCCATAGTTATTCGCTCCTTTTTGGCGGGGGCGCGGTGACGTCCCCCGTGAGATCGTAGGTCACCATGGTCTCGCCGGACTGCGGCTTCTCCAGCCAGTCCTTGTGGCGCATCGACAAATGCACGTCGCGCACGCCGCTTTCCCAATGCTCGACCATGGCGACATGGGAGAAGTCGTAGTCCTTGGACGAGGATTCGTAGTTCTTGCTGCGATAGATCAGGTGCACCACGGTGACGGTGCTTTCGCGCGACGCTTTTGCGAGGAATTCGACGGACGGGTCGTTCTTCAGATAGTCCGGCAATTTGCTGATGAGCTCGCGCGCGGCCCGGCGGGCGTTGTGCAACTGCTTGTTCTTGTCGGTGTTCATCCGCGTGCGGCTGGAGAAGCGGATGTCCTTCTCGCGCTCGGTGGCCTCGAGCAGCGAGGTCGGCAGGTCGCCGCGGGCGCTGAACAGATCGACCTGGAAGATCAGCATGTCGCGATCGAGCTCGGCATCGAGCACGAAATCGAGCGGTGTGTTGGAGGCGATGCCGCCGTCCCAGTAATGCTCGCCGTCGATGACGACCGACGGAAAGCCCGGCGGCAAGGCGCCGGAGGCCATGATGTGCTCGGGGCCGATGGTCTTGCCGAGCTTCTTGAACTCGTAATTGTCGAAATATTTGAAATTGCCGGAGGTGACGCCGACGGCCCCAACCGACAGGCGGGTCTTGAGGTCGTTGATGCGGTCGAAATCGACCAGCCGCTCCAGCGTCTTCTTCAGCGGCGCGGTGTCGTAATAGCTCTCGGCCTGCCGGCTGCCGGGTGGCCAGAGCGGCGCAGGCGGGACGCGCGGGACGAAGAAGCCCGGCACGCCGAACGTCGCGATCAGCGCGGCGCTGGTGGAATTGAACAGCTCGCGGCTGTGGTCGCTCTTGCCGATCGGCTTCCACGGCACCGGCGCGGAAACCATCTCCCAGAACTCCTTGAGCCGCTTGACGCGGATTTGACCCTCATTGCCGGCGATGATGGCGGCGTTGACCGCACCGATCGAGATGCCGGCAACCCATTCCGGCTCGAAGTCGAAATGGCAGAGCGCCTGATAGGCGCCGGCCTGATAGGAGCCGAGCGCACCACCGCCCTGGAGAACCAGGACGCGCTGCGCCTTCGCGGGGACTGTTGCGACTTCCGGGCTGTGATCTGTCATGCGGGAACAATAGCAAAGAGCGAGGCACCGTGGCGACAGTCTGTCGCTACGTCAATGCATCCCGGGATCAAGTCTGGCTTATCGTGGGTCGGTCGACGCCAAAATCATGGTCCAGAACACCTTGTACTTGGTACCTGGAGCATAGCTCGCCGCGATGCCCAATTTTGTGACACCACCCTTGAGCATGTTGGCGCGGTGCGGAGGCGAGTCGCGCCAGCCGGAAAACGCTTCCGCCAGCGTATGATAGCCAGCCGAGATGTTCTCGACCGCCACGGTTGCCGGATAACCGCCGGCATTGAGCCGCTTGGCCAAGGGCGCGCGGACGTCATGGTCCATCTTGTTGGCGGCGGCCATGGCGTTGGACTGGGATTCGGCGAGCCGCATCAATTCAGGGTCGATCTCGACGATGCCGAGACCGTTGTTCCGGCGGTATTGCGAGATCATGATCGCGGCGGCCGGCGCATCGAGCTTGGCGCCCGGGACCGACATATCGGCATACATCGACGGCTGCTGGACCGGCGCCTCGTTGCCGGCACAGCCGGCGAGAAGCAAAGTGATGAGAATTGCGGCCGCAGCGCGCATGAATCGGGGCCCCCAAATGAGGGGCCGTTGTTGCATACCAACCGTGGCTGAAAGGTGAATTTTGAGGAAAATCGTAGTCGTCATTCCGAGGCGCGCGCACAGCACGGACTATGGTGCGCAATCGCGCACCTGAGAACCTCGAGATTCTCTGGTGCGGAAGCCCGCACAGTAGTTCGATGCTTCGCATCGCCCCGGAATGACGGGGCGCCTCAGCCCGCAAATATGCGGTAACGACGGGGCTCGAGGCCGATTGTGTCGCCGGCGCGCAGTTCCCGGCCACGGGGGGCGTCGATCTCGATAGTCTCGCCGCCGGACAATGCGACCTCGGCCCGCTGCACGGGACCGAAATTGCGAACGTGCCGAACCGCGCCCTCGAAGGCGCCCGAGCCGGGCGGGCCGACCAGCATATCATGTCGCCGCACGAACAGTCGTGACGCGCCAGACACCAGGCCGTCTGCGGCAAGATTGAGCGGACGGTCGCCGAGCCTGACGACGCCGCCCTCGACCCGAACCGGCAGCTCGATGGATTCGCCGATAAAGCCGTGGACGAAGGCGGTCGCCGGAGTCTCATAGACGTCATCAGGCGAGCCGATCTGCTCGATCCTGCCCTTGTCCATGACCACGACTCGGTTGGCGACTTCGAGCGCCTCCTCCTGGTCGTGGGTGACGAAGATCGAGGTGACGTTGATCTCATGGTGCAGCGAGCGTAGCCATCTCCGCAGCTCTTTCCGCACCTTCGCATCGAGCGCACCAAAGGGCTCGTCGAGCAGGAGGATGCGCGGCTCGATCGCGAGCGCGCGGGCCAGCGCGATGCGCTGGCGCTGGCCGCCGGAGAGCTGGCTCGGATAGCGGTCGGCGAGCCAGTCCAGTTGCACGAGATCGAGCAGCTCCTTCACCCGCCTGCGGATCGTCGCCTCGTCCTTGCGGACCGCGCGCGGCTGCACGCGCAGGCCGAAGGCGACGTTCTCGAACACGCTCATGTGCCGGAACAGCGCGTAGTGCTGGAATACGAAGCCGACATGGCGCTCGCGTGCTCCCTGCGCCAGCGCGTCTTCTCCATTGATCAAGACCTCTCCGGCGTCAGGCCAATCGAGCCCAGCGACGATCCTGAGCAACGTCGTCTTGCCCGAGCCTGAGGGCCCCAGCAATGCCAGCAGTTCGCCGCTATCGACTTTGAGGTCGACGCCGTCGAGGGCTTTAAAGCTGCCGAACTGCTTGACGAGATTTTTGACTTCAATGGTCATTGACGTCCTGTCCTTCGTCGAGCTGACGTTCAAGAATGGTCTTGGCGATCAGCGTGATCAGCGCCAGCATCGCGAGCAGCGAGGCGATCGCGAATGCGGCGACGAACTGGTACTCGTCGTAGAGAATCTCGACCAGGAGCGGCATGGTATTGGTCTCGCCGCGGATGTGGCCGGAGACGACCGAGACCGCACCGAATTCGCCCATCGCGCGCGCATTGCAAAGCAGGACGCCGTAGAGCACGCCCCATTTGATGTTGGGCAGCGTGACGCGGAAGAAGGTTTGCAGGCCGGAGGCGCCGAGCGAGATCGCGGCCTCCTCTTCCTGCGTACCCTGCTCCTGCATCAGCGGGATCAGCGCACGCGCCACGAAGGGGAAGGTCACGAAGGTGGTGGCGAGCGCGATGCCGGGTACCGCGAACAGGATCTGGATGTCGTGATCCCTGAGCCAGCCACCGAAATAGCCCTGCGCGCCGAACAGCAGCACGAAGACGAGGCCGGAGATCACCGGGCTCACCGAGAACGGAAGATCGATCAGCGTGATCAGGAAGGTCTTGCCCGGGAATTCGAATTTGGCAATCGCCCAGGCGGCGACGAGGCCGAACACGAGATTGAGGCTGACCGAGATCGCCGCGACCAGCAGCGTGAGCTTGATCGCAGCCAGCGCCTCCGGCTCGGCAAGCGCGGAGAGGTAGGGAAGTATCCCCTTCGAGAACGCCTCCGCGAACACAAGCGCCAGCGGCAGCACGACGAAGACCGTGAGAAAGATCATTGCCAGCGCGATGATCGCGATGCGCACCGCCCTGGGCTCGGAGCGGAGATTGTTGCGCGCGGCCGCGGCATGCGCACGCGCCCTCGCCTCGGGCGAGGACAACGAAACGGAATCGGCGATCTGCATCGTCATGGTCCGCCCTCAGCGCGCCGGAATCCGGTTCTGCGCCCAGCGCTGCAACCGGTTGACCGCGAAGATGATGACGAAGGAAACGACGAGCATGACGACCGCGATGGCGGTCGCATCCGCGTAGCGGAATTCGGAGAGCCGGATCACGATCAGGAGCGGTGCGATCTCGGAGACGTTGGGTAGATTTCCGGCGATGAAGATCACCGAGCCATACTCGCCGACCGCGCGCGCAAAGGCGAGCGCGAGGCCAGTGAGCAGCGCCGGTGCGAGCGACGGCAGGATCACGCGAATGATGGTCTGCCAGCGGCTGGCCCCCAAGCTCCCCGCGGCCTCCTCGATCTCGGGGTCGAGATCCTGCAGCACCGGCTGCACGGTACGCACCACGAAGGGGATGCCGATGAAGATCATGGCGACGAAGATCCCGACCGGCGTAAAGGCCACCTTGATGCCGAGCGTGGCGAGCGGCGCTCCCAGCCACCCCTTCTCGGCGAACAGCGCGGTCAGCGCGACGCCCGCAACGGCCGTCGGCAGCGCGAACGGCACGTCGACGATGGCGTCGAAGATGCGGCGGCCGGGAAAGCGGTAGCGCACCAGCGCCCAGACGATGATGCTACCCATGACCAGATTGACGCAGGCAGCGGCAAAGGCGAGGCCGAACGAGACGCGGAGCGCATTCAGCGTGCGGCGGCTGGAGAGGATGTTCCAGAACTGCTCAGGGCTGAGCTCCAGCGACTTCAGGAACAGCCCGGCGAGCGGAATCAGGATGATGACCGACAGCCAGGTCAGCGTCAGTCCCATCGTGAGACCGAAGCCCGGCAATGTCCGCCGTCGTGCTGCGATTACGCTCACCAAGCCCCCTGCTGAAATCCTCCGACAGCGCCCGATCAGTTCTTGTAGATCTGATCAAAGACGCCGCCGTCGGCAAAATGCTCTTTCTGCGCCTTGGTCCAACCACCGAAAACATCGTCGATGGTGAATAGTTCGACCTTGGCGAAGGAATTTTCATGCTTCCTGGCGATCTCGGCATCGCGCGGGCGATAGAAGTTGCGTGCGGCAATCTCCTGCCCCTCCTTGGTGTACCAGTACTGGAGGTAAGCATCGGCGACGTTGCGGGTGCCCTTCTTGTCGGCAACCTTGTCGACGATCGCGACCGGCGGCTCGGCCAGGATCGAGAGCGGCGGCGCCACGAGTTCGAACTTCCCGGCCCCGAATTCCTTCAGTGCGAGATAGGCTTCGTTCTCCCAGGCGAGCAGCACGTCGCCGACGCCGCGCTCGACGAAGGTCACGGTCGCCCCGCGCGCGCCGGTGTCGAGCACCGGCACCTGCTGGTAGAGCTTTCCGATGAAATCCTTGGCCTTGTCGGCTGAGCCATACTTCTTCTGCGCAAAGCCCCAGGCGGCAAGATAATTCCAGCGCGCACCGCCCGACGTCTTCGGGTTCGGCGTGATCACGGCAACGCCGGGCTTGAGCAGATCGTCCCAGTCCTTGATCCCCTTGGGATTGCCCTTGCGCACCAGGAACACGATGGTCGACGTGTAGGGAGATGAATTCTGCGGCAGCCGCTTCTGCCAGTCCGCCGCGGTGAGACCCTTGCCGGCGATGGCGTCGATGTCGTAGGCCAGCGCGAGCGTCACCACGTCCGCTTGCAAGCCGTCGATCACCGCGCGCGCCTGCGATCCGCTGCCGCCGTGCGACTGCTTGATCTCGACGCTCTTGCCGGTCTCCTTCTGATAGGCGTTCGCGAACGCCTTGTTGAATTCGACATAGAGCTCGCGCGTCGGATCGTACGACACGTTCAGCAGATTGATGTCAGCGGCGAGAGCCGAGCTTGCCAAGAAACTCGTAACCAGGAGTCCTGCAGCGAGCGGAACGATACGACGCATCATGTCCATCTCCATTTACCTCGACGACGCCAGTGTCGACGAAGGCATGCAGGCGAAACTCGTGGCGAAACGGTCCCGAGTCAACGGAACCGGATTTTCTTGTTCGTAACCGCGCAGCTTGGCTGTGCTACGAAATCTTCATCGTGTGGATGCCGCATTCTGTCTTGGTGCGGCCGCGCCAGCGACCCGCGCGCTCATCCTCGCCTTCGGCTGTTCTGCTCGTGCAAGGCATACACCCAACCGAGCGAAAACCGGACGCCGCAAGTGGGTGACGCGGCAATTTGGCGCGGACGAAAATCGCTTCGAGTTCCTCGCGCGAGACGTTGGCGAACGGGTTGAACTTCAACCGCGTACCGTCATCCTCGACAACGGCAATGTCGGCGCGCGCATTTCCCTGGAAACGCTTGCGGCCGTTGAGCCAGGCTGAAAACGGTTTCAGCGCACGCGCCAGCGGTTCCACCTTGCGGATACGGCAGCAGGCGTCGGGATCGGAGAACCAGAGATCGCGGTCGGGATCTTCGCGTGACAGCGTCTCCTCGGTGGGCCTGACCGAGCGAACGTCCTTCAGGCCGAGCATCGCGATGAGCTTGTCGCGATAGGCGAACGTTTCCTCGAACAGCCAGCCGGTGTCCAGGAAGATCACCGGGATGGCCGGATCGACATCTGCCACCACCTTGAGCAGCGTCGCCGATTCCGTGCCGAACGACGACAGCAGCGCGAGCTTCTCGCGCCCGACCGCCTTCAACGCGGCCGCAACGACCTCCTGAGGCGAGGCATCGCGCAAGGCGCGATCGAGCTCTGCAGCCGAAGGCAGCGTGGATACGGACGAGACCTTGGTTGCGATGGCGTTCATGTGCCGACCCCCTCGGAGTGGCGCAGCTGCATGCGCCGGTGCAACGCCGTGATGCGGCCGTCGCCGGTCGGCTGGTAGAACACCGAGTAACGCTTGGCTGTCTGCATGAAGGCTTCCGCATCCGCCTGCTTCTTGACCTCGAAGGAATCGAAGCCGGCACGCAGCATGAACACGAACTGGTCGCGCAGGATCTGGCCAGTGGCTCGCAGTTCGCCGCGGTAGTTGTAACGCTCGCGCAGCAGCCGCGCCTGGCTGTAGGCGCGTCCGTCGCGGAAGGTCGGGAACACCAGCGCAACGGCGGCGATCTTGCCGAGATACGGCACGAGCTCGTCGATGTCGCGATTGTTCGGCCAGATCACACCGACCTTGCCGGCGCGCTTGAGCAACGCCTCCGCCTCGCCGACGAAACGCTCGGCCGGCACCAGGATGTCGCCGCCATCGGGCAGCGGCGTATCGACGGCCAGCTTGACGAAGCTGTCGTCGGCGATTTTTCCGCCGTTAACGAGTGGCATAAACGCGCTCCTTGAAGGGTTCGACGCCGAGGCGTTTGACCGTATCGATGAACAGCTCCTCCGGCCGCTCACGCAGCGCCAGATAGGCCTCCACGACGTCCTCGATGACATCGGCGACCTCGTCGAACTTGACGCCGGGGCCGATCAGATTGCCCAGCGCAGCGCCTTCGTCGGCGCGGCCGCCGATGGTGATCTGGTAGACCTCCTCGCCGTTCTTCTCGACGCCGAGGATGCCGATATGGCCGACATGGTGGTGGCCACAGGCATTGATGCAGCCCGAGATATTGATGTGGAGACGGCCGATCAGGTTGGCGAGCTCGTGGTTGGCGAAGCGCCGTGTCAGCTCCTGCGCGATCGGGATCGACCGCGCATTCGCCAGCGAGCAGTAATCGAGACCCGGGCAGGCGATGATGTCGGTGATCAGATTGACGTTCGGCGTCGCGAGCCCAAGCTTGTCCAGCGCCTTCCACAGGGCCGGCAGGTCGCGCTTGGCGACGTGCGGCAGCGCCAGGTTCTGCTCGTGGCCGACGCGGATCTCGCCGAAGGAATATTTGTCAGCGAGATCGGCGAGCGCATCCATCTGCTCGGCCGTGGCATCGCCCGGAGGCTTGCCGATCGGCTTCAGCGAAATGGTGACGATGGAATAGCCCTGCACCTTGTGCGGGGCGACCGAGTTCTTGCGCCATGCCTCGAACTCGGGATCGGCTGCGGCCTGGCGCAGTTCGTCCGGGATGTGCGGCAGCTTCTCGTACGTGGGATAGGTGAAGCGCGAGCGGATGTCCTCGATCACCTCGTCGTCGATCTGCAGCGAGGAATTGCGGATGTGCTGCCACTCCTCCTCGACCTCGCGCGAGAATTTTTCGATGCCGAGCTCGTGCACCAGGATCTTGATGCGCGCCTTGTAGATGTTGTCGCGGCGGCCATACTGGTTGTAGACGCGCAGGATCGCCTCGATATAGCTCAGGATATCGCGGCCATGCACGAAGTGCTTGATGGTCTTGGCGATGAACGGCGTGCGGCCGAGACCGCCGCCGACCAGAACCTCGAAGCCGGTCTCGCCCTTCTCGTTCTTGATCAACTTGAGCCCGATGTCGTGGATCTTGATCGCGGCGCGGTCATGGTCCGACGCGGTGATCGCGATCTTGAACTTGCGCGGCAGGAACGAGAATTCCGGATGCAGCGTGGTGTGCTGGCGGATCAGTTCGGACCAGATGCGCGGATCCTCGATCTCGCCAGGCGCGACGCCGGCCCACTGGTCCGAGGTGACGTTGCGCATGTTGTTGCCGGAGGTCTGCATCGCATGGATGCCGACCTTGGCCAGATCGGCCAGCGCATCCGGCAGCTCGGCGAGCTTGATCCAGTTGAACTGGATGTTCTGCCGCGTGGTGAAATGGCCGTAGCCGCGGTCATATTTACGCGCGACATGGGCGAGCGCCCGCAACTGGTTCGTCGCCAGCGTGCCATAGGGGATCGCCACACGGAACATGTAGGCGTGCAGTTGCAGATAGACGCCGTTCTGAAGCCGCAGGATCTTGAACTCGTCCTCGGTGAGCTCGCCCGAAAGGCGGCGCTTCACCTGGTCGCGGAACTCCGAGACGCGCTCGTTGACGAGCGTGCGATCGATTTCGTCGTAAGCGTACATAAGAGGATGCCTTAAACCTGGGCCGGCTGCCCGATCGTGACACCGGTGCGGCGGATCTGTTCGCGCAGATTGCCGGGTTCGACCTTGCCGTCCGCGCCGACCTGCACCGGGGCGATATAGGGACCGATGGCGCCGACGTCATCGGCCACCGACTCTGCAAGCAACGCCTTGGCGTCGTCCGAGTTGCGCACGATCGCAGCTTCCGAGAGGTCCGCGGACCAGCTCTTGGCGGCGGTGCGATACACCACGATGCCGTCCCAGGTGCGGTTCGCGGTCACGACCGAGGGGCCGGCGATTTTGATTTTCTTCTGTTCAAGCGGAGAGGTCATTCGGCTGCATCCAATAGGTCAGAGATGATTTGCTTTGGTGTTTGACGGCGAAGCGAACCGGCATGCCGGACCACATCGCCGATGATGAGAATGGCGGGACCACCGTTGGTCTGCCGCACGAGCTCGGGCAGGTCGCGCAGCGTGCCGATTGCGCCTTGCGCATCCGGACGCGTGACGCGGGCGAAAACGCCCACCGGCGTCTCTGCCGAGCGGCCGGCGGCAAGGAGGCCGGCGCGAACGGCAGGCGCAGCCGTCATGCCCATGTAGACAACGACGGTCATCTTGGTGTCGGTCAGCATCGACCAATCCACCGTCTCCGCATCGCGCGCCTTGTGCGCGGTAAGGAAGGTGATCCTGGTCGCCTCACGACGATAGGTGAGCGGCACCTCGAAATCGGCGGCGCCGCCGAGGCCTGCGGTGATGCCGGGAATGATCGAATAGGCAACGCCGGCAGCGCGCAGCGCTTCGACCTCTTCACCGCCGCGGCCGAACACGAAGGGATCACCACCCTTCAGCCGCACGACGCGCTGACCTGATTGCGCGGCCGCGATCATCCGCTCGTTGATGGCGTCCTGGCCGATACCCGGCTTGCCGACACGGCGGCCGACCGGAACGCGCGCGGTGTCGCGGCGGATGCGGTCGAGAATGTCTGGAGAAACCAGCTCGTCGTGGAAGACGATGTCGGCATCCTGGAGCGCGCGCAACGCCTTGATGGTGAGAAGGTCGGGATCGCCAGGACCGGCGCCGACCAGCGCGACCGAACCTTCCGGCTTGTCGGCGCGCGCGAAATCGGACGGATCGGAGATTGCCTTGAGCGCTGTGTCAGCCTCGCCCTTGCGACCGGCCAACACGGCCGCGCCGATCGGACCGTCGATGACGCGCTCCCAGAAGCGGCGACGCAGCGGAAACTCGGCGATGCGCTCGTTGATGGATTTGCGGAAGCCGCCGATGAACTCGGCGAGCTCGCCGATGCGCGCCGGCAGCAGTGCCTCGATCTTCTCGCGCACGCGCCGCGCCACCACCGGCGAGGTGCCGCCCGTGCCAACGGCGACCACGACATCGCCGCGATCGACGATCGCCGGAAAGATGAAGCTGGAATGTTCGAGATCGTCCATCACGTTGACGGGCAGGCCGAGCGACTTGGCGCGAGCCGACATCGCCACGCCGACATCGCCCGCACCCGCGCAGACCACGGCGATGACGCCGGCAAGATCAGAGGTCAGCGGATCGCCGCTCCTGATCTCGATACGCGCCGCGTCTTCAGTGCTCAGACCCAGGTCCTGATTGCCATCGATCGCATGCACGCGGATGCGCGCGCCGGCAGCGGCAAGCACGCGCAGTTTTGCGCGCAAAAGCTCGCCCGCGCCGATGAGGACCACCGGGCCGGCCTTGAGATCGAGGAATACCGGCAAGAACCGCATACGATACTCGCTTCCCCCACATCCGGGGTTGACTGGAATTATTTTCTATATATGTGTCGTTTCAAGCGCGCAAAGAGAAAATTTTTTCTTCTCTTCTGCAGCGCAACTATAGAATTTTAGCCTCCAAACGCAAAGTGGCAGAGATGCATCTTCTCAAGGACGATTCCGCAGTTGCCGGAGTGAGCAGCCCCGCCCCCGTCGGACGCTCGGGCTCGCAAGAATTTTCTGCTGATGTTGCCCCCAGCATGGACCATCTCGACCAGTTGGAAGCGCAAAGCATCTACATCTTCCGCGAGGCCTTTGGTCGTTTGAAAAAGATCGCCCTGCTGTGGTCGCTCGGCAAGGACTCCAACGTGATGATCTGGCTGGCGCGCAAGGCGTTCTTCGGCCGGCTGCCGTTTCCGGCGCTCCATGTCGACACCGGCAAGAAGTTTCCGGAGATGTATCGATTTCGCGATCACTACGGCAAGGAGTGGGAGCTCGATCTGCGCGTCGAGCCCTGCCCGCCGATCGATGCCGTCGATCCGACCCTGCCGCCGGCCGCCCGCTCCGCGGCGCGCAAGACCGAGGGCCTCAAGATGGCGCTCGCCAAATACGGCTTTGATGGCCTGATCGCCGGCATCCGCCGCGACGAGGAAGCCACCCGCGCCAAGGAGCGCGTGTTCTCGCCGCGCGGCCTGGAGGGCAATTGGGACGTCCGCGACCAGCCGCCGGAGTTCTGGGATCATTTCAACGCATCGCCGCCGCAGGGCGCGCATTTGCGCATCCACCCGATCCTGCATTGGACCGAGGCCGACATCTGGGCCTACACCAAGCGCGAGAACATCCCGATCATCCCGCTGTATCTCGCCAAGGACGGCAAGCGCTATCGCTCGCTGGGCGATCAGGACATCACCAATCCGGTCGCGTCGACCGCGTCGAACATCGACGAAATCCTGGTCGAGCTCGAGCAGACCAAGGTGCCGGAGCGCTCCGGCCGTGCGCTCGACCACGAGACCGAGGACGCTTTCGAGCGCCTGCGCGTCGCCGGCTATCTCTGATCAAGGACGCATCACGGCTATGAACATGATCGTCACCCCCGCTTCGCCCGCCACTCCGAACGGCACCACGCGTCCTCAAGTGCGCATCGTCATTGTCGGCCACGTCGATCACGGCAAGTCGACGCTGGTCGGCCGCCTCTTGCATGAGACCGGCAGCCTGCCCGACGGCAAGCTCGACATGCTGAAGGCCGTCAGCGCACGGCGCGGCATGCCGTTCGAATGGTCGTTCCTGCTCGACGCACTGCAGACCGAGCGCGACCAGGGCATCACCATCGACACCACGCAGATCCGCTTCCGCACCAATTCGCGCGACATCGTTTTGATCGACGCACCCGGTCACGCCGAATTCCTGCGCAACATGATCACCGGGGCCTCGCAGGCCGACGGCGCGGTGCTGATCATCGACGCGCTCGAAGGCGTGCGCGACCAGACCCGTCGTCACGGGTACCTGCTGCATCTGCTCGGCGTGAAGCAGGTCGCTGTCGTCGTCAACAAGATGGACCGCGTCGATTTCTCCGCGGAACGTTTCAAGGAGATCAGCGACGAGATCTCCGCGCATCTCAACGGCCTCGGCGTGGCGCCGGCGGCGATCATCCCGATCTCCGCACGTGACGGCGACGGCGTCGCCGAACGCACCGACCGGATCGGCTGGTACAAGGGATCGACCGTGGTCGAGGCGCTGGACCGCCTCGAACCGGCGCGGCCGCTCGAAGCGCTGGCGCTGCGCCTGCCGGTGCAGGCGATCTACAAGTTCGACGACCGCCGCATCGTGGCGGGCCGCATTGAATCCGGCAGCCTGATTGCCGGCGACGAGATCGTGATCATGCCGGCCGGCAAGATCGCCAAGATCAAGACCGTCGAGAGCTGGCCGGTGACCCCGGTCACAACGCGTCAGGGCGCCGGCCGCTCGGTCGGTATCACGCTCGACCGCGAATTGTTCATCGAGCGCGGCGACATCATCGCGCATACCGACGCCGCCCCGCGCGAGACGCGCCGGCTGCGCGCACGCATCTTCTGGCTGCACGACAAGCCGCTCGCCAAGGGCGATCAGATCCTGGTTCGCTCGGGCCCGAAGGAAAGCCGCGCCACCGTGGTGGCGATCGAGAAGGCCGTCGATCCCGGCGAGCTCGAGAGCCGTGAGAACAAGGCGATCGGCCGCAACCATGTCGGCGAGATCGACATCTCCCTGTCGAGCCCGATTGCTGCCGATCCCTACACCGAGAATCCGCGCACCGGCCGCCTCGTGATCGAGGTCTCCGGCCGCATCGCGGGCGGCGGTCTGGTGCTGTCGGTCGATGCCGGCCAGCGCGCCGTGCCTGTCGACATCGTGCCGGTGGAATCGGCGTTGCGCGCCGACGAACGCTCCGCACGCTATCGTCACAACGGCGCCGTGGTCTGGCTCACCGGCCTGCCCGCCTCCGGCAAGTCGACGCTGGCGAAGGCGTTGGAGCGGCGGCTGTTCGCCAATGGCGGCTCGCCGATCCTGCTCGACGGCGACACGCTGCGTGCCGGCCTCAACGGTGATCTCGGCTTCTCCGCCACCGATCGCAGCGAGAACATCCGCCGCCTTGCGGAAGTCGCAACGCATCTCGCCCGCAACGGCCATATCGCGATCGTTGCCGCTGTCTCGCCCGCGCGCGAAGACCGCGCCACCGCGCGCCGCATCGCCGACACGGCGTTCCGCGAGATCCATGTCGCGACGCCGGCCGAGATCTGCGAAGAGCGCGACCCCAAGGGCCATTACAAAAAGGCCCGCGCCGGCGCGCTCGCATCGTTCACCGGCATCGGCAACGACTACGAGCGGCCCGAGGCGGCCGAGCTCGTGATCGACACGTCGAAGCGGACGGTCGCGGATGCGGCGGACGAAATCGAGCAGATGCTGAAGACGTCAGGCGTGCTGTTCGACGAAGTCGTGGATCTCGCCGCGAATATTTGAGGCGTGTGCTTCGCTTGAGGGAGCACGCTGCGCGCAACATCACCGGTGTCGTCCTGGCGAAAGCCAGGACCCACCGCGTGATCTATCGGTTGGGCTCGACAGCAGTCCCGAACCACTCATCTTCGCCAAACTTCTCCCTGGAGTAATGGGTCCTGGCCTTCGCCAGGACGACGCCGGGGAGGGACCGCGCCCATTGCATTGGCATTGCGCACTCGGGCGCGGCCCGAGCAGACCGCCCCACCTTTTCTTGACATTTTGACAAGCCCCCGGGGGTCTTCTCACAGCCCCGATTTTGGGGCTAATAGGTCCCGAAAGTCGCCCCTTGCGGGCGCATTTTGCTGCTGACGGGTCAAAAGCAGCCAAAAACAGCCATTTCCAACAAGAAAGCCCATCATGAAACGCGTCGACGCCCACGGATTGAAGATCGCCCCCGTCCTTTTCGATTTCATCGCCAAGGAAGCCGCCCCGAAAACGGGGATCGCGCCGGATGCGTTCTGGGCCGGGGTCGCCGCCATCATCAAGGAGTTGGGACCGAAGAACCGGTCGCTGCTCGCTTTCCGTGATCAGCTCCAGGCCAAGATCGACGACTGGCACCGCGCCAACAAGGGCAAGGCGTTCGACCTCGCCGCCTATACCGCCTTCCTGAAGGAGATCGGCTATCTCGTCCCAGAGCCCGCGACGCAGAAGGTCGAGACCGCCAATGTCGACGAAGAGATCGGCAAGATCTGCGGCCCGCAGCTGGTCGTGCCCCTCACCAACGCACGCTATGCGCTGAACGCGGCGAACGCGCGCTGGGGCTCGCTCTACGATGCCTTCTACGGCACCGACGCCATTCCCCACGATCCGTCGGAGAGCGGCAAGGGTTACAACAAGGCGCGCGGCGACAAGGTGATCGCCAAGGCCAAGGCGTTCCTCGATGCCGCCGCACCGCTCGCGACCGGCAGCCACACCGACGTCACCGCCTACAGCGTCGTCGCGGGCCAGCTCGCGGTGAAGCTCAAGAGCGGCAACGCCACCGCACTGAAGAACGCCGCGCAATTCGCCGGCTTCCAGGGCGATGCGGCGGCGCCGAGCGCCGTGCTGCTGGTCAACAACGGCCTGCATGTCGAGGTGACGATCAACCGCAACAGCGCGATCGGCAAGGACGATCCGGCCGGCGTCGCCGACATGATGATGGAAGCTGCGGTCTCGACCATCCTCGACATGGAAGACTCCGTCGCCGCCGTCGATGCCGAGGACAAGGTGCTCGTCTACCGCAACACGCTCGGCCTGATGAACGGCACGCTGTCGGCGGACTTCGAGAAGGGCGGCAAGACGCTGACGCGCTCGCTCAATGCTGACCGCTCCTACAAGACGCCTGACGGCAAGGGCGAAGTGAAGTTGCACGGCCGCAGCCTGCTGTTGATGCGCAATTGCGGTCACCACATGTTCACCGACGCGGTGCTCGACGAGACCGGCGAGGAAGTGCCTGAAGGCCTGCTCGATGCCGCCGTTTCCGGCCTGCTGGCCATTCACGACCTCAAGGGCAATTCCCAGGTCAAGAACAGCCGCACCGGATCTGCCTATATCGTCAAGCCGAAGATGCACGGCCCGGACGAAGTATCGTTCACCTGCGAGATCTTCGACCGCGTCGAGAAGATGCTGGGCTTGGCCGAGAACACGCTCAAGGTCGGTATCATGGACGAGGAGCGGCGTACCACCGTCAACCTCAAGGCCTGCATCCAGCGCGCCTCCAAGCGCATCATGTTCATCAACACCGGCTTCCTCGACCGCACCGGCGACGAGATCCACACCTCGATGGAAGCGGGCCCGATGATCCGCAAGAACGAGATGAAGGCGCAGGCCTGGATCAAGGCCTATGAGGACTGGAACGTCGACATGGGCCTGATCGACGGCCTGCCCGGCCACGCCCAGATCGGCAAGGGCATGTGGGCTGCCCCCGACAAGATGGCGGACATGCTGCAGCAGAAGCTGGCGCATCCGCAGGCCGGCGCCACCACGGCGTGGGTGCCCTCGCCGACCGCCGCGACGCTGCACGCGCTGCACTATCACCAGGTGAACGTGATCGCACGCCAGCAGGAGCTGACCAAGGGCGGCCCGCGCGCAAAGCTGTCCGACATCCTCACCATTCCGGTGTCGAAGTCGAACTGGGCGCCAGACGACGTCAAGCAGGAGATCGACAACAACTGCCAGGGCATTCTCGGTTACGTCGTGCGCTGGATCGACCAGGGCGTCGGCTGCTCCAAGGTGCCCGACATTCACGACGTCGGCCTGATGGAAGACCGCGCGACGTTGCGCATCTCCAGCCAGCATCTCGCCAACTGGCTGCATCAGGGCGTGATCACGGAAGCGCAGGTGATGGAATCGCTCAAGCGCATGGCCGTCGTCGTCGACAAGCAGAACGCCGGCGATCCGATCTACAAGCCGATGGCCCCCGCCTTCGACGGCACAGCGTTCAAGGCCGCCTGCGAGCTGATCTTCAAGGGCCGCGAGCAGCCGAACGGCTACACCGAGTACATCCTCACCGCCCGCCGCCGCGAGGCCAAGGCGGTGGGTTGAGTTCCGTCGTGCTGACATCGAAAGCCCCGGCTCAGCCGGGGCTTTTTTGTTGGGCACGCGAGCCCGCTAAAACACTGCGAGATATTTCAGCAGCGACACGATGCCGATGATGATGACGATCACGCGCGCGATCTGCTTGGCGCGGCCGTCCATTGGCAGCATGTTGATGAGATAAAGCACGAGAATGACGACGAGAAAGGTGACGAGTACGCCGACAAGCATTGCAAGGCCCCCTTCAGGCAAATTGCTAACGAGGTCCTAACGCCCGTCTCGCGCGCCGGTTCCATTCGCGCAACCCATTGCAACTTCTAGTAAATGCGTAATTCTACCGGCGGGCAGCTGCCTAAAATTTTACCCTTTTCACTTCAGATGTCGAAACCGTTCGGTCTGCGAGGCAGGAACGGTACGTGATTGCCGATCCTGTCACGCCCTGTTTCTCGGTTTTTGCCGGGGCGTCCTGGACGTGAAATGGGAATTTGGGGGACTCCGATGCTCAATCGCCTGACCGTGTCTGCGCTGCTGAAGGCAGTGATTGCGATCACGTCGATCTGTGTGGTGATCGCGCTCTCGCTCACCGCCTACGAGTCATGGGATCGCCTCAAGACCGCCAACCGCATCTCGGAGATCGCCGACGCCTCCGCCGACCTGTTCAAGGCGATGCACAATCTGCGCACCGACCGCTCGACGACCAACCGGCTGCTCAATTCGACCGAGCCGATGGATTCCGAGATCGAGAAATATCTGCGCGCGATCCGGGACGCCGAGATGCCCGCCATGGCGCACGCACTCACGCTGCTGCCCGCGATGGACTTCCCGCAATCCGGAACGATGGTGCCGGAGCTCGCGCGTCTCTACAAGCTGCTGACCGAAGAGCAGAAGCAGTTCTGGGAGGACGTTGCCAAACCGAAGGACCAGCGTCGCGCCGGCCTGCCGAAGGAATATATGGAGACGACGCAGGGCCTGCTCGACACACTCGACAAGCTCTCAAACGTGCTGGCTGCCGCCGTCAACCACCAGGACGCCGCGATCGACCAGCTGCTGTCGATCAAGCAGAACGCCTGGCTGCTCCGCAACACCGGCGGCGAAGCCTCGCTGATCATCTCGACCGGGCTCAACGCTGGCCGTATCACGCCGGAGGCCCGCCTCGCCTATACCCAGTTCGTCGGCGGAACGACAGCGATCTGGAAGGCTCTGGAATTATCAGCTTCGGGCATGGAGCTGCCATCGGCGCTGTCGTCCGCCATGACCGCGGTCAAGACCGCCTATTTCGATCCGCAATATCTGGCTCTTCGCGATCGCCTGGTGGGTGCGCTCGCCAATGGCGAAAAGGCCGAGATGACCGCGAATCAGTGGACCCCCGTCACGGTGGGCCGCCTTTCCAGCGCCGTGGCCGTGGCCGAAGCCGCACTCGACGCCGCCAAGAACCATACGCTGGAGCAGCGCGCTGCAGCTCAACGCGCGCTGATCGTGCAGCTTGGATTGTTGGCGCTGGCCATCGCCCTTGCCGCCGGCGCGATCATGCTGGTCAACCGCCGCGTCATCACCCCGCTCAACACCATCCGCGATGCGATGCTCAAGGTCGCCTCCGGCGATCTTGCCGTCGACAGCGGCTATCTTGATCGCAAGGACGAGATCGGCGCCCTCGCCAGCGCGCTGGAGACTTTCAAGCAGCAGGCCAGCGACAAGCTCAAGATCGAAGAGCTCGAGCGCGAACGTCATGCGGGTGCCGCCACGCGCCAGCGCGCGGTCGAAGCCTATGTCGGGGAGTTCGAGAGTGCCGTGCGCAAGACGCTGGGCGAACTGAACGATGCGTCGGGGCGAATGCGCAAGACCTCGGGCGATCTCTCGGCCGTGTCGCGTCAGACCAACGACCGCGTGCAGGTTGCCGGCAAAGCCTCCGGCGACGCCTCGATGAGCGTTGATAGTGTCGCGGCGGCTGCGGAAGAGCTGTCTGCCTCGATCAACGACATCAGCCAGCAGGCCGCGCATGCCGCCGGCATCGCCAGCCGCGCCGTCAGCCAGGCGCGCGAGACCGACGGCACGGTGCAGGGCCTGGCGCAATCCGCAGGCCGCATCGGCGAAGTCGTCGGCCTGATCAACACGATCGCGGCGCAGACCAATCTGCTCGCGCTTAATGCCACGATCGAAGCCGCCCGCGCTGGTGAGGCGGGACGTGGCTTCGCCGTGGTCGCCTCCGAGGTGAAATCGCTCGCGAGCCAAACTGCGAGGGCAACCGAGGAGATCTCGGAGCAGATCGCCGACATCCAGAAGGTCGCCGGCGACGCCATCAACGCGATCCAGGCGATCGGCGGCATCATCGGCGAGGTCAACGAGGTCGCCACCGCGATCGCCGCCGCCGTGCAGGAGCAGGGCGCGGCGACGCAGGAGATCACGCGCAGCACGCAATATGCGGCGCAAGGCACCAAGAACGTCTCGGACAACATCACCGGCGTGAAAGCGGACGCAGATGCTGCAGCCGCGGCCGCCGACAATGTGAAGAGCGCCTCCGAAATGCTCGAGACCCAGAGCAACCAGCTCGGCCACGAGGTCACCGACTTCCTCGGCAAGATCCGCGCGGCGTAAGCTCCGCTGGCGCCATATCCTCGATGTCGTCCCGGCGAAGGCCCTAGGGCATGCACACATCTTTCTTGGCAGGAAGTTGCCTTGGGGGATTCCCGAATCGGCACTTTGTGTGATTCCTATTGCGACACTTCGGCTTTGGCGGAGGTGTTGGCATGCTGTCAGGCATCGATTGGACCTTGGGCCGGTTCGGGGATTGTCGTCTCGATAAAGGGGGGCGGCTCTCGTCGAACGCATGGTTGCGGGCAATACGGTCTGCCTGCGTCGGCTTTCCAAGGGAGATCGCGCGCTGGAAGTGCGGTTCAACCGCTTTCTCGGCCACGACAAGGTGACGGCGGAGCGGATTATCGAAAGCTGGAGCGAACGCACGATCACCGCGGTGGAAGGCCGCCACGTGCTGGCCATCCAGGACACCAGCGAGATCCACTTCAACACGACGCCACAACGACGGCGCGGGCTCGGAGAAATCGGCAAAGGCAATAATTATGGCGTGCTGTTGCACCCGCTGCTGGCGGTGGATGCCGACGATGGCACCTGTCTTGGGCTTTTGAGCGGACAGATATGGACGCGCCAAGGCCGCCGCACGACCTCGCACGACAATCGGGAATTATCGGACAAGGAATCGCAGCGCTGGATATCCACCGCCGTTGCGGCCAGGCCGCTGCTCACCAAGGCCTCGGCGGTGACAGTGCTGGGGGATCGCGAGAGCGATATCTTTGCCCTTTATGCCAGTTCGGCCGAGCAGCACTTCCACGTCATCGCGCGCAGTATGCATGACCGCAAGCTTGCAGACCGCAACGCTTTATATGAGGTCAGCGATGCCATGGCCGCGGCGGATCGGCGTGCGGTCCAACTGCCTGCGCGCGCCGCACGGCCGGCACGTCTGGTCCAGCTCGAACTTCGCTTTGGCACGATCGAGCTTGCCCGCCCACAGAGCAAGTTCCTGCGCCATCTGCCGAAAAGCTTGCCGCTGGCGGTGGTCGACGTGCGCGAGATCAATGCCAAAACCGGCGTCGAGCCGCTGCACTGGCGGCTTCTCACCTCTCACGACGTCGCCGGCATTGAAGACGCCTGGCGTATCGTCCAATGGTACAAGCAGCGCTGGATTATCGAGCAGTTCTTCCGCGCCCTGAAGACGCAAGGCCTTAAGCTCGAAGACAGCCAGATCGGAACCGCCGATCGCCTTCTCAAGCTGGTCGCTATAGCCGCCAAGGCCGCCGTCATCACGATCCAGCTTCTGCAAGCGCGCGGTGGCGGTCAGCAGCTCCATCGCGTTGCCTTCAACGACGGCGAAATCGGTGCGCTTGCTGCTCTCAACAAGCAACTCGAAGCCAAGAGCAAACGACTCAAGAACCCGCATCCGCCCGACAGCCTCGCCTGGGCCGCCTGGATCATCGGCCGCCTCGGCGGTTGGGATGGCTATCCATCGTCCAAACCGCCGGGCCCGATCACCTTCAAAAACGGCCTCGAATACTTCAAAGCCGCCGCAGCCGGATGGAGCCTCAGAGATACGTGCATGCCCTAGGGCGAAGGCCGGGACCCATAACCCCAGCGAGAAGTTGTCGCCCGAGCTGGCAACTCCGGGTCTTCGCCAAACTACTTCCTGCGGTGATGGGTCCCGGATCTGCGCTGCGCTTGTCCGGGACGACGGTGAAGATTGAGGCGGCGGCGAACGCTTCGCGCGAGGCTACCCCTACTCCTTCGCCACCACCGGCACCTGGCGGAACTTGGCGCGCACCGAGTCCGGCAAGGGCGAGAAGTTCATCGCGACGCCGCGGCGATCGTTGGCGTTGCGGTTGGCGACGACGAGGCCTTCGCTACCTGCAACGATATCGCCCCTGCGCAAGGTCGGATCCTCGTCGATCTTGACCTGCGCGAGCCCGACCGGATCCTTGCCGTTGCAGGTGCAACCAGCGACGATCTCACTGCGGTAGCGGAAGGCGTTGGGCAGGTCGGAATAGGATTTGCCTTTGTCCGTGGTGGCGTCGTCGATATCGCTGCCATAGACCAGTGAGGTCTCCGAGGCCGGGCAGAAGCTCTTGCAGGATTGCGCTTTGCTCTCGGCGTCCGCACCTTGCGCCGGGAAGTAGCGGCCGTCGCAGCCGCGCACGCAATAGGCCATGCCACCGCCATAGGACGCGCGCTGGCGCGGCGCGTCGTAGCGCGGCATGTCGTCGTTCGGGAACGGCATGCGGATCTCCGGCGGGGGCCGCATGCGGAAGCCACCGAACAGCGCCGAGAAGAAATCCTCCGCATGCGCCGAAGGCGTCAGCCCCAGGCCGAGGGAAGCGATCGCGACGAACGCCGCCGTTCCGCAAACCGACTTACTGATCGAACGTCTCACCATGTAACCTCACCCAACTCCTAGTCCACCGACGACGCCGAGATGTTCAGCGCCTGGCGCCCCGCGGGCAGCGGCGTCGCCGCCGGCCGCTTGCGCCAGGATTCACCGCCCTTATCGCCGCCGCGCGCCATCAGCGGCGCGTTCTTCGGCAACACCACGACCTTGGCACCGAGATTGACCCGGCTGAACAGGTCGGTGACATCCTCATTGGTGAGGCGGATGCAGCCGGAGGAGACGAACTTGCCGATCGTGGTGGGATCGTTGGTGCCGTGGATGCGGTACTCGCTCGAGCCGAGATACATTGCACGCGCACCCAGCGGATTGCCGGGCCCGCCGGCCACGAAGCGCGGCAGATAGGGCTGGCGCGCGATCATCTCTGCCGGCGGATGCCAATCCGGCCATTCCGCCTTGCGGCTGATGCTCTGCACGCCCGACCAGGTGAAGCCCTCGCGGCCGACGCCGACGCCGTAGCGCATGGCACGCCCGTTACCGAGCACGTAATAGAGATAGGTGTTGGCGGTATCGATCACGATGGTGCCGGCCGGCTCATTGCGGTCGAAGCTCACGACCTGGCGGCGGAGACGATCCGGCAACACCGCATCCTCGTCGGCGGCCTGCGGCGCTTCGCTCGCATAGCCCTGCGAATAGGCCGGATCCTGCTGATACGCCTGCGGCTGCATCGGCGCATAGCCGAGCGTTTGTGCCTGAGCCGCGCACGGCACAGTCAGCAAAGCGGTCGCGAATGCACAAGCGGTGACGACGCGCGGCGAGAAGCTGCGGCGGACTACGGAGAACGTTGTCATGTGCTGCCCCGTTGGATGTGTGCATCTGGGTGATGCTGCTGTCCCGTCAACGCGGGAGTGCCGACTCAAGTTCCGGCGCCATGTGCGTCAGCCGAGTCACAGTCAAGCGACCCCAACTTCACGAAGCCGCGATGGAACCCCGACCGTTCTCGCGCGTTTTCCCGACATTCATGGGCGCGCGGAGGCTTCCGTGCGGGAGAGATATTGTGCGCGTCCTTCCCAGTGAACGACTGATTTCCGGGCCCGACGAGGGTACCCCGCTTCCCGACAGCCACAGCGAATTGCCGCCGATAATCCGGCGCACCGAATTCGTTGCCTTTGCGCTGGCCGGCCTGCTCGTGATCGCCGTCGTCGCCGTGCTCTATGTCGCTAAAGCGTTCTTCCTGCCGGTGGTGATGGCTGTCGTCGCCGGTACCATGCTGTCACCGGCCGCAACCTTCCTGGAAAAGCGAAGGGTGCCGCGAGCTGTCGGCGCCGTGCTGATCGTGGCCGCCGTGAGCGCGATCGTCGCTTTCATCGTCGCACTTATCGCCTCACCGGTGATGGATTGGAGCTCACGCCTGCCGGACCTCGCCGGCCAGCTCAAGGGCAAGATGCACGTCTTCGACCGGCCTCTCGCGCTGTGGCAGGAGCTTCAAATCATGGTGGGCGGCTCCGAAGCGCTGCCGAGCCTCCAGCTCCCCAAGATCGAATGGGTGCAGCCGACGCTCGAATTCCTGTCGCCGACCTTTACCGAATTCCTGCTGTTCTTCGCCACCCTGATCCTGTTCATCGCGAGCTGGCGCGACCTGCGGCGCGCGTTGATCATGACGTTCGGTGAGCGCGACGCCCGGCTGCGCACGCTGCGGATCCTGAACGAGATCGAAGTCCATCTCGGCAACTATCTGCTGACGGTGACCGTCATCAATATCGGCGTGGGCATTGCCGCCGGTGTCGTTTGCGCGATTACGGGCATGCCCAATCCGGCCGGCCTCGGCGCCCTCGCGGCAACGCTCAACTTCATTCCGATCATCGGGCCGGTCGCGATGTTCCTCATATTGGCCGTCGTCGGTATTCTGGCCTTCCCGACGATCGGCGGTGGCCTCGCCGCGGCGATCGCCTTCGGCGGCATCACTTTCCTGGAAGGACATTTCGTCACGCCGACCATCATCGGCCGCAGGCTGGCGCTGAATGCGCTCGCCGTGTTCGTCGCGCTGGCCTTCTGGACCTGGCTATGGGGGCCGATGGGCGCATTCCTGTCGTCTCCGCTGCTGATCGTCGGATTGATCCTGAAGGAGCATCTCTTGCCGGAGAATTCGCCGCAGCTGCCGCAGGAGTGACGGCTGCCGCGAACGGAACTTACCGGAAGACGAGGCGTTTTCCGGCTATCTCCGCCGACAGTTTTGGAGCCCCCCGATGTCCATAACCAGTGACGAAACCGGGATGAGAGACTGGATCGACAAAGCCACCGCAGAACGCCTCGAGAAGGATGTAACAGCCGTGAAAAGCGATATCGCCGCCCTCACCGACCAGATCACCGATGCGCTCAATACGTTTGCCAACGCCACGGGCAAGCAGGCCCGGCGTGGCTACAAACAGGCGCGCGACAACATGGATTCGACGCTCGACGACTTCTCGGAGCGCGGTAGCGCAATGATGGACGCGGCACAGGATGCCTACGGGTCGCTCGAGGAGACGTTGGAAGACGCAATCACGCAGCGGCCGCTCGCGACCGTCGGTGTCGCGCTCGGCATCGGCTTCCTGATCGGTTTTGCCTGGCGCCGCTAGAGCGCGCAAAGGATTTTGAGGTCACGACGGCTATGCCGCCGTGACCGGCGGCGACGAATTGGCTTGTGGGGATCCGAGGAGCAAGACCGTGTTTCAGCGCATCATCGACGGCATCAGCACATCGACTGGCACGACCGTGCGGCTGACGTCGCTGGCGGCGGGCGCAGCGTTCGCGCTGTTCATCACCACCTGCTTCCTCTGTGCGGCGGCCTTCATCTCGGTGCTGGAGAAATACGGCCCAGTGCCGGCCTGCCTCGCGGGCGCCGGCATCTTCTTCTTGCTGACGCTCGCCGCCGCAGGGAGCTATTGGGGTTACAAGCGGGAAATTCGGACGCGCGCGCGCATCGCCGCCGAGCGCGCCGCGAAGGCGGCTCCCAGCATGCTTGCTGACCCCATGCTGATCGCAACAGGCTTGCAGATCGTGCGAGCCATCGGGGTCAAGCGGCTGCTGCCGATCCTTGCGATCGGTGGCGTCGCGCTGGGAATCATGGCAAGCCGCGTCGGCACGACGGACGAGCCTTCGGCTGAACCGGCCGAGTGAGGGCAATGCCACATTAAGAAAGTTGCGCCGCCGGCTGGACGAGCGGGCCGGTTGGAGTTCAACGGCCCGCCTCTGCGCAATAATTCATCAGGCGCGGTCAATCCACTCCGCTCACGCAAACGCTACTCGGATAGGCAGGCGGTTGCCGCTAAAAGCATCGCCCCTGATTCCAGAAGTCATTTTCCGCGATGAAACCGTCCGTCAAGGCGAACCTTGCCGCATTCCAGCACGACGCCAGGCTCTATTTGACGCTCGGCATTGCCAATTGGTCGGTCTTCGTCGACCACATCCCGAACAATGTCGTCAATCTGCTGACGCTACGCAATTTCGGTTTCAGCGGCGCGGCCGACCTGTTCGTGTTCGTGGTGGGCTATGGCGTCGCCATCATCCACGGCAGGATGACGCTGGAGCGCGGCTATATCGTCGCCGCGACCCGCATCTTCCGCCGCGTGTGGCGGCTCTATGCCGCCTATGTCGTGCTGTTCGTGCTCTACATCGACACCATCGCCTATGTCGCCTCACAATCGATGGCGCCGGAAATCATTGAGGAATACAATATCTCGGGAATTCTCGAGCACCCGCTGCGCATCCTGGTCCAGGGATTGGTGCTCCAGGAAGAGCCGCTCAACCTCGACCTTCTACAGCTGATGATTCCGCTAATGGCGTTCTTTCCGTTCGCCTTGTGGGGCCTGCTGCGACACCCGAACCTGACGCTGGCCGCATCGGTCGCGCTGTATCTCGCGGCGCGCTGGTTCGGTTGGAATTTTCACGCTTATCCTGACCGGGAATGGACGTTCAATCCGTTCTGCTGGCAGATGCTGATGGTGCTGGGCGGCTGGTTCGCCGTCACCGGCGCCTCAGGCCGCGGCTTGCGCAACCTGTCCTGGCTCCGCGCGCTCGCGGGTGCCTATCTGGTGTCGGCGATGGCCATCACCTTGATGCGCCATTCACCCGCATTGTCCGCCTATCTGCCGGACATCGTGCTCAACGGCATCACACCGACCGACAAGGAAAACCTCGCGCCCTATCGCGTGCTCCATTTCCTTGCGCTTGCCTTTATCGCAACCCATTACATTCCGGCCGGCCATCCGGGGCTGCAACTGAAGCCGCTCCAGATGGTGATCAAATGCGGCGAGGAATGGCTCGCCGTGTTCTGCGTCGGCGTATTCCTGTCCTTCGCCGGCCATCTCATCCTGATCACCGGCGCCAATCTGGTCGTGATGCAGATCGGGGTGAGCCTTGCCGGTTTCGCGGCGATGACCGCGGTGGCCTATTATATCTCCTGGTCGAAGCGGCAGGACGAGCCGGCGGCCTTGCGGCAGCGGGCTTAGAGCCCGGCTCGAAAACGCGCTCGCCAAGCCGCGCGATTCCGCTAGGCCGGGCGCCGCTCCTGCGCTATGCGAGACGGAACGGCCGCAGCGACCCGCGGCTCGTCGCTAAGGAGACCGGCTTGATCATGGCGAAAGGCACGTCTGATGCAGCCGAGGGTGCACCCCGGCGCGGCCGGCCGCGCTCGATCGAGACCACCAACGCCATCCTCGAGAGCGCCTATGCGCTGATGGCCACGACCGGCCTTGCCGCGACGACGATCGATGCGGTCGCGCGCCACTCCAACGTCTCCAAGATGACGATCTACAAATGGTGGCCGTCGCGGGAGGCGCTGCTGATCGACGCCTTTCTCCATCACGCAGCCCAAATGCTGCCGCTGCCCCCGGTGAGCGCGGGCACGCCCGCGACGCGCGCGCGCCGCCATGCCGCCGCCTATGCCGAAGCCTTGCAAAGCGAGTTCGGCAAGGTGCAGCTTGCCGTCATCTCCGAATGCATTTCCAAGACCGGCTCAGCCGAGCTGTTCTATACGCGCTATCTCCAGTTCCGGCGCGACGCGCTGGTAGAGATGATCGCGACCGGCCAGCGCGACGGCAGCATCCAGGCCGGCGGGCCGGCGGAGGATCTCTACGACGCGATCTATGGCAGCCTGTTCTATCGCTACGTCTTCGGCATCGCGCCGATCACGCCGACCTATGCGCGCAACCTGGTCGACCTGGTGTTGAGGCCGAAGAGCTGAGGCATTTAAGCAGGACGTGGCGATCCGCGTTAGGAAAGCCGCCAAATCAGCATCCGGTGCGATTTACTTCGCCGGCCTGACCGGCGCAGAAATCTTGTCCGTGCGGTCGCGTTCGGTCATGTCAACGACCGTTTCCATCGGCGCTATCAGCTCATAAACGTAGGAAACATCGGTGAAGTAGCGCTTGGCGGTGCCGCCGAGCGCCTCGGGCGCGACGCGATCGAGCAGGATCAAGCCAAAATCCGAATCCGGCCGGCGCGTCGCCTCGCTGGTGTTGAACTCCTCCCAGCGGAAATGAAACACCGTCTCCGGCTCCTCGCCCGTCACCGTCCAGTTCGCGGTGATGTGCGGATGCTTGCCGACCAGCGACAGGCCTTCGTCCGAATGCGAGGCCAGCTCGAAGAACAGCAGCGACAGGCTTTGGGCGGCACGCGCGCTGACTGCGATGTCCGGACCGCTGACGGCGATGCGATCGGCATGCGGAATGGCGCGCGCCTCGAACAGGCCTTTCAGCTTGACGCCCTGCCACTGGCTCTCACTGAGCAGGGACACCACGTTGGACATGGCGTGGATGCGACCGATCAAGAGCTCACGCGCCACATCGATGTCCGAGCCGTGGCGCAGCGTGCGCGTGACGATCGACTGGATCACCGCGAGGATGTTCTTGACGCGGTGGTTGAGCTCGTCGATGACAGCCGTCAGCCGCCGCTCGAAGCCGATCCGGACCTGGATCTCGCGGCTGAGTCTCAGATTGTTGTAGGCGACGTAGCCGAACAGGCCGCACACCATCGCCGTGATGGCGAAGCCGATCGCCGCAACGATGATCGCGGTCTGCTCGGCACGCCGCGCCGAATTGGTCTTGGCGTAATAGCCGAGCTGCCAGTCACGGCCACCAAAGCTCACGGTGCGCGTCGCTGACGGTGCAGGCCCGTCCGGCGTCGTCATGCGGGTGGAGACGACACCCTGGTCGTTGGCGACGAGCTCGCTGCCTTCCTTGCGCGGATCCTTGAGCGCGACAGAGAACAACGACAGATCGTCATTGGTCAACATCAGCGAGGCCAACTCGTACGAAAAGGTGACGAAGCCGACCGGCTCGGTCGCACCCTCGGGAATGACGGGAGCCGCGACGATGACGCCGATCGGCCCGCTGCCGCGCAAGAGCGGTATGGGGTCGGAGGCGACCGACCGCTTCTCGACCCTCGCCCGCGTCAGCATCGCGCTGCGAACCGGGTCGTCATCATAGCTGCGGCCCGGCAACGTCTTGGTCTCGTCGCTGCGCGGCTCGAGGTCCATCAGCACGTCGATCGGCTGGGTCAGGCTCGCCGGGTCGATCGGCTTGTCGTTGTAGTCGCGGATCTGCGGCTTGGGAAAGCCGGCGGCCGCAATCGCGGTCTGCGCCGCGCCGAGCTCGCGCGGTTGCAGCCGGGCGACCCAGCCAGCCACCACGAAATCTGTCTTGAAGGCGTAGATCGCCGACCGCAGCGGCTCCAGCATGTTGGGCTTCAGCACCGACGGCGCACGGAACAGGCCTGAGGCGACACGCGCCAGCAGCTCACGCTCGGTCGACCTGTCCTGGACCAGGCTCGCATGAACGTCGATCGCGCGCGCCAGCGCAATCCGGTCCAGCGCCAGCTCCTGGTCGTGGACGCGATAAGCCGCCAGCCCTGAGAGCAAGGCTCCGAGCAGAGCGATGAAGCCGATGATGAAACCCAGCCGGACCACGCGACTACTCAGGCGAACGCAGGAGGTCGGCAATAAACACGGAGCATATCAACGCCGCTCGAACGGCCATGTACCGAAACAGGGGTGGAGCCCAGTGGCAGAGATAATGACGGAGGAGGCATCTGTACGCAACTTGGGTCGCCCAAAAAGCTTAATCCGCCCGGCCGATCGTCTGGCCAATCGCGGCTTTGCCCCGGGCACCGGAGGTAGACAATCGCCATGTCCGAAATTTGTTCCGTCCGGCCCGCTTTGCCTCAGACCTTAACGGCGGAAAATGCCTGTGCTATGTCGCCGCGGCCCGTCGGGCCGCCCGTCTCAACCCGCTCGCTTCAGTCCACCTTTGGTTTCAATGAAGCCGACGATGCGGTCGAGCCCCTCGCTCTTCTTCAGATTGGTCATGACGAAGGGGCGCTCGCCGCGCATGCGTTTGGCGTCGGTGTTCATCTTCTCGAGGGACGCCCCGACATGGGGCGCGAGGTCGATCTTGTTGATGACCAGGAGGTCGGAACGGGTGATACCGGGGCCGCCCTTGGACGGAATCTTGTCGCCGGCGGCAACGTCGATGACATAGATGGTGAGGTCGGCGAGTTCCGGGGAAAAAGTGGCAGCGAGATTGTCACCGCCGGATTCGATCAGCACCAGGTCGAGGCCGGGGAATTTCGCGCGCATGTCAGCCACTGCGGCGAGATTCATCGAGGCATCCTCGCGGATCGCGGTGTGCGGGCAACCGCCGGTCTCGACGCCGGCGATGCGGTCCGGCGTCAGCGAACCCGAACGCACAAGGAATTCCGCATCCCATTTCGTATAGATGTCATTGGTGATCGCGGCGATATCGTAGCGCTCGCGCATGGTCTTGCAGAGCAGATCCATCAGCGCGGTCTTGCCCGATCCAACGGGGCCGCCGACGCCGACACGCAAGGGGCCGTGAGATTTCGACATACTCTCTCCTAATGTCGTCCCGGCGAAGGCCGGGACCCATAGCCACCGAACTCAATTGATGGGACAGGCTGTGGCTGCGTCCTGCCATAACCACACACATTTGTGGTTATGGGTTTCGGCCTTCGCCGGGACGACGAGCGGTTAGATTTCACGCCTCTCATGACCTGAACAGCCGGGTATATTGCGCCTCGTGCCGCAGGCTGGCGAGATCGGCGCGGAAGGTCGCGCCGCCGAGATCGTCCAGCGTCGCGCTCAGCGCCCGGTTGGCCGTCGCGGCGACGGCGGCTTCCAGCGACACCAGCACACGCTGGCTGTCGGTCTGCCCGAGCGGAATGAGCCGGCTTGCCGCCGAGATCCAGTTCGAGACCAGCGCGTGCAGGAAGGCGTGCAGCGTTGGCGCCAGCGGCACGCCGTGCAAGGCGGCGACGACGCCGACGGCGACGGGATAGACCATTGGCGTGCGGCACGCCGCGACCGTCGCATCCAGACCGTCCGCATCCCACGCGGCGCGGGTGATGTCGATGAAGGCGCGGCCCTGCGAGGTCGTCTCCAGTTGCCGCTCGCGCGACGGCACGAAGGCGGCAGCGAGCTCGGCGATGTCGTTCAAGGACGTGCCCTCGCCGGCATCGGCGGCACGATAGGCGTGGACCAGAAACGTCGCGTCGCAAAAGCCCGAACCGTCACCAAGCATGGCATCGAGCCAGTCGGCGAGCGTGGCAATGTCCGTGATGTCTCCGGCTTCGACCGCCCACTCGATACCGCTGGAATAAGAGAAGCCGCCGACGGGAAACGCCGGCGACAGCCACGTCATCAGCCGGTACAGCGCCGCCGCCTCGCGCTCGGCGAGGTCGCCGGCACCGACGGGCTCATTTGTGGTCGTGAGCATGCTTGTGGCCGTGGTGATGGTCGGGATGGTCGCAATGCTCATCGTGGTGATGATGATCGTGCCCATGGTCATGCGCGGCATGATGATGGTCGTGGCCGTGATGATCATGGTGATGATGGCCATGATCGTGGTGACCGTGATCATGATGTGCATGATCGTGATGCGCATGGTCATCGTGTCCATGCGCGTGGCCGGCCTCGGCGTAAGCGCCGCCTTCGGGATCGAACGGCGCCTCGATCTCGATCACCTTCGCACCGAGCCCCTTCACCATGGCTTCGATGACGTGATCCCGGCGGATACGCAGGGCTTTGGCCATGAGTTGTGTCGGCAAATGGCGATTGCCGAGGTGCCAGGCGACGCGGATGAGGTGGTGCGGGTCGCGGCCGCGGATCTCGAGCAGCGGCTCGGGCGCCGCAACCACTTCGACCAGCCTTCCGTCCTCCAGTACCAGCGCATCGCCGCCCCGGAGCGCGACGGCGTTCTCCAGGTCGAGCAAGAAGTTCAGCCCCCGCGTTCCCGTCATCGCCATGCGGCGGCGGTGCCGATCGTCGAAATCGAGCACGACCGTATCGGCCGGCGTTTCGGTGAAGCGGTGCTGTCCCTTAACCTGCGTCGCCCGGATCATGCGCTGTTACCTCGTCTCGACCTTCTCGGGCGTGATGTATTCGATCTTTGGCGGCGCCGCGAAGCATTTTACGGCGACCCGGCCGAACGTCTTCATGTGTTCGGCGGCGCGATGCGGCCCCAGCGCTTCCATGTTCTCCCACTGCTCGACGAACACCACCTTGCTGGGGTCGGTGACGCTCTCATGCAGGTCGTAGGCAATGTTGCCGGGCTCTTTCCGAGTCTCCTTGATGCAGGCAATAGCGGCCGCAATGAATTCGGCACGCGTTTCGGGCTTGATGGTCAAGGTCGCAACGACGTAGATCACGAGAAATCCTCCCGGCTTTTTCTTCTGAAGGGTTAGATACCGGGCGGGACATTAGACCAGCCGGGATCGAACGCAAAACCGGAAAAAGCCGCCCCCGAGGCATGCAATCGGGCATGCTTTGGGGACATGCGTTGAGGCGCTATTTCAGTACATGAAATATCGCTGCGCCATCGGCAGCACCTCGGCGGGCGGACAGGTCAGCAACTCGCCGTCGGCGCGCACCTCATAGGTCTCCGGATCGACCTCGATATTTGGCGTGGCGTCGTTGTGGATCATGCTCTTCTTCGAGATCTTGCTGCGGGTGTTCTGGACCGCATAGAGCTTCTTCTCGATGCCGAGCTTCCGCGCGAGACCGCCGGTAACCGCGGCCTTCGAGGTGAACACCACGGACGACGCCGTGCGCGCCTTGCCGAAGGCGCCGAACATCGGCTGATAGTGCACCGGCTGGGGCGTTGGGATCGAGGCATTGGGATCGCCCATGGGCGCCGCGACAATGGTCCCGCCCTTGACGATGCAGTCCGGCTTGACGCCGAAGAAGGCCGGCGACCACAGCACGAGATCGGCAAGCTTGCCTTTCTCCACCGAGCCGATCAGCTTTGACACGCCATGCGCGATCGCGGGGTTGATGGTGTATTTGGCGATGTAGCGCTTGACGCGGAAATTGTCGTTGTCCTTGCCCTTGTCCTGCGGCAACGACCCGCGCTGCTTCTTCATCTTGTCGGCGGTCTGCCAGGTCCGGATGATGACTTCGCCGAGGCGACCCATCGCCTGTGAGTCCGAGGACATCATCGAGAGCGCACCGAGATCGTGCAGGATGTCCTCAGCCGCGATGGTCTCCTTGCGGATGCGGCTTTCGGCGAAGGCGAGATCCTCCGCAATCGAGGGATCGAGATGGTGGCACACCATCAGCATGTCCAGATGCTCGTCGATCGTGTTGCGGGTGAAGGGGCGCGTCGGGTTGGTCGAGGACGGCAGCACGTTCTTCAGGCCGGCGACCTTGATGATGTCGGGCGCATGGCCGCCGCCGGCGCCCTCGGTGTGGAAGGCGTGAATGGTGCGACCCTTGAACGCTTTGATGGTGTCCTCGACGAAGCCGGACTCGTTCAGCGTGTCGGAATGCAGCATGACCTGGATGTCGTAATCGTCCGCCACCGACAGGCAATTGTCGATCGCGGCCGGCGTCGTGCCCCAATCCTCATGCAGCTTCAGCGCGCAGGCGCCGCCCTTGATCATCTCGATCAGCGCGGCGGGACGTGAGGCGTTGCCCTTGCCGGAGATGCCGAGATTGACCGGGAAGGCGTCGAACGACTGGATCATCCGCCCCATGTGCCAGGGACCGGGCGTGCAGGTGGTGGCAAAGGTGCCGTGCGAGGGGCCGGTGCCGCCGCCCAGCATCGAAGTCACGCCGGACATCAGCGCGTGCTCGATCTGCTGCGGGCAGATGAAATGGATGTGGCTGTCGAAGCCGCCGGCGGTGAGAATTTTTCCTTCGCCCGCGATCACATCGGTGCCGGGACCGATGATGATGGTCACACCGGGCTGGATGTCGGGATTGCCGGCCTTGCCGATCGCGGAAATCATGCCGTCCTTGATCGCGACGTCGGCTTTCACGATGCCCCAGTGATCGACGATCAGCGCATTGGTGATGACGGTGTCGGCCGCGCCCTGCTTGTTGGTCACCTGCGACTGCCCCATGCCGTCGCGGATCACTTTTCCGCCGCCAAATTTCACCTCCTCGCCATAGGTGGTGAAGTCCTTCTCGACCTCGATGATCAGATCGGTGTCGGCCAGCCGCACCTTGTCACCGGTGGTCGGGCCGAACATGTCGGCATAGACGGAACGTTTGATTTTCGTGCTCACAGTGAACTCCTTGCAAGCTTGACGGTGTCGTCGAACAGTTGGTCGAGCGTCGCGTTGCCGCCACGGCAACCCGCAACAACTTTTTCAGCCCATTCGACATAGTCGGCGAGATCTTCGCGCTCTTCCTGGCTAGGATCGGAATGAATGCGCGCACGGATGTTGCTGATCTTGTCGGCGATCTTGACCAGCTTAGCTCCGGGTGACTTTCCCGGCGCATCTACAATCTGCAACTGACGACGCGTGCTCTTCGGCAGCCGCATGTCGTCGGTTACTTCCGCCACGAGGCTCGCAACGTGTGGATTGAACTTATCCGCAAGCTCTTCCTGCGTGGTGGCCGTGTCTTCGATCGTATCGTGCAGCCGGCCCACGGCCACCAGATCGGCGTCCCGACCGCCCGTGACTGTCGCAAGCAGATTTGCCACTTCGGCCAGATGATTGACGTAAGGCTCGTCACCACGCCCCTTGCGCGCCATGCCCGCATGACGGCGCGCAGCAAGTTCTGCCGCTTCCGAGACGAGACAAATCGGCGCCATCCACATATCCCGACTTATTCCTCCGGCGACCTACAGCCCCAACAGGCTACACGCTCACAGCTTCCCCATCACGTCGCCACGGAAGCCGTAGATCGTCTTCTTCCCCGCGAGCGCGACGAGCTGGACGTCGCGAGTCTGGCCGGGTTCGAAGCGGACGGCGGTGCCGGCGGCGATGTCGAGGCGCATGCCGCGGGACTTCTTGCGGTCGAACTTCAAGGCCGGATTGGTCTCGAAGAAATGGTAGTGCGAGCCGACCTGGATCGGGCGGTCGCCGGTGTTGGCCACCGTCAGCGTCACCGTCTTGCGGCCGGCATTGAGTTCGATCTCGCCGTCCTGGATGAAGAGTTCACCGGGAATCATGTCTGTCTTCCTCCGTCATTCCGGGGCGCGCGAAGCGAGAACCCGGAATCTCGAAACTAAGAACCTCTGGATTCCAGGTTCGCCCTTTGGGCGCCCCGGAATGACGAACTCAAGCTACCTGATCGGTTCGTGCACGGTGACGAGCTTGGTGCCGTCGGGGAACGTCGCCTCGACCTGAATATCGTGGATCATCTCGGGAATGCCCGGCATCACCTGGTCGCGGGTGAGGACTTGCGCGCCGGATTGCATCAACTCGGCGACGGTCCGGCCGTCGCGCGCGCCTTCGAGGATGAAATCGGAGATGATGGCGATCGCCTCGGGATGATTCAGCTTGACGCCGCGGTCGAGCCTGCGGCGGGCCACGATGGCCGCCATCGAGATCAGAAGCTTGTCCTTTTCGCGGGGAGACAGGTTCATGAAGAATCTCTTCCGTTCAACACGTCAATTCAACCACAGCCGGGGCAGCGCGGCGCCGGTGCGCGCCAGCACGGTCATCATGTCGGCGCGCAAACGCGCCGCATCTTGGGCACAGAACCGCGCGATTGCAAAGCCATTCCACGCGGAGATCCCGACCTCGCCGGCGAAACGATCCGATGCCTCGCGAATGCGCTCGACCAGCGCCTCGCCACCGGGCACGATCAGGGCCGTGCCGATCGCAGCACCACCCTTGGCGACCGCCGCTCGCGCGAGTTTTGCGCCGATATTGCCGTCGAGCCGGATCGTCTCGGCGAAGACCAACCTGCCGCCACGGCGCAACCGCCAGCGGTCGACGAACTCGCCCTGCTCCACGCGCTCGCCCATCGCGGTGCGGCCAAATACGACGATCTCGCAGAGCAGGAGCGAGGCGGCGTCGTCGAGCTCGATGTCGAAACGGCGATGCACCCGGGCGCGGTCGAACAGGATCGTCTCCTGCGGCAGCCAGCCAAGATGCGCGCCCGCGCCGGCTTTCAGCGAGATATTGAGCTGCGCCGCGGCCCCAGGCGCGCGATAGACCTTTTCGGCGGCTGCCGTGGTCAGCGTCAGGCGCGCGGCGTCCGCGGCCGAGATCTCGACATCGAAACGATCGCCACCGGCGACACCACCGGCCGTGTTCACGAACACACCGGACAGGCCATCGTCCTCCGGCGAGGGAAAGCGCACGCGAAGCGAGCCGGACTCATGCAAAGCGCCGCGCCGCGTCACGCCCTCGCGGGCATGCACGTCGAAGCGCACCGCGCCGCGGGCGCGATTGGCGTCGAACACCGAAGATGTTGCCAAAGAGGTCACTAGGACGTCGCTGCGCATCCGTCTCCCCCAGCCGGCCGCGGCAGGATTTCACAAGCCTACGATGTCCAGGCTTACAGCGCCATCTGGCGGCTGATCTCGCTTGGGTCGAGATTGGAGCGGTCGCAGGTAAATTTCACCGCACCGCGATCCATCACCGCAAAACTGTCGCCGAGCTCGCAGGCAAAGTCGAGATATTGTTCGACCAGCACGATGGCGATGTTGCCGAGGTTGCGCAAGTAGGAGATGGCCCGGCCGATGTCCTTGATGATCGAGGGCTGGATACCTTCGGTCGGCTCGTCTAGCAGGAGCAATTTTGGCCGCATTACCAGCGCGCGCCCGATCGCGAGCTGCTGCTGCTGGCCGCCGGAGAGGTCGCCGCCGCGCCGGCCGAGCATGGACTCCAGCACCGGAAACAACGAGAACACGTCGTCCGGAATGTGCTTGTCTTCGCGCTTGAGCGGGCCGAAGCCGGTCTTGAGATTTTCCTCGACCGTCAGCAGCGGAAAGATCTCGCGGCCCTGCGGCACGAAGCCGATGCCCTTGCGCGCCCGCTCATAGGGCTTGAGACCGGTGATGTCGCTGCCGTCGAACACGATCGCGCCCGAGGAAATCGGGTACTGGCCGACCATGGCCCGCAGCAGCGAGGTCTTGCCGACGCCGTTGCGCCCGAGCACGCAGGTCACCTTGCCCGGCTCGGCCGCGATCGAGACGCCACGCAGTGCCTGCGCCGCCCCGTAGAACAGGTTGATGTCCTTGACCTCAAGCATCGCTCAGCGTCCCAGATAGACTTCGATGACCCGCTCGTTGGACGAAACCTGGTCGATGGTTCCTTCCGCGAGCACCGCACCTTCATGCAGACACGTCACCTTGACGCCGAGCTCGCGCACGAACGTCATGTCGTGCTCGACCACCATCACGGTGTGTGTCTTATTGATCTCCTTCAGCAGCTCGGCGGTGAGATGCGTCTCGACGTCGGTCATCCCTGCGACAGGCTCGTCGACGAGCAGCAGCTTCGGATCCTGCGCCAGCAGCATGCCGATCTCGAGCCACTGCTTCTGGCCGTGACTGAGGCTGCCGGCGAGGCGGTTGCGGGCGTCGGTGAGGCGGATCGTCTCCAGCACCTTGTCGATGCGCTCGGACTCTGCCTTGCTGCCGCGCCAGAACAGCGTGCCCCTGACGCTGTGATCGACATTGAGCGCGAGCAAGAGATTGTCCTGCACGGTCTGACTCTCGAACACCGTCGGCTTCTGGAATTTGCGGCCGATGCCGAGCTCGGCGATGCGGGTCTCGTCCAGCCGCGTCAAATCGGTGACGCCGTCGAACAGCACGGTCCCCTCGTCCGGCCTGGTCTTGCCGGTGATGATGTCCATCATCGTGGTCTTGCCGGCGCCGTTCGGGCCGATGATGGCGCGCATCTCGCCGGGCTCGAGCGTCAGCGACAGATTGTTGATGGCGTGGAAGCCGTCGAACGAGACGTGCACGCCGTCGAGATAGAGCATCGCACAGGTCGCGCGGGTATCCATGACGTTCATGACCGCTACTCCGCCATCTTGGGTTCGGTGACGCCGTCTTCGGCCGCCGCACTCGCCGCAGCAGGGCGCCTCTCTCTCGACGCCTCCCGCCAGGCGTTGAAGGTGCCAACGATGCCCTTCGGCAACAGCAGCGTCACCAGGATGAACAGCGCACCCAGCATGAACAGCCAGTACGGCGCCAGCACGCCGGAGGTGAAGAACGTCTTGGCGTAGTTGACGACGATGGCGCCGAGGGCCGCGCCGACCAGCGTGCCACGGCCGCCGACCGCGACCCAGATCACCGCCTCGATCGAATTGCCCGGTGCGAATTCGGATGGATTGATGATGCCGACCTGCGGCACGTAGAGCGCGCCGGCAACACCGGCCATGCAGGCCGATAGCGTGAACACGAACAGCTTATAGGATTCGACACGGTAGCCGAGGAAACGGCTGCGCGATTCCGCGTCGCGAATTGCGATCAGCACCTTGCCGAGCTTGGAGGACACGACCGAGCGGCAGATCAGGAAGCTGAAGATCAGTGCCAAACAACTCAGCGCGAACAACGCGGCGCGCGTGCCCTCGGCCTGGACGTTGAAGCCCAGGATGTCCTTGAAATCGGTCAGGCCGTTATTGCCGCCGAAGCCGAAATCGTTGCGGAAGAAGGCAAGCAGCAGCGCATAGGTCATCGCCTGCGTGATGATCGAGAGATACACGCCGGTGACGCGCGAGCGGAAGGCGAGCCAGCCGAAGCAGAAGGCGAGCAGCCCCGGCACGAACAGCACCATCAGCGCGGCAAACCAGAACATGTCGAAGCCGTGCCAGTACCAGGGCAGCTTCTGCCAGTTCAGGAACACCATGAAGTCGGGCAGGATCGGATTGCCATAGACGCCGCGGGTGCCGATCTGCCGCATCAGGTACATGCCCATCGCGTAGCCGCCGAGCGCGAAGAAGGCGCCGTGGCCGAGCGAGAGAATGCCGCAATAGCCCCAGATCAGGTCGATCGAGAGCGCCAGGATCGCGTAGCAGACGTATTTGCCCCAGAGCGCGACAAGATAGGTCGGCACCTGCAGAAACGAGCCCGCCGGCAGCAGCAGGTTGGAGAGCGGAATGAGGATGCCGCAGGCAGCGACGATCGCAAGAAAAATCGCCGCGCCGCGGTCCAGCGATCGCGTCAGCATGTGAGGGGTCATGCTTCCACCGCACGGCCCTTGAGCGCGAACAGGCCGCGCGGCCGCTTTTGAATGAACAGGATGATCAGCACCAGGATTGCGATCTTACCGAGCACCGCGCCGGCGACCGGCTCCAGGAACTTGTTGGAGATGCCGAGCGTGAAGGCGCCAACCAGCGTCCCCCAGAGATTGCCGACCCCGCCGAACACCACGACCATGAAACTGTCGATGATGTAGCTCTGGCCGAGATTGGGGCTGACATTGTCGATCTGCGACAGTGCCACGCCGGCAATGCCGGCAATGCCCGAACCAAGACCGAAGGTCAGCGCATCGACGCGGGAGGTGGCGATGCCCATGGACGCGGCCATGCGCCTGTTCTGCGTCACCGCGCGCATCTCCAGGCCAAGCGCTGTGTAGCGCAGCATGGCGAGCAGGATCATGAACACTGCAAGCGTGAAGACGAGGATCCAGAGCCGATTGTAGGTGATGGTGATCTGCCCGAGATCAAATGCACCGCTCATCCAGGAGGGGTTGCCGACCTCGCGATTGGTCGGACCGAACATGGTGCGCACCGCCTGCTGCAGCACCAGAGACAGGCCCCAGGTCGCGAGCAGCGTCTCCAGGGGGCGACCATAGAGGAAGCGGATGATGCTGCGCTCGATCAACACGCCGATGGCGCCGGCGACGAGGAAGGCGAGCGGCACGGCGATCAGCAGCGAATAGTCGAACAGAGCGGGATAGCGGGTGCGGATCACCTCCTGCACCACGAAGGTGGTGTAGGCACCGATCATCACCATCTCGCCGTGGGCCATGTTGATGACGCCCATCACGCCGAAGGTGATGGCGAGCCCGATCGCGGCGAGCAGCAGCACCGAGCCGAGCGACAGGCCGTACCAGGCGTTCTGCACCGTGGACCAGACCGCCAGCGAATTCTGGATCGAGCCGATCGCGCTCGTCGCAGCCTTCGCGACGGAGGCCGGCTGGTCGGTGCCGATGTCGGACAGCAGCGCCAGCGCTTCCTGGTCGCCGCGCGCCTTGATGGTGGCGACGGCCTCGAGCTTCTGCACTTCCGTGGCGTCGGACTTGAACAGCAGGATCGCCGCGCGCGCTTCACCGAGCGCAGTCTTGGCCGATCGGTTGGTTTCCTTGGCGAGCGCGCTTTCGACCGGCTCGAGCGCAGTCTCTTCATGCGACTTGAAAACGGATTGAGCGGCCTGGAGCCGCGCGCCGAGATCCGGCGACTGCAGCGTCAGGCTGCCGAGCGCAGCGTCGACACTGCGGCGCAGGCGGTTGTTGAGGCGGACGGCGCTGGCACTGTCAGGCACGCTGGCGACGGCCTCGCCGGTCGCGGCGTCGATCGACTTGCCGTCGGTGCCGGTGACGTAAACCTTCTTGCTGTCCGGGTCGGCCATCAGGCGGCCGTCCTGGAGCGCATTGATGATCGGGAAAGCGAGCTTGTTGCCGCTGCTGGCGACCGCGCCGATCGCCTCTTCGGTATCGGAGTAATCGTCGTTGGCGAATTTGGCGACCGCATCCTCAAACGGACCGGCGAAGGCCGGCAGCGCGAACGCGATCAGGAATAGCGAGAGGACGAACGTGCAGAGACGAGCGGATAGATTGGTTGGCACTGTGGATCACCCCGGCAGAAGTGGGGAGAAGACGGCGGAATAGCCGTCTTCTCCCGTCGTGCAGTCGAATGTCAGATCCGGATCAGGAGCCGGAGCCGAGGCACTTGTTGGTCTTGGTGTTGAAGTTGCCGCACTTCTTGCCGACCCAGTCGCCAATCAGGTCCTTGGAGCCGTCGAGCTCCTTCGACCAGGCGTCGCCCGCCACGAGACCGGGGGTCTTCCAGACCACGTCGAACTGGCCGTTGCCCTTGATCTCGCCGATGAACACCGGCTTGGTGATGTGGTGGTTCGGCAGCATCTTCGACACGCCACCGGTCAGGTTCGGCGCCTCGATGCCGGGAAGCGCATCGATCACCTTGTCCGGATCGGTCGACTTCACCTTCTCGACGGCCTTGATCCACATGTTGAAGCCGATCACGTGGGCTTCCATCGGGTCGTTGGTCGTGCGCTTCGGGTTCTTGGTGTAGGCCTGCCAGTCCTTGATGAACTTCTCGTTCGCCGGGGTCTTGATCGACTCGAAGTAGTTCCAGGCGGCGAGATGGCCGACCAGCGGCTTGGTATCGATGCCGGCGAGCTCTTCCTCACCCACCGAGAACGCGACCACCGGGATGTCCTTCGCCTTGATGCCCTGGTTGCCGAGCTCCTTGTAGAAGGGGACGTTGGCGTCGCCGTTGATGGTCGAGACCACCGCGGTCTTCTTGCCGGCCGAGCCGAACTTCTTGATGTCGGCCACGATCGTCTGCCAGTCGGAGTGACCGAACGGCGTGTAGTTGATCATGATGTCTTCCTGGGCGACACCCTTGGACTTCAGGTAAGCTTCCAGGATCTTGTTGGTGGTGCGCGGATAGACGTAGTCGGTGCCCGCGAGCACCCAGCGCTTCACCTTCTCTTCCTTCATAAGGTAGTCGACGGCGGGGATCGCCTGCTGGTTCGGCGCAGCACCGGTGTAGAACACGTTGCGCTCGGACTCCTCACCCTCGTACTGCACGGGATAGAACAGGATGTTGTTGAGCTCCTTGAACACCGGGAGCACCGACTTGCGCGACACCGAAGTCCAGCAGCCGAACACGACCGAGACCTTGTCCTTGGTGATCAGCTCGCGCGCCTTCTCGGCGAACAGCGGCCAGTTCGAGGCGGGATCGACGACGACGGCCTCGAGCTTCTTGCCGAGCACGCCGCCCTTCTTGTTCTGCTCGTCGATCAGGAAGAGGATGGTGTCCTTCAGCGTGGTTTCGCTGATGGCCATGGTGCCGGAGAGGGAGTGCAGGACGCCGACCTTGATGGTGTCGTCCGCGGCCTTCGCGCCGGAAATGGTCGCCAGACCAAGCATCAGTCCGGCGGACGCGGCGAGCACGCCGCGGCGGCTAAATGACGCCGCTATATCGTGAATGGATTTGGTAGGCATGGATGTATCATCTCCCTGACGCAGACGTGAAAAAGACGCTGCGAAACGGCCCCACGGCCGCCTGCGATTAACGGAATCGCAAGAACCATGCCATGGCCTAAGCACCTGCCAAGTGGTTGGTCGATCTAGGTAATTTCGCTGCAATCAAAGTTTGACCACAGCTTCTCTGCTTAAAACCTAGGCGAACAAAATGTATGCTTATGCGGCAGACAGTTCATTTTTTGAGCAAGAAATTGCCTCTGGCTAAAATTCCGGCATAACTATTTTTGCACCGCAATCGACACCCGGTGAACACCTGCCTTGAAAGCGCCCCGTCAATGTTCCATATGACGGGGGAGATCGCTTGCGAATCGAGCGGTCGTTGCGAGCCGCGTGTTCTTAAGCCCCGTACGGGCCTCTGGCTTGCCCCATATCACCCAAGCCATCCGACACCCCAAACACGCAGGTGTCTTCTCGACACCCTTGTGCGCGCGCCACGCTGCCTGCGTCGGCCGTCCGCATTTGACATGGAAAGAACCCATCTTTTGACTTCGTTTCAGGACTTCGGCCTCGCCGAACCCATCGCACGTGCTCTCGCCGAAGAGAATTACGTCACCCCCACCCCCATTCAGGCCCAGACGATTCCCACGGCGCTGACCGGCCGCGACGTCGTCGGCATCGCCCAGACCGGCACCGGCAAGACCGCATCCTTCGCGCTGCCGATCCTGCACCGCCTGCTCGAGAACCGCATCAAGCCACAGCCTAAGACCTGCCGCGTGCTGGTACTGTCGCCAACCCGCGAGCTTTCGGGACAGATCCTCGACAGCTTCAACGCCTATGGCCGCCACATCCGCCTGTCCTCGACGCTCGCCATCGGTGGCGTGCCGATGGGCCGCCAGGTCCGCGCCCTGATGCAGGGCGTCGATGTGCTGGTCGCCACCCCCGGCCGCCTGCTCGACCTCGTGCAGAGCAACGGGCTGAAGCTTGGCAGCGTCGAATTCCTCGTGCTCGACGAGGCCGACCGCATGCTCGACATGGGCTTCATCAACGACATCCGCAAAATCGTCGCCAAGCTGCCGATCAAGCGGCAGACGCTGTTCTTCTCGGCCACCATGCCGAAGGACATCGCCGAGCTCGCCGATGCCATGCTGCGCGACCCTGCCCGCGTTGCGGTGACCCCGGTCTCCTCGACCGCCGAGCGCATCAACCAGCGCATCATCCAGGTCGACTTCGCGTCCAAGCCAGCCTTCCTGACCAAGCTCCTGAAGGACGAGCCGATCAACCGCGCCCTGGTCTTCACCCGCACCAAGCACGGCGCCGACAAGGTGGTGAAGACGCTCGAGCGGGCCGGCATCCCCGCCAGCGCCATCCACGGCAACAAGTCGCAGAACCATCGCGAGCGGACGCTGGCGCAGTTCCGCTCCGGTGAGATTCGCACCCTGGTCGCCACCGACATCGCCGCCCGCGGCATCGATGTCGACGGCATCACCCACGTCATCAATTTCGACCTCCCCAACGTGCCCGAGACCTACGTGCATCGCATCGGCCGCACCGCGCGCGCCGGCGCCGACGGCACCGCGATCTCGCTGGTCGCAGGCGGCGAGGAGCTCAGCTATCTCCGCGACATCGAGAAGCTGATCCGCGTGGCGCTGCCGCGCGAGGATCTGCGCACCGATGCCGGCCGCCGCGATCCGGGGGCGCCGGCGCCGCAGCAACGGCAGGGCCGGCCGGGCGGCCGCCCGGGCCAGCGTCCGCAGGGCGCACGGCACGGTGACGGACGGCGTGGCGATGAAAGGCACGCCGACGGACGCCACCGCAGTTCCGGCAAGCCGAGCGACGGGCGGCCCGGTGAGGGCCGGCACGGCGAGGCGCGGCACACTGACGGCAGGCATGTCGACGGACGGGCCGGCAACGGCTCAAAGGGGCCTCGCCGCCGCCGCTCCGGTGGAAAGATGCATTCTTCGCCAGCCGATCGCTCGGAACAGCGTTCCGCGCATGGCGCCGGAGCGCCTGATGGGATACAAGGCGTGGCCTTTTTGCGCCGTGAGAGTCGGCCGAACGGCCACCCGAACCGCAAACCCCATTCGCACTAGCCGTCCACGACCTGGAGAAATTCATGGCTAAGGAAGAGCTGATCCAGTTCGAAGGACTGGTCACCGAAATCCTCCCCGACGCGCGCTACCGCGTGCAGCTCGACGCCGGGCACGAGATCGTCGCCTACACCGCCGGCAAGATGAAGAAGAACCGCATCAAGACGCTGGCGGGTGACCGCGTGACGGTGGAAATGTCGCCCTACGACCTGGAAAAGGGCCGGCTGATTTTCCGTCACAAGGACGAACGCCCGAGTGGGGTGGGCGGACCTCCGCGTCCTGGACAGCGCGGCGGCCAGTTCCGGCGCCGTTAACGGTTCTTCCGCGCGTATGCGCGGCACTAAAATGCTGATTTGTGTGCTGATCCGCCGTGGGCATCACGGCGGATCAAAAAATCGTGCGCGCCAGGATTGTTTTGGTGCCTTAATTCCAATAAAATGAACACATCGATTTTCGGCCGGACGATATTAGCATCCACCGGTACAGCCGGTTCAGACACGCTGACGACCCTTCCAAAAATTCGATCTAACCGGCCTGCGCAAGCGGGCTCTTACATTGTGTATCTGAGAAGGGACTACCCCCGTGAGCATGGGAACCGTGAAGTGGTTTAACGCGACCAAGGGCTATGGCTTCATCCAGCCCGACGACGGCGGCAAGGACGTGTTCGTTCACATCAGCGCCGTCGAGCGCGCCGGCCTCGGCTCGCTGCGCGAAGGCCAGAAGGTCTCCTACGAGATCGTCGCCGACCGCCGGTCCGGCAAGTCGGCCGCCGACAACCTCCGCGACGCAGGCTGATCCTGCCGGGCTCTTAGGCCCTGATCGCGCGACAGACCAACGGAAAAGGCCGCGCAAAATGCGCGGCCTTTTTTGTGTCGAGGATCAATGCTGCTCGCGCAGTCGCCGCGACGGGGCGTAACCGGCCTCCGGACACGATCATCTATCGTGGACGCACGACATCATCAGGGAAGATCAACGCGTAGCCGCGATCGAGCGGACTAACAGGTCTTCTGCTGCAAGTGCTGGATGCAGGTGCAAGTCGTCGTGGTCGGATACTTCACGTCATAATAGGGAAAGCTCGAATTGCTCGGGCTGTTCGTCGAGCAGCGCGGAAACAAATAATAGCTGTCGGTCAGCTTCACGGTGCCGCTGATCGTGTAACCGAGGTTGGGCGTGTAGTCGTAGGAAACCTCGCTGAGAACCAGCGAAATATTGGCATTGGTCGGATTCTTCGGGTCAGGTGCGGTAAACGACGACAGTGTCATCGCCTGACCGACCAGTCTTGCTCCCGTCGCACTGGTTGACCGGCTCCATTGAACCGTCGCGTTGCCGTTACCGTCGGTCGAGACTCCGGACACCGTGATCGTCATCAGGGACGCGCCACCGGCACCCGTGACGGGATAAGGAGCCATGATGGCGGTGGAAGCCGACAGGATACTGTCCATCCTGGACGTGCTGATCTGCGTGTTCTGCGAAATCATGTCGGCAACACTGTGGGCTGTTGCACTGACCTTGACGTTCATGGCCAGCCCGTTCCCGAGCTCGACGCCGCCGATATAGAGCACCAGCATGAACGGGACCACGATGGCAAACTCCGTCGCTGCAACGCCGCGAACGTCGGTCCACAGGTGCCGCGGGCGAAACGACAGGCCGGCGATCATAGCTCAACTCCTTCTAGGATGCGGGCTCGTTCTGGAAAGCGGCCGACGCCATGAGCTGCCGGTTGCCGTTCGACAGATTCGAGAGATTGAAACCGAGCGGTCCGAGCATCACGGGCCAGACATAGGTCACGCGGAGAACGACGATGTCGCCGGCATCTCCAGGATTGAATTGCCAGTTAGTATTCGTGACGTTCCCCGAGCTGTCGAACGTCAGGGTGGGCATGCTGGTGTTCGCCGTCGTCCAGGAGTTGGCGACCTGCACGTCGACCATGATGCCCGTGCAGCTGAAGAAGATCACGATCTGATCGCAGACCTTCTGCTTGTATGCGGCCTGCGTCATCTGCGCGGACTGGACCTGCCCCGTCATGATGAGGCGGGCGGATTGATGCACCACGGACTCGAGCAGCTGCTGAGCAAAGAAAACCAGGAAGGTCTGAATCAGCGCGACGATGAGGGCGAGGAACGGCGTGGCAACGAGCGCGAATTCGACGGCCGTTGCACCCTTGCTGTCGCCAAGGAAAGCGGCGCAGCGACTGCGGCGCCTCTTCTTTGTTATGGACTCAACTCCGGTCATGCGGCTGTCCTACTGCGAAAGGCTGGCTGTGCTCGACGCGACCTTGATGAACAGGTCCGTCAGGGCCGCGGAGATATCGCCGCCGGTTTGAACGTGAGAATAGAAGCCAGGCGAGGCACACGCCTGAAGGTTTTGCGCGATCGTGCCGGTTGAGGACGTAGGCTGGTCGTACTTGTCGATCCAGCTCATGTACCAGGAATCCGTTTTCTGGATGCCGGTGGAAACATTGGCGATCAGTTGCAGATACTCCGTATAGAGCACAGCGATCTTGATGCCCCGGTTCTTGATGGTCGTGCACATCGACGTGTCCATCGGCTGCTGGCATCGACTGTTGGAGGCGAAGCTCGCGTTGGGGCAAGTCGCGGAGATCTTGTCCTCGACGCCGTCGGTGACCAGGAACACCACTTCCTGCGGCGTATCGCCCGACGTGTTGCTCCCGAGCCCGGGGGCGGGCATGATCCCGTTGAGGGTTGTGAGCGCGCCTAGAATGTTCGTTCCATTGTCGGTCTTGCAGTTGGTCGTCGGAACGACGCAGTTCTGATAGGCGACCGACATCAGCGAAATGTTGGAAACCTGGGCTCCGGCGGAGGTCGGGGTGGTCAGGGTCGCCAGTGTATTCAAGCCGAGGTCGAACGTGTAGAGCGCCGCCTTGTAGGTGGTGTTATTCAACGCCGCCATGCACTGCATGACGCCCCCCGAAACGCCCGACTGCGGGCAGTTCGACCATGTGTTGAGCAACTGGTTGACGGCACTCGTCACGAGATCGATCCGCAAGGTGATATTGTTGTTGCGGGCGATCGTGAGGTTATCCTTGGTCCCGCCGTCGTGCGCGATGTTGGTTTGATGACAGGCAAAACCGCAATTCTGCGAGGCTCCCGCTGACTGGTACGCCGGGGCCGTGTACTTGATGAGATTGCTGATGTCGGTCGTGGTCGCGCCGATACCCATCGACGGCGAGTCATCCATCAGCAGATAGAAGTTCATGTTGGGCGCGCTCGAGGCTCGCGCCGTCGACGTTCCCTGAATCTGCCAGGTCTGCTTGCCAAGAATGCCCGGGAAATTATTGACGGATTGCGCGGTATAGGAAACCGTGATCGTCCGCTGGAGCCCGGAATCGACGATATTGATCGTCGGGGTCGGCACTGCCGACAGGCCTGGAAGATTCGCCTTCGCTGCAAAGACAGCCGCCGCGGTTGCCTGGACGACGGTGTCGTCGCTCTGCGTCAACATCGCCGGCCTCACGGCGGCGACCGCCGCGGCGTCTGCAGCTGCGTCCAATTGCGACTTCTTGCGCAAGGCAAGGGTATAGTCGAGCGCCATGCCCAGGAGAAAGATGGTCGGAACGATCACGAGCGCGAAGATAATGGCGACGTTGGCCCGCCGATCTCTCGCGAAACGTCGCATTGCACCGCGAAACATGACCCTTATCCCGTTTGGCGCCGGCGGAGCATGAGCGCTTCTCTCATTCAGAGGGAGAGGCATCGCCGCTTGCTCTGCCGGACGGTTCCAGCAGGGGCCAATCTGGGGATGGCCACTTAAACAATGCTTACTTCGAATGTGTGAACACGGGTCTGCGAGGAATCCCATCGCGGGATTGAACCGACATCATTAACCGAGCTTAAATGTTCGAAGCGAATCCCAAATCGGGGAAAGCTTTCCGAGCGACGTCCGCGCAAGCCGACGCGGGGCGCGGAAATCGCGGCAGATTGGCGGTATTTTCGCCGTGTTAGTTCGGCTTGGCACCGGCACTGCCGCTGGCGTTGCCGCTCAGTGAACCGGCCTGGCTCATCGTGGTGTTGAAATAATTGTCGCTGTCGCCGAGCGTGACACGGCGCTGGCAAAGCGGCATGCAGCTATAGGATTCCCGTTCGACACCGCGATAGACGGTGACGAGCCGGTCGCTCGGACCCTCGACCTGGATCTGCCGGTCGACCAGGATCTCGCCGCCGCGATCGAGCGCGATGAAGTTGGTGGCGCCGTAGCCTTTGCCGGTCACGACGATCATCCCGCCGGGTTGAAGCGTGACATCGGCGATCAGCGGATTGCCGACCACGATCGTTGCCACCTTGCCGGGCAGCCGCACGAGCTTGGCCTGGTCGACATTGACGGCGATGGTATCGACGGTCGGCTCGGCCAGGCCGATGGCCGGCGAAGCCAGCACAGCGGCCGCAGCCAGGAGACAGATGCGCGCATGACGGCGCAGAAACTCTTTACGCATACTCTTACCCCGGGACGTTACAAACCGGCATGATCGGTCAAGAAGCGGAGCCGGCGCCCGACCCGATTAACCTGCCTGTAATTCGTGAACGATCCGCAAACTCGGCACGTATTGTTTGAACGGACCGGCGTTTTGTCGCCCAGGACGCCTAGTGCCGGAATGGATAGGCAAGCTGGCCCGCAATTTCCTTGGGCATTGTCGCTTCGTCCTTGCCGTAGTCCTGCGGCAGCTCGTCCTTCGGCATGCGGAAGGTTCTGAACAGCACGTCCCAGATCGGGAAGGTACCGGCAAAATTGGTGTCGCCGCCCTCTTCGAGCGCGGTGTGATGCCACCGGTGGAATACCGGCGTCGCCAGCACATATCTGAACGGCCCGAAGGTCCAGTTCAGGTTGGCATGCACGAAAGCCGAATGGAAGGTCGTGAACGGGCCGACCCAGATCATCACGTTCGGCGAGATGCCGGCCATCAGCAGCACGACGTCAACGCCGATCGTGCCGAGCATCAGATTGACTGGGTGGAAACGGGCCGCCGAAATCCAGCTGATCTCCTCCGAGGAGTGATGGATCGCATGGTATTTCCAGAACCCGCCGCCGTGAAACAGCCGGTGCAGCCAGTACAGCATGAAGTCGGCCAGCACCAGGAACAGCACACCCTGCACCCAGAGCGGCAGTTGCGACAACGGACCGTGGCCGTTGTCGTAGAAGGCGATCAGCTCGTCGGCGTCGTGGATGTTGAAAACGATGCCGGCGGTGACGATCAGGAGCCCGATCCGCATGGTGCGGGCAAACACGGGGACGAAGAACCAGTAGCAGATGTCGGTCACGATCTCCCGCTTGCGCCACCATGACGGACCGGGATTGCAGGCCCAGAAATGCTCGAGCACCGTGAAGACCGCCGCAAGCATGAGAGTGACGGGGATCACCTTCTCTATGGTCTCGCCCAGCATCAGGGCGACTTGCATGGGCAGGCTCGACATCATCGCTTCGCTTCCAGGCTGCTGATCTCGTCTAGGCCTACTCCGCGAAATTTAAGGGAGGGTGAAGTTGACGGCGTGTTCGCAACCGGAGCGAATTGCAGCGGCCGCCTTAAGGCGAAATTCACTTTGGCCAAAAGCATCGCACTCGACGCGGGTTTGACCTACCGAATTAACTTCACCGAAAGAGCTCGGCTCACATGGTCGTTGCGTCAATGCAGCGCCGAACGTGGCGACCACACACCCAGATGGAGTTTAGTTCATGAAGAACCTGATTGCGCGTTTCGCGAAGGATGAATCCGGCGCCACCGCCATCGAATACGGCCTGATCGCCGCCGGCATCGCGCTGGCCATCATCACCGTCGTCAACAACCTCGGCAGCACGCTGAACACCAAGTTCGGCTCGATCAGCTCGTCGCTGAAGTAAGCCGACCGGCAAACGACGCAAAAGCCCCGGACCTCCGGGGCCTTTGTTTTTCTGGAGTGTGCGAGTTCCAGTGGCGTTGCGTAAGCACAGAACCGATGCCGCGATTGCGGCGAACGAGGCAGACACGACGCGCATCGACGCGTCGACCTATTGGGTCTGCCTTGCGCTGCTGCTCGCCATGGTCACGCTCGCGATGCGCATCGCCAGCCTGTGGTGAGGCCGCCGCGGCCGTTTTCGGTTTGTTTAGCACTGCCCGCTAGCATGCGCCGACGCCCCGATCCGGCGACAGACCCAGGCCTCAAGACGCAGCCCATGATCCTCGACCTCGCGCGCCTCCTGCTCTTCCCGGCCCTGATGGCGTTCGCAGCCGCCAGCGATCTCTTCACCATGACGATTTCGAACCGCGTCTCGCTGGCGCTGGTCGCAGGCTTCTTCGTGCTCGCCTTTGCCGGTGGCATGGCACCTTACGAGATGCTGAGCCATGTCGGCGCCGGCGCGCTGCTTCTGGTCGTGGCCTTCACCTGCTTTGCGATGGGCTGGATGGGCGGCGGCGATGCCAAGGTCGCGGCTTCCGTGGCGCTCTGGTTCGGCTTCGCCCAATTGATGGACTTCCTGCTCTACGCCTCGCTGTTCGGCGGAGCGCTGACGCTGCTCCTGCTCCAGTTCCGGCAATGGCCATTGCCTTACGGGCTTGCCGGCCAGGCCTGGCTCGCGCGGCTGCACGACAAGCAGACCGGCATTCCCTACGGCATCGCGCTCGCGCTTGGCGCATTGATGGTCTACCCCGAGACCGAATGGGTGAAAGCGATCGACCTCGCTCACCTCGCACTGCACTGAACAGTCCGGATAAACCAGGCGTTAAGGCGATTTAGATACGCCTCATTAACCATGCTTTGACGAATAGCTGGTCAACTGCCGATTACGGCGGCGGCAGCGTCGCGGCGTTCTGTGGAAAGTGAAGCGTATGAATAGGGCACGCATAGTCGTCCTGACGGTCGCCATCTGCGCCGGCGGTATCGCCGCGTACCTGGCGAGCAGTTCGGACTCTGCGCCGCCTCCGGCGGCTCCGGTCGCGCAGCTTCCCACCACCGACGTCCTGGTCGCCAAGAACGATATCGGCCTCGGCCAGACCGTGAAGCCGGAAGACGTGCAGTGGCAGACCTGGCCGACCGCGACTGCCAGCGCCGCCTTCATCCGCCGCAGCGAGCGCCCCGACGGCGCGACCCAGGTTACCGGCTCGATTGCGCGCGCTCCCTTCATCCAGGGCGAGCCGATCCGCGACCAGAAGCTGGTTAAGGCCGATGGTTCCGGCTTCATGGCCGCGATCCTGCCGAGCGGCATGCGCGCCATCTCCACCGAGATCTCGCCCGAGACCGGCGCCGGCGGCTTCATCCTGCCGAACGATCGCGTCGACGTGCTGCTCACGCGCCGCTTGAAGGACCAGAACGCCGGCGCCAACGATATCATCAAGTCCGAGGTCATTCTGGTCAATGTCCGCGTGCTGGCGATCGACCAGGCGCCGAAGGAAAAGGACGGCCAGAACACGGTGGTCGGCAAGACCGTGACCTTGGAGCTCAATGCTGCACAAACCCAGCTGCTGTCCTCGTCCCGCCAGGCCGGAACGATCTCGCTGGCGCTGCGCAGCATCGCGGACACCAAGATGAGCGAGATCACGCTCGATGACACCGCACTGAAGCGCGACGGCATTTCGATCATTCGATACGGCGTTCAGAGCCAGGCGTCGAAGGCACAATGAGGACAAGCGACATGAAATGCAGGGCAGATCTGGCGACGCTGCGGACCTCGATGGTTCGCGCCCTGTCGTTCTCGGCCGCTCTCGCGCTGACGCTCAACCCCGCGCTGACGCCCGTGATCGCAGCGGATTACCGTCCCGCGGCGCCGGTCGCGGCCGACGGCCAGATGAATGCGCGCTTCCTCTCGCTCGGCGTCGGCAAGTCGATCGTGATCGACCTGCCGCGCGACATCAAGGACGTGCTCGTCGCCGATCCCAAGATCGCCAATGCGGTGGTGCGCTCGTCCCAGCGCGCCTACATCATCGGTGCTTCGGTCGGCCAGACAAACATCGTGTTCTTCGATTCCGCCGGACAGCAGATCGCCGCCTATGACATCGCGGTCAAGCGCGACCTCAACGGCGTGCGCGCGGCGCTGAAGCAGATCCTGCCCAATTCCGACATCCAGATCGACGGCCTCGGCGACGGCGTCGTCCTGAGCGGCACCGCGGCCAATCCGGCCGAAGCGCAGCAGGCCAACGATCTCGCCGCACGGCTTGCCGGCGGCCCGGAAAAGGTCGTGAACTCGATCGTGGTCCGCGGGCGCGACCAGGTCATGCTGAAGGTGACGGTCGCGGAAGTCGCGCGCAACATCGTCAAGCAGCTCGGCATCGACCTCACCGCGAACCTCAACTACGGCACCTCCGTGGTGAGCTTCACCAATTCCAACCCGTTCACGGCGCTTGGCCACAATCTGGTGGACGGTAACAGCCTGACCACGAAGTTCGGTGCGACCCCGTCGGTGCAGGCAACCCTGCGCGCGATGGAAACCGCGGGCGTGATCCGGACCCTGGCCGAGCCGAACCTGACCGCGATTTCCGGCGAGTCCGCGACGTTTATCGCGGGAGGCGAATTCCCGGTGCCGGCAGGCTATGCCTGCGACCCCACCACGCATGTCTGTACCACCCAGATCAGCTTCAAGAAGTTCGGCATCTCACTCAACTTCACCCCCGTCGTTTTGAGCGAGGGGAAGATCAGCCTGCGGGTGATGACCGAGGTCTCGGAACTGTCGAACGACAATTCGATCACGCTGTCTCAGGCCGTGACATCGACCGCGGTCAACTCGCTGACGGTGCCTTCGATCAGGACCCGCCGCGCCGAGACCTCGCTGGAAATTCCCTCCGGCGGCGCGATGGCGATGGCCGGCCTGATCCAGCAGCAGACCAAGCAGGCGATCAGCGGATTGCCGGGGCTGATGCAGCTCCCGGTCCTCGGCTCACTGTTCCGCAGCCGCGACTTCGTCAACAACACGACCGAACTGGTCGTGATCGTGACGCCCTATGTCGTTCGTGCAGCGTCGCCAAAGGACCTGTCGCGGCCGGACGACGGCTTCGCGGCGCCTTCGGATCCGCAGGCCGAGCTGATTGGCAACATCAATCGGATCTATGGCGTGCCGGGCCGGACCGAGCCGGCAAAGAACTACCGCGGCACCTACGGCTTCATCACCGACTGACGCGGAACGGGGACATAATTATGAACACAGCACGACCCCAGATCCGCTACCGCGCCGCCGGCCTCGGTGCTGCGCTCGTCGGTATCGCGCTTGCGCTCGGCGGCTGCCAGCACGACGAAGTGGCCACCGCGTCCATTCCCGACGATTACAAGCAGCGTCATCCGATCGCGATCGAGGAACAGAACCGTTCGATCGTCGTGTTCGTCGGTCACGCCCGCGGCGGCCTGACCGCCGCCCAGCGCGCCGACGTGATGGGTCTGGCCTCGACCTGGCTGCACGAGGGCACCGGCGCCATCCACATCGACGTGCCGTCCGGAACGCCCAATGCGCGGCCGGCGGCGGAATCGCTGCGCGAGATTCAGGCGATGCTGGCAGCAGCGGGCGTTCCCCCGCGCGGCATCACCACCCGCCCCTACCAGCCGGAAGACAAGCGCTTCCTGCCGCCGATCAGGCTGACCTATTCGAAGATCGCCGCTGTCGCCGGCCCCTGCGGCCTGTGGCCAGAGGATCTCGGCCCCTCGATGAAGAACAAGAGCTGGTTCGAGAACAAGGATTATTACAATTTCGGCTGCTCTTATCAGCGCAACATGGCGGCCATGATCGACAATCCGTCGGATCTCGAACAGCCGCGGCCTGAAACTCCCTCCTACACGCCGCGGCGCATCACCGCCTTCGAGAAATACCGCAAGGGCACGCCGACGACCACCACCTATCCCGAGGCCGACAAGGCCAAACTCAGCGACACCGGCAAATGATCAGCTACGCGCGCCAGACTCAGGAAGAGCAGCCGGAGGCCTCCCCGCCGCCGATGGAGGAGCATATTGCGCCAGCGCCCCGCGTGTCGGTCCAGGCTTTCTGCGAGACCGTGGAAACCGCTGCGGCCGTGCAATCGGCCGGCGAGGATCGCCGTCTGGGCAAGGCGCATCTGAAGATCCAGATGGGCGGCATGGCGGCCGCGATCGAGGCTTATCGGTCTGCTCCCACTCCCAATGTGATCGTGCTCGAGAGCGACGCCCGCAACGATTTGCTGACCGGACTCGACCAGCTCGCCACCGTCTGCGACGCCGGCACCCGCGTGGTCGTGATCGGCCGCATCAACGACGTCATGCTCTATCGCGAGCTGGTGCGCCGCGGTGTCAGCGACTACGTGCTCGCGCCGGTCGGTCCGATCGACGTCGTGCGCTCGATCTGCAACCTGTTCTCGGCGCCGGAAGCCAAGGCGGTCGGCCGCATCATCGCGGTCGTCGGCGCCAAGGGCGGCGTCGGCGCCTCCACCATCTCCCACAATGTCGCCTGGGCGATCGCGCGGGACCTCGCGATGGACGCCGTGGTCGCCGACCTCGATCTCGCCTTCGGCACCGCCGGGCTCGACTACAACCAGGACCCGCCGCAGGGCATCGCGGACGCCGTGTTCTCGCCCGATCGCGTCGATACCGCCTTCATCGACCGCCTGCTCTCGAAATGCACCGACCATCTGAGCCTGCTGGCGGCGCCGGCGACGCTCGACCGGGTCTATGATTTCGGTACCGACGCCTTCGACGCGGTGTTCGACACGCTGCGCGCCACCATGCCCTGCATCGTGCTCGACATCCCGCATCAATGGTCGGGCTGGACCAAACGCGCCTTGATCGGCGCCGACGACATCCTGATCGTGGCGGCACCGGATCTTGCCAATCTGCGCAATACCAAGAACCTGTTTGATCTGCTGAAGGCCGCCCGCCCCAACGACCGCCCGCCGCTGTACTGCCTGAACCAGGTCGGCATTCCCAAGCGGCCGGAGATCGCCGCCACCGAATTCGCCAAGGCGATCGAGAGCCAGCCGGTGGTCTCGATCCCGTTCGAGCCGCAGATCTTCGGCGCAGCGGCCAACAACGGCCAGATGATCGCGGAGATCTCCGCCAACCACAAGTCGATCGAGATGTTTCTCCAGATCGCCCAGCGCCTGACCGGCCGCAGCGAGACGAAGAAACAAAAGTCGTCCTTGCTTTCACCGCTGATTGAGAAGTTGCGGGGAAAATAGGCCGCCGCATGGAGTCGTTAAGTGTTCGGTAAGCGTAGCGGAACAGACACCGATTTTCGGGCTCCCAAGCCCGGCGCCGTGTCGCCAGAGCCAGCCCCGGCTCCGGCGCCGACAGCGTCGCGCGCGCCGCCCCCGCCGGTGGTCGCCTCCCCCCCGCTCGCCCCCGCCCGGCCCGCCCCGGCCATGGAGACCCGCCGCTCGGACAATTACTACGAGGTCAAGGCGACTATCTTCGGCGCGCTGATCGAGGCCATCGACCTCGCCCAACTCGCCAAGCTCGACTCCGAGTCCGCGCGCGAGGAAATCCGCGACATCGTCAACGAGATCATCGCGATCAAGAACATCGTGATGTCGATCGCCGAGCAGGAAGAGCTGCTCGACGACATCTGCAACGACGTGCTCGGCTATGGCCCGCTCGAACCGCTTCTGGCGCGCGACGACATCGCCGACATCATGGTGAACGGGGCCGGCACGGTCTTCATCGAAGTCAGCGGCAAGATCCAGCGGACCGGAATCCGCTTCCGCGACAATCAGCAGCTTCTCAACATCTGCCAGCGCATCGTCAGCCAGGTCGGCCGGCGCGTCGACGAATCCTCGCCGATCTGCGACGCACGCCTCGCCGACGGCTCTCGCGTCAATGCCATTGTGCCGCCGCTGGCGATCGACGGCCCCGCACTCACCATCCGTAAGTTCAAGAAGGACAAGCTGACGCTGGATCAGCTGGTCAAGTTCGGCGCAATCTCGCCGGAAGGCGCGGAGATCCTCCAGATCATCGGGCGCGTTCGCTGCAACGTGCTGATCTCCGGTGGTACCGGCTCGGGCAAGACCACCCTGCTCAACTGTTTGACCAACTATATCGAGCACGACGAGCGCGTCATCACCTGCGAGGACGCGGCCGAGCTCCAGCTGCAGCAACCCCACGTGGTGCGCCTTGAAACCCGCCCGCCCAACATCGAGGGTGAGGGCCAGGTCACAATGCGCGAACTGGTGCGCAACTGCCTGCGTATGCGCCCCGAACGCATCATCGTCGGCGAAGTCCGCGGGCCGGAGGCCTTCGACCTCCTCCAGGCCATGAACACCGGCCATGACGGGTCGATGGGTACGCTGCACGCCAACAACCCCCGCGAAGCGCTGTCGCGTTGCGAATCCATGATCACGATGGGCGGCTTTTCCCTTCCTTCGCGGACAATTCGCGAGATGATCTGCGCCTCGATCGACGTCATCGTACAGGCCGCGCGCCTGCGCGACGGCTCCCGTCGCATCACCCACATCACCGAGGTGATGGGCATGGAAGGCGACACCATCATCACCCAGGACATCTTCCTCTACGACCTGGTCGGCGAGGACGCCAACGGCAAGATCATCGGCCAGCACCGCTCGACCGGCATCGGCCGCCCGAAATTCTGGGAACGTGCCCGCTATTACGGCGAGGAGAAGCGCCTTGCTGCTGCGCTCGACGCCGCGGAGAAGGCACCAAAGACGTGAGCAGGCTGGCGCAATCATGAACATTCAGGTCCTCGCCCTCGCGTTCCTCGCCACCGCCGCCGTCGGCGGCATCGCCTGGGTCTTCCTCTATCCCATGCTGTCAGGCGAGCGGAAGGCCGAGAGCCGCCGCGCTTCGATCGGGCGCGCCGACGCGCCCGCGGCCAAGCAGGCTGAGAAGAGTCAGCGCTCGCGCCGCGAGCAAGTCGAGAGCTCGCTCAAAGATCTCGAGGCGCGGCGAGCACAGGAAAAGAGCGTTCCGCTCCACATCCGCATTTCACAGGCGGGGCTCGACTGGACGACGCAGAAATTCTGGATCGTGTCCGGCGTCGTCGCGGGGGTGTTTTTCTTTGGCGCGCTGTTCGGTGGCGGCGGCTTGCTCGGCGCCGTCGGTCTCGCCTTTGCCGGCGGCTTCGGCCTGCCGCGCTGGGCGCTGGGCTTCCTGAAGAAGCGTCGCGAGAACAAGTTCCTGGTGGCCCTGCCCGACGCCGTCGACGTCATCGTCCGCGGCATCAAGGCCGGCCTGCCGCTGTTCGAATCGATCAAGGTCGTGGCAGCCGACGCGCCGGAGCCGCTGCGTAGCGAATTCCTGGCCATCATCGAGACGCAGGCGATCGGCATGCCGCTCGGCGAGGCCTGCTCGCGCCTTTACGACCGCATGCCGCTGCCCGAGGCCAATTTCTTCGGCATCGTGGTGTCGATCCAGCAAAAGTCGGGCGGCAACCTCTCCGAAGCGCTGGGCAACCTCTCCAAGGTGCTGCGTGACCGCAAGAAGATGAAGGAAAAGATCCAGGCGATGTCGATGGAAGCCAAGGCCTCGGCCGGCATCATCGGCTCGCTGCCGCCGATCGTGATGTTCCTCGTCTACCTCACGACGCCCGGCTACATCTCCCTGCTGTGGACCCATCCCACCGGTCAGCTCATGCTGGTCGGCTGCGTCGTCTGGATGTCGGTCGGCATCATGGTGATGAAGAAGATGATCAACTTCGATTTCTGATGGTGCCGCATGGTCGAGTTCCTCGTTACGAAACTGCATGACCCCCACTTCATGACCATGCTGCTGGCGGCCATCGCCGCCAGCGCCACCGTGTACACGCTGGTGATGCCGCTGTTCGCAGGCGAGGGCCTCTCCAAGCGGATGAAGGCGGTGGCAAGCGAACGCGAGCGCATCCGGCAGCGCGAGCGCGAGCGCCTCAACAAGAGCGAGAAGGTGTCCCTGCGCCAGACGCCGAAGCAGCTCGTCTCCAAGGTCGTCGAGGACTTCAACCTCACAAAATGGCTGGCGCAGGAAGCCGCGCGCGACAAGCTGATCATGGCCGGCTATCGCGGCCACGCACCTTACGTCACGTTCCTGTTCGCGCGTATGGTGGCCCCGATCGTGCTGTTCGTCGGCTCGGTCGTGTACGTGTTCCTGATCGCCCATATGGACCGCCCAATGCCGATCAAGATCGGCATCTGCGTCGGCGCGGCCTATCTCGGCCTGCAGGCGCCGATGCTGTTCCTCAAGAACGCGATCTCCAAGCGCCAGCTGTCGATCAAACGCGCCTTTCCCGATGCGCTCGACTTGCTGCTGATCTGTATCGAATCCGGCATGTCGGTGGAAATGGCATTCCGCAAGGTCGCCACCGAAATCGTCGGCCAGTCGATCGCACTGTCGGAGGAGTTCACCCTGACCACCGCCGAGCTGTCCTATCTGCAGGACCGCAAGGTGGCGTACGAAAACCTGGCGAAGCGCACCGGGCTCGAAGGCGTCAAATCGGTGTGTCTGGCGCTGCAGCAGGCGGAACGCTACGGCACCCCGCTCGGCCAATCCCTGCGCGTGATGGCGCAGGAAAACCGCGACATGCGCATGAACGAGGCCGAGAAGAAGGCCGCCGCGCTGCCGCCGAAGCTGACTGTGCCGATGATCCTGTTCTTCCTGCCGGTGCTGTTCGTCGTCATTCTCGGACCGACCGGCATCAAGATCTCCGAGCTGCACTGACACAGGGATTGCGGACCGCGCGCGGTCCGCAGCCAATTTCAGGATCGAAAAATCAGGTCTGATCAGTCGGGCTGGCTGAGCGCAGCGACCGGCGTCCGCCTCGATGCGCCGCGCGGGCCATCCTTGCGGTTCAGCATGTCCTTGAGATAGGCGACATTGGCGGCGGCCTCGTCCGGCGGCAAGTCCGCCTTCACGATGCTCTCGGCTTCAGCGAAGCGGCCCTGAAGGCCGACCACCAACCCCAGATTCTGCCGCACGCGCGAGCTTGCCCGCGGCGAAGCATAGGCTTGCCGCAGCGCCTCCTCGGCCTTGGGCAGGTCCCGCGACAGCATGTAGGACAGGCCAAGGTTGGAGAGCACGCCGGGATCGCCCGGCGCGATCTTCAGCGCGCTCGCATAATAGGCGCGCGCCTCATCGTGACGGCCCATCTGATCGAGCGCGGTGCCCTGCACCGAGAGCAGACGCCAGTCCGGATTATCGGGCGAATGCGCCTTCGACAACACGTCGAAGGCCTGCTGGAAATTACCGTTGTCGGCGAGCGCGCGGCCGTATAGGGCCAGCAGCGGCTTGTTGCCGGGATTGGCGATGGTCGCCTGTTCGAGCACGGCGGCGGCCTGGGCGCGCTGACCATTGGCGCGCAGGGCCTGGCCGTAGGCCAGTGCGGCGTCGGGATCCTTGGGATTGGCGCGGTACCGTTCGCCATAGACCTCGGTGGCGCGCGCGGGATCAACCGGCGCGGCTTCCGCCTTCGGACCGATCGAGCCGGTGACGTCGGAAAGTTTTGACATTGCCGTGCAGCCGCCGAGGCTCGCGGCCACCAGTGCAATCAGCGAGGCGGAGGCAAGAAGCCGGGCGGGACGGAACCGTTGACGCATGACGCTTTGACTCTCGAGCCTATTGATCGAGCCGAACGCGCCAGCAATAGACTGTTAACCCTAATGGCCGGTTAACGCGGGGATCGGCCGGCTTGCGGCGGCACCGCACCGCCCAAGCCCAGATCGAGGCCGAGCAGCTTGACCTGATCGTTCAGGTCCCGCAGCAATTGCAGCCGCTGCAGCGCCCTCGCATCAACATCGACCGTCTCACGCGGCAACCGCGGCCACCGGCGCGAGAGGTCGTCACGATTGACCAGGCGGTCGGCGCAAAGCTCGTCGCGCGCGGCGTGGTCGATGCCGAGCATGTCCGCGGATTGTCCGATCAACCGGCGGAGTAGCGCCCTCACCTCCGCCAGCGCCGCAACGTCGGGATTCGACGCCGCGTTGGCGAACCTGCCGTCAAGATCGGCCCAGGCATGGGAGGTGATGAGATAGATGTAGAGATTGTCCGCCCAGTTCTGCTCGCCATCGTCGTAGAACGCAGGGCGTGACAGCAACCGGCGGACCAGCGTCAGAACCTGATCTCGTTTCAACGACGCGCATGAGGCGATCTCGATCGATGACTGGATGGCGGGATCGCGGGACAGATCTCGCCCCATGGGAAGCCTGACGAGCCCATTCGGCAGATTCGAATCGAGCGGCCTGAAGCCGCCATGGCTGCGCAGCCGCGAATAGCGGGCGATTGTGAACTGATACCCGGGCCGCTCGGCCTCGGCTGTCGGACCAAAATGGATGATGTTGAAGCCGGCATCGTCGCCGCCCTGCCCGGTGGAGGACGGACAAGAGAGCACATAGATCGTGCGCCAGAAATCCTCACCGCCGCTCCGGGGCGCGCGTGGATCGGGAATCGAATAGCGACTGAGCCCCTCGACATGCCGGTGCCCATGCAGGACCAGGTTGACGTTGAGGGAGGTGGCCGCCTCGAGGAAGGTCGCGGGCGCGGCGAGATACATCAGCGGCTCGTCCGGAACGCCGAGAAACCGTTTGCCCTCGCCGGTCGCCTGCGGCAGCGGATGATGATGCAGCGCCAGCACACGCACCAGGTTTTCCGCGGGCTCGGAATAATCGGCACGTCTGGCCGAGCCGATGCTGCCTGCGAGCTCGACGCTCAGCCGGGCGGACTGCGCGACCATCGCATTGTAGGCCCGCTCGTCGATGTTGCCGTTGGCAAGCGTGGCCAGGCTTGCCCTGTTGGAGTCGAGCAGCACCAGGTCGAGACCGGCCTGGCGGTAATAGATGCTCTTCGAGGTCCGCGGCAGATGCAGATAGTCGTAGGCGTCGTGGCGGCCACTGCGCTGGCTCGGGCGCTTGACGTCGTGATTGCCGGCGACCGCCTGGATATCGGTGAACAGGCCGGTCTGCCGCAAGGACGCGATGACGGAGAGCGCTTCGTCGAGCGCAGGCGGAGTCGGATCGTTTACGATGTCTCCTGTGATCAGCAGGATGCGGTCAGGTACATCCGCGAAGGCCGCCATCCGCTCGCGCAGATCGGCGACGAGGGCCTCGATCGCCGAAAGCAGCCGGCCTGAGCCATCCAGATGCAGGTCGGAGATTTGCGCAACGACAAACGATCTATCCATTTTGCGCCGCTCGTCGCGAATGCTGCGTCGCCCAAACGATTGAGAGAAATGCCTTCGACAAAGAGTCCTGTCGGGTAACACCCCGGGATCGGCATCAGCCGAACTTCAACGCTCTCTTGCGCTGCATACGTGCAGAGACACGCTGCGCAACCTAAAAATATTCATCAATAATGCCACAACCGCGACGCCAGTAAAGCCCTGCGGCGACGCCCTCGTGAACGGCCGTTCTCGGCGGAGATACGTGCGTCGGCCGCAGATGGTTTCGCGAGCCGATCAGTATTCGATGGCGAGGCGCTTGCGGATTTCGTCGATGCGTTTGTCGAGCGCATCGAACCGCGCATGAATCGAACGGTCATGGAGATAAAAGACGTAGCCACCGGCCAGAAACGCAAAGACCCAGTGGTGATGCTCGACATAGCCAAAGATGGCCTCGATGGCCTGGCCGACGAATGTGACCACACTCCACACAAATTCCATTGCACGTCCTCCCGGCATGCTTCGTCTTGGTCACCGGCGTTTTCTGCGCGCTTGACAGCCCGCTTGGCAACCACGGCCAGAACCTAGCATGGCTCCTGCTCCGCGAGTAGCGGCTCACTGAGCGGTGACCGCAAAGCCGATTGCAGCCATGGCAAAACTCTGCGAAGTCTCCTCCAACCGAATGACCCAGCGGACCCGCCAATGCCTTCCGTCTTCGAGACATCTGCCACCGCTACGCCGATCACTTTCGTTACCCAATCGACTTGGCAGGCCGTGCGCGAGACGCTGCCGCCGGCACAACGCCAGTTCGCCACCGCGACCGCTTTCACCGCCAAGCCGGGCAGCTATCTTGCGCTGCCCGCGCCGGACGGTGCGATCGCGCAAGTGCTGTTCGGCCTCGAGGACGACGGCGCCAAATCGCGCGACCCGTTCCGGCCCGGCGCCCTGCCGGGCCTGCTGCCGCCGGGCACCTATCGCTTTGCCAACGCACCGCACGATACGCGGCTGGCGGCGCTCGCCTTCGCGCTCGGCAGCTACCGCTTTGCCCATTACCGCAAGGCCGACAGGCCCGACGTCCGGCTGGTGCCGCCTGACGGTGTCGATCCCGCCGAAATCAACCGCATGGCGGATGCCGCGATGCTGGCGCGCGATCTCATCAACACCCCGTCCAACGACATGGGGCCGGAGGAGCTGGCCGCAGCCGCGAAAGAGCTCGCGGCCGAATTCGGCGCGAGCTACGCCTGCACCATCGGCGAGGATCTGAAGACGAACTTTCCCCTGATTCACGCCGTCGGCATGGCCTCGAATCGCGCGCCGCGGCTGATCGACATCGTCTGGGGCGACCCTGATCATCCCAAGGTGACGCTGGTCGGCAAGGGCGTCTGCTTCGATACCGGCGGGCTCGATCTGAAGCCGTCGAGCGGCATGCTGATCATGAAGAAGGACATGGGGGGCGCTGCCAATGTCCTGGCGCTCGCGCGCATGGTGATGGATGCGAAGCTGAAGATCCGGCTGCGGGTGCTGATCCCGGCCGTGGAGAACGCCGTCGCCGGCAACGCCTTCCGCCCGCTCGACATCTTTACCTCGCGCAAGGGCATCACCGTCGAGATCGGCAATACCGACGCGGAAGGCCGGCTGGTGCTCGCCGACGCGCTGGCGCTGGCCGACGAGGAGACGCCCGAACTGCTGATCGATCTGGGCACGCTGACCGGCGCCGCCCGCGTCGCACTGGGGCCGGATTTACCGCCCTTTTACACCAATGATGAGACGCTGGCTGCCGACGTCGCGCGCTGCGCGGTGAAGGAGAACGATCCGTTGTGGCGCATGCCGCTGTGGCCGCCTTACGATGCGTGGCTGGACTCCAAGACGGCCACCATCACCAACGCACCATCCGGCGGCTTTGCCGGCTCGATCACCTGCGCGCTGTTCCTGCAACGCTTCGTCGAGCAGGCCGGCAGCTGGCTGCATGTCGACATCTATGGCTGGACGCCATCGGCCAAGCCGGCGCGGCCCGAGGGCGGCGAATGCCAGGCTGCCCGCGCCATCTACAAGGTGCTGAGCGAGCGCTATGCCTGATCCGAGATACGATCCGCGGCTGACACCGGCGCGGAGCGACCTCGCCGCGACATATCTCGAGGGCAAGGTGCAGGCCGACCGCTTCGTCACCGGCGAGGAATTCGAGGTGGTCGCGCCGATTGCGCCGGTGCGCGAACAGCCCTCCTCGAACGCGATGCTGATGACGGAGGCCCTGCGCGGCGAGCGGGTCACGGTCTACGACCGCAACGGCGAGGGCTGGGCCTGGGGCCAGCTCGGCGACGACGGCTATGTCGGCTGGCTGCCGGACGCCGCGCTGCTGAAGCCGGTGGCCGCACCGACGCACAAGGTCAGCGCGCTGCGGACGCTCGCCTTCCCCGGCCCCTCGATCAAGCTGCCACCGGCCGACACGCTGGTGCTGGGATCGAAGCTCACGATCACGCGCGAGGACGGCACATTCGCGGTCACCCGCGAGGGCACGTTCCTGCCGAAGGCCCATCTCGGGCCGCTCGACCATCGCGAGCCGGACTTCGTCGCGATCGCCGAGCGCTTCGTCGGCACGCCCTATCTCTGGGGCGGCAAGAGCAGCCTTGGCATTGATTGCTCGGGTCTCGTCCAGGTGTCGTTGACGGCTTCAGGCACCGGCTGTCCGCGCGACAGCGACATGCAGCAGGCCGGACTTGGCCGCGCGCTGGAGCCGCACGAGCGAAGCACGCTGCAACGTGGCGATCTGATCTTCTGGAAAGGCCACGTCGCCATCGTCCGCGACGGCGGCACCATGGTTCACGCCAACGCGCATCACATGGCCACCGTGATCGAGCCGATCGAGCCGGCCATTGCACGGATCAAGCAGGCGGGTAGCGAAATCGTCGCGGTCAAACGGCTCTAGCGGCACCTCGTGGGATGGGTGGAGCTCTGCGAAACCCATTGCTTACTCCACCCATCTCACCATCTGCTCCTCAGAACAGACGCAGATGCGGATTTTTCAGCAAACCACCGCCACCCAATTGAGGCGCGTTCTCAAAACGCGGCGGCAGCGGTGGTTCGAAGAACCGGCCGGGGGGACCGAAGTTCCAGACGTTGCCGCCGGCAACCTGCTCAAGTTCGCCCGCGGATAGCTCGCGCTTCGCCTGCGCGTCGACTTCAGAAAATGTCATCTCCGTCCTCCTGTCGCGATCGCGAGACCATCTCGCGACCGTGCGCACAGGATGCCGCAGCGATCGCGCTGCTGCCGTGATCGCAATCACGCTGGATCAGGTCGCGACCGCGCCGTTCCCGGCCGTCTCCAGGCGGAACGCCGCCGCGAACAGCGCGCGGGTGTAATCCGTCCTGGGATTTTTGAACAGCTCCGCTGCCTGGCCTTCCTCGACCACCTTGCCGCTGCGCATCACGATCAGATGGCTTGCGAGCGAGGCGACGACGCGCAGATCGTGCGAGATGAACATGTAGGTGAGATCGCGCTTGCGCTGAAGCTCGCGCAGCAGCTCCACCATCTGGGCCTGAAACAGCATGTCGAGTGCGCTCGTCGGCTCGTCCAGCACGACGAAGTCCGGCTCCAGCACCACCGCGCGCGCAATGCTGATGCGCTGGCGCTGGCCGCCGGAAAATTCATGCGGATAGCGAAAGCGCGTGTCCGGCTTCAGCCCGACATCCTCGAGCGCCTTGACGACGCGCGCCTCCCGCTCGTCACGCGACAGCTTTGGCTGATGCACGGAGAGGCCTTCGGCGATGATGTCGGCAATCGACATGCGCGGGCTGAGCGAGCCGAACGGGTCCTGGAACACGATCTGCATGTCGCGCCGGAACGGCCGCATCTCCTTGAAGCGCAGACCCTGGATGTCCTTGCCCAGAAATACGATGCGACCGTTCGACGAGATCAGCCGCAGCAATGCCAGCCCCAGCGTGGTCTTGCCCGACCCGGATTCGCCGACGACGCCGAGCGTCTCGCCCTTGCGCACGGCGACGCTCACGCCGTCGACCGCCTTGATGTGGCCGACCGTCTTGCGCATCAGGCCGCGCCTGATCGGAAACCACACCTTCAGGTCGTCGGCCGACATCACCACCGGCGCATTCGGCTGCGGCGGCGCCGGATCCGGCTTCGGCTCGGCTGCAAGCAGATCGCGCGTATAGGGATGCTTCGGGGTCTTGAAGACCTGCTCGACCGGCCCCTGCTCGACGATCTCGCCGCCCTTCATGACGCAGACGGTGTCGGCGATGCGGCGCACGATGCCGAGATCATGGGTGATGAAGAGCAGGCTCATGCCGAGCCGAGCGCGGATCTCGGCGAGCAGCGCCAGGATCTGCGCCTGCACCGTGACGTCGAGCGCCGTGGTCGGCTCGTCCGCGATCAGCAGATCCGGCTCGTTGGCGAGCGCCATCGCGATCATCACGCGCTGGCGCTGGCCGCCCGAGAGCTGATGCGGATAGCTCTTGAGCCGGGTCTCCGGCTCGGGAATGCCGACCTGCGTCAGCAGCTCGAGCGTCCGCTGGCGCGCCTGCGCATGGCTGGTGGGATTATGCAGCTGGATGATCTCGCCGATCTGCGCCTCGATCGTGTGCAGCGGATTGAGGGATGTCATCGGCTCCTGGAAGATGATGGAGATATCGCTGCCGCGAATCTCCCGCATCTGCTGCTCGCTCTGATCAATCAGCTCCTGCCCCTTGAAGCGGATGCTGCCCGAGGGATGCGAGGCATTCGGATAGGGCAGCAGCTTCAGGATCGAGAGCGCGCTGACGGACTTGCCGGAGCCGGATTCGCCGACCAGCGCGACGCACTCGCCGCGCTTGATCTGGAACGAGACCTTGTCGACCGCAAGCGTCGTGCTGCCGCCCTGGTGGAAGGCCACCGAGAGGTTACGCACGGCGAGCAGGGGCTGGTTGATCGCGTCCATCACGCCCTCACTTGAACGTCTTGCGCGGATCAAAGGCGTCGCGCACGGCTTCGCCGATGAAGATCAGGAGCGACAGCATGATCGCGACCGAGAAGAAGCCGGTGAAGCCGAGCCACGGTGCCTGCACGTTGGATTTGCCCTGCGACAGCAGCTCGCCAAGCGACGGCGAGCCGGGCGGCAGGCCGAAGCCGAGGAAGTCCAGCGCCGTCAGCGTCATCACCGAGCTCGAGACGATGAATGGCAGGAATGTCATGGTCGCGACCATCGCATTCGGCAACAGATGCCGGAACATGATCACTTTATTCGACACGCCCAGCGCCCGCGCCGCCTGGATGTACTCGAAATTGCGACCGCGCAGGAACTCCGCGCGCACGAGGCCGACCAGCGACACCCAGGAGAACAGCAGCAATATCCCGAGCAGCACGAAGAAGCCGGGCACCAGCACCGACGACAGGATCAGTAGCAGATAGAGCGAGGGGATCGCGGTCCATATCTCGATGAAGCGCTGGAACGTGAGATCGATCCAGCCACCGAAATAGCCCTGGATACCGCCTGCGGCGACGCCGACGATCGAGGAGACGATGGTGAGGCAGAGACCGAACAGCACCGAGATACGGAAGCCGTAGATCAGCCGCGCCACCACGTCGCGGCCCTGATCGTCGGTGCCGAGCCAGTTATATTCGAGGTCGCGGCAACTCTTCAGACCCTTCTTCTCGACCACCGGCTTGCACTGCGCTTCCGTCAGCATCCAGGTCGGCGGCGACGGCGCCGGCGTCGGCAAATCGAGATTGTGGGTGTCGTAGGAGTAGCGGATCAGCGGCCAGACGATGCTGCCGCCCTTGTCCTTGATCAGCTTCTGCAAGTACGGATCGCGGTAGTCGGCCGCGGTCTCAAAATCACCGCCGAAGGTCGTCTCCGAATAGGTCACGAAGGCCGGCCAGTAGAGATGACCGTCATATTTGATCAGGAACGGCCGGTCGTTGGCAATCAGCTCGGCAAACAGCGAGACCACGAACAGGACCATGAAGATCCAGAACGACCAGTAGCCGCGCCGGTTCGCCCTGAAGTTCTCCCAGCGCCGCCTATTCAGCGGCGACGGTGCGAACGGCTTGCGCGTGATCGGCACGGCCGCGCCAAGCGGCGTCTTGGCCGACGTCTCAATCGGGGTCGGGGCGGTCAGCGTCATCAGACCTCCCTCGCCTCGAAATCGATCCGCGGATCGATCCACATGTAAGTCAGATCCGAGATCAGGTTGACCACAAGACCGACCAGCGAAAAGATGTAGAGCGTGCCGAACACCACGGGATAATCGCGGTTCAGCACGCTTTCGAAACTGAGCAGCCCGAGCCCGTCGAGCGAGAAAATCGTCTCGATCAGCAGCGAGCCGGAAAAGAAGGCGTGGATGAAGGCGCCCGGGAAGCCCGCGATCACGATCAGCATCGCGTTGCGGAAGATGTGACCGTAGAGCACCTGGCTTTCACTACACCCTTTCGCGCGCGCGGTCATGACGTATTGCTTGCGGATCTCGTCCAGGAACGAATTCTTGGTGAGCAGCGTCATCGTGGCGAATGCGCTCAGCCCCATCGACAGCAGCGGCAAGGTCAGGTGCCAGAAATAGTCGATGATCTTCCAGTACCAGGGGAATTGCGACCAGCCGTCCGAGGTCAGGCCGCGCAGCGGGAACAGGTTGAAGAACGAGCCGCCGGCGAACAGGATGATCAGCAGGATCGCGAACAGGAAGCCTGGAATCGCGAAGCCGATGATGATGATCGCCGAAGTCCAGGTGTCGAAGCGCGTACCGTCCTTGACGGCCTTGCGGATGCCGAGCGGGATCGAGATCAGATAGGTGATCAGCGTCAGCCAGATGCCGAGCGAGATCGAGACCGGCAGCTTCTCCTTGATCAACTGGATCACGCTGACATCGCGGAAATAGCTCTTGCCGAAATCGAAGCGCGCAAAATTCCACACCATCAGAGCGAAACGCTCCGGCGCCGGCTTGTCGAAGCCGAACTGAGCCTCGAGCTTCTTGATGAAGTCGGGGTCGAGGCCCTGAGCGCCGCGATATTTCGAGTTGACGGCATCTCCACCGGCGCCCAGCTGCCCCGGCGCGCGTTGCGCAAAGTCGCCGCCGCCCGAGATGCGGGAGCTACCGCCGGTGTCGGCGCCCGAAAGCTGCGCGATCACGCGCTCGACCGGACCGCCCGGCGCGAATTGCACGACCACGAAGGAGACAAAGAGGATTCCGAGCAGCGTCGGAATCATCAGGAGAATACGGCGGGCGATATAGGCGCTCATGTCATTTCGCCTGCTCGAGCTTGGCCGCCTTCGCGCGGTCGTACCACCAGTTTTCCGGAGCGCCGACGCCTTGCGCGTATTTGGGGGGCTTTTCGGGATGGCTGAACTGGTCCCAATAGGCGACCCGATGGAAGTTCGCATACCATTGCGGCACCCAATAGCGCCCGGCGCGGAACACGCGGTCAAACGCCCGGCAAGCCGTGGTCAGCTCCGCCCGGGTCTGGGCTGCGATGATCTTGTCGATCAGCGCGTCGATGATCGGATCGGAGATACCAGCGAGATTGTACGACCCCTTGGTTTTTGCCGTCTGGGAGGAGAAGAACGCCCGCATGGCATCGCCTGGCGTCGCCGACATCGAGAACCGTTCGATCGTCATGTCGAAATCGAAATCCTCCAGTCGGGCGCGGTACTGCACCGCGTCGACCAGCCGGAATGTCGCATCGATGCCGAGCGTCGCAAGGTTCTTCAAGTACGGCCCGTGATGCGGCTGGATCGACTGCTCGTCGTTGAGGAACTCGATGGTGAAGGGCTCGCCATTCGGCAGCACCCGCTTGCGCTCCTTGACGAGGTAGCCGGCTTCATTGAGCAGCTCGCCCGCCTTTCGCAGCAGGCCGCGGTCCTGTCCCGAGCCATCCGACACCGGCGGCACGAAAGGCTGACCGAACACTTCATCGGGCACCTTGCCGCGGAAGGGTTCCAGCAGCACAAGTTCCTCAGGCGAAGGCGGGCCTGATACCATCATGTCGGAGTTCTGGAACGGCGAGCGCGTGCGCGCATAGGCGCCGTACATGATCGACTTGTTGGTCCACTCGAAATCGAAAGCATAGATCAGCGCCTCACGCACGCGCGGATCCCTGAATTTGTCGCGGCGCGTGTTGATGAACCAGCCCTGCGCGCCTGACGGGGTCTCATCCGGCAGTTGCTCTTGCTTGACGCGCCCGTCCTTCACTGCCGGGAAATCGTAACGCGTGGCCCAGATGCGGGATGTGAGCTCCTCGCGGAACAAATAGTTCTTGCCAGTGAACCCCTCGAACGCAACGTCGCGGTCGCGGTAGAATTCGTAGCGCACCGTATCGAAATTGTAGCTGCCGCGGCAGACCGGCAGATCGGCGCCCCACCAGTCCTTGACGCGGTCGTATTCGATGTACCGGTTGACCTCGAATTTGCCGACCTTGTACGGACCAGAGCCCAGCGGCGTATCGAGCGTCGATTCATCAAAGGCGCGCGTGGCGTAATATGCCTTCGAGAAAATCGGCAGGCTCGCGACATAGAGCGGAACGTCGCGTGCGCGGTTGGGCGCGAAGGTGACGACCACGGTGGAATCGTCGAGCGCCTCGGCCTTCACGAAATCGCGGAGCTGCACGACGATCAGGGGATGCCCCTTCTCCTTCAGCGCGGTCAGCGAGAAGGCGACATCATGCGCCGTGAGCCTGGAGCCATCGTGAAAACGAGCCTCGGATCGGATCGTGAAGGCGTAGGACAGCTTGTCCGGCGAGAACCGCACCGATCTTGCCGCAAGCCCATACATCGCGTCGGGCTCGTCATTGGCTCGCCCCATCAACGACGCGAAGGTCATATCCATGCCCTGCGCGCCCTCGCCCTTCAGGATATAGGCATTGAGCGAAGAGAACGTGAAATAGGACTGGTTATAGGCGCGGACCGACGGGATCAGCGAAAACGCGCCGCCCTTCGGCGCGTCAACATTGACGTAGTCGAAATGGTTGAAGTCGACCGGGTATTTGAGATCGCCAAATGCCGACATGCCGTGGGCTTCGGCCGCCGCCTCGGACGCTCGCGCACCGCGCAATAGCGGCGCGCTCAGGGCGCCTGCACCTAGGGCCAGCACATGCCGGCGTGAAAGCTGCGCCATGCGCAATTGCTTCCTCAAGAGCGTTTTCCGATGCGTGCCGCCTTTTCAGCGTCATACCACCATAGCGTCGGCAGGCCGGACCGACCGTATTTCGGCAGCGGATCGGCGTGGCCAAAGCGGTCCCAGCGGGCGTAGCGCGAGAAGCCGTAGGTGAATTGCGGCACGAGATAGAAATTCCACAGCAGCACACGATCGAGCGCGCGGGTCGCGGCGACCAGCTCGCCCCGGTCCTTGGCGTAGATCACCTTCTCGATCAGCGCGTCGATCGCGGGATTCTTGATGCCAATGGTGTTGCGTGCACCCGGCATGGCGGCAGCCTGCGAGCCCCAGAACTCGCGCTGCTCGTTGCCCGGCGAAAGCGACTCGCCCCATTGATCGATGATCATGTCAAAGTCGAAGCTGCGCAGCCGGTTCTGGTATTGCGCATCGTCGACGACACGAATCGAGGTGCCGACGCCAATGCGCTCCAGCGACGGCTTGTAGAACAGCGCGATACGCTCGGACGACGGATCCTGTACCAGGATCTCGACCGAGAGCGGCTTGCCGGAGGCATCGACCAGCTTGTGGTCTTTGACCTCGAAGCCGGCTTCCTTCAGGAGCTTTGCCGCCTCGCGCAGATTGGCACGCACGGCTTCAGGATTGCCGCCGACGGGATTCTGGTAGGCCGTCGTGAAGACCTCCGGCGGCACCTTGTCCTTCACGGCTTGAAGGATCTCCAGCTCCTGGCCCTGCGGCAGTCCGGAGGAAGCAAGATCGGTCCCCTCGAAATAGCTGCCGATGCGCTTGTACTGGCCGTAGAAGAGCTGCTTGTTCATCTCCTCGAAGTCGAAGGCGTAATTGAAGGCGCGGCGCAGCCGTGCGTCCTTGAACTGATCGCGCCGGATGTTGAAGACGAAGGCCTGCATGCGGCCGGAATCGTTGATCGGGAATTCTTCCTTGAGCACCCGCTTGTCCGCGACCGCGGGGAAGTCGTAGGCCGTCGCCCACTGCTTGGCGGAGTTCTCTGCGATCCAGTCGGCCTGGTCGGCCTTGAACGCCTCGAGCGCGACGAGGTTGTCCCGGAAGAACTCGAAGCGCAGCTCATCGAAATTGTTGGTGCCGATCTGGCTCGGGACGTTGGCCCCCCAATAATCCTTCACCCGCTCGAGCTTGATCGAGCGTCCGGCTACGAACTCCTTGATCTTGTAGGGACCCGAGCCGAGCGGCGGCTCCAGCGTGGTCGCACTGACATCGCGCTTGCGGCCTTGCGCATCGGTGCCTTCCCACCAGTGCTTCGGCAGCACCGTCAACTCGCCCACGATGGTCGGCAATTCACGGTTGCCCGGCGCGTCGAAGGTGAACCTGACGTCGCTCTCACCGACCTTTTCCGCCTTCACCACATGACGGTAGTAGGAGGCGTACATCGGCGACTGCTTCTTGAGCGTCTCGAGCGAAAAGATCACGTCCTCCGGGGTCACCGGCTTGCCGTCGTGCCAACGCGCCTCTTTCCGCAGGCGATAGGTCACCCAGGAAAAATCGTCCGGATGCTGCGCCGATTCGGCGAGCTCGCCATATTCGGTGGCGACCTCGTCTTGGGCGCGCGTCATCAGCGTTTCGTAGATCAGCGCCGCAGCCGGCGCGAGCGAGCCCTTGATGCCGGCGACCGCAATGTTGAAATTGTCGAAAGTGCCGAGCGAAATCAGGCGCGCCACGCCGCCCTTGGGCGCATCCGGATTGACGTAATCGAAGCGCTTGAAGCCGGCCGGGTATTTGATGTCGCCGAACAGCGACAGCGCATGGCGCCAGGGCAGTTCGCCGGCCGATTGCGCCTCTGCCGTCCCGACGACGGGAACACCCGCTACGGAGCCGAGGGCGGGAAGCGCGGCAGCGGCCGCGCCGGTGAGCAAGAGATCGCGTCGGGTAATGGCCAAATCAACATCCCTGTCTTGAAGGAGGCTACTCCTTTAAGTTCCCAATATAGGCGAGGTTTCGACGGAATATGTTGCTTTTTCCTCATCTTGAAAGGCCGGACGGCCTATCGGATGCGGCCAAACGCCCCGATAACAACGCCGCGAGGCGCGGATATGGAAACGGCCAGGCTTTGAGGCCTGGCCGCATATCCAAGATGATGTACCGATGAGCCTTATTTCGCCGCGGTGGGCAGCGGCTTCGGGCTGTCGGAGAGGCTGTTCAGGTAGGCGATGACGTCGGCGCGCTCCGAGTCCTTCGGGATGCCGGCGAAGCCCATCGCGGTGCCGGGAACGGCGGCCTTGGGATTGGCGATGAACTTGTTGAGCGCGTCGAAGTCCCAGGCGCCGCCCTTGCCCTTCATCGCGGCCGAGAAATTGAAACCACCGCGGCCTTCGCCGACATGGTCACCGACGATGCCGTAGAGATTCGGACCGACGCGATTCGGGCCACCCTTCTCGAAGGTGTGGCATGCGCCGCACTTCTTGGCGGCGGAAGCGCCCTTCTCGACGGAGGCGGTCTGGAGCAGCTTTTCGATCGGCTCGGACGCCGCTGCGGCAGCGCCTGCGCCGCCCTTGTCACCAGCCTCTTCCTTCACGGCGATCTCGAAGCCCGGCTTTTCCGGCATCTTGGGTGAGAACAGCGCACTCGCGGTGAAGCTCGTGACCAGCAGGATGAGACAGGTACCGAGCACGGCACCGAGAATCTTGTTGAGTTCGAAAGAGTCCATTTCCGGCTAGGCCCCACACCGCAAGAAGGAAAAGCGGCCGGGCGGCCGCCAGGACGAGCCTCGGGAGAATCAAACGTTCCTTATTGTTTCCCCGAGTTTTGCCATTGAGATATCGGTTTGCCCGGGGTCTGGCAACCCGTATAAGCGGTCCCGCTTTCAGCCCGTCCCCACTCTATTTCTCGATGCGGAAAACGCCCGTTTCCAGGCCCTTGAACCCAGTCGCTTGAACCAATGACCGATCCTCGCATCCTGGTGCTGATCCCGGCCCGCATGGCCGCCACCCGCCTGCCCGGCAAGCCGCTCGCCGACATCGCGGGCCTGCCGATGATCGTGCACGTGATGCGGCGGGCAGAGGCCGCCCGTATCGGCCGCGTTGCGGTGGCAACCGATACGGCGGAAATCGCGGCGGTCGTGACCGCCCATGGCGGCGAGGCCGTGATGACCCGCCCGGAGCATCCCTCCGGCTCCGACCGCATCCACGAGGCCATGCAGAAGCTCGATCCGGCGGGAAAAGCCGAGATCGTGGTGAATCTCCAGGGCGATTTCCCCACGATCACGGTCGACAACATTCGCGAGGTGCTGCCGCCGCTGGAAGACCCGGCCGTGGACATCGCCACACTGGCGTCACAGATCCACACCGAGGAGGAGGACCTTGCCCCAAGCGTCGTGAAGGCGATCGGAACCTCGCTCGGTGGCCGGCGCATGCGCGCACTTTATTTCACCCGCGCAACCGCGCCGACCGGCGACGGACCGCGTTACCACCATATCGGCCTCTACGCCTATCGCCGCGCTGCGCTGGAGCGCTATGTCTCCCTGCCGCCCTCGCCGCTGGAATTGCAGGAGAAGCTCGAGCAGCTCCGCGCCCTGGAGGCCGGGATGCGCATCGACTTCACCATCGTCGACACCGTCCCCCGCGGGGTCGACACGCCGGCGGACCTCGAGACCGCCCGCGGCATCCTTTCCAAATCCTGAGCCGCTGCTACAAGGCCCGTCATGAGCAAGATGAAGATCGCATTCCAGGGCGAACCTGGCGCCAATTCCCACATCGCCATCGTCGAGGCCTATCCCGACGCCGAGCCGATGCCCTGCGCCACCTTCGAGGACGCGCTGTCGGCGATCTCCTCGGGCGAGGCCGACCTCGGGATGATCCCGATCGAGAATTCGGTCGCCGGCCGTGTCGCCGATATCCATCATTTGCTGCCGGCCTCCGGCCTGTTCATCATCGGTGAATGGTTCCTGCCGGTCCGGCATCAATTGATGGCCGTGAAGGGGACCAAGATCTCCGACATCAAGTCCGTCGAGAGCCACGTGCATGCGCTCGGCCAGTGCCGTCGCATCATCCGCAAGCTCGGTATCAAGGGCATCGTCCACGCAGACACCGCCGGCAGCGCCCGCGACATCTCCGAGCGCAACGACAAGACGGTCGCAGCGATCGCCTCGCGCCTCGCCGCGAAGATCTATGGCCTCGATATCCTCGCCGAGGACATCGAGGACGAGGCGCACAACACCACGCGCTTCGTGGTGCTGGCGCGCGAGCCGAAATGGGCCGCACAAGGCTCCGGCCCGCTGGTCACGACTTTTGTATTTCGGGTGCGTAACCTCCCCGCCGCGCTCTACAAGGCGCTCGGCGGCTTTGCCACCAACGGCGTCAACATGACCAAGCTCGAGAGCTACATGGTCGACGGCAATTTCTTCGCGACGCAGTTTTATGCCGATGTCGACGGCCATCCCGACGACAAGGGCCTGGCATTTGCGATCGAGGAGCTAAAATTCTTCTCGCGCGAATTCCGGATCGTTGGCGTCTATCCCGGCCACCCGTTCCGCGCGACGTTCAGCGAGACGCAACAGGATTGATGCCGTCGTTCCGGGGCACGCGAAGCGTGAACCCGGAACCTCGAGATTCCATGGTGCGAGTGCGCACCAGAGTTCGATGCTTCGCATCGCCCCGGAATGACAATCAATAACTAGGCCGCCTGCTTCAGCCCAAACGCCTCCGCCAGCAGCGAATACGATTTCTTGCGCGCCTCGTGGTCGTAAACGGCCGTGATCACCATCAACTCGTCCGGCTTGCTCGCGTCCATCAGCGGCTGAAGCTCCTTCTGCACCGTTGCCGGATTGCCGACGAACAGGCGCGAACGGTTGCGCGCGATCGAGACGCGCTCGGAATCCGAATAGGGATAGGCCAGTGCCTCCTCGACACTCGGTAGCGGCAGATACTGACCGCGGTCGCGGCGCAGACGATTGAGGTCGAACGAGGCCGCGAGCTTTTCGGCCTCCTCGTCCGTGTCAGCCGTGATGACGGCAACGGCGAGGATCGCGTGCGGGGTCGCGCGCCAGGCCGAAGGCTGGAAGCGGTTGCGATAATGCACCATCGCATCGATTGCATCGTGAGACGCAAAGTGATGCGCGAAGGCGAAGCCCATGCCGACTTGCGCGGCGAGCTCCGAGGAATAGTCGCTGGAGCCGAGCAGCCAGATCGGCGGCAGCGGACTATCATCCGGCATCGCGACGACGTTGTGGTAGGGATGGCCTGCGGGGAATTCACGGGTCTCCCACAAAATCAGCTCATGCAGCCGCTCCAGAAAATCGTCGCCCTCGCGGCGATCGAGCCGGCTTCTGAGGGCGTAGGCCGTCGCACCGTCAGTGCCGGGGGCGCGACCAAGGCCGAGATCGATCCGGCCGGGAAACAGGGCCTCCAGCATCTTGAAGCGTTCGGCCACGACCAGGGGGGCGTGGTTGGGCAGCATCACGCCGCCCGAGCCGACGCGGATGTGCTTGGTCACCGCCGCGATCTGCCCGATCATCACGTCGGGCGCCGGGCTCGCGACCGAGGCCAGGTTGTGATGTTCGGCGAGCCAGTAGCGAACATAGCCGAGCCCATCGACATGGCGCGCCAGGTCGATGCTGTTGCGCAGCGCCGCGGCGGGCTTTGTGCCTGTGGTGACGACGGAGAGATCAAGGACAGAAAGCGGGATCATAGCGCGTTAACGTAGTGGAGGGCCGCGCCGCGGCAATGGGCCGACGGCGCAGATCTGGCGTGTGTCGGCCGAGCGGCGGAGAGAGCGGCGAGAACGGGGCGTGGGACAAACGCAAGTCACGCTACTCTGAATTCGGGCTGCCCACTGAATATTGAGCATCAAATTTCCAAATAAGAAAATGTCATGAAATTGATTTTATTGAAATATTTATCGAGCGTAACCCATTCCCACTCCAGACCTCGACATCGCAATATCTGACATAATTCCATGAAAAGTGGGCTATTTCCCATCATCGATGGGCTGTCGAGAAATCCGCCTTTGTCCTATCTTAGCCGCTTCCAAGGTTAGACCCGGCCACCGCCAGACCGCTGGTGAGCCCCTGCAGTGAGTGGTGCCATGATTGATTTGACGACGCCTGCCCAGACTGACGGGCAAGACGGGCACCTCGCCGCCAAGCGGCCTGCGATCTCGTTCGAGTTCTTTCCGCCCAAGACGGAAGATATGGAGCGGAATCTCTGGGAGACCATCAACCGGCTCGCCCCGCTCGATCCGAAATTCGTGTCGGTGACCTATGGCGCAGGCGGCTCGACCCGTGAGCGCACCCACTCGACCATTTCCCGCATCCTCAAGGAGACTGCGCTGCTGCCGGCTGCGCATCTGACCTGCGTCGGCGCCTCGCGCGGCGAGATCGACGAGATCGTCGACCGCTACCACGAGGTCGGCGTCCGCCACATCGTTGGCCTCCGCGGCGACCCCGCCGGCGGCATCGGCACGCCCTATGCGAGCCATCCCGACGGCTATCAGAGCTCGGCCGAGCTCGTCGCGGGGATCAAGAAGCGACACGCCGATATCGAGGTGTCCGTCTCGGCCTATCCCGAGAAGCACCCGGAAGCGCGCGACTTCGATGCCGATATCGACACGCTGAAGGCAAAAGTCGACGCCGGCGCGACGCGCGCAATCACCCAGGTCTTCTTCGATAACGATCTCTACTTCCGTTATCTCGACCGCGTGCGCGCCCGCGGCATCAACATCCCAATCGTGCCGGGCATCATGCCCATGCACAATTTCAAGCAGGCTCGCAATTTCGTCACCCGCGCCGGCACCACCGTGCCGGACTGGTTCGCCGCGAAATTCGAGGGCCTCGACGACGACGCCGAAACGCGCAAGCTGGTGGCCGCAACCGTCGCGGCGGGCCAAGTGCAGAAGCTCGCCAAGCACGGCGTCGACACCTTCCATTTCTACACCATGAACCGCGCCGATCTCGTGTTCGCGATCAGCCATTTGCTCGGCATTCGCGCCAAGAGCGCGCAGAAGGCGGCTTAAGACACCATGACCGTATCTCCCTCGCCCAAGCGAACCGCCCTCATCAACGCCGCGCGCGAACGCATCCTCGTGCTCGACGGCGCCATGGGCACAATGATCCAGAACCTCCAGTTCGACGAAGCTGCCTTCCGCGGCGAGCGCTTCAAGAACTTCCATCGCGACTTGCGCGGCAACAACGACCTGTTGATCCTGACCCAGCCGCAGGCGATCGAGGACATTCACGCCGCCTATTTGCGCGCCGGCGCCGACATCGTCGCCACCAACACCTTCTCGACCACGTCGATCGCGCAGGCCGATTACGACCTCACCGACATTGTGTATGAAATGGCGAGCGAAGGCGCCCGCCTCGCCGGCAATGCCGCCCGCAGCGTTGCCGCCGAGGACGGCAAGCCGCGCTTCGTCGCGGGTGCCATCGGTCCGACCAACCGCACCGCCTCGATCTCGCCTGATGTGGCCAATCCCGGCTACCGCGCCGTCACCTTCGACGACCTGCGCAAATCCTATGGCGAGCAGATCCGCGGCTTGATCGATGGCGGCGTCGACCTCTTGCTGGTCGAGACCATCTTCGACACGCTGAACGCCAAGGCGGCGCTCTACGCCATCGCCGAGATCACCGAGGAGCTCGGCATCGACATGCCCGTGATGGTGTCGGGCACCATCACCGACAAATCCGGCCGCCTGCTCTCCGGCCAGATGCCGGAAGCGTTCTGGAATTCGGTGCGGCACGCCAAGCCCGTCACCATCGGCTTCAACTGCGCGCTCGGCGCCGAAGATCTGCGCGCGCATATCGCCGATATCGGCCGCGTCGCCGATACGCTGGTTTGCGCCTATCCGAATGCCGGCCTTCCTAACGAGTTCGGCCAGTATGACGAGACGCCGGAATACATGGCGCGCCTGGTCGGCGAGTTTGCGCGCGACGGCCTCGTCAACATCGTCGGCGGCTGCTGCGGCACCACGCCGGACCATATCGCCGCGATTGCCGCCGCGGTCGCCCCGCACAAGCCGCGCGTCGTTCCCGAGATCGCGCCAAAGCTGCGGCTCTCGGGCCTCGAGCCGTTCGTGCTGACGGATGCGATCCCCTTCGTCAACGTCGGCGAGCGCACCAACGTCACGGGCTCTGCGAAATTCCGCAAGCTGATCACCAACGGCGACTATACCGCCGCTCTTCAAGTGGCGCGCGACCAGGTCGAGAACGGCGCGCAGATCATCGACGTCAACATGGACGAGGGCTTGCTCGACTCCGAAGCCGCGATGGTGACGTTCCTCAACCTCGTCGCCGCCGAGCCCGACATCGCCCGCGTCCCTGTGATGGTCGACTCCTCGAAGTTTTCGGTGATCGAGGCCGGCCTGAAATGCGTGCAGGGCAAGCCGGTCGTCAATTCGATCTCGATGAAGGAAGGCGAAGAGAAGTTCATTCACGAGGCCAAGATCGCCCGCCGTCACGGCGCGGCCGTCGTGGTGATGGCATTCGACGAGGTCGGCCAGGCCGACACGTTCGCGCGCAAGACCGAGATCTGCAAGCGCGCCTACGACATCCTGGTCAACCGCGTCGGCTTCCCGCCGGAAGACATCATCTTCGATCCGAACATCTTCGCGATCGCGACCGGCATCGAGGAGCACAACAATTACGGCGTCGACTTCATCGAGGCGACGCGCTGGATCCGGCAGAACCTGCCGGGCGCGCACATCTCGGGCGGCGTGTCGAACCTGTCGTTCTCGTTCCGCGGCAACGAGCCGGTGCGCGAGGCCATGCACTCGGTGTTCCTGTATCACGCCATCAAGGCCGGCATGGACATGGGCATCGTCAACGCGGGTCAGATGATCGTCTATGACGACATCGATCCCGAGCTGCGCCAGACCTGCGAGGACGTCGTCCTCAACCGCGACGCGGGCGCTTCCGAGCGCCTGCTGGCGCTCGCGGAGAAATTCCGCGGCAAGAAGACCGAAAGCAAGGAAGCCGACCTCGCCTGGCGCGAATGGCCGGTGGAGAAGCGGCTGTCGCACTCGCTGGTGCACGGCATCACCGAATTCATCGAGCAGGACACCGAGGAAGCCCGCAAGAACTCATCGCGCCCGCTCGACGTGATCGAGGGCCCGCTGATGGCCGGCATGAACGTGGTCGGCGACCTCTTCGGCGACGGCAAGATGTTCCTGCCGCAGGTGGTGAAGTCGGCGCGCGTGATGAAGCAGGCCGTGGCCTGGCTGATGCCGTTCATGGAAGAGGAAAAGGCGCGCAACGCCGCCAACGGCGTCGACGAGGGCGCCAATTCGTCGGCCGGCAAGATCGTGCTCGCGACCGTCAAGGGCGACGTCCACGACATCGGCAAGAACATCGTCGGCATCGTGCTCCAGTGCAACAATTACGAGGTGATCGATCTCGGCGTGATGGTGCCCGCGGCCAAGATCGTCGAGACCGTGAAGGCTGAGAAGGCCGACATCGTCGGGCTCTCGGGCCTGATCACGCCCTCGCTCGACGAGATGGCGTTCTTCGCCGGCGAACTGCAGCGCGAAGGCCTCAAGCTGCCGCTCTTGATCGGCGGCGCGACGACAAGCCGCGTGCATACGGCGGTGAAAATCGATCCGAGCTATCGCGCCGGTCCCGTCGTGCATGTCAACGATGCCAGCCGCGCCGTCGGCGTCGCGTCCTCGCTCCTGAGCCCAGAGAAGCGCGAGGCCTATGCCGCCGAGGTGCGGGCCGAATACGCAAAGATCTCGGAAGCGCATCTGCGCGCCCAGGCCGACAAGAAGCGCTTGAAGCTTGAGGCCGCGCGCAAGAACCGGGTGCCGGTCGACTTCGCGGCGAACAAGCCGGTGAAGCCGACCTTCCTCGGCACCCGCAGCTTCGACGACTACGATCTCGCCGAGCTCGTGCCCTATATCGACTGGACGCCGTTCTTCCAGACCTGGGAGCTCGCTGGCCGCTTCCCCGCGATTCTCGACGACGCAAAGGTCGGCGAAGTCGCGCGCTCGCTCTACGACGATGCGCGCAAGATGCTCGACACCATCGTCAAGGAGAAATGGTTCCGGGCGCGCGCCACGGTCGGCTTCTGGCCGGCGAACGCGCAAGGCGACGACATCGTGCTCTATGCCGACGAGAGCCGGACCAACAGCATCGCGACGCTGCACACGCTGCGCCAGCAGCTCGAAAAGCGCGAGGGCCGCTTCAACGCGGCGCTGTCGGACTTCATCGCGCCCGCCGGCGTGCCCGACTATGTCGGCGGCTTCGTCGTCACCGCAGGGATTGGCGAGGACGCCGTCGCCGACCGCTTCAAGATGGCGAACGACGACTACTCCTCGATCCTGTGCAAGGCGCTGGCCGACCGCCTCGCCGAAGCTTTTGCCGAGCGCATGCATGCCCGCGTCCGCCGCGAGTTCTGGGCCTATGCGCCGGACGAGGCGCTCTCCAACGACGAGCTGATCCTCGAAAAATATCAGGGCATTCGCCCCGCGCCCGGCTATCCCGCGCAGCCCGATCACACCGAGAAGGCGACGCTGTTCGAGCTGCTCGATGCCGAAGCCACCGCCGGCGTGAAGCTGACCGAGAGCTTTGCGATGTGGCCGGGCTCCTCCGTGTCCGGGCTCTATTTTGCGAACCCCGAGAGCTATTATTTCGGCGTCGGCAAGATCGAGCGCGACCAGGTCGAGGACTACGCTGCGCGCAAGGGCATGACGGTGGCCGAGACCGAGCGCTGGCTCGCGCCGGTGCTGAACTACATCCCGTCGCAGCAGGCGACCGACAAGGCGTTTGCCGCGACGGCCGCGAACGACGAGGCGCCGAGCGACCTCGCCTCGCATCCGCCCGGCTGCACCTGCGCGGTGCATCTGGTCTGGCAGAAGAAGCGCGCGGGCGCCGGTTAGGCGCCCCGACCTCGAAACGCGAAAACAACCCCATGCACAGTAGGGCCGGGGTTGACAGGCTTGACGATTTTTCGGCCTTACCGAAAATCGCTTGCTCCGTCGGGCAAAACACCTGTATCAAGGCAGGATCGGGGGTCGTGCCTGACACCGGCCGCCTCGCCCATCCGGTCATTCCGGGGCGCGTACCACACCCTCGGTGTCGTCCTGGCGAAAGCCAGGACGAGCTCGGAGAGGCAAGCGCGTCCGGTCGCGGTGCCTCACCCCTTCGGCGGCGCCAGCGGCTGCACGATCTCCTTGAACGGCGCCAGCGCCTCGCAGCGATCGGCATGCGCTGACAGCGCCGGATAGCGCGTCGCGTCGAACAATTGCGGATGCGCCTCGCGGGTGAAACGCACGACGCAGGCGACCGCGACATCGGCGTGACCGATACGCGTCCCGAGCCAGTACGGCGTCGTCACCTTCGTTCGCTCGGCCTCCAGCACGGCGAGCACGTCGCCGATCTGGGCCTGGCAGCGCTCGACCCAGAGCGCGAGCTGCTCCTTCCGCAGCACGCGCTCGTAGAGCAGGCTGACCGCCTTGTCGCCGAGGCCGGTCGCAAGCGCGCAGATGCGCAAGTGCCGGCGACGCTCGGCGCCGCTTCGCGGCAGCATCGCTTTCTCGGGCCCAACAAGCTCGTCGAGATGATCCAGAATGATCGCGCTCTCGATCAACGCCTCGCCGTCGTCGAGCACCAGCGTCGGCACCCGGCGCAGCGGATTGTAGGGCGCGATCTTGTCGGCATCGCCGAAGGTCGACCACGGTCTGTGCTCGAAGGCGAGCCCGTAGAGCCGCAGCGCAATCGCGACGCGGCGGACGAAGGGGGAATCATATTGGCCGATCAGGAACATGGTTCTCGCTCTTCCCCGTCGATGAATGAGGCAGGGCCGGCCAGTTTCCACGGCGCGGTTGGTGCCGCGCAAGAGAAATCTTCGAAATGGAGCATTGCGTCTGGAGCCGAGAAAGGGACGGGCAAAGCGCTCGCGCCCTGCTCACAGCCCGTCCCGCACCGCGCGCTTGAATGCCGCGATTGCGGCCTCGTCGCGCTTGTACATGGTCCACTGCTTGATGCGCTTGGCGCGCACCAGTTTCGCTGAGGTCAGCACCCGCATGTGTTCGCTCACGGTCGGCGCGCTTACGCCGAGCTTCTCGGCGATCAGCAGGCCGCAAACGCCGTCCTCGACCAGATCGCCGTCGGTCTGCGCACGGAAATGCCGCCGCGGATCCCGCAGCCATTCCAGGATCTGGAGACGGCGCTCATTGGCCAGCGCGCGCATGGCGGTCGCAAATTTCATTTAGTCATTTTGCTAATTACCTAATTGATGTCAACACCCGGACGCGCTAGCATCCGCCACCATGACAGCAACATCAGACATCAATCGGGAGCGGATCGCGGCGACCGAGGCCGTCATCCGTCCGCACATCAGGCGTACGCCACTGGTCGCGGCCGATCTCGCCGATTTCGGCCTGCCGGCTGCACCCGTCATCTTCAAGCTCGAAATGCTGCAGCATTCCGGATCGTTCAAGGCGCGGGGCGCGTTTGCCAATCTGTTGCTGCGGCAGGTGCCGCAAGCGGGTGTCGTCGCCGCATCCGGCGGCAATCACGGCGCGGCGGTCGCCTATGCGGCGCAGCAGCTCGGCATTCCCGCCACGATCTTCGTCCCTGACATCACCTCGCCCGCCAAGGCCGAGCGGATCAGGGGCTATGGCGCCCAGCTCGTGATCGCGGGCAACCGCTACGCCGATGCGCTCGCGGCCAGCGAAGCGCACGTCGCGCGGACCGGCGCGATGGCCGTTCACGCCTACGACCAGGCCGAAACTTTGCTCGGTCAGGGCAGCGTCGGCCTGGAGCTGGAGCAGGACGCGCCTGATATCGACACGCTGCTGGTGGCCGTCGGCGGCGGCGGACTGATCGGCGGCATCGCCGCCTGGAGCGCCGGCAGGACCCGCATCATTGCCGTGGAGCCGGAGCTCGCGCCGACCCTGCACGACGCATTCGCGGCCGGAGCTCCGGTCGACGCGCCGGCCGGCGGCCTCGCCGCCGACAGCCTCGCGCCGCGGCGCGTCGGAGCGCTGATGTTTCCGATCGCGCGCGCCCATGTCGAGCGCGTCGTCCTGGTCAGCGACGATGCGATCCGGCAGGCGCAGGCCGCGCTGTGGTCGCGCCTGCGCGTGGTCGCGGAGCCCGGCGGCGCCGCCGCGTTCGCCGCACTGCTCTCCGGCCGCTATCAGCCCTCGCCTGGCGAGCGCATCGCGGTGCTGGTCTGCGGGGCGAATACGACGGCGGTGAATTTCGACAGTTAGCAGCGGTGGGCGGCACCTCTGACACTTCGTCATTTCGAACGCAGCGAAGCAATTCAGAATCCTCCCGCGGTGGCAGCCTGGACTGCTTCGCTGCGCTCGCAATGACGGCGTGGATCCAGCCGCGCAGACCCGATCGGCAATGAGAGGCTTTGCGGCAACAGCCGCTGGTTTCCTTTGGCGCCCCGGTCCACTCCACCTTGCCGAACAAGATGTCGCATGGTTCATTCCGGGGAACCTTGGGGAAGGTCGATGAATCGGCAGTCGGCGGCGGCGATTGGCTTGGCGCTCGCGGCGATCTCGCTGAATGGCGGCGCGTCGGCCGCCGACCTGCCGCTGAAAGCTGCGCCCAAGCCGGTCGATTTCAATCCGTTCTGGGCCGAGGTCGATTACCTCGCCTGGAGCGTGACTGGCGACAAGCTTCCGGCGCTGGTCACCACGGCCCCGATCGGCACGCCGCTGGGCGTGGCCGGCGTGCTCGGGCAACCGACCACGACGGTGCTGTTCGGCAATTCCAGCGTGAACAATGACTGGCGCTCGGGCGGCCGCATCACGGCCGGCTATTGGTTCGATCCGCAGCGCAGCCGCGGCATCGAGGCCTCGTTCTTCGGACTGGAAAATATCGGGACCGGCTTTGCCGCCGACACCGGCACTTATCCGATCCTGACGCGGCCGTTCCTGAACGTCGCGACCGGTGCCCAGGACGCGCTGATCGCCGGCTTCCCCGGCATCGGCACCGGGAGCGTCAATGCCAACGAGACATCGCGCCTTCTCGGCGCGGGCGGGCTTTATCGCCAGGATATCGGCATGTGGAGCGGACAGCGCATCAGCGCGCTGATCGGCTATCGCTATCTGCGCTCCTCCGATACGCTGTGGATCACCGACACGATCAATAGCATCGCCTTCGGCACGTTCACGCCGACCGACAATTTCAAGGCGGTGAGCAACTTCCACGGCATCGATCTTGGTCTCACCGGCGACTGGCGGAGCGGTCCCTGGTCGCTGGAATGGCGCGGCAAGGTCGCGCTCGGCGCCAATCTCAACAGCGCCGATATTTCGGGCTCGACAACGAGCACGATCGGAGCTGTCACGACGACCACCGCGGGCGGTGCCCTCACCGCCCCCAGCAATATCGGCCATTTCGATCAGACCCGCTTTGCCGTCGTGCCGGAGATCTCGCTGAAGGCCGGTTATCAGATCGCACCGGCCTGGCGGCTGATCGCCGGCTATGACGTCATCTATTGGACCGGCGTGCAGCGTGCCGGCGGGCTGATCGACACCGGGCTCAATCCGACCCTGGTGCCGGGCCCCGGCATCGGACCGGTCCGGCCGCTGCCCGCGTTCAACACGACGAACCTGCTCGCACAGGGATTCAGCGTCGGCGTGCGGTATAATGATTGAAGGCACAGTAGCTGCGCTCACGCTCGTTGCGAGCGTCCCGTTCGCCATAGATCGCTGAGCGACGGCACCACCCTCAGTCATTGCGAGCCACCGGGTCCGCGCGAAGCGCAGCCCGATGACGGGCTCCAGCGAAGCAATCCGGAATCTTTGTACTGAGAGATTCTGGATTGCTTCGTCGCAAGAGCTCCTCGCAATGACGGTGGGGAAGCAGCGCTGCACCATTCGACGATCGGATGCCTCACGACATCGCGTCGCGCGTCGCGGCTGGAATGTCGTTGGAGATGCGTGAAGCACTTCACACACTGTAGTTGCAAACGTGATAAAATACCTGCGTGAAGCAATCGGGGGACTTGATGCAGCCACGCCGCATTTGAACCGTTCGCAACGGTTCGGGCGGACAACAGGGAGGAATTGCCATGTCCGTTGTACTGACCACGGGTAAGATCAGCGCCCTGACCGCGATTACCAAGATCCTTCCCGATCATGCCGACGCGTTACGCAGGACGCTTCAAGGGCTCACCGCCGCAAACGGCGGCAAGATCTCCTCTCTCGGCACGATCCATATCGTGCGTTGGGTCATTTTCGACAACGACACGCGCTTGTTGTTTGCAACGAATTTCGACGGCGGCGTCGAAGACTATATGCGTGATTTCGCCGAGCGGGCTCCCGATGGTATCGACGCGATCTGGGGCCATTGCGAAGGGTATCCGGGCGCGCGCGATTATCCAAAGCTGCGCGATTACATTCTCGGCAGCGCCATCGAGACCACCGGTTATTACTGCGCCTATCCGAACTCGACCGTCGCGGACATCAACAAGGCGCTGGACTGGAAGGGCAAATTCGACGCGTTCCTCGACCAGATCGGTTGACGGACATGCCGGCCCCGTCCGATGCCGGCGACCTGGATCGGAACGATATCCAGGGCATGGCGATGCGGCCGTATCGCTTCCCGGCGGCGCACTATCATCTGCTCGGCGTGAGCGACCCGGCTCGGGCCCGGCGATGGTTCGGTGACGCCGCCGGGCGATGCACGACCGTGGCAAATCTGGACGCATCCCCGTCACTGGGTTTCAACGTCGCGCTCTCATGGCAAGGTCTGTCGGCGATCGGTACGCCGGAGCCCAGCCTGTCGAGCTTCCCGCAGGAATTCCAGCAGGGAATGGCGGCGCGCGCTGACCGGCTCGGCGATGTCGGCGACAGCGCTCCGGCGCGCTGGGATCCACCGTTCGACAAGAGCGTGCACGCCCTTGTCGTGGTCAGTGCGATGACCGCAGCGGATCGCGATGCCGCTTCGACGGCATTGCTGTCCGATATCAGCGACAACGGCTTGACGGCGCTGGCCGCCATCGATGCGAAATTGCTGCCCGGGCCGGATGGCCGGCCTGTCCCGATCGAGCACTTCGGCTATCTTGACGGCATTACGCAGCCCGCGATCAAAGGCAGTGGCGAGCCCGCCCTGCCCGGCGCGGGCATTCCGGACGCAGGCGGTTGGCGAGCCCTCAAGGCTGGCGAGTTCGTGCTCGGGCAGCCCGACGAGACCGGCACCGTCCCTGACTTGCCTGCTCCTGCAAGTCTCAGCCGCAACGGCTCTTTCGTGGTGTTGCGCAAGCTGCACCAGCATGTCTTTGCCTTCAGGGATTTTCTGCGGCGCTCCGCCACTGATGAGATCGACGTCGCGCTGCTGGCGGCGAAGATGATGGGACGCTGGCCAAGTGGCGCACCGCTGGCCCTGGCGGCCGAGCGAGACGACCCGGCACTCGCCGGAGATCCGATGCGAAACAATCAATTCACGTATTCTGACGATCTGCGGGGACTGAACTGCCCGGTCGGAGCCCATGTGCGGCGACTCAATCCGCGCTCGGGGCTGACGGGCCCGAATGGCGCATCCGTCCATCGGCATCGGCTGCTGCGCCAGGGCTTGCCCTATGGCTCGCGCCTGCCTCTGGACGCGACCGCCGATGACGGCGCCGCGCGCGGCGCCATCATGTTGCTGGTGAACGCCGACATCGCCCGTCAATTCGAATTCGTCCAGAAAGTCTGGATCAGCGATGGCGACTTCGCCGGCCTCGGGAATGACAAGGATCCGATGATCGGCGGCAACGACGGCAGCGGCAGCTTCACGATCCCGCGCACCGGAGCGCCGCGGCACCGATTGCCCAACCTGCCGGCGTTCGTGAGCACGCGCGGCGGAGAATACTTCTTCCTGCCGGGCATCGCGGCGTTGCGGTCGCTTGCCGACTCCCTTGCCGTCTCCCTTGCCGACACGGCCTCATGATTGATTGGAGGACACAATGGCGTGGAAACCGAATTCGATCGTCGCCTCGCTGGCCCTGCTGTTCTCGGTCGCAGTTGCCGCGGTCATCGCGGTCGCGGGCGTGGTGGGCTACCCCTATGTCGCCAAGGTCTATGACGGCATCAGGGTGAAGCTGCCGGACTATCCGACAGCCCAGAAGACCCGCTGGCTCGACCAGAGCTGGACGGAACAGCGCGCATGGGTTCACCACGCCGATCAGGGCACGGCGACGTTCCACATCCCCTACGAATGGTTCATGGCGCTCGAACGGCCGGAGCTATCGCTGACGTCGGTGGGGCTCTTGAGCGACCCGGCTTATCTCGATCGTTTCGGCTTCATTCCCGATCCGGCCGATCCCAAGCTCGGACTGCCTGTCGGCATGGCGCGCGGCAGGGCGATGGTCGATGCCACCGCACAACCCTGGAAAAATCCTCGGGCCCCTTACAATGACATGACGCGGATCGGGCTGACCTGCGCGGCGTGCCACACCGGGCGTTTCACCTATCAGGGGACGGAATTCCTGGTCGACGGCGGCCCGGCCCTCACGGACCTCGGCAAGTTCAGAACCGCGCTCGGCCTCTCGCTGGCGTTCACGCGTTTCGTGCCCTTCCGCTTCGACCGGTTCGCCGAAAAGGTGATCGGACCAGATCCGAGCGAGGTGGAAAAGGGCCAGCTGCTGGCGCAGCTCGACAAGATCCTGGCGCAGGGCAAGGGACTCTCCGATCTCGACACCATGGTTGCTCCGCAGAGCGTCGTCGAAGGGTTCGGCCGGCTCGACGCGTTGAATCGCATCGGCAACGAGGTCTTTGCGGTCGACCTCAAGATTCCCGCCAACTATGCCGCCACCTCGGCGCCCGTGCATTTCCCGCGCATCTGGGATGCCTCGTGGTTCGATTGGGTGCAGTACAACGCATCGATCGAGCAGCCCATGGTGCGTAACGTCGGTGAAGCCATGGGCGTCTCCGCGATGATCAATCTGACGAGCGCGCGGGGCGGGCTTTTCAACTCGGGCGTCGAGATCATGAACCTGGACAGGATCGAGAAATCGCTGGCCGGGAAGCAGCCGAATGAAAGCACGGGCTTTACCGGATTGAAGTCGCCGCAATGGCCATCCGAGCTTCCTCCCATCGACAAGAAGCTCGCCGAGCAAGGCGCGGCGCTCTACAAGGACCATTGCCAGGCATGCCATTTGCCGCCGGTGAGCAGTGCCGAGTTCTGGACCTCCGACCGCTGGTCGCTGCCGGACAACCGGAAGGATGCGCGCTATCCAGGCGAGCGTTATCTCCGCCTCAACGTCGTCCCCATCACGCGGATCGGCACCGACCCGGCGCAGGCCCAGGACATGATCAATCGCAAGGTCATCGTTCCCAGGGAGCTCGACATTGCCTCCGACAGTTTCGGCCTGGCGCTCGGCGAGGTCACCGCAAAGACCATCAAGCATTGGTACGACAGCCAGACACCGCCGATCGGACCGGAGCAGCGCGAGGAGCTGAACGGATACCGCGAAAACGGCATCCAGGCGCCGCTGGCCTACAAGGCGCGTCCGCTCAACGGCATATGGGCCACGCCGCCCTACCTGCACAACGGCTCGGTGCCGAACCTCTACGCCCTGCTGTCACCGGTTGGCGAGCGGCCGGCGAAATTCTACCTCGGCAACCGCGAATATGACCCGGTCAATGTCGGATATCGCATCGACAGGCTGGACGGGGGATTCGAGCTCGATACGAGCATCCGGGGCAACACCAACACCGGGCACGAATTCAACACCGGAAAGGACGGCGTGATCGGGCGTCTCCTGACGCCGCAGGAGCGGCGGGCGCTGGTGGAGTTTCTGAAGACGATGTGAGTGGGAGGGCGGCGACTGCTCCACTTGCTCCGTCATTGCGAGCCAACGGGTCCGCGCGAAGCGCGGCCCGATGACGGGCTCCGCGAAGCAATCCAGAGCTCTTTCCGCGGATGCAGCCTGGATTGCTTCGTCGCAAGAACTCCTCGCCATGACGGTGAGGAGGCGGCTTCGCACGCTACCCGATGAGCGGCACGTGCTTTGCCGCATCGCGCGGCGCCGTGCCGTCGAGGCGCGGATCATCCGCCACCTCGATCTGGCGCCGGAACGGACGGAAGCCCGAGCGCTGATAGAAGGCAACGGCCGAGGGATGATCGAGGGTGCAGGTGTGCACCCAGACGCGGCCCACCTCGCCGGACCAGGCACGCTCCAGTGCGCGATTCATCAGAAAGCGGGCGGCACCCGTGCCGATCAGGCTCGTGGTGACACCGAAATAGACCAGCTCGCATTGGCCAGCCTCGCGAAAATCCAGCTCCAGCAGGCCTTCGTCGCGGCCGTCGGCGGCGAGGGCGTAGATCTCGATGCCCGGCGCGTGGATGATCGCGGCGAGCTCGGAATCGTTCATGCGGGCGCGCGAGAACCACAGCCACTCCTCGCCGACGCGACGGAAGAGATCGCGATACCAATCAAGCGCGGGCGCATCGATCTTGCGCAGGGACCACGCGCCAGGCGGATCGTCGCGGAGGGCGGGGCGCGCGGTCATCTCCAGATGGGTAACGACCGCCGCGATCTTGCCGGCGGGGATGTCGGAATAGCCGTCGGGGAGGATCACTCCTCCCCCTCGTCGCTCGCCAGCACGCCCTTCACCGCGCGCGCCCAGCCGGCGAGCTTTCGATCGCGGGTCGCCTGGCTCATGTTCGGCTTGAAGCGGTGCTCGAGGCGCCAATTGTCGGCGAACTTCGTCGGCTCGGGATAGACGCCCGCATTGAGGCCGGCGAGATAGGCCGCGCCAAGCGCGGTGGTCTCCTGGATCACGGGACGGTCGACCGGCGCGTCGAGCAGATCGGCGAGGCGCTGCATGGTCCAGTCCGAGGCGGTCATGCCGCCGTCGACACGGAGCACGACGCTCGCGGTTTCCGAGCTCGGCCAGTCCGCACGCATCGCAGCCCAGAGATCGAAGGTCTGGTAGCAGACGCTTTCCAGCGCGGCATGCGCGAGCTCGGCCGGGCCGGTGTTGCGGGTGAGGCCGAACAGCGCGCCGCGCACGCGCGGATTCCAGTAGGGCGCGCCCATGCCGACGAAGGCCGGCACGAGATAGACGCTCTGCATGGAATCGGATTGATCGGCAAGAGGTCCGGTTTCAGCGGCGTGCTTGATGATGCCGAGGCCGTCGCGCAGCCATTGCACGGCGCTGCCCGCAACGAAGATCGAGCCTTCGAGCGCGTAGGTGCGCTTGCCGTCGAGCTGGTAGGCGATGGTGGTGAGCAGCTTGTTCTTGGAGACGACGGGAGTCGTGCCGGTGTTGAGCAGCGCAAAACAGCCGGTGCCGTAGGTCGACTTCATCATGCCCGGGCGGAAGCAGGCCTGGCCGATGGTCGCAGCCTGCTGGTCGCCGGCGATGCCCGAGATCGGAATCGCGCCGCCGAACAAGTCGGGCGTGCTCTCGCCGAAGCGGGCGGAGGAATCTTTCACCTCGGGCAGCATCGAGCGGGGCACGCCGATGATCTCCAAGAGCTCGTCGTCCCACTGGCCGGTGTGGATGTTGAACAGCAGCGTGCGCGAGGCGTTGGTGGCGTCGGTGGCATGCACCTTGCCGCCGGTGAGGCGCCAGAGCAGATAGCAATCGACGGTGCCGAACATCAGTTCGCCGCGTGCCGCACGCGCGCGGGCGCCGGGGACGTGGTCGAGGATCCAGGCCACCTTGGTGCCGGAAAAATAGGGATCGATGATCAGGCCGGTCTTCTGCGAGATCAACGGCTCGCGGCCGTCATGCTTCAGCTTGGCGCAGATGTCCGCGGTGCGGCGGTCCTGCCAGACGATGGCGCGGTGCACGGCCTGGCCCGTGGCGCGGTCCCACACCACGGTGGTCTCGCGCTGGTTGGTGATGCCGATCGCGGCGATGTCCTTAGGCCCGATGCCGGCCTTCTCGATCGCGTCGCGGCAGACCATCACGGTCGAGGTCCAGATATCCTCCGGCTCGTGCTCGACCCAGCCCGAGGCCGGAAAGTGCTGCGGAAACTCCTGCTGCGCTTTGGCCGCGATGGAAATGTCACTGCGAAATACGATCGCGCGCGAGGAGGTGGTGCCCTGGTCGATGGCGAGGACGAAAGACATGGAAGCTTACCTTGGCGTTTCTCTTGGGGTTTTCTCTTGGGGGTTTCTTGGGCGTTTTCCCGGTGACGGGGCATTGTGTCGGGCCAAAGGGAGCGGATTAGGGCGGCAAGGTCAAGGCCGCTTGCGGGGCACCGGGGCAGGTGGCCGTCACATCCAGCTCGGGCCGGGACACTAGGAGGGCGGAGGCGAAGATGGTACATGCCGGACCGGGCAATCCGGGGCGGCATGACGTTCACTTCGTTTCAGTTCGGCATCTTCGTTGCGGTCGTGTTCGGCGCTTATTATTGGCCGCCGCTCCGCCGTTTCCAGGTCCAGCTGCTGGTGCTCGCAAGCCTGGCGTTCTACGGCTCCGGCCAGCCGGCCTTGCTGCCGCTGCTGCTGCTTGCCGTGCTCGGGACCTATCTCTGCCTGGTGCGGGCGTTCGACAACCGCGCGGTGTGGATGCCGGCCGGCATCGTCTTCAATCTCGCGCTGCTGGCGTTCTTCAAATACAAGCTGCTGTTCGTCGACTTAAGCGCGCTTCACCCGACCGGCGTCACGCCGCTGGATGTGCTGCTGCGGCTGCCCCTGCCGATCGGCATCTCGTTCTTCGTGTTCCACAATATCAGCCTGCTGGTGGACCTGACGCGCGAGGAGCGGCCACCTCGCTTGCGGGACGTGTTCCTCTACATCATCTTCTTCCCGCAGCTGGTCTCGGGCCCGATCACCCGTGCGGGCCAGTTCATGCCGCAGATCGCGCCCAAGCGGTTCGCCGATATCGACCTCGTCGAGGCCGCCAAATGGATCCTGACCGGCTTTTTCTTCAAGCTCTACGTCGCGAACAATCTCAACGAGATGACGTCCTACATGGACTATCCGCTCTATGAGACCGTAGCCACGCCGGACCGCTGGCTGCTCGTGTTCCTGTACAGCTACCAGATCTACGCCGATTTCTTCGGCTATTCGGCGATCGCGCTCGGCCTTGGACTGCTGTTCGGCTACCGCCTGCCCGTGAACTTCAACCTGCCCTACATCTCGGTTTCGTTCTCCGAGTTCTGGACGCGCTGGCACATCTCGCTGTCCACCTGGCTCAGGACCTATCTCTACATCCCGCTCGGCGGCAACCGGAAGGGGCCGGTCCGCACCGGCCTCAATCTGATGATCGTGATGACGCTCGGCGGGCTCTGGCACGGCGCGAGCCTGAGCTACGCGCTGTGGGGCATGCTGCATGGCCTGTTGCTCGTCGTCGAGCGCCCGTTCCTGAAGCTTCTCGGCGACGCCGGACCGGTGGTGCGGGTTGCCCGCATGGGCCTGGTGTTCTTCTGCGTGACGATGCTCTGGATCTTCTTCAAGCTGCCGAACTTCGATCACGCGGTCGGCTACCTCTCGGGCATGTTCTTAGCCACGGACAATCCAAACCCGACAAAATTGTATCGCAACATGGCGCTGCTCTACGCCCTGCCCGTGCTGATCCAGCACCTCGGCATCGGCGCGCTCTTCGACGGCAGATTGCGGCGATGGGAGCCGTATCTGTATGGCGCGCTGGCGGCGATGGCCTTTCTCGAAGCCGGCCCCGAGGCCGCCTTCATCTATTTTCAGTTCTGACCATGCGGCATTCATCAGGGCAATCGTGGCTGATCAAATGCGCTGGTGTCGCGGTGGCGCTGCTGCTGGCCTGCGGCCTTGCCACAGCGCGATTCGGCTCAGCGCTGCAGCAGCCGACGGTCACGACCCGCGACGGCACCATCATCACCCTCAACCGCTATGTCGGAGACCCCGTGCCCGACGTCGTGATGGTCGGCAGCTCGGTCGCCTGGCGGCTCAAGGAGGAATATTTCTCGCGGCCCCGCGTCCGCAATCTCGCTCTCGCCGGCGGCTCGCCGGTGACCAGCCTGGAGATCGTGGCGAAGCAGAAGAGCCTGCCGAAAATCGTCCTGATCGAGACCAATGTTCTCACGCGCCTGCCCGACGACGCGCTGATCGCGAAATTCTCGGGCGGCACGCGCAGCGAGGCGCTGTTCCTGCGCCCGGTGCGAACCGCCGTTGCCGCCTACGAGACCTGGAATCATACGCCGCCAGATCCCGCCGAGGCGCGCGCCGGGCGGGATCGCCTGCTCAACGAGCCGGCGAGCACATTCGACAACAAGGTCTATCTCGACCGCGCCGTGCAACAGATGAATGACGACGACCCCACCGTTCCGGCACAGGTGAATGCGGCGCGCATCAGGGCGCTGGTCGACGACATCGAGCGGCGGGGATCACGGGCCTTCCTGCTCGAAATTCCCTTCGCGGCGGAGATCGAGGACTCGCGCATGGTCAAAATGAGCAAGGCGATCGTCCATGCGGCATTCCCGGATCGCGATCGCTGGCTGCCGATCGATCCGCCGATGCGCGAGCTGCGCTGGGCCGATGGCGTGCATCTCGACGAGAGATCGGCCCTGCTCGTCGTGCGCGCCATCGAAAACGCCCTCGCCGAGCGCGGCCAATAGCGGCTAGGCCGCCGCCGTGGTCACGCCGCCGTCGATGACGATGGTCTGCCCGGTCATGAAGCTCGAGGCATCCGAGGCCAGATAGGCGACGGCGCCCGCGATCTCGTCGGGCTCGCCGATACGGCGGAGCGGCGTGGTGGCGGTGCGGCGCTTCAGCATGGCTTCGTCTTCCCACAGCGCGCGGGCGAAATCGGTTTTGACGAGGCCGGGCGCGATGCAATTGACGCGCACGCCTTTCGGGCCCCATTCACCGGCGAGCGAGCGGCACAGCGCGAAGTCGGCGGCCTTGGAGATGCCGTAGGCGCCGATCACGGTCGAGCCGCGCAGGCCGCCGATCGAGGAGATGATGACGACCGAGCCGTTGCCACGCTCGGCCATCTGCGGAATGGCCAGCGCGGAGAGCCAGATGTTGCTCTTCACGTTCGAGCCCATGATCTTGTCGAAGGCCTCATCGGTGATGTCGAGCAGCGGGCCGTAATACGGATTCACCGCGGCGTTGCAGACGAGGATGTCGATCTTGCCGTAATGCTTCGTGGCGCCTGCGATCAGCGCCTCGACCTCGGCCTTGCGGGCAATGTTGCAGGGGATGACGATGGCATCGCCGCCTGACGCATTGATGCCGTCGGCGACTTCCTTGCAGGCGTCGGCCTTGCGGGACGAGACCACGACTTTTGCCCCGAGCTTGGCCAGCAGTTCGGCGGAGGACCGGCCGATGCCGCGGCTGGAGCCGGTGACGATCGCGACTTTTCCGGTGAGATCGAACGGGGTGTTTTTCATTGTCTGTCTCCCTCTTCTTTTTCGTGCTCGCTTGCTCCGCCGTCATGGCCGGGCTCGTCCCGGCCATCAACGTTCCTCGTGCCGCCAAGACGTGGATGCCCGGGACAAGCCCACGGCTGTCCGGTTTAAATTTATTGGACGAAGCGCATGGCGTTGATTCTACTCGATCCTGGACGTCTGCAAGCGTTCCGGGACACGAATGGAGATCAGCGCCATGCCGCACCACAATACAGTATTTCGCGATCTGCTGAAGCTTGTGCCGTGGCATCGGTTCGAGGCGCTTGTGGACGATCATGATGCCGACGCGCGGGTTCGCCGGCTCTCGACCAAGGGCCAGTTTGTGGCACTGCTCTACGGCCAGCTGTCGGGCGCCTTGGGCTTGCGCGAGATCGTGACCGGGCTTTCGAGCCACGCGGCCCGGCTCTATCATCTGGGCGCGGATCCGGTCCGCCGGTCGACGATGTCGGATGCCAATGCCAAGCGGCCTGTTGCGGTGTTCGGCGAACTGCTGGAAGTCATGATGAAGCAGGCCCATCGCGGGCTGCGCCGCAAGCTCGCCGAGACGACCTATCTAATTGATTCCACGAGTGTGCGTTTGAGCGAGCACAGCTCCGGCTGGGCCCGGTTCTCGTCCGGGGTCTGCGGCGCCAAGGTGCACGTGATCTACGATGCCGACGCCGATCGTCCGATCTATGCCGCGGTCAGTGCTGCTAACGTCAACGACATCACTGCAGCCCATCAGATGCCGATCACGCCGGGTGCGACCTATGTCTTCGACCTCGGATATTACGATTATGCCTGGTGGGCCGAGCTTGATGCCGTCGGCTGCCGCATTGTCAGCCGGTTCAAATCCAACACCCCGATCGATGTGGTCAAGGAGCTGCCGGTCACCCCGGGCAGCAACATCCTGTCCGATCGCATCGGCTTCCTCCCGGCACGCCAGGCCAGATGCCGCCGCAACCCGATGCAGGATGCGGTGCGCGAGGTGCGCATCACCACCGAGACAGGAAAGGTGCTGCGCCTGCTGTCGAACGATCTCGATGCCAGCGCCGAGGACATCGCCGATCTTTACCGCCGCCGCTGGGCCATCGAGCTGTTCTTCCGCTGGGTCAAGCAGACCCTCAAGATCACTCGCTTCGTTGGCACCTCAGAAAACGCCGTGCGAATCCAGATTGCCGTTGCCCTGATCGCCTTCCTGCTGCTGCGCCTCGCTCAGGCCACGCAGCAAGCCATTCGAAGTCCGCTCGTCTTCGCAAGGCTGGTTCGCGCTAATCTCATGCAACGCCGCCGTATCGACAACTTGCTCGCCCCGCCGCCGACCGTCCAAGATCAGCGGCAGATGTGCCTAAGTCTTCCTCAAACCTAAACCGGACAGCCGTGGGACAAGCCCGGGCATGACGATCTTCGTGTGGCCGCCGCTTCGGCGATACAGCGCCTAGATCAACCCGCCCGCATCCGCGACGCGGCGCTGGTGATACTCGGTGTCGCCAAAGGTGTTCTCGATCATGGTGAGGCGCTTGAAGTAGTGGCCGATCTTGGCCTCCATGGTCATGCCGATACCGCCATGGAGCTGGATCGCCTGCTGGCCGACGAATTTCAGCGACTTGCCGATCTGCACCTTGGCGGCGGCGATGGCGTTGGAACGCTCCTTGGCGTCCTCGAAATCACCAGCCATGGTCGCGAACATCGACATCGAGCGCGCCTGCTCGGCCGCCACAAACATGTCGGAGGCGCGGTGCTGCAGCGACTGGAACGAGCCGATCGCAACGCCGAACTGCTTGCGCGTCTTGATGTACTCGACCGTGGTCTTGAGCGACTCGTCCATCAGGCCGACCGCTTCGGCGCAGAGCGCCACGCGGGCCTCATCCACCACGCGCTCGATCAGCGCGAGCGAGTCCTCGGGATTGCCGATCGCGGCGTCCGGGCCGATTTCAACACCGGTCAAGGTGATGTCGGCGGCGTGCAGGCCATCCTGGGTCGGGTAGGACTTCTTGGTGATGCCCTTGGCGTTCGCCGGCACCAGGAACACGCCGATGCCGGTCTTGTCGCGGCGGCCGCCCTTGGTGCGGGCGGTGACAATCAAGGTTTCCGCGTTCTCGCCATTGAGCACGACGAATTTTTCGCCGTCGATGACCCAGCCGTCGCCCTTCTTCTTCGCCGTCGTGGTGACGTCGAACAGATCATAACGCGAGTTCTTCTCGAGCTGGGCAAACGCCAGCGTCTTGCTGCCGTCGATGATCCCGGGCACATGCGCGGCCTTCTGCTCATCGCTGCCGGCGTGGCGCAGGAAGCCGCCGCCGATCACAACCGTTGCCAGATACGGCTCGAGCACCAGTGCCTTGCCGAGCGCCTCCATCACGATCATGGTCTCGACACCGCCGCCGCCGAAGCCGCCATCGGCCTCCGCGAAGGGCAGACCGAGCAGGCCCTGCTCAGCGAGCTTACCCCAGACGGCCTGGCTCCAGCCGCCCTTCTCTTTCATGTATTTCTTGCGGCTCTCGAAATCGTAGGAATCGGTCAGCAGGCCGTCGATGCTTTCCTTGAGAAGCCGCTGCTCCTCGTTCAGATCAAAATCCATTTCTGTTTCCTCAAGTAACCAGTGTGTGCGTTGCGTGGGGCTCCCTCTCCACCTCTCCCCGCTTGCGGGGAGAGGTCGGATCGCTCTTGCGATCCGGGTGAGGGGGTACCGCTCTCTCGACGATCTTTGCGCGGAGGGAGGCCCCTCACCCCGACCCTCTCCCCGTAAGAACGGGGAGAGGGGGAAGAAAGCATCACAGCCCCAGCACGGCCTTGGCGATGATGTTGCGCTGGATCTCGTTGGAGCCGCCGTAGATCGAGACCTTGCGGTTGTTGAAGTAGCTCGGCGCGATCTGGGCGGTCCAGTCCATGGCTTCGTTGGAGCCGTCGTCGCCATGCACGTCGTAGGGCGCGGCGAACGGGCCGATCACTTCCATCAGCAGCTCGGTGGTGGTCTGCTGGATCTCGGAGCCCTTGATCTTCAGCACCGAGGAGGCCGGATTGGGCTTGCCCTTGCCGTGCTTGCCTTCGTCGGCGACGACGCGCAGCTGCGTCAGCTCGAGCGCCTTCAGCTCGATCTCGCAGGCCGCCAGCTTCTCGCGGAACGCGGCGTCCTGGATGATCGGCTTGCCGGCGGATTCGACCTTGCCGGCGAGATCGCGGATGCGGCGCAGCCGCTCCTTGGAGACGCCGACGCGCGCGATGCCGGTGCGCTCATTGCCGAGCAGGAATTTGGCGTAATCCCAGCCCTTGTTCTCCTCGCCGATCAGATTCTCGACGGGCACCTCGACGTCGTCGAAGAAGACCTCGTTGACCTCATGGCCGCCGTCGATGGTCTGGATCGGACGCACGGTGACGCCCTTCGACTTCATCGAGAACACGATGAAGGAGATGCCCATCTGCTTCTTGGCGGAGGCGTCGGTGCGGCAGAGGCAGAAGATCATGTCGGCGTGCTGGGCCAGCGTGGTCCAGGTCTTCTGGCCGTTGATGATCCACTTGTCGCCCTTGCGCTCGGCTTTCGTCTTCAGCGAGGCGAGGTCCGAACCGGAGCCGGGCTCGGAGAAGCCCTGGCACCACCAATCGTCGACATTGGCGATGCGCGGCAGGTACTTCTTCTTCTGCTCCTCGTTGCCGAAGGTGTAGATGACGGGGCCAACCATGCTGACGCCGAAGGCGAGCGGCTGCGGCGCCGGATAGGACTGCAGCTCCTCGTTGAAGATGTAGTGCTGCACCGAGGTCCACCCCGTGCCGCCGTATTGTTTCGGCCAGTGGCTGACGCCCCAGCCCTTCTTGTTGAGGATGCGCCACCACGTCACCATCTCGTCCTTCGAGAGGTGGCGGCCCTCGAGCAGCTTGCGCCGCGTATCCGGCGGCACGTTGTCGCGGAAGAATGATCGCACTTCCTCGCGAAACGCCTGCTCTTCCTTCGTGAATGCGAGATCCATCGGATCCTCCTGTGAGCTTCCCTTGTCGTCCCGGCGAAGGCCGGGACCCATAACCACCGGCCTTCGCTTTGCGAAGGCAACTGCCGTCTGTCCGACACACTCCTGCTGCGGAGTATGGGTCCTGGCTTTCGCCAGGACGACAGAAAGTTACTGTAGCACCTCGAACAAGCCCGCCGCGCCCATGCCGCCGCCGACGCACATGGTGACGACCGCATACTTGGCCTTGCGGCGGCGACCCTCGATCAAGGCGTGGCCGGTCAGGCGCGCGCCCGACATGCCGTAGGGATGGCCGACTGCGATCGCGCCGCCATTGACGTTGATCTTGTCAGGGTCGATGCCGAGCTTGTCGCGGCAATACAGCACCTGCACCGCGAAGGCTTCGTTGAGCTCCCAGAGACCGATGTCATCGACCTTCAAGCCGTGGCGCTTGAGCAGGCGCGGCACGGCGAAGACCGGGCCGATGCCCATCTCGTCCGGCTCGCAGCCGGCGGAGACGAAGCCGCGGAAGATGCCGAGCGGCTTGAGGCCGCGCCTTGCCGCTTCCTTGTCGCTCATGATCACCGAGGCGCTGGCGCCGTCGGAGAGCTGGCTGGCATTGCCGGCGGTGACGGAGAACCCCTCGCCGCGCACGGCCTTCAGCCCGGCGAGGCCTTCGGCGGTGGTCTCGGGGCGCGGACCTTCGTCCTGCGACAGCGTCACTTCCTTCATCGACACCGCACCGGTCGCCTTGTCGGTGACCGCCATCTGCGTCGTGATCGGCGCGAGCTCGTCCTTGAACTTGCCGCCCTGCTGGGCTGCCGCGGTGCGGCGCTGGCTCTCCAGCGAATATTCGTCCTGCTTCTCGCGCGAGATGCCGTAGCGCTTGGCGACGATTTCAGCGGTGTCGATCATGGGCATGTAGACCTCGCCCTTGATCTTGAGCAGCGCGGGATCTTGCGCGTGGAAGCCGTTCATCTTGTCGTTCTGCACGAGCGAGATCGACTCGCCGCCACCACCGACCGCGACCTCGACGCCGTCGAAGATCACCGAGCGCGCGGCAAGCGCGATCGCCTGCAGGCCCGAGGCGCACTGCCGGTCGATCGTGGTGCCGGCCACGGTCACGGGAAGGCCGGCGCGGAGCAGCGCCTTGCGAGCGATATTGCCGCCGGTCGCGCCCTGCTGCAGCGCTGCGCCCATCACGACATCCTCGATCTCCTTCGGATCGACCTTTGCGCGCGCGACGGCTTCGCCGATGGCATGGCCGAGCAGCGTGGCGCCTTCGGTGGCGTTGAGCATGCCGCGATAGGCCTTGCCGATCGGCGTGCGGGCGGTGGAAACGATGACGGCGTCGGTCAAGAGCGACCTCCTGGTTGGGTGGATTGTGATGGTTTCTGCTGCTGGCGCAGTTCGTGGCGCGACAGCTTTCCGACCGGCGTGCGCGGCAGATCGTTGACGAACTCGACCGCCGCCGGCAATTCGTGCTTACCGACCTTGCCGGCGAGCTGCGCGCGCAGCTCGTCGAGCGAGAACGGCTTTGCGTCCGGCCTCAGCTTGATGAAGGCTTTTGCGGCCTCGCCGCGATACTGGTCGGGAATCCCGAGCACGATCACCTCGTGCACGCCGGGAACAGTGTAGATCGCCTGCTCGATCATCTGCGGATAGACGTTGAAGCCGCCGGAGATGATCATGTCCTTCTTGCGGTCGACCAGGAAGAAATAACCATCGGTATCGACATAGCCGATGTCGCCGGTCAGGAAGCGGCCATCAGCGAACGACTCAGCGGATTCCTTCGGCTTGTTCCAGTAGCCCTTGGTGACGTTCGGGCCCTTGATGCGGATCTCGCCGACTTCGCCCGGCGGCAGCACTTTTGTCGGGTCCTCCAGCGAGACCACGTCGAGCTCGATGCCGGGCAGCATCAATCCGATCGAGCCGGGCTTGTCCGGGCCCGTGGGCGGATGGCCGGTGCCGGGCGAGCAGGTCTCGGTCATGCCCCAGCCGCTCCTGAGCTTCTTGCCAACCTTGCTCTCGAAGAACCTTGCGACCTCGACCGGCAGCGGCGCGCCGCCGGAGCCGATGGCGACGAGCGAGGAGAAGTCGCGCTTGGCCAGATCAGGCAGTGCGGCGATCGCGATCCACATCGTCGGCACACCCGGGAAGTAGGTCGCGCGCTTGACCTCGATGTCGCGCATCACGGCTTCGACATCGAAACGCTGATGGAGCGAGATCAGATTGCCGCGACTGAGCGAGGACAGCAGCACGACGGTGAGCGCATAGATGTGGAACAGCGGCAGCACACAGATCACGCGCTCGATGGCATCGCCCCGCGCGGCACGTGCCGGCTTGCCCCAGACGTCGTAGATGGACACGGCCGAAGTGAGATTGCCGTGCGTCAGCATGGCGCCCTTCGGCAGACCGGTGGTGCCACCGGTATATTGCAGCAGCGCGACGTCATCGACCGCAACGGCGGGCCATTGCGCCGGCAGCGGCGCGCCCTCGACGAAGGCCCTGAAGGTGACGATGCGGGGATCGCTCGGGATCGCCGCCTGTGGCGTGCCGGCCTTGCCCCAATCGTCGTCCTCGCAGACGACGAGACGATCAATCAGCCCCTTCTCCAGGAATTTCAGCGCGGTCGGCAACAAGGCCTGGAGGTTCGAGGTGACCAGCAGCCGCGAGCCGGAGTCCGAGACCTTGTGCGTCAGCGCGATCTCACCGTCGAGCGGCGACAGATGCGCAACGCGGGCGCCTGCCTTCAGCGCGCCGAAGAAATTGACAGGATGATCCGGCGTATTGCCGAGGAACAGCGCGATCGAGGTGTTCTTGCCGCAGCCCGCGCGCAGGAACGCGGCGGCCGCGCGCTCGGCTTGGGCTGCGAGCTCGGTGTAGCTGATCGGACGATCGCGGAATTCCAGCGCGATACGCGGACCGAAATTTGCCGCGGCCGTCGAAAGCAGGTCAGGCAGCGTGCCCTGGACGATGGTGTCGTCCCAATGCACGCCCTCGGGGTAAAACTGTTCGCCGGGATGGGTCATTGAAGTTCGTTACTCTTCACTGCCTGGGCAGCAATTCCATGTGAGGCTGGCACTGGCGGTTGGGGCTCCCTCCCCCCTTGTGGGGGAGGGTTGGGGAGAGGGGTAGCCACAAACTCGAACCTCGCCCGGGAGCGTGCCTCGGAGGACGAAGTTGCGGCCACCGCCAATCCTATCAAGCCGCCTTCGTCGCCGCCGCCAGCGAGGCGAACGTCTTGCCTTCGGCTGCGAGCTTCTTCAACAGCGGAGCCGGCTCGAGGTTCGGGTCGTTGGTCTCCTTGGCGTAGAAGGCCAGACGATCGGCGATGTGCTTGAGGCCGACAGTGTCGGCCCAGAACATCGGGCCGCCGCGGTAGATCGGCCAGCCGTAGCCGTAGAGCCAGACCACGTCGATGTCGGACGGGCGCGCCGCAATGCCTTCTTCGAGGATCTTCGCGCCTTCATTGACCATCGGATACATCATGCGCTCGAGGATCTCCTCGTCGCTGACGACGCGCTTCTTGCGGCCGAGACGCAGCAGCGTCTCGTCGATCAGCTTCTCGACTTCCGGATCGGGCAGCGGCGAGCGGGAGCCAGCTTCATATTTGTAGTAGCCCTTGCCGGTCTTCTGGCCGAAGCGGCCGGCTTCGCACAGCGCATCCGCGATCTCCGACTTGATGCCGCGGTCCTTGCGCGAGCGCCAGCCGATGTCGAGGCCGGCGAGGTCGCCCATCGCGAACGGCCCCATCGGCATGCCGAACTTGGTGACGACGGCATCGACCTGCTGCGGCAAGGCACCTTCGAACAGCAGCTTCTCGGACTGCTTGCTGCGCTGGGCCAGCATGCGGTTGCCCACGAAACCGTCACAGACGCCGACCACGGCCGGCACCTTGGCGATCTTGCGCGCAATCGAGACCGCCGTGACCAATGCATCCGGCGCGGTCTTGTCCGCGCGCACGATCTCGCACAGCTTCATGACGTTGGCCGGCGAGAAGAAGTGCATGCCGAGCACGTCCTGCGGACGCTTGGTCGCCTTCGCGATCTCGTCGATGTTGAGATACGAGGTGTTGGATGCCAGCACGGCGCCTTGCTTGACGTACTGATCGAGCTTGCCGAACACCTCCTGCTTCACCGCCATGGTCTCGAACACGGCTTCGATCACGAGGTCGGCGTCGCCAACGTTCTCGATGCCGACGACGCCGTTGATCAGCGCCATGCGCTTGGCGGGCGCGTCCGCCGGAATGCCGCCGCGCGCGGCGGTCGCTTCCCAGTTCTTCTGCATGATGCCCATGCCGCGCTTGAGCTGCTCCTCGCCGGTCTCGATCAGGGTGACGGGAATGCCGGCATTGGCAAAGGACATCGCGATGCCGCCGCCCATGGTGCCGGCGCCGAGAATGGCAACACGGTTAACGGGACGCGACCTGGTGCCTTCAGGCACGCCCGCGATCTTGTTGGCCTCGCGCTCGGCGAAGAAGGCATAACGCTGCGCCCTGGACTGGTCGCTGGCGACGAGCTTGAGGAAACCCTCGCGCTCCTTCTTCAGACCTTCGTCGAACGGGAAGTCGATGGCATAGCCGACGGCGTCGGCGGCCGCGAACGGCGCCTCGAGGCCGCGCGACTTCTTGGTCATGGCGGCGACGGCATTGGTGAAGATCGAGCGGTCGGCCTTGGCCGCCGCGATCTTGGAATCGTCGTCGCGCAGGCGGCGAAGCGGACGCTTCTCGGCGAGCAGCTTGCGGACGAAGGCTTCGCCGCCCGACGCCGGGCCCTCGACGATCTCCTCGATCAGGCCGTTCTTCAGCGCTTCCGCAGCACCAATGGGATCGCCGCCGACGATCATCTTGACCGCAAGTTCCGGTCCGACCGCGCGCGGCAGGCGCTGGGTGCCGCCCGCGCCCGGCAAGAGGCCGAGCTTCACCTCGGGCAGGCCGAGCCTGGCTTCCTTGACCGCGACGCGGAAATGACAAGCGAGCGCGACCTCGAGGCCGCCGCCGAGCGCAGTGCCGTGGATCGCAGCGACGACGGGCTTGGACGAATTCTCGATCTCGGCCAGCACATCGTTGAGCGCGGGCGCCTTCGGCGGCTTGCCGAACTCGGTGATGTCGGCGCCGGCGATGAAGGTACGCCCGGCGCAGGTCAGAACGATGCCCTTGATCGCTGGATCGGCGACGGCGGCCTTGATGCACTCCAAGATGCCACCGCGGACTGCGGCACTCAGCGCATTGACCGGAGGGCTGTCGATCGTGACGATCCCGACTTCGTCATGACGCTCAAGCTTGACCACTTCGCTCACGATGTCCCTCCTTGGTGGGGAATTTACTTTTGTTCGATTTCGCGGTGCGGAATTTAATTCCGCATCTTGACGGCAGGGTTATTTTGAAGCACGTGGCTTGTCAACGACTCCGCGCAAGAAGCAGATCAGGGATGAAGCGTACAGGAAAGAAGACTGCGACCGATCGGAATTTCGTCGTCGCGCTTTCCCGCGGGCTTGATGTATTGCGCGCATTCCAACCGAGCGACGGACTTCTCGGCAATCAGGAGATTGCCGCCCGCACCAACCTGCCGAAACCGACGGTTTCGCGGTTGACCTATACGCTGACGAAGCTCGGCTACCTGACACCCGTTCCCCGTTTCGAGAAATATCAGCTCGCGCCCGCCGCGATGGCGCTCGGTTATGCCGCACTGGCCAATCTCGGTGTTCGGCATTTGTCCGAACCGTTCCGCGAGGAACTGATGCGCGCGACCGGAGGTGCCGTGGCGATCGGCGGCCGCGACCGCCATAGCATGATCTATTTCGGGCAAAGCCGCGGCAGCGAGACGGTCGGCGTTCAACTTGACGTCGGCTCCCGCGTGCCGATTGCAACCAGCGCGATGGGCCGCGCCTATTTCTGGGCGCTCGGCGACGAGGACCGCGCCGAAGTCACGCGCATCCTGCGCGAACATTACGGCAGCCGCTGGCCCAAGATGCGCGACGGACTGGAACGTTCGGGCGAGACGGTCGCGAAATACGGTTTCGCCCTGTCCGTCGGCGATTGGCACGACGACATCGGCGCGGCCGGCGTCGCTCTCAAGCTCAACGACGGAACCGGACCTTACGCATTCAATTGTGGCGCGCCTGCATTCCGCTTCACGGAAGAGCGTTTGATCAACGACATTGGACCACGTCTGCTTGCGATGGTAAGAAACATCGAAGCGGCACTTGGGGGTCTGATGCCGCAATCCAAAAAAGAAATCAGCAAAAAGCTGAAGCCAGGAGGAAAAGTTGCGCGAGTGGCCGAGGGGTTCAGATAGCCTGTGTGATCATCGGGAGCGGTCCGCATCGCCCCATCGCCCACTGAATGGTGTGGACGAGACGAGATGACGCAGGTACAGCTCGCGCAGGGGACATCGCCCCTGCTCGCTGTTCGCGACGTCAGCGTCGTGTTCGGCGGCATCGTTGCGCTCAACGGCGTGTCCTTCGACATGCACCAGGGCCAGATCCTCGGATTGATCGGCCCCAACGGCGCCGGCAAGACCACGCTGTTCAACTGCCTCTCCCGCCTCTATCAGCCGTCGTCCGGCGACATCCTGATGGATGGCGCGAGCATTTTGACGCGGCCGCCGCACCGCATCGCCGAGATCGGCATCGGCCGCACCTTCCAGAACGTAGCGCTGTTTCCGAACCTCTCGGTGATGGACAATGTCCGCGTCGGAACCCACGCCCGCACCTCCAGCGACATCATCAGCGACTCGCTGCGCCTTGCCTGGATTCGCCGCAGCGAAAGCAGCGTGAACAAGAAGGTGCACGAGATCCTCGCCTATCTCGACCTCGAGGACGTCGCCCACACCGTCGTGTCCGGCCTGCCCTTCGGCACGCAGAAGCGCGTCGAATTGGCGCGGGCGCTCGCGGCCGACCCGAAGATCCTGCTGCTCGACGAACCCGCCGGCGGCCTCAACCACGAAGAGGTCTACGTGCTCGGCGACCTCATCCGCAAAATCCGCGACGAGCGCCACATGACCGTGCTGCTGGTCGAGCATCACATGGGCCTCGTGATGTCGATCGCCGACCACGTCGTCGCGCTCAATTTCGGCAAGAAGCTCGCCGAAGGCACGCCCGCCCAGGTGCAGGCGGACCCCGACGTCATCAAGGCCTATCTCGGGAGCAAGGACCAATGACGACGCTGCTCAACGTCAAGGACCTGCGCGCCTATTACGGCCAGGTCCAGGCGCTCCATGGCCTGTCCTTCTCGCTCAACGAGGGCTCGTTGACGACGCTGCTCGGGGCCAACGGCGCCGGAAAGACCACGACGCTGCGCGCGATCTGCAACATGGTGCGCTCCACCGGCGGCATCGAGTTCGACGGCAAGCCGCTGAACAACAAATCGACCGAGAGCATCGTGCGGTTCGGCATCGCCCATGTGCCGCAGGGCCGCGGCACCTTCACCACCATGACGGTGGAGGAGAACCTGCAGTTAGGGGCCATCACCCGCAAGGACAATGCCGGCATCGTCTCCGACATCGAGCGCATGTATGCGCATTTCCCGGTGCTGAAGCAGCGGCACACCCAGCAGGCCGGCACGCTCTCCGGCGGCGAGCAGCAGATGCTCGCGGTCGCCCGCGCCTTGATGCTGCGGCCGCGGCTGATGCTGCTGGACGAGCCGTCCTTCGGCCTCGCGCCTCTCGTCGTGCGCGACCTGTTCGGCATCCTCGGCAAGATCAACCGCGAGGACAAGGTGTCGATCCTGGTGGTCGAGCAGAACGCCCAGCTCGCGCTCGAGCTCGCCGACCAGGCCTATGTGATCGAGACCGGCCGCATCGTGATGTCGGGCAATGCCAAGGACATCGCGAACAACGAAGAAATCCGCAAATCCTACCTGGGTTACTGAGGAGCCGGCACGATGGAGCTGTTTACCAACCAGGTGCTGGCCGGGATTGCCACCGGCGCCATCTACGCCTGCATGGCGCTTGCCGTGGTCATGATCTATCAGGCGATCGACCATCTCAACTTCGCGCAGGGCGAGATGGCGATGTTCTCGACCTTCATCTCCTGGCAGCTGATGCAATGGGGCGTGCCTTATTGGGGCGCCTTCATCATCACGCTGGCGTTCTCCTTCGTCGCCGGCATCGCGATCGAGCGCATCCTGTTCAAGCCGCTCGCGAAGGCACCTGTTCTGACCAACGTCGCCGGCTTCATCGCGCTGTTTGCGATCATCAACTCCTCGGCCGGCCTGATCTGGGACTTCACCATCAAGCAATATCCGACCCCGTTCGGCTCCGCGCCGTTCCTCGGCAGCCAGCTGATCTCGACCCACCAGGCCGGCATGATCGGCGTCACCGTGCTGCTGCTGCTCGGGCTGTATTTCTTCTTCCAGTACACCCGCATCGGCCTTGCCATGCGCGCCGCCGCCTCGGTGCCTGAATCGGCCCGCCTGGTCGGCATCAACACCAGCTGGATGATAGCGCTCGGCTGGGGCATGGCGACCGCGATCGGCGCGATCGCCGGCATGCTGATCGCGCCGGTGGTGTTCCTCGAGCCCAACATGATGGGTGGCGTGCTGATCTACGGCTTCGCCGCGGCCGTGCTCGGCGGCCTGACCAGCCCGTTCGGCGCCGTGGTCGGCGGCTTCCTGGTCGGCATCTTCGAGAACCTCGCCGGCACCTACATTCCCGGCGTCGGCAACGAGCTGAAACTCCCGATCGCGCTCGCGCTGATCATCTCCGTCCTGGTCGTCAAACCCGCTGGTCTGTTCGGCCGGCACATCGTCAAGCGAGTTTGATCATGAGCGCAGCAGAAGAAGTCGTCGCCGAAGGCCACGAGGCGGTCGAAGCCGTTCCGAAGCGGGCCATGACGCTGGGCACGGGCACCTCGGTGGTGGTGCTGTTGCTTCTCATCGCCGTTCCCCTGTTCGCGAAGAATTTCGTGATCTTCCAGCTGACCCAGTTGCTTTATCTGGGCCTCGCGGTGCTGGCGCTGAACATCCTGACCGGCGGCTCGGGGCAGTTCTCGCTCGGCCAGAGCGCGTTCTACGCCATCGGCGCCTACGTCACCGCTGTCATGATGGAGCAGTTCAACGTCCCCTACTTCCTCTGCCTTCCGGTCTCAGCCGTGCTGTGCTTCGGCGCGGGCTTCCTGTTCGGCCAGCCGGCGCTGCGGCTCTCCGGCGTCTACCTCGCGCTCGCGACCTTCGCGCTCGCCACCGCGATGCCGCAGCTTCTCAAGCTGAACTTCCTCGAGCACTGGACCGGCGGCGTGCAGGGCCTCGTCGTCACCAAGCCCGATGCGCCGTTCGGCCTGAAGATGTCGCAGGACATGTGGCTGTATTATTTCACGCTCGTCGTCGTGCTCGCGATCTACATCCTCTCGGTGAACTTGCTGCGCTCCCGCTCGGGCCGCGCCTTCATGGCGATCCGCGACAACGAGATCGCGGCCTCCGCCATGGGCATCAACGTCGCGCTCTACAAGACCCTCGCCTTCGGCGTCTCTGCCGCCATCACCGGCGTCGCCGGCGGCCTCAGCGCCATTGCGGTCCAGTTCGTCGCGCCCGACAGCTTCACCATCACGCTCGCGATCCAGCTGTTCCTCGGCATGGTCGTCGGCGGCGTCGGCTGGCTGCCCGGCTCGATCGTCGGCGCCGCCTTCATCATCTTCGTGCCGAACATCGCAGAGGGGATCTCCAAGGGCCTCTCCGGCGCCGTGTTCGGCGTGCTGCTGTTCCTCGTCATCTACCTCGTGCCCCATGGCGCAAGGCAAGCCGCAATCCTGGGCCAGCAACTCGCCGGACGGCTCAGAAGAAACTGAACCTGTTGAATTAAGGAAGGAGACCAAATTGCTTTTCGGAAGAACACTAAGAACCGCTGTCCTGATAACGGCGGTCGCAACTCTCACCTCCGGCGCAGCACTCGCCCAAAAGAAATACGACACCGGCGCGTCCGATACCGAGATCAAGATCGGCAACATCATGCCGTACAGCGGTCCGGCCTCGGCCTATGGCATCATCGGCAAGACCGAAGAAGCCTATATCAAGATGATCAACGACAAGGGCGGCATCAACGGCCGCAAGATCGTCTACGTCACCTATGACGACGGCTATTCGCCGCCGAAAGCGGTCGAGCAGGTCCGCAAGCTGGTCGAGAGCGACGAGGTGCTCGCCGTATTCAACCCGCTCGGCACGCCCTCGAACAGCGCGATCCAGAAATATCTCAACGCCAAGAAGATCCCGCAGCTGTTCGTCGCCACCGGCGCCACCAAGTGGAACGATCCGAAGAACTTCCCCTGGACCATCGGCTGGCAGCCCTCCTACCAGAGCGAAGCGCAGATCTACGCGAAATGGCTGATGAAGGAAAAGCCGAACGCCAAGGTCGCGATCCTCTACCAGAACGACGATTTCGGCAAAGACTACCTCAAGGGCACCAAGGAGGGTCTCGGCGCCAAGGCCGCGTCCATGATCGTCATGGAAGAGAGCTATGAGGTCTCCGAGCCGTCGATCGACGGCCACATCGTCAAGATCAAAGCCGCCAATCCCGACGTGCTGCTGATCTACGCGACGCCGAAGTTCGCGGCCCAGACCATCAAGAAGACCGCCGAGCTGAGCTGGCAGCCACTCCAGATCCTCACCAATGTGTCGATCTCGGTCGGCAGCGTGATGAAGCCGGCCGGCTTCGAGGCCTCGCAGGAGGTGCTGTCGGCAGCCTATGCCAAGGACTCCACCGACCCGCAGTGGAACAACGACCCCGGCATGAAGAAATGGAACGAGTTCGTCGACAAGTACATGCCTGGCGCCGACAAGACCGACACCGGCATGGTCTACGGCTATGGTGCCGCCTCGACCCTCGTCAAGACGCTGGAAATGTGCGGTGACGATCTCACCCGCGCCAACCTGATGAAGCAGGCCGCGAGCCTGAAGGACTTTGCACCGGACACGCTGCTGCCCGGCGTCAAGATCAACACCAGCGCCACCGACTTCGCCCCGATCTCGCAGCTCCAGATGCAGCGCTTCAAGGGCGAGAAGTGGGAACTCTTCGGCGAGATCATCAGCGGCGACGTGGCTCCGGAATAGGGCGCCGTCGCAAGAGTCCAGACTGCAAAGGCCCCCGCGGGCGATCGCGGGGGCTTTTTGTTGACGCCGTGCATCAATCTTGTTCAATGCGACGCCGATCCAGGTGGGGCAGGAGAGCAATGACTGTCGTTCGATTTCAGGCTGCGATGCTTTCAGCCGCATTTGCGTTGTGCACTGCGATGAGCAATCCCGCCTTGGCGCAGCAGAGCTACGACAGCGGCGCCTCCGATACCGAGATCAAGATCGGCAACATCATGCCCTATAGCGGCCCGGCCTCCGCCTACGCCGTGATCGGCAAGGCCGAGGAAGCCTATTTCAACAAGGTCAATGCCGAGGGCGGCGTCAACGGCCGCAAGATCAAGTTCATCTCGTATGATGACGGCTATTCGCCGCCGAAGACGGTGGAGCAGGCGCGCAAGCTCGTCGAGAGCGACAACGTGCTCTTGATCTTCGGCTCGCTCGGCACCTCCACCAACGGCGCCATCCGCAAATACATGAACGAGAAGAAGGTGCCGCAATTGTTCGTGGCGAGCGGCGCCTCGAAGTGGAACGATCCCAAGCAATATCCCTGGACCATGGGCTGGCAGCCGAGCTACGCGAGCGAAGCCAAGATCTACGCCAAATACATCATGAAGGAGAAGCCCGACGCGAAGATAGGCGTGCTCTACCAGAACGATGATTTCGGCAAGGACTATCTAAGAGGGCTGAAGGACGGGCTCGGCGCCAAGGCCGGGATGGTCGCGCTGGAGGAGCCCTACGACACCTCGGAGCCGGCGATCGACGAACACATCGTGAAGCTGAAGGCCTCCGGCGCCGATGTCTTCGTCAGCATCACCACGCCGAAATTCGCGGCGCAAGCGATCAAGAAGGCGGCCGAGATCAACTGGCATCCGGTCTACATCATCTCGAACGTCTCGGCGTCGGTCGGCGGCGTGATCGAGCCGGCGGGCTTCGAGATTTCGCAAGGCATCCTGTCGGCCAGCTATACCAAGGACGGCTCCGACCCGCAGTGGAATGCCGACGACGGCATGAAGAAGTTCTACGATTTCGTCGCGCAGTATGATCCGAAGGCCAACAAGCTCGATGCCGGCGTGGTGTTCGGCTATGCGGCCGCTCAGACCATGGTGAAGGTGCTGCAGATGTGCGGTGACGACCTCACCCGCGACAACGTCATGAAGCAGGCCGCTTCCCTGAAGGATTTCGAGCCGGACACGCTGTTGCCCGGCATCAAGATCAACACCGCGCCCGACAATTTCGCGCCGATCGAGCAGCTCCAGATGATGCGTTTCAAGGGCAAGTCGTGGGAATTGTTCGGCGACATCATCTCGAGTGACCCCGGCCATTGACGGCAACTCAGAATAGCTCGACGTCCATCGGGCAACCCAAGACAGTTTCGCCTTCGCAGTTGCACAGGACGAATTCCGGCCGTGCCTGACTACTAAAGACGAAGCCCCTGTGACAACGTCACGGGGGCTTTCTGTTGAAGGCATCAGGCAAATCGTATTGAATTGCGGCTGCGCGGCCCAAGAACAATCACGACAAGAAAAGGAGCGCACACACACCAAGAAAATATAGGGAGATTGGAATGCCCGCTGTCACCGGCAAGCTTGCGGCCGCGTCACTGGCGCTCGCGCTCATTGCGGCCACGACCTCCATCGCGTCGGCCCAGAAGAAATACGATACCGGCGCGACCGATACCGAGATCAAGATCGGCAACATCATGCCCTACAGCGGACCGGCCTCCGCCTACGGCATCATCGGACGGACCGAAGCCGCCTATTTCAAGAAGATCAACGACGAAGGCGGCATCAACGGCCGCAAGATCAACTTCGTCTCCTACGATGACGCCTATTCGCCGCCGAAGGCCGTGGAGCAGGCGCGCAAGCTGGTTGAGAGCGACGAAGTGCTGTTCATCTTCAACTCGCTCGGCACGCCCTCGAATTCGGCGATCCACAAATACATGAACTCCAAGAAGGTGCCGCAGCTGTTCGTCGCGACCGGCGCCACCAAGTGGAACGATCCGCAGAACTTCCCGTGGACGATGGGATGGCAGCCGAATTACCAGAGCGAGACGCAGATCTATGCGAAGTGGCTGCTCAAGAACAAGCCTGACGCCAAGATCGCGGTGCTCTACCAGAACGACGATTACGGCAAGGACTATCTCAAGGGCCTGAAGGACGGCCTCGGTGCCAAGGCTGCCTCGATGATCGTCATGGAGGAGAGCTATGAGACCTCCGAGCCGACCATCGACAGCCACATCGTCAAGCTGCGGTCGACGAACGCCGATGTCTTCATGAACATCACCACGCCGAAATTCGCCGCGCAGGCGATCAAGAAGAACGCCGAGATCGGCTGGAAGCCGCTGCACTTCCTCAACAACGTGTCGGCCTCCGTCGGCAGCGTAATGAAGCCCGCCGGTTACGAGAACGGCCAGGACATCATCTCCGCCGACTATCTCAAGGACGTGTCCGATCCGGAGTGGAAAAACGATCCCGGCATGAAGGAATTTCAGGCTTTCATGGACAAATACTTTCCGGAAGGCGACAAGCTCGACAAGGGCACCATTGTCGGCTTCGCCGTGGCGCAGACGCTGGTCCAGGTGCTGAAGCAGTGCGGCGATGATCTCACGCGCGAGAACATCATGAAGCAGGCCGCCAGCCTGAAGAACTTCCGAACCGAGGCGCTGCTGCCGGGTATCCAGATCAACACGGGGCCGAACGACTTTGCGCCGATCAGCCAGCTCCAACTCGAGAAGTTCAAGGGCGAGCGCTGGGAACTGTTCGGTGACGTGATCAGCGCCGACGCCGGCGGCTAGCCCCAATCGGAAACACGACGATAAAAGCCCCCTGCGAGATGATCGCAGGGGGTTTTGCTTGCGCGCCGATTATGATCACGCGATTGCACAATCGAATGATGGTAAAGCCTGCTTACCCTTTGGCGTCCAATGCGCTAGGCAGGGGAATGGCGACGTGCTCGCCACAGCTCTAGTCTGCTCACGAGTTTGCCGAAGGCCACCGTCATGACCGACCGACGCCCCCTGCTCCGCGCGCTCTACGACGCCGCCGTTGCCGCGGCCCATCCCAATACGATCCTGGCGCCGCACTTGCGCCCCGCGCCCAAGGGCCGCGTGATCTGCCTCGCTGCCGGCAAGGGCGCCGCCGCGATGGCCGCAGCCGCGGAGCGGCACTATCTCGACACGCTCGAGCTCGCGCCGGAGCGCCTCCTCGGCATCGCCACCACGCGCCACGGCTATGGCGTGCCGACGCGCCGCATCCGCGTCGTCGAGGCCGGACATCCCGTTCCGGATGAGGCTGGCCTCAAGGGCGCGGCCGACACGCTCGCGCTCGCCGGCGAGGCCGGCCCGGACGATCTGCTGCTGGTGCTGCTCACCGGCGGCGGCTCGGCGAACTGGATCGCCCCGGTCGACGGCATCAACTTCGCGCAGAAGCAGGCGGTCAACAAGGCGCTGCTTCGCTCGGGCGCACCGATCGGCGAGATGAATATCGTCAGAAAGCATCTGTCGCGCATCAAGGGCGGGCGGCTGGCGCGCGCCGGCAAGAATGCCGCCGAGATCGTGACGCTCGCGATCTCGGATGTGCCGCATGACGACCCTTCCGCGATCGCCTCGGGGCCGACCGTGCCGGATCCAACCACGCTGGCCGATGCGCGCGCGATCGTCGCAAAGTACAAGCTCGCCGTCGACGATACCGTGCGCCGCGCGCTCGACGATCCTGCCAATGAAAGCTGCAAGCCCGGCGACGCCGCGTTTACCCACGCCCATTTCGAATTGATCGCGCGTCCCAAGCAGTCGCTCGACGCCGCGGTGAAGCTCGCGAAGGAAGCCGGCTACGAGACCGTCGATCTCGGCGCCGATCTCGAAGGCGAGGCGCGCGACGTCGCCGCCGGTCACGCGCAGCTCGCGCTCCAGGCCCGCGCGCAAGGCAAGCGCGTCGCGATCCTCTCCGGCGGCGAGCTCACGGTCACCGTCCGCGGCAATGGCCGCGGCGGCCCCAACCAGGAATACGCGCTGGCGCTCGCCTCCCTGTTGAAGGACACGCCTGACATCTCGGCGCTTGCCGGCGACACCGACGGCGCCGACGGCGGCGCCGGCCATCCCACCGATCCCGCCGGCGCGCTGATCGACGCAGCGACGTTTGCCAAGATGACGGCGCAGGGGCTGGCACCCCAGGCATATCTGGACAACAACGACGCGACGACGTTCTTCGAGGCGACGGGCGATCTGCTACAGCCTGGCCCGACGCTGACCAATGTGAACGACATCAGGGTGATCCTCGTCGACTGACGCCGCCTCCGCCCCAGGCCGGTCCGCCGGTGATTCCGGGATCGCCATGGTTAACGATCTCTGAGTTCTCGCCGGACACAGCCAATGGCGTCACCGGCGCTGCCGCCCTTAACCTCCCGTTCGCCGCAGTTTCAGGAACAAGCCCCCGATCCGGGCAAATCGTTGGGCTCGTTCACCATCGCCTGCTCTAATGCGCGCTTGGGGACAACGCGCATGGCTGAGAGTGACCAGGAGACGGCAGGCGTCGATGCGCTCGCGCTTGGCGAGCTGCTCACGTGCGCCACCAATAATCTGTGGCTCGGCATCATCCTGTTCAGCAGCGACCGCAAGGTCATCTTCTGCAATCCGCGTTACCGCGAAATGTACGCGCTCTCACCCGAACAGGTTCGCCCGGGCACGCCAATCAAGGATCTGATCGCACATCGGCTAAAGCTGGGCCTGAACATTCGTGGCGAAGCCGGCGCCTATATCCGGGCCCGCACCGAAGGCTCCATCGCCAGCGAAAAGACCGTCCAGCAATTCGCCGACGGAAAGATCATCGCCTACACCATCCACCCCCTGCCCGGCGGCGGCGGCATGGCGACCCACGAGGACATCACCGAGCGCGAAGAGCTCAGTGCGCGGCTCCAGGAGCGCAATCTCCAGTTCGACACCGCGGTCAACAACATGTCGCACGGGCTTTGCTTCTTCGACGCGGGCCATCGGCTGCTGGTCTGCAACACGCACTACATCGACATGTACGGCCTGCCGCCCGAGCGCGTTCGTCCGGGCACGCCGCTCTCGGAGATCCTGGACCTGCGCTTCGAAGCCGGCAGCGTGCCGGCGATGACGCGAGAGGAATATGCCAAATGGCGGACCGGTGTCGCCACGTCGGCCGAGGCCACCGACAGCATCGTCGAGATGCGGAACGGACGCACTTTCAAGATCAGGCACCGGCCGATGCCCGATCTCGGCTGGGTCGCAACCCACGAAGACATCACCGAGCAGCGGAAGGCGGAGCTGCGGATCGCACATATGGCGCATCACGATGCGCTGACGGACCTCGCCAATCGTGTCCTGCTCGGCCAGCGGCTCGAGCAGGCGCTCGAACAGGGCGCAATGTTCGCGGTCCATCACATCGATCTCGACAAGTTCAAGGCCGTCAATGACACCCTCGGCCATCAGGCCGGCGACAGCCTGCTCCAGGACGTCAGCCGCCGCCTCAGGCGGCTCGCGCGCGATAGCGATACGATCGCACGCATGGGCGGCGATGAGTTCGTGATCCTCCAGATGCCGATGTCCGACCAGAGCGAAGCGGAGGCGCTGGCGCGCGACGTCGTCGGCGCGTTGAGCGCGCCGTTCGGGCTCGACGGACACCAGGCCCTCGCAAGCGCGAGCATCGGCATCGCCATTGCCCCGCGCGACGGCGCGACGCCCGAGCAACTCCTGCATAATGCCGATCTCGCTTTGTATCGCGCAAAAAGCGATGGTCGCGGCATGCACCGCTTCTTCGAACCGGCCATGGACGAAGAGGCGCAAAACCGCCGTGCGCTGGAGTTCGACCTGCGCAACGGCCTTGCGGCCGGCGAGTTCGAGTTGCACTACCAGCCGATCGTGAAAACCGACGGGCGTGAGATCAGCGGGTTCGAGGCCTTGATCCGCTGGCGGCATCCGCGGCGCGGACTGGTGCCGCCGGGCAGCTTCATCCCGTTCGCGGAGGAGATCGGCTTGATCGTTCCGATCGGGGAGTGGGTGATCCGGCAGGCCTGCGCCACTGCGAGCCGGTGGCCAAACCATCTGCACATCGCCATCAACATCTCGGCCGTGCAATTCCGCCAGCCGGGTCTGACCGAGGTGATCGTGGGCGCGCTGGCAGCCACCGGCCTCGATCCGGGGCGGCTGGAGATCGAGATCACGGAAAGCGTGCTGATACAGGACCGGAATGGCGCGCTCGCGACGCTGCACCAGCTCCGCGCGCTGGGCATCAGGATCGCCATGGACGATTTCGGCACCGGCTATTCGTCACTGACCTATTTGCAGTGCTTCCCGTTCGACAAGATCAAGATCGACCGGTCTTTCGTCGGCGGCGTCGGTAACGATACCGGATCCCTCAGCATCGTGCGCGCGGTGGCGGCGCTGGCGCACGGGATGGGCATGACGACCACGGCCGAGGGCGTGGAGACTGACGAGCAGCGCGACCGGATCACGGCGGAAGGCTGCACGGAAATGCAGGGCTACTTGTTCAGCCCTCCCCTGCCCGCCGCGGAAATCGAGCGCCGCTTCCTCACTGCGGAAGTGCCCGCCATGCCCGACCGGTTCGCCGCGGCATAGCCGCGTCGTCACCGGGACAGTGGCGACCTCAAAACTCGTTGGCGATCTTCGAGAGCATCTCGAGCAGGGCTTCGCGGTTGGCCTGACCCAGAAGCTCGTTCAGTCGCGACTCGTGCTTGGTGGCGACCAGCTTCTTGGCCCGCGTCAGCACGGCCTTGCCCTTGTCGGTCAGCACCAGGATGTGCGAGCGGCGGTCGTTGGTGGAGCGGATCCGGGCGCAGAGGTCGCGGCTCTCGAGATTGTCGAGCATGGCGACGAAGTTCGGCCTGAGGATGCCGAGGGTCGAGGCGATCTCGGTCTGATTCCGGCCCGGATTCTTCTCGACCAGCAGCAGCACCGAGAACTGCGCCGGCGTCAGCTGGAGCGAGGCCATGCAGCGCAGGAAGTTTTCGAACACCTTGAGCTGTGCCCGCTTCAGCACGTAGCCGAGCTGTTCGGAGAGCTCGCCGAGCTGGAGGGCTTCGGGCAGGCCTTCGGGAGCATCCTTGCGGCCCTTGGCCGCGTTGGACGCCTTTTCAGAAGACTTTTCAGCGGCTTTGGAAACGGTCATCGCCTCGTGCTCGTAATCCCGCTAAATTCGGGGCAGGCCGTCCTGCCTCCCCTTGATGTTATATTTGATAATTGTTATGAACCATATCAAATATCGTCAGCGTATTTCAATGGCTGTGAGGGACCATCCACCGCAATTGCGGAGACCGGTCCCTAATCTTTAAGGGGGAGCGTCGGGTCTTGAACACCACCATCATGCTGTTCCTGCTGCAGGACGGCATCACCAATGGCGCGATCTATGCGCTGCTCGGCCTGGCGCTGGTGCTGGTGTTCGCCGTCACCCGCGTCATCCTCATCCCCCAGGGCGAGTTCGTCACCTATGGCGCGCTGACCTACGCCTCGCTGGCCTCCGGCCAGATGCCGGGCACGGCCAAGCTCGCGCTGGCCATGGGCATCGTCGCCTGCGCTTTCGACCTGTTCGTGGCGCGCAAGGCGCTGCATGCGCGGCTAGTCCTGCGCTCATTCTTCGCCAATATCGTGCTGCCCGCGATCGTGCTGGCGGTGACCCTCTATTTCGCTGCCCAGAAGCCGCCGGTCGCGGTCTGCATCGCGCTGTCGCTGGTGATCGTGGCGATGATCGGCCTCTATCTTTACCGCATCGCGTTCCAGCCGCTGGCGCATACCTCGGTGCTGGTGCTGCTGATCGCCTCGGTCGGCGTGCATCTGGCGCTTCAGGGGCTGGGCCTCTTGTTCTTCGGCGCCGAGGGCCAGCGCGGACCGGCTGTGCTCTCCGGCGCGTTTACCGCGGGCTCGCTACGCTTCACCGGCCAGAGCCTCACGGTCTACGGCATCACCATCGCCTTCATCGTCGGGCTCTGGCTGTTCTTCGGCCTCACCCTTTACGGCAAGGCGCTGCGCGCCACCGCCGTCAACCGGCTGGGTGCGCGTCTCGCCGGCATCCGCACCACGCTGTCGGGCCAGATCGCCTTCCTGCTGGCCTCCGTGATCGGCGCGCTGTCGGGCATCATGATCGTGCCGATCACGACGCTCTACTATGACTCGGGCTTCCTGATCGGCCTGAAAGGCTTTGTCGCCGCGATCATCGGCGGCCTCGTCAGCTATCCCCTTACGGCCGGCGCCGCGCTGGTCGTCGGCATCGTCGAGGCGTTCTCGTCCTTCTATGCCTCCAACTACAAGGAGGTGATCGTTTTCATGCTCCTGATCCCCGTGCTGCTGCTGCGCTCGCTCGCCGCGCCCGCCGTCGAAGAAGAGAAGGACTGAAGCTAAGATGCAGAGCCGGCTTCCCATCCTCGTCTTCGCGCTCGTCATGGCGGCGATCCCGTTCGTACCTAGCATGCCGCCGTTCTGGATCGTGCTGCTCGACAATATCGGCCTCGCCGCACTGGTCGCGATGGGCCTCGTGCTGCTGACCGGTGTCGGCGGCCTCACCTCGTTTGGTCAAGCCGCCTTCGTCGGCTTCGGCGCCTACACCACGGCGGTGCTGACGACGAGCTACGGCCTGTCGCCGTGGCTGACCCTGCCGCTGTCGCTGGTGGTCAGCGGGCTGTTCGCGGTGCTGCTCGGCCTGATCACGGTCCGCCTCTCCGGCCATTACCTGCCACTCGGCACGCTCGCCTGGGGACTCGGCCTGTTCTACCTCTTCAGCAAGCTGGAATTCCTCGGGCGTAACGACGGCGTCTCGGCGATTCCGCCGCTGTCGATCGGCACGTTCAAGATGCTCTCGCCCGGCTCGATCTATTACGCGATCTGGGTCGCCGTCCTCGTCTCGGCCCTGCTCACCATGAATCTGCTGGACTCCCGCACCGGCCGCGCCATCCGCGCGCTCAGGCGCGGCCATGTCGCCGCCGAAGCCTTCGGCGTTCACACCCCGCGCGCAAAACTCCTGGTGTTCATCCATGCCGCCGTGCTCGCCGGACTCTCCGGCTGGCTCTACGCCCATCTCCAGCGCGCGGTGACGCCGACGCCGTTCGGCGCGCATGCCGGCATCGAATATCTCTTTATCGCGGTGGTCGGCGGCGCCGGCTATGTCTGGGGCGGCGTGCTCGGCGCGGCGATCGTCGTGATCCTGAAAGAGGTGCTGCAAAGCTATCTGCCGCTGATCCTTCCCGGCTCCGGCCAGGTCGAGACCATCGTGTTCGGCATCATGCTGGTGGCCCTGCTCCAGCTTGCCCCCGGCGGCGTCTGGCCCTGGCTGATGGCGTTCTTCCCCGAGCGCACCGGCGGCAGGAAGCCGGATACCTCCCTGAAGCTCGAGACCCGCCCCCGCTTGCCCGGGCAGGGGAGCGTCCTGCTCCAGGTCGAGAAGGCGCGCAAGCAATTCGGCGGCGTGGTCGCGGTCAACAACGTTTCTTTCGACGTCCAGGCTCGCGAGATCGTCGCGCTGATCGGACCGAACGGCGCCGGCAAGAGCACCACCTTCAACCTGATCACCGGCGTGTTGTCGGCAACCTCGGGCTCGATCTCGGTGCTCGGCAGGAAGGTCGACCGCGCGCCGCCGCAGGAGATCGTCAAGCTCGGCATTTCCCGCACCTTCCAGCACGTCAAGCTGGTGCCCGACATGACCGTGCTGGAGAATGTCGCCATCGGCGCGCATCTGCGCGGCCAATCCGGGCCGCTCGCCTCGATGTTGCGGCTCGATCGCGCCGATGAGGCGAAGCTGCTCGCGGAAGCCGCGCGCCAGATCGAGCGCGTCGGCCTCGCTGAGCAGATGCATCAGCTCGCGGGCAGCCTGTCGCTGGGCCAGCAGCGCATCGTCGAGATCGCGCGGGCGCTCTGCGTCGATCCGCTGCTGCTGCTGCTCGACGAGCCGGCCGCCGGCCTGCGCCACATGGAGAAGCAGCAGCTCGCGAAATTGCTGCGCGATTTGCGCGACGGCGGCATGAGCGTGCTGCTGGTCGAGCACGACATGGGCTTCGTGATGAACCTGGCCGACCGCATCGTGGTGCTCGATTTCGGCACCAAGATCGCGGAAGGCACGCCCGCAACGATCAAGACCAATCCCGAAGTGATCAAAGCCTATCTCGGAGTGGCGGCATGAGCGCGCTGTTGTCCGTCACCGACGCGCATGTCGCCTATGGCAAGGTCGAGGCCGTGCGCTCGGTTACGCTCGAAGTCGGCAAGAACCAGATCGTCACCATCGTCGGCGCCAACGGCGCCGGCAAGACCACGCTGCTGTCGGCCATCATGGGCATCCTGCCGCTGAAGGGCCGCGTCGCCTTTGCGGGCCAGGATCTCGCCCGGCTGGACATCGAGGACCGCGTCGCGATGGGGCTCGGCCTCGTGCCGGAGCACCGGGAATTGTTCGTGACCATGAATGTCGAGGACAATCTCGAGCTGGGCGCCTTCCGCATCGAGAAGAGCAGGGCGAAGGCCTCGATCGAGCGGATCTACACGCTGTTTCCGCGCCTCAAGGAGCGCCGCAAGCAGCTTGCCGGCACCCTCTCCGGCGGCGAGCAGCAGATGCTGGCGATGGGGCGCGCGCTGATGGGCGAGCCAAAACTGCTGATGCTGGACGAGCCGAGCCTCGGCCTTGCGCCGATCATCGTCGCCGACATCTTCCGCATCGTCACCGAGCTGCGCGCCAGCGGCGTCTCCGTGCTGCTGGTCGAGCAGAACGCGCAGGCCGCGCTGAAGATCGCCGACCAGGCCTATGTGATGGAGCTCGGCGAATTCGTGCTGAGCGGCAAGGCCAGCGACATTGCGGCAAATGAGCGGGTGGCGGCGAGCTATCTCGGCTTCCAGCACGAAGGCGCAAGCGCGTTGTAGCCTCTCAATTGAGCATGATCTTTTCGGAAAACCGGTTCACGCTTTGCGCTAGCGCGGCCCTCCGGGTCCGGATCATGCTCCTGCGCGCTTCGCCGTCCCGGCAAAGCCCCAGGCGGCGATCGCGGCCATCAGCAGCGAGATCAGCACGTTGTAGCCGGCAAGCGAGAGGCCGAGGAAGCGCCACTGCACCTCGTCGCAGCGCACCACCTTGACGGTATCGAGCCGCGACAGCAGATCGCCGGCGCTGCCGAGGTTGACGACCGGACCGGAGCAATCGGTCGGCCCCTTCCAAAATCCCCATTCGACGCCGGAATGGTAGGTGCCGAGGCCGGCATTGGCGAGCGTCGCCAGCGCGAGGATCGCCAGTCCCGCCAGCAGCAGCGGCCGCGGCGCGCCGCTCCGCGCCGCAAGCACCGTGACCACCCCGACCGGAATCGCGAGATAATAGGCGTAGCGCTGCTCGAGACAGAGCGGACAGGGCAGGATCTCCAGGACGAGCTGGAAGAACCAGGCGCCCGCGATCGTCGCCGCCGCAATCAGGGTGACGGCCAGCGCGGCGGTGAGCGCAGGGCTGCGCGCAGCCGGTCGAAACGCAGGTATTGCAGCACTTTGGGTCGTCACGGCGGCCTCTTTCGGATGGGGCGTCGCACTATATTTTAGCGCGTTTTCTTCACGCGAACCGGTATCCATTTCGCTCGAAAACGCTATTAGCCTCTAACCCCGGCCCAAGCCCCTGTCGAGAACGGCGGGGATCACTTTGGCGCGGGTTGACCCCGTCTTTCCCATGGCTATAGTCCGCCGGCTTCGCGACGCCCTCCACCGGAGGTGGCCGACCGAGGGCCCCTGTGGCGGAACTGGTAGACGCGCTCGACTCAAAATCGAGTTCCGCAAGGAGTGCTGGTTCGATTCCGGCCAGGGGCACCAGTACGATGTTACCTTTTACTTCAAAATTGATTAGCAGTTTCAAAGCCATGCATCTGCATGGTTTTCCATTTTACTGCTCTATTTGTTCCGAAATTGAGAACCTAACTGACGCGCTCGGTGTGAGTACGATTCCGCTTTCGGGCACGCGTACTCACACCACTCGCTTGCGCATTTTCACACGCATGATTCAATGAACGGCATAAAAGCCAATCTAAAATTTCTATGTCAGCAAACATGCGAGCAAAGTTTCTTATCGAATCTATAACTCAGCATTCGACTGTTGAAGTTTTGAAAATGCGCGCCGTACCCAAGTCGAGCGTCTATCCGGAAGACGGCTCAGACGAAGACAATACTTATGCAAAGTTCTCTCCGTCAGCATCGCTCGAAATTACGCTCGCGAACACGCCAACCGAATAGGTCGCCGCATGCAAGCTCGTTTCCTTGATGAAGATCCCGTCCGGCCAAATGCGATTGAGCACAAATGCGAAGAAATCTTTGACGGAGATCGACTGGAGCAAAGGTACAACTACCTCATTTACCACTTCGAACTTAGCGGCTCCTACTTTTGGGCGAGAGCCTATCTGGACGACATCAAGAGCGTGTCGCTGCATGGTCCTTTTGAGAGCAGAGCAACAATGAGGCCGGTTGAGGGGTCCCCCGACGAGGCGGTGATTGCCTACTTGAAACGCAGATTTTGGAATATCCAAACTTTGCAGACGGATGGATACGCGCGGCTATAGTACCGCGCACCATCACCCGCCAAAACGCCCTAAACCCTGTGAGTAGGAGTGTGAGTACGCTCTGCATTGCACCATAAAATCTACAAGTTTATTCAGATACTTGTAAAATCAGTTAGGTTTCGGCCAGGGGCACCAAATTTTGCTATTAGATCCAAAATAGCGAACAATCCGGCATCGACACAAAGCGGACACGCCGACGGCCATCCTTCGCGTGCGCGATGTACACAACCATGCGCCGGCGCTAATGCGCGGCGATGCCCGCGCTCTCGATCACCCGCTTGTAGCGCGCGGTCTCCTCGACGATGAACGGACCCATCTCGGCCGGCCCCTTGTCGGCGATCGACACTTGGCCGTTGGTGGCGATGTCCGCGACGATGCCGGGGTCAGCGAGCACGGCGGCCAGCGCCTCAGAGAGCCTACCCACGATTCTCGGGTCGGTCCCGGCCGGGACCGAGACCCAGGTCGAGCCGACACTGACGGCGTCCGGGTAACCGGCCTCCAGCACCGTCGGCGCGTCGGGCAGCGCAGCCAGCCGCGCCGTGCCGGTGGTGCCGAGCACCTTGACCTTGCCGGTGTCGATCAGCGGCCTGAGCACGGCGAGGTAATCGAAGGAGACGTCCAGGATGCCCGACATCATGTCGGTCATCTGGCTCGAGCCCGACTTGTAGGGCACGTGGGTCAGCTTGATGCCGGCGGCCGCCTGGAACATCTCGCCGGCAAGGTGCTGGGCGGTGCCGGGGCCGGGGGAGCCGAAATTGACCTTGCCCGGGTTCGCCTTCGCGTAGGCGACGAACTCAGCCAGCGTGTTGTAGGGCGCTGTAGCGGTGGCGACGAGGATCTGGTTCGCCGAGCTCACGCCGCGGATATGGACGTAGCTCGTGAGCGGGTCGTAGTTGAGCTTCGTCAGCCCCAGGTTCGGCTGGATCGTCATCGGTCCGCCGGAGGCGTAGAGCACGGTGTAGCCGTCGGGCTGAGCCCGGGCAACGAACTCCGTCCCGATGGTCCCGCCGGCGCCGGGTCGGTTCTCCACCACCACGGGCTGCCCAAGCCGCGTCCGCAGCAGCTCCGCGATCTTGCGCGAGACGAGGTCGGTGACGCCGCCGGCTCCAAACGGCACCACCCAGGTGATCGCGCGGTTCGGCCAGGATTCCGCGGCCGTCTGGGCCCCCGCGGCGCCCGCCTGGAGCACCAGCGTCGTCGCGGCGACGAGACACAGGAACTGACGATAGCCGCGCTGGACGAAGAGTCCGAAGTCCATGGATGCAGTCCCTCCCTCGTTGCGGCATGGCGTTTATGGCCATGTTGACCGAAGGCTACAGACTTGAGTCTCTTCCAACCATTGGCGCAATCCGAGCATCTCTTTTGCAAAATATGAAAAGATCGATGCATCGCCTTCAGGCCATGGAGCTGCTTGTCAGCACCATCCGCGAGAGCTTCTCTGCCGCCGACCACAGCGCCGGGCTCGCTGCGGCGCACAACCTCTCCGTTTGTCTGAGGCCCTCTGGAAGAGGGCGATCTCCGCGCAGGCCCCACCAAATTACCTATTGCCGGGAAAGAGCCCGCACGCGTAAGTTGTCGCCGCGGGGAGCGTCCCTCGTCTTAAAACATAGAAAAATTTGGGGCATTGGAAATGAGCTACAAGGCATTGATGGCAGCGGCTGTCCTGGCGTTTGCCGGGCTGAACAGTGCTTCGGCGACTGTTATAAACGACACGAACCTCACGGCGGGATGGCATAACGGCACTGGTACGGTTGATGGCCATTTCACGGTCGATCAGGAAAATGGTGTCGAGCTGGGATTGCGTGCAGCAATTCGTTTCATCGGACCGATCACGCCCTCCGGCAACGTGTATGTTGCTCCCCAGAGCACAATCGGATCGACGCTCGCTCTCTGGAATTTCGAGTATTCGTACGATCCTGGAGCGAATGCCGGCACGACGACCACTATCAGCGTTACCGACCATCTCGGTCACACGCTGGCTTTTCCTCTCGATCTCATTCTCGACAATACACACGTTGGAACGGCGTCGCAGAACAGCGAAAACATCGGCTTCTTCACGACTCCCGGCGGTCCGTTTGATCCTACCATTCCAGCGATCTACTCGATCGATTTGCTGACGACGGACAGCAACGGCGCCAGGCTCGCCTCGGTGGATATCCAGGTGAACGTGGGCGCCGTTCCCGAACCGTCGACATGGGCGATGATGATCCTTGGTTTCTGCGGCCTCGGCTTCATGGGCTACCGCCGGCGCGCCGGCTATTCGGCCGCTTAGAACCTCAGGCTGCGAGAGTAGAGAAAGGCCGCCTTCGGGCGGCCTTTTTCCGATCGGGCCTTCACGACACCCGCGTGTAGGCCGTGACCATCGTGTAGTCCTTGCGCGGGCCTGACACGACGTGACGAATGACGAAGCCACCATCGCCGCAGAAGGTGTAAGTCGATTGATAATGATCGAGATTGCAGAGATGGCCGGCGCTTCCGCTCAAGGCGCCGCTATCGGATGCGGACAGTGAGATCGCGTGGAATAGCCGCGGTGGATCTTCCTTGAAGAAGACGTCGAATCCTCGCTCGCCTTTGCGGAAGATGTACTCGCGCACGGCCTCGAACTCGGCGCCGTTCAAGAGCTTCAAGCGTCCCTGCTCCTGATAAACCAGGCGCTCCGCGTCCAATGGCATGAAGGTCGCAAGGCCCTGCATGGTTCCTTGACCCCGGATGACCCGGTCGAACGACCAGACGCCGATCAATCGCATCGTCACCTGCGATACATCGCGCCAACCATCGATCACGGTTTCGTTCATGTCCTCTGGACCCAAGAGCCCCGTTCGACTCCGCCACGCCAGTATCTATATCCTGGAGGCAACGCATTTGGATGTAGTGAGCAAATGATGGCCAGGAGACCCAGGACGGACACCGAGGCCGACGACTTCCCCCGCTATTTCGTCTGGGTCCGCGGCCTTGACGGGCCGGAGCCGCAGAAATGGGTCGACATGGAGTTTGGCGTCGGCGACTGGAAGCGGCCGCTGGTGCTGGCCTGGCGGGAGCTGCCGGCCGACGAGCGGCGCCTGTCGCTGTCGATGCTTGCGCGGCGATATCCGCCGCCGAAGGTGGAGACTTTATAGGCGCGATCCCTCACTTGCCCCGTGCGGCGGTCGGGGTCAGGCCGAACCTGCGGCGAAAGCAGCGGTTGAAATAAGAGAGATCGTTGAAGCCGCAGGCGAAGGCGACATCGCTGATACGGCCTTCGCGATGGGCGAGCAGGTCGGCCGCCTTGCGCAGGCGCAACTCGGTCAGGCGGGTGGTGAAGCTGGCTCCGGCCTCGAACAAGAGCTCGTTGACGTAGCGCTCGGAGAGACCGGCGGCAACGGCGAGCCTCTGCGCGGAGAAATCCGGCTCGTGGAAACGCGCCTCGAGGACCGACAGCACGGCTTTGAGCCTTACCGCACGCAGGCCCCGGCGCCGCGCCGCTGTAGCGATGTCTCTGCGCGCCCCCAAACCGATCGCGGCGAGATCGAGCAGATGGGATGCGATCGCCATGCCGGCCTCGTCGGCCGCCACGGGATGGCGAAGCAGGAGATCGCTATAGTCCATCACCAGCGACAGCGCACCGCCGGCCTCGAGCTCACAGCCGACGAGGTCGTCGACATCGGTGACCATGGCGCGCAGGGAATCGACCGGCAGATGCACGTTGGTGAAGCGCTTCTGGCTGGCGCCGTCGGCGGCGAAGAACGGCTCGTCGAGCTTGAGCAGCACCATCGATCCCGGCCGCATGGTGAATTCGCGACCGCGATGGCTCACCTGCGAGGCGCGATCGCCGGTGTTGCGCACGAGGCAAAAGCGATCGTCCCCGGTCTCGATCACCTGGCGCTTTTCCCGCCGCACCGTGACGAAGCTGCCGTCACAACGGCCGAGCATGGTGGTGCCGATATGGATCGAGTTCATCGTGGCGCGAAACGGCACGTCGGAGGCCGGATCGAGCTCGCCGGTGTTGGAAAAATGCTCGAACAGCTCGGCAAAACGGATGAAGCGCTGCCGGTCCGACAGCTCCCTCGGCAGCATCTCGGTCGAGAGCGACTTCCTGATGACGGACATCGAGAACGACTTTTTCGAGAAATGGCTTTTCGAAGTTGAAAAGGCGGGGCACGACGAGATCAATCGGGCTACGCTGGTCAGTCCAAGCCGCGAGGGCGCGGGCGCCGGACAGTCCAAGACGGCCCGCAGCGCCTATCCTATTCAAGCAGAGGATGCGACATCCCGCCACACACGATTCGCGTCCGGGCAACCGGGCGGCCCCAGCCTGACGCCCGCTGGAGGAGACAACGACATGCGAACCTCTCTACCCCGCAGCCTCGTGCTCGGCGGCGCCATCGCAACCAGCCTCTGCATCGGCTACGCGCTCGGCGCGCAACCGCACATGAACGAGGCGATCGCGATCCTGCAATCGGCCCGCGGCGAACTCGCGAAGGCCGAGCCCAACAAGGGCGGCCATCGTGAACGGGCGATGGGGCTGATCGACCAGGCGATCACCGAAGTGCGCGCCGGCATCGCTTTCGCAGCCACCCACTGAGACGACAGCACCAGGGAGCAAGACGCATGATACGAATGGCTTTTTCCGTGGCGCTCACGCTCGGCGCAGTCATCAGCTCTGCCCAGGCCATGCCGCTGGCGCCGTTCGGCGCGGCGGCCAACGGCGATGTGATCGCTGTCGCCGGCGGTTGCGGCGCGGGCTGGCACCGCGGTCCCTATGGCGGCTGCCTGAGAAACTACGCCAACCCTGCCGCCCATGCCTGCCCGCGCGGCTACCATATCGGCCCGGGCGGCGCCTGCCGCGGCAACGGCAGGTGAGAGCCGGGGGCACGACCGTTTCGCAATAGCGGCCGCTGCGCAAAGCAAACAGAGAAATGCCCGGGCTTGCCCCGGGCATTTTCTTTTGCCGACTGTGGCGCAGTTCATAGACGGCGGGAGCGAGACGTCGCAATCCTCATTGCTACCTCGGCGCGTTTGTCGGCAGAATACATCCATCACGTATTTCATGACGCACTCGTTGATTGAATTCGGAAGGTGCCGCCCCAACGGGGCTTGAAGCATCTCCACTGACATTTCGGAGGAGTCCATGACGCACCGGGACGGAGCGCTGCATGGCGGTCCTGCAAGGCCGGACCCTGCGCACGATGATCCAAATGCTGCGGCGACTGCACCCGACCCATGTCCACCGCGCAAGCTTGTGCTGTTCGCTGACGGCACCGGCAACGCCTTCACCACCCAGGAGTCCAGCGTCTGGCGTCTCTATGAGGCGCTCGACCATACCCAGCCCGATCAGATCGCCTATTACATCAAGGGCGTCGGCACCGCCGGCTGGGCGCCGCTCGCCGCACTCGACGGCGCCACCGGCATCGGCGTGCCGGCCAACGTCCGCAAGCTCTATCGTTTCCTGTGCTGGAACTGGCGCGAAGGCGACGAGATCTACATCTTCGGCTTCAGCCGCGGCGCCTTCACCGCGCGCACGCTGGCAGCCCTGATCGCAAGCCAGGGCCTCGTGCCCGCGATGATCGGAGACGAGCCGGTGTCGCATGAGGAGATGGTGCGCAACACCATGTCCGCGTGGCGAGAGTACCGCCGCGACACCGTGCCGTGGAAGAAAAGCCTGCCGACGATCTGGATCGCGCGCGTGATCCGGGACATCGTGCTCTACTTCTACCATTTGATCTGCGGACACCGCTCCTACGCCGATGTCCGCGCGGCGATGAACGGCCGCAAGGACGTCAACATCGAGTTCCTCGGACTGTTCGACACGGTCGAAGCCTTCGGCGTCCCGATCGAGGAGCTGCGTGTTGCGATCGACTGGGCGATCTGGCCGATCTCGTTCCGCAATCACCGGCCTTCGCACAAGGTGAAGCACATCTGTCACGCGCTCGCACTCGACGACGAGCGCACCACATTCCATCCGCTGCGGATCGACCAGAGCCATCTGGCGGCCGACCAGACGGTCAAAGAAGTCTGGTTCGCCGGCGTCCACTCCGACATTGGCGGCGGCTATCCGGAATGCACGTTGTCCTTCGTGCCGCTGGTCTGGATGACCGATCAGCTCGGCGGCCAGCTTCGTTTCCAGGACGGCGAGATCGAGCATTTCAGGGAGTATCAATCGGCGATCGGCCCGATGCACGATTCGCGCAGCGGCGCGGCGATCCTCTACCGCTACGGGCCGCGCCCGGTCCTCGCGGGTGAGGTCAATGGCGGCCTACCGGTCGTGCACTTCGCCGTCATCGAACGCATGCTGTTCGGCTGCGATGCCTACGCGCCGATCATGCTGCCGGCGGAAGCGCTGGTGCTGATGCCGGACGGCACCCACCTGAACCTGTCCGCAAATACCACGCACGAAGCGATGAAGGAAGCCTATCTGGCGATAGCCGATGACGCGCGACGCACGGCGGAGGCCGAGGCATTTGCGCTCATGGGCACGCCGAGCGCCGAGATGGCGAAGCTCACGCGCGATACGGTGTGGTTGCGGCGCGTCGCCTATTTCTCGCTGCTGTTCATGGTCGGCGTGATCGTAGCCTGGCCGTGGATAGCGTACAGCCTGGTCGGCGTCTCGAAGGACCACGGCCTGCGAGGCACGCCATTGCTCCACATCATCGCCACCATCGATTGGATCGTTGGCGGCGTCCTGGGTCCGCTCGCCAAGCTGGTTGGAAACGTCCTGCCGTCCTATGCGGCCCCGTGGATCAACATCACGCTGTATTACCCGTTCATCACCTCGATCGTGCTGATCATCACCTATCTGGTGTGGCGCAGGAACACTGTGCTGCGTGACGCCATTCAGGAGCGCGCGCGACTCGCCTGGAGCCGGCCACGCCGAATGGCAAGCCGGAAACATGCCGACGAGCCAGGTCTGCTGCTCCGCTCCGCCCGGTGGATGCGGTTGAATGCGGAGCCGGCCCGCTGGCTCTTTTCCAGGCTCGTGCTGCCCTTCGTCTTCCTGTTCGTCATCTTCTACTCTGCGCTGCTGATTGGATCGACCAGCGTCTTCACGGCCCGCATTGCGACGGGCAGCATTTGCGCCGCGCCGACCGTCAAGAACCCGGCTTCCCCAGAGCTTGAAGTCGGAACACCGGTGCTCGACGAACCGATCGATGCCCGCGGCCTGTTCGAGACAAAGGCATTTTGCTGGTGGAGCGGCCTTGCGGTCGAGAAAGGCCGGAAATACCGGGTCTGGATCCAGATCGAGGATCCCTGGTTCGACAGCACCATCATGAGCGGGACAAACGGCTTCACGATCTATTCGCTGCCGCATTATCTCGCCTTGCCGACGCTCCGTCAGTTCGGTGCCGATTGGTTCCAGCCCGTCGTACGCATCGGCTCGAAGGGGATGAGCGACATACCGCTGAAGGCCATCAACGTCATGCCGGCGGAGGAGCTGCCGCGCCGGTTACATCCAACGATTCCGGCGGAGGACGATCCACCGACGGACGAGGCGGGGAAGAGCCGCAGATATCCGGTTCGGCTCGAACAGACGCAGGAATTTGCCGCGCTTCCCAGCGACAATCCGTTCAAGGTCGAGATCGACAAGCTCGGGCATTTCAAGCCTATGCCGAAGGACCCGACGGCGCGCGCAATCTGGCAGAGCCAGAACCTGGAAGGACGGCTGGTCGCGGAATTCGTCGCGCCCGACGCCGGCGACCTGTTCTTCTATGTCAACGACGCCGTCCAGATTTATCCAACCCTGCTGCCGTCATGGCTGCGCCCGGCGTCGCTGGACCCGCTCCAGGGCCCGTACGAGCAGTTCTACAAGAACAATGGCGGCACTGCGCGCATCACCGTACAGCGGCTGCCTGGTTCGCGCATGCCGCCGGAAAGGCTGGCCGCGACGAAGCCATAACCGTCGCCATCGCTACACCAGAGTCTGCGCGCCAGTCAGCGGTGCCGTGCTGCGTGTCGGAATCAAGGTCCGATCGACGGCCCCTTTGAGCGTGATCGTCAGATCGCGGAGAAACTTGGCGTCGGAGAAATACCATGAATGCGACATGGGCACATCGATGCTGACGTCACCCGTAGGTGGGTAGGTTGCGTGAAAATGTTCGGAGCAATCGACATTGACCGCTTTCGGCGGCGCATCAGCAGGCAGGCCCACACGACCGACGCGTGGCGAAAGCCCGATCCGCTTGACGTTAGAAATTTGCAAGACCTCGTCATAGCCGCTGCAGAAATTGGTCAAACGGTAGCAGTGCCGGTAAGTGCTTTCGGTCTCCGGATTGCCGGCGGAGAATGACGCCGCGGACACATCACCTGCGATGAGCACGAGCTGACCGGCAGTCCAGGCGGTTGCCGTCGCCTGGCCGTCGTCGGCATGATCGAACGCCTCCCGAATGAGGAACGCACCGGTCGAATGACCGAGGATGTGGACGTTGATGTCGCACTTTTCCGCCTGCGCTCGTACGAACAATTTGATCCCGTGGCTGACCAGGCGAACCGACGCCAGCCGTGCCTCGTCGCGATCCCTGAGGTAACCAAGCGCGAGGTCGCCCGACGGCCAATCAAAGCTGATCACCTGGCAGGAAAATCCGTTTGCCGTGAGACCGGCCTGGATCAGCTTGTGACGGTCGTCGACGTTCTCAACGGTGTTGGCATAGCCGTGAACAAAGAAAAGAATATCGCCACTCGGTCCGTCATCCGGATAATGCGGATCCGGCGGAAAGATGGCTATGATCTGCCGGAGCCATTGCATCTGCGGAATCTGATGCCGAGGCGCAGGGATCTCGTTATCGGGAATGGCGAGGTAGCGAACGGGACCCAGCTCATCCGTAAACGCGTCGCCGGATACTTTCCGCAAGCTGATCCAGTATTTCATCGTGATGCCTCAAATGGTTAAGGCTGAAATCGTCACGGCTCAAATAGCGGACGCTCAAATCGCGCGATCGAAAGGATCGCCGCATCCGATTTCGAAGCCTAGGCGCAACGCGGCAAGCCGTCAATCAAGAGGTGCATCGCAACCGCTTTGCGCTCCTCGCGCGCCACTGCCGTTTCCCCCGCCCCCATGATTATGGGTGTCGCGCCCGCAGCACCGCGGCTAATCTTGCCTTGCGCGCCGCGGGGGACACGCGGCCGGGGCCATGATCATGACGGACCAGGGCAAGACCGGTGAAGCCATCACCATCCTCCTCGTCGAAGACGACGCACCGACCTGCTGGCGTCTCCAGGATGCGCTGGTGAAGGCTGCTTACGAGGTACGCACCGCCGGCACGCTCGGCGAAGCCCGCAGCGCGCTAGCGGCCAGCGCACCACGCGTGCTGCTGACCGACCTGCGGCTGCCCGACGGCCATGGCGTCGAGCTGATCCGCGAGACCAGACGGCGCTTTCCGGATACCGAGATCATGGTGATCTCGGCGCTGGGCGACGAGGAAAGCGTGATCTCCGCGATCACCGTCGGCGCCACCGGCTATCTGCTCAAGGACGCCTTCCCGACCGACATCGCCACCACGGTCCGCGATCTCGTCGCCGGGCATTCGCCGATCTCGGCCTCGATCGCACGCTTCATCGTGCGGCGAACACAGAACTCCACGGAGCCGCCGCCCGGGCCCGCGCTCAACACAGCAAGGCTCACGCCGCGCGAGATCGACATCCTCTGGGGTATCGCCAAGGGTTTCAGCTACGCCGAGATCGCGAGCCATCTTGGACTGTCCCGGCAAACCGTGCCCGGCCACATCAAGAACATCTATCGCAAGCTCGAAGTGCACACCCGGAGCGAAGCGGTGTTCGAGGCGGTGCAGCAGGGCCTGATCAAGCTGTGAGAGAGATCGCAGCGAAGGCACCTGCGCGACCGAAACGCCGGCTGATCGTGTCGCGCCTTGTGCCTTATCTGCTGCTTCAGGCGCTGATCGTGATCGCGACCATCCTCGGGCTACGGCTGCTCCAACCCAGCGATCCCGAAGATTTCGCGCTGAGCGGATTTTCGCTCAAGGAGGGCGGCACGACACGTCCGGTGACGTTGCCGCATTTCGCGTCGTCGCGCTATTCGCTTCCAGATCCTCCGCTCTACACCGGCGCTTTCACCTTCAGGAGCGGCGATGGCGGATGGTCCGTGTTCCTGCCGCGCTTCAGCAACGCGGTGGAGGTCGCCGTCAACGGCGTTGTCGTGCTCGACTCCCGCCGCGATGCCAATGCCAACCGGCCGGACCGCAACACGCCGCAGATCGCTGCCATTCCATCCTCGCTGCTGCATGACGGCAGCAACGAGATCACGGTGCGGCTGTTCGTGTGGGGGCCGCTGAAGGGATTTCTCGACACCGTCTATGTCGGGCCCGACGCTGCCTTGCGTCCCGCCTTTGAGACGCGCACGCTGCTGTTCGTCACCCTGCCCGTGGCATTCTCCGCCTGGCAGTCGATCCTCGCCGTCATCCTCGCGATCATGTGGCTGATGCGGCGGCGCGAGCCGGTCTACGGCGTGCTGGCCGCCGCGATGGTGCTGGGCGTGATCCAGGCTTTCGTGCCGCCGCCGGTGCCGCCCGCCACCGTGTCGCGCCTCGCCGGGGTGCTGCTCGCAACCGCGCCGATCGAGAGCGCGCTGATTGTCGTCTTCAGTGTGCTGTTCTTCGGCTGGCGCTGGCCGCGTTACGGCATGCTGCTGTTCGCGCCGGGGCTGATCGTGTTCGCAGTCGGTCTGGTCGCAGGCCCGCCGCTGCCACGCATCCTGTTTCTGGTGCTCGGCATCCCCACGGTCGGCCTCAGCCTCGTCCTGATGGCCTGCATCACCGCGGCCACGGTGGTGCGGCGGCAGGATGCGGCGAGCTTCACGATCGGCTGCGCCGTGACGATCGTGCTGACTTGCTGGGTCCACGACATGCTGTCGGTGTTCGAGGTCATCACCAACGAACGCACCTTCGTGTCCCGCCTGTCCTATTCGGCGATGCTGGTCGCGATCGGCGCCGGGCTGACCTGGCGCTTCGCCCGCGCACTGAACCAGGTCGACAGCTTTGCCGGTCAGCTCGTCGCGCGGGTGCGCGAGGCCGAGGAGCGGCTGAAGGCGAGCTTTGCCGGCGAGGAGGCCCGCGCGCGGGCGGCAACGCTGGCCAACGAGCGAACGCGGCTGATGCGCGACCTCCATGACGGCCTCGGCGGCCAGCTAATCAGCATCGTCGCGCTCTCCGAGCGCGGGCAGGAGGGCGCGACCATCACCGAGGCGGCGCGCACGGCGCTGAAGGATCTTCGACTGGTCATCGATTCCATGGACGACATCGGCGGCGATCTCATGCTCGCGCTCGGCTCCTGGCGCGAGCGCGCGGCGATGCAATTGCGGCCCCATGACATCGCGCTCGACTGGCGCGTGGCGACGCCACAAGGCCTGCCGCTGCATCCTGAACTCAGGCCCTGGCACGTCATCCAGATCGTACGGATTCTCGACGAGGCCGTGACCAATGCGGTCAAGCATGCGGCCGCGCCGCCATATCACCGTAACCATCGAGACGCACGATGACGGCCGTGGGCCATATGGCGTGATCAGCGTCGCGGATGACGGACGCGGTTTTACGCTTTGTGATGACGGCGGCGCTGGGGGCGCAGGCCAGACCGCGCGCGGCCTGCGCAACATGAGAAGTCGCGCCACGCGCTGCGGCGCAACTCTCGATCTGAGCTCGGATGAATCGGGCACGCGGGTGCGACTGCAATTGCCGCAGGTCTTCCCCGACAGCGATGCGGCCGCGAGCTGAAAAGCCTCTCCCCGAACGCGGGGGCGTTCGGAGAGAGGACCAGGCCGGGATGTCGGCTTGCGAAGGACGGGGGTTCGTTCGCAGGCTCCCTTTGCCCAATTCCCTCGACCCGAAAGTCTTTCCTCTGCCCGCAAGCGGGGCGAGGTGAGGACGCGAAGCTTAGCGCACGCCGACGCGATTGACCGGGCCGCCGCGATTCATCGGCGTGCCGGCGCGAACGCCGACGCCGGGCGCGCCGACGCCGGGCGTTGCCACGGCTGCAGCCGCGACCGGCGCTCCCACCACAACCGCCGTCGGCCGTACCACGCAGCCCTTGGGCACGCCGACCGTCTTGCAATAGACCACCGCCTGCGCCGGGCTCGTGCCCAGCGACACCGTCGCCGCACCCGCCAGCATCATCACCGTCAGCCCGGCGCTCAGCGCTCCCGCTTTTTTCGACATCTTGCTCTCCTGCTTCCCGTTCGGCGCCCGATGCAATCACCGAGTCTCGCAGCCGACGTGCAGCCTCAATGGCAAAAGACGATGCGCCAAGACATGCCATGAAGATGGGGGTGCGGCAGGCGGGCAAGCGACCCGATGCCATGAACATGGCATGGACCGGCCAAGGATCTCCGCGAGATGGTCCGGCTCGCCCGAACCCGAGCGGAACCGACCGCCATTCCAACGAGGTGCTTTATGAAGATTTCAGTTCTTGCCGCGCTACTGCTCACCGCCGCTGCCCTGCCCGCCGCGGCACAATCCGGCCCGACGCCGCAGGAGCAGATGGCCTGCCGTAGCGACGCCGGCAAATTCTGCGCCGAACATATCGGCAAGCCGCCGCAGATGAATGCCTGCCTGCGCGAGAACAAGGCCAGGCTGTCCGACAGCTGCCGCAAGGTGGTGGAGTCGCACGGCGGGTGATGCATGATCTTTCCACACGAGCGGTGTCGTCGGATGGGCCAAGCGACAGCGTACCACCACTTCTGTAGGTGGGCACTGCGCTTTGCGCCTTTGCCCACCCGACGGTTTCGGGCGCGCTGAACTAGTTCGTGAGCCCGTAGACGTCGAGCTGTCCGTTGTAGGTCGGACGATAGATCCGGCCTTTCCAGACGATCGGGCGATTAAACTTGGGATGCATGAAGGCGTGCTCCGGACCCCAGTTCTCGCTGTCCCAGACCACCTGGAGCCGCTTCGAGCCGTCCGGATTGGTCGCAAAGTTCTGGGCATCATAGACCAGGAAGCGGCCGGGGCTCAGCATCATGTTGCTGTCCTTGTAGGGGACCATCGCAACGACGATGGCGTCAGAGCCGTTGTTGGCCGCGAGCGTGATGCTCCAGCCGGGCATGCCGCCCGATGGTCGCGGCGATTGCGGCGAGGCGATCTCGTTGGATCCGGCGAGATAGGTCGAGGTCCCGTCGGCAGCGATCGACCATGCCCGCAGGGCGCTATTCTCGCCGCCGACGATGTGCATCACGCCATGCGTGGTTGAGGAGAATAGCAGCGGCGTACCGTGCAGATGCCGCGTCGCGCCGCCAGGATACAGATTCAGTTGCGTTGGCGAAGCCGGCGCCGGCGGCACGGTGGGATCAAAGTACGTATAGAGGATCGGCGGCATCTTGAGCTTGGCATAATTGGCGGCGAAGTGTCCGGCCTGGAGATCGCCCGGCTGCGTGTCGCCGAGCGCTGCGGCGTTGCCCGTGTAGAGAATGCCGTCCTTGCCCGCCGCCAGCACGGCGTGGGCCGATGCGACGTAGACCGGACCACCCGATCCAAAATCCTGGTCGCTCCACGCCGATTCCTTCATCGCGGCCAAATGATGCGCCACGACCGGCGCGATCTGCGCATCCATGGCGTCGGGCCCGGACGTCACTGCCACATGCGCCATCTCGCGCGCATGAAGCGGCGTGAGCGCCATTCCCATTCGCTTGGCGTGGCCGATCACCGCCGTCAGCGAGACATTCGACGGCAGCGCGTGCGCGTCGTCATCATCGTCGTCGATCGCGGCGGCAAGTCCGGCGGCAGGTGCGGCGCCGACCCGATTGGCGTCGGTCCATGGCGTCCACCACGACAGCACCTCGAAATGCGCGTGGGGTCCGGTGTGCAGGGCGAGCCGCACGATGCTCTCGCCGAAATCGCCCTGCTGCGGCGAGAACGCGCCGTTGCCGGTGATGACGTAGATCGAGCCGTCGGGAGCAATGGCCGGGCCTGCGCCGCTCTGCCATAGCCCGCCGCCGGAGCGCGTGACGGTGGAGCACCATGCGGCCGCAAGATGCCAGGCATGGACATCGACCGCAATCAGCCAGCCCCGCGCCGCCGCCGAGGTCTCCCTGACCGTGCCGAAGGGAATCAGCACGTGGTTTCGTGTCAGCGTCAGCGCGCTGCGCTGCTTGCGTTGGATCGAGATGAATCTCTGCACGGGTAAGCCACCCGGCGGGGTGTAGACCGCGCCCTCGAGATTGAGCAGGTCGTGCACTTTCGAGCCGTCGCTGATCCGCAACGCTCCGAGAAAATGCTGCGCCTTGGCAACGCTGCCATCGTCGCTGATCCAGGCGCAGGCGTAGAGAATGCCGGCGGCCTCGTCGATCACAGGGGTCGAGAGGATCCCCCAATTGACGTTGGTCATGTGGCCGTCGATGGCCGGTGTCCCGACGATGGGACGACCGAGATTCGTCGCCCAAATCTTTTCGCCGGTCATCGCATCAAAGGCGTAGACCCAATTGCCCATCGTGGCCTGGAAGATCAGGTCGCGGGTCCTGCCGTCGGGCGTGTGCACGCCGGCAACCGCCAGCGGCTGCGCCTCGAGCCGGGGATCGTCGGGAATGGGAATGCTGAAGAGCTTGATGATACCCTTGGTGCGGACGGCGGTCGCCGTCAGCACCGTCTCGGCATTGTTCGTGCCAGTCCTCGCGAGATCATAGCCGCGGGTGGTGACGGAGGCGACCATGGTTAGCCTCCCCAGGCAAGCAGGCTTCCGGCCGCGATCAGGCAGGCAGCCGCCGGCGGCCGCGCATCGCGCAAGCCTGCGCGCCACCAATTCAGCACGATAGCCCCGCTGGCAAAACCGAGCCCGGCCATGATCGCGCTCGCTAGCGCCGCAAGGGCGGGCGCATCGCTCGTGCGTGACACGACATTGTCGATCGCCAGCAGCGGCGGCAAGACGTAGAGCCAGCCCGGCGCCGTCAGGAGGCGTTGCGCGATGGGCAAGCCGACGAGAAGCGCCGCGCCGCTCGCCATCAGCAGCATCGCGCCAAGCCCGCCCGCGAACGGCAGACTGACGCCGAGCGCGGAGCCGAGCCCGTCGCAGAGCCCGAACATCAGCGCAAGCGGCAGCGGGTGTCGCCAGGGCACAAGGACCGACAGCGCGAAGGCGGCAACGAGACTGTCCGCGGACGTCCACAACAGGTGCAGCGTCATGGAAACCTCTCAAATGATTTGTGGGGCGAGGTAGGTGATGTCGATCGAAAACGCCGCGCCGTGCTCGGGCAACTGCCGTCCCGCGACGCGGATATGATGTTCGCCGCTGGCGCCGGCCGTTCCGTCCGCGCTGACATGGCCGCCGTTGCACACGGCTTCGACCACGCTGTGCCCGTGCGCATCGGTAACGGTGACCTTGAGCGAACCATCCGCCGGCACGCCGTGGCGATCGAGGCCGGCTTGAAGGGCGATCTTGCTCCCTTGCTCAATCCAGATCCGTGCCGTCTCGGTCTCGACATTGGTGGCAGGCCCCGTGTCGAGATCGACCGCGCCGAAGATCGTCTGCGTGGTATGGCGAGGATGCCGGATGGATGCGAGCTTCAAGCCTGCACGCGAGAAGCACAGATAGCTCTGGCCCTTGCTGAAGGCGTTGCTTGGAATCGTGAAGCGCGCGACACCGTTTCCGTCGGTCCAGATGTCGTCATGATGGCCGGTGTAGTCGTGCAGATGCACGTTGGCGCCGAAAGCAGTCTGGCAGCTGATCGTGCGCGCGTTGATGGTGTCGAAGTTCAACGCGGTCAGCAGGCCGGGCGCGCCGGTCCGGTTGAGCACCACGACCTTGTCGTCGAGGAAGCGCGTGCTGGTCGGCCCGTTGGCGAGATGCTCGTGGATCCAGACCAGATTGTCGATCCATGGTTTCAGCCCGTAGGCGCCGGGCCAGACGCTGGGCGGGAAGTAGTCCTTGCCGTAAACGAACGGGTAGCCTTCGATCGACAGCAGGAAGGCATAGGCGAGCAGCTTGTTGCTGATGACCTGCTGGCCCGGCGAGGTGTCGGTATCGGGATTGTCGACGAAGGTGCAGGTGAGATCGGGACGCCAGCTGGTATAGCCGGCGCCATCCAGCGCGCGCGCGTTGCCGCCGTCGCAGGCCGCCTGCAGCGCCCAATGCAGGGGGAAGTCGGCGACCAGTGAACGACCGTTGAGTGGCGGCTGCGTCGCCCAGCCGTTGAGGATCGCGCGATTGCCGTCGAAATACTCCGAATAAAAGAACTTCGACGCCATCACGCCGTGAGTCATGAACTCGCGCACGAACGGCGCCCAGGTGCCCTTGACGTCGTCGAAGCGGGCGCCGTCCGCACCCGTGGTGCGGAACACCCACTGGCCGAAGTCGAGTGCATCCTCGATCGTGACGCGCGGCGGCCGGCAGCGCTGGTAGGACAGCTCGCGGCCGAACGGAAAATCGTTGGGCGGGCTCGGCACGTCATCGTCGGGCAGATCGTCCGGCGGCACGCCGCGAAACCAGCCGGGCGACGTCGTGTGCCTGCCGTTCAGCGACTGCCCGTCCGCGCCGAGATAGCGAAACACGCCGGGCCCGCCATTCTCGCCGCTGCGCTGATGCAGCACGAGGTCGAGATAGACGTCGATATCGCAGGCGTGCGCGATGGCGACGAGGCGTGTCAGCGACGTCTTCGTGCCATAGCGCGTGGCGACCGAGCCTTGCTGGTTCTTGCTGCCGATGTCGCGGGGATCGAACACGCCATAGCCGTCACAGCCTGGTCCGGCACCGCCTTGCGCTTTCGACGTCGGCGGCAGCTGGATCGCGGTGAAGCCGACATTGCGCAATGCGCGGGCATGGGTGGCGAGGAAATCGAGCAGCCAGGGGGCGCCGCGCCCATCGACCGGCGCCGGCACGGTCACGCGTTCGCCGTGCGGACCGAAGAAGCGTCCCCAAGCTAGCAGCGCAACTCCCATGACGCGGCCTCTGGCTGGCTGCGTCGATCATGCCTCGCACAGGGATCATCCGGAAGTTGAAAATTGAGGCAAGCGCTTCCACAGGACGAATCGCCGCTCACGATCGCGTGCGCAGGACGCCAGGCGCTAATCGTCGTCGTCGGAGCCAAACAATCGGATTTGCGGGAAGCCGCCACGCGAACGGCCGGCATAGTCGCGCGCGTCGGAATCCTCGCGGACGCTGCGCGCGACATCATCCCAATCGGCCTGATCGCGCGCGCCGCGTGCATCGCGCTGATCATAGCGGCGGCGCTCGGCCCAGCGCTCGCGCCGCTCCGCCCGCCGCCGTTCGGATGCGGCGCGCTTCACGTCAGAGTTGCTGGCCTTGGCATAAGCATTGTCAGGAGAGGATGCCGGCTCCGTCGCGGCCTGCTGCTCGGCCGGTCTTGCGGCTTGCGCTGGCGATGGTTTTGGCGGCTCGACCGCGGCAGCTTGCGAAAGCGGCGGTGCCGGCGATTCAGCGTTGGCCTGGGTGCTTCCCGCGTCAGGCTTCGTATCGGGTTTGGCGTCGTTCTGCGCCTGAGCCGGCGCAGCGGCCATCGCGCCGAACGCCTGCGATCCCGTGAGATATTGCACGCGTTCCGATGGTGCGTTGGTGGCAGCCGGCGCCGCGGCTTCCGCGCGTTGCGCCATCTTGCTGGTATCGGGCCCTTGCTTGGGCGCGATCGGATTCATGATGTTGCCGGCAACGATTCCACCGCCGAGACCAATGGCGATAGCGGCGACAATCGTTCCGGCACCGACGAAATAAGCTGTCGAGGCGCGCATTCGGCCCACTCCCTGTTTGGAGCGAGCAACGCGGTGGGATTGCCGGATGTTCCTGATTCAGAACGGTTCCTGAGAAGGAACGTCGTATCAGATCTGCTGCGCGACCTTCTCGAGCCCGATGACGCGGGCGAGCTTGCGCACTTCTTCCTTCTGGTCGTCACGCAGCTGGAACAGCAGCGGCATCGCAGCCGACTTCAGCTGCTGGACCTCGTCGCAGTTCGGATCGATCTGCACGTTCGGCCCGTTGGGATTCGAGAGCTTGTTCGCCGAGATCTTGCGGACGACGTTGCGCAACGCGGTCTCGACCGAGGGCCAGTAATATTCCTGCGACGACGACAGCTTCAGACGATCCCTGATGCCGGCGATCTGCACGTCGGAGAGCAGCGAGTAGGTTTTCTGCGGCTGCGGCTTGGCGACGGGCCTCGGCTTCGGCGGCGGCTCAATGGCGGCGGTGGTCTCCGCAGGCGCGGGCGCCTCGTTGACGCTCGCTTTGGGCATCGGGAAATCGGTCGACGTCGCTGCGGCAAAAGCCTGGCGCAGCGGTTCGGTCAGCACGGGAGCCTGGGACAGCTTGTCGGCGGGAACCTGCACCGGGTCGATCGCGGCGGATGCCAGCGCCAAAGTCGGAACCAGCCGGTCCGCCTTGGCGGCCCGGTTGGTCGAAAGCGGCTTCGGCAGGGCCGGCGTGACCATCTCTGCACTGACGCTCGGCACGCTGTCGCGGCCGAGAATGGCAGTGGTGGCGGCACCGAGGACGAGGAAGCAGGTCAGCACGGTGATGGTGATGGCTCTGGACAAACGTCTCTCCGGAAGGGCCGCTTCACGATGTTGTTAGAGATGCCCGGGAAAAGGGCGCGAATTAAGGCTTGAGTGTGCCTTTGCGGCGACAATCATCGGGTCCACGGCGACAAGGTCGAAAAAGCCAAGGAAAATCAAGCGGCTGCCGACAGATCGTAAGCGTCCTGGATGTCGGCGACGATCTCGGAAGCCTCCCAGACGGCGCGTGGCTCGACCGATTGCAGCGTCACGGTCCAATTGCCGCCCCGGCGGGTGCGGGGGACGCTGACGATGTCGAAGCGGACATTGCGGCAGAGCGGGTGACGGGCCAGCGCGTGCGCGACGCGGACGCGGATTTCGTCCAGCGTTGCGCCGGTCTTGCTGTTGAGAAAATCGAAATCCATCGCCTGTCCCCCTCGTTCTGATTGGCGGCCGTGAGGGGGATTCTTGGCGGGCGATGGTTAATCTGCCGTTAAATGGGCGCGTCCGGAGCCATGCGGGATTAACCGTGCCGGGCGGCGCGGAGCATTACCGGCCACCCGCTTCGCGGTACTCCGCAACCGTGCGGGCAACGAGGTCGTCGACCGCCATTACGTCGGTAACACCCGACGTCGAATGCCCGCCGCTCCAGATATCGCGCCAGCGCTTCGGCCGGCTCTCGCGCGCATTGACGTCGATGTCCGTGCCGATATCGATCGTACCGCGCGCCGGAAGGTCATCAGGGTCAAGCCCGGCCGCGACGATCGACGGCTTCAGCATGCTGGTCTGCAGGCCCGTGAATGCGGTGGTGAGCAGAATGTCATCGGCGCTGCTTTCGACCAGCATCTGCTTGTGACGCGCGTCCGCCATGCTCTCGCGCGTGGCGATGAACTTCGTGCCCATATAGCCGAGATCGCAGCCGAGCACTTCGGCCGCATGCAGCGCGCGGCCGTCGCTGATGCCGCCAGCGAGCACGATGATGCCGTCGTAGAATGCACGCACCGCGCGGACGAAGGCGAACGGATTGAGCCAGCCGGTCTGCCCACCCGCGCCGGCGGTGAGCAATACCAGTCCGTCAGCCCCTGCTTCCGCCGCGCGCTCGGCGTGGCGGATCGAGGCGACATCCGCCAGCACCAGCGCGCCGGCATCGTGCAGCGGCTTCAACACCGGTGCAGGCGAGCCGACCGAGGTGATGACGATCTCCGGCTTGTGCTCGAGCAGCACGGCGAGATCCTGCGCCAGCCGCGCGTTGGAGCGATGCACGATCAGGTTTGGACAGAGCGGCGCGGCCTTGCGGCCAGCTTGATCCTCATGCCGCCGCAGCCGCGTTGCGATCTCGGTAAACCATTGATCGAGCTGTTCCGTGTTGCGGCAGTTCACGGTCGGGAAGCTGCCGATCACGCCGCTCTGGCAAGCCGCAACCATGAGCTCGACACCGGACACCAGAAACATCGGCGCTGCAATCAGCGGCAGGCTGAGACGATCGCGAAAACGTTGCAGTCGATCGGATGTCACCAGAGCCTCCCTCATCGCCCTCGCCTCTCTGCGCAGGCGGGCTTTGTCGTTCCATCCCGCATTCTCTGTGCTAGCGTCATCTGCAACATTGGCACGTGAGAAGCCGATGACAAAGCAACGAGGAAACATATGTCCGATCCGCTCCACGCATCGTCACCGACTTGTGCGCAGACGCTACGGGCGCTGGCGCGCTATCCCGACCGCATTGCGTTCGCATGGCCCGGCGGATCGCTGAGCTATCAGGGCACACTCGATCTGATCGGACGCATCCAGGACGTGTTCATGCGGCTCGGCCTGCAGCCCGGCGCGCGCGTCGCCTTCCTCACCGCCAACCGCGCCGACACCTGGTGCGCCGGCGTCGCCGCGCAATTGTCGCGATGCTGCATCACCTGGCTGCATCCGCTGGGATCGGAGACGGACCAGCTGTTCCAGCTCGAGGACTCCGAAGCTGAAGTGCTGGTGGTCGATGTGGCCGCCTTCCGCGACCGCGGTGGCGAACTCGCCGCAAAGGCAACCCCGCTCAAGGCGGTCTTCACGACGGGACCGGCCGACTATGGCGTCGATCTGCTGGCGACGATCGATCGCGCGGGACATGCCAGCGCGCGATGCCTCGCGAGCCTCGATGATCTCTCCACGCTGAACTACACCGGCGGCACCACGGGCAAATCCAAGGGCGCGCTGCGCTATCATCGCGAAAACGCCGGAGCCGCCGGCGCGATCCTCGCCGACTTCGAGATCCCCGACGCCGCCCGCTATCTCACCGTTGCTCCGATCAGCCATGTCGCCGGCACAAAAGTGCTGCCGACGCTCATGCGCGGCGGCACCGTGCACATGTTGAAGGGCTTCGATCCCGAGGCGGTGCTGGCGACGATCGCGCGCGAGCGCATCAATTTCACGCTGTTCGTGCCGACCATGATCTATGTGCTGCTCGATCATCCCGCGCTTGATAAGACCGATCTCTCCTCGCTCGAGCTCGTGCTCTACGGCGCCTCCGCGATGTCGCCGAGCCGGTTGCTCGAGGGCATCGAACGCATTGGCCCGGTGTTCTCGCAGCTCTACGGCCAGACCGAATGCTATCCGGTCTCGGTGCTGCGCAAGAAGGACCACGATCCGAAGACGCCCGAGCTGTTCTTGTCCTGCGGATTTCCGATCGCGGCCTGCGAGGTCAGGATTCTCGACGACGACGACCGGGAGGTGAAGACGGGCGAGGCCGGCGAGATCTGCGTGCGCGCCCCGCACGTGATGGCGGAATACTGGAAGCGGCCCGACATCACCGCCGAGACGCTGAAGAACGGCTGGGTCCACACCGGCGACATCGCGCGCCAGGACGAACGCGGCTACATGTTCATCCTCGACCGCAAGAAGGACATGATCGTCACCGGCGGCTTCAACATCTTTCCACGCGAGGTCGAGGATGTGTTGTCGCAGCATGCGGACGTCGCGATGGTCGCGGTCGTCGGCATCCCCGACGAGAAATGGGGCGAGGCCGTCACGGCCATCGTCGTGCCGCGCGAAGGCACGAAGCCCGATCCGGACGAGCTGATCAATCTGGTGAGGTCGCGAAAGGGCTCCGCGCATGCGCCGAAGCAGGTCCAGTTCGTCAAGCAGCTGCCGATGACCGGTGTCGGCAAGGTCGACAAGAAGGTGCTGCGCGCAGGCTTCTGGAGCGGCCGGGACCGCATGGTCGGGTAATCTTCCTGATTGCAGCGACGGGTTCGGAATACACGCATCGCGCGAAATCCCGGGAACGAATGGCGTTTTTACCCGGGATTTTACGGTGTCATTGTGGCCCCGGCACCACAACGCGCGGCGGAGTGCGTGTCCGCGCGGCCTGCGCGATTGCGGGCGAATCAGGGAATCAACTAGACCGCTGGTGGGGCTGGGAAGCGGAGTGGGACATGAGAGTCGCTTCCCTGGAAAGTGCGGTCGCCGCGGTCACGTTGATCACGGCTATCATCGTGGTGCTGTGGGAGATCAAGATCTTCTACGGATTATGAACTGGCAGGATGGCAAGCATCCCTTCCGCGGCGGCGGAAGTCTGCCGTTCAATCGGCTCCAAAAACAATCGCGGCGCTTGCCGTGACGCTCACTGCTTCTCGATCACCTGACTTTACCACGCAACAGGTATCATCGCCCGGCTTGCCGCCTTCGCTAAAGCTTCGGCGTGCCGAGCAGCCCTGTGGGCCTCGGCGTAGCCTTGGCGGGGCCGGGACCTGGCGATCCGGTACTCCGAGACAGCTGTCATTGAATCGATAGGCCGCGGCGTACTGGATGCCCCGCTTTCGCGGAGCATCACAGCGAAAATGACGCACAGACTTCGCAATCCTCACCGTTTCTCGATCACAAGGCTCTGCACTGCGCGGCCGAAATAGCCCCGCCTGTCCGCGAGCCGCGACATCGCAAGCCCGGCACCGTCAGGGCCGATCCAGGATTCACCGTCGAGCAAAATCCAGTCACCGACCGGCTGACGCGCGAGGCTCACCGAGAGGTCGGCGTTGATGTAGGTCCAGGTGCGGAAGTCGAGCGTCGAGGCTGTGCCATTGGAGAAATCGGCGGCCACCACGGCACGCATCGCCTGGGAGACCGCTTCGCCTTCGACCAGCGGATGGTCGAGCCGAAACCAGATCGCACCGGCGCCGGCCTGGCCGAAGCGCCCCCGCGCAGCGCGCATCGAGACCATGCCGGCGAACGGACTGGTCGCACCGTGGCCATCCTCGACCAGCGAGTCCTCGGGCGAGGGCAGCGTGACCGGCAGATCCCCGACGTCATCGGGCAAGGGCTGCGCCTGCTGCTTGATCTTGAGCACAGTGGCGCCGACGACCTGAACGCCGTCGGCGAGCAGCTTGACCTCGCAGAGCTGGATCTTGCGGCCCTCGCGCAAAACCTCGCTTTCAATCGTGAGCGGCGCCACCGGCACCGGGCGCATCAGGTCGATGGTGACGCGCGCGATGTTCATCGGCACCGGCGTCGGAATGCGCTCCGACGCCCACGTCACCAGCGCAGATGGCGCCGAACCGTGCTGCATGCGCCGGTCCCAGGGACCGGCGGCATTGGGGCTGGTAACGACGCTGTTGCCGTCGACGCGATAGATGGCGCTCATCGCGAGCGCCATCACAACGGCGGATCGATCGCCTCGTCGTATTCCTTCTTGAAGCGCGCAATCAGTTCGGCAGCGGGCACGATGCCCTCGACGCTGCCGATACCCTGGCCGGAGCCCCAGATCTCCTTCCAGGCCTTCGGCTTGGCACGCTCGCCGGAGGCATCGGTACCGAAGTTCATCTTCGACGGATCTGACGTCGGCAGGTTTTCCGGATCCATGCCGGCGGCGAGGATCGAGGGCTTCAGGTAGTTGCCGTGCACACCGGTGAAGAGATTGGAGTAGACGATGTCATCGGCCGTCGAGCCTGCGATCATCTCCTTGTACTTCTCGACCGCGTTGGCTTCCTTGGTCGCGATGAAGGCCGAACCGATATAGGCGAAGTCAGCGCCGAGGATGCGCGCGGCGCGGATCGCCCTGCCGTTGCCGATGGCGCCCGACAGCGCGATCGGACCGTCGAACCACTTTCGCGTTTCGGCAACGAAGGCGAGCGGCGAGATCGTGCCGGCATGGCCACCAGCGCCTGCCGCAACCAGGATCAGGCCGTCGGCGCCCTTCTCGATCGCCTTGTGCGCGAATTTCTGGTTGATCACGTCATGGAAGACGATGCCGCCCCAGCCGTGCACGGCCTGATTCAGCTCCTCGCGCGCGCCGAGCGAGGAGATGATCATCGGCACCTTGTACTTGGCGCAGAGCTGCATGTCGTGGTCGAGCCGGTTGTTCGACTTGTGCACGATCTGGTTGACCGCGAACGGCGCCGACGGCCTGTCGGGATGCGCGCGGTCGTAGGCCGCGAGCTCCTCGGTGATCCGTGCCAGCCATTCGTCGAGCAGCTCCGGCGGCCGCGCATTCAGCGCCGGGAACGAGCCGACCACACCCGCCTTGCACTGCGCGATCACGAGGTCGGGCACCGAGATGATGAAGAGCGGCGAACCGATCACGGGGATCGACAGGCGTCCCTTGAACAGAGCAGGCATGGACATTGCGGGGCGGTCCTTTGTTGGCAGGCGCATTGAAGGTTGGGGGCCATACCAACAAGGCAATCTTTCCACTGTCAAGTATTGCGTTTTGACGTCGTGGCGGACGCCGCTACCGCAATTCCAACGCGCGGAATTCCTTGCTTGTCATTCCGGGGCGCGCGAAGCGTCGAGCCCGGAATGACAGCAACCGCCTACCCGATCAAATCCGGATTGATCAGCCGCTCGAACGAGAACATCTCGTCCCATTTTTCCTGTGTCAGCAGCTTACGCTCGACCACGACGATCTGGTGCAGCGACTTGCCGCTCTTGTAGCCCTCGCGCGCGATCTCGGCGCATTGCTTGTAGCCGAGCAGCGGCTTCAGCACGGTCACGATGCCGAGCGAGTTGAGCACCATGTTGCGGGTGTGCTCCTCATTGGCGGTGATGCCGACGACGCAATTCTCGCGCAGGCTGTTGACGGCGCGCTCCATGGTGCGGATCGAGAAGAACAGCGCGAACGAGATCACCGGCTCCATCACGTTGAGCTGGAGCTGGCCGGCGGACGCCGCGAGCGTCACCGTGGTGTCGAGGCCGATGACGAGGAAGCTGGTCTGGTTGACGACCTCGGGGATCACAGGATTGACCTTGCCCGGCATGATCGAGGAGCCCGGCTGCAATTGCGGCAGGTTGATCTCGTTGAAGCCGGCGCGCGGGCCCGAGGCGAGCAGGCGGATGTCGTTACAGATTTTGGTCAGTTTGCTCGCTGTGCGCTTGAGCACGCCGGAGAGCTGCACATAGGCGCCGGTGTCCGAGGTCGCCTCGACGAGGTCGCCGGCGAGAATGAAGTCGACGCCGGTCAGTGCGCTCAGGTGCCTGACGGCCAGCTTGGGATAGCCGACCGCCGCCGTGACGGAGGTGCCGATTGCGGTGGCGCCGAGATTGATCTCGCGCAGCAGCGCGCGCGCCTCCGAGATGCGGTCGACCTCCTCGCCGATCGTGGTGCCCCATCCGCGGAATTCGGCGCCGAGCGACATCGGCACCGCGTCCTGCAGATGCGTACGGCCCATCTTCAGCACGCGATCGAACTCGCGCCCCTTGGCGAAGAAGGCCTCCTGAAGCTGGCGGAGCGCCGTCATATAACTCTCGAGCCGCAGGATCAGGGCGAGACGAAATGCGGTCGGATAGGTGTCGTTGGTCGATTGGCCGTAATTGACGTGGTCGTTCGGGCTGACGTGCTGGTAGTCGCCCTTGCCAAAGCCGAGCGATTCCAGCGCGAGGTTGGCGATCACCTCGTTGGCGTTCATATTGGTCGAGGTACCGGCGCCGCCCTGGATGAAGTCGGTGACAAACTGGTCCATCATGTCGCCGGCGATGACGCGATCGCAGCCGAGGATGATCGCGTCGGCTACCTTGGCGTCGATCGCGCCGAGATCGCGATTGGCCATCGCCGCGGCCTTCTTCACGTAACCGAGCGCCTTCACGAAGTAAGGCTCCTGGTTCATCGGAATGCCGGTGATGTGGAAGTTCTCCTTACCCCGGATGGTCTGGACGCCGTAATAGATGTCGTCGGCGATCTCACGCTGTCCGAGGAAGTCCTGCTCCGTGCGGCTCATGGGCGCTCCTTGCTGCTCGCGCGACGTCCTTAGTTCTGGCACAACGCGCTGGTGACGACGGTATCGGTACGGCAATCATCCGGTTTGCGTTGCCGGCCCGGAATGAGAACCTTGGCCGAGCACTTCTCGGCGGAATCAGTGTTGAGACTCTTGCCTTCCTTGTAGCCCTTGCTCTGACACAGCTGGTCGGCGGCGAGTTTGCAGTCGGGTGCGCCGTTCGAGGAGAGCGGACAGGCCGAGCGTCCAGAGACCATGGTCGACGGCTTTGCCAGCCGCGACAGGTCGTTCATGGTCTCACCAGGGCTTTTGATCGGCGGCAGGATCGAGGGCAGCTTGTCGAACAGCTTGCCCATTTCGTTGATCAGCCCGGGATTCTCCTCGCGGGCGGGCGGTGGCGTCGAGGGCGGCGGCACAGCCTGCGGCCCCTGCTCTTGCAAGCCGAGCGTGGGAGCGGATTGCGGCCAGCCGGTCCCGCTGGCCGCGAGCAGGAGCGAAAGCGCCGCAACTATCAGCGTCCCCAGCCGCAGGACCGGATTGCCGGATCGAACCATCATGACCACAAGCGTAGCCGAACCGGACGCGGCGGCAAAGCTTTGTGGGTCAGATCAGCTTGATCGCCACCACGAAGCCGAGCACCAGCACCAGGGCGCCGAGCGCGACCCACAGACCGAGGTGCCTCTCGATCCGCTCGCGGATCCAGTCGCCATAGCGGTTGAGCAGAATCGCCACGATGAAGAATCGTCCGCCGCGCGCGACGATCGAGCACAGGATGAACAGAACGAGATTGTAGCCTGCGAAGCCCGAGGTGATGGTGACGAGCTTGTAGGGAATCGGCGTCAGGCCCTTGAGCAGAATGATCACCGCGCCCCACTCCGCATAGGAGGCGCGGAAGGCATCGACCTTGTCGCCGAGGCCATAGACCTGGATCAGCCAGTGGCCGACCGAGTCGAACAGTAGCGCGCCGATGGCGTAGCCGAGCAGGCCGCCCAGCACCGAGGTGACGGTGCAAATCGCCGCATAGACCCAGGCGCGCTGCGGACGCGCCAGTGACATCGGGATCAGCATCACGTCGGGGGGAACTGGAAAGAAGGAGCTTTCGGCGAAAGCCACCGCCCCCATGATCCAGAGCGCATAGGGCTTGTGGGCGGCGTCGATGCACCAGTCGTAGATACGTTTCAGCATGGCGCCGCGATGAAGCACCACGGGACGGATTTGTCCATCGGCAGTTTTGTGACGTTCTAGTGGCGCTTGCGCGCCACGCGGCCCTCGAGCGCGGCAATCGGCCGCCTGGCGGCAACGCGCGGTGACGCCACTTTGGGCAGCTTCATCGGCGACTTCGGCAGCTTTTCGGCAATGCCCAGCATGTCCTCACGCCGCGACATCTCGCGCCAGACGTCCTCGGGACGCACGCCGGCCGAGGCCCAGAGCACGGTGAGATTGTAAAGCAGATCGGCGCTTTCCCGGACCACGGCCTCGGTGTCGCCGTTGACCGCGTCGATCACGACCTCGATCGCTTCTTCCGCCAGCTTCTTGGCCATTTTGGAGGGCCCACGCTGAAACAGCCGGGCGGTACGTGAGGTTGCCGGATCAAGGTCCCTGGCCGCGAGCACAGCCAGATATAGCCGCTCAAGCGAATCACTCATGGGCGCAAAACTACTCTAAACAAATGGTCGACGCGTTAATGCTTGACAATAAAAGGCAAAAAAGGCCGGCGCGGCAAGCGCGCCAGCCTTTCGTGGTCAATGACTTACCAACAACCCGCGCCGCCCCGGCTGCACGTGGCAAAGGGGTCGCGACCGACGCTGCCGTTGCCCGGGTATTCGCGACTGTTGCTGTAGTGATAGCTCGGGCCACCGTAATAGACCGGCCCCTCATCGTAATAGACCGGACCGCCGCCGTAATAGGCCGGGGCATCATAGGCGTAGGCGTCACGGGTCGCGGCGATCGCAAGCCCGGTGCCGATGGCGCCGGCAATGGCTGCGCCGGCAAAGGCCGCACCGCCGCCGCCATGCCAGTGACGGCCGCCTGCGAAGGATGCGGTGGGAGCGACGGTGGTCAGCGCCAGCACTGCGGCGGTGGCGAGAACGGCCTTACGGCCGGCAAATTTAGAAAACTGGCCAAGCATGATTTGGACCCTCCTTGGGACCTTCATTGGTGCCTCGAGACAGGCTCATGCCTCTCAAACACCCGCATCCCATGTTGGGTTCCCCAACCCCAATGGAAGATGAACGGGGTTGCGTGATCGTGACGCAACCACCGCTCATCTGCCGTTCAGGTTGACGTGATCAGACTTTGCCGGCAGCCGGCGCTGCAAGCGTCACGAAACCATAACAAGGCGGAACCGGCGCGACCGATGGTTGGATTCAAGACGATCGCTTCTCACTGCCTGCTGGCCCTCTCGATCGCGCTTGCCGCATGCAACGTCCATGCGTCTGAGACGGCCGCGCCGTCCGTCGCGATCCATTTCAGCTTCGATCGTCCGGTCGATGCGAGCATGGCGCCATTCTTCCTGGCGGCGAAGGACGGCAGGTTCGCTGCCGAGCATCTGAACGTTTCCTTCACCAGCGCGGCCGGATCGCCGGAAGCGCTTGCCCGCGTTGCCGCAGGCGACAGCGACCTCGCGCTCGTCGACATCAACGCGCTCATTCGTTTTCGCGACAAGGCCGATACGCCGCCGCTCAAGGCGGTGTTCGTGCTGTTCAACAGCGCGCCTTACGCGATCGTCGCCCGCAAGAGCCGCGGCATTCACCTGCTCTCCGATCTCGACGGCAAGACCGTCGGCGTCGCCGACAGCGATCTGTCGATCCGGTTATGGCCGGCGCTGGCGCGCCAGAACGGCATCAACGTCTCGCACGTGAAATTCTTTGGGATGAGCGCGGCGGTACGTGAGCCGGTGCTCTCGGCAGGACAGGTCGATGCCGTCGCCGGGTTCTCCTATCTCTCCGCCGTGAACCTGCGCGACCGCGGCGTGCCGGCCGACGATCTCGCCGTGCTGCGCTATGCCGACTATGGCTGCGAGGCCTATGGCTTCGTGGTCGTCGCCAATCCCGCCTTCGCCGCGGCGAGGCCGGACGCACTGAAGGGCTTTGTCCGCGCCCTGATTGCAGGCATCAATGCAACTGCGAAGGAGCCCGCCCGTGCGGCGGACGAGGCCGCAAGCCACATCGACGACGGCGACCATGACCTCGAGCTTGCGCGCCTGCGCACCGTGCTCGCCGACAACATCCTGACCGACGAGGTCCGGCGCAACGGCCTCGGCGGCATCGACCCGGCACGCCTGGAGCGTTCGATCGACCAGATCGCGGAAGATTTCAAATTTCGCAAGAAGCCTGTTGCAGGCGACATCTTCGACGGCAGGTTCCTACCGCCGGTCGAAAGCCGGCTTATCAATTGAGCAAAACCGACAGCTTCCGCTGTATCTCACGGGCAATCCCTGCTTAGAATAACGGCTCCGTGACCCGCCCGAGCTCTTCGCCCGCATGCCCATCCTTCGCCTTTATACCCGCGTTCTCGAGTTGCTCGGCAAGGAGGCGCGGCTCGGCTGGCTGCTTGCGGTCGCCAATCTCCTGCTGGCTGCGTCGCAATTCGCGGAACCCGTGCTGTTCGGACGGATCGTCGACGTGCTCTCCGGCAAGACGGTGGCCGGCTCCAATTCGGCCTGGCCATTCCTGGCCGCCTGGGTCGCATTCGGACTGTTCACGATCGGCTGCAGCGCGCTCGTGGCACTGCAGGCCGACCGGCTCTCGCACCGCCAGCGTCAGGCAGTGCTGACGAGCTATTTCGAGCACATCCTGCAACTGCCGCTGACCTTCCATTCCGGCACCCATTCGGGCCGGCTGATGAAGGTGATGCTCAACGGCACGGACGCGCTGTGGCGGCTCTGGCTCGGGTTCTTCCGCGAGCACTTTGCAGCGATCCTCTCGGTCGTGGTGCTGCTGCCGCTGTCACTCTATCTGAACTGGCGCCTAGCGATCCTGCTGTTCGTGCTGTGCGTGGTCTTTACCGCGCTGACGACCTTTGTGGTGCGCAAGACCTTCGGCATGCAGATGGCGGTCGAGGAGCACTACAGCGAGCTGTCCGCGCGCGCCTCGGACGCGCTCGGCAACGTCGCGCTGGTGCAGAGCTTCGTCCGCGTCGAATCCGAGGTGAAGGGACTGCGCTCCGTCGCCGACGAGCTGCTGGCCGCGCAGATGCCGGTGCTGTCCTGGTGGGCACTTGTCACCGTGATCACGCGCGCCTCCACCACCATCACGGTGCTCGCGATCTTCACGCTCGGCATCGCCCTGCACGACCAGGGGCAGACCTCCGTCGGCGAGATCGTGATGTTCGTGAGCTTCGCGACCATGCTGATCCAGAAGCTCGAGCAGGTCGTGAGCTTCATCAACAACGTGTTCATGGAAGCGCCGCGCCTGCGCGAGTTCTTCAACGTGCTCGATGCCGTGCCTGCGGTGCATGACCGGCCCGATGCGATCGATGCAGGGCGGCTCTCCGGCCTCGTCGAGTTCAACGACGTCACCTTCTCCTATGACGGCAAGCGGCCGGCGATCGAGGACCTCTCCTTCACCGCACTGCCGGGCCAGACCATCGCGCTGGTCGGCCCGACCGGCGCGGGCAAGTCCACCGCGATTGCGCTGCTGCACCGCGCCTTCGATCCGCAATCCGGCTTCATCAAGATCGACGGCATGGACGTGCGCGGCGTCACGCTGACATCGCTGCGGCGAAACATCGGCGTCGTGTTCCAGGAAGCGCTGCTGTTCAACCGCTCGATCGCGGAGAATTTGCGCGTCGGCAGGCCGGATGCGACCGAAGCCGAGATGCGCAAGGCGGCCGAGCGCGCGCAGGCGATCGACTTCATTGATCGCAGCGGCGGCTTCGAGACCAATGCCGGCGAGCGCGGCCGCATGCTCTCCGGCGGCGAGCGCCAGCGGCTATCGATCGCCCGCGCGCTGCTTAAGGACCCGCCGATTCTGATCCTGGACGAGGCGACCAGCGCGCTCGATGCCGTCACCGAAGCCAAGGTGAATGCCGCTCTCGATGAAGTGATGAAGGGCCGCACCACCTTCGTGATCGCCCACCGCCTCTCCACCATCCGTAATGCCACGCGGATCCTGGTGTTCGAGAACGGGCGCGTGACCGAAAGCGGAACTTTCGATGAACTCGTGGCCAAAGGCGGCCATTTCGCCGATCTCGCCAAGGCCCAGTTCATGGTGCAGGAACAAAAACAGACGAGCGCGCAGGCTGGTGTGAGTCCCGCCGAGGCCGCTTCCTCTGCCGCCAGATCCCCTTAGCAGGTCCCCGTAGCACCGTCGAAATTCGGCCTACTTCGTTGCGGAATACGCGGCAGAAGCCCCTATTCTCGACGCACGAGCCGGTATAGGTTTGCGCTGCCGCGAGCGGCGGCGCTGGATTTCAGAACCGAACATCAGATCACGAGGGCCGCCCGTATCAGGCGGTTCTCCAAGGACCGGAATCGGATAGTGCACGCCTTTCGCCCGCTGCTTCGCAAATCCCTGTTCAATCTGTTCGCTGCGACGCTCGCCGTCGGTGCGCTCATGGCACCGCGCCTCGCCAAGGCCGAAGCGCTGCTGCTGATCGAGGCCGACAGCGGCAAGGTGCTGCAGGCGGAGAATGCGACCATTCCCTGGTATCCGGCCTCGGTCACCAAGATCATGACCGCCTATGTGACGCTCAAGGCGGTGAAGGACGGCAAGATCTCACTCGACACGCTGGTCACGGTGTCGCCGATGGCAGCCTCGCAATCGCCGTCGAAGATGGGGTTCCGTCCGGGAACGCAACTCACCATCGACAACGCACTGAAGATGATGATGGTCAAGTCGGCGAACGACATGGCCGTGGTGCTGGCAGAAGGCGTCGGCGGCTCGATCGACGGCTTCTCCGCGATGATGAACGACACCGCGAAGCGGCTCGGCATGACGCAGACGAGCTACGTCAATCCGAACGGCCTGCCGGCCGACGGCCAGATCACCTCGGCGCGCGACCTCGGCATTCTCGCCCGCTCGTTCCTGCGCGACCTGCCGGAATACGAGTATTTCGTGCATATCCCGGCGATCCGCTTCGGCAAGCGCGTCACCGGTAATTTCAACAAGTTGATCGGCCGCTATCCCGGCGCCGACGGATTCAAGACAGGCTTCATCTGCGCCTCCGGCTACAACCTCGTGGCATCGGCCACGCGCAACGGCCGCCGGCTGATCGCCGTGGTGCTCGGCGCCAACTCCGGTACCGCGCGCGCGGTGAAGGCGGCGCAGCTGCTCGAGCGCGGCTTCGGCCAGGACAATCTGTCGTGGCTGCGCCCCTCGCTCGGCACCGTCGAGAACCTCGTGCCGGTGGACGCCTCGCCGCCGAACCTGCGTGAAGAAATGTGCGGCGGTCACCGCAAGCGTCCGGCCAGCGACGACGACGACGCGCTGATCGCGACCAATGGCGGTACCAGCGGATCGGGCTCCGCGACCGGCGGCGAAGCCCAGGTGACCTTCTTCACCGCAGGACTCCAGCCGCCGCTGATGAAGGCGTCGGAGCTGATGGCCTCGGCGCCTGCGGCCGCAGAGCCCGTGCTGGTCTACACCGGCCCGACCCGCACCGGCGCCGCCCTGGTCGCGGCGGTCGCAGCCGATGCCGACCAGCAGAACCCTCCGAAGGCGCGCGGCAAGAAGACGCGTATCGCCAAGAAGCCCGACACCGGCAGCGATGCCAAGACTGACGCCAAGACTGACGCCAAGACTGGCACCAAGACGGCTGCGGCGAAACCGGCAGCCGCCAAGCCCGATGCTTCGGCCAAGGGCGATGCAAAGGGCGAAGCCAAAACCGCAGCGAAGCCGGCGGCAAGCAAGCATGCCGCCGCCAAGCCCGCAGAGAAGCCGGCGAGCGGCGATGCCAAGCCGGCCAAGCCCAAGGCCGCCACCAAGCCGAAGCCCGCGCCCAACAACAGCTAGGTTAACGGGCCGAGCCCGCCAGGCGGCGTCTGCACTTCGCACCTGCGGCAGCGATTTGCGACGATTCCAGTAGCCACTCTCCAGCCTTTGCCCTAAGCCTCGACCGCTTGCCAGCCGTTCAGGCAGGCTCGATACTGCCGGCAATGAGGCAAGCCCGAGACACAACGGGCTCTGGTGCAAGAGAGGGGAGTTTCCATGGAGCGCATCTGGCTCAAGCAATATCCACCCGGCGTGCCCGCCGATATCGAGCCGACGCAATACGCATCGCTGGTCGACCTTCTTGAGGAGAGCTTTGCGAAGTTCGCCGACCGCAAGGCGTTCATCTGCATGGACAAGGCGATCACCTATCGCGACCTCGACCAGATGTCGCTGGCGCTCGCCACCTATTTGCAGGGACGCGGCCTGCAGCGCGGCGCCCGCGTCGCGATCATGATGCCGAACGTGCTGCAATATCCGATCGCCACCGCCGCGGTGCTGCGCGCCGGGTTTGCGGTCGTCAACGTCAATCCGCTCTACACCCCGCGCGAGCTCGAGCATCAGCTCAAGGATTCCGGCGCCGAAGCCGTCATCGTGCTGGAGAACTTTGCCCACACCGTCGAGCAGGTGATTGCGAAGACGCCGGTGAAGCACGTCATCGTCGCCAGCATGGGCGATCTGCTCGGCTTCAAGGGCGTGATCGTCAATCTCGTCGTCCGCCGCGTCAAGAAGATGGTACCGGCCTGGTCGCTGCCGGGCGCGGTCTCGTTCAACGACGCACTGTCGGCCGGCCGTGGCCAGACCTTCAACAAGCCGAAACTGTCGCCCGGCGACGTAGCCTTCCTGCAATATACCGGCGGCACAACCGGCGTCTCCAAGGGCGCCACGCTGCTCCACCGCAACATCGTCGCCAATGTGCTGCAGAACGATGCCTGGCTGCAGCCGGCGCTCAATGCGCCGCCGCATGTCGAGCAACTCATGATCGTCTGCGCGCTGCCGCTCTACCATATCTTCGCGCTGACAGCCTGCTACCTGCTCGCAGTGCGGGCCGGCGGCTGCAATCTCTTGATCCCGAATCCGCGCGACATCGCCGGCTTCGTCAAGGAGCTCGCCAAGTACCAGGTCAACAGCTTCCCGGCCGTCAACACGCTCTACAACGGCTTGATGCATCATCCTGACTTCAAGAAGCTGGACTTCTCCAAGCTCAAGATCTCGAACGGCGGCGGCATGGCCGTGCAGCGCCCGGTCGCCGAGCAGTGGAAGGCCGTGACCGGCTGCTTCATCGCTGAGGGCTACGGCCTGTCGGAGACTTCGCCGACGCTGACCTGCAATCCCGCGACCACGACCGAATTCTCCGGATCGATCGGCATTCCCGTGCCCTCGACCTGGATCTCGATCCGCGACGACGACGGCAACGAGGTCCCGCTCGGCCAACCCGGCGAGATCTGCGCCAAGGGCCCGCAGGTGATGTCAGGCTATTGGAACAGGCCGGAGGAAACCGCGAAAGTGATGACCGCGGACGGCTATTTCCGCACCGGCGACATCGGCGTGATGGACGAGAAGGGCTACACCAAGATCGTGGATCGCAAGAAGGACATGATCCTGGTCTCCGGCTTCAACGTCTATCCCAACGAGATCGAGGAAGTGATCGCAAGCCATCCGGGCGTGCTGGAATGCGCCGTGATCGGCATTCCCGATTCCAAATCGGGCGAGGCGGTAAAGGCCTTTGTGGTGAAGAAGGATCCGAACCTCACTGCCGAAGCCGTGATCAAATTCTGTCACGAGCAGCTGACGGGCTACAAGGTGCCGAAGCACATCGAATTCCGCACCGACCTGCCCAAGACCAATGTCGGCAAGATCCTGCGCCGACAGCTCCGCGACGAGAAGAAGGCCGAGGCCGCGTAAGTCTTCACCGTCGTTCCAGGGCGCACGCGTCGGTGTGAACCCGGGTGCGCAATTGCGCACCCGAGAATCTCGAGATTCCGGGGCCGGTGCTTCGCACCGCCCCGGAATGACGCGCCCGTCGCCTCATCACACCTCTTTGAAGCCGTTTCCCTCGGCCGGTAAAATGTTCTAGAACGGCCCCGCCCCTTTTTCAGGAGAAACGACGATGGCAATCCAAGTTGGCGACAAGCTGCCCGAGGCGAAATTCCGCGTGATGACGGCGGAAGGCCCGCAGGTGAAGACCACCGACGATATCTTCAAGGGCAAGAAAGTGGCGCTGTTCGCGGTGCCCGGCGCCTATACCGGCACCTGTCACAAGATGCATCTGCCGAGCATCTTCCTTAACGCCTACGCCATGAAGGACAAGGGCGTCGACACCATTGCGATCGTCTCCGTCAACGACGCCTTCGTCATGAACGCCTGGAAGCGCGACACCGACCAGCGCGACGAGGCGATCTTCCTCGCCGACGGCAATGCCGACTTCGCCAAGGCGATCGGCATGGAGCTCGATGCTTCCGGCAACGGCCTCGGCATCCGTTCCAAGCGCTACTCGATGCTGGTCGAGGACGGCATGGTCAAGAAGCTGAACCTGGAGGCGATGCCCGGCAAGGTCGAGGTGTCCGGCGGCGATACGCTGCTGGGACAGCTGTAAGCTTTAGCCGCAGGCTGATGTCATTCCGGGGCGCGCAAAGCGCGAACCCGGAATCTCGAGATTCCGGGTTCGGTGCTACGCACCGCCCCGGAATGACGGAGCAGAGGTCCTACTCCGCCACCCGCTGCTGCAACCTTGCCTTCACAATCCCGTCGCGCGCCAGCTGATCGGCCCGCTCATTCTCGGGGTGCCCAGCGTGGCCTTTGACCCAATGCCAGCGCACCTCATGCGCCTTCAACGCAGCGTCGAGGCGCTGCCATAGCTCGACATTCTTCACCGGCTTCTTGTCGGCGGTGCGCCAGCCATTGCGCTTCCAGCCGTGGATCCAGCCGGTGATGCCCTGCCGGACATATTGGCTGTCGGTATAGAGATCGACGGTGCATGGCTTCTTCAGCGCTTCAAGCGCGGAGATCGCCGCCATCAATTCCATCTGGTTGTTGGTGGTGTGGCGCTCGCCGCCGTTCAGCTCTTTTTCCTTGTCGCCGAACTTCAGGATTGCGCCCCAGCCGCCGGGCCCGGGATTTCCCGAGCACGCGCCATCGGTGAAGATCGTGACATTGGGGAGCTCGCTCACGCGACCAGTCCTGACGGCATCAGCCCGTAGTCGCGCGCACTCGTCACGCTCTGGTGAAAGCGCAGCTTGCGGACATATTCCAGCGGATCCTTCGGCTTGACCAGCGCGCCGGGCGGCACATTGAGCCAATCCACCAGCCGCGTCAGCAGGAAGCGGATCGCGGCGCCGCGCGCGAGCAGCGGCAGCGCGGCCTCTTCCGCCTCCGAGAGCTTCCGCACCCGGCCGTAAGCATTGAGGAAGGCGCGCGCCTTGGTGACGTTGAAGGAATGATCCGGCTCGAAGCACCAGGCGTTGAGGCAGATCGCGACGTCATAGGCCAGCATGTCATTGCAGGCGAAAGTGAAGTCGATGATCCCCGAGAGCTTGTCGCCGAGAAAGAAGACGTTGTCGTTGAAGAGATCGGCGTGGATCACACCTTCGGGCAGGCTGCTCGGCCAGACGCCGCTCGAGAGATGGTCGAGCTCGGCTGCGAGGAAGGCGCGCAGTCCCGGCTGGACCTCGTCGGCGCGGTCCGCCGCCGCATCGAACAGCGGCCGCCAGCCCGCGACCGACAGCGCGTTGGCACGCTTGATCGCGAAATTGGCGCCGGCCAGATGCATCCTGGCGAGCCCGTCGCCGACACCGGCGCAATGGGCTACGTTGGGCTTGCGCGGCCACATGCCTTCGAGAAAAGTGATGATCGCGGCAGGCCGCCCCGACAGCTCGCGCAGCGCCTCGCCATCCCTCGCCTTCACCGGCAGCGGGCAATTGACGCCGTGCTCGGCCAGATGCGTCATCAATGCGAGGAAGAACGGCAAATCGTTCTTCGCAACGCGCTTTTCATAGAGCGTGAGAATGAACGAGCCTTTGCTCGTATGCAGCAGGAAGTTGGTGTTTTCGACGCCCTCGGCGATGCCCTTATAGGAGAGCAGCTCGCCGAGATCGTATTGCCTCAGGAAATCCGCAAGCTCGTCGGCGGCAACGTCGGTGTAGACCGCCATAAAGGTCTACTCGGCGGCGGCTTCGGGGCGCACCTGGCGCGGCAACGGGAAGAACTCGTTCTCTTCCGCGGCCGAGACCGTCTCCACATGCAGCGTGTAGCGCTCGGCGAACGCGTCCATGATCTCCTCGACGATCACTTCCGGCGCCGAGGCACCCGCGGTGATGCCGAGGCTCGAAATATTGCCGAACTTGTCCCAGTCGATGTCGGCGGCGCGCTGCGCCAGCACCGCGATCTTGCAGCCCTCGCGCTCGGCGACCTCGCGCAGACGCTGCGAGTTCGACGAATTGGGGGCACCGACAACAATGAGCGCGTCGACCACCGGCGCCACCTTCTTCACCGCGAGCTGGCGGTTGGTGGTGGCGTAGCAGATGTCTTCCTTGTGCGGGCCGTTGATGTTCGGAAAGCGCTCCTTGAGCAGCGCCACGATCTCCGCAGTGTCGTCGATCGACAGCGTGGTCTGGGTCACGAAGGCGAGGTTATTCGGGTCCTTCGGATTGATGGTCTTGGCGTCCTCGGCGGTCTCGATCAGGGTGACGGCGCCGACCGGAAGCTGGCCGAGCGTGCCGACCACTTCAGGATGATGCGAATGACCAATCAGGAAGATCTCGCGGCCGCGCTTGAAATGAATCGCCGCCTCGCGGTGCACCTTGGTCACCAGCGGGCAGGTCGCATCCAGCGAGAACAAATTGCGGGAGGTGGCGTCGGCCGGAACCGACTTCGGCACGCCATGGGCAGAGAAAACCACCGGCGCGGTGGCGTTTTCCGGGATTTCGGCGAGCTCCTCGACGAAGATCGCACCTTTCTTCTTCAACCCGTCGACGACGTACTTGTTGTGCACAATCTCGTGGCGAACATAGACGGGAGCGCCATACTTATCGAGCGCCCGTTCCACGGTGTCGATCGCCCGGACCACCCCGGCGCAGAAGCCACGGGGAGAACAAAGCACGATCTTGAGGTCTGGTTTGGCTGACATTGAGCGATCTCGGGACCGAATCACCCGTTTCGCCTTCTGGCGGGGGCGGTCGATGGGTGGAAAGGGGCTAAAAACGGTCTGCTTGGACTTTACAGCGACTTCAGAGGGAATTGGGCCCCCTTTCGGGCGCTGTCAAGGCACTATCTATAGCAGAACCATTGCGTGGCTACCCCCTCCGGGCTTATATAACGCGAATTCCCTGTCATCGCTGATGACCACCGGTTTCGCCTCCTGAGGGGGTGGGCGAAGCACAAAGGAGATTTGCCATGAGCAACGCACCTCTGATGCCCAAGGCGACCGCCGTCTGGCTGCTCGACAACACCGCGCTGACCTTCGACCAGGTCGCCGATTTCACCAAGATGCATCCCCTCGAGGTGCGCGCGATCGCCGACGGCGACGCCGCCCAGGGCATCAAGGGCATGGATCCCCTCTCCAACGGCCAGCTGACCCGCGAGGAGATCGAGAAGGGCGAGAAGAACCCGGACTACCGCCTCCGCCTCCAGGAGAGCAAGGTGGTGTTGCCGCCGCAGCCCAAGCGCAAGGGCCCACGCTACACCCCGGTGTCGCGCCGCCACGAGCGCCCCAGCGCCATCCTCTGGCTGCTGCGCAGCCATCCGGAGCTGAAGGACGCCCAGGTGATGCGCCTGGTCGGCACCACCAAGAGCACGATTGCCAGCGTTCGCGACCGCACCCACTGGAATACGTCCCAGTTGACGCCGATCGACCCCGTCACCCTCGGCCTCTGCTCGCAGATCGAGCTCGATTTCGAAGTGGCGCGCGCGGCCAAGGAAAAGCCGATCGACGCAGCCTATGGCGGCGCCACTCTGCTCCCGGCCTCCGAGACCACCAAGAAGGACGAGTACGAGCCGTCGGAGAAGTCGAGCGACGACCTCAACGTCGACGCCGTGTTCGCCAAGCTGAAGACCCTCGGCGGCAAGAAGCACGAGGAAGAGGAGGAGTAGTCTTCCTTCTTCCTTCGTCATTGCGGGCAAACGCGGCGGAGCGATCCGCCGCGTTTTGTTTTCGAACGGAGATTTGGTGGCGCGGCTGCGGGGAACCATGCAGCTGCCGTCGCATTATTTCCAATCCGGAGGATCTGCGATGCGGGCTGACGAAGACCATTTTGCGGTGATGCTGGGACGCGCTGTCCTCGCAGCCTGGGGGGATATGCCCCGGGATATCCAGGAAGCACTGTTCGAAATTGCCGTCAAAGACCGCCCCGGCGATCGCGACGCACTGGCGAAGTTATTGCATGAGCGGCATCCGCGAACGGTGCACGCGGGATAGCGGTATCTCCGCTCGTGAAGCGAATACGACGATGCCGTCTCTCAGGGATGATCTCGGACGAATCGAACGGGAAAGTATTGCCGCGGCGCCGGGTGCCCCCACCCGGCGCCGCAGGAGCGTTAGAACTTGTAAGTGACACCGCCGCCGACGAGCCACGGATCAATATGCGCGCTGCCGGTGACGGGCAGCCCGCTCACGGTCGCGCTGTAGTCCGGCCGCAGCCAGAGCTTCTTCACGTCGACGTTGAGGCCCCAGTGCCGGTCGAGCATGTAGTCGAAGCCGAACTGAACGGCGCCGCCCCAGGCGTTGCTGACATGCAGGGACGTGGTTGTTGCAACGATTGCGGGCGGCCCGGCGATGGCAGCGGGCGTGTTGGCGGCCGAGTTGTTGAAGAACACCGTGTAGTTCACGCCGGCGCCGACATAAGGCTTGAACGCGCCGAAATTGTCGAAGTGATATTGCAGCGTCAGCGTCGGCGGCAGCAGCGTGGTCTTGCCGACAGGCAGATTCGCAAGCGAGCCGGTGCCGCTGATCGAATGCCTGGTCACGCCGAGGATCAGCTCGGCCGCGATGTTCTTCGTGAAGAAGTAACTGATATCGAGCTCAGGCACCGCCTGGTTGCTGATCGAGAGGCCCGAGGTCGGCGACGACAGCGACGGCACGCCGGCGACATTGACGGTCGAGCCGCCCGCATCCGGCAACACGCCGAGCACGCGCAGACGGACCATCCAAGGATTGAAGCTCTCAACGGGTGGCGGCGCTTTCGTGTAAACTGGCAGATCGGCCGCCTGCGCAGCGCCAGCCGTCACCGCGACCATCGCACCAAGCGTCGCGAGCCGCGCCAGGTTTCTCATCGTTCTCTGCATTGCATTCCCCTTCAGCCATGTCGCGCTTCGTTGCGCGACGCCCGCGTCAGAGCAGAAAGGGAACGAGGAAGGATTTGATGCCGATCAAATCAGCGCAGACACGTCGCGATTTGGCCACGACGTTGCAGATGTGCCACGAGATGCGCGATTGCCGTGCGCAGGATAGTTCCGCAGCCGGCGTCAGGGCCGGTCGGGATGGTTCAGCATGTATTCACCGAGATCGCGCTGACGGCGGTCGGCACGGGCGGTGGCGGCGCTGCGCTGCACGTCGCGGTCCTTGCGGCAGGCCACGTATTCCGGCGAGCCCTGCGCATAGCCGCGGCTCCGGCACACCGCATCATCGTCGTCGCCCCCCATCGCGGTCGGCGTCTGGTAACGCGCCGAGCAGGCGGAGAGAGCGATGGCGAGAGCCACTGCAATGAGCAGGCGCGACGTGGTAGCGAGTGGCATGCAAGGTCCCCTGTTGGCGGCCCCTGTTTAGCGCGGAATGCGGAGAATGTAAGTCGGCAAGCCCATCATTCCGGGATGGTGCGTAGGCACCAGACCCGGAATCTCAAGATCCTCAGGTGCGCAATTGCTCACCTGAGTCTAGTTCGGTCCTGCGAACCGCCCAAGGTGACGCCTCGCGTCACACCCTCCCCTTCAGCGCATCGCCGATCTCGTCCAGCACCTTGGGGTCCTCGATCGTGGCCGGCATGGACCAGGCCTCGCCGTCGGCGATCTTCTTGATGGTGCCGCGCAAGATCTTGCCCGAGCGCGTCTTGGGCAGGCGGCCGACGGTGATGGCGAGCTTGAAGGCGGCGACGGGGCCGAGCTTGTCGCGCACCAGCGCGATGATCTCCTTCTCGATCTCGGCAGGCGATCGTTTCACGCCGGCCTTCAGCACCAGGAAGCCGCAGGGAACCTCGCCCTTGATCGCATCCTTGACGCCGAGCACGGCGCATTCGGCGACATCGGGATGCGATGCCAGGATCTCCTCCATGCCGCCCGTGGACAGACGATGGCCGGCGACGTTGATGATGTCGTCGGTGCGACCCATGACGAAGACATAGCCGTCCTCGTCCTTGTAGCCGGCGTCCGAGGTTTTGTAGTAGCCGGGAAATTCGCTCAGGTAAGCTTCCTTGAAGCGCGCGTCCTGATTCCACAGCGTCGGCAGGCAACCCGGCGGCATCGGCAGCTTGATGACGATCGATCCCATGGTGTTGGGACCGACTGGCTTCGCGGCCTCGTCGACGACGTCGACCTGGTAGCCCGGCATCGGCACCGTCGGCGAGCCATGCTTGACCGGCAGCACCCCCAAGCCCACAGGATTACCGGCGATGCACCAGCCCGTCTCGGTCTGCCACCAGTGATCGATCACCGGCACCTTCAGCTGCTGCTCCGCCCACTCCACCGTCGGCGGATCGGCGCGCTCACCGGCGAGGAACAGGGTCCGGAATTTCGACAGATCATATTGCCGGATGTACTTGCCTTCCGGATCCTCCTTCCGGATCGCGCGGAATGCGGTCGGCGCGGTGAACAAGGCCACAGCCTTGTGCTCTGAGATCACACGCCAGAACGCACCGGCATCGGGCGTGCCGATCGGCTTGCCCTCATACATGATCGAGGTCGCGCCATGCAGCAGCGGGCCGTAGACGATGTAGCTGTGGCCGACCACCCAGCCGATGTCGGAGCCGCACCACCAAACCTCTCCCGGCTTGACGCCATAGACGTTGAACATCGACCATTTCACGGCAACCAGATGCCCGCCATTGTCGCGCACGACGCCCTTGGGGATACCGGTCGTGCCCGACGTATAGAGAATGTACAGCGGATCGGTCGCAGCGACCGATACGCAAGGCGCTTTCTTGCCATCGTTCATGGCCTTACGTCGCAGGCTGGCCCAATCATAGTCGCGCTTCGGCGTGAGGTCGCAGACGAACTGCGGCCGCTGCAATATGATGCAGGCCGCGGGCTTCGCAGAAGCGAGCTTGATCGCCTCGTCCAGCAGCGGCTTGTATTGCACGATACGACCAGGCTCGATGCCGCAGCTTGCAGAGAGAATGAGCTTCGGCTGCGCATCGTCGATGCGGGTCGCAAGCTCCTTTGCGGCAAAGCCGCCGAATACCACGGAATGCACCGCGCCGATGCGCGCGCAGGCGAGCATCGCAACCACGGCCTCCGGCACCATTGGCATATAGAGAATGACGCGGTCGCCCTTGACGACGCCAAAATCCTGCATGATAGCGGCGAGCGCCTGCACCTCGGCCAGCAATTCGGCATAGGTGAACTTGGTGACCGAGCCCGCCAGCGGCGAGTCGTGTATCAGGGCCACCTGGTCGGCGCGGCCGCGTTCGACATGGCGATCGAGCGCATTGTAGCAGGTGTTGACGACGCCGCCGGCGAACCAGCGGCCGTAGACGCCTTGCGCGGGGTCAAAGATCGTCTTCGGCGGCTCGATCCAGTCGATCTCTTTGGCAGCCTCGGCCCAAAAACCCTGAGGATCGGCCAGCGAGCGCGCATGGACCTCGTGATATTTGCTCTGCACTTGGCTGTTCATTCCCGCGCTCCCGTTCCCCTTATCGGCCTCACCTGAACCTTGCGGCAGGACCGGCGTCCCGCCATGACAGGGATCAAGTATGGGCCTTGTTTGGGAGCTATTTTCCCGGGAACGGGCCGCGGTTCAAGCCGAAAAGACCCCATCCTCTCCCTCTCCCCGTTCTTACGGGGAGAGGGTCGGGGGGTGAGGGGGCTGTTTCGGCGGGCAAAGTGAGAATTGGATTCGCGGAGGGCCCCCTTACCCGGAATTTGCTACGCAAACTCCGGCCTCTCCCCGCACGCGGGGGAGAGGCGAAGAAAGCGCCTACCCCTCCATCGCGTTCAGCCGCTGCAACCGGTCCTGCATGACCTTCTTCAGGTCGTAGCCGGGGCGGCGGAAGCTGGCGTCGCGGGTGGCGAGGAACTCATGCTGGGATTTGCGCAGATCGGCCGCCGAGCGCCGGTTCATCGATTTCAGCACGCGCTCATAGGCCTCGGCGAGTTGGCGGTCGAGCGCACCCAATTGCGGATCGGCGCAGATCACCTTCTCCACCTCACGCTTGGCATTGGCGCAATCGAATGACGGGCCGTTGCCGGAATTCGCGGCCAGCGGCTGCGGCGCCTCGGCGCCGAACTTCGCGATCTCCGCCATCATGGTGCGGCGGCCGTCTGCCGCGTTCGTATTGCCGGGGTCGAGCCGCAGCGCCGTCTCGTAATCGGCCAGCGCCTTCTTGCGCTCGCCCATCTTGGTATAGAGCACCGCACGGTTGTTATAGGCCTTCGCAAAATTCGGATCGAGCTTCAGCGCGGCCTCGTAATCGCCAAGCGCGGCGCCAAACTCACCCTTGAACTGATAGGAATCGCCGCGGTTGGTGAAGAAGTTCGGCCGCGGCGCCAGCCTTAAGGCCTGCTCGTAGTCGGCGATCGCCTTGTCGTAGTCTTTCATAGCGGCATAAGAGAGACCGCGATTGTCGTAATATTCCGGCACCTTCGGATCGAGCCTGATCGCCTCGCTGTCGTCGGCAATCGACTTGTCGAGCTGGCCGAGCTTCTTGTAGGCGGCGCCGCGATTGGTGTAGCTCCGCGCCCGGTTCGGATCGAGCAGCAAGGCCTGGCTGAGATCGGCGACCGCCTTCTCGTTGTCTCCGTTGAGATAAAAGGTTGCGCCGCGGTCGGACCAGGCCTGTGCATAATCCGGCTTCAGCTTGATCGCCTGGTCGTAGTCGGCGATCGCGCGGTCGAGCCGGCGCTGGTTGGTGTAGGCGACGCCGCGCAGCTCATAGGCTTCGGCATCTGCGGGATCGAGCTCGATTGCCTTGCTGAGATCGGACGTGGCGCGATTGAGATCCCCGCCCGCCTCCCGCAACAGGTCGCCGCGCAGGCGCCAGGCCCGCGCGTTCTTGCCGTCCAGCGCAATGGCGCGGTCTATGTCCCGCAGCGCCTGCGTGAGACCGCCTGATGTCCGCGCATTGGCATCCGCCCGGACCAGCAGCGCCGCGACGCGCTCGGAATTCGGGTTCGAAGTCTGGTCGATGATGGCGCTGCACGCCGGGATGATCTCCGCCGGTGCCGCCTTGCTGCCCGTCACGCAATCGGCTGCGGCCGCCGCCGGGGCGGCGAGGACAAGGCTGATTGCTGCACCGAGGAGGAAGGTGCGCAGCGGATTTCTGGATATCTGCGCGGAACAACGCGTGCGCATGCCGAAGCACTCCATGGCATCAGGTTTTCACCATTGTCGCGGCGGGCGAGGGATGGGTTCAAGTCGGGCCCGTCTACCCGGGCATGACGCCCCTTCGAGCGGCGAAGGACCTCAATACCCGTCCACCCCGTTCAGCCGTTGCAGCCGCTCCTGCATCGCCTTCTTCAAGTCATATCCCGGACGGCCAAAGCCGGCATTGCGGCGGGCGATGAAATCATCCTGCTCGCGCTGGAGAGTCTTTGCTTCACCCGCATTGCGCGCCCCGCGCAGCACGCGTGCATTGGCGGCATAAACCTCACGGTCGAGATCGGCGAGCTCGCGATTTGCGCAGATCGCCTTCTCGACGGGGCGGCGCGCGCCTGCGCAATTGAAGCTGGGCTTGCCGGCGACCGCCATCTGCGCCCCGATCCGCTCGAGCTCGCGCGCCATCGCCCTGTGATTGGCCTTGGCCTTTTCGTGGTTCGGATCAATCCGGAGCGCCGCGCCGAAATCCTGCACCGCCTTCGGCTTGTCACCCTTCTTCAGCCAAAGCTCGCCGCGCGCGTTGAAGACGTCGGCCAGCGTGGGATCGAGCAGCAGGGCGCGGCTGTCGTCGGCGATGGCCCGGTCGATCTGATCATGCCGTGCAAAGAGCCCGCCACGCGCGACCAGCGCCTTGATCAGGTCGGGCTTTGCGGTCTTCTCGTTGTCGATGACGGCTGCGCAGGCCGGGCCTGCTCCGTCCATGTCGTCGGCCGTGACGGCGGCCAGGCATGCCGCGACGTCAACCTGCACGACGGCGGCCGGCTCGCCGCCAGTCGCAGCCTTGGCCGGGCCGGGCCAGAGTGCCGAGAGCATCAGAGCGGCCGACAATTGAATGAGTTTTTGAAAACGCATGCTCATTGCAGTCGGAAAATCTTGCCTCGAGGCCATACTATCCATCATACGGCCGGATTGGTGCTAGCTTGTAGCGCCGCTCAATTCGGTATCGGGGACCAATTTGTCGACATTCGAATGGATCATCGTGCTTCTGCTTGGCGCCGTTGCATTATCGGCGCTGGCGCGGCGGATCAAGGTCCCCTACCCGACCTTTCTCGCGATCGGCGGCGCGCTGATCGCCTTCGTGCCGAACAGCCCGTCCTGGACGCTGGAGCCGGACCTGGCGTTGGCCCTTTTTGTCGCACCGGTCCTGCTCGATGCCGCGTTCGACACGTCGCTGCGCGATCTGCGCAACAACTGGGTTCCGGTCTCGACCCTGGTCGTGGCCGCCGTCGGCCTGACCACGGCCGGCGTCGCCTATGTTGCACATCGGCTGATGCCTGACATGCCCTGGGCCGCGGCGGTGGCGCTCGGCGCCATCGTCGCGCCGCCGGATGCCGCGGCTGCAGTCGCGATCCTGAGCCAGGTGAAGCTGCCCTATCGCATGGTGAAGGTGTTGGAAGGCGAGAGCCTGCTCAACGATGCGACCGCACTCCTGATCTATCGCATCGCCGTCGGCGCGGTCGTCACCCAGCATCTAACGTGGAGCCAGGTCGCGCCGACCATGGCGCTGGCGCTGGTCGGCAGCGTCATCGCAGGTCTCGTCGCAGCCCGCCTCATCCCGCCCATCATGGAACGCGTGACGGAAGCACCGAGCGCCATCATCGTTCAGTTCGCCACCACCTTCATGATCTGGATCGGCGCCGAGCATCTCGGTCTCTCCGGCATCCTCACTATCGTCGTTTACGCCATCAGCATCGCGCGCACGGCGGGAGAGCGCATGCCGGCTCGGCTGCGGGTGCCCTCGTATGCAGTGTGGGAAACGACGGTGTTCGTGCTCAACGTGCTCGCCTTCATGCTGATCGGCATGCAGATGCGGCCGATCTGGACGCGGCTGGACACCGACGTGCGCTGGGAATATTGCGTGGCCGCGGCCTCGGTCCTGCTCACGGTGGTACTGGTGCGGCTGCTCTGGGTGACGTTCTACCGCACGACCCTGCGTGTGCTGGTTGCGCAAGGGATCTATCATCCGAAAGACCCGAGAGCCGTCGCCTCGCCCAAGGGCGGTCTCATCATCTCATGGTGCGGCATGCGCGGCCTCGTCACGCTCGCCACCGCATTCGCGCTGCCGGAGAACTTTCCCTATCGCGACTTCATCGTCTTCGTCGCCTTCGCGGTGGTGCTGGGATCGCTGGTGATCCAGGGCCTGACGCTGCGGCCGCTGATCCTGGCCTTCGGCCTCAAGGACGACGATCCCGTCGGCATCGAGGTCGCACGCGCCCGCACGATTGCCTATCGCGCCGCGCTCGATGCGATCGAGGACGATCCGTCGGAGGAAGCCGAAATCCTCAGGCTCGAATACCGCGCCGTCCTGATGCAGGCCGACGACGATCCGCACGGCGGCATCGCCAATGGCGAACTGCCCGCCGATCCCCTGCGCCGCCGCGCCATCTCGGCTGCGCGGAAATCGATCTTCGACCTCCGCGCCACCGAAGTGATCGGTGATGACGCGTTCCATCGGATCGAGGAAGAGCTGGATCGGGCGGAGTTGAGCGCCGGGGGATAGATCGACAACCTCCGCTGTCGTCCCGGACAAGCGAAGCGCATATTGCGCGCGCCCCGGGACGACGTTGGAGGGGCGTCTGGCGTTGAACCAAACCCTGCCTCCCTAGACTCATTCCAGATGACGACTCTGATCGACGACCGTCGTGTACGCGCGCGTGATGCGTCGCCCGCACGATATTTTTATCTCCACATGGCGCTGGCCTGCGCGGCCACCGCCTTCCTTGGCTTCGCACCGACCTATTGGATGCCGCTCGCCCACCGGACGTTTTCCGCAAGTCCGGTGATCCATTTTCACGGATTCTTGTTCTTCACCTGGACGCTCTATTTCGTGCTGCAGACCTGGCTCGCGGCCTCGGGACGCGTCGTCAATCATCGTTCGCTCGGGATTGCCGGCGTCTCGCTCGCGACCGCGATGACGATCTTCGGCTTCCTCGCCTCGGTACATGTGATGCAGCATTCCGCCGCGCTTGGACAGAAGGATGCGGGCATAGCCTTCTCGATCGTGCCGATGAGCGGAATCGCGTTCTTCGCGTTGGCGTTTGTGCTCGCCATCATGAACACACGCCGGCCGGAGATCCATAAGCGCTTGATGCTGCTCGCCGCGGTCTCGATCCTCGATGCCGCGATCGCGCGCTGGTTCCTGACTTTCCTCGCTCCTCCGGGACCGCCCGGCCCGCCGCCGGTGCCGGTGACGATCGCCCCGGCCGTGGTCGCCTCGCTTCTGCTCGTCGTCGCCATGGTGCGCGACTGGCGCACCGAAGGCCGCGTGCATCCCGTCTACATCTACGGTACGCTCGCGATGCTGGCGGTGAAGGTGTTGAACTGGCCAATCAGCGAAAGCGCGGCGTGGCACGCATTCGCCGGCGGAATTTTGGCGCTGGCGCAATAGCGGCCGCTGTCATCCCGGACAAGCGCAGCGAAGCGGAGCGCCGATCCGGGACGACGACGGAGGCCGGAGCTACGCCCCCGCCTTGCACGTGATCCCGCCATCGACCACGAGCTCGATACCCGTCACATATTTCGACTCGTCCGACGCCAGGAACAGCGCCGCGTTGGCAACGTCGAAGGCGTCGCCCATATGGCCCATCGGCACCTGGGCGTCGCGGGCGCGCCACATCGCCTCGACATCGCCCTTGGCGTAGCTGTTGGCGAGGCCTGCGGAATGCTCGACCATCGGCGTCTTCATCAGGCCGGGCAGGATCGCGTTCACCCGCACATGATGCCGCGCAAACTCGATCGCGGTGGTGCGCGTCATCTGGTTCATCGCCGCCTTCGAGGTGCCGTAGGTGACGTAGGAGATGCCCATGTGACGGATCGAGGCGATCGAGGAGATGTTGATGATCGAGCCGCCGCCCTGTTTCACCATGACGGGAATGACGTGCTTCATGGCGAAATAAGCGCTCTTGAGGTTGACGGCGAAGACGCGGTCCCAGCTCTCCTCGGTGACCTCGACCACGCTGCCCATCTCGGCGATGCCGACATTGTTGTCGAGCACGTCGATCCGGCCATAAGTCTTCAGGCACGCCGCGACCATCGCCTCGATCTCGGCGGACCGTGACACGTCGGCGGTGAACGCCGTCGCCTTACCGCCTTCGCCGGTGATGATGTCAGCGGTCTCCTCAGCGGCGGCGCCGTTGCGGTCGACGCAAAAAACCTGCGCGCCCTCGCGCGCAAAGGTCACTGCGGTTACCTTGCCGTTGCCCCAGCCGGGGCCGATCGAGCCGGCACCCACGACCATCGCAACCTTGCCCTTGAGCCGGTCCATCGCATGTCTCCCTTATTTCTGCTGTTCGTCGCAGATGCTCATCCTGGTGACGTTAGCACCGATGGGATGGCCGACAATCTGCGAAAGCATCCGGCAGCTTCCGTCATGGCATAGCCGCCATTCCCCTGCCGCGCCGGAATTGCCGAGCACCACTTCCTGCATTGGTGCCCGCGCGGGTCTCCATTGAAACCAGCCGTCGATCAGCCGCGCCTCGGGCGGCGGCTCCATGCCGGGGCCGGTGCCCTTGACGCGGGCCTGCACCAGCTCGAGGCCCGCGGGCGTGACGCGCCAGTCTTCCTGCCAGTCGACTTTCGCGATCGAATGTGTCCACACCAGCGTGAACGCCGACAGCGCCAGCGCCTTCACGCCCCCGGCTGTTGCGAAGCAGAGGCTCACACCGCCTCGACCGCTGCCGGCGGACGCTGCCGCCATTGCCACAGCACGAGCGCCGCCGAGAGCACAAAGCCGGCGGTGTCGCTGAACGGGAAGTCGCCGAGCAGGCACAGCGCGGCGCCGAGCGCCACCAGGCGCTCGATCAGCGTGAGCCGCGTAAACAGGAAGCCGATCGCGACCATGCCGAACAGCGCAATCGCCACCAGCGCCTTGAAGCTCGCAAGCGCCACCGCACCGTAGAAGCCGAGCTTCGCCGCCATGGGGTCACAGGCCTGCAGCATCAAGGCCGGCGAGTAGACGAAGATGAACGGGATAACGTAGCCGGCGAGCGCGATGCGCATCGCCTCCCAGCCGATCTTGTCCGGATTTTCCTTCGCGATGGGCGCCGCGGCAAGGGCCGCGAGCGCGACCGGCGGCGAGAGGTCGGCCATGATGCCGTAATAGAACGCGAACATGTGGCTCGCGATCAGGGGCACGCCGAGCTTCGCCAGCGCCGGCGCGGCAAGTGCGGCGGTGATGATGTAGGTCGGGATGGTCGGGATGCCGGTGCCGAGCAGGATCGACAGCAGCATGGTCATGATCAGCGCCAGGAACAGGCTCTTCTCGCCCAGACCGATCACCCAGCTGCCAAAGATTGTGCCGACGCCGGTCTGCGACATCATGCCGATGATGACGCCGACGATGGCGCAAGCCATGCCGACGGTGATCGCGGATTTAGCACTTTCGGCCAAGGCATCGCGGCATTCGCGCAGGGCTTTGAGGCCGCCACGAATGAAGCCCGTGATCACGATCAGGCCGACCACGACGCTCGCGACCGGCACGATCTGGAAACCGTCGCGCGACAGCGCGGCGACGACGAGCGCGAGCCCGATCCAGAAGATATAGCGGATCACCATCGAGGAGGCGCCCGTCGTGATGGCGGTGCCGAGGATCAACGTCACCGTCAGCGCAAGGCCCATGCTGCCGGCATAGAGCGGCGTGAAGCCCTCGAACAGCATGTAAACGAGCGCTGCGAGCGGCAGCACGAGGTACCAGCGCGTCACCAGCGCCTTCCAGGCGCTCGGGATCTCCGAGCGCTTCATGCCGACGAGGCCATGCTTTCCGGCTTCGAGATGCACCATCCAGAAGGCCGAGGCGAAATAGAGCACCGCCGGAATAGCGGCGGCCTTCACGATCTCGGAGTACTGGACGCCGAGCGTCTCCGCCATGATGAAGGCGACCGCGCCCATCACCGGCGGCATGATCTGCCCGCCCATCGAGGCCGTCGCCTCGACGCCGGCGGCAAACGCGCGGCGGTAGCCGAACCTGATCATCAGGGGAATGGTGAACTGGCCGACCGTGACGACGTTGGCGACGCCGGAGCCGGAGATGGTGCCCATCATGCCCGAGGCGAACACGGCGACCTTGGCGGGGCCACCGCGGGTGCGGCCGAACAGGCCGAGCGAGACGTCGGTGAAGAGCTGGATCATACCGGCACGTTCCAGGAACGAGCCGAACAGGATGAACAGGAAAATGTAGGTCGCCGAGACGTAGACCGGCACGCCGTAAAAGCCTTCGGTGCCGTAGGACAGGTGCGTGACGATCTGGTCGAAATCATATCCGCGATGGTTGAGCGGCGACGGCAGGTACTGCCCGAAGAACCAGTAGACAAGACACGCGCCGCACATCAGCGGCAGCGCCCCGCCCATCAGGCGCCGCGTGCCCTCGAAGATCAGCACCGCGAGCAGCGTCCCGACGGCGAGGTCGAGTTTGGTCGGATCGCCGTCACGCGCGATCAAATCGGCATAGAAGATCCATTGATAGAGCCCGCAGAAGAAGCCGGCGGCACCGATCACCCAGCCGAGCGTGCGGCCAAAATTGCTCTTCGCGGTGAAGTTGGCGATCAGGCCGAAGGTAAGCAGGATGAGAAAGCCGACATGGACGCCGCGCACCACCTGGCTCGGCAGATAGTTGAAGGCGGCGACATAGAGCTGAAAGGTCGCAAAGGCGATGCCGATCCAATAGGCGAGCGCGCCCCACCAGCCGGGGCCAAACCCTTCCGGAAAACCGTGCTCGAAATTGTCGAACTCGACCTTGATCGGCGCCGCGTCGGTGCCCTCTGCCTTTTCCAGCATTTTTAGATCACCCCAGTCCAGCCTATTCAAATCATAGCAGCAGCAGGATCCTATCGGATCGTCATGGCCGGGCTTGTCCCGGCCATCCACCGCCTGCGGTGCCTTCCAAGAACGTGGATGCCCGGGACGAGCCCGGGCATGACGTCCGTTGCCAAAAGCAGACCTTACTTGATCAGCCCTTTTTCCTTGTAATAGCGGATCGCGCCGGGATGCAGCGGGATCGGACTGCCGGTGGCCGCCGTCTCGAGCTTGATCTCCTTGCCGGCCGCGTGCGCGTTGGCCAGTTCGGGCAGCGATTCGTAGACCAGCTTTGTCATTTGATAGGCAAGGTCGTCGGACACGGCTGAGCTGGTGACCAGGTAGTTGACCACGGCTGCGGTCGGCACGTCCTTGTCCTGGCCGGTATAGGTGTTGGCCGGGATGACCGCCGAGATGAAGGGCGGCCCGATCTTGTCGACGGTCTCCTTCGGCACCGCCACCACCGAGATCGGGCTTGAGGTCGACAGATCCTTCAACGAGGCGACGCCAAGGCCGGCCGACTGCAAGGTCGCGGCGAGCTGGCGGTTCTTCATGAGATCGACGGATTCGGCGAACGGCAGATATTCGACCTTGCCGAGATCCTTGTAGGTCATGCCGGCCGCGGACAGGATCGCGCGCGAGTTCAGCTCCGTGCCCGATTTCGGCGCGCCGACCGACAGGCTCTTGCCCTTGAGATCCGCGAGCGTCTTGATGCCGCTCTCGGCGGTGGCGACGATCTGGATGTAGTTCGGGTAGATCGCACCGATGGTCCTGAGCTTGTCGAGCTTGGTCTTGAAGCCCGCTTCCTCGTCGCCGTCCCAGGCGGCCTTCAGGGAGTCGCCAAGCGTGAACGCCAGTTCGCCGCGACCCTGCTGCAGCAGAATGAGATTTTCGACCGACGCCTTGGTGGCCTGCACCTGCGTCTTCACGTTCGGAATCTTGTCGCCGTAGATTTTTCCGATCGCGACCCCGAGCGGATAATAGACGCCTGAGGTGCCGCCGGTCAGCACGTTGATGAAGGATTGCGCATGCGCGCAAGGTGCCGACGCCGCCAGAGCAAGAGCCGCGGCCGCGCCGAAAATCGTCCGTTTCATGGTTGTTGTACTCCCCAAACCGGCGGCGAAATTGGCCGGATGAGGAGGACTGGTCAACCCATCCAAAAGACAAAACAGGGCTGCGGAAGCGCCTGTTTTACCTGGGCTTTGATGGAACCCGGCGGGTGCGGCGACGTGGCGCAGCTGGACCGGACGTGGATGCGAGACTCAATCGGGCGCCGCTGGCTCGATCACCTCTCCCGCTTGCGGGAGAGGGAGCGCACCGTCATTGGAAGGTCATGTCCAGGCACTTGGAGATGTCAGATCCAAGGCCGGAGGAGATGGTGATGCAGCCGCGGATCTTCTGCGCGGCCATGTCGGCCGCCCAGATCGAGTAGCCGCCGGGGCCGAAGAACGAGTTGGTGTTCGGCGGCTCGGTCTCGGTCGCGTCGAAATCATAGTGCCCGTCGGTCTCGAAGATGCGCGGCTTCTTGGTGCAGCCACCGTCAGTCTGGACGTTGATGACTTCCTTGTTGTCGCGGGTCAGCGCCAGCGAGACCTGGCAACGAAAATATTCCGAGGTCTTGGTGTTGAAGAGATAGGTGTAGGATTTGCAAGTCGCAGTGTTGAGCTTGCCCGGAGCTAGGCCACGGCTGCATGAAATCCGCTGGTTATGGCTGAGCTGGTAATCATCGGCCCGGGCGGCCGGCACCAGCGCCGTCAGCGACAATACAGCGGCCCAGCAAAACTTAGTGACGTGGCGCATTCGAATCATCCCCACCAATATCTTTGTCGTGTTGCGTTCTAGACTGAAAGCGGAACATAGTCGCGAGGGGACGAAGGGAAAATCACAAACTGCTGGGTGAGACGTGATGCGCTGCGGCGTCATCGCGGATTGACCCGCAAACGCCGTTCGTGATTTGTTCAAGCGGGCACCCCAACGGACGGGGAGAATGGATGATGGCATTTTCGATCAAGACATTTGCAATTGTAGCCGCGCTGGGCGCGTTCGCCGCTCCCGCATGCGCTCAGACCGAGGCGGCGCCGTGGGAGCTCAAGCCGGACATGGGCTATGCCTATGACAAGGAAGGCAAGACCTTCTCCTACAAGATGGGCACCAGCAATGCCGGCGAACTCCTGAAGGGCGCCAAGAAGGTGCCCAAGGGAACGCTGTTCTTCATCGGCCACAATGGCCAGCTCTACATGCGCAGCGGCCAGTATCTCGAGGGCGACGGCAAGTTCAAGTTTGGGCCGGACCAGTAGAGGCTGCGATGACGGTGCGCTCCCTCGCCCCGTTCTTACGGGGAGAGGGTTGGGGTGAGGGGCATCTCTCCGCGCATGAGATTGTCGAGGGACCTGTACCCCCTCACCCGGATTGCATCTTCGATGCAATCCGGCCTCTCCCCGCAAGCGGGGCGGGGTTAAGAGGCAGCTCGCCAGCCATCAAAACGCCCCCGCCAATTCTCTTGCGCCGGCGTTGTTGCTGTTCGAATCCATCCGCGCATCCGTCACTGCGAGCAGCTTCGCCACCGTGTTGTGGCGGATCGCGACCGGGTTGCGCTCGTAGCCGCCGCGCTGGAAGAAGTTCGAGGTCGGTACCTGCTCGCGCATGGCCTGCGGCATCGTCACCATGTCGAGGCCGGTGCCATCGCCGGTGAGGTTCATCATCTCGAGCTCGGCGGCGGTGAGCGGGCGGGTGTAGCCCTTGGCGCGGGCGAACAGCACCGAGGTCAGGAGCTTGTGGGTTTGCAGCATCGGCCCGATGTCGACGTCCAGCACCATCGCATGCATGGCCCAGCCCTGCGCGGTGTCGCCGATCTTCTCATGCTCCGACCAGGTGTCCGGCACCGACTTCGCATGGGTTACCATCTTCTTCAGGACAACAAGCTTGCGCTCCAGCGACTGGCGCGACGGTCCTGAGGTGCGGGCCACCTTGTCGGAAAGCGCGCGGATGAATTCATGGCCCTGCTCAGCCAGTAGCTCGACGCTGTTGGTGGTGAGCAGCTGGTTGTAGCCCATCGCGGTCGAGATCGCGCGCTTGCCGCCATGCTCGATGCCGGCCTGCACGTCGTAGTTTCCGGTTCCGCCGGTCTCGAACGAATAGACCCGCACCGCCTGCTCGCGTGTCAGTCCCGCGGCGAGCGCGTAGCGCGCATAGGCGCGCTTGAACTCGACCTCGTTCGTCGGCCGCTGCGGCGTGAATTGGTAGAGATCCAGCGCCGCGCGCAGGAGATCGGAAGCCACCGGAAGCGGCTTGCGGGCGGGGCGTTCCGGAGTTTCCTCCGGCTCCGGGTTCACCGGCCGCTTCGGCCCGGTATAAACCGGCGGCTGCTCCAGCACATAATCATCGAGCGTGATCTGCTGCCCGCTGCGTCGCTTGGCATTGCGGCCTTTCCGCTTTTCCGTGACCTGGCTCCAATAGGCGCCGGCCTCGGCATCGAAGGCGCCGCGAATTTGCTGATACTCGGCCAGCTTGCGGCGATATTCGAGCACGGCCGGCGACGCACCGCCGCCTTGCGCAAAAAACTGCGACAAGAGCTGGGCATTGGCGTTGCTGACGGCGGGTGGCAGCGTCTCGGACTCACCGCCGCGCGCGGCGGAGACGAGCAGGACGAGCGCGAGTGGAACCAGCGCGAGATGATTTCGAATCGAATGATGCATGCTGCCCTCTTAGCAGGCATCCGGTAACCGTCACGTTAACGCGCCGTTTACCATCACTTCCAGGCGAAAACAGGCTGTTCCAGGTCGGTGACGCGCGTCTGCCGCCCCGCCAGCACCTCGCGGAACTGGTAGATCAGCGCCGCCGTCGGCGCGTGGATCAGGCTCATCTGGTGATGGAAGCGGATCACCCTGCGGGTGCTTTCCGGAATCGCGGTGAAATCGAAGGCATCGTCGCGCTCGATCGTGTCGAGCGCGATGCGATGAACGGAGGCGACCTCGTCGGGGTTCGGTCGGATCGTCGCGCTGTCGGTGGCCCACACCACGACCGGCGTGATCAGATAGCCGGAGCGCGTCGGATAGTCGTCGAGCGTGCCGAGCACCGCATCGACTGAGAGCTTGAGCGCCAGCTCCTCGTCGAGCTCGCGCAGCGCGGCCCCGACCGGCGTCTCTCCGGCATCACATCGCCCACCGGGCAGCGCCCACTGACCGCGATGCGCGCGCAGATGTGATGCGCGCCGGGTGAGCAGAAACGCAGTGCCCTCGCCGTCATCGGATGCGGTCAGTGCCAGCACCACCGCGGCGCGCTTCAGCTTCGGCGGCTCGGCCGCATCGGGTAGCCGCGCGAAGGACGCGCAGGCCTCTGCGATATTCCGTCTGGTGGCATTGCCGAAAGCTCTCATGATGCTTGACTACACCAGGACCTCGCTCGATGAAACGAGGAGAGATCAAGCGTTGCACGGATGGACGGGGCGATGACCAGCAAGACCGCCGCAAAGCTCAAATCGGACGGCTGGACCATCCTGGAGACCACAGGCTTCATGCACCTCGTCGGTCCATTGTGGGAGCGCAAGGTCGGCGGCCAGCACGAATTCGCGCTCGCCACCGAAGACAAGCACCACAATCGCCGCGGCATGGTCCAGGGCGGCGTGATGATGACCTTCGCGGACCGCACCTGCGGCATGACCGCCCGCTACGTCTCCGGCAAGGAGTACATGGCGACGGTGCAGCTCGACACCCATTTCGTCGAGGCCGGCCAGATCGGCGACATCCTGATCTCCCGCCCCCGCGTCGTGCGCTCGACCCGCAGCCTGATCTTCATGAGCACCGAAGTGACCGTCGATGATCGCTGCATCGTGATGGCGAATGGTGTGTTCAAGATCTTGAAGGGGCCGGGATAGGTTTGCTCTGCGAGACTGCCACCGCCGCGCATCACACCCTCCGCCGTCGTCGCCCGGCCTAGCGCGCAATTGCGCGCGGGGAGCCGGGACCCATAATCCCAGGGAGTAGTTTGAGGCAAAGCTGGTAACTCCGAGCCTTCGCAAAACTATTGCTGCGGCGTATGGGTCCCGGATCTTCGCTGCGCTCGTCCGGGACGACGAGAGGAGACGGCATTGCTGGATTGCTTCGCTGCGCTCGCAATGACGGGCGTAGCTGGCTATGGTGGCCACAACAGGAGCCTCGAGGAAACAGCCCATGCAGTACCGCCAACTCGGCCGCAGCGGCCTGAAAGTGTCGCCGATTTGTTTGGGCACCATGATGTTCGGTGGGCCGACCGACGAAGCCGCATCAACGCGGATCATTGCCAAGGCGCATGATGCCGGCATCAATTTCATCGACACAGCAGACGCCTATTCGAAGGGCGGCTCCGAGGAAGTCGTCGGCCGTGCGATCGGCAACAACCGTCACGCCTGGGTGCTCGCGACGAAACTCGCCAATCCCATGAACAACGATACGCGCGACGACCCCAACCGCGTCGGGCTGTCGCGGCGCTGGGTGCTGCAAGCCGCCGACGAGAGCCTGAAGCGGCTCGGTACCGACCACATCGACATCTACTATCTGCACAAGGAAGACCATACGACGCCGCTGGAGGAAACGGTGCGCGCGATGGGCGATCTGATCCGCGCCGGCAAGATCCGATATTTCGGCGCCTCCAACTACCGCGCCTGGCGCGTCGCCGAGATTTGCAACATCTGCGATCGGCTCGGCATCGACCGTCCCGTGGCAAGCCAGCCCTATTACAACGCGATGAACCGCATGCCCGAGGTCGAGCACTTTCCGGCCTGTTCTTATTATGGCCTTGGCATCGTGCCCTATAGCCCGCTGGCGCGCGGCGTGCTCACCGGCAAGTACAAGCCCGATGCGGTGCCGGACAAGAACACGCGCGCCGGCCGCAACGACACCCGCATGATGCAAACGGAATGGCGGCCGGAATCGCTCCAGCTCGCGCAGGAGATCAAGAGCCACGCCGAGAAGAACCGCATCACCGCCGGCCAGTTCGCGGTCGCCTGGGTGCTGAACTCCGCCTTCGTCTCCTCGATCGTTGCAGGTCCGCGCACCGAGGAGCAGTGGGACGGCTACATCCGCGCGCTCGACTACCGCTTCACCGCGGAAGACGAGGCGCTGATCGACCGGCTGGTCGTGCCGGGCCATCCGTCGACGCCGGGCTATAACGATCCTGCTTATCCGATCGAGGGACGTCGCGCGCGGACGGCTTAACCGGAGACCACGATGGCGCTTGAAGACCGCTACGGATTGCCGCTCTCGACCTCTTCGCATGAAGCCGCCTCCGCCTATCGCGAAGGCGTCGACCTCATGCTCGCCGGCTGGACCGGCATGGCGGCGACGCTCGAGCGCGCGATTGCCGCCGATCCGGATTTCGCGCTGGCCCACATCGCCCGCGCTCGCGTGCATGCGTTCTATCAGCAAGGCGATCTCGCGCGGAGCAAGGCGGCCTTGGCGCGCGAGCGCGTCGCCAGGCGCGGCACGGAGCGCGAGCGCTCCCACGTCGAAATTCTGGCGCTCGCGATCGAGGGTCGGGGACCCGAGGCGATCGCGGCGATGTCTCGGCATGTCGACGCGTGGCCGCGCGATGCCATGGTGTTGTCATTGCCGCTCGGCGCGTTCGGCCTGTTCGCCTTCTCCGGCATGGCCGATCACGACCGTGCGCGACACGAGCTGTGCGAGCGCGTCGCGCATCATTACGGCGAGGACTGGTGGTTTCTCACCATGTCCGGCTGGGCGATGACGGAGAATGGCGACGTCGCCCGCGGCCGCACCGTTACCGAGCGCGGATTCAGTCTACGCCGGGCCAATGCCCACGCCGCGCACGCCGTGCTGCATGCGATGTTCGAGGACGGTTCGATCGAGGACGCCGACCGGCTCGTCGATGAATGGATTCCGACCTATGACCGCGCCGGCATCCTGCACGGCCATATCCTCTGGCACCAGGCGCTCGGCGCGCTCGAGCACGGCGATGCGGCCCGCGCGCTCAAGATCTATGCCGACGTGCTGCAGCCCACCGCCACGCAGGCGCCACCGCTCAACGTCATCACCGACAGCGCCTCGCTGCTGTGGCGCCTCTCGGCCTATGGCCACAAGGTGCCGAATGCGCTCTGGGTCGATGCCGACGCTGCCGCGCAAAAGCTCTTCCCGAAATCGGGCTTGGCCTTCGCGGACATCCACATGGCGCTGCTCGCGGCCGCGACGCAAAATCGGGAGGCGCTCACCGCACGCCTCACCGTGATCGAGCAGCGGCTCACTGAAGGCAAGCTCCCGGCAGGCCCGGTAGTGCCGGCGATCTGCCGCGCGCTGGCGGCCTTCGCGGATGAGAATTACGCGGCTTGCGTGCGCGAGCTCATGCCTGTCCTTGCCGACGTCGTGCGCATCGGCGGCAGCCATGCCCAGCGTGAGCTGATCGAGGACACCTTCCTCGTCGCCCTGATGCGGAGCGGTGAGCTGCCCCGCGCCCGCAGCCTTCTCGACGCCCGCCTGCACCGCCGCCCCTCCCCGCGCGATAGGCGCTGGCAGGCGGCGATGGCATGAGGCAGGATGGAGACAACAGACCGGGAGGACGCCCATGACCGAGATCGTTGCGCTGGAGGCGCTGGCCGCGCGCGTTACGCCGGGGCAGTCGCTGGCAATCCCCGTCGACGGTTCGGGCGTGGCGATGGCGGCGACCGCCGCGTTACTTGAAACGGGCATCCGTGACCTCAAGCTGATTTGCCTACCGATCTCCGGCATGCAGGCCGATCTCCTGATCGGCGCTGGTCGCATCGCCTCGATCGAGACGAGCGCGGTGTCGCTGGGCGAGGCTGGCGCCGCGCCGCGCTTCACGGCCGGCGTCAAGAACGGTGCGTTCACGATGCGCGACTCCACCTGCCCTGCGATCTATGCCGGTCTGCTCGCCGCGCAGAAAGGCGTGCCGTTCATGCCGATCGCCGGCATCATCGGCAGCGATCTCCTCAACGTGCGGCCCGACTGGCAGGTGATCGACAGTCCGGTCGGCGAGGCGCGCAAGGTGGTCGTGGTGCCCGCGATCTCCCCCGATGTCGCACTGTTTCACACGCCCGAGGCCGACCGCGCCGGCAATGTCCGCATCGGCCGGCATCGCGAGCTCGCCGACCTCGCTTATGCCTCCAAGCGCTCGCTGGTCACCGTCGAGCGCATCGTCGATCGCAATCTGCTAGACAGCGAGGATTCCGCCGCCGGCGTATTGCCCTCGCTCTATGTCGACAGCATCGCGGTCGCCACAGGCGGCGCCTGGCCGCTGGCATTGTGGGACGAATATCCGGCCGACGAGGCCGAGATCGCGCGCTATGCGGCGATGGCGCGCAGCGAGGACGGCTTCCGCGCCTATCTCTCGGCGTTCCTGACGCATCGCAAGCAGGTGGCCTGATGTCGACCGAGCGCGAGCGGCGCGAGATTCTGATCGCCACCATTGCCGATCTGCTCGACGGGATCCGTCACGTCGCGGTCGGCGCATCCTCGCCGATCCCCGCGGCCGGCGCCATGCTGCTGCGCGCCCGCAACGAACTCTGTGGCAAGCCGCCGGTGCGTATCTCGATCCTGGGATCGCAGGCGCACAATTTCTTCACCAATGGCGGCGTCGAGCTGTTCGACTGCGCCGCACAGGGCCGGGTCGACGCGTTCTTTCTCGGCGGCGGCCAGATCGACGGCCATGGCAACATCAACCTGGTCGGCACCGGCGATTATCCCACCACCAGCGTGCGCTGGCCGGGCTCGTTCGGCTCTGCCTATCTTTATCATCTCATTCCGCGCGTGATCCTGTTTCGCGAGGAGCATTCACCGCGGGTGTTCGTACCCCAGGTCGATTTCGTCAGCGCACGCGCCATCACGCCGGAGATCCCGCGGCGCGGCGGGCCGCACGCGCTTCTGACCAACATGGCGCTGTTCGACTTCGACCGCGAGGCAGGCGGCTTCTCACTGCGCTCGGTGCACCCGCCCTTCACCCCGGCCGACATAAGGGAGAACACCGGCTTGGCCTATCAGGAGCCGGATGTCGTGCGCGAAACGCCGCGGCCGGACGCTGCAACGCTGGCGCTGCTGCGCGGGCGGATTTTCGACGAGCTCGCCGAGACTTACCCGGCCTTTGCGCGGACCATGAAGCAGGCGGCATGAGGCCGTCTGCCACGAAAAAAACATCGGCTTGGCGGCATGTGCCTGCTAGACGGATCGGGGCGATCAGGGACGAATCGCCGATGGGGCGCGCGGTGGTATTCCAATCGGGGTTGGCCGGACAAACGGGATCGCAACCAATTTGCGCTTCGATGGTTATCGGGCGGGACGTCTGCCCGTCCATGGCCTCCCGGCACATGAGCCTGACGATGCGCCTCCGCCGACCGGTCCTGGCTGCAATCCTCGTTTCCCTCGCAAGCCCTTGTTTTGCCGAGTCTTCCACCGCGATCCCGGTGAACAATCCGCCGGCCCGGCAGCATTCCTTCATCGACCTCCTGGCGCTGATGTCAGGCCACTGCAAGACGCTGAAGGTCGCGGGCCGCACCTTTGCGTGCAAGACGGTGGCCTATGCGCACGGCGACAAGGGCCGGGTCAATTTCGCGGTCGCCGTCGACGACCCCACCGACGCCAATCACGTGGTGTCGTTCTCCGGCGAGAACGGCAAGCGGGCCGATGACAATTCCTACGAGTTGCCGATCGACCGCATGCTCCTGAACTCCAAGGACCGGCCCAAGATCGACGGCCTTCCGGTACCGGCGGAGCAGACTTCCACGGGCGTCTGCCGCCAAACCGGCAATTTCGCCGCCAAGAAGGTCAAGGACGTCACCTGCTCGGCGACCGACAATGAAGGCCGGACGTACGAACTCCTGTTCGTCTCCGATGGCACGCCGGTGAGCGTGCGCCGTATCAGGCAATCGTCGCCGTCGATCCAGGATCCGTTCAAGTAGCAGGTATCACGCGAACGCCTTCTCCAGCGTCGCAAAGATCACGGCAAGCGACTTGTCGTGGCGGGTCACGGCCGGCACCGGGCGGTCGATCTTCATCAGCTGATAGACCGCGGTCTGCGCCGCGCGCACCGAATATTCGACGGTGAAGACGACGTCGTCGGGAATCTCGACGAACTGGCTGACGAAAGCGAGGTTCACCGAATTCGCGGGCACCGGCAACGGCCGGTCGGCAGCGTTGCGCGGCATGAACATGCTGGTGATGTAGGGCATGCGGCACGGGATGCAGATCGCGTCGTCGAACACGGCGCGGTCGAAGTTCAGATGGCCGCAGAGCTCCTTCAGGATATCGGCACCGCCGCAATCGGACATCGGCTTGGCGACGAAATTGCCGATGCGATCGGGATGCAGCGCATAGCCCCAGAACACCTGGACGTTCTTCGGTTGGCCGACGAAATGCGGCTGGTGATAGAGCACCACCGACATCAGCCAGTTGGAATCCCTGAAGGTCACGAGGCCGCCGGTGCCCGCCTTGTTGCCGGAGAGCGCTTCCATCTGGTCGAAGAAGCGCGGATCGCGGCAGGTCACCGTGAAGGACTGCCAGTAGGATTCGGGAATCGAGGCATTGAACGCCGACGGATTGCCGAATTCGGGACGCCCCCTGGCGATCGTCTCCCAGAGCGTCCAGCCCTGGCTGTCTTCCTTGGTCAGGCACGGCGCGGGCTCGGTCATGGAGCCGAGGCTCGAAGCATCCGTCATCGAGCCGTTCTGGAAGAACGCGAGGTCGCCGTCCTCGAGGCGGACATTGGCAGTGCGGCCATCGCGGTCGAGCACGAGCTGGCGCACCCGCAGCTTCTCGCCCTCTTGCTCGAACGCCATGTCGGTGACGCGCGTCCCGCGCACGAATTGCACGCCCTGCCGCTTCAGCCAGTCCTCGAGCGGCCGCACGATCGCGTCATACTGATTGTAGACCGTGCGCTTGACGCCGCCGAGCGTCTCGATGCGGGGGAATTCGTTCATGAAGCGGTGCAGATAGCGCTTCAGCTCGACCGCGCTGTGCCAGGGCTGGAAGGCAAAGGTGGTCTGCCACATGTACCAGAAATTGGATTCGAAGAATCCCGGTGACAGCCAGTCGGTGATGCGACTATTCCCCAGCGTCTCCTCCGACGCCTCGGTGAGCCGCAACAACTCGAGGCGGTCGCGCGCGGTAAAGCCCATATGCGAGACGTCGATCTTGAAGCGGTTGCGGTCGACCAGCCGCGCCCGGGAATGCGCCGGGTTCTCCAGATTGAACGCGACGGTCTCCTCGCGCACGCTGAGGCCGGGGCGTTCGAGCGAGGGGATCCCCGAGAGCAGGTCCCAGGTGCATTCGTAGTGGTCGGTGGTGAGCATGCGTCCACCGCGAAGCGAATAGGCTCCGTTCGCAAGCTGCGCTCCGTCGAGGCTGCCGCCGAGCAGCGGCTGCGCCTCGTAGATCATGATGTCGCGCCCCGAAAGCCTCGCGTCACGAATCAGGAACGCCGCGCCTGCGAGCGATCCGATGCCGCCGCCGATGAAATATGCCTTCATAACCTGCCTCGATTGCAGTCCAACTTCCGGCGCGACATTGCATCGACGGGCGGCGGCTGAAGTTGCGCTGGATCAAGCGGCCCCGGCGTGGGCATCACGTTGATTTGAGGCCAAATTTTCGAGAGGTCGCTGCCCCCTATCGGCGAGGCAGGTCGGACGTCACCGGAGGCTTCTTCGCGTAGATCTGCTCGATCTCGGCGGCGAAGCGGCGTTCGAGCACGGGGCGCTTGTTCTTCAGCGTCGGCGTGAGCAGCCCCGCACCAATGGTCCAGGGATCCAGCGTCCACCATACCGCGCGCGGCGTCGCGTAGGACGGATAGGCCTTCACCGCCGCTGCGATCCGCGCGAGCAATGCGGCGCGCTCAGCCGCCCCGCCTTGCTGGCCGCTGGCCGCGAGCCTCTCCTTCTCCTGGACCCAGGCTTTTGTGTCGAGCACGACCAGCGCGGCGAGAAAGGGACGCTGCTCGCCGATCACCAGCGCCTGCTCGAACAAGGGATCGGCGAGGATCGCCGTCTCAAGGTCGACCGGCGCGATCTTTTCGCCCGTCGAAGTGACCAGGATGTCCTTGAGGCGGCCGGTGACGGTGATGCGTCCGTTCTCGATGCGCGCCTGGTCGCCGGTGTGCAACCAGCCGTCGGCCTCCTTCACGCGCCGCGTCTCTTCAGGCTTGTGCCAATAGCCCAGCATGACGCTTGGTCCGCGTACGAGCAGCTCGTCGTTCTCGCCCAGCCTGACTTCGACGCCGTCAAGGACATGACCGACCGAACGCGGATCGTTGTCGTCGATGGTGTTGACGGAGACCACGGGCGAGGTCTCGGTCATGCCGTAGCCCTGGAGGATGTCGAGCCCAAGCGCGAGAAACAGGCGGATGACCGGCTCTGCGATCGGCGCACCGCCGGAGACGGCGACGCGCAATCGGCCGCCGAGCTGCGCCAGCACCTTGTCGGCGACGAGCCGCTTCAGCAGCGGCCAGGCCAGGCGATCGAGCACAGACCATGTTCCGCGTCCCTGTCGCGCCTCGAAGCGCCGGCCGCCGACCGCAAGCGTAAGATCGAGCAGCGTTCGCTCCATGGTCCCGGCTGCGGCGCGGTGCTGCATGATCAGCGCGGAGATGCGCTCATAAATCCGCGGCACCGAAACCAGCACCGTCGGCCGGACATGCTTCAAATCCTCCGACAACAGGGGCACCGAGCGCGCATAGGCAACGCAGGCGCCTGCCGCGATCGGATAGTAGTAGCCGCCGGTGCGCTCGAACGTGTGCGAGAGCGGCAGGAAGGACAGAAAGACATCATCCGGCGCGGCCGCGATGCGCTGCGCGACCGCTTTCACATTGGCGAGGACGTTGCCATGCGACAGCATCACGCCCTTCGGCCGCCCCGTCGTCCCGGAGGTGTAGACGATCGCGGCGAGATCGTCCGGTTTCACCGCTACGTCCACCATCGGCGCATTCGCGCCGGGTGCGGCGGCGAGCCAGCGGTCGAGCGCGACGACGCGCGCATCCGCCGCCGGTCCGCTCGCATCCGCACAGATGATGCGCCTGAGATGGTCGAGCGGCTGGCCGGTCGCAACGATGGCCTGCCAGCGCTCCAGCGTATCGACCAGCAGGAATTGGGCGCCGGAATCGGCGAGGATGTAGGCGATGCTGTCGGGATTGTCGACCGCATGCATCGGCACCGGCACGAGGCCGCGCGACAACGCCGCCTGGTCCATCGCGATATGCGCCGTGCCGTTCGGCATCAGGATCGCGACGCGCTCGCCGGGCGCGAAACCTTCCGCCGCGAGCGCCCGTCGCCAGATCTCGAATTCGGCGTTGATCTCCTGCCAGGACTGGCTGATCCAGCGCCCGACCGACGCTTGGAAATGCCGATAGGCTTCCGCTGCCGGGGTCGCGCCGACGCGCCAGCGCAGGAGCTCCGGCAACGTTCTTACCGCGGCGAGCGTCTGCGGTTGACTGATCGGCTCCGGCATGGCGTCCTTTCGCAACGTCCCGATTCCCAATCGATCTGGGGATCGGACATTAGGCTGGCCAGTCCTTGCCGCTTTGATCCGCAGCAAAGCGGCCATGCTTCGGAGCGACCCATGACGCGCGACCGCCTTTTTCTCCTGCGCCCCGGCTTCGAGGACCCAGCCTACCCCGGCCAACGCTTCTATTGCTGGCATTGCGCGCTGATCGAAGGCGTGCTCGCCTCGTTTCCGGCGCTGGCCGAACAGCTCGACGTCGAACGCATCGCCTGGCCGAAGCCGCGGGAGGCCGTGATCGCGCTTGTCGGCGAAGAGAACCAATGGCTGCCGCTGCTGGTTCTGGCGGATGGGACGACATCGCCGCACCAGACCGGCAGTCATCAGGGGCGCGCCTTCATTGCCGACAAGGACGCCATCCTCGCCGCGCTGTCGGACCGCCACGGCTTTCCCGGTCCACATCCGTGAGGCGCGCCGTCCCGAAACGAGGGAAAATCGCCATTGCCTGGCTCCGCAATCGCCTCGCATACTCGACCAAATTGCGGAAACCCTCGTCATGCCTCATCGCCTCCCCGCCCTCATCGTCGTCGACGTCCAGCGCGCGTTCGATGAATGGGAGGCGGCGGGCAAGCGGCGCAACAACCCGGATGCGTTGGCGCGCATCGTCGATCTGCTCACAGCGTTCCGAGCGAGCGCCGCACCGATCTTCCATATCCGCCACGAAGGCACCAAGCCGAACTCGACGTTCCTGCCGACGCGCACCGGCTACGCGGTCAAGGACGAGGCGCGCGAGCAGGCCGGTGAGGCGGTGATCGTCAAGCGCGTCAACAGCGCCTTCATCGGCACCGATCTCGAGATGCGCTTGCGCGCGAGTGACATCGCCACGCTCGTGATCTGCGGCGCGACCACGAATCATTGCGTGGAGACGACGACGCGGATGGCCGGCAATCTCGGCTTCGACGCAAGACTCGTGCGCGACGCGACATGGACATTCGACCGCACCGGTCCCGACGGCGACACACATTCGGCCGAGGAGATTCACGCGATGACGCTGTCGAATCTAAACGGCGAATTTGCCCGCATCGTGACCACGAGCGAAGTGATCACCTCGCTGACGGCGATGCGACAATAGACCTCAGTGCGCTTTCCGCGCTGATGGTCTGCGTCGTTTCGACGCCCGCTCTCGCCGGAACGCGGGGAACGCCCATCTGTTGTCACTCGACATCTCAACTGGAGTGATGACATGAAGTATCTCTTTGTCGCGATGGCTATCGGCGCTGCAGCGCTGGCCGGCGGATCCGCAGCCAACGCGGCCGGTGACGGAAAGGCCAAGCCGAACGCACAGACGCGCCAATCGACCGATATCAGCGCGCAGCACCGGCATCATCATGGCCATCGCCATCACGGCTGGCGTCCGCACCACCACGGCTATTACCGGCCGCACTATCGCAGCTATGGCTATTACCCGCGGCATCAGGGCTATTACGGCGGCGGACCCTACGGCTATTATGGCGGTGGCGGCCCCGGCGTGAGCTTCAGCTTCGGCGGCAATCGCTGGTGAGACCAAAGGCCCGCAGAGATGCGGGCCTTCTTTCCTATCCGCGCAGGATCAGCCCCGCCGTCTCCGCTCCGCTCGCGAGCGCTGCCTCGACCGTCCCCATGTCGCGACCGCGATAGAGCGCTTCACCCGAGAACAGCACCGGGCCATCGGCGCGCGCGAGACGCTCTTGCGCTGCGCGCGTCCGCAGCGTTGCCCAGGAATAGGCCCCGCGGGCAAAGGGATCATGCGCCCAATTGGGGGCTGCGGCCACCATGAGCTCCCGCGCAATCTCCTGGCGCGGAATGCGGAAGATTGCGGCGAGCGAGGAGATCCCGGCGTCGATCAATCCTTGCGGATCGAGATGCGACAGCTCCGCCGTTCGCGGACCGCCAAGCCATCCCGTGAGCACGGGATGCCGATCCGGCTGCCGCGTCCACCACACGGGGATGGTTTCATCCGACAGCAGGAACAGCATGTCCGAAAACTCTGCGCGCCGCTCGCGCCACCATGGCCGCGCAAACCGCAGCAGGATTTTGATGACGCTGCCGAAGCCGATGTCGTCGGCGGCTGCGGCCTTTGCGCGCGCGGTCGCGGGCAGCGTAATCTCGCGCAGCAACGGCAGCGGCACCGTGAGGACCACGCGATCGCAGCTTTGTGCCGCGCCGCCGGCAGAGCGGATGGCGAGCTTGCCATCGCTCTCCTCGATCGCCGTGACCACGGCACCGAAGTGAATGGCAACGCCAGACTTGCGGCACCCGGTTTCCAGGAAATCGATCAGGCCGCTATAGCCGCCGTCAATGCGCGCCTGCATGGCGTGTCCGTCGTTCATCCATTCGTCGCGTAGCGCCAGTGTCGAGGCGCGCTCGGGGTCGGCCGCATCGTAGCCCTCGACCATGCGTTCGACGGCATGGCGCAGGCGCGCGTCGTCCGGTCCGCCAAAATGCTGGCGCAGGAAATCGGCGACGGTGAGATCGTCGGCCAGATCCTTCACCGCGGCATGAAGCCTTGCGTCATGGAGATCGCGCGGGTTCTCCCGCGAGAAGTCCGTGCCGTCAAAGCTCCATTGCGCGCCGCCGATGGTCCGCACCGTCAGTCCGGCCTCGCGTGCGAGGCCGCGCGTGACCGGCGCCTCGCCGTGGACGAACTCGGCACCGGCATCAGCGGGATAACCGAACTCCGAGGCCGGCAGCGGATGGATACGCCCGCCGCAGCGGTCGCGCGCCTCCAGGATCGTGACTTGTTTGCCGCCGCGCGCAAGCTCGCGGGCAGCCATCAGGCCGGCGGCGCCCGCGCCGACGATGACGATATGCTCTGACGTGTCCGACATGCTGTTATTGGCGCGCGGCCTCGTTCTGGATCAGATAGCGCAGCAGCAGGACGCCGCCGCCGAGATCCCGCGTGCTCTCCAACGTCATCGCGGTGAGCGGCGCGCGCTTGTCGCTGTCCGCCTCGACCGAATCGAACACGAAAGGTGCGCCCCGGGCACCGTCGATCGCGGGGCTGAGGATCAGGTTGAATTCGTCGATCAGGCCGGCGCGCAGGAACGCGCCGTTTGCGACGCCACCACCCTCCACCAGCAGGCGCTTCACACCAAGCTCGCGATTGAGGATCTCGACCGTCAAGGCGAGGTCGATCTCGGATTTTCCGGCAAAGATGTAGGACACGCCCTCGCCGCGCAGACCGGCGAGATGAGAGTCCGGCACGCCCTCGGTCAGCACCACGACGATCGGATCGCCGCCAATGTCGGAGCGGCCCCAACCGATCTTGCCGTGCGCGTCCAGCACCACGCCGTAGGTCTTCACATTGTTCTTGGCATCGCGCCGCGCGAACCAGTTCTGGCGGGGAAATGTCGCGCTGGACGTCTCGGGATAAGGCTTGCCCTTGGCGAATTCGGAGCCGGTGACACGACCGATCACCCAGGCATCGCCGCCGAGCTCGTCATGGATCTTCTCGAACCAGTCGGTGCCGGCTCCCTTCGGACGCCAACGGCTGGGATGCGTACGGCCGTCGAGGCTCGCATGCATCAGGCAGACGACATAAGGCTTCATATGCATTCTCCGTAGCAGCGCGTCACGCCGGGTTGCTGCCTTTCTCGCCATCGTTCTTGGCGCGGGCGCTCACGATCACCGCCAGCGGGTTGAGCTTGGGCGGCGCGACCAGCTTCAGCGTGTTGCTGTCGTGATGATTGAACGGCGCCCCGCGGACGAACAACTCGGTCTGGATCAGATAGCTCCAGCTGCCATCGTCGTTGAACGTGATGTCGCAGCGATAAGCGTCGGTGCGAAAAGCTTGTTCCAGGAAGTCGGTCGAGCAGATCCCGTAAGCGGTATCGCCGCGCTTCGCCGTAACGGAGATCTTCTTATCATCCGGCTTGGCTTGACCCGAGGCGAGCAGCACCTGCCCGCGCGGGATCGCCAGCGTCTGCATGATCAGCCCGGTCGCGGGCTCCCAGAGCCAGTAGCCGACCTGGTCGTGAAAGGTGATGTCTTCCTCGGGCGTGTTGATGTGAATGTGATAGCGCAAGCCATAGAACAGTTGCGGCCCGTTGGCCTGCGGATCGATTGGGTCCATCCGGACGTGCTCGATGAAGGTCCGCCGCTCCGGCCCCTCCGCTTTCGGATTGATGTCGATGCCCTTGTCCGCCTGCCAGGTGCCGGCGAGCCGGCGGAGTGGCCCGAGATTGGCGAGGCTGTCGGGCGAGACGTCTTCGGGCTCGGTGAAGATGTCGGCGGGAAGGGGGAGCATGGCGTCCTCGCATCGTTGCGCGCAGCAGCAATAGCACAAGGGCGCCGCGAAACTAGCGCGACGGAACCGCAGGGCTGCCCATGCGTTATGACAGCTTGTGCACGAGTCCTCGAAAATCCGGGCTCGAGTGGGCAGGACGCCCATGTCATGCGTTGCGAGGGGGTCCCGTGCTGTCTGAGAACACTGCTCGGCAGTCAAGTGACATGGACTTCCTCGCCGGCGGAGGCGAGCTGGGTGCGATGATGCACGCCCTCGACTGGTCGGATTCGCCGCTCGGCCCTCCCCTGCAATGGTCCCAAGCGCTCAAGACCACGGTCCGCATGCTGCTGCCCGCACAGGCCCAGATCGTTCTGTTCTGGGGTCGTGATTTCGTCGCACTTTACAATGACGCCTACGCGCCCGGCATCGGCGCCAATCATCCCCGCGCCCTCGGCCGGCCCGCGATCGAAAACTGGGGAGAGTTGTGGGACGATCTCGAACCGTTGCTGGCTGGCGTCCGCAACACGAGAAAGACATTCGCGGCGAAGGATCGTCCCTTCTACGTCGAGCGTCACGGTTACGGCGAGACGAGTTACTGGGACGTCTCCTACTCGGCCGTACCGGATGACGATGGCTCGGTCGGCGGCGTCCTCTGCATCGTCTCCGAGACGACCGAACGCGTTCTCGGTGAGACGCAGCTGCGGGCGAGCGAAGCGCGCTACAGGGAGCTCAATGCCACGCTCGAGCAGCGCGTCGCCGAACGCACCGCCGAGCGTCATTTGCTCGCCACCATCGTCGAAACCACCGACGGGCAGATTGAGGCGCTCGATCTCGGCTATCGCTGGCTTGCCATCAACGCGTCCAGCGCCGACGCCTATGAGCGCATCTACGGCAAGCGCCCGAATGTCGGCGATTCCCTGCAAGAATTCCTGGCCGACCGGCCCGAACATCTCGCTGCGGCAACCGCGATCTGGGGGCGCGCACTTGAAGGCGAAGCTTTCACCGGCATCGAGGAGCTCGGCGATCCCCGTTTTGACCGTCGCGTCTACGAAATGAAGTTCGAGGCACTGCGCGCGGCCGACGGCACGCGGATCGGCGCGTTCCTGACGGGGGTGGACGCGACGGATCGCCTCGAGGAGCAGGCGCGGCTTGCGCGGGCCGAGGAGGCGCTGCGTCAGGCGCAGAAGATGGAGGCGATGGGCCAGCTCACCGGCGGCGTCGCGCACGACTTCAACAATCTGCTGACGCCGATCGTCGGCCTGCTCGACCTGTTTCAGCGCAAGGGTATCGGCGGCGAGCGCGAGCGTCGCCTGATCGCCGGCGCCGCGCAGGCAGCCGAGCGCGCCAAGACGCTGGTGCAGCGCCTGCTCGCTTTCGCGCGCAGGCAACCGCTTCAGGCCATTCCAGTCAATATCGGCCGGCTCGTCGCCGACATGGGCGAGCTGATCTCCAGCACCACCGGCCCGCAGATCCAGGTGACCGTGGACACGCCGGAAGGCTTGCCGGAAGCCATGGCCGATCCCAACCAGATCGAGATGGCAATCCTGAATCTCAGCGTGAACGCGCGTGACGCCATGCCCGACGGCGGCAAGTTGCGTATCTCGGCCAAGGCCCGGACGATCGAGCACGCGCACGGCTCCGAGCTCGTGCCGGGCACTTATGTCTGCATCTCGGTTGCGGATACCGGCATCGGCATGGACGAAGAGACGCTGGCTCACGCGGTTGAGCCGTTTTTCTCGACCAAGGGCATCGGACAAGGGACCGGCCTTGGTCTGTCAATGGTCCACGGCCTGGCATCGCAGCTCGGTGGGGCGCTGACGATCAAGAGCACTGTGGGAGCGGGCACTACAGTCGAATTGTGGCTGCCGGTCAGTCACGCGGCCGCGGGCGCGATCGATACGGCGCCCCGGGCAAGACTGCGACCGCTGCCCGCCGGCACGGCACTGCTGGTGGACGACGAACCGCTGGTGCGCATGAGCACCGCCGAGATGCTGAGCGAGCTCGGCTACAGGGTCGTCGAAACAGGATCGGCGGAGGATGCGCTTCAGCGCGTCAAGGACGGCCTGCGGCCGAACCTGCTGGTCACGGACCATCTGATGCCCGGCATGAACGGAACAGACCTCGGCCTCGCCCTGCGCAATCAATATCCCGAGCTCCAGGTTCTCATCGTATCAGGCTACGCCAACAACGAAGGCATCACGCCGGACCTGTCGCGGCTGACAAAACCCTTCCGAAGCGACGAGCTCGCGGCGAGCCTGGCGAACCTGACGAAGGCCGCCCGGTAGCGGTGAGATGCCCGCATGGTCATTTCCGAACCATGCCATCCCGCACTGCAATCTGAACAATAGGCCGGCGATCAAATCGCGCTGACGTTGCGTCACGAAAGTTCTCGCCCTATGCTGAATTTTGCGTCGGGATGGGGCATGTGCGGCATGCCCGTCTTCCAGCGGGGCGCAATCCCCATCCTGACGGCACGACCGATTTTGATCCGGCAATTCATACGAACCAGCTGACGCTCTGCAGCGCCCTTTTCTCGACTGCGGAGCGATCATCGGCAACCACTCTGGAATTTCGCCACGACCTGATCGCGCGGCAACGCCGCAACATGCCAATGGAGAGGTGCGTGATGGCCAAAGCCACGACGAACGCGTATCTGCCAAAGGCCCTGGTCGCTCCGCAATTGACGCACACCATCCACAGCGCCGCAGCGGCTCTTGGCGGAAAAATTTCGACGACCACCGTGCGGATGCCCATCACCAACGTCCTCAACGACGGCGACTACAGCGGCAAGATCTTTGTCGGCAACAAGAAGGTTGAGGTCGACGTGCTTCTCGATACCGGCAGCAGCACGTTGGCGGTGGACGGCCATATCTACGACCCGACCAAGGACAGCGCAGCCGAGCTCACCAATATCGGCCAGGAGATCGGCTATGAGGATGGCAGCCGCTGGGTCGGCGGCATTGTGCTGACCGACATCAGCGTCAACTCCGCCCACCCCCTCACCCTGCCCAAGGTCCATACTGCCGTCGCCTATCACGCGACCAAGGAGATGTTCGGGCGGGCGCACGGCATCCTCGGCCTCGCCTACGCCAGGCTCAACGAGGCCTACAGAATGCCGGGCCCGACCACTCCACCTCACTACACCTACAACCAGATTCAGCACGGCCACCGCACCTATATCGAACCGTACTTCTCGCAACTCGAGGGCGCGGGCCCGGTGGCCAACAAGTTCGCCTTCTACACGCTGCGATCTTCGGTCAGCATGGCGACGGCGAAACCAGCGACCGATCCGCAGAACAGCGGATTTCTCATCCTCGGAGGCGGCGAGGAGCAAATCGATCTCTACGACGGCGCCTTCCAGGTCGCGCGCGTGGTTCACGACACCTACTACAATGTCAATCTGAGGTCCGTCACGGTCGGCAATACCGTGCCCGTGGAGGCCTTTCCGCCGACCAAGGCCAGCGGCGACGCGTCCAATGCGGTCGTGGACAGCGGCACCACCGGGATCTATCTCGACAGGCCGGTGTTCAAGGAGGTCCTCGCGCGGTTCAAGTCTCTCGGCTTCGAGGATGAAATCCACGCCGGGTACCTGCCGATGAGCAAGCTCAAGCTGGCCGACTGGCCGGTGCTGACCTTCGTCCTGGAAGGCGCGCTCGGCAGCGACGTCACCCTGGAGGTCACCCCGCAAACCTATTGGCAGACCGACGCACCGAAAGCCGGCCATGCCTCGCTGGCTTTCGGCAGCGAAAACGGCCCGTCGATTCTCGGGCTGCCGCTGATGAACAACTACTTCACCGTGTTCGACCGCTCGATCAACAAGGGGCTCGGGGTCGTCAGCTTTGCCCGGATCAAATAGGCCGGCATCCCGAACCGCAGTTCGGCCGGGAACTCCCCGCCGTAGCGCACGCCAAGCGGCGTTGCATCGGGATAATCCTGCAACTTGATACAGGCTGCATACAAGGCGGCGCGCCTGCCAGAAACTTAGTCAGGCCAAGCACCGGACGCACGGCCACACAGGCGCAAGGCGCGTCATCAGCAAAAATTCATCGGGCGACCCATGCGCTTGTGTGAAGTGCTCCCATTGCGTCGCGGACTCACAATGCTAAGACCTTGAGGTGAGACTTGCCTCACGGACCGGGACACCCGCCAGCGGCGGATGCTGCGGTTCCCCAAGTGACTTTGAAGTGACTTTCAAGCGACATTTTTCGAGTGAGTGGTTCGGAATGCAGCAGGCCTCGGTCGAGAAATTCTCCGACCTCATCGGCGCGATCTACGATTGTGTGATTGCGCCCGAGCACTGGACGGATGTTCTGAACGATATTCGCCTGGAGCTCGGCTTCGCGACCGCCCTGCTCTCGGCCTACAGCTTCACCAATGTGACGATCGGCGTCAATGCGGCCTCCGGAACCGACCCTGTCCCGACGCTGGCCCAGACCAGCAAGGAGTATGCGGCCGACATCGTCGAACTCTGGGGCGGCTTTGAGCGCATTCGGCGATATCCGCTTGGAGAACCGATCATTCGATCCCAGGCCGTTCCGGAGGAGGTCATTCTCGGCAATCGGTATTATCGGGAATGGTCCCGGCCCAGGGGCTTGTCTGACGCCGTCGGCGTCGCCCTTGTTCGCGAGAAAACAATAATCGGAAATGCCATGTTCGCTCAGCATGAGTCTGACGGGGCCATTGAAGAGATACAGATCAGCGGTTTGCGCGTCCTCGCACCTCACATCCGCCGCGCCGTGACGATCAGCAATCTCTTCGACATGAAGACCGTGGAGGCCGCGACATTCGCCGCGACCGTCGAGGCCCTGACGGTCGGCGTCGTCCTCGTCGACGAGGATGCGAAGATCGTTCACGCCAATGCCGCAGCCGATGCCATGCTCACGGCAAACGATCCCATCCTGGCGCGACAGGGCCGGATCGCGGTTCAGTCGACGGCGACGACCACCTCGTTGCATCAGGCCATCGCGCAGGCCGCGAAGGACGAGGCGGCGCTCGGCCAGAAGGGCATCGGCATCCCGATCCTTCGCCCGAGCGGTGATCCGCTCGTCATCCACGTTCTGCCGCTTCGACGCGGCTCCGTGCGGGCCCGCCTCGCCCAGCGCGCCACCGCCGCCCTCTTCGTGGCATCAGCCTCCGGCCCGCCGCAGATGTCTCATGTCGCGCTCAATCAGCTCTATGACCTGACGCCGGCCGAGATCCGCATCTTCGAGCTCATCTGCGAAGGACACACACGCGACGCGATCTCGGACTTGCTCGGCGTGTCCGTCGCCACCGTGAAAACGCACCTGCTTCATGTGTTCGAGAAGACGGGATGCCGCCGCCAGGTCGATCTGGTCAGGCTCGCGAAGTCGCTGACGTTTCCGGTATAATTTTGAAGTGAGTGGTTTGGAATGCAGCAGGCTTCGGTCGAAAGGTTTTCGTACCTCATCGGCGGCATCTATGATTGCGTGATCGCACCTGAACGCTGGGCCGACATCCTGAACGAGATATGCGCGGAGTTCGGCTTTGCCACCGGCGCGCTTTCGGTGGCCAGCCTCACCAACATGAAAGCCGTCGTCAATGCGGTCTCCGGCTCCGACCTGACCGAGATGACCCGGAATGCGATCGGCTATGGGGCCGACATCATCGAGCTCTGGGGCGGTGCCGAGCGTATCCGGCAATACCCGCTCGGCGAACCCATCGTTCAATCCCAGGCGGTCCGGCAGGAGATCATTTCCGGCAATCGCTATTATCGCGAATGGGCCCTGCCCAAGGGCCTGTTCGACGCCGTTGCCGTCGGTCTCGTGCGCGACAGAATGATGGTCGGAAATGCGATCTTCAGCCAGCACGAATCCGCCGGCGCCATCGACGATGCGCAGGTCAACGGATTGCGCCTTCTCGCGCCCCACATCCGCCGCGCCGTGACCATCAGCAACCTGTTCGACATGAAGACGGTGGAAGCCACGACATTCGCCGCGACCATGGAGGCTCTGACCGTCGGCGTCGTCCTCGCGGACGAGGAGTCGAGGATCGTTCACAGCAACGCCGCCGCCACCGCGATGCTCGCAGCCGGCGATCCGATCACGACCCGACATGGCCGGATCGCGGTTGAGTCCGCGACGACGAGCGCCACATTGCAGTCGGCCGTCGCACAAGCCGCAAGGGACGAGGCCGCACTCGGCCAGAAAGGCATTGGCATCGCGGTCCCTCGCCCGAACGGCGCCCCTCTCGTCATCCACGTCCTGCCGCTGCGACGCGGCCACATGCGAGCCCGCCTGGCCCAGCGCGCCGCCGCGGCGCTGTTCGTGGCGTCGGCCTCGGGACCGCCGCAGATGTCTCACGTCGCCCTCAACCAGCTCTACGATTTGACGCCGGCCGAGATCCGCATCTTCGAGCTCATCTGCGAGGGACATACACGCGACGCGATCTCAGGGCTGCTCGGCGTGTCCGTCGCCACCGTGAAAACCCATCTGCTTCATGTGTTCGAGAAGACGGGATGCCGCCGCCAGGTCGATCTGGTCAGGCTGGCGAAATCGCTGACGTTCCCGCTATGACGCACGGGTCGGACGGCGCGGCATCAAACGTCGTCGGGCTCAGGCGACTGAACCGGCCTGACGCGGTCTTCGATGTAACGCCGCAGCGCCGCCGCAGCGTTCAGCATATGTGCACGCATCCGGCGTGAGGCGGTCTCGCCGTCGCCCTCGGCGATCGCCTGCATGATGGCATCATGCTCGTCGCGGGACTTGCGAATGCGATCGCCCTGCCGCAATTGCGTGCGGCGGAAGGCACTCAACCGCGCACGCACGTCCTGGGCCTGCTCGGCCATGAACGAGTTGTGCGTCGCGCTGTAGATGCATTCGTGGAACACCCGGTTGAAGGCATCGTAGGCATCGACGTCACTGGCCTCGACCATCGCCCGCGAACCTTCGTGCAGCTCGATCAGGCGGCTGCGCTCGAGCGGCGTCATGCGATAGGTCGCGAGGCGGACGCACATGGCTTCCACCTCTGCGCTGGTCTCGAACATGTCCATGATCCGCTCGGGCGTCATCCGCGCCACCACGACCCCGCGACGCCCACGCACCTCGACCAGTCCGCTGACGACGAGCTGCCGCAGCGCCTCCCGCACCGGCGTGCGGGAAGCCCCGAAGCGATCGGCAAGCTGCTGCTCTTCCAGAGCCGAACCGGCGACGAGCGCACCGGACGCGATCTCGTCCGTGAGCGCATTGCGGATGCGATCGGAGAGGAGGCCGCCATCTTCTTCTGCTTCGGCTGCGACTTTGAACAGACCCGCCATTCAGCTTCCTATGATTGCGCGCACCGTGAAGTAGAGAATGGACGGTGCGGCCAGGCATCCCAACCCGGTATGAAACGTCGCGGTCAATGCGCCGTAAGGCACCAGACGCCGATCGGTTGCCGCAAGACCTCCGGAAACGCCACTGACCGTCCCCATCAAGCCGCCGAACACCATTGCGCTGCGCGGATTGTCGAGGCCGATCATCTTCGCGACGAAGGGCGTACCGATCATCACGATCACCGCCTTGAATACACCGGTCGCGATCGAGAGCGCAATGACCGGCGACGACGCGCCGATCGCTGCCCCCGTGACCGGACCGACGATGTAGGTGACCGCACCCGCGCCGATCGTCGTGAGCGATTCGGCATCAGTGTAGCCAAAGGCTGCGGCAACGAGAACGCCCAGAATGAACGGAACGACCGTTCCCAGTCCGAGCGCGACCGCACCGATCAATCCGGCCTTGCGCGCATGGATGACATCGACCTCGAAGGCGGTGGCGACGATGGCGAAATCCCGCAGCATCGCGCCGCCCATCAGGCCGATCCCGGTCAGCGCCGGCAGGTCGGCGACGCCCTTTTCGCCGCCGGTGGCAAGCCCGCCGAAAAAGGCCAGCACGAGACCCAGCATGATCGCGATCGCCGAGCCGTGGATGCGCCCGAAGGTGAGGTATTTCGAGATCGCACCCGAGATCCACATCAGGATCCCGACGGCGGCGAACGCCGTGATCAGCGCATTGGCGGCGAGAACGTGAGAGATCATGGTCATCCAACCCTCCCGGATTTGAAGTGGGGCACATTCGCCTCGATCGCCTCTCGGGCCTCGATCTCGTCCATGGTCTCGACGCGGCCACTGAGCCGGCCGATCAAGGCCACCATCGTGAAACACACCGCGACCGCGCCTAGCCCCGCAATGACGACAATCGGACCGCCTTTCGCCGCGGCGACGACGTTCTGCTGCGCGGCCATGGCGACCACGATCGGAATGTAGAAGCTGCCCCAGAACTCGACGCCGGTGTTGAGCCCGCGGCTGAGCAGGCCGTGCCGCACCAGCCAGAGCCGGGCGGCGATCAAGAACATCATCGCAATGCCGACGCCGCCGACATTGGCCTTCACACCGAGGGCAACGCCGAGCAGGTCCCCAAGCAGGCCCCCCAGCAGCGTGCAGATCGCAAGCAGAGCTACGCCTGAAATGGTCACGGGCGCCTCCCCTCTGTGAGCGGGGCGCGAGTCCCCGGATACGGGCCTTCTGCATGCATTCGCATCATAAATTCCCTCCTGTGTATGCGAATATCCATCGCTTATGGGTTTACGTATACACTAATTGACATTCGAAGGCAATACGCATACATTCGACGTCATCGAAGACCAACCTCGCATGCCAGGGAGCCGAAATGAGCGATTGGGGTATGCAAAAGGCCGCCCTAGGCGAACGCCTCGCGGCCGGCCGACAGCACGCCAGGGGGAAGGTCGTCCCGATTCCCGACCTCCCCGCATTTCTGAAGGGGGTGATCCGGTCAGGCGACCGGGTGTGCCTGGAGGGCGATAATCAAAAGCAGGCCGACATCTTCGCCTCGGCGCTCGCGAACCTCGACCCCCGGGATGTCCATGACCTGCACATGGTGCAATCAGGCGTGGTCCTGCCCTCCCACCTCGACATCTTCGAGAAGGGCATCGCGCGGCGGCTCGACTTCTCCTATTCCGGCCCGCAATCGGCGCGCATCGCGCGCATGCTGTTCGGCGGCAAGATCGAGCTCGGCGCCGTCCATACCTATCTCGAGCTATTCGCCCGCTACTTCATCGACCTCACGCCGAACGTCGCGCTGATCGCGGCGGTGAGCGCCGACAAGGACGGCAATCTCTATACGGGGCCGAACACCGAGGACACGCCGACGGTGGTCGAGGCGACGAGCTACAAGAACGGTCTCGTCGTGGCGCAGGTCACCGAGATCGTCGACAAGGTGCCACGCGTGGATATCCCTGGCGACCTCGTGCATTTCGTGGTCGAGGCTGGCCGTCCCTTCTATGTCGAGCCGCTGTTTACCCGCGACCCCGCCGCCATCACCGAGACCCAGATCCTGACGGCGATGCTCGCCATCAAAGGCATCTACGCGCCCTACGGTGTGCGCCGGCTCAATCACGGCATCGGCTTCAATACTGCCGCGATCGAGCTGCTGCTGCCGACCTATGGCGAGAAGCTCGGCCTCAAGGGCAAGGTCTGCACCCATTTCGCGCTCAATCCACATCCGACGATGATTCCGGCGATCGAAGCCGGCTGGGTCGAGCAGATCCATTGCTTCGGATCGGAAGTCGGCATGGAGCATTACGTCGCCGCGCGCTCCGACATCTTCTTCACCGGACCCGATGGCTCGCTGCGCTCCAACCGCGCCTTCTGCCAGACCGCGGGCCTCTATGCCTGCGACATGTTCATCGGATCGACGCTGCAGATCGACCTCGAGGGCCACAGCTCGACGGTGACGACCAGCCGCATCGCCGGCTTCGGCGGCGCGCCAAACATGGGCTCCGATCCGCGTGGCCGCCGTCACCCGAGCGAGCCCTGGCTCAAGGCTGGTGCCGAAGCCGACCCCGATTCCAGCGCCGCGCTGCGCCGGGGCCGCAAGCTCGTGGTGCAGATCGGCGAGACCTTTGGCGAGCGCAACACGCCGCTGTTCGTCGAGCGGCTGGATGCGCTCGATCTGGCGCAGGAGCTCAAGCTCGATCTCGCGCCGGTGATGGTCTACTCGGACGACGTCACCCACATCGTCACCGAGGAAGGCATCGCCAACCTCCTGATGTGCCGCAGCAAGGACGAGCGCGAGCAGGCGATCCGTGGCGTCGCCGGCTACACCGATATCGGCCGTGCGCGGGATGCAAAGCTCGTCGAGCAGCTCAGGCAGCGCGGCGTGATCCGGCGCCCCGAAGATCTCGGCATCGATCCGCTCGACGCCGACCGCAATCTGCTCGCGGCCCGTTCGATCAAGGATCTCATGCTGGCCTCCGGCGGCCTCTACCGCCCGCCCAGCCGTTTCCGCAACTGGTGAGGAGTCTTTGCATGGAAAAGCTCAGCTTCAGACTGTCTGCACCCAGATCCGCCAGCGGCACCCGCGCGCAGGCGATCGTCGGCGTGGTTGCCTCCGGCAATCTCGAAGTGCTGCTGGAACGGTCCCCGCCGGCCGACACCTGCACAATCGACATCGCCACCGCCGCGCACGGGTTCGGCGCGGTGTGGGACGCCGTGGTCCGCGACTTCGTCACACGTCGCCCTGCCGGCGGCTTGCGCATCTCCATCAATGACGGCGGCGCGCGGCCTGACACGGTCGCGCTGCGGCTTGCCCAGGGCGTTCGCAAGATCGAGGAGCCGGAACGATGACAGCTGCGACCTGCAATGACGTCTCGCTGAGCTGGTACGAGGCCAGCGCCCGGCAGCGCATCGACGCGCTGGTCGATGCCGGCAGCTTCTGCGAATTCATCGGACCGGAGTTGCGCGAGATCAGCCCGCATCTGGCGATCTTCGACCTACCCGAGCAGTTCGACGACGGCATCGTCGTCGGCCGCGGCCGGCTGGACGGCAAAGCCGTTCTCCTCGCCGCGCAGGAGGGGCGCTTCATGGGCGGCGCCTTCGGTGAAGTCCACGGCGCCAAGCTCACCGGGCTCTTGCGAGCGGCGCGCGCGCTCAGCCAGGACGTGCTGATCCTGTTCGACACCGGCGGCGTGCGGCTGCAGGAGGCCAATGCCGGCGAGCTCGCGATCGCGGAGATCATGCGCGCGGTGATCGAGGCGCGCCGCGCCGGCGTCAACGTCGTCGGCCTGATTGGGGGCCGCGCCGGCTGCTATGGCGGCGGCAGCCTGATCGCCGGCACCTGCTCGAAGGTGATTATCTCCGAACAGGGCCGGCTCAGCGTCAGCGGCCCCGAAGTGATCGAGACCAACAGGGGCATCGAGGAATTCGACTCGCGCGACCGCGCGCTGGTCTGGCGCACGATGGGCGGCAAGCACCGCTTCCTGATCGGCGGCGCCGATGCGTTCGTCGACGACGAGGCACTGGCGTTTCGACAAGCCGCGATCGTCGCGCTCAAGATCAGCGCAGGATGTGACGTCGCGGTTCTCGCAGCAGAACAGGCGCGTCTGGAGCGACGGTTGCAGCGCTTTGGCGAGGTCAAGGATGCCGTCGAGATCTGGCAGACGCTCGGCATCGACCAGCCGACCGAAATCCCCGCACGTCCGACCGGCGCGTTCCTTCTCGCGGCCGATAACAGGGAGAACGCCGATGACGCTCGCTGACATCCTGGCCGGCCTTTTCCCGAACGGCAGTAGCATCGAAACCTCGGGCGCGATGATCTCCGGGCAGGCGGTGCTGTCCGGCGGCGGACCAATCCACGTGCTCGGCATCACGCAAGGCCAGCCGCTCGGCGTGGACGAAGCCATCGTGCTCGCGGGACGCATCATCGAGATCGTCAAATCGGGCAATCGCGCGCCGATCCTGATCCTGGTGGATTCTGCCAGCCAGCGCATGAGCAAGCGCGACGAGCTGCTCGGCCTCAGCGAGTATTTGTCGCATCTCGCCAAGACGCTGCTGCTGGCCGAAGCCGAGGGGCATCACACCATCAGCCTGCTCTATGGCGGCAGCGCCGCCGGCGCATTCATCGCTACTGCGCTCGCCACCGGCACGCTGGTCGCGCTGCCCGGCGCCCATCCTGCGGTGATGGATCTGCCATCGATGGCGCGGGTCACCAAGCTGCCGATCGATGTGCTGAAGGCGAAGGCCGAAGTAACGCCGGTGTTCGCGCCCGGGCTCGACAACATGGTGCGGACAGGCGGCATTGATGTCGTCTGGGACGCAGGCGCGCCCCTCGCGCCGCAGCTTGCCGCCGTGCTGCAACGACCGCAAGGACAGGACGATCGCGGCCGGCTCGGCGCTGCGCGCGGCGGACGGCGCAAGGCCGCCGAGATCGCCGATCGCGTTGTCGCGCTCGCGGCGGCTCCGCATCAGGAGGCGCGACATGGCTGAGCCGCTCGCGCGCCACAGCATGGTGAAGGCGTCGGCGTCCGGATGGAGCGCCGTGATGAACCGCTATCCCGAGCTCGCCAGCGAGCCGATCGTCGCAGGCTGGGTCGGTGCCGGCCATCCGCTCATCGTTCGCCGGCCAGCTTGCAGCGACGTCGCTGGAATGATTCCGCTCGGCCTGCCGCTGCCGGCCAGCCACGGCAAACGGCGCATTGCGATCTCGCTCGCCGCCGCCGATATCATCGCATTCGCCCTGCCCCCCTTGCTGGCCGACGCCGCCGCAGCAGCGCCTGCGCATTGGCGCACGACGATAGACCTGCTGCTTCAACTTCTGCCGGAGACCCGCACGTTCGGCAGCTTGGCCTGGCAGCATCTCACCGGCCTTCCCTACCTTACCGAGGGTTCGGACCTCGATCTGCTCTGGCCGCTGTCGGCAGCAACGCAAACGGAGACCCTGCCGTCCGCCATCGCCGCGATTGCCAGGCAAGCGCCAATGCGGTTGGACGGCGAGATCACGGGTCCCGCCGGCGGCGCGCAATGGCGTGAGCTGATCGGCAATGACGAGGACGAAGTTCTCGTGAAAGGTCCGACCGGTGTCGCGAGCACGACGCGCGCGGCCTTTCTGTCCCGAGCCGCGTCATGAACCTTGCCCTGAGATGGCAAGCGGCGCCGCAACGCGCATTCGATGCTGAGCAGCTCGGCCGTCTCGCATCGCTCTCCCTGACGCTCGAGGTCGAGACCTATCCTAAGCCGGGGTTGGTCAGCCATGTCGACAACGGTGCGCATCGCGACATGGATGCCGCGCTGCTGCGCCGGAGCGCCGACACGCTGGCGCCGTTCTTCAGTAAACTCGCCGCCGCAGGCGCCGAGGGCGCCGGCATGGGCCGGTTGCGCGCGATCGGAGTTGCGGCGGAAGTTGCGATGCTGGCGGCGACCTCGGGCGTGAATACGCATCGCGGCGCGATCTTCGGACTGGGCCTGCTCTGCGCCGCGGCCGGCTATCGCAGCGCACTCGGCATCCGCAAGCCGCTCGGCGAACTGGTGTCGCAACGTTGGGGCGAGGCTATCCTCGACGGCCCGATATCCTTGCGCAGCCATGGCGCCGTGGCATCACGGCGCTACGGCACCGGCGGCGCCCGAGCGGAAGCCGCTTGCGGCTTTCCCTCCGTCTATAATGTCGCCGTTCCCGCGCTGCATGCGGCGCGGCAGCTCGCGCCTCATGATGAGGAGGCGGTCCGGGTCCAGACCTGCATGGCGCTGATCGCCGAGGTCGCCGACACCAATCTGCTGCACCGGGGTGGAGCCGATGGATTGCACTTCGCACAAGCCAGCGCATCCGCATTTCTTGCCGCGGGCGGAATCGGCCGCCCAGGCTGGCATGATCGCGCAACCGGCATTCACCGGGCTTTCGTCGCGCGCAATCTCAGTCCGGGCGGCTCGGCAGATCTGCTTGCCATGGCCCTGTTCGTCGATCGGTTTGAATCCGGATGCTAGCACTGCTCTGCGGCGGTCAGGGGACCCTCTCGGACAAGATCCTTGATCTGGTCTCGGAGAACCCTGTCGCGGAGCCGATCTTCATGGCGGCAACAGCTTGTCTCGGTGAAGACCCGCGCGAGCTCGTTAGGACGCGCGGCACGGACGAGCTGGCCGCCAACCGTGTCAGCCAGATCCTGACCGTCACATCGGCCCTCGCGATCCACGCCTGCATTGCCGATCTGCTGACCGGACCAACCGTTGTCACTGGCTACAGCGTCGGCGAAATGGCAGCCTGGAGCGTTGCGGGAATATGGACTGCCGACGAAGCCTTGCGGCTAACAGCTATTCGCGCGCGATTGATGGATAGCGTGCCCGGTCCGGACGGACGGCTCGGCTATGTCCGCGGGCTCGAACGGCCAACACTCGAAACGCTGCTTGCAAAGCATAGCTGCGAGATCGCGATCAGGAACCCCGATCTCCTTTACGTGGTTGGCGGCACGGAGCGGGACGTGATCAATCTCTGCCACGAGGCATCAACGCAGCGCGCCGCGCGCGCCGGCCTTCTCGCCGTCAAGATCGCCTCTCACACGTCGCGGCTCGCGCCCGCCTGTGAGCCCCTGCAGCAGGCGCTCGCGGCAAGCACATTCGCCCCTGTCGCAGACCGGAAAATCCTCCTCGCCGGAGATGGCGGCGAACGCATCTTCTCCGTGCCGGATGCGATGGCAAGGCTCGCAAGCCAGGTCGCACGCGAGATCGGCTGGGCGGCGACACTGGAGGCTCTTGCGGAGCAAGGCGTCGATCGTGTCCTGGACCTCGGTCCAGGACACGCGCTGGCCGAGATGATGCAAGGCGCCGCTCCGTCGATCCACTGCTACGCCGCCGACGGATTCCGCAGCGTCGAGGGCTTGCGCAACTGGATTGCGTCCGGATAAGGCGCCAGGTGAACCTCGCGGTCACCGACCGACACCAACGCAGCATGATTTCTCACCTGATGATCATCGCCCTCGGCTTCCGGCTAACCGGAGCCTTGCTTGGCGTCGCAGCCGTCGCCGCGCTGATCGATTTTGCCGACACCGCAATGACGCTGCGCCGATTGCCGGCGGATACCAGCGCGCCGGTGGATGTCGGCACCTATGGCCTTGCCGGACTGCTGCACAACGGCGCGCGCGGCGCCGGCAAGGTCCTGTCCGCGCTGCTCACCGGCCCCGGTTTCTGGGTCGTCGTCATCCTGGCGATTGCGGCGGTCGCGGCGCTGTTGTTCGCCATCCTGCTCTACCTCGTCGGGCGCGGAATCGGTCACCACGCCAATTGGGCCCGCATCATCGCCATCATGATGAGCATCGGCCTCGCGACCGCGTCCTGTGCGATCCTCGCCGCACTGCGCGGCGATCAGGCGCCGGTGGCGATCGCGCCGATCGCGCTGTCGCTCTACACGTTATGGGCCCTGATCTGGCGCTTTGACTAGACCAGCGGCGCGCCCTGCCGCAGATTCATGTGCCGGTTGACGTCCTTGTAGAGAAGATAGCGGAACCGGCCGGGGCCGCCTGCGTAGCAGGCCTGCGGGCAGAACGCGCGCAGCCACATATAATCTCCGGCCTCGACCTCCACCCAATCGCGATTGAGACGGTAGACCGCCTTGCCCTCGAGCACATACAGCCCGTGCTCCATGACGTGCGTCTCCATAAAGGGGATCGTTCCCCCCGGTTCGAGCGTCACGATGTTGACGTGCATGTCATGGCGCATGTCGGCGGGATCGACAAAGCGCGTGGTGGCCCACCGCCCCTCGGTATCAGGCATCGGCACCGGCGCAATCGAACCTTCGTGGGCCACGATCGGCTCGGGATCGGCCAAACCCGGCACACGCTGGTACAGCTTGCGGATCCAGTGAAGCTGGGTCGGCGCCGCCCCGCGATTGCGAAGGCTCCACTCGCAACCCGGCGGCACATAGGCAAAGCTGCCGGCCTTCAGCTCCGTTTCCTTGCCCGCCAGCTTGAGAGTGACCTGCCCGCCCACGACGAACAGCACACCCTCGGCGTTCTCATCGGGCTCGGGCTTTTCACTTCCCCCGGCCGGCGCGATGTCCATCAGATAGTGAGAGAACGTCTCGGCAAAGCCGGAGAGCGGGCGTGCCAGCACCCAGACGCGCGTATTGTCCCAATGCGGCAGGTAACTCGTGACGATATCGCGCTGCACGTTGCCCGGAATGACGGCGTATGCGGTCGTGAAGACCGCCCGGCCGCTCAGAAGATCCGTCTGCGGCGGAAGGCCGCCCTGCGGCACGTGATAAGTTCGCGATGACATCTTTGCGCCTCGTGAGGTTACCGGTGCGATGGGTCAGCAGTAGCCCACGGATTACGCTCCGGAACGGTGATCCGGCATCAGATCGAGCTGCATCGTCTCGTCCAGCCAATATTCTTCGAGATTATTCCCCTCGCCCTTGCGGTCGACCACAAGAAACGGGCTTGCCTCCTTGCGAACCAGAAGCGGGTGATGCCAGCAGTTGCGGGCATAGTTGACCCCCTGATGCCCCGCCGCCGCGAACGCCCGATAGCTAGCAGCATTGCGCGGGTCCATGCAAACCACGACCAGCCAGTCCACGCCATTGAGCGGCATGAACAGCTGGCTTCCGAGCGGATGGCGCTCCATCAGGCGGATTGCGACCGGCGCAGGACGCACCGAGGCGACAAACCAGCTGATGTTGACCTGTCCGCCCTCCGCGGCGACGTCGATATTGGCAAGCTCGTTAAAGCGGCTGGCATAGCCCTGGTTGATCGACAGGGGTATTGCCCCTTCCGTTTCGACGACGTCCCCGAACGGTGCGAACGCCTGCTTCGTCAGGGGTTCGATCGAAAGTGTCGCCATCGCCAACCTCACACGCGTCCGCGTTCAAAGCGTCTGCAAACCCGCGACGGGAGCATCCGCACCCGCGGCATCGGCCTGCAGAGGTTCGCCTGAAGGAACCATCTCGCCATCCAGGATACGACGGGCCTTCGCGCGATCAAGGTCGCCTTCCCATGAGGCGACGACGACCGTCGCAACGCAGTTTCCGACATAATTGCCGAGCGCGCGAGCGATACCAATGAACCAGTCCACCGACAAGATCAGCACCAGCCCGATCGCCGGGATGGCCGGTATAGCCGACAGCGTCGCGGCGAGGACGACAATGGCCGAGCCCGGGACGCCGTGAGCCCCCTTGGAGGTGAGCAGCGCGACGCCGAGGATCGCCAGCAGGTCTCCCATGGCAAGCGGGGTATTGGTCGCCTGTGCAATGAAGACCGCCGCCAGGGTCAGGTAGATCGAGAACGCATCCAGGTTGAACGAATACCCGGTCGGGATGACGAGGCCGACCGTCGATCGCTTGATCCCGAGCAGTTCGAGCTTGCGCATGGTCTGCGGCAGCACGCTGTCGCCCGCGGCCGTGCCGAGCACGATCATCAGCTCCTCGCGCAGATAGGCCAGCAGCTTGAACAGGCTGAAGCCGGACAGGCGCATGATCGCGCCGAGAACGACCACCACGAAGAGGATGACGGCCAGGTAGAACAGGCCGACGAGGCCGCCGAGCTGCTTGAGCGAACCGATGCCGTACTTCCCGACGGTGAACGCGATCGCACCGAAGACGCCGATCGGGGCGAGCCGGACCACGAAATTCATCATCTTGAAGATGATCTCGTTGACGCGCTCGATGAAATCGACGACCGGCTTTGCGCGCTCGCCGCACAATGACACGGCACAGCCGAACATGATCGAGACGATCAGCACCTGCAGGACGTCGCCGGAGCTGAAGGCGCCCACGATCGTGCCGGGAATCAGCTTCATCAGGAACTCGGAGACGCCGCCGCCGGCGACCTGGGCCGCGGTCTGGCTGAATCCGCTGAGCGCCTTGGCATCCAGCGTGCTGGGATCGATGTTCATGCCGGCGCCGGGCTGGAAATAATAGGCCAGCGCAATGCCGAACATCAGGGCGACGGTGGTGACGATCTCGAAATAGAGCAGCGCGCGGATGCCGACCCTTCCGACCTTCGACAGGTCCCCGGCCGCTGAAATTCCCTGCACCACGACGCAGAACACGATGACGGGCACCAGCATCTTGATGAGCTTGATGAAGCCGTCACCGAGCGGCTTCATCTGCAATGCCGTGCCCGGATAGGCCATGCCGAGGGCAATGCCGAGCGCGAGTGCGACGACGACCTGGAAGAAGAGTGACTTGAAGATCCTGGGCATGGTTTTCCTCGCTCGCTGGGGCTTGTGTCTGTCTGGCTTGGTCGGCTTTGAGCCTTTCGCCATTTCTTGTCGTTGGCGGCGACATGGCGCCGCTGCGTCCGGAGCCATCCGCCGCTTGCACGACGGAAGAAGGGCTCCATCGGTCATTCGTTGACTAGGTGCGACATCAAGTCCAATATATAGAACGACACGATTGATAGGTTTTCCCTATGGACCTTCGCCAGGTCAGATACTTCATTGCGGTGGCCGAGGAGCGCAGCTTCACCCTCGCCGCCCGGCGACTGAACCTTTCGCAGCCGCCGCTCAGCCAGCATATCCAGGCCCTCGAGGCGGAGCTGGGCACCCAGCTGCTCTACCGAACGAGCCGCAAGGTCGAGCTGACGCAGGCCGGTGAAGCGATGCTGCTGCGGGGGCGTGCGATCCTGCAACAGGTCAAGTCCGCGGAAGACGAGGTACGGTCGATCGGCGCCGGCCTGATCGGAACGTTGGACCTTGGCGCGACCGGCTCCATTCTGCGCGGTCGTCTGGCGGAGTTGCTTGCGGCCTACCGGCAGGTCGCGCCCCTGGTCAGGATGACGGTACATGAGCAGGCGCCGGCGCTGCAGATCGCGGCCCTGCTCAACCGCACGACCAACATCTCGCTCATTCGCGGCATTCCCGGTGAACGCGACCTGACCAGCAAGCTGGCATGGCGGGAAGAGGTCGTCCTCGCGGTGTCCCGCTCGCACCGGCTGGCGCAACGCAAGCGCATCACCCTCGGTGAGTTGGCGTCGGAGGATCACGTCATCCTGGACCCCAACAGCTCCGATTTCGCGCGCTATGTGCAGACCTGCTGCGTCGATGCCGGCTTCCTGCCGAAGGTGTCCCAGCAAGTCGTGGACGCGCAGTCGATCCCGAGCTTGATCGCGGCCGGCTTCGGCGTCGCGCTCGTGCCGCAGTCGATCGCGCGTTTTACGACGGCCGATATCGTGTTTCGTCCGATCCGGCCCTCACCGCCCGCGGCCGACGTGTTCCTGGTGTTCAGGGAGGACGAGACGTCGATGGTGGTCCACAATTTCATCAAGCTCGCGCTGCGGTATCTGAGCCAGCGGAAAAGGCTGGGGTAGGACTTCGCGGCCACGGGACTGCTCACCTCACGCACTTGTCGCTGTCCCGGTCCCATTCGGGACGATTGCGAGCGCGCTCCGCGGCCTGCACGATGAAGGACCGGCCTTGGGCGATGTCCTGAGGGGTAGACTTCGGCGGAAACGGTACCTCGTCGATCGCGCGGCCCATGCGAACCATGGCGACGCCCCACCAGGTCATGTGACTCACGTCGCCGCCGAGCGGCCGACGCGGTTGATCGAACAATGCGATGACATCAGGCAGCGCACCGGCGGCATCAGGCCCAAGCCGAATGAACGCACGGCACACGGCCTCGACGACGTGTCGCCGCCTTTGCCACGGCTCGACCTGCACATCCGCCTGAAGGATACGCACCAGCTCCGGTACGCCTGCCTGGCCCTGATCGGACAGGCGCTCGATCAGATGGGGCAGATTCAGTCGCATCGACTGGTCGCGCAACAGCGCAATCTCGTCGGCTGTGGGCACCGCAAACGTTCCAGGGGCCATCTTGCGCACCAGACCATCGAGACTGCTGCGCAGCTCAGGAGGCGTCGCGGGATTGATCAATCGCGCGATGATGGCGCCGCGAAGCTGCGGCCGCACGGGAGCGCGGACGTTGTCGAACAGCGGCCGCAGATCGGTCACCCTGGTGTCGGCAATCACCTTGCCAAGCAGTTCGTAATCGCCGTCTTTCATGGAAAACCAGTCGAGCGTCGCAAGCCAGCGGGGCGCGAGCGCGAGGTCCACCTGAGGATCGGGTTGCAGCAGGGCCGCGGCGACCCGGTCGCGCATGTCGGTCACGCCATCGCGGCGGTGGACGGCCGGGGCATCTTGCGGTTCGGGCGGCCGCGCCAGCGTCGTTTGATCGAACAGCACCTTGATCGGCTGGACGCCGGCGAAGCCGTTACCGGCTTGCAGCGTGGTCCGCGCCAGTTCCCAGCCTGAGCGGGTGAGCATGTCGGAAGGCGTTAGAAGCAGCGGCGCCACGACGACGTCGGCCGTCGCGTATTCACGGCGCAGCAGCACGCGTCCACCGCGGTCGCGCAAATCCAGTTGCTTGAGGCCGACCCCATGGGCGTCCCGGCCGATCGCAGACGTCATCTTGATCGTCAGATCGTGATGCGGAGGCGACGGAACGATGGACAGCGTGACGTCGCTTGCAAGCCGCAGAGCCCAGTGGGAGATGACTGCATTCTCCCGCGCCTTGCGCGCCGCGATGATGACCTCGGGAGCACCAATGACCTGCTTCTCCGGCAGGTATTGCAGGATCAGCTCGGGCTTTTTCGGAGCCACATCATTGGAGCCGGCTTCGCTCTTGGGCACCAGGCGATAGCTGATCGGCTTCACCGCATCGCCGCGCTCATTCGTGCCGGTGAGCGTGACCGAGGTCACGCCGGGCGTATCCAGCAATGAGGCGCACAGCGCATAGCACGGCACGCGCCAATTGAGCTCGCTGCCTTCGGTCGGTGTCCTGTCGCTGTCGAGGAGAACGTCCCCGGCAATGACGACGCGATCGGACGGGACCACGTCCCCCTGTGTCGCCTGATGGAAGGCGTGCCGCCCGGACAGTGCCATCGGCAACGTTACGACGACGCCGAGGCCGAGCGTCATGACGCCCGCAATGAGATTGGCAGCGCGCGGGTGAGATACGGGCAGATAGCGGCGCACGATCGCAAACGTCGCCGTATAGAGGAACACGGTGGGCGCGGCCCAGAGAACGAGGCCGGGAATGATCAGAAGCGCCAGGCCGAAAACTATCAACTGCGGTATCGCGACAGCGATCAGCGCCAGAAGCCCGCTAACCCCTAAGACGATCCAGACCATGACGTCCTCCGCGCCATGAGCCGGCGACAACAGCTGCACGATCCGGCTGCGTCGAACCCTGCGCCGCCAAACCTAGGCTCGGACGCTTAAGGCTCGGCTATTGAAGATCGTTAACTGTTCCTCTCGCGGGGCGGGCGAGATTGAATGAAGGAATTTCGGTGGGGGCTGGAGGGAGGCTGGGATCGCTTCACACGCGGCGCCCGCTGCGCTCAACTTACGCCAGATGCGAACAAGCCAGCGCAGTTCAGCGAGGGGCAAACGATGCAAGTCACCTGCGCCCGCAGCAAACGCCGCGGGCGATCAGCCGTAGAGCCCGGCGACAATCGGCATGCGGGCGGCGCGGAGAGCGGGAAACAGTCCGCCGAACAGGCCGACCGCAAGCGCGAGCAACAGGCCCTGGCCGATGAGGCGTGGGCTGAGCTGGAAGTTGAACACGACCTGGCTGAAGCTTCCGCCCATGGTCGAGGCGGTGAAGCCGTCAAAAATCAAGAAGGTGGCCGCGGCCCCGATCACGCCCCCGATCGCAGCGAGGATCAGCGACTCGACCAGCGTGCCGACGAACGCCGAAAAGCCGCCGAACCCGATGGCGCGCAAGGTCGCGATCTCGGTCGCGCGCGCCGCGACCGAAGAGTACATCGTGTTGAGCGCGCCGGCGAGCGAGCCGAACGCCATCGCGATCGCCAGGGGCCAGCCGAGCTTCTGAATCAGGTCCGAAGTATTCGACGCCTGCTGGGCGAAGTAGGCGGCCTCCGACATCACGTCGAGCTTGAGCCGCGGATCGTTGTCGCTGTACGCACGCAGCGTCTCGATCGCCGCGGGGCTCGATAGCCGCGCGCGGACGGTCTGGACGGCGCCGGCGCGCTTGAACAGGCTCTGCAACACCGGCAGATCGGCCCAGATCTCCGATTCGAACACGCTGCCGTCAGCGGCGAAGATTCCGACCACCGTCCACCGCGTATTGTTGAAGGTCACCGTCTGGTCGAGCTCGAAGCCCTCGAATTCCTTGCCCAGCGCCCGGCCGACGATGATCTCGTTGCTGCCCGGATTGAACATCCGGCCGGCGGTCATGACGACGCCACGACGCAGCGCCGGGCCCTGCGGCCCAAGACCCCGCAGCGGCAGGCTCGCCTTGGTCATCGTGCTGCGCTTGATTCCATTGACCGTCAGATAGAGCTCGCCCGAGGTCTGCGGCTTGCCGTCGACGGCTTTGGCGATGCCCGGACCGTCCTCGATCAACCGGACCTGATCGCGCAGGACGACGCTGTTGATCTCCGAAACCGCGCCGCTGCGCAACACAACGGCGATATCCTCCGCGCCGGAATCCGCGATGGTGCGCCGGAATCCATTGGCCATGGAGAGAAACGCCAAGAGCACGGTGACGACGAGACCGACCGCGATCACCGTCGCCAGCGACAGCCACAGGCGCTGCGGCAGGCTCTTGAGATTGATGGTGGTGACCGCCAGGATCTGCAGGATAATCGAGCGCATCGGGTCAGCTCCGTCCGAGCGCAGTGACGATATTGAGGCGCATCGCATTGAGCGCCGGTACCAGACCGGTGATGATACCGAACACGACCATCAGTCCCACCGCCACCGCTGCGATATCCGGATATAGCGACAACGTGGGAACGAAGCTCATCAGGCTGTCTCGCACCCTGGTGATCAGAAGCAGCGCGACGCAGAGGCCGGGCAGCCCGCCGAGCAGCGCCAGCAGGATCGATTCGCCGAGCACCAGGCGCAGGATACGGCCACCGGGAAAGCCCAGCGTCTTCAGCACCCCGATCTCGCGTGTGCGCTCGCGCACCGTCATCACCATGGTGTTGCCGACGATCATCAGGATCGTCACGAAGGCCGCCCCGACCACCAGCTCGACGATCAGCGCGACGTTCCCGAGCTGGGCGGCGAACGCCTTGTTGAAGGCCTTCTCGCTGTCGGTCGTCGTCTCATAGGGAGAATTGGCAAACATCCCGTCGATGGCGTCGGTCACGCGCTCGTTCGCGGCCACCGACGTGGTGCGCAGCGCCAGCCAGTTGATCAGGTCCTTGCCAAACGAGCGGGTCTCGTTGAAATAATCGTAGCCCATCAGCATGACGTTGGTGTCGGCCTGCGGAATGCGGGCGGTGAAGCTGCCGACGATGATGAAGTCCCAGGCGTGCGAGCCGTTCTTTTGGGACCAGATGCTGCTCGAGATCGGAATGTGATCACCGATCTTCCAGCCCCATTTCTCCATCATACGCGCCCCGACCAGCACGCCGGTGCGCTCGCGGATGAAGGCCGCGCGGACCTCGGGTGGAAACACGAAGTCGCTGTCGCGAAGCTTCATCCAGTTCTCCGGATCGACAGCAAAGGCAGCGATGAAGTTCCTGGGCTCCTGATAATAGCCTCCGAACCAGCTGAAGTGGGTGATCTGGGCGACGCCGTCGATGGCCGCGACGCGATTGTAGTAGGAGATCGGCAGGGGCTGGGTGAAGTTGATCTTGTTGAGGACCACCAGGCGGTCGGGCGTGGCGCGGTCCTGGCCGGCGTTGAAGGCGCGCTCGAAGCTCGCCAGCACGGCGAAGATTGCAAACGCGATCAGGATCGAGACCATCATCAGGACGGCTCGCAATTTCCGGCGGAACAGATTCTTGCGGATCAGGACCAAATCGTTCACGCCGCGAGCTCCTTCTCGATGAAGTGGCCCTTGTCGAGATGCAGCGATCGCTTGGCGTATTGCGCCGCCGCCGGGTCGTGGGTCACCATCACGATGGTCTTGCCGAGATCGCGGTTGAGCACTTGCAGGATCGACAGCACCTCGTCGGCGGTGGTGCGGTCGAGATCTCCGGTCGGCTCGTCGCACAACAGCAGCGCCGGATCGGAGACGATGGCGCGCGCGATGGCGACGCGCTGCTGCTGCCCGCCAGACATCTCCTTGGGATAGTGCTTGACCCGATCGGCGAGCCCGACCACGCCGAGCGCCGTCTCGACCCGCTCGCGCCGCTCCTTGCGGCCGAGCCGGGTCAGCAGCAGCGGCAATTCGACATTCTGCGCCGCGGTCAGCATCGGCATCAGATTGTAGAACTGGAAGATGAAGCCGATATGGGACGCCCGCCAGCGCGAAAGCTCGCTCTCGGACAGGCGGTCAAGGCGCTCACCGGCGACCTCGATCCCGCCTGTGTCGGAGCGGTCGATGCCGCCAAGCAGGTTGAGCAGGGTGGTCTTGCCGGATCCCGACGGTCCCATCACGGCGACGAAATCGCCGCGTGGAATGGCAAGGTTGAGACCATCGAAGATGGTGATCGTCTCCTTCCCCTTGGTGAACCGCTTGCACAGATCGACGATGTCGATCATCGGGTCGGTTGGCGATAACATGGGTCTTGCTCCCGCGTGCTTAGGGGGGATCGGACCGCGCCGCCGCGGGCGCGCCGTCTTCCTGGAATGTCACCTTGATCGCCATGTCCGGCAGAATGCGCGCATCTTTCACATCCATGCCGACGCGGACCTTGACGGTCGCCTTCTCGCGATTGGCGGTTGGCACGATTGCGATGACGGCGCCCGGGATGCGCCAGTCCGGATAAGCATCGAGCACGGCTTCGACGCGGGTGCCGGCATGCAGGCGGCCGATCGAGGCCTCGTTGACGTCAACCTCGATCTCGATCGAATCCATGTCGACAATGGTGCAGATGCCGGTGCGGGTGAAGCCGCCACCGGCCGACAGTGGCGAGATCATCTCGCCGGGTTGCGCGCTGCGGTCGACCACGACGCCGGCGAACGGTGCGCGGATCCGGTGCTTGCCGAGCACCTCGCCGGAGCGCTGGGCTTCGAGTCGCGCCGCTGCGAGTTGGGCCTCCGCCTGGTGGAGCTGGGCCCGCAGCACGCCGGCTCTCGCCTGCGCCTTGGTCAGATCGGCTTCGGTGGCATAATTCTTCCCCGACAGCGTCTGGGTTCGATTGAGGATTCGCTCGGCATCGACCAGGTCGGCGGCAATCGCGGCCATGGCCGCTTCGGAAGCCTCGGCGCGCGCCTGCGCCAGCGCGTAGTCCTTGTCGGCCAAGACATCGTCGAGCCTGGCGAGAACCTGGCCTGCCTGCACCACCATGCCCTCGTCGACCAGGAGATCGACCACCTTGCCGGTAACCTCGGCCGCGATGGTGGCCTTGCGGCGCGCGACGACATAGCCGGACGCGATCAGGCTGCTCGTGCTGCTCGGCGCAAGCGCCACGCTCTTCTGAAGCGCATTATCGGATCGCACGACCTGAGGAGACGGCCCCTCGACGGACGGTGTCTGCGCCGACTGGATCGGGCCGCCGAGCCAAAGCACCGCACCGCCTCCCAGGGCGACCAGGACGATCAGCCCGCCGATGGCCGGAAGCAGCCATCGTTGCGGCCGTGACGAATGCCCGGTCGACGGGGACCGTTCGATCGTGAGCGAGCGTAGCGATCGCGTCCTGTCATCCATCGTTAGAGCTTGCCCGGTCCGGCACGCTCTCTCTCGCCCGATACAGAATTCGGCTAGCCGATTTTCAACGGGATTGGCCGATTCTGAAGTTTCCGTCGTTTTCCAATGCGATGGCTGCCGACCGGGCAAGTGCGTCGCGACGGAATTCGGTCGGTGTCAGTCCGCTTTCGGCCTTGAACGCACGATTGAACGGTCCGATCGACTGGAAACCGGCATCCATGGCGATCGTCAGCACGGCGACATCCCGTTGGCTCGGATCGGATAATGCCGCCTTGGCCTCATCGAGGCGATAACGATTGAGAAAGGCATTGAAGTTGCGATAGCCGAGGCCCTCGTTGATGGCCTGGCGGAGACGGTATTCCGGCAAGTCGAGCTTGGCCGCGAGCGCGCCGATGGTGAGGCCTTCCTGCCGATAGACTCGTTCGACCGTCATCAAATTGTCGAGCCGGCGCAACAGCAGCGACGCCGTGGCATCCCGGCCGCCATCGGCCGTTTTGACCGGAGCCGCGCGATTTGCGTTTTCGGACGCGGTGGCCGCTGCCAGCGCGACCACGGCGGGAATAGCCGGCGGCGGATGGAACAGTCCCCATCCGGCCAGTGCCGCGATCGCCAGCAGGCCGGCGGCGGTGGCCAAGCTGCCGGACATGCCGAAGCTCTTGGCCGAGATCGACGTCAGTTCCGGGACCGAGAGCAAGACCACAATGAGAAGCGACAGAATCAGAACCGCGAGCCGCAGCCGGCGCCGGCCGGCGACAAGGTCGGTTTTCCACGTCCTCACCGTCTGCACGGCCGCGGAGAGTGCCAAAATAATCGCCAGGATCGACATCGATCGAACGCCTGCCTTGGCGAACATCGGCCATGTCGTCCATGTGTAGATCACCGAGAACCAGACGCCGACGACGGCCAGCCACAGGGCGCCATGCCAGCGCCGCACCACGAAATCGTCGTCGAAACTCGCACGCGCCCATAACCAGACAAGCACCGGATTGGCGCCGAGGACCGGCATGATCCACAAGACCGCCAGCTTCGGCACGAACGGTGCGGTCACGATTGCATAGAGCGCGCCCGAGGCGGCCATGGCCACACTGAGCCATTTGATCGTATCCAGCGGGCGAACACGCCCCAGGGTAACGACCACGATCATCAGGAAAAGGCCCGCAACTGCGCCGCGCAGGCCGAGGTCAAGTGCGGTGGCTTCCATCCTGTCCGCGATTCATGTGCTGGCGAACCATTTGCCGTCGAAGAGCCGCTCGGCAACTCAAGTGCAGACGCTACAACCTAAGGATAATCGGGTGAGTGTCAGGTGGCAAACTAGCGCTGCGGGAGGCGATCCAGGGCAGCCCGTCCCCGCCAAAGTGACTTCGCCGGGCAAGCTTCTCTGCTTCGCTATGAGGAGAACTTGCCGCACCAAGCGCAGCTGAGAGGGTCATGGACCCATTCAGCATAAAATTGCGGACATGTATCTCATTGAAATTACGATCGGAATCCACACGCTGACACGCCAATGGAGAGCCGCCCCTGCAAATAGTTGCAATGCTACCGCAATTGCTACGAGCCGTATTTTCAGAATCGTAATCCCCGCGGGGCATCCTCCCGGCGTAGGCTCGCAGGGAGTGTGACGCATGACTGCGGTGTTGGAAGTTTATGACGAGCGGCGGCCGGGCGCCGAGCCCGAGTTGCGCCACCGGCTTGAGTTGCCGACCGAACGGATGACCGCGCGCGAGCTGATCCGCTGCCGCATCGAGGCGGACGTGGCCTTGCACAATGCGGTCGAACGCGCGCGCCTTGACGGGAAAATCGCCGAGCGTGATGCTCCCAACGGATGGCTGGTCACGCCGGGTCCGGTCGAGCGAGCCCTGAACGGGCCTCGCGACGTCTATGGTCCGGGCACCTATCTCGACCTGATCGAGAGCGAGCCCTTGATCGCGGTCGCACTCGAGGCGTTTGCGCGCAATGGTTTCTTCATGATCCTCGACGGCCACCAGATCGTCGACCTCGATGAAGTCTTGACGGTCGGGCACGATAGCACCGTGACTTTCCTCCGCCTCGTGCCGCTGGTCGGCGGCTGATACGGATGTCGCAATATCCCTACGACCGCTTCGTCTATTTCGCGCCGGCGCGGGGGGTCGTTGCGCGCGTGCAAAGCGCATGGTTTTCGACGCAACATTCTTTTTCGAACAGGATTCGGCAGCTCAGAACGCGCCTGAGTGCGTGGTGGCATCGCGGAAAGCACCAACCCCTGGCAGCTTTCGATCCACGCACCGGACAGCCCGTTCTCGCTGGCATTCCCGACGGCGCCAATTTTTGCCGGACACGACATGGCCGCGCGACGATCCTCTGGTCGACTTACGGGTCGGGCGGGACTTGCCATCTCTGCCTGGCCCAGAACGTTCTGACCGCCACGGGCAAGCGTATCGAGACTTCCCAGCCGAGACGCCCCCACGATTCCGGAGACGGCTGGATCTGGGGACGCTTCGAGATCAAGGCTGACGATGTCGCGCTCATCGACGATCCCCGGGCAAAACCGAAATACGATCCCGACGCGGACCCAGAAGCGACCCGGCAGGAGAAGCTCCTGGCGACGTCGCCGCGATTCCGTGCGGCGGTCGCAGACCCGGATTGCGCGCGCGTCGCATTCCTCCTGCTGAGCCAACTCGAATGGTTCAATGTCGGGGATCGCGACGAGCTCCCGGCGTTGAGCGGCAGCATCGCGGCGATGATCGCGGGCGTCCGCGATCGCGGTGAAATATATACGGATTACAAATTCGGCGCGACCACGGTTGGCATTCCGGAGGCCGACATCCGCCGTCACACGCGCGAAATTCACGACATCATGGGCGAGTTGGGTTGGCGAACCCACACGGCGGAAGAGCTTCGATTGAAGGCACGAGCCGACTTCAATAGCCGGGTCGACGAGAGGATCGCGAATTGGAACAGCCTGGCTGAGCTCGAGGCACGCGCCGCCGACTCTTGCAAGCCGACCGGCGGCCGATATGCCGAAATCCCGATGCTGATCTACGAGGGCGAAGAAGCGTGGGCCGAGCAACTCCCTCAGGCCACCAAGCTCATGATGTCCGAGGAATATGCCCGGCGTGTCCGCCATCTGATCGCGACCAACCGCATTTCAAACGACGAATATCGCATTCTGACGGGTTCGATTTGGTAGCCGCGAACGATGCGCACGCCTCAATCGTTCAAGGGCGTGACAGTCTCCCGACATGTATTTAAGGATGATCATTCATGGCCCTGCTGGATTTGCTGAAGCCGATCGTGCGGACGCTCGCGGATTGGTCTCCGGACACACCTCGCTCGCGCATCGACATGGACGCGCTCCTCGCAGATTTGCGCAAGTCGGGCGTGGCAGCGCTCGACAGCTTCCTGGACGAGTGCCTCGACGGGGAGCGACCGCCCTTTATGATCGACTTCCCCCGGGCGTCGCGGATCGCCCGCGAGCTCTCCGAGGCCGACAGGTTGCAGTTGCTCGGGCGCGCGGCGCAGATCTCGGCGACCGTCACCCATCTCGACCTGACATGGCCCGAAACGCTTCAAACGAACAAAGCCCAGTTGTGGGACAATTTGCTTGGTTATGCCGTGGCTGCGATCGAGGACATGAAACCGCAACTCGACGATCGGACGGCCGCCGCTCTGGCGCGCGCCGCCCGCATCAGCGCGCCGGTGCCCGCGACCAGATCCGCCCGAATGGACCCCCTGTACGTTGCCAGGATGCTTGCCCGCTTGACGCCGGAGCCGATGAGCGAGGCCCAGCGACGAGCGCTCGCCGACGTCGCCGACTTGATCGATGGCTTTGCATGGGAGCCCCATCGCTATGGAAACGCGATCCGCGACCTTGAGCCCTTATGTCTGCGGCTCGGTCGCACTTTCTCTGAGAGCGCTTTGGCGACGCGCCGGGAGCGGGCCAAAGATACTGCGCGTTTGGCCGTCGCCTATATTTGCGAGGGGACAAATCCACCGCTCAAGGCCCTGATCGAGGCGCTCTGTCAGAGGAGCCCCGAAGAGGTGCGGAGTTCTCTCGCAGCGGAGATATCGGCTCTTTCTCCACTCGCAAAGGGAGAAGTCCTCGGCATGATGGCCGAGGCGCACCGCCGGAGGGTGATGCTGGAGGCAGGTCAAGTTGCCCAATTCCCTGCTTATGGCGAGTATCAGGACTTCGCGAGCATTGGCTTCGTTAGCTGCGACGGTTTTGGTCCATTTTCCGACTTGGCGCGTCAGCTTCTGAAAACCAAGATCGCGGCGAGCGATGCGGCAGCGGCCACACTGCTCAAGGTCATGCCAAGTGCGAAGGTCCTGGCGGACCTGCGCGTCATCAACATTGCGATTGCGACGATGAATGCCGAAGCCTCGCCGCAAACCAGAGAGGCCGCCCGCGCATGTCTTGCCTGGGCCGCGACCGATTTCTGGGCTTTTGGCGGTAAGGCATCTATATCCGCCCAGGCCGCACGCCGCCTCACGGCCGCACTGGACAACACTGACGCCGAACAGGCTGGGGAAGAACCGTCGCCTCCGCGCCCGACCTTCGCGCCCGACACGCGCAAGTCCGGCGTGTTGAGGGGCCTCTGGAGCCATTACGGCGATCTGTCCGACTTCCGAAAATTCTCGCTGGAAGACATCGCCTATGCGGAGCGTTGCCTTCAGGGACCGCAACCTCAGCCCGCGGCCGAAGGAAAATCATCGGCGGCTCAAGCCATGGCGGCCGTGATCAATGCTCTCAATCCGTTCGATGACCTCGCCCGGTGGTTTGTCGGCGACGCCGAGATCGGAGCATTGCTCGAACGCATGCGCAGGATGATGGAAATTCCGCAGGAGCTGCGCGCGCCGTGGAAGGCGCTGCATGTCCGCGCATTCGAGCTGGAGGGAAAGAGCAGCCCGTCGGGCAAATGGCTGCAGACGGCTCACCCGACGCTTGCAGGCCTTTCGTCGCAACAGAAGCTCGATCTTCTCAACGCGGTGCTGGAGATGCCGGGGTCGTCGGGCGTGCTGGCGCGCGCCGCGGTCTACCTGTCGGCCAGCTGGCCGGCCGAGGCCGTCGGACCGATCCTGACGTGGCACGCCCAAAATGTGTGCTTCCAAAGCAATCCCGGTGTCGGCATGCGCGATGAGCGCCTCGGCAACGCCTGCCTGTGGGCTCTGATCCATCTGCCGGAGGGCGGCGGCGTGCGCTATCTCGCCCGTCTGCTCTCACGCGTAAAATATCCCAAGGTGAAGAAGCGCATCGAGGTGGCGCTGAACGAGGCGGCGGCCAAGGCGGGCATCACCCGCGGCGAGCTCGACGAGCTGTCGATTCCGACGCATGACCTTGATGCGCACGGCACCACGGAGATCGCCGTCGGCGACGGCGCCGCGCTTGTGTCAATCTCTGGGACGGCCTCCGTCGACGTGACGTGGCGCGCGGCCAACGGGAAGATATCCAAATCGGTTCCGGCCGCACTCAAGACGCACAAGGACGCTATCAAGTCGGTCAAGGCGCTGGTCAAGGAGATCGAGGCCGATCTATCGGTGCAGCCGCAACGCCTGCAACGCCTCTGGCTCGATGACCGCCGCTGGCCCGCCGAGATCTGGCGACAACGCTACGCGCAGCATCCGCTGGTCGGCGCGCTGAGCCGCCGGCTGATCTGGAACGTGCATCATGGCGCGGAGCGCGTCGCCGCCCTTTGGTCAGACGGCGGCATGAGCGACCTCAGCAACAACCCGGTTTCGCTCGACGGCGCCGAAATCACGCTCTGGCATCCGATCGGTTGCACGGTCGACGAGGTGATGTCCTGGCGGACAAGGCTCAGCGCGCTCGACACCGTGCAGCCGTTCAAGCAGGCGCACCGGGAAGTCTATCTCGTCACCGACGCCGAACGGCGCACCGGCGCCTATTCGAACCGTTTTGCCGGGCACATCGTCAAGCAGCACCAGCTGATGGCGCTGGCGCGCCTCAACGGCTGGATGGTGACGCACCGGATCTGGGCCGACACGCCCAATGACCAGCCAACCCATATCGTGCTGCCGCGGCAGGGCCTTGTCGCCGAATTCTGGACCGAGGGTGCCGGCGGCGATGATCCCGAGGTCACGGATTCGCAGGCCTATCTCTATCTGACGACCGATCAGCTTCGCTTCTATCGGATCGCCAACCCCGCGGAAGCCGCGGTCGCCTCCGCTCGCGGACCGCAGCGCGGAGCAGTCGTCGACATCGCCGACGTCCCGCCGCTCGCGCTATCGGAGGTGATGCGCCATTGCGACCTGTTCGTCGGCGTGGCTTCGGTCGCGAACGATCCCAACTGGGCCGATGGCGGCCGAGATGCCGAACATCCCAACCAATGGCGCCGCACGATCGGCGCCGACTATTGGCGGACACAGGCTTTCGGCGATCTCAACACGATGGCGGAGACGCGTCTTGCATTACTGGCGGCGCTTCTGCCGAGCCTGGCGCTCGGCAAGGTCTCACGCATCATCGACGGCAAGTTCCTGCGCGTCGAGGGCAAGCTGCACGCCTACAAGATCCATCTCGGCTCCGGCAATATCCTGATGGAGCCGGTCGACCGCTATCTCTGCATCGTTCCGACGTCCACGGGCGCGGTTGATGTGCGCCTGCCGTTCGAGGGCGACAATATGCTGTCGATCATCCTGTCAAAGGCCGCGATGCTGGCCAACGACGACAAGATCACCGACACCAGCATCCTGAGCCAATTCGAACGGTTAACGCGGGGGTGAATTTCGAGGCTGCGATGCTGAAGACAAAGACGCTGCTGCGTCCTAAACAAGGGCGCGTTGAGAGAGTGCCATCGGGGGAAATGGTGCCCAGGGAGGGAGTCATACGCAACCACCGACATAGTGAACCGCTGTTTGTCCTCAGTATGGTGGCGTGACGACATTCGCAGATTTCGCATGTTCAGAACACCCCAACCAGGGAGGACGTACAGAGGATGCTTCCCGGTATCAAACCGACACGAGATCTCCGGTTTCCGCGGCGCGCTTGATCGCATCGATCACGCGAAGGGTTTTCAGCCCTTCACGCCCGCTCACCACAGGCTCGGTCGTACCGCGGATGACGCCGCAGAAATTGGCAATTTGTAGGCCGAGCGGGTCTGCTTTCTCGTAGCTCAGCCGCTCGCGCTCGATCGGCGCCCACCAGCTGGCCTTGCTTGGGTGATGCCATAGATCCAGCTGCGGCATGGCTAGCGATGCCTTCGTGCCGCCGATCTGGTAGCAGGTCTCCTGCGTATGAGTGTAGGCTTGGTTCTCACCGGCGGTGAATTCCCAGCTCCAGGGCGACTGGATGATGTCGGAGACATTGACAGTTCCCAACGCGCCCGAGGCGAAGTGCAGGATGATCACCGCGGTCTCTTCGACCGCATTTCCACGCAGCCGATTGGATTGAGCGGCTTGCACCGCGACGATATCCCCACACAGGTACCGCAGCAGGTCGACATCGTGGATGAGATTCAGGAAGACAGGCCCCGCCCCTTTCTCGCGGCGCCAGGCCACGTCGAAATAGTCGTCCGGCTTGATCAGCCAGAACATGCCGTGCACCGACACGATCGGGCCGAGCCGGCCGCTGTCGATCTCGGCCTTGGCGCGTTGGATCATCGGGTTAAGCCGGCGATGATGGCCCGTGAGCAGCGGCACACCCGCCCGCTCCGAGGCTTCGACCAGGGCCTCTGCAGCGACGACGTCATCCGCCAATGGCTTCTCGATCAACGCTGGGATCCCCGCTGCGATACAATCCATTCCGTTGGCCACATGCATCTGGTTAGGGGTGGCGACAACCACCCCTTCCGGTCGATTTCCGGAGAGCATATCCTGAAAGGACGAAAACCAGTCCACCTTCAGCGAAACCGCCAACTCTCGAGCCGCCGGCATCGGATCGATGATCGACGACAGCATCGCCTCCGGCCGCGTGAGAATATGTTCGATATGTCGCTTGCCGATGAGACCCGCTCCCATCACCGAGAGACGGACGGGTGCGCTCATACGATGCTACTCCTTCTTCTCATCAAGCAGCTTGGCCACACAACGCAAGCCGAGCAGATAACCCTGGGTGCCGAAGCCTGCGATGACTCCATCAGCCCGTTTGGAGACAAACGAGTGGTGGCGGAATTCCTCGCGTTTGTGCACGTTGGAAATGTGCACCTCGATCACCGTCCCCTCGAACGTGTTCAAGGCATCAAGGATGGCGACTGACGTATGGGTGAAAGCTGCGGGATTCATCACAATCCCGGCAGCCGTCTCGCGCGCCTGGTGGATCCAGTCGATCAGCTCGTATTCCCGGTTGGATTGATGGAAGCGAATCTCCAGGCCAAGCTCTTTAGCCAGTGCTAGACAGTCCCGCTCCACATCCGCAAGCGTCTCGTAGCCATAGATGTGGGGCTGGCGCTTGCCGAGCAGATTGAGATTCGGCCCGTTCAAGACGTAGACAAGACGACTCATGAGAGAACTCCGTTCAGTGATGGGCGAGGATTTCGCCAAGGAACTGCCTGCTGCGGGCGTGCTGAGGATTGCCGAAGAAAGCGTCGGGCGCGCCTTCTTCGATGATCTGGCCTTCAGCCATGAAGATGACGCGATCGGCAACCTGGCGGGCAAAGCCCATCTCGTGGGTGACGCAAATCATGGTCATGCCGTCGTTGGCGAGGCCTATCATCGTGTCGAGCACCTCCTTGACCATCTCGGGATCGAGAGCTGAGGTCGGCTCGTCAAACAGCATCACCTTGGGCTGCATGCAGAGCGCACGCGCGATCGCGACGCGCTGTTGCTGGCCGCCCGAAAGCTGAGCCGGATACTTCCCGGCCTGGTCGCCGATGCGCACGCGCTCGAGGTATTTTCGCGCAATCGTCTCCGCCTCGGTCTTTCCAATGCGGCGCGCGCGGATGGGCGCGAGCATGCAGTTCTGCAAGACCGTCATGTGCGGAAAGAGATTGAAGCTCTGAAAGACCATGCCGACATCCTGACGTACGACATCGATCGCCTTGATGCTGTCGTCAAGCCGATGACCGTTCACCACGATGCTGCCCTGCTGGATCGCCTCGAGACGGTTGATACAGCGGATCAGCGTCGATTTGCCCGATCCGGACGGACCGCACAGCACGATCTTCTCGCCCCTGCGCACGGTGAGATCGACGTCACGGAGAGCTTGGTATCCGCCGTACCACTTCTGCACGCCCTTCATTTCGATCAGGATATCGTCCTGCATGGATTCGGCTCCGCTATCGGACGGCGGCCAACGCGGATCGTGCGTCGGCCGCGCGCAGTGGCTACTGAACTGTGAATGGAACGCCGGCGACCGCTTCCGGGAAGATCGGCACGGGCGCCTTCATCCACTTGGCGTAGAAGCTGGCCAACTTGCCGTTCGACTTGATCTGGTCGATGAATTTATTGGCGGTCTCGTTCCACTCCTTGTCGCCGAGGCGGGTGCAGGCCCCGTTGTACAGCGCAGTGAAGTGAAGCTTGGGCTCGAACCCAAGTTCGGGCTTTGCGGCGTTCAGGCGCTGCGGATAGAAGCTGTTTGCGCCGACAGCCTGAACCTGCCCCGAGAGTAGCGCCTGGATCGTGGCCGCATCATCGTCAAATCTGCGGATTTCGGTGCCCGCGGGAGCGCTGTTGGTGACCTGAGTGTCCTGCGTGGACGATCTCGGAACGCCGATCACGAACTTGCCCATATCTGCATTGCTGTTGATCGCCGTCGCCTGGGCCGCGACAAGCGTGATCTCGTTGGCGACATACGGCTTGGAATACTGGACCGCCTTTGCTCGCTCGGGAAGCATGGCCATGGTCGCGAACAGAATGTCCACGCGACCTGTGGTCAGCGCGGGAATACGATTGGCCACCGCCAGCGGGACGAACTCGGCCTTCACGCCGAGATAGTCAGCGAAGGCGCGCCCCATGTCGGCATCGATGCCGTCCTGCTTTCCCGAGCTGTCGACATAGCCCCACGGGGGATTGTCGCCCTGAATGCCGATGACGACGACGCCCTTCTTCTTCACGTCTTCCAACGTGCCGGCCTGCGCTTTGCCTGCGACGGCGATAGCCGCCAATGCCAGCAGTGCGACCCCGAGCTGGCGACGGTTGGGCGAAAACAACATGAATATCTCCTCCTAGTGATGGCTGTTTGTGATTGAGTAGGTGCGCCGCTCCTACCTTTGACTGGCCAGGGCGAGCCTGGCCTCCATCCGGCTGCCCCACCACGACAGTGGCCAGCAGAGGATGAAATACATCGCGCCGACCACGCCGAAGACGAGCAACGGCTGGAAGGTCTGGTTCGATACGATTTGACCGGCGCGGGCGAGTTCGATGAAGCCGACGATCGCGGCGAGCGACGTGCCCTTGATGAGTTGCACGAGATAGCCGATGGTCGCGGGCAGCGAGATGCGGATTGCCTGCGGCAGCACGATGTCGCGCATGCGGGACGAATAGTGCAGTCCAAGCGCCATCGCCGCCTCGGTCTGGCCGCGCGGCACGGCCTGGATCGCGCCGCGCCAAATCTCACCCAGGAAGGCGGAGGCATTCACGGTGAAGCCGATCGCCACCGCCACGAAGGCGTCGAGCTTCAGCCCGGTGAGCGCCAATCCGTAATACACGACGAAAAGCTGCAGCAGCAGCGGAGTGCCCTGGAATATCCCGATGTAGATGCGGGTGATCCATTCCACGCTCCTGTGACCACAGGTGCGCAGCAATGCAACCGCCAGCCCCGCCGTGCAGCCGCCGACAAATGCGACCAGCGTCAGCAGCACCGTCCATTGCAGTCCGCGCAACAGAAAACCAAATTCTGGAAGGCCAAAATGCGGTGTCATGATCGCCCCTCAGCGCGTCGGATATGAGAAGAAGCGGTGAGAGATGACCGCAAAACCGAGCATCAGCAGCCAGGAGATCGCGAGATAGAGGAAGGTGACGGAGAAATAGACCTCGAAACTACGGAATGTGTCGCTTTCGATGCGCTGCGCCACCGACGTCAATTCGTAGGCCGATACCGCCGAACAGATCGACGAGGTCAGCGTCAGCATGATGAACTGACCCGTGAGCGAGGGATAAATCGCGCGAAGCGCTGGCTTGAGCACGATGAACCGGAACACCTGCCCTTTGTGCAGTCCGAGCGCGTAGCCGGCTTCCACCTGTCCTTTATGAATGGACTGCACCCCGCCGCGGATGATCTCGATGGCATAGGCGCCGCCATTGACACCGAGCGCGATAATGGCCGTGGCTGTCGGATTGAGCTTCAACCCAATGAGCGGCAGCGCGAAGAACAGGAAAAATATCTGCACCAGGAAAGGCGTATTGCGGACGATCTCGACGAATCCGATCACGAGAGCACGCAACCAGGCCGCCTTCGCATCGCGTGCCGCGACGCCGGCGACACCGATCACCATCGCAAGCGTCATGCCTGCAAGCGCCAGACCCAATGTCCCCACGCACCCCCACAGCAGCGCGGGCATCGCATGCCAAACCACCGAGAAATCGAGCGTGTAGCCCATCTTGCGTTTCCTCTCGGGCGTTGTGCGTACCGCTCGCCCATCGGCCTGATGTCACCCTCCCAGGGATGCAAAAGTGGCGAAGAAGACGCCTGGATCAGGTGAGATGCCCGTGAACAGGCGAAATGCTTCGGTCCCCTGGAAGATCGCCATGCCTCCGCCATCGACGGTGCGGCAGCCGAGGGCACGCGCCGCGCGCAGCAGCGCGGTTTCAAGCGGGAAGTAGACGATCTCGGCGACCCAGAGATCGGGACGCAGCAAGGCCGTCGGCAGCGGCGTGCCTGGATATTTGTCCATGCCGATCGGCGTTGCGTTGACAATTCCGTCTGCGGCAGCAACAGCGGCCGCGACATCCTGGCCGACCCTCAAGCGCCCTTCCGCAAATCGGGGGGACAAGCTATCCACCAAACGCTGCGCTTTGGCCAAGTCGACGTCGGTGATGGTCAGTTCTTGCACGCCGAGCTTCATGAGCGCGAAAGCGACTGCCGCGCCTGCGCCACCGGCGCCGAATTGGATAACACGCCCCAGCGACGCACCCTGCATGTTGCGGCGAAAATTCTCTGCGAATCCAAACCAGTCCGTGTTGTGGCCGGTCATTCGACCGTTCCTGATGACCACGGTGTTCACGGCGCCAAGCGCCTCCGCGTCGGGCGAAAGCTCGTCCAGGAGCGGAAGAATCGCCTGCTTGCAGGGATGGGTCACGTTCAGCCCGTCAAAGCCCATCCGCCTTGCCGCCGTCAGCAATTCCGGCAGCGCTTCGGCACCAAGTTTCAACTCAGTCAGGTCGATCTTCTTGTAGAGATAGCGGATGCCCGCGGCGTCGGCGGCCGCTTCATGCATAGGCGGAGTGCGTGACGCAGCGATGCCGCTGCCGATCAGGCCGACGAGAAAGCTGGACTTCGGATGCATGCTCGGCATCGCCCGTCAGCTCAAGGGGACAGTCAGCTCGGCGATGACCTGAGCCGTGCTCGGTCGAACGCCGCGCCACCAGGCAAAAGCTTCTGCCGCCTGCTCGACCAGCATGCCGACGCCGTCGGCCAGCTTGGCTACGCCTTCGGCGCGGGCGGCTCGCAGAAAGGGAGTGAGCCCCTTGCCATAGGCAAGCTCGTACGCCAGCTCCGCACCGCGGAAGACATTGCCGGGAAGTGGCGGCATCTCACCCCGCAGGCTGGCCGATGTCGCGTTGACGACGACGTCATAGCCCTCGGCAAGATCGGCAAGTTCAGCATAGCCGCTGACGATCAGGGGACCACAACCGGCAAACTCTTCGGCCAATGCCACAGCCTTCGATAAGGTACGATTGACGAGAACCAGCTCAGACGGCTCCTGACGCAGGAACGGCAGCAGCGCGCCACGCGTTGCGCCCCCGGCACCGAGCATCAGGACGCGCCGGCCGGCCATCTTGACGCCGAGATTGATGGTGATGTCTCGCACGAGGCCGATCCCGTCGAAATTCTCGGCAATGATCCGATCGCCCTCGAACTTCAGGCAGTTTGCGGCGCCCGCTCGGTCGGCGCTCTCTGAAAGCTCGTTTGCGTAGGCGAAGGCATCGAGCTTGAACGGAGCGGTGATGTTCAGCCCCTTGGCACCCTCTGTCCGGAATTGATCAACCCGTTCGCTGAAGCCATTGAGGGGACCCTCGATCGCCTCATAGACAAGGTCCTGTCCTGTCATTCTGGCGAAAGTGCCATGAATGAGGGGTGATTTGCTGAAGCCGATCGGATTGCCAATCACCGCATAACGATCGCTCATGGCTCACTCCTGCACCGCGGCTTCGTTGTAGAGGACGCCGTCGCGCACCATCGCCTCGACGAACTCGGCCGAAAGTCCCAGCGACTCTGCAATGCGGCGATTGTCCTGGCCGAGCAGCGGGGCCGGCGTCCGCACCGTGGTGTCGCAATCGGAGAACCGGAACGGCAGGTTCGGCAATGTCACCTTGCCGAGGACAGGATGCTCCTGCTCGACCAGCATGCCGCGCGCGTGGATCTGCGGATCCTTCACGACCTCTTCAATGGTCTGCACGGGAGCGGACGGCACACCTGCTTCGTCGAGTGCCGCAAGACAGGCGTCACGAGACGATTGCGACAGCGTCCAGGTGCGCACAATCTCCATCGCTTCAGCATAATGGGCGTTGCGCGCGGCAGGCGTGGCGAAGCGTTCGTCGGATGACAACGCGTTGCCACCGATCAGCATCGCCAGGCGCCGCCACGCGTCATCGACTTGCGCGGCAATGACGAGATTGCCATCCTTGGCAGGAAACACACCGTAGACGGTCGACTCCGGCTGACCGCTGCCGGTTTGCCTCGGCAGGTCGGCCCCGCCGGAGAGGAAGTAGCGCTGAACCGCATAGTCGTGCATCGAGACCATGCAGTCGTAGAGCGCGAGATCGATATGCTGGCCGCGCCCCGACGACGCGCGGCCGACCAACGCGGCATTGATGGCCGCCACGCCGTGAATGCCGGTATACATGTCGGCGAGCGGCATCCGGAGCAGCGGCGGTGCTTCGCCGGGGGAGCCCAGCTGCGCCAGGGCGCCCGACATCGCCTCTGCGATCAGGCCGAAGCCCGGACGGTCGGCATAGGGACCGGTGTGGCCATAGGCGGAGACCGAGCAGTAGATCAGCCTGGGATTCCGCGCCGACAGCGCCTTGTAACCCAGCCCGAGACGCTCCAGCGCGCCAGGGCGGTAGTTCTCGATGAAGACGTCGGCCGTATCGATCAGCCTCATCATCATGTCGAGACCGCGATTATCGCGCAGATCGATGCACAGGCCCTGCTTTCCCATGTTCTGCTGCAGGAAGTAGCCGGATTGTCCGTCCTTGAAATAGCCGTGGGCGCGGCCCGCATCGCCTTGCTTCGGACGCTCCACCTTGATGACTTCAGCGCCCATCGCGGCGAGGCAGCGGCCCATGAACGGGCCTGCCAGGAAATGGCTGTAGTCGATGACGCGAATGCCCTTGAGCGGTGGATCTTTGAGAGGCAGATCTTGCGCGGTCATGCCTGCTCTCCCGCGGAGTTGGTCTTCGGGCGCATCGGAATCATCAGCCTATGCTCGCCGAGCTGAACCACTTCACCGCGCTGATTGATCAGCTCCGAAGGCAGCACCACGATGCCCCACCCTTCGCGCTTCGTGGCGCGCATCGAGCCGACACGGAACTTCACATGAACGGTGTCGCCGAGCTTGATCGGCAGCTTGAAATCCCATGTCCAGCCCAGCGACATTCCCGGAAGGAAGCGGTAGTCGGCACGGGTCTTCAAACCATCGGCCAGCGACAGGCCGAACAGCCCGTGCGCGACGCGCGTGCCGAAGGGTGTGGTCTTGGCGTATTCCTCGTCGACATGAACCGGCGTGAAATCACCCGTCAGTTCGGCATAGGCATTCACCATTGCTTCGGTGACCGTCACCGGGGGGGTGACGCATTCGTCACCGACCTTGGCATCGTCCCAGTAGCGCTCATCGATCATGTCGCGTGTTCCCTAGGCCCGTGGATTGATCGCCAGCGCCGCTTCCACGGCACCCGCACTGGACTGCAAGATTTCGATGTTCAGGCCGCCGGGCAGCTCGAGCCAGTTCGGGCCGGCGGGCAACGCCTTGGCACCCCACGCGGCGGCGCGGGCGAGGACGCCTTCGTAGTCGTCGACCATGATGCCGAGATGGGCGAGACGCCCCTCCGGTCCGACAAAATGCGGATCCTCGATGAGTTGCACGCTTCCGAGCACCCATACCTGACGCGGGCGCGCGCCGTCGGCGGGCTGCTCGTCGCGAATGGCAAGACCAAGCACCTCACGAAAGAAGCCGACGTGACGATCAACGTCCGGCACCCGGATCGCGACGTGCTCGACATAAGCGCGGGGCAACGACATCGTCTCAGGCCTTTCCCGGATAATCGCTGCGGGCGTACTCAAGCCCTTTGACCAGCGCGACGAGGGTCGCGTTGACAGGGGTCGGCACGTTGAGCTTGGCGCCCCAACGCACGACCGAGCCGTGAATGTAATCGACCTCGGTCAGATTGCCGGACTGCAAGCTCTGCAACATCGACGTCTTGAATTCGGGCGGCAGTCCAGCTGACGCCATCGTCCAGGCCCGGCGCGGATCGGCAATCGAGATCTTCACGCCGGCCGCTTGCGCCACCGCGATGCCTTCCGAGATTGCCGCCAGCGCGCAATCTTCCAGGATCGGCAGCGAATAGAGGCCGCCATAAGTCAGGCCGGTAACGGCGGTGATTCCGCCGCCGGCAACGTTGATGAAGAGCTTGTCCCACATCGTGCCCAGGATGTTGTCGCTGAGCAGCGTGAGAATGCCGGCACGATTGAACGTCTCGGAAATTCGCCGTGCGCGTTCGGTCAAGCGTCCATCGAGTTCGCCGATGATGGTTTCCTTGCCGACGACCCCGGAGCGAACATGACCGGGTCCGAGCAGCACGCCGCCAACATAGGTCTTGCCTGCCATGACCCTGTCACCACCGACTTCCTCCGAAAGGATGTCTTCGTGGCCAAGGCCGTTTTGCAGCGACATCACGACCGTCTGCGGTCCAATGACCGGCGCCGCCGCCCGGATCGCGTCCCGCGTGTGGTAGGATTTGACGAGGATGATGACCAGGTCCGCCGTGTTGCCGACCTGGTCCGCGGAGGTGCAGGCAGAGACCTTCACGACGGTCTCAGCGCCACCTTCGAGCATCCGCAGACCACCGGCGTTGATCGCGTCGACATGAGCCTGAAACGGATCGATCAACCAGACCTCGGCACCGCCGCGCGCCAGCGTGCCGCCGATGGTCGAGCCCAAGGCTCCCGCTCCGACAAAGCAGATCCTCATCCGAACGCTTCTCCCTCGCCGATTTTGGCGTTGGAAGCGTGCTAGCAGGCTGCCTAGTATTTGGATATGCTATGATACTTATAACTATTATTGCAGATCGCAATGAAGCAACGGGACCCGTCCGAGACGAACCTTTTGGAGCCGCGCCTGCTCCGGCTGTTTGACGCGTTGTTCTCCACGAGCAGCGTCACCAAAGCCGCCGAGAAGCTCGGTCAAAGCCAGCCGACCATTTCAATTTGGCTGGCGCGCCTGCGAAAGGAATTGGACGATCCGCTCTTCATTCGGTCGGCCGAGGGAATGCTGCCGACGCCGCGCGCCGAGGCGCTCATCGGCACAGCGAGGCAGGCGCTGGAAGTGCTGCGTCGTCTGGCCGAGCTTCGTTCTGAGTTTGATCCGGCGACCGCAAAGCGCCGCTTCGTTATCTGCATGACGGACGCGAGCCACATCACGCTCCTTCCCGCCATACTCGCCCACGTTCGCAGCGTTGCACCAGGCATCCGCATTGAGGCCGCGCAGATCGGCGGCGATACACCACGAATGCTGCAGTCTGCCGAGGCCGATCTGGCGCTCGGCTACATCTCGGATCTCGACACCGGGCACTTCCAGCAGGCACTGTTTCCGCAGGATTGGGTCTGCTTGGCGAATGCAAAACATGCCCGGATCCGCGACCGCATCACCGCAAGGGATTTCCGGCGGGAGGCGCACGTCCTCATTCGTTCCGGCACCGGACATCAGTTGCTCGCCGACGCGCTGAAGGAGCAGCAGATAGTCCTTGATGTCGCGCTTGAGCTACCGGGCTTCTTGGGGCTACCCGCAATCGTCGGGACGACGGACCTGATCGCTACCCTGCCAAGGCACATTGGCGAAACGTTGGCTCATTATTACGGACTGCGCGTGCTCGACTGCCCGCTGGCGATCGCCGGCTTTACGGTGAAGCAATATTGGCACGCCCGCTTCCATCACGACCCGGCAAACCAGTGGCTGCGTGACGTCTGTGGGGAGCTTTTTCAACAGCAGGAAGTGCGGGGTCTATATCGCTCCGGCCGGCCAAAGAAGCGAAGGCCACGCGCTTTGCCGTCGTAATGGGCGCTTATTGGTCGCGGTATTGCTGGAAGCGTGGTTGCCGGCCTACTACGGAGAGAAATCCGCGAGCGCCCTTCCCGCCGATCCATTTAGCGAACGCGATCGAACAACATCGCGCTCCAGGGCGGAAAAGCGTGGAAATGGTGCCCAGGGGCGGAATCGAACCACCGACACTGCGATTTTCAGTCGCATGCTCTACCAACTGAGCTACCTGGGCGTGCTCCACGAGAGGGGCCAAAGCCCATCGAGCGGGCGGTTTATAGTGGGCTCACAGCGGCCTGTCTACCCACGCTTCGCCATCGGCTTCGCCGGGCGCGGCCCGGCTGTGCACAAGGTGGAGCAGGGGTGCCGCGGCGGACGCGGGGGCCCCGGCCGCGCAAACAAGCATTTGATATTACTTGATTATTCGACGTCATCCACGTCGTCATCCCGACCGGGAATGACGTAGGAGCCTTTCAGCCAGCGGTTCAGATCGACATCGCGGCAGCGCGACGAGCAGAACGGACGGGTGGCCTGCGCCTGCGGCTTGCCGCAGATCGGGCAGGTTTTCAGGGGCGCGGCGGGCTTTTTGACTTGGTCGTCCATGATGGCGGCAGTCTACACCAGGTGACGAGGCTCAAGCGCCTCTCGGCAAACGGGTTCCTGCGACAGACGCGCATGCGTCGCACCGGCCGATTCTACTGTGCATGGGGTTGTTTTCGAGATTTTTGTCGGGCCGCGCTTATACGGCCGTGGCGTTGAGCCAGCCGAAGCGGATCGGGAAGCCCTCGCCGCCGAGCAGCGTCGTGGTCTCGTAGAGCGGCAGGCCGACCACGTTGGTGTAGGACCCCACCATCTTCACCACGAACGACCCGGCGATGCCCTGCACGGCGTAGCCGCCGGCTTTGCCGCGCCATTCGCCGGAGCCGATATAGGCCTGGATGTCGTCCTCCGAGAGGCGCTTGAAACGGACACGCGTCTCGACCAGGCGCTGCCGGAATGCCTCGCGCGGCGTCACCAGGCAGATCGCAGTGTAGACGCGGTGGTTGCGGCCCGACAGCAGCCGCAGGCACTGCGCGGCCTCGTCCACGAGATTGGCCTTGGGCAGGATACGGCGGCCGACCGCCACCACGGTATCGGCCGACAGGATGAAGGCGCCGCGCAGCTCGTCGTCGAGCTGCACCGATTTCAACGCAGCGTCTGCCTTGGCCCTTGCGAGGCGATTGGCACAGGCCCGCGGCAGCTCACCCCGTCTCGGCGTCTCGTCGACGTCAGCCGGCCGGAGCGCGTCCGGGTCGATGCCGGCCTGGTTGAGCAGCGACAGGCGCCGCGGCGAACCGGAGGCAAGAACGAATTTGGGGCGGCCGAGCATCAGGTGATTTTTGGGAGACGAGGCAGGGGGTGAATTGCGCGCGGAACCTATCGGAAGGGGGCTGATTTCACAACCCGGGAACCCGGACTTTGCTGATTCGAGGTGTCCGACATGCGTGTGCCCTCAGTCTGTGACGCGGGTGTTACGCCCACCCGATGCTACCCGCTCGCAGCCCCGACCTTGGCGAAACGCCGGCGGATCCGCATCAGGAGCTGGTCGCAGACTTCGCGATAGGCTGCGAGCTTCTGGTCTCGGCTGCCTTCGATGGTGGTGGGATCCTGCGTCGGCCAGTATTCGACGTCGGCCGCAAGCGTGCGGGTCAGCTCCAGCGCCTTGTGGTGCGCCTCCGGCGAGAGCGTGATGATGAGGTCGAAATTCAGCCCCTCCCAATCCTCGAGTTCCTCGAAGGTCTGAGGCTTGTGGGCGGAGATGTCCTGGCCGAGCTCGGCCATCACGGCGACTGCGAACGGATCGACCTCGCCTTTCCTGGCGCCGGCCGATTTCACGTAGAGGCCTTGCGGAAACATGTGCTGCAGCAGGCTCTCGGCCATCGGCGAGCGCACGCTGTTCATCGCGCAGGCGAACAGCACCGATTGCGGATCGCGTGCGCGTGGGGGCGCAGCCATCCGGGATCAGCCCTTCCAATGAAGGACGGTAATGAGCGTGAACAGGCGGCGCGACGTCTCGAAATCGACCCGCACCTTGCCCTTCAGCCGCTCCTGCAGCGTGCGCGATCCCTCGTCATGGATGCCGCGGCGCCCCATGTCGATGGCTTCGATCTTGTCCGGGGTCGCGGTGCGGATCGCCTGGTAGTAGCTGTCGCAGATCATGAAATAGTCCTTCACGATTCTGCGGAACGGCGTCAGCGACAACAGATGCGCGACCACGGGCGTGCCGTCCTCGCGGCGGATGTCGAACATCAGCCGGTTGCCGCTGATGCCGATATGCAGCGTGAACGGCCCCTTCCCGTCGGCGCCATCGGGCGCGAACAGATTCTGCTCGATCAGATCGTAGATCGCGATCGCGCGCTCATGCTCGATGTCGGGTCCGGAACGGCCGATCGAGTCCTCGTCGAGGGTGACCGCGACGATGCGATTGGTCGAGTCGTCCTGTTCGGGCGGCTGGGTCATGACAGATTGAGGCGCAATCCAATCGAGCGCGAATGGGCATCCAGCCCCTCCGCTTGTCCGAGCGTCATCGCGGCCGGGCCCAGCGCACGCAACTGGTCCGGGCCGCATTTCAGGATCGAGGTCCGCTTCATGAAGTCGGCGACCCCGAGGCCCGAGGAGAATCGCGCCGAGCGTGCGGTCGGCAGCACATGGTTGGAGCCGCCGACATAATCGCCGATTGCTTCGGGCGTATGAGCGCCGAGGAAGACAGCGCCGGCGTTGCGGATTTTTGCGGCGAGCGCATCGGGATCGCTGGTCATGATCTCGAGATGCTCGGCGGCGATCGCATCGGCTAGCGGAATGGCATCAGTGAGGTTCTTCACCATGATGACGGCACCGAAATCGGCCCAGGAGCGGCCCGCGATGTCGGCACGCGGCAGGGTCTTCAGTTGCGCCTCGACGGACTTCTCGACATCGGCGGCAAGCCGCGCGGAGTCCGTGATCAGGATCGACTGCGCGCTGGCATCGTGCTCGGCCTGCGCGAGCAGATCTGCGGCGATCCAGTCGGCATTGCCGGTGTCGTCGGCGATCACCAGCACCTCGGAGGGACCGGCGATCATGTCGATGCCGACCTTGCCGAACACCAGCCGTTTTGCGGCGGCGACATAGGCATTGCCGGGGCCGACGATCTTTGCGACCGGCGAGATCGTCGCGGTGCCATAGGCGAGCGCAGCGACAGCCTGCGCGCCGCCGACGCGGTAGATCTCGGTGACACCACCGAGCGAGGCGGCCGCCAGCACCAGCGGATTGAGCTTGCCGTCGGGCGAAGGCACCACCATCACGAGGCGCGACACGCCCGCGACCTTGGCCGGCACCGCATTCATCAGCACCGAGGATGGATAGGCCGCGGTGCCACCGGGGACGTAGAGGCCGGCGGATTCGATCGCGGTATGGCGCCAGCCGAGCTCGACGCCGAGCGGGTCAGTAAAGCGCTCATCCTTCGGCAGCTGACGGCGATGATAGGTCTCGATGCGATCGCCCGCGAGTTTCAACGCATCCAGTGTCGCGGCATCGCAGGCCTTTTTTGCGGCTTCGATCTCGGCGGCCGAGACGCGAAGGCCGGATGCATCCAGCGTCAGCCGGTCGAACTTCGCCGTAGCCTCGAGCAGGGCGGCATCGCCGCGCTTGGCCACGTCGTCGACGATGGCGCGCGCGGCCGCCTCGACATCGGCCGAGACCTCGCGCTTGGCGGCGAGGAAGGCCGCGAATCGCTGGTCAAAATCGGCGCTGCTGCGGTCGAGGCGAACGGGCATTTTTGGTTTGGCTTCTGCTAATTTGGGTGGCGCGGTCTGGCTTACAGCCCCCTGCTCAATGGCGCGGCGGGGAAGCTGCGTCAACCCTTGGAAGCTACCGTTCGAGCGAGGGTCTGAGACGGTGAAGCTGGTATACAGGCCCGCCTCACCCCTCCCCCTCGATCCCAGGCCCCGTTCCCAGCTCGTCCGTCCCGAGATCGGTCAGCTGGCATTCCAGGCATTCAACATCGAGGCGGATGGCGCCGCCCTGGGCAAACAGCAATAGCGCGCTGCCGCCGGGCTCCTCGTCACGGCCGTCCTGGGGGTGAAACTCAATGCCGACGAGGTCCAGAATCTTGTCCGGCGCCCCCAAGTCGATGTTGCGCGATTTGCAGGCGAGCACGCGGTCGAAGCGGAGCGCCGCGACCAGCCGACGCGGCTCGGCCTCACCATCCAGCGTCTGCTCCCAGTCCAGCCGGCTCATGCCAACCACCAGGCGCTTCTCGCCCTGCCGCCAGATGATGTCGGAAGGCTGGACGCGCGCATCCTGCACATGAGTCGAGATCACGGCGAGATCGTCGGCATCGAGCGCGATCAGTTTGAGCTGCGGAGACATCACCGACACTTCTCCTCGGGGGCCGATCCGGCTCAACGCGCGGGGCGGCCAAAATTTCCTCGCAAACTAGCGGCCCGGCAGACCAAGGACTAGAGGCTATTGATATCCCTCATCTCCAGTACCTTCTTGGGATAACCGACCCGCGCGACGTGAATCATGGCGCGGCCCATCTGCTCGGTCGAGGTGACGAGCGCGGGCGAGATCCGGCGCAGCACTGACCACAGCGGCCAGGTCACATCGTAGACCGCCTGCACCCAGGCCGTCTTTGAGCGGGTGCCATGCAAAGGCTGGATCGCGCCGGGCCGAAACATATAGGCGGCCTTGAACGGCAGCTTGAGCAGATCGTTCTCGGTCTTGCCCTTGACCCGCGCCCACATCCGCGAGCCCTGCTCGGTGGAGTCAGTGCCCGCGCCGGTAACATAGGTGAAAGTCATCTGCGGATTGAGCCGCGCCAGCGTCGTCGCAGCAGCGAGCGTGATGTCGTAAGTGAGATGGCGGTAACGCTCTTCGCTCATACCGATGGAGGAGACGCCGAGACAGAAGAAGCAGGCATCGAATCCGGTGAGCTGCCCCTCGATCGCCGAATAGTCTGTGAAATCGTTGTGGATGATCTCGGTCAGCTTCGCGTTTTGCACGCCGGTCGGGCTGCGTCCGACCACCAGCACGCGCTCGACACCGGCATCGACCAGGCACTCGCGCAAAACGCCCTGCCCGACCATGCCAGTCGCGCCGAAAATGATGACACGCATCGGAACGTCCCCACCGAAGTCGTGGCTCATGCGGCGGCCGCGATCTCGTCGAAGGATACACCTGTTAGTGTCGCCGAGACATCCCACAGCATGGCGGAGGAAGTGAAATCCTTTGCCTGCGGCATGATCCGCGCAGGCCGAGGTGCCCCCTTCAACTCGTAAAACCCGTTCGGACCATAATAGCCGCCGGGCTCCGCGGTCGGCGAGGTCGCCGCGAACAGGGTCGGCAGCGCGCCTTCCCCGGCGGACTGGCTCATCAACGGCTGGAGCAACCGGCCCACTCGCCATTGCAAGGTGTTGGCGCCCGGACCGTTCGAAATGAGATCGGTGCGCGCGTAGCCGGGATGGGCGGCAACGCTCCTCAAACCCCAACCGGCCGCGTCGCTGCGCCGCTGCAATTCGAGCGAGAACATCAGCATCGCGAGCTTGGACTGGCAGTAAGCGCGCCAGGGACGATAGGACCGCTTGCCCTGCAGGTCGTCGAAATTGATCGCGCCGGAGCGGTGCGCGAGGCTCGATAGATTGACGATCCGAGGCGCCTTGGCGCGGCGAAGCTGCGGCAACAGGCGCGCCGTCAGCGCGTAATGGCCGAGATAATTGGTGCCGAGCTGCATCTCGAAACCATCCTCGGTCTGCTGTCGCTTCGGCAGCGCCATCACGCCGGCATTGTTGATCAGGAGGTCGAGCTGGTCGTTGCTTGCGGCAAAGCGCCTGGCGAAATCGGCGACCGAGGACAGGCTGGCGAGGTCGAGATGCTCATAGGCGATCAGAGCATTGGGAAACTTCGCGCAAATGCCCTCGATCGCCCGCAGGCCCTTTGCGTCGTTGCGCCCGGTGAGTATGACGATGGCTCCGGCGCCCGCCAACGCCAGTGCCGTCTCGTAACCAAGGCCGCCGGTGGCGCCGGTCACCACGGCGGTCTTGCCGCTGAGCGATGGGATGTCTGCCGTGGTCCAGTCGGTCATGCCACATCTCCGTTCGGGGCTGGAACGAGGTCCGCGACGGGTCTAAATGTGCACTGAGTGCAAGTTTGCAAGAGGTGGAATCATTGAAGGCTTCGAAGCCCGTCAGGGCATCGGTCAGGATAGGCGCCAAGCCATTGCCGGCAGGAGAAAAATCCCCTGATGGCCCTGGCCTGCGCCAGCGCAAGCAGCAGGAAACCCGCGGGCGGCTGAAGCGTGCCGCGATGGCGCTATTCCTGGCGCGCGGCTTCGAGGCCACCACCATCGAGGACATCGCCGATGCGGCCGACATGTCACGGCGGAGCTTCTTCCACTACTTCGCGTCCAAGGAGGACGTGGTCGCCGCCTGGCAGGAGGATGCCGCGGCCGCGCTGGTCACCGAGATCCTGGCGCGGCCGGCGGATGAATCCATGCTGACGGCGGCGGAGAACGCGATCGCCACGGCGATCAAGCGGATCGATCCGGCCGAGGCGGCGGCGATGTCGCAGCTCAAGCGGGACAACCCGGCGCTTCAGGCTCGCGACCAGCTCAAATACGAAAAGCTCGAGCGCGCGCTGGCGGACGGGCTTGCGCAACGCTCGCCCCGCAAATCGGACCAGCTGAAGGCCCGGCTCGTCGCCATGATCGCCACCGGCGCGATGCGCGTCGGCGGCGAGAGCTGGCTCAGCGAAGGCACGCGCGACAAGCCGGAGGCTTTCGTCAAGCGAACCTTTGATACGATCCGGGCGATCCTCGAATGAGCGTTCGGCTCAGCCCTTGAAGAACGCGAGCAGGTCCGCGTTGATGGTTTCGGCTTCCGTGGTCGGCATGCCGTGCGGAAAGCCCTTGTAGGTTTTCAACGTACCGTTCTTGAGTAGCTTGGCCGACAGCGGCGCGGAATCGGCGTAGGGTACGACCTGATCGTCGTCGCCGTGCATCACCAGCACCGGCACGTTGATCTTCTTGAGGTCCTCGGTGAAGTCCGTCTGCGAGAACGCGACGATGCCGTCGTAATGCGCCTTCGCGCCGCCCATCATGCCCTGGCGCCACCAGTTCTGGATCACCGCTTCCGACGGTTTGGCGCCGGGACGGTTGTAGCCATAGAACGGCCCGGCGGCGATGTCGCGATAGAAGGCCGAGCGGCCGGCCGCGAGCGCGGCCTGGAAGCCGTCGAACACACTCTTCGGCAGGCCACCGGGATTGGCCTCGGTCTTCACCATCAGCGGCGGCACCGCGGAGAGGATAGCGGCCTTTGCGACCCGGCTCTCGCCATGGCGCGCGATGTAGTGCACGACCTCGCCGCCGCCGGTGGAATGGCCGACATGGAGGGCGCTCTTGAGATCGAGATGCGCAGTCAGCGCCGCGAGATCGTCGGCATAGTGATCCATGTCGTGGCCATCGGCGACCTGCGCCGAGCGGCCATGGCCGCGGCGGTCATGGGCGATGACGCGATAGCCGCGGGTGACGAAGAACATCATCTGCGCGTCCCAGTCGTCTGACGACAGCGGCCAGCCATGACTGAACACGACCGGCTGGCCCGAGCCCCAATCCTTGTAGAAGATCTCGACGCCGTCTTTGGTGGTGATGGTAGGCATTGGGGACTCCTTGTTGCCTCGAGTCATTCCGGGGCGCGCACAGCGCGAACCCGGAATCCAGAGATTGTGGCGCGAGATTCTCAGGTGCGTAATTGCGCACCATAGTTCATCGCTGCGCGATGCCTTGGAATGACGACCGGCCGACGATCAGGCGAACGTCATCGGCTTGTAGCGGCGCCAGGCGCCGATGGTCACGAGCACGAAGAACACCAGCACGATGCCCTGCACCACGGCGAAGACAGGGCCGGACGGCGGCGCGGGTGGCACGGCCGGCGCGAGCGCGGCCAGCGCGGGCACTTTCAGGAACGACTGGATGATCAGCACGAAGACGTTGAAGTAGAGCGAGATCATCGCGGTCACGACATAGACAGGACGCCAGACGCCTTTGAGCTTCATGCCGTACAGCGCGATGCAGGCGATCGCGAGCAGCACCAGCGAGATCGCGGCGATGATATAGGAGGGCAGCAGCTCCTTGAACGGAAACAGGAAGCCGGTGGCGCTGGTGAGGATCGTGAACAGCAGGAAGATCGCAGTGAGACCCGGCATCGGCTTCGAGCCGAGCAGGCCGAACATCACGATCACGCCCGCGACGATGCCGATCAGGCTGATGATGACATGGACCAGTGTGAAGGCTTGCAGGCTCATCCCGAGAACCATGGCATCTCTCCTACTCTCTGAAATTGAGATCGGGAGATTGATATTACGGTCCTCATCGGATTGCCACATGCGGCACGATCACACATGTGCGTGCAGCCATGCATCATCGTGCGAATCGAAAAACGCATGGCTGAAGTTTTTTGCAGCGCTGTCACAAACAACAGCAGCTTCGACGAAAGTTTAATCGATCATCTCGATCAGACTTCCTTGGTGTCGAAGATCAGCAGATCAGCGCCGCCGCTGGCGAATTTCGGTACGTCGCCTGCGGCTGCCTTGCCGGCTTCGCTGCCGAACGCCTTCTGGATGTCACCCACGCTGTCGAAGGTGAGAATGGCGACGAGGTGCACGCCTGACGGTCCGGCGGGCGAGCCGACTGCGCCGGTGCTGACGGCATATTTCTTCAGGCCGGGAAGCTTCTTGGCGAGCGGGATGTGGGTCTCGGCATAATGCTTGTCGAAGGCAGCAGCGTCTTTGGGCGTTTTGTAGAGCACGACGAGTTCGGCCATTTAGTCCTCCCGTTAGGCGGTTTGTTTGTAGCTCCTCATGGTGAGGAGGCGCGCAAGCGCCGCCTCGAACCATAAAAGGCCCGGCTTTGGCAGTCGGGCCTCGATCCTTCGAGACGCCGCTATCGCGGCTCCTCAGGATGGGGAGATAGTCTGTAGTTGCCGGCAAAACTGCAAGTCACATTCGACTTGCCGTTCCCTTGTCTTATCCTTGACTAAAGCGCCGGTTTTGCGGCGTCGCCGAGATAGCCGTGCAGGGAGGCCACGACCTGCGCGCCTTCGCCGATGGCGCCGCCGACGCGCTTGACCGAGCCGGAGCGGACGTCGCCGACGGCGTAGACGCCGGGCACTGAGGTCTCGAGCGGCGCCACCAGCTTGCCCTGGTTCAGCTCGGACTGCGCGCCCGTCACGACGAAGCCACCGCGATCGAGCGTCACACCGCAGCCGTCGAGCCAGGTGGTTGCGGGATCGGCGCCGACGAACAAAAAGAGATTCTTGATGTCGACGGACTCTTCGTCATTCGACAAGCGGCTCTTTAGGCGGATGCGCCGCAGCAGCGAGGCCTCATCGCCCTCGAGCGCCGAGATCTCGGTGTTGAACAGCAGCTCGATGTTCGGCGTCGCTTCGATGCGCTCGATGAGATAGCGCGACATGCTGGCCCCCAAGCCGCCGCCGCGGATGATCATGAGCACGCGTTTGGCGTGCCCCGACAGGAACACGGCCGCCTGCCCCGCCGAATTGCCGGCGCCGACCAGTGCCACCTCCTCGCCGGCACAGAGCTTCGCCTCGACCGGCGAGGCCCAGTACCAGACGCCGCGGCCCTCGAACTTGTCGAGGTTCTCGATGTCAGGCCGGCGATAGCGCGCGCCGCTCGCGACCACCACGGCACGCGAACGCAAGGGATCGCTGCCGTCGAGCGCAACCGCAAACGCGCCGTCCTTGCGCGTGCAGTCGAGCGACTTCACCGTGACGGGAATCATGATGTCGGCGCCGAACTTTTGTGCCTGGTTGAAGGCGCGCGCCGTCAGCGCCTGTCCGGAAATGCCGGTCGGAAAGCCCAGATAGTTCTCGATGCGTGCGCTGGCGCCGGCCTGGCCGCCAAAGGCGCGGGTGTCGAGCACGGCGACCGACAGCCCTTCGGACGCCGCATACACCGCGGTAGCGAGCCCCGCCGGCCCGCAGCCGACGATCGCGACGTCGTAGATGCGGTCATTGCGCGGGCCGCCGATCATGCCGATGGCGCGCGCAAGCTCGGTCTCGCCGGGGTTGCGCAGCACCGCACCGTTCGACGTGACGACCAGCGGCCAGTCCTCCGGCTTTAGCGAATAGCGCGCGATCACCTCAGCGGCGTCGCGATCACGGTCGGGATCGAGGAGGTGATGCGGCTGGCCGTTGCGGGTCAGAAACCCCTGCAAGCGTACCACGCCGACGGAATGCGAGGGACCGATCAGCACGATGCCGCCGACGCCGGCCTGGAGCAGATTGACCCGGCGCAGGATCAGCGCGCGCATGATGCGTTCACCGAGCTCTGCCTCAGCCACCAGCAGCGCGCGCAGGCGCTCGGGCGGCAACAGCAGCGTCTCGACATCGCCTTCGGCGCGGCCGTCGACCAGCGCCGGGCGGCCGGATAGCTGGCTGAGCTCGGCCAGGAACTGCCCCGGCCCCTGCTCGATCAGCGGGGTGACATGACCGAGACCGTCGCGCTGGGTGATCGCGACGTGGCCTTTCAGCACGACGAACATGCCTGGCCCCGGCTTGCCGGTCTCGAACAGCAGCTCGCCGTCCTTGTACGTCCGGAGCTCGCCGAAATTCCTGATCCGCTCGATCTCGGCAGATGTGAGCGCCGGGAACGTCTGCTCGGGGCGGGTGAAACGCGACATCATCGCGTCTCGGTCGGCTCTGTCCTGCTCGTTCTGCCCCATGGCCACGTCCACGCACTCCAATTGCGAATTACCCGGCTTTGCCGGCGGCCCCCTCGTCTAGGGAAGCATCATCGTTCTGCGAGGGGTCGGCGCTTGCGGCGCGTTCGCGCGCCTGCGCCTTGCGCCGCTTCAGATTCTCCCGCAGCGCCGATTTCAGGCGGTCGTCCCGCGATCCCCTCGCCTGTTTCGTGGTCCTGTCGTTCTCGTCAGCCATCTCGGATCCATGCATCCCCTGGCGTTAACATGCCCAGAGAATGCGGCAGCTCAAGAGGCCAGCGCGATCCCGATCGTGCGAAACTCAAAATGGGCCGAATCTGCCACACCGGCCAACTGGCCACTTGGCCGGGGAACAGGAACCAAAATCGACGGAAAGTCGGCCGTTTCGGACCAAAACAGCCGTATTATCCCCGATATCGGCCCGATTTTCTCATTTTGGCCGTCCCTGCAAGCTTGCACAGCGGGGAGGCCTGTGGCAGATATCGGCCCGCTTGGTAGGCCCCTGTGGCGGCCGATTCTTATCCCAGCATTGCTGCCGTAGCTCAGTGGTAGAGCACTCCATTGGTAATGGAGAGGTCGACAGTTCAATCCTGTCTGGCAGCACCATTTCATCTTCTTCAAATGAGCATGAACAGGCAGTCTCGCGGCACTGAACGCCCGAGTTTTGCTCGTTTCCGTTGCCCTCCTCTTCCGAAGAGGGCGCAGGGAAGACCGGGTACCGACGGGCACCCGCGGTCCGCTGCGCGAAAGTGTAGCGCAAGGAAACCGCACAGCAGCATACAGGTGACGCCGAACACTCGGCCTTCCCTGCGCGATGGTTGGACGGCTTATGCCGTGCTCTCCCCGGAGACGAATTCCTTTTGCCTCCGTCGCCTCACGGAATTCACCGACACCGCGCCGGTTGACGCCAGTGCCGCCTCCGCAAGTGCTTGACCGTAGCGACGACGGCCAGGACCACACGGTTTTGCCGTACGCATAGGCGCCGTTCGTACGACACGGCTTGTGCCGGGCTCACGGGGTTCGGCTCAATCCTCTGCCCGCCCTGCCCTCACATCCGCGCCGGCGCTGCCGCGTCCACCGCTTCCCCAACCCACGCTCGTGACGACGTACGATCGCCCCTCTCCATCGGGCCGGGATGCGAGAAGAATGCCGTAATTCCGAATTTCGGTAAAGTGGAATATTTTTGTGAGAAGGGATTGACGCGTTTCGCGGCAGCCGGGGTGTTTTGCCCGAGGGGGCTCCTCTGCCCCGCAGGTAAGGTTAATTCTTCCTTTCGATTGTCGGTAAAATTTTATCTATTATCGTCCTTCTCATTCAAGACCAACAAGAGGCTCCGATAGTGATTGCGTTTGGCCTGATCGTGACTGGGACTGCACTGCTTCTGTCCGGCATCGTTGCCTTCGGCTTTCACAGAAACTCGCTGCACTCGATGGCGTTGCTATAGCGTACCGGCCTTCCCTGAACGTCAGGGTATCCCTCGCCAGGACCTGAACGCGCGTGGCAGTGTGACGAGGTCAGGCTCGCTTTAACGGAAGTGAACCTTTGTCGTCCCGAGGCCAATGTGCGGAAACTGCGCGGTTCTTACCGTGGCCCTCTCAGCTGCCATTCGCCCTTCCGGCGTTCAATAAAGCCTGAAACGCCTCGTTGGGGCCCTGTCATCGACGACGCAAGAAGCTTGATGCGAGCGTTTCCCTCGAAGCCGGCGAATTCATAGAGCCATTGGCCATCGTCCGGGACCCGATAATGCCACTCCTTGAGAGAGGGATCGGGCGTCGCCGGAACGACGTCCATTCCGTTGGGAAGGCCAGCGGGACCTACAGACGAGGCGACAGATGCGAGCCAGCGCCTGTCCGGCGAGTAGTGCGGAGGCGCAACGATTTCCACAACGTCACCCGTAGCGATCCTCACGAGGAGCCAACTCGCACCTTCCCAATAATCAACCTCGATCAAGACAAGGTCGTGCTCGGGAAAACCCCGTCAGTTGATACTTGAGGCAGCCGTCAGCGTCGCCGGACCGACACTTCGCTTCCTCGTTGAGATAAATCCTCGTCTTCCCGTTCCTGAACTTCAGTTGCAAACCAGGGCCAACGCGCTTGGCGAATTCGCCGACCTGTTCCAGACAGGCCCGCTCCGACCGATCAATGTCGCCGACGCCATGGTCGTCGATGCAGCGGCCATCCTGCGACGGATGATCAGAAAAAGAATAGGGAGTGACCGCAAAGGCGTTCGCATCAAACCATGCAGCCGCGATGACCATTGCAAGCCGTATCAGGGAGACCTTCATCGGGGAACCTGCGTTAGTCAAAGTACCGCCAACGTAGTGGCAGAAAGACCTTGCTGGCCGAGTTAACTGCTCAGGTCAAAATGACCAGGTCTTCGATCTCGGCTATGGGAGACGAGCGCTGGCTCATTCAGCGCAACAGTCCGTTTACCAGCACCTAGATGTCGCCTGCAGAGCAAACCAACGAAAGTCGCAAGTTGCTCTCGACCCTGGTACTCTCGGTGGATGGCGACGTCGAGAATGCTCCGTATTCTCCGAGTTGTGAGCCTGCTTTGCCTATGCATCGTGGGAGCGGCCGTCGTTGTAATCCCCTTGGAGCTTGCGGCTTATCCTATGCTGAAATCCATCGGATGCAGTTGGACTGACGGGGAACAAAGCTTTACCTGCGCAGAGGGCTGGGTCGGTCGCTTCATCTCGACCGCGCTCAATCTGCCAATACGGTTCTCTGACGCGAGAGAGTTTACGTTCTGGGTCAGTGCACCGGCTGGTCGAGGATTCGCGGTTTACCTGTTTGACGCGATCTTCACTCTCGCACTGATCTATCCCCTGCTGATACTCTTTGCGCGGAAAGGCGGTCGGCAGGGCAGTTGACGTCTGCAACGGGTCACTTCCGAGCATCGCGCGATGCGAGCTCCTGCGTCCGAAGGACTACAACGCCGATTCCCCGACCGTAATGTTGTTTAACTGCCGTTCGATACAAGACTGCGGTCTGCTCTTGCTGATGCGGAAGTGTCTGAGAGGCAGTTGCCGGAAGGACCGCAGCGACCTTTGCTCCGCGCGGGCGGCTTGGTATTGTTGCTGTGCTGGAGGACCGGACTCTCTGTGTCCGCAGTCCCCTGAAGCAGGATCCGCAAATCCTGGGAGTCACATCATGCGCGCGCTTCCCTTTCTCCTCATCCTTTGGATCACAATGTCGGCGTCCGCTCCGGCCGCAGCTCAACGGTTCAACGGCAACTATCCGGTCTGCCTTCAGAAGTGGGAGTGGGGCGGCGCCAGCTATATTTCGTGCCACTATAGCTCGTGGGAAGAGTGCAAGGCGACGGCAGCAGGCCTTTCCGCCATGTGCTTGCTGAACCCTTACGTGCAGCGGCCAGTTCCCCCAGAGCGCGGTCCGCGCCCCTATAGGTGAGATTGCGGCGGCAGCCGCGTTCGATGACGCGCGCGATGGGATTCAGAAGTGCGCTACCCATCCCGCACCTGCCGCATGGAGAGTTACAGCAGCGTCGGCAGGTCGCCCATCCGATGGAAGACGGCGTCGCAAATCGGCGTCAGCTCCAGTTCGGCGTGCGCATCGCCTCCGGCAAAACCCAGGACTTTCATTCCTGCAGCCTTTGCGGCGCGGACTCCCGACAACGAATCCTCGACAACGACGCAATTTGAGGGGTGCGCACCCATCGTTTGCGCGGCATGCAGAAACAGGCCGGGATCCGGCTTCCACGAACCAACCTCGTACGCGCTGAAGATGCGGCCCTGGAAATGCTCAAGAAGTTTCGTCAATCCGAGCGCATGCGTGAGCTTCGACATCGGTCCGTTCGACGCCACGCAAACGGGAATGGTGATTTCGGCGAGCGCGGCATGAATTCCTTCGATGGGCTGCAGCTCGGCGTCAAACGCCAGCGCCGTTGCCTGTCGAACGTCCGCGACAAAACTGTCCCGGACGCTACGGCCCAGCCGGCGTTCGATGTCGCGGACGCAATCCGCCATCTTGACCCCTCTGAAGGAACGCACGGCATCGTCCACGCCGATCGCCACGCCTTCCTCGGCGGCTTTCCGGGCAAGGACGGTCAGCGCGATGATCTCACTATCAACCAGAACGCCGTCAGAATCGAAGATAACGAGCTCGGGAACGAGGCGCGTATTCATCTCTCGGGGGTTTCCTCGTCGCCCGGCCGATGCGCCGTGACGCGATCGTCGGCACGCCGCAGCCGCCGGCACAGTTCGCGATTGATGTTCTGCAGCACGATCACATAGGCGCGGATATCGGCCTTGTAACAGGCGTAGAGCTTTTGGGCGGTCAGCTCATACAGCACGGTCTCGCTCTCCGCGACCACCGTAGCCGAGCGGTTTTGCATTTCGATCAGCGTCATCTCGCCGAAGAAATCGCCCGCCTCCAGAACGGAAATCGGGACGAGCGTCCCCGCATGCGCCCGTTTGCTCACGGCCAGCCGGCCGGATTTGACGATGAACATCGAGCGGCCCGGCTCGCCTTCCGCCACGATCGTCGCGCCAACATCGAAGCGGCACTCGACCAGCATCGAGATCAGGAGGTCGAGACTGGAGTCGGATAGGCCGCCGAAGAACGGCGTCGCGAGCAGGAAGGCTTTCAGGTCGGGAGCGCTGACGGTCATTGCGCGAGGATACGTCCCATCATCATTTGCGGCAAGCTGCGCACGCATTGGCACTGACGGCGCCCAAGATGTTTGAAGAGCGGCGTCGCCCGGTTTACTGCCGCGCGACGGTCTCGCTCCGCACCATCCGCTTTCGCCAGAGGTCAGCCATGACCTTGACGGTGGCCGCCAGCACAGCTGCGCAGAGCACTGCCTTCGAGACCGTCTCCATCGTCCCCTCGATCAGCAGGCAATGGACCACGCTGCATGCGACGATGACGAGCGCGAGGGGAATATGGACGAAGCGCCAGGTTCGCAGCCGCAATCCCAATCGCCGGCGCAGCGCTGCCAGAACCGCGACCGCGAAGATCGCCCACATGGCGACCACGCCAAAGGGGGAAAATGGCGTCGGCGACGAGAAGGTCAGCGCGTCGATCATATCCGGCGGACTGGTGAACCAGAGGCCGCCGACGTGGATCACCACCGCCAGGGCAAGCGCACCGCCGATCCAGTGATGGGCGCGCCGTGCGCGATAAGCCGACAAGCCCGGCAAAACTCCGCCAATCAGCAGCGGTTGAACCAGCACCAGGCCGAGTGCAACAATCCCGGCGAATCCGGCGAGGATGTAGACCGGACCGCGCCATGCGAGCTGCTCGCTTGCGGCTGCGAGCGCGATCGGCACGCCGATGGCCACGGCAAGGGCGGCCCAGATCAGGGGCATCCGGGCCGATCTCCACCCCTGCACCTGCAACGCAGTCAGGCCGGCTGAAGCACGAAGTGCGCCTCGAGGCTGGTGTCCTTGGCGCTGCGCATGATCGGCCGCAGGAAGACGGTTTTGAACTCACCGCTGTCATAGGCGAGGTGACCATGCGGCTGGCCGAAGATCGGAATGATCTGCGGCATCTCGAGCCGAAACGCGCCGTCCTTGCCGGTGAGCGTGGCGCCGTGACTCTGCGGCTCGTGCTCCTGGCCTTCGACCGTGTGCGCCCAGATCTGGATGCGTTGACCCGCCAGCGGCGCCCCGTCGCCGGCGCGGCGCACGGTACCGCTCATCCAGAAGCCGCCCTTTCCGATCCGGTCCACGACCGGCGCGCCCTTGCGGTAGTTGTTCGCCCCGCCCATCATCGATTCAGTCGGCGCGAGGCCGTCCGCGCGCGCCGGCAGCAGCAGCCCGGACGCGCCGGCTGCCAAGATCCCTGTTGCGAGGACGGAGCCGCCGGCGGCGAGGAGGTTGCGGCGGCTGAGTACGACGATGGTCATGTCAGGTCCTCCCGGCGACGGTGGCGCTGATTGGAGGATACAACAACACGCGTCAGACGCCCAGTTGAGACGACGGGCGAGACGCGGCGGAATAACAGGGTTGTGAACGGCGCTCTACCCATCGTGCGCGCTGACACTACATGTGACTGCCTCGGACGCAGATCCCCCACTCCGGTAGCCGCCATGATCCCTTTCTCCGTGCTCGACCTCGCTCCCATCCGGCAGGGTTCCGACGCCGCGCAGGCATTTCGCAATTCACTCGATCTCGCACAGCACGCGGAACGGTGGGGCTTCAAACGGTTCTGGCTCGCCGAGCACCACAACATGACGGGCATTGCGAGTGCGGCGACATCGGTGGTGATCGGGCATATCGCGGGCGGCACCAGGACGATCCGCGTCGGCTCGGGCGGCGTGATGCTGCCGAACCATTCGCCGCTGGTGATCGCCGAGCAGTTCGGCACGCTGGAATCGCTTTATCCCGGGCGGATCGATCTCGGGCTCGGGCGCGCGCCGGGCACCGACCAACTGACCGCACGGGCGATGCGGCGCGACCTTGCGACCGCTGCCGAAAACTTTCCGCACGACGTGCTGGAACTGCAGGCGCTGCTCGGTGATGTGCAGCCGAACCAGGCCATCCGCGCCGTGCCCGGCATGGGGACCAAGGTGCCGTTGTGGATCCTCGGCTCCAGCATGTTCGGCGCGCAGCTCGCGGCCATGCTCGGGTTGCCTTTCGCCTTCGCCTCGCACTTCGCGCCGCAAATGATGATGCCGGCGCTGCGCGAGTATCGCGCGCGGTTCGAGCCCTCGGCACAGCTCGACAAGCCCTATGCGATGATCGGCGTCAATGTGTTCGCCGCCGACAGCGATATCGAAGCGCAGCGCATGTTCTCCTCGCTGCAGCAGCAGTTCATCAATTTGCGCCGAGGCACGCCGGGCCAGCTGCCGCCGCCGGTCGCGGACATGGACGCGCTGTGGTCGCCGGCCGAGAAGGCCGGCGTCGCGCAGTCGCTGGCCTGCTCCGCCGTCGGCTCGCCGGCGGTCGTCGAAGAGAAGCTGAAGGCGCTAATCGCCGACACCGCCGCGGACGAGCTGATGACCACGGGGCAGATCTACGATCACGCGGCACGCCTGCGCTCGTTCGAGATCGCGGCCGAGGTGCGGGACAGGTTGGCGAAACAGCCGGCAGTGTGAAGGGCGATGTGCGCGCCCCGATGACGGCGCGCTCTTGGCGACCTCCGAGCCTCTAATCCGGAAACCCGAACAGCTTTGCCGGATTGTGCACCAGGATCTTCTCCAACTCCGCCTGGTCCGGCGCATAGCGGTACATCAGTTCGAGCAGATCGGCGTCGTTCGGCGGCTGCTTGACGGAGACCGGATGCGGCCAGTCGCTGGCCCAGACGCAGCGGTCGATGGCGGCCTCGATATAGGCGCGCGCGATCGGGATGACGTCGTCGTAGGGAGGGCCGGCCTGCGAGGTCTTCTCGCCAAGCGAGAGCATGACCCAGAAATTGCCCTTCTTGAGCAGCTCCAGCATCTTGCGCAGGTTCGGATCGTCCTTGCCGCGCGACGGCTCCGGCCGCGCCATGTGGTCGATCAGCACGGGGACGTCGAGGTTTTCGTATTTGGCGACGCTGGAGACGATGCCATCCTTCTCCGGCTGGATCTTGACGTACCAGCCGAGCTCGCGGATGCGCGCGACGGCGCGAGCGAAATCGGCATCCGACAGCACCGCGCCGAGCTCCTGGCGGAAGCTGAAGCGCGCGCCGCGCACGCCGGCATCATGCAGCTTGGCAAGGTAGGAGTCGTTGGCTTCCGCAAAGACCAGCGCGTTGGCGCAGCCGCGATAGTTCGGCCCCATTGCGGCGAGGCCGTCGAGCACGACGGAATGGTCGGCGCCGTAGGTCGTGGTCTGCACGATGATGCCGCGCTCGATGCCGAGCGTCTTGTGCACGCGCAGCGCCGCTTCCCAGGTCGCGGTCGGCATCCGATAGGCCGCACCGGGACGCTCCGGATATTTGTCGATCGGACCCAGCACGTGGAACTGGCTGTCGACGGTCTTCGGCGGCGGCGCCTTGATCGGGCGGCGCGGATTGGGATCGAACGGCAGATAGGCCGGCATGCAAGTGCTCCCTTAGTCGATCACGGCGGTGAAGTCGCACTGCACCAGCGCGCCGCCGTCCATATTGTCCATCGGCAGCGCGTGGCGCGCCGGGCGCGAATGCTCGTCCGGAAACATCTTGAGCCATTCGACATTGACGGGGCCGCGCTGCGCGCGGTCCTTCAGCCACACCGTCATCTTGATGATGTCGGAGGTCGAGCCGCCCGCGGCCTCCACCGTCGCCTTCATGTGAGCGAACATGTTGACGCATTGCGCGTCGAGACTCTCTGGCATCACGCCGGCCGCATCGCGGCCGAGAATGACGCCGGACATCACGAGATTACCAATGCGGCAGGCGTTCGGAATCGGATTGGCGTGCTTGAAGCCGCCGATATGGATGCTCTTGCGCCGCGATTGACCGGTCATGGTGCGCTTCCTCTTGTTGTTGGTTCAGACGAACTGGCAGGACACCGAGCCGAACGGGCCATAGTCGGCATGGAAAGTGTCGCCGCGGCGGATATCGACCGGGCGCGTGAACGATCCCGCCAGCACAACTTCGCCGGCGGCGAGATGCTCGTCATGCGGCGCGAGGCGGTTGGCGAGCCAGGCGATACCGTTGGCGGGATGGTTGAGCACGCCGGCGGCAAGCCCGGTCTCCTCGACCTCGCCGTTGCGGAACAGCAGTGCACCGATCCAGCGCATATCCGCATCCAGCGGACGGAACGGCCGGCCGCCCAGCACCAGCGCGGCGTTGGCCGCGTTGTCCGAGATCGTGTCCACGACTTTTCGGGTCTTGCCGGTCTCGGGATCGACGCGATGCATGCGCGTCTCCAGAATCTCGAGCGCGGGCGTGACGTAGTCGGTGGCGTTGAGCACGTCGAAGATGGTGCAGTCCGGTCCGCGCAGCGGCGCCTTCAGCACGAAGGCGAGCTCGACCTCGATCCGCGGCGCGTGGAAACGATCGAACGGGATCGGCGTGGCGTCGGCATAGAACATGTCGGCGAACAGCACACCGTAATCGGGCTCGGAGATGCCGACCGCATTCTGCATCGCCTTCGAGGTCAGGCCGATCTTGTGGCCCTTGACGACGCGGCCGCGGCCGAGCTGGAGTTTCGTCCATGTACGCTGGACGGCGTAGGCGTCTTCGATGCTGAACTCGGGAAACTCTTTCGAGAACATCGGGATCAGCGCCTTGGTGCGCTCGGCCTCATCCAGGCGCGCGGCAAGGCGTTCGATCGTGGCGGCGTCCAGCATATCTATTGCTCCGCAGCCACCGTGTTGCGCAGAGTGCCGATGCGGCTCGACTCGATTTCGACGACGTCGCCGGCCTTGAGCCAGCGCGGCGGATCGAAGCGCGCGCCTGCCCCGGTTGGAGTGCCCGTCACGATCATGTCGCCGGGCTTGAGGGTGGCGAAGGTGGAGAGATAGGAGATCAGGAAGTCGAACGGGAACATCAGCCGCTCGGTCGTGTCCTGCTGCCGGACCTCGCCATTCACGCGCGTGACGATGTCATGGGGCCCGCGCGGATCGAGCTCGTCCGCGGTGACGATCCAGGGGCCGATGCTGCCGGAGCGATCAAAATTCTTGCCTTGCGTGACGTTGAACTTGCCATGGCGCAGCCAGTCGCGGATGGTGCCCTCGTTGCACAGTGTCATGCCGAAGATGTGCGACCAGGCTTTCTCGCGGCGGATATGACGGCCGCCCTGGCCGATCACGATGACGAGCTCGCCTTCATAGTCGAGCTGCTCCGACACCTTGGGCTTCTCGAGCGGCTGGCCGGAGCCGGTCATCGACGACATGCTGCGCACGAACAGGCTCGGATATTTGGGCAGGTCCGAATTGTCTTTGTATTCTGCATTGCGCTCGGCGTAGTTGACGCCGATGCACCAGAGCTTTTCGGGCGCCAGCACCGGTGGCAATAGCGTGAGGGCCTCCAGCGCGAAGTCCGGTTTTTGTCCGGCCACTGCCTCCTGCGCGTCGGCGAGCGCGTTGGCCGCGATCAGCGCCTTCACGTCGGAGAAGTCGCGGCCGATCCGCCTGGTCAGATCGACCACACCGCCTTCGACCACCGCGCCGTAGCGCGGCTCTCCGTCCACCAGATAGCTTACGAGTCGCATAGTCGTTCTCTCCAATGGTGTTCGGACGGTCCGCCGGTGGACGCGGCGCGTACGTTCACTCGGCCGATTTCGGGGTCTGGAAGACGGTGTTCAACGTCACGATCTCGCCGAGCCGGGCGTAACGCGGTCCGCCAATGCGCGCGATCGGGTCGAGCGCCTTGGTCTCGACCTTGCCGTCGTTCACGAGACCGTCGCGGATGTGGAACATCACGACTTCGCCGACGATCAACCGGCTGCGGGCATCGCCGAATTCGAGGCACTGCCGGAACACGCATTCCATCGCGACCGGAGCGGCTGCGAGCCTGCGCACCTTGATGCGTTCGCACGGCAGCGTCTCCAGCCCGAGATGCTCGACCTCGCTGATCTCAGGCGGATGCTCGACCGAGCTGTCGTGCACCGCAGACATCAGCGGCGTATCGGCGATGTGGATGACATATTCCTCGGTGTCGAGAATGTTGTGCGCGGTGTCCTTGTACTCGGCGCCCTTGCGGCCGACACTGATGGCGAGCATCGGCGGCTTCTGCGAGACGAAGGTGAAGGCGCTGAACGGCGCGAGGTTGAGCACGCCTGAGCGCGACAGGCTGGTCACCCAGGCGATCGGACGCGGCACGACGATGCCGGTCATCAGCCGATAGATGCGTTCCGCGCCGAGCTCGGTGGGGTCGATCCGCATCGCTCAGTCAGCCTTGATGTTGGCCTTGCGCACGATCGGGATCCATTTGGCGTCCTCGCGCTCTAGATAGGCCCTGAACTCGTCCGGCGTCATCGCGACGGCTTCGCCGCCGAGCTTGTCGAACTTGTCGACCACGCCGGGGTCTTTCAGGATCGCGACCAGCGTCTCCTGCAGCTTGTCCACGATCGGCGCCGGCGTGCCCGCGGGCGCGAACAGGCCGGTAAAAGTCTGGCCGTCGAAATCCTTGTAGCCGAGTTCGGCGAAGGTCGGGACATCCGGCAGCGACTTCAGCCGATGTGGGCTGGTCACCGCGAGCGCCCGGAACAGGCCGGCATTGATGTGCTGGAGGCTGACCGTGAGCTGGTCGAAGGCGAACTGCACCTGCCCGCCCAGAAGGTCGTTGATGGCAGGCGCATTGCCGCGGTAGTGCGCCGTGACCCATTGCAGGTCGAGGTTCGACTGCATCAACTCGCTGAGCAGATGGTTGGTCGTTCCCGGGCCGGGTGAGGCCATGGTCAGCTTGCCGGGTTCGCGCTTGGCGAGATCGATGAATTCCTTGAAATTGTTCGCCTGCACGGAGGGGTGAACCTCGAGCACCAGCGGCGTCATCGAGATGGTCGAGATCGGCAGGAAGTCTTTCTTCCAATTATAAGCGTCGCGCTTGTTGATCTCGGTCGCGAACAGAACCGGACCGTTGGCGCCGACGAACAGCGTGTAGCCGTCGGGCGCCGATTTCGCGAAGGCCTCGCCCGCGATCATGCCGCCTGCACCGGCCTTGTTCTCGATGATGAAGGGCTGGCCGAGCTTTTCCTGGAGCTTGTCGGCGATGATGCGCGCGGCGCTATCGACATTGCCGCCGGCGGGATAGGGCACGATCAGCTTGACGCTGCGGGCCGGCCATTGCTGAGCCGACACCGGCCCCGCCAGCATCGCGGTCACGGCGGCGATGGCAATCGCGATTAGTCTCATGTTGACCTCCCGGCGGCGCTTCCAATTCCACGGCGAATGCCCCGACGTCGTACGTGGCACCCGATTGCCGCGCAATCTCCAGACGAGCACTTTACCTGTCGAGTGAATTATGGCGTTCTTGTCCATATTATGGACAGAGCCCATTCCAGGATATCGGCCCGGACCGCACTGGAGCCGCGACAAGGCGCCCAGGCGATCCGCCGCGCGTTGTCGGTGTTGCGTATTCTTGCCGCAGGCCGCGAGGACGGTGTGCCTTTGGCCGAGGTCGTGCAGGCAACGGGCCTGACGCGCCCGACCGTGCATCGCATCGTTCACGTGCTGATCGAGGAAGGTATCGTCGAGCGGCACGGCAAAACCGGCCGCTACGCGATCGGCAACCAGGTGCCGGAGCTGGCGCTCGCGCGTCCCCAACCTTCGCCGCTCCTGGTCGCCGCGGGTCCGTCGTTGCGGCGCGCCTCCATGGAGATCGGCGACACGCTGTTCCTGACGATGCGCACCGGCAACGACACACTGTGCGTCGACCGCAGGATCGGCGCCTATCCAATCCAGGTGTTGTCGATCGAGGTCGGCGCGCGCCGCCCGCTCGGCGTTTCCAGCGCCGGCGTCGCCATCCTCGCTGCACTGCCGGCGCCGGACGCGCGAAAAATCGTCGCGGCGAACGAGAAGAGGTTCGAGGCCTATCGAACCGACGTCGCAACCGTGATGGGCGAGATCACCGCAGCGAGGCGTCTGGGATACGGCATGAGGGAGATTGGCCTTGTGCAAGGAACGAAATCGATCTCGACCTGGATCAAGACCCTGGACGGACGCCCCGCGGCTGCAATGACCGTCTCCGCCGTTCGAACGAGGCTCGGCCCGCGGCGCGAGCAGGAAGTCGCGGAAATTCTGCTGCGCGAAACCCGCGTGATCGAGCAGGCCATTCGCGTGTAGCTTCGCTCCCCCCGCGTGCGGCCGCGTGCGGGGAAAGGCCGGAACTTGCGCGGCAAATTCCGGGGGAGAGGGAGTCTCCGCAAACTCCACTGTCAGCATCCTCGCGGAGAGTCCCCTCACCCCAACCCTCTCCTCGTAAGAACGGGGCGAGGGCGCGCACCACCGATGTGACGCTGTCAATGGGCTGACTTCGTGCGCCGTTTTGTGGCACAAGGGCCGCCATCGCTGACCGACCAACGAGGCCACGCATGCCCGCGCCGAAACCGCCTGCCTTCGAGACCCTGAGCCTGCATGCGGGCCAGCATCCGGATCCCGCGACCGGGGCCCGCGCGGTGCCGATCTACCAGACCACCTCCTACGTATTCCAGGATTCCGACCACGCGGCGGCGCTGTTCAACCTGGAGCGCGCCGGCCACATCTATACGCGCATCTCCAACCCCACCACCGGCGTGCTGGAGGAACGACTCGCGGCACTCGAAGGCGGCGTCGGCGCGATCTGCACGGCGAGCGGCATGGCCGCGCTGCATCTCGCCATCGCGACGCTCTTGAATGGCGGCGATCACATCGTGGCGTCGAGCTCGCTCTATGGCGGCACCATCAATCTGCTGGCGCATACGCTGCCGCGCTTCGGCATCACCACGACCTTCGTGAAACCGCGCGATCTCGACGCGTTCCGCGCGGCGATCAAGCCGAACACGAAGCTCGTGATCGGCGAGACCATCGGCAATCCCGGGCTCGAGGTGCTCGACATTCCCAAGGTCGCGGCGATCGCGCATGAGGCGAAGATCCCGCTGCTGATCGACAACACTTTTGCGACGCCCTATCTCAGCCGCCCGATCGAGCTCGGCGCCGACATCGTCATGCATTCGGCGACCAAATGGATCGGCGGCCACGGCATCGCGATCGGCGGCGCCATCGTCGACGGCGGCCGCTTCGACTGGCGCGACTCCGGAAAATTCGGCGTGCTGACCGAGCCCTATGGCGGCTATCACGGTATCGTCTTCGACGAGCAGTTCGGCACGGCGGCCTTCATCATGCGCGCCCGCACCGAGGGCTTGCGCGATTTCGGCGCCTGCCTGTCGCCGACCAATGCGTTCCAGCTGTTGCAGGGCGTCGAGACGCTGGGCGTACGCATGGACCGGCATATGCAGAATACGCTTCTCGTGCTGGAGGCGCTGAAGTCCAACAAGGCGGTCGACTGGGTGCTGCACCCCTCGCTGGAACATCACCCCGACTACCAGCTCGCCAAGACGCTGCTGCCGCGCGGCGCGGGCTCGATCGTCTCCTTCGGCATCAAGGGCGGCCGGCCTGCAGGACGCAAGTTCATCGAATCGCTGCGCATGATCAGCCATCTCGCCAATGTCGGTGACGCCAAGACGCTGGTGATCCACCCCGCCTCGACCACGCATCAGCAGATGGATGCCGAGCAGCTCAAGGCCGCCGGCATCGGCGAGGAGCTGGTACGGCTGTCGGTCGGCATCGAGACCGCCCCTGACATCATCGACGATCTCGCGCAGGCGCTGCGCCTCTCGCAAAAGGTCTGAAGTCATGAAGCTCACCGTCAACGGCACTGATGTGTTCCTCGCAACCGGCGGCCGCGACTTCGACAAGTCCCTGCCCACGGTCGTCTTCATTCACGGCGCCGGCTTTGATCATTCGACCTGGGCGCTGCATACGCGCTGGTTCGCCCATCACGGCTTTGGCGTGCTGGCGCCCGATCTGCCCGGCCACGGCCGCTCAGCCGGACCGTCACTGTCGAGCATTGCCGAGATGGCAGACTGGACCGCGGCGCTGCTCGGTGCGGCCGGAGTTGCCAAGGCGCAACTGATTGGCCACTCCATGGGTTCTCTGATCTCGCTGGAGACCGCCGCGCGTCACCCAGACAAGGTCTCGGCGCTGAGCCTGATCGGAACGGCTGCAACGATGACCGTCGGTCCGGATCTGCTGAAGGCTGCCGAAGCCAACGAGCAGGACGCGCTCGACATGGTCTCGATCTGGGGCCTCGGCTTCAAGGCCGAGCTCGGCGGCAGCCTCGCGCCGGGCCTGTGGATGCATGGCGGTGCGCAGGCTGTGCTGAAGCATTGCGAGCCGGGCGTGTTGTTCAGGGATCTGTCGGCCTGCAATGCTTATGCGAATGCGCTTCAAGCGGCCGCGAGTGTGACGGTGCCGACGACCCTCATCCTCGGCGAGCGGGACATGATGACGCCGGCGAAGGCCGGCAAGACGCTTGCGGCAGCGATCCCGCATGCAAAGACTGTCGTGGTACCGGGCGCGGGTCACATGATCATGGCCGAGCGCCCGGATGAACTGCTGGCGGCGCTGAAGGGCTAGCGCCGCTCAGGAGCCCGGCGTCCACTTCCAGACGATGTCGGACACGTTGACCGGCTTCGGGATCAGGCCGAGCTTTGCAAAGCGATCGGCCACCGCCTGCTGGCTCCTGATCACCTCGGTATCCAGCGGCACGACGCTGTAGGTCGAGCGATTCACGAAGCGACGGACAGCCTCGATGTCCACACCGGTCGCTTCAGCCTGCGCTTTGGCAACCTCATCGTGATGGGAGTTCGCCCACGCGCCTTCGGAGGCGAAGATCGTGTTGAGACGTGCGACCAACGAGGGATACTTCTCCACGAAATCCGTATTGGCGATGTAAAAGGCATTCGGCTTGTGCACATCCTTGTCGAAGACGAGGACGCGAGCATTCTCCTTCAGCTCGGCGAGCGCGAAATAAGGATCCCAGATCGACCAGGCGTCGACCGAGCCCTTGACGAAGGCCGCGGTCGCATCGGCCGGCGCGAGCGGCGCCGGCGTGATGTCGGACCAGGACAGGCCGGCCTTTTCGAGTGACGCGACGAGAAGATTGTGCGCGCTCGAACCCTTGCCGAAGGCGACGCGCTTGCCCTTGAGACCAGCCAGCGTCTTAATCGGCGAGTCCTTCGGTACGACGATGGCCTGGTTGTCGCCGTCGGACTTCACGGCCGCGACATAGCGGATCTTGGCGCCGCCGGCTTGCGCGAAGATCGGCGGCGTGTCGCCGACGAAGCCGAAATCGACGCTGCCGACATTGATGGCTTCCAGCAGCGGCGGACCGAACTGGAAGTCAATCCACTTGATCTCGATACCGAGTGGTTTGAAGGCATTTTCGATCGTCTGGCGCTGCCGCACCGCCGGAAAGAAGCCGCCCTTCTGCGTGCCGATGCGGATCTCCTTCGGCTTGTCCTCTGCGTGCGCGGGCGCGGCCATGCATGTTGCCAGCAGCAGCGCAGCCGTCAGGAGTTGTCGTCGTGCAATCATGGTGCGGTCCTTTCAGTTGCGAACAGTGAAGAGTTCAAACGGTGGCTTCGCTCGGAGAACACGGCGAGGGCCGCGCGCTCGGCGTCGCGCACCGAGCGAAACTGGCGGCCTTCGAGGCTGTCGAACAGGCGCTCGGAGGAGAAGAAGCGGAAGCCGCGCTCGTTGCGGGTGATGATGCCGGCGGCGCGGTCCTGGATCTCGATGATGTAGGCGTTGGGTTGGGCTTGAGACATGACTGCTCGTTCGCCGAAGTCTCGGCGTTCCTGTCTTGGGGATTTGCGGTGTGGATGCTGCTAGAAGGTGGTCAGCAACAACAACAGGCGCCCGTTGCCGCCGCGAGGCAGCGCCGCGTCATGCACGCATGCATGTCGCCTTGGTTACGCTGGTGATCGGTTCTCATATCGCGGCATCAAGCTCGATGAGCAGTTTCGATGCTGTGAATATCCAGCGATTGCCGCGATTGGTCAATGAAATGGCTATCCATATTTGCGGGGCGCGTGATCGCCCGCTTCTCCCGCCGCAAGCAGCGGCAGGTGGAATCGTCTTGTTCAAGGAAACATGGATCGCCTCGTCCCCCCTCCCTTTGCGGGAAAAAGGCAGGAAAGCTCACCACATCGTCGCGGCAGCCCGCTCGGGCCAGATCCGGTCGTACTCGGTACCGCCGACCTTGTTCTCGCTCATCTCGGCGAGGATCTGGCCTGGCGTCGGCAGCGTCTTGGGGTCGACGCGCTTGTCGGGATTCCAGAGGTCGGAGCGGACGATGGCGCGGGCGCATTGGAAGTAGATCTCTTCCAGGTTCATCACCATGACGCTGCGCGGGGCCTTGCCCTGGACTTTGAACGAGGCCAGCAGTTCGGGATCGACCGAGAGATGCGCTCGGCCGTTGGCGCGGACCGCGTTGCCGGAGCCCGGGATCAGGAACATCAGCGACACCCTGGGGTCACGCACGATGTTGCGCAGCGAATCGATCCGGTTGTTGCCGCGGCGATCCGGCAGCATCAGCGTCTTGGGATCGTGGATGCGGACAAAACCAGGGAGATCGCCGCGCGGCGAGCAGTCGATGCCCTCAGGCCCGATGGTGGCGAGAGCGGCGAACGGCGCCTTTTCGATGAAGACACGGTAGAGCGGCGTGACGTAGTCGGCGACTTTCACGGTCGAGGCGTCATTGGTGGCGCCGTAGATGGCTTCGAGCTCCTCGACCGTCCTGATCACCGTCATTCCGTTCTCTCCTGCTCTGCCGGCTGTTACTCGCGCCAGCCTTCATTCCTGATCACGCGCACCAGCTGGCGGCCATGATAGTCCGCGCTACCGGCGTTGAGAATGGTGACATCGGCGTTGGCCGAGGCGTCGTCGACGCTACGCGCCAGCCGATCCGCGATATTGCCGTCGCTATGCCGTGCCCGTGCGGCGAGACGCTGCGCCAGCACATCCGGCGGCGCGGTGATCGCAACCACGACCACGTCGGCATAGGCCTGGCGCAGCGCGGCGATCACCGTGCGCGAGACGTTGGCAACGACGGCGCGCCCGGCGCGAATGGCGTCGTTGATCTCCAGCGGCAGGGCATAAGAATGCCCATGCGCCTCCCAATGCACGGCGAAATCGCCGTGATCGCGTGCGCGGACGAAGTCATCGGCGCTCACCGCGACGTTGTCCTCGTCAGCGGACGAGGCACGCGTCACGACACGGCGCGGAAAGACGACGTCGGGATCATCGGCGCAGGCTGACTGCGCGAGCCGCAACAGCGTATCCTTGCCGGCACCGCTCGGGCCGACCACGAGCACGAGCCGGCCGGGGCCGATCGCACCCGCCTTGTCCTGTGCCATGGCCTCAGTCTCGCTCATGCGACGCGGTGCCCTTCGCGCCAGACGCTGCGAACCACGGGAACGCTGCCGGCGACATGCACGCGGATCAGATCGGCGCGCTTGCCGATCGCGACTTCGCCGCGGTCGGTGAGGCCGACCGCATCGGCAGGTGCCTTCGTCACGGTACGAACGGCCGCCGGCAGGCTGATCGACGGCGCATGCTCGGGCAATTGCAGCGCGCCCATCAGCAGGCTGGACGGGATATAGTCCGACGACAGGATGTCGAGCAGCCCTTCACGGGCGAGGTCGACCGCGGCAATATTGCCGGAATGCGAGCCACCGCGCACGACGTTGGGCGCGCCCATCAGAATATCGATGCCGGCCTGATGCAGGGCCCGCGCGGCCTCCAGCGTGGTCGGAAATTCCGCCACTGCGACGCCATCCCGCACGGCGTCCGCAACGTTCTCCTCGGTAGTGTCGTCATGGCTCGCCAGCGGAATCCTGTGCTCATGCGCCAGCGACACGATTTCGCGCATGTTGGCCGCAGCGTATTTCTTCTGGTATTCAAAGCGCTTTGCAAAGAGCTCGTCGAGCTCGGCGTCGGTCTTTCCGCCGCCCTTGCCGCGATAATAGTCACGCAGCTTGACCTCGTCACGGAACTGACGCTGACCGGGCGTGTGATCCATCAGCGACATCAGCTTGACGTCGGGGCGGTCGATCAGCTCCTTGGCCTCCTCGACCACGCTCGGCATCGGGATTTCGCAGCGCAGGTGCAGGAAGTGGTCAGCGCGCAGCAGATTGGAATCGCGCGCAGTCGTGATCGCGGCGGCGAGCACGCCGGCACGGCCATCGACCTCCTCGGCGCCGTCCTCGCGCCAGACCCGAAGCGAGTCGAACACGGTGGTAATTCCCGAGGTCGCGAGCTGGCCGTCATAGGAGATCACAGCCGCGACCGGATTCCAGAACACCTTTGGGCGCGGCACGTAATGGGCTTCGAGGTGATCGGTGTGCAGCTCGATCAGGCCGGGCATGATGAGATCGCCGCCGGCATCCTCCGCCCCCGTTGGCGGCCTGCCATCGCCGATCTCGGCAATGCGTCCATCGGCAAAGGCAAGCCAGCCCTGCTCGAGCAGCCGGTCAGCCAGCACGATCCTGGCGTTGGCGATCACGATGTCCTTCGGCTTGGCGTTCATGTCCCTCTTCCTTCAGGCCGCGGCGGCAAAGCTGGTGACGTCGACGATGCGGTCGGCAATCAAATGGCGGATTTCGTCGTCATGGACAATCGCAACCATGGCAACGCCCTGGCGTTTCTTCTCGGCGACCAGCTCGACCACGACGGCGCGGTTGGCGGCATCGAGCGAGGCGGTCGGCTCGTCCAGCAACAGGATCGGCAGATCCGAGATGAAGCCACGCGCGATGTTGACGCGCTGCTGCTCGCCGCCAGAGAAGGTCGCGGGCGGAAGCTGCCAGAGCCTCTGGGGAATGTTGAGGCGATGCAGCAGCTCGCCGGCGCGCGCCTGCGCATCGGCGCGGCCAATGCCGCCAGCGATCAACGGCTCGGCGACGACGTCGATAGTCGCAACGCGCGGCACCGCCCGCAGGAACTGGCTGACATATCCGATGGTGGCGCGGCGAACGTTAAGGACCTGCCGCGGCTCAGCGGTGGCGAGGTCGATCGGCGCACCGCGATGGCGGATGCCGATCCGGCCGGAATCGCAACGATAATTGCCGAAGATCATCTTCAGGATCGACGATTTTCCGGCACCTGATGGTCCGGACAGCACGACGCACTCGCTCGGCTGGACCTGAAAGGTCACGCCGCGCACGACAGGCAATTCGATGCCGCCTTGCAGGTGCATCGTAAACGTCTTGTTGGCGTCGGCGATGTCGATCATGGCGGGCATAGGAATGCTCATGGCGGGAGAATCGAGGAGACGAGAAGCTGGGTGTATGGCTCGCGAGGATCGTCGAGCACCTGGTCAGTGAGACCGGTCTCGATGACACGGCCGCCCTTCATCACCATCACGCGATGCGACAGCAGGCGTGCGACCGCGAGATCGTGTGTGACGATGACGACCGCAAGATGCAGTTCGGCGACGAGATTACGCAGGAGATCGAGCAGGCGGGCCTGGACTGACACATCAAGTCCGCCGGTCGGCTCGTCCATAAAGACCAGCCGCGGCCCAGTGACGAGGTTGCGCGCAATCTGGAGGCGCTGGCGCATGCCGCCGGAATAGGTGCGCGGCGCGTCGTCGATTCGCGCAACGTCGATCTCGACGCGCGTCAGCCAGTCGGAGGCGGACTCGCGAATGCGGCCGTAGTGATTCCAGCCCACGGCCATCAGCCGCTCACCGACATTGGCGCCGGCCGAAACGGCCATGCGCAGGCCCTGCGCCGGATCCTGGTGCACAAAACCCCAGTCGGTGCGGAACAGGAGCCGCCGCTCCGCTTCGCCAAGCGCGGCGAGATCGCGGGTGATGCCGTCGCGCATGCGATAGGACACCTGCCCGCCGCTCGCGGCGAGCTGGCCCGACAAGAGTTGCAGCAGCGTCGACTTACCCGAGCCGGATTCGCCGACGATCGCCAGCACCTCGCCGGGATAGAGCGAGAACGACACGTCACGGCAGGCGGCAATGCGACCGTAGGACTTGCTGAGGGAATCAGCGATCAGCAACGGCTGACCGGTTTCGAGCAGATCCTGCTCAGCCATTGGAGACCTCCTGCGCCTTGTCCTTATACGGCGCAGCACTCAGGGCACCGTGATGGCCGGCGGCTTGACGTCCCTCGCAATAGTCGGTGTCCGAGCAGACGAACATGCGGCTGCCCTTGTCGTCGGTGACGATCTCGTCGAGGTAGGAGTTTTCGGCGCCGCACAGCGCACAAGGCGCGTTGAAGCGGTACGGCTCGAACGGGTGATCCTCGAAATCGAGGGATACCACCTGGGTATAGGGCGGGATCGCATAGATGCGCTTCTCGCGGCCGGCACCGAACAATTGCAACGCCGGGCAATTGTCCATCTTGGGATTGTCGAATTTCGGCGTCGGCGACGGATCCATCACGTAGCGCCCATTTACCTTGACCGGATAGGCGTAGGCGGTTGCGATATGGCCGAAGCGGGCGATGTCCTCGTAGAGCTTCACATGCATCAGGCCGTATTCGGCGAGCGCATGCATGCGCCGCGTCTCGGTCTCGCGCGGCTCGAGGAAGCGCAGCGGCTCCGGAATCGGCACCTGATAGACCAGCACCTGCTTTTCGTGCAGCGCGGCCTCCGGAATGCGGTGACGGGTCTGGATTACGGTCGCCTCGCCGGTCGACGTCGTCGTGGCGACGCCGGCGGTCTTGGCGAAGAACTTGCGGATCGAGATCGCATTGGTGGTGTCGTCGGAACCCTGGTCGATCACCTTCAGCACGTCCTGCGGCCCCAGGATCGCGGCGGTCACCTGCACGCCGCCGGTGCCCCAGCCATAGGGCATCGGCATTTCGCGGCTGGCGAACGGCACCTGATAGCCCGGGATCGCGATCGCCTTCAGGATCGCGCGGCGGATCATCCGCTTGGTCTGCTCGTCCAGATAAGCAAAGTTGTAGGCGGGCGGGTTCATTCCGCGGCCTCCTTCATGGCATCGGGCGCATCGGCCTCAGTAGAGGCTTCAGCGAATTCCTTACGCAGCTTGCGCAGCAGGCCGAGCTCGGACTGGAAGTCGACATAGTGCGGCAGCTTCAGATGCTCGACGAAGCCGGTCGCCTGGACGTTGTCCGAATGCGACAATACGAACTCTTCGTCCTGCGCGGGGGCCCCAACCTCTTCGCCGAGCTCGCGGGCACGCAGCGCGCGGTCGACCAGCGCCATCGACATGGTCTTGCGCTCGCTCTGGCCGAAGGCGAGACCATAGCCGCGGGTGAAGCACGGCGCTTCCGTCGCCGAGCCCTTGAACTGGTTGACCATCTGGCATTCGGTCAGCTCGATCGAGCCGAGCGGCACCGCAAAGCCGACGTCTTCGGCGGCGAACTCAACCTCGACCTCGCCGAAGCGGATCTCGCCGGCGAAGGGATGGTTGCGGCCGTAACCGCGCTGGGTGGAGTAGCCCATCGCCAGCAGAAAGCCTTCGTCGCCGCGCGCGAGATTCTGCAGGCGCAAATCGCGGTTCGCCGGAAAGTTCAGCGGCTCGCGGGTGAGATCGCCGACGCTGGCGCCGTCTTCGGCCTGCGGCGAGGTCTCGATCAGCCCGTCGCGGCCGAGAATGTCGGTCGCGCGCGGCGTCGGCGCGGTCGAGGCCTCGGCGACGGCGGGCGCTTCCGGCACAAAACCCTGGTTGAGTGAGGGATCGAGCAGGCGGTGCGTATAGTCAAAGGTGGGGCCGAGGATCTGACCACCGGGAATATCCTTGAAGGTCGAGGACACCCGCCGCTGCACCCGCATGGCGCCGGTATCGACCGGCTCGCTGGCGCCGAAGCGCGGCAAGGTGGCGCGGAAGGCGCGGACCAGAAAGATCGCCTCGATCAGATCGCCGCGCGCCTGCTTGATCGCAAGCGCCGCGAGCTCGCGATCATAGAGCGAGCCCTCGCTCATGACACGGTCGACCGCCAGCCCAAGCTGTTCCGAGATCTGGTCGAGCGAGACTTCCGCGACGCTTTGATCGCCGCGCCGCGCATTGGCGAGCAGGAGATGAGCGTTCTCGATGGCGCGCTCGCCGCCTTTGACTGCAACGTACATGCCTCTAGCCTCCCTTGCTCACGATGCGCGTGGTGCGCGGGATCGCAACCACGGCATCGTCGGCGACCAGAACCACATCGATGCCACGCGGAAACAGGGTCTCGTTGCAACGCAGGCGCTCGAACAGGTCGAACGGCTTGATCGATGCCTGCAGCACCGCGACGCCGTCAATGCCGGGGCCTAGCAACTCGAAGTCGCGCCCTGAGCTCAGGCTGTCGACCTGAATGATGACAGTGGTCGAACGATCCGGATATTCGTTGGTGCCGAGCGCGAAACGCTCGATCGAGGGCAGCGCACCGCCATCGCTGATCAGCGCGAAAGCCGCGATGGAGGAATCCTCGATCACCGGCGCGCCGGTGTGAAACTTCAGCCACTTCAGGACATCGGAGCTTTCCGACATCCGCGCGTCGAGCCAGAGCGGCGTGTCGTGATCGAACAGCGTCAGCGCGATCGCAGCGGTGCCGCGCATCATGGGTCCAGCCGTCCCGGCCATCGGCACGATGCGCTGGACCGAGCCCGGCCGCGCCATCGCGTCCATGACCGAGCGGAAGGTCGATTGCGCCGACAACACCTTGTCGGCGAATCCCGGCGGCAATTCCGCAATCGTGGTCATGGTCTCACCCCTCACCACGCACCATGGTGTAGAAATCAACCTTCGTCGCGGCAGTCTCTTCGGCCTCGCGGCTGCGTTTGACCATAAGCTGCTCACGCAACGGGGCGACAATTTCGCGCTCGACCGCCGCGGCGAAATCGCGCGACTGCACCAGCGCATCACACAGCGCGATCAGCCGCGCCTTCTCGCCATCGCGCCCGAGCGTGTAGCCGAAGCCGACCTCGCCGCTCGCAAGACGCACCGCTGCGCGCGACACCGTGGCTTCGCCGAGATTGAACGGCGCGCCGTCGCCGCCGACCCGGCCGCGCAGCATCACCAGTCCACTCTCCGGTTCGCGCAGATCCTGATGGCCGGGCAAGGGAACGTTGCGGAGGCGAGCGGCGATCTCGCCCGCCTCCGCGTGCGCCAGCACGGCCATGGCGGCCTGGCGCTGGGCTTGCTGGGTGTTGTGCTGGGTCACCGAATCCATCGACCTTTTGACAGAACTTGCCGAACTCAAGTTGTCTATGATAATAGACAACTTGATACGGAAGCGCCATGACTGTTTCGTGACAAAGGTGTGATTTTCGAGCTAGGCTGACCTCCGACATGAGCATGCAGGACACCGCCTCCTCGGGCGTCGCGCTGTGGCGCCTCGTTGCCGACGGCATCGAGCGCGGCATCGCCGACGGCCGCTTCGCCGCCGGCGACAAATTGCCGGGCGAGATGGAAATCGCCGAAACCTATCGGGTCAATCGCCACACCGTGCGGCGTGCGCTGGCCGCACTGGCCGAGCGCGGCATCGTGCGCGCCGAGCGCGGCAGCGGAACCTATGTCGAGGCGCAGAAGCTTGCTTATCCCTTGCGCTCGCGCACGCGCTTCTCGGAGATCGTTGGCGCCGACGGCCGCGAGCCGCAGGGACGGATGATCGAGGCGAATGAGGATGTCGCAACCCGCGAACTCGCGCGGGAGCTGGGATTAAAGACCGGCGCCCCGCTGGTGCGGATCGAGGCCATCCGCCTCGCCGACCGCACCCCGATCTGTGTTTCCACCACCTGGTTGTCGGCGGAGCGGTTTCCCGGCGCGGGCAGCGTGTTTGCCGCGACGCGCTCGATGACGAAGATGCTCGAGCATTACGGGATCCGCGACTACCGCCGCGGCGCCACAAGGATCACCGCCGGCATCGTCGACGCCACCGACGCCGCGCGGTTGGACTTGCCGCTCGGGCGGCCGATCCTGGTGGTCGACGCAACGGACCTCGATCTCGGCGGCAAGCCCCTGGTGACGAAGCACTCGCGTTTTGCCGCGGAGCGGGTCGAGTTTTTGGTGGAGCCGTAAGGGAGGGATCACCCTCGCTCCACCCTACGGCAGCTGTGCTTAGGCGACAGCGCGCCTTCCAATGATCGCAAAGCGCAGCTTGCCCGAGATGAAGTCGATCGCGGCGACCGCGACCAGAATCATCAGGATTAGGAACGACACCTTCTGCCATTCCAGCACGCGGATCTGCTCGGCGAGTTGCAGACCGATACCGCCGGCACCGACGATACCGATGATGGTGGCGGAGCGCGTGTTGGACTCGATGAAATAGAGCACTTGGCCCGCGATCACGGGCAGCACCTGCGGCATCAAGCCGAAACGGATCTCATGCAGCGCGCTGCCGCCGGAGGCGCGGATACCCTCGACCTGCTTCTGGTCAGCGCCTTCGATCGCCTCCGAAAACAACTTTCCGAACGCGCCGAAATCCGACACGGCAATCGCCAGCACACCGGCGAACGGGCCGAGGCCGACGACGTTGATCCAGACCAGCGCCCAGATCAGCGTATCGACGCCGCGGATCGAATCCAGGAAGCGCCGCACCGGGAAGCGGACGATTTCAGGCACGATGTTGCGCGCGGCAAACAGACTGACCGGCAACGCCAGCACCGCGGCGAGCGTGGTGCCGAGCAGCGCGATCGACAGCGTCTCACCCAGCGCCTTCAGATAAAGCGGCAGCGACGAGCCGGGATCGGGCGGCATCATCATCATGCTGATCCAGCCGAGCTGGCTCAGCCCCGAGATGAAGCGCGACGGGGAGAAATCGAGATCGACCAGGCCGAACACGAAGATCGCAAGCGCCGCGACCAGCATCGCCGGCGTCGCCAGGCGCGACGACGCCGGGCGGTCGAAGACCTCAGGATAGCGTGCGCGGAGCTCCGCGGTGTTGACGTCCTGCGGTTTGCTCAATTCCGCGCCTCCTTGCCGAACAGGCGGCCACGCACCCAGCCGGTCGTGATGTCGATCAGGAAGACCGTGACGATGATGGTCACGAGGATCGCGCTGACGTCGGAGTAGTAAAACTTCCGGATCGCGACGATCAGCTCCTGGCCGATGCCGCCGGCGCCGACAAAGCCCATGACGGATGCTTCACGCACATTGATCTCGAAGCGCAGCAGCGCGTAGCTGGCGTAGCCCGCCGAGACCTGCGGCAGGATCGCAAAGCGCATGCAGGAGAGCCAGCTTGCTCCGGTGGAGCGGATGCCCTCGACCGGCTTCATATCGGCGTTCTCGACGATCTCCGAGAACAGCTTTCCGAGCGCGCCGGTGGAGTGGATCGCGATCGCGAGCACACCCGCCACCGGACCGAGGCCGAAGGCCATGACGAAGATCAGCGCGAAGACGATGCCGGGCACCGTGCGGGCGAATTCGAGCAGCCGCCTCACCGTGAAGCGCAGCCAGGGCGCGGGCGAGGTGTTCTCAGCCGCGAAGAAATTCAGCGCGAAGGCGAGGACGGCGCCGATCAGGGTACCGACATAGGAGATCAGCAGCGTCTCGCCGAGCAGCTCCAGCCATTTGTGCAGACCCCAGAACCACTCGCCAAAATCGGTCCAGACCCGCTGGCCATTGTCGAGGGTGAGGATGCGGTCGAAATAGCTGATGAAATTGCCAAAGTAAGCAAAGAATGTGCGCAGGTTCACCTCGGCCCCGATCGAGGCCACGATCAGCGCGGCGACGAAGACAGCGAAGCCCGCCAGCAGGCGCAGGCGCTTGCGCGCCACCGCCTTACGATAGGCAGCGTTGAGGACAGCAAGTTGTTGCTCGGGGAGAATCGAAACCGCAATCGTCATGGGTTCAGCGGCATGGGTTCAGCGGGAGGGATCCGTCAAGAAAAAGAGCCGGGTCCATCGACCCGGCTCCAGTACATCGTCCCGACGAGCTCAGGACGCCTTCTTACGCAGATTGTCGACAAACTTGATCAGCTCGATGGTCTTGTTGTAATCGTCGTTGGCGATCGGCTCCCACGGCTTGTTCTTGCCGTCGGAGAGCTTCTTGAACGCCTCGGGATCCTTCTGCGCCGCATCGATGAAGGCTTTCTTGATGGCGGCCTTCATGTCCTCGGGCAGATCGCTCAGATGGGCGTAGGGCGAGTTGATGATGAGGTCGGACTTCACGATGATGCGGAAGTCCTCCTTCTTCATCGGCGTGCCATCGGCCGACTTCACCATGCCCTTGTTGAGCATGCGGGTCAGGTTGGAATCGTCGTCCGCGTTCCACCAGTTGGCGGCAACGTCGACAGTGCCCTGGGCGAGTGCGAGAACGGCGTTCTCGTGGCTGCCGGTGAAGACCACCTTAGAGAAATAGGCATCGGGATCGATGCCCAGCGCGTTCAGCTTGAAGCGGGGCATATTGTTGCCAGAAGTGGAATTCGGATCAACAAGCCCGAGATTCTTGCCCTTGAGGTCCTCGATCTTCTGGTACGGCGATTTCGCCAGCACATAAAAGACGGAGTAGTAACCCTTCGAGCCGTCGGAGTTGACGTCGATGACGAAGGCATCGGTCTTGACGCCGGTGAGACGGGCACGCGCAAAAGAAGCCGGACCGTAATAGCCGATGTGGATGTTGCCGGCACGCTGGCCTTCGATGAGGGCGGCGTAGTCATTGGCGACACGCAGGGTCACCTTGATGCCGAGCTCCTTCGACAAATAGTTGATGAAGGGACCGTACCGCTCGGTGACGCCCGAACCATTCTCGGCCGGAATCGCGGCGAAGGTGATCTCCGGATATTTCGTCTTCCAGTCTTCGGCAGACGCGGATCCGGCAAAGGTCAGCGCGGCAGCGCCGGCGAGAATTAGTCTGCGAGTGATCATGATGCCCTCTTCATCTGATGGATCGGTTGACGCAAGAAACTGGCGATGACGGCTGCGGCTTAGGCTGCCGCGGCCGTTCCGAGTGCCGGAACGCCCTCGGGCACCGGCGCAGGCGTGCCGCCCATGACGTCGGCGGCTTCGAGATCGTAGAGCTCACGCGCGACAAGGTCGGTCAGCGCGGACGGCGCGCCGTCGAACACCACGCGGCCTGCCGCCATGCCGATCAGGCGATCGCAATAGCTGCGCGCCAGATCGAGCGAGTGCAGATTGCAGAGCACGGTGATGCCGAAATGCTTGTTGATGCGCAGCAGCGCATCCATCACGATCTTGGTATTGCGCGGATCGAGCGAGGCGATCGGCTCGTCGGCGAGGATGATGTCGGGCTGCTGCACCAGGGCCCGCGCAATTGCGACGCGCTGCTGCTGGCCGCCGGAGAGCTGGTCGGCGCGCTGGGCGGCGACCGCGGCGATATCGAACTGTTCGAGCGCGGACATCGCCAGCGCCCTGTCTTGCTCGGGCCAGATCTGCGAAAGCGAGCGCCAGGCCGGCATGGTGGCGAGGCGTCCCATCAGCACATTGGTCAGTACATCCAGCCGGCCGACCAAGTTGAATTGCTGGAAGATCATCGCGGATCGCGCCCGCCACTGTCGCAGCTCCTTGCCGCGCAGCGCGGTGACGTCGAGGCCGCCGAACAGGATGCGCCCCTGCGTCGGCGTCGCCAGACGATTGATGGTTCGCAGCAAGGTCGACTTGCCGGCGCCGGAGCGCCCGATCACCCCGACGAAGCCGCCGGGGGAGATTTGAAACGAGGCGTCGTCCACCGCGGCTTTTGCGCCAAAGCGGCACGTCAGACCTTCGACCACCAGCATGCAGGGCTCCTGAGTAGCTGGAGCCCACCGCTATCGCCGGCGGTTGACACTTGTGTGACATCCGCGACACGCTGCGGCGATCCAACACACCTCATCCCCTGTCATTGCACCGTCATGACATCGTCATCGAGCCGCTCGAAGACGAGCACCTGCCCTCAAGCTCTCGGATGCAACATGGCCAAGGTGCTTTCGGTACAGCCGACCATCGATGCTTCGGCAATGCTGCACGAGGTCAAGCTCGGCGCCTATACTGAAGTCGGCGCGCGCACCATCCTGCACGAAGTGGCGATGGGCGATTACTCCTACGTCGTCAACGACGCCCAGATCACCTACACCACCATCGGAAAATTCTGCTCGATCGCGGCGATGACGCGGATCAATCCGGGCAATCATCCGATGCATCGCACGACGCAGGCGCATTTCACTTACCGTTCGAGTGCCTACTTTCCGGGCGAGAGCGACGACGCTGACTTCTTCGACTGGCGGCGCCGGCATCACGTCCATATCGGCCACGACGTCTGGATCGGCCATGGCGCGATCGTGCTGCCGGGCCGCAACATCGGCACCGGCGCGGTGATCGCGGCCGGTGCCATCGTCACCAAGGACGTGCCCGCCTATACCATCGTCGCCGGCAATCCCGCCCGCGTCGTGCGGCGCCGCTTCTCGGAAGAGGTTGCCGAGCGGCTCGCGAAGCTGGCATGGTGGGACTGGGATCACGACAAATTGCGTGAAGCGCTGCCCAATTTCCGCAAGCTCGCAATTGAAGATTTCCTGACGGCATACGAAGCAGAGGCAAGCTCTTCTTCCAGCAAACAAAGCGCGGTCGCGTGACAGACATTTTCATCGAGGGTGGCCGGACCCTGATCGGTTCCGAGTTCGCCGAAACCTCGCTCTCCGTTTCCGGAGCGGACATCGCGCAGATCGATGCGCCTCGCGGCCGCGCGCGGCTGGCGATCGATGCGTGCAACCTGCTGGTGCTGCCCGGCATCGTCGATCTTCACGGTGATGCCTTCGAGCGACAGATGATGCCGCGCGCCGGCGTCGATTTCCCGATCGACGTTGCGCTCGCCGATACCGACCGCCAGGTCATCAGCAACGGCATCACCACGGTGTTTCACGCCACGACCTGGTCGTGGGAGCCCGGCTTGCGCAGCGGCGACAATGCGCGGCGCCTGCTCGAGGCGATCGAGCGGCAGCGTCCGCACTTTGCCGCCGACACCCGCTTCCATTTGCGGCACGAGACCTACAATCTCGATGCCGAGGCCGAGATCTGCCAGTGGCTCGCCGAGGGCCGCGTCGACCTGTTCGCCTTCAACGACCACATGGATGGCACCATCGGTGACATGGCGACCCCCCGCAAGCGCAACCGCATGGTTGAGCGCACCGGCCTATCTAGCGAGGATTTCGACAAGCTCGTTGCGCATGTCGTCTCGCGCACCGCCGGCGTTCCGGCATCGATCACCCGGCTCGCCGCCGCCGCACGCGCGGCCGAGGTGCGGATGCTCTCGCATGACGACGCAACGCCGGCGATGCGCCGGGCGTTTCGCGATATGGGCGTGACGCTTGCCGAGTTTCCGATCAACGAGGAGACGGCGCGCGAGGCCGCAGCTGCCGGCGACGCGATCGTCTACGGCGCACCGAACGTCGTCCGCGGCGGCAGCCATACCGGCTGGACCAGGGCCTCCGACATGATCGCCAAGGGGCTGTGCTCGGTGCTGGCCTCCGACTATTACTACCCCGCGCCGCTGCTCGCCGCCTTCCGCCTCGCCGCCGACGGCATGCTGCCGCTCAACGAGGCCTGGAAGCTGATCTCGTCGGCGCCGGCGCAAGCCACCGGCCTGACCGATCGCGGCACGCTCGCCGCAGGCCATCGCGCCGACATTCTGCTTGTCGACGACAGCGCGCCGCTGCGGCCGCGGCTGGTCGCGGTGATCGCTGCCGGCAAGCTCGTGCATTTCACCGATGCGACGCGGCTGCAAACGGCGGTGGCGCTTCCGCGCGAGACTGTCGTTGCGGCGTAAATTGATTATGCTCCGGCCATGACAGGTTTTCCCCGCTACGCGATCTATTTTGCCGCCGGCGCCGACAATGCGCTGTCGCGCTTCGGCGCCGAGTTGCTCGGCTATGATGCCTATAGCGGCGATGAGATTTCGTTTCCGCAGGATGCGCTACGTATCGCTTCGGACTGGCGCGACATCACCGCCGATCCCCGCAAATACGGTTATCACGCCACGCTGAAAGCGCCGATGGCGCTCGCGCCCGGGAAGACCGAGGCCGAACTCGTGGCAGCCTGCGCGACATTCGCCGGGAAGCCGCGCCCGGTGCCAGTGATCCGTCCGGTCGTCGATTCCATCAGCGGTTTTATCGCCGTCATTCCGGCTGAGCCCGTCGACGCACTCCAACAACTCGCCGCCGATTGCGTCCGCGACTTCGATTCCTTCCGTTCGCCGCTGACGGCGGAAGACCGCGCGAGGCGAACGCCGGAAAAACTCAGCGAGCCCCAGCGCGAGTATCTCGATCGCTGGGGCTATCCGTATGTGATGGAGGAATTTCGTTTCCACATGACGCTGACGGGACGGCTGGATGCGAACCGCCGCGGGCCGATTCTGGAGATGCTGCGTGAAAGGTTCGCGACGCTGAAGCTCGATGCGCTGGCGGTTGATCGTATCGCGCTGTTCAAGCAGGATGATGCCAAAGCGCGATTTCGCATCATCGGCGAGTGGACGCTGGGGCGATAAGCCGGGATTTCGCAACATCCAAGGTGTCGCCCCGGCGAAGGCCGGGACGACGGCGGAGATTTTGGTTGGCAGCAGGCTTTACTTCCCCCACCGCAATGCCAGTGCGTCGCGCTCCTTGGCCAGTTCCAGCAATCCCGCGCGCGTCGCCGGATGCAGCGGTTGCAACGGATGGCGGACCGCATCCGACTTGATGATCCCGCCGGCCTGCATCATCGCCTTGCAGGCGATCAGACCGCATTGACGGTTCTCGTAATTGATCAGCGGCAGCCAGCGTTCATAGGCGGCCTTCGCCTTCTCCCGATCGCCCGCGAAATAGGGATCGATGATCTGCCTGATACCGTCGGGATAGCCGCCGCCGGTCATCGCGCCGGTGGCGCCGGCATCGAGATCGGCCATCAGCGTGATCGCCTCCTCGCCGTCCCAGGGGCCCTCGATATCCTTGCCGCCCGCTTCGATCAGGCTGCGGAGCTTCGAGGCCGCGCCTGCTACCTCGATCTTGAAATAGCGGATGTTGGCGAAGTCGTGCGCCAGTCGTGCCAGCAACTCGACCGACAGCGGCGTGCCCGCGACCGGCGCGTCCTGGATCATGATGGGAATGTTGATCGCGCCCGAGAGCACCTTGAAGAATTCGACGATGCCTTTTTCAGGCACCCGGAAGGTCGCGCCGTGATAGGGCGGCATGACCATCACCATGGCCGCACCGGCGGCCTCGGCCTGCTGGCTCCGCGCCGCGCACACCGCCGAACTGAAATGTGTGGTGGTGACGATCACGGGCACGCGGCCCGCGACCTGCTCCAGCACCGCATGCATCACGGCCTCGCGCTCGGCATCGGTCAGCACGAATTGCTCGGAGAAATTGGCGAGGATGCAGATGCCGTTTGAGCCGGCATCGATCATGAAATCGATGCAGCGGCGCTGGCCCTCGAGGTCGAGTTCGCCACGTTCGTCGAAGATGGTAGGCGCGACCGGGAACACACCGCGATAGGGGCGCTGGGCCTTGTGGGGGATGACCGGCATCGAAATTTCTCCCTGTGTTCCTGGCGCTAGCTTGATGCGCCTGCGGGGCATGGTACCGCTACCATTTACAGGGCGCACGCACGCGCGGCAATGCCCATCCGCGCGCGATTGAACAGGGAATGGAGGCTTAAGCGGTTTTCACCGCCCCGAGGAACCCCTCGACCGCGACGCGGAGGCGATCGGCGTCCGCCGACATCTTGGTCACGGACTGGGACAGCACCGTGCCGGCATTACCGGTCTCCTGATTGAGTTTGGCGACGCTGCCGATGGTGTCGGTGACCTCACGGGTGCCTTGCGCAGCCTGCTGGAAATTGCGCGAGATCTCGGTGGTTGCCGCGCGCTGCTGCTCGACCGCGGCTGCAATCGCGGTCATCTTCTCGTCGATTCCGCTGATAGCGCCACCGATCGAGCGGATGGCGGCGACCGCCCGGCCTGTCGCACCCTGGATCTCCTCGACCTGGCGCGAGATCTCTTCAGTCGCGGTTGCGGTCTGCGAGGCGAGGCTCTTGACCTCACCCGCGACCACGGCAAAGCCGCGGCCGGCCTCGCCGGCGCGGGCTGCCTCGATGGTGGCGTTCAGCGCGAGCAGATTGGTCTGGCCGGCGATGGCGTGGATCATTTTCACGACTTCGCTGATGCGGCTTGCGGTCTGGTCGAGGATCTCGACGGTGGAGTTGGTCTGCGCCGCCTGCGACACCGCTTCGCGGGCCTCGCGCGCGCTGGCCTGCACCTGCGCGGAGATTTCGCCGACCGAGGCCGAGAGCTCTTCCGTCGCGGCCGCGATGGTCTCGAGATTGTTGGTGGCCTGCTCGGCAGCGGAAGAGACCGCAGCCGTCTGGCTGCTCGATTCCGACACCAGCGTACGCACATCGGTCGCGGTGGCATCGAGCTCCTTGGCCGACGCAGCCACGCTGTGGATCACAGCCTGCACGGTGTCGTCGAAACTGCGGCACGCATCGTCGACGGTGCCGGAACGGGCGAGTTGCAGCGCCTGCTGCGATTCCCGTTCCCGGCCCAGCCGTTCCGCGGTGGCTGCACTCTCGCGCAGGCTTTCCAGCGCGGCGGCCATGGTGCCGAACTCGTCGGGATATCTGGATTGCGGAACCGGCGTCGCATAGTCGCGGGCGCTGATGCGGGCGATCGCGTCCAGGATCGCGCGCACCGGACGCATGAGGCGATTGCGCACGACATAGACGCCAGCAAGCGTCACAGCGAGGGCCAGCAGGAAAGCGAGAGACTGCACCAAGAGGTTGGTCAGCGCCTTCGCCTGAACTGCTTCCGCCCGTGCGATCGACTGGTCCAGCGCCTTGGTCGCGACCGCGACGATCAGCGGGAACGGCGACTGGCACAGCGTGTTCCATTCCGAAGCGGCCATCGCCGGCTTGCCGCTGGCGTCAAAATTCTTGGTGAGATCGCCGATCTGCTTGAGGACACCGTCAGTCTTGGCGCGCGCCTCCTTGGCCGCGGTGACGAGCTCCGCGGGCACGTCAGACGCGGCCAAAAGCTCGTTCATGCCGGACCAGCCCGAAGCGATGGTGCCATCCCATTGCGCCAGTGTCCGCTTCTGGGTGTCATCGAGCGGCTTGTTGCTGTTGACGTTCGAGCGCAGCGCCGAACAATGAATCCCATAGCGGTCGCGCACCTGCCAGGCGAGACGGCGGACCTGAATCATGCGGGCGATGAAGGGATCGTCCATCCAGGCGCGGTTCGACACTGCTGTGGAGGCGAGGTTCGCCGTGTCGATGACCTTGGTGACGGCATCGTACCAGGAGTTGGTCCGCTCGATCTTGCGCTCGGCGCGCGGACGCTTGGCTTCGTCGTAGAACAGCTGGAACTGCGGCGCGGCCTCATCCCAGCGTTGCTTCAGCGTGCTCGCGAGTTCGTCGCGGCGGCCGAAGTTGACGCTGGCCATCGCGGCGCTGACGCCATCATAGCCGCCCTGCTCCGCCTTCTCGGCCTCGGCAAGCTTTGGGCGGGCGTCGTCGTCGCCGAGCAGCGCACTCTGGGCGTCGCCGCGATTGTTGCGCAGGGACAGCACGCCATGGAAGATCGCCTTGTCGGCTGCGGCGAGCCGCGCGGTCTCGAGACTGTCGCTGTAGCGGCCGAAGGCCCCGACCATCTGGATCGCCGTGCTGGCGAGCGCACCTGCCGCCAGCAGGGCCATCAACACCAGGAGAAGCGAGCTTACCGATTTCTTAAACATTGCCATGAGGGTCAGGGGCCTACTCTTCCAAGAGAGGCCACCTTGCACCTCGACATGCCAATGTTCCGTTAAGGTTTTAATCAAATGCCGGGAACTACCTGCCAAACCGTTAGGCAGGCCCCCGCATCACGAAACCTTCGTAAAATCCGGCGGACGCCGCTCGGCGAACGCCGTAAACGCCTCGCGCGCCTCGGCTGTCCGCAGGCGCTGCGCGAACTGCTCCCCCTCCACCTGCATCTGTGCGACCAGCGCCTCGCCATTGCGCATCAGCTTCTTGGTTGCGGTGAGCGCGCCGGCCGGCTGGCGGGCCAGGCGCTGGGCGAGCGCAAGCGCCTCGGCATCGAGCTTGTCGAGCGGCACCACGCGGTTGGCCAGGCCCCATTCCAGCGCGGCCTTCGCCGGCACGGTCTCGCCGAGCGCAAACATTTCATAGGCGCGGGCATAGCCGATGCGTGCCGGCATCAGCAGGCTCGAGGCTGCTTCAGGCACCAGCGCGAGACTGACGAAGGGCGTCGACAATTGGGTGTTTTCGGCGAGCACGACGAGATCGCAATGCAAGAGCATCGTGGTCCCGACGCCGACCGCGCGGCCCTGCACCGCCGCGACCAGCGGACGGGTGCAACGCGCCAGCGACTGGATGAAGCGACCGACATTGCGGCTGCCTTCGGACTTGCCGCTCGCCACGGCTGCGAACTCGCCGACGTCGTTGCCGGCGGTGAACATGTCGCCCTCGCCGCGGATCAGCAGCACGCGCACTGACGGATCAGACTCGGCGGACTCGATGGTGTCGGCGAGCTTGCGATACATCGCGTCCGTCAGCGCGTTCTTCTTGTCGGGGCGCGCCAGCGTCAGCGTGAGAACGCCGCCGGTGTTCTCGATCCGGACATGCTCGGTCATGGGTCACTCCTGTTATTTCCCGGGTTCTCTCGTAGGGTCTCTTGGAAATTTGTCTTGAATGCTGGTCAGCCAGCGCGCGACGATGTCGATTTCCGCACCGGTGAATCCCTCGGTCAGCGTGGCATTGATCGCGGCGGCATCGCTCTTCGCCTGCGCCAGCACGGTGCGGCCCTTCTGCGTCAGCCAGACGCGAAAGGCGCGGCCGTCTTCGCGATCCGCCCGCCGCTCGACCAACCTCGCCGCAGCGCTGCGATCGACCAGGCCGGAAATGCCGGCCGGCCCCATATCGAGCGCCGTCCCCGCTTCGCCCATGAGGACGCCGTCCTGCTTGCCGAGAATGAACAGCAGTCCCGCCTGCGCCGGCGTCACCTCGCTCTCGGGCTGCGCCGCCATCCAACGCTGCAGGCGCCGTTGCGCGACGCTCAGCAGATAGATCAGCCGATGATGACGCGTTGCGGCTCCTTTATTTCGCATACGAAATAGATAGCCGAGCTGGATTGGATTGTCAAAGAGCCGCTAGGACGATCCGGCGCGGCAGCCGTCGAGGAACAGGCTTGCGCAAATCTCCACCCGGCGGTCGATCTGCCAGCGCGACGGCAGCGGCTTGCCGCCATAGATCGCTGCGCGCTGCGGTGCCGATGCGACCATGCCGATCAGCATGCCGGCAACCTCCTCGGCATCATCGATGACGATCCGCTTGCGCTTAACCTGGAGGCGAAGCCAGCCGGCGAGCGCCTTGACGGTGCGGGCAATGCCGTTGTTGTAGAAATTTGCAGCGAGCTCCGGAAACGTGGCGGATTGCTGCAGCACCATGCGCTGTAGCGCCACGACTTCCGGATCGAGCGCGAGATCGGCGCACGCCGTCAGCGCGGCGCGTAAGCCGGTTTCGACATCGACGTCATCGCTGGCCTGGAGGTCGACGGCCGAGAGCAGCCGCTCGAGCCGGTCCGCGCACATCGCCTCGAACAACGCAGCTTTGCCCGGAAACAGACGATAGAGCGTCTTGGTCGAGATGCCGGCACGGCGCGCGAGCTCTTCGGTGCTGGTCGCAGCATAACCCTCGACCGCGAACGTGTGGCGCGCGGCTTCGAGGACGATTCTCGTCGTCTCCGCGTCGCTGCGCACCGGCGGCCGTCCGCGCGGACGGGATTCGCTGTCGGATTTTGCCTGAGCCATGCCGTTACATGATGCCTGTCATTCCATTGACAATTCCAAAGCTAGCCTCATTTTGGAAATCGTCAAGTTTCCTAATTCAGGGGAGCCGGCCATGACCGTCCACACCACCCCGTCTGCTGTCGCCCAAACGGCCCTCGCTGCGACCGCGCTGGAGGGCGTCCTGCCCGGCGCACCAGCTGACGCCGTTCGCAAAAAGCTCAATCTTCGCAAACTGTTGCTGATGGGAGCGGCAGCTGTCGCCCTCGCCGGCGCGAGCTGGTACGGCTACGATTACTGGACCGTCGGCCAGTACCTCGTCTCCACCGATGACGCCTATGTGAAGGCCGACAACACCACCATCGCCCCGAAGGTCAGCGGCTATCTCAACGGGGTCCTGGTCGCGGATAACGAGCATGTGAAAGCGGGCCAGGTGCTGGCCAGGATCGATGATCGCGACTTCAAGGTCGCGTTCGACCAGGCTCGCGCCGATGTGCAGGCGACGAATGCCACCATCGCCGGCAAGGAAGCACAGATCGAGGTGCAGCAGGCAGCGATCAAGGCCGCGCGCGCCACGCTCGACGTCGATCAGGCCAACCTCACTTTCGCCGCGCAAGACAACAAGCGCTACACCGATCTCGCCGCAACCGGCTCCGGCAGCGTGCAGAATGCACAGCAGGCGCAATCGCGCATTGCCTCCGCACAGGCGGCGCTCGAACGCGACACCGCCAATCTCACCTCGGCTCTCAAGCAGGTCGACCTGCTCAAGGCCGAGATCACACAGGCCAAGGCCGCCGCGGCGCGCGCGGAAGCCGTGCAGCACCAGACCGAGCTGAACCTCAGCTACACAACAATCGTCTCGCCGATCGACGGCGTCGTCGGCAATCGTTCGTTGCGCGTCGGCCAGTTCGTGCAGGCGGGCACGCAGCTGATGTCGATCGTGCCGGCCGAGGGCGCTTATGTCGTCGCCAATTTCAAGGAAACGCAGCTCACCCACGTGAAATCCGGTCAGACCGTCGATATCGAGGTCGATATGTTCCCGGGCCAGGTGGTGCACGGCCACGTCGATTCCATCGCGCCCGCGAGCGGCCAGGAATTCGCGCTGCTGCCGCCCGACAATGCCACGGGCAATTTCACCAAGGTGGTGCAGCGCATCCCCGTCAAGATCGCGCTCGATGACGAGCACGGGCCCGCCATCGCGCTCAGGCCCGGCATGTCCGTGATCCCGACCATTGCGACGCGTTCGAATGCGCCGGCTGTGAAGGCGGCCGATGCATCAAAGGCAAAACTCGTTTCCGGAGGGTCGTGCCATGTCAAACAGCCTCTCACTTTCGACGCCAGCAACATCGGCCGCGACGTCTAATCACGTCGCTGTCGATCCCAACCGTGCCAGCGCCGCAACCTGGATCGCCGTGCTCGCCGCCATGATCGGCTCGTTCATGGCGATCCTGAACATCCAGATCACCAACGCCTCGCTCGCCAATATCGAGGGCGGCATTGGCACCGGCGCCGACAACGGCTCCTGGATCTCGACGTCGTACCTGATCGGCGAGATCATCGTGATCCCGTTGACCGACTATTTGAGCCGCGTGTTCACGTTCCGCCGCTACATGATCACAAGCGCAGCGCTGTTCGCGGCGTTCTCGGTCGCCTGTGCCTTCACACATGACCTGCCGTCGATGATCGCGATGCGCGGCCTGCAGGGCTTTGCCGGCGGCGTATTGATCCCGATGGCGTTCACGCTGGTACTGACCAAGCTGCCGAAACCGCACCAGCCGGTGGGGCTCGCGATCTTCGCACTGTCCGTCACCTTCGCCCCCGCGATCGGCCCGACCATCGGCGGCTATCTCACCGAGACCTATGGCTGGCGCACCATCTTCTTCGTCAACGTGATTCCGACCGCCGTGATGGTGGCCGCGCTCTATCTGACGCTGGAGCGGCAGAAGATGCAGCTCGGCCTGTTGAGGGACGGCGACTGGGCCGGCATCGTCACCATGGCGATCGGGCTGTCAGCCTTGCAGGCCGTGCTAGAAGAGGGCAACAAGGACGACTGGTTCTCCTCGCCCTTCATCGTCAAGCTCGCGATCATCGCAGCCGTCAGCCTCACGCTGTTCGTCGCGATCGAGCTCTCGATCGAGAAGCCGCTGATCCGGCTGCGCCTGCTGACGCAGCGCAATTTCGGCTTCGGCACCATCGCGATGACCATGGTCGGCTTCGCATTGTTCGGCTCGGTTTACATCCTGCCGGCCTATCTCGGTCAGGCACAGGGCTACAATGCCGAGCAGATCGGCAACGTGCTGGCCTGGACCGGCCTGCCGCAGCTCGTGCTAATCCCGCTGATCCCGAAGCTGATGCAACGCTTCGACACGCGCTACATCGCCATCACCGGTCTCCTGATCTTCGCTTATAGCTGCTTCATGAACACGGCGATGTCGCCGGACTATGCCGGCGACCAGCTCTGGATCCCGAACATCGTGCGCGCGGTGGGCCAGGCCATGGTGCTGACGCCGCTGACCTCGGTGCTGACGGGCGGCATCGCGCCACAGGACGCGGCGGCGGCCTCCGGCATCAGCAACATGTTCCGCAATCTCGGCGGTGCGATCGGAACAGCGACGCTTGCGACCATCATCACCAAGCGCGAACAATTACATTCGAACATCATCGGCCAGTCGGTCACGCTCGGCCGCGAGGAAGTCCGCACCCGCCTCGCGCAGATGACGGATTACTTCATGGCCCATGGCGTGCCCGACCCCAACGCCGCACGCGAACAGGCCATCATCGCGCTCGGCAAGACGGTGAAGCGCCAGGCGCTGGTGATGGGCTATTCCGACGCCTTTGCGGTGATCGGCGCGGTGCTGGTGCTCGCGGCGATCGCGGTGCTGCTGACGCGACGAGTGAAGGCGGGTGGACCGGCCCACTAAGGCCTCGCCCATTGATTGCAGTTGGTCGCGTCGGAGAGCTTGACGACTGCTTCTTTTTATGTTCCCTTTTCGTTCTGTTCTAGTGCCGGTTGTAGCGGAGTTCATTTCATGACGGATAAGGCGCGCGGCGAGCGTGAACCGGCTCAGCTCGTAATTTACAACGATGACGATACGCCGGATGAATTTGTCATCCGTCTCTTCCGTCAGGTTTTCGGCAAGACAGACCGCGAAGCCGCCGCGATGATGACGCTGATCGAGCGCGAAGAGAAAGTCGCCTGCGGTCCCTACCCACAATCGGTCGCGGAAGCGCTGTTCAAATCGGCCAAGCAATATGTCTGGCTCGGCCAACATCCGCTGAAGATCACGCTTGAAGAGATCAAGACTCCCTGCGAACTCTGCGGCAAGCCGGAGGGACAAACGGACGTTCGCGTCGGCAACCGCACGGTCTGGCTGTGCAGCGAGTGCATTCGCGCAGCGGATACTGTGAGCACGCCGGCAGAGCCGGAAAGGGAGTTCGAACACGCTTACGAGGTGCTGGACTGGCACTTTACCGGCGTCCCACGCAGCAAGCTCGTGACCACGATCCGCCAGTTTCCTGGACATATGCGGGTAGATGTCCAGGTGGCGATCGACCGGCTGTTCGCCAAGGCTATCCGGTTGTTTGGGCTAAACGAGGAACAGCGCTATGAGACGCTATCGATTTCGCAGCTCCTCCGGGAAGGCCGCCAGGCACTGGCGATTGCACCACGGCAATATTCCGACATCGATGCCGGCGAGACGACTCCCGTCAAATGCCTCGATAACGGCTTGTGGCTGTGCGAGCAGGATGGCCTGCGTTATGCGGTATTGCTCAGTGCACATCGCGAATACAGCCGCGAGCCGGGGATCCGTCTCGAGATCATGGTGCCCGTGGGCACCGCAGGCGCAATCCTTGTCCAGCAATGTTTCGGCGAACTGGAACAGGCCGTGCAAGCCGCACGCAGCTATCGCGGCAAGATCCTCTCGCTTGATGCCGATTCCGACTATCGCGGCTACTCGCGAGGCATCACCGTACATCGATTGCCGCAGGTCGCCCGCAACGACGTGATCCTGCCGGAGCAGACCTTGCGGCTGCTCGATCGCAACGTGCTGACTTTCGTCAACACGCGCGATCAATTGCGCCGGCTTGGTCAGTCGACGCGCAAGGGCATCCTGCTGTACGGCCCGCCCGGCACCGGCAAGACCCATACGATCCGCTATCTCGCAACGCATCTGCCTGAGCATACGACGCTGATCATTACCGCCGAGCAGATCGGCCTGCTCGGCGCCTATATGAACCTGGCACGGCTGCTGCAGCCATCAATGGTCGTGATCGAGGATGTCGATCTGATCGCCCGCGACCGCGACGACATGGGGCCGTGTGAGGAATCCATGCTGAACAAGCTGCTCAACGAGATGGATGGGCTGAAAGAAGATGCGGACATCCTGTTCGTCCTGACCACCAACCGGCCGGAGGATCTCGAAGGCGCCCTCGCCGGACGCCCGGGCCGCATCGATCAGGCGATCGAGGTGCCGCTCCCCGACGAAATCGGCCGCGGCAAGCTGGTCCGGCTCTACGGCAAGGGATTGCCGCTCGACGACGCAGTCATCGCCGAAGCTGCCCGACGCAGCGAAGGCACGAGTTGCGCATTCATCAAGGAATTGATGCGGCGGCTGGCACAGGCGAGCCTGGCGCGCGATGGCGGCAACTCGGTGACGTCAGCCGATATCGACGAGGCGCTCGACGACATGCTGTTCTCCGGCGGGCGGCTCAACGCGCAATTGCTCGGCGGCGCACAGGCCATGGCGGCGGGATGACCCCTGCCGCCACCGCGCTTTACGCGGGCTCACCTGTTACGGCGCGCAGGCAAAGCTCGACGCCTGCGTCACCGGGCCCGACTTGTAATGCGGCCAGGCCGGCCAGCGGCACAGCGGCATCGCACGCAACACCGAAAATGACGGTGCTTCGACCTTCTGCTCGGTGACTTCGAGGTCACCGGGCGCGGTTCCCTTCTCGACCCAGTCGACCAGCACGCTCAGCATATCGACATTGGCAGGCGCGCCGGAGCCGACATGGTCGACGCCGGGGGCGGTGTAGAGCCGCGCGAATTCCGCCGTCTCGGCCTTGCCGAGCTTGCGCTCGACGCTCTCGAAATAACGGATGCCAGCATACGGATTTTGCGCATAATCGGCCATGTGCTCGAGCATGATCAGCCGGCCGCCGCGAGCGCGGAAGCGGCTGAGATCGGGATCGGTCGAATCCATCAGGCTCGAGACCTCGAGCAGCCGCGCCTTGTGCTCCTCCACCTTGTAGGTGGTGACGTCGAGATTGGGATCGCGCGCGAACACATATCGAATTCCGCCCGCCCCATAGATCCAGGCGATGCCGTTGTTGGGCGCAGGCGGCTGCACCGGCGGCGCCGCACCAAGCCACCATGCCATCCAGCCGCCGGTCGGCCCGGCCGCCGGCGTATCCTCGCCCGAGACGCCCCAGCCCGGATAATCGTCGAGCCCGTTGGCGAGCGCGAACGGGAATTTGTAGGTGGCGTGCAGTGTGTCGACCGCCTTGATCTGAGCGTCGGTGAGGCACTGATCGCCACTCTTGCCGTCGGCACAACGCAGTGTCTCGACCTTGAACGCAGCCTTGCAGCCCACGGGGTCCTGCACCAGCGCATCGTCGGATCCGTCCGCCTTGTCGCAGGCCGCCCGTACGGCGTCGCCCACGAGCCTGACCTGCGCCGGATTGATCCAGCCCTCGCCCATGGTGACGAGGCCGGAGCGGGTACCGGCATGCTGCAAGCCGACCCAATTGATGACGGGCACGCGGGCAAAGATCCCATCGAAATCGTCGGGATAGCGCTGCGCCATGGTCAGGGCCTCGCGGCCGCCTTCGGACGAGCCCATGAAGTACATCTTGTCCGGCTTCTTGCCGTAGGCGCGCTGCATCAGTGCGACTGCGGTGTCGCGCACCTTCTTGTAGGCGCGGTGGGCGAAATTCTCGAACGCCTCGTCATTCAAGGCGAACAGTTGCGGCGGCTCGCCCGGCTTGGACTCATGGCCGGAATCGGTGCCGTAGGTGACGAAGCCGCGCGCGAGCGGCGACGGCTTGTCGAAGGGATAGGCCGGCGGCAGCGCCAGTCCGGTGATCAGCACGCCATTGAAGCCGCCGCCGCCATATTGCACCGAGCGCCCGTTCCATTCGACCGGCAGATTGACTTGGAACTTGACCGGGGGCGCCTTGGGATCGACCGGCTCGATCTGGCCGAGCACCTTGCAGAAGACGGGGTTGGCCGGCGTGATGCGCCCCGACGGCGTCGGTCCGCGCTCGGCGACCGCGAGCTGAGACGCGGTCTGCAACGTCGCGGCGTCGATCTTGACGGCGTCGGCGCTGCCGACGAGGCCCTTGCAGACGGTGTCCGCATCCTCCGCCAGTGTCGCCGCAAACGCGCCGGTCGCACCCAGCGCAGTCGCCGTCCCCACGAGCCATGCGCAAAGCTTCGCGCTCGATAGCGTCATCGTTTCCATCCCGGGATTTTCTGTTGTAGTTCAATCCGTCAGCAGGCCGCATTCAATGCGACCTTCTGCCGGCCGTCAACAGAGCGCTAGTGCTCGAACACCAGCCGCGCGCCGATGGTGCCTTCGAGCCCGCGGATCTGCGCCAGCAGCGCGCCTGAATCCTGGCCGCCGAGATCGGCGTCGAGCACGACGTAGCCGAGGTCACCGGCGGTCTCCAGATATTGCGCGGCAATGTTGATATCGCGCTGGAGGAAGACCTCGTTCAACCGGCGCAGCATGCCCGGCACGTTGCGATGGACGTGGCTGAAGCGCACGCCGGAGGGGCGCAAATGCAGCTGCACCTCCGGGAAATTCACTGCGCCCATGGTCGATCCCGTGATGAAATAGTCGACCAGCTTGCGCGCCACCTCGCCGCCGATGCGCTCCTGCGCCTCTTCGGTCGAGCCGCCGACATGCGGCGTGAGGATGACGTTGCCGAGGCCCTGCACCGGGCTCTTGAAGCGCTCCGAGTTCGAGGAGGGCTCGACGGGAAAGACGTCGATCGCGGCACCGGCAATGTGGCCGTCGCGCAGTGCGCCTGCGAGCGCATCGAGATCGACGACCGTGCCGCGGCTGTTGTTGATCAGGAACGAGCCTGGCTTCATCGCCCGCAGCTCCTTCTCGCCGATCATGCCTGATGTCTCCGGCGTTTCCGGCACGTGCAGGCTGACCACGTCACTCTGCACCAGCAGCTCTTCCAGCTTCTCGACCGGCTCGGTGTTGCCGTGGCGGAGCTTGTCGGTGCGATCGTAGTAGATCACCCGCATGCCCATGGCTTCGGCCAATGTCGAGAGCTGCGAGCCGATATTGCCGTAGCCGATGATGCCGAGGGTGCGGCCCCGCACCTCGCGGCTGCCGGCCGCGGACTTGTCCCAGCCGCCCCCATGGGCCGATACCGAGCGCGGAAAGATCTGCCGCAGCAGCATCACGATCTCGCCGATCACGAGCTCGGCGACGCTGCGCGTGTTGGAGAACGGCGCGTTGAACACGGGAATGCCGCGCTTGCGCGCCGCGAGCAGATCGACCTGGTTGGTGCCAACGCTGAAACAGCCGACTGCGAGCAGCCCGTCGGTGGCCGCCAACACCTCGTCGGTGATCTGGGTACGGGAGCGGATGCCGAGCAGCGAGACGCCCTTGAGCGCCTGGCGCAGCGCCTCGCCGTCCAACGCCTTGGTCAGGCGCTCGACATTGGTGAAACCCGCGCTCCTGAACAGATCCACAGCGCTGTCGTTGACACCTTCAAGCAGCAGCGCCTTAGCGCTCCGCTCAGGGCTTTGGCCTGGGGCTGGCATAGTATCTCCATGAATGGCGGCTTTGGCGCAGCACATAGACCGCGGACGACGCACAGCACAATAGGCATGAAACCCGGATTTCGCTTTCACTCCATCCGGGCGCCGCACTACAAGCATACCGAACCCACTGGAACACCCATGCGCCCAGCCATCTTCTTCGACTGCGACGGCGTGCTGAACGAGGAGCCCGGCGGCCATGGTGTGCTGGGGCCGGACGACATCCGGCTGATCCCGGGCGCAGGCACGGCCGTGCGGGCCGCGCGAGAGGGCGGTTACCTCGCGATCATCGTCACCAACCGCGCCCAGGTGGCAAAGGGCTTTGTCACACTCGCCGGCCTGGAGACGATTTTTGCGCGGCTTCGCGCTTTGCTGACCGAAGACGGTGGCATCGTGGATGCCATCTATTTCTGCCCGCATCATCCGGAGCGGGGAACGCCGGGCGGCGCGACGGATTTCCAGATCACCTGCGATTGCCGCAAGCCCGGAACACTGCTCCTGCGGAGGGCCGTTGACGATTTCGGCATCGATGTCAGCCGCTCCATGCTGATCGGCGACAGCCTGCGCGACATCGGTGCCGGGCACGCGATGGGGTTGAAGAGCTATGGCGTGCGGACCGGCTTTGCCTGCCGCGACGTCGAGCGCTATCCGGATCGCACGTTGCCGGCGCCCGACCGGATGTTTTCAGACGTCGGCGAGGCCGTCGCCTTCTGCGTGGCGCATCCTTAGGGAATACCGGACAAGCCGGCCGGCCCGATTGACGCGGTCCGGCCGTTCGCCGATACCGGCATGATCTCGATTCGCGTGGGGACTGGACCGGACCGATGAAGACAGCTCTGGTGATCGGCGGCGGCATTGCCGGCTGCGCGGCGACCCATCAGCTCATGAAGCTGGGTGGATGGGATGTTACGATCGTGGAAGCCGCGCCGTTTCTCGGCGCCGGCGTGCGTACCTTCTGGTATGGCGGCCATCCCTACACCTTCGGCCCGCGCCACTTCCTGACTCAGAACCGCGCCGTGTACGACTACATGGACGCGATCGTTCCCTTGCGCTCCTGTGCCGACCACCAGTTCATCACCTATGTCGAGCGCGACAACGCCTTCTACAATTATCCGATCCACGAGGACGACATCGCGCGGATGCCGGACAGCGCCAAGATCGCTGCGGAGCGCCAGTCGGCGCTCGGCGTCGCGGAAGCCAAGAATCTCGAGGAATATTGGGTCGGCTCGGTCGGCCAGACGCTCTATGACAAGCTGATCGACAAGTACAACAAGAAGATGTGGCTGGTCGACGACAACAAGCGCATCGACACGTTCAACTGGTCGCCGAAGGGCGTCACCATCAAGAGCGGCTCGCGTGCGGCGTGGGACACCGCATGGTCGGCCTACCCGCATGCAGAGGACGGTTACGACCGCTATTTTGACGTCGCGACCGAAGGCGCGCGCGTGCTGCTGTCGACCCGCATCGAGCGCTACGATCTGCCGGCCCGCGCGGTCTGGTTCGGCGGCGAGAAGCATAGCTACGACGTCATCATCTCGACCATCTCACCGGACGAGCCGTTCGGCCGTTGCCATGGCGAACTCGCCTTCATCGGCCGCGACTTCCACAAGATCGTGCTGCCGACCGAGCACGTCTTCCCCGAGCACGTCTACTTCCTCTATTACGCCAACGACGAGGCGTTCACACGGCTCGTCGAGTACAAGAAGTTCACGCACCACAAATCGCCGACGAGCCTCGTCGGCATGGAGATCCCCTCGCACAACGGCAAGCACTATCCGCTGCCTTTCAAGTCCGAGCAGGAACTTGCGCGCAAATATTACGCGCTGATGCCCGACCACGTCTATTCGATCGGCCGCGCCGGCAGCTATCGCTACGGCCTCGACATCGACGACTGCCTCGAGCAGGCGATGGTGATGGCGCGCCAGATCGCCGAAGGCGGCCGCGACCATCCGGTGCCGATCGAGGCCTGGCGCTAGATGAGTACGCCCGCCGCCACGCCGCATCGCTGCGTCGTCTGCGGATCGGGCGACGCGGCAACGATATGGTCGGTGGCGCGCGCACCGACGCATGCGGTGCGTCCGGCCGGAATGGATGCCGCAAGCGGCTTCGGCCAACTCGACATCGCCGCCTGCAGCCACTGCGGACATCTCTCCAACCGCGCCTTCGACACTGACGCGGCCGACGAGCTCTATGGCGCGCTGGTATTGACCAACGAGCCCGTGAGCCCCGGCATGATTGCCGCTGTGGACGAGACCGCGGGGCTGATCATGCGGCACCTGAAGCAGGCTCCCGCCGTGCTCGAGGTCGGTGGCGGGGGCGGTGCGCTGTCGCTGGCGCTGGCGCGCCGATCAGCGCGCGTCGATCTGGTCGAACCCAGCCGCGCGCTCGGGCCGGAGCGCTTTGCCGGCACCGGCGTAACGCTGCACCGCGCGATGTTCCCGGTCACCGCGCTGGCCGGACGCCGATTTGATGCTGTCGTGTGCCGACAGGTCATCGAGCATGTGCCGGAGCCCGCGCCGTTCCTGGCCGCGCTTCGCGTAAGCCTTGCCGACGACGGCATCGCCTATATCGAGCTCCCGAGCGCCGACGACATCCTGCGCCGGCATTCGATCGTCGATTTCCATTATCCGCACGTGCACTACTATCGCCGCGCCAAGATGGAGCTGCTGCTTGCGCGCGCCGGCTTTGCAATTGCTGAGGTCTTCGACATCAAGCAGGGGCACGACATGGGCTTCCTGCTGCGTGCGGCGAAGCCGCTCGTACACGAGGCCCAGGCATCTTCCGATGTTTCGCCCTCGAAATTTGCAGCGGCCTTGGCCGAACGGCGCGCGCGGGGAGCGCAGCGCCTCGCCGCGATCGACGGTCCGATTGTGCTTTACGGCGCCAATGCCTACGCGCAGGCGCTGCTCGGCCTCTATCAGGAGACCACTCCGTTCGCCGCCATGTTCGACGACACCGCCTCCTATGCAGGACGCTGCGTTTACGGCCCGGCCGGCGAGATCACGATCGAGCCGCCGCGTAGCGAACGCCTTGCCGGCATGGCGGCCGTCGTCATCGCGGCCTATTTGCATGATGCCGAGATCGCGCGCAAAATCGCGGCGATGGGATTTCGCGGACCCGTCTACACGCTCCGCGCACATGGCGTGAACACACCCGGCCCCATCGCCAGCCTGTTCGATCCCTAGAGCAGATCAGATCAGATCCGATTCGGTGTCTGACGCGATATAGGACCGCCCCCACCAGCCGATGTCGAGATGGCGCACGAAGCGCCAGCGTGAGCGCTGACGGTATTCGACGAAGGCTTTTGCCAGGCCGCGGCCGGGATTGCCGCGGTTCCCGACGAAGAGATCGTCGATATAGAGCACCGACCCGGCCTGAAGCAGCGGCTCGATGAAATCGAACACGGGGACGGCGGATTCATAGAGATCGCAGTCGATGTTCGCGAGTGCGATTCTGCGCCCGCTGCTTTCGAACTGCTGTTTCAGCGCGGACGTGAGCGAATCGCCATAGAGACCCTTCACCGTGCGCACCTTGTCCGTGTAGATGCCGTGCTCGCCGATCAGGCGCAGAAACTCCTGTTCCGAGGTGGCGAGCGCGCCTTGCGTCCATTTGCCGACGCTGGTCTCGGTCTCCGGCGCAGGCAGGCCGGCAAAGCTGTCGAACGCCCAGAACGCCATGTCGTCGAGGTTCTTGCGCCGCGCCTCCGTCAGCGCCATGCGGAAGGTACGCGCACGGTGGCAGCCAAATTCGTGATAATCGCCGGCGATCTCGTTCTCCTTCAGGAAGTCGAAGACCTGGCGGAAGAATCTCAGCTTCTCGCTCTGCCGGTTCTGCTGGTTGTAGCGGATCTCGTCTTCCGCCGACCAGCTCGCGAGTGCGGCGCCATCGGCGATTTCGACCCAGGGCTCACGGTTGAGCGGCCTGATCCCGGTCGCGGACTCCGGGGGGACGTCGTCGGCACGATCGCTGCTCATGGCGCTTCACCGGCTGGAGATGTGTTTCGTGTTCCACGCCGCCGGTATCTGGCCGCGGGATGGAATCAGCGCGTGATAGCTTAAGCGAGCCGTCGATCAAGGCCAGCGGCCGTTCGCAGCCCTCTTCGCGCCCTGCGGGAGCCATCCAGGCATACGACCTGTTGATAACTATCTCCGGCCTATCGTCGGCAGCCCCGAATCGACTCAGAACACGACATGGATCAGCAATACGCGGACACAGTAAGACTACGGTGGCGCGGGTTGCAGCGGTTTTGAACGTGCGTCGGGATTCGCAGCGGGATAACCAGATCAGCGGCGATTCGCCGGCTGGCCCGCACGCCAGGCTCGACGAAGCACAAACGAGCCCGGTTGCGAAGGTGGAACACGTCGCCGAATATTTGCGAGAGGTCTGCGACATCGCGCAGGCCTTGCCGCCAGGCGAGATCGAGGCGCTCTGCGGCGAGCTCGTGGCCTTGCGGGAGCGGGGCGGCCGGCTGTTCATTCTCGGCGTCGGCGGCAGTGCCGCGAATGCGAGCCACGCCGTCAACGACTTCCGCAAGCTGTGCGGCATCGAGGCATACGCTCCGACCGACAACGTCTCGGAACTCTCCGCCCGCATCAATGACGAGGGTTGGCCGAGCGTGTTTGTGGAATGGCTGAAGGTCAGCCGTATCGGATCGCGCGACGCCATCCTGGTTCTCTCGGTCGGTGGCGGCAATCTCGAGCGCAATGTCAGCCCCAACATCGTCGCGGCGGTGAAGGAGGCAAAGGCGAAAGGCGCACGCGTGCTCGGCATCGTCGGCCGCGACGGTGGCTATGCGAAACAGGCCGGCGACGTCGTCGTCGTGATTCCCACTGCGTCAGAGCAGCGTGTCACGCCGCATGCCGAAGCGTTCCAGGCCGTGGTTTGGCATTGCCTGGTCTCGCATCCGAAGTTGCAGCGCAACGCCACCAAATGGTGAAGCGCTGGCTTGGTGACTCCTGGAGAGGTAATGTTGTGTCGTGCGTGAGTCGTCTTGTTTGCGCGGAATGCGTCCGGCGCAAACGCAGATGGGTGTGATTTGGCCACGCTGGGCCTCGGGCGATGGATCCAGCGGGCGACAGGCTGAAGGGGCTTACGCAACATGAATGCACCGAGCATCGAGGCGCTCAACATCAAGATCTTCGGTGACGGCGCGGATCTCGCAACGATCCAGCGCACGTCGCTCGATCCGCGGATCAAGGGTTTCACCACCAACCCGTCGCTGATGCGCGCGGCAGGCGTCGGCGACTATCGCACCTTCGGCTGCGCGGCGCTGCAGATGGTGCGCGACCGGCCGATCTGTTTCGAGGTGCTGGGCGACGACCTCGCCACCATCACCCATGAAGCCCGCGAGATCGCTTCGTGGGGGCAGAATGTTTACGTGAAGCTCCCGGTGACGACCACCCGCGGCGAGTTCTGCGGCCCTGCGATAGCGGAACTGGCGCGCAAGGGCGTGAAGGTCAACGTCACTGCCATTCTTACACTAAGCCAAGTGGAGCGCGTCCGTGACGTCCTCGACGCCAACACGCCGGCCATTGTTTCGGTCTTCGCCGGGCGCATCGCAGACACCGGTCGCGATCCTGTCGCGATGATGTCGGCGGCGCTGGACATCCTGGCTGATCGTCCGGCCGCGCAACTGCTCTGGGCCAGCCCGCGCGAGCTGCTCAACCTGTTCCAGGCCGACGCCATCGGCTGCCACATCATCACGCTCTCCGCCGACCTGCTGAAGAAATTCGATCTGGTCGGCAAGGATCTCGACGTCTACTCGCGCGAGACCGTCGCCATGTTCCGCAATGACGCGCTGGCGGCAGGCTACGAGCTGTCACCGCGCAAGCCGGCCCGCAAGCGCGTGGTCGGCCGTATCGATCGTTAACGACACCGGATTGCAATGCTCAAGAACGTCCTCGTCACCGGCGGCGCCGGATATGTCGGCCATGTCCTGGTCCCCCGCCTGCTCGCCGACGGCTACAACGTCACCGTCTACGATCTCCTGTTCTTCGGTTCGCGGCTGCCGAACCATCCGAACTTGCGCGTCGAGCAGGGTGACATCCGCGACACCGCCAAGCTCGCCACGCATCTCAAAGGCCAGGATGCGGTGCTGCATCTCGCCTGTATCTCCAACGATGCAAGCTTCGAGCTCGACGAGAACCTCTCCAAGACCATCAACTATGACTGTTTCGAGCCGATGGTGGTCGCGGCGCGCAAGGCGGGCGTGAAGCGTTTCGTCTATTGCTCGACGAGCTCCGTTTACGGTGTCAGCGACGCGCCTGACGTCACTGAAGAGCATCCTCTGGTGCCGCTGACGCTCTACAACAAGTTCAAGGGCATGTGCGAGCCCCTGCTGTGGAAGCACAAGACCGACGACTTCACCTGCGTGACGGTGCGTCCCGCGACGATCTGCGGCTACAGCCCGCGCACGCGGCTCGACCTCTCCGTCAACATCCTTACCAACCACGCCGTGAACAAGGGCCTCATCACCGTGTTCGGCGGCAAGCAGATGCGGCCCAACCTCCATATCGAGGACATGGTCGACGCCTACCGGCTGATGCTGACCGCGCCACACGACAAGATCCACGGCGAGACCTTCAATATCGGCTTCGAGAACCACTCGATCGCCGATCTCGCCACCATGGTGAAATCCGTGGTGGAGGCGAACGGCCGCCGCGACATCGGCATCGTCACCACGCCTTCGGACGACAACCGCTCATATCACGTCAATTCCGACAAGATTCGCCGCGTGCTCGGCTACGCTCCTGCGCGGACGATCGAGGACGCGATGCGCGACCTTACTCGCGCCTTCGTCAACCATCTGCTGCCGAACAGCTTTGACAACGACTGGTATTACAACGTCCGCACCATGAAGAAGCTCGGGGCCAGGTGAGTGCGCGTCCGACCGCGCTGGTGACAGGTGGCGCCGGCTTCATCGGCAGCCACATGGTCGAGCTGTTGCTGGCGCGGGGCTACCGGGCGCGCGTGATCGACAATCTCGTCGGCGGCCGCGAGGCCAATCTCGCCGCGCATGCCAACAATAGCGATCTCACCTTCGAACGCGGCGACATTCGCGATGTGCAGCCAGGCGGCACGCTGTTCCGCGACGTCACCCGCGTGTTCCACTTCGCAGGCATCGGCGACATCGTACCCTCGATCGAATCCCCGCTCGACTACATGTCGGTGAACGTGCAGGGCACCGCGCAGGTGCTGGAATGCGCACGACAGGCCCATGTTCGCAAGCTCGTCTATGCGGCGTCGTCCTCCTGCTACGGATTGGCCGCAACGCCGACCCGCGAGGACCACCCGATCTCGCCGCAATATCCCTACGCGCTGAGCAAGTATCAGGGTGAGCAGGCCGTGCTGCACTGGCATGCCGTGTACAAGCTCCCGGTCAACGTCATCCGCATCTTCAACGCCTATGGCACGCGCTCGCGCACCTCGGGCGCCTATGGCGCGGTGTTCGGCGTGTTCCTGCGGCAGAAGCTCGCCGGCAAGCCTTTCACGGTGGTCGGCGACGGAACCCAGAGGCGCGATTTCGTCTATGCCAGCGACGTCGCCGATGCGTTCCTCCGTGCCGGCGAGACCGAGCTCACGGGCCAAATCTGGAACCTCGGCGCTGGCAATCCGCAATCGGTCAACCATTTGGTGGCCCTGCTCGGCGGGCCCGTGATCCACATTCCGAAACGGCCGGGCGAACCGGACTGCACCTTTGCCGACATCGCAAAGATCCGTCGCGAGCTCGGCTGGGAACCGAAAGTCAGCTTCGAGGAAGGCGTCCGCCGCATCCTCGCCGAGATCGACTATTGGCGCGATGCGCCGCTGTGGAACCCCGACTCCATTGCCGCAGCGACCTCGGCATGGTTCAACGCGCTTGCGACCAAGGGAACGCCGGCATGATGGACGATGCGACGCATCGGATGGTGAGCCACAAGCTGAAGAGCGCGGCCGAGATCGCCGCGATGATCGGCCGCCGTCCGCGCGTCCGCAAGGTCATCATGTGCCACGGCACGTTCGACGTCGTGCATCCCGGCCATGTCCGCCATCTGCTCTACGCCAAGAGCAAAGGCGACATTTTGATCGCTAGCCTCACGGCGGATGCACATATCCTGAAGGCGAACTTCCGGCCCTTCGTGCCGCAAGAGCTACGCGCCTTCAACCTCGCCGCACTCGAGGCGGTCGATTACGTGATGATCGACCCGAAGCCGACGCCGATCGACAACATCCGCCTGATCGAGCCCGACATCTTCGCCAAGGGCTACGAATACACCGCGGCCGGGCTGCATCCGCGCACTGCCGAGGAGAAGGAAGCGGTCGAAGCCTATGGCGGCGAGCTGATCTTCACGCCCGGCGATATCGTGTTCTCGTCCTCGCACATCATCGAGACGTCGCCGCCTTCGATCGCGACCGAGAAGCTCCTCACCCTGCTCTATGCCGAGCACCTCGATTTCGACAGCCTGCGCGACGTGCTCGACCGGTTTCACGATCTGCGCGTTCACGTCATCGGCGACACCATCGTCGACACCTATACGCGCTGCGCCGTGATCGGCGGCGGCACCAAGACGCCGACCATGAGCGTGCGCTTCGAGGAGAAGCAGGATTTCGTCGGCGGCGCGGGCATCGTGGCGAAACATCTCGCCAGTGCGGGCACACGGGTGACTTTCTCCACCGTGCTCGGTGAAGATGCCACTGCGGAATTCGTCAAGCAGGACCTCGGCGCCACCGGCATCGATTTCCACGCGGTGATTGATCCGAACCGACCGACGACCAACAAGGATGTCATCGTCGCCGCGGGCCACCATCTGCTCAAGGTCGACCGCGTCGACAACCGGCCGATCCCCGAGCGCATTCGCCGCACGCTGATCGATCGCATCGCGTCGGTACCGGCCGACATCGTCGTGTTCACGGATTTCCGCCACGGGATCTTCAATCGCGAGACCATTCCGCATCTGGTCAAGGCGATCCCGAAGACCGCCTTCCGCGTTGCCGATTCGCAGGTCGCCAGCCGCTGGGGCAACATCCTCGAATTCCAGGGTTTTGATCTGATCACGCCGAACGAGCGCGAGGCGCGCTTCGCGCTCGGGGACCAGGACTCGGTGGTGCGCCCCCTTGGCACCGAGCTGTACCGCCAGACGCATTGCAAGACGCTGCTGCTCAAGCTCGGTCCGCGCGGCCTGATGGCTTTCCGCGGCGAGCCGAAGAGCGACGAGGACGTCCGTTCGTTCTTCGCCGTCGACAGCTTTGCCGACAACGTCGTCGATGCCGTCGGCTCCGGCGACGCCCTGCTCGCCTATGCTGCACCGGCGATGTATCTTACCGGCAATGCCGTGATCGCCGCCGTGCTCGGCTCGCTCTCCGCTGCGGTCGCCTGCGAGCACCAGGGCAACGTGCCGACCGCCCCGAACGACATCCTCAACAAGATCGACCGTCTCGAGCGGCAGGCGCAGTACCGCTGAGGCCGCGATGAAAGTCATCATCGTCGGGTACGGAGTTCAGGGCCACAAGCGTCTCAAGGTCGCGAGCGAGGACGCGGTCGGCATCGTCGATCCGGTGGCGCCTGAGGCCGACTGGCGCCGTCTCGAAGATGCGCCTCTCGATCGCTTCGATGCGGCCATTGTCTGCACACCTGATACCCCTAAGATCGAGTTGCTGCGTTACTTGCTCGAGCGCGGCAAGCATGTGCTGGTGGAGAAGCCGCTATTTGCCGTAAACGGCGACGACCTTCGCGCGCTCGAAGCGCTCGCACGCCGCACGGGCGCGTTCTGCGTGACCGCCTATAACCATCGCTTCGAGCCCCATTTCGTGCGGATGCGCGACCTGCTGCAATCCGGCAAGCTCGGCGCCATCTACCGCTGCCGCATGTTTTACGGCAACGGCACCGCCCGGCTGGTGCGCAGCTCGGCCTGGCGCGATACCGGCGATGGTGTGCTCGGCGATCTCGGTTCGCATTTGCTCGACACCGCGCGCTTCTGGTTCGGCGACCTCGCCGACAAGTTCCGCATCGTGTCGGCCGAGCGGTTCGAGAATCGCGCGCCGGATCACGTGGTGATCGCCACACAGGGGCGCCCGCAGATCGAGCTCGAGATGACGCTGTTGTCCTGGCGCAACCATTTTACCTGCGACGTCTTCGCCGAACACGGTTCGGCGCATATCGAGTCGCTGTGTAAATGGGGGCCGAGCAGCTTCATCCACCGCACCCGCGTGTTGCCGAGCGGCCGTCCGCCGGAAGAGAGCCAGATCCTGGTGCAGGACGATCCGACCTGGGCACTCGAGTATGCTCAATTCAAGCAGCTCTGCGAAGCACGCGCGGAGACCGACCTTTCCAATGACATCTGGCTGCATCGCGCGCTGACGCGGCTCGGTCAGGAAATTCAGGCGGGAAGCGCCGCATGACCCGGCCCCGCATCGCCTATGCCGGCATGACCCATCTCGGCCTCTGCTCGGCGATCGCCGCAGCCGCCCAGGGTTTTGCGACGCTCGGCTTCGATGCCGATGCATCCCTGACTCGCCGCATCTCTGCGGGCGACCTACCGGTGCGCGAGCCTGCGCTCGACGATCTCCTGCGCGCGCACCGCGACCGCATCGACTTCTCTGCGGATGCAACGACGCTGCACGCCTGCGACCTCGTCTATGTCGCCCCCGACGTGCCCACCGATGGCGCCGGCGTCAGCGACCTCGGCGGCATCGACGCCCTGCTCGACATTGTGCTTACGAACACACGCGATGATGCTGTTATCGTCATCCTCAGCCAGGTGCCGCCGGGATTTACCCGCGCGCGGCAGCGTCCCGGCCGCACCATCCTCTATCAGGTCGAGACGCTGGTGTTCGGCCGCGCAGTTGAGCGCGCGACCAAGCCTGAACGCTTTATTCTCGGTTGCGTCGATCCGGATGCACCATTGCCTTCGGCGTGGCGGAGCTTCCTCGAATCCTTCGGCTGCCCGCTGCTGCCGATGCGGCTGGAGAGCGCCGAGCTGGCAAAGATCTCCATCAATTGCGCGCTGGCGGCGTCGGTCACCACCGCCAACACACTTGCCGAGCTCTGCGAGCGTGTCGGCGCCGACTGGTCCGAGATCGCGCCCGCGCTGAAGCTCGACGCGCGCATTGGCCCCCATGCTTATCTCGCGCCGGGGCTGGGGCTTGCCGGTGGCAATATCGAGCGCGACCTCGCCACAGTGATGCGGCTGTCGGAGCAGCACGGCACCGATGCCGGGATGATCCGTGCCATCGTCGCCAACAGCGCCCATCGCAAGGACTGGGCGCTGCGCGAGTTGCACGAGGCGTTGCTGGCAACAGCGCCGCAAGCGCAGATCGGCGTGCTCGGCCTCGCCTACAAGGAAAATACGCATTCGGTGAAGAACTCGGCGGCACTGGCGCTGATCGCGCAGCTCGCGGCATGGCCGGTGCGTGCGTTCGATCCGGCCGTGCCCGCCTCCGCCGCGCGGCATCCGAAGCTGACAGCCGCATCGAATGCGCTCGACGCCGCGCGCGAGGTCGATGCGCTCGCGATCATGACGCCCTGGCCGGAATTCCGCGAGCTCGCCCCCGCCGAACTCGCGCGCCTCATGCGCGGGCGGCTGATTCTCGATCCCTATCGCGTGCTCAACGCTGCCGCCGCGCATGCGGCCGGCCTCGATTATCGCACGCTCGGCGCGCGCACGTCGTGACCACGAACCGGATGATGGCTATGACTGAGGTAAACCTCCTCTCCAAGCTGCCGCGCGGCAAGCGCAATCTCTCCGCGCGCGCCACCGCCAAGACCGAGGAACACATCCGCATCTCCCGCGAATATGGCGAGACCTATTTCGACGGCCCGCGCGAATACGGCTATGGCGGCTATCGCTATGACGGGCGTTGGCTGCCGGTGGCGCGGGATTTCATCGAACACTTCTCCTTGAAGCCTGGCGACCGCGTGCTCGATATCGGCTGCGCCAAGGGCTTTCTGGTCAAGGACTTCATGATCGCCTGTCCGGGGATCGAAGCATTTGGCCTCGATATCTCCCGCTACGCGCTGATGCATTGCGAGGCGGAGACGATCGGCCGCCTGCATCTCGGCAACGCGCTGGAGCTGCCGTTTCCGGACAACAGCTTCAAGTGCGCGATCTCGCTCAACACCATTCACAATCTCGGCCGCGCCGGCTGCATCCAGGCGCTGAAGGAAATCCAGCGTGTCTCGGGCGGGCGCGCCTTCGTGCAAGTGGACTCCTATCGCACGCCGGAGCAGAAGGCGGTTTTCGAGGAATGGGTGCTGACTGCCCGTTTCCACGACTATCCGCAAGGCTGGATCGCGCTCTTCCAAGAGGCCGGCTATACCGGCGATTATTTCTGGACGATCATCGAGTAGGATGAGGACGCTTTCATGACCCAAGCCAGCTTCGATGCAAGAGCGGCGCGGACGCGCTGCCAGCGCTATCGCCGGCGCATCCTCGACATCTCGCAGCGCGTCTCGGCCCTGCACATCGGCGGCGCCTTCTCCTGCACCGAGATCGTCGATGGCATCTACAATGAGCTGATGCGCAAGCCGGGCCTGTCCTCGCCCGATACTTTCCTGATGTCAAAGGGCCATGGCTGCATGATTCAGTACGTCGTGCTGGAAGAGCTCGGCGTGCTCACGCGGGCCGACCTCGACGCCTATTGCACGCCGCACGGCCGCCTTGGCGTGCATCCTGACTATGGCAATCCCGGCATCGAGGCCTCGACCGGCTCGCTCGGCCACGGCCTGTCGATGGTGGTGGGCATGGCGCTGGCCGAGCGCGGCAAGCGCCGGGACGGGATGATCTATACCGTGCTCAGCGACGGCGAGACCCAGGAGGGATCGACCTGGGAGGCCGTGCTGATGGCCTCTTCGCTGAAGCTGACCAACATCGTCGCCTTCATCGACAACAACGACTTTCAAAGCCTTGGACGCACCTCCGAAACCCATCCCTCGCTCTATCCGCTGGCTGCGAAGTTCGACGCTTTCGGCTGGGAGACTGCCGAAATCGACGGCCACGATTCCGCGGCGATCCATCGGGTAGTGTCGGCGCGCAAGGGCGACCGGCCGCTGATGGTGGTGGCGCGCACCACCAAGGGCAAGGGCGTCAGCTACATGGAGAACGCGCCGATCTGGCATTACCGCGCGCCGAACAAGGACGAGTATGCCCAGGCGATCCGCGAGTTGGAGACACAGGCGTGAGAAACACCTTTTCCGAGACGCTGTACCAGGAAGCGACCGCCAATCCGGACGTCTACATCGTCGTCGCCGATATCTCGCCAGCCGGCAGCATGGGAAAATTTTCGAGTGAGTATCCCGAGCGCTTCATCAATGTCGGCGTCGCCGAGCAGACCATGATCGGCATCGCAGCCGGCCTCGCGCTGAAGGGCTGCCAGCCCTTCGCCTACACCATCGCGACCTTCAGCCTTTATCGTCCGTTCGAGATGATCCGCGACGATCTCTGCTACCAGAACCTGCCCGTCACCGTGGTCGGCATGGGCGCGGGCGTGATCTATTCGACCCTGGGCGGTACGCATCACACGCAGGAAGACATCGCGGTCGCCTCGGCGCTGCCCAACATGCAGGTGCTCGCACCTTGCGATCCCCTCGAATGCGTTGAAGCCACGCGCTGGTGCGCGCGGCAGAAGAATGGCCCGGTATACCTGCGCATCGGCAAGGCCGGCGAGCCCGTGCTGACGGCGCAGGCCGAGGCCTGGCAGTTCGGCAAGCTGCGTTACCTGCGGCGCGGCAGCGACATCTGCATCCTCACCTATGGCGTGATCACGGCGATGGCGACCGAGATCGCCGACAGGCTCGCGGCCCAGGGGCGCTCGGTCTCGCTGGTCTCGGCGCACACGCTAAAACCGCTCGACCGCGACGGCATCGCGGCCGCCCTGCAACAGCACCGCCACGTCGTCGTGATCGAAGAGCACGCGCCACAGGGCGGGCTCGCCTCGCAGGTGAAGCAGATCGCGTGGGACGTTCGCGCCACCTGCCGGCTCGATACCTTCACGCTGCAGGACGCCTTCATCCACAATTACGGCTCGACCAACGATCTGCTCGCGGCACACGGCCTGTCGCCCGGGCGGATCCTGGCCACGATCGGCTGAGGGCGACGATGCGCGTGCTCGTGACCGGCGTCTCCGGCTTCTCGGGCAGCACGGTGGCGCGCCGGCTCGCGAGCGGCGGCCATGATGTCGTCGGCACTTATCGCCGCGACACGGATTTTCTTGCGCCTCTGCGCGGCGGCGCGCGGCTTGAGCTGCTGCGGATAGACCTAGCCGACGCAAGCAAGCTTGCCGGCCCGTTCGATGCCATCGTGCACATTGCAGCGACATCGCCGGCTCCGGGCGTCGATGTCGCGACGCTGGTTCGCGACAACATCGATGCGAGTTTCGCGTTGATCAAGGCGGCCGGTCGCTGGGGTGTCGGCCGCTTCATCTTCTTCTCCTCGCTCTCCTACTACGGCCGGATCGAGCATGACGTGGTCGACGAGGCAACGCCGGTGCGCGATCCCGACGCGTATGGCGCATCCAAACTCATCGCCGAGCAGCGGCTCGCCGAACTCTCTGCCGAGTTTTCTTCGCTGGCACTGCGCCTGCCGGGAATCGTTGGCCCGGGCGCGCACCGGAATTGGCTCGCAGGCGTCGCGTCTCGGCTGCGGGCGGGCGAACCGATACACGCCTTCCATCTCGACCGGCTCTACAACAACGCAGCTCATATCGACGACATCGCCGCACTGGTCCACGCCGTTCTGACCTGCGAGCCCTGGGGTGGCTTCGACGCAGCGGTGCTCGGCGCCGCGGGATCGCTGACGGTGCGCGAAATCATTGAACGCCTGGCACGGGCGCTTGGCGCATCAGCCAAAATCGAAGAGATCGCTCCGGCCAACACGTCGTTCACGCTATCAAGCGCGCACGCGATCGCGCGCTACGGCTACCAGCCGTCGGAGATCGGGGCGCTGATCGATCGTTACGGCCGCGAAACCAGTTAGGTGCGATCGCCTTCGCGATAGCAGCCGCGGCACACCTCGGGAATGCGTCCCTCGCGGTGATCCCGGCGAAACGTCTCGTAGGCCTCGCCATGCCAGATCGCGACGAGATCCTCGGCATTGCCGAGATCGACAACTTCAGGATTGGCGATGGTGCAGCAGGGAACGGTGCGCATGTCGGAGGAGACATAGAGCCGCTCGAACGGCCACGGGCAAAGCTTGTCGGTCTTGCGCCAGCTATATTTGTCGGTGACGTTCCAGAACGCCACGCGCACGCCAAGCTCGCGCCCGCGCGCCATCAGCCGGTCGCAGAGCTCCTCGGTGAAGGCATCCTCCGCGACGATGTCGCGCAGCGCCTCCTCCCATTTGTCCTGGCCCCAATTGGTGAGATCGAGCGAGAAGGCCAGGCTGGTGAAGCCGGCTTCCGCGGCAAGCTCGACGAAGGCCGGCAGCTGGTGCCGGTTGGATTGCTGCACCACGACCCACATCTTGGTGCGGTCGACGCCGATCTCGCGGGAATAGGCGTTGATCAGCTTGCAATTGGCGATGACGCGCGAGAACACCGAGCCGCGGCGGATGCTCTCGAACGTCGCCTCGTCGGCGCCATCGATCGAGATCTGCACCTCGTTCGGATCGGCGTCGATCAGCCGGCGATAGTTGTCGCGCAGATGCAGCAGCGAGGCATTGGTGGTGGTGCGCACCCAGATCTCGCGCTCGCGCGCATGGCGCAGCATGGCGAGATATGCGTCACCATGCATCAGCGGCTCGCCCATGCCCTGGAGCTTGATCTCGATCAGGCCGTACTGCTGGTCGAGCAGTGCCTTGAAACTGTCGAGCGGCATGTCGCCGGCACGCTGGCCTTTGTGCCAGTCACTGACCTGGCACATGGTGCAGCGGAAGTTGCAACGGCTGACATTCTCGATGTCGAGCTTGATCGGCAGATAGTCGACGATTCTGCGATCAGTCCGCGCGCGCAGATATTTGTCGTAGTTGGCGCGGCGACGCGGATCGAAGGCCAGCGCGCGCTCACGTTGGTCGGCATAGGCGGCCGAGCCCATCGACGGTTCCGGCGCCGGCAAGTTGCGCAGGAATGCGGCGCTTGCGGTGGTGTCTTGAGTCGAGGCTGGTCGTTCGATCGTATCGGCGTCGTGGGCCATTTGCGTCCGTCGCGGCGGGATCCCGGAACCCGGGATGTCTGGGCAGAACGCAAAACTGATTCGGGTTAAAATCGACCATCATTCGCACGGCGAGGCAAGGCCTGGTCCGTCCGATCCGTACGACTCCGGTGGATCAAGGCGCCCACGCTCAGATCACATAGAACCCATGCGTGCCGTCGCGGCGGAGCTGGTCGACGAGACCGTATTCCCAGTCGAGATAGGCCTGCATGGCGCGCTCGGCGATGTCCGTTCCCTCGTAGGGGCGGCGGTAGCGATGGGCGGGGTCGGGCTTCGGCAGCACGAGCGGCGGACCGACCTCGAGCGTGCCGGCATCATAGCCGCCTTCGAGCACATAGACCTCCCAGCCCATCTGCGCGAGCCAGGACGCCGTCATGTCGGCGCGCACGCCCTTGTCGTCGGTCAGGACGATGCGCGCACCGCGCACCGGCGCGGCCATGTCGGTCTCCTGGACGAGCTGGCCGCCGGGATAGTGGCGGAAGCCCGGGAGATGACCGGCCGCATAGTCCTCCGCGTCGCGGACGTCGAACCGATAGAGAGTGCGACAGGTCTCGGCGACCAACGCCGACATCTCGTTCGCGCCGATATGGCGGACGCCGGCACGATAGGCCACGTCGCGGGCGTTGGCCGGGCCGTTCTCGAATGAGCCGATCGCACCGCGCCGGTCGGCCCCATGCGCGAGCGTGTGTCGCGCCAGCGTCCAGCCGATTGTGCCGTTGCGCAGCGCCCGCACCTTGTTGGGCACGCCGGCATTGATCAGCGACTGGGTGCCGATGATTGACCGGGTGCGGCCGGCGCAATTGACAATGATGGTGGTGTCGGGATCGGGCGCGGCCTGGCCGGCCCGCAGCACCAGCTCCGCTCCGGGCACGCTGACCGAGCCCGGAATGTTCATGGTCGCGTATTCGTCGAAGCGGCGAACGTCGAGGATGGCGATATTGGCCTTGTCAGCGATCAGTTTTGCCACTTCGTCGGCACTGAACGACGGCGTGTGGCGACGTGCCTCAACCAGCTCGCCGAACGCCTTTGAGTAGGAGTTGACGTCCTCGAACACCTCATAGCCCGCCGCCCGCCACGCTTTCAGACCACCATCGAGCGCACGGACTTTGCTGTAGCCAAGCGCAGCCAGCCGTTCGGCGCCGGCTGCGATCAGTCCCTCACCGTCATCAAAGAGGACGACCGGCGCATCCTTACGCGGCAGCCGCACCGTGGCCTCGATCTCGATCCGGTCCACAGCCATGTTGGCCGCGAACAGCGGATGACCAGTGGCGAAGGCGGCCTCGTGCCTGAGATCGAGCAGCGCGATTTCCTCGCGCAACAGCAGCGCACGGCGGATATCGGCGGGGGTAACGGTCGAAAGCTTCATGGAGCGAACCCGGGTAAGGACAGGCCGTGGGCTTTTGGACCATTGCGACGGCCTTGGCTAGCCTTCGCGTCCGATCACTCGCCCGGAACCAGCCGCCCGAGCGGCGGCTGCGCCGGACGCCGCAACTTGCGGCGCGACAGGTACAAGAGCACGCCGGTGATCGCAAACAGAGGCATCATCGCCGCAGCCACCATGAACGCAAGCTTGCCGGGCCAGCCCAGCACAGTGCCGCGGTGGATGTCGAGCACGCTCGTAATGGCCTTCTCGCCAAGTGTCTTGTCGGCATAGCGCTCCACGGAGATGACCTGGCCGGTGACCGCATCGATGCGGAACTCATCCCGCATGGATTCAAGCGTGGAGTCCTTCGGCCACGACCGGACCCGCATCACCGTGCCTGGGCCGGGCGGGAGCATCAGCTGAGCCTTGGCGAAACCACCGCTCTCCTCGCGCAGGAGGGTCGACCAAGTGCGATCGAACCCGACCGGCTGAGCCGGCTCAGCGCGACCGGAGGACTGCTTCGGCTGTACCTTCGCCGCTGCCACATGCGGTCGCGACAGCAGCCAGATCACGCCGTCCTTGTACCAGTCAAAGGAGTACCAGAGCCCGGTGAGCGTCATGACGAGATAGATCGGCAGAACCCAGGTGCCGATGACAGCGTGCAACGAACGATGCAGGCCGCGGCCGCTGAGCCCGAGATTCGGCTTCAGCCACATCTTCACGCTGCTCGCCCGGCGCGGCCAGCGCAGCACGAGACCCGAAATCAGCATCACGATCAGGCCCATCGCGGCAACGCCCGTAATCTGACGGCCCCAACCCTTGGCATCGCCGGGAATGAGCAGCCAGCGATGCAGTCTGCGTACCGTCGCGAAGAAGTCCTCACCGCGCGGGACACCCAGCACGCGGCCATCATAGGGATCGAGATAGAACGATGACGGCCGCGTGCCCTGCCCGTCACGCGCGAAGCGGATATAAGCGGCGGCTGACGGATCGCTCGACAGTGTGATGCCCGCGACCTTGCCGGCATTCGGCACAGCGTTCAGGCGCGTGACCAGTTCATCCGGCAGTAGCGCCGGCGTCGTCCGTGGCGCGACCTGCATGATGCCGGCATTCAGATGGTCAACGATCTCGTCCTCAAAGCTCATGATCACGCCGGTCAGCGCGATCAGAGAAAGCAGCAGCGCGAGCACCAGGCCCGCGATGGAATGGACCTGGAGCAGTACGGCTTTAATTATGGACCCGAACCTATGCATCGGCGCAGGCCCGCGTGATCGACAGGACAGAGCCATCACCGCCTTGGTGCCGCATTCCCGTTATCAAAACTTCACCGTTGCCGACAGTGAGATGCGTCGACCGTCACCCATTGCGACGTTCAAGGCGTTCCCGGTGGTGGAAGTGTAGTAGACCTTGTCGAAGAGGTTCTTGACGTTGAACTGATAGGTCACCGGAACCTTGTCGATCCTGGTGTCGTAGGTCGCGAAGATGTCAGCGACGGTGTAGGCCGGCAGGAAGAACGAGTTGAGGGAGTCGCCCGGCCGGTCGCCAACATAATGTGCGCCGCCGCCGAGCCGCAGACGTCCGGGCAGCCGATCGCCGAAATCATAGACGAGGTAGAGCGACGCCGTGTTCATCGCGGCGTTCAGCAATTTTGCATTGCCGACCTGGGGATCGTTGATCAGCCGGGCATCGGTATATCCATAGCTGCCGATCATGGCCCATTCATCGGTCAGCCTGCCGGTGACATCCAATTCGACACCGCGCGACCGGGCCGCACCAGAGGTGCGCGCCGCCGACTTGCCGCCACCGATGTCATCGATCACCAGCACGTTCTTCTTCTGGATGTCATAGACGGCCAGGGTGCCCGACAGACGCTTGCTGACGTCGAATTTCAGCCCGGTTTCCCACTGCGTTCCCTCTTCGGGCGCAAAGCTGGAGTCGACGACGAAGCCAGTAGGAGCACCGGAGAAAAGCGCGATGGTCGAGGTCGGCTTCAGCGACTGCGTATAGCTCACATAGTAGGAGAGCTCTTCGCTAAGCTTGACGATGACACCGCCGAGCGGCAGCACCTTGTCGCCCGCCAGATTTGTATTGGTGACGAACAGAGGCCGGCCCTTTCCGGCGAGCTGCTCGTATTGCATCCAGCGTACGCCGCCGACCACGGACAGCCAGTTGGTCAGATGGAACGTATCCTGGGCGAACAAACCGCGGGTGCCGAGCTTGTCGGTCTGCTCACTGTCCGTCGCCGAGACGGTCGTGCCCGGTGTGACCAGTCCATAGATCGGGTTGTAGAAATTGAAGCTCGGAGTCGCCTGGCGGATCAGGTCGCGGCGATCAATCGTCCGATACAGCGCCTCGCCGCCAAACAGGATCTCATTGCGGAAGCCGCCCGCCCAAACATCACCCTGCAGATAGGAGGTGCCATAGCTGGCGTTGCTCAGCGAGTTCTGGGTGCCGTCGTTGCTGCGCGTTTCCACGCCGGTCGCGGCGTTGACGCTGGTGATGCGAAGCTGGTTGGCGCTGTAGGTCTCGGTGTTGTAGCTGTAGGCCGCCGTAACCTTCCAATTGTCGTCGAGCTTCTGCTCGACTGAGCCCTGGACCAGGTCGGACGTGCCCCACATGTTGTTGAAGGGCTCGTCGAGCCGGCGCGTCGCCGGGATCGGCAGCGGGGCGCCGTTGACGAAGGCGGTGCCTCGGTCGAACGGAGTGATGAACTCGCGATGCTCGTAGGTGAGTTGGACCGTCGTGGTCTCACCGTACCAGGCGAGGGACGGGTTCACGAGCATTTCCCGATGGCGGCCGAAATTGCGCCAATAATCCTCGCTGACGCCGTAGCCGATGAAACGGTAGGCGAGACCGCCGTCGCCGATCGGTCCGGTGACGTCGAGGGTGCCGTCAGCGCCGTTACGGTGGTTGGCGTAGGTCGAGCCGAGCAGCGTGACCGAACCGTGCTGATAGAGCTCCGGGCGCTTGCTGATGGTGTTGACGACGCCGCCCGGATCCATGATGCCGTAGAGCAGCGACGCCGGCCCCTTCAGCACTTCGACGCTGTCGACGGCGGCGTTCAGGCTGCGGCCCTGCACCAGCGGCATACCGTTGCGCATGATCGAGCCGTCGCGATTGTCGCCAAAGCCGCGGCGGATGACCGCGTCCTGTGTACCGGCGAGCGTATTGGTCTGGGTGATTCCGCTGATGTTGACCAGTGCATCGTCGATATTGCGCGGGAGTTGATCCTTGAGCACTTGCGCGGGCACGACGTTGACGGATTGTGAGGTGTCGAGCGGCGATGCGCCCGAGCGCAGCGTGGATGCGTTCGGCATTGCGCGATAGCCGAGCTTTGCGGCTTGTTGTGCGACAGCCTCAGTCGCGGCACGTTCGGACGGCGTCGGCGCGGCCAGTGCAGCTGCAGTTTGGTTCCGGCGCGCAACCGCCTGTGTACGCCGTTGCGACTGCTCCGAAGCCCGCGCCGGCTTCGGCCGCTGCGCCGGCGCATCCACATTCACCGGCGGCAGCGCCGTTTGCGCCTGCGCGACGGTGGCGCTGGAGGGATATTCGGCGAGCAGCACAGCCGCTCCGATGAGAAGACCAGCGCGGCTCTTGCCGGCGCGATTTCGATGACCTCTGACGCGAGGACCATCCACCAAGGCACGCACTTTCGATTCACTTCCAAGTCACAGCATTGAAGCTGGCGCATCTACCAGCCGCTGCGAATGAAGAGAACCGTAAACGGGCTTGAATCTCTCTAGTATGGAATCGTTCTAGGCGCGAATGCGCCTGCAGCGGCAATCAGAGATGTCCTGTCTGATTGACCGCGACATGCAGAACGCGAAATCGCGGCAGCATGTCGCAGTGTCACGCGATCTCAGGCGATCGCAGGACTGGTCAGTTCGTCGAGCTTCGCCTTGAGCGCGGTCCCGTCCGACAGCGCGCGCAGCGGCGGTCGCACACGCAACCAGCCGGCGTCGCCGGTTTGCGCAGCCAGGATCGCTTTCAGCGTCGTGAGGAAGGATGGTGACTTCACCACGATATCGACCGCGGCCTGCATGCGCGCTTCGACGTCCTTGCCGTCAATCATCGCCTTGACCAGTTCCGGCGTAATGTTGGCCATGCCGCAGATGGTGCCGGCGCCGCCGCCGGCGATCGCACGCGCAATATCGGTTTCGTTGCCGACGGTGATGGCCAGTTCAGGAGCAGCAGCGCGGAACGCCTGGAACTGCTTGAAGTCGCCGCTGGAGTCTTTCAGTCCCGCAACCACCTTACCGTAGCGCTTGCGCAAGTTCGCGGCGACCGTCGTCGGGATCGCGACACCCGAGACCTGCGGGATATGATAGAGATAGGCGAGCAGACGATCGTCGGCGACACCGTCGAAGATCGCCGCGAATGCATCCTCGATGCCTTCAGGCGTGGCGCTGCGATCGAAGTAAGGCGGTAGATACAGCACGTGGCGCAGGCCTAGGCCGAGCACCGCGCGCGTCAACGCAATGCCGTCGCTGATGGCGGGAAAGCCGCCGCCGATGCCGATGCGCTCCGCCGGCACACCGGCCTTGAGCGCGGCTTCGGTGGTCGCGACGCGTTCGTTGACATTGAAGGATGTGCCCTCGCCGGTGGTGCCGAACAGTACGACGCCATCGACGCCTTTGCTAAAAAGGTGCTTGGCATGAGCGGCAAGCTTGGCGGGGTCCACATTGCCGTCCGCCGTCAGCGGCGTTGCCGACGCCACCCAGAACCCGCGAATTGCCTCCGTCATAGCACCACCCATTGTTGCGGCTCCAAATAAGCCCCTGATCTTCAATGATCTTTGGGGGTCTATCGAGCCTTGTTTTTGCTTTACTTTTTAGCTTGTACCTTACATACAAGATCCACGCAAACCCTTTCCGCCCTCACGGCGCGCATGAGGCGCAGCCAAATTGAGAGGAGGTCTCGCATGAACATGGTGACCCCCGTCGGTCAGCCCGAGCCATTGCTCGCTGCGTTGCGCGACAAGCTTGGCGCCGCAGCCGTTCTGACCGGCAGCGACGTGCCCGCGCGCAATTGCAACGACTGGAGCGCGAGCCTGCCGCAAACGCCGCTGGCGGTGATCCGCCCGCTCGATGCGCAGGGCGTTGCCGATGCGATCCTGACCTGCCGGCAGGCGCGCCTGCCATTCGTGCCGCAAGGCGGCCTGACTGGCCTCTGCCGCGGCGCCGCGCCTGAAGCGGGCTGGGTTGCGATCTCGCTGGAGCGCATGGCCGGCATCGAGGAGATCGACCGCGCTTCGATGACGATGACGGTGAAATCAGGCACGCCGCTGGAGACGATCCAGAAGGCCGCGGACGAAGCCGGCTTCTTCTTTCCGCTCGATCTCGGCTCGCGTGGCTCCTGCGCGATCGGCGGCAATCTCTCCACCAACGCCGGCGGCAACCGCGTGATCCGCTACGGCATGACGCGCGAGCTGGTGCTCGGTCTCGAGGTGGTGCTGCCCGACGGCACCGTCATCACCAGCCTCAACAAGCTGATGAAGAACAACGCCGGCTATGACCTGAAGCATCTCTTCATCGGCTCGGAAGGCACGCTCGGCATCATCACCCGCGTGGTGCTTCGGCTATTTCCAAAGCCGCGCTCGACCATGGCCGCGCTCTGTGCGCTGAAGGACTATGCCGCCGTGATTGCGCTGCTCGATGCCGCACGCAGCGGGCTCGGCCCGCTGCTGTCGGCGTTCGAGGTGATGTGGCCCGATTATTGGGACGTGATCACGACCCGCGCCGGCGTCAAGCCGCCAGTCGCCGCCGGCCTCGGCCTTTACGTGCTGGTCGAGGCGCAAGGCACCGACGAGAGCGTCGATGCGCCGCGCTTCCAGGCCTGGCTCGAAGAGTTGATGGAGCGCGGGCTGCTCACTGATGCCGCCGTGGCGCAATCGCTGGCGCAGACGCAGGCGTTCTGGCGCGTGCGCGACATCTGCGCCGAGTTCGGCCAGGTGCTGGGCCCGCACATCTCCTATGACATCGGCCTTGCGGTGGCGCGGATGGACGAGTTCGCCGCGCGCTGCAAGGCGGCGCTGGCTTCCGGCATCAAGGGCTGCGAGAGCGTCTATTACGGCCATATCGGCGACGGCAATCTGCACCTCGTCTCCTGGGTCACGGGCCTTCCCGTCGAGCAGCAGCCAAAGGAAGCGATGGACACGATCATCTACGGCCTCGTCCGCGACATGGGCGGCAGTGTCTCCGCCGAGCACGGCATCGGCACGCTGAAGAAGAAGTGGCTGGGCCACGCCCGCAGCGAGCCCGAGATCGCCTTGATGCGGACGCTGAAGGCCGCACTCGATCCCGATCATCTGCTCAACCCCGGCAAGGTGATCTGAGAGCGCCGATGCGATCGCTCAAGCTCGATGCGCCGAAATCGCTGTCGCAACGGGTGATGCTGCGATTGCGGCAGGCGATCATCGACGGCGAGTTTGCGCTCGGCGCTGCCATCTCCGAGGAGATGGTGGCCAATTCTTTCGGCGTCAGCCGCACGCCGGTGCGCGAGGCGATGGGCCAGTTGCAGGCGCAGGGGCTCGTGGTGATCAGGCCGCAGGTCGGCAGCTTTGTGTTCACGCCGAGCGCCGAGGACATTGCCGCGCTCTGCACCTTCCGCATCGCGCTCGAACCGAAGGCCGCGGAGCTTGCCTTTCGCCACGACCGCTATGGCGCGATCGCGACCATGAGCGATGCGATCGCGGCGATGGAGCCGGCGGTCGAGGCCAGGGACAACGTTGCCTATGGACGTGCCGACGCCGCCTTTCACGAGGGCTTGTTCGCACATTGCGGCAACCGCTATCTCGCCGAATCCTACCAACTCGTCTCGGGCCGGGTCGCCGCGCTCCGCACCAATCTGACCTCGCCGATCGACGTGCGCACCCGCTCGTCATTCGACGAGCACCGCAAGCTGCTCGATCTGTTCGCACGTGGCGAGTTTTCGGCGTTCGAAGCGGCAATGACGACGCATATCACCAATTCGGGTCTGGTCTACGCCAAAGCCCTGAAAGTGGATTGAGCGGTTCTATCGCGCGCCTGCCGATCCCGGTCTGTCCAAGAAATCCAGCGCGGTGTTGATCTGTTCGAGCTGATGCTCGATCTTGTCGCGATCCTCGACCGATTCCGCCTTCTCGAGCTGTTCCACGAGCTTCTGCTTCCGTGACAGCAAATTCTCTATGACTGTACTCACAGCTCCCCCATCGCCCGAGGCGAATATCGAAGCAGTCCGGATCCCGGACACGGGCGCACGCGAGCACGGCTCGCGCCGATCCCTTAAGCCAGAATGTTCGCGATGGTGGATGGTTCCTATGGATGAACCGCGGCGCACGAGGATGGAACTGTTTGGGCAGGCCGTCGCCGGCTCGATCAGTGTCCCCAAAATGCCGGCCGCGGTGAGGAGCCGGAAGACGGATCGCTGACATGCATCTGCGGCAAGCGCACTGCTCCGGGAGGCGAGGCGAGGCTCGCGAGCAGCACCGGCGCGACCGGGGTGCGCGCAACCGAGACCGAGAACACCGCCAGCAGCGCGCAGACCATGCAGAGCCGCATCTGCACCGTCCTGCGATCGCAGATCGGCAGAAACAGGAAAAACAACATCGCCAGGATCAGCAGCGCGTCGATCAGAAATAACATGGATACCTCCCTTGAAACGGGTGAGAGGGTGCCGAAGTGCGGCCGGCCGGTATGTGGACGGCATCACACAGCTCCGGGCGCTGGCGAACGGTCAACGCACCCGCCCCGCAACCTCACGGAACCGCGATCTTTCACGCCCCCGTCGGTTGTATTCGCGGGCCCGGAGTCCTATGCCTGTGCGCCATGGACACCCAGATCATCGCCGCCCCACAGCCCCTGATGGCCCAGGCGCGCCCGCGCAAGCCGGCGCCGTTCCTCCCCATGAGCCGCGCCGAGATGGACGCGCTCGGCTGGGATGCCTGCGACATCGTGCTGGTGACTGGGGACGCCTATGTCGACCATCCGAGCTTTGGCATGGCCATCATCGGCCGGCTGCTCGAGGCGCAAGGTTTCCGGGTCGGCATCATCGCGCAGCCGGACTGGCAGTCGGCCGAGCCGTTCAAGGCGTTAGGCAAGCCAAAAGTGTTCTTCGGCGTCACCGGCGGCAACATGGACTCCATGGTGAACCGCTACACCGCGGATCGCCGCCTGCGCAGCGACGACGCCTACACGGCCGGCGGCGAAGGCGGCAAGCGGCCCGACCGCTGCACCATCGTCTATGCCCAGCGCTGCCGCGAGGCTTTCAAGGACACCCCGATCGTACTCGGCGGCATCGAGGCCTCGCTGCGCCGGATCGCGCATTACGATTACTGGTCGGACAAGGTGCGCCGCTCGGTGCTGGCTGACGCCAAGGCCGACCTCCTGCTTTACGGCAATGCCGAGCGCGCCGTCGTCGAAGTCGCGCAGCGGCTCGCCGCCGGTGAAGCGCCGCGCGCGCTCGACGACATCCGCGGCGTCGCGCTGTTCCGCCGCGTGCCCGAAGACTATAGCGAGCTGCACGCCGACGATCTCGATTCCGCCGACGAGGGCGCGACGCGCCAGAAAGGCGCGACCGTGATCCGGCTGCCGGCGCTGGAGCAGGTCGAGCAGGACAAGGATGCCTATGCCCGCGCCTCACGCGTGCTGCACCGTGAGAGCAATCCCGGCAATGCGCGGCCGCTGGTGCAGCGTCACGGCGATCGCGATCTCTGGCTCAACCCGCCGCCGATCCCGCTCACCAGCGAAGAGATGGACGCGGTCTACGACCTTCCCTACGCCCGCGCGCCGCATCCGTCCTATGGCGAGGCGAAGATTCCGGCGTGGGACATGATCAAGTTCTCGGTGACGATCATGCGCGGCTGCTTTGGCGGCTGCACCTTCTGCTCGATCACCGAGCACGAGGGCCGCATCATCCAGAACCGGTCGGAAGGCTCGATCCTGCGCGAGATCGAGAAGATCCGCGACAAGACGCCGGGCTTCACCGGCGTGATCTCCGACATCGGCGGCCCCACCGCCAACATGTACCGGATGGCGTGCAAGGACCCGAAGGTCGAGGCCGCGTGCCGGCGGCCGTCCTGCGTCTTCCCCGAGATCTGCCCGAACCTCAACACCTCGCATGACGATCTCATCCGGCTCTATCGCAAGGTGCGCGAGACCAAGGGCATCAAGAAGGTGATGGTCGCCTCGGGCGTGCGCTACGACCTCGCGGTCGAGAGCCCCGAATACATCAAGGAGCTCGTCACCCATCACGTCGGCGGTTACCTGAAGATCGCACCCGAGCACACCGAGCGCGGTCCGCTCGACAAGATGATGAAGCCGGGCATCGGCGCCTACAACAAGTTCAAGCGGATGTTCGACGAAGCCGCCGAGCGGGCCGGCAAGAAATATTACCTGATCCCTTATTTCATCGCGGCGCATCCGGGCACGACCGACGAGGACATGATGAACCTCGCGCTCTGGCTCAAGAAGAACCGCTATCGCGCGGACCAGGTGCAGACCTTCCTGCCCTCACCGATGGCGACGGCAACCGCGATGTACCACACCGGCGTCAATCCGCTGCGCGGCGTGCGCCACGGCGGCAGCGACAAGGTCGAGGCGATCAAGGGCCTGCGCCAGCGCCGCCTGCACAAGGCATTCCTGCGCTATCACGACCCCGACAATTGGCCGGTGCTGCGCGAGGCCTTGATCGAGATGGGCCGCCGCGACCTGATCGGATCGCAGCCGCATCAGTTGGTCCCAGCGCACCAGCCGCCCGGCACCGGCAAGGCCGCCGGCACCAAGCGTCCCGTTCGTCCCGGCGGCAAGACGCAGAAGTTCACGACCAAGGGCGTGCGGTTGATGAAGTAGCGGGCGAGAGCGATCAGGCTCGGCTTGACGCCCCATCCCCGGCAAAATCTCGAAAACAACCCCATGCACAGTAACCGGGATTAGCGAAATCGAAGGCTTGAAGCGCAATGAGATCGGGATGAATCGCCGTCGCGCCCGAGCTTGCTGCTCGATCATAATTTTTCCGAAAATCCGTAAATCACTTGACCCGTCGGGCAAAACAGGCGCATGATGACATCATCGGGGCTCGCGCGCTTTCCCGTCCGCATCGTCCGTCTCACCTGAATGTCAGCAGACGAACCGCTCCACAGCATCCATAGATAACCCATGAAGAAAATCGGATTCCTGTCCTTCGGACACTGGACACCCTCGCCGCAATCGCAGACGCGTTCGGCCGGGGACACGCTGCTGCAATCGATCGAGCTGGCGATCGCGGCCGAGCAGCTCGGCGCGGATGGCGCCTATTTCCGTGTGCACCATTTCGCGCGGCAGCTGGCCTCGCCCTTCCCGTTGCTTGCCGCCGTCGGCGCGAGGACCAGCACGATCGAGATCGGCACGGCCGTGATCGACATGCGCTACGAGAACCCGCTCTACATGGTGGAGGACGCGGGAAGCGCCGACCTCATCGCCCGCGGACGGCTCCAGCTCGGCATCAGCCGCGGCTCGCCCGAGCAGGTGATCGATGGCTGGCGCTATTTTGGCTACCGGCCGGCCGAGGGCCAGAGCGATGCCGACATGGGCCGGCGCCATGCCGAGGTGTTTCTCGACCTGCTGCGCGGCGAAGGCTTTGCCGAGCCCAATCCGCAGCCGATGTTTCCGAATCCGCCGGGCATGTTGCGGCTCGAACCCCATTCGGCGGGCTTGCGCGAACGGATCTGGTGGGGCGCCGGTTCGAACGCCACCGCGGTGTGGGCGGCAAAGCTCGGCATGAATTTGCAGAGTTCGACGCTGAAGAACGACGAGACCGGCGAGGCCTTTCACGTGCAACAGGCCGCGCAGATCCGCGCCTATCGTGCCGCTTGGAAGGAGGCCGGCCATAGCCGCGAACCCCGCGTCTCCGTCAGCCGCAGCATCTTTGCCCTGATGAACGATCGCGACCGCGCCTATTTCGGCGGCGAGCGGGGCGGCGAGGACCAGATCGGCTTCATCGATCCGCGCACCCGCGCGATCTTCGGCCGCTCCTATGCTGCCGAGCCGGATGTGCTGATCGAGCAGCTCAGGCAGGACGAGGCGATCGCCGAGGCCGATACGCTGCTGCTGACCATCCCGAACCAGCTCGGCGTGGACTATTGCGCGCATGCGATCGAAGCGATCCTGAAGAACGTCGCGCCGGCGCTGGGATGGCGCTAAGCCGGCGTTCAAGAGGACAGAGATATGCATGCCGACCGACTGTTACCCGCGCAGATCGCCCCCGAGGGCTACGCAGCGCTGCGCGCGGTAGAGGCCTACATCCACAAATGCGGGCTGCCGAGAGGCTTGATCGAGCTCGTGAAGATGCGCGCCTCTCAGATCAACGGCTGTGCTTATTGCCTTGACGTCCACAGCAAGGATGCGCGCAAGCATGGCGAAAGCGAGCAGCGGCTCTACCTTCTCGATGCCTGGCGTGAATCGCCGCTCTATTCGCTGGCCGAACGCGCCGCACTGGCCTGGACCGAGGCGCTCACCAACGTCGCAGACACGCGCGCCCCGGACGCAAACTACGACGAACTGAAAAAGCAGTTCTCCGACAAGGAGATCGCCGATCTCACTATCCTCATCGGCATGATCAATGTCTGGAATCGGCTCGCGATCGGCATGCGCTACGTTCACGATGCAAACTGACGCGCCTCTCGTCTCGGGACGCCGACGGCACGAGTGACCCTTGCCATCCGGAGCGGATGCGGGAGTCAACATCGGACAGGATGGGCGGCAAATGTTCGTCAGATTCGCAATTGGTGTCGTCGCGTTCATCCTGTTGACGTCGATGCCCGGATTCGCGGCAACGATACCCGTCGACTGCAAGCTGATCGTGGACGGCAAGACCTACATCGATGGCGTTTGCGAATTTGCACGTACCGACGCGGATGGCTCGTTTTCAATCTATGGCGACAAATATTGGGCTTCGATCGGAAATATTGAGAACGACAAGGGACTCGCCTACTGGAACGAGTCACCTGGCGCAACCCACGCCCAATCCCGGCTGGGTGACGTCAATCGTAGTGGCGGATGTTGGGAAAATCGAAGGGTTCGTATCTGCGCACTTGCCATCGAGCCGGTGAGACGGGACAAGCTCCTGGCGCAGCGCCCGAAGGGGTTACGAATTACCCCTTCTTATGCCGATTATCTCTGCCTTTCCGCGCCCAATTATCAATTCGTGGCAGGAGCGCCCCTGTCGATCGATCGGTGCGACGCCTTTTGGGGCGTACGCCAGCGCGTGTTCCGCCTTTCCGGAGACAAGATTTCGCTGGAAGGCAAGCCGGAGCTTTGCATCGATGCAAGAGTACCGACCGGGACAGAGGATGCGGCACTTGTCCTCGCTGATTGTGCGCACGTTGCAATCCGGTGGGCTTATGACGCGACCACGAACCTGATCCGCTCCGATAACAATCTGTGTTGGAGCATTCGCTTCTCCGGCGATCGGAAGATTGACAATTGGTCGCCGCCGATCGGTGCGCGCCCCTGTGACGTTGCTCCTGCGGAGACAAGCCAGTTTGCGATTGGCGGCGATTGACGACGACGAATTTGCAGCGACGCCAGTCCCGCGACCGTGGGCCGATGTCGTGCTATCCTCGTTGTCCTGACGGCGAACTTGCCGCCATTCGCCGGGTTGCGCGATGAATCAGCATCTGTCCCTCGTCAATCTCGTGGTCGCGGATTATGACGAAGCGATCGCCTGCTAGTGTCTCAGTTTGAATTTTGCTGCATTTGAACGAGCGGGAAACAGTTCATTGCCCCGCAATACCAGCCATTTCCGGTGAACCGATTTACAACAATCGCGCCGCCCGTCCCCTGTCCCGTCGCGGTGTAGAGGTCGCCACTCAGGAATCCTGCAAGCACAAGCGCCCCAGCGAGTATTACAAGCCTATCCATGCCCCCTCCCTTGCGAAGCTTACCGCTAAGCATTAGCATGGGCGGCTATGACCTTCTATGTTTTCTACGGGAAACCTAGACGAAGAGCCCGCGTTCATGACGCGGACTGCAAGCACTGTCGCCGTGGTCAGGGACAGGAAAATCAAGACAAGAATGGCTCTGGGGCGACTGGGTGGAAGGGGCCATTCCCAACAATCAAGCAGGCCGAGAAGGTGATGGACGCGTTCGGTTATGCCGACAGCGGTCTTTGCCAGACCTGTTTAGGAGGCTGAATGCCAAGAGGCCCTAAGGGCGAGAAGCGCCCCATCGGCGCCGCCGTCGTGGTCAGCAAGATCGCTACTGGCGAGATCGACGACTTGACCACGGAGGACGGCAAGAATGCCGCCGCTGTGGCGCTGGGGCGCATGGGTGGCAAGGCGCGGGCTGAGGGAATGTCGGCTAGGCGCCGGAAGGAAATAGCCAGAAAGGCTGCAAAAACCCGCTGGGAGCAGAAATAGAATCTGGTTGACAAAAATGCCATTTTTTCGGATAAGGTTGCCTACGGGCCGAGGCAACCAGATTCGAGGCAAACGTGGACTGCGCAGAAGCCTTTCTCAAAGATCAGATATCGGTGGCTTTGCGGTCGCATATCCCCGCGACCCTGAAAACCGCCTATGACGCGGCCGCCCTGCTCATCAAGGACGAGCCTATCCTGAATGTTAGGAGCGCACTGGATAACCGGGGCCGGATCATTCAGTGGGCAGTCGATCTGGGTTTCGAGCGCCTTTGCCAAAGCGGCCAATGGCCCTTCGATTTTCGGTGGCGCTTTTTCGTCCGACCGGACGCTATCTTGAAATCCTTCCTTCACATTCGGTCGTGACAATCAGCCAGGTTTCGGACCCGGCCAAGCAACCGCGGGATGTCGCTTTCAGAGCGAATAAACGCGTCAACGGCCAAGCGTGGTTGCGAGGTTTGCCGAAACCGGAAGAGGAGGAACCAACCGGTGGTGAGCCTCATATCCTGCTCCTTCACGGCTATCAGGATTTGAATTTTGCCCACCTCGGGCTTCCCAGAGAGGATCAACAGAAGGGCTATCACTACCGGACGTCGAACCTGATGCTGATGCCGCACGTCGTGGCGTCGCCTGAGCCGCCGCCGGAAGATACCGACATTGAAGCCGTAATCACGCTAAAGCAAGAAATCGATAAGTGGCGCAGAGACCATGGCGACGAATAAAATAGTTCAGTTTCCCGGTGCCGCCGCCCGCGCAAATATTGCCGGGCGGCTTTTGATTCCATCGAAACTCCGGGACGCTCGTAAGGTTAGGCGACTTTCGCAGGGCGATCTTGGCGATCTGATTGGCGTTACCCGTCAGGCAGTATCAGCCTATGAGCGAGGGGATAAATCGCCTGAACCTGCGACGTTCGAAAAAATCTCTGACGTTCTAGGTCAACCGGTCAATTTTTTCACGACGGCAGATGGCCCAGCCTTTGGTGCAGCTAGCGCAAAGTTTTATCGCAAATTCGGCCCCGAAACCCTGCGTCGTAATGAGGCTGCCGCAGTGCTTGGTGATTGGTTTGTGCAAACCGCAAAATACCTTGATGGGTTGGTGAATTACCCGACACCAACTTTGCCAGAGTTTGCTCCCAAAAATCCAAATGGGAGGTACGAGTTCGACGAGATAAACGAAATCGCACTCAATCTACGAAAGAGCTGGGGACTAGGCCCCGGGCCTATTTCGAACGTGCTGGCATTGCTGGAAAGCAAAGGCATCGTCGTTTGCAGATACGAGATGCAGGGCGAAAACGTTGAGGCCTTTTCGTTCTGGAACGGCGCGCGTCCGTTTATTTTTATGGCGTCTGAAAAAGAGGCCGGCGTTCGATTGCGCTACGACTTAGCCCACGAACTTGGGCACTTGATCCTTCATCGATGGATTGAGCAATCAGATCTAGAGAACAAGGCGACCTTAAAGGCGGTTGAAAGCGAGGCAGACAAATTCGCCGGAGCGTTTCTGTTGCCAAGCAATTCTTTCCCAAATGAGGTCTACACGACACGCCTTGATGCGTTTGTCCCGTTGAAGGAGCGCTGGAAGGTTTCAATTCAAGCAATGGTCTACCGATGTCGAGACCTTGATCTGATTGATGGCGATCAGGCGCTGAACCTCTACAAGCAGATTTCTTTCCGGCGGTGGCGCAAGAAAGAACCTCTAGACGACCCACGCAAGATACCGATTGAGCAACCTCGGTTGTTGCGTCGGGCAGTCGAACTCGTTCTTGAGCACGGGAGGAAGCATCCAGAAGAAATTCTGAACGAGTTGGCTTTGAGCGCCGATTGGATTGAGACGTTCTGCGCATTGCCGCAAGGCACCCTGCGACGCGCTGGCCCTCCTATTTTTGAGCCAACTCTCAAGTAGCTGAAATTTATGCTTAACGCTAAGCATAAAAGAAGTTCAGATATCGGGCATGAACAAATTGCCCTTGGAAACCCGCGTTCAAGTCCTATCCATGCTCTGCGAGGGACGGATGATTTCGCGCGCGATCATGAGCGCATGATCGCCGCCGGCGTGCGTTTCATCGAGGCGCCACGGCATGAGGCCTATGGCGTCGTGGCGGTTTTCGAGGATCTCTGCGGCAACCGCTGGGACCTGATCCAATCCATCAAGCGCAGTTGACGCACGCCGCGCCTGCCTCCCCTCACCCCTGGACCATCGCATTTGAACATTCACAAGAGGTCGTCCTGCCCGGGCTTGTCCCGGGCATTCACGTTCATTGTGCTGTGTGACAAGGCGTGGATGGCCGGGACAAGCCCGGCCATGACGCCGCGGGGCTGTCGGTCCCCCCAGCGCGCACCCATAAGCGATTGCGCCGCCACTCACCCCGTCTTCGTCCCGGTGACGACGGCGAGCGCCTCGACGAGGCGGTCGAGATCGGCCTCGTCGGTGAAGAGGGCCGGCGTTACGCGGATGCATTGGCCCTTGGCGACACCGGCCCGGCGCACCGTCATGATCTTGTGGCTGTCGCGGAGCTTCGCGACGATCGCCTCGTTGTCGGCCTTGCTGGTCTTGCCGGCGAGGCGGAAGGACGTGATCGCGCCATAGGAGCCTGTCTCATCTGGCGTCAGGATCTCGAGGTCCTTGAAGCCGCGGGCGCGGCTCACCCAATAGTCGCGCAAATATCGCAGGCGGGCCTGCTTGGCCGCGGCGCCGACCTGCTGATGCAGCGCAAGCGCCGTGGGCACCGTCAACACCGTGGCGAAATTGACCGTGCCGGTGTGAACCCGCGAGCGGATATCGGTCTCGGCAAAGTCCTCGTCCCCCATGTCGCGGTCGATGGCCGCGAGGCGGTCCTTCCTGATGTAGAGGAAGCCCACGCCCAGCGGCGCACCGATCCATTTGTGCAAATTGAAGCCGACGAAATCGGACTCGAGCTCATTGACGCGGAAGTCGATCTGTCCCCAGGAATGCGCGGCATCGACGATGGTGTCGATGCCCTTGGCCCTCGCCATGCGCGCGATCTCTGCGACCGGCATGACGAGGCCGGTGCGGTGGCTGACATGGGTCAGCAGGAGCAGTCGCGTCTTCGGGTTCGCCTCGATGGCGCGGGCATAGGCGTCCAGCACGGCCTGGCGGCTGGCCGGCTCCGGCACGTCGAACTTGACCACATCGACGCCGCGGCGCGCCTTCAGCGCGTTCATCGCATACTGCATCGAATCATAGTCGAGGTCGGCATAGAGCACGCCGTCGCCGGGCTTCAGCCTGTTGTAGCCGCCGATGAGGAGCTGCAACGCTTCGGTCGCGCCGCGGGTGAGCGCGATCTCGTCGGGCGCAGCGCCGACCGCCTCCGCCACTTTTACGCGCACAGCCTCGAAGTCGGCGCCCGCGCGCTGTCGCGCGTAAAACGTGTTCTGATAATTGATCATGTCGGACTGGCGGATGAACTCCCGCCTCACGGGCTCGGGCATGATGCCCCAATAGCCGTTCTCGAAATTGACGACGTCAGGCGTCACGGCATAGAGCCCCTTCACGGCGGCCCAATAGGACTTGTCCGTGGCGATGGCGGCGGCCGAACCGGTCGGCGCCGCCGGGAGGCTTTCGGCGGCAAACGCCGGTGCTGCAAACGGGGCTACCGCTCCGGCCACAAGACCCTTCAGGAGCGACCGGCGGCCGGACGACATTGTCTCAGTCAGATGCATTTCAATCTCCACGATGCGCGGCGAAGGGAGCAGCGATCAGTAGAGCGGGAATGACGGGACGATGACAGTAAGATGATCGGCACGCCGCCGGGGCTCATGCAGCAAAGGACGCCCCCAACCGCCTCGATGCGGAATGGCGGAAGAAGGCGCAGGCCTGGGTGACGGTCGGCAAATGATCTGTCGCGCCCGCAGCAACGGCCCGCCACAGCGACCGGATTTTGACGATTGATTCCGTTGAGGAAATTTGAAATATTACGATGACGAAGCGGGCCACGCGACGGCTCGAGCAGGGGCTGATTGTTCGCGTTGCGTCCAGCTCCATCTCACTCAACCGAAACGATCTGTGGCGGCACTGGCGGATGAGCGATTCCCTTCTTGCAACGGTCGGCGACCATTTCTTCCTCGGGCTTCGGCCGACCAGCGTCCTCGACGACCGCGATCGCGCGCTGCTGCGCGATCTCAAGCCGGCGGGCGTCATCCTCTACAAGAGCAATTTTCGTCACGATCTGCCCTATCGGGACTGGCTGGCGATCCACCGGGACCTGATCGCCGCGATCCGCGATGCCTCGCAGCGCGACAAGCAGTTCATCGCCATCGATCATGAAGGCGGCCGCGTGTGCCGCACGCCGCCGCCGATCACGCGCTTTTCCTATGCGGCGCGCTGGGCCGGAACCGCGGAGCAGGTCGGCGACGCCATGGGCGTCGAGCTCGCCTCGCTCGGCTGCAACCTGAATTTTGCGCCGGTGCTCGACATTCACAGCAACCCCGCCAATCCCGTGATCGGCGAGCGTGCCTTTGGCCGCACGGCCGACGACGTCATCAAGTCGATGCTTCCGTTCACCAGGGCGATGGAGCGCCAGGGCGTGCGGGCCTGCGGCAAGCACTTTCCGGGGCACGGCGACACGCAGGTGGATTCGCATCACGAACTGCCGGTGCTCGATCTCGACCTCGACCAGATCAAAGCGCGCGAGCTAAAGCCGTTTGCCGCCGCAATCGAGAGCGGCATCGGGATGATGATGACGTCCCACATTCTCTACAGGAAGCTCGACCCCAACGATCCCGTCACGCTGTCGCGCGCGATCACGCAAGGGCTGTTGCGCGAGGCGATGGATTTCCGCGGCGTGATCGTGTCCGACGACGTCGGCATGCGCGCGATGGCGGGCCGGCTGGACGCGCCGGATTCCGGCGCGCGCTTCATGGCGGCCGGCAACGACATGCTGATGATCTGCTCGCATCTGACCGACACCGAACGCGCCCGCTTCCTCGCCCGATCGATCATCGACGGCGTCGATTCCGGCAGGCTCGATCCGGCCGTGCTGGCGGCATCGCGCCAGCGCGTTCACGCGATGCTGGACAGCACCGCGCAAAACGAGGTCGTGGAGCTGCCCGCCGAGGTGCTCGCCCGCCATCGTAGCGCCGGCACCCAGTTCGAGGCGACGACCGTCGAAGTCGTGTAGGGCCGGCACGGCCACATCCATCAGCAAGACAGGACGTTCGTCGACGCCGGCGCCGTTGAGCGGCGTATCCCCTGCGCCCATCGTTCGACCTCGGCGAGGTCGGCGCCAAGCTCGGTTGCGAGATCGCCGGCAAAACTGCGCCATGCCGGCAGATTGCCCTGGGGCACACCGATCACGACCACGATGTTCCGCTCGATGGCTGCGGCAATGAGATCGAGCAGTCCTTCTCCCTCGCACTCGGCCTTGCCGAACTTGTTGAGAACCAGGACGTCCGGTGATGCCTCGAGACTCTTTTCGATGCGGACCGCGACGTCCGCGAGGGCTCCCTCGTCGAGCCGGCAGCCGGCGGCGCCCGCGCCGCGATCTTCGAAGATCGGCGTCCGGCGACCGGTGGCAAGGTCCTCGAGCACCACGTCGCAGCGCCGCTCCGGTGTTGCGTCGATGACGTGCTGCAGCACGCCGGCCAGCGAGAGCCCGCGTCCTCGGCAGGCCGCCACGAGCGCCGCGAACGTGGCAGCGGGATACTGGTTCTGGGGATAGACGAGTGCGGTCAGCAGCGACGCTCGCTGGTTGGCCGGCTCGGAACTGGGAACGGAGAGCGAAACAGGCATCATGTGGTTTCCAAAAGTCTGCATTACTCGATGAGGATCGGCGCGGCGATATCGATGCGGTCGTCTTTCTTCATGTCGATGCCGAACGCCAGCGACCACTTCCCGCTTGCCGCGGTCGTCATGCTGACGCGCCATTTGTCGGCTGCGATCCGCGTCGCGGATGCGGTCACTGGCGCGATGTTCTTGTCGGGATTGGCCAACGTCACCGACAGCGCATCGACGGTCAGCGGCTGTTCATCACCGTCGTAGAGCTGAACCGAAACCTCCACAGGACCGGTCCGACCGGGCGTGACGGTCACATCGGCCATCACGCGCGTGCCGCAGATATGCGTGAAGAAGGGTTCGTCGGTCGATGGAGCAGCGTTCGTCTTCTGCGCCGGAGGCAATGCCGGCGACGCGGCTTCGGTCGAGGCGATCTGGAGCCTGGGGCCCTTGGCGCCGACACTGCCGACATCAAAGGTGGTTTCGATCTTTCCCGAACGCTGAAAGTTCAACGTGACCGGGATCCGCTGCCCCTCCTCGAAGGGCGCGGTCAGCCCGATGAACATGATGTGGTTGCCACCCGGCGCGAGCGTGACGATCTCGTCCGGCGGAATCGTCAGACCCTGCTCGAGCGGACGCATCGTCATGATGCCATCCTGCATCGTCATCTGATGGACCTCGACGCTGGTGGCGGCCGGGCTGGCGGCGGACAGAAGACGGTCGGCCGCGGCGCCGCGATTCTCGATGGTGAGGTAGCCGCCCGCAACCTTCGCGCCCTTCGGCGTGGCGCGGCTCCAGGCCTGACTGACGACGATGTCGGCATGATCGGCGAGTGTCGGCGCGGAGCCGATGAACGCCAAAGCAGCCGCAAGGACCACGGCGATGCTTCCAAACTTCTCGAACATGACGATCTCCGTCTCAGAGGAACGAGAGCCGCGACCGGGCGTCCCCGGCGCGATGTGCAGCGCCCTGGACGACGTTGCCGCTCGACACTCCCTACGCCGTGACGATCGACAGCTCTTTGTCTGGACACAAACTACGGCGCCATTCGCCCGTGGGCTTGATCTCCGACAAAGATTCCGCCGCACGCAGCGACCATTGTTGCGATGTGAGGCCACCGGAGAGCCTTACCCATTCGTTAACCGGCATCTCCCGTGTTTTTCCGGCTGGGAACATCACCGAATTGCGTTTCGGTGCCCATGAACGAAGCTTGTGAATGCGACCGGCAGGAGAGACCGATGATCAGGGCGATCGAGTTGTTTCGGATGAAGGCCGACGAGTGCGAGCGGCGCGCGAAGCGCACCCTTGATAAATCAGAGCAAGCCGAATTGGTGGATATGTCCGCCGAGCTTCACTGGCTGTCCGGAGAAGCCGCACGGCTGCAGAGCCGGATCACGCAACTCGAAGCGTGCGAGACATCCATCACCGATCGCCGGATCGCGCCGGCTTCCGCAGCCCCGGAAGCGCCAGTCCTCTGAACCGCGATGGTGCGTGCCGGACCGAACCGCGCCTCGAAGAACCACAAATGTGCGCTCGTCCCCGACCGGCAACGCGCAACGGCAGCCGGGAACTACTGTGACGGTCCGGTGCTGTCACCGTAACTCAGGCGGTTCACTGGATGGGATCAATCAGGTCCCCTCGCAGGGTGCATGACGCATTTATGGTGCTTGCATTCGTGAAGGTGCTGACCACGACGAACGGAAATCTGGATTGTCCGACGAGCCAATCCGCTTGGGACTCGACGCTCGTCGTAAAGGTTCCCCCGGTGACTTGCGCCTGCGGCATTGGCAAGGCCAAAAATCGCTGGATGGGCGCACCGTGAAATTGCGTGGCGATCTCCAAAACAGCCTGCTGCGCGGCGACCGAGCCGCCGAAGACACAGTTGATTTTCCTGATCATCAACAGCTTGTCCGCCGGCGTCTGGCTGAAATACACGTTGCAGGTGCTCGCGAAGCACGAACCCGACGACGCAGTCTCATCGTAATAGGTGCCATATGTAAGCGGCGCCGCGGAAGAATTGACCGCCGGCACAAGGGTGAAGCCAGCGAGCGCGATCAACAAAGCACGTCCTTTCATTCCAACCTCCAAATCGATTTTCAATGGCAGGGGTTGGTCGTTCTGCGGTGCAGCCGGTTCAATGCAACGAGTCCAGCGATCCAAAAGAATTCACGAGGCTATTGAACGGCCGTCGGGCGCAACGGGCTGCCGCAGCCGCGACGAAACCATTTTCCTGAGGGTACGAAACCGTCCTGAAACAGCGGAGTCGTTCTCCTGGCCGCAATCAGATCGAGACGCGCACGGGCTTTCATGCCTGCAAGATGTGGCAAGCCGCAGCTCTCGCCGGCAATGTCACGCGGCGTCGTTACAGCTTTCCATAGACTCGCGCGGCAACCGCCTTCAGGTGCACGACCGAACCAGACTCAGGATGCGGCTTGACCGGCGCGAACAGGATCGAAGCCTGCCTGCCGTTCTTCCAGACAAAGACGTTGACGGCGTTGCCGTTGCCCTTGGTGCAGGAGTGCTCGCCGAATGCTTCACTGCCGAGCTCGGGTATCGCCACATGCTGGCACGGGCCCGGGCGCTTCATCATGCTGATGACCGTGGCGCGCGAGATCGCGATCACCGCGACGGTCATGGTGTTGGCCTCGCGGTCGAACATCATGCAGCTGCCGGCGCCGGTCCGCTGGAGCGTCAGCGTGCTCTTGTCGAGAAAACCGTCGGCATCCGCAGCCGTGAGCCATTCGCAATCGCCAAACCGCTCGCTGCTCTTGCCTACATTCCCGATGGCGGCGCGCGCGGCTTCGGTGACCGGTCCGAGCAGTGCGTCGTCGGCACGCCGGCCGATCGGATAGACGCTGATCTGCAGAATGTAGTCGCCGGACAGGGCGACGACCGAGGCCTCCTGGCGCTCTGCGCCGGCGGCGCTCGTTCCGCCCTGACCTTCGTCGCCGATCCCGGACACCGCGTTGAGCGGCATGCGCTCGCCAAGAGTCTTGACGAAGGTCGCGTACAATTCCCTGGCGCGGTCCTTGTCGGGATTGCGGAAGACGGACAGCATCATCGTGTCGCCGCGCCCGCCCTGATAGATGCAGCCGCGGCCGTCCTGATTTGAGATCAGAGACCATTTGAGCGCCGGCATCGCACCGGCGAGTTGCTGGGCGCTGATGAACGGGCAGGTTTCGGCCGCGTGCACGGGAGGCACCGGGACGACTGCAATTACGAGCAACACAGCGAGGCAGGAGAACAGGCGATCGATCATGCGCATTGGAAAATTGACTATCACTATTGGCGCGCCGCGACCGGCGAAGATGACAGTCCTGCTTCGCCGTGGCGCTATGACACCGGAGCCTATCACATGCTAAAGAATATGCGGCCCCGCTCGATCTAGCGCTGCGGCTCGGGCGGTGGCAATCCCGGCGCGCTCAATGGACAACGTGCATGTTCAAAGCCCACGCGGTACCCGTGCCGTCCGACAGCCTGCTGGCGCCGCGTTATGCGGGCGCGGATCTGCTGGATGCGTTCGCGGTTCACCTGCCGGCGGGAGCGAATGACGATCTCGAAGCGCTGGCGCGCGCCGGGTTCGAGCGGCCGGCGTGGTGGATTCGCGCGCTGACGCGACTGCGCGATGCGATGATGGCGACGGTCGGCGTCAAATCGTCTCGCGCGATCGGTGCTGCTGCGGCGGCGCGGGGGCCGGTGATCGGCTTCTTTCCCCTGCTGTCGAGGAGTGCGGACGAGTTGGTGGTGGGCGCGGACGACCGGCATCTCGACTTCCGGGCCGCCATCCTGCTGCGCCCGGGCACGGCGGGCGGCCGGGAGCTCGTCGTGGTGACGGTGGTGCATTGCCATAACCGGCTGGGGCGGACCTACCTGGCGGTGATCGCGCCGTTCCACCGCGTGATTGCGCGGGCGAACTTGGAGCAGGCGGCAAGGGCGATGGAGGGCTAGATCGCGTCGCAGGTGACACTCCTGCGCACGCTCTCGTCGCAGCGTCCGGCACAAAAGCGGCAGCGCCCTTCAGAACAACGCCGCGAACGCATATGCCATTGAAGTGACTATATGATTCTGGACAAGGCGCTTGTCGTTCTGGGCGGACTTCAACCTGGCGGCAGTCGCCGCTGCGGTCCGTTCAGCCGCCGGATGCAGGCCGGCATACAGGGTTCGTTAACGCAGCAGCCCTAGCTTTTGGGGGCCTGGGCCAAATCACCCAAATGCTGCCGGATCGTCGATGAGAGAAGATCATGCTGCCTCGACTTTGTCGGACGAGGTTCGCGTACGACTCTATGATCAGGCTCTGAATGCCGCACGCATCGGCGCTTGGGAATGCGAACTCGAGACGGAGCGCCTGAGCTGGACCCAGGGCGTCTACGACATCTTCGGCTATCCAGTGAGCAACCCGCTGCGCCGCACGAGCATCGTTGATCTCTACATCGACGAATCCCGGCGCAGCATGGAGCTCGCTCGTGCCGAGGTCATCCGGAGCGGTCGCCCGGTCACGCTCGATGCCGAGATCAGAACCTGGCGCGGTGAGGCGCGCTGGATGCGCCTTTCGATCAACGCGTTGCGGGAGGGCGGAAGGCCGGTTCGGATCTTCGGCTCCAAACAGGACATCACCTCCGACCGACAGGCGCTCGAGAGCCTGCGACAGCAAGCCGAAACCGATCCGCTGACCGGGCTCGCCAATCGCGCAAAATTTCAGGCCCATTACCGCGAGGTCGTCAACGACAGCCTGAATCATGGCTCCGCGTCGGCACTCGTCCTGCTCGACCTCGATGGCTTCAAGGAGCTCAACGATAGATTCGGCCATCTGGCCGGAGACGCCTGCCTATGCGAGGTCGCGCAGCGTTTGCTGCGCGCCTTCCACGATGCCGGCTTGGTCTGCCGGCTCGGTGGCGACGAATTCGCGATCATCCTGCGCGCTCCGACCAACCCTGCGCGAATCGGGCACGTGTTGCAGCAGACCGTGATGATGTTGAGCCGCCCGCTTTTCTGGAACGGTCTTCGCCTAGGAGTCAGCGCCTCGATCGGCGCTGCTCTGATTGGCCGCCCGCACCGCCGGCGGATCGTCGAATTGTTCGCGGAAGCCGACATCGCGCTCTATGACGCCAAGGCCGCCGGCCGCAACCGGGTCCGTCTCATCGGCGACGAAGGGCAAAGCCAGGCGGCTTAGAATAGATTGCGCAGACCACTGGACGAGCATGGCTCGCGTGCGCCCCATCCGTCGATGGTTCAGTCCGCAGCTTTGTTGTGCAACGGGGGAAAACTGGCGCGCCCGGAACGATTCGAACGTCCGACCCTCAGATTCGTAGTCTGATGCTCTATCCAGCTGAGCTACGGGCGCGTTTTTCGCAAACAGCGCGGGCGTGGCCCGCAAGCAGCCCCCGGCAAAACCGGAGGGGGTGCGAAAGAGCGCTCTGACTAACCGCTCTTGGTTCGGTTGGCAAGGTCCGGGATGGGGAGATTTTGCACGGAGATGACGGTCTCTCCCCCGTCATTCCGGGGCTCGCAAAGCGAGAACCCGGAATCTCGCGCCAAAACCTCTGGATTCCGGGTTCGGCGCGCAACGCCGCCCCGGAATGACGGGCAGCTCGGCCTTTGGCCGAGTTACGCCCGCTGCCGCTCGTTGCGGATGGAGAGGAGTTCCACGGGGCGGTCGGGGATGACGATCCGGAAGGTGGCGCCGATGGTGCCCTCGACCAGATGGATGTCGCCGCCATGGGCACGGACGAGCTCGGCCGCGATGGCGAGGCCCAGCCCGCTGCCGCCGGGGCGGCCGGAGGTCTGGAACGCCTCGAACAGATGCTCCCGGGTCTTCTGGGGCACGCCGGGGCCGGTATCGGAGACCTCGAGGATGGCGACCGCCCCCTCGCGCTTTCCGGTGATCCGGATCTGCTGCGGGCCGCCGTCGCCGGAGGCATGGCTCTCCAGCGCCTGCGCGGCGTTCCGCACGAGGTTAAGGAGCACGCGGAACAGCTGATCGGGGTCGGCATCGACCGAAAGCCCGCGCTCGATCGCGGCGACCCAGGCGATCGAGACGTCGTTGGCAAGACCCGCGGTCTCGCGCACCTCCAGGACGACCGGCTCGATCAGCATCATGCGGCGGTCCGGCGCAGCCTCCTGGGCACGGCCGTAGGACAGCGTCGACTGGCAGAAGGCGATGGCGCGCTCGAGCGAGCGCACCAGCTTCGGCGCAAAGCGCTGCACTCGCGGATCGGGCACGCTGGCGAGCTGATCCGACAGCAACTGCGCCGAGGCCAGCAGATTGCGCAAATCATGGTTGATCTTGGAGACGGCAAGGCCGAGCGCGGCGAGCCGGCTCTTCTGATTCAGCATCGACATCAGGTCGCGCTGCATGTCGGACAATTCGCGCTCGGCCACGCCGATTTCGTCGCTGCGCTGGCTCGGCACGATGATCCGCGCCGAGCTTTCGGGGTTTTCGTGGAAGCCGACCAGGCTCGCAGTCAGCCGCCGCATCGGCCGGACAAAGAGATAATGGAGCGCGAGATAGACGAGGCCGGCGGTCAAAACGCCGATGATCAGCGCGACCACCACGACGTTGCGGGAGAAGCGGTACATCGACTGCCGCAGCGGCAATTCGTCGGTCACGATCTCGACGAACTGGGCGTTGCCGACGCCGGGGCCGACGATGCGGATCGGCTGGTTGCCGGTCTCCAGCATCATCTGGAACGAGCCGGTGATGGCCTGCCACACCGTCATGTCGCGCAAATCGACATCGTGCTCGATCGTGGCAGGCAGATTGTCGCTGGCGAGAAGACGGCGCTGCTGGCCCATCTTGATCGCGACCGCGCGCGCATTGATGCTCTTCAGGATCTCGCGCGACAGCGAATCGGGCACCATGCCGAGCGGCGCCGCATCGAGCACCAGCGCCGCCGTGTTGGCCGCCGCGACACGGTCGTTGAGCCGGTTGACCCAGAAGTTGGCGATGGCGGGCACATAGAGCAGGACGGCCGCGATCATCACCAGGGGGACCGTCAGCAGCAGCAGCTTGCCGGACAGGCCGAGCCCTCCCGGCCCGCGCGTCCGGGTCGCCGGCTGGTCCAAATCGCGATCCAGCGCCTGATCCAAGACCTGACCCAGGTCCTGATCCGCGTTCTGGGTCGGCTGCTGGAGGTCCGTCGCTGCCACGAAATTCGCCCCTGCTGCCTTCTGGTAGAGCTTGGCTCTTGGAGGATGCGACCCGCCCCTGGGGGTGGTCAAATTACGGATCGCTAATCTGCCGAGGTGGGATGTAAGCGCTGATTTCGCTATCCGCCACCTCAAGGGTTAAAAACCCCAAGGAAACAGCGATATTCACCGGAACTGGGCGGTCTTGCGGCGTTGACGAAAACAAGGCGCTCGCTTATAAGCCGCGCAAATTGTCCGCGATGACCCGGTGCGACACCGGGAGCGGCTCTTCTGGGGCCGGAAATGGCTCATTTGGGGCCGCATCTTCCGGACTTTACCATCAATTCTACAGGCAAATTGCCCGGTCAGCGGAGAAAAACCCGTGAAGCGGACTTATCAACCCAGCAAACTGGTGCGCAAGCGCCGTCACGGTTTCCGTGCTCGTCTCGCCACTGCCGGCGGCCGCAAGGTCCTCGCCGCCCGCCGCGCCCGCGGCCGCAAGCGTCTGAGCGCCTGAGCCGGACCCCCTTTTCCGGGATTTCATCATGGATCGGCTGAGGCAGCGAGCGGATTTCCTCGCCGTTGCCAATGGCGCGCGGGCGAATAGTCCCGCGTTCGTCCTGCAAAGCCGTCGCCGCGACGACGCTGGCCCGATCCGGATAGGCTTCACCGTTACCAAAAAGAACGGCAACGCCCCCGAGCGCAATCGCATCCGGCGCCGGCTTCGCGAATTGGTGAAGCGGCTCGATCCGGTATCGATGCAACCCCATCATGATTACGTGCTGGTCGGCCGCAGGGACGCGCTTTCGCGCGACTTCGCGACCATGCTCGACGATCTGCGCATAGCGTTCACGAAGCCCGCGCGGCATACGGCTCCCAAGGGACGCGGGCCAAAGCCCGCACCCGCCGCCAGCCGCAAACCGGATTGATGACGAGACCATAGTGATGACTGACAATCGCAATACCATCCTCGCCGTCATTCTATCCGGCCTGGTGCTGATCGCCTGGCAGTACTTCTACAATGTCCCGGCGATGGAGAAGCAGCGCGCCCAGCAGCAGGCGCAGGCCGAGCTCCAGAAGGCCAATCCACAGCCGACCGCGTCCGCGACGCCGGGCGCCACGCCGCAACCCGGCGCGACTGCGCCGACCACCGTGCCGGGCGCAAACCAGCAGGCCCAGGCGGTCGTTACTCGCGACGCCGCGATTGCAGCCTCGCCGCGCGTGAAGATCGATACGCCGCGCCTTGCCGGCAGCATCGCACTGAAGGGCGGCCGCATCGACGACCTCGCGCTGGTGCAGTACCGCGAGACTGTCGATTCGAAGTCGCCGCCGATCATCCTTTATTCGCCCTCAGGCACCGCAGAGCCCTATTACGCCGAGTTCGGCTGGGTGGGGACGGGCAAACTGCCCAACGAGACCACGATGTGGCAGCAGGAGGGCTCTAACAGCCTTACTCCGACGACGCCCGTGATGCTGAAGTACGAAAACGGGGAAGGTCTTTCCTTTCGTCGAACCATCTCGGTCGACGAGCGCTATCTCTTTTCGGTGAAGGACGAGGTCAATAACGTCGGCAACGCTCCGGTCACGCTCTATCCCTATGCGTTGATGTCGCGCGGTGGCAAGCCACCGGTTTCCGGGTACGCGATCCTGCACGAAGGCTTCATCGGCTATCTCGGCGACGAGAAGCTGCAAGAGCTCACCTACAAGAACATTGATGACGGCAAGGTGCTGCCCGGAACGACGTCGAAGGGATATTCGTTCGAGGGCGTCACCAATGCGTGGCTCGGCATCACCGACAAGTACTGGGCATCGGCGCTCCTGCCGGACACGAATCAGAAGTTGCTCAACGCGCATTTCTCAGTAAACGGCGCGGACAAGCGCTACCAGGCGGATTACATGCTGCCGGGGCAAACGATCAACATCGGCGGCTCCGGCACGGCCAACGCACGCCTGTTCGCCGGCGCCAAGGAAGCCGGCGTCGTCGGCATCAACTTCCCCCTGGCAGGTCTTGGCGGCTACAACAGTGCGCTGGAGCTAAATCATTTCGACCTGCTGATCGACTGGGGGCACTTCTACTTCATCACCAAGCCAATGTTCCTGGCGCTGGACTTCTTCTATCACTTGGTGGGCAATTTCGGCATCTCGATCCTGCTCGTCACGGTGATCGTGAAGCTGTTGTTCTTCCCCTTAGCGAACAAGTCCTACGCCTCGATGGCGAAGATGAAGTCGGTCCAGCCGCAGCTTCAGGCGCTGAAGGAACGCTATCCCGACGACAAGGTGAAGCAGCAGCAGGAGATGATGGAGATCTACCGCAAGGAGAAGATCAATCCGGTCGCCGGCTGTCTTCCCGTGGTGATCCAGATCCCGGTGTTCTTCTCGCTCTACAAGGTGCTGTTCGTCACCATCGAGATGCGGCACGCGCCGTTCTTCGGCTGGATCAAGGACCTCTCGGCGCCCGATCCGACCAACCTGTTCACGCTGTTCGGCCTCATTCCGTTCGACCCTATTGCGATCTTCGGACCTCACATCGGATCCTACCTGATGCTCGGCATCTGGCCGATCATCATGGGCATCACGATGTGGTTCCAGATGAAGCTGAACCCGACGCCGCCGGATCCGACGCAGCAGATGATCTTCAACTGGATGCCGCTGATCTTCACCTTCATGCTGGGGGGCTTCCCGGCGGGTCTCGTGATCTACTGGGCCTGGAACAACACGCTCTCGGTGCTCCAGCAAAGCTTCATCATGCGCCGCAACGGCGTGAAGGTGGAGCTGTTCGATAATCTCAAGGCGACGTTCGCGAGGAAGGCGACGTAGCTCTCCGACACTGCCAGGCGAACGGCCTCCACATCGTCATGCCCGGGCTTGTCCCGGGCATCCACGTTTGGGAGGGTCTCCGGCGGACAGGCGTGGATGGCCGGGACGAGCCCGGCCATGACGAGAGGATAGACCAGTCGGATGAACGACAAGACCGACGACAAAGATGCGAAGCTGATCGAGGCCGGGCGAAAGCTGTTCGCCCGCGACTGGCAGTTCATCTGGGCATCGCCCTCGATCCAGACACTGCCGCCGATGGCGGGGCTGGAGATTGCCTTTGCCGGGCGCTCCAATGTCGGCAAGTCCAGCCTGATCAACGCGCTTACCGGCCGTAACGCGCTGGCGCGGACCTCTCATACGCCGGGCCGCACCCAGGAGCTGATCTTCTTCGAGGTTCCGGGCAAGACCGACCTCCGCCTCGTCGACATGCCCGGCTATGGCTATGCCAAGGCGCCGAAGAGCCAGGTCGCATCCTGGACCGAGCTGATTCACACATTCCTGCTCGGACGCGCCTCGCTCGCGCGCGTCTACGTGCTGATCGACGCGCGGCATGGGCTGAAGGACGTCGATCTCGAAGTCCTCAAGACGCTCGACCGCTCCGCAGTCAGCTACCAGATCGTGCTGACCAAGGCCGACCAGGTGAAGGCCACCGCGCTGCAGTCCTGCATCGCCGAGACGGAAGCTGCGCTCGCGAAACATCCGGCCGCATTCCCGAACGTGATCGCGACCTCGTCGCGCTCATCGACCGGCATGGCCGAACTGCGCGCCGCCATGGCCAAGCTGCTGGAAGAGCGTAGCGCGTGATGGCGCGCCTGCTGATCGCCCTCGCCGGCCTGATGGGCGCCGCCGGCGTTGCGCTGGCGGCCGCCTCCGCCCACGGCGCTGATGCCAGCCGGCTTGCCTCCGCGAGCGCCATGCTGCTGTTTCATGCAACTGCCATATTGGCCTCCGTCGCCCTGCTCGCGCGCGGGCTTCTGCATGGCGGAATTGGCCTGATCGCCGCACTCGGCTTCGCGATCGGCGCCGCGCTGTTCGCGGGCGACCTCACCTTGCGGCAATATGCCGGGCATTCGCTGTTTCCGTTCGCGGCACCGACGGGCGGAACGGTGATGATTTTGGGCTGGCTGGCGGTGACGTTGGCCGCGGTGGTGGCGAAACGCTGATCCGTAGTGGCAGCATGCCAGCCACACTTTGCGCCTCGCCCGCCAATCAGATAGAACGCTGGCCGCGTTAGTCCCGCCAGCGAGATCCGCCTCATGACCGAAATCTCTCCGCTCGACCAGGCCCGCATCCTGTCCGAAGCGCTGCCGCACATGCAGCAATACGACGAAGAAACCATCGTCATCAAATATGGCGGCCATGCCATGGGCGACGAGGAGACCGCGAAGAATTTTGCCCGCGACATCGTGCTCTTGGAGCAGACCGCGATCAATCCTGTCGTGGTGCATGGCGGTGGGCCGCAGATCGCGACCATGCTCAAGCGCCTCGGCATCGTCTCGGAATTCGCAGCTGGTCTGCGTATCACCGACGCCGCGACCATCGAAGTTGTTGAGATGGTGCTCGCCGGCTCCGTCAACAAGCAGATCGTCGGCTACATCAATGATGCCGGCGGCAAGGCTGTCGGTCTCTGCGGCAAGGACGGCAATATGGTGAAGGCGTCGAAGACGACGCGCACCATGGTCGATCCGGACTCGCATATCGAGAAGGTGGTCGATCTCGGCTTCGTCGGCGACCCCGAAAAGGTCGATCTCACGCTGCTCAACCAGCTGATCGGCTACGAGCTGATCCCGGTGCTGGCGCCGCTTGCCACTTCGCATGACGGCCAGACGCTGAACGTCAACGGCGACACCTTTGCGGGAGCGATCGCGGGCGCGCTGAAAGCCAAGCGCCTGCTTTTGCTCACCGACGTGCCGGGCGTGCTCGACAAGTCGAAGAAGCTCATCCCCGAGATGTCGATCAAGGACGCTCGCAAGCTGATCGCCGACGGCACCATTTCGGGCGGCATGATCCCGAAGGTCGAGACCTGCATCTACGCGCTCGAGCAGGGGGTCGAGGGTGTCGTCATCATCGACGGCAAGATGCAGCACGCGGTGCTGCTCGAGCTCTTCACCAACACGGGCACGGGCACGCTGATCCACAAGTGAGAAGCGAGAAGACGAGAGGCGCCGTCATGGCCGGGCTGAGAGTTCAGAGGCACCGCCGCTCGACCCTGACGCGCTTCCTGATGACGCTGCCCGCCGCAGCCGTCTCGTTCGTCTTCTCCTCGGCGCCCGCCTTCGCGGATCTCAAGATCTGCAATCGCATGTCCTATGTCGTCGAGGCCGCGATCGGCATCGACGACAAGGCCGCGACCGCGACGCGGGGCTGGTTCAGGATCGATCCCGCCACCTGCCGCGTGGTGGTGCAGGGCACGCTCACCGCCGACCGCATCCTGCTCAATGCCCGCGCGCTCGGCGTCTATGGTGCGTCCCCGATCCCGCAGAACGGCAGCGACATGTTGTGCGTGGCGCAGGACAATTTCGTCATCGCAGCGGCGCGGCAGTGCCGCAGCGGTCAGACCCAGGCTCCCTTCACCCAGATCACGCCGACGCAGGGCGATGACGGCAATCTCGTCGCCTATCTCGCCGAAGATTCCGAATACGACGACGAGCAGGCCCGGCTCGCCGGCATCCAGCGGCTCCTGGTGATCGCCGGCTATGACATCGGCGCGATCGACGGTGTCGACGGACCGAAGACGCAAGCCGCACTCGCCGCATTCCTGAAAAGCCGCGGGCTGTCCTCCGACGTGGTCTCATCGCCCAACCTCTTCAAGACCATGGTCGATGCGGCGCAGACGCCGTCCCCGAGTGGGCTGACCTGGTGCAACGACACGCCGCACAAGGTGATGGCGGCGGTCGCGACCGACGACGGCAAATCGGTGACCAGCCGCGGCTGGTACCGCATCGATCCCAAGACCTGTCTGCATCCCGATGTCGCCGGCCAACCCAGGCAGATCTTCAGCTTCGCTGAAGCCGTCGACAGCGACAACCGCGCCATCAAGCTGAAGGACAAGCCGCTGAACTGGGGCGGCGACAAGCAGCTCTGCACCCGCGAGACCAAGTTCGAAACCAATGAGCAGACCGATTGCGGCGCGCGCGGCTTCGCCGCGACGGGTTTTGGTGTGGTGGACATGTCGAGCGGCGGCAAGACGCTGCGCTTTGCCGTGCCGTGATGGGTGTGACGACTGCGGCGCTACACCCTCCGCCGTCGTCCTGGCGAAAGCCAGGACCCATTACCACAGGGTCCGGTTTGGCGAAGAACGATGACCAGTGTGCCTCATTGATGGGCCGCGGAGTATGGGTCCTGGCTTTCGCCAGGACGACGAGTTGAGAGAACTGTGATGAACCCACCCCGCGCCTTCACCCACGTCGACACCTGGGTGTTCGATCTCGACAACACGCTCTATCCGCATCACGTCAATCTGTGGCAGCAGGTCGATGCCAAAATCGGCGAGTTCGTGTGCAACTGGCTGAACGTGGGCCCGGAGGAAGCGCGCAAGATCCAGAAGGACTATTATCAGCGCTTCGGCACCACCATGCGCGGCATGATGACCCTGCATGGCGTGCGCGCCGACGATTACCTCGCCTACGTGCACAGGATCGACCATTCGCCGCTGGAGCCGAACCCGGCGCTGGGCGCAGCCATCGCAAAGCTGCCGGGGCGCAAGCTGATCCTGACCAACGGCTCGGTCGACCATGTCGATGCGGTGCTGGCGCGGCTTGGCCTCGCCACGCATTTCGACGGCGTCTTCGACATCATCGCCGCCGAATTCGAACCCAAGCCGGCGGCGCAGACCTACCGGAAATTCCTCGATCTGCACGCGGTCGACCCGGCCAAATCAGCCATGTTCGAGGACCTCGCCCGTAACCTCACCGTCCCGCATGAACTCGGCATGACTACCGTGCTGGTGGTGCCTGACGGCACCAGGGAAGTGGTGCGCGAGGATTGGGAACTTGAAGGGCGCGATGCCGCCCATGTCGACCACGTCACGGATGATCTCGCGGGGTTTTTGGCCAGGCTGTCGCCCAAATAATCGCTGTCATGCCGGCGCGCTTCGCGCGCCCCGGGACGACGACCGAGTATGCCTTGACTCCGTCCCCCCAAATCCCGAAAAAGCGCCTCAATCCGTCAAAATTCCCGTTCCAAAGAGGAAATCCCGATGTCCCTGTCCGCCCTGGAATCCACCATCAACAGCGCCTTCGACGCCCGCGAAGGCATCTCGACCTCGACCAAGGGCGAGGTCCGCGAGGCCGTGAACCAGTCGCTGGAGATTCTGGACAAGGGCGAGGCGCGCGTTGCCGAACGCGGCACCGATGGCAAGTGGAAGGTCAATCAGTGGCTGAAGAAGGCCGTGCTGCTCTCCTTCCGCCTCAACGACATGGACGTCATTCCCGGCGGCCCGGGCCAGGCGAACTGGTGGGACAAGGTGCCCTCGAAGTTCGAAGGCTGGGGCCCGAACCGTTTTCGCGACGCCGGTTTTCGCGCGGTGCCCGGTGCGGTGGTGCGCCGCTCGGCCTTCATCGCCAAGAACGTCGTGCTGATGCCGTCCTTCGTCAACCTCGGCGCTTACGTCGATGAGAGCACGATGGTCGACACCTGGGCGACCGTCGGCTCCTGCGCACAGATCGGCAAGCGCGTGCATATCTCCGGCGGCGCCGGCATCGGCGGCGTGCTCGAGCCGCTGCAGGCCGAGCCCGTGATCATCGAGGACGACTGCTTCATCGGCGCGCGCTCCGAGGTCGCCGAGGGCGTGATCGTCCGCAAGGGCGCCGTGCTGTCGATGGGCGTGTTCCTGGGCGCCTCGACCAAGATCGTCGATCGCGAGACCGGCGAGATCTTCATGGGCGAGGTGCCCGAATATGCGGTGGTGGTGCCCGGCGCGCTGCCCGGCAAGCCCATGAAGAACGGCCAGATCGGCCCGAGCACCGCCTGCGCCGTGATCGTCAAGCGCGTCGACGAGCGCACGCGCTCCAAGACCAGCATCAACGAGTTGCTGCGGGATTGATGCTCTCTCCTCTCCCCGTTCCTACGGGGCCGCGACGAGCTTCGCTCACGCTGAGAGGGTTGGGGTGAGAGGCCTCTCTCCACGGATGAGGTGGCCATAGGACCTGTACCCCCTCACCCGGATTGCATCTTCGATGCAATCCGACCTCTCCCCGCAAGCGGGGCGAGGTAGCGACCGCGCCAGCCACCCTCATCGAACCCCCTCTCCATCCATCGCGACCAACAACCGGGCGGCTCCTTCCGCCCGGAGCCTCGGCCATGGACTGGAGCTGGTATCTCTTTCGCTTCGACGGCCGCATCAACCGCGCCCTGTTGTGGCAGGCGCTGCTGATCGTCGCGCTGCTGGCGGGCTTGCTGGAGGTCGTCGGTCAGGTCGTGCGGGCCGTCGAAGGCGGCACATCCCTCGCCCTCAGGTTCGGCTTCGACATCGACTTTGATTTCGCCCTCGACGACGTCTTCAGCGCTGTCGATCCCCGGACTTACCGTTCGCTGGCCTCGACCGATCGTGCGACCCTGATCCTCAAGGCGTTCGGCACGGCGCTGTTCTTCTGGATCTTCCTCGCGACCGCGATCAAGCGGCTGCACGATCGGGACAGGAGCGGCTGGTGGATCGTTCCCTTCGTCTTCGTCCCCCGACTGCTGTTTCACTTCTCGGACCTGCTTCCGACCTCCAACTGGTTCGTTCCGTTCAACTGGGCAATTGACGCGCTGTGGCTGTGGGGCCTTGTCGAACTGTTCATTGTGCCCGGCACTTCGGGCCACAACCGGTTCGGTCCCGATCCGCTCGCCAAGGCCGAAGAGAGCCCTGCCGCATCGCTTGCGCAAGACTGGGACCAGAGCCGGGAGATCGAAATTGTCCCGCCCAGCGCTAGCCCACCCGGCGGCATGCATGTTAAGCGGGGCGCATGACCGATGCCCTTTCCATTGCCCGCGACCTCATCCGCTGCCCCTCGGTAACCCCGGCCGATGCCGGTGCGCTCGGGGTGCTTGAAACAGCACTCAATGCCGCCGGCTTCACCTGCCACCGCGTGACCTTCAGCGAGGAAGGCACCGCCGACGTCGACAACCTCTATGCGCGGATCGGCACCGACGGGCCGCACATCACCTTTGCCGGCCACACCGACGTGGTGCCGCCCGGCGACGAGAGCGCCTGGAGCGTCGGCGCGTTTTCCGGCGAGGTGAAGGACGGCTTTCTGCACGGCCGCGGCGCGGTCGACATGAAGGGCGGTATCGCCTGCTCGGTCGCCGCAGTGCTGGAGCATCTCGCCGCGAACGGCGGCAAGCCGCGCGCCGACGGCCAAAAATCGGGCTCGGGCTCGATCTCGTTCCTGATCACCGGCGATGAGGAAGACGTCTCCATCAACGGCACCATCAAGCTGTTGAAGTGGGCCGCGGAGCGCGGCGAAAAATTCGATCATTGCGTGCTGGGCGAGCCTTCCAACGTCGAGACGCTCGGCGACACCATCAAGGTCGGCCGCCGCGGCTCGCAATCGGGCACGCTTTATGTCGACGGCGTGCAGGGCCACGTCGCCTATCCGCACCGCGCCGCCAATCCGGTGCCGGATATTTCGCGCCTGATCGTGGCCATCAGCGACGAGCCGCTCGACCATGGCAGCGCGCAATTCCAGGCCTCCAATCTCGAATTCACCTCGGTCGATGTCGGCAACAAGGCGAGCAACGTCATCCCCGGCGAGGCCCGCGCCAAGTTCAACATCCGCTACAACGACAACCATACGCAGGCATCCTTGCGCGAGCTGGTCGAGACGCGCCTCGCCAAGGCCTGCGGCAACCGCATCAAGGCCCGCATCGTCTGGGAGCCCTCGAACTCCAACGTGTTCGTGACCAAGCCCGGTCCGTTCACCGATCTCGCGGTGTCCGCGATCGAGGAAGTCACGGGACGCAAGCCGGAGCTGTCGACGTCAGGCGGCACCTCGGATGCGCGCTTCATTTCCAACTATTGCCCGGTGATCGAGTTCGGCCTGGTCGGGCAGACCATGCACCAGGTCAACGAGCGCGTGCCGGTTAAGGACCTGGAGAAGCTGACGCAGGTGTATCGCGGGATTTTGACGCGGTATTTTGGGTAGGCTTTTCTCCCTCGCCCCGTTCTTACGGGGAGAGGCGAAGAAGGGTCAATAATCCACCTTCATCAGATACAGGCCTTCCGGCGGCGCGACGATGCCGCAGGCGGCGCGGTTGCGCGCCGCAAGCGCTGCGGAGAGATCGTCGGCGGTCCAGCGGCCTTCGCCGACCCAGACCAGTGATCCCACCATCGAGCGCACCTGGCTGTGCAGGAACGAGCGCGCCGAGGTGACGATGATGATCTCGCGGCCGTCGCGCATCACATCGAGTTGGTCGAGCGTCTTCTCCGGCGATTTGGCCTGGCACTCGGTGTCGCGAAAGGTCGTGAAATCGTGCTTGCCGAGCAGGCGTTGGGCTGCCGCATGCATCGCGTCGGCATCGAGCTTCCGCGGCACGCGCCAGGCATGGCCGACGTCGAGCGCGAGATTGGCGCGGGTGTTGACGACGCGATAGCGATAGTGGCGTTTCACCGCCGAGAAGCGCGCCTCGAACGTATCGGGCACAATGTCGGCTTCGAGCACCGCAATCGGATGCGGACGCAGATGCGCATTCAAGCCGTCGCGAAAACGGCCCTGCGGAAACTGCTTCTCGATGTCGACATGCGCGACCTGGCCGCGCGCGTGCACGCCGGCATCGGTGCGGCCGGCGCCATGCACCCGCAGATCCGCGCCGGTCATCGCCTTTACGGCCGCTTCCAGCGCGCCCTGCACCGAGGGCAGCGTGTCCTGCACCTGCCAGCCGAAGAACGGCGCGCCGTCATATTCGATGGTGAGCTTGTAGCGCGGCATCAGGAGAGCCGCATCGGCGGCTCGACCTTCACGCCGCGCAAAAAGTCTGCCGCTTGCATCCGACCTTTGCCTTCACGCTGAAGCTCGAGGATGCGGATGGCGCCCTCGCCGCAGGCGATGGCCAGCTGGTTGTCGAGCACCTCGCCCGGCGCGCCAGACCCCTTGGCAAGCTCGCAGCGCAGAATCTTGATGCGCGCATTTTCCGTCACGCCGGCAAGCTCAGCCCAGGCGCCGGGGAACGGCGACAGGCCGTGGATGTGGCGCAGCACCGCGTGCGCGGGCTTGCTCCAATCGATCCGCGCCTCGGCCTTGTCGATCTTGGCGGCGTAAGTGACGCCGTCCTCGCTTTGCTTCTTGAGCTGGAGCCCGCCACGATCGAGCGCGGCCATCGCGCGCACCATCAGATCGGCGCCGAGGCGGGAGAGCCGATCGTGCAGATCGACCGCGGTCATGCTGTCTGATATCGCAAGACGCTCGGCCATGGCGACGTCGCCGGTGTCGAGGCCGACATCCATCTTCATCACCATCACGCCGCTCTCGGCATCGCCGGCCATGATCGCGCGGTTGATGGGAGCGGCGCCACGCCAGCGCGGCAAGAGCGAAGCATGCAGATTGTAACAGCCGAGCTTCGGCGCATCGAGAATCGCTTGCGGCAGGATCATGCCGTAGGCCACGACGACGGCGGCATCGGCCTCAAACGCCCCGAACTCGTCGAGCGCTTCCTGCGTCTTCAACGTCTTTGGCGTCAGCACGGGCACGCCGAGTTTTCGCGCGGCTTCCTCCACCGGGGTCGGCTGCAATTGCAGCCCGCGCCGCCCGCCCGGCTTCGGCGCGCGGGTATAGACGGCCACGATCTCGTGGCCGTGCGCGACCAGCTCGAGCAGTGTCGGCACGGAGAAATCGGGCGTGCCCATGAAGATGAGGCGGAGGGGCATCGACGGAGAACCTTACTCCGCGCGCTTGGCGGCTTTCTCGAACTTCTTGATCACGCGATCGCGCTTGAGCTTCGACAGGTAGTCGACGAACAGCACGCCGTTGAGATGGTCGATCTCGTGCTGGATGCAGGTGGCGTAGAGGCCTTCGGCGTCCTCCTCGTGCACCTTGCCGTCCAGATCGGTGAAGCGAACCCGCACCTTCGCCGGGCGCTCGACCTCCTCGTAATATTCGGGGATCGACAGGCAGCCTTCCTCGTAGACCGACTTATCCTCGGAAAACGCGAGGATCTCCGGGTTGATGAAGACGCGCGGCTCCGGCTTGGTTTCGCCGTCCTGGTTGGGCTTGGCGAGATCCATGGTGATCAGCCGCAGCGGCTGCGCGATCTGGATCGCAGCGAGGCCGATGCCCGGCGCATCGTACATGGTCTCGAACATGTCGTCGGCAAGCTTGCGGATCTCCGGCGTGACCTTCTCGATCGGCTTGGAGACCAGACGCAGCTGCTTGTCGGGCAGGATGATGATTTCTCTGAGGGCCATGGCGGGCGATTTAAGCTGCGCGCGACAAGCGGTCAATGCGGCCGGGAACGCGTTAACGGTCTGCTAACCATAAAACTTCAGCTTTCGTTAACCAAAAATATTAACGGGCCATTCACCCGAAATGTTCGCTATTCGTTCGTGCCACCAGGCGAATCGGGTAGAAGGGCTGGCATGAACGAGATCATTTTCATGCTGGGCGACTGGCCGGTGCGCACCATCGATGCGCTGATCGGCTTCGGCGCCCTCGTCCTCATCCTGCTGGTCGTGATTGCCGTGGTGATCGCGCGATCCGGGCGGCGCGGCGCGGAACTCGCGATGGCGAGCGCGATCCGGGCCGACGAGCTCGAGGAACGGCTCGCCCAGGTGCTGCATGCCCAGAGCGAGGCCTCGGGTCGGGTCGATGCCATGAGCCAGGCGCTGGCCGGACGCCATGCCGAGATGGCACGCGCGGTCAACGAGCGGTTGGATTCGGTGACCCATCGGGTCGGCCAGTCCATGGAACACTCGACCCGCAACACCATGGAGAGCCTGCGCGCGCTGCACGAGCGGCTCGGCATCATCGACAGCGCGCACAAGAACCTCACCGACCTCACCACGCAGGTGACGACGCTGCGCGACGTGCTCGCCAACAAGCAGTCGCGCGGCGCCTTCGGCCAGGCCCGGATGGAGGCGATCGTCCAGGACGGACTGCCGAAGGGGGCCTACGAATTCCAGTTCACGCTCTCGACGGGAAAGCGGCCGGACTGCGTCGTGTTCCTGCCTGACCAGCGCCCGCTCTGCATCGACGCAAAGTTTCCGCTGGAGGCGATGACTGCGCTGCACGACGCGCGCACCGACGAGGAGCGGCGCATTGCCACGCAGCGGCTGCGCAGTGACGTGATGAAGCATGTCAGCGACATCGCGGAAAAATACCTCGTCACCGGCGAGACCCAGGAGATGGCGCTGATGTTCGTGCCGTCGGAATCGGTCTATGCCGAGATCCATGACGGTTTCGACGACGTGATCCAGAAGGCCTACCGCGCCCGCGTGGTGCTGGTGTCGCCCTCGCTGCTGATGCTCGCGATCCAGGTGATGCAGCAGATCATGAAGGACGCGCGCATGCGCGACGCCGCCGACCAGATCCAGACCGAAGTGATCAAGCTCGGCGACGATTTGGGACGCCTGCGCGACCGCGTGCTGAAACTGCAGAAGCACTTTGCCGACGCGAACGAAGACGTCCGCCAGATCCTGATCTCCGCCGACAAGATCGAAAAGCGCGCAGGCCGGATCGAGGAGCTCGATTTCAGCAAGAGCGATGCACCCGAGGGCCCGCGGCTGGTCGCGGGCGCGGGCGAGCTGTTTCCAAGGAAGCTCCAGGCGGGGGAGTGAGTCTTTCTTACCTCACCCCGCTTGCGGGGAGAGGTCGAATTCGATCGCAGATCGAATTCGGGTGAGGGGGTACAGGTCTCTCATCGACCTCCCGTGCGGAGAGAGGCCCCTCACCCCGCCCTCTCCCCGTAAGAACGCTAGGGCATGCACACATCTTTCTTGGCAGGAAGTTGCCTTGGGGGATTCCCGAATCGGCACTTTGTGTGATTCCTATTGCGACACTTCGGCTTTGGCGGAGGTGTTGGCATGCTGTCAGGCATCGATTGGACCTTGGGCCGGTTCGGGGATTGTCGTCTCGATAAAGGGGGGCGGCTCTCGTCGAACGCATGGTTGCGGGCAATACGGTCTGCCTGCGTCGGCTTTCCAAGGGAGATCGCGCGCTGGAAGTGCGGTTCAACCGCTTTCTCGGCCACGACAAGGTGACGGCGGAGCGGATTATCGAAAGCTGGAGCGAACGCACGATCACCGCGGTGGAAGGCCGCCACGTGCTGGCCATCCAGGACACCAGCGAGATCCACTTCAACACGACGCCACAACGACGGCGCGGGCTCGGAGAAATCGGCAAAGGCAATAATTATGGCGTGCTGTTGCACCCGCTGCTGGCGGTGGATGCCGACGATGGCACCTGTCTTGGGCTTTTGAGCGGACAGATATGGACGCGCCAAGGCCGCCGCACGACCTCGCACGACAATCGGGAATTATCGGACAAGGAATCGCAGCGCTGGATATCCACCGCCGTTGCGGCCAGGCCGCTGCTCACCAAGGCCTCGGCGGTGACAGTGCTGGGGGATCGCGAGAGCGATATCTTTGCCCTTTATGCCAGTTCGGCCGAGCAGCACTTCCACGTCATCGCGCGCAGTATGCATGACCGCAAGCTTGCAGACCGCAACGCTTTATATGAGGTCAGCGATGCCATGGCCGCGGCGGATCGGCGTGCGGTCCAACTGCCTGCGCGCGCCGCACGGCCGGCACGTCTGGTCCAGCTCGAACTTCGCTTTGGCACGATCGAGCTTGCCCGCCCACAGAGCAAGTTCCTGCGCCATCTGCCGAAAAGCTTGCCGCTGGCGGTGGTCGACGTGCGCGAGATCAATGCCAAAACCGGCGTCGAGCCGCTGCACTGGCGGCTTCTCACCTCTCACGACGTCGCCGGCATTGAAGACGCCTGGCGTATCGTCCAATGGTACAAGCAGCGCTGGATTATCGAGCAGTTCTTCCGCGCCCTGAAGACGCAAGGCCTTAAGCTCGAAGACAGCCAGATCGGAACCGCCGATCGCCTTCTCAAGCTGGTCGCTATAGCCGCCAAGGCCGCCGTCATCACGATCCAGCTTCTGCAAGCGCGCGGTGGCGGTCAGCAGCTCCATCGCGTTGCCTTCAACGACGGCGAAATCGGTGCGCTTGCTGCTCTCAACAAGCAACTCGAAGCCAAGAGCAAACGACTCAAGAACCCGCATCCGCCCGACAGCCTCGCCTGGGCCGCCTGGATCATCGGCCGCCTCGGCGGTTGGGATGGCTATCCATCGTCCAAACCGCCGGGCCCGATCACCTTCAAAAACGGCCTCGAATACTTCAAAGCCGCCGCAGCCGGATGGAGCCTCAGAGATACGTGCATGCCCTAGCGTAAGAACGGGGAGAGGGAGACGAGGCATCACGGCCAGAATCTGCTAACACCTCCCCATGACCGCACCCGACGCGACCTCGCCCGCCGGCTCTGACGCCGCTCCGACCTCCTGGCGCGACAGTCTGGCCGTATACCTGCAACCGCGGGTGCTGATCGTGCTGTTCCTGGGCTTTTCGTCCGGGCTGCCGCTGGCGCTGTCGGGGTCGACGCTCTTGGTGTGGATGCGCGAGGCCGGGGTCGATCTCAAGACCATCGGGCTGTTTGCGCTGGTCGGCACGCCCTACACGCTGAAATTCTTGTGGGCGCCGCTGGTGGATGCGTTGCATGTGCCGCTGTTCACGCGCGCCTTCGGGCGGCGGCGCGGCTGGCTGCTGTTCTCGCAACTGCTGCTGATCGTCGCGATCCTGCTGCTGGCGATGACCGATCCGGCACGCTCACCGTTCTACGTTGCGCTCGGCGCGCTGCTGGTCGCGACGACGTCGTCGACGCAGGACATCGTGGTCGACGCCTTCCGCGTCGAGAGCCTGCCCGAGAGCGAGCAGGCCGCCGGCATGGCGGCCTATGTCGCGGCCTATCGCATCGGCATGCTGGTCTCGACTGCGGGCGCGCTGTTCATCGTGTCCGGCTTCGAGGGCACCGGCATTCCGCGCGCGTCGGCCTGGATGTGGGGCTATGTGGTGATGGCGGCGATGGTGCTGATTGGAACGATCACGGCGCTCGTTGCGACCGAGCCCGAGCAGTCGGTGCGGGCGGAAGCTGCGACCCAAACGGAGACGGCGTTCACGCGCGTGCTGCACGCGGCGATCGGCGCGTTCTCGGAATTCCTGTCGCGCAAGGACGCGCTCGTCGCGCTCGCCTTCGTCGTGCTGTTCAAGTTCACCGACGCGTTCTCGGGAACGATGACCGCGCCGTTCGTGATCGACCTCGGCTTCACCCGCAACGACTACGCGGCGATCGTGAAGGGCGTCGGTCTCGCTGCGACGCTGATCGGCGGCTTTGCCGGCGGCTTCGTTGCCCGGCGCTATTCGCTGGCGGCCTCGCTCTGGATCGGCGGCGTGGTGCAGGCGCTGGCGAACCTCACCTTCTCGTGGCTTGCCGTGGTCGGCACCAACCAATGGGCGCTGGCGCTAGCGATCTGCGCCGAGAATTTCACCAGCGCCATCGGCACCGTGATCTTCGTCGCCTATCTTTCGGCGCTGTGCCAGAACCCGCTGCACACGGCGACGCAATATGCGCTGCTCACCGCGCTTGCAGCGGTGGGGCGGACATATCTGTCATCGAGCGCGGGCTACGTCGCGAGCGCGACCGGCTGGCCGCTGTTCTTCGTGATCTGCGTGCTGGTGGCAATCCCGAGCCTGGTGCTGCTGACCTGGCTGCAGAAGCGCGGGCATTTCGAATCGCTGGGGCCGGTAAGGGTGTAGACTGACGCTCTCTCATTCGTCATTGCTTCGTCGCAAGAGCTCCTCGCAATGACGGGGAGAGAAGGCCTCGCCCCTCTACTTCTTCACCAAGCTCCACTTTGTCACCACGGCCTCGCTCATCTGACCGGGATCGCTGGCGCAGGCGATCTCGTCGACCTTCACCGAGATCTCCTTGCCGACGAAGGATTTCAGCTGCGTGGCCTGCGCGTCGCTGGAGGTGACGAGCTGGAAGGTCTCAGGTCCCGTCTCGAGATCGCACAGTCCGTTCGGCGCCGGCAGGCGGCGCGGCTCGGAGGTGATCTGGTACATCGCAATCCGCTTGCCGGCATTCTTGGCGTCGCGCACCTTCATGGCGTTCAGCTCGCCCGAGAGCACCTCGCCAGCGCTGATCGGCTTGCCGGGCTTCGACGGCGGCGGAGCCCCGTCATCCTCCTGCTGCGCAGCGATGGCCGGTGTCACCAGCAGCAGCATCGTCGCGACCAAAGCCGATCGTGTGGCGAAAAGTTTCGTCATGTCGTCCGTTCCGTCAAAGTCTGGATGGCTAGAACAAGGTCCGCTGCCGCATCGCGGCCGATAGCGTGCCCTCATCGAGATAATCAAGCTCGCCACCGACGGGCACACCATGGGCCAGCCGGGTTACTTTTACGTTGGCGTCCTGAAGCAGGTCGGTGATGTAATGCGCCGTGGTCTGGCCGTCGACCGTCGCATTCAGCGCCAGGATGATCTCGTGCACTTCGGCGGCGTGGGCACGCGCGACCAGCGCGTCGATGGTGAGGTCCTGCGGGCCGACGCCGTCGAGCGGCGACAATGTCGCGCCCAGCACGTGGTAGCGCCCCTGCGTTGCGTTCGCCCGCTCCAGCGCCCAGAGATCGGCGACGTCGGCGACGACCACGATGATGGCGGGATCACGTTTCGGATCGATGCAGACGGTGCAGGGATTTTGCGTGTCGATGTTGCCGCAGGTCTTGCAGACCTGGACCTTGTCGAGCGCGACCTGCAGGGCGGAGGACAGCGGCATCATCAGCGCTTCGCGCTTCTTGATCAGATGCAGCGCAGCGCGCCGCGCGGAGCGCGGACCGAGGCCCGGCAGCCGTGCGAGAAGCTGGACCAGCCGCTCGATTTCAGGACCCGCAACCGCGCCCATCTTACTGGCCGAACAGCCCCGGCGGCAGGCCGAGCCCGCCGGTGAGCGACTGCATCTTTTCCTGCATCGCCGTCTCCGCCTTGCGGCGGGCATCGCCGAGTGCGGTGACGAGCAGGTCTTCCAGCACCTCGCGCTCCTCCGCCTTCATCAGCGACGGATCGATCTTGATGCCCTTGACGTCCATCTTCGCGGTCATGCGTACGGCAACGAGACCGCCGCCGGAGATGCCCTCGACCTCCACATTGGCGAGCTGCTCCTGCATCTCCTGCATCTTGGATTGCAGCTGCGCCGCCTGCTTCATCATGCCGAGAAAATCAGCCATGGGTGTTCGTCCTTGGAAAGATCAGCTCTAGAAATCGTCGTCGGCGTCGGAACCGTCGGGCGGATCGTCAGAGCCATAGTCGGCGTTAATATTGGATTCCGGCGTCTCGGGGGCAAGCCTGCGGACCTCGACGACCTTTGCACCGGGGAAGCGCGACAGCACCTCCTGCACGCGCGGATCGGCCTCGGCGTTGCGCGCATGTTCCTGCTTCGCCGCCTGGTTCACCGAACGCAGCGTCGGCTGGCCCTGCTCGTTGGACACGATGATGGTCCAGCGCCGGCCGGTCCAGAGCTCGAACTTTTTCGCGAGTTCGGTGATCATGGTCTTGGAGGCGTTCGGCTCGAGCGCGATTTCGAGCCGGCCCTCCTCGAAACGAACGAGGCGCATGTCGCCTTCGAGCGCGGCCTTGGTCATGACGTCGCGCTTCTGACTGGCAAGCGCGACGAGCTGGGTGAAGCTGGTGATGCGCAACTGGGGCGCCGCACCTTGCGGATCCGGCGCGGGCGCGGCCATCTGCGGCCGGGCGGCGCCGCCACCAAAGCCCGACGGCGCGCTTGGCGCGCGCACGGGCGCCGCAGAGACAGCAGGCGCTGCGGAACCCATCGGCGCAGCCGGCGCATTGCTGCGCGCGGCACTACCGCCGGTGACGACCGGCGAGCCGCCGCCGTTCTGCTCCAGCATCCTGATCGCTTCATCGGGCGTCGGCAGGTCGGCGACATAGGCGATCCGCACCAGCACCATCTCGGCGGCCGCGGCCGGCCGCGTCGCGCCCTGCACCTCGGTGATGCCTTTGAGCAGCATCTGCCACATCCGCGACAGCACGCGCATCGAGATCTTCGAGGCGAATTCCTTCGCGCGCACGCGCTCGGTCTCGCCATAGGCGACGTTGTCGGCGGTCGCCGGCACGATCTTCACGCGGGTGACGAAATTGACGAACTCGGCAAGGTCCGAGAGCACGACGATGGGATCGGCGCCGACGTCGTACTGGTCGCGGAACTCCTTGAACGCGGCCGCGATGTCACCGCGGGCCAGCGAATCGAAGAGATCGATGACGCGGGTACGGTCGGCGAGGCCCAGCATCTGCCTGACCGCATCCGCCCTCACCTGGCCTGCCGCATGCGCGATCGCCTGGTCGAGCAGCGACAGCGAATCGCGAACCGAGCCTTCTGCCGCGCGCGCGATGATGCCGAGCGCTTCCGGCTCGATTTCGACGTTCTCCTTGGCGGCAATGTTGGCGAGGTGCTTCATCAGCACGTCGGCCTCGACGCGGCGCAGGTCAAAGCGCTGGCAGCGCGACAGCACCGTGACAGGAACCTTGCGGATCTCGGTCGTGGCGAACACGAACTTGGCGTGCTCCGGCGGTTCCTCCAGCGTCTTCAGGAAGGCGTTGAACGCCGCCGTCGACAGCATGTGGACTTCGTCGATGATGTAGACCTTGTAGCGGGCGCTGGCCGGCGCGTAGCGCACGCTGTCGTTGATCTGGCGGACGTCATCGACGCCGGTGTGCGAGGCCGCGTCCATCTCCAGCACATCCATGTGCCGGCTTTCCATGATCGCCTGACAATGCACGCCCAGCGTCGGCATGTGGATGGTCGGCCCCTTCACCGAGCCATCCGGCATCTCGTAGTTGAGTGCACGGGCCAGGATGCGCGCGGTGGTGGTCTTGCCGACGCCGCGGACACCGGTGAGGATCCAGGCCTGCGGAATGCGCCCGGTCTCGAACGCATTGGAGACGGTACGAACCACCGCCTCCTGGCCGATCAGATCATCGAAGCTCGAGGGGCGGTATTTGCGCGCGAGGACCCGGTAGGGTGCATTGCCGGCCTGGCCGGCGCTAACGGGATCGGGAGGGGCGCCAGCGTCGGTCATCGGTCGATCCGCAATGAAATGTCTCTCGGCCGGCTTTTGCGGAAAGGAGCGCGCGGGCGGCAGGGCCGCCTGCGCAATTCGCTCGGAAAAACAGGTAGGAGACTGACGAGCGACCCGATCCGGACCTCGTTAGGGCTGCTTCCTTCCGGACCTGACCCGGTTGGCGAGTGGCTCGTCCACCGCCAATCTCCCGGTCCCTATTTGGGGCTAAAAGGTCGGGAAAGCAAGCGGGTATCGGTTCGAACCGCTTGATCTTGCCCAGCATCCGAGCAATTCCCGGTCTGCCCAGCCGATAGGCTGTGCTTTCGCTAGCATGGCCGCCTTGGTAAGAACGCTGCCGGAACTCCACCCAACCAGAAAAGCGATTGATCCCAATGGTTACACGTCGTGATGTTGCATCGATTGTCGGGCTTGGCGCGGTAGCCGCAGCCACGCTGGCCGCCCCGGCCGTAGCCCAGACCGCGGCCGATCCGAACGAATCGACCTTCGCCCGCATCCGCCGCACCAAGAAGATGCGGATCGGCGCGGTCGGCGGCGGTGCGCCCTATTACATGAAGGATCTTTCCAGCGGCCAGTGGAAAGGCTTCTACATCGACATCGCCAAGGGGCTGGCCGACGATCTGGAGGCCGAGCTCGAGATCACCGAAACCACCTGGGGCAATTCGGTGCTCGACCTGCAGTCCAACAAGATCGACATCTTCTTCGGCCTCAACCCGACGCCGAAGCGCGCGCTGGTGATCGACTTCTCGGTGCCCGTCTTCAACAACGCCTTCGGCATTCTCTGCAAGAAGGACTTCAAGCCGAAGAGCTGGGCCGAGCTGAACTCGCCCGACATCAAGATCGCGGTCGACCAGGGCTCCTCGCACGACCAGGTCGTCAGCCGCCTGACGCCGAAGGCGCAGATCTCGCGTCTCAAGACCGCCGACGACGCCACTGCTGCGCTGCAGACCGGCCGCGTCGACGCGCAGTGCCTAATCACCATGCTGTCGCTGACCGTGCTGAAGAAGAATCCCTCGCTCGGCCAGTTCGTGCTGCCGACGCCGATCTTCGCGACGACGTCCAATGCCGGCTTCCGCCGCGAGAACGACAAGACGTTCCGCGACTACGTCAACACCTGGATCGACTTCAACAAGGGCCTCGGCTTCATCCGCAATGCGATCATCACCAACATGGAGCTGGTGGGCGTGACCGAAGCGGACATTCCGCCGGGCGTTTCGTTGTAAGGTATCGCAAACTTGGGGCAGTCTCGATCCGCACGCACCGCTCCACTCCCTCTCCCGCTTGCGGGAGAGGGTTGGGGTGAGGGTGTCTCCGCTGGGGAGACTCCCCAAGAGGATAGAGCCCTCACCCGCATCGCATCTTCGATACGACGCGACCTCTCCCGCAAGCGGGAGAAGTGAAGCAAGAGAACACGCATGTATCAGTGGGACTTCGGCATCCTCTGGAGCTATCGCTGGCTCTTTCTCAACGGGCTCGGCGTCACCGTCGGCTTCACCGTGGTGATCGTGCTGCTTGGCCTCGTGTTCGGCCTGTTCGGCGCGTTCGGCAGCCTGTCGCGCCTCAAGCCGGTGCGGCTTCTCGCCCTCACCTTCATCGAAGCGTTCCGCTGCACGCCGATCCTGGTGCAGCTGATCTGGTTCTATTACGCGCTGCCGATCCTCGCCGGCGTCGAGATGACGCCGATCACGGCCTCAGCGCTGGCGCTTTCGCTCTATGGCGGCTCGTTCTATTCCGAGATCATCCGCGGCGGCATCATCTCGATCGACAAGGGCCAGTCGGAAGCCGGCGCCGCGCTCGGCATGACGCCGGGCCAGAGCATGCGCCGCATCGTGCTGCCGCAGGCGATCAAGCGCATGATCCCGGCACTGATGAACCAGTCGATCATCCAGTTCAAGAACACCTCGCTGGTGTCGGTGCTGGCCGTGCCGGATCTGGTCTATCAAAGCCAGGTCGCTGCCCATGACAGCTACCGGCCGCTGGAAACCTACACCGCGGTTGCGGTCGCCTACGCCGCGATCCTGATCCCGCTCACCATCATCGTCCGCCGTGGCGAGAAGCGACTGGCGGTCGGCGAATGAGCGAGACGTCGAAAATCGAGATCCGTGGCCTGCGCAAGAGCTTCGGCAGCAACGAGGTCTTGACGAACATCAATCTCGACGTCGCCAAAGGCGGCGTGGTCGCGCTGATCGGCCCGTCAGGCTCCGGCAAGTCGACGCTGCTCCGCTGCGTCAATCTGCTGGTCGTGCCCGATGGCGGCAGCGTCCGTGTCGGCGACACGCGCTTTGCGTTCGGCGACGGTTCGAAACTTCCTGATGTGAAGACGCTGGCAAAATTCCGCGCCACCACCGGCATGGTGTTCCAGCACTTCAATCTGTTCCCGCACATGACGACGCTCGAGAATGTGATGGAAGGGCCGGTTACGGTACGCCGCATGGCCAAGGCCGATGCCGAGAAGCTCGCGCGCGCCCAGCTCGCCAAGGTCGGCCTTGCCGAGAAGGCCGATCAATATCCGGCGACGCTGTCCGGCGGCCAGAAGCAACGCGTCGCGATCGCACGTGCGCTGGCGATGGAGCCCGACGTCATGCTGTTTGACGAGGCAACGTCGGCGCTCGATCCTGAACTCGTCGGCGAGGTGCTGAACGTGATCCAGCAGCTTGCGTCCGAAGGCATGACCATGGTGATCGTGACCCACGAGATCGCGTTTGCCCGCGAAGTCGCCGACCGCCTGATCTTCATGCGTGACGGAATCGTGGTCGAGGAAGGTCCGGCGCGTCAGGTGATCGACAATCCGCAGGAGACCGCGACGCGCGCCTTCCTCAGCCATTTCCACCGCACCGGCGCACTGCCGCCTTCCAACGCGGCACCGTGATGCCTGAGATCGACCGCGCCTACCTCGTCACCGGTGCCGCCAGCGGCATCGGCCGCGCCACCGCAAAGCTGCTCGCTGCGCCCGGCACCGCCCTTGTGCTGCACACGCGCGCGAACGCAGAAGGCCTCGACGCCACCGCGACCGATGCCGAAGCGAAAGGCGCGGTTGTCGCAAAGTGCCTCGGCGATCTCGCGGAGGAAGCGGCCGTCGCCGACGCCATCGCCGCCGCGCGAGCCGCGTTCAGCCGGCTGGACGGATTGATCCTCGTCGGCGGCCACGCTCGTCGTGGCAGCGCCATCGGCACGCCGGCGGATCAGTTCCGGCAGGCGATGGACGAGTCCGCGCTGGCGTTCACGCGAATGGTCGAGGCTGCGCTACCGCTGCTGCGCGCTGGGTGTGACGCGCGGATCGTGGCGGTATCATCCTTCGTCGCGCACGCGATCCGGCCTGAATTCGCACCTTTCGCCGCCACCGCCGCGAGCCGCTCGGCGCTCGAAGCTTTGGTGCGGCTCACCGCGATCGAGCTCGCCAAGGACGGCATCACCGTGAATGCGGTTTCGCCCGGCCTCATCGTCAAGGACAGGCCGGGCGAGAGCCGGCTGTCGCCCGAGCAGATCGCCGCGACCGAGGCGCTGATCCCGATGCGCCGCCGTGGACGGCCGGACGAAGTCGCTGAGATCATCGCCTTCCTGGCGTCCCCAAAAGCATCTTACGTCACGGGCCAGGTCTGGCACGTCAATGGAGGCCTGACATGACCGAAGCGACCATCGAACGTCTCAGGCTGTTCCTGATCGAAAGCCCGATCAAGATGGCGCGCCTGCAGGGCGTCGGCAACGTCAAGGGCACGGTGAAGCGCGTGCTGATCGAGCTGACATCGAGCGACGGCGTGATCGGCTGGGGCGAAGCGGCGCCGTGGGAAGTGTTCACGGGGACGGCCGAAGCTGCATTCTCCGCGCTCGACATCTACTTGAAGCCGATCCTGCTCGGCAAATCCGTGCGCCGCATCCGCGCGTTGATGGCGGAGCTCGACCGTGCGCTGGTTGGCCACGCGGAAGCAAAAGTCGCGATTGAGATGGCGCTGCTCGATATCGTCGGCAAATCGTCAGGGCTCTCGGTTGCCGACCTGCTCGGCGGCCGCGTGCGCGACACGATCCCGCTTTCTTTCTCGATTGCCGATCCGGATTTCGCGGCCGATCTCGAGCGTATGCGAAAGATGGTTCCGGACGGCAACGTGATCTACAAGGTCAAGACCGGCGTGAAGCCGCATCGCGAGGATCTCGACCATCTCGAAGCGATCCGCAAGGAGTTCGGCGACAAGGTCGATCTGCGCGTCGACTACAACCAGGCGCTGGCGCCGTTCGGAGCCATCAAGATCCTGCGCGATGTCGAGGAGTTTGCGCCGACCTTCATCGAGCAGCCGGTGCCGCGAAAATTTCTCGACGTGATGGCGCAGCTCACCGCAGCGCTGGAAACACCCGTGCTCGCCGATGAGAGCTGTTTCGATCGGCGCGACATGATGGAGGTGGTGCGCCGCGAGGCGGCCGATGCGGTCTCGATCAAGCTGATGAAGGCCGGCGGCCTGTTCGAGGCACAGGCGATCATGGCGATCGCCGACATCGCCGGCCTGCCCGGCTATGGCGGCACGCTGTGGGAGGGCGGCATTGGGCTCGCCGCAGGCACGCAGCTGATCGCGGCAACCCCGGGCATCTCGCTCGGCTGCGAATTTTACATGCCGCATCACGTGCTGACCGAGGACGTGCTCGAAGAGCGCGTTGCCAACCGCGAAGGTCACGTCGTCGTGCCCGACGGGCCGGGCTTGGGCATCCGTGTCAGCGAAGCCTCCATCCGCGCCAATGCGCGGGTGTTGGCGGAGGCGTAGACCTCAGGCGCAGCCACAAACGTGGACGTCGTCCCGGCGAAGGCCGGGACCCATTACCCCAAAGAGAGGTTGTCGGGCGAAGCTGGTCACCACGAGTCGTCGCCAAATCCCATCTGTGGTGGGCCCTGGATCGGCGCTCCGCTTCGCTACGCTTGTCCAGGACGACGATCGAGTATGCAGTTGCCATCCTTCCCCTGACTGACCTCGTATCGTATGGTCGGCGCCAACGCGCCCGACCACGCCGGGCAATTTGGAAACACATATGTCCGATCCCGCCTGGTCGCTGCACTCCCGCCTGAAAGAAGACACCATCGACATCGGCGATCTGCCGCTGTCGAAAGTGCTGGTCATCAAGGACGCCCATTATCCCTGGCTGCTGCTGGTGCCGCGGCGTGCCGATGCAGTCGAGATCATCGATCTCGACGAGGTGCAGCAGGCGCAATTGATGACCGAGATCTCCCGCGTCTCGCGCGCGCTGAAGGAGATCACCAAATGCGACAAGCTCAACATCGCAGCACTCGGCAATCTCGTGCCGCAGCTTCACGTTCACATCATCGCGCGCCGCACCAGTGATGCCGCCTGGCCGCGGCCGGTCTGGGGCGTGATGCCGCCGCTGGCGCACGACGCCGCCGAGGTGCAGAATTTCATCAGCGCGCTTCGCCGAAAAATCTGGTTGGGTTGAAAGAACAAGAAATGTCAGCATTCGACTCGTTTCCGCTGGGGCAGCCGGCCTTCGTCACCAACATCCTGGATCGCGCTGCGCACCTGCGCCGCGATGACCAAAAACTGTTCGCACTGGAGCAGAAATCGTCGTCGCGCGCCTATGTCGTCTATCGTGACTCGCTTCTTGTGAAGCGCGAGGGCGACAAGGCGCGCGCGCTGCTGTCGATCGATGAAGCGACAAAGTGCGGCGCCAATCCCGGCACGATCTTCCTGGGCCTGCGCGACGGAGCGGCGATCTTCGGCATGGGAATGTCGCAGGCTGCTGCCGAGAAGCTTGTGGGCCGTGAGGACTACACCGTCACCGAACTGCGCGGCATGGCGATGCAGGGCGCGATCCCGCCCGAGGAACTGTCGGCGATCGCGATGGCGAAGTCGATGGTCAGCTGGCATCAGCGCCACGGCTATTGCGCCAATTGCGGCACGCGCAGCGCGATGAAGGAAGGCGGCTGGAAGCGCGACTGCCCGGCCTGCAAGGCCGAGCATTTCCCGCGCACCGATCCGGTCGTGATCATGCTGGTGGCGTCAGGCGAGAAATGCCTGCTCGGCCGCCAGAAGCAGTTTCCGCCCGGCATGTATTCCTGCCTCGCCGGCTTCGTCGAGGCCGCCGAGACCATCGAGGACGCGGTCCGCCGCGAGATTCTGGAAGAGTCCGGCATTCGCTGCACCGACGTGCACTATTACATGACGCAGCCATGGCCCTATCCGTCGTCGCTGATGATCGGCTGCAGCGCGCGGGCGCTGAACGAGGACATCGTCGTCGATCACTCCGAGCTGGAGGATGCGCGCTGGTTCACGCGCGAAGAAGCGGCGCTGATGCTGACGCGGACGCATCCCGACGGGTTCGCCGGTCCGCACCCGTTCGCCATCGCACATCATTTGCTCGGCCGCTGGGTGCACGACAAGAGCTAGATCCGCGATGGTCGCATCCGGGATCGCACCGCGCATCCTCTGTATCGGCATTCCCGTGCGCGACCTCACCTTCCGGGTCGAGGCCGTGCCGGAACGCGGGAGCAAGGCGAATGCCACGCATCTCGCCGAGATCTGCGGCGGCAACGCGCTCAATGCCGCGATCGCGATGGCACGGCTTGGCGGCCGCGTCGCCTTTGCAGGTCCCATGGGCGATGCGCGGGAGACATCGAGCGGCTTCATTCTCGAACGGATGGCCGCCGAGGGCATCGATACCACGCACGTCTTGCGCATGCCGGGTGCGGCGACGCCCGTCTCCGCGATCATCATCGACGGATCAGGCGAGCGAACGCTGACCATCTATCGCGATCCAGCACTGTGGACCGTGAAGCTGCCGGATGCAGACGAACTGCTCGCCGATTGTCAGGCCGTCCTCGTCGAGAGCCGCTGCGGTACGTTTTGCATCGATCTCTGCGTTGAGGCGCGCCGGCGCGGCATCCCCGTCATCGTCGGCGTCGACCGCGCTATGGCGCTGACCGACGGCCTACTCACGGCCGCCTCGCGTCTGCTGTTTGCCAGCGAGCAGGTCCAGGAGACGGCGGGCGTTACCGAGGACGGCGAGGCGTTGAAACGGCTCGCCAGGCTGACACCCGCCTTCCTCGCAGCGACCCGTGGTCCGCGCGGCACGATCTGGCTGAACGAGACCGGCGCGCTGGAGGAGACGCCGGCCTTCCCGGTCGAGGCGGTCGATACGCTCGGGGCCGGCGACGTCTTCCACGGCGCCTTCACGCTTCGGCTCGCCGAAGGCGAGACGGTGCGGGAGGCGCTGCGATTCGCCGCGGCCACCGCGGCACTGAAATGCACCCGCCATGGCGGAGGGTTGGCCGCCCCACAACGCATTGAAGTTGAAGAGTTTTTGGGCGAGGCGCGCGGAGCGACACCCTGGAGGTCGCCGAGATTATAGACTTGATATAGAAGGATTTTCTCTATATCAGGGAAATCAGCCCCTGAAATGGAACAAAGTTCTTCAAATGACTGATGTCGCTGTCCAGATCCCCGAGACCAGCCGCCGCCTCGACGCCATCGATCGCAAGATCCTGATGGTGCTCCAGGACGATGCTTCCCTGTCCGTCGCCGAAATCGGCGATCGCGTCGGGCTGTCCTCGACCCCCTGCTGGAAGCGCATCCAGCGGCTGGAAGCCGACGGCGTGATCCTGAAGCGGGTGGCGCTGGTCGATCAGAACAAGATCGGGCTCGGCATCTCCGTGTTCGTGTCGGTGGAGAGCTCCGACCATTCCGACGCCTGGCTGAAGAAATTCGCCGAAGCCGTCAGCGCCATGCCCGAGGTGATGGAATTCTACCGCATGGCCGGCGACGTCGACTACATGCTGCGCGTCGTGGTCGCCGACATGCAGGCCTATGATGTCTTCTACAAGAAGCTGATCGCCGCCGTGCCGCTGAAGAACGTCACCTCGCGCTTCGCGATGGAGAAGATCAAGTCGGTCACCGCGCTGCCGATCCCGGCCGTGGTGGCGGCTTAGAGCTCGACCGAGACTGCTAACCGCTTGCGCGGGAGAGGCCCCTCACCCCAACCCTCTCCCCGTAAGAACGGGGCGAGGGAGTAGACCGCCGTCGGAGCGGTCGCCACACATCAGATCGTCTGGTTGTATTGCCCGACTTCGGGATGCGTGCGCAGCACGCTGTTCACCATCTCGAACATGTCGTGCATGCGCTGCTCCGAGACCGGGCTCTCAACGACAACCACGAGCTCGGGCTTGTTGGAGGACGCGCGCACCAGGCCCCAGCTGCCGTCTTCGACCGTAACCCGCACGCCGTTGACGGTAACGAGATCGCGGATCGCCTGATCGCCGATCTTGGCGCCCTTGGCCTGTAAGCCTTCAAAATGCTTCACCACCTTGTCGATGACGCCATACTTGGTCTCGTCGGCGCAATGCGGCGACATGGTCGGCGACGACCAGGTCTTCGGCAACGCATCCTTCAGGTCCGCCATCGACTTGCCGGGGGCGCGGTCGAGCATGTCGCAGATCGCGATCGCCGAGACCAGGCCGTCGTCATAGCCGCGGCCATACGGCTTGTTGAAGAAGAAGTGGCCGGACTTCTCGAAGCCCGCGAGCGCGCCGGTCTCGTTGGTGCGGCGCTTCATGTAGGAATGGCCGGTCTTCCAATAAGCGGTCCTGGCGCCCTGCTTTTGCAAGACGGGATCGGTGATGAAGAGACCGGTCGACTTCACGTCGACGATGAACTGCGCCTCCTTGTGGATCGCCGACATGTCGCGCGCCAGCATCACGCCGACCTTGTCGGCAAAGATCTCCTCGCCGGTGTTGTCGACGACGCCGCAACGATCGCCGTCGCCGTCGAAACCGAGGCCGACATCGGCCTTGTGATGCAGCACCGCGTCGCGGATCGCGTGCAGCATCTCCATGTCTTCAGGGTTCGGATTGTATTTCGGGAAGGTGTGATCGAGCTCGGTGTCGAGCGGAATCACCTCGCAGCCGATCGCCTCCAGCACCTGCGGTGCGAACGCGCCGGCGGTGCCGTTGCCGCAGGCCGCAACGACCTTGAGCTTGCGCTTGAGCTTCGGGCGGCCCGTGAGATCGGCGATGTAGCGCGCCGGATAGTTCTCGTGGAACTGGTAGGCGCCGCCGGCCTTGTTCTTGAACTCGGCGTTGAGCACGATCTCCTTCAGCCGCGTCATCTCGTCGGGACCGAAAGTCAGCGGGCGGTTGGCGCCCATCTTCACGCCGGTCCAGCCATTGTCGTTGTGCGAGGCCGTGACCATGGCGACGCAGGGCACATCGAGATCGAACTGCGCGAAATAGGCCATCGGCGTCACCGCAAGCCCGATGTCGTGCACCTTGCAGCCCGCCGCCATCAGGCCGGAAATCAGCGCATATTTGATCGAGGCGGAATAGCCGCGGAAATCATGCCCGGTGACGATCTCCTGTTTCACGCCGAGTTCCGCAATCAGTGCGCCCAGCCCCATGCCGAGCGCCTGCACGCCCATCAGGTTGATTTCCTTCTGGAACAGCCAGCGCGCGTCGTATTCGCGAAAACCGGTGGGCTTGACCATCGGCTCGGATTCGAAGGCGTAGGTGTTGGGCAGAAGCACGGATTTCGGCTTGGGAAACATTGAGACGGTCTCGTGAAAAGGGCGGGAATTGGTGCAGCCTTAGCGAATGCCGGGCCGCAGCGGAAGGCGGGAATGAGGGCTTATGGCCGATAATTGCGGCAGTTTGGTAACGGAAAAACGTTACCTGCCGCGGGCTCGGTTCAGTGCAATATCGAATGATCCGGCAGCAATCCGTCTGGATTTACTGCTCCAGCACCATCTGGCCGTTGGCGTACTCGAAGCGCTTCAGACGGGACAGGAAGGAGAGGCCGAGCAGGTTCTCGGACAACGCTGCATCCGGCAGCACCATGGCATCGACATCGCGCACGATGAGGCCGCCGACATCCAGCATGGCGATGCGGGTGCGCGCGGCTTTGATGGTGCCGTTCGCGGTGGTGACGGTCGCGTTGTATTCGCTGCGCGAGGGACGCAGGCCGAAGCGGGCCGCCGAGGTCTCGTTCAGCGCCACCACGGAGGCGCCGGTGTCGACCATGAAGCCGATACGCTGACCGTCGATGCGGCCATCGGTCTGAAAATGGCCGCGGACATCGCGGGAGATGGCGAGGCTGCGGCTTCCGGCCGGGGCCGCGGTTGCGACGGCGACTGTCGTGCGCGGCACTGATGTGGCGGAGGCCGAGCTCATCCGGTCCGCCATCTGCGCCATGAAGGTGCCGAGGCCGATCATGATGGCCGCGAAGATCATAATGTTACGCATCACACCACTTCCGAGCCGGAAAGCTCGATTTCACCACGCAACCTGCCCACCCGCGAGCGGAGCCACGGCAGAACTTCGCCATTTTGGCGAAAAGGATGAGCGGACGGTTAATGCCGGCCTAAAATCTCACGTCCCGCGCGGCTTGGCTCGCCGGGTCGGCAGCGCGCTGGCGGGATCATCCGGCCAGGGATGGCGCGGATAGCGGCCGCGCAGATCGGAGCGCACCGCGGCGTAACTGCCGCGCCAAAAACCGGGGAGATCGCGCGTGACCTGCACCGGGCGCTGCGCCGGCGACAGCAATTCCAGCACCAGCGGGACCTTGCCCGCCGCGACCGACGGATGGGTGTTGAGGCCGAACAATTCCTGCAGCCGCACCGCAATGGTCGGGCCCTGCTCGGCCTCGTAATCGATCGCGAGCACGCTTCCCGTAGGCGCCTCGAAATGCGTCGGCGCCTCGCGGTCGAGCCGCGCGCGCATCTCCCACGGCAGCAGCGCCATCAGCGCATCGGAGAGATCGCCGGGCGAAATGTCCTTCAGTGCGATCTTGTCGTAGAGCGCGGGCACCAGCCAGTCGTCGCGTCGCGCGATCAGCCCGTCGTCGGAAAGATCGGGCCAGCTGTCGCCCTCGGCCTTGCGTAGAAACATCACGCGGTCGCGCCATTGTTTTGCGGCCTTCGACCAGGGCAGCCGGTCGAGGCCGGCGGCGATCAGACCATCCGCGAAGATGCGTGCAGTGTCCTCCGAGGGTGACACCGCAAGCGTGGCCTCGGACAGCGTGATCGCATGCAGCACGCGCTTGCGCCGCGCGCGCAGCGCCATCGCACCACGGTCGAACGAGATCTCGTCGAGAGTTTCGATATGCTCGGCGAAATGGAGCTCGATCTCGTCCTCAGTGATCTGCGCTGCGAGCAGGATGCGGCCGCTCGCGGCCGTGCCCGTCATCTCGCCGATCGCGATATAGGGTGCGCGGGCGAGCGAGGACGTCTGCTCCACCGCGGCGCCGCGGCCATTGGCGAGCACGAAGCTGCCGTTGCCGCGATTGCGCGCGACACGATCCGGGAAGGCGTAGGCGAGCATCAGGCCGGTCGAGAGATCCTCCTGTAGCCCCGGCTTCTCGGATGCTGCGACCTGCGAGGCCCAGCGTCGGGCGAGATCCCGCGCGCTCGCCGCCCGCGGCGAACGGTCGCGGCGGAACTGGTCGCGCCGGTGCTCGAGGTCGGCGCTGTCGCCGCCGAGCCCGCGCTCGGTGAGGATGGCCGCGATCTCGGCCGCCTCTTCGCCGCTACCCGCACGATGCGAATCCACGATCATGCGCGCCAGCCGCGGCGGCAGCGCCAGTGCACGCAGGCTTTTTCCCTCTGCCGTGATACGACCGTCGCCATCGAGCGCATTGAGCTCGGAGAGCAGGCTCTTGGCTTCCTTCCAAGCCGGTTGCGGCGGCGGATCGAGGAACGACAGCGCAGCGGGATCGGCCACACCCCATTGCGCGAGGTCGAGCACCAGCGAGGACAGATCGGCGCTCAAAATTTCCGGCTGGGTGTAGGGCGCAAGCGACGCGGTCTGCGGCTCGTCCCAGAGCCGATAGCAGACCCCCGGCTCGGTACGGCCGGCGCGGCCGCGGCGCTGATCTGCCGCCGCGCGCGAAACACGCACGGTCTCGAGCCGGGTCAGTCCAATGTCCGGCTCGTAGCGCGGCACGCGGGCGAGACCGGAATCGACCACGATGCGCACGCCTTCGATCGTGAGCGAGGTCTCCGCGATCGAGGTCGCCAGCACCACCTTGCGCGTGCCCTTCGGCGCCGGCGCGATGGCGCGGTCCTGCACAGCGGCATCGAGCGCGCCGAACAGCGGCACGATCTCGATGCTGGCGTCCTGCACGCGCTCAGCCAGGAAATTCTGGGTGCGGCGGATTTCGGCGGCGCCGGGCAGGAAGGCGAGCACCGAGCCGCTGTCAGCGCGGAGCGCGGACGCGATCGCATCGGCCATTTGCCGCTCGATCGGCGCATCGGCCTTGCGGCCGAGATAGTGGGTCTCGACCGGAAAGGCGCGGCCCTCGCTCTCGACCACAGGCGCCTCGCCAAGCAGCTTTGCGACACGCGCGCCGTCGAGCGTCGCCGACATCACGAGGATACGCAGATCCTCGCGCAGGCCGAGTTGGGCATCGCGTGCCAGCGCAAGACCCATGTCGGCATCGAGCGAGCGCTCGTGGAATTCGTCGAACAGGATGGCGGCGACGCCGGAGAGTTCGGGATCGTCGAGGATCTGGCGGGTGAAGATGCCCTCGGTCACCACCTCGATGCGGGTTGCGCGCGATATCTTCGAACCGAAACGGACGCGGTAGCCGACGGTTTCGCCAGCACGCTCGCCGAGCGACTTGGCCATGCGGTCGGCGCTGGCGCGCGCCGCAATGCGCCGCGGCTCCAGCACGATGATCTTTTTGCCCTTGGCCCAGGGCGCATCGAGCAGCGCCAACGGCACCCGCGTGGTCTTGCCGGCGCCCGGAGGGGCGACCAGCACGGCCGCGTTGTTCGCCTCCAGCGTGCGCGCGAGGTCGTCGAGCACGGCATCGATCGGCAGGGGCGTGTCGAAGGTACGGGGCAAGAAATCATCCGGTCGTCATGCCCGGGCTTGTCCCGGGCATCCACGTTCTTTCACCTGGCAGTGAACAAGACGTGGATGGCCGGGACAAGCCCGGCCATGACGGTTTTCGGTCAACAACAATATGGAGATCAGCCCTGCACGGATGGCCGGCCCACGCTCTCGTAAGTGAAACCGGCCGCAGCCATCTCTTCGGGACGATAGATGTTGCGGAGGTCGACGACGACGGGCTGCGCCATGGTCGCCTTCAGCCGGTCGAGATCGAGCGCACGGAACTGCACCCATTCGGTGACGATGACGAGCGCATCGGCGCCCTGCGCGCAGGAATAGGCATCCTCGCAATAGGTGATGTTCGGCAGCTCGCTCCTGGCCTGCTCCATGCCAACGGGATCGAAGGCCTTTACCTTCGCGCCCATGTCGAGAAGGCCGGTGACCAGCGGGATCGACGGCGCATCGCGCATGTCGTCGGTGTCGGGCTTGAAGGTCAGGCCGAGCACCGCGATGGTCTTGCCGCGCAAGCTACCGCCGAGCGCCTGGCTGACCTTGCGCGCCATCGCGCGCTTGCGGTTCTCGTTGACCGCCAGCACGGATTCGACGATGCGCAAGGAGACATCATAGTCCTGCGCGATCTTGATCAGCGCCTTGGTGTCCTTCGGGAAGCAGGAGCCGCCGAAACCGGGACCGGCGTGCAGGAATTTGGTGCCGATGCGGTTGTCCAGACCAATGCCGCGCGCGACCTCCTGCACGTTGGCGCCGACCTTTTCGGAGAGGTCCGCGATCTCGTTGATGAAGGTGATCTTGGTCGCGAGGAAGGCGTTCGCGGCGTATTTGATCATCTCGGCGGTGCGGCGCGCGGTGAACATCAGCGGCGCCTGATTCAAGGATAGCGGGCGATAGATGTCGCCCATCACCTTGCGGCCACGCTCGTCGGAGATGCCGACGACGACGCGATCGGGGAATTTGAAGTCGCGGATCGCTGCGCCTTCGCGCAGGAATTCGGGGTTGGAGGCCACGACGACGTCGGCCTTTGGATTGGCCTCGCGGATGATGCGCTCGACCTCATCGCCGGTGCCGACCGGCACGGTCGACTTCGTCACCACGACGGTGAAGCCGGTGAGCGACTGCGCGATCTCCTTCGCGGCAGCGTAGACATAAGAGAGATCGGCATGGCCGTCGCCGCGGCGCGAGGGGGTTCCGACCGCGATGAACACGGCATCGGCATCCGCAACCGGCTTGGCCAGATCGGTGGTGAAGTCGAGCCGCTTGGCCTTGACGTTGGTCGCGACCAGCTCGTCCAGACCCGGCTCGTAGATCGGAATCTCGCCGCGATGAAGCGCCGCGATCTTCTTCTCATCCTTGTCGACACAGGTGACGTCGTGGCCGAAATCCGCAAAGCAGGCTCCGGACACCAGTCCCACGTAGCCCGTGCCGATCATCGCGATGCGCATGAAAATCCCTGTTCCAGCTTGGTTAACGAAACCCCAATCCGAGGGGCGGTTTAGCATTTTCCCGTCGGGAAGGAAGAGCCCGCGCCGAGAAACCGGCACGCGATTTGTACCGGTAAAGAAGTCGGAAACCACTGGGCGCCACACTGCCCCACACCCACACAGGGACCGGGCGGAACACGCCTCGAAACGGGACACCATGGCATCATCAGGCACATCAGCTGCGAGCGGGGAGCTTCTCAAAGCCTCGGCTGCCGCGCGTGTCGACTGGGTCGATTACGCCAAGGGTATCTGCATCGTCATGGTGGTGATGATGCACTCGGTGCTGGGCGTCGAGCTCGCCGCTGGCGAGACCGGTTTCATGCATGTCCTGGTGGCCTTCGCAAAGCCGTTCCGGATGCCGGACTTCTTCCTGATTTCGGGCCTGTTCCTGCCACTGGTGATCAATCGGGACTGGCGAACCTATCTCGACCGCAAGGTGGTGCATTTCGCCTATTTTTATGTCGTCTGGGTGACAATCCAGTTCGGCTTCAAGGCCCCTGCTTTCGCCGCCGAAACCGGCTGGCGCGACGTGGGCCTGCTGTATCTCGAATCCTTCATCGAGCCCTTCGGCACGCTCTGGTTCATCTACCTGCTGCCGGTCTTCTTCATCGTCACAAAACTGACACGCAAATTCCCGCCGCTCGCGATTTGGCTGGCGGCGGCCGCGCTCGAGACCGCGCGGATCACGACCGGCTGGACCGCGATCGACGAGTTCTGCGCGCGCTTCGTCTACTTCTATTCGGGCTATCTGTTCGCGCCTTACGTCTTCGCGCTGTCGGATCGCGCACGCAATCATCCAGCGCGGGCAGTCGCCGCGCTCGCGACCTGGGCGCTGGTGAATGCCGGCCTCGTCGCATTCGGCGCAAGCGAGTGGAAGATCGTCTCGCTGATGCTCGGCTTCGCCGGCGCATGCGCGATCATCACGTCAGGCACGCTGCTGGCGCGTGCGCATTGGTGCAATTTCCTGCGCTTCTGCGGTGAGCATTCGATCGTGATCTATCTCGCCTTCTTCCTGCCGATGGCCTCGACGCGCACGCTGCTGCTGCGCACCGGCATCATTCCGGATATCGGCACCGTGTCGCTGATCGTCACCATCGTCGGCGTGATCGGATCGCTCGCGATCTGGCAGGCTGCGCTGCGGCTGCAGGCCGACTTCCTGTTCGAACGGCCCGACGCATTCTGGATCGCGCCGAAGAAGGCCGGCCCAGTGCTGCAGCCGGCGGAATAGACCGCTCAGGGCCGCAGATAGAGGGCTCCCGTCGTATGCCCGGATTCCAGATCGGCCTGCGCTAGCGCCGCATCGCGCAGATCGTAGGCTTTGCCGGTCACCTCGAGAACACCGCCGGCCATCGCAGCAAGCACCCGCTCGGCCGAACCGCGATACGCATCGGCATCGTTCATGTGGGCCATCACGCTCGGCCGCGCCAACATCAGGCTGCGCCGCGGTCCGAGATCATTCACATCGACCGGCGGAATTGGCCCGGCCGACTGGCCGACGCTCGCGACCACGCCGAACGGCCGCACGCAGCCCAGCGTCTTCTGCAACGTCGTCCCACCGACGCCGTCATAGGCGGCATCGACGCCGGCTCCGGCGGTGAAATCGGCGACGGCCGCGGCGAAATCGGCGTCGCGCCCGACGATCACATGGTGCGCACCGGCTGCACGGGCGATTTCGACTTTCGCCGGCGAACCGACAGTTCCGATCACGACCGCCCCGCGCGCACTGGCCCAGCGTGTCAGCAGCTGACCAAGTCCTCCCGCAGCGCTATGGACGAGCACCGTCGTGCCTCGGCCGACCGGAAATACGCGACTGAGCAGCATGTCGGCTGTAATGCCCTTGACGAACGCGGCGGCGACCGCCTCATCCGGCAGGCCGGCCGGAATCTTCACGCCGCGCCAGGCTGGCATGTTGCGTTCGGACGCATAGGCGCCGACCGGCACGCCCGCATAAGCGATGCGGTCCCCGACCTCGAGGCCTGTGACCTCGATGCCGAGCGCCGCAACGACGCCCACGGCCTCGACGCCGGGAATGCGTTCGGGCGCGAGCGCGTAGAGACCGAGGCGCTGATAGATATCGATGAAATTGACGCCGATGGCGGTCTGCCGCAACCGGACTTCGCCGCGGCCCGGCGGCGGCAGATCGGCGCTTGCCAGCTCGAGCTGCTCGACGCCACCGGGCGCCTTTAACCTCACGATCACGGCCATATCGAGTTTCTCCAGTCAATGATGGAAGAAACTATGGATCGCCGCGGATATCTGCGAAACTGCTCATAATCGAAAACCTATTGTGAGATTTCGCGCATATGGACTGGACCGACCTGCAGCATTTCCTGGCGCTGGCGCGCGAAGGCAGCCTGTCGGCCGCGGCGCGGAGCCTCAATGTCGACCACGTCACCGTGGCCCGCCGCGTCGCCGCCCTGGAAGCATCCGTGTCGCTCAAGCTCGTGGACCGCAGACCGCGCAGCTACGAGCTCACCGGGGACGGCAGGCGCATCGCCAAGATCGGAGCGCCGATGATGGAAGCGGCTTTTGCGGTGGAGCGCGCCGCACAGGCCTCAAAATCCGAGATCGGTGGTGAGATCACGATCAGCGCCCCACCTTCGCTCGCCAGCCTCCTGATCGCGCCGAAGCTGATCCGGCTGCGACAGCAGCATCCCGGCATCAGGATCAAGCTGATCGGCGAGAAGCGCACGGCCTCGCTTACGCGCCGCGAGGCCGATCTGGCGCTGCGCCTGTCCCGCCCGACGGAGCCCGGGCTGATCGCCCGCAAGATCGGCTATTTCGAGTTTGGCCTCTACGGCTCGCCCGACTATCTCAAGGCGACACCCCCGCATGCATTCGCCTTCATCGCCTACGAGGCCAGCATGGATGAGGTTCCCCAGCAGCGATGGCTGAGGCGCTTCGCCGGCACGCGCGAGATCGTGCTTCGCACCAATGATCTGGAGAACCAGGCGGCAGCCGCCCGAACCGGAATTGGGCTGGCCGCCTTGCCAAGATTTCTTGGCGAGGCTGACGCGAGGCTGCAGCGGCATGACATCGGTGGACGCCCGGTCGGACGCGAGGTCTGGCTGGTTCTCCATCGCGACCTGCGCCGCGCGCCCGCGGTGCGCGCGGTAGCGAGCTTCATCGAAGGCTGCCTGGCCTGACCTCGCTGCGGCTGTGCCGATGCCATGATTTGCCTGTGCGAGTCGGCAAAATTGCGACCTGTCGAGGCTGTCTTTTGCCGCAAAAATTCATACATTGCGGCCATGCCCAAGACATCTCCGAAGACCTCCGCCAAAGCCGACACCAAACCCGCCGCGGCGACAGCTGCTGCCAAACCGGTCGCGGCGAAGGCCGCCGGCAAGGGCGACCACATCTTCCTGGTCGACGGTTCCGGCTACATCTTCCGCGCCTATCACGCGCTGCCGCCATTGAACCGCAAGTCCGACGGGCTTCAGGTCAATGCTGTGCTGGGCTTCTGCAACATGCTGTGGAAGCTCTTGCGCGACATGCCCGCCGACAACCGGCCGACGCATCTGGCGATCGTGTTCGACAAGTCGGAAGTCACCTTCCGCAACAAGATCTATCCCGACTACAAGGCGCACCGTCCGCCTGCGCCTGATGATCTGATCCCGCAATTCGCGCTCATCCGCGAAGCCGTGCGCGCCTTTGACCTGCCCTGCCTGGAGCAAGGCGGCTTCGAGGCCGACGACCTCATCGCGACCTATGCGCGACAGGCCAGCGAACGCGGCGCCACCACGACCATCGTGTCCTCCGACAAGGATCTGATGCAGCTCGTGAACGACAAGATCGTGATGTACGACACCATGAAGGATCGCCGCATCGGCATCCCCGAGGTGATCGAGAAATTCGGCGTGCCGCCGGAGAAGGTGGTCGAAGTGCAGGCACTGGCCGGCGACTCCACCGACAACGTGCCCGGCGTGCCCGGCATCGGCATCAAGACCGCGGCGCAGCTGATCGTCGAATATGGCGATCTTGAACAGCTTCTATTCCGCGCCACCGAGATCAAGCAGCCGAAGCGCCGCGAGGCTTTGCTTGAGAACGCCGAGAAGGCGCGCGTCTCGCGCCAGCTCGTGCTGCTCGACGACAAGGTCGATCTGGAGGTACCGCTCGACGACCTCGCCGTCCACGAGCCCGACGCGCGCAAGCTGATCGCCTTCCTCAAGGCGATGGAATTCACCACGCTGACGCGCCGCGTCGCCGACTATTCGCAGATCGACCCATCCAATGTCGATGCCGATGCAAGCAACAGCAGCGGGGCGAGAGGCGGCGACAGCGCGAAAGCAAAGCCGTCCGAGAGCTCAGGCGATCTCTTCGCAGCGCCTGCCGCAGCCGCAAAGGACGCCGACAAGGGCGACAAGTCGGCAAGCATCAAGGGCGCACCGATCTCGCTCGCCGCCGCGCGCGAGGAGGCGCTGCGCAAGCTCCCGGTCGATCGCGCCAAATATCAGACGATCAAGTCGATCAAGGAGCTCAACGCCTTCATCGCCCGCATCCATGATACCGGTCATGTCGCGATCGAGATCAAAGCCAACTCCATTGATCCCATGCAGGCCGATCTCTGCGGCATTGCGCTGGCGCTGGCACCGAACGAGGCCTGCTATGTGCCGCTGGCTCACAAGCAGTCCGGCGGCGACGGCGGGCTGTTCGACGCCGGCCTCGCGCCGGATCAGGTCAAGCCTACCGAGGCGATCGATGCGCTGCGGCCGGTGCTGGAATCCGCGGGCATTCTCAAGATCGGCTTCGACGTCAAGTTCGCCGCCGTGATGCTGGCACAGCACGGCATCACCTTGTGCAACGCCGACGATGCGAAGCTGATCTCCTACGTGCTCGACGCCGGGCGCGGCTCGCATGAGCTGGACTCGCTGTCCGAGCGTTGGTTCGGCCACGCCATGCTGAAGGAGAGCGAGCTGCTCGGCAGCGGCAAGGGCAAGATCACCTTTGACCAGGTGCCGATCGACAAGGCTGTGCCGTTGTCTGCCGAGGGCGCCGACATCGCGTTGCGCGCCTGGCGCGTGCTGAAGCCGCGCCTCATCGCCGAGCACATGACCACCGTCTACGAGACGCTGGAGCGGCCGCTGGTGCCGGTGCTCGCGCGCATGGAGCGACGCGGCATCTCGATCGACCGTCAGGTGCTGTCGCGTCTCTCCGGCGACTTCGCGCAGACCGCGGCGCGCGTCGAAGCCGAGATCCAGGAGATCGCGGGCGAGCCGGTCAATGTCGGCAGCCCCAAGCAGATCGGCGACATCCTGTTCGGCAAGATGGGACTGAGCGGCGGCACGAAGACAAAAACCGGCGCATGGTCCACCACCGCGCAGGTGCTGGATGATCTTGCCGAGCAAGGCCACGATTTTCCGCGGAAGATCCTGGAGTGGCGCCAGGTCTCGAAACTGAAATCGACCTACACCGACGCGCTGCCGACCTACGTCAATCCGCAGACCCACCGCGTCCACACGACCTACGCGCTGGCCGCGACCACGACGGGCCGGCTGTCGTCGAACGAGCCGAACTTGCAGAACATCCCGGTGCGCACCGAGGACGGCCGAAAAATCCGCCGCGCCTTCGTCGCCACGCCCGGGCACAAGCTCGTCTCCGCCGACTATTCGCAGATCGAGCTGCGCCTGCTGGCCGAGATCGCCGACATTCCCGTGCTGAAGCAGGCATTCAAGGACGGGCTCGACATTCACGCCATGACGGCGTCCGAAATGTTCGGCGTGCCGATCGAGGGCATGCCAAGCGAAATCCGCCGCCGCGCCAAGGCGATCAATTTCGGCATCATCTACGGCATCTCCGCGTTCGGCCTCGCCAACCAGCTCGGCATCGCCCGCGAGGAAGCGTCGGCCTACATCAAGAAGTACTTTGAGCGCTTCCCGGGCATTCGCGCCTACATGGACGAGACGCGCGATTTCTGCCGGAGCCACGGCTACGTCACCACGCTGTTCGGCCGCAAGTGCCACTATCCCGATATCAAGGCCTCCAATGCCTCGGTGCGCGCCTTCAACGAGCGTGCCGCGATCAACGCCCGGCTTCAGGGCACCGCCGCCGACATCATCCGCCGCGCCATGACGCGGGTGGAGGATGCGCTGGCGCAGAAGAAGCTCTCGGCGCAGATGCTGCTCCAGGTTCATGACGAGCTGATCTTCGAAGTGCCCGACGCGGAGGTCGAGGCGACTCTTCCCGTCGTGCAGCACGTGATGCAGGATGCGCCGTTCCCGGCCGTGCTGCTGTCGGTGCCGCTGCACGTCGACGCGCGCGCGGCGAACAATTGGGACGAGGCGCATTAAGGGCCGTTCCAATGAAGATCGCCGCCATCTCCGGCAGCCTGCGCGCGGGTTCTGGCAACACCGCAGTGTTGCGCGCAGCGGCGCGGCTCGCGCCTGCTGGTGTCGAGGTCATCCTGTTCGAGGGCATTGCGGAGCTGCCTTTTTTCAATCCGGACCTGGACGGCGATGACGTACCCGCGCCGGTCGGCGCGATGCGCCACCTCATCGGCAGCGTCGACGGGCTCCTGATTTCCAGCCCCGAATATGCCCGCGGCGTCGCCGGCGTGCTGAAGAACGCGCTCGACTGGCTGGTCGGCAGCCACGAATTTCCCGACAAGCCCGTCGCACTGATCAACACGTCGCCGCGCGCGACCCACGCGCTGGCCGCTCTGACGCTGACGCTGGAAACAATGTCCGCCCGGCTCGCCACGGAGGCCTGCGTGACGCTGCCCTTGCTTGGCGGCGCCTGGGACGAACACAGCATTGCCGCCGATCCGGCACTCGCAGAGCCGTTACGATTGGCGATGGAGCGTTTCGCGGCGTTCATCGCCACCAAGCAGGCCGAGGCGTAGGACCAGATTGAATTGTCCTCCGTGCAATTGCGCGATGGCCCCACGGCGCCGCGCATATTAGAACCAGCACATCTCCCGCATCGGTTCATCCATGCCCCACACCTCCGCCCTGCTCGGCTTCGCTCTCGTCTGCCTTGGGCTCGTGCTCACGCCCGGGCCAAACATGATCTACCTGATCTCGCGCTCGATCACGCAGGGCCCGGCAGCGGGCATCGTCTCGCTCGGCGGCGTCGCGCTGGGCTTCGTGTTCTACATGCTGTGCGCGGCGTTCGGCATCACGGCGCTGCTGCTCGCCGTTCCCTTTGCCTATGACGCACTGCGCTTTGCCGGTGCCGGCTACATGCTGTGGCTCGCCTGGCAGGCGGTGAAGCCGGGCGGACGCTCGCCATTTCAGGTGAAGCAGCTCGCCATCGACAGCCCGCCTAAATTGTTCGCGATGGGGCTCGTCACCAATTTGCTCAACCCGAAGATCGCGATGCTGTATCTGGCGCTGCTGCCGCAGTTCATCGATCCCGCGGCGGGCAGCGTGCTGACGCAGTCGGTGGTGCTGGGGGCGATCCAGATCGCGATCAGCGTCAGCGTGAACGCGATGATCGCACTGGCCGCGGGATCGATCGCGCTATTCCTGGCAAGCCGGCCAAGCTGGATGCTGGTGCAGCGCTGGCTGATGGGCACGGTGCTGGCCGGCCTTGCCGTACGGATGGCGGTGGAAGCGAAGAAGGTGTGAGGCTTGGTCACCTCTCCTCGCTTGCAGCCGCTTGCAGGGAGAGGCGTAGGCCGCCTATGGCGGCCGTTCCGAAGAACGCCGAAGCATAGCTTCGGCTATGTCGCTCTTGCGATCCGGGTGAGGGGGTACAGGCATCTCGGCCATCTCGCGTGTGGAGAGAGGCCCCTCACCCCAACCCTCTCCCCGTAAGAACGGGGCGAGGGAGGAAGAAAGCTCAATCCAGCTTCGCCTCCATGCCACGCTTCACCGCCGGGCGCGCCATCAGGGCGTCGTACCAGCGCTTGACGTTGGGAAAATCGGCAAGCTCAACCTTGTGGCGCGGATGGCGCCAGGCCCACCCCAGGATGGCAAAATCGGCGACCGAGAGATCGCCGGCGACGAAGTCGCGGGCCTCAAGGCGGCGGTCCAGCACGCCGTAAAGCCGCCGCGTCTCCGCCATGAAGCGCTTCAGGCCGTAGGCGCGATCCTGCTCGTTCTCGAGCGCGATGAAATGATGCACCTGTCCCGGCATCGGGCCAAAGCCGCCCATCTGCCACATCAGCCATTCGTAGACGGGAATGCGTGCGCCAAGCGATTTCGGCAGGAATTTGCCGGTCTTTTCACCGAGATAGAGCAGGATCGCACCGGATTCGAAGATGCTGACAGGCTTGCCGTCCGGGCCTTCCGGGTCGAGGATCGCGGGGATCTTGTTGTTGGGGGAGACCTTGAGGAACTCCGGCGCCATCTGCTCGCCCTTGGTGATGTTCACCGGGACCACCTTGTAGGGCAGCCCCATCTCCTCCAGGGCGACCGAGATTTTGCGGCCGTTCGGCGTGTTCCAGGTGTGCAGCTCGATGGTCATTGGTCCGTGTCCTTCCCGGGAATTCGGGCCATCACCTACTCCGGAACGTTGCACCCCCACAACCGGCGGACCGGGATGGCCGATCCCTGTTGACGGGGGACGCCCCCTCTGGAATGTCGCGGCCGTCGCGGATAAATTCCGCCACCTCCAAAAACGCTCCCGAGGGACCGCCGTGTCGAAATCCGCCTCCCGCGCCCGCCTGTTCGAAATCATCCGCCGCCGCTCCTTCGGGCGCGGCGAGGTGACGCTCGCCTCGGGCCGCAAGAGCGATTTCTATTTCAACCTCAAGCCGACCATGCTGGACCCCGAGGGCGCGACGCTGCTCGCCGAGCTCACCTATGAGACGCTGAAGGACGACAATCTCGATTTCATCGGCGGCCTCGAGATGGGCGCGGTGCCGCTGGCCGGTGCTCTGGCGCAGATCTCCTGGATCAAGGGCCACCCGATCGCGGCGTTCTTCGTGCGCAAGAAGCCGAAGGAGCACGGCGCCAGGCTCGCGATCGAGGGCTTGCCCAGAGGCGAGACGCTTGCCGGCAAGCGCGTCGTGATCGTCGAGGACGTCACCACGACCGGCGGCTCGGCGATGAAGGCCGTGGAATCCGTGCGCGAGACCGGTGCGGAAGTCGTGCTGGTGCTGACCATGGTCGACCGCGAGGAGGGCGCCACCGACACGTTTGGTGCAGCCGGCCTGCCGTTCCGCTCGCTGTACAAGGCGTCGGAATTTTTGAAGGCTTGACGCCTCTTCTCCCTAGCCCCGTTCTTACGGGGAGAGGGTTGGGGTAAGGGGCCTCTCTCCACACATGAGATCGTCAAGAGGCCTGTACCCCCTCACCCGGAATCCGCGCTTTCAGCGCGAATTCCGACCTCTCCCCGCAAGCGGGGCGAGGTGAAGCAACCCCTCATTTACCATCGCGCTTTATGGTGAATCATGTGCTGAGACCCCTCAAGGGTTGCGGCCGGTTCAGTAGCGTCGGGTGGAGTAAGCGTTGCGTACGATCGTGTCCCATGCGCGCCGGCGGCGTCGCGCGATGCTCGTGGCCGCCACCCTCGCAGCACCGCTGCTTGCAGCTCCGGCCCCGGTTTCGGCCGAAGGCCTGTTCGACTTCCTCTTCGGCGGAGCCCAGCAGCGCCCGCAGCGCGACGTGCCGCAACAGGCGAATTCCTTCGTCGATCCCTTCGCCAGCCAGCAGAACCCGGCCGGCCAGCCGCAATATGCGCCCCCGGCCCGCGCGGCGGCGGCCGGCGGCTCCGGCCCGGCCTTTTGCGTACGCAGCTGCGACGGCAAATATTTTCCGCTGATGCGCGGCCTCGCCTCGCCGGCGCAGATGTGTCAGGCCTTCTGTCCCGCCAGCGCCACGAAGGTCTTTTTCGGATCCTCGATCGACAGCGCCTATAGCCAGACCGGCGAGCGCTACGCCGACAGCGAGAACGCGTTCGCTTACCGCAAGGCGCTGCGCGCCGACTGCACCTGCAACGGCCGCGAGCCGGCCGGGCTCGCGCCGGTCGATCTGACGCTGGACAGTTCGCTGAAGGCCGGTGACGTCATCGCCACCACCGACGGTCTCGTCGCCTATACCGGCGTCCGTCTCGGCAACGACCAGACCGCGGAGTTCACCCCGGTCGCCTCATATCCCGGCCTCACCGCGCAGGTCCGCGCCCGGCTCGGCGAGATGAAGGTCGCGCCGGTGCGCGCGGAGACGGTCGCAGCAGATGCGCCGGCCGCCGAGATCGTGCGCGAGACGCTGCCGGATGTGACGGCCGTGCCGAAGCCGACGGCGAAATCGGCAAAGCGGGCGGGATTGGATTAGGCCCCCACTCTATCCGAGCCGTCATTGCGAGCGAAGCGAAGCAATCCAGCCTGCCTCTCTGGAGGCACTCCAATGACGGAGGATGCTGCGTCACCGCCCGATAATCACCCCGATCACGTTCGGCGCCGCCAGATATTTCTCCTCGATCGCCGCGCGCGCAGCAGCACGATTCTCGGCCGTCAGCAGGCCGCGCTTCTCGGCCAAAATCATCCAGCAAAAACCCCACCAGTCGGTCAGCATGCCCGTCTCGCTGACGAGGTCGTAGCCCTGCTCGGCCGCGAAGATGCGCGCATGCGCTTCGTCCAGCGTATCGAGGAAGTGATGGTCCTCGGGCGCGAACAGATCGTCGCTGATGTCGTCGATGGTGTAGCCCCAGATCGACTGGCACACCGCGTTGAACTCGCGGTCGAACTGGTCGTCATCGACGGCATAGCGCCGCGCCGCCTGGTGCAGCCGCGACAGCGACCGCGCGAAATCGGCGATCCGGGTGAGGGCAAATTGATCGAAGGCAATGGTGGACATGTAGTCCTCGCGACGGCTGTCAGACCCTAGATATTGTGTCGGCGATGTGCCGAATCACAATGATATATCAAAGACTTGCTAAAGTGTTCTTAATTTGTTCTGATGATGAGCGGCTGGTTATTGAGATCGTCGTCCTGGCGAAAGCCAGGACCCATTACCCCGGTCAGTGTTGGTTTTGCGAGCTCGAGCCACCGATGAGCACAGGCAGCTATTTCGTCTACATCCTCGCGAGTCGTCATCACGGGACGATCTATATTGGAATCACCAATGATCTTCGCGCGCGACTTGAGCTGCACCTCGCGGGACGTGGTTCGAAGTTCGTCACAAAGTATGGTGTGACGCGCCTCGTCTACGTAGAGACCTACGCCTCGCCATCCGAAGCAATCGCACGGGAGAAAGCACTGAAGGAGTGGCGGCGCGATTGGAAGATTCGCTTGATCGAGCGGGAGAATCCGGATTGGCGCGATCTCTCGCATCTCCTCGGACAGTCGTGGTTATGGGTCCCGGCCTTCGCCGGGACGACACCGAATATGAGGCGCGATGTCCCTCAATTCGCCGCCGACATCAACCGATCCCCACACGCGCTCGCGTAAAACTTGCCGCCGCATTGGCGCTTGATGGCGGCGCAGCGCTGCGCGGGTGTTGCGTTTTGCGGGAGGGAGACGGCGCAGCTAACGCCGTCGGCGCTGCGGCCGGTCTTGCCGGCGGCGCTGGAGGCGGTGATGCAGATGACGAGCAGCGCGGCCGTGGCGATTTCGATCAGCAGTCTCATGGCACATCCCTCCACAGTGATGGCGGAATCCGGCCTCAATGTAGCACGAAATCGGCGTTCCTCCGTGCTGCCCCGGGTTCCCAAACCGGCCCGTTCCTTGCATAATTTTACGCCAGTGCAGTGCATGGCCGCGCCAGCGATGGTTCCGGTGCAGGGGCAAGGCGCGTAGGGTTTAGTGGTGTTTCTGTCGACCAGGAAGTGACGGCCTTGCAAGATCAATCGTTCCAGCCAAATTTCTCCGCCTCGGGTCAGCCCATCGACGAACTTGCGTTGTCGGAGATCAAGGGCGCTATCCTGGCGAAGCTGCGCCTTGCCATCGGCAAGGATGCGGGCATGGCGACCAAGCACGACTGGTACCAGGCCGCGGCGCTGGCGCTGCGCGACCGCATCGTGCATCGCTGGCTCACGGCCGAGAAGCACAGCTACGATGCCGGGCGCAAGCGCGTCTATTATCTCTCGCTCGAATTCCTGATCGGCCGCCTCTTCACCGACGCGCTCAACAACATGGGGCTGCTCAAGATCTTCGAGGTCGCGCTCGGCGATCTCGGCGTCTCGCTGCCCGAGCTGCGCAAATGCGAGCCGGATGCAGCGCTCGGCAATGGCGGTCTTGGCCGTCTTGCGGCCTGCTTCATGGAGAGCATGGCGACGCTGTCGATCCCCGCGATCGGCTACGGCATCCGTTACGATTATGGCCTGTTCCGCCAGATCATCAATCAGGGCTGGCAGCAGGAATATCCGGACGAATGGCTCGGCTTCGGAAATCCCTGGGAATTGCAGCGGCCGGAGGTGATCTATGACGTCAATTTCGGCGGCGGCGTCGAGCATATCGACGACAAGGGCCGTGACCGCGCGATCTGGCACGCGAGCGAAACGGTGCAGGCGATCGCCTATGACACACCGATCGTCGGCTGGCGCGGCCAGCACGTCAATGCGCTGCGGCTGTGGTCGGCACGCTCGCCCGATCCCTTGAAGCTCGACGCCTTCAACAGCGGCGACTATGTCAGCGCCAGCGCCGAGCAGTCGCGCGCGGAGGCGATCTGCAAATTCCTCTATCCGAACGACGAGAGCCCTGCGGGCCGCGAGCTGCGCCTGCGCCAGGAATATTTCTTCGTCTCGGCATCGCTGCAGGATCTGATCAAGCGGCACCTCGCCTCCGATGGTCAGCTGCGCAGCCTGTCGTCCAAGGTCGCGGTGCAGCTGAACGACACCCATCCGAGCCTCGCCGTCACCGAGCTGATGCGCATCCTCGTTGACCTCCACAATTTCCGCTGGGACGAGGCCTGGAAGATCACGGTCGCGACGCTGTCCTACACCAACCACACGCTGCTGCCGGAAGCGCTGGAGACGTGGCCGGTCGAGCTGTTCGAGCGGCTCTTGCCGCGGCATCTCGAGATCATCTACCGCATCAACGTCCAGCATCTGGCGCTGGCCGAAGCGCGCGCCCCCGGCGACATCGATTTCCGCGCCTCCGTCTCGCTGATCGACGAGAAGAGCGGCCGCCGCGTGCGCATGGGCCAGCTCGCCTTCGTCGGCTCGCACCGCATCAACGGGGTCTCGGCGATGCATTCGGATCTGATGCGCGAGACCGTGTTCCACGATCTCAACCATCTCTATCCCGGCCGCATCACCAACAAGACCAACGGCATCACCTTCCGCCGCTGGCTGATGCTGGCGAACCCGAAGCTCACCGATCTCCTGCGCGAGACCTGCGGCGATGCCGTGCTCGACGACCCGACCCAGCTCTCGCTGATCGAGGCGCGCGCCAGCGACGTCGAATTCCAGAAGAAATTCCGCAGCGTCAAGCTTCACAACAAGACCGCGCTCGCGCGCCTGATCGGCGAACGGCTCGGCATCAAGGTCGATCCGACCGCGTTGTTCGACGTGCAGATCAAGCGCATCCACGAATACAAGCGCCAGTTGCTCAACATCATCGAGACCGTTGCGCTGTATCAGTCGATCAAGGACGACCCCAACGGCAACTGGGTGCCGCGGGTGAAGATCTTTGCAGGCAAGGCAGCGGCGAGTTATCGCTACGCGAAACTCATCATCAAGCTGATCAACGACGTCGCCGAAGTCGTCAACAACGATCCCACCATCGGCGGCAAGCTGAAGGTCGCTTTCTTGCCCGACTATAACGTCAGCCTTGCCGAGATCATCATCCCTGCGGCCGACCTCTCCGAGCAGATCTCGACCGCCGGCATGGAAGCCTCCGGCACCGGCAACATGAAGCTGGCGCTCAATGGCGCCATCACCATCGGCACGCTCGACGGCGCCAATATCGAAATCCGCGACCAGGTCGGCGCGGATAATATCGCAATCTTCGGCATGGAAGCGGGCGACGTGATGATCCGCCGCAAGCAGGGGCTGGATGCATCCGAGGTGATCCGCAGCTCGCCCAAGCTCCAGCGCGCCATCAATGCGATCGGCGCCGGCGAGTTCTCGCCCGGCGATCCAGGCCGCTTCGAATCCATCGCGCACGCGCTGCGTTATCTCGACCATTACATGGTCAGCGCCGATTTCGATTCCTATTACGAGGCGCAGCGCGCGGTCGATGCGCGCTGGCAGGTGGCGCCGGCCTGGACCCGTGCCTCCATCCTCAACGTCGCGCGCATGGCGTGGTTCTCCTCCGACCGCACCATCCGCGAATATGCCGAGGAGATCTGGAACGTGCCGGTCAATCCGGTCACGCCTCCATTCCAGGCGACAGAGGATCTGCGCGACGCGGCGAGCTGATTTTTCCGCAGCGTGAAATCAGCTGCTTCAGAGGTAATTGCACAAGCCGGCGCCGGACGTGATATGACGTCCGTCATTGAAAGCCGGACACGACAATGCACGCCAAGCTCCCGCACCCCTTCGACGACGCCACCCGCATCACCGCCGGTGACTCGAGCTGGCAGGGGCACACCAGCGACGATTACTGGGCCTTTGTCGGCCCGTTCGGCGGCGCCACCGCCGCGACCATCCTGCGCGCGCTGATCGAGCACCCGCAAGCGGCGGGCGATCCGCTGGCCCTCACCGTCAACTACTGCGCACCGATCGCCAAGGGCCCGTTCGATCTGGACATCCGCCTGGTGAAAGCCAACCGCTCCAGCCAGCACTGGAGCGTCGAACTGTCGCAGGGCGGCGGCGAGGTCGCGACGCTCGCCACCGCAGTGTTCGCCGAGCGGCGGCCGTCCTGGGAGCACAGGGTAGCGCAATATCCAGATACAAAACCGTTCGAAGAGACGTTGCCGTTCCCGAAGATCGCGGCATCCTGGGCCAACCAATATGAATTCCGCTTCGTCGAGGGCGAGATGCGGCTCGGCCCGCCGCAGGCCGAACTCGCCAGCACCTATTCAAAGCTCTGGATCACCGATCGCTTGCCGCGCAAGCTCGACATGCCGTCGCTGATGTCGATGTCGGACGCCTTTTTCGGCCGTATCTTCCACGCGCGCCGCGAGCTGGTACCGTTCGGGACGGTGTCGCTGACGACATATTTTCACACTGACAGCGAAGAACTCGCAGCCGAAGACATCACGCGCCTGCTCGCGACGGCCGATTCGAAGATCATGCACAAGAGCTACGCCGACCAGAACGCGGAGCTGTGGTCGCCGAACGGCAGGCTGCTCGCGACGACGACGCAGATTGCGTATTTCAAGGCGTAGCCACACTCGTCGTCCCGGACAAGCGCAGCCTTGGCAACGCGCAGCGTTGTCCTGAGCGGAGCGCAGATCCGGGACCCATACTCCGCAGCAACCGTTTTTGCGAAGACTCGGAGTTGCCAGCCCGCGCTCCAATGTCTTCCTGTGGTGATGGGTCCCGGCCTTCGCCGGGACGACGGCTGATATATGTGGCTGGCGCTCGCGACCGCAAATAAACAGGGCGGCCTCTCGGCCGCCCTTTGCATTGAAGACAGAGCAGTTACTCCGCCGCGAGCTTCACGTCCGGCGCGGCCGCGCGCACTTCGGCGTCGACCTGGGCTTCGAACTTGGCAAAGTTCTTCTGGAACATGCCGACCAGCGCACGCGCCGTCTTGTCGAACTCGTCCTTGTCCTTCCAGGTGTTGACCGGGTTGAGGATCTCGCTCGGCACGCCCGGCAGTGCGGTCGGGACCGCGAAGCCGAAATATTTGTCGGTGCGGAATTCGACGTTGCGCAAGCTGCCGTCGAGCGCGGCGGTCAGCAGCGCGCGCGTCACCTTGATCGGCATGCGTGAGCCCGTGCCGTACTTGCCGCCGGTCCAGCCGGTGTTGACCAGCCAGCAGTCGACATTGTGTTGCGCGATCAGATCGCGCAGCATGTTGCCGTAGACGGAGGGATCGAGCGGCAGGAAGGGCGAGCCGAAGCAGGTCGAGAATTCCGGTTGCGGCTCGTTGCCGAGACCGCGCTCGGTGCCGGCAACCTTCGCGGTGTAGCCGGAGAGGAAGTGATACATTGCCTGTGCCGGCGACAGCTTTGCGATCGGCGGCAGCACGCCGAAGGCGTCGGCCGCGAGCATCACCACGTTCTTCGGCTGCGGCGCGCGGCCGGTGCGAGAAGCGTTCGGGATGAAGTCGAGCGGGTAGGCCGAACGCGTGTTCTCGGTCTTGGAGCCATCGTCGAAGTCCACCACGCGGGTGTCTTCGTCGAGCACGCAGTTCTCGAGCACCGCGCCGAAGCGCGTCGACGCCGCATAGATCTGCGGCTCGGCTTCCTGCGAGAGCTTGATGCACTTGGCGTAGCAGCCGCCTTCGAAATTGAACACGCCGTTCGGGCCCCAGCCGTGCTCGTCATCGCCGATCAACGTGCGGTTGGGATCGGCCGACAACGTGGTCTTGCCGGTGCCTGACAGCCCGAAGAAAATCGCGGCGTCGCCCTTGGCGCCGACATTGGCAGAGCAGTGCATCGGCATCACGCCGCGCTCGGGCAGATAATAGTTCAGCGTGGTGAAGACCGACTTCTTCATCTCGCCGGCGTAGTAGGAGCCGCCGATCAGCACGATCTTGCGGGCGAAGTCGATCGCGACGACGTTCTCCGACTTGCAACCGTGGCGCTTCGGATCGGCGCGAAAGCTCGGCATGTCGATGATGGTGAGCTCGGGCGTGAACGTCGACAGCTCGATCGCCTCGGGGCGGATCAGCAGCGTGCGGATGAACAGCGAATGCCAGGCGAGCTCGGTGAAGACGCGGGTCTTGATCCGATAGGCTGGATCGGCGCCGCCATAGAGGTCCTGTGCGAACAGGCTCTTGCCCTCGGCGTGCTTGAGAAAGTCCTGGTACAGCGTCTCGAACTGCTCCGCGGTGATCGACTGATTGCCGGCCCACCACATCTTCTTGTCGGTGGTGGCGTCGCGCACCGTGAACTTGTCCTTCGGGCTGCGGCCCGTGAACTCGCCGGTGTCCGCGCACAATGCGCCGTCGGCGGAGAGCACCGCCTCGCCCGCTGCGAGCGAGTATTGATAGAGTTGCGGCGCACCCAGATTCCAGTGAACCTGCTTGAGATTCCTTAAGCCGAATTTGTCGGCGCCGAAGGCACCGTTGCGCACGCCCGTCTCTTGCACGAAAAATCCTCCTAGAACCCGCGACACTCAGCGCGACCAAGTTTTGGCACCATCGCGGTCACCGTGAATTATAGGCCGTCCGGCCTCGGCTGGACGACCTAATACTGATGAACGCTGGCGTTGCCAAGCTGATCCCGCAGGATTTGGTTTATTCAAGGAGCGCGCCAAACGTCGCGCATGTCAGCTCTGAGCAGGCTGACGCAAAAAACGCGAATGATCGCGCAACCAAACGGCTGTTTCGGCGTTATCGGAAGTTTTGCGACGCACAAATGCTGCGCCGTTCTATCGTACCGCACCTTCGCCAACGAGCGCGAACGGTCCCCACATTGCGGGGTAGGCATTGCGCGGCGACGAGGTGTCATCGACATACGCCAACATCGCGCGCCGCAGAGCTTCGGCTCTGCCGAGCTTTGGTTCGTTTTTGAGCAGGTCGAAGGTCGAAGTGGTCAAGCGGGTGGCAGCCTCCGAATCCACCGCCCAATGCGAAACCAAGAGCGCGCGTGCTCCGGCATAGAAGAAAGCGCGCGCCAATCCTGACAATGCCTCGGCGCCAGGCTTGTCGCCGGCGATCGTGTTGCAGGCCGACAGCACGACCCAATCTGCATTGAGCTTGAGCTGCGCAACCTCGCTCGCGGTCAGCAGACCGTCGTCGAGCTCGGAAGGCTGCTCCGGAATCGACAGCGCAAGCGACGGCTCGCCCACACCTTTGATGTCCCCGGCGACGAGGCCGTGGGTCGCAAAATAGATGATGCTGTATTGTGCAAGCGGCGCACGCTTGAGCGTTGCTTCACTGGCATCGCGGCCGAGATGGATGTCGGCATCAGTCGCACCGACATCTTTCGCCACAGCGTTCAGCTCGTCCGCAGTATCCGGGAGTTGCGGCAGCGCCTGCGCAAGCCGCGCACGATCGACGCCCGCGCCGCGCCAGAAGTCGGTATAGGCAATCGTCGCAATGCTGCGCGCTGCGACCTTGCCGCTTGCTGCACGACGGTCGGCAGGCCGGCCCTCGGCAGGATTGAACACGGGATCGCCAAAGCCCGTCATCGGCTTGATGCCCTCGTCCTTGCGCGCAAAGGCGCGCAGCGATTTCAGACTGACCACCGACGGCAGCACCGAGACGGCCTGACGCCGCAACAGCCAGGCTGCGCTGCGATACCCTTCGAGCGTGTCCGGGATCGCAGCTTTCGGGGTCTCCGTGACGAGCAGATGAAACGGCAGTGCCGTCAGCGCGCCTGACGGCACCGTCAGCAGGCTGCGCTTGTCCCTGGTCAGCGCCTCGACCGGACCGAGCAGCGTGACATAGAGCTCGTTGGCGAGCGCAAGATCGAACAAGCCGGATTTGCCCGAGCCGTCGCGCGCCTCATCGCTCGCCTTGCCGACATCGAGACCTCGGCGAAACGCCGTGACCTTCTGCGCCAATGCGTCGGCGCCGAGCGGAATCTCTTTCCAGTCAGCGCTCTCGCGCGTGATGGCGATGACATAGCTGCGCTTGTCGACGACGGAATGGAGCACCATGGCTTCGTCGGCCGACAGCAGCGGCTGGACGTCCTTGACCGTCAGCGGCAGCGGGTTGGGGAGCGAGGCGTAGTCGGGAAACTCGACGGCGAGCGTCTTCTGCAAGCCGGTGCGCTCGTTTGCAATTGTCGCGATCCGCGCGCGGCTGCGCTGCTCGGAGGCGACGTCGCGTTGCGCCGACGGCTTCGACACGGCCGCGATGATCGCCTTGTCGAGCGCCTCGGATTCGGCGGCAAGATCCTGGTCCTTGCGCACCAGCTCGGCGAGCCGGTCGCTGCCGGCGGCAAGCCGCACCGCGAGCTTGTTCACGGCCGATGCGGCGGAGGATTGCGTGCCACGCTGGATCGCGGCGAGCGCCTCGTCCAGTGCCTTGTCGCCCGGCACCAGCGATTGCTGGCGCGCCGCAAACAGGATCGGGAGCACGACGCGCAGCTGCGCGCGACCGTTCGCAAGCGTCTTTTCCGCGAGCGGCAACGCGTCTGCAATTCGGCCGGACACGTAGAGGAAATAGGCCAGATTGCCGGTGGAGGTCGCAACATCAGGGTGATCCGGACCGAGCGCACGCTCCCGTATCGCCAGCGCCCGGCGATACAGCGGCTCGGCATCGGCATAGCGCTGCTGATGCTCATAAAGGCCGGCAAGATTGTTGAGGGACCGCGCGACATCGGGATGGTCCGACCCCAGAACTTTTTCGCGGATCGCGAGCGAACGCTTGATCGGCGCTTCGGCGTCGGCATCGCGGCCGAGATCGCGATAGAGCTGCCCGAGATTGTTCAGGAGCGTCGCGACTGCTGGGTGCTCGGGACCGCCGACCTTCTGGAAGATCGCGAGCGCGCGCTGGAACAACGGCTCGGCGTCGGCGAAGTGCTCCTGCTTCACATAGAGCGTAGCGAGATTGTTGAGGGACTGGCCGACGTCGGGATGCTCGCGCGAAAGCGCCTTTTCGCGGATCGTCAGCGCGCGCCTGAACAGTGGCTCGGCGTCGGCGAAACGGCCCTGCCGCTGATCGAGCGCGGCGAGATTGTTCAGCACCGGCGCGATCTCGACGCTATCCAGGCCGGTCCCCTTCTCCATCAGCGCGATGGCGCGCTTGTAGATCGGCTCGGCCTGATCATCGCGCCCCTGATCGGCGTAGATCTGCGCGAGGTTGTTGAGCGCGGCGGCGAGATCGCGATTGTTGCTGGTCTTCTCGAGCGACGCCACCATGGCCTGCGCCAAAGGAAGCGCTTCCGCATATTTGCCAGCGGTTCTCAGCGCATTGATCCGCGCGCTTTGGCCTGAGAGATCGCTCTTCTGGGCAAGTCCAGGCGTGGCAAGCGATGCGGTCATCGCGAACGCGAGGCCTGCAACCCATGCCGAACGACGACGTGTCATGACCCCTCGCTGCCAACCTCAGACCGAACACGATCTTGGGTCGCAGCGACGGGAGGCGACGTTCAATTTACTGCGGCTGATCCGGACTCTTGGCGCGCGCTTCGCCCACTAGGCGGACCAGCATCTTGCGCAGCGCCGTGCTGCTGGTGACCCGCTCCGGAAAATCCAGCCGCAATCCGGTCTGGCCGTGCTGCATGTCGAGGCCTTCGGGGTCGCAGCCGACGCAACGCCAGTCGCCCGCAGCGGCGCCGAGAAGCTTCGTTGCATAAAGGCTCATGGCGTCGCGATGGTCGGCATTCATATGCTCGATCGCCCCTTCCTCCGCCGCCAGCAACTCCTCGGCCCCCGCAAGGTCGGTGAGGAATTGTTCCGGCTTGAGATCGACGATCCGGCCAAAACCAGCCACCAAATGGGTTCCCGCAGGGATGATCCGGAAGAACGCAAAATCTTTAAACGTGACAAAGGTTTCCGCTGACGGATGGGCATTGAGATACCGCCGCTGGAGCAGATCCTTCTCATCCTCAGCCTGTTCCGCCCGGCCTGACAGCATGATCCGGGCGCCTTCCAGCGGATCGCCGGCGGCGCGCTCGTCCAGCATCAGGGAGACCCGGCCGTCTGCGAGGATATTCTTGGTATGAAGGGCCAATCGGGAGATCAGCAGAATCGGCGAGCCATCGGGATGGCTCGCCAAATTGACCAGGGAACAATAGGGATCGCCGCTGCCGGCCATAAGCGTTGCCAGGGCACCCTGCCGGGACCGCCTCAGTAGCGATTTGGCGAGCTTTCCGGGATCGAAATCAGGGGTCGGTTGCATTGGCTTTCTCGGTTCAGGTGGTTGCAAGGCAGGCCTTTTTTCGGGTAAACCCGAGCCCGGTTATGGGTCGATATGCGGCGAATCCGCCGTGTTTCGTGGAACTTGGTCACACTTCAGCCCAGCTTGCATTGCTCGGTGACAAGGTTCGAACGCCAAATTCGGCACCCATGTATGCGGCGCATCACTGGATTGCTCGCCGTTTAAGCCACGACCCAAACGGAAAGCAGAAAGCAGAGGCTCATGCCCACAATCGCTTTGGTCGACGACGACCGCAACATTCTCACATCCGTCTCGATCGCGCTGGAAGCCGAAGGCTACCGCATCATGACCTACACCGACGGCGCCTCCGCGCTTGACGGTTTCCGCACCACCCAGCCCGATCTTGCCATCCTCGACATCAAGATGCCGCGCATGGACGGCATGGAGACGCTGCGCCGTCTCAGGCAGAAGTCCGACCTGCCGGTGATCTTCCTGACCTCCAAGGACGAAGAGATCGACGAGCTGTTCGGCCTCAAGATGGGCGCGGACGATTTCATCCGCAAACCGTTCTCGCAGCGCCTGCTGGTCGAACGCGTCAAGGCGGTGCTGCGCCGCTCGGCGCCGAAGGATCCGACCGTCGCGCCGAAGGAGAACGACGCCAAGGCGCTCGACCGCGGCCTGCTGCGCATGGATCCGGAACGGCATACCTGCACCTGGAAGAACGAGCCGGTGACGCTGACCGTCACCGAATTCCTGATCCTCCAGGCGCTGGCGACCCGCCCCGGCGTGGTCAAGAGCCGCAACGCGCTGATGGACGCCGCCTATGACGACCAGGTCTATGTCGACGACCGCACCATCGACAGCCACATCAAGCGGCTGCGCAAGAAGTTCAAGGTGGTCGACAACGATTTCGAGATGATCGAGACTCTCTACGGCGTCGGCTACCGCTTCAAGGAAGCCTGAGGCGTCACGCGCTTTCACAAAGAGCAGAGCTCAAGCCCGGTTCTGATTCCATCGGGACCGGGATGGCTCTGAAGCGCAATCGCGCTTCAGTTTGTTGTTTGAGCATGATCTTTCGGAAAACCGCTGCACACTTTTCCGGATCATGCTCTAGAATGCGGGGACCGTCGCACGAGCTGTCCTAACGCGGGCTTGAGCATTGCTTGACCGAACGCAGCCTGATCCGAGTTCGAACGCCGAGGACGTTGTCGCCCACGGCACCTCGGACCATGAGGACAAGCCTGTCGCGAAAGCCTGGGGGCCGCTGAACTGGCTCAAGCGCGCCGGGCAGTTCTTCTTCGCACTGTCCTTCTCCAGCCTGACCCGCCGCATCGTCTCGCTCAACCTCGCGGGCCTCGTCGCCCTGGTTGCGAGCATCCTGTATCTGTCGCAGTTCCGCGCCGGCCTGATCGACGCTCGCGCGCAGAGCCTGTTGGTTCAGGCCGAAATCATCGCCGGCGCCATCGGCGCGTCCGCGACGGTGCAGACCAACGCGATCACCGTCGACCCCGATCGGCTGCTCGACCTGAAGCTGGGCGAGAGCTATGGCGGAATGGATGATTCGCTGGATTTTCCGATCAATCCCGAGCGCGTTGCGCCGGTGCTCAGCACGCTGATTTCGCCGACCAAGACCCGTGCCCGGATTTTCGACCCCAATGGCAGCGTGCTGCTCGACAGCCGCGATCTCGATAGCGTGCGGGGGTTTCCGCTGCCGCCGTTGTCGCAGAAGCCGGGCCTCGTCGAACGCATGATGGTCCCGGTGCGAACCTATCTGAACCGCGGCGACCTGCCGCTCTATCGCGAACTCGGGCGCGAGAACGGCAAGGGTTATGTGGAGGTCGCTGACGCGCTTCAAGGCCAGAAGCGCTCGATGGTGCGGGTTGATGCGCGCGGCGAGGTGATCGTCTCGGTTGCCGTCCCCGTGCAGCGCGCGCGTGCCATCCATGGCGCGCTGATGCTGTCGACCCAGGGCGACGAAATCGATCAGATGGTCACGGCCGAGCGCTTGGCAATCCTGAAGGTCGGTGGGGTCGCGGCCGCGGTCATGATCATGCTGTCGCTGCTGCTTGCGAGCACGATCGCAGGCCCCGTCCGCCGGCTGGCCGACAGCGCCGAGCGGGTCCGCCGCCGCATCAAGACCCGCGTCGAGATCCCCGACTTCACCCGCCGCCGCGACGAGATCGGCCATCTCTCCGGCGCGCTACGCGACATGACCAGCGCGCTGTACAAGCGAATCGAGGCGATCGAGATGTTCGCCGCCGACGTCGCCCACGAACTGAAGAACCCGCTGACCTCGCTGCGCTCCGCGGTCGAGACAATGCCGCTGGCACGCAACGAGACCAGCCGCGCCCGCCTGCTCGAGGTGATCGAGCACGACGTCAAGCGGCTCGATCGGCTGATCTCTGATATCTCCGATGCAAGTCGGCTCGATGCCGAGTTGCAGCGGCAAGATGCGATCCCGGTCGATCTCAGGCGACTCCTGGGCACGCTGGTTGCGGTCGCCAATGAAACCAAGCTCGGTCACGACGTCGCCGTCGAGGCGCGCTTCGAGGGCCGCAGCCCGACCGATACATTCTCCGTCACGGGTCATGATTCGCGGCTCGGACAGGTGGTCTCCAACCTGCTCTCCAATGCGCAGTCCTTCTCGGAAGCCGGCAGCAAGGTGCGCCTGACCTGCCGCCGCGCGCGCGGCGAGATAGAGATCGTGGTCGACGACGACGGCCCCGGCATTCGCGACGACGCGCTGGAACGCATCTTCGAGCGCTTCTACACCGACCGGCCGCATCAGGGCTTTGGCCAGAATTCCGGCCTCGGGCTGTCGATCTCCAAGCAGATCGTCGACGCCCATGGCGGGCGCATCTGGGCGGAGAATCGCGCCGGTCCCGCTGACGAAGACGGGGCGCCGACAGTCGCGGGCGCGCGCTTCGTGGTGAGGCTGCCGGCGCTATGAGCGACGGCGGGCCGAGCATTCACGCCTCCGCGGTCAAGGTCGGGTCCCTGGCAGTGCTGATCCGCGGGCCCTCGGGCGCCGGCAAGTCGCGCCTTGCCTTCGATTTGATCATGGCTGGGCGCTCAGGCGTGGTCGATGGCGCCACCCTGGTCGGCGACGACCGTGTCCATCTGGCGACAGTCGGCCATGAAATTGAAGTTCGTCCCGCCCCGCTCCTGGCCGGCCTGATCGAGATCCGGGGGCTGGGAATCCGCCGCTGCGACTTCGTCGAGCATGCGACGGTCGGCCTCGTGGTCGATCTGGCCGCTGACGACGCCGAACGCCTGCCTCCGCCGGAAACGCTGAAAACCACCATTTTTGGTGTTGAAATACCGCGAATCCCGGTCGGGCGCGACTATTCGCCCCTCCCACTGGTTGTTGCGGCCTTGACCACTACCAAGAGTTAACCTTCTGCTAAGCCCTCGGGCAATTGTTTGAAGGGAAATGGTAACCATATGAGTCCCACACTCGCGACCGAGTAGACCGGCGCATTTCCCCTCATCCATCCGTCTAGATTCAGGGAGATACGCAACATCCCCTCTTGCGCGGGGGCTCTGGATGGTCAAAGTGGCGCGTTCGTGCGGTGCACCAAAAGCGCCCGCGGGAGTTTTCCGATGATTGGTCTAGTACTTGTGACCCACGGGCGCCTTGCCGACGAATTCAAGGCAGCGCTTGAACATGTCATGGGCCCACAAAAGCAAATCGAAGCGATTACGATCGGTGCCGAAGATGATTCCGATCTCTGCCGAAGCGACATCATCGAGGCGGTTAACCGCGTCGATTCCGGCGACGGCGTTGCGATCCTCACCGACATGTTCGGCGGCACGCCGTCGAACCTCGCGATTTCCTGCATGAGCCGGCCCAAGGTCGAAGTGCTCGCGGGCATCAACCTGCCCATGCTGGTGAAGCTCGCCAAGGTGCGCGAAGAGCGTCCGCTGCCCGATGCAATCGCGATGGCGCAGGAAGCCGGCCGCAAATACGTCACCATCGCCAGCCGGGTGCTTGCCGGCAAATGAGCGACGACGCGCCACAAGCCGGGACTGGCGTGCCCGCGGGCGCGATCTCCAAAGAGCTCCTGATCATCAACAAGCGCGGCCTGCATGCGCGCGCCTCGGCGAAATTCGTCCAGGCGGTCGAGCGCTTCAACGCGCAAGTGTGGGTGACGCGCGGCGGCGAGACCGTCGGCGGCACCTCGATCATGGGTCTGATGATGCTCGCGGCAGGCCCCGGCACGACGATCACGGTCGCCGCCGCCGGTGCAGACGCGGAAGCCGCGCTTGCGGCAATCGCCGAGCTCGTCGAAAGCAAGTTCAACGAGGAAGGCGTTTAGCCTTCTGCCGTCGGTCCGGGATGGTGCGACAGCACCAGACCCGGAATCTCGAGATTCTCGGGTGCGCAAGTGCGCACCATGGTTCGATGCTGCGCATCGCCCCGGAATGACCTTCGGTCACTTCGCCGGCGGAGCGATGTAGACGTTCCACGTCATCGACGAGCCGGCCTTGCCATGGGTGAAGCGGCGCGTCGTCATCACCATGCGCTCGGCGTTCGGCGCAATCTCCGACACCCATTTTTCGAATGCCGGCAAACGGCCGTCGGTCGGATCGAACACGCCGATGAAGCCGTCCTTCTTGACCTCATCGAGTGACGTCAGCCCGGAACTCCAAGCCTCGTTCGGGATGAACGCAACCGGATGATCGGGACTATAGAACACCAACGGCTGGATTGATTCCATCGTGCCGGCGACGATCGCCCAGCGCGAGGCGAAGCGCGAATGCCAGGCCTGCGTCAGCTCGCGCGCAAGCTCCGATCGCGCGCCATAGGTTGCCGTGTTGTCCGAATTCGCCGCCATCTCGCGCGCGGCGATCCAGGGCGAAGCGGCTAGCGTCGCGACGCTGAGCACGAGCCAGATCGCCACGATGTTGAACAGCACCGCACTCTGCACCCGCAGCGTCGGAATCGCCACCAGTGCGAGCGGCACCAGGAAGAACAGCGAGATCCCCCAGTCGGTCTTCATGTAGATGCTGAAGGCGAGCGCGCCGAGCGGTGGCCCGGCCGCGACGATGATCTGGATGATCCAGACGTTCAGCGCCTGGGAAACGTTGACGCCCAGATTGGCGCCGCGCGCCCATGCCCGCGTGACGATGCGTAAGGGAGCGCGCACAAGCAGCGTCAGCCAGGGCGGCACCAGCGCCATCGCGAGCGCGGCGAGCGCCACCGGCAGCGCCAGCAGCGCGGCATTGTGCAGGACATAACCGAACACAAGCTGCCGCACCTGGCCGGAGTTCTCGATGCTGTAGGTGTCGCCGGCATAGGTCAGCGGCACGAAATGCGCATCCGCCAGCCAGACGATGTGTGGAATCATCGCCGCCACCATCGTCGCGATCGCGACCCAGGGCGCCGGCGACAGCAAGAACTTCATGCGCTCGGGATGGATCAGCGCGGCAAGGCCGATGGCGCCGATCATGGTCAGCACCCAATATTTGGTCATCAGCGCCAGCGCGCCGGCAAGCCCGAGCCAAATTCCGGACTGCCAGCTCCGCTTCTCGAACGCGTTGAGATAGGCGAGCACGACGAGCGGCAGAGTGACGAGCTGAAGCAGATCGGGGTTGTACTTGAAGCCCTTGAAATTGAAGATCGGATAGAGCGCAACCATTACCACGACCAGGAACGCTCGGCGCGGGTCCACCACGCGCAGCGCCACCAGCCAGCAGATCACCATGCCGACGCTGACCGTTGCCATCGCCAACGCATAGGTCGCCCAGTCCGTCGCCGGGAAGATCCTGAACCAGAGCCCGGCGATCCAGCCCGACAACGGCGGATGCTTGCCGTAGCCCCACAGGAATTTCTGGCCCCAGCCCCAGGCTTCTGCGACGTCCATGTGAACGTCCTGCGCTGCCTTGAGATTGACCAGGATGAAGGTCCAGATCACCGCATGCACGATGGCGAGCTGAATCACCAGCCAGAGCCGGGCCGAGGGGTGGGTCGCGTAGGCAACCAGCCAGGTCCGGAAACGGTCAAAGCCGAGGCGGCTCTTGGCGCGTGCGCGGGCCGAGGGGATCGAGGTCGTTGACATGGCCGTTGCGTAGCGCGTTTTGGACCATCGTGGAATCAGCTTGGCGTGAAGAAAGGCCCTGAAAATACAGCAATATGGTTGCCGCACGGGGATGTGAGTGGTATCCCGCGCCCATGACGACCGTCCCCATTTCCAACATCCGCAATTTCTCCATCGTCGCCCATATCGACCATGGCAAATCGACGCTGGCCGACCGCCTGATCCAGATGACCGGCGGCCTCTCCGACCGCGAAATGGCGGGCAAGGAGCAGGTGCTCGATTCCATGGACATCGAGCGCGAGCGCGGCATCACCATCAAGGCGCAGACGGTGCGCCTCGCCTACCGCGCCAAGGACGGCAAGGATTACGTGTTCAACCTGATGGACACGCCCGGCCATGTCGACTTCGCCTACGAGGTGTCGCGGTCGCTGGCGGCGTGCGAGGGTTCCCTGCTAGTGGTCGACGCCAGCCAGGGCGTCGAGGCGCAGACGCTCGCCAACGTCTACCAGGCACTCGACAACAATCACGAGATCGTGCCGGTCCTGAACAAGGTCGACCTGCCGGCCGCCGAGCCGGAGAAGGTCAAGCAGCAGATCGAGGACGTCATCGGCATCGACGCCTCCGACGCCGTGATGATCTCGGCCAAGACCGGCCTCGGCATTCCCGACGTGCTGGAAGCCATCGTCACCCGCCTGCCGCCGCCGAAGGGCGATCGCGATGCGACGCTGAAGGCGCTGCTGGTCGACAGTTGGTACGACGTCTATCTCGGCGTCGTCGTGCTGATCCGCGTCGTCGACGGTGTCATGAAGAAGGGCAGCCGCGTGCGCATGATGGGCACCGGCGCGGCCTATGACGTCGAGCGCGTCGGCTTCTTCACGCCGAAGATGCAGCAGGTCGACGAGCTCGGTCCCGGCGAGATCGGCTTCATCACCGCCGCGATCAAGGAAGTCGCCGACACCCGCGTCGGCGACACCATCACCGACGACAGGAAGCCTGTGACGGAAATGCTGCCGGGCTTCAAGCCGGCGATCCCCGTCGTGTTCTGCGGCCTGTTCCCTGTCGACGCCGACGACTTCGAGACGCTGCGTGCCGCAATGGGCAAGCTGCGCCTCAACGACGCCAGCTTCTCCTTCGAGATGGAAACCTCGGCCGCGCTCGGCTTCGGCTTTCGCTGCGGCTTCCTCGGACTGTTGCATCTGGAGATCATCCAAGAGCGGCTGTCGCGCGAGTTCGACCTCAACCTGATCGCGACTGCGCCGAGCGTCATCTACAAGATGAAGCTGACCGACGGCACCGAGCTCGAGATCCACAATCCCGTCGACATGCCCGACGTGGTGAAGATCGAGGAGATCCAGGAGCCCTGGATCGAGGCCACGATCCTCACCCCCGACGAATATCTCGGCAGCGTGCTGAAGCTGTGTCAGGACCGCCGCGGCTCGCAGAAGGAGCTGACCTATGTCGGCGCCCGCGCGATGGTGAAATACGACCTGCCGCTCAACGAGGTCGTGTTCGACTTCTACGACCGCCTCAAGTCGGTCTCCAAGGGCTACGCCTCGTTCGACTATCACCTCACCGACTACAAGCCGGCCGATCTCGTCAAGATGCAGATCCTGGTCAACGCCGAGCCGGTCGACGCGCTCTCGATGCTGGTCCACCGCACCCGCGCCGAGGGGCGCGGCCGCGCCATGGTCGAGAAGATGAAGGAGCTGATCCCGCCGCACATGTTCCAGATCCCGATCCAGGCGGCGATCGGCGGCAAGGTGATCGCCCGCGAGACGGTGCGCGCGCTGCGCAAGGACGTCACCGCAAAGTGCTACGGCGGCGACATCACGCGTAAGCGAAAGCTGCTGGAGAAGCAGAAGGAAGGCAAGAAGAAGATGCGGCAGTTCGGCAAGGTCGACATCCCGCAGGAAGCCTTCATTGCCGCGCTGAAGGTGGACAGCTGAGGCCACCGGCGGAAGCCGCCTCAGGCGTGACGCGGCGGGTCCAGTCGAAGCATTTCGCGACCGGACAACAAAATCGCGAAAACAACCCCATGCACAGTAGCCAGTAGCCCGCCCCCTGTCGGCATTGCGCCTTTCCGATTTCACGAAATGCATTTGACCCGTCGGGCAAAACACTGGCATGATGGCACCATGGCAGCGCGTGTGATCGGCGGACCCGCGATCGGGCCTCGCCCGCCGGCCGCCTCGACACCCATGGCTTTGCAGGCCGAGCGAGCAGCAAGAGCGACGGGTGCAGGCTCTTGGTCGAACATGATCCGAAATCAACGTTGAGGACCGGCTGACCGTCGTGACGCCGAACCCGCTTTGACATTCAGGCTCGACTTGAAAGAGGCCTCCGAGACGGTATGCTCGCAGGTCCCACATCTGACAAACTGATCATTGAACCCCGGAGAGCCCGACTATGAGGATCTCAATTTTCGTGGGTCTTTTGACTTCGATGATTCTCGCTGCACCTGCATTTGCTCAGTCCGGTTCGCTCATCACCGAAGAGATCATGGTGAAGAGCGCCGATCCCGGCATCGAGATTTATGTCCGGAACAAGCGGCCCGCCGGGATGACAACATTCCGCCCGGAGCAGACGGTGCTCTACGTTCACGGCGCAACATATCCGTCGGAGACGGCTTTTGATCTCAAGCTCGATGGCACGTCGTGGATGGAGTACATCGCATCGCGCGGCTATGACGTCTGGTCGCTGGATGTGCGCGGATATGGCAAGTCGACGCGCCCCAAGGAGATGGACGACAAGGCAGAAGCCAATCCGCCGATCGTTACCGGCGAAGTCGCGGTACGGGATATCGGCACGGCCGTGGATTTCATCCTTGCGCGACGAGCCATCCGCCGCCTGAACCTCCTTGGCTGGTCGTGGGGAACGACCTTGATGGCGACATACACGACCCAGAATTCCGCCAAGGTGGAGAGATTGGTTCTGTATGCGCCTGTGTGGATCCGTCAGACGGCTTCCCTGGTCCAGGCAGGCCCTGGCAAACTCGGCGCTTACCGGATGGTGACGCGCGAGCAAGCCAAAGAACGCTGGTACACCGGCGTCCCGGAAGAGAAGAAGGCTTCGCTCATCCCGCAAGGCTGGTTCGAGGCTTGGGCCGATGCCACCTTTGCGACCGATCCGGTTGGAGCCCAGATGACCCCGGCGATGTTGCGCGCTCCCAACGGGGTCGTTCAGGACGGCGCACAATTTTTCGGCGCAGGCAAACCCTATTACGACCCGTCGAAAATTACGGTCCCAACGCTCTTGGTTGGAGCCGAGTGGGATCGCGATGCGCCCCCTTACATGGCCCAGGCGCTGTTTCCATTGCTGGTCAATTCGCCCGGCAAGCGGTACGTCGAATTGGCGGAAGGCACCCACACCATCATCATGGAAAAGAATCGGTTACGCCTGTTCGAAGCCGTTCAAGCGTTCCTCGATGAGGCGAAGCGCTCCTAGCCGATAAGCTCGGATGAGCGCCTCCGCTAGGCCGAAAGCCGGGAGCGATAGGGGGCGGTCAGCAGCAGCTGGAACAGCGCTCTTTCGGCCTGGTACTTTGCCGCAGGCCGACTTCGTTCCCGGCCCTGCATGACCACCACGCCCTGGCTGGTGCAGATGCTCCAGGCCCATGTTCGTCGCCTGCGCTGCGCCATGGTCACATCGAAAATTGGGAACTCCGGTCTCACCATCCCTGCGCTATCTCGTCAGACTCCCTGACGGAGTTGACCCCGGAGGGCGGACCCTGTCTTCACCCCTTTGGGTGAAGAGACCCTCACACATCGCCAAGGTTTAATCGTACCTGCCCGAATTCCTCAGGGCGTCACCCGAGGGGCAATTTGGGGATCCCACCGAAGAGCGCAGCTGCGCTCTTCTGGTTACGGGTTCCCGTCTTGGCAAGGACGGCCTTGATCTGGGTGCGGATTGTTTCGCGGCTCAATCCGTGATGCGCCGCGATGTCGCTGATCGTCTGGCCTTGCGCGATGCCACGCGCAACGCGCGCCTCGCTGGGGGTGAGATCGAACAGGCCACGAATGAGCGCCAGACTCGGCGCCTGGGAGGCAGTCACGGGCGTCACGATCAGAAGGCCGACGGCCCCATTGAACAGATCGCGCGCTTCGCCTGGCATCGAAACGAGATGAAAGACCACCCGATCCTGATCGTTCGTACGGCGCGCCGCGAAGGAACACACGGCCTTTTCAGCTGACCCGAGTTGAAGCAAGCCGGCGCGCAACAGCGCGTCGGCTGCGCCGTCCCTGATGGCAAGCCGGTCCTTCGGTAGCCACCGCAGGACATCCGTCATGCCTTCGATCAAGTCGTTCACGGCCACAACCCGTCCGGATCGCGCAATTGCGAGGGCCGGCAGACCGACAAGCGCCAACGCCTCGGTCGCCGCCCGCATCCGGGTGAGACGCCAGCGCGTCGACAGCAGGGCCGCCCGCGCAAGATGGGGACGAAAGCGATCGAGGAAATCGAGATCCTGCCGTGAAAAGGCAGGCCGGCCTGCCAATCTTTCCATGTGAAAGACAATGAGCTCACCGGAGGGACTATGGATTGCCGTCGCGCAAGCGTGCTCGAAGCCCCATACTTTATTCCACTCCGTCCGATATGGATCACGCTCCCATTCTTCCAGCGAAAAGACATCCTGCTCGCTCACGAAGCCGGGATGATCAAGTGCCAGAAGTCGGGGGGTCGTCTCCGTGCGACTTGAGAGGTCGTCACGCATGAACGCCGAGAATGCCTCACGGATCGACGGCGACGTCACGACACCATTCCAGACGCCAGCCCACGGATCGGTGTCCGAGGTAATCATGACCATGCCATGCGCGCCTGCGGCATGCGCGATGGCTTCCAGAACTTCCGGCCAGAGCTCCGGAACGGTCGCAGCCTCGTGGATGCGATCGATGATGTGCTCGATATCGATGCCCGTCATTGTCGCCGCGTTAGACCCAACAAAATCGACATCAGGCGCGCGCTGCGCATTTTCGCTTGAGCCTCAGTGCGTCGCCCGAATTTGGGGGACATGATACCAAGCCGCTTCCACGGAACTCAATCGCTGCCGGTGCCCGGAGCGGACCCGGGGCTATCGCATATGGGCAGACCTGTCATTCCGGGACGCCCGAAGGGCGGAACCGGAATCTCGAGATTCCCGGTTCGATACTTTGCATCGCCCCGGAATGAGGGGAATGGGTGGGTGCAAGGCGATATTGGGAAGAGCGCTGCCTGACATTGCGGGCGGCGCCATACGCGTTGCCCTCCGAACGGGCCGGAGGGGCTCGCCGGTATTATGGCGCCGTTTCGATTATTCGAGGGTTCATAGGCATCCGCGCAGTCGAATCATTGCCCGAGCTGTTGAAGCGCCGCGGACCACAGCGCGAGCGGTTCTCTGAGGGCTCCCGGCTCGGATGGCTTCTGGCGAACGGCGGTGTGCACCATGACGAGCTTCGAGGCTGGATCGACCAGGATGACCTGGCCGCGGATGCCGAGCAGGGCAAACCTGCGCTGCTCGCCAGGGAGGATCCAGACCTGATAGCCATAGCCGAAATAGGGTGTGGCCACTTTCGGAGCGAGATGGCCGTCGCCCGGCCTGACGGTCGTGGCATCCAGCAGCCACTGCCGGGGAATCAACTGACGACCCTCCCAGGCGCCGTCATGTGCGAGCAGCCGGGCCAAGCGCGCGTAATCGCGCAAGGTTGCGTTGAAGCAGCAAAAAGCAATCTCCTGCCCGCTCCCGTCGATCGCCCAGGAGGCATCCGCTTCGGTGCCGATCGCATTCCAGATCCGGTCGTGGAGATAGTCGGCAACCGGCGTGCCCGTGGCGGAGCGCAGGACCAGGCCCAGGATCTCGGTTTCCACGCTTGCATAGTGCCATCTGGTGCCGGGCGGCGCGATCCGGGTATTGAATTGCGCGACGACGGCGGCGGGATCCTTCGTCTGTTCAACGAACAGGGCCCGCCCAAGCCGGGCGATATCGTCATGCCCGTCATAGACTTCCGAGAAGTCGACGCCCGACGACATGTTCAGCAAGGCCCGGATGGATGTGTTGCCGTATTCCGTTCCTGCAAGACCGGCGACGTAGGTCGAGACGAGATCGTCGATCGACTTGATCCGTCCCTCCGAGACCGCGATCCCGACCAGCATGGACACCAGTGTCTTGGCCATCGATTGCGACAGAAAGCGGTCGTGATCGGTCCGCGAATATTGGTAGTGCTCGTACAGGATGGTGTCGTCCCTGGCGATCAGCAGGCCTGTCACAGGATTGCGCTTGAGGTAATCCGCGATGCTCAGCCGCTCCGTGCCGAAACTGTAAGTGATCGATGGCTCCGGCGCGCGTTTGAATTGCCACGGCGCCGCCGCGCGACCGATCGGGCGCGAGGGGTAGATCTCGCCGAAATGGCTGTAGACCCCGACGAGCTTGTCAAGCTGGGTGGTGGTCGCCCGCGTCCCGATCGGATAGCCGGAAGCAGCACCATAGGCATCGGCGTCGGGGCCGCTATCCGAAAAAACCGGTGCCGCCTCGCCAGGCGAGCTTCGGGCGTCCTGCGCGCAGGCCCAGGACGCCCAGAGCGCGGAGACGAGGATGACGGGCGAGAAAAGCCCGCGGCAACCGCGCGGCCTGCAGAGCGCTTTCCAATTCACTGGACTTGCCTCCCACGTTCTTGCGTGCACGCTTGTGAGAACGACTTCGCAGGCTCGTGACGGGAGGCATGTTATCATTCGGGGTCGACGGTGTCAGTATGCGGCCCCGCCGACATCGGCCGAACTTGCCGCGTCGGATGGCAGACGTCCAGTGCTACCGGCCTCACCATCATCCAATCGCGAAATCCGCCGCGGTCTCCGCGTGAATGGCCGTCGTGTCGAACGTCTCGACTGATGTATCGGCGGCGCCGACCAGCATCGTAATCTCGGTGCAGCCGAGGATGATGCACTCGGCGCCGCGCCCGACCAGGGCGGCCATCACGTCCTGATAGCGGCGGCGCGAGGACGCAGCCACGACGCCAAGGCACAGCTCGTCGTAGATGATGCGGTTCACGTCGGCGCGCGCGTCAGTGGGCGGAATGAGGACATCGAGATCATGCGCGCGCAGCCGGTCGATGTAGAAATCTTCCTCCATCGTGAACTTGGTGCCGAGCAGGCCGACGCGCCGATATCCCTTGGCCCGGATCCTCTGGGCCGTCGCGTCGCCGATGTGAATGAAGGGAATGGTCAGCTTCGGCGTGATGTCGGGTGCCAGCTTGTGCATGGTGTTCGTGCACAGCACGATCGCGCGCGCGCCGGCGTTTTCGAGACGCTGCGCCACATCCGCGAGGCTGGCCGCTGCCTCGGCCCAGCGGCCGGCGTATTGCATCTCCTTGATCTCCTGGAAATCGTAGGAGTACATCAGCAGCGGCGCCGAGTGCAGCTTGCCCATACGGTCACGGACGCGCTCATTGATGAGCTTGTAGTAGAGCGCCGTGCTCTCCCAGCTCATGCCGCCGATCAGCCCAATGGTTTGCATCGCCGTGCCTTTCGAAATCTGGTTCGCCCGGATCGTAGACGAAGACGGTGACGGCTGCCATCACGACACCGGCGGCCGACTCTCGGTCGGGGCCGTCCGCCATTCCGATTGAACCCGATCCACGCCCAACGACACTATCCCCTGCGTAGGGATCGGCTTGCCCGTCCATGGGCGATACGGGGTGTCTGTCATGCGACGACGAAACTGGCGATTGATTGCGGTGGGCACGGTGCTGCTGGTGCTGGCCGTGCTGTTTTTCCTGTCGATGCGCGACATGACGCTGTGGTCCAATGATCCTGTCGCCCTGATGCGCACGGTCGGCGAGGTCTCCGGCGTCGTCGGCGGCATCAGCCTCGTCATGATCGCGTTCGGCTTGATCGGCCGGAAAGCACCGGTCTGACGCGGCCTCGCTCCGGAAAGCCCGGTCACGGCGGCATCACGCCTCCGCTATGAGCGGAATAACGGGTCTTCGATGCAAATCAGAATGTCAGAGCCGCGCATCTCGCGCGGACGCGATTCGGAGGCATTCATGAGCACCTCGAAGCTGCTGGTTGTGGTCGCACTCGTCTCGAAAATGGGCATCGCGTCGGCGCAATCGTTCCGTGCGCCAGTGGCCGGAAAGGAAACCACCACAAAACCCTGGACGGCACCGGTCGGCCATCGCCAGCCGCACGCATCGGACGTTCCTGCAACGACGATGGGACCGCCGGATTTTCTCGATCAGGAGGATGCGAATGTCGACCGCAAGATCAGCGGGATTTGTCGGGGGTGCTGAATGACGATGGGGATTTCTGCAGGCTGGGCAATCAACGTCCGCTTCTAAGCCGAAGCGGACGCCAGCCCCAGCCTCCATCCCTTGCCCTACGCCCTTACGACGCCTTCTGCTTCGCCTCGACGTATCGCGCAAAACTGCCGAGAATCGCCTGCCAACCACCCTGCTGCTGCTCGACCGGGTGGGTCGTTTCGGCGTCGAAAACGACGCGGACGACGACGCCCTTTGCTCCGGGCACGAACTCGACCTCGGCCTTGCGATCGCCGAATGCATATTCGATCAGCTTGTGCTCGACGATCTTGGTGTAGGTGCCGGCGAAGTCAAAACCCATGCTGCCGTCCTTGGCCTCCATGCGCGACGAGAAGATGCCGCCTTCGCGCAGGTCGACTGTCGCCTTGGTGGTGTGCCAATCGTCCGACGCGGCGTTCCACTTCACGATGTCGGCGGGCGTCGTATAGGCGCGCCAGACCTGATCGATGGGGGCGGCGACGCTGGTTTCGACGGTGATCCTCATGGGGTCTTGCTCCAGTTCGATTATGACGGCTCGAGGTGACGACGTCGCGGCCCGTGTGCCGGGGTCGCCTACAACGGGTCCGCGACTGTCCACCCAAGGACGATCGAGACCGGCCCATGCCGACATGGTCGAGCCGTCAATACGATAAAAAAATGGATGCTGCCAAGGAGACGCGCGCCGCCGTTGCTTGCGACCGGCGCGTCAGCAGACCTTCTGGAAACGCGCGCGCCAGCGCGACGCCCTGGTCGGCGGCAGCACGTAGCTTTTGCCCTCGGCCGAGATCGTCAGGGGCTTCCCGGAGCCCAGAAGATCCAGGAGGCGGTTTTCCAGCGCGCTCCGTTTGTCGTCGGCGAATTCGGGATGCCCGAGGTCCGCCTGGTTGAACATCGAGGTGTTCGGCGGGAAGGATTCGGGGCCGGAGTAGGTGAAGCCGGCGAAGTCCATCCGGGTCTTGCCGTTGCCGATCGTGATCGTGGCCTCGGTGTGATCCTGCTTCGGCGCTTCGCCCGGATAGACCGCATCGAGCTCGTAATGCGTCCCACAGCCGAAGCGAAACACCGTCTTGTGGCTCGTGTCGTAAAAGGTGAGCCATGGCCGATCGTAGCGGTCCATATCGAGCCTCCATGCGCCGCTCCACATGTCCTTCGACGAGCCGCCGGCTGCCATTGCGGCTGACATTCCGAGCCACGACAGGGCGACGGCAATTCCGAGCAGTCTTGCAGGCGTCGTCATGGCAGGCTCCCAACGCGATCGCGCGATGATCCTCACGCGAAGGACCTATCGACCGGCCTCGCCGGCCGTTCAGATTGCCCCTGTCTTGCCACGAATGGCCATCGACCGCTTGATGACTTCCCGGGCATCGGCGTAGCGGCCCTCGTCCTTGTAGAGACCGGCCAGGTTCTCCAGGACATCGGCGAGATCCGGATGGTTGGGACCGAGCGTCTTCTCCATGGTGGCCACCGACAGCTTGAACAGCCGTTCGGCATCGGCGTTGTGCCCCTGACGCGCGTAGAGCGCGGCCAGATTGTTCAGCGCCTGCGCGACGTCGGGATGATCGGGTCCGTAGGCCTTCTCGGTCACCGCTATCGCGCGCTTGAGCAGCCGTTCGGCGTCGGCATAGCGATGCTGATTGATGTAGGTATCGGCCAGGTTGCTCATCAGCACCGTGGCTTCGGGATCGTCGGGGCCGTGCGCCTTCTCGAGAACGGCCAGCCCCCGCTTGAACAGCGGCACGGCCTCGTCGTACCGACGCTGACCGCTGTAGACGGCGGCAAGGTTGCTCAACGGCAGCACGATCGACGGATCGTCGGGACCGACCGTTGTCTCGTCAACGGCGATCGACCGTTTGAGCAGCGGCTCAGCGTCCGCGTAACGCCCTTCCGCGCGATAGAGATCGCCCAGATTGTTCAGCACCATCGCGACCTCGGGATGCTTCGGACCGAGCGTCCTCTCCCTGATGGCCAGCGCGCGCTTGTACAGCGGCTCCGCAACAGCGTATTGGCCGAGATTGTAGTGGATCGTGCCGAGATCATTCAGCGGCATCGCGACCTTGGCGTCATCGGGGCCAGACTCCGTCTCGCGAAGAGCGAGGGCTTTCTGGGCCAACGGCAGCGCTTCGGTGTACTTGCCGGCCCGATAGAGCTCCTTCATCTGCCGGGTGAGCGTGCCCGCCTCGTCCTCGCCTGCGTGGGACGGCGCGCCCAGCGGCAGGCTCAGCGCGAGTGCCGTGACCGCAATGCAGATCGACGCTTTCAGGGCCTTCATCGCGCGTTCCTTCGTCGCGTTTGTGCCAGACATACGCGGTTTTGGTGCGCCTGGAGGCCGGACAGGTTCAATGCAGGGGAAAGGCAGCGGCGCCGTAACCAGGCCAAGTCCCGCGCAAGCACACAAATTATCAACCAAAACGTGCAATCATCGGACGCGCGGTCAGTCGGACGAAAGCCGGCCGTGAGTCAGGACAGCGCCTTAGTAGCTCCCATGATGTTCGTGTTCGCCTCTCTCGGCAATCAACAGTCTGGCTGGCCGGTCCAATTGATGCACCAGACGGAAACGGCGCTCATCGCCGTCGCACTGGTTTGTTTCGTGCTCGCCCTATTCCTGAACAGGGTTGCAATCTGCGTCGTGGTGGCAGTCATTGGTGGAATTAGTGCGGGGTTCGGCGTCGTCATGCCGCTCGAACTGGCACCGTTTTTCTTCGGCGCCCGCGGCGAAGTCATGTTGGCATCGGTTCTGCTGATTTTCGCTTATCCTGTCGCGGTTGCGTTGTTCATCGTGCTCTTTCTGGTCATGATGGAACCCACGCGCGACAAGATCTTCAACTCCAAAGGCCGGCGCTCCTGAAGCTCACCGAGAGCATTCACGTCGGCCACGGCGCGTCCGCGCTCGGCTTGCACGATCGCGCTCGCGTCGCGCCTGAACTTGGGCGCCTTCTGCTACCGCGGGAAGACGGCTCCAAGATCTTGCCGATGGCGGTCAAGCGAAGTCGGCGATAAAATACGGGCGACGGTACACTGGACACAAACATGGCTTTCTGGATCGCGGGCGCAGTCGGATCGGTGATCGCCTATCTCCTGGGCTCGATCCCCACGGGCTATCTGGCAGGAAAGCTACTCAGAGGAATCGACATTCGCGAGCACGGCTCGAGGTCCACCGGCGCCACGAATGTGCTGCGGACGCTCGGCAGATGGCCTGCCTTGGCGGTGCTCGTCATCGACGTGCTGAAGGGCGTCGCTGCGATCTTGGTTGCGCGCTGGTTCTGGCCTTGGCTGACTGCGAAGCTAGCATCGACGCCGCCGACGGCCGCTGATCTGCAACTCTGGGTACCATGGGCGGTGTGCCTCGCAGGCATTGCCGCGCTGCTGGGCCATGGCCGCTCGATCTGGCTGAACTTTACCGGCGGCAAATCGGCCGCGACCGGGCTCGGCGTGGCACTGGCGATGTCGTGGCCGGTGGGACTGGGGACGGCAGTCGTCTTTGGCCTCGTGCTCGCGATATCCCGGATCGTCTCGCTCAGCTCGATGCTTGCGGCGGTGGCGGCCATCATTCTCGTCTGCGGCTTGCCGCACCCGTTGCCCTATCGGCTGCTGGTGATCGCGGGCGGCCTCTACGTTATCATCCGCCATCGCGCCAACATTCAGCGGCTGCTTGCGGGCTCGGAGCCCAGGCTCGGTCAAAGCAGCCCGGACGAGAAAGTGGAAGCGCAGGTTTAACGCAGGACGTTCGATCAGTTCACCGCCTGAAGCGCGGCCGTGAAGGTGGCAAGATCGGCGCGCGCCGTTTCGTCGGGCGCCCATTTCGGGAGGTCGGCAAGCTCTGCGATCACGCGGGCCCGATCTTGAGGGTACAGATAGTTCGCCCAGACTTCGCGCGTGTCGCGCAGCGCCGCCGCGACCAGGCGCGCATTGGCGGGCTTGCTCGCGCCTTGGATCGCCGCGCAGACCGTGGACAGAATGAAGAGGGCGCTGTTCTTGCGAAGGCCCGCAAATCCCTCTTCGCGGATGCGGGTGCGGTGCTCCGGCGGAAGCTCGTTCCAGAACATCTGGCCCGCAACTGCCTCGCGCGCCATGCCGCGGATCATGAAGCTGACAGCCGTCGCATACTGATCGCCATATTCAGTCATGTTACGCGCGACCGCCGGCAAATCAGGCTGCGGCCCCGGCTTTGCGCCGTAAAAGGTGAAGAGCTTGGCCGACGCGTTGGCGGCGTCGAACCAGTCCGGCAGCCAGTTCATGTCGCTTGCCTCCGGGGGCGGCAGCGACGCAAAGGCGTCGAGATCGTAGATGCGGCCGAGCATGGCGGCGACCTCCGGCCGGGTCAGATCGGGCCGCCCGCCCTTCTTCGCGACGCCGTCGATATAGATCTTGAACGCCTTCGCGGCATCGCGCGCGGCGTTCAGCTCGTGGATACCGTCCTGCGCGAAGGCGGGCGCGGCGAACGCCAGCAGGACCAGGAGAATTCTGACGATCGGCATGGGAATTGGTCGTGCGCCGCGCCGCGTAGGTTCAGGCCCTGCGCGGCGGTCTACAGCCCCGGCAGGCCGGGCGGAGGCTTGCGCATGTTGGAGGCCTGCTCATAGGCATAGGCGAGACGCAGCAGCTTGTGCTCGCTCCAGGCACGGCCCGCGAAGCTAACACCAAGCGGATAGTCCGGTGTGTCCTTGCCGTCGGCCCCCGCGACGAAGCCTGACGGCACCATGACGCTGGGATAGCCTGCCTTGGCTGCGATTGCCGCGCCGGTCGCACCGGGAAACAGGACGGCGTCCAGCCTGTGCTGGTTCATGTATGCGTCCATGCCATGCGTCCTGGCCGCGAGCAAATCCATGGCACGTGCGGATTTGTACTCGCGCTCGCTCAGATCGCCTTTGGTGAGGTCAGCGGCGAGAAACAGATCCTGGCCGAAGCGCAGGGCTCTCTCCGCATTCGCCGCGTTGAAGGCGACGATATCGGCCATGGTCTTGATGCCGGTATTGGTCGCCCAATCCCTGAGGTAGAGATTGAGCCCGTACTTCAGCTCGTAGAGAAAAACGATCGGCGCGCCGGTCGGATTGCCCTTGTTGCTGCTCAGCGGATTGCGGTTGAGCACGGCCATGCCGGTGCCAGGCCCGGCGATCCAGCCACGCGTCGGCATGTTGGCGCGCACGATGACGGCACCAAGGTCCTGCATCACTTTGATGACTTCGGCCATCAGCCTGGCCCCGTCGGATGACAACTTGCCGTAGTAGCAATCGTTCAGCGGGTCGGCCGGGTCGCTCGGCACGCCGATGCGCGCGCCCTTCATCGCATCGCGTGCGAGGTCGGCCGTGTAATCGGCCGGCCTGCGCTGCCGCTCCGTCACGGGATCGCGCGGGTCCTCGGCGGCCAGCACATTCAGCAGCAGCGCTGCGTCGCGCACCGTGCGCGTCATCGGCCCCGCGGTGTCCTGACTGTGCGCGATCGGCATGATGCCGGCGCGGCTGATCAGTCCGACGGTCGGCTTGACCGTGACGATGCCATTGCGGCTGGCAGGATGCAGCAGCGAGCCCGAAGTCTCGGTGCCGATCGAGGCTGCGCACAGGCCAGCCGCGACGGCGACCGCCGAACCTGAGCTCGAACCGCCCGGGTCCACGATCGGAATGCCCCTACCGTCCACCAGCGCCGGCACGTAGGGGTTCTTCACCTGGCCGCCCAGCGACGAGTAACCCGAGGGCATGTCGATCGCGAGGATGTTGGCGAACTCGGTCAAGTTCGCCTTGCCCAGGATCACCGCGCCGGCCTTGCGCAGCAGCTTGACGACGGTGGCGTCGCGCTTCGCACGCGCGCCCTCGAGTGCCAGCGAGCCCGCCGTCGTCGGCTGCTTGTCTGATGTCGCGATGTTGTCCTTCACCAGGATCGGGACGCCGGCCAGCGGACGCTTGGCCGACGGCTTGCGGCCGTCGAGCGTGCCGGCGATCGCTCGCGCGTCCGGATTGAGCGCGCGAACGGAATTCAGCATGGGCCCGCCGCGATCATAGGCCGCAATGCGCGCGAGATAGGCCTTTGTGAGCGCCGTCGCGGTGACACGCCCGCCGGCCAGGGCGTCGATGATGTCGCTCATCGGCGCGTCCTCGAGCTTCAGCTCGGCCGGCGCGCGGCGGGTTGGCTTCTTCATCGCGTGCCTCTCGGACGGAGATCTGCTACAAAACGTAGCATTTATCCCGCCGGCACGACAAGCCGGTCAGGAGCCAAGTGATGGACTGCACGATCCGGCCAGCGCTTGCCGACGACGCCGCCGACATCAGCGCGGTGATCCTGCGTGCGCTGCGTGAAACCAATGCCAAGGATTATACCGACGAGATCATCGCCAGGGTGGAGCAAAGCTTTGGTCGGGACGCGGTGCGGGCGCTGATCGCAAAACGCACCGTGTTCGTCGCCTCCATCGGCGGCCGCGTGGTTGGTACGGCAAGCTTGGATGGAAGCGTCGTCCGCACCGTGTTCGTGGCGCCCGACGTCCAGGCGCGCGGCATCGGCAGGCTGCTGATGGCGGAGATCGAGCGCATTGCACGCGAGCGAAACATTGCTGTGTTGACGGTTCCCTCCTCGGTCACCGCCGAGACATTCTACGCCCGCCTCGGCTTCAAGGCCGTGCGCGACAGCTATCATGGCGACGAGCGCACCATCATCACGGAACGGGCGCTCGAGGCGTCCTAGCAGCAGCTTGATCGCCTCTACGAAATAGACCACCATCGCATTTCACCGCTCACGGCAGAATGGGCGAGGAAACGCGGACATGGACGGAACTGTCGGATTTGATCTCGTCGAGCGCGCGCGGGCCATCGTCCCGCTGATTGCGGATGAGGCCGACGAGATCGAGCGAACGCGGCGGCTGACGCCTCAAGTCGTCGATGCGCTGATCGGGAACGGGCTCTATCGGGCATTGCTGCCGCAGAGCCTGGGTGGATCGGAAGCCCCGCCCGAGATTTTCATGCAGATGCTGGAGGAGATCGCGAAGGCCGATGCCTCCACGGCCTGGTGCCTCGGCCAATGCAGCGTCTGCGCCATGATCGCAGCCGCGCTCGACCACGACAGCGCGCACGAGATCTTCAACACGTCGCCGGGCATTCTCGCCTGGGGCGCGGTGGCACATGAGGCGCGCGCGGTTGAGGGCGGCTATCGCGTCACCGGGCGCTGGGATTTTGCCTCGGGCTCGCGGCAGGCGAGCTGGCTTGGCGCCCACGTCCGCATCGTCAGCGCCGACGGCATACCGCGGAAGAATGCCGATGGTTCGCCGGAGATGCGCACAATCCTATTCCCGCTTGCAAGCGCGGTGATGCACGACGTCTGGCAGGCGATCGGGCTCGCCGGCACCGGCACCGATTCCTACGAGGTGAAAGACCTCTTCATCCCCGACCGCTTTGCCGTGTTTCGCGACGTGCCCGAGGCCTTGCGCGAGCCGGGCCCGCTCTATCGGCTTCCGACCGGCTCGACCTTCAGCCTCGGCTTTGCCGCGGTCTCGCTCGGCGTCGCGCGCGCGACGCTGGATGCGGCGATCGCCCTGGCGCGCACGAAGCAGCCGTCGCTGGCGGCGAGCGCGATGCGCGACAATCAGGCGGTCCAGGGCCTGATCGGCCGCACCGAGGGCGACCTGCGCGCCGCCCGCGCCTATCTCTATGCGACGGCGAATGCGATGTGGCGCGACCTCTCGGCGACCAGCGCGTTCAGCCCGGCGCATCGCAGCGCCGTCCGTCTCGCCGCGACCTGGACCATCCAGCAATCGGCCAAGGTGGTCGACACCGCCTATCGCATGGCCGGCGCCACCGCCGTGTTTCGCAGCAATCCGTTCGAGCGGCGGTTTCGCGACATGCATGCAATCGCCCAACAGATCCAGGCGCGCGACACGCATTTCGAGGACGTGGGGAAGATGATTTTGGCGGGGGGCTAGGTGGCAGCCGCGATTGCCGCTGCGCTCCCTCTCCCCGTAAGAACGGGGCGAGGGAGTGAGAGAGCGCGCATCCCTTACGCCAGTAGTCCCTCAAGCCACCAGCGCGGTGTCGCCGTCGATGCCGCGTTGCGCCGCGAGCAGGCTGATGATCTCGACGTTCGGCCGCGCCTTGCTGAACAGAAAGCCCTGGCCCTCGTCGCAGCCCTCGGCACGCAGGCAACTCAGCTCGGCCTCGGTCTCGACGCCTTCGGCCGTGATGATGACCCCTAAGCCTTTGCCGAGGCTGACGATGGAGCGGATGATCGCCTGCGCCTCGCGATTGGCCCCTAAACCGCGCACGAAGGACTGGTCGATCTTGATCTTGTCGAACGGGAAGCTGCGCAAATAGCTCAGGCTGGAATAGCCGGTGCCGAAATCGTCCATCGAGATGCGGACCCCGAGCGTGCGCAGCGCATGCAGCGTCGCCAGCACCTGCGCGCTCTTCTCGAGCAGCAGCGTCTCGGTGATCTCGAGTTCGAGCCGGCGCGGCGGCAGGCCGGATTGCTTCAGCGCATCCGTCACCATCGACAGCAGATTGCCGCTGCGAAACTGGAGCGGCGACAGGTTGACGGCGACGCGGACGTCGTCCGGCCAGGTCGCCGCATCGAGGCAGGCGCGGCGCAGCATCAACCCGCCGAGCGGACTGATCAGGCCAGTGTCCTCGGCGACCGGAATGAATTCGGCCGGCGAGACCATGCCGCGCTCGGCATGCGGCCAGCGCACCAGCGCCTCGAAGCCGGTGATGCGGCCGCTCCGGAGGTCGATCAGCGGCTGATAATAGGGGCGCAGCACGTCGTTCTGGATCGCGTCACGCAGTTCGACCTCGATCTTGCGGCGGCTCTGTGCCTGGGCATCGAGCGCGGCTTCGAAGAAGGCAAAAGTGCCGCGTGCGTCGGACTTGGCGCGCGACAGCGCCATGTCGGCGCTCTTGAGCAGCTTTTCGGAATCGTCGCCATCGCCGGGCGCCGTCGCAATGCCGATGGAGGCGCCGACCACCACGGAATGGCCGTCGAGCAGATAGGGATCGGCAATGGCTTCGAGCAGGCGCTTTGCGAGCCCGACCGCGTCCTCGGGCCGTGTCAGGCCGCTTTGAACAATGACGAACTCGTCGGAATTCAGCCGCGCCAGCGTGTCTTCCTCGCGCAAGGTGGAGCGCAGGCGCTTGGCGACGCCACGCAGCAGCTTGTCGCCGACAGCGTGCCCCAGCGTCTCGTTGACCGACTTGAAATTGTCGAGCCCGAGCATCAGCACCGCGACCTTCTCGACGCTGCGCCGCGTGTGCAGCAACATCTCGTCCATGGTCTGGCGCAACAGATTGCGGTTCGGCAGGCCGGTCAGGGCGTCATGCTGGGCCATGAAAGCGAGCCGCGCCTCGGCGCGCTTGCGCTCGGTGATGTCCATCAAGGCGAGCAGCACCGCCGGCTGCTCGGCATAGGTCAGCTCGCGGGAATAGATCGCAAGATCGATCAGCGCGCCGTCGGCCTTGACGTGCTTCCAGGTGCGGCCGGCCTGCTCGTCGCTGGAACGATCGACGGTCCAGGGCGGCTCGCTGTCGAACGCCTGCAGGGAGCGGATCTTCAGACGCTCGAACTCGGCGCGGCTATAGCCGTAATGCGCGATCGCAGCGTCGTTGACGCCGAGGATGCGCTCGTCGTCCCGCGCGCAGACGATCATGGGGACGGGATTGCCGTCGAACAGCAGGCGGAACGAGGCCTCGCGCTGCTTCAATTCGGTGATGTCGACGCGCAGGCCGACCACGCCGCCGTCATCGGTGCGGCGTTCTTCGATCAGGATGACCCGGCCGTCGGACAGCGTCTGCTCGTGGCGCTTGCCGGGCTCGTAGAGCTTCTTCAGCCGCGCGGCGATCCATTCGTCCTCGTGACCGGCCGCTTCCGGATAGTCGCCGCGGGCAACACCGACGCGCAGCGTGTCTTCGAGGCGCGCGCCTTCCTGGAACAGATCGGCGGTCTTGCTGTAGATCTCGGAATATTGCTTGTTCCAGAGAACGTAACGGCCATCGGGATCCAGAATCACGATGCCTTGCGGCAACAGGTCGACCGCCTGGCGCAGCCGTTCATGCGATTTGCGTGCATCAATGATGGCGGCTTCAGCTTCCGCACGGCTCTGCACGAGTTGGTCGCGTTCGACGGGCTGATGAGGCGCGCGCGCAAATCGCAGCTTGCGCGGCTGTTGGCCGCCTCTCGCAAGCACGGTTCGCTTTCGTTTTTTTGTTCTATTGGACCCCAAACTCAACTTCACACGTCCTAGCCGCGCCTAGCGGCCGCAAGTCTTGCTCCAAGTGTCTGAAAGAAAAGTAATCCTGGTCGGCGGCGCCCATTGAGCCGTGGCTGCGCGCCGGACTGATTTGCCTGTTTGCGAGGCGCGAGAAGCATCGTCAGGCGCATCGAACCTGCGCGCGCGTCGCGATCCGCGAGAGCGGAGGCGCAAAAACGTGCAGTCTCCATGATTCAATTCCGGAACGCAGGCCCGCTTGCATGCGGGACCGGGACGCCTCTCGTTCCGCGCACGAATTTTGGTCAGTGCGGGATAGAGTTATCGCGCGGTTAAGAATCACGCCCGCATGACGTGCCGCATCGTTCGGTGACCCCAGCGCGGTGTTGGGTTATAAGGATGCCAGCATGAGTCCCCGCCGCATCGCCTCTCTCCTGCTTGTCATGACGCTCCTGGCCGCCGGCGGCGCGCTGGCCCAGGACAAGGGCAGCGTCAACCCGAAGCCGCTGCCGCCGCTCGCCAATCCGAACGATCCCAAGCTCGGCGCCAAGGATCTGTTCGCGCGAAAACTGCTGCCCTCGAGGGGACCGGCCCGCGTCATCGGCTCCTATGTGAAGGGCTGCATCGGCGGCGCGCAGCAGATGCCGCTCAACGGCGACAATTGGCAGGTGATGCGGCTGTCGCGGAACCGCAATTACGGTCATCCCGACATGATCGCGCTGATCAAGCGCCTCGCCGCCAAGGCGCACAAGGACGCGGGATGGCCGGGCATCCTGGTCGGCGACATCGGCCAGCCGCGCGGCGGCCCTGCACTCTCCGGCCATGCCAGCCATCAGATCGGCCTCGATGCCGACATCTGGCTGACGCCGATGCCCGATCACCGGCTCTCGCGCGAAGAACGCGAGGAGATGTCGGCAGTGATGATGGTGCGCGAGGATCGCCTCGACATCGATCCCAGAGTGTTCACGCCGAGCCATGTGCTGGTGCTGCGCGACGCCGCGCAGGAGCCGGCGGTACAGCGCATCTTCGTCAATCCCGCGATCAAGAGGGCGTTGTGCCGTGAGGCCAGGGGCGACCGTTCCTGGCTGTCGAAGATCCGGCCCTGGTGGGGCCACGACTATCACTTCCACATCCGCATGCGCTGCCCGGCGGGCGCCGGCGAATGCGAAGGCCAGCCATCGCAATCCGAGGACGAAGGCTGCAAGCCCTCCGATTTCGCCTACTGGTTCAGCGAAGGCGTGCTGCACCCGAAACCGCCACCGGAGCCGCCGAAGCCGAAACCGCCGATGACGCTGGCCCAGATGCCGGCGGCCTGCAAAGCCGTGCTGCACGCGGGCGATGCGAAGCCGTAGGGCGCGTGGTTGGGCGCGCTGCCACCTCATACACCACCGTCGTCCCGGGGCGCGAAGCGAGCCGGGGACCGCCGCGCGAGCGCTTGCGCTTGTCGCGCTAGCCACAGGACGTGGCTGCGCTCCGCTTGTCCGGGATGACGAGGGGAGATTGACGCTGCCACTACACACACCAGTGTCGTCCCGGGGCGCTACGCGCCCCCCCGGGATGACGAAGTAGTTGGTTGGTTCGCACTCCCCAAATGCGCTAGGATCGCCGCGCCGCCTGGCCGTAAGCCCGCGGCATTCCGGGATGCGCATCCCGTCCTTCAACAAACCTGACCGCAAGCCGCGCCTGGCGTGGCCAACGATGAGATTGACATGCGCGTCCTCGCTCTTCTTGCCGTGCTCACGATCAGCGCGACCTCCGCTTTCGCCGCCGAAGAGCCCAGCGGCTGCGACAAGTTCAAATGGCCGATCGAGCGCGATCGCGCCGCGCTGACTGCGCCGGACCGTGCCAGGCTCGCCTCGGGCAGCGAACAGGCCGCCGTCCCGGCATCGGCCATCACTCTGGGGCTGGTCGCGCCGCAGGAGGCAAGACTGCCCTCGCCGCCGGAGCGGGCGCCGAAGGACGGCACCTTTGCCGGCTTCACCAGCATCAAGGCGGCCAAGGCCGGGCTCTACACGATCAGCCTGTCCTCCGGCGCCTGGGTCGATCTTGTCCAGGACGGGCATTTCCTCAAGCCGGTGGCCTTCAGCGGCGCGACCGATTGCGACGGCATCCGCAAGACCATGAAATACGAGCTCTCGGACAAGCCGTTTGTGCTCCAGATCAGCGGTGCCAAGGACAATTCACTGTCCATTGCGATCCTGCCGGCCCAATAAGCGGGTCTGGCTAGACAAACCGTCGCCTTTGACCTGAGGCGCCGGCCTGCTATCTTCGCACCTGCGATATCCCCGCCGGCCGTAAGCCGCTGCGGGACACGTGGAACAGCGCTTCCGCCCGTCGCGACTTGAACCCACCCAACGCCAGATTTGCGCGTGCGTTTGTGCGCGCGCGGGGCACGGAGCGCCATCCATGTATCGACTTGCCGGACTTTTCACTGCCTTCGTGCTTCTCGCGAGTGCGAGCCTTTCGCCCGCCAGCGCCGAGGACAAGACCATCACCGTGTTCGCCGCGGCCTCGATGAAGAACGCGCTCGACGAGATCGATGCGGCCTACACCGCCAAGACCGGCGTCAAGTTCAGCGTCAGCTATGCCGCGAGCTCGGTGCTGGCCAAACAGATCGAGCAGGGCGCGCCGGCCGACGTGTTCGTCTCCGCCGACACCGACTGGATGGACTACGCTCTCTCCAAGAAGACCATCAACGAGCCTTCCAGAGTCAACCTGCTCGGTAACAGCATCGTGCTGATCGCGCCGAAGGATTCCAAGATCGACAACGTCACCATTGCGCAGGGCTTTGATCTCGCAAAGCTCGCCGGCGACGGCAAGATCGCGACCGGAGACGTCAAGTCGGTGCCGGTCGGCAAATATGCCAAGGCCGCACTGGAGAAGCTCGGGGCCTGGCAGGCGGCCGAGCAGAAATTCGCGATGGCCGAGAGCGTGCGCGCCGCGCTGACGCTGGTCGCGCGTGGCGAAGCCGCGCTCGGCATCGTTTATTCCACCGACGCCAAGGTCGAGCCGGGCGTGAAGATCGTCGGCACCTTCCCGGCGGATTCGCATCCCGCGATCATCTATCCGGTGGCGGCGACCACGACGGCGAAGCCCGAGACCAGCGATTATCTCGCCTTCCTGCGCTCGACGACGGCCAAGACCATTCTGGAAAAATACGGTTTTAAATTCCTGATCAGCCCGACCACCTGATTTGTCGTGTTCGACATCTCTCCCGCCGAATGGACGGCAATCCTGCTCTCGCTCAGGGTCGCCGTCATCGCGACGCTGGTGGCAACGCCATTCGGCATTGCGCTGGCGTGGCTGCTCGCCCGCAAGGATTTTTGGGGCAAGTCGGTGCTCGATGCCGTCGTGCATCTGCCGCTGGTGCTGCCGCCGGTCGTGACCGGCTATCTGCTGCTGCTCACCTTCGGCCGCCGCGGCCTCGTCGGCGGCTTCCTCGCCGATCATCTCGGCATCGTCTTCGCCTTCCGCTGGACCGGCGCGGCGCTCGCCTGCGGCGTGATGTCGTTTCCGCTGCTGGTGCGCCCGATGCGGCTGTCGATCGAGGCGATCGACCGCAAGCTCGAACAGGCCGCCGAGACGCTCGGTGCTGCGCCTTTCAAGGTGTTCTTCACGGTGACGCTGCCCTTGGCGCTGCCCGGCGTGCTCGCCGGCATGGTGCTCGGCTTTGCCAAGGCGATCGGCGAGTTCGGCGCCACCATCACCTTCGTCTCCAACATTCCCGGCGAGACCCAGACGATCTCGTCCGCGATCTATTCCCTGATCCAGACACCGGACGGCGACGCCGCCGCGGGGCGGCTCGTGATCGTCTCGATTGTGCTCGCACTCGGCGCGCTCATGGCTGCCGAATGGTTCGCCCGCCGCGCCACGCAGCGCTTGCACGGGAACTGACCATGCTGCGCGTCGATGTCGAAAAACAGCTCGGCGAATTCTCGCTTCAAGCGTCGTTCTCGAGCGAAGGCCGCGTCACCGGCCTGTTCGGCGCCTCCGGTGCCGGCAAGACCTCGCTGATCAACATGATCGCGGGCCTGCTGCGGCCCGACCGCGGCACCATCGTCATCGACGGCGAGACCGTCGACGACACCGCCGCCGGCATTCACGTGCCGGCCTGGCGCCGCCGCATCGGCTATGTGTTCCAGGATGCGCGGCTGTTTCCACATCTCAACGTCGCGCAAAATCTCGACTATGGCAGGCGGATGAACCGTCTCGCGCGCGATCCGGCGCAACACACGCGCGTCGTCGAGCTGCTCGACATCGGCGCGCTGCTCGATCGCCGCCCCGGAAAGCTCTCCGGCGGCGAACGCCAGCGCGTCGCGCTCGGCCGTGCGCTGTTGTCGAAGCCGCGCCTCTTGCTGCTCGACGAGCCGCTCGGCGCGCTCGACGAGGCCCGCAAGCTCGAGATCCTGCCCTATCTGGTCCGGCTGCGCGACGAAGCCAATGTCCCGATGGTCTATGTCAGCCACGACGTCGCCGAACTGCGTCAGCTCGCGACGCAGATCGTGATGCTCAGGCAGGGGCGGGTGACGTCGTTCGGCGGGGTGAAAGTGCTGACGTGAAGTGCGCTGCCAACCCATCCACCGCTGTCGTCCCGGCGAAGAATCTGATCCTCGCCGGACACCGCGTTTGCCTTTACCACCCGCGATCGACGTTGCGGACGTCGCCGGTTCGGGCGTCGACGTCGACCTCCATCCAGCGGCCGCTGCGGTCGCGGCCTTCGATCTGCCATTCGTCGCCGGCGAACTCGGTGTGTGAGATGGTCATGACGCCGATATCGGTCGCGACATCGAGCGCCGCCTGCATCGAGATCTGATCGCCCGTGTCATAGGCCATCGCCGGCGCCGCCGCTCCCAGACTGAGCGCGACGATGGCGGGCAGGATGAGTTTGCGCATGAATTGCTCCTGTCAGACGTGTTGACCGTTACGCGGCTAAGAACGGACAACGCCGCAGAGCGTTCCGGAACCGGATGCGGCGATTTGGTGGCGGTTGTCTGGCAATCGCCCTCACGACGACTTTCGCGAGATGGGCAGCCTCTAAACTCCCGCTACCGAGGCCCAGAGCTCCGCGAGCTTCTTCCGCAGCGCCTGGCTGCGGGTCGGCGGGGGCGGCGTCTCATCTTCTTCCGGCAGGCGGAGGCCGACGACGTTGACGCGGCCGCCGGAGATCGAGCGCGCCACCAGCACGATCGAATCCAGAGCGAGCTCGGCGCCTTCCTTCGGTGCGCGATCGAGATGGACGTCGAAATAGTCAGCGAGCGTGAGCTTGCCGTCATCCTCGCCGATCTTCACGCCGTAGATCTCGGCGAGCTCGGCGAGCGTGTGCTCGCCGGAGACCATGAAGTCGCCGAGCAGATGCGGGTCGGGCGCCGTGCTCGGCTGCATGTCGACGAAGAAGCGGTCGAGCGCCTCGGCTTTTTCCGGCGGCGCGAGCAGATAGATGTAATCCCCGGGCGCGACCGGCTCGGCTTCCGCCGGCGTCAAAATGCTCTCTTTGCGGATCACCAGGGTCGGCTTGGACCAGGACGGAATCAGCCCGCGCCGGAAATAGAGACTCTTGGGCCGGACCGGATAGCCGACCAGCTGCTGCTCGAGCTGGCCGGGCAGATCCAGCTCGACGCGGCGCGGACCGCGCTCGGCGCGCGGCAGTGCCACGTGCAGCTTGCGCGCGGCCGGCGCCAGCGTCCAGCCTTGCAGCAGCAGCGAGATGATCACAACGACGAAGGCGACGTCGAAATAGAGATAGGCCTTCGACAGGCCCACCAGCATCGGGATCGACGCCAGGAAGATCGCGACCGCGCCGCGCAGGCCGGTCCAGGCAATGAAGATCTTTTCGCGCCAGTTGAAACGGAACGGCGCCAGGCAGACGAACACCGCGATCGGCCGGGCCACCAGCATCAGGACGAAGGCGACGCCGATCGCCGGCAGGACGCTGGAGCCCAGCCGGCTCGGCGACACCAAAAGGCCGAGCAGCACGAACATCACGATCTGTGCCAGCCAGGTCGCGGCGTCCAGGAACGCCACGACCGAATTATGCGCGCGCGTCGGCCGGTTGCCGATGATGATACCGGCGAGGTAGACGGCCAGGAAGCCGGAGGCATGCATGATCTGCGAGCCGCCGAAGATAACGAGCGCGGCCGTGGTGACGAACGGCGCATGCAGGCCCTGCGGCAGCGCGACCTTGTTGAGCCCGATGACGACGAGGCGTCCGCCGATCACGCCGACGACGGCGCCGAGCGCCGCCTCCTGGATGAACTCCATCGCGACATGACCGGGCGTGCTCGAGCCCAGCGAGATGTATTCGACCAGCATCAAGGTGAGGAAGATCGCGAAGGGATCGTTGGTGCCGGATTCCGCTTCCAGCGTCGCGCCGACGCGCGGACGCAGACGCAGGCCCTGGGTGTGCACCAGCAGGAACACGGCCGCCGCGTCGGTCGAGGCGACCACAGCACCGACCAGCAGCGACTCCGCCCAGTTGAGGTCGAGCGCGTATTTCGCGAACGGCGCCGTGATCAGCGCCGTCAGGAGCACGCCGACGGTCGCGAGCACCACGGAGGGCGCGAGCACGGCACGGATACTGGCAAAGCGCGTCTTCAACCCGCCGTCGAACAGGATCAGGGCCAGCGCCACCGAACCGACCAGATAGGTCGTGCCGACGTCGTTGAACTGAATCTGACCGGGGCCGGAATCGCCAGCGAGCATGCCGATGGCAAGGAAGACGAGCAGCAACGGCGCACCGAAGCGCAGCGCGAGCAGGCTCGACAGGATACCGGCCATGACGAGGACGGCGCCGAGCAGAATGGCGATGCTAAAAGAGTCGAGGGAGGCCATCCACCTTCCGGGTACAAATCGCTGGAATTTCATCCATATCGTCGCAGCCCCTGCGCGCCAACCCATTTTCTCCCGCTCGCGGCAATCTGCCCGTATTTTGCGGCCTTAACGCGCTTCACTTCGCGGTGTATCGATGGCCCGGCCGCTTCCTTTGTGAGAATCTGCGGCGCTTTCGAATCAAACCGCCCGACCGCTTTCCCGAGACCGCCCGATGGACATGGACCTCAAAGACCTCATGGAGTTCGTGCAGACGACTGCGCGCAGCGTCGGGGCGGAAATCTCGTCCCCCTGGTTCTACCTGCAATTCGGATTGATTCTGGCGGCGGCGGGGATCGCCTATGCTGCGGAAGCCGCAATGCGCAGCCGTGTGGACACGAACTCGCTCGCGATGCGCTGGCCGATGCCGCTTCGCCGTTTCGTCCACGTGATGGCCGCCAGCACCTCGACGGCCGTGTTCACCCTGCTCGTGATCATCTCGCGCGTGGTGATGTATCATGCGACCTGGCCGAGCCGCAGCTATCTCTTGATGGTCGCCGCCAAGCTTGGGCTCGCCTGGCTCGCGATCCGGCTCGTGACCTCGGTGCTGCGCAACGCCTTCATCGTCAAGCTGGTGTCGGTTGCCGCCTGGTTCTTCGCTGCGCTGTCCATCCTCGGCCAGCTCGACACCACGGTCGACCTGCTCGATTCCTACGCGATCGTGCTCGGCGGGCTGCGATTGACGCCGCTGCTGGTGATCAAGGCCGGCGCGCTCCTGATCATCGCGCTCTGGCTCACCAACATCGCCAGCAATTTCGCCGAGAGCAAGATCAACTCGACGACCGATCTGACGCCGTCGGTCCAGGTGCTGCTGATCAAGATCATCCGCATCGGGTTGCTGGCGGTCGCCATCGTGATCGCGCTCGGCGCGGTCGGCATCGACCTCTCGGCGCTCGCGGTGTTCTCCGGCGCGGTCGGCGTCGGTATCGGCATCGGCCTGCAGAAGATCGTGGCCAACTTCATCTCCGGCATCATCCTGCTCGCCGACAAATCGGTGAAGCCGGGCGACCTCGTCACCATCGGCGACAACACCGGTCGCATCAGCGCGATGAAGACGCGCTATATTTCCGTGGCCGCCGGCGACGGCCGCGAATTCCTGGTGCCGAACGAGGATCTGGTGACGCAGAAGGTCGTCAACTGGACCTACACCGACAAGAACACGCTGGTGAAGATCACCTTCGGCACCAATTACGACGCCGATCCGAAGCTGGTCTGCAAGGTCGCGATCGAGACCGCGTCGGCCCATCCGCGCGCGCAGAAGGGCAAGCCGCCGAACTGCCTGCTCACGGAGTTCGCGGAGGCCGGCATGAAGTTCTCGCTGACGCTCTGGCTTGCGGACCCTGACGGCATGGATGCCGTCAAGAGCGACGTGATGCTGGCGCTGTGGGACGCCTTCAAGCGCGAGGGCATCCGAGTTCCCTACCCGGTCCGGGAAATCCGCGTCCGCGGCGGTGCGCTGCCGGTCGAAACCACCGTAGAAGTCCCGACTTGAGCCCGCTTTCGCCCGCTTGGCGGGTAGGATTCTTGCTTTAACGCGTCTTCTTGGCGCGAACCGGGACCCACTTCGCTCGAAAACGCCTTAGCCTGAGCTTGCACGAAGGCCCGCAATCATTAAATTAGGGCCTGAAATCAAGCCCTTCCGCCCGCACCGGGCCCAAGCCCAGAAGACAATATCCGCATGAGCTACGTCGAAGCCACCGATACCTCCCTGCGCAAGACCGGACAGATCAAGCTGCATGGGCCGGCCGCCTTTGCCGGCATGCGCAAGGCGGGTGCCCTGGTGGCGAAGTGCCTCGACGAGCTCACCGACATCGTCGGCCCCGGCGTGCCGACCGATCGCATCGACGAATTCGTCCGCGACTTCGCCTTCAGCCACGGCGCCTATCCGGCCACGCTGATGTATCGCGGTTATCGCTACTCGACCTGCACCTCGCTCAACCACGTGGTCTGCCACGGCATGCCCGGCGACCGACCGCTGAAGGAAGGCGACATCGTCAACATCGACGTCACCTTCATCGTCGACGGCTGGTACGGCGATTCCAGCCGGATGTATGCGGTCGGCCCGATCGCACGCAAGGCCGAGCGGCTGATCGAAGTGACCTATGAAGCCATGATGCGCGGCATTGCCGCAGTGAAGCCCGGCGCCACCACCGGCGACATCGGCCACGCCATCCAGAGCTTCGTCGAGCCGCAGGGCATGAGCGTGGTGCGCGATTTCTGCGGCCATGGCCTCGGGCGCATGTTCCACGACGAGCCGAACATCATCCATATCGGCCGGCCCGGCGAAGGCGTGCAACTCAAGCCCGGCATGTTCTTCACCATCGAGCCGATGATCAATCTCGGCAAGCCGCATGTGAAGATCCTGTCCGACGGCTGGACTGCGGTGACCCGCGACCGCTCGCTGTCGGCGCAGTTCGAGCACTCGGTCGGCGTGACGGCGACGGGCGTCGAGATCTTCACGCTGTCGGAGCGGCATGGCGAGAAGCAGATCGGCCAATGATACCCGGTCATTCCGGGGCGCCGCGCAGCAGCGAGCCCGGAATGACAACGCAGTGATCGTTCTCTATCGCCGCCGGCGAAACGATGACGGCGGCCTTTTGTAGGTCGCGGCAAAGGCATCGTTGAACCGGCGGACACTGCCGAAGCCCGCCGCAAACGCAATCTCCGCCAACGTCATCTCAGTCTGATCGATCAGGCGCTTGGCTTCCTGCACGCGCCGGGTCGCCGCGATGTCGTTCGGGCTCGCGCCGGCATGGCGCAGGAACAGGCGCAACAAATGGCGCGGCCCGACGCCAAGCGCCTCGGCGAGCTCCGTCATGGTGGCGCGATCGAGAAAGCCGTCATCGATCAGCCGCATCCCGCGCGCCACGGTCGTGGCCGTCCCCAGCCAGGCCGGCGAGCCCGGCGCCGTTTCCGGCCGGCAGCGGAGGCACGGACGAAAGCCGGCCCGCTCGGCGGCCGCCGCAGTCGCATAGAAGGTGACATTCTCCGAGCGTGCGGGACGAACCGGACAGACCGGCCGGCAATAGATGCGCGTCGAGCGAACGCCGGAGAAGAACAGGCCGTCGAACGACCGGGCACGTGCCAGCCGCGCCCGGTCGCATGTCTCCCAATCGAGATGCGGTGGCAGGGCTTGCCGTTGCGCCGGGCCGGTCGTCATGCCCCGACAATAGTTTCGATGCGGGGCGCGGAGTAGCTGAAATCGGACTCGATCGAACGATGAGGTCCGAATTCGGCCAGCCCGCGCCGTTGCCTTCGGATCATGTTGCCGGCAGATCCCGGAGCAAATCACATGAGCACGCAGGCCGAATACGCGACATCGAAGCAACCCGCCCTCGCCTGCGAAATCGCCCTCTTGCTGCTGCTGTCGCTGATCTGGGGCAGCTCCTTCACGCTGATCAAATTGGCTATCCCTTCGATTCCGCCATTCACGATGGTCGCGGGGCGCGTGACGCTCGCGGCAGGTCTCCTCCTTCTTGTTGCGAAGGTGCAGGGACACGCACTTCCGGGCCAGGGATCGGTGTGGGCGGCCTTCTTCGTGCAAGGGCTGCTGCAGAGCGCACTGCCGTTCACGCTGATCAGCTGGGGCGAGGCGCATATCACGAGTGGCCTTGCCGGCGTGCTCAATGCGACACCACCGATGTTCGTGCTCGCGATCGCGTTGATGACCGGGCGCGGGCGACAGGCCGTCAGCGGCCGGACAATGGCCGGCGTCGGTCTCGGCCTCGCGGGCGTCGCGATAACCTTGGGGATCGATGCGCTGTCCGGCATCGGCACGACTGCGCCACTGGCGCAAGCGGCCGTGCTCGGCGCGAGCCTTTGCTACGCGCTCGCGCCACTATGGGGGCAGCGGTTCAAAACACTTCCCGCGATCGTCACGGCCGCAGGCGCCATGAGCTGCGCCGCAATCCTGATGCTGCCCGCGGCCGCGATCCTCGAGCGGCCGTGGACGCTGGCGCCACCGCCGGCGCAGGCAATCGCAGCTGTGGTCGCGCTCGCGGTCGTCTGCACGGCATTCGCGATGGTGATCTATTTCCGGCTGATCCGCACACTTGGTCCACTCGGCACCACCAGCGGGAGCTATCTGCGGGCGGGTTTCGCGGTGATGCTCGGCACCACCCTGCTCGGCGAAAGTTTCACCTGGTCAGCTTTGGCCGGAATGACGCTCATTCTCACCGGAGTGATCACTGTCACGTTACCCCCGCGCGCGCGACACGATGGGAAACCGCGGAGCTGATTGTCGCCATCATCAAAGCCTGATCTTGCCATCCTGTTTCCCGATGACGTCAAGCAAACAGGAGACAAGCAGTGAGTACCTCGACGCGGCGCGGCTTCCTCGGATTTGTATCGGCCAGCGCCGCGGGCCTGCTGCCGGCCCGCGCAAAGGCTGCTTTTGTTGCGGCGGACGCCGGGCCCGCCTGCATCCTGACGCCACAGGCGGAGGAAGGGCCGTTCTACTTCGACCCGAAACTCGTGCGATCCGACATCGCCGAGGGCAGGCCCGGCGTGCCGCTGACCCTGCGGCTGCGGGTGATCGAGGCCGGGGCGTGCACCGCTATTCATGACGCGCGGGTCGACATCTGGCATTGCGACGCGAAGGGGCTCTATTCGGCGTTTCCTGGCCAGAGCGATGCACACAATGTCGATGCGACCGGCAAGACATTCCTGCGCGGCACGCAAATGACCGATGGCGCCGGGTGGGCGATGTTCAACACCATCTATCCCGGCTGGTATGACGGCCGCACCACGCATATCCATTTCAAAGTGTTTCTCGGCGACCGGACCGTGCTGACCGGGCAGACCTTCCTGCCCGACGCGCTGAACGAGTTCATCTACGCCAATGTACCCGACTATGGCGGCCGCGCGCGTCAGCGCATGGTGATCAACGCCAACGACCACGTCATCGAACGTTCCGATCCCGAGCATCGTGCCTTCTGCGCGGTGAAGGAGGAGTGTGATCGCTACGTCGCGACGCTGACGCTCGGCGTCGATCGCCGGGCGGAGGCGACGGTCGGACGCGCCGGTCCGCCTCCGGGCCCGCCGCCCGGAGCCATGGGCGGGCCGATGTTCGAACGCCCGATCAAGGACCGGCTCGCTGCGCTGGTGCCGGGGTGGAAGCGCGATCGCTGAGACCGCGGCAATTGACGGTTGCAAAAACGGAGATCCGCAGCAATGCTGGCGGACGATGCCCGCCAGGACCGACGCCGACGACAGCAAGCCCGAGGACACGCCGCATTATCTCGGCCATCGCGAGCGGCTGCGCGAGCGCTTCTACAGCGCGGGCGCGGACGCGCTCAGCGACTACGAGCTGTTGGAAATGGCGCTGTTCCCGGCGCTGCCGCGGCGCGATACCAAGCCGCTGGCAAAGACACTGATCAAGATTTTCGGCTCGTTCGCCGAGGTCGTTCATGCGCCGGTGGCGCGCTTGCGCGAGGTCGATGGCGTCGGTGAATCCGCGATCAACCAGCTCAAGCTGATCGCTGCCGCCGCGCATCGTGTCGCCAAGGGCGAGGTCAACAGCCGCAACGCACTGTCGTCGTGGAACGAGGTGATCGCCTATTGCCGCACCAGCATGGCCTTCGCCGACAAGGAACAGTTCCGCCTGCTCTTCCTCGACAAGCGCAACCAGCTGATCGCCGACGAGGTGCAGCAGACCGGCACCGTCGACCACACCCCGGTCTATCCGCGCGAGGTGATCAAGCGCGCGCTAGAGCTTTCGGCCACCGCCCTCATCCTCGTTCACAATCATCCGAGTGGCGATCCCTCGCCTTCGCAGGCCGACATCCAGATGACCAAAGCGATCATCGACATCGCCAAGCCGCTCGGGATTGCCGTGCACGACCACATCATCGTCGGCAAAAGCGGGCATGCGAGCCTGCGCGGGATGCGGCTGATTTAAGACCAATCAGGACATCTAATTCCTGCTGGTCCTCAGGTGTTCTTCCGCTGCGCTGAAGCCGCTCTTTGCCTTGAGCGTCAGAGCCGTTGGTTGCGGCTTCCATTCGGAAACCAGTTTTTCTGCAGTCGCAAGCTCCGGCTTGGACAGCAGGGTAGCCATCTCATTCACATTTTTCCTTGGCGCGATGTTCGAGAGTTTGAAATACGCATACGACAAGGACAGATCTCGTGGCGCGCCTTTTCCTGCAGAATACACGCGAGATAGGTTGAAGAGGGCGTTGGGATATCCCTGATCAGCCGCCATCTTCCACCATCTCAGCGCCTCTTGCGAATTTCCTCGCCTGTCATACAGATTTGCGACATCGTGCTGGGCAAGTGCGTAACCGGCATTGGCGGAAACAAGCTTGTATTTCAGTGCCTGATCCGGGTCGGATTCGACAATGCCGGCGCCCTGCCCATCGTAATAACAGCCGAGCTTATAAGCTCCCAGCGGATGATTGGACGCAGCCGATTTTTGAAACCACCCGAATGCCTGGCTACGATCCTGTTGCGTGCCAATGCCGTTATTATACATCATGCCCACATGGTACTGCGCCTCAGCGTCTCCTTTGTTGGCCAATACCACCATCGCGTTGAAGGTGTCCGCGTCATTTGCGCCGGCGGGCAATGCGAAGAACAGGAGGCACGTAAAGACCAAAGCGACAAGTTTCATGTTCAATTCCGATTGAGCTTGAACCATCATTCCTTGGTCCTCAAAACCGAGGACAGGTTCGCTGCGGGACGGCGAACGAGCCTGCGGCATCTTCGCCGCGACTCCCCTCCCCTGGAAGCGACGATTCAAGAAAATGCAAATCGGATCAGCGCGATAAACCGGACATTGGCTTGACGCACAACCATCCCCCCGGAGGCTCGACCAGCCGACAGGCATCGTCATGCGTCCTCGATCGTCGGGCGGGCCGGGGGTCGCCAGCGCCACGGGACGCGGCTGATTTCACCCCACGAATCGCGTAGCAGAACCGCATGAGCGACTGGCTGCACAACCTGCCGGTGCCCCTGATGGCGCTGGTGATCTTCGGCTTCACCTACCTGCTGGCAGCAGCGGTGTTCATCTCCGTCGCACGGGTCGCGACCGAAGAGCGGGCGAAAGCGCTGAAGGCGATCTCGCCGGGCATGCTGCCGGTGCTCGGCATCATCTTCGGCCTGTTCGTCGCCTTCACCGCGGCGCAGGTCTGGGGTGACAGCGACCGCGCCGGCGCCGCGGTGAGCCGCGAGGCCAGCGCGCTGCGCAGCGCGGTGCTGCTCGCCGCCGGCCTGCCGGCGGAGCAGGAAACGAAGCTACGCGGACTGGTGCGCGACTATGTCGGTCAGGCCGTTGCGGAGGAATGGCCGATGATGGCGCATCAGGAGGCCTCGCTGAAGGCGACGCCCTCGGCGCTCGCCGAGGCCTTGCAGCTCGTCGTCACGATGACGCCGCAGGGCCGAACGCAGGAAACCACGCAGCGCGAGGTCCTCGCCGCGCTGGAGCAGGCGCTGGATGCGCGGCGGCAGCGCATCATCGTCAGCCTGGCCTCGGTCAATTCGGTGAAATGGTGGTGCCTGTATCTCCAGGCCCTGTGCGAGTTGCTGGTGATCGGCTTCGTTCATTGCGACAACCGCCTGGGATCGGCCATCGCGATGGGCCTGTTCGCAACCGGCGTCGCCACCTCGGTGCTCCTGATCGCCGCGCACGATCGTCCGTTCACGGGCCAGATATCGATCTCGCCCGAGCCGCTACGCCAGATCATGCCGGAGGCCCCGGCGGCGCGAAATTGATTGCACCGACCGCCGGGCTCATGCGCTAGCCGCGCGCCAACGCGCAGTTCAACATCCATTGCACGCCGAAGCGATCGGTGAGCTTGCCGTAATAGTCGCCCCAGGGCTGGATGCCGAGCGGCGTGGTGATCGTGCCGCCTTCGGCGAGACGCGCGAACAGGTCCGTCGTTGCGTCCTGATCATCCATCATCAGGTGGTGCGCGGAGCCGCGCATGGGCTCGGCGTCGTCGTTGTCCGAAGCATAGAAGCAGATGCCGGGGCCTTCGAACTTCGCGTGCATGATCTTGCCGCGCATCGCGGGATTCCGGAGCGGCATGCCGCCCTGGCCGTGGCGCATGATCTCGGTGACGTTGCCGAGACCGCAGGCCGCGTAGAAGGCAAGCGCCGGTTCGCACAGGGTCGTGAAAAAGAGATAGTTCGACAGGCGCATATCTCGCACTCCTCGGTTGAATTGATCAGGTTTCTGCGCAGGCCTTGAGCGCAGCCGCGCGGCACGCGGACGCAATCGCGGCGCTGACATCCTTGTCCGCGACCGCGCGCGCCATCGTGACACCGCCGGAGAGGATCGAGAGCAGCGCCCAGGCACGCGCGCGCTTGTCCTTGGCGGCGCGGCCCGGCAACCCCTCGGCGACCGCGTTCACGACGCCCTCGATCTCGGCCTCGAACACGGTCCTGACCCCGACTTCTGCACGCTGCACCTCGGAGGTCAGGCTCTGCAACGCGCAGCTCGAACCGAGCTCGCAGACCCGCTTCTGACCGAGATAGAAATCGACGAATACCTCGACCCATTTGGGACCGTGTTCGGCGCGCAAAGTCTCGACGCCGATGCGCAGCTCCTCAAGGCCCGCGACCAACGCGGCCTTGAATGCCTCCCCCTTGGACGAGAAATGTCCGTAGAACGCGCCGGAGGTGACCTCGGCCTCCTTGGCGAGACCGTCGACGCCGATGCCGCCATAGCCCTGGCGGCGGAAGCCACGGCCGGCCGCCGCGACCATGCGCGCGCGGGCCTCTTCCTTGTGTCCGGATTTGTATCGCACCACCGCACCTTTTACATAACGATCGTTATTTTATTGTTGACGGCATCGCCCACGCCGTGCGAATGCAATCACGATCGTTATATAACGATCGCAATATTACCGCAAGCCACGATCGCAGCCGGCGGTCGCGGCGCAGACATCACGAGGAGTTCCAATCATGCCGATCACCGTCGTCGCCACCGATGGCATCTTCACTGCCGCCGCCGAGAAGACCATGTTCGCCGAGCTGACCGCCTCGTTTCTCAGGCATCATGATCTGGCAGGCAATCCGTTCATCACGCCGAATGTGATCGGCGAGATCAACACCGTCCCGAAAGGCCGGTCCTTCGCCGGCGGAACGTCAAACGACATCGTCGTGGTCGAGTTGAAAGTCCCATCCTTTGCGTTGGCAAGCGCCGAACAAAAGGCGAGCTTCATCAGAGAGGCCACCGACATCGCGTTCAAGGCCGCGGAAGGCCGTCATCCGCGCGAGCGGATTTTCGTCAACATGGTCTATGCGGTGGACGGCCTGTGGGGCATCGGCGGCAAGGCCTACACCAATGCCGAGCTTGGCGACGCCGTCAGCCAGGCCAGCGCTGCTTAAGTAGCGCGATCGGTCATAGCGATCAGATATGGCAACGCCGGCGGTGCGAGACAGCGCCGGCGCAAGATCGGCTCAGTAACAGTATCTCGGATCGACAGGGACGTAGCGGCCGTCCCGGCGCTGCATGTAGCAGCCGCGTTGATACGCGTAATAGCCGGAGCGGCGGCGTTCGCCTTCCGACGCGATCGCAGCACCCGTGCCGGCGCCGACGACGGCACCGATGGCCGCGCCGCGGCCACCGCCAAGCGCGCCACCCACGATCGCCCCGCCCACGCCGCCGATGATGGCGCCGCCGAGAGCGTCCTGCGCCATCGCATCATGGACCGGCACGGCCATCGCAACCGAGAAACACATCGCAATTCCAAGACGTCGAAGCATCCCGAATCCTCCCATCCGATCGGGCCAGTCATAGCGTTTGGAACGATCCCGTGCCAGAAATTTCGATTGAATCCGACGCGCGCCCGCCCCTTGCGCCAAAGGGCCAGCCTGTCACGACAGCCACGGCTGAAGCACCTGCCGCGGCTACGGCTCGAGCCAGCGCTGCACGGATTCTGCCGTGTCGGCGGGCGTGGTGTTGAAGCAGATGGCGGCCTGCGGCGCCAGGCGGTGGACGAGGTTGAGCACCTTCTCGAACAGCAATAGCCGCTCCTTCGGCTCGCGCAGACCGGCGCCGATGACGATGCAATCGAAGCGCTCGTCGCGCAGCGCCGCCGTCACGGCAGCTTCAGCGGCGGCGTCGAGATCGATCAGGCAGCTCGTGACCTCATAGCCGAGCCCGCGCAGGCGCAGCAGCTGTGCTTCGATGTAGTTGCGCACGAGCGCCGGCGTGAGCTGCGGGAATGCGCTGTAATCCGCATTGCCGGGTTCGATGCCGATCGCGAGAACGCGCTTGGTCATTGCGGGATTCCCTAAGCAGACCGTCTCCGTCGTTAACGGATGACCGCCCGGCCGGTTCCCGGATTGCGTGTGATGGCGGCGCACTCGCGCATACGTCACCGATATTGCGTCCTTTGACCGCAATCTTTCGCGCCGCAGGTGTAAGCCATTTCACATGCACTCTGGCGATGGCCTGCCACATTTGCCGAACCACACTCAGAGCCCGTGCCCGCAAACGGTCGCACGCGGCTCATGCTTGATTGCACGACGAACCGATAATTTTATCCATTCGCGGGAGCAGGAGATGGTGTCATACGAGAGCTTGAAGAGTGAATATGAGAGAAACTGGGCCAATCTCCAGATCAGGCCCACGCGTCTCGGCGAGGCCAATGCGACGGCACGCAAGGCCATCAACGGCAAGGCGACCTACCAGCAGGTCGAGCGACTGACAGGCGTGCCCTGGTACTTCGTCGCGCTCTGCCATTATCGCGAGTCCAATTTCGATTTCGACACCTATCTCGGCAACGGCGAAACGCTGCATCGCGTGACCTGCCTCGTTCCGAAAGGGCGCGGCCCGTTCAGCTCGTTCGTCGACGGTGCCGTGGACGCGCTGAGAATCCAGCACTTCGTCGGCACGCAGGACTGGTGCATCGCACGCACGCTTTACCGGCTCGAATGCTTCAACGGCCTCGGCTATCACGCCAAAGGCGTCAACTCGCCCTATCTCTACGGCGGCTCGACCCTGTACGGACCGACCGAAGCAAGGGGTGGCAAATTCGTCGCCGACCATGTTTTCGATCCTAATCATGTCGATACCCAGCTCGGCACCGCGGTCATCCTGCATGCGATGATGGCGCTGGATTCCTCGATCACGATCGACGACAGCCCGTCCATTGCCCCTCACTCCGAGCCCGACGAGGATGTGGCGTCATCGGTGCTGCTGATGCAGCAGACCCTGAACAGGCTCGGCGCCAATCCGCCGCTCGACGAAGACGGCATCAGCGGACCGAAGACCAAGGCGGCGGTCTCCGAATTTCAGCAAGGCCACGGCCTTCCCGACACCGGTCTGCTCGACGGAGCCACGGTCGCCGCCATCACGCGCGCAGGGATGCAGCCGGTCCAGACGGCAAATGTCGATCTGTCCCAGATCCTGAAGCGGCTCGAAGGTCTCGCGCAATTGCTGCAAGGCGCAAGCGCGTCACCAGCTGCCACAGCACCTGGCGGTACGACATCCGGCGGCACGACAGTGGCCACCAATGATCCAGTCAGCCTGCTCGAACGGCTGTTCTCTCTCGTCAACAAGACCGCGCCGCTGCCCGGAACGACCACTCCGGCCAATCCCACGCCCGTCGACCAGCTGAAGCCGGTGCTCGACCTGCTCGGCGTCCTGCTCGACAAGAACAGCAAGCCCGTGCTCGGCCAGGTCAACGGCGCGCTTGGCGAGACTATCGGCAAGATGCTCGACGGCAAGAAGACCGCGCTCGGCATCGGCGGCTCGCTCATCACCGCGCTGCTTTCGGCGGTGACCGCAAGCCCCAATGCGGGAGGCCTTGCCGGACTGTTCGGAACGATCGCGTCGGCGGTGCCGGGCCTGAGCCAGTTCGCGCTTCCGATCTCGCTGGCGATGACGGCCTGGGGCGTGCTCGGCAAGCTGGAGAAATGGGCGCAAGGCACCGCGCCGCCGCCCAAGCCGACGACCTAGCTGTCCTGGGTGTGAAGCGCCGCAGCGCGGCGCTCCATCAGCGCGCGTTCACGTCCATTGGTCGCCAGATGCGCGGCGGCCTCGAACGCCTGCCGCGCCTCTGCGAGCCGTCCGAGCTTTTGCAGTAGGTCACCGCGAACCGCGGGCAGATGGTGATAGGCGCGCAGCGCCGGCTCGCCGGCGATCTGGTCCAGCACGTCGAGGCCGGCCTGCGGCCCCCAGGCCATACCGACCGCGACCGCGCGATTGAGCTCGATCACCGGCGAGCGCACCAGCCGCGCCAGCTCGGCATAAAGCTGCGCGATGCGCCGCCAGTAGGTAGCTGCAGCGGACTCTGCCCTGGCATGACACGCCGCGATCGCAGCCTGAAGCGCGTAGAATCCGCCGGCGCCGCCGAGCTCGCCGGCACGTTCGAGCGACCGCAGCCCGTGGCGGATCTGAAGCCAGTCCCAGAGCGTGCGATCCTGGTCCATCAGCAGAATGGGGTCACCCTTCGCATCGGTGCGCGCCCGCGCCCGCGCGGCATTCAGATCCATCAGCGCGACGAGGGCGTGAACCTCAGGCTCGTCCGGAGCCAGGCCTGCGAGCACGCGGCCCATGCGCAGCGCCTCGTCGCAGAGCTGCGGCCGCAGCCATTCCTCGCCGCGCGCGGCGAGATAGCCCTCGTTGAAGATGAGATAGACGACCTCCAGCACCGAGGCGAGGCGCTCCGACAGCGCCTCGCCGCTCGGCGTCTCATAAGCAAGACCGGAATTCGACAGCGTCCGCTTGGCGCGGACGATACGCTGGGAGATGGTTGCTTCAGGCACGAGATAAGCGCGCGCGATCTCGGACGTGGTCAGGCCGCAGATCATGCGCAGCGCCAACGCCGTGCGCGCCTCGCGCGACAGGATCGGATGACAGGCCGTGAAGATCAGCCGCAGCAATTCATCGCCGATATCATCGTCGAGCGCGGCATCGAAATCCGGCACGGTCTCCTGCTCCTGCAACATGTCCCGCGCCAGCATGTCGTGCTTGTCGCCAAGCATCTTGCCGCGGCGCAAATGATCGAGCGCGCGCCGCCGGGCGGCGGTCATCAGCCAGGCGCCGGGATTGTCAGGGACACCGACGGCGGGCCAGGCTTCGAGCGCCGCCACCAGCGCGTCCTGGGTCAGCTCTTCCGCGAGCGGCACGTCGCGCAGCATCCGCGCCAGCGTCGCGATCAGCCGCGGCTGCACGACGCGCCAGGTTGCGTGAATCGTGGCACGGATGGCCTGATCGATGTCGGCGGCCGTCATCGCCGCCGACCCTGACGCGGTGTGCCATTCATCAGGCGTGGGCGGCTAGTTCGGACCGCGCGTTGACCTCGCAGGCGCCATCCACGCCCGGCGTGGCGAACGCCCGCAATTCGCAAGTGCCGTCCCAGCCCGGCATGTGGTCGAGGTGCAGCTGCATGAATTCCTTGGCCATGGCCAGGGCTTCCGCCTTGTCGCGCAGCTCGAAAATGGCGTAGCCGCCGACCACTTCCTTGGCCTCGATGAAGGGGCCATCGACGACGCTGAGCTCGCCGTCGACGATCCGCACCCGCGCGCCGGTCGCAAGCGGCATCAGGCCGCCATTGTCGATCATCCGGCCAGCCTTGATTTCCCGCTCGGAAATCTTCTGCATGGCCTCCATCAGCGCCGGAGACGGGCCCTTCATCGGCTGGCTGGAGGTGACGATGTACATGAAGCGCATGCAAAACTCCTGTTGAGGCGAGACGCAGCCGGTTCGACCGCGCGATCAGCTCGCTATGGAGATGACGATCCAGCCGGGGCCGGAGCGACATGCACCACAGAAAAATTGCAGGACCGGAGGGGCGCCTATTGGCGCAGCATGATCAGGGGATCGGCCGTATCGGGAACCCGCCGCCATTGCGCGTTGTCGTCGGCCTCGAACTGCCAGACGTCGCCCGATTTCGACATCAGGATGATCTGGCCGCGCTCGAGCCGCCATTGCGTCGGGTTGAACTGGGCGATGGCCGCATCGCATTTCGGCTTGAGGAAGACCTGGAAATTGTCCTGCTCGGCTTCCGTGTTGGTCAGCGTCAATCCGCAGACCGGCTGGCCGTTGCCGCGCACCATGGCCCAGTCACCGATCATCTGGTCCATCGACTTGGCCATCGAGCGGGCGGCGGCGAGATCCTGTAGGATGTAGACGCCCTCGCCCTGCCGCAGGCCTTCGAAAATGCCGGCCTCGACCTCGGTGAAGTCGATCACGGATTCACCGGTGGCATCCTGGAGGCGGACGATGTCGAGGCCCTTGATGCTCCAGGCCACGATGTCCTTGGTGAAGGGCAGTGCGGTCTTGCAGGCCGGCTCCAGCTCGAGCTTGAAACCCTGCGCCACCGCATCGCCCTTGATGGTGACGACGCAGGTCTTGCTGCGCTCGGTGGTCGAGAGCTCCCACTGCCCGACCATCCCCTTCTTCAGGGTCGTCGCATCCTGCGCACGCGCAGCGCTGATCGCGGCGACAGAGGTCGCGATCAGCAATGCAACGACCCGAAGAGCAGTCATCAGCGCCCCTTGAACGGCGTTTCAGCAACCGGCGTCAGCGGCGCCTTGCCGGCGAACCAGGACTTGAGGTTGTCGACGACGAGCTGGTCCATGGCGTTGCGCGTCACCACCGAGGCCGAGCCGATATGCGGCAGCAGCACGACGTTCTGCATGGTCTTGAGCTCGTCCGGCACGTTCGGCTCGGCGGCGAACACGTCGAGGCCGGCGGCGAGGATGGTGCCCGATTTCAGCGCCTGCACCAGCGCGGGCTCGTCGACGACAGAGCCGCGTGCCACGTTGACCAGCACGCCGCGCGGGCCCAGCGCCTTCAGCACCTCGGCGTTGATCATCTTGTTGGTGCTGGCGCCGCCCGGCACGATCACCATCAGCGTGTCGACCGCTTTCGCCATTTCGATCAGGTCGGGATAGTGCTTGTAGGACACGTCCTTGGACGGATTGCGGGAGTGATAGACCACCGGCACCAGCGAGGCATCGAGCCGGCGCGCGATCGCCTGGCCGATGCGCCCCATGCCGACGATGCCGACCTTGCGGTCACGCAGCGAGCCGACACTGAGCGGATAATTCTGCGTCTGCCAGAGGCCGGAACGGACGTAACGGTCGGCCTTGATGAACTCACGCACGGTCGAGATCAGCAGCCCCATCGCGACGTCGGCGACTTCTTCGGTCAGCACATCGGGCGTGTTGGTGACGATGATGTTGTGCTCGGCAGCGTATTTGGCGTCGATATGGTCGTAGCCGACGCCGAAGCTCGCAACCATCTCGATCTTGGGCAATTGCGACAGCGAGTCCTTGTCGGCGCGAACGGTGTGATAGGTCACGGCAACGCCGCGGATCTTTTCGCGGATCGCCGGCGTCAGCCGCTCGAGGTCACCGCGCGTCTCGGCCTTGTGCACGACGAAATGATCGGAAAACCCGCTCTCGAGGATCGGCCGCACCGGCCCATAGATCAGAAGGTCGATCTTATCGGACGAAATCGAACCGGTTGACATCAGTTTTCCTTTCCAAGCGCGCTCTCATGCCAGCGCCGTAAAACGAGGTGGGAAATTAGCGCCAGCACCCCATAGATGACAATCCCGGCTAGCGACAACAGCAGCAGCGCTGCGAACATGCGGGGTATGTTCAATCGATAGCCCGACTCGGCGATCCTGTAGGCGAGGCCGGAGCCGGCGCCCGCCGTTCCCGCCGCGATCTCGGCGACGACAGCGCCGATCAGCGACAGACCGCCGGCAATGCGCAGGCCACCCAGAATATAGGGCAGCGCCGCGGGCAGCTTCAGAAAGCGCAGGGTTTGCGGCCTTGATGCGCCATAGAGCTGGAACAAACCGGCGAGGTTGCGGTCGACCGAATTCAGCCCCAGCGTCGTGTTCGACAGCACCGGGAAAAAGGCGACGATGAAGGCGCAAACGACGACCGCAGTCTGCTGCTCCAGATAGATCAGCAGGAGCGGCGCGATCGCGATGACAGGCGTGACCTGAAGCACGACGGCATAGGGGAACAGTGAATATTCCACCCATTTCGACTGGTTGAACAACAAGGCCAACGCGATGCCGCCGATGCCGGCGGCGACAAAACCTTCCAGCGTCGTCAAAAGCGTGGTGGCGAGCGACTGTGACAGCACCGCCCAGTCCTTGATCAGCGTCAGAAAGATGACCGAAGGCGCCGGCAGCACATAAGGCGGGATCTCCTTGATCCGGACCACGAGCTCCCAGGCCGCGAGGCCGGCGGCGAACACGATGACAGGCAGCACGAGACGCATCGCGCTTTGCGCACCTGACGGCTTCGTGGTGACGGAGGATTGCGCGGTCATAGCGTCGACTGTCCCGAATAGGACGGCGCCAGCGCGGCCGACACTTTGCGGCAATAATCGGAATAAGCCGCCGAGGTACGAAACTCCTCACCGCGCGGCTCGACCGTCTCGATGCGGATATCGGCCTCGATGCGGCCGGGCCGCGCCGTCATGACCACGACGCGCTGCGACAGATAGACGGATTCGAACACCGAATGGGTCACGAAAATGACGGTCTTGCCGAGGCTGCGCCACAACGCGAGCAGATCGTTGTTGAGGCGGAAGCGCGTGATTTCGTCGAGCGCGGCGAACGGTTCGTCCATGAGGAGGATGTCCGGATCGGTCACGAGTGAGCGCGCCAGTGACACCCGCATCTTCATGCCGCCGGACAATTCGCGCGGGAAGGCATCGGCGAAATCGGCGAGCCCGACACTGGCCAGTGCTGCATCGGCCCGCGCCCGACCTTCGGCCTTCGGAATGCCGCCGAGCCTCAAGGGCAGCCGGACGTTTTCGCGCACGCTGGTCCAGGGCATCAGCGTCGGCTCTTGGAACACGAAGCCGATGCCGTGGCCCGGCTGCACGGGCCCCTCGTGACGGGCCACACGCACCGTGCCTGATGACGCTGCGCTGAGCCCCGCAATCAGCCTCAGCGCCGTCGACTTGCCACAGCCGGACGGACCGAGAAGCGAGATGAACTCCCCCTTGCGCACCGCGAGGTCGAGAGGGCCGAGCGCCATGACGCCATTGTCGTAGATCTTCGTCACAGCGCGCAGGCTGACGGCAAGCGCCGTCAGGCTGGCCTCGACCGTGGGCGAGGTTTTGCGCTCTACCATTGATCGCGAAATGCTGTTCGACGTCGCGGGTTGACCACCTCTCCCCAACCGGGAGAGGTAAGCGACGACGTCACACCTGGGTCTAAACTCAGCATACGTTACGGCTTGGCGGGGCGCAGCTCGACGCCGACGCCCTTGTTGACGAAGCGCAGCGTGTACGACTTGCGGAAGTCGAGATCGCCCTTCACGACGCCGGCCTTCACCATCTTGTTGAAGAAGGAGGTGTAGCGCTCGTCGCTCATCGCGCCGATGCCGTTCTTCAGGCTATCGCCGGAATCGACGATGCCGTATTCCTTCATCTTGGCGACGGAATAGGCGAGCAGATCGTCGGTCATCTCGGGATTGAGCTTCTTGATCATGGCATTGCCGGCGGAATTGTCGCCATAGATGTAATTGTACCAGCCGATCATGGAGGCATCGACGAAGCGCTGCACCAGGTCTGCCTTCTTCTCGATCAGGTCGCGGCGGGCCTCGATCAAGGTCGAATAGGTGTTGAAGCCGGCATCAGCGAGCAGGATGACGTTGGGCTTGAAGCCGGCTGCTTTCTCAACGGCGAAGGGCTCCGAGGTGACGTAGCCCTGCATCGCGCTCTTGGGATTGGCGATGAAGGGCTGCGGGTTGAAATTATAGGGCCGGACATTCTTCTCGCTGAATCCATATTCGGACTTCAGCCACTGGAAATAGCTGGTCATGCCCTCCTTGGAGACAAACAGCGTCAGCGGCTTGAGGTCCTCGATCTTGGCGACCTTCGCATCCGGCTGTGTCAGCAGCACCTGCGGATCTTTCTGGAAGACCGCAGCGATGGTCACGACCGGGACGTTGTTGGCGACCGCGTCGAACGACATCAGCGTGTTCGCGGCCATGAAGAAATCGATCTTGCCGGCGATCAGCAGCATGCGGTTGTTCTCGTTCGGACCGCCCGGAACGATCGAGACGTCGAGCCCGTATTTCTTGTAGGTGCCGTCGGCGACCGCCTGGAAGAAGCCGCCATGCTCGGCCTCGGCGACCCAGTTGGTGCCGAAAGTGACCTTGTCCAGGGTCTCGCTGCGCGCCGGCAGGATCGACACCACAGTGGCCAGCAAGCCCGCCGTTAACGCTCGCCGCAGATGGGATGGGCTCATGAATGCACTCCGTCGATCGAGTCTGGCCGATGTGAGAACAACGCGATAAAACCGCAAGAGATCAGGGGACGCTGGCCGGCCGGGCCCGCGTCCCCTGATAACCCCAAACTACGTGACAAATTCAGGCAAAGAAACCTTGATGACGCCTTCCCGCGACTGGAGCGAGATCCGCTGGACCGATGCCGCTCCTGCGGATGTGTCGCGCTGGATCGCGGTGCTGCCGCTGGCGGCGACCGAGCAGCACGGCCCGCATCTGCCGCTCGAGACCGACGTGCTGATTGCCGAGGCCTATCTTGCGCGCGTGCGGGAGGTGCTGCCGGCGACGCTGCCGGCGACGTTCCTGCCCATTGAACCCGTAGGCATCTCCACCGAGCATATCGACTATCCGGGCACGCAGACGCTGCCGACCGAGGTAGCGCTGAAGCGCTGGACCGAAATCGGCCGGGACCTCGCGCGGCGCGGCGTGAAGAAGCTCGTCATCATCACCAGCCATGGCGGCAACAGCGCGGCAATGATGCTGGTGGCGCAGGATCTTCGCGCGCATCAAAAAATGTTCGTGGTGACGACGTCGTGGTCGCGCCTGTCGGCTGCGGAGAAATTGTTCCCGGCCGATGAAGTGCGCCACGGCATTCACGGTGGCGCAGTCGAGACCTCGATCATGCTGGCGCGCTATCCCGGGCAGGTGCGCAAAGATGCGATCGCGGATTTTCCCGCGAGCAGCATCGCGATGGAGCAACAATATCGCTGGCTCTCGACGCAGCGGCCCGCGCCCTTTGCCTGGCAGGCGCAGGATCTCAACGCCAGCGGCGCTGTGGGCAATGCAACGCTCGCCGTCGCCGCCAAAGGTGAGCAGTTGATCGACCAGGGCGCACGCGCGTTCTGCGAATTGCTGACTGAGGTCGATAACTTCGACGTGAGCAGGCTCGCCAAGGGCCCCCTCGGCTAGCCTTCATCTACCTGAAATTATTCAAGAAAGATCCGATTATTCAGGCTGCCTGAGGCGCTTTCGAACCTGATACGGCAAGCCTCCGTCCAATTGGGCACGCGGACCACAACGGACCGCCTCAACCCGGATGGAGTTTCACATGTCGATCAAGACCAAGCTTGCCGCACTCGCTCTCGCCACGCTTGCCGTCACCGGCAGCATCGCGGCCACCACCTCGCAGGCCGAAGCCAAGCCGCTCGGCTGGGGCTGGGGTGTGGGCGCCGGCATCGCCACCGCCGCCATCGTCGGCACCGCGATCGCCGCCAGCAACGAACCCTATTACTACGGCTATCACCGCTGCGGCTGGGTCGCCCAGTACAACGCCTTCGGCCAGTACGTTGGCCGCGTTCGTAGCTGCTACTGATTTAGGTCTCTGAGGCCGATCTTACGTGGATCCTGCGTCCGACACGGGCGCCTCATCCACCCCGTGTCGTGCCCCCGACCCGTCCGATTGTCCCCCCGGGCGGGTCATCCTTTTTTCGCACCAAGAGTTTGTTGCAGTCCCGTCACATAACGATGCGAACCATCCTCTGCGACATTCTGGACTAGTTGCTATTGCGAATTACTAGCAATAAGGTTCGCAACAAGCTCAGGGACTTGGCAGACCTTGGGGGTGAATCGCGCAAGGGCGGCTGATCTCGTCCGGTCGCGTGAGCATCCAGGACCCTGATGACAGGACCGCCGCGAATTGGCAGGGATGTCGCGGCGGGTGGGACATATTCGCGTTTGGGGGCGTACGTTTTGACGTTGAGAAGTCACCGTTACAGGTATTTGCGGACGGCCGCGGCGATTGCCTCGGGCGTGCTGGCATTTCCCGCCACCGGCCGTGCGGCCGACCTGCCGCTCAAGGCGCCGGCGCTGAGAGCCGTCTATGACTGGACCGGGCTCTATATCGGGGCGCATACCGGATTCACCCGCGGCACATCCTCCGCGACGCTGATCGATCCCGCGGTCGCGACCAACAACAACGTCTTCACCGGCGCGACCGGTGGCGTCCAGGCCGGCTACAATTGGCGCCTCAGCTCGGGCCTTCTGCTCGGCGTCGAAGGCGACATCTCCTTCCCGAACTATTTGCCCTCCAACCACGTCGTGTCGTCGGCGGTGACCGCGCTATCGAGCGCAGAGGAGCGGTGGGACTACGTCGCGAGCCTGCGCGCGCGGCTCGGCTACACCAGCGGCAACTGGCTGTTCTACGCGACGGGCGGCGCGGCTTTCACCGGCGAGCGATTTCTTTCGACGCCGACCGGCGGCAATGAAGAGAAGGTGCTGCACACGCGGTTCGGCTGGACTGCCGGCGGCGGCGTCGAATATGGCTTCGCGCCGCACTGGAGCGCGCGGCTCGAATATCTCTACAGCAAGTTCGAGAACGCGGGCGTCACCTTCCCCTCCGGCGCGCAATATTCGTCGTCGATGGATTTCCAGAGCCTGCGCATCGGCCTCAATCGCAAGATCGACTGGCCGGGCGTGCCGACCTACAATGCGAAATCGGATGTCACCGACACCGAATCGAGCCGCTGGGAGATTCACGGCCAGTCGACCGTGCTCGGACAGGGCTACCCCGCGTTCCACGCGCCCTATACCGGACCGAACAGTCTGCTCCCGACGCCGGACTTTCAGCAGACCTGGAGCAATTCGCTCTATCTCAATGCGCGGCTGTGGGACGGCGGCGAGGTCTATTTCAATCCCGAGCTGCTGCAGGGCTTCGGCTTCAACAACACGACGGGCGCTGCAGGCTTTCCGAACGGCGAAGCGCAAAAGTCCGGCTTTCCCTATCCGCATTTCAACGCCTCGCGACTGTTCGTGCGCCAGACCTTTGGTTTCGGTGGCGAGCAGGAGGAGCTTGCCAGCGGCCAGCTGCAGCTCGCGAGCAAGGTTGACGTCTCGCGCCTGACCTTGCAGGTCGGCAAATTCTCCGTGGTCGATGTGTTCGACGGCAATTCCTACGCGCATGACCCGCGCAAGGATTTCATGAACTGGTCGATCTGGGCGTCCGGCGCCTTCGACTATGCTGCCGACAAGCTCGGTCTCGGCTACGGCGCGACCGCCGAGTTGAACCAGAAGCAATGGGCGCTGCGCGGCGGCTATTTCCTGATGGACGCCGTTTCCAACTCGAGCAATTTCGACATGAACGTCGGCCGCCGCGGCGAATATGTGATGGAGCTCGAGACCCGCTATTCGCTGTTCGGCCAGCCCGGCAAGCTGCGCACGCTCGGCTTCGTCAACAGCGCCTATTCCGGCAGCTATCGCGAGACGCTGGATAATCCCGCCTTCGGCGTGGACATCAGCCAGACCCGCCGCGGCCGCATCAAATACGGCTACGCGCTCAATCTCGAACAGGCCATCACCGACGACATCGGCGTGTTCGGCCGCTGGAGCTGGAACGACGGCCGCAGCGAGATCATGGCCTTCACCGACATCGATCGCAGCCTGTCGCTTGGCACCTCGATCAAGGGCACCAAATGGGGCCGGCCCGACGACGTCGTCGGTATTGCGGGCGCCATCAACGGCTTGTCACAGGATCATCGCGACTTCATCGCGGCCGGCGGGCTCGGCCCCCTCATCGGCGACGGACAGCTCAACTACCGCCGCGAGCGCGTGCTGGAAACCTACTATGCCTATGCGCTGAACAAGGCGCTGACCTTCACCGCCGACTACCAGCTCATCACCAACCCCGCCTACAACGCCGACCGCGGACCGGTCTCGGTGTTTTCGGGGCGGCTGCACGGCGAGTTCTGAGCGCGTCCGCCGCTCGCTCCTACGCAGCGCGGATCGCGTCCAGGAATTTTCCGACCTCGACCTTGAGACGGGTGCTCTCGCCGGACAGCGATTTGGCCGAGGCGAGCACGTTGGCGGAGGCCGATCCGGTCTGGCTCGCACCGCGCTGCACGTCGACGATGCTGGCGGACACCTGCTGGGTGCCACGTGCGGCCTGCTGCACGTTGCGGGAAATTTCCCGCGTCGCCGCGCCCTGCTCTTCGACCGCCGAGGCGATTGCAGACGCGATCTCGGACATACGGGTGATGGTATCGCCGATCGCCTTGATGGCACCGACGGAATCCTCCGTCGCGGTCTGGATTCCCGTGATCTGCTGGCTGATCTCGCCGGTCGCCTTGGCGGTCTGCTCGGCGAGCGCCTTGACCTCGGAGGCGACGACGGCGAAGCCGCGGCCGGCCTCGCCGGCGCGCGCCGCCTCGATCGTGGCGTTGAGAGCGAGAAGATTGGTCTGGCCCGCGATCTGGCTGATGAGCTCGACGACGTCCCCGATCCGCCCGGCGGCCTTGGCGAGCTCGCCGACATAATCGTTGGTCCGACCTGCCTGCTGCACCGCCTCCCCGGCGATACGCGCGGAATCCTGGACCTGCCGGCTGATTTCGTCGACCGACGAGGCCATCTCCTCGGCCGCCGCGGCGACAGTCTGCACGTTGGTGGAGGCCTGTTCGGAGGCGGCAGCGACGGTCGTCGTGACCTTTTCCGACTGGTCGGCGCTGCTTGTCAGCGTTCCTGCCGAGACCTCCAGCTCCGAGGAGGCCGACGAGACGGTGTTGATGACGTCGCCGATCATGGCTTCGAAATCGCGCGCGATCTGGTCCATGCGCTGGCTGCGCCGGAGCTTCGTCTCGGCTTCGACCGAGGCGGCTGCATCGGCGGCCTTCTGGGCGACAAGCGAATCCTTGAAATGTTGCAGCGAGCCGGCGACCTGGCCGATCTCGTCATTGCGGCCCGTGGCGGGAATCTCGACTTCATGCTGTCCGGCAGCGAGCGTGCCGATCACGTCGGCGAGCCGCGCCAACGGCGTCACCACGCGGCTGCGCAGCATCATGGTCACGCCGCCGAGCGTGCCGAGCAGCGCCAGCACCGCAACGCCTGCGAGCGCGAGCATCGCCAGTGCGCCATCGCGCGCCGCCGACGCACGCTCGGCCGCTTCCGCCAGCGCGGCGTCGCGCACGCCGTAGAACATCTGGATGGCGGGCACGATCACGCTCGCCAGATCGTCGGAGCCGATACCGTATTTGCCGTCGCTGCGCGCCGCCGGCATCTCCTTCTCGACGACGGGAGCCGCTTTCCCGAAATAGGACTCGGTCGCGGCCTTGAACGCGGCGGCGATGCGGGGCGGATTTCCGAGCTGATCGATGCCGGCCTCGATGCGCTCGCGGTCGGCTTCCACGCGGCCCTGCATGCGATCCATCAACGAGGCTTCGGCGACCGTCACCGGCCGGCGGGCCGACAGCGGCGGCGACAAGGTGGCGGCACGGCTGCCGGCGGCAACCCGCAAATCCTGCGCCGTTCGCGCCAGGCTCAGGAGCGCCGCAAGCGAGGAATCGGCGTTGACCACCTTGGCTTCGAGCCGGTTCATGATCGGCTCGATGCTGCCGAGGACGTCGGCGACGCCGGGCAGGAAGCTCTTGATGGCGGCATTGTCGCGCGCGGCCAGAGGCACGCTCATCGCGCGATCCGCCGCCGTGTTGACCTCCTTCAGCCGCTGTGCGGCACGGTCGAGCTTCTCTGCCATCGCTGCTCCGTCATCGAGCACCAGGATGGCACGCCTTGCACCGTCGAATGCGGTTTCGGCCGCCTTCGCAGCCTTCGTGGCCGCATCGATCTGCGCTTGCGTCGCAGCGGTTTCCTGGAAGATCGGTCCGATATAGGGAGCGCGAAGGCCGGCGACCTGCTGGCTGACCATCAGCATGGCGCCAAAAGCATCGACCGTCTTGATCGCATCGGAGCGGTTCGTGAAGATGCGCGCCTGCGGTATCAGCACCTCGGCGCCAAGAACGACCGCAAAAACCGTCACCGTCAGCATCGACAGCGCGAAAAGCTTCCCGATCCGCATCGTGGGCCCCGATATGTTCCTGCAAATGCCGAAAACCTAGCTGGCGGCCACTAAGGGCCCGTTAAGCATCTGTCCGTAGTTCCGCGGAGTGTCAGGTCGTCGCAGGGCCGCCCCGACGGGCGGCCAGCCGCGAGGTTCCCTCGCCGTGGCGTATGCGACAGGATGGCCGGAACTTCCTCGGGGAATACCTATATTAACGTGTGTGCTGCGATCCGCAGCCACACTCGCTGCCCCCGGAACATCAATGCTCTCCGTCGAACTCATCATCGTCGTCGTCCTGATCGTCATCAACGGCCTCTTGTCCATGTCCGAGCTGGCCGTGGTGTCATCGCGCCCGGCGCGGCTGTCGCTGCTGGCCGCCAGGGGCGTGCGCGGCGCCGAGCGGGCACTGGCATTGGCCGCCGATCCCGGTAAATTCCTCTCGACGGTGCAGATCGGCATCACGCTGGTCGGCGTGCTCTCGGGCGCCTTCTCCGGCGCCACGCTCGGGCAGCGGCTGACGCAATGGCTGGTCGAGCTCGGCCTGTCCTCAGGCATTGCCGACATCGTCGGCGTCGGCATCGTCGTCACGCTCATCACCTATGCGACCCTGATCGTCGGCGAGCTGGTGCCGAAGCAGGTGGCGCTGCGCGATCCCGAGAGCATCGCAGTCAAGGTCGCGCCCGCGATGCACGTGTTGGCGCGGGTCTCGCTGCCGCTCGTGTTTCTGCTCGACGTCTCCGGCAAGCTGATCCTGACCCTGCTCGGCCGCGGCGGCAAGGCCGAGGAGAAAGTGTCGGAGGACGAGATCCATCATCTCGTCAACGAAGCCGAGAGCGCCGGCGTGCTCGAGCCCGGCGAGAAGGAGATGATCGCCGGCGTGATGCGGCTCGGCGACCGCCCGGTCGGCGCCGTGATGACGCCGCGCACCGAGGTCGACGAGATCGACTTGAACGATGATCGGGAGGCGATCCAGGCGCTGATCGCGAAGAGCCCGCATTCGCGCTTTCCGGTTTGCGACGGTGATCGCGACAAGCCGATCGGCGTGCTTCAGGCCAAGGATCTGCTGGTCGCCTATATGCGCGAGCGCACACCGGATTTGCGCACGCTGGTGCGCGAGACGCCGATCATCCCGGCCTCCGCCGATGCGCGCGACGTGCTCGCGATCCTGAAGGCAGCGCCGGTGCATATCGGGCTCGTCCATGACGAGTACGGCGCGTTCGAAGGCGTGGTAACCGCGGCGGATATCCTCGAGTCGATCGTAGGCGCCTTTCATTCCGAGGAAGGCCCGCCGGAACCGGCCTATGTGAAGCGCGCGGACGACTCTCTGCTCGTCTCAGGCTGGATGCCGGTTGACGAGTTCGGCGAGTTGCTCGGCATCGAGCTACCACCGCATCACCGCTACAACACGGTGGCTGGCCTCGTTCTGCAGCAATTCACCGTGCTGCCCAATGTCGGCGACGCCTTCGACTTCGCCGGTTGGCATATCGAAGTGCTCGATCTCGACGGCCGCAGGATCGACAAGATTCTGGCGCGCCGGCTGGGCGAGGTGGAGACGGGGTGAACGAGCGGCGGTCTCTCCACTCGTCCCCGGCGAAGGCCGGACCCCATAGCCACTGAATTGAGTTTGGTGAAGACTGGTAGTTGCGCGGTACTGCTACCTGCGCACCGAGCTTACGCTGCATCCCTCACCCGAACTGCACCCCGATCCGCTTTTCCTTGCGCCACACCACCGTGCAGGCGAGGTGCGCGCCGTCGGCTTTGATGGTGAGGGTGAAGTGCTCGGGAATTCCGACCGGGCTGGTGACGTCGAGCGCGGCGCCGGTGTCGGAGAAGTTGCGGACAGTGCAGTCGATCGCGCCGCCACCGAACTCGATGGTCCCGGCTTTCAATACGCGATGCCTGGCCTTGTTGCGCCGCTCGTTCATGGGCACAATTTACACCCAAAGTTGAACCAAACCTTAAGTGCCAGCCCCGCTCGCAAGGAATTTATGCAACCCGCGCACTCACGGCGCTGGCTGGAACGACGCGGCCTGGGCCATCCGCCAGGCGTCGCGGAACCGCGGGTCTTCGGTGCCTTCGAGCAGCTCGCCCGGGCGCAGCGCCGGATAGAGCTGGGCGAAGGACCTCACATCGGTCGTCGACGTGCGCTGGGTGAAGTGGATCGGGCGCAGCTGCTGCGGGTGCTCCAGGCCCGCCGCGGCGATCAGCTCGGTCAGCGAGTGCAGCGTGGCGTGGTGATAATTGTGCACGCGATCGATCTTGAGCGGCACGTAGAGCGCGCGCGCCCGCGTCGGGTCCTGGGTCGCAACCCCGGTTGGGCAGCGGTCGGTGTGGCAGCTCAGCGACTGGATGCAACCGAGCGAGAACATGAAGCCGCGCGCCGAATTGCACCAATCGGCGCCGATCGCCATCGCGCGCGCCATGTCGAAGGCGGTGGCGATCTTGCCGGACGCGCCGATCTTGATGCGGTCGCGCGCGTTGATGCCGACCAGCGCATTGTGGACGAAATTGACGCCCTCGCGCATCGGCATGCCCAGATGGTCCATGAATTCCAGCGGCGCAGCGCCGGTGCCGCCCTCGTTGCCGTCGACGACGATGAAATCCGGATAGATGCCGGTCTCCAGCATCGCCTTGCAGATCGCCAGAAACTCCCAGGGATGGCCGATGCAAAGCTTGAAGCCGGCCGGCTTGCCGCCCGAGAGCTTCCGCATCTCGGCGATGAACTGCATCATGCCGGTCGGTGTCGAGAAGACGCGATGCGAGGCCGGCGAGATGCAGTCCTCGCCCATCGCGACGCCGCGGATCTTGGAGATCTCCTCGGAGACCTTCGCCGCCGGCAGCACGCCGCCATGGCCGGGCTTGGCACCCTGGCTGATCTTGAGCTCGACCATCTTGATTTGGTCGTGGCTCGCGACGCGCGCGAACGCCTCCGGATCGAACGTGCCGTCGAGATGGCGGCAGCCGAAATAGCCGGAGCCGATCTCCCAGATGATGTCGCCGCCCATCTCGCGGTGATAGGGGCTGAAGCCACCCTCGCCCGTGTCATGGGCGAAGCCGCCCTTCTTGGCGCCGGCATTGAGCGCGCGCACCGCGTTCGGACTGAGCGCGCCAAAGCTCATCGCCGAGATGTTGAACACCGAGGCTGAATAGGGCTTTGCGCAGTCCGGGCCGCCGATCGTGACGCGAAACTTCTCTTCGGCATGCGCCTTCGGCGACACCGAGTGATGCATCCACTCGTAACCTTCGCGGTAGACGTCCTCCTGGGTGCCGAACGGACGCTTGTCGAGCTGCATCTTGGCGCGCTGATAGACCACCGCGCGGGTGTCGCGCGAGAACGGCATGCCGTCCTTCTCGCTCTCGAAGAAATACTGCCGCATCTCCGGGCGAATCTCTTCGAGCAGGAAGCGGATATGCGCCGAGATCGGGTAGTTGCGCAGCACCGCGTGGCTCTTCTGCATGAGATCGCGGACGCCGAGCAGGGTCAGGGCGCCGAAGATCAGGATCGGGACCAGCAGGATGTCGAAGATCTTGCGGTCGGCGATGCCGATGCCGACCAGCAGCGCCGTGACGACCGCGCAGATCGTCAGGACGATGAAGCGCGGCGAGAACGGAAGCAGCAGGATTTCGGCGATCCCTTCTTCCGCCAGCGCCAGCCGTTTGGGAGATTCCTGCGTCTTGTTGTCGTCGGCCACGATTGCCACCCTCTCGCCAGCATGAGGCGGTACGATACGCCTACGCCTGTCATACGGATATGACGCGGCGGTTGTTTCAGGCTAGCGAATTCGGCCGAGACAAATCAATCAGCCCGATGGGCGGGCTGCTGCACTGCAGCAGGGGCTGATATGGGACGGGCGGAGTGCCCCCAGCTGTCGTCCGGGCAAGCGTGGCGCAGACCCGGGATCCATAACCGCAGCATTTTCGGGCCGGGAAGCTGTCACTCCGAGCCTTCGCATAGCCACGGCCTGTGGCTACGCGTCCCGGATCTGCGCTCAGCTTTGCTGCGCTTGTCCGGGACGACGGGTTGAGCGTGGCGCGCGATCAAGCCACATCTTCAACAGAGTTTAGCGCTCGACGAACGCCTTCTCGATCACGAAATGGCCGGGTCTGTTGCCGCTGCCCTCGACGAAGTCGCGGCCTTCGAACATCAGCTTCAGCTCTTCCAGCATCGCCGGGCTGCCGCACATCATGATGCGGTCGGTCTCGATGTTGAGCGGCGACTGCCCGATGTCGTTGAAGATCTGCTCGGAGTTGATCAGGTCGGTGATGCGGCCGCGATTGCGGAACGGCTCGCGGGTCACGGTCGGATAATAGATCAGCTTGTCGGCGAGGAGCTCGCCGAACAGCTCGTCCTCGCGCAGGTTCGCGACGAGCTTCTCGCCATAGGCGAGCTCGGAGACCTGGCGGCAGCCATGCACCAGCACGATGCTTTCGAACTGCTCATAGACCTCGGGGTCCTTGATCAGGCTGGCGAACGGCGCGAGGCCCGTGCCGGTCGAGAGCAGCATCAGCCGCTTGCCGGGGATGAGGTTGTCGGTGATCAGCGTGCCGGTCGCCTTGCGGCCGACCAGGATGGTGTCGCCTTCCTTGATCTTCTGGAGGCGCGAGGTCAGCGGACCGTCCTGCACCTTGATCGAGAAGAACTCGAGCTCTTCCTCGTGATTGGCGCTCGCCATGCTGTAGGCGCGCAGCAACGGGCGACCATCGACCTCGAGGCCGATCATGGCGAACTGGCCGTTCTGGAAGCGGAAGCCGGTGTCGCGCGTGGCGCGGAAGCTGAACAACGTGTCGGTCCAGTGCTGGACGGAAAGAACCTTCTCTCGGTAAAACGCGCTCATGATTTTCGATATTCCGAATAATTGCGGTTTTAGGGCAAAAGCGTTGCCCGGCCCCGAAACGGGGCGGACACCATTGCCATGGCGGAGGATTTCGCGTGTGTGATCTACGCCATTGAGACCAATAATCAACCTCGTTCCGGCTGTAATTGACGCGGGTCAAGTCTGCATTTGCGGCGGAAATGGCTGCATCATTAATGGATCTGCTGTCCGGGGCGCAGACAGGGCAATTTCTTTTCCCTTTCGGGCGCGAAAGCAGCACTTAATTTCCGTCTTGCTCGCGAGAATTTCATTAAGAATAGCTCTGATTTTCACTCCTGCTTGGTGCCACTGCCCGCGTTTTTGCGGCTTTTGGTGACTGGAACGATCAAGACATGACCACCAGCGAGCGGATCTTCGTCCAGGCGATCAGGGCCTATGCCGCTCGCCATGGCATTGAGGTCGATGTCCGCTCCGGCGGCTGGCTGATCGCGATGCGCCGTGGCGAGACGCGCCGCTTCGCCTTCGGCTACGATATCGGCCTCAACAGCGCGATCGCCCATCGGCTCGCCAATGACAAATCGGCAACCGCCGAGGCGCTGTCGCTTCGGGGCGTGGCCAGCATTCCGCATCACCTCTTCCTCAACCCGAAGCTGGGCAGGAACGTTGTAGGCCCCAACTGGCGCGATGCGATGCTCGCGCTGTTTCACGACCATCCGCAAGGCGTGGTGGTGAAGCCGAACGAGGGGACATCGGGGCGCTCGGTGTTCAGGGTGACGACGGAGGCGGAACTCGACCACGCGGTTGGCGAGGTCTTTGCGATGAGCACCGGGCTCGTGATCTCGCCCTATGTCGTGATCGAGGACGAGGTCCGTGTGGTGTTGCTCGATGATGCGCCCCTCGTCGTCTACAGCAAGCAGCGTGGCACCGATTGGCGGCACAATCTCGATGCCGGCGCCAAGCCGGTGCTGCTGGAGGACGGCGAGATTCGTACGGCGTGCGCGAAACTCGCCATTGCCGCCGCGAACGCCATCGGCATCCGCTTCGCGTCCATCGACGTGGTACGCGTCGACGGTGATTGGCGCGTGCTCGAGATCAATTCCGGCGTGATGATGGAAGCGTTGGCGAAGCTGCATCCGGAGCTGGTGCAGGCGACGTACGACGCGGCGCTGGACCGGGTGTTTGGGACAAATTCGTAGCCGCGAACCGGCTGCACCCTCTCCCACAAGGGGAGAAGGAAGTAAGGGTCAATTATTCGCGCTCGCGGAATCGTCCATTGCCTTGAAGGCTTCTTCCAACTGCAGCGAGATCGGCACGTTCATCTTCTCGCCGGTCGGCATCCGGGCGATGAACCATTTGTTGTAGAGCGGCACGAGATCGTGGTTGGAGCCGAGCTTGCGGAAGGTGCGGTCGACCACGGCTGACAATTGCGGTTCTCCCTTGCGGAACATGATGCCGTAGGGATCGTAGGACAGGTAGTCGCCGGCGACGCGGAACTTGTCCTGCGCCTTGTGGCGCACGATCAGGCCCGAGAGCAGAATGTCGTCGGTCGCAAACGCGTCCGCCTTGCCGTCGACCAGCATCTGATACGACTGCTCGTGGTCCGGGCCGACGACAATGTTCAAGCCCAGCGAAGACTTCTTGTCCGCCGCCTGGATCGCCTGCTCGTTGGTGGTGCCTTTCGTCACCACGATGGTCTTGCCCCTCAAATCGGTCAGGGACTGGACGCTGGAGCTCTTCGGCACCATCAGCTTGGTGCCGGCGACGAACATCAGCGGAGAGAACGCGACGCGCTTGCCGCGCTCGGAATTGGCCGTGGTCGAGCCGCACTCCAGATCGATCTTGTTCTGCAGCACGGCATCGATACGGTCATCCGAGGTGACCTTGACGTAGTCGATCTTCAGATTGGGATCGTCGACCTCGACGCCGATCTCCTCGACGATGGCTTCACAGAGTTCGAGGCTGTAGCCGATCGGCCGGTTGGCCTGGTCGAGGAAGGAAAACGGCGGCGAGCTTTCACGATAGCCGAGCCGCACGGTGTGCGTGGTCTTGATGGCTGACAGCGTCGGGCTTAGCCCTTCGCTGCCGCCGGTCTGGGCGGAGGCGTCCGTTGCCAGCAGGCACGCGGCCAGCAACAAACCGCTCGAAATCGCCGTCAAAGGGCGCATGACGCACTCCCGTCAATGGCCGGCCATCACAGGCACTTCGCCCGGGACCATGTCGCCGGGCACGACGTCGCCCGGTCCAAGCGCATGCTCGGGCCCGAGCTCGCCCTCCCACTTCGCCACGACCGAGGTCGCCAGCGTGTTGCCGATCACGTTGGTGGCGCTGCGGCCCATGTCGAGGAAGGTGTCGATGCCCATGATCATCAACAGCCCCGCTTCGGGAATGTTGAACTGCGACAGCGTCGAGGCGATCACGACGAGGGAGGCGCGCGGCACGCCGGCCACCCCCTTCGAGGTGATCATCAAGGTCGCCAGCATCGCGAGCTGCGTGCCGAGCGGCATGTCGATGTGGTAGCTCTGCGCGATGAAGATACTGGCGAAGGTGCAGTACATCATCGTGCCGTCGAGGTTGAAGGAATAGCCGAGCGGCAGCACGAAGCTCGAGATCCGCGACGAGGCCCCGAAGCGGTTGAGGCCTTCGAGCGTCTTCGGGTAGGCCGCCTCCGAGCTCGCGGTGGAGAACGCGATCATCAACGGCTCACGGATCAACCGCAACAGATGGCCGTAACGCGGCCCGATCACGATGAAGCCGACGGCCACAAGGATGCCCCAGAGGATGAAAAGCGACAGATAGAAGCCGCCCATGAACACGATGAGCTTCCACAGCACCAGGAGACCGTTCTTGGCCACCGTGGCGGTGATCGCAGCCCACACCGCAAACGGCGCGAACATCATCACATAGCTCGTCACCTTCAGCATGATGTGACCGAGATCGTCGATCAGCGACAGGATCTGCTTGGAGCGTTCGGGCAATGCGCCCATCGCCACCGAGAAAAACACCGCGAAGATCACGATCTGGAGGATCTCGTTCTGCGCCATCGCATCCGCGATCGAGGTCGGGATCAGATGGGTCAGGAACTTCTCGATCGAGAAGGCGGAAACCGGCAAGCCGGTCGACTGCGCCTTGTCGGGCAGCGTGCCGGGGAAGTTTGCGCCGGGCTGGAGCAGGTTGACCATGATGAGGCCGAGCATCAGCGAGACAAAGGATGCGCTGACGAACCAGCCCATGGTCTTTGCGAAGATGCGCCCGAGCTTGGAGCCCGACCCCATATGGGCGATGCCGCCGACCAGGGTCGCAAACACCAGCGGCGCGATGATCATCTTGATCAGGCGCAGGAAGATCACGGCGATCAGGTTGATGGAGGAGGCCCAGTCGCCCCGCGTGTCGGGCAGGAAATTGTAGATCGCCGAGCCCATGATGATGCCGAGCACCATCGCCGCCAGAATGTATTGCGTAAACCTGTTCGACATTGAGACCCCCACCACACCGGCCGCTTCATGATGTCGCAGATATGACAGCGACGCAACACGCTTTGCGTGCAGTCGCTCGAGCTCGATGTTCCCGTTGCGAAACCGGGCGCAGCGATCTAGCCTTCATGCAGCGCACAACGAATGCGGCTTGCACGTTTTGTTTGCGGCAACTGCACCAATAATCGTCAAACAATCCGAGAGGGAACGCCATGACCGCCAACATCAATCGCCAAATTCTCCTGGTGGAAAAACCCAGCGGCAAGCTCGGTCTCGAGCATTTCAAGATGGTCGAGAGCGCGCCGCCGGAACCGAAGGAAGGCGAGGCCTTGCTGCGCGTGCGTTACATCTCGCTCGACGCCGCCAACCGCGCCTGGATGCACGGCGCGACCTACCGTTCGGCCGTCGAGGCCAACAGTGTGATGGCCGGCGGCGCCATTGCCGAGGTCATGAGCTCGAGGGCGCCGGGGCTGGCGCCCGGCGACATCGTCTTTGGTGACACCGGCTGGCAGGAGTTTGCCGCGGTCCCCGCAAAGCATTTGACGAAGATGCCGAAGCTCGAGCCGATGACACATCTGCTCAGCGTGTTCGGCATCGCCGGCCTCACCGCCTATTTCGGCCTGCTCGAAGTCGGCAAGCCGAAGGAGGGCGAGACCGTCGTGGTCTCGGCCGCCGCGGGCTCGGTCGGTTCGATCGTTGGACAGATCGCCAAGATTAGGGGATGCCGCGTTGTCAGCATTGCCGGCGGCGCGGACAAGTGCAACTGGCTGACCTCCGAACTCGGCTTCGATGCCGCCGTCGATTACAAGGACGGTGCGGTGTTCAAGGCGCTGCGCGCGGCGGCCCCAAAGGGCATCGACGTCTATTTCGACAATGTCGGCGGCGACATTCTCGAAGCCTGCCTGCCGCAGATGAACAATTACGGCCGCATCGCCTGTTGCGGCGCGATCTCGCAATATGACGGCGCGCCGTCGGCGCACGGCCCGCGCGGCGTGCCCGGCCTGATCGTGGTGAAGCGGCTCGTGATGCAGGGCTTCATCGTCATGGACTACATGAAGGACAGCCAGCGCGCGCTCGCCGATCTCCAGGCCTGGGTCAAGGCCGGCAAGCTGAAGGTGCAGGAAGACATCATCGATGGCTTGCAAAACACGCCGAAGGCGCTGATCGGATTGCTCGCGGGCGAGAACCGCGGCAAGCGCATGGTCAAGCTCTAGCGACGTGTTGTTTGTTTGAACATGACCGCCGCGCAAACGTATTCCACGTTTGTCGCGAGGGAAAACCGCTGCGCACTTTCCCGGGTCATGCTCTCAGTTACGTCGCAATTGCAGAGACATTATCTACTTGCGGTAGAGGTCGCGGTGGCCAATGATGCCGCACGCGGCATCACCCGCGACGATTGTTTGCATCACTTTTGATAAAGCGTCGGCGTTACCGATAGGGCAGGAATTCATCCCAATGATCAACACGTTGAAACATACGTCAACGCGTCACGCGTTGCTCGCCGCAGCACTCTTCGCAATTGCAACAAGCGCATTCGCGCAGGCCCCGACCGAGGCCCAGAAGAGCGCCATCCGCTCCGCTTGCCGCTCGGACTTCATGGCGCACTGCGCGAGTGTGACGCCCGGTGGAGTGGAGGCGTATCAATGCTTGCAGAGCCACATGTCGAGCCTGTCGGCGGGATGCCAGACCGCCGTTCGCGCCGTCGAGCCGGCTGCCGCGCCGAAGACCGAAGCAGCACCCGCCAAATCTGAATCAACCCAGTCTGAACCTGCCAAATCTGAACCGGCAAAGACCGAAGCAGCGCCCGCTGCCGAACCCGCGGCAAAGCCCGCCGCCGGCGCTGCTCCCAAAGCGGCCGCGGCGAAGCCGAGCAGCGCACAAGTTGCTGCAGTCAAGAGCGCTTGCCGCGGCGATTATCCCAAAGTCTGCGCCAGCGTTCCGCCGGGCGGCGCTCCCGCACTCGAATGCCTGGAAAAGAACAAGGCCAAGGTTTCACCCGCATGCGAGAAAGCCCTGACCGCCGCGGCCGGTGGCGGCGGCGCAGCAGCTGCGGCAGCGCCGGCAGCTGGTGCAGCCCCCGCAGCCGCAGCAGCCCCGGCGGCCGCGCCTGCCGTGATCGTTCTCCGTCCGCTGCGGCCGCGCGAAGAGCTATTCATCGCCCGCTCCGCCTGCGGCGCCGACATCCGCTCGCTCTGCGCCGGCGTCGCGCCTGGAGGTGGCCGCATCGTGCAGTGCATCGCCGGCAACGCCGCGTCGCTGTCGCCCGCGTGCAAGGAAGTCCTCGCTCCCTTCGCGGCGCGATAGGCGATCCGCAACTCGCGCGGCCGGACGCGAACATTTGGCAGCGCACGCGAATGAATTTTCGCGCGCCTGCCGCGACAAATCCTTTGCCAGTCCGATTTCAACCAGGACAAGACCGGGAGAGAAACATGCGTGCATTCCTACTCACTGCTTCCGCGCTGCTCGCCTTCGCAGCGACCATGACCTTCGCGACATCCGACGCCAATGCGGTGGTCTGCGGCCGCGGTGTCTACCGCGCCGGCTGCGCCGGGCCGAACGGCGCGGTCGTGGTCCGCAAGCCGGTGCCGGTGGTCCGCTGTACCAGGGTGCTGGTGAACGGGGTTTACGTGAAGCGCTGCGTCTGACGCGCGTGTGGCCAATCCGGCGCGGTTTGGCTATGATTCCCAACTGACGGTTCCGGGCACGCGCAAAGCGGGTGCCCGCAGCTGTGCTGCGGCGCACCTCGCCTTGTCGATAATTCCGCTGGCGGGGGAGGCCGGAGCCTAATAGTCTACCCTGAGATAGTAAGTATACTGTCAATTAGGGAGGCCGACGTTGCGGATCGCCGTGATTGGTGGTGGGCCCGGTGGGCTCTACTTCGCCTATCTCTGGAAGAAGCGTCACCCTGAGGATCAAGTCGACCTGTTCGAACAGAACCCGGCCGACGCGACCTGGGGCTTTGGCGTCGTGTTTTCCGACCAGGCCCTGGAATTCCTGCGCGGCGACGACCCCGACACGGTCGATGCGATCGCGCCGCATATGGAGAGCTGGGAGAACATCACGCTGAACCTCGGCGGTGACAGCGTCGCCATCGACGGCGTCGGCTTCTCGTCGATCGGCCGCCTCGAACTCTTGCAGTTCCTGCAGCAGCGCGCCCTCGATGTCGGCGTCACTCCACGTTTCGACACCCAGATCCAGACGATCGATCAGCTGGGTGGCCACGATCTGATCGTCGCCGCCGATGGGCTCAACTCGCTGGTCCGCCGCACCTTCGAGGGCGATTTCGGCACCTCGCTGTCCTACTCTTCCAACAAATTCGTCTGGTACGGCACCTCGAAGCGCTTCGACACGCTGTCGCAAACTTTCGTGAAGACCGACCGCGGCGCCTTCAACGCCCATCACTACCGCTACTCACCGACCATGAGCACCTTCCTGGTCGAATGCGACCACGCGACCTGGCAGGCCTATGGCTTTGCCTACAAGGATGTCGAGCAGTCCAAGGGCGTCTGCGAGGAGGTGTTCGCGGACACGCTCGGCGGCCGCTCGCTGGTCTCGAACAAATCGGTCTGGCGCAACTTTCCCTGGGTCTGGAACGAGCACTGGTCGTTCAAGAACATGGTGCTGATCGGCGACGCTCTGCACTCGGCGCATTTCTCGATCGGCTCCGGCACGCGGCTTGCGATCGAGGACGCGATCGCGCTGGTCAAGGCGCTGGAATCGGATGCGCATCTGTCGACCGCACTGCACCGCTACCAGGCCGCGCGAAAGCCCGTGGTGCAGAAGCTCGTCAATGCCGCACGCACCAGCGCGTTCTGGTACGAGCATTTTGCCCAGCACATGCAGCTCGACCTGATGGACTTCGCCTATAGCTACATCACCCGCTCCGGCCGCATCGACGATTCCCGGCTGCGCGCGATGTCGCCGGTCTTCATGGCCCGCTACGAAGCCGAGAAGAACGGCGGAGACGCGATCGGCGAGGCGACGGCATGAGCAACGAGATTCGCGACCAGGTGCCCGCGGACAGTCCTGGGGCACGCGAGATCGGCTTTGCCGTTCCGCAACGATACAACGCCAGCCGTATGCTGTTCGACAATCTCCGCAAGGGATACGGCGACAAGCTCGCGCTGATTGGCCCGGCGGGGTCGCGGACCTATGCCGAGCTCTGTGCGGAAGCTTGCCGCTGGGGCAACGGATTTGCCTCATTGGGACTGACGCGCGGCGACCGTGTGCTGCTGTTCCTCGACGATACCCCGGCCTATCCCGCCGCCTTCTTTGGCGCCGTGCGTGCCGGCTTCGTACCGCTCTTGATCAACACGCTGACGCCGCCGGACCTGCTGCAATTCTATCTCGCCGATTCCGGCGCGGCCGTTGCCGTGGCTGATGCCGAGTTCTGCGCGCGTTTCAATGCCGAGGCCTGCAAGGACACGCAGCTGCACACGCTGATCGTCGTCAATGGCGACGCCCGCGATCACGCGGCACCGGAGGCCTTCGCCGCTGCAAACTGGCTAACGCAATTCTCGACCGAGTTGGCGGAAGCTCCGACGCATCGCGACGAGATGGCGTTCTGGATGTACTCCTCCGGCTCGACCGGCCGGCCCAAGGGCATCGTGCATCTCCAGCACGACATGGTCTATAGCGAGCTCGCCTTTGCGCGGAACGTGCTGAAGCTGACACCCGATGACATCTGCTTCTCCGTGCCGAAGATCTTCTTCGCCTATGGCTTTGGCAATTCCGTCACCTTCCCATTCTCGGCCGGCGCGGCAACGCTGCTGCTGCCGGGCCAGCCGAAGCCAGCGTCGATCTTCGCTGCGATCGAGCAGTACAGGCCGACGGTCTTCTTTGGCCTGCCGACGCTCTACACCTCGCTGACCAAGGCGGAGGGCGCAGCCAAGACAAGCTTCTCGTCTCTGCGCATGGCGCTCTCGGCCGCCGAGGTTCTCTCGGCCGAAGTCTTCAACGGCTGGAAGACGCTCACCGGGCTGGAGATCGTCGAAGGCCTCGGCTCGACCGAGGTGCTGCACATTTATCTCTCCAACCGTCCCGAGCAGAAGAAGCTCGGCGCCGCTGGCCTGCGCGTGCCCGGCTACGAGGTCGCGCTGCGCGACAAGGAGGGCCGCGACGTCGGCGACAACGAGGAGGGCATTCTGTGGGTACGCGGCGATTCCAACACGCCGCTATACTGGAACCGACCCGACAAATCCGCCGAGACCATTCGCGAGGGCGGCTGGATCTACACCGGCGACCGCTTCGTCCGCGATGGCGACGGCTTCCACTTCTTCCGCGGCCGCGCTGATGATCTCATAAAAATCTCGGGCCAGTGGGTCTACCCGCTCGAGGTCGAGCTATGCCTCGCCGATCACCCCGACATCCGAGAATGCGCCGTGTTCGCGGCCGAGTTGCCGGACCGACGCATGACGCTGAAGGCGGTGGTGGTGATGAACACCCGCGCCACCGACCAGAGCGAGGCGACGCGGCGGCTGCAGGACTACGTCAAGGGCAAGCTGCTGCCCTACAAATATCCGCGCGAGGTGATCTTCATCGACGAATTGCCGAAGACGGGCACGGGGAAGATCGACCGGCAGGCGCTGCTGCGGATCTAAGGCGAGGACGGGGCTACAAAATAGGTGTCGTCCCGGCGAAGGCCGGGACCCATACACCGCAGCACTAATCGTTGCACGCGATGGTCATTGCCTGTCTTCGTCAAACTGCTGCTGCGGCGTATGGGTCCCGGATCTGCGCTTCGCTTGTCCGGGACGACGGCGGAGAGTGGCGCACCGCCTCACCCGCTCACCCCGCCTTCCCCAAATGCTCCAGCGCATCCTCGGCCCGCAGCGGCACGCGTGACGCTTCGTTGTTGAGATCCACGAGCTGCGTCATCAACCCCATCAGCGCCTTGCGCTCGGCAGGCTTGAGCGGCTCCAGCATGCGCGCCTGGGCGCGTTCGACCACTGGGATAATGTCGCGCAGGATCACGGCGCCTTGCTTGGTCAGATAGAGCAGCTTGATTCGCTTGTCCTCGGGCGCCGGCTTGCGCTCGACGAGATCCTTTGCCTGAAGACGCTCGATCACGCTGCCGAGCGTGGAGCGGTCGAACGCGATCACGGCCGACAGCCGCGTCGCATCGATGCCGGGGTGGGTGTGGATCGCGATCAGCGCCGCATATTGCACCGGCGTCAGGTCGAACGCCTTGCACTCCTCCATGAAGATCGAGACCGCGATCTGCTGCATGCGCCGGAACAGATAGCCCGGCGCGGCATAGACCGCCTCCATCGTGATCGGGGGAAGAGCCTTACTCGGCATCAGGCTGCTTCTCCGGTGCCGCATTGGCGAAGGGGGGCAACGCCTTCGCGGCGGCTTCTGCCTTGAGCAAGCGCGGGTAGGCCGCAACATCGACGCCGAAGCGGCGCGCGTTCGCAAGCTGCGGCACCAAGCAGAGATCGGCGAGCGTCGGCGTATCGCCGAAGCAGAACGGCCCCGGCTCGTCCTTGACCAGCGTCTCGCAGGCCGACAGCCCTTCGCGATTGACCCAGGCGGCCCACTCCTGGACTTTCTCCTCGGGCAGACCAAGCTCACGCAGCCGCGCCAGTACCTTCAAATTCTGCACGGGATGGGTGTCGCAGGCGATCGCCAGCGCGAAGGCTCGCACCCTGGCGCGCTGCAACGGATCTTTTGGCAGCAATGGCGGATTGGGGTGTGTTTCATCGAGCCACTCGATGATCGCGACCGATTGGGTCAGCACCACTCCCGTGTCACTTTCCAGCGCAGGCACCAGGCCCTGCGGATTGATGGCGAGATAAGCGGGCGCGCATTGCTCGCCCTTGCGCAAATGATGCGGCAGATGCTCGGCGCCAAGGCCTTTGAGATTGAGCGCGATACGCACGCGGTAAGCGGCGCTGGAGCGGAAATAGCCGTGCAGCTTCATCGAAACCCTCCCTCATTTTGTCGTTTCGGGGCTCGCAAAGCGAGAACCCGGAACCTCGAGATCCCAGGCGCGCAAGTACGCACCATAGTTCGATGCTATCGCATCGCCCCGGAATGACGACAATGATTGTCGCCTGCCACGTTGACGCTACCTAGATCGTAAGTATACTGTCAATCAACAAAACGATCGGGAGCCGCACCATGGAAGCCGTGACCAAGACACCGGAACGCGAGGCGTTCTACCGGAAGATCGACGGCGAAAATCTCACTGCCCTATGGACGGTGATGAGCGACCTGATCACGCCGGAACCGAAGAGCGCGTGCCGCCCTCACCTCTGGAAGTTCGACATCATCCGCGACTACATGACGGAAGCCGGCAAGCTGATCACCGCCAAGGAAGCCGAGCGGCGCGTGCTGGTGCTGGAGAATCCCGGCCTGCGCGGCCAGTCCAAGATCACGACATCGCTCTATGCCGGCGTGCAGATGGTGGTGCCCGGCGACGTCGCACCCGCGCACCGGCACAGCCAGTCGGCGCTACGCTTCGTGCTCGAAGGCAAGGGCGCCCACACCGCCGTCAACGGCGAGCGCACCGCGATGGAGCCCGGCGACTTCATCATCACGCCGTCGATGACCTGGCACGATCATTCCAACGAGACCAGCGAGCCGATGTTCTGGCTCGACGGCCTCGACATTCCCCTGGTGCAGTTCTTCGACTGCTCGTTTGCGGAAGGCTCCAAGGAGGACCAGCAGAAGATCACAAAACCGGCGGGCGACAGCTTTGCCCGCTACGGCCACAATCTGCTGCCGGTCGACGCGAAGCGGTCATCGAAGACCTCGCCGATCTTCAGCTATCCCTATGCCTACACCCGCGAAGCACTGGAGAAAGCCAGGACGGGCCAGGAATGGGACGCCTGCCACGGGCTGAAGCTGAAGTTCAGCAACCCCGAGACCGGCGACTTCGCGATGCCGACCATCGGCACCTTCATCCAGCTGCTGCCGAAGGGTTTCAAGACCGCGCGCTATCGCGCGACGGACGCGACGGTGTTCTGCCCGATCGAGGGCAAGGGCCGCAGCCGGATCGGCGACACCGTTTTCGAATGGGGCCCACGCGATCTGTTCGTGGTGCCGAGCTGGCAATGGGTGACGCACGAAGCGGATGAGGATGCCGTGCTGTTCAGCTTCTCGGACCGGCCGGTGCAGCAGAAGCTCGATCTGTTCCGAGAGGATCGCGGCAACGCGTGAAGCGACGGGTATTGGCCTCACACTCGGTGTCGTCCCTGACAAGCGAAGCGCAGATCCGGGGCCCATACCCCCAGGGAGGAGTCTGACGAAGACACGTCGTTATCTTCGTTGGTACGAAGAGCGCCCCTCCTCGATAGATCACGCGGTGAGTCCCGGCCTTCGCCGGGACGACAGCGGAATTTATCGCCAGTGCAGCAACCGCGTCTCCAGCCAGCCGATCACCTTCCCCACCACAAGCCCGAACACCGACAGGATCACCACGCCCGCGAGCAGCTGATCGGTCTGCATGAGATTACCGGCCTGCAGCACGAACGCGCCGATGCCATATTGGGCGCCGATCATCTCGGCGCTGACGACGAGCAGCAGCGCGACGGAGGCGGTGATGCGAAAGCCGGCGAGGATCGCGGGCAGCGCGCCAGGCCAAACCACCTTGTGCACGATGGTCGCGAACGGAACATTAAAACTCTGCGCCATGCGGATGAGATTGCGCGGCACGGCATCGACGCCGCTATAGACCGAGATCGCGGTCGAGAAGAACACCCCGAGCCCGATGGTCGCGATCTTCGGCTCTTCGCCGATGCCGAGCCAGAGGATCAAGAGCGGGAGCAGCGCGATCTTCGGTATCGGGAACAGCGCCGAGATGAAGGTGATGCCGACGCTGCGCGCGAGCCGCGACAGACCGATGGCAAAGCCGACCACCACGCCGGCCGCAGTGCCAAGCAGCCAGCCGACGCCGATGCGCAGCAGCGAGGCGGACAAGTGCTGCCAAAGCGCACCCGACATCGCGAGCTCATAGATCGCCCGCACGATCGCCGACGGCGCCGGCAGGAACAGCGGATTGACAAGGCCCGTGCTGCCGGCCGCCTGCCAGAGCGCGATGACGAGTGCGAGTGCAATCCAGCCGCCGAAGCGGCTGGACGCAGGTACGAAGCCTGCGCCGCGGAAGCGGACGCGCCGCGTCGCCTCAGCTTTGGCTGATGTGTCCACCGCGCGATCAAGCATGCTGGACCTCGCGCTCGGCGTCGATCGCCTCGTTGCGGATCAGCGACCAGATCTGGTTCTGGAGCGCCAGCAGCTTCTCGCGTGCGGCCACCTCGCCACGTTCAGCGCGCGTCATCGGCACAGAGACGACCTCGCGAATGCGACCGGGCCGGCGCGACAGCACCACGATGCGGTCGGCAAGGCGCGCGGCCTCTTCGAGATTGTGGGTGACATAGACCGCGCCCATGCCGCCATCGGCGAGCAGGCGGACGAAATCCTCCATCAGCAGCTCACGCGTCTGCGAATCCAGCGCCGAGAGCGGCTCGTCCATCAGCAGGATGGCGGGCTTGACCGCCAGCGCGCGCGAAATGCCGACGCGCTGGCGCATGCCGCCGGACAGCTGCTTTGGATAGGTTTTGCTGAAATCGGTCAGGCCCGTGCGGCGCAGGGCATCATCGACCAGCGCGCGGCGCTGCGCGGTCGAGAGCTGGGTGTGCAGCAGCGGGAATTCGACGTTCTCCTCGACCGTCGCCCAAGGCAGCAACGCAAAGTCCTGGAACACGAATGTCAGCGGATTGAAACTGTCCGCCGGCGGCGCACCGCGCAGCTCGGGCGCGCCGGAGGTCGGCTGCAACAGCCCGCCAAGGATGGACAGCAAAGTGCTCTTGCCGCAGCCGGAGGGCCCCACGATCGCCACCACCTCGCCCGCGCTCACCGTGAACGAGACGTCGTCCAGCACGGCGAGATCGCCGAAGTGGTGACTGATGTGGTTGGCGATCAGGTCCATACTACGACCTCAGCGTCGTCCCGGCGAAGGCCGGGACCCATAACCACCGAACTGAATTTGGCGAAGACAGGCAACAATCACCTTGCGCCACAACTCCCACCCGGCGCATGGGTCCCGGCCTCCGCCGGGACGACGCTGGGGGCCTGGCAACAGCGACGGCCCCGCTCCATCCGGACCGAGCATCCTTCGAGGCTCGCTTCGCGAGCACTGCCAGCGACAACGGCTTCGCCGTTGCGCGGGGATGACGGAGTGCGAGGGGTGCGCGCCGCATCAATCAGCCTTCACATAATCCTTGGCGATGATCGTATCGGCATCAAAGCCCTTGTCGGCAAAACCCTGCTCCTGGAGCCATTTGATCTGGTTGTCGACATTCTTGACGTCGAGCTTGCCGTCCGGATCGATATAGGCGCAGTTGCCGACCACCTGCTCGACCGGCAGGTTGGTGTATTTGGCGATGATTTCGAGCAACGGCTTGGTCTTGTCGTTGATCGGGGCGACGCCGTCCTTCATCGAAGCCAGGATGACGTCGTGATATTCGCGATCGGCCTTCGCGAGCACACCGAGGAATTTCGTCACCAGCGCCTTGTTGGTCAGCGTCTTCGGCGCGGCGAACACCGCACCCAATTGCCAGGGCGTCTCATCGCCAACCCAGCCCAGAAACTTCGCTCCGCCGTCGTCCATCAGCTTTCGCGCGGTGGAGATCGGCAGCAGCGCGGCATCGACGGTCTCGCCCTTCAGCGCAGCGGCCGCATTCGACAGCGATTGCAGCGGCACGATCTTCACCTCGGAGAGCTTGAAGCCGTATTTGTCGGCGAGCAGACCGAGCGAATAATGGAAGCTCGATCCGACCTGGGTCATCGCAATGCGCTTGCCCGCAAGATCCTTCGGTGTCTTCAAGCCAGCAGCATAGGCATTGTTGCTGGCGAAATAGCCGATCAGGGGATAGCCGGCCTTCTCGCGGCTCATGCCGCCGATCACCTTCAACACCCCCTTGCCGGCGAGATTGTAGAGGCCCGCAGTGAAGGCCGTGACGCCGAAATCGACATCGCCCGAAGTGGTGGCGACCGCGATCGGCTGCGCGGCGTCGAAGAATTTCAGCTCGATGTCGAGACCGGCCTCGCGGAAATAGCCCTTGTCCTGCGCGATGAAGACCGGCGCGGAGGACGACAGCCGGAGCACGCCGACCTTGGCCTTCAGCGCATCCTCGGCCCTGGCCGTGCCCATCGCCATCATAGCCAAAAGGCTAAGTGCCGCGACCCGCGCAATCCCGATCATCCCGCTTCCTCCAATAATTCGCTTTTTGCAGTCCGTTACAGGCCCTTTGGCACGGGTTGATCCCGTCCGATGAAGGCGCCCTGTTGTTTCAACGTTTCCTGCAATTTTTCAATGGGGATGTCACGCGGGATCCGGTTTCCGGATAGCGCCAGGGCAGCCGCGGAACCGGCGGCCTCCCCCATCGCGAAACAGGCCCCGGAAACCCGTGCCGCCGACTGCCCTTCATGAGTCATCGAGGCGCAGCGGCCGGCGACCAGGAGATTGTCGACGCCCTCGGGCACCAGCATCCGGTACGGCAGCTCGTTATAGCCGCGCGATTCCGGGATCGGCGGGAAGGTGAAGATGACATCGCCGGCAACATGGGCCTCGATCGGCCAACCATTGACGCCGATGGAATCCTCGAACGAGGCGCAGCCGAGCACGTCCTCGCCGCTGAGCTGGTAGCCGCCCTTGATTCGGCGGGTCTCGCGGATGCCGAGTTGCGGTGGCAGGTCGACAATGTAGGACTTTTCGAAGCCGGGCACGGTGCGCAGGAACTCGAAGGCCGCGAGCGCCTGCTTGCGCCCCTCGATTTCGCCACGGGTGAGGTCGTCGGGCTCGACGCCGTTGATGGCGTGGCCGTCCTCGCGCGCCACCTGGGTAAAATTCACCCGCCATTCGATGCCGGATTTCTGCGGGCGCACGATCGCGCTTTTGCGCGGGAATGTGTGCGTGCCGGCCGCTAGGGCCGCTTCCATCAATTGCGGGATGGTGCGCCAGGCGTCGCCCGCCTTTGCGGGATCGATGCCGTTGAGGCGGAGCATCATCGACGGATACATCGGATGGCCGTGTTCATCGCCGATTTCAAAGGGCGCGCCGGCCCAGACTGCGAGATCGCCGTCGCCGGAGCAATCGATGAAGATCTCCGATCGCACCGCCTGCCGGCCGGCTTTGGTCTCGACCATCAGCGCATCGATGCGGCGGTCATCGCCCATCACGACGCCGGCGCCGAGGGCATGGAAAAGGATATGCACCTTGTGGCTGGCCAAAAGTTCGTCGGCCGCGATCTTGTAGGCGGCGGTGTCATAGGCCTGCGCAAAGACCTTGCCGAGGATCAGATGCGGCGAATTAAGCCCATTCAGATGATCGATCCGCGCCAGCAGGTCTGACGCCAGACCCTGCACCAGCCGCACGGCCTCGCCATAAACATTGCCATGCAAGCCACAGAAATTGGTGACACCGGCGGCGGTCCCCATGCCGCCGAGAAAGCCGTAGCGCTCGATCAGTAGCGTCTTCCGCCCGGCCCGTGCTGCTGACGCGGCCGCGACAATGCCGGCCGGGCCGCCGCCGAGCACCACGACTTCATATTCGCCGTAAAGCGGCACCTGGCGCGCTGGTTCATCGATCGTCGTGGCCCGCATGGCGCGTCCTTCCCGGTTTCCCTTGATTGGGGCGACTATGAATTAACGCGGCCTGAGCTACAATCCACCAAAATACGCGATCAGCTTTCGCGAATCGAGAAAGATCAACATGGACATCCTGGTGAACCTTCAGGCCTTCCTCGCCACCGCAGACGCGGCCGGCTTCTCCGCCGCCGCGCGACAACTCAATGTCTCGACCTCGGTCGTGGCAAAACGCGTCACGCAGCTGGAGGCACGGATCGGCACGCCGCTGTTTCATCGCTCGACCCGGCAATTGCGGTTGACCGAGGCCGGCCAACGCTACGTGCATCGCGCTCGCGGCGTCGTCACTGACGCAACCGACCTGCTGTCGCGCATGGGCGAGAAAGGTCACGATCTGGTCGATCACCTCCGCATCAAGGCGCCGACCTCGCTGACGGTGGCGCGGCTTGCAGATGCCTTCAGCGTATTCCAAACCCAGAACCCGCGGCTAAAACTCGAGATCGTGCTGATCGATCGACCGGTCGATCCCGTCACGGAAGGTTTTGATATCGCGATCGGCGCCTTCCCGCATTCCTTCGGCGGCGTGATCGACGAGCCGCTATGTTCGCTGAAACGGCTGCTCTGCGCCTCGCCCGCGTACCTGAAGAAGCACGGCACGCCAAAGCATCCGCGCGACCTCGTCGAGCATCGCTGCCTCAGCTTCATGCCGACCGGCCCCGAATGGATCTTTGACGGGCCGCGCGGCCGCGTCAGCATCCAGGTCAGTCCACTGCTATCGTCGAACGAGGGACATGTGCTGACGCGCAGTGCGATCGCGGGCAACGGCATCACGCTGATCTCGCATTATCTCGTCGCGGATGCCTTGCGCGACGGCACGCTGAAGCCGGTGCTGCGCGACTTTCCGATTCCGGAATTATGGGTGAAGGCGGCGATTCCCGAGCGGCGGCGCAACGCCGCCGCGGTGCAGGCGCTGCTGACTTTGCTAAAAACGTCGCTCGCGTCGTCGCTGTAAGCCACAACATGACGGTTGCCCTCGATCAGCGGACCTGAGAGAAGGGCCGCGATGGATTCGATGCCCGTTAAATTCGCTCTCGCCACCCTGGCTGCCCTCGCGATCTCAGCGGCCCCCGCCGCAGCTCTCGAGCAGAACTGCCGCTTCATCCAAGCCAAGGCCGATCGCGAAGCCTGCTACGAGAAGCAGGAAGAAGAGCTGGCTGCGAAGCGTAACAAGCCTAAGCCAGTGGCAACTGACGAGAGCAAGTCACTCGAATCGCTACGCCAGATGCGGCAGGACGACGACGCCGTTTATCGCAGCATCCACGGCATCTGCCGCGGCTGCTGACGCTCAGCCCTTCCCCGCTCCCCACTTCGCCGCCCGCTTCTCGGCAAACGAGGCCAGACCCTCCGCCGCCTCCGCGCTCTGCCGCTTGAGCGAATGCAGCTGGACGAGCCGCGTGTACGCCGCATCGTCCACCGCCATGCCGCCGAACGAGCTCTCCAGCGCCAACCGCTTGGTCTCGGCCAAGGCCTCCGGGCCATTGGCGAGCAGCTGCTCGACCACCTTGGCTCCGGCGGCTTCGAGATCGGCGAGCGGGACCACGTCATGCACGAGCCCGATGCGGCGGGCCTCTTCGGCGCCGAAGCGTTCCCCGGTAAGTGCGTAGCGGCGGACTTGCCGTACACCAATGGCGTCGCAGAGCTGGGGAATGATGATGGCGGCGGTCAGGCCCCAGCGCACTTCGGTGATGGAAAACAGGGCGTTGTCGGCGGCGATCACCACATCGCAGGCCGCGATCACTCCGGTGCCGCCGCCGAAGCAGCCACCCTGCACCAGGGCCACGGTCGGGATCGGCAGCGTGTTGAGCCGCTGCACGGCCTCGAACGTCGCCCGCGACGCCGCCTCGTTGGCCTCGGCGGATTGCGGCCGCACGCCGTTGATCCATTTGAGGTCGGCGCCGGCCTGGAAATGCTTGCCATTGCCCCTGAGCACGACGACACGAAGGTTGGGCCTCTTTCCGAGCTCGTCCATGGCCGCGAGCACGCCCGCGATCAAGGCCCCGTCATAGGCGTTGTTCACCTCCGGTCGGTTCAACGTGACGGTCGCAACCCCACGCTCATCAAGGGTCCATAGGACGGGGCTGGCAGTCATCGGCGTTCCTCCGGTCAGATTGATTACCTCGTACTATGGACGAGGCGACGCACCGCGATCCATATCTTTCCGGCGTGGGGCGGTCGCGCCCATCGCATGGCGGCTTGTGTCATGCTGGCGCCGGGCGGCACTTCCAGTTCAGGGACGGAATCATTATGCGCATCTGCATTTTCGGCGCGGGCGCCGTCGGCAGCCATCTTGCGGTACGGCTGGCGCGCGCCGGTCATGACGTTTCGTGCGTGATGCGGGGGGCACATCTCGAGGCGGTCAGAGCCCATGGTCTCAAGCTGCGGGTCGGCGATTCCGAGGTCTCCGCCAAGGTGAACGCCTCGGGCGATCCGGCGCAGCTCGGGCCGCAGGACGTGGTGATCTCGACGCTGAAGGCCACGGCGCTCACGGGGCTGGTCTCCAGCATCAAGCCGCTGCTTCAGGACGATACCGCCATCGTATTCGCGCAAAACGGCATTCCCTGGTGGTACGGTATCGGCCTGCCGCCGCGACACCCGGCGCCGCCGGACATTTCCTTCCTCGATCCGGGCGGTCGCCTGCGCGCGTGCATCCCGAAGGAACGGATCATCGGCGGCGTCATCTTCTCCTCCAACGAGGTCACCGCGCCCGGCGTGGTGCAGAACCTGACGCCGGACCGCAACCGCCTCCTGATCGGCGAATGCGACGACCGCAATTGCGAGCGCATCACGAAGCTTCGTGGCATCTTCAACGACGCGCGGCTGGAATCACCGCCGGTGGCCGAGATCCGTGAGGCGATCTGGTCGAAGCTGCTGACGAACATGTCGCTATCGGTTTTGTGCCTGCTCACCGGCCAGACCGCGCGCGGCGTGCGTGACGATCCCGCTTTTGCCGAGGTCATTCCGCGCATGCTGAACGAGGCCAACGACATCGCCCAGCACTTCATCCCCGAGGTCAAGCGCGTGACGCGCAGCGGTCCCGCGCCCAACCACAAGCCGTCGCTGCTGCAGGACTACGAGCTCGGCCGCGCCATGGAGATCGACGTGCTGGTGAAGGCGCCCGCCGCCTTCGCGCGCGCCGCCGGTCTGTCGACGCCGACGCTCGACCTGATTGCGGCGCTCGCGATCCAGAAGGCGCGCGACAAGGGGCTGTATTCGGCCTGAGCCTCAGGCGCGTTGGTCGATCCAGCCCGCAAGCGTGTCGAGCACCTCTGCAAGCGCCTCGTCGTTGGTGCGGCCCGACTTCTTCAGCACCGCGAAGGAGTGGTCGCCGCCTTCGATCTCATGCAGCGTCGCTTTCGCCCCGAGTGCCGCGACGACGGGCTTGAGAAGACTGAGGTCGGCGAGTCCGTCTCGGGTTCCCTGGAGAAACAACATTGGAATAGCGACGCTACCAAGGTGCTCGGCACGCTCGGACGACGGCTTCTTGGCGGCATGCAGGGGAAAGCCGAGGAAAGCGAGCCCTTTGACTCCAGGCAACGGTGCCTTCGACTGCGCCTGCGATGTCATGCGTCCGCCGAACGATTTTCCGCCGGCGACAACCTTCAATCCCGGGCACAGCCGTGCCGCCTCCTCGACTGCCGCGCGGACGGCGGCATGCGCCACCGCTGGCTGATCGGGACGTCCCTGCTTGTTTTCCATGTAGGGAAAATTGAAGCGGAACGTCGCGATGCCGCGCTTCGCTAGCCCTTCCGCGATCTTGTCCATGGATGCATGCCGCATCCCGGCGCCGGCGCCATGCGCCAGGACGTAGCAGGCGCGCGCGCTGTCCGGCTGCGTCAGGATCGCCGAGACCGTGCCGATGTTGTTGATGTCGAGCTTGAGCTCTTTGGTTTTGACGGCCACAATCAGACATCCCTACAGGCGCGTTTCCGGCCGCCTTGGTAGCGTCACCGGCGCAGCCTGAAAACACAATAATTGCTGCGCCCGCCTGGCTTACCAAGCCGGCAAGCCGCATCAACCGAGGTATACCCATGTCCTATCGCTCCTCCTGGATGACCGAAGAGCTCGACGTCTTCCGCGATCAGTTCCGGAAATATCTCGCCAAGGATCTGGCGCCGCACGCCGAGAAATGGCGCGAGCAGAAGATGGTCGACCGCTTCGCCTGGCGCGGGCTCGGCGAGATGGGGGCACTGCTGGCGAGCGTGCCGGAGGAATATGGCGGGCTGGGCGCGACCTTTGCCTATGACGCGGCGGTGCTGGACGATCTCGAGAGCACGGTGCCGGAGCTGACGACTGGCGTCTCCGTGCACAGCGCCATCGTCGCGCATTACATCCTCAATTACGGCTCGGAGGAGCAGAAGAAGCGCTGGCTGCCGAAGATGGCCTCGGGCGAGATGGTCGGAGCCATCGCCATGACCGAGCCCGGCACCGGCTCGGACCTGCAGGCGGTCAAGACTACGGCGAAGAAGCAGGGCAATTCCTACGTCATCAACGGCCAGAAGACCTTTATCACCAACGGCCAGGCCGCGGATCTCGTCATCGTGGTGGCGCGCACCGGCGAAGCCGGCGCCAAAGGCATTTCGCTGATCGTGGTCGAGACTGAAAGCGCTGATGGCTACAAGCGCGGGCGCAACCTCGACAAGATCGGCCTGCATGCCTCCGACACGTCAGAACTGTTCTTCGACAACGTGACCGTGCCGCCGGAAAACCTGCTGGGCAAGGAGGAAGGCCAGGGGTTTGTGCAGCTGATGCAGCAATTGCCGCAGGAGCGGCTCGCGCTGGCAGTCGGCGCCGTGGCCTCGATGGAGCGCGCGGTCAAGCTTACCACCGAGTACACCAAGGAGCGGAAAGCGTTCGGCAAGCCGCTGATGGATTTCCAGAACACCGCCTTCACGCTCGCCGAGCGCAAGACCGAAGCCATGATCGCGCGCGTCTTCGTCGACTGGTGCATCGAGCGCCTCGTCGCCGGGGATCTCGACACCGTCACCGCGTCGATGGCGAAATACTGGTGCTCGGACAAACAGGTGCAGACCGCCGACGAATGCCTCCAGCTGTTCGGCGGCTACGGCTACATGCAGGAATATCCGATCTCGCGCATCTTCATCGATTCCCGCATCCAGAAGATCTACGGCGGCACCAACGAGATCATGAAGCTGCTGATCGCGCGGTCGCTGTAGGGGCGTCGCTACCGCCCCCTCCAATCCCGCGGCCGGCAGCCAAAACGCTGCTTGAAGCGCCGCGTGAAGTGGGAGAGGTCCGAAAAACCCCAGTCGAAGGCGATAGAGCCAATCGCACGATCCGCCATTGCGGGCTCTTTCAGATCCCTGGCGATGCCATCGAGGCGGCGCTCGATCACATAATCGGTAAAGCAAGAGCCCGACCGCGCCAGCAACTTGTGCACATAGCGCTCGCTGATGCCGACGGCCTCGGCCACATCGACAACCGCAAGGCCCGGCTCGCGCAGCCGCCGGTGAATGGCCCGCTTAAGCGCCAGCAGGCTCGCATCGGTCAGGCTGTCGGCCTCTACGGTGCGCGCGCGGCTTTGCCGCGACAGGCTCATCGCGACCAGCTCGATCAACGCCCGGAACAGATGCACGCCGTCGTCTTCGGTCATGCGCAGCGCTCCGTCGCTGAGCGTACGCGCCGTCTCGACAATGAGGTGGCCGACGAATGGATCGTCCGAGACGCGCGCCGCGGTGACGTCGAACGACGCCGGCAACCGCTCACGTAAGGCCTCCGCCGGCACCCAGAACGACGCCACCTGCAACTGCCGGCCGCGATCATGCAGAAGCGCGAATTGCCGATCGCTGTCGAAGATGCCGACCTGTCCGGGCGACAGGCTGATCTCGCGGTCATCCTGCCGGATGCGGCAACGGCCGGCCAGCTTCAGATTGAGATAGAAGCAGCTGCGGTCCGATGCAGCGATATCGGCCGCGGAGCGGCGCACCACATGCTCGGGAAAGCTGACGCGGTTGATCGCGGCCTCGCCGAGGCGGATGTGTTCGACGCTGGCGGCAAAGCCTGAGGCCGCCGCCGGCTCCGGCGTCAGGTTCATGAAGGCCTGGCAGATCGCCTCGCGGTAGTAGGCGAACTGCTCGCTCGTTCGCGTATCCGCCGTGTGCCAAGCCGATTGCCGTGGCGGAGCGGGGCGCGCGATTTCCTGCATCGGTTCACTCCGAGACCAATCCGGTTCACTTCCAGCCAAGCGCCAAATCCGTCGGCGGTCCAGATTGGCCCCGCGGCGATACGCCCCTGCGCCGATCTAACCACACCCCCGGGAGGAGCCACAACATGTCGACCTACGTTCTCGTCCATGGCGCCTGGCACACCGGTGCCGAGTTCGAGCCCGTCGCCGCCCCGATCCGCGCCGCCGGCCATCAGGTCTACACGCCGACGATCCGGGGTAACCGCCCGGGTGACGCCAAGACGACGGGACTGAAGGAAGCGATCCAGTCGATCGCCGATTATCTGGCCGAGAACAACCTGAAGGACGTCATCCTGCTCGGCCATTCCTATGGCGGCATGATCATCACCGGCGTCGCCGACCTCGTACCCGAGCGCATCCGCCGCCTGGTCTATTGGAATGCCTTCGTGCCCAACAACGGCGAGAGCCTCAACGACATGGTGCCGCCGCACTATGTCGGGCTGTTCGACGCGATCGCGGCCGAGCGCGGCGACGGCTCGGTGGTGCTGCCCTTCCCGGTTTGGCGCGAAGCCTTCATCAACGATGCCGATCTCGAAACGGCGCAGCGGGCCTATGACGTCCTTAATCCGCATCCGCTGGCGACCTTCAGCGACAAGATCGCGCTCAAGGTCAATCCGGCCGAGATGCAGCTGGCGAAGTCCTATATCAACTGCACTGAGGACACCGCACTACCGCATAGCTATGGCTGGCATCCGCGGCTGTCGGAAAAGCTTGGCCTATTCCGCCTGGTGCAGGTGCGTGGAAGCCACGAACTGTGCTTTTCCGATCCGGCGCGTCTCGCCGAAGCGATCATGGAGGCAGGACGTGACTAGCTCGCGCGCGTTGGGCTGAGGGCTATTTCATCCGCTTGTCGGCGGCGATGAAGTCGATGAAGGTCCGCACCTTCGCGGAGAGATATTTGCGGCTGGGATAGACCGCGAACAGCTTTCCAACGAATATGATGTGCTCGGGCATGACGTGCTCGAGCCGTCCGCTGGCGATGTCCTCGGCGACCAGCCATTTCGGCAGGAAGGCAAGGCCCATGCCCTCGAGCGCGGCCATGTGCAGCAGCGTTTCGTTGCCGCTGCGCAGCACCGGATTGAGCTTGACGGTCTCGGGACCGTGCTCACCGGTGAAGGAGAAGCTTTCGCCGGGATAGAGCGCGTAGTGCAACAGGGCCTGGCCAGCGAGATCGGCGAAGGTCGCCGGGCGGCCCGCGCGTTTGATGAAGGCGGGAGCGGCCACCATGTAGAACGGGACGCTGGTGATGGGGCGCGCGATCAACGCCTCGTCCGGCGCGCCGGTCGCACGCAGGGCGAGATCGAATCCCTCCTCGACCAGATTGACCAGCCGTCCACTGAGATCGACGTCGAGCCGCACCTCCGGATAGCGCGCCTGATAATCCGCCAGCACGCCCGCGAACATCGTGTTCGCCATCCACACCGGCGCCGTGAGTCGCAGGGTGCCATGCGGCACGACGGTCGCGTTACCGACGGCGGCCTCGATCTCGTCGAGCGAATCGAGCATCTGCCGCGCCTGCTCGAAATAGATTGCGCCGCTCTCGCTCAGGCTGACGCGCCGGCTGGTTCGGTTGAGCAGCCGCGTGCCGAGCCGCTTCTCGAGTTGCATCACGTGCTTGCTCACCATCGCGGGCGAGATGCGCAGGCGCTGCGCCGCGGTCGCGAAGCTCTTCAGCTCGGCAACCAGGCAAAACACCCTCATGCTGACCAAGGAATCCATGCGATCATCAACATTCAGGAAATGAACTACTCCCGAAACCGATAATGATCAAAAATGGAGAAACTATCAAATGGTGGCAACCCTCACATTTTGGAGAACCACCATGTCGACCACCACCTTCGAAACCGCCGCACCCGGCCGCACCCTTCGGATCGGCCTCTGGACCGCGCAGTTCCTCATCGCCTTTGCCTTCATCGGGGCGGGGCTGGTCAAGCTCACCACACCCATTCCCCAGCTTGCCGCGATGATGCCGTGGGCCGGGCAGTATTCCGAAACCTTCGCTCGCTCCATCGCGCTGATCGATCTCGCCGGCGGAATCGGCATTCTCCTGCCCGCCCTGACGCGGATCCTGCCGCGGCTGACCGTGCTGGCCGCGTTGGGCTGCTCCGTGCTGCAGGTGCTTGCGCTCGCTTTCCACCTCTCGCGCGGCGAGGCCGAGGTGACGCCGCTGAACGTGGTCCTGCTGACCCTCAGCCTGTTCGTGCTGTGGGGTCGCAACAGCAAGGCGCCGATCGCGCCGCGTCAATTCTGACCAGTGGGAATACCGCGGCCATGATCTCTGGCAACGGATGGTCCCGCAGGGGCTTGCTTGCCGGCACCGCGATCCTCACGGCCGGCGGCGCAGCCGCCGCCAAGGAGGATCGCCTCGCTGACGGCGTCGTGATCCTGATCGACAGCAACGAGCCTTATGTGATGGGACACGCCATCAGCTATTCGGCTAATCTGGCAAGACACTTTGCCGACAAGGGCGCGCGGTTGCTGATTGAGGTCGTCGCCAACGGCAAGGGCATCGACGTCTTCCGCGCGGACAAATCGCCGCTGATCGAGCCGCTTGCGACGCTGCGTCACTCGCTGCCCAACCTCACCTACAGCATGTGCGCGTCGTCGAAGGCGATCGCAGAAGCCAAGGAGCAGGTCTCGATCCCGCTGGTCTCAGGCGCGAGCCTCGTGCCGTTCGGCATCGGACGCGTCGTCGATCTGCAACTCAAGGGCTGGGCCTATATTCATGCGTGAGAGGTCTCGTGCGTTGTCGCGGCGATCGTTCCTGATGGCCGCGCCGGCACTTCTAGCCTCGACGCGCGCGATCTGTGCGCTAGATGGCTGGCCGCCGGTGTTCGAAGCCGGCCGCAGCCAGTTCACGGTGGTGCGTCCACAGGCGCCGATGCCGCAGCTCAGGCTTCAGGACCCGAACGGCCGGGATGCCGTCGTGACGCCGAAGCCGGGCCGCATCACATTGGTGAACTTCTGGGCCACCTGGTGTCCGGCCTGCCGGCTCGATCTGCCCACGCTGGCGCGCCTTGCTGGATCGCGGTCCGACCGGCTCGACATCGTCGCGATCTGCACGGACACCAAGGATCTGCGCAAGGTTCGCGCGTTTCTGGGCAGCCTCACCGTGAAGGACCTCGCCTGCTATGTCGATGCCTATGGGGCAGCCGCGCAAGCATCGACCGAGATGTTCCCAATCATCGGCATGCCCATCACCTATCTCGTCGGAACGAGCAGTCGCGTCGAAGGCTACATCGCCGGTGCGCCCGACTGGCTCTCACCCGCAGGCGCGCGGCTGCTGCAATTCTATCGCGAGCAGGCTTGATCCGCTCAGTTCGGATGCCACCAGCGGCCACCGATGACGACGCCCTCCGACACGATCTTCTTGTCACCGATGAGGTGCTCGCCGACAACGTCCTCGTAGTCGAACTGGCCTTGCTTGACGGAGATCAGCGTGGCGTCGCCGACGCTGCCCGGCTTGAGGCTGCCGAGCTCGGGACGCCGCAGTGCCATCGCGGAATTCTCCGTCGACGCCGCGATCACGTTCGACAGCGACATGCCCATGCAAAGGAATTTCGACATGGTCGTCACCTGGTCGAATGCCGGGCCGTCGATGCAGAGCTGATGGATGTCCGACGAGATGGTGTCCGGATAGAAGCCGTTGGCGAGCATCGCACGCGCGGTCTTGAATGCGAACGAGCCCTTGCCGTGGCCGATATCGAACAGCACGCCGCGCTCGCGCGCGTCCAGCACCGCCTTCTTCACCGTGCCCTGTGCGGTCGCCGGCGTGTTCGGGAAGGGACGGAACGCATGGGTCAGCACGTCGCCGGGGCGAAGGCGGGCCAGCACCTCCTCATAGCTCGGCGGCGGATGGTCGATATGCGCCATCAGGGGCATGCCGACTTCGTCGGCAACCTGAAGCGCGATGTCGAGCGGAACGGTCCCCGACGTACCCGAGGAGTGCAGGCCGACGCGCACCTTGATGCCGACGATGAGATCGCGGTTGGCATCGGCGACCTTGGCCGCATCGATCGGATTCATCAGCCGCAACTCCTCGCTCTCGCCGACCATGATCCGGTGCGAGAAGCCGAAGATGCCGGCGTGCGAGACGTGCAAATACGCGAGGATGCGGACCTGGCTCGGCTCGATCACGTGCTTGCGGAAGCCCGCGAAATTGCCGGGCCCGGCGCTTCCGGTATCGACCGAGGTGGTGACGCCGGAGGTGCGGCAGAACTCCTCGGCATCGATGCCGAGCGAGGTGCCGCCCCAATAGACATGGGTGTGAAGATCGATCAGCCCCGGGGTCACGATGAGCTGCGAGACGTCGCGAACCTCAGTCGCCGGATCCGCCTTCAATCCATTGCCCACCGCCGCCACCTTGCCACCAGCAAAGCCGACATCCGTGACGGCATCAAGCTTTTGGGACGGGTCAACCACACGGCCGCCGCGCAAGATCAGGTCGAAGGGCATCATTGTCTCCGGATGTCGCGGTCACATGCAGGCGGGATCAATCGTTCGGACAGGCAGGCATCCCCCTGCACATCGATAATCACGACATGATTCATGTCAATGTCCGAGCCGGGCCCAACCATATGATCCGATCGACCGGAAAGCCGGCAGTGATCTGGCCTTCCAACAACATGCTCGCTCCAAAGGAATGCTGACATGAGCTACGCCACCGTCAATCCATATACTGGCGAGACTCTGAGGACCTTTCCAAACGCAAGTGACGCCGAGGTCAGCACGGCCATCGACAGGGCCGACGCAGCCTTTCGCGCCTGGCGCGAGGTACCGGTCTCGGCACGTACGGCGATTCTGCAGAAAGCGGCCGACATTCTACGGCGGGACAGCGATGCCTATGCGAGATTGCTGACGCTCGAAATGGGCAAGCTCTATGCCGAGGCCAAGGCCGAAGTCGAACTTTGCGCGCGCATCTTCGAATACTACGTTCTCAACGCTGAACATCTGCTGCGGCCGGAGAAGCTGCCGGTGGCAGACCCGGCAGAGGGTGAGGCGATGATCGTTCACGACCCGCTCGGCGTGATCCTCGCCATTGAACCGTGGAACTTTCCTTACTACCAGATCGCGCGCATCATCGCGCCGCAACTGTCTGCCGGAAACACCATCCTGCTGAAACACGCCTCGAACGTACCGCAAAGCGCGGCAGCCTTCGAACGCATCATGCGTGAGGCCGGCCTGCCGGAAGGATGCTTCACCAAGCTCTACGCCACCCGTTCGCAGGTCGAGATGATCATCAACGATCCCAGGGTCCATGGCGTCGCGCTCACCGGCTCCGAGGATGCCGGCGCGATCGTCGCCGCGCAGGCCGGCAAGGCACTGAAGAAATCGACGATGGAGCTTGGCGGCGCCGACGCGTTCGTCGTCCTGGCCGATGCAGACCTCGAAAAGACCGTCAAATGGGCGGTCTTCGGCCGGCACTGGAACGGCGGCCAGGTCTGCGTTTCCTCCAAGCGGATGATCATCGTCGACGAAGTATACGACGAATTCCTGGCCCGCTATCGCAAGGGCGTTGCCGCTCTCAAAGCGGGCGACCCATTCGATCCCGACACCACGCTGGCGCCGCTCTCGTCACAACACGCTGCCGACGAGATCCGGGACAGGATCCAGCAGGCCGTGAAGCAGGGTGCGAAAGCCGAGGAGATCGGCCCGTCGGTGCCCAACCAGGGCGCATTCGTTCAGCCCACGATTCTCACCGAGGTCAGCGAGGACAACCCAGCCCGCTATTGGGAGTTCTTCGGCCCGGTCTCCATGCTGTTCCGCGCCAAGAACGAGGCGGACGCGGTGCGCATCGCAAACGATTCCCCGTTCGGCCTTGGCGGGTCGGTGTTCACGTCGGACACTAAACACGGCGCGGAAGTCGCGCGAAAAATCTCGACCGGCATGGTGTTCGTCAATCACCCGACCAAGGTGGAAGCGGACCTGCCGTTCGGCGGCATCAAGCGATCGGGCTATGGCCGTGAACTCCTCGGGCTCGGACTCAAGGAATTCGTCAACCACAAGCTGATCGACGTGGTCGATATCGACGCCCGCTTCTGATCGGGAATGGGGGCTGGCCGTGTCCGCCCGCCCCCATTCGCGCGCGTGATCAATGCCCGTTGGACTTGCGGTCCGCCCGAGGCGCCTCTTCTTTCAGACGCTCCAGCGCATCGGGCATCATGCGGCCGAACATCGAGCTCAGCATCGCAGTCGGGATCAGACCCGCATTGTTGCTCTCCGCGCCTTGCGCGCCCGACATCAGGAATTGCGGCACCAAGGGCTGATTGATCCTGGTCAGTGCATCCGCGAACTTCGCAAAGTTCTGCTCGGCCAGCCTGAACTCGGGGCCGCCATAGGCGTCGACCGAGAGTTTGGTCGACTGGGCATTGGCGGTGCCGACCGCAAGCACGCGATCAGCTTCGCCCTGTCCCTCGAGCCGCGATTGCTCGCCGACGGCGGCGGCCGTCACTTTCCTGGTCTCCGCATCCTTCTGCGCGCGGGCCAGCGCCGCCGCGCCTTCGTTTTCGTTCACCTTGATCTGGATGAGCGACTGCGTCAGCGCCGATTGCGCCGCCGCCGTCGCCTTGGCCTCGTTCAGCGCACGCTCCTGAACGGCGGCTTTCTCCTGCTCCTGGTAGGTCTCGATCTGCTCACGCGCGATCTGGCGCGAGCGGAGCTGGATCAAGATATTCTCGATCGTGTGGTCGCCGCTTGCTGCGCGCGGCGTGCCGATCAGGACCTCCTGGAGGTCGAGCGAATAGCTCTCGAACTTCGCCTTCATCTGGGCAGCCGATTCCTCCTGGACCTGTGCCCGGTTCTGCAGCAGCTCGATCAGGGTCATCTTCTGCGCGATGTTCTTGAAGAACGCGCTGACCATGGGGTCGAGCGTCTGCTCGACGAGCTTCTTCACGTCGCCGAAACGCTGGATGATCATCGGCGCCTTCTTGTAGTCGATATGCATCACCACCGAGAGCGGCAGCGTCGGCTCGAACGCATCGCGGGTGATCAGCGAGATCTCCGAGAGGTTTTCGTCGAGCTTCATCGCGCCGACCTCGCCACGCACCCATTTCAGGATGAAGTTGACGGTCGGGATGATCTCGATCTTGCCGGCATAGGTGTTGAACGCGTATTTGCCAGGCAGCAGCGGATCCTTCCAGACACCGCGGCCGCCGTTCACGACCAGCTCGCCGTGGCGATATTGCTCACCCGAGACGTCGTCGCTGTGCGGTCCGGTGTAGAAGATGACGACGCCGACATTGCCGACCGGGATCACGGTCTTCGGCACCGCCTCGACGGTCGCAAACAGGCGGTTGATGTACCAGGTGCCCTCGACGATGATCTGGAGCTGCCGGCCGCGATAGCCGCCGGCGCCTAAGAATTTCTCGGGCTCCTGGAAATTGTTGTGAAAGATCTCGGCATCGCGCAGATCGGTGCCGACTTCCGGCGCGATGATCTCGCCTGGCGGCAGCGACGGGCCGTCATGCACGGTGACAACGCCGACCAGATCATGATCGGCTGCGAGCACGACGGGCGTGAACCCCCAGCGTTCGGAGATCGTGAGCTGCATGGCGTCGAGCACACCGCGCTCCTGCTCGCTCAGGGCATGGCCGTAGACGCGATCGTCGGTGATGATCGCGAACTGCGTCGTGTTGATCGCATAGGTGCCTTCCCGCAGGATCTTGCGCTGCGGCCCCTTCTGCCCGCCGCCGAGCAAAAAACGCCGCGCGTCCTGGAAGTCCGACTTGTCGTCGCTATCATTGGCGCCAAGCACCTGCGAGGCGCCGAGCGGCGCGCCGTCGCGCGCGAAGACATAGGCGATCTTGCCCTGTCCGACCGTGACGAGATCCGATTTGTGGATCCGGTACATGAACGGAAAGAACACGTGCAGGCCGCCGCGCAGCACTTCCGGCTCGTAGCCGGCTTCGCCGTTGAGCGCGATGAAGCCTTCGTCGATCGATCCTCTCGTCGACCACAGTTTCTCGACGATGCCGACCTGGTTGTTCGGGATGTAACGAAAGATATTGGCCATCCGCAGCAGGATGACAAACGCGATCGCTGCCGCGGCCCACAGCGCCGGCTGGATCAGCCAGGCGCCGTCAAAACCATTGAGGTTCATAGTTCATCTCCACAATTCGCAACCGGGCGGCCTTGTTAACCAAGGCCACAGCCCAGAATTGCGGGAGCGGAGATGTGAATACGCCCCCTGCTCCGCAAGCACGATGGCGCGCAAAGCAGAGCCGATCTTTTTTTATTGGGGGCTTGACGTCCGATCAGGAAAGAGCAAGCGGAGGCTTCTGAAAAGCCGCATTTTGGAATGGCGATCCCGGCATGACTCGAACATGCGACCTACGGTTTAGGAAACCGCCGCTCTATCCGGCTGAGCTACGGGACCGCGGAACCCGCAAATAGGGCGGGTTGCCTGGAGCAGTACATATCAAAGCGGAGGCCGAATCGGAAGCCCTTCGCTCACCAACAAGTGGGCGATCAGGACTTGCCATAGGCCCCCTGGTAGCGGCCCTCGCGGATCGCCTTCAGCGTATCGTCCTCCCGCTTGATCTGGACGCGCACGGCCTCCAGCAACGCCGCGGCGCCGACGGCGGGAAACGACACCACGCCGTCCTCGTCGCCGACCACGATGTCGCCGGGCGAGATCACGCTGCCGCCGATCGTCACGGGCACATTGATCTCGCCGGGGCCGTTCTTGTAGGGGCCGCGATGGATCACCGCGCGGGCGAAGCAGGGAAAGTCGTCGGCGGCGAAGGCCGCGACGTCGCGAATCGCGCCGTCGATGACGTAGCCTTCCGCTTTGCGCCATTGCGCGATGTTCTTCATGATCTCGCCGACCAGCGCCCGGGTCTCGTCGCCGCCGCCATCGACCACGATGACATCGCCGGGGCCGACCAGTTCGAGCGCGCGGTGGATGGCGAGGTTGTCGCCAGGCCGGGTGCGCACTGTGAAGGCCGCGCCGATCAGCCTGCCGCTGCGATGATAGGGTTTGAGCCCGACCGCGCCCGGCAGCCGGCCGAGATTGTCTGAAATGATCGAGGTTGGGGCATTCCGGAAGCCCTCGATGATATCCGCAGGTGGCTTCGGCACGCTGTTCGCTGCGATGGTGATCGTCATGAATTTCAGTCCTTCCGTCAATTCCTACTCGGCGTGAGCCTGTACCTTCGGCACGATGCGAAACCGGCGGCCTTCCCTCATCCACGCCGCGCGCTCGTCGCGTAACAGGGTGCGGCGAACCTTGCCGGAATCGTCGCGCGGCGATGCGCTGACGAACTCAAAACTCTCCGGGTGCTTGTAGCGGCTGAGCCTGTCCTTCAAGAAGTCCGCCATGCTGTCCGCGATAGCCTGTCCATCCGCGTTCGCCTCCGGTTCGATGATGGCGTGCACGCGCTGGCCGAGCTCCGGATCGGGCAAGCCAACGACGACGCAGGAGCGCACGCCGGGACACTCCGAGACCGCAGCCTCGACTTCGGCCGGATAGATGTTGGCGCCGCCGCGCAGCACCATGTCGGCGAGGCGGTCACCGAGATAGAGATAGCCTTCGGCGTCCAACCTGCCGATATCGCCGAGCGACTCCCAGCCGTCGGCACGACGCTTCGGCTCGGCGCCGAGATAGTGATAGGTGGCGTCCTTGCCGTCATTGTTGAGGAAGTAGATCTCACCGGTCTCGCCCGGCGCGACGTCGTTGCCGTCCTCGCCGATGATGCGGAGCTTCGCGGTCTCGCCGATCTTGCCGACCGAGCCCTTGTGCGTCAGCCATTCCGTGCCGGAGATGATGCAGGCGCCCTGCCGCTCGGTGCCGCCATAGAGCTCCCAGACCCGCTCCGGCCCCAGCCAGGCGATCCAATTCTCTTTCAGCCAGGGCGGCATCGGCGCTGCCATGTGAAACACGGTCTGCAGGCTCGACAGATCGTAGGCATTGCGAACGTTGTCCGGCAGCGCCCAGATCCGGTGCATCATGGTCGGAACGAAATTGACCCATTGCACGCGCTCGCGCTCGATCTGCCGCAGCGTCTCCTCGGCGTCGAACTTGACGAGGCCGGTGAGCTTGCCGCCGCCAAACAGGGCGTAGTGCGACACGATGAACGGCGCATTGTGGTAGAGTGGACCAGGATTCAGCAGCGAGGCTCCGAAGGGCATGTTGAGCGGTGGCGCTGCGGCCGTGTCGGTGACGGCGGGATTGTGATCGAGGATCACCTTGGGACGGCCGGTCGAGCCGCCTGATGTCATGGCCTTCCAGTAGCGCGCGACCGGCGGGTCGAGCTGTTCATCGGAAAACCCTTCCGGCACGAAATCCGCCGGCAGCCGATTCGGCGCATTCCAATCGGCCTCGCCGCCGACCACCAGCGCCGGCTTGAGAATGTCGAGCACGGCTGCAGCTTCACCGCGCGGCAGCCGCCATGACAACGAGGTCGGCGTCGCGCCGCATTTCCACACCGCAAAGGTGGTCTCGAAAAACGCATTGCCGTTGGGCAATCCGATGGCGACGAAATCGCCGGGCTTGACGCCCTTCGCCGCAAAGGCGCGTGCGCGCCGGTTGGCGCCGCGCTCGAGCTGATCCCAGGTCAGCGCATTCTGCCCATGTTTGACGGCGATCGTGCCTTCGGGTTTACGTTGAGCGTACCAGCGCGGCACATCCGACAGGGGCAGTAGCATCAGGCATTTCCACTTCGTCTTCTTGGCGTCGCCCCAGGATGAGGTCTTCGCGGGACGAAGTGTAACAGCCGGGGCTGGACCTTCAAGGCGCAAGCTTTCAGGGCGCTCGCATCAGCGCTCTGCGCCGCAGCCCGGACTATCGAACAGCGCCGCGAGGCCGCATTTCGAGGTCATCATCCTGTCGCCGTCACGACCGACGCCGGCGACGTCCCACACCCTGTGACCGGGCGTGCCGTGATTGCGTCTCGCCATCGCATCGGCATAAGCGTGGCCGCGGGCGTAGCGATTGGGGCCTTGCGCCTCGCCCATGCAGCTCTTGTCCGCTGCGGGCTTGGTGTCGAGCGTGCCGAGCAGATAAATCACGTCACGCTCGACATAGCGTTGCTCCAGTGCGGCTGGTGCCGCGTCCGCGAGATAGGGCGGCCGCTGGTCCATGCCATATTTCCAATTGTTGTAGCCCGGGCAGGACGCGGCGATCTTGGGTGCGGGCCGCTCGGCGTTGAAATACGCATACGACGCGGGGTTGGCGACGACATAACGAACATCGATGTGCTGGCGCGACAGCGCCGCCTCGCCCTTGCCGGCAATGGCATAGCGCTGCGCGACCTGGCCGCCGCCGGAATGACCGGCGACCACAACCTGCTTCAGGTTCGGGAAGACGCGCCGGTCGGAGAGCTTTGCCAGGATCGCATCGAGCGCCTCGAAGGAGGAGACCGGGTTCGGCGCAAGCGCGGCATCGCCGCCCTCCCATCCCTCCGGCGTCCAGCGCAGCATCTCGGCGGGAAGCTTGTGCGCTTCGATATCGACTTCGGCCAGGAACTGCGGAACGATCATGAGCGCGCTCTTGCCGTCGTCGCCGGCTGCGACCTGCGCGGTGTGAGCCGAGATGTAATATTCGTCGGCGTTGCGCAGGCGGCCATGCAGCACGATGACGGCGCGCGAGATCGCCGGCAGCGGCATCGACCAGTCGCTGGAGAGATAGAGCGGCAGGAGTCCCTGCCCGCCGACCGAGAGCCGCGCATCGGCAACGACCTTCACCGGCTTGTTGTTGGGGGCATCGTCCTCTGCGGCGAGCGCGCGGCCGCAGATCAGCGCCAACCCGATTGCGGCCAAGCAGCTCAGCGCCCTCATGACCAATATTTCTCCTCACGTCCAAATCGATAAAACTCTAATCGCATCATGTGCCGCGCGGCTGTGACTCCGGAGCCACGTCAAGCAAAAAATGTCAGCAAATCAGTCATGAAATTCCCGAGTTCCATGGGTGACAAATTGGCGATAATGGAGCAAAAATCTGTTTCGACTCGGTTCGGGTTGAGTCTCGCAGGGAATGCTATCGTAGAATGTCGGACGTAGTTCCATCGCGTCGTGCGGCGCCGCTACTCGTTGCCGCAGCAGGATTTTTTCTGCTGACCTCGGCGCATGCCCACGCACAATGGTGGAAGCGCGCGCCGGTCGACTTCGAGGAATGCGCCGACGCGGCGGAAAAATCCGCGACCAAAGCCGAGAAAACGTCAGCCCTTGCGGACTGTAACGCAAAGTTCGCCGGCCGTCGCAAGCCGGGCGGCGGCTACACCTATTACGACTTCCTCCAGGATCGCACTTTCAATATCGCAGGTCCCAACCCGACGCCGGAAGAACAGAAGAAGATCGACGAATCCTACACCGCCTATCTCGCCGATCAGCGCCGCAGCAATGAAGCGGCCCAGGCGATGGCGCGCCAGCAGCGCGAACAGCAGGAACAGCAAGCTCAGCAGCTCCAGCAGGTCGCGCTGCGAACCGAGGTCGAGCGTGTCCCCGTTCCAGTCGAGCGGCCGAAGACCATAGGCGCGCGAGCCAAGGGCACGCCCTGCACCAAGGGCTCGTTCTCCTGCGAATGGCCGCGGCTGTCGGAAAGCCTGAACGATTTGAAGAAGCTGTTCAGCCCGACACCAAGCAAGCCGGCGAGGAAGAGCTGACCACGCCCTCCGCTGTTGTCCCGGACAAGCGTAAGCGCAGATCCGGGACGACGACTGAGAACGTGGCACCACCGGCGCACACGCACCGTGTCAGTTCGGCTGCTTCTTCTTACTATGCTTCGGTTTGAGCACCGTTGCATTTGCCGGCGCCGTTGCCGTCTGTGAATTGCCCAACGCCTTGCGGCTCTCCTGCAAGCGCGCATCATAGCCTGGGGAGTTCATGACGGTCGGCGGCCGGGCCTCAGCGAGGGTGGAGGCGCCGCAGAGTGCGGCCAGCGTGAAAGCGATCATCATGTATTTTTTCATCGCGCTCCTCCATCGACCGTCGACACTCAAGCCGCACCACGGATCTGCTGCGGCGAAAGCCCTGGTGGCCCCTTGCCGGCGATCTCCGCCTCCTTGATCAGCGCAACAATGCGGCGCATCAGCGGCACCGCCACTCCGTTTTGTTCGGCCAGAGCGATGACAGCGCCCTGGAGATAGTCGATCTCGGTCTTGCGGCCCTGCTTCAGATCTTGCCACATCGAGGAACGCGCCTCCGGATCGATCTTCATCGTGCGTCCGAGAATCGCGTTGAAGATCATATCGGGCAATCTCAGCAAGGTCGGCGTCCAGCTCATCGGGATCGGCGTTGCAGAGACCGGCGTGATGCCGGCAGCGTTCAGCGCGGCCAGGCCTTCGGCCATCTGATCGGCGAACAGCCGTCGCCAGTTGCGGTTCGCCAGCTGCGCGGCGAGCGGCATGTCGGACAGCGCACTGAGGGCGTTGTTGAGATTGATGATCAGCTTGCCCCATTGCACGCCGGTGATGTCGCGGCTCGCGCGCATGGCGAGGCCCGGCACCGAAAGCGCTGCCGCCGTATTCGCGTCGTCAGCACCGACATGAATATCGCCGGACGTGGAGCGGTGAAAACGCCCCTCGCCCATCGCGATGACGTTGAACGGCACCATGCCGGCGAGCACGCGCCGGCCGCCGAGCCGTTCATTCAGCGCAGCGACATTGCCGACACCGTTCTGCAGCGACACGATGACCGCATCCTGAGGCGCGTGTTGCGCAATCTGATCCGCGACGTCGGCCGTGTCGGCGCTCTTCACCGTGACCAGGATGATACCGGCGCTGTGGAAGATGGCGGGATCCTCCGACAGCGCGAGCCGGCCCGCATCCAGCTTCTTCTCGGAGCCGTCAAAATCCGTGAGCCGCAGGCCGAACCGCTCGATCTCGGTCTTCACCCGCGACCGCGCCAGAAGGGCGACGCGACGATCGGCGGCAGCCAGCTGGCCCCCAACAAAACAGCCGATGGCGCCCGCGCCGGCCACCACGATCGGTCGATCCGTCACCACCTGAACTGCTCCCTCAAAACCCGCTTTCGATAGCAGAGGCAAAGGACAGAGGCGAGGCCGGCGGCCCATCGCGGCCAGGGCGCATCTGCCTTGTAACCGTCATGAGAGCCCCATATGTTTTTGCCCGGGGGCTTGTCACCGGCGAGAGCTCGCCGACGAGAACGCCAAAGGAGAGCACCATGGGTCTACTCGACGTCCTCAACGGCATGCAGAACGGGCCCCGCGGCCCGAGCACGCCGAGCTCACAGCAATCCTCCGGCGGCATGTCGCCGATGACCATGGCGATCCTTGGCTTGCTCGCCTGGAAGGCATTCAAGCATCTGACGGCTGGCCAACCGGGCGCCACGCCGCAGTCCGCGCCGGCATCTGTGCCTCCGCCGGTGAATGCGGGGCCGGGCGGTGGTGGCGGCCTCAGCGATGTCCTCAAGGGCGGACTTGGCGGCCTGCTCGCGGGCGGTGCAGCGGGCAGCGTTCTGAGCGGCGGCCTCGGCGATCTCCTCAATCAGCTCCAGCAGGGCGGCCACGGCGAGACCGCGAACACCTGGGTCGGCAAGGGTCAGAACAAGCCGATTGCTCCTGGCGATCTCGCCAATGCGCTCGGCGCGGACCAGATCGAGAGCCTGTCCGCCCAGAGCGGCCTGTCGCGCGACGAACTGCTTTCCGGCCTCAGCCAGTACCTGCCGCAGGTGGTCGATCATTTGACGCCGGACGGACGGCTGCCGACCGAGAACGAAATCTCGGGACGAATTTAGTCGCAATCGAGTTGACGTGGACCAGGCAAGGGGAGCACTGACATGAGCATGGGTGGCCTGTTGTGGATCATCGTGGTCGGCTTCGTCGCCGGCCTCATCGCGCGCTGGCTTGCGCCAGGGCCGAACAATCCGTCAGGTTTCATCCTGACGACCATCCTCGGCATTGTCGGCGCATTTCTCGCGACCTTCATCGGCCAGGCCATCGGCCATTATGGTCCGGACCAGGGCGCGGGATTCATCATGGCCACGATCGGTGCCGTGGTGGTGCTGTTCATCTGGCACCGGCTGGTCGCGAGCGGCGTGATCAAGGGGTAGCCACCGCCATTCCGGGGCGCGCAAAGCGCGAACCCGGAATCTAGAGATTCCGGGTACGATACTGTCGCATCGCCCCGGAATGACGTCGTGCAGTATCACGTAAGCAAATGCATCCCCGCATCCATGCGCACGACCTCGCCGGTCATGTTGCTGGAGGCCGGCATCGCGAGGAAGCAGACGAGTTGCGCGATATCCTCGGCGGAGGAGGCGACCTTCAGCGGCACCCTCGCCACCACGCTGTCGCGGACCTGCTTTGCCTGTGCTTCGCCGCGGCCCTTGGTGAACCAGGGCGTGTCGATATAGCCGGGGCACACCGTGTTGACGCGGATCAGCGGCGCCAGCGCGCGCGACAGCGACAGCGTCATGGTGTTGAGTGCACCCTTGCTCGCGGCATAGGCGATCGACGAGCCGACGCCGCTGATGCCAGCGACGGATGAGACGTTGACCACGGCCGATGGACGCCCCGAAGCCTTCGCACCGGCTTCGAGCAGGCCGCGCGCCGCACGCACCATCTGGAACGGTCCAATAGTGTTGACACCGTAGACACGCTGAAAATCTTCCGCCGATAATCCGTCGAGATCGGCATGGGCGACATGCTTGGTGGTGCCGGCATTGTTGACGAGGATGTCGAGCTTACTCCAGTTGCTCGCGGCTGCCACGATTCTACGGCAATCCTCGTCCTTCGAGACGTCGCCCTGCACGACCAGCACTTCCGCCGCGCCGGCCTCGCGGCAGAGCTGTGCCGTGGCCTCTGCTTCCTTCTGGCTCGACGAATAGTTGATGACGAGCCGCGCCCCATTCCGAGCGAGAATCTCCGCGGTCGCAGCACCGAGGCCGGATGCGGACCCCGTCACGATTGCGCACAAAGTGTCCTTGGCCATCCGGATTTCCTTCCCCTTGATTGAATGCAGGCTCTTGGAGCCGGCCCTGTTTAGCGAGTTTGCTGCGCCCTGCAAATCGAGCAAACTCCGCTAAGCGGAATTAGCTTGCCGCCCATGCCCGCGCCGCAGGTTGACCTGCGATCAACGCTTGTCAGGGCCATGGCTTTTTCAGATCATCGGGCGCAAGAAAGAGACCGCGCGCCGCCCATGGGAGCGGACGCGCCAATGGAAAAACACGGGGAACGCTGTGGTGGAGAGTGACAACATCGTCGTCGAGACCGCGGAGAAGATTTTCGCCGACCTCGCCGATCCGCAAACCATCAACAACGACAAGAAGAATTCGTGGCAGGCGCCGCTGTGGCAGGCGCTGAGCGAAGCCGGTCTGCCGCTGTCCTGGGTGCCTGACGATCTCGGCGGCTCCGGCGCGAGCCTGGCCGACGGTTTTGCCTTGCTGAACGCCGCCGGCCGCTTCGCTGTCGCGGTTCCCCTCGCCGAGACCATGCTCGCAGGCTGGCTGCTCGCTCAGGCCAGGATCGCCTCGCCCGAAGGCGAGATGACGGTGGTACCGGCCTCTCCCAAGGATCGCATCACGATTGACGGCGACGGCGCGCTCTCTGGCCGCGCCCGCGGCGTGCCCTTTGCCAAGGCAGCGAAGCACTTTGCGGTGCTGGCGCATGGCAAGGACGGCGTCTCGATCGCGCTGGTCGATGCGAGCAAGGTGCGAACCGAACCCGGCCTCAATGTCGGCTACGACCACAGCGACACCGTGACGCTGGACAAGGTCCAGCCCGTCACCGTCAAGCCCGCGCCGAAGGGCGTTGACCAGACCACGCTGATGCTGATGGGCGGCGTTGCGCGCAGCCTTCAGATTGCGGGCGCGCTGGAATCCATGCTCGACATTTCCGTGCGCTATTCCAACGAGCGCGTGGCCTTCGAGAAGAAGATCTCGAAATTCCAGGCCGTGCAGCACAATCTCGCCCGCCTTGCCGGCGAATCCGCCGCCGCGCTTGCGGCCGCGACATCGGCGGCCGACGCCATCGCGAATGCAAAATCCTTTGGCGACGAGGTCTATCTCGAAGCCGCGTCCGCAAAGATTCGCTGCGCGGAAGCTGCAGAGAAAGGCGGCGGCATCGCGCACCAGGTTCACGGCGCCATCGGCTTCACCATCGAGCACATCCTGCATCGCTATTCGCTGCGGGCGCTCGCCTGGCGCGACGACTTTGGCTCGGAGAGCTACTGGGCCGTCGAGCTCGGCAAGCTCGTCGCCGTCAGGGGCGCCGATGAATTGTGGCCGCTCGTGGCGTCGCGCTGACCAGGGAACGAAACACATGACCGCAGCCCTCCGTTTCGATCCGATCCGCCTGCCCGAGAAATGCGAGCAATTGCGCAAGGAAGTGCGCGCCTTCCTCGCCGAGGAAATCGCGGGCGGCACCTTCGATCCGCACAAACCCAACCGCGAAGACACCGACGTGCCGGAATTTTCCCGCAAGGTCGGCGCCAGGGGTTGGTTGGGCATGACCTGGCCAAAGAAATATGGCGGTCAGGAGCGTTCCTTCCTCGAGCGCTACGTGGTGACCGAGGAGATGCGCGTCGCGAATGCGCCGACCCGGCGCTTCTTCGTCGCCGATCGCCAGAGCGGGCCGGTGCTGCTGAAATACGCGCCCGAGCACATCAAGATGGACATCCTGCCGCGCATCTGTCGCGGCGAGATCTGCTTTGCCATCGGCATGAGCGAGCCGAACTCGGGTTCGGACCTGTTCGCGGCGAAGACACGCGCGACCAAGACCGATGGCGGCTATCTCATCAACGGAACGAAAATCTGGACCTCGTCGGCGCATATCGCCGACTACATGATCGCAATCTTCCGGACCTCGCCACCGACCAAGGAAAACCGCCGCCACGGGCTGACGCAGTTTCTGGTCAAGATGAAGCAGCCCGGCATCAAGGTGAATCCGATCGGGCAGATCACCGGCCAATACGAGTTCAACGAGGTCGTGTTCACCGACCATTTCATTCCTGACGATCACGTGCTCGGCGAGGTCGACGGCGCCTGGAAGCAGGCGACGAGCGAGCTCGCCTATGAACGCTCGGGTCCCGAGCGCTTCCTCGAAACCTATTACGTGCTGACCGAGCTGGTCCGCGCGGTTGGTCCCAACCCGGACACGCGTAGCGCCGAGGGTATCGGCCGCCTTGTTGCACAGCTCCACACCATGCGGCGCATGTCGGTTTCGGTTGCGGGCATGCTGCAGGCCGGCAAGGAGCCGGTGGTGGAAGCGTCCATCGTCAAGGACATCGGCACGGTGTGGGAGCAGCAGCTTCCGCACCGGGTGCGCGATCTCGCCGCCTTCGTCGAGGAGACCGCGACCAACCGCGAGACGCTGGAGCGACAGCTCGACTTCGCCATCAAGACCGCGCCGAAACTCACCATCCAGGGCGGCACCACCGAAGTGCTGCGCGGCATCATCGCGCGCGGGCTTGGACTCCGCTAGATGGGATCGCAACCCTGGCGTCGCGCTCCGTTTCTTCTCCCATGGGGAGAGGTCGGCGCGTAGCGCCGGGTGAGGGGTTAGGATCTCACGATAGAGCTGATCCCCTCGCCAGGATTCGCCGGCGCAAATCGACCTCTACCCATGGGAGAGGTGGTTCTTCGCTACTGAGATACTGGAGACAAGAATGAGCACTTATAACGATATCGGCGTCGAGAAGGTCGGACATGTCGGCACCATCGAGATCCGCCGCCCGCCGCTGAACTTCTTCGACATCTCGCTCATCAACCAGATCGCGGATGCGCTCGACGAGTTCGACCGCGACATCGAGATCCGTGCTTCCGTTCTCTCGGCCCAGGGCAAGGCGTTCTGCGCCGGCGCCAATTTCCAGGACCCGGCGCGGCAGGCGCAGGAGGCGCAAGAGGCGCAGAACAAGGCAAAGGGCGATCCGGCCGACAGCCTCGGCCCGATCAACCATCTCTACATCCAGGCCGTGCGCATCTTCCGCGCCAAGAAGCCGATCGTCGCCGCCGTGCAGGGTGCCGCCATCGGAGGCGGCCTCGGACTTGCCGTGTCGGCGGATTTCCGCGTCACCTGCCCCGAAGCGCGCTTCTCCGCAAACTTCACCAAGCTCGGCTTTCACCCCGGCTTCGGCCTGACGACGACGCTGCCCGAGCTGATCGGCAAGAACAACGCCGAACTGATGTTCTACACCAGCCGCCGCGTCACAGGCGAAGAGGCCTACAAGTGGGGCCTCGCCAACGAGCTGGTGCCGCAGGATGAGGTGAAATCTGCCGCAATGAAGCTCGCCGGCGAAATCGCCGAATGCTCGCCGCTCGGCCTCCTCTCCACCCGCGCCACGATGCGCGCCGGCCTCGCCGACCGTGTCATGGCCGCGACCAATCACGAGCTCGCCGAACAGACCCGCCTGCGTGCGACGGAGGATTTCAAGGAAGGCGTGAAAGCCACGGAAGAGCGGCGCGCGGCGAATTTTAGGGGGCGGTGATCGCGGCTGCGTCTCGCCGTGTCACTCTAGTGCTTCCACAAACTCCCGCGTCGTCCCGGCGAAGGCCCTAGGGCATGCACACATCTTTCTTGGCAGGAAGTTGCCTTGGGGGATTCCCGAATCGGCACTTTGTGTGATTCCTATTGCGACACTTCGGCTTTGGCGGAGGTGTTGGCATGCTGTCAGGCATCGATTGGACCTTGGGCCGGTTCGGGGATTGTCGTCTCGATAAAGGGGGGCGGCTCTCGTCGAACGCATGGTTGCGGGCAATACGGTCTGCCTGCGTCGGCTTTCCAAGGGAGATCGCGCGCTGGAAGTGCGGTTCAACCGCTTTCTCGGCCACGACAAGGTGACGGCGGAGCGGATTATCGAAAGCTGGAGCGAACGCACGATCACCGCGGTGGAAGGCCGCCACGTGCTGGCCATCCAGGACACCAGCGAGATCCACTTCAACACGACGCCACAACGACGGCGCGGGCTCGGAGAAATCGGCAAAGGCAATAATTATGGCGTGCTGTTGCACCCGCTGCTGGCGGTGGATGCCGACGATGGCACCTGTCTTGGGCTTTTGAGCGGACAGATATGGACGCGCCAAGGCCGCCGCACGACCTCGCACGACAATCGGGAATTATCGGACAAGGAATCGCAGCGCTGGATATCCACCGCCGTTGCGGCCAGGCCGCTGCTCACCAAGGCCTCGGCGGTGACAGTGCTGGGGGATCGCGAGAGCGATATCTTTGCCCTTTATGCCAGTTCGGCCGAGCAGCACTTCCACGTCATCGCGCGCAGTATGCATGACCGCAAGCTTGCAGACCGCAACGCTTTATATGAGGTCAGCGATGCCATGGCCGCGGCGGATCGGCGTGCGGTCCAACTGCCTGCGCGCGCCGCACGGCCGGCACGTCTGGTCCAGCTCGAACTTCGCTTTGGCACGATCGAGCTTGCCCGCCCACAGAGCAAGTTCCTGCGCCATCTGCCGAAAAGCTTGCCGCTGGCGGTGGTCGACGTGCGCGAGATCAATGCCAAAACCGGCGTCGAGCCGCTGCACTGGCGGCTTCTCACCTCTCACGACGTCGCCGGCATTGAAGACGCCTGGCGTATCGTCCAATGGTACAAGCAGCGCTGGATTATCGAGCAGTTCTTCCGCGCCCTGAAGACGCAAGGCCTTAAGCTCGAAGACAGCCAGATCGGAACCGCCGATCGCCTTCTCAAGCTGGTCGCTATAGCCGCCAAGGCCGCCGTCATCACGATCCAGCTTCTGCAAGCGCGCGGTGGCGGTCAGCAGCTCCATCGCGTTGCCTTCAACGACGGCGAAATCGGTGCGCTTGCTGCTCTCAACAAGCAACTCGAAGCCAAGAGCAAACGACTCAAGAACCCGCATCCGCCCGACAGCCTCGCCTGGGCCGCCTGGATCATCGGCCGCCTCGGCGGTTGGGATGGCTATCCATCGTCCAAACCGCCGGGCCCGATCACCTTCAAAAACGGCCTCGAATACTTCAAAGCCGCCGCAGCCGGATGGAGCCTCAGAGATACGTGCATGCCCTAGGGCGAAGGCCGGGACCCATACCCTCAGGGAGAAGTTGTAGCGCGCAGCCGGTCGCCACGAGCCTTCGCCAAATCACTCCCTGTAGTTATGGGTCCCGGATCTGCGCTGCGCTTGTCCGGGACGACGGCAGTGGTTGTGGCGGCTTACTTCCTTCCCACCACCAGCGCGTCGACGATCGTCACGCCCTGTCCCTCCTGATGCACCAGCACCGGATTGAGCTCGATCTCCGCGATCTCACTTGCATGCCGCGCAGCGAGCACTGAGACATCCGCGATCAACTGCGCTAGCGCCACGACATCTGCCTTCGCTGCTCCGCGAAACCCGTTCAGCAGCGGTGCAGCCTTCAGGCCCGCCAGCATCGCGCCGGCATCCTCCGCACTCACCGGCGCCGGGCGATAGGCGACATCGCGAAACAGCTCTGTGGTGACGCCGCCAAGTCCCACCATCACCATCGGGCCGAACGTCTTGTCCGTCATCGTACCGATGATGATCTCGACGCCGCGCCTCGCCATGGGACCGACCAGCACGCCCTGAATCGTCGCCTCCGGTCGGTGCTTGCGCGCATTGTTCAACAATGCCTCGAACGCCAAGAACACCTCGCCCTTGGTGTTGATGTTGACCCGCACGCCGCCGACTTCGCTCTTGTGCGCGATGTCGGGCGACTGGATCTTCATCACAAGCGGGAAACCGACGCGGGCGACCGCGGCGTCCAGTTCGCTCTTGTCCTTCACCAGCATTTCGTCCGGCAGCGCAATTCCGGCGGCGCGGAGCAGTGCCTTGCTGTCGGCTTCAGACAAGACCGGCGAGATCAGATGCGCGGAGAGATCGCGCGCCGGCGGCCGTGCGTCGTCCGCGGGCTTCGGCAGACTGAACTTCGCGTAGTCGACGATCTGCCGCAACGCGACCCCGGCATGCGTGAGGCCCGGGAGCACCACAACGCCGGACTTCGCCAGGTCGTGCCGGGCGAAATCCGACGGCACCGTGTAGGAATAGAACAGCACCGGCTTCTTCTGCGCTGCCAGCACCGGCTTCAGCTCGGCTTCCTTGAAGGGCCTGCGCACCTCACTCGACAGCGACAGCAGGACCAGGACCGCATCGACCTCGTCGGAGGCCGTCAACAGATCGACGCTCTTTTGCAGACCGCCCGATGTGACGCCTTGCGCCGTGACATCGATCGGATTGCGCGCGGTGCCGTACGATGGCATCAGCTCTTTGATATCCGTCTGGATGGCGTCCGAAAGCTCCGGCACCCGCAAGCCCTGCAGCGCCACCGTATCTGCCCCCCAGATGCCGGCGCCGCCCGAGACGGTCACGACCGCAACACGATCACCTTTCGGCAGCGGATTACTCACCAGCACCGCCGCGATTGTCAGCGCCTCGTCAAGATCGTTGGAGACGATGAAGCCATATTTCGCGAACACCGCGTCATAGGCCGCCGACCAGCCGGCCATGCTCGCCGTGTGCGAGGCGGCTGCACGCTCGCCAGCGCCGGAGCGGCCGACTTTGGTCACGATGACCGACTTCTTCAGCTCGGCAGCGCGCCGCGCGGCAGCAAGAAACTGGTCGGCGTCGCGGATGCCTTCGATGAACAGCAGGATCACGTCCGTCGAGGCGTCCTGGATCATATAGTCCAGGAACTCGCCGGCACCGAGATCGGATTCATTGCCGGCACTGACGACATAGCTGACGGCGACGCCCAGCGCTCTGGCACGATGATAATAGGCAAACCCGATGCCGCCGCTCTGCGCGACGATGCCGATCCGCTTTGTCGTTGCCACCAGCGGCGCCACGCCCGGCTTGACATCGACCGCGGGACTAAACGTCGCCGCCACCCGCTGCGCCTGGCTGAAAAATCCCTCGGCGTTCGGCCCCGAAATCCGCATGCCGGTGCGCTTCGCCAGCGCCGCGATCGCATCCTGCATCGCCGCGCTGTCGCCGCCTTCTTCGGCAAAGCCGGACGAGATGATCACGGCGTTCTTGACCTGAGCGGCGGCGCATTGCTCGAGCGCAGACAGCACAGCGCGGGCCGGGATGATGATGACGGCGAGATCGACCGGCGCGCCGATCTCCGCGACCGACTTGTAGCAGGCGAGGCCATCGATATCGGCACAGTTCGGGTTCACCGGATAGATCCTTCCGGGATACTCGTTCCTGCGCAGCATCGCGAGCAGGCGGCCCGGAATCTTCTCGTGGTCGCGGGAAGCGCCGATCAGCGCGATGCTTGCCGGTGCGAAGAAGCTATCGAGCGGATGTGGCATGTGCGGATTCCAGTCGTCAATCTGGCGCTATCCTCGTCATGGCCGGGCTTGTCCCGGCCATCCACGTCTTGCTTCTCAACGATCGCCTATTACGTGGATGCCCGGGACAAGCCCGGGCATGACGACACAACGAGAAATGTCGCAAGTGGTCAAGCAGTAAGCCGGAACGTCACGCCGCCCAGCAGGAACTCATTCCCGGCAACTGCCAGCCCTTTCGCTTTGGCAGAGTGCAGCACCTGGGCCACATCGGCCACGCGAAACTCGAGCGCACTCATGATCTCGCTAGCGCCCGTGACGAAACGGAAGGTTGCGTTGGGCAGCTTCAATTCAGAGCCAATAGCCGCAACGCCGATGATCTTCCCCCAATGCTCCGCCAATCCTTGCGGATCCGGGCTCTGCATCTCCACGCCCGTCAGGGCCAGCGTCACGTCCTTACGGATAAACTTTTGCCAATCCGGCCCGGCCGGCGGATAGGGGCCCAGGATGTCGTCGCTGCCGTCGGTGTGGTTGAATTCGATGAAAGCGGCGCGGCAGTCGCGGGGGTGGAGCTGGACGCCATGATAGGGCGCGTGGTCGATCACGTTCGCGGTGCGCACACCCATCGCATTGGCATGACGGCCGCGCTCGTCCGGATCGTCACAGCAGAAGATCGCCATATAGCCGCCGCGGCCGCCGGTCTTCTCGATGAAGCGGCTTGCGGTGGTGCCGTCCTTGAACGGCGCGACGACCTCGAGCAGGATCGTACCGACCGGGAGCAGCGCGTTCTCCAGGCCGTATTTGGCAACATTGCCGTCGCGGTAGCAGACGGCAAGGCCCATGATCTCGCCGATATCGGAGATCACGGGCGCCAGCTGCGGCGCGACGAGGCAAATCTGACGCAGCCGGATATAGCGCGTCATCGTCATGCCCCCTTGAACGACGGCTTGCGCTTCTCGACGAAGGCCTTTGCGGCCTCCTTGTGATCCTCGGTGTCGCCGCAGCGGGTGTGATGGATCGCCTCGCCGTCGAAGCAATCTTCCAGCGGAAGATGCTCGGCATTGTTGATGTTGCGCTTGATGAAGCCAAGCGCGATCGAGGGGCCTTGCGCCAAGGACAGCGCGAGCTCATGCGCGGCGGCGTCGATTTCGGCGTCGGCGACGACCTTCGTCACCATGCCGATCGCATGCGCTTCCCTGGCCGTGAGCACCGGCGACATCATGTAGAGCTCTCGCGCCCGGGCGCTGCCGAGCAGCTGGGTGAGGAAATAGGTGCCGCCGTAATCGCCGGAGAAACCGACTTTTGCGAAGGCGGTCGTGATCTTGCAGGATTCGCTAGCAATCCGCAGGTCGCAGGACAATGCCATCGACAGGCCGGCACCGGCCGCAGCGCCATCGAGCTGCGCCACCACGGGCTTTGGCATCTGGTGCAGGATGCGCGAGACTTCCATACCGCGGCGGAGGTTCGCCATCTTCACTTCGAACGGCAGCGGCGCGCGGCCGGCCGCCATCGACTTGACGTCGCCGCCGACGCAGAACGAGCCGCCGGCCCCCTTGAACAGCACCGCCCGCACCTCGGAATCGTCAGCCGCACGCCGCGCCGCCTCGACGAGGCCGGCGACCATCTCGGGATTGAGCGCGTTCTTCCGCTCGGGACGATTCATCGTGATGGTGAGCAGCCCGCCCTCGAGCTGTTGCAGGACCATGTCGTTGCTCATGGGTGTTTGCCTCTTGTTCGATGCTTCGATTTTGCTCCGTCATTCCGGGGCGCGACGGGCGGTAATTGGGCTCGCTGGCGAGACCGTCATTTCTTCACTAGCGGGCAGCGCGACTGCTCGATCGACTGGAACGCCTCGCTACCTGGCACGGTCGCGAGCAGCTTGTAGTCGTCCCAGCGCCCCTTGGATTCCGACGGTTTCTTCACCTCGAACAGGTACATGTCATGGATCATGCGGCCGTCCTCGCGGATCTTGCCGTTGTGAGCGAAGAAGTCGTTGATCGGCGTCTCCTTCATCACCTTCATGACCGCCGCCGCGTCCGTCGTGCCCGCCGCCTTCACCGCTTTCAGATAGTGCATGACGGAGGAATAGACGCCGGCCTGTGCGGAGGTCGGCGGTCGCTTGACGCGCTCTTGAAAGCGCTTCGAGAAAGCGCGCGTCTCGTCGTTCATATCCCAGTAGAAGGCCTCCGCCAGCAGCAAGCCCTGCGCCGTCTCCAGCCCGATCGAGTCGATGTCTGTGACGAAGGCCAGCAGCGGCGAGACCTTCTGGCCACCCTTCATGATGCCGAACTCGGCCGACTGCTTGATGGCGTTGACGGTGTCGCCTCCGGCGTTCGCGAGTCCGATCACCTTGGCTTTGGAGGCCTGTGCCTGAAGCAGGAACGACGAGAAGTCCGACGTGTTGAGCGGATGGCGTACGCCGCCGAGCACCTTGCCGCCGGTCTTGGTGACGACGGCGCTGGTGTCCTTTTCCAGATCCTGACCGAAAGCGTAGTCGGCGGTGAGGAAGAACCAGGTGTCGAGGCCCGACTTCACGGCGGCAAGGCCGGTCACATTGGCCTGGCCATAGGTGTCGAATACGTAGTGGACGGTGTAGGGACCGCAGGCTTCGTTGGTAAGACGGATCGAGCCCGGGCCGTTGAACATGATGATCTTGCCCCGCGCCTTCGCGATCTCGCCGGCGGCAAGCGCGGTTGCGGACGCCGCGACGTCGTAGATCATCTCCACGCCCTGGTTGTCGAGCATATCGCGGGCGATGTTGGCGGACAGGTCTGCCTTGTTGAGATGGTCGGCTGCCAGCACCTGGATCTTACGACCCAGCACCTCACCACCAAAATCCTCCACCGCCATCTTGGCCGCGGTCTCGCTGCCTGGACCGGTGATGTCGGCATAGAGGCTCGACATATCGAGGATGCCGCCGATCTTCAGGGGTGGTTTGTCTTGGGCCTGCGCGGCGCTCGCGCTGAGGGCAAACGCGGCGGCAAAAATGCCCGACAAAACATGCTTCATGGAAACCAACCTCCCTTGATCGCCTGGCTCTGAACGGCGGCTTGATTATTGCTCTTGTCGCGATCATGCCGCATGCGCAGGAGCGCAGCAAGCAGAAGCGCGATGCGCATCGCGCTGGCGCTCTTATGTTTTCCGCAAAACGGAATGGTCGGAAGACGCAAGATGTTTCCGCCTCGTCAATTGCGAGCCACGGGGTCCGCGCGAAGCGCGGACCCATGACAGGCTCCGCAAAGCAACCCAGAATCTCGCCGCGGAAGGACTCTGGATTGCTTCGCTGCGCTCGCAATGACGGAGTGTGAGGAAGCCCCTTCGCGACCCACCACGCTTGAGTTAATATCGAAGCGCAACGCAACCTCTCCGGGTTTTCGTGACACGACGACTCCACCTCATCGTCGTATTCCTTCTGACCGCGGGTCACACCGCGAGCGCCACGCCATGCCAATTCGAATCCCAAGGCGAAGGCAGCGTCGCCGCCGTCGTCGATGCCCGCAGTGTGCGTCTCGACGATGGCCGCGAGGTTCGCCTCACTGGGATCGAGACGACAGCGACGACCAGGCAGGCGCTGACGTCGCTGCTCGTCGGCCGCGACGTGACGCTTCGCGGCAATGACGACACGCCCGATCGCTACGGCCGGCAAGGTGCGCTTCTGTTCATCGGCGAGAGCGACACCTCGATACAGGCCACCCTCCTCGCCCAGGGTGACGCCCTCGTCTCCGCCGAGATCGCGGACAAGGACTGCGCAGCCGCCCTGATGGCGTCCGAAGCGGAGGCGCGGCGCCAAAAAAAGGGCAGCTGGGCTGACCCGTCGGCCATAAAAAACGCGGAAAGTCCGGACGATATTTTGGCCGGGATCGGGCGCTTTATGGTGGTCGAGGGCAAAGTCCTGTCGGTCCGGCAAGCTGGGGCAATCACCTACCTCAACTTCGGACGGAACTGGACACGCGGCTTTGCTGTGACTATTTCAAAGCGCACGCTGCCGGCGTTTGAAAGCGTCGGTATGACCCTTAAGTCCCTGGAAAATAAACGTATTCGCGTTCGGGGCTGGGTTGAGGGGACGACGGGGCCGCGTATCGATGTGCGCTTCGTGGGACAGGTCGAGTTGCTGGGCGCAAACGAACTGACAGGGGTAAGGCCTTAAGCAAGGCCGGGCACGGGTTAAGCGACGTGAATGGGGTGCTAGGACAGCACGGACGAAGTGATGGCCGCCGCCTGCGGGCTGCGCCGGCCGTCCTTTGCCTCGCGCTGGGCACGGCGCTCGCCGGTTGCGGCGATATGGGCCGGTTCCAAACGGCGGCGGCGCCGCCGACTGTCGCGATGCCGAAGCCGAAACCGGCCGTCGCCCAGACCCCCGCCACCGAGAAAGAGCACGAGCGCATCCTGGCGAGCTATGGCGGCACCTATGATGACCCCCGGCTCGAATCACTGGTCAGCAAGACCGTCGACCGGCTCGTGGCCGCCTCCGACCGCCCCGACCAGGGCTACAAGGTCACCATCCTCAATTCCGGCGCGGTGAACGCCTTCGCGCTTCCGAACGGCCAGCTTTATGTCACCCGCGGCCTACTTGCGCTCGCCAGTGACACCTCCGAATTGTCCTCCGTGCTCAGCCACGAGATGGCGCATGTTCTGTCGAAGCATGCCGCGATGCGCGAGGACCAGGCGCGCCAGGCCGCCATCGTCACACGTGTCGTCACCGACATGAGCACCGATCCCGATCTCACCGCGCTCGCACTTGCCAAGACCAAGCTCACCATGGCGAGCTTTTCGCGCAACCAGGAGTTCGAGGCTGACGGCATCGGCGTCGGCATCTCCGCCAAGGCGCATTTCGATCCCTACGGTGCGGCGCGCTTCCTCTCGGCGATGGAGCGCAATGCGGAGCTAAAGGCGGGCAAGGGCTCCCTTGATCCGCGCGCGCAGGATTTCACCTCGTCGCACCCCGCCACGCCCGAGCGGGTCCAGAATGCGCAGACCATCGCGCGGCAATATGCGGCGCCCGAGGGTGCCGAGCGCGACCGCGAGAGCTATCTCGCCGCGATCGACAATCTCGTCTATGGCGAGGATCCCAGCGAAGGCTTTGTCCGTGGCCGCCGCTTCCTGCATCCGAAGCTCGGCTTCACCTTCCAGGCGCCGGACAATTTCACGCTCGACAACACCGCGCAGGCGGTGATCGGCGTGCGCGAGGGCGGCTCGCAGGCGATGCGCTTCGACGTCGTGCGCGTGCCGGCCGAGCAGTCGCTCGGCGACTACCTCAATTCCGGCTGGATGGAGGGCGTCGAAAAGGCATCGACCGAGGACATCACCATCAACGGTTTCCCGGCCGCGTCCGCCACCGCCAAGGGCGACCAGTGGCAATTCAAGGTCTATGCGCTGCGCTTTGGCAGCGACGTCTATCGCTTCATCTTCGCCACGCGGCAGAAGTCGACCGAGAGCGAGCGCAATGCACGCGAGACCGTCAATTCATTCCGCCGCCTGACGCTGGACGAGATCCAGGCCGCGCGTCCGCTGCGCATCAAGGTCATCACGGTGCAGCCCGGCGACACCGTGGAATCGCTGTCGCACCGCATGGCCGGCGTCGATCACCCTGCCGAGCGTTTTCGTGTGCTGAACGGCCTCGATCGCACCGCGCAGGTGAAGGTGCGCGATCGCGTGAAGATCGTGACGGATTGAGGCGCGCTAAGCGCGTCATCCCGGGGCGTGCTTAGCGAGAACCCTGGATCTCGATCCACAAAGACCGGCGGACAAGTCGCTTTGCCCGCCTACCGCGCCTTTTCCTTCAAATACGCGATGATGTCGGCACGATCCTGTGCATCCGGCACATCGAAGAACATCTTGGTTTCCGGCACCATGGCCTGCGGTCCGGTCAGCCATTTGTCGAGATTGTCCTCGGTCCAGACAATCCCCGAGTTCTTCAGGTCGGGCGAGTAATCGTAGCCGGGAACGCTGCCCGCCTTGCGCCCGACCACACCCTTGTGCATCGGGCCGACGCCGTTCTCGGCGATCGAGTGGCAGTCCGCGCAGCCCTTGTAGAGCGTCTGGCCGCGCGCAGCATCACCGGTCGCGCCCGCGGGACCGGCAGCGCATAGAAGCGCAAGCGCGACCGCGGCAACAGCCAGGCTTGCAGTGCTTCGCAAGCGGACGAAATACGACCAGACGTTCATGTGATCTCCTGCTTGCAGTCCCGCAAACAGGATCATCCGGCCCGGGTTTTATTCCCGTCAGCTCGAAGATTCGCCCGCGTCCATGTCGCCGACCTCGCGCTGGCCGCTGAGCCAAAGCGCGAGCAGGGTCCAGAACGCGCCGGAGAGCAGATAGGCACCCGAGGCGATGACGCCGAGATTGGTGGCGAGCAGCAGCGCCACCAGCGGAGCGAAGCCCGCGCCGAACAGCCAGGCCATATCGGAGGTCAGCGCCGAAGCCGTGTAGCGATAGGCCTGCTTGAAGTTCGAGGCGATCGCGCCCGAGGACTGGCCGAAGGACAGGCCGAGCAGGATGAAGCCGATCACCATGTAGATGGTCTCACCGAACGCGCCGGCATCGAGCAGCTGCGGAGCGAAGCCGCTGTAGATCGCGATCGCAATCGCCGATCCCATCAACAGGGATTTGCGGCCGACCCGGTCGGCGATGATGCCGGAGGCCACGATCGCGGCGACGCCGAACACGGCGGCGACGATCTCGATGATCAGGAAGCGCACCGGGCTTTCGCGGGTGAACAGGAACACCCAGGACAGCGGAAACACCGTGACCATGTGAAATAGCGCGAAGCTCGCGAGCGGCGCGAACGCGCCGAGCATGATGTTGTGGCCTTCACGCGCAACCGTGTCGGAGATGCGCGAGGGCTGCAATTCGCGGGTCTCGAACAGCGAGGAATATTCCTCGGTCGTCACCATGCGCAGGCGCGCGAACAGCGCCACGACGTTGATCGCGAAAGCGACGAAGAACGGATAGCGCCAGCCCCAGTCGAAGAAATCGTCGGCCGAGAGATTACCGGCGAAATAGGCGAACAACGCGCTCGCCACGATCAGCCCGAGCGGCGCGCCGAGCTGCGGCACCATCGCGTACCAGCCGCGCTTCGAGGCCGGTGCGTTCAGCGCCAGCAGCGACGCCATGCCGTCCCAGGCCCCGCCCCAGGCCAGACCCTGCGCGAGACGCGCCAGCGCCAGCAGCCAGATCGCGGCGGCGCCGATGTCGTGATAGCCGGGCAGGAACGCGAGCGCGACGGTGGCGGTGCCGAGCAGGAACAGCGCCGAGACCAGCTTGGCCGTCTTGCCGTACTCCCGGTCGACCGTCATGAAGATGACGGTTCCGACCGGCCGGGCAATGAAGGCCAGCGCGAAGATCATGAAGGAATAGAGCGTGCCGGTCAGCTCGCTCGTGAACGGGAACACCAAACGCGGGAACACGATCACCGAGGCGATCGCATAGACGAAGAAGTCGAAGAATTCCGAGGTGCGGCCGATGATGACGCCGATGGCGATCTCGCCGGGACTGGCCTGGTCATGGCCGTGCTCGCCCGAGTGGAGGTCTGCCATTGCGGGGGTCTGTGCCGTCGCCATGCGTGCGCCCTTAACGTCCTGAAAGCCAAAGCCGACCGCCCGGCGGGAGGCCAGGCAATCCGGCCCTTTCTGTCTCAACATGCCGCACTGCAACATTGGACAAATTGTCCAATGTCCGGATTGCTGCGCCGCAGCTACCCATTGACCCCGCAAAGGAAACTCATTCTCATAAGGCTCGGCCCGTGTCCCGTCTCAAGATCCTGGCGCTGCTACCCCTGGCAGCTGCGCTCAGCGGCTGCAACTACGTCGTGCTGGCGCCAGCCGGCGATATCGCGGCGCAACAGCGCGACCTCGTCATCATCTCCACCATCCTGATGCTCCTGATCGTCGTCCCCGTGATGGCGCTGACGGTGCTGTTCGCCTGGCGCTACCGCCAGTCCAACACCTCGGCCCGCTATGAACCGGATTGGGACCACTCGACCAAGCTCGAGCTGGTGATCTGGTCGGCGCCGCTGTTGATCATCGTCTGCCTGGGCGCGCTGACCTGGATGGGCACGCATCTGCTCGACCCCTATCGCACGCTCGGCCGCATCCATGCCGACCGCGCGATCGACCAGTCCAAGGCGCCGCTCGAGGTTGACGTCGTCGCGCTCGACTGGAAATGGCTCTTCATCTATCCGGACTACGGCATCGCCACCGTCAACGATCTGGCCGCTCCCGTCGATCGTCCGATCAACTTCCGCATCACCGCCTCCTCGGTGATGAACTCCTTCTACATCCCCGCGCTCGCCGGCCAGATCTATGCGATGCCCGGCATGGAGACCAAGCTCCACGCCGTCGTGAACCACGCCGGCACCTACAAGGGCTTTTCGGCGAACTACAGCGGCGCCGGCTTCTCCGGCATGCACTTCAACTTCCAGGGCCTCGACGACAAGGGCTTCGACGCCTGGGTCGCGCAGACCAAATCCGCCGGCGGCTCGCTCGGCCGCGGCGAATATCTCCAGCTCGAAAAGCCCAGCGAGAACGAGCCGGTCCGCCGCTACGGCACGGTCGATGCCGATCTCTACCGCCTGATCCTCAACATGTGCGTCGAGGCCGGTAAGATGTGCCAGAGCGAGATGATGGCGATCGACGCCAAGGGCGGCAACGGCCACGAGGGCTTGAACAACACCCTGCCGCTCTCCTACGACAAATACGCCCGCCGCGGCACCGCACTCGGACCCGAACCAACCTTCGTCGCCGGCACCTGCACGCCGGATGCGCCGCAGGGTCAGACCACCGCGTCGATCAAGGCCCCGCTCGACACCGCGCCGCTGCTCGGCGCCGGCCTGAAGCGGCCGACCTTCACGCCGCTGAAGTCCTCGTCCTTCTTCCTGGGACAACGTCCCAAGTCAGACTCCTGACGTCAGACTCCTAAAGAGAGCTCGCATGTCTCCTGATCTTCTCAAGCTCATCTTCGGCCGTCTCGGCATCGATTCGCTGCCGTTGCACGAGCCGATCCTGGTCGGCACCTTCGTGATGGTCGCGCTCGGCGGCGTCACGCTGCTCGCTGGCCTGACCTATTTCCGCCTCTGGGGCTATTTGTGGCGCGAGTGGTTCACCACCGTTGATCACAAGCGCATCGGTATCATGTACATGATCCTCGGCATCGTGATGCTGCTGCGCGGCTTCGCCGACGCACTGATGATGCGCGCGCAACAGGCGCTGGCATTCAACGGCTCCGAGGGCTTCCTGCCCGCCCATCACTACGACCAGGTCTTCACCGCCCACGGCGTGATCATGATCTTCTTCGTGGCGATGCCGCTGGTGACCGGTCTGATGAACTATGTGGTGCCGCTGCAGATCGGCGCACGCGACGTGTCGTTCCCGTTCCTGAACAATTTCAGCTTCTGGATGACGGTTGGCGGCGCGGTGCTGGTGATGATCTCGCTGTTCATCGGCGAATTCGCCCGTACCGGCTGGCTGGCTTATCCGCCGTTGTCGAACATCGGCTACAGTCCTGACGTCGGTGTCGACTACTACATCTGGGCGCTGCAGGTCGCCGGCGTCGGAACGACCTTGTCCGGCATCAACCTGATCTGCACCATCGTGAAGCTGCGCTGTCCCGGCATGACCATGATGAAGATGCCGGTGTTCACCTGGACCTCGCTCTGCACCAACATCCTGATCGTCGCCTCCTTCCCCGTCCTGACCGTGGTGCTCGCGCTACTCTCGCTCGATCGCTATGTCGGCACCAACTTCTTCACGAATGATTTCGGCGGCAGCCCGATGATGTACGTGAACCTGATCTGGATCTGGGGGCATCCCGAGGTCTACATCCTGGTTCTCCCCGCCTTCGGTATCTTCTCGGAAGTCACCTCGACCTTCTCCGGCAAGCGGCTGTTCGGCTACACCTCGATGGTCTACGCCACGGTGGTCATCACCATCCTGTCGTACCTGGTCTGGCTGCACCACTTCTTCACGATGGGCTCGGGCGCCAGCGTCAACTCGTTCTTCGGCATCACCACGATGATCATCTCGATCCCGACGGGTGCGAAGATGTTCAACTGGCTGTTCACGATGTATCGCGGCCGAATCCGCTACGAGCTGCCGATGCTGTGGACGATCGCCTTCATGCTGACCTTCGTGCTCGGCGGCATGACCGGCGTGCTGCTCGCGGTGCCGCCGGCCGACTTCGTCCTGCACAACAGCCTGTTCCTGATCGCGCACTTCCACAACGTGATCATCGGCGGCGTCGTGTTCGGCGCATTCGCCGGCATCAACTATTGGTTCCCGAAGGCGTTCGGCTTCAAGCTGGATCCGTTCTGGGGCAAGCTGTCGTTCTGGTTCTGGGTCACCGGCTTCTACATGGCCTTCATGCCGCTCTATGTGCTCGGCCTGATGGGCGTGACCCGCCGCCTGCGCGTGTTCGACGATCCGAGCCTGCAAATCTGGTTCGTCATCGCCGCGATCGGCGCCGGCCTCGTCTTCCTCGGCATCCTCTCGATGCTGATGCAATTCGCGGTCAGCTTCCTCAAGCGCGAGCAGCTCAAGGACGTCACCGGCGATCCCTGGGACGCGCGCACCCTGGAATGGGCGACCTCCTCGCCTCCGCCGGACTACAACTTCGCTTTCACCCCCGTCGTTCACGACAATGACGCGTGGTGGGACATGAAGAAGCGCGGCTACCAGCGCCCGCTGGTCGGATTCAAGCCGATCCACATGCCGAGCAGCACCGGCACCGGCATCATCCTCGCCGGCTTCGCCACCGCGATGGGCTTCGGTCTGATCTGGTACATCTGGTGGCTGGCGGCCGCGAGCTTCATCGCAATGCTCGCCGTCGGGATCGGTCATACCTTCAACTACCACCGCGACTTCGACATTCCGGCTGACGACGTCATCCGGACCGAGGACGCGCGCACCAAACTGCTCGCCGGAGCCAAGTAAATGACTGTCGCTGTCAATCCCTCACAAACCGGCGAGCCGGTCTTCTATCTCGCCGACGAGCATCCGCATCCGGAAGGCTACAGCACCTCGCTCGGCTTCTGGATCTATCTGATGAGCGACTGTCTCATCTTCGCGATGCTGTTTGCCGCCTTCGGCGTGCTCGGCGCCAATTATGCCGCCGGGCCGGCGCCGAAGGACCTGTTCGACCTCGACCTGGTCGCGGTGAACACCTCGATGCTGCTGCTGTCGTCGATCACCTATGGTTTTGCCATGCTGACCATGCAGCAGAACAAGATCGCGCAGACGCAGATGTGGCTCCTGATCACCGGCCTGTTCGGCGCCGCCTTCATCGGCATCGAGCTCACCGAATTCGCCCACATGATCCATGAAGGCGCCACGCCCCAGCGCAGCGCCTTCCTGTCCGCCTTCTTCACCCTGGTCGGCACCCATGGCCTGCACGTCTCCTGCGGCCTGATCTGGCTGGCGACCTTGATGGTGCAGGTCTGGCGCTTCGGCCTGATCGAGGCCAACCGCCGTCGCCTGATGTGCCTGTCGATGTTCTGGCACTTCCTCGACGTGGTCTGGATCGGCGTCTTCACCTTCGTCTATCTCCTGGGAGTTCTGCGATGAACACCGACACCCACGCCGCCCACGCGGACGCTCATCACCATGACGACGGCCACGCCCACAGCACGTTCTCGGGTTACATGCTCGGCTTCGTGCTCTCGGTGGTGCTCACCGCGATCCCGTTCTGGCTGGTGATGAGCGGCATGCTGCCGAGCAAGCAGATCACCGCGCTGGTCATCATGGCCTTCGCAATCGTGCAGATCGTCGTGCACATGATCTACTTCCTGCACATGAGCCCGAAATCCGAGAACGGCTGGAGCATGATGGCGCTGATCTTCACCATCGTCATGGTGGTGATCGCGCTGTCCGGTTCGCTGTGGGTGATGAATCACCTCAACAGCAATATGATGCCGGTCCACGAGATGACGGGAATGAAATGAGCGACCTCGTGAAGCCCAAAGGAAGCGAATCCCGCAGCCCCGCGAGGGCTGCGGGTCCATCCTTGTGGCTCACGGGTCTCTCGCTCACCGCGGTCGTTGTTCTGATGGCCCTCGGCATCTGGCAGGTCGAGCGCCGCGCCTGGAAGCTGGCGCTGATCGACCGCGTGGAGCAGCGCGTTCATGCCCCGGCCCAGCCAATCCCCTCGCGCGCCGCTTGGCCCGCGGTCTCCGCCGCAAGCGACGAATACCGGCATGTCAGCGTCTCCGGCCGCTTCCTGCACGACCGCGAGACGCTGGTGCAGGCCGTCACCGAGGAAGGCCCTGGCTATTGGGTCCTGACGCCGCTCCAGCGCGCCGACGGAACGCTTGTCCTGATCAACCGCGGCTTCGTGCCATCCGAGCGGCGCGACCCATCGACGCGCCAAGCCGGCAATCCTGACAGCCAGATCGAGGTCACCGGGCTTCTGCGCATCACCGAACCGAAGGGCGGATTTCTCAGGGACAACGTGCCCCAGCACAACCGCTGGTACTCGCGGGATGTTGGTGCGATTGCGGCCGCGCGCGATCTCCAGAACGTCGCGCCCTTCTTCATCGATGCGGACGCCGGATCACAATCCGGCGTCGGTCCAATCGGCGGATTGACCGTGATCCGCTTTCCCAATAACCACCTGATCTACGCGTTGACGTGGTTTGCCCTGGCTTTCATGCTGGCTGGTAGACTTTTCGTCACATTCCGCGGCGGGCTGTTCCGCCGCACGCGCTTCGTCCACGAACCGGCCGGCGGCTCAGATGCTTCCGCCCGCAGGACGGGATCAGATGCTGGAACGATCGTCGAACCGACCTGACGATGGGAACAATTTTGGCGAGCTGGCCGTCACGCTGCAGTCGCAGGCGGACGCCCGCAGCGAGCTGATCGGCGCGGCACCGACCGACGACGAGACCAACCGCAAGAACATGGCGCTGCTGATCCAGCTGCGCTGGACCGCGGTGGTCGGCCAGATCGTGACCATTGGCGGGGTGCATTTCTGGCTCGGCATTCCCCTCCCCCTCACCCGCATGGGCGCGGTGATCGGCGCGCTGGTGCTGCTCAATGTCTCGAGCCTGGTCTGGGTACGGCATCGCGCCGCCATCACCAACAACGAGCTCCTGGTCGCGCTGATGCTCGACGTCGCCGCGCTGACCGCACAGCTTTACCTGAGCGGCGGCGCCACCAATCCCTTCACGTCGCTGTTCCTGCTCCAGGTCACGCTCGGCGCCGTGCTGCTCGATGCACGCTCGACCTGGTCGCTGGTGGCGCTGACCTGCGCAAGCTTTGTGTGGCTGACGATGGCCTACCGGCCGCTCGACCTACCGCCGAATCCGCTGAGCGAAACCTACACGCTCACCGTCACCGGCATGCTGCTGGGCTTCGTCCTCAACGCCGTGCTGCTGGTCGTGTTCGTCACCCGTATCAACAGGAACCTTCGCCAGCGCGACGCGCATCTGGCAGCACTCCGCCAGCACGCCGCCGAGCAGGATCACATCGTCCGCATGGGTCTGCTCGCTTCCGGCGCAGCGCACGAGCTCGGCACGCCGCTCGCCTCGCTCTCGGTCATCCTCAGTGACTGGCGACGCATGCCTGATCTCGCCGCCGATCAGGAGCTGGCCGAGGACCTCACCGAGATGGAAACCTCGCTGCAACGCTGCAAGTCCATCGTGACGGGCATTTTGGTGTCGGCGGGCGAGGCGCGCGGCGAAGGATCGTCGGCGACGACGGTGACAGCCTTCGTCACCGCGCTGGTCGAGGAATGGCGCGATGCGCGCTCGGCGCGGACGCTGTATTTCGTCAACACCTTTGGCGAGGACGTCGCGATCGTCTCCGACATCGCGCTGAAGCAGGTGATCTTCAACGTGCTCGACAATGCCTACGAGGTCTCGCGCGAGTGGGTCGAGCTGGTGGCCGAGCGCGAGGGCGACAATCTGGTGCTCTCGATCAGCGACCGCGGCCCAGGCTTCGCGCCGGAAATGCTGGCGCAGCTCGGAAAGCCCTATCAGTCGAGCAAGGGTCGCGCCGGGGGCGGCCTCGGCCTGTTTCTGGTGGTGAACGTGGTGCGCAAGCTGGGGGGCAGCGTGATCGCCGAGAACCACAGGAAGCGCGGCGCCACCGTTCGCCTGACCCTGCCGCTTGCGACGCTCGCGATCGGAGGCAGCTTTGACACCTGACCGTTCGCTCATCGTCGTCGAGGACGACGAGGGCTTTGCGCGCACATTGAAGCGCTCGTTCGAGCGCCGCGGCTACGAGGTCGTGCTCGCCGCGTCGATCGAAGACGTCCGGAGAGTTCTGGAGGGGCAATCCTTCGGCTACGCCGTGGTCGACCTCAAGCTCGGGGGCGCCTCGGGCCTTGCCTGTGTCGAGCTGCTGCACACCCACGATGAGGAAATGCTGATCGTGGTGCTGACGGGCTTCGCCAGCATCTCGACCGCCGTCGAGGCCATCAAGCTAGGGGCCTGCCACTACCTCGCAAAACCCTCCAACACCGACGACATCGAAGCCGCCTTCAACAAGGCCGAAGGCAACGCCGACGTCGCGCTCGACGTGCGGCCGACCTCGATCAAGACGCTGGAATGGGAGCGCATCCACCAGACGCTGATCGAGACGGACTTCAACATCTCGGAAGCGGCACGGCGACTGGGGATGCATCGGCGTACGCTGGCAAGGAAGCTCGAGAAACGGCCGGTGAAGTGAGCGGTTCGCCGCGCCGGGAGGAAAACGCTCACCCGAGCTGATGACCTCGCTTCCATGCATCACTAGACTGTCAGATGCGCGGCTGACAGCCGCCGCTGTGCTGCATCGGCCCAAGCGAGGAAACCGCCCCATGACAATGCTCGTCGAGCGCCTCAACTCGCCTGCGGCGCTGTCGCGGACGCGCAACCAGCGCGACACCGAAACCGTTCAGTTTGCACAGGCCGCGCTCGAAGCCGGCAAGAAGGAGGGCCTGCAACTGGCCGTACGGGCGCGCTACGTCGCGCTGGCTATCATCGCCTGCCTGCTGCCGGCCATCAATCCGGCATGGGAGCAGCTGTACTACGTGGCGCTGCTCGGCCTGTTTGCACTGATCGGCTGGGCCCAGGTCAGGGTTGGGCGGGTCGGTGTATCGCGGTCGGAACTGGCCCTTTTGTTCTGCGACCTAGCGCTGCTCACATTCGTCATCGTGGTCCCGAACCCATTCGGCACGACGCACTGGCCGGTGGCGATGCAATACCATTTCGACAACTTCATCTACTTCTTCGTGCTGCTCTCCGGCGCCACGCTGGCCTATTCCTGGCGAACCGTGGTTGCGGTCGGAACGTGGACCGCAGCGCTCTGGATGATCGGCGTGGCCTGGGTGTGGTGGCAACCTGATCGCGATCCCGCACTGACCGCCCGCATTGCAGAGGCGGTGGGCGGCGATCACAGGCTGTTCGCGCTGATCTCGCCCACTGCGATCGGGTTCGGCCAGCGTATCCAGGAAATCGTCGTCTTCATGATCGTGGCCGTGACACTGGCGCTCGCGGCCAGCCGCAGCAATGATTTGCTGATCCGGCATGCTGCGGTGGAACGAGAACGCGGCAATCTGGCGCGCTACTTCTCACCCAATGTCGTCACGGAATTATCGAAGCACGACGAGCCGTTGAAGCAGGTGCGCACGCAAGACGTTGCGGTGCTGTTCGTGGACATCGTCGGCTTCACGGCCTTTGCCGATGCGCGCGCCCCCGAGGAAGTGGTGCGAACGTTACGCGAATTCCACGGATTGATGGAGCAAGAGGTTTTCCGCCACGACGGCACGCTGGATAAATATCTGGGTGACGGATTGATGGCGACATTCGGCACACCCTTCGCGAGCGCGCGCGACGCCAGCAACGCGTTGCTCTGTGCTCAGGCCATGATCGCCGCGGCGGACGGCTGGAACGTGCGGCGAACAGCGTCCGGTGAACCACCGATGCGCGTCAGCTTTGGCCTGCATTACGGTCCGGTGGTGCTCGGCGACATCGGGCAAACTTGTCTGGAATTTGCCGTGATCGGCGCGACCGTCAATGCCGCAAGCCGTCTCGAATCGCTGACGCGCAGGCTCGACTGCGCGCTGGTAGCAAGCAACGATCTCGTCAGTCGCGCCAAGTTGGAGCTCGGCAGCACAGCCGAAACATTTGCATCGTTGATCGCCCAGGATCCTCAAGCGATCCGCGGGCTCGAGCGGCCGATCGCGATCTGGACCCAGCCGCGCGCGACGCCGTAGGCGACGCTCGATCGGCGCTGGATCCGCGTCCAAACAAAAAGCCCGGCCGAGCGGCCGGGCTTTTGATCTGTTGTGATCGGCGGGTGCGCTTACGCAGCCTCGTCCGCGACGGCGGTGTCGTCGCCATCGGTATCGTCGGTATCGCCCTCGGCATCCGTCTCGCCCTCGCCATCAGCGGCTTCCGCCTTGGCATTGGCACGGCGCGGGCTCTTGGCGAGCTGGGCCTCGATCTCCTTGACCGCTTCGGTCTCGGTCGAGTGCTGCACCACCGCGATCTCGCGGGAGAGGCGATCGAGCGCCGCTTCATAGAGCTGGCGTTCGGAGTACGACTGCTCGGGCTGCGACTCCGAGCGATAGAGATCGCGCACGACTTCCGCGATCGCGACGATGTCGCCCGAATTGATCTTTGCTTCGTATTCCTGGGCGCGGCGCGACCACATGGTGCGCTTGACGCGGGCGCGGCCCTTGAGCGTCTCGAGCGCCTTCTTCACCAACGCGGGCTCGGACAGCTTGCGCATGCCGACGTTGGCGACCTTCGCGGTCGGAACGCGCAGCGTCATCTTGTCCTTGATGAAGTTGATGACGAACAGCTCGAGCTTCGCGCCGGCGATCTCCTGCTCCTCGATGGCCAGGATCTGACCGACGCCGTGAGCGGGATAGACGACGAATTCGTTGGCCTTGAAGCCCTGACGCTGGGTCACGACCTTCTTTTCCTCGACCTTCGGCGCGGGTGCAGCGGCCTTCACAGCCGGCTTGGCAGCAGCAACGGGGGCCTTGGCAGGGGCGGCAGCAACGGGAGCCTTCGGAGCAACGGGCTTGGCAGCGTGAGCCTTGGCAGCAGCAGGCTTGGCAACGGTCGCTTTCGCGGCCGGTTTGGCAGTCTTGTTAGGCATTGCGCTTCTTTTGTTCTTCGAGGACTTTGCAGCCGGCGGCGCCTTGGCAGCGGCCCGACCCTTGGATGCGCTACGGCTGGCCGCGGCGACTTTTTTGGCCTCCTTATGGGAAGCCCTCGCTGAAGTACTCTTTTTACGCGTTTTCTGTGACACAGCCTGCGCGCGGAAACTGCCACGCCCCTGTTTCGACATTTGGTTTCACGGGAACCCAGAGGGGCCAACGAGGCTGACGGGGTTCGGCTTAATGTGCCCAATATAGCACATTTCCCGCAAAAATCAATGATTTAGGGGTCTTGAGGGCTGGTTTTCAGCGGCAACGACAGTATTAGGGTTAAGTTTGCGCCGGATTTTAGTCCCCGGAGCCGGGGTTCGGAGAAAAATATTTCTCGAACTTGCCCTCCATGCCGTCGAACTCCTTCGCATCGGCAGGTGATTCTTTTTTCTGGGTGATGTTCGGCCAGCTCTTGGCGTAGTCGGCGTTGACCTGCAGCCACTTTTCGAGGCCGGGTTCCGTGTCCGGCTTGATGGCGTCGGCGGGGCATTCCGGCTCGCACACGCCGCAATCGATGCACTCGTCCGGATGGATGACGAGCATGTTGTCACCCTCGTAGAAACAGTCGACCGGGCAGACCTCGACGCAGTCGGTGTACTTGCACTTGATGCAGTTTTCAGTGACGACGTAAGTCATCCAACGCTCCGAAAAGCTCTTTTAAAAGTCGCGGCTTGCGTAGCGCGGATGGCCCCGCGCTGCAAGGTCGGGAAGGCCCGATCATGACGGCTTTATGTGTTTGATCGACCAAGAAATGAATACAAACCGCAATTAATTGCGCTTTACGTCGCCGAGCTCCTCATAGAGCACGCGCGCCGAGGCGGCATCGCCGCGGCGCTCGTTGAAATCAGTCACCTTCAACACCCGCACGGTGCGGTCGAGCGCGACGGTGATGACGTCGCCGATCTTGATCGCATGCCCCGGCGATGTCTCGCGCGTGCCGTTGATGCGGACGTGACCGGACTCGACTAGCTCAGCCGCCGAGGTGCGCGCCTTCACCACCCGCGCGTGCCACAGCCATTTGTCGAGGCGCTGCCGCTCGGTGGTCGTGGGCTTACTCCTTCCGACCGGCGAGCTGCTCTTTCAGCGCGGCGAGCTTTGCGAAGGGCGAGTTCGGGTCGGCCGGGCGATCGCGCTCCCGCGGGCTGGCGCTCGAGGCGTAGGGACGCAGCGACGGACCGCCCTGACCGCGCCCCTTGTCGCGGTCGCGGCCACGATTGTCACGGCCCTTGTCACGATCGCCGCCGAACTTCTTGTTGTCGCGGTTGCGATCGCGATCCTTGTCGCGGTCCTTGCCCTGGAAGCTGCGGTTGCGGTCGTCGCGGCGCTCTCCGCCCTCGCCGCCTTCACGGCCCTTGCGGAAATCCCTGCCGCCGTCGCGGCGATGCCCGCCGCCGTGACGATGGCGCTCGCCCGGCTTGGCGCCTTCGGCTGCTTCGCCGGGCGCGGCCGCGGCGCCAGCCTCAGCACCGGCCTGCGGACGCTGGTTGGTGTGGCGCTGGTGGCGATGGCGCTCGTGGCGGGGCTTGCGATCCTCGTGACGGCCGCCGGGACGCCAGACCTCGACGAGCTCGGGCTCGGCGGGCGCAGCGGCAGCCTCAGGCGCAGCGGCAGCCTCAGGCGCAGCGGCATCGGGCGACGCGGCAGCTTCCGTTGCAGCGGTCTCGGCCGGAGCAGCTTCAGCAGCTTCCGTGGGTGCAGCGGCCTCCTCGGCCGGCGGCGCGATGCCGGGGGCATCCTCGGGCGTGACAGGTGCTTCAGGCGAGGCTTCGAGCGCCGGCTCTTCGTGCGCGGGCTCGTCCTGCTGCTCCATGCCGGGCGCGTCTTCGACGGTGACTGGCTCGCCAGCGGCCTCAATGGCCGTCTCCGCAGCGGCGGCAGCATCCTCCGTCGCAGGCGTCTCAGCGGAAACGTCCGCAACGGGCGTCTCCGCAGCGGCAGGCGCCGCGGGCTTCACCGGCAGCGGCGGACGCTTTTCCATACGATAGCCGAGCGCACGCAGCACCGAGGCAAAGTCCTCGCCGGCGGAGCCGGTGAGCGAGGTCATCGCCTGCGTCACCACAAAGCTGCGGCCGTCGAACGCGCCGGCGGGCTTTTCGCCGGGCGCATTGTCACGCCAGGCCAAAGCGGGGCGGATCAAATCGGCAAGGCGCTCCAGAATGTCGACGCGCACGGCGCGCTCGCCGGCCTGCTTGTAGCCGAGCACGCGATAGGCATCGCGCGGCAGCTGCTTGTCGACCGGGAACGAGGTGCGGCCCGACGATGCCAGATGCTGCGCGCCTGACAGCGCCGACAGATCGACATTGTCCTGCTTCAGCGCCCACAGCAGCGCGGCCAGCGCACGCGCGGCGGGCTTCAGGATGCCGGGGAAATAGATGTGATAGGCACCGAAGCGGACGCCGTATTTACGGAGCGTCGCGCGCGAGGGCTGGTCGAGATCCTTCAGCTCATTGGCGATCTTGGGACGCTCGAGCACACCGAGCGCCTCGACCAGCTGATAGGCGATGCCGCGGGCGATCCCCGTGACGTCCTCGGCCTTCGACAGCTCGAACATCGGCCCGAGCAGCTTCTCGATATGCGTCTTGAGCCAGAGATCGAGCCGCGCCTGCACCTTCTCACGGGGGCCGCCGGTCAGCCGCTCATCCGAGATGATGCGGATGCGCGGATGCAGCGCCTCCTCTGCGGCGGTCAGTCGCGCCACGGCATCGCCGGTCCAGCGGATGGTGCCATCGGAGGTCAGCACGAACTGATCGTCCGGCGCGTTGCCGAGCTTTTCGGCGCGCGTGTTGATCTCGCCGGCGAGCACCGCTTGCGCGGCAGCCTGCAAGGCTTTCGCATCGGAGCCGGCTTCCGCCGCATCCGGTGCAAAGGTGAAGCCATCGAGGCGGCCGATGACATGGCCTTCGACGATGACTTCGCCGGTCTTGCCGATTTCCGTATTCAAGCTCGTGTTCTCCCGCAGGCGGCGCATCAATACACTGGTCCGGCGATCAACGAAACGCTCAGTCAAGCGTTCATGGAGCGCATCCGATAATTTATTTTCGACCTCGCGGGCGATCCCCTGCCAGCGTTCGGGGTCTCTCAGCCAGTCCGGGCGGTTGGCGACGAAGGTCCAGGTGCGAATCTGCGCGATCCGGGCCGACAGCGTGTCGATATCGCCGTCGATGCGGTCGGCCTGGTCGACCTGGGCGGCAAACCAGGAATCCGGGATGCAGCCCTTCTGCATCAGGAAGCCGTAGAGCGTGGTGACGAGCTCGGCGTGGGCCGCCGGCGACAGCTTTCGGTAATCCGGGACCTGGCAGGCCTCCCACAGCCGCTCCACGGCAGCCTTGCCATGCGCGATATCGCGCACCTCGACGTCGCGGGCGGCATGGTCGAGCACGCGCATGTCTTCGGCGATCGGCGCCCGGGTCAGCGTCTCGTGGCCGGGGGCCAGGTTGAGCGAGACCTGGAGCGCGCCGAGGGAGGAGAAATCCAGCTTCGAGTTGCGCCATTGCAGCATCTTCACGGGGTCGAAGATGTGGTTCTGGAGCGCGTTCACGAGCTCGGGCTCGAACGGACCGCAGCGGCCGGTGGTGCCAAAGGTGCCGTTGCGCGTGGCGCGGCCGGCGCGGCCGGCGATCTGCGCGAACTCGGCCGGCGTGAGCCTTCGGAACTGATAGCCGTCGAACTTGCGGTCGGAGGCAAAGGCGACGTGGTCGACGTCGAGATTGAGGCCCATGCCGACGGCGTCGGTGGCGACGAGATAGTCGACGTCGCCGTTCTGGAACATCTCGACCTGCGCATTGCGCGTGCGCGGCGACAGCGATCCCAGCACCACGGCGGCGCCGCCATGCTGGCGCTTGATCAGCTCGGCGATGGCATAGACCTCATCGGCCGAGAACGCGACGATCGCGGTGCGGCGCGGCTGGCGCGTGATCTTGCGATCGCCGGCAAATTCCAGCTGCGACAGCCGGGGCCGGGTGATCATGGAGACGCCGGGCAACAGCCGCTCGATGATCGGGCGCATCGTCGCAGCGCCCAAAAGCAGCGTCTCGTCGCGGCCGCGGCGGTTGAGGATGCGGTCGGTGAAGACGTGGCCGCGCTCCAGGTCGGAGGCGATCTGGATCTCGTCGACGGCGAGGAAGGAGACGTCGATGTCGCGCGGCATCGCCTCGACGGTCGAGACCCAATAGCGCGGATTCCTCGGCTTGATCTTCTCCTCGCCGGTGATCAGCGCGACGGCCTCGGGGCCGACGCGTCCGACGATCTTGTTATAGACCTCGCGCGCGAGCAGCCGCAGCGGCAGGCCGATCATGCCCGAGGAATGCGCGAGCATCCGTTCGATGGCGAGATGGGTCTTGCCGGTGTTGGTCGGCCCGAGCACCGCAGTGACGCCGGCGCCGGGCACCCGATCGGACAGCGCGCGCTCGGAAGCGAAGGGGGAAGGAGGAAAGGCCATTCTGAATGATTAGGTAGTGGCGATTGAGGCGAATGTCAGTGCTGTCTGGGGCGGCGAGGTGAGGGAGACTCTCCGCGCGTCCGACTGTCACCGCATCCGTGGAAGCAGCCCCTCATCCCAACCCTCTCCCCGTAAGAACGGGGCGAGGGGGACGAGATAGCCGTGCAAATTCCGCGCAACTGTCTCACTTTGCGACGCTTTTCCCTCGCGCTTTAAGCTTCGGAACGACTCTAGAACGAATCGCGGCCGAATCGCAGACTCCCCACGGAGTCCCCTTCCGTTCACGCAACATGTCGCGGGACTCTTGTTTCCATCGCACTAGATGGAGTTTTGGGCTGCCGCACAAGCGACGTTTCGATGACGGATTTCCTTAAGTTGGGGATGGCGCGGAGTCGAATCAGAATCGGGGAGGAGTCAAATGGATTCCCCGGCATGACGGGCCCCTCACCTCTTTCGTCAAAACAACCCCATGCACAGTAGGTAAGTCGTTGATATTGTTGAAGCGGGAGAGAATATTCGGGCTGTCGTCCTCCGAGGGCCGCCCAAGAGGGCTGCCACCTCAGGATGACGGCCGGGGAGGGGCGTGCGCGGCAAAGATCCTACTGCGTTTTCGCCACCCTTGGCGGCTGGGCGGTGGTGATGAAGCTGGTCGCTTCCAGCATCGCCGGCCCCAGCGGCGTCGGCACTTTCAGCCAGAATGGAACCAGGATGCGCGTGCCCGCGACCGGCGCCAGCGCGATCTCGATGTTGCGCTGGGCGGCCAGATATTTGATCACGGGGCGGTCGGGGATGTAGCCGGCGATCGGCACGAAATAGAGCGCGCAGACCACGACCGGGCCGTGATAGCCCTTCTCCGCCTTCACGGTCTCCATGCGCTTGAAATCGAGCTTGAGCTCGTAGCGCATGCGGCCGTCGAACACGGGCGCGCTGCCGTGGCAGGCCTCCGGCGACAGCGGGTCCCCCGTGCCGGGCACGCGGACCAGCGAGGCCGTCATCGGATCGAACACGCCGCGGCGATGCGCGTCGGTGACGACGATGCGGTCGGCATCGACCGGCGGCTCCGGAATGATGCCGAACTCCTTCACATTGCCCTTGTCGAGCGTGATGTGGATCTCTTCGGTCTTCTTCGAGGTGGTGGTGGAAGCCTGGTAGGCGGAAGCGACCAGCGCACCATTGACGATGCGGCCCTGCGAGGCGCCGGTGCCGGACCCGCCCGCGAACGATTTCAAGATGCCGGTGGTGCCGCCGGAGGCCGCCGCCGAGAACACGTCGTCCTGGATATCGATGTTCCAGGCACCGCGGCCGACCGGAATGCCGGCCAGCGTCGCCTCATATTGCGCCTCGAGCTTGCCCTGCGCCGCCGCAGGCTCCGCCGCCCATGCCAGCACCAGCCCGCCAAGCGCAACCAGGGCCAGCCGGACAACAGCAGTCAGCCGGCCGGCCGCACGCAGCCGGGGCGGAAAGAGGGGTGAGGTGGGCACGAAACGATCCAATCGGAGAGCGAGTGTTGTTACTTAAGCCTGTTACGGCCGCAAGCAATGCATCCGGGCCGCTCAAGCCGGGAACTCACTGGAGTCTTTCAGGCGCGATTGCGCCCTTTATGTGATGGTAAGGCGCTTTAAACATTGCCGTTTTGGTGATCGGCCCGTGTCCCCGCCCCGGCGGGATAACCTCTCCCGCTTGCGGGAGAGGTCGCGCGCAGCGCGGGTGAGGGCTTTCTCCTCTGGGGGACATCCACTACGTTCCCACCGCGGTGACACCCTCTCCCCAACCCTCCCCCGCAGGCGGGGGAGGGAGCGCACCTTATCCCGGGGCACGATCCGTGGCCCAAATCCTTGACTACCCGCCCCTATCCCCCTATACGTCCGCCCGCTCCCTACAAGGACACAGAATTAGCCCCCGTGGCGCCCCGAATGGCGGCCGCAATCGTTGGGGGTTCGAAACAAGGATTTTTGCCATGTCTCGCCGCTGCGAACTGACGGCCAAGGGCCCCCTCGTCGGCCACAAGGTCAGCCACTCCAACATCAAGACCAAGCGCCGCTTCCTGCCGAACCTGGTCAACGTGACCTTCATCAGCGAAGCCCTGGAGCGCAACGTGCGCCTGCGCGTCTCCACCAACGCGGTGAAGAGCGTCGACCACAATGGCGGCCTGGACGCCTACCTGCTCAAGGCCAAGGCCGACGCCCTGTCGCCGCGCGCCCTCGAGCTGAAGCGCGCCATCCAGAAGAAGGTCGGCGACGCGCCGGCCAAGAAGGCCAGCTAAGAGATTTCCTGATAGGGCGGGGGCTAAGTTGCGTCGCGTGGCGTAAGCTTAGCTAGTTGAGTTTTGCGTTGCGGCCGGATCGAAAGATCCGGCCGTTTTTGTTTGTGGCTTTGTTTTGCGACGGAACCGGGGTCTTACTTGCCTCGTAGAACCACGAAAACTGGGATTTGTCATCGATCGAAGCTACCGGCGGTTGCCAATCTTAGGGCTCTGACGATTACTCTGCGATCGCACTCGCCGCGGAGCCCTTGCACATGTCAGATCGTCTCGTACGTCAGATCGATCCAGTGCCAAATGAGCGTGAAACCAAAGATCGACATTTCGCGGAATTTGAGACCTTCCCGAATATTGTTCTCGTAGGCGACCCCGGGAGCGGCAAATCCCATCTGTTCGACGAACGAGCTCGCGCAGCACGAACCGACGTTTATTCAACACGAACGTTCCTAAATACTCCGAACTTTGAACCGAACGCCATTCTATTCATCGACGCACTAGATGAACGACGCGCCGGACGAAACGACTCAACGACTATCGATCTGATCGTTCAAAAGCTGACTGCCGCGCGCCCTCAGAAGGTCCGTCTGGCCTGCCGAGAACACGACTGGCTCGGAGGAACCGATCTCGCAGCATTCCATCCTATTTTCTCCGCATCCGGCGGACATGTCGTATTATCGTTGCAAGCCCTCACAAGCTCTGAGCAACAGACTCTCCTCCAACAGCACGGCATCGGAGATCCGGTCAATTTCTTGGCTGAGGCTGCCGCGAGAGATTTGGCCGACCTACTTTTAAATCCACAAAATCTAATCATGCTCGCCGCCGCGGTGCGGAAGAACCATTGGCCGAAGACGAGAGCTGAACTATTCGCGACGACCAACGAATTGTTACTGCGCGAACACAACACTCGGCGAACGCGCAACGGTGAAGGGCAATATGAAGTTCGTGAAGTAAGAGCCGCAGCGGGCGGTGCGTTCGCCCTACGACTAATAAGTGACGTTAGCGGTATCAGCCTCCTCAACTCAGAAGTCGATCCGCAATTTCCAAGCTATCGCTCCATTCCATTCTCCAAATCTGAACTAGTGTTAGCCGCGCTCGGTCGTCGAGCTTTCCGAGCTTCTGGCAACGAAACCGTCGACTACTTTCACAGAATAAATGCTGAATATGCTGCCGCGCATTGGCTACCCGAGATCCTGACGCGAGTGGATATGGCATCTACACCATCTTTTGGTACGGGGCGAGCCGCAAGGGACGAATTCCACGACTCGAACGAACATCGCCTCCACGATCTGCACAAGAACTCAAGCAGCGGCTGGAGGACCTGATTGCCGAACAAGATCAATCGAGATTGCGTGTCGTAGTGCTTGACGTGTCTGTACCGATCGGGGCCAAAGCTGCGATCGCTTCGGTAGGGGGGAGAAAAGGAAACGATCGGACGAAGAAGCGCGTGCGGCCCAAAAGCGCGGACAAGGTGGCACCGCAACTTTACGTTCGCGCGGCTAAAGCCAAGAAGACGCGAAAGACCACAACTGGACCTGCCAAATCAACCTTAGAAAAATTGACTAAGAACGGACAAAAGCAAATGCGGCCCGAGGGTCGAAAAACGGCCACGCCAAAGCAACGTACACGTCCGCGCAGAACCAAATTGAGCTAAGCAGTCGGACTGTGCGGCCGCAAGTTGGGAGAATCGACTTAAGGATCTACGCAAAATTCCGCGATGCTCGCCCGGCCTCATCTGGAGGGGCCAACCGTGAAGCACGCACCCACGAGGTCTTGCTGCCTCGGCAAGACCGACAAAGCGCGGGCAACAGTAACTTGCTCCCCTACCCCCGAAAATCAATGCTCCGCAGCACGATCCCCGGCGGCGTGCCTTCGAACTCGGCTGCGCGATATTTGCTGGCGACGCGGGTTTCGATGCGGTCGCGGAGGCGGGCGAACTGGGCTTCGCGCTGGTCGGGGCGGGTTTGCGGGCCGCGTTCGAGATCGTCCATGGCCGAGGTCGAGATCGCGCAGGGAATTTCCTTCGGCCCGTCGTGCATCGAAAACTGGATGATGCCGCGGTCCTGTTCGTGGCCGATGAAACGGCCGCTGGTGAGGGGCATGGGGTTACTCCTGTTACTGCGGTTGGTACGCGGGTTCGGTCATCGCTTGGGGCGTGCGACCCCCAACGTCGTCCTGGCGAAAGCCAGGACCCATTAACCCCGGTCATCTGCTGTTCAAGCGCGCTGTAGCTGCGAGCACCCGTAACAACTCAGTTCGGTGGCTATGGGTCCTGGCTTTCGCCAGGACGACAGCTGTTTTCAATTCGCGCACCTGTTTTCAGTGTGCGCTCCTGTCTCCGGCGTACCTGTTTTCCATGCGCAAAGCGTCGCAGGATGCGCGCGCCCGCGGCTTCCTCAACTATCCCCGCCCAGTCTCGCGAAATCGTCGAACAGGGCGGCGACCAGGGCGCGGTGGCGGGTGTCCTCGGTCGGCAGGCTGGCGGCGTAGAGATTGAGGAGGTAGCGCGCCTTCACGGCGGCTTCGGACCAGGAGGCGGCGGGCACCGTCATCAGGCGGTTTTCGAGATCGGCCTCGCGCTCGCGCAACTGCCGGACATTGCTCTCGACCTCGGCCAGCGCGCGGCGCAGGTCGGTCGCCTTCTGCGCGGCCATGCCGCGATGCTTGTCGAGATCGACCGGGGTGTCAGTCATTGGCGATGCTCGCGTCGGACGCCATCGCATCCGCAAGGTCGATCGCGCGGATCGAGCGCATCTCCACCGAGCCGAGCACGCCGTCCACGGGGACGATGATCGACGTGCCGACGCGGCGCCAGGCCGAGAAGGTCTCGCTCTCGATCGTCTCCTCGTCGGCGATCACGGGATAGCTGCCCGCGGGCAGCAGCCGGTCGATGCCGTGGATGCGGAACGGATGCCTGAACGTGACGGTCTCCCGCCGCGACCGGATGGTCATGCACGCCTGCCTTCCCTCACGAGAGCGGCCCCAACCGACCGGCAACGACGACCATGCGCTCAATGTCCGGCAATAGCCAGCGCTATCGTCGCTGCCGTCTGCGGAGATGAATTTGGGCTCGTTAGCGAGACTTGGTGCTCACCTCTCCCCAGCGGGGAGAGGTGGATCACGCTCCGTGGCCGGCAGCGGCCGCATCCAGTGAGCACGCGCGGCGTTTTAGTTCTCGCTATTGGGGTGATGCAGGCGTACGTCTTGGATGCGCCTGCGCGCCGCGCAGGATGCGTGTTGCCATCGGTCGAGCCAAGTTCATTCGAAACCTGGAGGAGACGAAATCATGGCCAAGGGACAGCAGCGCAGCAATCGCGAAGCCAAGAAGCCGAAGAAGGACAAAGCCAAGGTGATCGCCGCGGCGCCGAGCCGCAAGGAGGCGGCGTGGCAGCCGGATTTCGGGCCGGGGAAGAAGAAGTAGGGGGGCGGGAGAACGACGAGATCGATGCTGCCCGTCATGGCCGGGCTTGTCCCACGGCTGTCCGGTTTAGGTTTGAGGAAGACTTAGGCACATCTGCCGCTGATCTTGGACGGTCGGCGGCGGGGCGAGCAAGTTGTCGATACGGCGGCGTTGCATGAGATTAGCGCGAACCAGCCTTGCGAAGACGAGCGGACTTCGAATGGCTTGCTGCGTGGCCTGAGCGAGGCGCAGCAGCAGGAAGGCGATCAGGGCAACGGCAATCTGGATTCGCACGGCGTTTTCTGAGGTGCCAACGAAGCGAGTGATCTTGAGGGTCTGCTTGACCCAGCGGAAGAACAGCTCGATGGCCCAGCGGCGGCGGTAAAGATCGGCGATGTCCTCGGCGCTGGCATCGAGATCGTTCGACAGCAGGCGCAGCACCTTTCCTGTCTCGGTGGTGATGCGCACCTCGCGCACCGCATCCTGCATCGGGTTGCGGCGGCATCTGGCCTGGCGTGCCGGGAGGAAGCCGATGCGATCGGACAGGATGTTGCTGCCCGGGGTGACCGGCAGCTCCTTGACCACATCGATCGGGGTGTTGGATTTGAACCGGCTGACAATGCGGCAGCCGACGGCATCAAGCTCGGCCCACCAGGCATAATCGTAATATCCGAGGTCGAAGACATAGGTCGCACCCGGCGTGATCGGCATCTGATGGGCTGCAGTGATGTCGTTGACGTTAGCAGCACTGACCGCGGCATAGATCGGACGATCGGCGTCGGCATCGTAGATCACGTGCACCTTGGCGCCGCAGACCCCGGACGAGAACCGGGCCCAGCCGGAGCTGTGCTCGTTCAAACGCACACTCGTGGAATCAATTAGATAGGTCGTCTCGGCGAGCTTGCGGCGCAGCCCGCGATGGGCCTGCTTCATCATGACTTCCAGCAGTTCGCCGAACACCGCAACAGGCCGCTTGGCATTGGCATCCGACATCGTCGACCGGCGGACCGGATCCGCGCCCAGATGATAGAGCCGGGCCGCGTGGCTCGAAAGCCCGGTCACGATCTCGCGCAAGCCCGAGGCGCCCGACAGCTGGCCGTAGAGCAGTGCCACAAACTGGCCCTTGGTCGAGAGCCGGCGAACCCGCGCGTCGGCATCATGATCGTCCACAAGCGCCTCGAACCGATGCCACGGCACAAGCTTCAGCAGATCGCGAAATACTGTATTGTGGTGCGGCATGGCGCTGATCTCCATTCGTGTCCCGGAACGCTTGCAGACGTCCAGGATCGAGTAGAATCAACGCCATGCGCTTCGTCCAATAAATTTAAACCGGACAGCCGTGGGCTTGTCCCGGCCATCCACGTTGTGGTGGCGTGGAAACCAGAACGTGGATGCCCGGGCATGACGAATTCGGTACTCCTACCGACCACACCCGATAGATTCCGCGGTATGGGTCCTGGCTTTCGCCAGGACGACGGTGGAATTTGTGGCTGAGCGCACAAAAGCCGTCGCGCTTTTTTGCTATACTCGCCCCGGTAGCATCACCCGGAGGCGCATCCCATGGAGCACTCGGCCAATCCCACCCCGAAGAACCTCGTGATCTGCTGTGACGGCACCGGCAACGAGATCTCGGAGAACATCTCCAACGTCCTGAAGCTCTATCGCTGCCTGCGCAAGACCGACAAGACGCAGCCGCGGCAGATGGTGTTTTACGATCCCGGGGTCGGCACGGTGACGGAGCCGTCGACCTGGAACAGGTGGAAGGCCAACATCAAGCTGGTGCTGGGGCTCGCCACCGGCTACGGGCTCGATGACAATGTGCTCTCGGCCTATTGCTTCCTGGTCGAGCATTATGCGCCGGGCGACAGGATCTACCTGTTCGGTTTTTCGCGCGGTGCCTACACCGTTCGCGTGCTGGCGGGGCTCATTCACAAGGTCGGGCTGATCTCGCCGGAACAGGCGAACCTCGCAGGCTCTGGCCTCGTCGCCTACAAGCAATATTCCGGGCTCGGCCACGGCAACGACATCGAGGACCTCAAGGACATCGCGGTCGACGACCAGGGGCCGCTGCCGAAGGACGAATTCGACCTCGCCGCGCAGTTCGCGCGCATCACCTCGACGCGCTGGCCGACCATCCATTTCATCGGCGTCTGGGACACGGTGGCGAGCGTGATCGTGCCGCGGCGCGACGTCTTCTTCCTCGTGTTCAGCCTGGAGGAGCTCGCCTTCACGCTGCGCAATCCCAGCGTCAACATCTTCCGCCAGGCGATCGCGATCGACGAGCGGCGCTGCATGTTCCGCCTGAAGGCGTATGAGGAGCCGCAGGAATTCTGGAGCCACCGCTATGTGCCCGACGAGAAGAAGGTGGCGCAGGACATTCTGCAGGTGTGGTTCGCCGGCGTGCATTGCGACGTCGGCGGCGGCTATCCCGAGGCGGAAAGCGCGGAGTCGAAATATCCGCTGATCTGGATGATCGAGGAAGCGGCGAAGGCCGGGCTGAACTTCAACCCGAGCACGGTGAAGCAGCTCGCCTGGGGCAGGGAGCGCAAGAACTCGCCGTTCAGATATGTCGAGCCGGCGTTCACCGGCAAGGCGGGCATGCTGCACGATTCGATGAGCGCGGCCTGGCGCGTGCTGGAATTTTTGCCGAAGCGCGCGACCTACAAGGAATGGCCGGAGCGGAAGGTGTTTCTCGGCTTCTACATCCCCGATTGCGAACCGCGCCTCATTCCCGAAGGCGCGCATGTGCATGAGAGCGTGTTGAAGCGCATGGCGGTGGAGCCGGACTACCGGCCGGTGAACATGCCGAAGGAGTTTGTGACGGTGCCGATGCCGGTGCCGACGGGCCCTGGTGTTGAGGCGGAGGTGGGGGAGAGCGTGGCGGGGTGATGGTGGGGCGCAATGACAGTTGTTGTGGCGGGTCCGCGCCACACAAATGGTGTCGTCCTGGCGAAAGCCAGGACCCATACCGCGTGATTTCTCGATTGCAGTAGGTAGGTGTACCGGACGACGAGTCTTCGCCAAACGCCTCCCTGGGGGTATGGGTCCTGGCTTTCGCCAGGACGACGGTGGAGATTTTGGCGGCCGCAGCGCATCTCTCCATCATCCCGCCCGCCCTTCCGCCCCCCCACCCCACTACCGCTACTTTCTCCAACCACCGCTACTTTTCATTAAAATTCTCCGCCCCGCTTTAGCCTCTTCGCATCACCTGCTCCGCCATCATTGTTCCCCAAGCCCACCGCGCCGTCCGCGGTATTGGAGGAGAGTGCCAATGCATCCGCGTCGACATGTCCGGGTGAAGCCCGCAGGCCTGGTGTCGCGCCAGGCCAAGATCATTACCGACCCGCGCGCGCCGGTGATCGTCTGCACGCTGATCGACTATTCGCCCGGCGGGGCCTGCGTCGATCTCGGCGGACAGGTGAAGATTCCCGATCGGTTCGAGCTGCTGCACGTGAACACCAAGAAGCGCTGCCGGATCGCCTGGAAGCGCGGCACGCGGGTGGGCGTGGTGTTTTGATTTCCTCGTCGTCGTCGTTCAGGGCGCTGCTACAAACTCGGTGTCGCCCTGGCGAACGCCAGGACGACGGCGGGGTTTGAGGCGCCGCTACCGGCCCCTCACGCCTTCCGCATCCGCGCCTTTGCGCCCGCGACGATCTGCATGGCGACGCCGGCGATCCAGCCGAGGAACACCAGCCAGGTCAGCGCATCGTGCGGCTCGAGCCGCAGCACGATGACGGCAACCGACGCCAGCGCCGTGAGCGTGGCGCAGAGCGTGCCGGCGGAGCTGAGGAATTCGGCGGCGTCGATCTCGCTGTGCGCTTCGTCGAACGGCAGCTGCGGCGTGTCGATGCCGAGATAGAAGCCGACGACGCCGAGCAGCATCATCAACAGCAGAAAGCCCTGCGTGGTGAGCGCGGGAACCGCCGATCCGACATAGGCGCCGACGAACAGCCCGCACGCGGCGCCCGCCATCGCGAGGCCGATCCGTTCCAGCACATGGGCAGACTTGCGAACACGGTACCGCATGGCGAGCCTCGCGCGCCGTTGAGCTGCGAGGAGGTTAGGCCAGTTTTGTCTGGGGTGGAAGGTGAGGAGAGTTACGGATGCGTGAGGTCGTGTGCGAGTGAGGCGCATTAGCCGCGTGTCATCCTCCACTGTCGTCCCGGCGAAGGCCGGGACCCATCACCACAGGGAGCAGTTTTGCGAAGACTCCAGGTGATGTCGTTAATGCACACCGCGCGCCATCGTGAGATCACGCGGTATGGGCCCCGGCCTTCGCCGGGGCGACACTATTGTTGGAGCGCCGCTGGTGCCCCCTACCGCGCCCCGAAGGTGGTCTTGCCGAACAGCGCCTTCTGCGTCGAGGGCTGCGAGCGCCAATATTGCGGCGGGGCCTCGACTTCGCCGCCGAGTTCGGCGGCGGCGTGCCAGCCCCAGCGGGGGTCGTAGAGCATGGCGCGGCCGAGCGCGACCATGTCGGCCTTGCCGCTACTGACGATCTCCTCGGCATGCTTCGCGTCCGTGATCAGGCCGACCGCGATGGTCGGCAATCCCGTCTCGCGCTTGATGGCCTCCGCGAACTGCACCTGATAGCCGGGGCCGAGCGTGATCTTCTGCAAGGCGGAGACGCCGCCGGAGGAGGCATCGATCCAGTCGACGCCGCGCGCTTTCAGCGCCCGCGCGAATTCGATGGTCTGCGCCAGATCCCAGCCGCCCTCGACCCAATCGATCGACGACACCCGCATGCCCACAGGCTTGTCGTGCGGGAACACGGCGCGCACGGCATCGAAGATCTCGAGCGGGAAGCGCATGCGGTTCTCGAGCGAACCGCCATATTCGTCGGTGCGCTTGTTCGAGATCGGCGACAGGAACTGATGCATGAGATAGCCGTGCGCGCCGTGCAGCTCGATCGCATCGATGCCGATGCGCTCCGCGCGCTTTGCGCTGTCGACGAAAGCCTCGCGGATGCGCTTCAGCCCCGCGGCATCGAGCGCCAGCGGCGCCGCCTCACCCTCCTTGTGCGGCAGCGCCGACGGCGCCACCGTCTGCCAACCGCCTTCGCCGAGCGGTATCAGCTGGCCGCCGTCCCAGGGCCGCGCGCTGGAAGCCTTGCGGCCGGCATGGGCGAGCTGCATCGCGATCGCGGTGGAGGAATGCTTGCGGACCGATGTGAGGATCTGCTTCAGCGCGGCCTCGGAGGCGTCGCTGTAGAGCCCGAGACAGCCCGGCGTGATGCGGCCGATCGCCTCGACATGGGTCGCCTCGATGCAGAACATCGCAGCCCCCGACAGCGCAAGATTGTTGATGTGGGTGAAATGCCAGTCGGTCGGCACGCCGTCCTCGGCCGAATACTGGCACATCGGCGACACCACCAGGCGGTTCTTCAGCGTCAGGCCGCGCAGCTTGATCGGGGAAAACAGGGCGCTCATGCAAGGATCCGGATCGGAGGAATGGAAGCGATTGCATGGAGTTTAGTGAGCGACGCACGAATTGCCAGTTGCGCGAGGAGCATGGCGGCCCGCGGCGCCATGCATTACGGCCCACTGCAAACTCAGCCGTCATCCCGGGGCACGCGAAGCGTGAGCCCGGGATCCATAGCCACAAGATCGGCGCTCCGCTTGTCCGGGACGACAACGGAGATGACCGGAGAGCTGGAGCCCTACTCCACCAGCGTGAACTGCAGCAGCAGGGTGCGTTGGAGCATGGAGAAATTATCGTCCGACACCAGCGTCAGCACGGTCTCGCCCTCCGCCGTGACGTGGGCATCGATGCCTTCCATGTTGTCGATCTCGTGGCCGAGATCGGCCTCGAACAGCACGGGACCGTCGACCAATGCGCCCGGCGCGATTCCCTTCAAGGGGAGCGAGCGGATGCGGATGTTGATGCCGGTGAACCAGGAGAATTTGCGTTCGAGGATCAAGAGCTCGCCCGAGGGCAGCAGCACGGCGTCGCTGATATACTGCTTGTCGGTGCGCTTGATGCTGAACTGGCCGGGCATTGGGCCTCCGATCAAGAAGCCGATCAGATTGCCGTCGGCATCGAAGCCGCCTTCCGCCATCGCGATCAGCGTGCCCGCGAGCGGTTGGCCTTTCATACCCTTCGGGACGAACACCAGCGCCTCGAGCCCCTTGTTGTAGGGCAGCTTGCGCAAGGCCGGCGGCGTCGGCAGCACCTCGCCGCGGGCGCGGGTGCCGCCGCGCGCGAAATCGAAGCGCATGATCTGGTTGACGCGCTCGAGCCCGACATAAACCAGCGAGCCGTCGCGCGCGAGCGACTCGGTGTCGTACCAGAGCCGCTTCTCCGTGATCGGCCGCCCCTCGGAATTGAGCATCGGCGCGGCCTCGACGTCATCGAGCCCGGCCATCTTGCCGTTGGCGTAGCGGATCGCGCCGGTGAACCAGCTGCCTTGATCCGACAGCGCAAGAAAGCGCTCGCCCTTGTCATCGAGGAAGCGCAAGCCGGACAGGCCGCCGAAGCCGCGATGCGGCGAGGTCAGGACCAAACCGCTGCGATATGCCAGCTGCCCGAAGCGCACGCGCGCGCGGTCGCGCGGCTCGAAGAACGGGATCTGCCGCGCGTTGACCTCGATGCCGACGGCTTCGGTGACGGCGTGCTCGGCCTGCGCAGGCCGCGACGCGGACTGCGCTTGCGCGAGCCGTGGGAGAGCGAGAGTGGAAAATCCCGCCGCCGCATGGCCGAGAAAGCTGCGGCGGGATTGAAGTGTGCTCACGAATGCAGTTTGCGTCGCGGGCGATTGGCCGGCTGGGTCGGCGCCGTATTGGTCTCGCTGAAGAGTTCGGCGAGCTTCTCGGTGATGGCGCCGCCGAGTTCCTCGGCGTCCACGATCGTCACCGCGCGGCGGTAGTAGCGCGTCACGTCATGGCCGATGCCGATCGCGATCAGCTCGACCGGCGAGCGGGTCTCGATCTCCTCGATGATGTGGCGCAGGTGCCGCTCGAGATAATTGCCGGGATTGACCGACAGCGTGGAATCGTCGACCGGCGCGCCGTCCGAGATCATCATCAGGATCTTGCGCTGCTCGGGCCGGCCGAGCAGGCGCTTGTGCGCCCAGTCCAGCGCCTCGCCGTCGATGTTCTCCTTCAGCAGCCCCTCGCGCATCATCAGGCCGAGATTTTTCCGCGCACGACGCCAAGGCGCGTCGGCGGATTTGTAGATGATGTGGCGGAGATCGTTGAGGCGGCCGGGACTGGCCGGCTTGCCGGCGGCGAGCCACGCCTCGCGGGATTGCCCGCCCTTCCAGGCGCGCGTGGTGAAGCCGAGGATTTCGACCTTGACGCCGCAACGCTCCAGCGTGCGCGCGAGAATGTCGGCGCAGGTGGCGGCGACCGTGATCGGGCGGCCGCGCATCGAGCCGGAATTGTCGAGCAGCAGCGTCACCACGGTGTCGCGGAACGTCGCCTCCTTCTCGTGCATGAAGGACAGCGGGTGATAGGGATCGGTAACCACGCGCGACAGGCGCGCAGGGTCCAGAATGCCCTCTTCGAGGTCGAACTCCCAGGCGCGGTTCTGCTGCGCCATCAGGCGGCGCTGCAGCCGGTTGGCGAGACGGGCGACGATGCCTTGCAGATGCGCGAGCTGCTTATCGAGATAGGCGCGCAGGCGCTCCAGCTCGTCATGGTCGCAGAGATCCTCGGCCGCGATGACCTCGTCGAATTTCGGTGCGAAGGCGTGATATTCCGGCCCGCGCGGCTCGTTCTTGCCGTGCGAGTTCGGACGCGTCGCCTCGCCCGGCGTCTCGTCGTCGCCGAGCTCGCCGTCGTCGAAGGTATCTGACGTCGAGGCCTGCGCGCTTTCCATCGCGCTCTCGCTCATCTCCTCGGACGAAGCCTGCGCCTGGTCGGCGCTCATCTCCTGCGCGGCGTCGGAATCGGGTGAGCCTTCCGCGCCGGACTGATCGTTGTCGCCGTCCTGGTTCTCGTCGTTGTCGTCGTTGTCCTCACTATCGGCGCTGCGCTCGTCACCGAGCTCGAGCGCGGTCAGGAGATCATGCACGGCATCGCCGAACTTGGTCTGGTCCTCGACCACGCCATCGAGCCGGTCGAGCCGCTTGCCAATTTTGTCTTCCAGGATCGGCCGCCAGAGATCGACCATCTTCTTCGCGGCCGCCGGCGGCGCCATCCCGGTCAGGCGCTCGCGCACCAGCATCGCCAGCGCATCGGCCAGCGGCGCGTCGGCGCGGTCGGTGATCTCGTCGAACTTGCCACGATGGAAATGGTCGTCGAGCATCGCGGTGAGGTTTTTCGCAACGCCCGCCATGCGGCGCGCGCCGATCGCCTCGACACGGGCCTGCTCGACCGCCTCGAACACGCCGCGCGCCTGCGGATTGCCGGGCATCAGCTTGCGATGCAGCTTGGCATCGTGACAGGCGATCTTCAGCGCAATGGAGTCGGCATGGCCGCGCACGATCGCGGCGTCGCGCTTGGTCATCTTGCGCGCCGGCTCCGGCAGCCGCGCCTTGCCGGGCGCGAGGCCCGGACGCTCGGCGGCGAAGGAGACGTCGAGCTCGGGCGACTTCGCGATCGCCTTGAGGCAGGAGGCGACGGAGCGCTTGAACGGCTCGGTCGGCGCTTCCTTGCTGCTGCGGAATTTGGAGTTGGAGGTGGTGCTCATCTCGATCTCACCGTCGTCCCCGCGAAGGCGGGGACCCATAGCCACAGGGAGCAGTTAGTGAGCACACTGACGGCCCCGATCTTCGCAACAACCACGGCCTGTGGTTATGGGTCCCGGATCTGCGCTTCGCATCGCTGCGCTTGTCCGGGACGACATCTCAACCTCAGCTGAGCGCCACATTGACTGCCGATTCCGGCAGCTCCGCATTGAAGCAGCGCTGGTAGAACTCGGCGACCAGGGGACGCTCGAGCTCGTCGCACTTGTTGAGGAAGGTGACGCGGAAGGCGAAGCCGATATCGCCGAAGATGTCGGCGTTTTCCGCCCAGGTGATCACCGTGCGCGGGCTCATCACCGTCGACAGATCGCCATTGGCGAAGGCATTACGGGTGAGATCGGCAAGGCGCACCATCTTGTTGACGATGTCGCGGCCTTCCTGGGTGCGATAGTGCTTGGCCTTCGCCAGCACGATCTCCACTTCCTCGTCGTGGCTGAGGTAGTTGAGCGTGGTGACGATCGACCAGCGGTCCATCTGGCCCTGGTTGATCTGCTGGGTGCCGTGATAGAGACCCGAGGTGTCGCCGAGGCCAACGGTGTTCGCCGTCGCAAACAGGCGGAAGGCCGGATGCGGCTTGATCACCTTGTTTTGGTCGAGCAGCGTCAGCCGACCCGAAACTTCCAGCACGCGCTGAATCACGAACATCACGTCCGGGCGACCGGCGTCGTATTCGTCGAACACCAGCGCGACGTTGTTCTGCAGCGCCCAGGGCAGGATACCGTCACGGAATTCGGTGACCTGCTTGCCGTCGCGGACCACGATGGAGTCCTTTCCGACGAGGTCGATACGGCTGATGTGGCTGTCGAGGTTGACGCGCACGCAGGGCCAGTTCAGGCGGGCGGCGACCTGCTCGATATGGGTGGATTTACCGGTACCGTGATAGCCGGTCACCATCACGCGGCGGTTGCGGGCGAAGCCGGCGAGAATGGCAAGCGTGGTGGCGCGGTCGAAACGGTAGTCGGAATCGACTTCAGGGACGTGAGGATCGACTTCGGAATAGGCGGGGACCTCGAGATCGCTGTCGATCCCGAACACCTGGCGCACCGACACCTTCATGTCGGGCAAACCGGAAACTTCCTCAACTTTGGACATGGCGGCGGTCGTCATCAATCCTCCGAGGCCCCGGGCGGTCCCGAGACCAGTTATTTGCACGTTGGCTGCGGCTGGGTGCGATTGCGAACCTATCAGAGACGAGGAGCCGGCAGAAGCCCGCGCCCCAATCAAAGTTCCACTGTCTTTTCATTTAGATAGGCAAGGAACGCGATTTTTGGAAGGCTGCCCTGCAAATCTCGCCCAAATTTCGCCCCGGACAGCCGCGTTGCCCAAGCGAATGGCACTTTCATCGGCCGTCCCTACTTAGGTAAGGGTCTGAACCCGAATGCCCCAGCCCGCTACAGAGACGACGTGACGTCCTTCCTTGATCCCCTGATATCCTTCGTTTCAGTCCATGCGTGGCTGGCCTATCTGACCCTGTTCCTGGCAGCGCTGCTCGAAGCGGTGCCGGTGGTGGGGTCGGTCATCCCCGGCTCGACCATCATCCTGGCGCTCAGCGCGCTGGTTCCCGGCGGGGACCTGAAGCTGCAATGGGTGCTTCTGGCGGCCGCATTTGGCGCCGTGCTGGGCGACGGCTCCGCCTACTGGCTCGGGCACCGGCAGCAGCGCAAGATCCTCAACACCTGGCCGCTGACCAATTATCCGCGCGTCGTCGAGGAGAGCGAGACCTTCTTCCACCGCTTCGGCAGCTGGGCCGTGTTCTTCGCCCGCTTCGTGCCGCCGATCCGCGCCTTCGTCCCGATTACGGCCGGGGCGCTCGACATGGCGCCGGCAAAATTCTACGCGGTCAACATCCCGGCGATCCTGGTTTGGGCGCCGGCCCATGTGCTGCCGGGCGTGCTGGCGGTGTCGGCCTTCCACCAATATTTCGGCCTGCCGCACCACGGGCATCCGTTCAAGCACATCTGGATCTTGACCGTGGTGGCGGTGGCGATCATCGGCGGCCTCGGTGTCTGGTTCTACCGCCGCCGGCAGAATGGCGTCGTCGCCGCGGCCAAGCCGCGGGCGTAGAACCTCTCCCAGAGTCGTCCTGGCGAAAGCCAGGACCCATTACCCCAGGGAGCAGTTTGGCGTAGATTCGTCGCTCGGCATTGCGACCGTGCACCATCGATAGAATCCGCGGTGGGTGCTGGTCTTCGCCAGGACGACGGTGGAGAGATTTGCGCTAGCCAGCAGCTCCCGTCCTCCTTCCCGGTGCCGGTCCCACATATCTTGCCCTTGGCCGGATCAGCTTGCCGAACTGCAATTGCTCGCTCGCATGCGCGATCCAGCCGACGCTGCGGGCCATGGCGAACAGCGCGAGCTCGCTACCGGCGGGCAGGCGCAGCGCGTGGACGAGCACGGCGAGCACATAGTCGATATTGACGAACTCGCCGGTCGCTTCCGCAATTCGCTCGGGCACCTCTTTCGTGAATTTGCGCGGTGCGCCGGCGCGCGCCAATGCGTTCAGCAGCGATTGCGCACGGGGATCGCCGCGCTTGTAGACGCCGTGGCCAAAGCCCGGAAAGCGCTCGCCGAGCGCAACGCGCTCACGCACCATCGGCTCGACGTCGCGGTCGACCAGTGTCTTGACGAGCTGCGAGGCCAGCACGCCGGCGCCGCCATGCTTCGGACCCTTCAGCGCGGCGAGGCCCGCGATGACGGCATCATAGAGACTGAGACCGGTCGAGGCCGCGCAGCGCGCCGTGAAGGTCGAGGCGTTCAATTCGTGGTCGGCCAGCAGCACCAGCGCGCGGCGGATGAGATCGGGCGCGTGCTTGTTGTCGCCTGCCCAGGCGCGCGCGATCTGCTGATGCAACGGCTCGGATGACGGCTCGGAATTTAGCATCGTGGCAACAAGGAGACGGACGATGCGTCCGCCGACCATCGCGCGGCCATCGGGCGCGCGGGTGAAGGCGCGGGAATCCGCGCTGGTCGCGAGCGCGAGCACCGCGATGGCGCGGTCGATCGGAGCTGCGCGGCGCGCAGCGTCCGCTATCGCACGCATCTCGTCGGACATTTTCGGCTGGTTGTCAGGAGCGAAGGGATCGACGTCGGAGACGTCCCAGAGCAGCGTTGCGGTGTGCTCCAGCGTGTCGTTCTCGGCGAGATCGACACAGTTGACGCCGCGGTAGATCGCGCCCTCCTCGGTGATGGTCGAGATCTCCGTGTCCATGACGGGCAGATCGGCATCGAAGCTGCGCAGGCCGCGCGGTTCCGGAGACGGCACCCGCCGCTCCTTCAGGGCGCGGACGTCCTCGGCCCGATAGCGATTCTTGCGCGAGTCCGGCGTCGGCTCGGAGCGGATCAGGCCCCGGCTGACATAGGCGTAGAGCGTGGCCGGCGAGATCGCGAGCTCGGCGGCGGCTTCCCGGGCGGAGAGATAGAGGCCTTCCGAATTATTCATATTGATTTACGTAATCAAGATTGATCAATCTGTCGAGAGGCCTGATTTTCCCTCGGTGCAGTGCAAAAAGGGAGATTCGGGCCATGAATATCCACCTCACCAAAAGCCAGATCGGGCTGGACGGCGTTCCCGCGGCCGAAACCGTGCTGAGCCATGTCGACGGCGAGCGCGGCGAGCTGATCATTGCCGGCGAGCATGTCGGGACCCTCGCCGCAAAATCGAGCTTTGAGGGCGTCACCGCCCGGCTCTGGAATGGCGCCAGCAAGACCACCCTCAGCGAAGCCAATGTGCGGGCGAGCCTGGGCGCGGCGCGCGAGCGCGCCTTCGCGCGGCTCTCCGTGCTGCTGCCGGCAACCCAGGGCATGGGCATCATCGACGGGTTTCGTGCGGCGGTCGCAGGGCTTCGCGCCGAGCATGGACTGGAGCACGAGGCAACCATCGTCGGCGCGTTTCCGGTGATCGCCGGCGCGCTGGTCCGGCGCGCAAAGGGGCTCGACCCGATCGCGCCCGATCCGACCGTGAGCCATGCCGCCGATACGCTGCGCATGCTGCACGGACGCGCGCCCGCCGCGCGGGAGGTCACCGCGCTCGATGCCTATCTCGTCACCGCCAGCGACCACGGCATGAACGCCTCGACCTTCACCGCGCGCGTGGTGGCCTCGACGCAGGCCGATCTGTTCGCCGCCGTCACCGCCGGCTATTGCGCGCTCACCGGTCCGCTGCATGGCGGCGCGCCGGAGCCGGTGCTGGAAATGCTGGATGCAATCGGCTCGCGCGAGCGGATCCAGCCCTGGGTGGATGCGGCGCTGGCGCGCGGCGAGCGAATGATGGGTTTCGGTCACCGTGTCTATCGCGTCCGCGATCCGCGCGCCGACGTCCTCAAGACCGCAGTCGAGGCGCTCGCCTCCAACGGCACCGACCTGCCGTTTGCCGGCGAGGTCGAGGCCTATATCCGTGCAGCTCTGCGCAAGAAGAATCCGGACCGGCCGCTGGAGACCAATGTGGAGTTTTTCACCGCGATCCTGCTCGATGCGCTGGCGATCCCGAGGCAGGCGTTCACGCCGATCTTCGCCGTCGCCCGCGCCGCCGGATGGACCGCGCATGCGCGCGAGCAGCAGCGGACCGGGCGGTTGATCCGGCCGAGTTCGTCCTATGTGGGAGCGATGCCGAAGGCGTGAGGCGCGGACGTCTCCGCGAGTTCGGTATCGTGTAGGGTGGGCAAAGGCGCATTTGCGCCGTGCCCACCATCGCGCCGAAATTGCAAAGAAAGTCGTGGGCACGCTTCGCTTTGCCCATCCTACGATACTGTCGTCGCGGCGAAAGCCTGGACGACACTCAACAATGCTGCGAGGCTACGCCTCCCGCACCACCGTCTTCAGATAATTATACGCCTTGATGATCTCGATCAGGCGATCCTCGGTGGAGCGGTCGCCGCCATTGGCGTCGGGATGGTGCTGCTTCACCAGCGCCTTGTACTTGGCCTTGACGTCCGCGAGCGTGGAATTCGGGCCGAGGCCCATCACCTGCAGCGCCTTGCGCTCGGCGTTCATGACCTTGCGCGTTTCGGCCTTGGGCTCGGCCTCCGGGCCCTTCCGCCAGCTGGCGCGGCCGTTGATCTCGGAGAACATGCTGAACGGATCGGACGCCATGTCGATCTCGGCTTCCGCACCCTTCTTGCCGCCGTTGGCGCCCATCTTCCAGGTCGGGCGGTGGCCGGTCAGCGCATCCTTCTGATAGCGCGCGACGGCATCGGCATTCATGCCGGAGAAGAAATTGTAGTTCTGGTTGTACTCGCGCACGTGATCGAGGCAGAAGTGCCAGTACTCGCGCTGGTTATCGCGCCCCTTCGGCGCGCGATGTGCGCCCTTGTTCTGACACCCGGCCCACTCGCAGGCGACCACAGTGTCGCGCGGCTTCACCTCGGGCTGCTTGCCCCGCGGCTTCACGCGGATGGAATCGAAGAACTTTGATGAATCGATCGGCATGGCTGACTTTGACTACGCAATGCAAAAACCTTCAAGTCTTGACATTGCAATTAGCTGAGAACCCGTAGCCGAAGTTTCACTTCGGCGTTTTTCAGAACGGCCGCCAGAGGCGGCCTATGGTGTTGACGGAGTGCGATCGCGTCCCTTAATGGCACTCATGGTTATGAAAGATACTATCAGCAACAAGTTGCGGGAAGCTTTCACGCCGGAAAGCCTGCAGGTCGTCGACGAGTCACATCTGCATGAGGGCCACGCCGGCCATCGGCCGGGCGGCGAGACGCACTTCCGTGTTTATATCGTGTCTCAAGCCTTCAAAGGGAAGAGCCGGGTCGACCGTCACCGCATGATAAATGCAGCGCTGGCCGCGGAACTTTCCGGAAGCGTGCATGCGCTGGCGATCCACGCGCAGGCGCCGGGGGAAAATTAGCACCGTCATCCCGGGGTGGCTCGAAGAGCCGAACCCGGAATCTAGAGATTCTCAGGTGCGCAACTGCGCACCGGAGTTTGATGCTTCGCATCGAATGACGGTGAGGACTTCGAGCTAGAACGACGTTCCGGCTCTTCTCGGCTTCGCTTCCTCCATTTCCGCATCGCGCGGCACCGGTGAAATACGGAGCGCGGTGATACGGTTGCGCTCGCGGCGGAGGACACGGAAGCGGAAGCCGTGGAACGTAAAGCTCTGGCCCCGGTCGGGGATCGAGCGCGCCTCGTGAATGACGAGCCCGGCGACCGTGGTGGCCTCTCCATCCGGAAGGCGCCAATCCATGGCGCGGTTGAGGTCGCGGATCGGCACCGAGCCGTCGACCACGACGGAGCCGTCGGGCTGGGCGCGCACGCCGGCGACCACGACGTCGTGCTCGTCGGAGATGTCGCCGACGATCTCCTCCAGAATGTCTTCCAGCGTCACCAGACCTTCAACTTCGCCGTACTCGTCGACGACCAGCGCGAAATGGGTTTTTCGCCGGCGGAACGCCTTCAGCTGTTCGGACACCGGGCGCATCTCCGGCACGAACCAGGGCGGCAGCGCGATGGTGGAGACGTCGATGCGCGAGGTGTCGCCGTCGGACGCGCGGATTGCGCGCAGGAGATCCTTGGCGTGGAGCACGCCGATGATGTTTTCCGGCTTCTCGCGCCAGAGCGGGATGCGGGTGTATTCGGTCGCCAGCACCTCGCGCACCAACTCCTCCGGCGGCAGATCGGCGTTGATCATCATCATTTCGGTGCGATGGATCATGACGTCGGAGACCTGGAGCTCGCGCAAATCGAGCAGGCCGCCGAGCATGTCGCGGTCCTGCTTCTCGAACTTGCCCTCGTGATGCAAGAGGTCGACCGCGCCGCGCAGGCGTTCGGTCGGCGACAGGATCGCCTGGTGCTCGCCGGCGAGGCCGAAGCCGCGCATCAACAGGCGCACGATGACTTCCACCACCCGCAGCAGCGGTCCCAGTACGTACATCGTCAGCCGCATCGGACGCGCGACCGCGAGCGCCATCCGATCAGGCGCGTTGATGGCGATGGTCTTGGGCAGCACTTCGGCGAAAATGACGACCAGCGCCGTCATCACGCCGGTGGCATAGAGCACGCCGACATCACCGAACCACGCCGTGAAGATGGAGGTTGCGAGCGCGGATGCGCTGATATTGGCGATGTTGTTGCCGAGCAGCAGCGCGCCGATCAGGCGCTCGCGCATGTCGAGCAACTGCGAGACCACGTCGGCGTCGCGGTTACCCTGTTTGGACAGCCGCAACATGCTGGCGCGCGACGCGCCGGTCAGCGCCGTCTCGCTCGCGGCGAAGAAGCCCGATACGAGCAGACAGATGATGACGATGGTGAAGCCGAGCCAATCCATGAGACTCTCAACAGAAGTTCAGCCGCGCATCAAGCCTGCTGCGCGAGCTTCTCTTTCAGGAAGTCGCGCACGGGCGCCGGCTCGACATCCTTGGCGATGACGGCGCGCCCCACGGCCTCCAGCAGGATGAAGGTGAGCTTGCCGCGCTTGACCTTCTTGTCCTGCGCCATCAGCGCCATCAGCGCGTCGGCATCGGCAAGGCCCTCCTGCGCGAAACCGGCGATGTCCTGCAGACGCGTCGGAAGTCCGGCTTCAATGAGGTGACGCTCGACGCGGGTTGCATCGGCCTCGCCGATCATGCCGAGCCTGGCCGAAAACTGCGCCGCCAGCGTCATGCCGATCGCGACGCCCTCGCCGTGAAACAGGCGGTCGGAGAAACCGGTCGCGGCTTCCAGCGCGTGACCAAAGGTGTGGCCGAGATTGAGCAGCGCGCGCTCGCCGGTCTCGCGCTCGTCGCGCGAGACGACGCCGGCCTTGGCCCGGCAGGAGGTCGCGATGGCATGCTCGCGCGCGGAGCCGCCCTTGAAGATATCCGCGTGGTTCTTTTCCAGCCAGGCGAAGAAGGCCTCGTCGCCGAGCACACCGTATTTGGCTACCTCGGCATAGCCGGCACGGAACTGCCGCGGCGACAGCGTGTCGAGCACGGCGGTATCGGCAACGACCAGCACGGGCTGATGGAAGGCGCCGAGCAGATTTTTTCCCTGCGGCGAGTTGATGCCGGTCTTGCCGCCGACGCTAGAATCGACCTGCGCCAGCAGCGAGGTCGGCACCTGCACGAAATCGACGCCACGGCGCAGGATCGCCGCGGCAAACCCGGCGAGATCGCCGACCACGCCGCCGCCGAGCGCGATGACGAGATCGTTGCGCTCGATCTTTGCAGCGATCAGGGCTTCGCTGACCTTTTCCAGGCCGGCGTAGGTTTTCGAGATCTCGCCTTCCTCGACCACGATGCGCGATGTTGGAATGCCGGCGGCCGCAAGCGAGGCTTCCGTCGGCTCGAGCCAGTATCTTGCCACGGTGCGGTCGGTGACGATGGCGGTGCGCACGCCCGGGCGCAAAGCGGCAACGCGCTCGCCCAGCGAGGCCAGCACGCCGCGGCCGATGACGATGTCATAGGCGCGATTTTCCAGCGCGACATCGACGTTCACAGGGTCGGAATGTTTCATGGGCGCAGTCATCGAGCGGCACTCGCAACGTCGGCAGGAGGTTGGGCGGCCGGCTCGCCGCAGAGATGCGCGTGCAGCGTCGCGATGGTCTCGTCGACGATTTTGTCGTGCGGCACATCGCGCGAGGCGATGGTGAGGTCGGCCTTGCCATAGATCGGCTCACGCTCGGTGAGAAGCCGCGTGACGGTACCTTCGGGATCGGCGGTCTGGAGCAAAGGGCGGTCGGCGCGACGGCGCACGCGGCGCATGATGACGTCGTGGTCCGCCCTGAGCCAGATCGAAACCGCCTTCGCCGCAATGCGGGTCCGCGTCTCCTCGCGCATGAAGGCGCCGCCGCCGGTCGCCAGCACGATCGGCCCGCCTTCAAGCAGGCGTGCGATCACGCGGGCCTCGCCGTCGCGGAAATAGGGCTCGCCATGGGTCGCAAAGATTTCCGGAATGGTCATGCCGGCGTGGGCCACCTCGATTTCGACATCGGCGTCGAAAAAACGCAGGCCAAGCCGCGCCGCCAGCCTCCGGCCGATGGTCGACTTGCCGACGCCCATCATGCCGACCAGCACGATCGAACGCGCCCCCAGCGCCGACAGGATGTCGGCCTCAGGGCTCGCTTGTGCTGGCAACACGGCGTCGGACATTGGATCTTGCTCTGGATCTCGCTCAATTGGCCGCCAAAGGCGGCATCCCGGCCACCTATACGACCCCCTCGAAGCCCTCGCCAGAGGACTCTTGCCACGAAACGGCGAACATGTTGGATGATTTCATTGGTTAATTCGGCCGTTCGAGACCTTGCCCGATGCCCAGCCTGTTCCGCTTCCTGACGGTCGTCGCCGTGATCGCCGGCATCGTCTATGGCGTCGTGTTCGCGCTGGCCAATTTCGTCAATCCGAAGCCGCGAGAAATGACCGTGACGATCCCGCCGGATAAATTTCTCAAGAAATAGGAGCTAGCCTCCGGGGCATGCGCAAACCCTCCGCCAGCAAGCCTTCCGACGCCAAGCTGACCGGCCTGTTCCTCGACATGCTCGCAGCCGAACAGGGCGCCGGGCCCAATACGCTCGATGCCTATCGCCGTGATCTCACCGATTTCTCCGAGTTTCTCGGCCGCACCGGCCATGGCTTTACTGACGCCGAAACCCAGACGCTGCGCGACTATCTTGCCGACCTCGATGCGCGCGGCTTCAAATCCTCCAGTGTGGCGCGGCGGCTGTCGGCGATGCGACACCTGTTCCGCTTCCTGCTGAACGAGCGCATCCGGACCGAGGATCCCGCGGCGATCCTATCCGGCCCCAAGCGCGGCCGGGGCCTGCCGAAGGTGCTGTCGATATCGGATGTCGACCGCATGCTCCGCCGCGCCAAGGAGATGAGCGAGGCGATGGACGCTTCGCCGTCACAGCGGCTGCGCGCATTGCGGCTCTATTGCCTGCTCGAGGTGCTCTATGCCACGGGCCTGCGCGTTTCCGAGCTGGTGTCGCTGCCGCGCTCGGCCGCCAAGCGCGACGCCCGCATGATCGTGGTGCGCGGCAAGGGCGACAAGGAACGTCTGGTGCCGCTCAACGAGGCCTCGCGCCAGGCGATGGAGGACTATCTCGCGGCGACGGAGGCGGCCAAGGAAAACAACAAGGGCGAGAAGAAGGGCAGCCTCGCCGCCTCGAAATGGCTGTTTCCCTCCTTCGGCGAGAGCGGGCACCTGACGCGGCAGCATTTCGCCCGCGACCTCAAGGAGCTCGCGGTCGCCTCGGGGCTTCAGGCCCGCCTGGTCTCTCCACACGTGCTGCGGCATGCCTTCGCCAGCCACCTCCTGCACAACGGCGCCGATTTGCGCATCGTGCAGACCCTGCTCGGCCACACCGACATCTCGACCACCCAGATCTATACCCATGTGGTCGAGGAGCGGCTGAAGAGCCTGGTGCGCGACCTGCACCCGCTGGCGGAGAAGTAGCTGGAGGGGTGAACTAACCGCCTTGACTTCGGCCACATCTCCGCAGAAAGAGCCGTGGCCTCATTCGTGATTTGCCGCGCTCCCGCGAACGCACAGGTCAACCCCTTGAAGAAGCTACACTTCTTTACCTGAAGCCAACCTCGCTTCGCCTCGTCGTCCCGTCCCCCTATATTGAGTTGATGCCAGATCAGATGCGCAGCTATCTCGACTTCGAAAAGCCCGTCGCCGAGCTCGACTCCAAGGTCGACGAGCTCAGGACGCTTGCGGCCTCCGGCACCGACATCGCCGAAGAGATCGGACGGATCGAGGACAAGGCGGCGCAGGCGCTGGCCGACCTCTATCTCAACCTGACGCCGTGGCAGAAGACGCTGGTCGCGCGGCACCCGCAGCGGCCGCATTTCAACGACTTCATCAACGGCCTGATCACCGAATTCACCCCGCTCGCCGGCGACCGCAAGTTCGGCGAGGACGAGGCGCTGGTCGCAGGCTTCGGCCGTTTCCGCGGCGAAGCCATCTGCGTGATGGGCCAGGAAAAGGGCGATTCCACCGAGAGCCGGATCAAGCACAATTTCGGCATGGCGCGGCCCGAGGGCTACCGCAAATGCGTGCGGCTGATGGAGATGGCCGAGCGGTTCGGCCTTCCCGTGCTGTCGCTGGCCGATTCCGCCGGCGCCTATCCCGGCATCGGCGCCGAGGAGCGCGGCCAGGCGGAAGCCATTGCGCGCTCGACCGATGCCTGCATGGCGCTGACCGTGCCGAACGTCGCCATCATCACCGGCGAGGGCATGTCGGGCGGCGCCATCGCGATCACCACCGCCAACAAGGTCTTGATGCTGGAGCACGCGATCTACAGCGTGATCTCGCCCGAGGCCGCCTCCTCCATCCTCTGGCGTGACGGCAGCAAGGCGCAGGAAGCCGCCAACAACATGAAGATCACCGCCCAGGACATGCTCCGCTTCGGGGTGATCGACCAGATCCTGAAGGAGCCGGTCGGCGGCGCCCACCGCGATCCCGCCGCCATGATCGCCACCACGGGCGACGCCATCGCCAAGGCCTTCGACGAACTCCGCGGCTTGGACGGCGACGCCATCCGCAAGCAGCGCCGGCAGAAATTCCTCGATATCGGCCGGAAACTGGGCTGATTCTGTTCATTTCCTGTCATTCCGGGGCGCCCGAACGGCGAACCCGGAATCTCGAGGTTCCGGGTCTGGTCCTTCGGACCATCCCGGAACGACGCACCGGTAACCCCGTATTAACCCTTTTTTTGCCCAAATCGGCGATCTCAGTACTGGTTCGACTGCAAAGTCCAAGTTCCGGCCCAGTTTAAGTCTCTGTTGACCACGCCGTCTCGCCAACGGGCTCGTGATCCCCGGTCGGGTTGCGACCCCAAGGTGCGGAGGTTAGAATTTTAATCAATGGCTTCAGGGCATAAGCGCTGGGGCTTGGTCTGAGAAAGTCCGGTTCTCCGGTCAGGCCATGCCCGAGAGATTGGGGTTCGCGCTCCTTGCCCGGCACGTTGTGGGGTCCATCTTGAATTCTCGTTCGCTTGCTCGCGCGCTCTTGGCTTCGGTTGCGCTTGCCGTCAGCGTTGTGCTGGCCGGCTGCGATACCGATCAGGTGTCGCTGGCGACCAACGCCAAGGCCAACCAGCCGGTCTCGCCGAAGCTCGTCGCCGCGATGGGCGAGAAGGACATGGATCTGCAGTCGCCGATCCTGATCCGCCTGTTCAAGCAGGAGGCCGAGCTCGAGATCTGGAAGCAGACCCGCAGCGGCCAGTTCGCGCTGCTCAAGACCTATCCGATCTGCCGCTGGTCGGGCGATTTGGGTCCGAAGGTGCGCGAAGGCGACCGCCAGGCGCCGGAAGGATTCTACTCGATCAACCCGAGCCAGATGAATCCGCAATCGGCTTATTACCTCTCGTTCAACACCGGCTTCCCCAACGCGTTCGACAAGGCGCTTGGCCGCACCGGCTCGCAGCTGATGGTGCACGGCGATTGCTCCTCGCGCGGCTGCTACGCCATGACCGACGAGCAGATCGCGGAGATCTATTCGCTGGGGCGCGAGTCCTTCTTCGGCGGCCAGAAGGCGTTCCAGTTCCAGGCGTATCCGTTCCGGATGACGCCGGTGAACATGGCCAAGCACCGCAACAATCCGAACATGGCCTTCTGGAAGATGATCAAGGAAGGCTATGATCATTTCGAGGTGACGCGGCAGGAGCCGAAGGTCGACTTCTGCGAGAAGAAGTACGTGTTCGATGCGGCACGCGCGCCTGATGCGAAGCGCGATCCCGTGTTCGACGCCTCGGCCAAGTGCCCGGCCTATATCGTCCCCGAGGACGTCGCCAGCGCCGTGCGCGAGAAGGAGCAGCGCGACGAGGCCGAGTACAGCAAGCTGGTCGCCAAGGGCACGCCGGTGGCGCGCATGAACACCGGCATCGACGGCGGCATGAACAAGATCTTCGCCGCCAAGATTCCGGAGGGCTCGACCGGCCTGTCGGAAGGCGCCGAAGGCAACACGCTGCAGATGCTGGCGATGTCGAAGGCGCCGGGCACGATCCCCGGCACCGTCAATCCGCCGAAGCCGAACCTCGAGCCGACCGCAACCGCCTCGCAGGCAGAGCCGGTCGTCGCCGTCAGCGCGCCCGCGACCAACACCCGCGTCGCCTCGGCGCAGCCTGCCGAGAAGTCGGGCTTCTTCTCGAACCTTGGCCGCAAGATGGGATTCGGCACCGCCGACACGACGGCGACAACGCCGCCGCCGCAAGCGACCGCATCGGTGGCCCCCGCCGCGACGCCGCCTACCGCAGCATCCAGGCTGAAGGCGGCCGTGACGCGCTTCGTGCCCGGCCACCACGATACCGCGAAGGACAAGCCGGCCGTCGCCGCAAAACCCGCCGAGCCTGCGAAGCCCGCCGAGACCAAGGTCGCGGCGACGCGCCCCCCGCTGAAGCCGTCGGTGCAAGATGGCGCGCAAATGGCCGGCGCAGCGCCGGTGGTGTCGTCGAACTCGTTCGACAGCCGCTTTGGCGCGGTGAAGTAACGGGCGGCGTTTCGCTCGCCCGCCCATCTACGGCGCCAGATACCGCATCAGCTCCGGATTGCCCCTCACCTCGCCCGCCTCGCCTTGCAGCGCGACGCGGCCGCGATCCAGCACGTAGGCGTAATCGGCGACGCGCAGCGCGAGGTCGAGGTGCTGCTCGACGATGATGACGGCGATGGTCTTGGCAAGCTCGATCAGACGCTCGGTGATCTCCTCGATCACGCCGATCCAAACGCCTTCGGTCGGCTCGTCCAGCAGCAGCAGCTTGGGGTCGCCGAGCATGGCGCGGCCGATGGCGAGCATCTTGCGCTCGCCGCCGGAGAGCGTGCCGGCGGGCTGGTCGAGGCGCTGACCGAGTTTCGGGAAGATGGCCAGCACGCGGTCGACGGCGGTGGCATCCTTGTTGAAGAGCGAGCCGACCGCGAGATTGTCGCGCACCGACAGGCGCGCGAACACCGAATGCTCCTGCGGCACGTAGCCGATGCCGGCGCGGACGCGCTCCTCGGGCCGGCGGCGGCTGATGTCGCGGCCGTCGAAGCCGACCTCGCCCTTCCATGCCGGCAGCTCGCCGACGATGGTCTTCATCAGCGTGGTCTTGCCCGCGCCGTTGCGCCCGAGCACGGCGACGCCGCCACGCCAGGGGATGCCGAGATTGACGTCGAACAGGACCTGGCTGCGGCCGTAGCCGGCGTCGAGATGCTTGATGTCCAAAAATTCAGGCACGGCGCAGATAGATCTCCTGGACGGATGTATTGGCCTGGATCTCGGACACGGTGCCTGATGCCAGCACCTTGCCCTGGTCGAGCACGGTCAACCGATCGCAGATGTCGCGGATGAAATCGAGATCGTGCTCGACGATGACGAGAGAGCAATGTTCTTTGATCGGCTGCAGCAGTTCGCCGGTGACGCGGCGCTCCTCCAGGCTCATGCCGCCGGTCGGCTCGTCGAGCAGCAACAGCTTCGGCTTGCCCGCAAGCGCCATCGCGATCTCCAGCCATTGCTGCTGGCCGTGCGACAGCGCGGCCGCCGCATCGAACGCGCGGTTCGCAAGACGGAATTGCGTCAGCATGGTCATGACCTGATCGTGCAGGAGCCTGCGCGTGCGCGAGAGCACGAGATCGAGCAGCGAGGATTGCGCCTGCAGCGCGAGCAGGATGTTGTCGTAGAGCGTCAGCGACGGCAGCACGCTCGTGATCTGGAATTTCAGGCTCATGCCGGCCCGCGCGCGCTCGGTCGGCGTGAAGGCGGTGATGTCGGTGTTGACGAAGGAGACCCTGCCCTGCGTCGGCACCTCGGCGCCGGCGATGCACTTCATCAGCGTGCTCTTGCCGGAGCCGTTCGGGCCGATCAGGCCGTGAAACTCGTTTTCGCCGACGGTGAGCGCGGCGCAGTCGAGGGCGGTGAGCTTGCCGAAGATCTTCGAGATGCCCGCGGCTTCAAGGAGCGGCATTTTGCTTTTCCTTGATCTTGGCACCGAAGCTGCCGACCCGCTCGCGCTCGCCGAGGACGAAACTGATCAGGCCGAGCGGGCGGAACAGGATCACGAGCAGAAGCAATACTCCCAGAATGATCGGCCAGATGTCGCGATAATTGTCCGACAGCCAGAAGCTGACGCCTTCGACGATGACGGTGCCTATGACGGCCCCGATCAGCGTGCCGGAGCCGCCGAACAGAACGTAGAGCACCACTTGCGTCGAGACCACGACGCCGACCATGTTGGGCCACACAAAGCCCTCGTGGAACGCGTAGAGGCTGCCGGCAAGACCTGCAATGGCGCCGCCAATCGCGAAGATGATCGCCTTGAGGTGCTGCGCCTTGTAGCCGAAGAAGGCGATGCGCTGCTCGTTCTCGCGCAGGCCTGCGAGCGCGAGGCCAAACTGCGAGCGCACCAGGAAGCGGCAGAGCAGATAGACGACGACGAGAATGCCGAGCACGAGATAATAGAACCCCGGCCCTTCCGAGAATTCGTAGCCGCCGAGCGTCATCGGCGCGATCGAGGGAATGCCGTTCTGACCGCCGAGATAGTACCAGCCGCGCGCGAGGCGATCGGCGGCGTAGGAGCCGGTCAAGGTGCCGAGCGACACAAAGATCACGCCGGAGGGATGCCGGCCCAGCAGCAAGAAGCCGCCGAGCAGCAGCGCGAAGGTGAGGCCGATCAGCGTGCCCGCCGGCAACACCAGAAAGATGTTGGTGATGTCCAGGTCGCGCGCGAGCAGCGCGACGCCATAGCCGGCCGAGCCGAAGAACAGGGCCTGGCCGAAGCTCATGATGCCGGCATAGCCCCAGACCAGATCGAACGACAGCGCGAACAGCGCAAGAATGATCACGCGCGTCGCGAACACCGTGAGGTAGTCTTGCAGCACCAGCGGCGCGATGAGCGCGGCGACAAGCACCACGCCCTCCACGATCGGCAGGACTCTTCGTGCCGACGATCGCTCGGCCGTTGCGCTCTCGGCGACCGAAACGTCCGTCTCACCCCCGACGTCGGCGTGGACGGCCTGTCTAGCTGCACCCATGGATTTCAGCATTCCGAATTAAGCACCTTGTGGCGGTCTCTTCACCTCTCCCCAGCGGGGAGAGGTGAAGGAAGTTAGCATTCCTTGGGATCGACCAGGCCCTCGCTGCGCGCGACGATCTCGTAGTTCCCGGCCTTGGCGACTGCGGTATACATCTTCATCTTGCAGTGCCGCTTGCCCGGCACCATCTCGGCCGGTCCGCCCGGACCTTCGGCGATCTTGGCATGGTCGAGCGCGGCGGCGACCGACTCGCGGTCGATCTTGCCGGCTTCCTTGACGGCGGCTTCCCACAGCTTCAGGCCGCGATAGGTGCCGGTCGCCGCGCTGCCGGCCGCGAACAGGAAGTTGCCCGGAAAATCCTTTTCGTAAGCCGCCTGAAGTTTCGCGTCGAACGGACTTTCCTTGGTCAGCACCTTGAAGTAGTCGAGGCAGCTCGCAAGTCCCTCGATCTCGTTGGCCTGATTGATGTTGAGCGTGTTCTCGTCATAGTAGACACAGGCGAGACGCCCGCCGTTCTTGAGGAAGCCCGCTTCATAGAGCTGCTTGAAGAACGGGCCGACGCCGGGCGGAATGACGGTGTTGAAGACGACGTCGACCTTGTTGGAGATGATGCGGTTGACGGTCGCGGAGAAGTCGATCTGGTCGAGCGGATAGTATTCTTCGAACACGACCTCACCGCCGTTGGATTCGATCACCTTGCGGGCATAGACATTGAGCGTGTGCGGCCAGACGTAGTTGGCGCTCGGCAACGCGAACTTCTTGCCGCCGTTCTTGATCAGCCACGGGATGAACTCGTCGCATTGCTGCGCCGGCGTCGGCCCGGTGCAGAACAAATAGGGCGTGCACTCCTTGCCCTCATAGAGCTGCGGATAGATGTAGAGCGTCTTGCCGCGCGCCACGATCGGATCCTTGATCGCGTTGCGCATCGACGAGGTGATACCACCCAGCACCATGTCGACCTTGTCGCGCTGGATCAACTTGCGCACGTTGCCGACGGCCACCGATTCGTTCGACGCGGTGTCCTCGATATAGAGCTCGAGCGGACGGCCGAGCAGGCCGCCCGCGGCATTGATCTCCTTGATCACCATCTTGGCGACATTGGCGTCGGCATTGCCGGCATAGGCGATGGGGCCGGTGAGGTCGGTCGCGATACCGACCTTGATCGGAGCTTCGGCCGCGTTGGCCCAGGGCGCCGGGATCACCCAGCTGCCGACGCCGGTCGCGACCGCGCCGGAGGCGAAGGCAAAATTGGACAGAAAACGGCGGCGTGAGAGCTGACGATCGAACATGTGATTAAACCCCTCTTCCAGCGATGAGGCCCTGCGGCCGGAATTTGATGAAGGCAATGGCGAGAACGAAGACGAGGACATCGGCGACCACGGGCGCCATGACCCAGGGCAGCGCGGCGCTGAGCGTGCCGATCACGCCAGCGCCGGCGACGGGGCCGATAAAGGAGCCGACACCGCCGACCATGACGGCGACAAAGCCCTGGATCAGGAAGCGGATGCCGAGATCGGCGTAGAGGCTGAACACCGGCACGATCAGCGCGCCGGCAAGCCCGGCGAGCGCAGACCCGAAGGCAAAGGTGGCGCCGTACATCAGAGGCGTGGAAATGCCGGAGGCCCGCGCCAGCGACGGATTCTCCAGCGTGGCGCGCATGCGCAAGCCAAAGCTGGTGCGCGACAGCAGAAGGTAGCAGCCGGCCATCACCAGGATCGTGATGACGATGATGGTGAAGCGCCACGCCGAAATGTGCATGGTACCGAGGTCGATCGAGCCGCCGATCGGCTCGGGCACGGTGAGATAGAAGCCGCCGATCAGCCCGCGAACGGATTCGCGGATGATCAGGCCGAGCGCGTAAGTGCCAAGCATCGCCACGATCGGCGCGGCGTAGAAGCGGCGAATGATCAGCGCTTCCAACACGAAGCCGAGTGCGCCAACCACAAACGGCGCCGCGACCATGCCGGCCCAGATGGGCAGGCCCTTGGCGTAGGCAAGATAGGTGACGTAGGCCCCGAGCAGGACGAACTCACCCTGCGCGAAGTTGAAGATCCCCATCATGCTGGCGATGATCCCGAGCCCCAGCACGATCAGGACGATGATCGCGCCAAAGCTCAGGATCTCAAATGCCGCGACGAACGCGTTAGCCATGCGCCAGAGCCTTTCCGGCTCCGATGAAATCGGAACCGGGCTCCTTGCATTGACGCGTTTTCTTGACGCGATCCGGTGTCCACGTCACTCGAAAACGCTCTGGTACCCCGCCCGTCTGCATCACCACCCCGCTCACATCTTCTTCCAGTCGCCGATCTGCTCGAAGGCATGCGCGGCGCGATAGATGGTGGATTCCTCGAACATGCGGCCGACCAGCATCAAGCCGACCGGCAGGCCGTCGACCATGCCGCAGGGCAGCGACATTGCGGGATGATGGGTGATGTCGAACGGCGCCGTGTTGGAGATCATCTCCAGCGCACGAGCGACATAGTCCTCACGGCTGGCATTGGGCTCCGGCAGCTTGGTCGCCTTCATCGGCGTCGTCGGCATCAGCAGCAGATCATAATCCCTGAACGCCTTGTCGTAGGCCGCGGTCAGCCGTCGCGAGATGTTGAGCGCCTTGCCGTAGAAGCGTGGGCCGAAATTGTTGTTGATGTAGGTGCCGAGCATCATGAACAACTTCGTGGTCTCGGAGAGCGAGTCCGCTTGCCGGCGCCAGCCGCGATGAAAATCCATCAGTGAGGTCGAATAAAGATCGCCGCGGCTGAGCCCGTAGCCGTCGCCGAACATCATGGTCTGGGTCAGCCCCTCGGTGCCGATGGGGGTCCAGATCGCGCCGCCCAGCAGGTGCATCGGGATCGACACCGTCTCCACGCTGGCGCCGAGATCCTTGAAGCGCTTCGCCGCCTCGCGCACGCTTTCGTTCACCGCAGCCTCTGCGCCGGGCTGCTCGAAGCCTTCCTTCAAGATGCCGATCTTCATGCCCTTGACGCCCTGCCCGAGCGCCTTGGTGTATTCCTCCACCTTCGGCGCCTTGATGCGGGGATCGTAACCGTCGTCGCCGGCGAGCACTTCGAGCAGCAGTGCGTTGTCGGCGACCGTCGCGGTCATCGGGCCGGTATGGTCGACGTAGATCTCGATCGGCATGATCCCGGTATAGGGCACGAGGCCCCAGGTCGGTTTCATGCCGTAGATGCCGCAGAACGAGGACGGCATGCGGATCGAGCCGCCCTGATCGCCGCCGATCGCCATGTCGACTTCACCGAGCGCAACCACGACGCCCGAACCTGACGATGAGCCGCCGGCCGAGTAGCCCATCTTGTGCGGATTGTGCACCGGCCCGTAGGAGCCGGTGTGACTGCCGCCGGACAGGCAGAAGTGCTCGCAATGCACCTTGCCGGCGATCTCGGCGCCGGCATCCAACATGCGCGTGACGATGGTGGCGTCGAAATCGGGCACATAGCCTTCCAGCGTCGACGAGCCGTTGGTCATGGGTACGCCGGCCAGCATGATGTTGTCCTTCAGGGCGACCGTCTTGCCCTTGAGCTTGCCGCTGGCAGCACCCTTCACGGTCGATTTGCGATACCAGGCATTGCGAGGGTTCTCTTCCGCAGACGGCCGATAGCCGGGTGTGCGCGGGTACTTCACCTCCGGAACCTCGTCGGGCATCGCGGCGACCAGATTGTAAGCCTCGATCGAGCCCTGCATCAGGCCGCGGAACGAAGCGACGTCATCGTCGGTCAGCGCGAGGCCGCACTGCTCGGCGACGCTGCGAAGTTGGGCTGGCGTGGGAAGGACAACTGTCACGGCGCTCTCCTGAAGCTTCTTGAAACGAATGTTGGGCGCGACCGCCCCGGCGCGACGCACCACCGGCCTCGCTGAAACATTCAAAACGGAAATATTTTCCTTTTCAAGTATTATTTTGCGCTTGGCGCGCCTCGCGAAATGCCCGCGCGAGTCAGATCGGCTTGATCAGCTTGAAGTCGAGGCCATCGGCTTCGGCGAGATGCATCGGCATCCGCGCGCGCCCATCACGAACGGTGACCGTTCCGCGAGCGCCGCTGTAGACGATGTTGCGGCCGGCTGCGAGCATCGGCCCCATCGCCAATGTGCCGGCCTTGTTGGCAACCGCTTCGAGGAAACGCATGCCTTCGTAGCTGGACTGGCCAACCGAGCCGATCGGCGGTGCATTCGGTCCGAACATCGTGCGATAGCGGCTCTGGAAGTCGTCATTGGCCCGCGCGCCGGTGCCGGTGAAATAGCCGGAGGCGCAGAACATGTTCTCGCTGTTGTCGGCGCCGATGCCGAGCAGCACAGTGTCGTCCATGGCGCCGGCAAGCCGCAGCGTGGTGGCAGCCAAGCCGCATTCGCCGAAGGCGCGATTGAAGGTGCTGCTGTCGGTGCCGATCAGCGAGATCAGCACCACGTCAGGCCGCGCGGCGCGGATGCGCGCCAGGTGCGGCTCATGGTTGTCCTCGCCGAGGGGAACGAACTCCTCGCCGACGACGTGTCCGCCGGTTTCCTTGATGTAGTTCTTCACGGCACGGTGCGACTGCCAGGGCCAGACGTAATCGCTGCCGATCAGGTACCAGCGCTGCGCTTTCTTCACGTCGGCCAGCCAGTGGATCGACGGCCGGCTCTGCCAGCGTGGCGTTTCGCCGATCGCCATCACGCCCGGCGTGCGCTCGCCGCCCTCATAGACCGGGGTGTAGATGTAGGGGATGCGATGGCGCGTGGTGATATCGCGCAGGGCAACGCGGACCGCGCTAGTGTGCAAGCCCAGGATCAGATCGACCTCGTCGAAGGCAATCGCCTGCTCCGCGCGGCTCAGGACCTCCTCGAGCGGCCCACCAGCGTCATAGACGGAAAATTCGATCTCGCGGCCGAGGATACCGCCGCGCTTGTTGATCTCGGCGACCGCGAGCTGCGCGCTGTTGGTGGCGCAGGGCCCCCAGATCCCGGGCGAACCGGTGCAGCAGATGAAGCCCCCGACGCGCAACTTGTTCGGGCCACGACGCCTGAGAAAGGCCTGATCGGCAGGCGACAGCGCGCCATCAGCCGCCGATGACGACAGATTCCTGAACAGCAGGGACGGCGGCAACGCCAGACCGCCGTGAGCCGGGAAGTTTACCGTCGCGCGCACGCCAACTCCTGTCTGGCACCAGACCTGAAAGCACATTGAGCAGGCGGCCGCGGCATCCGCCCTTTTGTTGGGCAATGATCCTATTTTGAAAATATTGAATATTCAACAATTGAAGAGCATATAGATGCAGCATTGATTGCAAGACATTCACTCATTTGGGTCAAGACGAAGCCTTAGCCGTGGCAAAATCGAACGCTCCCATCACCGAACACCTCGCCTACCTGCTCGCGCAAGCCAACCGGGAGATCAACCGGCAACTCGAACTGCGGTTGAGCAAGGAGGGAGTTCCCGTCGAGCAATGGCGAATCCTGAAGGTGCTGTCGGACGGCGACGGCCATTCGATGGGCGAGCTTGCGGATGCGGTGCTGCTCAACCATCCGACGCTGACCAAGATGATCGACCGCATGGTCTCCGACACGCTGGTCTATCGCGTGCAGGACCCCAACGACCGCCGCAAGGTGCTGATGTTCATCTCCGACCGCGGCAAGGTGCTGTGCAAGAAGCTCAACTCGCTCGCAGTCGATCAGGAGGAACACATCCTGGAAAGCTACGGCGACAAGTCGACGAGCGAATTGAAGCGGCTGCTGGAGAGCTTGATCGACAGCTCGAATTGAGACGACATCGCGCGACGGAGCGTGCGTCCGGCGAGTCGACAGCGGCGCAATTTCAATTGGCCTTTCGGGCCCCTTCCAGACGACAGCCGGCTGATATAAAGTTGCCTTCAGCCGCCATGGGGCAGTGCCGAAGGCCCGGAACATTGTTAGCGGCGATTTGCCCACGGCGGGGCTTGCAATCCTTCATCGATGATTTTTGAGCCGACGCTTTTTCATCGCGTCGGAAGGACAGCATACATTCCAGTCATCCCTCGCTCCTCGAGAGGAGAAGTCATTATGCATTTCTGTATGACAGGACAGTACACGCCAAAATCGCTCAACAGCATCATGGAGAATCCCAAGACCAATCGCTACGAGGCGGCCAAGGCTCTGATCGAAGCTGCAGGCGGCAAACTGATTTCAATGTACAGCACGGCTGCCGAAGGGCCCGGCGTGCTGGTCGTCTTCGACGTGCCCGACCCCAGTGCCGCACCGGCGATATCCGGCACCGTGGTGGCGTCTGGCGCCATCCACCATGTGAACCTCATGCGTCTGTGGACGCAGGATGAAATCACCAAGGTCCGGCAAATGGCGAGCGAGTTGCGGGGCAAGTATCGGCCGCCCGGCAGCTAGAGCCGCACATGCAGTCTTAGGGGGACGCAACGGATGCCCCGGCTCAATCAAGCTGGGGCATCGCGCCGAGACAAGCGTTCGCCGTTAGGCGTACCGCCCGTGGCAGTGCTTGAACTTCTTGCCGCTGCCGCAAGGGCAATCCTCGTTGCGGCCGACCTTGCCCCAGCTGGCGGGGTTCTTCGGATCGCGCAGCGCGGCGTCGGTGGCCTGCGGGGCCAGCGAAACATTGGCGACGGCCATTTCGTCTTCGCCGGTATCCGGATTGAGCTTGTGCGCTTCCATCTGCGGCAGCACAGGAGCTTCCTGCTCCGGCGGGACGATCTCGACCCGCATCAGCTGCGCGGTGACGGCCTCGCGCAAGTGAGCGCTCATCTCCTGGAAGAGGTTGAAGGCCTCGGTCTTGTACTCCTGCAAGGGATCGCGCTGGCCGTAACCGCGCAGGCCAATGACCTGACGCAAATGGTCGAGCATGATCAGGTGCTCGCGCCAAAGATGGTCGAGCGTCTGGAGCAGAATGGTCTTCTCGACGTAACGCATCACGTCGGGTCCCCATTGCCCGACCTTGGCGGCCATGTGCTCGTCGGCCTTGGTCTCGATGCGCTTGAGCAGCTCCTCGTCGGCGATGCCCTCTTCCTTGGCCCAGTCGTCGACTGGCAGGTCGAGATCGAGCACGCGCTTCAACTCGTCCTTTAGGCCGGCGACGTCCCACTGCTCGGCATAGGCATGCTCGGGCACGTGCTTGGCGACGAGATCGTCGATGAAGGCGTGGCGCATGTCGGTGACGGTCTCGGCAACGCTCTCGTCCTTCATCAGGTCGACGCGCTGGTCGAAGATCACCTTGCGCTGGTCGTTCTGGACGTTGTCGAACTTGAGCAGGTTCTTGCGGATGTCGAAGTTGCGGGCTTCGACCTTCTGCTGCGCCTTCTCGAGTGCCTTGTTGATCCAGGGATGGATGATCGCCTCGCCCTCTTGCAGGCCGAGACGCTGGAGCATGCTGTCGAGGCGATCCGAGCCGAAGATGCGCATCAGATCGTCTTCCAGCGACAGGAAGAATTTTGAGCGACCGGGGTCGCCCTGACGGCCGGAACGGCCGCGAAGCTGGTTGTCGATGCGGCGGGATTCATGCCGCTCGGAGCCGATGATGTAGAGGCCGCCCGGTTTCTTGACGGTCTTGGCCGGCTTGGAGCCCTTGGCCGGCTCGATCTCGACGGTCTCCTCGGCCTTCAGCACGATGTCGCGGAAATGCGCGATGTCGGCCTTGATCTGCTCGATCTTCCCGGCCTTCTCGGCCTCGTCCTCGATGCCGGCGGTCTCCTGCTGGAGGCGCATCTCGAGCGAGCCGCCGAGCTTGATGTCGGTACCGCGGCCGGCCATGTTGGTCGCGATCGTGATCGCACCGGGCACGCCAGCCTCGGCGACGATGTAAGCTTCCTGCTCGTGGAAGCGCGCGTTCAGCACCGCGAACAGCTTTGCCGGCTTGCCGGCGCGTGCAGCGGCATAGAGCTTGTCGAGCGCGTTCTCCTTGCCGAAGTCGATCTGCCTGTAGCCGTTCTGCTTCAGGAACTCGGCCAGAACTTCCGACTTTTCAATCGAAGCCGTACCCACCAGCACCGGCTGCAGCCGGGCGTTGGCCCGCTCGATCTCGGCGAGGATCGCCTGGTATTTTTCCTTCTGGGTCCGGTAGACCTCGTCGTCCTCGTCGAGACGCGCGATCGACAGATTGGTCGGGATCTCCACGACCTCGAGCTTGTAGATGTCGAACAGTTCGTCCGCTTCGGTCGCAGCCGTACCGGTCATGCCGGCGAGCTTCTCGTACATGCGGAAGTAGTTCTGGAAGGTGATCGAGGCCAGCGTCTGGTTCTCGGGCTGGACCTGGACGTGCTCCTTGGCCTCCAGCGCCTGGTGCAGGCCTTCCGAATAGCGGCGGCCCGGCATCATGCGTCCGGTGAACTCGTCGATGATCACGACCTCGTCGTCGCGGACGATGTAGTCCTTGTCGCGGGTGAACAGCGTGTGGGCGCGCAGCGCCTGATTGATGTGGTGCACGACGGAGACGTTCTCGACGTCGTAGAGCGACTCGCCCTTGAGCTGGCCGGCGTCGCGCAGCAGCGTCTCGATCTTTTCCATGCCGCCTTCGGTCAGCGTCACGGTGCGCTGCTTCTCGTCGACCTCGTAGTCGGCCTTGTCGAGCTTGGGCAGGAAGCCGTCGATGGTGTTGTAGAAGTCCGAGCGATCGTCGAGCGGGCCGGAGATGATCAGCGGCGTCCGCGCTTCGTCGATCAGGATGGAGTCGACTTCGTCGACGATGGCGAAGAAGTGCGGCCGCTGGACCATGTCCTCGAGCCGGTACTTCATGTTGTCGCGAAGATAGTCGAAGCCGTATTCGTTGTTGGTGCCGTAGGTGATGTCGCAGGCATAGGCGGCCTTGCGCTCGGCATCGTCGAGGCCGTGGACGATCACGCCCGTGGTCATGCCGAGGAAGCCGTAGATCTGGCCCATCCAGCCGGAGTCGCGGCGGGCGAGGTAATCGTTGACGGTGACGACGTGGACACCCTTGCCGGCGAGCGCGTTGAGGTAGACCGCGAGCGTCGCGACCAGCGTCTTGCCTTCACCGGTCTTCATCTCGGCGATGTCGCCTTCATGCAGCACCATGCCGCCGATCAGCTGGACGTCGAAATGGCGCTGGCCGAGCGTCCGCTTGGCGGCCTCGCGCACGGTGGCGAAGGCCGGCACCAGCAGGTCGTCCAGCGTCTTGCCCTCGGAGATCTGCTTCTTGAACTCGGCGGTGCGGGCCTTGAGCTCGTCGTCAGAGAGCTTGACGAGCTCCGGCTCCAGCGCGTTGATCGCGTTGATGCGGGACTGATATCCCTTCACCCGCCGGTCGTTGGCGGAGCCGAAAAACTTGCGGGCGAGCGCGCCGATCATGCCTAGTTCCTGTGTTCGCGATTTAACCGCGTTGCAGCCAAGAAGTTGTCACCCGCCGGCCTATCAACTCACCGTGACGCCTTATGGCGCCAGAGCCCGGACTGCGGGGGGTCATCCGCCATATGGGTGGGAATTGGGCTAGTCTGGGTTCAACGGCCAAAAACGCAGCAATATAAACGCCATCGCCATGGTCGCGACCGGGCAGAGATATGGCCCGGTCAGGGCCTTGTCAACGGCGGGCGCATTGCGGCTAATTCATCATTTTGACAGACTTTTCGCGTTGCCAAGCCCCTGTGATTGGGCGAGTGTCCGCCCCGCTCGAGCAGCCCCTGCTTCAACATAAGGATTTTCCATGACCACCTCGTTCCCGGTAACCACCGGCCAGCGTTTTCGCCATGCGTCCGCCCTGGCTGGCTCCCTGGCCCTGGCGCTGCTCCTGGCGTTCGCGGGCCCGCTCCGGGCGGCCGACGATCCCGTTCTGGCCAAGGTCAATGGCGCTGAAATCAAGAAGAGCGACGTCACCATGGCCGAGGAGGAGCTCGGACCGAGCCTCGCCCAGATGGATCCGGCGACCAAGGACGAGAACGTCCTGTCCTTCCTGATCGACATGAAGATCGTGGCCAAGGCCGCCGAGGACAAGAAGGTCGCCGACGGCGAGGAATTCAAGAAGCGGATGGCGTTCGCCCGCAACCGCCTGCTGATGGACAGCCTGCTGGCCCAAGAGGGCAAGGCGGCGACCACCGACGACGCCATGAAGAAGGTCTATGAGGAGGCCTCCAAGCAGATCACCGGTGAGCAGGAAGTGCGCGCCCGCCACATTCTGGTCGAGACCGAGGACGAGGCCAAGGCGGTGAAGGCCGAGCTCGACAAGGGCGCCGATTTCGCCGAGCTCGCCAAGAAGAAGTCCAAGGATCCGGGCTCCGCCGACGGCGGCGACCTCGGCTTCTTCACCAAGGAGCAGATGGTGCCGGAATTCTCGGCCGTCGCGTTCTCGCTGGAGCCGGGCAAGATCTCCGACCCCGTGAAGTCGCAGTTCGGCTGGCACGTCATCAAGGTCGAGGAAAAGCGCAACCGCAAGGCGCCTGATTTCGAGCAGGTCAAGGCCCAGATCGAGCAGTACGTCACTCGCAAGGCCCAGGCCGACTACGTCGCCAAGCTCCGCGCCGAGGCCAAGGTCGAGCGGACGGACCAGGCAGACGCGTCCAAGGACGCCAAGCCGGCCGACGCGGCGAAGCCCGCCGACAGCAAGATGGCGCCCCCGGCCAAGAAGTAAGAATTTGCTGTCACTTCGGTGACGTGAAGAGTATCTAAAGTTTCCTGATGCCCGGCCTCGTGCCGGGCATCTGCATATCCAGACCCCACCAAGGCGCCCCGCGATGTCCTCCTCCGTCTCTCCCCTCGCTCCCAAAAACGTTCCCGACATGCCCGTGATCGCGGGCGTCCGTCTCGCGACGGCCGAGGCCGGCATCCGCTACAAGAACCGCACCGACGTGCTGCTGGCGATCATGGACAAGGGCACCGCGGTCGCCGGCGTCTTCACCAAGTCGAAGTGCCCATCCGCGCCGGTGGAATGGTGCCGCGCCAAGTTGAAGGGCGGCAAAGCCCGCGCGCTGGTGGTCAATTCGGGCAATGCCAATGCCTTCACCGGCAAGACCGGCCGCAGCTCCACCGCGCTGACCGCGAAGATCGCGGCCAAGGCCGTCGGCTGCAGCGAGAGCGAGATCTTCCTGGCCTCGACCGGCGTGATCGGCGAACCGCTGGATGCCACCAAGTTCGACGGCGTGCTCGGCCGCCTCGCCGAGACTGCCGAGCCCGGCGACTACCTGGCCGCCGCCAAGGCGATCATGACCACCGACACCTTCCCCAAGGTCGCGACCGCGACCGTGAAGCTCGGCAAGGCCAGGGTCACCATCAACGGCATGGCCAAGGGCGCCGGCATGATCGCCCCCGACATGGCGACGATGCTGTCCTTCATTTTCACCGACGCGCCGATCGCGCCCGCCGCGCTGCAGGCGCTGCTCAAGGCCGGCGTCGAGGACACGTTCAACGCGGTCACCATCGATGGCGACACCTCGACCTCGGACACGCTGCTGGCTTTCGCGACGGGCGCCGCCGCCGAGCACGGCGCACCGAAGATCAGCCGCGCCAGCGATCCGCGCCTGAAGGCCTTCACCAAGGCGTTCAACCAGATCCTCGCCAATCTCTCCGAGCAGGTCGCCCGCGACGGCGAAGGCGCGCGCAAGCTGGTCGAGATCACCGTCGAGGGCGCCAAGACCAAGGCCTCCGCACGCAAGATCGCGATGTCGATTGCGAACTCGCCGCTGGTGAAGACTGCCATCGCCGGCGAAGACGCCAATTGGGGCCGCGTGGTGATGGCGGTCGGCAAGGCCGGCGAGCCGGCCGATCGCGACAAGCTCTCGATCTCCTTCAACGGCATCCGCGTCGCCAAGAACGGCGCGCGCGATCCGTCCTATGACGAGGCGCAGGTGTCGGAAGCGATGAAGGCGCCGGAGATCGCGATCAAGGTCGCGCTCGGCCTCGGCAAGGGCCGCGACCGCGTGCTGACCTGCGACCTCACCAAGGAATATGTCGCGATCAATGGGGATTATCGGTCCTAGGACATGGCCGGCCTGAAGCTGACATTGGTGGTGGCATGCGCGCTGGTCGACGCCGACAAGCGCGTCCTGATCGCGCAACGCCCGGCGGGCAAGACGCTCGCCGGCCTCTGGGAATTTCCCGGCGGCAAGTGTGAGCCCGGTGAGCGGCCGGAGCAGAGCCTGATCCGCGAGCTCCACGAGGAGCTCGGCATCACCGTCGCCGAACCGTGCCTGGCGCCGCTGACCTTTGCGAGCTACGGCTATGAGACCTTTCATCTGTTGATGCCGCTCTACATCTGCCGGCGCTGGGAAGGGATCGTCGAAGCCCGCGAAGGCCAGACCCTGGCCTGGGTCCGCGCCAACAAGCTACGCGACTATCCGATGCCGCCGGCGGACATTCCGCTGATCCCGCATTTGATTGATTTACTGATGTGAGACCGAGACAGTCGTTACGCCCTCGGCGTCATGCCCGGGCTTGTCCGGCTTGTCCCGGGCATCCACGATCTACGTGCTGAACTGAAAGACGTGGATGGCCGGGTCATAGGCGAGCGGAAGCGACGCCGTCCTTCAGACGGCTATGCCCGGCCATGACGAAGGAGAGAGCCTACGTCTCTCCCGCCTTCTTCACCGCTTCCGCCAGGCTCGCTTTCGCCGAACCCGGCTTCAGCGGCTGCTGCTGGCTTGCATGCGGCGCCCAGCCCGAGAGCCAGATGATGTCGAACGTCGCGCGGATGCGGCCGTCGGCATCGGCAAACCGCTCGGCATAGATTTCGGCCATGCGCAGCAGCGTCGCGCGCCGGCTCGGCGTGCGGCGCCGCTCGATCAGCACATTGGCCGCGCCCATGCGGCGGAGATCCTGCATCAGGGCGAACGCGTTGCCATAGCGCACCACCACGCGATCGACGTCGGTGACCGGCAGCGCAAAACCCGCCCGCTGCAACAGCGCGCCGACGTCGCGCAAATCGGCGAACGGCGCCACGCGGGGCGACACGCCGCCCTCGCATTCGGCTTCCGCCGCGGCAAAGGCCTGGCGCAGCTCGGTGAGGCTGTCGCCGCCGATCATCGCGGCGAGCAGCAGACCATCAGGCCTCAGTGCACGGCGAATCTGCGCGAGCACGCCCGGAAGATCGTTGACGAATTGCAACGCCAGCGCCGAGACGACGAGATCGAGACTGTCCGCAGCGAAGGGCAATGTCTCCGAGCCCGCCGTATCGAGCGCAATCCGCTGGATGGAGGGCAACCGCGCGCGCAGTCCTGCGAGCCCCTCACCCGGGGTCCAGAGATCGGCCGGCGCATGAAATTCGCGCATCACCGCGGCCAGCCGGTCGGACATGTCCTCGGCGGCCCGGTCGAGCAGGAAAGCGACCGGCCCCTGCGCCTGGGCACGGTGCTGCCGAACGTGCAGCAAGGCGCGATCGAATAAAGCGGGCGGGGTCGCCGGGTTCTGAGCCATGCCGCTGGTTACGCCGATCGCGACGGTTCTGGCAATCCGCCGCATGCGGCGCTAGCCTCCTCTCATGGACGCTGACGCCGCCCCTTCCCGTTCCATCACCGTGCCCTTGCGAGCCGCTTGGACGGTCGGCCGTCACGTGCTCATGCGGGTGGCACGACTTGCGCTCGACGTTGCGCTGCCGACGTTGTGCGTGTCCTGCCGCGAGCCGGTCGACGGTGAGGGCGTGTGCGCGGGGTGCTGGGCAAAGCTGTCGTTCATCGAGCGGCCCTATTGTCCGCGGCTCGGCATCCCCTTTGTCTATGATCCCGGCCCCGACATGCTGTCGATGGAGGCGATTGCGAGCCCGCCGGCTTACCAGCGGGCACGCGCGGCGGTCCGCTATGACGACGTCGCGCGCACGCTGGTGCATGCGCTGAAATACCAGGACCGCACGGATCTGGCGCCCGCCATGGGTCGCTGGATGGCACGCGCGGGCAGCGAGCTGCTCGCGGGCGCCGACATGCTGGTGCCGGTGCCCCTGCATTGGCAGCGGGCCTGGCGCCGCCGCTACAACCAGTCCGGCGCATTGGCGCGCATCATCGAACGGCACAGCGCGGTGAAGGTCCGCGGCGAGGTGCTGCGCCGGGTGCGTGCCACCGAGCAGCAGATTGGCCTGTCGCGAGCCCAGCGCGCCACCAATGTGCAGGGCGCATTCCAGGTATCCCCCGACCGTCAGGCCGAGGTCCATGGCCGGCGCATCGTCCTGGTCGATGATGTCCTGACATCGGGTGCGACCCTGGACGCCTGCGCGCGCGCTCTGCTGCGCGCCAAGGCGGCCCAGGTCGACGTGCTGGTCTTTGCCCGGGTTGTCGAGACCCGCTAAACTCCCATATAATTCAATAAATTCATGACATGAGAGCGCTGGACGCCATGACCGCTGCTGTCGAGATCTTTACCAGGCCGGGATGCGGCTATTGTTCCGCTGCCAGGTCGCTTCTGACCCGCAAGAAGGCGGCCTTCACGGAATTCGACGTCGCCAAGAACCCGTCCTGGCGCGAGGAGATGTACGACCGGGCCGGCCAGGGTTCGACCTTTCCGCAGATCTGGATCGGCGGAACCCATGTCGGCGGCTGCGACGACCTCTACGCCCTCGACCGCGAAGGCAAGCTCGACGGGTTGCTCGAAAGCGTCAAGGCGGTCTCATGAGCCAGAATCAAGCTCAAGACAGGACCTTTACCGCCGCCATGGTGCAGATGCGCACCGGCTTGATGCCCGAGCCGAGCCTTGCGCAGGCCACGAAACTGATCCGGGAGGCGGCTGCCAAGGGCGCCGACTACGTGCAGACGCCCGAGGTCAGCAACATGATGCAGCTGAACCGCAAGGCGTTGTTCGAGCACCTGCAGAGCGAGGAGGATGACGCCTCGCTGAAGGCGTATCGCGCGCTCGCAGCCGAATTGAAGATCCACATCCATGTCGGCTCGCTGGCGCTGCGCTTCTCGCCGGAAAAGGCGGTCAACCGCTCCTTCCTGATCGGGCCCGAGGGCGACGTGCTCGCGAGCTACGACAAGATCCACATGTTCGACATCGAGCTGCCGGACGGCGAGAGCTATCGTGAATCCGCCAATTACCAGCCGGGCGAAACCGCGGTGATCTCCGACCTGCCCTGGGGCCGCGTCGGTCTGACGATCTGCTACGACGTGCGCTTCCCCGCGCTGTACCGCGCGCTCGCCGAAAGCGGCGCCTCTTTCATCACCGTGCCGTCCGCCTTCACCCGCAAAACCGGCGAAGCGCATTGGCACATCCTGCTGCGCTCGCGCGCGATCGAGACCGGCTGCTTCATCTTCGCAGCGGCCCAGGCAGGCACCCACGAGAACAAGCGCGAGACCTACGGTCACTCGCTGATCATCGATCCCTGGGGCGAGATCCTCGCCGAGGGCGATGTCGAGCCCGGCATCATCATGGCCAAGATCGATCCGGCCAAGGTCGAGACCGCACGCCGCGCGATCCCGTCACTCCAGCACGGCCGCCGCTTCGGCGTCTCCGATCCCAAGGCCGGGCCGGATCATCTGCACCTGGTACGGGGATCGGCATGATCCGCTACGCGCTGCATTGCGACCGCAAGCATGAGTTCGAGAGCTGGTTCCAGAGCTCGGCTGCCTACGATTCGCAGGTGAAGCGGAAGCTGGTGACCTGCCCGATCTGCGGCTCGGCCAAGGTCGACAAGGCGATCATGGCGCCGCGCATCGTCGGCAAGAAGGGCCGCGGCCGTGCCACACCGCCGCCGGAGCCGGCGACGACCACCGTCCCCGAGACCGCGCCGTCGGGGCCGACCTCGCTGATGATGGCGCAGGAGCGCGAGCTGCGCGCCAAGCTGAAAGAGCTGCGCGACCACATCGTGAAGAACGCCGACAACGTCGGCGAGCGCTTTGCGAATGAAGCTCGTGCGATGCACTACGGCGACAAGGAACACCGCCCGATCTACGGCGAGGCCTCACCGGATGAGGCGAAATCGCTGATCGACGAAGGCATCGAGGTGTCGCCGCTGCCGACACTGCCGGAAGATCGGAATTGAGGCTTTCTCGTCGTTCCGGGGCGCGCAAGGCGCGAACCCGGAACCTCGAGATTCCGGGTACGCCCTTCGGGCGCCCCGCAGTAAGCTACACGCCCACCAGCAACGCGACGCCGACCACGATCAGCACGATGCCAAAAATCTCGCGCGGCGCGATCGGCTGCTTGAACGAGTAGTACGCCACGCCTTGCGCGAACAGCACCTCGATCAACGCGAGCGTGCGGACATTCGCGGCGGCTGTCAGGGCAAACGCCAGAAACCAGAACTGCGAGGCGAAGGCGCCCATGAAGCCGGCGAGCAGCGACGGCTTCCATAATCCCAGAATCGACCGCAGCACCTTCGGCGCACGCCAAAGCAGATAGATCGTCAGGATCAGCGTCTGTACGAACAGGCCAAGTACCAGCGTGAACGAGGCCGCCGTCACGAAGGACACGTTCGGCACGTTGATGATCGCGCCGCGAAATCCGACCGCCGACAGCGCGAACGCCGCGGCCGCGACGAGGCCGGTGATGGTGGGCTTCAACTCGGCAAAACTCTTCTCGCCGCCAGGACGAAGCGCAGTGATCACGACGCCGACGGTCGCGGTCACGATCGCCAGCACCTTCAGCCATGTCAGGTGATCGCCGAGGAAGACGAAGCCGAAGATCGCAGTCTGGATCGCCTCGGTCTTCAGATAGGCCGTCGTCACCACGAAGGAGCGGTCGTTCATGGCCAGCAGCATCAGGCCGGTCCCGACGATCTGGCTGAGCGCGCCCAGCAGCAGCCACGGCCAGAACACGGTCGGCGGCATGCCGAGACGATCGCCGGTCGCGACCACCACCAGCCCCAGGAACAGCAGCGAGAAGGGGAAGCCGAACAGGAAGCGGATATTGGTCGCGCCCCAGGTCCCCAGCGGCTTGGTCAGCGACCGCTGCATCGCGTTGCGCGCGACCTGGCCGAGCGCAGCGATGACGGTGAAGGGAATCCAGAGGCTAGTGACGGTGAACATGGGGGTGGGGCTAATGCAGGAATGGTGGAGCCAACCTGCAAGCTGAGGCCCACGCGGTCAACCACACCGATGTCATGGGAGCGATGCCCGCGCCACAAACTCCGCCGTCGTCCTGGACAAGCGAAGCGCAGATCCAGGACCCATTACCTCAGGGAGCAGTTTGGCGAAGGCTCGTGGTTGGCAGTCCGCACAATAACTGCTCGTTGGGGTAATGGGTCCTGGCTTTCGCCAGGACGACACCTTTGGTGGTGATGCAGCTGAGCCCTAACAAGCTCGCACTCCCCTCACACCATCCCTTCCGCCACCACCATGTAGTTCACGTCCATGTCCGACGAGAGCGTCCATTTGTCGGCGAAGGGTGCGTAGACGACGCCGGTCTGCTCTGTGATGACGAGGCGGTTGTCGAGGAGGTATTTGGTCAGTTCGTCGGGAGTGACGAACTTGTTCCACTCGTGGGTGCCGCGCGGCAGCCAGCGCAGGACGTATTCGGCACCGACGATGGCGAGCGCAAAACTCTTCCAGTTTCTGTTCAGCGTCGAGACCACCATCAGGCCGTTCGGCTTCAGCATCGAGGCGCAGCGCTTCAGGAAGACGCCGACGTCGACGACATGCTCGACCACCTCCATCGCCAGCACGACATCAAAACGTTCGCGCGGGTCGATCTCCTCCACCGTGGTGCAGCGGTAGTCGATCGCAAGATGGCTCTTGTCGGCATGCAGCTTCGCTGCCGCTATGTTGCTGGCCGAGGGATCGACGCCGATGACCTGCGCGCCCAGCCGCGACAGCGGCTCGCACAGGAGGCCGGCGCCGCAGCCGATGTCGAGCACGCGCAGGCCACCGAGACAGTTGAGGCTGCGCACATTGCGCTCGAACTTGCGGCAGGCGGCATCGCGGATATAGCCAAGCCGCAGCGGATTGATCCGGTGCAGCGGGGCCATCTTGCCCTTGGGATCCCACCACTCGGCCGAGAGCTTTGAGAATTTCGCGATCTCGGCGGCGTCGACGGTCGAGCCCGGCTGGGCGGCGGCAGTGGCGGAAGTATCTTGCTGCATGCTCATGGTTGCGCGCGGTCCTACCGCGTGGTGATCGAACTACGGAAAGCGAGTGGGGAGGCGATGGTCTTGATCGTCTCGATGCCCTCGCCGACGCCACGAATCGTCACGTCGCCATAGTTGAGAATTCGTCCAAGAATGGTCTGATCGACGTCGACGCTCTCGACCTTGTCCAGCGCCATCTCGAAGGTGCGGCGCTTGATGAACCCGGTCTTGTGGACAACCCGGAGATTCGTGACGTCGGTCTCGGTGGTGAAGCGATGGAACCAGCCCTTCAGGGTCCAGTACAGGGCGGCCAGCGCCACCAGGCCGGAGCCGAACAGGGACAGGATCATGACGCTGTAGATATCGGACTGACGGGAGACCCCGAACAGGGCGATGGCCGCGATCCAGGCCAGAATGGCCGGGAAATAGAAGATCCAGTGCGCATTGGTCGAATACAGAACCCGCTCGCCCGGTTGCAGGATCTCGTCAATATAGCGCGCCATAACCTCTGATAACCCATTGCCCGGATTGGCCCCGCAGGAACCCGCTTGCCCCCGGCCCCGCCCCTCTGTATACGCGCGGTCGGTATCCCCTGGCATCCGTCCAGCGCGGGTCACCATACTGATCCTTATGAAGGAATGCACGCGTCGTCATGAGCCGCCTCGTGATGAAATTCGGCGGCACGTCCGTCGCCAACATCGAACGTATCCGCAACGTCGCACGCCATGTGAAGCGTGAGGTCGACGCCGGCCATGAAGTGGCCGTGGTCGTCTCGGCGATGTCGGGCAAGACCAACGAGCTGGTGGCCTGGTGCACCGAGGCCTCGCCGATGCATGACGCGCGCGAATACGACGCCGTCGTCGCCTCCGGCGAACAGGTCACTTCGGGCCTGTTGGCCATCGTGCTCCAGGGCATGGGTATCCAGGCCCGCTCCTGGCAGGGTTGGCAGATCCCGATCAAGACCAGCGATGCCCATGCCTCGGCCCGGATCGAGGACATCGACGGCAGCGAGATCATCGCCCGTTTCAAGGATCGCAAGGAAGTTGCGGTCATCGCCGGCTTCCAGGGCATCGACCCGAAGACCAACCGCATCACCACGCTCGGCCGGGGTGGCTCCGACACCTCGGCCGTGGCGGTCGCCGCCGCCGTCAAGGCCGACCGTTGCGACATCTACACCGACGTCGATGGCGTCTACACCACCGACCCGCGAATCGTGCCGAAGGCCAAGAGGCTCGACAAGATCGCATTCGAAGACATGCTGGAACTGGCTTCCCAGGGCGCCAAGGTGCTCCAGGTGCGCTCGGTGGAACTCGGCATGGTCCACAACATGCCGATCTTCGTCCGCTCGAGCTTCGACAAGCCCGAGGATATCGACCCGCATGCCAACCAGCCGCCCGGCACGCTGATCTGCGGCGAGGAGGAGATCATGGAAAACCACGTCGTCACCGGCATCGCCTTTTCGAAGGACGAGGCCCAGATCTCGGTGCGCCAGATCGAGGACAAGCCCGGCGTGGCGGCGTCGATCTTCGGCCCGCTCGCGGATGCCAATATCAACGTCGACATGATCGTCCAGAACGTTTCCGAGGACGGCAAGACCACCGACCTGACCTTCACGGTGCCGGCGGCCGACTACAACCGCGCCAAGGACACGATTACCGCCGCCAAGGCCAAGATCGGCTATGCCCGGCTTGATACCGCTACCGACGTCGCCAAGATCTCGGTGATCGGCAGCGGCATGCGCAGCCATGCCGGCGTCGCCGCCCAGGCGTTTTCGGCGCTCGCCGGACGGAATATCAACATCCGAGCCATCACAACCTCCGAGATCAAGTTCTCGGTTTTGATCGACACCGCCTATACCGAGCTTGCGGTGCGCACCCTGCACACGCTCTACGGCCTCGATCAGGCCTGAAGTGCGCCCCGTCGCGCTTCAGATTGTCGTTTGAGCATGGTCTTTCCGGAAAACCGCTTTGCACTTTTCCGGACCATGCCTGGACTAATTTTCTCTTAGCGGTCGCAGCAAACGCGAAGGTGTACACACCTTCGCGTTTGGCAGGCGTTTTGCTTGGCAAAACAAGCCTCAATTCGCTATACGGCGAACAGGGTGGGCTGCCGCAGACTGTGTTCCCAGTTCAGGCCGCTGATTCGGTGCAAGCGAAGGTTTGCACCTGCGCCGGACAAACAATTTGGTTGTTTTTCTGGAATTTTGGGCCAGCCGCCGGCCGATACCGCCGGGCCGGGCAGACGGAGGAGATTGACGGTTCATGCGGAGCGCGTCGGGAGGTCCCCGCGTCTTGTTGAGACGGCTCCGCGAAACCATGGCGGAGCAGGTCTCGGCCCAGGAGCGGCTGGACAAGATCGTGGTGCTGATCGCCGCCAACATGGTGGCCGAGGTGTGCTCGGTCTATGTGCTGCGCATCGACAACACCCTCGAGCTCTACGCCACCGAAGGCCTCAACCGCGAGGCCGTGCACCATACCGTGCTGAGCGCCCATGAGGGCCTGGTCGGCCTCGTCGCCAGCGAGGCGACGCCGCTCAACCTGAACGACGCCCAAAGCCATCCGGCCTTCTCGTTCCGCCCCGAGACCGGCGAAGAGATCTATCACTCCTTCCTCGGCGTGCCGATCCTGCGTGCCGGTAACACGCTCGGCGTGCTGGTGGTGCAGAACCGCGCCAAGCGCACCTATGTCGAGGAAGAGCTCGAGGCGCTGCAGACCACGGCCATGGTGCTGGCGGAGCTGATTGCCTCCGGCGAATTGTCCGCGCTGGCGCAGCCCGGCCTGGAGCCGGCTGCGCGCCATTCCACGCAGAAGGCCGGCGCCATCCTCTCGGAAGGCATCGCGCTCGGTCATGTCGTGCTGCACGAGCCGCGCGTCGTCATCAAGGACTACATCGCCGAGGACCTACCGAAGGAGATCAAGCGGCTCGACGCGGCACTCGCCAAGCTGCGCTCGGATCTCGACCGCATGCTGGAGCGCGGCGACGTCGCCGAGGGCGGCGAGCATCGCGACGTGCTGGAAGCCTACCGCATGTTCGCCAACGACCAGGGCTGGTCGCACAAGCTGCACGAAGCGGTCGCCACGGGCCTTACGGCGGAAGCCGCGGTCGAACGCGTCCAGTCCGACACCCGCGCCCGCATGCTGCGCGTGACCGATCCTTATTTGCGCGACCGGCTGCACGATCTCGAGGATCTCGGCTACCGCCTGATGCGGCAGCTGGTCGGCCAGGACCACGCGCCCTCGCGCGAGCAAATGCCCGACAACGCCATCGTCATCGCGCGCGCGATGGGCCCGGCGGCGCTGCTCGATTACGACCGCAAGCGCCTGCGCGGCATCGTGCTGGAGGAAGGCACCGCCAACTCCCACGTCTCGATCGTGGCGCGCGCGCTCGGCATTCCCGCCGTCGGCGAGGTGCCGAACGCGCCAGGGATCGCCGACCCCGGCGACGCCATCATCGTCGACGGCACGTCGGGATCGATCTATGTGCGCCCGTCGCAGGAGATCGAGGCGGCCTATGCCGAGCGGGTGCGTTTCCGCGCCCGCCGCCAGGCGCAATACCTGGCGCTGCGTGACCGGCCCTGTGTCACCAAGGACGGCGAGAAGGTCGAGCTCTTGATCAATGCGGGCCTCGCCATCGACCTGCCCCACATCGACGACACCGGCAGCGCCGGCATCGGCCTGTTCCGCACCGAGCTGCAATTCATGGTCGGCCAGAGCCTGCCGCGCACCAGCGATCAGCTCGCGCTCTACCGCGCCGTGCTGGATGCTGCGGGCAGCAAGCCCGTGACCTTCCGCACCCTCGACATCGGCGGCGACAAGGCGCTGCCTTATATGGAGACGGTGATCGAGGAAAACCCCGCGCTCGGCTGGCGCGCGATCCGGCTCGGGCTCGATCGTCCCGGCCTGCTGCGCGGCCAGATCCGCGCACTGCTGCGCGCCGGCGGCGGCCGCGCGCTGCGCATCATGTTCCCGATGATCTCGGAAGTCGCCGAGTTCGACGCCGCCAAGGCGCTGGTCGAGCGCGAGCTCACTTATCTGCGCCAGCATGGCCACACGCTGCCGGAACGCATCGACATCGGCACCATGGTCGAGGTGCCGGCGCTGCTCTATCAACTCGACGAGCTCTTGAGGAAGGTCGACTTCATCTCGGTCGGCTCCAACGACCTGTTCCAGTTCCTGTTCGCGGTCGACCGCGGCAATGCCAAGGTCTCCGAGCGCTTCGACACCATGTCGACGCCGATCCTGCGGGCCCTGCGCGACATCGCGCAAAAGACGCAGGCCGCCAAGAAATCGCTGTCGCTCTGCGGCGAGATGGCCTCGAAGCCGATCGGCGCGCTGGCGCTGCTCGCGATGGGCTATCGCTCGCTGTCGCTGTCGGCGACCGCGCTCGGCCCGGTCAAGGCGATGGTGATCGACCTCGACGTCAAGAAGGCCGCAGCGATGCTCGGGCCGCTGCTGGACGCACCGACCGGCAGCGTCTCGATCCGGCAAAAGCTGACGGAATTCGCCGAGGCCGAAGGCCTGGCGTTGTAGCGGGCCTGCTGCCCGTCGCCGCCGCCTCGCTTCCCTCCGCCTTTTGAGACCAAACCGATGTCGTCACTCCCTGAAGCCAAACTGGACGTCCTGCTCGCGCATCACGCCTCGCTCGAAGCCGAATCGCTCGGACAGCTCTCCTCCGAGCGCTATGTGCAGGTCACGCGCGAGCTCGCCGAGATCACCCCGCTGATCGAGGCGGTGAAGACTTACCGGTCAGCAGTCAAAGAGCTCGCCGACACCGAGGCGCTGATCGCGGATGCCGCGACCGATGCCGAGATGCGCAGCATGGCGGAAGCCGAGCGCGACGAGCTCAATCCGAAGATCGAGGACCTGGTTCAGAAGATCCGCGTTGCGCTGCTGCCCAAGGACGCCATGGACGACCGCAACGTCGTGCTGGAAATCCGCGCCGGTACCGGCGGCGACGAGGCCTCGCTGTTCGCTGGCGATCTGTTCCGGATGTACGAGCGCTTTGCCGCCTTGCAGGGCTGGAAGGTCGAGGTAATCTCGGCGAGCGAGGGCACCGTCGGCGGCTTCAAGGAAATCATCGCGGAGGTGCAGGGCCGCGGCGCGTTCTCCAAGCTGAAATTCGAATCCGGCGTACACCGGGTCCAGCGGGTGCCCGACACCGAAACCCAGGGGCGCATCCACACTTCGGCGGCGACTGTCGCAGTGCTGCCCGAGGTCGAGGACGTCGACGTCGAGATCAAGAACGAGGACCTGCGCATCGAGACCATGCGCGCACAGGGCGCAGGCGGCCAGCACGTCAACAAGACGGAATCGGCGATCCGCATCACCCACATTCCGACCGGGATCGTGGTGATGATGCAGGACAGCCGCTCGCAGCATAAGAACCGCGCCTCCGCCATGAACATCCTGCGCTCGCGCATCTACGACGCCGAGCGGCAGCGCGTCGACGCCGCGCGCTCGGCCGAGCGCAAGGAGAAGGTCGGCTCCGGCGACCGCTCTGAGCGCATCCGCACCTATAATTTTCCGCAAGGCCGCGTCACCGACCACCGCATCAACCTGACACTCTACAAGCTGCCGCAGGTGATCGCCGGCGAAGCACTCGGCGAATTGACCGATGCGCTGACCACCGAGCACCAGGCCGCACAGCTCGCGGCGCAGGGCGCGGCGGCCTGAGCCTCAACGCTTTTTGGCCCGAAACGATCGCAGGATCTTGGCCAGGGCCGGCGCGGCGGCGCTCAATTCGTCCAGATGCATGCGCGAGAGCGAGCGCAGCTTCTGCTCGCCCTTCGCCGTCAGCTTGACGAGGACACGCCGCGCGTCTTCCGGATCGGCTTCCCGAACGATCAGCTTCAGCTTCGCCATGCGATCCACCAGCTCAACGGCGGTGTGGTGACGGATCAGAAGAAAGCTCGCGATATCGCCGACGCTGGCGCCGTTGGGATCGGCCAAGCCCTTGATCGCCAGCAGCGCCTGATGCTGCTGCGGCGTCAATCCGGCGCTTTGGGCCGCCGTCTCGCTGAAGGCCAGGAAGGTTCGGAGCTGATAGCGGAATTGCGCAAGCGCGGTGTAGTCAGCCTCGCGCATCGCGCCGCCCTTGGGGGGCACCGCGGATGCCGTGCGTGCTGTTTTCCGCTTTGTCTCGGTCATTCCCTGCCTGCGAGGTCGCGCCCGCCGGCGGCGCGGGCAGGTCCGAGACTAGCAAGGAAGGCGGCATGGAACCAACCGGGCGGACGCTGCGGATGCACAAATATCGGCGCCTTCGCCGGCGGCCTATTCGAAGCTCGACAGCAGGATCTTGACCAGAATGACCTGAAACGCGATCGGGATGCGAACACTCTTCCGCCGGATCGAGCGCTGCAGCGCGCCAGCGATCTCCGCACCGGTCAGGCCGCCTGCCGATGCGTTGGCAATCAGCTCCGCCCACATCTGCGACAACGAGCCGCCGGGCGGAATCGCCGGCTTGATGGTGACGCCGCAGCCCTGCGCCCAATCGACGATCTCCCGCATCGTGTGTGGCCCGCAATTGCGCGCGGTCGCAAGGCGCTCGGCCGTCAGCGCACGCAGCAGCTCGCGCGAAGGTGACCAATTCCCCTTCGGCGGCTGCTCGCCGGTGAGTTCGACCGCCAGCTCCTTCAGAACATTCTGGGCCCGCACGCTCAAACGCTTCATCGGCGCCGGTGCGCGCTTCGCATGATCGGCGCCGATCGCCGGCCCCCGCTCGCCGGAGGCGCGATTGCGCGGCTCGGGCGTGCGGGAAGCATCGCCGGGCTGCGGCGCCGCGCGCTGGTCGTTGGTCTCTGCCGCGGACCAAGCGGCCTCCTGCCGCTCCGCCTCCTGCGGCCAGGATTGTCGCTTCGGGGTACCCGCCACCGTCGTCTGCCGCGCCATTTCCCTCGCCGAACCCGCCATACTCGTACTCACAAAGACTAATATATATCGTCATCCGATATGTTTTCGCGACATAATTTTCGTCGTTCGACCAAAGGCGAAATTGACAGAAGGCCTTCACAAGCAATGCATACGTCCAAGAGCTACACGCGGATGTGACGTGCCCGGGGCGGGCGGGCCTTCGAGGCCGGACTGCCGCCGGACAAATCGTGTTCTGCCTGCAAACAAGAACGACGTTCGGAGGAAACGACCATGACTGACGATCTCATCCGCCGCGGCCTGTCGCGCCGTGGTCTGCTTCAGACAACAGCAGGCCTCATCGGCGGCTCGGTGCTGCCGGCGATGCCGGCCTTCGCCGAGGACAAGCCGGCGATCGGCTCCTATCCCACCGGCGTATCGGGTTCCGCCGCCTTCATCGGAATCTCCGTGCCGCGTACCGGCACCTATGCCGTGCAGGGCGAGGACGAGCTCAAGGGCTATCAGCTCGCGATCGAGCACATCAACGAAGGCCATGAGCTGATCAAGAAGATCTCGCCGAAGACCAGCAAGGGCGTGCTCGGCAAGGAGCTGAAGTTCGGCGTCGCCGACTCCGCGGCGAAGCCGAACGAGGCGGTGCAGGCGCAGCAACGCTTCATCAGCGAGAACAAGGCGATCATGATCACCGGCGGCACCTCGAGCGCCGTTGCGGTCGCGCTCAACAAGCTCGCCCAGCGCGAGCACGTGCTGTTCGTGTGCGGCATCTCCGGCTCGAACGACACCACCGGCAAGGACTGCGTGCGCTACGGCGTCCGCCAGAACTTCTTCGGCCAGACCGCTGCGGCGGCGATCGGCCCGGTGATGGTGCGGGAGTTCGGCAAGGGCAAGAAGGCCGCGTACCTCACGCCGGATTACACCTACGGCCACACCGTCACGAAGTCGATGCAGGACTTCCTCGCGACGGCGGGTTGGACCACCACGACCAACCAGGTCGCGCCGCTCGGCGCACCCGACTATTCCTCGTATCTTCTGAACGTCGCGAATTCCGGCGCCGACGTGCTCATCAACGTCAATTGGGGCCACGACGCCGTGCTGTCGACCCAGCAGGCCAAGCAGTTCGGCGTGCTCGACAAGATGAAGCTGGTCGTCCCCTATCAGGTGCCCTTCATCGCGCGCGAGACCGGCGGCCTGATGCAGGGTGTCTACGCAGCCACCGACTATTGGTGGACGATCGAGGACAAGTTTCCGCTGGCCAAGATGTTCAACGAGGCCTTCGAGAAGAAGTACGGCTACAAGCCGGAATGGGGCGCCGAGAACGCCTATGTCAGCTTCGCCCATTGGGCCCATATGTGCGAGGAAGCCGGCAGCTTCAATCCGCCTGACGTGATCAAGGCCTATGAGAAGGGCGAGACGATTCCGTCCCTCGTCGGCGACGTGCATTACCGTCCCGAGGATCACCAGTGCGTCCGCCCCGTGATCATCGTCAAGGGCAAGCAGCAGAAGGACATGAAGAACAAGGAAGACTGGTACGACGTCGTCGAGATCGTTCCCGGCGAAGGTCTGATGCAGAAGCCGGACGCGTTCGGCTGCCATCTCGGCGATTACACCTGAGCACGCGCTAACCCCTGTGACGCCGTGGGCCTTAACTCTGGACCTGCGGCGTCGCCTTTTTTTGACGCAGGCCCTGCGCGTCACGACAGCGATTATTGCATGATCAGTTGGCCCAATCTCGTTTCGCAGCTATTCAACGGACTCGCGCTCGGCGCCCTGCTCGCGCTGATCAGCTCCGGCCTGACCATCATCTACGGCACGCTCGGCGTGCTCAACCTCGCGCATGGCGCGATGTTCATGATCGGCGGCTATGCCGGCTTCGTCACCTACCAGTACACGGAATCGTTCATCCTCGCCGTCATTGCGGGCTCGCTGTTCGTGATGCTGCTCGGCGTCGTGATGGAACGCGTCATCATCCGGCATTTCTATCATCGCCCGCACGAGGATCAGCTGCTGGTGACTTTCGGGCTCGGCATCTGCTTCGTCGAGCTCGTGCGCCTGCTGTTCTCGAGCCAGTCGCAGATCGTGCCGCCGCCGGCGCTGTTCCAGGGCATCACCAATCTCGGCTTCATGTTCTATCCGACCTACCGTCTCGCCGTCGTCGGCATCGTCGCGGTCGCGCTCGGCGCACTGTTCATCATCCTCTACCGCACCCGGCTCGGCATGATCGTGCGCGCCGGCATCGAGGATTCGGTGATGGTCGATTCGCTCGGCATCAACGTCTACCGCGTCTTCATGATCGTGTTCGGCATCGGCGCGATGGCGGCCGGCTTTGCCGGCATCGTCAATGCGCCGGTGGTGTCGCTGACACCGGGCATCGGTGACGACATCCTGGTCCAGACCTTCGTGGTTGTGGTGATCGGCGGCGTCGGCTCGTTCCCCGGCGCAATCCTCGGCGGCCTGATCGCCGGCGAGATCATCAGCGTCACCTCCATGTTCAACCCCGGCTATGCCTACGTGATGCTGTTTGCGGCGATGACGCTCGTGCTCGTGGTGCGACCGCATGGCCTGCTCGGCGTCCAGGGCCGCGAATAAGTGATCCGCTGATGCTCAAGCAACGCCCGTTCCTGATCGAGACACTGACGGCCATCGGCCTGATCGTGGCTCCCTTCGTGCTGCCGCATCTCGGCTTCGCGCCGAACACGGTGAATCGGATCCTGGTCTGGGGCCTGTTCGGGCTCGGCTTCGACATCCTGTTCGGCTTCACCGGCCTGTTGTCGTTCGGCCAGTCCGCCTTCTACGGCACTGGCGGCTTCGTCGCCGCCTACCTCCTGACCCGCGCCGGCTTTGGCAACGTGCTGGGCGCGCTGATCATCGGCATGATCGCGGCGGCGGCGACCGGCTATCTGATCGGCCTGATCGCGCTGCGCCGCACCGGCATCTATTTCGCGATGATCACGGTGGCGATCGCGGAGGTATTCTTCTTCGTCGAGTTCAATCCGCTCTCCGATTTCACCGGCGGCGAGAACGGCCTGCCGGGCGTGCCGACGCCGAGCTTCAATCTCGGCTTCACCACCCTCCATTTCACCAATGGCTGGTCGCTCTATCAGTTCATCGCGCTGTGCTATTTCATCGGCGTCGTCATCGCGCTCAGGATCGTGCGCTCACCGGTCGGTGCGATCCTGAGTGCGATCCGGGACAACCCGCTGCGCGCCACCGCGGTCGGCCACAACATCCACGGCTACAAGCTGACCGCCTTCGTGATCGCCGCGGCTTACGCGGGCTTCGCCGGCGGCCTGCTCGGCGTGCTCCAGGCCTTCATGCCGCCCGACGCCTTCACCTTCGACACCTCCGGCCAGCTGGTGATGCAGACTGCCATTGGCGGAAGGGGTACGCTGTTCGGCCCGCTCGTCGGTGCAACCGTCTGGCTCTTCCTTCAGGATTTCCTGCAATCCGCACTGGGGCTGGGAGCCGCCTGGAAGCTGGTGCTCGGTGTCGTGTTCGTGCTGCTGGTCTGCTTCCTGCGCGGTGGCATCATCGGCGGCCTTGCCGATCTCTACCGCCTCGTCTCAGGCGGGCGGCAGCAGACGGATGCGGAGCTGGAGCAGGAGGCGGCTGACGACGCCGAGGTCACGCCGCAACTCGCGCCCGCCCCGCTGCAGGCCAAGGCGGTCGAGCATCCCGCCTATTCCGGGCCGATCCTGAAAGCCATCGGCCTCACCAAGCGCTACGGCGGCCTGGTCGCCAACAGCGACATCGATTTCAGCGTCAACCAGGGTGAGCTGCGCGGCATCATCGGCCCCAACGGTGCCGGCAAATCGACCTTCTTCAAGATGCTGACCTGCGAGATCCCCCCGACCTCGGGCCAGATCGTGTTCGAGGGACGCGACATCACGGGATTGAAGGTGACTGACGTTTGCCAACTCGGGCTGACCAAGAGCTATCAGGTCAACCAGCTCTTCACCGGCCTGACGGTACGGCAGAACCTGACGATCGCAGCCCTCGCGGAGCTGCGCGGAAAATTCCGGCTCGACCTGTTCCGCACGCTCGCAGGCGTCAAGGGCCTGACTGAGCAGGTGGAGCACACGCTGGCACTGGTCAATTTGACCCGGCGCGCTGACACGCCCGTGTCCGAGCTCGCCTATGGCGAGAAGCGCAGGCTGGAGATCGGGCTTGCGCTCGCGACCTCGCCGCGCCTGCTGCTGCTCGACGAGCCGCTCGCCGGCATGAGCCCGCGCGAGCGGGTCGAAACCGTCAAGCTGCTCAAATCGATCGCGCGCGGCCGCACCATGATCATCATCGACCACGACATGGATTCGCTGTTCGAGCTGGTGGAACGCGTGACGGTGCTCCAGGAGGGCAAGGTGCTCGTCACCGGCACGCCCGAGGAAATCAAGACCAACGCCGCGGTGCAGGAAGCCTATCTCGGCGGCGTGCACGGAGAGATCGCCGCATGAGCCTGATCGAGGTCAACGGCCTGAACAGTTATTATGGGGATTCCCACATCCTGTTCGACGTCGCCATGCATGTCGAACGCCACGAGGTGGTGGCGCTGCTCGGCCGCAATGGCGCCGGCAAGAGCACGACGCTGAAGAGCCTGATGGGCGTCGTGACGCCGCGCAGCGGCAGCGTGAAGTTCGACGGGCGCGACATCGCCGGACGCAGGAGCCACAGAATCGCGCAGGCGGGCATGCAGCTCGTGCACGAGGAGCGCCGCATCTTCGGCAGCCTGTCGGTGGAGGAAAACATCGTCCTCGCCGGCATCACCGCGCCGAAACGCTGGCCGCTCGGGCGCATCTACGAGATGTTTCCGCGGCTGAAGGAGCGGCGCAACAACCGCGGCACCGAGCTCTCCGGCGGCGAGCAGCAGATGCTCGCGATCGCGCGGGCGCTGGTGCGCGACCCCAAGATCGTGCTCTTGGACGAGCCGTTCGAGGGGCTCGCTCCCGTCATCGTCCACGATCTCGTCAAGGCCTGCCGTGAGCTCGCGGCCGCCGGCCAGACCATCGTGCTGGTCGAGCAGAATCTGGCCGCAACGCTGGCGCTGGCAACGCGGATCTACATCATCAATAACGGCCACATCGTCCACGAGGGGCCGGCGCAGGAGCTCAAGGCCCAGCCGGAACTGCTGCAGCGCTATCTCGGCGTCTAGATTATTGTTTGAGCATGATCTCTTCGGAAAACCGCTACGAACTTTTCCGGATCATGCTCTAGCCACCAAGTGCCGCGATCATCCGCTTGGCATGGTCGGCGAGCACAGCCATGTCTTCCTTGCGCGTCTGCGCCGGCAACAGCTCGACGCCGGCCCTGACCGGCATCACATGCATATGCAGATGAAACACCACCTGCCCGCTGGCGGGCTCGCTGAACTGCTGCAGGATAATGCCCTCGGCCTCGAACGCCGTCATGGCCGCAATCGCGATCCGCTTGGCAGTCCGGGTGACCGCGGCGAGATCGTCATCTGCAATGTCGAGAATACCGCGTGCCGGTGCCCTCGGAATCACCAGCGTGTGTCCGGGCGAGCGCGGCATGATGTCCAGAAAGGCGAAGCTGCGCTCGTCCCTGAACACTTCGAAGCAGGGAATCTCGCCGCGCAGGATCTTTGCGAAGACATTCTGATCATCATAGGCCGTCATGGATGTCCTCCGTCGCTGCGGGGGACGATCAAACGCGCTCCTTTCCGTTGACGCAAGCAATGCCGCCGATCTATCCACGATGCCAGGCAGGATGGCTCCTTTGGCGACAGGTTTCGATTCCGGACACAGCATCGAGAGCGCGCGGCGCGCGCTTGCGGCGCGGCTGCATGCGGCCGGTATCGAAGAGCCCTCCCTCGATGCGCGCCTGCTCGTCGGCGCTGCGCTGGGGCTCGACCTGACCGGCCTGATCACGCAAGCGGCACGACATCTCACCCCCGAGGAGGCTGTGCGGCTCGAAGGCTATGCGCAACGAAGGCTCGCTCATGAGCCGGTCGCCCGCATTCTCGGCACACGGGAATTCTGGGGCCTGCCCTTCCGACTGTCCGAGGCGACGCTGGTGCCGCGGCCTGATACCGAGACCGTGGTCGAGTTGGCGCTCGAGATTTTTCGCGAACGCCCGATCGCGGGGCGCCGGCCGCGCATCGCCGATATCGGCACCGGATCCGGCGCCATCCTGCTCGCGCTGCTGCACGAGATTCCCGATGCGTTCGGCGTCGGCACCGATCTCAGCCTCACTGCGCTCGGCACCGCCATGGGCAATGCTGTCGCCCTCGGCCTTGCCGACCGCGCGGCATTCGTCGCCTGCTCCTATGCGGCGGCGCTCTCGGGCCCGTTCGATCTGATCGTGTCCAACCCGCCCTATATCCCCGCCGGGGAAATTCCGAAACTGAGCATCGAGGTGCGCGAGCACGATCCGCACCTGGCGCTCGATGGCGGCAATGACGGCTATGATGCCTATCGCGCCCTGATCCCGCAGGCGGCCGAACGGCTTGCGCCCGGCGGCGCACTGATCGTAGAGGCCGGTCAGGGGCAGGCCCGAGATATTGAAACCTTGATGGCAGCTGCCGCGTTATCGATCGACAGGCCGCCCAAGGCCGACCTGGCGGGCATACCCAGGGCCGTCTCGGCCCGAAAAATGCCCCCATAAAAGCCGGATTGGGCTCTAAAAAACCTCTTGGAATATCCCGTGGGAACGACTACGTTCCGGTCAACACATCGGTGCCGGCCCCGTAGACCTACGGGCGAAAGCCGGGCTCTCGGGCGAGAGCTTTACTGATTATAGGTTCCAAGCCGCAGGTCCTGTTGAGCGCGATGGCCAGTTAAGCTGCGCTGCTTACCGACCGCAAAGTGAACGAAAGCCAGATATTGCGCTTGAAGACTTACGCAACAAAGCTGGGCTTGTTTCGGCAGGCGATATGAGTGGGTTCGCTGGCAATGAATGCTGGCGGGTGGGGAACGCGTCTTTGTTGAACGCGACGGTCGACGAACATTGGCAGGGTTCAATCCGCTCTTGCGCGCGGTGCGCGCGAGGCCTGTGAACCGCTGTCAGCAGGTCACTCCTAGCAATCAGTAATGCGTGCAACCTTTAGGGCTGGAATTAAAGGCAGGACATGAGAAACGGTCAGAACAAGCAGCGGATGCGCAACCGCAACAACAATAACAACAACAATAACCGGCGCGGCCAGAACCCGATGACCCGGGTCTACGAATCGAACGGCCCCGACATCAAGATCCGCGGCACCGCCTCGCACATCGCCGAAAAATATCTTCAGCTTGCGCGCGACGCGCGCTCCTCGGGCGACCCGGTTGCCGCCGAAAACTACTACCAGCATGCCGAGCATTATTTCCGTCTGATCGCAGCGGCCCAGGAGCAGTTCCGCCAGAACCAGCAGCCCCGCGGCGACGAGCCCGTCAGCACCAGCAGTGACGATGGTGAGGACGACGGCGAGAATTTTTCGAATTTTGGCCAGGAGCCGGGTTTCGTTCCGCAGCCGCCGCAACAGCAGCAGCCCTTCATGCGCGATCGCGACGGCCAGCGGGATCATCAGCGTGACTACCAGCAGCGCGACAGCCAGCAGCCCTATCAGCGCGACCAGCAGCAGCCGCGCGAGCACCGCGAACGCGACCATCGTCCGCAACCGCAATATCAGCAGCACCAGCCGCAACCGCAGAACCAGCCGCAGCCTGTCGTCGCCGATGCCGGCAACGTCGATCGCCTGCCGTCCTTCATCACCGGTGCGCAGCCGCAAACGAATGGCGCGCCTGGCGGTTTCGAAGGCGGCAACGGTGGTGGCGGCGAGCGATATCCGCGGCGGCGCCGCCGGCCGCATGGCGGCCCGCGCCCGGAGCGCGAGGCAGCTCCGGCCTCAACCAGCGACGATCTCGCCCCCGGCGAGTAAGCCGCCCCCAATCTTCTGATCTTCATGGACTGCATCGTCCCGGCTCCGCCGGGACGATTTGTTTTCAGCTCCGCGTCACCGTCGTCGAGGACGGCACCAGCACCGGCTTCAACGAGGGAATCAGCCGCGCCCGTTCGCGCTTGGCAGGGATCGCGCGATAGACCTGCTTGGTCGCTTCGACGATGTGGACGCCTGCGAACGGCAGCGACAGCGCGGCGCCGGCCCGCTCCCACATCTGCGCCGATTTCAGGACCCAGCGGCCCGCATAAGGCGGCATGAACAATGCTTCGCCCCAGGCGGTCGGCGTGAACCAGGTCTGGCGCAACAGGTCCGTGATCTGCGAGCGCGAATAGGGACGGCCATGGCCGAACGGCGTGTTGTCGCTGCGCGTCCACACGCCGCGCCGGTTCGGGATCACCGCGATGACGCGCCCCGAGGGCGACAGCACGCGCCAGATCTCGCGCAGCAGCGCGGCCGGGTCATCCGACATCTCGAGTGCATGGACCAGCAGGATGCGGTCCACCGCGGCGTCGGGAAGCGGTAGCGAGAACTCGTCGACCAGCGAGGCCAGTGCCGGCCGCCCGGTCGGCCATTTCAACACGCCCTGGGCCGCCGGCATGAAGGCAATGCAGCGCTCCGCGTCCTCACGGAACAGCCCAAGATAGGGCGTCGGATAGCCGATGCCGAGCACGCGCTGGCCCTCGGCGCCCGGCCAACGCTCCCTGATCCCGCGGTTGATCATCTGCCGCGCCACAATGCCGAGGCGCCGGGAATAGAATTCGCGAAGGTCGACGACGTCGATGGTCATGACGGCAATGTAACATGCACAAGCGGGTGGCCGCGCGCTGAATATTGCATTGCCTGCGCAACGTTAACGCCATATTTGTCTGGCGGGGCTGAGCGCGATGGAGAAGTCATGGCCGCCGAAATTCGTACTTTCACCTGTTTAAACGACAATTTCGGTTATCTGATCCACGATGTGGAAACCAAGGCAACCGCCTCGATCGACGCACCGGAAGCCGGTCCCATCATCAAGGCGCTGGAGCGGGAGGGCTGGCAGCTCACCGATATCCTGATCACCCATCATCACGGCGATCATGTCGGCGGGGTCGCCGAACTCAAGCAGAAATACAACTGCCGCGTCGTCGCGCCGCATGACAAGACGGCGAAGATCGCTGACGTCGATTTACGCGTTGCCAATGGCGACGTGGTCAAGGTCGGCACTCTGCTGGGGCGCGTGCTCGAGACGCCGGGCCACACGCTCGACCACATCTCCTACGTATTCGACACCGAGAAGACGCTGTTCGCCGCCGACACGCTGTTCTCGATCGGCTGCGGCCGCGTTTTCGAGGGCAACTATCCGATGATGTGGGACTCATTGTTGAAGCTTCGGGCCCTGCCCGACGACTTCAATCTCTATTGCGGCCACGAATACACGGCGTCCAACGTCAAGTTCGCGCTCACCGTGGATCCGGACAATGCGGCGCTCCAGGCGCGCGCGGCGGAGGTCGCGAGGTTGCGGGCGGAGAACAAGCCAACCATCCCCTCACTGCTTGGTGACGAAAAGCGAGCAAACGTGTTCCTGCGCGCTGATGAACCGTCGGTCGCAGCCAGATTACACATGAAGGGAGCGGATGCCGCCGCAGTGTTCGGCGAGCTGCGCGAGCGCAAGAATAAGTCCTGAAGACCAAGTTCTGAAGACCAAGTCCTGACGGGGATCGATGCCGACCGCAGCCGAGATCATCGCGCGCCTGGAACTCCGCCCTCATCCCGAAGGCGGGCACTATCGCGAGACTTTTCGCGACCAGACCACGGACGCCAACGGCCGATCTCGCTCGACCCTCATCTACTTCCTGCTCGCACGCGGCGAACGCTCACACTGGCATCGCATCGATGCGGTCGAGACCTGGCACTATTATGCCGGCAGCCCCCTGACACTGCGCATCGCGCATGAGGGCTGCTCCCAGCACGAGGTGCGGCTCGGCACCGACCTTGTCAGCGGCGAGCGGCCGCAGGCGATCGTGCCGGCGGACGCGTGGCAGATGGCGGAAACCACCGGCGAGTGGACGCTGGTCGGCTGCACCGTGGCACCCGCCTTCGAGTTCGCAAAATTCGAGCTCGCGCCGAAGGGCTGGGAGCCGTAGAGATTCTTGTTTTGACGCGTTTTCTTCACGCGAAGCGGTGTCCACTTCGGTAAAAAAAACGCTCTGCCTGATCTGGAATCGGGTGGGTTCGACCTGCTTCTCCAATTAGGACAGCGCTTCCAGTCAACAGGAGCGCACGATGCACGGAACACTCGGCCCCGCCGCCGTCCAGATCGACCCGGCCATCTTGTATTTCGGAACGCCGGTCGTCCTGATCGGATCGATCAATGACGACGGCTCCCACAATCTTGCACCGATGTCGTCAGCGTGGTGGGTTGGATGGCGCTGCATGCTTGGGCTCGCGCGTAATTCGAAGACCACCGAGAACATGATTCGCACCGGCGAATGTGTGCTCAATCTCCCGTCGACCGACCTCGTCGCCGCCGTGGACCGCCTCGCCCGTACCACGGGCTCGGATCCCGTGCCGCCTGGAAAACTCTATCGCGGCTACCGGCACGAGAAGAACAAGTTTGGGCTCAGCGGCCTGACGGCGTTGTCGGGCGAAACGGTCAGCGCGCCACGCGTGGCCGAGTGCCCGGTGCAGATGGAAGCGAAGGTCGCCTATGTGCATGAGATGGCGCAGGACGATGCGGCCTGGGGTGGCAATCTGACCGCAATCGAGGTCCGCGTCACCCGCGTGCACGCGCATCCCCATATCATGATGGACGGCGTGCCCAATCGCATCGATCCAGACAAATGGCGGCCGCTGATCATGTGCTTTCAGGAATTCTATGGCCTAACGCCGCAACGCTTGCAGCGCTCCGAGCTTGGACAGATCCCGGAAGCGATGTATCGGCCGCCGGGTTGGCAGCCGGCGCTCTGATCATCGCTTCCGCAGCACCATGTCTTTCGCCGCGATCAGGCCGCCGCCGGCGATCAGGATCGCTGCAATCGCGATGTTGGCGCTGGCCTTTGCGAAGCCGGCGGCGATGAGGAAGCCGGTCGACAATAGCGGCGTCGCGTAAGACGCGGCGCCAAGAACACGGATATCCCCACGCTTCATGCCGATATCCCAGGCGTAGAAGGCCGCACCGACGGGGCCGATGCCGAGCCCGACCACCGCAAGCCATTGCAGCGCGGTCTCGGGCCACACCGTGGTCTCCAGCAGACCATGCATCAGCACGGCGAGCGTTGACGTGGCGAGGCAGAAGCCTGCAACCGCGTCGGTCGGCACCGCCTTCAACCGCCGCGACAGCACCGAATAGGCCGCCCACACGAACGCCGCGATAAAGGCCGCGATCAATCCCGGGACCGCCCCCGGCGCGAAGCCGGAGGTATTGCCGGCGAACAGCAGCACGGTGCCGACGAGGCCGAGCACGGCGCCGATGACGTGATGCACGGCGAGCCGCTCACCCGGCAGGAACGAGGAAAACAGCACGATCAGCAGCGGCCACATGTAATTGAGGAGTCCGGCTTCGGCCGGAGGCGCGAAGCGCAGCGCGAGGAAGTAGAGCGCGTGATAGCCGAACAATCCGCCGACGCCGACGACCCACACGACGAACGGCTGCCGCAAGCTTTTCGCCGCATCGCCGCGACCGATCCAGGTGAGCAAGCCGACAAGCCCCCCGATCACGAAGGTCATGGCCGCAAGCTGAAAGGCCGGGATCTTGCCGGTCGCCACCGTCATCACGGAGAGCAGCGACCACATCAGAATCGCGGTCAAACCGATCAGTGTGGCAGTGCGCGGGGTCATGGATCAAAAGGCTCTGAGGACGCTTATGCCCGGCACGAGGCCGGGCATTTGCGTCTTCACTATCGCCTTGTCTTGCCCAACGCTACAGGCTTTTGGCTCAGAAGCCTGCCGCCAGATCAGGCCTGATACTGGCCGCCATTGATGGTCATCGTCGATCCCGTGATGAAGCCGGCCTCGTCGGCCGCCAGGAACACGACCGCGCGCGCAATCTCCTCGGGCTCGCCCAGCCGGTTGACCGGGATTTGCGGAATCACGCTCTTCTCCAAGACGTCCTTCGGCACCGCCTGCACCATTTCGGTGTTGATATAGCCCGGGCAGATCGCGTTGACGGTGATGCCGCCCTTGGCGTTCTCGAGCGCGAGCGCCTTGGTGAAGCCGATATCGCCGGCCTTCGCGGCGGAATAGTTGACTTGGCCGAACTGACCCTTCTGGCCGTTGATCGACGAGATCGAGATGATACGTCCGAACTTGCGCGCACGCATGCCCTCGATCACCTGGCGCGTCATGTTGAACAGCGAGCCGAGATTGGTGTTGATGACGGCGTTCCACTGCTCGAGCGTCATCTTGTGGAAGGCGGTGTCGCGCGTGATGCCGGCATTGTTGACGAGCACCTCGACCGGCCCGAGATCGGCTTCGACCTTCTTCACGCCCTCGGCGCAGGCATCGAAGCTGCTGACGTCCCATTTGTAGACGGCAATGCCGGTCTCGGCCTTGAACTTCTCCGCCGCCGCATCATTGCCGGCGTAGCTCGCCGCAACCTTGTAGCCGGCCGCCTTCAGCGCCTTGCTGATCGCAGCACCGATGCCCCTCGTACCACCCGTGACCAATGCAACTCGTGCCATATCGTATTCCTTCCCTTGGACTCTTCGGACGTTTCTGAAGTGATCGTTTTTAGTGGTGGATTATGCGGTTGGTTTGACGGACATCAAGAACAAAACGCCCGGCGTTGAGCCGGGCGTTTGTATTTAGTCGAGGCTTGCGCGATTGCGAAGAATATTTGATTTGCAACCGCTGCCTTTTTAGTCGCGTGCATCGCACCCACTCATGTGTGCAGCGCACGCGCACGTCACGCGTAAGTTACGCGTCAGCTAGCTTCAGTCGCGCGCCAGACACATCGCGATCCCCATGCCGCCGCCGATGCACAGCGTGGCGAGGCCCTTCTTCGAATCGCGCTTCTGCATTTCGTGCAGCAGCGTCACCAGCACGCGCGCGCCGGATGCGCCGACCGGGTGGCCGATCGCGATCGCGCCGCCGTTGACGTTGACCTTGGACGTATCCCAGCCGAGGTCCTTGTTGACCGCGCAAGCCTGCGCCGCAAAAGCCTCGTTGGCCTCGATCAGGTCGAGGTCGCCGACGTTCCAGCCGGCCTTCTTCAGCGCGGCGCGCGAGGCCGGGATCGGGCCCGAGCCCATGATCTTCGGATCGACACCGGCCTGCGCCCAGGAGACGATGCGCGCGAGCGGCTTCTTGCCTTCCTTGGCGGCCTGCTTGGCGGTCATCAGCACCACCGCGGCGGCGCCGTCATTGATGCCGGAGGCCGAGCCTGCGGTGACCGTGCCGTCCTTCTCGAAGGCGGGCTTGAGCTTGGCCATCGCATCGATCGTGGCGCCGTGACGCGGATATTCGTCGGCGCTGACGACGATGTCGCCCTTGCGGGTCTTGATGGTGACGGGGACGATCTCGTCGCTGAACTTGCCGGCCTTCTGCGCGGCTTCAGCCTTCTGCTGCGAGGCGACCGCGAACTCGTCCTGCTGGGCACGGGTGATCTGCCACTGCCGCGCGACGTTCTCGGCGGTGTTGCCCATGTGGTAGCCGTTGAAGGCATCCCACAGCCCGTCCTTGATCATGGTGTCGACGAACTCGACCGGGCCCATCTTGACGCCGCCGCGCAGATACTGGGCGTGCGGAGCCATGCTCATGGATTCCTGGCCGCCGGCAACCACGATTTCGGAATCGCCGTTGAGCAGCGCCTGGTAGCCAAGCGCAACCGTGCGCAGGCCGGAGCCGCAGAGCTGGTTCACGCCCCACGCCGGGCTCTCTACCGGAATGCCGGCGCCAATCGAGGCCTGGCGGGCGGGGTTCTGGCCCTGCGCAGCGGTCAGGATCTGACCCATGATGACCTCCGAGACCCGGCCGGGCTCGATGCCACCGCGCTCCAGCGCGGCTTTAATGGCGACGGCACCGAGATCATGGGCGGGAAGGGTCGCGAAGGCTCCGTTGAAGCTTCCGACCGGGGTGCGGGCGGCGCTGACGATGACGACATCGTCTGACATGGGCATCTCCTGGGCTTGAGGTTCTATGTAGAGGGGGCAGGCGGGGCTGGAAAAAGCGTTCGCCAGTCTCGTCAACCATCCTGTTAACGTCGTTGAGGCATGTCAATCGGCCGGCGATCGAATTCATGCCGCAGCGCATTCAAAATAGCGTTCTTGGCGCTTTCGCAAGCAAGATTTTGCTCCGCGATTAACCGTGCCGCACAAAACGGTAGCGTGACCCCTTTGAAAATGCTTATTTTGTTGCGTTGCGTACTCTTCCCGCCCTGCGGCATTGGCCGCCGGGTTCCCGTTCTCCGCGCTTGCAAGTGAGAGCCCATGGCGAAATCAGACCAACCCACCACCATCAAGAAATACGCGAACCGCCGGCTCTATAACACCGGAACGAGCACCTATGTGACGCTCGAGGACCTCGCCGCCATGGTCAAGGACGGCGAAGATTTCCTGGTTTACGACGCCAAGACCGGCGACGACATCACCCGATCGGTGCTCGCCCAGATCATCTTCGAGCAGGAGAACAAGGCCGGCCAGAACCTGCTCCCGACCACCTTCCTGCGCCAGCTGATCCGCTTCTACGGCGACAGCATGCAGATGGTGGTGCCGAAATATCTGGAACAGTCGATCGCGACGCTGACCCAGGAGCAGGAGAAGTTCCGTAAGCAGATCGCCAACACGCTGTCCGGCACTCCCTTTGCCCCGCTGGAGGAACAGGTCCGCCGCAACATGGAGCTGTTCCAGCAGACCTTCTCAATGTTCAAGCCCTTCGCCCCGCCTGCCCGCTCGGCGACTCCGGAGCCGGAGCCCGGCGCGAGCACCGAGGCGCCCAAGGACACCAACATCGACGATCTGCGCCAGCAGATGAAGGACATGCAGGAACGCCTCGAACGGATGTCCAAGAAGGACGAGTAGGCCTTTCACGCACACCAGCGCGCCCGCATGAGGCGGGCGCGCGAACGATCGATTGCGGCATCCCCGCGCGCGCTGCCGTCCCGGCCAAGGCCGGAGCTCCCATGTCCGATCGCACCACGCACTGGCAGAATGTCTACGCCACCAAGGGCGAGGCCGAGGTCAGCTGGTTTCAGGACAGCCCCACGATCTCGCTCGAGATGATTCGTACGGTCAGTCCGAATCGTGACGCCGCCATCATCGACGTCGGCGGTGGCGCGTCACGCCTGGTGGACGCGCTCCTGCAGGACGGATACCGCGATCTCGCCGTGCTGGACCTCTCCGCCAACGCTCTCGACGCGGCGAAGAAACGCGTAGGCGCCGCCGCTTCGCGCGTGGATTGGATCGTTGCCGACGCCACCACGTGGCGGCCGGCGAAGACCTACGACGTCTGGCACGATCGGGCCGCCTTTCACTTCCTGACCGACCCGCGCGACCGGGCCGCTTACGTCGAGCGCCTGCGAACGGCGATTGCCCCCGGCGCACACATCATCATCGCGACGTTTGCGCCCGACGGTCCGGAGAAATGCAGCGGCCTGCCGGTGCAGCGGCACGACAGTGCGAGCCTCGCCGCAGAGCTTGGGCCTGGGTTCGAGCTGGTCGAGACGCGAAGCGAGACACACCAAACGCCATGGCATTCGATGCAGGCATTTCAGTTCAGCCGGTTTCGGAGGCGCAGCTAGCTTGCGTCACGCCGCCAGCTTCACCGCGTGCGCAAAGTCCCAATAGAGTTTTCGCGCTTTGGTGTAGAGCGGGCCCGGCTTCAGCTCGCGCGAATCGATGCGAATCACGGGCGCCACTTTTGCGAAATTGCCGGTGGAGAAGATCTCGTCGGCGGCCAGGAAATCCGCGTAGCGCAGCGTCTTCTCGACCACGGTGACGCCCTCGCCGCGAAGCAGGTTGATGACACGCTGACGCGTGATGCCGTTGAGGAAGGTGCCGTTCGGCACCGGTGTGAAGACCACGCCGTCTTTCGCCATGAACACGTTCGAATTGCCGAACTCCGCGACATTACCGAGCATGTCGAGCATCAGCGCATTCTGGAAGCCGCGCGAGGCCGCTTCCGCGAGCGCGCGCGAATTGTTCGGATAGAGGCAGGCCGCCTTGGCCTCGACCGGCGCGCATTCGATGGTGGGCCGGCGGAACGGCGACAGCGTGATCGCATTACCGACCGGCTTCGGCATCGGCGCCTCATAGATGCAAAGGCACCAGTTGGTGGTCTCGGGGTCAAACAACACGCCGCCGCCCGAGCCGTTCTGCGCCCAATACATCGGACGGATATAGAGCTCGGCATTCGCGGCAAAGCGCGCGATGCCCTCGTTCGCGAGCGTCAGCCAGATCGCGGGATCGACCACCGGCTTCAGACCAAAATTGATCGCAGATTGATTCGCTCGGGCGACATGGCGATCGAGATCCGGCGCGACGCCTTCGAACGCGCGTGCACCGTCGAACACGACCGAGCCGAGCCAGGCCGCATGTGTCCGCGGCCCCATGATCGGCACATTGCCGTCATGCCATTTGCCCTCGAAGAAGGTCCAGCTCGGCGAATACTCGATCGGCGTCCTGATCTCGGCCATGACCGGCCTCCCCTCGAAAAATATCCGGGCACTATTGTCCCAACTTCTAAATGATTTGCTGCGGCGAAGCATCAACTCTCCGCTCAAAAGAGGATGGGACCACATCGCGTCCAAACCGGTTATAGTGCCGGGCACGTCACGGAGCTTCCCATGCCGCTCGATCCGCTCGCAAAGCGCTTGTTGACCATGATGGCTGCGGCTGCGCCGCAGGCACGGAGCCGGCCGAGCGTCGAAGCCCGGCGGCAATCGCTGGCGAAGCTGATGCAGTTCGCACGCGCCGAGGCCCCGGATGTGACGGCATCCGACGGCACGCTGCCCGGCCCCGGCGGAGAGCTGCCCTATCGCCTCTATTCGCCGGCGTCTGCCGGCGAGCGCGTGCCGGGCTTCGTGTTTTTTCACGGCGGCGGCCTCGTGGCCGGCAGCGTTGCGACGCATGACCGGATTGCAGCGGCGCTGGCGCACGCGACCGGCTGCCGTCTTGTTTCGGTCGACTACCGCCTCGCGCCCGAGCACAAATATCCTGCCGCCATTGACGACGCGATCGCGGCCACCGAATGGGTCGCGCGTGAAGCCCCGTCTCTCGGCGTCGACGCTGAGCGGCTGGTGGTCGGTGGCGATTCCGCCGGCGCCACGCTGGCTGCGATCGTCTGCCAGGAGGCCGCGCAGAGCGCCGGACTCTCGATTGTCGCGCAATGCCTGATCTGCCCGGTGCTGGATTTCGAAGAGACCTCACCCTCGCGCGAGGCGTTCGCCGAGGGCCATCTGATCGATCGCGTCACCATCGAGGCCGACCTGTCCGACTACCTGCCCGAGGGGCTGGATGCCGCCGATCCCCGCATCTCGCCGCTGCGCGCGACGCGGCTCGCAGGCCTGCCCACGACGATCATCCACACCGCCGAGTACGACCCGATGCGCGACGAAGGCAATGCCTATGCACACAGGCTGCTTGCTGCCGGCGTCGCGGTCGAGCACGTCTGCCATGACGGCATGGTTCACAATTTCCACGCCATGGGCGCGATCCTGCCGCAAGCGCAGCTCGTGCTGTCCCAGATCGGCGAGCAGGTGCGGCGGGCGGTAGAGAAATAGCAGCGCGAATCATACCCGCGCTTCGAGCACGGCCCTGGCAGCCGCGACATAGTCGGGCCAATGTGCGTCGGCATGACTTGCAGCCTGCCGAGCGCTGGTAAGGTCGGGTGCATGCGCGGCGGCGATCATGCGCGCAAACCGTTCTTCGGCGACCGTCACGTCGTTCGCCGTTGGCGCCGGCGCCGCCCCCGCAACGGTCGGAGCCACAGCGAGCCCGGCCAGGCCAGCGAGCAGGATACGGCGTGACGTGTTCATGGCTGTCATCCTTCCAAGGTCCGGCCAGCACTCTGGTCGGCAAGTGTGTCAGTGCAATCACGGCAGGGTAGCCGCGCACATCCGCGCAGTCCATCGCCTGAGGTTAGCGCTTGACCACACGAGCGATCACGTTCCATCTAGCAAGACCTCCGCCATCAAAGCGCCACGCGTCGGATTGTCACGTGCCCCGTTCCAGCCCATCGCTTCGCCAGGCTTTGCGCGCCGCCGCGATGGGCCTCTGTTGTCTGACGATCTCGGCTGGCGCCGCTTTCGCTGCCGACGAGGAAGAGGACAAACCGCCAAAGCCGACCGCGCCAAACATCTACCTCGATCTCCGCACCACCTATGCCACGATCCCCGCGGGCACGCTCGGGCTCGGTTTCGGCAACACGTCATTGTCGGCCGCGTTCGAGGCGCTGGCAGCACAACGGGGCGCGACCTTGCCGAACGGCTTGCCGCCCGCGAAATCGATCGCCGTCGACCTGCCGCTGACGGTGGACGTCAGCGATCGCGTGTCGCTCTATGGCGGAGTATCGGGATCGACGACGGATGTCGGCGGTGGCTGGTCGACATTCGACATGACGAGCTGGAACATCGGCGTGCAGGCCGACCTCTATCAGCAGAGCGGGGGCAAGATCCCGACCATCACGCTGCAGTCCACGCTGACGCAATCGGTGCCGAACGAACGGGGCATGACCAATTCGTTCAACCACGTTCTGGAATTCGACTACGCGCTGGACGAGGACGAGACGCGGGGCTGGCTTGCCGGCGTGCAATACACCCACACTGATATCGCGAGCCTGGTCGCCCGCATCAAGCCGAATACGATCCTCTATGCCGGCGGCTATTATCAGTGGCCGAGCAATTGGAAATTCATAGGACGCCTCGGCGTGCAGTCGTTCGGCGGCGCGCAGCTTGCGGGCCGAACGCTGGCGGCATCCTTCACCCAGCCAATCCTGCGGCTCGACCTCGACCGCATGGATGACAATGACAACCGACTGTTCGGTATCACGGCGCAGATCGCGTGGATGCCGAAGCCGTCGTACCAGGTGACGTTGCGCACGCCCCTGTACGCGGTGCGCAACTGACTTTGTCGTTGTGGCAGATTTCCCCCCGGCGGCAGCATTTTGACCTCGCGCATCGCGCGTGGGATACCGTCGCATCAACCACTCGGCATTGTGGGTCAACCGGTTGTTAATCCTCAGGCGAAAACTTCGGCCGCGTTACACTGCCGCAAGGATCCTTCGGCGAAACTGGGCCGGCTTTTCGCGGTGTTCAGCCTTGGAGACCATGAATGTCCCGCTTGGTGCCGGAACGAACGTTCCTGGCCGGCAAGATCATCTTCAATTTCGGACAGTCGTCGATCGACTGCGTCGTCCGTCGGTTGACCGAGGAAGCTGCGACGCTCGAGATGCAGAGCGGGCTCGGCGTGCCGGACGGGTTCCAGCTCAGGCTTGCGGGACGCGAGATTCTGAGCTGCCGGGTGATCTGGCGTTCGGACCGTCAGGTCGGGGTTGCCTTCGAGCGGCCGGACGCCGTCGAGCACCCGGCCGGCGGCGAGCAGGGACGCTCGCCCGACTCGCTGATGCGCGCCCAGATGCTGGCCCTGCGCGCGGCTCTCGATCATGTGCCAACCGGCATCGTGCTGCTCGATGCCAACCTCAGGGCGCGCCTCATCAACCGGTCGTTTCGCCAGATGTGGCACCTGCCCGACCAGGTCGCCGACAGCAATCCGTCCATTCTCACGCTGCTTCATCACGGGCGGGACATCGGAGCCTACGAGGTGCCGGACCCCGCCCTCGAGGCCCATGTGAACGAGCGCGTCCGCGTGATCGAGGCCGGCGATCCGACGCCTGTCGATGTGCGTCAAACCAATGGCGACGTCGTGCGCGTCCAATGCACACCTTTGCCCGACGGCGGGCGCATGCTGACCTATACGCCGGTCACCGACATCGTGCGCTTTTCCGATGAGCTGAAATTGCTGCGCGATGCGCTGGAAAATGTTCAGGACGGCGTCCTCCTTCTCGATTCCAGCTTGAACGCAAGCTTCATGAACCTGCGGATGCGCCGGTTCTGGGAGGTGAGCGAGCAAGAGGCCGCCGCCCGCCCGGCCTATGCTTCATTGGTCAGCCGCGCGCAGCGCGCCAGCGCACCCGATCTCCCGGCAAACGAGTTGGCCAAATTCCCGGGTAAGCGCGTCGCCGAGGTCAAGGCGGGCGACCACGTGCGTGACCTTCGGACGCCCGACGGCCGGCAGATCAGGGCTCATTGCACCACAATGTCGAACGGCGGCCGGATGCTGACCTATGTCGACATTACCGATCTCAACAACAAGGCCAACATGCTGGAGCGGCTGGCGACCACCGATCCGCTCACCGGCCTGTACAACCGCCGGCATTTCATGGGTTCGCTCGATGCGGAATGGAGCCGCTACCAGCGTTACTACCGCTCAGTCTCCGTTCTGATGCTCGACATCGATCATTTCAAGTCGGTCAACGACCGTTACGGTCACGCGGTCGGCGACGAAGCGATCAAGGCCGTTGCCGCCGCATGCAACGAGGGCAAGCGCAAGTCCGACCTCGTCGGCCGCATCGGTGGCGAGGAATTCGCGGTGCTGCTGCCCGAGACCAGCCTGTCGCGCGCCAAGCTCGTCGCTGAACGAATCCGCAAGCGCGCGATGGCGATCCGGCTGAACGCTCATCAGGTGCAGTTCGGCGTCACCGTGAGCATCGGCATTGCGGAGGCCACCGTCAGCATGTCCGGCATCGATGCGCTGATGGGCGCGGCCGATCAGGCGCTCTACCAGGCCAAGGCGGAGGGTCGCAATCGCTGCATCGCCTGGAATCCTCCGCCGCCTGCGAGCAAGGCGGCGGAGTGATCGTCGCGGGCCGCTTCTACTCCGACACCGGCACGACGAAGGTGTTGAACGTGACCGAGACCATGCAAATTGACCCCGACGAGATAGGACAGCTCGGCCGCGCCGTGCTCGCCAAGCTCCTTCACTGCGTCGGAGAGGCCGCGCTGGCCGTGACATCCGGTCCGGGGCGTAGACCGCGCCGGTTATAGCGCCTCCGGGCGCGCCACTGGCTCGCCTAACGTATGCATCAGCCGGTTTGCCCAGCCGAAAATCGCGGCCGACAACACCAAGTCGAGCTGCTCGAGCTCGCTCAGCCCGGCCTCGCCAAGTGCGCGCGCATCATCGGAGCTCGCTTCGATCGGCGTCGTTGAGAGTTTTGCAGCGAAATTGAACAACGCCTGCGGACGCGCCTCCAGGGTGGCATCGCGCTCGTCTGCAAAGATCTTCTCGACGACGTCGTTGCGCCCGGAGTAACTGATGAAGCGCGAGGCGTGCACAGCGGCGCAATAGATGCAGCGATTGACAACCGAGGCGCTCAGCGCGCCGAGCTCACGCTCGGCTGGAGACAAGCCGTCCTTGCCATACATGATGAGGTTGAACAGCGGCGAGCGCACCGCGAGCGACTCCGGGTCATGCGCCAGCGTCAGTACGTAAGGCGAGACACCCTTGTTGGAGGGCGTGACTTTCATCGCTGCGAGCTGCTCTGTTGTCGCCGAAGCGAGCTCGACCGGTGTGATATAGGGCGACCAGGTCGGGATCGTGGCGGTGAAGCTGTGGACGACCTCGCTCATCGGGCTTGGACCTCTTTCAGGAGCCTGAGGCCGGCCAGAACCCGCAGCTGATAGTTCACGAAGGCGGCGAGCTCGGACAGCCGCACGATGTCGGCCTCGCTGACGCCGGCCGCCTTCAGCGCCGCGATGTCCTGTCGAGTCGCCTCGCGCGGCGAGAGCGTCAGCAGGTCGGTGTGGCGCGCCATGGCATCGTGCGTGGGATCGCCACGCAAACCGCCGGGCCGGGCGAGCGCGGCCAAGTCGAGATCGCTCGAATGCGCCAGATAGGATTCGTAGTGCGCGGTCAGCGTCTCGTCGCCGACATGCCGGCACATCCGCGCCGCCAGTGCCGCCCGCAAGCCGTGGCTCAGGCCACCGGACTCACGCGGGAGCAGCACTGCATCATGGGCGGCTTCACTTAGCTGCAAAATCTCGGCGCGCGCATTCAACGCTTGGCTTAGCCTCGACCCCTCAGGCACACCGGCCATCGTTTCGATCAGCGTCACGCGGCACCTCGCGAATTCTGGGGATTGGCGGCCTCCGCGACCGTAAAGCTCACGGGCTTGCCTGTTTCCAGGAAGGCCATTAGCTCGGTCTCGTAGGGCGCAGGATCGAGCCCGCGTGCGGCAAGCCATTGCGGCTCATAATAGCTCTGGCGATAGCGCTCGCCGGAATCGCAGATCAGCGTGACCAGCGATCCCGTTGCGCCCGCATTGCGCATCTCGCTGGCGAGCCGGCACAACGCCAGGAAATTGGTGCCCGTGGAGCCCCCGACCGCACGGCGCAGCCGGCGCGTCAGCACATTCATCGCCGCAATCGTCGCTGCATCCGGGATCTTCATCATGCAGTCGACCACGCCAGGCACGAAGGAGGGCTCGCAGCGCGGCCGGCCGACGCCTTCGATCAACGAGGGCCGCTCGCAAACATGGGAGCGGTCCTGCGAGCGGAAGCAATCGAAAAAGGCCGAGTGCTCGACATCGGCGACACAGAGCCGCGTCGGATACTGACGATAGCGCAAATAGCGCCCGATAGTGGCCGAGGTGCCGCCGGTGCCGGCGCCCATCACGATCCAGTCCGGCACCGGACGCGGCTCGCCCTTCAATTGCGTGAAGATCGACTCGGCGATGTTGTTGTTGCCGCGCCAGTCGGTGGCGCGCTCGGCGAAGGTGAACTGGTCCATGTAGTGGCCGTTCAGCCGGGCGGCGAGCGCAGCGGCCTCCGCATAGAGCGCGCGGCCATCGTCGATCAGGTGGCAGTTGCCGCCATAATGCTCGATCGCGGCGATCTTCTCCGCCGAGGTCGTGCGCGGCATCACGGCGTAGAACGGCACACCGATCATCTGCGCGAAATAGGCCTCGGACACGGCGGTCGATCCCGACGAGGCCTCCACGACGGCTGTACCTTCGCGGATGTGGCCGTTGCAAAGCGCATAGAGGAACAGCGAGCGCGCCAGCCGATGCTTCAGGCTGCCGGTCGGATGGGTCGATTCATCCTTCAGATAAAGGTCGATGCCCGCGAGCGCCGGCACGATCAGCCGGATCAGGTGCGTATCCGCCGTGCGGCACTGGTCCGCTTCGATCGCAGCCACCGCCTCGTCGACCCAGCCACGCCGGTAGGCCGGTCCGACCGGATCTTGGTGGCGAAAGGGGGGCGGCTGTCGCGACATGATCCGAACCCTCTCATAATACTTCTTGCACATCAAGAAATATTGTTCATTCTATATTCGCATAATTCAAAATGGCCTGGCCATGAACCGAGACGTTATCGACATCCGCCTTCTCGAAGCCTTCGCCGCCGTGATGTCGGCGGGCAGCATCACCAGCGCGGCGCGGCTGCTCGGCCGTTCGCAGCCGGTCGTGACGCGTCAGATCCAGGATCTCGAGGCTGAGGTCGGCTATGCCCTGTTCTCCCGCAACGGTCCGCGCATCAGTCCGACGCCAAAGGGCGTGCTGTTTCACGCCGAGGTCGAGCGGCTCCTGATGGGCCTGAAGCACATCCGCCAGCGCGCCGACGCGATCGGTGCGGGCGCACTTCCCGTACTCAGCCTGGCAGCGATCCCGGCGCTCGCCGCCGGCTTCGTCCCGGCCGCGCTCGCAGCGCTCGAGCGCGAGTTGCTGCCAAGCCAGGTCCACGTGCAGGCGCTCTCAGCCGAGAACGTCGTGCAGTCGGTGCTGTCGCAATCGGTGGATTTCGGCCTCGCCAGCCTGCCGGTCCAGCACCCCGGCCTCGACGTGCAGTGGGTCTGCGAGGTGCCATGCGTCGCTTGTCTCGCGATGGACCATCCGCTCGCGAAGAAGAAGGTGGTTCGCCTGAAGGACCTTGGTGGCAGCCGTCTGCTGACGATGGCCAATCCCTACCGGCTTCGCCGCCGGGTGGACGAGGCGCTGGAGCGCGAGGGCGTGGCGCCCGCCGAAATCATCGATACCAATTCCTCGATGACCGCGATCGCGATGGCCAAGCAGTCGCTCGGCATCGCCATCGTCGAGCCTGTACTGACGTCGAGCCTTCCGGTGGAAGGCGTCGTCACCCGGCGCTTGGACGTCTCCATTCCTTTCCTGTTTGCCGCACTTTCCCCGACCGGACGCGAACTCACGCCGACAGTCGCCTCCCTCAACGACGCGCTGCGTGCGGCGGTGGCGCTGATGCCCGGCGCCAAGCTGCACAGCGGCGCAACCGCAAGCCTCGAACCCGATGAGGCGGCCGGCGAATTCGAGAAAGCCAATTCATGACGACGATCACGCCAAACGCATCCGGCCTCACAGCGCTCGAGGAGCGGCTCAAGCAGGATCTTTCGTGGCTGGAACTACCGGCCAAATCCTGGGTGCCGCGCCGTATCGTGGATGGCGAGTCGGTCGTCGACGTCGTGATCGTCGGTGCCGGCATGGCTGGCCTCGTTGCTTCCGCCATGCTGAAGCGGCTCGGCGTCGACAATCATCTCGTGCTCGACCGGGCGCGGGCGGGCGAGGAGGGGCCATGGGTGACCTACGCCCGCATGCGCACGCTGCGCTCGCCCAAGGAATTGACCGGCCCCGCGATGGGCATGCCGGCGCTGACCTTTCGCGCATTCTACGAAGCGCAATACGGCAGCGAGGCCTGGAAGGCACTCGATCGCGCGCCGCGCACGATGTGGATGGATTATCTGGTTTGGTATCGCAAGGTACTCGGCCTGCCGGTCCGCAACGAGGCGTCGGTCGAACGCATCCACGCGCGGCCTGATGATCTCTTTGCGCTCGATATCCGCGAGCGCGGCACGCTGCGGAAAATCCTGGCGCGGCATGTCGTGCTGGCGACGGGGCGCGACGGCCTCGGCGGCGCCTACGTGCCGCCGCTGGCCGATGGCATCGATCGACGGTTCTGGGCGCATTCCTCCGACGCGATCGACTTCGCCAAGTTGCGCGGCAAGCGCCTCGCCGTGGTCGGCGCCGGCGCATCCGCGATGGACAACGCAGCCGCTGCACTGGAGAGCGGTGCGGCAAGGCTCGACCTTTTCATCCGGCGCGCCGACATTCCGCGCATCAACAAGTTCACCGGCATCGGCAGCCAGGGCGTCGTGCACGGCTTTGTCGGGCTCACCGACGCGTGGAAATGGCGCTTCCTTGATCACACGCTGAGGGCCCAGACGCCGCCGCCGCGCCAGAGCGTGCTGCGGGTCTCCGCCTATCCGCATGCGCATTTCCATCTCGCGAGCCCCATCGACGAGCTCGTTGTTGAACGTGACCATCTGGTCGTAACGACGCCGAAGGGCCGCTATGCGACCGACTTCATCATCTTTGGCACCGGCTTCAAAGTCGATCTCGCGCTGCGACCCGAACTGGCCGAGTTCGCGCCACATATCCGCTTCTGGCGCGATCGTTTCCCGGCACCCACGGACATGGACAATGCCGAGCTCGAGGGCTCGCCCGATCTCGGCGACATCTTCCAGTTCCAGGAGAAGGTCCCGGGCGCCTGTCCGGCGCTTTCGCGGCTCCACTGCTTCAACTATCCGGCGACGCTGAGCCACGGAAAGCTTTCCGGCGACATTCCCGCAATCAGCGAAGGCGCCGATCGGCTCGCGCGCGGCATTGTCCGCCGCCTCTTCGTCGAGGACCGCGAGATCCACTTCGCCAATCTGAAGGCGTTCGCCACGCCCGAAATCATCGGTGACGAATGGATCGATGCCGATGCTCTCCATCAACACGCCGAGTAACCCAGCAACCGGACAGGCAAGCGCGAGATGCAGACCAATAGAAAGGCCATCGCAGCCGCGATCGCCGGCAATGCGATGGAATGGTACGACTTCACGGTGTTCGCGCTGATGACACCGGTCATCAAGAACCTGTTCTTCCCGGTCGACCCGAAAGTCCCGGGCAGTGAAATCAATGCGCTGCTGCTCACCACCGCGCTGTTCGGCACCGGCTTCTTCATGCGGCCCGTTGGTGGGCTCGTGCTCGGCTATTTCGGCGATCGCAAGGGACGGAAAGCGGCGATGACGCTCGGTATGGGCATCATGGCGCTCTCGGTCGCGCTGCTCGCGCTGACGCCGACCTACGCGACTGCCGGCATTGTCGCTCCGCTGATCGTGCTGCTGGCGCGATTGCTCCAGGGCTTTTCGGTCGGCGGCGAGTTCGGCACCTCGACCGCCTATCTGATCGAAGCCGCGCCTCCCGGCCACAGTGGCTTCTATGGTTCGTGGCAGATCGCCGGCCAACTCATGGCCAACGTGCTCGGCGCAGTGCTGGGCGCCGCCCTGACATTGACGTTCACGCAGGAGCAGCTTGCCGCCGGCGCCTGGCGGATTCCCTTCTTCGTCGGCCTCGTGATCGTGCCGATCCTACTCTACATGCGCGCCAGCGTCATCGAGCCCGAAGCCTCGCGACGCAGCATGGCGACGGTGCACAAGGAGAACTTCGTCGCCGCTCTGAAGAATCCCGGCCGCAATTTCCTGATCGGCATGGGCATGGTGGTGGCGAGCGCCGTGTCGTTCTACGTTACCTTCGGCTACACCGTGACCTACGCCAAGGAGGTGTTGAAGCTGCCGTTGATGCAGAGCTTCCTGGTGCAGATGATCGCGGCAATCGTGATGGTGATCGTCGTTCCCGCCGCCGGCGCCATCTCCGACCGCTACCCGCGCAAGCCGCTGCTGCTGGTCTCGCTCATTGGCTATTTCGTCTCCCTCTATCCGCTTTATGCCTGGGTGATCTCGGAGCCCACGAGCGCAAAGCTCCTGATCGCCCAGGTCGTGATCGGCTTCTTCAGCGCCTTCTTTCTCGGCGTCTACTGCACCACGCTGGTCGAGCTGTTTCCGATCCGCATCCGCTCGACCGCACTTGCGATCGTCAACAATGTCGCGGTGCTGGTGTTCGGCGGCTTTGCCCAGTTCTTCGTGACCTGGCTGATCGCGCTCACCGGCTCTCCGCTGGCACCGATCTTTTATGTGATGATCGGCGTCGGCCTCGGGCTGATCGCAGTGATCGCGATGCGGCCGGAGGATACCGGGCGGGAGCAGGTCGCAGACGGCGCCGTCGAACAGGCGTCGTAAAGCCGCTCAAAATTCGAGCGGCGCGTTGTCGACGACCTCCTTCATCACGAAGAAGGTGCGGGTCTGGCGGACGCCGGGGAGCGCGATGAGCTGCTCGCCATGGATGCGGTTGAAATCCTCCATGTCGCCGACGCGGATCTTGAGGAAATAGTCGAAGTCGCCGGCGACGAGGTGGCAGTCGAGCACGAATTTCAGTTTTGCGATGGCCTGCTCGAAGATGGCAAAGCTCTCGGGCGTCGAGCGGTCGAGCACGACGCCGACCATCACCAGCGTCCCCTTGGCCACCTTCTTCGGCGCCACCATGGCGCGGACCGCGGCGATAAAGCCATCCTCGAACAGGCGCTGGGTGCGGCGGTGACAGGTGGCGGGGCTGATCGCGACGGTTTCGGCCAGCTCGGCATTGCTGAGCCGGCCGTTATTCTGCAGCAATCTCAACATCTTGAGGTCGATGCGATCAAGACGGGCAGACATGGAAGAAACTTCCGTATTCTGATGATATTTCGGAAGGAATATTATCCAACTCCATAATCTCTGCAAGATTACCCGCAGTATGGGCGCAATATTCGAGAGCACCTTTTTGCAGGTCGATGCTAGCCACATCCCAGACACCAACGCCAATCGGGATGATCCAATGAGACTGGACAAATTCGCGCGCTATCCGCTGACCTTCGGACCGACGCCCATCGAGAAGCTGGAGCGGATGTCCAAGCATCTCGGCGGCAATGTCGAGATCTACGCCAAGCGCGAGGACTGCAATTCCGGCCTCGCCTATGGCGGCAACAAGCTGCGCAAGCTCGAATACATCATCCCCGACGCGATCGCCTCGAATGCCGACACGCTGGTCTCGATCGGCGGTGTGCAGTCGAACCACACCCGCATGATTGCCGCCGTCGCCGCCAAGATCGGCATGAAGTGCCGCCTGGTGCAGGAAGCCTGGGTGCCGCATGAGGACGCCGTCTATGACCGCGTCGGCAACATCATGCTCTCGCGTATCATGGGCGCCGACGTGCGCCTGGTCGATGATGGTTTCGACATCGGCATCCGCAAGAGCTGGGAGCAGGCGATCGAGGAAGTGAAGGCTGCGGGCGGCAAGCCCTATGCGATTCCCGCCGGCGCCTCCGTGCACAAATTTGGCGGGCTCGGCTATGTCGGCTTCGCCGAGGAAGTGCGCCAGCATGAGAAGGAGCTCGGCTTCAAGTTCGACTACATCGTGGTCTGCACCGTCACCGGCTCGACCCATGCCGGTATGCTGGTCGGCTTCGCCGCGGACGGCCGCGCGCGCAAGGTGATCGGCATCGATGCCTCGTTCACACCGGCACAGACCAAAGCCCAGGTGCTCGAGATCGCGCAGAACACCGCCAAGCTCGTCGAGCTCGGCAAGGAGCTCGTTGCCGACGATGTCGTGCTGATCGAAGACTACGCCTATCCCGCCTATGGCGTGCCGTCGGAAGAGACCAAGGAGGCGATCCGCCTCACCGCGCGACTCGAGGGCATGATCACGGACCCCGTCTATGAGGGCAAATCGATGCAGGGCCTGATCGACCTGGTGAAGAAGGGCCATTTCGAGAAGGGCGCGAAGATTCTCTACGCCCATCTCGGCGGTGCGCCGGCGCTGAACGGGTATGCGTACGCGTTCAGGAACGGCTGAGGCAGGCGTCGCTCTCGCCTCCCCACCGCTGTCGTCCCGGCGAAGGCCGGGACCCATCACCCCAGGGAGCAGTTTGGCGAAGAACATCGTCGCGCGTGCCCCAAGGCAAATCACGCGGTATGGATCCCGGATCGGCGCTCCGCCTCGCTGCGCTTGTCCGGGATGACGATGCGGAGAGAGTTGGCGCGCTAACAACCACGACCGGACGCTACCGCGTCCTGACGATCTGCAGCAGCTCGTCGCCATAGTGCTCGAGCTTCTTGTCGCCAATTCCCGGCACGTTGCGCAGCTCGTCCAGCGTCGTCGGCCAGGCCCGGACGATGCCGTCGATGGTGGCGTCGTGCAGCACCACATAGGCCGGCACGCCGCGCTCGCGCGCCACGTCTGAACGCCAAGAGCGCAGACGCGCACGCAGCTCCGGATCGACGTCGCCCTGCGGTGCGCTCGCCGCCGGCGCCAGGTCGCCGCGGCGCGATTTCGCACGGCTCGAGCGGGCGCGCGTACCAGGCGCCTCCTCCCGCAGCCAAACTTCCGTTTCGCCGCGCAGCACGCCGCGCGCGGACTCCGTCAGTTTCAACGCGCCATAGGCTTCGCTGTCGCTCTGCAAATGCCCCATCGCCACCAGTTGCCGCAGCACGGTGCGCCACTGCTTTTCGTTGAGCTCACGCCCGATGCCGAACACGGAGAGCTTGTCGTGGCCGAATTGCGTCACCTTCTCGGTCAAGCGTCCGATCAGCACGTCGATCAGGTGCATCGCGCCGAAGCGCTGTCCGGTCCGATAGGCGCAGGACAACAGCTTCTGCGCCAGCACCTTGCCGTCGCGCATCCTTGGCGGCGTCAGGCAGTTGTCGCAATTGCCGCAATTCTCTGCGGTCAAGGCCTCGCCGAAATAGGCGAGCAACCGCTTGCGCCGGCATTGCGCGGTCTCGGCGAGTCCGACCAGCGCGTCGAGCTTGCCGATCGACACGCGCTTGAAATCGTCGGAGCCACTGGACTCGTCGATCATCCGGCGCTGCTGCACGATGTCCGACAGTCCATACGCCATCCAGGCCGCCGACGGCTTGCCGTCGCGTCCCGCTCGCCCGGTCTCCTGGTAATAGGCTTCGATGCTCTTGGGCAGGTCAAGATGAGCGACGAAGCGCACGTCGGGCTTGTCGATGCCCATGCCGAAGGCGATGGTGGCGACGATGACGACGCCGTCCTCGTTGAGGAAGCGATCCTGATTGCGCGAGCGCACGCTGCTGTCGAGCCCGGCGTGATAGGGCAGCGCCGCAATGCCGGCCTCGTCGAGCGCGGCGGCGACCTCCTCGACGCGATTGCGCGACAGGCAATAGACCACTCCGGCGTCACCGGCATGGCGCTCCCGGATGAACTCCTTCAGCTGCGCCACGGCATTGCGCTTGTCGACGATCTCGTAGCGGATGTTCGGCCGGTCGAAGCTCGAAACGAATTGCGGGCTGTCGGCAAGCTGGAGCCGCTGAACGATCTCTTTCCGCGTCAATTCATCCGCCGTCGCGGTCAGCGCGATGCGCGGCACGTTTGGAAAGCGTTCGGCGATGATGGAGAGACCGACATATTCGGGCCGGAAGTCGTGCCCCCATTGCGAGACGCAATGCGCCTCGTCGATCGCGAACAACGACACCTTGGCCTGCGCCAGCATCGAAAGGCAGCGTGGCGTCACCAGACGTTCCGGCGCGACATAGAGCAGGTCGAGATCGCCCGCAATCAGGCGTCGCTCGATATCGGAGGCTTCCTGGAACGACAGCGAGGAATTCAGCGCGGCGGCGTTGACGCCGGCCTCGATCAGGCCCGCGACCTGGTCGCGCATCAGCGCGATCAGTGGCGAGACGACGATGCCGCAGCCTTCGCGCAACAGTGACGGCAGTTGATAGCACAAAGACTTGCCGCCGCCGGTCGGCATCAGCACCAGGCAATTGCCGCCGTCGGTTACATGCCGGATGATCTCGCCCTGCGCCCCGCGAAAGCCCGGCAGGCCGAACACCGAATGCAGCACCGACAGCGCATCGCGGCCATCGGCCGGCACTGGCAGTGGGACGGTGGAAGGGGCGGACATGAGCGCGTCGGGGGTTTCGAGATTCGTCACAACGCCAGTCGCATGACCGCGCTGGCGTTGCAAGTCCGACTTGCCCCGCGAGCGGCGGACTGGCGAAAAGCTACGCTCCGATCCGGCGCAAGGCTTCGGTGACGGTCACGATCGGCATGTTGCGCTTCTCCGCTGCCCCAAGCGCGTGGCGCAGCAAGGCCGGCCTACAGCCATACGGGCTCGGCTGGTCGACGATGTCATGGCCGTAGAAGATCAGCCAACCGCCGCTGGCGACGGCCTCATCGAAATAGCGGTCGACACCATTGGCATCGATCTCGCAATCGACCAGCGGCGAGGCCCGCAGGAACTGGAGATCGATCACGTCGCTGTTAACGCCAGGAAGGATGCCACGCGCCGAGCGGAAGCTTTGGGCGAGCTGCGGCTTGCGCCAGACCGAAGCGAGGCCATACGGATAGGCGAAATTCTCAAGCCGGATCGAGGAATCGATGTCCTGAAAATAGCTGCGGTTCCGTTCGATCTCGCATGCCATCGCGCTCTCGCCGAGATCGACCGCGCGCAGATGTGAGAATGTGTGGCAACCGATCTCATGACCAGCGCGATGCAACCGAACGATCGCGTCCCTCGACAGGCCGTGCCAATGATCGGAGGGCCGATCGATCAGGCTGCCAGCGAGATAGAACGTACCGCGTCCGCCATGGGCTTCCAGCAGCGCGGCACCCTCGCTTGCTGCGCTGTCGGGCGCGTCATCGAAGGTGAAGCTCACCATCGGCGCATGCGCCGGCAAGCGGTGCGGCGCGGCGCGGAAATGCCGGGCCAGCCGATTGCTCAGGCGTCCGTTGAGTGCCGACAGCACGGCTGCATTCCCTGTGAATCCATATTTCTGAACTGAAACATTTGCCCGCGGTCGGAGGCAAGCTTAACGCCCAAATAATCCTAACGTGGAACCAACGGTCTTCGGTTAACGTGCGAGCAGCGGCGCATCGGCGTTCGCGCCGAGATATTGCAGCCAGTTGCGGAAAAGCGCAGCGGCAGCAGTGCCCGCGGCGATATCGCTGCGCAAGGTCAATGCAGGCAGCTCGTTGGTCAGGGCCGGATGGCGCTGGTGCCTCGCCCGCTTCTCGAAGCGCACCAGCTTCTCCTCCGTCGCTGCGTCAAAATAGCTCACAGGCAGATGCGGATAGTTCTCGCGCTCGCGCGCGAGGTAGCGGCCGATGTCGCGCAGATATTCACGCTGGAGCGACAGTGCGTCATACTCCGGATGGCCCTGGAAGAACACGAAACGGCTGTCATATTGCCGGGTGAAGACGTCGACACCGGCCTGAGCAGAACGGGTCAGGACCTGATAGCCGGCCTGTGCGAGATCCCGCTCGGCGACTTCATTCAGGCGCGAATGCGAGACCTTGAGCGGCGCCGGCGCGTCGCGCGTCAAGGAATCGCTGCTCACAGCCACGCAGTCGAAGATGCCGTGACATTTGGTCGGCAGGCGTTGTCGTTCGACCCGATCGAGATGCAGCACCGCCGCGTGTGCGGCGAGGCATGACCAGATCGTCGAGCGGGTGTTGCTCTTGGCCCAGTCGATCAGCTCGGTGAGGTCGCGCCAGTACGGCTCCTGGTCGAGCTCGGGCGCGACCGGCTCGGCGCCGGTCACGATCAGCCCGTCGAATGTCTGACGCTTGAGATCGGCAAGATCGGAATATTCGCTCTCGACATGCCATTTCGCTTCCGGCGAGCGTTTCACTGACGGCAGCGAAAAGCAATGGAAGCGGATACGGCGCGGCCCCGCGGCGGCCTGGAGCAGCTTCATGAACTGCCGCTCGGTCGCCTTCAGGGCCGTATCAGGCATGTTGTTGATCAGCCCGATGGTCAGCTCAGTACCGCCATGATCGCGCGCGAGATCGCCTTCGGCCGGCACCAGCGCCGGACTCGCGATACCTTGATCCCTGGCGATCAAGACGCTCATCGACCCGGCTGCCTACTCCGCAGCCTGGAGACGCGCGGTGGGACAAGCCTTTTCGAGCGCCTGATCGATGTCCTCGATGATATCGGCGGCATGCTCGATGCCGATCGAGAGGCGGATCGTCTCCGGCAGCACGCCAGCTGTGCGTTGCTGCTCCGGCGACATCTGCCGGTGCGTGGTCGAGGCCGGATGGCAGGCCAGCGACTTGGCATCGCCGATGTTGACGAGGCGCGTGATCAGCTTCAGCGCGTCATAGAAAGTCTTGCCGGCCTCCATGCCGCCCTTGATGCCGAAGGTGAACAGCGAGGAGGCATTGCCGTCGAGATATCTCTGAACCAGCGGATAATGGGGGCTGTCCGGGAAGCCGGTGTAGTTCACCCAGGCAACGCGCGGATCGGCACGGAGGAATTCGGCAACCTTGCGGGCATTCTCGCAATGGCGCTCCATGCGCAGCGCCACGGTCTCGATACCCTGCAGCAACAGGAACGCATTGAACGGCGATAGCACCGAGCCCATGGTGCGCTGATAGACGCTGCGCGCGCGCTCGATATAGGCGGTCCTGCCGAAGCGCTCGGCATAGACGAGGCCGTGATAGGAGGCATCCGGCTTGTTATAGGCCGGGAACCGGTCGGCGTGCTTGGCCCAGGGGAAATTTCCGGAATCGACGATGGCGCCGCCGAGCGTGGTGCCGTGGCCGCCCAGGAATTTGGTCAGCGAATGCACCGCGATGTCGGCGCCGTAGTCGAACGGCTTGAGCAGGATCGGCGTAGCGACCGTGTTGTCGACGATCAGCGGCACACCATGGGCATGCGCGATCTTGGCCAGCGCCTCGATATCGCAGACATTACCGGCAGGATTGCCGATGGTTTCGGCGAACACGGCGCGGGTGTTCTCGTCGATCAGCTTCGCGACCGCATCGGGCGCGTCACTCTCGGCGAAGCGGCCGGTGATGCCCTGCCGCGGCAGGATGTGCGAGAGTAGCGTGTGGGTGGTGCCATAGAGCTGCGGCACGGAGACGATGTTGCCGCCGTGATCGGCGACGTTAACGAAGGCGAAATGCAGCGCAGCCTGGCCGGTCGCAACCGCGAGCGCGCCGACGCCGCCTTCGAGCTGGGCGATGCGCTTCTCCAGCACGGCGCTGGTCGGATTGGCGATGCGACTGTAGCGGAAACCTTCGGCCTCGAGATTGAAGAGCGCTGCGCCATGATCGGCGCTGTCGAAAGCGTAGGCCGCGGTCTGATAGATCGGCACGGCAACCGCGTGCGTGGTGGCTTCGGGCTCGTAGCCGGCGTGAATAGCAATCGTCTCGTTGCGCATCGTACCACCTCCGCGTGGCGCGGGCCGCACTTATTGGCCTGTATGAGGCATGTGCGTTGTCCGCCGTTCCTCTGTTAGAGGCGGGTGGTAAAGCGGACAATAATTCGCTTAGACATCGAGGAAGTAACCCTAATGCTTGTTGGTAACTTGGCTAAAATTTGAGTCAATTTGGATTAACTATTCCGCTGGCGTCACCGGCAAGCCGGCGCGCGACAGCGCCGGATCAGGCCATCGTTTCCCAGAGCCGGCGGGCCAGCACGCCGGCGCGCCTCTCGATCGCGGCGGCCGCGTCAAGCGCGAGATCCTCGCGATAACGGCCCGCGATGAGCTGCACGCCGATCGGCTTGCCGTCGTGCACGGCCACGGGGACCACGGCGCCGGGCAATCCCAACACGTTGATCGCCGAGATGAAGCGGATCTCGCCCCAGAAGATCTCCTGCACGCGCTCGGCGCTCACGGCATCCTCGCGCGGACCCGGCGGCGGCTTCACCGTGGTGGGCGCCAGCACCACCGGATAATCCTCGAGGAACAATTGCCACGCGCGGATATGGCCGCTGCGGGCGGCGGTCGCCTGCATCCAGGCCTTGAGGTCGAGGACATTCGCCTTGGTCTTCATGCCGCCCCACGCCCGATGAAAGTCTTCCGACGTGACCTTCAGCATGCCGGCTTCCTGCATCACCACTGTCTCGTTGGTGATGATGTCGCACCAGGTCTGCCAGACGCCGTTGATGTCGGGCACCTCGACCTCGCTGACGCTGTAGCCGGAACGCTCCAGATGATCGGCCGCCTGGCGCAGTGCCGCGCTGACGGCCGGATCAACGTCCATGTCCACTGGAATCTTGGCCAGCGCGACCTTGATCGGCCCTTTGGGCGTCGGGCCGGTCAGCGGCGCCGGCACCCACCAGGGATCACGCGGATCGCGCTGGCTCATGACTTCCAACGCAAGACGGACGTCGTCGACGTGGCGGGCGAGCGGTCCCTGCGCCGACATCAGATGCGCCAGCATCGGTCGCTCCGCCGTCGCGCTTGCATTGAAAGCGGGAATACGGCCCTGCGTCGGCTTGATGGTGGCGACGCCATTGCAATGCGCCGGCCAGCGCAGCGAGCCGCCGATATCGTTGCCATGCGCGACGGTGCCGATGCCGGCGGCCACAGCCGAACCCGCGCCGCCCGAGGAGCCGCCGCAGGTGATGTTCGGGTCCCAGGGATTAAGCGTCAGCCCGTGCAGCGGATTGTCGGTGAAGCCGCGGAAGGAGAATTCCGGTGTGTTGGTGAGGCCGATGACGATCGCACCGGCCTTCTTCAGGTTGCGGACAACGGGCGAATCCGACGGCGCGATGAGGTTCTTGTTGGCGGGAACGCCGTTGAAATTGGGTCGGCCCTCGTAGTCGACGTTCTCCTTGATGGTCACGGGTACGCCGTGCAGGAGACCGAGCTCGCCGCCTTTGGTGCGCTGCTTGTCGGCCGCATGCGCCGCCTTCAGCGCCTCCTCGCCGAGATCGACGACGACCGCATTCAGCCTGGGATTGACGGCATGCATCCGCTCCAGATGCGCCTCGACGGTGTCCACTGCGGAAATTGCGCCGGAGCGGATCGCAGCCGCGGTCTGCACCGCAGACCATTGCCAGGCCGGCCCCTCGGGGCGGCGTGCCGCGGCTGATCTTTGCGGTGTGGCCTTCTTGACGACCTTCTTGGCCGGCCTCGAGCGAGCCGGCTCACGGACGGATGCCTTCCCGCTCGCGGTCTTCGCCACTTTCTTCGAAGCGCTCTTCTTCGTCGCCGTCTTCTTCGCCACGTCGCATCTCCTGAAACTACAGCGCGAAAGTTACGGACGGTAATGACGCATGTACAGCGGCGTTTCTGCATGGCGCAAAGGCGGAGCGGCCAATGCGACGAATTGTCGGGGATAGCTGAGCTCGGGAAAAGTGGCCGGACCATGCCAACGGGCACGCCCTCGGCGAAGTGGAGGAAGTCGAGAGCGACGCAGATCCGGCGCAACGCCGCGCGGCCGGCCACACCGCGACGAAACTTTCGACGCCGCCGTTTCGCCCAAATCTGGAGGACGCGGGGCCGCTGCGACTCTCGTCACGCTGCCGATAAATTCATCGGGCAATATGCTCGCGTACACACGTCACGATTCTCAATATCAGCTGCTTGACAGGCATTATCAGTCGTTGCAGTTTTAAGTTGAATAACCTTCGAATGATTTTGCTTTTGCTCGTTTGATTTTCCAAGCAGCGAACGTGGAGCATTCATATGACGGTTATTCCTCCCGCTAGTGGCGTTACCATCCACAGCGGCGATACGATGGATGTCAGTGGCGGTGCTTCCGTCGACAGCACGACGATCGAAACAGGCGGCTTGCAGACGGTCGGCGGATCGTTCTCGACAAGCACGGCAACCCACACGATCATCTCTGGCGGAGAGCAGGATGTCATTCTGGATGGCGTCGCCAGTTATACGACCATCTACGCAGGCGGCGTGCAGCGCGTAACCGGCGAATTCGTGCATGAAGGTCCAACCCCCGGCGCCGTTGACCACACCACGATCAATGGCGGGGGCGAGCAGGACATCGACACGGGCACCGCAACGACGACGACTGTCAATTCCGGCGGCGTCCAGAACGTGACGAATGGCGGCAGCGCCAGCGGAACCATCGTCAATTCCGGCGGCATGCTCAGAGTTTCGGGTGAAACCGTAGAGACGGCGCCGGTGTATCCCCCGCCGGTGATCCAAAGCGTGGCGACCGGCGCAACCATCAACCACGGAGGCGAATTCGACGTCACCGGCGGCGGGACTGCAGTGAACGCCGTCGTCAACGGCGGTCTCATGGTGGTCTCGGGGTCGATACCGGATCCGTTCGCCAACGTCCCTGGCCAGCCGGCCGTCGACGCCAGCATGGCGACCGGCACCATCGTCGAAGGTTTTGGAACGTTGACGGTGTCGAACGGCGCGTTGGTGTCCGGGACAGTCGTCCAAAACTACGGGACGCTGAATGTGGATGCAGGTGGCACAGCGATCGGCACGACAGTCAGCAACGCGACGATACACCTGTCCGCTGGCGCGACGGCGACCAACACGACCGTCAATCAGTACGGAACCCTCATCGTACTTGGCAACGCCGACTTTTCAGGCACCGTCTTCAACCCCGGCAGCGCTCTCGAGATCGGCGACGGCACGATTGAAAGCGGATTTACCATTGCGAAGAGCGTGACGCTGCAGGTTTTGGACGGCGGTGTTCTCAACAACAGCACAGTCTCTGCAGGCGCAACACTCATCGCTGAAGCTGGCGCGACGCTATCCAATACAACCTTCCAGAGTGGTGCAACGTTTATCGCGGACTATGGCTACACGGAAGACGGCTTCACCGTATCGAACGGCACGCTATTCAGGGTGTTCGGCGCAGCCACGAACACGACGATCTTAGCGGGCGGCAAGCAAATCCTTGGCAATTACGGCTTGGACGCAACCGCCAGCAACACGATCATCAATGGCGGCGAACAAGATGTCGGGCTTGCATCCACCGCGAGCTATACCACCATCAACACGGGCGGCGTTCAGCATGTCGCCGGCCTTTATATGCACGATGCGCCGGGTCCAGGGCGGGCGGATCACACCACGATCAATAATGGCGGCGAGCAGGATGTCGATACTGGCATCGTGACGTCAACCACCGTCAATGCCGGGGGCGTTCAGAACATTACCAACGGAGGCTCTGCCAGCGGCACGATCGTCAAGTCGGGCGGTGTCGTCAACGTCTCGGGAGAGACGGTCTATTATCCTCCCGGAGGCCCGTACGGCATCGTCTTCAGGAGCGAAGTCGATTCGGCCGTTATCGGCAGCGGCGGCCAATTGCACCTGTCCGGAGCGGGGCTCGCTGAGAACGCCACCATCAATGGTGGCGTGATGACGGTTTCGGGATTCCTTGCAGACCCGACGCACGACCCAAGCGCACCGGCGATCGACGCCAGCGCGGCGAACGGCACGATCCTCAACTCAGGAAGTCTCTCCGTTTCGGACGGCGGCACCGCCACCTCCACCACTCTGAACGGCGGCACGCTTGACGTGCTCGATCACGGCACCGCGAACGCTTCGACGATTTATCATGGCGCCATAGAACTCGTCGAAGCGGGCGGCATTGCCGGTGCGACCACGATCGCCGGCGGCACGCTTGATCTCAAGGCGGGCGCGATGTCCGACGACGCGATCAACTTCTCCGGCCAGGGCACGCTCAAGATCGAGCAGCTGGTTTCGGGCTCGTCGTCCTTTGCAAGCCAGATCAAGGGCATCTCGCTCGGCGACCAGATCGATCTTTCCGGCCTGTCTTATACGAGCGGCGCGACGGCGAACGTATCTGGTTCGACGCTCACGGTCAGCAACGGCACGGTCAGCGAGACCTTCACACTGGCGGATACGTCGGTGACGCATTTCGGCATCACGAAGGACGGCAACGGCGGGATTCTGCTGAGAGCCGCGGCCCTGCCCTCTATCGCTGGAGCCGTGTCCGGACAAACCAGCAGCAACGAGGCTGCGATCAATCCATTCGCGACCGTCACGATCACAGATCCAAACGCATCAGCAACGGATGGCCTGATCATCACGCTCGCGGGCGCGACCGGCATCCTGTCCGGGACGGGGCTGATTTCGCTTGGAAACGGAACCTACGAACTTGCAGCGACCAGCGCCGGCAAGCTGACCGCCGAGCTGCACGGCCTCACCTTTGTGTCCTCGCCGCACGGAGACGGCAGCGCAACGACCACATTCACGTTGAGCGACACGAGCAGCGTGGGATTGACCGTCAGCGACGCCCACACCACCGTCATCGACACACATCAAGCCGGTCCCACGATAATCAACGGCCCGGCATCCGGTTATGCGACCATCGAGGGCACGACGGGCAACGATATCATCCACGCCTATGGCATGTTCAACATCATCCACAGCAATGGTGGAAACGACACAATCTATGCCGGACTATACGGCACGGTTGATGTGTCGAACGGCGACAGCACCGTCGATCTGGAGGGGTTCGGCAACCGCGTGACCGGTGGCGACGGCAATATCACGGTGACGGGCTCGACGGGCGCCACCATGATTACGCTCGGCAACGGCAGCGACACTGTCGACGCCAGCGGATACGGGAACATCATCACCCTGGGCAACGGCAAGAATGTTGTCCACCCGGGTGACGGCGCGAGCACAACGACGGCTGGCAACGGCAACGACCAGGTGACGCTCTCCGGATTTGGCAACACGGTCATCCTTGGAAATGGCAACGATCTCGTCACCGGCGGAGGCGGCGCCAACAGTGTCACGCTCGGCGATGGCAACAACACGGTGAACCTCGGCGGAATGGTCAACCAGATTACCGTCGGTGCGGGAACGAACACGATCATCGCCGGCAACGGCGCGGATAACGTCGTTGCCGGCGCGGGCCACGATACGATCACACTCGGCGGGGTCGCCAATCACGTGGTGCTCAACGGGTCCGAGGCAATCGTGACAAACCAGATGGGCCTGGACGTCATCACGGCCAATGGCGGATCAGACCAGCTTAACTTTGTCGGGTTCGGCAATCAGGCCATCATCAACGGCCCCGCCCATGTCAGCATCAGCGATCACAGCGCGGGTCTGACCGTCTCCGTCAACTCCAGCAACCAGATTGATACGATCTCCGGCTTTGGCAATGACCCGCTCGGCGTCATCGCGCTCGCAAGTGGCGTAGGCAATTACCACTCCGTCGCCGACGTCATGAACGCGCTGAGGAGCGACGGGCATGGCGGGACCCTGCTTGCCCTGGGCAGCGTTCCTGACGCCGGGTCTCTCGATTTCGTCGACACCTCGATCAGCCAATTGCACGCGTCGAACTTTGTGATCGTGTAACGTCAGGCGCTCCTGTAACGCGCGTTACGAAAGCCAAACCCACGCCGGACGCGAGCTGGACGAATGTCCGGCTCAGTCCAGCTTGATCCAGACCCCCTTCGTGTTCAGGTATTCATCGAGTTGCTCGGTGCCGCCCTCGCGGCCATATCCGCTCATCTTGTAGCCGCCGAAGGGTAACGCGGGATCGATGGCGTGATAGGTGTTCACCCAAACCGAACCTGCACGCAGGCTACGCGAGAGGACGTGCGCCTTGCTGACGTCGCGCGTGAAGACACCCGCCGCAAGCCCGTACGGCGTCGCATTGGCTCGCTCTACGGCCTCATCCAGCGTGTCGAACGGCAGAGCGGAAATGACCGGACCAAAGATTTCATCGCGGGCGATCTGCATGTTGTCGGAGACGCCGGCGAAGACGGTGGGCTCGACGAAGTTTCCCTTCGCGAAACTCCCCTCTCTCAGTCTCCGGCCCCCGGTCACGACCTTGGCGCCTTCGTCGCGTCCGCTGTTCAGGAAGCCTTCGACCTTGTCGAGCTGTCGTTCGGAAACGAGAGGTCCGATCTCCGTCGTGGGATCTGCTCCGTCACCGATTTTCAGGGCCGAAGCAAATTTCCCCAGCCTCTCGACCAGCTCGTCATGGATCTTTCGCTCGACGAACAACCGGGAGCCCGCGATGCAGATCTGGCCCGAATTGGCAAAGGCAGCCATCGCGGCGATCGGCACGGCCTTATCGAGGTCGGCGTCGGCGCAGACGATGACCGGCGACTTTCCACCAAGCTCGAGCGACACCCGCTTGAGATTGCCGGCCGACGCGCGAATGATCGCCTGGCCTGTGGCCGTGGATCCCGTGAAGACGATCTTGTCGACACCGGGATGTTCGGCCAAAGGCGCACCGGCCTCCGAGCCGGTCCCGGTCACCACGTTGACGACGCCGGGCGGCACGCCTGCCTCGTTCATCAGATCCGCGATCAAGAGCGGCGTCAGCGGCGCCTCTTCGGAAGGCTTGAGCACGATGGTGCATCCGGTCGCGAGTGCAGGCCCGATCTTCCAGACCGACGCAGCCGTGGGCGCGTTCCAGGGAATGATCGCGCCGACGACGCCGACGGGCTCCTTCCGTGTGAACGAGACGATGTCGCCCGGAAGCGAATTGTCGATCGTCTGCCCGTGAATCGCAGTCGCCATGCCGGCGTAGTATCTGAGCATGCCGAGCACGCGAAGCTTGTTCGCCCGCGTCCTGACGATCGGCATGCCCATGTCGGCGGTGTCGGACCGGCTGATCTCCTCCCAATGCTTCTCGAACAGGTCGGCAATACGCAGGAGCAGAGCCTGTCGCTCGAACGGCTTGAAGCGGCTCCATGGTCCCACGAAGGCGCGACGGGCGGCGGAGACGGCGATGTCGATGTCGCCGGCATCTCCACGCGGAACACGACCGATCACTTCGCCGGTCGCAGGATTGCGCGTCTCGAAGACCTTGCCCGAGCGGGCCTCAACCCACGCACCATCGACGAACATCTTGCGGGTTCGGCCGTCTACGGGAGATCGGATATCGGTCTTTGTCATTGGGTCAGTCTTCCCTGTCTCAACACTCATTCTCAGTCTAGGCTGCCGGCTTCGTCTTCCGAAGGAGCCGCGCGAGGTCGGAAATGCGGGCCTGGCCATGGCCGCTCTCGACCACGGCCGCGATGACAGTGCCGACACCGTCGGCGATCGCTTTGGATGCCCCGGATTTGCTCGCCATCGTCTGATAGTAGGAGATATCCTTTAGCCATTATCGGGGCGCGACGGGAGCGTCCTGATCCATTGCTAGACCTGGACCGACGTCAGCTTCTTCAGGCATCGCAGGGCAAACGATGACCGGCTGTGGCGGATGCCGGGAATACGATAGAGCTTTTCGCGCAGGAAGCGCTCATAGCCGGCGGTGCTTTCGACCGCGACTTTCACGATGTAATCGTAATCGCCGGTGGTGAGATAGGCCTCGATCACCTCCGGCAAATTCGTAAGCAATTGGCCAAAGCGTTCGAGCATCTCCTCGTCGTGGCGGTCGAGCGTCAACTCTATGATGACCGTTTCGGGTAAGCCAAGCTTGTCCTGATTGAGCAGCGCGACGTAGCCATCGATATAGCCCTGCGTCTCCAAGCGCTTCAGCCTGTTCCAGCATGGCGTGGTGGAGAGCCCGATTGTGTCGGCGAGTTGCGCCATCGTCAGGCGTGCATCCTGCTGCAAGGCACGCAGGATCTTGCGATCGATCTCGTCGAGCCGAAGTGCATCCTTGCGAGACGCTTTGGCAGGCCCCGTGATACGTCCGACCGCCGCCATACCAAGAACTCCATTCTGGATTTTCCACCTAAGTATGGAAAAATTCTCCTGCATTTTTAAACTACACCCAGATCAAAAGAACAACAATCCTGGTTTTTGCCAGTACGATGTACCTACAAATTGAGACGCATGCGGTGTTTGTTCTCGAACTGCAGACCAGCAATATGCACGCCGCACTCGGCCGCCTGCTCGACCAGACCCGTGTCGCAGGGTTGCCGCTTGCTGCTCTCAGCGCACGGGCGGACGCGAACGCCTGCCGCATCTCAGCTTCCATAGATATCAATGACCGCGACGTCATCGACCGGCTCGTTCGCCGTGTTGGTGCGTTATTCTGCATCGATGCAATCGAGGTGAGAGGTGAAAGCCAATGCCCGACCCCAACCTCATCGGTGACATGATCCCGCAAGACGCGGCGGCTCCATCCGCCGAGTATCCGCCACTGAGGCTGCACGTGCCGGAGCCGGCGGTTCGCCCGGGCGGGACGCCGGATTTCTCGAACATCCGCATTCCGCGCGCAGGCCAGGTCAATCGTCCCGACGTCGACGTGGATGCCGAGACGATTCGCGATCTCGCCTTTTCGGTCATCCGCGTGCTCAATCGCGACGGCGAGGCCGTCGGTCCCTGGGCTGGCGCGCTCTCGGACAGCGAATTGCTCGAGGGCCTGCGTCACATGATGACGCTGCGTGCGTTCGATGCGCGCATGCAGATGGCGCAGCGGCAGGGCAAGACGTCGTTCTATATGCAGCACATGGGCGAAGAGGCCGTGAGCTGCGCCTTCCGCAAGGCGCTCAATCCGGGGGATATGAATTTCCCAACTTATCGCCAGGCCGGACTTTTGATCGCCGGCGGCTACTCCCTGGTCGAGATGGCCTGCCAGATCTACTCCAACACGCACGATCCCCTGAAGGGGCGCCAGCTGCCCGTGATGTATTCCTCAAGGGAGCACGGCTTCTTCACGATCTCGGGAAATCTTGCCACCCAATACATTCAAGCGGTCGGCTGGGCGATGGCCTCGGCGATCAAGAACGACACGAAGATTGCCGTTGCCTGGATCGGCGACGGCGCAACGGCCGAATCCGACTTCCACGCGGCCCTCGTATTCGCCTCAACCTATCGCGCGCCGGTCGTGCTCAACATCGTCAACAATCAATGGGCCATCTCGACGTTCCAGGGCATCGCGCGGGGTGGCTCCGGCACGTTCGCGGCCCGCGGGCTCGGTTTCGGCATTCCGGCGCTCCGCGTCGACGGCAACGACTACCTCGCCGTCCATGCGGTGGCGAAATGGGCTTGCGAGCGTGCACGCCGCAATCTCGGCCCGACCCTGATCGAGCACGTGACCTATCGCGTCGGTGCGCATTCCACCTCGGACGATCCCGCGGGCTATCGGCCGAAGACGGAGTCCGAGGCATGGCCGCTCGGAGATCCCGTGATCAGGCTGAAGAATCATTTGATCGTCCGCGGCGCTTGGTCGGAGGAGCGGCACAAGCAGGCCGAGGCGGAGATCCTGGACTCCGTGATTTCAGCCCAAAAGGAGGCCGAAAGCTACGGCACCCTCCATTCCGATCAACGTCCGTCGGCGCGCGACATGTTCGAGGGCGTATTCGCGGATATGCCGCCGCATCTGCGCCGCCAGCGCCGGGAAGCCGGAGTCTGAACCATGCCACGGCGGACCATGATCGAGGCGATTCGCGACGCCATGGATGTGATGATGTCGCGCGATGATAACGTCGTCGTGTTCGGCGAGGACGTCGGCTATTTCGGAGGCGTATTTCGCGCCAGCCAGGGCCTGCAGGCGAAATACGGCACGAGCCGTTGCTTCGATACCCCGATCAGCGAGCTCGGCATCGTCGGCATCGCAGTGGGCATGGCGGCTTACGGCCTGAAACCCTGTGTCGAAATCCAGTTCGCCGATTACATGTATCCGGCTTACGACCAGATCGTCTCCGAGGCCGCACGGTTGCGCTATCGCTCCAACGGTCAATTCACCTGCCCGCTGGTGGTGCGCATGCCGACCGGCGGCGGCATTTTTGGCGGCCAGACGCACAGCCAGAGCCCGGAAGCTCTGTTCACGCATGTCTGCGGCATCAAGACCGTCGTCCCATCGAACCCGCGCGACGCCAAGGGTCTGCTGATCTCTGCGATCGAGGACCCCGATCCCGTGATCTTTCTCGAGCCGAAGCGGCTCTATAACGGTCCATTCGACGGTCATCACGACCGGCCGGTAACGCCGTGGTCAAAGCACGATCTCGCCGACGTCGACGACGGACATTTTGCAATTCCGCTCGGCAGCGCCGCAATCCGCAGGCCGGGCGAGGCCGTCACCATCCTCGCCTACGGCACCATGGTTCACGTCGCCGAGACCGCCGCGACCGAAGCCGGTATTGATGCCGAGATCATCGATCTTCGCTCGCTGCTGCCGCTCGATCTCGACACCATCGAAGCCTCGGTCAAGAAGACCGGGCGCTGCGTCATCGTGCACGAGGCGACGCTGACCTCTGGCTTCGGTGCTGAACTCTGCGCACTGGTCCAGACGCGATGCTTCTATCATCTGGAAGCTCCCATTGCGCGCGTCGCCGGCTGGGACACACCCTACCCGCACGCGCAGGAATGGGACTACTTTCCGGGCCCGGCGCGTGTCAGCCGCGCATTGATCGAAACGCTGGAGGCTTGAGATGGCCGAGCGCGTGGTCAGGCTGCCCGACGTCGGCGAAGGCATTGCGGAAGCCGAGCTCGTGGAATGGCACGTGAAGGTCGGCGATGTCGTCCGCGAAGACGCCGTGCTCGGCGCCGTCATGACTGACAAGGCGACGGTGGAAATCCCCTCGCCGGCGGACGGACGCGTCATCTGGCTCGCCGGCAGCGTGGGCGACATTCTCGCCATCGGCTCGGACTTCGTTCGGCTGGAGGTGGACGGCAAAAGCGCGCAAGCGACGGAGGCAGCGACGCCCCCGTCATCCGCGGCAAGCGCTTTGGCCCAAAAACCTGACGTTGCCGCAAGCGCTTCGCGCATGGCGGCGAGCGAGCCACCCAACATGCTGAAGTCGCAGCCCCCTGCGGCGCCAGCCCACCACGCAGGTGATCGACCTCTGGCCGCCCCCGCGGTTCGGCTCCGCGCGCGGGAGGCAGGCGCCGACCTGCGTCAGATTCGCGGCACGGGTCCCGCCGGGCGGATTACCCACGATGATCTCGACGCCCATCTCGCGCGCGGCCGCACCGGAACGACGGCGGCGCCGTATCCAACACAAGCCGCGGTCACGGACATCAAGATCGTCGGCTTGCGCCGCAAGATCGCCGAGAAGATGTCGGTTGCGAGCTCGCGCATTCCGCACATCACCTATGTCGAGGAGGTCGATGTCACTGCGCTCGAGGATTTGCGCGCGAAACTCAACGGCCAGAAGCAGACGGGGAAACCCAAACTGACAATGTTGCCGTTCCTGATGCGCGCCATGGTGCGCGCGATCGCCGAGCAGCAACATCTCAATGCCCATTTCGACGACGAGGCCGGGATCGTTCACCAGCACGCGGGCGTTCATATCGGGATCGCCACGCAAACGCCAGCCGGCCTGGTGGTCCCCGTCGTCCATCATGCGGAAGCGCGCGACCTCTGGAGTTGCGCTGCCGAGGTCGCGCGGCTCGCGGAAGCGGCCCGGAACGGCAGCGCCACCCGCGACGAACTCACCGGCTCGACCATCACGATCACATCGCTCGGTGCGTTGGGCGGGCTTGCGACGACCCCCATCATCAATCATCCGGAGGTCGCAATCGTCGGCGTCAACCGCATTGCAATCCGACCGCATTGGAATGGCGCGGCCTTCGTGCCGCGTCAGATGATGAACCTGTCGTCCAGCTTCGATCACCGGGTCATCGATGGGTTCGACGCGGCCCAGTTCGTGCAGCGGATCAAGACACAGCTGGAGACACCTGCCATGATCTTCATTGACGCATAGAACGATGACCGAAATCACCTGCAAGCTCCTAGTCATCGGCGCGGGCCCCGGCGGCTACACCTGCGCGATCCGCGCCGGCCAGTTCGGCATCGATACGATCATCGTCGAAGCCGAGAAGCCTGGCGGAACCTGTCTCAATGTCGGCTGCATTCCTTCCAAGGCTTTGATCCATGCGGCGGGTGAGTATGAAACCATCGCGCGCGCCGCGGAGGGCCAGAGTGCGCTTGGTATTACCGCGGCGAAGCCGTCGCTCGACTTCGCCAAAACCATCGCCTGGAAAGACAATATCGTCCGACGTCTGAACGGCGGTGTGGCCGGCCTTTTGAAGAGGGCCGGTGTCAGGCTCGTGGCTGGCCATGCCCGTTTCCGCGACGGCAAGACCGTCGAGGTCGAAGCACAATCCGGCCGACAGGTGATCCATGCCGAAACGGTGGTGATCGCGACGGGCTCCGAGCCGGTTGCGCTGCCGTTTCTGCCCTTCGGCGGCCGCGTGATCTCCTCGACCGAGGCCTTGGCACTCGCCGAAATCCCGAAGAGGCTTGTCGTGGTCGGCGGCGGTTACATCGGTCTCGAGCTCGGTACTGCATTTGCAAAGATCGGCGCCGCGGTCACGGTCGTCGAGGCCACGCCACGCATCCTCCCGCAATATGATCGCGACCTGGGCGAGCCCGTCGCAAGGCGCCTGATCGCGCTCGGGGTCACCGTTTTGACAGGCGCAAAGGCGAAGGCGCTCGTCGCGGACGGTACGGCGCTGGCGATCGAGACCGCAGACGGTGAGCAGACGTCACTCGCGGCCGACAAGATCCTTGTCACGGTCGGCCGCAAACCGCTGACAAGCGGCTTTGGCCTCGAAAATCTCGATCTCGACATGGATGGACCCTTCATCCGAATCGACGACCGATGCCGCACCTCGATGCACGGCATCTGCGCGATCGGAGACGTCACCGGAGAGCCGATGCTGGCACACCGCGCCATGGCGCAAGGCGAGATGGTGGCCGAGATTGTTGCCGGTCGCCGTCGCGCCTGGGACCGGATTTCGATCCCCGCGATCTGCTTCACCGATCCCGAGATCGTCACTGTCGGCCTGTCACCGGACGAGGCGAGCAGCAAGGGTTTCGACGTCAAGACGGACCTCTTTCCGTTCAAGACCAACGGCCGCGCACTGACGCTGGAGCGGGAAGACGGCTTCATCCGGACGGTTGCGCGCGCCGACAATCATCTTCTGTTGGGGATCCAGGGCGTCGGTGCCGGCATCGCCGAGCTTTCGGCAGCCTTCTCTCTTGCGCTGGAGATGGGCGCGCGGCTGGAGGATATCGCCATGACCATCCACGCGCATCCAACCCAGAGCGAAGCCTTTCACGAGGCCGCGCTGAAGTCGCTAGGACACGCGATTCACATCTGAACGTGCAGGAATCTTCCGTGCGCCACGCCTCCACAAATGAAGCAGCAGCAAGCCGGCGGCGCGTACAGAATCGCGCAAATGGCGGAGAGAGTGGGATTCGAACCCACGGTACGGTTTCCCGCACACACGCTTTCCAAGCGTGCGCCTTAAGCCACTCGGCCATCTCTCCGGAGCGCCCTCTCTTGAAGGGGCGCCGATGATTTTGCAAGGGATCGCCGATAAATCGGGCGAATTTTCCGCAACATATTGTATCTACAGGGGAATATCTCGTGTCACGGACCCGTCCGGAACCTGCCTTGGCTGAACCAGTCGCGGGTTTGGCGCGACGATTCACCTGAGGGCGCCAAACATATGACCGGGGACACCATGACCATCCGCAAGACCCTCGCCGCTCTTGGCCTGATTTCGGCCCTTGTCGCGGGCTTTACGGCGCCGGCTCGGGCCCAGGCCTGCACGCGCCAGGGCGTCGATGTGACCTGTGACGATGGGCGGCGTGGGGTGCTATCAGGCGACGCCATCCTCTGGCCGGACGGCACCCGCTCGAGCTCGACACCGCATCAGAGCGTGATCATCGGCAACAAGAGTTCGGTGCATGTCGGCCCAGGCGTGTTCGTGGGCCAAGGCAAGGGCATGGTGCCGATGGATGATCCGAACGCGCCGAACAAGCGGCAATGCGCGATCCTGGATGGGGTATCCTATTGCTATTGAGACTTTCCTCTCCCCCATCGAACGGGGGAGAGGCAGTAAGCTCGCTTAGATCAACCGTACACCTGAGATCGCCGACTTCAACCAGCGCAGCGCCTGGGGCGGCTGTGCCGCGAGCGGGGCGGTCGCGACCTTCTCGGTGCGGCACTTCTCCAGCTCGACCACGAAATCCGTCGACCATTGCTGGATGGTGTGGCCACGCAACGTCTTCATCATCGCATCCCAGCGCATCTTACGCTCGGTGAGCGGCATCGCAGCAGCAACCGCGATCGCACGGGCCATGCCGTCGATATCGTGGGGATTGACCAGCAGCGCGGTGTCGAGCTCGTTGGCGGCACCGGCGAATTTCGAGAGCACGAGCACACCAGGATCCGCTGGATTTTGCGCGGCGACGTATTCCTTGGCGACGAGATTCATGCCGTCATGCAGCGGCGTCACCACGCCGACCTGCGCGGTGCGGTACAGGCCTGCAAGAACGGCCTGGCTAAAGCCCTTGTTGAGATAGCGGATCGGCGTCCAGTCGACCTCGCCATGACGGCCGTTGACGTCGGTGACGAGGCGAGCGACCTCGTTCTGGAGATTGCCATAGGCCTCGATGCCGCCGCGCGACGGGTTGGCGATCTGCAGCAGCGAGATACTGCGCGCAAACTGCGGCTGCTCGGTCCAGAGCCGGTCGAACGCGCTGATGCGATTGACGAGGCCCTTGGAATAGTCGAGCCGATCCACGCCGATCGCGAGCCGCTCGCCGTTCAAGCTGCGGCGCAGGCGCGACACGTCGGGATGCGAGGCCGACTTCGCGGCATAGGCTGCGAATTTTTCCGCATCGATGCCGATCGGAAACACCTCGCAACGCGTGCGGCCGTGCTGCGAGAGCACGACGCCGTCTTCGACGATGAGGCCGAGCTCAGCGCCGGCATAGCCGAGGAAGTTCTGACAATCCGCCTCAGTCTGGAAACCAAGCAGGTCATAAGCCAGCATGGCCGTGATCAGCTCGCGATGATTCGGCACGCCCTGCATCACCGCAGCAACCGGCCACGGTGTATGCAGGAAGAAGCCAATGGGATCATCGACGCCGAGATCGCGCAACTCTGCGCCGAGCGCGAGGAAATGATAATCCTGCACCCAGAACGCGGTCTTCGGCTTGCGAAATCGCATCAAGGCACGCGCCATGAACGCGTTGACCTCGCGATAGCTGACATAATCTTCGCGCGAGACACGGATCAGGTCGCTGCGCGAATGCAGCGCCGGCCACAGCGCCGAATTGGCAAAACCTTCGTAGTAGCCGCCGTAATGCGCCGCCGGCAAATCCAGCGTCGCGATCGCACCTGAGCCGAGCGCTTCGATCTCGGCAAAAGGCTCCTTCTGATGACCGTCGCGTACGCGGCCGGAGGAACCCACCCAGATCGCACCCGAATGCTCCACGACGGGAAGCAACGCCGCCGCGAGGCCACCCGTCATGGGCTCATTGGGTTTACCGCGCGCAACTCGATTTGAAACGACGACTAAGTTCACAGGTCGTCCCCTCCTGTTCATTCCACCCCGTTTAACTGCCGTTCATCAATATGGTTCCTGTCATCATTTCTACGAAATGAAACCAAAGTCAGGCATGCGCGTTGGAACCAGTTTCCTTGCGGGAACCGGGGGAATTCCTGTTGAGAAAGAGAGTTTTGGCGGCTGTGTTGCGCAGCGTGAATTGCGCGCGCGACGGAACACTGTGCCCGACAATGTGGCCCCGAGATGACGTGCCTTATTCCAACCTTGTATCGTCGAGCAGACGCGCAAGGAACGCGCGTACATCGTTCGGCGCGTCGAAGTGGCCGTTGACGCCGATGGCGCGGCGGCCGACCGAGAACGAGAGTCCGTTCATGTCGGGCATGATCGCGAACACAGTTTCATCGGTGACGTCGTCACCGATGAAGATCGGACGACGTCCCTTGAACGGCTCGTGCTGCATCAGTTCGCGCACACCGGTCGCCTTGGTGAAACCGGAATGCTTGATTTCGTAGACGAACTTTCCGGGCAAAACCTCGATCGGTGCATTGGGCAGATCAGCGCGGATCAGCGAGACGGCCTCATAGATCGCTTTCTCCGCATGCGGCGCGAGGCGATAATGCAGCGCCAGTGAATAGCCCTTGTCTTCGAGCAGAATGCCGGGGCTCAGCTTTGCGATCGCGGCCAGCCGCCGCTTCAGCTCCTTGTCCATCGGCGGCGCGTGCACGTCGTCGGCCTCGTTGCCCAGCGACAGGCGCATCTCCGCACCGTGTCCGGCGACAGCACGAAATACATCGGGCGCGAAGATCAGATCGATGTCGTTGAGCGAACGGCCGCTGACCATCGCCAGCGCGCCCGAGGTCCGCTCCGTCAGCCGGTTGAGCGTCTCCGACAAGCCCGGCGGCACCCACACCTCGCGCGGCGTCGGCATCAGGTCGAGCAGCGTCCCGTCGATGTCGAGCAGGATCGCGGTCTCATTGAGATGCGGAACGAGCGCATGGGGCACAGGCACCGCGTCGGGCGCTTCATCTTCCAGCATGGGACGCTTCCGATCCAGTTCCGCAAGTTCCGATTTCATAGTCTACTCCATGGACGCGAGCGGCCGCGCGATTTGTTCTAGCGATTTTCGTTCCGCGGAAATGGCATAGCGCCACGCCACGATCGCAGCCGCGATCATCAGAAAGGCCCCCAGCAGATAGCCGGCGAACACGCTGGCACGCGATCCCGTGTCGATCAGCACGCCGAACAGGGCAGGCCCGACCACGCCGCCGATGCCGGTGCCGACCGCGTAGAACACGGCGATCGCCAGCGCGCGGACTTCAAGCGGAAACGTCTCGCTGACGGTGAGGTAGGCCGCGCTCGCAGCAGGTGAGGCAAAGAAGAAGATCACCATCCAGGCAATCGTCTGCCCCTGCGCGCTCAGCGCGCCGATCGAGAACAGATAGCCCGACAGCGCCAGCAGCAGACCCGAGACGCCATAGGTGAACATGATCATGACACGCCGGCCGAGCGTATCGAACAGACGGCCGAGCAGCAACGGCCCGAGGAAGTTACCGGCGGCGAACGGCAGCAGGTACCAGCCGACATGATCAGCGCTGATACCGTAGAAGTCCGTCAGCACCAGCGCAAATGTGAAAAAGATCGCGTTGTAGAAGAAGGCCTGCGCGCTCATCAATGCGAGGCCGACCAGGGCGCGTTGGCGATAGGCCGAGAACAGGGTATGCACGACCTCGCGGATCGGGGTATGGTCGCGCATCTTCAGACGCATCTTGGCAAAGCGCCCGTCGCTCGCATCCTGATCGTGCCCGATCACCGAGCGCTCGATCTCGCCGACGATGGCATGCGCCTGATCGGGCCGGCCATGAACCATCAGCCAGCGCGGACTTTCCGGGATCCACATCCGCATCAGGAGTACGACGAGGCCGATGGTGGCGCCGATGAGATAGGCAAGGCGCCAGCCGAGATCGGGACTGATCACATTGGGATCGAGCAGCACAATGGCCGCGACCGCACCCATAGCGGCGCCGATCCAGAAGCTGCCATTGATGACGAGATCGGTCCAGCCGCGGTATCGCGCTGGCACCAGTTCCTGGATGGTCGAATTGATCGCGGTGTATTCGCCGCCGATACCGGCGCCGGTCAGGAAGCGAAACAGCGCGTAGCTCGCGACGTCCCACGACAAGGCGGTGGCCGCGGTGGCCGACAGATAGAGAGCCAGCGTGATGAAGAACAGCTTTTTGCGGCCGATCCGATCGGTGAGCCAGCCGAAACCGAGCGCACCCAGCACGGCGCCTGCAAGATAGGCGGAGTTAGCGATGCCGAGATCGAAATTTGAGAAATGAAGCGTCGGGCTCTGCTTCAGCGCGCCCGAGAGAGCACCGGCGAGCGTCACCTCGAGCCCATCGAGAATCCATGTAATGCCAAGCGCCAGGACGACGCGGGTGTGAAAGCCGCTCCACGACAACGCATCGAGCCGCGCAGGAATGCTGGTCTCGACGATGCGATCGGCCGCAGCCGCCGTCGGGACTGCAGGTCCATAGTTCAGCGCTGGGCTCTGCTGCAATTCCATCACGTTGCTGGGTCGTGGGGTGCGGCATTCCGCCTGCCACCTGCGACAACGTTCGCGAGAAGGGGCGGTTCCCTCAGGAACGTTGCCGGATCCCGATCGTTTCCGCCGGAGCCGCAAGGAGTTGACGCATGGCTCATGCCAGAAAGACGACACATTCGCGCAAATCAGCTGCACGCAAGAAGACCGACGCGAGCCGCGGCGGCGTGCGAAAGAGCATCAAACGCGCCGCACCGAAGCGTTGGTCGCAACGCGTCACGAGGGAGAGCGACGCGCTCGACCTCAAGCGGGGCGTGTTCAAGCTGACCAGCGCGAAAAAGATCGCAGCGTCGCTGAAGCGTTCCGCCGAACACAGCGCGCGCCGTAAGACCGGCGCCTATCGCTCGGCGCTGTCGATGCTGACTTTCTATGTCAATCGCGCCGGCAAAACGTTGCCAAAGACGCAGCGCACGCGGCTGGAGAGGGCGAAGGTGGAACTAAGGCGGGCGTTCGGGAGGGAGTGAAACGCGCGCTCTTCGCCCCGTCGTCGTCCTGGACAAGCGCAGCGAAGCCGAGCGTTGATCCAGGACCCATTACCCCAGAGGGAAGTTTGGCGAGGACTCAGAGTTGCCAGCTCGCTGCACGATTCTACCCCCCGGGGTAATGGGTCCTGGCTTTCGCCAGGACGACAGTGAAGGCAGAGGCGCTTCCTGGCCCTACGCCGCCCGGATATTCGCCATGAAGCGATCGAGCTCGGCACGCAGCCGCGTGCTTTCGGACGACAGCGTCTTGGCCGAGTGCAGCACCTCCTCGGAGGCCGAGCCGGTTTCGGCGGCGCCGCGGTTGACCTGACCGATGTCGGTCGCCGCAGTCTGGGTGCCCTGGGCGACGTTCTGGACGCTGCGGGCAATCTCTTGCGTCGCCGCGCCCTGCTGCTCGACGGCGCTCGCAATCGAGGTCGAGATCGACGAGATCTGGCCGATGGTCGCGCCAATCTCCTTGATCGCGGCGACCGATTCGGCGGTGGCGCCCTGCATGCCCGCGATGTGCGAGGAAATCTCGTCCGTTGCCTTCGCCGTCTGGCTCGCCAGCGATTTCACTTCGCTCGCGACCACCGCAAAACCGCGGCCAGCGTCACCTGCACGCGCCGCCTCGATGGTGGCGTTGAGCGCGAGAAGATTGGTCTGTTCGGCGATTGCCGTGATCAGCTTCACGACCTCGCCGATCTGCTGGGCGGCATGGGACAGCTTTCCGATGCGGCCGTCGGTTTCCTTGGCCTGCACGACGGCGGCTTCGGCGATGCGGCTGGAGTCGCGGACCTGGCGGCCGATCTCTTCGACCGAGGCGGAGAGCTCCTCGGTCGCGGTGGCGACCGACTGCATGTTGCTCGAGGCCTGCTCGGAAACGCCGGCCACCTGGCTCGACAGGGTCTGCGTGGTCTCGGCAGTGCGGGTCAGCGTGGAGGCCGAGGATTCAAGCTGCACGGCGGAGGCCGAGACGTTGGACACGATGGCGCCAACCGCGCTCTCGAAATCATCGGCAAAGCGGATCAGTTCGCCGCGGCGGCTTGCTGCCTGCTCCTTATTCTGGGCCTCGCTCGCGGCGGCATCGCGTTCGGCCTTGGCCACCGCCTGAACCTTGAACTCCTCGACCGCGCTGGCCATCTCGCCGATCTCGTCCTTGCGGCCGAGGCCCGGCAGCACGACGTCGAAATTGCCCGAGGCCAGCTCGCGCATTGCCTTGCACATCGCGATCATCGGCCGCGAGATGCCGTTGCCGAGCATCAGCGCCAGCACAGCGCCGACTGCGAGACCACCCAGCGCCAGCATCAGCATCAACCGCTCGGTTTCCCCGATCGTCGCATTCGCACTCGCTTCGATACGCTGCTGATCGGCCGACAGGTCGGACCGCAATTCGCCCGAGAGCTTGAGGATGGATGCCGCCGTCTTGGTCATCTCGCCGTTCGCCTTGACGATGACCTTCACATTCTCCGACAGTTTTGCAAAGGACGCGCGGTACTGCTTCAGCAAATTACTGATCTCGGTGACACGGTCCGTGATCTTCTGATCATTGGCGTAGATCGAGACCAGCAATGTCTCCAGAAACTTGATGCGGGCGACCACGCCGTCGGCGGTCTTCGGCTCCGGCTTGGCGACGAAGGCACTGACCGAGGTGGAGACCGCAAGATATTGCGAGGTGATGTCCTTGGCTGTGGTCTGGACCGATGCGAGGCCGGCGAGCGCCGCAGTATCGGCGAGGTCGTCGAACTTGAAGCGGATCTTGTTGCCGACGCTGTTCAGCTCATCGGTCGCGATCTTGTTGTTCTCACGCGTCAGCGTGATGATCTCACCGAAAACCTTTGTGAAGCGCTTGAACTCGGCTTCGAGCTTGCCGACCTCCTCTCGTCGCGCCGCGCCCGTTGTGGCAGACATCGACTTCGCAATCGCCGCCTTCAGATTCTCTTCGGCCGCCTTGGCCGCGGCCTCGTCGTCAGCGGCGCCGGTCAGCGTGTAAGCCCGGGTCAGTCCCTGATAGCCGATCAATTCGCGATCGATGGTCCGCGCGAGGTCTGCTTCAGCCACGCTGGCCCGGTAGGAGGCGACGGCGCCCGCGATTCGCTCGAAGCCGAAATAGGCGAACGTCATGCTGACGGCAAGGATGGCGAGCACCGCCACGAAGCCAAGGATGATTTTTGCACGAAAACGCAAGGTGACGAGCTTCGATGAGCTCGGCTTCGACTTGACGGACATTCCCCCACCCCATTCCATTCGCGGAAAACCAGGCGCCGCCCGGGAGCAGCCCGCTCCCCGACTCTTCTGCACGGTAAATGGCAAAGGATAAGCTGCGGTAAATTTACCGCGTCGCAACTTGCGGTTAGGTGACGCGGGCCCTACGCCGCCCGGATATTCGCCATGAAGCGATCGAGCTCGGCACGCAACCGCGTGCTTTCGGACGACAGCGTCTTGGCCGAGTGCAGCACCTCCTCGGAGGCCGAGCCGGTTTCGGCGGCGCCGCGGTTGACCTGACCGATGTCGGTCGCCGCAGTCTGGGTGCCCTGGGCGACGTTCTGGACGCTGCGGGCAATCTCTTGCGTCGCCGCGCCCTGCTGCTCGACGGCGCTCGCAATCGAGGTCGAGATCGACGAGATCTGGCCGATGGTCGCGCCAATCTCCTTGATCGCGGCGACCGATTCGGCGGTGGCGCCCTGCATGCCCGCGATGTGCGAGGAAATCTCGTCCGTTGCCTTCGCCGTCTGGCTCGCCAGCGATTTCACTTCGCTCGCGACCACCGCAAAACCGCGGCCAGCGTCACCTGCACGCGCCGCCTCGATGGTGGCGTTGAGCGCGAGAAGATTGGTCTGTTCGGCGATTGCCGTGATCAGCTTCACGACCTCGCCGATCTGCTGGGCGGCATGGGACAGCTTTCCGATGCGGCCGTCGGTTTCCTTGGCCTGCACGACGGCGGCTTCGGCGATGCGGCTGGAGTCGCGGACCTGGCGGCCGATCTCTTCGACCGAGGCGGAGAGCTCCTCGGTCGCGGTGGCGACCGACTGCATGTTGCTCGAGGCCTGCTCGGAAACGCCGGCCACCTGGCTCGACAGGGTCTGCGTGGTCTCGGCAGTGCGGGTCAGCGTGGAGGCCGAGGATTCAAGCTGCACGGCGGAGGCCGAGACGTTGGACACGATGGCGCCGACGGCGCTCTCGAAATCATCGGCAAAGCGGATCAGTTCGCCGCGGCGGCTTGCTGCCTGCTCCTTGTTCTGGGCCTCGCTCGCGGCGGCATCGCGTTCGGCCTTGGCCACCGCCTGAACCTTGAACTCCTCGACCGCGCCGGCCATCTCACCGATCTCGTCCTTGCGGCCGAGGCCCGGCAGCACGACGTCGAAATTGCCCGAGGCCAGCTCGCGCATCGCCTTGCACATCGCGATCATCGGCCGGGAGATGCCGGTGCCGAGCAGGAAGGCGAGGACCGCGCCGAGCAGCGTGCCGCCGACGGCCAGCATCAGCACCAGTTGCTCGGTCTTGCCGATGGTCGCCGCCGATTCCGAATCCAGCCGCTGCTGTTCGGCAACCAGATCCGCCTTCATGGCGGAGGCGCCCCGAAGGATCGCGCCCGCCGAACCGCTCATCTCGGTGACGAGTTCATCGACCAATTTGGCGTTGGCGATCAGCTTCTCCAGCGCTTCGCGATAGGCGCCAAGGATCGTCTTGGCGTCCTTCAGGCCGGCGACGATCTTGTCGTCCATGGAGTAGACCGCGCCGAGCGAGTTCTCGACGAATTTCAGCCGTGCCAGCGCGCTGGTCGCGATCGCCTGGTCGGATGTCAGCACGAAATTGGTCGCCGCCGCGCTTGCGGTCTGGAACTGGGCATTGACCTGCTTGGTACCGAACTCGATCGCCTGCGCCTCGGAATCGGAGGCGTTGTTGCCGATATCGTCGAGCTTGTATTTCAGGAGATTGGCCTGGCGCGAGAGCTGGTTCTGCACCAGCAGCGCGCTGTCGCGCTTGGCCTGGAGGACCTTGGCGAAGGTCGCGGAGAAATTCGCGAACTCCTTCGCGAGCTTGTCGAGGCTGTCCTGCCGCGCCGGTGTCTTGGCGCTCTTGACCGCCTGATCGATGGCGCCCCTCAGGCTGGCCTCGGCGTCGAGCGCCGCCTTGGCATCGTCTTCCTTGCCGGTAACGACGAAATATTTGACGGCCGAGCGGTAGCCAAGCAGCTCGCGGTCGATATTGCGGGCAAGATCGGCCTCCGAGACGCTGCTGCGATAGGACCCGACGCCGGATGAGACTCGCTCGAAGCCGAAATAGGCGAACGCCATGCTGCCGGCAGAGATCGCCAGCACGGCGGCAAAACCAAGGATGATCTTGGCGCGGAACCGGAGGGTCGGAAATATGCTGCGCTTAGACGGCGACGCGGTACGCCCGGACATTCCCAAACCCCCATTTAGTCTTCAGCCGCAATCGGGAGGCGCCCCGCCCCCAGACCGGAATGCGCAAAACTAAGGCAGAATCAATAAAGGGCGGTAAATTCGTCCGACCTGCATCTTCGGTGGAGAGCCCCGCTGCGAAAGCCCGTGCCGCCGCTTGCGACCTCGCGTGTTGCGGCTAACCGGAAAACGCCTTATTCTTACGGCACTTGTCAGGCAATAATCACGCAACTGGCGTTAGACCAAGCGGATCCTCAAGGGAGAAACGGAGTGGGGCAAACCGAGTTTCGGTTTGGCGGTGCGTCTGGTGTTGCCGTTGCCAAATCGAAGGCGGCGACCGTCGACGAGGCCGTGGCCGAGCTTGCGGCCCAGCTTCCGTCCGACGAGCTGGCACTGATCCTGGTTTTCCTCTCCCCCCGCTACGACCCCCATCATTTCATCGCCGCGATCACCCGACAATTCGATGAGACCCAAGTCTGCGGCTGCACCACCGCGGGCGAGCTTGCCCCTGACGGCTGGGACGAGAACAGTGTCGTGGCCCTCGCCTTCGGCCGCGCCGACTTCTCGGCCGCAGTGCGGCCCATTCTCAACCTCGACAGCTTCCAGGTGGAGGACGGCCGCAGGATCGGCGGCGAGCTTCGCCACGAGCTGCTGCGGGCGACCCCGCAGATCGATCACGGCAGTCCGTTCGGCTTGGTCCTGATCGACGGCCTGTGCCGCCGCGAAGAGGCGGTGATGTCCGCGATCTATGCCTCGCTTGACGACATCCCGGTGGTCGGCGGATCCGCAGGCGACGGAATGCGCTTCGAGAAGACCTGGGTGTTTTTCGACGGTGAGGCGCACACCAATGCCGCGCTCCTGATCCTGCTGAGCACGTCCCTGCCGTTCCGAGCCTTCAAATGCGACAATTTCGAACCGCGGGCGCAGAAGATGGTGGTCACAGAGGCCGACATCGAAAGTCGAACGGTCAGGGAGCTGAATGCGGAGCCGGCCGCCGAGGAATATTCGCGCATGGTCGGGATCTTGGATGCCAAGCTCGATCCGTTCTCCTTCGCATCCCATCCCGTCCTGGTGCGCGTCGGCGGCTCCTACTACGCGCGATCGATCCAGCGGGTCGAGCCGGACGGCTCCCTGCATTTCTTCTGCGCCATCGATGAGGGCATGGTGCTGACCGCCGCGTCATCGCGAAGCCTGGTCGGATCGACCCGCGACACCTTCGCCGAAATCCGCGACCAGATCGGAGACGTCTCGCTCTATATCGGCTTCGAATGCCTGCTCCGCCGGTTGGACGCCGAGCAGCATCAGCTAGCCCGCGACATGTCCGAGTTGTACCGGCAGAATCGCGTCGTCGGATTCCACACCTATGGCGAACAGTTTGGCTCCATGCATGTGAACCAGACCTTCACGGGCGTTGCGATCGGAAGGCGCCGGGCGTGACGGAGAGCTGGCAGGATCCTCAGACCGTCGAGCAGCTGCAGCGCGAAGCGGCAAAGCTGAAAAAGATCAATGCCGCGCTGATGTCGCGCGTCGAACGCTCGATGGACCAGCAGCTCAACGCCTTCTCGCTGTTCGAGACCGCGATTGCGCTCGATCACAAGGTTCGCGACCGGACTCATCAGTTGCGCGAGGCGCTGCATTCGATCGAGCGCGCCAATGAGGGTCTTTACCGCGCCAAGCGGCAAGCCGAGGCTGCGAGCTCGCTGAAGTCTTCGGTGCTGATCTCGGTCACCCATGATTTGTTGCAGCCGCTCAACGCGGCGCGCCTGACGCTGTCGGCGCTGACCGAGATGATGGCCTCGCAGGAGGCGGGGCAGTTGATCGATCAGGCCGACCGCTCGCTGGTGATGCTGGAGGACCTGCTGCGATCGCTGCTGGAGATCGCAAAGCTCGATGCCGGCGCACTCAGGCCCGACGTACACCCGATCGCGCTGGCGCCCCTGTTCGAGCAGCTCCGCAACGAGTTCGAGCCGATCGTCGCGCGGCAGGACCTTTCCTTGCGCATCCGCACCTCGCAGCTGGCCGTGAAGTCGGATGCGATGATGCTGCGGCGGATCCTGCAGAACCTGCTTGCCAATGCCATACGATACACCCGCAGTGGCGGCGTCGTCATGGGATGCCGGCTGAGGGGCGACCGCATCTGCGTTCAGGTCTCCGACACCGGGCCGGGCATCGCGCAGGCGCAGCAGGAGGCGATCTTCCGCGAATTCCAGCGCGGCGAGGCCAGCGCCGGCGACCAGGCCGGTTTCGGGCTGGGCCTTTCCATCGTCCGGCGCTTCGCCACCGAGCTCGGACACAAGGTGCGGCTGTCGTCGCAGATCGGGAGGGGATCGACCTTCTCCCTGGAGCTCGAGCCGGCGGACCTCGCCGAGGTCCGCGACGAGGCGCACGAGATCAAGCCGGCCGCGCAGCATTATGGCGGCCTCGAGGGCGCCAAGATCCTGCTGATCGAGAATGATCCGAACGGCTCGGAGGCCTTGGCCGCCCTGCTGGAGGGCTGGGGCTGCGACGTCGCGCCGACGCGGTCGACCGCGGACGCATTGTCACGCCTGAACGAACTCGGCGGCGCGCCGGACGCCGTCATCGCCGATCTCCATCTCGATCACGGCGAGAGCGGCTTGTCGGCGATCGCCGACATTCGCCAGCATCTGAAGCTCGACACGCCGGCCATGATCATCACCGCCGACTACTCCGAAAAGGCCGCGAAAGAAGCGAGCCGGCACGGCCTCGAAGTGCTGAAGAAGCCGATCAAGCCCGCCGAGATGCGGGCGCTGCTGTCGTTCCTGCTGAGCTAGGTGCACCCCGCTTGCAGTGGCGGGGCATCGCCAAGACAAAAATGTCGAAAACAACCCCATGCACAGTAGGCTGGGCTTGTCACTCCTCTTCCATCGCCTTGATCAAATTGTCGCGGAGCGTGACGACGCTTTTCTGCAGCCGCGCGAATTCATCCGGCTTGAGTCCGCTCGACTTCACGAGATTCATGTGCATGCCCTTCTCGCGGAGGCGTCGGCCGGCGTCGGTGAGGCTGACGCGCACCTGCCGCTCGTCGGCAGGATCCCGTTGGCGGCGCAAATAGCCCATCGCCTCGAGCTTTTTCAGGATCGGCGTCAGGGTGTTGGATTCCAGGAACATCTTGTTTCCGAGTTCGCTCACGGTCTGGCCGTCCTGCTCCCACAGCGCCACGATCGCGATCCACTGTGGGTAGGTCAGGCCGAGCTCATCGAGGCCGGGCTTGTAGGCCCGTCCATAGGCAAGGTTGGCCGAATAGATCGCAAAGCACAGGAAATCGGCGAGGCGCCGCTCGCCCGCAGGTTCCTGTTTCTCATTAGCCGTTGAATGATCTCTGGATTCGGCCCTGGGACTGCTCTTCAGGCTCATTAAGGGGCGTCCTTTCCGACACGGATATGTGAAGTTCCGCATGCATATATATCGTATCCGATTAAATCGGAAGGGTTGACATTGGCGCCCTGCGGCCCTTTATACAGCGCACCCGAATAAATCGGATACGATCTAATTCAGGAGAGAGCCATGCCCGCCACCAATGCAACCAGCACCACCACAACCCCTGCGACCGATATGAAGCTCGAGGTCGTCGTCATCCCTGTGTCCGACGTCGACCGCGCCAAGGCGTTCTACGCGAAACTCGGATGGAGGCTCGATGCCGATTTCGCCGGGCCCGACGACTACCGCGTGATCCAGTTCACGCCGCCCGGCTCACCCTCCTCCGTCATCTTCGGCAAGAACGTCACCGAGGCGACCCCCGGCTCCGCCCAGGGCCTGTACCTGATCGTCTCCGACATCGAGGCCGCGCGCAAAGATCTGCGCGATCGCGGCATCGAGGTCAGCGAGGTCTTCCACGCCGAAGGCGACGTGCACACCGGACCGGACGAGCCTTATCTGTTCGGGCGACGTCGAATCCGTGGTCTGGATCCCGCACGCAGCAGCTATCGCTCATACGTTTCGTTCAGGGATCCCGACGGCAATGGCTGGCTGTTCCAGGAGGTGACCTCGCGATTGCCGGGACGCGTTGATGCGGCAGGCACGACATTTACCTCCTCGACTGAACTGGCGAGCGCGCTCCGACGTGCGTCCGTGGCACACGGCGAGCACGAGAAGCGGAACGGCGGTCAGCACGATGCGAACTGGCCGGACTGGTACGCCGACTACATCGCGCGCGAGCAGGCCGGCCAACCGCTCCCGGTCTGAGCCCTGCGGCCGCGACGTCACCCAATTGAACGAGTGAGGGAGTCTCCCGATGCGTGCGCATTCAGTCTTGGAAGTCATCAAGCCGGACCGCCGGCAACTCTTGCGTTCCGCCGGAATGGGACTTGCCGCGGCGGCGGCCGCGAGTCTTCTTCCCGCGCATCCGGCGCCGGCCGGCACGCCTGATGAAATCCGCCCCTTCCGGATCGACATTCCCCAGGCAGCGCTGATTGACCTGCGCAGCCGCATCAACGCGACGCGGTGGCCGGAGCGGGAAACCGTGACCGACGAATCGCAGGGCGTGCAGCTAGCGATCCTTCAGGACCTCGCCCGCTATTGGGCGACGGACTACGACTGGCGGAAGATCGAGGCAAAGCTGAACGCCCTGCCGCAGTTCATCACCGAGATCGACGGGCTGGACATTCACTTCATCCATGTCCGTTCGAAGCACGACAATGCGTTGCCGCTCATCGTCACACATGGTTGGCCCGGTTCGATCATCGAGCAGTTGAAGATCATCGATCCGCTCACCAATCCCACAGCGTACGGCGCGAGCGCATCGGATGCCTTCCATGTCGTGATCCCGTCGGTTCCGGGCTACGGGTTTTCGGGCAAACCGACCAGCAGCGGCTGGGGACCCCCTCGCGTCGCGCGCGCATGGGTCGAGCTGATGAAGCGCCTTGGCTACTCCCGCTTTGTCGCGCAAGGCGGCGACATCGGCGCACTCATTTCCAATGCGATGGCTGCGCAGGCCCCGCCGGAGCTGCTGGGCATCCACACCAACTTCCCCGGCACGATTCCGCCGGAGATCACCAAGGTGCTGCAGAGCGGTGAGACCCCTTCTGGCCTCTCTGCCGAGGAGCAACACGCCTTCGACAAGGTGAAGGAATTTCGCGCCAAGCATTTTGCCTATGCCGCGATGATGGCGACGCGGCCGCAGACGCTCTACGCATTGGCGGATTCGCCGGTCGGCCTGGCCGCCTGGTTTCTCGACCACGGTGACGGTGATGCGCAGCCGGCCGCGGCGATCACCTCGGCCGTGCTCGGGCGCACCGTCAATGGGCATTCCGCCGGCGCCGTGACCCGCGACGACGTCCTCGACGACATCGCGCTCTACTGGCTGACGAACACCGCGGTCTCGGCGGCGCGCTTCTATTGGGAGAACAAGGGAGTGAGCGCGCTCAACGCGGTCGACAGCTCGATCCCCACGGCCGTGAGCGTCTTTCCCGGCGAACTCTACCAGGCTCCGCGCAGCTGGACCGAGCGCGCCTACCACAAGCTCATCCACTACAACAGGGTCGACAAAGGCGGGCACTTCGCGGCCTGGGAGCAACCGCAGCTTTTTGCGGAGGAGGTCCGCACGGGCCTCCGCTCGCTGCGCAAATCGATCTGAACGTTCCGCTCACACCAAGGAAGCACGACATGAGCACGACTGAGGTGAAGAAGATGAAGATCATGGCGATCGCGGCGCTGATCGCGGGGAGCGTTCTGGCAGCGCCCGCGGCGCTGGCGCAGCAAGCGGGCGTGACTCGGACCGATCTGCAGCGGCATGATCTCTCCGTCCCCGGACGCGAAGCCGTCCAGGTCCGCGTCGACCTCGCCCCCGGAGTGGCCTTCGGCAAGCACACGCATCCCGGCGAAGAGATCATCTATGTCCTCGCGGGTTCGCTCGAGTACCAGATCGAGGACAAGCCGCCGGTCACGCTGAAGGCCGGCGACGTCCTGTTCATTCCGGCCGGAACGGTTCATGCGGCGAGGAACGTCGGCAGCGTCACCGGCAGCGAGCTCGCCACCTACATCGTCGAAAAGGGCAAGCCGCTCCTTGCATTGGTGAGGTGACGGCGACCAGCGACGAAAGGACACCACGCGCCAAATTCGCGCTTCTCCCCGGTATTGGACACTACCCTCATCTCCAAAATCCGGAGGGGACCATCGCCGAGGTTCGCGCCTCGTTCCGATGATTGCCGCCCGGCTATCCGGATGGCGGATCGGCCTGCGAGGGCTCCCGCTTCGGGCCTGTCCCCCCCGCTGCCAGCGTCGCGAAATCGATCCTCGACATTTCGACGATCGCCTTGGTGCGGCTCAGCACGTTGAGCTTGCGCAGGATATCGGAGACGTGGACCTTCACCGTGGTCTCCGAAATCTTCAGCTCATAGGCGATCTGCTTGTTCTGCAGTCCCCGCTTGAGCATGTCGAGCACGCGCAATTGTTGCGGCGTCAGGTCGTGCAGGCGCTTCAGGAGATCCTCCGCCGGACCGGATGCGCGCGGCGGCCGGACCAGCCCATGATAAGCGGCGGGAACACAGACCGAGCCGCGCAGCACCTCGCCGATCGACTGCGCCAGTGTCTGCTTGGATGATGATTTGAGGATGTAGCCGGACACGCCAAGCGACAGCGCACCGGAGATGATCTGCTGGTCCTGATGCCCCGATACGATGACGACGGGAATCCTGGGAAACGTCTTGCGGATGCGTATGATGCCCGAAAGGCCCGTCGTGCCCGGCATCGACAGATCGAGCAGGATGAGGTCGAGCTCCGGTGTCCCGGCGACCTGCTCGATCGCGTCGTCGATCGAAACCGCCTGAAGGATCTCGGCCGCAGGCTCCACCATCTGCAGCGCGCCCTCGAGCGCCTCGCGAAACAGCGGATGGTCTTCGACAATCAGAAATCGCATCGCGCGTGAGCCGCTCTGAAGATCTGGCCGAAGCCCGGGACGTCGCCGGGATCGACGTTGAATTGCCTGAGCCGAGAATGTCCCCACCCGGCCGGGCCGGCTTGATCCATGTCAAAAACGACACCGCCCATCACGACGACCTCCCGCGATCGGGGCGCGCATTGAGCCGGCCCCGCGGATCGGGCAGATCCATCTTGCCGACCGCGATGATCGCCTTGTTGCGGCTGAACAGACCGAGCTTGCGCAGGATCTCGGTGATGTGCGCCTTCACCGTGGATTCCGCGAGCCGAAGCTCCTGGGCGATCTGCCGGTTCGGATAGCCGCGGCGCAGGAGGTCGAGCACGCGAAGCTGCTGCGGCGTCAGCTCGCGCAGCTTGACCTCGAGAGCCCTGCTGGCGTCGGCCCGCCGCCGCTGCGGCGCCGCCACAAAATCCTTCGGGACCGACACCGACCCGCTCAACACGCCTTCGATCGACTGTGCCAGCTCACGCTTCGATGTCGACTTGGGCAGATACCCGGCGGCGCCCAGCGCCAGCGCCTCGCCGACCACGCGCTGGTCCTCTTCGCTCGATACGATGGCGACGGGCAGGCGTGGATAGGCCTCGCGCAGGCGCAGAAAGCCGGAGAAACCGGTCGCATCCGGCAGCGAGAGGTCGAGCAGCGCGAGGTCAATTCCCTGCTCGGCCGAGAGGGTATGCAGGGCATCCTCGATCGACATCGCCTCGAGGATCCGCGCCTCAGGCAAGGCCAGCCGCACGGCATTGCCGAGCGCCTCGCGAAACAGCGGATGATCATCGATGATCAGGAAGCTGGCCATGGCGCCTTCCAAGTGAATCCACCGCATCTGAACCGCATCAGCGGTAGCAGCGCATCGATCCTGCGCCGGTCCGGCATCGGGAGGATGGCGGATGGACGTTAGCACATCTCGCCGCCCCCGTCCGGTCAAGGCCATTCAGTCGTTCGATTCCGCCTGAACGGTCAGCAGGAAGGAATAAATGCTGTCGAACTGCTCGTCGGTGAACACGTCCTTCCAGGGCGGCATGCCCTTGGATGGCCGGCCTTCGTGCACGGTCTTCCAGAACGTATCGCGCATGTCGTCGCCGTAGCGGTGGCGCAGGAGCCGGAGGTCGATCTTCCGCTCGCTCTGGATGGCGTCGGGACCATGACAATGCGCGCAGGTGCCGTTGAAGATCTCCTTGCCTGCGCCGACGGTCTCCGCATTCGGCACAGACGCATCGCCCTTGGACTCGGTCGCCACCACGTTGGCGACCTGGATCACTCCGGCCCCGGTTCCCGTCCCCGTCGTCGTTCCCGCCGGCCCCGCCTGGGCCGCGCCGAAGCGCACCGGCTGCCCGGTCGGCAAGCCGTACTTTACCGCGAGCTCGCCGATCGTCTTCTGAAGCTGCGGCAAGACGGCATCGACACGATCACGGAGCTCGGTGGATGTCTTGGCAAAGCCGATGGCGGCGTCCCATGACAGGCCTTCGCCCTCGGTCAGCTGAATCTGATAGCGATCGTTGTAGCTGGTCTTGTTCAGCCAGCCGGCGACAGGTCCCCAGATGAAGGCGACATCAGCCTTGCCCTGATCAAGCGCCTGCATGCCTTCCTCCGGCGACAGCACGGTCACCTTCTGGATATCGTCACGGCTGGCAAGCAGGTTTTGCGGCGTGCTGGCGAACTGCACCGCGACGCGCTTGCCTTTTAGGCCGTCGACGCCGCCGATCGCCTGTCCCTTCGCCGCCACCAGGGCATAGCCCTCCTTTGCGAAAGTGTTGGAGAAGATCACGGCCGGCCCCATGAAATCCTCGGAGCGCGGCAGTCCGATCATGGCGTCGCATTGCTTGCCGAGCAGCGTGACGCGCACAGTCCGCTTGCCGAAATAGGATTTGTACCAGTCATAGGCGATCGGCCGGCCGAGCGCCTGCGCCAGCGCCTGCCCGATCTCGACATAAAACCCCGGCTGCGACGGACTATCGCTCGAGAACGGCAGATTGGTCGGATCGGCGCAAAGACGGAACGGCTGCACGTCGTCCGCGCGCAACGGCGAGGCCGAGACGATCGACGCCGCGGCGACACATGCGAGCAGGCCCGAGATAGCGCGATGTCGGCTCGTGCCAAGACCGGAATAATCGAGGCCGGAATGATTCGGACGCATCCTCGTCTCCCATAGCTTTGCTGGGCCAGAGCTGTGTCGGGCCAATGGTTGCGGCACAAGGCATCGGCCGATGCCGCAATTGTCGTCGGGAAAAAGCGCGCGCGTATCCGTCACCTCGAGGATACGCGCGCGAGTGGTCACTGGACGGAGAACACGAAGAGGGAACCGCCCTCGGGTGCAGCGGCCGTCATCTTCTTGCCTACCTCGCCCAGGAACGCAGGCAGCGAAGCCGTGCGGCCGACGACGATGGCGACATATTGCTTGCCGTCGACCTGATAGGTCACAGGTCCCGCGCCGATACCGGAGCCGAGATTCTTGCTCCACAGCACCTTGCCGGACTTCGCATCGATGGCGCGGAAGTCGCCATGAATGTTGCCGGCAAACACAAGGCCACCGCCGGTGGTCAGCGTGCCGCCGTTGAACGGCAGGTCTTCCTTGATCGACCAGACCTTCTTCTGCGCCACCGGATCCCAGGCCACGAGCTCACCGAGGAAGCCGCCGGGGCCTTCCTTGGTCGGGAATTCGGCGCCGAGATAGAACACGCCGCGCTTGTAGGCGACGTCCGAGACGGACCAGTCCATGCAGACATTGTTCGACGGGATGTAGACGAGGCCGGTCTGCGGGTTGAACGACATCGGCTGCCAGTTCTTGCCGCCGATCAGGTTCGGGCAGATGTCCTTGGCGGGATGGTTGGGGCCGGGACGCTTGTCCGGATCCTCTTCCGCCCGCATGGTGTTGACGTCCCACTTCTTGGCCCAGTTGGAGAACACGTATTTCTCCGCCGAGAGGACCTTGCCGGTCTCGCGGTTTGCGACGAAGAAGTAGCCGTTGCGATCCGCCTTCATCAGTGCCGGAACGGTGCTGCCGCCGATCTTGAGGTCGGCGAGCACGGCTTCGTTGACGCCATCATAGTCCCAGGCGTCCGCCGGCGTCGTCTGAATGTGCCACTTGATCTTGCCCGTGTTCGGATCGAGCGCGAGCGTCGAGGCCGTGTAGAGGTTGGTCAGCTTGCCGAAATTGCCGTCGCCGGTCGAACGCACCGCGGTGTTCCACGGACCGGGATTGCTGGTGCCCCAATAGACCGTGTCGCTCTTCGGATCGTAGGAGCCGACCAACCAGGCCGCGCCGCCGCCATGCTGGGCGGTATCGCCCTTCCAGCTGTCGCCGCCGGGCTCTTCCGGCGTGGGAACGGTGAAGGTCTGCCATAGCTGCTTGCCGGTGTTGATGTCGAAGGCCTGCAACGAGCCGCGCACACCGTACTCGCCGCCGCCGAAGCCGGTGATGACCTTGTCGCGCACGACGAGCGGCGGCGAGGTGATGACCGAGCCCTGCTTGTAGTCGACCACCTTCGTCGTCCACAGCGACTTGCCGGTCGCGGCATCCAGCGCCGTCAGCTTGCCGTCGAGGCGGCCGACGAAAATCTTGCCGTCGGCATAGGAGACGCCGCGGCTGTTCACGTCGCAGCAGGCGAATTGCAGCACGTCATCGGGAATATCGGGCTCGTAAGTCCATTTGCGCGCGCCGGTGGCGGCGTCGAGCGCGTAGACGTATTTCGGACCCCAGGAGCTCGAAACGTAGAGCGTGTTGCCGACGACGATCGGCGACGATTCGTTCGAGCGGAGCGAGGCCAGCGAGAACGAATAAGCCAGCGTCAGCTTGCCCGCATTCTCGGTGTTGATCTGCTTGAGCGGGCTGAAGCGCGTGTTGCCGTAGTCGTGACCGGCGACGGCCCACTGGTTCGAGTCGGATTGCGCCTTGATCAGGGAGTCGTTGGCGCGGACGGTGGATGTCGCGGCGGCCAGCATCGCAATCATCGAAATGCCAGCCAAGAAGCCCTTCGTTCCAAAGGTCATGTATTCCCTCCGATGTTTGTTGTATGCGCCGCGTTGAGCGCTCGAGCGCGATGCGCCCATGATACGCAGTTCGTCTGCGAACCATCGTTCGGAATTACAACATCGCTGCCGCGCGCTTAGTATAGGCGGAAGGTAGTAGTGATAATCAGTGGCAGCTTTCGTTGCTCATCCCGTTGTCGACGCTTGCGTCTTGGCCTTATTTTTAAGCTCGAAACGGACGATCGAGTTTGGACAGCACGGTGCCGCGGCCCGACAGGTCCCGCTCCGGACTCGCTCTGGCCGGGGGCAGCGATCAGGATGATGGCGCTACCACGGCTGCGAAGCTTTCGAAGAAATTCGCAGCCAGCTTGCGCGACGTCGAATCGATCAGCCGCGAGCCGAGCTGCGCGAGCTTGCCGCCGATCTGCGCATCTGCCTGGTAGTGCAGGATGGTGACGCCAGGAGATTCTTCTTCCAGCCTCACCGTCGCGCCGCCCTTGGCGAAGCCCGCGACGCCGCCGGCGCCTTCACCGATGATGCGGTAGCCGTTGGGTGCTTCGATATCGGTCAGCGTCACCTTGCCGCTGAACGTCGCCTTCACCGGTCCGACCTTCAGCACCACGGTCGCAACCATCTCCGTCGGCGATGACATCTCGAGCGATTGGCAGCCGGGAATGCAGCGCCTGAGGATCTCGGGATCGTTGAGCGCGGCCCACACTGTCTCTTTCGACGCCGGGATGCGCTGGCTGTCGTTCATCTGCATTGTTTCCACCCCTTCGCTGTTGCTTGTCAGGGCCGACTAAGGTGGCACGCGGCTGCAATCAATCGCCAGTAAGTACTAGTCCTGCTTTGCGGCGGCTCATTCCTTCGATGTCATTCCGGAGCGCGACCAACGGGTCCGCGCGAAGCGCGGCCCAATGACAGGCTCCGTCGCGAGCCATGATGCGCAATTGCGCATCTGAGAATCCATTCATCCACCAACTCTGCCGCTCGATGGATTCCAGGCGCCCTCGCTCCGCGCAGACCTCGAAATGACGTCCGAGTGTTGCGACTCCGATGGTTCGTTCCACACTCCGGCCGGAGTCGGCTTCGCTGCATTGCCGCAAGTAAAATCAATGACTTAAGTCGCCAAAGCCTACTACCAAGATCGCGATTACAACGGCATGGACGCGTGCTCCTATTCGCGCAACGAACAAGGCATTTGAGGGAGAAACCGACGCGCGGGCGGGCGAGGCACGAGACGCGACCAGGCAAGCGCTTCGCGCGATGGCGATCGCGCGTACGCCGTCACAGACGTAGCGGACACCTTTTTGAAAGCTCCCTGCGAGGCCGCGCCACACATCGGCGGCGGCACGGAACATCGTGACCGAATCGCAGATCAGCGGCAGCCGCCACGATGACCTTTCCATGACGCATGGTTCCTAAAATCCCAGTTGCAAAGTTCCGTTCGCGCTGTCTCTAATTGGAATAACTACAAACATTCGGGAGGTACTCTCTGTGTCTACAGTCAAACTGACGGTGAACGGCAAGGCCGTTGCCGTCGACGTCGAGGACCGCACGCTGCTGGTCCACGTCTTGCGCGATCACCTCAACCTCACCGGAACGCATGTCGGCTGCGACACCAGCCAGTGCGGTGCCTGCGTCGTCCATATGGACGGCAGGGCGGTGAAATCCTGCACCATGCTGGCAGGTCAGGCTGACGGCGCCAGTGTCACCACCATCGAAGGGATCGCGAAGGGCGACGAGCTGCATCCGATGCAAGCCGCCTTCCGCGACAATCATGGCCTGCAATGCGGCTATTGCACCCCCGGCATGATCATGTCGGCGATCGACATCGTCCATCGCCACGGCGGCCAGCTCGACGAAGCGACCGTCCGTCACGAGCTCGAAGGCAATATCTGCCGCTGCACCGGCTATCACAACATCGTCAAGGCCGTGCTGGATGCAGCCGGACGCATGAAGGTCTCGCAGGCGGCCGAGTAAGGCGGCGCGCCTCGAATCAAGAACCACCGCTGCCGCTTTCGAGGGAAAGCGCAGTCGAAACAATTCCGGTCGGGAGGACCAGACATGGGTGTTGAAGGCATCGGCGCGCGCGTCGTGCGCAAGGAAGACAAGCGTTTCATTACCGGCAAGGGCCGGTACGTCGACGACATCAAATTGCTGGGCATGACCCATGCCCATTTCATCCGCAGCCCGCACGCGCACGCCAAGGTGAAGGCGATCGATTCATCCGCGGCGCTGAAGATGCCGGGCGTGGTCGCGGTGCTCACCGGACAACAACTCGTCGACGACAAGGTCGGCAACCTCATCTGCGGCTGGGCCATCACCTCCAAGGACGGCAGCCCGATGAAGATGGGTGCATGGCCGGCGATGGCGCCGGAGACGGTGCGCTTCGTCGGTCAGGCCGTCGCGGTCGTGATCGCCGACAGCAAGAATCTGGCGCGCGACGCGGCCGAGGCGGTCGTCGTGGATTATGAAGAGCTCCCGGCCGTCGCCGACGTTCACGCCGCGATCAAGGCCGGCGCACCGCAGCTTCACCCCGAGGCTCCCGGCAACCAGGTCTATGACTGGGTGATCGGCGACGAGGGCGCGACCGATGCCGCCTTCGCCAAGGCTGCCAACGTCGTCAAGCTCGACGTCACCAACAACCGCCTGGCCCCGAACGCGATGGAGCCGCGCGCGGCAATCGCCGACTACGACGCGGCGGAAGAGCACTTCACGCTCTATACGACCTCGCAGAACCCGCACGTCGCCCGCCTAGTGCTGTCGGCGTTCTACAACATCGCGCCCGAGCACAAGCTGCGCGTGATCGCCCCCGACGTCGGCGGCGGCTTCGGCTCGAAGATCTTCATTTATCCGGAAGAGATGGTGGCGCTGTGGGCCTCGAAGAAGGTCGGCCGCCCGGTGAAATGGACCGGCGACCGCACCGAGGCCTTCCTCACCGACGCGCATGGCCGTGATCACGTCACCCACGCCGAGATGGCGTTCGACGCCAACAACAAGATCACCGGCCTGAAGGTGAAGACCTACGCGAATTTCGGCGCCTACATGTCGCTGTTCTCGTCGTCGGTGCCGACCTATCTCTACGCGACGCTGCTGTCGGGCCAGTACAACATCCCGGCGATCCATGCCGAGGTTGTCGGCGTCTACACCAACACCACGCCGGTCGACGCCTATCGCGGCGCGGGCCGCCCCGAGGCGAGCTACCTGATCGAACGTCTGATGGAGACGGCCGCGCGGCAGCTCAAGGTCGATCCGGCCCAGTTGCGCCGGAGCAACTTCATCACTCAGTTCCCGCACCAGACCCCGGTGATCATGGCCTATGACACCGGTGACTTTAATGCCTCGCTCGACGCGGCGATGAAGGCGATCGACTATGCCGGCTTCGCTGCCCGCAAGGCGCAGGCGAAGTCGCAAGGCAAGCTGCGCGGCATCGGCGTGTCCTGCTACATCGAAGCCTGCGGCATCGCGCCGTCCAAGGCCGTCGGCAGCCTGGGTGCCGGCGTCGGTCTGTGGGAATCTGCGGAGGTGCGCGTCAATCCGGTCGGCACCATCGAGATCCTGACGGGCTCGCACAGCCACGGTCAGGGCCACGAGACCACGTTCTGTCAGCTGGTCGCGGATCGCCTCGGCGTTCCCATCAGCCAGGTCTCGATCGTCCATGGCGACACCGACAAGGTGCAGTTCGGCATGGGCACCTACGGCTCGCGCTCGGCAGCCGTCGGTCTCACCGCGATCCTCAAAGCCATGGAGAAGATGGAGTCCAAGGCCAAGAAGATCGCCGCGCATGCGCTGGAAGCCTCGGAAGCCGACATCGTCATCGAGAACGGCGAGTTCAAGGTGACGGGCACCGACAAGGCGATTGCGCTGCCGATGGTCGCGCTCGCGGCCTATACCGCGCACAATCTGCCTGACGGGATGGAGCCGGGCCTGAAGGAAAGCGCCTTCTACGACCCCTCCAACTTCACCTTCCCGGCCGGCACCTATATCTGCGAGCTCGAGGTCGATCCCGGCACCGGCAAGACCTCCTTCGTCAACTTCGTCGCGGCCGACGATTTCGGCCGGCTGATCAACCCGATGATCGTGGAGGGCCAGGTCCATGGCGGCCTTGTTCAAGGCATCGGGCAGGCGCTGCTGGAGCACGCGATCTACGATGCCAACGGCCAGCCGGTCACGGCCTCGTTCATGGACTACGCCATGCCGCGCGCCGACGATGTCCCCTCCTTCAACCTCTCCCACACCACGACGCTGTGCCCCGGCAATCCCCTGGGCATCAAAGGTTGCGGTGAGGCCGGCGCGATCGGCGCCTCCGCGGCCGTGATCAACGCGATCACGGATGCGATCGGCAAGAACAATCTGGAAATGCCCGCGACCCCTGACCGGGTGTGGCGCACGATCCACGCGGCTTAAGAGGGAGGAACGAAGATGTACCAGACCACCTATCATCGCGCTTCCTCGGTCGACGAAGCCGCCAGCCTGTTCGGCAAAGCCAGCGAGGCAAAATTCCTCGCCGGCGGCCAGACGCTGCTGCCGGTGATGAAGCAGCGGCTCGCCAGCCCCTCGGACGTCGTCGATCTCTCCAAAATCAAGGAACTGATCGGCGTCGAGGCCTCCGGCGACACGCTGACCATCAAGGCCGCCACGCCGCATTACGACGTCGCGACCAGCGATACCGCGAAGAAGGCGATCCCCGCGCTCGCCTATCTGGCATCGCTGATCGGCGACCCCGCGGTGCGCTACCGCGGCACGATCGGCGGCTCGATCGCCAACAACGATCCAGCCGCGGACTACCCGGCCGCGCTGCTCGCACTCGGTGCCACCGTGAAGACCAACAAGCGATCGATCCCGGCGCAAGACTTCTTCAAGGGCCTGTTCACGACGGCGCTTGAAGACGGCGAGATCATCACCGCCGTGTCGTTCCCGGTTCCGGCGAAAGCGGGCTATTCCAAGATGCGGCATCCGGCTTCGCGTTTCGCGCTGACCGCCGTCTTCGTCGCGCAGACGAAGCCGGGCGAGGTCTGCGTGGCCGCGACCGGCGCTTCGCAGAGCGGCGTGATGCGGGTTGGTGCGATCGAGGCCGCGCTGAAGGCGAACTGGTCGCCGTCGGCGCTCGACAGCATCAGCATTCCCGCAAGCGGGTTGCTGGCCGACATCCACGGCTCGGCCGAGTACCGCGCCAACCTCGTCAAGGTGATGGCGCAGCGCGCGGTGACGGCCGCCGGCTAACATCGCGGCCTAGCGCCTCAACGCAAATCTTCCGCGGCGCGCAGCATTGCGCGCCGCTTTTTTGATGCGCCCATGCATGAAAAGCGCTTGCCTCGCTGGCATGAAGGCGAGAAGAGTTAATCAGCCAATTAACTCGCCCCAGAGAGGAATGCCCGAGCCGATTGCCGAACCACCGGCCATCCGCCCGCGGCCCGAGGAAACAACAACGTGCTCGATAAACCCGCCCAGAACTCGTCCGTCCGCACTTCCGGCCCGCTGTCGGGCTTCCGCGTCGTCGAATTCGCCGGTATCGGCCCCGGCCCGTTCGCCTGCATGATGCTGGCCGATATGGGCGCCGAAATCGTCACGCTCGACCGCGTCGGCGCGAAGAAGAGCATGAAGTCGGTGGCGGGCCGCGGCCGCAAGCTGGTCGAGCTCGACCTCAAGGACAAGGCGGCGATCGCGCAGGTGCTCGACCTGCTCGCCAGCGCCGACGCGCTGGTCGAAGGCTTTCGTCCCGGCGTGATGGAACGGCTCGGGCTCGGCCCCGACGTCGTGCTCGCGCGCAACCCGAAGCTCGTCTACGGCCGCATGACCGGGTGGGGCCAGCAAGGCCCGCTTGCCAATGCGGCCGGCCACGACATCAACTATATCTCCATCACCGGCGCGCTCGCCGCGATCGGCACCAATGAAGCGCCGGTGCCGCCGCTCAATCTGGTCGGCGATTTCGGCGGCGGCGCGCTCTATCTCGTCGTCGGCGTGCTCGCCGCATTGCTGGAAGCATCAAGGTCCGGCAAGGGCCAGGTGGTCGACGCCGCGATGTGCGACGGCGCGGCATCGCTGATGTCGTTCTTCTTCGACATGAAGACGCTGGGCCGCTGGACCGAGGGCCGCAACCGGAATTTTCTGGACGGCGGCGCGCATTTCTACGGCGTCTACGAATGCGCCTGCGGCCATTTCGTTTCGATCGGCTCGATCGAGCCGCAGTTCTACGCGCTGCTGCGCGAGCATGCCGGCCTGACCGACGCCGATTTCGACGCGCAGATGGACCCCAAGGTCTGGCCTGCGCTGAAGGAGAAGCTGAAGGCCGTGTTCAAGAGCAAGACGCGCGAGGACTGGTGCAAGATCATGGAAGGCACCGACATCTGTTTCGCGCCGGTGCTGACCATGTCGGAAGCGACCGCGCATCCGCACATGGTCGCCCGCGAGGTCTTCATCGAGCGCCACGGCGTGAAGCAGCCCGCACCGGCGCCCCGCTTCTCGCGCACGCCGTCGGCGGTGCGCGAGCCGGAGGTGGCGGAGATCTCCGCGGTGACGGCTGCGTGGAAGACAGGAAGATAGTTGCGGCAAGATCTCCGCAGTCGCACCACGCTCCGTCGTCCTGGCTTTCGCCAGGACGACGGCTGTGTTTTGACGCAGCCGTGCGCCCAACAACGCCGGCTTACGCCGCCGTATCGACCTTCAACACTCCGCGCCGGATCTGGTCTTCTTCGATCGACTCGAACAGGGCCTTGAAATTGCCCTCGCCAAAACCGTCATCGCCCTTGCGCTGGATGAACTCGAAGAAGATCGGGCCGATCGCGTTGGCCGAGAAGATCTGCAGCAGCACCTTGGTCTGGCCGCCGTCGACAACGCCCTCGCCGTCAATGAGGATGCCGTTCTTCTGGAGACGTGCGACGTCCTCGCCGTGCTTGGGCAGGCGGGCATCGACCTTCTCGAAATAGGTGCCGGGTGGCGAGGGCATGAACGGCAGGCCGGCAGCGCGCAGCCGTTCGATCGTGCCGTGGATCTCCCGGCAGCCGCAGGCGATGTGCTGGATGCCTTCGCCGCGATAGATCGTCAGATATTCCTCGATCTGGCCGGAATCGCCGGCGTCCTCGTTGATCGGAATCCGGATCTTGCCGTCCGGGCTGGTCAGCGCGCGCGAGAACAGGCCGGAGGCGCGGCCCTCGATGTCGAAGAAGCGGATCTGGCGGAAGTTGAACAGTTTTTCGTAGAAGCCGGTCCAGACATCCATGCGGCCGCGGTGGACGTTGTGGGTGAGGTGATCGAGATAGAACAGGCCGGCGCCCGCGGGACGCGGATCGCGCGCGCCCAGCCATTCGAACTCGGCATCATAGGCCGAGCCCTTGGCACCGTAACGATCGACGAAATAGAGCAGGCTGCCGCCGATGCCCTTGATCGCGGGCACGTCGAGCGTCTTCTGTGCGGATGACGCTTCAGCAGGCTCCGCGCCGAGCGCAATCGCGCGGTCATAGGCCGCCTTCGCATCGACCACGCGGAACGCCATCGACGGCGCACAGGGGCCATGCGCGGCGACGAATTCGTAGCCGTGAGTGCCGGGCTCCTCGTTGACGAGATAGTTGATGTCGCCCTGGCGATAGACCGTGATTGCCTTGGTCCGGTGGCGCGCAACCGGCGCAAAGCCCATCAGCTTGAACAGATCGTGCAACTCCTGCGGATTGGGATGCGCATATTCGACGAACTCGAACCCGTCGGTGCCCATCGGATTGTCGGCGCTGATCGTGGCCGGCGGTGCATCGTGCGGAAACGGACCCATACTGCTCTCCCAAATTGCGGCTGGGAGGAATTATCCTTCACGGGGCATGCAATGAGCGTGCAAATGGGACGAGATTTGGCTATCCTTCGCACGTTTCGTGCATAGAATGGCAAGATTGCGCATGATTTCAGTAGATGCCTTCGACCTCAAGATCCTGGGCGCGCTCCAGGACGATGGCCGCCTCACCAACCAGGAGCTTGCCGATCTTGCGGGGCTTTCGGCCTCGCAATGCTCGCGGCGCCGGATGCGACTGGAGGAGGAGAAGGTGATCGCGGGCTATCATGCCGATCTCTCCAGCGAGGCACTCGGTTTCGGCGTGATCGCCTTCATCCAGGTCGGGCTCGCGACTCACTCGCCGGACAACTCAAAGCGCTTCCGCGCGCTGGTGAACCGGATCGACGAGATCCAGGAGGCCTATTCGCTCACCGGCGATGCCGACTACGTGCTCAAAGCCGTGCTGCGCGATCTCAAGGGCCTCTCCAACCTCGTCAACGACGTCCTGATGCCGCACCAGAGCGTCGCGCATGTGCGCTCCTCGATCGTGCTCGACCGGCTCAAGGAAAGCGCGCGGCTGCCGCTGAAGGATTTGAAGGCTGGCTGAAATCGAGGGAACTACGCCATTCGCGCCCCACGCGCGATCTGCGATGATCCCGGCCAGCTTTCGGAGATTCAACCATGGCCCTCCAGCTTCGACCGAACTGCGAATATTGCGACCGCGACCTGCCGCCCGGCGCAATTGATGCGCGGATCTGCTCCTATGAATGCACGTTCTGTGCGGATTGCGTCGAGACCAAGCTCTCCAACGTCTGCCCGAACTGCGGCGGCGGCTTTGCCCCGCGCCCGATCCGCCCGACGCAGGAATGGCGGCCGGGCGTGTGCACCAGCAAGCAGGCGCCGTCGGACAAGCGGGTGCATTTGAAATACAGCGTGGAGGACGTCGCAGCGCATTGCGCACGGGTCAGGGACGTGCCGCCGGAGAAGCGGTAGTTTCGGGTCATCGTTCCGGGGCGATGCGCAGCATCGAACCCGGAACCTCGAGATTCTCAGGTGCGCAACTGCGCACCATAGTTCGCGCCACGCGCGCCCCGGAATGACAGCAACTTCACTCCGCCGCCAAGATCGTCCCCTCGACCTCGCCGAACCCGACGCGATAGCCGTTCCCCTGGCACCAGCCGCGCATCACAAGGCTGTCGCCGTCTTCCAGGAACGAGCGCTTGGCGCCGCCGGGCAATTCCACCGGCTCGGTGCCGTTCCAACTGATCTCCAAGAGGCTGCCGCGCTGGTTCTTCTCCGGGCCGGAGATGGTGCCGCTCCCAAGAAGATCGCCGACATTCATGGCACAGCCCGAGGAGGCGTGGTGCATCAGTTGCTGCACCGAGGACCAGTACATGTATTTGAAGCTGGTGCGGCTGATGCTCGCGGGCGCGTTGGTGCCGGCCGCGCGCAAGGACACGTCGAGCTCGATATCGTAGTTCTGCGGCCTCGCCTGCCTGAGATAATCCAGCGGCACCGGCTCCTGCTCCGGCCCCTTCAGGCGAAACGGCTCCAGCGCCTCGCGCGTCACCACCCACGGGCTGATCGAGGTCGCGAACGCCTTTGCCAGGAACGGGCCGAGCGGCACATATTCCCATTGCTGGATGTCGCGCGCGCTCCAGTCGTTGAGCAGCACGAAACCGAAGATCATCTCCTCGGCCTGTTGCTCGGTCAGCATGCCGCCCATCGGCGAGGGCTGGCCGATCACCGCGCCCATCTCCAGCTCGAAATCGAGCCGCTTGCACGGACCGAAGCTCGGCACGTCGACATTCGGCGGCTTCAGCTGCCCGCGCGGACGCTTCACCCTGGTCCCGGAGACCACGACGGTCGAGGCACGGCCGTTATAGGCGATCGGCATGTGCAGCCAGTTCGGCTGCAGCGCATTATCCTTGCCGCGGAACATCACGCCGACATTGGTGGCGTGCTCCTTCGAGGAATAGAAATCGGTGTAGCCGGAGACTGCGAACGGCAGATGGAGCGTCACGTCAGCCATCGGCACCAGCGCCTGCTTGCGCAAATCCTCGTTGTCACGCAGTTCGGGGTGGTCATGGCGCAGCAGCTCACTGATCCGCGCCCGCGTCCTGGTCCAGACCTTTGGGCCGAGCGCCATAAATGGATTGAGCGAGGGGCCGGAGAACACGCCAAGCGGGCCGACATCGAGGCGCGAGTCCTGCTCGATCTCCCAGAGATCGAGCACGTGGTCGCCGATCGCAACGCCGACGCGCGGCGTCGGATTAGCCGACGTCGAGAACACGCCGTAGGGCAGGTTCTGAATCGGGAAGTCGGAGGCCGGAGCAACGTCGATGAAGGAGCGCAGGGTGGGGTCGTTGGGATGGGGCATTGGTTTCCCGCCGGATGTTTTTTGACACTCTTTCCACCGTCATTCCGGGATGCGCCGCATGGCGCAGGCCCGGAATCCATAACCCCAGGCTGTGGTTATGGATTCCGGGCTCGCCGCTTCGCGGCGCCCCGGAATGACGAGTGGAGGCATTACGACTTATTCGGATCGAACCGCTTCTCCAGACCCTTCCAGCAATCCGCATAATCATCCTGCAGCGTCGACGCGTTCGCGGCATGCGCCGTGACGCGCTGCGGGTAGCGGGTCTCGAACATGAAGGCCATGGTGCCCGTGAGCTTCACGGGCTTCAATTCGCCATTGCTGGCGTGCTCGAAGGCGTCGCGGTCCGGGCCATGCGGCAGCATGCAATTGTGCAGGCTCATGCCTCCGGGAACGAAACCTTGCGGCTTGGCGTCATAGACGCCGTAAATCAGGCCCATGAACTCGCTCATGATGTTCATGTGATACCAGGGCGGGCGGAAGGTGTTGTCGGCGACCATCCAGCGCTCGGGGAAGATGACGAAGTCGATATTCGCGGTGCCCGCGGTCTCCGACGGCGAGGTCAGCACCGTGAAGATCGAGGGATCGGGATGATCGAAACCGATCGCGCCGACCGGCGAGAAGGTGCGCAGATCGTATTTGTAGGGCGCGTAATTGCCGTGCCAGGCGACGACATCGATCGGCGAATGCGGCAGCGTGGTCTTGAACAGTGACCCGCCCCATTTCACGAACAGCTCGGTCGGCGTGTCCTTGTCTTCGTAATTCGCAACCGGCGTGAGGAAATCGCGCGCATTGGCGAGGCAGTTGGCACCGATCGGCCCGCGCTCCGGCAGCGTGAAGGCGCCGCCGTAGTTCTCACAGAGATAGCCGCGCGCCGGACCGTTCGGAATCTCGACGCGGAATTTCACGCCGCGCGGGATCACCACGATCTCGCCGGGTTCGGCATCGATGCGCCCGAACTCGGTGACGAGACGAAGATTGCCCCGCTGGAGCACGAACATCAGTTCGCCATCGGCATTGTAGAAGTGCTGATCCACCATCGACTTGGTGATGAGGTAGACATGCGCCGCCATGCCGGCCTGGGTGTTGACATCGCCCGCGGTCGTCATGGTCTGCACGCCCTGGACGAAGGTGACCTCCTCCTTCGGCAGCGGCGTCGGATCCCAGCGCAGCTGCGCGATCGGTAGATCGTATTCATGGCACGGCGCCGAGCGCCACAGGCCGGCATCGGCCTTCTCGAAACGACCCGAGTGTTTCACCGAGGGACGAATACGATAGAGCCAGGAACGCTCATTGGTGCCGCGCGGCGCGGTGAAGGGCGAACCCGAAAGCTGCTCGGCATAGAGCCCGTAGGCACAGCGCTGCGGCGAGTTGCGCCCGATCGGCAGCGCCCCCGGCAGCGCCTCGGTCTCAAAGCTGTTGCCGAAGCCGGACATGTAGCCCGGCGTCACCTGCGCCGTGCTGCGGATGATCTGATCAGGCGAGGTATTGATGTTCATGACTATCCTCCTCCTTGCAAGGCAGCCCACATTTCCTGGTCGCGCTTGTCGGTCCAGATCACGGGATCGTCGATGCCCGACGCTTCGTCGTAGGCGCGCGACACGTTGAACGGCAGGCAGTGCTCGTAGATGGCAAAGCTGTGAAATTTCGGGTCCATCACCTCGCGCGTCGCCGCCATCGATTCCTTCAGCGTGCGGCCCTTCGCGACCGAGATTTCGGCCGCGCCATAGAGCGAGGTGACGAAGTCGCGCGTCATCGCGATGGCTTCGCGCACGGTGCCAACACCCTTCAGCGCATCGCCGCGGCCCGGCGCGATCGCCTTGGGATTGAAGTTGCGGATCTCGTTCAGCGTCAGCGGCCATTCGCGCAAGTGCGCATCGCCGCAATAGCACGCCGAGTGATATTCGATGAGATCGCCGGAGAACATCACCTCGGCATCCGGCACCCAGGCGACGATGTCGCCCGAGGTGTGGCCGGCACCAAGCTGCATCAACCGCACCTCGCGCTTGCCGAGATAGATCGACATCTCGCCTTCGAAGGTCAGCGTCGGCCAGGTCAGGCCGGGGATGCTCTGCGCATCCTGGAACAGGCGCGGAAAGCGGCCATATTCCGAGTCCCAATCCTGCTGGCCGCGCTCCTCGATCAGCCGATGGGTCTCCTGCGAGGCCACGATGCCTTGCGCCTTGTAAGCGGACGCGCCGAGCACGCGCACCGCGTGATAATGTGACAGCACGACATATTTGATCGGCTTGTCGGTGACCGTGCGGACACGATCGATCACCTTGTTCGCCATCGCCGGCGTCGCCTGCGCATCGAACACGAGGCAGCCGTCGTCGCCGACGATCACCGCCGTGTTCGGATCGCCCTCGGCGGTGAAGGCATAGAGATCGGAGCCGATCTCGGAGAAGGTGATCTTCTTCTCGGAGAGATCGCCGGTGGATGCGAAATTCTTCGCCATCAATTCGTCCTTCAACTCGGTGGTTATTGTTGCTGTTGCTGTTGCTGCTGGCCGTCGATCATGCGGCGTCTGGCCAGCCCGAGCGCATCCCGCAGCACGTCGATGTCGCCGATGTGGTTGGCGAGGATCAGGACCAGCGCTGCGTCGAAATCTGCGCTCTGCTCCTCTGTGAGGCCGCGATGGGCCTCGACGATGGCGCGAAAAGCGTCGTCGGGGCGCGCGAAGTTGGAGCTGGTGGAAAGCGGCATGGGAAACCTCAATTCAAGCCCTTCAATTCAAGCTCTGGGCGCGCGACAAAGCCGCCGCAATCGCCTCACGCGTCGGGTGGCGGAAGCGCGCCGCGACGTAACCGTCGGGCCTGAGCAGATAGGCGGAGCCCGGCTCGGCGTCATAGCGCTTGGCGACCAGGCCACGGGAATCGGCAAGCCCGCCCTCGCCACCGATGCGAATGCCCTTCACGCCATCCGGCGTATCGATCGCCGCACCATTGCTGAACGACAGCAGAGTGAAGTCCGTTCCGCCCTTGCGGAACGCATCGGTCAGATAGGCCTGCTCCCCCGCGCGCGTCGCAACGGGCGCGTCCGGCATGGAACAGCCCGGCGACGGTCCACCGCGCCACGCATCCGCGTCGCGCGATGACAGCGGCGAATCGTAGCTGCATGGCACCGACAGCCGGCCGCCATTGACCATGCGCTTGCCGAACTCGGTCTCCTTGGCGAGCGACAGCACCGCCTTGCGCAGCCGCGCTTCCTGATGCGAGTTCGGCGCCATGAAATCGGTCGAGCGGGTCGATTCGCGGATGTTCTCGTCGGCCGCAAGGCTGCGCTCGACGTGATAGGTCTCGAGCAGGCTCGCGGGCGAGGTACCGCGCAGCACGCGATCGAGCTTCCACGACAGGTTTTCGGCGTCCTCGAGTCCCGAGTTCGCGCCGCGCGCGCCGAAGGGCGAAACCTGATGCGCGGAATCGCCCGCAAAGATCACGCGGCCATGGATGAAGCGGTCCATTCGCCGGCACTGGAACTTGTAGAGCGAGATCCACTCGAACTCGAACTTGTCGTGGCCGAGCATGCGCGCGATCCGCGGCCGCACATTCTCCGGCTTCTTCTCGACCACGGGATCGGCATAGCGATTGAGCTGCAGATCGATGCGCCAGACATCGTCGGGCTGGCGGTGCAGCAGCGCGGAGCGGCCCGCATGAAATGGCGGATCGAACCAGAACCAGCGCTCGGTCGGGAATTCCGCCGTCATCTTGACGTCGGCGATCAGGAACTGGTCCTCGAACACTTGTCCCGCGAACTCGGCGCCGACCATCTGCCGCAGCGAGGAGCGCGCACCGTCGCATGCGACGACATATTGCGCCTGCAGGCGATAGGCGCCCTCAGGCGTTTCGATCGTCAGCGCGACGGAATCGTTGCGCTGTTCGAGCGCCGTCACCTTGTTGCGCCAGCGCAGATCGATCGCTGGCAGGTCGCCGATGCGATCGACCAGATAGGCCTCGGCGTAATATTGCTGAAGGTTGATGAAGGCCGGCCGCTTGTGGCCGTCCTCGGGCAGCAGGTTGAACTGGTAGAGCTGGGACTCGCCGTGAAAAATGCGGCCGACGCTCCACACCACGCCCTTGTCGACCATGCGGTCTGCAACGCCGAGCCGATCCCAATATTCCAGCGAACGTTTCGAGAAGCAGATCGCGCGCGAGCCTTCGCCGATGCGATCTGCATCATCCAGCAGGACGACACGCTGGCCGCGCTGGGCGAGATCGATCGCCAGCGACAGCCCGACGGGGCCCGCACCGACGATCACGACCGGATGCTCGGCCGGACTTTGGCCGGGGCGATCCTGGTCGGCGTGGCGGCGATAGCCGAACTGGGTTTTGGCCTGATGCGTATTGGCTTGCGCCATGCGCTAACCTCGGCTCTGGTCAGGTGAGTATTGATCTGCTAGATAGTCTCACGTGCAACTAGTTTGGACCGGCGCCGGCCGGCCGTCAACTGGAATTCGGAGCGCTCTCCTTGGCGAGGACGACAGACACTGCGCTGAAGGCACGCGAGGCCGACCAGCCGTCGCCGAAGGCAAAGTCGCGGCTGGATTTGTTCAAGTTCGTGCCGTTTCGCCTCAACCGGCTCGCGGCGGAAGTCAGTTCCGCACTCGCGGTCGAATATCAGGAGCGTCACGGCCTCGACATTCCGGCCTGGCGCGTGCTTGCCACGCTCGGCTTCCGCAATGATGCCTGCAGCGCGCAGTTCATCGCGCAATGCACCCGCACGCACAAATCCACCATCAGCCGCGCCGTGACGAATTTGCTGCACGAAGAACTGATCGAACGCGTCGAAAACGAAGCCGACCGCCGCGAGTTCCGCCTGCAACTGACGACGAAGGGGCGCGCGCTCTACGAAGAGCTATTCCCGCAGTTGCTGCGCCGGGAGGACGAGATCCTCGCCTGCCTCTCCGCGCAGGAGCGCAAGCAGCTCTCGGCGCTGCTCGGCAAGATCGAGCAGAGTCTCGATCTGATCCAGACCAGTGAAGAGGCCGACGCGAAAGAGGCGTATTAGGGCGTGGGGTCCGGTTGAGAAAGCTAGGTAGGCCCGTGACGGGACTGGCTTATATGGCGGCGCTACTTGTGGCGTTTGCCGCAACTCGCGCATACGCCACCGACATAGGTTATCTGGCTCCCCCCGGAATAGCTGCAAACGAGTTTCCCTCACCACAGCGCCCCGTTGCGCGGATCGTGAGCCCACGCCGCGCCGCCGAAGAGCGACGCGACGCCCTCAATGAGGCCGGTCAGATCGCAAATGCTCTCGAACTGAAACCAGGCATGACGGTCGGCGACATCGGTGCAGGCAGTGGCTACCACACGGTCAGGCTCTCGCGCCTCGTCGGACCCACCGGCTCTGTCATTGCCCAGGACGTCACGCGGGATTACCTCGTCGAACTCGCAAGGCGAACAGAGCTTCTGAAGTTGACGAACGTGCAATTCGCGCTCGGCGAACCACATGACCCGCGCCTGCCCGCTTCCTCGCTGGATGCCGCAATCCTCGTGCACATGTATCACGAGATCGCCCAGCCCTATGCCTTCCTCTACAATCTCGTGCCCGCCTTGAAGCGGGGTGCGCGGGTCGGAATTGTCGATCTCGAGCTTCCGACATCGAAGCATGGCACGCCAATCGAGCTCTTGCGCTGCGAATTGACCGCCGTCGGCTATCGCGAAGTCGCCGCATATCAGCTCGCAGGGGACACGGGATATCTGGCGATATTTTCTCCGCCGGAGCTAGCGGCACGAAAATCCCCCCGCGATATCGTTGCTTGCGGGGATCCTGCCCGCACTCGCTGAGACCACGCCGGCCGCCTGTCTCGGAGGTTGAACAGGTCCGAAGAAGAGGTCAGACCGGAAGTCACCGGCTGAGGCTCAGACCGGCTGACTCGACATAGCGACAAAGCGATAAGAGTGTTACCTTCGCTGCGGAGCCGACGTCAGCGTTGGAAGCGATCATGAGCAAAGTCAAAACGCCTCAAGAAAAGAAGCTGTTAAGCTACGAACACGATCGACGGAACACTTACGGCGAGAACCAAAAAAGCAGCCGAAAGAACATCCCGCGCAGCAAACAGCTCTCTCATCAAGGCGAACGCCGGGTTGTCAGGCAGGTCCTTATTGGAGCGGAGGGGTATGTTGCGGACGAACGGTCGGACGAAGCGCAGTCGCAGGTAGCGCGCAAAGGTCGGATCAAGAAGCTCAAGGCATTTCGCAAATCGCCTGACACGCCGTTGGGCGAGGTCATCCAGCGACGCTCACGCAACCGACTGGAAAAAGCTGAATAGACCTTTTCAGCGACGGCCCGATGCGGCCATTATTGCGTCTTAGGGCGGATTGCCTGGTAGTGGCCCGACTCGGGCCTCCAGCGATGTTGGTTTGCTCGCTGCTTTCAGGAGCACAGCGGACATCAGGCCCACCCGATCTGAGCCGCTGTTAGGATTTACAGGGACACGCCCCGGATTCCATCACTTCGCGAACGAGCGCGACGGCGGCAGATGCAGGGCCCAGGCGTCGACCTTGTCGCTGGCGCGTGGATAGATCTCCGTCACGATCGGGTCGTGGCCGGGAATGTAGCGATCGGGATGTCCGGCGAGGCGCTCGATCGTCTCCCAGCCGGCGGCCATGTCGCCGACATTGTAAACGATCGGGAATGGGCTCCTGCGCTGAAGATTGGCGTAGTAGTGCGCGGCGTCCGAGGCCAGCACGACCGGTCCGCGCACGGTCTCGACCTTGACCACCTGCAAGCCGTCGGAATGGCCGCCGACCCGGTGCACGGTGACGCCAGGCGCAACCTCGCCATCACCGGAATAGAAATGGACGCGCTCGCCATAGACGTGACGCACCATCTGCGTGACGTGCTCGACCGAGAACGGATGTCGCAGCAGTCCGTTGCACATGCAGCGGCCCGTCGCGTAAGCCATTTCGCGCTCCTGGAGATGGAAGCGCGCATTCGGGAAACGATCGAGATTGCCGGCGTGGTCGTAATGCAGATGCGTCACGATGATGTCGCGGATGCTCGACGCCTTAATGCCAAAACGCTCCAGCGCGTCGACCGGATTGAGCGTCAGCTTGCGGGCGCGCAAGGTCGCTTCCTCGGCATTGAAGCCGGTGTCGACCAGGATGTCGCGGGCCTGCCCGCGGATCAGCCAAACGAAGTAGTCGAGGTCCTGCGCCGCGCTGTCATGCGGGTCGGGCGCCAGGAAATTCATGCTGGGGGTACGCGGCGACATCGTCGCATAGCGCAGGGCGTAGATCTCGCAGGCGTTTCCCTCGACTCTGCTCATGGCTTTGATCCCGGCTCTTGCTTTTCTGAATGGACCTGCCGCGCACCAAGCCATTGCCCGCCGTAAAGGTCAAACGTCTGAGCCTGCGGTGGACGCAGGGGGCAATGTGAGACCAATCACATTTTCGTCGCGAGTCCCGGCCTAACATGGCCGCCGGTACCGTGAACAAAAATGCATCGAGGAGAATCGTGACCGTCGAATTATTCCCCTCGGAGTCGGCTCGTGCGTCGCGGTCTATTGTCGCGATAGTGTCGAATCTCCAAGTGGTTGACGCCCCCACTCCCCGGTTTGATAATGCACTTTGCGTAAGTTAAGGTCGCCGCGGCGCAAGCTGGAACGGCGCCTTTTTGGCTGGACCGCGCTGATTATGAAAATTCGCTTCCTGTTTCTTCTGCCTTTGCTTGTCTCGTTCATCCCGGCCGCGCCATCGCTTGCGGCGGGCGACCGCTTCGCGCTGGTGATCGGCAATGCCAAATATCCTGATGCCGACAGCCCGCTGAAGGAGCCGATCAACGACGCCCGCGACGTCGCCGACGAGCTCAAGCGCGACGGCTTCACGGTCGAGGTCGGCGAGAACCTGACCGGCGACGGCATGCGCCGCGCCTTCGACAAGCTCTACGGCAAGATCAAGCCGGGCTCCGTGGCGCTGGTGTTCTACAGCGGGTTCGGCATCCAGTCGGCGCGCCAGAGCTACATGATCCCGGTCGACGCGCAGATCTGGACCGAGTCCGATGTCCGCCGCGACGGTTTCAGCATCGAGGCCATCCTGGGCGAGCTGAACACCCGGGGCGCCGGCGTCAAGATCGCGCTGGTCGACGCCTCCAGGCGCAACCCGTTCGAACGGCGGTTCCGCAGCTTCTCGGCGGGCCTCACCCCGGTCATCGCGCCGAACGGCACGCTGGTGATGTATTCCGCGGCCCTGGCCTCGGTGGTGTCGGATGCCGGCGGCGACCACAGCCTGTTCGTCCAGGAATTGCTCAAGGAAGTCCGCGTCCCCGACCTGATGGCGGAGGAAACCCTGAACCGCACCAAGATGGGCGTCACCCGCGCCTCGCGGGGCGAGCAGGTGCCGTGGATCTCGTCCTCGCTCGCCGAGGATTTCTCGTTCATTCCCGGTGCGAGCGGCTCGCGCCCGACAGCGACGACACCGCCGCCGGCGCCTCCGGCACCGACGCCCCCTGCGGTCGCCAACAACCCGCCTCCGGCTCCGCCAGCGCCACCTCCGGCTCCCCCTGCCCCGCCAGCGCCACCGGCACCGGTCGCTTCGAACAATCCGCCGCCCCCGGCCGCACCTCCGTCACCGCCCCCGGCGCCGAAGCCGCAGGTCGAGGCCGCGCTGCCTCCGCCGGCACCGCCAGTTAAGCCGGCCGAGCCCGTCCCGGCGCCGAACGCGGATGGTGGGCCGAGCGCGTCTGCGCTGGCGGAAGATCCCACCATCAAGAGCCTCACGGCCAAGATCGCCGCCAATCCTGACGACGTGAATGCGCTGTACCGGCGGGGCCAGGTCTATGCCAACAAGGGGGCCTTCAACCTCGCCATCAAGGATTTTGACGAGACGCTGCGGATCAATGCGAAGGACGTCGAGGCCCTGAACAACCGCTGCTGGACCCGGACCGTGGTCGGCGATCTCCAGGGCGCGTTGAAGGATTGCAACGAGGCCTTGCGGCTGCGGCCGAGCTTCGTCGATGCGCTGGACAGCCGCGGCCTGGTGAACCTCAAATCCGGAGCCGTGAAGAACGCCATTGCCGATTTCGACGCGGCGCTGAGGATCAATCCGCGCCTGACCTCCTCGCTCTACGGCCGCGGCGTGGCCAAGCAGCGCAATGGCTCGGCCCAGGAGGGCGCCCTCGACATCGCCAATGCCAAGGCGATGGACCCGAACATCGCCGGGGAATTCGCAACCTACGGAGTACGTTGATATTTTTTTGATTTGAGGCGGGCGGCGCCTCGAACCCCTGACGGCCTGGCCAAGACTAATCGAACGGATGCCGCAGGCGCCCTTGCCGTAGGGCCTCTTGCAGGATTTTTGGAACCGCGCGGGCTCGCGCAGGAGGGACGGACAATGAGATTGGCTGCAAAAGGACTGACCGCGATCCTGTCCATCATCACCGTCAGTGCCGCGCTGTCGCTGACGCCAGCCTTCGCCGGCGACGAGGGCAACAGCAAGAACGTCACCGAGGACGAGATCGTCCGTGCCCTGGCGCCGCCACCGAAAAAGCCCCTGACCCGCGGCCTCTCGATCGCCCCGCAGGCCGATCCGGCACCGAACCCGGCGGAAACCAAGCTGCTCCAGTCCGTCCGCGGCCGCGCCACGCGCTCGCTGTCATCGACCGAGCGCGAGGAAATCGCCTCCGCCGCCAAGGACAAGCCGAATATCGATCTCGAAATCACCTTCGACTACAACTCGGCCACGATCAGCGCCAAGTCGCTGCCCTCGGTGCAGGCGCTCGGCCGCGCGTTGACCAGCCCGGACCTCAAGGGCTCGACCTTCGTGGTCGCCGGCCACACCGACGCCGCCGGCGGCGAGAGCTACAATCAGGAGCTGTCGGAACGCCGCGCGGATTCGATCAAGCGCTACCTCATCGAGAAGTACAGCATTGCAGCCGCCGATCTCGTCACCGTCGGCTACGGCAAGAGCAAGCTGAAGGATCCGAACCAGCCGATGGCGGAGGTGAACCGCCGCGTGCAGGTCGTGAACATGGAAAACAAGACCACCGCATCGAAGTGACCACGACGTAATCCTTTGCAGTGACAAGTCGTGATGTGGTGTAAAGTCTTAAGCCCAGCGCGCGTCCCGCAGCCCTGCGGGACGCCGCTTCGTTTCGGGGAAACCCTCCCAGCAACCGCACGCCAGGCCAGGATGATCCGGCGATGAACATCTCCGAATATCTCAAGCCTGCGGGAACCGCGGCGTTCATCATTGCGCTCGGCGTCGGCTATTACTGGTTCGAGCATCGGCATCGCCCCGAGGCGAAGGAGACGCCGGGCGAGGCGCTCGTCATCGTGACGAAGTCGACCAATGCCTGCTTCTCCGACCTGGTGCGGGTGACCGGCTTCTTCGTGCCGCGGCGCGAGGCCGTGGTCATGCCCGACCAGGAGGGATCGAAGGTCACCGACCTCTTCGTCACCGAAGGCGCTGTCGTCACCGACAACCAGGAGCTGGCACGCCTGACGGCGCCGCCGCAGATCCCGGGCCAGCCGCAAAGGCCGGGCGCGCAAGGTCCGATCTCGCTGAAGGCGCCTGCGCCGGGTCTGATCACGGAAGTCCGCACCATCGTCGGCGCGCCGGCCTCGCCGCAGGCGGGACCGATGTTCCGCATCGCCGTCAACAACGAGATCGAGCTGGATGCACAGGTCCCCGCCGTCCATATGCCGAAGCTCAGCCCCGGCGCGACGGTGCGGATCAGCCGGGATGACGCCGCCGATTTGATCGGCCGCGTCCGGCTGGTCGCACCCGAGATCGACCGCGCCACGCAGCTCGGCCGCGTCCGCATCAGCGTCACCAACAATCCTTCGCTGAAGGTCGGCATGTTTGCCCGCGCTTCGATCGACGCCAAGCGAAGCTGCGGCGTCGCGGTTCCCAAGACCGCGATCGACCATCTCACCGTGCAGGTGGTCAAAGGCAACGTCATCGAGACGCGCCGGGTGCGCGTCGGGCTGACATCCGACAGCCAAACGGAAATCCTTGAAGGCGTCGACGTCGGCGAGATCGTCGTGGCCGACGCCGGCTCTTCGCTCCACGACGGCGACCAGATCAAGACCATGTTCGCCGATGAACTCGATCGCACACGGGTACGCTGATGGCTCTCAATATCTCGGCATGGTCGATCCGTAATCCGCTGCCGTCGGTGGTGTTTTCGATCATTCTCCTGATCCTCGGCTGGACCTCCTTCAACAAGCTCGCGATCACGCGGCTGCCGTCTGCCGACATTCCCGTGATCTCGGTCGCGGTGGCGCAGTTCGGCGCCGCGCCCGCAGAGCTCGAATCCCAAGTCACCAAGACGGTCGAAGACGCCGTCTCCGGCGTCGAGGGCGTGCGGCACATCACCTCCTCGATCACCGATGGCGTGTCGGTCACCACCATCCAGTTCGCGCTGGAAACCAACACCGACCGCGCGCTCAACGACGTCAAGGACGCGGTGACGCGCGTGCGCTCGAACTTGCCGCAGAACGTCACCGAACCGCTGATCCAGCGCGTCGACGTGATCGGCCTGCCGATCGTCACCTATGCCGCGATCTCGCCCGGCAAGACGCCGGAGCAGCTCTCCTATTTCGTCGACGACGTGGTCAAGCGCGCGTTGCAAGGCGTGCGCGGCGTTGCCCAGGTCGAGCGCATCGGCGGTGTCGAGCGCGAGATCCTGGTCTCGCTCGATCCCGACCGCCTGCAGGCGATGGGGCTCACCGCCGTCAATGTCAGCCAGAGCCTGCGCGGCACCAATGTCGACGTCGCCGGCGGCCGCGCCGAGATCGGCAAGAACGACCAGGCGATCCGGACACTGGCCGGCGCCAAGACGCTGAGCGACCTCGCCGGCACCATGGTCCCGCTGTTCGGCGGCGGCGAGGTCCGCCTCGACGATCTCGGCACCGTGACCGACACCATCGCCGACCGCCGCACCTTCGCCCGCTTCAACGGCGAGCCGGTGGTCGCGCTCGGCATCAAGCGCTCCAAGGGCGCCAGCGACGTGAAGGTCGCCGAAGCCGTGCAGAAGCGCATCGACGCGCTCAAGGCCGCCTATCCCGACGTCGACCTCAAGCTGATCGACACCTCCGTCGAATACACCAACGGCAATTACGAAGCAGCGATCTCGACCCTGTTCGAGGGCGCCATCCTCGCCGTCGTCATCGTGCTGTTGTTCCTGCGCGACCTGCGCGCCACCGTCATTGCCGCAGTCTCGCTGCCATTGTCGATCTTCCCGGCGTTCTGGGCGATGGACATCCTCGGCTTCTCGCTCAACCTCGTCAGCTTCCTCGCCATCACGCTATCGACGGGTATTCTGGTCGACGACGCCATCGTCGAGATCGAGAACATCGTACGGCACATGAACATGGGCAAATCGCCCTATCGCGCCGCGCTCGAAGCCGCCGACGAGATCGGCCTCGCCGTGATCGCGATCTCGCTGACGATCATCGCGATCTTCGCACCGGCGAGCTTCATGTCGGGCATCGCCGGACAGTTCTTCAAGCAGTTCGGCATCACGGTTTCGGTGCAGGTGTTCTTCTCGCTGCTCGCCGCGCGCTTCGTGACGCCGATGCTGGCGGCCTACTTCCTCAAGCACGGCAATCACGACGAGCCGCCGCCGGGCCGCATCCTGCGGACCTATCACGGCATCGTCTCGTGGTCGGTGAAGCACTATTTCATCACCGTGCTGATCGGCTTCGGCATCTTCGCGGCCTCGATCTGGAGCATCACGCTGCTGCCGCAGGGCTTCCTGCCGGCGCAGGACAGCGCCCGCTCGCTGCTGGCCCTCGAACTGCCGCCGGGCACGCAGCTCGCCTACACCGAGAAGGTCACCGAGGACATCGTCGCGCGCCTGCGCAAACGCCCCGAGGTCAAGAGCATCTTCGTCGACGGCGGGCGCGTCCCGCCGGGCACCCAGGAAGTCCGCCGCGCCGCCCTGATCATCAATTACACGCCGAAGCACGATCGCAACATCACCCAGCGCGAGCTCGAATTCTCGATCAGCCAGGAGCTTGAGAACGTTCCCGACATCCGCTTCTGGTTCCTGGACGAGAACGGCCTGCGCGCGATCTCGCTGGTGGTGACCGGCGTCGATGCCAACATCGTCAACAACGTCGCCAGCGAGCTCGCGACGCAAATGAAGCGGATTCCGACCATCTCCAACGTGATTTCGGAAACCTCGCTGGAGCGTCCCGAACTGCGCATCGAGCCGCGAGCCGATCTCGCGGCGCGGCTCGGCGTCTCGACCGAAAGCCTGTCGCAGACCATCCGTGTCGCAACCATCGGCGACGTCGGTCCGGCGCTTGCCAAGTTCGACGTCGGCGACCGCCTGGTGCCGATCCGCGTGCAACTCGAGGACGCCGCGCGCGGCAATCTCAAGACTCTGGAGCAGCTGCGCGTGCCGCTCGGCGAGCACGGCGAGAAGGGCGGCGTGCCGCTTTCCGTCATCTCCGACGTCAAGCTCGACCAGGGCCCGACCAGCATCAACCGCTACGACCGCGAACGGCAGGCCACCGTCGCCGCCGACCTCGTCGGCTCCGCCGCGCTCGGCGATGCCACCAAGAAGATCTACGAGCTGCCGGTCATGAAGAGCCTGCCGAAGGGCGTGAAGGTCTCCCCCTCCGGCGACGCCGAAAGCCTCAACGAGCTCTCCGACGGCTTTGCCACCGCGATCACCGCCGGCCTGATGATGGTCTATGCGGTGCTGGTGCTGCTGTTCGGCACCTTCCTGCAGCCGATCACCATCCTGTTCTCGCTGCCGCTCTCGATCGGCGGCGCGATCGCCGCGCTGCTCATCACCGGCAAGCAGCTCACCACGCCGGTGTGGATCGGCATCCTGATGCTGATGGGCATCGTCACCAAGAACGCGATCATGCTGGTGGAATTCGCGATCGAATCCATCAATGCCGGCAAGCCGCGCGACGAAGCGATGATCGACGCCGGCATGAAGCGCGCCCGCCCGATCGTGATGACCACGATCGCGATGGCCGCCGGCATGATGCCGAGCGCGCTCGCGGTCGGCGCCGGCGGCGAGTTCCGCTCGCCGATGGCGCTCGCGGTGATCGGCGGCCTGATCTTCTCGACCATCCTGTCGCTGGTGTTCGTGCCCGCGATGTTCATGGTGATGGATGATTTCGGCGCCCTGATCTGGCGCTTCGGCAAGCGGCTGATCGTGCACAGCGAGGACGCCGAGACCGGCGGTCATCACGAGGCGGCGGACGCCGCACCCGCGCCGAAGAGCATCGTGCACCCTGCGGCGGAGTAAGTTCCCGCCGGCTCGGCTCAGGCGAGCGCAGGCGCGGAAGCCGTCGCGGCGAAGCCAAACGCCTCGCCGCAATCGTTCCCTTACTCGTTCCGCGCGATCGCGGTCAGCTTGGTCATGTTCCGCAGCAGAATGCGGCCGCGCTGGAGATCGAGGATCGCTTCCTTGCGCCAGGCCTGAAGCTGGCGGTTGACGCTCTCGCGGGCGGCTCCGACGAAAACGCCGAGCTGCTCCTGCGAGATGTGCACCTCGGAACCGAAATCGGCCGCGAGCGCGCAGAGCCGCCGCGCCAATCGCACTGGCAGCGGCTGCAACATGGATTCCTCCATGCGCTCACTCTGCCAGCGGATCCGCTGGCACAACAGCGCGATGATCTTGATCGCGACCTTGGGCTCGCGCTCGAGGAAGGCGAGAAAATCTTCGCGCCGCAGCACGAACAATTCGCTGGCCTCGCCGGCGGTCGCATCCGCGGTGCGGCTCTGGCCGTCCAGCACCGCGACCTCGCCGAACAGATCGCCCGACCCCATGAAGTTCAGCGTCAGCCGGCTGCCGTCGGAGGCGCCGGTCTCGATCCGGACCTGGCCGCGGCGCACGCCGAACAACGCGTCGCCCGGGTCCCCCTTCTGGAACAGCACCTCGCCATTCGCCAGATGCTGGGTGTGGCAAAGGTTGGACAATCGCTGGAGTTCGTCCGCGCCGAGATCGGCGAACATGGCATTCATTTTCAGAATGACCGCAAATTCGGCCTGCTTGCTCATTTCAACGTCCTTGTGAATTCCTTGGCCAGTTTCCGTGGCAAATCGCGTGCAAATCGCTTGGAAGCATCAACGGCAGAATCGCGTAAAACCGCGTCGGAGAAGTGTGTCATAAGTCACATAACTTTGCAGCACCTCCCGACTATTTTTAGCTGCTTGGAGCGGCTTCCCGTCCCGGGATAAACTCAGGCGTAAAGGACGGGTCATCCGCCGGATTCGACGCCGCTCGTCCGTCGTTGGAAAGTCGACATGAGAGCAGTGAAATTCGCCGGCGCAGCTTTGGCCGCAATCGTCATCGTGATCGTACTCCTGCTGGTGATCGGGATCCCCTCCGGGTTTCTGACCGCGACGATTGCCTCGCGCGTCGAGCAGGCGAGCGGCTATCGCCTGTCGATCGACGGCGCCACCAAGATCAGCCTGTGGCCGACGCTGAACGTCACGCTGAACGACCTCACGCTTGCCGACCCCAAGGACCGTAGCGGCATCACGCGCCTGACGATCGACAGCGTGCAGGCCGACATGTCGCTCGCAAGCGTGTGGTCGGGGCGCCCGAAGCTCAGCGAAATCGTCGTCAGCCATCCGGTGCTGTACCAGCCGCTGCTGCGAGAGCGCCTGCCGAATGCCGATGCATCGTCGAAGCCGCTCGCGCTCGACATGGACGGCGCGACCATCGACCGCGTCAAGATCACCAACGGCGAGGTCGCATTCTCGCGCGTGCGCGATCGCGTCGACGGCCACATCAGCGCCATCAATGCCGATGCCGTCATGGGTCCCGACCGCAAGGTCAGCATCGCCGGCACGGCGCGCGTCGGCGAGCATCCGACCAAGTTCGACATCAAGGCGACCACGCCGGCGGCCCCGATCGAGCGGCAAACGATCCCGGTGGAGTTCGCCATCGACATGCCCGACGTGCTGAAGTCTCAGCTCGCCGGTCATGCCGAAATGCGGCTCAGTGGGGACGTCGTGATGATCAACGGCGTCAACGGCACGCTCGGCGATGGCGCCTTCAACGGCTGGGCCTCGGTCGACATCGCGAGCAAGCCGCTGGTGAAGGTCGATCTCGACTTCCAGCGGCTCGCTATTCCGCTGGCAAAGTCGCCTGATGGCGCGTCGGGGCAGCCCTGGAGCAATACGCCGATCGACGTCTCCGGGCTCAATTATGTCGACGCGCAGATCAGGATCTCCGCCAACGAAGCGGTTATCGGCGACGCCCGGCTTGCGCCCGTGGCGCTCGATGCAAAACTGGCCGGCGGCATCTTGAAGGCGGGCACCGCCAATCTCGGCGCCTATGGCGGTCAGGTCTCGGGCGAGCTGATCCTCGATGCGACCAGCGGCGCGCCGAGCTTTGCCATGCACTCCGACCTCGCCAACGTGCGCGCGCTGCCGCTGCTCCAGGGCCTTGCCGAATTCGACCGGATCGACGGCAAGCTGCAGGCCAAGCTCGCGCTGCGCAGCGCCGGCACCAGCCAGCGGGCGCTGATGGCGAACATGCAGGGCACGGCCTTCGTCAATTTCCAGGACGGCGCCATCCGCGGCATCAATCTCGCGCAGATGATCCGCTCGCTGACATCGGGCACGCTGTCCGGCTGGCAGGACAATGAGGCGCAGAGCACCGACCTGTCGCAGCTCTCGGCGTCGTTCCGCATCGACAAGGGCCAGGCGGTGACCACCGATCTCAATCTGATCGGGCCGCTGGTGCGCGTCACGGGCGTCGGCACAATTGCGCTCGACACCAAGATGATGGGCTTTCGCGTCGAGCCGAAGCTGGTGATGACGACCGAGGGCCAGGGCCGTGCCTCTGAGCCGATCGGCTTCGGCATTCCCGTGATGATCACCGGCGCCTGGTCGCAGCCGCGGATTTATCCCGACATGGCCGGCGTGCTCGACAATCCCGACGCGGCCTATGCCAAGCTGCGCGAGATGGGCAAGGGCCTGTTCGGGCCAGACGGCGCCGGGCTCGGCAACATCCTGAACAGTTTTGGCCTCGGCGGCGCCGCCGCACCCAATGGCGGCAACGCGGCTGGGAATGCCAATCCGCAGACACAGCCGCAGGGGCAAGGGCAGAACAATCCGCTCGGCGGGCAACTGGGTGAGGCGATCGGCAATCTGATCCAGCAGGGGCTCTCGAGCGGCGCCGGCCGAAGCCGCAGCCTGCCCGGCGCGCCGGCCACACCGGTGCCGCAGGCCTCGCCCGCACCGCCGGCCCAGGGTCCGCCTGAGGCACAGCAGGACAGCCAGCCGATGAACGACGTGATGCGGCAGCTCTTTAATCGGTGATTGGCGGACCAAGGCGACGAACTCCGCGCTCAGCCTTACACCCCCGCCTCATCCGCTTCTTCATCCGAACGGAGGAGGGAGCCTGCAGGCTGCGACAATTCACCGCTCTGCCGGCCCATCCCGGCGTTCCCCGACGGGTAACCACACCGGCCCTTGGCTGCCCCCCTGCCCGTCCAAGAGCCCAAATTGTGGTAGAAGGGCCCTGGGGCCTGTACGGCCCGTAGCGCCGGCGTCGGTCGCGGCGCAAGAGGATCCGGATGGCGGGAGCGAAAGACAAGACCTGGTTTCTGCGCGAGGGCCTGTTCGCCAAATATGTCGTCTCCCTCGTCGGCCTCGTCGTGTTCGTGCTCGCCGTCAACGGCGCGATGGAGACCTGGATCTCCTATCGCGCCACCAAGACACAGCTGACTGACGGGCTCGAGGACAAGGCGCAAGGCGCCGCCCGGCGCATGGAGCAATCCATCTCCGAGCTCGAGCGCCAGATCAGCTGGGTGACGACGGCCAGCCGGGACACGCTCGAGAAGCGCCGCGCCGACTACGCCCAGCTCCTGCAACAGGTCGCCGTCGTCTCCCAGCTGTTCCAGCTCAACGGCGACGGCCGCGAGGTGCTGCGCGTCTCGCGCCAGTCGACCACCACCGGCAGCAATGCCGACCTCGCCCGCGACATGCGTTTCACCGAAGCGGTCGCCCGCGGCGTCAGCTTTGCACCGGCCTATTTCGTCGACCAGAAGCCGGTGATGTCGATCTCGGTGGCGCATTCCGGCTTCAATGCCGGCGTCACGGTGGCCGAAATCGATCTCAGCTTTCTCTCCGAGTTCCTGTCCGACGCCCAGGTCGGCAAGGCCGCCTTCGCCTATGTGGTCGACGCACGCGGCCGCGTGCTGGCGACCTCGTCGAAGGGGCCCGATGTCGGCAAGGACCTGTCGAAGCTGCCGCAGGTGGCGGCGGCGATCGCGCCCGGCCGTGAGGCCGAGACGTCGGGCACCGACTTCAACGGCCATTCGGTGCTGACAGCCGAAAGCACCGTGCCGAAGCTCGGCTGGAGCGTGCTGTTCGAGCAGCCGACCACGCAGGCCTTGACGCCGATCCGCGACCAACTGGTGCGCATCGCGCTTTTGATCGGCATGGGCCTGCTGGTTGCGATCCTCGCCGGCACGCTGCTGGCGCGCCGCATGATCATCCCGATCAAGGCGCTGCGCGACGGCGCGCACAAGCTCGGCGAAGGCAATTTCAGCCACCGCATCGACGTGCACACCTCCGACGAGCTGGAAGAGCTGGCCGGCCAGTTCAACCGCATGGCGAGCCAGCTCCAGGAGACCTATTCGAACCTCGAAACAAAAGTGGAAGCGCGCACCCGCGACCTTGCGCAGTCGATCAACGAGCTGAAGGTGCTGGAAGAGGTCGGCCGCGCCGTCGCCTCCTCGCTCGACCTCAACGCCGTGCTGCCGACGATCGCCGCCCGCGCGCTGGAGATCAGCCACGCCGATGCGGTGCTGATCTACGGCTATGACGCCGAACGGCGCCGCTTCAACCTGGTCGAGGCCGACGGCATCGACAAATCAGTCGCCGGCGACCATGTCACGATCGGCGAGGGCGAGAACATCCTGAGCGACGCCGCCGCGCGCGGCGAACCGATCGCGCTTGCCGATCTCGACCACGCCGCCGAGCAGCCACTGCGCAACGTCGCGGTCAATGCCGGCTTCCACGCGGTGCTGGTGGTGCCGCTGATCGACCAGCAGGGCACGCTCGGCGCGCTGGTGGTGCTGCGCCGCGCGAGCGGCGCGTTCGAAGGCAGCCTCATCGGCTTGATGCGCACCTTCGCCAACCAGGCGGTGCTGGCGATGCGCAACGCACGCCTGTTCACCGAGGTCGACGACAAGAGCCACGCGCTGGAGACGGCGAACGAGACCGTGCGCGCCCAGGCCGACAAGCTGCGCGAGCAGACCGAGCAGCTCAAGAACTGGAACAAGTCGCTGGAAGAGCGCGTCGAGACGCAGCTCGGCGAGATCGAGCGCATCCGCAAGCTCGAGCGCTTCCTGGCGCCGCAGGTGGCGCAGCTGATCGCCTCCTCCGATAGTCCCGAGGGACTGCTCACCAGCCAGCGCCGCGAGGTGACGGTGGTGTTCTGCGACCTGCGCGGCTTCACCGCCTTCACGGAAGCGACCGAGCCGGAAGAGGCGATGAACGTGCTGCGCGAATATCACGCAGCGCTCGGCAAGCTGATCTTCAAATATGAGGGCACGCTCGACAAATATGCCGGCGACGGCGTGATGATCCTGTTCAATGCGCCGATCCAGTTCGAGGACCACACCGCGCGCGCCGTGAAGATGGCGGTGGAGATGCGCGACACCATCGGCCCGCTGACCGAGCGCTGGCGCAACCGCGGACATAGCTTGGGCTTCGGCATCGGCATCGCGCTCGGCTATGCCACACTCGGCCAGGTCGGATTCGAGCAGCGACTGGAATATGCCGCGATCGGCAGCGTCACCAACCTCGCCTCCCGCCTCTGCAGCGAGGCGCAAGCGAACCAGATCGTGGTCAGCCGCCGCGTCTACGGCATGGTCGAACCTTTCGTCGAGGCCCGCGCCCTCGACGATCTCCAGCTCAAGGGGTTCAACCACCCGGTGCTGGCGATGGAGATTCTGGGCTGGCGCGAGGCGGTAGACAACGTCGTGGATGCCTCAGCGGCGCGGCGCAGAGGGTAGTCAAAAGCAAAAAGTCGAAAACAACCCCATGCACAGTAGCCGGGGCCTGGTGGCGCGGCGAACTCTTGTCGCTTTTGCGGATTTTGCGAAATTACGTTGACACGTCGGGCAAAACACCGGCATGATGGCATCATCGGGCGTTTGCGCGTGGTCTCACCAAGCTCTGACGCGCTTGCCCGTCGGGCGATCGATCCGGCGACAACTATGCTGTTGCGATTGAACGTTCCCACGAACCACATCGCTGCTCCCTGCGACTAACCCAGGCCTCAACGACGAGGCGGGATTTCGGATGGGAGACGGCCCGTGGCGCTTGCCTTGCCTTCGCGTGCGTATGATTTGCAGATGCTGGACCGTCCCGCCGATCGTGCGCGCGACCAGGGTTGGGTCTATGGCCTGCCGCCGGGCATCGAGAGCGAGCAATGGCCGCTCGATGCCGTCACCGGTTATCCGCTGATGCACGGCTTTACGCTTCTGCTGCCGGACGATTACCGCGTGCATGGCGAGGACATCGTCGCGGTGTTGTTCTTTGCCACCGCGCCGGATCACAATGACGGCGGTGCGCCCGATGATCCCGAGATTCGCGAGGCGGTGGCGGCCCGCACCCAGCATCCGCGCCTGTCCCGCATGACCGATATTCTCGATTACGAATATGCGGCGCTGCTGCTGACCAGGGCCGAATATGAGGGTGCATTCGCAACGCCGCCGGCGCCGCTCGCGCTCGCGACGTCGGACCGGCCGCGCTGGCTGGATGTCGGCGGCGCCAGCGCTTTCCATGAAGCCGCAGCGCCCTACGCGAAGAAGATGTTCGCCGCTCCGCCGCGCGCCGACCTCGCCGAGAATCGCGCGATCGCGCTGATCCCGCGTGCTGATGACCCCAATGCCGGCAAGGCGCCGCAGGACGAGCACAGAAGCCGCGTCGCACCGACCGGCTATCAATCGTTTTACTATTATGTCGGCGGCATGCCGAGCCGCGACAATTTCCGCCTGCACGACTGGAGCAAGAACCACGCCCAAAACCATCTCGGCGGCACCATGCGGCCCTGCCAGTCCGTGCCCGAGATGAGCCCGTTCTACATCGAGTTCGAGGAATATTTCGGCGGCTACAATTTCGGCGGCGGCAACGCGCAGCTCGACTTCAAGAACATGAAGTTCGACTGGGCGTGCGGATGATCACGTCCCCCGCTTCGGCCCGATCGCCTCGAAGCCGGCCTTCTGCTCGTCGCTCAGATCCGCCTCGAAATCATCGAGCGCATCCGCAACGCCGCTGACTACCTGCTGCATCGTCTGCAGCCGCGCCTTCACGGCGGCGAGGCGCGCTTGCGGTGTCGTTTCCGCCTTCATCGGGCAGGAGCTCAGCGTTTCCAGGGTGCGCAGCGTGGTGTCCTGGAGCACGTCGAGCCGGGCGCGGCCGGTGTCGTCGAGCTTCAGCGTGCCGGCAATGTCGGAAGCCGGCCATTGCTGCTGCACGAGCTGCTCGTACTGGCGCTGGGCCTGCACATCGTAGCGGGGATCGTAGTTGGGATCGCAGGCGGATGCCGCCGGCGCGTCCTTGCGCTGGGCCGAAGCAAGCGCTGCTTGGCGCTCCCGGGTCAGCGAGTCGAGCTTTGCTTTCTGGCCGTCATCGAGGAGATCGACGAATTTTGCGAGCGGCGCGGCGAGGGCGTTGCTTGCCTTGATCATCGCATCCAGACGGGTCTGCATCACACCGAGGCGCTCCGCCGCCGTCATCGGGGGCTGCGCCGGACACGAGGCACGAATGGCATCGCGCGCTGAAGTCCAGGCACTCGCGAGCTCGTCGAGCGCGGTGCGCTGCATCTCGTTCGGCTGCACCGTGGCTGTGATGCGGTCGACAGGCAAGCCGCCGGTATCGCTGCTGTCGCAGACCATCTCCGCCGATGGGACTCGTCGCGCGCGACGGCCTTGCGGCGCGGTGTAGGCGGCAAGCTCCGGCGCCGCATAGGGCGCGAAGATCGCGGCATAGATATCGCCATAGCCATAGAGCGAGAGGCTGGTCGTATCGCCGAAGATGACTGCCGTGGTGAGATCGTCATGCGCGAACGGCCAGAACACGGGACCGATCCAGCCATAGCTGCCGTCGGGATGACGCCACCAGCCTTGCGGCCGGCGACCGCCGTGCCAGCCCGACAGCGCAGCCTGCGCCGTCAGTGCCGCGCGCAGGACGTAGGGATTAGCGGGTTGACCGCGCTCGCCACGCGGATCCTGCGACCTCAGCGCAGCGGAACGATAGCGGCCACCCCGCATCGCCATGCGGGCGTGGCGCAGCCGCGACAGGCCGATGACGTGACCGACGGCGAAGCGCGCAACACCAAGCGGCCCGCCGCGCAGTCCGAACTGCGCCTTGGCCGTATTCGGCAGGAGCACTGTCAGAGCGACCAGCATTGCGCCTGCCAGCGCCAGCCTCAAGCGTGATCGCGATATGACCACCGAGCTGACCACTTCTGGCCCTCCTCCAGCGCAACGGGCGCATCGCGCCACACGGAGAAGACTCGCCGGGGAACCAATTGTTCCGCGACGAGACGGTCAAAGCGTCGCACAATTGCGACGATGCGACTGCCGCTCGCCATGCCCCGTCGTGACGGGGCTCGCCCCTTGGTGCGAGCCACGATGCGCAATTGCGCATTCGAGATTCCATCAGGCAGCGGCAATGTCGGAACGATGGATTCGGGGCTCGTCGCTTCGCGACGCCGCGGAATGACCGCCGATGTCGACCGCGGCAACGACGCGTCGAACTTCACTGCGCCTTTTGCGGCATCACGACGGTCTGGCCGGGATAGATCAAATTCGGATTGCGGATCTTTTCGCGGTTGGCGTTGAAGATCACCGCGTAGCGGGCACCGTCGCCGTAAGCGAGACGGCTCAAGGCCCAGAGGCTGTCGCCGCGGGAAATGACCCGGCTGCCGCCGGCCTCTCCCGACGTCGTGCTGAGGACCTCCACGGGCGAGGCCGATGCGACCGTGGCGGCCGGGACCCTCGCCATGCTCTTGGGCTTGGACGGACCCATCATGCGCGGCCGAACCGCCGACCGATCCGGCGTCGCGGCGAGATGCGGCGACGGCAGCGATGCGACGATATCCGATTTGTCCGGCGTTCCGGCCGGTTTCGCTGCGACAGTGACGCGCGCCGGCGGCGGCGCGGCTTCGGCAATCGTCACCGGCATGGTGCGGCTGGATTGCAGCACGGTGCCGTCCGGCGCCCTGGCGCGCAGCGCCAGCTCATAGCTGCCGGCGGGAAGCTTTGGCGGGGTCATCACGAACTGCCCCGACGCGTCAGCCACTGCGCTGTCGATCGGCTGGCCGTCGCGCAGCAGCTCGACCTTCGACCCGGGCGCGGCCTGACCCGCGATCACGGCGGCCTCGCCATGATCGTCGACGCGGGCGACATCGAAACGCGGACCGGCGTCTGCAGCTGAAGGCTGCGGCTTGCCCGGCGCGATGTCGGCCAGCGCCGTGACCTGCTTCTGGGTCTCGGCGAGCGCGCCCGCCTTCGGCGCACCGGCCGGTGCGGGCGAAGCGGATGGCGCGGGTGGTGCGACCGCGGCGGGTCTTGGCTCTTCGGTCTTCGATTCCGCTTTGGGTTCGACCTTGGCTTTGGCCTCGGTCTTCCCCTCAGGCTTGCTCTCGGGTTTGGCTTCAGGCTTCACTTCAGGCTTCACTTCAGGCTTGGCGACGACCGCAACCTCGGTGCTCGCACTGCCCGGCAGCATGTGGCGGAGCTCACCCGGGCCGATCACCAGCACGGTGCCGACGACCGCGAGCAGGCAAAATGCAATGAAGGCCTTGGATGCGGTGATCATCGTCTCAAACCTTGATCGAAAACTCTGGATCGCAAATCGACCCCGGCAAATTGCGCCGTTTTGGCCACGGCAGCAAGACGTTCAATGGGATGAACCGCCCCCTCTCCCTCCGCGTCAAATGAGCGAGGCCGCTTCGCGGTATTTTTAAGGGATTTTCCTCGTGACCGCATTTTGTCGCGCCGCATCATGGCTGGCGCTTTCCCTCACGCTCGCGGCGTCTCCCGCGCTGGCCGCCTCCGGCCCGCCGCCGGGCTTCGTCCTCACCGACGATGCCGATCTCGCCTTCACCTCGCCCGACGGCGCCACCAAGCTCGAGCAGTACATGAAGGACAGTGACGATCTTTTCGGCGTCAAATGGCAGGTCTGGGCGCGACAGGGGGAACGGATGACCGAGCTGAAGCCTGAGCAGGGCTACGGCGCCGGCTTCCGCTTCACCAACGACTCGCAATGGCTGGTACGCATGCAGAAGACCGGTTCGGGCGAGCAGGATCTGTTTCTTTATCATGTCGAGAACGGCGCCTTCGTCAGCGCGACCAAGAAATCGCTGAGCGATCTCGCCTGGGCCTATTTCTACAGCCGGCCGGAGACGAAGCACTTTGCCAAGCTCGACTTCCACATCACGGCCAATCTCTTGAAGGGCACGGAAGAGGCCTATCGCTGGCTCGGCGTGGACTGGCCCGACAACCGTTACCTCGTGATCGGGCTCGGCGGCCAATACGACAAGCATCCGAAAAACACCCTCATGAAGGGACTGGGCGGCTGGCAATGCCGCTATGACCTCCAGACCGGAAAATTCGACGTGCCGGCGATCTTCGCCAAGGAGAATGCCGAGGCGTTGAAATGGGAAGTGAAGCGGGAGTGAAGCCCGCTCCGGAGCCACATCGCATCCTGCGCCCTTCCGGCCTCGCGCCAACTCCCTGATTTTATTCCGATTCATAGTTCCCTAACCCTGACTGGTAACGGGGTCTTGTCGGTTTTGCTGCATCTTGCATCCCAGGGAGGACGGGATGGGCGCATCAATCCGATGGACCGCGCGCTTGCGCGCGCTGCTTCGCCGTTGGCGGGGCGCGCCGCTGACGTGGCTGATTGCCGGCGGCTTCGTGCTGATGGCGGCGATGGCCATCGGCACCGGACTTACCGTCGACCGCTTCCGGCAGAACGCCATCGAGAGCGGCCGCGACAGCCTGGAAAGCTCGGTCCGCCTGCTCGCACGGCATTTCGACCGTGAGTTCGAGGATTTTGCGGTACTCCAGAAGAGCATCATCGCGGAACTCGAAGGCCATGGCATCGATTCCGCCGACGTGTTCCGCAGCGAGATGGGCACGCTCGCGATGCACGAGGTGCTGCGCGCCAAGGCCAGCGGCTGGTCCGACGTCGCCGGAGCCAACGTGTTCGATTCCACTGGCGTGCTGATCAACTCGTCGCGGCGCTGGCCCGTTGCCGACATCTCGATCGCCGATCGCGGTTATTTCAGCCGGCTCAAGAACGATCCGGCTTCGCAGGAGGAGATCGAGGTCGTGCCCGGCCGGTTCGGCAACGGTCCGGCGATCGTGTTCGCACGGCGCGTGTCGGGCTCGCATGGCGAGTTCCTCGGCCTGGTGTCGCGCGCCGTTACCCCGGAGCAGCTCGAATCCTTTTTCGCCTCGACCGGCCTCGGCGAGGAATCCTCGATCGCGATGCACCATCAGAACGGCCAGCTGCTCGCGCGCGTTCCGCATGCCGACGACATGATCGGCCGGAACTACCGCACCGGCTCGCCCGAGCAGAAGGCCATCTTCGAGCGCAGCTTCGTCACGACCGAACTCGCAAGCCCGATCGACGGCAAGGATCGCCTCGTCGCCTCGCGCATGCTGACCGGCGAGCCGCTGGTCGTGGTCGCCACCAAATCGCTGGACGCGACGCTCGCCACCTGGCGCACGCAAACCAAATTCTTCGTCACCGTGGCAGTGCTGTCGATCGGGCTGCTCGTGCTCACGCTGTTCCTGATCTTCCGACAGGTCACGTACCGCGTCTCGCTGGAGAAGCAGCGGCTCGACACCGCGATGAACACGATGACGCAGGGTCTTCTGATGTTCGACCAGGACGAGCGGCTCATCGTCTGCAACCGCCGCTACATCGACATGTACGGGCTCTCGACCGACGTGGTGAAGCCCGGCGCCTATTTCCGCGACGTGATCCGGCATCGCGCCGATACAGGCTCGTTCGACGGCGACGTCGATTCCTATTGCGACGGGATTCTGGATAGCGCCGGGCAGACCCAGAGCAATGTCGTCGAGACGTCCGACGGACGCCTGATCGAGATCAAGAACCATCCCGGCGCGGCCGGCGGCTGGCTCGCCACCCATGACGACGTCACCGAACGCATCCGCGCCGACGAGCGCATCGCCCACATGGCGCATTACGACGCGCTGACCGACCTGCCCAACCGCGTGCTGATGCGCGGACATCTGGAACGGCGCGTGGCAGAGCTTGCCCAAGGCAAGCCGTTCGCGATCCTCTATATCGACGTCGACGAGTTCAAGGGCGTCAACGATTCGCTGGGGCACGAGGTCGGCGACGAATTGCTGCGCCAGGTCGCCAGCCGCCTGCGCGCCTGCGTCAGCGGCAACGACATGGTGGCCCGACTGGGCGGGGACGAGTTCGCGATCGTCAAGGCCGGCACCTGCGACCCGGCTGAGCTGACGATGCTCGCCGAACAGATCCTGAATGTGCTGCGCATGCCGGTGGACTGCAAGGGCCAGGAGATCTCGACCGATGCCAGCATCGGCATCGCGATCGCGCCCGACCATGGCGACAATCTCGAAGACCTGCTCAAGCGCGCGGATCTCGCGATGTACGCCGCGAAATCAGAGGGACGCGGCACCTTCCGCATCTTCGTCCCCGACTACGACGCCAAGGCGCGGCAGCGCCGCCAGCTCGAGCTGGATTTGCGCCAGGCGCTGGTCCGCGGTGAGTTCGAGGTGCACTATCAGCCGCTGGTCGATCTCTCCGCCAATATCGTCACCGGCTGCGAAGCGCTGCTCAGGTGGCACCATCCGGAGCGGGGCATGGTCTCGCCCGCGGACTTCATTCCGATCGCGGAAGACACCGGCCTGATCGGCGAGATCGGCGAATGGGTGTTGAAGCAGGCCTGCAACGAGGCAGCTTCCTGGCCCGGCGACATCCACATCGCGGTCAACGTCTCGCCGGTGCAATTCCGGTCCAAGACGCTGGCGTTGAAGGTTGCCTCGGCGCTCGCGGAGTCGGGCCTGGCACCGGGGCGGCTCGAGCTGGAGATCACCGAAACCGTGCTGATCCGCGACGACGAGGAGGCGCTGACCATCCTGCAGCAGCTGCGCGAGCTCGGCGTGCGCATCGCGCTCGACGATTTCGGCACCGGCTATTCGTCGCTGAGCTATCTGCATCGCTTCCCCTTCGACAAGATCAAGATCGACCGCAGCTTCATCAGCGACATCGGCGAGCCCTCGGATTCCTCGCCGATCGTCCAGGCCGTGGTGCACATGGCCGCCGCCCGCCACATGGCGACGACGGCGGAGGGCGTCGAGACCGAGGCCCAACGCGAGGTGCTGCGCCAGCTCGGATGCAGCCAGATGCAAGGCTGGCTGTTCAGCCCGGCGGTGCCGGCGGCCAAGCTGAAGCAATTGCTGTCGAAGCAGGCGGCGGCGGCTTGAATGCGCTACCGGGCTAGCGGGCCGACGTGCGAACCAGGCTATCGACGATGCCGGAGCCCTCGTCGACCAGCTGCTGGCCGCTCATCCAGACATCGCGGCCGGCGATCCTCTTCCGCATCATGGCAAGCCAGGCCGGCTTGACGCCGCGGATATCGAAATCGTTCTGATAGAGATCGTCAGTGGCTGCAGTCTCCGTGATCTTGACCACTTGCGAGATAACAGCTCGTTCGGAGTCACTGAGCTCGCGCCGCTTCAGATCTTCCTTTGCAGTTCGATCCAGGCTGGCCTGGTGAAACATGAAGTAGGCTTCGGGATCGGCCTTGCGCTCGCGGCCTGCGAGAAAGATCGGAACGCACATGGACGCGCAGACGCCGGCCTTCTGGACCAGCGTGTCAATCGCGCGATCGCGCCCGCGGATCGCGGCAACGACCGTGCGCCCATGTTCGACCGAGCCGCCCGGCGAGTTCAGGACGAGGACGAGCCGACGCGGGTCCATCTTGTAACGATCGAGCGCAGCGGCGACACGTTCGCGCATCGGCTCCTGCACGGGCCCGCTCCAGCCCAGCACGATGCGGTCCGGCTCCTCGTTGATGGACAGGGTCTGTCGAGACGCCACATCGCCGGAGCCGGACGGCAATTGGAAATAGCCCCAAGCGAGAAGGATGCCGCCGATCCAGACCAGTGTCTTGAGCAGTGTCACGGAAGGACGCCTTCACGAATTGACGGCGTTCAAGAAACCGAACAGCGCAACGAGATCGAGCAGGGCCATCATGCCCACCGCGAAAATGAGCGAGAACGTGCGGTTCCAGAGCTTGGTGTCCGCGGCATAGAAGATCGAGACGGCCGAGCGGTCCTTGGTCGAGCGCACCGGCACCAGCGCCTCGCCGCCGCCGCTCGAAAAGAACATCAGGAAACTATGAGGGATCGGTGCCTGATCGGGCCTGGCGACCGATTTGATCTTGGCGTTGCAGAAAGTGATCACGAAGTTCGTTCGTTCGCACTTCCCATCCGTGACTTGCAGATCGTAGGCCGGCTGCCAGGTCCCGGAAAGCCGATGGTCGCGCCAGAGGTCCGGACCATAGCCGACCAACAGGTGGTAAAGCCCCGCGGCGCAGGCCACGAGCATGATGAACCAGCGAAACGGATGGCTTCCCTGAGCCATCTCGTTGGCGACCCGGCTGGAGGTGACAGTCGTGCCGGCATTGAGAGCTTGTGCAGCCGCACCAACTCCGGATTGACGCTTGCCGAACGCCATTGCGGTAACTCCGGACATTCAAATCGGCGGCAATCTACGGCTGCAACCCATAAGATAGGGCTAAAACGCCTCCGCAAATCCTCATGATGCCAAATTTGCATCAAATGCCGTCGAAGCAGCGGCCTGAGGCCGGCTGCCTCGCCTGCCATTTCGAACCATGACCGCGCCCTGCCCTGAAAATAGGATCAAACCTCGCACCTCGCCGTTGTCGCGCTGCTGAGACGACCGGGAACCCCGAACCGGCGGGCATCAGTCAACATTGCATCACGCGCATCGCAGGCGGCTTGTCGCCTGCGATCGGTTGCGCGCGTGCACATCGAGCGAGGCGACATGGCGATCGTAACGTTCAGGATGATCCCACTCATAGCAGCCGCTGCCGTGATCGGCTTTACCGCGCAGGCGCGCGACGACGGCCGCTACGCAAACTCACCGCTCAAGGGCTGGTTCGAGAGCCTGCAGAGCAAGGGCGGTGGCCCCTGCTGCGCCGATGCCGATGGCACCGCGCTCGATGATGTCGATTGGGAGACGCGAGGTGGACACTATCGCGTCAGAATCCTCGGCGACTGGATCGAGGTGCCTGACGATACCGTGATCACCGGGCCGAACCGCGTCGGCCGCACCATCGTCTGGCCCTATTACGTCAACGGCCGCGCCATGATCCGCTGCTTCATGCCCGGCAGCATGACGTGAAGTGAGCTCTCCCATGCCGGGCAACGCGCCGCCTCCAATCAGCCGATCGGAGCCTTGTATTCGCGCGGCGTTTCCATATCTCAGGGACATGATGAAGCTCACACGCGTTCAGGACCAGGCCATTCAGGCGCTCATGGCCGGCATCGTCGGCGCCGAGACGTTCGATCACGTCTTCGCGGGCATTCGCTTCGACGAAATCGAGGGCACGATGCTCTACGCCTTCGCCAGGAACGAGGACGTCGCGTCCGACATCGAGGACAGCTACTCGCCCCTCATCGCTGCCGTTGCATCGCGGGTGCTGAGCAAGCAGGTCGACGTCGTCGTCGTGATGCCGAAGGTCCTGCAATAAGGCTCTGCAATAGCGTCTTGACCCAACTCACCGACCGCATGGCCGGGGCGTGACCTCGCGTTCAAACCACGCTACCCTCCTCTGACAAGAACAAGAGGAAACGCCAATCGTGTACGACTTCATTATCGTGGGCGGCGGCTCGGCAGGGTCCGTGCTGGCCCACCGGCTCTCCGCCAGGAGCGCCAACAAGGTCCTGCTGTGCGAAGCCGGGCAGGATACGCCACCCGGCAACGAGCCGGCCGAAATCAGGGACAGCTATCCGGGCACCGCTTATTTCGATCCGCGCTTTCACTGGACCGAGCTCAAGGTCACGACCCAGGTCGTCAGCCACAACAATCCGGACGAAGCGCGGCCGCCTTTGCGGAAATACGAGCAGGCGCGCGTGCTCGGTGGCGGCTCCTCGATCAACGGCCAGATGGCCAATCGCGGCGCACCGACCGATTACGACGAATGGGAAGCGCGCGGCGCCGAGGGCTGGGCGTGGGCCGACGTGCTGCCGTTCTTCAAGAAGGTGGAGCGTGACCTCGATTTCGACGGCCCGTATCACGGCAAGGACGGCCGCATTCCGGTGCGCAGAATTCCCAGGGAGCACTGGACGCGGCACTCGCAGGCCTTCGCCGATGCCTTCCAAGCGGCCGGCCATCAATATCTGCCGGACCAGAACGGCGAGTTCGTCGACGGCTATTTCCCGGTGACGCATTCCAACCAGGCCGAGCAACGCGTCTCGGCCGCGATGGGCTATCTCGATCGCGACACCCGCAAGCGCGCCAATCTGACGATCTCCACCAACACGCAGGTCAAGGAACTGCAGTTTGAAGGCACGACCTGCGTCGGCGTGAAAGCTGTCGTCGACGGCCGCGAGCAGGAATTCCGGGGACGCGAGATCGTTCTCTCCAGTGGCGCCATCCATTCGCCGGCGCATCTGTTGCGCGCCGGCATCGGGCCGGTCGGCCACCTCAAGGAGTTGGGCATTCCGGTGCTGATGGGGCTGGCGGGCGTCGGCCAGCGCCTGATGGACCACCCTTCGATCTCACTGTCGTCCTTTGTCCGCCGCGGCGCGCGCATGAACGAGCACACGCGACGCCACATGCAGCTTGGCCTGCGTTATTCGTCGGGGCTCGCCGGCGTGCCGAAGGGCGACATGTTCGTCGTCGTGCTCTCCAAGTCGGCGTGGCACGCGGTCGGCGCGCAGATCGGCTCGCTGCTCACCTTCGTCAACAAGACTTATTCCGAGACAGGGCAGGTCAAGCTTGCCTCGCGCGATCCCTCGGCCGAGCCGATCGTCGAGTTCAATCTGCTGTCCGACCGGCGCGATCTCGAACGCCTGATGAGCGGCTTCCGCAAGATGGCGGCCATTCAGATGAGCGACGTCGTGAGGAGGGTGACGGACAAGCCGTTCCCGGCCGCCTATACCGACAAGGTGCGCAAGATCGGCGTGGTCAATACCAGGAACAAGATCCTGACGAAGATCGCCGCGACCCTGATGGACGGACCGGCGGCGCTGCGGCATTACCTGATCGACAATTTCGTGGTCGAAGGCTTTACCTTCGATGACGTGATCAACGACGACGAGGCGCTGGAAGCCTTCGTGCGCAAGGCCACCATCGGCGTGTGGCACGCCTCCTGTTCATGCCGGATGGGCCGGGCCGACGATCCGATGGCGGTTGTCGACACCCAGGGCCGGGTCAAAGGCATTCAGGGCCTGCGGGTCGTCGACGCCTCGATCTTCCCGGTGGTGCCATGCGCCAACACCAATTTTCCGGTGCTGATGTCGGCGGAGAAGATCGCGTCCGCGATGATGCAGTGATGGCGCTGACTTTGTAGGGTGGATTAGCCGAAGGCGTAACCTACCATTGTTCATATCCGCTGAAACAGAAGAGGTGAGCTACGCCGCGCGACTGCGCTTCGCGCAGTCGTTCGTCTAACCCACCTACGAACCTTCTACGCCGCCCTGAGATCGCCGACAAAGCGGTCGACGTCGCGCTTGAGATCGTCCGACAGGCGCGCCAGCATCTTGGCGGAATCCAGCACTTCGCCGGCGGCGGCACCCGTTTGCCCGGCGGCCTGCGACACGCCCGAGATGTGCCGCGAGACCTCGTTGGTGCCTTGCGAGGCCTGTTGAACGTTGCGCGCGATCTCGCGCGTTGCGGCGCCCTGCTCCTCGACGGCGGCGGCGATCGCAGCGGCGATCTCGTTGACGCGCTGGATGGTGGTGCCGATCGACTGGATCGCGGTCACCGAGGAATGGGTCGCGCCCTGGATCGCGGCGACCTGTCCCGTGATCTCCTCGGTCGCCTTCGCGGTCTGCGTGGCGAGGTTCTTCACCTCGGAAGCGACCACCGCAAAGCCGCGGCCGGCCTCGCCAGCGCGCGCCGCCTCGATGGTGGCGTTGAGCGCGAGCAGATTGGTCTGCTCGGCAATGCCCGTGATCAGCGCGACCACGTCGCCGATGCGCTGGGCAGCATCGGCCAGCGCCTGCACCTCGCCATTGGTGCGATCGGCCTCGCTGGCGGCAGCGCTCGTGATGCTGGAGGATTCCGCGACCTGGCGGCTGATCTCGCTGATCGAGGCCGAGAGCTCTTCCGTGGCAGCTGCAACCGTCTGCACGTTGGAGGATGCATCGCCGGACAGGCTCGCGACCGAGGCTGCCTTGGACGAGCCTTGTTCGGCGGTCGACGACATCGACTGCGCGGTGGCGTTGAGCTCGCCGGAGGCCGAGGCCAGCGTGTGCAGCGATTCCGTGACGGTCTTCTCGAACTGCTCGATCAGCTGGTCGACGGCAAGCTGGCGACGTTCCTTCTTCGCCTGCTCTGCAGCCTTTTCTTCGCCGAGGCGATCGCCCGTGATCATGTTCTCCCTGAACACCGACACGGCACGCGACATGTCCCCGATCTCGTCGCCGCGCTCGATGCCTGCGAGCTCGATCGCATAGTCGCGCTCGGCCAGCTTCTGCATCGCCTGCGTCAATTTGCGGATCGGCGTGCTGACGCGGTTCTGGACCAGGATGAAGCCGAACACGGTGATCGCGAGCGCCACCAGCATCATCGCGCCATTGAACACGAGGCTCCATTTCGCCGACGTCATCTGCTGACCGGCGCGGGAGACCATTTCGGCGAGCGCGACCTGGCCGGCCTCGACGCTGTAATTGAGGATCGCGGTGTTGAGCTTGGAGAGATCCTCGATCTTGATGTCGATGCTCTGGTTGTTGCTCAGCGCTTTGATGAAGCCCTGCTGGCGCTCGGTCATGGCGGCGGCGTCGCCCTGCTTCGAGCGCACGATCACGTCGGCGAGGGCTGCGGGCGCGTCTGGGCGGCCAGCGACCTCGAGCACCTGGCTCCAGGCCTGCTTGGCCCGGCCGGTATCCTCGGCAGCGCCGACCATGTCGGCAGCGCTCCAGGGCTTGCCGGCCGCAGTTGCAGCTTCGAGCCGGATCGCGACCAGCCCGCCGAAATTGCGTGCGGCCCAGGCCGATTGCTTCACCCCAAGCAGATGATCGACCACGGGATCGCTCAGCTTGAGCGCGTTCTCGAGCTCGCCGGTCAGCGCCAGGATCGTATCGAGATAATCCTGGGCGGCCTTGCGGAACTCGTCGCCTACCTTGGCGTCTCGCTGCGCCTTGGCCTGATGGATCTGGGTTTCAGCCTTCGACCGCATCGGCACGAGCGCATCATGGATCGCGACGAACTTGCTGGTCGCAGCGGCCAGACGGGAATCGCTCACGCCGGCGAGGCGCTCCAGCACGTTCTTGTAGGCCGCTTCCGACAATGCCCTGTTGGTGGCGATGCGATCGTCCGCATTGGCGTTGGCCGGTGCTTCCGCGACCAGCGCCGACAGGAAGGTTCCGCGCTCCAGCCGGAAGCCGAGCAGGGTCGCGAACAGCTGCTGGTCGGTGCTGGCGAAGCGCTCGACTTTCTGAGCGGCGCTGTTGCGCTCGATGGCGGCGAACAGCCCGGTCGAGAGCTGCCCCACCAGGAACAGGCCGAGGACGCCGATGATGGCGCCGAGAACAGAACGAATGGAGGGATTGCCGAACAATGCCATAGGGAGCGCCGGGTCTCTGAATCTGAAAAAGATGCAGAATAATACCGGCGCGCCCCTAAGATTTGGTTCACCAAACGTGTCCGCGGCACGCGCGCGCGAGGTTCAATCCAGACCTGTCAGGGGGGTGGCGATCTCAGGTCCGATAGAGGCTCACTTCGTCCGCTTGGTGGCCTGGATCTCGACGAACTCGGCGTCCGGATGGCTGACGATGGTGGCGAACATGATGCCGCTGATGATGAGCGACCAGGCGGTGTCCCAATAAATCCAAAACACTTTCCAGCCTCCGTTTTGCCAGCCTCCGTTGTGGCACCCTTCGCCCGCGAGACCGGGACAACGGCGGGAAGAAGCTGCCGTTCCCTGGAGATCCCGTGGCCGGGGCCTGCGGCTTGAGCAAGCGAAGCTTAGCGCTTCCTGATGTTGGTCGGCGAGCCCTTGCGATCGGTTTGACCGGTGTGGCGCTTTGCCACGACGTCTTCATCTCCGGCGCCTTGGCGCGGGCGCGGCGGCGGCTTGGGCTGGCCGGACTGGCCGCCGTGCTTGCCGCCCATGTCGGGTTTGCCTTCGAGGTCGTTTTCGCGGGGCATGCCGGGACAATGCGGTCACACGGCAATGGTTCGTATTTTGCTCGCACGTTGTTCGGCTGTGAACGAGTTCATAGGATCGTGGCCGTTTGCAGCGCAGAATGGCTCGCGCGCTTCGGGCGCATCGAACCTTCGACCGACGGATTTGGCCTGATGCGGAAGCAACTGGTCGCCTGGACCATCCTGACCTCGGCCTTCCTAGCGGTCGCCGTGTGGACCGTGCTCGGCCCGCCCGACCGGCCGGCCAGCCCGCATCTGCCCTCGCGCGACCTGACGGCTTCGGTGCGCTAGATCGTCATTTTGACGCGTTTTCTTGACGCGAACCGGCTTCCGCTTCGTTTGAAAACGCTTTGCAACCGATACAATTTCAGCATCGATCAATCCCAATTGGAATTTGGTGCAAAGGAACACGAGCCGCTATCCTCTGCCGCAAAACGACAACGCCACACCGGCAGGAGGATGCCCTTGACCAGACCGACACGCCCCGCACGTCATACTGCGATCGCCACCACGCTTTTCACCGCTCTTGCCCTCGTTTCCGGAGTCCGTGCCGGCATGGCCGATACCTTCGCCTATGTCGGCAATGCCGACTCCAACACCATCAGCGTGTTCAAGATAGCCGGGAACGGCGAGATGACGCCGGTGCAGACGGCCGCCTTCACAGGCATCGAAAAGCCCGGCGCCTCGACCCCGCTCGCGATCACGCCGGATCACCGCGTGCTGATCGCCGGCGTCCGCTCACAGCCGTTCGTTGCAGTCAGCTTTGCGATCGATCCCAAGACCGGCCAGCTCAGCCATATCGGCAACGGGCCGCTCGCCGACAGCATGGCCAACATCGCGACCGACCGCGGCGGCAAGGTGCTGTTCAGCGCCTCCTATGGCGGCAACAAGGTCGCGCTGAATCCGCTTGCCGCGAACGGCGTCGTCGCCGAGCCAAAGCAGGTGATCCCGACCGGGCTGAACGCCCATGCCTTCCTGCCCTCGCCTGACAATCGCTTCGTGTTCGCGACCAATCTCGGTTCGGACCAGGTGCTGCGCTTTGCGTTCGATGCGAACGCCGGCACGCTGACGCAGAACGATCCGCCGGCAGTCAAGACGCCGGAGAAATCCGGGCCGCGGCACTTCGTATTCCACCCCAACGGCAAGTTCGTCTATCTCATCCACGAGCTGAACGGCGACGTCGCGGCCTACAGCTATGAAGCCAAGAACGGGGCCTGGAGCGAGATCCAGCGCACCACTGCGCTGCCGGAAGGCTTCAGCGGTAAACCCTGGGCCGCCGACATCCACATCACCCCGGACGGCCGCTTCCTCTACGCCTCCGAGCGCACCACCAACACCCTCACCGCCTATAAGGTCGATCTATCAAGCGGCAAGCTGACCACGATCGGCAGCGTGCCGACCGAGAAGCAGCCGCGCGGCTTCAACATCGACCCCACCGGCCACTATCTCGCCGCCGTGGGCGAGCTCTCCGACGGCATGACGGTCTATGCCATCGACCAGAGCAGCGGCGCGCTCAGCAAGCTGAAATCCTACGCCACCGGCAAGAAGCCGAACTGGGTGGAGTTTTTGACCCTGCCGTAAGGGGGGATGGGGCCGGCGGACCTACGTAAACATCCGTAATTTCGCAAGATCCGTGTTGGCGTCATATGACGGTAATGGACCGTCATATCGTCTTCAAGTGCCCCCAGACCGGCATGAATGTGCAGCATCGGCTTGGCGACGAGCCGGCCGACCGTACGCACGTGCCGGTCTCCTGCCCGGCCTGTACGCGCCTGCATTTGATCGATCGTTCTACCGGCAAGCTGCTCGGCGATCGCCGGGCCTAAAGGGGTTGCTACGGCCTCGAAGCGACCTGCGCAGAGACGTCCTCGACATGGTGCAGCAGGTAGACCAGATGGCCTGCGGCGTCGTGGATAGGCGAGTTGATCGGCTGCCAATGGCGCTCGACGAAGGTGCCATCGCCATCCCGGATGTCGTAACGCTGCACCTTCATGGCATGGGCGCGCCCTGTCTCGCCGACGATCCTCAGGCTGCTGTAGAGATTACTGACACCATCGGCGAGCGGATCGTCGGGATTGTCCGGAAATATCTCGAACAGCGAGCGGCCGACAACGTCGGACCGGCTGATGAAGGTCGCCGCCGCATAGGCATCGTTGACGTCGACGATCAACAAGCCTGGCCCCGGGTCCAGCAGCATATAGGGATGCGGTGAGCTGTCGAACTCGGGTTGGAATTGCTGCCGGATCGTCGCCGCGTCGGTTTGCTGGCGCCGGCGTTGCTCGAAGGGCGTCGCATCGGCACCTGACGCAGCCGAGTTCAGCAGTGCCAATTGCCGCTTCGCCGACGCCAGCAGGGCGCGGACGGTATGCTGAACCGTTGCGTCGGTCGCTTCATTGAGCAACCGCTCAAAATGAACGATATTCTGCTCGCAAACGAACCTTTGCATCCCACCTCGACCATGAGCTGTACAACCGCGATGCCGCGCGTTCCAGACTGTAGCTCCATACAGCCGGTTCCAGCAGATGAGAAGACCGTGATCGCCGCACCCACGGTCCCCTCGACATCTGCCGGCCGCCCGGCCGGCAGCGAACCTGATTTCCGTTCCTGCGACTAATCAAGGACTTGCCGCGGCCGCCCACGGCGGCGCGGCGTCCTGCCTTGGGACAACGCTGCCGTAGTCCGCACCGCTGCCATCTGCTATCGATTGGAGGCATAGCCCCCGTGGAATTTCCGATGCGTCATGTCGTTCGAAGCCTGTTTCCCGCAGCCATCGCCGGAGTGCTCGTTTTCGGCCAAAGTCCGGCCGGAGCCGCCGATGACGACGCGCCCAAAGGGCCGGCGGTCACGGTGCTGAAGGCGGCAAAGTCCTGCTTCTCCGACATCGTCGAGGCCACCGGTACGATCATCGCGCGCGAGGAGACCTCGGTGCGGCCCGAACGTCCGGGGCTGAAAGTGACGGAGGTGCTGGCCGAAGCCGGCGAGACCACGACGGCCGGCCAGGTGCTGGCGCGGCTGGCGCTGCCCGAAGGCGGTACGCTGCAGGTCACCGCGCCGGTGGCCGGCGTCATCGCCACCTCGACTGCGCAAATCGGCGCGCCCGCCTCGGCCAAGGGCGAGGCGCTGTTCACGATCGTGGCGCGCAGCGAATATGATCTCGTCGGTCTGGTCGCGACCAACGATGTCAGGAAGCTCGCGGTCAATCAGCCGACCACCGTGCGCATTGCCGGCGCCGGCGATATCGACGGCAAGGTGCGCCGCATCGGTCCGACCGTCGAGCCGAACATCCAGCAGGGCATGGTCTATATCGGCATCTCGTCGCAGAAGCGGCTGCTGCTCAACGCAAGCGGGCGCGCACTGATCAAGACCGGGCAGAGCTGCAACGTCGCGGTGCCGCTGACCTCGGTGCAATATTCATCCGCCGGCACCGTGGTGCAGGTGATCCGCCGCAATCGCGTCGAGACCAAGCGCGTCGAGACCGGATTGATGTCGGGCGGCAATATCGAGGTCCGCGACGGCCTCAACGAAGGCGATATCGTCGTCGCCCGCGCCGGCGCGCTGCTCCGCGAAGGCGATCCCGTGCGACCGGTGATGGCGAGCGAGGCGGCGAAGTAGGTGACGATCTCGTAGAGTGGGCAAAGCGACTTGTCCGCCGTAGCTCGAAGAGCGAAGGCGGAAGCGTGCCCACGTCTTTCTCGCGAATGTCGGAAAGATTGGTGGGCACGACGTGTTGCGCCTTTGCCCAACCTACAAAAGCTCGCGAGCTCTTAGAAAATTAGCCGCCGGCCTGGTCGAAGTGCACGTCCTCGAGCAGCGAGGAGGAGACGGTCGGGACCTGATCGCCTTCGGAAGCGCGGGAGATGGCGACGCGGGTCTTGTTGAAGACGCTTTCGGCGCTGCTACCCTGCGCATTGAGATTGATGAGCAGCTCGCTGACCAGCGTAGAGTGCTCGCCCTTGCCGTCGTCGACGACCTTGCCGGGCGAGGCGGAGGAGAGGATCAGCGCGTTGTCGGGCGTGCCGATCGGCGCGAGACCGTGCGAATAGGAGCGGAAGCGGCGCTCATAGGGATTGCGGCGGGACGCATCGACCACGACGAGCTTGGCCTTGGCGCCCTGCTGCTTCATCATATCGAGCACGCCCTCGATCGAAACGCCCTGGCGGCGGACGTCGCTCTCCTTCCAGATCACGGCATCGACCGGCAGCATGTAGCTCTCGCGGCCAGCCTGCACGCCGTAGCCGCCGAAGAACAGCATGACGACGGTGTCGTGCTTGATCCGCGACTTGAGGCGGTTGACGGCGCGGACCATGTCGTCCTTGCTCGCGTCTTCCACCATGTCGACGTCAAAACCGTTCTTGCGCAGCGACGAGGACAGCGCGCGCGCGTCGTTGATCGACTGCGCCAGCGGCGCGCTGGCGTCGGGATAGTGACCGTTGCCAATGACAAGCGCCAGACGCGAGGTCTGGCCGACCGAGCCCGTGATCTGGTCGGTCGAAACGGCCTTGGCGGCGTCGAGCGCACGCATGTTGAGGGCAGCGTGGGCGCCGATCGCCAGCGACACCGTACCGACGAGGGCCGCCGCGAGCGCAATCGAGCGTCTGGAAATGTCGAGCTGCCTTAAATTCATCTCGGTTCATTCCTGTCAGTGCCAAAGACCTGCCAAGCGCGCGCACACTGTTTGAGTAGCGCGATGGCGTCTTTAGGTTTGAGGGATTGGCCGGGGGAGTGCCCCCGAATTGCGCGCAATTTGCGGCGCCGCACCAAACAAACCCTTAACCGGATATCGCCGGCCCGGCAATAGACCGCCCAAAATTTGATCTAAGCCGCTGAATATGCTCGTTAATTTAACCCTCCAGAATTCTCCATTTTTGGCCCCTCCGTAGCCTTCCGGAGGTCGATCATGCAGCTCCCGTGCCGAGTTTTTCCGTGACGTCAGTCACATTTGTATTTCCTGCGAATCCGGGTAGCTTTTTCAAAGACTTGCAGGGGCGGGTCATGGACCAGGCCCCCGGATAAGTCCCCCGCGACCAGGTATTTCATGAGCTTTCATTATTTCGCAGGTGCCGCGTGCCGGGCGCTGACGGCCCGGAAAGACGGCCCCTCCCTGTATGACGTCTGCGATCCCGTATTGTCGGGACAGGCCGGCGGCGATCCGCACCTCGCCAAGTTCTACAAGACGGCGCTCGGCAATCCCGCATTGCGGGTGCTGCTGCGGCGCGCCGGCCTGCCCGAGCTGCGTGACGAGGCCAGGCTCAGACGGCTGCGCGAGGCTTTGGTCCGCGCCCGCGACGATGCCGAGCCTGACTGGGCAGCGGTCGGCCAGCCCGTGGCCGAACTCGTCGACAGCATCGCGCTCGATCATCCCAAGCCGCCGCCCGCCATGTTCGTCGGCGCCATGCCAGCGCCGGCGCAGATCGACGGCGTGATCCGCGACTGTGCGCAGCATCTGCTCGGCTCGTACCGCAAGAACGGTTTCCTGCCGACCTATGCCGCCTTCAACCTGATCGGCGATCCCGACCTCCGCGGGCGCGAGCTTATCATGGCGCTCACCGGGCTGAATGCGCGCGGCTACAAGAATTCGTCGCTGCTGTTCAACCTCGCCCGCGTCTTCATCGCGCGCTCGGAGGCCCGCGCCGTGGTCAATCCGCCCTGGAGCGGCATCGCCGAGCCGATGTGGGAGCCGGTGCAGATCCGTCACCGCTCGGCCTATTACGATGCGTTCTTCATCGAGGCATTGCTCAGCTATGTCGAGACCGGGCTCGCCTCACCGGCCGACAAGACGGCAGCGGAGCGCGCGATCGCCGACATGGTCGATTTCTGCGTCAACATCAGCCGCGAAGAGGTGGTGGCGACCGGCGGCCAGCGGTTCAACGTCATCACCGCGCTGGCGCCCGCGCCGCATCCGCGCTTCTCCCGCTATTTCGCCCAGATCAAGCAGGACCTCGGCTTCGGCGTCTATGTGCCGGACTGCGACACCACGGCGTGCTCGATCTCGGCGGCGACGCAGGCCGGCTGTACCGATCCTATCCTTGAGCAGCCGCTGCTGGATTTCTACGCCGGCTACCAGGTGCATGCCGGCGTCAACGAGCCGCGCGTGACGGTGCCGCTCAACGACAATATCGACTACGAGGGCGGCGTTGCGACCTGGATCGACAACCTCCGGGGCGAGCGGCCCTATGGCAACGACCTCGATCCGACGCTCAATCTCGACGTTCTCGAGGTGAGCTTTCGCAATCTGGCGCGCTGGAAAGTTCTGGAGACGCCGGCGCGGCTCGCAACCGTGCATCGCATCATCGGCTTCCAGAAGCGGCTGGCGGCGAGCGGCGCCTTCGCCAATCCGCGCTCGCACATCTACTATCTGCCGGAGCTCTACAGCGCCTATTTCGGCCGCTGCTATGCCGCCTTCCTGGCGCTGCCGCTCGCCGCGCAGGCCGCGATCGATCCCGACGGCGATTTCGACTTCATCCGTCACCGCGTGCTGTCCTACGTCCAGGGCGAGCTGATGGCCGCCGAGATGAACGTGTTCGACGCGGCACTGGCGCTGATCGCGCTCGGCCATCTCGGCGCCGACCCGCGGGCCTTTGCGCCCGCTCTCAACGTGATCGTCAATGCCATCGGCGAAGGCGGCCGCCGCGGCCCGTTCCGCGCCTATGAATGGAACAAGATGAAGACGCCAACGCGGATCCTGGTCGGCGGACCGGAGGTCACGTCGGCGTTCGTGCTGATGGGGCTGGCGGTGGCAAGGCGGCGAATTGTGAATGGCGAATAGCGAATGGGGTTGGTCGACCCCCATTCGCCATGCCCTACTCGCCATTCGCCCGCAGCAATGACGGGAAGTTGAAAGCCTCTGTGTTCGGCATATGCTGGCCGAGTGGCCCAAAGCCGACCACAATTGCGGGCACTATCGAGATTGTTTTCACACGCGGACCGGCATGTTGCGAAAAATCCTGATTGCGCTGTCTCTGCTCGCTGTCCCCTCGCTCGCGGCGGCAGCTGACATCACCGGCACCGCGAAGGTCCGCGATGGCGACTCCGTCCTGATCGGCAACACGCGGATCCGGCTCGGCGGCATCGACGCGCCCTCGGTCGACCAGCTCTGCCTCAACACCAAGAGCGAGCGCTGGACCTGCGGCGTCGCCGCGCGCGACGAGCTCGCCAAATACAGCGAGGGCAAAAACTGGGTCTGCCATGCCCGCTCGATCGACCGGCGCGGCCGCACCGTGGCGCGCTGCGAGGTCGGCGGCGAGGACGTCCAGAAATGGCTGGTGCGCAACGGCTGGGCGCTGGCCTTTGTCCGCATCTCGAAGGACTACGAGGCGGACGAAGCTGCCGCGCGTGAGGCCAAAGCCGGGATGTGGCAGGGCGCCTTCATCGCCCCCTGGGACTGGCGCGTACGCAACAAGAAGACGACGATCCTTGGTGCCACCAAGCCGCCGGAAGGGGCCCATTCGGTGCTGCTCGCCTCGGCCTCGGGGCCGGTCGCGCCCTCGCCGGACTGCACCATCAAGGGCAACGTCAACTCGTCGGGCGAGTGCATCTACCACCAGCCAACCAGCCGCTGGTACACCCAGATCAAGATGAAGATCAGCAAGGGCACCCGCTGGTTCTGCTCGGTCGAGGAGGCGGAGGCCGCCGGCTGCAGGGAAACCAAGAGATAAGAGCCCCAGACCTGCGTTTTGCGCGCTTTTCTCAGGCGCCCACGCCGCGTAGAAGTGTAGATCAGCGACCCACCAGACAGTCTTCACGACACAAGGAAGATAGCAATGACCGTTCGCGCGGGCCGGGAATTTCTGGCCATCCCCGGGCCCACCACGATGCCCGACGCGGTGCTGCAGGCGATGCATCGTCCGGCGATCGACATCTACTCCAAGGAGATGCTCGACCTGACCGAAAGCCTGCTCCGCGACATCTCGACTCTGTTCGCGACCAAGGGCAAGTCCTACATCTACATCGCGAACGGCCACGGCGCCTGGGAAGCCGCCTTGAGCAACGTTTTGTCGCGCGGCGACAAGGTGCTGGTGCTCGAGAGCGGACGGTTCGCGATCGGCTGGGGCAATGCGGCAGCGCTGATGGGCGCCGATGTCGAGGTGCTCAAGGGCGACTGGCGCCGCGCCGTGCGGCCGCATGAGGTCGAGGAGCGGCTGCGCCGCGACACCGAGCACAAGATCAAGGCCGTCGTCGTCGTCCAGATCGACACGGCTTCGGGCGTGCAGAACGACATCGAGGCGATCGGCAAGGCGATCAAGGCGGCCGGCCATCCCGCATTGTACATGGTCGACACCGTGGCTTCGCTCGGCTGCATGCCGTTCGAGATGGACAAATGGGGCGTCGACGTCGCTATGTCCGGTTCGCAGAAGGGCCTGATGACGCCTCCCGGCCTCGGCTTCGTCTCCGCCAACGCGCGCGCGCTGGAAGTGCACAAGAAGGCCAACATGGCGACGCCCTATTGGAGCTGGAGCGAGCGCGAGGGTACCGAGAACTATCGCAAATATGCCGGCACGGCGCCGGTGCATCTCTTGTTCGCTTTGCGCAAGGCGATCGACATGCTGAACGAGGAAGGGCTGGAGAACGCCTTCCGCCGTCACAGCCTGCTCGGCGAAGCCACGCGCCGCGCCGTCGGCGCATGGACGGAAGGCCAGGTGCTCGGCTTCAACGTCGCCGAAGCCAGCGAGCGCTCCAACACCGTGACCACGGTGACCATGAGCAACGGTCACGATCCCGCGGTGCTGCAACGCTATTGCAAGGATAAATGCGGCGTCGTGCTCGGCACCGGCATCGGCGACCTCTCGGGGCAGGCTTTCCGCATCGCCCATATGGGCCATGTCAATGCGCCGATGCTGCTCGGTACCTTGGGCGTGATCGAGGTAGGCCTCAACGCGCTGAAGATCCCGCATGGCAAGGGTGGGTTAGAGGCAGCGGTGTCGTATCTCGGCGAGCAGGTGGCGGTGTAAGGCACTGCTGTCGTCCCTGTGAACGCCTCCTCTTTCTTCCTTCTCCGCTTGTGGGAGAAGGTGGCGCGGAGCGCCGGATGAGGGGGATCTCTCCGCGCACAGAGCCGCCTACTGCGTTCGCGGATAGATACCCCTCACCCGTCTCGCCGCTATCGCGGCGATCCACCCTCTCCCCGGTCTGAACACCCACAAGGGGAGAGGGAAGATCAGCGCTCGACACGATACGCTTCGACCTGCGTCCTCAGCTCATCCAACGGTGCAGTCGGCTTGTTCGGATCGACGCGGTATTCTCCAGTCGCCAGCCATCGCAGCACCATCGCGTCCACCACCGGCGAATGGTGAATGACGTCGCCGTAATTGCCGAGATCGTGCGTCACCGCCTTGATCGCACGGAAATCGTGAAGCCGCACATTGGGAAGCTTCGTCAGGCGCTGCGCGATCACCGCTGTGAGATCCGCGACGATCTTCAGCGTCTCCGGCGAAGCATCGCGCATGGCGACGAATTGCAGGATCGAATAGGGCGGGAAATAGATGTCGAAGGTCACGTCCGGATGGCGCGTGATCAGGCCGACGGCGTCCTGCTCGAAGTGCCGGACCATGGCGTCGTAGCCATAGCCTTCGCCGAGGAAGCGGCTGCGCGAAGGCGCGGTGATGTAAGCGAAGGAGGCGAGCGTCTTCTTCGCATTGTAATCGCGCGGCAGGTCGAAATCCCGCGGCAGCGCATAGATGTCGTCGACATCTGCCAGCGCGAACTTGACCGGAAGATACGGCGCCGCCCGGCTCAGCGGCTCCCGTAGCGGCGGAACAGAGCGCAGCAGTGCGAACAGGGATTCCTTCGCCATCTCCGCGCTGAACAGATAGGACGCGATGCCCTTGGCCGTCCTGCGGTAGAGATCGACGGAGAGATACGGATCGGCCTCGATGTCCGCAGCATCGACGAAAATAAAGTCGTCCATCTCCCAGATCACGCGCCGGGCACCGCGGTCGATCGCCTGCTCCAGCACAAAGCTCTGCTGACGCGAGTTCGATCCGGTCATGGCGAGCTTGAGCGAATGCACGCCGAGCACGCGATCGATGTCGCTCTGGCGAAAGTGAATGGCGAGCGAAGTGCCGATGAAGGCCGTATCGAACGACTGGCTGCGGATCAACCCGGCGTTCTGCACGCGCGTGTCGTCGGAATAAAAGGCCTCGCGCGAAGGGCGAAATAGTTGCAGGGGATCGACGAGATAGGTGAGCACTGCTGCACCCAGCATGCAGGCGACACTCGCGAGCAGAAGACGCACCAGATGTGTGAGCGTGCCGCGCATCAGAACCGGAAATAGATGAATTCGCTGTGGCTCTGGATGCCCAGGATGCCGAAGGCGAGCACGAGCGAGGCGCCATAGAGGAACAAGGGCCGCATGCGCCCTGCCCGCAAGGCTTCGCCGACCGTGCGATTGCCGTGATCATATCCCATCAGCGATTGCGTGTTCGGCGCCAGCCACACCAACGCGGCATAAACGGCGACCAACACCAGCGCCGCGATCTCCTCGCGGCCAAACACGATGTTCGAGGGATCCGCCATGGCGCGGAGCACCCGCAGCGCCCACGCAACGCTCTCGGCCCGGAAGAACACCCAGGCGACGACGACAGCAAGGAACGTCAGCGCGGCGCCGACAATGCGGGCCGGGCGCGCAAGGATCGTAGGCACGTTCGGCACGAGCGCGTTGAAGACGTGATTGACGCAGAGATAGGCGCCGTGCAGCGCGCCCCACACCACAAAGGTCCAGGCCGCGCCATGCCAAAGGCCGCCGAGCAGCATCGTGATCATCAGGTTCACGTAGCGCAGCACGCGACCCCGGCGGTTTCCCCCGAGCGGGATGTAGAGATAATCGCGCAGGAATTGCGACAAAGTCATGTGCCAGCGGCGCCAGAAATCGACGATGCTGGTGGCCTTGTAGGGCGAGCTGAAATTGACCGGCAGGAAGATGCCGAACATCAGCGAGATCCCGATCGCCATGTCGGAATAGCCGGAGAAGTCGAAATAGAGCTGGAAGGTGTAGGCCAGCGCGCCAAGCCAGGCCTGGTCGAAGCTCGGCGAGCGCGCCTCGAAGGCGAGCGCGACCAGCGGCTGGATGCCGTCGGCAAGGCAGGTTTTCTTGAACAGGCCGGTCGCGAAAATGATGATTCCGCACAGGATCAGATGCGCGTCGGGATGCTTGGTTTCCTCCCGCGCGAATTGCGGGATCATGTCCTTGTGGTGGAGGATCGGTCCCGCGATCAAATGCGGGAAATAGGTCACGAACAGCGCGTAATGCGGCAGCGCATAGGCCGCGACCTGGCCGCGATAGGCATCCACCAGGAACGCAATCTGGGTGAAGGTGTAGAAGGAGATGCCGACCGGCAGCAGGATGTGGAGCGCAAGATGCGTGCCGGCCAGCGCATTGACGTTCTCGGTGACGAAGCCGGCGTATTTGAAGATGCCGAGCACGAGGAGATCACCTGTGACACCAATCACGAGTGCGGCCTTCCGTCGTGACGGCCCGAGCTTCGCCACGATGAGGAGATGACCGACACCGTAATTGAACACGATCGAGAGCAGCAGCAGGGCCACGAACTGCCAGTTGCCGATCGCGTAGAAGACGATCGAGGCCAGCGCCAGCCAGATCACCGGGGTCAGATTGCTGCGCCGCCCCAGGGCAAAATAGCCGGCCAGCACCACGGGGAGGAACAGCAGGATGAACGGATAGGAATTGAACAGCATCAGGCTGGACCAGGGGACGGGATTATCGCTCCTCAAAGCATAGAAGGGGCGGATCAACAACCCGTCGACTTGGCGCAGTCCTTGGCGCTGCGGCGCTGGCAATTCGCGGAATCGGGACGATATAAGGTAGAACGCGCAATTGAATGAGGATCGAGTGACCCAAGCCAAGACACCTTCCCAGCCACCCGTCGCCCCGCGCCGGCCGCATTCCTTGACCCGGCACGGCATCACCGTGACCGACGACTATGCCTGGCTGAAGGACGCGAAATGGCAGGAGGTGCTGCGCGATCCCCAGGTGCTCGATCCCGATATCCGCAAATATCTGGACGAGGAGAACGGCTACACCGAGAGCCTGCTCGGCCACACCGCAAGCCTGCAGAAGACGCTGGTGCGCGAGATGCGCGGACGAATCAAGGAAGACGATTCCAGCGTACCGTCGCCGGACGGCCCGTTCGCGTATTTCCGCAAATTCCGCGAGGGCGGTCAGCATGAATTGTTCGGCCGCATGCCGCGCGACGGCGGCGACAGCCAGATCGTGCTCGACGGCGACGCGCTCGCCAAGGACCACAAATATTTCAAGTTCGGCGGCAGCCGCCACTCGGACGATCACAAGCTGCAGGCCTGGAGCGCCGACACCAAGGGCTCGGAGTATTTTACGATCCGCGTCCGCGACTGGGCGAGCGGTCAGGATCTCGACGACGTCGTCGAGGAGACCGACGGCGGCGTGGTCTGGAGCAAGGATGCGAAGTCCTTCTTCTATGTGAAGCTCGACGACAACCACCGGCCCATGCAAGTGTGGCGGCATCAGCTCGGCACCAGGCAGGCCGACGACACGCTCGTCTACGAGGAGCAGGATTCCGGCTGGTTCACCCATCTGCATGAGAGCACCAGCGGGCGCTTCTGCGTAATCGCCGGCGGCGATCACGAGACGAGCGAGCAGCGGCTGATCGATCTGGCCAACCCCGACACGCCACCGCGCCTGGTCGCGGCGCGCGAGGAAGGCGTGCAATATTCGCTCGCCGATCGCGGCGACGAGCTCTTCATCCTCACCAATGCCGATGATGCCATCGACTTCAAGATCGTCACCGCGCCGCTTTCTTCACCCGAGCGCAAGAACTGGCGCGACCTCATCCCGTATCGTCCCGGCATCTACATCATCGACCTCGATATCTATGCCGGCCATCTGGTGCGGCTGGAGCGCGCCAATGCGCTGCCGGCGATCGTGATCCGCGAGCTCGCTGGTGGAGAGGAGCACGCGATTGCCTTCGACGAAGCCGCCTATTCGCTCGATACGATGGGCTCCTACGAATTCGAGACGACGAATTTGCGCTTTGCCTATTCGTCGATGACGACGCCGTCGGAAGTCTACGACTACGACATGACGAAGCGGACACGCACCCTTCGCAAACGCCAGGAGATCCCGTCCGGCCACAACGCCACCGACTACGTCACCACCCGCATCATGGCGAAGGCGCAGGACGGCGCCGAGGTGCCGGTCTCGATCCTTTATCGCCGCGGGCTCAAGCTCGACGGCGCGGCGCCGCTGCTGCTCTACGGCTACGGCTCCTACGGCATGGCGATGCCGGCCTCGTTCAGCGCCAACCGGCTGTCACTGGTCGATCGCGGCTTCGTCTACGCCATCGCCCATATCCGTGGCGGCGCCGACAAGGGTTGGGGCTGGTATCTCGACGGCAAGCGCGAAAAGAAGACCAATTCGTTCGACGATTTTTCCGCCAGCGCGCGCGCGCTGATCGATGCGAAGTACACGAGCGCCAAGCGCATCGTCGGCCATGGCGGCTCGGCGGGCGGCATGCTGATGGGCGCGGTTGCGAACCGCGGCGGCGAATTGTTCGCCGGTATCGTTGCCGAAGTGCCGTTCGTCGACGTGCTCAACACCATGCTCGACGACACGCTGCCGCTGACGCCGCCGGAATGGCCCGAATGGGGCAACCCGATCGAGAGCGAGAAGGATTTTCGCACCATCCTGTCCTACTCGCCCTACGACAATGTCGCAGCGAAGGAATATCCGGCGATCCTGGCGATGGGCGGCTTGACCGATCCGCGCGTCACCTATTGGGAGCCCGCCAAATGGATCGCCCGCCTGCGCGCGACCATGACCGGCGGCGGCCCGGTCCTGCTTCGCACCAACATGGGCGCCGGCCATGGCGGCGCCTCGGGACGGTTTGACCGGCTCGATGAAGTCGCGATCGTGTACGCGTTTGCACTGTGGGCGACGGGGATGGCGCAGGCCTAGCCCGTAGGGACGGGGGCGCAGCTACCGTATCGACGCACGCAGTCCTTCGGCGTGCAGCGCCGTGGTTTCCCAGATATCGAAGCATGGTCGATTGAGGCGCCGACCGCAACTGCGCTTGGCGCCGATGGGCTGCGGCGGCAAGGCGACCGCTGGGGACGGCGCGTAGACCAGCCACGTTCCGTTCACGGTGCCGCTTACCACATAGTTCGGATTGGTGAGCGTGCCGGTCACGCGAAGCACATAAGTGCCTGCAGCACTCGTATTGCTGATCCCGAACGAGTTGGAGAGACCCGTCAACGCGCTGGCGGTATCGCTGTTCTGCAATCCGCCTGCGGACAGCCCCGGATTGCGCGACGCGAGGCCGTAGAACGAGAAGCCGCCAAGCGCCGTCACGACCACGGGCGCTGGATTGACCGTCCAGCTACCCGCATTGGTCCCGGCCAGGGTGTAATTGCTGTTGGTCAGCGCGCCCATCACGCTGAGCGTATAGGTGCCGGCATTGGTCATGTTGCTGACGGCGAACGAACTGGACAGCCCGGTCAGCAGGCTTACGGTCTCGCCATTCTGCAAGCCGGTTGCCGACAAGCCCGGATTGGATGGTGACGAACCGTAGGTCGAGGAGCCGCCGAGCGCGGTCACCGTCACCGGCGCCGGATTGACCGTCAGGGTCCCCGTGCTGCTGAACGCCAGTGCGTAGCTCGATGTCGTCGACAGCGAGCCCTGCGCGATCGTGATGGCATAGGGACCGCCGCTGACCGAGGCGCTTGCGGCCGATCCGCTCGAGGTCACCACAGGACTGCCCGTGAACACGGAGCTCGCGCTGTCGGTGGTAAAGGCGCCGCCGACGCCCTGATATCCTGAGACGCTGTAGCTTAATGCAACCGCAGAGGTCGCATCCGCGCCATATGTCTTGGTGGCGTTTGTCGACGTGAATGTCAGTGTCGGCTGGTAGGAAAACACGTATCGATTGCCCGTGGCGGTGACGTTGGCCGGCGGCAGCGTCGCGTAGGTCGCATTCCAGATCGCCGTGTTGGCGCTGTCCAGCCCGCCGAAAACATCCGAGCCGGGCGCGCTCGAATAGATCAACCACCGTCCGGATGTGGCGGTCACGGCGCTGCTGCCGACATGATTGATGAAGGCGCCGGTCGCGGAGAGGACCGGACTGATGGCGCTGACGGGCGATGCGAGGGTGAGATCGCCCGACGTTTGGATCGTCGCAGTGCCCGTCGCGGTGACGCCCGACGTTGCCGCGATCGATCCGATCGTGAGCGACGCGCCGTCAATCACGGCAACGCTGCCGGTGTTCGCCGCGAGGGTCGCGATGCTGTTTCCGCCGGCAGTAAGGATGAAGGTGCCGTTCGCGCCCGATAGCAGCAAACTCGCCGCGCTGATCGTGCCGGTCGCCTGCGTGAAAGTCCCGTTTTGCGAGAGGCTCAGCAGCCCGCTTGTCGAGGAGATCGATTCGTGCAGGTCGGTATCACCCGATGCAATCAGCGCCAGCGTGCCCGTGCCGTTGTTGGTGATCGAGCTCCCCCGGAGCCGCAGGGCGATGGCCGAGCTTGAGCTGCCCGACAGGCTCAGATTTCCGGTCGCCGCCGTCACGGTGGTTCCGCTGGCAAGGAAAAAGCCGTAGCCCGAGGTCGATGTTCCCGAGATCGACATCGTCCCCGATGTCGTCAGCGACGCCGAGGTCTTCACCTCGGTCCCATAACCGGACGTATTGGTGCCGCTGATCGAAAGCGAGCCGCCGCCGGTGTTGGCGAGCGAGCTCGTCCCGCTCCAGAGCACGCCGGCGCTGCCGGAATTGGCGGCGCCGGCATCGTTCGACGTTCCCAGGACCGTGAGAGCGCCACTGCCGGAATTGCTCACGATCGTTCCGGCGAAGCGCGTCCCGGTGGTCGATCCTGACCCGCCGGTCGCGCTCGACATTCCGTTGACCGTGACATTGCCGCTGGCGACGTTGAAGGTCACTGCCCCGAATTGCACACCCGTTGCCGTACTCGACGTTCCCGATATCGAGACCGTCCCCGATGTCGTCAGATTTGCATCATCCTGCACGCCGTTGCTGCTGGCGGATTGGCCGGTGATGGTGATCGAACCGCTGCCACTCGCGCTGAGGGCGCTGGCTGCGCTCGTGAAGCGGACACCGAGGCCGGAGGTCGAGCTTGTTCCGCTCAAGGTGCCCGTCCCGCTGCCGACATTGATCGTCGCCCCGTTGAGGGTGATGGCCGTCGTGCCGTCGGTCGTCGTACCGCTTGCCGTCAGGCTGCCACCCGATGTCGAGATTGCCGCATTGGCGATGCTCACGGCGCGGCCGGCATTGAGCGCGAGCGCTCCGCCATTGGTCGTCATGCCGGCATTGACGAGAATATCTCGTCCCGCAGTCAGGCTCACCGCATTGCCGCTGGCGCCACTCACCGCGGTCGCGACGGTGATGTCGCTGGTGCCGCTGGTGGTGATCGTGATGCTTGCCGATGCCAGCGCGGAAATGCCCGATATCCCCGAAACGGTGCCGATGGTCAGTCCCTGATTGTTGACCAAGGACACCCAGCCGACGCCGGTCGCCGCAATCGTGCCGACCAAATTGGCCTGCCCGAGCGAAAAGCTCCCGCCGCCGGACAGCAGGAGGCTGCCTGCGGTGATCGTTCCCCCCGACTGCGTCACCGCACTGGTGTCGCCGATCGCGAGAACGCCGGATGAGGAAGTGATGGTCGCAGCCAGATTGGTGCCGCCGGTGCCGTTGAACGTCAGCTTACCGCTGCCGCTGTTCGTGATCGTGTTGCCGCTCGACGACAGGTCGATCCCGAGAGATCCGGAACTGGTCGCGCCGCTGATCGTCAGATTGCCGCTCGACGCCGTCAGCGTGTTGCTGCCCTTCGCGGAAAATCCCGAACCGCTGGTCGAGCTGCCCGACAGCGTGACGGTACCGGACGTGGCCAGGCCCGTGCTGGTGTTCATCCTGATGCCGTTGAGGCTCCCACTGACGCCGCTCAGGGCAAGCGTTCCCGCACCCGAATTGGTCAGCGTCGTCGTCCCGGCATTGAACCAGACCCCGTTGGCCGAGGTGGAGGTGCCGCTCAAGGTCAGATTGCCCGAGCTGTCGGTGATCGTGTTGCCGCCGTTGACGTACAGCCCATAAGCCTGCGACGCAGAACCCGTGTTCGTGCCGGAGATCGAAACCGAGCCGGACGTCGTGAGATTGGTGTTCAGCGCCACGCCGTAATTGGTGACGGTCGTGCTCGAATTCCCGGTGATGGTGACCGAGCCCGCGCCGTTCGCCGAGAGCGTATTGGCGCCGGTGGTGAAAAAGACGCCCTTGCCGTTGGTCGCCGTGCCCGTCAGCGTGGCGGTGCCGGTCCCAACGCTGATGGCGGCGCCATTGAGCGTGATGCCGGTGGTGCCGTCGGTGGTGCTGCCGGTTACGGTCAGAGCGCCGCCTGACGTGTTGATGGTCGTATTGGTCATGGTGACGCCGCGGCCCGCATTCAGCGTCAGTGCACCGCCGTTCGTCGTGATGTTGGCGTTGACGACAATGTCCCGCGCCGACGTCAAGGTGAGCGAGTGGCCGCTGCTCCAGGTCACCGCATTGGCGACCGTGATATCACCGCTCTGTGCGCCCGCACTGCCGGTGTTCACCGTGACATTGGCCGTCGCCAGCGCAGCCTGCAATGTCGCCACGTTGAGAACGGAGCTGTTGCCCGACGGCGTGAAAGGCGTGCCGGCGGACATGTTGCTGTTGCCGCCGGACGATATCGTCACGTTATAGGGATCGAGCAGCAGGGTCCCGGTGATCCCACCGGCGGCGGTGACGTCGACATGTCCGTCGTAGCCGAGCACACCATGGCTGGAGACTTCGACCGCACCGCCTGCTCCCGACCCGGCAGCGGTCGCGGAGATCGTGCCGCGAAAATCGGTCACGGCATCGGACCAGATCACGACATTGCCGCCGGCGCCCGCACGTCCGTTGGCCGAGATGAGCGCGCCCTCGTCGATCGACGTCGTCGCCGCCGTCCGCACCGGCATGCTCACGAGCTTCGCGGCGGCGTCCGTGCCGCCGCGCATGTCTCCGCCGATCAGCACCGCGCCGCCGGTCGCACCATCGGCGGACACGCGCGCGGTCGACGTCAACGTCACCTTACGGCCGGTCGCGACGATGACGCCGCCCTTGCTCACCTTGTTGCCGTTGGCCGAGAGCCTGCCGGAGACGGTGACCGCACCGCCATCGCCGCCGTCGAGGATGATGTTTCCGCTGCGGCCCCTGACGCTCCGCGCCGTCACGCTCCCCGACACATTGATGACGTCGCGCAACAGCTGCTGCGCCGTCGCCGCCTTGATCTCGACGCGCCCGCCGGCCGACTTGATGCGGCCGGTGACATCGATCAGCGCCCGGCCGTTGGCGGCGGTCGCGCCGGTGGGAATTGCGACCTGAAGAAAACCCTCGCCGGTCGGATCGAGCGTCACCGCTTCGCCCGAGCCGAGCCCGACCCTGCCGAGCGGCACATTGATGGTGCCGCTGTTCGAAACGGTGCCGCCGATCAATCCAACGAAGGAGCCCGGAGCGGCCGAGATCACCCCGGCATTGCTGACCGCCGCGGACGCCCCCTTGCCGACGAAGCCGAGACGTCCGGCATTGAAGTCAGCCGTATCGATATCGAGCGTCGAGGCGACGAAGCCGCCGCCAACCTGGACCGTTCCGGTCGAGGTGATGGCAATGCCGTTCGGATTGACGAGAAAGACCTGACCGTTCGCATTGATCTGACCGGCGATGACCGAGGACGTCTGCCCCGTGACCCGGTTGAGCGTGGCCGAGCCGGCATTGGGCTGCACGAAATTGACGGCGCCGGTCTCCCCGACCGAGAACGCGTTCCAGTCGATCACCGACCGTAATGAGCTCTGCGTGATCGTGAGCGCATTGCCGGCAGCGTCGATCCTGGCCTGGCCCGAGACGACCTTTCCGCCCTGCGGCAGCAAGGCTTGCGCAAATGTTTGCGAACACCAGGCCATGGCCTGCGAGCAGACGAGCAGCGCCACCGCTCTTGCGCGATGCCTCCACAGCTGCGCCGTGGGACGACAGGCCGGCATCAATAGGCCACCGAGGCGATGGCGTTGGCGCGCCATCCAAGCCTTGTTCCCGGCAGGTCCGTGAATCCGCGCGCGGCCTCCAGTCCGAGCGAGGCCCCCGGCAGCACGCCGACGGCGTCGACGGCGCTGCGCAAGCCGGCGCCGACCGAGCCGGCATTGAATGCGGAACGTTCGACGACCGTCGCGTTTGCCAGCCAGCCGCGGCCGGCGGCACCGAAGACGTAAGGCGACAGCGTCGCGCGGACGGCGTCGAGCCGGAACGAACGGGACAATTCGCTGCGCAACGTCGCGCCCTGGTCGGCCGTCAGGGTGCCCGACGCAAAGGCCGAGACCGCGTCGGCGCCGTCGAGCGAGATCTGCTCCGAACGCAGCATCGGCTTGTCGAAGCTCGCCTGCCCGGAGCCGATCAAGTCCCAGCGAACGCCCCATAGCAGGGGCTGGGCCAGATGAAAGTTGGCCGTCACCTTGGTGAAATCCGGACTCGCGCCGAGCCGCGACAGAGGAATCCCGGATGACGCAACGTCAAGGACGTACCGGCCGCCAAGCCCGCCCGAGAACGTCATGCCGGCCTGGATGCCGGCGCCCCATGGCAGTGTGGTCGCATAGTCCGGGCCGAAGCGCGCGACGGCGTAACGGTCATGGCTCAGCATCACGCCGAAGGTCGGCGCGCTGATCTGCTGGTCGACATGCTCGATCGATGCGTTCGCGTAGAGCGATGATGCCCGCGTCAGGCTGATCGGCGCCCGCAGTCTGACGGCGACGCGCTCGAACGTGCCGAACGAGCCGACCACACCCGACGCCTCCGGCGTTCGCGTCGTCGAGTGCGTGTACTCCGGATTGACGGTCAACCCGTCGACGCCGACCGGGACGATCAAGCCTCCGCCATAGACGGCGAGCGGAGCTCGCCCCTGTGCTGCAGCTTCGAGGTTCGCGCCGAGGCCCGCCGAGCCGTAGACCTGCTCGCCCAATCCGAGCGCGCTGTTGAGGGCCAAGGTGCCGCGAAGCTGCCACGTACCGGATGAAGCCGGCAGTCGATCGTCGGCGCCCGCCGATGCCGAAACCAGTCGATGCGCGCCATCGAGGATCAGCTTAGTGCCACCCTCGCTATCGCCCCGCATCAGCGTGCTCCGAAGCGCGAGGCCCGGCAGGTCGCCCGCGATCAGCAGCGCCCGCTCGAGCTCGGCGAGCCGCAAATGCCTGCGGCCGACCAACTGCGCGGTTCGCGCCGCGACGACCGATCTGGCGCGCGACGGCACAGCGTCGACATTGATCGTCTCGATGAAGCCATCGATCACCAGGAGCTGCAACACTCCGCCATCGACGAGGCGCTGCGGCGGCACCGCGACACGCACGAGCGGATAGCCGGCCTCGTGATAAAGGCGCTCCAGTCCGGATGCGACGGCATAGATGTCCGTCACGCTGATCCGTCGGCCGCTCAGTCCCGTGGTCAGGGTCCTGCCGGCGGCGGCGACCTCAACGAACTCACCGCCAATCCGGACCTCGCGGAGCAGCACCGTCATGCTGCGATTGCCCGCCGGAGGCGCGGCGACCGACGCTCCCGGGAGAACTGTCGTCTGTTCACCCGTCAGAGCGGGCGGGCGCAAATCCTGCGGCGTAAGCTGACTTGGCGCAGTGACCTGCGCGCGGGCCCATCCAGCAAATGACCCGACGCCCAGTCCAGCGCAAATCGCCATGCGAAGACAGCCGCGGAGCATTCAAGACATCTCGAGCAATATTCATGGAAAAATCGCACCCGAGAACAACTTCAAGCGCGCACTTTAAAAGGTCGACCTGCGCGCGAAACTGCAGCGTTAACTTTAACAAAGCGTTGCGAATTGAGGATTGGATACCACTTCCTCGTGAGAAGGGTATGATGATGCAATCGCATCACGGCGCATGTCCGTAATCCCACGGACACGCGCCGCAATTCACGCGCTACACCGCGCCGTGGGCTTCCACATAAAGCGCGTAGATGGAGTGGCAGCTCGCCATGTAGAGGCGGTTGTTCTTGGGGCCGCCGAAGCAGAGATTTTCGCAGCGCTCCGGCAGCTTGATGAAGGCGAGCGGCTTGCCTTCGGGGTTGAACACCATCACGCCGTCGAGATCCTCCGGCCTGCCCTTGAGCTGGTAGACCTTGCGGCCGCCGACATCGGCCGGCTCGGACTGCAACGCGCCGTTCGAGCCCCAGCCGCACCAGAGATTGCCGTCGCGGTCGACGCGAAAACCGTCGAGCGAGCCCTGGTCGGCGGCATCGATCAGCTTGGTCTTGCCGCTGAGCGAACCGTCATCGCCGACATTGTAGCTCCAGATGCTGCGATTGGGCGTGCCCTTCCATTCGACGATGTAGAGCTTCTTCTCGTCCGGCGAGAAGGCGAGGCCGTTGGGATTGACGAGATCGGTGAGAACGGCGGAGAGCTTGCCGTCCTTGGCGATACGATAGACGTTGGTGGTGGCCTGCTCGGGCTTCTCCTTCTTGCCCTCCCATTCGCCATTGATGCCGAACAGCGGGTCGGTGAACCAGATGCTGTCGTCCGACTTCACCACGATGTCGTTCGGCGCGTTCAGCCGCTTGCCCTCGAACTTGTCGGCCAGCACGGTGATCTTGCCGTCCTTCTCGGTGCGGGTGATCCGGCGGGTGACGGAGTGCTCGCAAGTGACGAGGCGGCCCTGGCGATCGCGGGTATTGCCGTTGGCGTAATTGGCGTTGGCGCGAAACACGCTGGTCTGCCCGGTCTTCTCGTCGAATTTCATGATCCGGTTGTTGGGAATGTCGGAGAACAGGAGATAGCCGCCTTCCGGGAAATAGACCGGACCTTCAGCCCAGCGCATGCCGGTCGCGACTTGCTCGAGGGTCGAGGAATAGAGCCGGTACTTTGCGAAGCTCGGATCGAGGATCTGAACGGCGGGGTCCGGATAGCGTTGAGCCGGCGTGAACGGAAACGACTGGGCGCCGGCGACGCGGGCGAGAAGCGTCGAAGCCGCCGCCGCACCGGCGCCGGACAAGAGATTGCGTCGCGTGAAACTCATAAAAGTCCTCCCTGCTTGATAAAAGGCCGGCACTTGATGTGGCCGGCCTGATGCTTGAATCGTTTGTTTCTGGCGTGAACGGCCTTAGCGGCCGTTCTTCTTGCGCCATTCCGCGAAGTCGGTGAGCGTCTGCGGATCGGTGGCGGGATAGAGGCCAAAGATGCCGCGGCCCTTGCCGACTTCCTCGGCAACGAAGTCCTCGAACGCGGTCATCTCGAACGTTTCATTCGCGATCTCGTCGGCGAGATGCGCAGGGATGACGATCACGCCGTCGGCATCGCCCAGGATGACGTCGCCGGGAAACACCGGCGCATCGCCACAGCCGATGGGAACGTTGATCTCGATCGCCTGATGCAGCGTGAGATTGGTCGGCGCGCTCGGGCGATGGTGATAGGCGGGGATGCCGAGCTTGGCGATCTCGGCGGAATCGCGGAAGCCGCCGTCGGTGACGACACCGGCGACGCCGCGCTTCATCAACCGCGTCACCAGGATCGCGCCGGCCGAGGCCGCGCGTGCATCCTTGCGGCTGTCCATCACCAGCACGGCGCCGGGAGGACAATCCTCCACGGCCTTGCGCTGCGGATGCGAGCGGTCCTTGAAGACGTCAATCGTGTTGAGATCTTCACGCGCCGGCATATAGCGCAGCGTGAAGGCTTCACCGACCATGGTCGGCTGGTCCGCACCGAGCGGATGCACATCCTGGATCATCTGGATGCGCAGGCCGCGCTTGAACAAAGCGGTGGCGACAGTGGCGGTGGAGACGGATTTGAGCTTGGTACGGGTGGCTTCGGAAAGTTTTGTCATTGGTCGAACTCTCTCATGGTCGTCATTCCGGGGCACGCGAAGCGATGAGCCCGGAATCTCGAGGTTCCGGGTTCGATGCTTCACATCGCCCCGGAACGACGGTGGGTGAAACTAGTAAATCGACGGCTCGCCGATCGGCGCGCCGAAATCGGTCTCCAGGAAGTCGAAGTCGCAGCCGTCGTTGGCCTGCTTGATGTGCTTGGTGAACATCCAGCCATAGCCGCGCTCGAAGCGGCGCTCAGGCTGCTTCCAGGCGGCGCGGCGCTTGGCGAGCTCGGCCTCCGGGACGTCGAGATTGATGGTGCGCGCGGCGACGTCGAGCGTGATGCGGTCGCCGTTCTGCACCAGCGCCAGCGGGCCGCCGATATAGGACTCCGGCGAGACGTGCAGGATGCAGGCGCCGTAGCTGGTGCCGCTCATGCGCGCATCCGAGATGCGGACCATGTCGCGCACGCCCTGCTTCACGAGCTTGGTCGGGATCGGCAGCATGCCCCATTCCGGCATGCCCGGCCCACCCTGCGGGCCCGCATTGCGCAGGATGAGGATGTGATCCTCGGTGACGTCGAGATTGGGATCGTCGACCGCCTTCTTCATCGCGGGATAGTCGTCGAACACCAGCGCCGGCCCGGTATGCTTGAGGAAGCGCGGCGCGCAGGCAGACGGTTTGATGACGCAGCCGTCGGGAGCGAGATTGCCCTTGAGCACGGCGAGCGCGCCTTCCTTGTAGATGGGATTGTCAACGCCGCGAATGACATCGGCATTGTGCACTTCAGCGCCGTCGATATTTTCGCCGAGCGTCTTGCCGGTCACGGTGATGCAGTCGAGATGCAGATGGTCCTTGATCTGGCCCATCAGCGCCGGCAGGCCGCCGGCATAGAAGAAGTCTTCCATCAGATAGGTATCGCCACTCGGGCGCACATTGGCGATCACGGGCACCTTGCGGCTCGCGATCTCGAAATCGTCGAGCCCGATGTCCTGTCCGGCGCGCCGGGCCTGTGCGATCAGATGGATGATCGCGTTGGTCGAGCAGCCCATCGCCATCGCGACCGCGATGGCGTTCTCGAAGGCTTTTCGGGTCTGGATCGTCTTCGGCGTCAAATCCTCCCACACCATCTCGACGATGCGCCGACCACATTCGCTGGCCATGCGGATGTGGTTGGCATCCGCAGCCGGGATCGAGGAGGCGCCAGGCAGCGTCATGCCGATCGCCTCCGCAATCGCGGTCATGGTCGAAGCGGTGCCCATGGTCATGCAGGTGCCGTAGCTGCGGGCAATGCCGGCTTCGATGTCGAGCCAGTCCTTGTCGGAGATCTTGCCGGCGCGGCGTTCGTCCCAATATTTCCAGCCGTCGGAGCCGGAGCCGAGCGTCTTGCCCTTCCAATTGCCGCGCAGCATCGGACCCGCCGGCAGATAGATCGCCGGAATGTTCATCGAGGTTGCGCCCAAGAGCAGCGCCGGCGTGGTCTTGTCGCAGCCGCCCATCAGCACCACGCCATCAACGGGATGGCTGCGCAACAGCTCCTCGGCCTCCATGGCAAGGAGGTTGCGATAGAGCATGGTGGTCGGCTTGAGAAGCGATTCCGACAGCGACAGCGCCGGCAATTCCACCGGCAGACCGCCGGCCATCAGGATGCCGCGCTTGACGTCGTCGACGCGCGACTTGAAATGCATGTGGCAGGGCTGCGCGTCCGACCAGGTGTTGATGATCGCGATGCACGGCCGATCCTTCCACTCCTCAGGGGCGTAGCCCATCTGCATGGCGCGAGAGCGGTGGCCGAACGAGCGGAGGTCATCGGGCGCAAACCAGCGCGCGCTGCGGAGCTGGTCGGGTGTTTTCTTCTTGGTCATGATTGGGTGCCCCATTTCTGGACGGTGTTCCGCTCGATGGCGCGGAAGATCAGGTTCTCGACAAAGAGCCCGATGATAATCACCGTCAAGAGACCAGCGAACACTGCGGGTATGTCGAGCAGGTTGCGGTTCTCGAAGATGAACCAGCCGAGCCCGCCCTGCCCCGAGGACACGCCGAACACCAGCTCGGCCGCGATCAGCGTGCGCCACGCAAAGGCCCAGCCGATCTTGAGGCCGGTGAGGATTGAGCCGAAGGCGGCGGGGATCAGGATTTTTGCCACATAGGGCAATCCGCGCAGGCCGTAATTGCGGCCGACCATACGCAGCGTGTTGGAGACGCTCTTGAAGCCGGAATGGGTGTTGAGCGCGACCGGCCACAACACTGAATGGATCAGCACGAAAACAAGACTGCCATTGCCGAGCCCGAACCAGATCAGCGCAAGCGGCAGCAGCGCGATCGCCGGCAGCGGGTTGAACATCGCCGTCACCGTTTCGAGGAAGTCGGTGCCGATCCGGGTGGAGATCGCGAGCACGGTGAAGATCGCGGCGAGCACGATGCCGGCCGAATAGCCCATGAACAGGACTTTTAGCGAGGTCCAGGCCCGCAGCGGAATCGTGCCGTCCTTGACGCGCTCGAACAGCGTCAGAATCGTATCGTGCAGGGTCGGAAACAGCAGGGGATTGTCGAGATAGACGCCGTAGGCTTCCCACACAGCGGCCAGGAACAGGATAATGACGCTCTTGCGGACGAAGCCGTCGTTCCAGAGCAGCTCGGCCACGCTCAGCTTGCGCTCGACCTCGCTCGCACCGGTCGCCGCAGCAACCGGCGTGTCGCGCAGTAGAATTCTTGCTTCGCCCATGAGCGGCTCCCCTAATGCGCCGTGGCTTCGCCGGCGAACAGGAGATCGTGGATCTCCTTCTCGAGCCGTCCGGCGCTGCCGTCATCATTGCTGACCTTGTCGACGTCGATCACCTCGGCCTTGACGCGGCCGGGATGCGGCGACAGCAGCAGGATGCGGTTGCCGATGCGGATCGCTTCCGCGATCGAATGGGTCACGAACAGCACGGTGAACTTGGTTTCGCTCCAGAGCTGGAGCAACTCGTCCTGGCAGGTCCGGCGCGTCAGCGCGTCGAGCGCAGCGAACGGCTCGTCCATCAGCAGGATGTCCGGCTCCATCGCCATGCCTCGCGCGATCGCAACGCGCTGCTTCATGCCGCCGGACAGCGTGTGCGGATAGGCATCGACCACGCGGGTGAGACCAACTTTCTCGATATAGGCCCGCGCCCGCATTTCCGCGTCCTTGCGCGAAAGCTTTCGCGCGGTGAGCAGAGGGAACATCACGTTGGCCAGCACGCTCTTCCAGGGCAGCAACTGGTCGAACTCCTGGAAGATCATCATGCGGTCGGCGCCGGGACCGTGGATCTCGCGGTCGCCGATCGTCATGCGGCCTTCGCTCGGCGACATGTAGCCGCCGACGGCCTTGAGCAGGGTCGACTTGCCGCAGCCGGACGGTCCGAGCAGCACGAAGCGGTCGGACTTGTCGACGGTGAAGCTCACTCTCTCGGTGGCGGTGACGACGGCGCTGGAGGTCTTGTAGCGCAGCGTCACGGAGCTGACGTCGAGCAGCGCCATCAGTTGCCCTTCAGATCGTGCGCCACGGGGAGATAGTAGTCGGTCCAGGCCTTGGGCTGGGTCTTCAGCGTGCCGGTCTTGTAAAGATGGGCTGCGAATTTCATCGTGCCCTGCGGCTCGAGATTCCACTCCATCATGCCGGGTTGCTTCAAGAGATCGAGCAGCTCCTCCACCGAGGTCTTGTCGCCGGTGATCTCCTTGTAGATCTCGACCGCCTGCTTGGTGTCGCTCCGGATCAGGTCCTGCGCTTCCTTGGTCGCGTCACGCACCGCCTGGATGATCTTGGGATTAGCGTCGGCGAATTTCGTCGTAGTGAAGAACTGCGCCTGGCTCAGCGGACCGCCCATCACATCAGGCGAGTTCAGCACGACGTGCGCGCCCGGCACGTTCTTCAGCTCCAGGAAGCTGAACGGCGGGATCGAGAAGTGGTTGTGCACCTCGTGCTTGGGATTGGCGAGCGCCGCATAGGCGTCGGGATGGCCGAGCTGCACGGTGTTGGCGTCGAGCTTCGACCATTGGTCGGCGCCGAAGGTTTCGGCGGCGGCGATCTGCAGCACGATCGCCTGGGTGGAAACCTTCACCGTCGGCACCGCGATCTTGTCGCTCGGCCCAAAATCCTTGATCGACTTGATGTTGGCATCGCGGCTGATCAGCGTCATCGGCTGCGCCGAGGTCGCGACGATTCCCTTCACGCCGCCGCGGGTGCGATCCCACAGCAGCAACAGATTGCCGGTGCCGGTATTGAGAATGTCGACGCCGCCCGCGAGCAGCGCATCGGTCTGCGCGCCACCACCGGAGAAGGTGACCCATTTGGTGGTGACATTGGGCACGCCGAGGCTGGCGGCGTGCTTCTCGATCAGCTTCTGCTTCTCCATGATGTGGCTCGGCATGTAGAAAATACCGGGCTGCCGCGACAGGGAAATCTCGGATTTCTGCTGCGCCCGCGCCGGCGAGGTCGACAAGACGGCCGAGGCGATCAGGGCGACGGCTGCACAGCCACGCTGGAATTGTGTGATCATTGTTGTTCGTTTCCTCCGGCTGGCATTGACGCGCAGCCTAACTGATGCACTAATGCATTAGTGCATCAAAGGCAAGCCCGCCGGAGCCGCCATGGAACCAGCCCATCCCGCGCCACACGCGGCCGTCCGCCCCGGCGCGCGGCTCGACCGTGCGCGACAGGCCGCGCCGCAGGTGTTCGAGCGGCTGCGCAATGCGATCATCGCGCTCGAATTGCCGCCGGGCTCATCGCTGTCGCGCACCGACCTCGCCGCGCAATTCGGTGTCAGCTCGACCCCGATCCGCGACGCCTTGATGCGGCTGGAGGAAGAAGGGCTGGTCGACGTCTTTCCACAGCACGCGACCGTAGTCAGCCGGGTCGATGTCGGCCGCGCCGAGCAGGCGCATTTCCTGCGCCAGGCGCTGGAACTCGAGATCGTCCGGCTGCTCGCCGAACACCATGATCCCGCCCTGGTCGTCCGCCTCGATCATGCGATCGCGCTCCAGCAGCAATTCGCCAAGGCCGGAGATTTCGAGAGCTTCATCGCCGCCGACAATGATTTCCACGCCCAGCTCTATGCCGCCGCCGGAAAGCAGGACCTCTGGATGCTGGTACGAAGCCGCAGCGGACATATCGACCGGCTGCGCCGGCTGCATCTACCTTCGCCCGGCAAGGCGCAGAACATCGTGCGCCACCACAGACTGATCATGCGTGCAATCGAGGCGGGCGAGGCCGATGCTGCACAACAGCATCTGCGCAAGCATCTGTCCGGCACGCTGAGCGAGCTCGACACCATCCGCAGCCACCATCCCGAATACCTCACAGACTGACCGCACGGGCTGCTCTGACGGCTTGCGCATGCAAGCATGCATATGAAAACGCGTCGGAATTCGCCCGCCATATGCAAACTCGTCCGATCGGCCGCGAAGTGCTTGCAGGACAGGTACAATCCGCGCAACAATTTCGCATTTGGAGCTTTGATTTGGGTCGCTGGGTGCATTCCCATCCGGCCCGGAGGTTTTAACGTGGCCAACATCCTGATCGTGGATGACGATCCGGCCGTTCAGTTGACAATCCGACTGCTGTTGGAGCGGGCCGGTCATCACGTGACGGTCGCCGGCGACGGCCGCAAGGGGCTAACTCTGTTCGAGGGCAGCCAGTTCGACCTGCTGTTCCTCGACATCTTCATGCCCGGCATGGACGGGCTGGAAACGATGCGCCACGTCCGGGCCCTGCAACCGGCGGTCCCGATCATCGTCATTTCCGGTCGGTCGATCACGCCGGACGCCTACGCCGAACCGGACTTCCTGAAGATGGCGACCAAGCTCGGCGCGGTCGCGAGCCTGCAGAAGCCGTTCCGGGCCGACGCGCTGCTGGCGGCGGTCGACGGTTGCCTGAAGTCGAGGGGGTCCGATGTCAGTGCCAGCCGCCGATGAGGGGAGCATCACCGCCCCCCAAGGCCAGAGCAGGCGCGATCGTCCAGGGAGCCCCGCGAATGTTCCCGTGAGGCTCGGAACGACGCTTGCGACACGTCTCGCCATCGCCATGATTCTGCTGGTGGCGATCACCGTGGGCGCTGTCGGTTGGCTCGGCTATCGCAACACCACGCAGGCAGTCATCCCGCGCGTCCTGGAGCGGGTCGGAGCCCAGTCACGCCTGTTGGCGAGCAATCTTGAATCCTATGTTGCCGGAGTGCGCGGCGATCTGATCGGCTATCGCGCCGCAGCGGCCATCAACGGCCTGATCCGCGCCCACACCGGTGGCGGCACTGATCCTGCTGACGGGGTCTCGGAGCAAACCTGGCGCGAACGGATCGCGGCGCGGCTCGCAGCCGAGATTGAGGCCAAGCCCATCTATGGGCAGTTTCGGATCATCGGTGTTGACGACGACCAGCGCGAGCTGGTCCGGGTCGATCGCTCCGGACCGAACGGAGCAGCACGGATCGTTCCCGACGGCGAACTGGAGCGCAAGAGCGACCGGGCCTACTTCCAGGAAACGATACGGCTCGGGCCGGGCGAAGTTTATGTGTCGCCCATCGATCTCGCCACCCGGCACGGCGGGACGACGGCCCTGCACGTTCCGACGCTGCGCATCGCGATGCCGCTGTTCGCGCCGGACGGCAAGCCCTTCGGCATCATCATTGCCAACGTCGACATGCGGCCGGCGCTCGATAGTGTCCGCTCGACCGAATCCTCAGGCGGCGCGATCTACGTCGTGAATTCGCGGGGAGATTATCTCGTTCACCCCGATCGCGCGCGGGAATTCGGCGCACCACACGATCGCCTCAATGACTGGCGCAAGGACTTTCCATATTTCGCCTCCTTGATTGGCACGCTGGACGCTTCCACGCGGCTCATGACCGATGGATCTGGCCGGCCGAGTGGCGCCGCGATCGCGCCCGCGCTGCTCGCGGGCAAGGATTGGGTCGCCATCATCGAGACGATTCCGGCGCCTGTGTTCGGTCTCGTGCCAGCGGCCATTAAAAAGACCTCCTTGCTCGTCGGTGTGCTGGCCGTCCTCGCCGCGGCCTCGCTCGCCGTGCTGCTGGCGCGCTCGCTCACCCGTCCGATCGGGCGCTTGACTACGGCAGTGGAGGCCATCGGCAGCGGACGCTCTGCGGACATCCCCGTCGATGCACCGGGCGAGACCGGCGCACTCGCGCGGGCCTTTGCCCAGATGGTCGAAGAAACGCGCGCGAAAGCGGCCGCGCTCGAACGCGAGGTTGCGGAGCATCGCCGCACCGAGGCCGCGCGAAACCATCATGCGGCGCGCGAGCTGCTGTTCAGCGCCGCCGTCGAATCGTCCGACGATGCGATCGTGATGCAATCCCTCGACGCCATCATCACGGGCTGGAATCCTGCGGCCGAGCGTCTCTATGGATATTCGGCGAACGAAGCGATCGGGAAATCCACCTCCATCATCGTCCCGCCCGACCGTCGCGAGCACGGCAAGGATTATTTGGGGCGGATCTCGAGGGGCGAGCCGATCGAACGCTTCGAGACGGTCCGGCTGCGCAAGGACGGCACGCCGGTCGAAATTTCACTCAGCCTATCGCCGATCAGGGGACCCTCGGGCGAGATCATCGGCGCCTCCGGATCAGCGCGCAGCCTGACCGAGGCGCGGCGCGCGGAACGGGCGCTGCAGCAACAATTGGAGGAGCGGCGGCAGCTTTTCGACACCTCGCAGGATCTGATCATGATCATGAACGCGCGCGGCCAGGTCGTGCAGATCAGCCCGAGCAGCGAGACCATTCTCGGCTACCGGCCCGACGAGATGATCGGGCGCAGCGGCGCCGATTTCATCCATCCCGACCACCTCGATCAGTCCCGCGAGGAGATGCGCGAGCTCAAACGCGGCGGCCATCCCAAGCTTGCCGACACGCGCTGCCTCCACAAGGACCACCGCGAGGTCTGGCTGTCATGGCTCGGCAACTGGTCGGATCAGGCCAAGCGCTACTTCTTCGTCGGGCGCGACATGACCGAGGCGAGGTTGGCCGCCGAGTCCTTGCGTGAAAGCGAGCAGCTTGCGCGCAACATCGTCGAGACCGCGCTCGACGCCTTCGTCCAGACCGATGAGCGCAGCACTATCCTGAACTGGAGCTCGCGAGCCGAGGAGCTGTTCGGCTGGCGGCGCGACGAAGCGCTCGGCAAGAATGCGGTCGACATGATCGTCGCGGAGAGCGAGCGCGAAAGGGTCAGGGCCGGCCTCGCCCGTTTCCTCGAATCTGCGGAAGGCCAGACCCTCAACCGTCGCCGCGAGCTCAAGGTTCGCCGCCGCGACGGCAAGGAATTCAAGGCCGAGCTGAGTGTCACGGCGCTGCGGCGCCGCGAGGGCATCCTGTTCAACGTGTTCTACCGCGACCTCACCGACAAGATTGCCTCCGAGGAGCGCATCCGCCACGCCGAAAAGATGGAGGCAGTTGGCCAGCTCACCGGTGGCGTGGCGCACGATTTCAACAACATCCTCACCGTCATCACCGGCACGATCGAAATCCTGGCCGATGCAGTGGCGAAGGAACCGGGGCTTGCCGCGATCACGAAGATGATCGACGAGGCCGCCGGCCGCGGCGCCGAGCTGACCCAGCATCTGCTCGCCTTTGCACGCAAGCAGCCGCTGCAGCCGCGCGAGATCGACATCAACTCGCTGATCATCGACACCGCAAAGCTGCTACGGCCGACGCTGGGCGAGCAGATCCAGATCGAATCCGTGTTCGAGGACGAGAGCTGCGTCGCGGTCGTCGATCCGAACCAGCTCACCACGGCCATTCTCAACCTCGCGCTCAACGCGCGCGACGCGATGCCGCGCGGCGGCAAGCTGATCGTGGAGACGGGCGCTGCCTATCTCGACGAGGTCTATGCCAGCGCCAACGATGTCCCGCCCGGACATTACGTGCTGATCGCGGTGAGCGACACCGGCACCGGCATTCCCGCGAGCATGCTGGCGCGCGTATTCGACCCCTTCTTCACCTCGAAGGGGCCGGGCAAGGGCACCGGGCTCGGACTCTCCATGGTCTACGGATTCATCAAGCAGTCCGCGGGCCACATCAAGATCTACAGCGAGGAGGGCCACGGCACCACGATCAAGATGTATCTGCCGCCGGGCAAGACCCCCACGGCCGTGAGCGACGGCGTGACGCCGATGGCAGCCGAAGGCGGACACGAGACGATCCTCGTGGTCGAGGACGACCGTTTGGTGCGCGAGTATGTGCTCGCGCAGCTGCACTCGCTCGGCTACGTCACCCTGCAGGCCGCCAACGCAGCGGAAGCATTGGCGATCGTCACCGCCGGAAAGCCGTTCGACCTGCTGTTCACCGACGTGATCATGCCCGGCAAGATGAACGGGCGACAGCTCGCCGACGAGGTGCTGAAGACGCGTCCCGACCTCAGGGTGGTCTATACGTCAGGCTATACCGAGAACGCGATCATCCACCACGGCCGGCTGGATTCGGGCGTGCTGCTGCTGGCGAAGCCGTATCGCAAATCCGATCTGGCGCGCATCATCCGCAAGGCGCTGAGCGCGTGATGTTTGGGAGTCGTTCCGGACGCGCGTAGCGCGACCCGGAAGCTCGAGATTTTCAGGTGCGCAATTGCGCACCATAGCTGGATGCTCCGCATCGCCCCGGAATGACCGAAAGAAACGTCCGCGATGCAACCGAGCCCTAGGACGCCCGCTGGGCTGCGGTCATCACGATGCGGATGAGATCGGCGGCATTGCGTGCGCCGAGCTTCTTCATGATGTTGGCGCGGTGATCCTCGATGGTGCGCGGGCTGATGCCGAGCGTACGGCCGGCCTCCTTGTTGGAGGCGCCGGCAGCGAACTGCTCCAGCACCTCGCGCTCACGGCGGGTCAACGGCTCGCGTCCGGGGAAATGCAGTGAGCCGAATTTCGGTGACGCGTTCTCCGCCTGCCTGCGTGCATAAGCGCCGATCGCCTCGTCGAGCCGGCCGACGATCTCGCTGCCGCGGAATGGCTTCTCGATGAAATCGAGCGCACCGCTCTTGATGGCGCCGACCGCCATCGTGATGTCGCCTTGCCCGGAGATCATGAAGATCGGAGCCGGATAGTCCTCGCCGTGCAGCTCCTTCAGAATGTCGAGACCCGACTTTCCGGGAATATGCACGTCGAGCAGGATCGCAGCGGGTGTGCGGTTTCGCGCCACGGACAGCAGTGCTGCGCCGTCCGCAAAACAGATCACCTCATAGCCCGCCGCCTTCAACACCATCGACAAGGTGTCGCGAACAGCAGGGTCGTCATCGACCACGAAGATCTCACCACGGGAGCTTTGTTCGACCATGTGCCACGTCCATTCGCCAAATCGATCGCCAAAGTCGATCGCAAAGTCCATTCGGCATTCAAGGACTCGCGTCCGCGCCTAAAGTCATGGCTTTCGGCGCAGATTCGGCCCACCCCGCATTTGTACGGGACATGAACTTAACGCACAAGTAGCGCTGAGGTGCCTTATTGCGGGAGACGGAGAATATCCATGCTAAATTACGCAGGCACGCCCCCGCTTGCCGCGATGGCTGAAACGGACAGCCGAGAGCTGATCGCAGCTGAACTTCGCTCCCTGATCGCCCGCATCGAGATCAGTATGCGTCTGATCGACGCGGCGATGGAGCCCGACGACGATCGCGCTGTCGTGAGCGCCGACCTGGGTTCCACCGAGATTGTCGTGCTCGACGACGTGACGCCCCGTTATGCCACGGCGAGCGCCGCCCTCAACGCCTGCCGGGCGGAGCTCGGCCAGGCCCTTCAGAACCTGTCGGAATCCGTCAATCCGGCATAGGCCGGGATTGGCGCGGCCGATCGGCCGCAGCCGTTGCATGGCAGCTCCGCACCTCAGGCGCGGTGCCGCTCCACGATTGCGTCGGTGGCGACGCCGCCCCAGGTATGGATCGTCGGCAATCCCATCGCGGTCTTTCCGAGATTGGCGAGGCTGATGCGCAACGCCGCGAGGTCCAACGGCTTCGGCAAGCTCTGAAGCTCGATTCCGACGGAGCGGGCGAAGCTGCGCGCAGCGCTGCGGCGCTTGCCGTCCATGCCGCTGATCACGATCACCGAGCCCGAGAATTTCGCCGCCGCCATCTCGCGCAGCACGTCGATGCCGTCGCCGTCCTCCAGCACCAGATCGAGCGTCACGCAGTCGAAGCGCGCCGCGCGCAGCTTTTCGATGGCTTCCGCAACCGACGGCGCAACGGCAACTTCGTGGCCGGCCTGCTTGGCGGCGACCGTGATCAGGCTGCGCTGGGTGGCGTCGTCATCGACCACCAGGAGCTGAAGCGCGCGCCGTTCGGCGACGTCGGACAGGTTTGACGAAATGGGAGAGAGAGAGCTTCTTGGCATGGCCGGCCCCTGAAATTGCGACCTGCCGTTGATACATGGCACGCGCTTAGGCCACGTAAAGCCGGGTCTGCGAATTCGGTCGGATGTTTTCAGAAAATGTGAAGCAATGCGTCAGCGGAGGGCGGCGCCGTTCGCGTGGCGATCACGCCACTGCATCATGGCCGCTGGCGGCGCCGCGCTTCTTGCGGTTCTTGCCGCGCAGGAACTGGATGTCCATCTCGGCGCCGTTGACGCGCACCAGCTCGCAGCGGCGGTAGGCCAAGCCCGTGGACGACAGCAGCAGGAAGAACTCCTTCAGGTTCAATCCCTGGATCGAACCTTCCACCGTGAGGATGGCATCGGTGTCGGAAATCGCGTTGAGCGTACAGTCGCGCCGCCACGTGCCGTCGATGGCCATGATGCAAACATCATAGCCCCGACTGAAGGTGACGCGCTCTGCGCCTTTGCCATCCTCGGCCATGCCTATCGTCCTGCCATCGCCGCCATCCGCGGCGCCTCGGCGGCCGGCCTGGCCGCCGCCGCACGCGGATCGTTCGGCTTGTAGAGGCCGCGGCGATCCGCAATCGGCCGGAACGTATCGGTCAGTCCGACCACGGTTTCAGCCGCGCCGAGCACCAGGAAGCCGTCGGGCTCGATCTGGCGGGCCAGACGGTTGAAGATGTTGATCTTGGTCTCCTGGTCGAAATAGATCAGCACGTTGCGGCAGAAGATGACATCGAACGTACCGAGGTGGGAGAAGTCCTGGAGCAGATTGAGCTGCCGGTGCTGGATCATCGCGCGCAGCTCGGGATTGACCTGCCAGGTCTCGCCGGTCTGCTTGAAATATTTCATCAGCATCTGGATCGGCAGGCCGCGCTGCACTTCGAACTGGCTGTAGACGCCGGACTTGGCCTTCTCGAGCACCTCCTGCGAGAGGTCGGTCGCGATGATCTCGACACGCCATCCGGTGAGCGCCGCGCTCATCTCCTTCAGGGTCATCGCCAGCGAATAGGGCTCCTGCCCGGTCGAGCCTGCGGCGCACCAGATCCGCACGCTGCGGCGGCCGGCCCGGGCCTTGAGGATTTCCGGCATGATGGTATCGCGGAAATGGTCGAACGGGACCTTGTCGCGAAAGAAAAAGGTCTCGTTCGTGGTCATGGCTTCGACCACGCTGGTGATCAGCGCGCTCGAGCCGCCTTGCAGCTTCTGCACGAGCTCGGGGATGCCGGAGAGGCCGGCCTTGCGCGCCAGCGGCAGCAAGCGGCTTTCGATCAGATATTGCTTGTCGGCGGACAGGTCGAGACCGGAGCGCTCTTTCAGCAACTTACGCAGATACTCGTAATCAGGCGCGTTCACAGGATACCTCTTGACGCTACTGGCAGGTGTGTTTTCAGGCGGCCGTCTCTTCTTCGCGCGCGACCAGCCCGACTTCCTGGAACTTCGCCAACACGATTTCCTTGTCGAACGGCTTCATGATGTACTCGTTGGCGCCGCCGCCCATCGCTTTCGTGATGTGGTCGATGCCGTTCTCGGTGGTGCAGAACACCACCTTGGGTTCGTCGCCGCCGGGCATGCGACGCAACGTCCCCAGGAACTGGAAGCCGTCCATGACGGGCATGTTCCAGTCGAGCAGGATGGCTTCCGGCATGGCCTTCTTGCAATGGACCAGGGCTTCGACGCCGTCTTCCGCTTCGATGACCTGGAAGCCCAGCGCTTCGACGATACGGCGCGCGACCTTGCGAACGATGCTGGAATCGTCAACCACCAAACAGGTCTTCATCTTGGTTCTCCGGCTTAAATGTCTTTCGTGAAAGTTCAGGCAGCCATTTGCACTTCGGTCTTGAGCTCGAGGACGCGATCGACGTCGAGGACGACCATGAGCTGGCCGTCGAGGCGGTGGACGCCGCCGGCGAGCTTGGCCATGCGGGGGTCGAGGTTGACGGGGTTCTCTTCCTTGCTGTCCTCGGCCAGGCGCAGCACCTCGCCGATCTGGTCGATCAGCAGGCCATAGGATTCACCGCGCAAATCGACGCCGACCGCCATCGCCGTCTTGCCGTCCTCAGGCTTGGGCAGGCCGAGCCGGGCGCGCATGTCGACCACGGTGACGATGCGGCCGCGCAGGTTCAAGACGCCTGCGATCTCGCGCGAGGCCAGCGGCACGCGGGTGACGCGCTCGGGCATGAACACGTCCTGGACGCGGGAGATCGGCAGGCCGAACAGCTGGCCGCCGATCATCGCGGTGACGTATTCGACCATGGCGCCTTCGGTGGACTGCGTCTTCTTGCTCATCTCGTGTCTCCTCAGGTCCCGCTCAGGCTGCCGCGCGGCTCAGCTCGGAGGCGCCGGCCGCACCTGCGGTCTGCTCCTTCAGCGCCGCGATCAGACCGGGACGGTCGAACTTGGCGACATAGTCATGGAAGCCGGCCTGGCGGCCGCGCTCGATCGCCGCCGGCGACACCAGCGCCGAGAGGCCGATGATCGGCATCGCGCCCAGATTGCTGTCGGAGCGGATCACTTCCGCGAACTCGAACCCGTTCATGTCGGGCATCTCGATGTCGGTCAGGACCACGTCGAAGCTCTGCGCGCGGAGCGCCGCCAGGCCCTCCTGCGCAGTCGGCGCGGTACGGACGCGATAGCCGGCCGCCTTCAGCACCGGCGCCAGCATGTTGCGGAAGAACGCCGAGTCGTCGACCAGCAGCACCGACTGCGAGTGCATCGACGGCTTCATCTCCTTGCGGGTGAACCAGTCGGAGAACGCCATCGGCAGGAAGTGGCCGACGTCGATCACCTCGGTGGCCTGGCCCTTGATCACGGCCGAGCCCAGAATGCCGCTAGCCGAGCCGCCGACCTCGATGTTGAGCCGTTCCTCGACGATGTCGATGATCTCGTCGACGACGAGGCCCATGGAGCGGCCGTCATCGGCAAACACCAGGATCGGCTGGGCGCCTTGCGAGGCGATGGTGACGCCGTCCATGGAGACCAGCGGCATCAGCTGCTCGCGGTACTGCACCATGTAGCGGCCGTTCGAGAACTCGATCTTGTCGGCGGGGAGCTCTTCCAGGCGGGTGACGAGCCCGAGCGGGACCGCCTTCGGCTGGGACGAGCCGGCGCGGAACACCAAGAGCGAGGTGGTCTGCTCGCCGCTTCCGATGTGGTGCGCGCCATTGTCATCGGCCATGTCATGGGCCGAGGAGCCGGCGGCGCCGAGCGCCTTGGCAATGCCGTTGGGGTCGATGATCATGATCACCGCGCCATCGCCCAGAATGGTGTTGCCGGAGAACATGTCGATGTGACGCAGCTTGGTCGACATCGGCTTCACGACGATCTCTTCCGTATGGAAGACGCCGTCGACCACGATACCAAAGGTCTGGCTGCCGACCTGCGTCACCACGATGAAGCCGTTCTCGGGATCGGAGGCCGCGCCGTCGTCGATCTTGAGCAGCTTCTTCAGATGGATCAGCGGCAGCAGCTTGTTGCGCAGCCGCAGCACCGCGGTGTCCTTGATCCGCTCGATGCGGTGCTCCGAGTTGGCGCGGGCCCGCACCAGCTCGACCACCGAGAGCTGCGGGATCGCAAAGCGGTCGCCGGCGGCTTCGACGATCAGCGCCGAGACGATCGCGAGCGTCAGCGGGATCTTGATGGTGACGGAAGAGCCTTCACCGGCCACCGACTTGATATCGATGGTGCCGCCGATCTGGTCGATATTGGTGCGCACCACGTCCATGCCGACGCCGCGCCCCGACACCGAGGTGATGGCGGCCGCGGTCGAGAAGCCGGGCGCGAAGATGAACTTGTGGATCTGGGCTTCCGACATCTTCTCCAGCTCGGCCTCGGTGACGAGACCGGAGGAGAGCGCCTTGGCCTTGATCTTCTCGGTGTTGAGGCCGCGGCCGTTGTCGGCGATGCAGATGATGATGTGGCCGCCCTCGTGATAGGCGGACAGACGAATGGTGCCCTGCTCGCCCTTGCCGGACGCAAGCCGCTCGGCCGGGGTCTCCAGGCCATGATCGGCGGAGTTGCGCACCATGTGGGTGAGCGGGTCCTTGATCAGATCGAGCACCTGGCGGTCGAGCTCGGTGTCGGCGCCGTGCATCTCCAGCTCGATCTGCTTGCCGAGTTCGCTCGAGAGGTCGCGGACGATGCGGGGCAGCTTCTGCCAGGCATTGCCGATCGGCTGCATGCGCGTCTTCATGACGCCTTCCTGCAGCTCGGCGGTGACGTTGGAGAGGCGCTGCAACGGCACCTTGAACTCGGTGTCCTCGTTGCGGCGGGAGATCTCCAAGAGCTGGTTGCGGGTCAGCACCAGCTCGGAGACCATGGTCATCAAATGCTCCAGCGTATCCACGTTGACGCGGATCGACTGGTTGGCGATGCGGTCGCCCTCGGAGGCGCCCTCGTCGGCCATCGACTTCTTCGGCGCGGCCTTGGGCGCCTTGGTGTCCTTCGGCGCTTCAGCAGCCGGCGCGGGCTCGGCCTTCACGTCGGCCTTCACTTCGGCCTTGGCTACCGGCGCGGGGGCCGGCGCCTCGATCGCGGTCTCTCGGAAGGCGCGCTCGAGCTCGTCGAGCGAGACTTCGCCCGGACGCAACGGGCGCTCCAGGGTCTGGTCGATCAGCGTGCCCGTGGTCATCTCTTTGGCAGGAGCCGCAGCCGGGGCTTCCGGCACCAGCGGCGGCGCGTCGGCAACGGGAGCAGCAGCGCCTGCGGCCGGCATCGGCTCCGCCGAGCCGGACATAGCCGCCATGCCCTGCTCGACCATCGCTTCCAGCTTGTCGATGAGATCGCGGTCGTTGCCCTCGGGCTCGGCTTCGGTCGCCTCCAGTCCTGCGAGGATCTCCTTGATGCGGTCGATCGAGGACAGGATCACCGTCACGGCCTGGCCGGTCACCGGCATGCCGTCGCGGAATTTGCCCATCAGCGTCTCGCCGGCATGTGCCAGCGCTTCAAGCCGCGGCAGGCCGAGGAAGCCGCACGTACCCTTGATGGTGTGGACCAGGCGGAAGATGTTATCCAGGATCTTGGCGTTGTTCGGCTCCTGCTCGAACTTCACCAGCTGATTGTCCACGGTGTCCAGGCTCTCGCTGGTCTCCGTCAGAAACTCCCGCAACAGATCATCCATAAGCTACGCCTTACTGAGCTGGACCTCGACGCCTGCGCCGCGTCTGGAATCGGCGGAAGTCCGCTCCTAGATCGTTAGACAACCCATTTCACGGTCCCGTTAATTTCATCCTCCGTGCTAATACGGATATTGAAGCGAAGTTTGCCGTTCGACCGCATCAGGCTGGCGTTTTCGCCCAATCCGGCACGCAGCATCGGGCTGGAGACGCGACAGGTAAACGCCTTGATAACAGCGTCACGACCAGCGCAAAAAAATCCTGCCAATGTTGGGGGCTACGCACGGGCCGCGCGAATTGAATCAAATCACGCGCAATCGGAATCGCCTTCGCGTCCATCCGTCGAAGGGCCGGTGAAACCCGCGAGATCCGCGCTCGCGGTAAATGGACTCTTACCTCACGCGCGCCGCGAACTCTAACACGCTAACCCAATCGCGCAGCAGCGGCTTGGTGCTCGGCGAGACAGTCTCTGATCACGGCCAGCAGCGCATTCGGCGTGAACGGCTTGCGCAGGCAGCGCGCAGCTCCGAGCTCCAGCGCCATTCTCAGGAAGTCGGGCGCAGGCGAATTCAGATCCGCGAAGGCATAGCCGGACATCGCGATCAGCGGAGTAGCAGGCGCGCGGTCATGAAAGAGCCGGATCGATTCGAACCCGCGCATGTGCGGCATGAAGATGTCGATGATCATCAGGTCGAACTGTTCGTTCTCGACAGCTCGGAGCCCCGCTTCTCCGCCGTCCGCAATCGTCACCCGAAAATTGTTGCGCTGGAGATAGATCTCGATGGCCATGGACACCATCGGGTCGTCGTCGACAACGAGAATATGGCGCAGACTTTCTGTCGTCGTTTGAATTTCCCGCTTCGGCGATTCAATAATTGAACCGTGGCGCACGCCTTTCTCCTCTTGCTTGCATTGAAATGGTGATGACTGCGCGCGCAGTCGGCCTGGTACGGCATGCGCGCGGGATGATTGCGAGATCTGCGACCAGGCCGGACAAAGGCGCGAGGCAAAGTCTGACGGCTGAAGAGAAGCGACGAATGAACAAGATGGCGTCGACCGGCGAATGCCCGATGGAAAGGCAGATCCAATATCTGCCGTGGGTTGCCAGCTTCCGGCTCATGAGCCCCCTGCCACACTTTCCCGGGTTGAGACGCATCACTGACTCGCCGGGCGCGCGAATCAACGCGCTGTTCTCATTTCCGCCGCAAATGCGACAAGCTGTCTGCCCTCTAACGGGTATATGGACAGCGACACAACCATTACAATAAATTTGTACCGCCGCGCAACTGGATGTCGAAGACGCGGCGCTGATCTCTCATGGAACCGGGCTGGATTGATCCTGCATGACCGCGAGCGGCCCACCGCCCAACCGATTGCTGCAAATGCTCGACGCAGCGGACTTCGATCTGTTGCGTCCTCATCTCGTCACGATCGAATTGGTCAGAGAGACTGTCTTGGGTGAGACGGGCGCGGCGCTGCGACACGTCCACTTCCCGCACCATGGAACGGTTTCGATCACAGTGAGCCTGTCCGAGGGACAGACGATCGAGGTGGCAATGCTCGGTCGCGACAGCATTGTCGGCGGCAGTGCGGCGCTTGCGGACGGGATCGCGGCGTCAGACGCTGTCGTGCTCTTCCCTGGAACCGCTTCCGCGCTCGACGTCACGGCTTTTCGAACCGTCGCCGCCGCCAGCCTACCGTTCCGCAACCTGATGATCAGGCATGAGCAGGCGCTGCTCGCATATGCGCAGCAATCCTTGCTCTGCAATACGTTGCACCCGGTTGAGGCGCGCCTGGCGCGCTGGCTGCTGCGGGCCCGAGATCTGTCAGATAGCGAAATCCTGCCGCTGACGCAGGAAGTCTTGGCCCAGATGATGGGCGTGCGGCGCAACGCCATTTCACTGGTCGCGCATGCACTGCAACGTGCCGGGGTCATCCGCTATAGCCGGGGCCAGATCGAGATCACCGATCTAGGCGCGCTGCAAGCCACCGCTTGCGACTGCTATACCGCCGTGAAGGCCCATCACACGCGTCTGTTGACGAGACCGCCTTGATGCCAGCGCGACGAAATTTGGCTGCATGCTGGCGTGTGCACACAAGGCGATATCGATTGATTGCCGTGCCGCGCCTGTCAACACTGAACCAATTGCCAATATATCCCAATGGAAGCATGTTGGAACCTGTTCGGGCAGAGAGCGGTGATTTCGCCGGCGGGCGCATTCACCGGCGAGGCGACGGGAGGCAGCTTTGGAAACGATGGTGCGCCCATCCAACGGTTTCCTGTCGGCGCTGTCGACAGACGACTATGAATTGATCCGTGCACATCTGCGCACGGTCGATCTGCCCCATGAGGCGGTGCTGGTGGAAACCGGCGAGACGCTCAAGCGCGCCTACTTCCCCCACCGCGGCGTGATCTCGCTGGTCGTGAAACTCGCCAAGGGCGAGCATGTGCAGGTCGCCATGATCGGTCGCGACAGCCTGCTCGGGACGCTCTCGACCATGGGCGACGCATGCGCGCTCAACACGGCGGTCGTGCTCGTTCCCGGCGCCGCGTCCGTCATGGACCTTGACCAGCTACGCGTCGCGGCCGAACAGAGCCCCACCGTGCGGACCTTGCTGACGCGGCATGGGCTCGCCGTTTACGCGCAGGTTCAGCAGACCGCGGGCTGCAACGCGGCGCATCCGGTGGAGTCGCGGCTGTCGCGCTGCCTGCTGCACACCCATGATTTGTCCGGCGATTACCGCCTGCTGCTGACGCAGGAGGCGATGGCGCAGATGATCGGGGCGCGGCGCAACAGCGTATCGCTGGTCGCCAACACCTTGCAGCAGGCGAATTTCATCCATTACAGCCGCGGCCACATCCAGATTCTCAATCTGGACGGGCTCCGCCAGACGGCCTGCGAATGCTACGCCACCGTCAAGGCCCAGTACGACCGGCTGCTTGGGGCCTGACGGCAGGCACGGTGCCGCGCATGGTAAAGTAAGTGCTTAACGCCGCCCTCAAACACCGCGCGTCTCGTGACCAGAACTGCAATCGGAAAGGCGTAGATGTCCCGGACGCCGCATAATAGGGACCGGGACAAGCATGTTCGACGCCGCATTCGCACCCGCGCCAGGCGCGCACGACACCGCCCCCCTGCGCGACCTTGAACCGCTGCGCGACCTTGAACCGCTGCGCGAGCCTGGCGCGTTCGACGCGCTGGTGCGCGAGATCGGGGAGGACGGCGCCCATGAGGTGCGCGCGGTGTTCTGGAGCGATACCAGCGCACGGCTCCAGCTGTTTCACACGCTCGCGCTCGGCCAGCATCGGGCCAAGATCGCGCGCGAGGCGCATTCACTGAAGAGCACGGCCAGGACGTTCGGCTATCTCCGGCTCGCGGCGCTGGCGTTGCGGCTGGAGAGCACCGCCGACAGCCTCGCCGACGCCGAATTTGGCGATCTGCTGCAGCAGATGGACGCGGCCTTTGCCGCCGCAAAGGCGCAGGAGCCGCAGGGTTGACCATCCCGTCGAAAAACCCGCCGTACTTATACGGTTTGCAATTTTCACAGATGACTAATCATAGGTGGCGATAGTCGCCGGAAACCAGGAGGGTTTCCATGTTCACCTATGAGACTGCGGACCAGAAAGAGGTCCGTCGCTTCCGCATCGCGCAGTTCAACGGCCGGATGGCAACGGTGAAGGCGGGCGAGTCCACGGTGACGGGTTTTGTCCGCTCTGTGCTGGAGCAGGAATCGACCATCCCGCCACGCTGGACCATCACGATCATCCCGAATGCGCCGAAGGAAGAGCCGAAGCTGCTGCGGCCCACCTCGCGCGCGCGCCCCTTCGCCGAAGACTATTTCTAGGCCCGGCCGCGAAGATAGCGCCAGCCGACAGGCTCAATCGATCGAATGCAGCAGCGCCGCGCGGACGAGGTCCGCGGTGTTGCGCGCGCCGAGCTTGCGCATCGCTTCTGCCCGGTGGCTCTCGAAGGTGCGCGGGCTGATCTGCATCCGCAGTGCCCCCTGCTTGTTCGAAAACCCCTCACTGATCAGCCTCAGCACTTCACGTTCGCGCTTGGTCAGCCGCTTGCTCGACAGGCTCGAGAGCTCGGAGCTCGGCTCGCGCGGTGGCGGGAGCACCCGGCCGACCTTCAACTCGACCTCCTCGGCCGTCGACGGCGCGGGCAGACCACCCTTGTGTGGGCCGGCGAGCTGCTTGACCAAGCCGCAGACGCGCTCGGTCTGCGCCAGCGCGTTCTCTACCACCTGCTGCAAATAGGCGCGGTCGCCCGCAACGGGCGCGAGCTGATCGCTGTGATGTTTGATCTCGCCCATGTAGAGCAGGAGTGCGGTCAGGGGACCATTGAGCTCGCGAGCGATGGCTGCAGCCATCTCGTCCGCCGCCTTGGTACGGGCGGCATTCAGCCGGACGAAATCGAGCTCTTCGGGCGCAGAAGCGCTGCTTTCGAACCATTCCGACGGCCGCGAATCGGTGACCGTATCGTTCTGTGACCCCATGTGACTCGTTTAGCGGAACCCGGGGCGAACTGTGGTTAACTTTTCGCTCCGTAAGACTACGGCTATTTTGTCTGTTTTGCGCCGAAATGCCGACATCGGCACAATTTATGCTTGCGCACACTGGCTTGGGACTATGCAGAGGTTGATAAAACTGCCCAAATCATAGGCAGACACCGAAACGCCTCCTTAACGGCCGCTCCCCCGCCCGATCCCGCCGCCCCCGGATTTTACGGATTAATTAACGGCGGCTTGCTTCTCTATGTCGCAATTGAGAGCGCGCAAATGCCTCCATGCATTGGGCCGATCAGGCCTGCTGGATCGTTGCGAGAGATTGCGTGCCATGGACGGGATCGACGAGTTATCGGAGTTTTTGCAGAAGCTGACGCCATTGTCGCGCAGCTGCCTGCTCAGCGAACTCGAGCGGCTCGAGCTGTGCGGCATCGACATGCCGGGCTCGACGGAGATTCAAGCCAAGCTGCGCGCCGAATTTCGCAAGGACGGGTCGACCCAGGCGCGCGCGACCAACCCGTCGCGCTACTTCTTCGCACCGCTCGAGCTGCTGCTGATCGACGGTGCCCCCGAGCACGCCAATGCGGGACGGATTTCGCGCAACACGCTGACCCCGATCTGGGAATGGATCTGCCGCGACCTTCTGCCGACCATGGCGCGCGACTACATCAAGGCGATCAACGACCAGGTCACCGCCAACAATCCCAAGGAAGTGCTGAAAATCGCAACGACCTTCCAGGTCAAGGTCCTCAAGGTGCTCGAGAACACCCTCGCATCGGCGGAGAGCACCGAGTTCGCGCGCGGCAAGCTCGCGCAATACACGGCTTCGCGCACCGCCTTCGACGACGTCAAGAAGATGCAGCAGGTGCTGCGCGCCGGCAACGCACTGCCGAAGTTCAATGAGAAGCTGCCGGCGGCGATCGCAAAATTCGGTGACGGCCAGGTCGCGCAGATCACCGCGCAGCTCGACGCCTTCAAGAAAGCCAATCCCGAGGCACTGCCCTTTGCACTGGCGCTGGTGGCCCGGCGCTTGAAGATGTCGTGGCAGCTGGTGCGCCTCGCCACCAAGGCTGCGCCGAGCAAGAGCGCGGCCGACGTCGCGGCTGCACCTTACGCCTGCGTCGTCCCCATGGTGCTCGACCGGCTCGACGACAAGCGCCTCGCGCTGAGGGTTGCGCTCCGGCACAACCGCGTGCTGGTCGCGCGCGACCTGCTCGCCGAGATCTACGATACCGAATACGCGCTCAAGGTTCGCATCGACGGCATCGAGCATTGCGAATGGGGTGCTCGGCTTCAGCAATTGATGGATGCGATCGCAGCGCTGGTGTCCGCCGAAGTCAGCCGCTTTCCCGCCAATGTCGGTCACATCCTGGGATCGCGACGGCTGCGCAGCCAGGACACGCTGGGTGGCAAGCTGACCTACCTCGCCTGGAAGGGGCGCGACGCCGTGCAGGACGGCGCGGCGGCGTTTCGCAAATTGATCGGGGCGACCTAGTTCCCGCAGCACTATTCGGGCGCATGCGGCATGCACAGGAAGCGATCGAGAAATCGTCCTGACATCACGAACCTGAACCACCAATAGATCATCCGCCGCGTCGTCATAGCTGCGATCCCTGACAGCCCACCACCGGCTACGTGGATCAATAGCGCATATGCAGCAATACGGATGTGAGGTGCTTCACACTCGCCCGTCCGGCACTTAGACGCGTTGTCGCATCACCGTCACGCGCGATGCCGTATCATGCGCGCATCGCGCGAAAATGAATTCGTGGATGGAACCCCTCCCCCCTATTCTCCGATGCATCGCATGCTGCATTAAAAGGACATTGGGATGAGATCGATCCGACTGAAATTGGCGGTGACCGCATGGCTCACGGGAGCGTGCGTGCTCGCTTCGGCCGCGATGGCGCAGACCGCGCCGCCTCCCGGCAACGCTGCGCCGACCGCCGACAATACCGTCTTGCTCACCGTCTTCTTCAAGCACGATCAGTCGCGCCCGCTTCATGAGCTGAATGCGCAGCTCGACAAACAGGGCTTTCGCAAGGCCTTTCCGCCGGCGGGGGTGGAGGTCGTGAGCTGGTACGTGATGATGGGCATCGGCCAAGTGGCGACGCTGCGGCTGCCAGCCTCGCGACTGCGCGAGGTCAACCGCATCATCGAGGACACCGCGTGGGGTCCGTACCGCACCGAGTTCTATCCGACCTACGATTACAAGCCGGTCGGCATGGCCGAACACGACAAAGCCACAAGCAATTGAGGCGTCCATTATTCAATTGGGCGAGGCGGGCAGAGCTTCGTCCAATTACAGGACACGGCCTCGTGCGACGTCGAAATGCGGGTCGGGAAAATCCTGCATGATTGTCGCACGCGCGCGCGCAGCGTGCGGCCAGACGTAAAGATTTCTCGAACCAGATCCGAACAATTTTAGAAATGATGGGGGCTTTAACGTTACCCAGATAATTCAACAATCGGCTGAAGCCCTCCTTATTTGAAACTGCTCCCGTCGCTAACACCGGTCGCGGAACGGGAGTGGCTTGCGATGAAAGATGAGATTGCTGAGTTCGCCGGACGAAGGCTCAAGACCTTCGGACGGCGGAAAATAACGCCGCGCGCATGCGTCGCCGACGGCAAGCGCCATCTGCGCGCGTTCCTTGCCGAGATCCTGGAGGATTTCGGCTTCGTCACCTGCGAATGTGCCAGCGCCGACGAGCTCAAGACCGTGCTCGCGGGCGAGCTGCCCGATCTGATCCTGTTCGGCGTCGCCGCCGATGGCATCGAGCCCGGCACGTTTCTGGAGACGCTGGTGCGCGAAGCCTTCGACGGCAAGGTCCTGGCCGTCGGCGCCCGCGAGTCGATCATCGTCAAGGCCGTGCAGCAGGTCGGGGAGGAATATGGCCTCTCGATGCTGCCGCCGCTCACCACGCCCTTTGCCGCGGAGACGCTGCGCGATCGCGTTGCAATGCTGCTGCCGGACGAGCCGGCGCCAAGCCCGGCCGTGCATGTCGGCGAAGCCCTGCATGCCGGCTGGCTCGAGCTCTGGTACCAGCCCAAGATCGACGCGCGCACGCTGATCCGCTGCGGCGCAGAGGCCCTGGTGCGGATGCGCCATCCGACCTGGGGCGTGGTGCCGCCGGCCTATTTCATCCCGGAAGAACACGATCCGCATCTGCGCGATCTCTCGGAGTTCGTGATCGAACGCGCCGTGCAGGACTGGCACTATCTGCTGGAGCGGCAAAGCCCGGTCGACCTGTCGATCAACCTGCCGGCGTCATATCTGAAGGAGCCGCAGGCCGTGCGCGATCTCTGCCGCCGTGTCCCCACCCATCCGGCGTTCGGAGGACTGACGATCGAGATCGACAGCGAGGAAGCGATCCGCGACCTCGATCTCCTCGTCGAGGTCGCGCGCGAGGTGCGCCTGCATAACATCGGCCTGTCGATCGACAATCTCGGCGTCAATTGGCCGTCGCTGATGGATCTCGGCCGGATTCCCTTCATCAAGCTGAAGGCCGACCGGCATTTCGTGACCGGCAGCGCGAACGACCGTCTCAAGCGCACGGTCTGCCGCCACATCGTCGAGCTCGCGCAGGGCTACGGTGCACGCGCAGCCGCCGAGGGCATCGAGAGCCGCGCCGACCTAGTCGCGGCAAACGAGCTCGGCTTCGATCTCGTGCAAGGCTTCCTGTTCGGAAAGCCGATGCCGCTGAAGAAATTTGCGCGGAGCGCGCTGACGCGAACGGTGATGGATCAGGCGTGAGGCACGAAAGCCCTCACGCATACCGCCGCGCGAAGAAGACGCAGACGACCACGAGCGCAGTGGCGGCGATCATGCTCCATGCGACCGGCTCGTGCAGCAGGAAACCGGCCAGGGCGAGGCCGAAGAAGGGCTGCAGCTGCTGCAACTGGCCGACGCGCGCGATCCCGCCGATCGCGAGCCCGCGGTACCAGAAGATGAAGCCGACGAACATGCTGAAGATCGAGACATAAGCGAGCCCGATCCAGGCCGGGGCACTGACGCCGCTCCATGTCGACGGCCAGGTTAGTATCACGACAGGCAGCATCAGCGGCAACGCCAGCAGCAGCGCCCAGGAGATCACCTGCCAGCCGCCGATCCGGCGCGACAGCGCCGCACCCTCGGCATAGCCGAGCCCGCACAACACGATCGCCGCGATCATCAGGAGATCGCCTGCAAGTGAGGCTGAGCCGTCGTTCGAGAGAGCGAAGCCTGCGACGGTGGCGCTGCCGAGGACCGCGAACAGCCAGAACAACGGTTGCGGCCGCTCGCCGCCACGCAACACGGCGAAGATCGCGGTCGACAGCGGCAGCAAGCCGATGAAGACGATGGAATGTGCCGAAGTAATGTGCTGGAGCGCGAGGGCGGTCAGCAGGGGAAAGCCGACCACGACGCCGATGGAGACGATGGTGAGCGAGGCGATATCCCTGCGCTGCGGCAACGTCTGACGCAGCAGAACGAGCACGGCCGCACCGATCAGCGCGGCGATGATCGCGCGCGCCGAGGTCAGGAACAGCGCCGAGAAGCCGCCGACCGCCACGCGCGTCGCCGGCAGTGAACCGCTGAAGATGATGACGCCGAGAAGCCCGTTGCCCCAGCCGCTGCCCGCAGATTGCATGTCCGTCCCAGCTTTCTGAGTTGCCATCCTCGGCGTTTCGCGGTGGCCAGACCAGTCACAATCCAGTACAATTCGGCAGAACTGTATGGGTGTGGGAGGCGATACACCTTGGACATCGAAGCGCAATCCAGGGGACGCGGCGGCGCGCGGACCATTGACGTGATGAGCGCGATCCGCGCCAAGGTCGCCGGCCGCGCGCTCGGCCCCGGCGACCGCCTACCATCGATCCGCAGCTTTGCCGCGACGATGGGCGTTTCGCCGTCGACGGTCGTTGAGGCCTATGACCGCCTGGCCGCCGAAGGCCTGATCCGCGCACGCCGGGGCTCGGGCTTCTATGTGTCGCCGACCGTCGCACCGCCGCTTGCGTTGACCGAGGTCGAGCCGCGCCGCGACCGGGCGGTCGATCCGTTCTGGGTCTCCCGGCAATCGCTCGACGCCGACGATGCCGTGCCCAAACCCGGCTGCGGCTGGTTGCCGCCGGAGTGGATGCCGGAAGCCGCGTTGCGCCGCGCCATCCGCGGACTTGCCCGCACCGACGCGAGCGTGCTGACCAATTACGGCTCGACATCCGGCTCCCTCGCGCTGCGCAGGCTGCTGCTCGCACGCCTCGCGGAGGACGAGATCGAGGCCTCGCTCGGCCAGCTGATGCTGACGGGTTCGGGCACGCAGGCAACCGATCTCATCTGTCGCTTCCTGCTCCGCCCCGGCGACACCGTGCTGGTCGACGATCCCTGCTACTTCAATTTTCGCGCGCTGCTGCGCGCGCATCAGGTCAGGATTGTCAGCGTGCCCTACACGCCGACGGGTCCTGACGTCGCTCGCTTCGAGCAAATTCTCGCAGCCGAACGTCCGCGCCTCTACATCACCAATTCAGCGCTGCACAACCCGACCGGCGCGACGCCCTCGCTTCAGACCGCGCACCGGCTTTTGACGGCAGCGGCGGCGCATGATCTCTCCATCGTCGAGGATGATATCTTTGGCGACTTCGAGCCGGAGCGCTCGCCGCGCCTTGCTGCGCTGGACGGACTGAACCGCGTGATCCGGATCGGCAGCTTCTCAAAGACACTGTCCGCCTCCGTGCGCTGCGGCTACATCGCCGCGCGCGCCGATTGGGTCGAGCATCTCGTCGACCTCCAGGTCGCAACCAGCTTTGGCGGCCCAAGCCCGGTCGCGACCGAGATCATCGCAAAAGTCCTCGCCGGCGGCAGCTATCGCAAGCACATCGACGAGCTCAGGCAAAAACTGACGCGCACGCGCCGCGACGTCGCGCGAAAACTTGGGGCGCTCGGCATCGAGCCCTGGCTGATGCCGCGCGGTGGCTTCTTCCTCTGGTGCCGCCTCGCCGACGGACGAGATGCCACCGCCGTTGCGCGCACCGCGCTCGACGAGGACGTGGTGCTGGCACCCGGCAACGTGTTCAGCGTGTCGCAGGCGGCGGAAAACTTCCTGCGCTTCAACGTCGCGCATATGAATGATCCGCGGATGTGGGATGTGCTGCGGCGGGCGTTGAAGGCGGGCGCCTAGTACAGCGGCTCCTCATAGACCGGCTCGCCGTCGAGCAGCAGCCGCTTGATCGCGGCGCGGCCCGAGGGCAGCACGGCGGCGACGACGCGGAGCTTTTGCTGGTTACGGGCCTGCTCGAGCTTCCTGCCCTCGCCTTCGGGCACGAAATAGCTTTCGAGGCCGTATCGGATCGTCAGCTTGTCGCAGAAAATGCGATTGGTCGAACCGCAGGAATAAGCGACGCGGCCGCGGATCAGCACTTCCGGCGCCGTGACCGCGACGGGCTCGGCGTGCACAGAAACGGGCTGATAGAGGCCGCTGGCATCAGGCGCGAGCTTGACGAACACGACGGGATTGCGCCCGGCCATCGGCTGGCCGGCGAGGGCGCCTGCCGGCAGCTGCGTGATGTCGTAGCCGAGCACGACATAGTCGCCGCGCAGGAGATCGCGGGGATCGACCGGCCGGGTCTGCAAGGTCACCTCACGGCCTTCGCGCAGGATCTGCATGCGGTCGGCGACCATCAGCGCCAGCAGCGCGCATTGCAGCAGGACGGCGACACCGAACAGCACCGCCTTCGGGATGCGTTGCCAGAAATTTGTGATGGCTTCGATCATCGCTCAGCCCTCGGCAGCAAGCGGTTGAGCGCTGATGCAAACACCACGGCAATGAGTCCGGCTGCCGCGAGAAAGGCCGAACGACGCAGCAGCGAGCCCTTCACCACCCAGGTGATCGCAGCGATGACGCCGGCGATGCCGAGCCAGCCGGCCACGATGCGCGGACGCACATCGTCGAGCACGCCGGAGACGACGAGGCAGAGCATGGCGCAGAGCAGCGCGGCATAAGCGAACCAGGGCTCGCCGGGGGCAAATGCCGGCCAGATCGGCGCCGCAACCAGCACGAGGCCGATCGCGCAGGCGGCGAGGATTTCACCGGCGCGCCTGGTGAGGCCGGCAGAGGCGAGCGCGAGAATCACGCCCGCGACGCCGCACGCAATCGTCCACAGCGGCTGGGCCTCCATCGCGGCCGTCCGAAGACGGAAGAGATCGTCGACTGTCGCCACTTCCAGGAAGGCGACGACGGCCAGTGAAAATGCACCGTAGATCGACAGAACAGATCCAAGCCGGTGCGCTCTTGGCGACGGCGCGGCTGATATCGCGAGCCCGGCGCCGAACAGCAGGGCCGCACCGTTCGCCAGCACGAATGACGGCTGGGCGCCATCGAAGTCGAAGCGAAGCGACGTTGCGACCCACCAGGGAAGTACCGCAACCGCAACGAGATGGGCGGCGACGCGGGAATCCCACGCGAGCGCGAGCGCGGCGGCGATGAGCCAAGCCACCAGGAACTGGAGATGAAGCGCATCCGGCACGTCATAGACGCGCATGCAGGTCCAGATGCAGGCCGCCGCAAGCCCGACCGCCAGCGCGCCGCGCGAGCCGGTCAGCAGCGCTGCGGCGAACGCTCCGATCGACCACAGCAGCATGCCGCCGGCAAAATCGTCGCCAAGATGATACATCTGACCGACCAGCGCGATGCCGGCGCCAAAGATGATCGCGCCGATGCTGGCGCAGAGGTCGGCGAGAACATGACGGCCGGTCGCGGCGAACCACGCGCCGAGACCGCCGGCGACGGCCATCCCGGCGAGCAGGATCGCGAAGCGCAGCAGCCGCGCGATCTCGGTCCAGTGCGCCGCGACGAAGGCAAGGAATGCAGCCGCGATGAGAAGACCACCGACGATGGCAACGACCACCGCGATGTTGATACCGGGCGACAGCGGCGGCAGCGCATGGCGGATCGAGGTGGCGGCCGCCGGCGCGATCACGCCATCGGCTTCCCATTGCGCAAGATCAGCCTCCAAGCGTTGCCGATAGGCCTTGTCGAACATCGTCGTGAATCACTGGCTCGCTGCCGTCGCGGAAGATTGGTCGGACCGCGCCGGTGACAGGTTCAAGCTATCGCCGGTCTGGGGGCTTCCGTCGCGGGACAAGAAACTCGAAAACAACCCCATGCACAGTAGCCAGCCTATGTCAGAACAGGACTCTTGCCAACAATTGCGGAATTACAGAAATTTCGCTTGTTCCGTCGGGCAAAACAGATGCACGATGGCATCATGGCAGGAGGTCGGTCGGCAGGGTTTTGGCCCAACTCTCTTGAAGGCGTTTGGTGCGCGTTGTTGTGCACTGTCACCGCAACATCCAGCATCCGCTCAGGCGAATTGAGAATATCGGGACAGCTGGAAGAAGGGTTCTGCTTGGTAGGACGGATCGGTGGCGAGGCGCGCAAGCCTTTGCCCGATGGCGGGCGCGAACTTCGCACCATGGCCTGAACACGCGGAGCAGACGATCAGGCGGGACTCCGGCCAGCGATCGATGATGAATTCCTCGCCCGCATCGGGCAGGCGGTCGGCGGGCGCGGTGTTGGTGTAGAGGCAGACGTCGCGATCGATGATGGGCCCGGCCGCGCCCGGGACGAGGGCGGCCAACGCTTCGCCGATCGGCCAGAGTTCGGCGTCGGTGGCATGCGGACCCCAGTCGTCGGGGCCGACCACGGGCCCGTGGTTGTGAGGCGCAGCTTTGACGCCGCGCTGTTCGAAGTCCGGAAAGCCGTAGACCACGTCGTTCGGACCTCGGTCCAGAATGAAGATCGGGAAACGACCTGAAACCACAGTGTCGGGGCTAGCAGGCTCGAACCAGCCGACCGCCTGTCGGGTCACGTTGAGCAGCGCGGTGAGTTGCGGGAGTGCGCGGCCGAGCCATGGGCCCAGCGCCAGGATCGCGCGCTCGGCGAAGAACTCTTCGTTGGCCGTGCGGATCGACACGCCGTCGTGGTGCGGCGTGAAGCTCGCGTGTTCCGGAATCACACGCTCGCCGGCACGTGCGCGCATCAGTCTCATGACTGTAGCGGTGTGCAGGATCGCGCCGCCGTCCTGCACGACGACGTCCCAGTCGTCGGGCAGGGCGAAAGCCGGAAATTCCTTGTTCGCAGCAGTCGCGGTCATCTTCGGATCCGGGCGCCCTGTCGCGATCGCGGCCGCGCGCGAGGACGCCACCATGGCCGAGCCGGGGCGGCCGGCCTCCAAAATAGGGGTTTCCGTCAGAATCGTTTGACCGCTTTCGGTCTGTAGCCGGATCCAGCCGGCATGAGCCGCGTCGCTCAGGCTGGTGTAGTTGGGGTTTTCGAAATTGAAGCGACGGAAAATACGACATGAACCATGGGACGAGCCGCGATCCGAACCTGCTGCGACAGGATCGAAGCCGAGCGCATCGACGCCGGCATCCAGCAATGCGCCCAGCGCTGCTCCGCCCATGAGCCCCAGACCCAGCACGGCGACTTCGCATTTTCGCATGTAGGCCTCGCGAGCGATGCACCAACGCGCCGATCATCCTGATGATTTCGCGTGTTTGCAAGGTCTACGGGAGGGCGATTACGGCCGGCATAGACAATGCCGTATCAGATCGATGGGGCCGCATAGTGATGCACCGTCAGTGCAACCTGTCAGAATAAGGACCACGCCGAAGCGGAATTTTGTTTGCTCGACGTTCGCCGCCGGACAGTACCAGTTTAGTGCACCGACCCGCGCATATCGGATGGTATGGCGTGGCTGCTCATCTTGGGTGACATTTTGGACGACCTGAGACCGTCATAGCATTAGCTCAAATTTGGCGATGCTAAACTCGGCCGGGCTCAACTTCACTTCGAACTTAGCGCTTTTTGATTTCTCACCCCGCTTCCCGGCAGTGGCAGGAGACAGGTTGAACTCCGCGGTCAGTACGCCGTCGATTTTGGCTTGCCTTCCAGGGAGACGCTCGGCGCCTTCAATCGCGACGGTTGTAGTGACAAACGCAGATTCGGGTAGGTCCTGCAACCAGAGGCTTCTCAAATTGTCGCTGCGATGCAGCTTTCGCTGCAAGCTCTGCTGAACAAAATCCTTGAAAGCATCTGGCCAGAGCCTCTTGGGCTGAGCCAAATGCGCAAGAAGGATTGCTGTCCATTTCGGATCTTGCACGTTCGCAAGAAAATAGAGGTCCCCGACCATCAGAGGCAATGCGCTCCTCCAGGCATCATACTGGGCAAGCGCAGCCTTCTGGCTTCGCTTATCTGACATAAGCTGTACGTAAACCGCCGGTCTTTTCGAACGCGCTGTATGTCCGACCGCTATCAGAAGCGGTTCTTCGCCATTGGTCGATATTAAGAGATCACCATTTCGATCGTCCTCAACCTCATATCCCGCAGCGGCCAAAATGATCTTCGCCGTTTGCGCTAGAGCTTCTTCGGGAGAGCGAGATTCATCCGTGATGCCTGTTAAGAACAGCTCAACCGTCGCCGGGATGTTTCCGCCTGGCAAGAACCGTCGCTGTATCCACCTGGACTCGACGTCGAGATTGCCCATCTCGTGTGCGGCCGCCGCGCCTTCATCAAAAAGCATAGCCTTCAGTTGGCGGGTTACGTCTACAGCGAAGCTGCTATCTGGACGACCAACAGAGCTCAGAGAGACCTCGGCCCGACTCGCGCGGCTAATCGAAACCCAAGGGTTTGCGGCAGCGGCTACACTTCTGGCGAGCGCCCCTTGATAGCCCCTTAAACCATGGCGCGTCCATGCGATGGAGTAGATCGAACGCCCCTTTGGCAATGCGTTATGGCCCTGCAACAAACGACCAAGCGCCACAATTAACGAAACAAGAAGCGTTCCTCGAGATGTTTTCGTGCTGGCTTCCCCAATAGGAAAATCGTTGTCGGGAATTACAATGATTCCTTCGAATCTGTCCGACTTAAACAGTGCGGAATCTGCTTTATCAGAGGGAACACCATCCTGGGTACGGTGAAGGACAATAGCATACGGTCGCACATCAGAGGGCACAGCGTCGAGGAAGTGTCCCACCGCTGAGATATTCTCTTCGACGGAGCTAATCACGACGAGCAAAATTGGGGCTCTTGCGCTCGCCAGCCCGCTCGTCCGCTGAGTTGCGGAGATAATAGACGCATCCTCTGCACTCAAGCTGCGGCTTGTATCAATCTCTACAGCGGGAATACCTCGCCTTTGGATTTCCTTGGCTGCAAAAGTCGCCGTTTGCCCGAATGCCGCAACCAACCAGCGGTCGCTTGTCCTTATTGTAATTGGAGCTACCGGGGCCTCTTGACCGAGTAAACCATCAGAACCAACAACGAACTGCAACTGACTGGGTTTGGCGAAGGCGCCGATGTGGAATCGAAGTCCCTGCTTGACACCTTCGATCCACGCGTCCCAGTCCATATCTGGTTTAAGACTGTCGTGAAGTTTTGCCGAGCACGTGAGGACCGGACGACCATTCTTGATCGCAAGTGTCATACCGCCAAGTTGGCTCCAATCATCAAATTTGATTGCATGACCAGCGATATATCTCTGAAGATTTCGCCGCGCTCGCTCGGCCAAGAATGTGTGATCACGCCAGTAAACCGCTGAGAACGATGAGACCGACCGAAGAAAGCGATAAACTTCTTGCGCGGCCTCCGAGATCAAATGATCCAATTCACAAAATTCGACGACATCCAGTCGAAGGCTAGGCAAATCGATAAGGGTCCGATCGACAGCGAGCCGCGTAAGCTTTGGCTGCAACTCCGATCGTGTTCCTACAATAACTTCCTGGCTTGGCATTTCAAAAGCATGGATTACCGGATGGTTTACCCTCACGGTTAGGTCGCCATGCCAGCTAGTAGAGCTCAGCGCGTCGGAGACAACTTCAAAGCCCAGAATGGTCTCCGCGCTCAGGCTCACTCTTTGGGCATAAAGCGCGTTCCCGTACGGCGGCCGAGTGAAAATGGGCAGCAGAAACGATGGGGCAGTTAGAGTGGGATTATGGGTCGCATGTAGCCGATACGGCTCCGCTCTCATCAAATCCGATGCTGGCTCGCCTAAAGCCATTTTTTGCTCTCAAAATACTCTCGAACCACGTTACGTACAGAGACATGAAAGTCACCGACATAGTAAGGCATATCAAATGGGTAAACGAGAAGGTCAGCGCCGAGATGGCGCGCGATCTTAGCCACCACTCCGCTCGCGACCCCGGACGGAACCACGATGGCCTTTACATTGCCTTTCAAAGCGACGGGAGATTTTAGCTGCACCTCGATGGTAGAGCATCTTTCGTCGAATTTCTGGGACAAGGTATTTGATATAAGGCTGTAATAGTGCGCTAGTGCGATGGATGCTGCGCTTATGCCAAGCCCACTCAACTGTCGGCATTTGTAGTAGTTGAGGTTGGACCCCCATAGCCGCTCTATCAACTGCACCGCGCTGGCAGTCTTCTGTGGAAGCTCGAAATGATCCTTTTCCAGCGTCGAATGCATCGCCGCCTTATATTTAGGGAACGCTCCAGAATCGAAGGGAAGCACACGTTGGGACTTGTTCGCGAGTTTGCTGTTCAGGAGGAAGCAAACCGGGGAGTAGCTTTCGAGATGATGGGACACACCATCCGCTTTAAAACGGTAAGCTGGCCGACCGTAAAAGGTATAGATCAACATGCCGCCGTAGACGGGACAGGCCTTCTTAGACGCAAACTCACCATCCCCTGCGATAGCTAGGAATGACGCCCAATCAGTCAAATGAGTCAGCGGAAGCTCCGCCGGCTTAGCTTTGGCTGCTACCGACAGCCCAGCAAGCTGTTTCTCAAATACTCTTTTCATTATTCCTCTTGCGCCTCGGGAGATGGCTCGGTGCATCGCACCGTACTTCCGTAACCCGGGAGACCGCTGGCTCTTTCGGCTCGTACCCAATAGATATTACAAGCTCGGAATATCTGCCGCGCGACGTGGAATCTCCTGATATGACGCTAGCGCGATTCAGCGCGGCTGCAGAACCGATCCCATCATAAAGCTCAACGATGCTGGGATGGTTCGCATTGGTAATGAGAAGCTTTGCCCCTCGCGAGGCAGCTGCCTTAACTTCATCTCGAAGTCGGATTTGATCTTTCCAATCAAAAATTTTCTGATTGTACTTCACGAACCCATTAGAATTGTGTCGCACGGTGTAGGGCGGATCAACGAAAACAAAATCGCCCTTTTTCGCAGCCTGAAGCGAGCCTGCAAAATCACCTGACAACAACTGCACCGGCTTTAGAAGTTTCGAGATCGCATTGAAATCGTCATCGGGGAAAATCACCGAGTCCTTCGTTCCACGAGGCACATTGAAAACACCACGCAAATTTTCCCGATAAATGCCATTGAAGCATGTCCGGTTAAGATAGATGAATTGCGCCGCTGTCTTCGCAGGACTTCGAAAAGCGGCATTCCTTATCTCATAGTAGAACTTGTCTGAATGATCGCGCTTGAACTCACGGAGATATCGCCAAACGCCATCGGGGTCCGACTTGACCGTGAGATAACAATCAATCAATCGCTCATTCGAATCCGAAAGTATGGCCTCTTTCGGACGCAGCGAGAAGAATACGGCACCGCTTCCTAGGAAAGGTTCGATGTAGCGATTGAACGTGCGCGGAAGCAGATAAGAATGACTAGACACAAGCCATCTCTTACCCCCAGCCCATTTCAGGAAGGGCTTAGCGACTTGGATAGGATCAGACATTTCTAGCGCTTAGCTGCTCGTCAAGAAATTCCAAGAAATCCAAGTCAGCATCTTTGTAGTTGCGCCCATATGGATGGGCAGGAATACGCCGCACTTCATTTAGCCGTTCCAGCCATTTCAGATACTTTTGCTGCCCCTTCCTGTCATCCGGGAGCTGGATACTCATCGTCTCCTTAAAGGAGTCCCAGTTATTTTGGTGCTCAACGATTTTCTTAAGGTCAATAAGCTCCAGATAGTTCTCAGGAGGCATCTGCTGATCGCCATCTTCGTACTTCTTGTTCATGGCAGACAACTTGATGTCCTTTTGAGGAATGCCCTTGTCGAAATGCTCACCGGGGTAGGATGTCTTTAGTACTGTGACAACGTGACGATGAACGCGGTCAACAAGGGCCTTTGTGGTCGCATCCGCACGCTCTGCAGTTTCCGAAGCCTGCTCAACAGCAAATTCTTCAAATCCAACGGGCACGAAGTCCGAGAACTTGGTGCGAACGATCAAGCAAAGCTGATGGAAGTAGCGCGGCGGGCCATCATATCGAGCGCACGCGAGGCAATGGCACTCATTCGCTCATTGAAGTCTTCGGAATCCAGGTTCAATTCGCCAGACAATTCGTCAAGCAATCCACGGGCAACTTTCTGCTGCTTGCTGTTAATCGTCGCGAACAGTTCAGCCTCCGAAACCGTCGAGAGCTTTTCGAACGCAAGAACTGGAAGCGCATGCTTTGCTTGCTTCTCGGCCTCAGTGAATCCGAACAAGCGATGCTGACCATCGATGATCCAGGCGCTCTTGAACCGATCGGGAAGAAACAAATTTCCAAATGTGATTTGGCGATCTTCAAAGGAAGACTGCTTCTCAAATCGAACATCCTCGCGGAAATTTATCAGAATGCAGTTCGGAAAGAAGCCGCCCGCATCCAAGTATCCGCCGATCTCCTTGATCCGCGATCGTTTGAGAACACGTTGATAGGCAGGCGCACCTTGGATATCGCGAAGACCGCGAGCCAAACGACTTTTAACTTGCGATCCGTTCCATAGTGTTTGCGTAGAGCATTGGAGATCGGACGCTGATAGGAGGCAAATTCGCCGATGTCTTTCTGTAGGCTTCGCGTCTGCTTTCGAAGACAAGACTTGCATTCGGCAATAAAGACAACATCGCCAATGCGACCGAACACATCGATCTGCTTGCGTACTGGATGGCCCTCAAAGGTCACTTGGATCTGAAAAGCTCGTCCGCAGCTAAGCTCCTCAAAGCCAAATTGATACAGGACGCTCCAGAAGCGATTTTCGAGAATCTCGTCGTGGGTCTTTTGCTTCTCAATCAGAGTTTTTTCGGCCGACAACGTGCGACGTACCGTCCACCCTTCGGCGATCCAAGCCTCGACATCGCCTGGACTAACCCTTTTTTGAAGGACCCTTGGCTTGCGACGCTTGTACTCGGTTATCCGCTGCTGCTTTTCGCCGATCACGCTGCCTAGTACTGGCTGATCTTTTGGCGTGGGAGCTTCTGATACAGCTGCTTGCCTGCTCCGTGCAGCGATCGCCCCTCGTCTTCTCCTCGCCATGCGAGTGATTCTCCCCAAATCCCTTCAGGGCTCACTGCTCGCGATGCGAGCATGATTGTCAATACAACCTTGGGCCTTGCTAACCGTCACAACATCACGCACGCGTACGGACAAGCACTGTCCGTTACCCAAATTCGCGACCCCAAAGAGGCGAACAACCGCGACCGATTTTAACTGATTGATTTTATTTGTACATTGAGTGGAGTCGAACCACCGAGCTCGCGCCGCGCAGCGAGTTCGGCCAGAAAATTTCGCACCGAAAGTCACTAGGGAGTGGATTCAAAACTATCTGGCGGAGAGGGAGGGATTCGAACCCCCGATAGGCTTGCACCTATGCCGCATTTCGAGTGCGGTGCATTCAACCACTCTGCCACCTCTCCTGAAGGCGCCATATGTAGAGGCAGGGCCCCTGTGGTTGGGGGCGTTAATAGGCGAGGATGGCGGGCCAGACAAGGCGCGAAAGGGGAAAATCCGGTGGTTGTTTTGCCGGGTTTGGGCTGTTCTCGCCGCGTCGAAGACAATCGGCACCTTTTTCTGGGCTACCCCTCTCCCTAACCCTCCCCCACATCCGCCTTCGCCCGAAGGCGGGCTTCGGCGGACAAGAGCGGGGAGGGAACGCACCTCCCTTGTCGCGGCGAAATGAGACCCAATCTCATCATGCTCAAAGGACTTGCCAGCCAAAGGAACTGCCATGGAGCAGCTGACGATCCCGGCCAATGGCGCCAAATTCCATGTGGTGCGGGCCGGACGCGGAAAACCGCTGCTTTTGCTGCATGGTTGGCCGGAATTCTGGCTGACCTGGGAGCCGGTGATCTCGCGGCTTTCGGACCGTTTCATGCTGATCGCGCCCGATCTGCGCGGGTTCGGCGACAGCGACAAGCCGGATGGCCCTTACGGGCCTGATGGCCATGCGGCCGACATGCTGGCCCTGATGGACGCCCTTGGCATCGACCGATTCGCTGTCGTTGGCCATGACGTCGGCGGCGCGGTGATGCAGCCGCTGGCGCGACGGGCGCCCGAGCGGCTGGCCGGGCTGTTCTTCTTCGATTTCGTCTATCCCGGGATCGGGCCGCGGATGGCGGCGCCTGATCGGCTCAACCACATCTGGTATCAGTCCTTCCAGCAGATGGAGATGGCGCCCCGGCTTGTGGGCGCGAGCCGCGAGAGCTGCCGGCTCTATATCGCGCACTTCTTGAAAAACTGGGCGCATCGCAAGGACGCGTTCGACGATGTGCTCGACGCCTTCGGCGACACCTACCTTGGGGATGGCAATCTCGCCGGCGGCTTTGCGCATTATCGCGCCTCGCATGCCGGGCGCGTTGCGATGATGAAGGGCGAAGCGCCGGTGCTACCGCCGATCAAGGTGCTGACTTGCGTGCGCTGGGCCGAGCACGATCCGCTGTTTCCCTATGAATGGACTGACCGTCTCGGCGAGACGTTCAGCGCGCTTGATCTGGCGATGTTTCCGGACGTCGGGCACTTCCCGCATCGGGAGGATCCGGATCGTGCGGCGGCGGAAATCGCGGGGTTCTTTCAGCGCATTGGCTGGAGTTGAGGTGGGCTGAGCCAGGGCGGGATCGTCCCGCGCGTGGCGGGTGAGGGTTCTTTCCTCTTGGGGATTGTCCCGTTGCGGAGAGACCCTCTCCCCAACCCTCTCCCGCAAGCGGGCGAGTGGGCCCAGCGCCGATGCCGCCGCATCGTGCAACCATTATGCGATAGCCCTGCCCGCATCCGCCTTCGCCAAGGCTTCGGCGGACAAGAGCGGGAGAGGCGAAGCAAGAAAACGGGTGGGACCGCCAGACGCGGTAAACACTGGCGGTCCCGTGCCGCTCATCGAAATGCTGGCCAGGAAGGGCGGCTTCGCAGGCCTGCGTGAGGCGACGGTTCGACCCTAGCGTGCAGCCGCTGCGCCGCAACGCAATCCACTCCTTAACCTAACCAGTCAAGGTTACTCCTTGTCGGCCTTGCCGCCATCCTTGTTGTTTTCCTTGTTGTTTTCCTTGGCCTTTTTCTTTCCCTCCGCAGAATCCCGGTCTTTGCCGTTGCTGCCCTCCTTGCGGCGATTGGTGAAGCGCGCATTGCCGAGGCCGGTCCCGATGGTGAGCACGCCCCAACGATCGACATCCTGCATGAACGGCACCTCGGAGAGGCCCTGAACCACGCCGTCATTGTGCATCAGGATCGCGGTGTCGTGCTCGCCGATCTGCGGAATGCCCTCGATCAGGCTCGCCGGGAGGTTGAATTTGCTGCTCTCCCAATTGCCCGGCAGGTTCTGCGCGCCTTTTTCGATCGACCCATCCGCATTGATCACGCCGGGACAGGCGATGCCGATGAAGGGCGCGAGCCTGAAGCCTTCCTTTTCAGCCTCAGCGATCAGCCCCTTCAGCATCTTGGTCAGCCGCTTCACGGCGCCCTCGCGCGTCGGCTCGTCGTCGGCATGACGCCAAAGCTCGGACTTCACGACCTTGGCCTTCGACAGGTCGTTGGCCTTCTTCCAGTTGGTCTCGACCAGGCCGCAGCGGATATTGGTGCCGCCGATGTCGACCGCGAGGATGCTGTCATGGGCCTCGAAAATCCAGGACGGCGCCAGATGCAGCGTGCCGATCAGGCCGGCGTCGTCCGGATGATGCCGGATCGGCACCATGTCGATCTTGAAGTCCTCGGCCTTGAGGATGATGTCGGTGCGCGCGATCGCGAGCTCGCCGAGCCGTGAATCGCGAAAACCACCGCCGACCACGATGCGCTCGGTCTTGGCCCAGGCCTTTGTCTTCAGGAAACGTCGCGTGACGTAAGCGAGCTCCTGGGCAAATTCCTCGATCGCACTGTGGACCACGGCAGAGGCCTCGGTGTCGTCGCCGACCAGCATCGCATCCAGCGTCTTCTTGCTGATGCTCTCCGACGGCTCCTTGCCAAACGGATCCTCGCCGGTCTTGCGCAACGGCTTGCGCCAGCGGTCGAGGATTTCGCGGAATGCGCCCTTGCTGGCGCGGTCGCCCAGGAAGCCGTCCTCGTCCTTGATCTCGATGTTGAAACTGTCGACGTTCACCGACGGCAGCCGCTCGGCGCCGTGGTGGGCGATGCCCGTCGTCTTGACCAATTCGTCCGTTGCCATGGAAGCCCTTGCCCGAATGCCAATTCGCAGAGAACAACGGTGCGGGAACCCATTGGTTGCTGGGCGGGCCGAGATTCAGTAGGGGGCGAGGAAATGGCCCAAATCCTTCAAATCCGGGCGCTTTTCGGCAGTTTTCCTTGACTCTTCGGGCCCGGCGGCTATAAGTCCGCACACCCGGCGCGGGGCGTTTCTCGCGCCGCTTGTTTTTGCGTGGGTTTTCAAAGGGATAACTCCCACCCGCGCAAAACGCAGTAAACCCATAGCGACTGACCAAAAAGCCGACCCGGACGATGTTCGTCCCGAGGCCGGGATTGAACACGGAGAAAAAACGATGTTCGCAGTCATCAAAACCGGCGGCAAGCAATACCGCGTCGTGCCGGATGATGTTCTCGAAGTAGGCAAGATCGAAGGCGAAGTTGGCACGATCATCCAGCTGAGCGAAGTTCTGGTGGTCGGCGGCGACACGCCGGTCCTGGGCGTCCCGACGGTGGCCGGCGCCTCCGTTGCGGTCGAGGTGCTCGACCACAAGCGCGGGCCCAAGGTCATCGCGTTCAAGAAGCGCCGCCGCAAGAATTCGCGCCGCAAGCGCGGCTATCGCGACGAGATTACGGTTCTGCGCGTCACCGAGATCCTGACGGACAACGCCAAGCCCACCAAGGGCCCGCGTCCGAAGAAGGAAAAGGTGGCGAAAGAAGCCGCCGAGTAACGAAAGCCGATCACGCCAATTCACGAATTGATGCGTGCGACGTTTTGAAATGATTCCGTCAAGGAATTGACCTAGAACTACGCAGGATTTCGGAGACGAGCCATGGCTCACAAAAAAGCAGGCGGTTCATCGCGCAACGGCCGCGATTCCAAGGGTAAGCGCCTCGGCATCAAGGTGTTCGGCGGGGAGCGCGTGATTCCCGGCAACATCATTGCGCGTCAGCGCGGCACCACCTGGCATCCCGGCCTCAATGTCGGCATGGGCACGGACCACACTCTGTTCGCCAAGATCGAGGGCCGTGTTGAATTCCAGGCCAAAGCCAACGGCCGCACCTTCGTAGCGGTACTCCCGCTCGCAGAGGCTGCTGAATAGACGGTGGATCTAATTTGGAGTCCGCCGGGTCCTTGACCGAACCGGCGGAGTTCCAGAGATCGTAGAGATCGAAGGCTCCAGGGGAGGCAGGGAAACCGGCCTCCCCTTTCGTTTGTCGTGTTCACTTTCACTTAGTGACTTTGACGGAGCCGGACATGTTGCAGGATTTCTCGAGCGCGACCTTGCAGGAGGCGAGACCGAGCGTCGTCGCCACCGAACGGCTGACCTTGCGGCGGCCGACCCTCGCCGACGTCAAGACCATCGCCCGCCTCGCCAACGATCGCCGTGTCGCGGAAAACACCCGTCGCCTCCCCCATCCCTATTCGCAGGACGACGCCGTCGAATTCGTCCGCGCCACCGCCGCGCTCGGCAGCGAGACCGTGTTCCTGATCGAGCACGACAGCGGGCCGGTCGGCATGGTCGGCATCGACTGCTCCGCACCCGGCAATGCCGAGCTCGGCTACTGGCTCGGTGTCGAGCATTGGGGCCGGGGCTTTGCCACCGAGGCCGCACGCGGCGCGATCGACTTCTTCTTCGAGGAGTTCGAGGACGACCATCTCTATGCCGGCGCGCGCGTCACCAACCCGGCCTCGCGCAACGTGCTGGAGAAGTGCGGCTTCCAATGGAGCGGCGTGCAGCTGCATCGTTTCCTGGCGCTGGGCTCGTCGACGCCGGTCGACTGCTTCCGCCTCTCGCGCGGGGTGTGGTCGTCGCTGAAAAGCTGGAGCAGCGCGAGAAGGATGAGGTAGGGCGGAGAGCCTGCTCCATTCACAATGTCGTCCCGGCGAAGGCCGGGACGACCGCTCGGACGCGGCTACACCGGCGGACTCACCTCTTCGCTCGGGCGCCCGAGATCACGTTCCCGCAAGTAGATGTAGAACCCGGCTCCGATGATGATCGCCGCACCGACGATCGTGGCGATGGACGGCACGTCGCCGAACACGACGAAGCCGAAGATCACGGCCCAGACGATCATCGAATACTGATAGGGCACCACGACACTCGCCGGCGCGAGCTTGAGCGAGCGGTTGACGCAGAACAACGCGGTCACTGAAATGAGACCCGCCAGTGCGAAGAACACGAGGCTGCGAGGGGTCGGCGGCACCCAGTGGAATGCCGACAGTACCGCGCCCAGCGAGAACGTGCCGATGAATTGCGAGGACGCCATCACGATGTCGGGCGTCTTGCGCAGGCTGCGAGTGATCAGCATCAGCGTCGCGAAGGACAGGCTGCCGCCGAGCGCGATCAGCGCCGGCAGGCTCACCGTCTGCGCCGACGGCCGCAGCGCGATCAACACACCACAGAAGCCGATCAGAATCGCGGTCCAGCGCCGCCAGCCGACCTTCTCGCCCAGAAAGATCGCCGACATCGCGGTGACGAAGATGGGACCGGCGAGATAATAGGTGATGACATCCGCGAGCGGCAGATAGACGGTGGCGAGGAAGAACGCGGCCACCTCCAGCGTCGACAGCACGACGCGAAACAGCTGCAGGCGCGGCCGCTCCAGATGCAGGAACAGGTCGCGCTGTTTCCAGATCAGCGGCGACAGCAGCAGCAAGGCCGCGCAGGCGCGCAGAAACAGGAGCTGCCCCACCGAATATGTCCCGACCAGGAACTTGCCCATGGCGTCGCCGAACGAGAACATGAAGATCGACAGCACCATGAGGGCGATGCCGGCCAGCCGTGCCGAGCGCTCGTCATAGGCGGAGAGATTTTTGAAGAAAGGCATTGAGCGCCGTTTTAATGAAGCAGGCGGCCGCGACAAGCCCGCGCAAGCCGAATTGAACGCATTGTCGCACTCTTCGGGCCCCGGTAGCGATAGGCCGCCTACACACAGAGAGCTTGGACATGACCGACTTCGACCCGGCCCAGCACCGCATGATCACCGCGCAACGCTGGTTTGAGGATTTCGTGGCCGGCGAACGCTTCGTGCTGCCCAGCCGCACCCAGACCACGGCGGTGTTCGCGGCATTCCAGACCGCGAGCGGCGACACCCATCCGGTGCACTACGATGTGGAATATTGCCGCGCCCGCGGCATGCCGCATCTGCTCGCGCATGGTTTCCAGACCCTGATCCACACCGCGCCCGGCGCGGGCCTGTTTCCGTTCATGGTCGAGGAGTCCCTGGTCGGCTTCCTCGAGCAGTCGAGCCGGTTCCTTAAACCCGTGTTCGCCGACGACACGATCTATCCCGCGCTCGAAGTCACCGAGCTCGTGCCCGGACGGACCACCGGCGCGGTCACGCTCAAGAGCACCGTGTTCAACCAGCGCAAGGAGCTGGTGCTTGAAGGCATGCAGAAATTCCTGATTCGGCGGCGGCCGACTGGTTAAGCAAGGGACGAAAATCGCGGAAATTCGGCCGATTTGCGGGTAAGTCCGGGTTGCCGCGGGGGACCGGCTGGCCTACCTATGGCCCATGAAATTCCTCGACGAAGCAAAGGTCTATATCCGCTCCGGTGACGGCGGGAACGGCTGCGTGGCGTTCCGCCGCGAGAAGTTCATTGAGTTCGGCGGCCCGTCCGGCGGCAATGGCGGCCGTGGCGGCAATGTCATCATCGAGGTCGCCGACGGCCTCAACACGCTGATCGACTACCGCTACCAGCAGCATTTCAAGGCCCAGAAGGGCGAGAACGGCGCAGGCTCGGACCGCCACGGCGCCAACGGCAAGAACATCGTGCTGAAGGTGCCGATCGGCACGCAGATCTTCGACGAAGACCGCGAGACGCTGATCCACGACTTCACCAATGTCGGCGAAAAGTTCGTGCTGGCCGAGGGCGGCAATGGCGGCTTCGGCAACGCGCATTTCAAGTCGTCGACCAACCGCGCGCCGCGCAACGCCAATCCCGGCCAGCCCGGCGAGGAGCGCTGGATCTGGCTGCGGCTGAAGCTGATCGCGGATGCCGGTCTCGTCGGCATGCCCAACGCGGGCAAGTCGACTTTCCTTTCCAAGGTGAGCGCGGCCAAGCCGAAGATCGCCGACTATCCCTTCACTACGCTGCACCCGCAGCTTGGCGTCGTGAACGCCGACGGCCGCGAATTCGTGCTCGCCGACATTCCCGGCCTGATCGAAGGCGCGCATGAAGGCACCGGCCTCGGCGACCGCTTCCTCGGCCATGTCGAGCGCTGTCGCGTGCTGCTGCATCTGATCGACGCCACCTGTGAGCACGCCGGCAAGGCGTACAAGACCGTGCGCAAGGAGCTCGACGCCTATGGCGGGCTGCTCACCGACAAGATCGAGATCGTCGCCCTGAACAAGATCGACGCGGTCGAGCCGGACGAACTCAAGAAGCAGAAGGACCGGCTGAAGCGCGCCGCCAAGAAGACGCCGCTGTTGCTCTCCGGCGTTACCGGTCAGGGCGTCAAGGAAGCGCTCCGCGCGCTCGTGGATGTGATCGGCGAGGCTCCGGTCTCGGCCAAGGCCAAGAGCGCAGCTGAAGCGGAGCCGTGGTCGGCTTGATTTGGCGGCCTGAACTCTCTCCCCCACGTCGTCCCGGCGAAGGCCAGGACCCATAGCCACAGGGCGCGGTTTGGCGAAGACTCGTCGTTCGGTACTGCGACCGTTCACAACAGATGGGTCACGCGGTGGGTCCCGGCCTTCGCCGGGACGACAACTGAATGTACGGCCGGGAGCTGGTTGCCATCGCGATCTCGATAGCGCAGCATCCAACAATCAAGACACGACGGGATGATGCATGGCGCGCGCAAAGAACGTTCTCTGGATCATGTGCGACCAGCTTCGCTATGATTATCTCGGCTGCACCGGCCATCCCACGCTGAAGACGCCGAACATCGACGCCATGGCCAAGCGCGGCGTGCTGTTCTCCAAGGCCTATGTGCAGTCGCCAATCTGCGGTCCGTCGCGGATGTCGTTCTACACCGGCCGCTATATGCGCTCGCACGGCTCGCACTGGAATGGCTGGCCACTTCGTGTCGGCGAGCCCACGCTCGGCGATCACCTCAAAAAGATCGGCGTGCGTAACGTGCTGGTCGGCAAGACCCACATGGCACCCGACCTGGAGGGCATGAAGGCGCTCGGCATCCCGCCGGAATCGATGATCGGCGTCCATGTCGCCGAATGCGGCTTCGAGCCCTATGAGCGCGACGACGGCCTGCATCCGACCGGACGGCCGCGCCCGAAATACGACGAGTATCTGCGCCAGCAGGGTTTTGACGCGACCAACCCCTGGGAGCATTGGGCCAATTCAGGCGCGGCGGAAGACGGCTCATTGCAGAACGGCTGGCTGCTGGTGCACGCCGACAAGGCCGCGCGCGTGCCGGACGAGCATTCCGAAACGCCCTACATGACGCGCCGCGCGATGGATTTCATCAGCAAGGCCGAGACCGACGGCCGACCCTGGTGCCTGCATCTGTCCTATATCAAGCCGCACTGGCCCTACATCGCGCCGGAGCCCTACGCGAGCATGTATTCGACCGATGACATGATCCCGGCGATCCGCTCGGAGCGCGAGCGGCAGAATCCGCATCCGGTGTTCGGCGCCTACATGGACATGCGCTACTCCCGCAACATGGCGCGTGACGAGGCCCGCGAGAAGGTGATCCCGACCTATATGGGCCTGATCACCCAGATCGACGACCAGATGGGCGTGTTGATGAAGTTCCTGGAGGAGCGCGGCCTTCTGGACACGACCATGATCGTGTTCACCTCCGATCACGGCGACTATCTCGGCGATCACTGGATGGGCGAGAAGGACCTGTTCCACGAGCAGTCGGCCAAGATTCCGCTGATCATCATCGATCCCTCGCAGGAGGCCGACGCCACGCGCGGCAGGCACAGCGACGCGCTGGTGGAAGGCATCGATCTGGCGCCGACCTTCGTCGATTATTTCGGCGGCAAGGTGCCGGGCCACATTCTCGAAGGACGCTCGCTGCTGCCGCTGCTACGCGGCCCCACGCCGGGCGATTGGCGCAAGGTGGCGTTCTCCGAATATGACTACGCCATGCAGGACGTACGGCTGAAGCTGAACCAGCCGATCGAGCGCTGCCGCCTGTTCATGGTGTTCGACGGCCGCTGGAAATACATCCACGCCTCCGGTTTCCGTCCGATGCTGTACGATCTAGAAACCGATCCGGACGAGTACGTCGATCGTGGCGACGATCCCGAATGCGCCGGCATCATCGCGCGGCTCCAGGCCGAGCTGTTCGACTGGGCGCTGCATCCGAACGACCACATCACCACGCCGCGCGAGAAGATCGCGGCCTATGCCGACAACCAGCTCCAGGTGAAGGGCGGCGTCTTGATCGGCATCTGGGACGAAGCCGAGCTCGCCGCGATCAGGGACGGCATCGCCCAGCGCGCGAAGATGTAGGCTTCATGGTGAGGAGGCGCGACAGCGCCGTCTCGAACCGTGCAGACCCTGCTGGCACAGCCGGGCCTTCCATTCTTCGAGACGCGCGCAGGAGCGCGCTCCTCAGGATAAGGGATAGAGCACCGGCTAGCTAGCAATCAAGCACGCGCCCTTCAAATTCCGGCTTACCTCGCACCAGAAAGAGTCGGTACCACTCGATATCCGCCGTGATTGCCGCATGATTGTCGGTCACCGACATGACGTGGATCCGTCCGCTTCCGGAATGAAAATGCACGCAGGTAATCCGCTGCCATTCGTCCGGCGAAGGCGGCTGATCGCTTGATATCAGCTCAATCCAATGATCGTTGAGGTCCGCTTCCGTGCCGATCATCCGGAACGCGGGAACGCCGGCAAAGCCGCGTTTGGATTTCGCAGCATCCCAGTTCCAGTCATCCTCGCTGCCAAGCGAGCTCAATGGATCGTCGCACACGACGATCTGATAATTGCTGGCAAATAATCGGGCAGCACCGAGCAAGCGCTGAGTCATGTCCAGCACCTCAGTTAAAATCGGGCTCTAATTCTCGATCTTGTATCCCGTCGCCTTCACGATCGGCTGCCAGAAGGCCGTGTTCGCGGCGAGCTCCTTGGCGAGCCCATCCGCGCTGCTCCCGACCGGGATCAGCCCGATCGTCGTGAGCTTCTCCTTCACCTCGGGCTTGGCGAGCGCGGCGCTTGCGGCCGCGCCAAGCTTGCTCGCAAACTCCGGCGGGCTGCCGGCTGGAAGCCACATGCCGTACCAGGCGTCCGCGACCAGATCGATGCCACTCTCCTTCAACGTCGGAACATCGGGCGCGAACGGCGAACGCTCCGCGCTCGACACGGCGATGATCTTCAAACTCTTGGCGCGATGCTGCGGCAGCGCGTCCGCCAACGTCGTGATGCCGAACGAGATGTGGCCGCCGATGATATCGTTGAGGATCGGCGCGCTGCCCCGATAGGGCACGCGGGTCAGCGGGATGCCGAGATCCTTCTCGAGCTTGGAGCCCATGAAGTGCGGAATGGTGCCGTTGCTCGGCACGCCGAACGAGGTCTTGTCGGGATGCGCCTTCAGCCAGGCGACGAATCCCTTGAAGTCCGCAACATCCATGGCCGGGCCAACCACCAGCGCGAACTCGAACCGCGCGAGCAGCGACACCGGCACGAAATCCTTGGCCGTATCGAAGCTCGGCGTCGTCTCGACCATCGGCAGCAGGTACATGGTGGGACCCGTCGTCACCAGCACCATGCTGCCGTCGGGGCTCGCACCCTTCACCGATTTGATGCCGATCAGGCCGTCACCGCCGGTGCGGTTCTCGACCACGATGGTTCGTTGCAGCACCGGGGAGATTTCCTGCGCGATCAGCCGGCACAGCGTGTCGCCGCCGGCCCCCGCCGCGAACGGAAAGATGATCTTGCTCAGCCCGGTCTGCGCTTGCGCTTCACCTGCCTGCGGCAGCAGCGGCAGCCCAAGATATCCCCCAAGACATCCGGCCATGAATTTGCGGCGATCCATTCGCTTCCTCTTTCAGCCCATTGTTGGTTGGCGGCATTAGAGCCGGACCGGCGTTCAAGACAAGGCCGACCTTCGCCGTTTACCGTTCCCGCCGCCTTGCGCCGGCCATCGTCCTGCTGCAAAAGCAGGCCTCGACCGGCGCCGCCTCACGCTCCGCCGTTTCCAGAGCAACTCGCAGCAACACGCCAAAACATACACACATGGCCAGCCCCGAACTCAGTCAATTCCGCCGCATCGTCGTCAAGGTCGGCTCCGCCCTGCTGGTGGATTCCGACAGGGGCGAGGTGCGCGCGTCCTGGCTCGCGGCGCTTGCGGACGACATGGCCAAACTGCACAAGGAGGGCCGCGATGTCCTCGTGGTATCCTCCGGCTCGATCGCGCTCGGCCGCAGCCGGCTCAAATTGCCGCGCGGCCCGCTGAAGCTGGAAGAGAGCCAGGCCGCCGCTGCCGTGGGCCAGATCGCGCTGGCGCGGATCTGGTCGGAGGTGCTCGGGGCGCACGACATCGGCGCCGGGCAGATTTTGGTCACGCTGCAGGACACCGAGGAGCGCCGCCGCTATCTCAACGCGCGCTCCACCATCGGCAAGCTTTTGGAGTGGCGCGCCATCCCCGTGATCAACGAGAACGACACGGTCGCCACCACCGAGATCCGCTACGGCGACAATGACCGCCTCGCCGCGCGCGTCGCGACCATGGCGAGCGCCGACCTGCTGGTTCTGCTCTCCGACATCGACGGGCTCTACGACGCGCCACCGAAGAACAACCCGAACGCCAAACTGATTCCGGTGGTCGAGAGCATCTCCTCCGAGATCGAGGCCGTGGCGGGAGACGCCGAGTCCGAGTTGTCGCGCGGCGGCATGCGCACCAAGGTCGAGGCGGCAAAGATCGCAACCACCGGCGGTACGCATATGCTGATTGCGTCCGGCAAGATCGAGCATCCCCTGCAGGCGATCGCCAATGGCGGTCGCTGCACCTGGTTCCTGACCCCGGCCAATCCCATCACGTCGCGCAAGCGTTGGATCGCGGGCACGCTGGAGCCGAAGGGGACGCTGACCATCGACGCCGGCGCCGTGACGGCACTGCGTGCCGGCGCCAGCCTGCTGCCGGCCGGCGTGATCAAGGTCGAGGGCCAGTTCGCCCGCGGTGACGCCGTGATCGTCCGCGGCCCCGACACCAGCGAGGTCGGCCGCGGCCTGATCGCCTATGATGCCGAGGTCGCCGAGCGGATCAAGGGTCGCTCGTCTCCGGAGGTGATGACCATCCTCGGCATCAGCGGCCGCTCCGAGATGATCCATCGCGACGATCTGGTGGTGGGCGGCTAAGGCCGGCTATTGCATGTCGGCGGCATCCATATCCTGCCGGCCGTGCATCACACGAATAATCTCCACCCCATCGGGCAACGGAACATAGAAGATCACGTAGTTGCCGACTGGAAAGCTACGCAAGCCTGCGCGCAATTCCCGTCGCTCTCGTCCGGCCAACGGGTTCTCCACCAGCATCTCGAAAATCTCGCCGATGCGCCCGATCTGCTTCTCGGCGGCCCGCACGCTGTCCGAAGCAATGAAGTCCCAGATCGAATCGAGATCGAGGTCTGCTTGCGGAGCCTTGCGAAATCTATTCGCCACGTTTGCGCGCTGCCAACCGCTGCCGTCCCCGCGTCTTGATGTCGTTCATCCATTCATGGATATCGACTTCTTCCATCGGTCCGCTGTCAAACCCCTTCTGGATTTCCTCGCGCAACGCCTCCAGCTTGAGCTTGCGGCGCTCCTCGCGTTCCTCGACGAGGCGAAGGCCTTCGCGCATGACCTCGCTGGCGGTGGCGTAGCGGCCACTCTCGACCAGATTGTCGATCAAGTTCTCGAAATGCTTGCCTATGCTGTAGCTGCTCGCCATGGGAGGCTCCGTTATCAAGTAATGATACTTATTGATATTCCGGCCACCTGCAAGGCTTCGCCAGGCCTCCAGCCAACCCCGGCCGTTGGCCGACCCGGGGGCGCAACCGGGAGTACCTGCCATACCCTCCCCGCCCTTCGCAGACGCGGGAATTCCGTGCTAGGACACCGCCTTAGCAGAAGGTTTTGACCCCATGGCCACCCCCCTCAAAGCCGTCGACGGCAATGCCGATCTTCAGGCTCTGATGTCCGATCTCGCAGCCAAAGCTCGCGCCGCTGCGCGCGTGCTGGCGCTGGCGCCGCCGGAGCAGAAGAACCGGGCACTGGAGGCCATGGAGCGGGCGATTCGCAGCAATGCGGCAGCGATCCTCGCCGCCAATGCCGAGGATGTCGCCGAAGCGCGCGTCTCCGGCAACATGACCTCTTCCTTCATCGACCGCCTGACGCTGACGCCGGCGCGCGTCGAGAGCATGGCCGAAGGCATCGCCGTCGTGCGCGGCATCGCCGATCCCGTCGGCAACGTCACCGAGAGCTGGCAACGGCCGAACGGCATGACCATCGAGCGCGTCCGCGTGCCGCTCGGCGTCGTCGGCGTGATTTTTGAGAGCCGGCCGAACGTTGCGGCGGACGCCGGCGTGCTGTGCCTGAAATCAGGCAATGCCGTGATCCTGCGCGGCGGCTCGGATAGTTTTCGCTCGTGTCGCGCGATCCATGAATGCCTGGTGCAGGGCCTGCGCGAAGCCGGTCTGCCCGAGGCCGCGATCACGCTGGTGCCGACGCGTGACCGCGCGGCAGTCGGCATGATGCTGTCGGGCCTCAACGGCGCCGTCGACGTGATCGTGCCACGCGGAGGCAAGAGCCTCGTCGCACGCGTCGAGCAGGAAGCGCGCGTGCCCGTGTTCGCGCATCTCGAAGGCGTCAACCATGTCTACATCGATGCCAGCGCGGACCTTGCCATGGCGAAGTCGATCGTGCTGAACGCCAAGATGCGCCGCACGGGCGTTTGCGGTGCGGCCGAGACGTTGCTGGTCGATCGCGCGGCTGCAGCGAAAAACCTGAAGCCGCTGGTCGAGATGCTGATCGAGGCCGGCTGCGAAGTGCGCGGCGACGACGCGGTGCAGAAGACCGATTCGCGCGTAAAGCCCGCCAGCGAAGACGATTGGGACACCGAATATCTCGACGCGATCATCGCGGCGAAGGTGGTCGACGGCGTCGACGGTGCGATCGCGCACATCCAGGATCACGGCTCGCACCACACCGATGCGATCGTCAGCGCGGATGAGGCTGCTGCGAAGAAATTTCTCAGCGAGGTCGATTCCGCAATCGTGCTGCACAACGCCTCAACGCAGTTCGCCGATGGCGGCGAGTTCGGCTTCGGCGCCGAGATCGGCATCGCAACCGGCCGCTTCCACGCCCGTGGCCCTGTCGGCGCCGAGCAGTTGACGAGCTTCAAATATCGCGTCCATGGCACAGGGCAGACGCGGCCGTAAGGCATGGCGCGAGGCGCGGGGCATTGAGCAACAATTTCGTCGTGCCGCATTTCGTGGCACAAGCGGTCCCGCCCTACACAGAGGGCATGCGCATCGGCCTGCTCGGCGGCTCATTCAACCCGCCGCATCAGGCCCATCGCGCGATCAGCCGGTTCGCGCTCAAGCGATTGCAACTCGATCGCGTCTGGTGGCTGGTCACCCCGGGCAATCCGCTCAAGGAGAACGGCAATCTGCATAAGCTCGGCGAGCGCATGCAGGCGGCGCGCGACGTCGCTGATGACCCCAGGATCGAGGTCAGCTGTCTCGAATCCGTCATTCGTACCCGCTATACTATCGACACGATCAACACCTTGCGCCGCCGCTTCTCGGGCCTGCGCTTTGTCTGGATTATGGGCGCCGACAATCTCGCTCAATTCCACCGTTGGCAGGACTGGCGGCGTATCGCCGGCCAGGTGCCGATTGCAGTCATCGACCGCCCGCCGCAGAGCTTTCGTGCCCTCGCCTCTCCCGCAGCCAAGGCGCTGGCGCGCTACCGCCTGCCGGAGAACAGGGCAGCGCTGCTTGCAGACCAACCGGCGCCGGCGTGGGTATTCCTGACGGGACTGAAGCTGAACCTGTCGTCAACGGGCCTGCGGAACCCGGACGGGAGCTGGAAAGGTACAATGTGAGGCGAAGTGTGCGGATGTTGTGGGGACTCCGGGCTCTCTGGCATATTGAAACCCTTAACCCCACATGATGTAGTGTAACCGGTGAGCGCTGGATTCGGCGTTCGCGATACAGTGAAAGGAATGGTCCCTGACCACATCTGTATTGTCCAAGTCTGTTTTACCGAAGGCAAAACCGGCGCGTAAAACATCGACCAAAGCTGCGGCCTTGAAGGCGCAACCCGACGCCGACAAGACGCTGAGCCTGATCCTCTCCCGCCTCGACGACATGAAGGCGGAGGAGACGGTCACCATCGACCTTCGCGGCAAATCGGCGTACTCCGACTACATGATCGTCACTACCGGCCGGGTGAACCGGCACGTCGGCGCGATCGCGGAGAACGTCGCCAAGGGCCTCAAGGAAAACGGCATCAAGAACATCCACGTCGAGGGCTTGCCCAATTGCGACTGGGTGCTGATCGATTCCGGCGATGTGATCGTGCACGTGTTCAGACCCGAAGTCCGCGAGTTCTACAATCTCGAGAGATTGTACACGCAGGGCCCAGGGGCGGCGAAGGCGATCTAGGCCTATTTGGCCGATTTCGAATCGGTTGACGCGCATGCTAGCGTCGTGCGCGCGCAATCTGCGCGCGGTCTGGAAAACACGACCCTGAAGATATCATGCGTGTTGCTGTCATTGCGGTGGGCCGGCTGAAGCAGGGCCCCGAACGGGAGCTTGCCGACCGCTATTTCGAGCGGTTCGACGAGGCCGGCCGCAAGCTCGGATTCCGCGAGCTCACGATTCACGAAATCCCCGAGAGCCGTGCGCGCGACACCGCGACGCGCATGTCCGAGGAAGCCGCGGCGATCTCCGCGCACATCCCGGACAAATCGATTCTGGTGGCGCTGGACGAGCGCGGCCAGAATCTGGACTCTACCGTATTCGCACGGCATCTCGGGCGCTGGCGCGACGAGGGTGCCGGTCATACTATCTTCGTGATCGGAGGGGCGGACGGACTTTCGCCCGAATTGCGCCGTAAGGCCAAGCTCGCGATCGCGTTCGGCTCTGCGACCTGGCCGCATCAAATGGTCCGCGTCATGCTTCTGGAACAGCTATACCGGGCCGCCACCATCCTGGCCGGCCATCCCTATCATCGCGCGTGATTCGCGCCACGACGAGCACCTTGCCCAAGAAACCTTGCCCAAGAACCTTGCCCCAACAGATGCGAGCGCCGATCCTCAATCTGCTGCTGATTGCAAGCTGCGCCAGCGCAAGCCTCTTCGCTGAAGAAAGCCTCGCGCAAGCCCAGACGGCGCCACAGGCCGCTGCCGTCTCGCCCGACGCCATCAAGCAGCGCGAGCAGGAGCTGGAAGCCGCGCGCGCCAGGCAGAAGAGTGCGGAGGAGGCTCAGGCCAAGCTCAAAGCCGAGATCTCCTCGCTCGGCCAGGATCGCACCCAGCTCAATCAGCAATTGATCGACACCGCCGCCAATGTCCGTGCCGTCGAGACCAAGATCGACGAGGCCGAGGCACGGCTGCGGACTCTGAACGGCCGCGAGCAGGAAGCGCGCTCTTCGCTCGATTCGCGTCGCGCCGACATCGTCGAGGTGTTGGCGGCCCTGCAACGCGCCGGAAGGCGCACGCCACCGGCGCTGCTGGTACGGCCCGAGGATGCGCTGCAATCGCTGCGCACCGCGATGCTGCTCGGCGCCGTGGTGCCGGAATTGCGCGGCCGCGCCGAGAAGATCGCGAGCGAGCTCGGCGAGCTCGTGGCCTTGCGCAAGAGCATCGCGAGCGAACGCGACCAGCTCGCCTCCGACCGCGACAAGATCCGCAGCGACCAGACCCGGCTCACCGCGCTGGTCGACGAGCGGCAGCGCCAGCAGGCCTCGCGCGAAAAGGATCTCGACGCCGAGAATTCGCGCGCGATCACGCTGTCAAAGCAGGTCGGCGATCTCCAGGGGCTGATCGCCAAGATGGAGCAGGACCTGCAAAGCGCCGCCAAAGCGGCGGAGAAGGCGGCCGAGGCCGCAAAACAGGCCGAGGCAAACGCGGCCGCAGCGGCGGCCAGCGCCAAGCCCGGCCCGGCCGTCTTCAAGGACCGGTCCCGGACCAGCCCGGCGATCCTGTTCGCCTCGGCCAAGGGGCTCCTGCCTTTGCCGGTTAACGGTAACAAGATCAGGGACTTTGGCGGTTCCGACGGGGTCGGCGGGGTCCAGAAGGGCATTTCGCTGGCCACCAAGCCTGGGTCCCAGGTCACCACCCCGTGCGACGGCTGGGTGGTCTATGCCGGCCCGTTCCGCAGCTATGGACAACTCTTGATCCTCAATGCCGGGGGCGGGTATCATGTCCTGATCGCCGGGATGGAGCGCATTTCGGTCAACATCGGTCAGTTTGTGCTCACGGGGGAGCCGGTCGCGACCATGGGATCGACATCTCAAGTCGCCTCCATTCTCGCCACGAACGCGAGTCAACCTGTGCTGTATGTCGAGTTCCGCAAAGACGGCACTCCAATCGATCCAGGCCCATGGTGGGCCGCAAATGAAGGCGAGAAGGTTCGCGGATGATGCGCAAGACTTCAGTTATCCTCCTCAGCGCGGCCACCGGTGCGGCGCTGACGTTGTTCGTGACCCAGCCGCGCGCAGTGTTCATGGGCTCCAGCGCGCGGGCCGCAACCGCTGACACCTATCGCCAGCTCAATCTGTTCGGCGACGTCTTCGAGCGCGTGCGCTCCGACTATGTCGAGAAGCCCGACGACACCAAGCTGATCGAGTCAGCCATCAGCGGCATGCTCACCGGCCTCGATCCGCATTCGAGCTACATGGATGCCAAGAGCTTCCGCGACATGCAGGTGCAGACCCGCGGCGAGTTCGGCGGCCTCGGCATCGAGGTCACGATGGAAGACGGCCTGATCAAGGTGGTCTCGCCGATCGACGATACGCCCGCCTCGCGCGCCGGCGTCATGGCCAACGACATCATCACCAATCTCGACGATGAGGCGGTGCAGGGCCTGACCCTGAACCAGGCGGTCGAGAAGATGCGCGGCCCCGTCAACACCAAGATCAAGCTCAAGATCATCCGCAAGGGCCAGGACAATCCGATCGACGTCACGCTCGTGCGCGACAACATCCGCGTCCGCTCAGTGCGCGCGCGCGTCGAGGCCGACGACATCGCCTATATCCGCATCACCACCTTCAACGAGCAGACCACCGAAGGCCTGAAGAAGGAGGTCGCCAACCTCTCGACCCAGATCGGCGACAAGCTCAAGGGCTACATCATCGACCTCCGCAACAATCCGGGCGGCCTGCTCGAGGAGGCCGTCACCGTCTCCGACTCGTTCCTGGAGAAGGGCGAGATCGTCTCGACCCGCGGCCGTAATGCCGAGGAGACCCAGCGCCGCACCGCGCATGCGGGCGACCTCACCAAGGGCAAGCCGGTCATCGTGCTCGTCAACGGCGGTTCGGCCTCGGCGTCGGAAATCGTCGCCGGCGCGCTGCAGGACCAAAAGCGCGCGACCATCGTCGGCACGCGCTCGTTCGGCAAGGGCTCGGTGCAAACCATCATCCCGCTCGGCTCGGGCAACGGCGCGCTGCGCCTCACCACCGCGCGCTACTACACGCCGTCGGGCAAATCGATTCAGGCCAAGGGCATCGTGCCCGACATCGAAGTGCTTCAGGACGTGCCGGATGAGCTGAAGTCGCGCACCGACACCAAGGGCGAGGCTTCGCTGCGCGGCCACCTCAAGAACGACGGCGACGAGAAGACCGGCTCGCAGTCCTACGTTCCGCCGGACGCCAAGGACGACAAGGCGCTCAAGCTCGCCGACGACCTGCTCCACGGCATCAAGAACAGCGCGTCCGCAGCGCCCACGCCGGGCAGCGACAACAAGGCCGCGCCTGCGGACAAGCCGAAAGCGGCGAACTAGGCGCGCCAACCGATCTGACGAAAAGGGCGGCTCCTGGAGCCGCCCTTTTTGCTTGGAACTCCTGGTGTCCCCGGCCTATCCCGGCCTGCCGCCGCTTGACCTCGGCGTGGTATCGTCGGTGGAGTGATTCGGGATCGCGCATGACTGAAACGGCCGATGATCTGAGCGCCCCGCTCGGACAGGACAAGCCGCGCCGGAAACGGCGGCTGCGGCTGCCGTTCACGGCCATGCAACTGCTGGCGGTCATGCTCGGCCTGTTCCTGGTCGCCTTTGCCGGCTTCGCCATCTTCAACAAGGACCCGCTCGGCGGCGAGCCGATGACACGGATTGCGATCCGCGATCCCAAGACAGCGGACAAGGCGACGGACGCGAAGCCCGCCGCGGGCCACGGCGAAGAGCACGCCCAGGAGAGCAAGGCCGCGGCCAAGGAGGCACCGAAAGAGGCCGCCTCCGGCGAGCACAAGACCGTCACCATGATCGACGGCTCGACCGGCGCACGCCATGACGTGGTGATCGGCGCTGGCGATGCCGCGGACAAGGGCGAATCTGCCTCAACCCCGCCGCCAGTCATGGCCGGAATCGACCCGAAACTGCTGGAGAAATCCCGCTACGGCATGATCCCCGCGGTCTCCGGCGATCTCAAGCCATTCAACGTCTACGCCGCCGAGGCCGACCGCGCCAAGGCCGCGAAAATGCCGGTCGTGGCGGTCGTGATCGGCGGCCTCGGCGTTGGCGCCGCCAAGACCACCGACGCGATCATGAAGCTGCCGGGCGCAGTGACGCTGGCCTTCACGCCCTATGGCGCCGACCCCGGCAAGCTCGCCGAGCGCGCCCGCGCCCAGCGCCACGAGATCTTCCTGCAGATCCCGATGGAGCCCTACGACTTCCCGGATAACGATCCCGGCCCGCAGACGCTGCTGACCTCGCTCACCGCCGACCAGAATACCGATCGCCTGTACTGGCACCTGAGCCGGATGCAGGGCTATGCCGGCATCACCAATTTCATGGGCGCCCGCTTCGTCGCGACGGAGCCGGCGATGCAGCCGATCATCCGCGAGGCCTCCAAGCGCGGGCTCGGCTTCTTCGACGACGGCTCTTCGCCCCGCAGCATCGCGCCGCAGGCAGCTGCGAGCCTGGCGGTGCCGTTCGGCAAGGGCGACATCGCGCTCGACGCGGTGCCGACCCCGACCGAGATCGACCGCGCCCTGAACAAGCTGGAATCGATGGCCCGCGAGCGGGGCGTCGCCGTCGGCACCGCCTCCGCACTGCCAGTCTCCATCGAGCGGGTCGGCGCCTGGATCAAGACATTGAGCGACCGGGGTATCCTTTTGGTGCCATTGACAACCGCGATGCTGAAATCAAAATCCAGCTAAATCAACGAATTGGTACGCCACGGGCCTGAGCGCCTGATAGCGTCCCGGCAGTACGCGAGAGGGTTTGGCGGAATGGCGCGTTATGAGGATCTGCCCTACCGGACCTGCGTCGGGGTGATGCTGATCAACACGAAGGGACTGGTGTTCATCGGCCGTCGCGCCGGCGGCATCGAGCATGTCGACGACGGCCATGTCTGGCAGATGCCGCAGGGCGGCGTCGATCCCGGCGAGGACAATTGGGAGGCCGCCAAACGCGAGCTCTATGAAGAGACCAGCGTGCGCTCGATCGAGCGGCTCGGCGAGGTGCCGGACTGGCTGATCTACGACATTCCGCGCACAGTGGCGGGGCGCGCCTGGAAGGGCCGTTACCGCGGCCAGCGCCAAAGGTGGTTCGCGGTGCGCTTCACCGGCAAGGACAGCGAGATCAACGTCGAGAAGCCCGGCGGCGGCGGCCACAAGGCCGAATTCGTCAGCTGGCGCTGGGAGCCGATGAAAAACCTCCCCTCACTGATCATCCCGTTCAAGCGCCCGGTCTACGAGCGCGTGGTGAAGGAATTTTCCGCGCTCGCGGATGAGTAAATCCGTTGCCGTCGTTCCGGGGCGATGCGACAGCATCGAACTATGGTGCGCAATCGCGCACCTGAGAACCTCGAGATTCCGGGTTCGCGCAACGCGCGCCCCGGAATGACGAAAGATGCATCAGTGACGATCGAAAAACCCTACCGTCCCAATGTCGGGATCGCCCTCTTCAATGCCGATGGCCATGTGCTGATCGGGCACCGCTTCAAGGGCGACGGCCCCGAGATCATCTTGCCCGGGCTCGACTGGCAGATGCCGCAGGGCGGCGTCGACGAGGGCGAGGTCTTGCGCGATGCCGCCATGCGCGAGCTCTGGGAGGAGACCAACGTCGTCAGCGCCGACTATCTCGGCGAGACCGACTGGCTCACCTACGAATTCCCACCGTATGACGGACCGCAGACGCATCGGCTGGCAAAATTCCGCGGCCAACGCCAAAAGTGGTTCGCGCTGCGCTTCACCGGCAAGGATGACGAGATCGATCCGCTGACGCCGCGCAACGGCCAGCCGGCAGAGTTCGATGCGTGGCGCTGGGAGCGTCTCGACCGCGTCGCCGATATCGTGGTGCCGTTCCGCCGCGAGGTCTATCGCGCGGTGGCGCGTGAGTTCGCGTCCTTCGCAAGCTGAAAACGCGAAAACAACCCCATGCACAGTAGCTGGGGGTTTTCGGCGCGATGCGCGGCGGAATCGACGAAGCTGCTGAGACAGCCGGTGAAATCAGCGCAAGCGCGCAAGCGTTCGCGTCAATTCGTCGGCCCGACCGTGAACGGGCCGATCGCAATCACATGGCACTCGCTGTCGTGCTTGGCGCAGTCGGCGAGCGCGGTGTTGACGGCGGTCTGCTCGTCAGCGGCCTTGAGGCCGAGGCCGGGGCGGCCTGCGGTGCCGACGGCGACCGCATTCCAACCCGTGCCTTCGCCGAGCTTGCGCACGACCTCGTCGCGCGCATCGGCCACGATCGAGGAATTGGTCGCGGCATGGAAGAAGCCGTTGGGCCTCAGCAGGGTCGGAATCGGCACGACGAAGACATCGTCGACCGCCACGATCATGCAGGCCGAGCCTGCAAACGCACCGCAGGATTCCAGCGAACGCCGCGTCGTTTCCTCAGGCGATGATGCCCCCAGCGCCATGAAATATTGCCCGCCCGGACCGAGCGCGACCGAGCGCGATTTTGCCGCCGGCGCGTACATGTTTTCCACGCGCGTCCTGGCCTGATCACGCAGCATCGGAAAATCTTTCGCCACGAACGGGCGCTCGGTCGTGGGGTCGTGCCGCACCCAGGGCTGCGGCGGCATTGGCGGATTGCCGCGGCTGTAGACGACCTTGTTGCCGAGCGCATAGAGCTCGCAACGCCGCGGCGATTGCGCGGCATCGGCGCGCTTCTGGCACTGGTCGAGCGCGGTATTGCGCGCAGCCTCCTCGTTCGGCTGATTGAGCGCGGAGCCGGTGAAGCCGCCTATGTTGAGGGCGAAGGCCTTGTAGTCGCCGGCGGCGGCATATTCGTTGCTGAGAGAGGCACGTTGGCGCTCGCCGATGAACGGCACCGCATCCACGGCAATCTTGCCGGCGGATGCGGCCGGCGGCGGGATCGGCGTCGGCATCGCGGCCGTCGTGGTGGTCTGCGTCGGCGTCGATGTCGGCAGGGGCGCGGGCGCCTTCTCGGCCACCGTCGGCGTCGGGCTGGGTGACGGCGCAACAGCCGGACTTGGCACGGGCGATGCCGCAGTGGATTTGACCTGCGCGGTCTCGAGCTTGGTGAAGTAGAGGAAGCCGCCGACGCCGATCGCGACGACCGAGACCACGCCGACCACCAGCGGCCACATCCAGTTCGGCGCGGGCTCCGCCTTGGCGACCTTCTTCAGCTGCGGCGTCGCATAGGATCCGTCCTCGCGCCGCATCGCCACCATGTAGGCGTGCACCGGCGTCGGGATGTTCTTCACTTCCTGCGCGCCGATATCGGCGAACTGCACCGACAGCTTGTTGGCGACCTGCTCGTGCACGGCGCGGGAGACGCAGATGCCGCCGACCTCGGCTAGCCCTTCGAGCCGCGCCGCGATGTTGACGCCGTCGCCGAGCAGATCGCCGTTGCGCTCGACCACGTCGCCGATGGTGATGCCGATCCGGAACGACATCTGCCGGCTCGGCGGATAGGCCATGTTGCGGGTTCGCAAGCTCTCCTGGATGTCGATCGCGCAGCGCACCGCGTCCACCGCGCTCGGGAATTCCGCGAGCACGGCATCGCCGGCGGTGTTGAAGATGCGTCCGCTGGCCTTGGCGATGAAGTCGTCGATGACTTCGCGATAGGATGCCAGACGCCGCAGCGTCTCTTCCTCGTCTTCCGCGACCAGCCTTGAGTAACCGGCAATATCGGCTGCGAAAATCGCTGCGATCTTGCGTTTCATCTGCTACCCGCCCCGGAACAAATTCGCGGTCGCAGAATGCCGCTAGTTCCGGCGCGGTGCAACAAAGTTTCAGCGCCCGCCACTTCCGTGACGAGCGCTGAACTTATTCAGGAATTCTAGACCCGATGCCCCGGAGCAGGTGCGCCGGGGCTTAGTGCATAGCCGTGGTATTGAGCTGCTGCTGAATGCTCTTGAAATGATCGAGCCGTGCGATGGCCTGATCGAGCTCGCCGCCTTCGTGCTCCTTCAGGCCTTCTTCCATCTCCGAGATGGTCTCGGCGAACTGGGCACGATCGAGCTCGGCCAGCGAGGTCGCGACGTCGGCGAGCACGGTCAGGCCCTTTTCGGAGACTTCGGCGAGACCGCCGAGCACGATGATCTTCTCGTGCTTGCCGCCGGTGGTGACGGTGAGGATGCCGGGACGGATCGCAGCCACGACCGGCGCATGACCTGCCAGCACGCCGAAGTCACCCTCGACGCCGGGAATGTCGACCTGGTCGACTTCGCCCGAGAACGCGAGCTTTTCCGGAGAGACGAGATCGAAGTGGAAGGTGGCCATGGGAAACCTTGCGAATAGCGAATGGCGAATAGCGAGTGGCGGGGAGGAGCAGCGAAACCATTCGCTACTCCCCATTCGCCATTCGCGCCTTAGGCAGCTTCCGCCGCCAGCTTCTTGCCCTTCTCGACCGCCTCTTCGATCGTGCCGACCATGTAGAAGGCGGCTTCCGGCAGGTGGTCGTACTTGCCTTCCACCAGGCCCTTGAAGCCCTTGATGGTGTCGGCGAGGTCGACGAACTTGCCCGGCGAACCCGTGAAGATTTCGGCGACGTGGAACGGCTGCGACATGAAGCGCTCGACCTTGCGGGCGCGGGCCACGGTCAGCTTGTCCTCTTCCGAAAGCTCGTCCATGCCGAGAATGGCGATGATGTCCTGGAGCGCCTTGTAGCGCTGCAGCACCTGCTGGACCTGGCGGGCGACCGCATAATGCTCTTCGCCGACGACCAGCGGGGAGAGCATGCGCGAGGTCGAGTCGAGCGGGTCCACCGCCGGATAGATGCCCTTTTCAGCGATCGAGCGCGACAGCGTGGTGGTCGCGTCCAAGTGCGCGAACGAAGTCGCGGGCGCCGGGTCGGTCAAGTCGTCGGCCGGAACGTAGATGGCCTGCACCGAGGTGATCGAGCCCTTCTGCGTGGTGGTGATGCGCTCCTGCAGCGCGCCCATGTCGGTCGCGAGCGTCGGCTGATAACCCACGGCGCTCGGAATACGACCGAGCAGCGCCGACACTTCCGAGCCGGCCTGGGTGAAGCGGAAGATGTTGTCGACGAAGAACAGCACGTCCTGGCCCTGGTCGCGGAAGTCTTCCGCGATGGTCAGACCCGTGAGCGCGACACGGGCGCGGGCACCCGGGGGCTCGTTCATCTGGCCGAACACCAGCGCGCACTTCGACTTCACGCTCGGATCCGGATTCTTCGGATCGGCGTTGACCTTGGACTCGATGAACTCGTGATAGAGGTCGTTACCCTCGCGGGTGCGCTCGCCGACGCCGGCGAACACGGAGTAACCACCGTGCGCCTTCGCGACGTTGTTGATCAGCTCCTGAATCAGCACGGTCTTGCCGACGCCGGCGCCGCCGAACAGGCCGATCTTGCCGCCCTTGGCGTAGGGCGCGAGAAGGTCGACGACCTTGATGCCGGTGACGAGAATTTCGGCTTCGGTCGACTGGTCGGTGTAGGTCGGCGCTTCCTGGTGGATCGCGCGCAGGCCTTCGGTCTTGACCGGACCGGCTTCGTCGATCGGCTCGCCGATGACGTTGATGATGCGGCCGAGCGTGCCTTCACCGACGGGAACGCGGATCGGCGAACCGGTGTCGGTCACTTCCTGGCCGCGGACCAGACCTTCGGTGGTGTCCATCGCGATGGCGCGGACGGTGGACTCGCCGAGATGCTGGGCGACTTCGAGCACTAGGCGGTTGCCGCCGTTCTTGGTCTCGAGCGAGTTGAGAATGGCCGGCAGGTGGCCCTCGAACTGCACGTCGACGACGGCGCCGATGACCTGGGTGACGCGACCGAGCTGGGCTGCCATTGAATGTCTCCTTCGATCCGAACTTGTAGGCCACGGTCAATTTGACCGGGATGTTGCGTTTGACGGTTACTGAAGCGTCTTGGTCAGACGGCCTCGGCACCCGAGATGATTTCGATCAGTTCCTTGGTGATCTGCGCCTGACGCGTGCGGTTGTAGACCAGCGTCTGCTTGCGGATCATTTCGCCGGCGTTGCGCGTCGCGTTGTCCATCGCGCTCATCTGAGCGCCGTAGAACGAAGCGTTGTTCTCGAGCAGCGCGCGGAAGATCTGGACCGCAAGGTTGCGCGGCAGAAGACGGGTGAGAATTTCGTCCTCTTCCGGCTCGTATTCGTAAGAGGTCGTGGCAGCGGCAGCGCCCTCCTCGACGACCAGCGGAATGATCTGCTGGGCGGTCGGGATCTGCGCGATCACCGAGCGGAAGCGGGAGTAGAACAACGTGCAGACGTCGAACTCGCCGTTGTCGAATCGCGCCAGAACTTTCTTGGCGATGTCCTCGGCGTTGACGAAGCCGAGCTGCCGAACGCTGCGCAGGTCGAGATGCTCGACGATCTGCTTGTCGAACAGGCGGCGGAGCTGCTCGTAGCCCTTGCGGCCGACGCAGAAGAATTTCACTTCCTTGCCCTGCGCCATCAGCGCCTGGGCCCGCTCGCGGGCGAGACGCACGATCGACGAGTTGAAGGCGCCGGACAGGCCGCGCTCGCCGGTGCAAACCAGCAGCAAATGAACCTGGTCGCGGCCGGTGCCGGCCAGCAGCACCGGCGCGCCGGGCGAACCCGCGGCGGCGCTGGCGATGTTGGAGATCACCGCGCTCATCTTGTCGGCATAGGGACGTGCAGCTTCCGCGGCGGTCTGCGCGCGGCGCAGCTTCGAGGCCGCGACCATCTGCATGGCCTTGGTGATCTTCTGCGTCGCCTTGGTGGAGGCGATGCGGACGCGCATGTCTTTAAGTGAAGCCATTCTTCGTTCACCCCGGCGGTTCGACGCTTATGATCGAGCCGCTAGCCTATCCCAGTCGTCATGCCCGGGCTCGTCCCGGGCATCCACGTCTTTGTCTCCACGCCGTGAAGCGTGGATGGCCGGGACGTCAATTGCGAAGACGCGCTTCGCGCTTTAGCCCGGCCATGAACGCGCTTAAGCGAAGCTCTTCGCGAAGCCCTCAACCACCGACTTCAGCTTGGCAGCGGTGTCGTCGGAGAGGTCGCGGCTGTCGCGGATCGAGTTGAGGATGTCGGCGTTCTTGCCACGCAGCAGCGACAGCAGACCGTCCTCGAACGCACGCACCTTGTTGACCGGGAGCGGATCGAGATAGCCGTTGGTGCCGGCCCAGATCACGCAGACCTGCTCTTCCATCTTCAGCGGCGAGAACTGCGGCTGCTTCAGGAGCTCGGTCAGGCGCGAACCGCGGTTCAGCAGGCGCTGGGTCGAGGCGTCGAGGTCGGAGCCGAACTGCGCGAACGCCGCCATTTCGCGGTACTGCGCGAGCTCGCCCTTGATCTTGCCGGCGACCTTCTTGGTGGCCTTGGTCTGCGCCGACGAACCGACGCGCGACACCGACAGACCGACGTTCACCGCGGGACGGATGCCCTGGAAGAACAGGTCGGTTTCCAGGAAGATCTGACCGTCGGTGATCGAGATGACGTTGGTCGGAATGTAGGCCGACACGTCGTTGGCCTGGGTTTCGATGACCGGCAGCGCCGTCAGCGAGCCGGAGCCCTGGTCCTTGTTGAGCTTCGCCGCGCGCTCGAGCAGGCGGGAGTGCAGATAGAACACGTCGCCGGGATAGGCTTCGCGGCCCGGCGGACGGCGCAGCAGCAGCGACATCTGGCGGTAGGCGACTGCCTGCTTGGACAGATCGTCATAGATGATGACGGCGTGCATGCCGTTGTCGCGGAAGTACTCGCCCATGGTGCAGCCGGTGAACGGCGCGATGTACTGCATCGGCGCCGGATCCGACGCGGTGGCGGCGACGACGATCGAGTATTCGAGCGCGCCCTGCTCTTCCAGCACCTTCACGAACTGGGCAACGGTGGAACGCTTCTGACCGACCGCGACGTAGACGCAGTACAGCTTGATGTTCTCGTCGGGCTGCGCGTTGAGCGGCTTCTGGTTCAGGATGGTGTCGAGCGCGATCGCGGTCTTGCCGGTCTGACGGTCACCGATGATCAGCTCGCGCTGGCCGCGGCCGATCGGGATCAGGGCGTCGATCGCCTTGAGGCCGGTCGCCATCGGCTCGTTCACCGACTTGCGCGGAATGATGCCCGGCGCCTTGACGTCGACGCGCATACGCTTGTCGGCCTGGATCGGGCCCTTGCCGTCGATCGGGTTGCCGAGGCCGTCGACCACGCGGCCGAGCAGACCCTTGCCGACCGGCGCGTCCACGATGGCGCGGGTGCGCTTGACGGTCTGGCCTTCCTTGATCTCGCGGTCGGCACCGAAAATAACGACACCGACGTTGTCGGTTTCGAGGTTCAGCGCCATGCCGCGGGTGCCGTTCTCGAACTCGACCATTTCACCGGCCTGGACGTTGTCCAGACCGTAGACGCGGGCGATACCGTCGCCGACGGACAGCACCTGTCCGACTTCGGAGACTTCAGCTTCCTGGCCGAAATTCTTGATCTGGTCCTTGAGGATCGCGGAAATTTCCGCGGCGCGGATGTCCATCAGCCTGCCTCTTTCATCGCGTGCTTGATCGAATTGAGTTTGGTGCGAAGCGAACTATCGATCATGCGGCTGCCAAGCTTCACGACGAGGCCACCGATGATCGAGGGATCGATCTTCACGTTGAGCGCGACGTCCTTGCCGGTCACCGACTTCAGGGCAACCTTGAGAGCGTCGAGATTCTTGTCAGAGAGCGCTTCCGCCACCGTGACGTCCGCGGTCGTCTCGCCCTTGAACTTGGCGACGAGGGCGCGGTAGGCGCGGATGACGTCAGCCACCGCGAACAAGCGGCGGTTGGCGGTCAGCACCTTGAGGAAATTGGCGGAGATGCCAGCAATGCCCGCCTTGTCCAGAACGGCCGAAAGGGCCTTGGACTGGGCGTCAGCCGCGAAAACCGGACTACGGACGAGACGCTTCAGATCGACGCTCTCGTTCAGCAGACCCTCGAACTTGTCGAGATCGGCCTTGACCTCGTCGACCAACTTCTGGTCGCGGGCCAGTTCAAACAAGGCCGTTGCATAACGGCCCGACACACCTGAAACGGACGTATCTTCTGCAGCCACAGACGCGCTCTTTTTGCTGTCAAATTCGCAAGGGAAAAACCGTCGCCACAACGCGGCGCCTAGCGATCCAAGCCCTTGGAATTCAAGCGGGACTTCGATTTTCGACCGACACGGGAAGTGCCGGGCTCGTTAAAATCGCGGCTTTGCTAACATAGCAGGCGCGCACGTGCAACATGACGCCAAACTAAAGGCACGACGTTCTGTCGCCAGTTCGTCGCAGATTGCGACACCTTCCGGAGCGGCCACGCGGCGGGCTGCCATGTCACGGAATTGCCGTGAGCGTTACGGCGGCCAGGGGCACTTTTGTTCCTGCCCTGAACGCATAGCGGCCATGAACACAGCTCGCTGAGGCGTGACTGCAACCGCGCCCGCCTGGGCCGCCGAATACTTACCCAATTCTAAACATGAAGAATAACAACTTCGCTTTACAGTATTCGCAAGTAATTATCTAGTTAACGAATCGTTAAAGGATAGGAACACGAAACATCGTTCGAATATCGATTCAGATCACAAGATATTTCAGCGGGGCTCGGAACGGATTTACTGCCCAATTCATGCCTCATTAGGAATCGAAACGCCAACCCGCTCACAAACTGATAGGGGCTCCACTAGCCACATATGTGGCAATACTATCGTAGGGACCATTAAATGCTGTCTTTGAAGACGCTGGGCACCGTGACCCGGCCGCGTACGGCGATTGCATTCGTCGCCGCAACTCTCATCGTCGGTGGAACTGCCACCGAGGCTTCCGCCAAATCCCGGCATCACCACAGGGCCTCTCACCATCACCGGCATCACGCCCAGAACGATTCCAACGCGACCTCCGATTGGCGCAATGCCAATGCGTCGATGACGCCGACGTCGGGCACGGGCCGCAGCTTCTCGGGCATGGCTTCCTATTACGGCAACGAGTCCGGCAGCCGGACCGCGTCGGGCCAGCGCTTCAACCAGAACGCCCTCACCGCGGCGCACCGTTCGTTGCCGTTCGGCACCAAGCTGCGCGTCACCCATGGCGGCCAGAGCGTCATCGTCACCATCAATGACCGTGGCCCGTTCGTGCGCGGCCGCGTGCTCGATCTTTCCACCGGCGCTGCCCGCGCCATCGGCCTCACCGGCGCCGGCGTCGGTCGCGTCACCGCGGAAGTCGTCTCCTAACGGCGCGCTTCGCGCCTGATCTCACACGCGTAGTTTCCTCATCGTCCGCAGCGACATGAGCAGTTTGATGCGCGCGTGAAACAAGCCCGTGGTCTTGGGGGACCGCGGGCTTTTTTATGTTCTGTCATTCCAGGGCACGCGAAGCGTGAACCCGGAATGACGACAAAGGAGGTGGCGACGGCGGAGCCTACAAGAAGCTCTGCGGATCGACATCCACTTCGAGCTTCTGATTCCCCTTCGGCTTCGGGCACACCGCAAGCCAGTTGCGCAAATAATCCGAGAGATCAAAGCCGCGCGCCGATTTCACCAGGATGCGGAAGCGGTAGCGGCCCTTGATGACGGCGAGCGGGGCTTCGGCCGGGCCGAGCACGACCACGCGCTCGTCGCGCGGCGCCAATGCCACGAGCTTGCGGCCGAGGCCCTCCGCGCTCGGACGGTCGCCTGCGGAAATGATCAGGCTCGCGAGCCGGCCGAACGGCGGATAGAGCGTCTTCTCGCGCAAATCGATCTCGCTGTCGTAGAAGGCCTCGCGGTCGCAGGCGATCAGCGCCTTCATCACGGGATGATCGGGCTGATGCGTTTGCAGGTAGCCGACGCCGCGGCCCTGCTCGCGCCCGGCGCGGCCGATCACCTGGTTGAGCAATTGCCAGGTCCGTTCCGCCGCGCGCGGATCGCCATTGCTGAGGCCAAGATCCGCATCGACCACGCCGACCAGATTGAGCCGCGGGAAATTGTGCCCCTTGGCGACGAGCTGCGTGCCGATGATGATGTCGACGCGCCCTTCCGCGATTTCGGCAAGCTCGCTGCGCATCGTCTCGATCGAGGTGATGAGATCGCTCGACAGCACCATGGTGCGGGCATCGGGGAATAGCGCGGCCGCCTCCTCCTGCAGGCGCTCGACGCCGGGACCGACGGCAACCAGCGATTCCTCCGCTGCGCAATGCGGACAGGTCGGCGGACGCGGCATCGAGAAGCCGCAATGATGACAGACGAGGCGCTGGCGAAAGCGGTGATCGACCAGCCAGGCATCGCAGATGGTGCAGGCGAAGCGATGGCCGCAACCGCGGCACAGCGTCAGCGGCGCATAGCCGCGGCGATTGAGGAACAGCAGCGCCTGCTCGCGCTTTTCGATCGCCTTTCTGATCTCACCGGCGAGCCGCGGCGAGATGTAGCGGCCGCGCGCCGGCGGCTCGCGGCGCATGTCGATGGCCTCGATATGCGGCATGTGCTGGCCGCCGAAGCGCGAGGGCAGCGCGACGCGCTGATAGCGGTTCTTGCGCGCATTGACCTCGGATTCGACCGATGGCGTGGCGGAGGCCAGCACGATCGGGATCTTTGCGATATGCGCGCGCACCACCGCCATGTCGCGGGCGTGATAATGCACACCCTCGTCCTGCTTGTAGGCCTGGTCATGCTCTTCATCGACGACGATGAGGCCGAGATTGGCGTAGGGCAGAAACAGCGCCGAGCGGGCGCCGACCACGACCGGCGCGGTACCTTCCGAAATCGCGGCCCAATTGCGCGCGCGGGTGCGCGGCGTGAGCTCGGAATGCCATTCGATCGGTCGTACGCCGAAGCGCTGCGCGAAGCGATCGAGGAACTGGCCGGTGAGCGCGATCTCCGGCATCAGGATCAGCGACTGCTTGCCGCGCCGGATGGCTTCCGCCACGGCCTCGAAATAGACCTCGGTCTTGCCCGAACCGGTGACGCCGTCGAGCAGCGCGACGTGGAAGGTGCCGTTGGCCGCGAGCGCGCGCATCGCATCCACGCCGGCACGCTGCAGCGGCGAAAAATCCGGCCGGCCGAATTCCGGATCAGGGGCCGGCGGCGGGGGCGGCGGCGGCATCGGCTCGACCGTGAGCGTGCCTTCGTCGACCAGGCCGTCGATCACGCCGGCGGACACGCCGGCTTCCTTGGCGGCTTCCGACTTGCCGTGCAGCAGCCGGTCCGACAGCACCTCGATCACGCGCGCCCGGGCCGGCGTCAGCCGCCGCGGAGGATCGCCGACCAGGCGCACACCGGCGCGCACGCGCTCGGGGCCGAGGTTCTCGCCCATCCGCAGGCACATGCGCAGCACCATGCCGCGCGGGCTCAGCGTGTAATTCGCGACCCAGTCGACGACGGAGCGCAGCTCGGGTTTCAAGGGCGCAACGTCGAGCTTCTCGCTGACCTCCTTGAGGCGGTTGTGCAGGCGCGGATCGGGATTGGCGTTTTCCGCCCAGACCACGGCGAGCACCTCGCGCGGACCAAGCGGCACACCGACGAGATCGCCCGCCTTCAGCTCCATGCCGCGCGGCACCTTGTAGGAATAGGTCTGGTCGAGCGCGACCGGCACCAGCACGTCGACCATGCGGGTCGTGCTGGCGGGAGCAGTTTGGCTGCGCGTCGAATGATCCATGAACAGAGAATCGGAACCTGGGGACCTCAAGGCTAGCGCCGTGGAGCCGCCTTAGCGAACAGTAAACTTGTGTGATGCGATATACTGTGCGGAATCATTCCGTCCAGAGCGCATGAGCAAAGCAGCCGCCCCGCCACTCGAGCTCGCCAGCGCCGATCCCTCGATCGCGCGGGAGATGGCGCGCTGGCTGTCGCATCTCGGCGCCGAGCGGAGGCTGTCGCCGAAGACGCTGGAGGCCTATGGCCGCGACTTGCGGCAATGCCTGGATTTCCTGTGCAGCCATTGGGGCGAGCGCGTGACGCTGGCGCGGTTCGCGAACCTCGAAGCCACTGACGTGCGCGCCTTCATGGCGATGCGCCGCGCCGACGATATTGCCGGCCGCTCCTTGATGCGCGCGCTGGCGGGCCTGCGCTCGTTCGGACGTTTCCTCGAGCGCGAGGGCAAGGGCAGGGTCGGCGCGCTCTCCGCCATCCGTGCGCCCAAGGTCGCGAAAAGCCTGCCGAAGCCATTGCCGATGGCGTCGGCAAAACGCCTCGCTGACGCCGACGAGCGCGCCGGCGAGGATCGCGAGACCTGGATTCTGGTCCGCGATGCCGCGGTGATGGCGCTGCTGTATGGATCAGGCCTGCGCATCTCCGAGGCGCTGGGGCTGAAGCGCCGCGAGGTGCCGAAGGCGGGCGAAGGCGACGTGCTCGTCGTCACCGGCAAAGGCAACAAGACCCGCATGGTGCCGGTGCTGCAGAACGTGCTGGCGCTGATCGACGAATATGTCGCGTTGTGCCCGCATGCGCTGCCGGCGGAGCGGCCGATCTTCGTCGGCGCGCGCGGCGGTCCGCTCAGCCCGCGCATCATCCAGCTCGCGATGGAGCGGCTGCGCGGCGCGCTCGGCCTGCCCGACAGCGCCACGCCGCACGCGCTCCGCCATTCCTTCGCCACACATCTGCTCTCGCGCGGCGGCGATCTGCGCGCGATCCAGGAATTGCTCGGCCACTCCTCGCTCTCGACCACGCAAATCTATACCGGCATCGATTCCGAGCGCCTGCTGGAAGTCTATGCAAGCGCGCATCCAAGGCGCTGACGAGCTCGCTCATTCCCTGACATGAAGCTGTCACAGCGCGCGTGCCTCTTGCGCGGCGCCCGCGGTTCGGTCAATCGTGGGGAACTTCAGACAGGAGGGACTTATGAGCGCACACGAGAGCATGGAGCACGCCGAGCATGCCGAGCACGCATCGGGCGAGAACAAGAAGATCGCCCTTCTGATCGCGGTGCTGGCGCTGTTTCTGGCGATCTCGGAAACGCTCGGCAAGGGCGCCCAGACCGAGTCGATCAGCAAGAACGTCGAAGCCTCCAACCTCTGGGCATTCTTCCAGGCCAAGAGCATCCGCCGCACGGTCGTGCAGACCGCCGCCGAGCAGGGCAAGCTGACGCTGGGCACCGCCTCCGACGACGCCATGAAGGCCACGGTGCAGAAGCAGATCGACGACTGGCAGAAGACCTCGGCGCGCTACCGCTCCGAGCCCGAGACCGGCGAAGGCACCGAGCAGCTCGCCGAGAAGGCCAAGCACGCCGAGCACGAGCGCGACGAGGCGACCGCGAAATATCATCACTTCGAGCTGGCCTCGGCCGCGTTCCAGATCGGCATCGTGCTGGCATCCGCCACCATCATCACCGGCATGCTGCCGCTGGCCTGGATCGCTGGGCTGTTGACGCTCGCCGGCCTCGGCATGACCATGCTCGGCGCATGGGCGCCGCATCTGTTGCATCTGCACGGGTGAAGGGGCGCCACTCGCTCCGCTGTCATCCCGGCCCACGTTGCGCAATTGCGCACCAGGCCGGGACGACACCCGAGAAGGTTCACCGCGCCTCGTGCACGCTCTTGCGGAAGCGCTGGATCAGACGGAGCGTGCGTGAGGACCAGCCTTCGCCGTTGCCCTTGATCAGTTCGCGGATGCGCTGCTTGACCGGCGCGACCAGCTCGGTCGCCTTGGCGCGCACTTTCAGCACGAGCTCGTAGAGCCGCCCGAACCAGTGCATCTCCAAAAGCTTGTCGCGCGTGACGTCGAACACGAAGGCGGTGACGCCGACGCCGAGCATCTTCGCGAACAGGATCGTGAAGACCGCGCTGGTCCAATATTCATGCGTGAGCAGCCACAGGCCGACCAGCTTGAGCGGAAACAGCGGGATGATCGGGACGGCGAAGACGATCAACGTCATCGCCGGCGACAGCGCGTCGACGCGCTCGGCCAGCCATGCCTTGAACCGGGCGAGCGGGATCAGTGCGACGACCCGCGCGACGATCGGCTCGAGATGGTCCCACAGCCAGGCTTCGATCAGGAAGATGATCGCCAGCAGGACCCAGACCGGTTGAAGAAGGCGGCGCAGCATATGTTTCCCGCCCGATCCAGCGCTGGGCGCGTGCCTACATATGGATGGCCCGCTTGCCGACTGCAAGCGCGGCTTCCTTGACGGCCTCCGAGCGGGTCGGGTGCGCGTGGCAGGTGCGAGCGAGATCTTCCGCACTGCCGCCAAACTCCATGAGAACGCAGGCTTCATGGATCATTTCGCCGGCCTCAATGCCGATAATGTGCACGCCGAGCACGCGATCGGTCTTCGCATCTGCGAGAATCTTCACGAAACCATCGGTCGTTTGGTTGACCTTGGAGCGGCCGTTGGCGGTAAAGGGAAACTTCCCGACGGTGTAAGCGACGCCGGCCTGCTTCAGCTCTTCCTCGGTCTTGCCGACGGAAGACACCTCCGGGGTGGTATACACGACGCCCGGGATCACGTCGTAGTTCACGTGGCCGGCCTGACCCGCGATGATCTCCGCAACGGCAACGCCCTCATCCTCGGCCTTGTGCGCGAGCATCGGGCCGGCGACGACGTCGCCGATGGCATAGACGCCCTTCAGGCTGGTGGCGAAATGCGGATCGATCTGCACGCGGCCGCGGGGATCGAGCGCAACGCCGGCTTCCTTCAGCCCGAGACCGTCGGTGTAGGGCACGCGGCCGATGCAGACGAGCACGACGTCGGCTTCCAGTGTCTCGGCGGCGCCGCCGGCGGCCGGCTCGATCGTCGCCTTCAGCGTCTTGCCCGAGGTGTCGACCGCGGTGACCTTGGCGCCGAGCTTGAACGCAAAGCCCTGCTTCTCGAGGATGCGCTGGAATTGTTTTGCAATTTCGCCGTCCATGCCGGGCAGGATGCGATCGAGGAATTCGACGACGACGACTTCGGCACCGAGCCGCTTCCACACCGAGCCGAGCTCGAGGCCAATCACGCCGGCGCCGACGATCAGAAGCTTGCCCGGGACCTTGTCCAGCGACAGCGCGCCGGTCGAGGACACGATACGCTTCTCGTCGATTTCGATACCCTTGAGCCGCGCGATGTCCGAGCCGGTGGCAATGACGATGTTCCTGGTCTCGATCACCTGCGACTTGCCGTCGGCGAAGACTTCGACCTTGCCGGTGCCGAGGATCTTGCCGGTGCCCTTGAGCACGTCGACCTTGTTCTTCTTCATCAGGAACTCGACGCCCTTGACGTTGCCGTCGATGCCCTGCTGCTTGAAGTTCATCATCGCCGGCAGCTCGAGCTTCGGCGCGGAAACGTTGACGCCCATCTTGGCGAAGGAATGCCCGGCTTCCTCGAACATTTCGGACGCATGCAGCAGCGCCTTCGACGGCATGCAGCCGACATTGAGGCAGGTGCCGCCGAGGGTTGCGTTCTTTTCGACCACGGCGACTTTCATGCCGAGCTGGCTTGCGCGCACCGCGCAGACATAACCGCCGGGTCCGGTGCCGATGACGACGAGATCGTAGGTAGCCATGAGAGAAAGTCCCGTAAGTTTAGCGTGATGAGGATGTGTCAGCGTCCGTCGGCGCGTCAGCGTCCGCCGGACACATCGAGAATGGCTGAGGTGATGTAAGAAGCATCGTCCGACAGCAGCCAGACGATGGCCTTGGCGATTTCGTCCGCCGTGCCGACGCGCTTCATCGGCACCATGTGGGCCAGACGATGGGCGCGGTCGGGCTCGCCGCCGGCGGCGTGGATCTCGGTGTCGATCAGGCCAGGGCGAATGCCCGCAACGCGAATGCCTTCGCCTGCGACCTCATAGCCGAGGCCGATGGTGAAGGAATCGATCGCGCCCTTGGACGCGGCATAGTCGACATAGGTATTGGGCGAGCCGAGCTTGGCGGCGACCGACGACAAATTGACGATGACGCCGCCCTTGCCGCCATGCTTGGTCGACATCCGCTTCACCGCTTCGCGCGCGCAAAGGATGGAGCCGGTGACGTTCACCGCCATCACGCGCTGGATGCGCTCCGCCGACATCTCGTCGACGCGCACGCCGCTCTTGCCGACGATGCCGCCATTGTTGACGAGCGCGCCCAACGTGCCGAACTTGTCGGCTTCCTTGAACAGGCTGAGGATATCGCCTTCCTCGGCGACGTCGCACTTCACCGCGATCGCCTTGCCGTTGCTGGCCTCGATCTGCGCCACGACCTCGTCGGCGGCCTGCTTGTTGCTGGCATAGCCGACCACGACACGGAAGCCGCGTGCGGCCGCCGCAAGCGCGGTCGCACGACCAATGCCGCGGCTGCCGCCGGTGATGACAACGACCTTATCCGTCACGCGCGCCTCCATGGTTCGACACGCGCCGTCGCACCAAGGGACGACGGCGCTCGCAGAGCATCAGGGATCAGAGATCGAGCACCAGGCGCGCCGGATCTTCCAGGCTCTCCTTGACGCGAACCAGGAAGGTGACGGCTTCCTTGCCGTCGATCACGCGGTGATCGTAGGACAGCGCCAGATACATCATCGGACGAACCTCGACCTTGCCGCCGACGACCATCGGGCGATCCTGGATCTTGTGCATGCCCAGAATGCCGGACTGCGGCGCGTTCAGGATCGGGGTCGACATCAGCGAACCGTAGATGCCGCCATTGGTGATAGTGAAGGTGCCGCCCTGCATCTCGTCGATCTTGAGCTGGCCGTCACGGGCGCGGCGACCGAAATCGGCGATGCCCTTCTCGATGTCGGCGATCGACTTGTGGTCGCAATCGCGCACCACCGGCACGACGAGACCCTTGTCGGTGCCGACGGCTACGCCGATGTGGTAGTAGTTCTTGTAGATCAAATCGGTGCCGTCGATCTCGGCGTTGACGGCCGGGATGTCCTTCAGCGCCTGCACGACAGCCTTGGTGAAGAAGCCCATGAAGCCGAGCTTGCTGCCGTGCTTCTTCTCGAACGCATCCTTGTAGTGGGCGCGCAGCGCCATGACGTTGGTCATGTCGACCTCGTTGAAGGTCGTCAGCATGGCCGCGGTGTTCTGCACGTCCTTGAGGCGGCGCGCGATGGTCTGGCGCAGGCGGGTCATCTTGACGCGCTCTTCGCGGGCGGCGTCATCGGCCGGCGAAGCGCTGCGCACCTGCACGGCGGCGGCGGGCTGGTTGACCGGGGTCGGCGCCGAGGCCGCACGCTCGATCGCGGCAAGCATGTCGCCCTTGGTGACGCGGCCGTCCTTGCCGGAGCCCGGAACGGTCGAGGCGTCGACGCCACTCTCGGCGGAGAGCTTGCGCACGGATGGCGCCAGCGGCGCATCGGCCGGCGGCGCCTTTGCGGCGGGAGCCGGCGCGGCAGCAGCCGGAGCCGGGGCCGCCGCAGGCTTTGCGGGAGCAGCGGCGGGCTTTGCACCAGCAGCACCTTCGGTGATCTGCCCAAGCAGCGCGCCGACCGCGACGGTCGTGCCGTCGGCGGCGATGATCTCGCTCAGCGTGCCGGCGGAGGGTGCCGGGACTTCGATGGTGACCTTGTCGGTCTCGAGCTCCACCAAGGGCTCGTCGACGGCGACGGCATCGCCGGCCTTCTTGAACCAGCGGCCGATGGTGGCCTCGGTGACGGATTCGCCGAGCGTCGGCACACGAATTTCAGTCATGGTCTTTTCCTTAAGGGGATCGCCAATGCGGTCATGAATTCCGGATGTCACGGCCGACGAAAAGCAGGCCATCCAGCAAGCCGGGACGCATCGCATTCACGAGGACGTCACGTCTTGCTGGATGCCCCGCCTTGTCGGCGGGGCATGACGCAGTTCGAAAAAGCTCAGCTCAATGCTTCGTCCAGGAACGCCTTCAGCTGCGCCTGATGCTTGGACATCAGACCAGTGGCGGTCGCGGCGGAAGCGGCGCGGCCGACATAACGCGGACGCCTGCTCGCACCGTTCACCTGGTTCAGCACCCATTCCAGATAGGGCTCGATGAAGTGCCACGCACCCATGTTACGGGGCTCCTCCTGGCACCAGATCACTTCGGCCTTCTTGAAGCGGGACAGCTCGGCCACCAGCGCCTTCAGCGGCACCGGATAGAGCTGCTCGACGCGCATCAGATAGATGTCGTCGATGCCGCGCTTCTCGCGCTCTTCGTAGAGGTCGTAATAGACCTTGCCCGAGCACAGCACGATGCGGCGGATCTTTTCATCCGGAACGAGCTTGATGGCTTCGCTCGGCAGCATCTGGGCGTCATCATAGAGGATGCGGTGGAAGGTCGTGCCCTTCGCGAGCTCCTCGAGACGGGACACCGCCCGCTTGTGACGGAGCAGCGACTTCGGCGTCATCAGGATCAGCGGCTTGCGGATCTCACGATGAAGCTGACGGCGCAGCACGTGGAAGTAGTTCGCCGGCGTGGTCGGATAGACCACCTGCATGTTGTCTTCCGCGCACATCTGCAGGTAACGCTCGAGGCGCGCCGAGGAGTGCTCCGGTCCCTGGCCCTCATAGCCGTGCGGCAGCAGGCAGACGAGACCGGACATGCGCAGCCATTTGCGCTCGCCCGAGGAGATGAACTGGTCGAACAAGACCTGCGCGCCGTTGGCGAAGTCGCCGAACTGGGCTTCCCACAGCGTCAGCGTGTTCGGCTCGGCGAGCGAATAGCCGTATTCGAAGCCGAGCACGGCTTCTTCCGACAGCAGCGAGTTGATGACCTCGTAATGGCCCTGCTCGTGACCGAGATGGTTGAACGGCGTGTAGCGGCTCTCGTCCTCCTGGTCGATCAGAACCGAGTGGCGCTGCGAGAAGGTGCCGCGCTCGCAGTCCTGACCAGACAGGCGGACATGGTGGTTCTCGTTCAGCAGCGAGCAGAACGCCAGCGCTTCGCCGGTCGCCCAGTCGATGCCGTTGCCACCGTCGATCGCCTTGGAGCGGTTTTCCAGGAAACGCTGGATGGTGCGGTGAACGCGGAAACCGTCCGGCACCTTGGTGATCTTGCGGCCGATGTCCTTCAGGATCGGCAGATCGACGCCGGTGACGCCGCGACGCGCGTCCTCTTCCTGGTCGGCGATCTTGAAGCCCGCCCACTTGCCGTCGAGCCAGTCGGCCTTGTTCGGCTTGTAGGAGGTGCCGGCCTCGAACTCGGCATCGAGCCGGGCGCGCCAATCGGCCTTCAGCTTGTCGGCCTCTCCCTCGGTGACCACGCCTTCGGCGATCAGGCGCTTGGAGTAGAGCGTGAGGGTCGAGGGATGAGCGGCGATCCGCTTGTACATCACCGGCTGGGTGAAGGCCGGCTCGTCGCCCTCATTGTGGCCGTAACGGCGATAGCACCACATGTCGATGACGACGGGCTTGTGGAACTTCTGCCGGAATTCGGTCGCGACCTTGGCCGCGAACACGACGGCTTCCGGATCGTCGCCGTTCACGTGGAAGATCGGCGCGTCGATCATCTTCGCCACATCCGACGGATAGGGCGAGGAGCGCGAGTAACGCGGATAGGTGGTGAAGCCGATCTGGTTGTTGACGATGAAGTGCACGGAGCCGCCGGTGCGGTAGCCCTTCAGGTCCGACAGGCCGAAGCACTCCGCGACCACACCCTGGCCGGCGAACGCAGCGTCGCCGTGCATCAGGAGCGGCATGACGGAGATGCGCATGTCCGGCGGATCGCCGTGCTGGTCCTGCTTGGCGCGGACCTTGCCGAGCACGACGGGGTCGACGATCTCGAGATGCGAGGGATTGGCGGTCAGCGACAGATGGATGCGGTTGCCGTCGAACTCGCGATCCGAGGAGGCGCCGAGGTGATACTTGACGTCGCCCGAGCCTTCGACCGCGTCAGGGTTGGCCGAACCGCCCTTGAATTCGTGGAACAGGGCGCGATGCGCCTTGCCCATCACCTGGGTCAGCACGTTGAGGCGGCCGCGATGCGGCATGCCCAGCACGATTTCCTTCACGCCGAGATTGCCGCCACGCTTGATGATCTGCTCGAGCGCGGGGATCAGGGATTCGCCGCCATCGAGGCCGAAGCGCTTGGTGCCGGTGAACTTGGTGTCGCAGAATTTTTCGAAGCCCTCGGCCTCCACCAGCTTCATCAGGATGGCGCGGCGGCCTTCGCGGGTGAAGGAGATTTCCTTATCGGGTCCCTCGATGCGCTCCTGGATCCAGGCCTTCTGCGCCGCATTGCTGATATGCATGAACTCGACGCCGAGCGTCTGGCAGTAGGTGCGCTCGCAGATCGCGGTGATTTCGCGCAAGCTGCCATATTCGAGGCCGAGCACATGGTCGAGGAAGATCTTGCGGTCGAAATCGGCTTCGCTGAAGCCGTAGGTGCGCGGGTCGAGCTCTTCGCGGTTGCGCGGGGCTTCGATACCGAGCGGGTCGAGCTTGGCGTGGAAGTGACCCCGCATGCGGTAGGAGCGGATCAGCATCAACGCACGGACGGAGTCGCGCGTGGCCTGGAGCAGATCGGCGGAGGAGATGTCGGCGCCCTTGGCCTGCGCCTTGGCGGCGATCTTGGCGCCGACCGTCTTCTCGACCTCGGCCCAGTTGCCGTCGAGGGCGGAGGTGAGATCGTCCTTCGGGGTCAGCGGCCAGTTGGCGCGCTCCCAGGACGGGCCCTCGGCGTTCTTCCGGACGTCAGCGGGCTGGTCGTTGAGGCTCTTGAAGAACTCCTGCCACTCAGCGTCGACCGAGGATGGGTCCTTCTCGTAGCGGGCGTAGATTTCGTCGATGTAGCTGGCGTTGGTGCCCTGCAAAAATGATGACAGGGCAAAGGCTGCGTTCGCGTCCTGGCGAGACATACTGGGTTCCTGGCGATTTCGGTTCGCGCATAACAAACGGCGCTGGCGCCGAGCTCCCCGACAGGGCTCGACGCGACAGGCACCCTTTACCCCATTTGCTGCGAAACTTCGCCCGGAAAAGCACGAAGAAGTGAATTAGCCTTTCAACTTTTCGGCAAGCGTATGGCCGAGGCGCGCCGGCGACGGTGACACTGTAATCCCTGCGGATTTCATCGCGTCGGTCTTGGAACCGGCATCGCCCTTACCGCCCGAGATGATCGCGCCGGCATGGCCCATGCGGCGGCCGGGAGGTGCCGTGACGCCGGCGATGAAACCGACCATCGGCTTCTTGCGGCCGCGCTTGGCCTCGTCCTTCAGGAACTGGGCGGCGTCTTCCTCGGCGGAACCGCCGATCTCGCCGATCATGATGATCGACTCGGTCTTGGGGTCGGCCAGGAGCATTTCCAGCACGTCGATGAACTCGGTGCCCTTGACCGGGTCGCCACCGATGCCGACCGCAGTGGTCTGGCCGAGGCCTTCCTGGGAGGTCTGGAACACGGCCTCATAGGTCAGCGTGCCCGAGCGGGAGACGATGCCGACCGAGCCGGTCTTGAAGATGTTGGCGGGCATGATGCCGATCTTGCACTCGCCGGCGGTCATGACGCCCGGGCAGTTCGGCCCGATCAGGCGCGACTTGGAGCCGATCAGCGAGCGCTTCACGCGCACCATGTCGACGACGGGAATGCCCTCGGTGATGCAGACGATCAGCGGGATCTCGGCGTCGATGGCTTCGCAGATCGCATCCGCTGCGCCCGGCGGCGGCACGTAGATCACCGATGCATCCGCACCGGTCTTTTCACGCGCTTCGCGCACGGTGTCGAACACCGGCAGGTTCAGGTGGGTCGAGCCGCCTTTGCCGGGCGAGGTGCCGCCGACCATCTTGGTGCCGTAAGCAATCGCAGCCTCGGAATGGAAGGTGCCGTTCTTGCCGGTGAAGCCCTGGCAGATGACCTTGGTGTTCTTGTCGATCAGGATGGACATGAGGTCTGCTTTCGCGAAACTAACAGAGTGAGAGGTCAGTGGATGCGGCGGTAGACGCCGGTGAGCACGTCAGCCCAGCCTTCCGCATCCGGCGAGAACTGAATCTTCAACGAGTAGGAATTGTCGTCGATGATCTCGTAGACGTGGCGCGCATTGCCGCGGAGCGAGCCGCGCACCAGCGTCAGGGTCTTGCCGACCCACCCGCCGGAAGCGGGCGAGGGCGGCGTGTAGCCGAGTGAATCGTACCAGAACAATTTGTAGGTCCGGTCGTCGCGGTCGAAGGTGAAGATGCCGTGGGTGGCGAAGCTCTGCTTGCCCTCGCGCATCTGGACACTGTCCTGGATCAGGTAGAACCCGTTGAGGTCCATGCGCGCGACGACGTGCGACGTGGCCGGCCCGCCTTCCGTCCAGCGCGACGGAAAGACCACCTCTTCACCATTCCATTCGCCGGCGAACGCCGACAGGCGCATGTGCTCGGTGAGCGGAGATGATGCGGAGAGATGGTCCTGGGCCATGGCCTTAGCCTCCCTTGACGGCCTTCACGATCTTCTGCGCGGCGTCGTCGAGATTGTCCGCGGGCACCACGTTCAGGCCGGATTCACGGATGATCTTCTTGCCGAGCTCGACGTTGGTGCCCTCGAGGCGAACCACCAGCGGCACGCCGAGGCCGACCTCGCGCACGGCTGCGGTGACGCCCTCGGCGATCACGTCGCACTTCATGATACCACCGAAGATGTTGACCAGGATGCCCTTCACGTTGGGATCCGCGGTGATGATCTTGAACGCGGCTGCGACCTTCTCCTTGCTGGCGCTGCCGCCGACGTCGAGAAAGTTCGCCGGCGCCATGCCGTAGAGCTTGATGATGTCCATCGTCGCCATGGCAAGACCGGCGCCATTGACCATGCAGCCGATGTTGCCGTCGAGGGTGACGTAGTTGAGGTCGTACTTGGACGCCTCGATTTCCTTGGCGTCTTCCTCGGTCTCGTCGCGCAGCGCGAGCACCTCGGGGTGGCGGAACAGCGCGTTGTCGTCGAACGACACCTTGGCGTCGAGCACGCGGAGCTGGCCCTGCTTGGTCACGACCAGCGGGTTGATCTCCAGCATCGACATGTCCTTGGCGACGAAGGCCGCGTAGAGCTGCGCGGTGAGCTTCTCAGCCTGCTTGGCGAGATCGCCGGAAAGCTTCAGCGCGTTGGCGACGGTGCGGCCATGGTGTCCCATGATCCCGGTCGCGGGATCGACCGAGAAAGTGACGATCTTCTCGGGCGTGTTGTGCGCGACGTCCTCGATGTTGACGCCGCCTTCGGTCGAGACGACGAAGGAGACGCGCGAGGTCTCGCGGTCGACCAGGATCGAGAGATAGAACTCCTTGTCGATGTCGGAGCCGTCCTCGATGTAGAGGCGGTTGACCTGCTTGCCGGCCGGGCCGGTCTGCACGGTCACCAGCGTGGCGCCGAGCATCTGCTTGGCGAATTCGGAGACTTCCGCGGCGGACTTGGCGATGCGGACGCCGCCCTTGTCGCCGGCTGAAGCTTCCTTGAACTTGCCCTTGCCGCGGCCGCCAGCGTGGATCTGGCTCTTCACCACGTAAACCGGACCGGGAAGAGCCTTGGCGGCAGCTTCCGCGTCGGTGGCCTTAAGGACCGGCACGCCCTTGGAGATCGGGACGCCGAACTCGTTCAGCAGCGCTTTGGCTTGATATTCATGAATATTCATATGGTCGCTCCCTGAACCCGCGGGCGGTGACCCCATGGGCCCACCTCAGTCTTGTGGCTGGCATACCATATACCACAGGAACTGCAACCCGGATTCTTTGACTTCGAGATCTCTGGACTGCCGAACCCGGAACCCGCCAGCCTTCAGTGAGGAATGCAGCGAGGCCCGGAAATGAAACCGCCGAAGACCGGTTTTTTGGCCTTCGGCGGGATTGTTTGCCCTTAGCGGCCGAGAAGATCGGGGGCGATCTTCTTGCAGGCGTCCACGAGGCCCTGCACGGCACCGACTGACTTGTCGAAGGCCTCGCGGTCCTTGCCCGCGAGCTCGATCTCGACGACGCGCTCGACACCCTTGGAGCCGATCACAACGGGCACGCCGACATACATGTCCTTCACGCTGTACTCGCCGTTGAGATAGGCGGCGCAGGGCAGCACGCGCTTCTTGTCGCGCAGATAGCTCTCCGCCATCGCGATTGCCGATGCGGCGGGAGCGTAGAACGCCGAGCCGGTCTTGAGCAAATTGACGATCTCGGCGCCGCCGTTGCGGGTGCGGTCGACGATCTCGTCGAGGCGCGCCTGCGAGGTCCAGCCCATCTTGACGAGGTCGGGCAGCGGAATGCCGGCGACGGTGGAGTACTTCACCAGCGGCACCATGGTGTCGCCATGGCCGCCGAGCACGAAGGCGGTGACGTCTTCAACGGAGACGTTGAACTCGTCGGCCAGGAAATAGCGGAAGCGCGCGGAGTCGAGCACGCCGGCCATGCCGACGACCTTCTTGTGCGGCAGGCCCGAGGCCTTCTGCAGCGCCCAGACCATGGCGTCGAGCGGGTTGGTGATGCAGATGACGAACGCGTCGGGGGCGTACTTCTTGATGCCGGCACCGACCTGCTCCATGACCTTGAGGTTGATGGAGAGGAGATCGTCGCGGCTCATGCCGGGCTTGCGCGGCACACCGGCGGTGACGATGCAGACCTTGGCGTTGTCGAGCGCTTCGTAGGAATTGGCGCCGCTGTAATGCGCGTCGAAGCCGTCGACCGGCGAGGACTGCGCGATGTCGAGCGCCTTGCCCTGCGGCACGCCCTCGGCGATGTCGAACATCACGACGTCGCCCAGTTCTTTCAGGCCGATGAGGTGAGCCAGCGTTCCGCCGATCTGACCGGAGCCAATCAAAGCAATCTTGTCGCGCGCCATGTGAACCTGTCCTTTAGACACGTTAAGGAGGGGAAAACTGAGAGGGTGGTTATCCCTTTCGCCTCCGCCGTTCAAGTCGGTGGATGCCCAATTGTCGGGCTTGCCGAGTTAGCAGCCAACCTACTGACGCCGTCATTCCGGGGCGCGCGTAGCGCGAGCCCGGAATCCATACTCCCGATGGTGGTTATGGATTCCGGGCCTGCGCCTGCGGCGCATCCCGGAATGACAGCGCTGACAAATAGGACTTAAGTCTCCACCAGGCCCTTGGTCGAGCCGCTGGCGGTGGAATCCTTGCGGCCGTGAGCCAGCGCCAGGTAGGATTCCGAGCTCATTTCGATCAGGCGCGACGAGGTCCGCTTGAACTCCATGGCCTCGTTGCCCTCGGTGGCGAGGTAGAGCGAGATCGGGTTGGCGTCGGCGGACGCCATCAGCTTCACGGCATTGTCATAGAGCGTGTCGATCAGCGTGATGAAGCGCTTGGCCGCATTGCGCTGGGAGAAATCCATCACTGGAATATGGTCGACCAGGATGGTGTGATAGTCGTGCGCCAGCCTGAGGTAGTCGGATGCACCGAGCGGCTTCTCGCAGAGATCGGCGAACGAGAACCGCGCGACGCCATGGGCCGAGCACGGCACGTGCAGGATGCGGCCCTTGATCGAAATGTCGCGCGACTTGCACTTGGCGTTGCCGGTCATCTTTGCCCAGGCGCGATTGAGCGCGGCGTCGGCATCGCCGTCCGCCGGCGTCAGCCACATCGGCACGCCCTGAAGCTTCTCCAGCCGGAAGTCGGTGCGCGCGTCGAGCCGCGAGACGTCCATGTGGTCGTTGATCTGCTTGATGAAGGGCAGGAACAGCGCGCGGTTCAACCCGCCCTTGTAGAGATCGTCGGGCGCGACGTTGGAGGTCGCGACCACGACGGTGCCGAGCTCGAACAGCTTTGCAAAAAGGCGCCCGAGGATCATCGCATCCGCGATGTCGGTGACGTGGAATTCGTCGAAGCAGAGCAACCAGCTTTCCTCGAAGATCGCGTTCGCGGTCAGCGCGATGACGTCGCCATCCGGGATCTGTCCGCGCGCGATGCCCTGGCGATAATCGTAGATGCGCTCGTGCACGTCGGCCATGAATTCATGGAAATGCGCGCGGCGCTTGTGCTCGACGGTTGCGTGCTGGAAGAACAGATCCATCAGCATGGTCTTGCCGCGACCGACCTCGCCGTGGATGTACAGCCCCCGCGGCGCCTCATCCTTGTCATTGTTGCTGAACAGGCGGGCGAGCAGGCCCTGCTTGCGCTGCGGCTTGTAGTTCGCGAGCCGCAGATCCAGCGCGGCATAGGCCTCGGCGACTTCGGCTTGCGCGGCATCGGGCTCGATCGCGCCGGAGGCGATCTGGGCCTGATACGCGTCGCTGAAGGAGGAATTTTGGGTGGAGAGCATCGCCCTTTACCGCCAGAGACCGGCGGAAATTGCAAGCCGTCAAATGGTGCGGGGCGCTATGCGCTTTCTTCTCCCTCGCGCCGTTCTTACGGGGAGAGGGTTGGGGTGAGGGGCCTCTCTCAACGCTTGAGATCGCGGTGAGACCGGTACCCCCTCACCCGGATCGCAAGAGCGATCCGACCTCTCCCCGCAGGCGGGGCGAGGTGAAGAGGGAGCTACTCACACAATTCGTAGGCATCCTCGACCACATACGGGCCGCCACCGGTCGATGCGCGCGACGAGAACAGCACGAAACGTTCGGCCGTGAACGCCTTGCTCGGGAAGTAACCGCGGATCGAGAGATAGTCGGCGACGTCCCGGTCGGTGGCGTCGTGCAGCCGGGCCAGCGTGACATGCGGTATGAACTTGCGCCCCTCCGGATCGAGGCCGATCCGCTGCATCATGCGTTCGAGCTCGGCCTGCAAATCCATCAGCGGCTTGCTCGGCGCGATGGTGGCGACCACCGCGCGCGGCTTGCGGCCGCCGAAGCTTTGCAAGCCCTGCACCTTCACCTCGAACGGCTTGCGGTCGACGCGAAACAACATCGATGCGATCTCGTTGGCAGAGACGCCGTCGATGTCGCCGATGAAGCGCAGGGTGACGTGATAATTTTCGGGATCGATCCAGCGGGCGCCGGGAAGGCCACCTCGCAAATTGGAAAGCGTCTGGCAGACCTCTGCCGGGATTTCCAGACCAGTGAACAAACGCGGCATCGTTTCGCACTCCCGATGCTTGGGCACGATCCCTGGGAAGGATCATATCCAAATTTTAGAGCCGGCGACGAATCATCTGTACTCTAATTCCTATCGCAGTTGTGTGACTCTGCGAAGTGTTGCCGAGGCTACACCGGGAAAACCCTGGGTGTTAGGGTTAGCGTTGCCTGATTTTCAACGGCGCTGCTCGCCGATCGTGCGCACGAATGCCTCCACCGTGGGCAGCAACTTGTTGACGATGATGTCGACGCCTTCGGCGGTCGGGTGAATGCCGTCGGCCTGGTTGAGCCTGGCGTCGGCCGCGACACCGTCGAGGAAGAACGGATAGAGCGGCACGTCGAACTGCTTCGCCAGATCCGGATAAATCGAATTGAAGCGCGCGCCATAGTCGGCGCCGAAATTCGGCGGCGCCAGCATGCCACACAGCATCACGGCGATCTTGCGCGCCTTCAGACGCTGAACGATGTCGGTCAGCGCCGCCCGCGTCAAGTCGGGATCGATGCCGCGCATCGCATCATTGGCGCCGAGCTCGAGGATCACACCCTCAGTTCCATCCGGCACCGACCAGTCGAGCCGGTCGCGGCCGCCGGACGAGGTGTCACCCGACACGCCGGCATTGGTCATGTCGACGGCTATACCTTTGGCCTGCAAGGCTTTTTGCAGCTTGGCCGGAAACGCATCCTGGGCCGGGAGGCCGAGACCGGCACTCAAGGAATCGCCTAAAACGACAAGCTTGATCGGTTTTGTCGTGTCCGCCCAAACCGGATGGGCGAGCGTCATCAAAGCGAGCATCAACACGGCTATGTGCATGAACAATCCGTAACGCCTCTCGACCGCGCCAGCGGAGTTGCCATATGACCGGACCATGGACAGTCGCATCGAAACCTCTTCGCTCGCCGGCACCGTGCCGGACACCATCGCCATCTCCAACGTCAATCTGTCATTGGGGTCGGGCGCGGCACGCGTTCACATCCTCAAGGATATCAGCTTGCGCGTCGGCTCGGGGGAGACGATCGGCCTGATCGGCCCGTCAGGCTCGGGCAAATCCACGCTGCTGATGGTGATGGCGGGGCTGGAGCGTCCTGATAGCGGAGAGGTGGTAGTCAACGGCACGCCTTTCAATGCCCTCGACGAGGACGCGCTGGCCCGCTTCCGCGGCCGCCAGGTCGGCATCGTCTTCCAGTCCTTCCATCTGATCCCGACCATGACGGCGCTGGAGAACGTCGCCGTGCCGCTCGAGCTCGCCGGCAATCCCGACGCCAGCAAGCGCGCGGCCGAGGAGCTGCAATCGGTCGGGCTCGGCGATCGCCTGCATCATTATCCGACCCAACTCTCCGGCGGCGAGCAGCAGCGCGTCGCGCTCGCGCGCGCGCTGGCGCCCGATCCCGCCATCCTCGTCGCCGATGAACCGACCGGCAATCTCGACGAGGCCACCGGCAAGCAGATCGTCGATCTGCTCTTCACCAAGCATGCCGAGCGCGGCATGACGCTGGTGCTGGTCACGCACGATTCCTCGCTCGCGCATCGCTGCGATCGCGTGATCCGGCTGCGCTCGGGCCGCATCGACACGCAGACGACCAAAGCATGAGCATCGCCGTCGAACCGTTTGCGAAGCCGAACGGCATTGCCTTGTCGCTGCGTTATGCCTTGCGCGAATTGCGCGGGGGCCTGCGCGGCTTCTACGTCTTCATCGCCTGCATCGCGCTCGGCGTGATGGCGATTGCCGGCGTCGGCTCGGTCTCGGCGAGCCTGAGCGACGGCCTCGCACGTGAGGGCCGCACGTTGCTCGGCGGCGATGTGTCGTTCGTGTTGTTCCAGCGCGAGGCGAAACCGGAGGAAGTCGCCTTCCTGCGCTCGCGCGGCACGGTCTCGACAGCGGCCACCCTGCGCGGCATGGCGCGCTCGGCCGAGGGCAAGCTGGCGCTGGTCGAGATGAAGGCGGTCGACGACACCTATCCGATGCTCGGCCAATTGACGCTGGCGCCGCCGCTGCCGTTGTCCGATCTGCTCGCGGTGCGTGACGGCGCATTCGGCGCGGCCGCCGATCCGACGCTGCTGGCGCGGCTCTCGCTGAAGGTCGGCGACCGCGTCACCATTGGATCTGCGACCTTCCAGATCCGCTCGAGCGTCGAGGCCGAGCCCGACAAGCTCGCCGGCGGCATCGGTTTTGGTCCGCGCTTCCTGATCAGCGAGGCGGCCTTGCGCGCCACCGGCCTGATCCAGCCCGGCAGCCTGGTGCGCTGGGTCTACCGCGTCAAACTGCCTGACACCGCCAACAGCGACCGCGCCACCGACGCTTTCATCGCGGATGCGCGCAACGCCGCGCCGCAGGCCGGCTGGGAGGTCCGCAGCCGCTCCAATGCCTCGCCACAGCTCGAGCGCAATATCGGCCGCTTCACGCAATTCCTGACCCTGGTCGGCCTCGCGGCGCTCCTCGTCGGCGGTGTCGGCGTCGCCAACGCGGTGAAGAGCCATATCGACCGCCGGCTCGAGGTCATCGCGGCATTCAAGGCCGTGGGCGCGACGGGCCGCGACGTGTTCGGCATCTATCTCGCGCAGGTCGTCCTGCTCGCCGCGATCGGCTCCGTCATTGGCCTCGCGCTCGGCGCGGCGATGCCGTTTGCCATCGTCGGCCTGTTCGGAAAACTGCTGCCGCTGCCGGTGGTGCCGGCCGTGCATGCCGACGAGCTCGCGCTGTCCTTCGTCTACGGCCTCTTGACCGCGCTCACCTTCGGGCTGTGGCCGCTCGGACGCGTGCATGACGTCCCGGTCGCCGCGCTGTTCCGCGACACCATCAGCTCGGAATGGCACCGGCCGCGCTGGAGCTATCTCGTGTTGATGGCCGTCGTCGTCGCGCTGCTCGTCGCCGTAGTGATCGGACTGTCCTTCGACAAGCGCATCGCCACGGTGTTCGTGGTCTCCTCCGTCGTCGTGTTCGCAGTGCTGCGCGGCGTCGCCGCCGTGCTGATGGCGATCGCGCGGCGTCTGCCGCGCACGCGCTTCACCATGCTGCGGCTGGCGATCGCCAACATCCACCGGCCGGGCGCGCTGACGCCGTCGGTCGTGCTGTCGCTTGGCCTTGGCCTCGCCGTGCTCGTCACCATCACCCAGATCGACGGCAATCTGCGCCGGCAGTTTCTCGCCGCGCTGCCCGATCGAGCGCCGTCGTTCTACTTCATCGACATTCCGAGCCCGCAGGCCGCCGAGTTCGACGGCTATCTGCGCCAGATCGCCCCTGGTGCGAAGGTCGAGGACGTGCCGATGCTGCGCGGGCGCATCGTCGCCGCCGGCGGGGTGCGCGCCGAAGACCTCAAGCCCACCACCGATTCCGAATGGGTGCTACAAAGCGATCGCGGCCTGACCTATACCGGCGAGCTTCCGAAGGGCTCCAAGGTGGTCGAAGGCGAGTGGTGGCGTGCGGACTATTCCGGACCGCCGCTGGTCTCGATGGAGAAGAAGATCGCCGACGGGCTCGGCCTCAAGCTCGGCGACGAAATCGTCGTCAACGTGCTCGGCCGCGACATCCCGGCGAAAATCGGCAATCTGCGCACCATCGACTGGCAGGGGCTCGGCATCAATTTCGTGCTGGTGTTCTCGCCCAACGCCTTCAAGGGCGCGCCGCATACCCACATCGCGACGCTGACCGAAGCCGGCGGGGATGCGTCCGGCGACGGCAAGATCATCAAGCAGGTGGCCGACGCCTTTCCGATGGTGACGAGCGTGCGCGTGCGCGAGGTGATGGAAACCGTCGGCTCGGTGGTGACCAATCTCGCGCTCGCGATTCGCGGCGCCAGCGCCGTGACCCTGATCTCGGCGATCCTGGTGCTCGGCGGTGCGCTCGCCGCCGGCCATCGCCACCGGGTCTATGATGCGGTGATCCTGAAGACGCTCGGCGCCACGCGGCTGCGGCTGCTCGGCGCCTACGCGCTCGAATATCTCCTGATCGGCTTTGCCACCGCCGTCTTCGGCGTGATTGCCGGCAGCATCGCAGCCTGGATGATCGTGACGCGGCTGATGACGCTGACTTTCGTCTGGCAGGCCGGCAGCGCAGCGGGCGTGGTCGCGGCCGCCCTGGTCGTCACGGTCGGGCTTGGGCTCGCCGGCACGCTCCTGGCGTTGAACAAGAAGCCCGCCACGGTGTTGCGGAATTTGTGACAAAAGGTAGCGGATGGCGGCACTGGATCGAAATCGCACGATTCCTGCGGTTAACCACGTCTGCTTGTCAGGTTCTCGTCAGGAATGCAGGTGGAGGGCGACATTCGGCCGCGCGTGGACGGTTGCAGCGAATGTGTTAGTTTCCCACATATCGGATGGGTTCGGAGCCCCGATTGTTAGCCAAAATTAATGTCGGCAGACATCGGTGCCCGAGATAGAATTTTGACGAACCGGCGGCATGGCGACCCTCGTGCCGGAACCGGACCAACCAACGGGAATTCGACCATGTCGGACCTAGACCGCAATTACGCTTCTCCTTTCGGCCGGGCCGCCGGGCGTGTTGACGCCGCGACGGTCGACGCCGGTCTGCGCGCCTACATGCTGCGCATCTACAATTACATGAGCATTGGCCTCGCCATCACCGGCCTGGCCGCGCTTGGCGTTTACATGGCTGCCGTGACCGACGTTCCGACTCCGGAAGCCGTGCGCGTCGGCAAGCTGTTCCTGACGCCGTTCGGCTACGCGATGTTCGTGAGCCCGCTGAAATATCTGTTCATGCTGGCGCCGCTCGCCATGGTGTTCGTGATCTCGGCCGGCATCAACCGTCTCGCCCCCTCGACCGCCCAGATCCTGTTCTGGGTGTTCTCGGCGCTGATGGGCATCTCGCTGTCCTCGATCTTCCTGGTGTACACGCACACCTCGATCGTGCGGGTGTTCTTCATCACCGCGGCGACCTTCGGTGCGCTCAGCCTCTACGGCTACACCACCAAGCGTGACATGAGCGGCATGGGCTCGTTCCTGTTCATGGGCCTGATCGGCATCATCATCGCGAGCCTGGTCAACCTGTTCCTGGCCAGCACGGCACTGCAGTTCATCGTCTCGGTGGTCGGCGTGCTGGTGTTCGCTGGCCTCACCGCCTGGGATACGCAGCGGCTGAAGAACGACTACATCTACGGCTACGCTTCGGCCGGCGGTGACATCGCAGAGCGCGCAGCCATCACCGGTGCACTGTCGCTGTACTTGAACTTCATCAACCTGTTCACGCTGCTGCTGCAGCTCCTCGGCCAGCGCGACTAAGCGCAAGACCAGACAGAACGGACACGAACCCCGGCCGCGAGGCCGGGGTTTTTGTTTTGGGGGGTCTCCGTCATGCCCGGGCTTGTCCCGGCCATGACGCATGCGGAAATGGCGTTGCTCACAGTAAGGCCCCTGCTAATCTCCGCCCATGTCCGCACCTGAAATCAGGCCCACCCTTGAGGCCGACCTCCCCGCCGTCACCGCCATCTACCAGCAGGCCGTCCGTGAGGGCACCGCAACGTTCGAGCTGGAGCCGCCCGACCTCGCCGAGATGACGCGCCGCTATCGCGCGCTGGTCGATGGCGGCTATCCCTATTTCGTCGCCATCCTCGACGGCCGCGTCGCCGGCTACGCCTATGCCGGCGCCTACCGGCCCCGCCCCGCCTACCGCTTCACGGTCGAGAACTCGATCTATCTCGATCCGAGCTTTCACCGCCGCGGCATCGGCTCAAAGCTGCTGGAGCGGCTGATCACCGAATGCGAGGCACGCGGTTTCCGCCAGATGATCGCGGTGATCGGCGATTCCGCCAATGCCGGCTCGATCGGCGTGCACACCAAAGGCGGCTTCAGGATGATCGGCACGCACCCGAATGTCGGCCTGAAATTCGGCCGCTGGCTCGACACGGTGATGATGCAGCGCGATCTCGGCGAGGGCGCGAAGACGGTGCCGGGGAAGTAAAGCACCCGTCATTCCGGGGCGCGCGAAGCGCGAGCCCGGAATCCAGAGGTTATGTGCGCGTATTGCGGAGCGAGATTCCGGGTTGGCGACTTCGTCGCGCCCCGGAATGACGACCGGAGGTCGTCACACCACCGCCAGTTTGCGGTCGATCACCAGCAGCACGCGGTCGAGCTCGTGGCCGCGGCGCAGGATCAGGCCGGTTGCCGAGATCACGCTGTACATGCCCTGTTTGCGGGCGAGCCGCGGATCCTTCTCGATCCGGTAGATCGGCACTTCGGAGGCGCGGCGAAAGACCGAGAACACCGCGCGGTCCTTGAGGAAGTCGATGGCATAGTCACGCCACTCGCCGTCGGCGACCATGCGGCCGTACAGATTGAGAATTCGGTTCAGCTCGAGCCGGTTGAACGTCACACCGCTCGGCTGGGCATTCGCAGTGGCAGGGCGCGCCACTGCGCGCTGCTCGCTCGGGTCGGCATCCTCCGACGTCAAACTCATGGGGCGCCTCCTGTCGCATCAGCATGACCGCCTCCGCGAAGACCGTCCCCGGAACCGCGGATCATGACAATTGCATGATTGCGCCAACTGTTCCCCGCCGCAAGAGGCTCTTGATCGGTCCCTTGAAGACCCTCGCCTCGCCGATCCGGTGCGGAGCATGACACACGCAACGGTGGAACTTCTCAGCGGCAAACCGTCACGGGATCGTTAGCAGGAATCACAGGATCGCCGCTTTTCCGCCCATCGCCTGCCGCCCTGCACTGCGAAAAGACCTGTGTGCGTTGACCCGGTCCTTTCGGTTCCGGATTCCTCAGCCCCCAGCCCCCCGGGGTCGGACAGGATCGGGTCTGTACGCGCGACAAGGAGGGCCAACGCGAGTTGGTCCTTTTTTGTTTGTGTCGGGATGTTTCGCACCACCGTCATTGCGGGGCGCACGAAGCGCCCCGGAATGACGAAGACGAGTTTTGCGGAGGCGATCTGAGCGCTTGCTTCAATGCAGCGACGTGTACGCCGCACCGAGCATCGCACCCGGCTTCTCGCGGCTGCCATCCTGGACGTAAACCACCGCGCCGTCGACGCCGTCGCGCGACGTCAAGTTCTCGAGCGGCACGGTCCAGCTTTCCGGATGTCCGTTCCAGTCACCAACCTTGAGCAGATTGCGCACGACGTTGTGGTAGGTGATCTGCTGTCCGCGGTTCTCGCCGCGGCCGATCTCGATCGGCACCGATTTCGCGATCGAGCAGATCCAGACCTCGCCATGCGAGACTGCCGGCTCCTTGCTCGCGGCCACCGACACGTTGATCTGCTTGCCCGCCAGCGACATCGTCACGGGCACGCTCATGACGCCCATGCCCATATCGGTCTTGCCGATCGCGGTCTCGATGCCGGCGCGATCGCTGCCGATGACATGCGTCGCGCCGTTGACGACGACTTGCGGCGTATAGACCTCGCGGTCACCGCGCATGCGCGAATAGGCGCGCTGCCGGGCCGAGAAACGTGAATCCGCCAGCGTGTCCTTCCAGCCGAGATAGTCCCAATAATCGATCGGCATGCTCAGCGCGATGATCGAGGGATCCTTGGCGAGGTCGCCGATGACCTTGTCGGCGGGCGGGCAGGAGGAGCAGCCCTGGGAGGTGAAGAGTTCGACCACGGCGCGGGGATCGGCCTCGGCGGGACGGATGATGGCGACGATGGCGCAGATACCGAGGGCTCCCGACCAGAGTGCACCGGACCAGCGCGAAATCAGATTAGGAGTCGTCATTGCTGTCATGTCGAACGTCACACATCGTCATTCGTTGGGGAAAGCTTATCGCCTGATGGTCACCGTAGTCTTACGGGGCGCGGCATATTCAACCGTCTCAGCGGGATTTCCGCCGGGCGAGCCCATCTGAAACATGCCGCAAACGCGCGAAGGCGGCCTTGTGATAGGCCGCCTTCGTTTAACCTTCTACTCACGTCGCAGTGAGCCACCGTTCACAAATTCGCGCTTAGGCCGCGAGCTTGCGCAGCACATAGTGCAGGATGCCGCCGTTCCGGTAGTAATCGAGCTCGTCCAGCGTATCGATGCGGCAGAGCAGCGAAACGCGCTGCAACGAACCGTCGCCGGACACGATCTCCGCGGTGAGCTTCTGGCGCGGCTTCAGGTCGCCGACCAGGCCACGCAGCGTGACCTTCTCGTCGCCCTTCAGGCCGAGCGACGACCACGAGGTACCGTCCTCGAAAGTCAGCGGCAGCACGCCCATGCCGACCAGGTTGGAGCGATGGATGCGCTCGAAGCTCTGGCAAATCACGGCGCGCACGCCGAGCAGACGCGTGCCCTTCGCAGCCCAGTCGCGCGAGGAGCCATTGCCGTATTCGGCACCGGCGAACACGACCAGCGGCACCTGCTCCTGCTGATACTTCATCGCAGCGTCGTAGATCGACATCTGCTCGCCGTCGGGCCAGTGCTTGGTCAGACCGCCTTCCGGAATGTTGCCGTCCGCGCCCTTCAGCATGAAGTTCTTGATGCGGATGTTGGCGAAGGTGCCGCGCATCATCACTTCATGATTGCCGCGGCGCGTGCCGTACTGATTGAAGTCGGCGGGACGCACCTGGTGCTCGCTGAGATATTTGCCCGCGGGCGAGGTGAGCTTGATCGAACCGGCCGGCGAAATGTGGTCGGTGGTGATCTTGTCGCCGAACATCGCGAGGATGCGCGCCTCGACGATATCGGTGACCGGCTCCGGCTCCTTCTTCATGCCTTCGAAGTAGGGCGGGTTCTGCACATAGGTCGAAGACATGTTCCAGCGATAGGTCTCGCTCTCGACCGTCTTGATCTTGCGCCAGTTGGTGTCGCCCTTGAACACGTCGGCATACTTCTTCTTGAAGATCGACGCGGTCACGAACTTCTTCATGAAGGCGTTGATCTCCTTGGTCGTCGGCCAGATGTCCTTCAGGTACACCGGCTTGCCGTCCTTGCCTTCACCGAGCGGCTCGACGGCGAGGTTCTTGGTGACGCTGCCGGCGAGCGCGTGGGCGACGACCAGCGGCGGCGAGGCGAGATAGTTCGCCTGCACGTCCGGCGAGACGCGGCCTTCGAAGTTGCGGTTGCCGGACAGCACGGCGGCGGCCACGATGCCGTTGTCGTTGATCGACTTCGAGATCTCCTCCGGCAGCGGGCCGGAATTGCCGATGCAGGTGGTGCAGCCGAAGCCGACCAGGTTGAAGCCGACCTTGTCGAGATCTTTCTGCAGACCGGAATCGGCGAGATAGCCCGCGACCACCTGGCTGCCCGGGGCGAGCGAGGTCTTCACCCACGGCTTGGCCTTGAGGCCCTTCGCGGCGGCGTTACGTGCGAGCAGGCCCGCGCCGATCAGCACGCTCGGATTCGAGGTGTTGGTGCAGGACGTGATCGCGGCGATCACGACATCGCCATGGCCGATCTCGAAGTCCTTGCCCTCGACGGCAAAGCGCTTCGCCGGCTCCTCGGCCTTCTTGTACTCCGTGCCGAGTGCGAGCGAAAAACCTTCGGCGACCGACGGCAGCGCGATGCGGCCTTCGGGACGCTTCGGGCCGGCCATCGACGGCACGACGTCGGCGAGGTCGAGCGTCAGCGTTTCCGTGAACACGGGATCAGCCGACTTGGCGGTGCGGAACAGCCCTTGCGCCTTCGCATAGGCCTGCACCAGCGCAACGCGCGGTGCGGCACGGCCGGAGGTCTTGAGATAGTCGATCGCGGCCGCATCGACCGGGAAGAAGCCGCAGGTCGCGCCATATTCGGGCGCCATGTTGGCGATGGTCGCCTTGTCGGCAACCGAGAGGTTGTCGAGGCCGGGGCCGAAGAACTCGACGAACTTGCCGACCACGCCAAGCTTGCGCAGCATCTGCGTGACGGTCAGCACGAGGTCGGTCGCGGTGACGCCTTCCTTCATCGCGCCCTTCAGCTTGAAGCCGACCACATTGGGCAGCAGCATCGACAGCGGCTGGCCGAGCATGCAGGCTTCCGCCTCGATGCCGCCGACGCCCCAGCCGAGCACGGCGAGACCGTTGACCATGGTGGTGTGCGAGTCGGTGCCGACGAGCGAGTCCGGATAGGCGACCTCGAAGGTGCCGGTCTTCTTGCCGACCGTCATCTTCTCCTTCTTGGTCCACACCGTCTGGGAGAGATATTCGAGATTGACCTGGTGGCAGATGCCGGTGCCGGGCGGCACGACGGAGAAGTTCGAGAACGCCTTCTGGCCCCACTTCAGGAACTCGTAGCGCTCCTGGTTCTGCTTGTACTCTTCGGCGACGTTCTTGCCGAAGGCCTTGTTGTCGCCGAAGAAGTTCACGATCACGGAGTGGTCGATGACGAGATCGACGGGGACCAGCGGGTTGATCTTCTCGGCATCGCCGCCGAGCTTCTGCATCGCGTTGCGCATCGCGGCGAGATCGACCACGGCCGGCACGCCGGTGAAGTCCTGCATCAGCACGCGCGCCGGACGGAAGGCGATCTCATGCTCCAGCGACTTCTTGCGCAGCCACTTCGACACCGCGACGATGTCTTCCTTCTTGACCGAGCGGCCGTCCTCGTTGCGGAGCAGGTTCTCGAGCAGGACCTTCATCGAATAGGGAAGTTTCGAAATTCCCTTCAGACCATTCTTCTCGGCCGTGGGCAGGCTGTAATAGACATAGGTCTTGGCGCCGACCTTGAGGGTCTTTTTGCATTTGAAGCTGTCGAGCGAGGTCATGTAGGAAATCCCAATTGTTAGTTATACCCGGCAAGGGGTATTTTAACACCGTCAGCGATTCCGGCTGGGTCGCTTGCAGGGGCAGGTTGAGTTGCTGCATCAAGTAGTTCCGGGCTTATAGAAGCTTTCTAACCGCGCCGCCACAGCCACAATCGAACCCAGCAAGTCGCGAGCCACAAATTCTGATGCGCTACCCCAAGTTTTCCTGAGGCCCGGCTTTGAACGGTTTGGTACGAGGCAAGATGCAGCTGTCCGGACGCGGGGTCGCTTGCGTGCGCGGCGGGCGCGAGGTTTTTTCCGGGCTCGATTTCGGGGCCGCGTCCGGCGAAGCCGTGGCGGTCGTGGGCCGCAACGGATCGGGCAAGACCTCGCTGTTGCGGCTGATCGCCGGCCTGCTCGTTCCGGCGGGCGGCACGATCGCGCTCGACGGGGGCGATGCCGAGCTGACGCTACCGGAGCAATGCCACTATCTCGGCCACCGCGATGCCCTGAAGCCGGCGCTCAGCGTGGCCGAAAACCTGGCATTCTGGGCTGATTTTCTCGGCGGCGAGCAGCGTGACGCGGCGGAAAGTCTCGCCACCGTCGGGCTCGACCACGCCACCCATCTGCCCGCGGGCTTCCTGTCCGCCGGCCAGCGCCGCCGGCTCTCGCTGGCCCGCCTCTTGACGGTCCGCCGCCCGGTCTGGCTGCTGGACGAGCCGACCAACGCGCTGGACGTCGCCGGCCAGGACATGTTCGGCGGCCTGATGCGGGAGCACCTCGCCCGCGGCGGGATGATCATCGCGGCCACCCATGCGCCGCTCGGCATCGAATCGCGGGAGTTGCGGATCGGGGGGGCGGCATGAGGATCGCGGACCCTCAGTTTTTCGAGCGGCAGAACTGCGCTCTTGCACCCGCGACGAGGTCATCGCCGCGGGCTCCCTTGCCTCTCCCGCTTGCGGGAGAGGTCGGCGCACAGCGCCGGGTGAGGGTTATCTCCTCCGCGGGAGTCTTCGTTGTCGAGACACCCTCTCCCCAACCCTCCCCCGCAAGCGGGGGAGCGAGCGCAGCATGCCTGTGGGACGAGCCGGGCTTTCATGTCTACCCCGCGGAAAGGCCCCCCCAATGACCGCCCTCTCCGCCCTGATCCGCCGGGACATCCGGATCGCGCTCCGCGTCGGCGGTGGGGCGCTGATCGGTGTGCTGTTTTTCCTGACCGTGGTCGTTCTGATGCCGTTCGCGGTCGGACCGGACCTGGCGCTGCTGTCGCGGCTCGGACCTGCGATCCTCTGGCTTGGCGCGCTGCTGGCGAGCCTGCTGACGCTGGATCGCCTGTTCATGGCCGACCACGAAGACGGCTCGCTCGATTTGATCACGATGAGCCGGACGCCGCTGGAGCTGGCCTGCGCCGCCAAGGCGCTGGCGCATTGGCTGGCCGCGGGCCTGCCGCTGATTGTCGCAACCCCCGTGCTCGGCCTGCTGCTCAACCTCGACATGGTCGCAACCGGCGCGGTGGCGCTGACGCTTTTGGCGGGCACGCCTGCGCTGACATTTACCGGGATGATCGGCGCGGCGCTGGCGGTGACGCTGCATCGCGGCGGGCTGTTGATGGCCGTGCTGGTGCTGCCGCTGTCGATTCCCGTGCTGATTTTCGGCGTCGCGGCCTCGCAGGCCGTGATCGTCGGCCCCATGACGTTCGGCGCACCGTTCTCGATCCTCTGCGCGCTGTCGCTGGTCAGCCTCGTGATCGGTCCGTTCGCGGCGGCCGCGAGCCTGAAGCATGGACTGGACTGAAATGGGCCGGTTGCCTTGACCCCGATCAACTTTCGCTGCGCGCTTTCATGCTGATTGCGTGAGCAGCTCCCGGTGATTATCAGGATACCATGTCGCTGATCGACCTCGCCAACCCCACAAGGTTCCTCGCGCTCTCAGCGCGGGTGCTGCCCTGGCTCGCGGCTGCGACCGTCGTCCTGCTCGCGATCGGCCTCTATCAAACTGCGCTTGCGCCCGACGATTATCAGCAGGGCGCGACCGTGAAGATCATGTTCATCCACGTGCCCAATGCGTGGCTGTCGATGTTCGTCTGGGGCGTGATGAGCATGGCCTCGCTCGGCACCCTGGTGTGGCGACATCCGCTCGCCGACGTCGCCGCCAAAGCCGCCGCACCGATCGGCGCAGCCTTCACCTTCCTGGCGCTGCTGACGGGCTCGCTGTGGGGCCGGCCGATGTGGGGCACCTATTGGGAATGGGATGCGCGGCTGACCTCGGTGCTGATCCTGTTCCTGATGTATCTCGGCCTGATGGCGCTTTGGCGCGCGGTCGAAGACCCCTCGCGCGCGGCGCGTGCCGCGGCGGTGCTGACGCTGGTCGGCGCGCTCAATCTTCCCATCATCAAATTCTCGGTCGACTGGTGGAACACGCTGCATCAGCCGGCCTCGGTGATGCGCATGGGCGGCTCGACGCTCGACAAATCGTTCCTGATTCCGCTGCTGGTGATGGCCGTCGCATTCACGCTGCTGTTCGTCACGCTTCATTTGGCCGCCATGCGCAACGAGATTTTGCGCCGGCGCGTGCGCTCCTTGCAGATGATGCAGGCGAGCCGCGTCGCGTTTTCCAGCGAAGTGGGGACCGGTTCGCATCAAGAGAACGCTTCAAAAGGGGCTGCATGATCATGTCGCTCGGTCCCTATGCGTCCTTCATCGTGACGTCCTATGTTGCGGCAGCCATCGTGGTCGTGCTCCTGATCGGCTGGATCGTGCTCGACTATCGCAACCAGACGGAGCGTTTGCGCGAGCTCGAGCGCAGCGGCATCACCCGCCGCTCGGGCCGCAGCGCGACGGACACACCATGAGCGATCAATCGACCTCCGCGACGGCGCCGCGCCGCACCTTTCTGATGGTGCTGCCGCTGCTCGCCTTCCTCGGGCTTGCCGTGCTGTTCTGGTTCAAGCTCGGCAACGGCGATCCCTCGCGGATTCCCTCGGCGCTGATCGGGAGGCCGGCGCCGCAGACCAATTTGCCACCGCTCGAGGGGTTGCAGGCCGAGAGCGCGCAAGTGCCGGGTCTCGACCCTGCTGCCTTCAAGGGCAAGGTCAGCCTCGTCAACGTCTGGGCCTCCTGGTGCGTCCCGTGCCATGACGAGGCGCCGCTGTTGACGGAGCTCGCCAAGGACAAGCGCTTCCAGCTCGTCGGCATCAATTACAAGGACACGCCCGACAACGCGCGGCGCTTCCTCGGGCGCTACGGCAACCCGTTCGGCCGCGTCGGCACCGACGCCAATGGCCGCGCCTCGATCGAATGGGGCGTCTATGGCGTGCCGGAGACGTTCGTCGTCGGCCGCGAAGGCACGATCGTCTACAAGCTCGTCGGCCCGATCACGCCGGACAATCTCAAAGCCGTGCTCATGCCCGAGCTCGACAAGGCGCTCAAAGCAGGAAGCTGACCACGGCGCGGACAAGCTCCTCCGCGGCCTGAGCTCAGCAAAATTATCGCGGCGTTTGATCCGTGTTGCCTGCCAGCAAGCCGGCCACGACATCCCAGCCCTTCTCGAACATGTGGCCGACCTTGTGACCAAAGGAATGGTCCGGACGCAACCGCGGCGATTCCAGAATGTGCGTCAGGTGCCGGTGATCGCCCGGAATGGTGCTGATCTCCGCGTCGACGGCGGCCTGGACGGCGCTCATCAGGTCATCCAGCTGCCGGGCCCAGTCGGATCCTTTGAGCTCGATCTGAGTTCTTAGCGCCTCCTCGATCCGGTAGATCTCACCAACGATCTCCCTGGCCCGTACCGGACGATTGTTCCTGAGCGCGAAGAGCAAGAGGAGGTGCTTCTCCTCGATCTGATCGATCACCATCGAAACCGCAATCGCGAAGGGGGACGCCGCGATTCGCGCCGCAGCCCTGTCGTCGGCCGGAGCGGTCGCGACGGACAGCAGCTCCCAAGGAGCTTCCAGACGCCTTGCGACGATCGTGAGCGCGAACGGCACGGCATCGATGCTCTTGGCCTTGAGCGCGCTCAGGAGGCCGAGGACCTTGGAAAGGCTGGCGCCCTCGAGCCGGGCAATCTTCGGCGCGAGCGCACCGCCAAAATCCTCGAGCTCCCGCTGCATGTCGAGGTAGCGCAGCATCTTCTTCAGATCGTCGAACGTCGCATGCGAGCTGGTATAGGCCATCAACCCATCGCGAATGCTGGCGGCCCCGTCGGCAGAGCCAAGCAGGCCGTTGAGAGAGATCAAGACCTTCTTCTGGAACGCGCGGGCCATCTGCCGCGCCTCGCCCTGCCTGTCGGCAGAGATGACATCCTTCGCATCGGCGATGTAGTCGGCGGCCATGCTGCGCAGCAATTGCTCCGTCACAAGGCTCCAGATCGGAGCCAGTGATCCTCGGGCGATCTGGCCGCGATTGGCCCGCTCCGGCGCCCTGTCCACCAGGACCGGCTCGATCGGCTCGAAGAAGTAGCGTGAGGGATTTCCGACGCGATAATGATTCTGGCCGGTGTTACGGAACTCGGCACGCAGCGCCGCGATCAACGGCTCGGAATGCGGAATATCCTCGCCGAGGAGATGCAGCCGTTCCAGCTCGGCCAGCAGGCGGCATCGGACCTGCGGAGCGAGCTGCCGAAGATACTGAACCAGGTGTTCAGCAGTCTGGTCCTGTTTTGCGCTCACCACCGGGTCCTCCGGCGTGCCCTGCTCGGGCCTACGGGCTCAATCCGCAGATCGGATCGCGATCCACTTCACGACGGAAGGCTATCGCCTGCGGCCTTTCAGGCAAGGTAAAGAGCTGAACAATCTCAGCTTGCGGTTAGGGAGCGATGAAGAATCCGACCGGCAGCGATCAACAGAGCACACGAAGTGCACGTCAGCGTGAATACGCTTTGGTCGCGGCAGCCCGGGCCGGAGCTGGCGTCACCCTTTCCTGACGTCTCCCGCCTCGGCCTCGCTGGTCTCCAGCGACACCGGCTCGACACCATAGCGCTTCGTCAGCGGCATCTGGGCGATGGCGAAGATCATGGTCAGCGGGGTCACGCCGAACACCTTGAAGTTCACCCAGAAGTCCGTGCTCTGGGTGCGCCAGACCACCTCGTTCAACACCGCCATGCCGGCGAAGAACAGCGCCCAGCGCAGCGTGAGGATGCGCCAGCCCTGCGGGGTCAGGTTGAACATCTGGTCGAACATCACGGCGATGAAGGAGCGGCCGAACAGCAGGCCGCCGCCGAGGATCGCGGCGAACAGGCCGTAGATGATGGTCGGCTTGACCTTGATGAAGGTCTCGTCGTGCAGCACCAGGGTCAGCGTGCCGAACACCAGCACGATCACGCCGGTGACGATCGCCATGATCGGAATGTGGCGCGTCACCACATAGGAGGCGATCATCGCCGCCACGATCGCAACCATGAAGGCGCCGGTTGCGGCGAACAGATTGAACTTCGCGTTGACGAAGAAGAACACGAGCAGCGGACCGAGCTCGGTCGCAAGCTTGAACAGCGGATGCGGCTGGGTCTTGTCCATTCTCTAGCTTTCGATTCCGGCGATCGCGCGGGCAAAATCGCGCGCGGTGAACGGCGCGAGATCGTCGACGCCTTCGCCGACGCCGATGAAATGCACCGGCAGTTTGAATTTTTCCGCGAGCGCCACCAGAATGCCGCCGCGCGCGGTGCCATCGAGCTTGGTCATGACGAGACCGGTCACGCCCGCCGTGCGATGAAAGGCCTCGACCTGCGACAGCGCGTTCTGGCCGACGGTGGCATCGAGCACGAGTAGCACCGCATGCGGCGCCGAAGCGTCGACCTTTCGGATGACGCGCACGACCTTCTCGAGCTCGTTCATCAGCTCGGCCTTGTTCTGCAGGCGGCCGGCGGTGTCGATCAAGAGCACGTCGATGGCCTGCTCTTTCGCCGCGGTCAGCGCATTGAAAGCAAGGCTTGCCGAGTCCGAGCCCTGCGCGCCTGATATCACGGGCGTCCTGGTGCGCTCGCCCCAGACCTTGAGCTGCTCGATCGCAGCGGCGCGAAACGTGTCGCCAGCGGCCAGCATCACCTTGCGGCCTTCGGAGGCGAATTTTTGCGAGAGCTTGCCGATGGTCGTGGTCTTGCCGGAGCCGTTGACGCCGACCACGAGGATCACGAACGGCTTCTTGGCGGTATCGATCTCGAGCGGCTTGGCCACCGGCGCCAGCACCTTCTCGACCTCGGTCGCGACCACGTCCTTGACCTCGTCGGCCGAGATCGCCTTGTCGTAGCGCCCGGTGCCGACGGCGTCCGCGATCCGCACCGCGACCTGTGTGCCGAGGTCGGCGCGCAGCAGCACGTCCTCGATGTCGTCGAGCATGGCGCGGTCGAGCTTGCGCTTGGTGACGAGATCGGCAACCGCGGTCCCGAGCGAGGACGAGGTCCGCTTCAGTCCGTTGGACAGGCGGCGCCACCAGCTCAGCTTGGGGGGATCTGACGTGGTATCGTTCATGGCGGGGGTGTGTTAGCCGTTCCGGCCCCCAAACGAAAGTCTTGTCCGAAAGTCTTGCAATTGCTCGATGTTCCCGAATTGACCGCTGATGAGATTTTAGGCCGCGTGCTTCATCGCGACGGCCTGATGCTGGTCATCAACAAGCCGGCCGGCCTGCCGGTGCATCGCGGCCCCAAGGGCGGCGCCAATCTGGAGGATTCCTTCGACGCGCTCCGGTTCGGCCTGCCGCGGCCGCCGGTGCTGGCCCACCGGCTGGACAAGGACACCTCCGGCTGCCTCGTGCTCGGCCGCCATCGCAAGGCCACCGCTTCGCTCGGCCTCCTCTTCAAGCACGGCAAGATCGGCAAGACCTACTGGACCGTGGTCGAGGGCGGCCCGGCCGAAGACGAAGGCACCATCGACATGCCCCTCGGCCGGCTCAATGCCGAGCGCGGCTGGTGGCAGAAGCCCGATCCCGAGGGGCAGAAGGCCATCACAAACTGGAAGGTGATGGGCCGGGGCGAGGGTTTCGCCTGGCTCGCCATGGAACCGGTGACCGGCCGGACTCACCAATTGCGGGTGCATTCGTCGGCAACCGGCTGGCCGATCTTCGGCGATAACATTTACGGCAACGGCCCGCGCTTCGGCGAGCCGAAACTGCATCTGCATTCCCGCGAGATCGTGGTGCCGATCTCCCGGAACAAGGAGCCGGTCCGCGTCGTGGCACCGGCCCCGCCCCACATGCACGAAAAGCTCCGCGCCTGCGGGTGGAATGGGGAATAGTCTTTTAGACCCTCAGGGTGAGGGTCATGGCGCCATGGTTTACGAAACATTCAGGGCTCGTCGCTAATGATCGCGGTTGCTTAGAACAAGCCTCCCATCCGCTCAGGACGAGCAACGCGTCATGTCCACGGCCGAGCTATCGATCATCGACGAGGTCGAGTCCGCAATCCGGACCGGCTCGCCGGAAAAGGGCCTGGAGACCGCCCGACGCGTCACCGACCTCTTCCTGTCCTCCGCCGGAAGCTTCAACGACGAGCAGATCGCGCTGTTTGACGACGTGCTCGAGCGCCTGATCGGAACCATCGAGCTGCGCGCCATCGCCGACATGGGCGCACGCGTTGCGCTCGCTGAGATCAGCGCCCAGCTCGCACCGATCGCACAGGCGCCGCCGTCCGTGATCCGCCGTCTCGCCAACAATGACGAGATCCGCATCGCCGGTCCCGTACTGCAGGAATCCGCGCGCCTCGACGACGGCGAGCTGGTCAAAATCGCCTCCAACAAAAGCGAGCCGCATCTGCTTGCGGTCGCCGGGCGTTGGTGGCTGAAGGAGATCGTCACCGACGCGCTGCTGGCGCGGCGCTATCCCAGCGTCAACCGGCGTCTCGCCGCCAATCCGGGCGCGCGCATGTCGGGAAAGGGATTCACGATCATCGTCGGTCAGGCCGAGAGCGATCCCGAGCTCGCGGTGAGCATCGGCGTCCGCGTCGACCTGCCGTCGGATCTGCGCCGCCGATTGCTGCGCTCCGCAACTGACGCCGTTCGCACCCGCCTGCTGTCGCGTGCGCCGCCCGATCTATTCGAGGAAATCCAGAGCGCGATCGCCGCGGTCACCGTCGGCGTCGAGCGCGAGATGTCGGGCGTCCGTGACTTCGAGGGTGCCAAGCGGGCGATCGCGAATCTCAAAGCGGCCGGCCAGCTCAACGAGGCAACGCTGCTCGGCTTCGCCAGGCAGCGGCGCTATGAAGAGGCCGTGGCCGCACTGGCGGCACTGTCCGGCTCGACCGTCGAGGTGATCCGCCCCCTGATGCAGAGCCTGCGCGAAGACGGCCTGCTGGTGCCGTGCAAGGCGGCACAGCTCAGTTGGGAAACCACGGTCGCCGTGCTCGAAAGCCGTTTCGCCAGCGGCGCGATGAAGCCGGCCGATCTTGCGCGAGCGCAAAGCAATTTTGCGCGCATGACGTCGGAGAATGCGCTGCGCACGCTGCGCTTCTGGCAGGTGCGGGCGTCGTAGGACCCTCACGAACTAAAGCACCCCGCGCAACCGATAGATCACGCGGTATGAGTCCCGGCCTTCGCCCTAGGGCATGCACGTATCTCTGAGGCTCCATCCGGCTGCGGCGGCTTTGAAGTATTCGAGGCCGTTTTTGAAGGTGATCGGGCCCGGCGGTTTGGACGATGGATAGCCATCCCAACCGCCGAGGCGGCCGATGATCCAGGCGGCCCAGGCGAGGCTGTCGGGCGGATGCGGGTTCTTGAGTCGTTTGCTCTTGGCTTCGAGTTGCTTGTTGAGAGCAGCAAGCGCACCGATTTCGCCGTCGTTGAAGGCAACGCGATGGAGCTGCTGACCGCCACCGCGCGCTTGCAGAAGCTGGATCGTGATGACGGCGGCCTTGGCGGCTATAGCGACCAGCTTGAGAAGGCGATCGGCGGTTCCGATCTGGCTGTCTTCGAGCTTAAGGCCTTGCGTCTTCAGGGCGCGGAAGAACTGCTCGATAATCCAGCGCTGCTTGTACCATTGGACGATACGCCAGGCGTCTTCAATGCCGGCGACGTCGTGAGAGGTGAGAAGCCGCCAGTGCAGCGGCTCGACGCCGGTTTTGGCATTGATCTCGCGCACGTCGACCACCGCCAGCGACAAGCTTTTCGGCAGATGGCGCAGGAACTTGCTCTGTGGGCGGGCAAGCTCGATCGTGCCAAAGCGAAGTTCGAGCTGGGCCAGACGTGCCGGCCGTGCGGCGCGCGCAGGCAGTTGGACCGCACGCCGATCCGCCGCGGCCATGGCATCGCTGACCTCATATAAAGCGTTGCGGTCTGCAAGCTTGCGGTCATGCATACTGCGCGCGATGACGTGGAAGTGCTGCTCGGCCGAACTGGCATAAAGGGCAAAGATATCGCTCTCGCGATCCCCCAGCACAGTCACCGCCGAGGCCTTGGTGAGCAGCGGCCTGGCCGCAACGGCGGTGGATATCCAGCGCTGCGATTCCTTGTCCGATAATTCCCGATTGTCGTGCGAGGTCGTGCGGCGGCCTTGGCGCGTCCATATCTGTCCGCTCAAAAGCCCAAGACAGGTGCCATCGTCGGCATCCACCGCCAGCAGCGGGTGCAACAGCACGCCATAATTATTGCCTTTGCCGATTTCTCCGAGCCCGCGCCGTCGTTGTGGCGTCGTGTTGAAGTGGATCTCGCTGGTGTCCTGGATGGCCAGCACGTGGCGGCCTTCCACCGCGGTGATCGTGCGTTCGCTCCAGCTTTCGATAATCCGCTCCGCCGTCACCTTGTCGTGGCCGAGAAAGCGGTTGAACCGCACTTCCAGCGCGCGATCTCCCTTGGAAAGCCGACGCAGGCAGACCGTATTGCCCGCAACCATGCGTTCGACGAGAGCCGCCCCCCTTTATCGAGACGACAATCCCCGAACCGGCCCAAGGTCCAATCGATGCCTGACAGCATGCCAACACCTCCGCCAAAGCCGAAGTGTCGCAATAGGAATCACACAAAGTGCCGATTCGGGAATCCCCCAAGGCAACTTCCTGCCAAGAAAGATGTGTGCATGCCCTAGGGCCTTCGCCGGGACGACAGCGGATTACGTCGTTAGCCGCTCGCCATCATTGCCGACGATTGTCAGCGGCACGACACTGCCCACACGCCCGCCCGCAATCGCCACCGGCAGATAATGCTCGGTCCGGCCCTGCCCGTCGCTCTCGATCAGCACCTCGCGCGTTGCGCCAATCTCGGCCTGCAGCCGCAGCCGCAACGCGGCCTCACCCGCTGCACGCAGCCGCTTCGCCCGCACCTTGATCGCGCCCCCCGCAACCTGCGGCATCCGCGCGGCCGGCGTTCCGGGCCGCGGTGAATAGGGGAAGACGTGCAGGAACGTCAGGCCGCACTGCTCGACCAGATCGAGGGAGCGCGAAAACATCTCCTCGGTCTCGGTGGGGAAGCCCGCGATGATGTCGGCGCCGAAGACAATGTCAGGGCGCAGGCGCCGCACCTGATCGCAGAACGCGATCGCATCGCTCCGCGAATGCCGCCGCTTCATGCGCTTCAGGACCATGTCGTCGCCGGATTGCAGCGACAGGTGCAGATGCGGCATCAGCCGCGCATCATCGGCGATGGCTTCGAGCAGATCCCCATCTGCCTCGATCGAATCGATCGAGGAGATGCGCAGCCGCTTCAGCTCCGGCACGTGCCGCAAGATCTGCTTGGTCAGCAGGCCGAGCTTCGGCGCACCCGGGAGATCGGCGCCGTAGCTGGTGAGATCGACGCCGGTCAGCACGATCTCGGCATGACCGCGCTCCACCAGCGTGCGGACTTGCTCGACCACCGCGCCCATCGGCACCGAGCGCGAATTGCCGCGGCCATAGGGAATGATGCAGAAGGTGCAGCGATGATCGCAGCCGTTCTGCACCTGCACGAACACCCGGGGCAGGCCGCTCGCATAGCCGTCGATCAGATGCGGCGCCATCTCCTTCACCGTCATGATGTCGCTGACGGCGATCTTCTCGCTGGCGCCGAGATCGAAGGCATCGCGCGCCTCGCGCCACGCATCGCCGCGCATCTTGTCGTCATTGCCGACGACGCGATCGACCTCGGCCATGTCGGCGAACATGCCGCTTTGCGTCTGCGCCGCGCAGCCGGTGACGACGATGCGCGCTTCCGGCCGCTCGCGCTTCAGTTTGCGGATCGACTGCCGCGCCTGCGCCACCGCCTCGTTGGTGACGGCGCAGCTGTTGATGACGATGGTGTCTGACAGCCCCGCGCCTTCCGCTTCGCGGCGGATCACTTCGGCCTCGAAGGCGTTGAGGCGGCAACCGAAGGTGACGATGTCGACGCCCATCAGCCCACCGGCGCGAACAGCGCCGGATCGAACTTGCCTTCATATTCGAAGGTCGCCGTGCCCGTCATCAGCACGTGGTCGTCGCGCTCGCGCCATTCGATGCCGAGCTTGCCGCCGGGCAACGTCATCTCGACCTTGCGCTCGGTGCGCTTCAGGCGCGCAGCCGCAACGGCGGTCGCACAGGCCGCCGAACCGCAGGCCCGGGTGAGACCCGCACCGCGCTCCCAGGTCCGCATGGTGATGTGCTCGCGATCGACGATATGGGCGAGCGTGATGTTGGCGCGCTCGGGGAAGATCGGATGATTTTCCAGGAGCGGACCAAAGCGCTCGAGATCATAGGCCTTGACGTCGTCGACCCAGAAGATCGCATGTGGATTGCCCATGCTGACCACGGACGGCGAATGCAGGATCGGATTGTCGATCGGCCCGATCTGCAATTCGATGTAGCGGGTGTCGCGGAACTCTTCCGCGAGCGGAATGTCCTGCCAGCCGAACTTTGGCGCCCCCATGTCCACGGTGTAGAGATCGGGCGCCGGGCCCTGCCAGGCATTGAGCAGGCCGGCCGCGGTCTCGAAGGTCGCGGTGGTCTGCCCGCTCTTCTCGAAGATGCGACGCACCACGCAGCGCATGCCGTTGCCACAGGCGCCGGCCTCCGAGCCGTCATTGTTGTAGATGCTGATGAAGGCTTCAGTGCCGTCGAGCCGCGGCTTCTGCAGCACCATGAGCTGGTCATAGGGCACGCCGCCATTCGCGGAGGCTACCGAGCGGGCATCGTCCGGCGTGATGCGGCCCGCAGAATCGCGCATGTCGACAACGACGATCTCGTTGCCGATGCCGTTCATCTTGGCAAATGCGTGGTTGGCCAGCGCGCTCATGAAATTTCCTGAATTTCGCCTGTCTTATATGGCGATCGTTGCCGGCTTGGCCAGTGATTTGGCTGCGGCAGCCAAAGGGGATGGCCATGACGCATCTGTCATGGGACGAATTTGGCACTCGCGTGTTAGAACGGCGCGGTTCGCGCGAACCGGGGTGCGCGACCGGATTTGGGCCTTGGTCGCCAAGGCCTTGGGGAGAATAGAATGATTAGGTTTCGTCGTCTCGCTCTGGCCGCGCTGATCCCGGCAGCGGCCTTGTCGCTTGGCCTCTCGGACGCCCTGGCTCAGACCCCAAGCCCGGCGCCCGCTGCCTCGGCAAGCCCCTCGCCGGCCCCGTCGGCCGTACCCTCGCCGGCTGCGAGCGCCTCGCCTGCGCCTGCGGCAACCCCGTCACCGGGACCATCGCCTGCGGCCAGCGCCTCACCGGCCCCGGCGGCATCGCCGCCCGCCGCGGCCGCCGCTCCCGCGCCGGTGCAGACCGCCGATCCCTTTGGCCTGGAGACCACGCTCGAGGCCAAGAAGGTCGTGATGGTCAAGGGCACCGCCAATTGGGATTCCGCCTTCGACACCCTGGTTGATGCCTTCAAGGCGCTGAACGCGCTGCTGGACAAGCAAGGCATCAAGCACGCCGGCAATTCGATGATCGTCTACACCTCGACCGACGACACCGGCTTCACCTTCCTCGCCGAGATCCCGGTCGACCAGGACCCGCAGAAGCTGCCCAAGGACATGAGCATCGGCAAATCGCCGGAGGGCAAGGCGCTGAAATTCGTCCATCGCGGCTCCTACGACAACATGGACAACACCTATGAGGCGATCACCAATCACCTCGACGACAAGAAACTGGAAGCCAAGGACACCTTCATCGAGGAGTACCTCACCGATCCCCTGAAGACGGCTGAGGACAAGCTGGTGATCAATGTTTTCGTGCCGCTGAAGTGAGATCGATGAAAAAGCCTGCCGCCCTTGCCGCCATTTTCGCTGCCACGCTGCTCGCAGCGCCCGCGCTTGCCGACGATTTTCCGTCCGCCATCACCGTCAGTGGCGAGGCGACGATCTCGGCGGCGCCCGATCTCGCGCAAATCGATGCCGGCGTTGCCAATGACGCCAAATCGGCGAAGGAAGCGTCCGACGCCAACAACGCCGCGATGGGCAAGGTGCTGCTGGCGTTGAAGGGCACCGGGATTGCCGAGAAGGATTATCAGACCTCGCGCCTGTCACTGCAGCCGCAATATGCGCCGAACCGTTCGAACGGCGCCTCGCCCGTGGTCAGCTTCCGCGCCTCCAATCGTGTCACGGTGAAGATCCGCGACGTGACCAAGGTCGCCGGCATCATCGACACGCTGGTCGGCGCCGGCGCGAATGATATCGGCAACATCTCGTTTGAGGTGACGCAGGCCTCGAAGCTGCTCGACGATGCCCGCGAGAAGGCCGTCGCTGACGCCCGCCGCAAGGCCGAGATCTACGCCAAAGCCACCGGCGTCACGCTCGGCGCGCCGCTCAGCGTCTCCGAAGGCAGCGCTCCGATGCCGCTGTTCAAGGGGCGCATGGCCACAGCCCCGATGGCCGCGCCTGCTGCCGTTGCGCCGGGTGAGGAAACGCTGTCGGTGACGGTGAATGTGAGCTGGGCGATCAAGGCGGGGCAGTAGTAAGGCGCGCAAGCTCGCGCAATGTATTCAGTTGTCGTCCCGGACAAGCGTAAGCGCAGATCCGGGACGACGCGCGGAGTTTGGTTCGCGAGCCGAGCTAAATCTCCACCACCTGCCCCGGCTTCATCGCGACGAACCGCTCCTGCGGAATCTTCGCAGCATCGAGCGCTTCGACCAGCGCCTTGGCGGGCGCGTCGATTGCTTCGTCGGTGAGCTGGAACGTTCCGTGGTGATGGCCGAGCGCTTGCTGCGCGCCGCAATCGGCGAGCGCCTTCACCGCATCTTCCGGATTCATGTGCTGATCGCGCATGAACCAGCGCGGCTCGTAGGCGCCGATCGGGAGAATCGCCAGCCGCAATGCCCCGTGCTTCTCGGCAACGCGGCGAAAATGCCTGCCATCGCCATAACCGGAATCGCAGACGACGTAGATTTTCCCGGCCGGCGTCTCCAGCACGAAGCTCGCCCACAGCGCCTTGTTGCGGTCGAACAGGCCGCGCGCGGTCCAGTGCCGTGTCGGCACCAGATGCACGGCAATGCCGCCGCCGAACTCGACGCGCTCATGCCAGTCGAACGCCTCGACCTTGATCGAAGAGTCGGCACTGCGCATCGTCACGTCGTTGCCGAGTGGGGTTACCACGCGCGGGGCAAAATTCTTGGCCAGCCGCGACAGCGTGGCGATGTCGAGATGGTCGTAGTGGCCGTGCGAAACCAGCACGATATCGATCTTCGGCAGCTTGTCGAAGGCGATGCCTGGATCGTTGCGCCGCTTCGGTCCGGCAAAATTGACCGGCGAGACCCGCGTCGACCACACGGGATCGACCAGGATATTGAGGCCGCCGGTCTGGATCAGCCAGCTGGCGTGCCCGACGAACGAGAGCCGCACCTTGCCGCCGTCGACCCGCTCTGGGGGCGTGTCGGCGTGAGGGCTGGGGGCCCAATCCGGCCATTTCGCCCGTTCCCGCCCGCCGCTGAACTGCCAGCGCAGCACCTCGCGCAGCGATTTCGGCGGCGCTCCGTCCGGATCGAAGAAGTGCAGGCCGTTGAAATGGTCGGAGGCGGGGCCGTCATAGGTCTTCATGCGGGACATCCAGAGGGGAATACCGACCAGCCCGCCGGTCCCGGCAAGCAGTCGAAACAGGCTTCGGGCGGGTGATCGGCACAGGCAGGCTTCAGGGAGAGTGGGACGGTAAGACATCACCGGCTATATGGGCGGGACCACCGAAAAAGGAACCCATCGTCGGAAACCTCCTGTTTTCAAGACCTTACCCTAGAAATGGCATCCCGACACCCTAACTTTCCTTGACTTTTCGGCGTGAGCGGCGTTTAACCCCGCCACTTTCTCGGAAAGGCTTTCTTTTCGACCCGCCGCCTGGCCCCGGAGGCCAGAGGTCAACGCCCGACAGCGCTGTGCGCCCTCGGGCGCAAAGGTGTTTGGACTTTCTTCTGCCTCGCCCCGCTCTTGCGGGGAGAGGGTCGGGGTGAGGGGCTCTCTCCGCGCATGGTGCGCGTGGATAGTCCCGTACCCCCTCACCCGCCGCGCAAGGGCGCAGCGACCTCTCCCCGCAGGCGGGGAGAGGTAAAACAGGACAACGGCATTGTTCGACAATCTGTCGGAACGGCTTGGTGGCATTCTTGATCGTCTGACGGGGCGCGGGGCGCTGACCGAAAAGGACGTCGACGCCGCAATGCGCGAGGTGCGCCGTGCGCTGCTCGAGGCCGACGTTGCGCTCGAGGTCGTGCGCAGCTTCACCGAACGCGTCCGCGAGCAGGCGATCGGCGCCACCGTCGTCAAGTCGGTGACCCCCGGCCAGATGGTGGTCAAGATCGTCCATGACGAGCTGATCAACACGCTCGGCGCCGAAAGCCAGACCATCGACGTCAATTCCGTGCCGCCGGTGCCGATCATGATGGTCGGTCTGCAGGGCTCGGGTAAGACGACCACCACCGCCAAGCTCGCACGGCGCCTGGTCCAGCGCGACAAGCGCAAGGTGCTGATGGCCTCGCTCGACGTCTATCGCCCGGCGGCGATGGAGCAGCTGGCCGTGCTCGGCCGCGACCTCGACATTCCGACGCTGCCGATCGTCGCCGGCCAGCAGCCGCCGCAGATTGCGAAGCGCGCGCTCGAAGCCGGCAAGCTCGGCGGCTACGACATCGTGCTGCTCGACACCGCCGGCCGCACCACGCTCGACGAAGAGATGATGGCGGAAGCAGCCGCGATCAAAGCCGCGGCCAATCCGCATGAAGTGCTGCTGGTCGCGGACAGTCTCACCGGCCAGGACGCCGTGAATCTCGCGCGCGCGTTCGATCAGCGCGTCGGCCTCACCGGCATCGTGCTGACTCGCGTGGATGGCGACGGCCGCGGCGGCGCTGCGCTGTCGATGCGCGCGGTCACCGGCAAGCCGATCAAGCTGATCGGTACCGGTGAAAAGACCGACGCGCTGGAGGACTTCCATCCCGATCGTATCGCCGGCCGCATCCTCGGCATGGGCGACGTCGTCTCGCTGGTCGAACGTGCTGCCGCCAATATCGACGCCGAGAAGGCCGCGCGCACCGCCGAGCGCATGCGCAAGGGTCAGTTCGACCTCAACGACATGCGCGAGCAGCTGCTGCAGATGGCGAATATGGGCGGCATCAGCGGCCTGATGGGCATGATGCCCGGCATCGCCAAGATGAAGAGCCAGATCGCGGCGGCCGGCATCGACGACAAGATCCTGAAGCGCCAGGTCGCCGTGATCGATTCCATGACGCGCGACGAGCGCCGTCATCCGGACCTGCTCAAGGCCAGCCGCAAGAAGCGCATCGCCGCGGGAAGCGGCCAGAGCGTCGAGCAGGTCAACAAGCTGCTGAAGATGCACCGGAACATGGCCGATATGATGAAGGCCATGGGCTCGGGCAAGCGCGGCCCGCTCGCCGGCATCGCGCAGGCGATGGGCTTTGGCGGCGGCATGAAGATGCCGTCTCCCGAAGAGATGAAGGCGCTGCAGGAGAAGATGCAGGCCGGCGGCGGACAAGGTCTGCCCAGCCTGCCGAAGGATCTGCCGCCCGGTCTTCGCACCGGCCTGCCGAACCTGCCTGGGCTGACCGGGCTGAGCGGCAAGCCGACGCTGCCGGGTCTCGGCGGTTTCCCTGGCAAGAAGAAATGAGGAATTCGTCGCACGGGATCGCATCGGTCTCGCGCAACGCGGAATACCAATCAACCGAACAAAACGTACTTTGAAGGAGAACCAGATGTCCGTCGTTATCCGCCTCGCCCGCGCAGGCACCAAGAAGCGTCCCGTCTATCACGTCGTCGTCGCCGATTCGCGCTTCCCCCGCGATGGCCGCTTCATCGAGCGTCTCGGCTATTTCAACCCGCTGCTGCCGAAGGACAACGAGACCCGCCTGAAGCTCGACATGGAGAAGGTGAAGGCTTGGCTCGCCAAGGGCGCGCAGCCGTCGGACCGCGTGTCCCGCTTCCTCGATGCCGCCGGCGTCAAGAAGCGCGAAGCGCGCAACAACCCCGAGAAGGCCGTGCCGCGCAAGGAGCGCAAGGCGCAGGCCGAAGCCGCTGCGAAGGGCTAAGGCTCATCCATGTCGGCGCTGATCTGCGTCGCGCGGATCGGCGCCGCGCATGGGGTGCGCGGCGCGGTCAAATTGTGGACCTTCACCGAAGATCCCTTTGCCGTGAAGCGCTACGGTCCGCTGCTCTCCAAGGACGGCAGGCGTCAGTTCGAGCTGGCGCAGGTCCGCGAGGCCAAGGATCATCTGGTCGCGACGTTCAAGGGCGTCACGACCCGCGATGAGGCCGAGCGCCTCAACGGAATCGAACTCTACATCGCGCGCGAAAAGCTGCCCGCGACCGACGAGGGCGAATATTACCACGCCGATCTGATCGGGCTCGCCGCCGTCACCACCAATGGCGATGCGCTCGGCCGCGTGCTCGCGATCCATAATTTCGGTGCCGGCGACATCATCGAGATCGCGCCGCTGAAAGGCGCCACGATGCTGCTGCCGTTCTCCAACGCCGTGGTGCCCGCGGTCGACATCGCCGGGGGCCGCGTGGTGATCGAACTGCCGGGGGAAGTCGAGGGCGATGCCCCCTCCGCGAGTCGTCCCGGCGAAGGCCGGGACCCATAACCACAGGACGTGGTTTTGGCTAAGCTGGCAGCTCCAGTCATCGCAAAAACTGGCTGCAGTGGTAATGGGTCCCGGCCTTCGCCGGGACGACATCAACTGAGATCCAATGACACCCTGGCGCGCGACGGTGCTGACGCTGTTTCCGGAGATGTTTCCGGGGCCGCTCGGCGTGAGCCTGGCCGGCCGGGCGCTGGCCTCCGGCCTCTGGCAGATCGAGGCGCGGGACATCCGGGCCTCCGCTACGGACCGTCACCGCAGCGTCGACGACACCCCGGCCGGCGGCGGCCCGGGCATGGTGCTGCGGGCCGACGTTCTTGCGGCGGCGATCGATGCTGCTGCAATCGACCCGGACCGGCCAAAACTGCTGATGAGCCCCCGCGGTCGGCCGTTGACCCAGGCCCGTGTCACCGAGCTCGCCCAGGGACCCGGTCCCCTGATCGTCTGCGGACGGTTCGAGGGGATCGACCAGCGGGTGATCGATGCCCGCGGCCTGGAGGAGGTCTCGATCGGCGATTACGTGCTCTCAGGGGGCGAAATCGCGGCCCTGGCCCTGATCGACGCCTGCGTCCGGCTGCTGCCGGGCGTGATGGGCAAGGAAGCTTCGGGAACCGAGGAGAGCTTCTCCGACGGCCTGCTCGAATATCCCCAATACACCCGCCCGCAGCTGTTCGAAGGGGTTCCGATCCCGGAGGTCCTGACATCCGGCGACCACGCCAAAGTTGCGGCCTGGCGGCGGGCGCAATCCGAGGCCCTGACGGCGGCCCGGCGACCCGATTTATGGGTCCAAATCCCGCCCAAAGCCCCGAATCGGCCCGGACGCCAAAAAGCGCCAAAAAACAAGACAGACGGGTGACAAACGCTCTGGCTTGCCTTATAGGAGCGGCCACATCCGCAATGGCTGGATAGACGAATTTCGCGCAGCCCCCGTTTCCAAGGCTGGGCGCGCCGATGGAGATTTACCCATGAACCTGATCAAGCAGCTCGAGCAAGAGCAATTCGACAAGCTGTCCGCCGGCAAGGACATTCCGGAATTCGGTCCCGGCGACACCGTGATCGTCAACGTGAAGGTCGTCGAAGGCGACCGCACCCGCGTGCAGGCCTATGAAGGCGTTTGCATCGGCCGTTCCGGCGGTGGCCTCAACGAGAGCTTCACCGTCCGCAAGATCTCCTACGGCGAAGGCGTCGAGCGTGTGTTCCCGGTGATGTCGCCGATGATCGACTCGATCAAGGTGGTGCGCCGCGGCAAGGTGCGTCGCGCCAAGCTCTATTACCTCCGCAATCTCCGCGGCAAGTCGGCCCGCATCGTCGAGAAGACTGAGCACGCCAAGGCCGTCAACGAGTAAGCTTTCGCTTACCGACGAGTTTCGAAAAGCGCGGGGCCAATCGCCCCGCGCTTTTTTGTTGCGTCAGCCGTGCGCGTCAAAGCCCTCGCGCTTCCAGATCGGCCTGCTATATATTCTTGGAATGTTTCCAGATCTGACCAGCTTCGGAACTCCCCAGCGCATCGTCATCGACGATCGCTCGCGGCTGCCTGGCCGGTTCTTCGGACGCTTCGCGACCTCGGCAACGTCAGAGCTTAGTCCCGCAGCTTAAAGGCTGCGCTGAAGACGCCTCTATTGCCCCGCGCGTGATCGCGCATATCCGTTACCAACATTCCCGGAGCTGACGCTCATGTCCAAGCCGACCACATTGTACGACAAGATCTGGAACGACCATCTGGTGCACGAAGCCGAGGACGGCACCTGCCTGCTCTATATCGACCGACATCTGGTACACGAGGTGACCTCGCCGCAGGCGTTCGAAGGTCTGCGCGCCACCGGCCGCAAGGTCCACGCGCCGGAAAAGACGCTCGCCGTCGTCGACCACAACGTGCCGACCACCGATCGGACCAAGCCGAATCCGGATCCGGAGAGCATCGAGCAGATCAAGGCGCTGGCCGAGAACGCCAAGGAATTCGGCATCGAATATTACAACGAGTTCGACAAGCGCCAGGGCGTCGTTCACGTCATCGGCCCCGAGCAGGGTTTTACGCTGCCCGGCACCACCATCGTCTGCGGTGACAGCCACACCTCGACGCATGGCGCGTTCGGCGCGCTCGCGCACGGCATCGGCACGTCCGAGGTCGAGCACGTGCTGGCGACGCAGACGCTGATCCAGAAGAAGGCGAAGAACATGCGCGTCACCGTCGATGGCAAATTGCCCGACGGCGTGACCGGCAAGGACATCATCCTGGCCATCATCGGCGAGATCGGCACCGCAGGTGGCACCGGCTACGTGCTGGAATACGCCGGCGATGCCATCAGCGCTCTCAGCATGGAAGGCCGCATGACGGTCTGCAACATGTCGATCGAAGGCGGCGCCCGCGCCGGCCTCGTCGCACCCGACCAGAAGGCCTATGACTTCCTGCGCGGCCGTCCGAAGGCGCCGAAGGGCGCGGACTGGGATGCGGCGATGCGTTACTGGGAGCGCTTGCGCTCCGACGACGGTGCGCATTTCGACAACGAGCTGCGCCTCGATGCCGCCAAGTTGCCGCCGATCGTGACCTGGGGCACCAGCCCTGAGGACGTGATCTCGGTGACCGGCATCGTACCCGATCCGGACAAGATCGCGGACGAGGCCAAGCGTCTCTCCAAGCATCGCGCGCTGAAGTATATGGGCCTGACGGCGGGAACGAAGATCACCGACATCAAGCTCGACCGCATCTTCATCGGCTCCTGCACCAACGGCCGCATCGAAGACCTGCGCGCGGCGGCAAAGATTGCTGAGGGCAAGACCGTTTCAGCGCATGTCAATGCCATGGTCGTGCCAGGCTCCGGCCTCGTGAAGGAGCAGGCCGAGGCTGAGGGTCTGGACAAGATCTTCATCAAGGCCGGGTTCGAATGGCGCGAGCCCGGTTGCTCGATGTGTCTCGCGATGAACCCGGACAAGCTGAAGCCGGAAGAGCGCTGCGCCTCGACCTCGAACCGCAACTTCGAGGGACGCCAGGGCTTCAAGGGCCGCACGCATCTGGTGTCGCCGGCGATGGCGGCGGCAGCGGCGATCGCCGGTCACTTCGTCGACGTCAGGGATTGGCGCTGAGCCACTCCCTGCAATTGTAGTGATCGCGGCAAACCGCCGTTAAGCGGCTTCGCCCACATTCTCGTCCTCGCGCCGGTTTCGCGAGGACGAAAGCGATGGCCAACAAGCCTGAATATGTCGATCTGATCAGCGATGCGACCCGCCAGCACCGGCGGCGCGCAACGCCGTTGCGCATCGTCGCCAAGCCCGAGGTCGAGGAGACCTCGAAGCTCAGCCGCTGGCCGCCGGCAATGTTCAGGAAATGGAAGATCGAGACCCTGATGCGGTGGAAGCCGTCGTCGTGGAATGTGAAGGGCTGGCTTTAATAAATCTCCCCATCATGCCCGGGCTTGTCCCGGCCACGACGAATGCAGCGCTAGCAATGACTCACATCACCAATAGCGGTACGGATGGTGCCAGCGTTGCCAATGATGCCAGCGGCAGATGCGGCGCGGGCCATAATAGGTCCAGATGATCCGGCAGCGGCGCGGAGTGTGGTAATAGGGATAGTAGCCGCCGTAGTAGTAGCGCCGATGGAAGTGGCGATAGCCGTAATGCGGACGATAGTAACCGCCGCCCCAGTGACGATGGTAGCCGCCATAATGGATACCGCCGTAGCGCATGCCGCCGCCATGGAACGCCGGCGCAGCGTGGAAGCCACCGCCGTGGAAGCCGCCACCGTGGCCTCCACCACCGTGGAAGCCGCCGAAGTGTCCGCCGCCGCCGTGTCCACCACCACCGTGTCCACCACCAAAGCGGACCTGCGTGACCATGTCGTCGCTCGTCGTTTTCGCCACGGGCAATGCGGTCGGATTGATCGGCGTCATCGCTTCAGCGCGAGGTGCAGTCCCGGCCGCCAACATCACCGCGGCCATTGCGGCAAGCCCGAGCAGGCGCAGCGGGCTTGTCGCGGGACGCACGATCCTCAGCATGGAATTTCTCCCTGACGATGGACAGCATCTTTGCGGCGCAAGCGTCGCGCGTCGTCGCTGTTCAATTGCGACCGCTTCCGAGATTAAACTTACGGACAGGGACGTGAACGCGCCATGAATGAACGTCGTTCCGCACACGACCACGACACAGGGAATTCGAGATGACCGTCTACGCGATTGCGCAATTGAAGATGAGGGACCGCGCGGCCTACGACCGCTACCAGGCGCGGTTCTTCGAGGTATTCAGGAAGTTCAACGGAAGGCTGCTTGCGGCTGACGAGCATCCACGCGTGCTCGAAGGCGCATGGCCGCACGACAAGCTCGTCATGATGTCGTTTCCCGACGAGGCTTCATTCCTCGCCTTCTCGACCTCACCCGATTACGAAGACATCTCGCGCGATCGCAAGGCGGGCGCGCAGGCGACCGTGCTGCTGGTCAGGGGATTTGCGCCTGCGTGAGCCGCGTCACCAGAACGGCCCGTAGCCGAACACGAATGGCGCCGGCACGCGGTAGGAATAGGGACGGTAATAGACGGGACGCGCGTAATAGTGCGGATCAGGACGCGGGGCGTATCGCGCAACATAGTAGCGCGCGTGCCGGCGTCCATCGAACACCGCGCGCCCGGCGGAGGCATCCGGCAGCCTCGTCACTCTCTGTGTCGCGAAAGCCTGAGACAGGCCAGCGGCGAGCCCGACGACAACAGCGAGAGCAATCCATTTCGCCATGACGACCGCGGCCCTCGACACTCAGTTCAGCCGCGGCGCCAGTAGCAGCTCATATGCGGCACGATCACCGTGCCGCTCGGCCGGAATTCCTGCACATAGGTGGCGTTGCACTCGCGGACCGCGTCGGGCCCCGGGTTGTAGCGCGGATAGACACCGTCCGGGATGTAGTAGGGCGTGACGCGCAGGCGCGTCTGGGGCCGCCGGCGCGGCGGCGGGACATCGTCGGGCAAGACGGCCTGGGCCATGCGAACTTCGGTGCCAGCCGCCTGGGGAAGAGGCTGGGCTTGGGCGCCGCCAACGCAAGACTGCGAAAACAACCCCATGCACAGTAGCGTCAGCGCTGTTTTTGGTCGCATTTTATCGCCCACCCGAACCGTCCTCGACTTGAGCCCCACGCTCCCCGTTTTGGCGGCGCCCGTCAACCTCGCGTCCTTATAAAGCCGGATGCATCGCCGCGAAACCCACGAGAGCCCACGGGCTCTCCATTCTCGTTTACGCGTTTTCTTGACGCGAACCGGTGTCCACTTCGCTTGAAAACGCGCTAAGACGAGCGCATGTGGACGGACCTGAAAGCGCCCTCGCTGGCCGAGATGGAAGTGACGGCGCACGACATTTTCGAGCGCCTGCCGGCGGAATTTCGTGGGCTGTGCGAAGGCGTGATCATCCGCGTCGACGACTTCCCGACCGAGGAGGTCCTCGACGAGATGGAATGCGAGAGCGAGTTCGACCTGCTCGGCCTGTTCCAGGGCGTCGGCCTGCCACAGCAGAGTCTGGGCGACGTGGCGCGGCTGCCGAACATGGTCTGGCTCTACCGCCGGCCGATCCTGGATTACTGGGCCGAGCACGACGAAAGCCTCGGCCATATCGTCCGCCACGTCCTGATCCACGAGATCGGCCACCATTTCGGCCTCTCTGATGCCGACATGGAGGCGATTGAAGCTCAGGCCGAGTAGGACGCGGGCTGATCGAGGCGCGGTGCAGAGAGAAGCATCGTCAGGCGATAGTCGGGCCAGCCCGCCAGAGACAGCGACACCTGCTGATAGTGCAGCAGCCCCATGGTCGGATGATTGAAGGCACGTTCGCCGCCTTCACGCGCCAAGACCCCCTGCGTATCCCAGCAGCGTTCGAAGTCGGGGCTTCCGCTTCTCAGCTCCTCGACCAGCCGGCGAATATCCGGATCGTCGGAATAGGCCGTCACCGCGGTGCGGAACTCCGCGACGACACGACGTGCCCGGGAGGGCCAGTCGAGGATCAGGGCGCGCGCCTCGGGCCGGAGGAAGATGTAGCGCAGCAGATTTTTTTCGCCGTCTGCATCGAGCCATCCTGCGAACAGCAGGGATGCTTTCGCGTTCCACCGACGCGCGCGCCAGGTGCGATCGAGAATGTAGGCGGGACCATCGATCGCATCGACGCAGGCCAGTATCTCGTCAGGCGGATCATCCCTGATGCCGGGACGTTCGGGATCGCGCTTGCCGGCGACTTCAAACAGGTAGCTGCGCTCGGCCCGTGACAGGCGCATTCCGTGGGCGAGGCGCGCAAGCGCCGAAGCGGAGACGGAGACATCGCGCCCCTGCTCGATCCAGGTGTACCAGGTGACGCTCAGTCCGCAGAGCTGAGCGACCTCCTCGCGCCGCAGCCCGGGCGTGCGCCGTCGTGGTCCAGCGGCAAGGCCGAATTCCGCCGGAGACTGGCGCTCCCGGAGCGCCCGCAAGAAGGCGCTGAGCGAGAGAGCCGGGGCTATCGGGTCCTGTGCTTTCATGGTGGTTTTTATACCAGTATAATGAAGGTACTTAAACCGGTATCGACGACCTGCTAGCTTTCGGCCCGACTTCGTCGCTGCGCAAGGGACGCACGGACATGGGCAAGCAATTCGCGAGGATCGAACCCGAGCACGGGGCCTTCATCGAGCGGCAGAAGATCTTCTTCGTCGCGAGCGCCCCGCCGAAGGGGCGCATCAACGTGCCCCCCAAGGGCCTGTCCTCGTTCCGGGTGCTCGGAGACACCGATGTCGCCTATCTCGACTGCACCGGCAGCGGCAGCGAGACCCGCGCGCATCTGAACGCATCTGACGACAAGCGGTTGACCATCATGTTTTGCGCCTTCGATGGCCCTCCGACGATCCTGCGGCTCTATGGCCAGGGTCGATCGCTCATGCGCGGCACGCCCGACTACGCCGATCTCGCCCCTCGGTTCGAGGACATTGCAGGCGCTCGCCAGATCGTGCGCCTCTCGGTCGACCTCGTGCAGACGTCCTGCGGTATGGGCGTGCCCTTGTTCGACTACAAGCAAGAGCGTGGCAGCCTCATCCGCTACTGGACGGCGCAGGGCGTCAACAATCTGCGAAAATACTGGGGCCTGAAGAACATGAAGAGCATCGACGGCCTGCCGACCGGCTTTGCTCCTGACCGCATGGCCCCGCCGGTCTGACAGACCAAGATTGCCGAATCCGGCCTAGGATTTGCGCGCCAACCGGGCTAAACAGCCCTCCCCTGACGACAAACCGGGAAGCCCTGAGATGGACAAGTTCACCACGCTGGAAGGCGTCGCGGCGCCGCTGAAGATCATCAATGTCGACACCGACATGATCATTCCGAAGCAGTACCTCAAGACCATCAAGCGCACCGGCCTTGGCAAGGGGCTGTTCTCCGAGCAGCGCTACAAGGACGACGGCAGCGAGAACCCGGATTTCATCCTCAACCAGCCCGCCTATCGCAATGCGAAGGTGCTGGTCGCCGGCGACAATTTCGGCTGCGGCTCGAGCCGCGAGCACGCGCCCTGGGCGCTGCTCGATTTCGGTATCCGCTGCGTGATCTCGACCTCGTTCGGCGACATCTTCTACAACAACTGCTTCAAGAACGGCATTCTGCCGATCCGCGTGTCACAGGAAGACCTCGACAAGCTGTTCGACGACGCCGAGCGCGGCGCCAATGCGACGCTGACGATCGACCTGCCGAACCAGGAGATCCGCGGCCCCGACGGCGGCAAGGTCAAGTTCGAGATCGATCCGTTCCGCAAGCACTGCCTGATCAACGGCCTCGACGACATCGGTCTCACGATGGAGAAGAAGTCCTCGATCGACACCTATGAAGAGAAGCTCAAGCGCGAACGCGCCTGGGCCTGAGCTCAAGTCTCATACGAAGCCCCGGTGCCACAAGCGCCGGGGCTTTTTCTTTGCCCCGATTATCACTCTTTGTTTGAGCATGATCTTTGCGGAAAACCGCTGCACACTTTTCCGGATCATGCTCTAAGCTGCCGCCCATGCTGCCCGAGATCGTCACCTTCTGGCACGGCCCGATGGATGCGCTGCGCCAGACCTGTCTGCGCTCGCAGCTGGCTGCCGGCCACAAGGTCACGGTCTATAGCTTCGACACCATCCCTGGACTTCCGGCGGGCGTCGGCAACGCCGATGCCGAAGCGATCCTGCCGCATGCATTTTCCGAACGCTTGCGGCCACCGCAGCCGGACGGCAGCTGGCGCGACTGGACCACGCTGCAGTTCAGCGATTTCTTCCGCATGAAGCTGATGGCGAAGGGCCTTGGCCTCTGGCTCGATGCCGACGTGCTGCTGCTGAAACCTGTCGAGATTGATCCGGCAAGACCCTATTTCGCCTGGGAGCGTCCGCGCCAGCTCGGCAATTCCGTGATCTACCTGCCACCCGAGCATGGCATCGTTGCCGCCTTCGAAGAGCTGATGGAGCAGCAGGAACTGACACCGAACTGGCTGTCGGTTCGCCACCGCATCACCTTCATGATGCGCCGCCTGCGCGGCGGCTCGAGCCGTCTCTCCGATATTCGCGTCGCGATCTTCGGGCCCGCCGCCCTCACCGCACTCGCCCGCCGCACCGGCGAGCTGGGATGCGCGCTGCCGAAGCAGTCGTTCTACGCCGTGCATGCCGAGCCAAAGCTGTTCTTCGATCCCTCGAGCTATCGCGGCCTCGTCACCAATCCCGAGATCATCGGCCTGCACATCTCGCCCAAGGGCCGCGGCGGCGAGAAGCCGATTCCGGGGAGCCTGTATGCGTGGGCGACGGAGCGGTTTCGCTAAGCGCTCTCTCCTGTCGTCCCGGCGAAGGCTACCGATTGTCGCGACACTGTCGCACACCTTCGAGAACGCGACCTCAATCCCTTCCCAGTTTGATCCAGCGCAACGCGCCCCTGCATCATTGTGCCTAGTCTTGTTCCAATCGCACGACCCGAATGGAGCTTCGCATGAGCACCGCAAGCAGGCCTTACCCCATCGTCCAGGATCTCATCGAGTCCTTTGCCGGCTGGCTGAAGCATCGCCGCGAGCTGAACGAGTTGCGCCAGCTCGATCGTTTCGATTTTGACCGGATCGCCAACGATCTCAGGATCGCACCCGACGATCTCGAAGATCTGGTTCGTCACGGCCACCACTCTGCCGACGAGCTGCCGAAAATGCTGGACCAGCTTGGCATCAGCGCAGAGCGGCTCGGGCAAGTGCAGCCGCTATTGCTGCGCGACATGGAGCGGGTCTGCTCGCTCTGCCAACACAAGGCGCAATGCGATCGCGATCTCGCCGACGGCACCGCCGCGGAGAACTACCACGGCTATTGCGGCAACGCCGCGACGCTGGAGTCGCTCGATCGGGCGGACGTCGCGCCGCGTTGAGACAGCGTGGGGTGCGCGGATCGCAGCCGGCCTAACAGCGTGGTCGCTATGGGCTAGGAGCGGACGCGTTGCCTCCGCAAGCAACGACCCATAGGCGATCGCTGGCCATGTCGATCGCACGTCCCAAGGCAGCCCCCATCGTCAGGGCGCCGCTAGGTTCAACCCTCATATTGCACGTCCTGCGGAGAAGTGCGCTTGCCTCCGTTACCAGCCTGTCGTCAACGGCACACAGCCGAACATCCAGTTTTTCGAGTGCCTCAAACGCGAATGTTCCGATCTGACGAGACTGCAGCGCGTCACATATGGTTTCACCGGAAGCACTTATCCTGACCGGCTTTCGGAGCTCACGAGCTCTGGCATATCTCTGATGGGTTTCAGGCTCGGCGACATAGATCGGCGCGTCAATGGTCCGTGAACGCAAGGCAAGCGCGACCCCCGTCGCCAACCCGCCGCCGCCGCAAGCGACGACGACGGCATCAGAGCCTGAGGAGTTGTTTTGGATGGCCGATGCAATTTCCAAGCCCAGGGTGTAACTGCCCACGATCATCTCCAGGCTTTCGAATGCGTGTAATTGATTCCAGTTGCGCTTTTTGGCCTCAAATAGAGCACTCTCCGCCAAGTCCGCTCGGCTGGCGAACCTTATCTCCGCTCCGGTTCTCTGGGCCTGTTCTTTCTTAAAGGCGGGTGCATCATCGGGCATGATCAGGCACGCTCGCTTGTCGAGAACTTGAGCAGCGAGACCGACTGCAATCGGAAAATTACCTGCTCCTGCTGCAACCACGCCTTCGACCGCATTTCTGACCGCAAGGATCGCTCCCCGAAACTTGAACGATCCACTGTGTTGGACGGTCTCATCCTTGATACAAATTGTCCGGCCCATCCGAGCATCCAGCTCTGCGGAAGATCGGATAGGCGTCGCCACCACCCGGCGCGTGATGAACTCAAGATCGTCTTCAGATACATTGAACGGGAGATCAACCATCTCTTCTCCGAACCATAGCGCATGAGCACGAACATTATCCGGAGCAAGCAACCACATGTCCAATCAGCTCTTGTATCGGCTTAGCCAATCTCGTGATCACCATCGTTCTGAATAAGGCCGCTATCGCCTCACCGATCCGGTCGTCTCCGCTGGCGATACGAAATGTCTGCAGAATCGAAGCGAGCGGTGCTCGAGCGCGATGCTGGGCGCGTCACCGGGATCATGTACAAGCGCGCGGCGAAGTCGGGCAGCCATGACAATGCCGGCAGCAAATTGAGCGGCCTGTCGAACGAGGAAGACGGAGCGGGTCGGAGACGCCCTCAGCCCTTCCCCCATCGCCGCGATCGCATCTGCGATCTCGATGGTGCGCCTGGCCATCTCGCATGCAGGCGCTCCACCATCGCGCCGTCAAGACGGATTGCACCGCGCGAAACGTTCTCCGGCAACTCGAACCCGCGATGATTTTCGCGCGCGCGACTTCCTCTTCGGGCGGGGTGAAGATCGCGTCGCAGGCCTCGATCTGCGAGAGATGGATCAGCGTCTTGCCGTCAACCCGAGGTCGCGGCCCTCCGCGCATTCGGCCGCGATCTCGCCAGGGCTGCCCGTCACCGAGAAAACCTCGACCATCGCTCCCTATTGTGGGCCGCTCGCCGAGCGGCAACGGGCGTCAATAGTATGACTGTTTGCCGGCGAGAATGCTGGAAGGTCTCCGCAATAGTCCGTGCTTGATCTCAACTATTGGCTCTGTTTGGATCATTGCCGTTGGGCAATGGGTATTTCGGATAATCAGGGCAAAATGAGAACTCGTCCGCACGAGGACATCGTGACCGTTCCCCGCACGGCCATTGGAAATCGGCTATTGGCGGCGTTGCCGCCCGCGGATCTCGGTTTGCTCACGCCCCACTTCCAGAAGGTCTCGTTCGAACCCGATGCCGTCCTGGTGCGATCGGGCGATGAACTCGACCCGGTTTATTTTCCCCATAGCGGCGCCATCGCCTTCATGCTCGATATGCCGGACGGGCAAACGGCCGCGACCACCTTGATGGGACGGGAAGGCGCCTTGGCCTCGTTCTCCGTGCTCGGCCCGTCGCTTTCATCCGTGACCGCGGTCGCGCGCATAGCCGGCACCGCATCGCTGATCTCCGCCGCCAAATTTCGCGCTGCCTATGCGCAAAGTGCGGCGATCAGGAATGTCGTGCAGGTCCACGCCCGCGCCGTGCTCTTGCAGCTCCAGCACGTCGCCGCTTGCAACGCGCTGCACCGGGTGGACGGCCGCATGGCGCGATGGCTCCTGCAGCTTCACGACCGCGTTCCCGACGACCTGCTTCCGGTGACGCAAGAGGTGCTGGCGCAATTGGTTGGGGTGCGGCGGACGACGGTGACACTGACGATGAGCAAGCTGCGCGAGGCCGGTGCCATACCGAGCGAGCGGCGCGGATTTGTAGAGATCCATCGGGCGCGGCTCGAGAGGATCGCATGCGATTGCTACAAGCTCATGCAACGCAAGATCGACCGGATGTATTGCCAGGAATTGGCGCCGCCACAGCCTGCCGATACGCCGTTCCGGGAAAGCACCATCGCCGCCTCGGACGGAGCGGGCGGTGAATCCAAGGCCGTCTCGCGGGCGGGAAGATAGCGACCGGGGCCTGGAATCCGGGCGCGGAAAAGCGTATCTCGCTTTTTCGAGTGACGCCTCAGCCCTTCCCCATCGCCGCAATCGCATCCGCGATCTCGATCGTGCGCCTGGCCATGTCGGCGTGCAGACGCTCCACCATCGCGCCGTCGAGACGGATCGCGCCGCGCGAAACGTTCTCCGGCAGCTCGAACGCCGCGATGATCTTTCGCGCACGCGCGACCTCTTCCTCGGGCGGCGTGAAGATCGCGTTGCAGGCATCGATCTGCGACGGATGGATCAGCGTCTTGCCGTCGAAGCCGAGGTCGCGCGCTTGCGCGCATTCGGTGGCGAAACCATCGGAATTGGCGATGTCGCTGTAGGGACCATCGAGGATCTCGAGGCCGGCGGCGCGCGTCGCCAGGATGCAATGCGTGATCATCGGGATCATCGCGGCGCGGCCGGGCAGCATCTTGATGCGCGTCTCGCGCGAGATGTCGTTCGGCCCGAACACGAAACCGGAGAGGCGGCTCGATGGATCGCGGCCGGCCTCGGCCAGCTCCTCGGCATGCAGCACCGCGCGTGCGGTCTCGATCATGGCCCAGACCTTCACGGTTGGCGCGGCGCCGAGCCCGGCGAGGTCGCGGCCGATGGTCTGGAGATCCTCGATGCTTGAAACCTTGGGAACCAGGATGCCGTCAGGCGATGCCTTGGCGGCCATTGCGACGTCATCCGCCCACCATGGCGTGTCGAGGCCGTTGGTCCGGATCAGGATCTCGCGCTTGCCGAAGCCTTTGGCGGCGATCGCGGCGGCGATGCCGTCACGCGCCACCGCCTTGGCATCGGGGGCGACGGAATCCTCGAGATCGAGAATGAGGCCGTCGGCGGCGAGGTTCCTGGCCTTTTCCAATGCGCGGGGGTTGGAGCCGGGCATGAACAAATGGCTGCGGCGCGGGCGGGTCATGCTGACGTTCCTTCCGGTTTCCTCATCTCTATTATGACCGAAGCCGATAGCATTTGGACTGCCTATTCGAAAGGCTTGTTCGCCCCTGCGGTATATGATTAGGCATAGGCCATGATCACATTCCCGAAGCATTTGCTGGAAGGCTACAGCGCCTTCGCCACCCAGCGGCTGCCGGCCGAGCAGCACCGCTACCGCGAGCTGTCAGTCAAGGGACAGTTCCCGGAAGTCATGGTGATCGGCTGTTGCGACAGCCGCGTCGCGCCGGAAACCATCTTCGACGTTGGTCCGGGCGAATTGTTCGTGGTCCGCAACATCGCCAACCTGGTGCCGGTGTATCAGCCCGACGGCAACGCGCACGGCGTTTCGGCCGCGCTGGAATATGCCGTGACGGTGCTGAAGGTGAAGCACATCGTCATCCTCGGCCACGCCCAATGCGGCGGCATCCGCGCTTTCGTCGACAAGATCGAGCCGCTGACGCCCGGCGACTTCATCGGCAAATGGATGCAGATGTTCATCAAGCCGGGCGAGGTGGTCGAGCAGCGCAACCACGAGACGATGGCGCAATTCGTCGAGCGCATCGAGAAGGCCGCGGTGTTCCGCAGCCTGGAGAACCTGATGACGTTCCCGTTCGTGCGCAAGGCCGTCGAGGGCGGCCAGATGCAGCTGCACGGCGCCTATTTCGGCGTCGCGGAGGGAACGCTGTTCGTGCTGGACAAGGCGAGCAAGGAATTCAGGAGCGCGCGGAGCGTGGTGTAAGGGCGAGGTTTCGTAAGCTGCCGCGTCAAGCGAGATCGTCGTCCCCGACAAGCGCAAGCGCAGATCCGGGACGACAGGGGAGAGTTCGTCAGGCCGCCTGCTTCTTCGCGCTGATCAGCTTGCGGTTGATCAGCACTTCCGCGATCTGGATCGCGTTGAGGGCGGCGCCCTTGCGAAGATTGTCGGACACACACCACAGCACGAGACCGTTCTCCACCGTCGCATCCTCGCGGATGCGGCTGATGTAGGTTGCGTCCTCGCCGGCCGCTTCATAGGGCGTGGCGTAGCCGCCCGGCTCCTGCTTGTCGATGACGAGGCAGCCCGGCGCCGTGCGCAGGATGTTGCGCGCTTCATCCGCGCTGATCGGGTTCTCGAACTCGATGTTGACGGCCTCGGAATGGCCGACGAACACCGGCACGCGCACGCAGGTCGCGGAGAGCTTGATCTTGGGATCAAGAATCTTCTTGGTCTCCGCCATCATCTTCCACTCTTCCTTGGTGTAGCCGTCCTCCATGAAGACGTCGATGTGGGGGATGACGTTGAAGGCGATGCGCTTGGGGAATTTCTTACTGACCAGATCCTGGTTGGTGTAGACGGCCTTGGTCTGCGCGAACAACTCGTCCATGCCGTCCTTGCCGGCACCCGACACCGATTGATAGGTCGAGACCACGACGCGCTTGATGTTGGCCTTGTCGTGCAGCGGCTTCAGCGCGACCACGAGCTGCGCGGTCGAGCAGTTCGGGTTGGCGATGATGTTCTTCTTCTTGAAGCCCGCCGTCGCATCCGCGTTCACTTCCGGCACGATCAGCGGCACGTCCGGATCCATGCGCCAGGCCGAGGAATTGTCGATCACGACCGCGCCGGCGGCACCGATCTTCGGCGACCATTCCTTCGACACTTCGCCGCCCGCCGACATCAGGCAGATATCGACGTCGGAGAAATCATAGTGCTCGAGCGCCTTGCACTTCAGTGTGCGGTCGCCATAGGAGACCTCGACGCCGACGCTGCGGCGCGACGCGAGCGCCACGACCTCGTCCGCGGGGAATTTGCGCTCATCCAGGATGTTGAGCATTTCCCGTCCGACATTGCCGGTCGCGCCGACGACTGCGACTTTGTAACCCATCGTTCACTCTCCGATGAAAAAGCCCGTTCCTGAAGCTGACGCTTAAACAGGAAGAGCAGCGCTTCTATGCGAGAACCGGCCTCAAGACAACGTTGGACCATGCCTGAAGGCCGTGGATGCAGTCGCCTGAGGCCGGCACGGCCGTTAGCCCCACCCAGATCCATCTGGCGCTCGCCAGTTTCGCCGACGAGGTCGTCGGTACGCTGGCGCGCCTGTTCGCCTATGTGGGGGCGCTGGCTCTGTTTGCCATCCTCGCGCTGGCAGGGCTCGGCCAGCTCCCCGATCTGCGCGACGATGAGCCCGCTTCGAAGCCAGGCTGGGCCGTGGCGGACCGCTCGCATCCGGCCTTCGCCGTCAATCGACTCGATTCATCAGAGAAAACAGCCTCTTACACCATTCTCAGACATCCCGAAGGCGGCCGGCGCGACGTGATGCGCTGGGCTGGCGAGGCGGACAAGCCGGTGGCCGCGCTCGAGATCTACCGGGAAGGCAGCGAATTCGACGTGACGCGGCCGGCGACATCTGGCCTCGCCGTCCAGATGGGCCTGGATGCCGCGACTGCATTCGAGCAGGCCGGCTTGATCGACACCAAATTCGGCCCAGTCGCCCTGTTCCGGCCGGTCGATACCATCGCGGGCACGCCTGCTTGCCTGGGCTACCTCAAGCGCAACGAGGACCCGGCGCTCCAGATCTCCGGCTTCTCCTGCCAGGGCGACACGATGCCGGCCCGGCGCGCGGCGATCGCCTGCACCCTGAACCGGCTGACGCAGCTCGCCTCGGGCAACGAGCCGAAGCTCGCGGAATTGTTCGCCCATGCGGAGCTGAAGCGTCGCGCCTGCGATTCTCCGGGTTCGGCGGACTGGCTGCTCGGTGCCGCGAATGCGCAATTGCGCGGGGCGCTTTGAGGCGCACCTGGCTCAAGTCGCTGGTATCCATGCAACTTTTGCCGGCGCGCCCGATTATTCCGTCCTGGTGTGACTGAATTGACCTAGTTGCGGCCACCCCGGCCGGGCTAGTATGGGAGTGAAATCGACTGGCGGCATGCCGCTGAAGGGGACGTGATGAGCTCGAATTTCTTTGTCGCGAACAAACTGGCGACCTTGCTTGCGGCAGGCGCCGCGATGGCTGTGGCCTTCGCTGCACCGGCTTCGGCCGACACCAAGACCAAGCGCTATGACGATCGCGGCCGGCCGATCTACGGCCCGAGCGGCCCCAATGCGGTCTATCAGCAGGGCCGCACCCGCATTTACGTGAGCAAGCGCTCCTGGCTCGACGGCGGCACCGAGGTCAATCCGGGCGACCGCAAGTTCAGCGATTACGCCTTCCCGCCGGCCGTGGGCTATCCGTCCTTTGCCCGCGAAAACCTCAACCGCCCGATCGATCGCCAGCCGCTGGCGACGCCGGCAGATGTCGGCGGCTATCCGCAGAATTTCCCACTGTACTGAGCGGACGCGACGACCGAATCAAAAGGCCGGGCTCACACCCGGCCTTTTTGTTTTTGCGAGGTGCCGCAGGGTGAGCAAAGGCGCAACGCGCCGTGCCCACGATCTCTTGGCGATCACTGTAGAAGTTGAGAGCTGTCATTCCGGGGCGGCTCGGAGAGCCGAACCCGGAATCTCGAGATTCCCCGGTGCGCAATTGCGCGCCTGAGGTCTGGTCCTTCGGACCATCCCGGAATGACAGCACCCATCGTTACGCGTGCAGCTTCTGCAGCTCCTTCAAGATCGCTTCGCCCATCTGCGTGGTCGAGGCGGCGGTCGTGCCTTCCGACTTGATGTCGGCGGTGCGCAGGCCGCTGGCGAGCACGGCGGCAATCGCAGCGTCGACCTTGTCGGCGAGCGCGCCCATGTCGAAGGAGTAGCGCAGCGCCATGCCGAACGACGAGATCATCGCAATCGGATTGGCGAGACCTTGGCCTGCAATGTCAGGCGCCGAGCCGTGCACGGGCTCGTACAGCGCCTTGCGCTTCTTGCTGTTGACGTCGACCTCGCCGAGCGAGGCCGAGGGCAGCATGCCGAGCGAGCCGGTCAGCATCGCCGCGATGTCGGACAGCATGTCGCCGAACAGATTGTCGGTGACGATGACGTCGAACTGCTTCGGCCACTTCACCAGCATCATGCCGCCGGAATCGGCAAGCTGGTGCTCGAGCGTGACGTCGGGATATTCGCGCTTGTGGACTTGAGTCATGACCTCGTTCCAGAGCACGCCCGACTTCATGACGTTGCGCTTCTCCATCGACGTCACCTTGTTCTTGCGTTTCCGGGCCAACTCGAAGGCGACGCGGCCGATGCGCTCGATCTCATAGGTGTCATAGACCTGGGTGTCGATGGCGCGCTTCTGACCGTTGCCGAGATCGGTGATGGTCTTGGGCTCGCCGAAATAGACGCCGCCGGTGAGCTCGCGCACGATGACGATGTCGAGGCCCTCGACCGCCTCACGCTTCAGGCTCGACGCGTCGGCCAGCGCCGGATAGCACACGGCCGGGCGAAGGTTGGCGAACAAAGCGAGATCCTTGCGCAGGCGCAGCAGGCCGGCCTCGGGACGGACCTCATAAGGCACGGCGTCCCACTTCGGGCCGCCGACCGCGCCGAAGATGATGGCGTCGGCGGCCAGCGCCTTGGCCATGTCGCCCTCGGAGATCGACACCTTGTGGGCATCATAGGCCGAGCCGCCGACGAGGCCGGTATCGGTCTCGAACTTGGCGATCCCGGCCGAATTGAGCCAATCGATCAGCCGCTTCACCTCGCCCATCACCTCGGGGCCGATACCGTCACCGGGGAGCAGCAGCAATTTATGGGTCGCCATGGTCGTTTCCTCTGAGATCGAAATTCGGCCGGAGTGCTAGAGCGGCGTTGCGCGCTTGGCAAGACACCATTGCCGCCGCGCGGCTGTGCAAGGCGGGCAGGGCCTGCCACACTGGCGAGGCCGGAGTACCCCTTGCTCGCCCCAGATCGCCCACCCGTCGCTCATCCCGCGCGGCTGATCCTGACCCTGTCGCTGGCCGCAACCGTCGGGCTCGGCATCGGCCGCTTCGCCTATGCGCTGGTGCTGCCGGACATGCGGGAGGATCTCGGCTGGTCCTACTCGGCGGCCGGTTTCATGAACACCATCAACGCCGTCGGCTACCTCGTCGGCGCGCTTGCGGCGTCCCGGCTGATCCAGCGCGTCGGCTGGGCGGCGGCGATCCGGGGCGGAACCGTGGCCTGCGTCGCTGCGCTCGCCACTTGCGCGCTGACGGGGAATTTCATCGCGCTGAGCCTGGCGCGCCTCGTGCTCGGCCTCGGGGCCGCGGCCGGCTTCGTTGCCGGCGGCGCGCTCGCCGCCACCATCGCGCAGTCGCAGCCCGCGCGGGCCAATTTCCTGCTGAGTTTGTTTTATGCCGGGCCCGGCATCGGCATTCTCTCCTCCGGACTGATCGCACCCTTCACGCTGCAGCATTTCGGCCCCGGCTCGTGGTGGATCGTGTGGTGGGCGATGACGCTGCTGTCGGTGGCGATGACCGTGCCGCTGTTCCTGGTCCGGATCGAGAGCGGCGCGCGCTTCACCGAAGGCAGCCACGCCGCCTTCGCGATTCTGCCGGTGCTGATCTATCTCGCCGCCTATTTCCTGTTCGGCGCCGGCTACATCGCCTACATGACCTTCATGATCGCCTATGTGCGCGACGGCGGCGGCGGGCCGGCGGCGCAGGCCGCGTTCTGGAGTCTGATCGGCCTCAGCGCCTTCGTCACGCCCTGGGCCTGGCGCGGTGTGCTCGCGCTCGACCGCGGCGGCCTCGCCACCGCCATCATCCTCGGCACCAACGCGCTCGGCGCGGCCCTGCCGATCCTCGGGCATTCGCCGGCATGGCTCGCAGTCTCTGCGGTCGTGTTCGGCGTCGCCTTCTTCGCCGTGGTCGGCTCGACCACTGCGTTCGTCCGCTTCAATTATCCGCCGGAGATGTGGCCGACCGCGATCGCGGCGATGACGATCTCGTTCGGCGTCGGCCAGACGCTGGGGCCGATCGTGGTCGGCGCCATCACGGATGCACTGGGGAGCCTGAGTTACGCGCTGAATGTGTCGGCGGCGCTGCTGGTATTGGGGGCACTGGCGGCGTTGTGCCAGCGGAAGGTGGGGCCGAAAGCGGCGAATGGCGAGTAGCCAGTGGCGAATTGTGAGCCGCGGGAGCCTTACGACTCGCCACTCCCCATTCGCTACTCGCTGCATCAGCTCCCGCTGTACGAATTATACCCCTGGTCTTCCCAATAGCCGCCCTTGTAGTCGTTGGTGACTTCCATCGAGACCACGTATTTCGGGTTCTTGAAGCCGAGCTTTGTCGGCACGCGGATCTTCATCGGAAAACCGTAGGCGCGCGGCAGGATTTCGTTTGCATATTTGAATGTCATCTGGGTTTGCGGATGCAGCGCGGTGCGCATGTCGAGCGGCGAATTGTAGCCATCCTTGTCGGCGCACTGGAACCAGACATATTTCGCGCGGGTATCGGCGCCGATCAGCTTCAGGAAATCGCGCAGCGGCGTGCCGGTCCAGCTGCCGATCGCGCTCCAGCCCTCGACGCAGATGTGACGCGTGATTTGCGTCACCTGCGGCAGCTTGTAGAGCTCGGGGAGCGTCCACGATTTCTTGTTGTCGACGAGGCCGCGCACCTCGAGCTTCCAGTCTTCGGCCGCGATATCGGGCGCATCGTCGAGATCGTAATAGGCGTTGAACGGGAACGGCTTTGTAATCGCACTCTCGGGGAAGGTCGGCGCCAGCGCGTCGGGATTGAAGATGAAATCCTGCACGGCGTCGTTGAACTTCGAGACCGTCTTCAGCACCTCTTCGGCCGAAGACGAATCAATGACGTCGCAGCCAGTGAGCAGCGTCAGCGCACCCAGGCTGGCGCCGCCGGCGATGAAGCGGCGGCGGGTGAGGTCGGGCATCACCTTGATGGAGTCCTTGATCAGCAGCCGCTTGTCGACGCCGGGGATCAGGAATGAACGCTTGGCCATGATTGTTCTCCCTCACCGCCCGATGATCATCGCGCGCAGGCTCTTCGGCACCAGCAGCGCAAGCAGGACGTGAATGACGAGGAACGCGCAGATCGCGGCCATGCAGAAGAAGTGCACATAACGCGCGGTCGGATAATCGCCGAACAGCATCACCAGATAATAAAGCTGCACCGGCTTCCACATCGACAGGCCCGACAGCACGATCAACACGCCGACGACGATGATGCCGGCATAGAGCAGCCGCTGCACGTAATTGTAGACGGTGAGATCGTCATGGCCGAGCTTGAACGTCAGCGCAGCCCTGACATCGTGGAGCACGCCTGATGGCGTGATCGGCAGCAGTTTCCTGGCGAAGCGGCCGGATGCGATGCCCGTGATGAGATAGGCGAGGCCGTTGATCATAAGCAGCCACATCGCCGCAAAATGCCAGAGCAGGCCGCCGCCGAGCCAGCCGCCGAGCGTGTACTCGCGCGGAAAGCTGAAACCGAACAGGGGGGAAGCGTTGTAGATCTGCCAGCCCGACAGGATCATCAGGACCATGGCGACCGCGTTGGTCCAGTGCATCACCCGGACCCAGGCCGGCTGAATCACCTTGGCCGGCTTGGCGCTGATCTGCTCGTCGGTCATTGCAAGGCTCGACATGATGGTTCCGTCCTGAACGTCGTCTGGTCCCGAATATACGCCGATGCTTCCGCTTTCGTTACGCCTCTCCGGTCATCGAATCGATGCCCGCCGGCTATGGTGGTCACAATAAAGCGAGCCGGGTATCCCCCCGGCTCGCTGTTTCGCCGCATCCTGTGGGGGATGAAACAGGGGCGTGCGGGGTTACGTCGCCGGCATCAGCACGGTGTCGACCACATGGATCACGCCGTTCGACTGGTTGACGTTGGAGATGGTGACCATCGAGGTGCCGCCCTTGGCGTCGACGATCCAGACCTTGCCGTCCATCTTCTTCACGGTCAGTTCCTCGCCTTCGGCGGTCTTCAGCTTCTTGCCGTCGGTGAGGTCAGAGGCCTCGAGCTTGCCGGGCACGACATGGTAGGTGAGGATCTTGGTCAAGGTCGCCTTGTTCTCCGGCTTGACCAGATTGTCGACGGTGCCGGCCGGCAGCTTGCCGAAGGCGGCGTTGGTCGGCGCGAACACGGTGAACGGGCCCTTGCCTTCCAGCGTCGGCACCAGGCCGGCCGCCTTCACCGCCGCGACCAGCGTGGTGTGGTCCTTCGAGTTGACGGCGTTCTGGACGATGTTCTTCGACGGGAACATTGCGGCGCCGCCGACCATGACGGTCTTTTCCTCGGCGCGCGCCGGCGCAATGACGGTCGCGGTGATGGCCAGCGCGCTGAAGGCTGCGGCGGCAAGATAGGCGATGCGCTTCGACATGGAGAAACTCCCGATTGGATTGTGACCGGCAATGACCGGCGTTTACGTTGGGCAACAACGGCCGCTAGCGACAGTTTGACGTGAGGCAGCAGCGCGTCGTTGGCCGAACTACGGGACGGTTTGCGAAGCGGTTTCGGGGAATAATTTATTGTGATGCGTGAAACTATGGAGGGGCGTGGCCGTGTGGTGGCGACGGGAGCGCGACAAACTCCGCCGTCGTCCTGGCGAAAGCCAGGACCCATTACCCCAAGAAGAAGTTGTTGCGCGAGACTGGTAACCACGAGTCTTCGCCAAACTACTTCCCGGGGTAATAGGTCCTGGATCTGCGCTCCGCTTGTCCAGGACGACGAGAGGCCTCAATCCCTGTTATGCGGCGTCTCGATGAACCCGCGATTGTGCGTCGGGCTGATCAGCAGCTCGTTGATGCACACGCGCGGCGGCATCGATGCAATGAACGCGATGGTGCGGCCGAGATCTTCGGGCTGCAGCATCTTCGCTTGCTCCTCCTCGCTCGGCACCACCGGGCGCAGCTTCAGGATCGGCGTTGCGACCTCGCCCGGCATCAGACAGCAGGCGCGCAGGCCGTTGACGCATTCGTCCATGTTGAAGGAATGGGTCAGCGCCAGCACCGCATGCTTGGTGGTGGTGTAGGCCGGGCCCGGCATCTTCGAGACGTGGCGGCCGGCCCAGGACGAGACGTTGATGATCGAGCCGTCCTGCTGCTTGCGCATTGTCGGCAGCACCGCGCGCATGCAATAGAGCACGCCGTTGAGATTGACCTGGACGAGCTTGTCCCAGCCGTCCAGTTCCATGTCCTTCCAGCTGCGCTTGGGCACATTGATGCCGGCATTGTTCACGAGCAGGTCGATCCGACCATGCTTCGCGACGATGTGGTCGGCCGCCTTCTGGGCCTCAGTGGCGTCTGACACGTCCAGCGCGAGCGCCTCGGCCGTCCCGCCCGCCTTGGTGATCTTGGCGACCACGGTCTCCAGGGCTGACTGCCGGCGGCCAGAGACCACCACAGTCCAGCCGTCGGCCGCAAGCGCCTCCGCACCGGCCTCCCCGATGCCGCTGCCGCCGCCCGTGACCCAGGCCACGCGTTTCCCAGCTTTGGTCATGCCAACTGTCTCCGTTGCTTCATTGGGGCGGTTTTTGCTAATCCAGCCCTCGGGTTTGACCGGCCTTCGCCGGCGAGGAATGTTGCATGAACCAAATCGCCAACGCCAATTTGTTTTCCCGCCTGTTCGACAGCCTCGACGATCCCAAACGCCTCGCGATCGAGACGCAGGATGGCGCCCATATCAGCTACGGCGATCTGATCGCGCGGGCCGGGCAGATGGCGAACGTGCTGGTGGCGCGCGGCGTAAAGCCTGGCGATCGCGTTGCGGTGCAGGTCGAGAAATCGGTCGTCAACATCGTGCTGTATCTCGGCACGGTGCGGGCCGGCGCAGTCTATTTGCCGCTCAACACCGCCTATACGCTCAACGAGCTCGACTATTTCATTGGCGACGCCGAGCCCTCTCTGGTGGTTTGCGATCCCTCGAAAGCTGAAGGCCTCGCCCCGATCGCCGCCAAGGTGCAGGCCAAGGTCGAGACGCTGGGAGCTGACGGCAAGGGCTCGCTGACGGACGCCGCGGACAAGGCGAGCAGCGAATTCACCACCGTGCCGCGCGCCAGCGACGATCTCGCCGCGATCCTCTACACGTCGGGCACCACCGGCCGCTCCAAGGGCGCGATGCTCAGCCACGACAATCTCGCCTCGAACTCGCTCTCGCTCGTCGATTACTGGCGCTTCACCGACAAGGACGTGCTGATCCACGCGCTGCCGATCTACCACACGCACGGCCTGTTCGTGGCGACCAACGTCACGCTGTTTGCGCGGGCGTCGATGATTTTCCTGCCAAAGCTCGACCCGGATCTGATCATCAAGCTGATGGCGCGCGCGACGGTGCTGATGGGCGTACCGACCTTCTACACGCGCCTCCTGCAAAATCCCGCGCTGTCGCGCGAGACGACGAAACACATGCGGCTCTTCATCTCCGGCTCGGCACCGCTGCTGGCCGAAACCCACCGCGAATGGTCGGCGCGCACCGGGCACGCCGTGCTCGAACGCTACGGCATGACCGAAACCAACATGAACACGTCGAACCCCTATGACGGCGAGCGCGTGCCCGGCGCGGTCGGCTTCCCGCTCCCCGGCGTTTCCGTGCGCGTCACCGAGCCCGAGACCGGCAAGGAGCTGCCGCGCGACGAAATCGGCATGATCGAGGTGAAGGGCCCGAACGTGTTCAAGGGCTATTGGCGCATGCCGGAGAAGACCAAGTCGGAGTTCCGGCCCGACGGCTTCTTCATCACCGGCGATCTCGGCAAGATCGACGACAAGGGCTATGTCCACATTCTCGGCCGCGGCAAGGATCTCGTGATCTCCGGCGGCTTCAACGTCTACCCGAAGGAGATCGAAAGCGAGATCGATGCCATGCCTGGTGTGGTCGAGTCCGCCGTGATTGGCGTGCCGCATGCCGATTTCGGCGAGGGCGTCACCGCCGTGCTGGTCTGCAACAAGGGCGCCGACGTCACGGAAGCCGCGGTGCTGAAGGCGCTCGACGGCCGGATCGCAAAGTTCAAGGTGCCCAAGCGCGTCTTCGTGGTCGACGAGCTGCCGCGCAACACCATGGGCAAGGTGCAGAAGAACGTGCTGCGCGATACGTACAAGGATATTTACGCGAAGAAATAGGAGCGAACGCTCCGAGGCGGGGGGGGACATGAACCGAGAGCAGGCGGTCCGGATCAACGATCATCTGCTTGATGCCTGCGCGGCATTGGACCAAGCCCGAATGGCTATCGCTGGGCTAGGCAAGGCTGAGCGGATCAAGCTGGAAGACAGCTTTTACGGCATCCTTGGCGCGCTGGAGGACGAGTTACTTCAGCCCGTCTACGATCAGCACCCCGACCTTGAGCCACCAAAGTCGGACCGGGAACCATATGAATATATCTGCGCGCTCACGTGGGACGAGGTGCAGCTCCCGCCGGGAGTAACCGAGCAACGACTCGACAAGATCATTTTCTCGGTCATGAAGCCGACTTGGCGGAAGACCTCGGCGATAGCCACCCGTGCGATGGATCGCTGCAAAGAGCTTGGATTGCCGATCGACGACAAGATGATTGCCGCGCGATTGAAAGTGCTTTCCGACTCAGATCGCATCGAAGGCATTGGCGATATCCAATCGTGGTTCCGCAGCGAAGTGCGATTGAAGGATTAAGCGAGGAGTCTTTACGGCACACTGCCATGCCCGGCTTGACCGGGGCAATCCAGTACGCCGCGGCATCTCGGTTCTATTATCGCCGTCTCTGGGATACTGGATCGCCCGATCCCGGCTCCGCCAAGGCTACGCCGGGGCTCACACGGGCACTCGGCACGCCGAAGCTTCAGCGAAGGCGGCAAGTCGGGCGATGACAGCGGAGTGTGTGGCGGGCGTTTTGGCTCACGCCGATCACTGCCCGCCCACCAAGCTCATCACGAACCGACTGCCCACGATCAACAGATAGCAGCCGAACGCGACCTCCAGAGTCCGCTTCGACATCGCATGCGCAGCTCTCACACCGAGCGGCGCGGTCACGAGGCTCATCGGCATCACCAGCACGGCGCCGATCAGCGAGACGTAGCCGAGCGCGAACGGGATTTGCAGCGCTACGACGGCAGGATAGGTCGCCGCGGCCGGCCAGCCGGCGTAGATGTAGCCGAGCGCGCCGGGAATCGAGATCAGCACCGCCAGCGCCGATGAGGTCGCAACCGCCTGATGAATTGGGCGGCCGTAGAACGTCATCAGCAAATTCGAGAACAGACCGCCGCCAATGCCCATCAGCGTCGACAAAATGCCGACGCAGAAGCCGTAGATGCGCATCAACGGGCCCATCGGCAGGTCGTCGCCGAACTTCCAGCCTTCGCGCGCAAAAATGAGACGCGCGGCCGCGGAATAGGCGACGGCGACGAACACGATCTTGAACAGCTTCTCCGGCGCATAGCGCGCGATCACGCTGCCGGCGACGACGCCGATCACGATCGGCAGCCACCATACGCGCAGGATGGTCATATCCACGGCGCCGCGCTTGTAATGCGCCTGGAACGACCGGATCGACGTCGGGATCATCACCGCGAGCGAGGTGCCGATGCAGAGCGGCATGCGTACCTCGAGCGGCACACCGGCGATGCGGAAGCATTCGTAGAACACCGGCACGAGAATCGCGCCGCCGCCGATGCCGAACACGCCGGCCAGGAATCCGGAGAGCGCACCGGTTGCAATCAGCAACAGCGCGAGCTCGATGATCTCCCTGATGTCGAGACCTGCAATCACCCCTGACCTGCCCCCCGCGACTGGTCGCAGCGTCTTCGAAACATCCGCTTGGATTCGGCTGCGGGCCAAGCTCTAGGCGATCCGACTCATCCGGTCGACATGCTGCGCGTGCCGTCTTGGGTGGGATGCAGAGTGCGCATATCCTCCGCGAGGCGGAAAATCGATGCGCAGGACGGAAATCGGAAATGGTGCGTCGACCATCGGCGCTGGCGTCGGCGTCATGAACTGACTGGTTCGAACCCTGGCAACCGGCCGGAGGCCTGGAGCCGTTCCAATAGTAATTTCAATGCGCCTCGGCCGCCCCTACAAGAAGTGATTTAATATTCGTTTCTTTGCCGGTGCGCCATTGTTCTGGTATACCAAGCCCCTGATTGGCCTTGGTTCATCAACGTTCTAGAGCTGAACACAGATTCGATTTATGGCGATTTGGTGATTGCGCAGGCCAAATCGACTCCGTAAATAGAGCCGACCTTTCGCGATCCCCGCGCGCGCCCTGCCGGGCCGCCACAAAACATCAAAGCCCATGACCGCACGGATCGAACGACCGCTATCACCACACATGCAAGTCTACCGCTGGACGTTGACGATGGCGCTGTCCATCGTCCATCGCGCCACCGGCATCGCCCTTTACGTCGGGACCCTGCTGCTGGCCTGGTGGCTGATCGCGGCCGCGTCAGGTTCGGCCGCGGCCTATTCCAATGTGCAGGCCTTCACCGGAAGCATCATCGGCCGGCTCATCGTGTTCGGCTACACCTGGGCGCTGATGCACCATATGCTGAGCGGCATCCGGCATTTCGTGTGGGACCTCGGCTTCGGCTTCAAGGCCAATGAGCGCGAAGCGCTGACCTGGGCCGCCCTGATCGGCGGCGTCGTGCTGACGATCCTGATCTGGATCATCGCCTACGCGATCGGAGGTGTCCGGTGAGCGCACCCGATACGCCCAAGCGCAGCATGCGCACCCCGCTCGGCCGCGTCCGCAATCTCGGCGCCGCGCATTCCGGCACCTCTGATTTCTGGCGCCAGCGCATCACCGGCGTCGCCATGACCCTGCTGATGCTGCCGGTGATCGTCGTCGTCATGATGCTGCTCGGCAGCAACCAGGCCGGCGCCAAGGTCATCCTCGGCTCGCTGCCGATCGCTGTGATCATGCTGCTCTTCATCGTCGCCAGCACCTGGCACATGAAGATCGGCATGCAGGTCGTGATCGAGGATTACGTCCACAACGAGAAGCTGAAGCTCGTCTCGATCATGCTCAACAACTTCTTCTCGATCGCCGTCGCGCTCGCCTCGATCTACGCGATCCTCAAGATCTCATCTGGAGTGTAACCCATGGCCAACGAGACGAATGGCAAGGGCAACGGCGCTCCCGCCACCAACGGCAAAGCCTACCCGATCGAAGACCACACCTATGACGTCGTCGTGGTCGGCGCCGGCGGCGCGGGTCTGCGCGCCGTGGTCGGCTGCAGCGAGGCGGGCCTGCGCACCGCCTGCATCACCAAAGTGTTTCCGACCCGCTCGCACACGGTTGCGGCGCAAGGCGGCATCTCGGCTTCGCTCGGCAACATGCACAAGGACGACTGGCGCTGGCACATGTACGACACCGTGAAGGGGTCGGACTGGCTCGGCGACCAGGACGCGATCGAATACATGGTGCGCAACGCGCCCGACGCGGTCTACGAGCTCGAGCATTGGGGCGTGCCGTTCTCGCGCACCGAGGACGGCAAGATCTACCAGCGTCCGTTCGGCGGCATGACCATGGACTACGGCAAGGGCCAGGCGCAGCGCACCTGCGCCGCCGCCGACCGCACCGGTCACGCCATGCTGCACACGATGTATGGCCAGTCGCTGCGCCATGCGGCCGAGTTCTTCATCGAGTTCTTCGCCATCGACCTGATCATGGACGACCAGGGCACCTGCCGCGGCGTCATCGCGCTCAAGCTCGACGACGGTACGCTGCACCGCTTCCGCGCCCAGACCGTGATCCTCGCGACCGGCGGCTACGGCCGCGCCTACGCTTCCTGCACGTCGGCGCACACCTGCACCGGCGACGGCGGCGGCATGGTGCTGCGCGCCGGCCTGCCAATGCAGGACATGGAGTTCGTGCAGTTCCACCCGACCGGCATCTACGGCTCGGGCTGCCTCGTCACCGAGGGTGCGCGCGGCGAAGGCGGCTATCTCGTCAACTCCGAGGGCGAGCGATTCATGGAGCGCTACGCGCCGTCGGCGAAGGACCTCGCCTCGCGCGACGTCGTCTCGCGCGCGATGACCATCGAGATCCGCGAAGGCCGCGGCGTCGGCAAGAAGAAGGACCACATCTTCCTGCATCTCGACCATCTCGATCCCGCGGTGCTCGCCGAGCGCCTGCCGGGCATCTCCGAATCCGCCAAGATCTTCGCCAATGTCGACGTGACGCGCGAGCCGATCCCGATCGTGCCGACCGTGCACTACAACATGGGCGGCATCCCCACGAACTACCACGGCGAAGTGCTGACCAAGAAGGACGGCGACGACAACGCCGTCATTCCCGGCCTGATGGCGATCGGCGAAGCCGCCTGCGTCTCGGTGCACGGCGCCAACCGCCTCGGCTCCAACTCGCTGATCGACCTCGTCGTGTTCGGCCGCGCCGCTGCGCTCCGCCTCGCCGAGAAGCTGACGCCGAACGCCAAGCAGCCCGAGTTGCCGGCAAACTCGGCAGATCTCGCGCTCGGCCGCCTCGACCATTACCGCTACGCCTCCGGCGGCACGCCCACCGCAAAGCTCCGCGAAGGCATGCAGCACGTGATGCAGAACAACTGCGCCGTGTTCCGCACCGGCGAAGTGCTGAGCGAAGGCCAGAACCTGATCGAGAAGGTCCACAGCGGCATCACCGACATCGCCGTGTCCGACCGCTCGCTGGTGTGGAATTCGGATCTGGTCGAGACGCTCGAGTTCGACAATCTGATCTCGCAGGCGGTGGTGACGATGAATTCGGCCGCCAACCGCACCGAGAGCCGCGGCGCGCATGCCCGCGAGGACTTCTCCGAGCGCGACGACAAGAACTGGATGAAGCACACGCTCGCCTGGCTGGACTCGTCCGGCAAGGTCAAGATCGAATACCGCCCGGTTCACGACTACACCATGACCAATGACGTGCAGTACATCCCGCCGAAAGCGCGCGTGTATTGAAGAGCAACAAGTGCTCGTCATTCCGGGGCGATGCGAAGCATCGAACCCGGAATCTCGAGGTTCCGGGTCTGGTCCTTCGGACCATCCCGGAATGACGAAAGGTTAGAGCAATGGTTGAATTCGCACTTCCGAAGAACTCCAAGATCACCGGCGGCAAGACCTGGCCGAAGCCCGCGGGTGCGACCGAGACGCGCGAGTTTCGCGTCTATCGCTGGAACCCCGACGACGGCAAGAATCCGAGCGTCGACACCTATTACGTCGACACCAATGATTGCGGTCCGATGGTGCTGGACGGCCTGATCTGGATCAAGAACCACATCGACCCGTCGCTGACCTTCCGCCGCTCCTGCCGCGAAGGCGTCTGCGGCTCCTGCGCCATGAACATCGACGGCCAGAACACGCTGGCCTGCACCCGCTCGATGCACGACGTGAAGGACGGCGCGGTGAAGATCAATCCGCTGCCGCACCAGCCGGTGGTGAAGGATCTGGTTCCCGACCTGACCAATTTTTACGCGCAATACGCCTCCGTCGAGCCGTGGCTGAAGACGACGTCGCCGACCCCGCAGAAGGAATGGCGCCAGAGCCACGAGGACCGCGAGAAGCTCGACGGCCTCTACGAGTGCATCCTGTGCGCCTGCTGCTCGACCTCCTGCCCGAGCTATTGGTGGAACAGCGACCGCTATCTCGGCCCCGCCGCCCTGCTCCAGGCCAACCGCTGGGTGTCTGATTCGCGCGACGAGGCGACCGGCGAGCGGCTCGACAATCTCGAGGACCCGTTCCGGCTCTACCGCTGCCACACCATCATGAATTGCGCCAAGGCCTGCCCGAAGGGCCTGAACCCGGCCGAGGCCATCGCCGAGCTCAAGCTCAAGATGGTCGAGCGCCAGATCTAGCTGCATTGCTGCTGCGATCCCGGGCCGAACGGCCCGGGTCGTCCTGCCGCCGGGGTGTTTCCGGACAGCGCCTGTCCGTCCCGCGGCGCGGGCGAATCAGTGAATTGCAACCTCCAGTTCCGCCACAAGCCGCTTCCTTCCCGGCGTAAGATTCAAGTAAGCTCCGCGGTCGGGGGACCGGAGCGACCGTGCAGGGCGCGCAACGCAATTCGCTGAGACTGCTGCAGTGGATGATGGCTGCATCCCTGGCGCTGCCGATTGCGCTGTTCGCGATCGCCTCCACCATTTCCTACAATTCGACGCTGGATATCGCCGACCGGGAGATCGAGCGCACGCTCGACGTCGCGCATGAGCATGCGCTCAAGGTGTTCGAGACCATCGACTGCAGCCTCGCCGAGCTCAACGAGGTCGTCCGCGACCTTCCCGACGATGTGATCCGGTCACGAGAAGGCGCGCTGCACAAGCGCCTGAAGCAGCTCACCGACGCGCTGCCGCAGCTCAAATCAGCCTGGATCTTCGATGCGAACGGGAAATCGCTGGTCAACAGCCTCGCCTCGCCGCCGCCGGAGCTGAGCTTTGCCGACCGTGATTATTTCTATGCCCATGTCGACCAGAGCATCGGCACCTTCATCGGCGCATCGCTGACGCCCCGCCAGCCCTATCAGGGTGCGCACTTCTTCGGCGTCAGCCGCCGCCGATCGACCGACGACGGCAGCTTCACCGGCGTGATCCAGGCATCGGTCCTGCCGGAATATTTCGAGAGCTTTTACGCCAGGATCGGCGCCGAGCCCGGCAGCTTCTTTGCGATGGGACGCGCCGACGGTGTGCTGCTGGCGCATTTTCCGCGGCTTGATCACGACTTCCGGCTCGATCCGAACGGGCCGGTTGGCCGGACCATCGCAGCCCATCCCGATCATGGACTGATGACCATCGCCTGGCCATCGGATGGAATCGAGCGGCGCATCGGTTACCGGCGGGTCGCCGAATATCCGATCTATGTCAGTGCCGGCCTCGAGACCTCCGCGATCCGCGCGCGCTGGCTTGCCACCATCAGCCAGCATCTGGTGTTCGGCGCACCCGCCACCGCGCTGTTGTTTGTGCTGCTCGCCTTCGCCTTCCGGCGCACCCAGCATCTCCAGCTCGAGGCTGCCAAGCGGCGTGAGGCCGAGGAGGCACTCAAGCACAGCCAGCGGCTGGAGGCGCTGGGCCAGCTCACCGGCGGCGTCGCGCATGATTTCAACAACCTCCTGACCGTGATTCGCGCCTCCGTCGACCTCTTGAACCGGCCGCAACTGAGCGAGGAGCGGCGGCAGCGCTACATCACGGCGATCGCCGAAGCCGTCGCGCGCGCGGCCAAGCTGACCTCGCAGCTGCTCGCCTTTGCGCGGCGCCAGACCTTGAAGCCGGAAGTGTTCGACGTCGGCGAACGCGTGCAGTCGCTGCGCGACATGCTCGCGACGCTGCTTGGACCCGCGATCGAGATCGTCATGCAGTTGCCGGTCGAGCCCTGCCTCGTCAATGCCGATGCCGGCCAGTTCGAGACCGCCCTGATCAACATGGCGACCAACGCGCGTGACGCCATGCAGGGCAAGGGCCGGATCGTCTTCACGGTGCACGCGGCGACAACCGCTCCCGATACACTGGCGCATCTCGCGGGCAGCCAGGCCTCAAGAAGTCATGGCTTCATCTGTATCGCGGTCAGCGACAGCGGCATCGGCATTCCCGCGGCGCAATTGGGCCGCATCTTCGAGCCGTTCTTCACCACCAAGCAGGTCGGCCAGGGCACGGGCCTCGGCCTGTCGCAGGTGTTCGGCTTCGCCCGGCAATCCGGCGGCGAGGTGACCGTGATGAGCGAGGTCGGCCAGGGCAGCACTTTCTCGCTCTATCTGCCGCGCGTGCCGGCGGATCTGTTGCCACGAAGCCAGGCGCCGACCACGGCGCCTGCCGTTGCCGGGAGCGGCATGTCGGTGCTGGTCGTCGAGGACAATATCGAGCTCGGCAATTTCGCTGCCGACGGGCTGACCGAGCTTGGCTACAGCATCACGCTGGTCGACAACGCAACCGATGCGCTCGCCGAACTGAGCGGCGATCCCGATCGTTTCGACGTCGTGTTCTCCGACGTCGTCATGCCCGGGATGACCGGGCTCGATCTGGCACAGGCGATCCGAGATCGCTGCATCGGCGTCCCGATCGTGCTGACCACGGGCTACAGCCACGCATTGTCCCAGGACGGCGTCGGCGGCTTCGAGCTCGTGCAGAAGCCCTATTCGATCGAGCAGCTGTCGCGGGTGCTGCACCAGGCCGCGCGGCTGAAACGCGTGCGCGGCGGCGCGGCGGAGTGACGCCGGGAACCGGAGGGAACCGGTTCGCGTTGCTCTCTCATGCAGAAGCCGGTCCGGAACAATGAGCAGGGCCAGACGCCGCCCATCGTGAAGATCACCGGTGAGAACGGCGATGAAGTCGCGCCGCCGCCGCCGGAAGTGCTCGAACCCGATTCAGAGCTCTCGCCCGAAGAGATCGAGCAGGCGCGCAAGGATTATCTGCTGACGCGGTTCTGGATCAGCGCGCGCGGCTTCTGGGGCCGCAACGGCGATCGGCTCGCCTGGCCGTTCTCGATCGGCCTCGTCGTGCTGATCGTCCTGACCGTCGGCTTTCAATACGGCATCAACGTCTGGAACCGCGCGATCTTCGACGCGATCGAGAAGCGCGATGCGACCACGGTGTTCCACCTCACCGCGATGTTCTTCCCGCTCGCGATCGGCAGCATCGTGCTTGGCGTCGCGCAGGTGTTCGTGCGCATGGGCATCCAGCGGCGCTGGCGCGCCTGGCTCACGAGCAGCGTGCTGACGCGCTGGCTCACGAACGGGCGCTATTACCAGCTCAACCTCGTCGGCGGCGACCACGAGAATCCGGAGTATCGCATCGCCGAGGACTTACGCGTCGCGACGGACTCGCCGGTCGACTTCCTCGCCGGCGTAACCTCGGCGCTGCTGTCGGCCGCGACCTTTATCGTCGTGCTGTGGACCATCGGCGGCGCGCTCACCGTCACGTTGGGCGGCTCGTCCATCACCATTCCCGGCTTCCTCGTGATTGCCGCGGTGCTCTATGCCGCCATCGCTTCCGGCTCGATCCTGATGATCGGTCGACAATTCGTGCAGGTCTCCGAGGACAAGAACCAGGCCGAAGCCGATTTCCGCTACACGCTGACGCGGGTACGCGAGAATGGTGAGAGCATCGCGCTGCTCGGCGGCGAGGAAGAGGAACGCGGCGGCATCGACCGCAACTTTACCAGCGTGCTCAGGCAATGGGCGCGGCTCGCAGGACAACACATGCGCACGACGCTGGTGTCGCAGGGCTCGAGCCTTGTTGCGCCCGTCGTGCCGCTGTTGCTGTGCGCGCCAAAATTCCTCGACGGCAGCATGACGCTCGGACAGGTGATGCAGGCGGCTTCCGCCTTCACCATCGTGCAGAGTGCGTTCGGCTGGCTGGTCGACAATTACCCGCGGCTGGCCGACTGGAACGCCTGCGCCCGCCGGATCGCCTCGCTGATGATGTCGCTCGACGGGCTCGAGCGCGCCGAGCAGGGCGACGGCCTCGGCCGCATCAAGCGCGGCGAGACCGGCAATGACGCCATGCTGGAGCTGAACGACCTCTCCGTCACGCTCGATGACGGCACCGCCGTGGTCGGCGAGACCGAAGTGGTGATCGAGCCCGGCGAGCGGCTGCTGGTCGCCGGCGAATCCGGGACCGGCAAGAGCACGCTGGTGCGGGCCATCGCAGGACTCTGGCCCTGGGGTGGGGGCAGCGTCAATTTCCATCCCGACCGGCGGCTGTTCATGCTGCCGCAGCGGCCCTACGTGCCCTCAGGATCTTTGCGCCGCGCGGTCGCCTATCCCGGCGCCGAGGACGACTGGACCGTCGCGGAGATCGGCGAGGCCCTACACAAGGTCGGCCTTGATCATCTCAAGGAGAAGATCGAAGAAGAAGGCCCATGGGATCAAACACTGTCAGGCGGCGAGAAGCAACGCCTCGCCTTTGCGCGGCTGTTGCTGCACAGCCCTGATATCGTCGTGCTCGACGAGGCGACCTCCGCGCTCGACGAGAAGAGCCAGGACAAGATGATGCAGATGGTCACCGACGAGCTGCCGAAGGCAACCATCGTCAGCGTCGCGCATCGCGTCGAGCTGGAGGCATTCCACAGTCGCAAGATCGTGCTGGAGCGCCGCAAGGGCGGCGCCAAGCTCGTCAGCGACATCGACCTGATCCCGCGCAAGGGCAAGCGAAAGCTGCTCGGGCGATTCCTGCGCCAGCGTAAGCCGGCGGCAAAAAAGGCGGCGTAGAAAAGCGGCGTAACGCATCCTCTCCGTCATCCCGGACAAGCGAAGCACAGATACGGGACCCATACCCACAAGGAGAGGTTGGACGAAGACTCGAAGTCGGCGTCTCGCGTCACACTCCTCCCTGGGGTTATGGATCCCGGCCTTCGCCGGGACGACACCGAGGTTATGGCTCGCATCGCACGTTGGAGTCCCCGGCAAAACCGGCTATGCATGCGCCGCCCGCAACGAGGACCGCCTGCTTGACGCCTGACAATTCCCTTTCGTCCGCGCCGTTCGGCGCATTTGCGCCAAACGCGGCGCAGGCCGCGATTATCAGCCTCGCGCAAGGATCAGGGCTGAAGCGCGGCGCATTCCGGCCGTGGATGTCGCGGCTGGTCAATCTGCTGCGCGGCGGCCCGGTCGACGTGCAATATCAAGGCGCCTCGTTCCGGTTTTACCACCAGGGCAGCGCGACCGAGCGCGGCGCGCTGTTCAATCCCGATTACAATCTCGACGAGCTCGACTTCCTGCGCCAGCACACACCGGCCGGCGGCACGTTCGTCGATGTCGGCGCCAATGTCGGCACCTTCGCCCTGGTGATGGCGCGGCAGGTCGGCACATCGGGCAAGGTGGTCGCGATCGAGCCGCATCCGCTGACGTTCGGCCGGCTCTCGTTCAACCATGCCGCCTCGAAGGCGATGCAGGTGCGTCTGGTGCAGGCCGCCGCGGGTGACAGCGACGGCGAGCTGATGATCGAGAGCGGCGGCGGCAATCTCGGCGCCACGCATGTCGTGACCGGCACGGCGAGCACGGATGCGATCAAGGTGCCGTCGTTGCGGCTGACGCGCATCCTCGAAGAGGCCGGCGTCACGCAGGTCGACTCGCTCAAGATCGACGTCGAAGGCTTCGAGGACCGCGTGCTGATCGGCTTCTTCCGCGACGCGCCGCCATCGCTGTGGCCGCGTGCGGTCGTGATCGAGCATCTGTCACAAAACGAATGGCGAGAAGATTGTATCGCTGACATGGTTGCACGCGGCTTTGCGATCGCGCGCAAGACGCGGAGCAATACGTTCCTGTCACGCTGACGACGAACCACGGAGGTTGCCATGATCGATCATTTGGGCTTGTCCGTCTCTGACTATGAGGCCGCGAAGGCGTTCTACGCCAAGGCATTGGCGCCGCTCGATTACAGCCTGATCATGGAGGTGACGGCGGAGCAGACCGGCCACGCCGCAGCAGCAGGCTTCGGCGCCGACGGCAAGCCGGATTTCTGGATCGGCGGCGAAGGCGCGATGAACAAGCCGGTGCATGTCGCGATTCGCGCGAAGGACCGCGCGACGGTCGATGCATTCTACAAGGCAGCAATGGCAGCCGGCGGTCGCGACAACGGACCGCCCGGCCTTCGCCCGCATTATCACGCGGACTATTACGGCGCCTTCGTGCTCGATCCCGACGGCCACAACATCGAGGCCGTCTGTCACGCGCCGGAATAGGACGGCGCGCTGCGGGAACATCGGCGCGGCATCCTCGTTGTCGTTCTCCTGACAACTGATCTCCATGATGCCGATGCCGATCGAACCGCCCGAGATACCGCCATCGACACCCGGCACGCCGACCGAGCCGCCGCCGGGAATTCCGCCGGGCAATCCGCAGCCTGAGATCACGCCGCCGGTGCACGAACCCGGCGAATCACCGCGGCCCGACGAATTGCCGGGCCGCATGCCGGAAGAGATTCCTTCGCGCGGACCAAGCGGTCCGCTCGCGCCGAATCCCGCGACGGATGCCAATTCGTCGCAGGATCACATGTGAGACGAGAGCGAACACATGTGAGGCGATTGCAACCTGCGTCTGAATGCGCAATGAACGTCGCCATAGTGACGTGATTTGCGTGCAGAAATAAATCGGGCCGCGACCGCTCCGCCCGCCACAATGCGGCCTAACGCGTAGCCGTTCATTCCAACACTTCGTCAAACGACGCTCCGTCAAACCAAGACTTCGTCAAAGAACCTTCCGGGGAAGTTGAACCACATGACCAACCTTCGTTTCGTGCTGCTCGCCACGACGGCTCTAACCGCGATGCAATTCGCAAGCTCCGCATCGCATGCGCAAAGCGCGCCGCCGCTCGTGGTCGCGCAGGCCCAGCCAGAATTGGGCCCTGACGGAAAACCGAAGCAGGCTCCGAAGGAAGCGCCAAAGGGACCGCCGCCCGCAGCACGTCCGGCGGCTCCACCGCCGCCAGCCGCACCTCCGCCCGCCGCCCCCGCACGTCCGGTCGCGCCGCCGCCCGCGGCTGCACCGCCGCATCCGCCCGCCGCACCTCCGCCGGCTGCTGCGCCGTCACGCCCGACGCCACCGCCTCCGCCGGCCCCGCCGCCCGCGACCCATCAGGCACCTCCTCCGCCCCCGCCGCCGCCCGCTGCACCCAAGGCGCCGACGCCGCCTCCGGCTGCAGCCCCGCAGCAGCATGCGCCCACGCCGCCTCCTCCGGCAGCAGCGCCGCAGCAGCACGCCCCTGCACCGACTCCGCCGCCGCCCGCGGCAGCACCGGCGCGACCGGCTACTCCGCCTCCGCCGCCTCCACCTGCTGCAGCCACGCCGCCCGCAGCGGCTCCTGCAGCACGGCCTGCGCCCGCGGCAACGCCAGCTCCGACCGCAACGCCATCGCCCGCAGGCCCGGCAGCTCGTCCGGCAACACCACCTGCCGCGACAACGACACCCACGCCGTCCGCAACGCCAGCGCCTGGCACCACGCCGCCCGGACGCCCCGGCGCTCCCCCGGCTGCGGGAACACCGGCTCCAGCTCCAGGTGCCACGCCGGCGCCAGGTGGCACCCCGACGACGCCGCCCGTGCGTCCGGGCGCGCCACCGGCTGCCGGAACCCCAGGTGCCGCTCCGGCTCCGACGGCAACGCCGGCGCCCGGCGGCGCAGTGACGCCGCCGCCAGGACGTCAGGGTGGAACGCCGCCCGCGGGCGCACCCGCTGCCGGAACACCGCCTGCAGCGCCGCCGCAGGCCGGTGCCCTGCCGCGTCCCCCGGCTCCGCCGCCCGGTGCCGCGGCACCAACGGTCGTTCCTGCCACGCCGGCCGCAGCACCGCCGCCTAACAAGGCGCAATATGCGCCGCCGACAGTTGCGCCGGCCTTCCGCGCCGCCCCGACAGTCGCAGCACCGCTGCCGCCGCCGCCGCGTCCGCCGCAGCGTGACTTGACGCCGCTTGCGATCGGCGCGGGCGTGGTGGCTGGTGCCGTGATCGGCGCCACCATCGCCGACTACCGCAATCAACGGCAGGAGGTCGTGGAAGGCGGCCGCACCATCTACACCGAGCCGGACCGCATCATCATTCGCGACCCCAGCGGTCAGGAATATGTCCGCGGCAACGATCTCTACCGCTTCCGTTATGGCGCGCGGGATATCCGCACCGAGACGGTCGGCGGCGAAACCCGAACGGTCGTGATCCGCCCTGACGGCACCGAGATCATCACGGTGGTCGGTCCGGACGGAAGCTTGATGCGCCGTATCCGCAGAGATCAGCGCGGACGGGAGATCGTGATCATCGACAACACCTATCGCGATCCGCGGGCGGTCGGCGGCTTCTATGTCGACGTGCCGCCGCCGGTGGTCAACATCCCCTACGATCGCTACATCGTCGACGCCGAGGAAGCGTCGCCGCAGGTGATCTACGACACGATGCGGGCGCCGCCGGTGCAACGGATCGAACGACGCTACTCGCTCGACGAGATCCGCTACTCGCCGAACGTCCGCATGGCGATGCCGAGCATCGACGTCAACACGATCAACTTCGAGACGGGATCTTGGACCATTCCGCCGGACCAGGCGGCGCGGCTGCAGGTGATCGCCGACGGCATCAACCAGGCGATCCAGGCCAACCCGCAGGAGGTGTTCCTGATCGAGGGCCACACCGATGCTGTTGGTAACGACGTCGACAATCTGTCACTGTCGGATCGCCGGGCGCAGGCCGCGGCCGAATTGCTGACCCAGCAGTTTGGCGTGCCCGCGGAGAACCTGACGTCGCAAGGCTACGGCAAGCAGTATCTGAAGGAGCAGACGGACGGCCCGAGCCGGATCAACCGGCGCGTCACCGTTCGCCGCATCACGCCGCTGCTCAACGGCGGCCAGGCCAACGCGGCACCGCCTCCGCCGCCGCGGCAGTAAGCGTATTGCAAAGAGAAAATGGCCGGGAGCGATCCCGGCCATTTTTTGTTTTGGTTGTTACGCGCGAGACCTGTGACCTCAGCCCTTGTCGCTCTCGAGCTTGAAGATCTGCGAGCCTTCGCTGCCGGACAGCAGGCCGGTCTTCGAATAAAGACCGAGCTTGGTGCGGGTGTCGGCGATGTCGAGATTGCGCATGGTGAGCTGGCCGATGCGGTCGGCCGGCGTGAACGGAGCGTCCTCAACCTTCTCCATGCTCAGCCGCTCCGGCGCATAGGTGAGGTTGGGGCTCTCGGTGTTGAGAATCGAATAGTCGTTGCCGCGACGCAGTTCCAGCGTGACCTCGCCGGTGACGGCGCTTGCGACAAAGCGCTGCGCGGTATCGCGCAGCATCAGGGCCTGCGAGTCGAACCAGCGGCCCTGATAGAGCAGACGTCCGAGACGCATGCCGCTGATGCGGTACTGCTCGATGGTGTCCTCGTTGTGGATGCCGGTGACGAGACGCTCATAGGCGATGTGCAGCAACGCCATGCCCGGCGCTTCATAGATGCCGCGGCTCTTGGCCTCGATGATGCGGTTCTCGATCTGGTCGCTCATGCCGAGGCCGTGGCGGCCGCCGATGGCGTTGGCTTCAAGGAACAGCGCAACGGGATCAGAGAAAGTCTTGCCGTTCAGCGCGGTGGGCTGGCCTTCCTCGAAACGCACGACGACCTTCTCGGCCTTCACAACGCAATCGTCGCGCCAGAACGGCACGCCCATGATCGGGTTGACGATCTTGATGCCGCTGTCGAGGCTTTCGAGATCCTTCGCTTCATGCGTGGCGCCGAGCAGATTGCTGTCGGTCGAATACGCCTTCTCGGCGCTCATCTTGTAGGCAAAGCCCTGCGCGGTCATGAACGCCGACATTTCGGCCCGGCCGCCGAGCTCGTCGATGAACTGCTGGTCGAGCCAGGGCTTGTAGATGCGCAAGCTCGGATTGGTCAGCAGGCCGTAACGATAGAAGCGCTCGATGTCGTTGCCCTTGAAGGTCGAACCGTCGCCCCAGATGTTGACACCATCTTCCTTCATCGCCGCGACCAGCATCGTGCCGGTGACCGCGCGTCCGAGCGGCGTGGTGTTGAAATAGGTGATGCCGCCGGTCGAGATGTGGAAGGCGCCGGACTGGATCGCGGCGATGCCTTCGTGGACGAGTTGCGTGCGGCAATCGACCAGCACGGCCTTCTCGGCACCGAACGCTTCGGCCTTGCGCGGGATCTCGTTGTAATCGGCCTCATCGGGCTGGCCGAGATTGGCGGTATAGGCGTAGCAACGCGCGCCCTTCTGCTTCATCCAGAGCAGCGCCGCTGACGTGTCGAGGCCGCCCGAAAACGCGATGCCGACTTTCTCACCCTTGGGCAGGCTTTTCAGGATCGTGGTCATGGGGCTTCCAATCGAGGCTTAAGGGGCTGATGCGAGCGGCGTGGTTTGACCGCGCGAATATCAAATTTCGCAGCGCTCGGCACGCATTTAATGGCTTAAACCGACGGCTCAGGACCGGTCTTGCGGCCGAACAAGCGCTTGCGGAGCCGGTAGGCGGGCATGTTCAGCCGGGTCAGGGCGGCATCGACCGCCTCGTCCGAAAACCGGGTCCGCGGCCAGCGGTAGATCAGCGCGTAGCCGAACCAGATCACGACGAAGGTGACGAGGCCCGCTGTGGCGACATCAGTGAAGAAATGCCCGCCAAAGGCCATGCGGAGCCCGCTGGTGGCGGCACCGAACACCACCGCGCCGGCATAGGCGAGCGGCCGCCATGCCGGTGGCGCGAGCGCAGCCGGGGCCAGCGTCCAGAACGCGGTCGCACCTTCGCCCGAAAAGAACGAGCAGTTGCGCGCGCAATCGCCGCGCGGATCCCACCATGCCACGAACTGCTGGTCGCCGGCGAACTCGGTCACCACCACCGGCCGCGGCCGGCCCCAATAGGTCTTGAAGGTGAGATTGGTGAGAACGCCGGCCGACAGGATGATGGTGACCAGCAGGAATACGATCGCGCGGCCCGACACCATCAGGGGACGGTCGGGACGGATCATCTTGACCACGAGCGCGACCAGCGAAGGCAGCATGAAGGCCCAGGAGACCCACATCGCAGCGTCACGCCCAATCCCGGCCCAGCCGTTCAGCTTGAGCGGAAAGGACTTGGTCTCGGGATCGAAGAACAGCGCGGCGAGCTTGAGATCGAGCTCGGGATAGAGGCCGAAAACGACGCCGATCACGAGCCACAGCGCCAGGGCGATGAAGAGTCCGGTACGGTTCATGGCGCGCGGTTTAGCGGAGTGGGACGGGGATGAAAACCCTCGCAACCGTCATTCCGGGATGGTCCGAAGGACCAGACCCGGAATCTCGAGATTCCGGGTTCGGCTCTTCGAGCCGCCCCGGAATGACAGCGGAAATCACCGCGCATCCGGCCTTGAATTCGAGGGCAGCGGCGGAGGCGGCCTGTGTGGAGGCGGTGGGATGCGCCAGGCGCCGGCATTGCGGCCGGCGATCAGCCAGTAGACGACACCGGCGACAATGCCTGCACCAGTCATGATCTCGAGATGACGCCGCACGATGCCTTCGAATTGAAACGTATCAGGATGGAACGGGACGAGGCCGAGATAGCAGGCGAGCCCGACGAGGCCGCCGCCGACGGCATAGGCCAGCGCGCTGCGGATATAGAGCGCCTCGGTGATCGCGACGATCACCGCCGCTGGCACCAGCGCGAAACCTGAGACGAAGATGAAGCCGAATCCGAGCAGGATGTCGATCGTGCCCTGATCAACGGGGCCGGCGCCGAGATCGGAAAATTCCGGAAACAGCAGCGCGCCGACAACGATCATGCCGCCGACGAAACAGGCGGCGAGAAAGCCGAAGAAGATGACAATGAGGCGGCCGATCAGGGACATCACGGGAAAGCCACCGTTGCCGTCATTGCGAGCGCGCGGCGCGCATCCTCAATCCGTCATCGCCATTGCGCGCAGCGCCTGGCGCTCGCGCGCGCTGAGCTTCTCCGTCTCCGACTTGAGCTGGCCGCAGGCGGCGAGAATGTCGCGGCCACGCGGGGTACGCACCGGCGAGGAATAGCCAGCGTTGAAAATGTACTCGGAGAATTTCTCGATCTGGTCCCAGTCCGAGCATTCATAGGCCGTGCCGGGCCAGGGATTGAACGGAATGAGGTTGATCTTGGCGTGAATGCCCTTGAGCAGCTTCACCAGCAGTTTTGCATCGTCGAGCGAATCGTTGACGCCCTTGAGCATCACATATTCGAAGGTGATGCGGCGTGCATTCGAGGCGCCGGGATAGTCGCGGCAGGCCTGCAGCAGCTCCTTGATCGGATATTTGCGGTTGAGCGGCACGAGCTCGTTGCGCAGCTCGTCGCGCACCGCATGCAGCGAGATCGCGAGCATGACGCCGATCTCCTCGCCGGCGCGCACGATGTTCGGCACCACGCCCGAGGTCGAGAGCGTGATGCGGCGGCGGGAGATGCCGATGCCTTCATTGTCGCCGACGATCAAAAGCGCATCGCGCACCGCGTCGAAATTGTAGAGCGGCTCGCCCATGCCCATCATCACGATGTTGGTGACGCGGCGCGTGCCGTCCTCGCGATCGGCCCAATCATTGAGGCGATCGCGCGCGACCATGATCTGGCCGACGATCTCGCCGGCGGTGAGATTGCGCACCAGGCGCTGCGTGCCGGTGTGACAGAACGAGCAGTTCAGCGTGCAGCCGACCTGCGAGGAGACGCAGAGCGTGCCGCGATCGGTTTCGGGGATGTAGACGCACTCGACTTCATGCGCCTTCTCGACGTTGTCGCCGCTCGGCAGACGCAGCAGCCATTTGCGGGTGCCGTCGTTGGAGATCTGCTCGGCCACGACCTCGGGCCGGTCGACGGTGAAATGCTGCGCGAGCTCGGCGCGAATGCCCTTCGAGACCGAGGTCATATCGTCGAAGCTTTGGGCGCCGCGGAAATACATCCAGTGCCACAGCTGCTGCACGCGCATCTTGCGCTGCGAGGGCTGAACGCCGATGTCGCCGAGGCGATCGGCAAGCTCGGTGCGCGACAGGCCGATCAGCGAGGGCTTCGCCGGCGGCACATAGGTTTCGAGTGGAGTCTTCTCCACCAGGATTGCGTCGCGCGGCTCGGTCGTCGGTTGCATTGAATGGACCTGATTACGTGGTCGTTCCGGGGCGGCGCGAAGCGTCGGACCCGGAACCTCGAGATTCCGGGCCTGGTCCTTCGGACCATCCCGGAATGACGGAAAAACTTGGAACCGCACCTATATAGCAACCGGAACCGCCGATTGCGACCGCGGCGATGACTTAGCCTTACCGCCTGCAGTCCTGCGCGATCTTGTCGAGCGCCTGGGCAAGGCCCTTCAGCGAAAACGTGTCGGTCGTCTCCGTGCCCTTGGCCGAGACGCCCTTGACCACGAGATCCGCGGATTTGCGCATGGCTTCCACCATCCGCTCTTCCTCGGCGGCGTTCTTGATCCAGAGCCCGTCGCCCTGCGTGTACATCGCAAACGCCGCGCCGCCGACCTCGACGGTCGATTCCGAACCGGGCTTCAGCGCGTAGCCGATCATCACCGAGACTTCGTTGCTCACCTTCTCGGCCGGGCGGGTCGAGACAAAGGCATAGGCGGGATCGCGCGGCCGGTTCGGCGGGTTGGTCTTGGACGACGCAGGCTTAGCCAGCGCAAAGCAGACCTTCTTGCCGTTGGGCGTCGCCGAATAGGCACCCCAGGTGCCGAACTGGCCGATCAGCGTCGGCTCAGCGCCACCGGCAACCGCCGCGGCAGGGCCAACCGGCTTGCTCTCGGGCTTGGCTGCCGTCTTGGCGGCGGCCGCCGGCTTTGCGGCAGCCTTCGGCGCCGGTTGCGCCGTCTGCGCCCGCGCGGAATCGGAGATTCCACAGGCCATTACGCCAGTCATCAAAGCTAAAAGCACCCGCCACATGCTGGAGTGGTTCCCTCAATATTGTGACTGGAAGATGGCCCGGCCGCGCGTTGTCCCCGAGTCAGGGATAACCGGGAAAGTCCAATTTGGGAAGGCAGTTAGCGGGACGACATGGTTAGCTTTTGGACCGCGCAGCGCGCTGTTCGGCCCATTGCGTCTCGCTCCATCGCAGCAGGTCCTCGGCGCCGGAACTGCGCAAATGCGCGCCGCCGTCGATCACCACCATCTCGCCGTTGATGTAAGCAGCGCGGTCCGAGACCAGGAAGCTGGCGAGGTCGGCCAGTTCGCCGTGCTCGCCGACGCGTCCTAGCGGATTGCGGATCAGGCTGTCGTCACGGCCCTGGAGCCGCAACTGTCCGGACGCGCCCGGCGTCGGGAACGGCCCCGGCGCGATCGCGACGGTGCGGATGCCCTTCGGGCCCCACTCCACCGCGAGGCTCTTGGTCATCGCCAACACCGCCGATTTCGCCATCGCCGAGGGAACCGTGAAGGCGCGGCCGGTGATGGTCGAGGTTGAGAGGATCGACAGCACGACGCCATCGTGCTTGCCGTCGATCCAGCGCTTGCCGGCGGCAAGCGTGCAATACATCGCGCCATGCAGCGTCGGCGCCAGGATCGCATCGGCGGCGTGGAAGGAGAGGTGTTCGCTCTGCGCGATGAAGGTCGCGGCAGCGTTGTTGACGAGAATGTCGAGTGGCGCCTCGCGCCAGATCGCATCCATCATCACATCGACGGCGGCGCCGTCGCGAACATCACATGCGATCGTCGTGACCTTGCCGCCGGTCTGCGCGCGCATCTCAGCTGCTGTGGTCTCGAGACGGTCGAGCTTGCGGCCGCAGATCACGAGCTCGGCGCCGAGTGTGAGAAAACGCCGCCCCATCGCAGCGCCGAGGCCCGAGCCGCCGCCGGTGACGAGGATGCGCTTGCCCCTGAGCAGACCTGTTTCAAACATCGTTTGAATCCCTTTCTCCTCAACCCGCAATGACAACGAAGCCACCACTCTCACCTCTCGTCGTTCTGGCGAAAGCCAGGACCCATTACCACAACGGGCGGTTTGGCGAAGATTATCCGCTGCGCGGCAAATGCACGGGAAATTTGCGCGGACCCAATTTCAAGACGGGGTAATGGGTCCTGGCTTTCGCCAGGACGACATCGTGGAAACATCGGAGCACAGCCGACAAAGAATCCGGATTGTCGCCCGTGCTTAAATCCGGCAGAAACGGCCCAACCATAACTCCACTCGAAACGCCCCAAGGTGCCGCCATGAAAGCCATCCTCTGCTCGCAATATTGCCAGCCCGACGATCTCGTGCTCGCCGATGTGCCGGATCCGGTGGCGGGCCCCGGCGAAGCCGTGATCGCGATCAAGGCAGCGGCGCTGAACTTCTTCGACATCCTGATGATTCAGGGCAAGTACCAGATCAAGCCGCCGTTCCCGTTCTCGCCGGCCGCGGAAGTCGCCGGCGTGATCGAGAGCATCGGACCCGGCGTCACTGATCTCAAGGTCGGCGATCGCGTGGTTGCCTCCTGCGGCCACAACGGTGCGCGCGAAAAGATCGCACTGCCCGCGGCAGGAATCGTGAAGATTCCCGACAATCTCGATTACGATCGCGCGGCCGGCATCATCATCATCTACGGCACCGCGCTGCATGCGCTGGAGGATCGCGCAAGCCCGAAGCCGGGCGAGACGCTCGCGGTGTTAGGTGCGGCCGGCGGCACGGGCCTTGCGGCTTGCGAACTCGGCAAGCTGATGGGCCTGAAGGTCATCGCCTGCGCCTCGTCGGACGAGAAGCTTGCCTTCGCGAAGGCGCATGGCGCCGAGCTGACGCTGAATTACGGCAAGGAAGATCTGAAGGAAGGCCTGCGCAAGCTCACCGACGGCAAGGGCGTCGACATCATCTTCGATCCGGTGGGTGGTGCGTATGCCGAGCAGGCGCTGCGCTCGATTGCGTGGGAGGGCCGCTTCCTCGTGATCGGCTTCGCCGCCGGCGACATTCCGAAGATGCCGTTGAACCTCGCGCTGTTGAAGGGCTGCGACATCCGTGGCGTGTTCTGGGGCGCCTGGACCCGGCTCAACCCCGCCAAGAATCGCGCCAATCTCGAGAAGCTCGTGAAGTGGACCGCGGAAGGAAAAATCTCCTCGCATGTCGATCGCACCTTCCCGCTGGCGCAGACCGCCGACGCGCTCAAGGTGCTCGCGGGACGCCAGGCCATGGGCAAGGTGATCCTGCATCCGTGAGGATGTGCCAAACTATCTCCAGATGTCGTCCCGGCGAAGGCCGGAACGACGTCGGAGTGAGAGCGGCACGCTACGCCGCCTCACCCTCATCCACCCCGCGCTTCAACGCGGCGCGGGCGGCTTCGCGATGCTCCGATGTAATATGGCTGGCGACCATGCGAATGGCGGTGGCGAGAATGGCAGCATCGTCGGTGAAACCGAGCACCGGCATCACATCGGGGATGAAGTCGAACGGCAGGATGAAATAGGCGATCGCACCCAACAGCGACGCCTGGACATGGCGCGGGGTCTGCCGGTCGAAAGCGCAGTAATAGGCGGCAAGCAGATCCTCGGTGAACGGCAGATGCGCGGCGACGCGCTTCAGCTTGCGCCAGAAGCGGCGGCGCACGCTTTCACGATCCTCCGCGAGCCGATCGGCCGGCTCGAAGCCGACACTGTGTTCGGCAGCCATGTTCGAGAACTCCCCGTTCAGCCCAACGCGGCGGATGGCCACATCACCCTGCTGATCACAACATGGGGATGCGCACCCTGCCTGCAAGATGTCAGCCGGGCGTCAGCTTTGCGATAGCGTTCATCGCGGTGGCAAGCTCGATGTCGAGCTTGGTGACGCCACCGGCGTCATGGGTTGACAGCACCACCTCGACCGTCTTGTAGACATTGCGCCATTCGGGGTGGTGATCCATCTTCTCGGCGACCAGCGCCGCCCGGGTCATGAAACCGAATGCCTCGTTGAAATCCCTGAAGACAAAGGTTTTCCCGATGGCATCGCGGCCCTGGACCTCGGTCCAGCCCGGAATACCGCCCAGTGCCTGCTTGCGTGCGTCCGCCGATAGCCGCTCTGCCATGATGGCCCTCCGTTTTCAGGGGAACTTTACCCTAACACCGAGCTTACGATCCGGGTCCAAAGCGGGATCTCGCCGATCCGCTAACCATGACGGAGATGTAACCCCGCGGGACAAGAAATTTGCTACAATTGCGGGCGTAAATCGCCGGCCAAGATGAAACTGAGCCTGAAGCGCCTGTTTGGGAGATCGATGACCGGGGGATTGGACCTGGCCGAAACGCCCTCTCCGCCTTCGCCGCGATCCGCGGCGCGGAAGACGGCACTCGTGTCTCTGGCGCTGGTGCTCGCCGTCATCGGCGCGCTCGCCGGCGGCTATTATTTCGCGATGCGGCCGGTGACGCTGAAGATCGCGGTTGGCCCCGCCAACAGCGACGACCTCAAAGTGGTGCAGACACTGACGCAGGCCTTCGTGCAGAGCAAAGGCTTCGTGCGGCTGCGCCCGATCCAGACCGACGGCGCCACCGCCAGTGCCAATCTGCTCGCCGAGGGCAAGGCCGATCTCGCCATCGTGCGCGGCGATCTCGACGTCCCCAAGAACGCGCAGGCCGTCGCGACGCTGCGCAAGAACGTCGTGGTGCTGTGGTCCGTGCCCGGCAAGGGCAAGAAGAAGGGCGCGAAGATCACCAAGATCGCGCAGCTCGCCGGCCATCGTGTCGGCGTAGTCGGCCGCACCCAGGCCAACGTCAATCTGCTCAAGGTGATCCTGCAGCAATACGGCGTCGATCCCGCCAAGGTCGAGATCGTGCAATTCCCGGCGAGCGAAGTCGCCGAAGCAATCAAGTCACAGAAGGCCGACGTCTATCTCGCGGCCGGTCCCGTCAATAGCAAGATCACCGCGGACGCGATCGCGGCTTCCGCCAAGGATGGCGGTACGCCGACCTTCCTGGCGATCGATTCGGCCGACGCGATCGCGCAGAACCATCCGGTCTATGAATCCTCCGAGATTCCTGCCGGCACTTACGGCGGCTCGCCCGATCGTCCCGAGGACGAGGTCAAGACCATCAGCTTCTCGCATCACATCGTGGCGCGCAAAGGCCTGTCCGAGACCACGGTCGCAGTCTTCACCCGGCAGCTTTTCGCCGTGCGCCAGCAATTGCTGACCGAATTCCCGCAAGCCGCCAAGATCGAGACGCCCGACACCGACAAGGACGCGGTGATCCCCGTGCATCCAGGCGCCGCCGCCTTCGTCGACGGCGAGGAGAAGACCTTCCTCGACAAGTACAGCGATTACATCTGGTGGAGCCTGATGGCACTCTCGGCCATGGGCTCGATCGGCGCGTGGTTCGCAGGCTATCTGAAAAAGGACGAGCGCGACAACAACAGCCATCTGCGCGAACGCCTGCTCGACATGCTCGCGGCGGCCCGCAAGAGCGAGACGGCCGACGAGCTGGACCAGATGCAGGCCGAGGCCGACGAGATCTTGCGCGACACCTTGCGCTGCTATGATCACGGCGCCATCGAGGAGGGCGCGCTGACCGCCTTCAACATCGCACTCGACCAATTCCACGCCGCGGTCGCCGACCGCAAGGCCGTGCTGACCAGCCTGCCTCAGAACCTGCAGCGCGCCGGCGCGCAATTCCGGGCCGCCGGCAATGCATAATCGCCTGCGCGCGTAATTGCCGCGTCACATTGTCTCAATATAGCTCCCGCTGTCATTCCGGAGCGCGCGAAGCGTGCATCCGGAATCTCGAGATCCGGGTCTGGCGCTCACGCGCCATCCCGGAATGACGGCGCAAGATGCGCGCAAGACAGCTCGCCAGTGAGCCTGCTAGCCAGTGAGCCAGCCCATGAAGATCAAATTCTCCCGCCGCAAATTGCTCACCACCGGCGCTGGCGCACTCGGTGCGATCGCGATGCCGCATATGTCGCGCGCGGCCGACCGGCCTGCGGTCACCCATGGCGTGCAGTCCGGCGACGTCACCGTCGACGGCGGCGTGGTGTGGGCGCGGACCGACCGGCCGGCACAGATGCTGGTGGAGGTGGCGACGACGGAATCCTTCAAGGACGCCCGGGCGCTGCCGCCGATCGCGGCGCAGCCCGAGAGCGACTTCACCGCGAAGATGCTGGTGGACAATCTTCCAGGCGGACAGGACATCTTCTACCGCGTCCGTTTCCGCGATCTCTCACATACCGCGATCGAAGGCGAGCCGGTGGTCGGCCGCTTCCGCACCGCGCCGGCTGACCGCCGCGACGTCAGCTTCGTCTGGGGCGGCGACGTCGCCGGACAGGGCTGGGGCATCAATCCCGATGACGGCGGCATGCTCACATTCTCGGCCATGCGAAAACACCGGCCGGATTTCCTGCTGCATTCCGGCGACACCATCTATGCCGACGGCGTGATCCCCTCCGAGGTCAAGTTGGCCGACGGCAAGATCTGGAAGAACGTCACGATCCCCGAGAAGGCCAAGGTCGCGGAGACGCTGGACGAGTACCGCGCGGCGCACAAATACAATTTCACCGACGACAATATCCGTGCCTTCAATGCCGAAGTGCCGATCTTCGTGCAGTGGGACGATCACGAGGTGACCAACAATTGGTCGCTGTCGAAGGATCTGCCGTCAATCTACAAGGTGCGCGATATTTCGTTGCTCGCGGCTCGCGCCGGCCGCGCCTTCCACGAGATGTATCCGATGCGCGAGAGCATCGTTGAGCCGGGCCGGGTCTATCGCAAGATCGCCTACGGCCCGCATCTCGACGTGTTCGTGCTCGACGAGCGCAGCTATCGCGGCCCGAACGGCGCCAACCTCGAAACGGAATACGGCCCGGCCAGCTACTTCCTCGGGCCGGAGCAGATGGCTTGGCTCAAGCGCGGCCTGCTCAACTCGCGCGCGACGTGGAAGGTGATCGCCTCCGACATGCCGCTCAGCCTGATCGTCTATGATGACGCCACCAACAAGAAGGGCTCGGAAGCCTTCGCGCAGGGCGACGGCCCGGCGCGCGGCCGCGAGCTCGAGATCGCCGATATCCTGCGCTTCATCAAGATGGCACCGATCAGGAACACGGTATGGCTGACGGCGGACGTGCACTACGCCGCCGCGCATTACTACGACCCGAACAAGGCGCAATTCCAGGATTTCGAGCCGTTCTGGGAATTCGTCTCGGGTCCGCTGCACGCCGGCACGTTCGGGCCGAACGAACTCGACAACACGTTCGGCCCCGACGTGCGCTTCATCAAGGCGCCCGGCCCCGACAAGCAGAATCTGCCGCCGTCCGCCGGCATGCAGTTCTTCGGTCACGTCAAGATCGACGGTGCGTCGGGCCAGTTGACGGTGACGCTGCGCGACCGCGCCGACGTCGCGCTGTGGTCGACCACGCTCGACCCGAAATTCGCCTGACGCGGTCGCACCGTCACGCGCCGCGCGTCTGCAACGCCGCCTCCAGCGCATCGCTGGAGCACGGCTTTTGCAGCCGCGGCCGTGCGGCAAACTCCGGCGGGATGCTGGTCTCCGCACCGTAGCCGGTGACGAAGACGAAGGGAATTTTCAGCGCGGCGAGCCGCTCGGCGATCGCAAAACTCTTCTCGCGGATCAGCTCAACATCGAGCAGCGCGAAGTCAGGCGCACGTGCCGTGATCGCATTCAGCGCCTGCGCCACCGAGCCCGCCGTGCGCACACCGGTGACGCCAAAGCCGAGCAGACGATCCTCGAAATCGATGGCGATGATGGGATCGTCCTCGACGATCAGAACATCGGCAGGCATTGCGGCCGAGCCGTCCGGAGAAACAGGTATCATGATCCTGGCTGTCGAGGGCTGCATGTTGCACCGGTCAGGACAGCCTCATGCCGACACCTGCGCCCAGCGCATCGGAGGGTTCCCGGAACGAAACTCACCACAGAACAGTTTTGACGTCTGTCCAGATGTGCACACAGGCGATGAACGGAACTCGCTAGTGTGGAGAGGAGGATGGGGAGTTCGCGATGGATGCGCGTATCAGCAAGGCAAATGAGGTCGAGAGCCGGCCCGCCAACAATCTGCTGCGGCGCTTGAACTCCGCGGATTATGCGCTGCTCGCACCTTATGTCAGCGTTGACGACGTCGGTGCGAGCCACCTGCTCTACAGTCCCGGCGACGATGTTCAGGTCGTGCACTTTCCCTGCGGTCCGTCGCTCGCAACGTTTCTCGTCCCGAACGAAGACGGCCGCGACGTCGAGACCATTCTGGTCGGCCGCGAAGGCGCGGTGGGCGGCATCGTCAGCGAGGGATTTCTACCGGCCTACACCCGCATCTGCGTCAAATTCGGCGGACCGTTTGCGCGCATCCATGTCGGCAGACTGGAGGCGGCGAAGGCGCGCTCGCCGTCGCTGCGCAATATCTTCGCCCGCTACGCCGACTGCATGCTGGCACAGATTTTCCAGTCGACCGCCTGCAACGCGATTCATTCGATCGAGCAGCGCACGGCGAAATGGATCATCGCGGCGATGGAACGGACTGGCGACGAGAGCAGCGTACCGCTGACACACGAGCAGCTCGCCACCTTGCTCGGGGTGGGGCGCAGCTATGCCAGCCGCGTGCTGCAATCGTTCAAGGCCGAGGGCGTGCTCGACACGCGGCGCGGTTCGATCCTGGTCCGCAACCATGACGGCCTGCGCCTGCGCGCCTGCCTCTGCAACGACGCCGTGAAGATGCATTTCGAGGAGGTGCTGCGCGGGGTCTATCCGACCGAGGAGGTCAACCACAGCTCCGCTCAGGGCCAGTAACGGCGGCCGGATCGCGAATAAAGGGCCGGTTCGGCCGGGGAATCGCCTAAGCCCCGGGGATTCCCGGACAAAATTCAGTCAACCAACCTCGAAAGAACGCATTGTTTTTTGGCGTTTTTTCCCTATATTGCGCCGCAAACGCATAGGCTACCCGGTCGATATGGCCGGGTTTCCTTTTTGGGCGTAGCAAGCCCCGTTTTCCACGTTTCAGCGTTGTCCGTGAAGAGGTCCCGGCTTGACCGGCGAGATCGCGCTTAACCCATTGTCCGACCGCAAAGAAGCTCACTCATGAACCTTCGTAACGTCGCCATCATCGCCCACGTCGACCACGGCAAGACGACCCTGGTCGACAAGCTCCTCCAGCAATCCGGCACGTTCCGCGAGAACCAGAAGGTGACGGATCGCGCCATGGACTCCAACGATCTGGAGCGCGAGCGCGGCATCACCATTCTGGCCAAGGCGGCCTCGGTGCAGTGGAAGGACACCCGCATCAACATCGTCGATACCCCAGGCCACGCCGATTTCGGCGGTGAGGTCGAGCGCATCCTGAACATGGTGGACGGTGCGCTGGTGCTGGTGGACGCCGCCGAAGGTCCGCTGCCGCAGACCAAGTTCGTGGTCTCCAAGGCGCTCAAGGTCGGCCTCAAGCCGATCGTCGTCATCAACAAGGTCGACCGTCCCGACGCGCGTCCGACCGAAGTCATCAACGAAGTGTTCGACCTGTTCGCGGCGCTCGACGCCAGCGAGGAGCAGCTCGACTTCCCGATTCTCTATGGATCAGCCAAGCAGGGCTGGATGGCCGACAGCCCGGAGGGTCCGCAGGACAAGGGCATGGAGCCGCTGTTCGACCTGATTCTGCGTCACGTCGCGCCGCCGAAGGTCGAGGAAGGCCCGTTCCGGATGATCGGCACCATCCTGGAAGCCAACCCCTATCTCGGCCGCATCATCACCGGCCGCATCTCGTCCGGCGTGCTCAAGCCGAACCAGCAGGTCAAGGTGCTGCATGCCGACGGCAAGCTGGTCGAGTCCGGCCGTATCACCAAGATCCTGGCGTTCCGCGGTCTCGAGCGCACGCCGCTCGATGAAGCCGAAGCAGGCGACATCGTCGCCATTGCCGGCCTGACCAAGGGCACCGTCGCCGACACGTTCTGCGATCCCACCGTCGAGGTGCCGTTGCCGGCGCAGCCGATCGATCCGCCGACCGTGTCGATGTCGTTCATCGTCAACAACTCCCCACTCGCCGGCACCGAAGGCGACAAGGTGACGAGCCGCATGATCCGCGACCGTCTGCTGCGCGAAGCCGAAGGCAACGTCGCACTGCGCGTCGTCGAGGCCGCCGACAAGGACGCGATGGAAGTCTCGGGCCGCGGCGAATTGCAGCTCGCGATCCTGATCGAAACCATGCGCCGCGAGGGCTTTGAGCTCTCGGTGTCGCGCCCGCGCGTCGTGTACCAGAAGGACGAAGCGACCGGCGCCACCATGGAGCCGATCGAGGAAGTCGTGATCGACGTCGACGAGGAGCATTCCGGCGTCGTCGTGCAGAAGATGAGCGAGCGCAAGTCCGAGCTGATCGAGATGAAGCCCTCGGGTGGCAATCGTCAGCGCCTGGTGTTCTACGCGCCGACCCGTGGCCTGATCGGCTACCAGGGCGAATTGCTCACCGACACCCGCGGCACCGCGATCATGAACCGCCTATTCCACGGCTATGCCCCCTACAAGGGCGAGATCCAGGGCCGCCGCAATGGCGTGCTGATCTCGAACGACCAGGGCGAAGCGGTGGCTTACGCCATGTTCAAGCTGGAAGACCGCGGCCCGATGATGATCGAGCCGGGCTGGAAGGTCTACAAGGGCATGATCGTCGGCGAGCACACCCGCGACAACGATCTCGAGATCAACGTGCTCAAGGGCAAGCAGCTCACCAACATCCGCACGACCTCGAAGGACGAAGCCGTGCGCCTGACCCCGCCGATCCGCATGACCCTCGAAAAGGCGCTCGCCTATATCGAGGACGACGAGCTCGTCGAGGTCACCCCGAAGTCGATCCGCCTGCGCAAGAAGCACCTCGACCCGAACGAGCGCAAGCGCGCGGAAAAGGCCAAGGAAGCGGTGGCGTAAGCTACCGCTCTCGCTCGGTGTCATTCCCCGCGACCCGGCTACGCCAAGGCTTCGCCGGATTGAGGTCTTGGGGCGCCGAAGCTGTAGCGTAGGCGGCAAGCGGGGAATCCCGTACGCCGCGGCCTCTCCGTGCTTAACGACCGTCTCTGGAATACTGGATCACCCGCTTTCGCGGGTGATGACACCTGTTTTGTGGTGCCTTCAGCACGCCCAGCGAACGTGCTAGAGCCGACCCATGTCCTTCCCCGCCTCCGTCGACGTCGCGATCATTGGCGCGGGCGCAGCCGGCCTCGGCGCTGCGCATGCGCTGGCAGGCTTCGGCCTCGCCGCGATCGTGCTGGAGGCGCGGGGCCGGCTCGGCGGCCGCGCCTGGACCGTACAGGCCTCGCCCGAGGTCACGTTCGACGTCGGCTGCGGCTGGCTGCACTCCGCTAACAAGAACTCCTTCGTCCCAATCGCACGCCAACTCGACTTCGAGCTCAACAAGGACCTGCCGCCCTGGCGCGAGCGCGCCTTCGGAAATGCGTTTCCGCAAAGCGAGCGCGATGATTTCATGCGCGCGATGGACGCGTTCTATGAGCGTCTCTGGCAGGCCGCGCAAAAGGGCAAGGACGAGCCCGCGAGCCTGAGCCTCGAGCCCGGCAATCGCTGGAATCCGATGATCGACGCGATCTCGACCTACATCAACGGCTGCGAACTCAAGGACATGTCGACGCTGGACTGGGACGCCTATGAGGACAGCGAGCTCAACTGGCGCGTCCACCGCGGCTATGGCGCGCTCATCGCGGCGTACGGCGCACCCTGCCCGGTGGTGCTGAACTGCAACGTCACGCTGATCGACCATACGGCCAAACGCATCCGCATCGCGACGTCGCAGGGCACGCTGACCGCCGACAAGGTGATCGTCACCGTGCCGACCAATCTGATCGCGGACGAAGCGATTAGATTCTCCCCACCACTTCCCGCCAAGGTCGACGCGGCGGCCGGCCTGCCGCTCGGTGTCGACGACAAGGTGACGCTGGCGCTCGAGGGCGCCGAAGCCTTCCCCAGGGAGGGCAATCTCCGCGGCGTCACCATGCGCACCGAGATGGGCACCTATCACATCCGCCCATTCGGCCAGCCCTGCATCGAGGGCTTCTTCGGCGGCAGCTTTGCCCGCGCACTGGAAGATGCCGGCGAAGGTGCCATCGCCGCACACAGCGTCGACGAGATCGCCAGCTTTCTCGGCAACGACATCCGCCGCAAGCTGAAGCCGCTCTACGAGTCGCGCTGGGCACATGACCCGTTTGCGAGAGGTTCCTATTCGCACGCGCTGCCAGGGCATGCGGGCGATCGCGCGGCGTTGAGCGCGCCGGTCGATGAGCGATTGTTCTTCGCGGGCGAAGCGACGTCGCCGACGTTCTTCACGACGGCGCATGGGGCGAGGGACAGCGGGGAGCGGGCGGCAAAGGAAGTGCTGGCGGCGATTGGAGACCGTTAGTCTATCTCCAATGTCGTCCCGGCGAAGGCCGGGACCCACCGCGTGATCTGTCGGTGAACCGCAGTCGTGGTCCCGCGGGCCAACCTTTGACTGCCAGCTTTGCCAAACTTCGCTCTGTGGTTATGGATCCCCCGGCCTTCGCCGGGACGACACTGAGGTCGTTGGCGCACCGTCCAATCACAACAACGGCTCTACTCAATCACCCGCGCCCGCAGATCCGCATCAGGCACGAAGCACGCATCGTACCTGCCGAAGATGCGATAGCGGTTGCGCGCGATGAGGCTGTAGACGGCATTCCGCAGCGGTTTCGGCGCAGCGAACAGCACTCGCGTGCAGCGCCAGCCCGGAAGATGCGAAAGCACCGTCAGCGCGGCGTCCGACTTCATGAATACCTCACCGCCGTGCACCACCGCGTTCGTGTCGGGATCATCCGGGTCGATGCCGAAGGTACGCGCGAGCTTTGCCCCATAGTCCGACTGGATCGGCGTGAAGCGAAACCGCTTCGACGCGTCGCGCTTGGCGACGAACCGCACCCAGCGCGAGCAGAAGATGCAGACGCCATCGAAGAGAATCACGTCGTCATCGGGCCACTTGCTCATCAACGATTATCCAGCATCAGAAGTGCGACCAGCATCAGGACGATCGCGGGCCCTGTCTTCACCAGCGCGCCCAGCGGCTCGATCCAGAGATCGGGCGTGAGGATTGCGGCACCGAACATATAGCCGAGCGAGGCGACGATACCGGCGGCCAACCCGATTGCAGCCGTGCGGCGGAAGACGATCAGCACGCCGATGCTCATGTCCATCAGGCTGGTGCCGATGGTGATGGGATCGACCAGCGCCGACGGGAAGCCGTGCGCGATCAAGATGCCGGCGGCGGCGCGATAGGACACGAGCAGCGCGATGAAGCCAGAGACGAGCCAGAACACGACCAGGCTCGCGACAATCAGCGCCTTGATCAGGACCAGCCGTGCAAACCATTTGTCCTGGATGGTGGCGGAATGGCGCCCGATCACAGCCATCAGCGTCCTCGGCACGAGGCCGGTGGCGGCGATCCACGCCGAGGGATCGCCGGTGACGCCACGACGCAGCTCGGCAACCGCCGTGGAGCGCATCGGCGGCATCCAGCCGAGCGTGCTGGCGAGATCGCCAATCTTCGCACCCAGATCGAGCATGAAGGACGGCATCGCCATCCGTGGCCAGCCGGCCGTGCCAAACGCATGCCGGAACTGTTTGATGACTCCGGCCATCGTGATCGGCTCGGATTGCATCAGGTCCCAGGTCACCGCTTGCACGGATGGATCGTCGATATCGCGTACGGCGAGCCAGGCGATGGTCGCCGCGATATCCTCGACCGCGACGGGCTGGAACGGCGTTGCCATCTCCGCCGCGGGAAGATCCAGCGGGAAAGCCGCGAGCGCGCGCAGCAGGGCGCTGCCGCCATAGGCTGACGGCGCGACCACGAAGCCGGGCCGCAGGATGGCGTGGGGAATGTCGGAGGCCGCGATCAGCCGCTCCGCCTCGCGCTTGGTCGTGGCGAACGCGGTGCGATCCGCTTCAGCAGTCCCGGGAATTGAAATATGGACCAGCCGGATCACACGGCCGCTGTCGGCAATCGCCTGAAGCAGACGCGCGACGAAATCGCGATGCACCGCATGGGTATCGCTGCCGGGGCCGTCCTGGAGCACGCCGAGACAGTTCACGACGATATCCACCGCGTGCTCACTCAGCAGGCGTGTTAACGCAGCCGCATCGCGCGACAAGATCGGCAGCTCGATATCCAGCGCGCTCATTGTCTGCGCCGGCGACAGGCTGCGCGCGAGACCGATCACGCGAAAACCTCGCGCGCGCAGATCGTCGGTGACGAAGCGGCCGATCAGGCCGGAGGCGCCAAGCACCAAGATGGTTCGCTGGTTCATCGCGTCCTTCAAAATGGTTTTGCGATCATCAGCCAGAGGATCAGCATCGTGGCGCCGAAGCCAGGGAAGCCGAACGCAAACCAGCGGCGGAACAGGACGACGTAGCGCTCCGGCAATGCCGTGCGCTGCGCGGCGGCCTTGCGCGCGAGATCGCGCATCTCGATCTGCATGAAGACGACGGGAATCCAGAACACGCCCGCGACGGCATAAAGCGCGAGCGAGGCCAGGATCCAGCGCTCCGCGATCGATGTGGCCGAGAGCATCATCAGCAGGCCGCCGGTGACCGGTTGCAGGATCACCGCCGACAGCGTGAAGATCGCGTCCGCAATCACCACCACCGAAGCCGTGCGGGCGATGAACTCTGCGTCGTTGGTCCGATGTGCCATCAGCATGAAGAAGGCGATGCCGGTTCCGGTGCCGAGAATGACGATGGCGCCGAGCACGTGCAGATACTTGACCAGGAAATACAGCGTCATGGCTTCTTGGTCGCCATAGGCCGAGGTGCGTTCATTGTCGGGTTCAGCGCACGCGCAAGCGCGCTGCTTGCGGCCTGGACGCCGGTCTCGGTCTCGATCATCCAATGGCCCTCGCTGCCGACGGCAGGCAGCGTGCGAAAATCGTCCTTGCCGCCACCGCCGCGAAACGCATCCGCCAAGGCTTTCGAAAATGCCGGCGAAAAATAGCTGTCATTGGCCGCAACCAGCGATGTGACGGGAATGCGCGCGGCCTTGCCGAATTCGGCAGCAGCGGCGAGCAGCGTATGTGGCGCACAGACCTTGTTTGGTTCGTCATTGGCATGACCGCCGCGCCCGGGCGCAAATGCAATGATAGCCGAGATCGCCTTCGGATCGGCATTCGCCAGCGCCAGCGCGCCCCATCCACCGGCAGAATGGCCGACCACGACCGCGGCATCCCTGCGAATAAAATCCTGTCTTTGCAGATAATCCAGTGCGAGCGAAATCTCCTCCGCGGTGGCGCGGCCCGCACGTGCATAGTCCGCTTCGTCGCAGCCGCCCTGGTCCTCGACATAGCGGCCGCCGGTCGCGCCATGGCCGAGCCGCTCCGGCACCAACACGGCAAAACCATGCGCGACCAGAAACGCCGCCAGCGCGCGATATTCCGGCTGCGGCATTTGCGCACGACGGAGCACATTCTGCGTCGATGCATGTGCGATCACCGCAAGCCGGAACGGACCGGCGCCGGCGGGGCGAAACAACAGCGCGCGCGCGGCAATGTCGGTATCCGGTGACGGCACGCGCCATTCCTGGCGGCGAAGCGGCTCTCCTTCGGGACCCGATCGCCCAAGCGTGACCTGGGCGCACAGAGGCGGTGCGGTCAGCAGAGACAGAAGTGCAAAGGTGTTGAGGAGCCGCATGAATTGCCGAAAGCGAACACGGATGGCGGGGGCCAGACTAGTCGGAACGAATCACTCCGGGCGGACTTTCTGCGTTGCCATCGCCGTTCATTCGTTGCGACGCCGAAGTTTTGCACTGACACACGGCAGGCCATTGCCGTTCGGAATGGCGTCTTGTCTTTTTTCGGTACAACATGGTTAAAATACTGATGCAGAAAGTCCACACGTTAACCGATAATTAACGATAGGTCTTGCCGCCAGCGCGGCGACTTGGTTTGATCGCGTCCATGAGCACAACCCTGATCGAGGTCCGGCCGGCCAAAGCTGCAGATGCAACTGCGGTGGCGTCCACCCATGACGAAGCCTGGCGCTCCGCCTATCAGGGCATCATTCCCGGCGCTGAGCTGGAGAAGCTGATCAACCGCCGCGGTCCGCAGTGGTGGGACAGCGCGATCCGCAAGGGCAGCCGCGTCAGCGTGCTCGTGTTCGGCGACAAGATCGCGGGCTACGCGAACTATGGCCGCAACCGCGCCCGCAGCCTGCATTTTGACGGCGAGATCTACGAGCTTTACCTGCGCCCCGAGTTTCAGGGCCTCGGCTTCGGCCGCCGCCTGTTCACCGCCGCCCGCCGCGACCTCATGCAGAGCAATCTGAAGAGCATGGTGGTGTGGGCGCTCTCGGATAACGACCCGGCGACTGAGTTCTACCGGGCCTTGGGCGGCCGCATGGTGGCACGCTCCTCGGAGCGGTTCGGGCCGAAGTCGCTCGACAAGGTTGCCTTCGCCTGGACTAACTAAAATTCGGACCAACTGAGCTGCTGAAAGCCTTCATCGGCAGCGTTCCTCCATCCGTCGATACCGTTGCCATTTTGCGCCGGTGATCGCTGGATTCATTATTTCATAAAAACACGATGGATCGGCGGGCCAAGCCCGCGTATGACAGCGCCAAAATCGCTGCCGGGCGCGATTTAACCTCGGCAACCACGGAGCCTTCTGAATGCGTATCGATGCGGTCTCGATCGGAAAAAATGTCCCTGAGGACGTCAATGTCATCATCGAAGTCCCCGTGGGCGGCGAGCCGATCAAATACGAAATGGACAAGGAGGCCGGCACGCTGGTGGTCGACCGCTTCCTGTACACGCCGATGCGTTACCCCGGTAACTACGGCTTCATCCCGCACACGTTGTCCGATGACGGCGATCCCTGCGACGTCCTGATCGTCAACACCCGCGCCATCATCCCCGGCGCCGTCATGAGCGTGCGCCCGGTCGGCGTTCTGTTCATGGAGGACGAGGCCGGCGGCGACGAGAAGATTCTGGCGGTGCCATCGTCGAAGCTGACGCAGCGCTACGACAAGGTGAAGTCGTATTCCGACCTGCCTGACATCACGCTGCAGCAGATCCAGCACTTCTTCGAGCACTACAAGGATCTCGAGAAGGGCAAGTGGGTGAAGATCACGCGCTGGGGCGGCCCCGAGGAAGCCCAGAAGCTGATCCTCGAAGGCATCGAGCGCGAGAAGAAAAAGAAGGGCTGACACCTGCTCCCTCGCCCCGCTTGCGGGGAGAGGGTTGAGGTGAGGGGGAGTCTCCGCAAATTCGGTGACAAAGACTCTCGCGGAGAGTCCCCTCACCCGGCGATTCGCGCGTAGCCGAAGCTTCGCTTCGGCGCTCTTTGAGAACGGCCGCCAGGGCGGCCGATGCTCTCCCCGCAAGCGGGGCGAGGTGAAGAAATCCTACACCGCCGGCTTCGGCAGGCCGGCGATCGCACACGCTGCGCGGAGTGTGTTCACCAGCAGGCAGGCCACTGTCATCTGGCCGACGCCCCCCGGCACCGGCGTAACCGCACCGGCAACGCCAAGCGCTTCCTGATACGCGACATCGCCGACGAGGCGGGTCTTGCCATCGTCCTGCGGAATGCGATTGATGCCGACGTCGATCACGGTCGCACCCGGCTTCAGCCAGTCGCCGCGCACCATCTCGGGCCTGCCGACAGCGGCGTAGACGAGGTCGGCCTGCTTCACGAGCCCGGCAAGGTCGCGCGAGCGCGAATGGGCGATCGTCACCGTGGCGTTCTCGTTCAATAGCAATTGCACCAGCGGACGGCCGACCAGGTTGGAGCGACCGATCACGATGGCATTCATGCCTTGCAGCGAGGCGTGCACGCTCTTGGTCAGGATGATGCAGCCGAGCGGCGTGCAGGGCGACAGCGCCTCGAAACCACCGGCGAGCCGGCCGGCATTATTCGGATGCAGGCCGTCGACATCCTTGGCGGGATCGATGGCATTGATCACGGCCTCGGTGTCCAGGCCCTTGGGCAGCGGCAGTTGCACCAGGATGCCGTGCACGGCGGGATCGCGGTTGAGCTTTGCGACGACGGCGAGCAGATCCGCTTGCGAGACGTCCGCGGGCAGCTTGTGCTCGAACGATGCCATGCCGGCGGCCTGGGTCTGCTTATGCTTGGAGCGGACATAGACCTCGCTGGCGGGATCATGACCGACCAGGACCACGGCGAGGCCCGGCACCAGATTGTGGTCGCGCTTGACGCGGGTGACCTCCTCGGCGACACGGGCGCGAAGGTCCGCGGCAATGACTTTTCCATCGATGATCTTGGCCGTCATGTCAGTTCCTTGTCCCTGTCGATTTGACTGATGCAAGCTTGCGCAACGCGTCAGTAAGCCCAGCCGGATCGCCCTCGATGGCGACATGCTTCAGCCGCGACGTCGCCCCCGACAGGAGACTGACGCTGGCCTTGGGCACACCGAGCGATTTCGCCAGCAGCGCCAGAACCGCGCGATTGGCCTCGCCACCATCGGCGACGGCACGCACGCGGACCTTCAGCACGCTACGGCCATCGGAAAGCTGCTCGATCCCGTCGACACCGTCACGCCCGCCACGCGGCGTCACCCGCAACGCGATGCTGACGCCCGTGGTGGAAATGCGCCAAGGTTCGGTCAAGGGACCATCAAGGCTCCCATCGCGGTTCCGCCGGCCTAGGGCACGTTCGGATAGACGTACTCGGCGAGATAAAGCTGGATCAACCAGAGCACGAAGAAGGCAACGATCGGAGAGACATCGAGACCGCCCATGTTGGGCAGCCTGCGCCTGATCGGCCCGAGGACCGGCTCGGTAATCCGATAGAGAAACTCCCAGACCGCGCCGACGAACTGGTTGCGGGTGTTCACGACGTTGAACGCGATCAACCAGGACAGGATTGCCGATGCGATCAGCAGGTAGATGTAGAGATTGATGATCTGGATCAGAATGAAGACTATCGGGCGCATCAGCGAAACACTCTCTGGGCCTGTGTCGTTGGGCGGTGTTTGGGGTGGTGTCTGGGTTACCTTGGCTAGATATCGGTTCCCCCCGGCCCAAACAAGGGAAGTCGGTGTCCGGATGGCTAAAACCCCCTTACACCCGTCCTTGACTTGACCTTGCCGGGGACTTAAATGGCGCCCGGTTGTCGGCCGCGTTTACCAGAGCGGCCAGCAAAGGGGCCATAGCTCAGCTGGGAGAGCGCGTCGTTCGCAATGACGAGGTCGGCGGTTCGATCCCGCCTGGCTCCACCACGCTTCGCCCTTCGGGCTACGCGTGGCGCAGCCACGAGGAGCCTGAAGGGCGAAGCGTGGTGTCCGGCGAAGCCCGCAGGGCGTAGACGGACTGTCTCCCGAGCTTCAGTTCCCCCTACTTCCCCGTAAACCTCGGCGGCCGCTTCTCCATGAAGCTCGCGACGCCCTCCCGGAAATCGCTGCCGTTCAGCGCCACCATCATCTCCCGATTCGCTTCGATCGTGGCCTCGGCCAGCGTCTGGAACGGCACCTCGTAGAGCTGCCGCTTGATCACGGCCATCGCGCTCGGCGAGACGAAATCGGCGAGATCGCGGGCATAGGCATAAGTTTCCTCACGCAGCTTCTCGGGCGGGCAGAGCCGATTCACCAGCCCGATCCGCAACGCCTCGTCGCTCGAAACGCGCCGTGCCGAGAGCAGCAGGTCCATCGCATTGGCGTGGCCGACGATGCGCGGCAGCATCCATGAGATCCCGTGCTCGGCGATCAGGCCGCGGCGCGCGAAGGCCGTCGTGAAGACGGTGTTGTCGGCGGCGAAGCGCAGATCGCAATAGAGCGCGTGAACAAGACCGATGCCGGCAGTGGCGCCGTTGAGCATCGCAATGACGGGCTTTCCGATCGACGGATAAAAGCCATAGCGCGTCTGCCAGTCCGGGCGGCGGTTCATGTCGAAGGGCGGCAGGTTAGAGGCGCGCCTGACGTCGTTGGGATCGAGCCCCTTCAGCGCATCCATGTCGGCGCCGGCGCAAAAGGCGCGACCCGCGCCTGTCAGCACGATGACGCGGACATTGTCGTCAGCGGCGGACGCTTCCATCGCGTGGCGCACATCGCGCTCCATGATCGGCGTCCATGCATTCATGCGATCGGGACGATTGAGCGTGATGGTCGCGATCTTGTCGCTCACCTCGTAGAGAATATGCTCATAGGCCATCGCGCTCTCCCTGTGTTGGCCGGCACGCGTTCGCGCGCGCTCGTTGGCAGCGAGCCTAGCATATCCAGAGATGAGGCAGGGACTTGCGCCAAGGACCTGCGTTAAGGATCTGCGTTAGGCCACGATCACTCGGCGGCCTGCGCCAACACCACGCGGCGCGCCAGCCAGCCGTCGATGAAATGATCGAGCCAGGCGCGTTCCGCGGCATCGTAGACGGCGCGGTCCGCAAAATGATGATGCCGCTCCCGCGCGCCGGGCGCGCTGAGGCCGTCATAGCCGCGCGTGGTCCAGCAATGCATCATCGCGTAGGTCACATCCGGATGAAACTGCACGCCGAACGCATTGCCGGCACGGAATGCCTGGTTCGGAAAATCATCGCCTTCCGCCAGCAATTCGGCACCGTGCGGCAACTGAAATCCTTCGCGATGCCAGTGATAGACCTGCGCCGGCCAGTCCGGGCAGAGCGCGTGGCCCGCCGCGGTGGGGCGGATCGGATAGTAGCCAATCTGGGTCAGCGCCTGCGCATGCGGCGCGACGCGCGCGCCGAGCTGCATCGCCAGCATCTGCGCTCCCAGGCAGATGCCGAGGAACGGCCGCTGCTCGCGCAGTGGGATTTCGATCCAGTCGATCTCGCGGCGGATGTACTCATCCGAATCGTTGGCGCTCATCGGGCCGCCGAAGATCACCGCGCCGGCATGCCGGTCGAGCGTGTCGGGCAGCGAATCGCCGAAGCGCGGCCTGCGGATGTCGAGACGATGGCCGAGCGCGCGCAGCGCATTGCCGACACGACCGGGTGTCGAGGATTCCTGGTGCAGGATGATCAGAACCGGCAGAAGGGGTTCGGAGGCGACCGCGCTCGGCGTCCTTCCGGGGAAGGGCACCAATTCTGCGCCACCAAACCTGTCCGTCCGAAACGACATGGCCTCTGCGAGTGCTATCGGTTCAAGCCGCCAGCATAGCTAAGCGAAGGTTAACATCGTGTGAGTTCGCGCACACACGCGTCACTTCTGAAGCAAGCTCCGGGCCACTACGGAGGCTTCGAGCGCTTTTTCAGTTTCAGTGCCGTTGCCGCTGGAACCGGCTGGTGGCGGACAGGATGAAGCCGCGCGGGAAGAAGCGGAGCGCGAACGGCACAATCTTGATGCCGAGACCGGGCAGCACTGCCCGCTTGTTCGCCATCAGGCCACGATAGGCCTGCCGCGCAACGTCGGCCGCAGGAACGTTGAGAATCGCCGTATCGTGCCCGGAACCGACACCGGCGCGGCCCTGGAATTCGGTTTGCACCGGCCCCGGGCACAGCACGGTGACGCGCACGCCGCGTGGCGCGAGCTCGGCTCGCAAAGCCTCGGTCAGCGAAATGACATAGGCCTTCGACGCGTAATAGACGGCCATGCCGGGGCCGGGCAGGAAGCCCGCGACGGAGCCGACATTGAGCAGGCCGCCCTTGTTCCTGATCAGCTGATCGGCAAAGCGCAGCGACAGGTCGGTCAGCGCCCGGACGTTGACATCGACGATACCGACCTGCTCGTCGCGGTCGCGCTCGATGGCGTCGCCGAAGACGCCGAAACCGGCATTGTTGACGAGATTGTCGAGCTCGACGCCTTCGGCAGCGAGCGCGGCGGCAATCCTTTCACCGGCATCCGCTTGCTGGAGATCGCAGGCGATCACGATCGGCTTCTTGCCGCATTTGGTGGCGAGCTCGTCCGCAAGCACCTCGAGCCGGTCGGCACGCCGCGCCGTCAGCGCGAGCCGATGTCCGTTCGCGGCAAACACACGCGCCAGCTCTGTACCGATGCCCGCCGAGGCACCAGTGATCAACGTTACCCGCTCAGTCACGATTGCAGTCTCTTGAATTGAATTCTTTTGGTCCCGGAATGGCGGAACTGGAGCACAGGCCGCGCGCGACAGGCAAGCGGCGCTGGCAGCATGGCGGCCTGAGCGGGTCACAGGGAGAGCAGGAAGATCGCGGATTTTACAGGGGAATCCGGAACCGAGGCGTTTTGCGATGCTACATTAAAGTTTCGTCATGTAGCCCGCACAACCGACGATTAAGCCAGTTTCGACGATAACCTCAGCCGCCGACGGCGCTATCCTTGACCTGACCGCCGGCCCGGTCCGCGACCGCGTGCTTGAGATCGATCCGGTCGCGCTGCGAAACCCCGAGCAGGTCGGAGGCACGCCACACGACGTTGTCCTCGAATTCGGTGACCTGACCGTCGGCATAGACCAGCTCCCACATCATCTGGACGATGCGCTTGCGGCCCTCTTCGTCGAGCGAGCGCATGATGACGCTGGTGAAGTGATAGAGGTCGACCGCTTCGCCCTCGACCTGGGTCGCATCCGCGATCAGCCGGTCGGCCGTGCCCCGATCGAGCTTGAAATGGCTTTCGATCAGATTGTGCAGCTTGCTCTGCTCAGCCTGCGTCGGCTGGCCGTCCAGCGAGACCACATGGACCAGCAAAGCGGTGGCCGCCAGCCGATAATCGCTGTCACCGAAGGCCCGGTCCTGAGCCTGGGGAGCAACAATGTCGGCGATGAATTGGCGCAAGCCGTCGAGCATAAGGTCCTACCGAAATCGATGACGCCGCTGGGAGCGCGGCGGCTACCAGCCTTATATGAGCGGGAAACTCAACCGGCGCAACGTGCGTCAGTTCCGCGCGCTGCATTACGTTTCGGCAATCTGATTGCTGTCATTTGAGGGTCACGGTATCTCGTACACCACGATCTTGTCGGCGATGCCGCGCAGGGCCGCCTGCTTCTGGATCGGCTTGATCTCACGCCGCTGAAGGATCTCGCCAACCGCGGGCGCATCCAAGACCGGGCCTGTGATGTGGATCTCCTGCGCAGTCGACAGGCTCTGCACGCGCGCGGCAATGTTGACGGTCTGGCCGAAATAATCCTGCCGCTCGTTGAGCATCACCGCGAGGCACGGACCTTCGTGGATGCCGATCTTGAGAACGAGATCGTTGGCACCGCGCTGCTGGTTCAATTCATCCATGGCCGCGCGCATGCGCAGCCCCGCAGCAATCGCGTGCTCGGGCCTGACGAAGGTCGCCATGACGGCATCGCCGATCGTCTTCACCACGGCGCCCTTCTCGGCGGCGATGATCTCCAGCAGCGCCCGAAAATGCGCGCGCACCAGATCAAAGGCGCTGAGGTCGCCGACGCGCTCGTACAAAGCCGTCGAGCCCTTCAGGTCGGTGAACAGGAACGTCAGCGACGTGATCTTCAATCGCTGATCGACATTGAGGTTGTCGGCCTTGAAGACGTCGCGGAACGTCTGGTTCGACAGCATCCGCTTGGCGGTCAGGATCGGCTTGCGCTTGCCGATCATCTCGTGCAGCGCGTCGGCGGCAATCCAGACCGAGGGCAACACGCGATTGCCCGATTGATTCTCGAGAGTGAGTCGGAGCGGCCCCGGGCGCACCACCGTGGTCCCCGTCGGCGCCTCCAGCTTGTTGAACATGATCGAAAGCTGCTGGCGCTCGCTGGTCGGGTCACCCCGAACATCCAGGAAATGAGCAGAATGGGTGACCGGCTCGAAGACGATGATAAACTGGCTGGGCAGGTTCAGCGACAGGATCGCCTTTTCGCCGGCAGGCAATTCCAGCGCCTCGAGCGTCACCTCGTTGATCAGGCGCGAAAAGGCCTCTTCGTTGATGTCGACGCCGGAGCTCCAGAACATCTGCCGCACATATTCCCAGATCGGTAACGTGTCGGGATCGTGAGCACCGATGCGACGGACTCGCGGACTGACGGTGAAAGCCACCTCGACCATCTCATCGACGGAGGCCTCATATCCGGCGGCGCAGAGCGCGCAATTATAGTCGTCGTGCTTGAGCGATTTCAGCGTCGCGTGCGCGCCCAAAACCCCGCCGCAGCCCGGGCAAAGCACGTTCCAGCTCATGTCGAACAGGCCAAGCCGCGAAGCGTGCAGGAATCCGGAAATGACCTTCTCCTGGTCGAGCCCAGTGCGATCGGCAAAATCCAGCGCATTGATGCGGTTAAGGTCGCGATCGTGCCCCTTGGCGATCAGATCGGCGATGGCCTCGACGACGTCGTGATCGGCCGTTTGCTTCAGAACGGAAAACTGGGCCTGGATGTCGCTCATGGCGGCTACTCCAATCTGGGGCGGATCACACCATCGGCCGGGCGGTGCCCGTCACCGCGGCGTGATGCGGAACATCGGTGAGTGGTCCGGCTGGGTCGTGACGACGCCGTACGGAATCACAGGATCGGCTTCGACGAGCTCGACGCGGAACGCGCCGATGAGCCGAGCCAGCGCCAGCACCGACTCGGCCTGCGCGAACGGCGCGCCGATGCAGACGCGCGGTCCTGCGCCGAACGGCAGATAAGCGAAGCGGTCAGGCTGCTCTTTCGACATGAAGCGTTTGGGGATGAACGCATTCGGCTGATCCCACAGCTTCTCGTGCCGGTGCAGAAGCCAGGGGGCGATCATGATGATGTCGCCCTTGCTGACCGCAGCGCCGGCCACATTGTCCTTGTCGCGCGCGGCCCGGGCAATCAGGAAAGCCGGCGGATAAAGCCGCATGCTCTCGTCGATCACCGCGCGGGTGAATTTTTGCCGGTCGATATCGGCGATGCTGTCGAGATGCTGGTCACGGGTTTCGGAGGCAACCTCCTCCTGCGTCTCCGGATCGAGCGCAAGCAGATAGAGCGCCCAGAACAGCGCAGTTGCGGTCGTCTCATGACCCGCCAGGATCATGGTCGCGACCTCGTCGACGAGCTGCTCGTCCGAAAAACCCTTGCCCGTTTCAGGGTCGCGCGCCTCGTCCATGAGATCGAACAGATCGCGCGGCGGCGCGTCGTCCTTCTTGCCCGCCGCCCGCCGCTCGGCGATCAGCATCGCGACGAATTCGGTCCAGCGCGTGCGGAAGCGCGCGCGAGCCCGATCCATCGGCGTCGGCCAGGACACCGGCAGCACCATGTCGAGGAAATAGGCCCGTCCGAGCCGCTCGCCATATTCCATGATGAAGTTGCGCAGGGTCGGGCCGTGCCGGTCCATTCCGAACGAGAACATCGTGCGCCCGGCGATCTCCAGCGTCATCCGCTGCATGACCTCGCGCAGATCGATCGGCGCGCTCGTGCGCGCATCCAGCTTCACGATGGTCTCGTCGAGCACCGCCGTCATGTGCGGGACGAGGTTGGCGGTGGCGCGCGGCGTGAAGGCGGGCGCCAGCGTGCGCCGTTGGAATGTCCAGGCGTGGCCCTCGGCGAGCAGCAGGCCTTCGCCGAGCACGGGACGCAGCATGCGGATGCCGGCCGGCGTCCGCGTGTAGTTCTCGTAATTGCTGAGCAGGACGTGCCGGATCGCGTCCGGCTGGTTCAGGATGAAGCTCTTGTGCAGGAAGAAGCGGCCCTGGATGATCTCTTCCTCATAGGCACGCTGCCCCCAGGTGGCGATCATGTTCTGCCTGATCACCGCGAGCCGGCCGAAGAACGACAGATTGTCCGGCGCGCGCGGCGGGGTCGGGGGGATGATGGGCCGACGCACACTGGCGATGTTCATGGCTCTCTCCCGCAGACGTGGTCGCAGTCAAGGCTTGCGCAGCCAAATAGCTAGTAAGTCAGTTCGGCAACCGCAATCCTGTTCTCGGAGGCCGGCCAGGCGCGGGCCACGATACGTTCTTCGTTGAACTGGGCCACGACGTTACGCCCGACCTCGCTGGTCGGAAGACGCAAGGTTGCTGTCGCATCCGTGGGCACGCCCGGATGGACATCGGCGGGCTCCCGGCCGTCGAGCAGCACGGTGTCGCGCGGCAGGCCGAAATAGCCGCGCGGACGCGACATGATCACCACCGCGCCGGCATCCTTGTCCGCGGGAATGAACGGGCGTGCGGCCCGCAAATGCACGACGTCGGACGAGCGCGGGAAGGGCGAGCGGTAGAAATGCGTCGTCGGAGCATCCGGCGAGGTCAGGACGATCTCGAGCGGCGAGGCCGGATCGACCGCGGCCGCCCCCCAGCGGCCGTCGGCGCCGGTCGTCGCGCGGTACACCACATCGCCCTTGCGCTCCCCGCTCTCGCGGTCGACATGGTGGACCTCCACCATTGCCCCGGTCACCGGGCGGTTGGTCGGCACGCCGTCCACAACGCCCGTGACCAATCCGCTGAGGCGGACGGTGGGCTCCGGCGTGATCGCGATGCGCGCGGGCTCGCGGCCGGCGATGAACTTGTAGATCTCGCGGAACGCGCGCGGATGATACGCCGTCTCGCGATGGTCGATGGTGCCGAGCACGAGATTGGTCGCGCCTTTCAACTCCGGTCCCTCGGCGGTGACATTGGTCGGCACGCCGGGCTTGCCCATGAAGCGGCCGTCGGGTTGCGCATATTTGTCCATGCCGTCGCTGCGCAGGGTGAGGAACGCCGTGCCCGGCGTCACCTCGCTGTCGCCCTCGTTCAACCCGCGCAGAAACGCGCCGCGCCCGTTGAACTCGCTGCCAAGCAGATCATCGAGCGCAAACACGCCGTGATTGGGCGTGCCGCACAGCACCGCGTGGCTGACATCGCCGGAACCGCCGTTCTTGACGACGTTGCGGATCGAGTTGCCGCCGCGCGAATTGCCGACCAGCGCGACGCGTGCCGCACCGGTGCGGCGCTTCAATTCAGTGATGGCGGCGGCAAGCTCGCGCCGCTGATCCTCGGTCGAGGAGCGGTTGGCCTGCTCAACCGCGTCGTCGGTGCGCGCCGAGGGATTGGTGAAATTGATCGCCATCATGCGGTCGCGCGCGATGCCGTTGGATTCCATCCGCCACAGCGTCGTCATCCAGAGCGCGTCGTAGTCGCCATTGCCGTGGACGAACAGGATCGGCGGCACCTCGGCGGCTGCGGCTGTGGGCTGCGCTTGCGCCAGCGCTTCCATCCGGAAGTTCGCAACCGCGAAAGCCAGGCCACCCGCGCCTTGCAGGATCATCCGTCGTGACAGCTTCATCTGTTCCTCCCCCGGTAAAACCATGTCTTTGCACTGCTTATAGCGGCCTATCCACTGGACAGCGAAGGACTTTCGCAGGCATCACTGAAGATGCCGGAATCATTGAACCCATTTCTGCCAGACGACTTGGAAGAGGATATGACCGAGCAGACGAACCGTCAGAGACGCTCCGCCGACGGCATCGCGGCCCCCCTGCGGTACACCGTATTCCGGCGCATCTGGCTCGCCAGCCTGCTCTCCAATCTCGGCCTCCTGATCCAGGGCGTGGGCGCGGCCTGGGCAATGACGCAGATGGCCGCCTCGGCCGACAAGGTGGCGCTGGTGCAGACCGCCCTGATGCTGCCGATCATGCTGATCTCGATGCCGGCTGGCGCCATCGCCGACATGTACGACCGTCGCATCGTGACGCTCGTCGCGCTGATGATCGCGCTGACCGGCGCGTCCGCGCTCACGATCCTGGCCGGGCTCAAGCTCATCGCCCCGGAATCGTTGCTGGCCTTCTGCTTCGTCGTCGGCAGCGGCAATGCGCTGTTCGGACCCGCCTGGCAGTCCTCGGTCAGCGAGCAGGTGCCGCCGGATGCGCTGCCATCGGCGGTGGCGCTGAACGGCATCAGCTACAACATCGCGCGCAGCTTCGGCCCCGCGGTCGGCGGCGTCATCGTCGCCGCAGCCGGCGCGGTCGCGGCGTTCGCCTGCAATGCGATCCTCTATCTGCCGCTGCTGGTGGTGCTGCTGCTCTGGCGGCGGACCACCGAGCCGTCGCGCCTGCCGCGGGAAAAGCTCAACCGCGCCATGGTCTCCGGCTTTCGCTACATCACCAATTCGCCGCCGATCAAGATCGTGCTGCTGCGCACGCTGGTGATGGGCCTGATCGGCGGCGCGATCATGGCGCTGATGCCGCTGGTCGCGCGCGACCTGCTGCACGGCGGCGCCCAGACCTACGGCATCATGCTCGGCGCCTTCGGCATGGGCGCCGTGGTCGGCGCGCTCAACATCCACGAGCTGCGCAAGCGCATGAGTGGCGAGGCGGCGATCCGCGCCTGCACGCTCTCGATGGCGTTCGCGATGGCGGCGATTGCGCTCTCGACCGAGCCGGTGCTCACCGCGGCCGCGCTGGTGCTGGCTGGCGCGGTCTGGATGGCCGCGGTGGCGCTGTTCAACATCGGCGTGCAGCTCTCCGCGCCGCGCTGGGTCGCCGGACGATCGCTCGCTGCGTTCCAGGCCTCGATCTCCGGCGGCATCGCGATCGGTGCCTGGGGCTGGGGCCATCTCACCGACTATGCCGGCGTCGAGGTCGCGCTGCTGACGGCCGCGGTGCTGATGCTGCTCTCGCCGCTGCTGGGATTCTGGCTCGCGATGCCGCGCGTCGGCGCCCGCAACGAGGATGCCGAGGTGCTGGCCGATCCCGAGGTCAGGCTGTCGCTGACCGGGCGCAGCGGACCGCTGGTGGTCGAGATCGAATATCGCGTCGCCCAGGAGAATGCGCGCGCCTTTCACAATGTGATGCAGGACGTGCAGCTCTCCCGGCAGCGCAACGGCGCCTATGGCTGGTCGATCGCGCGCGACATTGCCGATCCCGAATTGTGGACCGAGCGCTATCATTGCCCGACCTGGTTCGATTACTTACGCCAGCGCAACCGTTCGACCCAGTCCGAACGCGCGCTGCATCAGCAGGCGATCGATTTCCATATCGGTCCCGAGCCGGTGCGGATTCGCCGCATGCTGGAGCGGCCGTTCGGCTCGGTGCGCTGGAAAGAAGAAACGCCGGATCGCGCCAGCGCCGAGGTGCTGCCCGTTGTCGCGACCGCGGCAGGCAGCAGCACCTAACTCCGCCGTCGTCACGGCGAAGGCCGGGCAACTACTGTCCGTGGTCCGTCAGCACCTTGTCGCAGGCCTTGCTGAGGCGCGCACGATGCTCTTTCAGGCAGGCGAGCACGGCGCTGTCGCCATTGTTCATCACAGCCCGGCAGAAGCGCGTGACGTCGCGCGCGCAGGCGTCGTGGCCGGGCTGCTGCTGAGCCGACGCACCCGATGCGCACAGAACAAAAGAAACAATGAAAAGAAATCTGGTCATCGCGTAATGCCTCGTACCCTTGAGATGTGCGGGCGAAGCTAGTGCGACGATCCCAGGGCCGCAACGGCTTTATTGGCAGGCGGACCGGTGCCGGCCGATGGCCCCGGCATGACGCCGGGGCACACCGCGCGGGAGCTGCGAAGCGGTTTCTTACTGGCTGTCCTGGGCGTCAGCGACCTTGCGTGAGGCGCCCTTGGCCAGGTCCTTGTCCATCACCGCGCGGCAGCCGGCGCTCAGATCCGAGCGATGCTTCATCATGCAGGCGGTGATCTTCGGGATATTGGGGATCTCCGAGGAGCACAGGCGGAAGGCATCGCCGGTGCACATCTGCTGCGCTTCGGCCGAGAAGGCGAAGCTCGAGGTCGTTGAGACGATCGAGACGATGGCGGCAAAACCCAGAGCCAGGCCGGTGTCGCGGATCTTTGCAGTGAAGGACTTGGTGGAAAACGACTTCGTCATTTGAAGCTCCCATTGGCACCGCGGAGGGCGGGCCCGTTGTCGATGGGAGCTACGATGCTCCAGGAAAGTCGTTTCCACTGTGATGATGGTCACGGGCGGACCAACCTCTGTGACATCGGTCACTTTGGCGCACCTGACTGAAATTCCTCCGCATCCGCTGTCGCGTTGGTGTCACGTTAACTGTTCCTTCGCATTAATGGCTCGTCGCGCGGGAAATTCCGCTGATTTGGTTGCGTATTTGGAAAGAGTAGCGATGCGTAATGCGTTAGGCCTGATGCTGGCCAGTGTCCTCGCGGCGGTCGTGATCGCCGGAGGTTGGTACTTTTATTCCTCGCGCGCCGACCAGGGCGCCCCCAAGACAACGGCCGCCCGTGCCGCCGATCCGCTGCCGGCGTCGGCCAAGCTCGCCGCCAAGGACGACGTCGAGACCACCGCGGCGATCGCCGCCAAGCCGACCGCTGTTGCCGCCGCGCCCGCTCCTGCGCCCGCACCGGCAGTGGTGGCTCCGGTTCAGCAGACGACAACTTGCACCAATCCGAATGCCTTGGGCGTCTCGCGCGTGGTCGAGATCGACACGACCGGCGGTCCGGGCTTCGGCTTCGAGCAGTTCAAGCAGTTTGATTTTCTTGCCGACAAGGAGGTCGTGCTGACCTTCGACGACAGTCCCTGGCCGCACAACACGCCGGCCGTGCTGAAGGCCTTGGCCGATGAATGCACCAAGGGCCTGTTCTTCTCGGTCGGCAAGCACGCCACCTGGCATCCGGAAATCCTGCGCCAGGTTCTGGCTCAGGGCCACACGGTGGGCACGCACACATGGTCGCACCTCAATCTCAACGGCAAGAAGATGACGGAGCAGCAGGCCAAGGACGAGATCGAGAAGGGTTTCAGCGCGGTGAAATGGGCGCTCGGCACCAATCCGTCACCGTTCTTCCGCTTCCCGCAGCTTCAGCAAAATCCGGCGCTCGTGAGCTATCTCGGCAGCCGCAACCTCGGAATTTTCTCGACCGACATCGACTCCTTCGACTTCCGCAAGGAGAACACGCCGGACAAGATCGTCAGCAACGTGATGACCAAGCTCGACAAGCTCGGCAAGGGCATCGTCCTGATGCACGACTTCCAGAAGCGCACCGGCGAAGCGCTGCCGACGCTGCTGGCGCGCCTCAAGGCCGGCGGCTACAAGATCGTGCAGATCAAGGCCAAGACGACGTTCGACTCGCTGCCCGAGTATGACGAAGCCGTGCTCAAGGAGTTGAAGGTGCCGGCACCCAGCGCAACGAATGCGCGCCCGGTCTCGAGCGTGGTGCAGACGGTCTCGCAGCGCTAAGCGCTTTGGTTCTGACAAAACACAATGGCCGGGCTCAGCCCGGCCATTTTCATTTTGCGAACGACGTGCGGTCGCTTACCAATAGACGCCGTGGCGGTGCAGCTCGGCGATGATGCGGCCTTCGGTCCAGCGCTTGTGCCTGGGCTTGTCGGCCTTCGCCGTCGTCTTCGGTGCAGGCCTGGTCGTGGCAGGCGCTGACGTCGTCGTCGCAGCAACTGGCGCGGCAGCCGAAACCGCCGGCGGACGATCGACATATTTCGGCGCGCTGGCCGCCGGTGCGATTTCACTCACCTGGGTCGCTGCGGTGGTCGGCGCAGCCGCTTGCACCGCGGGAGCCTGCTCATTGGCTGTCGCCAGCGAAAGACTGCGTGAGCCGCCTGCCTGCGCAGAGGCCGAGACCAGAACCATGGCGGCAACCAGAATGATCTTGCGCATGTGAGAACTCCCCGTGTTTGCGTGACCGGGACACTACGGGAAAGCCGCGCGAGGTTATGTGAGAGAAATCACGCGGGGACCGCCGTCTCCGACTTCAGCTCCGCACGGCAAGCGTCGCGCGCGACGCAGGCGCGTCGCAGGTTCAGCGGGCAGAATCTGGGCTGCGGCGATCGGATGAATTCAGGAGGCGCTGGTGCCGCAAGAGGGACTCGAACCCCCGACCCCGTCATTACGAATGACGTGCTCTACCAACTGAGCTATTGCGGCCAACCCTGCCGGGACCCGGCAATGCCGGTCCCGATACGCGCGCTCCTGATATCGGGCATGGCCCGAATTGGCAAGAACAAGCCGGAGGCGAAATAGGCCTCACGCACCCCAGCGGGACCAGAATCCGCGCCAACCGCCGGCCTGGGCCTTTGCCTGGTCCCTGGGCGTGCCGATTTGTTCCGTAAATTCATCGCTTGGACCATCGTCATCGATGCCGGGATCGTCCGGCGCGCGGATGATCGGGATGACGGCCTGAATCGGCGCCTGTGCCGGCTTGCCGAGGTCGGCGCGGGTCCGGAACACCGGGGTTTCCGCCACCGGCGATGATTCGGCGGCGTCTAGGGTCGCCTTGACCGGCTCGGCGGGCGCCGTCACCGGCTCTTCCTTGGCCACCGGGGGCGCGTTGTCCTGCGCGGCCGGAGCGGGGGCAGGGGTCGGAGCGGGCGCAGCCACGGCTGGTTCCGCCGGCACCTCGCTCGCCACCGTCACCCGCTTCGGCGGCGGGGCCGCGAGCATGGCTTCCTCGAACGCCGAGGACTCGATCGTCGTGCCCTTGTCCGAGGGCAGGCTCGCCACCGGCGTCTGCCACTGGAAGGCGTCGAGCCGGCCGGTGACCGGGGAGACCGGACGCCAGCGGTCGCTGACATAGCCGTCCGCGGTCCAGGCCGGATCGTGACGGGCGCGCACCGCGCGCAAGGTCCAGGCGCGGGCACGGCCGCCATCGCCGTGCTCGGTGCGCTCGAGCTCGGCCATCAGCAGCGCGACACGCTGGGTGGGATCGTTGACGTAAGGCCCGAGCACCTCGCGCGCACGGGCAAACTCGGAGGCATCGATCGCGGCGCGCGCAATCGCGAGCTGGCCCTCGACATGACCAGCCTTGTCCGCAGGCGTTTTCGCCGCGAGCGTCTCGACCCGCTGCAGGCGCTGCCGGGCGGCATCGCCGAGCTTGACGTGGGCGTAGGCATCCGCCAGATCGGGATGCGGATTGGCGAGCCAGGCAGCTTCGACCAGCTTCATCGCGCGGCGCACCTGATGCGCCTCGCTCTCGAATTTCGCGGCGAGCACGGCAGCCGGCACCAAGGTCGGCGCGAGCTTGACGGCTTCCATCACGCTCTCGCGCGCGACGTCACGGTCCATCGTCTCCAATTCCAGCGCGCGCGCAGTCAGCAGCACGCCGCGCTGCCGCCGGTAGGCCGGCTTGTCGATCAGCCCGGCGGACAGGTTCGAATCCAGGATCGCGAGCGCGCCGCTCCAGTCGCCGCGCGCGCAGCGGAAGCCGAGCACCGCATGCGAGGCCCAGGTCGAGGACGGCGACAGCTTGATCGCTTCCTCCGCGATCATGACGGCACCGACCGCATCATCAGCGCGCTGCGCCTCGATGAACAGGCCGCGCAGGCCGAGCAGTCGCGTATCCTCGCGCTCGGCCATGGCGCGGAAGACGCGCTGCGCCTCATCGCGATTGCCGTCGAGCTGCGCCGATTGGGCATGCAACAGCAGCGCGAGCGGATCATTGGGCGCGTGCCGCCGCGCCGCTTCGGCGTGACGGCGGGCGAGCGCGGTGTCGCCATGGCCGATCGCGAGCAGGCCGTGGGTGATGGCGTGACGGCCGCGCGCGTGGCGCTTCTCATGACGGCGGCGGCGCATCCGCCCCGGTGCGCGCCAGATCATCGTCAGGATGCTCCAGAGCAACACGATCAGGACTGCAAAGATGCCGAGGCAGAGCACGAACACCGGAATGCTCGGCGAGGCCCGGAAACCGCCCCAGGTCAGCACGACATCGCCGGGCTGATCGGCAACCCAGGCCGCGCCGGCGCCTGCAAGCGCAATCAGAACGAGGAAGAGGACGATGCGAAGCATAGCGATCCCTATACGCGCGGAATGTTGCGCGAATCTTATTGAGCAGGCTTACTGACCAGGCTTGGCGAGAGCAGCCAGAGCGTCATCGGCAAATTTGCGGGAGGCCGCGAGCGCGGCGTCGCGGGCATCGGCCTTGTCCAGCCATGCCTGCGCCGGCGCACGCTCGGTCTCGGGCAGCGTCTTCAGCTCGCGCCGCGCCTCGGCGAAATCGTTGCGCAGCGCCGCAGCCGTGATCCGCGCAACGATGGCGCCGCGGTCGTTGCCGACCCCGTCGGTGCGCTCGATGCGGACAAGCTTTGATGCGCCCGCCTGCAGGCGCTCGACGATGCCGGCACCCGCAGCCGGCGCTTCCGGCGGCGGCGACAGCTTCGGCACGATATTGAGGAGCTCGCGGGTCAACGCGACCGGCGTCGGAATGCCCGACGCCGCAAACCCATCGAGCGGCTTCAACAGTTCGGGCTTGGCTGCGAACGACCGCGCAGCAGTAAGCTGCGCCTCATAGGGATCGTTATGGCGAAGGGCGACGTCGAGCAGGGTGGCGGCGACCACAAAGCGCAACGGCTTGTCGTCCATCGCCTTCGCATCGGCGATCTTTTCACCCTGCTGCGCGAGCTCGGCGCGCGCGGTCGTGCTGGCACGCTCGAGTTGGGAGATGCGGTCGGCGAGCGCGGCGAGGTCGGGTGAGGCCGCCGCGTCGCGCGGCGCGGATTTGGCATCGTTCAATGCGCTCGCGGTCTTGTCGGACTGCGCTCGCAAATTGGCGATGTCGCTACGCATTGTGCCGAGGGATTTTTCCAGCGCATCGAGCCGCGTGATGATCGCCGGATCGGCGGCGGGCTTGCCCGCCTTGGCTTCGACCGCGGCGACACGACCGGTCAGCGCATCGACCGTCGCACTCGTCACTTGCGGCGCGGCCGGCGGAGCCTGCACTGCGGGCCAGCCCAGCACCCAACCGACCGCGATCACGACCGCGGCAGCGGCAGCACCGGAAAATGGCGCAATGACCCAGGGAGAAATGGCCGAGGACGCAGCGGCGGTCTGCGTCTCGCTGCGCTCCTGCTCCGCCTGGACGGTCTCGACCTCGGCGTCGTCGGCACCGGCCTGCTCGGATGCCGCCTGCTCGGCCGACGGCGGCGCCTCCGGCTCACCCGCCACGTCGTGCGGCTGGGTGGAGACTTCGGTCGCCTCGAGGTCGATGGTGGGCGGCGTGCGCTTGGCACGGCTGGACTCGGGGGCCAATCCTGCGTCTTCAGGCTTGTCGTCGGCCATCGTGACGGTTCCTCACACTTGCATACCAGAAACGAGCCCGATTGCCTCGGATTCGGCCCGTCCTCTTACGCCAAACGGGTGCGCAAAGCACGCTCCAAGGCGTCAAATAAGGCATTTTCGTCCGGGCTCGCGGCCACCAGAACCTGCGACGCGCCGGCGTCGCGCAGTACGCCGGCGACCGTCTCGGACAGGCAGCATTGCGGAATCGCCAGTGCCGAGATTTCGACGCCTTCGTCCCGCGCCGCATCCAGGAAGGCGCGCGCGCTGCGCCGGGAGTAGTGCAGCACCGCCGCGATGCCGTGCGCGGCAAAACCTTCGCAGACCTCGCGCGGCAGAAGCTTGACCGGGGCCATGCGATAGGTCGTCTGCGTAACCACGCTGAACCCTTCCGCGCCGAGCTCGCCGCCGAGATCGCGCGACAGATCCGCGCCCGCAAGATAGAGCAGCGTCGTTTTCTTCTTCAACACCTTGTCGCGCGCGCTCTGCATCACCTTGTCGCGCAGGGAAGCGGCATCGCCGCCTGCAACGATCACCTTCGTGAAGCCGATCTCACGCGCCACGGCCGCCGTGTGCTCGCCGACCGCGAATAGTGGCAGCTCCGAGAGGCCAAGGTCCCGCAATTGCGGCGCGACAGCACGGATCGCATTGGCCGATGTGACGATGACGGCACTGTAGCCCGCCTCACTCTCGTCATGGAAAGCGACCGGTTCGAACTTGAGCACAGGTGCGAGCAGCACCACGTGACCCCGCGCGCGCAGATTTTCCGCCGTCGCCTCATTGTCGGGATGCGGCCGTGTGACAAGAATGGACATCGCTTGTGTTCCCGGACCACGTGGCGGCGGCTCATTCGAGGGACGGCGTCGCCTGACGATTGCGCAAGCCGACCTCGGAATGCTACCGGACGTACCTGAACTCTGCTTTACGGATGAGCGCAAGGGCGCAAATTGGATAACAATTCGCCAATGCTGGTACTGGGCATCGAGACCACCTGCGACGAGACCGCGGCGGCCGTGATCGAGCGCGCGCCTGACGGGAGCGGCCGGATCCTGTCCAATGTCGTGCGGTCGCAAGTGGAGGAGCATGCCCGCTTCGGCGGCGTCGTTCCGGAGATCGCCGCACGGGCCCATGTCGACCTGCTCGACGGCATCATCGACCAAGCGATGCGTGATGCCGGCATCGGCTTCGCCCAGCTCGACGGCGTCGCGGCCGCCGCGGGGCCGGGGCTGATCGGCGGCGTCATCGTCGGGCTCACCACCGCGAAGGCGATCGCGATGGTGCATGATACGCCGCTGGTCGCGGTCAACCATCTCGAGGCGCATGCGCTGACGCCGCGCCTGACCGACGGGATCGAATTTCCTTATTGCCTGTTCCTCGCCTCCGGCGGCCACACCCAGATCGTCGCGGTCACCGGCGTCGGTCAATATGTGCGGCTCGGCACCACCGTCGACGACGCAATCGGCGAGGCCTTTGACAAGGTCGCGAAGATGCTCGGCCTGCCCTATCCCGGCGGCCCGCAGGTCGAGCGCGCGGCAGCGAGCGGCGATGCCACGCGCTTTGCCTTCCCGCGGCCGATGCAAGGACGCCCCGATGCCAATTTCTCGCTGTCGGGATTGAAGACGGCGGTGCGCACCGAGGCGAGCCGCCTGGCTGAGATCACGCCGCAGGACGTCAACGATCTCTGCGCGAGCTTTCAGGCCGCGGTGCTGGATTCGACGGCCGATCGGCTGAGCGTCGGCCTCAAACTTTTCCGCGAACAATTCGGCACTCCGCGTGCCCTTGTCGCGGCCGGCGGTGTTGCCGCCAATCAGGCGATCCGCGGCGCGCTGTTCGACGTTGCGCGGCAAGCCGGGACGCAGCTGATCATGCCGCCGCCCGCGCTCTGCACCGACAATGGTGCGATGATCGCCTGGGCCGGCGCCGAACGCCTCGCACTCGGCATCACCGACACGATGGAAGCACAGCCGCGCGCGCGCTGGCTGCTCGACGCCAACGCGACCGCGCCGGCGGGTTACGGCAAGACGCGGGCGGGATACTAGCAATGGCAGCGTTCCATTCCGTCGCAGTGATCGGGGCCGGCGCCTGGGGTACGGCGCTGGCGACGGTCGCCGCGCGCGCCGGGCGGAAGGTGACGTTATGGGCGCGCAACGCGGAACATGCGACGCGGATCGCATCGACCCGCAACAATCCGCGGCTGCCGGGCGTGCCGCTTACGCCGGAGATCGTGGTCACGAGCGAGCTGACGCTCGCCTCACGTGCCGACATGCTGTTGATCGCGACGCCGGCGCAGCACCTGCGCGGCGCGGTCAACATGCTGGCCCCGCACATCGCGAAGTCTGTGCCGATCATCGCCTGCGCCAAGGGCATCGAGCACGGCACCCACAAATTCATGACCGACGTGATCGCCGAAGCCGCACCCCATGCGCAGCCCGCGATCCTGTCGGGCCCGAGCTTTGCCGACGACGTCGCGCGCGGCCTGCCGACAGCGGTGACGCTGGCGGCAAAGGACGAGGCCTTGGCGAGCGCGTTGGTACAGGCCCTGGGCTCGGCAACCTTCCGCCCCTATCACACCAGTGATGTCCGCGGCGTCGAGATCGGCGGCGCGGCCAAGAACGTGCTCGCGATCGCCGTCGGAATCGCGGTCGGACGCCAGCTCGGCGCTTCCGCCCAGGCTGCACTCACCACCCGCGGCTTTGCCGAGCTGACGCGCCTTGGTCGTGCGCTCGGCGCGCGCAGCGAAACGCTCACCGGCCTATCCGGGCTCGGCGATCTGATCCTGACCTGTTCGAGCCCGCAATCGCGCAACTTCGCGCTTGGCCTGGCGCTCGGCCGCGGCGAGCAGCCGCCCGCCGGCAAGCTCGCCGAGGGCGAATTCACAGCGCCAGTGCTGATCGAACTCGCGACTTCGCAAAACATCGAGATGCCGGTATCAGAAGCGGTCGCGGCGATCCTGTGCGGAAACAGCACGATCGACGCCGCGATCTCAGGGCTGTTGACGCGCCCCTTCAAGGCAGAGAAATGAAAAATGGCATACTGGCTGGTGAAATCTGAACCATCGGTGTGGTCCTGGGACCAGCAGGTCGCGAAAGGCGCCAGGGGCGAGGCCTGGACCGGCGTGCGCAATTACACCGCGCGCATCAATCTCGTGAACATGAAGAAGGGCGACAAGGCGTTCTTCTATCATTCCAACGAGGGCAAGGAGATCGTCGGCATCGCGGAAGTCATCAAGGAGGCCTATCCGGACCCGACCGACAAGACCGAAAAATTCGTCTGCGTCGACATCAAGGCCGACAAGCCCCTGAAGACGCCGGTGACGATGGCGGCGATCAAGGCCGAGAAGAAGCTCGCCGACATGGCGCTGGTGAAATATTCGCGCCTGTCCGTGCAGCCGGTGACGGCAGAGGAATGGAAGCTTGTTTGCAAGATGGGCGGGATTTGAGGCCTACGTTATCCGGGCCTGCGGCGCGGGCAGCGTAAACACCTCACAAGGCGCGGCGATACCTCGCAACGCATGCGATCCGAGTGCGACGAGGGGCATGTCCGTCTCGGCGGCCAGCGCACCCGAGACCAGCACGGTCCGTCCGAGCGGCTTGCACAGGCCCTCGAGCCGGCTCGCGAGATTGACGGCGGGACCGATCGCCGTGAAGTCCAGCCGGTTGGCAGCGCCGATATTTCCCCAGAGCATCTCGCCGAGATGAAGCGCAGCACCGAATGCGAGCGGCGGCAGTCCTTGCGCGCCGCGCTCCGCATTGAGATACGCCATCCCGGCTTCGGCGGCGCCTGCGGCACGCAGAGCGGCATCACAGGCGCGACGCGGCGAGATCTCGACCACCGGAAAGATCGCGAGCACGCCGTCGCCGATGAATTTGAGCACCTCGCCGCCGAAGGCGTGAACGGCGCCGGCGATGCGATCGAACCAGGCATCGAGCGCGGCAATGACATCCGCCGGCGGGCTTGATTCCGACAAGCTGGTGAAGCCGCGCAAATCCGCATAGAGCAGCGCGGCCTGGATGGTCTCGCCGAGATCGCGCCGTAACGGCGCCGCCAGCACCCGCTCGGCGCTGCGCTTGCCGAGATAGGCCTCCAGCGTCGCCCGCAGCGTGGCGCGTGCAGCGAGCGCGGCGAGCCGTGTCGCGGCAAAGCGCGCGGCCCGACTCAGCTGGTCGATTTCGCCTGATGTGAATGGCCGCGGTCCGATCCAGCCAAGCAGTGGCCCATCGCGGCGCCCGACAACATCTTCGTGCACCTCGCCGCCTGCGATGTCACATAGCCAGCGGCGGCCGGCATCGTTGGGCAAATCGGGCGCCAAACCACCAGGTGCAAAGCCGAGCGCCTCGATCACCCGACCGTTCTCCGCGCGCCACAACCAGGTCCGCTTCGCGATCAGCGGATGCGGCACCTCCAATGTCAGGGCGCCTGCCGCAAGCGGCACGCCGTCGGCAAGCAGATGCGCGCCGAGTTCCGCGAGCAGGCGATCGGCGCCGGGACACTCTGAGGCGGCATCGACAAGCCAGGCGAGGGTCGGAGAAAGTTGCATGAAACGATGATGGCGAAGATCAGCCGTCTTTGTCACGAGCAATCCTTGACGGGCCGCCTCGGCGCCGCCATGTCCGGATGTCAGCCTAGGGATGATCGCCCATGACCGAGCCGTTCGTATTGCGACGCGAGACCCAGATCGCAGCCCCGCGCGCCACCGTCTTCGCCTATCTGACCGATCCTGAGAAGATCCTGAGCTGGATGGGGTCGGATGCGACCACCGAGCCGCATCCCGGCGGGCTCTATATGCTCAAAGGCATCGGCCCGCGGGCCAGTGTCGCCCGCGGCGCCTTCCGCGAGGTCGTGCCTGTGCATCGCCTCGCCTACACCTTCGGCTGGGAAGGCGGACAGGAAGTGCCGCCCGGATCGAGCCTGATCGAAATCGACCTGATCGAACGCGACGGCGGCACGTTGCTGCGCATGACGCATAGCGGGCTGCCGACCGAGGAACAGATGGCCGCGCACGCGAGAGGGTGGGCGCATTATCTGGAACGGCTCACGAGCGCGGCCGCGGGTCGCGATCCCGGCCCGGACAAAGGCGTGTCAGACAAGATGTAGCTCACGCAGCAACAATTAGGGAGCCGCCCGACGTTAGACCGCCGCGGTCGCCACGACCTGCTGCAAAAGCTGCTCGCGCCGCGCCTGCGAACGCTGGCCCTTCATGGTCGCAGCGAAACGTTCGAGGATGCCGTCCTCGAATGCTGTGACGATGGTGTCGTGGACATAGCTCTTGCGGCAGATCGCCGGCGTGTTGGAGAGCTTGTCGGCCGCGGCGCGGATCGCGTCCAGCACCTGCTTCTTGCGGCCGCGCTGGCTGGTCGCTGGCGTGATCCGCGACAGCGATTCCACGACGACGGCGGAGGCCATCAGCGTACGGAAATCCTTCAGCGAGATCTTGATGCCGGCGATCTCGCGCAGGAACGCGTTCACCTGCGTGGTGCTGACTGCGCGCACGATGCCGTAGACATCGCGATACTGGAACATGCGCTTGCCGGGGACGCCGTTGAGGATACCGATGGCGCGCACCAGCTTCGCGGCGTCGCATTCCTTGCGCACCGCCTTGCCGCCCTTCGCCTTGAAGGTCAGCACGAAGCAATCGTCTTCCAGCGTGACATTGGACTTCAGCAGCGTGGTCGCGCCGCGGGTGCCATTGAGGCGGGCGTAGGACTCATTACCGGGGCGGATCGCGGTGCGCGCGATCAGCTCGATCACGGCCGAGAGCGCGAATTCACGCGTCGGCTCGTCGCCCGACAGGAACGCCGAGACCTTGCGCCGGATCTTTGGCAACGCACCGACGAGCTTCTCCAGGCGATGCGCCTTGCGGTGCTCGCGGACCTTCTCCCAGTCGGCGTGATAGCGATATTGCAACCGGCCCGCAGCATCGCGACCCACCGCCTGGAGATGCGAGCTCGGATCGGCCGAGTAGCGCACCTCGCGATAGGCCGGCGGCACCGCCATGGCGTGCAACCGGCGGATGGTACGGGCGTCGCGAATATGAGCGCCATTGGGACGGACGAAGGAGTAGCCCTTGCCGCGCCGGATGCGGCGGATGGTCAGCTCGTTCTGGTCGCCAAGCCGCAGGCCCAGCTCCCTGGCGAGTGCCTCGACCGTCGCCGCGGGCGCCGTATCGAACCGTTTTTTCGGGCTGGAACGGGCGGAACCGGCCGGTTTCGGCCACTGCCCGAGGGCTTTAGCCAGCCCAATGGCGGCAGGATCGGCCGAAGCGGGCGACATAGTCCCGAAATTCCGCTGATCCATCATAGCCTTACGCCTTGGTCCTGTCCGTTACCGTTTAATGCCGCTGTTCTGATGTTTGTTCCAAGGTCGCTTGGAAGGTCCCTCGGAGGGTCTCTTGGGACCCGGGTTAGCCACTTAGGGTGTTCCGAACCGCATTGCGAGTCCCGAATCAGTGAAAAGCGGTTTCTAAATACCTCCCGCGACGCATGGGCGCCCTGCGCCGGTCTAATGCGGGAATTTGGGTAAAGAGCCGAAAGCCTTCTCCTGGCCTGTTTCAGATTTGCGACAGCCTGAGCGTGCACCTTGATCCTTCGCATGGCCGGCCGCTCACCGAAGGTCCAGCTTGTGGTCCTTGTCGGGGCCGGTTAGCCCGACGCATAATCGGTTCAACGATCAAGTCGGCTTGCGCGTCGCCAGCGTTTGGCTTGCCGTATGTGGAGGGAAAGAATGTCCGAGAAGATCTACGACGTCCCCGCGGAATGGGCCAAGCGGGCCTGGGTCGACCAGGCGAAGTACAAGGAAATGTACGCCCGCTCGATCGCGGACCCGAACGGGTTCTGGGCCGAGCAGGCCAAGCGCATCGACTGGATGCACGCGCCGACTAGAATCGAGAACGTCTCGTTCGCGCCCGGCAACATCTCGATCAAATGGTTCGAGGACGGAATCCTCAACGTCGCCCATAACTGCATCGACCGCCATCTCGCCAAGCGCGGCAACCAGACCGCGATCATCTGGGAAGGCGACGATCCCTCGCAGTCGAAGCACATCACCTACAAGGAGCTGCACGACGAGGTCTGCCGGATGGCCAACATCCTGCGGACCCGCAACGTGAAGAAGGGCGACCGCGTCACCATCTATCTGCCGATGATTCCGGAAGCGGCCTATGCGATGCTGGCCTGCGCCCGGATCGGCGCGATCCACTCCGTGGTGTTCGCGGGCTTCTCGCCCGACAGCCTTGCCCAGCGCATCAACGACTGCCAGTCCAAGGTGATCATCACCGCGGACGAAGGTCTGCGCGGCGGCAAGAAGGTGCCGCTGAAGGCCAATGTCGACGCGGCGCTGGCCAAGGCCGACGGTGTCGACTGGGTCATCGTGGTCAAGCGCACGGGCGGCAAGATCGACATGAAGCCGACGCGCGACCTCTGGTACCACGAGGCCGCTGCCATGGTGACGACCGAATGCCCGGTCGAGCACATGCACGCCGAGGATCCGCTGTTCATTCTCTACACGTCGGGCTCGACCGGCCAGCCCAAGGGCGTTCTGCACACCTCGGGTGGCTATCTCGTGTTCGCGTCGATGACGCATCAATACGTGTTCGACTATCACGACGGCGACATCTACTGGTGCACCGCCGACGTCGGCTGGGTCACCGGCCACAGCTACATTCTCTACGGGCCGCTCGCCAACGGCGCGACCACGCTGATGTTCGAGGGCGTGCCGAATTACCCCGACAATTCCAGGTTCTGGAACGTCATCGACAAGCACAAGGTCAACATCTTCTACACCGCGCCGACTGCGATCCGCGCCCTGATGCAGGGCGGCGATGAGCCCGTGAAGAAAACCTCGCGCGCTTCGCTGCGTCTGCTCGGCTCGGTCGGCGAGCCCATCAATCCGGAGGCCTGGGAGTGGTATCACCGCGTCGTCGGCGAGGACCGCTGCCCGATCGTCGACACCTGGTGGCAGACCGAGACCGGCGGCATCCTGATCACGCCGCTGCCGGGCGCGACCAACCTGAAGCCCGGCTCGGCAACGCAGCCGTTCTTCGGCGTGGCGCCTGAAATCGTCGACGCCGACGGCAAGGTGCTGGAGGGTGAGACCACCGGCAATCTGTGCCTGACACGCTCCTGGCCGGGTCAGATGCGCACCGTCTATGGCGATCACGCGCGGTTCGAGCAGACCTACTTCTCGACCTACAAGGGCAAATACTTCACCGGCGACGGCTGCCGCCGCGACGCCGATGGCTATTACTGGATCACCGGCCGCGTCGACGACGTCATCAACGTCTCCGGCCATCGCATGGGCACGGCGGAAGTCGAGAGCGCGCTGGTGGCGCATGAGAAAGTGTCGGAGGCCGCCGTCGTCGGCTTCCCGCACGACATCAAGGGTCAGGGCATCTATGCCTATGTCACCCTGATGGCCGGCATCGAGCCGACCGAGGACTTGCGGAAAGAGCTCGTCACCTGGGTGCGCAAGGAGATCGGCCCGATCGCCTCGCCGGACCAGATCCAGTTCGCGCCCGGCCTGCCCAAGACCCGCTCCGGCAAGATCATGCGCCGCATCCTGCGCAAGATCGCCGAGGACGAGCCCGGCAGCCTCGGCGATACCTCGACACTCGCCGATCCCGCCGTCGTCGACGATCTCGTCAAGAACCGGCAGAACAAGAAGTCGGCCTGAGCCCAATCTCCGTCATTCCGGGCGCGCGACAGCGCGACCCGGAATCTCGAGATTCTCAGGTACGCAATTGCGCACCTGAGGTCGATGCTTCGCATCGCTCTGGAATGACGGCCGTTCACGCCCTCACGCATTTGTCAGGGCGCGCGCTGACGCGGCTTGCGTCTTTCCCGCCGAGTGTTGTTTTCAGGTCATTTACTTTATTTCGAACATTTCCTTTGTTCCCCCTGCTGGCTCGCCCGCGGCAGCCGCGCGTAGAAACCATCCGGTCAACAGGCGCGGTTAATGTCTGGGCAGACAGGCAATTGCCGGTTTTGCGTGAATTTGAACGATCCGTTTCGGGCTGAGGGGAAATCGATGTCGATGAAGATTGCACTGGCGCTGGCCGCAACCATCGGGGCAGGGGTCTTGATGTCGTCGGCAGCCGAGGCGCGGCCGGAAATGGTCGGGACGCACATCGCCAACTATTCGCCGGGCACCATCGTGGTCAAAACCAACGAGCGCCGGCTCTATCTCATCCTCGATGACGGCCACGCCGTGCGCTATCCCGTCGGCGTCGGCAAGTCCGGCAAGCAATGGTCCGGCACCACCCGTATCGACGGCAAATATCGCAACCCGGCTTGGTCGCCGCCCGCCGAGGTGAAGCGCGACAAGCCGCAGCTTCCCGACGTCATTCCCGGCGGTTCGCCGCGCAACCCGATGGGCGTTGCCGCGATGACGCTGGCCGGTGGCGAATACGCCATCCACGGCACCAACGTGCCGGGCTCGGTCGGCGGCTTCGTCTCCTATGGCTGCATCCGCATGCTCAACGACGATATCACCGACCTCTACAGCCGCGTCTCGGTCGGCACGACGGTGGTCGTGACGCGCTGATCTCCGCGATCAAAGAGAAATGCAAAAGCCGCGTCCAACGACACGGCTTTTTTGTTACCAGAAGCGCCAGCCGCGCGCGCACCAGCCGTCGCGATGGCCGCCATTGTAGCTGCGCGCGTAACCACCCGCGAGCATTGCCGCCGAAACGTTGGTGGTCCGCTTCGTTGCGACATCAGCGAGAACGCGCCCGTATTTTTCCGAGCCGAGATTGTAGATCGTGACGCCGCCCTGGCCGAGCAGATTGCGCAGGGCGTCGGTGGCAGCTTCGGCCTTGTCCAGCTCGACCTGACAGGATGCCTTCATCTCCGGCGCATCGATGCCGCGCAGACGAATCCGCGCGATGAGGTCGCGCCCGCCTTGCTGATGAACACGTGCGAGAAAGGTGTCGCCGTCGATGGTGCGAATGACATCGACCGCCTGGCGCGCATCGGGGTCGCTGGCCTGGCGGAGAACGATCGCTGCATCCTGCGCCCGTTCGTCGGCGCCATGCGGAGCGAGCCAGCTCGCCCCTTGCCGGAAGGTGAGCACGACCATCGCCACGACACCGACCACGAACAGCCAGGGCAGCAGACCGGAGAAGTGCCGGCCGAACGGTGAACCGCCGAACTGCGGACGATAGGCATTGGGTCGATCTCGAAACGGCATCACCTCACGCTAAGACTGAGTCGGGGAAACCGGCAAGGCGCGATCGAGCCGCGGATGTGTCGGACATCGCCCGATCGCTGCGGCCCGCTTGATCGGTCTCCGACGGAAAACCGCAGCCATGCGCTAAACGCTGTTCCAAGCGCTCTCTATCCGATACCTCCTGTAGTTGTACGGAGTTTAATGTTCAGCCCTTGTTTAGTATTAAGACGGAGTACTCGGTATGCGTGTGGGGGGCGGTAAGCATGGCTTCGTTCAAGTTTCGCATCGGTACAAAGCTGGGATTGACGGCGAGTGCAGGGGTTCTTCTCGTCGCCGGAATGCTCGGCAACCAGCTCATCAGGAACGGGCAGATCGCGGGGCTAAGCGATTTGGTGGTCATCAACACCGCCAACAAGGCCAACGCCCAGGGCGCAGAGCTTGCAGTGACCCGCGCCCGCCTTGCAGTCGCGGAGATCGGATCCGCGTCCTCTGCCGAGGCACTCGCCAAACACCTCGAAGTGCTGCGCAGCTCCATCGCCAATGCCACCACCGAAATAGACGCCGCATTGATCCGGTCCAAGCGCGCTGAAGCCAAAGAGCTCTGTCGCGAGGTGAAGATCCAGCTCGAAGCCTCGCTCAAGGCCGGCAACGATCTGGGCGAAGCCCGTGGCATCGCCATCGCGGAGTTCGCCGCGGCAAACCAGATCGAAGACGCCTGGAACAAGTCGCTCGAAAAGTTGCTGGCTTCGCCTGCCCTCGCCGCCTCATCGAGCCATCTCAACATCGAGGTTCAGCTGCGCGAAGCCGATGCGGCCTTCAAGGCAGTCAGCGCCGCCGATTGGCATTTCACGGCAACCGGCGACGCCGACCAGAAGGATCGTATCGCCGGACGAGCCGACAACATGGTCCGCGTCCTGAAGCAGGTGCGCCAGTCCGCCGACAAGGATACGGCGGAAGGGATCGACGCGCTTGCGGCGCTCGCGGGACGCTACAAGACGGCGACCGGCGCAGCCATGAAGGCAGAGGAGACCAAGAGGCGGGTGCTCGAGGAGCGGGTGCTCCCGGCCGCAAAGGAAATCACCACGCGGGTCGACAAGCTGGTCTCCGCCAACAATGAATACATGGCGCTGCGGCAGAGCCAGCTGATGACCGCGCTGGAGCAGGCGACCCAGGTCAGCCTGGCGGTCGGCGTCCTCGTGATCCTGGTCCTGGCCGGCTCGGCGCTGTTTTCGGTGCTGAGCATCGCCCGGCCGATCCGCCGCATCGGGGACGTGCTGCTGCAACTGGCCGGCGGCAACAAGGCTGTCGAGATTCCTTATACCGCCCGCGGCGACGAAGTCGGCGACAACGCCCGCGCCGCACGCACGTTCAGGGACAATCTGATCCGCATCGAGCAGATGGAGGCCGAGCAGAAGGATCAGGAGGCCGCAACCGCCACGCGACGCAAGCAGGAGATGATCCGACTGGCCGGTGCGTTCGAGGATGCGGTCGGCGGCATCATCAACTCGGTTTCGGCCGCCTCGCAGCAGCTCGAATCCGCCGCCGGTACGCTGTCGGGGACGGCGGAAGAGACCGAGCAACTCTCCGGAATGGTGGCCGCGGCTTCCGAGGAAGCTTCGACCAATGTCGGAGCCGTAGCCTCCGCCGCCGAGGAAATGAGCGCATCAGTCGTCGAGATCGGACGCCAGGTCCACGATTCCAGCCGCATCGCCGGCGATGCCGTGAAACAGGCCGAGCGCACCGACGTCCGGATCAACGAATTGCTCAAGGCCGCCGGCCGGATCGGCGACGTCGTCAAATTGATCACCGCGATCGCAGAGCAGACCAATCTGCTGGCGTTGAACGCCACGATCGAAGCGGCACGCGCCGGTGAATCCGGCCGCGGCTTCGCGGTGGTGGCAAGCGAGGTCAAGGCGCTCGCGGCGCAAACCGCGCGGGCGACGGATGAAATCAGCACGCAGATCGCCGGCATGCAGTCGGCCACGGAGGACTCGGTCGGCGCCATCAAGGAGATCAGCGCGACCATCTCAAAAATTTCCGACATCTCGACGACGATCGCGGCGACCATCGAAGAGCAGGGCGCGGCGACAGCCGAGATCGCACGCAACGTCAGCGAAGCCGCCAAGGGAACAGTCGAAGTTGCTGACAAGATCGCCCAGGTCAGTCACGGCGCCAGCGCCACCGGCTCGGCGTCAACCCAGGTTCTGGCATCCGCGCGCTCACTCTCGACGGAGAGTGGCCGCCTTAAGAACGAGGTTGCGAAATTCCTCGATACGGTGCGGGCCGCCTAACGCCCGCACGTTCTGCGCGCCGGCATAAGGCCGGCCGCAAATTACCTTTCTGACGCGTCGAACAACCAACGGCTTTGGGAGGCCCCCACGCCGAGCCCCCGCTCGCGCCTGGGTCAAACACGAAAACTGGGGAGAGCAGAGCGATGATCATCAGCATTGTCGGCGGCGGCGCAACCGGCATCACGATCTTGCGTTATCTTGCGGAGCTCGCCGCATCGGAGCGAGACAACGGCGCGATCAGCGGAATTCAGCTCTTCGACAAGTCCGGCTTTGATGGCGGGGTCGCCTATCGCACCCGGAGCGATCGTCACCTGCTCAACATGAAGGCCTCGACGATGTCGATCCGCCCGGGCGACGCGGAAGAATTTCTGCGCTGGCTCCGGGCCCGCGGTCTCTCCTGCCACGGCGACAAGCATCTGCCGCGGATGGTCTATCGGGACTATCTCGACACGGTGCGCCTGGCCGCGATCGCACAATGCCGGAGCATCGGCCTGCCGGTTCATGTCGAACATGCCGAAGTGCTCCGGATGCGGTTTTCACCCGATCGCGACGTCCTGCTGACGACCGATCGCAACATCACGCACATCTCGTCCGCGCTGATCCTCTGCACCGGTCACAACCCACCGGAAGATCCCTACGGTCTGGCCGCAAGCCCGAACTACATTCGCGATCCCTACGCCCAATTCACCTTCCCCGATCGCGACGGCACGGAGGTCGGCATCCTCGGAAGCGGACTCAGCGCGGTCGACACCGCGGCGGGGCTGGCCAAGACGCACAAGGCCGTCAGGATGACCTGCTTCTCCCGAAGCGGCCTGTTTCCCACCGTACAGCCGGTGATGATTCCGGTCATCGCGAACGGCTTCCGCGACGCCCTGCATCATTATGTGACCAGCCGCGCACGGATCGAAGCCGACGCCTTTGCCGCCCGCCTTTCCGAGCTGCTGCTGGAGACGACCGGGATCCGCTGCGATCTGTCCTGTCGGAATATCGATGGCGATGCGCTGACCGATCTCGAGCACAACATCGCGCGCGCCGAGACCGGCGAGCCCAGCGTCCACTCCTACCTCGTCAGCGTCATCGACGTGATGTGCGAGGCCTGGAACCGAATGGGCGATGCCGAGAAGACGCGCTTCATGGACGTCTACAATTCCGGCTGGCTTCGCAACCGCTCCGCGATGCCGCTGGAGAATGCGATCCGCATCCGCGACCTGATGCGTTCGGGCAGGCTGTCGGCCCGCGGCCGGCTGCGCAACGTGACGGCGATCGGCGACCGGTTTCGCGCGACCCTGGGTGACGGTGACCTTCGCGAGGTCGACTACCTCATCGATGCGACAGGTCCGTCCTACCGGATGGACTCCAGCCCGCTCTATCAGGACATGCGGCGACAGGGACTCATCGCGTACGACGCGCTCGGCGGGATTCGCTGCGGCTACGACGACAGCCGGGTTCGCGACCGCCACGGTAATCCCTATCCGAACGTCTACGCAGTCGGCGCCCCCACCAAGGGGACACATTTCTACGCCGCCGCAATCGACATCAACCTGCGCCGCGCCCAGAGCGTGGTCGATTCGATCCTCAACCCGAAAGGTCCTGAGATGAGCACCATCATGACGTCAGTCGAAGAAACCGACCGCCTGGCCGATCTCGTGCGCCGCGACCATCCCTCGCTCGCGACGATGGCCCTCGCACCTGATGGCAAGTACCAGACCAGGTCGGCCGCGCTGGACGAATTGATGCGGGAGGTGAGGGACTGCCTTGGCGAGACGTTCCGGCACTGGGCTCCCGAAGACTTCCCGACACTCTACTGCGCGTGGGGGCGGTGCCGTGTGGGTTCGACCGCGCTCACCAACCTGTTCGGGGTCGCTGGAATGCCCTCTTATTTCCAGCCGGTGAAGGTCGTCCTGCGCCATCGGCTCCTTGGCAATGCGGGCGAGTCCTGGGCCGCACCGACGGCGACGGAGCATCCGCACATCTTCAGCAAGGAAATGGCCGGGCCCTATGTGCTGGCCGAAAGCCTGTTCCTGCCGCTGCAGCCGCTGATCGAGGCCGGCTGGCCGGCCGATAAACTCCACATGATCATGCTCGATCGCGATCCCGCGAGCTCGCTCGCCTCATGGCTCGAGAAATGGTCGGACCGCGTTCCCGAGGATCGCCTGATCCAGAACTACGTGATCTCCTCGCTGAACGCGCTCCGCGTCGAAAGTCATGCAAGACGTCACGGCGTGCCGGTGACGCACTACGTCTATGAAGCCAGCAAGGATGCGACCGGCTCGGTGCGGAAGCTGTTCGACCGGCTCGGCCTTGGCGAGCGCTTCACCGAAGGCGCCGTCACCGACTGGAAGGAGCGCGGACAGATCGAAACGAAGGGATCCGGCGTCACCTTCCTGAGCGAGCCGAAGATCTACACCGTCGTCGGCCTGCACGGATCGGATACGGCCTATCGTTACCGGAGCCGTAAGACCGCCTCGCTGAGTGAGGCCCAGCTCCAGGTCATCGGACGCTACGGCATCGACGACATGTACCGCACCTCGGTCGCGGCCTGCATCCGCGATCTCGCGCTGGATACCGACACCGCCGCCCGCCTGTTCGGCGATTGCCTGGGTACCGCCGCATGACGCAGCCTGCGAGCGCATCGTCCGCTGCCTGCAGGAGCACCGTTATCCCTGGGGGCTGCGGAGCCCCCGGGAACGGTCGCCGGTCTCAGAAGTCCGAGGCGATGCCCTTGCGCTCCCAATCGCCATAGCGGGTGGGCTCAGGTCCCTTCGGCCCCTGCAATTCCTTCGGCGCCGCCTTGTCGTCATCCTTGGCCTTGGCTGCGGCGGCTTGCCGGCGCGCCTCGGCTTCGGCCAGCGCGCGCTGGGCGGCCGGCGGCAAGGGCTTGCGATCGGGAACGGGAGGCTGGTCACTCATCGTCGGCTGTCCTAGCGCAGGATCTTAGATGGCGCGACGTCCAAATGCGCATTGCTGAAATGGCCGCGACGGGCTGAAATCGCCAGAGGCCATTCTTACATTTGGCATATTCGCATGCCACAAAAGCTGCTCTTAAGGCATGCGCCCATATCGGCGGAACTGCCGCTCGCTCAGAACCTTACTTCCGCATGCCATCTCAACGTTTTGCCCCTCCATCCGAAGTGCCCGGTCTCGCGGCGCGGCGGATCGCTGCCGACATCGTCGACGGCGTCCTGCACAAGCACCGCACGCTCGACGACCAGCTCGACGGCTCGGGCGCCCATCCCGGACTGAAGACGCTCGCCGACCGTGACCGCGCGCTGATGCGGCGCCTGGTCGCAACCATTTTGCGCCGGCTCGGTACGCTCGGCCACGTGCTGTCGCGCCTGCTCGACAAGGGCATCCCATCCGACGCGCCGCGCGCGCAGAGCGCGCTGCTGATCGGTGCCGCCCAGATCCTCTGGATGGACGTGCCCGATCATGCGGCGGTCGATCTCTCCGTTCGCCTGGTGCAATCCGACCGGCGCGCCGCGCGCTATGCCGGCCTCGTCAACGCCGTGCTGCGCCGTTGTGCGCGCGAGGGTCAGGCGCTGGTCGAGGAGGTCGCCACACAATCGCTCGACCTGCCGCCCTGGCTACTGGCGCGCTGGAGCGCGCATTACGGCGAGGCCACCGCGCGGGACATGGCGCTCGCGCTCGGTCACGAACCTTCGCTCGATCTGACCGTGAAGTCCGATGCCGCGCAATGGGCGAGCCGGCTTCATGGCGAAGTGCTGCCGACCGGATCGGTGCGCACGCTGCTGCATGGCTCGGTGACCATGCTGCCCGGTTTCGCCGAAGGACAATGGTGGGTGCAGGACGCCGCCGCCGCGCTGCCTGTCCGGCTGTTCGGCGATATCGCCGGTAAATCCATCGCCGATCTCTGTGCTGCGCCCGGTGGCAAGACCGCTCAGCTGGCGCAAGCCGGCGCGCGTGTCACGGCGCTCGACCGCTCTCCCGCCCGGGTGGCGCGCCTGCGCGAAAACCTGAGCCGGTTGTCGCTCCAGGCCGAGACGATCGTCGCTGACGCCGTGGAATGGGCGGGACCGGCGGAGGGCTTCGATGGCATCCTGATCGACGCGCCCTGCACCTCGACCGGGACGATCCGCCGGCATCCTGACGTCGCATGGCTGCGGCAGGAGTCCGACGTCGCCGCGATGACCGTTCTCCAGCAACGGCTGCTGAAGAAATCGGTCTCGCTGCTCAAGCCCGGCGGGACGCTGGTCTACTGCACCTGTTCGCTGGAACCCGAGGAAGGCGAGCAGGCGATCGCCACGCTGCTGGCCGCGGAGCCTGCGCTTCGCCGCGTGCCGATCGAGGCCCGCGAGGTCTCCGGTCTCAGCGAGATCATCACGGCTGAGGGTGATCTTCGAACCTTGCCGAGCCACCTGCCGCACGCCGACCCGAAGCTCGGCGGGCTCGACGGATTTTTCGCGGCCCGGCTCGTTAAATCCTGATTTTGCACCGGATTTTGCTACCGCTGGACTGATTCGGCGCCTTTCAAGGTGGTGTCAGCCGGCCGATTTTGGGATTAATAAGGATTCGTCGGAATCCTCTTCCCCCTTCAAGGCAAGGCGTGTCGGTCGCTCAACGCAGACGTATCTCGACGCTGGTGATGAACCGCTTCGCGCGGAACATGCTCGCGCGCGCGAGTGGCGGTTCCGTTGCGCTGTCGCGAGTCTGGCCCGGCCGGACCGACCGGCTGATCATCGCGCCGCATGATCTGCGCACCGCCGATGCGACGCGCGCCGCCGAAATCTATGCCGGGCGCTTCGTCTTCGCCGGCAAGATCGTCAACTGCCACGGCCGCTCGATCTTCGATCTCGATCCGCCCTCGGAGGATTGGGAGATCGCGCTGCTCGGCTTCGGCTGGCTGCGGCACTTGCGCGCCGCCGACACCGCGCTGACCCGGGCGAATGCGCGCGCGCTGGTCGAGGACTGGATCAGCAATCCCGCCAACAAGCGCCGGCCCGTCGCCCGCCGCGCCGATGTGCTGGCGCGGCGCGTGATCTCGCTGCTGTCGCAGGCGCCGCTGGTGCTCAACGACACCGACAACAAATTCTACCGCCGCTACCTGCGCGCACTCGCACGCGAGATCCGCTTCCTGCGTTACACCATGGTGAACATCCCCGACGGGGTGCCGAAGCTCCAGGTGCAGATCGCGCTGTGCTACACCACGCTCTGCCTCGCCAACCAGGCGCGTCATATCCGCAGCGCGTCGAAAAAGCTCTCCGACGAATTGCAGCGGCAGATTCTTCCCGACGGCGGCCACATCTCGCGCAACCCGGGTGCGCTGATCGAGCTGCTGATCGACCTGTTGCCGCTGCGACAGACCTTCGCCGCGCGCAACATCGCGCCGCCGCCGGCGCTCCTCAACGCGATCGATCGTATGATGCCGATGCTGCGCTTCTTCCGGCACGGCGACGGCAATTTCGCGCTGTTCAACGGCATGAGCGCGACGCCTTCGGACCTGCTCGCGACGCTGCTCGCCTATGACGACGCCCACGGCGCGCCGATGGCGAACATGCCGCACACCGGATTCCAGCGCCTCGATGCCGGCCCGACCACGCTGATCATCGACACCGGTCCGCCGCCGCCGCCCGGCGTCAGCCACGACGCGCATGCCGGGTGCCTGTCGTTCGAGCTGTCCTCCGGCATCAGCCGCATCGTCACAAATTGCGGCATGCCGACCACGGGTCGGGACAATTGGCGGCCGTTCGCGCGCGGCACCGCGGCGCATTCGACGTTGACCTATCACGACACCTCCTCCTGCCAGTTCGTCGAGATGTCGGCGATGAAGCGGCTGCTGCACGGCGCGCCGATCATCAGCGGTCCCCATGAGGTCGAGAGCTATCGCGAAGTCGTGCAGGACGGCACGCTGCTGACGACCTCGCATGACGGCTATCTCGCCAAGTTCGGCGTGATCCATCGCCGCGTGTTGATGGTTGCCAATGACGGCGCGCGGATCGACGGCGAGGATACGCTGTCGCCGCCGCAAGGCGCGCGGCTCAAGGGCGCGGGAGCCGATTTCGCGCTTCGCTTCCATCTGCATCCCGCGGTGAAGGCGAGCCGGCTGTCGGATGCGCGCGGCGTCATGCTGGTGCTGCCGAACCGCGACGTCTGGACCTTCGAAGCCCTGGACGACAAGGTCGATCTCGAGGACAGCGTGTTCCTGGCCGGCAATGACGGCCCCCGCCGCACCGCCCAGATCGTGATCCGCCAGGACGCCCGCCAGGCGCCCTCGATCCGCTGGAGTTTTGTACGCTCGACCGCATCACCTGCGGTCACCAATGCCCGCCGCAACGCCCGGCGCGAGCCGGAACTTCCGCTGTAAAGAGCCACGATTCGGCCCTATCTGATCGTTGTGAAGGGCCTCGAAAACTGCTATCGAGCGCTCGTTCGCGCGACTGGCGACCTTGGATGGAGCACCATCGGGAAGCGCGACACATATCCGCCGCGCGCCTGGGCATAGACACTCCCTTAGCAGAGGATCTTGCTCATGACTGACCATCCCCGCCGCGTCACCCGCGCCCTTCTCTCCGTCTCCGACAAGACCGGCCTGATCGAGTTCGCCAAGGCGCTTGCCGCGCATGATGTCGAGCTGGTCTCGACCGGCGGCACCGCGAAGGCGATCGCCGCTGCCGGCCTCAAGGTGAAGGACGTCTCCGACCTCACCGGCTTCCCCGAGATGATGGACGGCCGCGTCAAGACGTTGCACCCGAAGGTGCATGGCGGCCTGCTCGCGATCCGCGACAACAAGGAACACGCCGAGGCGATGAAGGCGCACGGCATCGCGCCGATCGACTTGCTCGTCGTCAATCTCTATCCGTTCGAGGCGACCGTCGACAAAGGCGCGGGCTTCGAGGATTGCATCGAGAATATCGATATCGGCGGCCCCGCGATGATCCGAGCCGCCGCGAAGAATCATGACGACGTCGCCGTCGTCGTCGAGGCGCAGGATTACCAGGCCGTGCTCGACGAGCTCGCCGCCAACAAGGGCGCGACCACGCTGAAATTGCGTCGGCGGCTGGCCGCGAAGGCCTATGCACGCACCGCGGCCTATGACGCCGCGATCTCGAACTGGTTTAACCGTCAGCTCGAGATCGATGCGCCCGATTTCCGCGCCTTCGGCGGCAAGCTGATCCAGTCGCTGCGCTACGGCGAGAATCCGCACCAGACCGCGGCGTTCTACGCAACGCCCGACAAGCGCCCGGGCGTCTCGACCGCGCGGCAGTTGCAGGGCAAGGAGCTCTCCTACAACAACATCAACGACACCGATGCCGCCTATGAATGCATCGGCGAGTTCGACACCAAGCGCACCGCAGCCTGCGTCATCGTCAAGCACGCCAATCCCTGCGGCGTCGCGGAAGGCGCGAACCTCGTCGAGGCCTATCGCAAGGCGCTGGCCTGCGACTCCACCTCGGCCTTCGGTGGCATCATCGCGATGAACCGCGCGCTCGACGCCGACACCGCGCGCGAAATTACGAAGATCTTCACCGAGGTGATCATCGCGCCAGACGCGAGCGAGGAAGCGATCGCCATCATCGGTGCGCGCAAGAATCTGCGCCTGCTGCTCGCCGGCAGCCTGCCCGACCCGCGCGCGCCGGGCCTGACCGCGAAGACGGTTGCCGGCGGTCTTCTGGTGCAGAGCCGCGACAATGCGGTGGTCGACGACATGACATTCAAGGTCGTGACCAAGCGTGCACCGACGGACGCGGAGATGCGCGACCTGAAGTTCGCCTTCCGTGTGGCAAAGCACGTCAAATCGAACACCATCATCTACGCCAAGGACCTCGCCACCGTCGGCATCGGCGCGGGCCAGATGAGCCGTGTCGATTCAGCCCGGATCGCGGCACGCAAGGCGCAGGATGCCGCCAATGAGCTGAAACTCGCGGAGCCGCTGACCAAGGGCTCGGTCGTGGCGTCGGATGCGTTCTTCCCCTTCGCCGACGGCATGCTCGCCTGCATCGAAGCCGGCGCCACCGCCGTGGTGCAGCCCGGCGGCTCGATGCGTGATGACGAGGTGATCAAGGCCGCCGACGAGCATGGCATCGCCATGGTGTTCACGGGAACGCGGCACTTCCGGCACTGATCTATCAACTCGTCATTGTGAGCCACCGGGTCCGCGCGAAGCGCGGCCCATGACAAGCTCCGCGAAGCAATCCAAAGTCTTTCCGCGAGGAAGTCTGGATTGCTTCGTCGCTTTGTTCCTCGCAATGACGATGGTGAGAGTAGAGGAACGCGGCTAATCCCGCACCCGCATCAGCAGCCCGAACCCTGTGACGAAAAACACCACCAGCACGGCCATGCCGGCTTTCTGACTCGCGGTTGCTGCGGTGATCACACCGATCAGCAGCGGACCGATGAAGGACGTCACCTTTCCGGTCAGCGCGAACAAGCCAAAATACTGTGCGATACGATCCTTCGGCGCAAGGCGGATCAGCAGCGTGCGCGACGCCGCTTGAAGCGGGCCACCCGCCGCGCCGATCAGGCAGCCCAGCACGACATAGGCCCGCTCAGCGGCAGCTGCGAACAGCGGTCCGCCCGGCACCGGCGGCGCGACCTTGACGAACAGCACGCTATCCTTGTCAACGAGAAGGATCGCGGCAACCGCGAGCAGCAGGATCAGCATGCTGCCGGCGATGACACGTTTCGGACCAAGGAAGTCATCGAGCTTGCCGCCAAGCCATGCGCCGAAGGTGCCGGCGATGGCAAGGATGATTCCAAACGTGCCGATCTGGATCGTGTGCCAGCCAAAGGTGCCCGCGGCATAGATGCCGCCGAACGCGAACAGCGACACCAAACCGTCGGTGTAGATCATGTTGGCGAGCAGAAATGCCGCGAGTGATTTCTGCTGCGGCAAATCCTTCAGCGACCGCTTCAGATCGGCCAGGCCTTCGTGCAGCGCCTCACGCACCGGGCGCTTCGCCGGATAATCCGGCGTGAACAAGAACATCGGCGTGACGAAGACGATGAACCATAATCCGGTCAACGGCCCCGCCGCGCGATCGCCTTCATGCGTGGCTGGATCGAGCCCGAACAGCGGCGTGAAGCCGAGCAGCGTTCGGCCGGTCTCCGGATTGGCGGCAAGGAAGCCGAGCACGATGATCAGGCTGACGATGCCGCCGACGTAACCCGTGGCCCAGCCGGTGCCGGAGAGCCGGCCGATGCGCTCCGGCGGCACCAGGGTCGGCATCATCGCATTGTTGAAGACGGTGGCGAATTCCGCGCCGACGCTGGCAAGCGCAACCGCGATCAGCAGCGGCGGAATGATGGCGTGATCGCCCGGCTTGCCGATCCACAATGTACAGGAGGCCAGCACGAGGACCGCGCCGAACGCGGCGATCCACGGCTTGCGGCGACCCGCGGCATCGGCGATGGCGCCAAGAACGGGCGACAACAGCGCAATTGCCATGCCAGCTGCTGCCATCGCGAAACCCCAGAGCGATTGCCCCGTGGCGGGATCCGGCGCGACGCTGGTGGCGAAATAAGGCGCGAACACGAAGGTCGTGATCAGCGTGAAATAGGGCTGCGCGGCCCAGTCGAAGAAGATCCAGCTGACGACGGCGGCGCGCGGCGGATAGGTCCGCGGGACGCCGTCCATGCGCGCATCCGGGGCGATCGTCGTCATCACGCAGTCCTCATCACAAACAGTTTTGCCTCTCTTAGCGCAATCCGTATAGCATTATCGCGACGTGTTTGAATTGGCCCGAAGATCCGACGGAAATTTGATGATGGCATCATTTTCGACACGGCGGAGTTTTTTAGCACTCATCGCCACTCTGGCGTTTGGTCTTGCATCGGCAACCGCGCAGGATGCGCGGCGGCCTTATGTCCCGCCGGCGCTCGACGCGGTGCACGCTATCTCCGCCGAGCACGGCATGGTGGTAGCGCAAGAGAAAATATCTGCGCAGGTTGGCGCCGATATCTTGCGACGTGGCGGAAACGCCGTCGACGCCGCCGTCGCGACCGGCTTTGCGATGGCAGTAACCTATCCACGTGCCGGCAATATCGGCGGCGGCGGCTTCATGGTGATCCATTCCACTGAGCGCAATGAAGACATCGCGATCGATTATCGCGAGGCCGCGCCGGCGGCGACCACGGCGCAAGTTTTCCTTGGCCCCGACGGCAAGCCCGATCCCGCCAGGTCGCGCGATTCCGGACTTGGCATCGGCGTGCCCGGCACGGTCGCGGGCCTTGCGCTCGCGCTCGAGAAATATGGCTCGGGCAAGTTCACGCTGGCACAATTGCTCGAGCCGGCGATCGCACTCGCCCGCGACGGATTTGTCGTCACCGACGATATCGCCGATACATTGCCGGGCTGGTATCCGCGGCTGGCACGCTGGCCGTCCTCGGCCAAGATCTTCGCGAAGCCCGACGGCGCGCCGTTTGGCGAAGGCGACAGGCTGGTGCAGAGCGATCTTGCAGACACGCTGGCGAGCGTCGCAGCGCAGGGACCACGCGGCTTCTACGAGGGCCCGGTGGCGGAGAAGCTCGCCAGGGCCGTGTCCGATGCCGGCGGCATCATGACGCCGGCCGATCTGAAGACCTATCAGGCGGTGATCCGCACGCCGGTGCGCGGCACCTACCGCGGCTACGATATCGTCTCGATGCCGCTGCCATCGTCCGGCGGCGTGGTGCTGTTGGAATCCCTCAACATCCTCGAAGGCTTCCAGCTCGCCGATCTGAAGCAAGGCTCGCCGGCTTCGCTGCATCTGCTGATCGAGGCCATGAAGCGTGCCTATGCCGACCGTGCGCGCTATCTCGGCGATCCCGCCTTCGTCAACGCGCCGATCGAGACCCTTATTGCGAAAGACTATGCCGCCAAGCTACGCGCAAGCATCTCCACCGATCGCGCAACACCGTCGAAAGACATCGTTTCCGCCCAGCCCGCGCCGCGCGAAGGCAGCAACACGACGCACTTCTCCGTCGTCGATAGCGACGGCAACGCCGTCAGCAACACCTATACGCTGAATTTCAGCTACGGCGTCGGCCTCGTCGCCGACGGCACCGGCGTGCTGCTCAACAACGAGCTCGACGATTTCACCGCCGCCGTCGGCGCCTCCAACGCCTATGGCCTCGTCGGCTACGAGGCCAATTTGCCCGGTCCCGGCAAGCGGCCGTTGTCCTCGATGTCGCCGACGATCGTGCTGAGGGGCGGCAAGCCGGTGCTGGTGACCGGCTCCCCCGGCGGCAGCCGCATTATCTCGACCGTGCTCCAGGTGATCGTGAACGTGCTCGACTACAGGATGGATGTGGCAGCCGCCGTGGCCGCGCCGCGGCTGCATCATCAATGGCTGCCGGACGAAGTGCGCGTCGAGCGCGGGTTTGCCGACAACGTGCTGTTCGAGCTGAAGGCAATGGATCATCTCATCGTCGAGCCGATGGGACAGACGTCAGCCAATTCGATTCTCGTGACACCGAACGGGCCTCTCGGCGCGCCAGATCCGCGCACGCGCGGTGCGGAAGCAGCGGGACAATAACCCTGCCCCTGCATGGCGGTGCGCTGTCGGCGCCAACATTGCTTGCCGATGCGATCGCGATCTTCGCGATCGTGGCTTACGCACTGTTCTTCATCGCGGCCTTCGCCCTGCCGGAGACGCGTGGCCGCGTACTGCACGCGAACCAATTGAGAGCGTTGTCATCCCGGGGCGTGCCCAGCACCGAACCTGGGATCTCGAGATTCCGGGTTCGCCCTCCGGTCGCCCCCGAATGAGGGCGAGAGTAAGTTACCGCCCCACCTGATACGGCCCGCCCTTCTCGAGGGCACGCGCGTAGGCCGGCCGCGCGTGAATGCGTTCCAGGAACGCCATCGCCTTGGGGTGGCCCTGCTCAAGCCCACCGCGCGCTTGGGCGGCCTCCAGCGGAAAGCTCATCTGGATGTCCGCCGCGCTAAACTCGCTGCCGGCGAACCATTCGCTCTTGCCGAGCTCGCCTTCCCAATAATCCATATGCTGCTTGAGCTGCGGATTGACCAGCGCAGTGAGCGCCTGGTTTGAGACCTTGCGCACCAGCGGACGCAGCAATGCCGGCGCGCGCTTCGGCATCAGCGTGAACAGCAGCTTCAGCAGCAGCGGCGACATCGCCGAGCCTTCGGCATAGTGCAGCCAGTAGGTGAAGCGCAGCCGCTCCGGCGTGTTCGGCGGCGGGATCAGGCGGCCATTGCCGTAGGTCGCGATGAGATATTCGATGATGGCACCCGACTCGGCGATGGTGTTGCCGTTGTCGGTGATGACAGGCGACTTGCCGAGCGGATGGATCGCGCGCAGCTCCTTCGGTGCGCGCATGTCAGGCTGACGCTGATAGCGCACGATCTCGTAAGGCACGCCCAATTCCTCGAGCAGCCACAGCACCCGCTGCGAACGCGAATTGTTGAGGTGGTGGACGGTCAGCATTGCGAAATCCTCAGGTTAGGCGTGGTCGATCGGCCGCGTACCTGCCAGCCCAGAACCGCAATGTCGAGCCGTCCGGAAGGATATTTTCACCCGGGTATATTGACCTCGACTATTTACCCGGGTATTAAAGAGGCCAACGTCGCCAATTTGGTAATGATTCCAATGCAGAAGATTTTCACCGCCTTCCAGGGGCAGCAACGCCTGGTGTCTGGGCCAGCTGGGGAGGTCGCGCTGGTCGTCAAGCGGGTGGCGCCACGGCCGGACGAGCCCATCGTCATCTTCGAGGACGCCACGGGCCGGTCGATCGACTTCGATCTGCGCGGCGGTGATCGCGAGGTGCTGGCGCGCCTGGCGAAGCTGATCCCGCCGCCGGTCGAGGAGACCGCAGCACCGACCGAGCCGCGCGGGCGCGGCCGGCCCAAACTCGGGGTGGTCGCGCGCGAGGTGACGCTGCTGCCGCGGCACTGGGAATGGCTCAACGCCCAGCCCGGTGGTGCTTCGGTCGCGCTGCGCAAGCTGGTCGACGAGGCGCGGCGCGTCAGCGGCGACAAGGACCGCGAGCGGCAGGCGCGCGATGCGGCCTACCACTTCATGTCGACCATGGCCGGCAATCTGGCGCAGTTCGAGGAGGCCTCGCGTGCGCTGTTCGCAGATGACCGGCGGCGCTTCACCGGACTGATTGCTGACTGGCCGGCCGACATCCGCGACCACATCGTCAAGCTCGCCTACAGCGACCGCGCGTAAGCCGCGCGCCGCCTCCGATAACTCAATCGACGGCCAAGCCGCGCGTGCATCGCGCGGCAACGGCTTCGCATGTCCTGATGAAAGGCCCATCCATGTCCGCTCCACGACCGCTCTGGAAGAACTTCCTGCGTTTCCTCGCACCGTTGATGCTGAGCAACGCGCTGCAATCGTTGTTCGGCACTGTCAGCAATGTCTATCTCGGTCACATGATCGGCGTGGATGCACTTGCGGCGGTCTCGACCTTCTTCCCGGTGTTCTTCTTCCTGTTTGCCTTCGTCATGGGCCTGAGCACCGGCGCCACCGTGCTGATCGGCCAAGCCTTTGGCGCGGGCAAGCACGACAGGATCAAGATCGTCGTGGGTACGACGCTCGCGGTCGGCCTGCTGCTCTCGATGTCTGTCGGATTGATCGGCGGCCTGTTCAGCCGGCAATTGATGATGACGCTGGCGACGCCCGCGGACATTCTCGACCAGGCCAGCGCCTATGCGCGGATCATGCTGCTGACGATGCCGCTCGGCTTCACCTTCCTGCTCATGACGGCGATGATCCGCGGCGTCGGCGACGCCGTGACACCACTGCTGGCGCTGGCGTTGTCGACAGCGATCGGCCTGGTCCTCACGCCGATCCTGATCCGCGGCGCGATCGGCATCACCAGCCCGGCATGGGCCGCTGCAATCGCCAATTCGCTCACGCTGCTTGCGCTGGCGGCCTATCTGCGGCGGAAGAAGCATGCGCTCGCACCCGACGCGGCATTGCTGCGCCATGTGCGGCTCAATCGCGCCGTGATCGGACAAATCCTCGGCATCGGACTGCCGAGCGCGGTCGGCATGGTCGTGATGGCGGTTGCCGAGCTGGTGCTGCTCGGTCTCGTCAACGGCTTCGGCTCGGACGCCACCGCGGCTTACGGCGCGGTCAACCAAGTGATGGGCTACACGCAGTTCACGGCGATGTCGATTTCGATCGCGGTCTCGATCCTCGGCGCGCAAGCGATCGGCGGCGGCGACCGTGCGCGGCTCGACGGCATCGTGCGCACTGGCCTCGCGTTCAACCTCGTGCTGACCGGCGGGCTGGTGGCGTTGATTTATCTCGCGCCGCGCGCCGTGCTGGGTATCTTCATCACCGACGGTGCCGTGCTCGATCTGGCGAAAGGACTGCTCCTCGTCGCCTTATGGAGCTCGGTGCCGTTCGGCCTTGCGACGACATTTTCCGGCGCCATGCGTGCCGCCGGCGTGGCGCTGACGCCGATGCTGCTATCGATCTTCGCGATCGTCGCGATCGAGCTGCCGGCCGCGGTGATGCTGAGCCGCAGCATCGGCCTTGCGGGCGTTTGGGCCGCTTATCCGATCGTGTTCTGCGCCATGTTCGTCTTGCAGATGGGCTATTACCTGCTGGTGTGGCGCAGGCGGGAGATCCGGCGCCTGGTCTGATCATCAAGATATTATGACCATCATTAAACGGTGGACCTGTGGCGCGCGCTGCGCCACAATGGATGAAAATCCAGATCAGAAAGTTCGCTCAGGGAGAACGAATTTGACCCGTACAGCCCCGCAATTCCTGTTCGATTTCGGCAGCCCGAACGCCTATCTCAGTCATCTGGCGATCCCGGCGATCGAGCAGCGCATCGGAGTCAAGTTTGAGTATGTGCCGATCCTGCTCGGCGGCATCTTCAAGTCGACCAACAACAAGTCGCCGGCCGAGACGCTCGCCGGCATCAAGAACAAGCGCGAATTTCAGCAGGTCGAGACCGAGCGCTTCCTCAGGCGCTTCAAGGTCCAGCCTTACGTGTTCAATCCCAACTTCCCCGTCAACACGCTGAACCTGATGCGCGCAGCGATCGCGGCGCAGCTCGAAGGCGTGTTCGAGAACTATGTCGACGCGGCCTTCCATCACATGTGGCGCGAGCCGAAGAAGATGGACGATCCTGAAATCGCGGCGAAGGCGCTGGCGTCCTCGGGGCTCGACGCCCAAAAGCTGTTCGCCCGCGCCCAGGAGCCCGAGGTGAAGGGCCGGCTGATCAAGAATACCGAGGAAGCGGTTGCCCGCGGCGCGTTCGGCTCGCCGACCTTCTTTGTCGGCAACGAGATGTTCTTCGGCAAGGAGCAGCTGCGCGAGGTCGAGGAGATGGTCCTGGAGAAGTGATTTTCGTATCCGGCGTAAACGCGCTAACTCTCCGGTGTCGTCCTGGCGAAAGCCAGGACGACGACATAGAAGCGACAATAAGGACAACCCCATGCGTATCCTCGTGGTCGGCGCCGGCGCCATCGGCGGCTATTTTGGTGGCAGGCTTTTGCAGGCCGGCCGCGACGTCACCTTCCTGGTCCGCCCCAAGCGTGCCGGCGAGCTCGCGAGCGACGGCCTCGTCATCAAGAGTCCGAATGGCGATGTGACCTTGAAGAATCCGCCGACCGTGCAGGCCGATGCGATCAAGGACAAATTCGACGTCGTTCTGCTCAGCTGCAAGGCGTTCGACCTCGACGACGCGATCAAGTCATTCGCGGCCGCAGTCGGCCCGAACACCGCGATCATCCCGATGCTGAACGGCATGAAGCATCTCGACACGCTCGATGCGAAATTCGGCAAGGAGCGTGTGCTCGGCGGCCTCTGTGCCATCGCCGCGACCTTGAACGAGAAGCGCGAGGTGGTGCAGCTGCAGCCTATGCAGTCGATCAATTACGGCGAGCGCGACGGCAAGCTGTCCGATCGCGTCAAGGCGATCGACGAGGCCTTCAAGAGCGGCATCAACGGCGCCACCGCCAGCCAGAACATCATGCAGGACATGTGGGAGAAGTGGGTGTTCCTCTCTTCGCTCGCCGCGAGCACCAGCCTGATGCGCACCTCGGTCGGCAACATTCTCGCAGCGCCGGGCGGGCGGGATTTTTTGCTCGGCATGCTGGACGAGACCAGCGCGATCGCCACCGCCTCGGGCTATCCGCCGGGCGGCCCGTTCTTCGAGCGCGTGAAGGGCAACCTCACCACCGAGGGCTCCCCGATGACGGCCTCGATGTTCCGCGACATCAAGGCGGGCCTGCCGGTCGAAGCCGATCACGTGATCGGCGACCTCATCACGCGCGCCGATGACGCCAAAGTGCCGGTGCCGAAGCTGCGCATCGCCTACACGCATCTGAAGGCGTATGAGAAGCAGCGAGCGGGGTAGTTTACTAACCGCATACTCCCGGCCCGCGCCGGGACGACAGCTGAAGTTGCCGCAAAGCTCCGCGCTATTTGAAATACGCCAGATAATGCGCGACCGCGGTGATTTCCTCATCGCTCATGTGATAGGCGACGTCGGCCATCGCGGCGACGCCGCCGCCGACGCGCTGGCCCGCCTTGTAGTCGTGCAGCGCCTTGATCAAATATTCCTCGCGCTGACCCGCGAGCCGCGCCACCGCCTTAGTGCCGGCAAAGCTATCCGTATGGCATGAGGCGCAGCGGCGGCCGACGGCAACTTGGGCGCCTTTTTTCGACAGGTCCGGATCCTTGTCTTCCGCCGGCTTCGGCGGCGACATCGCCGCGAAATAGGCGCCAAGATTGCGAACGTCCTCGTTGGTGATCTCCTCGGCAATCGGCTGCATCTGCTCGCTCTTGCGCGAGCCGGCGCGGAAGAACACGAGCTGCCACTGGATGAATTGATCGGGTTGACCAGCCAGCGAGGGAATGTTCTCGGTCTGCGAAATGCCGTTCTCGCCGTGACAGCCGGAGCAAACGGCCGCCTTCTCCTGAACAGCGGCATTGTCCGCGGCGCTTGCGGAGAGCGCGCCAAGCGCGAGAAGCGCAGCCGCGCTGATTGCGTTCAAGAAGAACTGCCGGCGCATGATGGGGATTCCAATCTGACAGACTCGTCATTCCGGGGCGCCTGAAAGGCGAGCTACGATGCGCGATTGCGCATCTGAGAATCCATAACCACGAGTCGGGGTCATCGGTTCCGGACTTGCCTTGGCGCGCAATCCGGAACGACATCGAGAGTAAAACGCAAAAGAGGCTGCGGCGCGCTTTGCGAGCCACCGCAGCCTCGTGTCGTGGTGCGCTACTTCTTGCTGTAGCTGATGCGATAGATCGCGCCGGCCCAGTCGTCGGCGACGAGGATCGAGCCATCCTTGGCGAGGATGATGTCATCGGGGCGGCCGAGATAGCCCTGGTCACCCTCGATCCAGCCGGAGGCGAACACCTCCTGCTTGGGATTCTTGCCGTCGGGCCCAACGATCACGCGCATGATGCGAGCGCCCTGGTACTTGTGACGATTCCAGGAGCCGTGCTCGGCGATCAGAATGTTGTTCTTGTACTCGGCGGGGAACTGGTCGCCGGTGTAGAACTTCATGCCGAGCGGAGCGACGTGGGCGCCGAGGTTCAGCACGGGCGGCGTGAACTCGGAGCATTTGTGGCCCATGGCGAACTTCGGATCGGGAAGGTCGCCCTGATGGCAGTAGGGATAGCCGAAATGCTCGCCCATCTTGCCGATCATGTTCAGCTTGTCTGAGGGCAGATCATCGCTGACCCAGTCGCGGGCGTTTTCGGTGAACCAATACTTGCCGGTGCGCGGATCGACGTCGCCGCCGACCGAGTTGCGAACGCCGAGCGCGTAGATTTCGGCGTTGCCGGTCTTGGGATCGACGCGCCGGATCTGCGAGACGCTGGTCGGGGGAATGCCGACGTTGAAGGGCGGTCCGAACGGAATGTAGAACCAGCCGTCCTTGTCGACGGCGATGTACTTCCAGCCATGCGCGGCATAAGACGGCATGTCGTCGTAGACGACCTTGCCCTCGCCGGGATTATCGAGCTTGTTTTCGATGTCGTCATAGCGGATCAGCTTGTCGACCGCGATGACGTAGAGCGCGCCATCCTTGACGGCCAGACCCGTGGGCATGTTCAGCCCCTTGAGGATGGTCTTGACCTCTTTCTTCCCGCCATTGTCCTTGATGGCATAGACGTTGCCGAGGCCGAACGAGCCGACGAACAACGTACCCTTGTCACCCCAGGCCATCTGCCGCGCGGCCAGCACGCCGGAGGCATAGACCTCCATCTTGAAGCCCGCAGGCAGCTTCACCTTCTTGACGATGTTGGCGAGCTCGGAGTCGGAGGCGCCGGTCGGCGGACCCGAGGGCGGCGCGAGGCCCTTCTGCGCCTCGGTCTCGTCGCCGAGGAACCAGTCGTCCGGCGGATGGGTCCAGAATTCCTTGGTGCCGGATTCGTATTTCTTCAGCGGTTTGCTTTTGTCCTGCGCATTGACAACGCTGGTCCCGGCAAGAAGGGCCACCGCTGCAAGCGCCAACACGGACCGATGGATCATCGATTTCATCGCGTCACTCCCCTAAGGCAGCCGTGAGGGCTGCGCATTCTTTGTTTTGCTGTTTGAGTAGGCGAAGTTCGGAGTCTGTCGAAAGGCAGACGCGAAAAGGTTAGCACATCTGCGAGCGGTGAAAAGCGCGCCGCATGCGCGGCAGTTGCGCTCAGTAAAAATTGAGACTGACCTTCTCACATCGTCGCAAGCGGCGGCGACAACGTCCTCGCTGCAACGCGGAATCGAAAGGACGCGCGCCTCATTTGCGAGCAGCGGAAGGGATTGACCAACACAAAACCGCGAAAACGACCCCATGCACAGTAGAACGGCAAAGGCCTGACGATGCGCGACGACACCGGCCACACGTCTGATTCATCGTGCGAATTGACAAAAGCGGCGACTATTAGGCGACGGGGTAAGGCCCCTCGTCAAATCGCGTGTCGTGATAACCCTTCGCTCCCACCTCGCGCGCCAGGTGGCTGCGAAAATCGGCGCCCTCGCGGAGACTGCTCAGCACATGGGCGAAATTGAATTCGGGGCGCCAACCCAGCTCGCGCCGCGCACGGTCATTGACGTAGACGCGGTCGATCTCGGGGAAGAGCCGCCAGCCGCGCGACGCATAGAGCTGCGCACAATCCGGATAGAGCTCGCGCACGACACCGGCCGCGTCGCGCGCGAGCGCCGCTAGGTGGTGTTGCCCGAACGGGCTCGTCGCCGAGACGATGTAGCGGCCGAAGCCGATCTCCGGTGCATGCGCGACGCCAAGCAGATGCGCGCTGACCGCGTCCGCGACATCCAGCCGTCGATAGAGCAGCTCGTTGGCTTGCGCGTTGTCCAGCGGATACGCCGACCGCGTTGCGGGATCGTCGTCCTCCTCCGGAAAGAACCGCGAGGTCCGCAAAATCACGACAGGCAAGCCCCTCTCGCGAAAAAACAGCTCGCACAGATTCTCCGCCATCAGTTTCGTGGTGCCATAGATGTTCTTCGGGATCGGCGGCAGATCCTCGGTGACCCACACCGCCGCCTGTCCGGCCTCAGGGCGGAGCTGCGAGCCGAACGCGCTGGTGGTGCTGGTGAACACAAAACTCTTCACCTCGGCCGCGTCAGCCGCCTCGAGCAGGTTGAGCGTGCCCGTGACGTTGGTGTCGATGAAGGCCTGCTTGCTATGGGTCGCCACATGCGGCTTGTGCAGCGTCGCGGTGTGGAGCACGGCGATCACGCCGTCCATCTGGCGCCGCACGAAATCGGGATCGACAATCGAGCCGACGGCGTCAGTGAAGGGCGAGGCCTTCAGATCGATCCCGCGCACCGGCGACCTGCGGCGCCGGAGCGTCCTGACGATGGCCTCCCCAAGGTGGCCGGCGCTGCCCGTGACCAGAATTGTCATGTAAGACCCAAACCAGCCGTCAGCGGCGTGGAAAACCACGGCCCGACCTGATTTGGCTGGATGCTCTGGGAAAAATTGGAGCGGGCGAAGGGGCTCGAACCCTCGACCCCGACCTTGGCAAGGTCGTGCTCTACCACTGAGCTACACCCGCATCCTGTGTCGGTCGCGTGACGCGCCGGCAACGGCTGTCGTATGCCAAAAGCGGGAAGGGAATGCAACAGCTACCGGCAGCATAGATTCGGTTCTTGAGACCCCATATGGACCCCGAATGCGGCCAAATCGACCAAAAACGGCTCCCGGCTGCCGAATCGGCCCCGATGGATTGAAATTCGGCCGTCCCGGCCCAATTTTAGCGCCGACAACGAGGCATATGTGATGGCGACGTGCTAAAGACCCGCCATTCCAGGACATGAGACGAGGGTATCCCGTGACGATCATCGACCAGGGTAACGGAGCGGGCCCGGCTGCGGCCGATCTGATCAAGGACACCACCACCCAGACCTTCGTGAAGGACGTCATCGAGGAATCGAAGCGCCAGCCGGTGCTGATCGACTTCTGGGCGGAGTGGTGCGGGCCCTGCAAGCAGCTTACGCCCATCCTTGAAAAGGCGGTCAAGGCGGCCAAGGGTAAGGTCAAGCTGGTCAAGATGAACATCGACCAGCATCCGGCGATCCCGGGCCAGATGGGGATCCAGTCGATCCCGGCCGTGATCGCCTTCGTCAACGGCCAGCCGGCCGATGGCTTCATGGGCGCGGTGCCGGAGAGCCAGCTCAACGCCTTCATCGAGAAGCTCACCAAGGGCGTGACGGCACCGGGCGAGCCCAACATCGCCGAGATCCTGCAAGAGGCCGAGGCCGTGCTCGCCGAGGGCGACGCCGCCGCGGCCGCGCAGATCTATGCCGAGGTGCTGCAGCACGACGCGACCAACATCGCAGCGCTTGCCGGCCTTGCAAAATGCTACGCCATCTCGGGTGCGATGGAGCAGGCCAAGCAGACGCTGGCCATGGTGCCGGAATCCAAGCGCAACGACCCGGCCGTGAAGGCCGTGCAGACCGCGATCGATCTCGCCGAGCAGGCGGAGCAGCTCGGGCCCGTCGCCGAGCTCGAACAGAAAGTCGCCGCAAACCCGCTCGATCATCAGGCGCGTTTCGACCTCGCCACCGCGCTGAACGCGAAGGGCGACCGGGCGGCCGCGACCGAGCAGCTGCTCGCGATCGTCAAGCGCGACCGCAAATGGAACGACGACGGCGCCCGCAAGCAGCTGGTGCAGTTCTTCGAAGCCTGGGGCGGCGCGGACGATGCCACCGTCGAGGGTCGAAAGCGCTTGTCGACGATCCTGTTTTCGTAAGGATAGGCCGGAAATCGCCGCGGGGACCAGATGCCGATCAACATCGAATATCGCGGGCCCGCCGACCTCCCGGAGATCATTCCGGTGTTTCCGCTGCCGGGCGCGCTGCTGTTGCCGCGCGGCCAGATGCCGCTCAACATCTTCGAGCCGCGCTATCTGGCGATGGTCGACGATTGCTTCCGCGACGGTCATCGCCTGATCGGCATGATCCAGCCTGACGTGGCGCACTCGCCGAAGAATTCCGACAAGCCGGTGCTGTTCCGCGTCGGCTGCGTCGGCCGCATCACCCAGCTCGCCGAGTCCGGCGACGGCCGCTACATCCTCGAGCTCACCGGAGTTGCGCGCTTCAGGGTGGTCGAGGAGCTCGAGGTGCTGACGGCCTACCGGCAGTGCAAGGTCGATTTCTTCGCCTTCATGGATGATTTCACCGCGCGCATGGGCGAAGACCAGGTCAACCGCGAGGCGCTGCTGGTGGCGCTGGCGGATTTCCTGAAGGCCAACAATCTCAAGGTCGACTGGGAGGGCGTCGAGAGCGCGCCCAACGAGGCGCTCGTCAACGCGTTGGCGATGATGTCGCCCTATGGCCCGGCCGAGAAGCAGGCGATGCTGGAAGCGCCTGATCTGAAGACCCGCGCCGAGATCCTGATCGCGGTGACCGAGATGGACCTCGCCAAGAAACGCACCTCGGGCGATCCGCCGTTGCAGTAGGAGTGCGAGGTTCAGGCCGCGCGGACGGCTACCTTGTCACCTCGCTTGGCACTTCGCCTCAGCAATTTCGCGATGCCGGATGCAGGCATCGGCCGGGCGAAATAGTAGCCCTGCGTTTCGGCACAACCCTCCTCACGGAGGATATCGAGCTGCTCCTTCGTTTCGACGCCTTCGGCGGTCGTCGCCTTGCCGAGGCTGACCGCGAAACGAACGACCGCTCGCGCGAGATGATGCGCGTCCGAGCTTGCGCTGGACAGTTCGTTGACGAAGCTGCGGTCGATCTTGATTTTGTCGAATGGGAATCTCTGCAGAATGCTCAGCGATGAATAGCCGGTCCCGAAATCGTCGAGCGCGATCCGCACTCCGAGCTCGCGCAGTTGACCCAGTGCGGCGAATACGGCTTCGCTGTCGTGCATGATCACCGTCTCGGTGACCTCGAGCTCGAGCCTATGCGGTGCGACGCCCGAACTCGCCAGTGCGCTGACGATGACAGCGACAAGCTCCTTGCTCCTGAATTGGGCGGGAGACAGGTTGATCGCAATCCCGAGATGGGCAGGCCATTTGGCGGCTTCGCTACATGCGGTCCTCAAGACCCATTCTCCGAGAGGCACGATCAACCCGGTCTCTTCAGCAAGCGGAATGAATTCGCCGGGCATGACCAGGCCTCGCTCCGGATGATGCCAACGTAGCAGGGATTCGAAGCCGCGGATCTCGCCGGTCGCGGTGTTGACCAATGGTTGGTAATGGAGCTCGAAGTCACAGCTGGAAATTGCATCCCGCATGTCGCGCTCCATGTTGCGCCGCGCATGCATGAGTTCGTCGAGCTCCGGCTCGAAGAAACGGAAGGCGCCGCGTCCACCACTCTTGGCAGAGTAGAGCGCGAGATCCGCGCTCTTCATGAGCACGTCGGAATCCTCGCCATCGCGCGGCGCGATGGCGATGCCGATGCTGGTGCCCACCGTGACCCGGTGATCGCCGAGATCGAAGGGTTCGCAAAGCGCCTTTCTGATGTTCTCGGCGAGGGTGGCAGCCTCCACGGCCGGGTTGGTGACGTAGTCGATCACGGCGAACTCGTCGCCGCCAAGCCGGGCGATCAACGCGGTCTCCGTAGTGCAATCGCGCAAACGCGCGGCGACGGCGCGCAACAGGGCATCGCCCGCCGGGTGTCCCAGCGTGTCGTTGACTTCCTTGAAGCGATCGAGATCGAGCATAAGCACCGCCAGATTGAGGCCGCCATTGCGTGTGATCGCAATGGCATGCTCGATCCGCTCTTTGAGCAGCACGCGGTTCGGCAAATCGGTCAGCGCATCGTGTTGCGCCATATGGGCAATCTTGGCCTCCGACCTGCGCTGCTCGGTAACATCGAGATGCGTGGCCACCCACCCGCCGCCGGCCATTGGCTGTCGCGTCACGCAGATCAACCGCCCATCCGCGAACTCGTCGATTCTGCTCGAGACTGCATCGAACGGCAGCGCGGCCAATTTCGAGAGGAATTGCGCGGCGGCGCCCTCGCTGGTGTCGCTCTTGAGGACGCCGGTCACGACGCGATGCCTGATGATGTCGGCGTGCGAGGTCCCCGTTTTCAGCAGCTCCGGCGGCAATCGATAGAGGCGGGCATAACGCTCATTGCAGACGACAAGCCGCTTCTCCGCATCGAACATGCACAACGCCTCGACCATATTGTTGATGGCCGTATCCAGCCTGAGCTTCTGATCCTGGATTTCCTGTTGCGAATCTTCCACCTGTTGCCTGGCGCGCGAAAGTTCGCTGATGATTTCCTCGAATCTCCTGGTTTTGGTCGCAAGGCGACGATCCGCCAGGACGCCGACGAAGCTCATCCCGAGAACCGACAGGGCCACACCCGCAATTGCAGCGGCAAGGAAGCCCGGCGAAAGCGACAATGTATCGTTTTCCAGCGTCGGATCTGGAACGATCTGCACGGCTCCCATGGCCGTGAAATGATGCGACACGATGGCGAGCGTCAGCAGCAGCGCCGCGGCGAAGGTCCCCCGCTTGTCCGTGCGCGCCATGGCGACCGCGAGCGCCGCATAGCCGAGGACCATGCCGAGGCCGATCGAGACGAGCACCAGCCCCGGCGACCAGGTGACATGACCCGGCACTTCGAGGGCCCACATGCCGATATAGTGCATGCTTGCGATGCCGACGCCGATGATGCCGCCACCGGCAGCCGCACGCCAGCGGCCGGAATTGTTGACGGCAACGCCGAAGCCGCCTGACGTCAGGATCATCGCCGCGGCGAGCGACAGCGCTGTCAGAACGAGGCCGTAACCGATCGAGACGCCGGGCTCGTAGGCGAGCATTGCGACAAAATGCGTTGCCCAGATTCCGTAGCCGATGGCGGCACCGGCGATCGCGATCCAGATCAGCCGCGTCCGGGCGCGCGACACGACCGCGCGATGGAAGATGCTGACGGCAACGATGCTTGCAGCGAAGCAAACCAAGCCAGCGAGCACAACGAGCCGCCAATCGTGCTCGGCCGTCAGGCAGGAAAAAACGCGGAACATGCAATATCGCTCCCTCGTCAATCCTATGGAGAATTGATCCGACCGCACTTGCTCCGCGTTAATTTTCTGCAACGCCCAGTTGCATGCCTACCGCGCGGTAAACGTTGCTCGGCAAATGACGCCAATTGGCAGTAGTTGTACGGGTAAGAAGGGCGCGAATCCCGTGACACTGCGCGGATCAGCGAGCCCGCGGCTTCGATCCTCCAACTCAATGGCGGCGAATGCGCTTACGTCCGGTGATCATGGCGCGGATCAGGTTTTCGCGCTGAAGCATGCCCATCCCCACCACGCCCGCGACATGCAGCACGACCAGGACGATGACGGCGTCCGATGCGTAAGCGTGGGTGTCCTCGATCCACCAGACGCCGAAGAAGGTGACGGTCACCGACAGCGCGCCCGTGATTGCCGAGACGGCGAGCGACAACAGCAGCGCCACCAGCATCAAGGTGCCGGCGGGATTGAGCCCGATATAGCGGCCGGTGATGCCGCGGCGCAGATTCCAGAGATAGAGCGGCGCGGCGCGAAGCCTGACGCCGATCATGCGAAAGCGCGAATAGCGGCTGCCCCAAATTCCCCAGACCAGGCGAAAGATCAAAAGCCCGATGACCGCATAGCCGACGATGCGGTGAAGCCTGTCGTAGACGGTAGGCGTGAACCACGCGGCCAGGACGCATGCCGCGAGCGCCCAGTGCCAGATTCGCAGCGGAAGGTCCCAGACCGCGACCGTCCGATCTGCGGGGGTCCGATCGGACACCCCGCGCGCGTCTTGCACCGCTTTGTCGATCAAGCCGGAGCTGTCCTCAAAAACTACTTGGCGATCGTGTGCTTCAGGCTGAGATCTTCCGGGCTGTAGAACAGCTCGTAGAGCTTGCCTTCCTTGACGCCATAGACCTCATAGCACGAGCCTTCGATCTTGGAACGCCGCACTTCATAGCCCGCTGCCTTGGCCTTGGCTTCAGCATCGCCCGCCGGCTTCCACGACGCCTTGTCGAGCTTGGTGCAATTCTTGAAACCGTCGGCCATTGCCGCCGACCCCATGCCAATCCCGACCGTCAGTGCGATGGCAAGAACACGAATGACTCTCACGAATGTCTCCTCCTCTGTCGTGTGCGCGAAGCGCGCCCGAAGGAAGCAAAGGAGGAGGTGAAGTCAACCGGGTTGGGGTCAGTGCAGCGTTAGATATATTCTAATCGTCGCCAAAACATCAGCGCGCTCCGCATGCAACGCGGGCTTGGCAGCTTGCTGCGGCCTTAAGCCTCACGGGAGGATTCGGGACCTGACGAAAGGCGTCAGGCCGCATGGCGCGTGCCGGGATAACGGCGTTGCAGCCAATCTGCCCAGGCAACCCGCCCCCGCACACCCCGACTGACGACAAAGCCCATTCCACGCGCTTTCGTCTCGGACATGGATATCGGCAGGATTTTTCGATGCAATCCTCGCGCATCCCGATACCGGCCGGCAAGCGTAGCGACACTGACGTCTTCGGGACCGCCAATCTCCGCGCGGACGCCGCGTGTCCCATCGAAGGCGCAGGCGACGACGTGATCGGCGACGTCCGTCGTGTCGACGGGATTGAATGGCGTGGTCGGCATCGGCCACACCGGAAGCCAGGCTATTCCTGCGAGCATCTTGTCGAGCAGATAGTAGAACGGCATCGCGCGAACGACAGACCAGGACAGCGCGGAGCTGCGAACCAAGCGCTCACCGGCGAGCTTGACTCTGGCATAAGGCAGCGTGGCATCGTCGAGCCCGACGATCGACACGTGCAGGAAGTGCTGGACCGACTGCTCCCGGCACAAGGACAACAATCGCTCCGTTCCCTCGACATCCACGGCGGAAGGAGACTTGAAGAAATCGACGGGCCGAACACCTCCTCGCCGCGCGATTGGCGAATAGGTCGCCGCGTTGATGACGGTGTCGACATCGCGCAACGCGTCCCGCAACCCAGCGCCCGTGGCGAGATCGCCAACGGCCCAATCGACGTCGGGCCGTACGCCTTTCGAGCGGGCAAACAGGCGGACGCGATGCCCGTTGCGGACGAGGCGATCGACGATATCCCGGCCGAGATGGCCGGTACCGCCGGTAACGAGTGTCAACGCCATGCCTGGCTCCATCGCGGTGCGCGATTCTCGAGATTGCTCCTGACCGCTTCGATGTGATTGGCGGCGCCGAGCAGCGCGGCTTGCTCGGCCGTCTCGGCGGCGAGACCGGTGGCGACATCCGAGGTCGCGGCGAGATTGAGAAGACGCTTGGCGGCGCGGACGGCATCCGGGCTGCGGCTTGCGATCTCGTGCGCGACTTTCGACGCCGCAGCCAGCGGATCGTCGGCGAGGCTTGTCGCGAAACCATAGGCCAGTGCGTCGTCGGCCGAAAACACGCGGCCGGTATAGGTGAGCTCGCGCACGACATCCTCGCGCGCAAGGTGGCGCATCAATTGCGTGCCCGCCATATCGGGCACCAGTCCCCATTTGGCTTCGATGACGGCGAGCCGTGTCGCCGGCGCCAGATAACGAAGGTCCGCGCCGAGCGCCAGCTGGAGACCACCGCCGAAGGCGACGCCGTGGACCGCGGCAATGACGGGGACGGGAAGCTCGCGCCAAAGCCAGACCAGATGCTGCGCATAGTTTGCCATGCCGTGGCTTCGGCGCGTCAGGTCGACTGACGGAATCAGCGGATCGCCCCGCGTCGTCGCCATAAGCCGGTCCAGATCGAGGCCCGCGCAGAATGCCCGGCCTTCGCCGGAGAGAATGACGGCGCGGACATCCTTGCGCGCGCCAAGCTGCGTGCCGGCTCCGATAAGTGCCTCGAACATCGCGGGGTCGAGTGCGTTCATCCTGTCCGGACGATTGAGCCGGACATGGGCCACGCCGTCGGCAACGGTCAGTCGAACACGATCTTCCATGACACCGCTCCGCTTGATTGCGCGGTCGTCCTCAGTAGCCGGCCGCCGCCATCACCACGACCACGCTGAGCGCCATCCAGCCAAAATGCCGGCCACGCGTCGCCCATGCGTTGGCGCAGGCGGAGAAGCCGAACACGCAGACCATGGTGATGACGATCCAGTGGCGCGCCGACACCGAGCCCATCCAGGGCGTCGCGACCAGCAGCACGCCGCAGCCGATCCAGGCCACGGTCGAGGCCTGCCAGACCACGCGGATCAGGGTGCGGAGCCGTTCCGGCTCGATGGTGGCGCGGGCAAAGACCTTGGTCTCGCCGAGAATGCCATGGATCAGCGCCACGATGATGGCCCCGACGCCGGCGCACTGGAGCAAGAGATCACGCATCAAGGCCTCCATACATCTGTGTATGGTGAGATAGGCGCTGGCCAGCCGCCTGTCAATACACTAGTGTATGGTCGGATTTCGGAACCCGACATGACCGAACAGCTCTCCGCCGACGACTGGATCAAACAGGGCCTCAAGGCGCTCACCAGAAGCGGCTTCACCGCGCTGAAGGCCGATCCATTGGCAAAGGCGATGGGCGTCTCCCGCGGCAGCTTTTACTGGCATTTCGCCGATCTCGGTGCGTTCCACGCGGCCGTGCTGAAACGCTGGCGCGAGATCGCGGCCGAAGAGATCATCGCCGGTGTCGAGGCCGAGGGCGGCGAACCGCTGAAGGCGCTGCTACGCAGGACCTTTGGAGCCCGGCTCGATCTGGAGCGCGCGGTGCGCAACTGGGCGGCGTTCGATCCGGCCGCGCAGGCGGCCGTCCGCGCCATCGATCGCCGCAGGCTCGATTATATCGAAACGCTGCTGGAACGACGCGGATTCTCCGCGACAAGCGCGCAGGCGCGCGCCCAGATCCTGTACTGGACGTTCCTCGGCTTCGCACTCTCAGGCGCGCCGGTGCCGGCGGCGCGCCTTAAGGGCCTGCTCGACGAGATCCAGCGAATGATTTCCGCCTAAATCACCCTGGCCGCCGCAATGGGCGAGCTTGATTTTCTGTGCTACAGGCAGCCGATCGCCGGAGACCATGATGAACGCGCCCACCGAACGCCCCGAAACCAGCGTCGATCCAAAATTGCTGGAGATCCTGGTCTGCCCGCTGACCAAGGGCCCGCTGGAATTCGATTCCACCAAGCAGGAGCTGATCTCGCGCAGCGCCAAGCTCGCCTATCCGATCCGCGACGGCATTCCGATCATGCTGCCGGAAGAGGCGCGGAAGATCGATTGAGGGTCGGTGTGGCGTAACGGCGGCGCCACATTCTCGGTGTCATCCCCGCGAAGGCGGGATCCATAACCACAGGGAGTGGTTTTGGGGCACGCTGAAAACTCCGAGTCTTCGTAACACTGTCGCTGCGGCGTATGGGTCCCGGATCGGCGCGCGCTAAGGCGCGCTTGTCCGGGACGACGAGCGGAGTTTGCAGCGGCGCCTTTTCCTACAGCGCCTCGCCCTTCAGCAGCCGCGGGATCTCGCCAGTCAAACCCGCCGCCTGGCGGATGAAGAGGTTCTTCAACGGCGGGGTGCGGTCGACGATGCCGAGGCCGATATCGCGCACCGTGCGCAGCAGCGTCGACTGGTTCGAGAACAGGAAATTCAGCGAGTTGGTGGCAACGCCCATCGCCATGGTGTCGAAGCGGCGCCAGCGCTGGTAGCGCTCGAGCACGTCGGCCCCGCCGAGATCCATGCCGAGCCGCGCGGCATCGACCACGACTTCCGCCAATGCGGCAACATCCTTCAGACCCATGTTGAGGCCTTGCCCCGCGATTGGGTGAATGACATGGGCGGAATCGCCGACCAGCGCGAGGCGCTCGGCGACGAAGGAGCGCGCCACGAAATACGACAGCGGAAACGCGCGCGGCTTGTCGAGCGCCTTCACCTCGCCGAGATGCAGGCCGAAGCGCTGTTCCAGCTCGCCGTGAAACTCCTCGTCGCTGAGCGCAATGATGCGCGCGGCCTCCGCGCGGCGCTCGGTCCACACCAGCGAGGAGCGCTTTCCCGAGAGCGGCAGGATCGCGAACGGCCCCGCGGGCAAGAAGTGCTCTTCGGCACGGCCCTCGTGATCGCGCTCGTGGCCGACGGTGACGACGATGCCGGACTGATCATATTCCCAGCCGTGAGTGGCGATGCCGGCGCGCTCGCGCAGCTTTGACTTCGCACCGTCAGCTGCGACCAACAGGCTCGCAGCGATGACGCTGCCATCGCCGAGCGTCACGTCGATCCCCTCGGCGCGCGCGTCGTAAGACGACACGGTGGTGGCGCGCAGATCGATGCCTTCAGCTTCAGCGCGGACGACCAGCGCATCGATCAGGCGGCGGTTCTCGACCATATGCGCAAAGGGCTCACCGGGTGCGACGTCACCGGCGAAATTCAAAAACGTCGGACGGGTGGCGTCCTCGAGCTTGGAATCGGTGACGACCATGTCGAGGATCGGCTGCGCCTCGGCGCGGACATCGTCCCAGGCACCGAGCGCCTCGAACAGGCGGCGGCAGGCCGCAACGATCGCGGTTGCGCGGGGATCGCGGCTCGGCCGTGTGGCCAGCGCGGGGTCGGCGACGATGACGGGAATCTCGGGACCGAGCCCCTGACGCAGCGCCAGCGCGAGCGCCAGGCCCGCAAACGCGCCGCCGCCAATGACAATGTGACCCTGTACGGACATACCCAGACTTTCCTGCCAAAATTCCCGGCCAATTCACGGGTCTTGCTAGCAGACTTGAGGTGGGCGAAACAGTGCGGTGAAACAAGGGCGGAACGGCCCAACTGTGTCATTCCGGGGCGCGACCAAGTCGCAAGCCCGGAATCCAGAGGTTATCAGCTCGAGATTCCGGGCTCGCACTGCGTGCGCCCCGGAATGACAAGGCACCAGAAAGCACCATCATGTCCAAAAGCCTGTTCGACCTCATTTCGATCCTCGACCTCGAACAGCTCGAGGTGAACCTGTTCCGGGGCAACAGCCCGAAGACGGACTGGCAGCGGGTGTTCGGGGGCCAGGTGATCGGGCAGGCGATGGTCGCGGCCTGCCGGACCGTCGAGGGCCGGCTGCCGCATTCGCTGCATTGCTATTTCATCCTGCCGGGCGACCCGCAGGTTCCGATCATCTACCAGGTCGAGCGCCTGCGCGACGGCAAGAGCTATTCGACCCGCCGCGTCACCGCGATCCAGCACGGCAATGCGATCTTCTCGATCATGGTCTCGTTCCACACCGGGGAGGAAAGCGCCTTCGATCACCAGGACAAGATGCCTGACGTGCCTCCGCCGGAGAAGCTGACCGCGGAGGAGGTGGCGAAGCAGCCGATCTTCAAGGAAATGCCGGAGTTCATCCGCCGCTACTATGAGATGGATCGTCCGATCGAATTGCGTCCCGTCGAGATCGGCCGCTATTTCGGTCAGAAGGTCGACGATGGCCGCATCCATATCTGGATTCGCACGGCCGCAAAGCTGCCCGATGATCCCGCGCTGCATCTCTGCGCGCTCGCTTATGCGTCGGACTTCTCGCTGCTCGACGCGATCATGGCGCGCTACGGCCGCACGCTGTTCGACAAGCGCATGATGCCCGCAAGCCTCGATCATGCGATGTGGTTTCACCGCCCGTTCCGTGCCGACGAATGGCTGCTCTACGCCCAGGATTCGCCAAACGCGCGCGACGGCCGCGGCCTGTCGCGCGGCCTGATCTTCAAGCCCGACGGCACGCTGGTGGCGTCCGTTGCGCAGGAAGGCTCGGTGCGCGAGCGCAAGGCCTGATCCCGGGACGCCGGTTCTCGGACGATCATGCTCAAGCAGAGAGCCTCAGCGGCGTCAGCCGCCCTGCAGGCCCGTCGCCTTGATCACCGGCCCCCATTTGAGCCGCTCGCGCGTCTCGAATTTGGCGAGGTCCGCCGGCGTTCCGCCGGCCGGATCGAGTCCCAGCTCGTGCAACCGCTTCTTGGTCTCGGGCAGTGCCAGCGCCTTGGCGAACTCGCCGTTCAGAAGCTCGATAATGGCCTGTGGCGTGCCGCGCGGGGCGTAGAAGGCATTCCATCCGGCCATTTCGAAATCAGGCACGCCCTGCTCGGCGACAGGCTTCACGCCGGGCAGAAGCTCGCTCGGCTTCAGCACGGTGATGCCGAGCGCTTTCAGCTTGCCGTCGTCGATCTGGGTGCGCACCGCAGTGACCGTATCGATGATCAGCGGCACCTGCCCGCCGAGCACGTCTGTCATCGCCGTCGCCGATCCCTTATAGGGAACGCCGAACATCGGCGCGCCCGTCACCTCCTTGAGAAACTCGAAGATGACACGCGCCGTCGTGCTCGGCAGCGCGATGTCGATCCTGTCAGGCTTCGCCCTGGCGGCGGCGATCAGATCGACCACATTGTTTCCGGCGAAAGACGGACTGGCCGTGATCACCAGCGGCAGCTTGCCGACCAGGATGATCGGGGCAAAATCCTTGTCCGGCGCGAAACCCATCGCGGGATACATGAACTCGTTCATGGTCTGGGTGGCGTTGGTGCCCATCAACAGGGTGTAGCCGTCGGGCTCCGAATGCGCGGCCTGCTCGGCACCGATATTGCCGCCCGCCCCGGGCTTGTTCTCGACATAGAAGCGTTGGCCCAGCGTGCGCGACAGCTGGTCGGCCAGGTATCTGGCGACGACGTCCGTGCCCTGGCCCGCCTGATAGGGAACGATGATCTTGACGGGTCTCGTCGGATAGGTTTGCGCAAGGCTCGCGCAACTCCATAGCAGGGCCAGCAATCCCACGGCCCATCTCGCGGATTTCAGCATGCTTGTTTCCTCTCGTTCTCGTTATTTTGATTGTTGTCGTGGTCGTCTTCTTATCGTTGCGTGGGGTCCTTCCGTTGCAGCGTGACGATGCCTGCATCGATCAGACGGTCGATCGTCGTGTCGTCGAGGCCGGCCTCGGCCAGAATTTCGCGGGCATGCTCGCCGAAGCGCGGCGGGCGGCGGCCGGTGTTGCCGGGCGTCTCTGCGAGCTTCACGGGAATGCCGGGCGCGCGATGACCTTCGCTTTCGACCAGCATGTCGCGGTGGGCGGCATGGGCCTGTGCGAATGCCTGCGGCACGGTGTTGACGGCGCCTGCGGGAACGCCGGCCTGCATCAGGTCGCGGCAAAGCGCGTCCGACTTGAAGCCCGCCAATGTCCGCTCCAGTTCGGTACGAAGCGCGGCGACGTGGCGAAGCCGATCGGCGTTGGTCCGGAAGCGCGGATCATCCAGCAGGTCGCCGCGTCCCACCTTCTGGCAGAAGCGGCGGAACTGGCCGTCATTGAGGATGCCGAGAAAAATCTCGCCGTCGGCTGCCGTGAACTTGTCGTAAGGCGCGATGTTCGGATGGGCGCTGCCGAGCCGGCCGGGCACGTTGCCCGAGCAGATCCAGTTCGCGGCGTGCGGCACCAAGAGGCCGAGCGCGGTGTCGAACAGCGTCGCCTCGACGCGCTGCCCTCGCCCGCTCCGTTCGCGCGCCGCAAGCGCCAGCAAGACGCCGGAGAGCGCATTGTAGCCGGTGACATAGTCGACGATGGGGACGCCGACGCGCGTGGCGCCTGAATCGTGCGATCCGTTGATGCTCATCAGGCCGCACATGGCCTGCAGCACCGCGTCATAGCCGGGCAGTCCGCCGAGCGGTCCGTCGGCGCCAAAGCCGGAGATGGCGCAGTAGATCAGGCGCGGGAAGCGCGCAGACAGATGGGTCTCGTAGCCGAGCCCCCAGCGCTCCATCGTGCCGGGCAGGAAATTCTCCACCAGCACGTCGGCGCCCTCCAGCAGGGCTTCGAGCACCGCGCGCCCTTCGGCGCGCGACAGGTCGAGCGCCATGCCGCGCTTGCCGCGATTGACGGCGCCGAAATACGCCGCCTGTCCCGCCGCATCGAAGGGCGGCCCGAGGCCGCGCGTCTCATCCCCCGATGGCGGCTCGATCTTGACGACGTCGGCGCCATGATCGGCCAGCATCTGCGTGCATAGCGGCCCCGCCAGCACGCGCGAGAGATCGACGACCTTGAGGCCGGTGACCGCGCCGCGCGTGAGATCAGGTGCGGGCATGCTCGTTCGCCCTGTTGGTTGCTGTCAGCTGCGGCTCGGCAGCTCCACGATGCCGGTGCCGAGAACGGAGACTTCGTTGTCCTGGTTGTGGGCTTCCTGCTCGATCTCGACGAGATGACGCCCGCCCTCGACGAATTTGCGTTTCACCTTGCCCTTGATGAACAGGATGTCGCCCTCGGGATTATGCCGGCGGATCTTGCAGCTGGCGCGCCGCAGGAAACCGTCATCACCCATCCAGTTGGTGAGGTGATGCGTGAGCCAGGAGCAGCGCTCCGGACCGTAATCATAGGCGCCGGGCGCACCGACCTCGAGCGCGAATTCCTCTTCCCAATGTACGCGTTCGGGACAGTCGGGGATGCCAAAACGATTCGGGATGCCGAGGCCGCGATGAGCGTCCTGCAGCTTCCAGGCGAGCTTGTTGGCGCGAATGTAGAGACCGCCCCATCCTTGCGCATAGGCGATGAAGCCGGTGACCGTCATCGGTCCCTTCAGCATCACCGGCAGCGCCTCGCCCTCGGTGACGTCCTGCCAGTAGCGCTTGCGCGAACCCTGAATGCGCTCCTCGGCATAGTGCTTGTAGGCCGCCGCCAGCTCTTCCTCGCTGTAGCGGCGCGGCGCGCGGGCCTTGACCTCCCGGTACTTGGTGCCCTGGTCGCGCGCATGGTCGCGCTCGGTGCGGAAGCACCAGCTATCGGCTTCGGCGACGAGGTCGCCCTGCTGGTTGAAGAAGTCGACGTGGTAGGTCTGCTGGATGGCGCGGCCGGCGAAGCGGGTCTGGTGCTCGACGAGGTCCTTCAGCTTGGCTTCGGTCGAGATGACGTCGTTGCGCCTCACGGCCTTGTGCCAGGTCCAGTCCGCGCCCGACCACATGGCGTGGACTCCCGGCATCCCGCCGACATAGCCGGACACGATACGGCTGGTCGAGAACAGGAAGCTCGGCAGGGCGACGATGCCGCCATAATTGGTCTTGGCCGCGTATTCGGGATCGCACCACAAGGGATTGTCGTCGCCGATGCCGTGCGCGTAGTGACGAATATTGTCGCGCGTCGCCTCGTAGCACCAGGGCTCCGCGGTCACGCCGATGGCGACGCCGATGCGCTTGCGCAGATCGTCGAGACCCTCTTCGGTGATCTTCGGAAACCGGGTTTCGGCCTTGTCCAGCATGTGACGTTTCCTCTCTTCTAATTCGTCGCTTCGGATTGTCTTGCGGCCTGCTCGCGGTCTCGCAGGATCTTGCGATTGACCTTGCCGGCCGGCGTCTTCGGCAGCTCCGTGACGAAGCTGACGAGACGCGGATATTCGTGATGGCTGAGACGCTGGCGCACGACGTCCTGGATCTCGTGCTCGAAGGACTCATCGCCCGGCCGGTCGGTGACCACAAAGGCCTTCACGACCTGGCCGCGGAGCGGATCGGGGACGCCGATGGCCGCTGCCTCGCGCACCTCCGGATGCTTCAGGATCGCATCCTCGATCTCGACCGCGCTCATGGTCCAGCCGGCGGAGATGATGACGTCGTCGGCCCGGCCGCCGTGATAGAAGTAGCCGTCCTCGTCGATGCGCCCGAGATCCTTGGTCGCGATCCATGCGCCGCGGCGCCAGACTTTCAGCTCGCCGGTCACACCCGTCGCACAGGGCCGGCCCTCGGCATCCTGCACCTCGACGCGTCCGCCGGGGATCGGCTTGCCCAGCGAGCCCGGCTTGACGGCGAAATCGCGCGCGCCGGGATAGCTCACCAGGATCACACCGATCTCGGTGGTGCCGTACATGCTGCAGACCTGATGACCGAAAGTGTCGCTGATGAAGGCTGCGGTCTCGCTGTCGATCGGCTCGCCGGTGAACGACATTTTCTCCAGCACGTAGCGGTAGCGTGGCGCGGCGCCGGAATTCCGCATCATGCGGTAATGCGTGGCAGCTGCCGAGATATTGGTGAACCGATGCTGCTCGAGCGCAGCCAGCAGCCGCTCCGGATTGAACTTGCCGGCATAGGCGCCGATGGTGATGCCGAGGGCCAGCGGCGCCAGCGTGCCGTGCCAGAGCCCGTGCCCCCAGGCCGGCGACGACGGGCAGATGAAGCGATCGCCCGGGCGCAGGCCGGTGCCGTACAGCGCCGCCACCATCAGCGTGACGATGGCGCGATGCGTGTGCTTGACGGCTTCGGGCAATTCGCGCGTGGTGCCGGACGTATATTGAAACAGCGCCATCGCATCGGCCGCCGTATCCGGCGTGAAGTGCGGCGCGAAGCGTTGCAGGTCGTTGAGGAAGGCATCGTCGGCAACCACGACCTCGGTGCCGATCCCCGCGAGAAGCCGCGCCTTCTCCGCGTTCGTCACGATCAGCCGCGGCTTGCAATCGTCGACGCGCAGCTTGACGCCGTCGGGTCCGAACAGCGTGAACAGCGGCACCGCGATGGCGCCGGCCTTCATGGTGCCGAACAGCGCCACGTAGAAGGCGCGCGAGGGTTCGAGCATGATCGCGACGCGATCACCGGCCTTGATCCCGCGGCTCACCAGATCATGCGCGAAGCGCGAGGACGCGTCCGCAAGCTCGGCGAAGCTCAGCACCTCGTCCGGCCCATCCGCACGGACGACGATCACGGCCGGGTTGGAGCGACCGGCGTGCCGGTCGATGCACTCATGCGCGATGTTCAGCTGCGCGCGATTGCCGTCGAACAACTCCCAGAGCTTCTCCGGGGAGAAGATCGTCTGTGCGGCGGCGTAGCTCGTGTAGTCGGTCAGCTTGGTCATGACCGGCAAGATACCGACGACGCGCTAATTGTCAAATAGCACATATAATTGTATATATACAATCAGCGGTGAAGCATCGCCGGCCTCTTCCGCATGCGCCGCGGCGGAGGAGATGAAGGCGGCATTCGCTCCATCGCGACGAGATGCTGTTGTTGCACCCGGGCCGCTGTTGTACCGATACGATCATGCCGAATGCCAAATCACCCCGTGTCCGCGCCGTACCTGCGGTCACGCGCGCCGTCGCTATCCTCCGCCTGCTCAGCCGCAGCCCTACGCCGCAGAGTCTCAAGACGATCGCGGAGACACTCGAGCTGGTGCCGAGCACCGCATTGCACATCGTGCGCGCGCTGCTGGCGGAGGATCTTGTGCAGGTCGATCCGCAGACCAAACGCTACAGTCTCGGCGTCGGCATGCTGCCGCTGGCGCGCGCCGTGCTCGAGAATGCGGATTTTCCCAGCCTGATGCGGCCGAAGCTCGAGGAGATTTCAGCTCGCTACGGTGTCACGGCGATCGGCGTCGAGGTGCCGGACCTCGACAGCATGATCGTCGTCGCGCTGGCGCGCAGCCAGGCGCCGGTGCGGCTTCATGTCGACATCGGAAGCCGCTTTCCAGCGTTGATCAGTGCGACGGGCCGTTGCGTCGCCGCCTTCAGCGGCCAGCCGGAAAAGGAGATCGAGAAACGTTTTCGTCTTCTGCGCTGGCACAACGCGCCGAGCTTCGAGTCCTGGCGCAAGGAAGTCGATCAGGTGCGCAAGCAGGGTTTCAGCATCGATCGCGGCAATTACATTGCCGGCGTGACGATCGTCGCCGTTCCGGTCCTGAACGCGAAGGGAACGATCTCACACACGGTCGCAGCCGTCGGCCTCGGCAGCCAGCTGGACCGCGCAACCTCGCTGTCACTTGCGCGCGACATGCGCGCGATCGCCGAGACGATCGCGCCGCAACTGACAATGCACGCGTAGCGCCGTTCTGACGCGACGCCGGCGGAGGTTACATGCCCGCCGTCGAACCGCGCGGCGTGAGCTCGGTCTGCGATGCGAACCAGTTCATGATCCAGCGATACACCCACGGAATCGGGATGATGAAGCTGCTCAGGATCGCCGCCACGATGCCGCGCCAGAGAATCCCGAGCCCGGTCCCCCTGAAGACGATCTCCCGACGCGTGCCCTGGATGTTGCGATAGGTCCAGCGCAGTTGGGCCGCGGCGACCCAGGCCCATCCGATGATGGTGATCATGGAGATCGCGAACAACAGGTTCCAACCGATATAGCCCAAGACCGAGCCGGTGAAGCTGAGGCCGACCGGCTGCCCATTCGAGGCGATGTTCGCGATCATCCATTTGAGCAGCATCCAGTAGAAGACGATCTGGACGATGTAGAATGCGGTGCTCAAGATCTGGCTGCCGATGTAGCCGATCACAATTGCCAGAACGATGAAGCCGAAGAACCAGGGCACGATCGTCATGGCATTGCCGGTGAAGGACAGGTTCGGTCTTCCCGGAACCTTCACGCAGGACACGATCCATTGCGTGTACCAGACGAACAGCCACGGAATCGGGATGATGAAACACGAGCCGATCACCAACGCGAGCGTGCGCCACGCGAAGTCGACGATGCCGAAATCAACCGACAGCGATCCGCCGGCAGTGCTGCCGCCACCCGTGTAGCTACCGCCACCCATCATCGGCGGACCACCAGCCGGAATGATCGGGGGCGCCCCGCTGCCGCCGATCAGCCCGGGAATCTCGGCGGCCTTCTGCCAACCGGCCATGCCCTCGGTCCACACCAGCGTATCGGGGCGAACCACGCCCTGGGCGACGAGATCGCGGAATTGTCCTTCCGGAAAGGGCCCCTGCTGCTTGCCCTCGGATGCGTAGAACCAACTCGCCATGAAGCGTCCCCCAAAATACTTATGTACCGCTCGGCAGCCGCGGGTTCACCGCATCCATGCCGAAAATGCATTGTGAAGGATGAACGGTTGCCCTGTACAGAGGCGGCCGTTCACACGACCGTCCTTGGCCAAACGTTTTTCCGCTTCAATGTGCAAGTTTTTTGTGCCATTTGCCCGGAAAGATGCCAGATTGACGCAGCGCCGGGGACATGCGGCGCGGCGCATCCCGGGGAATAGGCCTGACCATGAAACTCGTCGTCGCGATCATCAAACCCTTCAAGCTCGATGAGGTCCGTCAGGCCCTGACGGCGATCGGCGTCCACGGCATGACGGTGACCGAGGTGAAGGGCTATGGCCGCCAGAAGGGTCACACCGAGATCTATCGCGGCGCGGAATATGTCGTGAATTTCCTGCCGAAGCTGCGAATCGAGATCGCGGTCGCCTCCGACGTCGCCGACAAGGCGGTCGCCGTGATCACCGCGACCGCCCGCACCGGGCAAATCGGCGACGGCAAGATCTTCGTCACGCCGATCGACCATGCGCTGCGCATTCGCACCGGCGAAACCGACAGCGACGCGCTCTAAGCACACCTATTCGATCGCACCGGCAACGACGCCATGCGTGCGACGCCATTACTATGCCGGGGGGAAATGACATGGCGGGATTGTTGCGCCGCGTGGCCGCTATGGCTGCGCCGATGGGATTTGTGTCGCTCATGGCCGCACCGGCGCATGCCGCGACCTCCGAGATCAACACCGCCGACACCGCCTGGATGATCGTCGCCACTGCGCTGGTGCTGATGATGACGATCCCCGGGCTCGCGCTGTTCTATTCCGGCATGGTGCGCAAGAAGAACGTGCTCGCGACCATGGCGCAGAGCCTTGCCGCGGTGACGTTGATCTCGATCCTCTGGGTCGCATTCGGCTATTCGCTGTGCTTCGTCGGTGACGGCCCATGGATCGGTTCGCTCGACCGCTGGTTCCTCGCCGGCATGACCATGGACAGCGTCAATCCGGCGGCGAAGACGATCCCGGAAGCGTTGTTCATGCTGTACCAGATGACGTTCGCCATCATCACGGTGGCGCTGGTCGCGGGCTCCGTCGCTGACCGCATGCGGTTCTCCGCTTATCTGCTGTTCTCGGTCGCCTGGTTCATCTTCGTCTACATTCCGCTGGCGCATTGGGTGTGGGGTGGCGGCTTCCTCAACAGCATGGGCCTGCTGGATTTCGCCGGCGGCCTCGTCGTGCATCTGTCGGCCGGCACCGGCGGCCTCGTCGCTGCGAAGGTGATGGGACGCCGTCATGGCTACGGCACCGAAAATCTGTCGCCGTTCGATCTGTCGCTTGCGGTGATGGGCACCGGCCTGTTGTGGGTCGGCTGGTTCGGCTTCAACGGCGGCTCGGCCGGTGCCGCCAATTCGCGCGCGGTGTTGGCAATCATCGCGACGCACCTTGCGGCCTGCTCGGGCGCACTGACCTGGGGCGCGATCGAATGGTCGACGCGGCGCAAGCCCTCCGTGCTCGGCATGATCTCGGGCGCCGTGGCCGGCCTCGGCACCATCACGCCGGCCTCGGGCTTCGTCGCGCCGTGGCACGGCATCGTCATCGGCATCGCTGCAGGCGTCATTTGCTACTGGGCCTGCACCTGGCTGAAGCACCGCTTCAACTATGACGACTCGCTCGACGTGTTCGGCGTCCACGGCATCGGCGGGCTGACCGGCACGCTGCTCGCCGGCGTGTTCGCGACCAGCGCGATCGGCGGCACCGCGGGCCTGATCGAAGGCCATCCGCAGCAGCTCCTGATCCAGCTCTACGGCGTCGCCGTCACCTTCGTCTGGTCCGCGGGCGTAAGCTTTGTCCTGCTCAAGCTGGTCGGCCTGTTCGTGCCCTTGCGGGTCTCGCGTGAGCACGAGCTCGAAGGGCTCGACATCTCGCAGCATGGCGAGGCGCTTCAGTAATCGGGGCCTGAATTCGGGCTTGCGCAACACATAAGCACATGCTTATGTGTTGCCATGATCGAAGCCGACATCTTCAAGGCGCTGGCCGACCCGACCCGGCGCAAGGTCTTTGAGAAGCTCGCGGGCGGAAGCCTGAATGCCAGCGCCTTGCGTGACGGATTGGAGATCAGCCAACCCGCGATGTCGCAGCATCTTTCGGTGCTGCGCGCGGCCGGGCTCGTGCGCGAGCAGCGGCAGGGCCGCTTTGTGAACTACGAAGTCGACCCGGACGGAATTGTCGCCATCGGGGCATGGCTTGCGCGCTACCGCGCCTATTGGCCGAAGCGCATGGAAGCACTCGCCGATCTCTTGAAGGACATGGATCAATAAGAACCGGATCAATGAGCGACGCCATGAAGCCTGATCGCCCTGACGCAAACCTGGTGCTTGAATTTGAATTCGATGCGCCGCCGGCAAAAGTCTGGCGCGCCGTGACCATTCCTGAATTGCGCGAGCGCTGGCTGCCGGATTGCGACCTTGCCGGCGCCGAGCCGGAATCGTCGATCCCAGGCGAAGAGGTACGCTACCGGCTTCGCGATTCCGAACCGCCGTTTCGCGAGAGCCACGTCATCTTCCGGATCGAGCCGAACGAGGACGGGGGCACCCGCTTTCGCATCATCCAGCAGGACATCGGCGCCAAGCTGCCACAGCCGGCCAACAGCAATCGCTGCCTGATGCGCGCGGCGGCCTAGCAACCACAAGACTTCATCACCCGCAGACATGGAGGTCGCCGATGCGCGACATGCTTCAGCTCGTCCCTATGGTCGTCGAACAATCCGCCCGCGGCGAACGATCCTTCGACATCTATTCGCGGCTGCTGCGCGAGCGCATCATCTTCCTCAACGGCGAGGTCAATGACGCGATGTCCGGGCTGGTCTGTGCGCAGCTGCTGTTCCTGGAGGCGGAGAATCCGGGCCGGCCGATCAATCTCTACATCAACTCCTATGGCGGCGTGGTCACCTCCGGGCTCGCGATGTACGACACCATGCAGTTCATCAAGGCCCCGGTTCATACGCTGTGCATGGGCACCGCGCGCTCCATGGGCTCGTTCCTGCTGATGGCCGGCGAGCCCGGTCACCGCGCCGCCTTGCCCAATGCCAGCCTTCACGTGCACCAGCCGCTCGGCGGCTTCCAGGGCCAGGCGTCCGACATCCTGATCCATGCCAACGAGATGCAGGAAACCAAGCGGCGCATCATCCGCCTCTATGCGCAACATTGCGGACGCACCGAAGAGGAGGTGGAACGGACCCTGGACCGCGACCACTTCATGACCGCGCAGCAGGGAGTCGAATGGGGACTGGTCGACCGGGTTTTCGCAGAGCGCGACGCAGCATGACGGTCCGGCAGCCGGCCCTGATCACGTTGATTGGCTGCGCGTAACCCGTGAGCACGCTGCGCGCCGGCTCGATATTTTCGCGGCCGGCGAGCCCCTTTGGCAAGCCTGACTGTAACAAAATACCTTCTGCCTGCACGACGCATGAGCAACAATTGTGTCGGCAGCCTGTCATGCCTGCTTTTTGATCAGGCCTGACCATGGATTGGGCGCGACGTAATAGCGCACTGCAGCGCAACACCCGCCAAACGCGAAAAGCCCCGTCTTCATAGTCCGTTAGGCAACGCGCCCGATCTGGCACGGCATTTGATTCTAAAGGCCTCGGCTGTGCCCGCGTAGTGAACTTCTCCCTCGTGGCGAACCAGTCGAGAAACGCCCGGCCATGTCCGGACCGGGCCCAAGCGGGGATAGGACCCATGAAAATTGTTATGGCAATTATCAAGCCATTCAAGCTGGAAGAAGTCCGTGACGCCCTGACCGCCATTGGCGTTCACGGTCTCACGGTGACGGAAGTCAAGGGATATGGCCGTCAGAAAGGCCACACGGAAATCTACCGCGGCGCCGAGTATGCCGTGAGCTTCCTGCCCAAGATCAAGATCGAAGTCGCTGTCGCCTCCGAGCAGGTCGACAAGACCATCGACGCCATCACGTCGGCTGCGAAAACCGGACAGATCGGCGACGGCAAGATCTTCGTCATCAACCTCGACCATGCGGTCCGCATCCGCACCGGCGAGGCCGACGCTGCGGCCCTTTGATTTCGCGCTCAACCAAAATCCAATCAGGAGTAAATGAAATGACGTTTAAGCGTCCCTATGGCGCGGGATTGGCGGCTCTCGCAGTCGGCCTGTTCGCTGCGACCGCAGCCTACGCCGAGCCAACGGTCAACAAGGGGGATAACGCCTGGATGCTGACATCGACAGTCCTCGTGCTGTTGATGACGATCCCGGGTCTCGCGCTGTTCTACGGCGGCCTCGTCCGTTCCAAGAACATGCTCTCGGTTCTGATGCAGGTGTTCTACACCGTCTGCGTCGTCACCGTGATCTGGGCCGTGTACGGCTACAGCCTCGCCTTCACCGGCGGTTCCGACTTCATCGGCGGCTTCTCCAAGGCCTTCATGATGGGCGTCACCACCGACTCGAAGGCGGCGACCTTCTCGGTCGACGCCAACATCTCGGAGCTCGTCTATATGTGCTTCCAGATGACCTTCGCGGCGATCACGCCCGCCCTCATCGTCGGCGCCTTTGCCGAGCGCATGAAGTTCTCGGCGATCGCCCTGTTCATCCCGCTCTGGGTCACGCTGATCTACTTCCCGATCGCGCACATGGTCTGGTACTGGCCCGGCCCGGACGCGATCCAGGACGCGGCCAAGGCTCTGGCTGCGGCGGGTGATGCGGCGGCGAAGACCGCGGCTCAGGCCAAGCTCGACGAGATCAACGCCGACGCCGGCTGGATCTTCAAGAAGGGCGCGATCGACTTCGCCGGCGGCACCGTGGTGCACATCAACGCCGGTATCGCAGGTCTCGTCGGCGCTCTCCTGATCGGCAAGCGCGTCGGCTACGGCAAGGAGCTGATGGCTCCGCACTCGCTGACCATGTCGATGATCGGCGCCTCGCTGCTCTGGGTCGGCTGGTTCGGCTTCAACGCCGGCTCCAACCTCGAAGCCAATGGCGGCGCAGCCCTCGCCATGACCAACTCCTTCGTCGCCACCGCAGCCGCCGCGCTGTCGTGGATGTTCGCGGAGTGGATCGTGAAGGGTCATCCGTCGGTGCTCGGCGTCATCTCCGGCGCCGTCGCGGGCCTCGTGGCCGTCACGCCTGCCGCCGGCTTCTCCGGCGTCATGGGTGCGATCGTCCTCGGTCTCGTGGTCGGCGTGGTCTGCCTGTTCTTCTGCACCGTCGTGAAGAACGCGCTCGGCTATGACGACTCGCTCGACGTGTTCGGCGTGCACTGCATCGGCGGCATCGTCGGCGCTCTCGGCACCGGCATCCTGGTCAATCCGGCTCTCGGTGGTGCGGGCATCATCGACTACACCGCGATCCCGCCCAAGGTTGCCGATTACGACTTCGCGGCGCAGATGCTCTCCCAGATCGAAGCCGTCTGCACCACGCTGGTGTGGTCGGGCGTCGGTTCGGCGATCCTCTACAAGGTCGTCGATGTGATCGTTGGCCTGCGCGCCAATGTCGAGAGCGAGCGTGAAGGCTTGGACATCACCGACCACACCGAGCGCGCCTACAACATGTAAGCACTCTCCCGGGATGCGATCTTCTCCCGGAGGTCGCATCCAGACCTACGGTTTGGGCACATACCCGGCAATGCCCCGACCGTTGAGGGGCTCCAGCGCAAGCTGGAGCCCCTTTCTTTTTGCCAATTCTTTTTGCCAGGATTCTTTTCGACGCCGCTCCGAAGAAAAGCATTGCCATTCCGGATTGCCGGCGCAGAAATAACGACCACAACGAACAACAACACGGGAGGTCGTCATGCGTTTGGAAGGCGGGTGCTATTGCGGCGAAGTGCGCTACGTGGCCGAGGGCGATCCGATGATGCAGGCGCAGTGCCACTGCCGCGAGTGCCAGTACATCTCGGGCGGCGCGCCCAACACCTTCATCGCGATGCCGGCGGCCGGCTTCACCTACATCACCGGACAACCCAAGCAGTTCACCCGCAAGGACCTCACCCGCGCCGTGACACGGGAATTCTGCGCCGAGTGCGGCACCCATCTGGTGACCAAGGTGCCGGGACTGCCGGCAGCGGTCGTGAAAGTCGGCACATTGGACGAGCCGAGCCAGTTCCATCCGCAGATGGCGATCTACACCTGCGACAAGCAGGAGTTCCACGCCATCCCCGCCGGCATGGCGACATTCGAGAAGCTGCCGGGCCATTAGGCCGGGGAGACGGTGCGCTCCCTCTCCCGCTTGCGGGCAGGGCTATCGCATATGACCGAACAGGGCGAGGAGGAAGCTGTTGTCCCACCCCGCGCGCTTGATTTTGCGACGTATGGAGGTGGGGCCGGGGCAAGATTGAAGGATGTTGAGTGCGAGCCTGCGCAGGCGGGCGAGATTCTCCGGAGCATGGTCCAATCTCGCCCGGTTGCCATCCTCGTCGAAGTGGACGTCGAGCACCCAGTGCAATTGGTTCTCGATGGTCCAATGACTGCGCGTGACCTGCAGCAGCCGCTTGGCGGACATGAACTTGGAGAGCAGATAATAGCGCACGACCGGCGGATCGGCACGATTGCCCTGCAATTGCCTGCGCGAGGTGACGCGGCCGATCGCGACGACGCCCGGGAAGTCGTGGACGGCAGCCAAGCTGGTGTTGCGCATGATGGTTGCCCGGCGTGCTTCGCGCCGATCGTGGGTGGACGGCTCGACCTTCTTGGTTGTGCTGCGCTCGCCGGAGCGGGCAAACTGCGCGACCACGGTCTTGTACAGAGGTCCACGGTTGGCCTTGATCGCCAACACGTAGTCGCCACCGCGCTCGAGCACCGTCTTGGCCATCGCACGATGGCAATGCAGCGCATCGGCCGTGACGATGCTGCCTTTGAGCGACAGCAGTGCCAAGACCTCCAATGCTCCCTTGGTCTCGTTGCGGCCAGGAGCCTTCTGCTGGGCAAGGGACATGCGCGCTTCCACCGCCCAGACGTTGACCAGATGCAAAGGCTCGTAGCGCGAACCACGCTCGAAGGCGCCACGCAGCGCCTTGCCGTCGACCGCAACCACCCCGGTGAGATCGAGCCGGTTGGTCTTGGCAAACGCCGCCATGAAGCGGCGGAATGCCGCCTCGAAGGCCTCCGGGTCGAGCAAACGGAACACGCGGCTGAACGTATCGTGACTGGGAATCCCGTGCTCCAGGCGCAGAAACAGCCGCAGCAGCTCTTCCTTGGCCTGCCCAAACTCCGCCATGTCCGAACAGGTCTCTGCTCCGCAAAGCACCGCAGCCAAGGCGATGACCAATACCTCCAGCAGATCGTGTCGTGCGTTCGCTGCACGCGGGTCCGACAATCGCCGAAATGCCTTCTTGAACTTTCCCATCCGACTCCCTCCGCCTTGTGGGAGTCGTTCTCAGAATCCATCTTACAAAACAACGCAATAGGGGTCGCAAATCCATATGCGATTCCCCTGCGCTTGCGGGGGAGGGCTGGGGTGGGGGTGTCTCCGCAGGCGAGAACCCCCAAGAGGAGAGAACCCTCACCCGACGCTTCGCGTCGACCTCTCCCGCAAGCGGGAGAGGTGACGAAGCCGCCATGTTTTCCGGCCTCATTATTCCCGCTCTGGACGGGCCGGGCGGCCGATGGTTAATCGCGTCTTAACCTCGCCCTATCTATGGTGAACTGAACCGCTTACCCGCCGGCGTCTCCATGCGCCGGCCGTTCCAAGAGTGCTGGCGCCCAGAATGGTCATGACCGCTTCATCCCGTGCGCCGCTAGCCGGTGGAAGCTCCGACAACGAACGCTCGCCCTTCGTCCGGCTGAACGAGCTGTTGGCGCCGCATCAGCCCGGCAAGCCGTTGATTTCGCTTGCGGTTGGTGAGCCGCAGCACCCCGTGCCCGACTTCGTCGGGCCGGTGCTGGCCAAGCACATCGCCGATTTCGGCCGTTACCCGATGAACCAGGGCACCGAGCCGTTCCGCCAGGCCGCGAGCGCCTGGTTATCGTCGCGCTTCAGGCTGCCGCGACCGCTCGATCCCAAGAGCGAGATTCTCGTCCTCAATGGCAGCCGGGAAGGGCTGTTCCTCGCCGCGATCGCAGCAGCCCGCTATGTCGGCCCACGTCCCGGCAAGCCCGCCATCCTGATGCCGAACCCGTTCTATCCGGTCTATGGCGCAGGCGCCGGCGCCGCGGCCTGCGAGCCGGTCTATCTGCCGACGACCGTCGAAAACGGCTTCCTGCCTGATCTCGACGCGATCGACGAAGCGACGCTGGCACGCACGGTCGCGTTCTATCTGGCCTCGCCGGCCAATCCGCAGGGCTCGGTCGCCTCGCGCGATTATTTCACGCGGCTGAAGCAACTCGCCGATCGCCACAACTTCATGATCCTCAGCGACGAGTGCTACTCCGAAATCTACACCCGTCAGGCACCTGGCAGCGCACTCGAATGTGCGGGTCCGGATTTCGCCCGCGTGGCCGCGTTCCAGTCGCTGTCGAAGCGCTCGAACCTGCCGGGCCTACGCGTCGGCTTCGCCGCCGGCGACAGGAAGTTCATCGGCATGTTCCTGGAGCTGCGCAACATCGCAGCGCCCCAGGTGCCGGTGCCGCTCCAGCATGTCGCGACCGTGGCTTACGGCGATGAAGCGCACGTCGAGGAGAACCGCAGGCTCTACCGGATCAAGTTCGATCTTGCCGACCAGATCATCGGCAATCGTTACGGCTATCGCCGGCCCGACGCCGGCTTCTGCGTCTGGCTCAATACGTCCGGGGTCGGCGACGACGTCTCCGTGACCCTGAAGCTTTTTAGGGAAGCCGGCGTGCGCGTGGTGCCCGGTTCCTTTCTGGCGCGGCGTCAGCCCGACGGCTTCAATCCCGGCGCCGGCTACATTCGCCTGGCGCTGGTGCAGGATAGTGAGACCACGGCGCAGGCGCTGCACCGGCTGGTCGAAACTCTGGGTTAGGCGGGCCCATGAGCATGTCGACAATCGAACGTGTCATTCCCCTGGTCGGCCATCTGCCGCCCTCGATCCGCGAGGCGCTGAGCCGGCGTGTGCGCGAGCTCAGCGGATTCGGCCTGGTCACGCTGTCGGGCGTCGCGTCCGCCGCGCTGATGACCTGGTCGGTGCAGGACCCGAGCCTGAGCCACGCGACGTCGCGACCGATTCACAACGTTCTCGGCTATGCCGGCGCCATCGGCGCGGACCTTGCGATGCAGATCCTCGGGCTCGGCGCGATCATGCTGATCCTGACGGTCGCGGTGTGGGGCTGGCGCATGATGACCCATCGCCCGTTCGATCGCGAGGCGCTGCGGCTCGGCTCCTGGATTCTCTGCACGGTGATCGCGGCGGGCTTCGTCAGCTGCTGGCCGCATGGCGGCGCCTGGCCGCTGCCGACCGGACTCGGCGGAGTGGTCGGCGATGCGCTGGTGCGCGCACCGGCAGTGATCTTCGGACCGCCCGGCGTGATCTATCGCATGGTGCTCGGCGCCATCCTCTTCGTCGCGCTGGCCGCGACCTTCCTGATCGCATGCGGGCTCGGCGCGCGCGAGCATGACCACGAGCTCGCGGAGATCGAGGACGACGACAAGCCGCTCGACGAAGACGAGGAGAGCGATCGTGGCTCGGTGTCGCTGGGCTGGCTGTTCCATGCACTGATGAGCACCAAGGCGCGGCTGATCTGGCTGTTCGGCGCGGCCTATCGCTCGCTGGTCTCGAGCGGACCGAAGGCCAAGGCGGTCGCGTTCTCCCGTCAGGAGCCCAATCTCGGCGGCGGTCGCGCCGCGCCTTCGATCTCGCCGCAGTCCGAAGATGAGGACTACGAGGACGAGCACGAGGAACCGGTGGAAGAGGAGGACGACGAAGAGGAGGAGGAGCCGGCCGCGCGCGCTCCACGCAAAAAGGCTGCACCGAAAGCCGCTTCCAAGAAATCCACCGATAAGTTCGATCTTCCGTCCGTCTCCATGCTGGCCGCCCCGAAGGCCGGCGATCGCCAGCCGCTCAGCAAGGCCGAGTTGGAAACCAATTCGCGCGCGCTCGAAGGCGTGCTGCAGGACTTCGGCGTCCGCGGCGAGATCGTGAAGGCCAATCCGGGTCCCGTCGTCACGCTGTACGAGCTGGAGCCGGCGCCCGGCATCAAGTCCTCGCGCGTGATCGGACTTGCCGACGACATCGCCCGCTCGATGAGCGCGCTGTCGGCGCGCGTCGCGGTCGTGCCCGGCCGCAACGCCATCGGCATCGAGCTGCCGAACGCGCATCGCGAAAAAGTCTACTTGCGCGAATTGCTGGTGGCGAAGGAAGCCACCGACACCGTCGCAAAACTGCCGCTCTGCCTCGGCAAGACCATCGGCGGCGACCCCGTCATCATCGATCTCGCGCGCACGCCGCACATGCTGATCGCCGGTACCACCGGCTCCGGTAAGTCGGTTGCGATCAACACCATGATCCTCAGCCTGGTCTACCGGCTGCGCCCGGACCAGTGCCGGCTGATCATGGTCGATCCGAAGATGCTCGAACTCTCCGTCTATGACGGCATTCCCCATCTGCTCACGCCCGTCGTGACCGATCCGAAGAAGGCGGTGGTCGCGTTGAAATGGGCCGTGCGCGAGATGGAAGAGCGCTACAAGAACATGGCCAAGCTCGGTGTGCGCAACATCGACGGCTACAACACGCGCCTGCTCGAATTGAAGGCCAAGGGCGAAGAGCCGACGCGCACGGTGCACACCGGCTTCGACAAGGAAACCGGCAAGGCGATCTACGAGGAAGAGAAGCTTTCGCTCGATCCGCTGCCCTACATCGTCATCATCGTCGACGAAATGGCCGACCTGATGATGGTCGCCGGCAAGGACATCGAAGGCGCGGTGCAGCGCCTCGCGCAGATGGCGCGCGCCGCCGGTCTGCATGTGATCCTGGCGACGCAGCGTCCGTCGGTGGACGTCATCACCGGCACCATCAAGGCCAACTTCCCGACCCGCATCGCCTTCCAGGTGACGTCGAAGATCGACAGCCGCACCATTTTGGGCGAGATGGGCGCCGAGCAGCTGCTCGGCCAGGGCGACATGCTCTACATGGCCGGCGGCGGCCGCATCAGCCGCGTCCATGGACCTTTTGCATCGGACGAGGAAGTCGAGAAGGTGGTGCGTCATCTCAAGACGCAGGGTCAGCCCGAATATCTCGAAGCTGTGACCGCCGAAGAGCCCACCGAGGACGAAGATGGCGGCGCGGTGTTCGACGCCAGTGGAATGGGCGCGGATGGCGGCGGCGACCTCTTCCAGCAGGCCGTTGCGATCGTCAAACGCGACCGCAAGGCCTCGACCAGCTACATCCAGCGCCGGCTGCAAATCGGCTATAACCGCGCCGCATCGCTGATGGAGCGCATGGAACTGGAAGGCATCGTCGGACCCGCCAATCACGCCGGCAAGCGCGAGATTCTGGTCGAGGAAGAAGACAGCCATATGTGAGGCAAAGGGCTTCCGGCCTGCCTCGGAATGATATCCTCACGCAAATTCGATCTCTGCTTTTGCCCGAAATCACGCTAAAACGACGCCCAGCCACACAGGACGACGCGTTGACCAGACATCCGGACATTGGATTCGCAGCCTCTCTCGCTGCGCGCAGCGCGCGCGTCGTGGGCGTGCTTCTCGTCACTGCCGCGATGGCGACTGCAGCGTCGTTTGCGCAGAACGTGCCCGTGCCGAAGCCGGCGCCGAAGGGGCGCGATGGTGCGCAAGCCGGAGGCGGAGGACCCGCAGTGACAGGCGCAACGCAGGCGCCGCCGAATCCGATCATTCCCGATCCGCGCCGCAACGTGCCGAGCAGCATCTTCCAGAGCTTCGATGCGAACCAGAAGGCGCAGGCGGCCAAGGTCAGCGCCTATCTGTCCTCGCTGTCGACGCTGGTCGGAAATTTCGTCCAGGTCGGCCCCGACGGCAGCAAGACGCAGGGGGACTTCTACATCCAGAAGCCCGGCAAGATGCGCGTCGAATATGATCCGCCGAGCCCGATCGACATCGTTGCCGATGGATCTTCCGTCGTGGTGCGCGATCGCAAGCTCGCGACACAGGACGTCTATCCGCTGTCACAGACGCCGCTGCGCTTCCTGTTGTCCGACCGCATCGACCTCATGAAGGACACCAACGTCGTCAGCGTCACCGCCGACGACCTCTTCATCAGCGTCACCATCGAGGAGAAGCAGGCACTGGTCGGCACCAGTCGCCTCCTGCTGATGCTCGGCGCCAAGGACGGCCAGTTGAAGCAATGGACCGTGACCGATCCGCAAGGCTACGACACCACATTCGCGGTCTATAATCTGGACACCAGCAAGAAGCTCGATCCCAATATGTTCAAGATCGACTTCACCAATTACAGCGTGCCGTCCCCGGGGTAGGCCCCGTAAGGTCGGCAAAGCGCTGCGCCCACCATTTCCAAGCTCGAAAAGACGGTGGGCACGGCGCTTTGCGCCTTTGCCCACCTTGTGAGAGCTTGCTAAGACGCAACTCCCATGCGTTTTTCCCTGACAACCTGGAACATCAATTCGGTGCGGCTGCGCATCGACCTGGTCGCGAAGTTTCTCAAGAGCGCGCGGCCGGACGTGCTGTGTCTTCAGGAGACCAAATGCATCGACGACGCGTTTCCGTTGAAGCGTTTCAAGCGGCTGGGTTACGAGCACGTCGCGCTGAACGGGCAGAAGGGCTATCACGGCGTCGCCATCGTCTCGAAGATTCCGTTCGAGACCACCGATATCCGCACCTTCTGCGACAAGGTGGATTCACGCCACATATCCGTATCCTTCGGCACCAAGGCCGACATCGCAAAACCGCTGGTGCTGCATAATTTCTACGTACCCGCCGGGGGCGACATTCCCGATCCCGCGCTGAACGAAAAGTTCGATCACAAGCTTCGCTTCCTCGACGAGATGAAGGCGTGCGAGCCGTTGCATCCGCGCGGAGAGGATCGCCACATCCTGGTCGGCGATCTCAACGTCGCGCCGCACGAGAACGATGTGTGGTCGCACAAGCAGCTGCTGAAAGTCGTCTCGCATACGCCGATCGAAACCGAAAAGCTGCAGGCCGCGCTCAGCGCCGGCGAATGGGTCGACGTCGCGCGGGACCGCATTCCGATGTCGGAAAAGGTCTACACGTGGTGGAGCTATCGCTCCGCCGACTGGACCGTCGGCGACCGCGGCCGGCGGCTCGATCACATCTGGGTCTCGCGCGCGCTGAAGGACGCGGTCCAGGATTTCAGGATTTTGCGCGATGCCCGCAGCTGGGAGCGGCCGTCGGACCATGTGCCGGTGACGGTGACGCTGGAGGTTTGAGCCGGCTACGTGCTGAGCTTCGCGCCGGCCATCAAGATATCGCTGGCGATCTGGCTGGAGCGGATTGCGAATTCGTCGCGCAGGCGAAGTGCGGCGGCGGGATCGCTCTCGAGCACGCGCTGAAACAGGCTGCGCGCGACGCGGATGACGGAGGAATGCTCCAGCGCAACCGCGCCCGATGGCCGCTTCATCGGCACGACCAGCGCAAGCTCACCGATCAGGGTGCCGGGACCTGCGATCATCTCGGCGCCGGCGCCATCGTCGACGCGAAAGGCGCCGCGCTGAACCACGAAGCCGGCGTCGGCATCGTCACCGAGATTGAACAGGATGTCGCCGCGGACAAAGTCACGCTGCTCGGAGCCGATCGCCAGCATGCGCAACGAGGCATCTCCCAACAGGCGCAGTGTCGGGACACGCTCAAGCAGCGCTACGTCATCGTCGATCGACATTCCGGTCCGAGGCTCGAGAAACGCGCCAATTTACGACGAATCGCGCGTTCCTGGAACGTATCACGGCACCAGCTTGTAGCCACCGGCTTCCGTTACCAGGATTTCCGGGTTGGCGGCGTCCTTCTCGATCTTCTGGCGAAGGCGGTAGATGTGGGTTTCCAGCGTATGTGTGGTGACGCCGGAATTATAGCCCCAGACCTCCTGGAGCAGGGTCTCGCGCGACACCGGCATCTGGCCGGCCCGATAGAGGAAGCGCAGGATTGCCGTTTCCTTCTCGGTGAGACGAACCTTGCGGGCGTTGGCCGCGGTCAGCATCTTCGAGCCGGGACGGAAGGAGTAGGGGCCGACCGAGAACACGGCGTCCTCACTGGCCTCGTGCTGGCGGAGCTGGGCTCGGATACGGGCCAGCAAGACGGCGAAACGGAAGGGCTTGGCGACATAGTCGTTGGCGCCGGATTCCAGGCCCAAAATCGTGTCGGAATCGGTGTCGTGACCCGTCAGCATGATGATCGGCGCCTTGAAGCCGCCCTTGCGCAGGGAGCGGACCACCTCGCGGCCATCGGTGTCGGGGAGGCCGACATCCATCAGGACCAGATCGGGAGCGTTGGCCTTTGCGGCGCTCGCGCCCTTGGCGCCAGTATCGACGGCGGAAGCTTCAAATTCTTCGTGTAGCGATAATTGCTCCACCAACGTATCGCGCAGATCGGTATCGTCATCCACGATCAGGATCTTGCGGGCATTGGCCATGGGGGATCATCCTTTTGGGGTCGGACGGACGCGCATTCATGCCGCACCCGACCGTGATGGGAAGTTTAGGGGTCGCTGTTCTTATTGTTGTTCGTGTTGAAGTAGTGGGCTGTTGCCGATTCACAAGCCGGAATTACTCTAACCCAGAATAGCAGGGCGTTTCGATGAATGTCCTGTAATGAATTCGACATCGCGTATTCACATGAAAAATAAAGCTGTGTCAGTCAGTTACACCGGAAATCGAGGCCACGGACCGTTATCCGCGATCCGCGTTAGGCCTGCCGCCGGGAGTCCGCGCCGGGGCTGGCTGACGGCAGGCAGCCTGACGATTCCCGTGGCGCTGGGGCGCGGCGGTATTCTGGCCAATAAGCGCGAGGGCGATGGCGGTACTCCCCGGGGCCATTTTCGTCCTAGGCAATTGTGGTGGCGGGGCGACCGGCACAGCCGTCCCAGGACGTTTCTGCCGGCGCGGATCATCACCGGGTCTGACGCCTGGTGCGAAGATCCCGGCGATCGTCACTACAACCAGTGGATCCGGCGCGCCGAGGGAGAGGGCGGCGACCGGCTGAAGCGCGCCGATCAACTCTATGACTTCATCATCGAGATCGACCACAACACCAGGCCGCGCATCGCGGGTCGTGGCAGCGCCGTATTTCTGCACCTGGCGCGCGACAATTTCGGTCCGACCGCGGGCTGTGTCTCCATGACCAAGGCGGCGATGCTGCAATTGCTGCGGCGGCTGGGTCCAAGAACAAAAATCATCATCGGGTGAGGACGCATGCTCGACAACGATCGGATCGCCGCCGCTTCGCAGGTTCTCGTTCAGCATTGGCGCGATGGCAGCAAGCTCGATGCGCTCGAGACATCGCTGCGCCCGCAGAGCCGTGCTGATGGCTACGCCGTGCAGGCCGTCCTCGCAAACCAATCGCTCGGCCAACTGTTTGGCTGGAAGATCGCGGCAACCAGCGAGGCCGGACAGAAGCACATCAATGTCGCGGGACCGCTGGCCGGGCGCATCATGAGCGACACGGTGATTGCCGACGGCGGCACCGCATCGATGAAGGGCAACGCGATGCGCGTCGGCGAGCCGGAGTTCTGCTTCCGCATGGGACGCGATCTTGCGCCGCGATCGACGTCCTTTGGCCTGGACGAAGTGCTCGCGGCCGTCGACACGTTGCATCCCGCGATCGAAATTCCGGATTCACGCTTCACCGATTTCGCCAGCGCCGGCGAGGCGCAGCTCATCGCCGACAACGCCTGTGCACATCTGTTCGTGCTGGGCGCGGCGACGCGCGCGAACTGGCGCGCGATGGATCTCGTCGAGGAGCGGCCGCAGATCACGCTGCGCGGCGAGGGCTACACCGGTCACGGCAAGAACGTGCTCGGCGATCCCCGCGTTGCGCTCGCCTGGCTCGCCAACGAGCTGCGCGGGCTCGGCATCACCTTGCGGGCAGGAGAGGTGGTGACGACAGGCACCTGCCATCCGCCGCTGCCGATCCAGGCTGGTGATCATTTTGCCGCAGACTTTGGCGTGCTGGGCAAGGTGTCGGTGAGGTTCGCGTAACTCGCCCCTCTTAGTCGTCCTGGCGAAAGCCCGGACGACTAAAACAAATCGCACGCGATCACCGATGCCCGAAGATCGCGCTTCCCACGCGCACGTGGGTGGCACCTAGCATGATGGCGGTCGCATAATCCGCGCTCATGCCCATCGACAGGTTCTGTAATCCGTTGCGCGCAGCGATCTTCGCGGTGAGAGCGAAATGCGCCGCCGGCGGCTCGTCCACCGGCGGAATGCACATGAGGCCGGAGATCGTCAGGCCATAGGTGTCGCGGCAGCTCGCGAGGAAGGCGTCGGCCTCGCCGGGGGCGACGCCGGCCTTCTGCGGCTCCTCGCCGGTGTTGATCTGGACGAAGAGTTGCGGGTGCTTGTTCTGGGATTCGATTTCTTTGGCTAACGCCTGGCAAATGCTCGGGCGGTCGACCGAATGGATGGCATCGAACAGTGCGACCGCCTCTTTCGCCTTGTTGGATTGCAGCGGCCCGATCAGATGCAGCGCGATGTCGGAGTAAACAGACGTTAACGCCGGCCACTTGCTCTTGGCCTCCTGCACGCGATTCTCGCCGAATACGCGCTGTCCGGCGCCGATAACCGGGATAATTGCATCCGCCGCGAACGTCTTGGACACTGCGATCAGCGTCACGGAGGCACGTTCGCGCTGCGCATCCTTGCAGGCACGCGCGATTTCCGCTTCGACCGCGGCGAGCGCATTTGGTGAATCGCCGGTTACCGGCGCTGCGTTTTCTTCTGTCATGATGTCGATTGGGCTGTGACCGTAACGGAGGTAGTTCCAATTTTACCGAGTTCAAGAAAGGGTTTTTGAACCCTTCGCTTTACCTTGGCGCGCGGGGTGGGTCGCGCAGATGGCAAACGTCAGTTTCAACCGCAAACGAGCAAAACTCAAGCAGGTCCTCGGCATCAGGGCCCGGCTTGCGTTGCTCGCGGTGATTCTGGTCGCGCCTCTGATGCTCGAGCGCATTCGCTCGCTTGAAGACGCCCGGACCAAGCAGATCGCGCAGGCTACGGTTGAATTCACCACGGTCGCAAGACACAGCGCCGATGCACAGCGCGAGGTGATCTCGTCGGTCGAGACCATCCTGAAATCGGAAGCCTTCATCCGCGCCTCCGCCGGCGGCGTCAGCAAGAGCTGCGATGTGCTGCGCGCAAGCCTGCCGACGAGCCTGCCCTGGATCCGCACGCTTCTGATCGCCGGTCAGGACGGCCGCATCCAGTGCGCGACCAACAACATGTATGTCGGCCTCGACCTCAGCGATCGGCCTTATTTCCAGCAGGCGCAGGAAACCGGCCGCTTCGTGCTGTCCGACTTCATTCTGTCGCGGCCCGTGCAGTCGCCGACCGTCATGGCGGTTTATCCGGTGTCTGCGTTCAGCGGCGTCGCTGACGCCGTCGTGCTCGCGACCGTCAACCTCGACTGGATGTCGAAGGTGATGAACAATCTGGGCGGCCGCGCCGGCATCACGGCGGTGCTGGTCGACAGCGCCGGCACCGTGCTGGCCGCGCCCGCCGACCAGCATGCTGCGGTCGGTCGTCCGCTCGACAACCTGCCGCTGATGTCGGCCATCGCCGACATGGCCCTGCGCTCGGACCAGGACGAAGGCTCGCTGTCGTTCCTCGCCGCCGACGGATCGCGTCGCGCGGTCAGCTTCATCCGCATCGCCGGCACCAATTCCCGCCTGATCGCCAGCATCGACGAGGACAAGGTGTCCGCGGCAGTGAGCCGCGACATCCGCACGGCCTATCTCCAGCTGGCTTTCGTCGTCATGTTCGTGCTGCTCGGCGCGCTGATCGCCGCCGAGAAGCTCGTGATCAAGCCGATCGAGATGCTCGCCGACATGGCCAAGCGGCTCGGCCAAGGCGACCTCTCGGCCCGCGCCGCGCGCAACCGGCTGCCAGCGGAATTCGTGCCGCTCGCCCGCGCCTTCAACGCAATGGCCGCCCAGCTCAGCCAGCGCGAGCGCGAGTTGATCGCGACCAACGACCGGCTGACGGTGATGGCGTCGATCGACATGCTCTCGGGACTTGCCAACCGCCGCGGCTTCCAGAGCCGTCTCGACTTCGAATGGATGCGCGCGCAGCAATATGGCAGCGAGCTCGCGCTTCTGATGATCGACGTCGACCATTTCAAGCTGTTCAACGACACCTATGGCCATCTCGAGGGCGATTCCTGCCTGACCCGGCTCGGCGAGTCGCTGTCCGGCATCGCCGCCGACACGATGGGTTTCGCAGCCCGCTATGGCGGCGAGGAGTTCTGCCTGCTGCTGCCGAACACCGACGTGATGCGCGCCGTCGAAATCGGCGAACAGGTGCGCGCGGCCGTGCTGAAGCTCTGCCTGCCGCACATCACCTCCGCCCACATGGTGGTCACGGTGTCGATCGGCGTTGCGGCGACGCGGCCGAACGAGGTCTTGCGTCCGGGCGATCTGATCGAAGCCGCCGACGCCGCGCTCTACGCCGCCAAACATCGCGGCCGCAACAATGTCGTCGAGCACGGCATTTTGCGGATCGAGGGCACCACCGCCGAGATCGCGATGGCGGGCTAGCCATTTGAGCATGATCCTTCGGAGAACCGCTACACGCATTGCGCTAACGCGGTCCTTCGGGTTCGGATCAAGCTAGCCTGCAGCTTCGGCTGCGATCGAGCTCGCAGGCCTTTTTCGCAAACCCCGCCTCGGGCCCGTGGTCATCGGGATCGTCGAGATCTGAGGCCATCGCCTGACGCGGTGTCCTTTTGGCGGCCAACCTCGCACCGCCCCCTTAATCCGATCCGAATACCCTCATCCGTACTTTTGCGGAGCAGCATTGCGAGGCCCCGCCGGCTGCGGCAACCCATTGACCCCCCGAGGACTTCTATGGCCTAGTCCGGCCTCTTCAGCCGCCAAAACCACGAAAACGCAACGATTCCATGACCTCCGAACGCTATAACGCCCGCGACGCCGAGCCGCGCTGGCAACGCCAATGGGACGAACAGGCGATCTTCGTCTCCAAGAACGACGATTCGCGGCCGAAATACTATGTGCTGGAGATGTTCCCCTACCCGTCCGGGCGCATCCATATCGGCCATGTCCGCAATTACACGCTCGGCGACGTGCTGGCCCGCTTCATGCGCGCCAAGGGGTTCAACGTGCTGCACCCGATGGGCTGGGACGCCTTCGGCCTGCCGGCCGAGAACGCCGCCATCGAGCGCAAGGTCGCGCCCAAGGCCTGGACCTACGACAACATCGCCGCGATGAAGAAGCAGCTCCGCTCGATCGGGCTGTCGCTGGACTGGAGCCGCGAATTCGCGACTTGCGACCCAAGCTATTACAAGCATCAGCAGAAGATGTTCCTGGACATGCTCGCCGCCGGCCTCGCCGAGCGCGAGAAGCGCAAGCTCAACTGGGATCCGGTCGACATGACCGTGCTCGCCAACGAACAGGTGATCGACGGCCGCGGCTGGCGCTCTGGTGCCGTTGTCGAACAACGGGAAATGAGCCAGTGGGTCTTCAAGATCACGAAGTACTCGCAGGAACTGCTGTCGGCGCTGGATGGGCTCGACCGCTGGCCCGACAAGGTGCGGCTGATGCAGCGCAACTGGATCGGCCGCTCGGAGGGCCTCTTGATCCGCTTCGCGCTGGATCAGGCGACCACGCCCGCCGGCGAAAGCGAGCTGAAGATTTTCACGACGCGCCCGGACACGCTGTTCGGCGCGAAGTTCATGGCGATCTCGGCCGATCATCCGCTGGCGCAGGCAGCTGCCGCGAAGAACCCGAAGCTCGCTGAGTTCATCGCCGACATCAAGAAGATCGGCACCGCGCAGTCGATCATCGACACCGCGGAGAAGCAGGGTTTCGACACCGGCATCCGCGCGGTGCATCCGTTCGATCCCTCCTGGAAGCTGCCGGTCTATGTCGCCAACTTCGTGCTGATGGAATACGGCACCGGCGCCATCTTCGGCTGTCCCGCGCATGACCAGCGCGACCTCGACTTCGTCAACAAGTACAATCTCGGCAACACGCCGGTCGTGTGCCCCGAGGGCCAGGATCCGAAGTCCTTTGTCATCACCGACACCGCCTATGACGGTGACGGCCGCATGATCAATTCGCGCTTCCTCGACGGCATGACCATCGATCAAGCTAAGGAGGAGGTCGCAAAACGCCTGGAAACCGAGCTGCGTGGCAACGCGCCGGTCGGCGAACGACAGGTGAACTTCCGCCTGCGCGACTGGGGCATTTCGCGCCAGCGCTATTGGGGCTGCCCGATCCCGGTCATCCACTGTCCGAAGTGCGACGTCGTGCCGGTGCCGGATGCCGACCTGCCGGTTGTGCTGCCGGAAGATGTGAGCTTCGCCAAGCCGGGCAACGCGCTCGACCATCACCCCACCTGGAAGCACGTCAACTGCCCCAAGTGCGGCGGCAAGGCCCAGCGCGAAACCGACACCATGGACACCTTCGTGGATTCGTCCTGGTATTTTGCGCGTTTCACCGATCCCTGGAACGAGAGCGCGCCGACGACGCCCGCGGTCGCCAACCGGATGCTGCCGGTCGATCAGTATATCGGCGGCGTCGAGCACGCGATCCTGCATCTGCTCTACAGCCGCTTCTTCACCCGCGCCATGAAGGCGACCGGGCACATCGCACTGGACGAGCCATTCGCCGGCATGTTCACGCAGGGCATGGTGGTGCACGAGACCTACCAGAAGGCTGACGGCAGCTGGGTGCAGCCGGCCGAGGTGAAGATCGAGGTCGGCGGCAACGGCCGCCGCGCAACGCTGATTGCGACCGGCGAAGACGTCCAGATCGGCGCGATCGAGAAGATGTCGAAGTCGAAGAAGAACACGGTCGACCCCGACGACATCATCGCGACCTATGGCGCCGACGTCGCCCGCTGGTTCATGCTGTCGGACTCCCCGCCCGACCGCGACGTGATCTGGAGCGATGAGCGCGTCCAGGGCGCCTCGCGCTTCGTGCAGCGGCTGTGGCGGCTGGTGAACGATGCCATGGAACTCGCCAAGGCTGCGCCTGCGGTCCGACCGGCTTCGTTCGGCGACGATGCGCTCCTCTTGCGCAAGGCCGCCCATGGCGCGCTCGACAAGGTCACGACCGGCGTCGAGCGACTGCATTTCAACGTCTGCCTCGCCCATATCCGCGAATTCACCAATACGTTCTCGGAGGTGCTCCAGCGGTCCAGCCAGCCGGCGGCTGACCTCGCTCCAGATTTGGCCTGGGCGATCCGGGAGGCCAGCCAGATCCTGGTCCAGCTGTTCTCCCCCATGATGCCGCATCTGGCCGAGGAGTGCTGGCAAGTCCTGTTTCAAAATGGTCTGGGTCAGCCCGGGCTGGTTTCCGAGGCCGACTGGCCGCAAATCGAACGCGATTTGCTGGTTGAAGACAGCGTGACCCTGGTGGTTCAGGTCAACGGCAAGAAGCGGGGTGAGGTCACAGTTGCAACAGCGGCGCAGAATCCGGAAATCGAGGCTGCCGCTTTGGCCCTCGATGCTGTAAAGCTGGCCCTGGACGGCAAGCCCGTCCGCAAGGTGATCATCGTCCCCAAGAGGATCGTGAATGTTGTCGGCTAGGATCCGTATTGCAGCCCGCCTGCTCGCGGTTGCCGCCTTGGCAGCGCTGACGGCTGGCTGCTTCCGGCCAATGTATGCCGAGCACACCGACGGTACTCCCGGCTTGCGTGAGAAGCTGATGGGCGTCGAACTGCCGCCGATCGACAAGGCGAACGCCTCGCGTGAAGCCCGGGTCGGCGTCGAAGTCCGTAACGCCCTGGCGTTCAAGCTCTACGGCTCGGCCACAGGCATGCCGCCGACCCACCGCCTGGTGATCCGCTTCAATTCCAGCAAGACGTCCCTGATCGTCGATCCCACCACCGGCCTGCCGAACAGCGAGAACTACGGCATCGACTGCCAGTACAATCTGATCGAGGTCGCGACCGGCCAATCGGTGATGACCGGCACGACGTTCTCGCGCGTGTCTTACGACATGCCCGGCTCCTACCAGCGTTTCGCCCGCAACCGCGCGGTGCGTGACGCCGAGGATCGTGCCGCCAACGAGATCGCCGAGAACATCAACACACGGCTCGCCGCGTTCTTTACCGCCGGCACCTGATTCAAGTCCCGTCATTCCGGGACACGCATAGCGTGAACCCGGAATCTCGATTCCCAACCTCTGGATTCCGGGCTCGCGCTTTGCGCGCCCCGGAATGACGATCTAGGTCATGGTCGCGCTGCGCGGAAAAGAGATCGACGCCTTCCTCGCCCGCCCCGACGCGGGCCGTCCGATCATCCTGCTCTATGGTCCCGATGCCGGCCTCGTGCGCGAGCGCGCCGACGCGCTGATCGCGTCCGCCGTCGACGATCCCAACGATCCCTTCTCCCTCGTGAAGCTCGATGGCGACGAGCTCTCCGCCGAGCCGTCGCGCCTGGTCGACGAGGCCATGACCGTACCGCTGTTCGGCGGCCGCCGCGCCATTCGCATCCGCGCCGGCTCGCGCAGCTTTGCCGCCGGCGTCGACACGCTGGCCGGGATGGGCGTCAAGGATTGCCGCATCGTCATCGAAGCCGGCGAGCTGCGCCCGGAATCACCGCTGCGCAAGGCCTGCGAAAAGGCCAAGACCGCCGTGGCGATCGGCTGCTATCCCGACACCGAGCGCGATCTCGCAAAACTGATGGAGGACGAGCTCCGCTTCGCCAATTTGCGCATCGCGCAGGATGCCCGCGCAGCGCTGATGTCGTTCCTCGGCGGCGATCGCCAGGCCTCGCGCAACGAGCTGCGCAAGCTCACGCTCTATGCCCATGGCAAAGGCGAGATCACGCTGGATGACGTGATGTCCGTGGTCGCCGATGCGTCCGAGCTCAAGCTCGATCCGATCGTCGACGGCGCATTTGCCGGCCGGCCCGATATCGTCGAGACCGAATTCGCCAAGGCCATGATCGCCGGCACCTATCCCGGCGTGATCATCTCGGCGGCACAGCGCCAGGCTGCGTGGCTGCACAAATCCGCGCTCGCGATCGCCGACGGCACACCGGCCTCCGCCGTGCTCGAGGGCGGCTATCCGCGCCTGCATTTTTCAAGGAAGCCCATGGTTGAGACCGCGCTGCGCAATTTCAGTGTGGCGAGGCTCGCCGCCGTCATCGAGCAGCTCGCCACCGCCGCGCTCGACACCCGCAAGCAATCCACGCTCGCCGCCGCCATCGCCCAGCGCACGCTGATGGCGATTGCGGCGAACGCGAAGCGGCGGGGGTAAGCCCTTCTCTCTCTCCACGTCATTGCGAGGAGCGTAAGCGACGAAGCAATGACGGCGGGAAACCAGATGCGCAAATATCTCCCGGACGTCGTCACGGCGAAAGCCCGGACCCATCACCTCAGAGAGAGAAGTTTGACGAAGATTCGTATGGCGGTTTTGGCCCCGGCATCCGATCGATAGATCACGCGGTGGGTCCTGGCCTTCGCCAGGACGACACCGAAGATGCGGCCAACTGCCCGGCTCACAACGCCGGGATGACACCGAGAGGGACTACAGCGCGCCCTTGGCCAGCCGCTTCATCACCTCGTCGAGCTGATCGAGGTTGCGGTAATTGATCTGGACCGAGCCGCCGGGGTCGCGATGATTGACGGTGACCTTGAGGCCGAGCGCGTCGCTGACGCGCTTCTCCAGATCGATCGTGTCTGGGTCCTTTTCCTTGCCGGCGGTGGCGCGCGCCTTTTGCGGCTTGCGCTCCGGCACGCCCTCTTCATGCGCGAGCGCTTCGGCCTGGCGGACATTGAGGCCTTCCGCGACGATACGCTTGGCGGCGGCCAGCGGATCTGGCACGCCGATCAGCGCACGGGCATGCCCAGCGGTCAGCTCTCCGGTCGCGATGAAGGCCTGCACTTCGGCCGGCAACTTGGTCAGCCGCATCATGTTGGCGACATGGCTGCGGCTCTTGCCGACGACCTTTGCGATGTCGTCCTGGCTGCGTCTGAACTCGTTGGCGAGCGCGTGATAGCCCTGCGCCTCTTCCATCGGGTTGAGGTCTTCGCGCTGCACGTTCTCGACGATCGCGAATTCGAGCGCATCGCTGTCGCTGATGTCGACCGGCACGATCGGCACTTCATGCAGGCCAGCCATTTGCGAGGCCCGCCAGCGCCGCTCGCCGGCGATGATCTCGAAGCGGTCCTGCGCGCCTTTCACCGGACGCACCACGATCGGCTGGATCACGCCGTGCTGCTTGATGGATTCGGAGAGCTCCTTGAGCTCCGTGTCCGAAAACGTCCGGCGCGGGTTGCGCGGATTGGCCTTGATGAATTCGATCGGCACCTTGCGCTGGGCGCGCGGGCGATCGACGTGCTGGGCCTCGCCGCCGACATCACCGATCAGACTCGCAAGACCCCGGCCCAGTCGCGAACGCGCTTCATCGGCCATCGCCAGCTCCCTTGGATTCACGCTGCAGCACTCCAGAACTGAATTGTCGAAACTTGTAGGATGGGCGCTAATGCGTAACGCGCAGCTCGCGCTCGCGCTGGATCACTTCGGTGGCGAGCCGCAAATACGCTTCGCTGCCGACGCATTTGAGGTCGTAGACCAGCACCGGCTTGCCGTAGGACGGCGCCTCCGAGATGCGCACGTTGCGCGGGATCATGGTCTTGTAGACCTTCTCGCCCATGAACTGGCGGACGTCGGCGACGACCTGGTTCGAGAGATTGTTGCGCGAGTCGAACATCGTCAGCACGATGCCGTGGATCGACAGATTCGGGTTCAGCGTCGAGCGCACCTGCTCCACCGTCTGCAGCAATTGCGACAGACCTTCGAGTGCGAAGAACTCGCACTGCAGCGGCACCAGGATCGCATCCGACGCAGCCATCGCATTCACCGTGAGCAGGTTGAGCGAGGGCGGGCAATCGATCAGCACGTAGGTGTAGTCAGCCTCAGGCGAGACGTTGTTGTTGAGTGCGCCGATCGCGTCGCGCAGCTTGAAGGCGCGGCCGGCCGTGGTGCCGAGCTCGAGCTCGAGTCCGGAGAGATCCATCGTCGAGGGCGCGATGTGCAGCCGCGGCACCGCGGTCGACACCACGGCTTCGCGCAGCGGGGCCTCACCGATCAGCACGTCATAGGTCGAGCAGGAGCGGTTGCGGCGATCGATGCCGAGACCGGTCGAGGCGTTGCCCTGGGGATCGAGATCGACGACCAGGACGCGTTCGCCGATCGCCGCGAGCGCCGTGCCGAGATTGATCGCTGTGGTTGTTTTTCCCACACCGCCCTTCTGATTCGCCAGCGCGAGGATGCGCGGGTGGCCGTGCGGGACCGCATTGGTCTCTTGGGAGGTCTGTTCTTGCTGCGGCTCGTCAATCACGGTCATCGAAAGTCCCCACTCAACCCCTGAACGTCTCACCCGCGCCGTTCAACCGATGCCAGCTCGACGATCCACCCGTCGCCCGTACGGCTTTGGTGGAGCTGCGGCTGAATATTCCAATATTTAGCGGCTTCGGTCAATTCAGCCTCTACATCTTGACCCTTGAGAAATAACGCCTTTGCGCCCTGGCGCATCAGCGGCTCCGCAAAGCCGATGAGTTGATGTAGCGGAGCCAACGCGCGCGCGGTGACGCAATCGACGGGGCCGGTGATTCTATCCACATTATCCCCGATCTCCGCGAGATGTACGACTCCCGGAGATGTGGTGACGCGGATCGCTTCGCGCAAAAACGCGGCCTTCTTGGCGATTCGCTCGACAAGATGAACTTTCGCGTCCGGCGTGCCGGCCATGGCGCAGGCAAGCACAACGCCCGGAAAGCCGCCGCCACTGCCGAGGTCGGCCCAGCGTTTTGCCAATGGGGCGAGATCGACGAGCTGAAGCGAGTCGGCGATATGCCGGGTCCAGAGGTTCGGCAAGGTCGAGGGCGCGACCAGATTGGTCTTGGCTTGCCACTCTCGGAGCAGCGCGATGTAGCGGTCGAGGCGCGCTTCCGTTTCATGTGAAACGGGCGCGAGCTTCAAGGCCGCGCGCTTGTCAGCGGCGATGATGGAATCGAGCGCCTGATCGTTGGCGCTGGCCTTGTCGATCTTGGGCTTGGTCGGCGTCGGATCGGATCGGCCGCTGCCGCCGTCTCCCGCCCGGGGTCGTCGCGATAGCGGTCTGTCTCCGCCCGGTCCGCGCTGTTTCACGTGAAACGCCTATGCGATTGCCTTGGAGGTCTTGCGCGCTTCGCGGCGGAGATAGGCCGCGAGGATGCCAAGCGCCGCCGGCGTCATCCCGTCGATCCGGCCGGCCTGACCGACCGTGAACGGCCGCGCCTTCTCCAGCTTGGCCCGCACTTCGTTGGAGAGACCGGGGACCTGCTGATAGTCGACGTCTGACAGCACCATCCCCTCGTCGCGGCGAAAGGCTTCGACGTCGGCGCTTTGGCGCTCCAGATAGACATCATACTTGGCGTCGATCTCGAGATGGATGGCAATAACGGGATCGATGGAGGACAGCTCTGGCCAGATCGCGCGGACCTGGCTCCAGCCGATATCCGGATAGGCCATCAGCTCGAAGGCGGACCGCCGCTGGCCGTCCCGGTTCAGGGACAACCCGCGCTTGATTGCCTCGTTCGGGGTGATGGTCAGCGACTTCGATAGGGTCCGGGCTGCATTCAGGGCACCCATCTTGGTCCGGTGATGCCGGGTCCGGGCGTGGCCGACGCAGCCCAGCGCAATCCCCTTCTCGGTCAACCGCTGATCGGCATTGTCCGCCCGCAAGGTCAGCCGGTACTCGGCCCGCGAGGTGAACATCCGATAGGGCTCGCTGATCCCGCGGGTGACGAGGTCGTCAATCATTACGCCGAGATAGCCGTCGGCCCGGTCGAACACGGTCAGCGCCGCACCGCCGGCGGAGAGTGCCGCATTCAGCCCGGCCACGATCCCCTGCCCGGCGGCTTCTTCGTATCCGGTGGTGCCATTGATCTGTCCGGCCAGGAAAAGACCACGCAGACGCTTGGTCTGGAGAGTCGGATCGAGTTCACGGGGATCGATGTGGTCGTATTCGATGGCATAGCCCGGACGGACCATCTTCACCCGCTCCAGGCCCGGAATGCTGGCGAGGATCGCAAGCTGAACCTCCTCGGGGAGCGAGGTGGAGATGCCATTGGGATAGACGGTGGTATCGTCGAGCCCTTCCGGCTCCAGGAAGATCTGGTGGCCGTCGCGGTCGCCGAAGCGGACGATCTTGTCCTCGATCGAGGGGCAATAGCGCGGTCCGGAGCTCTTGATCTGGCCGGAGTACATCGGGGAGCGATGGACGTTGGCGCGGATCACCTCATGGGTGGCGGACGTGGTCCGGGTGATCCCACACTGGATCTGCGGCGTCGTGATCCGGTCGGTCATGACCGAGAACGGTTCCGGCGGCTCGTCCCCGGGCTGCATCTCGACTGCGGACCAGTCGATGGTCGAACCATCCAGACGCGGCGGAGTCCCTGTCTTCAGTCGGCCAAGAGTGAAGCCAGCTCGCTCAAAGGAAGCCGAAAGACCCATCGCCGGAGCCTCGCCGACGCGGCCAGCCGGCCAGTTTTTCTCGCCGAGATGGATCAGACCGCGCAGAAAGGTGCCGGTGGTGACGACGACGGCCCCTGCCCGGAGCTGCCGGCCATCCGCCAAACGTAGTCCGGTGACCCGGCCATCAGCCACGATCAGCTCGTCGGCCTCGCCTTCGATGACGGAGAGACCCGCGGTCTGCTCGATCGCAGCCTGCATCGCGACGGCGTAGAGCTTCCGGTCGGCTTGCGCCCTGGGGCCGCGGACGGCGGGCCCCTTCCGACGATTGAGAACGCGAAACTGAATGCCGCCGGCGTCGCCGACCCGGCCCATCAGACCGTCGAGCGCATCGACTTCGCGGACCAGATGACCCTTGCCGAGACCGCCGATGGCGGGATTACAGGACATCGCGCCGACGGTGGAGAAGCGGTGGGTCACCAGGGCGGTCGTCGCACCCACCCGGGCAGCGGCAGCCGCGGCCTCACAGCCGGCGTGGCCGCCGCCGATGACGATGACGTCGAAACTCTCTCGCTCTGATCGCATGGGCGGACTTCTAGCTTAGAGGCAGGAAAGCCGGAAGCGGAAACTGGGTGGGCGGGTTGTTTCACGTGAAACGTAGGGCAACGGAGACGGGGGCAGCTTCGCGAAAACAACCCCATGCACAGTAGGGAGCGGCTTGGTGTTTCACATGAAACGCGACAATCGAGCGCGAAGCGAGTCATGCGCCCTTGGACGCGCCCCGACGGACTCGGTCATCGCGAGCGCAGCGGAGCAATCCAGAGTCCCTCCACTGAACGGTCTGGATTGCTGGGTCGCAAGGGCTCCTGGCAATGACAAGGATAGGATCGCGGCAATTGTCCCTGAGAGGGTTCCTCAGTGGGGATCCGCCTTCACGTGAAGCGTTGGTGCGTGTTTCACGTGAAACAACACGGAACCTCAAAACCCTGTTTCACGTGAAACGCAAGCAATGGAACAAGCGCTAGTTCTACATTGAAGAACTAGCGCTACTTTCCGATGCAGAACTTCTGGAAAATGGCTCCAAGGACGTCCTCGACGTCGACCCGTCCGAGCAGCCGGCCCAAGGCATAGGCCGCAGCACGCAGCTCCTCGGCGGCGAGCTCTTCCCCCTCTTCTACTAGGTCGAGACTCCGGCGCAAGCTGTCTGACGCCCGGCTCAACAATTCTCGCTGCCGGGCCCGAGTCACCAATGCGCCCTCGGTGGTTCCAAAAAAATCAGCGGCGAATTTCACGAGAGCCTCGACCAGTTCGGGAATGCCGTCGCCTCGCCTCGCCGAGATCCCGAACTCGCCACCTCGACCGAAAACGACGCCACCAAGGTCGATCTTATTATGAACGATCCAAACCGAGCCGCCCGGCCGGGCCGACTGTGTCGCGTCCGGATCAGCGGCTCGTTCTCCGTCCACCAGCCACAGCACGAGGTCGGCGTCCTCGGCACGCGCCCTCGCGCGGCGCACGCCTTCCTGCTCGACCGGATCGTCCGTCTCGCGGATGCCGGCGGTATCGATCACAGTAACGGGATAGCCATCGAGATCGAGCTGCACCTCGATCACGTCGCGGGTGGTGCCGGCATGCGGCGAGACGATCGCGACCTCGCGGCGTGCGAGCTGGTTCATCAATGTCGACTTTCCGACGTTCGGCTCGCCGGCGATCGCAACCACCAAGCCCTCGCGCAGGCGTTCGGAATGTCCCTGTGCTGCAAGCACTTTTGCAATTTCATCATGCAGCGCCTTGATTGCTTTCACCGCCGGCGCCCTCAATGCCGTGGGCACATCGCCTTCATCGGAAAAATCGATGCCGGCTTCGATCAGCGCTGACGCCTCGATGATGCGCTCGCGCCAGTCGCGCGCGCGATTGCCGAGCAGGCCTTGCAACTGGCGCAGTGCCTGGCGGCGCTGGCGGTCGGTGTCGGCGTGGATGAGATCGTCGAGGCCTTCCGCCTCGGTCAGATCGAGCTTGCCGTTCTCGAACGCGCGACGCGTGAACTCGCCGGGCTCGGCTGCACGTAAATTCGGAATTATGGAAATAGCCGCGAAGAGCGCGGCCAGCACCGCGCGTCCGCCATGAACGTGAAATTCGGCGACATCCTCGCCGGTCGCGCTTGCCGGTCCCGGGAACCAGAGCACCACCGCATCGTCGATCGGCTGGCCCGCGCCATCATGAAGCATGCGGCGGCTGGCCTGCCGTGGCGCCGGAAGCTCGCCCGCCAGCGTCGTCACCACCAGGCCGGCTTGCGGACCCGAAACGCGCACCAGCGCGATCGCGCTCGGCGGTCGGCCGGACGACAACGCAAAAATGGTCTGCTCTCGCGGGTGCATGGCCTATTTGTCCGGCTGGCCGGGAAAAGGCAAACGGAACGTTCTGGTCCACCCGGCCTCCTTTTTGCTGCGACCAGCCCGCAGCAACCGCAATACCGCACCGCAATATGAATGCACCATTTTTGCTGCAAGATCGATATCGCCCGACATGGTCAGCCCACCGCGATTCAAGCATTAGATCGAAATATCAAGGGGATAAGAAGGAGCCGGTGCAGCGACGGAGAAGCCCACCATGCTGCACTTTGCCCGCAGCAAAGCTGCACAAAAGAAAAGGGCGCCCGAAGGCGCCCTCGAAACCTTTGCTGCACCCAGGCTCAGGTGTTCATGGAGTCGAAAAACTCCGAATTGCTCTTGGTCGAGCGCAGCTTGTCGAGCAGGAAGTCGATCGCATCCATCGTGCCCATCGGATTGAGGATGCGGCGGAGGACGTACATCTTCTTGAGCACCTGCGGATCGGTGATGAGCTCCTCCTTGCGGGTGCCGGAGCGCGAGATGTCGATCGCCGGGAAGGTGCGCTTGTCCGAGACCTTGCGGTCCAGGATCAGTTCCGAGTTACCGGTGCCCTTGAACTCTTCGAAGATGACCTCGTCCATGCGGCTGCCGGTATCGACCAGCGCGGTCGCGATGATGGTCAGCGAGCCGCCCTCCTCGATGTTACGAGCGGCACCGAAGAAGCGCTTCGGGCGCTGCAGCGCGTTGGCGTCGACACCGCCGGTCAGCACCTTGCCGGATGACGGCACAACGGTGTTGTAGGCGCGGCCGAGGCGGGTGATCGAATCGAGCAGGATCACGACGTCGCGGCCATGCTCGACCAGGCGCTTGGCCTTCTCGATCACCATTTCGGCGACCTGGACGTGGCGCACCGCCGGCTCGTCGAAGGTCGACGACACGACCTCTCCCTTCACCGAACGTTGCATGTCCGTGACTTCTTCCGGACGCTCGTCGATCAGCAGCACGATCAGATAGCATTCGGGATGGTTGTGCGTGATCGAGTGCGCGATGTTCTGCATCAGTACGGTTTTACCCGTGCGCGGCGGCGCGACGATCAGCGCGCGCTGGCCCTTGCCGATGGGTGCGACGATGTCGATGACGCGTGCGGACAGGTCTTTCCGCGTCGGATCATCGATTTCCATGCGGAAACGCTGATTCGGAAACAGCGGCGTCAGGTTGTCGAAATTGACCTTGTGCTTGGCCTTTTCCGGATCCTCGAAATTGAGCGTGTTGACCTTCAGCAGCGCAAAATAGCGTTCGCCCTCTTTCGGGCTGCGAATATGGCCTTCGATGGTGTCGCCGGTGCGCAAACCGAAACGGCGGATCTGCGAAGGCGAAACGTAGATGTCGTCGGGGCCCGGCAGATAATTCGCATCGGGCGAACGGAGAAAGCCGAAGCCGTCGGAGAGCACCTCGACGACGCCTTGGCCAACGATGTCAGTCTCGGCCAGCGCCAGCTGCTTGAGGATGGCGAACAGCAGCTCCTGCTTGCGCATGGTGCTGGCATTCTCGACCCCATTCTCCTCCGCAAACGAGACGAGCTCGGCCGGCGTTTTGGACTTGAGGTCTTCGAGTTTAATTTCCCGCATTGGGGTGGTCCTGTGAGGTAACCTTTAGGGAGGGGGTGCGAGGAGGCTCTGAAATGCGGACGTGAGAAGGTAAGGTCCGCAGGTCTGGCAAGGTTAAGTGCCCGGGGGGCTTCAAACCTGATGCGGTGTCCGGCCTCTGAAAAGCTCAGACACAACCACATCCGCCTGCGTTGGGTGGGATATCGACAATATAGAAAATAGCTTCCCGCTCCGCAAGCCGAAGCGCTGAGCGATCGTTCACGATTCCTGCCTAGAACGGCTTCACGATCACCATGATGACGATGATGATCATCAGGACGGTCGGTACCTCATTGATAATCCGAAAGAATCTCTGATTATAGGGACGCCGGTCGGCGGCGAAGTCCTTCATCCAGCGGGAAAAAAAGCCGTGGACCGCAGACATTGCAAGCACCATTGCCAATTTGACATGCAGCCAGCCGAACGTGAACCAATGACCGGACCAGGCAAGATAGAGCCCGGCGACCCAGGTGATGATCATGGCCGGATTGATGATCGCCTTCAGCAGGCGGCGTTCCATCACCTTGAAGGTTTCGGACTGTTTCGAGCCGATCTCGGCCTCGCAATGATAAACGAACAGCCGCGGCAGATAGAGCATACCGGCCATCCAGGCGATGACCGCGATCACGTGCAGAGCCTTGATCCAGAGATAGACGTCTTCAAACATGTCCGGCGTCCGCCTTTGTGCCCAGCCGCTTGGCGATCTGGGGATAGTAAGAACTCGTTAAGGTCTCGCCTGCACACATATCCGTCCGTAGCGCCTTCCTCAAATCTAGAATCTTAGATTCTTAAGGTTTGAGTCTGAGTGACCGTGGATTGGACTCACACAACGCCATTCGCGCGTTCGCGTGCGCTTGTTCACATCCATCAACATGTCCCTGCCGGTTCCCGTCTGGCCGGATAAATGGTCCGGGCTCAAAGGCTTGCGCATTTCTATCCGCAGCCTATCAAGGGGGTTGTCGGCGCAATCCCGCTTCTCTCTCGACAGGCCGCCGGACTTGTTCTGACGGACAGTGGTGTGAAGAAATTTGGCACTTGTCCCGCCCCCGGTGTCGCGCAACCCTTTCCGAGGGGTTAAGCTCCACAGAAATCCACAAACCACACCGACTTCATACAAAGAGTTTTTGTGCCGACCTCGAGCAATTATTTCCATCTGCACCTCGTGTCCGACTCCACCGGTGAGACCCTGATCACGGTCGCACGCGCCGTCGCTGCGCAATACGCCAACGTCACGCCGGTCGAGCATGTCTATCCGCTGGTGCGCAGCCAGAAGCAGCTCGATCGCGTGCTCGACGAGATCGAGGAAGCGCCGGGTATCGTGCTGTTCACGCTGCTGGAGAAAGACCTGGTTTCCAGGCTCGAGGACAAGTGCAAGGCGATCAATGTTCCGAGCCTCTCGATCATCGGCCCGGTCATGCAATTGTTCGAAGCCTATCTTGGCGCGGCGACCACCGGTCGCGTCGGTGCGCAGCACGTGCTCAATGCGGAATATTTCAAGCGCATCGACGCACTGAACTACACGATGATCCATGATGACGGCCAGCATGTCGAAGGGCTCGAGGAGGCCGACGTCGTCTTGGTCGGGGTGTCCCGCACCTCGAAGACGCCGACGTCGATCTATCTCGCCAACCGCGGCATTCGCACCGCCAACGTGCCGCTGGTTCCGGGCATCCCAGTGCCGGCACAGCTGGAGACGCTCACTAAGCCGCTGGTGGTGAGCCTTCATGCGACGCCGGAACGCCTGATCCAGATCCGTCAGAACCGCCTGCTCTCGATGGGCGCCGAATCCGGCAGTGACACCTATACCGACAAGCAATCGGTCACCGAGGAGGTGGCGTTTGCGCGCAAGCTGAGCGCCAAGCACGACTGGCCGCTGCTGGACGTCACGCGACGCTCGATCGAGGAAACCGCGGCGGCGATCATGAAGCTCTACAGCGATCGCCAGCGCAACCGGCCTTCTGAATAGTTTTTGGGAATATTTTTTTGCGATGGGTCTTTGGCGTGGCACATCTCCCTTGATCCTGGCGTCGCAAAGCAGCGCGCGAAAAATGCTGCTGGCGAACGCCGGGCTCGAATTCCAGGCTATGACTGCCGACATCGACGAGCGCGGCATTCAGTCAGCGTCGAAACTTTCGAATCCGCGCGAGATCGGTCTCCTGCTGGCGCGTGAGAAAGCAAAAGCAGTCTCAGCCAAACGTCCCGGAAGCTATGTGATCGGCGCTGACCAGACGCTGGCGCTCGGTGATCGCCTGTTCAACAAGCCTGCTGGCCGTGCAGCGGCACTGGCCCAATTGCGCGATCTTGCGGGCAATACGCACGAGCTGAATTCCGCGGTCGCCGTAGCGCATGACGGCAAGATTGTTTTCGAGGATGTCTCGGTTGCGCGCATGACGATGCGCGACATGACCGAGGCAGAGCTGTCAGCCTATCTGGACGCCGCCGGCAACGCCGTCATCACAAGCGTCGGAGCCTATCAGCTCGAAGGCCTTGGCATTCATCTGTTCGAGCGCACCGAGGGCGACCATTTCACCATTCTCGGCCTGCCCATGCTGCCGCTGCTTGCGTTCCTGCGGCGCGAGCGGCTAGTTGCGGTGTGACTGACAGGGATGGTCTTGCGCTGATGCGGATTCTCGGATTGACCGGCTCGATCGGAATGGGCAAATCCACCACCGCAAAGTTGTTCGCGGAGGCTGGCGTGCCCGTCTACGACGCGGATGCCGCCGTCCATCAGCTCTATGAAGGCGAGGCCGCGCCCGCGATCGAGGCCGCCTTCCCCGGCACCACCGCGAACGGCAAGGTCGATCGTCCCAAACTGTCCGCGCGCGTCGTGCACGATCCCGCCGCGATCAAGCAACTCGAGCAGATCGTCCATCCCATGCTCGGCGCCTCCCGTCAGAAATTCTTTGCCGATGCGGAAGCAGCCAGGGCGCCGGTCGTGGTTCTGGATATCCCGCTGCTGTTCGAAACCGGAGGCGAGAAGCGCGTGGATGCCGTGGTCGTGGTCTCGACCTCGCCGGAATTGCAGCGCGAGCGCGTGCTCGCGCGGGGAACCATGGATGAGGCCAGGCTCGACGCCATCATCGCCAAGCAGATGCCCGACGCCGAAAAGCGCAAGCGGGCCGATTTCGTGGTGGATACATCCCACGGACTGGAGCCGGTGCGCGCGCAAATCACGCACATCCTGGCCGAGGTCGTTAAGATGCCGCAGCGGCGGGCCTGATTCGCCGCCTTGCAAGGCTTCGTTCACGGCGTCTCAAGATCATGCGTGAAATCGTTCTCGATACCGAAACCACCGGCCTCGATCCGCTTCGCGGCGATCGCCTGGTCGAAATCGGCTGTGTCGAGATCTTCAATCGCATGCCGACGGGACAGACGTACCACGTCTACATCAATCCCGAGCGGGACATGCCGGCGGAAGCCTTTGCCGTGCACGGACTGTCGGCCGAGTTTCTCTCGACGAAACCGCTGTTCCACGAGGTCGTCGACGCGTTTCTGGAATTCATCGGCGATGCGCCGCTCGTAATCCACAACGCCTCGTTCGACATCAGCTTCATCAATGCCGAGCTCGACCGGATCAAGCGCCCGGCGATCCCGCGCGAGCGGCTGGTCGATACGCTGCTGCTGGCGCGGCGCAAGCATCCCGGCGTGTCGAACCGGCTTGACGATCTCTGCTCGCGCTACTCGATCGACAATTCACACCGTACCAAGCACGGCGCGCTGCTCGATTCCGAGCTGCTCGCGGAGGTCTATGTCGATCTGGTGGGGGCGCGGCAATCGCAGCTCCTGCTGGCTTCGGAAGCCCAGGAGATTCGCGTCAATGCGGCTGGCGATGCGCCGCGGCGGCAGCGGCAGGTGCCGCTCGCGCCGCGGGTATCGGACGCCGAGCGCGAGGCGCATCGGGCCTTCATCGCCACGATGGGCGAAAAGGCGATCTGGAACGAGTACCTCGCCGCTCCAGTCGCCCCTCCAGCTGGTTAGAGCCTGCTTATTAGGCCTGACCGACCTGACCACCGGCGGCCATCTGCCGCTCCATGTTCTGGCGATAGAGGCCGACGAAGTCGACCGGGTCGAGCATCAGCGGCGGGAACCCACCGTCGCGCACGGCGGTCGCGATGATTTCGCGCGCGAACGGGAACAGCAGCCGCGGGCATTCGATCATGACCAGCGGGTGCAGGTTCTCCTTCGGCACATTCGCGATCCGGAACACGCCGGCATAGGCGAGCTCGAACGAGAACATCACCTTACCGGCGGTCTCGGCCTTGCCGTCGACCGACAGCGTCACCTCGAACTCGGTTTCGCTGAGATTGTTGGCGCTGACATTGATCTGGATGTTGATCTGGGGCGGCTGGGTCTGCGGCTGCAGCGAGGTCGGCGCGTTCGGGTTTTCGAACGAGAGGTCCTTGGTATACTGCGCCAGCACGTTGAGCTGGGGAGCCTGGGCCGCGTCGGGAGGGTTGCCGTTACCGTTGGTCATCAAAGTGTCTCCTTACCCGATTTGGGCTGAATTTCGCGGCGGTTGGCTAACATAGGGCTGCCTCGTTCCACAAGGACGAACGGCTTCGCGGCGCCGATCCCGGCCGCAACCAGACTTGCAGCCCTTGACCCGCCCCGGACGCCAAATCGCACGTTAAACGCTTGAAGATGCGCGATTTCCGCCCACGATCGGGTTTCCCCTTAAGCATAAAACGCGCTACACTTGCCGCTGTGCCAAAAGGCGCCATTGGCCGGGCCAGATTTCGTGCCTACATCCGGCGGACGTGACGCGCGGGCCTAAATGGTGATGTAGTCTTGCCGTTCGGGTATGGAACGGTCTACTGGCCGGATTGATTTTCCCGGCAACGACCCCAAAGCAGACCTGAGTAAAGACCAGAAAGCGATACGACGTGGACATCTACACCATCATCTTCCTTGCGCTGGCGGTCTTTATTTTCCTGCGGCTGCGCAGCGTGTTGGGACAACGGACCGGCAATGAGCGGCCGCCGTTCGACCGCACGGCGCGCAATGCGCTCGGGAGTGCCCCGGACAAGAACGTCGTGACCATGCCGGGCAAGGTGATCGACCAGCCGCCGCTGGCCCCGACCGCCGACCCGGCCCCGCCCTCCGACCGCTGGAAGGGCCTGACCGAGCCGGGCACCGCGCTGGCCCAGGGTCTCGATGCCATCGTCGACAAGGATTCCGCCTTCGATCCGCGCCATTTCATCTCGGGCGCCCGCGGTGCCTATGAGATGATCGTGCTGGCCTTTGCCAATGGCGATCGCCGCGCATTGCGCGACCTCTTGTCGTCCGAGGTCTATGAGAGCTTCGACGCCGCGATCAAGGACCGCGAGAAGAACGAGCAGAAGACCGAGACGCGCTTCGTCTCGATCGACAAGGCCGAGCTCGTGGGCGCCGAGCTGCGCGACCGTACGGCCCAGCTCACCGTGCGCTTCGTCTCGCAGATGATCTCGGTCACCCGTGACAAGGCCGGCAACATCGTCGACGGCAACGCCGACAAGGTCGCCGACATTACCGACATCTGGACCTTCGCCCGCGACACCACCTCTCGCGATCCGAACTGGAAGCTGGTTGGCACCGGAAGCGCGAATTAAGATCCTTCTGAAGAACAGCGCGACCGCGCTTTGCGCAGGTCTCGTCGTGCTGGCTTCTTTTTCGCTTGGCGCCGAGGCTGCGCGGCGCCACTACCGCAGCCATTATCATCACCTGCCCGACGTGGCTGCGGTTCCTCCGCGGGCCTTGCCCTATCCGCAGCTCCCTCTTCCGTTCGAAATTCCCGCTGCGCAATATCTGCCGCTGGTCTGGGCTGACGTGAAGGGCTGGAGCGACGACGACCATCTTGCGGCGTACAAGACCTTTCGCGCAAGCTGCCGTTCGATCAATGCGCAGACCGGCGCGCCCGAGCCCAAGGCACTTGAACTCAAGGCTCTGGGCAGCTCGCTGAGCGAACCCTGCAGGGCCGCCAAATCGCTCGATCTGACCGATGACGCGAAAGCCAAAACGTTCTTCGAGGATAATTTCTCGCCGTTGCGCATCTCGCGCCTCGGCGAGCCCGATGGCTTCGTCACCGGCTATTACGAGCCGGTGCTGGAGGGATCGCGGACGCAGACCGAGGTCTACAACGTCCCGGTCTATCGCCGCCCCTCGAACCTGTTCGTGCGCGGCTACAATCAGGCCTCGGTCAGCTTGCCGAACAAGGGATCGGTCTATCGCAAGATCGGCCGCCGCAAGCTCGTGCCCTATTACGACCGCGGCGAGATCGAGGACGGCAAGATCGCCGGCCGCGGGCTCGAGATCGCCTGGCTGAAGGACCCGACGGATCTTCTGTTCGCCCAGATCCAGGGCTCGGCGCGGATCAAGTTCGACGACGGCGGCACCATCCGCCTCAACTACGATTCCTATAACGGCTATCCCTACACCGCCGTCGGGCGCGTGCTGATCGAGCGCGGCATCATTCCGAAGGAAGAGATGTCGATGCAGAAGATCAGGGAATGGATGGCCCAAAACCCCGACGGTGCCAAGGAGCTGCGGCGCCAGAACCGGTCCTACATCTTCTTCCGCGAGGTCAATCTCTCCGACAAGGACGAGGCGGTCGGGGCGCAGGGCATTCCGCTGACAGCCGGCCGCTCGATCGCGGTAGATAAATCGCTGCATGTCTATGGCACGCCGTTCTTCATCGAGGGTGAGTTGCCGATCGAGTCCGACCGCGCCAAAACCCCGTTCCATCGCCTGATGATCGCGCAGGATACCGGCTCGGCCATCATCGGCCCCGCGCGCGCCGATCTCTATTTCGGTGCCGGTGCTGACGCCGGCCGCGTCTCGGGCCGGCTCCGTCACCCCATGCATTTTGTGATGCTGGTGCCGAAGAGCCTTGATCCGGCGTTGCGCGCGGCGCGATTGCCGGTGCCGGATCCACGCCCGTCGGAAAAGATCGCAAAGCTGTTTCCGCAGAGCGATCCCGCCAAGGACCCGAAGGGCGAGACCGTCGCCATCGCAGGCCCGGTGCCGTTGCCGGCGCCGCGTCCTGTGATAGAGCCTGTCCGCGAACCGCGCAGGCACATGAAAAGTCGTTCCCACCAGCAATGAAGCGATCGTCCCGTCCGCCCGTGCTGGATCCTCCGCGTCCCTCGCCGCGCCGTCGTGTGCTCACCGACGAAGACCGCGAGCTGTGGGAGCTCGTCGCAAGGCAGGTCAAGCCGCTGCGAAAGCATCGTACGGCCAAGCTGCACAGCGGGCCCCGCGCCGAGCCCGCGCCAGCAATGCCCATTGCCAAGCCCGCGCTGTCGCCGCGGCCCTTGACTGCTGCGCCAGCCCTACGTCCCGCAAAGCCGGCGATCCCGCCGCTGGCCCCGCTCGGCAAGCGCGAGCGCACAAAACTGTCGCGCGGCCGCAGCGAGATCGAGGCGCGGCTCGATCTGCACGGCATGACCCAGATGCGCGCCCATCGCGCTCTCACCGGTTTCCTGCACCGCGCGCATCACGACGGCCTGACCTTCGTGCTCGTCATCACCGGCAAGGGACGGAGCGGCGGTGAAAGCGGCGTGCTCCGGCGCCAAGTGCCGGAATGGCTGAGCCTGCCGGAGTTTCGCGCCTTCGTCGTCGGGTTCGAGGAGGCCGCCATCGGCCACGGCGGCGAGGGCGCGCTTTACGTGCGGATCAGGCGGGCGCGGTTTTAGCGGACCGAGCTAGCTCCGGGCTCCTCTTGATTCTCCCGCTTGCGGGAGAGGGAGCGCACCAGCCGTTTCGCGACATCGTGAAATCTAAAACGGCCGGACGATCCCGACGCGCGGGATCAGGGTGATGATCAAGCCGAAGACATTCGTCTTCTGATCCCCCTCCGGGATCAGCGCTGCCTCCTGTCTTGCCGGCAACATCTTCACGGCATGCAGGATCAGGACCATGCAGACGGCCCAGTTCGAGATCCAGCGCGAATAGTCGAACACCATCGCGAACATCACGAGATAGGCGAGGCTGATTCCGACCAGGGCCGCGATGACGAGCCTGCGGTGGGTCTCGCTTGCGAGCGCGCCGATCAGCTTCGCAAAATAGCGCCACAGCGGCGTGTGCAGCCAGATCAGCAGGGCAAACACGGGCAAGCCGAGGCTGTTGTGCGGCAGCCAGGCCCAGGTGTCCGCAATCTCCTTCGCCAGCGGCTGGTACCAGATGTAGCTGAACTGCAGGAGATCGGTGCGCGAGGGATCGGCCATCCGGGTCTTCAGATACGCGACGAAATCGGCTTCCGGGATCGGCATCGTTCCGAGGAATTGCGCGGCGAAGAACAGCGCGGAGATAGCGGCGAGGGCGATGATGCCGACGACGAGATTGCCGCGATTGAGGCCGTGAGCGAAATAATGCCGGGTCACGACGATGGTGATGATCGTCGGCACATACATCAGCAGATGGATGTGGTGGATCAGGACGAGAATGATCGAGAACAGTGCGGCCGTCGCCACGAACAGCAACGAGCCCGCCGGCATCAGCAGCAGGATGATCGCCAACGCGCAGCCATAGATGTCGAAATGGCCGAGCGTGTGCATGAAGTTTTTCAGGAAGAACGGCGAGCCCGCGATGAAGACGAACAGCGGCAGCGTCTTTTGCGTGAAGCCGAACGTCTTCTGAAACAGTCTTGCGTAGAGCCCGAGCGTTATCAGCCACGTCGTCCCGCCGAGTGCGAACACCAGCCAGACCGGCACCCTGGCCGTGAACAGCGCCACGATCGCCCCGATCAGCGCGCGCTTGATGAAGCCGAAATGATAGTCAACGAGGAGGTGGACGTAGGGGACGTAGGGCGGCAGCTTGATCTTGTGAATGAACACGCCGACGATGACCGCCACGTTGATCGCGAGCAGCAGCCGCCAGGGGTTTTTCTGGACGCTAGCGAGCATGTGGCACCAGCGGCGCGCCACACTCCGCCATCGTCCCGGCGAAGGCCGGGACCCATAACCACGAATGTTCGTTTTGAGGCAACGCTGGGGCCGCTATATTTTCTACAATGACCGTCAGGGAGTATGGGTCCCGGCCTTCGCCGGGACGACGCCGGAATCAATAGCGCGGCAGCCCGAAATTACAAAATAAACCGGCTCAAATCCGCGTTCTTGGCGAGGTCGCCGACGTGTTTCTGGACGAAATCGGCATCGACCCGGACGGTCTCGCCGTTGCGGTCGGGGGCGGTGAAGGAGATCTCGTCCAGCACCCGCTCCATCACGGTCTGCAGCCGCCTTGCGCCGATGTTCTCGACGGTGGAATTGACGGCAACCGCGACGTCGGCCAGCGCGTCGACGGCGTCGTCGGTGATGTCGAGCGTGACGCCCTCGGTCTGCATCAGCGCGACGTATTGCTTGATCAGCGAGGCCTCGGGCTCGGTCAGGATGCGGCGCATGTCGTCGCGGGTCAGCGCCTGCAGCTCGACGCGGATCGGCAGGCGGCCCTGCAATTCCGGCAACAGGTCGGACGGCTTGGCGACGTGGAAGGCGCCGGAGGCAATGAACAGGATGTGGTCGGTCTTCACCGCACCATGCTTGGTCGAGACCGTGGTGCCCTCGATCAGCGGCAGCAGATCGCGCTGCACGCCCTCGCGCGAGACGTCGCCGCCGACACGGCCGTCACGAGCGCAGATCTTGTCGATCTCGTCGAGGAACACGATGCCGTTGTTCTCGACCGCGCTGATCGCCTCCAGCGTCAGCTGATCGGTGTCCAGCAGCTTGTCGGACTCCTCGTTGACGAGGATCTCGTGCGAGCCCTCGACCGTCAGCCGCCGCGTCTTGCTGCGGCCGCCCATCTTGCCAAAGATATCGCCGATCGAGATCGCGCCCATCTGCGCGCCCGGCATGCCCGGGATTTCGAACATCGGCATGCCGCCGCCGGACGACTGGGTCTCGATCTCGATTTCCTTGTCGTTGAGCTCGCCGGCGCGCAGCTTCTTGCGGAACGACTCGCGCGTCGCCGAGCTGGCATTGGCGCCGACCAGCGCATCGAGCACGCGCTCTTCCGCTGCGAGCTGGGCCCGCGCCTGCACGTCCTTGCGCTTCTTCTCGCGCACCTGGGCGATCGCGACCTCGACGAGATCGCGCACGATCTGCTCGACGTCGCGGCCGACATAGCCGACCTCGGTGAACTTCGTCGCCTCGACCTTCAGGAACGGCGCGTTCGCCAGTTTCGCCAATCGTCGTGCAATCTCGGTTTTGCCGACGCCGGTCGGCCCGATCATCAGGATGTTCTTCGGCAGCACTTCCTCGCGCAAGGAGCCGGTGAGCTGCTGCCGGCGCCAGCGGTTGCGCAGCGCGATCGAGACGGCGCGCTTGGCGTCGGCCTGGCCGACGATGAAACGGTCGAGTTCGGAAACGATTTCACGGGGAGAGAAGTCTGTCATGGGACCTTAGCTAGGATTGGAAGCCGGCTGGGACAAGCCGCTTTTTTGGGTCGTCAAATGATCGGCGGACCGGATTGCCATTGCTTCACGGCCTCGATTGGATGGATGAGCATCAGGACGTTGAGCGTCAGATTGTCGCGAATGTGCAGCGCCAGCATGATCTCGAAGGCAAGGCCAAGCGTGACGGTCGCTGCGACAGGCAGCACGCGCGCGGTGAGGAACCCCAGCACCATGAACAGCGTGTCCGACACCGAGTTGACGATGCTGTCGCCGAAATAATCCAGCGAGATCGTGCCGGCGCGGTAACGCTCGATGATGAACGGCGAGTTCTCGACGATCTCCCACGCGCCCTCGATCAGCATCGCGATGATCAGCTGTGCGGGCCAGGTTAAGCGCCGCGAGAACAACAGCCACGTCAGCCCGTAGAACAGGAAGCCGTGCAGCACATGCGAAAAACTGTACCAGTCGGCGATGTGCTGGGAGTTCTCCGAGCTGTTCACCACGCCGTGCCAGAGCTTGACGTAGCCGCAGGTGCAGATCGGCACCCGCCCCATCGCAAACAGGATCGAGGCCTGCAGCGCCAGCAACAGCAGCGCGATGCCGACCCAATAGGTAGCGGGGGTCGCCGTCCTGGCGCTCTTGGCGGGCGGGAGCGTCATGCCCAAGCGGCAGTGTGCTCCCTCTCCCGCTTGCGGGAGAGGGTTGGGGAGAGGGTGTCTCCATTCGCGAGAACCCCCAAGAGGCGAGAGCCCTCACCCGACGCTGCGCGTCGACCTCTCCCGCAGGCGGGAGAGGTTAGACCGAGACCGGGGCTACACTGTTCATCCACAGTTGGATCCTCTATCCGGCCGTCAGCGCTTCGATGGTGACGTTGCGGTTGGTGTAGACGCAGATGTCGGCGGCAATGTCGAGCGAGCGGCGGACGATGGTCTCGGCGTCCTTGTCGGTGTCGATCAGGGCGCGGGCCGCGGCCAGCGCGTAATTGCCGCCGGAGCCGATCGCCATCACGCCAGCCTCGGGCTCGAGCACGTCGCCGGTGCCAGTCAGCACCAGCGAGACGTCCTTGTCGGCCACGATCATCATGGCCTCCAGCCGGCGGAGGTAACGGTCGGTGCGCCAGTCCTTGGCGAGCTCCACGGCCGCCCGGGTCAGCTGCCCCGGATACTGCTCGAGCTTGGATTCCAACCGCTCAAACAGCGTGAAGGCGTCGGCCGTGGCGCCGGCAAAGCCGCCGATCACGTCGCCCTTGCCGAGTTTCCGGACCTTTTTGGCGTTGGATTTGATCACGGTCTGGCCGATCGAGACCTGGCCGTCGCCGCCGATCACCACCCTGCCACCCTTGCGGACCGTCAAAATCGTGGTGCCGTGCCAGACCGGCGAGCTGTTCTGGGAATCTTGCATCATAACCCTCGTTGTCCGGCCTGATTTAGGCGGTCGGGGCCAAAGGGACAACTGGCGCACAACGGACCGTTCCGGCCTCAAATTCGCTCACCATAGGCAGAAGTAGAGGCCGGCCAGCCGTTCCCGCAGTAGCGAAGGCGTCATTTGACTGTTAAAAGACCGCCGTTTTCGGCCCTCAAGCCAGGATGGAAACCAGCTTTCAATGCGCACCGCGACGATCAAGCGCAAGACCAAGGAAACCGACATCGAGGTCTCCGTGAACCTCGATGGCACCGGCGTGGCCAATATTGCGACCGGCATCGGCTTTTTCGACCATATGCTCGATCTCCTCGCCCGCCATTCCCGCATCGACCTCACGGTCAAGGCGGTGGGCGATCTGCACATTGACTATCACCATACCACCGAAGACACCGGCATCGCGCTCGGCCAGGCGGTCAAGCAGGCGCTCGGCAACATGGCGGGCATTACCCGCTACGCCGGCGTGCACATGCCCATGGACGAGACGCTGTCGCGCGTGGTCATCGACATTTCGGGCCGCCCGTTCCTGGTGTTCAAGGCCGACTTCCCCCGCGACAAGATCGGTGAGTTCGACACAGAGCTGGTGCGTGAGTGGTTCCAGGCGTTCGCCATCAACGCCGGCGTGACTCTGCACGTCGAGACCTTATATGGCGATAACAGCCACCATATCGCCGAGTCCTGCTTCAAGGGCTTGGCGCGGGCGCTGCGCACCGCCGTTGCGATCGATCCCAAGGCGGCGGGCGAGATCCCGTCCACCAAGGGCTCGCTCGGCGGCTGACATCCCGTCTTGGTGGCCAGGCGTTGCCTGCGGCTATCTACTCAATTCTCGAGCACGGGGCATCGAAAATGCCTGTCTACACAGTTCATGCTCCTACCCCAGGCGGGGCCGATCTGCGCGCGACCGACAAGTTCGTGTTCGTGCGCGACGGCTTCCATTTCTGGGCGATGATCTTCGGCCCGGTCTGGCTGCTCTGGAACAGGCTTTGGCTCGCCCTGATCGGCTGGATCGTCTTTCTCGCCGCGTTCGATGCGGGGCTGCATAGCCTCGGCGTCGGCCGCAGATCGATCTTCTTCGCCAACGTCATCGTCGCCCTGCTGATGGGGTTCGAGGCCTCGAGCCTGCGCCGCTGGACGCTGTCGCGCGGCAAGTGGCGGCAGCTCGACGTCGTCGTCGCCGATGATGAGGATACCGCCGAGCGGCGCTTCTTCGAGCGCTGGAGCCAGAAGCAACGCGGCATCGTCAACGATCAATGGGCCGTCGATCGCGGCGGCCCGCCGCCGACCCGCAACGTGCCGGGTCAGCAATTTTCGAATCCGCCGCCGATTCCGGCCGGCGGCATCATTGGATTATTTCCAGAACCGGGAGGGTCAAGATGAGCGTCGCCATCATCGATTACGGTTCCGGGAATCTGCATTCCGCCGCCAAGGCGTTTGAGCGTGCCGCGCGCAGCCTGGAGAATCCGCAGAATGTGTTCGTCACCAGCGATCCGGACCAGGCCTACAGCGCCGACCGTCTGGTGTTGCCGGGCGTCGGCGCCTTCGCCGATTGCCGGCGCGGTCTCGATGCCGTCAACGGCATGGTCGAAGCGATCACCGAAGCCGTGCGCGTCAAGGCGCGGCCGTTCTTCGGCATTTGCGTCGGCATGCAGCTGATGGCGAGCCGCGGCAAGGAACACGTGGTCACCGAAGGGCTGAACTGGATCGGCGGCGACGTCGAGAAGATCACGCCGCGCGACGAGAGCCTGAAGATTCCGCACATGGGCTGGAATACGCTCGACGTGCTGAAGGAGCATCCGGTGCTGAACAAGCTGTCGCTCGGCCCCAAGGGCCAGCACGCTTATTTCGTGCACTCCTATCACCTCAACGCCGCCCATGAAGCGGACGTGCTCGCGCGCGCCGACTATGGTGGTCCCGTCACCGCGATCGTCGCGAAAGACACCGCCATCGGCACGCAGTTTCACCCCGAGAAGAGCCAGCGTTTTGGTCTGGCCCTGATCTCGAACTTTTTGCGATGGAAACCGTGATTCTCTTTCCTGCCATCGACCTCAAGAACGGCCAGTGCGTGCGCCTCGAGCAAGGCGACATGGCGCGCGCGACCGTGTTCAACCTCAATCCAGCCGCGCAGGCGCAGAGCTTCGCCGAGCAGGGCTTTGAGTATCTCCACGTCGTCGATCTCGACGGCGCCTTCGCCGGCAAGCCGGTGAATGCGCAGGCCGTCGAGGCGATGCTGAAGACGATCAAGATCCCGGTGCAGCTCGGCGGCGGCATTCGCGATCTCGCGACCGTCGAAGCCTGGCTCGAGAAGGGCATCACCCGCGTCATCATCGGCACGGCCGCGGTGCGCGATCCGGAGCTGGTGAAGGCCGCGGCGAAGAAATTTTCCGGCCGTGTTGCGGTCGGCCTCGACGCCCGTGACGGCAAGGTCGCCGTCGAAGGCTGGGCCGAGACGTCGCAAGTCACGGTGCTTGAGATCGCAAAGCGGTTCGAGGATGCCGGCGTCGCCGCCATCATCTTCACCGACATCGCGCGCGACGGCCTGCTGAAAGGCCTGAACCTGGACGCGACCGTCGCGCTTGCCGACGCCATCTCGATTCCCGTGATCGCCTCCGGCGGTCTTGCCTCGATCGAGGACGTGAAGGCGATGCTGACGCCGCGGGCGAAAAAGCTCGCCGGTGCGATCGCCGGCCGCGCACTCTACGACGGCCGGCTCGATCCGGCCGCCGCCCTCACCTTGATCCGCGATGCACGCGCGCCTGGGAGCTGACACATGTTCAAGGTGCGCGTGATCCCCTGCCTCGACGTCAAGGACGGCCGCGTCGTCAAGGGCGTCAACTTCGTCGACTTGCGCGATGCCGGCGATCCCGTCGAAGCCGCGATCGCCTATGATGCCGCCGGCGCCGACGAGCTGACCTTCCTCGACATCACCGCGACCCATGAGAACCGCGGCATCATGCTGGACGTGGTCCGGCGCACGGCGGAAGCCTGCTTCATGCCGGTGACCGTCGGCGGCGGGGTGCGCGAGGTCAACGACATCAAGACGCTGCTGCGCGCCGGCGCCGACAAGGTCTCGATCAACAGCGCCGCGGTGTCGCGGCGCGAGTTCGTCAAGGAAGCTGCCGAGAAGTTCGGCGAGCAGTGCGTCGTCGTCGCGATCGACGCCAAGCGGGTCAAGCGCCCGGGCGGCGATCGCTGGGAGATTTTCACCCATGGCGGCCGCAACTCGACCGGCATCGACGCCATCGAATATGCCCAGGAAGTGGTCTCGCTCGGGGCGGGTGAAATCCTGCTCACCTCGATGGACCGCGACGGCACGCGGCAGGGCTTTGACATCCCGCTGACCCGGGCGATCGCCGACAGCGTCCCCGTTCCCGTGATTGCCTCGGGCGGCGTCGGCAATCTCGACCACCTCGTCGACGGGATCCGGGATGGGCGTGCCACCGCCGTGCTGGCGGCTTCGATCTTCCATTTCGGGGAGTTCACCATCCGCGAAGCCAAGGAGCACATGGCCCGGCGCGGACTGCCCATGCGCCTGGATGCCTGACGACTCCCGTTCTGAATAATGCTAGAAAGAGGCCTGCGGGCTTCTAGGCTTATGTTTCTGAGTATTCCGTATGCCGCGTTTCACCATCCACGATCTCGCCGAGACCATCGATGCCCGCGCGGCCTCCGGGGGAGAGGCCTCCTATACCCGCAAGCTTCTCGACAAGGGCGCCGAACATTGCGCCAAGAAGTTCGGTGAGGAAGCAGTCGAAACCGTAATCGCAGCAGTCGAAAACGATCGCGCGCATCTGATCGCCGAGGGTGCCGACCTGCTCTATCACTTCCTTGTGCTGCTCAAGGCGCGCGGCGTAAAACTAGAAGAAGTGGAAGCGGCGCTGGACAAGCGCACGAATATGTCTGGGTTGGAAGAGAAAGCGTCTCGCAAGAGCGGCAGCTAGAGGGTTTGTTTGAGCATGATCTGTTCGGAAAACCGCGTCACACGTTTCCGGATCATGCTGTCGTCCTCTTAACGGAGTAAGTCGCGTCATGGATATCCGCGCACCCGAGCAGCAATATAATCCATACCGCGTCTATTCGCGCGAAGAGTGGGCGCGACTGCGTGACGATACACCGATGACGCTGGAGCCCGGCGAGTTCGACCGGCTGCGCTCGCTGCACGACCGGCTCGATCTCAAGGAGGTAGAGGACATCTATCTGCCGCTGTCGCGCCTGCTCTCGATCTATGTCGATGCGATGCAGCGCCTGTATTACGCGGAACGCCAGTTCCTCAACATCCGTGACCGCAAGATGCCTTACATCATCGGCGTCGCCGGCTCGGTTGCGGTTGGAAAGTCCACCACGGCCCGCGTGCTCCAGGCGCTGCTGGCGCGCTGGTCGCCGCGGCCGAAGGTCGAGCTGATCACCACCGACGGATTTCTTTACCCGAAGGCCCTGCTCGAGCAGCAAGGCATCTTGCAGAAGAAGGGCTTTCCGGAGAGCTACGACCTGCCGCTGCTGCTGAACTTCCTGTCCGACATCAAGTCGGGCCGCCGCCATGTGCGCTCGCCGGTCTATTCGCATCTGACCTACGACATCGTGCCGAACGAATGGGCCGAGATCGACCAGCCCGACATCCTGATCGTCGAGGGCGTCAATGTGCTGCAGACCGGCAAGCTGCCGCGTGACGGCAAGGCGGTGCCCGTGGTCTCCGACTTCTTCGACTTCTCGGTCTATATCGACGCCGACGAGGCGGCGCTGCGGCGCTGGTACATCAAGCGCTTCCTGGCGCTGCGCGATACCGCGTTCACCAATCCAAAATCCTACTTCAACCGCTATGCGCTGTTGTCGGACGATGAGGCCACCGCCACGGCCACCGCGATCTGGGAGCGCACCAACCTCGCCAATCTCGAGGATAACATCTTGCCGACGCGGCCCCGCGCGACGCTGATCCTGAAGAAGGGCGCGGACCATGCGGTGGAGAGCGTAGCGCTCAGAAGGTTGTAGGCATCAGTCTCGGAGGGTGGAGCACGGTTGCACCCACATCGTCATTGCGAGCGCAGCGAAGCAATCCAGAGTCTTTCCGCGGAGGCAGTCTGGATTGCTTCGTCGCAAGAGCTCCCCGCAATGACGGCGGAGAGACCTTCTTACACCGCGATCTGCCTTGACGCCGCAAGCCCCGCCAGCGCTTCGTCCAGCTTCTCGCGATCGAGCGGCTTGACCAGAAATCCGTTCATGCCGGCTTCGAAGCAGGCGTAGCGATCTTCCACCAGCGTGTTCGCGGTGAGCGCCAGGATCGGCGTGTGGTGACGGCCGGTGGCGGCCTCGTGGGCGCGGATGCGTTGTGTGGCTTCGATGCCGTCGAGCTGCGGCATCTGGATGTCCATCAAAACCAGGTCATAGGGCGTGCCCGCGGAGTTGGCCGCGAGCCAGGATTCCAGCGCAGCCTCGCCATGGACCGCGAGGACGACGCGATGGCCAAGCTTGGTCAGCAGCGATCGCATCAGCAGCGCATTGATCTCGTTGTCTTCGGCGACGAGGATCGAGAGGCCCCCAGGGGACGTTTTGACCGCAGCCGGCTCGACAGGCTCCGGCGCGAGATCGGGCGAGGGGACGTCCGGCGTCAGCGCCAGGCGCGCGGCGAGCGAGGCTGCGCGCAGCGGCTTCACCAGGAAGCCGGTGAAGGCTGGTGAGAGCTTGTCGTGACGCGAACTCGGCGTCAGCAGCACGAGCCGCTGCGTCGCGTGGGCGCGGGCGACTTCGCCCAGACGATCGGTGATTGACGCACCGAGTGCGCGGTCGATCAGCACCGCATGCCAGGAGCGCTCCGGCAGCAGCGCCTCGGCCACGGCCGCATCCGCGGCCAGGCAGGTCTGGGCACCCCAGCGTTCCAGCCGTCGCGCGATCAGGGACGCTTCGATGCCGCCGGCCGCCAGCAAAATCGACTTGCCGGCGAGGTCCGGACTCGGGAACGTCGTTTGTCCGGCGTGACCTTGCGAGAGTGCGAGCGGAATTGCGACCTCGAAGGTCGAGCCTTTGCCGGGTTCGCTCTCCAGCGTGATGCGCCCGCCCATGCGCTTGACGATGCGTTCGCTGATGGCAAGGCCAAGCCCGGTGCCGCCATAGGTGCGGGCGACGCGGTCGTCGGCCTGCTCGAATTCGCGGAAGATGCGCGATTGCGCCTCGGGCGCGATCCCGATGCCGGTGTCGCGCACCAGAAAGCTGATCTCGTTCGGCCAGATGCCGGGCTCGACGATCAGGACCACGCCGCCGGTCGCGGTGAATTTGATGGCGTTGCCGGCGAGATTGAGCAGCACCTGGCGCAGCCGCGCGGCATCACCTGTGACCTCGAGCGGCAATCGCTCGTCGACATAGGCCGCAATCTCGAGCTTCTTGGCCTGCGCGCGCGGCGCCAGCAGCTCGGTAATTTCCTCGATCAGGGTCGAGAGTGCAAAGGGACGCTGGTCGAGATCGAGCTTGCCGGCTTCGATCTTGGAATAGTCGAGCAGTTCCTCGATCAACGCCATCAGCGCTTCGCCGGAGGTCTTCACGGCCCGGGCGTAGGTCGTCTGTTCCGGCGTCAGGATGGTGTCGAGCAAGAGCCCACCCATGCCGATGATGCCGTTCAGGGGCGTGCGGATCTCGTGCGAGGCCATCGCGAGGAAACGGGATTTGGCGCGGTTGGCGGCGTCGGCCTGGTCGCGGGCGTCCGATAACGCGCGTTCAGTCTCGGTGCGGTCGGTGACGTCGCGTCCGACGCTCTGCAGTTCGGCGGGCTGGCCGGCATCGTGTCGCACAAACCCCTCGCGCCAGGCGATCCAGCGCGCGCCGAGTGGAGTGGAGATCCGCTGGTCGTGGATGCGCGTGCCGTTGCTCTCGCGCGCGCTGTCGCCCTGCTCCAGCACGTCGAAGTCGAACCGCGTGCCGACCAGCGCTCTGCGCGCCTGTCCGGCCAGCGCGCAATAGGCGTCATTGACGAAGGTGATGCGGCCCTGATGGTCGCGCAGCACGATCAGGTCGCCCTGTGATTCGAACAGGTTGCGGGCCCGCTCTTCGGCCTCCTTCAGCTCCCAATTGCGGTCGATCAGCGCATCATTGTGGGCAGCGAGCTTGCGCATCCGCTTGTTGACGAACCGCAGCCGCATGCTGAGCGTGGCAAGGCCAAGACAGGCCAGCGCGAACAGGAAGCTCGCGCCGATCGCAAACGCGTTGGGATCGTAGCCTGAATTCGGCGCGCGGCTGCCGGTGACGAAGCCATAGGCGCCGCCGAACGTCGCCGAGAAGATCATGAAGGAGCGGATCGCGAAGGCAATTCGGGGGTGCTGTCGCCTGAAGCGGCGCATGCGCACCTTGATCCGGAACGTCCGACCCATCGCCACCGACCCCGACTCTTGAACAGAAACCCGCCGCCTTGTGCGACGATGTCTCCCCCACCTTGCGAACAGCTTGAGACCTTGCGGCGGCCTCCAAACAGGGTTGACGGGGTGTTAACGCGTCAGAGCGAGGCAGCCTGGAGGGGGAGCGGGCGACGACCGCCATGGGCGCCAACGATCAGCGCCGCGGCCTCGCGCTGCGAGAACGTTTTCGAGCGCACAAAGATGCGGTAATCGGCCGGGCCATCGGTGGAGAGATAGATGACGGGGCCACCGTCGACCGGCTGCGCGGCAATCGTGACGAGACGTGTCGCCGGATTCGCTTGGCAGGACTCGGTTTCGGAGCCGAGACCATCGTCCACCACCGCGAAGTCCGCGGCATCCGCATCGTCGGTGATCTGAACCCGCACCGTGGCCCGCGACGGATCGTCGGTGAAGGCGACATGGACGCCGGCCGTCCAGAACAGGGATGTCAGCTCGACCGAGGTATCGCCGAGGGCGATGCAGGGATGCGAGACCGATCCGATCTCGCCGCGGGCGAACACCGCAGCCGCCAACAGGGGAACCACCGAGGCCAGGATCTTGAAACGCAACATGACACGCTACTCGCCGGGCCCTTACTGGAACTTGTGGGCCTTATGGTTTGCAGAGCGTAAAGGAAACTCGTTACCGCCGGGTTGATGCGCTGGATGATCAAGCCAGCTGGCGTACATCCTCCGCGAGTGCGCGGTAGGACAGTGCTTCGGCGAGATGCAGCCGGCCGATCTTCTCGGTGCCGTCGAGGTCGGCGAGCGTGCGCGCCACCCGCAGCACGCGATGATAGCCGCGCGCCGACAGCCGCATGGTCTCGGCGGCGTCGCGCAGCAGCTTTTGTCCCTGCGCGTCCGGCTTGGCGATGTCTTCCAGCACGGATGCCGGCGCCTCGGCATTGGTGCGGACCCGCGGCAGGCCTGCATTGGCGTAGCGCGCGAGCTGGATGTCGCGCGCCGCTGCGACGCGCGCGGCGACTTCGGCCGAGCCTTCCGTCGGCGGCGGCAGGATCAGGTCCGCCGCGGTCACGGCTGGGACTTCGATGCGCAGATCAATGCGATCCATCAACGGACCGGAGATGCGTGCCTGGTAGTCGCCGGTGCAGCGGTCGACGCGGCCGCGCTTGCAGGCATAGCCGGGCTCGAACGCATTGCCGCAGCGACAGGGATTCATCGCCGCGACCAGCATGAAGCGCGCCGGATAAGTCACGCGGTGGTTGGCGCGGGAGACCGAGACCTCGCCGTTCTCCAAGGGTTGGCGCAGCGAATCCAGCACGCGCGGATCGAATTCCGGCAGCTCGTCGAGGAACAGCACGCCCTGATGCGCCAGCGAAATCTCGCCGGGCTTTGCCCGCATGCCGCCGCCGGTGAGCGCGGCCATGCTGGCGGAATGATGCGGTGAGCGGAACGGCCGCCGCGAGGTCAGCGCGCCACCCTCGATCTCGCCGGCAACGGAGGCGATCATCGAGACTTCGAGCAATTCGCTCGGCGACAGCGGCGGCAGGATCGAGGGCAGGCGTGCCGCCAGCATCGATTTGCCGGCCCCCGGCGCGCCGATCATCAGGAGGTGATGGCCGCCGGCGGCCGCGATCTCCAGCGCGCGCTTGGCGCTCTCCTGGCCCTTGATGTCGCGCAGATCGAGCGGCGACGCGGCTGCCTCGTGGACTTTCGGCACGGGCCGCGACAGCACTTGCGTGCCTTTGAAATGATTGGCGATCTGAATCAGCGAATGCGCGGCGACGATCTGGATGTCCGGGCTCGCCCAGGCCGCTTCCGAGCCGCAGGCGGCGGGGCAGATCAAGCCTTCCTCGCGCACATTGGCACCGAACGCGGCGGGAAGAACGCCGGCGACGGGTGCGATCGAGCCGTCGAGGCCGAGTTCGCCGAGCACGGTGAAGCCGGTCAGCGCATCCGGCGGGATCGCGCCGATCGCCGCCATCAGCCCGAGCGCAATCGGCAGGTCGTAATGGCTGCCTTCCTTCGGCAGGTCGGCGGGCGCGAGATTGACGGTGATCCGCCGCGCCGGCAGCGCCAGTCCCGAAGCGATCAGTGCCGAGCGGACCCGCTCGCGCGCCTCCGACACCGCCTTGTCGGGAAGCCCGACGATGGCGAACGCCGGCAGGCCGGGCGCAACCTGCACCTGCACGTCGACCGCGCGGGCCTCGATCCCCTCAAAGGCGACTGTCGAAACCCGCTGAACCATGCCTGCCCCCTCGCACAATCGAGGGTAGCAGACGGAGATAGTCCTGACAAGAACAATACGGGAACGACAATGAGGGGGGTCGCACCCCCTAACCAATCGTAAACAGGGTCCCGACACTACGCCTCGAATGCGAGCGGCTCTCCTCAGCACATTCCAACGAATGTCCGCTACTCCTAGAGGTGCGGGATGGGCCGTGATCTAACGGGTGAAGAATTCAAAATGCTTGCAAATCGCCGCAGAAGCGAACGACGGGTGTGCAGCCGGCTTGCCAAGATTCACTTCGGCGCGGGCTCGTTGCCACGGGACTGCACGATCACGGATATCTCCGACGGTGGCGTGAAGGTCGTGGCGGAGTTTCTGGAAGTGCCGCCGCAATTCACCATCATCTTCGCGCCGGACTATTCGCGTCAGTGCCGCCTGCGCTGGCGCATCGGCTGCGAGTTCGGTGCCGAATTTACCGACTGAGCGCGCAAACGATAACAATCGAGTCGCGAGCGACGCGTCCTTAACCGGACTTTAGCGTTAATAGGCAAAGCATCTCTGATCAGTCCGCCGGCGGTGATCAGAGTATGTCCAAGCGTTCGTTCCTTGCCTCTTCCCCGGCGAGATTCCTGCTTCCCGCGATGGCGGTGCTGGCGCTCGGCGGCTGCCAGACCACAAGCCTGGAGGACGTGACCGGCGCGCTCGGTGTGAGCAGCAAGCCCGAGCCTGCTGCGACGGCGGATGCCAGGCCGGATATGGACGCCCTGCGCGAACGTTATCGCGCCAAGCCCAGTGATCCCAACATCGCCCTCGACTACGGCAAGGCCCTGCGCGAGACCGGCCAGCACGCCCAGGCGGTCGCGGTGATGGAGCAGGCCGTGATGGTCCATCCCAGCAACAAGGCGCTGCTCGCCGGCTACGGCCGCGCGCTCGCCGACAATGGCAATTTCCAGCAGGCCTTCGATGTGCTGAGCCGCGCGCATACGCCTGAGGATCCCGACTGGCGCATCCTGTCGGCGCAAGGTGCGGCGCTCGACCAACTCGGCCGCAACGAGGAAGCGCAGCAATATTATGCGACGGCGCTGAAGATCGTGCCGGACGAGCCGCAGGTTTTGTCCAATCTCGGCCTGTCCTATGTGCTGCAGAATAATCTGTCGAAGGCCGAACAGGTGCTCGGCCGTGCCTATCAGCGCAATCAGAACAATGTGCGGGTCCGTGCCAATCTCGCGCTCGTGCTGGGATTGCAGGGCCGTCAGGCCGAGGCTGAAATCCTCGTGAAGGCCGATCTGCCGCCGGATCAGGCGGCGGCAAAGGTCGCGGCGCTGCGCGAGCTGCTGTCGAAGAAACAACAGCAGCGGGCCGAGAAGTAATCACCCGCCGCTGAGAGTCCTGTTCGCTCGAAAAACGCTCTCGCGCTTACGACGCCTTGCGATGCGGCGCCGATCCGCGTCCCGACCTGCCCTTCAGCTTCTTCAAGAGCGGACCGAGCAGCGAGCGCTTCGGCTTCTTCACGTCGCCGCGCCCGGCGAGACGGTTGGCCATGTTCTGGAACAGCTCGGTGGTGCGGTGGCTCTTGGAGACCTCCGCGATCATCTGGCCGTTATTGGCCGCGGTCGAGAACAGCTTGGAATCGAACGGAATCACCGCGAGCGGCTGGCTTTCCATGGTCTTGGCGAAGGACTTGACGTCGATCTCGGCTCGCTTGTGCATGCCGACCTGGTTGATGCAGTAGAGCGGCGGCCGGTCGTTCGGCCGTGCCGTCTTGAGCACGGTCAGCATGTTCTTGGTGTTGCGCAGGTTGGCGAGATCCGGCTCGGCCACGATGACGATATCGTCGGCGTTGACCAGCGCGCGCTTGGTCCAGGCCGACCATTGATGCGGGACGTCGAGCACGATGCAGGGCGTGGTCATGCGCAGCGTGTCGAAGATCGCATCGAACGCCTCGGCGCCGAAATCATAGACGCGATCGAGTGTGGCGGGCGCGGCCAGCAGGCTGAGATGATCGCTGCATTTGGCGAGCAGGCGCTCCATCAGCGCCGTGTCCGGCCGGTCCTGCGACAGCACCGCGTTGGCGATGCCCTGCGCCGGATCCTGGTTGTAGTCGAGACCGGCGGTGCCGAAGGCGAGGTCGAGATCGATCACGACGGAATCGAGCGCAAGGTCGCGCGCGATGGTCCAGGCCACGTTGTGCGCAACGGTGGAGGCGCCGACGCCGCCCTTGGCGCCGACCACAGCGATGATGCGACCGGTGATCATGGCTTCGGAGGCCGAGAACAGGCTGCAGATCGAGCGCACCACGTCGATGGTCTCGACCGGTCCGACCACGTAATCGTTGACGCCGCGGCGCACCAGTTCGCGATAGGGCGCGGTGTCGCCGGGATTGCCGATCACGACCACGCGGGTGCCGGGATCGCAGACCCCGGCGAGATCGTCGAGGCCTTCGAGAATGTCGCGCGTGCCGTCGGATTCGATGACGATGACGTTCGGCGTCGGCATCGTGTCATAGACTTCGATGGCCGCGGCGAGGCCGCCGCTTTTCGCGGTGAGATGGGCCTTGGCGAGACGGCGGTCCTGGCCGGCGGCGGTCACCGCGGCGAGCGTCTGCTCGGTCTCGCAGAAGGCCTGCACCGAAATACGGGGAACCGGCGCAATGTGATCCTCGGGGTGCTGCGGATCGTCCGCCTCTTCGTCGTGGATGTCCGTCATTTGCCTGTGTCGCTGAGTTTGGCCTTGTCAGCCTCGGGATAGATGGTCGTGGTCGGGGTGCCCTTGCGGTAGCGCTCGAACGCGATGTCGCGCCGCGCGGTATAGGCCGGCGTCTCCCCGCGCGGCTGCTCGAGATCGGCGGGGTTGTCGATCATGGCCGCCAGATTGCGCTGGGTGGCGCAGCCAAGATTGAAGTAGGGCCGGTTCTCGTTGTAGCCGGGGTCGAGGATCGACGGCCCCACGTCCTCGGGCCATAGCCCGCAAGGACCGGCGACCGCCTTGATCTTGGAATAGCTCAGCCGGATCGTCGGCAGCAGGCCGGGGTCTTCGGGACGGTAGGGATGCTGGACGATGGCGCGCGACGGCACGCCGCCGCTGCCGAGCACGGCGCGGATCTCGTGATAGGTCGCCGCCGCGGCGCGCGAGTTGGCGGTGTCGATGGGCACGTCGACGACGACGGAGCCGCTGCCTTCGCGCACCCAATCCTGGGCAATACCCATCACGTCGGCGTGCTGCGCGGCCGAAAGTCCGCCGCGGGCCTTGCCGACGAAGATCACGATCGAGCGCTTGCCTTCCTGCACCGCGATCGGGTGGCGCATGCGGTAATCGGTCGGCACCGTCTGGGTGGTGACGACGTCGCCCGTGGTGTTGCAGGCTCCCAGCATGACGGAGAGCCCCGTCAGCGCGAGTGCGATGCGCAATTTGCGGCGTCGATCGGCGGATGTCTTCGTCATCGGCTGGTCCCCTCTTCCCCGTGTCTTGCCCCGGTCCCCAAACCGTTCGTCTCAGTCGATGATGAAGCCGAAATCCCCGCGATTGCCGTCGATCGGATCGACGCGGCGCGCGATGCCGTAGAGGCGGTTCATGCGGCCGAGCAGCGCCGACTGCGCATCCGAGGACGGCGCGAAGCCGTCGTCGGGCCGCGACAATTCCTTCTGGGCGACCGCGCGCACCACATAGGGCGTCACGATCACCATCAGTTCGGTCTCGTTGTTGACGAAGTCCTGGCTGCGGAACAGTGCGCCGAGGATCGGCACCTGGTCGACGCCGGGCAGGCCGTTGATGGCCTGCTTGGTCTGCTGCTGGATCAGGCCGGCCATCGCCATCGAACCGCCGGAGGGAATTTCCAGCGTGGTCTCGGCGCGGCGGGTCTGGACCGAGGGAATGGTGATCGAGTTGGTCGCGCTTGAGGACAGCGCCTGCGACACCGTGATCGCGTTCTGGCTCGACAGCTCCGAGACCTCGGTCATCACGCGCAGGCTGATGCGGCCCTCGCTGAGCACGACCGGGGTGAAGTTCAAGGAGATACCGAACTTCTTGTAGGTGATCTGGGTGGTGCAGACATGCGTGGTCGGATCGCAGGCATACCCCCCGGGGATCGGGAATTCGCCACCGGCGATGAAGGTCGCGGATTCACCCGAGATCGCCGTCAGGCTCGGTTCGGCCAGCGTCCGCATCACGCCCGCGGTCTCCATCGCACGCATCGTGGCGTTGACGGTGGCGACGCCCTTGGCAAGGCCGGTGACGCCGAGGCCGTTGTTGCTGACCAGCGGCCCGCCGCTGGCAGAGAACGGGTTCGAATTGTTGAAATTCACCACCGCGGTGCCGGCGTTCAGGCTGGCGCTGAGATCGACGCCGAGTTGCTTGACGATGTCGCGGCGGACTTCGCCGACGACGACCTTGAGCATCACCTGGTCGCGGCCGCGCACGACGATGTTGTTGACGACCTTGTCCGCGCCGCCGACCAGCTTCGCGGCGACGTCGCCGGCCTGCTGGGCCTCGACCGGGCTCGACACCGAGCCGGTCAGCATCACGCTGTCGCCGACGCCCTCGATCTGCACGCCCGGCAGCGACTGGCGCAGCGCCGCGCGCATGCCGTTGAGGTCGCGCTTCACCGCGATGTCGTAGGCGGCGACCTGCTGGCCGTCGGCGGTGAAGAACACCACGTTGGTCTGACCGACCTGGGCGCCGATGATATAGGCGCGCTGCGACGAACGGATCACCGCATTGGCGATCTTGGGATCGGCCACCAGCACGTCCTTGACCTCGCGCGGCAGGTCGATCACGACCGACTTGCCGACGCCGAGCGACAACGAGCGTGTCCTCGCCGGCGCGATGCTCGCGACCGGCGAGACGCCGAGATCCGGCGCCTGCAGCGGCGCCTGGTCTCCGACCGGCGCATCCGCAGCGCGGACGAGATCGGGGGCTGCGACCAGCCCCAGTATCAGCATTGTCCCTGCCCAGAACGAGCGAGCGCGCTTCCCCCGAATGCGCATGCCCGTCCGATTATCCCCATAGTTCATGCTGTCCCCATCACTTCTGTGACGTTAATTGTCGTGTCTGCACGCCGTAGCGGATCACGTTGACGCCGCTCTGGCGCGACTTGAGCGTCTGGTCCTCGGGCGAGCCGTCGGAGGCGCTGGCATCGGCGATGCTGCGCAATGCGAGTGTCAGCGTGCCGCCCTGGCGCGAGGCCGAGAGCGTGGCGACCTGGTCGGGCCGGAGCTCGAGCGTGACGGTCTTGCCGAGCACGGCGTTCTGGCCCTCTTTCTCCTTCGGCGCCTGGTCGATCGCGAGCACGCGGATGTTGGTCAGGACCACCTCTGAGAGGATCAAGTCATTGCCGCCGGCGTCGGGATTCTTCATGCGCCGCGTCAGGACGATGTCGACGCGGTCGTTCGGCAGGATGAAGCCGCCGGCGCCGGTTTCGGCGGAGATTTCGGTGGAGACGGCGCGCATGCCCGATGGCAGGATCGCGGCCATGAAGCCGGAGCCGTCGGCCTTCACCAGCTTCTGCTCGCGGATCGGCTCGCCCTGCATCAACGGAACGCGCGCGATCGAGCCGGCGATCTGGGTCTGCGCGTCGGGCCGGCTGTCGCGGCGGATGAAGGCGCTGCTGGCGGTCGGTTGCGGCCAGGTCTGCCATTGCAGATCCTCGGCCTTCACGGCCTGGCCGAGCTGAATGTCGGATTTGGCGACGAGCACCTCGACCGTCGGCAGCTTCTCGGCCACCGGGAGAGGGGCTGCGGGCTTGTTGTCATAGCTGCTCGCCAGATACGCAGCGACGCCGCCGGCGCCCAGTGCGATGACGAGAACGACAATGCGTGCGGTGTTCATACGCTTCTACTCTTACGCGGGGCACTCGAACCGCACGTGGCGGGTTCCCCCGCATCGATGAGTAGGGAGTAAAAGTATAAGGGGTGTTGCGAGGTCGAATGCGATGCGCAGCGACAGCGAGCGTTTTAGGCAGATGGTGAACGTCGCGTTATTCGGTCAGCCAATGGCCCCGTAGATTCACGCATGCGCGCTCATGCGTTTTCGCGAGGCGCGGGGCGTCATGGTGAACGGGTGGTTAGCGATGGGTGACATCGCGTGCATGCGACGACAATGCTGGTCCGTCATCCCGGGGTGCGAGCCTTGTCTGGATTGGTGGCTTCGCACCCCGCTGGTCCGAACACTACTGGCAGGGATACCGGCGGCCGTCCTTTGCCGCGAATGTAATCGTGGCCGGGTCGTACGAGCCGTAACGTTGCGCGCAAGTCAGCGAAGTCGCGCTGAAATGGGGCTTTACGCATATGGGTCGGTTTGCGGCGTCGGACCGCACGGCATTCGGGCTCTATCCGTCCGACACGGTCCGACGCGCCCGGGAATTTTACAGCTAGAACAGTCGAGCAAGGCTACGGATGCGGAGCCCGGATTTCGCTGCGCTCCATCCGGGCCACGAGGCGGCGGTTACTTCACCCGCTTCTGCTCGATGACATCCCAGACCTTTGCCGCAACATCGGGACCGCCGAGCCGCGCGATGGCGCGGATGCCGGTCGGCGATGTGACGTTGATCTCGGTGAGGTTGCCGTTGATGACGTCGATGCCGACGAACAACAGGCCGCGCTCACGCAGCGCGGGGCCGACGGTTGCGCAGATCTCGCGCTCGCGTGGCGTGAGCTCGGTCTCCTGCGCGGCGCCGCCGCGCACCATGTTGGAGCGGAGGTCGTCGGCGGCAGGCACGCGGTTCACGGCGCCTGCGAACTCGCCGTTCACCAGGATGATGCGCTTGTCGCCGTGCTTCACCTCGGGGATGAATTGCTGGATCACCCAGGCTTCCTTGAAAGTGACCGAGAACATGTCGTACAGCGAGCCGAAATTCATGTCCTGCGGCATCACGCGGAACACTGCGGCGCCGCCATGGCCGTGCAGCGGCTTCATCACCACGGCACCGTACTTGTCGCGGAACGCGTTGATCTCATCGAGATCGCGCGAGATCAGGGTCGGCGGCATCAGCTGCGGAAAGTTCATCACGAACAGCTTTTCCGGTGCATTGCGCACCGACGCGGGATCGTTGACGACGAGCGTCTTCGGGTGAATGCGCTCGAGCAGATGCGTCGAGGTGATGTAGGCGAGATCGAACGGCGGGTCCTGGCGCAGCAGCACCACGTCAAAGCCGTTCAGCGCCTCGCGCTTGGGCTCGCCGAGGGTGAAGTGATCCCCGGCCTCGTCGCGCACGGTCAGAAGCTGCACGGGCGCAACGATCTCCTCGCCGACCATCGAGAGCCTGTCGGGCGTATAATAGGACAGGCTGTGGCCGCGCTTCTGCGCCTCCAGAAGCAGCGCAAAGGTGGAATCGCCCTTGATGTTGATGCGGGCGATGGGGTCCATCTGGACGGCGACGTTCAGTTTCATGGTCTGCCTTTCAGGTCGAGGCGTCGAATGCCGCCAACACATGGCGCGGAAGCGAGCGCGGCGCAATCAGCATGGCGTCGAATCGCAGTTCGAATTCCGCATGCTCGGGATGCGCTACGAGCCAGCCCTGGGCGGCGTCGATGATGCGCTGCTGCTGGCGCGGCGTCACTGCATAGGCGGCGTCATCGAGGCTGGCGCGCGCCTTGACCTCGACGAAGGCGATCAGGTTGCGGCGGCGCGCCACGAGGTCGATCTCGCCATGTGGGGTGCGGTAGCGTTTGGCCAGGATGCGGTAGCCCTTGGCCATGAGATAAGCAGCGGCGCGGCTCTCGGCCGAGATGCCGGTGCGGAACGCGGCGATACGCTCGGGCGAGGCGATCTTCGGTTCCGGTTTGGATCCCGGAGCATCCTCAGTCTTCGCCATCGCCGCCCCGCAGATCTTTTGCGAGCTCGAGCGCGCGGGCATAGACCTCGCGTCGGGGCCGCCCCGAGAGCCCGACCGCGTGCGCGACGGCGTCCTTGACGCTGTGCGTGGCGAGCTGCTCGCGCAAGAGATCGTCGAGCGCATCCGATGTCAGCACGTCGGCATCCGCCGCCGGCGGAGCGATCACCAGCACGAATTCGCCGCGCGTTTCCAGTGCTTCTGCTTCGCGTGCCAGTTCGTCCAGCGTTGCGCGGGAAATCTCCTCGTGCAGTTTGGTCAGCTCGCGGCAAATCGCGGCGTCGCGCGTGCCCATGATCTCCGCGAGATCGGCAAGCGTATTCTGGATGCGGTTGCCGGATTCGAACATCACCAGCGTCGCATCGATGCGGGCAAGTTCAGTGAGGCGCGACCGCCGCGCGGCGGATTTCGCCGGCAGGAAGCCCTCGAAGAAGAAGCGGTCGGTCGGCAGGGCCGCGACCGAGAGTGCTGCCAGCACCGAGGATGGCCCCGGCAGCGCATAGACCGCATGGCCGGCCGCGCAGACCTCGCGCACCAGCTTGTAACCGGGATCGGAGATCAGCGGCGTGCCGGCATCCGACACCAGCGCGACCGAGCCGCCGGCCGCAAGCGCCTCCAGGATCTTCGGCCGCGCGGCCTCGGCATTGTGCTCATGATACTGCTTGAGCTGTGCGGTAATGGCGTAGCGCTCGGTCAGGCGCCGCGTGATCCTGGTGTCCTCGCAGGCGATCACGTCGACCCCGGCCAGCGTTTGCAGCGCGCGCAGCGTGATGTCGCCGAGATTGCCGATGGGGGTGGCGACCAGATAGAGGCCGGCCGCCGGCTTCGGCGCCGTGAGCCGGTGGGCGTCGATGGAGAAACCGCGGGGGGCGGCATCCGTAGCTTCAGTCGTATTTATCGGGGCCGGCTTTGCGCGCATAATGAATCGAACTTAGGCATGATCTCCGGGGCTGGGAACCAGTCCTTCGAAAAAGATCGTGCCGGCAGGATACGAAACTGGGGTGAGGAAGAACTGGAATGTGATCCATGCGGCATCACATTCGCTAAAGGACGAAGTGTCAGCGCCATATTCGCGGCGGAAACCCCGCTTTGATGTTGGATGACGGAGGGCGAACAGCCAGCCAGAGCATAAGGGCAGCCGCATTAGGCGGTCATTATCCTTTTGTTTTGGTTAACTATTTGCCGACAATATGCCCGAATCCGCGGCTTCTGTCGCGGCAATGAATGTTGTGACTGGCCGCTCGCGACCGGTCAGAAGAGAAGCTGCCATGCTGGGCCCGCGCGATCCGAAGTCTTCCGTTCCGGGGCCCCGTTTGTCGGGAGCGACCCGGCGGAGCGCGCTTGGCCTGCTGATCGGCACGCCCCTGCTCTCGGCCTGCGCCGGCGTGCAGCAGAGCCTCAGCCAGTTTTCCAGCCCGTTCTCCAGCTCCTCGCCTCCGGCTCAGCCGGCCGGTCCGCCGCAGCAGGCGACCACCGCCGGCACCGGTGGCGTGAAGGTTGGCGTGATCCTGCCGCTCTCGGCCGCGGGCAATGCCGGCCTGGCCGCGCAATCCATGCGCAACGCTGCCGAGATGGCACTGGCCGAGTTCCAGAATCCGAACATCCAGCTCTTGATCAAGGACGACAATGGCAGCCCGCAGGGCGCGCAAGCCGGCGCGCAGCAGGCGATCGACGAAGGCGCCGAGATCATTTTGGGGCCGCTGTTTGCGCAATCGGTGCCGGCCGTGGCCCAGGTCGCGCGCACGCGCGGCATCCCGGTGATGGCGTTCTCGACCGATTCGAGCATCGCGGGCCGCGGGGTCTATCTGTTGAGCTTCCTGCCGGAGTCCGACGTCAATCGCATCATCGAATATTCGGCCAGCATCGGAAAACGCTCCGACGCGGTGCTCGTGCCCGACAATGCCTATGGCAATGTCGTCGAAGCCGCGGTGAAGGCGGCCGTGCCGCGGCGCGGCGGCCGCATCGTCGCGTTCGAGAAATACGGTGCCGATCGCGCCACGCCGGCGCGCAGCGTGGCGCAGCAGCTCGGCAGCGCGGATGCGCTGTTCATTGCCGATGACGGCGACGCCGTCGTCGCGGTGGCCGATGCGATGACCGCCGCGGGCGCGAATTTGCGCAACATCCAGCTGCTTGGCACCGGCCTGTGGGACAATCCGCGCGTCTATGCCAGTCCCGCCTTGCAAGGCGGTCTCTATGCCGCGCCGGATCCCGCCGGCTTCCGCGCGTTCTCCGGCCGCTACCGCACCAAATATGGCGCCGATCCGATCCGGACCGCGACGCTGGCTTATGACGCGGTGGCGCTCGTCGCCGCGCTCGCGCGCACGCAGGGCACCACGCGCTTCTCGTCCGACGTGCTCACCAACCCTTCCGGCTTCGCCGGCATCGACGGCCTGTTCCGCTTCCGCGCCGATGGCACCAATGAACGTGGGCTCGCGGTGATGAAGGTGACGACCGGCGGTGGTGTTGCCGTTGCGGGCTCGCCGAAGAGCTTTGGGGCGTAGTTCAGGACAACGGTGCCGTAGTCGCAGGGTGGGTTAGCGAAGCGCAACCCACCACTTCGTTCCGCGCATGTGGAAGCAAGGTGGGTTACGCCCTCGGCTAACCCACCCTACGAGATCTCGTTACGCCGCGAGATCCGCGACCACCGCATCCAACACCGGGAATCCGCTGCTGGTCACGCGCAAGCGGCCCGTTGCATCGACCGTGATCGCGCCTTCCTCACGCAGCAGCGCGATGCGGCCGGGGTCGAGCGGGCGGCCGGCGAGCGCCATGTAGCGCGCGGGGTCGATGCCTTCGGCCAAGCGCAATCCCATCAGCAAAAATTCGTCGGCGCGTTCTTCGCTGTTGAGGAGATCGTCGGTGACGATGCCGTCACCATTCGTCTCGACCCGCAGCAGCCAGGCTTCCGGACGCTTTTCGGTGGCGGTGGCATGACGCACGCCGTCGATGTCGAGGCGGCCATGCGCGCCGGGGCCGATGCCGGCATATTCGTCGCCGCGCCAGTACACCAGATTGTGCCGGCACTCGGCGCCGCGACGCGCGTGGTTGGAAATCTCGTAGGCGGGCAAGCCAAGCTTGTCGCAGGTCTCCTGCGTCACGTCGTAGAGCGCACGCGCGACCGCTTCGTCCGGCGTTTTCAGTTTGCCGGCCTGGTGCAGGCCGAAGAACGGCGTGCCTTCCTCGATGGTCAGCTGATAGAGCGACAGATGCTCGGCGGCTTCATCGATGGCGAGACGCAGCTCATCGGCCCACATCGCCGGTGTCTGGTCGGGGCGGGCGTAGATCAGGTCGAACGAATAACGGTCGAACGAGCGGCGCGCGATGGCAACCGCATCGAGCGCCTCGCGCGCGCTATGCATGCGGCCCAAGGCTTTCAGCGAGGCATCGTCCAGCGCCTGCACGCCAAGCGAGACGCGGTTGACGCCGGCGGCGCGATAGCCGGCAAAGCGCGTGGCTTCGACGCTGGTCGGGTTTGCCTCCAGCGTCACCTCGACATCGCCTGCGACAGTCCAGTGCTTGCCGATCGCGTCGAGCACGGCGCCGACGGTTGCAGGCTGCATCAGCGATGGCGTGCCGCCGCCGAGAAAGATCGACGTGACCTCGCGGCCGGGCGAGCGCTGCGCGGTCGTTTCGATCTCGCGCGCGAAGGCGGAGGCAAAGCGCGCCTCGTCGATCGCGGCGTGGCGGACATGGCTGTTGAAGTCGCAATAGGGGCACTTCGACAGGCAGAACGGCCAGTGCACGTAGACGCCAAAGGCTGCAGACTCTTGTTTTGACGCGTTTTCCTGGCGCGAACCGGTGTCCACTTCGCTTGAAAACGCTTTAGCGCGGCTCAAGGCAGATCTCCGCCAGTTTCACGAATGCGCGGGCGCGATGCGACAGGCCAAGGCCAAGCGGCGGCAGGCCGTGCTTCTCGATGCTTTCCATCTCGCCGAAAGTGCGCTTGTGAGCGTCGGGCAAAAACATCGGATCGTAACCGAAGCCGGCGGTGCCGCGCGGCGGCCAGACCAGTGTGCCGTCGACACGCGCCTCGACCTCTTCGAGATGATGATCGGGCCAGGCGACGCAGAGCGCGGAGACGAAATGCGCTTTTCGGCGATCCGGCGTGGTGGCACCACGCTCCTGCAGCAGGCGCTCGATCTGCGCCATCGCCGCAGCGAAATCCTTGGAGGGGCCGGCCCAGCGCGCGCTGTAGATGCCGGGCGCGCCGTCGAGCGCATCGACCACGATACCGGAATCATCGGCGAAGGACGGAAGGCCGGTTGCCTGCGCCGCCGCGATCGCCTTGATCGCGGCATTGCTGCGGAAATCGTTGCCGGTCTCGTCCGGCTCGCCCAAGCCGAGCTCACCGGCCGACACCACCTCGATGCCGTGAGGCGCGAGCAGCTCCTTCATCTCGGCGAGCTTGCCGGGATTGTGGGTGGCGATGACGAGCTTTCCGGTGATTCGGCGGTGCATGGGCCTATTGACTACGCGACAGCCAGTTTCTGCAAGTCCACGAGCCGCGCGATGCCTTTCTGCGCCAGTGCCATCAGCGCCAGGAACTCGTCCTGTGTGAACGGCTCGCGCTCCGCGGTGCCCTGCACCTCGACGATGCGACCGTCGCCGGTCATGACGAAATTGGCGTCGGTCTCGGCTTCCGAATCCTCGGCATAGTCGAGATCCAGCACCGGCTTGCCCTGATAGATGCCGCAGGAGATCGCGGCGACGTTGTCGCGCATCACGTTGGCCTTGATCATGTTGCGCGCCTTCATCCAGGCGATGCAATCGGCGAGCGCGACCCAGGCGCCGGTGATCGAGGCGGTGCGGGTGCCGCCGTCGGCCTGGAGGACGTCGCAATCGACCGTGATCTGACGCTCACCGAGCGCTTCGAGATCGACGATGGTGCGAAGTGAGCGGCCGATCAGGCGCTGGATTTCGACGGTGCGGCCGCTTTGCTTGCCGGCCGCAGCTTCGCGGCGGGTGCGTTCCGAGGTCGCACGCGGCAGCATGCCGTATTCGGCAGTGACCCAGCCGCGGCCCTGGCCCTTGAGCCAGGGCGGCAGGCGTTCTTCCAGCGTGGCGGTGACCAGCACATGGGTGTCGCCGAATTTCACGAGGCAGGAGCCTTCCGCATATTTGACCACGCCACGCTCAAGCGTCACGGGGCGCAATTCGTCGGGCGCACGGCGGCTTGGCCGCATGGGAATCCTCCAAAACTCACGGAAAAGGGCTGTTCGCGGTGCTTGTAGGTGGGGTGAGGGTGAGCGGCAAGGGGGAACATCAAGGCCGCTTTCAGCCCCGGTTTTCCACCCCGCAAACGCCACGCTTGTCAGAACCGTCCCGGATGGACAAATTATGAGCATCTGAGAGGAGTTACCGTCTGTGGCCCATCACGATCCGATCCATCTGATCGCGCCGCGCGCAGGCCTCGCCCAGCTCAACGAGCGTTCCCGCGACATCTTTCGTCAAATTGTCGAAAGCTATCTGGCGACCGGCGAGCCGGTCGGCTCGCGCAACATCTCGCGCCTGATCGCGATGCCGCTGTCCCCGGCTTCGGTCCGCAATGTCATGGCCGATCTGGAACAGCTCGGCCTGATCTATGCCCCCCATACCTCAGCCGGCCGGCTTCCGACGGAACTTGGCCTGCGTTTCTTCGTCGACGCCCTGATGCAGGTCGGCGACCTCAACGAGGCCGAGCGGCAGTCGATCCAGAGCCAGCTCGCCACCGTCGGCCATGCGCAATCGGTCGAGGCGGCGCTGGACCAGGCGCTGACGCGGCTGTCGGGCCTGACCCGCGCCGCCGCCGTGGTGCTGACGCCAAAGTCCAATGCGCGGCTGAAGCACATCGAATTCGTCCGGTTGGAACCCGAGAAGGCGCTGGTCATCCTGGTCGGCGAGGATGGCCAGGTCGAAAACCGCGTGCTGACGCTGCCGCCGGGAGTTCCCTCGTCCGCCATTACGGAAGCCGGCAATTTCCTCAATGCGCGGATTCGCGGCCGGACGCTCGCCGAGGCGCGGCTCGAGCTGGAAACCGCGCTCGGCGAGGCCCGCGCCGAGCTCGACCAACTGGCGCAAAAGGTCATCTCGGCCGGGATTGCGAGCTGGTCCGGCGGCGAGAACGAGGACCGTCAGCTCATCGTTCGCGGCCACGCCAATCTGCTGGAAGATCTGCACGCGCTGGAGGATTTGGAGCGCGTTCGCCTGCTGTTCGACGATCTCGAGACGAAACGTGGCGTGATCGACCTGCTGGGGCGCGCCGAAACTGCCGAAGGCGTGCGGATCTTCATCGGCAGCGAGAACAAGCTGTTTTCGCTGTCGGGCTCCTCCACCATCATCTCGCCCTATCGGGATGCCGCCGGCCGTATCGTCGGCGTCTTGGGTGTAATCGGGCCGACACGGCTGAATTATGCCCGTGTGATCCCGACCGTGGACTACGCCGCCCGCATCGTCAGCCGCCTGTTGGGGGGCTGACCGGCATTTGAGCCGATCACGGGCGCTTGATTTTCAGCGCCCGAAGCACGATATCCGGGCCAGAAAACCTCCCCTTGAGACGAGTTTGAGAAGCAGCCGATGACCGATCCAACCCGGCAACCCGAAGACACGGCCGCGCCGACCGGCGAGCCCGTGGTGTCGAAACCCTACATCATGCCCGACGATCCCGAGCCCGGCTCGGTCGAGCTGCTGCAGAAGGAAGCCGCCGAAGCGCGCGACCGCATGCTGCGGACGCTGGCCGAGATGGAGAACTTGCGCAAGCGCACCGCGAAGGAAGTCGCTGACTCCAAGCTCTACGGCGTCACCGGCTTTGCCCGCGACGTGCTCGACATCGCCGACAATCTTCAGCGCGCGCTCGATGCCGTTCCGGCCGACGCTCGTGCCGCCGCCGATCCCGGCCTGACTGCTCTGATCGAGGGCGTCGAGCTCACCGAGCGCTCGCTGCTCAACGCGCTGGAAAAGCACGGCGTGAAGAAGTTCGATCCGCAGGGCCAGAAGTTCGACCCGAACTTCCAGCAGGCGATGTACGAAGTGCCCGATGCGTCGGTGCCTGCAGGCACCGTCGTGCAGGTCATGCAGGCCGGCTACACCATCGGCGAGCGCGTGCTGCGCCCGGCGCTGGTCGGTGTCGCCAAGGGCGGTGCAAAGCCCGCGCCCGCGGCCAACAACAACGAAGCGAACTGAGCTTTGGCGTCATTCCGGGTTCGGCTCTGCGAGCCGCCCCGGAATGACTGCGCAAGAGTCTTACGCGCTGACCGCGATATCCGCAGACTGAATCCGCTTCACGCCGGCCTTGGCCATGTCGGCCCAGGCCTTTGCGAGCGAGCCCTGATTGTCGATGCCGCGGCAGGCGTCTTCCACGACATAGACCTCAAAGCCCGCCTTGCGGGCATCGAGCGCGGTCCAGGCGACGCAGAAGTCGGTGGCGAGACCCGCAACGAAGACGCGCTTGATCTTGCGTCCTTTGAGATAGCCGGCAAGTCCCGTCGACGTCTTGCCGTCGGCTTCGAGAAACGCCGAATAGCTGTCGACGTCCTTGTGAAAACCCTTGCGGATGATGAGCTCGGCCTGCGGGATCGAAAGGTCCTTCGAGAGCGAGGCGCCGTCGGTGCCCTGCACGCAATGGTCGGGCCACAGCACCTGCTTGCCGTAAGGCAGGTCGATCGTTTCAAACGGCTTCTTGCCTGAGTGCACTGACGCGAACGAGACGTGGCCGGGCGTGTGCCAGTCCTGCGTCATCACCACGTTCGAGAACGCCTTCGCCATCTTGTTGATCACGGGCACGACCTGCTCGCCTTCCTTCACCGCGAGGCTGCCGCCCGGCAGAAAGCAGTTCTGCACGTCGATCACGAGCAATGCGGATGTGTCGTCCGGTTTGATCGAAGCCGCTGCGAAAAGCGCCGATGGAGCGAAGCTCGCGAGCGCCGTGGTCCCCAGGGCCGCCAAGATTTGTCGTCGATCGAGCATTGTCCGCCTCCCTCCAGGATAGTCTCAAGTTGATCCAATGGAGGGAAGCCTAGTTCCGTTCGTGTACGAACGAAAGCCTGAAAATGCAGCCGGGTTTGGTGAGAGGTTGGGCTGCCAATTTCTCGTCGTCCGGCGAAGGCCGGGACCCATACGCCGCAGCAATGGTTTTGCGAGGCTTCGGAGTTACCAGTTCGTCCTGCAACCACTCCCTGTGATTATGGGTCCCGGCCTTCGCCGGGACAACACCGAGTTTGCTGGACGAGCGCGCCTTAGCCCTTCGGCTGGATGCCGTCGCGCACGGCGCGGAAACGGGTGAAGGCGTCCGACCATTGGTCGCGTGGCGCGCTGGCGATGATGCGCAGCGAGGTGCCGCCGCCGAAGCGGATCCACTGCACCACCGTCACCGCGGTCTTGTCCTTGCCGCTGATGCCGTCGATCCGGGTCTCAAAGCCCGGCTGGCCGTTGATACGGATCGGCTCGGACATGGTGACGCGGGACTCGCGCACGCCGGGGATTTGCATCGCAGCTTCCTGGGCGAAGCGGGCGCGGTCGTCGGTCTGCTGCGGGGTCGCGCCGATCAGGCCGAGGATCATGAACGGCTTCGATTCGTAGCCCGAGCTCTCGTTGCCGTCGGCCAGGATGATGCTCGCGCCCGGCACCAGCGTACGGACGTCCTTGAAGCCAGCCAGATCGGTGATCTTGAACGGCAACAGCCCGATCTGCTCGTCCGCCGACACCTCCTTGCGGATGGTGGCGGTCGCAAACATCTGCCGCACCGCCTCGTCGGTGTAGATCTTCGAGGCGTTCTCGGGGACCTGCACCGCGACATAGCCGGAGAAGCCGGTGCCCGGCACGATCATCGAATAGCGCTTCACCGGCGCGTCGCCGGCTTTGCCGCTTTCGGTGGTAAAATAGGCAAGGCCCGCGGGTGTCTCGATCTTGTCCGGCTTGATGCCGTTGGCGCCGGCTGGATTGGTGTTGAAGGCACTGACGACCTCGTTATAGGCCGCCGGCGGCAGCTCGGTGATCAGCACCTTGACGCTGCCGTCCTCGTTCTCGAAGCCCGGGAAGGTCTTGGCCTTGCTGAGGCCGACCAGCGGCACCATGCCGAGGCGCAGGCCGGGCGGGTAGACGGCGTCGGCCGCAAGCGCCGGAAAGGCGGAGACAACGAGAAGAGCGAGCGCGGCGAGGGGGCGGGTCAGCTTCATGGGCACTCTGTTTGGTTCACATTGAGGCCGTTCGATGGTCGTCCACCGGGCCGCTTTGTCGCGCGAAGCAGCCCCTTGACGAGGCTGTCCGGCCGGTCAGCCTTTTAACGGGTTTGCCGCGCCGGCAACAGGGTGGGCCGGATCACGTTGGTCGGACGGGCAGATAGCCGAACCTGTTAATAAATCCTCACCCGCAAGTACGGTGAAGCCCGGATAGGATCTTCCAAAACCCAATGTTTTCACGGCCGAAACTTGCGTTCGGTCCTTGCGGCCCCCTCCCCCCCTCCTATATGAGCCTCAATCATCGCAATATCGCGGATGTTTGATCTTAGGGGGTTTCGGTTCGGGTGCCTTCTGGGCCCAGCCAACCTGCCGCAAAAAGAAGGATATCAGGACCATGGGAAAGGTCATTGGGATCGACCTCGGCACCACGAATTCGTGCGTCGCCGTGATGGATGGCAAGAACGCCAAAGTTATCGAGAATTCCGAAGGCATGCGCACGACGCCTTCGATCGTCGCCGTGACGGACGACGGTGAGCGCCTCGTCGGCCAGCCCGCCAAGCGCCAGGCCGTGACCAATCCAGAGCGTACGTTCTTCGCAGTGAAGCGCCTCATCGGCCGCCGCTACGACGACCCGATGGTCGAGAAGGACAAGAAGCTCGTTCCGTACAAGATCGTGAAGGCTTCCAACGGCGACGCCTGGGTCGAGGCCGACGGCCAGACCTATTCGCCCTCGCAGGTCTCCGCTTTCATCCTGCAGAAGATGAAGGAGACCGCGGAAGCCCATCTCGGCCAGAAGGTCGACCAGGCGGTCATCACCGTTCCCGCCTACTTCAACGACGCCCAGCGCCAGGCCACCAAGGACGCCGGCAAGATCGCGGGCCTCGAAGTGCTGCGCATCATCAACGAGCCGACTGCGGCGGCGCTCGCCTATGGTCTGGACAAGACCAAGACCGGCACGATCGCCGTGTACGATCTCGGCGGCGGCACGTTCGATATTTCCATTCTCGAAATCGGCGACGGCGTGTTCGAGGTGAAGTCGACCAACGGCGACACCTTCCTCGGCGGCGAAGATTTCGACATGCGCCTCGTCGGCTATCTCGCCGATGAATTCCAGAAGGAGCAGGGCATCAACCTGCGCAACGACAAGCTCGCGTTGCAGCGCCTGAAGGAAGCCGCTGAAAAGGCCAAGATCGAGCTGTCGTCGACGACGCAGACCGAGATCAACCTGCCCTTCATCACCGCGGACCAGACCGGCCCGAAGCATCTGACGATGAAGCTCACCCGCGCCAAGTTCGAGGCGCTGGTCGACGACCTCGTGCAGAAAACGGTCGAGCCCTGCCGCAAGGCGCTGAAGGATGCCGGCGTCACCGCCGGTGAGATCGGTGAAGTCGTTCTGGTCGGCGGCATGTCGCGCATGCCGAAGGTCCAGGAAGTCGTGAAGCAGCTGTTCGGCAAGGAGCCGCACAAGGGCGTCAATCCGGACGAAGTCGTGGCGATCGGTGCCGCGATCCAGGCCGGCGTGCTCCAGGGCGACGTCAAGGACGTGCTGCTGCTCGACGTGACCCCGCTGTCGCTGGGCATCGAGACGCTGGGCGGCGTGTTCACCCGCATCATCGACCGCAACACCACGATCCCGACCAAGAAGAGCCAGGTGTTCTCGACCGCCGAGGACAATCAGAACGCGGTCACCATCCGCGTCTTCCAGGGCGAGCGTGAAATGGCGGCCGACAACAAGATGCTCGGCCAGTTCGACCTGATGGGCATTCCGCCGGCTCCGCGCGGCATGCCGCAGATCGAGGTGACCTTCGACATCGACGCCAACGGCATCGTCAACGTCTCGGCCAAGGACAAGGCGACTGCGAAGGAGCAGCAGATCCGAATCCAGGCCTCCGGCGGTCTGTCGGAAGCCGACATCGACAAGATGGTCAAGGACGCCGAGGCCAATGCCGCGGCCGACAAGCAGCGCCGCGAGGCGGTCGATGCCAAGAACCATGCCGACGCGCTGGTGCACTCCACCGAGAAGGCGCTGGCCGAGCACGGTTCGAAGGTCGCCGAGACCGAGCGCCGCGCCATCGAGGACGCCGTCAGCGACCTCAAGGAAGCGCTGAAGGGCACCGATGCCGAGGCGATCAAGGCCAAGACCAACACGCTGGCCCAGGCCTCGATGAAGCTCGGCGAAGCCATGTACAAGCAGCAGGCCGAGGCCGATGCGGCCAAGGACGCTGCGAAGGACGACGTCGTCGATGCGGAATTCACCGAAGTCGACGACGACAAGAACAACAAGAAGTCCGCATAAGCCCCAAGAGGGTCATGATGCGGACGGCTTGGACCCCACACGCTTCTACAGCCTCCCCCTTCCGGGGGGAGGCTTTCGTGTCGGGCTCGATGGGCGGCGCGCCCGTTACGATCAATCAATTCCCAGCCGTTATGCTCAACGCTGCCATGCAGCCCTCTGCCGTGACGCGGAAGGCTGCCTATATCGTCGCGTGGCGACGTTGTTTCGCTCCGACTTGAATCGCGATCGGATAGACCGAGTCAGACATGTCCACGTCCACCAAGCGCTGCTACTACGAAACCCTCGAAGTCGAACGCACGGCCGACGAGGGCAAGCTGAAATCGTCGTTCCGCAAGCTGGCGATGAAATTCCATCCTGACCGCAATCCCGGGGACGACAGCAGCGAGGTCAAGTTCAAGGAAATCAACGAGGCCTACGAGGTCCTGAAAGACAAGGACAAACGCGCGGCCTATGACCGCTTCGGCCATGCCGCCTTCGAGCAGGGCGGTCCCGGCGGCGGCGCCGGTTTCGGCGCGGGCTTCGCCTCTTCCTTCTCCGACATTTTCGAGGACCTGTTCGGCATGGCCGGGCAGCGCGGCCGCGGCGGCCGCGAGCGTGGCGCCGACCTGCGCTACAACATGGAAATCACCCTCGAGGAGGCCTTTGGCGGCAAGACCGCGCAGATCGAGATTCCCGTCTCGGTCACCTGCGAGGCCTGCTCGGGCATCGGCGCGAAGGCCGGCACCAAGCCGAAGACCTGCTCCCACTGCGGCGGCGCCGGCCGCGTGCGACAGTCGCAGGGCTTCTTCACCCTCGAGCGCACCTGTCCCGGTTGCCAGGGCCGCGGCCAGATGATCGAGGACGCCTGCCCGTCCTGCTCGGGCCAGGGCCGCGTCACGCGAGAGCGCACGTTGTCGGTCAATATTCCGCAAGGCGTCGAGGACGGCACCCGGATCCGGCTTGCCGGCGAAGGCGAGGCCGGGGTGCGCGGCGGCCCGCCCGGCGACCTCTACATCTTCCTGTCGCTGGCCCAGCACCAGTTCTTCCAGCGCGACGGTGCCGACCTGCATTGCCGCGTGCCGATCTCGATGGTGACCGCGGCGCTCGGCGGCGAGTTCGAAGTGCCGACCATCGACAAGGGCAAGGCCAAGGTGAAGGTCCCCGCCGGAACCCAGTCCGCCCGCCGGTTCCGCATTGCATCAAAGGGTATGCCGGTGCTGCGCTCGCGCCAGATGGGCGACATGTATGTCCAGGTCGTGGTCGAGACTCCGCAGAACCTCACCAAGAAGCAGCAGGAGTTGCTGGCCGAGTTCGAAAAACTCTCCTCCGGCAACACCCAGCCGGAATCCGAGGGTTTCTTCGCCAAGGTCAAGGATTTCTTCGGTAATCGGGCGAGCTGACCCGGCTTGACCGTATCGCCTTCGGCCTATACGTCTTTATGACCATTTTCTGACACGCCGCGGTCACGCGGTCCCGTCCCGTCCGGTCCAGACATGCCATTGCCGTCGTCCGCGCGTGCGTTGAAGAAGCCCCGTCTTGATGACGAGGTGCGTTTTCTCAGATCGTGGATCGAAAAGCCCCTCCACATGGGCGCGGTGATGCCGTCGGGCAAGCTGCTGGCCCGGACCATGGCCCACTACGTCGAGATCGATTCGGACGCTCCGGTTGTCGAGCTCGGGCCCGGCACGGGGGCCATCACCTCGGCGCTGGTCGAGCGCGGCGTCGACCAGAAGCGCCTCGTCCTCGTCGAATACAATCCAGGCTTCTGCGCGCTTTTGCGCGACCGCTATCCGCAGGCCAAGGTTGTGCAGGGCGATGCCTATCGCCTCCGCGACACGCTCTGGAATGTCCTGAGCGCTCCGGCTGCTGCCGTCGTCTCCGGCCTGCCGCTCGTGACAAAACCGATGCTGACGCGGCTGCGGCTGATCCGCGATGCCTTCACGGCGCTCGCGCCCGGCGCGCCCTTCGTCCAGTTCACCTATGCGGTGGTGCCGCCGATCCCGAAATCGCTGCCCGGCGTGTCCACAGAAGCCTCGGAACGGATCTGGATGAACCTTCCGCCGGCCCGCGTCTGGGTGTATCGCAAGGACTAATTCCGCCGGCTTCCTTCTATGCGCGGCGGGATCGTTTCGCCGAACGTATGGAAGAGGATGTCAGCCCCGAAGATCCTGGTCATTCCCGGCTCGCTGCGCACCGGCTCGCACAATGTGAAGCTGGCGGCGGTCGCCAGCTATGAATTCGCCCAGGCCGGCGTTGACGTCACCCGCATCTCGCTCGCCGATTTCCCGCTGCCGATCTACGACGGCGATCTCCAGGCCAAGTCCGGCGTCCCGAAGCACGCCATCAATCTCAAGCGCATGATCGGTGCGCATCATGGCGTGCTGATCGTCTCGCCCGAATACAACGCCTCGGTGCCGCCGCTGCTGAAGAACGCGATCGACTGGGTCAGCCGCGTGCAGGATCCGCACGAGACACGCGGCGACGTGTTCCGCAACCGCGCCTTTGCGCTCGCCGGTGCTTCGCAGAGCCGGCTCGGCGCGGCGCGCGCGCTCCAGGCGTTGCGGCTGATCCTGACGTCGTGCCACGCCAACGTGATCGCCAGCCAGTTCACGCTCGCCTTTGCCGACCAGGCCTATGACGATATGGACAGGCTCAAGACCCAGGCCGACAGCGACGGGCTGAAGGAGATGGTGCGCCAATTGATCGACATTTCTCAACGCATGATGTGAGGTGACATGACGCCAGCCAAAATCGCCCCGAAGGACCGCCTGATCGTAGCGCTCGATTTACCCAGCGTCGATGCCGCGGAGGCGATGATCGCAAGGCTTGGCGACAGCGTCACCTTCTACAAGATCGGCTATCGGCTCGCTTACGCCGGCGGATTGCCTCTCGTCACCAAGCTTGCCGACAGCGGCAAGAAGGTCTTTCTCGATCTCAAGCTGCACGACATCGGCAACACGGTGGCGCAGGGCGTCGAAAGCATCACCAGGCTGGGCGCGACGTTCCTCACCGTGCACGCGTATCCGCAGACCATGAAGGGCGCCGTCGAAGGTCGCGGCAGCTCGAAACTGAAGCTCCTCGCCGTCACGGTGCTGACCTCGTACAACGAGGACGATCTGCATGCGGCAGGCTACCGGCTCGGCGTCTCCGAACTCGTCGAAGCGCGCGCGCAGCAGGCGCAGGTGCTCGGGATCGACGGGCTGGTGTCCTCGCCCGAGGAAGCGGCAAGCCTGCGCAAGATCGTCGGCCACCAGATGCACCTCGTCACGCCCGGCATTCGCCCGGCGGGTGCGGCAACCGGCGACCAGAAGCGCATCATGACGCCAGGTCGCGCAATTGCCGCAGGCGCGGACTATCTCGTCGTCGGTCGGCCGGTGGTGGAAGCCACCGACCCCAAGGCAACGGCAGACGCAATCCAGGCCGAGATCGCGCAGGCGCTCGGCTAACGAACAAACAAGGAGAAGAACAATGGCAAAGGGCTACTGGATCGGGCGCGTCGACGTGAGCAGTGACGAGGGCTACAAGCCCTATGCCGTCGCCAACGGTCCGATCTTCAAGAAATGGGGTGGCCGCTTCGTGGTCCGCGCCGGCAAGTTCACCACGGTCGAGGGCGCCAGCCGCACCCGCAACGTCGTGATCGAATTCCCAGACTACCAGACCGCGATCGCCTGCTACAACTCGCCGGAATACCAGGCCAACATCAAGGTGCGCCAGCCGCACTCGATCGCCGACCTCATCATCATCGAGGGCTATGACGGCCCGCAGCCGTCGGACGGCTGAGGCTCAATGTCATTCCGGGATGGTCCGAAGGACCAGACCCGGAATCTCGAGATTCTCAGGTGCGCAACTGCGCACCATAGTTCGATGCTGCGCATCGCCCCGGAATGACGGAGGTGTCCCCTCTCGGTTGCCGGAACTGCATCCCGCCGCTACAACGGCCGTGAGAGGATCATACCATGTCCGATATGCGCTTGATTGTAGCCGGAGCCGGCGGCCGGATGGGCCGCGCGCTGGTGCGGGCGATTGCCGAGAGCAAAGGCGCGGTGCTGGCGGGCGCCCTGGAGGCGCCCGGCTCGGAGCTGCTCGGCAAGGACGCCGGCGTGCTCGCCGGCCTGCCGGCCAACGGGATCAAGGTGTCCGCCGATCTCTGGGCGATGTCGAAGGACGCCGACGGCATCCTCGATTTCACGGTGCCGGCGGCGACCATCGCCAATGTCGCGATCGCGGCCGAGCGCGGCCTCGTCCATGTCATCGGCACCACCGGGCTTTCGGCCTCGGACAACGCCGTCATCAAGAGCGTCACCAACCGTGCCGTCGTCGTGCAATCCGGCAATATGAGCCTGGGCGTCAATCTGCTCGCCGCGGTGGTCAAGCGCGTCGCCAAGGCGCTCGACGAGAGCTTTGACATCGAGATCGTCGAATCCCATCACCGCATGAAGGTCGACGCGCCCTCCGGCACCGCGCTGATGCTGGGCCAGGCGGCAGCTGCTGGTCGCGGCATCCCGCTGGACGACGAGCATTCGGAGCGCGGTCGCGACGGCATCACCGGCGCGCGCAAGCCGGGCGCGATCGGCTTTGCCTCCTTGCGCGGCGGCACCGTCGCCGGCGAGCACAGCGTCACCTTCCTCGGCCCGTTCGAGCGGTTGACGCTGTCGCATCTCGCCGAAGACCGCATGCTGTTCGCACACGGCGCGCTGAAGGCGGCGCTATGGGCGCACGGCAAGAAGCCGGGGCACTACTCCATGGCCGACGTGCTCGGCCTATCCGACATCTAGACAACACGGAAAGCAGTTGATGAGCGAACGTCTTCTTGTGCTCGTGCGCCACGGCCAGAGCGAATGGAATCTGAAGAACCTGTTCACCGGCTGGAAGGATCCGGACCTCACCGAGCTCGGCGTCAAGGAAGCAAAGGAGGCCGGGCGCAAGCTGAAAGCCCAGGGCCTCGTGTTCGACGTTGCCTACACCTCGGTGCTCACACGCGCGCAGCACACGCTCGACCTCATTCTCGACGAGCTTGGTCAGACGGGCCTGCCGACCTCGAAGGACCTCGCGTTGAACGAGCGCGATTATGGCGACCTCTCCGGCCTCAACAAGGATGACGCGCGCAAGAAATGGGGCGAGGAGCAGGTCCATGTCTGGCGCCGCTCCTACGACGTGCCGCCGCCCGGCGGCGAAAGCCTCAAGGACACGCTGGCACGCGCATTGCCGTACTATGTGCAGGAGATCCTGCCCGGCGTGCTCAACGGCAAGCGCACGCTGGTCGCCGCCCACGGCAATTCGCTGCGTGCGCTGATCATGGTGCTGGAAAAGCTCTCGCCCGAAGGCATTTTGAAGCGCGAGCTCGCGACGGGGGTGCCGATCATCTACCGCCTCAATGCGGATTCGACGGTGGCGTCGAAGCTGGATCTGGCGGGCTGATTTTCTTCGCCTCTCCCCGCGTGCGGGGAGAGGGAGAAGAATTCACTGCATCCCAAGCTGTCCGGCTTCCCAGCCCAGCATCGCCTGCTTGCGGGTGATGCCCCAATGGTAGCCGGTGAGCGTGCCGCTCTTGCCGAGTGCGCGGTGGCAGGGCACGACGAAGGAGACCGGGTTCTTGCCGACCGCAGCACCAACGGCGCGCGAGGCCTTCGGGCTGTTGATGTTGCAGGCGATGTCCGAATAGGACACCGCGCGGCCCATCGGGATCTTCAGCAGCGTCTCCCACACCCGCACCTCGAAATCGGTGCCGATCATGACGACGCGTAGCGGCTGATCCGGGCGCCACAGTTTTGTGTCGAAGATGCGCGCTGCAAGCGGTGCGGTGCCTTCGTGATCTTCAACGTAAGTCGCGTTCGCCCAGCGCCGCGTCATGTCCGCGAGCGCGGCCTTCTCCTCGCCGGGATCGGCAAAGGCGAGACCTGAGAGACCGCGATCGGTCGCAATCACGATCGCGGTGCCGAAGGGTGAGGGATGGAAGCCGTAGCGCAAGGTGAGCCCGGCGCCGCCGTTCTTCCATTCGCCCGGCGACATGGCTTCGTGCGTGACGAAGAGATCGTGCAGCCGGCCCGGACCTGAGAGCCCTGAGTCGAGCGCGGCGTCGAGGATGCTCGCGGAGTCCCGCAGCAGCCCCTTGGCGTGATCGAGCGTGAGCGCCTGCATAAACGCCTTCGGCGTGATCGAGGCCCAACGGCGGAACAGATGGTGCAGCTCATCCGGCGTGACGCCGGCCGCATCCGCCATCGCCTCGATGGTCGGCTGCGTCCGCCAGTTCTCCGAGATGAAGGCGATCGCCCGGCGCACCGAATCATAGTCGCGCAGCGCGGCGTTCTGGGAGCCCGGCCTGGCCAGGCGCTGGTCATGGATTGCGAGTGTCATCATGAGTGGAAATGTAGGCGCGGGAGGGCAGCGAAACCACCCGATTTCCGACCGGCCAATCAGGTCACCGGGTTGTAGGTCGGGCCTCGCCTGGCGGCGTTCAGTGCCTCAACCAAGCCTTTGTAAAAACTTGCTTTTTCGTCAGGCCCGAGGAACCTGGCAATCTGGATCTGGTGGCCGCGCGAGATCAGATAGAGATGCTCGATGCCAAAGTCCTCGTCGACCTCCATGTCGAGGCGGACCCAGAGCGGGTTGAAGGTCCATTCGGCGACCTGGCCGCGATGGCTGATGCGCCGCACGCGCAGCTCTGATGTCGTGACGGTGATCTCCTCGCGCGCCTGCCCGGTGCGGAAATTGACCTTGAAGGCCCACCAGACGACGAGCACGTCGAGGCCGAAAAAGCCGAGCACCGGCCAGGCGCCTTTCATCAGGAAGACGAGTCCAGTGGCGAAGCTGACGACGCTCAGGAACAGCATCACGGCAAGAAAGCCGGTGCGGTTCAGCGAGCGATGCGGCGTCAGCAGCGCGGAGAAGATCTGCACCTCGCTGTCGCGCGCAATTTCGTTGCCTGTGCTCATCGTCCCTCAGTATATCCCGATCATGGCGAAAATCACCCGCAAGCCGGTCCCGCGCAAAGCGCCGGTGCCGAAGAAAAAGGCAAAGGCGGCGGTCGCAAAGCCGAAGGCCGCCGCCAAGAAATCGCTCAGAGCAGTAAAACCCACTTCTTTCAAACCTTGGACGCCGGCGGAGATCCACGAGGTCTTCAGCCGTTTCCGTGCGGCCAATCCCGAGCCAAAGGGCGAGCTCGAGCACGTCAATCCCTTCACGCTGCTGGTGGCCGTGGTGCTGTCGGCACAGGCGACCGATGCCGGCGTCAACAAGGCGACGCGTGCATTGTTCGAGGTCGCCGACACGCCGCAGAAGATGCTCGATCTCGGCGAAGAACGCCTGCGCGACTACATCAAGACCATCGGCCTCTATCGCACCAAGGCCAGGAACGTCATCGCTCTGTCGGCCAAGGTGCTCAGCGATTTCGGCGGCGAGGTGCCGCGCACGCGGGCCGAGATCGAGTCACTGCCGGGCGCGGGACGCAAGACCGCCAACGTCGTGCTCAACATGGCCTTCGGCGAGCACACCATGGCGGTCGACACCCATGTGTTCCGCGTCGGCAATCGCACCGGGCTTGCGCCCGGCAAGACGCCGCTCGACGTCGAGCTTGGTCTCGAAAAGGTGATCCCGGCGGAGTTCATGCTGCATGCCCATCATTGGCTGATCCTGCACGGCCGCTATACTTGCCTCGCCCGCAAGCCGCGCTGCGAGGTCTGCCTGATCAACGATCTCTGCCGTTGGCCGGAGAAGACGGTGTGAGTGGCCGTCATTCCGGGTTCGATGCTGCGCATCGTCCCGGAATGACGTGGATGAGAGAGCGCAGCGTTTGGGGGCCTATCGTGAGTCAGCAGGAACAAATCCCATCGCCACCGCCCGCAGTCACGCCGGCTCCGCCACTCAAGCCGACGCAGCGGCCGGCGAGCTCGCTCTGGAGCCGGCTTGCGATCCCGCTGTTTGCGGTGATCGTCGCGCTCGCTTTCGTAGCGCTGGCGACGCTGCGCTTCGACGAATGGGTCGGCAATGCTGCGGTCCAGACCACCAATGACGCCTATGTGCGCGCCGAGCTGACGCGGCTTGCGAGCCGCGTCTCCGGCGAGGTGCTGAGCGTCGGGGTGACCGACTTCCAGCGCGTCAAGGCCGGCGACCTCCTGATCCAGATCGATCCGGCCGACTATGAGGCCCAGGTCGCGCAGTCCGAGGCGGCCGTGGCCGCGGCGCAAGCCGCGCTCGACAATCTCGCCAACCAGGTCGAGCTGCAATATGCGACGATCGCGCAGGCGCAGGCCGCGCGGTTATCCGCGGAGGCGCTCGAGGTCGAGGCCAGGCAGGAGCAGGAGCGCCAGCAATCGCTGTCGCAGACCGAGGCCGGGACACGGCAGCGGCTCGAGCAGGCGGTCGCCGGCCTTGCCAAAGCGCAGGCCGATGTGCGCGCCAGCCGTGCGGTGATCGCGGCCCAGCAGCATCAGCTCGAGGTCCTACAAGGCACCAAGAAGCAGCGCGCCGCCGATCTCGAAGCCACCAAGGCGACGCTGGCGAGCGCCAAGCTGAAGCTGGGCTACACCAAGATCACGGCGCCCTTCGACGGCGTCGTCGGTGAGCGCCAGGTGCAGCCCGGCGACTACGTCAATGTCGGCACCAACCTCATCAACGTGGTGCCGCTGCCAAAAGTCTATGTGATCGCGAACTACAAGGAGACCCAGCTCACGCATGTGGCGCCGGGCCAGGCGGTCGAGATCACCGTCGACAGTTTCCCGCGCGAGAGGCTCCACGGCAAGGTCGAGCGTATTGCGCCCGCGACCGGCGCGCAGGTCGCGTTGCTGCCGCCCGACAATGCGACCGGCAACTTCACGAAGGTCGTGCAGCGTATTCCCGTCCGCATCCAGTTCGACGACAACCAGCCTTTGCTGACGCGGCTGGTGCCGGGCATGTCGGTCGTCACCAGCATCAACACTGCGGCCGCAAATGGCGGAAAATGACGATGCCGGCAGCGGCCCAGTCTCGCGCGGCGGGATCGCGCCACAGCCGCTGTTTGCCGTCGCGGCCGTGCTGCTCGGCTCGTTCCTCGCCAATTTCGACAGCCGGCTGACCACCGTCGGCCTGCCCGACCTGCGTGGCGCCTTCTCCCTCAGCTTCGACGAGGGCGCATGGCTCTCCACCGCCGGCATCGGATCGCAGATCCTCATTGCGCCCGCGGTCGCGTGGCTTGCGACCGTGTTCGGCCTGCGCCGCGTGCTCGGCATCCCGAGCCTCGTCTATGCCGTCGTCTCGCTGATCGTTCCCTTCGTGCACGACTATCCGACGCTGATCGCGCTCAGCGTCGTGCATGGCCTCTTGCTCGGAACCTTCGTGCCGGCGACGCTGATGATCGTGTTCCGCAACCTGCCGATCCGCTGGTGGCTGCCGGCGATTGCGCTCTATTCGATCCGGGTCGGCTTTGCGCTGGACTCATCGACCTCGCTGGTCGGCTTCTATGTTGATCATCTCGGCTGGCAATGGCTGTACTGGCAGAGCGTCGTGATCGCGCCGCTGATGGGCCTGATGGTCTATCTGGGAACACCGAACGAGCCGGTCAATCGCGCGCTGCTGCGCGAGGCCGATTGGGGCGGCATGCTGCTGCTCGGTGCGGGCGTTTCGATGATCTATGCCGGCCTCGACCAGGGCAATCGGCTGGACTGGCTCGGCAACGGCACGGTGACAGCGCTACTCGCTGCCGGCGTGGCGTTGTTCGCAGGCTTCCTCGTCAATGAATCGCTGGTGCGTCAGCCCTGGGCGCATGTGAACGTGCTGTTCTCCCGCAATATCGGGTTGTCGCTGGTCGCCATCCTGCTCTACACGCTGACGTCGCTTTCCAATTCATCGCTGGTGCCGAACTTCCTCGGCAATGTCGGCCTGCTCCGGCCGGAGCAGAGCGGGCTGCTGCTGCTCACCTACGGCGCGCTGCCAATGTTCGTGCTGGTGCCGGTTTCGATCTGGCTGGTCCGCCATTTCGATGCGCGCGTCGTGACGGTGATCGGTTTTGCCTGCTTTGCTGCCGCCAATCTCTGGGGCACCCAGCTCACCCATGCCTGGGCGCGCGAGGATTTCATCGGCATCGTGCTGCTGCAGGCCGTCGGCCAGTCGACGACGCTGCTGCCGCTCATCATCATCGCACTGTCCAATTCCGACCCCAGCCGCGCGACCTCGTTTGCCGCCTATATCCAGATCATGCGGCTCGGCGGCGCCGAGATCGGCGTGGCGCTGATGGGAACGTGGCTGCGCGTTCGCGAGCAGATCCATTCCTTCTATCTCGGCCAGAACCTCCAGGTCGGCGATGTCGATGTGGTGCGGATGCTGAAGCAACTCGCCGATCACTTTGCCGCCCACGGTGCCGGTTCGGCGCAGGCGCGCGCGCTCGGCACGCTCGCGAGCTTCGTCGCGCGCGAGGCCAATGTCCTCGCCTATGTCGACGGCTTCTGGCTGTGCTTCTGGCTGGCGATGGCCGCGCTTGGCTTCATCGCCCTGATCACCCGCGCCCCGCCCGGCCCGTTCACCCCGGCCCCGTTCGGCTTTGCGAAGATGCTGCTGAGGAAATGCGGGCTGTCGGTGACGTGAGGGGCCGATCAATCGCGCCGCACGGTTGGTCACCTCTCCCGTTTGCTTGCGGGAGAGGGAGAACACCCCTCACCGCGCCTGCCGGGCCGGCTCGATCAGCTCGGGCCGCGGACCGGAGAGCCGCTTGTGCATGTGGACCATGAAGGCCATGCCGAAGATCGGCGTTGCCAGGTTCACGATCGGGATCGAGACGAAGGCTGCGATGAACAGGCCCGCGGTGAAGATGGTCGCGGCATTGTCGCGCCGCATCGCCTTGGCCTCCTCCGGCGAGCGGAAGCGCATCGCGGCGAGCTCGAAATATTCGCGCCCCAACAGCCAGGCGGCGGCGAGGAAGAAGATCAGGAAACCGGCGCCGGCCAGGAACACGAACGGCAGCGCGATCAGATAGACCACAATGGTCAGCAGCGCGGTCTTGATGCCTTCGAGGATCGCCTGGTTGAACGGAAGCGCCGTGCCCGGCCGCTCCGCCGGATAATATTCGCGCTCGACGATGTCGGCGACGTCGTCGACGAAGAAGCTCGCCACCAGCGAGGTGATCGCGGGCATCAGGAACACACTGCCGAACACGACGCCGAATCCGGCCGCAATCGAGATGATCCAGGACAGCACTTCCAGCGACGAATGCCAGCTTGGCCCGAGCAGGCCCTCCAGCCAGGCCTCGCCATAGGTCGCGAACCAGCTGAGCAGCCGCTGTAGCCCGATTGCGAGCACGATGATCAGCACCAGCGCAAGCCCGATCGACCGCCACAGGATCGAACGCATCGGCGGCGACATCATTTGCGACAGCGCCTTCACGGCGGCATCCAGCATGGGAACCTCTCACGAAATCACCCGCGAGAGGTAGACACGGCGAGCCGTTTCGGCAAGGGAGGCTGACCCTCGGGCCGCTCCCGTTAAGGCTCCGCCACGATGCTGGCCCAGCAAGTGATGGCGCTGCAGACCGTGCTCCAGCGGCCAAATCCCTTGTAGATCTGGGCGGCGACCTGCTCCTGCTGCTTCAGCGTGCCCTCGGCCTTGATCTGCGGGTCGGAGACGTTGCGGATCGCGAGCCAGCGCGGCGCCTTGGCCCCCATCTGCTGGGCGACGAGGCCCAGGATGGCGTCGCCCATCTCGGAGACGTCGCCGAGCCCCTGGAGATGGAAGTGATTGTCCGAGGTGTCGAAGCCGAAGAAATCGGTGGTCACCACGGAGGACGACAGCCCGGTGGGCTTGGCAACGAAGATTTTTGGCGGCCTGGTGTTGGTCTTCGGCAGCTGCCCGGCATTGGCCTTGAACAGCGTCTTGGCTGTCGCGAATTTTGTCGTCTTGGCCGACTTGCTCGAAAAATGCTCCTGCGCAAACGGCTGCTTCTTGAACTTCGAGAGGCAGTCGAAGCGCACGATCGGGCTCACGATGACGTCGCCGACCTCGACCTGCTTGCCGATGCCGCCGGCCGTGCCCGTGGTGATCACGAGCGTGGGTTGCACCTCGGTGATGATCTGGCGCCAGACGTCGATATTCGGCAGCTGCGGGCCGTCCTGCGACATGTGCGAGTCGGATTTGAAGATCACGCACTTCTTCTTGCCGATCGTGGTGGTCCAGAAGGTGCCGAGCCGCTTCAGTTCCTTGGCCGGGCAGCCGTTGCGCATCTTCTTGGAGATGGCGGCGTAGTTGTGCGTGTAGGGCACGTAGTCGTTACGCGAGTCCTTGCCCGGCGTCAGCACGCGGCTGAGCGCGTGCCCCTCGTCGACGGTCCAGGTCACGACCAGCACGTCGGCGCGCGGCAGTGGCCCCTTGCCGTTGCCTGCGGGCCTCGGCCCGGTCTGCGGCGCCAGCCCCTTGGGCCAGGGAATATCGGTGAAGCGCGACAGCCCGGTCGCGGTCGAGAAGGCCATGAACGCGCGGCCTTCTGCCGATTCGGAATCGAAATCGATGATCTCGCGCTGAAAATCCTCCGGCGCGACCTTTGCGGCCTTCTTCACGGCGGCATCCGCGATGCGCTTGACCACGAAGGTCTCGCGCGGCGGCGGTGTGGTGATCGGATCAAACCCGAGATTCTTCTCTACCCATTTGCGGTCGGCAGGCATCATGCAGTCTCCACCAATTGTTTTTGACAAATGTCTCTCATTGGTCGGCCAGCCGAGCCGACGGTTGCAATCTTAGATCGAAAACGTATTCACAGAATGGTCGGGGCTATTGACCAATTCCGTGCCGATTCGAGATTGCAGAGCATCCGCCCTGCCAAAGAAGAGATTTTTTGAAAATAATCGATCAATCGTCTGAACCAATTCGCGGCCGAGATTACACCTATAGTTGAGGTGCGACAATCCGCCTTCCAATCACAAACGGAGGAAGTCATGGCAAGCTCGACGACGCGTGTCACGCTGGCGAACAGCGCCCGGAAATTGCCGAAGGGCGCCAAGCTCGTCGGCGCGGCCGATCCCAAGCAGGAAATCGAGATCAGCGTTCGTCTGCGCGCCAAGCGCGCGGACGATGAGCAGGTGATGGCGCTGGGTGCGCAACCGCCGCGCGAGCGACAATATCTTTCTCGCAGCGAGTTCGCCGAACAGATGGGCGCCGATCCGGCTGACGTCGCCAAGATCGACGATTTCGCCCATCATCATGATCTCAACGTCAAGAGTGTGCATCTGGCCTCCCGTACGGTGAAGCTGACCGGCACGGTGAAGGCGATGGCCGCGGCCTTCGGCGTCAAGCTCAACAAGGTCAAGCACGAGGGCGCGACCTATCGCATGCGCAAGGGCAGTGTGCAGATCCCGGCCGAGCTCGAAGGCATCGTGGTCGGCGTGCATGGCCTGGACAACCGGCCGGTGGCGCAGCCGCATTTCCGGCGCAAGCCGCCGCGCAAGGGCGCGACTGCACGCGCGGGGCAGGGCGGCAGCTTCTCGGTCGAAGAGATCGCAAAACTCTACAACTTCCCGGGCGGCGAGACCGGCGCCGGGCAGTGCATCGCCATCATCGAGCTCAATGACATCGACAATAAGGGTCATGCCACCGGGGCCGGCTACAAGGCCTCTGATCTGAAAACCTTCTTCAAGAAGGCGGGCATTCCGATGCCGCAGATCGCACCCGCAAGCGTCGACGGCGGCGCCAACAAGCCCGGTCATTCCGATGCCGACGGCGAGGTCGTGCTCGACATCGAGGTGGCCGGCGCGATCGCACCCGGCGCCAAGATCGTGGTCTATTTCGCGCCCAACACCACCAACGGCTTCATCGATGCGGTGAAGGCGGCGGTCCATGACAGCGTGCGAAAACCTTCGGTGATCTCGATCAGCTGGGGCGGCCCGGAAGATCCCGAGAGCTCACAGCAGTTCGTCGACGGCCTCAACGAGGCGATCCGTGATGCCGCTGCGATGGGCGTCACCGTCTGCGTCGCGTCTGGTGACAACGGTTCGGCCGACATGGCCGACGGCTGGGATGGTAAGCCGCACGCCGATTTTCCGGCGTCGAGCCCCTTTGCGCTCGCCTGCGGCGGCACCAATCTCAGGGCGTCGAACGGCGCGATCACGGAGGTGGTCTGGAACGGCGGTCCGCAGGACGGCGCCGGTGGCGGCGGCGTCAGCGTGATGTTCGCGCAGCCGAAATACCAGGCCAATGCGCATGTGCCGAAATCTCCGGCCCATCGGAGCGGCCGTGGCGTGCCTGACGTCGCCGGCGATGCCGACCCTGCGACCGGCTACCAGATCTTCCTCAACGGCGTCATGACCACGATCGGCGGCACCAGCGCGGTGGCGCCGCTGATGGCCGGACTGATCGCCCGGATCAACGAGGCCACGACCAAGAAATTCGGCAAGACGGTTGGGTTCATCAACCCGCTGATCTACGCCTCGCATGCGCATGGCGTGTTCCGCGACATCACGGTCGGCAATAACGACATCACCGGCTCGCTGCACGGCATGTACAAGGCCGGCCCCGGCTGGGACGCCTGCTCCGGTCTCGGCGTCCCCAACGGCGCGGCGTTGCAGAACCTGCTTGCGGCGTGACGTGGTCTTCGCCTCTCCCCGCGCGGGGAGAGGCCTCTAATCGTGCTGATGCCCGTGCTTCCGCGCCCTGGCCGGCTTGCCGTCGCCGGTCGGGATCATCACCACGCGCCCATAGCGCACGCCGCGCTCCGCGATGATGTGATCGGCAAAGTGCCTGACCTCGGCGGCGTCGCCGCGCAGCGCCGTCATCTCCATGCAATTGTTATCGTCGAGATGGACGTGCAGGGTCGCCAGCGCGAGATCGTGATGGCCGTGGAATTCCTGCACCAGGCGTTTTGAGAGATCGCGCGCAGCGTGGTCGTAGACATAGACGAGGCCGGCAACGCAAGCGCCGGCCTGTGCGGTGTCCTCACTCGATTGCTGCAGGCCGGCGCGCGCGAGATCGCGGATGATCTCGCTGCGGTTCTGGTAGCCGCGCGCCTCGGCCGCGGCATCGATCTCCGCCAGCAAATCGTCCTCGATCGTGATCGTAATCCGCTGCATCAGAAGTTCTCCGTGCGCCGCTCTTTCTTACCTCGCCCCGCTTGCGGGGAGAGGTCGGAATTCGAGCGTAGCTTGAATCCCGGGTGAGAGGGACTCTCCGCGAGTCTCACTCGCAATGAATCCGTGGAGACAGCCCCTCACCCCAACCCTCTCAGTGCGAGCGAAGCTCGTCGCGTCCCCGCAAGCGGGGCGAGGGAGCGCACCGTCACCATCACAGCCGCGTTGCGCGCAGCCGCAGCGCATTGCCGACCACGCTGACCGAGGACAGCGCCATCGCGGCGGCCGCGATGATCGGCGACAGCAGCACGCCGAAGGCGGGATAGAGGATACCGGCGGCGATCGGAATGCCGGCGGCGTTGTAGATGAATGCAAAGAACAGGTTCTGGCGGATGTTGCTCATCGTCGCCTGCGACAGTTTTCGCGCACGCACGATGCCGGTGAGGTCGCCCTTCAACAGGGTGACGCCGGCACTTTCCATCGCCACATCGGTGCCCGTGCCCATGGCGATGCCGACCTCGGCCGCCGCCAGCGCCGGGGCATCGTTGACGCCGTCGCCGGCCATCGCGACGCTGCGGCCGGCCTTTTGCAATTTCGTCACCACCGCGCTCTTCTGGTCCGGCAGCACCTCGGCTTCGACATCGGCAATACCGAGCCGGCGTGCCACCGCTTCCGCCGTGGTGCGGTTGTCGCCGGTTAGCATGATGACCTTGATCCCTTCGGCCGCGAGCGCTTTCAGCGCGTCCGGGGTCGAGGCCTTGACCGGATCGGCGATCGCGAACAGGCCGGCGAGCCGGCCGTCGATTGCCATGTTGATCACGGTCGCGCCGTCGCCGCGCAGGCGTTCGGCCTCAGTGTCGAGCGCCCTGGTGTCGAGACCGATCGACGTCAGATACTTTGCGTTGCCGAGCACGATGCTCTTGCCATCGACCTTGCCGGTCGCGCCCTTGCCCGTCGGCGAGTCGAACGCGTCGACCTGGCTCAGTGGGAGTTGCTTCTCCTTCGCCGCGCGCATGATCGCATCGGCCAGGGGATGCTCACTGGCGCGCTCGACGCTGGCCGCAAGCCGCAGGATATCATCCTCGGCAAAGCCGGATGCCGGCACGATCGCGACCACCTTGGGCTTGCCCTCGGTCAGCGTGCCGGTCTTGTCGACGACCAGCGTGTCGATCTTCTCCATCCGCTCCAGCGCCTCGGCGTTCTTTATCAGGACGCCGGCCTGCGCGCCGCGGCCGACGCCGACCATGATGGACATCGGGGTCGCCAGGCCGAGCGCGCAGGGGCAGGCGATGATCAGCACGCTGACCGCGGCGACGAGGCCGAAGGCGAGCCGCGGCTCCGGCCCGAACCAGGCCCAGGCGGCAAAGGCGGCGATGGCGACGGCGATCACGGTCGGGACGAACCAGCCCGCGACCTGGTCGGCCAGCCGCTGGATCGGCGCGCGCGAGCGCTGCGCATCCGCGACCATCTGCACGATCTGCGACAGCAGCGTCTCGCGCCCGACCTTGTCGGCGCGCATGATGAAGCTGCCGGACTGGTTGAGCGTGCCGGCGATGACCTTGGCGTCGACCTCCTTGGTCACCGGCATGGATTCGCCCGTCACCAGCGACTCATCGAGAGAGGAGCGGCCCTCCAGAATGACGCCGTCGACCGGCACCTTCTCGCCGGGACGAACGCGCAGGTGGTCGCCGGCATGGAGCGTGTCGATCTCGACCTCGTGCTCGCTGCCATCGGCATCGACGCGCCGCGCGGTTTTTGGTGCGAGCTGCAGCAGCGCCTTGATCGCGCCCGAGGTGGCATCGCGAGCGCGCAGCTCCAGCACCTGGCCGAGCAGCACCAGCACAGTGATGACTGCGGCCGCTTCGAAATAGACCGCGACCGCGCCTTCATGGCCGCGGAAGGTCGCAGGGAAGATCTGCGGCGCGAGCGTGCCGATCAGGCTGTAGACATAGGCAACGCCGGTACCCATCGCGATCAGCGTGAACATGTTGAGGTTGCGCGTCAGCAGCGACTGCCAGCCGCGGACGAAGAACGGCCAACCGGCCCAAACCACCACGGGCGTGGCGAAGACGAGCTGAATCCAGTTCGACAGCACAGGCTCGATCCAGTTGTGCGGCCCCGCGAGATGACCGCCCATCTCCAGCACCACGGGCGGCAACGCCAGCGCGCCGCCGATCCAGAATCGCCGTGTCATGTCGGCGAGCTCCGGATTGGGGCCGGTCTCCAGGCTCGCCACCTCCGGTTCCAGCGCCATGCCGCAGATCGGGCAGCTGCCGGGTCCGACCTGGCGGATTTCGGGATGCATCGGGCAGGTGTAGATCGTGCCCGCCGGCATCTCGGGCTCGGGCGGCTTGTCCTTGGTGAGATATTTGGCGGGATCCGCGGCAAATTTGGTGCGGCAGCCGGCGGAGCAGAAATGGAAGGTCTCGCCGAGATGCTCGAAGCGGTGCTTCGAGGTCGCGGGATCGACCGTCATGCCACAGACGGGATCGAGAACCTTTGCCGTGGCTGCACCATGGTCATGATCGTGATGATGGGAATGGCCGGCGTGATCGCCATGGCCGCCGCAGCAGGACGTGGCTGCAGCTTTGGGAGCGGGTGGCGCGGCTTTCGCCGAGCAACCGCAGCCGGAATGCGTATCCCCGTCGTGATGATGCCTGTGGTCTGCGTCGTTCATTTCCATGCTCCGGCCTTGTAACCTATACCCGGTAGGGGTATATAGGCTCCATGCGCAAGGACATCAAGGCATCTGTTGGAAAACGCCTCGGCCGGATCGAGGGCCAGGTTCGCGGCCTCTCGAAAATGGTAGAGGAAGACCGCTACTGCATCGACATCGTGACGCAGATCTCGGCGGTGCGGGCTGCGCTGCGCCGGGTCGAGGAAGAGATCTTGAAGGACCACGTCGCCCATTGCGTCGAGCATGCGATTGCGAGTGGGGACAAGGCCGATCAGCGCGAGAAGATCGCGGAGCTGATGGCGGTGATCGGGCGGGCGGAACGGTAGGGCCCGCTCTCTCCTCGCAATGACGGTGGGGACGTGCGTGCTGTTTCTCCAGCGTCGTCCTGGCGAAAGCCAGGACCCACCGCGGAAATCTATCGATTGCGCTCGGTTGCCGTACCGAACGCCGAGTCTTCGCCAAACCGATGTTTGGGGTAATGGGTCCTGGCTTTCGCCAGGACGACATCGGAACTGGGCTGCTTACGCCGCCCGCTCTCGCGCCCGTCTCCTGCGGCGCGGCCGATACATCGCGAGCCTCTTCAGCAGCGGGAAATGCGCGGAACTGCGCTCAGCAGCCTCCGCGGTCCAGGCCGCGCTCACTTGCTCAGCCGAAGCCTGCGCTTCTTCGTCAATCGCTTCAGGAACGAGCGGCGGCGCACTGATCGTTTCTGGAAACACACCGAATGAGCCCGCTACCTCCTCGAGCGGCTTTTGCTTGTCGGCCCAGTGCAAGGTTGTGTAGTCGAAGCCGTGCACGATGGTGGGTTTGACCACTTCGAAATAGGGCGAGATATCGAAGTCGCGGGGCATGTAGAGCGAGGAATCACGGATGTGCAGGATCTCGCGGCGGGCAGCGCGGCTGCCGGCCTTGGTGATCTTCGGCAGGATCGGATAGCGCACGGCATCGAAGGCCTGCGCGATCAGCGCCGAGCAGATGATCTTGGTCGGATCGCCCGAGCCGATCGCGATCATGCGCCGCCGCCAGCGCTGCGGCACCGGCAGCGGGAACAGGAAGCGCATGAGATCGATGATGTTCTTGGTGTCGTAGCCGAAGCCGATGCGGTTGATCGCGTAGCGGCAGACCGTGGTGCGGTCCTCGTAGGACAGCCCGACCGGGCGGCAGACGCGGGTGTGGTAGGGGAAATATTTCGACAGCGGTGCGGAGGTGACGCCTTCGCCGATATTGGCCTCGATCAGCACATGCGGCTCGCCGTCGGGCTCCACCGCGCCCTCGACCGGGCCGACATAGAGCGCGGCATGCGACCAGGTCGACTGTGTCAGGTATTTGATGATGCCGGAGATGCGGTTGTTGCCCTCGACCAGCATCACGTCGCCGGGCTGGATCACGCCGCGCAGGTGCTCGGGGTCGCTCGGCGTGAACGGTTCGTAGCCCGGCACCTCCTTCGAGAGGTACGCGGCAATGACCTTGCCGACTGAATCTAGGACCGTCCCCATGAACTCTCCCCGGGCCTTTCTGGCCGTCTTTTTTCCATCTGTATCATGGTCCAAACCTGTTGCAATTCGGTTCATGGCTCTGTGAGCCCCAGCACGATTGATTCACCATGATGGTTGCTGCGCAACATCAGATGCGGCAAGGTTCGCGGGCTGTTCCCGTTCGTCGCAAGTCTCCGGAAACCATGACATGACAATCACGCGCCGCAGCTTCCTCTCGGCGTCGGCTGCCCTTGCCGCAGCGCCGGTCCTGCGCGCGACGGCCGCGCCATTGCCGCGCGAGGCCGACATCGTCGTGATCGGCGCCGGTGCAGCCGGCATCGCTGCAGCGCGGCGCGTCATGGCGGCCAATCGCAAGGTCGTGGTGGTGGAGGCGTCCTCACAGATCGGCGGGCGCTGCATCACCGACAGCACCACCTTCGACGTGCCGTTCGACCGCGGCGCGCGATGGATGCACAATCCCGACACCAATCCGATGATCCGGCTCGCCCGCAGCGCCGGGCTCGATGTTTCGCCTGCGCCATCCGGCCAGAAGATGCGCATCGGCCGCCGCAATGCGCGCGCCGGCGAGACCGAGGAGTTTCTGGCGGCGCTGGTGCGCACCAATCGCGCCATCGACGAGGCCGGGCGCGGTAAGCTCGACACATCCTGCGCCTCGGTCCTGCCGAAGGACCTCGGCGATTGGGCGGGTGCCGCCGAGTTCGTCCTCGGCGCGAGCTTCGCCGGCAAGGATCTGAAGGAGCTGTCGGCCATCGACAAGGCGCGCGCGCAGGATCGCAATGCGCCGATCGCCTGCCGCCAGGGCTTGGGGACTCTGATCGCCAAGCTCGGCGAGCCGGCGCCGGTGCTGCTTTCGACGCCGGCAAGCCGTATCGTCTGGACCAATCGCGACGTCAGCGTGGAGACGCAAGCCGGCAAGATCGCCGCGCGCGCCGCCATCATCACGGTCTCGACCAGTGTGTTGACATCGGGCGCGATCAAGTTCGCGCCCGATATCCCCAAGCGCACGCTCGATGCGGCGTCAAAGCTTGGCCTTGGCAGCTACGATCACATCGTGCTGCAGCTGCCGGGAAATCCGCTCGGCCTCTCGCGCGACGACATCCTGATCGAGCAGAGCAGCTCGACCCGCACGGCGCTGATGTTTGCCAACATCGGCGGCTCCTCGTTGTGCTCGATCGATGTCGGCGGCTCGTTCGGCCGCGATCTCACGGAGCAGGGCGAGAAGGCGATGGTCGCCTTCGCCAGGGAATGGATCACGAAGCTGTTCGGCAGCGAGGCGGCTGCCGCCGTGCAGAAGACCGCGGTGACACGATGGAACGCTTCGCCTTATGTGATGGGCGCGATGTCGGCGGCCTCGCCCGGCGGCCAGCTCTCGCGCAAGGTCTTGATCGAGCCGATCGGCAACATGTTCCTCGCCGGCGAAGCCACGCATGAGACGCTGTGGGGCACCGTCGACGGCGCCTGGGAAAGCGGTGAACGCGCCGCGGATGCCGCGCTCCGCAAGATCGGCGCGCTGAAAGACGAGCCGGCCGAGGCGCCGACGCAATCGACCAAGAAGCGGCGGGCGCCGCGGTAGGTCCTGGCTTTCGCCAGGACGACACTGGAGCGAGCTACCGCAATACCCTGTCCAGCACCGGCAGCCCGGTGATCACTGCGATTGCGATCAGGGCGTAGCAGATCCTTCGGAATATCGTTTCGCTGGCGCGGCCGAACAGCGAGGCGCCGAAGGCGACGCCGGTCGCGTAGGCCGGGCCGACGATCAATGACAGCACCAGCGACTCGCGCGAGATCAGGCCGGTGGTGGCGTAGCTGATCATCGAGAAGCAATCGGAGGCGCCGAAGAACAGCACGATGTTGGCGCGCGCGACGATCGGGGCGATCGGGCGGCCGAGCCAGTAGCCGACGATCGGCGGCCCGCCGGTCTGCGCCAGCCCGCTGCAGAAGCCGGAGAGGCCACCAATACCGACCGAAAGCCAGGCGTGGTCCTTGCCGCGGTAGCGCCAGCCCGAGAGCAGCAGAAGCAGCAGCGCTGCGACGAAGCAGGAGATGATCCAGCGCGTGGTGACGGGCTCGAGCACGCTGAGGAAATAGGTGCCGACGGGCACGCCGACCAGCGCGCCCAGCACGATCACGGCGGTCGCCTTGCGATCGGCCTTTCGCCATGCGTCGGGCAGCAGCGGCGCGGCCGAGACGAAATCGATGACGAGGAGGAGCGCTGCGACCAGCCGCGGGGCCGCGACGCTGCTCGCCAGCGGCATGAAGATCAGCGCCGCGCCGAAGCCGGAGAAGCCGCGCGCGGTGCCGGAAACGAAAGCGATGGCGCAGAGCGCCATCGCGATGGTGAGGCTGACATCCTTCGGAAGAAGATCAGCAAAGGTCATCCGCGAAGAGTGCCGCCGGTCTTCTTCGTCACCTCCACCACGACCTTCGCAGCGACGGCTTCGATCTCCTGGTCGGTCAGCGTCTTCTCGCGCGGCTGGATCGTCACGGCGATGGCGATCGACTTCTTGCCGTCGTCGATGCCCTTGCCCTCGTAGACGTCGAACACGTTGACGCCGGTGATCAGCTTCTTGTCGACGCCCTGCGCGGCGCGCACGATGTCGCCCGCCTTGATCGTGCGATCGACGATGAAGGCGAAGTCGCGCGACACCGGTTGGAACGCCGACAGCTCGATCAGCGGCTTGGCGCGGGTCGGCTTCTTCTTGGCTTCGGGAATGCGGTCGAGCGTCACCTCGAACACGACGAGCGGGCCGTCGGCGCCGAGCGCCTCCAGCGCGCGCGGATGCATCTCGCCGAAAGTGCCGAGCACGTTCTGCGGTCCGATCTGGATCGTGCCGGAGCGGCCCGGATGCAGCCAGCCGGGACCGCCGGCGACGATCTGCAGCGCCTGCATCGGCGCGCCGGCCGCGGCCAGCACGGCGAGTGCGTCGGCCTTGGCATCGAACACGTCGGCCTGATCAGAACCCGACCAATGCCGCCCCGATCCTTCCGAGGAGGCGAGGCCGCGGCGCACGCCGCTCGCGGCCATGAACTGATCCTGCGGGCGATCGCCCTTGAACACCTGGCCGACCTCGAACAGCACGACGTCGCCATAACCGCGGTCGGCATTGGCCTGCGCGGCTGCGACCAAGCCCGGCAACAGGCTCGGCCGCATGTCGGAGAGGTCGGCGGCGATGGGGTTGGCGACTTCGAGCTCGCGCTGGCCGCCGCCGAACAATTGTGCTGCAGGCTTGGTGATGAACGACCACGTCACCGCCTCGACCATGCCGCGGCTCGCGAGCGCGCGCCGCGCACGGCGGGTGCGAAGCTGCAGCGGCGTCAGCACCGATTTGCGCGCGTCCTCGCCGCGCTCGAACGGCGTCATCGGCACCTTGTCGACGCCATAGATGCGCACGACTTCCTCGACGATGTCGGCCTTGCCATGCACGTCGGTGCGCCATGACGGCACCGCGACCTTCACGACCGGGCCTGCGCCCGCCATCATGAAGCCGAGATGGGTCAGGATGCGCTTCATCTCGACCTGCGGCACCTCGATGCCGGAGAGACGCTTCACCTCCGTCACAGGGAATTCGATGATGCGGTCATCGCCAAAGGTCTTGCCGACCACGACGTTCTCCGACGGCGTGCCGCCGCACAGCTCCATCACCAGCTTGGTGGCGAGCTCCAGCCCCGGCACCATGAAGGCCGGATCGACGCCGCGCTCGAAGCGATAGCGCGCATCGGAATTGATGCCGAGCTTGCGGCCGGTCTGTGCGATGTTGATCTCGTTCCACAACGCCGATTCGATCAGCACGTCGGTGGTGTTCTCGTCGCAGCCCGAAGCTTCGCCGCCCATGATGCCGGCGAGCGATTCGACGCCATGCTCGTCGGCGATCACGCAAGTTGAGGGATCGAGATTGTAGGTGCGGCCGTCGAGCGCGAGCAGCGTCTCGCCGTCGCGGGCACGGCGCACGACGAGATTGCCCTTCACCTTCTTGGCGTCGAACACATGCAGCGGGCGCGCGCGGTCGTAGGTCATGAAGTTGGTGATGTCGACCAGCGCGTTGATCGGGCGCAGCCCGATCGCAGTCAGCCGCTTCTGCAGCCATTCCGGCGACGGGCCGTTCTTGACGCCGCGCACGAGGCGCAGCGCAAAGCCCGGACACAGCGTGGCGTCCTCCACCGCGACCTTCACCGGGCACGGGAATTCGCCCTTGATCGCCTTGATGGTCGGGTCCTTGAACTTGCCCATGTCCGCGGCGGCGAGATCGCGCGCGATGCCGTGCACGCCGGTGCAGTCTTGCCGGTTCGGCGTCAGATTGATCTCGATCACGGGATCGCCGAGCGCGGCCCATTCGGCGTAACCGGCACCGATCGGCGCATCCGCCGGCAATTCCATGATGCCGTCATGGTCGTTGGAGATCTGCAGCTCGGCCGCCGAGCACAGCATGCCGCGGCTCTCGACGCCGCGGATGGTGCCGACGCCGAGCGTGATGTCCTTGCCGGGAATGTAGGTGCCGGGAGCCGAGAACACGCTGACGAGCCCGGCGCGCGCATTCGGCGCCCCGCACACGACCTGCACCGGCGCTCCACCGTCACCGGTGTCGACCATGCAGACGCGCAGGCGATCCGCATTCGGATGCTGCTCGGCCGAGATCACCTTCGCAATGGTGAACGGCTTCAGCGCCTTCGCCTTGTCCTCGATGTTCTCGACCTCGAGCCCGATCATGGTGAGCTTGTCGGCCAGCTTTTCGAGCGGCTCGTCGGTGTCGAGATGATCCTTCAGCCAGGAGAGGGTGAATTTCATGGCTGCTTTTTCTCCACGGAGACGGTCTGCTCCCTCTCCCGCTTGCGGGGGAGGGTTGGGGTGGGGGTTCTCTCCGCGACGGTGGTCGCGATTGTTTCGAGAACGCCGCCACGATTGGTCATGACGTCAAGATTGCTGAAGCGGAGCACCTTGAAGCCCATCGCTTCGATCGCTGCAGAGCGAAGCGTATCCGCGCGCTCGCCTTCATTCGAGAAGTGTTGGCCGCCATCGAGCTCGATGACGAGCTTGGCGGCATGGCAGATAAAATCGGCGACGTAGCGCTCGATCGGCACCTGGCGACGAAAGCTCGCGCCGTTTAGTCTACCGGCGCGCAATTCGGACCAGAGGATTCGTTCGGCATCGGTCGAACTGCGCCTGAGTGCGCGTGCGTTGGCCCGTAGCTTGGTCGATACTTTCCAGTCCGGATGCTTGGGATCGACCATCGGCAGCCCCATTGCGGAGGAACCCTCTCCCCAACCCTCCCCCGCAAGCGGGGGAGGGAGTTCGACCTGTCGAGCGGACAGAGGATGCGTGCCCACAAGATGGATGCCACGTGCACGCTCTATCCATTCCCTCCCCCGCTTGCGGGGGAGGGAATGGGAGAGGGTTGTCTCCGCAGAGGGAACGGGGAGAGTCTTCGTGTGGGCGAACATGAGCATCACGAGCTCAGTCCTCCCGCGAGCGTCGGCACTTCGAGCGGCTTGAAGCCGTAATGGTTGAGCCAGCGGACGTCGCTGTCGAACAGTTGGCGCAGATCGGCGATGCCGTATTTCAGCATGGCGATGCGGTCGATGCCCATGCCCCAGGCAAAGCCCTGGTACTCGTCGGGATCGATGCCGCAGGCGCGCAGCACGTTCGGATGCACCATGCCGCAGCCGAGAATCTCCAGCCAGTCCTCGCCCTCGCCGAAGCGGATCTCGCCCTTGTCGCGGCGGCACTGGATGTCGACTTCCAGCGACGGCTCGGTGAACGGGAAGAACGACGGCCGGAAGCGCATGTTGATGTGGTCGACCTCGAAGAACGCCTTGCAGAACTCGTGCAGGATCCATTTGAGGTGGCCGAGATGCGAATGCTTGTCGATGACGAGGCCTTCGACCTGGTGGAATTGCGGCGTGTGGGTCGCATCCGAATCGATGCGGTAGGTGCGGCCCGGGCAGATCACGCGGATCGGCGGCTTCTGGCTCAGCATGGTGCGCACCTGCACCGGCGAGGTGTGGGTGCGCAACAGCATGCGCGAGCCGTCCTCCTTCGGATGGAAGAAGAACGTGTCGTGCATCTCGCGCGCGGGATGGCCTTCCGGAAAGTTCAGCTTGGTGAAGTTGTAGTCGTCGGTCTCGATGTCGGGACCTTCGGCGACCGAGAATCCCATGTCGGCGAAGATCGTGGTCAGCTCGTCCCAGACCTGGCTCAGCGGATGAATGCGGCCGGCTTCTGCCTGCGCATCGCGCAGCGGCAGGGTGACGTCGACGGTTTCCGACGCGAGCCGCGCATCGAGCGCCGCCGACTTCAGCACGTCGCGCCGTGCGGCGAGCGCCTCGGTGACCTTGTCCTTGGCCTGGTTGATCGCCGCACCTTGCGTCTTGCGCTCGTCGGGCGACATCTTGCCGAGCGTGGCAAGCAGCGCCGAGATCGAGCCCTTCTTGCCAAGGGCTGCGACGCGCACCGCTTCGAGCGCGGCTTCATCGCCAGCGGCGGCGATCTGGTCGAGGATGGATGTTTCGAGCGTTGCGAGGTCGGACACAGTCAAATCCTTGCTGCCAAATTCGGCTGGGTTGTCGCCGCCAGAAGGGCGTAACGTCAAGCAAAAAGCCGGCTATTTCGGGCTCTGAACGGCTGGGTTGAACCTCGCGCGTGGGCCAGGCACCAAGGGAGGATTAAGAGGAGACCTCTGTGATGCTTTCGAAATCCGTTCTTGCTGCTCATCTGGCCGTCCTGGCCATCGTCCTGCCGGCCGCAGCCACCCCGGCGCGCGCGATGGTTTGCATGGACAAATCCATGACCCTGGACGAGGTCGTCGACACCATCAGCACCCAGAAGGGCTGCGAAAGCGCGATGAAGGTCTTCAGGGATTGCGAGCTGACCGCGAGCGGCGACGTCCAGCTCGGCGCCGCCGTCGAAAAGAAATGCGAGGCGGACTTCAAGCCCGGCCTCAGCGCCGCGCAGACACAGGCCTACAAGCGCGAAATGCACGCGTGCGACATCAAGTACCGGAACAAGTCCGGCACCATGTATCTCTCGTTCACGGCATTCTGCCGGGCGGAGGTCGCCCAGCGTTACTCGCAACGCGCGCTGAAGGCTGCGGGCCAGCAGGCCCGCTAACAAAAGCCTTAGGCGGCGAGCGCGGCTTTGGCCTTCTCGGCGATCGCCTGGAACGACGCGGGCTCGTGGATCGCGAGATCCGACAGCACCTTGCGGTCCACGGTGATGCCCGACTTGGCGAGACCGTCGATAAATCGGCTGTAGGTCAGGCCGAACGGACGAACGGCAGCGTTGAGACGCTGGATCCACAGCGCGCGGAAGGTGCGCTTCTTACGCTTGCGGTCACGGAAGGCGTATTGCTGGGCCTTCTCCACGGCCGGCTTGGCGGCGCGGATGGTGTTCTTGCGGCGGCCGTAGAAACCCTTGGCGGCCTTGTAGACTTTCTTGTGCTTGGCGTGGGCGGTCACACCGCGTTTGACGCGAGCCATGACGAATATCCTTCAGAGATGACTTGATTTCGGATCGCCGCGAAAGGCGCGGCGGAGCTGGCAATGATCGTGGACGCGATCAGGCGTTCGGCAAGAAGTACTTCTTGACGTTGTCGCCGTCGGTCTTGAACAGCACAGCGGTGCCGCGAAGCTGACGGATCTGCTTCTTCGTCCGCTTGATCATGCCGTGACGCTTGCTGCGATGGGCGAACATCACTTTGCCGGTGGCAGTCACCTTGAAGCGCTTTTTAGCGCCCGATTTGGTCTTCAGCTTGGGCATTTGGCTCTCCTAATGGCCAAAGAACACCGCCCGCGAAGGCGGCCTGGCCGTCAAAAATGCTCGTTAGAGCGTTGATTGTGCTCAGGTTTTAGCGAACAAGCGCGAAACCCGCACGAAACACCGCCACGGCAGCCCTTAATCAGCCGGGCGATGAAGGCTGGGCTTATGACAGAGGATCGGCCAATTGGCAACGATGAACCGGCGAAACCTGCCCGCCGACTATTGGGAGTTGCCACCCCATCGTCCACGCCGTCCCGTCCGGAGCAGGACCAAAATGGCCCATCTTTCCCAATCGATCTTGTCTGTTGTCGCGCGCCCGCGTCATCTGGCGCTGTTCGCCGTGCTTGCCGCGGCCGCGATCCCGTCGACCGCTGATGCCCGAATCGCCAGCTATGACGGCATCTGGAACGTCACCTTCGCTACCACCCGCGGCAATTGCAGCTCGGGCTACAGCGTCCCCTTCACCGTCACCGGCAGCCGGGTGTCGTCTGCCGGCGGCGGCCGGGTGTCCGGCACGGTCAATCGTGGCGGAGCCGTCGCGGTCCAGGTCTCGGTCGGCGCCTCCCATGCCAGCGGCGGCGGCCGGCTCGGCGGCGCGGCAGGTGCCGGCTCCTGGCGCGGCATCATCTCCGGTGACCAGTGCAGCGGCACCTGGCAGGCGACACGGACCTAGTTGCCGAGCGCTCGATGCGCTCCCTCCCTCGCTCTTGTCCGCCGAAGCCTCTTGGCGAAGGCGGATGCGGGGGACCGAGGACCCCCAAGAGGTGAAAGCCCTCACCCGCTGCGCTATGCGGACCTTTCCCGCCAGCGGGAGAGGTGCAGTACAGTTCGTGGCGGCAGCTTCGACAAGGTCCGCAAAACAAAACGGCCCGCCGGAGATCCGGACGGGCCGTTGAAACTTCAGCTGTAACGAGCCAGCGTCAGCGCGGCGCCAGCACCATGACGACCTGGCGGCCCTCGAACCGGGCGTCCTGCTCGACCTTGGCGAGCTCGGCGACGTCGGTCTTGATCTTGTCCAGCAACTTGGTGCCGATCTCCTGGTGCGCCATTTCGCGGCCGCGATAGCGCAGGGTGATCTTGACCTTGTCGCCCTCTTCGAAGAACCGCAGCATCGCGCGCATCTTCACGTCGTAGTCGTGATCGTCGATCATCGGGCGGAGCTTGATCTCCTTGATCTCGACGGTCTTCTGACGCTTGCGGGCTTCGGCGGCTTTCTTCTGGGCGGAATACTTATACTTCCCGTAGTCCATGATCTTGCAGACGGGAGGGCTGACATTTGGCGAAATCTCGACCAGATCCATGCCGGCTTCCTGGGCCATCTTGATGGCAAGCATCGTCTCGACGGTGCCTTTGTTGTCACCGGTCTGATCGATCAGCTGGATCTGCGCATTGCGAATATCATCATTGATGCGCGGCCCGTCTTTGGCGGCAGGGGCCGGGGCTCTATTGGGACGGCGAATGGGTGGTTCTCCAAAGTTGTGAAAGGAAGCGGCTACTTTGCAGGAAGATGCGTTTGCCGGCAAGCAAGTCGCTCCTGCGGGGAGTGAAAAACCCTCAAATGCGAGGCATTTTGGTCACGCCCGTCGGCACGGTGCTCGACATAGACACCTTGCCCCTGTTCCGCAAGCGTCCCAAAGGGACAATACCAATATAGGGTTGCGTGACGGAGCGCGTCCGACCAGCTCAAACCGCATAGCCAGAGTAAACGTTCCATGACCTCAGCAATTCCCGATGTCGTGCTCGACTTCATCGATGTGGGCGAGGGCCCGTCAGCGCGCCGGATCGCAGTGCGCCGCCGGGCCGGCCAAGGACCAGGCCTGGTCTGGCTCGGCGGCTTCAAGTCGGACATGCAGGGTGGCAAGGCGGTGGCGCTGGATGGCTGGGCCGCAGAGCACGGCCGTGCCGCAGTCCGGTTCGATTATTCCGGCCATGGTGAATCCAGCGGCGATTTCGCCGATGGAACCATCGGAAGCTGGCTCGAGGACAGCGTTGCGGTGTTCGAGCGGTTCTGCACCGGTCCTCAAGTGTTGATCGGTTCCTCCATGGGCGGCTGGATGGCGCTATTGCTCGCGCGCGAGATCAGGAAGCGTTCGGGGAAGGCGTCACTCGCTGGTCTCGTGCTGATCGCGCCGGCGCCCGACTTCACGGAAGAGCTGATGTGGAAGACCTTTTCGCCCGAGGTGAAGAAAGAGATCGAGACCAAGGGTTTTTGGCTCAGGCCATCCGAATATGGGGACGGCTCGCCCTATCCGATCACGCGCAAGCTGATCGAAGAGGGACGCAACCATCTCGTGCTCGGCAGCGCCATCGATCTCGGCTGTCCCGTCCGCATTCTGCAAGGTGCGCAGGATCCGGACGTTCCCTGGCAGCACGCGTTCGCGTTGACACACCGCTTGCCGGCCGACGACGTCGTGCTCACCATGATCCAGGACGGCGATCACCGCCTCTCACGCCCGCAGGACATCGCGCGCATTCTTGCCGCGGTGGCCGAGATCGGGTGACCGAGCTGCTCTCTCCCGCAAGGGGAGCGGGCACAACAACAAGCAATGGGAGGCGTTCCAATGACCACCACAGCCATGCTGCGCGCCTTCTGTGATGCCGTCGAACGGCGCAACGGTCGCGCCTTCGCAGACCTGTTCACCGAGGACGGCATCTATCACGACGTATTCTACGGCGCGTTCGAAGGCCGCGAGAAGATCGCCGCGATGATCGACGACTGGTTCTATCGCACGGCGACCGATTTCCGCTGGGACATGCATGACCCCGTCACCGACGGCACCACGCTCTATGCGCGCTATACCTTCAGCTATCGCTCGACTCTGCCCGAAGCAGCCGGTGCGCGGGCGATGTTCGAGGGCGTGGCCATCATGACGCTGCGTGATGGCAGGATCGTGAGCTATCACGAGGTCGCCAATACAGCGCCGGCATTCGTCGATCTGAAATTTGCGCCGGAGCGGATCGCGAAGATCGCCGCCAGGCAGGGCGCGGAGCTGAAGGCGCGGCCGGAGATGAAGCGGCATTTGGCGTAGTTCCCTCCCCCCGTCATTCCGGGGCGAAGCGGAGCATCGAACTATGGTGCGCAGTTGCGCACCCGAGAACCTCGAGATTCCGGGTTCAGCCCTCTGGGCTGCCCCGGAATGACGGCGGAGAAATTACGGCGGCGGCGGCTTCGCCATCGGCTTGCGCTGCGCGAGTGCAGCGACCGTGGCCGTGCCGATCTGGCCCTGCTCGTCGTAGAGCCAGCATTCGCCGATCGCGACGCCGTCGGTGGCCTGGTGGTTCACCACGTCGAAGCCGATCCAGTTCGTTACCGGCAGCCGGTGCAGATAAATCGTCACATCGCTGTTGATGTAGCCGAGCCCCTTGTCGCCGGCATTGGCAAAAGGGCTCGCGAAGTCGGCACCGACAGCGACATGGACGAACGGCGTCATCCGCACCCCCGCCACGAGCTCGCGCACCTCGCTCATCCACAGCCGGCGCGGCCCGAGCGAGCCCATATGGCCGACGATCGGGCGCGTCGTCCATTTGCCGTTCATGCCGAGCCTGGGGTCGGTGGGCTTTGGAATGTCTGATGGCTTGGGCACATCCCAGTTCGGCGGCGACCAGACATTGCCGTCGGGGTTTTGCGTCCGCCGCAACAGCTGGCATGAGGCGCGCGCCATGCTGACGCCGCCGGAAAAGAATTCGGCCTCCACGACGCGGATGCGCAGGCCGTCGCGCACCAGCCGCGTCGTCACCTCGATCGGCTTGTCGATGGTCGGCAGCCGAAACATGTCGGCGGTCAGCCGTGCCGGCACGTAGTCGGGGCCGGAATGGCGCTCCTCGATGACGAAGCCGAGCAGGCCGATGATGACGCGTCCGTGCAGCGATTTCGGATCCCAGGGACCGTTGGCCACTTCCGTCGGATGGAATGTATCGCCGTCGCGGGTGAAGAAAGGGATGTTTGTTGTCATGGCGCGCGACTTTGCGGGAATGGGTGGGGAAATCAAGGGTGGCGAGGCGCGCGCAACGTAGCCACAAAAACGGTTTCATAATCCGCGAAAGCGGGTGATCCAGCACTCCGAGGCAGCAGTGATTGGGTCGAGAGGCAGCGGCGTACTGGATTCCCCGCTTTGACACCGAGGGTCAGGAGGCGGTTTGCCACTCCTCACGAACGCATTCATCGCGCTCGCTGCCGATCGTCGCTTCTTTCATCGCCGCAAACTCTTTCGGCGCCACCAACTGCCCCAATGCCCACACCGCAGCCCCACGCACCAGCGGACTCGCATCATCCAGCAATCGCCGCGCCTCTTCCGCCAGCGCTGCGTCACCCGAGTTGCCGATCGCAATCAGCACATTCCGCAAGAAGCGGTCGCGGCCGATCCGCTTCACCGGTGATTTCGTGAACAGCGCGCGGAACGCGGCATCGTCGAGTCGCGATAACTCCACAAGGCCAGGCGCACGCAATTCATCACGCGCGGCAAGCTTGGCTTCACGTCCCTCCTGCGCAAACTTGTTCCACGGGCATGCCGCGAGGCAATCATCGCAGCCATAGATGCGGTTGCCGATGGCCTTGCGGAACTCCTGCGGAATCGGTCCCTTGTTCTCGATGGTGAGATAGGAGATGCAGCGCCGCGCATCGAGCCTGTAGGGCGCAGGGAATGCCGATGTCGGGCAGATGTCGAGACAGGCCCGGCACGAGCCGCAATGATCGATCTCGGCATCATCGCGCGGCAAGTCGAGCGTGGTGTAGATCGCGCCGAGAAACAGCCACGAGCCGAATTCGCGCGAGACCAGATTGGTGTGCTTGCCCTGCCAGCCGAGATGCGCGGCCTGCGCCAGCGGCTTCTCCATCACCGCCGCGGTGTCGACGAACACCTTGACCTCCGAGGGCGCGGTCGCGACCAGCCAGCGCGCCAATGACTTCAGCCGCTTCTTGATGAGGTCGTGATAGTCGTCGCCCTGCGCATAGACCGAGATCGCCGCGCGCGTGCGCTCTTTCAGGATCGCGAGGGGATCCTGATCGGGGCCGTAATTGACGCCGAGCATGATCACCGAGCGCACGTCCTGCCACAGGCCGCGCGGATCGACGCGGCGCTCCGGCTGGCTCGCGAGCCAGTCCATGTCGCCATGACCGCCGGATGCGATGAATTCGAGGAAATGCTTTCCGGCGTTTTCGATCGTGCCTGGCGCTGTGATCCCGATGCAGTCGAAGCCGAGCGTGCGGGCTTGCTCGTCGAGTGCAGCACGCAGCTCATCAGTGTCAGAGCCAGATTTGATCACAGATGCATCCACATTCGTCATGGCCGGGCTAGTCCCGGCCATCCACGTCTTTGCGGCGCATTCCCATAAGCTGGAAGAACGTGGATGCCCGGGACAAGCCCGGGCACGACGATCTTCATCAGAAATCCAGGTCCACGTAGGTCCGCGACGCCGGCACGCCCGCCAGCCATTCGCTCAGCAGCGGGCGGAACGACGGGCGGGATTTCACCCGCGCGTACCACGCCTTTGCTGCGTCGTCCTCGCTCCATGGCACGTCGCCCAGATAGTCGATCGCCGAGAGATGCGCCGCGGCGGCGAGATCCGCGTAAGTGGGCCGGTCGCCGGCGAGGAAGTTACGCGTCTGCGCCAGCCAGCCGATATAGGCGAGATGATAGCGCACGTTGGCCTTGGCGGCGCGCATCACGTCGGGCGACGGGGGGCCGCCGCCATTGTCCTCGCTCATGAAGCGCTTGTAGATGCGCTCGGTGACGAGCGGATGGGAGACTTCTTCGAAGAACTTTTCGTTGAACCAGGCCATCAGCCGGCGCACCTCGACGCGTTCGGCGATCGTCTCCGGCATCAGGCGCTTGGGGCCCATCTCGGCGCCATAGGCCTCGTCGATATATTCGGAGATGATGGCCGCGCCCGGAATCGGCGGCTGTTCGTCGTCCACCAGGACAGGCGTCGTGCCGGCCGCGTTGAGCAGCAGAAACGCCTCGCGCCGTTCCCAGCTGCGCTCTTCGACCAGCTTCAGTTCGAGCCCGTATTCGCCCGCGATCAGGCGGATGAAGCGCGAATGCGGACAGAACGGATGATGAAACAGCGTAAACATGAAGCCTTTGACTATTTGATGGTGCTTAAGAATCCATCAATGTTTGTGCGGCGCCACACTAGTCCTTCAAAACCGCGAGACAACCCGTGATTTCGCATTTAGCGATTGCGGCATGGGGACGAATAGGCGAGAAGAGCCCCGCTTTTCCAGCCGAAATGGACCGTAAATATGTCAGATGCAATACGGGCAGTGATCCTCGGCATCATCGAGGGTGTGACCGAGTTCCTTCCCGTTTCCTCGACCGGCCACCTGCTGCTTGCGGAGCGTTTCTTCGGCCTCGGCGAGGGTGCTTTCTGGGATTCGTTTACGGTTCTGATCCAGTTGGGTGCGATTCTCGCGATCGTCGGGCTGTATTTCAAGAAGCTGTGGGACGTCGCGATCGGCATGTTCACGGGCGACGCCTATGCGCGCCGCTTCGTGATCGGTGTGCTGGTCGCGTTCCTGCCCGCTGTCGTCGTCGGCCTGGTTGCCGGCAAATACATCAAGAGCGTGCTGTTCAATCCCTGGGTCGTCTGCTTCACGCTGATCGTCGGCGGCGCCATCCTGCTCTGGGTCGACAGGCTCGATCTCAAGCCGCGCGAGCATGACGCCACCAAGTTTCCGCTGCTGATGTATCTCTATATCGGCATCGCCCAGTGCGTCGCTATGATCCCGGGTGTGTCGCGTTCCGGGGCCAGTATCGTCGCTGCGATGCTTCTGGGCGCCGACAAGCGGGCGGCGGCGGAGTTCTCGTTCTTCCTCGCCATCCCCACCATGATCGGCGCGTTCGCCTATGATTTCTACAAGAACCGCTCCGAGATGACGATGGACCACATGGGCATCGTCGCGATCGGTTTCGTGGTGTCGTTCATCACCGCGGTCATCGTGGTGAAGGCGTTCCTCGGCTACGTCACTCGCCACGGTTTCGTGGTGTTTGCTTGGTGGCGCGTCATCGTCGGCACGCTCGGCCTGATCGCGCTGGCGCTCGGCCGTTAACCTTTGCGAGCGCGCCTCAACGCAATATCAGCTTTTAGCCGCTAGGCAGTTTCCGAAAGCGGGGTGGCCCGCAGGCGGAGCTGAACGATGACCCTCGTCAGCGGCTGGGGGCGCTTCCCTGTCGTCGATAGCGAAGTGCTGCGGCCGCGCTCGTTCGAGGCCGTGGGCGAAGCCGTGGTCACCGGTTCCGTGGCGCGGGGCAACGGCCGTGCCTATGGCGATGCCGCGATCGGCTCTGCCAGGACCATCGCCATGACCGGGTTCGACCGGGTCAGGTCGTTCGATCCGGCGACCGGATGCATCCGGCTCGAAGCCGGCGTGCTGCTGTCGGACCTCATCGCCACCTTTGGCCCGCGCGGCTTCCTGCCGTTCGTCGTGCCGGGCACGCGCTTCGTCTCGGTCGGTGGCGCAATTGCCGCCGACGTGCACGGCAAGAACCATCATGGCGAGGGCGGTTTTGGCCGCTATGTCGACAGCATCCTGCTGCGCACCGGACAAGGCGAGACCATCGAGATCTCGCGCGAACAGAATTCCGATGCCTTCTTCGCGACTGTCGGCGGTATGGGCCTCACCGGAGTCATCCTCGAAGCCACGATGCGGCTGCGCTCCGTCGAGACCGGCTGGATCCGCGAGCGGGTGATCTCCGCGTCCGATCTCGATGCCGCGATGCGCGCGCTCGAGGCGAGCTGTTCCGCGACCTATTCGGTGGCGTGGATCGATTGCGTGGCGCGCGGGCGCGACCTCGGCCGCTCGCTGATCTATCTCGGTGAGCACGCGCGCATCGATGAGGTCGCCGACGGCGACGATCGATTTCCCGCCGGCAAGAATCCCGGGCTCGCGGTCCCGATCGACCTGCCGTCGATGACGCTCAATCGCTACAGCATTCGCGCCTTCAACGAGCTCTACTACCGCATGGGCGCGCGGCGCGCCGGCGGCGATCATGTGGTCTCGCTCTATCCGTACTTCTTTCCGCTCGACAGCATCAAAGACTGGAACCGCATCTATGGACGGCGCGGCTTCCTCCAGCATCAATGCGTAATTCCGCAAGCCGGCGCACGCGACGTGCTCGGCGACATCCTCGATCGCGTCTCGAAGCGCGGTGATGCGTCGTTCCTCGCGGTGTTGAAGAAGCTCGGCCATGGCGACGGCCTGCTGTCGTTTCCGCTGCCCGGCTACACGCTGGCGCTGGATTTCCCGGTGAAGGGTGACATCCTTAATTTCCTCGACGAGATCGACCGCCTTGTCGTCGCCGCCGGCGGCCGGCTTTATCTCGCCAAGGACGCGCGCCAGTCGCGTGCGACCTTCGAGGCCGGCTATTCCGCGCTGTCGCGCTTCAACGCGATCCGCAAAGCGCTCGATCCCGCCGGCAACATCCGCTCAAAGCTTTCACAACGCCTGTTCGATGAGGTTTAAGCCGTGACGTCACGCAAGTCCGTTCTGGTGCTCGGTGGCTCTTCCGATATCGGCCGCGCTGCGGCGCGCGCCTTTGCCAAGGCGGGATACGATGTCGCTCTTGCCGGCCGCGATGCCGCCGCGCTCGAGCCTGACGCGGCGGACTTGCGCGCGCGCTACGCGATCGAAGCGAGCACGCAAAGGTTCGATGTGCTCGACACCGCCTCGTTCGATGGCTTTGTCGCTGGCCTTCCCGCGTTGCCCGACGTCGTCGTCTCGATCGTCGGCCTTCTGGGCGTGCAGCAAGATGCCGAGAGCGATCTCGCGCAGGCCGCCACGATCATGCGTTCGAACTATGAGGGCCCGTCGCTGATCCTCGGCCTGTTCGCCGAAAAGTTTCTAGGCCGCGGCAACGGCACGATCGTCGGCGTGTCGTCGGTGGCCGGCGATCGCGGCCGCGCCTCGAACTATGTCTACGGCTCGGCGAAGGCCGGATTCACCGCGTTCCTGTCGGGATTGCGCGCCCGCGCCAGCCGCGGCGGCGTGCACGTCGTCACCGTCAAACCCGGTTTCGTCCGCACCAAGATGACGGAAGGCATGAAGCTGATCGGCCCGCTCACCGTCGACGCACCCGTCGTCGGCGATGCGATCCTTGCCGCCGTCGAGAAAAAGACCGACGTCGTCTATGTCAGCGGCAAATGGCGTCTGGTGATGCTGATCATCAAGGCGCTGCCGGAAGCGGTGTTCAAGAAGCTGAAGTTTTAAGAGTCGTGGAGCGCACCGTTTTACCTCTCCCCGTAAGAACGGGGCGAGGGAGCGCACCGCCGCCGCGGCGGAGATTGAGATTAGTCGGTCCCTACGCGCTCTTGCGCTGGAACTGGCCCTGCGGGCGGAAGCGCCAGAGATATTGCGGGGCGATCGCTTCCAGCGAATCGGCCGTGATGCCGAGGCCTTCCAGCGTCAGGCCCGCAGCCTTCGCCGCATCCGACACGACATTGTCGCGCTCGAGCAGCGTCACCTGGTCCGGCGTCAGCTTGAATGCGCCCGGGGCGAATTGCAGGAAGGCGGCCTTGAGGCGGGCAAGGCCGAACGACAGCGGCACCAGCATCGGCTTGCGGTCGGCTATCTCGACGATGGCCTCGATGATCTCGCGCATGGTCAGCACTTCGGGCCCGCCGAGCTCATAGGTCGCGCCCGCCTTGGCCTTGCCGTCGACGGCATCCGCAATTGCGGTGGCGACGTCGCCGACATAGACCGGCTGCATCTTGGTCTCACCGCCGATCAGCGGCAGCACCGGCGACAACCGCGCCAGCGCCGCAAAGCGGTTGGTGAACTGGTCCTCGGGGCCGAACATCACGGAGGGACGGAAGATCGTGGCCGACGGTACGGCCGCGCTCACCGCGGCCTCGCCGGCCGCCTTGGCCTTGGCGTAGCGCGAGGGGGATTCGGCATCGGCGCCAATCGCCGAGACGTGGATCAGCCTTGCGCCGACGGCGGCAGCCGCCTTGGCAACGGTTTCGGCGCCCTTGGCCTGGACGGCGTCGAACGTCTGGGCCCCGCCCTCGGAGAGGATCCCGACCAGGTTGATCACGACATGCGAATCACGCACCGCCGCCTCGACCGAGGCCGGATAGCGCAAGTTCGCCTGAATGGTGTGGACCTGGCCGACCTTGCCGGAGGGCTGAAGGTATCCGGCTAGTTCCGGCCGCCGCACCGCGACCCGGACCCGGTAATCCCGCCGGCATAGCGTGCGGACGACATTCCGGCCCAAAAACCCCGATCCGCCGAAAACTGTGACGAGAGTTTCCAGATTCGATGCCATGGGAGCTATCCTGGGTCCGTTCTTGCGAAGAGTCGCGTGTTATCAGGCTTGTATCGGCCCCGTTTGCAATGCGCAATCCGCATCGCCAAACCCGGGACAAGCATGAATTGACAACGGCGTCACCGAACCGTAGTAACCGCCTCCGTGCCCCAAACGGCATGCCCAGGTGGTGGAATTGGTAGACGCGCTGGCTTCAGGTGCCAGTGGCTTAACGGCCGTGAAGGTTCGAGTCCTTTCCTGGGCACCATTTTGCGGGATTTGGTCCCAATGAGGGGTGCTTCCAATCATTGGAGCTAGCCGGACGGCGATCCTGGGATCGACGCCGCGGAAACCCTCTGGGACCAATCCGCGTCCCCCTCACACCACCCTTTTCCCCGTCCGCTCCGCCACCGATTTCTGCACGAAATACATCGCGACCAGCGTGATGACCGTCGTCGTGACGACGACGTAGCCGATCCGCTCGAAATGCAGCAGCGAACCATCGGGTTGCTGCGAGATGATCGCGGCCGCGAGCACCGAGCCGAGCCCTCCGGAGAGCTGCTGGAGCGAGGCGCTGACCGCGCTGAACGAGCCGCGCTGGGTGGAATCGGGGATCGCCGACATCAGCGCCTGCGACGGGATCATGCGCGAGAAGATGCCGACGAACAGCAGCACGTTGACGGTGATCGCGGTCACCAGCGAGACGTGGCCGAGATGGGTGTAGATCAGCACCATGAGAACGGTCATGGCGCAGCCGAACACGAAGGTCGGGTATTTGCCGAACGCGTCGCTGGCGCGGCCGACCAGCGGCCCCGTGACGATGCTGAACAGGCCGGAGACGAGATAGATCGTCGGCAGATGCACGATGTCGATGCCGATATTGTTGACGGTGAAGGCGCTGGAGAACGGCATCAGCATGTAGCCGCCCGTCGCCAGCAATGTCGTGACGCCGAAGGCCAGCGTGTAGCGCGGCTCGAAGACGGTCGCGACCAGATGGTGAAACGGGTTCTTGTCCTGCTTCAGCTTCAAATGCGCATCGACCGGCTCCATGGCGAAGGCGATGATGGCGATGGTCACGATCGCGAGGCCCACGATCGCGGCGAAACAGACGTGCCAGTTCCAGTGATTGGCGAGAAACAGCCCCGCGGGAATGCCGAGCACCTGGCTCGCGGCAAAGGCGGTCTGGACGAACCCCATCACGCGGCCGCGCAAGTGCAGCGGAAACAAATCGGTGATGATGGCCAGCACGATCGAGCCGATCACGCCGCCGAACAGGCCGGTCACGATCCGGCCGAGCAGCAGCACATGGTAATCTTGCGCGACCGCGCAGAGCGCGGTCCCGAGCGTGAAGCCGACATAGAAGAACAGCAGCAGCCGCTTGCGGTCGAACCGGTCGGCAAAGCCGGCGGCCAAAATGCCCGAAAGTCCCGCGCTGAAAGCATAGGCCGACACCGCGACGCCGAATTGCCCGGCGGTGATGTCGAGCGAGGGCATCAGGATGGCGCCGAGCGGCGACATGATGATGAAATCGAGAATGATCGTGAACTGAGCGAACGCGAGCAGCGCCACGAGGAGTGACTGGTAGCGCGAAAAGCCGCGCTGGCGTTCCTGCTGATCGTCGATCGGCGCGGCGAGCGTCTGGTCTGTCATGGTACCTGAGGCGTGATGGGGGCCGGGCTGAGATAGGGTGGGACGGGTCGATTTCCACCAGGGGAGGGCCCAGGTTTCGCTGGTATATCCAGCGCGCGCCGGATTGTGGGATCCCTGCAACAGGCTGGCGACTCGCCCGCCTCCAGCCGGGGTTAAGCCGCCCTTAGCCAATGCCCCCTAGGCTCGCGGCCGTCCCTTTCCCGCGAAGCCACCAGTCCATGGGCCGGCCGTATCGCGGTCAGTCAGAGCGTTTCGGATGGAGCAGCCCGTCTGGCATTATGATCGGAGTGAGGCGGCGCCGGATTCTGTCCCGGCGCCGGGCCGCACGCTCGTCATCGATCTCGAGGGCGCGCTGCTGCGCTCGGAATTGCTGCTGGAAGCGCTGTTCTCCAGCCCCGCCCGCATGCTGGCCCGTTTCGGCGCGGGCGGACGTGCAGGCATGGCCGCGCTCACGGATATCCTGGCGCGCGCCGAGCTCGACTATGCCCACCTGCCCTACGATTCCGGCGTGCTGAACCAGGCGCTGGCGGCGCGGGCGCGGGGCGCGAAGATTTATCTGGTCACGGGTCGCTTCGCCGGACATGCCGCAGGCATCGCCGCGCATCTCGGTTTTGACGGCGTCGTTACGCCCCTCGATCTCGCCGCGGGCGGCAATCTGCCGTTCGATCGCGCTTCGATCGAACGCATCGATCGCGTCAGCCACGGCCGCGCCAGTCTCAAGACCTGGGCCAAGGCGCTGCGGCTCTATCAATATGCCAAGAACACGCTGCTGTTCGTGCCCGCGATCACCGCGCATCAAATGAATGTTGCGACGCTCGGCATCACACTGCTGGCGTTCCTGGCGTTCTCGGCCTGCGCGTCGGGCGCCTATCTGATGAACGACCTGCTCGATCTCGCCGCCGATCGCCAGCATCCGACCAAGCGCCATCGCGCGCTCGCGGCGGGCGATTTGCCGATCTCGTCCGCGCTATCGGCAATCCCGGTCCTGTGGACCTTTGCCGTCGCCGCCAGCCTCTGCATCTCGCCGCTGTTCCTCGGCGTGCTCGCCGCCTATCTCGCCACCACCATCGCCTATTCGCTCGTGCTCAAGCGCAAGATGCTGGTCGACGTCGTCACGCTCGCCGGCCTCTATTCCTTACGCATCGTCGCAGGCGCGGTCGCGGCCGGCGTCGTGCTGTCGGAATGGCTGATGGTGTTCTCGCTGTTCGTGTTCACCTCGCTCGCGCTGATCAAGCGCTTCAGCGAGCTCAGCATGCGTCAGGGCGAAGGCCTTTCCGATCCCTCCAACCGCGACTACCGTATCAGCGATCTGCACATCATCGCCGCGATGGCGGCGGCGAGCGCCATGAATGCGGTCACCGTGTTTGCACTCTATGTGTCGTCCTCTGCGGTGACGCCGCTCTACAGCCGTCCCTGGATGCTCTGGCTGCTCGCGCCCCTGCTGCTCTACTGGTTCGGCCGGGCCCTGATGATCGCGCATCGCCGCGAGATGCCTGACGATCCCATCATCTATGCGTTCCGGGACGGCGCCAGCCGCACCACCGTGGCGGCGATGGTCTGCATCATGCTGGCGGCGATCTGACACGAGCCTATCTTGCCCGTCTCCGCGCTTGCGCCGCCGGTCCGCAGTGGATACATCGCGGACCATCCGACTGGCCTATGATGACGACGCGACCGATTCGATTGAGGGTTTGAAACGCCATGACCGTACGCCTGCATCGCGGCGACCTGCCTGATCTCTCCCGCTACACCGGCGCGGTGGCTATCGACACCGAGACAATGGGGCTGAATCCGCACCGCGACCGGCTCTGCGTGGTCCAGCTCTCGCCCGGCGACGGCAGCGCCGACGTGGTGCAGATCCCCAAGGGCCACACCGACGCGCCCAACCTGAAGGCCCTGCTCGCCAACCCCGCCAACACGAAAATCTTCCATTTCGCCCGGTTCGACGTCGCGGTGCTGTACCAGACCTTCGGCGTGATGACCGGCCCGATCTACTGCACCAAGATCGCCTCGCGCCTGACCCGCACCTATACCGACCGCCACGGCCTCAAGGACCTCGTGCGCGAGGTGCTCAATGTCGACCTCTCCAAGCAGCAGCAATCCAGCGACTGGGGTTCCGACAGCCTGACCGAGCCGCAGCTCGCCTACGCCGCCTCCGACGTGCTGCATCTGCACGGCTTGCGCGAGCGCCTCGACGCCATGCTGGTCCGGGAGGGCCGCACCGCACTGGCCAAGGCCTGTTTCGATTTCCTGCCGACCCGCGCCCTGCTCGATCTCCAGGGCTGGGCGGAAGAGGACATTTTCGCGCATTCCTGAGTCCTCGACCGCCGGCTAGGCTCGGGGGATCGCCCCGTTTCGGACACTTTCATGCGGCCTGTCGCGGGCTGCATATTGTGGTGGTGCCGGGTACAATGGCGCCCCTGCTAACCGGACCAGGCGAGCGACACCTCGGGAGCTCAGGTGAATTCGGCCCAGAATCCAACCTACGACGCCGCGCTTGCGGCGAAGTTTGCCAGCGCGGCGCGCCATAGCCGCCTGGTGCGGATTCTGCGCATCGCAGTGCCGGCGACGGTGGCCGCATCCATGGCCGCGATCGTCGCCGTCTCGACCTTCCTCAATCCCTACAAGATCCCCATCAAGCTCGACTCCGGAAATCTCGTGGTCACAGGCACCAAGATCACGATGGAATCGCCGCACCTCTCCGGCTTCACGCCGGATCAACGCCCCTACGAGCTCTGGGCCAAGACCGCGACGCAGGACATCACCGACCCCGATCATGTCGACCTCAATGATCTGCGCGCGAAGGTGTTGATGGAGGACAAATCGACCCTGCTGCTCGATGCCCGCACCGGCCGCTTCGACAACAAGCAGCAGCAGCTCGATTTGCACAAGGATATCTTCCTGCGCACCTCGACCGGCTATGAGGCGCGGCTGAACTCGGCTTTCGTCGACATGAACAAGGGCACGGTGTCGTCCGACGATCATGTCGACGTCAAGCTGACCAACGGCACGCTGACCGCCGACCGCCTGCGCATTACGGAAGGCGGTGACGTCATTCGCTTCGAAGGCAATGTCGTGATGCATCTGGACAAGATCAGCACGGATGACGCCGCGCCCGCTCCGGTCGAGCAGCCCGCGCCGCCGCCGGCGCCGGCGAAGTCCAGAAACAAGTCTGCGAACTCAAAGTGATTTTCATGGTCAGCATTTTTCCGCGCAACGACCGCAAGCGTCGCGCCATCGTCGCAGCCGCCGCACTTGCCGGCGGCGCGCTGATGGCGATGGGTGCAGCCGTCGCACAAAGCACGATGCAAGGCGTGCCCAATGCGATGCAGGGCTTTTCGCAGAACCGCGATCAACCGATCCAGATCGAGGCCGCCTCGCTCGAGATGCGCGACAAGAAGAAGGAAGCGACCTTCTCGGGCAATGTGAAGGTGGTGCAGGGCGACACCACCATGACCTCGAAGACGCTGGTGGTGTTTTACGAATCGAGCAGCGACAAGCAGGCCGCGCCGCAGGCAGCGCCGGCCCCATCCGCGTCCGCAAAGGGCCAGAAGGGCGCGCCGATGCAATCGGCGACACCGGGCCCGGGCGGCGCCTCCTCGATCAAGCGGCTGGAAGCGCGCGGCAATGTCGTCGTCACCCAGAAGGACCAGGTGGTGACCGGCGAAACCGCCGTGTTCGACACCAAGACCAACCTCATCACCATGCTCGGCGGCGTGGTGCTGACGCAGTGCCAGAACGTGCTGCGCGGCGACCGCCTCATGGTCGACATGACCACCGGCGTCTCGCGGGTGGAATCCGACAGCGGCAAGGTGCAGGGGCTGTTCGTCCAGACCCAGGGCGGCGCGAACGGCAAATGCGGAACGCCCGTCGCTCCCGGCGCGGGCTCGCCTATGCAGTTGCCCGGCTCAGGAAAGCAAAAGTAAATTCTAAAAGTAACTTCAATGGCTTGGCCCCGATGCAGCCGATCCGAGGTTGAAGCTTGCCCGGTGAGACTGTATTTAGCGCGCAGGGCTTTCGAAGCGGGGTCCGCCGCTTTTCGGGCGTGTTTCACTGGGCATGAGACATCCCTTCACTCATGCTGCGTCGGCGAAGCGAAAAGCCGGGGCGGCAGATCGCGCGAGCACGCGAAAGGCTAGAAGGCGGGGATGGTCGATCTCTTCAGCATGTTCCGTCGGCGCCCCGCCAAGCGCGGCCGGCCAGGATTTGCCCGTCAGGACATCACCGCGCTCGGTGACAGCATCGGCGGCCTGGTGACGAGCCCGGTGCGGGATTCGCCGCCGATGGCCCGTGAGCAGCCCATGCAGGCCACGGACCCCTATGGCGTCGAGGCGCCGCCACGGCCGCGGCCGGCGCCGGCCCAGCCGCCCCAAGCCAGACCCGCGGCAAAGTCCAACGGCACGGGCGGACCGCAGCTGTTGCGGCGGCCGGGCTTCCTGGCTGTGCATAGCGTGGAAAAAGCCTTCGGCAGCCGCCAGGTCGTGCGCGGCGTCAGCATCTATGTCCGCCGCGGCGAAGCGGTCGGCCTGCTTGGTCCGAACGGTGCCGGCAAGACCACGGTGTTCTACATGATCACCGGCCTGATCAAGGCCGATCGCGGCGCGATCGAGCTCGACGGCCACGACGTCACCCAGCTGCCGATGTATCAGCGCGCGCGGCTCGGCATCGGCTATCTGCCGCAGGAAGCCTCGATTTTCCGCGGCCTCACCGTCGAGCAGAACATCCGCGCCGTGCTCGAAGTGGTGGAGCCCTCACGCAAGAAGCGCGAGCAGCAGCTCGACGCCCTGCTCGACGAATTCAACATCACGCGCCTCAGAAAATCGCCGTCGATCGCGCTGTCCGGCGGCGAGCGCCGCCGCGTCGAGATTGCGCGCGCGCTGGCAACGCGTCCGAACTACATGCTGCTCGACGAGCCCTTCGCGGGCATCGATCCGATCGCGGTCGGCGACATTCAGGACCTGGTCCGCCATCTCACCAACCGCGGCATCGGCGTCTTGATCACCGACCACAATGTTCGCGAGACGCTCGGCCTCACCGATCGCGCCTATATCGTCTATGCCGGTGAGATCCTGACGGAGGGGAGCCCGGACGAGATCGTCGCCGATCCCGATGTTCGCCGCCTTTACCTTGGCGAGGAATTCCGCCTGTAGCCCTTTTTTCCAATTCGTCAAGGCGTGTACATCGCGCCGGGACTGAGATAAGCAAGAATCGGACCAATTTTCGGGAACGGTTCTTGTTAGATGGCGCTTTCGCAGAGATTAGAGTTCCGGCAATCGCAGTCGCTGGTCATGACGCCGCAGCTGATGCAGGCGATCAAGCTGCTGCAATTGTCCAATCTCGATCTCACGACCTTCGTGGAGGAGGAGCTCGAGCGCAATCCCCTGCTGGAGCGGGCCAATGACGAGGCCGGCGGTGGCGAGGCCCCGGCCGAGGCCGGCGCGTTCAGTGACCATGATGGCGAAGATTCAGGCAGCCAGGGCGACGGTCAGGGCGACGCTGACGGTTTTGGCGGCAGCGGCGATGCCTTCGAGCCCGGCCAGGAAGAATGGATGAGCAAGGATCTCGGCACCCGCGCCGAGATTGAGCAGACCCTGGACACGGGCCTGGACAATGTCTTCTCCGAGGAGCCGGCCGAGACTGCGGCACGCAATGCCCAGGATGCCGCGCCGACCACCTATACCGAATGGGGCGGCGGTGCCTCCGGTGACGAGGACTACAATCTCGAAGCCTTCGTCGCCGCGGAAACCACGCTCAGTGACCATCTTGCCGAGCAGCTCTCGGTCGCCTTCACCGGCGCGGCGCAGCGCATGATCGGCCAGTATTTGATCGACCTCGTCGATGAGGCCGGTTATCTGCCGCCGGATCTCGGCCAGGCGGCCGAGCGCCTTGGCGCAACGCAACAGGACGTCGAGGACGTTCTTGCCGTGCTGCAAAAATTCGATCCGCCCGGCGTCTGCGCGCGCAATTTGAGCGAATGCCTGGCGATCCAGCTCCGCGAGCTCGACCGCTACGATCCCGCGATGCAGGCCCTGGTCGAGCATCTCGATCTCCTCGCCAAGCGTGACATCGCGAGCCTTCGCAAGCTCTGCGGCGTCGACGACGAGGACATCGCCGACATGATCGGCGAGATCCGCCGGCTCAATCCCAAGCCCGGCATGAAGTTCGGCTCGGCGCGCCTGCAGACCATGGTGCCCGACGTCTATGTCCGCCCGGGTCCGGATGGCGGCTGGCATGTCGAGCTCAACAGTGACACCTTGCCGCGTGTGCTGGTGAACCAGACCTACTATTCCGAGCTGTCGAAGAAGATCGGCAAGGACGGCGACAAATCCTATTTCACCGACGCGCTGCAGAACGCGACCTGGCTGGTGCGCGCCCTGGACCAGCGCGCCCGCACCATCCTGAAGGTCGCGACCGAGATCGTGCGCCAGCAGGACGGCTTCTTCACCCATGGTGTCGCACATTTGCGGCCGCTGAATCTGAAAGCCGTGGCCGACGCCATCCAGATGCATGAATCGACGGTGTCGCGCGTCACCGCCAACAAATACATGGCGACAAATCGCGGCACATTCGAGTTGAAATATTTCTTCACCGCCTCGATCGCCTCGGCCGACGGCGGCGAGGCGCACTCGGCGGAGGCCGTGCGTCACCACATCAAGCAGCTGATCGATTCGGAAGCGCCGTCCGCGATCCTGTCGGATGATACCATCGTGGAACGCTTACGCGCCTCGGGCATTGATATTGCCCGCCGCACGGTCGCGAAGTACCGCGAAGCCATGCGCATTCCGTCCTCGGTGCAACGCCGTCGCGATAAGCAGAGCGCTCTTGGTAACGTCCTTTCCACCGCAATGTCCGACCGCTCCCGCAACCCCGAACCGGCCTGATTGCGCTGGCGCGAAATCGCGCTACTCTCACCTCCCCATCGCGACCGATCCAAGCTGGGCCAATTGAACCAAGCGAGGCATCACATGACTCTTCGGATCTCGGGTAAGAGCGTTAGCGTCGGTGAGGCCCTTCGCGGCCGCGTAACCGACCGGACCGAAGAGGTCCTGCGTAAATATTTCGACGGCAATTATTCCGGCCACATCACGCTCAGCAAGGACGGCTTCGGTTTCCGCACCGACTGTGCGCTGCATCTCGATTCAGGCATTACCCTGGAAGCCGATTCGAACGCGCAGGACGCCTATGCCAGCGCCGACCAGGCGCTGATCATGATCGAGAAGCGGCTCAAGCGCTACAAGAGCCGGCTCAAGGACCGCTCGGCCCGCAAGGCCCATGTTGCCTCCGCAGCGCTCGCCGCCCTCGACGCCACGGCTTACGTGCTGGAGGCGCCGGGCGAGGGGGACGACGAGGACGAGGTCACCGGCTACAGCCCAGTGATCATCGCCGAGGCGACGACGTCGCTGAAGCAGCTTTCGGTCAGCGAAGCGGTCATGGAACTCGACCTCAGCGGGGCACCCTGCCTGGTATTCCAGCATGGCTCCTCGGGCCGGGTGAACATCATCTACCGCCGGGCTGACGGCAATGTCGGCTGGATCGACCCCCCGGGCACCAAATCGAGCGATTAAGGTCCCCCGTATCAACCACAGGTCTTAACAATGACCGGGACAAAGCAGTACGCGGGAGTTGGCACCGGGATTGCGTTGGAGTAGAAGCGCCCCACATCAGGATCGGGGCTAAGTGCGCCTCCTGCTTCACCTTCTTGACGCCGGCCAGGCTCGATCTGATCGAGCCGGTCAATTCGGAACCTGACGGTTTAATTCACCTCGGAACCACTTCCATGCCGATTACCGATCTGGTCGCACCCGAGGCGATTCTCCCGGCATTGAAGGTCAACAGCAAGAAGCAGGCGCTTCAGGAGCTCGCGGCCAAGGCCGCCGAGCTGACCGGCCAGAACGAACGCTCGGTGTTCGAGGTGCTGCTCCAGCGCGAGAAGCTCGGCACCACCGCGGTCGGCTATGGCGTCGCCATTCCCCACGGCAAGCTGCCTAAGCTTGAAAAGATTTTTGGCCTGTTTGCCCGGCTCGATCGCCCGATCGATTTCGAGGCGATGGACGGCCAGCCCGTTGATCTCGTCTTCCTGCTGCTCGCGCCCGAAGGCGCCGGCGCCGATCACCTGAAGGCGCTCGCCCGCATTGCCCGTCTCCTGCGCGACCAGGACATCGCCAAGAAGCTCCGCGCCTCGCGCGATGCCCAGGCGATCTATTCGGTGCTCGCGCTGCCGCCGGCGACTGCGGCATAAGCGCTCGATCTTGAGCGCGTAGCTCTCTCAACGCCGTCATTGCGAGGAGCGAAGCGACGAAGCAATCCCGACTATCTCCGCGTGAAGATTGGATTGCTTCGCGGAGCCTGTCATCGGACCGCGCTTCGCGCGGACCCGGTGCCTCGCAATGACGAGGAGAGCGCCGGCGATTCTTCTAAGCGGGGCGAGGTCTGAAACGAGGCTGACGATAGCGATCTCAACCGTTCGGTTGATGCGCGGCGCATCCGGACAAGGCTACACACGCACCCTCAAACAGCACCGAAGATGCGGCATCTCCTTCCTCCTTTGGGGGTCGAAAATGCGTTCTGCACCGTCGCCAATTTCTCCTTCATTTTTGAGAGGGATGATCATGTCTATTCGCCTTGCTTCAGCGCTTGCCACGGGTGCGGTGCTGCTTTCGATGACACCAGGCCACGCCGCCGCCACGCGCTTCGGCACGTATTACGATGACACGGCCGCGACCGCGTCCTGCGCGTCTGTCACGTCTTGCCGACTCGTTTTTTCACAATTGCCATCCGACAAATTGCTGCTGGTCCAGAAGGTGATGTGCAGTGTCGCGACGAACCAGTCCCGCCCGACCGATGCCTATTTCCGGATCGGGACGGGGCCCAATGGCATCAATCCGCTGACGCGGCACCTCAAGCTCCCGCTTCCGGCAGCTCCCACGGCTGATGTCGACGGCTTCTACCACACGAGCATAGACGTCGATCCCAACTGGCTCATCGGCCAATCAAGATGGCCCTTTCTGGACGTCGTCACGGCCACGGTGCAATCCATGTCAATCGACTGCGCGCTGAGAGGGGAGCTCGTCGATCCGAACCAGTGACGGGACGCATCGGAGGCCGTCATGGCGCCGCTCGCGCGTGTCAGCAGACCGTCGGCAGCAGGCGCCGGACTTCCTCGAGCAGTTCGGGGACAGCCGTCTTGTCACCCGCGAGGTGCCTGAGCAGCGCACTCTGGAATAGACCGTCGAACAGCGCATAGAGCGCGGCTGGCGACGACGCCGGCCGCTTGCCGCCGAGCTCGGCATAGCGGAAGGCGATGCGCCAGATCATCGCTTCCAGGCTCTTGTCGATCTCGAGCACGTCCTTGCGAAACGCCGCCTCGAACATCGCCTGCGAGCGCAAATCGTACCAGAGCCGGTGCATGCGGGCTTCGTTCTGCAGCGTTGCCGCGAGCTTGGCGAGGAAGCCCTCCGTCAATTCGTCGCGGCTCGTGGCGGTCGCGACGACCTCGTCATATCGCGTCACGCACCTCGCCTTGTAGTGGCGCACGCAGCAGCAGATCAGGTCGAGCTTGTCGCTGAAATAATAGTGGAACACGCCGTGCGTGAACGCCGAGTTCTGCGCGATTTCGCGCAGGCTGGTGCGGGCGAAGCCGAGCTCTCCAAGCGTTTCGAGCGCGGCCTCGGCAAGCTCGATGCGCCGTGCGTTGAACTTCTCGTCGCGCAGCACCTCGGCCGCATCAGCCACACGCCGGGCCGCTCCCGTCACCTGCCGCGCCATCGCGTCCCTTCCTCAGTCCCGTTCTTTCAACGACTTATACCGCGCCCGCCGCGGAATGCTCCATCCCCTCACAACCACTTCCTTTGACAACTGTCAAATTCGTTCTTGACAAGCGTCAAGATTCTGGCGGAGGTTCGCAACCAAGAATTTGGACAGTCGTCAAGACGTCCGACCATGGAGGAACGCTTCGCTGGGTGCCGCCGAAAGGCCCGCGCCCATCGACCTGGTGCGCGCCGATCGGCGCAGCACGAATCGATCACCAGCAACGGAGGAGTGCGTCATGAGTGGGAAGAGCCTTGCAGGCAGGAAAGCCCTGGTCACCGGCGGTGCCCGCGGGATCGGCGCGGCCATCGCGCAGGCGCTGGCGCGAGCCGGCGCCTCGATCATGATCGCCGACATCCTGGAGGAGGCCGGCCGTGCCAGCGCAGCCGCCATCGCGAAGGACGATGTCGCGACGGGCTTCGTCAAGCTCGACGTCACCGACGACGCGCAATGGGAGCAGGCCGTTGCCGCGACGGTCGCAACCCTCGGCGGCTACGACATCCTGATCAACAATGCCGGCATCGAGATCACGTCGCTGATCTCGGAGGTCAAGGCCGAGGACGCGCGGCGGATGTGCGACGTCAATATCGTCGGCACCGTGCTCGGCATGAAGCACGCCTTCCGCGCGATGCGCCCGGGCGGCCCGGCCGGCAAGGGCGGCGCTGTCGTCAACATCGCCTCTGTCGCGGCGACGATCGCCTTCCCGAGCATCGCGGTCTATTCGGGCACCAAATCCGCGGTCGACCGCATGACGCGGGTCGGAGCGATGGAGGCCGGCAAGCTCGGCTTCGGCGTGCGCGTCAACTGCATCTATCCGGGCCTGATCCCGACCGACATGGGCATGCAGCTCGCCAACGACATCGTCAAGGTCGGGCTCGCGGCAGACGTCAACGCCGCGGTCGGCTCGGTGGTGGAGCAAACCCCGCTCGGCCGTCTCGCCGAGGTCACGGACATCGGCGATGCCGCGGTGTTCCTTTGCTCGAACGAAGCGCGCTTCATCACCGGCATCGGACTGCCGGTCGATGGCGGCATGGGCATGTGAGCTGCAACCGCAGACAACAAACAATTGGGAGGATACGCTATGAGTGGGAAGAAGCCCGTCATCGTCTATGGCGCGTCCGGCTACACCGGCCGGCTGGTCTGCGAATATTTGCGCGAATACAACATCCCCTTCATCGCCGCCGGCCGCAGCGCCGAGAAGCTCAACGCCGCGATGAAGGCGAACGTAGCCGGCATCGAGACTGCCGATTACGAGGTGGTGGAAGTGCCCCACACCGTGAGCGCACTGACCGAGCTGTTCAACGGCGCCTCGGTGGTGCTCAACACCGTGGGCCCCTTCGCCAAGTTCGGCGGCGAGGTGGTGCAGGCCTGTTGGGCGTCCCGATGCCACTACACCGACACGACAGGCGAGCAGGACTGGCTGATCACGCTCGAGCAGGAGTGGGGCACGAAGTTCGCCAATGCCGGGCTCTTGCTGGCGCCGGGCATCGCACAGATGTACACCACCGGCGAGATTGCCGCTCAGCTGTGCCTGGAGACGCCCGGCCTCGATACGCTTGATATCGCCGTGTTCTGGGGCGGCAGCCCGACCATCGCCTCGACGCAGACCATCCTGGTCAATGCCGCGATGGCCAAGGCCTACTATCTGGAGCAGAACAAGTACGTCGAGCATCAGCCCGATGCCGGCCTCACCAACCTCGCCATTCCCGGCCAGCATGAGCTGGCGCTGGCGCTGCCTTGGGGCGGCACTTCGCACCCGGTGTGGTTCAAGCGCGATCCGCGCGTGGCCAACGTGAAGGTGCTGGGCGGCGTGTTCAACCGCGCGCTGATGCTGGGCGTACCGCAGATCGTCGCCGCCGCGCTGGAGGCGACCAAGGACATGAACCCCGACGACCGCTACGCCGCGTTGGCGCAGACCGCCGCCGGTGTGATGAACACCATGCCGCCGCGCGAGAACCCGCGCGTCAACAAGTCGATGGATTCGGTGCACGCCTCCGGCCCGCTGGGGCGCGCGCATTGCGTCATCAACGGCAACAGCAACTACAAGCAGACCGGCATGTTGCAGGCCTATGCGGCTGCGCACCTGCTGCAGCAGCCGCCCAAGCGCGTGGGCTTCGCCTCCGGCTGCCAGGCGTTCGGCCATCACGAGCTGCTCGGGCAATTGCGCAGCTTCGGTCTGGTCAGCAAGCCTGTTCTGACCGTGCACGATTAGGAGGCGCGCTGCGACGGCGATCGCTCTTCACCTCTCCCCATCGGGGAGAGGCGGACCTTCGCCGCGACGCGCGTCGAACCAACCTCACGATACTCTGGGGGCGACCATGCGCTTCATCGACTATCTCGACAAAGGCGCCTCGCTCGGCGCCGATGCGCCGTGCCTGACCATGGACGGGCGCGATCTCAGCTATCGCGAGGTCCAGCAGTTGAGCTACCGCGTCGCGCGCGGGCTGGACCGATCGGGCATCGCGCCCGGCGAGAAGATTGCAATTCTCTCCGGCAACGATCCGGTCGCGTTTGCCTGCGTGTTCGGCATTTCCCGCGCCGGATTGGTCTGGTGCCCGATCAATCCGCGCAACGAGGCGGCCGAAAACCGGCTTATCCTCGACCAGTTCGACTGCAGCCTGCTGCTGTTTCATTCCAGCTTCGCGCCGATGGTCGAGGCGGTGCGTGCAGATCTGCCGAAGCTGCGCGTGCTCGTCTGCCTCGATGCCGAGTTGCCCTTCGCGCCCTCGTTCGACAGTTGGCTCGCCGGCCTCGCCGACGGTCCCTATCAACGCGCGACGGTCGACGATCTCGCGATGATTCCCGGCACCGGCGGCACCACCGGCAAGCCAAAGGGGGTCATGCTTTCGGGCCGCAACATCGAGACCATGACGGCGCTGACGCTGATGGGCTATCCCTTCAAGGGCCGCCCGGTCTATCTCGCGCTCGCGCCGCTGACCCACGCCGCCGGCGTGCTGTGTTTCCCGATCATGGCGCTCGGCGGCCGCATCGTGATCATGCATCACCCCGACATCGCCGAATTCCTCGATCTGATCGAGCGCTATCGTGTCACGCACACCTTCCTGCCGCCGACCGTGATCTACATGCTGCTCGATCATCCGAAGCTCGACTCCGCGAAGCTCGGGTCTCTGCAATGCTTCTGGTATGGCGCAGCGCCGATCTCGTCCGCGCGGCTTGCGGAGGCGCTGCGGCGTATCGGGCCGATGGCGCAGTTGTTCGGTCAGACCGAGGCGCCGATGATGATCTCGATGATGGCACCCGGCGAGCATTACAATGCCGACGGCTCCATTGCGATGGAGCGCCTCGCCTCGGCCGGGCGGATCAGTCCGCTGGTGCAGGCCGGCATCATGGATGGCGACGGCAATCTGCTGCCATCAGGCGCACGCGGCGAGATCGTGGTCCGCGGTTCGCTGGTGATGGAGGGCTATTACAAGAATCCCGAGGCCACGGCGGAGGCCTCCGCGCATGGCTGGCACCACACCGGCGACATCGGCTACCTCGACGACGACGGCTTCCTCTATATCGTCGATCGCGCCAAGGACATGATCATCACCGGCGGGTTCAACGTCTACTCGATCGAGGTCGAGAACGCGCTGCGGGCGCATGAGGCGGTGCAGGATTGCGCCGTGATCGGCCTTCCGGACGCGAAATGGGGTGAGCGGATCGTTGCCGTGGTGCAGCCGCGCGCCGGCCAGAGCGTCAATGCGACGGCGCTGGCGGCCTTCGTCAAGCAGCGGATCGGCAGCGTCAAGACACCGAAGCAGATCGAAGTCTGGGACGACCTGCCGCGCTCCAAGGTCGGCAAGGTGCTGAAGCCCGACATCCGCGCGCGGCTGGCGGAGCGCTCAGGCGACTAGGCCGTGTCCTCATCAAGGCGGCCGATGTCGGATTTCGGTGGCAAGCAGAAATCCTACGTTTGATAAGAGCATTACGACTTCTGACCATCGGCGACATGCGAGGCGAAGTCTGCTATCATTTAACGTGGGTGCGGGGTCTCTAGCTGGACGAGATGGCCCGTATGTTCGACATTTTGAGTGATGTCTTTGAGACCATCAGGCTCAAAGGAACGCTTTACTTCCGTACAGACTATTCGCCACCCTGGGCCATTACCGTTCCGGAATATGAGCAGGCCGCCCGGTTCCATTTTGTGATCCAGGGATGCTGCCATGTGAGCCTCCCATCCGGCAGCAACGTCGTTCTTGAACCAGGCGATGTCGTATTGATTCCCCGCGGTCGGGAGCACGTCCTTGCCGATCGTCTCGGCCGGGCGCCGGCACCGCTTGAACGCGTGATCCAAGAATCGGGTTACGATGGCAGAGGCGCGTTTGTGATTGGCAAGAGTGACCCTCAAGCCGCGACGCAAATGGTTTGTGGTCATCTGGGCTTTGCGCAAGGCGCCGATCATCCGCTGCTTGGCGCATTGCCCGAAGTAATCCTGATAACTCAGGCCGACCGCAGTCGCTACCCGCTGCTTGACGAGTCACTTCGCTTGGTTGCGCGGCGAGCACTGAGTGACGAGGCCGGTGCCGCCGCTTCGATCGCGCGTCTGTCGGAAGTTTTCTTTATCGAGGCTGTGCGGGCAAGCGTCGAAGGTCATCCGCCACTGGCCAACGTCATGACCGCCATGACGGATCGTCATATCGGTCGCGCCCTTGAACTGGTGCACAGAACGCCCGGCGATCCGTGGACCGTGGAAACGCTCGCAAAAGCAAGCGGCATGTCGAGGAGCCGCTTCGCGGAGCGATTTGCGGAACTCGTCGGTGTTGCGCCCATGGCTTATGTCACGGAATGGAGATTGCAAAAAGCTTTGGCCAGGCTCGGCAGTTCCAAAGCAAGCGTGAAAGAAGTTGCAGCGCAGGCCGGATACCAATCGGCGGCCGCCTTTGCGCGGGCATTTTCCCAACGCTTTGGAATTCCTCCGACCGATACTCGTGGTCTTGAATCGTCATAGGTTTGCATATCGTCCCAACTGTCTTGCAGACAGTCCGTACTTTGTTCGCGTGTCTTGCTCCTGCCTCCTGCACGATCCTAGGTGAGTGGTGTTGCGAACAGTCGCCACTCACATCAAAGGAGTCGATCGTGCAAATCACTCAACAAGCCACCCACCCCTCTACTCACTTCGATCCCAGGTTCGTCACCAAGACGATGCACGCTTACCTGGACTATCCCGTTGCGGCGAGCTTGATCGCGTTGCCCTTCGTGCTCGGACTCGGCGGCTCAAATCCCTCGGCAAAATGGATCGCTGTCGTCACCGGCGTGGCAGCGGTCATTCTGACGTTCTTTACGAATCACAGGACGGGCGTCGTCCGGATTATCCCGTTCTCATTTCATGTCGCCGTTGATGCTCTCGTCGGCATCATCTTCGTGACGGTGCCGTTCGTCCTCGGCTTTAGCGGTCTTGACGCCTGGTACTACTGGGCAAACGGCGGGGCGCTGTTGGTGGTGCTCTGCCTGCAGAGGTCTGACGCGATGCCGATGCGGACCCCAAGCGCTTGAAGTCCACCTGCTTCCAGCAAAGAGGCAAATGACTCAGGAGCGAATGACCATGAAGGCAATCGTAGTAACGGACCAGGGTGCGGGAATGGCCGGGATGAAGCTGGCGGAGCGACCTGCCCCGCGCGCAGCGATAAACGACGTCGTCGTTCAGATCCATGCGTCGGGATTCGTCCCGACTGAGCTGGAGTGGCCCTCGACCTGGACCGATCGCCTCAACCGGGATCGAACACCGTCGATCCTTGGGCACGAGCTGGCCGGAGTGGTCACCGCTCTCGGCTACGGAACGACAGGGCTGTCGGTGGGACAGCGCGTGTTCGGCCTCGCCGACTGGTATCGCGACGGCACACTGGCGGAGTATGTGGCCATGGAGGCACGCAACCTCGCGCCGCTCCCGGGCGACGTCGACTTCACGGTCGGCGCGAGTCTGCCGATCTCGGGCCTCACCGCATGGCAGGGACTGTTCCAGCACGGCCGCCTTCGGGCGGGGCAGAGCGTCCTGGTGCACGGCGCGGCCGGCGCAGTCGGTTCGATGGTGATCCAGCTCGCACGCGAGGCCGGTGCCTACCTCATCGGCACCGGACGCGTCGCCGACCGTCAGAAGGCGCTGGACTTCGGCGCGCAGGAATTCGTCGACCTCGAGAACGACGCCTTGGAAGACGTCGGTGGCGTCGATTTGGTGTTCGATCTCATCGGCGGCGACATCGGGAAGCGATCCGCGCGTCTGGTTCGAGCCGGAGGAACGCTGGTGTGCGTCGTTGGGCCATGCGAGGCACGGCCCGCCGACGGCCTCGCAGTCGACTTCGTTGTCGAGTCTGATCGCGCCCAGCTGAGTGAGATCGTCCAGCGGGTGCGTGACGGACGACTGCGCACGAACATCGGCACCGTGGCGATCCTCAACGAAGCCGTCGCCGCTCTCAATCCGACCAAGCGGATCAGCGGGAAGACGATCATCCGCGTTCGTCCCTGAGCGACGCACGCCGATTGATCCACGCAGCCGGCTGGCTCGCACCCCATGCAATGAAAACACTTCCGTACTTCAACCTATCCTTCACCCACAGGAATCGCCATGACCGACGGAATCCCCACGAACGACGGAATCACCATGACCAACGCTGTCATCGAATGCATCCTGGCGCGCAGCGCTGCCAAGTACTACGATCCCGCTGCCACCTTGAGCGACGACCAAATCCGCGAGTTGGTGCGAATCGGCACCACCGCGCCGACGTCCTTCCACCTGCAGAACTGGCGCTTCATCGCCGTGCGTACGCCTGAAGCCAAGGCTCGGTTGCGTCCGATTGCCTGGGATCAGCCCGCGATCACCGAAGCAGCCGTTACCTTTATCGTCTGCGGCCAGTTGGCCGATGCCAGCGTAATACCAGGGCGCCTGGCACCGTTGGTGGAAGCGGGCATCATGCCGGCAAAGATGGTGCCGGATTGGGAAATCCCCGCACGCGATCTGTATATGGAGTACCCGCAGCGCCAACGCGACGAAGCAGTACGCTCCGGCACCTTCGGCGCGGCGGCGATGGTTTATGCGGCCGGCTCGCTGGGCCTGGGTTCGACGCCGATGATCGGTTTCGATGCCGAAGCGGTGCATCGCGAGTTCGGATTGGCCGAGGACGAAGTGCCAGTCATGCTGTTGTCCGTGGGGCCGGTGCGTGCGGGAAACTGGCCGCAGAAGCCGCGCCGTCCGGTGGCCGATGTGCTGGAACTCGCATAGTCGAGGAGTCTGGTCTTAGCAGATGAGTTGCGGTGACAGTGCACATTGGCCGAGTGAGTCAATTGAGTGCGCTGTTACTGTAGCTGTTTTCAGTCTCACCTTTGAGCCGACGATCTCGACGCGACCGCTGGCAAGCAGCCGTTCGACAGCCGCCTCGCTGATCACCTGGGTGCCGAAGTGCCGGCCACCGCGCGGGTGAAGTTCAAATTGCAACATCGAGCGGACGTTCCCGCGGCGCCCCGTCCTCGCCAGGACGTCTCCTCATGCCATTCGGTTGCCCGATCCTTGGCGCTTCCAAGGATCGATACGCCAAGGATCGATACGCTAAGGATCGATGCGCCAAGGATTGACGGAATCCGCCCGTCCACCATACCCTCCCGCGACGGCCATCGATGGCTCCGCCGTGAGGGAATAGGGGAGGCGCCGCGTGAAAATCCTTATGTTCGCGATTCCGGTCTTCATGGTCACGATCCTCGTCGAGGCGGCGATCGCGTGGCGGATGGGGCGTCGCGGGGTATACGACGTACCCGACGCCATCACGAGCCTGCATCACGGCGTACTGAGCCAGGCCATCGGCGGCTTCGCCAAGCTCATCGACGTCGCCCTCTATGTCGCGGTCTATCAGGCCTTCCACCTCTTCGAATGGAGCCGCGACAGCGTCCTGCCCTGGGTCGCTGCGTTGGTGCTCTACGACTTCTCTCACTACTGGTACCACCGCTTCAGCCACGAGATTCCCGTGCTCTGGGGCAGCCATGTGGTCCATCATTCCTCGGAATATTTCAACCTTTCGACCGCGTTGCGGCAGCCCGCGACCGCCGGGCTGTTCACCTGGATCTTTCACCTGCCGATGGCCGTGCTGGGCGTTCCGCCGGTGATGTACCTCATCGTCGGGCTGGTCGATCTGCTGTACCAGTATTGGGTCCACACCGAGCTCATCGGCCGGCTCGGCGTGCTCGACCGCATCCTGGTCACTCCGTCGAACCATCGCGTGCATCACGGTCAGAACGACTACTGCATCGACAGGAACTACGGCGGGATCTTCGTCCTCTGGGACCGGATGTTCGGCACCTTCGTCGACGAGCGCGACGGCGAAAAGATCGCCTACGGAGTCCGCAAACCGCTGCGGAGCCTGAACCCGCTCTGGAGCAACCTTCAGGTGTACGCGGATCTGATCCGGCAGACCCGCGCAGCTCGCGGGCTCGCCGGCAAGTTAGCCGTCTGGTTCGGACGGATGCAGGCGCCGGAACCGATCGACCCGTCGGTCGTGCGTCGTTACGACCCCGAGACGCCGCGGGCGGTCGCCGCCTACGGCGCGGTCCAGTATACGCTCACGATGGTGATGCTTCTGCATTTCCTTTCCGGCTTCGAAGCCTTTCCGGTGCAGGTCTCTGTCACCTATTCCATTGTCATCTTAGTTTCATGCGTGACCATCGGCGGCGTCATGGAAGGAAGTCGGATCGCCTTCGCCGCCGAAACGGCGCGACTGGGCGCGCTCGCGCTGGCCTCGATGGTGTTGCCGGACTGGTTCGGCCTGCCGCTGCCGACGGCGGCCCGCGCCGTCGCGACAGCGGGCGCGCTCGCGGCCGGAATCTGGTTGCTCGTGCTTCGCCGCGAGCGACGGCCCGCCCCGGCGGCGGCCTGACCGATCGGAGGCCGGAACGAAACCCAGGCGCGTCGCGGCGAACCGGGCTCGTTCTCCGGAAGGACGGCAAGCGCCGGCGCCGTGCCTGAGAAGGTCGAGCCCGTCACGTTTCAGGTCGAAGCGGGCGAACTCGCCGAAGGGATCGTCGGCCGGGTCCTGAGGGAAGAGAGGCCCGGATCGTCTGCGCCATGATGGGCGTAAGCTTCGCCGGGGACCGGCATATTCGTGATTGAGGCGGTGCCCGATTGAACGCGGCCCTTAGGCCGCGCCTTCCTCGACCGCCGGAGCCGACCGGGGCGCGGAAACCAGCGCGGCGAAGCCCCCGAGCAGCGGCATGGCGACAAAAAGAGCGACCGCAGCGACGTCGAAGGCGATGCCCGCACCGCCGGCGCGGTGCGCGAAGACGCCCGCGATCGGCGGCAATGCCAGCATGCTCCCGTAGAACGCGGAGAAGAAGATTCCCATTCCGACCGCGCGCGCCTGGGCGGGAAGCGCCCATGACGGCAGGCTGGCGAACGTCGCCCCGGATAGGCCGGCCACCAGCCCCAGTCCTGCGAAGATGAGAACGTCGTGGTCGGACACCGGAACGGCTGCCATCCCGATCGCGGCGAGCAGCAGGGATGCGGCGGCGATCCAGATGCCGGGGCCTCGCCGGATCGCAAGCGCGCCGCCGACAGGGATGGCCGCGATGGTGACCCACAGCGCGACGCTGACGTGAGAGGCGGCGACCTCGGCGGTATAGCCCCGCTCGGTCAGAAGCAACGGACCGAACGCAAACGCATTGGCGAACGTGGCGTTGGCGATGCCACCGACGAAGCCTGCAATGGCCACCGCGGCCGCGACGGCCGCGCTTGGGAAGGCCGCGGACAACGGCGCGCTCGGTCGCGCCTGCTTCGGCAGCGCGAACAATAGGATTAGCGCCATCAGGGTCAGGATCACCAGTGCTACCGACGCCCCGATCAGCCCGAACTTGTCGGCGATCGGCGGCAACGCGATCAACGCCAGCGCTATCCCGCACGGCCACGAGCCGGCGAGAGCCGCCATCGCAAGGCCGAACTGCCTACCAGCGAATATATCGGCGATCATCTTGGTGCCAGCGATGGTAAACACCACGCCGCCCGTGCCCGCGATGACTCTGGCCAGCAGGCGCGCGCTCCAGTCGCTCGACAGATCGACGACGGCGCCGGCGAACATCAGCGCCGCGCACAGGAGAAGCGTAGTTCGTTCGCCGAGCCTTTGGACCACTATTCCTCCAGGAAGCGCAACCAGGACGCTGGGCGCCAGATAGGCGCCGACGAGGATGCCGAGCCGGGCATAATCGAGGCCCTCCGCTCGAAGCAGCGGGCCGAGCGCTCCGACGCTTTCGAACTGCATGCCCATGGTGCAGCGCGCCATGAAAAGCAGCGCTAGAATTCGCCATTTCGATTCCAAGGGGGTCTCCGGATCCGACGATTGCATCCGGCCAGTGTCACGTCGAACCTCGCGCGAAGCAAGTCGAGATCTCGGTGCACGTTCACAGCTCGCAGCTCATTGCTCCGGGGGCCGAGGATCATCTGCCGGATCAGCGTGCCGCGATCATTCCGGCAATCCCGCCCGCCGCAGACCTTCCCCGTATCGCCAGGCATCGTCCGGCCGCCGGTAGGGCCCGAATATGGCTTCGAGGTTGGAGACGCGCTCGTCGGGATTGATGTGCAGCAGCCGGTCCACGGCCTTCTGCGCCGGCTTCATCTGTCCGGCGAACGCATCTGCCGCCGCACCGATGCGCAGCGCCGGCAACAGTCTTGGCGTGCCGCGCAGGGCCGCCGTCGCCCAGGATGATGCCTCGCCGTAACGGCCGGCGAAGAAATGCGCGTGGGCCATCGCCACCTGCATCAGCGGCATCAGGGGATCGACGGGGCTGAGGCGCATCGCAAGAGCGAGATGCGATACGGCCGCCTCCGGCTCGCCCATCCAGCTCTTGATGAAGCCGGCGAAGTAGGACGCCCACATCAGATTGGGATTCACATGGAGCGCCTGCTCGATGCAGGCAGCGCCGGTGTCGAGATCGCGCACCACATAGGCCAGCGCGCCGGCGCTGGTTGCCAGCGCGAGGGCATCATCGCTGCCGAGACGGATCGCATGCCGCGCCAGCCGGTCGGTCTCGGCGATGTCGCGCGCGAGATCGTCGGTCGGCCACCGGTTGGTCCTGTCCTTGACGTAGCAATAGGCGGCCATGCCGTAGGCGGAAGCGAACTCCGGATCGAGATCGATGGCGCGCCTGAACATCTGCAAGGCTTCGACATTGGCCTCGCGGATCGTGAAGCGGTAGATCGCCGCCGTGCCGCGCAGATAATATTCATAGGCGCCCAAACTCTCCGTCGGCTTGCGCTTGGCGCGCTCGATCGCGGAGTGCTCGAGCTTCGGCACCAGCAATCCCACGACCTGTCGCGCGATCTGGTCCTGCAAGTCGAAGATATCAGCGAGCGCGCCGTCGAACCTGTCGGCCCACAGATGCGCACCGGTTGACGCATCGATGAGCTGGGCGGTGATGCGCACGCGGTCGGCCGATCTGCGCACGCTGCCTTCGAGCACGAAGCTGACGCCCAGCTCGCGGCCGATCTGCTTGATGTCGACGGCGCGGCCTTTATAGGTGAAGCTGGAATTGCGCGCGATGACGAACAGCGAGCGAAAGCGCGACAGCGTCGTGATGATTTCCTCGACGACGCCGTCCGCAAAATACTCTTGGCTCGGGTCGTCGCTCATGTTCTGGAACGGCAGCACCGCGACGGCCGGCTGGACCGGAAGCGGAAGCACTTCGGTCGCAGTGGGAGCCGCCGCAGCGATCGAGGCCTGGTTGTCTGACCTCACCGGGCCGATGAACCGATAGCCGTATTTCGGCATGGTCTCGATCCAGCGCTCACCACCGTGCTCTTCGCCGAACACCCGGCGCAGCGCGGCGATCTGCACCGGCAGGTTGCTCTCCTCGACGATCAGGCCGGACCATGCGGATTTGATCAGCGCATCTTTGGAGACCGGGCTTCCCGGCCGCTCCAGCAGCACGCGCAGCACGGCGATCGCGCGCTGGCCGATCGCGACCGGCTCCTCGCCGCGAAACAGCAGCGCGGCATCGGCGTCGAGTCGGAACGGACCGATGATGTAACCCGTGGCCATGACGCGATGCTTAAGAACTTTTTCAGAACGGCACCATGACTTTCGGCGGAGCCGGGCGCAGATATCAACCACCCCGATTTGCAGGGGCGAGCATGCTGGCCGGATTTCGGCCGTAAAATCAATTAGGTGCGACGCGTCTTCCCGCGCACGGGGTCGCCCCGGGGATTTAAGCGCGCAATGGCCGCGTGACCAACGACGATAGAAGGATCTGCCACATGGCACTCGCACTCAACGACATCGCGCCGGATTTCGAAGCGCAAACGACCGAAGGCGATATCCGTTTTCACGACTGGATCGGCGATTCCTGGGCGGTGCTGTTTTCGCATCCGAAGGACTTCACGCCTGTCTGCACCACCGAGCTCGGCACCATGGCCGGCCTCAAGGGCGAGTTCGACAAACGCAACGTCAAGATCATCGGCATCTCGGTGGATCCGGTCGAGAACCACAACAAGTGGAAAGGCGACATCGAGAAGGCCACGGGCCATGCGGTCAACTATCCGATGATCGCCGACCGCGACCTCAAGGTTGCCAAGCTGTTCGGCATGCTGCCGGCTTCCGCGGGCAACACGTCGGAAGGCCGCACGCCGGCCGATAACCAGACGGTGCGCTCGGTATTCGTCATCGGTCCCGACAAGAAGATCAAGCTGGTGCTGACCTATCCGATGACGACGGGACGCAATTTCCGGGAAATTTTGCGCGTCATCGATTCCATGCAGCTGACGGCCAGGCTGCCGGTTGCGACTCCCGCCGACTGGGCCCCTGGCGAAGACGTCGTGATCGCGGCGTCGGTGTCGGATGAGGACGCCGTCAAGCGCTTTGGCACCTTCGTGACCGTGCTGCCCTATCTGCGCAAGACCAAGCAGCCGTCGGTCTGACGGCTGCACCGTCATTGCGAGGTGCCTGCGACAAAATTGCGTAGCAATTTTGTTCCGCTCGCAATGACGATGCGGAAACATCATCGGCGCAAATGAAAACGGGCACGCCTTCGCGTGAAGGCATGCCCGTCAAATCTCTAAACCTGCGACTTGCGTGCTCTCAGTGCACGCTCACCGCTTGCAACTCGTTGCTCCAGGCGTTGGCGATCGCGGCTTCGCGGCTGTCGGTCAGCATGATCGGCGTGCCGTCGGCGGCGTGGAGCGCGAACAGCTTGAGGCCGGGCGCAATCTTCGGGGCTTCGGGGAACAGGCCGGGCACATCCTCGGAGCGGATCTGCTTCACATAGGCGATGTGGCCTTCGCCGAGGTTCGCCAGCGTCTCGGGCGAGGCGTTCCTGGCTTCGTGTTCGAATACAACGTGACCTTCACTCATGGTCTCGACTCCTTCACAGAAACTAAGCGGTCGAGTCCGCTACTCGTTCCATTATTCGTGCTCATTGATAGCGATTGTCTTAACGATCCTCTCCGGTTCAGGCCGGGCCAGGTCGATCGACAACAACCCGTTCTTCAGATCCGCACCCAGCACCAGCATCCCCTCCGCCAGCACGAAGGTGCGCTGGAAGTGGCGCGCGGCGATGCCGCGATGGATGTATTGCCGGGTCTTGTCGTCCTGCTGCCGCCCGCGAATGACGAGCTGGTTTTCCTCAATGGTTACATCGAGTTGGTCGCGGGTGAAGCCGGCGACCGCCAGCGTGATGCGCAAGCGTTCGGGCTGGCCGTCCGCTCCGCCGCATCGCTCGATATTGTAGGGAGGGTAACCGTCGGCGCCTTTGACGACGCGATCGAGCACGCGCTCGATTTCGTCGAAGCCCAGAAGGAACGGACTGGATAACGTAGGAACACGAGACATAGTTTACAAAGTCCTCTCGAAGCGACTTTGGCATTTCAGGGCCCTTTGCGGCACCCCTTGGTCAGCAATATGGGCATATCTCTGTGGGGTTCAAGCGCGTAGCAGGGGGCTGTGGATTCACTGCTTGCGCCGTGGCCCGCTATAGCGAATTTTCGGGGCGATTTATCCCAATGAAAACAGGGCCCCTTCTACTGTGCATGGGGTTGTTTTCGCGTCTTTGGCGGCCGGACCTCTCGGAACCGGTCAGGCCTCGACCCGCTTGCGCCCGTCGCCGCTGAACAAGTGCAGCTTTGAACGCACCGCGGCGACCCGAATCTTCTCACCGATGGCCGGAGCCTCGGTCCCGGGGATGCGGACGATGACCTCGCCCGGCGGTAGCTCCCCCGGGGTCGCCGCGACGCGCTGCTCCTCCTCGGCACGCGCGCCGTAAACGAAAGTCTCGGCGCCGACGCGCTCGATCGCTTCGACGGTCAGGGACAGCGCAACGCCGCCGGCCGGCGCCTGGTCGGTGATGACAAAATCCTCCGGCCGGATGCCGAGGATGCCGGCATCGCCCGCACTGCCGCCGAGCTGCGATTTGATCTCGTCGGCGCGCGTCGCCATCAGGTTCATCGGCGGCGCGCCGATGAAGGAGGCGACGAAGGTCGTGGCAGGCTTCTCGTAGATTGCCAGCGGATTGCCGATCTGCTCGACCTGGCCGCCGTTCATCACCACGAGAATGTCGGCGAGCGTCATCGCTTCGAGCTGGTCGTGGGTGACGTAGATCGAGGTGACATTGAGCCGGCGTTGCAATTTGCGGATCTCGACGCGCATCGCGATGCGCAGCTTGGCGTCGAGGTTGGAGAGCGGCTCGTCGAACAGAAACACTTTCGGTTGGCGCACGATGGCGCGGCCCATGGCGACGCGCTGGCGCTGACCGCCGGAGAGCTGGCGCGGCTTGCGCTCCAGCATGGCCGAGAGCTCGAGCACGCGGGCGGCTTCCTCGACGCGGGTCTTGATCTCGGCTTCCTTCATGCCGCGATTGCGCAGGCCGTAAGCCATGTTGTTGAAGACGCTCATATGCGGATAGAGCGCGTAGTTCTGGAACACCATCGCGATGTCGCGATCGGCGGGCTCGACCTGGTTGACGACCTTGCCGCCGATGTCGATCTCGCCACCGGTGACGGTCTCGAGGCCCGCGACCATGCGGAGCAGTGTCGACTTGCCGCAGCCGGAGGGGCCGACCAGCACGCAGAACTGACCGTCGCCGACATCGACGTTGACGCCCTTGATGGCCTCGAAGCCGCCGGTGTAGGTCTTGCGGACGTTGCGCAGGGTAACGTTAGCCATGGGTTTCACCGGCGAATAGCGAATAGGGAGTGGCGAGTAGGGCGCGACGAGAGAGCAAGGCAACTGCAGCGACCCTATTCGCTGCTCGCCATTCGCAATTCGCGATCATCACTTCTCCGTCTCGACCAGGCCGCGCACGAACAATTTCTGCATGGCGACGACGACGAACACCGGCGGCAGCATGGCCAGCACGGCGGTCGCCATCACGATCGGCCATTCGGTCAGCGCGTCGTTGGTGGTCATCATCTTGCGAATGCCGATCTGGATGGTCTGCATGTCGTCGCGGGTGGTGATCAAAAGCGGCCAGAGATATTGATTCCAGCCGAGGATGAAGAGGATCACGAACAGCGCGGCCATGTTGGTGCGCGACAGCGGCAGCAGCGTATCCCAGAAGAAGCGCAGCGGACCCGCACCGTCGATGCGCGAGGCCTCCAGCAGTTCGTCCGGCACGGTCATGAAGAACTGGCGGAACAGCAGCGTCGCAGTGGCCGACGCGATCAGCGGCAGCGAAAGGCCGGCATAGCTGTCGAGCATGTGCAGGTCGGCGACGATCTTGTAGGTCGGATAGATGCGCACCTCGACCGGCAGCATCAGCGTGATGAAGATGAGCCAGAAGATCGGCATCCGCAGGGGAAAGCGGAAATAGACGATCGCATAGGCCGAGATGATAGAGATCGCGATCTTGCCGACAGCGACCATCAGCGCCATCACCAGCGAGTTCAGCATCATGTTGCCGACGGGCTCGCGGGTCGTGCCGCTCGTGCCGACGAAGATGGTCTGGTAGTAGACCTCGAAGAAATGGCCGCCGGGCAGCAGCGACATCTGCCCGTTGGCGATCAGCGCGTTGTCCTGGGTCGATGCGACGAAGGCGACGTAGACCGGGAAGGCGACGATCGCGATCCCGATCCAGAGGATGATGTGGGCGACGTAGCGTCGAAAGCCCTCTTGCTCGACCATCAGTAGGTCACCTTGCGTTCGACGAAGCGGAACTGGATGCCGGTCAGCACGATGACCATGATCATCAGGATCACCGATTGTGCCGCGGAGCTGCCGAGATTGCCGCCGATCAGGCCGTCGTTATAGACCTTGTAGACCAGCGTCTCCGTCGACTTGCCGGGACCGCCGCGGGTCATGGTGTCGATGATGCCGAAGGTGTCGAAGAAGGCGTAGACGATGTTGACGACCAGCAGGAAGAAGATGGTCGGCGACAGCAGCGGGAAGGTCACGGTCCAGAACCGCCGCATCGGGCGCGCGCCGTCGATCGCGGCGGCCTCGAGCACGCTTTTCGGAATGGCTGCGAGGCCCGCGAGGAAGAACAGGAAATTATAGGAGATCTGCTTCCAGGCGGCGGCGAGGATGACCAGCGTCGCGGCCTGATCGCCATCGAGCAGCGGATTCCATTCGATGCCGGCGGCGCGCAAATAGCGCGACAGCACGCCGAGCGAAGGATGCAGCATGAACACCCAGAGCACACCGACCACGGGCGGCGCCACGGCATAGGGCCAGATCAGCAGCGTGCGGTAGATCGCGCCGCCGCGTAAGGGCTTGTCCGCCATCACCGCCAGCAGCAGCGCCACCGAGAGCGAGGACGCCGCGATCGCGAACGAGAAGAAGAAGGTTCGGACGATCGTCTCGAAATAGGCGGGCTCGCTGAACAGCTCGACGTAATTCTCGAACCAGACGAAGCTCGTCGAGAGGCCGAAGGCGTCCTGGAGCAGGAAGGACTGGATGACGGCCTGCAAGGCCGGCCAGTAGAAGAAAATCAGAACGATCGCGAGCTGCGGAGCAACCAGCGCATAGGGCAGTAGCTTTGATCGGAAAATCGCTTGCTTTTGCATGATGGGTGGCGCCGGCGGGCTGCTCGACGTTGCGGCCCGCCGGCGCGTGCGCCTTATTTTACGGCGGTCTTTTCGAACTGACGCAGCATGGTGTTGCCGCGTTCGACGGAGGCATCGAGCGCCTGCTTGGCCGTCTTCTTGCCGGCGAGCGCCTGCTCGATCTCTTCCGCCCAGACGTCACGCAGCTGGACCATGTTGCCGAGGCGCAGGCCGCGGGAGTTCTCGGTCGGCTCCTTGTTGGTCAGCTCGAGCAGGGGGGTCTCGAGATAAGGCTGGTCCTTGTAGAAGCCCTCGGCCTTGGCCTTGTCGTAGGCGGCCTTGGTGATCGGCAGATAGCCCGAGGCCTTGTGGATGTAGACCTGACGATCGGTGTCCGAGAGGAAAGTCAGGAATTTCGCCACGCCCTTGTATTCGTCGGCCGACTTGCCGCCCATCACCCAGAGCGAAGCACCGCCGATGATCGAGTTCTGCGGCGCGCCCTTGACGTCCGGATAGTATGGCATCGGCGCAGCTGTGAAGTTGAACTTGGCCTGCGCCTTGACGTTGCCGAAGAAGGCCGACGAGGTCAGGTAGATGGCGCACTCACCCGAGGTGAAGCGGCCTTCGCCCTGGTTGGTGCGGCCGGCGTAGTCGTAGGTCTTGTCCTTCTGCAGCTCGACCAGCTTCTCGAGATGCTTGACCTGGAGCGGCGCGTTGAACTCGAGCTTGGTGTCGAAGCCGTCGAGGCCATTCGCCTTGCTCGCGAGCGGCACGTTGTGCCAGGCCGAGAGCTGCTCGAGATTGACCCATGTGACCCAGGAGTTGGAGAAGCCGCAGGTCGGATGGCCGTTGTCGTGCAGCTTCTTGGCGACCTCGAACACTTCAGGCCAGGTCTTCGGGATCTCGGCGTTGACCTTCTTCAGCTCGTCGAGATTGATCCACATGACGGTCGACGACGAGTTGAAGGGGAACGACAGCATCTCGCCCTTCGAGGTCGAGTAGTAGCCGGTGATCGCGGACAGATAGTTCTTCGGATCGAACTTCTCGCCGGCCTCCTGCATCATCTTGTAGACGGGCTTCACGGCGCCGGTCGCGGCCATCATGGTCGCGGTGCCGACTTCGAACACCTGCATGATGTGCGGAGCGTTGCCGGCACGGAATGCCGCGATGCCCGCGTTCATGGTGTCGGGATAGCTGCCCTTGTAGGTCGGGACGACCTTGTACTCGCTCTGCGACGCATTGAAGTCGTTTGCGAGCTTGACGATGACGTCGTTGTTCGCGCCCGTCATCGCGTGCCACCATTGGATTTCAGTGACCGCCAGCGCCGGCGAAGCCGTCAGGCCGACCGTGACCGCAAATGCGGCAGCCGCCCCAAAATGTCGAAGAGCCATCAAGTAAACCTCCCTTAGCCGTCCCTTGGTCGTCAAAAAGATCGCTTGCGCTAGCAGCGCCATATGACGTTCACATGACTGTGTAAGCGGCCGAAACGAAAGCGGCAAGCGCTGGAAAAGGGAAGCCATCAAATAGGCGAACGCGCCCCGCGCAGCCGGCGTCGTTCGCGGTGCACATTTGTGCCCGCGCCGCAGTGCGGCATCGCTGTTGAGGCTGACCCTAGCGCTTGCGCTCGGGGCCGCAGACCACGCCCTTTGCGACCATCGCGTCGATCTCCGCCCTGGAGTAGCCGAACTCGCCCAGCACCTCCTGGGAGTGTTGGCTGAACTTCGGCGGCAGGCGGCGGAGGCTCGGCTTGCTGCGATCGAGCCGGATTGGCGAGGCCACGCCCTTGTACCAGTCCTTCTCGATGACATCGCCGCGGGCGATCGTATGCGGATTGGTCAGCGCCTGGTCGATCTTCTGCACCGGGCCTGCGGGCAGGCCGGCGGCGAGCAGGCGATTGCACAGCGGCTCGGCCTCGTGCTGGCTGAACACCGCGGCCAGCTCGGCGCGCAACGCTTCGCGGTTGGCGATGCGGTCCTTGTTGCGGGCAAAGCGCGGGTCGGTGCCGAGCTCGGGCTTGCCGATCTCCTTGGCGAGCTTGCGGAAGGTGCCGTCATTGCCGACGCCGATGAAGATGTCGTCGGTCTTGGTCGGGAAGATCGCGTAAGGCACGAGATTCGGATGCTCGTTGCCGGTCAGCCCGGGCGGCTTGCCATGCATGAAATAATTCGCGGTGTGCGGATGCATGATGGCGAGGCCGGTCTCGTACAGCGTCGTCTCCAGGAACTGGCCCTTGCCGGAGCGCTGCCGCTCCGACAGCGCCATCAGGATGCCGATCGCGGCGTAAAGTCCGGTGGTGATGTCGACCAGGGGCACGCCGATCCGCATCGGACCGCTTTCGGGTGAGCCGGTGGCCGCGATCATGCCGGTCATGGCCTGGATGATGGCGTCATAGCCGGGATTGCCGCCACGCGGGCCGTCGGCGCCGAAGCCGCAGATCCGGCAATGCACGAGGCGCGGAAATTTCTCGCGGAGCACATCGTTGCCGATGCCCCATTTCTCCAACGTGCCCGGCTTGAAATTCTCGATCAGGACGTCGGCCGTCTCCAGCATCTTCAGCAGCACGACGCGGCCGCCCTCGGAGGCGAGGTCAAGGCCGATCGAGCGCTTGTTGCGGTTGATGCCGATGAAATAGGCGGCGTCCTCCTCGTGGAAGGGAGGGCCCCATTCGCGCACCTCGTCGCCTGCGGGCGGCTCGACCTTGATCACGTCGGCGCCGTGGTCGGCGAGGATCTGGGTGCAGTAGGGACCGCCAAGCACGCGGGTGAGATCGATGACGCGCAGCCCGCTCATTGCCCCCAAAACGGCTTCAGAACTCATGCCTTCGCTTCCCCTGTGTCGATATTTGAGCACAGGCCTAGCGAGGTTCACCCAAGCCAGCAATGGCTTGTTGCGTAGGGGCGTATGCACCGCAGGCGGCAATCCCGCAGCGTGGCAAATCAAAGGAAACGGCCGGCCCGAGGGGGATCTCGGGCCAGCCAATCCACCGTCAGATCAGACGACCGTCAGGCGAACGTCGACATTGCCGCGCGTCGCGTTGGAGTACGGGCACACCTGGTGCGCCTTCTCGACCAGCGCTTCGGCATCGGCGCGGGAAAGACCCGGCAGCGAGACGGCGAGATCGATGTCGAGACCGAAGCCGCCGGCCGAGCGCGGGCCGATGCCGACGGTCGAGGTGACGGAGGCGTCGGCGGGAACCTTCGGACCGCCCTGCGAGGCCACAAACTTCATCGCGCCGATGAAGCAGGCGGCATAGCCGGCCGCAAACAGCTGTTCGGGATTGTTGCCGGCGCCACCGCCGCCGCCGAGCTCCTTCGGCGTGGTGAGCTTCACGTCGAGGGCGCCGTCGAGGGTCGCAGCATGGCCGTCGCGGCCGCCGGTGGCTTTTGCGCTGGTCTTGTAGAGGACGTTCACGGACATTTTCGTCTCCTCAGGGGGCTTCGGGTTGGGGCGCATGCTGTATTGCAAACAATTAGATTGTGCGCAATCTAATTTTGCATGTCTCACATTTAATTGTTCGCAATTGAATGTGCGGCCGGCCGGTCCCAGAATGGGAGAAACGCGCGAGATTCTCTATGGCCCGGAAATTATCGACCCTCGATCCGCAACGCCTCGACAACCAGATCTGCTTCGCTGTGTATTCGGCCGCGCACGCCTTCAACCGCGTCTACAAGCCGCTGCTGGACCGGCTCGGCCTGACTTATCCGCAATATCTGGTGATGCTGGTGCTGTGGGAGCGCGACGACGTGCCGGTGAAGGACATCGGCGAGAAGCTGTTTCTCGATTCGGGCACGCTGACGCCGCTGTTGAAGCGGCTCGAGGCCGCGCATCTGGTCAAGCGCACGCGCTCGAGCGAGGACGAGCGTCAGGTTCTGATCGCGCTGACACCGCAGGGCCATGCGCTGAAGGAGAAGGCGCGCAGCGTCCCGCAGTCGATCCTGGCGGCCTCGGAGTGCTCGGTCTCGGAGCTGGTCGCGATGAAGGACGAGATCGTCGCGCTAAGGGATCGGCTGAATGCGGTGATTGGGGAGTAGGCCCCGGACACGCACGATCAGAAATGCTTTTTGGCGAACGCGCGACCAGAGCCAGATTTCAGATGTCGCTCGAATGCGACAGCGCGTGCGGCGTCATCGAAAGCGAAATACGTTCGAATTCGCCAGGGCCCATATTTTGACGTGTGCGGCACCTCGCCGGCATTGTGTTTTGCCAGGCGCGCTCTCAGGTCGTCGGTGATGCCGACGTAGAAGTGCTCGGAGTCGACGCTTTCGAGGATATAGACGTATTTCATTCTGCTTCCTCCCCTGAGGGTAGATTAGCAGATCCGAGACACGTTTATGGTGTTGCTACTGTCCACCAACACGACAGTGGGGATATCGGCCAGTCCGCCGTCGCCCTTCGGGCTTTGGCGGGACAGCCTTCGCTCACTTCGCTACGAGGGACTTCCCGGGCTTGCCCAGCCGTAGCTCGCGAAGCGAGCGAAGGCTGGTGGAGCCAGGCGGGATCGAACCGCCGACCTCTTGCATGCCATGCAAGCGCTCTCCCAGCTGAGCTATGGCCCCTTTAGTCTTGGGACGATCCCGAGGGGATCACTCCCGACCAGCGAGCCTGGTGACTCGCGCGGTGCACCCTTTTTCACAGATCGGTGCTGATCTCAAGTCTCTTCATCACCTCCGACATCACCAATGATGTCGGTCACGTCCTCATCGCCTTCTTCTTCGTCGGCAATGAAGGTCGAATCATCATCGTCGTCGTCGTCGAGGGTCTCGTCGACCTCGATATCGTCCTCGGATTCGGGGACGACGGCCTTCACCTTGCCGGTGTTCTCTTCGGCATCGGCCTCTTCCAGCGAGACCTCTTCGACCTCGGCCGGCTCCGGCGTGTTGTCTGCGGCTGCGGCGTGACGGGCTTCGGCGCCGCGGGTCGCGCGGGCCGGCGCCACGGGCGCGATCGGCACAACCTCGCCGGTATAGGGCGAGATCACCGGATTCTTGTTGAGGTCGTAGAACTTCTTGCCCGTGGTCGGGCAAATACGTTTGGTTCCGAGTTCGGACTTGGCCACGGCAGAGGAATCCTGGGAATGTCTGAAAAGCGGTGCTTCACTTGGCTAGTTGGCGGCCCGCTGTCAATAGCGCATTACGGAAGAAAGACATGCCCGTGACGGCGGGCGGACCATGTGGTACCTGCCCGCAGCCCTACAGGGCCATCCAAGGACACAATCTTGACCCATTCCGATAAGCCGACACCGCTGACGTCGCGCTCAAGCGGCCCCCTGACCGGAAAAGTACGGGTGCCCGGGGACAAGTCGATCTCGCACCGGGCCCTCATCCTGGGCGCGCTGGCGGTCGGCGAGACCCGGATAACGGGCCTCCTTGAGGGCGAGGACGTCCTCAACACCGCCAAATCGATGCAGGCGCTCGGCGCCAAGGTCGAGCGCACCGGCGATTTCGCCTGGAAGGTCCAGGGTGTGGGCGTTGGAGGCTTTGCCCAGCCCAAGGCGGCGCTGGATTTCGGCAACTCCGGCACCGGTTGCCGGCTGGTCATGGGCGCCGTCGCCGGCTGCCCGATCTCGGCGGTGTTCGATGGCGACGCCTCGCTACGCAGCCGCCCCATGCGCCGGATTCTCGACCCGCTCGAAAAGATGGGCGCCAAGGTGATCTCCGGCGGCGAGGGCGGCCGCCTGCCGCTGACCGTCCAGGGCGCGCGTGATCCGCTGCCGATCACCTACAAGACCCCGGTCGCCTCGGCCCAGATCAAGTCCGCCGTGCTGCTGGCGGGGCTGTCTGCGCCGGGCACCACGACGGTGATCGAGAGCGAGGCCAGCCGCGACCATACCGAGCTGATGCTGAAGCACTTTGGTGCTGATATCACCTCGGTCGCCGAGGGGGCTCACGGCCGTCGCATCTCGCTGGTCGGCCAGCCCGAGCTGCACGGCGCCACTGTCATCGTGCCCGCTGATCCGTCTTCTGCGGCCTTTCCGGTCGTCGCGGCGCTGATTGTCGAAGGCTCCGATGTCGTTCTTTCCGACGTGATGACCAATCCGCTGCGCATCGGCCTTTTCACGACGCTGCGTGAAATGGGCGCTTCCATCGAGGAGAGCGACGTGCGCGGCGATGCCGGCGAGCCGATGGCGCGCCTGCGCGTGCGCGCGTCAAAACTGCGCGGGGTCGAGGTGCCGCCGGAGCGCGCGCCGTCGATGATCGATGAATATCTGGTGCTGGCGGTCGCGGCTTCCTTTGCCGAAGGCACGACCATCATGCGCGGGCTGCAAGAGCTGCGCGTCAAGGAATCCGATCGGCTCGAGGCCACCGCGGACATGCTCCGCGTCAATGGCGTGAAGGTCACTGTTTCCGGCGACGATCTGATCGTCGAGGGCCGCGGGCATGTCCCCGGCGGCGGCACCGTCGCCACGCATATGGACCACCGCATCGCGATGTCGGCGCTGGTGATGGGCTGCGCATCCGATCAGCCCGTAACCGTCGATGACACCGCCTTCATCGCCACCAGTTTCCCGGACTTCATTCCGATGATGCGGTCGCTGGGGGCCGAGTTTTCATGATCATCGCCATCGACGGCCCCGCGGCCTCGGGCAAGGGCACGCTCGGCAAGCGCCTCGCGCATCATTACGGCTATCGTCATCTCGATACCGGCGTGATCTATCGCGCCGTCGCCTACGCGCTGATGCAGTCCGGCCATGACCTGCAGGACGAGGCCGCGGCCGTGCGGGCCGCCCTGGAGCTCGACCCTGAAAAGTTCGGCAATCCCGCCCTGAAGACCCAGGAGGCCGGCGAGGGCGCCTCCATTGTCTCGGCGATTCCCAGTGTTCGCGAGGCCCTGGTCAATTTCCAGCGGCAGTTCGCCGCCGATCCGCCCGGCGCCGTGCTGGACGGCAGGGATATCGGAACCGTGATCTGCCCCCATGCCGACGTGAAGATCTTTGTCGTGGCCGATCCCAAGGTCCGCGCTCGCCGCCGGACCATGGAGGCAAGGGCGCGGGGTGAGGAGGCGGATGAGGCGGCCGTGCTCGCCGACATCATCCGGCGCGACGAAAGGGACAAGAACCGGCCGATTGCGCCTCTAAAGCCTGCCCCGGATGCTCACTTGCTTGATAACTCCCAACTGGATATAGAAGGCGGCGTCCGGGCCGCCATCGACATTATCGAGGCTGTCCGAGCGGGCCGGTCGCGGGGTTAAGCCGCAGCCGTCATTGGAGGAAGCGCCCGCTCCCGCTCTTTGAGGTCGGTACTCTCGGTCCCTGTTCGGGACCGACGCGATCCAGGCTCCGGACAACAGATTTTCCACGTATCGAACGCGCGGGCCTCTGCCGGCCCGCTTCCGCTGTTTCGGCGTCAAGCCGGAGCAACGAGCGGTCGCTCGAAGGTCTTGCGGACCTTCCGACACTGCGTGCGCGATACGCCCGTGAACCCCAACGGCCGGCAAGACATCCGCAACTGGAGAACAAATGGCTTCGACTTCCGCTGATTCCTATAGCCCGTCGCGCGACGATTTCGCCGCGATGCTCGACGAGTCCTTCGCAGGTGGCAACCTGCAGGAGAGCTCGGTCGTCAAGGGCAAGGTGGTTGCAATTGAAAAGGACATGGCCGTCATCGACGTCGGCCTGAAGACCGAAGGCCGCGTTGCGCTGCGCGAATTTTCCGGCCCCGGCCGTGACAGCGAGATCAAGGTTGGCGACGAGGTGGAAGTGTTCCTCGATCGCATCGAAAACGCCCTCGGCGAAGCCGTGCTGTCGCGCGACAAGGCGCGCCGCGAAGAGAGCTGGGGCAAGCTGGAGAAGGCGTTCCAGAACAACGAGAAGGTCACGGGCGTCATCTTCAACCAGGTCAAGGGTGGTTTCACCGTCGACCTCGACGGTGCCGTTGCCTTCCTGCCGCGTTCGCAGGTTGACATCCGCCCGATCCGCGACGTTGCGCCGCTGATGAACAACGCGCAGCCGTTCCAGATCCTCAAGATGGACCGCCGCCGCGGCAACATCGTCGTCTCCCGCCGCACGGTTCTCGAAGAGACCCGCGCCGAGCAGCGTCAGGAGCTGGTGCAGAACCTCGAAGAGGGTCAGGTGATCGACGGCGTGGTCAAGAACATCACCGACTACGGTGCGTTCGTTGATCTCGGCGGCATCGACGGTCTGCTGCACGTCACCGACATCGCGTGGCGCCGCGTCAACCACCCGACCGAGGTGCTCTCGATCGGCCAGACCGTGAAGGTCAAGATCATCAAGATCAACCACGAGACGCACCGCATCTCGCTGGGCATGAAGCAGCTGCTGGACGATCCGTGGCAGGGCATCGAAGCCAAGTACCCGCTGGGTGCCCGCTTCACCGGCCGTGTCACCAACATCACCGACTACGGTGCGTTCGTCGAGCTCGAGCCGGGCATCGAGGGCCTGATCCACGTCTCCGAGATGTCGTGGACCAAGAAGAACATGCACCCCGGCAAGATCGTGTCGACCTCGCAGGAAGTCGACGTGCAGGTGCTGGAAGTCGATTCCGTCAAGCGCCGCATCTCGCTCGGCCTCAAGCAGACCATGCGCAACCCCTGGGAGGTCTTCGTCGAAGGTCACCCGACCGGTTCGGTGGTCGAAGGCGAAGTCAAGAACAAGACCGAGTTCGGTCTGTTCCTGGGCCTCGAGGGTGACGTCGACGGCATGGTCCATCTCTCCGACCTCGACTGGAAGCTTCCGGGCGAGCAGGTGATCGACAACTACAAGAAGGGCGACATGGTGAAGGCCGTGGTGCTCGATGTGGACGTCGAGAAGGAGCGTATCTCGCTCGGCATCAAGCAGCTCGAAGGCGACCCCTTCGCCGAGCCGGGCGATGTCAAGAAGGGCGCGGTCGTGACCTGCGAAGTGCTCGAAGTGAAGGAAAGCGGTATCGAGGTGAAGATCACCGGGACCGACTTCTCGACCTTCATCAAGCGCTCGGAGCTCGCGCGTGACCGTAATGACCAGCGCGCCGAACGCTTCGCCGTCGGCGAGAAGGTCGACGCCCGCGTGATCCAGTTCGACAAGAAGGCCCGCAAGGTCCAGGTGTCGATCAAGGCGCTCGAAGTCGCGGAAGAGAAGGAAGCCATCGCGCAGTACGGCTCTTCGGATTCGGGTGCGACGCTCGGCGACATTCTGGGCACCGCGCTCAAGAACCGCGACAGCAAGTAAGCGAAACGCAGGTTTTGCTGACATCGAAGCCCCGGCGCGAGCCGGGGCTTTTTTGTTGCAGCATACTCCGTCGTCGTCCCGGACAAGCGCAGCCCTGGACAACGCGTAGCGTTGTTTAGAGCGGAGCGCCGATCCGGGATCCATACCCACAAGAATTGGTTTGGCGAAGACTTGAAGTGGGCGCCTCGCGTCACACTCCTCCCTGGGGTCATGGATCCCCGCGTTCGCGGGGATGACGAAGGAGCTTGTGGCGACTTCCTCGCCCGTCACGAGGCCTTGTTTTCTTCAAATTGCGCCGCAATTGATGTATCCAGGCAAGCCAATGGTCACGTTGTGGCGGCACAACGCCCGCGGCCTTTCATTTGGAGATATTTCGATGTCGCTCGATTCGGACATCATCGTCGACCGCCGCAGGATCCGCCGCAAGCTGACGTTCTGGCGCGTGATGGCCGCGCTGATCGCGATCGCTGCGATCGCGGGCTTCGCGCTGATCGCGACACCAGGCGCGCGCGGCAGCTTCGCCACCGCCGGCGCGATCGCACGCGTGCAGATCGACGGCCTGATCCGCAGCGATGCCGAGCGCACGCGGGCGCTGGAGCGGCTGGAGAACTCGCAGGCCGCCGCGGTCGTCGTTCACATCAATTCGCCGGGCGGCACCACCGCCGGTTCCGAGCAGCTCTATGATTCACTGACGCGGCTGAAGGCGAAGAAGCCGCTGGTCGTCGTGGTCGAAGGGCTTGCGGCGTCCGGAGGCTACATCACCGCGATTGCGAGCGACCACATCATCGCCCAGCAGAGCTCGTTGGTCGGCTCTATCGGCGTGCTGTTCCAGTTTCCCAACGTCTCGGAACTCCTGAAGACCGTTGGCGTCAAGGTGGAGGAGGTCAAGTCCACGCCGCTGAAGGCCGCGCCCAACGGCTTTGAGCCGACCAGCCCGGAAGCGCGGGCCGCGCTGGATGCGTTGGTGAAGGATTCCTATGCCTGGTTCAAGGATCTGGTGAAGCAGCGCCGTGGCATGGATGACACGCAGCTCGAAAAAGTCGTCGATGGCCGTGTCTTCACCGGCCGCCAGGCGATCGATCTCAAGCTGATCGACCAGCTCGGCGACGAGAAAACCGCCGTGACCTGGCTCGAGGAGCAGAAGGGCGTCAAGAAGGGTCTTTCGGTCCGCGATTACAAGCTCGAGCCGCGCTTTGGCGATCTGCCGTTCCTCAAGACGGCTGCTGCCGTGACGCTGGAAGCGCTTGGATTCGGCTCGATTGCGCATCAAATCGCGCAAACCGGTGTCGTGCAGGCGGTCGATCGCGTCGGTATGGATGGAATGCTGGCCTTGTGGCAGCCGGCTGCGTCGAATTGACCGGAAAAGGCGGGAACAACGCGAGCCTTGGATCTTTTTCCCGTCTGGCGGGTAGCTGCGCAGCCCGCTTTTTCGGCATTTGTCACGCATTTTCCCGACGCTCAACCTTCATTTAGCGTCTTGACAGATCAAGGCATTTTCACGGAAATGGTCATCCGCACGCTTCCGGGTCCTATCTCTCGATGATCAAATCCGAACTTGTTCAGCGTATCGCCGAGCACAACCCGCATCTGTACCAGCGGGATGTCGAGAACATTGTGAATGCGATTCTCGAAGAGATCGTAGCGGCCCTCGCGCGCGGTGACCGCGTCGAGCTGCGCGGCTTCGGTGCCTTCTCGGTCAAGCATCGCCCTGCACGCGCCGGCCGCAATCCGCGCACCGGCGCCCATGTCCCCGTCGATCAGAAGAGCGTTCCGTTCTTCAAGACCGGCAAGGAAATGCGCGAGCGGCTGAACCGCGACCATCCGGATCCCGGCGCGCCCGATTAAGGCGCGATGAAATCGCGCTTTAGGTTATGGTTTGAGCATGATCTTTGCGGAAGACCGCTGCCCACTTTTCCGGATCATGCTCTGTCGTCCGGGCTTTACCGAACAGCCGCATGATGCGGCAGCAAGCTTGATTCAAGACGAGCGATCGCGATGCGAAAGTTCCTGACCGCGCTGATCGTGATCCCGCTGGGCCTGATCCTGGTGACCTTTGCGGTGGCCAACCGGCATTTCGTCACCGTCTCGTTCGATCCCTTCATGGCGGCCGATCCGGCCCTATCGGTCACGCTGCCGTTGTTTCTGCTTCTGATCCTGGTGGCGGCCGTGGGCGTCGTCGCCGGCGGCTGCGCCGTCTGGTTCGGCCAGCGGCGTTGGCGGCGTGCCGCGCGCCGCCATGAGGCGGATGCGCGGACCGCCCGGGTCGAGCTGGCCGATCTGCGGGCCCAGACGGCCCCGGCCAAGCCCGAACCTCAACGTCACCCGGCGCCCTCCGGGATGGGCCTTTACGGGCCCGTCGGGCGAGACAAGCAGCGCGCGACGTTGTAGAAGCGGCCCCGACCGAAAAACCGTTTACCGGCCGCCGCTTGCGGCCTCCACCCGCTTTGAGACCATGTCCCTGATCGTCAAAATCTGCGGCCTGTCCACGCGCGAGACGCTCGACGTCGCGCTCGACGCGGGCGCCGACATGGTGGGGTTCGTGTTCTTTCCGCCGTCGCCGCGGCACGTCTCGCTGGAGACGGCGCGCGATCTCGGCCGGCAGGTGAAGGGGCGAGCGCTTAAAGTGGCGCTCACGGTCGATGCCGACGATGCCACGCTCGACAACATCATGGATTCGCTGTCGCCGGACATCCTCCAGCTCCACGGCAAGGAAAGCGTGGCGCGGCTGCGGGACATCAAGCAGAAGTTCGGTCGCCCGGTGATGAAGGCCGTGCCGGTCGCAATCGCGGCCGATCTTGCTGTCCTGCCGGGCTATGCCGCAGTCGCCGATCGCATCCTGTTCGATGCGCGCGCGCCGAAGGATGCGACCCGGCCCGGCGGCCTGGGCGCGCCGTTCGACTGGCACCTGCTGGAAAATCTCGATCTGAAACTGCCCTACATGGTCTCGGGCGGACTTCATGCCGACAATGTCGCCGAGGCCGTTCGCGTCACCCGCGCGGGCGGCGTCGATGTGTCCTCCGGCATCGAGAGCGCTCCCGGCGTGAAAGATCCGGAGCTGATCAAGGCCTTCATTCGCGCCGCGCGCGCCACTCAAGAGTTGAGCGTTCGATGAACATCGCCAAACCAAACTCCTATCGCAGCGGACCCGACGAGCGCGGTCATTTCGGCATTTTCGGCGGACGCTTTGTTGCCGAAACCTTGATGCCACTGATCCTCGATCTGGAGAAAGCCTACACCGCGGCCAAGGCCGATCCGGCTTTCCAGGCCGAGATGAACGGCTATCTCAAGAACTATGTCGGCCGGCCCTCGCCGCTCTATTTCGCCGAGCGTCTCACCGACCATCTCGGCGGTGCGAAAATCTACCTCAAGCGCGAAGAGCTGAACCACACCGGCTCGCACAAGGTGAACAACGTGCTCGGCCAGATCATGCTGGCGCGGCGCATGGGCAAGAAGCGCATCATCGCCGAGACCGGTGCCGGCCAGCACGGTGTCGCCACCGCGACGCTTTGCGCGCGGTTCGGTCTCGAATGCGTGGTCTATATGGGCGCGGTCGACGTCGAGCGGCAGCAGCCCAATGTGATCCGCATGGAGATGCTGGGCGCAAAAGTGTTTCCGGTGCAGTCGGGCACGCGCACGCTGAAAGATGCGATGAACGAGGCGCTGCGCGACTGGGTCACCAACGTGCACAACACCTTCTACTGCATCGGCACGGTGGCGGGTCCGCATCCCTATCCGACGCTGGTGCGCGACTTCCAGTCCATTATCGGCAACGAGACCAAGACGCAGATGCAGGAGGTCGAGGGACGCCTGCCGGATTCGCTGGTCGCCTGCATCGGCGGCGGCTCGAACGCGATGGGGCTTTTCCACCCGTTCCTTGACGATCCCTCGGTCGAAATCTTTGGTGTCGAAGCCGCGGGCCACGGGCTCACGCAGCTGCATGCCGCCTCGATCGCGGGCGGCCGTCCCGGCGTGCTGCATGGCAACCGCACCTATCTGCTGATGGATGCCGACGGTCAGATCCAGGACGCGCATTCGATCTCGGCCGGCCTCGATTATCCAGGCATCGGCCCCGAGCACTCCTGGCTGCATGAGGTCGGCCGCGTCAATTATCTCTCCGCGACCGATGACGAGGCGCTCGCCGCGTTCCAGCTGCTCTCGAAGCTCGAAGGCATCATCCCCGCACTCGAGCCCGCGCACGCCATCGCCAAGGTGATGGAGCTCGCGCCGAAGCGGCCGAAAGACCACCTGATGGTCGTCAATCTCTCCGGCCGCGGCGACAAGGACGTCCCGCAGGTCGGCGACATCCTGAAGGGCAAGAGCAAGTGAGGCGACTATCGCACTCTCTTCACCTCTCCCCGTCGGGGAGAGGTCGGCTGCGAAGCAGCCGGGTGAGGGGTCTCTCCGCTCACTCGAACCTCAATGAGGGTTCGATGAGTTCAAGTACGCCCTCTATATTTTCATACACGTCGGTATTTGAGACTCGCAGGACGAGAAATCCGCAGGCTTCAAGGACTTCGGTCCTGACGTTGTCTTTCTCGATGTCGGTCGGGCTGGAATGCGTGACACCGTCCACCTCAATGATTAGTTTTCCGTCCAACGGCACGAAATCGACGACGTACCGGTCGACAGGGTGCTGGCGGCGAAATTTCCAGCGGGCGAGCTGCCGATTGCGCAGCGCCTGCCAAAGTTTCGCTTCGGCGCTCGTCTGCGACTCGCGGAGCCTTTGCGCTCTGGACTTGAACCTCTCGATCCCCCTCACCCGGCTGCTTCGCAGCCGACCTCTCCCCGGAGGGGAGAGGTATAGCACAGCGATCGCCGAATCATGACCACGCGTATCGACACCCGTTTCGCCGAACTGAAAAAAGCCGGCCGCTCGGCCTTCGTCACCTATGTGATGGCCGGCGATCCCGATCTCGCGACTTCGCTCAATATCGTCAAGGCGCTGCCCAAGGCGGGCGCTGACGTCATCGAACTCGGCATTCCCTTCACCGATCCGATGGCGGATGGCCCCTCGATTCAGGCGGCAGGTCTGCGCGCGCTCAAGGGTGGCACGACCTTGAAGAAGACGCTGGAGCTGGTGCGCGGCTTCCGCGAGGACGACAACGTCACGCCGCTGGTGCTGATGGGCTACTACAATCCGATCTACATTTACGGTGTCGACAAGTTTCTGGCTGATGCCAAGACATCAGGCGTCGACGGCCTCATCATCGTCGATCTGCCGCCGGAGGAAGACGACGAGCTCTGCATTCCCGCGCTGAAGGCGGGCCTGAACTTCATTCGCTTGGCGACCCCGACCACCGACGACAAGCGCCTGCCCGCGGTGCTCGCGAACACGTCGGGCTTTGTCTATTACGTCTCGATCGCCGGCATCACCGGCGCAGCGGCGGCGGACGCGAATGCCGTCGGCGAAGCCGTCGCGCGCATCAAGCGGCATACCAAGTTGCCGATCTGCGTTGGCTTTGGCATCCGCACGCCGGAGGCGGCGCGCGCGATTGCCGAGAAGGCGGATGGTTCGGTGGTCGGCACCGCACTGGTCGATGCGCTCAAGAACAGCCTCGATGCCGACGGGCGCGCAACCGCCGAGACCGTTAACGCGGTGGCCGAGCTGACGGCGGCCCTGGCCCAGGGTGTCAAGGGCGCCAAACAAGCGGCCGAATAGGTCATGATTCCGTTGCCAAGGCGGCCGACACGGCGGCTTGCCGGGCAGGGGCCCGGCCGCCATATAGTCCTTCAGGCGATCCCCTGCGGGTTCGCATATCGGAGCAAACCATGAACTGGCTTACCAATGTGGTCCGGCCGAAGATCCGCAACATGCTGCGGCGGGAGACGCCGGAGAATCTGTGGATCAAGTGCCCGGATTCCGGACAGCTCGTGTTCTACAAGGACGTCGAGGCCAACCAGTTCGTCATCCCCGGCTCGAACTATCACATGCGCATGGGCGCGGTGGCGCGGCTGAAGTCGATCTTCGACAACGAGACCTGGTTCGACGTCGCCCTGCCCGACGTCACGCCCGATCCGCTGAAGTTTCGCGACGAGAAGAAATATGTCGACCGCATCAAGGATGCGCGTGCGCGCACCAATCTGAACGACGCGATCAAGGTCGGTTACGGCAAGCTCGAAGGCGCCGGCGTCGTCGTCGCCGTGCAGGATTTCGATTTCATGGGCGGCTCGCTCGGCATGGCTGCGGGTGAAGCCATCGTGCGCGGGCTCGAGCTCGCGGTCGAGAAGAAGTCGCCGTTCATCGTGTTTGCCGCCTCCGGCGGCGCGCGCATGCAGGAAGGCATCTTGTCGCTGATGCAGATGCCGCGCACCACCGTCGCGGTGCAGATGCTGCGTGAGGCAAAGCAGCCCTATATCGTCGTGCTCACCAACCCGACCACCGGCGGCGTCACCGCGTCCTACGCGATGCTCGGCGACGTGCAGATTGCCGAGCCCGGCGCGCTGATCGGCTTTGCCGGCGCGCGCGTGATCGAGCAGACCATCCGTGAGAAATTGCCTGAAGGTTTCCAGCGCGCCGAATATCTGAAAGAGCACGGCATGGTCGACATGGTCGTGCATCGCCACGAGTTGCGCCCGACCCTGGCGCGGCTCTGCCGCCTGCTGACCAAGGCACCGGCGCAGGAGAACGCGTCCAAGCCGACGCAGCCAGTCGTCAGCCCGGCGCAGATCGTCTCGGCCGCTGAGACGGCGCCGGCTGCGCCCCACGCGTGAACGCGTCTCCTGACAGCGCAAAGAAGCCGCTCGACGCATTGATCGGGCGGCTGTCGGCGCTGCATCAGAAGCGCATCGATCTCGGGCTCGAGCGCATGCACCGCCTGCTCGAGCGGCTCGGTCACCCCGAACGCAAGCTGCCGCCGGTGATCCATGTCGCCGGCACCAACGGCAAGGGCTCGACGGTGGCCTATCTGCGCGCGACGCTGGAGGCAGCTGATCTGCGCGTCCATACCTACACTTCACCCTATCTCGTCCGCATCAACGAATGCTTTCGTCTCGGCCGCGTCGGTGGCGGCGTGCTCGTCAGTGATGATGAATTGCGCGCGGCTCTGGAAGAAGTCGAGCGCGTCAATGCGGGCGAGCCTGCGACTGTGTTCGAGCTCAAGACTGCCGCCGCGTTCCTGTTGTTCGCGCAAAATCCTGCCGATGCGGTGTTGCTCGAAGTCGGCCTCGGCGGCCGGCTCGATTCGACCAATGTGGTCGATGCGCCCGCGGCCTGCGTGATCACGCCTGTCAGCATGGATCACACGGATTTCCTCGGCGATACCCTGGCGTCGATTGCGGGCGAGAAGGCCGCGATCATCAAGCACGGCGTGCCCGTGATTTGCGCCGAGCAGACCCCGGACGCGATGGCTGTGATCGAGGCGCAGGCCAAGCGCACGCGCGCGCCGCTGTTTGCCGCGAATGAAAGCTGGCACGTCAATGTCGAGCATGGGCGCCTGGTCTATTCCGACGAGCGCGGCCTGATGGATCTCGCGGCGCCGCGCCTGTTCGGCCGTCATCAGTTCGACAATGCCGGCCTTGCGATTGCGACATTGCGCGCGATTTCGACGTTCAGGATCAGCCAGGCGGCGTTCGAGGCCGGCATCGTCGGCGCCGAATGGCCGGCGCGGATGCAGCGTCTCACCTCGGGCGAACTGCTCGCCCTCGGGCCGCAGGGCTCTGAGATCTGGCTCGACGGCGGCCACAATGCCGAAGGCGGCCGCGTTGCAGCCGCCGCGCTCGGCGATCTCGAAGAACGCGTGTCGCGGCCGCTGGTCGTGATTGCGGGCATGATGGCCAACAAGGACGCAAAAGCGTTTCTCGCCAATTTCGCGGGTCTCACCCGCCACATCATCGCGGTGCCGATCCCGGACACCGAGAATGCGATGCCGGTGGATCGCCTTGCGGATGCCGTCCGCAGCCTCGGCATGCGCGTCGAGATCGCCCCCGGCGTCGAGGCTGCGCTGCGGGCTTTGTCGCGGCTCGCCTACGAAGTGCCGCCGCGCATCCTGATCACCGGCTCGCTTTATCTCGCTGGCCACGTGCTGGGGCTCAACGGCACGCCTCCTGCATAGGCGGTCTCGTGTCCCGGACGCGGTGCAGCGTGCAACGCTGCTCCGCAGAGCCGGGACCCGGAATGCCGCAACATGGGCCCCGGCTCGGCGGCGCACCACCATAGCGCGTCGAAGACGCGCGTAAGCGCGCTTATGGTGCTGCGCCGCGTTCCGGGCACGGGAGTGAGGATAACGATGCGTTTTGCCGCGATTGCCGACGTCCACGGAAACTATCTCGCGCTGGAGGCCGTGCTGGCCGATATTCGTGCACAAGGCATCACGGACATCGTCAATCTCGGCGACATGCTGAGCGGCCCGCTCGATGCACGGCGCACAATCGACATCCTGATGCCGCTCGACGCCGTGCACGTACTCGGCAACCACGACCGTTATCTGCTCGATCGTCCCCCGGAGAAGATGGGCTCGTGGGACCGTCCCGCGCATGCGCAGCTCAATGCCGCGCAACTCGACTGGCTCCGCGCGCAGCCGATGACCCGCGTGTTTCGGGAGCAGGTCTTTCTCTGTCACGCAACGCCTGAGGATGACGAAATCTATTGGCTCGACACTGTGCATCCTGACGGCACGGTCGCCCTGTCGCCGCTCGATCGCATCGAGCAGTTCGCGCAAGGCATCACGCAATCCCTGATCCTCTGCGCCCACACGCACCTTGCGCGTGCCGTGCGGCTTCGCGACGGCCGGCTGATCGTCAATCCCGGCAGCGTCGGCAGCCCCGGCTATCGCGATGTGCATCCATTCCCGCATCTGGTCGAGGCCGGCACGCCGCACTCGCGTTACGCGATCCTCGAGCTCTCTGACGCTGCCTGGCAGGTCACGTTTCGTCAGATCGCCTACGACCATGAAACGATGGCCGCGCTCGCGCGCCGCAACAATCAGCCGGAGCTTGCGAACGCGCTGGCGACGGGGTGGATCAAGTAGACGGCTCCCTCAAGGCTGCGGGCTTGACATTATAGTATGCGCGCTTATTATAAGCGTGCATATTAAATGGGAGGTCATGCCATGAGCGACGAAAACACCTGGCGGAGCGAATACGCGATCGAGACGTCGGCAGCCGCAGAAACGATCTGGAGCATCTTTCGCGACGTCCCCGCCTGGAAGAGCTGGAACGCGGGCATCGAGCAGATCGACATCGACGGGCCGTTCGAGACCGGCACCTGGTTCACCATGAAGCCTCCCGGCGAGGAGGCGCTGCGCTCGCAACTGGTCGACGTGCGCGAGAACGTCTGCTTCGTCGACGAAACACGGGTCGGCGACCTCGCCATTTTCGTCACCCATCGCATCGAGCCGCTTGGACCCGCACGGACCCGCATTGTCTACGCCGTCGATGCCCGTGGGCCGCAGGCCGCCGAGATTGGCCCTGCGGTTTCCGCCGATTTCCCCGAGGTGCTCGCGAGCCTGTCCAAACTGGCCGAGGGGACCCGATGACGAAGCCGCCGCTCCCGACCCGTCTGTCCGGCCCCGCCGAAAGCCCGGGCTTCCTGCTCTGGAAGATATCGAACGCTTGGCAACGCCGGTTGCGGGTGGCGCTTCAGCCTTACGAGATCACCCATTCCCAATTCGTGCTGTTGGCGACCGCGACCTGGTTCGGCGCCGAGGAAACGCTGACCCAGGCGCGGCTGTCCCAGCTCAGCGGCATCGATCCGATGACCACGTCCCAGGTGTTGCGCGCGCTGGAAGCAGCAGGGTTGATCGAGCGGATCGATCATCCCCAGGATCCGCGCGCCAAGGCGATCACCGTCACCAAGGCGGGGCGCGATCTCGCCCGCAAGGCTGTGGTCGCGGTCGAGGACGCCGATGCAGCGTTCTTTGAGCCGCTGGCCTCCGACACCAAGCGGCTGGTCGCGATGTTTCAGGCGCTCGTCGTAGGCAATGAGGTCGACCCAAAATAAAACGGCCGGCGAAAGGCCGGCCGTTTCGAATCCTCTGCGACGTGGATCAGACCGCGGAGGTGATCCACTGCTGCAGCTTCGCCTTCGGCGCGGCGCCGACCTGACGGGAGGCCATCTCGCCGCCCTTGAAGATCATCAGGGTCGGGATCGACATCACGCCGTATTTCGACGCGGTCTTCGGGCTCTCGTCGACGTTGAGCTTCACGATCTTGACCTTGTCGCCCATCGCGCCGGCGATCTCGTCAAGCGCGGGAGCGATCATGCGGCAGGGGCCGCACCATTCGGCCCAGAAATCGACGACCACGGGGCCGTTCGCCTTGAGCACTTCGGCTTCGAAATCGGCGTCGGAAACCTTGCTAACGGCCATTGCAGTACCTCACTCGGTTGAAAGAATCGGCGCGGATGGGAATCGCGCCCGGGATCATGCGGTCAACCTATGAACGGCCCCTTGCCGGGTCAAGGACGCTCACGCCGACATGAAGGGATGCCAGCGCCGCGTCCAGCGCGGGGGCTGAAATCTCCATATATTCAGGGGCCTCGGTCCAGAGCAGGACGGCCCGGATGGGCTTTTGGGGATAAAGCCGCGATAGCACGGCCCGGTACAGCGCAAGCTGCCGGACATAGGCGGCAGGCGCCTCCGCCGCGCTTTTGGGCGCCACCTGGTTGGTCTTGAAATCGACGATCAAAACCTCGTCCGGTCGAACGACCAGCCGGTCGATCTGCCCCGACACCAGCGCCGGTGGCCGCCCCGGCCGGTCGAGCTTGCCGACGATGGCGACCTCCGCCCGGCTGCCCGCGGCAAACACGGCTGCAAAGCGTGGCTCGGCGATCAGGGCGAGCACCTTGTCGGCGAGCGCAACGCGGTCGGCCGCGGCCCAGTCCGCGGCGTTGCGGGTCATGAAGCCCAGCGCGGCCTCGCGCCGGCGCTCGGCGGCGATGTCGGGCAGCGATTGCAGGAGGCGGTGCACCAGCGTGCCTCGTTGCAGCGCCAGCGCGCGCAGCTGCACCGATTCGCCGGTCCGGACCACGCGGCCTTCCTCGGCGGCCTGGCCCGATGGGCGCACCGGATCGTCCTCGATGGTCTCGCGCGGCGCCGGTGTCCGCAGCCAGTCCGGCAGCGCGATCGTCTGGCCGACCGTCGTTGCGGGCGTGCCGAGCGCCGTGACATCCTGAGGTCGCGCGAAGCGGGTCACCTTGCCGAGCGCTGTCTCGATCGTCTCCTTCTCCAGCCCCGAGCCGGTGAGCCCAGTGTCGATGAGATCGTACCAGCTCAGCTTGCGGACCGTCCTCATGTTGCCGGGCATGCAGCCGCCGACGATCAGCCGGTCGGCCGCCCGCGTCATCGCGACATAGAGCAGGCGGCGATATTCGTCCTCGGTCTCCTCGAGCATCGCCTTGCGCGCCTCGGCGACAGGTTTGGGATCGTCCGCCTTGCGCCCGGCCCAGACCACGATCTCGCCGCCATTGCCGCGCGGGACGTGGATCAGCCGAACCCGCTGCGAGTCTGCGGGCGACGATGTGGTGTCGACCATGAACACGACCGAGGCCTCCAGTCCCTTGGCGCCGTGCACCGTCATCACCCGCACCTCGTCACGCGTGATCTCCATGTCGCGCTTCACCTCGGTGTCGGCCGAGCGCAACCAGGCCATGAAACCTTGCAGCGAGGCGGGTGCCTTGCGCTCGCAATTCAGTGCCAGCTCCAGGAATTCGTCGAGCGCGTCATTGGCCTCATGGCCGAGCCGGCGCAGGATCCGCGCGCGGCCGCCATCGCCGCCAAGCAGCCAGGCATAGAAGGCAAACGGCGTTTCGTCGCGCGCGCGCATCTCGCAGGCTTCGAGGCGCCGCAATACGGTTGCGAATTTCTCGCTTCCAGTGGCTTGCTCGCCGAGCGCGCGGCGCAGCGATCCCTTGCGGTCGTGAGCGATCCTGAACAGATCATCGTCATCGAGACCGAACAGCGGGCTCTTCAGCGCCACCGCCAGCGCGAGGTCGTCCTGCGGCAGCAGCAGTGCGTCGGCAAGGTTCATCAGATCGATGATCGCGATGTGCTCGGTCAGCTTGAGCCGGTCGGCGCCGGCGACGGGAACATTGGCGTGCTTCAGCGCCTGGATCACGGCATCGAACGCGTTACCGCGCCGGCGCACCAGGATCAGCATGTCGCCGTAGCGTAGCGGCCGTCGCTCGCCTTCGTGCCCGGTCAGCGTGCCGCTTTCGACCAGCCGCTTGATCTCAGCCTGGATGCGGCGCGCAAGCTTCACCTCCGGGCTGGTCGTGGCGACGCCGTCGAACGGTGCGCGCCAGCCTTCGATCTCCTGCCGGTCGTCGGCCTCCGCGAGATCCCACAGCTCGATCACACTCGGGCCGGCATCGGCCAGTGCATTGTGCAGGGGATGACCGATCTCGACCGAATGGATGCTCTTGTAGATCGCGGGTTCGCGGAACACGTGGTCGACCGAGTGCAGGATCGCCGCTCCCGAGCGGAACGAATAGGTGAAGGCGACCGGATCGAACTTCAGCCCGGCCGCGGTGAATTTGCGATGCAGCTCGCGGCGGCGTGCGTCGAACTCGTGCGGGGCAGCACCCTGGAACGAGAAGATCGACTGCTTCTCGTCGCCGACCGCGAACACGGTGCGGTTCAGGCCTTCGCGCGCGCCTTCTCCGGCCGTGAATTCCGAGATGATGTGCGCGACGATGTCCCATTGCCGCGGGCTGGTGTCCTGGGCCTCGTCGATCAGCACGTGATCGACACCGCGGTCGAGCTTGTAGTGCACCCAGCCCGAGGAGATGCGGTCGAGCATCGCCAGCGTCTTGTCGATGAGGTCGTCGTAATCGAGCAGTCCGCGCTCCTGCTTCTCGCGGCGGTAGTTTGCCGCCGCCGCAGTCGCGATATGCAGAAGCGCCGCGGTGCGGTCACGCATGGTGACCGCGCGGCGCTTCTCGACCAGTCCGCTGATGCGCTGCGCCTCGTTCTCGAACAGGCGGGCGACGGACGGATTGTGCTCGCCAAATTTCTTGGTCAGCACCGCCTTGCGCGGCAGCTTTTCGTCGGTGAGGAAGACCGACAGATAAGCATCGACCTGTGCGGCGCCGGAAAACACCTTTGCCTCGCGAAGGCGGCTTGCCTGGTCGTTGTCGGACTTGCTGCCATCCTCCAGCGCAAAGGCGGTGTCGTCCCAGCGCGAGCGCGGCAGGTATGGGCCATCGAGAATCTCCGTCTCGACATCCTCGATGCGATCGCTTGCGTCCACGCCCAGCGCCGCCGCCATTTGTGCAGCGGCGGTCTCGGCATTGCCGGCCTCATCGGTCCAGGCCATGAAATGGTCGCGGCTCAGGCAGGCCTCGCGCACGACCTCCTTGAAGGTGACGTCGGCGGCGCTCGCCATCGCGGTCAGCAGCGCGCGGCCGGTGACGCTGTCAGGATCGCGCGCAGCCTCCAGCAACACCTTCAGGTTGGCGCGCTCCATCATGTCGTTCTGGTCGCGGTCGTCCATGACGGCGAAGCGTGCCGGCACATTGGCCTCGAACGGAAACTGCTGGAGCAGGCGGGTGCAGAGCGCGTGGATGGTCTGCACCTTCAATCCGCCCGGCGTCTCCAGCGCACAGGCGAACAGCTTTCGCGCTTCGCGTCGCAATTTTCGATCGGGATGCGGGATGCCGACGGCGCGGATCGCCGCATCGAGTCCCGTATCGTCCAGCGTCACCCAATGGCCAAGCGTGGTGAACACGCGCTCGGCCATGTTGGCGGCGGCGGCCTTGGTGAAGGTGATGCAGAGGATCTTCTCCGGCGGCACACCCGAGAGCAGCAGGCGGATCACGCGCTGCACCAGCACATGCGTCTTGCCTGAGCCGGCATTGGCCGACACGAAAGCCGAGGCGGTCGGGTCCGACGCACGCGCCTGCCGTGCGCGCACTTCATCAGGAATCGGGCGGGGCGCCTTCACCATTCCTCGATCCCCAATCCGCCGGCCGCGGACCATTCCTTGATCCGGGCGAGATCGTCATAGGCGCCGTAGCGGTTGGTCCACATCGGCAGGTTCAGCGAGGTGTATGGCTGGTTCTCGTCCTCGAAGGCGCGGACCAGGGCTTCCAGCTTGGCCCGCGCTTCGGCGGCGGCCGTATCAGGCGGCTGCGGCTCATCGCCCGGCTTGTATTTGAGCTCGAGGATGCGCTCTTCGCCGGGCGGATTGTTGCCACTCAGGCGGACATAGACCAGCTGGCTGACCGACGCACCGGCATCGATATCCGGAAAGCCGCCTTCGCGCAGGATCGCGGCCTCCAGCGTGAGCTGCGGCGACAGGCCCATGCGGACCTGCTTGCCGGTCGGCGGCTGGCCGGTCTTGTAGTCGAGGATGGCATAACCGCCGCCCTGGCGCCGCTCGATACGGTCGGCGCGCGCGGAGAGACGGAAGCTGCGCCCGTGGTCGAGCGCGATCGAAATCTCGCCGCGGGTCTCGGCGGTGATGGCTTCGATCGCGTCGCGCCGCGCGGTCTCCCATTCGCCGAACCAGTGCGCGATGCGCTGGAAGCGCGGCCACCACAGCGCGCGCGCCTCGGGCCGTTCCATCAACGGTGCAAAATGCTTTTCGCCGATCGCGCGCAGCACCCGGGCGGGATCGGGGGGGAGATGTGCGGCGTAGGTCTCGGTGAACTCGCCGAGTGCCTCATGGATCGCCGATCCGCGATCGGCGGCCGACAGCGGCATGTCGACGGGATCGAGCGCATCGAGCTTCAGGATATACTTTGCGTAGATCGTATAGGGATCGCGCAGCCAGTCCTCGATCGCGGTGACCGACATGCTTGTCGGCCGCGTCGCGCGCGGCGGCCGCGGCTCGGGCTGCTTGATCGGCGTGACCTCGGCGGGCTGGTCCAGCGTGGCCGCGAACTGCACGTATTTTTCACCCGCGCGGACCGCCACCTTCCAGAGATCATCGCCTGCGACGGCCTCCAGCCGATGCAGGAAGCGCGAGGCGACGGCCGGCGCGCCGCCGGCCTTGGCGGAATGGGTGAGGATCACCTCGTCGCCGCCGAGCAGCTGTGCGAAGTCATGCGCGGAGAGGCCGATGCGCCGCTCCGGCAGATCGAGGCCGAGCTCGTGCCGCATCGGCCGGCTGAGCCAGGGATCGATCCGCGGCGCCGGCGGCCAGACGCCTTCGATCAGGCCGCCGACAATGATCCGGTCGGCCTGCATCAGGCGCGATTCCAGCGGGCCGTAGATTTGCAGCCGCGCGCCTGGCTTATCGCGCCTTCGCACCGCGCGATCGCTGAACGCGGTCTGGAACAATTCGGCATAGTCGGGCAGCGTTACCATCAGCCCGCTGGTGGTGCCGCCGCGCAGGAGATCGTCGAAGGCGCTCGCGAGCGCGAGGCCTTCGCGCTCCTCGAAGGCGAACGGCGCACCCTGTTCGTCGCGCGACAGCTCGATCAGGATTTCGCGGTGCCGGTGCGCGAGCTCGGCGAAGTCAAACGGCTTTGATGACGCCAGGCTTTCGATCGGCGCCAGTGCTTTCTGTAACGTATCGATCAGCGCTTGGATGCGGTCGAGATCCTCGGCCTTGAGACGCGCGCGCGGCTCGGCCTTGTGGAGCGCGGAAACTTCGCTGCGCCAGAGTTTTGCCAGCTCGTCGCGAAAGCGGTTGAACTCGCGGAGGAGACCGCCGGTGCCCGCGGGCGGGCGCGTGCCGCGCAAGACCGCAAGCTCCAGCCCCTCGATCGCGGTCTTCCATGCGCCGGGCGCGCGGCCGAGCCGGCACAGCGGATGTTTCAGCATCGCCAGCAGCGTCGGCGGCTCCAATCCCTTCGTCGCCGCTTCCGCCACAAGGCGAGCAAAGACGCCGGCCGCGGTTTCCATCAGCACGTCGCCGCCGGAATCGTCGAAGGCGAGATCCCATCGGCTCAGCGCGGCCATCACGCGGCGCGCCAGCGCACGATCGGGCGTCACCAGCGCTGCCGACTTGTCGAGATGCCGCGCCTCGCGCATCGCGATGGCGATCGCGAGCGCTTCCATTTCCGGATTGGGCGCCTCGACCACGGCGAGATTTTTCATGCCGCCGGCGATCTTCGCGGCGACATCGGGCTGCTTCAGCCGATCGTGCCAGACCTCCGTCTTGGCGGAGGGCCGCATCGATTCCGATGCGAGCAGATCGCGGCCACCGTCGGCCGGCGGCTGCAGGATCTCGACGTCGCTGCGCTTGATGCCAAAACGATCCAGCAGCGCATGCATCGCATATTGCGGATGGTTGGAGGCCGGATGCTCCGCGAACTTGCCGAGTGAATCGCGCACACCACCGATGCTGCGCCAGGCGTCGTCGTCGAGATCGGTGTCGAGGCCCGGCAGCACCACGGCACCATGCGGCAGCAAGGCCACCGCATGCAGGAACTTTGCGGTGGCCGGCATCGAGCCGGTCGAGCCGGCTGCGATCACGGGGCCATGCGGATGCGAGGTCAGCCGTTTTGCTTCCGCGGCGATCAGCAGATCGCGGCGCGAGGCCGGCTCGATCCGGTTGATCTCGGCGAGATGGCCGGGCCAGGCGATGCGGGCGATGCGCAGGAATTCGAGCGAATGCTGCCAGTAGCGGTCGAGGTTATCGGGCACGAGACCGTCGAGTGCGCTCCAGTCGACGCCGCGCGTCACCATGTCGTCGATCAGGCGGGCGAGATCGCCGGCCAGCGCCAGCGTCGAGGCGGGGCCGCCGACCACCAGCGGCGCCAGCACCGGGCCTTTGGCCCAGGCGGCGACGAGCTGTGCCAGCGTCAGGCGCCGTTCGAGCTCGCCGAGCCGCGGCGGAATCTCGAGCGGCGCGGTGCCGGAAAACTGCTCGCCCTCGTCGGCGAAGGCGAGTTCGTCCTCGTCGATGTCGCCGAGCGCGACGATGCGCGGCAGCACCACCGCGTCGGCCTTCATCTCATCGAGAAAGATCTCCCGGACGACGCGCATGGCGCGCCTTGTCGGCAGATACAGCGTGGCGTCCGCCAGCCGCGCCGGTTCCTTGCGCGCCTCGAATCCCTCGACCAGCCGGCCGTCCAGCAGTGCGGAGACGATGGTGCGCAGGAACGGAACTGAGAGGGGAACGCTGAAAACGCGCATGGGTCGCCTGATTCGGAGATCAGGGCAATATAGGGAGGCGGATTCGAATGGTCATGGGGCGGGGTGAAGTCGTCCCCGCTGTTCGTGGGCTAGGGTGGGTTAAACGGCGGCCGCGCGAAGCGCAGTCCGCTGGCGTAACCCACCGCTTCTGTCGCCGCTGAAACAAAAGAGGTGGGTTGCGCTGACGCTAATCCACCCTCCGGCACTACGTTTGGGGCAGCTTACGCCACGCTCTCCAAAAACGCCTCTTCCGCGGCGCGCACGGCATCGGGCGTTCCGACATGCATCCAGACGCCGTCGAGGCGGAGGCCGAACAACCGCTCCTGCTCGTTCGCGCGGTCGAACATTTTCGTCAGCGAGAACTCGCCTTGCGGCGCGCCTTCGAAGATCGTCGGCGAGAGGATGGCCGCGCCCGCATAGACGAACGGGACGATCTCCTTTTCCTTGCGCTTGCGCAGGGCTCCGTCGGGCATCATGCCGTAATCGCCGCGGCCGCTATAGCCGATGCTGGTGGCGGTCGGCGCCATCAAGAGCAGGATGTCCATGCGCGCAGGGTCGAAGTTTTCGGCAAGCCGCGCCAGATTGGAGCGCACACCGTCGATCCACAGCGTGTCGGAATTGACATGGAAGAACGGCGCATCGCCGAGCAGCGGCAGCGCCTTGACCACGCCACCGCCGGTGCCGAGCACCTGGTCGCGCTCGTCCGAGATGGTCACGCGCGGATGCTGGCGCTTTGCAGTGTGCTCGATGATCTGGTCCGGCAGGTAATGCACATTGACGACGGCGTCCGTCACGCCGGCCTGGCCGAGCTTGTCGAGCACGTGGTCGAGCAGCGGTTGGCCGGCCACCGGCACCATCGGTTTCGGCATCTTATCCGTCAGCGGACGCATGCGCAGTCCGAACCCCGCGGCGAGCACCATGGCTTTGGTCGGTTTGACGGACATCCTTCGCTTTCTCGAACCTCGAAAATCTCTGCGTCGCGGCAACCTAGCACGGGCGCCGGTCCGCCGCACCGCGTCTTAACCGCCTTAGCCACCCGCCGTGACGGTTGTGCGACGGGTGTTGCCGTCACGCCCCGACGGCTGTGGAACGCGTCTTTTTCTTGTCGCCGACCTTCAGGAAATTGACGCCGATCTGGTCGCCGTTCACCCAGGCCAGTTCGCAGCGCCGGTACGCAAGTCCGGTCGAGGACAGCAGCAGAAAGAACTCTTTCAGGTGCAGGCCTTCGACCGAGCCGTCGATGGTCAGCTTGGCGCCGCTCTCTGAGACGTCCTCCATGATGCATTCGCGCCGCCAGGTGCCGTCGATGCCCATCATCTGGGCCGGCACCCCACGTTCGAAGACAACCCGACTGTTCCCACGATGGTCCGTCTTGACCGCCATCTGCCCTTGCTCCAGCCCTGTACTTATCCGGCTGCCTGCGGGGAAGGATACCGGTGCGATGGCTAACAGCCGGTAAACCGTTCCAAGTCAGGATTGCGGCGGCGGGACGTTGGCGAGGTACCAGTCGCGCAAATGTCCGAGCGCCGGATGCGCGAGGGAGCGCTGGAGGTAGGTCCAGATCCGCGGCTGGTGGCGCAGATAGTGGGGCTTGCCGTCGCGGCGGTTGAGCCGGGCAAACGTGCCGAGCAGGCGCGTGTTGCGCTGAGCCGACATGATGGCATAGAGCTCCGCAAAGCCGGCCGGATCGAAGCTCGCATCACCTGCGCGGCGCGCCTTGATGTAGCGCGACAGCAGCGTCAGCTCGAGTGCTTCGGGCACGTCGATGCGCGCATCCTGAAGCAGCGACACCACGTCATAGGAGTGCGGTCCCAGCACGGTGTCCTGAAAGTCGATCACGCCGACGCGTGCGATACCGGGACGGTCCGCGAGCCAGATCAGATTGGGCGAGTGGTAGTCGCGGATGATCCACGTCTTCGGCGCGGCGAGCGGCTTCTTCAGCAGCTCGCGCCACATCGCAAAAAACTCCGCGCGCTTCTCGTCGCTGAGCGGCGCGTTGCGGTCGGGCAGATACCATTCCGGCATCAAGCCGATCTCGATCAGCAGCGCCTCGGTGTCCCAAGCTGGAATGGCATAGGTCTGCCCGTCCAGCGGCAGCGTCTCCGGCAGTGCCTTGCCATGCAACATGGCCAGCACGTCGGTCGCGGCCTCATAGCGCTCGGGGATCGGCCGCGGCGGATCGCCTTCGATCACGCCTTCGCTGCCGAAATCCTCCGAGATCAGAAAGCCGTGGTCGAGATCGAAATGATGGATGGCGGGTGCCGAGACTCCCGCCGCGCGCAAGCCTTGATCGATCGCGACGAACGGCCTGATGTTCTCCGCAAGATGCACCGCGGCGCTGTACGACCTGCCATTATAAATCGCAGCACCGTCGGGGCGCTGCGGCGAGTTCATCAGGATGACGATGCCGTCGTCGCGGCGCAGTCGCGCATAGGAACGCGTCGAGGCATCGCCAGCCATGCGCGTGCGCGCCGCATCGATGTAGCCGGATGCGTCGAGGAATTCGCGCAGCGCCTTCAGCCGCGCGACAGTCGCCGCGCCCCTGCCATAGCCTGTGATATCGGCGGCGCGCGCAGTCGAGCCCAGTGCCGGGCGATGCGTCAGCGCGATGTCGATGCGGTCCGCGGGCATCGCCGACGGCGCACGTTCGGGCCATTCGATCAGGACCAGCGTGGCATCCGGCAAGGGCGACAGCCCGATCTCCTCGAGCTCGCTCTCGTCCTCGACGCGGTAGAGGTCCGCATGCATGACCGGAAACGCCGGCAGCTCGTAGCCCTGCACCAGCGTGAAGGTCGGGCTCGGCACTTCCAGCTCGTCGTCGCCGGCGAGGTAGCGAATCATCGCGCGTGCGGCTGCTGTCTTGCCGGCGCCGAGATCGCCGGTGAGCGTGATGGTATCGCCGGGGCCGACCAGCAGCGCGAGATCCGCCATCAATTGCGCGGTGGCCGTCTCGTTGTAGAGCGCGACGGAGAATGTGGTCGGTTCTGTCATTCGGCGGCGTCGCGATGCGCCGCCTGGTCGGTCGGGAAGTCGCAGATCACGACCGTGCCTTTGCCGACGACCGAATCCACCTGCACCTTGCCGCCATGCAGCTCGACGAAGGAGCGCACCAGCGACAGGCCAAGCCCGGCGCCGCGATGACGCGAGCCCTGGGAGCGGCTTTCGAACCAGTTGAACACCTTGTCCTTCATGTCGGCGGGTATTCCAGGTCCGGAATCTGTCACAATGAAGACCACGCTGTGCTCGGTGCGGCGCGCGCTGATTCCGACGGTGGAATCCTGCGGCGAGAAGCCGACGGCGTTGGCGAGGAGGTTATAGAGCACCTGCACCACGCGCTTCTCGTCGCCGATGAAGCTGCCGACATCGGGCGCAATCTCGACCTTGAGGCGGATGCGGTCGGTGGCGAGCCGGTCCTGGATACCTTCCGCGGCGAGCTCGATGGTCTTGCTGACGTCCACCGGGCCGAGTTCCAGCTTCATGGCACCGGCATCGATGGTGGCGAGATCGAGGATGTTGTTGGTCAGCGCCAACAGCGCGTTGGTCGATTTGGTGACGTAGTCGAGATATTCGGCCTGCTTCGGCGTCAGCGGCCCGGTCGAGGGATCGCTGAGGAAATGCGCGAAGCCGATGATGGTGGTGAGCGGCGAGCGCAGCTCGTAGGAGACGTGGTGGACGAAATCCACCTTCATCTGGTCGGCGGCCTCCAGCGCCTCGTTGCGCTCGCGCAGCGCGCGCTCGACGTTCTCGGTGTCGGTGATGTCGAGGAAGGTGAGCATGGTCGCGCCGTCATGCAGCGGGCGGATCATGCCGTCGAGCACGCTGCCGTCCTTGCGCTCCAGCTTGATCGGCACGTCGGCGCGGTTCTCGATCGAGGTGATGGCCTCGCGGATCTGGCGCCAGACCGTGGGATCGTCGAACAGCTGATGGCACCAGCCCTCGACGGTCTGAATATGCGGCTCCTCGCGCATGGCGTCGTTCGAGAGCTTCCACATCCGCAGGAAGGCCGGATTGAACAGCTGCGCCTTGCCATTGCTGCCGAACACCGCGACGCCCTCGGCGAGGCTGTCGAGCGTCTCGCGCTGGACCCGGATCATGCCGTCGAAGCGGCGGGCAAGCTCGAGGCTCTCGGTGACGTCGTCGAACAGATAGGTGACGCCGCCTTCGGGATTCGGCGTGGTGACGACCGACAGCGCGCGGCCGTCGGGCAGGTACCAGGTGTCCTTGGCGGCCTCGACCGCGCGATAGGCCTCGTGCAGCTTGGCCTTCCAGGCGCGGAAGTCCGGCTGCTCCTGCAATTTGCGCGCGGCGCGGAGCTGATCGAGCACGCTGGAATCATCGGGGTGGGCGTCGAGGAAGGTGCGGTCGAGATCCCACAGCCGCCGGTAGGAGTCATTGTAGAAGGCGAGTCGGCGCTGGCCGTCGAACACAGCGACACCGGAGGAGAGCTGGTCGAGCGTGCGGCGATGCGCCTCCGCCATCCGCACCAGCGCCGCACTCAGCGCATCCGCCTCGCTCGCGTCGATCGCGACGCCGACACTGCCACGGCCGACATTGACGGCCCGCACGTCATACATGCGCCGCTCGCCGCCAATCACGATCGGCAGCCGCGACGTGAAGCTCGCTGCATCCTTCAGGCTGCGCTCCATGGCGGTGCGGTCGGCGCTGTCGAGCAGCTCGAGCTTGCGATCATGGGCGTCGGTGACGCTGGTCGCTTCCGTCGCACGCACATAGGCCGGATTGGCGAAGGTCAGCGCGCCGTTCTCGCCCTTGGCCCAGATCGGCCATGGCGCCGCGGCCGCGAAGCCGCGCAGCATCTCGGTTTCGTCGGAGAGCGCCTTGTAGCGCAGATTGGTTTCGGCCAGATCGCGCCGCAGTCCGGAGAGTTCGCGAATCCGGACAATGGCTTGGCCGCCGATGGCGCGGCCGATCGCTTCCAGCGTATGACCGTTGGCGGTGGTCAGCGTGAGCTGGAAGCCGTCGCCGCGTTCGCGCAAGCCGTCGACGGCGTGATCGATCTGCAGCGCCGGTTCCGGCGGTAGCCAGGTTCCAAACGCCAGCACGCGCTGCGGCGACGAATCGCGCGGCAGCACCATGGAGATGTCGCCCGAGATCTGCGCGCGATCGTCGCCGGCCGGCCAGGAGATCAGGATCTGTGGTTCGGCGAACAGCAAGGCGCCGAAGCGGTCGGTCTGCAGCTGGAGTTCCCTGATTCGGCCGAGCAGCGCCGCCTCGTTCTTTGCCGTGCGCACGCGGGTCCGCATCAGCAGGATCGCAGCCACGACCGTGAACCCGAGCAAAGCGAGCGCGGTGGCCAGCACCGCGAGCTCTTGCCGGTTGAAATCCAGCAATATCGAGAGTGTGTCGACGAGGTCGGCAGCCTTCGCCGGCTCAGCCGGTAGCAGCGCTGCGAGAGCGCCTCCTAGCAAGCCGTTGCGCGCCAACGATGTGCACGACATCAGCGTCCGACGCATCGACACGATCACGCCTGACATAGTTGCCCCAAGACCGCACGAATTTACGCGCTACGACCCCCGTCGTGCGCGAATCAAACGACAATACCCTCACCGCGACTCCACCGGTAAGAGTCCAGACCGTGAACGCAAAGGCGGTCCCAAAAAAATGCAGGGTGCGAGGTTCCAGGTTCACGTATTTCTGCGGGTGATTCGGTTGGAGTTGTCGCGCGTTAGCGGCGCATGGGATGAGACTCGATCGTGCTCCAACGGAAGTGCGCTCCCTCCTCCCTTGTGGGCAACGGGGGGAGGGAACGGAGAGAGCGTCGCTGTCGATCGGACTCGATGCGATGCTAGCGTCCCGTCGACCCAAAACCGCCGGCGCCGCGATCGGTCGACGACAACGTCGTCACGGGCACCAGCGCGGCCTGGACCACCGGCGCGATCACCATCTGCGCGATACGCTCGCCGCGCTTGACCACGAACGGCGAGGCGCCGTGGTTGATCAGGATCACCTTGATCTCGCCGCGGTAATCGGCATCGATCGTTCCCGGCGAGTTCAGCACGGTGACGCCGTGCTTGGCGGCAAGTCCCGAGCGGGGCCGCACCTGGGCCTCGTGCCCGGGCGGCAGGGCGATCGCAAGACCCGTCGGCACCAGCGCGTATTGGCCGGGCGCGAGCGTGGTCGGCTCGCTCTCCGCCACCGCCGCCATCAGGTCGAGGCCGGCGGCTTCGGCGGTCTGATAGGCCGGCAGCGGCAGGCCATCGGCGTGGGGCAGGCGTTGCAGTTCGACCGAGACTTTGCTGCTCAAGATGCCGGCTCCAGGGATTTGTCGACGGATTTGTCCGTCACGCTTTTCACGATATGCGCGACCAGTTCGATGGCGACCTGTTCCTTGGTCATCACCGGCCAGGAATCAACAATGATCTCGCCGTTGTTCTCAGCATTCTTGCTGATGAGATGCACGGTGTTGCGATCGCCGCCCATCACGCCGGTGGCGGGCGAGACGTCGTTGGCGACGATCCAGTCGCAGCCCTTGCGGGCGAGCTTGGTCTTGGCGTTGTCGATGAGGTGCTCGGTCTCGGCGGCAAAGCCGATCACCAGCGGCGGGCGCTTGTCGGCGAGCTTGGAGATCGTCGCGAGGATGTCGGGGTTCTCGACCAGCTGAAGCGGCGGCATTCCGGCCGAGGTCTTCTTCAGCTTCTGTTCGCCCTCGTTGGCGACACGCCAGTCGGCAACCGCGGCGGCGAAGATCGCGATGTCGGCCGGAAGCGCGGCCTGCACCTGCTCCAGCATCTGCCGCGCGGATTCGACGTGCTTGACGTTGACGCCCGCGGGATCGTCGAGGTCGACCGGGCCGCTGACCAGGATCACCTCGGCGCCCGCGGCCTGTGCAGCGGCAGCAATGGCAAAGCCCTGCTTGCCGGAGGAGCGATTGGCGATGTAGCGCACCGGATCGATCGGCTCGTGTGTGGGACCCGCGGTGATCAGCACGCGCTTGCCGGCGAGTGGTCGGGGCACCGGCGGCCGCAGCAGCCGTTCGGCGGCAGTGGCGATCTCGATCGCCTCGGACATGCGGCCGACGCCGGCTTCGCCCGCTTCGGCCATCTCGCCGGAGTTGGGCCCGATCAGCAACACGCCGTCACGCTGCAGCTGTGCGACGTTGCGGCGGGTCGCGGCGTTGTTCCACATCAGCGGATTCATCGCCGGCGCAAGCAGGATTTTTCGATTGGTCGCGAGCAGGATGGCGCTGGCGAGGTCGTCGGCGTGGCCGTTCGCCATCTTCGCCATCAGGTCGGCGGTCGCCGGCGCCACCACGATGAGGTCGCAGTCGCGCGCGAGGCGGATATGGCCGGCGTCGAACTCGCTCTGGGGATCGAACAGGTCGGTATAGACGCGTTCATGGGAGAGCGCGCTGACCGAGAGTGGCGTGACGAACTGCTCCGCCGCCTTGGTCAGCACGCAGCGAACCTCGATGCGCCGCTCCTTCAGCCTGCGGATCAGGTCGAGCGACTTGAAGGCGGCGATGCCGCCGCCGATGATCAGGGTGATGCTGGCCTCAGGGACGGCGCCAGGGCGGAGGGACGCAGGCGCGGGGGCAGCCTCGGGCGGCACCGCAAATGGCGTCAGCGGCTCCTCGCGGCCCTCGATCAGCTCCCGCAGGATGACCCGGACCTCTTCCTCGACCGACCTGCGGTTCTTGGCCGAACGCAGCCGCAAATAGGCTTTGACGGTGTCGTCGAGCTTGCGGATGGTCAGGCTTGCCATGACGCCTCTCCAGCACGAATGATAGCGATGCTATCACTCGTTTGATTGCAATGCAATCAAACTTTCGGCAATCATAGATTCCGGACGGCGACCAGAATGCCGATGAAGGTCGCGGCGATGATCCACAGCGCCACGGTGCGCCAGCGATTCTTGCGGCCCTCGCTGCGGCCCATGGCGGCGATGCTTTCCGGCGACAGCCTAATGCCCTCCCGCGTCATGGTTTCGAGCTGCTCCAGCACCGCGACCGAACGCTGCGCGATGTCGGGCAGGCGCATCAGCACGCGGGCGAGATCGCCGCCGCCGGTCAGCGCCCCCTGCACCCGGCCGATCGGTCCGAGATTTCGCTCGATCCATTCGCGCACCACGGGGTCGGCGACCTTCCAGATGTCGAGCTTGGGATCGAAGCCGCGCGCGACGCCTTCGACCACGACCATGGTCTTCTGCAGCAGGATCAGCTCTGGCCGCGTCGTCATGTCGAACAGGCCGGTGACTTCCAGCAGCAGCGTCAGGAGCCGCGCCATCGAGATCTCCTCGGCGGTGCGGTTGTGGATGGGCTCGCCGATGGCGCGGATGGCCTGCGCGAAATTCTCGACCGAATGGTGCGAGGGCACGTAGCCCGCCTCGAAATGCACCTCGGCGACGCGGCGATAGTCGCGGGTGATGAAGCCGAGCAGGATTTCGGCGAGGAAGCGCCGCTCCTTCATGCCGAGCCGGCCCATGATGCCGAAATCGACCGCGACGAGGCGGCCGGCGTCATCGAGGAACAGATTGCCCGGATGCATGTCGGCGTGGAAAAAGCCGTCGCGCAGCGCGTGCCGCAGAAAGCTCTGGATCACCTTGCGGCCGAGATCGGGCAGATCGACCTGCGCTTCCGCGAGGCGCTTGTGATCGTTCAGCGCGATGCCGTCGATCCACTCCATCGTCAGTACGTTGTGCGTGGTGCGGTCCCAGTCGACGGTCGGCACGCGAAAGTCAGGATCGTCCTGCGTGTTCTCCGCCATCTCCGAGAGCGCCGCGGCTTCCAGCCGCAGGTCCATCTCCATCGCCACCGAGCGCGACATGGTGTTGATGACTTCGATCAGGCGCAGGCGCCGCGCCTCGGACGAATAGGCTTCGGCCTTGTGCGCGACGAAGAAGAAATCGGAGAGGTCGCGGCGGAAGCGCGACGCGACGTGCGGCCGGAGCACCTTGACCGCGACGGGCTTGCGGATCCCGTCGCGCTCGACCTCGCCGCGATGCACCTGGGCGATCGAGGCGGCGGCCACCGGCGGACCGAACGTGACGAAGACATCCTTCAGCGGCCGTTCCAGCGACGTCGCGATCGCAGCTTCGGCTTCGGCTTGCGGAAACGGTGGCAGCCGGTCCTGAAGGCTTTCGAGATCGCGCGCCATGTTGAAGCCGACGACATCGGGGCGGGTTGCCAAGAATTGGCCGAGCTTGAGATAGGCCGGGCCCATCCGTGTCAGCGCGCGCGAGATTCGCGGGCCGTGCTTGTCGCCACGGCGTTCGACGATGCGCGCAAGCTTCAGCGCGAGCTGTCCGGGTGGCGGCACCAGGCTCGGGTCGACGGAACCGAATACGCCCTCGCGCGCAAACACGAACGCGGCGCGGATCAGGCGCGTCATGTGGGTGATGGCAGAAATCACAAACGCCAGCCCGAATGCAGTGCGACGATGCCGCCGGTCAAGGTTTGAAAGCCGACGCGGGAGAAGCCGGCGTTGCGGATCATGTCGGCGAAGGCGTTTGGCTTCGGAAACTTGCGGATCGACTCGACGAGATATTGGTAGGATTCGGCGTCACCCGTGACCATGCGGCCGAGCGGCGGAATCACCTTGAACGAGAACAGGTCGTAGAGCTTGTCGAGGCCGGGCATCTCGACGGTCGAGAATTCCAGGCACAGGAAGCGGCTGCCGGGCTTGAGCACGCGATAGGCCTCGCGCAACGCCTTGTCGATCTGCGGCACATTGCGAATGCCGAAAGCGATCGTATATGCGTCAAAGCTGCGGTCGGCGAAGGCGAGCGCCTCGGCATTGCCTTCGACGAAATCGACCTGGGTCTCGAGGTGACGCTTGGCGGCACGTTCGCGGCCTACCGCCAGCATGTCGGAATTGATGTCGCAGACGGTGGCATGGAAGCCCGCGCCCGCCGCCTTGGCGGCGCGGAACGAGATGTCGCCGGTGCCGCCGGCCACGTCGAGCAATGCAAACGGCCGGTCGCTTCGCGGCGGGTCGAGCGCATTGATCATGATGTCCTTCCAGACCCGGTGCAGGCCACCGGACATCAGGTCGTTCATCAGATCATAGCGCGACGCCACGCTGTGAAACACATCGTTCACCAGCGTCTGCTTGTCCCCCAGGGGGACGTCCCTGAAGCCAAAATGCGTGGTTTCGCCCGGCCGATCCATTACTCTACTCCACGATGCCGACCATAGCGCGGTCGCCGCAATGGCGCTATCACACCGCCCTCATAAGGTGAATGCCTGACCATGCCTGAATTGCCCGAAGTCGAGACCGTCCGCCGCGGCCTTCAGCCCGTCATGGAGGGCGCGAAAATCGTGGTTGCCGAGGCCCGCAGGCCGGATTTGCGCTTTCCGTTCCAGCCCGACTTCGTGGCCCGGCTCCAGGGGCAGATCGTCACGGGCCTCGGCCGCCGGGCAAAATATCTCATGGCCGACCTCGCCTCCGGCGACGTGCTGCTGATGCATCTGGGCATGTCGGGCTCGTTTCGCGTCATCAAGCCGGACAACGAGGCCGCACCCGGCGAGTTTCATTATCCCAGGGGTAAGGACTCCACGCACGACCACGTGCTGTTTCGGATGTCCTCGGGCGCCGACATCGTCTTCAACGATCCGCGCAGGTTCGGTTACATGAAAGTGATCGCGCGCAACGCGCTCGAAGACGAGCCGCTGCTGCGCGACCTCGGCCCCGAGCCGCTCGGCAACGAGTTCGACGCCGCGATGCTGGCAAGCTCCTGCGCTGGCAAGACCACGAGCCTGAAGGCGGCACTGCTCGACCAGCGCGTGGTCGCAGGCCTCGGCAACATCTATGTCTGTGAAGCCCTGCACCGCTCGCATCTGTCGCCGCGCCGGATCGCCGCGACGATCGCGACCAAGAAGGGTGAGCCGACAGACCACGCCAAGCGGTTGGTCGGTGCGATCCATACCGTGCTCAATGATGCCATCAAGGCCGGCGGCTCATCGTTGCGCGATCATCGCCAGACCTCGGGCGAGCTCGGCTATTTCCAGCATTCGTTCAAGGTCTATGACCGCGAAGGCGAGACCTGCAAGACGCCCCGCTGCGGCGGTATCGTGAAGCGCTTCACCCAGAACGGCCGCTCGACATTCTGGTGTTCGAAGTGTCAGAAGTAGCAGGCCATGCAGACGCCGCGGCTTGAAACCGAACGGCTGATCCTGCGTCCGCTGGCGTTGTCCGACGCGGCGGCGATTCAGCGCCATTTCGACAATTGGAACATCATCCAGCACCTTACTGCCATTGTGCCCTGGCCCTATCCGGCGGACGGCGCGAAAACCTTCGTCCGATCGCAGCTCGACAAGATCGCAGGTGGCGAGGAGATCAATCATTGGATGCTGGTGCTGAAGGACGGCGATGGCGAAGCGATCGGCAACATTCATTTTCGACCCCGTGCCGACGGCGCCAAAGGCAATCGCGGCTTCTGGCTGGCTGAGCCTTACTGGGGGCGTGGCCTGATGACGGAGGCCGTCACCGCGGTGAACGACTTTGCTTTCCTCACGCTCGGGCTCGATCATTTTTACGTCTGCAATGCCGCCACCAACGACGCTTCGCGCAGGGTCAAGCAGAAGACCGGCGCGGAGTTTGTCGGATTCATCGAGCTTGCCCATCACGGCGGACAGTTGAAGTCCGAGCGATGGATCGTACGGCGTGAAGACTGGTTGCGCGGCAGGGCGTGACGACGTCGCCAGGATTGGCGAGATTTGGCCCGAGCGAAGCCGCGTTTCGCCCGTCGGCCGTTTTTCCTGATGGGTCAAGGGCCTGCGCGCCGCTACCGGCGGCCCCGGCCGAGAGCCGTTCTACTGTGCATGGGGTTGTTTTCGCGCTTTTTTGTTCGAGCGCGCGTTCGCCCTCCTCAAAAAACGCGACGCGAAGCAATCCGGCCGGGCTGGTGGCCGGATTGCTTCGTCGCTTGGGCTCATTCACCGGATAGCGAGGAGCCCGTCTGCGTCCTGAGCGATCGCCCCGCTCAGGATGCCAGACCAGTTGTCTCGTCTACCGCAAGCTCGGGGGCTGCGTGCAATATGCCGTCCGCCATCGAGACGGCCTGATCGATCAGGACATTGGTCGGGGCCTCGAGCTCGAGCCGGGTCTCGATCCACTGCCACAGGCCGCGGATCTCCTCGGTCGACTTGCCGTTCGGCGCGAATTCGCTGACGGCGAGGCCGTTCGCGAGCGAGTCCTGGTGATCATTGCGCATCACGATCAGCGGTCGCGCGAGCACCTCGGCGAGATCGAGCGCGGCTTCTTCCGCGAGCGAGTTGGCGGCGTTGTCGATGCGCTGGCCGCGGATCGGCGTCTGGTTCAGCACGAAGCTGTAGGGACGTTTCCAGGCGCGCGCCACGCTGAGGGTGGAGACGGTCGCCTCGATGTCGGCGACGCTCGGGCGGGCCGGAATCAGGCAGAGATCCGAGTAGCGGATCGCGGCGGTGGTCGCGGCGCTGAGGCCGGCTGCGGTGTCGACGATCGCGAGCTGCAGGCCACTGTCCGCCAGCATCTTCAGCCGTGGCGCGAAATCCGCGGCGTGATAGATCGGCTCGACGACGACATCGTCGTTGTTGCGGCGGCGCTGCCAGTTGGAGAGAGTACCCTGCGGGTCGGTCTCGATCAGGCGGACGGTGAAACCGGCCTGCTTGGCGGCCAGTGCGAGGCCGACGGCGAGCGTGCTCTTGCCACTGCCGCCCTTTTGGGTGGCCAGTACGATCGTGTGCATGTGAAGTTCAATCCTTTGGAGTGCCTGGGTCTTGGATAACGCCACGCGAACGTGCATCGCCTTGCGATGCTGAGCTCTTCTCGCTCAGGACGTGCCCTGCCCGATCCAAAGGGGACCGCGGATGTCCGAATCAACGCTAACGATGATGGCAGAATCGGGAATGCCAGCTAATCCGTACCACTACTGGACCCGTAATCGCGCGTATGATGTGCTTGCCGCAGTGAATAAGAAAGGCAAGCGGCATGGGCGGCAATTGGCGCGACCGGACGGCAAGCATCTTTGAATGTCAGAAGATGCCGGCGGTTTCGAGCCGCGGCATGGTGGTGAGCAATCACCCGCTTGCCTCCAGCGCCGGCGCCGAGATGCTGGCCGCCGGCGGCAATGCAATTGACGCCGCGATCGCCACGCTGTTCACGCTGACCGTGGTCGAGCCGATGATGGTCGGCATCATCGGCGGCGGCATGGCGCATATCCGCCTCGCCGATGGCAGCCATCGTTTCATCGACGGCCAGAGCACCGTGCCGTCGGCCGTGCGTGACACCACCTACACGTCCAAGCCAGGCTCTGCGCACGACGTGTTCGACACGGTGGGCAACGAGAACCTCAATGGCCCGAAGGCGGTCGCGACGCCGGGCTCGCTGAAGGCGTGGTGCGAGACGCAGCAAAGGTTCGGCACCATGCCGCTGGCCGACGTCATGCAGCCCGCGATCAAACATGCCGCGCGCGGCTATGCGGCGACGCCCTACTTGCACGAATGCATCAGCGAGAGCGCTGCCGAAATGCGCAAGGACAAGGCGATCGCGGCGATCTATCTGCCTGACGGTGAGCCGCTCAAGGTCGGCGCGCGCGTGGTGCAGGTCGAATATGCCGAGACGCTTCGTTATATTGCCGACCACGGCGAGACCGCCCTCTATGAGGGGCCGCTCGGCGATATCCTCGTCGACTACATGGAGAAGACCAGCGGCTTCATCCGCCGCAACGATCTCACCCATTACAAGACCGTCGAGCGGCAGCCGATCCGCGCCGACTATCGCGGCTGGACCATCCTTGGGCCACCGCCGCCCGCGGCCTCCGGCGTGCATATTGCGCAGATGCTGAACGTTCTGGAAGGCTACGACATCGGCGCTCTCGGCTTCGGCACATCAGAGACCATTCATTATCTCGCCGAAGTCCTGAAGATCGCCTTCGCCGACCGCGCTGCGGCCAGCGGCGATCCTGCCTATGTCGGCGTGCCCGTGGAGAAGCTGACGTCGAAGGCCTATGCCGAGGAGCGCCGCCGCACGATCGATCCGGCGCGTGCGCAGGCTTTCGGTGCGGGCGTGGCGCAGCTCGAAAGCGCGCACACCACGCACATGACGGCGGCAGACAGTTTCGGCAACGTGGTCGCGACCACGCAGACCATCAACAATCTCTTCGGTGCCAAGATCATGATCCCCGGTCTCGGCGCCATCGCCAACAACTACATGAACCTGTTCGATCCGCGTCCGGGTCACGCGTTATCATTGGCGCCAGGCAAGCGTGTGACCACCTCGATGTCGCCGATGATGGCGCTTCGTGATGGCAAGCTGCGCTACGCGCTCGGCCTGCCCGGAGGAAAGCGCATCTTCCCGAGTGCGATGCAGGCGCTGGTCAACCTGATCGATCACGGCATGAGCTTGCAGGAAGCGGTCGAGGCGCCGCGGGTCTGGACCGAGGGCAACGCGCTCGAGGTCGAGCAGTCGGTGCCCGAAGCCGTGCGCGCAAGACTCGCCGCGCTTGGTCACAAGGTCCAGCCGGTTGCAACAGTCGCCGGCGGCATGAACGGCATCGCCTTCCACGACGACGGCACCATGACCGGCGCCGCCTGCTGGCGCGCGGACGGCACGCCGGTGGGGATTTCGGGCGGCCTTGCGAGGAGCGGGATCAGGTTCAGGTTGGGTTGATCGCTACTTCCGCACGCAGATCACCCGCACGACGGCGGCCTTCGCATCCGTCGACGTGCCGTTCGCGGTGACCGCGTTCGCCTTCAGGAAATTGCGCACGGCTTCTGCGGAGACAATCACCGCCTGTGACGCCGGCACCGATGTTGCGGGGCCCGCCACCATCGCCGGCTTCAACAACGCAACGCCGGCGAATTTGCTCTCGCCGTCCATGGCCGGGCTGCCGGAGAAGCCGACCGCCGGTGGAGGCGAGAGCGCAGAGTCGGTCGTCGTCACCGGCGCCAGTGCGCCCTTGACGCTCGACACGCCGGCTGCGCCGCCCTGGCTCTGCGGATCGGCGATGCCGACGACATCGACACTCGTCTTTGCTGCACCACTAGCGAGGTTGAGCGGCTTCAGGGCGCGCGCGCCGTAGATGTGCAAGAGCGCGAGATCGTGCTCCTTGTCCTCGGCGAGACGATCGGCATTCCCATAGCCGGCGATAGTGATCGCAAGGCAGCTGTCGGTGATGAGGCGATCGGTGATGATGGCGCCATCATCGCTGACCACGATGCCGGTGCCGTACTCGACGGTTTTGCGCGGCGCAGGCCCCGTTTGCGGTCCGGACGGAAACGCATTGAACGCGCTCGACATCGCGATCACGACCGGCTCGACCGTGTTCTCGGTCGCCTGATCGTACAAGATCGTCATGATGCGGACTTCGTCGCCCTTGAAGGTGCCGCGCACGTAAAACTTCTTCAGGCCCTGGAGTCCCGACAGCACGAAGAAGTCGGGCTTCACCACGGTGTAGTCGACCTTGCGTCCGGCCGGCTCCTTTTTCTCGGCGTCCGCGAGCTTTGCGGTCGTCGGGTTCGCCTCCTTGCGGCGGCTGAGCATCACCTGCACCGTTCCGGTCGGCGAGGTCCATTTCGACCCATTGGCGTCGGTGGCCTGCTGCGGCACCAGTTTTGAGGGAATGCCGAGCCGCGCGCCGCTGGTCATCTCCGTCACGATCTTCCAGCCGACGCTGTCCTGCTTGCGCCGTGCGGTCTCGGCGAGCGCGGCGCGCTCCTGCGGATTGAGCACGCCGGTCGGCTTGCCGCCCTTGGCTTTCTGGTATTCCTTGATGGCATCGACCATGCGCGAGCTGACGTCGCCGGTGATGGCGCCGTTATATTCGCCGACCCAGGCGAGGTCGGACTGCAGCGACAGCCGCTCCGCCTGCGCCATCGCATCGGCTGTCGCTGACGGCGTTTGCAGGGCAGGGGGCTTGATGGGTACGGTCTGGACCACTTTCGGCTTGGCACCTGGGATCTGCGGCGCCGTCATCTGGGCGCTCGCGCCTGTGGCGGACGCCAACATCAGTGTTGCCGCAAGCATCGATCTCATGACAAATCCAGCCAGCCCATTGAACGCGCTGCCATTGAAGCACATCTCGTTGGTCGCGAACAATGTTGGGGTGGTTCATGTGTTGACCCTCATCCTGAGGAGCCGCGAAGCGGCGTTTCGAAGGATGAAGGCCGAGCTGCGAGAGCGGGGCCTGCATGGTTCGAGACGGCGCTGCGCGCCTCCTCACCATGAGGGTTGAGAGGAACGACGACGATGCTGAGCCCGGACGAACTCGAACGCTATGCCCGCCATATCGTGCTGCGCGATGTCGGCGGTCCCGGCCAGGCTGCGCTCAAGCGGGCCGCCGTGCTGGTGATCGGCGCCGGCGGGCTCGGCGCGCCGGCTCTGATGTATCTGGCAGCCGCCGGCGTCGGGACGCTCGGCGTGGTCGATGATGACGTCGTTTCGCTGTCCAACCTGCAGCGCCAGGTGATCCATACGACGCCCGACATCGGCCGGCACAAGGTCGAGAGCGCGGCCGAGCGGATCGCGGCACTCAATCCGCATGTCCGCTTCGTGGGTCACGCCACCTGGCTCAATGCCGACAACGCGCTGAGCCTGATCGGCGACTACGATCTCGTGCTCGACGGTTCCGACAATTTCTCGACGCGTTATTTGGCCTCGGACGCCTGCTTCTTCGCGAAGCGGCCGCTGATCACGGCAGCGCTCGGCACGTTCGACGGTTCGCTCACCACGATCCGCGCGCATGAAAAGAACGAGCAGGGTGAATTCAATCCGACCTATCGCTGCCTGTTTCCGGAGGCGCCGCCGCCGGGCACTGTGCCGGCCTGCGCCGAGGCCGGCGTCATGGGCGCACTTGCCGGCGTGATGGGCTCGATGATGGCGCTGGAGGCAATCCGCGAGATCGTCGGGTTCGGCGACGGCCTGGTCGGCCGTCTCCTGATGATCGATGCGCGCGCGATGCGATTCGAGACGCTGCGCTATGCACGCGATCCGGCCAATCCGCTCAATGGCGATGGGCCTGTGATTGCCGATCTCAGTGCCCACCGCACCTGATTGCGACAGGTTTTGAGCCTTACAGCATGCTCGGCAGGACGCGATCCGGCGGCTTGTGCGCGTCGAGGAAGGTGCGGATGTTGATGATCACCTTCTCGCCCATCTCGACGCGGCCTTCGATCGTGGCCGAGCCCATATGCGGCAGCAGCGTCACCTTGCCGGCCTTGGCGAGCCGCACCAGCTTTGGATTGACCGCCGGCTCGTGCTCGTAGACGTCGAGGCCGGCGCCGCCGATCTCGCCACCTTCGATCAGCTTGATCAGCGTGTCTTCGTCAGTGACTTCGCCGCGCGCGGTGTTGACGATGTAAGCGTCCTTGCGGATCAGCTTCAGCCGGCGCGCCGACAGCAGATGGTAGGTCGCCGGCGTGTGCGGACAGTTCACCGAGATGATGTCCATCCGCGCCAGCATCTGGTCGAGGCTCTCCCAATAGGTCGCACCGAGCTCTTCGGCGATCTTGGGCGCCACGGGGCGGCGGTTGTGATAGTGGATCTGCAGGCCAAATGCGCGGGCGCGGCGCGCCACCGCCTGGCCGATGCGGCCCATGCCGACGATGCCGAGGCGCTTTCCCCCGATGCGATGGCCGAGCATCCAGGTCGGCGACCAGCCGGCCCAGGGTTTCCCTTCCGTCAGCACGGAAGCGCCTTCGATCATCCGGCGCGGTACGGCCAGGATCAGGGCCATGGTCATGTCGGCGGTGTCTTCGGTGAGAACCTTCGGCGTGTTGGTGACGGTGATGCCGCGGGCATGCGCCGCCTCGACGTCGATATTGTCGACGCCGTTACCGAAATTCGCGATCAGGCGCAGCTTGCAGTCGGGCTGATTGACGATGTCGGCGGTGATGTGGTCGGTCACGGTCGGTACCAGCACGTCGGCGGTGCGGGCCGCCTCGGCGAGCTGATCATTCGACATCGGCGTGTCATCGAGATTGATCCGCGCGTCAAACAGCTCGCGCATCCGGGTCTCGGTCGAGTCCGGCAGCTTGCGCGTCACGACGACGAGGGGCTTTTTCTTCACCGACATGTCCTGCCCTCATGAGGCGTTGCACGCCGCCTTTGTCGCCAAAGGCCGGCTGTTGAGGCCTCATTAACCCGGTTGTTCGACACTGCCCTTGCCGTGTCGTCCCCCGGCGTTTCCTTCAAGCTTTCCCCCCACTTTCCGGCCGGAAAATCGGGGCAAACTGGTTGTTCAGATGTCTGTCCTCTCTAGCAGAAGGCCGGGCCAAGACAAGAACCAGGGCTAGCTCTTTGGGAACACCCGCGTGGGGCGGGCGAGGGGCGTACGCGGCAGGTTTTGGAATTTGGGGTGAGGACCGGGTTTTGGGCCCAGGTCTTCGACAGGAGACGGGTTGATGGCGTTGGGGCGTTTTTGTTCGGTGATGGCGCTCGTTTGTACCTGGTTGAGCGCCTCGGTCAGCCCCGGGCACTCAGCCAAGGACAACCCCCCCCAGACGGCCAGCGGCCTTCCGGTGCCGCGCTATGTCAGCCTCAAATCGGATCACGTGAACGTCCGCGCCGGCCCGACCAAGGACAATGACGTGGCCTGGGTCTACACCCGGTCCGGCCTGCCGGTCGAAATCACCGCCGAGTTCGAGAACTGGCGCCGGGTGCGCGATTCCGAGGGCGCCGAGGGCTGGGTCTATCACTCGCTGCTGTCGGGCCGCCGTACCGCCGTGGTCACCATGAAGCACAAGGACGACCTCGCCCCGATCTATGACCGCGCCGACGCCGATAGCGCGGTGGCCGCGAAACTTCAGGCCGGCGTCGTCACGCAGGTAAAAAAATGCACCATCAGCTGGTGCCACGTCACCGGCAACGGCTTTGACGGCTGGATCCAGCAGGAGCGCCTATGGGGCGTCTATGCCGACGAGCAGGTGAACTGACCGCTGAAGCGGGAACGGCGCGCTGTTGCCCGGTCATCATGCCCGGGCTTGTCCCGGGCATCCACGAACTTTCTTGCTAGCCAAAAACGTTGATGGCCGGGACAAGCCCGGCCATGACGACAAACTCCGGAATCCCAAACGATCTCAGCGCTTCTTGCGCAGGCGCACGACCATGTCGATGCGCGCGATCTCGTAACCCTCCGGCACCTCCGGCATCTTGGACAGCGCCAGATGCGGATCCTCGATATCGACCAGCTCGTGGCTGTTCTCGAGGTAGTAGTGATGGTGGGTGGTGACGTTGGTATCGAAATAGGTCTTGGTGCCGTCGACGCTGACCTGGCGCAGCAGGCCGGCATCGGTCAGCTGGTTCAGCGTGTTGTAGACGGTCGCAAGCGAGACCGGGACCTTGGCGAGGGTTGCTTCCTCGTAGAGCATTTCAGCCGTGAGATGGCGTGCACCCTTGCCGAACAGCAGCCAGCCGAGCGCCATGCGCTGGCGCGTCGGGCGCAGGCCGGCGGACTGGAGCATTTCGTTGACGTCGTGCCAGGGGCAGCCGGTCAGGGCCGGCTGCCGGCCAGACAGGAGGGCCGCATGGACGTCTTCGTCGTGACGGGGCGCGTTGTTCTCGCTCATTTCCAAAATTCGGGCACGCGTGGACACTTATCTACCTGCAATATATGGACAGGTAGATGCAGATGCAAGTTTCTCGCAACTAGAGTGGTTCTAATTAGCAGAGGAACCGGACCCACGGCCCTGTCATTTTACCTTCATGAGATCGCTTTGCCACCGAAAAGGCCTGTGTTAGAGAGCGCGCGGTTCCGCTTAGCCGATTGTGGCGCGGCCGGGCATTGAGGCCAGGTTCGCAAGTCCATTCTAGCTCTCGGCATTCGCGCCTGCTGACGACGGCAAAAGGCGTTGCTTTCCGAACGAAAACGGGGCCCATTTTTGCCAGAAACGCCGCTCAATCGGGGTTAGAACAGAGGCTTCCGCATGCTGAACAGGCGCAATGGTTACGAATACGAAGATCTGCTGGCATGTGCCCGCGGCGAGATGTTCGGCCCGGGCAATGCCCAGCTGCCGCTGCCGCCGATGCTCATGTTCGACCGCATCACGGAAATCAACGACAATGGCGGCGAGTTCGGCAAGGGCGTGGTCCGCGCCGAGCTCGACGTGAAGCCGGACCTCTGGTTCTTCGGCTGCCACTTCAAGAACGATCCGGTGATGCCCGGCTGCCTCGGCCTCGACGCGCTGTGGCAAATGGTCGGCTTCTATCTGGGCTGGACCGGAGGCGAAGGTCGCGGCCGCGCGCTCGGCTTGAACGAATTAAAGTTCAGCGGCCAGGTGCTGCCCGAGGCCCGCAAGGTTGTGTACAACGTCGATATCAAGCGGGTGATGCGTTCAAAGCTCGTGCTCGGCATTGCCGACGGATGGCTTTCGGTCGATGACCAGATTATTTATCGCGCCAAGGATCTGAAGGTCGGCCTGTTCAAGCAGGGCACGAGCCTGGGCTAAGGCGCATCACCAAGAAAGACAACGATTTAGGCGAGGCTGTCATGAGGCGGGTTGTGGTCACCGGGATGGGCATCGTCTCGTCGATCGGAAACAACACCCAGGAGGTGCTTGCGAGCCTTCACGAGGCGAAGTCGGGCATTTCGCGGGCTGAGAAATATGCCGAGCTCGGCTTCCGTTCGCAGGTGCAAGGTGCACCGACGCTCGATCCCTCGACGGTCGTCGACCGCCGCGCGATGCGTTTCCTCGGCCAGGGCGCCGCGTGGAATCACATCGCGATGGAGCAGGCGATCCAGGACTCCGGCCTGAGCCCAGAGGAAGTCTCCAACATCCGCACCGGCATCATCATGGGCTCCGGCGGTCCGTCTGCCCGCACCATAGTCGAATCCGCCGACATCACCCGCACCAAGGGACCGAAGCGCGTCGGTCCGTTTGCAGTGCCGAAAGCGATGTCGTCCACGGCATCGGCGACGCTGGCGACCTGGTTCAAGATCAAGGGCGTGAACTATTCGATCTCCTCGGCCTGCGCGACGTCGAACCATTGCGTCGGCAACGCCTATGAGACGATCCAGATCGGCAAGCAGGATGTGATCTTCGCCGGCGGCTGCGAGGAGCTCGACTGGTCGCTGTCGGTGCTGTTCGATGCCATGGGCGCGATGTCCTCGAAATACAATGACACGCCCGCCACCGCATCGCGTCCCTATGACATCAACCGCGACGGTTTTGTCATCGCCGGCGGCGCAGGAGTCCTCGTCCTGGAAGAGCTCGAGCACGCCAAGGCGCGCGGCGCGCGCATCTACGGCGAGATCGTCGGTTATGGCGCGACCTCGGACGGCTACGACATGGTTGCGCCCTCAGGTGAAGGCGCCGAGCGCTGCATGCGCATGGCGATGTCGACGGTGAAGACCAAGGTCGACTACATCAATCCGCACGCCACCTCGACGCCGGCAGGCGATCCGCCGGAGATCGACGCGCTCCGCCGCGTGTTCGGCGCCGGCGAGAAGTGCCCGCCGATCTCGGCGACCAAGGCGCTGACCGGCCATTCGCTGGGTGCGACCGGTGTGCAGGAGGCGATCTACTCGCTGCTGATGATGAACAACGGCTTCATCTGCGAGAGCGCGCACATCCAGGAGCTCGACCCCGTGTTCGCCGACATGCCGATCGTGCGCAAGCGCATCGACAACGTCAAAATCGGCACCGTGCTGTCGAACTCGTTCGGCTTCGGCGGCACCAACGCCACGTTGGTGTTCAGCCGAATGGATGTGTGACGGCGTCGTTGACACACCGTTGAATTTCTCGTCATGGCCGGGCAAAAGCGCGAAGCGCGTCTTCGCGCTAGATGTCCCGGCCATCCCCGTTTTGCGGAAGGTGGTCTTGCGATGGAAGGTTTGATGAAAGGCAAGCGCGGTCTGATCATGGGCATCGCCAATGATCATTCGATCGCCTGGGGCATGGCGAAGACACTGCATGCCCACGGCGCCGAGCTCGCCTTCACCTTCCAGGGCGAGGCCCTCGGCAAGCGCGTCAAGCCGCTGGCGGAGTCTCTCGGCGTCGAGTTGGTGCTGCCTTGCGACGTCGAGGACATCGCCAGCGTCGATGCGACCTTCGATGTGCTCCGCGAAAAGTGGGGCAAGCTCGATTTCGTCATCCATGCGATCGGCTTTGCCGACAAGAACGAGCTGAAGGGCCGCTACGCCGACACCAGCCGCGAGAATTTTTCGCGCACCATGGTGATCTCCTGCTTCTCGTTCACGGAGGTCGCAAAGCGCGCGGCCGAGCTGATGACGGACGGCGGCAGCATGATCACGCTGACCTTCGGCGCTTCGGAACGATCGATGCCGAATTACAACGTGATGGGCGTGGCCAAGGCGGCGCTGGAAGCCTCGGTGCGCTATCTCGCCTCCGACTTCGGGCCGCGCGGCATCCGCGTCAACGCGATCTCGGCCGGCCCCATCCGCACGCTCGCCGGCTCCGGCATCGGCGAGGCGCGCGCGATGTTCGCCTTCATGCAGAAGCATTCGCCGCTCCGCCGTGGTGTCACGCTGGATGAACTCGGCGGCTCCGCGCTGTATCTTCTGTCGGATCTCTCCGGCGGCGTGACCGGCGAAATCCACTATGTCGATTCCGGTTACAACATCGTCTTGATGCCGCGGCCGGACGATTTGAAGGCGTCGGACTAGCCTGCCGCGATCTTCTCCGCGCGTTGGAACGCCGGCCGCGCCATGCAGCGCGCGATATAGGCGTCGAAGGCCGGGCGCGACGGCACCATCTTGAACAGGCGCACCGCGAAATTCAGCCCGGAGCCAATGGTGATGTCGGCCGCTGAAAACTCTTCGCCGAGAATCCACGGCCCCTTGACCAGCGCGGCCTCCAGCACGTCAAAAACCTGCGTCGCGCTGCCCCAGGCCGCGGTCGAGGTCGGCACCTCGATCTTGGTGAAGATCTGGATGATGGCCGGCTCGATGCAGCTCGGCGAGAAGAACAGCCATTGCAGATAGCGCGCGCGGCGCGGGTCGGTCGTTGCGGGCGCGAGCTTGGTTTCGGGATAGCGGTCGGCGATATAGGCGCAGATTGCGGCGGCCTCGCCCAGTGCGGCATCGCCGTCGGCGAGCGCCGGCACCTTGCCCATCGGATTGACCTTCAAATAGTCCGGCGCCTTCTGCGCGCCCGTCGAAATGTCGGTCAGCACGCGCTCATAGGGCAGCCCGCTTTCTTCCATCAGCCAGAGCGTCGAGAACGACCGCGAGCGCGGCGACCAGTAGAGCTTGATCATGACGAGGAACCTTTGTTCTTCCACCGATAGTACTTCATCATAAACCCGTTCGACGGTTCGATCTCTTGCTTCTCGAACACGAAGCCTTCCCGCTCGTACCAGCGCCAGGCCTTTTCGTTTTCGCGGACACAACGCAGATACATCTCGTCGGGCATCTGCGTGCGCGTGAAGGCGAGCAGCTTCCGGCCGAGCGATTGCCCCTGATAGGCAGGCCCGACGAAAAGCATATCGAGGTAGCGCTTTGGCAGATGCAGCGCGAGCATCGCGGCGATCGTGTCGCCGTCGTCGGCGACGAACAGGCTCCAGCCGTTCTCGATCTCGCGCCGGATGCGTGCACGCAGGTTTGCCAGCAGGAATTCGCTGGCTTCGCCGAGACCGGTCGAAACCCAGCTTTCCATCCAGACGCGGCCGATCTCGTCATATTCGTCGACACGAGCGGGACGGATGATCGGATCCGACATCGCGGCCTCAAGCCTTCTGGTTGCGCAGGGTCTGCCGCGGCCGCGTCTTGCCGGCCGACAGGCACACCACTTCGGAGATCTGGAGCAATTGCCGCGCAAGCGGACTGGTCTTGCGCCAGACCATGCCGATGGTGCGCGCGGGCTCGGGGTCGCGGAAGCGCGAAAGCGAGACCGAAGCCGATCGCGTCTCCACCGGCACCGCCATCTCCGGAATCAGGGTGACGCCGATGCCGGCGCTGACCATCTGCACCAGCGTCGACAGCGAATTCGCATCCAGCATCTCGCGCGGCGGCGCCGATTGCATATTGCAGAACGACAGCGCCTGATCGCGAAAGCAATGTCCTTCCTCGAGCAGCAACAACCGCATCTCGCGCATCATCTCGCGTGACGGCACTGGGGTGCCCGCATCCGTGCCCGGCCGCACCAGCAAAAATTTCTCCTCGAACAGGGCGACCTCGGTGAGTGAGGGTTCGGAGACCGGCAGCGCGACGATGGCGGTGTCGAGCCGGCCTTCGACCAGCTCCTGGATCAGCCGGGGCGTCATCGTCTCGCGCACGCGGATGTCGAGCTCAGGATGCATGCGCGTGAGATTCTTGGTGATCTTGGGCAAGAGATAGGGCGCGATCGTCGGGATCATGCCGATGCGCAAGCGGCCCGCAAAACGGTCCTGCGAGGCACGGGCGAAATCGCCGAGTTCATCGACCGAGCGCAGGATATCACGGACGCGCTGCGCGAGTTCCTCTCCGAACCGCGTCAGGGCGACCTGGCGCGCGCTGCGCTCCAGCAGCAGCCCGCCGAGCGCCTCCTCCAGTTCCTTGATCTGCATCGACAGCGCCGGTTGCGAGATGGAACAGGCCTCCGCGGCGCGCCCGAAATGACCATGGCGCGCCAGCGCGTCGAAATATCGCAGCTGGCGCAGGGTGACGTTGATCATCAGAAAAACCTATCGCAGCGATCATTAAAGTCAACTTCCCCTGATCGCAGGCGACGCTTAGAGTGGTTCTACCTGGTCAATGGCGCGAGTGCGACGCCACCAGAGGAGGTATTCATGGACGACACTTCGAAGTGCCCGTTTTCGGGCGGCAAACGCGTGCCAGCGAACCGCGACTGGTGGCCCACCAACCTCAGCATCGAGATGCTGCACAAGAATTCCGGCCTGTCTGACCCGATGGGCAAGGACTTCGACTATGCCAAGGAATTCAAGACGCTCGACCTGAACGCGGTCATCAAGGACCTGACCGCTCTGATGACCGATTCGCAGGAATGGTGGCCGGCCGACTTCGGTCACTACGGCGGCCTCATGATCCGCATGGCCTGGCACAGCGCGGGCACCTACCGCATCACCGACGGCCGTGGCGGCGCCGGCGCCGGTCAGCAGCGTTTTGCGCCGCTCAACAGCTGGCCCGACAACGCCAACCTCGACAAGGCGCGCCGGCTGCTCTGGCCGATCAAGCAGAAATACGGCCGCAAGATTTCCTGGGCCGATCTGATGGTGCTCGCCGGCAACGTCGCGCTGGAATCGATGGGCTTCAAGACGTTCGGTTTCGCGGGCGGCCGCGCCGACGTGTGGGAGCCGGAAGAGCTCTATTGGGGTCCCGAAGGCACGTGGCTGGGCGATGAACGCTACAGCGGCGAACGCCAGCTCGCCGAGCCGCTCGGCGCGGTGCAGATGGGCCTCATCTACGTCAATCCGGAAGGCCCGAACGGCAAGCCGGATCCGCTCGCTGCGGCCAAGGACATCCGCGAGACGTTCTTCCGCATGGCGATGAACGACGAAGAGACTGTCGCGCTGATCGCGGGCGGCCACACCTTCGGCAAGACCCATGGTGCCGGCGATCCGTCGCTGGTTGGTCCGGAGCCGGAAGCGGGCGCGCTGGAGGATCAGGGCCTCGGCTGGAAGAGCAAGCACGCCTCGGGCCTCGCCGGTGATTCCATCACCAGCGGTCTCGAGGTGACGTGGACGACGACGCCGACGAAGTGGAGCAACAACTTCTTCGAGAACCTGTTCAAGTACGAGTGGGAGCTGACGAAGAGCCCGGGCGGTGCGCAGCAGTGGACGGCCAAGGGCGCCGACGCGGTCATTCCCGATGCCTTCGACAAGTCGAAGAAGCATCGCCCTACGATGCTGACGACCGACCTCTCACTGCGCTTAGATCCGGCCTATGAGAAGATCTCGCGTCGCTTCCTGGAGAACCCGGCCCAGTTCGCTGACGCCTTTGCCCGCGCCTGGTTCAAGCTCACCCATCGCGACATGGGCCCGATCCAGCGTTATCTCGGCCCGCTGGTGCCGAAGGAAACGCTGATCTGGCAGGATCCGATTCCGGCCGTGAATCACGAGCTGGTCAGTGATCAGGACGTCGCGTCGCTGAAGTCGAAGATCCTGGCCTCGGGTCTGTCGGTGTCCGAGCTGGTCTCGACCGCATGGGCGTCGGCCTCGACGTTCCGCGGCTCGGACAAGCGCGGCGGCGCCAACGGCGCGCGCATCCGTCTTGCCCCGCAGAAGGACTGGGAGGTCAACCAGCCGGCCCAGCTCGCCAAGGTGCTCGGCAAGCTCGAAGCGATCCAGAAGGACTTCAACGCGTCATCCGGCGCCAAGAAGGTCTCGATCGCCGACCTCATCGTCCTCGGCGGTTCTGCCGCGGTCGAGAAGGCCGCCAAGGATGCCGGCGTCGACGTCAAGGTCGGCTTCACGCCGGGCCGCATGGATGCCTCGCAGGAGCAGACCGATGCGGCCTCGTTCGCGCCGCTCGAGCCGCGGGCCGATGGCTTCCGCAACTATGTCAGCAAGAAGCATCAGTTCCTGCAGCAGGAAGAGGCGCTCATCGATCGTGCGCAGCTTCTGAAGCTCTCGGGCCCCGAATTGACGGTGCTCGTCGGCGGATTGCGCGTCCTCGGTGCCAATGCGAATGGTTCGAAGAATGGCGTCTTCACCTCCAAGGTGGGAACGCTCTCCAACGACTATTTCGTCAACCTGCTCGACATGAGCACGCAGTGGACGCCGGTTGCCGACGGCTCCTACGAGGCCCGCGACCGCAAGACCAATGCCGTGAAGTGGACCGGCACGCGCGCCGATCTGATCTTCGGCTCGCACTCGCAGCTCCGCGCCTTCGCCGAGGTCTATGCCTCGTCGGATGCGAAGCAGCAGTTCGTGCAGGATTTTGCCAAGGCCTGGACCAAGGTGATGAACCTCGACCGGTTCGATCTCGCGGCGTGAGCTACTTCACCTCTCCCCGCCGGGGAGAGGTGAAAAGCGGAGCGGTCCATGCGACGCGACAAACAAAAAGGGCGGCCGTGAGGCCGCCCTTCGTGTTTCTGGGGTCGCGGAGCGATTACTCGCCGGCCGCTTCGCGCGGAGCCTTGTCGCCCTCGCCGCCCTTGTCCTTGCCTTCGAGGTCTTCGCCGGTGGTCTGGTCGACGACCTTCATCGACAGGCGGGTCTTGCCGCGATCGTCGAAGCCGAGCAGCTTGACCTTGACCTTGTCGCCTTCCTTGACGACGTCGGAGGTCTTCTGCACGCGCGCCGAAGCGAGTTGGCTGATGTGAACGAGACCGTCCTTGGAGCCGAAGAAGTTCACGAAGGCGCCGAACTCCATCACCTTGACGACGGTGCCGTCATAGATCTGGCCGACTTCCGGATCGGACGCGATCGACTTGATCCACTTGATCGCGGCCTTCATCGCCTCGCCGTCGGAGGAGGCGACCTTCACGGTGCCGTCGTCCTCGATGTTGACCTTGGCGCCGGTCTTCTCGACGATCTCGCGGATCACCTTGCCGCCGGTGCCGATCACTTCGCGGATCTTGTCGGTGGCGATCTTGAAGGTCTCGATGCGCGGCGCGTATTCGCCGAGCTCGGCGCGGGCGTTGGTCAGCGCCTTCGCCATCTCGCCGAGGATGTGGATACGCCCATCCTTGGCCTGGGCGAGCGCGACCTTCATGATCTCTTCGGTGATGCCCTCGATCTTGATGTCCATCTGGAGCGAGGTGATGCCCGCTTCCGTGCCGGCGACCTTGAAGTCCATGTCGCCGAGATGGTCCTCGTCACCGAGGATGTCCGAGAGAACCGCGAAGCGCTTGTCTTCGAGGATCAGGCCCATCGCGATGCCCGCAGTCGGCCGCTTCAACGGCACGCCGGCGTCCATCAATGCGAGCGAGGCGCCGCACACAGAAGCCATCGACGAGGAGCCGTTGGACTCGGTGATCTCGGAGACCACGCGGATCGTGTACGGGAACTCGTGATGCGGCGGCAACACCGGGTGGATCGCGCGCCAGGCAAGCTTGCCGTGGCCGATCTCGCGGCGCTTGGTGCCGCCGAGGCGGCCGGTCTCACCGACCGAATAGGGAGGGAAGTTGTAGTGCAGCAGGAACGTCTCTTTGTACGTTCCAGACAGCGCGTCGATGTACTGCTCGTCCTCGCCGGTGCCGAGCGTGGTCACGACCAGGCCCTGGGTCTCGCCGCGGGTGAACAGCGCCGAACCGTGAGCGCGGGGCAGCACGCCGACTTCGGCGATGATGTTGCGCACGGTCTTGGAGTCACGGCCGTCGATGCGCTTGCCGGTGTCGAGGATGTTCCAGCGAACGATCTTCGCCTCGAGCTCCTTGAACACGGCGCTGATGCGCAGCTTGTCGTATTTCGGCTCCTGCCCTTCGGGGAAGTAATGGGCGATCACCTTTTCCTTGACCTTGCCGACCGCAGCGTAGCGATCCTGCTTGACCGGAATGGCGTAGGCGGCGCGCAGCTCCTGCTCGACGAGGCCGAGCATGTCCTTCTCGAGCGCCGAATTGTCGATGACGGTGACTTCGCGCGGCTCCTTGGCGGCCTTCTCGGCAAGCTCGATGATCGCATTGATCACCGGCTGGAAGTGGCGGTGACCGAACATCACGGCGCCGAGCATGATGTCTTCGTTCAGCTCCTTGGCTTCCGATTCCACCATCAGCACGGCGTCGGCGGTACCGGCGACGACCAGGTCGAGCTGGGTGTCGACCATCTCGTCGAGCGTCGGGTTGAGGATGAACTCGTCATTGGCGAAGCCGACGCGGGCAGCGCCGATCGGGCCCTTGAAGGGCGCGCCAGACAGGGTCAGCGCGGCCGAGGAGGCCACCAGCGCGACGATGTCGGGATCGTTCTCCATGTCGTGCGACAGCACGGTGGCGATCACCTGGGTCTCGTTGCGCCAGCCGTCGACGAACAGCGGACGGATCGGACGGTCGATCAGGCGGGAGACCAGCGTCTCCTTCTCGGTCGGACGGCCCTCGCGCTTGAAATAGCCGCCGGGAATGCGGCCGGCTGCGTAGGTCTTTTCCTGGTAGTCGACGGTCAGCGGCAGGAAGTCGACGCCTTCACGCGGCGATTTCGCGGCGACGACGGTGGCGAGCACCACGGTCTCGCCGTAAGTGGCGATGACGGCGCCGTCGGCCTGGCGTGCGATCTTGCCGGTTTCGAGCTTGAGGGGACGTCCGCCCCAGTCGATCTCGACCGAATGCTTATTGAACATAGATGTCTTCTTTCATGGGTTCTCGAAAGAAGGACGGCTCGAAAAACAAAAACCATGCGCAAGATTGCGGGGCGCTGATCGAAGCGGGTGATCAGCGTCCTGCGATCCTGCCATGGTTTTTGGATTTCGGATGGCGTCCATCCTCTCGGGTCATACGGGCGCCTTGCCCGTTGTGCCCAGCCGCCGGATTGCTGCTGGACTGTCAGTCGGCACGAACGCGAACACCGAACCGCGGCCTTCGCTCATCATGCCCGGATGCGAATCGTCAACGGCCCGCATCCGACGCGCACGCAGCCTCGATCAAAAACCTTTAAACAAACGCTTTCGTTCGAAACCACGCGCGAAAACGCGCGCCGATGGCGCGCGCAGGAACTCTTAACGGCGAATGTTGTGCTTCTCGAGCAGCGCCTTGTACCGCGACTCGTCCCGCTTCTTGAGATAGTCGAGCAGCGAGCGGCGGGTCGAAACCAGCTTCAAGAGGCCGCGACGCGAATGGTTGTCCTTCACGTGGGTCTTGAAATGGTTGGTCAGGTTGTTGATGCGTTCCGACAGGATCGCGACCTGAACCTCGGGCGAACCGGTATCACCGGCCTTGGTGGCATTCGTCTTGATGACTTCCGCTTTGCGTTCTGCGGCAATCGACATCGTCAATTTCTCTCGTTGCGACCGGTTGAGGCAGTCAGACCGGTCAGGTTGAACACACGCTTGGGGATGATTTCGCCATTGCCAACTTCAGCAAGCGCCAAAAGACGGCCTGCCACCGTGACATAGACTGTGCCGCTACAAGTGGGCGCATCCCGTCCGCGCAATAAAACGGCTTGGCCCCGATGGAGCCTTGCCGCATCAGCCCGAGTGACGGCCAGTGCCGGGATGTCGTCCAGCGCGGTCTCAACGGGCATTAGCGCGTCGGCGAGGCTGCCCTCGCCGGACGCGGCTCTATCGCACAAAGCCTCCAGCTGATCCAGCGGAATCATGTCGTTCTCGTCAAATGGGCCGACCAGGGTCCGCCGCAGCGCGCAGATATGGCCGAAAGTGCCGAGAATTCGGCCCATATCGCGAGCCAGCGCCCGGACATAGGTGCCCTTGCCGCATTCGGCCTCGAACACGGCTCGGTCGTTATCCGGTTGATTTACAAGGGTTAATTGGTGAATCTCAACCGGACGGGGCGCCAGCTCCACGACCTCGCCGTCCCGGGCAAGGTCGTAGGCGCGCTCACCCTGGACCTTGATTGCCGAATAGCGCGGGGGAACCTGCTCGATCACCCCGGTGAAACGGGGCAGCAGGGCTTCGATGGCCTCCCGGGTCGGACGCTGGTCCGAGGTCGCGGTGACCTGGCCCTCGATGTCGTCGGTGTCACGCTCCTCGCCCCAGCACACGGTGAACTGGTAGCGCTTGCGGCCGTCCATGACGAAGGGAACCGTCTTGGTGGCTTCGCCAAGCGCGATCGGCAGGCCGCCGGAGGCGAGCGGGTCGAGCGTGCCGGCATGGCCCGCGCGCTTGGCGTTGAACAGGCGCTTGAGCACGGCGACGGCCTGTGTCGAGGTCATGCCGATCGGCTTGTCGAGCACGACCCAGCCGTGGACGTCGCGCCGGTCGCGGCGCGGCTGGTTGCCCTTCTGCTTGCCCGCGCGCGGATCGTTGTTGACGCGACGCGCCTGCTGATGCGGCTGAGCATTGTCGCCGAGATCTGCAAAATTATTTTTTTGCAGATCGCGCGTATCGGCCTCTTCGCTGCCGATCGTGCCGTGAGCCGGGTCCATCATCATCGCTCTTCTTCCCGATCCGAATCCGGATCCTGTTCCAGATTCTTGTCCAAGTCCTTCTGCACCGCAGGTGTTCTCAAAAGCTTCTCGATCCGTTCCGCTTCGTCGAATCGTTCGTCGACGCGGAAGCGAATGTCAGGTGCAAATTTCAGGTTAACGCGCCGCGCGACTTCGCCGCGCAGGAATTTCTTGTTGCGATCGAGCGCAGTGATGACGAGCTCGGTGTCGCGGCCACCGAGCGGCATCACGTAGATTGTCGCGAGCTTCAGGTCGGGCGACATCCGCACCTCCGGCACGGTGATGATGTGGCCTTCGAGGTCCGCATCATGCACGCTGCCTTGCGCCAGAATCTCGGCTATCGCGTGGCGAACCTGCTCGCCGACGCGCAGCTGGCGCTGCGAGCCGCCGGGCGCGGAACTTTTTTTCTGATGATGGCGCGGCATGGTCGAAAATCACCTCGTCGTGCCCGCGTTCGGGACACGAGCATTGGCATTTGTCCTGTTGAAACGAATGGGGTGTGGATGGCCGGAAAAAATCCGGCCATCGCACTCCCGCAATTTCAGCTCAAAAAGATCCGGGCGCTTCGGTAAGATTTGGACTTACAGGGAGCGCTGGATCGTCTCCACACGGTAACACTCGATCACGTCACCGGCACGCATGTCGTGATAGTTCTCGAAGGCCATGCCGCATTCCTGACCGGACTGGACTTCCTTCACTTCGTCCTTGAAGCGCTTCAGCGTCGACAGCTTGCCTTCGTGCACGACGACGTTGTCGCGGATCAGGCGCACATTGGCGCCGCGTTCCACGGTGCCGTCGGTGACGCGGCAGCCGGCGACCTTGCCGACCTTGGAGATGTTGAAGATCTCCAGGATCTCGGCATTGCCCAGCATGGTTTCGCGCAAGGTCGGCGCGAGCAGGCCGCTCATCGCCTTCTTCACGTCGTCCACGAGGTCGTAGATGATGTTGTAGTAGCGGATCTCGATGCCGTTACGCTTGGCGGCAGCGGCAGCTTCCTTGTTCGCACGAACCGAGAAGCCGATGATCGCGGCGTTGAAGCCCTCCGCGAGCGTCACGTCGGATTCCGAGATGCCGCCGACGCCGGCATGCAGGATGCGGGCGGCGACTTCGTCGGTGCCGAGCTTCTCCAGCGAGCCGAGGATCGCTTCCAGCGAGCCCTGCACGTCGGCCTTGACGATCAGCGGGAATTCCTTGCGGCCCGCCGTCTTCAATTGCGACATCATCTGCTCGAGCGAACCGCGCATGCCGGAGATCGAGGCTGCCGCATTCTCGCGCTTCTGGTGCGCGCGGTAGCTGGTGATCTGGCGGGCGCGGGCTTCGTTCTCGACGACCGCGAGACGGTCGCCGGCTTCCGGCGGGCCGTTGAAGCCGAGCACTTCGACCGGCACCGAGGGGCCGGCCTCGTCCACGGTCTCGCCCTGATCCGAGATCAGCGCGCGCACGCGGCCCATCTCGGCGCCGGCGACGATGATGTCACCGACACGAAGCGTGCCGCGCTGGACCAGCACGGTCGCAACCGGACCGCGGCCGCGATCGAGCTTGGCTTCGATCACGGTGCCTTCGGCCGGACGCTCCGAATTGGTCTTCAGCTCGAGGATGTCGGCCTGCAGCGCGATCATCTCGAGCAGCTTGTCGAGATTGGTCTTGTTCTTGGCGGACACTTCGACGTCGACGACTTCACCGCCGAAGGACTCCACCTGCACCTCGTGCTGGAGCAGCTCGGTGCGCACGCGCTCGGGCTTGGCATCGGGCTTGTCGATCTTGTTGATGGCGACAATGATCGGCACGCGGGCCGCCTTGGCGTGATTGATGGCTTCGACCGTCTGCGGCATGACGCCGTCATCGGCGGCGACCACCAGCACGACGATGTCGGTCACCTTGGCGCCGCGGGCGCGCATCGCGGTGAACGCGGCGTGGCCGGGCGTGTCGATGAAGGTGATCTTCTTGCCGCTTTCGGGCGACAGCACCTGATAGGCGCCGATATGCTGGGTGATGCCGCCAGCTTCGCCGGAGACCACGTTGGCATGGCGGAGCGCGTCGAGCAGCGAAGTCTTGCCGTGGTCGACGTGACCCATCACGGTCACCACCGGCGAACGCGTCTCGGTGTCGGTGGAATCGTCGACCTGGTCGAACAGGCCTTCCTCAACGTCCGACGCGGCGACGCGCTTGACGGTGTGGCCGAGCTCTTCGGCGATCAGCTGCGCAGTGTCGGCGTCGATCACGTCGGTGATCTTGTGCATCGCGCCCTGCTTCATCAGCATGCGGATGACGTCGACCGCGCGTTCGGACATGCGGTTGGCGAGCTCCTGGATGGTGATCGCTTCCGGAATGACGACTTCGCGGATCAGTTTTTCCTTCGGCTCGTTCGAGGCGTGGCCCTTCAGGCGCTGGGTGCGGCGGCGGAACGAGGCGATCGAACGCTCGCGTACCTCGTCGGCATTGAGAGCAGTCACGACCGTCAGGCGGCCGCGCTCCTTCTGCGGGCCGGGCTTGTGTGTGGGCTTGGGAGCCACCACAGGACGCGCAGCGCCGCCGGGACCGCGACGGACCTGGCGCGGACCATCGTCCTCGTCCGGTCCGGCCGCAACTGCGGGAGCGCGACCCAGCGGGCCGCCTGCCGGCCGCGCGGTGGTCGTTCCGGGGCGCGCGGTCGTTGTTCCCGGGCGTGCCGTGGTGGTGGCGCCGGGACGCGCTGCAGGCGCGCCGGGACGCGGCGCGGGAGCGGCCGGGGCTGCCGCTGCAGCGGGACGGGGAGCGGAGGGCTGCTCGCCTTCGCCAAAACGCTTCTTGGCCTCGGTCTCGGCCTTGCGCTTGGCTTCGTCCTCGTGACGATGGCGCTCTTCCTCGGCCTTGCGGCGGGATTCGGCGGCTTCGCGCTCGGCGCGCTCGGCCGCCTCACGGACGGCGCGGCGCTGGGCCTCTTCCTCGGCCTGGCGGCGCTCTTCGACTTCACGGACCTTGGCGTCAGCAAGCGCGCTGGCGCGGGCGGAGCGTTCGTCCTCGGTCAGCGTACGCAGCACGACGCCGGAGCCGGCATTGCGCGGCGGTGCCGGACGTGAAGGGGCGGGCGCAGGCGCGGCCGGCGCCGGCTTTGCGGCGACCTCGGGGGCCTGCGGCTCAGGGGTGCCGTCGATGCGGCGCTTGCCGCGCTTCTCGACCACGACCTGCTTGCTGCGGCCATGGCTGAAGCTCTGGCGCACAGTGCCCGTTTCGACGCGCGGCTTGAGCGATAGCGTCTTGCTCGGAACGCTCAGCTTCTTGTCGCCAGGGGTCTTGGTATCAACCATTCAGCAGTCCTAATCCTGATTTATCAGTGTTGTGCGTTGCCGCACCGTCCTATCGGGTCGTCGTTTGTCTTCAGAAATCCTGGCCGTGCTTTTCGGCAGTCTTGTCATCGTCCGCCAGCCGGTATCGGACCAGCATCTGGCTACGTGACAGGAATGTCTTGCTCGCCGGGCCCGCGAGCAGGGCAGCATGTATCACATTTGACCGGGTGAGTGCCAAATCCAATTCTGCAGATTTCAATGCGGTGACGACGGGAATCGGCGGCCGAATACCGTGATTTCCGTCATTTTGCCGCGCCAGCGTGTCCAATTTACGGATTCCGTCCGCGGCCCCGTCGCTGGCATGGATCAGGACCTCGACCGTGCCTTCCCGCAGGGCGCTTTCGACCTTGCCGAAGCCGGCGACGATCTGCCTCGCCTTGGCGGCGATCCCAAGGGCTTCGGTCACGCTCCGAACCAGGAGCGCCTCGATGTCGGCGGGAAGCGTCGGAGAAATGCGCAGGTCGCGCTTGAAGGCTTTGGTAAATTGGTGACGGCGGACGGCTTCCGCAACCACCCGTCGCGACGCCGTGACCCACATGCCCCGTCCGGGCAGCTTGCGCTTGAGATCGGGAACTATCTCGCCCCCGGGCGCTACGACGAAGCGGATCAGCTCGTCGATCGGCCGGACCTCGCGGCTGACCGCGCACATACGCATGGTCGCGGACCTTTCGGTCCGCGGTCCATGGTCGAGTTCGCTGTCAGTGCTGGCAAGCATCCGGGCGACATCCTCCTTCGCCTTCTAAGTCGCGTGTTCTTTACGCAAAATCGGTCTCCACTCTTGCTGAACACGCCTTAAGCCGGCTGGTCTTCGGTCGCGCCAGCCTCTTCGGCCGGCTTGGCGAGATCAGCCTCGGTGATCCAGCCGGCCTTGACGCGGGCCTGCATGATCATGGCTTCCGCATCGTCGCGGGAGATGCCGAGGCCGTCGAGCGCGCCGGCGAACTTGGTCTGCTCGCCGCCTTCCTTGCGCTCGGTCCAGCCGACCAGATCGTCGGTGGCGCAGCCGGCGAGGTCCTCGACCGTCTTGATGTCGTTCTCGCCGAACTTCACCAGCATCTTCGAGGTGACGCCGGGCACGTCCTTCACGGCATCCTCGACGCCGAGTTCCTTGCGCCTTGCCTCGATCTCGGCTTCCTGCTGATCGAGATATTCGCGGGCGCGGCTCTGCAGCTCCTGTGCAGTCTCCTCGTCGAAGCCCTCGATGCCGGCGAGCTCCTTGAGGTCCACCATCGCGAGTTCCTCGACCGAGGTGAAGCCTTCGGAGGCAAGCAGCTGGCCGACCACCTCGTCGACATTGAGCGATTCCATGAAGACGCGGGTGGAGTTCTCGAAATCGGCCTGGCGGCGCTCCGATTCTTCCTGCTCGGTCAGGATGTCGATGTCCCAGCCGGTGAGCTGCGAGGCGAGGCGGACGTTCTGGCCGCGACGGCCGATCGCCAGCGAGAGCTGGTTGTTGGTGTCGGGCACCACGACCTCGATGCGCTCGCGGTCTTCGTCGATGACGACCTTGGATACTTCGGCCGGCGCCAGCGCGTTCACCACGAAGGTCGCGATGTCGGGCGACCAGGGAATGATATCGATCTTCTCGCCCTGCAATTCGTTCACCACGGCCTGCACGCGCGAGCCGCGCATACCGACGCAGGCGCCGACCGGATCGACCGAGGAATCGCGGGAAATCACGCCGATTTTCGCGCGTGAGCCCGGATCGCGGGCGACCGCCTTGATCTCGACGATGCCGTCATAGATTTCCGGGACTTCCTGCGCGAACAGCTTCGCCATGAACTGCGGATGGGTGCGCGAGAGGAAGATCTGCGGACCGCGGGTCTCGCGGCGGACGTCGAAGATGTAGGCGCGGACGCGGTCGCCATTGCGGAAGACTTCGCGGGGCAGCATCTCGTCGCGGCGGATGATGGCTTCGCCACGGCCGAGATCGACGATCACGCTGCCATATTCGACGCGCTTGACGACGCCGTTGACGATGTCGCCGATGCGGTCCTTGAATTCCTGATACTGCCGGTCACGCTCGGCCTCGCGCACCTTCTGCACGATCACCTGCTTGGCCGACTGCGCGGCGATGCGGCCGTATTCCAGCGGCGGCAGCGTGTCGGCAATGGTATCGCCGACCTGGGCGCCGGGATTGGCGCGCTGCGCGTCGATGAGCGAGATCTGGTTGGAGTGGTTTTCGACCTTGTCGACGACCAGCATGTGGCGCGACAGACGGAGCTCGCCCTTCTTCGGGTCGATCTCGGCGTGAACGTCAGTCTCGCTGCCGTAGCGGGCGCGCGCCGCCTTGGCGATGGCATCTTCCATCGCCGCGATGACGATGCCGCGGTCGATCGATTTCTCGCGGGCGACGGCGTCGGCGATCTGGAGCAACTCAAGTCGATTGGCGCTGACTGCCATGGCTAGTCTCCTTCGTCAGGCTCGATCTCGCCACGCCGCGCGCGTTCGGCGGCAAGGCGATGTTTCTTTGTATTGGTCGGGGCCGGCTTCTTCTTCGGCTTGGTGTTCTTGGTGGTTTTTTCGCTGATCTTCGCGTGCGCCGGCTGCGGCGGCTCAAGGCCGAGATCCCTGCGCATCTGGCGCTCCTCGGCCTTGCCGCGGCGCATGGATTCCGCGATCAGCTCGTCGGTCAGCACCAGCCGCGCCTCGCCGATGTCTTCCATCGTCAGGAGCACGTCGGCGTCATCGCCCGCCTTGGCGTCGTCGCGATGAAGATGGACGCGGTCGCCTTCGACGGCACCGAGCGTGCCGCGGAACCGCTTGCGGCCTTCATGGGCGACGGCCATCTCGACCTTGACCAGATGGCCGGAATAACGCTCGAAATCGGAACGGCGCACCAGCGGACGGTCGATCCCCGGCGAGGAGATTTCCAGCCGATAGGCACGGTCGATGGGGTCGGCGACGTCGAGCACCGGCGACAGCGCCCGCGAGATTGCCTCGCAATCCTCGAGCTGCATCGAGCCGTCCGGCCGTTCGGCCATGATCTGCACGGTGCACCCGGATTCCCCGGAAATGCGGATCCGCACCAGGCGATAGCCCATGCCCTCAAGCACTGGGCCTGCGACCGCCGACACCCGTGCCGCCACGCCCGGCTCAACCACGAGCCTCGGCTCGGCCAGCAACTCGGCATCGGTGGAACCAGTGTTCGGTTCGGTCATATCAGGGGTCAAGGCGCTCGATGGTCTCGATGGTTAAGGCTCCGTTAAAACATCAGAGCCCACTTCGGAACTTTCCCGACAGCCCGCCGGGCAGCATCTTCCGCCGAGCCGCGTTCAGGTAATAAAAAAGAGCGGGTCCTTTCGGGCCCACTCTCACTACGCGGATCGTATGAGAAGATGAATTGGCGCTGATATAGCCCTTTCTGCCCGCCCGGACAAGGGCCCTTGCAGCGGGATGCGGGCTTTTTGCGCCCCGGGAGGCCGCCCGGGCAGCAACGCTTCCTTCATGAAGCCGGCCTAAATTTCGAGCTTGTGGGGCGGCTTGAGCTATGGCGCGCCCACGGCGTGCCAGATTCGAGTTGCGTTTCATGACCGTTGCCACGTCGCTCATTCCCGGACTGGACGATATCGTCAAACGCGGTGATCCCCGGCGTCGTGGCGAGATCGCGAGCGCCATTGCCGCGCTGTTCTTTCAGGACGCCTCGAGACTTCGTCCCGAGCTCATCGATCTCTTCGACAATCTCCTGATCGATCTCGTCCCGCATGCAGAGCTTGCCGCGCGCGTCGATCTCGCCGAGCGCTTCTCGCGGCTGGACAATGCGCCGCCTCATCTGGTGGGCCAGCTCGCCCGCGAGAACGAGATCATGGTGGCGGGCCCGGTCCTGCGCCGCTCGCCGGTGCTCGATGAAGCCGCTCTCGTCGAGATCGCCCGGCTGAAGGGCCAGGGCCATCTGCTGGCGATGACGGAGCGGCCGACCCTGTCGATGCAAATTACCGACGTGCTGGTCGAGCGCGGCGATCGCGACGTGGTGCGCCGCGCTGCCGGCAATGCAGGCGCCGCTTTCTCGCCGGGCGGTTATTCGGAGCTGATCAAGCGCGCGAGCCAGGATGGCGTGCTGACGCTCAAGATCGGCCAGCGCGCGGATCTCTCGGGCGAGAACCTCAAGGAGCTGCTGGACGGCACGCTCGACGTCATTCGCCGCCGCCTGTCGACCGTGGTCAATCCGACGCGCCAGGTCGAGATCAAGCGCGCCATGGCCGCGATCGAGGAAGCTTCAAGGCCGGCCGGCCCGCGGCGCGATTTTTCGGACGCGCAACGCACGGTGCTCGGCCTGCATCGCGGCGGTCATCTCGGCGAGAGCGCGCTGCTCGGCTTCGCAAAGGCGCACAAATACGAGGAATCGGTCGCTACGCTCTCGGCGATGGCCGGCGTCAGGCTTCCGATCCTCGATCGCCTGATCTCGGGCGACCGCTATGATCCGATCCTGATCCTCGGCCGTGTGCTCAATCTCGGCTGGCCCACGGTGCGCGCGCTGATCCTGATGTGGTACGGCCCGCAGCGCACGCCGGCCGATGCCGATCTTGAAGCGGCGCGGATGAACTTCACCCGCCTGATGCCGGCGACCGCCGAGCGCGTGGTGAATTTCTGGCGCAACCGGCAAACGATCTAAGATCATTTCGCCAATCATTCCGGGGCGCGCGAAGCGCGAACCCGGAATCTCGAACTTCCGGGTTCGATGCTGCGCATTTCCCCGGAACGACAATCATTTCCGCCTGAACCGCAGATACGCCGCCTTGCGGCCCTCGCGCGCAGCTTTTCGTCCATATCGCGTCATGGTGTAGCCGGCCCAGGGCTGGCGGAAATCATCGGCGCGTTCTGCAAGCCACTGGAAGTCCGGCGCGCGCGCAAGATGCGACAGCGTCCAGGCGCAGTAATCGTCGATATCGCAGACGAAGCGGAATTCGCCGCCCGCCTTCAGCACGCGCGCCATCGCTGCGATCGTGCGGTCCTGAACGAAGCGCCGCTTCCAGTGCCGCCGTTTCGGCCAGGGATCGGGATGGATCAGGTCGATCCGCGACAGCGATGCATCAGGCAGCCAGGCCAGCAGCTCGGCGGCGTCGCCGGCGAACAGGCGGATGTTGGCGATGTTGGCGGCCTCGATCTGCGCGAGGATCTTGGCCATGCCGTTGACATAGGGCTCGCAGCCGATGAAGCCCGTCGTCGGAAAGGCCTGCGCCTCCGCGGCGAGATGCTCGCCGCCGCCGAAGCCGATCTCGAGCCGCAGCTCCTCGGCCGCGGGATCGAAGATCTCGGCGGCATGCGCCGGAGCCGGCGTCGTGATGTCGAGGACGAGATGCGGCAGCAGATGATCGACCAGCTCGGCCTGATGCTGCCTGAGCTTGTGGCCCTTGCGACGCCCGAAGAAGGCGCGCTCGCCGTCCGCGCGATCGGGGTCTGATTTGCGTTCGCTCATCGCAGCGTCTGGTACAGGCGATGGAGCAGCCGCGCGCGCGGTTCGAGCGAGGAAACGTAGAGCTGCTCATAATGGGTGTGGGCGCCTTTGCCGTCGACGCCGAGCCCGTCCAGCGTGCCGGTATACGGCGCGGTGAAATTGCCGTCCGAGCCGCCGCCGGTGTGGGTGTCGATCAACTCGAAACCGAGCTCCGCGGCGAGCGTCTTCGCATGTTCGTAGAGCGAGGCGCCCGCATTGCCCTTCTCGTAGGGCGGACGGTTGAGCTCGCCGGTCACGGTGACGGTCACGCCATCAGTCTTCGACGTCAGCCCGAGAATCCTGCCGACGAATTCGTCCGCATCGTTGATCCCAGGCACGCGCAGATCGACCTCGGCATAGGCCTCTTCCGGCGTGACGTTGGGGCGCGTGCCGCCGCGTACCACGCCGACATTGACGGTGACGCCGCGCTGCAGATCGTTCATCCCTTCCAGCGTCTGGATGACGTTGGCAAGCTCGCGCACCGCGCTGCGGCCGTCTTCGGGGCGCGAGCCGGCATGGGCGGGCACGCCCTTGATGAAGATCTGGAAGCGTCCGACGCCCTTGCGCCCGGTGACGATCTTGCCGCCGTCGCGCGCCGGCTCCGTCACCAGCACATATTTGGCCTTGCGTCCTTCCGCCTCGATGAGTGCGCGCGAAGTCGGGCTACCGATCTCCTCGTCGGAGGTGAACAGATGGGTGATGCCAAGCGGCGGACGGTCGGGCGCGGCGCAAAGCTCGCGAAAGGCGTGATAGGCGATGTAGGCGCCGCCCTTCATGTCGTAGATGCCGGGACCGAACGCGCTGTCGCCTTCGACCTTGAAGGGCAGCCGCGTGATGAAGCCCATGGGATGGACGGTATCGAGATGACTGAGCACCAGGATACCGGGCCGGTCCTGGCCCCAGGTCGAACGCACCACGAGATGATCGCCGCAGCCATCGATGCCGGCGACGCGCTCGAGCGTGACGGGCAGATCGTTATAATGGTCGGCAACCATCGAGGTCAGCTTGTTGACCTGTTCGGGCACTTCCGTCGGCGTCTCGATCTCGACCCAGCGGCGGATGCCGGCGAGGATAGTTTGGGTATCGAACGAATTGGAGTTCGCCATGGACGTATCTGTGCCTTTGAATCGTATCATCTGAGCGGAGGCAGCGTGTCACGCGGTCCGCAAATGACGACATAGGCCAGATTTGGCGCAGCCTCAAATCGGAATGAGATCGCGCTTCAGCGCTTGTCCGGGCCTTCGCGGGCGGCGATCTGCTCGACGAGGTCGACGATCGAGCGGCGCAGCTTCGAATCGGTGATTCGGGTGAACGCCTTGGTCAGCGCGAGACCCTCGGAGGTCGCGAGGAAATCGGAGACATAGGAGGGCGACGCACCCTCGGCGAAGCCGTCCGGCCCGGCGACGCCGCTCGGTCCGCCCTCGAACAGAAACGACACCGGCACCTGCAGAATCTCGGCGATTTGCTGGATACGGCTTGCGCCGACCCGGTTCGTGCCCTTCTCGTACTTCTGAATCTGCTGGAATGTCAGGCCCAAAGCTTCACCGAGCTTTTCCTGGCTCATGCCCAACATGATGCGGCGCATACGCACGCGACTGCCGACATATTTGTCAACAGGGTTGGGCGCTTTCGACATTTCCTCAGCCCTCCAAACACCACCCTCGGCGCAATAGAAAGAATTGCCTCAGGTGACAGCGACTCAAAACTTCACTCTGATTGGGGAAACATTGCGGAGAAATTTAGCAATGCACCACTGTCTTGCGCAGTCGGTGCAGAATGGGGAGCCCGAATGCAGTCTGTCAACCGTGGGACCGCGGTTGTCAAAAGTTTCCGGCCGCCTTGCCGGATATCGCTGGCGGTGGCGCGATCAGGGGTGCCGTTTGGCAACACGGCGTCGCACCGCCAAAATCACAGCCAGCGCGACGAGCATGGCTGCGGGGATGTCGCCGACTCTCGCATAGATCGTGGGCGGGATTGCGGTGGGCAGACTTGCATCCAAAATGCCCTCGATCCCGAGGCCGAGGCTGGCCACCGTGCGTCCGACCGGATCGATCACCGCCGAGATGCCGGTATTGGCAGAGCGGACCAGCGGCAATCCGAGCTCGATGGAGCGCATCCGCGCCTGCTCCAGATGCTGGTACGGACCGGTCGAGATGCCGAACCAGCCGTCATTGGTGAGATTGACCATCCAGCCCGGACGCTCGTCACGCGTGCCGATCTCGCCGGGGAAGATCGCCTCGTAGCAGATCAGCGGCAATGCGGGCGGTGCGCCCGGCACCGGCAGCACGTGCCGCACCGTGCCGGGAATGAAGCCGCCGCGGACCCGCGTCAGCTGCTCGAAGCCGAGCTTCTCCATCGTGTCCTGGAACGGGAGATATTCTCCGAACGGCACCAGGTGCAGCTTGTCGTAGACCGCGAGCACGCTGCCGTCATGGTCGATCACGTAGATCGAGTTGTAAGCCCGCGTGATCGGCGTGCCCGGCGGCAGATCGGGAGCGCGGACCGATCCGGTGATCAGCACCGTGCCCTTGGGCAGCAGATCGGCAATCGCGGCCATCGCGTCGGCTTCGCGGGTCAGGAAGAACGGAAAGGCGGATTCCGGCCAGATCAGGATGGTGGCATCGCGCACGCCGGTCGATTGCGGTCCGGAGGCACGGTCCGACAGCGCCAGATATTTCTTCATCACCTCCGCCTTGGCGGAGTAGTTGAACTTGGCGTCCTGCTGCAGGTCCGGTTGCATCAGGCGCAGCTTGGTGCCCGCGACCATCGTGGTCGGATGCAGCGATATGCGAATGGCGCCGAAGATGCCCATGACGACCAGCAGCGCGAGCGCTCCGGCCGGCACGCGCCACGCCAGGCTGCGATCGCGCGTGCGGTCGATCAGGACCGCCGGGCTTGCGAAGATCGCAACCGCGAGGAACGTCATGCCCCACTGGCCGATCAGCGACGCCGTCTGCGCCAGCGCCAGCGGCTCCGACAGCGCATAACCGAAGGCATTCCAGGGAAAGCCGGTGAGCACGTGCCCGCGCAACCATTCACCGACGGTGAGGCTCGCGGCGAGCGCGAGAATGCGGGTGGCATCCTTGGTCCAGAGCAGGCGGGCCAGCGCGAAGCCGATCGCCGTGAAGATGGAGAGATAGGCCGGCAGGCCCAGCACGGCGAACGGCGTCAGCCAGGCGAAGACATCGGCGTCGACGAAGAAGGCGATGCCGATCCAATAGAGGCCGGGGACGAAATAGCCGAGCCCGAACCAGAAACCGGTCAGTGCCGCCGCGGGGACACCGCCGTATTGTCCGGCGCCGGCGCCGTCGATCAGCCAGACCATCACGGGGAAGGTGATGAACAGCACCGGAAAGATATTGAATGGCGCCAGCGCCAGCACCGACAGCGCACCGCACGCCATCGCAAGGAGCGCGCGCTTCCATCCCCAAGTGAGGATGACGGTGAGGGCGATCTGACGAAGGCGCTGGAACGGGCTCACTGCGGGCCGGTCCCGTCGGCAGGCGGCGGAGTCGGCGTGTCACCGGCCGGCGGCTGGCCGCTTTCCGGCGCGGCCTCGCGGCGGCGGCTCTCGCGCTGGGTGCGCGGCGCAGGCCGCTCCTTCCGCGTCGAAATGCGCAGCCGCTTGACGCGGCGCGGGTCGGCGTCGAGCACCTCGACCTCGTAATTGCCGGGGCCCGAGATCACCTCGCCGCGCACCGGCAGGCGGCCGACGAAGCTGACGAGATAGCCGCCGAGCGTCTCCACTTCCTCGCCGGCCTCGCCGGTGACGAAGTCCTCGCCGATCACGGTACGGACGTCGTCGAGGCTGGCGCGGGCATCGGCGATGAAGGCGTTGTCGGGCAGCCGTACGATTGACGGCGGCTCGTCGCTGTCATGCTCGTCGTCGATCTCGCCGACGATCTGCTCGACGATATCCTCGAGCGAGACCAGCCCGTCGCTGCCGCCATATTCGTCGACGACCAGCGCCAGATGGATGCGTGTGGCCTGCATCTGCGCGAGCAGGTCGATCGCGCGCATCGACGGCGGCACATAGAGCAGCTTGCGGATGATTCGCGCGTCCTGCAGCGGCAGCGCGAGGTCCACGGCCTTCAGATCGAGCCCGGCGGGCAGCGGCTTCTTGCGCTTGGTCTTGGTGGCCTCCGACACGCGCGCCCGCGCAGTCATGAAGGCGAGCAGGTCGCGGATGTGGACGATGCCGACGGGATCGTCCAGCGTCTCGTTGTAGACCACGAGGCGCGAATGGCCCGCGCTCTCGAAACGGTCCATCAATTCGCCGAGCGGGATGTCGCGCTTCACCGCGATGATGTCGGCACGATGCACCATGACGTCGGCGATGCGACGCTCGTGCAGGCCGAGGATGTTGCGCAGCATGGTGCGCTCGACCGCCGAGAAGCCGGTGTCGTCGGGCGTCGTCGCGTCGAGCACGACCTGGAGATCGTCACGTACCGATCCCGCCTTCCAGCCGAACAGCGTGCGGATGGCGCGCAGCAGCCAGCCTTCCGCGGTCGGGCGCATGACCTCGCCGGGTGTCACCACGGCCGGCAGATTGGCCGTGTTGCGCGGATTGTCGTGGGTAGGCTCTGAATCCGGCATCTCAGTGCGTCCCCGCGCGGTCTGCATAGGGATCGGGGATGCCGAGGTGAGCCAGGATCTCGGTTTCGAGCGCTTCCATCTCTTCCGCGTCGTCGTCGTTCTCGTGATCGTAGCCGATCAGGTGCAGGAAACCATGCACGGCGAGATGACTCAAATGATGATCGAACGGCTTGTGTTCCTCGTCCGCCTCGCGCCGCATGGTCTCATAGGCGATCGCGATGTCGCCGAGCATGCGCGGCGCATCGCCCGGCTTCCATTCACCCTCCGGCTGGAGCGCGGGAAACGACAGCACGTTGGTCGGCTTGTCCATGCCGCGCCAGTTGCTGTTGAGCGTGCGGATGCCGGCATCATCGGTCAGCATCACGGCCACTTCCGCGTCGGCAACGTCTTCATCGACGGACTCTGCGGCTGCGGCGACGGCGCGCTGGATCACGGTTTCGGCGTCAGGCTCGCTCTGCCAGCAATCGGCGACGACGAGGACCTCGGTGATGGGAAGATTGGGATGCGACATGGCCTTGTTCGGAACGATAAGGCGCCGTGCTCGCGCCGTCCCGCTGTTGTCTCGTCAGGATTTGTTGCCGGCGGGTGGCCGCTGCGGCGACCCTTCATAGGCGGCGACGATTCGTGCCACGAGCTCGTGGCGGATCACGTCCTCGGCTTTGAAATGAACTTGCGCAATGCCTTCGACGCCGCTGAGCAGCCGGGTGGCCTCGGCCAGACCGGAGGTCTGGCCGTTCGGCAAATCGATCTGCGAAGGATCGCCTGTCACGATCATGCGGCTGTTCTCGCCGAGGCGGGTCAGAAACATCTTCATCTGCATCGATGTCGTATTCTGCGCCTCGTCGAGGATGATCGCGGCGTTGGTCAGCGTGCGGCCGCGCATGAAGGCGAGCGGCGCGATCTCGATCTCGCCGGTCTGCAGCGCGCGCTCGACGATGCGTGCGTCCATCAGGTCGTAAAGCGCGTCGTAGATCGGACGCAGATACGGATCGACCTTCTCGCGGAGATCGCCGGGCAGGAAGCCGAGCCGTTCGCCGGCTTCGACCGCCGGCCGCGACAGGATGATCTTGTCGACCTCCTTGCGCTCGAACAATTGCGCGGCATGCGCGACCGCGAGCCAGGTCTTGCCGGTGCCGGCGGGGCCGATGCCGAACACCAGCTCGTGGCGCTTCAGCGCGCGGATGTAGGAGTCTTGCGCGGCCGTGCGGGCGCGCACCGGGCGCTTGCGCAGATTGATGCTATCGAAGGCCGACTTGGCCGATTTGGCGTCGAACTCGAACAGGGACCCTTGTGCGATCACGGCGCGGATCGCGCCCTCGACCTCGCCCTGGTCGACATCCTGTCCCTTCACGGCGTGGGCGTAGAGCGTCTCCAGCACGCGGCGCGCCGCATCGCAGCCGTCGCGCGTGCCGCCGATCGTGATGTGGTTGCCCTTGGAGTCCACGACGACGCCGAGCCGCCGCTCGATCTGCGCCAGGTTCTGGCCGTAGGGGCCGACCAGCGCGGATGCGGCGCGGTTGTCGTCGAAGTCGATGACGACCTGAGTTTCGGGCGGAACTTGCATGTCGCGGTCAAATTTGCGGCTGGGAGCGATAGAGGACGAATCCGATGCGCTTTTTGGCAAGGGTTCAGGCTCCAGTGGCGATGGATGATAAAGCGGGCTCGCGCGCAATGCGCGGCGTCGCGAGCTCGCCGAGGAAACTGTAGCGCTCGAGGCTGTCGATTCGCACCGGCAGGATCTGTCCGATGATGTCGGGCGAGGCCATCACATGCGCAGGCTGGAGGAAGGCGGTGCGACCGACGATCTGGCCGTCCTTGCGCGCCGGACGTTCGAACAGCACGTCGACCGTTGAGCCAATCGCAGCCTTGTTGAAGGCCGATTGCTGGCTGTCGATCAGTTCCTGGAGCCGCTCCAATCGCTGGTCCATCTCGGCGGGGGACACCGTCTCCTGCATATCCGCGGCCGGCGTTCCCGGCCGGGCGGAGTATTTGAACGAATACGCTGCAGCGTAGCCGATTTGCGTGACAAGCGCGAGGGTGGCGAGAAAATCTTGCTCGCTCTCGCCGGGGAAGCCCACGATAAAATCTGATGAGAAAGCAATGTCTTGGCGCGCGGACCGGAAACGGTCGATGACGCGCCGGTAATCATCGGCGGTATGTTTCCGGTTCATGGCGGCCAGAATCCGGTCCGAGCCCGACTGGACCGGCAGGTGCACGAACGGCATCAAGGCGTCGAGATCACGATGGGCTGCAATCAAACTGTCGTCGACGTCGCGGGGATGGCTGGTCGAGTAGCGCAGCCGCGCAATGCCGGGAATCTGCGCCAGATGCTCCAGCAATTTGCCGAGCCCCCAGCTTTTTCCGTCAGGTCCGTCGCCGTGATAAGCGTTGACGTTCTGCCCGATCAGCGTGAGCTCGCGCACGCCATTGTCGGCGAGCCGCTTCACGTCATCGACGATCTTCGCGACCGGGCGTGAGACTTCCGAGCCCCGCGTGTAGGGCACGACGCAGAACGTGCAAAACTTGTCGCAGCCTTCCTGCACCGTGACGAACGCGGAAATGCCGCGCGCGCGGATCGCATCGGGCTTCGGCTGGGCCAGGAAGCCGAATTTGTCGGCGGCGGGAAACTCGGTCTCGATCGCGCGGCCTTCATGGCCGGCGCGCTTCAACAGCTCGGGCAGATGATGATAGCTCTGCGGGCCGACCACGACGTCGACGGTGGGCGCGCGGCGCACGATCTCCTCGCCTTCGGCCTGCGCCACGCAGCCCGCCACCGCAATCTGCATGGCGCGGCCCTCGCGCGCGGCCTCGTCCTTGGCGACGCGCAGCCGGCCGAGCTCGGAATAGACCTTTTCAGAGGCCTTCTCGCGGATATGGCAGGTGTTGAGGATGACGAGGTCGGCATCCTCGGCGTTGGCCGTCTCTACGAATCCTTCGGGGGCCAGCGTGTCCACCATGCGCTGGGCATCGTAGACGTTCATCTGGCAGCCATATGATTTGATGTGCAGCTTGCGCGGCGGCGTCATGGAACCCGGAATTGAGGTGGAGGACGGTCCTCAAATATAGGCTGAAGGGGCGAAAATCCAGCGATTGGGCCGCTTACCGGTCATTCCGGGGCGCCCGCAAAGCGGGCGACCCCGGAATCCAGCGGTTTTGGGCACGAGATCCCGGGTTCACGCGCGTCGCGCGTGCCCCGGAACGACGGCGAGGCCGGATTCAGCCCGCCAGGGCGTCTGCCGCGACCCGCCGGACCAGATCCGGCAGCTGATGCATGTCCGAGAAGGTCAAGTCGGCACCGGCTTGGCGCAGGGTCTCGGCGTGGCCGGCCCCGCAATGACTGCCACCGTAAAAGCCGAATACCTTCATCCCGGCCGCGCGCGCCCCCGCGATTCCCGCGAGGCTGTCCTCGATCACGACACAGCGCTCGGGCGGCACGCCCATTTCCTTGGCGGCGAACAGGAACAGGTCCGGCGCTGGCTTGCCGTTTGTCACCTGCGAGGACGAGAAGATGTTCGGTGCGAGGCGTTCATAGAGCCCCGTGCTCCCCAAGCTCACCTGCATGCGCGGATGCGAACCGCTCGAGGCAACGCAGACACGTTGCGTCACGACGTCAAGCACGTCGTGGATGCCGCGGATCGCTTCGAGGTCGGCTTCGAATGCGCGAAACAGCTCGTCCTGAAGATCGCCGTGATAGGCCTCGGGTAACGCGCGGCCGAGTTCGGTTTCGATCTCGAGATTGGCCTGTTTTGTCGAACGGCCGAGGAAGCGTTCGGACACCTGCTCCGAAGTGATCGGATAGCCGTGACGCGTCAGCACGTCAGCGTGGGCGCGACAGGAGATTACCTCGCTGTCCACCAGCACGCCGTCGCAATCGAAGATGATGAGGTCGATGGGCACGAGACTTTAAGACGCCGGCTTGTCGTCGTCGAGCGGGACGCAATAGAGTTCGAGCCGGTGATCCACCAGCTTGTAGCCGAGCTTGCGGGCGATCTCGGCCTGAAGCTTCTCGATCTCTTCGGAGGTGAATTCGATCACCTTGCCGTCGCGCAGGTTGATGAGGTGGTCGTGGTGGCTGTCGCGCATCGTCTCGTAGCGCGCGCGGCCCTCGCGGAAGTCGTGACGTTCGATGATACCGGCGTCCTCGAACAGTTTGACGGTGCGATAGACGGTCGAGATCGAGATCTTGTCGTCGACCGCGACACAGCGCCGGTACAGTTCCTCGACATCGGGGTGGTCGACCGCTTCTGCGAGCACGCGTGCAATGACGCGGCGCTGCTCGGTCATGCGCATGCCTGTGGCGGCGCAACGCGCCTCGATGCCGGTCGCCTTGGATGCGGAAGAAGGTTTAAGTCCTGTCATATCGTGTCCGTCTGACGGGGCGCTTTCTGCCATCGATGTTACGACAAGTCACGTCGCATCAGTAGTGCGTTCAATTGTTCCCCGTTGGCCTGCTTATAGTAGCGTTCGCGGCGCCCGACCACCACGAATCCGCATCTTGCATAGAGCCGTCGTGCCGGTTGGTTGTTCTCCTCGACTTCCAGAAATATCGTGCGCACGCCACGCCCGGCGAGATGGCCGAGATGGGTCATCAGCAGCGTGCGGGAGAAGCCGCGGCCGCGGTGGGACTGGTCGACCGCGACCGAGAGGATTTCGGCTTCGTCCGCCCCGATCCGGGACACCGCGAAGCCGATGATCTTGCGCCCCAGGCGCAAGCGGTGGACGAGCGTGTTGCTCTCGCTGAGCATGCTCTCGAATTCGCCTTCGCCCCAGCCATGCGCGAAGGATTGGCCGTGAAGCTGCGCCAGCCGCGGCGCGTCGCGCGCCGACGCCGGCTCGACGGCCGCAGTGCCGCCGTGCCACCATTCCGAAAACCATCCCATCATGAGCTTGCGGCTTGTGCGAGCGGCGGCGCCGCCGGCTTTGCATCGGGCGCTTTCAGATAGAACGGCCGCGCCGGATTGGCGTCGGGATTGGCCGCGGCGCCGAGCCATGCGACCCAGCTGATGTCGGGCGCAGGCTGCGCGTCGACCGCAACAGGTTGCGGCCCATCCTTCGGCCAGCGATCGGCGAGAATCCTTGCGGCATTGCCGACCAGATGCGGCGCGCCGAATTGCGAGGCCGCGATCACCTCGTCGATCGGGGCGATGCCCGGTTGCACCAGCTGGCTGCCGTCGCCGGCGACAATCTGGAAATAGGCGTGATCGTGCCGTGCGTCGATCGCTGAGATCACCGGCGCTGTTCCGCTCCGGCCGACGATGGCGGCTGCGTAGGCCGACAAGGTGGTGAGGCCGACGGCCGGTCGTTTTGCCGCAAGCGCAAGACCGCGCGCCGCCGAAATGCCGACGCGCAGGCCGGTGAAACTGCCGGGGCCGACGGTGACCGCGATCCGGTCGAGTGCCGTGAATGCGACATTGGCCGACTGCATGACGCGCGCGATCATCGGCATCAGCGTCTCGGCGTGGCCGCGTTTCATGAGAAGCTGCTCCTGCGCAAGGAGCTCGCCGGCGTCGGTGTCGAGAACGGCGGCCGCGCACGCCTCGAGCGCGGTATCGATGGCAAGGATCAGCATGAAAAAGCGAATGGCGAGTGGCGAATAGCGAACAGTCTAGCCGATCGGAACTCTATTCGCCATTCGCTACTCGCCATTCGCACACCGATTCACATCGGCCGGACTTCGACCACGTCGGGCACGAAATGCTTGAGCAGGTTCTGGATACCGTGCTGGAGCGTCGCGGTCGAGGACGGGCAGCCCGAACAGGCACCCTTCATGTTGAGGTAGACGATACCGTCCTTGAAGCCGCGGAAGGTGATGTCGCCGCCGTCATTGGCGACCGCCGGCCGCACGCGCGTCTCGATCAGATCCTTGATCATGTCGACCGTCTCGGCATCGGCTTCGTCGAAGAATTCGTCCTCATCGTCGATCTCGACATCGCTGGCGGTCGTACCGTCGGCGAGCAGCGGCGCGCCGGACATGTAGTGCTCCATGATGGCACCGAGGATTGCGGGCTTGAGCTGCTGCCACTCACCGTTCGCCTTGGTCACGGTGATGAAGTCAGAGCCATAGAACACGCCGGTGACGCCGGGCACCTCAAACAGCTTTTCGGCGAGCGGCGAGCGCGTTGCGGCTTCGCGGCTCGAAAACTCCATCGGGCTGCCGTCGACCACGATGCGGCCGGGAATGAATTTCAGCGTGGCGGGATTGGGGGTGGCTTCGGTTTGAATGAACATGGTTTTCTCCAGACGTCGCCGGTTCAAGGCCGGCGCGTGCTCTCTTCCCTAGCAGATGGCGACGGGGAACGCACGATCAAGGGGGGTGGCGGTCGTTTCGCTGTTATTTCAGTGGGTTAGGGTGCCGCCTGAACGTCTTCAGGGGGCTACGACAGCGAATCCACGCTTTGGTCGCTGAGCGCCCCCGAAATGACGGTCACGGGCACCGGGAACGTGCCGAGCACGTGCGAAAGCAGCGCCACCCAGGGCCCTGGCCCTTCCGCGCCGGGGCTGGCGGCGAGCACGAGCATGGCGATGTCTGGGTCCTCGTCGATGACCGCGAGCAGCTGTTCCATCGCGGCCCCTTCGCGGATCAGCCGCTCCGGTGTGATCGCGGCGATGCCGTTGGCGCGGCCGGCGGCGCGGTCGAGCGCGGCTTCCGCCGCTTCATGCGCTTCGGCGCGCATGATGTCGGCGACTCCAAGCCATTGCTGGTTCTGGTCCTCGATCTCGATGATGCGCAGCATCACCACGCCGCCGCCGGCGCGGATCGCCCAGCGGCTGGCGTAATAGACCGCGCGATCCCATTCGGCGGTGTCGTCGACAATGACGAGGCATTTGGGCTTGTGACCCGGCTCGAAGCAAAGTCGCTTGCTGGTCATGCCTATCCCGGAATCTGCACCGGGAGCATGCTGCCACACTCGCTCGCGCTTGGGGAGAGGCGAAGCGGCCCGCGCCGTGGCGCAGGCCAAGGGTCTAGCGCCGGCGAATGAAGCCGACGATGTCCTTGGAGAGGTTCATGGTCTCCTCGGCGATGACGCGAGCCCGGTCGGAACCATTGTTGAGGATGGTGTCGATGTGGCCGGGGTCCGCAACCAGGCGCTTCATCTCGCCGGCGATCGGCGCAAGCTTGGTGACGCACAGCTCTGCCAGCGCGTTCTTGAAGCTGGAGAACTGGCCGCCGCCGAATTCGCGGAGCACGTCGGCCTTGGAGCGGTCGGAGAGGGCTGCGAAGATGCCGACGAGATTGTCGGCCTCGGGCCGCGCTTCCAGGCCCTTCTCTTCGGACGGCAGCGGCTCCGGATCGGTCTTCGCCTTGCGGATCTTCTGCGCGATGGTGTCGGCGTCGTCGGTGAGATTGATGCGCGAATTGTCCGACGCATCCGACTTCGACATCTTCTTGGTGCCGTCGCGCAAGCTCATCACGCGCGTCGCCGGGCCCGTAATGAACGGTTCCGGCAGCGGGAAGAACAGGCCGTCATTGCCGCCGTGGCTGCGAATGGAATCGCCGAAATCATTGTTGAACTTCTGCGCGATGTCGCGCGAGAGCTCGAGATGCTGCTTCTGGTCCTCGCCGACCGGAACGTGGGTGGCGCGGTAGAGCAGAATGTCGGCGGCCATCAGCACGGGATAGTCGTACAGCCCGACCGAGGCGTTCTCGCGATTCTTGCCGGCCTTCTCCTTGAACTGGGTCATGCGGTCGAGCCAGCCCGTGCGCGCGACGCAGTTGAAGATCCAGGCGAGCTCGGCGTGGCCCGAGACCTGGCTCTGGTTGAACACGATGTGCTTCTTCGGATCGATGCCGGCAGCGATGAACGCCGCGGTCACCTCGCGGGTGTTGCGCGCGAGCTCGACCGGCCCGCCCCAGACGTCCAAGCCCTGCGTGATCGCGTGCATGTCGACGACGCAATAGATGCAGTTGTGGGTTTCCTGCATCTTCACGAAGTTGACGATCGCGCCGAGGTAGTTGCCGAGGTGCAGATTGCCCGTCGGCTGGACGCCCGAAAAAACCCGTTCAACGAATGGCATGGTCAGTTTTCCTGAGAGGTCGCCGGCCGTCGTTTCCAACAGCAGCGCTGCCCCGTCAAGGGCAATTCGTCAGGCCGGCCGCTTCAGGGCGCCAGCCGCCTCGCGCCATGAGGCTGCGCCAAGGATTTGCAGGAGCGCGCCATAGACGGCGATCCCGGCCGCGATCTGCAGGCCGAGCACGATGAAGCGGATCAGGCCATGCGCTGCTGATGGCATCAGCCCCGTCGTCAGCCAGAGCAGGGCGCCCATGGCGGCTGCGGCGAGCACGATCCGCGGCAACCGCTTGCGGGCAGCGGCGTCGACCGAGAAACCGAATTCGCTCGTGCCTTTTCGAAGCAGCGCCAGTGCGCTGCTCCAGGCGCCGGCCGCGATGCTGGCCGCGATCCCGCTCGCGCCGAGGAAGTGCCCGAGCAGCACGGCGAGCACGACCGCGACCACAAAGCCCTTGGCCGTGGCGAGCAGCGGCGTCATCGTGTCGCTGCGGGCATAGAAGGCCGGCGACAGCGCCTTGATCAGCACATGGGCCGGCAGGCCCAGCGCCAGCCACATCAGCGCATGTGCAGTGGCCGCGCTGTCCTCCGCGCCAAAGGCGCCATGCTCGAACAACAGCCGCACGATCGGCTCGGCCAGCACGGCGAGGCCAAGCGTGGCGGGCAGTGCGAGCCCGGTCGCAAGTTCCAGCGCGCGCGATTCAGCGTGCGCCACCGCATCGCGATCGCCGCTGCCGACCGCGCGCGTCAGCTCCGGCACCAGCACCGTGCCCATGGCGACGCCGACGATGCCGAGCGGCAGCTCGATCAGGCGATTGGCGAAATAGAGCCAGGACACGGCGGACGGCGTCGCGGAGGCGATGATGGCGCCCGCCACCATCAGCCATTGCGGGCCTGAGCTTGCGATCATGCCCGGGATCGCCTTGGCGAAGAAGCCGCGCATCTCCTTGTCGAAGCTCACGCGCAACGGTGTTGCGAGACTTGCGCTTCGCTGCGACAGCAGCATCAGGAGCTGCAGCAGGCCGGCGATGCCGACGGTGGCTGCGAGCATCCATGCGGCCAGCGACGCATCGGCGTGCCACAGCAGCAGCGCCGCGATTGTTGCGATCAGCGCGATGTTGAACAGCAGCGGCGAGAACGCCGTGAGCGCAAATCGTCCCTGCGCATTCAGCAGCCCCATCAGCACCGTGACCGGGCCGGCAAAGGCGAGATAAGGCAGCATCAGCCGCGCGTTCTGGACGGCGAGATCGAGCGTGGCGCTGCCGACGAAGCCGGGCGCGATGATCATGATGATCAGCGGCATCAACAGCGCGATGCCGATCGAGATCACGATCAGGGCCGCGCTGACCGTGCCGAGCACGCGTCCGGCAAACGCCGACGCAGCTTCTGCGCCATCACGGTCGCGGATGCGCAGCCAGGCCGGAACCAACGCGGCATTCAGGGCCCCCTCGCTGAGCAGGCGACGCACCACATTGACGAGCTGGAAGGCGGCCAGAAAGGCATCCGCCACGGCGCCGGTGCCGAGCAGCGCCGCGATCAGGGAATCGCGAGCAAAGCCCAGCAGCCGCGAGGCCAGTGTTCCCGTCGAGACGGTCAGGAAGGAGCGGATCATCGGCTGTTATAATACCGTTGCTTGCCCGTAGCGGCCCGGTCGTGATAGGCCGCGGGCCAGATTTCAGGCCGACAGGAAGCGGATTTCCTCAGGGATCGCAATCCGGCAAACAGGATCAAGGTGAATGGCTGACGTGAAATATGACGTTCTCGGCATCGGCAACGCGCTGTTCGACGTGCTGGTCCGCACCGACGAGGCCTTTTTGGCCAAGCACGGCATGACCAAGGGCAGCATGTCCCTGATCGACGAGGCGCGGGCCGCCGCCATTTACAATGACATGGGCCCGGCGACGGAAGTCTCCGGCGGCTCGGCCGCCAACACCATCGTCGGCATCGGCAGCCTCGGCGCGCGCGCCGCTTATGTCGGCAAGGTCAAGGACGACCAGATCGGCAAGCTCTATGTCCACGACATCCGCGCTGCCGGCGTTGCCTTTAATACGCCCGCCGCGAAGGACGGCCCGGCCACCGGCTGCTCCTACATCCTGGTTACCGGTGACGGTGAGCGCACCATGAACACCTATCTCGGCGCGGCGCAGGATCTGTCGCCGGCCGATATCGATCCGGCCGAGATCGCGGCCGCCAAGATCGTCTATCTCGAAGGCTATCTCTGGGATCCGCCGGGCGCCAAGGAAGCCTTCCTCAAGGCCTCCAAGATTGCCCACGAGGCCGGGCGCAAGGTCGCGCTGACGCTGTCGGACTCCTTCTGCGTCGGCCGCTATCGCGACGAATTTCTGGGGTTGATGCGCGACGGCACCGCCGACATCGTGTTCGCCAACGAGTCCGAGCTGCATTCGCTCTACGAGACCTCCGACTTCGACACCGCGCTCAAGCAGCTGCGTAACGACGTCAAGCTCGGCGTGGTCACCCGTAGCGAGAAGGGCTGCGTCGTGGTGACGCCGACCGACGCCGTCTCCGCGCCGGCCTCGCCGATCACCCAGCTGGTCGACACCACCGGCGCAGGCGATCTGTTCGCCGCCGGCTTCCTCTACGGCCTCTCGCGCGATCTGTCGCACAAGCAATGCGGCGAGCTCGGTGCGCTTGCCGCTGCCGAAGTGATCCAGCACATCGGCGCGCGCCCGCAAGTGTCGCTGAAGGAATTGGCGCAGCAGCGGGGGCTGAGGGTCTAGCCCTTCCCTCCAGGGAAGGCGGGGGACAGCTCAATTCACGCCCGCCAGCTTTCCCTTCTCGCGCGTCGTCGCCACCACGTCGCGCACGAGATCGAACACGCCATCGGCTTGCGGCGGCGCGTTCGGCGAGCGGCCGAGGCGCACGATGACGAGGCGCTCCGAGGGGATCACGATCGTGTACTGCCCGATCGTACCCTTGGCGAAGAAGGCGTCGCGCGGCCAACCGTGCTTGGTTCGAAACATTGCGCCAAAGCTGTCGCCCTGGTTGGTCCAGAAGCCGGCGCCGATGCCGACCCAGGCATTCGGCGTCGCCGTCGCCGAATAGTTCACCCAGCCTTCCGGCAAAATGCGCCGGCCGCCGGCGACGCCGTCATTGAGATAGAGCTGGCCGAAGCGCGCCCAGTCGCGCGCGGAGGCGAGCATGTTGCTGGAGCCCTCGATCGTGCCGGCGCCGTCGAGCTGAAGCGTGACGTTGTTCATGCCGAGCGGTGCGAACAATTCGCGGCGTGCGAAGCGCAGCGCATCTTCGGGCTTGCCACCCACGGCGTTGCGGATCAGATGCGCGAGCATGATGGTGTTGCCGTCGTGATAATTCCACACCGTGCCCGGCGCGGTCGCGAGCGGCATGCTCGCGGCATAGGCGGCCATGTCGTCCTCGGCGAATTTCATGGTGTTGACCGGCTCGAGCGCCGAACCGAGCCAGGCTTCCAACGAGCTTCCGAGCGCAATGCCTGCGGTGTGACGCAGCAATTGATCGACGGTGATGGCATGACGCGGATCATTCGGATTTTGCCAGGCCGCAACCGGCGCGGGCCCGTCGAGCTTCAACTTGCCCTGACGCACGAGAATGCCCGTCAACGCCGACATCACCGACTTGGTCATGGAGAAGCCGAGCAGTTGCGTCTCCGGTCCGATGCCGTCGGCATAGCGTTCGGCGATGATGCGGCCGGCCTTCATGACGACGATTGCGCGGGTACGGCGGTAAGGCGGCTGCGCGGGCTCGGCGAAGGCGCGGTCGAGCGCAGCTGACAGGCCCTCGCTTTGTGGCGTCACGAGTCCCGGGCCGGCGATCTCGGGGAGCGAGGCCGGCTGCTTGCCGTCGGACGGCAATGCGACGTCGACGATTCCCTGGCCGTGCTCGAGCGTGCAGCCGAGCCCCTCGCGATAGACGGCATGGCTGCGGCCGATCCCGAACAGGGACACGGTGACATCCTTGCGGCTGCGATCGATCTGAAGATCCATTGCCCAGGTCAGCAGGCGGGTGCCCGGCATCGCGTCGGTGGTCTCGGCGAGGTCGCGCCGGGGATCCAGGCCGGAGACGAACGTCTCCGCGCAGAGCGTGTCGGCGATGAAGCCGGTCGCAACCTTGGGCACATCGCGGGCCCGCGCCGCGCCGAGCGCAAGACCGGCACAGATAATGGTGGTGGTGAGGAGGATGATCTTGCGGCGGCGGGTCACGGGCTTTCTCCGGCTGCGGGGGTGGTGCGGGAGAGCAGGCCGGATGTGGGCGATATGCGCTCGCCGGATTTGAAAAACGACCTGGTTGAAGTCGGAGCGGACTGGTCGATTTTGGAATTATTCTATGATTCTAAGCATTTAAATGCTGCATCACCACGGCGCGGTGTACTCCTTCGCCCCGTTCGTACGGGGCCGTGACGAGCTTCGCTCGCGCTGAGAGGGTTGGGGTGAGGGGCCTCTCTCCGCGGGTGAGATCGCCGTGAGACCTGTACCCCCTCACCCGGATCGCAAGGGCGATCCGACCTCGCCCCGCTTGCGGTCCGCTCGCGGGGAGAGATTAAGAGAAGCTCAGGCTGCATCGACCTTGAGCCGCCGGTACTCCGTTGGCGTCACGCCGGTCACCGCCTTGAAGGCGCGGTTGAATGGGCCGAGGGACTGGAAGCCGGCGTCCATGGCGATGGTGATGACGGGAACCTCGGCCTGGGTGGGATCGGCGAGCGCGGCCTTGGCTTCCTCGATGCGGTGGTTGTTCAGGAACACGTTGAAATTGCGATAGCCGAGCCGCTGGTTGATCAGCCGGCGCAGCCGGTATTCCGGAATTTTCAGCCGGGTCGCCAAAACGCCGATGGTGACGTTCTCCTGGCGATAGATCCGCTCGTCAGCCATCAGCCGCATCAGGGCATCGATGAGCTTTTGATCGGCGGCCTCATCGACCGCCGGCTGACTAAAGACAATCGGCGGCGCGGGCTCCGCCGCGGCCGGAAACAGATCCGCCCCATCAATACGCATCATGGCATAGACGATCGCGGCGACGGTGCAGGTAAGCGCGCCGGCATTGATGGTCTCGGCGACCTCGCCGACGTGGTAGCCGGCGACTGCGATCTGGAGCACCGCGTTCAGCCCGCCATAGAGTGCGGTTGCGCAGACGATGAAGACACGAACGTGGCGGCGGCGCTCGACCAGGTCGGCCGGCCACGAGGCGATCGTCTGCCCGATCGCAAGCGCAATGAAGCCGAGCACGATCAGATTGACTGCCGTCACCGAGAACCGCACATGGCCGCTGGGGGCAATCCAGACGCAGCCCGCGAAGCTGAAGGCCGTCACCAGCGCCCAGATCCATCCGTGCCACCAGCGGAGACGAAACTCGTCGTCGAACAGGGAGCGTGTGAACAGCCAGAACACCACCATGGTGCCGGTCGACAACGCGATCAGCGGTGCATGCCAGAGCGGGATCCGCGACGTGACATCCATCGAATAGCTCGCCGCATGCGCGGCCGAGCCCAGCGCAAAGGCGGCGCCGAGGCGCGCTGTGAGCACTCTGCGAAAGTCCTGCAACAGCGCCGCCGCCAGCATCAGCAGCAGCGCGACGCTGGCGGCGCGGAAAGCGAGCTCGAGATTGGTCAGCAGCATCCCATCGGTCCGGTCGTCAGCGCCGCGAACTTAAGTCAGATCAGCGACGGATTCAATTTCGCCGCCACGACGCGCGTGTTGTGATCCAGGCGTCGGCAGGCTTGCCGAACAGATCGATCTCACGATCCTTCCGCGCACCGAGCTTTCGCGCCACAGCTTGGGACGGCGCATTCACGCTTTCGATGCAGTGCATGATCTCGTCGACCTCAAAACTGTCGAACGCCCAGTCGATCGACGCACGGGCTGCCTCAACCGCATAGCCCTTGCCGCGAAATTCCTTGGCAATGCCCCAGCCGACCTCGAAGCCGGGCCAGCCGGGCGGACTCCACGGTCCAACACGGCCGACATATTTGCCGCTCGCCTTTTCCTCGACCACGAACATGCCGAAGCCGTAGAGCGCCCAGTGCCCGGAGATCACGGCTGCATTGCGCCAGCCAGCGATCGCGGTGGTGACTGGATTGCCGTCGGCCGCGATGAACCGCGCCGTGCCGGGATCGCTCAGCATTTCGGCGTTGGGCGCGATGTCGCTGGCGCGCCATGGGCGCAGGATAAGACGGTCCGTCTCGATTTCGGGGCCGGTGACCTCGAGCAGCCTGGCGCCAGGCTTGAGCGGCGGAATCATCTGTCTCCTCCCGTTCCGAACGATGTTCTGCTACGATCATACCAGTAAGAAACAGGAGTGCACCATGAGCTGGCAACCCTCCAACGATCCCGTGCTCGGCGATCCCATGTCCTGCGATGCGCTCGATCTCGTTATCGTGCCGCGGACCCGCGATCTCGGCGACGGATTCGAGGTGCGGCGCGCGCTGCCGCACGGCAAGCGGCAGATGGTCGGGCCTTTCATCTTCTTCGATCATTTCGGGCCGGTGCAGTTCGTCTCCGGCAAGGGCATGGACGTGCGGCCGCATCCGCATATCGGGCTTGCCACCGTCACCTATCTGTTTGACGGGTCGATCATGCATCGCGACAGCGAGGGCAACGTGCAGGAGATCGCGCCCGGCGCGATGAATTTGATGACGGCGGGCCGCGGCATTGCGCATTCGGAGCGCACGCCGGAGGCGCAGCGCGCCTCGGGGCAAAAGATGCTCGGCCTGCAGAGCTGGATCGCGCTGCCGGCCGGATCGGAGGAGATCGATCCTTCGTTCCAGCATTATGCGGCAGGCGATCTGCCGATGATCTCCGAGCGCGATTTTACCGCACGGGTGATCGCGGGCTCCGCCTTCGGCATCACCTCGCCGGTGGAAATGGTCTCGCCCTGGTTCTACACCGAGGTCACGGCCGTGGCCGGGGCGACCGTGCCGCTCGACCCCGATCATGAAGAGCGCGCGATCTATGTCGTCGATGGCGAGGTCGAGATCGCGAACGAGCGCTACGAGGGGCCGCGGCTGCTGATCTTCCGTCCCGGCGACCGCATCACCGTGAAGGCGCTCAAGGCCACGCGAATGATGTTTCTCGGTGGCGATGCATTGGAAGGGCCGCGCCACATCTGGTGGAATTTCGTCTCCTCCAGCAAGGAGCGGATCGAGCAGGCCAAGCAGGACTGGAAAACCGGCCGCTTCGCCGCGGTTCCTCAGGAACATGAGTTCATTCCGCTGCCGGAATAGGCTAATCCGGTGTCCGGCCGTGCCGTCAGGTGCGGCCGGATGTCCTTCCTGTAAGCCAAGTCTGCGAAAGCCTTGCGATGACCACCATGCTCTCCAGCGACCTGCCCCTGACCAAGATCGGCCGCGGCAAGGTGCGCGATATTTACGCCGTCGACGACGACCGCCTGCTGCTCCTCACCACCGACCGCATCAGCGCCTTCGACGTCGTGATGGGCGAGACCATCCCGATGAAGGGCGCCGTGCTGACCCAGATCAGCGCCTTCTGGTTCAACAAGCTCGAAGGCGTGGTGCCGCATCACATGATCAGCGCCGACACCGACGAGATCATCGCGGCCGTGCCGGCTTTGCAGCCGCACCGCGCCGAGATCCTCGGCCGCGCCATGTTGTGCAAGCGCACCACCGTGTTTCCGATCGAATGCGTGATCCGCGGCTATCTTTCGGGCTCGGCCTGGAAGGAGTACGCGGCGAGCGGCACGCTTGCCGGCGAGAAGCTGAAGGCCGGCCTCGTCGAGAGCGAGAAGCTCGATCCCTCGATCTTCAGCCCTGCGACCAAGGCCGAGACCGGCCATGACGAGAACATCACCATCGCGAAGATGCGCGAAGTCGTTGGAGACGACGTCGCCTATACGCTCGAAAGCATGACGCGTGCGATCTACACGCTCGGCGAGGAGCTGGCGCGCGAGCAGGGCATCATCATCGCCGACACCAAGTTCGAGTTCGGCCGCGACAAGGACGGCCGCATCATCCTGATCGACGAAGTCATGACGCCGGACTCGTCGCGCTTCTGGGCCGTCGATGCCTACAAGCCCGGCCAGCCGCAGGCGAGTTTCGATAAGCAGCCGCTTCGCGACTATCTCGACGTCGAGCGCCGCGCCGGCCGCTGGAACGGCGATGCCCCGCCGCCGCCGCTGCCCGCAAGCGTCGTGGATGCGACCAGCAAGCGGTATCTGGAAGCGTATCGGCGGGTCACGGGGAAAGAGCTGAAGATTTAGCTCTGCTATTCTGGATCGTCTGATCCTCGTCCAGGGCGAGCAGGAGTTCGGCAACCCGATTGGCGGAGGCTGTCCATTCTGCAAGCTTGGCGTAGTTGTCGGTGAACCAGTTGAACGCGGTCTGGACGACGACAAAGGCTGCCGACGCCTGAACCACTTCGCCAAGCGTCATCGCATCGGCAAGGTATTTGGGAAGACACAACAGCAGGCCGATCACAGGCGTCACCAGAAGGCTGGTGTACGTGATCAGCGTCATCCGCATCAATTGCCAGCAATAGATGCGCCAGATCGCGATCACGGCCTTCAACGCGGACACGACGGCGTGGCGGCCAATCGGTCGATCCTCGAAAACGATCTTCCCTTCACCGCTTTCGCGCACATGCGTTCCAATCGCCCGTAGCTCAGCCTCCATGCGCTTGTTTTCTTCGATGACTCGCGTCAGACGGCCGGCTGTCAGCCAGATGCCGATCGCCAGCAGCGCGGCATACGCGATCACAGCAAGGACGAGATAGCCGGGAATCGTAAAGTCCATACCGTCAAGATGGACCCGCAAATTGCCGCCGACGGACCATAGCACCCCGATGAACGTACCGATCGTGAGCAAGGACTGAAGCAGCCCGGTGGCGAGGTCGATCGGCAAGTCGGTTGCGACCTTGGCGTCCTCGGCGATGCGATATTCGGGCGCCTCGTGGTGTCCGGCGAGGGGGCCCGACCTGGCAAGGTGAGAACCTCCCAGCCAATCGTCATAGAGGCGGTTGCTCAGCCATTCGCGCCAGGAACGTTGCAGGGTCATGCGCGCCCACACCGAGAAAGCGGCGAGGGCGATGCTTGCGCCCGCCAGCGGCAGAAACCGAAACGCCTGATAGAGCAGTCCCGCCTGGTCCTTCTGCCCGATCGCGTCGAAGAAATCGCGATTCCAGTAGTTCAAGCGATATTGTGTCAGGAGTTGCAGGACCACGTTGGCAATCAGCGCAATCACCAGGAGCCAGGCTGTCCACGCCGTTGGTCCGCGCCAGTATCCAGAGGCGCTATGCCAGAAACGGCCAAGCAGCCGCTTTTCACCCGGAACGAAAGAGGTCCTCGTCAGCATTCGCAAGCCGCAATCCTGCGTGCGCGCCACCAGATGATGCCGCTCGCGCCAAATTATGGTGCCTTGCCCGAGGCCTCTTGACCTGCGTCAAGCGACGCCGGCTATACCCCCGCCATCATCACATATTTGATCTCGACATATTCTTCCATGCCGTGACGCGAGCCTTCGCGGCCAAGGCCGCTTTCCTTGACGCCGCCGAACGGCGCGACTTCGGTGGTGATGAGGCCGGTGTTGACGCCGACCATGCCTGACTCCAGCGCTTCGGCGACACGCCAGACGCGGCCGAGATCACGGGAGTAGAAGTAGGACGCGAGGCCGAACGGCGAAGCGTTGCACATCGCAATCACGTCGGCCTCGTCCTTAAAGCGGATCACGGGGGCGAGCGGGCCGAAGGTTTCTTCCTGCGACACCAGCGAGTCCGGCTTGACGTCGGCGAGCACGGTCGGCTCGAAGAACGAGCGGCCGAGCTCGCTGCGCTTGCCGCCGGTCACGACTTTGGCGCCGCGCTTGACGGCATCCGCGATGTGGCGCTCGACCTTGTCGATTGCCTTCATATTGATCAGCGGCCCCTGCGTGACGCCGGTCTCGGTGCCGTCGCCGATCTTCATCGCGGAGACCTTGGCCGACAATTTCTTCACGAACTCGTCGTAGATCTTGTCCTGGGCGTAGATGCGGTTGGCGCAGACGCAGGTCTGCCCCATGTTGCGGTACTTCGAGACGATCGCGCCTTCGACCGCAGCATCGATGTCGGCGTCGTCGAACACCACGAACGGCGCGTTGCCGCCGAGTTCGAGGCCGAGCCGCTTCACGCCGACGGACGCCTGCTGGTAGAGGATTTTGCCGACTGCGGTCGAGCCGGTGAAGCCGACGAAGCGCACCGCCGGATGCTCGCACAGCACCTTGCCGATCGGCGGTGCGTCGCCGGTGATGATGTTGAGCACGCCCTTGGGGATGCCGGCCTTCTCGGCGAGCACGGCCAGCGCCAAGGCCGAGAGCGGCGTCTCGTTGGCGGGCTTCAGCACCACGGTGCAGCCCGCGGCTAGCGCCGGCGACACCTTGCGCGTGATCATGGAGTTCGGGAAGTTCCACGGCGTGATGGCGCCGCAGACGCCGATCGGCTGCTTGATCGCGAGCAGGCGCGCATCGGGCCGCTGCGTCGGGATGGTCTCGCCATAGACGCGGCGGGCTTCCTCGGCGAAGAACTCGATATAGGCGGCGCCGATGTCGACCTCGCCAAGCGCTTCCGACAACGGCTTGCCTTGCTCGGAGGTGAGGATCAGCGCGAGGTCCTCGCGATTGGCGATGATCAGCTCGAACCATTTGCGCAGGATGTTGGAGCGCTGCTTGGCGGTGTGCTTGGCCCAGGCCGGGAAGGCGCGCTGAGCGGCTTCGACCGCCTTGGTGGTGTCGTCCGCACCCAGCTGCGGCACCTTCGCGATCTCGACACCGGTCGCGGGATTGTTCACGGCAAAGACCGGCGTGCCGACCCAGGCGCCGTCGATGTAGCAGGCCTCCTTCAGGAGCGACGGGTCTTTCAACCGGCCGCGCAGGCTGGCGGTGGCGTGCTGGGCGCGTGCAGCGGCGGTCGAGGTCATGGCATTACTCCTAAGGCGCGATCGGATCGGCCCGGAATATAGGGAGAGACGACACGCAATGCACCGTCCCGCAACGCACATCTGCTGGGAGATTAAGTTGGGACGGGCCAGCTCTTCACCTCTCCCTGCGGGAGAGGTTTGGCATCGCAATCGAGCAAGCAGTTACGCCGCGCCGCTCATATAGGTCTCGCGCCGGCCGATCATGCGCTCGGCGGCTGCCTTGGCGTCGGCCTTCGAGGAGGTCGCACAGGTCCGGTATTCGAGATCGGGTACATCCGAGGTGTCGCGGCGGCCGAACCAGGATTTCGAGCCGACCGGCAGCAGCGCCAGCGACTGCGCAAGGTTGTCGACCGCGCCGAAGGAATAGAGCGCGCCGGTGCCGGCGACCCGAACCTCGTAAATACCGGGCGAGATCGGCGCTTCCAGATTGTCGCCCCGGCCGGGACGGGGATAGCGCTTCCATTCGCTCCATGTCGAAATCATTTAAGCCCCCTTGCGGCCGGTGGGCGGCCGCCAAAATTGCATCAAGTCTTAACGTCCGCCGTCAATCAGGCTGCGAACTGAACGCCGCAACGCACAAAATGTTTCAGTGCTTCAAACACCTGAAACATATCGCCTGAGCCCATCCAAGGTCACGGCTGGTTGCGGCCATCCACCGCAGATTGTGAAGACGTGTTGCAAAACAGTCGTCCCGCGCTGGACCTTGAGCGTCAAGTCACGACATCGCGACCGCAGGGTGCATATCACCACGCTTGCTGCGCAGCCCATGCGGGAGGACAATCGATCACTTCCAACAATAATCAAACCGGAGGAAACGCGTATGCAAAGCAAAGCTGAGATCGACGAGATTCTACGCAAGGCAAGCGACGCCAAGGAAATCCCCGGCGTCGTTGCGATCGCCGCCAGCGGTAACGATGTGCTGTATCAAGGCGCGTTCGGCAAGCGCGATCTGTCCAAGCCCGATGCGATGACCGCCGACAGCGTGTTCTGGATCGCCTCGATGACGAAGGCGGTAACGAGTGCCGGCGCGATGCAACTGGTCGAGCAGGGCAAGCTGTCGCTCGATGCGCCGATCGGATCGCTGCTGCCTGATCTCGCCAAGCCGCAGGTGCTCGAAGGCTTCGATGCCAAGGGCGAACCAAAATTGCGTCCGGCGAAAAGCGCGATCACGCTGCGGCAGCTCATGACCCACACGGCCGGCTTCTGCTACGATATGTGGAATGGTGAATTCGCAGCCTATATGGAGAAGACCGGCACGCCCGGGATCATCACCTGCCAGAACGCCGCGCTGAAGACGCCTGTCATGACCGATCCCGGCACGCGCTGGGAATACGGCACCAATATCGATTTCGTCGGCAAGGCCGTGGAAGCCGTCAGCGGCAAAAAGCTGGATGCCTATCTGCGCGACAATCTCTTTGCGCCGCTCGGCATGTCCGACACCGGCTTCAAGATCACCGACGACATGCGCAAGCGTCTCGTCGGCATGCACGCGCGCGGTGAGGACGGACAGCTCGCCGCGATCCCGTTCGAGCTCGAGCAGAACCCGGAATTCCACATGGGGGGTGGCGGCCTGTATTCGACCGCGGCCGACTACATCAAGTTCACCCAGATGATCCTGAACAAGGGCCGCGGCAACGGCAACCAAGTGCTCAAAGCCGAGACCATCGCCATGATGAGCCAGAACCAGATGGGCGATCTCAACATGACCAAGATGACGACGGCGGCGCCGATTTACACCAACGACGTCGATCTCTATCCGGATCAGGCGAAGAAGTGGGGCCTCAGCTTCATGATCAACACCGCGAAGACCGCGGAGGGCCGCAGTGCAGGCAGTCTCGCATGGGCGGGCCTCGCCAATACCTATTACTGGATCGACCCGGTGCGCGACGTCACCGGCGTGATCCTGATGCAGCTGCTGCCGTTTGCGGATGCAAAATGCCTGCAGGCGTTCGCGGGCTTCGAGCGCGGCGTCTACGCCGGGCTCGATGCGGGCAGCGGCAAGAAGGCGGCGTAACCACTTAGTATGAGGCGCGCGGCGTCGCGCGCCTTCCCGGCAACGGATAACCTCGTGCCCGAACGCCTTCGGCTTCAGGGCACGAGGCAACAATTTTGAGGAGACGAACTTGGCGGATGGTTTGGCAGGCAAAGCCGAAAGTTACGTTTGCGGTATCTCGGATACGCCGCTGCTCGGCGATACCATCGGTCGCAGCCTCGATCATGCGGTACGGCGCTGGGGTAACCGCGAGGCGCTGGTCTCGCCCAGCCACGGCGTGCGATGGACCTGGACGGAGTTCGCCGAACGCGTCGACGCGCTCGCCGCGGGCTTTCTCGCGCTTGGCCTCGAACGCGGCGAGCGGATCGGCATCTGGTCGCTGAACCGGCCGGAATGGACCCTGACCCAGTTCGCCGCCGCCAAGGCCGGCCTGATCCTGGTGACGATCAATCCCGCCTACCGGCTGAGCGAGCTGGAGTTCGCGCTGAAGAAGGTCGGCTGCGCTGCGATCGTCACGGCGACGGCGTTCAAAACCAGCCAGTACATCGAGATGCTCAACACGCTGCTGCCGGAGCTGGCAGCCGCCAGGCCCGGACAGTTGCAGGCAGCGCGGCTGCCGGCCTTGCGGATGGTGATCCAGATCGGCGGTCCTGCGGCCTCAGGCACGATCCCGTTCGAGGAGGTCGCGCGCATGGGCAGAGTGGAGCACCGCGAACGGCTTGCGGCGCTCGGCGCCGCGCTTCAGTTCGACGATCCCGTCAACATCCAGTTCACCAGCGGCACCACGGGATCGCCGAAGGGCGTGACGCTGACACACCACAACATCCTCAACAACGGGTATTTCACCGGACGCGCGATGCGCCTGACCGAAGCGGATCGCATCTGCATCCCGGTGCCGCTCTATCATTGCTTCGGCATGGTGATGGGCAATCTCGCCTCCGTCACGCTAGGTGCGACCATGGTCTATCCCGGCGAGGGCTTTGATCCGCTGGCGACGCTGCGTGCGGTCGAGCAGGAAAGATGCACGACGCTCTACGGCGTACCGACCATGTTCATCGCCGAGCTCGATCATCCCGAGTTCTCGAAATTCGACCTCAAATCGCTGCGCACCGGCATCATGGCGGGCGCGCCCTGCCCGATCGAGGTGATGAAGCGCGTCAACACCGAGATGAACATGCGCGAGGTCACCATCGCCTATGGCATGACCGAGACCAGCCCGGTCAGCTTCCAGAGCGCGACGGACGATCCGCTCGAGCGGCGCGTCTCTACCGTCGGGAGGATTCATCCGCATGTCGAGGTGAAGGTCGTCGACCTCGAGGGCAAAATCGTCAAGCGCGGCGAACGCGGCGAGCTCTGCACCCGCGGCTACAGCGTCATGCTGGGCTATTGGGAGGAGAAGGAAAAGACCGCCGACGTGCTCGACGCCAATGGCTGGATGCACACCGGCGATCTCGCCACCATCGACGACGAGGGCTATTGCAACATCGTCGGCCGGATCAAGGATCTGGTGATCCGCGGCGGCGAGAACCTCTATCCGCGCGAGATCGAGGAGTTTCTCTACCGTCACCCCAAGATCCAGGACGTGCAGATTTTTGGCGTGGCCGACACCCGCTATGGCGAGGAGCTCTGCGCCTGGATCCGCGTCAGGCCAGGCGAGACGCTGACCGCCGAAGAGGTCCGCGCCTTCTGCGAGGGCCAGATCGCCCACAACAAGATCCCGCGCTACGTGGAGTTCGTCGACGACTTCCCGATGACGGTGACCGGAAAGATCCAGAAATTCGTGATGCGCGAGGCCGTGGAGCAGCGGCTGGGGCTGAAGGCGGCGAAGACGGCGTGAGGCGGCCTACTGCCGCCCCAGCTCCGTCGCCTTCGTCACGCGGTCGAACCGCTCCAGCGTCATGATCGCATCGGCGAACTTGTCGGCCCGTGCGTTCAGCACCGGCCGCGCCAGCGTCAGGAATTTCTGCTGCATCGCCTGTGCGTCGGGGAAGGAATTCGGCTCGCCCGAGGGATCGGCGTAGAGGCGTTCGTGCACGCCGTCATCCGTGGTGATGCTGACGCGTGCGCCGAAGGGATGGGTGCGGCCGATCTCGAGGCGATCGTCCTGGACCACGTCGAACTTGTCGGCGAGCGCGTCGATGGCGGTGTCGCCGAGGCGGTTGTAATCGTCCCAGCCGAACGAGCCCTGGTCGAGCGCGAGCGCACCGGTGAAGAACATCGAGAACTGGCCGCCGACGATCGAGGTCGGGTGCCGCTTGGTCGCGGCATCGCCGGTCAGGGTGATGCCGTTGCGATGCAGGCCGATCTCGACGCGCTTGACCTGGTCGGGTGTCAGATTGTGCTCGCGGCGCATTGCGATCAGCGCGTCGATCGCGGCATGGGTGTAGCGGCAGCTCGGATACGGCTTCACGCCGATCTTCATCGTCTCATAGGTCTTGCCGAGCCCGGCGACCGCCTTGTCCGGATGCGCATCGTCGGTGTAGCCGGCGAGCAGGCCGTGCTTGCCTTCGACCGATTCCGTCGATCCGACGAAATCGTTGCGCGCCAGCGTCGCGGCGATCACGCCGTTCATCGCGGCGGCGCCGACCTGGTAGCGCTTGTTCCAGGCGCCGTTCATCAGGAATTGCAGCGAGCCCGCGGCCTGGCTGCCGGCGACACCGAAGGCGGCAATGATCTGCGTCTCGCCGAGGCCGAACAGTTTGGCTGCCGCGGCGGCCGAGCCATAGGTGCCGGCCGTCGCAGTGGGATGGAAGCCGCGCGCATAATGCGAGGTCGGATCGAGCGCGTTGCCGAGCCGGCAGCACACTTCATAGCCTGCGACGATCGCCGTCAGCACGTCGCGCCCGGAGGCGCCGACCATCTCACCGACCGCAAAAGCGGCCGGAACCACCGGCGCGCTCGGATGCAGCGAGGAATCCGCATGCGTATCGTCGAAATCGAGGGAATGGCCGAGCGCGCCGTTGAGCAGGGCCGCCACCGCCGGCGTCCAGGTCTTGGCATCGCCGAACACGGTGGAGCAGCCCTTGGTGTCGAGCGAAAGCGCTTCCAGCATCTTCAGGATCGACGGGGTGGATTCCGCTTCGCTGCGGGCGCGGATGGCGCTGCCGAGGAAATCCAGCGTCAGTACCTTGGCGCGCTCCAGCACCTCCGCCGGGATATCGGCGAATTTCAGGTTGGCAACATAGCCGGCGAGCGTTGCGGATTCATGGGCCATCGTGTTTCCTCGTTTTGGCCGGCAAATTAGGCGGGCTGATTTTGCCTTTCAAGCGGCCTTGGGGCTGCGGGCATCAGCTATGCTTCTGGCTGGTTACGAGGATCGGGACATTCGACGATGGCAGGCGCAAAGGAGCTGTTCGACTGGATCTGGTCGCGAAAGACGCAATTGGGGCTGGCGGTCCGGGTCACGGTCGCGGCCACCGGGGCCTATGCACTTGCCACCGCTCTGCATCTGCTATTGCCGCTCTGGGCGGTCCTCACTTCCATCATCGTGACCCAGATGAGCGTCGGGCGCTCGCTGAAGGCGACGCGCGACTACATGCTCGGCACGATCGGCGGCGCGGTCTATGGTGGCGCTATCGCAATCCTGATCCCCTATTCCGGCGAACTTGGTCTTCTGGGTTTGCTGGTGCTGGCCGTCGCGCCGCTTGCCTTTCTCTCGTCGATCTATCCGAACCTGAGCTCTGCAACGGTGACGGCCGTGATCGTGCTCGTGCTTCCGAGCATGCATCACGCCGATCCCATGGCGTCGGCGATCGATCGCGTCAGCGAGGTTTCGGTCGGCGCCATCACCGGGCTCCTGGTCTCGTTCCTGGTGCTGCCGTCGCGCGCAGTGCGCCAGATCCGCGCCAGCGCGGCAAAACTCCTCGAGCTGATCGCGGAGGCGTTTACGGAGCTGCTTGCCGGCCTCACGCGTGGCCGCGACAACGATGCGCTGCACCGGATCCAGGATGGCATCGGCACCGCCATGGTAGGGATGAATACCATCGGCACGGAGGCCGAGCGCGAACGTTCGGCGCGGCTGTCGAGCGGTCCCGACACCGGTCCCCTGCTGCGCACGATCCTCCGGCTGCGCCACGACGTCGTCATGATCGGCCGCGCCACCGTGGTGCCGCTGCCGGTCGAGGTGCAGGTCAGGCTTGCCGCGCCGCTGGCGGAAGTCAGTGTGGCGATCGTGCGTTTCCTGAAATCCGCGGCCGAAGCCTTGCGCGAGGGCGCAGGTGCGCCGCCGATCCATCCCGTGCACGTCGCGCTCCAGCACTATGCCGAGGCGGTTGCGGCCGTGCGCCAGGACGGACTGATCCGCGGCCATGCGGGCGACACCGCGGAGCGCTTCTTCGCGCTCGGCTTCTCGCTGGAGCAGATGCACCAGAATCTCTGCGATCTCGACCGCGTCGTCGGCGAATGGTCCGAGACCGCGGCGAAAGGGCCAGTGAAGGTCGCGGAGTGAGCTGGAGCATGATCCGGAAAAGTGTGAAGCGGTTTTCCGAAGAGATCATGCTCAAGACAGAAGGCTAAAGCGCGATGCGCTTTAGCGCTTCGCCAGCCCCTTGCCCTGCATGCGCCAGACCAGGAGGTCGATGCGGTCCTGGCCGAAGAACGGCTCGTTCTCGAACACGAAGGTCGGCACGCCCCAATGGCCCGATGCCGCGTGATCCTTTTCGTTTTCGGCGATCACCTGCTCGTAACGATCCGGATCAGCTGCGATTGCCGCATCCATTGCGGCGAGATCGAAGCCGGCCTTCTCCGCGTCGCGGGCGAGATGATCGCCTTCGTTCCAGCCCGTCACTGAACCATCCCAAAGCACACGTGCGATCGCGTCCGTGAATGCGAGCGAGCGGCCGTCGAGCTGAGCCATCGCGCCCAGCCGCGTCAGACGATGGATGTAGGGCTGCTCTGTCGCGACATCGAACGTCGTCTTGTCCTGCACGATCGGATCCGGTCGCGGAAAGCGGAACGGAATGCCCTCGTGCTGCGCCACGCGCGTGCTGTCGAGCACCACATAGCGAATGAAATTGGGACTGGCCTTCTTGAAGAAGCCGGGCACGCGCACTGCGAGCGGATAGACCGGCCGCAGGTTTACCGCGAGATCATACTCCGCGACCAGTTTCAGCGTCTTCGGCAGCGCCAGATAGCTGAACGGGCTGCGAAAGGAAAAGAACAGGTCGACGGACAGCGTCATCGGGCCGGCTCCACGATCCCCACCAGTCTGCGCGTCAGCATCCGGAAGCGCAAGATCAAGAGGCCGGCATAGACGAACGATCCGATCGACAGTCCGATCCAGACGCCGACCGCGCCGAGGCCGGCGTGAAAGGCCAGCACCCAGGCGATCGGGAAGCCGATGCACCAATAGCCGATCGCTGCGAATACCAGCGTCATCTGGGTGTCATTGATGCCGCGCAGTGCGCCGCCCATGATGGTCTGCAGCGCATCGGCAATGAAGAAGGTCGCGCCGACCAGCAAAAGCGTCGCGGTCAGCTCGACCGTCGGTGCGCTGGCCTCGCTGCCGCCGAAGAACAGCCGCCCCAGTCCATAGCGGCCAAGGATGATGGCGACTGTCAGCGCCGATACGAACGCGATCCCCAGCACGGCGGCGACGAGGCCCGCGCGCCGCACGCCGGCCGGATCGTCGCGGCCAAAGGCATGGCCGACGCGCACCGTCGCAGCCATGCCGATCCCGAGCGGGACCATGAACAGTACGGCCGTGACCTGAAGCGCAATCTGGTGTGCGGCCAGGGCGGTGGTCGAGATCAATCCCATCAGCAGCGCGGCCGATGAGAACAGGCCGTATTCCAGCAGCAGCGAGAGCGAGATCGGCGCGCCGATCACGATCAGCTGGCGCATCAATGGCCAATCGATCCGCCACAGATGCGCCAGCGGATGATAATCGGCGAACGGCTTGCGCCACGCCGCGATGGCGAGCGCAGCGATGAAGGTGCCGAGATTGACCAGCGTGGTCGCAAGGCCGGCGCCGAACAGGCCAAGCTCCGGCAGGCCGAACAGGCCATGGATCAGGCAATAGACCAGCGCGAAATTCGCGGGGATCGCCGCGAGCGTGATCCACAACGGCGCCTGCGGCCGGTTCACCGCGCTCATCATGCTGCGCAGAGCGATGAAGCCGAGCGCCGGCGCGATGCCCCAGGCGAGGCCATTCAGATAGCGCTGCGCGAGAGCGGCGGAATGCGGCGCTTGCCCAAGCGCAATCAGGATGTGCTCGCCATAAAGCGGCGAGGCCATCATCGGCAGCGAGATCAGGAACGCCACCCACAGGCCGACGCGCAAGGAACGGCGGATGCGCCTGACGTCGCCGGCGCCGAACGCCTGGGCGGCCAGCGGCGACACCGCAGCCATCAATCCAAGCCCGAAGGTGAAGCTGACAAAATAGACGGTGTGCGCAAGTGCCGCAGCGGCGACCGCGTCCTCGCCGAGCCGGCCGATCAATGCGAGATCGCTCGTAATCATCGCGATCTGCCCGAGCTGCGTCAGCATCATCGGCACGGCCAGTCGCAATGTCTCGACGAACTCTCGTGCGAGATGGTTTTGCGGCACGCCGGTTTGCGGCTGCTGTTGCGGTTGGACGGTGTCGAGCATGGTGGTGAAATAGCACAGCCACACGTCGAAAACATGGCCCCGGTTTCTTCTCCCTCGCCCCGCTTGCGGGGAGAGGGGCGGGGTGAGGGGTTTTCTCCGCGGAAAAGCTGGCGGTTGGGCTCGCGGAGAGTCCTCCTCACCCGGAATCCGCGCTGGTATGCGCATTCCGGCCTCTCCCCGCAAGCGGAGAGAGGCGAAGATCACCCCTTCCGTTCCGGCACGCGCCGGATCTTCGCACCCAACGCGTTCAGCCGCTCGTCGATGCGTTCATAGCCGCGCTCGATCTGGTCGGCATTGTTGATGGTGGAGGTGCCCTCGGCGCAGACGGCGGCGAGCAGCATCGCCATGCCGGCGCGGATGTCGGGCGAGCTCAGCGTCGCGCCGTGCAGCCGGCTGGGCCCTGCGATGATGGCGCGATGCGGATCGCACAGCACGATGCGCGCACCCATCCCGATCAGCTTGTCGACGAAGAACATGCGCGATTCGAACATCTTCTCGAACATCAGGATCACGCCTTCGCATTGCGTGGCAGTGACGATCGCGATCGACATCAGATCGGCCGGGAACGCCGGCCATGGCTGGTCCTCGAGCTTCGGCACGTGGCCGCCGAAATCGTCCTGGATCTTCAGCGTCTGGTTCGACGGCACGATGAGATCGTCGCCCTCGACGCGGCAGACGATGCCGAGCCGCTCGAAACCCATGCGGATCGAGCGCAGATGCTCCACGCCGGCGCGCACGATGCGCAAGGGCGAGCGCGTCACGGCGGCAAGTCCGATCAGCGAGCCGACCTCGATATGATCGGGCTGGATCGCATAGGTCGTGCCGCCCAGCGTCGCCGGGCCATGAACGATCATGGTGTTGGTGCCGATGCCCTCGATCTTCGCACCGAGTGCAACCAGGAAGTTGGCGAGGTCCTGCACATGCGGCTCCGAGGCCGCGTTGCGCAAATGGGTGACACCGTCGGCGGCAACCGCCGCGACCAGCGCGTTCTCGGTCGCGGTGACGCTCGGCTCGTCCAGGAACACGTCGGCGCCGGTGAGCTTGGGGCAGCGGAATTCCAGCCGGTCCGTTGCGGTGACCTTGGCGCCGAGCTGTTCCAGCGCCAACACATGCGTGTCGAGCCGGCGCCGGCCGATGACGTCGCCGCCGGGTGGCGGCAGCATCACCTCGCCGCAGCGTGCGAGCAGCGGGCCCGCGAGCAGGATCGAGGCGCGGATGCGAACGCAGAGCTCGGGGTCGAGATCGGCGGCACGGATGCTCTTGGCGTGGATGTGAAGCGTGTTGCGCGCGGTCCATTCCGCTGACGCGCCGACCGAGCAGATCAACTCGACCAGCGTCTCGGTGTCGCGGATCCGCGGCACGTTCTGAAGCGTCACCGGATGTTCGGTGAGCAGGGCGGCGGCGATGATCGGCAGCGCCGAATTCTTGTTGCCGGCCGGCTCGATCGAGCCCGAGAGCCGGTGACCGCCCTCGACGATATATTGGATGGGCGCCACTTGGATCTCTCCGTCCTGTTGGGTTGGGGCGGGCTGCTTGGGAGGCGGAAACTATAGGGAATTGAGCGCGGTAGCAATTGCGCTGGCCGTGGTTCTGGACGGCCTGCCGGCCAGACGGCCTCAAAACAGGCCGATGATATTTCCCACCACATAGAGGATCGCGATCAGGATCAGCGCGCCGATCATGACGAAGGAGATCTCGATCGCAATGGCGCCGGTGCCGAGCGTGGCGGCGACGGCGGCAAGGAGGCGCTCTTCTCGAAAGATCAGCGAGAGGACGGACAGCAGGATGGCGAGCAGGCCGAGTGAGATCGCCGTGACCGATGCAATTTCGCTCCAGCTTCTTCCAGCCGATTTTTCAACTGTCGGCGCCTGATATTCAACGCCCTTCACGCGCGCGACGATACGATCCTTGATGCGGTGCCCGGTGTCGACGATCACCTGGTCAACTGCTGGTGGCGGATACACCATCGGCACGACCCAATGCGGCAGCACGGCCGCCATGAAAGCCAGCAGGCCGATGAGGCTCCCGATCACGCCAAGCCGGCGTGACGGAATGGCAGGCTTGATCGCAGGAGCGCTCATGGACATTTCCCGGCCGGATTGGCCAACGGGTTCACGCCATTTCGTCGCGATTGCGGGCGGTGAGGTTCAGGGGTCGCCGTGCCCATTACCTCTCCCCAGCGGGGAGAGGTCGGATTGCGCAGCAATCCGGGTGAGGGGCTGCAGCAGCCGGTGAGACTGTAACCCCTCACCCGGAGCACATCTATCGATGCGCTCCGACCTCTCCCCAGCGGGGAGAGGTGATCCGTGCCCGGGACTCGCACCGAGCATCAAACGTACAGGGCCCTCAAATATCGATCGTCGCGCTGAGCGAATGTTCCTGGATGAAGTCGCGGCGCGGTTCGACCACGTCGCCCATCAGCTTGGTGAAGATGTCGTCGGCCTCGTCGACCTCCTTGACCTTCACCTGCAGCAGCGAGCGCACGTCGGTGTCGAGCGTGGTCTCCCAGAGCTGCTCCGGGTTCATCTCGCCGAGGCCTTTGTAGCGCTGCAGCGTGATGCCCTTGCGGCCGGCTTCGGTCACCGCCTCGAACAGATCGACCGGGCCGTGCACCACGTGCTCGGTATCCTTGCGCCGCAGCTTGCCGGAGCGGGCATAGACGTCCTGCAGCTTCGTCGTGTACTCGTCGAGCTTGCGTGCCTCGGCCGAACCGAGCAGCGCATCGTCGATGACAGCCGCTTCCTTGACGCCGCGCACGGTGCGCTCGAACAGGAAACCCTGGCCTTCGACGAACTGCCCGACCCAGCCGCGCTCGACCTCCTCGGCCTGGTTGTCCAGCCGGGTCGCGATGTACTGCGCCGCGGCCGCGGCGTTCTCCGGGTTGCCGTAGACCGACTTGTTCAGCACGCCGGTGATGGCGGCCTGCTCGATCACCTTGCGGTTATAGCGGCTGTGCAAATTGCGCAGGATGCTGCGGACCACGCGGGCGTCATCGACCAGCGCGCGCAGATCACGGCCGGACCGATCGCCACCGGTGCCGGGAATGTAGACGCAGTCGTCGAGACCGGCGTCGATCAGATAATCTTCCAGCGCGCGCTCGTCCTTCAGATATTGCTCGGACTTGCCGCGCGAAACCTTATACAGCGGCGGCTGGGCGATATAGAGATAGCCGCCGTCGATGATGTCGCGCATCTGCCGGTAGAAGAAGGTGAGCAGCAGCGTGCGGATGTGGGCGCCGTCGACGTCGGCGTCGGTCATCACGATGATCTTGTGATAGCGCAGCTTCTCGACCGAGAACTCGTCGCCGATGCTCGTTCCGAGTGCGGTGATCAGCGTACCGATCTGCTCGCTGCCCAGCATCTTGTCGGGCCGGACGCGTTCCACGTTGAGGATCTTGCCGCGCAGCGGCAGCACCGCCTGGAATTCACGGTTGCGGCCCTGCTTGGCGCTGCCGCCTGCCGAGTCGCCCTCGACGATGAACAGTTCTGATTTCGCCGGGTCCTTCTCCTGGCAGTCGGCGAGCTTGCCGGGCAGCGAGGAGACCGAGAGCGGGCTCTTGCGCGTCAGCTCGCGCGCCTTTCGCGCCGCTTCGCGGGCGGCGGCGGCCTGGATCACCTTGCCGACGATCATCTTGGCCTCGGACGGATGCTCCTCGAACCAGGCCTGCAGCGCCTCGTTCAGCACGTTCTCGACCACCGGGCGCACTTCCGAGGACACCAGCTTGTCCTTGGTCTGCGACGAAAACTTCGGGTCCGGCACCTTCACCGACAGCACGGCGGTGAGGCCTTCGCGGCAATCGTCGCCGGTGAGCGCAATCTTTTCCTTCTTCGCGTTGGCCTCGGCATAGCCGTTGACCTGGCGCGTCAGCGCGCCGCGGAAACCGGCGAGATGGGTGCCGCCGTCACGCTGCGGGATGTTGTTGGTGAAGCACAGCACGTTCTCGTGGTAGCTGTCGTTCCACCACAGCGCGGCCTCGACGCCGATGCCGTTGGCCTCCGCGCGCACCATGATCGGCGCGGGCACCAGGGCCTTCTTGTTGCGGTCGAGATATTTGACGAACTCCTCGACGCCGCCGGAATAGTACATCTCCTCGCGCTTCTCGACCGCGTGACGCATGTCGGAGAGGGCGATGTTGACGCCGGAATTGAGGAAGGCGAGCTCGCGCAGACGATGCTCGAGCGTCGCGAAGTCGTATTCGATGTTCTTGAAGGTCTCGCCCGAGGCCAGGAACGTCACCTCGGTGCCGCGCCGGCCCGGCGCATCGCCGACGACCTTGAGCGGTGCGACCGCATCGCCGTGGGCGAACTCGATGTAATGCTCCTTGTCGTCGCGCCAGATGCGCAGGCCCAGCTTGCTCGACAGCGCGTTGACGACGGAGACGCCGACGCCGTGCAGGCCGCCGGAGACCTTGTAGGAGTTCTGGTCGAACTTTCCGCCGGCGTGAAGCTGGGTCATGATGACCTCGGCTGCCGAGATGCCTTCGCCCTTGTGGATGTCGACCGGAATGCCGCGGCCGTCGTCGCGCACGGTGACGGAATTGTCGGCATTGAGCACGACATCGACGCGCGTGGCGTGGCCCGCCAGCGCTTCGTCGATCGCGTTGTCGACGACCTCGTAGACCATGTGGTGCAGGCCCGAGCCGTCATCGGTATCGCCGATATACATGCCGGGGCGCTTGCGGACGGCATCGAGCCCCTTGAGCACGCGGATCGATTCCGCGCCATATTCGCTCGCGGTGGAGGGCTCGTTTTCGGCAGCAGGCTGCCGAGCAGGTTCTGTCATGAGAGGCCTTCGAAATGTCGCCCGAATCAGCCGCGCAAAAGGCGCTGATCTGCAAGCTATTTGTGCCATGAAAGACCGATTGCGCCTAGCGCAAAGTATCTCCCGGCAACCCTTTGAGTAGATGGGGTTTTTGGGCGGGTTTTCAAGGCGTGAGAAGGTCGATTCCGGGGCTCGCAAAAAGCCCGATTCGGGACGCTGTTTTGAGCCCTCAAAGGCGCGGATTTTGCGGGGGCGCGGAGAGCTGTTCCGAGGTGCCATCGCGGCCCGGAGCAGGCCCTGGGTTCAGTAGATCCGGTCCGACTTGCTCTCGTCGTCGCTCAACCTGAGGGCCCAGGCCTCGCCTGCGGCCACGGTGATGCTAGCAGTGCGCATCCGATGGCCTGATACGACAAGAGTGTAGGAATACGTGCCGGGCGGCAGATCCAGCGTTTGCGGATGATTGACGCCGCCCGCGATCTTGATGGTTTGATCGTTGATCGCGAGCGAAGCCACGTCAGGCACAAGATAGCCGAAGATCAGCCGCGCCTGTCCTGGCATCGGCAGGAAGTTGGCCTTGGCGGCGGCCTCTGTGTTCCGCTGCACCAGCTCGACCGTGGTCTCGTCCTTCGCGCGGCCGAGCATCAAGGTGACTGGCCCCTCTGGGGATGTGAACGAGAACTCCGCGTGCTCGGCTGCGACCGCGGCCCCACCTGCCACTTCTTGCCAACCGAGCTTCGGCAGCTCGGCACGGTAGAAGGCGAGCACGTCGCTGAACTCGGCAGGGATACTGGCGCTGAGCGTACGCCGGATCGGAGCCTTGACGCCGTCAGCATATTGGGTGGTGAAGTGCCTGTGGCTGATCCGGGTCGGCACGGGCAGATCGACACCAGGATCGAGCTTGAGCGGCCCGGGCGACAGCCGCGCCAAATACAGCCGCGCCATGTCCGGCACCGCGCCCTCGGCGTGTGCCGGAAGCGGGCAGCTCGCGAGAAGCAAGAGGCCGCACACCAACAGCCGCCATCCTGTCGGAATATTTGACGCGCGCTTGACCATCGTCTCACTCACTCTCCAGGGATATCGCGCGTCGTGATCTTCGCGCGATGCGGCGGTCGCAATACGCATTGCCGCCGCCTCTGCAGCACTAGTCGCCTCACGGAACGGCCAGGTTCAACCTGGCCTTTCCAAGCAAGGGTGACGGGATCAATACATCTGCAGCGGCAGCACTTCGCCGGTCGGACCCACCATCAGGCCCCAGGCATCGCCTGCGACGAGCTCGATCGCTTCGTTGCGGGCCGGCCGGCCAGCGATTTTCAGCGCGTATTGATACTTGCCGGGCGGCAGATCGAGCATCGGCCCCTTCGGCGATTGAGGGCCACCGGCGCCGGCGGCGACCTTGATGGTCTGCTTGTTGATGGTGAGCACGGCTTCCTGGTTGCCCATATTGCCCAGCAGCAGCTTGGCCTGACCTGGCTTCGGCATGATGTCGGCCTTGGTCGCGGCATCCGGGTTCTTCTGCACGAGGTCGATCGACGTCTCGCCCCTGGTGCGGCCGAGCTTCAACATCGCCGGGCCCTGCGGGGAGGCGAAGGCGAGCTGCACGCGATCGGCGGTCGTCACCGCGCCGTCCGGCTTCTCCTGCCAACCGAGCTTTGTCAGCTCGCGGCGATAGAACGCGAGCACGTCGCTGAGCTCGGCGGGCACGTTGGCTTCGAGCTCGCGGCGGAACGGCACCTCGACGCCGGGCAGCTTTGCCGTGCCAAGCGAGGTCGAGCTGCGCTGCTTCGGCACGGGCAGCGCGGAGTCCGGGTCTGCTTCCAGCGGGCCGGATGCTTTGGCCTGCACGCCAGCCGCATCGTTGCTCGCAGGGCCGCTCTTGGAGACAGGGTTAGCCGCGGCCATCTTGAGGCCCGAGCCATCGGCGCTGACATTCACCTTCGCGCCCATCTGCATCACGGTGAACGAGATCGCCTTGCCGCCCTTGGCGAATTCCAGCACGGCCATGTTCGGCTGGTTGATGACCGACGGCTGCTCTTTCCAGCCCGCCTGCTTCAGCGATGAACGGTAGAACGTGGCGAGCGCCTTGACGCTGGAGGCGGCATTGAATTCGAGCCGGCCACCGGGGCCATCGAAATTCACCTCCTGCGCGGTCTCCGGCAGCGGCACCGGCGTGGTGCTGCCGGCCTGTGCCTGCAACGGCGCATCGGAGAGCGTGGCGGCCTGTACCTTGCGACGGGCCGCGTCTTCAGCGAGGACCTGTTTCGTCATCGCCTCCGCGTCCTTCATGAATTGCTCGTCAGCTTCCTTCTTCGCCTTGGCGCGGGCGGCAAGCGCCGACTCCTTCAGCTGCGCGATCATGCTGACCATGGTGAAATCGTATTTGCGGCCGAGCCGCAGCACGCCGGTTTCCTCGTTCGTGGAGACCTTGATCGCCACCTCGTCGCCGGGCGCGAGCGGCGCACTGCCATCCTCCTGCCAGCCACGCGCGGCGAGCTCGCGATGATAGAAGGCGAGCACGGCGGGCAGCTCGGCCATCACGGCGGCGGACATTTCGCGCTTGTTGGAGCTTGCGCCGCCGAGGCCCCTGGCTGACTTGGTCGAATTCGGTCGCGGCAGGCCGGCAAGATCGCTGTCGGCCTTGAGCTCTCCGGGCAAAGCGAAGGGCGCGACGCGGATGTCCACATTGGTGCGGCCGTCGTCGCGGCGCGTCAGCGTCAGCATGACCGGCTTCTGTCGGTAGAAGCCAGTCTCCTCGCTATCAGCGTGCGCGTAAAATGCACGAAAGCCGTTGGGAACGGTCTCCTCCAGGCTGGTCGTCCAGCGTGTGGCGGTTTCCGGCGTGAGCTTCTGCCAGCCGATCGCAGCCATCTGGCTGGCGTAGAAATCCGACGTCCCATCGAGCGTGCCGGGCGCGATGCAGCCGAGATAGGGCCTGGTGCCATCGAACATGATGTCACTCGCGCCATCGGGGAACGGCACGTTCCCGTAGATCCGGTCGTACGAATAGTGGACCACGGACTGGTCGGGTCGGCCCAGGGCCTGGGTGAGGAAGACCGAAAGGCCCTGCCGTCCCTTCTTGAAATTCAGTGTGGTGCTCTTCTCCTCCAGCGGTCGCACATAAGGCACCCAGCCATTGGCGCTCAGGAGCTTCTTCACCGCCGGTGCTGTTACGGCCTCCGGTGTCGGCATGCGATATTCGACGCCGCCGCCCTTTCCAAGCGAGGGATCCTGCACCGCGCCTTCGAGCTGCGGCAGGCCGTGGACGTCGACGATGCCGTCGTCGGCGCGCGCGGGCAGCGAAACGCTTGCCATCAGCAGAAGGCCGCAGGCAAGCAGCCGCCAGCGTGCCGGGACCTGCGTCCCGCGCTCGATCATCGACATCTGAAAGACTCCCGGATTTCGCGTGGGTCCTGATCCCCGCGCAATTGCAGGCTGCGACACCGTCGGCGCGGCCTCAGACGACTAGTCGCGGCAGGAACCGGCAAGGTTCAACAGCGGTATCCCGAGGCGCCGCAGGCGGGGTCAGGAGGGGGCGGGGCTCAATAGAGCTGCAGCGGCGACCAGAGGTCACCCTCCGGACCGATCGTGACCTCCCAGGCATCGCCGGCCACCAGCTCGATCGTTGTGTTGCGGTCCGGGCCGCCGTCGATCTTCAACGCGTATGAATATTTGCCCGGCGGCATGTTGAACAGCGGCGCCTCCGGGCGTTCCTTGCCGGCGCGGGCGGGGAGCGTGATGGTGTGGTTGTCGACCGTGAGCACGGCTTCCTTGTCGCTGAGATTGGTGAGCATCAGCGCCGCGCGGCCGGGCCGGGGCATGACATGCGCCATGGTCGCGGCCTCGCGGTTTCGCTGCACCAGATTGACTGAGGTGCTCGAGTCCTTGCGGTCAAGCTCCAGCGCCGCCGGCCCCAGCGGGGTCGCGAAGGTGAGCCGGACGTGATCGGTGGCGATCACGGCGCCATCGTGCTGTTCCTGCCAGCCGAGCTTTCCGAGCTCGGTGCGGTAGAAGGCGAGGACGTCGCCGAGCTTTGCGGGAATGCGAGCCGTGAGCCTGGTCCGCAGCGGCGCCTCGATGCCGAGCATCTTGGTGGTGCCGATCTCGCGATAGCTGGTTCGGGTCGGTGCGGGCAGGGCGGCGTCGGGATCCGGCGCGAGGGCGGACGAAAACAGCGGCGCGAGATGCGGCACCCAGGCGCCGGCGCTTGCGGCAAGCGCGCAGCGCCAGGCGCCGGCGCTTGCGGCAAGCGCGCAGCTTGCGATCAGAGCGAGGCCGCACACGAACAGCCGCCATCGTGCCGGGACTTTCGCCCCTTGCCTTACCGTCGTCATGGTCTCTCTCTCTCCAGGGATATCGCGCGTGTCGATTGCGCGATTGCAACGGCTGCGACACCGCCAGCGCGGCCTCACAGACCTAGTCGCGGCCCGAATAAGCGAGGTTCAACAAAGCCGGCTATCGCCGGGCGGAAACGCGTCCGCTCTCGACGTCAAACACTTCGCCGCCGGCGCCGATCTCGGTGAACGCGGCCGGGTCCGCGCCGGTCAGCCAGACCTGCGCGCCGAGCTTGCGCAGTTCGTCGAACAGCGCGGTGCGGCGGTTGGGGTCGAGATGGGCGACGACCTCGTCGAGCAAGAGCAGCGGCACGATGCCGGTCATCTCCGCGACCAGCGTCGCATGCGCCAGCACGAGGCCGATCAGCAGCGCCTTCTGCTCGCCGGTGGAGGCATCGCGCGCCGGCATGCTCTTCGGCGCATAGATCACCTGGAGATCGGTGAGATGCGGGCCGTCGGTGGTGCGGCCGGCAATCGCATCGCGCGGGCGGTTGTCGCGCAGGATCTGGCGATAGCGGTCCTCGACCGACGTCGCGGTCTCCTGCAGCAGCGCGTTCTCCATCCAGCCGTCGAGCGCGATCTGCGCTGACGGAAATGCGGAGGCTTGCGCGCGCGCGTTGAGCATGCCGGTGAGCCGCGCCGCAGTCTGGCCGCGCGTCGCGGCCACCGCGACCGCGAGCTCGGCGGTCTCGCGCTCGATCGCGTCACACCAATGGTCGTCGTAATTGCGCGTCTCGAGCAGACGGTTGCGCGAGCGCAGGGAACGTTCCAGCGCATTGATGCGGCTGGAATGCTCGCTGTCGATCGCGAGCACCAGGCGGTCGAAGAAGCGCCGCCGCTCGGAACCAGCGCCCATGAACAGCCCGTCCATCGCCGGCGTCAGCCACACCATGCGAATATGGTCACCGAAGGCGGCCGCAGAATTGACGGGCTCGCGGTCGATGCGGCAGCGGCGGCTCGCGGAAGCGTCCGCGCGCGGCGGCTCGATGCCGGTGCCGAGCGTGGCGAGCCCCAGCGCGCCCTCGACCTGCGCCGACACCGCCCAGGACCCATCGCCCTGGTTGTCGGCGACATCCTCCAGCGTGGCGCGCCGCAAGCCCCGGCCCGGCGACAGGAACGAGATCGCCTCGATGCAATTGGTCTTGCCCGCCCCGTTCGGCCCGACCAGCGCCACCATGTCAGCCGCCGTCTCGAGCCCCGCCGCCCGATAATTGCGAAAATGCGTCAGCGTCAGGCGATGAATGCGGGAGGGGGTCATGCTGTCTTTGTCATTGGCGCGCGTCAGCGGCGCCGCCCTTCGGACGGCTATGCCCGGCCATGACGGATGTAGTCAATGCGTGCGGAGGCCGGTAGCCCCTCACACCCGCATCGGCATCAGCACGTACAGCGCGCTCTTGTCGTCGCGGTCTTGCACCAGGGTCGGTGAGCCGGGGTCGGCGAGCTTCAGGGTGGCGACGTCGCCTTCGATCTGGGCGGCGATGTCGAGCAGGTAGCGGGAGTTGAAGCCGATATCGAGCGCGTCGGAGGCGTATTCGACCTCGATCTCTTCGGTGGCGCTGCCGGAATCCGGATTGGTGACCGACAGCACCAGCTTGCCCGGCGACAGCGACAGTTTGACCGCGCGGCCGCGCTCGCTCGAGATCGTCGAGACGCGGTCGACCGCGTTCTCGAAGTCCTTCTTGTCGACGACGAGTTCCTTGTCGTTGCCCTGCGGGATGACGCGGCCGTAATCGGGGAAGGTGCCGTCGATCAGCTTCGAGGTCAGCACCACGTTGCCGATGGTGAAGCGGATCTTGGCCTGCGACAGCTCGATCGTCATCTCGGCGTCGGTGTCCTCGATCAGGCGCTGCACCTCGCCGACGGTCTTGCGCGGCACGATCACGCCGGGCATGCCCTCGGCGCCCTTGGGCTGCACCAGGTCGAGCTGGGCGAGGCGGTGGCCGTCGGTGGCGACGCCGCGCAGGGTCGCGGCCTTCGCCGTGCCCGCGGCATGCAGATAGATGCCGTTGAGATAATAGCGCGTCTCCTCGGTGGAGATCGCGAACTGGGTGCGGTCGATCAGCCGCTTGACGTCCTTGGCGGCGAGATTGAACGCGTGCGACAGGTCGCCCGCGGCGAGATCCGGGAAATCGTTCTCCGGCAGGGTCTGCAGCGTGAAGCGCGAGCGGCCGGCGCGGATCGCCAGCACCGCGCGGTCGCCGTCGGCCTCCAGCACGATCTGGGACCCATCAGGCAGCTTGCGCACGATGTCGTAGAACATGTGCGCCGGCACGGTGGTCGAGCCCGCGGTCGCGGTTTCCGCAGGAAGCGTCTCCGTCACCTCGAGGTCGAGGTCGGTCGCCTTCAGCGACAATTTCGCGTTCTCGGCGCGGACCAGCACGTTGCCCAGGATCGGAATCGTGTTGCGGCGCTCGACCACGCGGTGGACATGGCCCAGCGATTTCAGGAGTTGCGCGCGTTCGACCGTAACCTTCATTGCACTACTCGCCCGATCCCCAAAGATGGAAAAAGCCGGGCGGAGGACAGCGCGCCGCGGCACCGAAGACCCCGGCAGGCCGGGTCATCGAGCCGATATGACCAAAGCCGTCAGGGTCGCGCAAGGTGGCGCGGATAGCCCCGGGATTCAAGGGATCGGGAGCCAGTTCCCCACGATTTACCGCCAAAACGAACACCGCCGCCCAGGCATGGCCGGGGCGGCGGGAGAATGGCGGGAGGTCTAGGCGTTTATTCCTGAAGCTGGCGCTTCAGCGACTCCACTTCCTCCGACAGCGCATTGTCCCTGGACACCAGCGCCTCGATCTTGCGCACGGCGTGCAGCACGGTGGTGTGGTCGCGGCCACCGAAGCGGCGGCCGATTTCCGGCAGTGAGCGCAGGGTCAGCGTCTTGGCGAGATACATCGCCACCTGGCGCGGACGCACCACATTGGCGGTCCGGCGCGAGGACAAGAGGTCGGAGCGGCTGACATTATACTGCCGCGCCACCACGCGCTGGATGTCCTCGATCTTGATCCGCTTCGGCTCCTGCGGCCGGATCAGATCGCGCACCTCGTGCTCGGCCATCTCCAGCGTCACCGGCCGGTTGTTGAGCTTCGAATGCGCCAAGAGGCGGTTGATCGCGCCTTCGAGGTCACGGCCGTTATGGGTGATGGCGCGCGCCAGATAATGCAGCACCTCTTCCGGTACGTCGAAAGTCGCATGATGGGTGCGGGCCGCCGCGACGCGCGACTTGAGAATGCCGTGGCGCAGCTCCTCGCCGAGCGAGCCCATCTCGACCACGAGACCGCCGGCGAGGCGCGAGCGGACCCGATCGTCCAGGCTTTCCAGGTCGGACGGCGGACGGTCGGCAGCAATCACGACCTGACGGCCGGCATCGATCAGCGCATTCAGCGTGTGACAGAACTCGGCCTGCGTCGACTTACCCTGCAGGAACTGGAGGTCGTCGATGACGAGCACGTCGATGCCGCGCAGCGCTTCCTTGAAGGCCAGCGCCGTCTGCGTCTTCAGCGCGGCGACGAAGCCGTACATGAATTTTTCTGCGGTCAGGTAGAGCACCTTGCGCTCGTTGCCGGAATTGCCGGCCCAGGTCACCGCCTGCAACAGATGCGTCTTGCCGAGGCCAACGCCGGCATGGATGTAGAGCGGGTTGAACATCACGGGGTCGCCGCGACGTCCTTCGGCGACCTGGCGCGCGGCGGCATGCGCCAGCGTGTTGGAACGGCCGATGACGAAGCTTGCAAAGGTCAGGCGCGGATCGAGCGGCGAGCCGCCGAGCGCGTCATGATTGGCGGAGACCGGCGCGGTCGCGGTCGAGCGCAGCTCCGGCGCAGGCGCGCGGCGTGCTTCGACCGGCGCCGGCGCTTCCTTCGGCTGCACCACGGGGCGCACGGCGGAGCGGACGGTGAGGTCGATACGATGCACTTCCGGCATCTCGGCCTGCCAGCATGACAGCACACGCTCGGCATAATGGGCCTGGATCCAGCTCTTCAGGAACCGCGTCGGGACCGAGAGACGCACGCTCTCGTCCTGCACGCCTTCGAGATCCATGCGCGCAAACCAGCTCGTATAGACGTCCTCACCAACGTTCGTGCGCAGGCGATTCTTCACGCGTGACCAGCGATCCTGTTCCGATGTCGTCAT